>NZ_CP045740.1:3200000-8341671 GCF_009650765.1 Streptomyces sp. SUK 48 | reverse complement strand
GCCCCCGCGAGCAGCACAGCCGGCTCGAAGCCGCCCGGTCCTCACCGACGCCCACCGCCCCCGCACAGGCCCACCACCCGCACCCCAACCCCCGCCACGTCCCGCATCCTCCCCACGGCCACCCAGCCCGACGCCCACAACTCACGCCCCTTCAAGCCGTTGCCCGCCACCTCACCATCGGCGCTCCGGTCCGACACCGCGCCGAACCGGGGCTGTGCGCCCGGGCCGGACACGCGGAGGCATAGCTGGCGCGCAGGCGGCTCAGCATCATCCTGACCAGCCCCGACAGCGAGCTCGGGCCCTTGACGGCCCGCGGAACCGCCGTCCACCGCCACCACCACGCGCCATCTGACCCCAGCGGGCCAGCTCACCGACGCACGGGACGCTGAGGCCGGAGCGCGGTGAAAGAGAGGTCCGTCAGGTCGGCAAGGCACGCGACATCCGCCTGATGTCCTGATCCTCACCCCCATGCCTCCCGGTCCACGTGCTGCCGGTGAGCACGTGAGTCTCGCCCCTGGTCACTAAGGTGCGGCGCATGCAATCGCTGATCACCGCCATCCACGAACACATCGACGCCTCCTGCTACCTGGCATGGCCTGGCGACCTCGAACTCGACCGGGGAGAACACGACGAGGAGGTCCACCTCGCGTCGGGCGCGGCGCTGGAGGGCTTCGCGCGTGATGGAACCGGAGCAGGTACTTCTTCTGCGGGGACAGCGGAGAGGAACGCCCGGTCCTGTACGTGGATTCCGAAGGGGGCGCAACTCTGGTCGCGGTCGGCCTGCCGGAACTCCTGCGGCTCCTCCTGGTCGCACCCTGGTGGCGCGACTGCCGAGCGTTCACCGCGGAGGAGAGCGCCGAGCTGGCTGCCGAGTACCTGGAGGGCATGCCCGACCTGCCAGCGCAGCAGCGCCGGGCGGTCGCCGCCCTTGGCATCGACCGTCCCACCGAGGCCGACGTCCTGGCCCGCCTGTACGAGGTCGCGACCGAGGCAGGCAAGGACTTCATCCTCATCCACACGCCGCAGGACGAGCCCTACGACCCGCTGATCAAGGGCTGCGCGGCACCGCCGCCGTCACACTCCAGCACGACTGCTCATAGACGGCACTAAAGGCCAAGAGCAGCCGCACGCCGAACCCGGCCAGCTGGCCCCAGAGCACGGCCGCCGCTGACGGTACTCGAAGCTCCCGCTCGGCCCACTTGGCGAAGCACGGACCATCGGTCATACCGATACGTCTGTTTCGGCATGGATACGGCCGTCGCACTGCTCATCTTGCCTCGCTCATGACCGACAACGGACAACGCTTACTGCACCAAGTCGTTGCGCGTCCGCCTGATCTTGTTGATCAGGCGGAGAGCCTCCTCGGTCGGCGCGCCAACGCCGGCCTCACCATGAGCAGCAGCTTCACGGCCGGAAGGGAACAGGGCCACCGGCGAGACGTACTCGACCACAGCCCGGTACGTGACGGCGTCGATGCTGCCCTCGAGCACCGCCAGCCGCAGGGCGAGCAGTTCCCCTCCCTCATGACACCCAGCCCAGCCGGCACAGACACGCCGGACAACGCTGCCAGCATCGGTTTGATGGCACTGGAACAACCTCGTCGGCTGGTCGGGAGTGTCCGCGTCGTAACGCCGCAGCTTCGCGTACTCCTCAGCGGTCCAGATGCCCGCAGGTACATCACGCCGATAGGGACAACTGTCACAGGGGCGCTGTGCAGGAGCGCGAAGCGACGAGGACATGCAGCAAGTATGGCCGAGGCCACGATTGGAGATCCATCCCCTACCTCGCGTCCGTCCGAAGAACACGCCCGCAGATCGCGACGGCCGCCGCCACGTCCTGACGAGCAGCACCGCGCACGTGGAACCGCTCTTCGCCCGCGAGCGCAGCGGCGGTTACAGAATGCGGGCCGGCCCCAGGCGGCGCACCACAGGTACGGCGAGACAAAAGGCCCGCGAGGTGTCTCTGGCGGACCGGAGGCGAGGACTGCGACGGGACATCGCGGCGCAGCGGGACACGCGCGGCCCGGCAGACCGCAGGCGGCACCCGGTACGGCCGGCGAGGGCTCACGCCTCGTAGACGTAACGCAGGACGACCATACGGCGCACTCCCGTCTCCAGCATCGCCTGCGCCCTGTGCTGGCCGTTGACGTAGCCGCCCTGGCTGCCGGGCTGGATCGCATCACCCACGCTGAACCAGGTGGCCAGGGCCTCGGCCTGCCACTCGGTGACGCCGGCCGCGACCGCCCGGTCGGTCGCGAAATCCTTCATGCCGTCGCCGTCCACACCCTGCGCGCGAGCACACCGCAGGACCGCGAGTGCCAGCGCGCTGACCGCGTGCCAGTCACCGCCGTGGTACCAGCAGCACGAACGGGCGCTGCGGCGCGGCATGACCTGGCGGAGCCAGCGCCGCCACCCAGGCACCCCGGCCGGCATGCAGACGGGCTGCCGGAACGGGCGGGGCCGGCCGAGGCGGACCACCGCGAACTCCTCAAACACCAGACGGGGTTCGGGCTCGGCGACCCGTCGCACGTAACCGGCGTCGGCGGTCAGCATCGGCCTCGGCGCCGACCAGGTCCCGCAACTCCTCGCGCGTGAGCGGCGCCCAGCGCGGGCGGTAACCCTCCGCGGCGGCGAACACCACCCGCCGAAAGCAGGTCTCCTGCCGCGGCCCTTCCGGCCACGAGTGCCGCTCCACCCACACCGGCGGCACCTCCTCGTCCGGGCAGTGCCGCTCCCACACCGCGCCCGCGAACCTCTCCACGGCGTTCGTCAGGCTCATACCCTCCTCGCCGGCGATCTGCGTCGCCACCGCGACCGGGCGCGTTCCCGCCGCGGTGAACAACTGCAGCCGAAACGTGCCTTCCGGAGGAGACTGTAAATCGTTCGGTGTAACTCCCGATCATGGAAGATGCATCGAGACCAGTGAAAACGTGTCCGAGCCCGAGACCGCCGAGCCCACGAAGGCTGCGTCGACGAAGGCCGCGGACGACCAGTTGATCGAGGAGCTGGTGGGACGGACCCGGGCCGAGGGGCTGCAGCTGACCGGCGAGGGCGGGCTGCTGCAGCAGCTGACCAAGCGCCTGCTGGAGTCCGCCTTGGAGGGTGAGATCACCGACCACCTCGGCTATGACAAGCACGACCCGGCAGGCAAGAACGGTGGCAACTCCCGCAACGGCATACGCTCCAGGACGGTATTGACCGACGTCGGTCCGGTGGAGATATCCGTGCCTCACGACCGCGAAGGCTCCTTCGAGCCGCAGATCGTCAAGAAGCGGCAGAAGCGCCTGACCGGCGTAGACGAGACGGTCATCTCGCTGGCCGCGAAGGTGACCACGGGGGAGGTGCAGGCCCACCTGGCTGAGGTCTATGGCGCCGAGGTCTCCCGCCAGACCATCTCCACCATCACCGACAAGGTGCTGGAGGGCATGGTCGAGTGGCAGAACCGGCCGCTCGACGCGGTCTATCCGGTCGTCTTCATCGACTCCATCCACGTGAAAATCCGCGACTGTGCGGTGGCCAACCGGCCGATCTACGTGGCCCTGGCTGTCACCACCGAGGGCCGGCAGGAGATCCTGGGGCTGTGGGCCGGCGACGGCGGCGAGGGCGCCAAGCACTGGCTGCACATCCTCACCGAGATCAAGAACCGCGGCGTCAGCGATGTCCTCATGCTCGTCTGCGACGGGCTGAAGGGCCTGCCCGACGCGGTGGAGACCGACTGGCCCCGGACGGTCGTGCAGACCTGCGTGGTGCATCTGCTGCGGAACTCTTTCCGCTATGCCGCCCGCCAGGACTGGGACAAGATCGCCAAGCTCCTCAAGCCCATCTACACAGCGCCGACCGATGAGGCCGCCCTGGACCGATTCGCCGAGTTCGCCGACGCCTGGGCCGGAAGTATCCGGCGATCGTGAAGCTGTGGGAGAACGCCTGGGAGGAGTTCACTCCCTTCCTACGATTCGACACCGAAATCCGCCGCATCGTCTGCACGACGAACGCGATCGAGTCGGTGAACGCGCGGATCCGCCGGGCGGTCAAGGCCCGCGGTCACTTCCCCAATGAGCAAGCCGCCCTGAAGTGTGTCTACACGGCAATCCGGCAAGGGACAAGCCCGCTGGACCATGCGCTGGAAGACCGCACTAAACGCCTTCGACGGCCGCCTGTCGGCAGCACGCCAGTAACCCCAACTCCCCAGAGAGACCGCTCGTTTGACAGACCCCGAGGCGGGTGCTGGTGACGGCTACATAGGCCAAGTGAGTCTCAGCGTCGTCGACGGGCTCGGGTGGCATCGCGGTGTCGGTGCGCTCGTCATGAGCGTCGTTTTCGGGGCGAGTAAAGTCGTCGGCGATAAGCAGACGGTGCCATACGCGTCCCCCTTGGCCTTGTGGGCGGTGGAGACGGCGACCTGGGTGCGCCGCTCGGAGGCGAGGTGGGCGACGGCGACGAGGATGGCGTCGGTGCCATGGGGTGTCGACAAGATTGACCAGGGGCTACAGGTCGCGGCCGACCGGATCCTCGACTCGCCTTCCTCGACGTGCCCCGGGATACAACATGCGGAGGGCGATGGGGATGTAGGCGGCAAAGGCCCGCCCGGCCTTTGCCGAGCTTCATCCTCCTCATCGCTGCCGGTCAGCCCGCTGACATCCTCGAGCGTGGATACAGCCAGCGCGAGCGGCGAAAGGGCGGCCTACTTCAAAGAATAGGCCGCCACTCCGAATCAACGGATTAAGTCGATCCCCCCGGAATGCGGAAGACTATCTTCGAAATCGCATGCCGCGACAGCCCGAAAAGGAGCCTTCCACAGAGCATCCAAGCACCTACCGACAGCGTCCATGAATTCTGCTGCACTACTCCCTGAAGGCTGCGTGCACTCAAGGACGGATGGCCAGCAGACGAAATCGGAGCTGCGCGCCGAGTCGATCTCGTAGTCGTTGTGTGCGACGTACAGATCAAGTGCTGAAGTTTCGATCTTTCCGTACGCCTCAGCACCACCTCCGAGACTTTGCATGACGCAATGAAAGATCGCTTCTCGGTTTTCCGAGTCGACGTAGATTGAGCAATCCAGGCTCGCATCAGAAAGGCCGTCATTTAATGCCGATGAACGGTCCATTGTCGAAAGCTCCTCCCATCTTGATGATCGACACGTCAACGTGGCCCACCGCGTCGCCCAGAATGTCCTGGATCTGACCGCGCAACCCGCTGAGCTTTGGCACCGAGTCCCCCGCTGTGATCTTACCGGTCTCGACCGCCCAATCCCTGGTACGCGCCCTGGCAGAATCAGGCTTCACGTTCGACCAGCGCTTGGCGACCATGGCGTCGAACGTCTCCGGTGTCACACGCACGGCGATGTCCAGGTCGGATGCTCCTGTTGTGTTGCCTGTCACGCGACTCCCTTGAACCACGACATTCGCTTCGAGATCGAGGCCCTTGCGGAACACATTTCCAATGTTCGAGAACTGCGATCTGGTCACACCTTCTGGAAGACGAACCAGCTGATTCCAGCGAGTTCCTGGCCTCATACCGAATAGCCCCAGGGATCCGCCAGTCATTCCTGTCATGATACCAAATTTGTAAAGCGAGTTGCGGGCACTGCAGACCCACTTAGGATCGCCTGAAGGGCACGGCAGATCTTCGATTTCATCTGTACCTGCCGACTGGGGAACGGTTGCACAACTGCTGGCCATCGCCCAGATACACACGCCGTTCGGCGTCTCATAGATGTAGTGCGGACGGACCTCGCCGAGTTGCGGCACTTCAGCGAATACGATCACGTTTCCGGAACTGTTCGTGGAAGCCGTGCCGCCCCGGCGACTGCTTCCTCCGCCCACTCGCCCGTCTCCATATTCACGCCCGTGCTTCTTTTCCCACTCCTCAACGGATTTCGTGCCGCCGCAGACCCCGTCCTGCATGCATACGGCTTCACCCGTAGGGTCGCTGGAGGTGACCGGGGTGTTGTTGGCGTAGGTGTAGCCGTTGAGTGACTGGTGCTGGTCCAGGGTCAGGAGTGGGTCGACGCTGAGGAACTGGCCGATGGCGGGGTCGTATTCGCGGGCGCCCACATGTGTGAGTCCCGTGGCGTCGTCGACCGTCTTACCGAGGAACCCCTTGTCGTCGGGCCAGGCAGTCGGTTTGGTGCTCCTCGGGGCGCCGAAGGGGGTGCTGTAGCGCTTGGTGACCGCATATGACCCCGAGTCGAGGGTGATGCTGGAGGTGCCGTGCTGGTCGGCGGCCAAGAAGCTGAGCTTGGTGCCCGAGACGCCGGACGTTGCGGTGCGGACTGCGATGGTCTGTCCGTCGGCGGTGTAGGAACGCGTGCCGGAGACGATCTTCGAAGTGCCCTTGGTGGTGAGGTGCAACTCCGTGCCGGCGCCCAGGTACAAGACGGTTTCGCCGTCCGTCTTGGCCCGGCGGATCAGCAGCTCGCCGCCCGCATCGTAGAGGTAGCTTGTCTCCTTCGTGCCCTCGGTGAGCTTGGCCAGGTTGTCCTCGCTGTTCCACACGAGGTTCTGCTGGGCCGTCGGGCCGGGGCGGGAGGTGGTGTTGCCGCTGCTGTCGTAGGAGTAGGTGGCGGCGCGGGTGCCCGTGGTCTTGTCGAGCGTGTGAGGCTTGTTGTCCGTGGTGGCGTCGTAGGTGTAGGCCGTGGACTTGTCGCCCGACGTGGTGTGCTGCGTCTCGGTCTTGCGCTGGCCGGCGTTGTTGTATGTGTACGACGTCCAGTACGGCGCCGCCCCGTCGAGGTTTGCCATCGTCCGGCCGGAGGCGGAGCAGTCGGCCGCCTTCGGGGTCCATGCCTCACTCAGGCGGCGGTTGCCGTCGTAGGCGAAGCATTGGTAGTCGGCCTTGGCCGTGCCTGCCTGGGTGGCGGCGTCGAAGATGGAAGTGACGTTGCCGGCGTCGTCCTGGGTGAACTTGAGCTCCTGCGGCATGTAGCTGTGGACGTCATCGGTGACGTAGGAGCGGGTGAGGCGGCGGGTGCCCTCCTCGTAGTCCCAGCCGAGGTATGCCTTCTTCGCCGAGGCCGAGCCGTCCATGCCAAGGGTGAGCTGGCGCAGGTCGCCCTGCGGGGAGAAGGCGGCGCCCTGGAGGTAGCCGGTGGTGCCCTTGGCGGTCAGTTGATGGCCGGTGGCGTCGTAGGTGTAGGACACCGTCTCGGCGGCCAGACCACCTGCGGCAGGAGCTGAGTACTGACTGATGGAGCCGTCGAGGTTGTAGCCGGTGGTGAAGGTCAGCTTGTTGGGAACGTAGCCGCCGGTGACCAGAGGGTCTGTATCCGGAAGGTTCAGCTGGCTGCCGGTCGGGTGATACATCGCGTCGAAGGACGTGACCTTCTCGGTGTACGCCTTGCCGCTCACGCCGCCGTCGTAACGGGTGGCAGTGTCCTGCTGCCCCTTGGCCACGTTGTCGAAGCTCCAGGCCGCGAGCTTGTTGGCGTCGGTCTTGTCGGTCTGCCACATTCCCGTCTTGCGGCCGAGCAGGTCGTAGTCGTAGAGGAGCTTTTTCGAGTCGTCCTTGTTCGGGGTGGTGCTGACGACCTGGTCGAGGTCGTTGTACTCCGTCGTGGTCGTGCCCTTATCGGGGTCAGATGCTGTGACCTGGCGGCCGAAGAGGTCGTAGGTGTACGCCCATTCGGTCTGGTCGGGGCCGGTGACCTTCTTCTGCTGGCCGGCTGGGGTGTAGGTGAAGTCGGTTGTCGTGAAGTCCGTGCCGGTGGCGGTGGGCCCCGCGTACTCGCGGCGTTGGGTGGTCTGGCCGAGTGCGTCGGTGACCACGGCGGTCGCCTGTCCGCCGGTCGGGGCGCTGGTGCTGACGGTGTCGCCCGAGTAGGCGGTATTGGTCGTCCAGCGGGTGACGCCGTGGATTTTCGTCTCCGCCTTTTCCGGCCGGGCGGCGCCGTCGTAGGTGGTGTCGGTCTGGATGGGCGCCTGGCCCCCGGAGATCTCCACGGCCTTCGAGCTGGGCGGTGAGGTGCTGTCCCAGATGTCGGACTGCTGGCTGACCGCGAGGCCGCGGGCGTCGTAGAGCGTCAGGGTGATGAGTCGGCCGCCCTGTGGCGTCGGCGCCTGTGTCTGGCGCGAGCGCAGGAGGGAGTCGTAGAGCTCGTAGGTGGTGTTGTAGCCGGAACCGTCGTTCTTCAGGGTGCCGGTCGACACCCACGACATGGTCGATTCGTCGCTTGTGACGTGGTAGTCGTAGACGTAGTTGGGGGTTTTGCCGAGGAGTTTGGAACGGTTGGGCAACCAGAGTTTGACGATGCGGCCGAGGCTGTCGTATTCGCTCTCGGTGACCTTGTTGTTGGGGTCGGTGACCTTCAGCGCCGCGCCGGTGGCGAAGTCCAGGACGGTGGTTGTCTTGTTGAGTTTGGCGTCCAGGATGACGGTCGACGTCAACGGGCCCGCGCTCTCGGGGACGTAGGTGGTCGACGACACCGGCGTATCGTGGGCGTCTGTGACGACCTTGGGGCGTCCGAGAGTGTCGTATGTCGTCGTGGCCGCCTTCTGCCACAGGGGGCTGTCGTCGCTGGCGTATCCCTTGGCGCGTCCCGTCCAGGTGGGATCGCCCTTGGTGGGCTTCTGCGACGGCGACCAGGCAGTGGCCGAGGTGTCGTCGTAGACCGTGGCGGTATCGGAGACGACGTCGCCGGCGCGCTTGGAGTCGGCGGGCAGATCGAGTGCGGAGTCCGCGACCGTGCAGGACGCGGCGACCGTGCGGGTGCGGGAGACGAGGGAGTTGATGCCCTTGGCGTCGTTGCGGGCGTACCAGGTGCGGGTGCACTTCTCGTCACCGGTGGTGGCGTCGTCGCCCTGGTTGTCGACGGTCTCGGTCATGCCGTAGTCGTCGTAGGTGGTCTTCACCGTGTTCACCCGGTCGAACGGGGTGAGTTTGCTGGTGATGTTCGTGCGTGTGTGGGTGGCGGCGGTGCGGACGTAGTACGCCTCGGTGTCCGCGTAGGACTTGTGCTGGGTTGCTGTCCGCTTCGACCAGGGGTCGTTGACGGTGCCGCCGACTTCGGCGTCGCCGTTGTAGGTGACGGTCTCGCGGGTGAAGCCGGCGTACTGGTCGGAGTCGGTGATCTCGGCGGCCTTGATGCCGGTGACCGTCGCGGTTTTGCGTTTGTTGTCGTCCGGGGTTTTGCCGTCCGAGCCGAGTACTCGGTCACCGTTCATGCCGCGCAGGTAGACCGTGGTCTCTTTGCTCTGCGTGTGTCCGGAGATACCGGTGAGGTGGGTGACCTGCTGGTAGCCGCGCCAGATGGACCAGGTGCGTTCCTTGGCGGGGGTCAGCGGGTCTTCGTCGTAGTGCCAGGCGCCGCCGCCCGTGTACTGGTAGGTGTGCTGTACGGCTTCCGAGCCGCCCTGGGGGTCGGTGGTGGACACGGCCTGGACCGGGTACTTCTGGAACCAGTCGAGGATCGGGGTCTTCTCGCCGTTGGGTGACCAGTACACCGGGTAGCAGCGCCTGGTGTTCTCGTCCACCTTGGGTTTGCTGCCTCCTGCTGTGCAGTCGGCGTCCGTGTAGGTGACGATGGTCTGCGCGCCGGTCTCGGAGGTGACCGTCTTCAGGCGGGGCCTGTTCAGCGGCAGGATGTCGTCGCTGGCGCCGTCGACCCGGTTCGGCATCATCACGTGGTTGAGCTTGACCGGGTCCAGGGAGAGATCGGTGCCGCGTTTGCCGGTGTGCTTGATCTCGTCCAGCCACAGGGACTGGTCGGTGGAGTCGCCGGTGTCACCGGGGTCGAGGTACAGCTGCTTGAGGGACCATGTGTCCACCGCTTCGAAGGCGGGGGTGGCAGCTGCCGCGTTCCATGCGTACGTGGTGATCGCCGTCATGCGTTTGCGGGTGAAGAAGGCAGGGCTGACGTTGCCGGTGCACTTGTCGCCGTCCTTGCAGACTGCGTCGAACGGCACGTCCGGCCAGTTGTCGCGGGTGTCCTTGGTCAGTGAGTCGCAGCCGTTGCCCGAGGCGAGGCAGCGCTCGTCGTAGGTGAAGACCACCTTGTCCGAGGCGGCCGGGGAGGCGGAGAACAGGGTGCCTGCGTGCTGGCCGTAGCGGATCTCCTTGAGGTAGCCGCCGCGGATGTAGTCGGTGCCGGTGTTGTCGTCGCCGAGCATGTCGTAGTTGTTGTGCTCGGCGGTGTACCAGTAGGTCATGGCGTTGCCGTGGGTGTCCTCCGCGTAGTCGAGGTTCCACCGCCATGCCTGTGTCTTGTGCTGGCCGGAGAAGGAGTCGCCGCTGCTGTAGCCGGGCTCGCCTTCGTCGTCGCCGAAGACGGGGACCGTCCACACCGACTGGGTGCGGTCGTCCGAGCCGGCGCCGTCGAGCTTGTTCAGGCCGAACACGTACTTGGTGCCGTCGCCGGTGATGACGGTCCAGTACTCGCCGTCGTCGTCGCCGTTGTCGGCTCCGGTGGAGTGGATGACGGTGGAGGCGTCGTCGTCCGCGAGCCGCCACTTTCCGCTGGTGTCGTCCTTGACCAGTTCGGTGGCCCTGCCGTTGAGGACGAGGGAGGCGTTGTCGTACTTCCAGCACAGGTCGTACTTGCCGTCCTGGCCGTCGTCGTCGCAGGAGCCGTACTTACGCTCGACATAGGAGGAGGTGAGGTCGAAACCGGTGCCGATCTGGCTGCCCTGGTTGTTGGTGTTCGCTGTCTGGCCGTCGATGCTGCCTGAGTCGTAGGAGATCGTCAGGTCAGGCTGGGGGCCGGCGGCGGCCGAGGGAACGCGCAGAGGGTAGGACCAGGTGAACGAGCCGGAGGAGCCGCCTGCTTCCCATGTGGAGGAGGCGGACAGCGGCGTGGCCTTGTAGTCGCCGGCGCCGGACTTGGTGCCCGCTGCGACGGCCACCAGCGTGGACCGGCGACCGGAGGCGAGTGTGACCGGTGCGGAAATGCTCTCCTTGGAGCGGTGGTTGACGGAGTCGAGGGCCACGCGCTTGTGGCACTTCGCGGCTTCCGGTTCCTTCGCGGTGCAGTCAGTCAGGCGTGTCAGTTGCAGCCGGCCGGCCCAGTCACCGCCGTAGGCTGCGGCGAAGGCCGCGTAGCCGATGCCGAGACGGATCTTCCCGCCGGCCTGGGGGCCGGTGAGTTTGAGGACGACGCCCTTGACGCCGAGTGTGGCGGCGGTCTTCTGGTCGAGGACCTCGACCGTGACGGACTTGGCCGTCGTACCCTCGCCCGGAGCGGTCACCGTCACGGGCAGGGAGCCGGGAGTGGCCTTGGCGGTGCCTGTGTGCGGGACGGTGAGGGAGGCTTTGCCGGCCTTCGGCCAGGTGATCTTGCGCTGCTGGTCGTGCCGGGCGCGGGCGGCCGCCGTCCGGTCGGCGTCGGCGGCCTTGCGCACCGTGGCGGCGGCGGTCTTGTTCACCTTGGCCGTGAACGGGCTGACCTTGGTGGCCTGTGGTGGCTTGAGGTTCGGACGTCCCAGCGGGCCGGTGTCCGCTGCGAGGGCGACGGGTGTGAGGAGGCCGGGCAAAAGCGCCAGGCCCGTGGTCGCCGCGATGCGGCGAGTCCAGCGGGATCTGCCTCTGCTACTCCTGCGGCCTGGTGTCTGCCTGGGTATGCCAAAGGTTTTCAAGGCGGTTCTTCCTACGCGGCGCCAGGCTGTGTCGTGCCGGGCGCATGCCGTTGAGGAGGAGATGGAAGGTGAGCGGGGGTGTCCGGGCACACCGGTGCCGGGCGGCCCGCTCCAAGAGCGGGCCGCTTGGCGGGTGAACCGGTGTGCGTCAGGCGCTGTCGGGGGTGGCCAGTACCTGCGAGCGGATCTGATCGGCGCTCAGTGCCCCGGTCCACACGCGCAGTGACTCCAGGGAGCCTGGCAGGTAGTAGCCGGTGGATCCGCCGGCCGTTCCCCGGCCTGCGGACAGCGCGCCGCTGCCCTGCTGTGCTGCGGAGAACCCGGAGTTGTCCTCGCCGGGCTGCTCGATGCCACCTACGTACAGGTGCAGTCGGCCCATCCGGTTCTCGGTCCTGGACGAGTCCGCGGGGTCGGTCCACTGCCACGGCTCCTGCGCGTCGAACACGCCGGTGACGTCCACTCCGGTGTCCACTTCGGCGAGGTCGCCGGCTGCCACCTCGGCGCTCTGGGAGACCTTGCCGTCCGAGCCGACGGCGGTGCGGGTGAACTTCCACTGGTAGGTGCCGTCTGCGGGCTTGACCACCCACAGCGCCCACGAGGACTCACCACCGGCTGCCTGCCCCGCCACTTGGGCCTGGTATCCGACCGGTTTGGCCGCCAGTTTGTCGGCATCCAGCCTTACGTGGGCGGAGATGGTGAACGAGCTGGCCTCGTCGGTCACCGGGCCGGCCGCTGATGCGTAGCCCGAGGTTCCGTCCAAGACGAGGGCGTTGTTGTCCTCGTCCAGTACCGCGCCGGCCGACGACAGTGCCAGCGCCGGTGCGGGGTAGGGGGTGAGTTCCTTGACCTGTGTGCCGGTGGAGGAGGTGGCGTCCCAGTCCGCCACGAGTTCGTTGGCCGCCACACCGTCCTGGGTGAGTTCGGCTTCCTGGGCGATCTGCTCGGGCTGAGGGCGTACTGCCACACCGAGACCTCGTCCAGGCGGCCGCGGAAGTTGTCGACCCACGTGCCGCCGTTCAGGGAACGGCCGAACTGGAGGCCGGCAGGGGACGTCCACGGCTGGTACGCGGTGGACAGGTCGTTGAGCACCACCGGCTTGCCCTGCGGGCGGCCGTTGACGAACAGCTGGATGGTGTCGTTCGTCTTGTCGGTGTCACCGTTGGCATTGAAGACGGCTGCCAGGTGTGTCCACACGTTCAGCGGCGGTGGCCCGGTGTCGGCGATCGAGCGGAGGAAGACCGGGTTGTCCTTGACGTCGGCGGCAGTGCGGTTGAAGACCCACTTCTTGTAGGTCGACGAGTAGTACAGGGTGAAGGCCGAGGCGTTCGTGCCCGGTGCCGACAGCACCACGCGGTTCTGCGAGGCGTCGGTCAGGTAGACCCACGCCGAGACGGTGAAGGAGTCTTTGGTGTTCACCGCGGGTGCCGCGGTTGCCGCGTAGCCGTCGCGCGTGTTGTCGGTGCTGCTGTCGTTGAGGTAGAGCGAGTAGTCGGACTCTCCGCGGCGTCCGAGGGTCGACCAGCCAGTGTGTGAGGTGTAGAGCGTGGCGTCGTGCCGGGTGCCCTCTGTGGCGCTGTCCTTGGCCACTGTCACACCGGAGTTCGGGGCCGCGTCGTCGAAGTGCCAGCGGCCGACGGCTCCGGGGGCCGGGGCCACCTTGAAGGTGAACTCCGCGGGTGTGCCCCACCGGTTGTGGACGTCCTTCGCCCGTACGGAGAGCACTTGCGTCCCGGACAGTGGTGGTGTCACGTCCTTGACGTCGGCTTTGAGTCCGCCGGTGACCTGACGGGCCGGCGTGGACAGCAGTTTCCACTCGTAGGCGGTGACATCGGTCTTGCCGCTTGTGATGTCGGCGGTGTTGGGCTGGAAGGTGAAGGAGCCCGGCACACCCGGTCCTCCCATTCCGGCGCAGGCGTCGACGCCGCATTCGGTGTAGGGGGAACCTGCCGCGATTCGGGGGGCCTTGGGCGCGGACGAGTCGATCTTGAAGTAGCACCAGGAGCTGTAGGGCGACCACAGGTCTCCGCTCTTGCCGCTGTACGACCAGTGTGACTGGGTGCGTGCCTTGTACCGGTACAGGCCCCCGTCGGCGCGGTCGCCGGTGCGCATTTTCTCCAGTGTCTCGTCCGGGTGCCAGCCCGTGTCGGGCATGTGCCCGGTCCACACCTGGTGCCAGGCGGCGTCGTCGCCGCGCTCGACCGCGTACTCGGCCTGGAGTGAGCCCTCCTCATCGCCCTTGTGTGCTTCGACCTGGGTCTGGACACGGGCCTGGACCATCGGGTCCTTACGGGTGACGATCAACGGGTCGGAGGAGGACTTGTTGCAGTAGGCGGTCTTGCCGTCGCCGGGGATGAGGCCGACGTCCGTGGGTGTGCCAGGCTTGTAGGCGAAGGTGACCTGCAGTTCTGCGCTGTCGTCGAAGCGCTTCCAGGCCCGCGGGTCGTCTTCGTCGTGGGCCTTGAGCATGAGGGTCAGCCGGCTGATCTTGCCGTCGGCGAAGGAACGTGCGGTGCTCGTGAGGTTCTCGTTCGATTCGTCCGGGTTGTCGTGGAACTCGATCCAGGCATCCGACTGATCGGGGCTGCACAGACTCCCGCGGCCGGCCGATACGTAGCGGTCGACCATCAGGTCCAGTTGTTTGGGGCCGGGCCACCGGGTGCCTTCGGAGATGTTGTCGGTGCGTTCCAGGTCCACCCAATGGGGGTCGCAGTTGAACGACCACGTCTCGTGGCCCGGAAGGTGGCATCCAGCACCTGCTTGCCGGCCAGCTTGGTGGGGGCGAACTCGAAGTACATGCGGTCGACGTAGCCGCCGCCGCAGTAGTAGCCGTCGGCGGTGCCGCACTTGCCGACGCCCTTGCTCCCGTCGAACATCCAGAACTTGTCGCCGTCCGAGGAGATCTTGGTGCGCTCGGAGACGCCCAGGCCGACCGAGGGGTCGATGTAGACGGGGTAGACGGTGTTCTTGCCGCGCAGCAGGTCCAGGTCCGGGTGCACAGCGACCGTGCCGTCATCAACCTTCACCGGCAGTACCGCGGTGGCATCCCCGTCCCCGGCTGTGAGGGATCGTCGTGCGCCTGGCCGTCTTCGGGTCCCCCGACATCACTGCGCATGAGCTGTGTCTGCGGGCCTGACGCACTGTCGCCGGCCGAATCCCACATCTGTCCGGCCGGTCCACGGAAGACGGCGTTGCCGTCCTCGTCGACGGCCCGCAGACCGCCACCGACGCCCGGGACCACGGAAAGTCCGTCTCCGGACGCGGTGAGTCTGACCTGTTCCAGCGCCGGGTTCTGCGCGGCCTGGGGCGTCTTGACGACGAGGACCTCGCGGTAGCTCTCGGCCGTGGCCGTCAGCTGGAGGTCCACCCCGTCGAAGACGTCGGCATAGGTGGCCGTGGCACCGTTCAGAGTCGGCTTGGGCAGATCGCCGGTCCAGCCAAGGGTGACCGATCGCCCGTCCTTGCCCAGACGGATCATGTCCGACCCGGAGCCGCCGCCGGAGAAGGACAGGTCAACCACCGCGCCCTTGGGCGCTATCCGGCCGTCCGCGACGCGCTCCAAGGCCGGATCGACCGCACCCCAGTCACCGTCCCGTTCCTTCACCCGCTGGGGCGTGGTGGACTGCGTCAGGGTGAACGAGCCGTCCGGGTTTGCCTTCGTCGTGGAGTACTCGGTGCGCTCTGCCGTCACCTCCACCGGTTCCCCTGACGTCGCGGCCCGTGCAGCGGCAGCGGTCTCGTCCACCGGACCTGAGCCTGGAGCGCTCGACATGGGAGAGGCAGTCGCAGCGGGCGACCCGGGCAGTACCGCAAGTACGAGCGACGCCACGGCGCCGCCGAGTAGGCAGGCGCGTGTTCTTCGCGCCCTCCGCACTGGCGTCAGGCCAGCCCGCCGAGACTCCACGAAATCCCCCTGTGTATGAATCTTGTAAAGGTCTCGGAAAGTAAACGGTGCGTGATCATATGTGGTCAACCAGGTGTGGCACTGATCACACAGGGGTTCATAGGGTGCGCAACTCAATTCAGCCATCGGGTTCTTGACCTCACGGCCGGTCCCCCTCGCACCGGCCACGCAGAGCCCAGCTCCCCGCCACTCCTGCCGCCCGCACGCAGGCCACAGCCGGACAGACCAAGCCGGCCCGCATCGCAGGCACCCGGGGGCCTCTGCTCAGCGGGCTTCTCGACCGTGTCGGCGTGGCCGTTCGCAAGCCCTCTCAGGCGCGGCAGACGCCTCCGGGAAACGACGGGGCGCCGGGATCGCGGAACATGACGACGGCGCGTGGTGCACACGCGCACGAACCACCGCTCCCCTTGCCGGACCTGCGGGCATGGACTCCCACGCCAACCCCATCCAGGCCCTGAAGGATGTGCCACCCGCAGGCCGGCCCGGCACCATCCCATGACCGCCGCCGCTTCGGACGGGGAACCCACGGAAGGGGGGCAGCCTCGACCTTGCCGACGGCCGTCACCGCGTTCACTGTGCGGGACAAGTGGGTGACGCCAGGGGCACCCTTCGAACGGAGGTGGGCGCGCACCGTCATAGCCGGTCGTGATGCGGTGCGGGCGAGGCGAGATTGACACCCGCCATCAAGAGCGCCATATTGATTATGCGAAATGGCGGTAAAGATGGTGGGCGGCGGGAGGCACCCTCTCACGAGGATGTCGGCCCAGAGCGGCAACCCCGACCGAACGTCCCGCCGGCCACCTTCACCAACTCGACTTGGCCGCCGGCGCGTGCGCACCGGTGATTAAGAGGAGCAGGCCCCACTATAGGGCCGCAGTCCCGACCGGAGAGTGCTATGCCCAAGGACCTGAATCCGCAGCGTCGCCTCGTCGGCGAACGTGCCGTGGTCAACCGCGACTGGATCCGCGCGTTCACCGGCGCCAGCGTCGGGTCCGCGGCCCGCTGGTACAAGATCCGGCTCGAGCAGCCGGAGAGGCACCGCCACCCGGAGAAGGAACGCATCGACGGGAGCGACTTCTACGACGAGCAGCAGTTCCGCGCCTTCTACACCTGGTTCCAGCAGGACAAAGCGAGCAAGGTCCTCAAGGCCGACCCCGAGCTCCACGCGCTCGGTTGCGAGACCGTCGTCTCCATCAACAAGGCCGCCCAGCTGCTGGGATTCAGCGGGCCCTCGGTGATCCGCAAGTACCTGAAGGACAACCCCGGGTACTTCCCGGGCCCCGTCGGCGAGGTCGAGGGGCCCACCGGCCGCCTCATCCCCGGTTTCCGCGCCGGCGATCTGCAGGACTTCGACAACAGGCGCACCGGGGACAAGCTAGGCAAGGCCGGCCGCCGCCCCGGGACCCAGGACAACTCCACGGTTGGACGCCCCTCTGCTCTCGAGGAAGCACTCGCGGCAGAACTGGACGTCTGCGCCGGAGGCGAGCCGCTCACGGCTACGCAACTCGCCGAGCGGTACGCCATCGAGGCGATCGACCGCAACGGCTACCACCCCGGACTGGTCGCGGAACTCAGCATGCAGCACGGCGGGCCGAAGTCATCCTGGGAGTATGCCGTCCGCAAGGCCCTCAAGCACCGCCCTCAGGCCGCACCGACCCGCTCTCAGGCCGACCAGCGGGCAGCCATCGCCCTCACAGCCCTGCGCGAGCGCGGCGATGTCCGGGGACTCGCCGCCTCCCTCGCCCGCGAACACGGAGGCAGCCCCGACGTCTGGTCACGCGCCGTGAAAGCGGCACGCGAGAGCACCGCCCCCACCACCTGAACCCCCGGCGCCGGAGGGCGAGTCCCGGATGCCCCGTTACTAGTGCCGCATCAGGCAACGTTCGCCCTCGCCTGCGAGAGCTCGCCTGGCCCACCCGTCGCAGTCAGTGCCGGTAGGCAGTGCGATGCTGACGCCAGCAACTCCGCTCACGGTGACTCATGGGGGGCCGATGCCTGCTGAACAATCAGGGTCTGACGTGTCCTCGGTCGGCTTCGACTCTGCCTGGTGTGCCACCGACCTGGGTGAATACCGGCCCTGCCGCTACACCTATGAGTACTACCCCTACAAGAGCCTGCCGCCCCTCGACTCCACCGATTTCACGGGCACCTTTCAACGGCTCGGTGGTACCGGAGAAACTGCTCCCCAGGCCGACTCGAAGCTGCACCGCTCGCTGGATGAGGTCTCGGTGACTTGCTGCTGGACTGATATCTCAGAGTCCCTGCCCAGTCCGGTGGAGCCTGGTGCCTTCCTCGTGCGATTCCTGCGGGATCAACAAGACTGCGTCATCTGGTACCTCTACCTCCGTCCTTCGGGTGAGGCGTTCGTGGTGCACTCCGATCTCGACTACGAATACGAGTACGAGGCACAGCGCAATGGGGAGCAGACGGAGACCAATCTCGACGATCCGCAGGAACAGAGGGCCGCAATCCTCTGGTGTTCGCCTTCGTTCGGGGAGTTCGCCCATCGGTTCTGGATCGAGAACCGTCTCTGGCATGCACTGAGCGGCAATGACCTGTCCGGGCTCGAGCCTCAGATGCGTGACTACTTGCGCCACTACGCACCGCCCGGGATACCCACATGACCTTGCATTAAACGAGATCATGTGCGGATGGCAGAGCGGGTACGGGTTCGCGAGATCGATGGCGACGAGGGGCAGTGCCTGCTGTGGATCATCCGTAGGGGCACCGGTTCATGGCCCGCAGCGACGGTATCCACGGCGGCCAGGGCGACGTCGATCACTGGCCCCGCCCGGCCCCGCCCGGTCCCGCACCACCGCAGCCGCAGCCCTCGCCCGCTCTCCCAGCCGGTGGCACGGTGCAGGCTCCGAACGCTCGGAACGCCGAGGCGCGCCCTCGTCCGCACAGTTCGGTCGTCGACAGCAGCACCTTCCGCCCGGGCGGGCGGATCCGGTCGGCGGCCCGTAGGTCCGGCACGTAGCCGGCCCGCTCCCCCGACGGGTGCCTCTGCCGTCCCTCGTAGGGGCCGGAGCTTCGTCTCGGGGGCGTGGATCGGGAACCAGCGCAGCAGAGTCGCGACATCGCCCCCAAAGCGGTAGGAATGCTATCCGCGATCTCCGCGAGCGCGGTCTGTTCCAACGAGATTGCGAGAGCGCCGCATCAGCCGGAACGACCACGGCGCTCTTCTGAGGTGTCTGCGCGGGCGGTTCGGAGACGAACCCCCACACCGGATGCCACACAGGTGTGGTCGGTCCCTGGCCATGCCTGACGCCTGGTCAGCCGGGAGAACCGAGTTCGTCGAGCCAAGCGCGGGCGGCGCCGGCTGCACGGCGGATGACCTGTTCGTCGGCACCCACCCTGCTGCGCACCCCGATCGTTCGGTTGAGGCGTGCGTTCACGTCCCGGTGCGTGGTGCCTGTCGCTTTGACCAGGTCGTTGACCATGGCCGTCAGCCGGGCCTGAGGGTGGGGATCGGTGTCAGGCTCACCGTCATGCGGCGTGTCCCAATCGGGTTCAGGGTCGAACATCGCCTCCCGTTCCGAGCAGGCGGCGCAGAATTCCAGGACGTGCTCGACCTGCGCCTGCCCGCAGCTCACGCACACCCAGTTGTCGCAGTTCGCACACGACATCGAGGCCCCGTCGGAATCACGGCCCCAGGCGATCTCCTGTGATGTGCACTGGCCGATGCACGGCCGCGGCGTGAAGGTGCGAGGTTTCGTCTCTTCCCCTTGGGCCTGGCGGACAGCGCTTTCTGCCCTCCAGCGGGCGTTGAATTCCTCCCGGGCACGGCCGCGTGCCTGCTGGCAGGCTTCCTGCTCCTCGGGAGTGAGATGGCCATAGCACGCGGCCACGGGGGAAGGCAGGTCATCGTAGGCCGGCCAATCGGCGGCCGGGCGGCGGCATCGGCGGCCCGTGGTCTTGCCGCGCCGGGAGCACCCTGATGTCTGGCCCGCGACGACAGCCTCCTTTCGGTCAGATGTTAAGGAGGCTTCCCTGGACGGCAGCTGAGGCGCCTGTTCAGGCGTCGTTTTTTTGGACAGCATTGCGTGCAGGGTCTGTCGCCAGTCCGCACCGATCTCGGGAAGCGCGGTATCGGCACGCACCGTGTCGATCCGCAGGCCGTGGCGCACCGCGACGTGCACGAAAACCGGTTCAACGGCTGCGAGGACCTCATCGGTGAACCGGGGCAAGAAAGAGGACGGCACGATGAGGACGGCGTCCGTGCGCTCTGCGAACCGGGCGCTGCGCACCAGCTCCACCTCTGCTACACCCGCCAGCAGAGCAGCGGCCCGGCTATCGCCCCGCTCATGCATCAAGAACGCTGTCTGACCCAGCATGCGGTGCAAGGCGGAGGCCGCCGCCGCGTCCGGCCCCGACGGCGGGTCAGGAGTGGTGGCGGGCGCGCACATCGGCGATGCCGGGGCTGATGGGCTGAGAAGCGGAGGTACCGGTGGCGTCTCGCGGACCGACTCGACGGAGGCCGGGCGGCTGAGGACCTCTCCGAGTACCGCCTCAAGCACACTGGAGGAACCTGAACTGACAAAATTGTCCACCGCGCTCTGGCTGCCCCAGGCCAGTGTCAGTACGGCACCGTCGTAGAAGAACGCCTTCACGTTCTGGCTCAGCAAAATCCAGGTGAACCGCCGCCGTTTCTTCGTCGCTTCCAGCACTTGCGGCCACAACTGCTGCATAACCGCTGTCTCATCCGCCATACCCGCTCCCATGCGATACGCGCTCTCAACAGGGTAGAAGCAGACACTGACAACCAAGACGTCATCTCATTTTGTTGCCCAGGTAAGCCGTCAGCCGGAATGCGGATCCTCGAGCGACCGGTGCCGCACGAGTTGTGAGAGCCGTTCCAGCGAGTGGCGCCGGAGGCACCGGCGCGGCCTCAGGGTGGTGGCCGGCGTCGGACAGTGACCGGGAGGTGCCGGCCGTGATCGTGTTCGTGGCCACGACGGGCAACACGTGGCAGCATTTACCGAAGGCGCCGTTCGAGCCGTCGGACGCCACGGCCCATCGACGCTTCACCGAGTGGACGAAGGACCTCCGCGGGCACGGGGACGACCTTCAGACCGGCAGTGTTGTCAGGTGGTCAGGTCGTGTTGCTTCACCTCGCTCGCGGAACAGCGGCGGGGCCGGGCAGCGTGATCCTGTCCGGCCCCGCTGTCGCCAGCCGAAGTCGCGCGTGTCCTGTGCGAAGTCTGTTGGGGCCGGGCTGGGCAGGGGCGGCGGTGCGCCTTCCTAGCGCACGGCCGCCCAGCGCTCGATCAGCTCGTCCTTCCAGCCCTTCTCCGGGGCCACGGCACGCCCCACTCGGCAAGCTGAGCACGCGTCCACGCCTCCTTGGACGTCTTGGCGGCTTCGATCTCTTCAGGTGACGGCAGTACAGGCATACCGCTATAGACCCGCCATCAGAATCACCCATACTTCAGCAACACTCTTCAGCCCCAGATCGGCGCGATGTCTTCAGCAGGCACCCAACTCACCGACCGCCACCAGGCCTAAACCGACACTGAAACAGAAGACCCGACCACTGAAATTCAGAAGCCGAACATCAGGCGGGCGCGGCCACCAGGAACCGCAGGTTCCGCACGATGCGGAGATCGGCGGTGCCCTGGCCGACGAGTAGAGGTCTTCACGCGGCTGCTCCTCCCTCGCTCTCGGTGACCGGATGGCGAGTCTGCTGGTGTACGGGACCACGGGGGGCGAGTTTTCCAATGGTCATGGTATTTGCGTTATTTGCGGTATTTGGTCGCTTGCGGCATGTCGCCCTGCAGCTCCGGTCATGGGCGGCCGTCCGGTGTCGGCACGGTGGGCGCGGCCAGCATGCGGGCCATGCGGTCTTGGTAGCGGTGGAGGTCTTCGGCCCAGCCGGGGACGAGCAGGTACTGCACGGTGCTCAGGGTGATCGCCTCCTCCCCCAGCCGGCTGGCGGGGGCGATTCCTCCAACACGCACCCATTGGTCCCACATCCCGTCGTCCATCAGCTCTGCCAGCATCCCGGCGTCGGCGCGTTCCAGGAGCAGCTTCAGGAGGGTGGAGGATGCCTTGGTGCATGCGCGGACCGCCTCGCACAGCAGGCGTGCGTCTGCCCGTTCAAGGGCGCGGACCAGCCCCGGCAGTCCCTGCGCCAGCGGGGACAGGGCGCGCAGGTCGGTTCCGGCTTCGTCGGCGGCGAGGTGGGCGGCGATGATCCGGTCGAGGTGCTCGGGCGGCCCGGTCCACACGCTGCGCCAGGCTTCGGTGAGTTCTTCGGGGCTGACGTCGGCCATGCCGCCGGTCAGCAGCCGGGCGCCGACGCGGATCAGCGTGGTGTCGAAGGGGTTGGGCACCGTGCGGGAGCCGGGCAGGGTGATGCCCGCGGTGCCGGCGTGGTCGCGCAGCAGACCGTCCAGGTCCCGTCCAATGGCGCGCCGCCCCTCCAGCATCCGGGGCGGCGAGGTCCTGGCGGACATCGAAGGCGGCATCGCTGTCGCCCTGCGGGATCTCGGTGAGAGCGATGCGCGCCTGACGCAGGGGCAGTTGGATGGTCCGGATCAGGGCCCGGTGCAGCAGTGCGGCGGTCTCTTCGGTGTCGTCGATCGCCCAGAACATCCAGCCGATCCAGCTGATACTGCGGCCTGGCCTGGAGAGGAGGGCGAGCCATGCGGCCCGGTGGACGATGTTGGGGCGCAGTGGGCCGGTTGCGGGGTCGGTCCACTGGTCGGTGGGGGCCAGCCAGCGCTTGGCGCGCCAGCGTTCGAGCTGGTGGGGAGTAGCGGTCAGTCCCAAGCGGCCGACCTCGGCGGCCAGGGCGAGTTCCGCGGCAGTAGGCGAGGTGCGGGTCACAGACGCCTCCCACGGTCCGGTTCGGCGACAGCGTAGACGGCAATCGCCGTGGTCAGGGCGCTGGTCCACTGCTGGCTTTGGGCAGCCAGCACAGCAGCGGCAGTCACCGCCAGCCACAGCAGGACCCGGCGAACAGCATCCGGTCCGCGCTGTTGTGCTCTGTTCACGGTCAGGCTCCTTTCGTACCAACCCTCCGCGGCAGGGGCGGCACTTCTATCTCGTCACACCGGCCACGCGAGGACGGGAAAAACCTCGCGGGGCCCACAGGTGCCGGCCGGGGCCGCCCGGTGGCCGCCACTGGGAGCGGCAGGCAGGCGAACCTGGCAGGGGCACGCCGCGATCGCGCTGGCCTGCCCCGCCGATAGCTGGCTCCGTAAGTGGCTCAGCCCCGGACCGGCGTTGAAGTCAGCGTTGACCAACTGCCCAGTCACTCGTGGTGCTTGTGAGCTGCGTTTGAACGGCCGCCCGGGGCAGTGACCAAACCAGCCTGAACTGGACCGCTCTGCCAACCTGGACCGCTATGACTCAGATCACACAAAGAATCCGAGGTGCGTTGTCGGATTGGGCCTCTGCCGGGACCGAGAGGAGAACGATTTCCCCCGACAAGGAGACGCTCATGGCCACCGAAGACCCGACACCTACGCCCAGTTACACCTTGGTCGAGGACGACGACTCCATCCACACCGACTTGGCGGAGCGGATCAGCCAGTTCAACTGGGACTCGCGAACCGGCGCGGCGGTCACGGCCTTGTTCCCGGCCCACTGGAGCGGGAACGCCGGCGATACCGTGACCCTCCGGGAGGACGGAAGCGTTGCTCTCGACGTGGACGGCACGTTCGGACTGCCGGAGCCGTTCGACCGTGTCGCCTCTCCCATGATGATCACCACCACCACTGGCATGGCGGTACTCGAGGCCGGCCACCCGGCCAACCGGACCATCGAGTCCGGGTTCCGGGCTTTGAACATCCCCGTCCTCGACGTGATCCAGGCGCTGAGCGCCCGCGAGGCCGCCCTCGCTGGCGACGGATCCACAATCCACTCCTTCAGGTCGGAAGTGATGGGACTGTGGAGCGGATGGAATGAACCGGTCTCCACCGCCTTGCTCGGTAACTGGGCGGATCCTCTCTACGACCACGGTCACCTCACCCCTGACGCTCTGAAGAAGCTGAAGTCAGAGGCCAGGGCCATCAACCAGCAGCTCACCCCGGTCTGGCGCCGCAAGACCGGCCAAGCGCGGCTGCTGCTGCTCGACACCCCGCTCGGCGACGGGCTGACCCTGTACGACCTGGTCCCCGCACAGACCGCCGCCGACGCCGGAGTTGAAGCCGGCTTCGATGACCCGCGCCTGACCGAGATCCTGGAGGCCCTCTCCCCGGCCGAGCGAGCGGTGACACTCGCCCTTGCCACCCCCGGAGTCACCACCTGGGCTGAAGCAGCCATGGCCGCTGGTGCTGCGCAACCGAAGCGTCAGGGCGAGAAGGTCCGCCGGAAGGTGAAAGGGCTCGCTGCGCGCATCACCAGCCGCTCTCTGAAGGCCGAGACGAGCCTGGTGAGCGGACGATGAGCGCCCTCAACCCCGTCCCGGCCCGCCCGGCCCGGCGCCGGGAGGTGGTGCTGCGGATCGCCCTGCCCCATGTTCCGGCCTGCACCGCGACACTCGGCACCGGCAGCGTCGGCGCGGCCCTGGTCCACGGCACCATCCCGGCAGCCTCCCCCCTCGTATGGCCACTCGTGGTCCTCGCCCTCGGCGCGATGGCGTATGACGTCGGGCTCCGTGCCGTGCCCCTCGCACTCACTGCTGGCCAGCAGCGAGGTCCCTCTCGGCACGAGTGAGCGCGGGCCGCCCCGTGCTTACCCCCTGAGCCTGTCGTGAGCTGGGCCTTGGGACTTTCCCTCGGGAGCGGGCAAGCGCTGCTGCGGGGCGGGCGCTGGAGGGTCTGTCGCCACACCGGAACGATCAGATTGCGTCCATTTTCCGTGCGGGATGCGTACACCTAGATGAGCAGGTGGCAAGCGGGGGGAGCGGGGCCCGCGCTCGGGCGAAAGGGGGGCTCCCGTCCCGGCTCGGGGGTGACACGGAACGGGAGCCGGGTCGTCAGGCCCGCCAGCAGCGAGATGTAGGTCGCTCGGTCCTCGGGGAGCCACCCAGCCTGGTTGAGGCCGCCCATTCACTCTCGTCCCGTAAGCCCAGTCACCACCACGATCATCACCCACGTGACGGCCCGCGCCGCCGCCCGGCACCGACCGGTCGTCGACGGGGCGGCGGGGCTGCACGCGCAGCAGCTGCGCTCCGAGACGTACGTCGAGTTCGTCAGGACAGCGCGGGAGATCGGCATGGTCGCCGGCCTGTGGCCCGCGCTGCCCGGCGTGGCCTGGCAGGGGCAGGAGACCGCGCGCGCCCACCTGCGGGCCCTGGAGCTGCGGGAGGGGCTTGTCGCCCTGGGGAGCGGCTGTGAGGTGGCGTCCGCGGCGGAGCAGCTCGTCGCCCAGTGCCGGCGTCTGGTCGACGACCTGGACGTCGACGCCCCGTCCGGGCCCGCCACCCCCACGCCCATGCTGACGGTGGCGTTCCTCGTCGCGTGCCGGATGCACCTGGCAGCCGAAGAGGCGCAGCACTTCGGCATCCGCCCGGCACGGCACGGCCTGTTCGCCCGCCTGTCGACCAGGTGACGAGGTGACGTGACGCGGCCAGAGCTGTGATCGCGCGTCACGTCACCTCTCCCCGCATCCTGCCCTGGCCCCCGCCGCCGCGTACTGATCACCGCCACGATGACGGTGCCCAGGGCGCTGATGATGGCCGCCATGATGATGCTCATGTCTCCCCCTTCGTCGGGGACGCTGCGGTGCGTCCGGGCCAGACTCTGCCATGTCGCCGGAGCCCTCCGCGCTGCTCAACGTCGCAGGTCAGCCAGGGTTTTTTACTGCGAGCGGCGCCGGATCGGCCCGTTGGCGCGTCACAGAATCTGCAGCCGTTTCCGCATAGGAATCCTGCGGGAAAGGCTGCAGCCGATACCGCCGCCGAGACGGGCCACCCATGACGCGTCCGCCCCCCGGCTCGAGGGCCTACCACTTTCCGCAGCCGATCCCTGACACTTTTCACCGCCCGCCCCTGGCAGGTGCTACTGGTCCCGAGCCGCGCCGGGGTGATCAACGGAACGGCGCGAATTCGGCGCTCCGGCGCACCGCGCCGCCCGGAGACCCCACTCAGGTACTCCTCTGGTGCACCGGCCGCGGGGACAGGACCTCGTCGGCCTCCCTCGCCAAACCTCATGGAGGTGGGAAGCAGCACGATCAGGCTGATCGAGCCGGCGCCGGCGAACGTTCCCGGTCACAGCACTAGCCGAACAGCACCGACAGGCCGCAACGCAGCGAGCCGCTGCCGCCGAACAGCGCAGACTGGCCGCCGAACGGGCCCTGCGTCGGCTCGAGGATCAGCGCGCGGCGGGCTCCATCTGTTCTTCGCCGCCCGCTGTCGGCCTGCTCGCGCGGCCTGACCCTGCGCTCGGCCGGCGGGGCTTCAGATGCTCAGGTGATAGGCGGAGTCTTTGACCCGGAGCAGCGCATCGGCCGGGCCCTGGATGTACGGGCCACGCCAGCGGATCTTGTGACGGCCGAGGCTGGGGACCACTGGTTGACCTTGTGCATGCGCACGGGCCATCGGTGGGTGTAGTGGCGCGGGCCGGGTGCGATGTCGGTCCCTGAGGAGCGCTCAGCGGTTCGGCGCAGGTCGACGAGGCGGATGTCGGCGGTGTCGGGGCGGGCAGCGGTGCTGCCGTGGGATGGCTGGTGTGCTGGGCCCGAGGGCGGGGGTGTTGCGGTCGTGGTGGTGACGCCTTGCGCGGCGAGCCGTCAGAACGCGAAGAGGTACCGCTCGGCGAAGTCGTTGTAGGGGTCGGGGATCGGTTCGCCGTTCCACTGAGCCGTGTCCGGCACGAGAATGTCGTCGTCGCCGCGGATGAGGTCGGTGACATCGCTGTGCAGCATGTGCCGGGTCCTGATGCGGGCGATCGCTTCAGCGTGTGCGGCCGGGCTCCTGGTGGAGGCGTCCGCGCGCACGCCGTTGGTTCCGGCGGGGAACCACGGGGGCGTCGGGTAGCCGCCGGCCTGTGCTTCGGCCAGGAACTCTCCCCACGCCGGCGTATGGAGGGGCCGTCGGGGCGGAGCATCGCGCTGACCCTGACCGCGGCGTACTCCTCGCCGGCTGGGCCGTAGCTCGTGATGTGCCTCCAGTCGAGCACGCTGAGGTCGCAGAGAGCGACGTTGCGGCAGTTGAGAACGATCGGTTCGGGCATGACGACGACAGCGGCGTGCAGAGGGATGTCCCGGTCTAGGGTGAGCAGGTCGGTGGCGTCCACCGTGAGGGCGGCTGCGATGACTGCCACGTGAGCGGCCGGTGAGACGACGCAGATGTCACCGTCGCGGAGCAGGGCCAGCTGCTGATCTCGTTCCCAGACGGCGTAGTCGGCGATGAGCTGGGTGGTGTGCGGCCAGGGGCCGCGGTATCCGGCGTCGCCCATCCCCCAGGCAGCCGTTTCGTGCCAGGCCTGTGCGGGGTCCAGGCCCAGGCAGATGTGCTGCCACATCGCCTCCTGGAACACCCGGTCGGTGCCCCCGGCGAAGTACGCGGCCGTGTAGGGGTTGTCTTCGAGGAGCACGGCGCTGGCCGCCCGGTCGCGCAATGCGTCGCGCGCTGCGGCGGCGGGGTCCCAGATCCGGGCCTCCTTCCTCCTGCGTTCCTTCTTGCTCCTGCTCGCCTTGCCCATTGCCCGCCCTGCCCCTGAGTGTCTGCCGGTGCTGAGCGCCGAGAAGCGTGCCACCGCCGCAAGCGGCCGGGACCGGCATGCCGGTCAGCGTCCCGTGCGGCGGGACACCCGCCGGGCCAGTGCTTCGCCGCTCCCCTGCCGCGGAACGCGTCGCTTCCGGGTGGAGCAGCACGGGAGCGGCACGGTCAGGTTGTTCGGGGGTCGGGGGCCCGCTCCCGGAACCGGCCGCAGCGGTCGGTGTGATGCGAGCAGGCGCCCCTCGATCGGGTTCAGCGTTGCCAGCTCGAGCCGGCCCGCTGACGGGGCCAGGCGCGGTGCGCCGAGTGCGTCACGTGGCGAGTGTCAGTCCGTCGCCCAGGCCCGGTGTGGCTCGAACCATCCCCGATCCGGGTACCAGGCGAGGCAGCGGTCGGATGCCTGGGCGCCGATGAGCCAGAGGTGCGTGAACTCTTCGGGGAGCTTCGGCGGGAGCGGCGGCAAGGTGTCGGCGTCGAAGTGGAGGGCGTGGAAGACCGCCCAGGGGCTGGTCATCGTCACTCCGATGACGGCGTGGCGCTCGTTGCCGCCAGCCCCGGCGAGTTTCTCCTTGTTGCCCCGCATGTGCGCGGAGTCGGCGTTGAGATGGTCGTCGAGCCAGTCGTGGAACGGCTCCCATGTCACGTCGGCCGGCCCACCGATCTCCCACAGGATGAACTGGACCCGCCCGTTTTCGCCGTCGCCGGCCGGGTGGGATGCGAGGCCGCGGATGCCCATGGCGCGCGCCTCGTCGGCAGGATCTCCGGGGTGAACCGAGAGGTTGTCGGGGCGCGGGACGTACTCGTAGAACTGGCCGGCCGCCTCAAAGCGGGCCAGGAGATCAGGGAGCCACTCGGTGTACCTCTTGCCCTGCTGTTTCAAGCGGAAGCTGCCAGTGACATTGACGGTCCAGTTCCGGGTGAGGTGCGGCGCGGCCAGGTCCGGCCGTCGGCTGAGGACCCCGGCCACTTCGGCGTGGTGGCGATCCAGGGCCATCCAGATTTCGGCGTACCCGGTCCGGCCGTCGTCGTGGTCGATCCGGACGTCGGGCATCTTCTGTTTCGTGTTGTCGTCCTGGAGGTACACGCGAGCGCCGGTGAAACGCGCCAGAACTCGGCCCACCATCTGCTCGAAGTCGGGCGAGACATGGTCCTTGAAGGCCTTTTCCCGTTGCTGCGGGGTCCGCAGGTCGATCGGATAGCCCCGCTGCCAGTCGTCGGTCATCCGGCCAGTGTGTCCATCTCCGCGACGATCCCGCTGCGCATTTTCGGGGCGGGACTTGGGCCACAAGGGACTTCAACCTGCCTCCCCGGCTCGCCGCAGCATCGCCGCCGTTCATCGCGCTTCGGGATTGATCACGCTGTGCGTCCGACGTTCATGATGCGCGCCTGCTGCACGGTCAGCGTCCCTACCGCGGACCGCCGGCCGGGTCGTTGCGGGGTGCGGCGCGAGCCCCGGGCGGGGGCCGGACCGCCCTTTGGTGGAATCCGAGTTGGTGGTGGAAGTCGGCGTCGATGTCGCCCGCGACGCCTCCGGCCGCTGGCGGCACGCTGCACACTGGCACCGGACGCGCCCCGACCTCTCCCCCACCGATGCCCCCGCTGGTCGCTGGCGGCGCCCAGACCAGAACACTGGAGCCCCGCTATCAGCCTGGGGCTGATGGCAGCACTGGAGACGGACCGGCGGGTGAGCGGTCAAGGAGCGCGGCGAAGAAGTCGGCGAGCAGGGGCTGGGCACTTTCGCGGTTGCGGAGTTCGTCGTGGCCGAACCGGAAAACTTCGTAGCCGCGGAACTTCAGGTCGCGGTCGCCGGCCATGGTCGCGGCGTACTTTGTGCTGTCGGGTTCGGTTCCTCGGTTGCGGGTGTAGTGCTGTATGCCGTCGACTTCCAGTACCACGCGTCGGTTTCCCGGGAGCAGCATGAGGAAGTCCATCCGCAGGTTCTGCATGGCGTGCACGCCACGTTCGGAGAGGGTCTTGGGGTCCCAGTGCAGCCATATCTCCGGCAGGAGCGCGGGGACGTCGCTCAGGTGGTCCCGGTGAGCGTGGTGGTAGTGCCAGAAGAGGTTCTTCTGTCCTGGGGATTTTGGTGGCAGTGAAGCCTCCATGCGGGCGTAGAGGGCTCGCGCCGCCTGCTCCTGATCAGTGATGTCCCGGGTCTCCTGCCACCAGGACAGGAGGTGCCGCCAGAGCAGACCCTCTTTGCCGACGGGGCGGTCGTAGACCAGCACTTCGTCGGCGCGTTCGGCGACCTCGATGTCGTTGTCGAGGGCGCTGGTGAAGCGGATGTCGGGCTTGCCCAGAGTGGCGAAGATGAGGTTGCGCGGTCGGCGCGCTGTGCCGCGGCCGTGCGGAGCCAGGTGGAACTGGGGGTAGCCGTCTGCCTCTCCGTCCTGGCTCAGCATGGCGCCCACGGGTTGCAGATGCCGGTTGGCGAGCTCGACGAAGCGGCGCTGGGCCTGCTCATCGGGTAGAACGGATGCGGAGGCCAGCCCCTCGAGGAAGGCTCCGAAGCGTGGGTGGGGGGCTTCGAAGGCTCCGAGTTGCTCGAAGAATTCCTCGGTCGACCAGTCACCCGGGAATCTGATGACGTGACGGTTGATCTCGTCGCGGAGGCTGTTGGCGGAGGTGGCCCACCCGCTCAGTGGGTCGTTGTCCAGGTGCCACAGCCGGCCCAGCAGCGCCATGAAGCGGTCCGGATAGCCGAGGTGACCGGCGAGATCGAAGTCTCTGGCCAGCTCGCGTCTGGTCCGGCTCGGAATCTGTACGTGGTGACGGCCGAGCCACAGAACGTCCTGCAGCGCCATGCGTTCAGCCTGGTCGAGCTCCTCCTGCTCAAGAACGGCGTCGGCGACATCCGGCAGGCGGTCGTCGGGGCAGGCGTTCAGGCTGGCCACCAGGCGCTCGTGCTTGGTGTCGCCCACACTGGGCGAGGGAAGGCCGAGGCGATCGCACAGCGCCGGCAGTTCCTTCGCGGTGTAGCGCCTGTACAGCGTCAGGAGCACGCCGTCGATCAGCCTCCGCAACCGCGCCATGTCCATCGGTTCCCCCATCCCATGATGATGAGCGACGCCCGGACTTGATTCCACCCTGCCCGTTCAGCTTGCCCGACAGCCGAAGTCGCAGTGCCCTCACACACTGCCCCTCTACCTTGATTCGTATGTCGCACGAATCGATCCACGAGCACCTGCTGATATCGGCCCGGAAGTGGGCGCGCACGGCCGTCGACGCGTACCCGGAGGAGCCCATTGACCAGGACTTCGCTGTGCACCACATGGCGGTCGCGGTGGAACACGCGTCCAAGGCGTACCTGGCGTCCGTCTTCCCCGTCCTCCTCGCGTCGGAGAAGCAGCCGAGCGTGGACGACCTCCTAGTCCTGAGCGGGAACGAAGACAAGACGAAGAAGGGCCGCGACGGACTCAAGACCATCGGCGGCGAGGGGGCCATTCACAGGGCGGCCCAGCTCCTCGGCCCCGAGCACAAGACGCCTGCCAGGCTCAAGGAGCTGCGGGAGTCTCGCAACGGCATCACCCACATGGGGTGGGGCCAGCCCGTGACCGAGTGCCGCGAGCTCCTGGCGGCGGGTATCGAGCACATCAGCGCGCTGCTGAAAGCCCTGTCGGCAGAGCCCGATGGCTTCTGGGGCACGCACCTCGAAGCCTGCACCGCGCTGGTGGCCCAGGCCACGAACGAGATGGAGATCCGGTATCAGGCGAAAATCCGGCAGGCCCGCGAGCGGTTTGCCGAGACCACCCGGCGCTTGTCCGAAGCCGAGATCGCCGAACTGGTCAGCAGTCTGTCCGCGCTGCCGACCGCCGCTCCGTGGCCGCTTGCTGTGCCCGCAGAATGCCCCGCGTGCGGACACACCGGTTTCGCCAGTGGCCGGGACAGATCGGGGGACTACGGGGACGTCTGGTTCCTCCCCCGGCAGTTCGGGTGCCGCCTGTGCGGGCTCACACTCACGATGTGGGAACTCGACCTCGCGGGAATCAAGGGCCAAGTACTCAACGACGACGAAGAGCCCGACCCGGACTGGGAACCCGACTTCGAAACGTACTGAGGGCTCATGCGGACGTCCCTCCGCCGCCCCGTGTCCCATCGACCGAGGAACTCGGACAACGCGCGGCGCTGCTGTTCATCGCGGGCGATCTGCTGCGCGAGGACATCGCGCCGGGCGCTCAATGTCGAAGCCGTAGCGGCGGGCGAAGGCCGGCCACCCCGCGTCGCCGCGCTTGCCCTCGGTCGCCGGGAGCCCGTACGCGCGCATCTGCTCGTAGGTGAGCAACACCCGGGTCACCGAGCTCCAGCAGCCGGTGCGCTCCACCCAGTCCCGCTCGATGTCCTCGCCCGAGCAGTCGAAGTCGCCGAGGTTCCTCCGGGGCGCCACGAGTATGCGGAGGGAGTTTCCGCAGCTCAGGAGCGGCCGCGAGCACTGTAGCGGATGCAACAGGTGTGGTGCATGGGTCCGCATCAAGATTCACCCGCGCCACGATTGGGCCTTCTTCCGCCACCACATCCCCGCCAAGCGGCAAGCGGACCACCGGGGGCGACGGCCTGTTCGCCGCGCTGTGCGCGGCACGCTCCGAGACGAGTTTTCGGAGCTACCGGACGTCACAGAACACAAGAGCCCGGTGCACCGGCCATGATGTCGGCCAGCAGTGCGGGAAGCAGATCCTCCTCGTAGACCGGCACGGAGTGTTTGCGCATCACGGGTACCAGATGGTCGTCCCAGGGGGCATCCGAGCCCCGCAGATGCAGGACGTCAGTGCCCTCGGGGACGGCCGCGAGGTAGTCGGCTGCGCCCATCCGCCACGCAACCGCGGAAGGTGCTGCAGCCAGGAGGGCACGCATGTGTGCCAGGCCGGCCTGGTCGAAGTCAGCGCGGACGGCGATGTTCCATCCGGTGTCCGCCAGAACGCCAATGGCTTCGCATTCCCGTTGGGAGGGTGTGCCGGCGGTGCAGATCACCCGTGGTCTCACGACGCTGTCCCGGGTCAAGGCCTGGGTGCTGGCTGCGGCCAGCACGGAGGGGTTCTCGGTAACGAAGACCCACGTTCCGGTGGTCTCGGGAGGCTCCCAGTCGATATGGGCCAGCTCGCGGGGCGGCAGAGTGAATGTGGCACCGGGCGGGATCCGCCACCCCCGGGGCGTGACGCCGGTGATGATGAGCCCACCGAGCAGATCGTCGCAGTCCACCCCCAGACGTGCCCAGCCCGAACGCACGGGGGTACCGGAGGATCCGGTCAGGGCCAGCACGAGTGCGGGCAGTGCGCCCGTATCAAGTGCGTGGGGATTGCCGGATACCAGGAGGCGGCGGTCGATACGCCGCCCCGGCGGAGGCAGTCGCGCGGCAACGTGCAGCGCCTGGCTTAGCAGTTCGGCGGGGTCCGGCGCATTGAGCAGGCGGGTGACCCATCCCAGGGTGCGCAGGCGGGTGAAGACGTTTTCTGGGCCGACGAGATCGCGGACATGGGCAGGTAAATCAGCGGCCGCGCTTTCGAGTTGGGCGCGGATGCGGTCGGCCGCGACGGCTTGTTGGGTACGGCGGCGGGCGTTTGCCGCCAGCCGTCGGTTGCAGGCGTGGGCTGCGACGGCCCCGGGGGTAAGCCGGGGGCCGCGGGTGGCCAGGGCGGCGGTCAGTCGTTCCAGGCTGACGCGGCGGCTTTGGCCCGGTTCCAGGGGCCGTCCGTCGATGAGACCGGCCGCGGCGGCCCGCTGTACTGGTTCTGCGGGCACCGTCACTGTCACGGCGGGACCGCTGGTGAGGGACTCGTCTCCGCGCCGGTCGGCCACGGCTGCCAGGGCCTTCCACAGCCAGGCGAGTTCGTGGCTGAGCAGCGGGGCCAGGTCGGCGCCGTCGCATGCTCCCTCGCACAGGGCGCAGCTCATGCCACTCCCCCGGCCTGGGGTGCGGAACCCGTGTCTCCGGGCAGGGCCTGGCCTGTCCGGATGAGCATGGGGAAGGCGACGACGGTGCCGTCGGCGCCTGCTTCGAGGTCGTGGGCGTCGATGCCGTCCCAGGCTCCGGGTGCGCCGTCCCACAGGTAGGACGTGCACAGGATGTCCAGGTCGAGTTCGGCGAGGTAGCGGGCCAGTCCTTCGCGGCCGCGCTCGTCGACTTCCGCGGGAACTTCGTCGAGCGGGATCAGGCGCAGGCCGGTGCTGGTGAAGCGGTCGTAGCTGGCGGCGATGGCGGCGAGCATGGGGGCCAGGACGACCAGGCGCCGTTCGCCGCCAGACAGGCCTGTGCGCGAGCCCCACTGACCGGTGACGGGCTTCCCGTCGGGGCCGGGGCGTTCCACGAGGTAGCGAACCTCGACCCAGCTACGGATGTCGACGGCGGCGGCGAGGCGTTCTTGAATGGTGGAGCCGTCCGCGGCGGCCAGCAGGGACTGCAATGCCTGGCTGACTTCTTCCTTCTGCGCGTCGGTGCGTAGGGCGTCACCGACGGTGCAGGACAGCTCATACACGGTGCGGGTGGCGGCGTCGAGGTCGCTGCGCAGGTCGATCTGGACTTGTACGCCGACGCCGGAGGATGCCTGGGCCGCCCGCATTTTGCGGTTGACGGTCTTCTTCCAGCCGGTCAGGGCAGCCCATGCGGTGCCGATGGCGGAGGGCAGGCGGCCGATGACGAAGTCGCGCAGCGCAGCCGCTTCCGCGGCGTCGAGTGCGGCTTTGGCCCGGCCGGCGAGGGCCTTGGCGCGTTGGGCAGCGGTGAGGGGGTCGTAGTGGGTTTCTGCGTGGGTGAGGACGAAGGTGTCGAGCTCTTCGATGCCGGCGGGTGAGTCGTCGTGGGCGATGGTCCAGGTCTGGGCGAGTTCGGCACGGACGGCGTCGTAGTGCTCGCCGAGGGTCTTCTTGGAGGCGGTGGGGCGGCGAGCGAGCAGGTCGTCGACGGCGGTGAGGAGGTCGGCGGTGTCGGTGTCCTTGGCTGTGAGGCGGGCATCGGCGCCGAGGGCCTGGGTAAGGGGAGGGCAGGCGAGTAGCGCGGTCAGGTGCGCCCGAGTGGTTTTCTGCAGGGGCAGGGATTCGTTGAGGCGTTCTTGGGCGGAGGTGAGGTCACTTTCGCAGGTGCTGAGGCGCTTTTCGGCGATGAGGACCTGCGCTGCGGCTTGTTTGAGCTGCTGGTGGAGGTCCTTGGCCTGTGCGGTGGCCTGCTCGTAGCGGCGTGCCGCGTCATCGGCGTCGCCGTGGGACTGGGCTTCGGTGAGTTCTGCCTGGGTCTCGAGCACGGTGGTGTGCATGTCCTGGGCGGCGTGCTGGAGTTCGGCGAGGCGCTCGGCGAGGGCGGCTTCGTCAGGCAGAGCGTCCACGATGCGCTGGATCCGGGGCAGCAGCCGGGTGGTCAGCTGGGTTGCGTAGCCGTTCAGCTGCTGGGCGGATGCCTGGCTTGTGTCGACCAGCTGGGCCAGGCCGCCGGGGTCGGCGGGCAGGTCCAGGCTCCGGGCACGGGTCTCCCATGCGGTGCGCAGACGGGTGTGTTGGGCCGCAGCGTCATCGGCCCGCCCGCGCAGGGTCCGTGCGGTGCCGTGGCGTTCATGCGCCGTCTTCGCAGTGCGGGAGCGCTCGGCCTCGGCGGTGGTCAGCTCGTCCCGTGGGGGGAAGCCTCGTCCTTCGGCGCGGAGGGCGTCGCGTTGCTGGCAGCGCTCGCTGGCGAGCCGGCGCTCGTTGGCGGCGCTGGTCTCGAGTTCCTTTGCGGTGGCGTCGAGTTCGTCGGCTCTGGCTCGTGCCCGTGCGAGGCGGGTGCGGGCGCCGACGTGTGAGGCGGCCGGGATTTGGTTGCTGGCGGCGTGCAGGGCGGTGGCGGGGTCTGCGGCGAGGGGACCGGCGGTGAAGGTGCCGTCGCGTCCGATGACGAGCGCCGGCGTGTCCGGGCGGTCGGAGGTGGTGGCGGTGTCGGCCAGGACGATGCGCTGCAGGACGGCGCGGGCGAGGTCGGTGTGAGGGTGGCTGGGGGCGATGTCGAGGACTGCGGTCAGGTTGTGCTCTTGGACGGCGCCTGCGGGGCTGATGTGCCAGGCGTGGGTGGTGGCGCCGCCCTCGTGCAGGTGGGCGCCGAGGATTCCGGAACTGGCAAGGGCCAGCTCCAGCATGGCCTTGTGGTCGTCCGCGTCGTCGAGGGTGGGGTGCCATTCGAGCAGGCTGCCGAGTGCAGTGTCGTCCTCGCCCGGCCCGGCCCAGGCGGGGCGCGGCAGTGGTAGGAGCCGTCCCGAGCGCAGGTGGTGGGCCTCGGTGCGCTGCTGGGCGGCGGTGGCGTCGAGGCTTGCTGCGGTGGCGAGGTGCTGCTGGGCTGCGCTCTCGTGACTGGCGGCGAGGGTTTCGCCGATTCGCAGGGCTTGGTCGGCCCAGGTGTTGAGCTGGTCGCGGACCGCGGCGGGTTCTGCGTGGATGAGGGCCTCGACGTCGTCCGTGTCCCATACCGTCAGTTCATCCCCGGCCAGGGGTGCTTCGTCGTGCAGGCCCCGCAGAGCGGGGTGTTCGGGTGCCCACCGGGTCAACTCGGCGAGTGCCTGGCGGGCGGCCGAGCGAGCCGCCGCGGTGGCGCGGTCATGGGCTTGGCTGGCTTCGTCGTAGGCGCTCTCGGCGCTGGCTGCTGTGCGGTGTGCGGTCGCGGCTGTCTTTTCGGCCGCCGCGACGGGGTCGTGGTCGCGTAGGACCAGTGTGGCCCGGTCGGCCGTGGATCGGTGTTCCTGGGCTCGGGTCCTCAACGTGGTGGCAAGCTGGTCGAGGCCTTCGCGGTCGTGGGTGAGGGTGATGCCCGGACCTGGATCGGCGATGCGGTCGGCGACCGGACGGGTGACGCGGGCCCGGGGGTGGTGGGCGAGCAGGGTCTCCAGGGCCACCGGCGGGGAACCGGCCGCCTCCGCGTCGGCCAGGGTGTCCTCGATGTCACCGATGGCGTCGTTGAGGGCGTCTTGGCCGGTCTTGGTCTGGGTGCGGGCCTGCTGGGCGGCGGTGTGCAGGCTGTCGTAGCTGCTGGATGCGGCGCGCTGTTCGGCGCGGAGCCGTTTACGCAGGTCCATGACGTGCCCGTGGGAGCGGTAGGCATCGCTGGTCTCGATGGCGCGGACGGCGGCCTGAGCCTTCTGGTGGGCGTTGTCGAGCCGTTGGACGTCGCCTGCGGCCTGGTCGGCTTCGGCCTTCGCGCTCTCCAGCAGGCCGGTGCACTGCTGGACGCGGCGCTTGCGGGTGCTGGCGTCGTCGTGGGCGTGGCGTGCGGCGGTGTGGGCGGTGCGGGTGACGTCGACGGCGTGCCCGGTCCATACGCGGGCGAACTCCTCGAGGAGGGTGGCGGCGTGCTCGTCGCGTTCGAACGCCTCGCGGGTCGTGTCGGATTCGGCGAGGGCCTCGGCGGTGGCGGTGAGAACGTCCTCAGCCACGCCGGGCAGGGACTGGCGCAGTGCGTCGGCGGCTGCGGCCGGGGAGACGTCGCCCAGCAGGGTGGGATTGCGCACTTCCCGCAGCCGTGAAGCGAGAAGCCTCAGTTCGCCGGAGGTGGTGGACCAGATGCGGGCGGCCAGCTCTTCGATGTAGTCCTCGGGCTCGGCAAAGATCCGTCCGCCGACGGCCTCGACGCCGTCGGAGAACTCCTCGTGCTCCAAGGCGCTGTTGTGGGGGCCGCGCAGCGCCAGGTCCTTCAGCGGCCGGCCCGGCATGGTGAAGGGGACGACCCTGACGGCGGGGGTGGAGCTGGGCGAGTACTGCAGCCGGACACCGAAGCTGACGACGTCGTCTGCCGCCCCGTCCGGCGTGTTCGGTGCCGGTTCGCCGGCCGGGGCTGCGAACGTCAGCCAAAGATAGCCGTAACGGCGGCCCTTGGCAGGGGCGCCTTCGCTCATCAGGAGTTTCAGGGTGGTGGGGCGTGCCTTGCCAGCGGCCAGTTTGGCTCCGTTCAGATCGAGCAGGTAGGGCCACAAGGCTTCCAGCGCGGTGGTCTTGCCGGTCCCGTTGGGTCCGCGCAGCAGCAGCCGGCCCGATGCGGCAGGCAATTCCAGGTCGCCGTAGCGCCACACGTTCGACAGCCCGGCGCCGACCAGCCGCCAGCGGCCGCCGAAGCGGCCGGTGTTGCCTGACGGGGCGGGCGCCGGCGGCAGGGTGAAGTCGAGGTCGAAGATGTCACTCATGCAGGGTGTCCCTCCGGGTTCTTGTCGGTCTCGGTCGCGCTGAACAGGCCCTGCTGTACGGGGATATGGGGGCGCTGCGGTGTGGGTGTGCTGCGGCGTGCGCGGGTGGGGGCGGTTTTGGGCTGGGCGGTGCCTTCCTCCGCCCAGCGGCCGGTGATGGGGGCGAACCACCACATGAGCGTCGTCTCGCCGTCGGCCTGCAAGGTGGTGGGGGTCAGCCGGGCCAGGTGGGTGCCGGTCAGCAGGTCGCGTACTTTGCCGGTCAACAGGAGGGGGTCTTGGACGTACTCGGTGCTCCAGCCGCCACGGCCGGAGGTGTTGTTGGTACCGAATGCCGTCAGTGCTTCCACCACCGCCTCCTCCACCAGGCCGCGCCAGCCCGCCCCGGGGGCGTTGTCGGCGGTGCCGTGCAGTGCCGCGTGGTCGAGGAGTAGCAGCGCGGCATGGGCGATGGTCCCGGGTGCCGGGAAGTGCATTGGGCCGAGTTCGCTGAAGTGACGGAAGGCCCCATCGGGCACCACGAATGCGGCTCCCTCCGCGCGGCGTTCCAGTACGAGCCCGAACGCGTCGGCCAGCGGGCCGCCGTCGTCGCCGCGCACACGCTGGCTCAGCCATTGCGCCTCGGCATCGTCCAGCAGCGCGGTGTGCACACAGGTGTCGTCCACGAGCGCGCGGCGCATCCGGCGGGCGGCGTCCGGTTCGCGCTGTGCCTGTTCCAGCCATGCGTGCGGGTCGGCGGCCGGGTCGAGGGTGCCGGGGTTAGCGATGGCGTAGGCCAGCCGGGTGTGGTGGACGGCCAGCAGCACAGGGGCCTGTTCGTCGTGCAGGTAGCGGTCGAGGTCACCGTCAAGGCGTTCGATCACGCCGCGGTCGTCGAGCATGTGCAGTGCGGCCAGGATCGCCCGACGTTCTGTGATGTCGTGGTTGACGGGTAGTCCGGCTTCGGCAGCGGCGGCGTGGGCCTGGGTGACCAGGTGTCCCACGGCGGTGCGCGGCGGCATCGACTCGGCGGCAGCCAGCAGCAGGAAGAACCAGGAGCAGGCGGCGGCATTCGGTCCCTGGTCGGCCCACGCCTGGGGGCGTGGTGGCGGGCTCTTGCGCAGGCGGACCAGGTCGCGTTCGACGATCAGGACCCATCCCAGCCGGGCGACGGCGGAGCGCAGCGCGTGCTCGTTGCGGCGTACCGCGGCGATAAGTTCGTCGTCGCGGCCGCCGATGAGCCAACAGGTGGCCGCCAGGCGGCGCAGGAGTGCGGCTGCCTCGGCGTCGGCCTCGGGGCGCCATGCCCTGCGCCGCTGCGGAGAAGGCGGGGATGCCGGATCCGGTGCCGACTCCGGCTCGCGTACGGGAAGGTCCGTGTCCTCGCTCATGCTGCTCCCTCCTGCCGGGAGATGATGCGGGAGGTGTCGTTGTCGGACGTGCTCGGGCCGGTGTGCGGGGTGATGCGCAGTGTTGCGTGCGCCGAGATGTCGGCCGTCGTCCTCGTTCCCACGAGGGCGGCGAGGGCCGCGGCCGAAGGACGCTGGCCGGGCCGATGGAAGAGCGGGATGCGTCCGGGCAGGAGCACCCTCCAGGTGGGGGCGTTCAGGATGCCGGTACCAGAGCCGGTGTGCACGAGAGTGCAGGCAAGACCCCCGCTTGTGCCGGTGCGGCGGGGCCCGGTTGCGGCGGCGCGCGCGGCGGCCATCAGGGCGGCGAGCGCGGCCCGGGCGGCTGCCTCGTCCAGCTGCTCGCCGGGAAGCGCGGCCAGGACCTCGGCGAGTGCCCTTTGGTGTCCGGCCTGGCGGCGTGCCCGGGCCTCGGCGACCTGGGCCTTGGCCACGGTGTCGTCGCGTGGTGCGGCTCCTCTGCCACGCGGCCCCGACCGGCCGGCGGTGCGCAGCAGTGTCGGCACTGGCACCTGCGGTCCGCCGCGCCAGGACGGGTTGCGGCCCATGTCGTCCTCGTCGGCCTGGCCGTAGAGCTTGCGCCAGGAATGGTCGCCGACCGCGGCCTGGAAGATCTGCACCCCGATCTCCGGAGTCAGCACCGCCCGGGCCAGGGCCAAGGCGCGGCTACGGGTGGAGGCGGTGCCTGCCGAGGAGTGCAGCCGACGCAGGTTGGCGTGCATGCCTGGCAGCGCCCTCACCAGGCGCAGCGAAAAACGTGCGGCCCGTCCGGATCGGGCATCGAACCACGCGCACAGTCCGTCCCAGTCCTCCGCGCGGCCGCCGCGGGAGGCGCTGAGGGCACCCGCGGCGATGAGGTCACGGGCCTGGGAGGCATCGACAACCGCCTGGGCCAACAGGCCGAACCACGGCCGCAGCACCGCGAGTGCTGCCGCGGCCCGTGCGGAGCCGGAGTCGAGTTCGACTGCCACGCGGGTGGCGTAGTCGACCAGAAGACCCTTGAGGTCGTTGGTGTGTTCCTCGTCCAGGTCGAACCGGTCGGCGAGACCGATCAGGGCATCCTCGGCACCCACCAGGGCAGCGTCGAGGTCGTCGTGGCTGGTGAACACAGAACTCACGGCATCCAGCACGGTAGCGTCGAGAAGGCTGGCATCGGGCTCGCCCACGCCCAGGGCTGCAGCGAGCTGCTCAAGGTGGGACACGGTGCGACTGAGCGACACGATCGGGATTTCCCGCACGGTGACCGTTCCCGCCAGGACCTGGCGGTAGAAACGCTGGACGTGCCTGCCCGCCGGGCTGGCGGTATAGCGCCAGTTCCGGGGCAGAATCTCGGCGTACCGGCGCGCGTGACTGGTGTCCGACCGGAACGAAACCGCACCCACGTCTTTCAGCGCGTCCAGGCGCTTCTCCACCAAGCGTGCGTCCAAGCGCACTCCAGCAGCCACAAGTGCTGCCACGACCTCGGCAACCGTCAGGTCGGTCACCGACCCCTCCAACACATCCATGATCGCGATGTAGTCGTTGGCTTCCGGCCGCACCAGGTACCCCACCACCTGACACGCATCAGCCACGTCGTCAGCCAAGCCCAACTCCTGCTCTTTTGGCGTCACCACTCCCCCATCCACGATGCCAACGGCCGCATATCCGGACCTCGTTTTGGAAAGTAGCCGTCACCACTGACAGCACCTCGGGAAATCCGCGAATTCAAGCAGTGCACCCTGCCAAATATGGCTCGAACACACCGCCCGCCTCTCAAGCAAAATAGATCAAGCACCGTTGACATCCCCAGCTCGCTTCCCCCTCGTCAATTGCCGCACCTGACCTGCATCGATGGTCGACTCGACTGCAAGAATGATCACGTAGAGCCCGACTGCCAGGCGGGTGGCGTCACAGTCACTGCCACCTTCGGGGCGCCGGATGAATTCGGCCATATCGGTCCGTGAAGCACTGCCGGCGCTAAACACAGGACCCGAAAGGCCGCACCCCCGAGAACTCGACAGCGCGTTCGAGAATTCAAGGAGTTGACTCTTACGCGTGACTGCCGGGGAGGTCGCGCCCGGCGCGCACGTCGAATCCTCCAGGCAACTGCCCTTGCCGCAACCCTTCGAGGCTTTCCACGGCGGCTGGCGGTCCCGGTGCTGCGAGTTGCCGACGCAGTGGCGGTGCCGCGCCGTAATACCTCCCTCCCGCTGCACTGCTACGGTCGCGTGTATGACGCTCTCGGTCTCCACGGGTCGGACTGTTGATCTACGGGTGCAGCCGGTTGATGAGGTTCTTGATCACGTCGAGCGGTCTCTCCAGGTGCGCTTGCTATCAGATGCGTTGATCCGCAAGCGCCGTTCTGTGGGAGCCCGGACAGACCGCGATACCTGGGTTCGGATCGAGCGACGCTTGCTCGACAAGATCACCGATCAGGGGTGGAACGGCACCGAATGTGCCGCGCGTCTGGAAGGCGTCGTCCAGCCCGCATGGCTGGGATGCGTGGTCTGGCGCGACACGAGTGAGCCAGTGATGTGGCGGGCCGATGAGACGGAGCTGCTGCCGGGCGCTCCTGTCGGTACCGCCGTGTTGAGCGAGGCCCCGGAACTGCCGGACGAGTGGTGGGAAGCGCTGAACGCCTCGTTGAACGCGCTGGCGGCTCAAAGCACGACGCGGGTTGCCACACCGGACACCGTCACCGTCACCCAGGCCCTCGTCACCGAGTCCATCCGCAGTGTCTTCCCCGACGACTTCGACACAACTGTGAAGCGGTGGGTGCCGGCCCATGCGGATCTGAACTGGGCCAACATGACCTCTCCGGCGTTCAGCCTCTTCGACTGGGAGGACTGGGGTAACGCACACCGCTGGGGCTGGACTCGGCCTCTCTGTGGGCCAGTTCCCTTGCCGTCCCGGCTCTGGCAGAACGCGTACGGCACGAGCGCCGTTCCGATTTCGAGAGCCGGGACGGCAAGTTGATGACGTTGTTCGTCTGCTCGAAGATCCTCGGACCGTACGCGCACCCGGAGGACCCTCGGCTGGAACCCGCCCGGCGCATGGCAAAGCAGGTCATCGAGGAGCTTCAGGCAGGCTGACCGCGCGAGCGGTCTGGTCTCGAAGGAGACTCCGGTACTCCTGGACGGTCCGCTCATCGACCTCGCCTACCAAGGCGCCGACCAGTTCGCCCAGATTGGCGGGTTCATCGGTGCCCACCTCCGCTCGGGGTCTGCACTCTTCCCGCCGCGTGGCGGCACAGCCGAGACAACGAAGAGCGTGCCTGGCAGCGAAAGCACGTGCACCAGTGAGGCGCGACCGCGGCAAGGCCGTCGGTCGCTGCCTGTAGAGGAGACCGTCACGGTGCGTCTCCGTAGACGGCGGTGGTCATTCGCTTGGCCCGGGTGAGGGCCACGTAGAGCTTGCGGTGGTCTTCGCTGTCGGAGCTGAGGCCTTGTCGCAGAGTTTCTCGCTCCGGGGCGGTGAGGCAGACGCCGACGGCGTCCCACTCCCGTCCCTTGGCCTGGTGGGCGGTCAGGCCGGGGATGAGGCGTGCAGAGGCGTGGAGACGGGCTCTCAGGTTCTCCAGGCGTGCCGTGTGGGTGTGGTTGCGTCGTCTGGGCAGTGGACGGTCGGTTTCGCTGGCAACGACTGTGTTGAGGGAAGTCCAGATCTCGGCGATACCCGTCGTACCCGCGAGATCAGCGATGACGGCCTGGAGGGGAGAGCGCAAGCGCTGTGCCGCCTCGTGGTCGATGCCGAGAGTGGTGAGGGCATCACTGTGGAAGGTGGCGTTTTCCCCGAACATCCGCTGAGTGACTTCGCTGAGCAGGAGAGTGCAGGCTGCTTCGTGGATGTGGCCTGTGGTCGATCCGTAGGCGAGGGGCAGGACATGGGGCCCGGCATCCCACAGGGGTTTCCATCGCAGGGCAAGGAGAACGTCCATGTTCTCGGCCTGCCCTTCGGGAAGGGACACGCCCTGACCTACGCGCAACTGATCTGCTAACAGGGCTTGTTGGGCACTCCTCCACCGGAAGGAGGTGTGCAAGTCTCGCTGGGTAAAACGGGCATCCTTGACCAGGCCGGGCACCTGTTCAGGGCGGGCGCCGCGGAAGCCGTACAGGGCCTGCCACGGATCACCAACCACGGTGACCTCCAGACCTGCGTCAGCGGCGAGGCGGACCAAGGACAAGTCCAGGGCGTTGGCGTCGAAGATCTCGTCGACAATCAGCGCCCGTGCGGTCTGAGCGAGACGGGCGAGCAGGACATCGCGAACGCCGCGAGCACCCAGGGCCGATTCGAGGAGGTGGCGCGCATCCTGGTGTGTGCAGTAACCCTCGGCCAGGGCCTCGCCGACGTCAGCGGCGCTGGGTCTGTTCGCTTTCCCGGCTTGTCGGACGACCTGGGTGGAGACCTGGTCCGTTTCCAAGACCACAGTGGGCTCTCTGTCGGTCCACTGAGTGGATAGCAGCACCCGCCAGTGGTCGATGACGGTGAGGTGGCGGTGGCCTGCGGGCCACCGCACGTGTCCGGTGTGCAGGAGGTGGGTGAGCAGGTCGCACACGATGGTGTCGAGTGTGACGATGCGGTGCGGCCAGGCGAGAGCGCTCGTGCCCCATTGGCTGAGCACGCGATCGCGGAGTTCGGCGGTCGCGGAGCGGGTGAAACTAACCGCGATGACGGCGCGCTGGTCATTGCCATTGAAGCGCTGGATACCGAAGCGTTGAGCCGCCACGGTGGTCTTGCCGGATCCCGGGGCCGCTTCGATGTAGAGGCGGCGGCGCGGTGTTCCGGCCGCGATCAGTTGTTCAGCGGTAAGAGCGCTGGCGGTGTCAGCTCGGGTCACGGTCCGCGTCCCCCCATGGGCCCGCCACCCACGGTTCAGATCCCCAGGAACCTGCTGCCCACGGGTCGGTATCGGCAGGCTGCGCCGGGGCAGTGGGCCAAGCTCCAGCGGACATGGGTACCGGCGAGGCAGCAGGGCTGCCCGAATCGACCGGGGACAGATCAAAGATGGTCGGCGGCAAGGCAGGCGGGACGTCTTCCTCCTCTGTTTCTCCCCCTTCGGCGCCGTCTCCGTCCTGGGGTTCCGCGGGATGTGGAAAGAGGAAGTCGAACAGGTTCTTGAGATGGTCGGGGACCTGGACGGGTTCGCCGCGTTCGACTGCATCGGCCAGCAGAAAAGCCAGTGCGTCGGCGAAGGCCGCCTTGTCCTTGGCGTGCGGGCCCGCCGGCACGTCTGGATCGCCCTTCTTGCCCTTACGGGCGCTCTTGAACAGGTTGTGCACCGACTGCGGGGTGATCGGCTCGATGAGTACTGCGCCGATGTCGTTCAGCGCGGACTCGATGAGCTGCTCGTTGCCCTGGGTGATGGACGGCTCCAGTGTCGGGTGGCTGATGAATGCCTGCACCACGGCCGGATCGTGGTCGGCCAGCCAGGTGGGCGGGGTGGGCTGTTCGTCGAAGGGCTTGTCGCTGTCGCGCAACACGGCCAGCCGGGTGCAGATCTCCGCACCCTTCGTCGCCAGGAGCCGCGAAGTCCACGGCCCGACTTTGGTCCCGACGTACATGATGCTGAGTGCCTCGACGAAGGCACGCTTCGCCTCGTCCGGCCCGGCCCAAGCTCGGCCGAAGTCGCGGAGGATGGCGGCTTCGGTCACGCCTTCGACCACGACGAGCCGCTCGGCGAACAGTGCGGCCGAGCGGCTGGCGTCCATGTGCAGGCGCGCCATGCGAAGCGTCTTGTCCCGCTCGGTCATCGGGATCGTGGCGATCGGTCGGCAGACGCGCTGGCCGTCCGGAGTGCGCCGCAGCACCACCAGTTGTTCGGGGTCGCAGGAAGTGATGATGTCGGTGGCGTGGCTGGAGAGCACGATCTGCAATTCCGGACGCTCGCGCACGGTCTTGCGCAGGTAGCGCACGAGGGCGTGCTGCAGCTGGGGGTGGAGGTGGGCTTCGGGCTCCTCGATGACCACGGTGGCGTGGAACGGAGTGCGGGGAAAGAAGGAGTCCGCCTCGGATTCGGCTTCCGCCCCAGCCTGCACGCGGCGCTCCCTCGCCAACTGCTCCTCGTCCGCTTGCGTCAGTTCCCCGGGTTCGTCGCTGGTCTCAGACGCCTCTCCTGCGGCTGTGGCGCGTGCGGCGGAGTCGGGTATCGCGGCCAGCGTGACGGCCATGTGGAGCAGGTTGACGTAGCCCAAGCCCGAGACCTCCAGCGGACGGGCCGAGGTACGACCTTCGACGACAGCCAGCATCAGTTCCAGGACACGCGCGAGGTAGGAGTCGTCTATCACCTGTCCCCGCACGTAAGACCACTGGCGCTGCACGCCCGAAGTGAGAGAGGCGAGATGGGTACTGATGCGTTCCTCAACGGCTTCTATGAGCCCGTCCTTGGCGAGGTTCTCCAGAAGCCGGGAGGCCTTCACCCGCAGCGGTACCAGGCTGCGGCTGCCATCGAGGCGTTCCTGCTGGGCGCGCAGCAGCTCTATGAGGATCCGGGTCTCGCGGCGAGCCAGCTCATCCAGAGGGTGGCGCCAGGCCGGCAGGTAAATGAACTTGAACGGGTCCGTCCCCAGTCCCGGTTGCTGTATTCGGTACCGGTCGACCTGAGCGCGGACCGTGCCCAAGTTGCGTTGGAATCCGCTGAACCATTGCTGCGCGACGTCGCCGGCGGATCGGTGCACAGAGGCCTGGATCTGCTGTCCCAGAGGTCCTTCGGCATCCGCGGCGTGCTCCAGGCTGTACTGCACCTCGACGCCCAAGCCATCACCTGTGCCGAGAACGGCAGCACTCTGCCTGGGCAGCAGCGGGAAGCGGCTGGTATGCGCCAGATACAGGGAGTCGGTGATCGTGGTCTTGCCAGCTCCGTTCGCCCCGATCAGAACGCTGAAGCGTCCCGGCAGCCGGCACTCGACCTCCCCCTCAGCACTCGCTCTCAGCCCAGAGACCTTGACGCGGCTCAAATACAACGGACCCCCCTAACAACCCTGACGGCACAACAGCTTCCATCATCACTGCGGGCACGGACACCCTGCACCCCAAAACACGACCCGCCCATCAAATAGCAGCTCACTCCAACTGCATGACGCCCGATCAACCTGCGCACAGCCACGTACACACAGGTCAGAAAGACACCACCCCGCCCAGCCCCACACTCCGGGCACCCCCAAGCACCACGAACATGGGCCTTGCCCCCTGATCTTGGACACACGAGACACTAGATCTTGAGGATCTGAGAACGGACATCTCGTGGTCATGAAGCACTACCCGCCGGAGTTCAAGGCGGACGCGGTCGCGCTCTACCAGTCGCGTCCCGGAGCGACGATCAGGTCTGTCGCCGCGGATCTGGGAGTCAACCCGGAGACGCTGCGCAACTGTGTACGGGCGGCCGGAGCGAACCGGCCCCGGGGCCGCCGGGCGGAGGCGCCCGCGGAGCCGCCCACGCCGCTGGAGGCGGAGAACGCGGCCCTGCGCAAGAAGGTCCGCGAACTGGAGGAAGAGCGCGAGATCCTGCGGAAGGCGGCGAAGTATTTCGCCGGGGAGACGCGCTGGTGAACCGCTTCCAGTTCGTCGCCGACCACCAGCGCCGCTTCGGCGTGAAGCGGCTGTGTACCATCCTCGGCATCGCCCGCTCGAGCTTCTACTACTGGCGCAGGACCGCAGCTGGCCGGGCGGTCCGCCAGGCGGCCGATGCCAGGCTCGCTGCCCGGATACGCAAGGTTCACCAGGACGCGGACGGCACCTACGGCGTCCCCAGGATCACCGCCGAACTGCGTGAGACGGGCGAGTTGGTCAACCACAAGAGGGTCGCCCGCATCATGCGCCAGGTCGGCCTGGCCGGGCTGCGGCTGCGCAGGAAGCACCGCACCACCATCGCGGACCCGGCCGCCGCGAAGGCAGCCGACCTCATCGGCCGCGACTTCACCGCGGTGGGGGTGAACACGAAGTACGTCGGCGACATCACCTATCTCCCGCTGACCGGCGGGAAGTTCCTGTATCTGGCCACGGTCATCGACCTCGCCTCCCGGCGCCTGGCCGGCTGGGCGATCGCTGACCATATGCGCGCTGAACTGGTCACCGCTGCCCTGGCCGCCGCCGAACGGTGCCGTGGCGGCCTTGCCGGCGCCGTCCTGCACACCGACCACGGCGCCCAGTACACGAGCCGGGCGTTCGCCGATGCCTGCCGCCAGGCGGGCGTGATCCAGAGCATGAGCGCAGTCGGCAGCTCGGCGGACAACGCGCTCGCCGAGTCCTTCAACGCGACCTGCAAGCGGGAGACGCTCAAGGGCCGCAGTGCCTGGGCCGACGAGCGGGAAGCCCGCCTCGACCTGTTCCGCTGGCTGCACCGCTACAACACCCGACGCCGCCACTCCAGCCTCGGACAACGCAGTCCCATCGCCTACGAGACAGCACTCGACACAACATCAACTACCCTGGCCCCAGCCGCATAGCCCGTGTCCAAGATTCCGGGCCAAGGCCCCATCACTCAGAAAAACTGAGAAACCCCAGCTCACAGCCACAGCAACAACTCACAAAAACTGGGCGACGACACCGTCCCACAGCCCAGCGGTGAAGACGCGGGGCGTGGCGGTCATGTAGAGACGCAGCCGGGCGGGAATGGCACGGTCGTCGTGGATGGCTCCCCAGCCCTCTTGGGTGCTCATGCACGTACGGTGGGCCTCGTCCACGACGATGAGATCCCAGGCTGGCAACTGGCCGCTGCAGTGGGCTTGCTGCAGTCCTGGCAGAGACGCATAGGTCACGAAGACCGTGATGGGCTGACCGTCGTCCTGGTCGGCGACGATGTTGGCCAGGTCTGCTGGCCGTTTGACCATGCGGGCCGTGATAGGGCGCCAGAGCAGGGCCCGACGGAGCTTGGGCAGTGCCGGCGGTGGGGGGGCCTTGACCCCGAATCCTGGACACGGGCTATGCGGCTTGCGCCAGGGTAGTTGATGTTGTTTCGGACGCTGCCTCGTAGGCGATCGGGCTGCGTTGTCCGAGGCGGGAGTGACGGCGTCGGGTGTTGTAGCGGTTGAGCCAGCGGAACGCGTCGAGACGGGCATCACACTCGCTGGACCAGGTCTTGCGGCCCTGAAGCGTCTCGCGTTTGAACGTCGCGTTGAAGGACTCGGCAAGCGCGTTGTCCGCGCTGGAGCCGATCGCGCTCATGGACTGGCGGACGCCGGCCTGGCGGCAGGCGTCGGCAAAGGCCCGGCTGGTGTATTGGGCGCCGTGGTCGGTGTGCATGACCGCCCCGGCGAGGCTGCCGCGGGTGCGTTCGGCGGCGGCCAGGGCGTCGGTGACGAGGTCGGTGCGCACGTGGTCCGCGATCGCCCAGCCGGTAAGGCGGCGTGAGGCGAGGTCGATGACGGTGGCCAAATAGAGGAACTTTCCGCCGTCCAGCGGGAGATAGGTGATGTCACCGACGTACTTCGTGTTCGGCTCACTCGCCGTGAAGTCGCGTCCGACGAGGTCCGGGGCCTTCGCCGCGGCCGGGTCCGCAACAGTGGTGCGGTGCCTGCGACGCAGCCGCACACCTGCCAGGCCGATGCTGCGCATCACCCGCGCGATCCGCTTGTGGTTGATCCGCTCGCCGTCGTCGCGGAGTTCGGCGGTGATCCTGGGGACGCCGTAGGTGCCGTCGGACTCGCGGTGCACGGCGCGTATCCGGGCGGCGAGGCGATCGTCGGCCGCCTGCCGGGCGGCCCGGTCCGCGGCCGTCCGACGCCAGTAGTAGAAGCTGGAGCGGGTGATGTCGAGAATGGTGCACAGCCGCTTCACGCCGTAGCGGCGCTGGTGGTCGGCAACGAACTGGAAGCGGTTCACCAGCGCGTCTCCCCGGCGAAATACTTCGCCGCCTTGCGCCAGGATCTCGCGTTCCTCCTCCAGCTCGCGGACCTTCTTACGCAAAGCGGCGTTCTCCGCCTCCAGCGGTGTCGGTGGCTCGGCCGGCATCTCCGCCCGGCGTCCCCGCGGCCGGCTCGCGCCGGCTGCCCGGACCCAGTTCCGCAAGGTCTCGGGGTTGATTCCCAGATCGGCAGCGACTTGCCGGATCGTCGCCTCGGGCCGCGACTGGTACAGCGCGACCGCGTCCGCCTTGAACTGCGGCGGATAGTTCTTCATGACCACGAGATGTCCGCTCTCAGATCCTCAGGATCCAGTGTCTCGTGTGTCCAGGGTCAGGGGCCAAGGCCCGGTCTTGAACGACGACACCACGCTTTGAACGTCAGGTAGTCAGTTGAGAACCTGCACCTCGCCCACTTCCGCCGTGAACCGGCTCCGCCGCACCTCGGTGAACGATCCGGTATCTGCTCGATCACCGGCCACCTGCCAATCGACGGTCCAGGTAGCCGTGGCAGTGCCGTCGAACTTACCACCTGCCTCAGCGACGGAGGCCCTGCCATAGACGTGGCCACAGTCCGGTGACTGAGCCATTCCCATTGACGGGGTGTACTTGGCGCCGGGCCCCTTACACACCACCGCCGCGGTGCCGTCGCCCATCTCCCAACTGATGGAAGAAACCTCCGCAGTTGCCGTAACAGTCACCCCGCCCGCCGACGCGGTGGCACGGTTGGGCCCATACGTGGTCGGCGTCTGATCCACCCACATCCACATGGGCATACCGACCACATACTTACCGCCCTCGCGGGGACTGGACACCTTGGGGCCCATCAGCTTCATGGCATCCACCGCGCGGCGGGCGACAGTCTCCGGATCGATCGCGGGCGCGCGCGGCACAGTGCTGTCCGGAATCCAGACCACGCCGAAACGACCGGTGTCCGGGCACCACACGCGGTAGACCGCGCCTTTGCCGCCGTGGCGTTTGCCGTCTTGCATGGCGAGGTTTTCCGGCGGAGGTTGCGGGATGACCTTCTCGTAGGTGCACTTCGGTGTGCCGGAACCGGCGGCACTCGAAGCGCTAGCTGAGCCCTTCCTGTCGTCCGAGCTCCCCGTGCCGGGCACGTTGTCGCTGGCCGTGGCGCACACCTTCACGTACATCGACGTGCCGTTGCAGATCCCGCCGGAACTTTCCCCGTGTGCGACAGTCGCGAGCACGCTCGTGGGCAGCAGCGCGATCGCCGCAGCACGTCTCAACATGTGCCGCCCCCTTGAGTGTTGATGTCTGTCACCATCCAACGGCCCTTCCAGCGTTCCGCCGTCGCTGTGGCGACGTAGCGCAGCGGCTGGTTCCTCGGGAGCGGGAGCACCTTCTTCGCCCTCGTGTCATAGGTCTGGTACTCGGAGAGGTCAATGCAGTCCGCCAGCGATGCTTTCGGCGTCTTGGCAGTCATGTCGAGGTCGGTGACCTTCGCGTCATGTCCGACCTTGCCACGCACGACCGTCCCGGCCTCCTTCATCCGATACAGGTCCAGGTCGATCTTCGACAGGGCGTCGAGGGTGGCGTACTTCTCCAGTGCCGTTCTCTTGGCCGACGCCTGGCTGTATGCCTTGGCCTGCTCTGTCGTCATGTGGTTGTACACGGCTAGCACAGCTGCCCTCTCCCCCACCTGCGGTTCGGCTGACGCCGAGTCGGCGGACGAGGAAGCACGTTCCTGCGAGGTCGCCGAAGCCGCGGCCGAGGCCTTGGCATCTGTGCCGCTCCCTCCACATCCAGCGAGCCCCCAAACGAGCATCACAACCCCGCACAGCACCCCTACACCCCGCCCGCCGCCTGCCACACTGGACGCCACATGCTCGCGTCGTGCCATCACCATTCGCCCCCATACGTCAGCAAATAAACAATCACAATCGTAACGCTCCGTACGTAGGCGGATACAACATTTCAGAATGCTGCGCAGCGGGTGCCAGCGAGTGATGCACGGCCAGGCAGGCCGGAGATCCGCGAAGTGGCGCTGTCGCTGGTGCCCCGAGCAGGGCAGGATCAGGGCATGAGGATTCTCGTCATCGGCGGAACGTGGTTCCTGGGCAAGGCCATCACGGAGAGCGCACTCTTGAGAGGCTGGGACGTCACCACCTTCAACCGCGGTCGGTCAGGGCGCGATGTGCCCGGCATTGTGCCCGTTCACGGTGACCGTACGGTCCGGGAAGACCTGCAGAAGCTCGCCCAACAGGGCCCGTGGGACGCAGTCATCGACACATCCAGCTCCGAACTGGCTCCCCGTGACGTCCTGTTGGCCACCACCACTCTGCAAAACCGCGTGCGACGCTGGGTGCACATCTCCACCGTCTCTGTCTACGACGGCTGGCCCCACGAGCCTCTGACAGAAGACTCCCCGCTCCTGCAGTGCCCAGCCGATGCCGACGAGTCGTTCGGTCACACGGGAGAGTGCGGCAGCCCCACGAAGTATGGATTTCAGAAGGCTGGCGGTGAGCGCGCGGTCGCGGAAGTCTTCGGGGACGAAGGGGTGTTTCTACGGCCTGGCGTTATCTTGGGGCCGGGTGAATACGTCGGTCGACTGCCCTGGTGGCTTGAGCGAGCGAAGCGAGGCGGTCGAATCGTCGCCCCAGCGCCTGGCGAGCAGCGGATCCAGCCGGTAGATGTCCGGGATGTTGCCCTTTTCGCCGTTCATCTGGCGGCGGGTTCGGGCCGGGGCGGTTTCAACGTGACGCACCCCGAGGGCATTTCATTCCGCGATTTCCTCGCCGAGTGCTTGCAGGTCACCGGCGGCGAGAGTGTGCCGGTCTGGGTGGACCCGACAGTCCTGGCCAGGCACGACGTGAAGCAGTGGACCGAGTTGCCGCTATGGCGGACCCATGCCGGGGTATGGGCTGTCAGCGCTGAGCGAGCAGTGGAGGCGGGGCTGCGCTGCCGGCCGATCGCCGACACGATCCGGGACACGTGGCAATGGTGGGCGCAGGACGGGCGGCCCGTGGACCACCCGCGATGGGCGGAACACGGGATCGCCGCGGAGAAGGAGGCGCGGATCCTCGCCTCTCTGTGATCAGGAGTCGATCGCCAGGAGAGCCACTGACGGACCGAGGCGGTAGGGCGGGGAGACGCGGGTAAACTCCTCGATCTGCTCGCGCAGCTCCTTGGGTAGCTGTGCCCCGTGGAAGTGCGGCCGCGCAAGGTGCCTGCCGATGCGGGCCGCCCTCATTACGATGCCCGTGCTGCGCTGGTCGGGCGGTACTTCCCAGACAGACGCGAGGGCGTCGGCTGCTCCGTCGACGTTGTCGGAGAGCAGCCGGGCGTGCGCGAGATCTGCCGCCGCTCCCGCCCGCACGTCAATGGACTGTTCCTCCTGCGCTCGTTCACCGAGGAGGGCCAAGGCGCGGCTGGCCTCCGCTTCAGCCTGTTCCGCGTCTCCCATGAGCAGCGCGGACGTGCTGTTGGACATGGCGAGTCGCTCGCCCGGGAATCCGAACTCGCCGCCTACCGCGTCGTGCAGGTCGTCCCGTCGGTCCGGGCCGGCCTCTTCCGAGGTCTGCATGGCACGCCGCGCCGAGGCGACATCACCCAAGTGAGCATAGGCGCGGGCAGCAATGGCGTGGAGGCGTCGCTGTGCGACGTTGCCGAGACCTGCGAGGGACAGCGCGCGCTGGGCCTTCGTCAGCGCCTCGTTCGGTTCGCCTGAGTGGTAGGCGATGTACGCCAAGGTGCCGTCTGCATAGGCCTGTAGAGGCGTGAACCGCGTGCTCTCGCCGTAGACGGCGGCGGTCCGCGCCAGTGTCCGGGCGCTCGGGAGGTACCCCAGGTCGAACGCAGCTACCGCGAGGAGCGCAGCCGTCTGCCCATTGAGAATCATCAAGGTCTGTTGCTGGATCGGGACCTGCGTCCGGTCCCTCTGGCGCTCGATCTCTCGGCGGAGCTGGTCGGCCGTTTCGTACGCGGTCGCCGCCGACAGGTTGTGATACCGCCGAGCAAGGCTCACCACCTGGTCGCGCAGCTCGTCGATGGTGTTGTCGGAGATGGACGCCGCGGCGGTCGCATCGGCGCCGTCGTGGGCTTCACGTGCGGTCATCTGAACTCGCTCTTCCAGGTCGAACGCGGGTGCCTTGGGATCGTCCGCAGGCGGCGGCCCGAACAGTTGCTCCGCTGTGTATCCGGGCCACATGGCCTCAAGGATCTGGCATGTCTCGGGCCCGGGTAACCCCAGGAGCTTGCCGCCGGTCCAGCGTCGGAACTGAGTCTCTCCGCAGGTCGGGGTGTTGGGACTGTGGTCGAAGAGTCGAGTCCCGGTTCGGGTGAACCTCTCGTCGAACCGGCGGTAGGTGAGGTTGTCCCGATCGCACAACATCGCCAGGAGTGTTCTCGGTTCGTTCTTCATTCCGCCCCCAGGGTCTGCGGACCGTGCTAACGGCTTGCGGTCGATCCCTTCAATCGAAGGAGAACGCAATACCTTCCGCCGCGGCAACGCTTTCTAGACAGAAGCCACTTCGAAGCTACCCCGAGGCCTGAAGTACCACCCGAAAGTGCGTCAGAGGCCATGCGACAGGACATGGCAAGGCCACGTGCGACGGGTGAACGATGATCGCCACTTCACCGAGAGTGCGCGACCGAGCACAGACTGACCGAGGGAGGGGCTGAGATGAGCGGGACGAATCTCGCCCAGAACATCAAGGGCTTATTCGACAGCATTCCCGTCGTCGAGTGGCCACGGCATGAGAGCTGCCTCAACGGCTCGTGGTGGGGCGTAGACGTGCGGCTGAGCATGGCGGCGAACGAACGGATTCGTCTTGTGCGTCTCCGCCGCTCGTCCCTCGGCCGTCCGGAGGTCTCGGTATGACATTTCGTGCGCTTGTTCAATCGGGAGGCGTTCGGACTGTCCTTGAGGTGGTGATCGAGCGGCGGCCGGATCCCGGTTCTGATCAGGTGTCTGAGGCGGATGCGGTCTGGCCGCAGCGGCTCCGCCGTCTCGTCCGGGAAGGTCTCGCCTACTGGGGCCACGGGGAGCTGGTGGAGAGCGCGGAACTTCTTCTCACGGAGCTGTCGACCAACGCCCTGCGTTACAGCAGCGGACCCCACATCAGCGTCTGTGTCTGCCTCAAGGACGGACTGTGCGTGATCGAGGTGAGCAACAGCTCATCCGGCCGCCCCGAGGTGTGCCACGCCGGTCCCGCCGACGAGGGTGGCCGCGGTCTCTTCCTCGTCGACGCACTGGCCTCTGCGTGGGGCGTCAGCCTCGACGGCACGACGACGTGGTGCACCCTCCCCCTGCCCGAAGGCCCCCCGGACATGGAACGTGCTGCGGTGACCGCGCCGGTGCTGCGCGAGATCCCCATCACTCTCCCCGCGGATTCGAGCGCTGCCACGTCAGCCCGCATCCAGGGACGATCTCTACTTACCGTGCTGGGCTGGCCCGGGGATCAGCATCTCGCGGTCGAGGTCCTGCGCGTCCTGGTCGACAACGTGGTGCAGCACGTCCTCGCCCCCGGGGTGCCGGGGCAGTATTTCGGCGCCTGTCTCAGCGTCACCGAATCCCATGAGCTGCTGATCGACGTGCGGGACCCGGACCCCGCGTTCCCCGCGTTCGACAAGGCCGTCACCGGCGAACTCGCGCGCGGCATCTGGGGCGTCGTCCGTCAGGGGGTGGCGCTCACCTGGTTCGTCAGGGCGGACTTCGCCGGCAAGACCGTCCGTGCCGCCCTGCGTCCCGGGCAGGTGGACCTGTGACGGCCGCGGCCATCTGCACCCAGGCGGAGATGGTGCAGGCCCTGGACGGGGCTGCTGGCGCGGCCCGGGAGCCTGCCGTCGGCATGGCGGATCTCGCGGTAGCGGTCCGGGCCTTCCTTGCGGTCGAGGCCCAAAGCGCCGCCCGTGTGCGGCTCGGGGGGAACCTGTTCGACGTCGTCATCACCGGCTCCGGTGTTCGGGCGTGGTCTGCCGTGGCCGTGATGGATGAGGTCCAGGGCGGGTGCGGCCCCGTGATCGAAGACCCCGTGAACGGCTGGTTGTACTGGCTGGTCCCACCTGGATCCTGCGCTCGGTGGGCGTGGCACGGCCATGCCGTGTGTCTGGGTGCACCGCACACGATCACGCTGCCGCCCCTGAGCCGGCGGGTTCCGCCGGGGCCCTACTGGCTGAGGCCGTCGGCGAGCGGCCGGCTCGTGCCTGTGGGGCCGCTTCGTGATGCCCTCGCACGGTTTGGGCCGGGGCCGGGGCCGCACGCCGCTCTCGCGGCGCGCCTGGGCATCGCTGTCTGAGGCTCCCGTGCTCGCCGGCGCATGGCACAGGGCACCGGCGGGCGCGGTACCAGGCTCCTTCTTCTGGAGCTGACTTGCACATTCCAAGCACTGATCATCGAGGTAGCACTGTGAAAGAGCCGGTAGCGCCGTATGTGACGCCGTGGACGGGCGAGATGCGGTTACCCGCCCAGGTGGTGGTCACCGCATCCGGGGTGACCTACGCCGACCGTGTGCACGATGCCCTGGGGCGTGACGTGGACGGCGTGCTGTGGGAGTTGCGTGGTGGTACGGCGACTGGCCGGCCCGACTACGCCGACCTCCACACCGGGCGCCAGCGCGAGACGATGGAGAACTTCCGCTGCGCGGCCTGCAACCGGCCTGCGGCCCGCGACGAGCGGGGCATGCTGTGGCTCCTGCCCCTCCTCGACTGCGTGACGGCGAGCTGGGAAGGCGTGCAAACGGTGATCCCGCCCGTGTGCGAGGCCTGCGCGCAGACGTCGCCGCGTCTTTGCCCCGAACTACGCACCTCTCACGTGATGCTCCGCGTGCGGGAGGCCGAGCTGATCGGTGTGCGCGGCACGCTCCACCCCCGCCCTGGCGAAGTGGGCGTTCCCGAACCAGGGACGGTCGTTCTTTACGACTCCCCCGACCTGCCGTTCGTCGTCGCTCGCCATGCCGTACGTGAACTGCACCGCATCACCATCGTCTCGCTCACCGGCGCCACCCCCTCGACGGTCCTGAGCCGTCCCCGACCGCGAGCAAGAACAGCAGGCGGATGATCCACAGCCCTGTCCGCGGCCCACGACGGCTGGCGCACGCCAGGCCGGGTTGAGGCCGCTCCGGGCCAGTGGTCGCCGGTATGCGGACCCGAGAACAGGGTTGAGCCGTGGCGGTCAGTCGGCCGACGGGCGAGCGCCAGCTCGAGCCGGGCCTGGGCCCGGGCGCCACGCGGCTCGACCGCGAGGCCGCGGGTCACCGGCCTGGCCCCGGCTGTGCCGGCCGACGCCCCCGGCCGCTGCCCGGTCCACCGCTGTGGGGCCGGCCTCGTAGCCGGCCGTGCTCCGGCTCTGACCGCGCCCCTGCCCACGATCTCCGTGGTGCCCCGTCTCCCCCAGCAGACGAACACCACGGTCAGTCCTGATCAAGCTCTGTGGAGGAACAGTTGACCGCTTCGACAACACACGTCTCCTTGCGTGCCGTCACCTACAACCTGCTGCTCGGCGGCCTGAACGGCGACGACGGCACCCGTCTTCGCGCGCAGACACAGATGCTCGCCCGCCTGGGCCCGAACATCCTGAGCCTCCAGGAGTGCACGGGGTGGACCAACCGGCACCTGCGCCGGCTGGCGGACGAACTGGCAATGGTGCCCGTCGCCATGGCGCCCTCACGCGTGCGCAGGGCCCCGGGCCCGCCCAACGGCACCACCCTGCTGATCCGACCCTCCAGCATCCGGGTGATGGACCACTGGATCGTGGGCGAGGGCGTCTTCCACCACGCACTGATCCGCGCCTGGCTGCGCCCGGTCGCGGCCGGCGACGACCCCGGCAGCGACTTCACGGCCTTCGCCACGCACTTCAGCTGGTCCTCGGGAGATGCGCGGCTCAACGAGGCCCGCATGCTCACCGACTACGGCGGCCCCTTCCCGGGCGCGCCGCGGGGCGCGCTGCTCCTGGGTGATCTCAACACACCAGACCGGGAACCGCCCGACTGGTCGCTCGTCCCGGCGAACCTGCAGTCGCGGTACCGGTTCGTCAAAAGCGACGGGGCCTTCGGCCGCGCGGACCGGCGCGCCGTCCAGGTACTGCTCAAAAGCGGCTGGCGGGACCCGCAGACGGACTTCGGCGACCCGGAGGCGGCGAGCGTCGGATACGCGTACTCCAACGAGCCGGTGCCCTGGCGCCTGGACTACGCCCTGGTCTCCGGCCTGGCGGTGTCCGACTACTTCATCCATGACACGCCCGGGGCCCGGGAGTTGTCGGACCACCTCCCGGTGGTGTGCGACGTGATGGTGGGAGCAAGCTCATGACGAACAACGCACACCAGGGCGCGACCGGCAACGGCGCCTTGTCCGGGGCCGCGCACGGACGAGCTGTCCTGGCGGAACGGCTGGCGGATCCGGAGCTGCTCGATGAGGCGGTCGAGATCCGGCTGGGTGAGGACGGTATCGGCGGCACCTGCCTGGCCGTACCCGTCGGCGGGCGAAGGGTGGCGGGCCGGGTGAGCGTGGCCGGCTGGATCCAGGGCCGGCAGGTCCTTCAGGCACTGGCCGGCAAGCCGGGCTTCCCGTACCTGCGCGACGACAGCCACGGCAACGACATCGACGACCCGTGTCACATCGCGTGGGGCCTGCACACCGGCATCAGGGACGACCACGGCAGGCGGATGGCGCAGATGCTGGGCTACCACCCGGCCGGTGTCAACGCGTATGTGACCGAGCAGACCTGGCGAGATGCACGCGTCCCCGTCACACCACTGCCGCAGCGCGAGTTGTCCGCACCCGCCGGCGGCCGCGTCTACGACCTGCTCCTCGGCGGCCGGGACAACTACCTGTCAGACCAGCGCCTGATCGCATCGCTCACCGAACACGACAGGCAGACCCTCAAGACCGCCGCAGCCATCAACCGCGCCCATCAGCCGGCCATCGTGGAAACACTCGCCGCCCGGGGCATCGACCAGTACCTCGACCTGGGATGCGGCCACCCCCTGAGCGACGCCCTGCCGATGGACGACGCCCCCTCCTACACAGCGCTCCACGAACTGGTAGCCCAGTACCGAGGGCCCGCCGCGCGCACCGTCTACGTCGACCACGACACGTTCATCTTCGGAAAGGTCCGCCACCGACTCGAGGACGACCCACGCCGACCCCAGTGGGTGAGCGCCGACATCCGGTACATGCGGCAGCTCCTCACCTCGGGCAGGATCCAGTACCTCCTCGACCTCAGCCGCCCCGTCGCCGTCCTGCTGCATGACGTGCTGCCATGGATCGACAGCGACGAGACCGTGACGCAGGCCATGGCCGTGCTGCGGGAACGGCTGGCGCCGGGCAGCGCCCTGTCCATCACCCACCCCACCGACTTCGGCGAGGACAACGCGATGTCGCGGTTCGTCAACCCGTTCCGCGCAGCCGGGCTCGCCTACACACCCCGCAACGCCCACACCATCAGCACACTGTTCGGGCCCTGGCCCCTGGAGAAACCCGGGCTCGTACCGACACACCACTGGCACCCCGAACACCCGCACGCCACGCGCGAGTTCCACGACGCGGGCGCCCTCGCCGCACTCGCATTCAAACCGGGAGCCGAGCATGCCTGACGACTAAAAACCAGCTGGCCCAAACCCGGTGCACCGGCCCGCCGGTGCATCACGCCGTGACGGTGCCGCGCACGGTCACCCCGTCGTGCGCCGCCCGCGCCGCAAAGGTCTTAGGCGACGAGCTGATGCCCCGCCGGGCAGCCGGTCGGCCGCCGCTCTCCCGGGCAACGCACCACAGTGGTCCCGGCCGTGCATGCTCGCCGGATACCGGAGCATGCGCGCCTGCCGGATTCAGCGAGACATCGTCGGCCGGCAACCCCTCATCCGGGGTTTCGGCGCGTCGTACCGCTGGGGCGCGAGAGGCTACGGCAAGCACAACCGCACACCGCGAGGAGCACCCGATGAGCGATGTCCTGACGATCGACCACCCCGCCTGGCAGGTCTACGAGGACGGTACATATGCGCGCGCGGTCCGTACCGCCTCCGGTATCTGGATCGTGTCCCACGACGGGGACGGCCTGCACATGGCGTGTGTGGAGGGCACCGAGGACGTCAAGCCCGAGGTCGTCAGCACCGACCCCGCGAACCTCCCGCCCGCCGCCCCGGGCGCCCTTCGCGACGGGCTCGCCCGGCTCGGCGTCACGCGGCGCCTGGCCAACCCCTGGCTGTGGGACGCGATCACCACGGCGATCCTGCGACAGGTCGTCCGCGCCGATCAGGCCCGCAAGCTGTACCGCACCTGGTGCAGCATCTACGGCACCACCGTGGAAGGCCCGCACGGCGCGCTCGCTGTCGCACCCACGCCGGCCGTCGTACTCGCCCTGACCGACGAGCAGTTCCACGACGCCGGGGTGAAGTTCCACCGCACCGCCCTGCTGGCGGCCGCGACGCACTACCAGCAGCACCACACCGCCTGGAAGGGACAGCGCCCCAGCGCCCTGGCCCTCGACCTCATCCGGATCCCCCGCATCGGCCCCTGGACCGCTGCGGCCGCCGCCTGCGATTACACCGGGGACTTCAGCATCTACCCGCACGACGATCTGGCCGTGCGCACGTGGGCCTCCAAGATCGCCCCCGCTTACGCCTGGCCCGGCAAAAAGGACAAGGCGTTCGGTCCGCTGTGGACCGGCTGGGCCGGGACCGACCGCACCGCTTTGCACACCCTCACCCTCGCCACCCTCACCTGGGGTGCGCACGCCCGATGACATGGAGGACCCATGCAACAGTCACCGCTGATCGCGGGCGCCGACGACCGTCACACCCTGGATGCCCTGTTCATCAACGCACCGCTGCGTGACTACCGCCTGCGGCCGCGGACCAACGACTACACGCTCCCCGTGCTGGGCATGGCCTACATCGCCACGTACGCCCGGCAGCAGGGCTTCAACGTTGGCGTCCTCGACGCCGAGGCTCATGGTCTGGGTATCGAGGCGACCGCCCGGATCGTCAATGAGGCCGCGCCCCGCTGGGCCGCCATGAACCTCCTCGCACCCACCTACGAGATGTCAGCGAAGATCGCCGCGCTGCTCGATCCCGGCATTGCGCTGATGGTCGGGGGCCACCACGCCAAGGCGATGCCGGACCGGGTCCTCGCCGACCCCCGCATGCGCCACCTACGCGCCCTCGTCCTCGGAGAAGGGGAACTCCGCGTCGCCGCCCTCCTAGAGGACGAGCACAACCGGCGCACGCTCCCCGGTGTCCTGTGGCGCGATCCCCTGCTCGGCACCCGGGCCGCCGGGATCGCCGATCCCAAGACCAGCGCAGCGCTGCTGGGCCCCGACATTGACAGCCTGCCATACGTCAACAGGGCTTTTATGCCCCAGGACCCCTACCGGGCGGCGCCGACGGCAACGGACCTTCGTCTGGCCGGTGAGCGGCCGTGGCTCAGGGGAATCGGCGTGCAGGGGCATTGGGAGGCCAACATCGTCGGCAGCCGGGGCTGCCCCTACAACTGTTCGTTCTGCGGCGCCGCCGTTTCCGCCAACCCGGACGTGGCGATCCGCGTGCGCTCCCCCGAGGACATCATTGGCGAACTCGACCAGCTGCACGACGAGTACGGCGTGAGCGCGTTTCGCTTTGTCGACGATCTCTTCCTCGGCGTGGGCCGGGTCATCAATGAGCAGATGGACGCCTTCACCCGGCACAAGATCGGCGACCGGTACGTATGGGACGCCACCGGACGCATCAACGTCCTCGACCGGCTCACCAACGTCGATCTGGAGCGTCTCGTCGCCAATGGGCTGCGGGAGGTAGCCCTCGGCATCGAATCCGGCAGCGACCGCATCCTGGCCGCAATGGACAAGAGGATCACTGCCGAGATGACCGAGCGTGTCGCTTGCCGCCTGGTCTCCCACGGCATCGGCGTGAAGGGCTACTTCATCCTCGGCTTCCCCGGCGAGACCCAAGCAGACCTCGACGCAACCATCCAGCACATCCGTAATCTATGGGCCATCTCCGACCGGTACGCCGGCGACATCCGCGCCAGCGTCTTCGAGTTCCGCCCCTATCCCGGCACACCCGTGTGGAGAACCCTCACCGAAAAGGGCGGCTACAGCCCGGACGACCTGCTCGCCTACGCCGACGTCGACCTCACCCGCGACGGTGCAGACGAATCCATGCGCCAGCGCGACGAGTTCAACTTCAGCGTCGGCATCCAGTTCAGCGACGTGCCCCTCCCCCGGCTCCGTTCCACGCTCGCGATGCTCACCCGGGAACAGCACACACGGAACCAGTCCGGCATCGGAGCAGCGGCGTGAGCGGGGACCGCAGGGGCTTCTTCATCTCGATCGACGGCCCCAGCGGGGTGGGCAAATCCACCGCGATCAGGGAACTGCGCGCGGTCCTGGCCGAGCGCGGTGTCTCCGCCCAGTGGACGGACGAGCCGCCCCGGGGGGACTTCCTCGGCGACTTCACCCGCTCGCACGGCGGCCAGCTCCACGGCCTCGCCCTGGCCTGTCTGGTCGCGGCCGCCCGCTACCGGCACATCGAGACCACCATCGCCCCCGCCCTCGCCCGCGGTGAACTGCTCATATCGGACCGGTACATGGCATCGACGCTCGTCCTCCAGCGACTCGACGGCGTGCCGCTGGACTTCCTGCTGATGCTCAACGGCTACGCCCCGCAACCCGACTTGGCGGTCATCCTCACCGCTTCGCCCGGCACGATCGCCGACCGCATCGCCCGCGCCGGCATCACCCACCGCTTTAGGGCCGACCCCACTGCGCCTGGCCGCGAGTTCGAGCTGTACCCGGCCGCCGCGGATCTCCTCGAAGCCCGCGGGTCCGCGGTGCTGATGATCGACACCACCGAGATCACCCCGTGGGAGGTCGCGCGCCGGATCGCCGACGAGATCGCCGCCCTCCCGCTACCGTCAAATGCCCCAGCCACACCGACCCCCCAGGAATCATGAGAGCACAGCCGGCACAGCCCACCATCGACACCCACGTCCTCCTGCGCGACGGCGACAAGATCCTCCTCTCCCAGCGCGGCGGCCCCTACGGTCACGGCCGATGGCACCTGCCCTCCGGCAAACTCGACCAAGGCGAACCCCTCACCACCGGGGCCGCCCGCGAGCTGTTCGAGGAAACCGGCGTCCAGACCGACCCCGGCCTCCTGAAACTCCGGCACATCGTCCACCACCGTCAGGAAGACGGCACCGAACGGATCGGATTCTTCTTCGAGGCCATCCACTGGGACGGAACACCCGTCAACAAGGAACCCGAGAAGTGCCTCGCGCTTCAGTGGTTCGCCGACCATGACCTTCCCGACGACATCATCGAGTACCCCGCCGCCGGCCTGCGTGGCTGCCTCACCCAGACCAGCACCCTGACGCTGCACGGCTGGCAGTAGCCAGGCCAGACACCCCCACCAGATCCGACAACCGCGGCGCCCAGCCCCGAACGGGACGAACGCTGCCACCGGCATGCACCACAGGGGTCACGGTCGACCTGCACCCAGGAACTGACCCATGAGAGGAGCACATCTCGCGACATGCGGAAGGACTCAAGGCCACCACGACGGGGACATCCCTACGGGCAGGCACAAGGAGCCGACGTTCGGAGACTTCCGCCCGATCGTGAACCAGGGATCATCCCCGCGGGCGCGGGGAGCAGTTCCATGCCCAAAGCGGTATCAGCCTGATACCGGGACCATCCCCGCGGGCGCGGGGAGCAGCCCCAGTGGTTACCGGGGATACGTCCTGCGGGAGGACCATCCCCGCGGGCGCGGGGAGCAGACTACGGCCGGCTCGACGAGTGGACGGCGTTCGGGACCATCCCCGCGGGCGCGGGGAGCAGGCCGGCGGCGAGTCCGCGGATGATGAGGACGAGGGACCATCCCCGCGGGCGCGGGGAGCAGGACATCGGGTGGATGCTGTTCGTGCGGTCCTGGGGACCATCCCCGCGGGCGCGGGGAGCAGCAGGTGCAGCGGGGTTCGGTCATGCGGCGGTGGGGACCATCCCCGCGGGCGCGGGGAGCAGGCATGCTCGCGGTTCTTGTACGTCTTGCCGTTGGGACCATCCCCGCGGGCGCGGGGAGCAGTACATCGTGCCGCCGGAGCCGGACGCGGGCGCGGGACCATCCCCGCGGGCGCGGGGAGCAGGTCCCGTACACGCCGTTCTCCATGTCCGCCATGGGACCATCCCCGCGGGCGCGGGGAGCAGGATGGGGACGACGGGGGTGATGACGGGGATGGGGGACCATCCCCGCGGGCGCGGGGAGCAGTCGATCGAGGTGTCGTTGTTCTGCGGCAGGGAGGGACCATCCCCGCGGGCGCGGGGAGCAGACTCCTTGACCTGCGGTTTCGTCACGAGACCAGTGGGTTCTGCATCAGTTTCACTGATTCCGACAAACCGCACATAAGGAACTTTAGGTATTTCATTACTTCCTGCCGAAACGCCGTCGTTTGGACGCGTTGCTCCAGCCTTTGGGTGGAGTGGTCGCGGGGCTCGATGGCTTCTGGGCGTGCGGGCGTCTGATCAGGGTCAGGCCCTCGTGGTCGACTGGGTGCCAGCCGTGGTCGTGGGTGCGGAAGGTGAAGCCTTGTTCGTTGTTGGTCGTGTGGGCCAGCAGGGCGCGGCCCTGGTGGGCGTATTGCTGGACCTCGTCCCAGAGTAGGTCTCGGATCCGCGCCGACGGGTTGCCGATGAAGACGCCGGCGGAGATTTCGAGGAGCCAGCGGGTGAGGAAGCCTCTCAGGCCGGGTGGGCAGTTGGTCAGGACGATGACGGTCACCAGGTGTGCTCCACGTCGGCGTAGGCGTCGTGGTCGTCGGTGCCGCCGCCGTAGTTGCGGCCTGCGGCGACGGTGTGGCCGCCATCGCTTTGCAGGCTGACGACGTCGTGGTCGTCGTTCGTCGTCCCGGCTTGGTCTGTGTCCGGCAGCAGGAGGCGCTTGATGTCGTTGACGCAACGGTTGAGGAGGGACGTCTCGTTGATGCGGTCCCGCAGGGCGCGGCGGGTTCGCGGGCCGATGTCTTCGTCGTTGTCGGCGGCGATGTCGAAGGCGAGGGGGATGCCGATCTCCGTCTTGTACAGGTCGGCGATGTCGAGGACGAAGGACAGTTCGTGGCCGGAGTGGACGAATCCGAGGGCTGGGCTGCAGCCGAGGGAGGCGACGACTGCGTGGGTGATGCCGTACATGCACTGGGCAGCGGCGGTGATGGCCTGGTTGACGGCGTCGCCGCTGGAGAAGTCGCCGGGGGTGTAGCGGCGGCCGCGCCAGGGCACACCGGTGCGGGCGGACTGGGCCCGGTAGCAGTCCTTGAGGCGGCTGCCTTCGCGGCCGAGGAGTTCCTGGCGGGTGAGTCCGGCGGGATCTTCGTCGGGGAAGCGCAGGCGGTACATGGCGCGGGCGACGGCGAGTCGGCTGCGTGTGTTGGCCCACTGCACGGCTTGGGCTTCGGCGAGCGCGGAGGAGCGGGTCAGGGCGCGGCCGCCGGCGTAGTAGCGCACGCCCTGTTCTCCCACCCAGCAGACGGCGGCGCCGGTTTCGCCCAGGACGCTCATCGCCTGGTGGGTGATGCGGGTGCCGGGTCCCAGGAGGAGGGTGCCGATGGTTGCCGACGGGATGTGGGTGGTGCCGTCGGCGTCTTCGGCGGTGATGGCGTTGGCGTCGCGATGCACGGTGCAGCGTTCGAGGTAGATGAAGGAGAGGCGTTCGCCTGTGCGGGTGAGTTGGCGCGGGGTGAGAGCGGCGCGGCGGGAGATGGTGGTCACTTCTCTGCCCCTGTGCTGCGCAGTGGTGCCAGGGTGAGCAGGCCGCAGCCGTAGGCCTTGGCCTTGCCGATGCCCTGGGTCAGGGCGTGGCGCAGTGCGTGTGGGTCGGTGACTTCGAGGCGGCCGTCGAAGGTGACGGTGAGGAGGGTGACGGGTGGCCGGCGGCCGGTTTTGGGGGGTGCGGTGTGGTGTTTGTTGAAGGCGAGGGGGCGGGGGTTGTGGACGGTGAGTTCGTATCGGTCGCCGTGGTGGGGTTGCTTGGTGTGGGTGGTGCCGTCGGGGAGCAGGCGCTTGGTGTCGGGTTTTTCCAGTACGCGGAAGCCGCAGGTCTCCTGGCGTTTGAGGAGCCAGCTCATCTGGTGCCCTGGGGTGATGTGTGCGGTGCGTTTGGTGGGTTCGTCGTCTTTGCGGCGGGCGTGGTGGACGGGGTTGGCGGTGAGGCGGAATGCCCACTGGTCTCCGGTGCTGAGCCGCTCGAGGAGGGGGGCGTAGGAGCGGCTCTGCCAGCCGGGGTCGGCCGGGTCGGCGGCGGCTGCGGCGGGCCAGCCGGCTTGTTCGACAAGGTGGGTGAGGTCGGGCCGGTCGGGGCTGACGATGTACAGCACGACTTCGGCGCGGGTGGTGTGGTCCAGCCGCCACAGCACTCGCGGGCCGCCTGAGGCAGGTGTGTCGGTGGGCAGGAGTTTCGGGAAGGACGACATGACGGCCGCGTGCATGGTCTGCGGTGAGGAGAGCAGGCGGCGTGCGCCGGGGCGTGCGGTGTTCACGCGGAAGCGGGTGAGAAACATCAGGCGCTCTCTTCGTCCAGGGCCTCGAACGGGTCGTGCCGGGGCTGGTGCCGGGCCGACGGGTTGTGGATGCGCACGCTGTAGCTGACGTGGGTGCGCAGTGAGTGGCGCCGGTGGGCGGCGGCGAAGCTGAGTGGCTGGTCGCGCCGGGTGTCCGCGTTGTCGTGCTCGTGGCCGTCGGCTTCACGCAGCACGGTCAGTTCGATCTCGTTCTTGCTGCGGTGCTGCTTGCGGTACCAGGGTGATGCCTGCCATGCCTCGTCGCGCAGCGCGTCCTTGAGTCCGCCCTCGTCGTGGAGGCTGAGTTCGACGGGCAGGGAGGGGGGGCAGGAGCGGCGGCCGAGGAATGGCGGGTAGGCCGGGGCGCGCAGTGCTGCGTGGAGTTCGCCGAGGAGTTGGTGGTCGCCTTCGAGGGCGGCGACGAACACGGCGTCGGCGAGGTAAAAGCGTTCGGACAGCGGCATGGATTTGCCGGTGACACCGTGGTGGGCGGTGTGGAAGTCCCGTACCCGGGTGCCGGGCTGGTCGATGCGGACACCGAAGCGGAGGGCGGCCAGTGGTTGCAGGGCGTTGTCGTCGCCGCGTTCGATGCCGGCTGCGGCGGCCAGCAGACCGATGACGCCGCTCTTGGTGGGGGCGGACTCGGTGGTGCGGCGGGTGAAGCGGGCGGAGGCCCCCCAGGACTGCAGGGGGCCCGCGAGCCGGAGGGTCAGCACGCTCATGCGGGCTTCTCCAGGCGTTCGGCGACGGCCCGGCCGACGGCGGTGACAAGTTCACCGAGGTTGTCCGCCTCGGTGCCAATCCCGGCGAGTTTGTGAGTGTTGGGGCCGACGCGCAGCACCCAGGTGAGGGTGGTGTCTTCGTCCCCGTAGGCGCGCTCGATGTCGGGGATGTACTCGGCCAGGCGCTCGGACGCCTCCCGGACGTAGCCGCCCTCCTCGCCGCGTACGGGGTCCTCGAAGGCGGCGACGAAGCTGACGGGCCGGGTGGTGCGCAGCTTGACGATCACTGCGTCGGGCAGGGTGTGGTGGCCGAAGGTGTTGATCTTTCCGGTGGGCAGGGAGGCGATGAACCCGTGGACGAAGGCTTCCACGGCCCGGCGGACCGGTTCGGTGCGTGGTTCCTCCTCGCGCAGGCCGTGTCCGAGGTTGGCGGCGAGCTGGTGGACGCCGAGTGCGGCGTAGCGGTAGAGGGTGGCGGAGTTGAAGTCGACGGTGCCGATCATGCCGGCGCCGGTCTCCGCGTCGGTGTTCTCGTCGTCGACGGCGGTGTAGTAGTCGGACTCGTTGTCCACGCGATGGACGCTGATGGCGTGGGCGACCTGGACGGCGGCGTCGACGTTGATGTCGGCGTCGTCAGCGACCATGCGGCCGAACAGGGCGATGTCGACGGAGTGGTGGGTGTCCGCGATCTGCTTGGCCCGGCTTTTGTTCTCCTTGTCCTTGAGGAAGGTTGTGATGTCGGCGGCGCCCTCGACGGCGAGGCGGGCCAGGCCGTCCAGTTGCCGGGTGCTGAGGAACACCAGGTACTTGGACTGGGGTACGGGTTCCGGCTCGCCTTCCTTGGCGGCGTTCGCCTTGCGCTTGGGAACCTCGGTCTTCAGCCCGGTGGCCTTCACGGTCTCGTCCGCGATCCGCAGGACGTTCTCACCGCTGAGCGCGGGATCCAGGGCGGTGATGCGGGCGGCGACCGCTTCCACGATCTTCTTGGTCCGCACGCCGAGTTCGCTCGGCTCCAGCAGGTGCTCGTCCTTGAAGTAGGTGCGGGTGGCCCGCTTCCAGGCCTGGCTGGAGACGCGGGCACGCGGCACTCCCCCGTACACCGCGCTCTTCGGCGCGCCGGTGTCGTCGCGGTTGAGGTTGCTGGGCGGGACGGTCTGCAGGGCGTGCACGTCGAGGAAGATGCGGTTCACGAGGCGTCCTTGTCGGTGTCCGTGGTGCTGGTGTCGTCGGGGCCGCCGGCCGGGCCGGCGGAGGCGGGAGCAGCGTCGCCGCTGGGGTCTTTGTCGTGCCAGGCGTGGAAGGAGCGGCCCCACTCCCGGCGGACGAGGTCCGCGCCGCCGGGGCGCTGCCAGGTGTAGAGCTGTCCGGCGAGCAGCGCGTGGTCGAGTGCGATGTCCTCGCGGCGCAGCAGGACGACGATGTCCCGCAGCCGCTGGGCCAGGACCGTCAGGTCAGGGGCGGTGCCGGCGCGGACCAGGCGCTTGTGTACGGCTTCGTCGATCTCGCCGGGCTTCATCATCCGGCGCACCGCGGCTCCCAGGCCCCGTCCGCTGCCCGGACGGTCGGCCTGGTACATGCCGGTGCGGCGGGACTGCTGGTGCAGCGCGTAGAGAGTGAGGGCGACGTGCAGGGCGTCCTCGGCCCGCACCAGTTCGCTCTCGCTCAGCGGCCGGGCACCGGCCGGCGTTGCGTGCAGGGGGCCGGTGTCGATCAGGGCCCACAGGTCCGGCAGCTGCCCGGCCTCCCGGCCGGCCCCGCGCCTCAGCCGGGCGAGAGCCGCGACCGCATGCGGCTGATCGTCGAGGTAGCCCCGCTGCAGGGTGGCGAGGTGAGCGGAGGCGAGGTCGGTGACCCGCCTGCGGGCGGTGGCCGGTGCGGTGACGGTGGTCATGCGGGTGCCTTCACAGTGGTCTCGGGTGCCGGGCGTGCGTCCGCGTCCGGCGGCAGGTCGAAGGAATCGGGGCGTCCCAGCCCGGTGCGCAGGGCGGCGTGGAACCACTTGCCGGCGAGGGCGGAGTTGAGCCACTCGGCGCCGCGGGCGAGCTGGACGGTCCGGCCCTGCCAGGCCGCGTCCCCGGCCGCGGCCATCAGCCGGTCACCGAGCCCGGCGACGATGGTGTGCACCTGCTGCTGCCAGAGGAGACGCTGCGGGTAGGGGTCGTCGGTGCCGGCAAGGCCAGCCAGCCAGGCCCGGTAGGGGGCCTCAAGGAGGCCGTAGGCCATGTCGCGGGCGCTGGAGCGGGGGCCGTCACTGCCGGTGCCGGCCGCGCGGGCCAGGTTGGCGGCCAGGTCGCCGAGCGCGTTGACCGCGAGGTCGGCGTCGCAGACGGCTGCGACGGCCTGCTCGGCGTAGCGGCGGTCCTGCTGGTGCAGCAGGACCACGGCCATCGCCACGTGGTCGTCGACGATCTCATCGATCACGGACTGCTGCGTGCCGTAGCAGGCACCGACGATCCGCGCCCGAACGAGGAATCCGCGCTCCAACACGCCCTCGGTCACCAGGCGGGCCACCCACTCCAGGATGCCCGGCCGCAGATAGTCGGCCGGCTCAGCCCCCTGCCCCACGGATGCCTCGTTGACGACCAGTGCGCCGATCCCGCGCCACGCGGAACGCTCCGGTGTGTGCTCGCGCGGCAGGTAGACCGGGACCTTCTTCAGCTTCTTCTCCTGGGCCCTGCTGCGCCGCCAGGCCGTCATCGGTTCCCGGTTGTGCCGGTCCCGGGGGCCAGCGGGTCCCCGTAGCCGAGGACGACACCGTTCACACCGGCCCGGTCGAAGTGCAGGCGCAGGCGGCGTGTCTGCCAGGTGTACAGATCACGCACGCCGGTGGGGGCGCGCTCGGTGCCGCCCGGGCCGCACGGCGGCCTGCGCCACGCTGGCGCGTCCGAGTCGTCGACCTGAAGATTGGATGTGTCGGAGGCGACCAGGTTCAGCAGCAACGTCTCGCGCAGAGTGCCGCCTTCGGCGAAGACTCCGCCGAGATTCCCGGCCCAGCCGACACCCAGGGGGTAGACCTTGCCTCCCTTCACGCGTGTGTCACCCTCCACGCCGGTCTTGATGCCGGACGTGTCGTAGGCGTGTGCGTGCACGATCCAGCGGGCCGCCTCCGCGAAGGTGAGCTGGTCGACGGTGGGCATCCGTGCGGTGAAGAACGGCTCCCCGTTGGGGACGTCGGCGACGATCCGGTTCAGGGAGAACACCTCGTCCTGCCCCGTCCGCAGCCCCGGAGTCTGGAAGAACGGCGCCTTGGCGTCCAGCAGGTCGAACCGTCCCCGGTGCGCCTGCAGATACGCCCTGACCGGAGCGAAGCAGCCGTCGTCCTCCCACAGATCCGCCCACGCGTCGATGTCCTGCGGCCCATCGAGCGCGTCATGTGCGATGGCCAGCAGCACACGCAGCAGAGCGAATTCCTGCGTGGGCAGATCACCGACGATGCGCCGCAGGTCGTGTGCCTGCTCGAACACCTCACACAGCGACAGCTCTGCCTGGCTGCCGTCCCGTCTCAGGACCGGGATCCACGGCTGGGCGGTGAGATCGAACGACAGCACACCCTCACCGCTGCTGTTGTGGTCATCTTCAGGCACGGGTCACCTCAAGTCCGTCACGGGGGCTGTAGCGGAGGCAGAAGCCTGCCAGAGGGATCTGACAATCCGGGCCGCGCGGCCGTGCCGGACGGCCCGGCTGACGGCCGATCAGGCGGTCGGCCACGTACGGCGCTGCGCGCGTGCCGGTCCGACACGACCCGGTGACCTGGAGCGACACACCGACTCGCGGCGAGACGTCCGACATGAGGGCTCATCCGTTCTAGAGTCCACCCGAACGTGGCGGAAACAGGCTGAAGGGGACGCAGCATGAGCGGATGGGTCCGCTGGATCACAGCAACAGTGGCCGTGGCGGCTGTCTTCTGGTCGGCCCTCCTGCTGGGACACTGGCTGCCACTGGCCGGCCCGGTTGACGAGAACGCCCGCTGGGGTGCCGCCACAGCTCTGGCAAGCTTGATGTCTGCCGTGTTTGCGGTGCCGTTGGGCCGATGGGCGGAAAGCGGACGCCGCCCGGGCCCAGCCTCTGCGGGTCGCACCGCGCCCAGTGCGAGCATGGAAGAGGAACCCGCACGTGCCGAGAGAGCCCTCGAGGAGCGTGCGATTGCTCCCCGCTGAGACGGGGATGGCCCCAGGCTGAAGGGCACAAGTGGCTCACCACCTCGCTGCTCCCCGCGCCCGCGGGGATGGTCCATACACGCGCACGCTGATGTCGGGGCCACAGCCGCTGCTCCTCGCGCACGCGGGTTCTCTCCCGGCCACGGCGTACCGCGCTCTCCTCTCACCGCTCCTCACGCGCAACCTCGAGACCGTCGCTGGGGCTGTAGTGAAGGACGAAGCCCGCCAGACGGGCCCGGCAGTCCTCGTCGAGCGGCAGGATCAGCTGGCCGGCGAGCCAGTGGCTGTCCTTCGCCTGCCAGGCACGGATGCACAGTTCCTCGAGTTCGTCGATCGCCCGGTCCATCACGTCGGCGTAGCCGAACTGGATCGGCAGCCGCAGCCCGCAGCTGGCGGCGGTGCGGGCCGCGAAAGAGGTCGGCACCTGATCGGTGGGCAGTGCCAGCCAGGCACGGGGGCGGCCCCGGCGGTCCGGCGCCAGCCACGGCACCGTGGCCAGAGTGCCGTCGGCGCGCCGCTGCACGACCACGACCTCCAGGCTCTCGCGGCTGTCGCGTACCTGGGCCCGCCCCTGACGGGTGTCGTCCGCATCGCCGACACCGGCTGCGACCCAGCCGAACAGCGGCCGGCCGGGCCGGGCGGCGGTGTCGAGCCGGAACGTCGCGGCCCGCTCAGCCTGGTCCGCGCGATGCTCCTCGTGCCGCGCGCGGGCGTCCTGGAGCGCCTGCGCCCAGCCGGCCGGACCGTCGGGCGTGCCCGCGTAGGCGCGCTGCACCAGGGGACTGATGTCAGCCGGCAGCCGCACCGGGCGCTGCGGGCCACCGTCCAGGTGCGGCAGCAGGGCGGCAGCGGAACGCAGCAGCGCGTACGCCCCGTACACGGCGAGCGAGCCGCGCACCGGCGCGGGCACGGGAGCGTTCCAGTCGACGCCGGTGACCAGACAGCGGGGGCGGCGCAGACGCTCAGGCCGGTCGGTCTGCTCCGGGCCTCCGCGCAGGTGCCGGTGCAGGCGCCCCATGCGCTGCAGCAGCAGGTCGACCGGCGCGAGGTCGGTGACCAGCAGGTCGAAATCGACGTCCAGGGACTGCTCGGCGACCTGGCTGGCGACGACGATGTGCGCCGTCTTCGGCCGCTCGGCCCTGCCCGGAGGCCCGAAGCGATCCAGCAGAGCGGCATCCTTGGCGGCGCGGTCCACGTCGATGAAGCAGGAGTGGGCGACGGTGACGTTCTCCTCTCCGAACCTCTCCCGCAGCACAGCCGCTGTCTCCAGGACGCGGCGCACCGTGTTGCGTACGACGAGAACGCAACCGCCGCCGGCGAGTTCCTGCTCCAGGCGGTCGGCGAGAACCTGCACGCCGTCGTCGAGGCGTTCCACTGCCACGTCTGCGGTACGTGCGGAGGCCGCAGGACGCCGCAGGAGCGGGACCCCGCCGGGCGTGACGGCGGTCAGCAGCGGATAGTCACCGGCCTGGGCCACAGTCTCGAAAGCGGCTGCGGCCTCACCGCCGGCGGGCTTTCCCGCGTACGCCTGGACCAGTTCCCTTCGCCGGCCGGCCGGCAGGGTCGCGGACAGCACCACCACCGGAACCCGGTACGCGCCGAGCCACGACAGCACCCGGTCGAGATACACGCTCATGTACGTGTCGTAGGCGTGTGCCTCGTCGATGACGACGACCTTCCCGGCGACGGCGAGGTGACGCAGTGCCAGGTGCCGGCTCTTGAGTCCGGCGAACAGCAGCTGGTCGATCGTGCCCGCGACGAACGACGACAGCATGGCCTTCTTCCGCCCCCGCAGCCATGTATGCGCGACGAGCTCGGCGCCGGCCACACGGTCCCGGCTCGAGGGCCGCCACTCACGCTCCTCGACTCCGTCCACGTCAACTGCGGCAAGGGGTCGGCTGCTGCGCATGAGGTCGGCGAACTTGTCGTTGAGAGCAGCCTTGGAGTGGGCCAGCAGCACCGAGTAGCTTGCCTGCTCGGGTGTGGGCAGGCGCTCCAGCCAGTCCAGCAGGCGGGGGAACATCGCGTTGCCGGTGGCCATCGTCGGCAACGCGAAGAACACACCGCCCGCCCCCGACCGCGCGGCCAGAACCTCGGCAGCGGCGAGCGCGGCCTCCGTCTTCCCCTCTCCCATCGGTGCCTCGATCACCATCAGGGCCGGCCCGTCCATATCCCGCGCTAGTTCGACAACCGCCTCCTGCACCGGCCTAACCTTCGCTCCCGGCGGAAGAGCGAACCTCGACGCGAACAGCTGCTGCACATCCCCCGCCGGCTCCACAGCCCGCCACGGACCCGGCAGATCCAGCCCCTGCCAGGCAGCCGCAACCCGCTCCGCACCCGAGCGCGGCACATCCTCGGGGAAATAGGGGAACAGGTCCGGGTTGCTGGCGATCCAGTCGCAGACGATGACCAGCGAGGAGAGCAGCACCTGCACCGGCTGTGGCAGCTTCACCGCCCGCCAGGCCGCCAGCCGCTCGGCCACGCCGAACTCCCCCGCACACGCATCGAGCAGTTCCTCCTGCACCCTCTTCCACACCGCCCCGCTCGGCCCGTGAGCGCGCAGCAGGTGAGGATGCCGGTCAAGCGCCTGGATCTGACCGTGCTCGGGCGGCACCCCGTGATGCCCGCCCACCACCACCGTGAACTGCCCCGTCTGCCGGCCCGGCCAGCCATACCGCTCCTCCAGCCACTCCCCCAGCAGCACCTGCCCGGCCAGCCCGTGCGGCGCCAGCCGGCGATCCGCCCCCATCGCCTGCCGCGACCGCATCTCCAGCCCGTGGCCACGCATCACCTGCGCAAGCTGCTCCACCTGACAGGCGAACGCGGGCGTCGCCTTCCCGATGTCATGCACAGCAGCCAGCCACACCACCAGCCGACGCCCATCCGCCTCCCTACCAGGCAACACCCCACCGATCAGCCGCCGCACCGACAACGGCAACCACTCATCCCACAGCCGCCCCGCCACAGCGGCACTGTCCTCCATATGCCGCCACAACGGCAGCCACCCATCCGAACAACGATCATGCTTGGCCCACACACACGACGCCGGCCCACCCAACCGGGCACGAACCCCCACCAGGCCACCCCCCTCGCCCGTCATGCCAGATACATACAGGACACAAACACACAGCGAAGCCACAACGAAGAAAACAAGACCAACGACCCCTCAGACACCAAGCAACCCGGACACACACCCACCGGCAAGCCCCAACCCCCCGGACACGAAGAACAGTTCGCATACCGCGGTATCGCCGCGAAGCCATCCCCGCACGCACGGGCAGCAGAAGGACTTCATGCCCAGCCCACCGACCACGTCGGGGCCACCCCCGCCGGCACGAGAAACAGGCCCCGGCACCGGCGTCGTCACCGACATGCCCGTAAGGCCCTCCCCGCGGGCGCGGAGAGCAGGCCCTGGGACGTGAACTACCCGCCGGGCGGCGGGGCGCCATCCCCAGGCGCGGGGAGCAGGTCTGGGCGTTGCCTCCGCCCTTGCGTCCGCCGGGACCATCCCCGCGGGCGCGGGGAGCAGTAGACGCCATCTCCCTCCGCGCTGCCGTTCGTGGGACCATCCCCGCGGGCGCGGGGAGCAGCGACGCTCCGCAGAGCGGCAGGCATCGCCACGGGGACCATCCCCGCGGGCGCGGGGAGCAGATCACCGACCCGGTTCCCGGCCAGTACGCCCTGGGACCATCCCCGCGGGCGCGGGGAGCAGCTTGTTCCCCTCCCACGCCCACACGCCGTCACGGGACCATCCCCGCGGGCGCGGGGAGCAGAGGTGAGTCGTAACGCGGACGGTAACTGGATTGGGACCATCCCCGCGGGCGCGGGGAGCAGTTCCCACGATTCCCCGACGCGGCCAGGGTTTCGGGACCATCCCCGCGGGCGCGGGGAGCAGTTGACCGTTTTCGACCCGTCGACACCCGCTTTGGGACCATCCCCGCGGGCGCGGGGAGCAGGAGTCCACCGGTTCCTGCGAGTCCTCCCAGGCGGGACCATCCCCGCGGGCGCGGGGAGCAGCGGCCTGCTCTGGCGGCGGCTGTGGGCGTGGGGGACCATCCCCGCGGGCGCGGGGAGCAGGCACGGGTGGCGTAGTAGGTCTGGAGTCCGGCGGGACCATCCCCGCGGGCGCGGGGAGCAGCCGTCCGGCCCTTCCCGGAGCGGTTCGCCGTCGGGACCATCCCCGCGGGCGCGGGGAGCAGGTGGCCGCCTGCATCAAGCCCGGCCTGAAGGAGGGACCATCCCCGCGGGCGCGGGGAGCAGGATGGGCCGTTCAACGCGATCGACACGATCACGGGACCATCCCCGCGGGCGCGGGGAGCAGTTCGGCCTTGGCCGGCATGTCGAGTCCGTTGAGGGACCATCCCCGCGGGCGCGGGGAGCAGGTGGAGAGCAACAACCGCAAGGTAGCCTGCCCCCCGTCGCGGAAGCGTCCAGCTGGCAAGTCCTGCGACGAATACCCGTTCGCGAAGACCAACCAGGGGGCCTCTCTGAGTAAGCAGCCCGACTGGGGATGGGCCTGGGTGCCGACAAGCGAGCAGAACTCGCAGGGCGGGCGCGTAGGCGCTTTTTGGAAGTCGGACCGTGTACTTGACGGTGACCCTTTCTGGGTTGCCGCCTAGGAGGAGGTGGCTGTGATCTCGGCGACCGCCCGCATCTGGGCAAGTAACAATCAGTACTGGATTAACGGCGACGTCTTCGACGTCGGCGAATGGAACTACACCGGGTTCAATGGTCTCGTGGCGCCCATGGCGGCTCCTGGGATTCTTCACGACCCGGGTGACTTCGCCGTCGTCATGACCGGAACTGAAACCGGCCCGGTCACCGTCACCGTTGAAGTGACCGAACACGAACCAGAGGCCACCGATGACGGTGCCTGGGACGAGATCGTCGAAGTGAGCCTGCTGCTCCCCGGCGCACGCCCCTGCGTCACCACTGACATAGAAGACGAGGCACCGCTCCTGCCGGCCTTCACCGCCGCAGGCCCCGGCCCGTTCCGGGTACGCGTGCACGCTCGGGGCCGTGATGCCGGACAGGAAGAACTCATTGTCGAGGACGACCCCGTAGAAGAACACCTCATCCAGGTATGGCCAGCGCCTGCGGCTCCGACACAAGTGATCAAGACGAGCGATACCTACGGCATGAGCTTCAGAACACCCAACTGAATTCCGAATACCAAGATGATCTCAGCTCGGGGCCGGGCCGGACCGGAAATGGCCGCAACAAGTCCGGCCCCTGAGGGCTACCCTGCGGAGGCTGCCGCCGGTGTTCGGCCCGAGCTGGCAGACGGTCTACCGCCGGTTCGCTCAGTGGAGCCGGAACCGGGTCTGGGCCCGGCTCCACCGCATGATCATCGACGAACTCGGAACGCGAGGCGAGCTGGACTGGTCGCGGTGCGTGAGCCCAGGCCATAAAGACTGACCCGATAGGGGCGCTGTCATGTCGGCCTCAGGAGCAGGTTCTTACAGGCAGTCGACCCCCGAAGCCCCTTTCGACAGCGCAAGGCCCGGACCCGGCGTCCGGGCCTCGTCGTGCCCGGGATCTTTCTTCCCGGCCGCTGCTGTCCGGGTCCCGGCTCCCGGCCCTACCGGGTGAAAGAGCCGTGCCGCCAGGACGAGACGCAAGCACATGAGTCCTGTCACTGTCCCGCCCACCATGCCGAACTCACGCCGGAGGCATTACCGATGAACACCCGCCAGACGCCCCGACAGCCTGCTTCCAGTCGTGGGACCACCCCCGCGGACGCGGGGAACAGGTGTCCGGCATCCTCGCCCAGATACGGGCCGCGGGACCATCCCCGCGGGCGCGGGGAGCAGTCGTGGCTGTGGTCGACCGTGCTGTCGCCCGTGGGGCCATCCCCGCAGGCGCGGGGAGCAGCTGGCCATCGTGGAGTTCATCGGCCCGTGCCGGGGGCCATCCCCGCGGGCGCGGGAAGCCGGACCCGTCGTTCTGGAGCGCGCGGGCGCTCTGGGGACCATCCCCGCGGGTGCGGGGAGCAGTTCGGGCCGTTCGACGTCAGCGACCACCAGCTGGGACCACCCCCGCGGGTGCGGGGAGCAGTCGCGGGCCAGCTGGAAGCGGCGCCCGACCGCGGGACCATCCCCGCGGGTGCGGGGAGCAGTCCTCGACCCAGCGCAGGGAGCGCTGCATCAGGGGACCATCCCCGCGGGTGCGGGGAGCAGTGATTCGCCGGCTGAGCGTCTCGGCGTCGAGGGGGACCATCCCCGCGGGTGCGGGGAGCAGTACAGGCGTCCGTCGCAGCGCACCCGGGCACCGGGACCATCCCCGCGGGTGCGGGGAGCAGTTCCGGGATCAGATGGACCGGGTGGCGGGCCTGGGACCATCCCCGCGGGTGCGGGGAGCAGGCCGGGCCGGTAGCTCCAGTACCGGTCCAGGAAGGACCATCCCCGCGGGTGCGGGGAGCAGCTTCCTGACCTGGGGCTTTATCGCTCCACAGACGCTTTTTCGTGGACTTTTGCAGTTTCCGACAAAAGCCGCATATCGCCTACCTCTTCATGTCGTGGCAGCAAGCAAGCATCGTAATTCGAAGGCCTGACATCCGCTGCATCGTCCGGCTGCCTGGGTGTTCATCCATGCACGAGCGGAGACGGCTTTGGGTCCAATGGTCTCAGGGTTCTCCTGTAGCCATGCGGCTTCTCCGGCAGGGCGCCGACTGGACGCTGGGCTGCTGTGATGGAGGCCGCGGCCTCAAGCCCTGTCCGACTGCGCGTTCATGGACAGGACCGCTTGTGCCGCTCGGCCGGGAAGGGGTGTGGACGTGGCTGTCACGGGCTGATTCCTTCCAGTTCGCCGACCGGTACGGAGGCGCACGTGGTGCAGCGGCCGTCGCTGTCGGGGCGGGCGCGCCGGGGGGTTGGGCCGGGGCATGTGCGGCAGAGCGGCCAGTGGAGGCAGGCTGGGCAGAGGTCTTCGCCGGGGGCGGTTCGGGGGACGCCGCAGCCGGTGCATTCGACGAGGGCCCGGTAGGCCAGGGCCTCGCTCACCGTGCGCGCGGCTGCGGAGGTGGTTGGCTGCGGTGGCAGGGTGGCTCTCGGGGGCGGCTGTCGCGGTCGGCGGCCCCGGCGGGTGGTGGGTATGCCTGGGCGGCGCGGAGGCGGGCGGCGATGATCGCGCCGACCGTGGTGCGGACCGGGTGTGGCAGCGGCCGGGCAGCGATGACGTGTTGTAGCTGCTCGCGGCTCCAGCCGGCTTCCAGCATGACGGTCACGGCGCGGCCTTGGTCGGTCAGCGTCTGGCCGGTCAGCAGCAGTTCGGGGCGAGCCGCACCGAGTTCGAGCAGCAGCAGGATCCCCGGATGCATCTCGTCCGCTGCGGGCACGGGCCGCGGGAACGTCGGTGTGCCTGGCTGGTTTGTCCGTCCGGGTGGGCGCCTGGTGTGGGGGCGGCGGGGACGGAGGGCTCTGGTGTTCTGCTGGTTGGTCTTCTTTCTCGTGGTGTTCTTAGTGCCGGGGTTAGCCAGCGTGGGTTCAGCCAGTCCTGGAGATGCCGACTCTGGTTGTGTGCTGGGGTTTTGCGGGTCGGGTTGGTCGGTGATGAGGTACAGCGCCCGGCCGAGCGTGCCGTCGGCGTTGCGTTCGCGGGTGCGGTGGAGGAAGCCGTGCCGCTCGAGCTGGTGGAGGCCGGTGGTGAGTGCGTCGGCGCCTTCCCGTCCGCGGCGGACCAGTTCGGCGGCGGTGACGTGCCAGCCGTCTTGGTGCGTGCTGAGATACCCGAAGATCCCTTTTGCTTTGAAGGAGAGCCGTCTGTCGCGGAAGAGGCTGTTGGCGATCTGGGTGAAGTGGCCGCCGGCCATCGGTTTGCGGCGGATGCCGGCTTTGAGGCCGTGGGGTTCGCTTGTGATCGTGAGGCGGGAGGGGGTTTGCGGCGGTGTGACGTCGCCGGTGGCGGGGTGGTCGGTGATCGAGTAGACGACCTCGCCGAGCGTCCCGTCCGGGCGGCGCAGGCGTTCGCGGACGAGGTAGCCGTAGCGTTCCAGTTCGTTCAGGCCGGTGCGGACCGCGTCCCGCCCGTCGGGCCCGGCAGCGACGAGGTGGGCGAGGGTGATCTTCCACCCGTTGCGGTGCGTGCTGACGTGTCCGAAGATCCCTTTCGCCTTGTAGGAGAGCCGGGGGTCCCGGAACAGCCCGTTGGCGATCTGGGTGAACTGTCCGCCGGCCATCACGCCCCGGCGGACACCCGGCCCGAAGTGGTTCACCGCCCGGCCCCCGGAACGGGCCACGCGTCATGGCCAGGGCAGCACACCGGATCCACCGGGGCGGGGCGATCGATGGTCTGGGGAGCGCGGATGCGTGCGTGTTCCATGGCGTCAGCCCACCCCTGGGCCCCGACCGTGCTGACGGCCAGCAGCACCGACCACGGGTCACGATGCGGCGACGAGGCCGGCCTGCTGGCGTGGTCGGGTGCGTGGTCGGGCCAATCGGCCTCCGTGGAGCCGGTCGACAGGCTGCGTACCCCGTTGGGCGACCAGTTGCGCGATCCTCTCTGCATCAACTCGAGCAAGGCGATCGCGGTGAGGCGGTCCCTGCTCGCACCGGGATCGGAACCGCGCTGTTAAGGCCATGTCAACGGAGCGCAAGTGCCTGTGGCGAGGAGATCGCCGACTCTGCCGTCGGGTAATTGAGGAGCCTGTGTATCGGCGGACGTGGGCTCGTCCCCCTCGTCACTGCTTTCACGGAGGCACATGGAGGGCAGGCGATACTGGCTTCCCTGTCCAGTGCGGCGGCGCCGCAGGCATCACCGGCGAGGCGGTGACTGGGCCGGGTGCCGCAGCGACGGTGGCACGCGTGGTCGTGCAGGCGAAGATCGGGGCTGCAGGGCCGGGGCTCGCCGGCTGGAGATCACCGAAGAGAAGAGGCGCGACCGAACGCGGTCGGAGGCCAGGCGACCAGATGCTGAAGCGACCGAGCGTGGCTGACCAGGTTCCTCGCACTGCCTTTCTCTGCGACGTCCGCCCAGGGTCCTGTTCTCCTCTGCCCTGGTGCCTCTGACTCGCTGGGCAGGTGTCTGCCCCGGCTGGGTCGGTTCCCGTCTGCGCTTCGGTCTCTGGGCTGTGCGGCTGAGCGGCTGAGCGGCTCCTTGATCGTGCAGCGCTCCCCGTGCCGGAGATGTGCGGCGCTCTGACGATCCGGCTGGCCCCTTGGTAGGGGTCATGGTTGGGCCGACCATGACCCCTACCAAGGGTTTCGTGTCTCCATCGTGATCATGGTCGGGGGTTCGTGGTCGGTGGTCGGGTCGGCGCAGGCGGGTTTTCTCAAGGTCAGCAGCCATTCGTTCTGACCGAGGAGTTCGACCATGCCCTCTGGCAAGCAGGCCGCGCGGAGCGAGGTCTCTGCTCCGATGGCGGCAGGCGCCCGCCTGGAGGCGATGCGCCGCCGCGTACGCCTCTCTCGTGTGGCGGTCTGGACCGTCATCGCAGCCGGCCCCGTGGCCCTCGCCGTCGCTGTCGCCTCCACCCCTGGCGCGGTTGCGCAGGTCCCCGCGGCCAAGCCCGCCGTCACGCGCACCGCGGCGGTCGTCACCGACCCGGGCGGCTATGCGCAGGTGTTCCTGGGGGCCTGGTTGCGCAGCAGCGCCGACGATGCGACGAGTGCGCAGGCGCGGCTTGCGCAGTCGATGGCGCCGGAGGTCGACCTGCCCGACCCGGCCCCCGATGCGCAGCCGGTGGTCCAGTCAGTGACGGCGGTGCGCAGCGTGCGGCGCGCGGGCGGTACTTGGTCGGTGACGGTGGCGGCGCAGTATGCCGACGGGTCGGTGCGCTACTACGTCGTGCCGGTGGCCGCTGATCGTTGGGGCGCCTCTTTCGCGGTGACCGGCAACCCCGGCGTGGTGGCCGGCCCGGCCCGGGCCAAGGTGGCGAAGTCGTCGTACGTCGTGACTGTCCCGGAGGGGGAGCTGTCGTCCGCGGTCGGGCAGTTCCTCGCCGCCTATCTGACGGGTGCCGCAGAGGTCGACCGCTATCTCGCACCCGGTGTGCAGCTCATGGCCGTCGCCCCCGCTGCGGGTACGACGGTCACCGTCCAGCAGGTGCTGGCCGTCGAGGAGGACGCGGCTGTGGAGGAGGTGCCGGCGGACGGCACGACGGTCCGCGTCCTGGCCAAGGTGGAGGCCCGGGACGCCACCGGCCGCTGGCCGCTGGCGTATGAACTCACGCTCAGGGCCCGCTCGGGCCGGTGGGAAGTCGCCGCCCTGGAGTCCGGGACCGCGCATGCCGGAGGTGCCCGATGAACACCGTGCACGGTCTGATGCTCGCCGGGGAGCTGGGCGACCTCGGCAACTCGTGGATCACCATGTTCACGAACTGGGGGACCAAGGGCCTCAAGGGCGGTCTGGTCTGCCTCGTCGTCGTCATCATGGTCCAGAGGTTCAGCCTCAAAGCGGGGATCGGTGCCCTGCTGCTGATGGTGATCGCGCTCGGTCTGTACAACTCGCGCAACGATCTGGCGGCCATGTTCACCGACGAGGTGAAACACCCCTCCAAGGGCGCACCCCCTGTTCCTGGCATCGTCCGGTCCCAACTACCTGTCCTTGCCGGCCAGTCACCGGGTCTCGGAGGCATGCTGTGACCGCGGCCGGCCTCCGTGTGGGCCGCTACTACACCGCTGCCCGCCGTCACCCCTGGGTGCTGGGCAAGGTCGCCGACTGGAAGATTCCCTTCGGCCCGTACACGCCCGCGCAGATCGCGGTCGCCGTCGGCGGCGGCTTCCTTCTGGTCAAGACCATCGGCTGGTGGTCGTGGATGGGGCCGGTTCCCGTCATCGGGTGGGTCCTGGTCATCTGGACGGTGCGCCGGCCGAAGATCGCCGGCCGCTCGCCGGTGCAGGCCGCTGTGGGCTGGGTGCTGCTTCTCTGCCAGCCCTGCGGCGGCCGGATCGGCGGGCGGGCCGCCCGCGATCGCGCTCCCCGCCCGCTGTTCGGCGCCTTCTCAATCGAAGACGCGCCCGCGCCCGGTCTTGCCGAACAGAGCGCGCTGTCGCCTGCGGTTCAGCGGCGCCCGGGCCCAACCCGAGACGACTCGTCGGCGCCCCCCTGTACGCCGTCCACGGCTGTCGGGGTGGCGGCGGGACCGGCGTCTGGTGTCCAGCAGTTGCTCGCGCTCGCCCGGCAGGGGGGTGGGCGGTGAGGATTCCGGTCCGTCACGTCGCCGGGCATCTGGTGTGGTCGACGCAGGGCAGTGTGTGGGCCGTCTACCGCCTTCACCCCGGCCCGGACGCGCGAGGGCACCGCGAGGAGACGGTGCAGGGCACCTACGTGCCTGCCGCGGTACGCGACGAAGAGCTGGCGAAGATCACCCGCTTGGTGCGCTCGCTGTCCGGGGCCCCGCGTCTGTACGGCATGTGCGCCCAGGTCGACCCGGGCGAGATCGCCTTGCGCATGATCGAAGGCATCGAGCCGGCCGATCAGGCACCCGGTGCGGGCCGGCATCCGTGGGTGGAGAACATCGAGGCCACTCTGGATCTGCTGGATGACCAGGAGATGCACCGCCGCACCCTGTGGCTGGCCGTGCCCCTTAAAACCGAGACCGCGGGCCTTCAGATGTCGGCGTCTGTCGGTGCGGCGTGGGCCGAGGTCGCGCCGATGCTGGGCATGCGGCCCACACCGGTGGCCCGGCGCGAGGTGAATGCCTACCGCGAGCAGGCCTCCCGAGTGGAGGCCGCGCTCGCCGGCGGCATCGCCTTCCGCCCCGCCCGCCCGGCGGAGATCGTGTGGATGATCCAGCACGCCCTGCACCGCGGCATGGCCGAGCCCCTGCTGGCGGAGGCCGAGACCAGCGAGCTGTACAGCGGACAGATCCGGGACGGTGTGCTGCGCTCCCCCAGCTACGCCGACCTCGGTCAGGTCCGCCTTCAAGAAGGCGGCATCGCCCCCGACCTCGACGAGCCCGACGAGCTCAAGGGCGCGGACCGGATCAGTCGGTCGGGCCGCAATGCCTGGTGGCGGCTGAACAGCGGCTCGCCGCTCGGGCGGCGCTGGCTGCTGGTCGAGTCCGCCACCGGGGTGGGCTACCAGGCGCACTTGGCGCTGGCCGAGTGCCCGCCCGCGGTCAGCCAGGACGCCGCCGATCTGTTCGCCCAGCTGGAGACCCTCGGCTTCCCCGTCGACTACACCGTCGACCTCACCCTCGTACCCGCGGAGAAAGCCCGCGACCAGGTGCGGCGAAAGAAGAACGAACTCATCGACCAGGCCGACCAGTACGACGCCCGCCCGACCGGCATGCCCTCTTCCGTGCCCGAAGCGGCCCGCGATCTGGGCGAGATGGACAGCCGGCTGCGCACCAGCGTCGAGGTCGAGGTGCAGTCCGTCACCGTGCTGAGCGTGTGGGGGCCGACCGCCGCCGTCTGCGACGCCCGGGCCCGCGCCCTGACCGCGCTGCTCGGCGGAGCCGACTACCGGGCTGTGCGTCCGGCCGGCCTGCAAGAGGCCCTGTTCACCCTGGGGCTGCCCGGCACCGTACGGCCGGGTGTCGTTCGGGAGTTCACCCAGCACCAGATCTCCGAGGACTGGGCGCTGGGCGGCGCCTTCACCTCTACGGAGGTCGGTGACCCCAACGGCATGTTCCTCGGAATCGACCTGGACTGCGGCACCAGCCGCCCCGTCATGATCAACGTCGCGGACGCTCCCAAGGTCGATGCCTCCGCCTCGATGGGGATCGTCGGGGATCTCGGCGCGGGCAAGAGTGTCCTGCAGAAACTGATCGCCGAGGCGGTATGGGCGCGCGGCGGCTGCGCGATCTGCATCGACCGCACTCCGGTGCGGGAGTGGGCTGCCTTTGCCCGCACGGCGGCCAAGGGCCGCGTTCAGATCATCGATGCCGCCCAGGCCGAGGTGTCCATCGACCCGTTGCGCATGTTCCACGGCCCCGAAGGCCGTCACTACGCCCTGTCCTACCTCACCCTGCAGCTCGGCATCGGCCCGATGAGCACCAGCGGTGAGGTCCTCCACCATGCCGTCGAACAGGCCGCTCTCAGCGACGCCCCGTCCATGCACCGGGTCCTTGAGGTCCTTGAGGAGATGTCCAAGAGCGAGGCGAGCAAGCGGCAGGACGCGGCCGCCGCCCTCGCCGGCCTCATCCGCGTCGTCGCCACCAACTCGCTGGCCCGGATGATTTTCGATCCGGCGCTGCCGCCGGTCAGGCTGGACGCCTCCAGCGCCTGCGACATGATCGTGATCACCACGGCAGGGCTGAAGCTGCCGCCGAAGGCCGCGTTCGACAAGCCCGAGATCCTGCATCAGCAGCCGTTGGAGGCGCTGATCGGTCGCGCGGCGCTCTACCTGATCGCCGCGATCGCCCGGCAGGCCGCGTTCGAGGATCCCGAGCGGTTCGCCGCGGTCGTGGCGGACGAGCTGTACTGGCTCACCTCGTCCGCCGAAGGCACTGCCCTCGTCCACGAAATCCTCCACGACGGCCGCAAGCACGGTGCCGGCCTGCTGGGCGCCTCCCACGACGCACGAGAACTCGGCCCGGACCGCGGGCTGATGGCCTACCGCGCGCTCGCCCGCACCGCTGATCGTGAGCGGGCCCGCCGCGGTCTGGAGTTCGTCGGCCTCGACGGGGACGACGAGGAACTGCTGCGGCTGGTGACCACTGGTCTGTCCCCGGTCGGCCAGAAAGGCCGGGAGGGCGAGTTCCTGCTGGCCTGCCCGCGGCAGAACACCGGCCGCGTCAAGGTCGTCATCCCCCGGATCCCGCGCATCGCCTCGTCCATCACCACCACACCGGGAGGACGTACGGGCGCCGGCTCCCAGACCACATGTGCCCCGTCAGCCGGTGAGGTCGTTCCCGTCCGTCCGGAGGAATACAGCCGATGATTTCCACCTCCTGGGATCGCTCCCGCCGTATCGCCGCAGCTTCCAGCGTCCTGGCCGTGATCGCCTTGGTCGCCGGCGTGCTGGCTGTGGCCCTGTCGGTCGGCGTGCCCGAATCCTGGTGGCCCCACACCGGGCAGACGATCCCCGCCAAGGCCCACGGTCACCGCAACCGGTGCGCGCCCATCGTGAGCCGGGCCAAGGCGTACTGCGAGCGCGGCTCTGCTGCTTTAGCCCTGGGACACCATCCTTCGGGGACGGCCTGGCGGCTGGTGCCCGCCGGGGCCGGCGCGGCCGCGCTCGCGGTGCGGCGCGGGCGGCGCGCGTCCGGGCGGAGGCGGGGCTGATGGTGCGTCCAGACCGCGGCACCCTGCGCGCAGCCGGATTCGTGGTGCTGCTCACCGGGGTGTTCTTGCTGGTCAACACCCAGGTGGTGTACGCCGCGAGCGGTAGCGGAGAGACAGGGGATCTGCTCGCGCCGCTGAACATCACCTCCTCCGAGGGGGTGCCGATCAATTCCTACGAGTTGGACGCGGAGGGCGGCTCCATCGTCGCTTTCAAGTCGCAGGCCTTGGCGTTCGCTCTGTCGGGGTTGTTCACGCTGATCCGGCTGCTGGTCGGGCTGGCCGGGTGGTCCGTCGAGATGGCGTTCCGGTTCCCGTTGCTGAAGATCCTGACCCGTCCGGCCCAGCATGTCGCCGACGCCTACAACCACGTGGTCGTCGACACGCTGGGTCTGAAAGGCCTGCTGCTGGCGTGGGCTTTCGTGTTCGCCGGGTTCATGATCGTGCGGGGTCGCATCGGCCGCGGGCTGGGCGAGATCTTCCTGACGCTGCTGATCGGGGCGTTCGCCGCCTCCGCGTTCGTCCGTCCCGACTTCCTGCTGGCGAAGGACGGGCCGATCGTCCAGAGCCAGGAAGTGGCCGCCAGCGTCGCCCAGCAGAGCGTCAACTCGTATGACTGGGGCGGCAAGATCGCCGGCAAGGACCCCTGCGCCGGCTTGGCCGGGAATCCCGAACTGAAATGCCTTCAACGGGAGGACGAGGCGCCGGTCACCGCCGAAGACGTGGCCCGCCCTCTGCAGGACTCGATCACCAATGCGCTGGTCGTCAAGCCATACATGCTGCTGGAGTACGGGCGCATCCTCGATCCGTCCAAGCCTTCGGACCGCAAGGCCTACGCCGTACACCTCAAATGGATCACCGGCGGGTACCGCGCCGGCAGCGACACGGCAAGCGGCGACTGCGGTTCGCTCGCGTCACCGATGCGCGACACCTGTGAGAAGCGGCAGAAGGCCGACTACACCTGCAGCCTGGTCAAGGGAGAGGCCAAGCAGTACTGCCTCGCCAGCCAGGGCATCCCCCGCAAGACCACGCTGCCGTCCCTGACCGCGGACGGGGACCTGCTGGGCTCGCCGAACGTGATCGTCACCGACGAGGACCAGCAGTTCGCCGCGTTCCTCGACGACATGAAGAAAGCCGGCCCGGTCGGAAAGGCCTGCGCCGAGTACGCCGGGAAGCCGACCTGGTGGCGGGTGTGCGGCGCCGCCCTGCTGCTCGTCGCCGCGCTGTTCATCTGCGGCATGCTGCTCTCCAGCGCTGTCGTGCTGCTCGGGACACAGGCTGTCTGCGCGGGAGCCGCGGCCGCGGGCGGGGTCACCTTCGTCGCCGGCATGCTGCCCGGCCCCGCACGGCAGAGCGTGTGGAAGTGGCTGTCCCTGTGGGGCGTCGCGGTCCTGGCCGTGGTCGGGATCTGCGCGTTCATCCCGTTCTTCGGGATCGCGGTCGACGCCACCGTCACCAACGGACCGGACCTGATGGTCGAGCGGATCCTGCTCATCGACGTCCTCGCCATCGCGGGCGCGGCCGGGCACCGCAGGCTCCTGGCGTCCATCACGTCCTTCGGGCGGCGGATGACCATGCGCATGCGCTACGCCAAGGTCGGTGGCACCCACCTGCCCGGCGACACCGAGCTCGGCGCCGCGCTCGCCCTGAACTCTCCCTCCGGGCTTACCGGATACGGTGCGGGACTACGCACACTCACCGGCGGGGGCGGAGGACGGTTCGGGGTGCTCGGCACCCGGCAGCGGCTGATGGGCGCGCTGTCCTCGCTCCTCGACGGCGCGGGCATGCCGGTGGACCCCGGCCAGATCCTCGCCGAGGCCTCCGCCGAAGCGGGCCGCGGGCTTGCCCCGCTGACCGCGGGCACGGCGGTAGGGGGGCTGGGGGCACGGCTCGGAGGGAAGGCCGCGTACTGGCTGCTGATCGGACGGCGGCCCGACGGCGAGCAGTTGGCCAAGTGGCGCAAGCTCACCATCGGCGAGGACCCGGCCACGGGCGATCTGGCGGGCGCTGGTTCGGGCGGCACAGGACCGCAGCGGCCTTCAGGGCCGGCCGACCGGTACCGCAATGCGCAGGGGCAGATCATCGACCGCGACACCGGCGAGGTGCTGCACGACCACGACAGCGACCGCGCGCTGCTCTCGACCCGGGCGCACAACCGGCTGGTCCGCTTCCGCGGCTACCGCATCTGGCACCGGGGCGGCCGGATCGCGTACGGGGCGACGGCCGGACTGCCGGCGAACATCCGCCGGGCACGGTCGGACGGCTCGCGATCGAGCTTCTCCCGGGACGCCCGCCAGCAGGTGCGTGTGTGGGCCAACACCGTCCGCGAAGACGGCCGGGCATGGTCGGACACGGGACGTCACGTCGCCCGGGTCCTGCGGGAGAACTCCGACAGCAGCGGAGTCGCTCCGTTCACCGGCCGCCGCCTGGGGGCCACTTCGGGGGCCGCGCCCGACGGTCGTCCGGCACCTGGCCCCGCACGTCCCGCGGGCGGTGGTGCGACAACTACTCCTCGGCCGTCTGCCTCGCACCGGGACGGACCTGCGCCCGGGGGCCGACCTGACCGGGACGGGCCCGTTCTCCCCGGGGCGGGCGGGCACGCAGCCGGGCGCGGGAGGAGGCGCGGGCCCGGATGCGGGACTTGCTGCGGCGTACGGCGGCCGACGCGGAGCGCCGGAGCCGGGAAGGCGCTGAGCGGCCGGACGGGGACGGGGAGGACGAGTGAGGATTCCTGGACGCCGCGTCAGGCGGTGGGGGTGCGTGGTGGGGGTGCTGATGTTCGCCGCCGTGTGCTGTGCCGCGCCGGTAGGGAACGCGATCAGCTCGTACATCGCGCTGAGGACGGGTGCGCAAGGCGGCGGGGGCATCACCGAGGGCGGCAGCGCCGCGGACATTCCTCCCCGGATGCTGGCCGCCTACAAGAAGGCAGTCCAGAACGTCGGCCTGTACGTGCCCCGGTGTCAGGGCATGCGCTGGCCCATCCTCGCCGCGATCGCCAAGGTCGAGTCCAACCATGCCATCGGCCGCACCATCGCCGGCAACGGTGACATCCGTCCCAAGCTGTACGGGGTCCTCCTCAACGGCTCCGGCCAGGGCGGCAACATCACCGCGGTCCCGGACAGCGACCGCGGCAAATGGGACGGCACCGCTACCGGGGAGCGGGCCGTGGGGCCTTTCCAGTTCCTGCCCTCGGTCTGGGAGCACGTCGGCAGGGACGGCAACGCAGACAAGATCGCCGACCCGCACAACGCGGACGACGCCGCGCTGGGGGCGACCCTCTACCTGTGCGGCCGGGGCCGCGACTTGGCCAAGAGCACGCAGCTCAGGGCTGCGATCTTCCAGTACAACCACTCAGACGAGTACGTGGCCAACGTGCTGGGCTGGATCGCCCAGTACACGGCACCCGCCACGGGCCCGGATCTGAAGCACCTGCCGGGCAAGGTCCGGATCGTGATCGAGTCTGCCCTCTCCCAGCGGGGGGTGCCCTACTCCTGGGGCGGCGGCAACGCCGGCGGCCCCTCGTACGGGTTCTGCTGTTCACGCAGCGGCAAGAGCGGTGCGGGCATCAAGGGCTTCGACTGCTCGGGGCTGACCAGCTACGCGTACGCCAGGATCGGTGTGCGGCTGCCGCGCACCGCGGACGCACAGGCCGGTGCGGGCCGGCGCCTGCCCGCCGGCCTCGGCACCAGCGCGCTCAGACCGGGCGACCTCGTCTTCTTTGCCTACGTCCCGGGGCGCGACTCAACGATCCACCACGTCGGGATCTATGTCGGCGGCGGACAGATGATCAACGCCGCCCGCCCGGGCACCGTCGTCCGCCTCGACTCGGTCAACACCATGTCCGGATTCGCGGGAGGAGCACGGCTGCTGTGACCACCACCCCGCGCTCACCGCGGCTGCTGCTGGTGAGCACTGTCCTGCTCGCCGTCACCGGGGGCGCCCTGCTCGGCATGCCACAGGCCCGGCAGCCACCGGCCCCCGCAGCGTCGTTTCGGGACCCGCGCCCGACTACAACCAGGACGGCCCGATCGGCGCGGCCCGCGCCTTCTGCGCCGGCCGACGGCACGCCTTCTTTCGCGGCACCTCCCCCACGGGCGGCACTTGTCCCCGCGCCGGCTCTGCCGCCGCACGGTGAGGGCGTGGCCGGCGACCAGGCGATCCAGCGCTCGCTGGAGACGGCCTGGCCCGCCGACCTGCCCGCCTCGGATGAACGCGAACTGCTCGCCGCGGGCCGCGCATTGCTGCGCGCGGACGCCACCGGAGCCGGCCGTGCGCAGTGGCCGGACCTCTTCCCCGGCGCAGACCAGATGGCCCCGGCGTTCGCCACCGCCCGCTTCCGCATCCAGGCCGCACTCGCCCGCCGCGACGGCAGCCCGGCCGGGGCGGTGGTCCATCTGGTGTGGGCCGGCACGGACCGCGGCGGCACCTTCACCGACCTCCGCATCAGCGAATGGCACTTCACCCGCACGTCCGAGAAGGGAGCAGCGACGTGGACGCCGCAGCCCCGCATCTGACCGGCCTGGCCGCGCACACGACTGCCCGTCATGTATGCGCTCTGCTCACCGCTATCGCCGGGTGGGCGCACTGGCTCTGCGCCCACTGGTATGTGCTCGCGATGATCATCGCCGTCTGCTGGGGCGCGGGCGAACTGGTGGTGCGCAGGCTCGCAGCCAAGGCTTCGGCCCAGCGGATGGCTCTGGAACTCCTCTCCACCCGGCACTTCGAGCCGACTCCGGAGGAGATCTTCAGGCGCGGTGTCCAGCTCGCCCGCGCGTCCACGTCCATGCCCTGGTGGGCACCGCGCCGGTCGAAGGCCGTACAGATCCGGCTGCGCGCCGACGGCAGCGCGCCGCTGCGCTACCGCATCGAAGGACCGGCCGGCGCGGAACGGCTCCTGTCGATCACCCCGTTCGGGCCGGACGTCACCGTGGCCCCGGGGCGGCCGATCACCGACAAGCCCCGGGAGCACACCGTGCGAGCCGAGTTCATCCTGCGCGGCAAGCCCACAGCGCCCCTGCGCGAGGTGCCGCTCGCCCCCGATCCGCTGCAGCCGCTCATCGACGCCGTGGCGGACCTGCGCGCCGAGCTCGGTGACCTTGCCGAGCTCCGGCTCGACATGCAGCGGGCACCGAAGTGGGTACTGCGGGCCCGCCGCCGGCAGTTGATGGGCGCCGCCCGGCGCTGTGAGCGCCGCGAGGCCCAGCGAGCCGCGCGCTGGCTGCGGCAGGACGCCAGCGGCATCGAGGACTCCCTGGGCTGGCAGGTGCAGCAGCTGCTCAGTGACAGGCCGGCAGCCGGTGGCGGGCGGCGGCTGGTGATGCCGCCGGTCCCGCGCCGGGTGGAGCCGACGGAGGCGCTGGGCAAGCTCGCCGAGGACGACCAGTTGGTCCGGGTCCAGCTGCTCGTGATGTGCGCTTCGAACACCGCGGGCCGCGCGGAGGCCCGTATGGCACAGCTTCAGGCCGCGCTCGACGTTTTCGGCGGCCGCTCCCGGTGGGCCATGCGCGGCTGGCAGCTGGGGCCGTGGCGGATCGGCGCCGACCGCTGGCCCACCAGGCGTGCTTTCGAGCGCCGCTGGAACCTGGGGCACTGCCAGCCGCCCCGCGCGAACTGGGTGAGGCTGGAGGAACTTTACGGACTGCTCAAGCCGCCCACCGTGCACTGCCGTCTGCCGGTGCTCGCCAGCGACCTGCCGACTTTCCGTTTCGGCGACCCCGAGTTGCTGCTGCAGGGCATCTACCGCGGCCCGGACGGCCGGCAGCGGCTGGTCGCCACCTATGCCGAGGAGACCCTGTTCGAAGTCGGGGTCGGCAAGGCAGGCGGCGGCAAGACGGAGCGGGCTCTGGCCCAGGCGATCGGATGGGCACACGCGGGCGGGGGCCTGGTCTTCGTCGACCCGCACCGCGACTCGTGGCCGCGCGCCCGGCCGTTTCTGGCGCACGACGACCTGATGCAGCGGATCGCACTGATCGACCTCAACGGTCTCGGTCCCAGCCCGCGGATCAGTTCGTGGAATCCGCTCGGCATGCACCAGGGACAGGCGGCACACGAGGTCGTCGAGGCGATCGCCGACGCCTACGCCTCCGCGCTGGCATGGGACGACGCGAGCGCACCGCGCGCGCTCACCATCCTCACCGCCGCGCTCACCGTCCTGGCCGCCGTGAACGAGGCGGCCTGCCAGGCCGGCCAACCCGAGGACCAGGCCACGATCTTCCACATCCGCGCTCTGCTCACCGACGCCGCATTCCGCACGGCAGCGCTCGCCGCGGTGGCGGACCGGCTCGACGGGGACACCCGCGCCTGGTGGCAGTCGGTGTTCCCGACCTTGCCGGCCGACGCGTTCGCCGTCGTCCTCAACCCCATCGCCCGGCTCGCCGCCAACCCCCTCACCCGCGCCTTCCTCGGCCGGCCCGCCGGCGTCTACGACATCCGCGCGGCCATGGACTCCAGGATGATCGTGTGGGTGTGCCCGGGCGGCAACGGGCCCACTGACCGCCTCCTGACCGCGCTGCTCGCCCGGGACCTGCTGCGGGCCGCGCGCTCGCGGCGCGACACCCCGGAGGGGAAACGGGTGCCGTTCCGCCCGTACTTCGACGAACTGATCACCCTGACCGGAGCAGCGCCCGAGACCATCGCGGCGATGTTCGAGGACCTGCGCAAGTACAGGTGCCACGTCCACGGCATGACCCAGCTGCTGTCCCGGCTGCCCACACCAGTGCGGCAGTCCCTCGTGCAGAATGCCTCCACGCTGGCCACCACCGCCGGTTCGAAGTCCGCTATCGCGCCGATCACCGCCGAATGGGGCGATGACCCCAGCCCCGACCGGGTCGCCACCATGGACCGGTTCGAGCACTACATCTCCATGAACGTACGCGGCAGCCGCATCGGGCCCGTCCGGCTGCGCGGGCCTCACCTCGACGCCGTCTTCGCCGCTCTCGCCCGCCCGAAGCAGGCCCTGGCACTGGAGCGAGCCGCCCAGGCGAACGCACAAGCCGTCCCGCTGAACCAGGCCACGGACCGCGCCGCCGGCCAGCTCGGCCGCGTCACCGCTTTCCTCGGCGCGCACTCCCCCGCTGGCGCCGCCGCCCACCTGTCGAAGGAAATGGACCAGGAGTTCGGATGACCATCACCGGCCCCAGGAAAGGCACCGCGGGCAGCTTCACGCCCAGTCCCGTCGAGCCCCTCAAGCACCAGCTCCTGGCCACGCTCGCCCAGCACCGCATGGCCTCCACCCACCAGCTGCACCTCCTGCTGCGGCCCGACCGCTCCCGCCAGTCGGTCTCGGAGCGGTTGAACGAGCTGCTCGGCGAGCGCCTGGTCGACTTCGTCGTCCTGCCGCAGTCCCACCGCACCCGGGTCTGGTACCTCACTCCGAAAGGCGCACGGCTCACCCGGGACTGGCCCGCGCTGCGGGGCCGCCCGCCCTACCCCGTCACCTCCGCCACGGCCGCCTCGCTCAAGACCCCGCACACCCTCACCGTCCTGCGGACCCACCTGGCATTCGTCGTGGATGCCCGCCGCCGCGGCGACGAGCACGGTCACCTGGACTGGACTCCCGAGGTGTTCCACTCGATCGGCGACGGAGAGAGGATCATCGCCGACGCGCTCATGCACTACACCCTCATCGAGGGCGAACAGCGGCGCAAACTGCGGGCGTTCGTCGAGATCGACCGCGCCACCATGAGCAGCGAGCGGCTGGCCGCGAAGCTGATCGAATACGCGAGGCTGTGGGCCTACGAACCGCAGCCTCTCGGCCGGCGCCGGCAGACAAACGACGGCCCCGGCTGGCTGCGCTGGTACCCGGTCTTCCCCCGCATCCTGTTCGTGCTGACCGGCGCGTCACGCCAGACGATGGACAACCGGATCAACGACCTCAAGGCCATGGCCACCCATCATCCCCTCGTGGCCGGCCTGGCCCGCGAGGTGCCGCTGGGAGCGGCCGTCCTGGACGACCTCGACGAGCTCGGCCCCACCTCTCACATCTGGGTTCCGCTGGCGGGCGGCAAATACCGCCCGTGGACGCAGCTGTGACGCCACGGCCGAGAGGCACAGGATCGCCGTCCTGGGCGTGCCGGCCGAGGAAACACACAGCACGACGGTCACCTCGACACGCGCGGGTTCGGCGAGACATCCGGTGGCCCGCAACACCACTGAGAACGGCCTCCCGCAGAACCCCGGGGGGCGAGATCTCTGTGCGGGCGCGACGAGCGAAGACACCGAACCCAAGCGGTCGCCCGATTCCGAAATGATCGGATACATCCCCAGACACACGAGTGAACTCGACCTATTTGCCGGGAAGTTACGTGACATATGAGTAACCTTGCGATCACACACAGGCATCACCACAGGTGGGTCAGGCCGCGATTCCGAATCGGCGCGAGCCAAAGACCTGCGGACAGGCGACCGCACCGCGTCCTACGGGGAGAGAACGTGACAGCATCACAACCGCGCCTCTCGGGGCTCCATACCGGCGCCGTCCGCATCCACCAGCACGCAGCCGTGCTGCTTCTCGCCGGCAGCGTGCTGGCTCTGGCTGGTTGCAGTGACAGCAGTCCGGACATGCAGGCCCGAGCCAACCCTGCGCCGCAGGCTGGTTCGCCGTCCCCCACAGCCACCGCCGAGGACGCGGCCCTCACGGCGTACAGCAACTCCTGGGCCGCGCAGACCGATGCCTACAGCAAGGCATCCTCGGCGGCCACCGGCCTGAACAACAACAACACCCTCAGGGCCCTGTTCGACATCGAGCACGACCTCAAGGTCATGCGGAAGGCCGGGCAGGTGATGACCGGGAAGCCGGTAATCCATCCGAAGATCATGAAGGTGACCGATGGCAAGATCCCCACGGCCGTGGTGCACGACTGCGTTGACACGACCCACTGGACGCTGATCGACAAGACCTCGAAGAAGCCGGTCCCACTGCCCACGACGCGGCTCCTCAAGTACGCCAGTACCGCAACGCTCGAAAAGTGGGGGACGAAGTGGATGGTCACGAAGTGGACCGCCCAGGAGCGATCCTGCTGATCCGGCGTCTCGCCGCATTAACCGGCGTCCTCACCCTGGCCTCGGCCGGTGCCGCGCACGCCGGTGGCGATCCCGGCGTCGGTGCGGTCAGGTGCCAGGTCGTCAAAGTCTGCGTCGCCGTCGAAACCGGCGGCAGCGGCGGGCAGGCGGACAGTCCACAAGGCGCCGGCACCAGCGCCGACAGCAAGGTCGCGTGCACGTACACCAAGGTCGATCCGGACCCTGCGGCCGCATGGCCTGGCTGGAAAGGCGCCGACCCCGAGAAGAACGACGCCTACTTCTACGGGTGCACGGACGGCGGCCTGGACAACCCGGACGGCTTCGTCGTCGTCCCGCTGGGACAGCCTCCGGTTCCGCGGGTGGACCCGAGGCAACTGGCGCAGCGTGCGGTCGACTCCATGACGCTGCTCGGTCCGGACATCGCCAGCCCGCGCGCGGCCGGGAAGTACAGCGTGGGCGTCCCGATGTGGATGTGGGTCAAGAAGAGCGCCACGTCCTTCGGGCCGAACACGGCGTCGGCCACGGCGGGCGGGGTCACCGTCACCGCGACCGCCAAGGTGTCGAGGATGGTGTGGGCGATGGGCGACGGTGCCTCGGTGACCTGCAACGGTCCCGGCACCGCCTACACGTCGTCCGCAGGTATGAGCCAGTCCCCGACCTGCGGACACGTGTACTCGAGGACCTCGGCCGCTGCCCACAACGGCAAGTTCACGGTGACCGCGACCTCGACGTGGACGATCGATTGGCTAGGCGGCGGGCAGACCGGTCGGCTCACCGAGGTACGGCGGGCCGACGTGCAGGTGGCGGTCGGCGAAGTACAGGTCGTCGGGTAATGCCGCCGGAAGGAACACAACGATGAGCAGGACCCACGTAGATGCAGCTACGCACGGTGTCCCCCAGCAGGGACGCATGGCCGGGCCCGTGGCGCCGCCCCGGGTGTCGGCTCGCAGGCGGCGACCGGGCGTCATCGCTCTGTCGCTGGCGCTGATCGCCGCAGGAGGTGCAGGAGTTGCCGTCCTGCTCTTCCAGGTCGGCCACCGCACCGATGTGGTGACCGTGGTCCGCGACGTCCAGGCCGGCCAGGTCCTCACCGAAGAGGACCTGGGCAGGGCGTCTGTTGCCCTCGACCCGGTCGTCAAGGCGGTGCGCGCCGACGACCTGAAGTCGGTCGTGGGCCGGCGGGCCGCCGTGGAGCTCAAGCCCGGCTCCCTCCTCGCCTCCTCGCAGGTGACGAGCGACAACGTGGTGAAGACCGGCGAGCAACTGGTGCCGATCGGACTGGAGCCGAAACAGGTCCCGGCCACTGATCTGGTGCCGGGGCAGAAGGTACAGCTGGTGCACGTCCCGGCTCAGGGAACGACCGATGCTGGCAATCCTGCGGACGTCGCGGCGCAGACCATCGACGGCCGTGTCGTGAAAGCCTCCGGCGCCGCCCCGGGTACGGGAGTCGTGGTCGTCGACGTGGCCACGTCCGCCAGCGACGGGCCCACGGCCGCGGCGTGGGAGGCCGCGGGCGCCCTGCGCCTGGTCCTCGCCGCTGCGGACGGTGCCTGATGGCTGTGATCGCGCTCGCGGGCTGCAGCGGCGCGCCCGGCGTGACCACGAGCGCCCTCGCTCTGCTGCTGTCGTGGCCCCTCGAGGCGGGCCGGCGGATGATCCTCGCCGAGTGCGATCCGGACGGCGGGGCCGTGCTGCACGGACTGCTGCAGGGCACACTCGGCGACCGGTACGGGTTGCGCAACCTCTCGGTCGCCGCCCGCAAGGGCGAGTTCAGTGAGGCATTCTGGCGGCAGCTGATCGATCTGAGCGCCGAGGACGGCAACCCGGACACACCGCGCGACCGACTGCTGCTGCCCGGCATCACCGATCCTGCGCAGGCGGCGAGCCTCGACCAGGTGTGGAAGATCCTGGCGCAGATGTTCCGGGGCATCGAGGCGGAGAGCGGCCACGACGTGCTCATCGACCTCGGCCGCCGCGGGGCCTGCGGCCCCTGCGGGGTCCTGGCGGAACAGGCCGATGCGACGTTCGTCGTGGTGCGCAACACCCTGCGCGGCGTGCAGGCGGCACAGGGCCGGGTGCGCGCGCTGGAGGAGCGCGTGGGTGGCATCGGTGTGCTGGTGGTCGACCAGGGCCCGTATCCCGCCGGCGAGGTGCAGCGCGTGCTGCAGGCGCCGGTGATCGCCACTTTGCCGTACGCGCCGCAGGACGCCCGGGTGCTGTCCGACGGCGCCGAGCAGCCGCGCCACTTCATCCGCTCGCCGCTGATGAAGAGAGCCCGGACGGTCAGCGCCCTGCTTCTCCAGCGGGCCGCCCTGCACCGGGTCCGTCTCGATCCACGGGGCCTGCGCGCAGCAGGCGGGGAGGTCACTCATGCAGGCTAGGCCCCTGCATCCCGACCCCACGGTGGCGCCGGTGCCCCGGACGCCGCGCAGCAACGGCGTACCGGTATCCGCCGGTGCCGCGTCGAGCCCCCAGGTCCTCGGTGCGGAGGTCCCCCAGATCACCGTCGACCACCGGGTGGCCCGGGACATCGCGTCGCAAGTCGCCAAGCAGCGCGAGGAACTGCTCAAGTCCACGCCCGGCATGGACCGGGCCGGCGAGGAGCAGCGGTGCCTGAACTGGATCGCCGAGGCGGTCGCCCTGTGGTCGGATGCCCGGGCGATGACGCCGCAGGAGGACGAGGCGCTGCGGCGCGCCGTGTACGACCTGCTGTTCAGGGCCGGCCGGCTCCAGCCGTACCTGGACGACGACCGGGTCGAGGACATCATCATCCAGGGCCCGCACGAGGTGTGGCTCGACTACGGTGACGGTGAACGCCGCCGGGTCGGCCCGATCGCGGACTCCGAAGAAGAACTTCTGGAATTGTTCAGGGAGTTGGCCCGCAGCTCGGGGCACAGCGAGCGGACCATCTCCACTGCGAGCCCCGCTCTCGCCCTGTCCTTGCAGGACGGCTCCCGTCTGCAGGCCATCACCGGGCTCGGTCCGATGACGTACGCCGTCATCCGCCGCCACCGTATCTCCCACGCGGATCTCGACGACCTGGTCCGGCTGGGCACCATCGACCCGATCCTGCGCGCGTTCCTCGGCGCCGCCGTACGCGCCGAGAAGAACATCATGATCGCGGGCAAGCAGAAGGCCGGGAAGACCACCCTGCTGAGGGCGATGCTCAAGGAGTTCGACCCGCAGTGCCGGTTCGCGACCGTCCAGAGCGAGGACGAGCTGTTCACCCACGCCAACGGCTACCACCAGCAGGTCGTCTCCCTCGTCGGCCGCGAGTCGGGCGGGGAGAAGGACGCCATGGGGCGCGGCGCGGGCGAGGTCACGCTCCTGGACCTGATGCATCCGGCGCTGCGGATGTCGCTGGAACGGATCGTGGTCGGTGAGGTCCGCGGCCCCGAAGTGGTCGCCATGATGCAGGCGTTGACTAACGGGTCGGGCGGCAACCTGTGCACGATCCACGCGCGACGTCCGGACATCATCTTCGACCGGATCGCCGAACTGTACGCGCTCGCCCAGGACAACCTGTCCGAGCAGCTCGCCTACCGGCAGACCGCCAACGGCCTGGACTTCATCGTGTACGTCGACATGACGGACGAGACCCGGATCGGTGGCCGCCGCCACCGCTACGTCTCCCACGTCCTGGAACTCACCGGGATCGGGGAGAACGGCCGGCCCGCCACCAACGAGGTCTTCTCCCCCGGCCGCGAGTGGGGGGAGCCGCGGGCGGTTCCTCGGATGGACCCGGGCTGCATCGACGACCTGCGCCGGGTCGGCTTCGACTCGGCGCTGCTGCGGCAGTCGTACGGGGCCTGGCCGGCGCCGCTGTCGCTGAAGGTGGGGGTGAGCCGATGACGCTGCTGTTCGGGCTGCTGTCCGGCATGGCCGTGTTCGGTGGGCTGATCGGGGTCGCGGCCGGCCTGGTGGGCACCACGGCACCGCGCCGGGCGCCGCTGCTCAGGCGCTGGGAGGCGGCCTGGCGCGGTGGGAGGAACCGCGGCGAGGACGCCCGGCTGAGGCGGCAGACCCTCGTGGCCGCAGCTGTCGTGGTGTTCGTGTGCGTGTGGCTGGTGTCGGGGAACTTCGTCGGGGGGGTCCTGCTCGGCGCGGCCGTCGTCGGCGTGCCCTGGCTGATCACCCCGGCGCAGACGGCTCGTGAGCGTATCGGTCAGCTGGAGGCGCTGAGCGAGTGGACGCAACGGCTGGCCGGCCTGCTGCGGCTCGGCATGGGCCTTGAGCAGGCGATGATGACCAGCCGTCAGGGAGCGCCGGTCGAACTCGCCCCGCAGATCGGCAGCCTGTCCGAGCGGCTGCGCACGGGCTGGCGGCCAGACGGAGCGCTCCGCGCCTTCGCCGACGAACTGGACGATGTCACCGCCGACAAGGTGGTCGCCGCGCTCCTCCTGTCCGTCAACGACCGCGGCCCCGGCCTGGCCCAAGCCCTGGAGGACCTCTCGGGCACCGTCCGCGAGGAGGTCGCCCGCAAGCGCGCCATCGAGGCGGACCGGGCCAAGCCCCGCACCACCGTGCGGTGGATGACCGTCATCACCGTGGGCGTCGTCGTCGCCGGCTTCATCGTGCCGTCGTACACGAAGCCGTACTCCACTCTCCTGGGACAGCTCGTGCTCGCCTTCCTGGCTGCCGGTTTCGTCGGCGTCCTCGCCCTGATGCGGCAGCTCGGCAGCTTCCGCCGCATCCCGCGGTTCCTGATCACCGACCCGACCAGCGCCGTCCGGCTGCCCACGGCCGCGCCGGAACCAGTTGCGCCGGTCTGTGCCCAAAAACCGGAAGGAGTCGCCTCGTGAACCTCCTGCCCGCTGTTGTCACCGGCGGCACGGCCGGGGCCGGCATCGCCCTGCTGATCCGGGAACTCCTGCCGTCCCAGCCGGCACTGTCGCCGGCTCTCCAGCGCAGTGTCCCGGCACCCTTGCCGATGCCCGAGCCGGAAGCGGACCGCGAGGAGGTATGGGGCCGGTGGCTCCTCGCCCGCTTCGAACGGCTCCCGGGCATCAAGATCCCCGCCACGAACCTCGCGCTGCTCGGACAGGGACCGGCCCACTTCATGCTCAAGAAGACCGCGCTCGCCGCGCTGGGACTGCTCTGCCCGGCGATCGCGGCGATTCCCTGGATCATCGCGGGCGTCGGCCTGCCCTTCTACGCGCCCGCAGGCCCCGGGATCCTCATCGCGGCCCTGCTGTTCATCACACCCGATCTCGCCGTCCGCGACCAGGCCAAGCGGGCGCGGCAGGAGTTCACGCACGCCCTGTCCGCCTACCTCGACCTGGTCGCGCTCAAGCGGGCCGCCGACGCCGGACCCGCCGAAGCCCTGGAGAAGGCCGCCGGGATCGGCGAAGGCTGGCCCTTCCTCTATCTGCAGGGCGCGCTTCGCCGGGCCCGGCTGGAGAAGATCCCGCCGTATCAGGCGCTCACCGACCTCGCCCGCGAGTACGACCTGCCCGTGCTGGACGACGTCGCCGACATCATGCGCGGCAGCGCCACCGACGGCGCCGCGGTCTACAAGGCACTGCGGGCCCGCACCGCGGCACTCAACGCCGAACTACTGGCCGATCAGGCAGCCGAGGCGAACACCGCCAGCGAAAAGATGACCGCGCCGGGAGCCCTCCTGGCCGTCCTGGTGATGCTGCTGATGGCCTTTCCCGCCGTGATCCGCATGCTGACCGTCTGATCACCAACTCGTTCAACACCCCTGAGAGGCAAGGAACATGAAGCACACCGCAGCCCGCACGCGACGAACTGTGCTCCCTGCGGACGGGCGCCCGCACACCGCGTCGCACGGACCGGGGCGCCGAGGTGCGCGCCTGTGGCGGCGTGGCAACGGTATGGTCCTGCGACTGACCTACCAGGTGCAGGAACGCCTTGAGGAAGCGGCACGGCACCCGGACCGCGGCGACATCTCCATCACAACGGTCATCATCTGGCTGGCCGCAGTCGCCGGCGCTGTCACGATCGCCGGGACCATCGCCGTGGTGATCGGCAAGTACAACGGCAAGCTCACCGGGCTGTGATGAGCCCGCCCGAGCGCCCGAGCAACCGGTGGCAGGGGCGCGGTTGGCGGGACGACCACGGTGACACCAGCATCCAGATGGCGATCGTCTTCCCCCTCGTGCTGCTGGCCACGGTGGCCGTCATCCAGGCATCCATGTGGTACTACGCGCGGCAGATCGCGCTGACCGCGGCCCGCGAGGGCGCCACCGCGGCCCGCGCCTACCAGTCGAGCCCGGCAGACGGCGCAGCCCAAGCGAGGGCCGTGCTGCGCCGCACCGCGGGCGGCAGCCTGAACGGCTACCGCGTGTACGCCAGCAGCGACGGGCAGCGGGTCCGCGTCCGGGTGTCCGGCACGGCCCTGTCCATGATCCCGGGTCTGTCAGATTTGCGCATCACGCAGTCGGCGTCCGGCCCGGTGGAGCGCTGGACAGTCCCGAAGGGGTGAATCACATGCGATCCCTGGCTCACAGGCTCTGCGGCGACGAGGGCAGTGCCGCGATCGAGGCGGCCATCGTGCTGCCCTCACTTCTGCTGTTCTTGTGCCTGGCGATCGCCGGAGGCCGGATCGTCACGTCCGGCTCGAAGATCGACTCCGCGGCACAGGACGCGGCCCGAGAGGCATCCATTCACCGGACGGCGGCGGCCGCCCAGGGTGCCGCACGGTCCGCGGCCGCAGAGTCCCTGAACGACCAGGGCATCAAGTGCACATCGACAGCCGTCCGCGTCGACACCGGTGGCCTGAGCGTGCCGGTGGGGCAGGTCGGCACGGTCACCGTGACCGTGACCTGCACGGTGAGCCTGTCGGATCTTCTGCTGCCGGGCCTGCCGGGGGCCAAGACCCTCACCTCGACGACGACCTCGGTGGTGGACCGTTACAGACAGCGAGGCGTGTGATGATCTTGCGTCGACTGAAGCGAGTCCGAGGTAACGACGACGGCGGCATCACCGTGTTCGTTGCCGTGTGCGTGCTCGCGCTGACCGGCATCATCGGCGTCGCCGTCGACGGCGGCAGCAAAATGCGCGCCACCGAGCGCGCCGACTACATCGCCGGCGAGGCCGCCCGGGCCGGCGGCCAGGCCATCGACCCCGCCGACGCCATCAACGGCACCGCCACCAACGTCGATCCCCCAGCAGCGGCCGCCGCGGCGCAGGCGTACCTGAGCTCCGCCCACGCCACCGGCACGGTCAGCGTGTCCGGTGACGGCAAGGCCCTCGCCGTCACCGTCACCAGCTCGTACGCCACCACGTTCCTGTCGGTGGTCGGGATCAGCTCGTTGCCGGTGACCGGCCACGGCAAAGCCATCCTCCTGCACGGCGTCACCGCTCCCGAAGGAAACTGATGCGCACCACCGCCCCCTCCCCCGCCGCTGCGGGGGCCCGCCGCCTGGCCCGGGCCCTCAAAGCCGTGCTGAGCCTGCTCGTCCTGGCCGCTGCGGTCGCCGGGCTGCCGCTGCTGCTGGCCTGGGCCACCCCGGTCGTCTGGGCCGTGGCCCACGACGACCTCGCTCACCTGCTGGACCGGCAGGACACCGGCGCAGTGTTCCTGATGCTCCTCGTCGCCGTGGGATGGATCGGCTGGGCCCAGTTCAGCTTCTGCGCCGTCCGCGAGCTCATCGCACAGCTACGGGGCCGCACATGGCACGCCCCGCGGGGATGGGTGCCGCACAGCACGCCGCGGCCCTGATGATCGGCAGCATCCTGGTGCTGCTGCCCACGAGTTCGGCCCTGGCCTCCGACGCACAGGCCGCGCCGGCCCTCACGGCGGGGCTCGCGCCGAGCCCGGCGGTCCAGACCTCGCAGGCAGCCGCCGATGCCGGCCGCGCCTCACCCGCATTCTCCGCGAGCACCCCGACGTCGTCTCCGTACACCGTGCGAGAAACCCGGCCGGCGCAGACCTTGTGGGGTATCGCCGAACGGGAGCTGGGGGACGGCGAGCGCTGGCGGGAGATCGTCACCCTCAACGAGGGCCGCGTCATGACCGACGGTACGGTCTTCCGCGCGAACAGCTTCCTGCAGCCCGGCTGGCGGCTTCAGATGCCCCAGACCACCGCGGCCGCGGTAGGCGTTCGCACACAGCTGGGCGATGGCGCCCGCGTGGCCGACGTGCAGGGTGGGCACGTCGTCACAGTCCGCTCCGGGGACTGCTTGTCGAAAATCGCTGAGGAGGAGCTCGGCGACGGCGCCGACTGGCCCGAGTTGTTCGATTCCAGTCAGGGCAAGCCGCAGCCGGACGGCCTGCCCGAGATCACCGATCCCGACGTCATCTACGCGGGCCAGCAGGTCGCCGTGCCCGAAGCCCGCTCCGACCAGCCGCACCAACACCGCGCCCCGGGGAAGGGGTCAGGCAGCCCGGGAACCGCTCCCCCGCCGGACCAAAGCGATGCCACGCACACGCCGGGTAAGTACGCGGGCGGGTCGCCGGCGCCCGTGACGGGCCGGTCCACCGGGTCTGCAGCAAAATCACCAACGCCCGGCACACCGTCCACTCGCCCTGCCCAGGAGCCTGGGCACGATCACTACTCCCCCTCCGAGGAGCCGTCCACGGCTCCCGGGCCCAACGCCACGGCTCCAGCCGTCTCCCCGCCCGCGCCGGCCGGGCTGTCGGGCTCCGCCGCCCCCTCCTCCGCGCCCCGGGCCCCGGCGACTGCTCCGGCCGGCAGCCCGCTGAACCTGCGCACCGTGTCGGGCGCCGGCGCGCTGCTCGCTGCCTCTGTCACCGCAGCGCTCGCCCTGCGCAGAACGTTGCAGCGACGGCGCCGCAAGCCGGGCGAGAAGATCGCCATCGCCCCGGAAACGTCCCCCGCGGAAGCCCAGTTGGCGGCAGCAGCTGAGCCCGAGGGTGCTGACCGGCTGGACGTGGCCCTGCGGACCCTGGCTCATCACACGGCCCAGCAGGAGGACACGGCTTTGCCGCCGCTGCGGGCCGCCCGGATCGGGAACCGCACGGTGGAGGTGCTGCCCGAGGACCTCGGCCGGGAGCCGGTCACGCCCTTCACAGCCGGGCCGGGCGGCTGGTGGATTCTGCCTCCTGATGCCGCCCTGCTGGACGAGGAGACGGCCAGGGAGGTGCCCCCGCCGTATCCGGGGCTGGTCACGATCGGCAGCACCGAGGCGGGCGACCTGCTGCTGCTCAACCTCGCCGGGCTGCCCGCGCTGCTGCTGGACGGCGACCCGGTCCACATCACCGAGATGTGCACCTCGCTCGCGCTGGAACTCGGGATGAGTCCCTGGGCGTCCGGAGTCGAGATCGTCACCGTGGGATTCGGCGAAGACCTGCCGCAGCTGCTGCCCACCACGCGGATCGCCCACATGCGCCAGGCCGCGCATGCCCTGCGCGATCTGGCTGAGCGCCTGCTGGAAGCGCACCAGCTGCCCGGGACCCGGCATCACCCGTATGTGCTGCTGTGCGCGTCCTGCCTGGACGAGGATCTGGCCTGGCAGTTCGCCGATGTCATCGGCAAGGCCGCAACGGTGCCCGTCACGCTCATCGCCCCCGCGCGGTCCGCGGCAGCTTGTTTCCCCGAGGCAGAGATCCTCAACGCCTCGCTCAGCGAGCCGCAGCATCTCGCCCTGGCCGACGCGGACATCACGGTGCAGCGCCTGGAACGCGATGCCTACCTGCAGATCACCACCGCGCTGAAGATGTCCGGGCAGCCGTCCTACCCGGCCGAGGGGCCCTGGCAGGACGTCCCGGACGAGCTCGTCAGCGTGCAGCAGCCCGATGAGGCGGCGGAGGAGGAGGAGTCCGCGCCTGCGGCCGTCACCGTCTCGATCCCGTCGCCGTCGGGGGCAACGGACCTGAGCGCCGAGGTCTTCCCGGCCTTGCTCGCCGCCAGTTCCGATCCGTCCGGGCTCCATCTGCTCTCCCCCACCGGTTCACCGCCTCGGCGCAATGTCAAAGCCGGACCGGACGCGAAGGCGACGGGGCCTTCGGTCCCGGCGTGCCCGGCGGCTGGAGGCGACACGGCAGATGCCGCCGACGATCCGGGAATTGCCGCCGAGAAAGCCGCGGTGCCGCAGGCACAAGAGGGCGAGGCCCAGGACCTGCACGCCCCGGAGATCCGGGTTCTGGGGCCGGTCGAGGTGTCAGGCGTCGGCCACACCGGCCACGGTCCCAAAATGGCGCAGCTGGCCGCCCTGCTGTACTTCCGGCCCGGCCGGAGAGCGGATGTCCTGTGTGTCGACATGGACCCCGTCAGCCCGTGGTCGGCAAGTACCCTCAACGCCCGGATGCAGGGCCTGCGCAGCTCCTTGGGCAGCGACCCCTCCGGCACCCTTTATGTGCCACGCCGAAAGACGGGCGACGACCCCTACCGGCTCAGCCCCGGCGTCCGCTGCGACTGGACCCGCTTCCTCCAAATCGTCGAACACGCACTGCCACTGGGGCCGGCCGGACTGACTGACCTCGAAAAAGCGCTGACACTCGTACGCGGCCGCCCCTTCGGCGGCCGGCCCCTGCCCTGGGCAGAGCCCTACCAGCAGGAGATGATCACGCGGATCATCGACGTCGCGCATACCGTGGCCACCTACCGGACCACCGCCGGACCCCATCACAACCTCAGCGCCGCCCTCAAGGCCGTCGTCACCGGCCTCGAGGTGGACGACACCGCAGAGCTCCTCTACCGGGCATGGATGCGCCTCGAGGCAGCGCGCGGCAACCGCTGCGGGCTGCATACCGCGATCACGCGCGTGCAGCAGGTCAACCAGGCACTGGACTGCTCGCTGGAGATGGAGACCACTCAGCTCATCCACGAGCTCCTCAACCGATCGCCCGCAGCGGCACGCAGAGCCGAGTAGCCGCTGGCCAGGTCACCGGTGTCGCGAGAAGACGGTGCGCGCAGGGCGGCTTCAACTCCGGTGTCCGGCCGGGCGAGAGGGCCACACAGGACGTAGACAGCGGGCTTCGGCGAGCCGGCGCCGCCGCTTGAAGGCACCGCTCCTCGTGTACACCACGGCAACGGCATCGGCGGCGGCCTTGTCCTTCGTGCGTGCGTCACCTGACTTCGACGCAGTACGCGGCGCCGGGGAACTCCCATCCGTCGGAGCCTGCGCCGATGTCCTCCACGATGGCGTCGTCGATGAAGTGGTCCTCGAACTCGTCGTCGGTGAGGCCGCCAGCCCTCCAGAGCGCCTCGATCGCGTCCCAGTTGCCTCGGCTGCCGTCGATACGCAGAGGCGCAGCGTAGGCGGTGCCGCGTGTGCGCTCGTCGTTCCCGGTCTTGACGACGCCGCTGATCTCGTACTGGCCCCGCTTGACGTGGTCAGGAATCGGGTCGGCGGGGATGACGGCGACGTTCTCGTACGCGGTGTGGATGATGTCCAGGTAGTTGCGGCGGACGTTGTACTCGGAGTCGGACAGCCAGTTGACCAAAGTCTTGGTCGTGACGTGGAGACCGGCGTCCGCCAGGGCCTGCTGACCGCGGTGGGTCGCGGTCAGCTGGCTGAGCTGGGCGTGCCAGTGCTTGGCCGTGTACGACGACAGCCGGTGGCGGGGGGTGACCTGGGAGCGCAGGAGGTCGTTGAGGGCGGTGCCGAGGGAGCCGCCGCGGCCTGTGGGGCCGGCCATCAGTCGTCGCCTTCGGGGATGATCTCGCCGGCCTGGGCGAAGTCGCGCTTTACTTCGCCGAAGCCGGTGCCGATCCGGTAGGTGGACGGTGGCGTGGCGGGCGGGGTCCAGAAGATGGCCTGGTCGACGTTGCGCAGCGCGAGGAGCGTGTGGCCTTCCTGGACGGCCTTGAACGCGGCGGTCCAGTGCCGGACCGATGCCTCGGCGACCATGCTCATCCGCCAGTCCGGCCGCCAGAACGGGGACCGTTGGTTGGGCTTCTTGGGCCACAGCAGGCGCAGCGCGATGGACAGCCGGGTCTTGTACGCCTTGTAGGGGTCGCCGCCGGCCTGGACGAGCTCGGTCCGTGCCTTGCGGGTGGCTTCGTAGAAAGGCTTGAAGAGGGACTCGTTGGCTTTCCCGGTCCAGGAGTCGTGAATGGCCGGCATGGCGTGGAGGTGGCCGTCCCGGACGAGCTTGAGCAGCAGCTTGATGTGGGGGGTGGTGACCCACGCCCGGTCGTTCTCGTCAAGGCGGTCGGTGATCCGTCCCAGGGGGTGCGGCATGTCGGTGCGGTTCCACTGCGGGATGTCGATGAGGTAGATGCCGGCTCCGGCCTTGTCGTAGGCGTCGAGCGGGCCGGTGTGCAGGAGCTTGTTCGGGGCGAGGGGAACGGCCGAACAAGCTGAGGGGAAGCTGCCGTTGCGGTCGATGAGGCAGAGTACGCCCGCGTCGAAGGAGTCGGGCACGTCGAACTGGTCGCGGCGCACCCGCTTGCCGTTCGCCCGGACGTGGGGGGCGCGGGTGACGGTGATGTCAGGGTGGATCCAGCGGGGCTCGCCGTCCATCTGCTCGGTGATCAGCGGCCACGGCCCGCTGTCGCGCTCCTCACGCTTGACGACCGGGATCGGGTGCATCTTCGAGCGGCGGACCGAGTCCTTGAGGATCTTCAGCGCAGGGAAGACGTGGCCCTCGGGCTCGTCCTCCTCATCTCCAGGTGCCAGATCGTCCTCGTCGTTTTCCTCGTCCTCCTGGACGTGTCCGCTGTCGGCCAGGGCCTGGACAGGGATACCGGCTGCGGTCGGATGGCCGGCGGCTTGGGTGGTGCCGGCCGCGGCGGCAGAGTGAAGGGGGCGGTGGAGTTGCAGCGCAGCGAAGAGGCGGTGCCCCTCATGTGTGTCCGGCAGCTTCGTTACCGCTGCGGCGGCCTTAAGCAGTTCCGGCAAAATCTCCTGGAGGGCTTCCTGGTCTCCGCCTGCGACCGCGGTCCGCCATGCCGCCAGTTCGCGGGTGAGGGCGGCGGGGATCCCCTGGTGTCCGCCGGATGTGTAGGGAAGGGCGGCTTCGGCGAGTTCCAGCGCCGCCGTCGCGGTGGCGGGCGCCGAAGGGCCCTGGGCCGTCGGGCTGTCGGCGCGCTCGAGGGGGGTGGCTTCAGCGTCGAGGAAGCGGGCGTGGAGGAGATCGGGTCGCAGGTATGCCGAGCCGATCGTGCCGAGGTCACGTTCCGTGACGGTGACGTGGACCTGGTGCGGGTCGGCGGTCGCGGCGAGCTTCACCACGACGTCGGCATCCAGGAGTTCCAGGAGGGCGGGGTCGTCGCTGTCCACGACGGCCAGCACCGGCACGTTCACGTCGCGGGCAAGGCCGGCCAGGACCTGGGAGGCATTTGGGAGACGGTCTCCGGACAACGGCAGCCGGGGGCTGTGCGCGGCTTGGAGGCGGTCCACGACCACAAGGGCCAGGTTTTCCATGTGCGGTGCGGTCTCCGCGATGTCCTCGGCCCTGAGATCGGCGCCGTCATCGATGAGCAGCACGTCGCCCGCCTGCACTAGCTGCCGGGCGGCCTGCTGCTCGTGCTCGGTGAGACGGCCCTGCTTCAGACGCGGGTAATCGCCTCCGGTCTCGGCAGAGATGATCCGGCGGAAGATGTCGTCCCTGTTCGGTCCCGACGCGGCATACAGCACTGTGTGGCGGTCGCGGAGCGCGGTCTTCCGCGCGGCGGCGAGAGCCAGCAGGCTTCCACCGACGTTCGGCGGGGCAGCCACGAGCGTCAGCCGACCGGACTGCAGAGCGCCCGTCGCGGCGTCGAGGCCGGGCAACCCGAACGCGGGGCCACCGACCGGGGCGCCGGTGAGAGTGGTCATGGCGTCGCCGAGCGTGGCGAGCCTGCGGGGCGTGCTGCTGCGGCCCTGGTGACCTTGGCCGTTCACCGCGCCGCCTGCGCTCGTCATGTCGGGGCGTGCGGCCGGGTCGGTCGGGAGGGCACTGGACGCGGGGTCGGCGGGGAGCAGCACCGCGACCGGAGTGGTGTTGCGGAGGAAGACCTGCGGTTCGCCCTGTGCCGCCAGAGTGACGAGGTCACCGAAGTCCTTCTGTGCCGCGCTCAGTACATGGGCCGGGAAGGCGCCGGTCTTCCGGGCGGCCGGGAAGCGATCCAGCGGAGCGAGCAGAGCACGCACCTTGTGCTTGGTGATCACCGTGGTGTGCCCGTCTTCGGCTCGCTTCACCAGCGTGTACAACTGGCTCCGCGCCGTGGTCGCGTTGAACGCATTCTCATCCTGTGCTGACTGACTCATTCACGCTCCTGGGACACTGAACTACCCGCCACCCTAACCAAGATCACTCATTCAGATAGTCAAACCCGCAATTTTTTCATCAAAAGTCACTCACTACTGAGGCTTCACTGTGTGGGGTGGCAGCTTCAGATATAGCCGCTTCCGGCCAGTGACAGAAGGCGCGGAAGGGGGCCCCGGCTTTCCGCTTCCGCGCTGTCCGCAGACGAAGGCGCCCACCGAAGCGGCGGAGTTCAGTTCCTTGTCGCGGATTCCCGGTCTTCGCGCTCCTCGTGCCCACCTGTCCGATGATGCGGGACGAGGCGATCGGGACCGATGGGCCCACGGAGCCACACGGTCAGCCAGCTGGGCTCGTTGAGGCAGGACAGCTCTTGCCGGGTTCCAGATCACCTGTGGGGGTGATCCTGCAGCGCTGCCCGTCGCATCGGCGAGGACCCGGAGTTAAGCCCGATATGAAGAGACTTCTTTCTGCGGCGGCGATGCTGGCAGCCGCTCTGGTGGTGCCGAATGCAGCGCCAGCGGCCGCAGACACGAGCGCGTGCACACATCACTGGAGCGGTCCGCAGGTGTGCATCCGTATGCAGGGCCGCAACGGCTGGAACAACATCACGGCAATCTGGGTGAACCCGCCGACGTCGGTGAAGAGGCGCAGCGTACGGCTGTTTCTGGACGGTGCTCAGCTTGGCCCAGCGCACACGGCACGGCGGGTGGGGCATACGGTCAGCTACGCCTGGCCGGCATTCGAGCAGGACACGGACGTGAAAGTGTGCGTGCGCTTCGCGGGGATCAACCGGGTGGCGTGCGATCGCACGAAGTACATCGGCAACCGTCCTTAGACGGACCTTTCGGATCAATCCGCGAACAACGTAGCAGTCTCACCGCAGGCGGCGGCTGCTGTGTACGGTTTGGCCGCGACCTGGCCGGCGGGCTGGAGGTAGTAGCCGTTGGAGATCCTCAGCGGGTCGACGGACTCCAGCGGCACGAAACCGTCGATCTCGATCGCCTTCGCGGTCGGCAGCGGCAGGCTGCTCAGGTCCTCGTTGGTGACCGGGATGACCTGCGTCTTGGTCAGCTTGTAGCCCTTGCCGATCTCGTCCTCGGGGACCTCGCGGTCCTCCAGCTCGCACACCTTGCGGTAGCGGATCCGCCCCTGGTCGGCCAGGTGGAAGTGGATCGAGTGGTCCTCGGTGGCGCTCACGACGTAGATCGGCACCGTCACCAGGCCGAAGCTGATCGCGCCGCTCCAGACCGCTCTCGCCCCGAGCACCACCAGCCTACGACCATTCCACCAGGCACGTGCCGCTGCGCTGCCTGACGGTGATGTCGGCACTTCGTCACGCATACGTGCTCTCTGGCCGAGCCCGGAGCGCTCAGGCCGCGACCGGCGTACGGGCTGCAGCGGACACGTCAGCTCCCCGTCAGGGGCTCGTGTCACTCTCCTTCACGTGAACGGCCCAGGACACCACGGGCAGGGAACAAGGGAGAGGTGCCCGGAGTGGTTGATCGGGGACCAGCGAGCACGCCTCAAGGTCGGATCCCTCCGGGGGTCCACGCAGGTTCGAATCCTGCCCTCTCCGCATCACGCAGCACGCCGCTCACCGAAGAGACCCGGTGAGCGGCGTGCTGGTGCCGTGCGGTTCTTCAGTTGGTGCAGGTGTCCAGCATGGACGACAGGGCCGACTTCTCCTTGTCGGTGGTGGTCAGCTTCCAGATGGACTTGATGTGCGTGTAGTCCTCGGCGTACGTGCACCAGAACGTCTTGTTCGTGGGCTTCCAATCGGCCGGCCCACTGTCGGACTTCGAGCTGTTGGACGACTCCGACGCGATCAGCAGCTGCGGGTCCTTCAGATCGTTGCCGAACGCCTTGCGCTGGTCCGCGGTCCAGGCGTCGGCGCCGGAGCGCCACGCCTCGGCGAGGGGAACCATGTGGTCGATGGTGGCCTTCGCGACATCGGTGACGGTGGTGTCGTCGTACACGGAGTACCAGCTGCCGGAGGAGGGCTGGCAGCTACCCGGCTTGTCCTGGACGTTCTTGCCGTCACGGGCGAGGACGTCCTGGCGTGTGGTGCAGCCATCGGCTTGTTCAGCCCAGATGTCGAACTTGTCGCGGGCGTAGCCGTTCATCGAGTGCGGCACGCCCACGGTGAGGGCGGCAAGCTCGGTGCGGGCGGTCGCCGCGGACGGCGGTGCGGGAGGGTCGGCGAGCGCGGGGGCGGCGCTGACCGCGGTCAGAAGCAGGGCGGCGGCGGGCAGACCGACGAGGATACGGCGCATGAAGTCTCCATCAGAGGTGGGGGGTTGGAGATCCTGCTTGAGGAAACCCCAGTCGGCACTATGTGCGCTACGCGCGTGGACAAGGTGCGACAACTCCCCCACGCCGCCTTCACAGCCGCAGCACGCCGGTAGCAGCAGGACGTGCGGGTCACTCCGAGGGGACGAGGCGGGCAACGACCGCGCCAGCTGCCGGCAACACCCGTAACCCGGACCGGGGATGGCCGTTGCGCCCGGCATGAACGAACTGGTCGGCCCCGCACTGGACATGCCCGAGCTGTACGAGCCGCGACTGCCGCTGCTCACCCTCACCGAGGCACACGGCTTGATGGAAGTCCTGCAGTACTTGGGCACGACGGATGACGACTGGGGTGCCCAGGCCCGCCACTTCGCAGCCGAGCTCGCCGCCCGCGTCCCCTCACGCGACGCATAGCGCTCGGAGACCGGACCCGAAGGGTGCGTGCGGTGACACCGCGCGCACCGGACTGGCGGATGCATGACCCCCATGCCCGACCCTCTGGTGGTGCCGGCCTCAACGGCGACTCCGCCTGACGTCCGCCTGAGGCCGCCTCAGCAACACCGGCGTATACGCCACACAGGTGGTTGAACCCCGTATAGAGTCCCCCTGCTCTTGTTCGACTACAAAGGGGGGGTCCCTTTGCGCTCTCGTCTTGCCATCTCAGCCCTGACAGTCGCGTTGACCGGCGTGCTCTTCAGCGCTCAGACCGCGTCCGCTTCGACGTCACTGCCGTCCAAGAACACCGCCCACCACTGCGTCCGGCACACCACCGGTGTGTGCGGCTGGACGCACCACCAAAAGCCCCGGGACACGTACGAGACCGCCAAGTGCAAGGACGCCGCCCTGTCCTACTCCCGGCACTCCCAGGGCACCTGCTCCCACCACCACGGCGTCCGCTACTGGTTCAAGTAACCACACACGCCGCAGGTCGCTGCGTCCGGATGCGGAAGCAGCGACCTGCCCAACTGCCGGCCCAGCCCAACGAACGGGTCTGCTGACCCGGGCACAGTTCCGGCGCGTTCCCGCTCCGGCGGCGCCGGGCGCTGTTAGGTGAAACCCGCCGCACACGCCGACTCAACTTGTTCGGGGCGAATGTGCGGTGGCTGGCCAGCTACCGCCATCCGCGCCACCGCGATGCGGGTGCCGCACGTGTTCGCCCGCTACGCCGACGGGAGCGCCCTGCTCGCCGACTGCCCCGCCACGGCGGGGCCCGCCGGACAGCGGGCCAGGCAGGCCGCCGCAGTCGGTCTTGAGCAGGCGGTGCCAAAGGCGTTCGCCGAGCCGAGGCCGCTGATGGCGGGAGCCACGGCGGCCGGTGAAGTCCTCACGGCGTTGCCGGTGCTTTATCACACGCAGCGGGGCGGGCGGCTGGCTGCGGACCTCGCCCGGCCGCTGGGCGAGCACACCTGGCCTGGCGCGGTGACGGCAGGCGTTGAGCGGGAGCAGCAGGAGAGTTGAGCAGGCAGGCGATGGCCGTCCCTGGCGGGCAGCGTGTTGAGGTGGGTGCGCGGGTCAAGTGCGTACTACCGGTGACCGACACCGCGACGGCAAACTGAGAACGGTGAAGGGCCCGTGCCGAGCTCGGGCGAGGGCCGGCTCGCTTCGGCACCAGCCGGGCCGGGGCCGACGATCTCGCGCTCTACACCACAGCCTCCGCCGATACGGCCGTCCCCCCATTCCGAGGTCCACTGGGAGCAGCTGCGCGCCGTGGAGAATGGCTGGCGCTCCCCGCTCGCGGCGCTGCGCCCAAAACCGGCACCCGCGTAAGACTTCTGCGGGTGCAGCCCTCCGCACCCGTGCCTCGCCACGAGCCTGCGGCCGACCGCCGGCCCGCGGCGGACATCGGGTCGCGCCGCCGAGAGCCGGCGACAGAAAGGCCTGCGCCAACCGTGAAGCAGCCTGCGAGGGCAGCGGGCGGGGCCGTCGGCCAGTCGGGGGCTCCGGTCTCGCGGTCGAGTAGGGCAACGGCGCGCAGTCCGGCGGCGCGGGCCCGTCTCGGCCGCCGGCAGACACGGCGGATGACCTCGGTCCCGGGCCCGTAACGGCGGCTCAGACCCTGACAGCGCGGGCAGTGACCGACCTGCGCAGGCGAGCAGCCCAGCAACTGCGCGGCAGCAGCCCGACCCATGCCCAGGTCGACGCGCCGCGGCGTGCCGCCCACGTCTTCGACTGCAAGCCCCCCACCCCGCTGCGGCCGGCCGCGGGACGCTCACTCAAGATCGACCCCCAACCCCAGCCTGCTCTCCGGCCGGCAAACCGGACAGGGCTCGGCTCCGATCGCCGGATCCGTGAGCACCATGCGTGCCTGCTTCGCACTGATCGCGGACGGCGCCCGGCGCCCCTGCCGGATCTTGCAGCCACCGACGTGGACGACGACGGGCAGGGAATCATCCGGGCGGAGCTTCGTCTCCATCATGTACTCGGCCGACGACGGCGGCCGCCGCTGGGGCCCGGACCGCTGCGCCGGGCGCTCCCGGCTGGGGACCGAGGATGCCCGCGCGAGGGCCTCGCGCACCTCGTCGCGCTGGAGCCGCAGGTAAATGCCGACGGCCTCGCTCTCAGTGATCTGCCGCTCCAGATGCCCGAGGATTGCTCGGAGCCGGGGCGGATCAGGCGGCAGACCGGACATGACGAGCACCGTGCAGAGCGGCCCACGCGTGCGAGGACCGGCCGTGCCAGTGCCGGTGGGACAGCACCTGTCCCGACAGCCTTAGGAGGCGACGCCGCAGGTGGGTACGCGGCTGCACGGCGAGCTGCCGGTAGACGGAGTGCCACTCCTCGTGTACTCGGGCGAGGTCATCAGGAATCGGCCGCATGACCTAATTCAATCACTTGTTCGAATTTCTGGTCCAGCCGACCGCCCCTAACCCTGCACCTGACCCCACGCCGCGCGACCTGGAGTGGGCAGCCGGGCACAAGCCGAGCAGCCGAGGCCCGCGTGACCGTCCAAACGAGCCGCGGCCCCTTTCTCGCGACCAGGGCGGCCTCGAGCAGGCACCGCCGGCTATGTCAGCGTCACCATCGAGTACCCGCCGGGCCCGGTCGACCTGGTCGACGCCGACGGCCACCCATGGCCGAGGGCGGACTTTGTGGCACGGCAAGCTCTCCGCGCTGCCCGGTGTGACCATGCGCCGGGCCCATGACGTCCCTCCATGCGGCCTCTTCGACGCTCTGCGACGGGAAGCACGGTCTGCTTGTCGCAGACCACCAGCATCGCGGCGGGGAACTCGGTACAGCGGTCTGCAAGCGGCCTCATCCGTTCGCGTCACCTGAGTTGTCCTGCCGAGTCGGCTCGCGAACAGTGCAGTGGAACAGATCACTACAAAAAAGGAGCGGTCATGAAGCGTGCGGCTATCGTCGCGGGTGCCCTCGGAGTCGTCCTGCTGACGGCAGGCCCGGCTGCTGCGGCCGAGCCTGTTCCATCGGTAGGGGAGGTGGGAGGGCTCATCGGAACGAATGTCGGGAGCATCAACGCGTTGAATAACGTCCTGGCCAACTCCAACTTCCTCAACCACGTCAGCGCGCTGAATAACCTGCTCGGGGACACAGACACCGTTGCCGCCATCCTTGGCAACTGACCCCGCAGCCAGCACCCGGCGGGGCAGTAAGTGATGCGGTTATTGCCGCCAGTAGCGCCACCACCCGCGAGTGCATCGACGCCGTCGGCACCGCCGACGTCGCCGCCACCCTCCAGGCTCTGGCCACCCCCTCACGGCTAGACATCCTGACCCGGTTCCAGGAAGGGCCGTGCTCGGGCAGTTACCTGGCCGAGGCCGCCGGCATGGAAGCTTCAGCTTGTTCCCGCCAGCTGCGGCTGTTGCGCAATCTGGGGCTGGTCACCGGCGAACGTCATGGCCGCTCGATCGTCTACGCGCTCTACGACAGCCATGTCGCCTAACTTCTCGACGCCCGCGAGTTGCTGGCGTCCGACGGGATCGCGGCGCGCGTGGTGTCGATGCCGTGCCGGGAGTGGTTCGCCGCACAACCCGCCGCGTACCAGGACGAGGTCCTGCCGCCGGACGTACGGGCCCGGGTCAGCGTCGAGGCCGCCGTCGGGCAGGGCTGGCGCGACATGGTCGGCGACGCCGGACGCATCGTCAGCCTGGAACACTACGGCGCTTCCGCCAACTACCAGCGCCTCTACACCGAGTTTGGCATCACCCCCGAAGCGGTCGCCGCGGCCGCCCGCAACAGCATCCACGACACCCAGCGGGCGCCCCGACCCGGCGGCCACCAGCAGACCTCCACCCCCACCAGCAGCGGCACCGGCGACCGGCGACCGGCGACCGGCGACCGGCGACCGGCGACCGGCGACCGGCGACCGGCGACCGGCGACCGGCCATGATCCCCCGGTCGGCCGGTCACGGGGCGGCATCCGGGCGGACGGCTGCGTGGTAGGCCGGCCTCAGCGGCTGGCTGCCTGTTGAAGGCGGTCGTCGAGGTCTTGTTCTGCTTGGGAGGTGCGGGCGGGGAGGGTGTCTGCGACGTCGGGACGGCAGGCGGCCGCGGCGAGGAGGTCCCGGACACGCCGGGCGAAGTCGCCGCCAGGCAGGGGAAGTTCCATGTCGGGTTGGCGGAGGTATCCGACGGTGACGGCGGTGGGGATGTAGGCCATGAGACGGGTCACCGCGGTGGTGCGGTCCCGGACGGTCTCTTTGGCGAGGTGGCGCAGGATGCGCAGGACCGTGGTGGTGGAGGTGCTGGTGACGGGGTTCAGAGCGGGTGCCCACTCCCCCACGGCGCCGGGCCTGGGTGCGGAGGCGGGGGCGGGGGTGGCGGTTGGACGTCATCGGTCTGCTGGTGCCACCAACTCGCCGGGGTGTCCTCGCCGGCGGCGAGATGGTGAAGGTAGAGGCAGTAGGCGGCGGCTGGCTGTCCGGCGCCGGCTGCGTACTGCCACCAGAAGCGGGCGCCGTCGTCGGTGTCGGTCAGCTGCAGCACGCAGGCCAGGACGAGCGCGCTGCGGGGTTCAGGCACCTGCTCGGTGACGAAATCGGCGACCTCGTGGGCAGGCGTGTGGGAGACGAGGGTCTCGCACAGGGCCCGCAGGTCCTCGGCCGCTTCCTCGGCATCGAGCCGCCGGTCCGACACCGCCGACCGGTCGAGGGCGGCGGCTGGGGGCTGCGGAGAGCGGGTGACCGGGCAGGCAAGGGTGTCGACGATGTCGCGGGGAGCGGTGCGTTCCGTGGCGAGGCGTGCCCGGGCGAGAATGCCATCGATGCGGGTCATGGCTGGTCTCCATCTTCGGGAGGAGGCGGCGGGGACAGGATGTCCTCGAGGAAGCGGATCGCGTGGCGTTCGTCGGAACGGACCGTCGGCAGCGGCAGGCCCAGGAAGTGGGAGACCTCCTCGTCGGTCATGCCGTGCAGGACGCGCAGCACCATGACGTCGAGTTGGTTGTCGGGCAGCCGGCTCATCGCCTTGAACAAGGCAATGGATTCGGCGATCTGCTCGGCGGCCTCGTCGTCGGTGACGGTCTGGAGGGCGATCGTGTCGAAGGCGGCCTCGCTGAATTCGGGGCGGCCGTCGATGTGCGGGGTGCGGGCCATGACCGCGGTGCGCAACACGGTGAAGGCGTATCGGCGGGTGTCGTGGCTGGCAAGGGCGTGGCCCCAGGAGAGCCAGAGTTGGTCGTAGGTCTCCTCGAGGGCGGCGTCGCAGTACCCGGTGAGGAGGAAGACGCCAGCGTAGAGGCGGTAGCCTCCCTCGGTGATCTCGCGAAACGCGGAGAGATCCATGGGCGGGGTGGCGCGGGTGGCCGTCATCGTCCCGCGGGCGGCGGAGGATTTCTCGACCCAGGCGCGGGATTTGTTCTCTGTCTGCAGCGCGGCTTGTCGCCACAGCCGGTACAGCGGCCAGACCGAGATGCCCAGGGCGACAGCGATGTCGTAGAGGAGTTCCCAGCGGGGGTAGAGCTTGCCGCTGAGCAGCTCGGAGATCTTCGGCTTGGAGATGTAGAGCGCCTCGCCGAGTCGGCTCATCGTCAGCCCGGAGTGCAGCGTGGCGGCCAGGTACGCCTCACGGACCGGGACCAGCCAAGCACGGTGCGCGCTGGAGATGTGTGCTGCGATCGGGCCGAGGGGCCGGCCTGGGCGTCCAGGACGCCGTGCCAGAGCGGCTCCGACACCGGCCTGGCTCCGCAGGCCGGGTCCGGCAGGTTCCTTCGAGTGGTCCCTCTCGGGGGTGGCCGGCGTGCTCGACCTGTCAGCCGGCCCGGGTTCGCCGGAAGGGGGCGGCTGGTCGGGAACCGCAGCCGGGTCGTCGAACAGGTTCATGGCGCCTCCTCCCCACTGTCCGGCACGGCCACCGCGGGATCGCCGACCTCGGGGGCGGGATGCGAGCGGATGGCCCGCACGATCTGCTGGACCGTCAGTCCCAGCACCGGGGCGAGGACGGCGATCGCTGCGACCTGCCCGAGCACGACCATCACGACGCTCCACGCGAATACGATCGCCGTGGCGAACGCGATGAGGAGCTTTATGCCTTTGCGTTCCATCAAGTTCCCTTGGTTCTCGGTCTTCCTGCGCCCGCTGGTCTCCGGGGGCCTGCGGGCCCCGGAGACACGCGGGTGCCACGCCGCCGCCGCCGGGGAGGTCAACCAGCATGTAGGCAGGAGGAGTTGTTACGCCAAGTGATCAAGAATTTACGGAACAATGCCGGTCGCCAAGCAGTCCGCCCCATACCCGGACGAAGCACCGACCGGAAGAAAACGCGCAGGCCCTTTCGCTCTGGGGTGGAAGTTCCCGATTTTCCTTGCAATCGGGCGCTCAACCGACGTCAATGGACACCGGGCACCCTTCGGTGTCGGTCTTCCATCCGGAAGAGCCTGCCCCCGTGCCAGAAGAACCCGGGGGCGAGCACACCGTTCCCGCCCGGCCCGCAGCAATCAGGCCGGGCGGGAACACCCGTCCACTCGGGACTTCCCGAAGGTAGCCGACCGCACTGACAGTTGCTCCCCTCTGTACTGGACGCGCTCCCAGCGTTATCGGGGATCGGATCCGACGCTTGCACGGAACTCGTGTCCCACGATGAGGGCTCGTTGCGAAACTGGATCGTCTGCCACGCCTATCTGGGATGTTCCGGGCATGGAGATGACAGCGCACCTGACGATCGAGGGCTCCGGCCCAACGGGAGGGGGGCAGCCTTGTGGGCTGCCCCCCCTCTGGTTTCACACCGGCAGATCGCAGCCGGCTTCTCGGCAGGCGTGACTGCGCAGCGAGTGCGACTGTCTGCCTATCGTGCGGCGTATCCGAACCGGCCGCCTGAGGCGGGAAGTCCGCCCTGGCCCGGCTGATATGTGGTGATCGCGGCGTTGGTACCGCCGGCGGTCACGTTGGAGAGGGGCAGGGCGTGCAGTGAGCCGTAGCTGGCCGGGCCATAGGGCATTCCGACGTACAGTTTGGTACCGGTGTAGCGGATGCTGAAGCCCAGCTGCTGGTCAGCTCCTGCAGGGCCGGGGATGCCGGACGTTCCCGCCTCGATCCAGCGGTCGTTTGCGCTGGGAGCGCCGAGCAGCGAGAAGGTGGTGATGGCGCCGGATTTGGTGGCGGTTCCCACGGCCTCTCCGGTGATTCCGACGGCGAGCTTCATCGTTGCTGTGGTGCTGACCGCGCCGGGCATGGTGTTCACGGCGGCGAGGGTCTGGCCGAAGCGGTCGCCAGCCTCGGAGGTGCCGGTGACGTCGTCGGTGGCAGTGCCGGAAAAGTAGTTGTTCAGCTGAGTGAAGGTACCGGCTGCGGTGACACGGAAGGTGAGGACGTTGCCGGTGTCGGTCTTGTTAACGCCGTCGATATCGAGATCTTCGCCGGGGGAGCCGACCGCGAGGATAGAGTCGGTGGCGGTAGCCGCTGCCGAGGGGCGGTAGGGCACCATCGCGAGGGACTTGCCGAACTGGTCGCCCGCTTCGGAGCTGCCGGCGACGGTATCCAGGTCCTGGTCGAGGCCGAACAGCGGGGTGGGACGGCCCTCGGAGTTCAGTGTGTGGCTGAAGACCGCGACGTTGCCGGCGTTCGTGTCGGTGCCGATGGCTTCGCCGGGGGCGCCGATGGCGATGTGGTTGGCGTCGGCGGCGATGGTTTCGGCGAACTGGTCGTTGGCCTCCACGGCGCCGGGGACGCCTGTGCTGTCCTGGGTGATGCCGATGTTGGCGGTGGTGATGCCGATGCTGGTGCTGTCGCGCACATAGAACGCCATGCCTGCCTTGGGCACGGTTCCGATGGCCTCGCCAGGAGCGCCGATCACGAGGAATGGGTCGCCGGAGGCAGTGATGCCGGCTGCCACAGCCTGGCCCAGACGGTCACCCGACTCGGGGGTGGAGGCGGCGAGGGACCCGGTCCCGGCGTCCTGTTCGAAGTGGGTGTCCTTCACCGAACCGGTACCGATGCCGGCCTGGGCGCCGTACAGGACGTCGACCATGCCGGCGTCCTTCACCGTGCCCAGGTCCTCGGAGGGGGTGCCGACGATCAGGTCGGTGCAGCCGTCCTGGTTGTAGTCGGCGGTGTCGATGCTCTCGCCGAACCAGTCGTCCGTCTCGGAGTCGCCGGGGACCCAGTCCAGGTCCTGGGTGACGGACGTGGTGCCCTTGCCTCCGCCGTAGACGATCCGGACCGCGCCCGCACTGCTGTTACCACCGACGCTGGCTTTCGGGTCGGCGATCGCGATGTCTTCGACGCCGTCGCAGTTGAAGTCGGTGATCCGCGCGGCCTGGACGGTGGAGTCGATCCAGGTGCCGAGGTTGTCCAAGCGCACATTGCGTGCGTCAGTGCGGGTCTCGGTGGGGTCCTGGCCGAAGCAACGGCCCTGCCAGGAGCGGGTGGTGACCGACGTGAGCTCGTAGGAGCCGCCCGCGGTGCGCAGCACCGGGGCACCGGTGTCGCCGGCGCAGACGGCTGCGCCGTTCTGGCCGGCCATGTCGATGGTGTCGGACTGGATCGCGCCGATCTTGAAACTGCCCGTGTGCAGCTTCAGAGGGGCCCACTCGGTGGCAGTGCGGCCGTATGCGGGCACGGTGAGGGCCTCGTCCACGGCGGGGGCGCTAGTGCTGACCTTGACCGGGGTGATGCCGGCGGCGGGACGGCCGAGTCGGGCGAGCACGACGTCACGGTCGCTGCGAGGCACCAGCTCGACGACCTGGCGGACCTGCCCTGTGGTGGAGGTCAGGTCGGTGCGGCCGATGGTCGCGGTGGTGGCCATGGCCGGCTTGCCCGCGCGGATGCTGTAGCCCTGCTCGGGGTCGTCGGCGAAGCAGCTGGCCGCGGTGACGATCCACTCCGGATCGATCAGCGCGCCGGTGCAGGCGCGGTCGCCGGAGCCGATGGCAAGGCGGGCGGTGTAGGCGAAGGAACCGCTGGCGGCTACGCCACCTGTGACGGCGGACACACTGGGGGCGGTCAGGACGCCGGACACGACGGCGGCCGCGAGCAGCGTGCTCGTCAGCGCCGCGCGGGGGTGGAAGTTGGACACGTGGGAGCTTTCCTGATGGTTCACGAAGGCGCGGGCCTCGTGCGGCCTGTGCCGCAGGGCGCATCGCGCATGGGGTTCGGTAGCCGGCTGGAATGTGTGGCCGGGAGCCGGGCTGGACTCAGCCGGTGACGCGGAGTTCCACAAGGACGGAGCGCAGTCCGGTGCCGCCGGCCTCGCCGACGGGCTGGTAGTCATCGGTCGGCACGCTGACGACGGTTTCCTTGCCGTCGGCGGTCAGCGTCGCCTTGACCGGGTGGTCCTCGGTCCACACCCCGTAAGCGTCAGGCAGTTCCAGGGTAAGAAAGCCCGTCTTGGTGGTGGCGCGGAAGCAGTAGCCACCGTTGTCCAGACGGGACTCGATCTTGATGTTCCACGCCTCGCTGCAGGAGACCAGGGTGATGTGGCCGTCGCCCCGCTTGAGGGTGACGTTGCGCTCCTGGCGGATGCGGTCGGCGCCCGGATAGTTGAAGTCTTCCACCGCAGAGGGCATGTCGGCACTGCTCCCCGCTGCCACCGGCTGCGCGGGCGCCGCGGACGCCGGAGAGCCGATCGTCAAAGCCGCCGCCACAAGGGCTGCCGCGAAGGCACCGGAGGCTCCGAGCATGAGTCCCTTGCGGGCACGCGTTATCGCCATGTGTTTCCTTCCCCAGAGGTCACGAGAGAGCGGATCCCCCTCCGCTTGCTGAAAGTAAAGCACATGTAAGAATTTGGTGAGCATGCCGTCGAACGCCCCTCACCTCAAAGGATTTGAGGGGTCGTTCAGTGCTGCCGCGGGCCATGGCGCGCAATGCGCAGGGCTCATCGATTCCGTTTGGCGGCTGCAACCACTCATCACGATCTGCACGAAACGGGCCGATGCGCGCGTGCCATGCAGCGGTGTGGGCTGCCGGGACCGGACCGACATGGAGGAAATCAGTGAAACAACCAGTACCTGCGCCCCGGTGGGGCAGACGCCGCAGACCCGGTGGCAGGAGAGGCATTACCGCGCGTCTGACCGCAGCGCTTCTGTCCGGTACGGTTGTCGCCGGCCTCCTCGGCGCTGGCCACGCCGTGGCCGAGGATGCTACGGATCTCCCCTGGCGTACCGGCCGTCAAGGTGTGCTCGACTACTGGGCGACCGGCGGCGCTGGCATCAAAGAAGCCGCTGAGAAGGCCCTCCTCGGCTCGGACCAGGACATCGAAGACTTCCTTGCTGACGCGGACGGCATCCAGCTGGCCGACGACAAGGTCGATGCCAGCCGCATCCTTAACGTCGGCGGCACCGCCGTCCGGGAGGCAGCCAAGAAGGCACTCGCCGGTACCCCGGACGACCTACACGCTTTTTTGAAGGACGGCTGGAAGACCCCGCACGAGCAGGACCAGCGGGTCGATGCCTCGCGCGCCATCAACCTGGGAGGTGCCGGCGTCCGGGATGCCGGGACCCGGGCTCTCCAGGGCACCCCCGCGGATGTCGCCGCGTTCCTGGAACACGGCCAGTACACGGCCCGTGTCTCGGACAACCGTGTGGCGGTCTCCAAGATCTACAACACCGGCGGCCCCAATGTGAAGGCGGCCGCGAAGCTGGCGCTCCAGGGCACCCCGGACGACATCGAAGAGTTTCTGGAGGTCGGCCAGTTCGTCGCGCGCAATCGCGACCAGGAGCACGCTACGATCGCCCAGCTGACCGACCAGGCCAAGCAGGCCGGCAAGCAGGCCGACGATGCCACGAAGGCCGCGCAGGATGCCTCCGACAAGGCCGTCGCCGCGTCCGAACTGGCTAAGCAGGCGGCGGAAAAGGCGGCGAAGGAGACCAACGCCGCCAGGAACGACGCCACGCGTGCTGCGGTCAAGTCCAAGCAGGCCGCCGACGCCGCGCGCGCCGCTGCGGATGCCGCACAGACGGCGATCGGTGCGGCCAACGCCGCGAACCGTTCAGCCCGGATCGCAGCGCTTGCGGCGGCACAGACCGCCAACGCCGCTGCTGCCGCCGCAGACGCGGCAACCCGCGCCTACAACGCGGCGATAGCGGCAGGCAAGGACAAGTCGCAGGCCCAGAACGCCAGCGACATGGCCAAGGCGGCCTACGCCGCCGCCAATCTCGCCACCCAGTCCGGCAAGGCCGCCGACCAGGCGAGCAAGGCATCGCTCGCCGCCGCCAGTGCGGTTGCGGCGTCCAAGAGCGCCGGCAAGAACGCCAACGCTGCCGCCGACGCCGCCGACGAGGCCGCTAACTACGCGGACGCCGCGGGGACTTCCTCGGCGCAGGCGCGGGCGGCAGCCACGGAAACCCGGCGCCATGCCGCCGAGGCCAACGCGGCCGCCGACGAGGCAGAGGTGCTCGCCCGCAAGTCTGCCGCCGCAGCAGCCGAGGCGCGCGACGCCGCCGACTCCGCCGCGACTCACGCCGAGAACGCGGGCAAGGCTGCCGAGGAGGCCGCCGCCCACGCAGGAGAGGCGGCCGACGCGGCAAGCGAGTCGCAGAAGCAGGCCGATGCGGCCAAGGTCGCCGCTGAGACAGCGACCAAGGCCGTCGCCACCGCGAAGAAGACGTTCGACATCGCTCGGGAGGCCGAGGCACAGGACCTGGCCACCCGCACCAGTGCCGGCATCGAGAAGGCCAAGTCCGACAAGGCTTCGGGCGACGAGTTCACCAAGGAACTCTCCGGAAGCCTGCTGGAGGGCAAGGCGATCACCGACGACACGGCGGCACTGTCCGCCGAGGCCGCCGAACCCGGCGCCAACACCGCCGCGCTCGCTCGCAAGGGCCGGAGCGTGGCCCTGCGAGCCATGAAGTATTTCGGTTCCTGGCGCCAAGAGGCCGCGGAGAAGGCACTGGCCGGCTCCGACGCGGACGTCGTGGAGTACCTGCGGAGCGGCTGGAAGCACGCCGAGCAGGAGGAGATCGTCCAGCAGGTAGCCGACCTCGCGTCGGACAGTCCCTACCCGTCGGTGCGTTCGGCCGCGGCCGAGGCCCTCAAGGGCACCGACGAGCAGATTCGTGACTTCTACACCACTGGTCAATTCAGCGCTGGCCTTGCCGACTACCGCGTGAAGGTCTCCCAGATCGACAACACGGGCGGCCCCGGGGTGAAGGAAGCCGCGGAGAAGGCACTCACCGACGGCAGCGCTAAGACACTGCTCGCCTTCCTCAACAACGGTCAATACACCGCCCGCAACGGTGACGAGAGGGTGATCGCCAGCCAACTCGTCAACACCGGCGGTCCCGAGGCGCAGGCGGCGGCCAAGATAGCCCTGACCGGGGCGCCGAACCAGCTCGATGAGTACGTCGCGGTCGGCCGGTACATGGCCGAGCGCAAGGATCAACTGGCCGCCACCCATGTCGCACAGGTCCAACGGCTGATAGCCGAGGGCGGCATCATCGCCGCCAAGGCGCAACAGAACCGCTGGCTCGCAGCCAAGGCCGCAGCGGACGCCAAGCACGCCTCGGACAAGGCCGCCGACGCCGCGGCGGAAGCGAACAAGAGCGCCGAGCAGGCGAACGGGTACGCCAAGGAGGCCGACAAGGCAGCGGACAGCGCAGAGACCAGCGCCGCCAAGGCGAAGCAATCCGCCAGCACAGCCCGCTCGGCTGCCAACCGCGCGCAGCAGGACGCGACAGCCGCCGAGGAGTCCGCCGCCCAGGCCGAGTTCTCCGCGAGCTACGCCCGCAGTTCCGCCGCGCAAGCGGCGGATGCGGCGACCGAGGCACGCAGTGACGCCATCGACGCCGGCAAGAGCGCGGCGGAGGCCGAAACCGCTGCCTCACAGGCCTGGAACCGGGTGAAGGACCTGCGCCAGACCGAAGAGGCTGAGGCACGACGGCAGGCTGCGGAACGACGCAAGGCCCAACGTGCGGCGCAAAGTCAGACGAAGCCGCCCTGCTATCTCTACCCCACCAGGGACAATCTGCCGCCCTGCGCGCTGGCCGGGCAGCCCGTCACCCCGCCACCGATCGATCCGACGCTCTCGGCCATCGCCATGACCGTCTTCGGTGTCAACGACATCGTCGACTGCTATGAGAACCCGACGCTTGGCAAATGCCTCATGGCCGCCATGTCGGTCCTCCCTGTCGGCAAGCTCAAGGCGCTCAAGGAACTCGAGCACTTCGAGGACATCGCCGAGGGAACCCGGGTCGCCAAGGCCCTGAAGTGCTTCCAGTGCTTCCTCGCCGGCACCCGGGTGCTCATGGCCGGCGGTACGACGAAGGACATTGAGTCGGTCGAGCCTGGAGACAAGGTCGTTGCAACCGACCCCCTCACTGGCGAGACAGGCCTGCGTGAGGTGACGAACCTCGTCGTGACAGAGCACGACAAGGCGTTCACGCGGCTGTCCATCGAGACCCGGACCGGTATCGCACGGCTCACCGCGACCAGCGAGCACCGCTTCTGGTCGCCGTCCGCTCGGAGCTGGGTCGAGGCCCGCGCTCTGCGGCCGGGTATGACGCTCCGGGACGCGGACGGCGGCACTCATGCCGTACGCGGCAGCGCGTCCTACGAGCAGAACGCAAGGACGTACACCCTCACGGTCGATGACCTGCACACGTTCTACGTGCTGGCCGGAAGCACCCCGGTGCTCGTGCACAACGCGAGCTGCCCGGTGGGCTTCGCGAACCTCGGCAACGACCGGTTCCAATCCCCGGCGGGACTCATCTACGGCCCCGGCTCCGCACAGGGCCACCGTCTGGCCCACGTAATGGAGCACGCACACCCCGACCCGTCGAAGACCGTCCACGGTGTCTACAGCAACGCCGACCAGGGGTCCATCCTCGGGCTGATCGACGAGGGCTGGAGCAAGCGAGGCGCTCACGTACCCAACGACCCCGCCGCCTTCATCGTGGACATGCAGCGGACCGTCGGTACGTTGGGGGAGAAAAAACTGAGGATCGTGGTCGTACCGGGCACCACGAGGATCATCACCGCCTACCCGGTTCTGTGAGGGAGACAACTATGATCTGGTGCCCGCGATGCAACCAGGGATGGGTCACTCGGGCCCGCGTCCCGGGAGAGTCCGAGACGTTCCTGCTCTGCTACGAGTGCGACACCGTCTGGGTAGACCGCGAACCGGACGCGCATCCGCCGTTCCTCATCCTTGAGGAGTACCTGGCCCGCTTCGGGCTCGACGGCCTGTGGTCGAACATCGAGATCCTCGAAAAGAAGCCAGGCGTCTAGATCCGTCGGCGTCGGCCTCCTGGCCAGCGCCGAAAGGTCATCCCGCCAAGGAGCACGGCCGCTGCCCGGCATCGGTGCCCGCGGAGTACGCCCCAGCACAGGGCGGCTCCGTAGGTGCCCCATTGTCCGGCAGCGGCCAGACCCGGCACGACGACCGGCCCCCGTCCCCTCACAGTCCCCGGTCCGCCCGAACACGGGCGCCAGCACGGACGGCGCGGCCCCCTCGAGGCCGAACCGCTCCCCGCCATCGGCCACACCAGCACAACGCGCCCGGCCGCCCCCTGGCCCCGGCACCCGAGCCGTCAAGAGCTCCGCGAACCAGAGCAGTTGGAGGAGCTCGACACACCCTGGTGCCCGAGCTGGCCGGTGACGTGGCAGCGGTGCTTCCACCTGGCGCGGATGCACCTGGATGCAGGCGAGGCGGTGCCCACCGAGGCGGGTGAAGTCCGGCGCCAGGGCACGGACCTCGGGCGGTGCGCTCGGTCCGGCTCGGTTGGGACAACCTGACGATCGCGCTGCAGTGGATGTTGCGAACAGGTCCTCGGAATCACGCCCGCGGCCGAGGACGAGAAGCCGCCCGCGCCGCACCCAGGCCGACAAGTGGGCGCTGAACTGCCAAGGCCGCCAAGCAGTTCTACGAGCGCGAGGGGCACCTTCGGGTACCTCGGAAACACATCGAACGGAGTCGTCGGCGACGACGAGAACGGCGACAGTGAGGACCAGAAGGTGCGGGAACTCCGACTTGGGGCGTGGATCGGGAACCAGCGCAGCCGGGCCGCGACGCTGTCTCCGGAGCGGATGGAGCTGATGTCCGCGATCGGGACGCGGTGGTCGTAGTGCGCAGGCGCAGGGTAGTGGGCCGGGCAGAACTTCTGCACGGCCCAGCACTGTTTGGTGTCAGCGGCGGGCGGTGTACATCTGCAGGATGTCGCCCATCGGCTGTTCGGTACCGTCCGGGTTCTTTCGGATGCCGGGGACGCCTCCGGTGACAGTGCCAGCCGGCCCTCCGGAACCGCGAACCGGCCCCGAGCCGCCACGCCGACCGCTCCGGGCGCCGTGGCCGTGCCGGTTGATCGTCGGGGCTCGGGGTAGCGGAGCGGCATGGCCATCGAGAACACCTCCGCTTCCGTCATCGGCCGGCGTCGGCCCGAGATCGACGTGCCGTCGCTCGCCGCGGTCCTCGACGGCGAGTACGCCGGGATCCGGGACCTCGTCCGGACGAATCTGGTCACCCATGCCGGTGTTCTCGACGAGGCAGACGCGCTCGGCATCGACGCGTTCCGCGAGAGGGTCCGCGATGTCGTCGTCCAGATGGCGGCGACCGGTCAGACCGGTATGGGCTTTCCGGCGGCGTACGGGGGCGGGGGCGATGTCGGTGCGTCGATCGCCGCCTTCGAGACCCTGGCGTTCGGTGATCTCTCCGTCCTCGTGAAGGTCGGCGTCCAGTTCGGGCTCTTCGGCGGGGCCATCCTGCATCTCGGCACCGAGCACCACCACAAGACCTATCTGCCCCGCCTTGTCACCGGGGAGTTGATGGGCTGCTTCGCCATGACCGAGGCGGGTCACGGTTCCAACGTCCAGGCGCTCGGCACCGTCGCCCGCTACGACCCGGGGAGCCGGGAGTTCGTCCTCACCACCCCCGACGAGCAGGCGCGCAAGGACTACATCGGCAACGCCGCCCGCCATGCCGAGCTCGGCGTCGTCTTCGCGCAGCTGGAGGTGGGCGGCCGGTCCGAGGGTGTCCACGCCTTCGTCGTCCCCCTGCGGTCCGGCGGCCGGGTGCTGCCCGGTGTCGCCATCGAGGACGACGGGCGGAAGATGGGCCTCAACGGCGTCGACAACGGCCGTATCCGGTTCGACGGTGTGCGCGTCCCCCGCGAGGCGCTCCTCGACCGTTTCGCCCGGGTCACTCCCGAGGGTGTCTATGAGAGCGCCATCGAGAACCCCGACCGGCGCTTCTTCACCATGCTCGGCACCCTCGTGCAGGGGCGGGTCAGCGTCGCCGGAGCGGGCGTCGGCGTCGCCAAGGTCGCGCTGGCGGTCGCCACCAAGTACGCCGACCGGCGGCGCCAGTTCAAGGCGTCCCCGGACTCCGCGGAGCAGGTGCTCCTCGACTACGGCCTCCACCAGCGCCGGCTGCTCCCCCTCCTCGCCCGCACCTACGCGCTGCATTTCGCCCAGGACGTCGTACGGGCTCAGTTGCACGAGGTCTTCTCCGGTGTCGAGAACGATCCGCAGGCGCGGCGCCGTCTCGAGTCGCGGGCCGCCGGTATCAAGGCGCTCGCCACCTGGCACGCCACCCGCGTCGTCCAGGAGTGCCGCGAGGCGTGCGGTGGCGCCGGCTACCTCGCCGTGAACCGCTTCGCCGCCCTCAAACGCGACAGTGACGTCTTCACCACCTTCGAGGGCGACAATCACGTGCTCCTCCAGCTCGTGGCCAAGGGCCTGCTCACCGATCACGCGAGCGAGTTCGAGGATCTCGATCAGCTTGGCATGGTCCGCTATGTCACCGGTCTCGCCGTGGAGACCGTCATCGAGCGGACCTCGGCGCACAAGCTCCTCGAACGCGTCCGCGACCTGCTGCCCGGCGGTGACGCGTGGGACCGGGAGGCCGGACTCCTGGATCCGGAGTACCAGCTCGCCATGGTCCGCTTTCGCGAGGAGCACATGCTCGCCGGCCTCGCCCGTCGCATCAAGCGCGGCACGGACCGGCAGGACGCACCCGGCGTGGTCTTCTCGCAGGTCCAGGACCACGTCATCGCCCTCGCCCGGGCCCATGTCGAACGGCTGGTCACGGAAGCCTTCGTCGACAAGGTGCGCGCTCTTCCCGAGGGTGCGGAGAAGGATGCGCTGGGCCTGCTGTGCGATCTGTTCGCGCTCTCGGCCATCGAAGCCGATCGCGCCTGGTTCATGGAACACGGCCGGCTGACCGTGCAGAGGTCCAAGGCGATCAGCCGCGAGGTGAACGACCTCTGCCGCACGGTGCGCCCTCTCGCCGTCGGCCTCGTCGACGCCTGGGGCATCCCGGCGCCCGTCCTTGGGGCACCGGACCTCGTCGGCCCCGCCGGCTGAGGCGGCCGCCGCCCGGCCCGGGAAGGCACCCGGCGCCGTCGCTCCCGGCGCCCGCCTCACCGCAGGACCTCGACGAGGAGCACCCAGGCGTTGACGGCGGCGACGGTGACCGCGAAGAGGAACGCGGCGGGGAGCCAGTAGAGGCCGCCGCCGTGGCCGGCCGCCAGGGAGGTGCCGGCCGTGAGCAGGGACAGGGTCAGTGCGGCGGCGGTGGACAGCCTCAGTACCGTCGCGGCGTGCGGTATGCCCTTGCCGCGGCCGGTGCGGGCGGCCCTGAAGGGCGAGACGGCGCTCGCGGCGGCGTTGAGGAGGAGGAAGGCGGCCAGCACGCCGCGGTGGAGGCCCGGGGTCAGCGCGACGATGCTGACGAGCAGGACGATGAGGAGCGCGGCCAGGGCTTCGAGGGCGCGCCCTGTCATCGAGTTGTGGCCCTCGCGCTTCTCCGCCTCCAGGACGGTGCGGATGTTGACGCTGAGGCCGACGAAGATGAGGCCGCTGAGTGCTGCCGCGGCGCCGCCCGCGCACAGGAACATGTCGGTCCAGCCTTCGGTGGTGTAGCCGCTCGTCCCGGTCATCCTCGGAATCCTTCGCCGGTCTTGTCCCATCGGCGGTGTGCCGGTGGTGTGGTCATCGGGTCTTCTCGTCGCGCGGCCGGCCCGGCATCGGGCCGGCCGCGGGGTCCGGTGGGCGGCGAGCGCCGCGCGTTCAGCTCCCGGCGGGAGCGGTCGGAGCGGTCGGATTGAGGGTGGTGTCCAGCCAGTCGAAGGTGATCTGCTGGAAGCGGGACATGGCTCCCATGTGGCAGTGCTCGCCCGCGCCTTCGGCCTCGGGAAGGGTGATCAGGGTGTGGGGGCAGGTCAGGGCGGCCTGGACGCGCTGGGGCTGGCCGCGGAAGAACTGGTCGTTCTCGGCGTCCAGGATGAGGGTCGGGCAGGCGATGAGTTCGGCGACGCCGTCGAGGGTGTAGTCGACGGTGCGGCGGATGTAGTCCGCGGCGGATGTGGCGCCGAAGGCCCATACGCCGTTGCGCAGGGCCCAGCGGAGCTGGGTGTTGCCCTTCATCAGGAGGTCGGCGACGGGGTTGGCGAGGTCGTCCCGTCCGGCCTCGACCCACTCCTGCAGGAACGGCGGCATCATGCGGGTGTGGGCGTCGTAGTAGTCGTAGAGGCCGTCGTCCAGGACGAGGGCGGCCAGGCGGTGCTCGTGGGCGGCGGCGCGGGCGGTGAGGTAGCCGCCGAGGCTGTAGCCCATCAGGACGAGCTGGTCGGGGGCTGTCTCCGGGCGGGTCAGCGCGTAGTCGACCACCGGGGTGACCACGGCCTCCCAGTCCGGGCGGAAGACCAGGTGCTGCTCGCGCAGCGCGGCTCCCTGGCCGGGGCCGTCGTAGGCGAGCACGTTGTAGCCGCGGCGTAGCGCGGCCGCGGCGACGACGAAGTACGCCTCCTCCAGGGTGGAGTCGAAGCCGCTGGTGAAGATGAGGGTGGGGCGGGGGGTGCCGGAGTCGTCGACGAGGAAGAGGTAGCCGGGCAGGCTGCCGCCCTCGTAGGGGATGCGGACGGCTTCGACGGGGGTGTCCAGCAGCGCGGCGGCGGCGGCGAACGTCTCGCGGGAGAGGGCGGACAGGTGCTTGACCTCGGGGTCGTCGGCGGGGTCGTCGCGGCGGTAGAACTCGGCGGTGCGGTAGTAGCTCGAGGCGCGCAGCAGAGCCTCGCGGGCGCTGACCCGGTGTCCCTGCGCCAGGGCGTGGGTGCCTATCGCGTGGACACGCTCCGCGGTGCTCTTCCACTCGCGCAGCCACGCCTCTTCGTCGCCCTCGGCGATGTTGTGGGCGGTGGCCACGACCTCGCCGAGGTCCGCGCCGCCTTCGTTGGCGAAGCCGGCCGCCCGCAGCGTCTCGAAGGAGAAGGACTCGTCCTCGAACAGGAATCGCATGATGCACCTCAAACCGTGGTGGCCGACATTTACCGAGACGGAACGGATCCGTCTCGTCTGAGGGGAACGTTAGCCCCGTCTTAGTCGAGACGCAAGCGTTCCGTCTGGTGTACGTTCAAGGCATGCCCAGCTCACCCACGCCACCCGCGCCCCAGCCCGACGCCCCCGCGCCCGCCTCCGCGCCCGCGCCCGATCGGCGACCCCCCGGAGGCCCCGTCCTCCAGGACTCCGTGACCGAGGCCATCACGGCCGCCTTCTTCGAGGAGCTGGCGTCGACGGGCTACGCCCGCCTCTCCCTGGAGGCCGTCGCCAAACGGGCCGGAGCCGGCAAGGCGGCGATCTACCGCCGCTGGCCGTCCAAGCTGGAGATGACCGTCGCCCTGGTGTCCGAGGCCGCCGTGGCCACCCCCGAGACCACCGACACCGGAACCCTGCGCGGCGACGTCCTCGCCTACCTCACCGAACTCGCCACCGCGCTGCGCCACCCGCTCCCGTCGAAGATCATCCCCGACCTGCTCGCCGAGAGCGCCCGCAACACCGAACTCGAGCAGGCGCTCTTCAGCGCCGTCCGCGACACCCGCCGCCGCCGAGCCACCCACCTGCTCGAACGCGCCGTCGAGCGAGGCGACCTCTCCCCCGGCACCGACCGCGACCTCGCGCTCGACCTGCTCGCGGGCCCCCTCTACTGGCGACTCGTCGTCGTCCACACCCCGACCGGCCCCGACTACCTCGACAGGCTCACCGACAAGCTCGTCGCCGCCATCACCGCCTGACGAGGGCGCACACCCACGGCAGGCGGAGAGCGGCCGGGGCGACGCCGCCCACGCCTCCCGCGTGGACCGTCCGGGCGGCAACCGGACCGAGTGCGCCCCGGTCCCCGGCCGCGGCCGTACCGCCCGCACCGCCCGGCATAAAGACGGTGATGTAACTGTTACGGTTACTACTGGGAGGTGGTGCGGGTGAGCGCCAACAGCCGGCTGACCGTCGCGGCCCATGTGCTCGTATGGATGGAGCTGTACCGGCGCCAGGGCGGCACGGTGGCCACGTCCGAGCAGATCGCCGAGAGCGTGAACACCAATCCGGTCGTGATCCGGCGCCTGCTCGGCGACCTGCGCAAGGCCGGTCTCGTCTCCTCCCGGCGAGGCGCGGGCGCGGGCTGGGTCCTGGCCCGCGACCCGGCACGGATCAGCCTCCTCGAGGTGTACGACGCCGTCGAGCCGGGGGCCCTCTTCGCCCTGCACCGCGCCCTGCCCAACCAGGAGTGTCCGGTCGGCCGGGGCATCCAGCCGGTCATGCAGGAGGTGTACGACCAGGCGGAGGCCGCGGTGCGGCAGGAACTCGGCAAGTCGACCCTGGCCGACGTCCTGCGCGGCGTTCTCGCCGCCCACTGACCGCAGACCGCGGGCCGGGGCCGTCCGATCCACGGAGCACCCGGCCCCGGCCGCACCCATAGACGTAACAATCATGGTTACAAGGAGCGAGATCATGGGACAGCTCGACAACAAGATCGCCCTCGTCACCGGCGCCTCGACCGGTATCGGACTCGGCATAGCCGAGCGCTTCGTGAAGGAGGGTGCGACCGTCTACATCACCGGCCGCCGCGAGAACGAGCTCAAGGCCGCGGCCGAGCGTCTCGGCGACAGGGCCGTCCCGGTCCGCAGCGACGTGTCCGACCTCGACGACATCGACCGTCTCGTCGCCGAGATCCGTGACCGCGCGGGCCGCCTGGACATCCTCGTCGCCAACGCGGGCGGCGGTGAGCTGGCACGCCTGGGGGACATCACCGAAGAGGACTACGACCGTACCTTCGCGATCAACGTCAAGGGCATCGTCTTCACCACCCAGAAGGCGCTGCCGCTGCTGGACCGAGGAGGGTCGGTCATCCTGCTGGCCTCCACCAACGCCTCCAAGGGCGTGCCCGCGATGAGCGTCTACAGCGCGACCAAGGCGGCCATCCGCAGTCTGGCCCGCTCCTGGGCCGGGGAACTGGCCGAGCGCGGTATCCGCGTCAACGCCGTGAGCCCCGGCCCGGTCGAGACCCCCGGGATCCTCTCTCTCGCGGGTGACAACCCTGCGGCCCGCCGGCGGCTGACGGAAAGTCTCATCGCACAGGTCCCGCTCGGACGGATGGGGCGTCCGGACGAGGTCGCCGCCCTCGCCCTCTTCCTGGCCAGTGACGAGAGTTCCTTCAGCACGGGAGGGGAGTTCTTCGTGGACGGCGGTCTGGCCCAGATCTGACCGCGCGACGAGCCCCCGCCGGAAACCCGGTACCGGGCATGGTGATTCACCCCGGTACCGGCTCGGCGCTCGACGCCGTTCCCGTGCGCGGGCCGGCAGAACCTGCCGCCCCGCAGGCCGCCTGCGGCTCCTCGCCGGCTTGTGGGGCCGGGGGGCGGGCCACGCTCCAGGCCATGCGCGAGGAGATCACCGACTCAGCGCGCGGCGGACTGCAGCCGTTGCATCCACAACGAGCTGATGTACCGGCCGTTCTTCACGGCGTACTCGCGGAAGATCCCGATGTCGGAAAAGCCGAACCTGCGGTGCAAGGCCACCGAGGCGTCGTTCGGCAGGGCGATGCCTGCGAGTACGACGTGTACCGGTTCGTCGGCCACGAGACCGAAGAGCGCTTGGTACAGGGAGGTTCCCAGTCCCTGTCCTCTGCTGCCCTCAGCAAGTCCGACGCTCACCTCGACCGTTTCCCGGAAAGCTTCATGATCGCGGTAAATCTGGCTGCACGCATAACCGAGAACCTGGCTGCCTCGGCGGGCGACGAGCATCCGGTACGGGCCCGACTCCGAGAACTGCGCGAACCAGTCGCGCCGCTCCTCCATACCCAGCAGCCTGGTGGCGAATCGGGCGTGCGAGGTCGCGGCTGTGTGATTCTGGATGGCGACGATCCCGGGCAGATCATGCGCGGTCGCCGGGGCGAGATCGACAGCCGTCAGCTGAAACTCGTACACGGAGAGGCTCCTCAGACCAAGCGGGGACGTCATACCGGCACGCTATGGGCACCGCCGGCCACACAGAACCCCGTGATTCAAAGCGGCTGGCCATAGGGTGCGCCTATGGCTCTGGAACTCGTGGACCTGCGTGTCTTCGTCACCGCCGCCTCCGCCGGCTCGCTTTCCGCCGCAGCACGCGAGCTGCGAGTCGCGCAGCCGTCCGTCAGCGAACGCCTGCGCCGGCTGGAACGGCTCATCGGTCAGCCGCTGCTCGACCGGTCGAGCCGAGGAGTGTCACTGACCCCCGCGGGAGAACGGCTGCTGCCCCACGCGCAACGGTGCCTGGACATGGCGGCCCGGGCCCTGGACATCGCCCGAGAGGACGACACCCGGGGCACCCTGCACCTGACCACCCACGCCACCTACGCGCCGCTGGCCGTTCCCTTCGTCATCGGCGCCCTCCAACCACTCAGGTACGCCGTCGTGGTCGATGACCAGCACAGCCCGAGCGCCCTGCAACGAGTGGCCGCGGGCACGACCGACATCGCCATCACGCTGCCGCTGCCGCACGCCCCCGAGGTACGGCTGCACAAGTTCCGCAGTGAGCCGGTCATCGCGGTCTGCCACCCGGACCACCCGCTCGCGGCACGCCGCTGCGACACCGCCCGGCTGAGCGCTCACCCCCTCGCCGTGAACCTCTGGGGCAGCGGCGCGGACCTCTTCCACGAACAGCTTCTAGACGCGCCCACCCGCGCACACCAGGTCTACCGCATCAGCTCCGCCGAGACCGCAGCCGATCTCGCGCGCTCAGGGCAGGCCATCGCCGTCCTCACGCGCGCCACGGTCGTACGCGACCTCGCCACCCGCAGCCTGGTCGAACTCGACGTGAGCGACATGCCCAAGTGGCACGTCGACCTCATGGCAGCCCACCACCGCGAACGCGCCGACGAGCCGGCCATCGCCGCCGTGATCAACGCCCTGCGCCACCTCCAACTCTGACCCATCGCGCCCATGGAGAGCCGGGCGTGGAAAAGCGGTCCGTCCAAACGCATCACCAGCCCCGCTCCCGCCGCCCTCACCTAGGGCCTCTCGTTTGGATCTTGCCGGGCTCGCGGGCCCTGGCACCGCACCCTGATCCGGCCTGATCCAAACGAAAGACCCTAGGCGGCCTCGCCGCGCGCGAGCTACCTGACCGGGGCCACCATCCGCGTCGACGCCGCGCCGCCATCTACCGACCGGCCCCATCCTGATCAGGCGGTCGCACCCGGGCAGGCTTCCCTCCGAGGCCGCCCTCGCCGTCTTCACCGGCGACGCGTTGATCCCGGCCGGCGTCCGCGCGGTTGCCGCACTCGGCCGGCCCGGGCGGCAGTTCGAGGGTGTCCGGTGCCGCGCACCGCTCGCGGTACCAGGCCGCCGGATCTCCTCCCTGCTGTCGTACGACGTACCGGGCGCACGCGCGCACCAGGGCGGAGGGATCGCCGAGGAACGGCTCCGCCCGCTTCGGCCGCCCTGCCCGGCGCAGCCCGGTGACGCCGGCCGAACGGGCCCGCGGGTTGCCTGCGGACAGCAGGGGCGGCAGGACGTCCTCGTACGCCTCCTCCTCGTCCAGTGCTGCGAGCGCCGCGGTGGCGCACAGGTCCTGGACCACGGTGTCCTCGCCCCGGGAGGCCGCGCGGGCCAGAGCGGCGGGAGGGAGCAGCCGATCCTCGACGGCCTGCCGGTAGGCGAACCGGCGGACGACGCGGTCGGGGACGGTGTGGAGAGTGGCGAGTTGTCCGTGGGGGGTCCGGCGCAGGACCTGTGCGAGCAGATCGACGGCGAAGGCGCCTTGGTCGCGGCGGCCGACGCGGAGGATGACCGGCGCGACGCCGGGGACGGTGTCCATGTCCAGGGCCTCGCGCAGTAGTCGGCGGGCGGCTTCGCGCACCGGGGCGGCCCAGTCGGCGCAGCGGATCACGAGCAACGGCAGCAGGGCGGGGCGGCGGGCCGACGGGCGCAGCGCCTTCTGGCGGACGCGCCCGACGCGGTGGCAGAGGGCAAGGGCGAGTTGAGGCTCTCCGAGGCGGGTCAGGACGGCGGGCAGCGTGGTGGTGGGCTGCCGCTGTACCAACCGCTGTGCCAGGAGGCGCGGGTGGCGGCGGGCCGCCTCGCGCACTCCCGCGTCCAGTCACCGGCGCCCGCGGTGTCAAGGGTGCTGCGCAGCGGCGCGCCTTCCGCGAGCCGTAGCGCCGCGCGTGCGCCGTCCCCGATGCCGTCCAGCCTTCCCGCCCCATGTGACAGTCGTATCGGGTGATCGTAGGGGCAGGCTTCGCGCGGGGTACGTGAATGTGCGGCCGACGGGACTTTCGGCCCCGGGGCACCCGCGTCCGGGTTTGAGGGCGTCGTCGGCGGCGGGGTGGCGTTCCTGGCGGTTCGTCAGGCGGGGCTGTCCCGGTCCGGGTTCTGCGGGTCCGGTGCGGGTTGTTCAGCGTGCCGTCGGCGTCGAACGGGACTTCACGCGGGCCCGGCCGCCCGGGTCCGCGTGTTTTGCGCCGGCCGTGCCAGGTGGCGGGCGGGTCGTCGCGGCGCGGCTCTCGGCCGTCGGCACCGGGAAAATTTCGTAAGGGCAGGTCCCTATAGGTCACATGCTTTAGGGACCAACTCCTGGTTTATCCGTCGTCGGAGAGAAGAAGTCATACACCGACGTCGCCAGCAGGAGGATCGATGCGTTGGAATCTATGGCATGCGCAAGCACTTCGCCCCCATAGACCAGCACTAATACCCCGACGGGGAAATCTTCCCCGTATAGGGGACTTGTCCGATCTGCGAAGCGCGCTTCTCTCCGGCGACTTAATCACCCAGGGTGAGCGCTAGGATACGTCGAGTTGCGTGAAGAGTTTTTGAAGGGCACTCCCCCGCAGGTCCGCGCCGGATTGAAAATCACACAGAGCACATCTCTGCCGGAAGGCGCTCATCCTGCATTCCGCCGGTGCTGACGGCATCTCACAGAACTGACAGACCATGAATCCATTCTCACGAGAGAGTTTCGCATAGTGAAGTCAACGCTTTCCCCCGCCCACGTCGGCCGGCACACGATCGTCCCGCTCTTCTCTCGTCTGCGTACCAACCGGGGGCAGGCAAACCCCCTGGCTTCCTACCAGGAACTCAGGAAACTGGGTGAAGTGATTCCGGCGCCCTGGGGCGGGTATCTGGTGACGTCCCACCGGCTCTGCCATCAAGTCCTGCGTGACAGATCGTGGCGGGTTCCCGATCTTCACTGGCGTCTCGGTCAGGACGACTCCGCGCGCTGGAATTCACCCGCTTCACGGCAGATGGCCGCCTCCCTGCCCATGCTGAACCCTCCCGATCACACGATGACGCGGAAGTCGCTCGGGAACATTTTCGACCGTCACTCGCTGGCCAGACTGAGGCCGTTCATAGAAAGAACAGCGGATCGGCTGACGGAGCGGTTCTTCGAGGAGGCACGTGAGGGATCGGCGGAATTCTGCTCGCTCGTCGCCGACGAGCTGCCGATCATCACCATAGGGCAATGGATGGGGCTTCCCGAAGCGGACCACGAGTTTCTGCGCACGCTGACCCACGATCAGGTCCACACGCAGGAACTGTTTCCCTCCCGAAGCCAACTGGCGCTTTCCGATGCCGCCACGGCCCAGCTGCGCCAGTATTTCACCGACGTCATCCGGGAGCGCCGGAACGATCCGGGGGAAGACCCGATCTCTTCCTGGCTCCGGGCCTGGGACGGTATCGAGCCCGATCGTGCCCGCGCCGACGCCGCCGTTCATTCCCTCGCGCTGTTCATGATCCTCGCGGCTCTGGAGACGACCTCGCACGTCCTGTCCGCGAGCGTACGCCTGCTGGTTGAGCGTCCCCACACATGGGAGTGGCTGCGCCGGCACCCGGAGGACGTGCCCGGAGCGGTCGAGGAGACGCTCCGATACGATGCCCCGATACACATGATCAGCCGGGTGGCACCGGAGGACTGTGAGGTCGGCGGCGTACTCGTGCGCGAAGGGGAAATGGTCCAGCTCATGACGGGCGCGGCTCATCATGATCCGGAGCAGTACGCCGACCCCCATGTTTTTGATATTCACCGGGCGCAGGCCCATCTCAGTTTCGGCGGAGGTATCCACTACTGCCTGGGAAACGCCCTCGCCCGCCTGGAGGCGACGGCTCTTCTCAACTCGCTGCTGAAACGGGATGCGCGGCTGCACATCAGCGCGCCCCCTCGGTGGGAGCCGCGCATCGCCTTTCGCCGGATGACGTCACTTCAGTTGGCCGTCGGCTGAGGGACGGTCCTTTTCGATGCGCAGAGCCTGAAGAAAGAAGTAGACCCATCAACAGCTACAAGACACTCCTCGTCACGCTCGAATCTTCCGTTCTCACCGTTCAGTTGAATATTCCCGAGTCCGACAACGCCATATCGGGGCAGGTTCTCGACGATCTCCTCGACGTCCTGTTCTCCGCAGAGGCCGATCCCGGTATTCGTGTGCTGGTGCTCACCGGCGCCGGGGACGACTTCAGCGTGGGAGGGGACCGCACCGAGTTCTCGACGCTTCTCTCGGAGGATCCGACGGGCGAGGCGCTCAGCGCGCTCCTGTCCAAGGCGGAGCGACTGTGCGATGCCCTCAGGGCGACCGAGCTGGTGACCATCGCGCGGCTGCACGGGCAGGTGATCGGTGCGGGTCTGGGACTGGCGGTGCTCTGCGATCTCAGGGTGGGGGCGGACAACTGCCGTTTCCGTATGCCCGAACTGGGGCTGGGTGTTCCGCCGGCGTGGGGCGGAATCCTCCCCCGGCTGCTGCGGGAAGGGGGACAGCCCGAAGTCCGTGAACTGCTGCTGACCTGCGCCGCCTTCGACGCCGCGAAGGCGAAGGAGCTGTCCCTGCTGAACAAGGTCGTTCCGGTGGACCAGCTCGACTCGGCCGTCAGGCAATGGAGCAAGCCGCTGACCAGGCGTTCGCCGCTGGCGCTGCGTATGACCAAGAAGGCGCTGAACTCCTACGCCAACACGGCCCAGCTGGCCGTCGGGTCGTCCTTCGACACGGCGCTTCTGACGGCGGTGCTGTCCAGCCGGGAGCTGACGCGCCGGCCCTGAGAACGCGGTCCGGTCCGCCGCGTCCCGAATGCGGCGGTCCCGCGCCGAGTGCCTGACCGTGTCTTCAAGTCGCCGTGCGAGCCGGCCGATCGGCGGCCCGGCGAGGTCCTCCGCCCGCCGTGGGCCCCGCCCTCGGGGGCCGGTCCCACGGCGAACGCCGACCCGGGCGGGGCAGCCGTACGCTGGCCCGGGTGCCCCGGCTTCCGTATCCGGTTCAGGGTGTGAGCCGGGGTGCGCCGCACACGGCCCATGGAGTCGATCGACGATGGGGAGCCGCTCCCGAAGAACTCGTGACACGATCTCGCTGGGGCACGTGGTGTGACCGAGCGCTTCAGTTGGCGCCTGACCGGTTCAGTCGGCGCTTTGAGCGGTGGTCCCGCACGCAGGTGTTCTACGACGCGGACGAGCTGGCGTGCATCGCCCTGGACGCCGGTGGCGCGCGGATGTCCCGGCCGGTTCTCGTGCGGGAGGACTGGCTGGAGTCGGAGTACTACCGCTTATGAAGCGACCTGGCGGCCGCAGTTGCGTGTGCTGCTGCCGCGGCAGGTGTCCGGCACGGCAAGAAGATCCGCGAGCCCGGTGCGCGCCGGAGGGCTCTGCGGTGTCGTGGGCGAGAGGGCGTCCCGTGCTGTGAGCGGCACGGGTTCGCCGGGTTGTCCGGTCCGTGAGCGCGTGCGGTGCGGTTGCCGTCCGCGGCGCTACGCTGCCGGCGTGAGCGAGATCCAGGAACCCCGCGCCGTCGTCGCCCTGAACGATGTCGCCGTCCACCGGCGTACCACCGGGCAGGAGATCGTCCTCGACGGGATCGACTGGACCGTCCGGGCCGGTGAGCACTGGGCGCTGCTGGGGGCCAACGGGGCCGGGAAGACCACCCTGCTGCGGCTCGTCGGGGCGGCCATGCATCCCACCCTCGGGACCGTCGAGGTCCTCGGTGACCGGCTCGGCCGCGTCGACATGCGCGAACTGCGGGCGCGCGTCGGTCTGGTGTCCGCCGCGCAGAAGGTCCCGCCGGACCTGACCGCCCACAGCGTCGTCCTCACGGGCGCGACCGGGACGGTGCAGCCGCTGTGGCGGGAGTACGGCGCCGCGACCCGCGAGCGTGCCCGCGGCCTGCTCGCCGAGCTGGGGTGCAAGGAGTTCGCCGACCGCCGCTTCGGTGACTGCTCGGGCGGCCAGCGGGCCCGGATCCTCGTCTGCCGTGCGCTGATGGCGGACCCGGCGCTGCTCCTGCTCGACGAGCCGTTCAACGCCCTCGACCTCCCCTCCCGCGAGGACCTCGTGGACGCGCTGCAGCGGCTCGCGGCCGACCAGGGCGCTCTCGCCACCATCACGGTCACCCACTACCTGGAGGAGCTCCCGCCCAGCACCACGCACGCCTTCCTGCTCAAGGAGGGCCGCGAGCTGGCCTCCGGACCCGTCGACGGCGTACTCACCCCGGACAACCTGACGCTCTGCTACGGGCGTCCCGTTCACGTCGCCCGCCACGACGGCCGGTGGTACGCCCGCTCGGGCCGCTGACGCCCCGACCCCGGCGAGCGGGCCGCGGCGCCGTGGGCCCGACGGCTTCCCGGCCGGCGCGGTGTGCCGGCCGGCGCGGTGTGCCGGCCGGGGCGGTGTGCCAGCCGGGGCTCTACAGTTCGCGGCCGACCAGGAAGTCCAGCACCGTGAGCAGGTCCTGCGCGGCCCCGGTGGCCAGGGGGGCGCGGGTCAGCAGGGTGCGGGCGGTGGCCGTGTGGGTGCGGGCCTCGGCCAGGGCCGCCGTTCGGCCGCCGGCCCGCTCGATCAGGTCGGCGGCCTGCGCCGTCCGCCCCGGCGAGTTCAGCAGGCCGGGCAGCGTGCGGCCGGCCGGGGAGGCCAGGGCGGCCAGGACCGGGTAGGTCTTCTTGCCCTCCCGCAGGTCGCCGCCCGCGGGCTTGCCGGTGACGGCGGGGTCGCCCCAGATGCCGAGGACGTCGTCGACCAGCTGGAAGGCGATGCCGAGATGGCGTCCGGCCCGGTCCAGCGCCTCGGTGGTGTCCTCGTCCGCTCCGCCGAGCAGGGCGCCCAGCGCGCAGGCGCAGCCCAGCAGGGCGCCGGTCTTCGCCTCCGCCGTCGCCCGGTACTCCTCGACCGTCACCCGGTCCCGGCCGGTGAACGGGCGGGTGGTGGACAGCAGGTCGTCGGCCTGTCCGCGCACCAGGTCGGTGAGCGCCCCCGACAGCAGGCGTACGGCGCGGGCGCCTTGCGGCACGGCGGCGAGGGTCTCCACCGCCAGGGCGAACAGGGCGTCGCCGGCCAGGACCGCGGGGCCGGTGCCGTACGCCTTCCACACGGCGGGGCGGCGGCGCCGCATCGCGTCGCCGTCCATGATGTCGTCGTGCAGGAGGGAGAAGGTGTGCACCAGTTCCACGGCGACCGCGGCGGGGATCCCGGCGCGGCCGTCGGTGCCCGCCGCGCGTGCGCCGAGGATCGCCAGTGCCTGCCGTACGCCCTTGCCGCCGGGTGTGGTGGCGGGTGCGCCGCCCACCTCGCACCAGCCGAAGGAGTAGGCGGCCATCTCGGCCGTCCACGGGTGCAGCCGGTCCACCGCCTCGCGCAGGGCCGGGCGCACCAGCGCGGTGCAGCGGGCGAGGACTTCGGGGGCCGCGGGCGGGGCGTGGAGCGCGGTCACCGTACGGCCTGCGCGCCCGGTGCGAACTCCTCCTGGGCACGGATCACCAGCCGTTGTACGTGTTTGAGGCCGCCGCCCTCCAGCGAGCGGGCCAGTTCGGCGAGTTCGGCCGCCGTCTCGTCGCGGTGCCGGCCGAGCCGCGCGTGCGTCTTGGCGAGGCCCAGGCGGGCGAGCGCCTCGCCGCGGGGCTCGCTCATCGCGCGGAACTCGGTGAGCGCCAGCTCGTACATCTGCCGTGCCTGCGCGTGGCGCCCGGCCCGGTAGAGGACGTTGCCCTGCATCTTGTGGTTGTAGGCGAGGGCGCTGGAGAGGTTCATCGCGCGGCAGCCGGCCTCGGCCCGCGCGAGGAGTTCCAGGGCCTGCTCGGTGTCCTTGTCGCGTACCGAGAGGATGTCCGCGAGGCCGCGCAGGGCCCAGGCGTGGCCGCGCCGGTCCTCGGCGCGTTCGGCTATCTCCGCGGCCTCTTCGAAGAGTTCGTAGGCGCGGTCCCAGTCGCCGGTGTTGCGGTGCATCTGGGCGATGCCCTCCAGGGCCCAGACCGTGTGCCGGGCCTCGCCGCGCCGGCGGGCCTCGGCCAGCAGCTGCTCGTGGAGGCGGCCGACCGCGGCGTAGTCGCCCTGGATGCGGCCGGTCTCCGCGAGTCCGGCCAGGGAGTAGCCCCGGCAGACGATGTCGCCCGCCTGTTCGCCGAGTTCGGCCGCGAGGCCGAGCAGCCGCCAGGCCAGCGGGAACGCTCCGCGCTGGCGGGCGAGGGTGCCGCCGCTCCACAGGGCCCATGCCATCGCGGCGGTGTCGCCGGCCTCCCGGGCGGTGCGGTAGCTCGCCTTCCACGCCTGGTCGGCTTCCCGGACCTTCCCCAGGCGCCGGTACGCCTCGGCCACGGCGAGTCCGCAGCGGGCGGCCTCGGCGGGGTTGCCGGAGCGTTCGGCCTCGCGGAGCTTGTCGATGCCTTCCGCCAGGACGTCCGTCAGGGAGGAGTTCACGGACAGGGTGGTCAGGGCGCCCTGGTACTCGGGCGCGAAAGCCTTGCCGTACATGCATGCCTTTCTATACACGACGCGTATACACGATGTGTATAGGGAGTCGGGGGTATGCCCCGTCCGGGAGGGCCGGGGTGTGTCGGTCTGTTGTGGATCAAGACGCGGGTACGGCGGCGGGGGTTGTCCGCGGCGCGGATCATGATGTGAAGGTTCCGTGCCGACGGTCCAACGGCGCTGCCCGGGGCCGTGGTTCAGCGCTGCGGGCCCGGTGACGCGGTCCCGGTGGCGTGGTCCCGGTGATGCGGTTCCGCTGGCGTGGTCTGCCGCAAGGCCGGGGTGCTGGTGGCGCGGTCTGCCGCGATACTGGGGGGCTGGTGGCCGCCGGGCGGGGGCGCGGAAGTTCTGCCCGGGTGTGCCGACGGGCCCCGGCCGTGAGGTCGGGGCCCGTCGGGTTCGCGGCGGCCGGGCCGCGCGGATCGTCGTGCGTGCCCGCCGCGCGGGAGGCGGGCTCCGCCCGGCGGGCCGGGGGTTACTCCTTGGGGGGCTTGACGGCGACGTCCAGGTAGAAGGTGTCGATGCTGCGGACCGCCGCCTCGAACTCCTCCAGGTTGACCGGCTTGGTGACGTAGGCGTTCGCGTGGTGGCTGTAGGCGCCGGAGACGTCGTCGGGGGCGGCGGAGGTGGTCAGCACGACGACCGGGATGGTGCGCAGCGCGGCATCCTCCTTGACCACGGCGAGGAACTCGCGGCCGTTCATGCGCGGCATGTTGAGATCGAGCACGATCAGATCGGGGCGCGCGTTGTCCGGGTCGCGCAGGTAGTCCAGGGCGGCGACGCCGTCGGGGACCTGGGTCAGGTTGCGGGCTCCGCGCTCGGAGAGGGCGTCCTGGATGAGCATCGCGTCGGCGACGTCGTCCTCGACCAGCAGCACGTCATAGGGGCGGATAGCGGCGGCGGCAGCCATGGTTCACAAGCTCCGGGGGGTGGGTTGGGGGGTCCGATGACAGGTGCTGCTGGTGATCAGTCCGGGCCAGCGGCGCCGGGCCCCCTGACGGCTCATGTTCAGGGCCTGGCCGATCTCGGGGTAACCCGCGCCGCTCGCGGCCGCGACGTGGGCGGCCTGGTCCTCCAGGCGCCTTACGGCCTGCTTGACGCCGGCGAGGACGTGCAGGCGCTGCAGCGCGCGCCGGCGGGTCTCGCCGGCCGTGTCGGCGCCTCCGTCCGGCGGCAGGACGGTGTCCGGCGTGAGACGCCGGGCGAGTTCGTCCACCACCTGCGTGACCAGTGCGGCCGTCTCCGCGGACGAACGTGAGGCGGAAGATGGACCAGGCATGGGGCCACCCTACGTCGCCGATCTCGCCTCGGACAACATGCGTTGTCGGACCCTGGGTACAGTGTGTGCGCCGTGTGCCGGGACACGGTCCGGATCACCGAGGGATACATGCGAACCGCACAGAACAGTGAGCCGCCCCAGGACGAGGGCGTCTTCTCCCGCTGGACGACCCGGCGCTGGCTGCGAGCCGGAGTCTTTGTCACGCTGATCGTCCTGGCCGTCCTGGGCTCGCTGGGCGGCTGGGCGATGTGGCGTACGTCGCAGATCACCTCGGAGCTGGTGAACCGGCGCTCGCCGGCCCTCATCGAGGCGATGCGGGTGGAACAGGCCCTGGTCAACCAGGAGACCGGGATCCGCGGCTACGGGCTGTCGGGCCGCTCGGACTTCCTCCAGCCCTACACGCAGGGCATGGCCGACGAGAAGAGCGCTCTGCGCCGGCTGCGTCCGCTGGTCGGGGACGACGCCCGGGCGAGCGCCGACCTGGCCGAGACCGAGAGGCTGGCCGGTGCCTGGCAGCAGCGCATAGCGCGGCCCGTCTCGGCGGCCTCCCCCCGGGACGCCGTGAAGCTCGCCACCGAGCGGACGGGGCAGGGCAAGGCCGCGTTCGACGCGCTGCGCAAGGCCCTGACGCGCCAGCAGGCGCACCTCCAGGACGAGCGGGCGTCGGCCACCGGTGACCTGCGCCGGGCCGTCACCCTGCGCAACTGGGTGTTCGCCGTCATCGCCGTCGTCATCGCCCTGGTGGCGGTGCTGGTCTTCGAGGGGCTGCGCCGGGGCATCACCGGGCCGCTGAGCCGGCTCGGCACGGACGCCCGTGAGGTGGCGCAGGGCCGCTTCGAGCGCTCCATCACCGGCACCGGCCCCGCCGACCTGCGCCAGCTGGCCGCGGACGTCGAGTCGATGCGCGGGCGCCTGCTGAAGGAGCTCCAGTTCAGCGAGGCGTCCCGCGTCCTGCTGGACGAGCAGGCGGCGGATCTCAAGCGGTCCAACACGGAGCTGGAGCAGTTCGCCTACGTCGCCTCCCACGACCTGCAGGAACCGCTGCGCAAGGTGTCCAGCTTCACCCAGCTGCTGCAGCGCCGTTACGGCGGCCAGCTGGACGAGAAGGCCGACCAGTACATCGCCTTCGCGGTCGACGGCGCCAACCGCATGCAGAACCTGATCAACGACCTGCTGGCCTTCTCCCGGGTCGGCCGCCAGTACAACGACCACCAGCGGGTCGACCTCGAGGCGCTGCTGGACAGGGCCCTGGACAACCTCAGCGTGACCGTGGAGGAGACCGGCGCCGAGATCACCCACGACGCCCTTCCCACCGTCGTGGGGGACCCGACCCAGCTCGGCATGCTCTGGCAGAACCTGCTGTCCAACGCGGTCAAGTTCCGCAGCCCCGACCGCCCGCCCCGCATCCACGTCAGCGCCTCCCGGGAGGACGACACCTGGAACTTCGCGGTCGGCGACAACGGCATCGGCATCGCTCCCGAGTTCCGCGAGAAGGTCTTCGTCCTCTTCCAGCGGCTGCACACCAAGGACGCCTACCCCGGCACCGGCATCGGCCTGGCGATGTGCAAGAAGGTCGTGGAGTTCCACGGGGGCAGGATCCGCATCGACGCCGGCCACGCGCCGGGCACCCGCATCTCCTTCACCCTCCCCGCCGCCGACGACAGCGCCCCGGCGGACTCGCAGAGAAAGACGCAGCCGTGACCGAACACGTCGCAGGCCGCACGCAGCCGTTCCGTCTCCTCCTGGTCGAGGACGACGACGGAGACGCCCTCCTCGTCGAAGAGCTCCTCTACGACACCGGCCTGCCCTACGACCTCACGCGCTGCCGCACGGCCGCCGAAGCACGCCAGGCGCTCAGGACGGACCCCGTCGACTGCGTCCTGCTCGACCTGCACCTGCCCGACGCCTCCGGCGTGGACACGGTCCAGGCGATCCAGCCGGACGCCGACGCCGCGGTCATCGTCCTCACCGGCCTGGACGAACCCCGCGCGGGAGTCGACGCGCTCGCCGCCGGCGCCCAGGACTACCTCGTCAAGGGCCAGGTCCAGCCCGACCTCATGCAGCGCGCCGTCCGCTACGCCGTCCAGCGAAAGCAGGCCGAACGCGCCAACGCCGCCCTGCAGATCGGACGCCTGCGGGCCGAGGAGAACGCCCGCCTGGAACGCGGCCTGCTCCCCGAACCCCTCCTGTCCTCCACCGTCGTCACCGCCTCCAGCCGCTACTACCCCGGCCGGGCGCAGGCCCTCCTGGGCGGTGACTTCCTCGACGTCGTGCAGACCGACGACGGGCAGGTGCACGCCGTGATCGGAGACGTCAGCGGCCACGGCCCCGACGCCGCCGCGCTCGGCGTCTGCCTGCGCATCGCCTGGCGCGCGCTCACCCTCGGCGGGCACCGCGACCAGGAACTGCTCGGCCTGCTGGAACAGGTCCACATCGCCGAACGCGCCGACAGCGACCTGTTCACCACCTGCACCCTCATCACCCTGGACCCGGACAGCCGCGTCCTCACCCTGCACCTGGCCGGCCACCACGAGCCCCTCCTCGTCACCGCCAAGGGCACCCAGGAGGTCGACGCGGCCCACGGGGTCGCCCTCGGCATCGCCCCCGGACTGGGCAGATGGCCCGCCACCACCCTCACCCTGCCGCCCCGGGGCGCGCTCATCGCCTACACCGACGGCCTGGTCGAAGGCTTCGCGGACAGCACCGGCGCCCGGCTCGGCGTGGAGGGCCTGCTGCGGATCATCGACACGATCCCCTCACCGGACCCCGGCACCCACCTCGACGAGCTCATCGCCCGGACCCGCACGCTCAACGCGGACCGGCACACCGACGACCTCGCCGTCCTGCGCCTGGACTGGACCGACACCTCGGCGCCCGCCCTCTGAGAGCACCCGCCGTCCCCGGGAACGGGCAACGGCCCCGCGGGCAGGAGGAGCAGGGTTCCACTGCTGAGCCCGCGGGGCCGTTGCACGATTCACGTACCCTGCGGTGCGTCCGATAAGCCCGATCCCTCCCGCCGTTTCGGCCGGGGCCGTGCACGGCAGCGGGCCCGGCCGTTGTCGGCCGGGCCCGCTCCTTGCTCGCGCGGGGCGCGTTCCTCGCGCCGGATGCCTTCGTCTACCAGCGGTACCAGCGGCCCTTGCGGCCGCCGCTGTCCGCGCTGCGGACGACGAAGCCCAGCAGCCACACGATGAGCACGATCACCGCGATCCACCACAGGGTCTTCAGCGCGAAGCCCGCGCCGAAGAGGATCAGGGCCAGAAGAAGAACGAGAAGCAGGGGAACCATAGTTATCAACCTCCTGGCCACCGAATGCCCTTACTTCGCTCATACAAGCACACAAAATATGAGTTACTTCTGCGAAGTGAGGGGCATATGCGGGCCCCGCGCCTGGACGGTTCCCCCGCTCCCCCGCCTCACGCACCGCGGACACCCAGCACGTATCACCCAGGGCGATGCCATGGCCCTGGATCGGCCGGGGCCGCCTCGGTGCCGTCCGTGCCGGGCCCGCGTACGTCCATGAGGGTGAGGCCGGGGCGGAGTTCGGGCCCTGCGGCGGTCATCGGCCGCGGTCGCGGTGGGCGGCGACGCGGACCCGGGTTCCGCAGCGGGCCGAGCAGTAGCGCTGCGGGGCGCGGCGCCCGGTGTCGATGAAGTAGCGGTCGCAGCCGGGTGCCGCACAGCGGCCCGGGGGCCCCGCGGACGTGACGTCCACCCTCGATCTCGTCGGCCCCGGCTTCACCCTGCTCACGGCCGACGACGACCCGCGGTGGCAGCCGCAGGCCGAGGCCGTACGGCAGGCGGGGATCCCCCTCGCGCTCCGCAGCGTCCGCACCGCCGCGCGGCGGGAGACGGTGCCCGGGCAGTGGGCGCGCCTGCTCGGCGCGGACCGCGCGGACACCGCGCTCCTGGTGCGCCCCGACGGGCACATCGCCTGGCGCGGCACCTTCCCGGCGGACCCGCGGACTCTTCCGGCGCTCGTGCGGCGCGTCCTCGCGGCACCGTGACGCTCCCTGCGCGTGGGCGGCCACCCGGCCGGCCCGCGCTCGGCGCCTCGCCGGCACGGCCGGGGCGCCGGGTCCGGGCGTATCTGCGGGTGTATCTGCCCAGCCCCGCCGCCCGGGCCGTCGGTCCTTCTCACCTGTTTTCGAGGGTCGTGGCAACGGTGGAGGTCGGGGTGTGGAGGATGGCGTCGAACGCCTCGAGGACGGGGGTGTGGAGGTAGGCGCTCTGGATCCGGATGCGGTCGGGGCCCGGGGCGAGGCCGGCGTTTCCCTGGGCCGCCCGCGGGGGTGCCTGGTGGAGATCGGCGATGCTGAGCCCGAGTCCGGCGTCGGCGAAGGCCGCTTCGATGCTTCCCGGCTCGGCCGGCTCCAGCGCGGTGGCGTCGATGGTGAAGCCGAAGGCCGTGTTCTCGTCGCGGGGCATGTCCGCGGTGTGCCCGGTGGTGCTCACGAGACCGAGGGCGGCGTAGTCGTCGCCGAGCGCGCGGTGCAGGTGCTGCCCCATGGGAAGCCCCGTGAGATGGCCGCCGAAGGACACCGGTGTCTTCTGGATGTGGGCGTTGTGAGCCGCCAGCACGACACGGGTCCCGGGTCCGAGGCGTTCCAGGTGCCACAGGAGCGACCGGGCCATGTAGAGGTCGCGGGCCGAGGTGTCGGCGGTCAGTCCTTCGCCGGTGAAGAGGCCGGCCATGGCGCGGAAGGTGTAGTCGGCGTGGCAGGCGCCTTCGAGGCGGTGTAGGGCGATGTCGTAGCTGTGCCGGTCGCCGCGGGAGACGTACAGCGGTTCGAGGGAGCGGAACCGGATGAGCAGGCGTGTCAGGGTCGCGCTGAGGGCGTCCTGTTCGGCGGCGGGCAGGCGTGCCCAGGCGGGCGCGGCGACGGCGCCGGAGCCACCGGCGAACGATCCGGCGATCCGGATCGCCTCCTGGACGGCCGGCAGGGTTTCGGGATCGATCCGGCGCAGGTAGTCGGCGACCGGGGTCAGGGCGGGAAGCAGGGACCCACCGGCCGCCGGGATGTCGATGCCCGCGAAGCGCACCGGTGTCGAGGCGGTGCGGTTGTGCCGGCGTATCCGGCGCAGCGGCTCCTCGACCCCGACGGGGATCGCTGCGGCGAGGTGCGCCGACAGGTCCTCGTCCGTCCCCTCGCCCTGGGCCCACGCGTCGAGAAGGAAGCCTTCGCTGAAGCCGTACTCGAAGGCCAGCACGGTGAATTGGCAGCGCTCGGTCAAAAACCGCAGGATGCGCTCGCGCAGGGCTGCGAACTCGTCGATGAAGTGGGAGCTTTCACCGATCGCGACGACGCGTGCGTCGCCGATGACGGCGCGCAGCGGCTCCAGATCGTCGAGTGGTGCCTCGGGGTCGAGGTGGTCGAGGGGGACGGCGTGGGTGCGGAGCCAGTCGGCGAACGGGTCGCGGTGGGGCGGAGCAGGCATGCTGGCAGCTCGATTCTCGGTGCTGGAACGGCGGATCGGGGGATGGTCGGGGACAGGGGTGCGGGTCACCGCGCGGGTCGTTTCGGGCCGGGTGCGTTCGGCGGTTCGTCGTGCTGGGGGTTGCCGGGTGCCGGCGTTCTCGTCTGCGCGGGCCCGGGTGCCGCGTGCTCCAGGTCGTCGATGGTGCCGGACATGATCGCGCGGATGTGTGCGGTGAGGTGCGGCAGCGGCCAGTCCCACCAGGCCAGGGCGAGGAGGCGGTCGATGTCGGCGTCGCTGTAGCGGCGGCGGATGAGGCGGGCGGGGTTGCCGCCGACGATGCCGTAGTCGGGGACGTCGTCGACGACGACGGAGCCGGAGGCGATGATCGCTCCATGGCCGATGCGGACGCCGGGCATCACCATGGAGCGGTAGCCGAGCCAGACGTCGTGGCCCACCACGGTGTCGCCTCGTTTGGGAAGGCCGGTGATGAGGTCGGCGTGCTCGGACCAGGAACCGCCCATGATCGGGAAAGGGAACGTGGAGGGGCCGTCCATGCGGTGGTTGGCGCCGTTCATGAGGAACCGCACGCCCTCGCCCAGCGCGCAGAACTTCCCGATGACCAGTTTTTCCGGCCCGTAGTGGTACAGCACGTTGCGGGTCTCGAAGGCGGTCGGGTCATCGGGGTCGTCGTAGTAGGAGAAGTCTCCGGCCTCGATCAGAGGCGAGGTGATCAGCGGTTTCAGCAGCACCACCCGCGGCTGTCCGGGCATCGGGTGCACCAGGGCCGGGTCGGCGGGAACAGGCGGCATCACGGATCTCGTCCTTCTTGGGGGATGGCTCGGGGGATGGCTCGGGGGATGGCTGCGGGCCGGGGGGCCTCGGCACGTGGCGGCGGACGTGTCCGTCGCCGGCAGGGCCGGACGGGCGCCCCGCCGGTGCAGGCGCAGCCGGCGGTCATGGCCGACGACGAGCGTGCCGTCGTATCCGCTCAGGGCGGTCTCCAGCTTCTCGGCGAGGGCGGGCGAGAGAGGGTCGGCGGGTTCGCCGAGCAGCAGGACGTCCGATGGCGCGCCGAGCAGTCGGGCCAGGGCCGGCCGCTGCAGCTGCCCGGTGGAGAGCCGGCCGACCGGCACCGTGAGCCGGTCGGGGCGAACAGGCCGAGGCAGAGCAGTTGTCCGCCCGCGCACGGCGGCCCCTGCCGACAGGCCACGGGCGAAGGCGGCCGGCACGGTCCCGGCCGGTTTTCCGGGTCGCGGTTCCTGGGAGAGGCAGCCGATCCTGCCGCGGCAGGTGACGCCTGCGCTGTCGGGAGTGAGGCCGGCGGCCAGGACGCGCAGCAGGGTGCTCTTTCCCGCTCCGTTCGGCCCTGTGATCAGCGGGCGGCGGGTCCGCGGTACGGGGGTGAAGCGCAGGGGCTCCGGCGGGGGCGGGACGGGGTCGGCGAGGAGGCGGCGCAGCCGTTCCTCGCCGTTGCACACCCGGCCGGCCGGCGATTGCTGCGCGCGGCCGGCCGCCCGGTCCCAGGCCGGCTTGTCGCCGTCCTCCGCCGGACGGCCCGGGGCCACCTGGCGGGCGGTGCTCGCGGCGGCCGCGCGGAGCCGGTCGGTGTCGGCCCGCCACTGGCCGTGCGCCCGGGCCCAGCGCTGCCGGGCGGCCGTCTTCTCGGCGAGGTAACCGGTGCAGCCGTTGCCGTACCGCACGACGCGGCGCGTTTCGGCGTCCGCCTTCTTTGGTCGGCTCGTCCAGCAGCAGCACCTGCGGCGCCGCCGCCAGGCGTAACCTGACCCGTTCTCCGCCGGAGAGGCCGCCGGCCGTACGGTCACGGTCCCGGCCCACCAGTGCCAGGCCCGGTCCGTGCAGGGCGCGTTCCACGCGGGCGCCGGCGCCGTAGCCGCCGCGCGGCTCGAAGAGCGTGAGCAGTTCGCCGTGTTCGGCCATGCCGGACCCGTCACCGTCGGCCATCGCGGTCTCCCGGCGGCGCATCCGCCGCTCGGCCCCGCGCAGACCGCCCGGCGCCGAGGTGGTCCTGCCCGGTCCGTTCTCGCCGGTGATCGCGGTGCGCTCGCCCGTGGCGGGCGAGCAGGTCACCGGGTCAAGGACGAGCCCGCCGGCGAAGGACCCGCTGACGGCGCGCGCGGTGATCTGTGTGGGCATGCGGGCACTCCGAAGCATTCGGGAACGAGGTGGCCGTGGAGGGGTGGGCCGGGCGAACGCTTCGGAAGAACATCGATTCCCTCCACTAGTGCGACAACTGCTGCTTTAAGATCCTGCCATGACGACGATGCCCCGAGCAAAGGTGTTCAGCGATGACCGGCGCAGATCCAGGACCGGATGACACCCGTCCGCAGGCCCGCCGCCGGCCCGGGGGCCGCACCGCCCGTGTGCGCCGGCAGGTGCTCGACGCGGTCCGCGCGGAGCTCGGCGAACACGGTTACGACGGGCTCACCACCGACGCCGTCGCCGCCCGCGCCGGCGTGCACCGCACCACGGTGTACCGGCGCTGGGGGGACGTCGGCGGCCTGCTCGCCGACGTTCTCGACGCGGCGTTTGACGACGACTGGCAGCCGCCGGACACCGGCTCGCTGGAAGGCGACCTGTCGGCGCTGAACGAGGAGATCTACGCGGCGCTGACCACGCAGCCACCGGTCATGGCGGCCCTGATCGCGGCCTCGTTCCGCTCCGAGAAAGCCGCCCGGGCCCAGCAGCGGCTGTGGGAGGACCGGTACGCCCGCTGCGAGGTCGTCGTCAGCCGGGCCGTCCGGCGCGGCGAACTGCCTGCGCCCACCGACGCCCGGCACCTGCTCGTCGCGGCCACCGCACCGCTGTACCACCAGCTGGTGCTCCTGCGTACGGCACCCGACCCGCACCTGCCGGGCCGTGCGGCCAGGACCGCCGCCCTCGCCGCAGCCGCCGGCGCCTTCGCCGAGTCCCCGTCGGCGCGGGGTGCATGAGGGGGACGTCACCGGTTCCGCGCTGCTCGCGCGGTTCGCCTCGCGGGGGGGCGCTCATGAAACTGTCGCCCGCCCGGCGAGCGGCCGCCGCCGGTCCCGGTGCGCGGCCGCCGCGGCGTTCCCGTCCTGGATGCCCGGCGGTCTCACCCCGCACCCGGGGTGCCCGTCGCCACGGCCGCGCTCCTGACGGCCGGTCAGATTGCTTCCCCTGCCCGCCATTCGCGGGCCAGGAGGGCGTAGACGTACTCGCTGCCCCAGCGTTCGCCGTCGAGGTCGTTGTCGACGAGATGTGCCTCCCGCCGCATGCCCAGGCGTTCGCACACCCGCACCGAGCCGGTGTTGAGCACGTCCAGGCGGGCGAACAGCCGGTGCACGGCCAGTTCGCCGAAGGCCAGCGCGGCCACGGCACGGGCGGCCTCGGCCGCGTAGCCCCGGCCGCCGTGGGCGGGGTGGAAGATCCAGCCGATCTCGGCCTGGCGGGCGCGGGCGCTCGCCAGTTTCAGGACGACCTCGCCGACCAGGGCGCCGTCCTCGGCCCGGCAGACGGCGGCCACCAGGTCGTCGCCGTCCTCGGTCCACGCCGTACCGGCCGCCCGCAGGGCCAGGCTTCGCGCGCACTGTTCGCGGGTGAGCGGCGGCCGGTAGAGGTAGCGGGCGACTTCCGGGAGGCGCTGGTAGGCGTGGAGGGCGTCGTCGCCGTGAGCGGATCGGGCGGGCCTGCTGCCGGTGAGCGTGTCGGCGGGGTCCGCCCGGGCGGCCGTATGACTGTTCACGACGTCGCCCGCTCTCTTCCCGACTCCGGTACGCGCCGCGACCTGTGCCGGGCGATCGCCATGCTGGAGGCCGTGCTCGACGCGGACGGCGAGCGGTACTGCACGTTCCACACCGCGTGGCCGGAAACGGAGGAGCTCGCCTCCCTGCGCAACGGCTGCGGAGACAGGGGTTCGACGAGGACTGCTACGAGACCGACGTCGGCCTCGGCGCCGTACGCCCCGCGTCCCCTTCGGCCAAGAGATGGTCCACGCCCTGAACGGCGCGGTGTCCCTTAGCTCCGCCGCCGTGTCACCCGCGCTCCGGGGAGAGGGGGGCGCAGGCGGGCGTGGAGTGCGGCGAAGGCCGTGCATGTCAGGGGGAGGATCACGGCCGCGGTCACCAGGACGGCGACGGCGACGGGGGTGAGGATGCCGGCGTGGTACGCGGCGAAGAAGTCGCCCGTGGCCTGTTCGAGGCCAGTGCGGACAGGCCGACGACGCGTACCGTCGCGGCCCGGTCCAGGGTCCCGGCGGCCTTTCATCGCGTTCACGCATTACGCGGGGCCCGGGACTTTACGGGCAGGTGTGCCCCCGCTTTGATGGGGGCTGAGGCGAAACCCCCACAGGCTGCCCGGCTCGCAGGAGATGCCCCCGCCGCCTGGTGACCGGTTCGGGCAAAGCAGCGCACTCCCGCCGGCAAGCCTCTCCCCTCTTTTTCGGTCCTGCCCTCCGTCCCTCCATGTCCCCGTACCGGCAGAGGAGTTCCCGTATTTCCGTGCTCCAGGGGCGGAAGCAGGCCGGACGCTGTCGCCGAACGACGCAGCTCGTGCGTGCAAAGGAGTACCGGGGTGAAACAACGACCCAGTGAAGAGCGGGTGGCGGTGATCGGCGCCGGCTGCCGGCTGCCGGGGGCGTGGACTCCCCCGCGTCGTTCTGGAAACTGCTGGCCGGCGGGCGGGACGTCGTCCGCGAGGTTCCCGAGGACCGGTGGAGCCAGGACGAGGTCCTCGGTCTTCCCGCCGATGTCGCCGCCCGCCTGAGATGGGGGGCCTTCCTCGACGAGGACGTGTACGCCTACGATCCCGCCTTCTTCGGTATCAACGCCCATGAGGCCGCCTGGGTCGATCCCCATCACCGGCTGCTGTGCGAGACGTTCTGGGAGGCGGCCGAGCATGCCGGAGTGCCGCCGAGGTCCTTGTCCGGCAAGCCGGTCGGTACCTACTTCGGTGTCTACAACAAGGAGTATCTCCTGCGGGCCCAGCGGCCGTTGGAGGAGATCGACGCCTATGCGATGAACGCCAGCATTCATTCGATGGCCGCCGGCCGCATCGCCTACCTCCTCGATCTGCGGGGCCCGCAGATGACCCTGGAGGCGGGGTGCTCCTCCGGGCTCGTCGCCCTGCACGCCGCGTGCCAGGGGCTGCGGGACGAGGAGAGCGACCTGGCGTTCGCCGGGGCGTGCGTCCTGATCCTGGGGCCCGAGGAGTCCGTGCCGCCGGCGCGCTGGTCGTTCTTCTCGCCCACCGGCCGGTGCCGGGCCTTCGACGCCGCCGCCGACGGTTACGTACGGGGAGAGGGCTGCGTGGTCCTCGCGCTCAAGCGGCTGCGCGACGCCGTGCGCGACGGCGACCGGATCCTCGGCGTGATCCGGGGCAGCGCCCTGAACCAGAACGGGCGCCGTTCCACCCGGCTGACCGCGCCCTCCGCCGACGCGCAGATCGAGGTCTGCCGCCGGGCCCTGGCCGCCGCGGGGGTCGATCCGGGGGACATCGGCATGGTGGAGGCCCACGGCACCGGGACCGAGGTCGGCGACCCGCTGGAGTTCCGCGCGCTCGCCGAGGTCTACGGCGGCGGGCCCGGCACCTGCGCGCTCGGCTCGGTGAAGACGAACATCGGGCACACCGAACCGGTGGCGGGCCTGGCCGGGGTCCTCAAGGCCCTGCTGTCGGTACAGCACGGCGAGATCCCGCCGAACCTGCACTTCCGGCGCTGGAATCCCGAGATCGACGCCCGGGCGACCCGCTTCCTGGTGCCCACCGAGACCGTCGCCTGGCCCGCCCGCGAGGGGCGGCGGCTGGCCGCCGTGTCCTCCCTCAGCGTCACGGGCGCCAACGTGCACGTGGTCGTCGAACAGCCCCCCGACGGGCCCGGACACGGCCGCCGCCGTACGGCGGCGCCCGGTGCGGGCGGCGCGCGGCACCACGCCGGTGAACCGCTGGCGTTCCTGCTCTCGGCGGCCAGCCGTCCGGCGCTCACCACGGCCGCGGACCGCCTGGCCCACTGGCTGGAGGGAGACGGGCGCGGCGTCGCGCCGGAGAATGTCGCCCACACCCTGGCGGCGCGCCGGTCCCCGCTGCGGGAGCGGCTGGCGGTCGTCGCCGCCACCCGCGCCGAACTGGCCGGCCGGCTCACCGAGGCCGCCGCCGGGAGCACGGCCGCCGGCGTGGCGCGGGGCACCGCCCGGCCCGGGGCCGGGCCGGTGTTCCTGTTCTCCGGGCACGGCTCGCAGTGGGCGGGCATGTGCCGGGGCCTGCTGGACCGTGACGACGGCTTCACCCGCGTCGTCGACCGGCTCGAACCGCTCGTCGCCGAGGAGTCCGGGTTCTCCCTGCGCCGGACCCTGGCCGGGACCCGTCTCGTGGAGGGCATGGACCGGATCCAGCCGACCGTGTTCGCCATCCAGATGGGCCTGTGCGCCATGTGGGCCGGCTACGGGGTACGGCCCGCCGCGGTGATCGGGCACTCCATGGGCGAGGCCGCCGCCGCCGTCGTGTCCGGCGCCCTCACCCTGGAGGAGGGGGCCCGTGTCATCTGCCGCCGCTCCCGGCTGAACGTGCGCGCGGCCGGCGCGGGCCGGATGGCCTCGATCGCGCTGCCCCGCGCCGACGTCGAGGCGCGGATCACGGCGAGCGGGGTGCGCGGGGTGAGCGTGGCCGTGGTCGCCTCACCGCAGGCGACCGTGATCGGCGGCGACAAGGACGCCGTCGAGCAGCTGGTGCGCGCCTGGCAGCGGGAGGACATCGCGGCCACGTTCGTCAACGTCGACATCGCCGCGCACACCGCGCACATGGATCCCGTCCTGGGCGAACTGCGCACCGCTCTCGCCGCTCTGGCCCCGCGCACCCCGGGCGTCCGCTTCTACACCACCGTCCTCGACGACGCCCGCCGGGCCGTGCCGCTGGACGCGGACTACTGGGCCGCCAACCAGCGGCGGCCGGTCCTGCTGGCCGGTGCCGTCCGGGCCGCCGTCGAGGACGGCTTCCGCCGGTTCGTGGAGATCAGCCCGCACCCGGTCCTCACGCACGCGGTTCACGCCACGGCCGCCTCCCTCGGGCAGGACCACGTCGACGTCCTGGGCTCCCTGCACCGCGAGAGCGACGAACGCACCGCGTTCCTCACCCAGGTGGCCGCCCTGCACTGCACCGGACACCCCGTCACCTGGCCCGCCACCCCCTACCAGGACGCCGCGCTCGCCGACGTCCCCGCCGTGAGCTGGGAACGCACCCGGCACAGCATCGCCCCCTCACCGCTGCGCACCGCCCTGCCCGCCGCCGGCCGTCGCGGGGAGGGCGTGCTGACGGGCACGCACCTGAGCGACCCGGCCGGCACCCGGCGCCACCTGTGGCAGCAGACCCTCACCCGCACCACCCTGCCCTGGCTGGACGAGCACCGCGTCAACGACGTGCCCGTGCTGCCCGGCGCCGCCATGGCGGAGATGGCCCTGGCCTGCGCCGCCGACGTGTTCCGTGCCCGCCCCCGCGAGGTGGAGGTCCGCGACCTCGACCTGCACCGCATCCTCGCCCTCGGCGAGAGCCGGGAGGTCACGGCGGTGGCCACCACGCTCGGTGGCGCGCTCGCCGAGTGGACCCTGCACGCGGCCGGACCCGACGGCGTCCCCGCCGCCCACGCGGGCGCCCGGCTCCACCACACCCCGGGGCAGCGGCCGCCCGGACCGGTGGACATCGCCGCCCTCCTGGCGGCGCCGTGCGAGGACGTCGAACCGGCCGAGCTGTACCGGCGGTTGCGTCAGGAGCGGGGCATCACCCACGGCCCGGCGTTCCGGGGCATCACCCGCCTGCGCCTGCTCCGCGGTGGGAGCGGCGGCGTGCGGCAGGCCCCAGGCGCTGACGCCGAAGTGGGGGACGACGACGGGCCGTGCGCGCTGGCCGACGTCGTGCTGCCCTCGGCCGGGCGCGCGGGGAGCCGGAACCTGAGTCTGCACCCCGTCCTGCTCGACATCTGCCTGCAGGCGACCGGCAGTACCTGGCTGGCCTGCCACCCCGTGCCGCCCGGCGGGATGCTGCCGCGCCGTCTCGGCCGGGTCAGGGTCCTGGGCGACACCACCACGGCGGCGTACGCCTACGTGCGGCTCACCGGCGTGGGCGACCGCTCCTGCACCGCCTCCTGCCTGCTGACCGACGCCACCGGCACCGTCCTCGCCGAGGCGGACGCGATCGACTGCGTGAACGTGCCCACCCAGGACGGCGAGGACCTCTTCGAGAGGCGCACCCTCGACGTCACCTGGACCGAGGCGCCCGTCGGCGGGGAGATCACCGAGCCGGGCCACTGGGAGCTGTTCCACGAGAGGGACCGCGCCGGCGAGGCCGCACAGCTGGGGGCGGCCCTGGAGGAACACGGCGCCACCGCCGCCCTCCGCACCGCCGCCGACGGCGGCGCGTTGCCCGGCGCGGGCACGCGTGCCGTGGTCTACCTGCCCGCCCTGGAGGGCCCCTCCGATCCGGCGGCCCGTGCCCGGACGAACCTCGAACACCTGGTCTCCCTCGCGCAGCGGCTGGCCCCCGACGGCCCCGACGTGCCCCGTCTGTGGGTGCTCACCCGCGACGCCCAGCACGTCACGCCCGGGGACACCCCCTGCCTCGCCGGATCAGGACTGCGCGGCGCGCTGCGCGTCCTCGCCCTGGAACAGGCCGCGCTGCGCCCCGCCCACCTGGACGCCGACCGGCACACCCCGGCCCAGGTGCTCGCCCGCGAGCTGCTGACCTGTCCCGGCACCGAGGACGACATCGCCTACCGGGAAGGGACCCGCCACCTGGCCCGCCTCACCCACCACCCCCTGGAACCCGGCGACCGCGTCCGCACAGAGATCGACTGGCGTACCGGGGGCGCCGCCCTGCTCCGCGGCCGCGGCCGGACCCTCGACGACCTCCATCTGGGCGCGCTGGCGCCCCGGCCGCCCGCCGCCGGGCAGATCCAGGTCCGCCTGCACTCCACCAGCCTGAACTTCATCAACGTCCTCAAGGCGGTCGGCACCTACGACCAGCTGCTGTCCGGGACCGACGTCGTCCCGCAGGCCGTGTTCGACGGAGCGGGCACCGTCACCGCCGTCGGCGAGGGCGTGCGCTGCCCGGCCGTCGGCGACCTCGTCGCGGTGCCGGTGAGCCGGGCCGGCGACCGGGAGACCCTGATGGCCTCCCGCGTCACCGTCCCCGCCGGCTGGGCCCTCCCCCTCGCCTCCCCGAAGGAACTCGCGCACGCGGCCGGACTCCCCATCGCCTACCTCACCTCCTGGTACGGGCTGCGCCACCTCGCCCGCCTGGCCGAGGGGGAACGGCTGCTCGTGCACTCCGCGTCCGGCGGGGTGGGCCTGGCCGCCCTCAACATCGCCCGGCTGACCGGGGCCGAGGTACTGGCCACCGCCGGAACCGAGGAAAAACGCGCCTACCTGCGCTCCCTGGGCGTGCGGCACGTGATGGACTCCCGCGGTCTCGGCTTCGCCCGGCAGGTACGCGAGATCACCCGGGGGCGGGGGGTCGACGTCGTCCTCAACTCCCTGACCGGGCCCGCCCAGAGCGCCGGCCTCGACCTGCTCGCCCGCAAGGGCCGCTTCATCGAGATCGGCAAGCGCGACATCTACGAGAACACCCACCTCGGACTCCTGCCCTTCCGCCGCAACATCAGCTTCAGCAGCGTCGACATCGCCCTGCTCCTGCACGAGGAGCCCGCCCTGATCGCCTCCCTCGTCCGGGAGATCGGCCGGGCGTACACCGCCGGCCTGCTGGCGCCGCTGCCCATGACCTCCTCCCCCGTCCGCGAGGCGCCCGAGGTGTTCGCCACCATGGCCGCCGCCCGGCACACCGGCAACCTCGCCCTGACCTGGCCGGCCGAAGGATGTGTCACGCTGCCGGCCGACCCCCAGGACGTCACGCCGGCCACCGGCGACGCCTCCTACCTCATCACCGGAGGGCTGGGCGGTCTCGGCCTGGACGTGGCACGGTGGCTCGCCGGCCACGGGGCCCGCGCCCTCGTCCTCGGCGCACGGAACGAACCGGGTGAGCGGGCCCGCCGTGTCATCGACGACCTCACCGCGCACGGCACCGCCGTCACCGTCGTCCTCGGCGACCTGGCCGACGCGGCCACGGCCCGCCGCCTGGTCGCCGCCGCCGAGGCCACCGGCCGTCCCCTGCGCGGCGTCCTGCACGCCGCCGCCGTGGTCGAGGACTCCGTCCTCCAGAACATCGGCGCCGACCGGCTCCGCCGCGTGTGGGACGCCAAGGCACTGGGCGCCTGGCACCTGCACGAGGCGACGAAGGACCACCGGCTGGACTGGTGGATCAACTTCACCTCCGTCGCCGCCGTCATCGGGCAGCCCGGGCAGACCTGCTACGCCGCCGCGAACTCCTGGCTGGACGAGTTCACCCACTGGCGGCGCGCCCAGCGGCTGCCCGCCGCCGGCATCGTGTGGGGGCCCTGGTCCGGTCACGGCAGGGGCACGGGCATCGAGTCCCTCGGCTACACCATGATCTCCCCCGAGGAGGGCATGGACGCCCTGGAGAAGATCGTCACCCGCTCCGGGCGGCCCCTGACGGTCCACGCACCGCACGATCTGGACCTGCGGCTCTCCCTGCACCCCGACGCGGCCTCCCTCGCCTACTACACGGCGATCCCCCGCACCGGCGGCCCCGCCGACGACACGGGCACGTTCCTGGCCGACTGGAACGCCCAGCCCGACCCCGAACGGCGCACCCGCCTCCTGCACGAGCGGATCAAAAAGCACACGGCCGCCGTCCTGCGCTGCCCGGCCGACAGCGTCGAGGACCGCACGGCGTTCGCCGCGCTCGGCCTGGACTCCCTGCTCGCGATCCAGCTGCGCAACCGCATCGCCCACGAGGTGGGCGTCGCACTGCCCACCACCGCCCTGTGGACCCACCCCACCCCGGCGGACCTCGCCGCGCTCCTGACCGACCGGCTCCCGAAGTGACCAGGAAGGAACATCTTGTGGATCCGGCTTGCGTGCTCGTCGTCGGCGCCGGCCCGGGCGGGCTCACCGCCGCGTGCGAACTGGCCCGCCACGGCGCGGCGGTCCGCGTCATCGACGCCGCCCCACAGGCCGCGGCCGGCACCCGGTCCATCCTGCTGTGGCCGCCGCAGCTGGCCGTCCTTTCCGACCACGGGGTCCTCGACGAAGCGCTCCGCCTGGGCCGGCGGCCCGAAGCCTTCACCTACAGCACCGGCAGCCGGCGCCTGGCCCGCTTCCGGTTCACCCGCGAGACCGCCCCGCTGGTCCTGCCCCAGCACCACACCGACCGGCTGCTGGAACAGGCCCTCACCGCGAGGGGCGTCACCGTCGAACGCGGACGGCGGGCCACCCGCCTCACCCAGGCACCCGGCGAGGTGCGCGTGGAGACCACCGACGGCGACGGCCGCGAAAGCACCCTCACCGCGGCGTGGCTCATCGGCGCGGACGGCGCCCGCTCCACCGTCCGCACGGCGCTGGGCACCCCCTCCACCCGCACCAGGGCCCTGTCCCGGTTCCTGCTCGCCGAAGGCGCCCTCACCCCCGCGCCCCCCGACACCGACATCGAATACACCCTCACCCCGCGCGGAGCGCTCCTCATCGCCCCCCTCCCCCACGGCCCCTACCGGGTCGCCGGCGACCTGCGGGGCACGAGCGAACCCGGCATCGAGGAGGTCCGGGCCCTCCTGCGCCGCGGCCGGCGCACCCTGGACATCGCCGACCTGACCCTGCTGACCGAGTTCACCGCGCAGGAGTCCCTCGTCCACGAGATGCGCACCGGGCGCGTGTTCCTGCTGGGCGACGCCGCCCACACGCACTACCCGGTCGGCGGGCAGGGCGCGAACCTCGGCATGCAGGACGCCCGCAACCTCGCCTGGAAACTCGCCGGCGTCCTGGACCGGCGGCTGCGCGAGGACGTCCTGGACACCTACAGCACCGAACGGCGGGCCGCCGCCCGGCAGGTGCTGCGGATGACCGGCCTGGTGGCCCGGATCGCCCTGGCCGGGCCGCCGGCCGCCGGCCCCCGCAATCTCCTGCTGACGGCGGCGGCCGCCCTCCCGGCCGTCCAGAACTGGTACACGGCCGCACTCGCCGGCCTCAGGACCGCCTACCCCCCCACCCCGCTGGGCTCCCCCGCCCCCGACCGGCCCCGGCGCATCGGCCGCCTCTCGGACGCTGCGGCGGTCGGCCTGCCCTGCCCCGGCTGGGCGCGCGCGGAACGGCCCGCCACCACCTACCGGCTCGTCACCCGGGGCCCGGCCCGCTCCGCGCTGCGCGAGCGGGCCGACGACCTCGCACGCGGCCGCCCCCTCGTCACCCGCCGGCACGTCGAGTGCCCCCAGGAGGAGTGCCTGCTCGTGCGGCCCGACGGCTACACCGCCTGCGCGGCGGACACCGCGCAACTGGGCGACGTGGAGCGCCTGCTGGACCGCGTGTCCACCCCGGCGTTCCCACCGGACCAAAAGACGGAGGACCAGTGACCATCTCCCCCGAACACGACCATGTGTTCCGCACCTGGGCGAACTCCCTGTGCGCCAACGACATCGAAGCCTATCTGTCCTGCTTCGCCGACGAACTGCGCCTGGAGGACATCGCGTTGGACAGCGTCGTGGAGGACAAGACCACGCTCCGCAAGGACGTCGCGGCCTGGTTCGACGCCTTCCACGACGAACAGCTCACCCTCGACGGCTATCTCACCGGCCCCGGCGGCGAGATCGCCACCAGGTGGACCCTGTCGGCCACGGTCGTCGGGCACTTCCCGCGCGTGACCGAGAACGCCGTGATGGGCCGCCGCTTCACCAAGCACGGGCTGAGCGTCTTCACCTTCTCGCCCGAGGGACGCTTTCGCACGGAGGTCTCCTACTGGAACCTCACCACCCTCACCCGGCAGATCACCTGACCGCCCCACCTCCGGGCACGGCCGCCGCCTTTCACGGCGGCCGTACCCGGTCCGCGACCGCAGGAGCAGCCGTGACCCTCACCGTCGGATTCATCGGGCTGGGCGTGATGGGCTCCCCCCTCGCGCACCGCATCCTCGCCTCGGGACTCCCCCTCACCGTCTGGAACCGCACCCCGGACAAGACCGAGCCGCTGCGAAAGGCCGGCGCGGCCGTCGCCGCCTCCCCCGCCGGCCTCGCCCGCACCTGCGACGTCATCGCCCTGTGCGTCACCGGCCGGCAGGCCGTCACCGCCGTCACGCTCGGGCCTGACGGCCTGCACACCGCGCCCGGCCGCGGGCAGCTCGTCGTCGACCACTCCAGCATCCCCGCCGAAACGACCCGCACCGTGGCCGGCCGACTGCGCGCCGCCAACGGGATCTCCTGGCTCGACGCACCCGTCTCCGGCGGCACCCCCGCCGCCGCACGCGGCACCCTCACCGTCATGGCCGGCGGCAGCCGCCGCGACTTCGACCGGGCCCAGGGACTGCTGCGCGCCTATGCCCGCCGGACCACCCTCATGGGCCCCCTCGGCGCGGGACAGGCCACCAAGCTGTGCAACCAGGTCATCGTCGCGGCGAACGCGTGGGGCGTCGCCGAGGCCGTCGCCCTGGCCGAAGCCGCCGGCATCCCGCCCGGGCGGCTGCCCGAGGCACTGGCCGGGGGGTTCGCCGACACCCCTTTGCTGCACCACTACCTGCCCCACCTCCTCGACCCGCACGACGACACCCTCGGCACCCTCACCGACCTGGTCAAAGACCTCGACACGGCACTGGCCGCCGCCCGCCGCGCCGGCACCCCGCTCCCCCTCACCGCGCACCTGGCCGAGCTGCTGCGCCTCGCCAACCGGTGGACCCGGCCGCGGATCTCGGGCAGCTTCATCGGCCTCCTGCGCGGCCCCGGACACCCCGACCCCCAGGACGACCCGTCATGAGCACCACCACCACCGCACCCGCCGCACCCGCCCGCAAGCTCACCTGCGCGCCCGCCTTCTGGTGGGCCCTCACCGGCATCCTGTTCACCCTGGCCGGGGCATCGGTCCTGATCCCCTGGGCAGCCCACGGGGTGCGCTCCCCCCGCTACGGCGGCGACAGCATCTCGCCCGCGCGCACCACCACCGTCGTCACCGCACAGGTCCTCCTCGTCCTCACCCTGATCGCCTGCGCCGCGCACCTGACCCGCACGAGCCTGCGCCGCGGGCAGATCACCCTCGACGCCGGCATCGCCGCCGGTTTCCTGATCTCCTCCTGGCAGAGCCCCCTGCTCGACTACCACGACATCACCGTCGTGGTGAACCAGCACCTGGCGCACGTCAACTCGTGGGGCCCGTACATCCCCGGCTGGCACCCGCCCCGCCCCCAGCTCCAGATCGAAGCGCCCCTCGCCGTCACCGGCGTCGGCTTCGGCCTGCTCATCCTGTGGGTGTGGGCCCAGGCCCTGGCGGGCCGCGAGATCGCCCGCCGCTTCCCCCGCTGGGGGCCGCTGCGGCGGTGGACGGCCATCGTCGCCGCCGGCATCGCGACCGACGCCCTGATCGAAGCGGCCCTGCTGGGCACCGGCATCTACTCCTACGCCCACGCCTGGAGACCGGCCACCCTCTTCGCCGGGCACTGGTACGGCATCCCGCTGTCCGCCGCGTTCACCGCGACACTCTTCACCACCCCCTTCGTCGTCATGCGCCACCTCGAACAGAGCCGCGGCACCGTCCCGTGGATCTACCGGGGCGCCGAACGCGCCGCCACCGCCCGGGGACGCAACACCCTGCGGCTCCTCGCCGGCATCGGGGCCGGGAACACCGCCACCTTCGTCTACCTGGCGCTGTGCGTCCTGTGGGGCCTGGCCGGCGGCCCCATGCCCGCCGACACCCCCTCCTACCTGTGGCCCATGACCGCGAGGTGAGCCCGTTGGACACCCACCACGACGACACCACCACCGGCGACCCGCTCCGTGCGGAGTTCTGGAAGCAGCCGGCCGACGAGATCGAGGCGTTCTTCGCCCGGCTGCGCGCCGGAAGGAAACCCGTCTTCCTCCCCTACCGGCCCTCGTACGGTTTTTACGCCCTGACCCGGCACGCGCAGATCACCGAAGTCTCCCGCCGCCCCGACCTGTTCGGCTCCGCGCCCTCGAGCAGCACCCTCGAGGACCGCCCGCCCGCCTTCGGGGAGAGCGCCGAGGGCTCCCTGCTGCACATGGACGCCCCCCGGCACACCGCGATGCGGCGCGTGGTCGCCCGGGCGTTCAACCCCAGCGGCCTGCGCCACCACGACGGCATGATCGCCGGCGCCGCCCGGCGGGTCGTCGACGAGCTGCTGGAGAAGACCCCGTGCGACTTCGTCACCGAGGCCGCCGTCCAGCTGCCGCTGCGCGCCATCTGCGCCATCGTCGGGGTCCCCGCCTCGGCCTACGAGGACGTGGTGAGAGCAACCGACGCGATCACCCGGATCGCGAACACCACCGACCGCACCGGCCAGGGGGCCGTCGCCGAGGCGGTCACCTACTTCAGCACCCTCATGGGCGACCTCGCCCGCCTGCGCCGCGAGAGCCCCGCCGACGACGTGACGACCACCCTCGTCCACGCCACCGTGGACGGCCGGCCTCTCACCGACGCCGAACTCGGCGCGTTCCTGCGCATCCTGCTGGTCGGCGGCAACGACACCACCCGCAGCACCCTGGCCCACATGCTGCACCTGCTCACCGACAACCCCGGCCAGAAACGGCTGCTCCTGGCCGACCTGCCCGCACACCTGCCCGGCGCCGTCGAGGAGACCCTGCGCCACGCCACCCCGGGCACCTGGATGCGCCGCAACGTCACCCGGGACACCACCGTGGACGGCCACCCCCTGAACGCCGGGGACCGCGTCATCCTCTACTACAACTCCGCCAACCGGGACGAGGACGTCTTCGAACGCCCCCACGCGTTCGACATCGGCCGCGCCCCCAACCCGCACCTCAGCTTCGGCGGCCCCAGCCCGCACCACTGCCTCGGCGCCCACCTCGCCCGCCGCGAGACCAGCCTGTTCTACCGGGAACTGCTCACCCGGGCACCCGACATCCACGCCACCGCCCCGCCCGCCCACACCTACTCCGGCCTCATCCACGGCATCGGCCACCTGCCCTGCGCCCGCTGACGAAGCCCCCCCGGCCCCCGGCCCCCGGCCCCCGGCGAGTTCGAACGGGTGAACCGCGCGCATATGCCCCTGTCCTCTGCGTCCCGGTGTGCCGGGCCGCCTGTATACCTCGGAGCCATGGACGACCCCCAGATGTACCGACCGGCCGTGCCCCCGCCCCCCGCGGAGGTAACGGAGCCGGAGCCGGAGCCGCCCGGCGCGGCCGGCCATAACGCCGGAAACGGCTGCCGCCGCACGCCGCCGTGCGCCGCGCGGGAGGCGGGCCCGCTGCCGCGTCCGCACGGCTGAGCCTCACAGGACGGGCCGGCTGTCCGCACCGTAGGCGCGTGCCCGCTCCAGGACCGCCGCCGCCGCGGGGGTGCGCCGGTGCGGGGTGAGACGCCCGCACAGGTGGGCCAGCGCCTGGTGGACCCGGGCCGAGTCCAGCGGGGCGCTCTCGTCGAGGAACCGGTGGCCGTGGACGCATGCCTCGTCGAGGCGGCCGACACCGAGCAGGGCATCGGCCATCAGCGCGTGGGTGAGCGCGAGGGCGCGCCTTTCACCCGGCGCGCGGTGGCCGAAGGAGTGCGCGAGATGGGCGATGGCCCGCTCGTGCTCGCGCAAGTGGAGGAGCACCAGGGCCTGCTGGTATTCGAGGCCGGCCCGCGGATAGGAGGCGAACGGCCGCGGAGGGGCGCCGGACGCGGTGCCGTGCGGCTCGTGGAGCTGCGCGGCGGTGTCGAGGTCGGCCAGCGCGCGGCGGCCGTCCTGGCGCAGGGCGTGGGTGTGGGCCCGCTGGGCCAGCAGGTAGGCCCGGGTGCCGGGGTCGGCGAGGTCCCCGGCGGCGGCCAGCGCCTGTTCGGCGTGGGCGTGGGCTATCGCGGTGTGGCCCAGGCGGGCCGCCTGGCAGCTCATGGCCCGCAGGGTGACCGCGTACTGGACGCGGTCCCCGCCGGCCGAGGCCAGGGCCAGCGCCGTGCGGAAGTACTGCTGGGCGAGTCCGCTGTGCCCGGTGTCCTCGCTCTTCAGGGCGAGCAGATGGGTCAGCTGGGCGGTGCGGGTGAGCCACACCGGTTCCAGGCGGGTGCCGCGCGTGTGCCGGCTCTGGCTGCTGATGTCGTCGGCGAGGTACTGCGCGAGGGCGCTGCGGGCGTGTCTGCCGCCGAACAGGCCGGTGCTGCGCGCGGCGACGAGGATCACGCAGTCGAGCATGGCCACATCGGCCTCGGCGGCCGGCGGCAGGGGCGCCGCGACGGCCTCCGGGGCCGGGGCCGGGCCGGGGGGCGGGACGGGCGGCGGGGGCGGGGCGACGCGGAACGTCGCCGAGGTGAGCGCCGCGCGCCGGACGGGATCGCAGTCCTGGCGGCACAGGGCGATCAGCTCGCTCAGGGGACTGTGCCCGGGGTCGCTGCCGGGCAGCGGACCGCGCGCGTACGCGTGGGGGAGGAAGCCGGTGTCCTCGGCGATGACGAGCCGGTCGGTGCGCTGGGTGAGGGCCGCCGCGACCAGGTCGGGCACCGGTGGTCTGGGTCTGGTGCCGGAGAGCCAGTGGGCGACGGAGGTGCGGTCGTAGCGCAGCGCGAGTCCTTCCGCCGCCCCGAGGGTGTTGACCGCGTGGGCGAGTTCCCCGTTGGTCCAGCCGGCTTCTCGCAGGAGGGCGGCCAGCCGGTCGTTGGCATGACGGTGTGCCATTCCCTGCCTCGGGTGCTATTCCGCGATGGCGGTGCTGTAGGTCCAGCGGTACAGCGGCACCTCGAGCCCGGAGACGGTGCGGGTCTCCCGGGTGCGGGTGAAGTGCTGGTGGCGGCCGTAGAAGGCGACGGTCACCCGCTCGGACACGGCGGTCGTGCCGCGGGTGAGCCGCATGAGCCCTCCGGGACCGCGGCCGGCGCCTTCGAGGAGGACGAGCTGCTGCCGGGCGTGGGCGAAGGCGATGTCCTCGGCCGGTTCGGCAAAGACGGTCATGGCGGTGTTCCTTGTCGGTGCGTGAACAGCGGCCGGCCGGCAGGAAGGCAGGCCGGTGTGCGGCTCTGCCGGGTGCGGCCGGGCCGGGGGCGGTGGCGGGCCGGGGGCGGTGGCGGGCCGACGCGGGTGTCAGCGTGGCGACATGGCTCGCCTGCCCGCCGGTCACGGGCGGGACCGGCCGGGAAGTCGGCCGGATCGCCGCCCGGGGCGCCCGCCGACCACACGGGCGGGCGGCGGTAGGGGGCTCGCCACCCGGGCGGGCGGCGGTACGGGGCGCCCGGGGGGCGACAGGGGGTGGGCGGCGGGCCCGGCCGGGGGTCGGCCCGCCGGGGGCCCGCGGGTTCCGAACGGGCGGGGCGTGGCGCTCCGTTCGCCCCGCGCCGGGAGGGGAGGCGGCTCTGGTCGCGTGGTCGGGCTCATGGGCGGCTCCTGTGCGGAACCGGCGTGCGGCGGGGGGACCGGTGCCGAGGGGACGGGGGTCGGGGTTCGCGGGGGCTCACCTTCCGGGCGCGCGGTCCGGGAGGCGGGGCCGGGGCGGTCGGTGGCGGTGGGCGCGGGCGCCGCGCGGCCGGACGGTGCGGGACGGCGCCGGGCGGGCGGGCCGGGCGAAGACGCCGGCCGGCCCGGGGACGTCGGCCTGTCCGCGATGCGGTGCGCGCGGGCGTGTGGTGCTGTACGGCGCCCGGTCTTCGGCCGCCGCGGTCGAGGACCGGTTGCCACGGGTGCGGTAACGGCCTTGCCTCATCGAAGAGTTCGGGCAGGCGGAGGGGGCCGTGGCCGGGAGGCGGGATCACGGACCGGGTCCGGGGCGGCCGGGGAGCAGCCGCCTCGCCGGCCGCGGCGGCGGCGGGGCGCGCAGATCCCCGGAACGCCCGCTCCTTCGACGGCAACGCGAACTGGACGACCCACGGCAGCCACCGAGCTTCGTGAAGAGGGGTACGGGAAGTGGATACCGCCGAGTCTGGGGCAGGGGTGGCGACCCGTCGACGGGTGGCGGCCCGTAAATCCGTGAATCGGTTGAAACTTGCCCGCTTCTCGTGATGTGTCTCGCCTCACGGGGCGCGTCCGCCCGCGGTTCGTACGACGGGTCCGTCGGCGGTGCGCGGGGGTTGACGAGCGGTCAGGTGGCGTCCGTGGGTGTGCGGGCCGGTGCGAGGGGGCCGGGGCCGGGCGGGGTGGTGCGCCGGGGCCGGGGGGCCGGTGCGAGGGGGGCCGGGGGCCGGGGGGCCGGGGGCAGCGTCGGGCGGTGGCCCGGGGCCAGGTCCGGGACGCGGCCGCAGATCCGGCGGGAGTGGGGCCGATGGCCTCGGGGGCGGGTGTCGGCGGTCTCGTGGGCGGGGGCGCGGTGGTGCGCCGGGAGGCCGTGGCCGCGTTCGTCTTGCGCCGGTGGAAGGTGTCGGGGCCGTCGCGGCGGAGGAGAGCGGGCGCGGACACCGCCGGGGCCGGGGTCCTCGGCGCGGGTGAGGCCGCTGCGGCCCGTGGCGGTGCGGGGCGGGCGGGGGCTGTTGGGTGGTCGTGCGGTCCCTCACCGCGTGCGGGGGCCCGTGCGGGTGCCGTCGGTCAGGAGGTGGCCGAGGCGGCGCCCGCGGCGGGGGTGGCAGGGCGGTGAGGGGCCGGACCGGCGTCCGGTCGGGTGGTCAGGCGAAGACCGTCTTCTTGTACTCGGCGATCTTCTTGGCCTCGGCGACCTTCTCCATGCCGGTGAACCGGTTCAGGTGGGCCGCCATCGCGACGGGGTCCTGGACGCTGAGCAGGAACTCGGCCATCTCCTCGTTCCTGACCGCGTCGCGCAGTTCGGCCTCGGTCAGGGGGACGAGTCCCGGTTCGAGGGAGTCCCTCCGCTCGACCGCGACGATGTCGTAGGGCGCGCCCTGCTGGGCGATCCAGCCGCGTTCGCCTCCGGTGGCGCCCTTCGCCAGGTACTTCCTCTTGATCCGGATGGTGAGCACGTATCCCCACCGGGCCTCCGAGGCGAACTTGGTGGCGATCTCCGGGTCCGTGGAGAACTCGATCAGTTTGGCGATCTCGTCGTCGCGGTGCTGGCTCACGTAGCCCCGCACGTGCTCGTCGTCGGGCCGTGCGGCGTTCTCGTCGGGTGCCCGCATGATCTTGGGGAAGCTGACGAAGGAGCCGCGGATGATCTCCCTCTGCATGTGCATCCGCTGTGTCGGTGTCACGCCGCGTTTGAGGAGGACCTCTTCCTCGCTGTCCTCGCCCAGCCCCGCCACGTGTTCCTCGCTGCTGAGTCCCGGGGGCTGCTCCTCCAGGGCGACCCTGCGCCCGTCCCCGGCCCCTTCCTCCGTCATCCGCTGGACGGGCTGGTGCGCGCCGGGTGCCGCCGGGTGCGGGGTGAGGAGAGAGGGGGCGGTCGGCTTCCCGGCGGCGTAGGCGTCGCCGTCCCGCTCGGCGGCCCGCTCGGACGCCTGGCGCGGGTCGGTGACGGTGACGCCGGCGCCGTTGCGGTGGCCCGTCTCCGGCAGGTTCCTGAGGTTCTTGTCGACGTGGCTGAGTTCGTGGCCGATCAGCCGCTCCTCGGCCGTGGCACCGGCGGAGAGGAAGATGTGGTTTCCGACGGTCATGGCCTCGGCCCCCAGCGCCGCGGTGGCGCGCTGGGCCACGGCGTCGTGGTGGACGCGGGTGGAGGAGAGCGCGTCGTTGCGGTAGAAGGCCGTGGCCTTCGCGACGACCGAGGAGGGCAGGGGGCGGCTCGGCGAGTCCATGGCGGCGGCCAGCAGGGTGCTCTGCTCCCCCGGGGTCGGCTCCGCCGGCCGGTGGGCGGGCTCGTCCTCCTCGTCGCGGGCGGGGGCTCGCTGGACGGGGGGCCGCGGTGAGCAGTGGCCGCAGCCGGGACCATGGTCGCTACCGGGGCCGGCGCCGTGGTGTTCCTGGGTGCCCGGGTGTCCGGCCCGCCGGAGCATCTCGACGACGGCCGCGTTGCCGATGCCGCTCTGCAGGGCGGGTGCGCGCTGCACGGCGGTGTCACCGGACACGGGAGCCGCTGGTCGGTGCTGGGGTATCCGTGCCTTCCCCGGCGCGGGCTGCTCCTCGCGCGGTGGTCTCATCGTCGTTCGTCCTCCGGCGCTCACAAGTGAAGGGGGCCTGGCTTAACCCTCGCACGGGGGCCGGTCGCGTCCTCATGTCCCCAAAGGGCAGACCCGGGGGCAGTCCTGACGCCCCACGGGGCCTCCGGGGCGGGCGGGGCCGACGAGGAAGAGGGTGCGGGTGCGTCGGTGGCGCACCCGGGTGGCGTCCGGGGCCCGCGGAGCGGTGCCGGCGTGGACTGCGGGGCGCCGTACGCCGTTGGTGCCGGACGGCCCGCCCCCCCTTCTCGTCCCGGCCCCCTTCCCCTCGTGCGGCCCGGGGCGCGATCATCCGGTCAGCGGGCGGTCAGGGGTGTGTCAGCGGGGCCTGGCACGGTAGTACTCGTGAACGGCGCTACCGCACAGGCCGTCACACGCTGGGAGAGGTGCCCGGAGTGGCTTATCGGGGACCAGGGCAGCAGCCCGAAGTCGGACCTTCAACGGTCCACGCAGGTTCAAATCCTGCCCTCTCCGCAACGAGAAGCACGTGCCCGTGATCCGCCGGGGACGGCCGGCCGGTCCGCCGGGCCGCTCGGCACGGTTCCTGCCGGCCAGAGCCCCCGGGCAAAGAGGTGGAGCACGAGGGCGGCGATGTTCCAGGCGTCGTCCTCGCCCCGGTGGTGGCGGCCTTCGAGCCGCCGTCCGGCGATCTCCAGGGCTTGTGCCATGCCGGGGCGTCTGCGCAGACCGTGTGCCTGGGTGAAGACGGCCTTGGCGTTGGTGTGGCGGCGGCCGAAAGGGTAGGGCGTGCGTGCGGCCTGACACTGCCGGGTGAACTGGTGGCGGTCGTAGTCGCCCCAACTGGCCCACGGCCGGGTGCCCGCGTGGTGCTCGGCCGCCAGGAGCCGGCACGCCTCGGCGAAGGCGACCCCCTGATCGACCTCGTGCTGGGTGAGGCCGGTCAGCTCCGTGCAGAACTCGCTGACCGTGGACCGGGCGGGCTTCACGAGGATCCGGTGGCGGGCGAGGCGCTCGCCGGCGTCCAGGTCGACGACGGTCAGCCCGATCTCGATGATCTCGCTCACCTCGCCGGGCGGCTGGGAACCGGCCCAGCATGTCGCTTCGACGTCCACGACGTTGACGAGGCCCTCGGTCCAGGTGCTGTCCATGGCGGGAAGCGTAAGCAGGCGCAACGGCCGGAGCACGTGGTTTTCGAGGCTGCCCCCGCGGGGCCTGTCCCTTGACACCGCGGCGGCTTTTTGGCCCTTTCGCCCCTCGGTCATAGTCGGCGCCATGGACTATGACGTGGTGGTGGCCGGAGGCGGCCCGGTCGGACTGATGCTGGCCTGTGAGCTCCGGCTCGGGGGCGCGCGGGTGGCCGTCCTGGAGCGCCTCAGCAAAGTGGACCCGACGATCAAGGGCGGGGCGATCACCACGCCCGGTGCGGAGGCGCTCTACCGCCGGGGCATGCTGCCCGCGCTGGCCGAGGTGCAGCGGCGGACGGTGGACCGCTTCCGGGCGTTCATCCGCGAACAGAACGGCGGGAACGGCGACGGGGGCGGGAACGGGGACGGGGGCGCGGAGGCGGGCCAGGGGCTGGGGATCGTCGGGCACTTCGCCGGAATCATGCTGCGCGCCGGCCTGGTCGACCGCGGGGAGCCGGGTCTTGGCGACGCCGGGCCCGCCGCCGAGATCGCGTTCGTGGCGCAGCAGGACATCGAGCGGCTGCTGGGCGAGCGGGCGGACGAGCTGGGCGTCGACGTGCGCCGGGCAGTGGAGCTGACCGGTTTCGACGCGGACGAGGAGGCGGTCACCGTGCACACCGGGCACGGGGTCGTACGCGCCGGCTGGCTCGTGGGCTGCGACGGCGGCCGCAGTACGGTCCGCAAGCTCGCGGGGTTCGCGTTCCCCGGTACGGAACCGGAGATCACCTGTCACCAGGCGGTCGTGGAGATGACCGGTGCCGAGGAGCTGAAGGTCGGCTGGACCGCCACGGACACCGGGGTGTACGCGTACGGGCCGATGCCGGGCCGGGTCGTCACCGTGGAGTTCGACGGCCCGCCGGCCGACCGGGACGCGCCGGTCACCGCCGAAGACCTCCAGGCGCGGCTGCGGCGGGTCTGCGGTGTGGACGTCACGGTCACCGGGGTGCGCACCGCGACCCGCTTCACCGACCACGCCCGTCAGGTCACCGAGTACCGCAGGGGCCGGGTGCTGCTGGCGGGCGACGCGGCGCACGTGCACTCCGCGTTCGGGAGCCAGGGGCTGAGCCTGGGTATCGGGGACGCGATGAACCTCGGCTGGAAGCTCGCCGCGGTGATCGGCGGCCGGGCGCCGCGAGGGCTGCTGGACACGTACAGCGCCGAGCGGCATCCGGTCGGTGCGCGGGTCCTGGACTGGACCAGGTCCCAGGTCGCGGCCATGCGGCCGGACCCGCGGTCCCGGGCCCTGCGCGAGATCGTCGGCGACCTGGCGGGGACGGTGGCGGGCACCACGTACCTCACCGCGCGGCTCAACGGCGGCGGGGTGCGGTACGGGTGCGCGGGCGGGCACCCGCTGACCGGCCGCAGCGTCCCGGACCTCGAACTCACCGGCTGCGGCCGCCTCGCGGACCACCTGCATACGGGCCGGGCGCTCCTGCTCGACCTCACCGACGACCCGGAGCCGCGGGCCCTCGCCGCGGGGTATGCCGGGCGCGTCGACACCCTGACGGCCCGCTGCCCGTCCCGGCCGGAGCTGGCGGCGGTCCTCGTCCGCCCGGACGGCTTCACGGCCTGGGCGGCCGACGCGGGGGCGCCGGCGTCGACGGCCGGGCTGGCGCAGGCGCTCCAGGAGTGGTTCGGCGTGCCGGAGGCCGTGGTGGTGCCGGGCTGATCCGCCGCTCCGCGGGCCGGCCGGGGGCGCCGCGCGTGGCCTCGGGTGCGGGAGCGTCAGGTCAGCGGGCGGTCAGGGGTATGTCAGCGGGGCCTGGCACGGTTGTCCTCGTGAACGGCGCTACCGCACAGGCCGAACGCGAGGAGAGGTGCCCGGAGCGGCTTATCGGGGACCAGGGCAGCAGCCCGAAGTCGGACCTTCAACGGTCCACGCAGGTTCGAATCCTGCCCTCTCCGCAACACGGCCGGCGGCGCCTGGTGCCGGGCGTTCTTGGTCGCTCTCGGGTGGGGAGCGGCGGGGCGTCGGCTTCCGGCTTGTGCGTGAGTGCGTGCATGCGGCCTCAGGTGGTGGCGGGGCGATGGTGGGAAAACGCTGGGGCGGATGGCGTAACCCCGGTGCCGTCCGCGGCGCGTGTGTGCCTGCGGGGGCGGAACATCGTGATCCCCCGAGTCCGTCGTCCCCGGCCGCAGGACGTGTGCCCCGGCCGCGGGGCGGGCGGCACCGGGCGCCGCCGTCCCGACGGGAAGAACCCCTCATGCAGATCGATCTCTCCGGCCGCACCGCGCTGGTCACCGGCTCCACCCAGGGCATCGGCCTCGCCATCGCCACCGGACTCGCCCGCGCGGGCGCCCGTGTCGTCGTCAACGGCCGCGGCGAGGACCGCGTCGCCGACGCCGTGCGCACCGTGCGCGCCGGCTCCGGCGGCGGGGACGTCACCGGCGCCGCGGGCGACCTCGCCACCGAGCGGGGCGCCGCCGACGTCCTGACGGCCGTGCCGGCGCCCGACATCCTCGTCAACAACCTCGGCGTCTTCGGCAGCGCGGCCCCGCTGGAGATCGACGACGCCGAGTGGCGCCGCTACTTCGAGGTCAACGTCCTGTCCGCCGTCCGTCTCATCCGTGCCTGCCTGCCCGGCATGAAGGAACGCGGCTGGGGGCGGATCCTCAACCTCGCCAGCGACTCCGCGGTGGCCGTCCCCGCCGAGATGATCCATTACGGCATGACGAAGACCGCGCTGCTCGCCGTCGGCCGCGGCTTCGCCAAGGACGCCGCGGGCACCGGTGTCACCGTCAACTCCGTCATCGCCGGCCCCACCCGCACCGGCGGGGTCGAGGAGTTCGTCCGCGAACTCGTCGGCACCGAACTGCCCTGGGACGAGGCGCAGCGGGCGTTCATGGTCAGGTACCGGCCCCAGTCCCTGATCCAGCGTCTGATCGAGCCCGAGGAGATCGCCCACATGGTCGTCTACCTGGCCTCCCCGCTGGCCTCCGCGACGACCGGCGGCGCGCTGCGTGTCGACGGCGGCTACGTCGACTCGATCCTCCCCTGAGCCGCCCCCGGGACTCCCCCGGCCCGCCCCCGGTCCGCCCCGGGACTCCCCCGGGCCGTCCCCGGTACTCCCCGGGCCGTCACCGGTCCTCCCCGGGCCGTCCCCGGTCCTCCCTGGGATGTCACCGGCCGGCCGCGCCGTTCCCGGCGAAGCCGCCGCGAGCCCCGGGACCGTGGCGCGGCCCACGCCCCGCCGCGCACCCCGATGCACCCCGGACACGCTGATGCGCCCGCACCTTGCCCGCGTTCGCAGTGGAATTCCGACCAGGGCTACGACGCCACCCTGCGCGCCTTCGGCACACCAGCCTCGCCGATGCGGGCCGCATCCGCGCCGCCGGTGTCTCCAGCTTCCGGCCCGGCCGGCTGAGCAGGCTGCCGGAGGACGCCGCGCCGGCCCCGGCCGCCGGCCAGATCGAGCTGCACCCCGGCCTCCGGCGGGCCGGGCCACGCGCGTTCCACGCCCGGCACGGGACCGCCACCGAGGCGTGGAGCCCCACTCGCGCAGGGCGCCGTGCTGGGCGAGCCGGTCATCGGCGGCCTGGCCGCCGGGCGCGGGAGGCCCCCCGCCCCCGCCCTCGCCCGCCGCCCAGATCGTCCTGTGCCGGCACCTCCGGCTGGGCAGCATCGTCCTCCCCGAGCCGGCCGCCCCGGCCCGCGTCCGCGAGGACTTCGCCGTCTTCGGCTTCACCCTCACCGCCGAGGAGATGCGGGCCCCGGCCGGACTCGACCGCGGCCTGCGCGCCGGCCCCCGCCCCGACGGACTCGACCGGGCCCGCACCCACCCCGTCCGGTTTCCCGGTCCGGGCGCGCGGCCCGGACCGGAGCCTCCCCGGGGGTCAGGGCTGTTCGTGGCGGGCGGACTCGCGGGTGAACGCGGCGGCCAGGTCCTCGGCCGTGAGGTCGCCGGGGTCCAGGCCGAGGATCTGGTCGGACTCCCGGGCGCGTTCGAACATGGCCTGCTCGTAGGCGGCGAGCGCGGCCTGCGTGTCGGCGGGGCGGGCGGCCAGCGCCCGGCCGAGTTCGGCGCCGTCGAGCATGGCCAGGTTGGCGCCCTCGCCGTTGGGAGCGGCGAGGTGCGCGGCGTCGCCGAGGAGGGTCACGCCGGGGACGCGGTCCCAGCGGGTGCCGGCCGGCAGGGCGTGCAGGAGGCGCAGGGCCGGGGCGGTGTCGGTGGCGGTGATCAGCGCGGTGAGTTCCGGCGCCCAGCCGGAGAACTCGGCCGCGATCCGCGCGGCGGCCGCTGCGGGGTCGGTGAAGTCGACGGCGGCGAACCAGTCCTGATCGCGGGTCAGGCCGACGTAGGCGTGCAGGGTGTCGTCGCGCTCCCGGTGGGCGAAGATCTCCCGGCCCCGTGTGGGCACGATCATCGAGCCGCCGCCGACCGCCTTCGCGGTGGCCGGGTGGCGGGTCGCGGCGTCGTACAGGTAGGTCTCCACGACCGACCTGCCGGTGTATGCGGGCACGGCCGCGGTGAGCAGGGGGCGGACGCGGGACCAGGCGCCGTCCGCGCCGACCAGCAGGTGTGTGTCCACGCGCGTGCCGTCGGCGAAGGCCACCTCGTGGCGGCCCCCGCCCAGGGCGCGGGCGCGGGTGACCTTGCGGCCCCAGCGGACGGTGCCGGGCGGCAGCGAGTCGAGGAGGACCCGCCGCAGTTCGCCGCGCTGCACCTCGGGGCGTGTGCCGGTGCCGTCGTCGCTCTGCTCGAACAGGACGGACCCGTCCGTGCGCAGGACCCGCATCGCCTGCCGGCCCTCCAGGACGACGGCCCGGAACTCGTCCGTCAAACCGGCTGTCTCCAGGGCCAGCTGGCCGTTGTAGTCGTGGATGTCGAGCAGTCCGCCCTGTGCGCGGGCGGCCGGTGAGGGTTCCGCCTCGTAGACGGTGACCGGTATGCGGTGCAGGTGCAGGACACGGGCGAGGGTGAGGCCGCCGAGTCCGGCACCGATGATGGTGACATCCGTGGTCATGAGAGGGGGGTCCTTCCCGTCGTGTCGTCAGGCGCTGCGGTGACCGGGGCCCGGCGCGGGGCCGGTGTCCGGTGGGCTCCACTGTCCGGGCGGGCGTCGACAGTTCACCGACAGGCCGGCGACAGCACCGACAACGGGCCGACACCCGCGCCGGCCGCAAAGCGGCCGAAGAGGGGCGGCCCGTTCGCGCAGCAGGGGTGATGTCCCGCGAGCCTCGCCCCGGCGGGGGTTGAACCTCGCGCGGTGTGAGGACGCGTCGTGGCTCCCTGACCACTTCCGCGACCTGGAGAGTGGGCCGGCTCGCGCGGGCCGGCGGACTGACCGTGCGCACGCCGCACCACTGGGACACCATCGGCCTGCTCAGCCCTCGCGGCGCACCCCGGGCGGGCACCGGGAGTACACCGAGGACGACCTCGTACGCCCCTACCGGGTGCCGGCGCTGCGCGGCCTGGGGCCGGGGCTGGACACCATCGCCGTCTGCCTCGACGCCCCGGCGCAGCAGGTCCCGCTCGACGAACTGGCCCAGGTCCCGGACCGATACGCCGCCGCAGGCCCCGCACACGGAGGTGACCTCCGCCGACCGGGTCGCCGTGATCATCATTCTCCGCCCGTCTCCGCGCCCGGCGTCAGCCGCCGTGCTGCCGTGCTGCCGTGCTGCCGTGCTGCCGTGCTGCCGTGCTGCCGTGCTGCCCGATCCTGTCGCACGTACGGCCGGGGCGGCGACCGGATAGGCGAGCGCCCCAGGCGCCGCGGGACGGCGGAGGGGGCGGGAGGGGCGGGGGTGCCGGTGGGTTCGCGAGGGCGCCCCGCGCCGCCTGACGGGTCGTCATGGTGCGGGCGGGGGCTGTCTGACGTGCCGGAAGAGGAACGCGTCACAGCGCACCGGCGGGCGTTGCCGCGCGTGTTCGTTCGTTGCTAGCTTCACTGCGCAAGTGAGTTGGAATTCCAAACTGAGATGGGACGAACATGAGCCTCCCTGACGGCCGGACCGCCGGCACCCTCAGTCCTCCGGAGGAACGACCGCGGCTCGGGGTGGTCTTCACGGTGATCGCCGCCGGGGTGGCGATGGCCAACCTGGACGTGTTCATCGTCAATGTGGCGCTGCCGGACATCGGGCACCAGTTCTCGGGGACGTCGCTGGCGTCCCTGTCGTGGGTGCTGAACGCGTACGCGGTGGTGTTCGCGGCGCTGCTGGTGCCGGCGGGCAATCTCGCGGACCGGGTCAACCCGCGGACCGCCTATCTGTCGGGCATCGTGCTGTTCACGCTCTCCTCGGTGCTGTGCGCGCTGGCGCCGGGGATCTGGTTCCTGGTCGGGGCGCGGGTGCTGCAGGCGGTCGGCGCGGCGATGCTGATCCCCTCCTCGCTGGGTCTGCTGCTGGCGACCGCTCCGCCGGACAAGCGGCTCGCGTCGGTGCGCGGGTGGACGGCGATCAGCGGTGTGGCCAGTGCGCTGGGTCCGGTGCTGGGCGGGCTGCTGACCGATCTGAGCTGGCACTGGGTGTTCCTGGTGAACGTGCCGATCGGGGTGGCCGCGCTGCTGGGCGGGCTGCGGGTGCTGCCGCGGGTTCCCTCCCGGGACCTGCCGCGGGCGGACGTGCTCGGTGCCGCCGTGCTGACCGTGTCCATCGCCCTGGTCGCGCTCGGCCTGGTCAAGGGCGACGACTGGGGCTGGGCGTCGGAGAAGTTCCTGGGCGCGCTGGTGCTCGGGGTGCTGGGGCTGGTCTGGTTCACGGTGCGTTCCGCCCGCCACGCCTCGCCGGTGCTGCCGCTGCCGCTGTTCAAGTTCCGCGGTTTCAGCCCGTCCTCGTTCTCCAACGTGCTGTTCGCCGTCGCCTTCGCGGCCATGCTGCTGTCGACGGTGCTGTGGTGCCAGGACGTGTGGCACTGGTCGGCGGTGCGGACCGGGCTCGCGATCTTCCCCGGGACGCTGCTGCCGCCGGCGCTGGCCATGAGCATCGGGCCGGTCATCCACCGCTTCGGCTCCAGCGTGGTCGCCTTCGCCGGGTGCGTCGTCTTCGGCGCGGGCATCGCCTGGTGGCTGGTGCGGCTCTCGCCGGACGCCGGCTACGCGGGCGGGATGCTGCCCGGCATGCTCCTCACCGGCATCGGCGTCGGCCTGACCCTGCCCACGCTGATCAGCGCCGGCGTCTCCGGCCTGCCGCCGCAGAGCTTCTCCACCGGCTCCGGCGTCATCACCATGGCCCGCCAGGCCGGCACCGTCCTCGGCATCTCCCTGCTGGTGGCCACCATGGGCTCCGGCGCCGCCCACCCGGCGGACGCCTTCGACCGGGGCTGGGAGATGACCCTGGGCGCCACCGCGGCCGCCGCGATCGCCTGCCTCTTCGTCGGCACCGTCGGCAAAACCCCCCGCCCCACCCCGCCCGCACAACCCGCCGGGGACGCAGGAGCCGGCCGGGCGGCCGGGGACGCCGGCGGGGCGTAACGGCGCGCCGCCACCGCCCCCTCGGGCCGCCCGCCGGGGCGAGCAAGGCGCCGCGGACGGCGCGTGAGGACGCCCGGCCCCGGCCCGGCCCCCTCGGGCCCGGACCCCGACGCCCCGGCCCGGGCCGGGCCCGGCGAGAGCCGCGCCACGCCAGGAACCGCGCCACGCCAGGAGCCGCACCGCGGCTGGGACCGCACCCGACAGGAGCCGGGCGCGACGGGGGCCGGGCCGAGGGGGCCGGCGGCCGGTCAGATCACCCGATCTGACCGGCCGTCAGCTTTTTCCGGGAACCGCGGCACCGAATTCCGTTTTCGCGCGGCGCGTTCGGCGCATGGAGCGCACCGGGGATTCACGCCGTCACATCCGTTCGACACATGGAGACATGACGTACGCCACACCGGTAATGCCGCAACGGGGCGCCGACAACGGTGTCTTTGCTTCCCGCGGAGGCGGACTGCCGTATTCCGTCCGCGTGTTCACGGCCCCGGCGCGGCGGTTTGGCACCGCCGACACGCCTTCCCGGCGGACATGACCTTACCGGCGCGTAACTCTTGCGTATCCGCTGATCGCGGGGATTGCCGGGGGGCGACGAAGATTGTTATTGTCGCTCGAACAATCGAGTTGGACATTCCAACTCGACGGCGTACAACGAGTACAGAGAGCCCTTCGGAGTTAGGGCTCTGCACCATTAGCACCGCGAACCACGTGCCCGGCCGGATCACCTGCCTCGGACACGCTGATGCACCGCGCACCACCGGTATTCACCGAACTCGCCCTGTACCGCTCTGAAGGACACCACCCCCGTACCGCACGCACCGCATGCCCGGCTGCCGTCGAATACCCGGAGTGAGAGTGAGCCCCACCAAAACCCTGGCGGACCCGATCGACGTGATGGGCCGTCTGCTGTCCTTCGAGGGCAAACAGGACCCCTACCCCCTGTACGAGCAGATGCGGGCCCACGGACCGGTCGTCGACGTGGGCGGCGCCCACCTCTTCGTCACCGGCCATGCCGAATGCGCGCGGGCACTGCGCGAGGCGGACCTGCTGTCGACCGACGCCGCCGTCCAGGACGTACGGCTGCCCGGCTGGCGCGAGCACGCCTCCTGGTCCTGGCTGACGAAGAACATGCTGTTCTCCAACGACCCGGACCACGAGCGCTACCGGCGGTTCTTCTCCAGCGCCTTCTCCGCGCGCGGTGTGGAGGCGTGGCGGCCCCTGGTCGAACGCCGGGCCGCCCGCGCCGTCGAGCGGGTCGCCCGCCTCGCCGCGGACGGGCGGGAGGTCGACCTGGTCGCGGAGTTCTCCTTCCCGATGGCCGCCGGGGTCATCGGGGAACTCCTCGGCATCCCCGACGAGGACCACGACACCTTCCGCGGCGACGTCGGCGACATCACGCTGGCCCTGGAACCGATCCGCGACATGGGCCAGCTCACCGCCGGGGACGCGGCGATGGAACGCCTCGCCGGCTACTTCCACGACCTGGTCGCCCGCCGCCGGGCACAGCCCACCACCGACCTGACCAGCGCCTTCACCGCGGCCCGTGACGCGGGCGGGGAACTGAGCGAGACCGAGCTGGTCGCCAACCTCATGCTGCTGCTGGTCGCCGCCACCGAGGCACCCCAGGACCTGCTCAGCAACATGGTCCGCCTCGCCCTGGAGCACCCCGCCGAGGGTGAACGGCTGCGCACCGAGGCGGACTTCGCGGCCGGCTTCACCGACGAGACCCTGCGTTTCGAGCCGGCCGCCCAGATCCTGAACCGCGTCGCCTCACGCGACCTGGACTTCTTCGGCGTCAAGGTCGCCAAGGGCGTGCCGCTGACCCTGCTCATCGCCGCCGGCAACCGCGACCCGCGCCGCTTCACCGACCCGGGCGTCTTCGACCCCGCCCGCACCGGCAACAGCCCGCTCACCTTCAGCGGCGGCGCCCACTTCTGCCTGGGCGCGGCACTGGCCCGGATGTCCGCGGAGACGGCCGTACCGCTGCTGCTGCGGCGGCTGCCCGCACTGAAGCTCGCCGGGGCGGCGACGTTCCGCGACCAGATCGTCCAGCGCGGCCACGGCCGGCTGCCGGTCACCGCCGGGTGACCGGCTCACCTCCCGGGGGCGGGCACGAGCCCCCGAAGGGGGGTGAGCCACCAGGGGGGCATCCCGCCGCAGGGCGGGCGCGTCCCGTACCGCGGCGACGAGGAAGAACACACTGATGGGGGAGAGCACACCGATGGGCACGAACGTACCGTCCGACGAGGAACTCGCGGCATCGCTCGAGGGCGGCTTCACCAGCGAGTACGCCGACGTCAACGGAGTACGGCTGCACTACGTGAGCGGCGGGAGCGGCGAGCCGCTGTTCCTGCTGCCGGGCTGGCCGGAGACCTGGTGGGAGTACCGCAAGGTGATGCCGGCGCTCGCGGAGCGCTTCCGGGTCGTCGCGGTCGACATCCGCGGCATGGGCGGCTCCAGCCGTCCCGATTCCGGTTACGAGAAGAAGAGCATGGCCGGCGACATCCGTGCCCTGGCCGAGCACCTCGGCTACGAGCGGATCAACATCGCCGGGCACGGCATCGGTGCCATGGTCGCCTTCGCCCACGCCGCGAACCACGAGGCGGCCACCCGCCGCGTCGCGATCATCAACACCACGCACATCGACGACAGTTACCAGGGCTTCCGGCTGATGCCGAAGCCGGAGGACCCGGGCCCGCACCGCTGGTGGCTCGCCTTCAACATCGTGCCCGGCTTCCCCGAACAGGCACTCGCCGGCCGCTACCGCCTCATGGTCGACTACATGCTCGGCCTGAGCCTGGTCGACCCCGACGCCGTGCTGCCGCAGGACCGGGAGGTGTACGCGCAGCGCTACGACACACCCGAGGCGATCCGCGCCAGCCAGGCATGGTTCCAGGCGTACCAGCAGGACATCGACGACTTCCACGGCTACGGCAAGCTGTCCGTGCCCGTCCTCGGTCTCGCCTACGGCGGGTTCTACGACTACATGAACCGCGTCCTGCCCACCTGCGGCAGCGACGTACGCGTCGTCGAGGTCAAGAACACCCGCAACTACATGGTGGAGGAGCAGCCCGAGACCGTCGCGGCCGAACTGACCGCGTTCTTCGGCTGACCCACCCCCGCCCCGACCCCGCCCCCCGACCCCGACCCGACCCGATCCGATCCGATCCGGCCCCCGGCCGGACCCGAGCCGGGGGCCGGGCCGGGGGCCGGGCCGGGGTGGTTCAGGCCCGGCTCGTGCCCGGGCGGGCTCCTGTACAGCCCGCCCGAACGGCACCCCCCGAACGGCATCCCCCGTAACGACCCCCCGTCCCCGCCCGGCAGACAGCACAGAGCCGGACGGACGGGCGGCCGGGCGGGCGGGCAGACAGCCGGGCGGGTCCGGGGGGCGGCCGTACGGCACCCCCTCCCCTCATTTTTTTTCTCTTCTTCCATCCACTCGGACGGGACGCTGTCTTCGCATGCTGAACACTGACGGGGCGACACCGGGAGCCCTCCTGAGAAAACCGGTGAACGGGTGGCTGCGGGCGGACGCGCACCTGCGCGGCTTCGGCGGCTTCCACGGCGGTCTCGCCCTCGCCCTGCTGACCTCCGCGATGCGCGAACACGCGCCCGGACTCGAACTGCAGAGCGTCACCGGCCGGTTCGACCGGCCCGTCGACCCCGGCTTCACCGTGGACAGTTCCCTGGTGCGCGCCGGGCGGACCCTGAGCGTGGTCCGTGCCCTGGCGCAGAGCGAGAAGGGGCCGGCGATCGAGGCGTCCGCGGTGTTCGCCCGCCGCGGTGAGGGCTCCTGGCAGGCGGTGGCCCCCGAGCCGCCCGCGGCGCCGGGGCCCGAGGAGTGCGACGTGTTCGCCATCCCGGCGCAGTTCGTGCCGATCGCCACCAGCATGGAGATCCGCCCCGTCGGCGCGGCCCGCCCGTACGCGGGCGGGCCGGTGCCCGAACTGATCGCGTGGGTACGGCTGGTGGAGGACGACGAGGCGCCCGACGTGCTGCGCTTCGTGCTGCTGATGGACGCGCTCGCCCCTTCCTACGCGGCGATCCTGTCCACCCTCGCGGTCGTGCCGACCGTGGAGCTGACCGTGCGCCCCGCACCGGGGCTCGCCGGCGCCGCCTCCCCGTGGATCCTGCTGCGGGCCACCACCCGCGCCGCCGGGCCCGACGGGTGGGTGGACGAGCAGGTGGACGCCTGGTCGGTGCAGGGCACGCACCTGGGCAGCGCCCATCAGCTGCGGGTGGTCCGCGCCGTGTGACGCGCCCTCGCGTCCGAACGGAGATCACGCACGTGTCCCGCCCGCAGACCGACATGAAAGGCCGTATCCCTGTGAGACCGCTGCCACCGTCCGCCGGATCCTCGCTGGTGCACGTCCTCGAGCACCGCGCCCAGGAGACCCCCGACCGCCTCGCGTTCCGTTTCCTGCCCGACGGGACCGGCGACCACCCGATCGACCGGACCTACCGCGAACTCGCCGACCAGGCCGCCGCCGTCGCGGCCCGCCTCCAGGAGCGCGGCCTGAGCGAGGGCCGGATCATCCTCGCCCTGGACCCCGGACTCGACTACGTCGCCGCCCTGTTCGGCATCATGCGCGCCGGCTGCACCGCCGTACCCTGCTTCCCGCCGTTCGGGCGGCGCGCCACCGCCCGGTTCCTGTCCGTCCTCGACGACTGCGCGCCGCGGGCCGTACTGACCGACCCGCGCTTCGCCGGGCAGAGCGGACAGTTCCACGAACAGCTCACCGCCGGCACCGAAGCGCCGCAGTGGATCTTCCCCGAGCCGGACTTCTACCAGCACCCCGGCAGCGGCGGGACGCCGCCGCGGGCGGTGGAACCAGCCCTGATCCAGTACAGCTCGGGCTCCACCGGCGACCCCAAGGGCATCGTCCTGACCCACGAGAACCTGCTCAGCAACTGCCGGGTCCTGGACGCCCACATGGGTTACGAGGAGGACCGCGTCGGCTGCTCCTGGCTCCCGCCCTACCACGACATGGGACTGATGGGCACCATCATGCTGGCCGTCCACGGCGGCTGGCCCCTGGTGATGCTCTCCCCCATCCACTTCGTGCAGGACCCCTACCGGTGGCTCAAAGCCATCACCGACCACAAGGTCACCATCTCCGTCGGCCCGAACTTCGCGTTCGACCTGTGCGCGCAGAGCATCGGCGACGAGGAGAGGGCCACCCTCGACCTGAGCCGGCTGCGGCAGGTGTTCTGCGGCAGCGAACCCGTCTCCGGCAACACCATGGAACGCTTCCGGGAACGGTTCGCACCCGTCGGCTTCGACGCCGGCAGCCTCATCCCGTGCTACGGCCTCGCCGAAGCCACCCTCTTCGTCTCCGGCAAACCCGAGGCCGACGACACCATCCGCACCCAGTGGCTCGACAAGGACGCCCTGGAACGCGGGCGGGCACGCCGCGCCCAGAACCCGGGCGGGGCGGACGCGGTGCGGGTGGTCAGCTGCGGGGTGATCGCCGAGAACCACGAGGTGATCGTCGTCGACCCGCACACCCTGACCCCGCTGCCCGACGGCGGGATCGGCGAGATCTGGGTCCACGGCGCCAGCGTGGCCGCCGGCTACCTGGGACGCCCCGAACTGAGCGCGAGCACCTTCGGCGCCCGCCCCGCCGGCCACAGCGGCGACGCCGCGTTCCTGCGCACCGGGGACCTCGGCTTCTTCCTCGACGGGGAACTGTTCGTCACCGGACGCCTCAAGGACCTCATCGTCATCAGCGGCCGCAACCTGCACCCCCAGGACATCGAGCACTCCGCGCTGCACTGCCACCAGGACCTGCGCCGCACCGCCGCGTTCTCCGTGCCCAGCACGACACGCGACGAGGAGGAGGTCGTCCTGGTCGCCGAATTCCGCGGCACCGCCAAGGAGTTCGCCTTGCGCGAGAAGGAACTCCTGGAACGCGTGACCGCCGCGGTGACCGAGGACCACGGGGTACGGCCCGCCCGGATACACATCGGACCGCCCGGAACCGTCCTGATGACCACCAGCGGCAAGGTCCGCCGCCGCGACACCCGCACCGCGTACCTGGACGGCACCCTCAAGGCATTCCCCACCACCCCACCAGCCGACACACCCGCCACAACACCAGCGGGCACACCGGCCGCCACACCAGCGGGCACACCGGCCGACACACCCGCCACACCCGCCACAACACCGGCGGGCACAGCGTCCGGCGCACCGGCGGGCGCGGCGGCGGGCACTCCGGCGGGCGTGTCGTGAGCGGCACCCGGGCAGGAGCGGGCCGGGCGCCGGCACGCGCCACGGCCGCGGGAGCGGGCGCGGCGGAGGCGGGGCGGACCGGGGCGCGCGCAGGCTCGCCTGGATCACCGTGGGCGTGCCCACCCTGGGCACCGCCGCCGCCGTCGTCTTCGCCGTGCGCTACGGATTCACCTGGACGGACGCCCTGCTGCTGGTGGTGATGTACGCGATCACCTCACTGGGCGTCGAGGGCGGATTCCACCGCTTCTTCTCCCACCGCTCCTTCGCGGCCGGCCCCGTCGTCACCACCTTGTGGGGCATCGCGGGAAGCATGGCGGCACAGGGACCGGTCGTGTTCTGGGTCGCCATCCACCGCCAGCACCACGCCTTCACCGACAAGGACGGCGACCCGCATTCACCGCGGGCGCTCGGCCCGGGACTGGCCGGGCGGCTGCGCGGGTTCTGGCACGGCCACGTGGGCTGGCTGTTCACCGTCCAGCGCCAGGACTGGGCCCGGCGGGCCCCCGACATGGTCCGCGACCGGCTGGTGATGCGCCTGAACCAGTACTACTTCGTGTGGGTGCTGGCCGGGCTCGCGCTGCCGGCACTCGCGGGCTGGCTCCTGTCGGGGGGAACGGCGCGCGGCGCGGCCGGCGGGCTGCTGTGGGGCGGGCTGGCCCGGATCTTCCTGCTGGACCACGTCACCTGGGCGGTGAACTCGATCGGCCACACCGTCGGCGCCCGGCCCTACCGCACCCGGGACACCAGCCGCAACGTCGCCCCCCTCGCGGCGATCTCGGTGGGCGGCTCCTGGCACAACAACCACCACGCACGGCCCTCGCTGGCCCACAACCGGCACAACCTCCTCCAGATCGACCCGACAGGCGCGGTCATCCGGGCCCTGGACGCCGTCGGACTCATCCGCGACGCCCGCTACCCCGACCGCATGCGCCCCGATCAGGGCCCCGGGACACGGTCCATGCCGAACCAACAGGAAGGGAGCTGAACGATGTCCGCGACCGCGGCAACCAACGCTGTCGTCCGGCTCGACCCCGTCAGCCTGCGGATCAAGCGGTTCTCCGCCCTGACCACGATGACCCTGCCGCTGGCCGGTACGGCGGCCGCCGGGTACCTGCTGTGGACAGGACGCTTCACCGCGACGGATCTGTGGCTGTTCGCCGCCATGTACTTCGTGCACATGTTCGGGATCACGGTGGGGTTCCACCGCTACCTCGCCCACAAGGCGTTCAAGACATCACCCGCCTTCGAGGCGGTCATGATGATCGCCGGGTCGATGGGGGCGCAGGGCCCGCTGATGTTCTGGGTCATCACCCACCGCCGCCACCACCGCTTCAGCGACCAGGACGGCGACCCCCACTCCCCCAACCTGCACGGGTGGGCGTTCAAGGCCCGGATGCGCGGCCTGTGGTACGCGCACATGCCGTGGATGCTCAGCCCCGAGGCCAGCAAGGTCACCGTGTTCGGCCCCGACGTGCTGCGCAGCCGGCGGCTGATGTTCTTCAACCGCACCTACCCGCAGTGGGTACTGCTGGGCCTTCTCCTGCCGGCCGTGATCGACTTCGCGGTCGTACGGACCCCGATGGCACTGCTCGGCGGCCTCGTCTTCGGCGGCCTCGCCCGGATCTTCGTCGCCAACCAGGCGGCCTGGTGCGTGGGCTCGATCTGCCACGCCTTCGGCGGACGCCCCTTCGACAACGAGGACCACAGCGCCAACAACTGGCCGGTCGCGGTGTTCACCTTCGGTGAGGGACTCCAGAACAACCACCACGCCTTCCCCGGCTCCTACCGGCACGGCGTCACCTGGTGGGAACCCGACCTCAGCGGCTGGCTGCTGATGGGACTCGGCCGGCTGCGTGTCGTATGGAACCTGCGCGAACCCGACAAGGAGACCATCACCCGGCGCCGGCAGGAAGCCAAGACCGCGGCCTGAGCCCCGGCACCACACCCAGGCGCACCCACAGGCGGAACACGGCAGCCCCCCGAGGGGGGCAGGGCCGTGGCCGGGCACGAGACGGCGGAGCCCGCACGCGGGAACCGCACCCGGCAGACGGGACACCACAGCCCGGGAAACGGGCCCGCACCCGCCCACGGACACCGCAAGCCCGGGAAACGGGCCCGCAGCCGCCCACGGGACACCACGGGCCCCAGACCCGGGGCCGCACCCGCAGCCGTACGTGAAGCACGGCGACCCCCTGGGGGGCGTACCCAGCGGGTGAGACGTCGCCCCCCGGGGGGCGGGGCCGCACCCGGCAGGTGAACCACCGCGGACCACGGCCAGGGCCGCACCCGCACACGGTGAGACCGCGGGCCCGAGAGGCAGGGGCCGCACCCAGCAGGCGCACCACCGCGGCCCCAGGACCGGGTCCGCGGCCGCACCTCCAGCACGGCGGCCCGAACACAGGGGCCGCACCCGGCAGACACACCACCGCGGCCCGAGAAACAAGGGCCGCACCCGCACACGGTGAGGACGCGGGCCCGAGAAACAAGGGCCGCGGCCGCGCCTCCAGCACGGCGGCCCGAGCACAGGGGCCGCACCCGGCAGACGCATCACCGCGGCCCGAGAAACGGGGGCCGCACCCGGCAGACGCACCATCGCGGGCCCCGCAACCGGGGGCCGCACCCAGCAGGTGAGAGAGGAAAGGGCACATCCATGTTCAACCGCAAGAAGGTCCAGCGTCCCCAGGGGCCCCTGACCGAACAGGCGTTGCGCCAGTGGCTCGTCGACTACCTCGTCGTCCACGTCGAGATACCCCGCGAGGACATCGACACCTCCAAGACGTTCGAAGCCTACGGCCTGGACTCACGCGTCGCCGTGCAGGTCTCCGGCGCCCTGGAGAAGGTCATCGAACGCCGCCTGTCCCCCGGCCTGCTCTACGAGTACCAGTCCATCGACGCGCTCACCGAACACCTCGCCGCGGAACTCAAGCTCTAGCCACCGGGCAGAAGAAGAGGAAGGAGAACAGGACATGGGTGCATTCGACTTCCCCTCGGCACCGCAGGAGACCTTCCGGGCCTTCATGCGCCAGGCGGAGCAGCTGGAGGGGGAACGCCTGGCGGGCGCGATACCCAAGGAGTACTTCGAGCCGCGCGTCAGCCGCGGCCTGATCGGGTTCACGGTCAGCTGGCTGCTCTACGCGGGCGCCCTCGTGGGCGTGGCGTACGCGCCGAGCCCGCTGCTGTGGATCCCGCTGTGGATCGTGGCGGGACTCGGCGGCTGGGGACTGCACTGCATCGCCCACGACTGCGGACACGGCTCGTTCTCGCGTTCACGCAGGTTCAACTACGCGATCGGGCACACAGCACTGCTGCCGCTGATCTACCCCTTCCACGCCTGGCGGCACGTCCACAACATGCACCACAGCAGCACCAACCACCTCGAATTCGACACCGACTGGCGCCCCGTACCGGCCGGCATGTTCGAACGGATGTCGCTGTGGGACAAGACGGTGTACGTGTCCACGCGCACCTGGGCGTTCTGGGGCGGCACCATCAACTACTGGGCCGAATCCGCCCTGCGCCCCGGCTTCTTCCCCAAAGCGGGCCAGCGACGCGAGGTACGGCGCTCGATGCTGTTCGTCGCCGCGGTGACCGTGCCCTACGCCGCCGCGCTGGTCTACTTCACCGGCTTCACCGGACTGCTGATCTACTTCGTCGCGCCCTGGCTCGCCACCCACGCCTGGTTCAGCGCCACCACACTGATGCACCACAGCGCCAGCGACATCCCCTACCTGACCGCCGAGCACTGGACACGCAACGCCAGCCGGCTCCTGGTCACCACCGACTACGTGTACCCGCGCTGGCTGCTGTTCCTGACACACAACATCTCCATCCACACCGCCCACCACGTCGCCCCCGTCATCCCCTACTACAACCTGCCCAAAGCACAGGAAACACTCAAGGCCCGCTACCCGGGAATGGTCCGCGAACGCCGGTTCTCGTTCGGGCAGATGTGGGACATCGTGCGCCACCTGCACTTCTACGACACCGAGTCCGGGTACTACGCGGACCTCGCGCGCAACAAGGTGGAACCGAACACCACCGTGCCCTCGCCCACGAAGAGCGCCCCGTGACCAGCCGGTGGATACGCCGCCACGCCCACCGCACAGCGACCGCGCTGACACCCCGCCTGGCGGCACGCTGGGCCACCGACGTGTTCTCCAGCACCCGCACCTACGGACTGCACCCCGACGACGTCCTGCCCCTGGGCGCGGTCCCCTTCACCGTCCACGGCGACGACCACGTCACCGACGGGTTCCTGTGGAACGAGAACGCCACCCAGGGCAGCGCGCTCCTCGTCCACGGATGGGCCGCCAACAGCAGCAGCATGCACTCCCTCGTCCCCCCACTACGCGCCCACGGACTACGCGTCGCCGCGTTCGACGGACCCGCCCACGGCGCACGCCCCGGCAACCAGGCCACCATGACCCAGTACACCCACGCCGTCGGCGCCGTCCTCGACACCCTCGGCGACGTACGCGTGATAGTCGCCCACTCCCTCGGCGCCATCGCCGCGATCGGCGCCCTCGCCACACACACCGGCCACCCACCCCAATGCGCGGTACTGATCGCCCCATGCGCCACCCTCGGCCACGTCCTCGAACGCTGGGACGGCGCCGGACTCCACCTCACCCCCACCCTCATCCACCAGATCCGCCAGGAACTCCACCACCGCAACGGCGTCCCCGTCACCCACTGGGACCTCGTAGGACTCGGCGCCCCACTCGACCTCCCCACCCTCGTCCTCCACGACCCGGGCGACCCCCTCGTCCCCTACACCGACGCCCAAGCAGTGACAACCGGCCTGAAAAACGCCCGCCTCACCGCCACCAACGGCGGCCACATGAGCATCCTCACCTCCCCCACCACCACCACCCACCTCACCCACTTCACCACCCAACACCTCACCCCACCCACCACCCACCCACACCCCCACACACACACCCACACCAACCCACACCCGCAGACGCACACCAACACCCACACCCACACCCACACCCACACCCACACGCACGCGCGCCACAAAGGAACACCATGAACAACACCCCCGGCACACGCACCTGGATGTGCCTCCTCTGCGGCTGGGTCTACTACGAAACCCTCGGCCTCCCCGACGAAGGCATCCCCCCCGGCACCCCCTGGGAAAACATCCCCCCCACCTGGCAATGCCCCACCTGCGGCGCCACCAAAGAAGACTTCACCATGGAACAACTCTGACAAACAGCCCCCACACCACCCACAACGAAATCCGAGCCGCCCTTGCGGGGGGCGGGTCGATGACGTCGGCAAGCGGACGCACATGAGCGCCGTCGTCCGCCGGAGACCAACTGTCGGCAAGCGGCGCGCAGCCAGTCCTTCCCTGGGGATGGCCGGCCTGGCTGCGATGACGGCGCCGGTCTCCCCCTCTCTCATCCTCGGTGCGCGGCCACCCTCTACTCGGCTCGGCTGAGTCGTAAAGCGTGGCGGCGGATCCGTACTCAAAAGTGATCTCGACTCACGCGGCAGCCAAGCCGTCGACGGCTTCGCGATGTCGCGATAAGTTCGGCCGTCTCTGCCAGTCTGCGCGTATGCCGTGTGGTCCGATGACCCCACGACACCCCGCAACCGCTGCCTCCGGAGAGAAGCTGATGTCCGACACCACCTGCCACATGTCGATCTCTCTCGACGGCTTCGTCGCCGGAGCCGAGCAGAGCCGAGACCATCCGCTGGGCAAGCGTGGCCAAGAGCTGCACGGCTGGCACATCGGCGATCCGCGCGCGACCGAAGCCGACCGTAAGGCCACCAGTTGGCTGATGCGCCCGCGTGGCGCCTACGTCATGGGCCGGAACATGTTCGGGCCCATCCGGGGTGAGTGGAACGAGAGCTGGGACGGATGGTGGGGCCCCGAGCCCCCTACCACGCCCCGGTCTTCGTGCTCACCCACTACGCCCACGAACCGATCGAGATGGCGGGAGGGACCACTTTCCACTTCGTCACCGAAGGCTTCGACGCCGCTTACGCGCAGGCGCTCGAGGCCGCCGACGGCAGGGGTGTGGACATCGCCGGCGGTGCTTCGACGGTTCGACAGGCACTCGACGCCGGCGTGATCGATGAGCTCACCCTCGACATCGCACCCGTCCTACTCGGCAGCGGCGAGCGCCTGTTCGACGGCGTCGAGACCTTCGACTTCGAGCCCGTCGAGGTGCTCAGCTCTCCGCTGACCACTCATATCCGCTACCGCAGACGAGACGCCGGATGAGCAGCAACTGAGCCCCCTCCCGTCACCATCGCGGATCCCGACGGACGGTCGGCTCCTCGGATGACCAGGGACGGCGACCTGTGCGGACGTCGTCCCTCTGACGGGCGCGGACAGAAGGGCAAGGCCCTGGCCGACCGTCTTTGACCGAGAGCGGGCTCTGGTCCAACTCGACCATGGCGGTGCCGATGTCGTCGGGGGCGCCGCCATGCACGGCATAGGCGTCGCGGGGCGCGCCTTCGCACAGACAGCCCATCAACTCGCCGACGGTGAATCAAGAAAGGTGCGCTGATGGGCGAGAAGCTCGGTCTCTCCCGGGGTTTGCTGCGCCGCCTGGACCAGTTGTCGCCGTACCGCCTCGAAGGCACCATCGACTACGGGTCGTCGTCCGTCACCAACCCCGAGGCGCACGCCGGCTCCGGTGTCTCTTCGCACGCCTGCTACCTGCTCGCCGAGGGCAGCGGTCGCAAGACGATCGGCGGGGGTGTCGCACAACTCGTCCACCTACGGCGGCGGTTCCAGCACTGGAATCGGCCAGGCCAAGGCGCTGGACATCTTTTCCCACGCCCTGCCCCGTTACATGTATGCCCTGACCTGCTACATGGCCTCCACGACCAGTTTCCACGGTGCCCGCATCGGTACGCTGAACGCCGCCAGGGACCTTGACGGCGCGAGCGGCACCGAGTGCCGGGCCCGGTACCGGACCTGGGCGGTGGTCAACGTGACTGCGGGCAACGGCTGATCATCCCGGCCACCGGTCGGTGACGACCGCGCCGACGCCGGGCCCCTCGGGCACTCTGCGCCAGCGCCGGCGTCGTGCGGCTTCCGCCGCTTGTGCTGTTCATGCGCTGATGCGCCCCCTCGCGCCTCTTACGCCGGCGCGGCCGGCCCGGCGAGGCTCTGCGCCACGCCGCCGTCCCGCCGTGGGACGGGGGCGCGACCTCGGGAGGACATACCGATGGACAGTGGAACCCGCAGGACCGGCGGGCGTGGCAGAGCGGCGGCGGCCGGGGCGGCGCTGCTGGCGGTGCTCGGCGCGGTGGCCGCCGCCACGACGTCCCAGGCGGCAGCGGCCACCGGGGACGTCCTGATCGTCCAGAAGGGCAGTACGGGCAACCTGGTCTCCACCCAGTCCTTCGTCTTCATCAAGGGCGTCACCGAGCAGGGCGACGGCGTCCAGGTGGGCGCCACCCAGTTCGCGGTCACGAACCTGACCGACCGGACCCTCACCCTGACGGAGAAGACCCCCGCCGGCACCGTCGTCCACAGCGGCACGGTGGCCTCGGGCGGCAACGGCACCTTCACGGTGACGGGCGGCGACACGGTGTTCATGACGGTTCCGGCGAACTAGGGTCCTTATTCGGATCTGGCCGGCTTCTGCCGACGGCGCCGGGCTGCTTCGCGACCCCGGCGAGATCCGAAGAGCAGCTCCAGCCGATCACGTTCGGCCAGAAAGCGGTGCGGCGCGCGTGCGGAGCGTAGGAGATCGCCGTGCGCCGCAACACTTACGGGTGAGGGAAGTTGACACCGGCCGCGCCGATTCCCGCCGCCCTTCCTCGGCCGGGTGGGCGAAGCGGTCGTAGCTCAGCTGGACCAGCTCGGCGCGGCGTAGGCCGTTGTGCGAGGCGGGATTCAGGTTCCACCACTCCCCCAGCCGGGCTTCGTGGCCGGTGACGCCGTGGGGGACGGCGACGGTGTGGAGGTGACCGAGGCGGCGCAGCAGGCCGATGGGGAGGCCGGCTGCCTCGCGCCCGGTGAACTCGTAGGCGAGGGGTCGGCGATCGCCCTCCCGGCGCCGCTCGTGGGCGCTCCAGGTGTGGCCGGCGAGCCGGATGCCGGTCGGCGGTCCGGGGCGCCGCGGCTCGATATCTCGGTCGGTGCGTGCGGTGAACCGGTCCAGCCGGTGCGGTACAGCCAGTCCTCGAAGGTCATCAGGTCGGGGTGCAGACGGCGCAGGAGGTCGATGTCACGGTCTCGGGCGTAGAGATCACGGTCGGCGAAGAACTGGAACATCGCCGCGTAGTCGTGGCCGAAGTCGGGGATCGCGGCGCGCAGTTCGTCATGGGACATCGTCGCGTAGACGCTGGGCGTGCCCGTGACCCTGGCGAAGGTGGCCGCGATCTCGTCACCGGTGAGGCTGTCGCCGATCACCGCGAGGTCGCGGGCGCCCCAGGACTGCCAGTTGTCGAACATGTGGCAGGCGAACCAGGCGATGTCGGCGAGGGCGATGAGCGGATAGCGGGCGGCGCCGAGCGGGAGCCTGAAGGTCAGCCCGTTCCGGCCGTCCGGGCGAGGGGTGAGCCGGTCCCGCAGGTTCTCGAAGTACGGCGCGGTGGTCAGAACCGAGACATGGCCCGTGTACCAGCCGTCGGTGTCCTTTCGGAGCATCTCCTCCGACCGCATCAGCTCGATGTGAGCGGCGACGGCGGCTTTGCTGTCGAAGTGCGGGACGGGGCGGCCGGTCAGGGACACCGCGCTGTCCAACGAGGACCAGATGAACCGCTCCACGCCGGCCCGTTCCGCGGCGGCCAGCAAGTGCAGCCCCTGCCGGTACTCGCCCACCGCGCTGCCCGTGGCGAAGAAGTCGGTGTTGGCGAACACGCGGTCGACCCCCCTCATCAGGACCTCCGGTTCGGCCGAGTCGGAGGGGACCAATCGCACGCGGTCGGGCGCGGTGGCGGCGAGTTCGGTGGCGCGGGCGGACCCCGGGTGGCGGGTGGGGACGGTGACGGTGGCGCCCGTGGCGGCCAGCAGGCGTCGGACCACGTGGCGGCCCATGGCTCCGGTGCCGCCGAAGACGAGCACGTGGGTCATGACGTTCCTCCCAGGTGCGCCAGGACGTGTTCGGCCACCTGGGCGTGGGTGGCGACCCAGACCTCGCCGGACGAACGGATGTGGTCGAGGATCTGGCCGACCATACCCGCGAGGGGCGGCCGGCCGCCGACGTGAGCGTGGACGGTCAGGCGGAAGACGCCCGGGCCGGGCGCGGCGAGCAACTGGTCCAGCAGTTCTCGATGCAGGTCACGGTAGGCGTATGGGCCGGCCGCAGCGTCGCGGACATCGGAGTGTTCGCTGTGCATGAGGGAGGCGAGCGGGCCATGAGCGGTGGACAGGACCTGCGGGAGGTCGTGGTCGCCATGGTCGCCGGTCCAGCGATAGCCGGCCTCGGCGAGCAGGTCGTCGGTGTGCCTCGAACCGGTGGCGCGCGGACTCATCCACCCTGTCGGGCGAACGCCGGTGGCTCGGCGGAGGACGTCGGTACAGCGGCGGATGCCGGCCCGCTCGGTATCCGCGTCGAGCAGCGCGGGCACCACGTCCTGGGCCCAGGAGTGTGCGGCGATCTCGTGACCCGCCTCGTGCACGGCCCGTACGGTTTCGGGGTACCGCTCGGCCACGAGTCCGCTGACGCCGACGGTGGCCGGCAGGTCGTCGAGGAGGTCGAGCAACCGCCAGATACCCGTGGTGACGCCATAGTCCGCCCAGGAGGTGCTGTGCGTGTCGTCGACGCCGGGCAGCGGCCACGCCGTGGCCATCGGCGCGTAGGCGGGCCAGTGTCCGGGTGACCACGTCTCCAGCGCGATGGTCACCAGCGCGACGATCTTCCGCCCGCCCGGCCATTCGTTCTCTGTCCTCATTCGGTTACTCCCTCGGTAGCTTCCGCGGTGGACGCTAGTGAAGGAGCAGGTACCTCCAGGTTCCCGCTGGCGGGCTACCGTCGGGGCATGCGTGAGTACTCCGGCAGCGCCTTCCTCGCCGACTGTCCGGCTCGGCTGGCGGTCGAGATCATCGCCGACAAGTGGGCGGTGGCCGTGCTGTTCGCGTTGAGCCGGGAACCCTGCAGGCACGGCGAGTTGGTCGGCTTGATCGGCGGGGTCTCGCGGAAGGTGCTGACCCAGACGCTGCGCCGGCTGCAGGGATACGGGCTGGTCGAGCGCCGGGCCGAGGCCGGGAAGGTCGAGTATGTGCTGACAGCGTTGGGCCGGACGCTGGTAAAGCCGATCGCCGTGCTGACGGAGTGGGCTCACGAACACGGCGCGGCCGTGACGGCGTTCCATGACTCCGCGACGGACTGACTGATCACTTCGGGACGGGCCGGGCTCCTGTCCGGGCGCGCTGCGAGCATGGCATCCGCGCGTGCGATGTCCGACCGTCGGTCGGCGAAGGCTCGTCGGCACTCGTGCCCCGGTTACGGTTCGGTGGGCGGCACCCACCGTGAGCCGTCCGGCCGTGTCCGACTCGCCGTCGGGGCCGCCTCGTAGGTGGGGCGCAATCTTCGACGAAGCCGACCCGCGCCTCGCTCCACGTGGTCCCGGGCCATTGGTGACAGGCATGCCGCGTGGCGCGCACACTTGTCATCTCGCAAAGGCTTCGGGTGGATTCGCCGGACAGGGGGCAACGATGAGCAGGTCCCACGAGGTGCCGTCGGCGCGCGTGCTGCGCGTCGCGGACGATCGCGGCTTTGGCCGGCCCGTCACCACGGTGGTCGTCCGGGCGTTCAAAATCCCTGCCGTGATCGGCGGTTGCCTCGCCGTCCTGCTGGCCTTTCCCGGTCTGGTCCTGAGCCTGCCGTTGCCCTGGCCGGCGGCCGCGCACCTGGTGGGCTACGGGCTGCTCTCGGCCGTCCCGCTGGTGGTGATCGTCACCTGGTGGCGCAGCCTCCGGGCGGAGCGGCCTTTCACCCCCGCACTGCACTGCTTCCACGACGGAGTGATCCTCGAGACCCAGGACGACATCGAGGCGTTCGCCTGGCACGAGGTGCTCGTTTACGACTGGACGACCACCTCCAGCTCCAACCAGCAGTTCACCACCCGTCATCTTCGGCTGACGACCCGTGCGGGACGGGAGGTCCACCACCTGACCAACCCACGTGAGGCCGACCTCGTGTCACGGCTGGCCGACACGGCCGAAGCACCCCGCGCACAGTCGCAGTTGGAGAGCACCGGTTCGGTCACCTTCGGCGATTACGTCCTTTCCGCGGCGGGACTGACAGTGAGCGGCACGCTCATCCCCTGGTCACACCTGCGGCGCCCCCAGTCCCGCTTCCTCGTACAGCCCCGCCCGCTGGAGTTCCGCACCGGAACCAACCACTGGAAACGCCTCTGGATCGACGGCTCCACGACCCCGCACGGAGCCGTCCTGCTGGACCTCGTGGGCCAGCGGGTGGACGGCCACAGCCTGATCGAGTGATGCCGGTGCGGCGACGGCCGACGCGGGGCTGCCGCTCAATTGTGTGCGATGGGCGGTCGGCATCGGGCGCCGCCAGGAGTGGACAGGCCGGGACCCGCGCCCCACGCCTGCCACCGGCCGCCCACGTGGCTGGGAGGCTGGTCGGGTGCCGTTCCACTCCGGAAATGCTGCGTATCACGCACCAAAATGTGCGTTGCACGCACAAAGTAGTTTGTGGCACGTACGAACACCGACTACGATGGCAGACATGACAGCCGCCACTCCTCGACCCGGGTCCAAGGCCGCCCGGCGCACGCCCGATCTCGGTATCACGGACGGACTCGTCCAGCTGTCCTTCCTCGTGCAGACCGTGCTTGATCGCGCTGCCGGCGCCTACGACCTGCCGGTCCTGCAAGCCCGTCTGGTGGGCGTCCTGCGCGACCGGGAGCCGAGCATGGCCCAGCTGGCGGACGTGCTCGACCTGGACAAGTCCAGCACGACGGGCCTGGTCACCCGGGCCGAGCGCCGCGGCCTCGTAGAACGCGCGCCGGTTCCTGAGGACCGGCGGGCGGTGCGCGTCAAGCTGACCGAGCAGGGCCGCCGGCTCGCCGAGGCGTTCGCCGCGGAAGTCGAGCAGCGACTGGAACAGGCCGTCAGCGGCCTGAGCGAGACCAACCGCAAGCGCCTGTCCCAGCTGGCCAGCCAAGTCGTCCATCGCGACGCCGCCGCCCACGGCATCGACCTGACCCCCGCCACCCGGGCCTGAGCCCGCTCCCTGTCCAGCGCCCGAGGCCATCCGGCGGCATCCGAACGGCACCCCGCAGGAGATCGACATGGGCCACACCCAGAACCCGAGCACCCGGACAGCACCGCAGGCCGCTGACCGGATCGCTGTCGTGATCGGCAGCACTCGCCCGAACCGGATCTGCCCCGGCATCGCCGAGTGGATCCGCACCGCCCTCCAGCAGGACAGCCCCCTGACCTACGAGCTGCTCGACCTCGCCGACGTCAACCTGCCCCTGCTCGACGAGCCACTGAAAGCCGCACTCCAGCAGTACCAGCACGAGCACACCCGCCAGTGGAGCCGCACCGTCAGCTCCTACGGCGGCTTCGTGTTCGTCTTCCCGCAGTACAACTGGGGCTACCCCGCCGTCCTGAAGAACGCCTTGGACTTCCTCTACCGGGAGTGGCACGAGAAGCCGGCCGCCGCCGCCGGCTACGGCACCCGCGGCGGGAACAAGGGCGTCGCCCAGCTCCTGTCCGTCTTGCGGGGCCTGCACATGCGCGTCCTGGACGACCATCTGGAACTCGTGATCACCGACGCCGACGTGGACGAGAACTGGCAGCTCAAGGACATCGAAGCCACGCTCCACACCTACCGTGACCAGATCGAAGCCATCGACAGACAGATGGTCGAAGCCCTCAAGGGCGACCACTCGTCCCAGAACTTGTCGTCGCCGCTCGAACACCCTGGTCACCTGACCCTGCCGGGGAGGTAGGCACTGCCCAGCGACGGCGGACGATCCCAGGGCGGCATACGGGTCGGAGGCAAGTGAGTGAGGCGGCTGCCCGAGGAGGGGCAGCCGCCTCACTCGCTGACGTTCCGGACTCGCTTTCCAGCAGGTCGCTGACGCGCCGGGGCCAAGATGGGGTCCGGCTGTCCAGGGCCGGCCGGTCGCGGGCGCGGGCAGCGGATCCCCGCACGCCCTGCTCCCGGTGACCGACCCGTCGGCGCCGACGTCGCTCCCGCCCGGATACCGGCGAGCCGCAGGCCCGCCCGCCTCACTTCGCGTTCACCTCGCGCGTTGTCAGCGCGGGAGGCGGGTGACGGTTTCCAGGTAGAAGGCGTCGATGCTCTGGACGGCGCGTTCGAAGTCGTCGAGGTTGACCGGCTTGGTGACGTAGGCGTTGGCGTAGTGCTGGTAGGCGCCGGCGACGTCGTCCGGGGCCGAGGAGGTGGTCAGGACGACGACCGGGATGGTGTCCCTGTCCTCCTTGATGACCGCGAGCAGCTCGCGCCCGTTCATGCGGGGCATGTTGAGGTCCAGGACGATCAGGTCAGGACGGGAACGGGACGGGTCCCGGAGATAGGCGAGACCGGCCACGCCCTCGTGGACCTGGACGAGATTGCGGGCCCCGCGGGCCAGGAGCGCGTCCTCGATGAGGAGAGCGTCGGCTTCGTCGTCCTCGATGAGGAGCACGTCGTAGGGACGGGCAGGGGCGATGATCATTGGGTACTCCCGGTCTCTGGGGGCGTCGAGGGGGGCTGTTGGTCGAGCGGGCCGCGCCATCGCCGGCGGGCACCTTGCCGGGTCATCTTGGAGGCCCGGCCTATCTGCGGATAACCGGCACCAGCACCGGCCGCCTCGTTGGCGGCTCTGGCCTCCAACTGTTCGACGGCCTGCTGGAAGTACGTGAGCAGGTGCAGCTCTGCCAGGGCCTGTGCCTGCCCAGCCGTGTGGCCGACATCGCCGCGCGGGGTCTCGAACACCTCGGGCACGAGGCGGGAGACGAGTTCGTGGACCTCGCGGACGGTCACCTCCGCGATCTCGCTGTCGGTCATCCGCAGCCGGAAATGGATACCTGGCACACCTGGGAATGTAAGGGGCTCTGAGCAGCGATGACAACGACTGTTGTCGTACCGGTAGGGTAAGGGCGCCGCGTACACGTCACAGCGGCCACGACGGGACACCGAGGAGCACCCGCGATGACCGCAGAGCACGTCCCAGTCGTTCCGGGAACCCACTCCCTGGCGAACTGGACGACACGACGCTGGCTGCGCGTCGGCGTCAGCGCATCGCTCACCCTGCTGGCACTTCTCAGCGCCCTGGGTATCTGGGCGATGGGCTGGGCCACGTCGATCAGCAACGACCTCGTCAACACCCGCTCGCCCGCGCTGACCAACTCCGTGCGCCTGGAGACGGCGCTGGTCAACCAGGAGACCGGTGTCCGCGGCTACGGCCTGACCGGCGAGCGGCAGTTCCTCGAGCCCTACCGGCAGGGCCTGGCCGACGAGAAGACGGCCGTCGCCAGGCTCCACCGGCTGCTGTCCGGCGACGCGCGTGGCCAGGCTGACCTGCGCGTCGTCCTCGGCCGCGCGCGCACCTGGCAGCAGCTCATCGCCACCCCCGTCTCCGGCGCCCCGGCCGGTGCCCCCGTACCCATCGCCACCGACCGGGCCGCAGAGGGCAAAGCCGCCTTCGACCACCTCCGGCAGGCGATGACAGCCCAGCAGAGCCGGCTCCTGGACGCCCGTACGAGCGCGGTCAGCGACCTCGACCGCGCCCAGACGCTGTGCGACTGGGTCTTCGCGGCGGTGGCGCTGGTCATCGTCCTGCTGGCCGTCGCGGTCTTCGAGGGACTGCGCCGCGGTATCAGCGAGCCGCTGACCCGGCTCAGCAACGACGCCGGGCGGGTCACCCGCGGCGACTTCACCCACCGCATCACCGCCTCCGGCCCGGCCGACCTGCGCAAACTGAGCGCCGACATCGACGCCATGCGCAGCCGGCTCGCCGACGAGCTCGCCACCAGCGAGCACACCCGACAGCTCCTCGACGAACAGGCCGCCGACCTCAAACGCTCCAACGAGGAACTCGAGCAGTTCGCCTACATCGCCTCCCACGACCTGCAGGAACCCCTGCGCAAGGTCTCCAGCTTCACCCAGCTCCTCCAACGGCGCTACAGCGGCCAGCTCGACGAACGCGCCGACCAGTACATCGGCTACGCCGTCGACGGCGCGAACCGCATGCAGGTCCTGATCAGTGATCTGCTCTCCTTCTCCCGGATCGGCCGTGTCCTCGACAACCGCGACACCGTCGACCTCGACACGCTCCTCGACAACACGCTCGACACCCTCAGCATCGCCATCGAGGAAGCCGGTGCCCGCATCACCCGGGACGACCTCCCCGCCGTCGCGGGCGACTCCACCCAGCTCGGCATGCTGTGGCAGAACCTCATCTCCAACGCCGTGAAATTCCGCGCCCCCGACCGCACTCCGGAGATCCATGTTTCGGCAGCCGAGGAAGACGGTGTCTGGCGGTTCTCCGTCACCGACAACGGGATCGGCATCGACCCCGACTACGCGGACCGCGTCTTCGTCATCTTCCAGCGCCTGCACACCAAGGACCGCTACCCCGGCAGTGGCATCGGACTGGCCATGTGCAAGAAAGTCGTCGAACACCATGGCGGCACCATCGCCGTGGCGCCTCTCTCCACTCCTGGAACCCGTATCACCTTCACCCTGCCGAGCACCCCACCGCCCGCGCAGCACCTTCCAGTGACGTGACCTTCCGGCCGGTCGGATGCCTACGGGAACGGCGGACCGGAGGAGCGGACCGGACCGAGGTCCTCGTCGAAGCCCGTGCCCGGGAGGATGAGGGCACGATGGGCGCTGATGAGGATGTCGATGCCGCTTAAGTCCATGAACGAGACCCGGTGGAAGTCCGCCACGACCCGCGGGCGGTCGGTCGTGCCGACGTCCAAAGCCTCGCGCAGTGTGTCACCGGGTGATGGTCGATCTCGCCGCAACGGTGCCGGAGACCGCAGAGCGGACGTCACGTCAGAAGCTGCCCTGCATACCCGCAGGGCAAGCGCGCGAAGTCAGACCATGGCGCGGCCCGGCGCCGTAAGGTCGGTGCATGAGTGAGGAGGTGGCGGTGGTCGACGGCGGGCAGCCCCTCCAGATGACGATCGAACTGGACGGGAGCGGCAGTTGCATCGCTCAGGCGCGGCACCTGGCCCTCTCCTTCCTCGACCGGGTCCGCGCCGACCATCGGCTGGACATCTCCCAGCGCGCCGTGGACCTGAGCCAGTTGGTGATCAGTGAGCTGGTCACTAACGCCGGCAAGTACGCACCGGGCCCGGCGCTGATGGACCTGCGGGTCGAAAGCGGCATGGTCGAGATCGTGGTGTGGGACTCCAATCCGGTGCTCCCGGAGGCCACGGCAGCCGACGCGGACCGGATCGGGCAGCACGGCCTGGAGATCGTCAAGGCCGTCACCCACAGCCTCGAATCCCACCGCACCCCGGTCGGCAAACGCATCACCGCCCGCCTCCCCCTCACCGACGATCACGACATCACAAGCGCCGCGGTGCGGCTGGCACCTTCCCCGATCCCCGTGCGCGGGCGCGAATGTCCAAGGAGGCGGACGGGGGCCCGCGATCGCTGTCCGCTGATCCGCGATGTACGGGTACGCCCCGCGCGACAGGGGGAAGCCGTATCAGCATGAGGCCGATCGGCAAACGCAGAAGCCCGGAACAGGCGCCGGGACCATGGACGCGCTATGGAGCCGGCAGCGCGGCGATCACCGCCACGGCCGTGGCGGGAGCGAGAGCGGTCGATGCGGACAGTGCCTGGTACAGGTCCCTGCACAAGCCTTTGTGGCAGCCGCCGTCATGGGCGTTCGGCGTCGTGTGGACGCCGCTGTACGCCACGGTCGCCTACGCCGCCGGCCACGCTCTCGGCACTCTCCCCGACCGGCGCCGGCGCGCACGCCTCGCTACCAGCCTGGCCGTGAACCTTGCCCTGAACGCGGGCTGGAACTGGCTTTTCTTCGGCCTACGCAGCCCCAGGGCCGGCCTGGCCGGCACGCTGCTGCTCGACCTCAGCAACGCGCAGCTCATCCGGCACACCGCCCGTACCGACTCGACCGCGGCACGTGCCCTCCTGCCGTACGCGGCGTGGTGCGCCTTCGCCACGGCACTGAACGCCTCACTCGTCCGGCGGAACGCCAGGAACGCGAGGTGACTGTCCCGCCCGCGCACGGAAGGCTGCGCGGGTAGGTGCGGTCCGCCTCGCTCTGAAGCTCGCCCTCGTCGAACAGCTGTCCGATCTGGGCGAACTGGATGCCGTCGGAACGCGCCTGGATCGGCGCCGGGCTTGGGCAGGAACCGCTCGTGCCGGAGGCCACCGCGATGACATGTGCGCCCTTCCCTTTCGCCGGCCGCACCGCGAGCCGCGTGCAGCACATCGAGTTCTGCCGTGAGGACGGGGCGGCGATCCTCGTCGTGGGAGAGGACAGTGCTCATCGCAGGTGGGACGCTCCGTTGAGGTCAAGGACCGCTCCCGAGGACCAGGCCGCCTCAGGGGAGCTCAGGTACAGCACAGCCGCCGCGACGTCCTCGGGGGTGCCGACGCGTCCGAAGGGGCTCTGCGCGGCGAGGGCGGCGCTCTCGGGGCCCTCGAGCCTGGGCCGCTGGCGCTCGGTGCCCACGAACCCCGGGGCGACGGAGGTGACGGCGATGCGGTGGGGTGCCAGTGCGACGGCCATCGATTGCCCGAAGGCGTGCAAGGCTGCCTTCGCCGCCCCGTACGCGGGATAGTCGGGCTCACCGCGGAAGGCTCCGCGTGACCCCACGTTGACGATGCTCCCGGGTGCCCCCCGTTCGATCAGATGGCCGACGACGCCGAACGTGACGTTGGCGGCGCCCAGCAGGTCCACGTCGATCATGCGCCGCCAGATCTGCTGCCAGTCGGCATAGGAGACCTCGCCGATCCGGTGAACGTTGTCCGGGCCCGGAGCCACGGCGGCATTGTTGACCAGCACATCGACGCCGCCGAGGCCGGCCACGGCAGCGGTCACCACCGCACGGGCGACCTCGGGACACCCCAGGTCGCCGTCCACCAGGACGTGACCCGTACCGGGCAGGGAACGCAGCGTCTCCTCGGCCGAAGGCCGGGAGGAGGCGAAGTGCACCGCGATCCGATCGCCACGAGCGGCGAAAGCCTGCGCGACCGCCCGGCCGATGCCGCGCGAAGCCCCGGTGACGAGTACTCCCCTTCGGCTCATCGGGCGAACACCTGCGACTCGTCGCGGAAGGACTTGAACTCGAGCGCGTTGCCGGCGGGATCGCGGAAGAACATCGTCCACTGCTCGCCCGGCTGCCCGCTGAACCGCAGGCAGGGCTCGATCAGGAACGGCACGTCGCCGGCCCGCACCCGCCCGGCGAGCTCGTGGAACGCCTCCGCGGGCAGCAGGAGCCCGAAGTGCGGGATGGGGACGTCGTGTCTGTCGACCTCACTGCTCCCGGCCGACCGGACCGGGCCGGGAGCCAGATGGGTCACCAGCTGGTGACCGTACATATTCCAGTCGACCCAATGATCACTGGACCGGCCTTCCCGGAGGCCGAGCAGGGTGCCGTAGAAAGCGCGCGCCGCGGACAGGTCGTCGACGGGAATCGCCAGATGAACGGGCGGCCGAATGCGCACGGAGAACTCCTCGCGATCGATGACGAGCATGATGTTGCGCAGCCGTTGTCCGAATGTCAACATTAGGACATGACTTCCCCGGTTCTTCGCAAGGCCGACCGTCGCGGGCTCGCCGCCGAAGCGGCGGACCGCATCCGCGACGCCATCCTCTCCGGCGCGTTCGCACCGGGCTCACCGCTGCGGGAGGTCGATCTCGCCACCGATCTCGGGGTCAGTCGCGGGTCGGTGCGCGAAGGGCTCGGATTGCTGGAACGCGAAGGACTCGTCCGTACGGCGTGGCACCGCGGAACCCGGGTCCTCGACATCGCCCCGGTCGACATCGAGGAGGTCTACTCGCTGCGTGCCGCCCTGGACCGGCTTGCCTCCCTCACCGCTCACCGCGGCGCGGGCGAGCGGCAGCTTGCCGACCTGGACCGGCTCGTGACCGACATGGAGGCAGCCCTCGACCGGGGTGCCGACGGCGCCGACCTCGTGGGCCTGGACATGGCGTTCCACGATGCCGTGTACACCGCTGCGGGCAACACCCGCCTGACCACCGCGTGGCACGCCATCCGTTCCCAGGTCCACCTCTTCCAACTGCGGCGCGTCGAGCTCGCCTTGGACCATTACCGCGAGCGGGTCGTGGCGGAACACCGGCAGCTCGCCGAACTCATCCGCGACGGCGATCCGGCGAGGCTCGCACAGGCCGCCGAGAGCCATGTGCACAGCGCTCGCCGCGGGCTGCTGACCGATCTGCCCCTGCCCGAAACGGAGTTGTAGCCGGCACTGAGCGGGTCGACGGCCGTCCTGCGGCAAGGAAGCGATCGCGTGGCTCTTCGTCAGTCTCTCTCGCCCTGGACGGGGTCGCGGCCGGTGGCCTTGCGCACATCGGCCATCCGTCGGCGGCCGGCCGCGCCATCACCGCCGGACCCGTCGCCCAATGCCGCGCGGTGGAAAGGGCATCGGAAGAGCTGCATGGATTGCTTCGCCGGCCTCCGCCCGCTCATTCGGCGATGAACTGGGCAGCCCCCTCCCCGCGGGCCGGCATCGCTTCCCCTGTTCCCGGGAGTGCCGTCCACCACGCAGTGAGCCTCCGTTCAAGCGGCCGTTCTCGTCGGTCAGGGCGAGAAAGCGCAGGCCGTGGCTGCGGTGCTTGCCGGAGTAGTCGTGCCGGTCGGCCTTACGGTGCGGTGCTGGGTGCGGATGAGAGTGCCGTCGATTCAGACGACGTCGTGGAAAGTCGGCGAGTTCGGAGTGAGGGACAAGCATCACCGCCCGGCCGCCCACTTGCCCGGGCATCGGCCAGGCGGAGGCGCGTGCGTCGGCGAGCTGCCCGGTCATCCGTTCAAGGACACGTGCGGCGACTGCGAGTCCGTCCCGTTCGGCCAGCTGTTCCTCGAGTTCGTTCAGTTCCGCGCGCCGCGCGGTGGTCCGTTCCGGCAGCCCGGAGATGTGGTTCTGGCAGCGCGCGCTCACTCGGCCAGGTCGGAGCCGGGTGCGGGGGATGACAAGACCCGGACGTGGTCGGGTGAGAGGTGCAGCTCGTATGGCAGGCAGCAGTCGGAGCAGAGGGTCGCGACCAGGGTTCCGCAGGCGCAGACCTGGTTCAGTCCCCCCTCGGGAGTCGCCCCGCAGCATGCGGCGGAGGCGTGCCGCGTCGTCAACCCGCGGCAGTCATCCGGGTTCATGACGATATTGCCTCGTGGCCCCTGCGAGGCCAGTGGTCGCCCGTCGACGTCGTAGTGAGTTCCGTGTCGTGGCATCACCGGGCCGGGCGCCTCGGCGACGACGAGAGGCGGGCCGTACGGTTCCGTCTCGATCGCGTAGCAGCCGGACGGCACAGTGGCCGGCGACGGCCCCATTTCCTCCGCCTCCCACCAGGCGTAGTCGGGGGGCTCGGGCACCACCGGCAGACGCTTCAGCGGCCTCGTCAGCGCGGCGCCGCAGGCAGCACACGCAAACACGGTCGTCTCCGGCGCGGTCCGCTCGACCGTGGTGGAGTCGGGCACGGCGGCCTGCTCGCTGCCCGGCTGGACACCGGCCTCCTCCTGATGACGCTGGTCTTCCATAAAGGAACCGTACTGAAACGCGCTGATCGCCCCGCTGCCGCCTCCGCCGAAACCGGACGGACGACCTACCGCGTGGGCTCACGCCCGCGACCAGCCCGAGTACCGCGAGGACCGGTCACACGAGCCCTTTGCGCTGCGACCTCAAGTTGGCGGAGGGTCAGTGCTCTCCACTGCGCAGTGCAGGGCAGGGCAGGGCACCGGGGATGACGTCCAGATCGATCCAGTGGCACACGTCCGGACCCCGGTGACTCGCTCCCACGCCGACTGTCTCGTGCGGCCATGCTGTTCGGCTGCCCGTGCATACTTGCGCAGCCATTCGAGTGGCCACCCGTGGCCGCTTCCGAAAGGCCCCGCGGATCAGCGGGTGCACTGTGTGGCGTCCGCGGAGGGGGCCACAGTCAAGGAGATTTCGGATGCGCGTATCGCGCAGAATCGCAGGGAGCGCCGTACTGTCGCTCCTGCTGGTGGGCGTCTCGCCGGCCGCCGCCCACGCCGCGCCGGCCCAGAGCGGGAACGGCCTCGCCTGCCCCACCGACCACCGGGACACCGCCAAGAACACCGCGCCGTACCCGCAGTTGGAGGCGTACCACGGCAATGACTGGCGGCTCGGGCCCAAGGCAATCCCCCAGACCGGCTCCATCGGGAGGATGCTACGGGGCTACCGCCCGGAGGGTCCCACCTCACGCTACTGGTTCCTCGGGTGCTACTGGCAGACGAACCCGCAGAAGGACCCCGCACAGCAGATCGGCGGCTGGTGGTACCCGGACAACAACGGGTTCGTGCTGCGCGACGGCCGCCCCGTGGAACGGCCCCTGACGCTCCGGAAGGGACAACTGGTCGACCTGTTCGGCAGGGGGGACTCGGGCCAGTACCTCGCGCCGAAGGGCACGCCCTACGCCCAGCGCGCGATCCCGCCGAGCAACCTCGACGAGTACAACAGTGCCGATCCCGCGTACAACTACCACCTCTACGAGGTCACTGCGGCGTTCACGGTCGAGGCGGGCAGGGCCAGGCCCTGGTTCAACCAGCCCGGACTCGGGACCCAGTACTTCACGAGCACCGCGGTCGGCGACCTGAAGGCCCAGGGGAAGCTGAAGGAGATCACCCGGACATGACGGCCGGCCGGGCCGACCGTACGCTCCACGCCGTGCACGCTCCGGCCCGGCACCGTCCGCATGCCCTCACCGGAGCCTCCGACGATGTGGAGACACAGGACAGAGGGCTGGTGTGACGGCTCTCGGAGTCTCGTGCTGGTCGTGGGCGGCGGTCCGCGGAGTAGATCGTCCGCCGGTCCTCGGCGCCCTTTCACACGACGACGCATGCCAGCCAGCGGTGAGTAGTGCGCTGCGGGACAGCAAGGTCCCGCAGCGCCCTACGGCATCGTGCCGGACCGCGACCACCGAGTAACCCATCAGGACAGCCCATAGGCTGGCGCGGTGACTGATGAGCAGGAGCATGAGCGGGTGCGGCCGTCGGGAGTGTGGGCCACGGCGGTGGGGGTGGCCAGGGTGCGGGCGCTGGAGACCGAGCGAAAGAACGCGCTGTTCCGCGACCCGCTGGCACAGGCGTTCGCCACGGCCGGTGGTCTGGGCCCGGGTGCCGTCTCGTCGCCGCCGCCCGGGGACGAGGCCGCGCGACGCCGTCGGCTGGGCGTGGCGTTCTCCATCGTCATCAGGACGAAGTTCCTCGACGATCTGCTGCGGCATGCCGTCGCGTCCGGGATCCGGCAGGTCGTGCTGCTCGGCGCCGGGATGGACAGCCGGGCCTTCCGGATGAACTGGCCTGCGGGCACCCGGCTGTTCGAGGTCGACACCGCCGAACCGCTGGACTTCAAGGCTTCGGTGCTGCACCAGGAGCGGGCCGTCGCGCGCTGCGAGCGGATCACCGTCCCGGTGGATCTGCGTGCGGACTGGCCGGGCGCGCTGACCGCCGCGGGGCACGACCCGGCGGTGCCGACCGTGTGGATCGCCGAGGGGCTGCTGATCTATCTGCCCGAGGACGCGGTGGAGCAGTTGCTGGCCCGGATCAGCGCGCGGTCGGCGGCGGGCAGCCGGATGGGGCTGACCTTGGGCTCGCGCGGCGTGATCGAGCGCTTCGGCGCGGACGCCGCGCCGGGATCGGCGGCGTCCATGTGGGTCTCGGAGATGCCCGACGATCCGGTGGGCTGGCTGGCCGGGCACGACTGGGAGGCCGACAGCCACACCCTGCGCGAGCGCGCCGCCGCCTACGGCCGCCCCATCAGCACCCCGCCGCAGCGCGAGGAGCGCCCGGGTGGACTGATCTCGGCGGTCCGCCGGTAGCTGAGCGTCCGCCTCTCCCACGTGTCGCGCGTGCGGTGGACCGCCGCCTAGGACGGATTCCCTCGTGCGGCCGGTAGGCGCCTGTGCCGGCGAAGGGCCGAAGTGAAGGCGGCCGAAGAGAAGGTCCCAGCGCCTCGGCTACGACGTCGGTCATCCCCGCAATTCCCCATCAATGCTGGGGACTTGAAGAAAGCAGGATCGGATCGCGGCCGTTCCTTCGGGTGGTGCTGAGATCATGGAGGCCGTGTGTGCCTGCTGAGCGGAGCCGTCGGAGACCGGCAGGTCGTGCGGACGCCGGACGCACCGCTCGTCTGGCTGCCCCGCCCGGGCGAGCCGGGGCAGGCAGGCGAGTGACGCGGCTACTGCGCCCGATCGGCCTCGGCTGTCCTCAAAAGGGGTCTCCGCAACTGGGAGGTGCCCGTGCGGTTTGTCCGGCCGCCTCCGGCGTGGTGGATGTCATGTCTCGTGATCGAGATCGGTCACCACCCTGAACTTGTTGCCTTCCGGATCGGCCGTCAGCGCTTCGACAGGGTGGTGGAGTCTCTCCGAAAAGGCGCCCCTGGGCGATATGACGTCGACGAGCGCCGCCCGGACTCGCAGAGCCAGGTCTACACGTGCCTCCGGTGATCACCGGGGTCGGCGAGCCTGAGCGCTGGCACCGCGGTCCCGCCCGCCGGACGACGGAGCTTCTTCCGGGTCCTCGGCGGGGAACCCGGGGTACGAGGTGCAGTCGCCGCGATCGCCGGCCGTCGCGAGCTGACCGGGACCTCGGGTCTCACCGACGGCACCACCCCGGACCGTCGTCGCGGACCCGATGATGAAGTAGCCGCTGCTCCCCGCGCGGAGACAGGGAGCAGGGCCGTTCAGGAGCCGGAATGCGTCACACGATGCCGGTGACGGTGATGGTGACCTGCGCCGACCCCGCCGTGGCGGCGGCCAGACAGGCATCGATGGCGGTGCGGGTGGCACGGGTGACGTCCAGGGCCCGAGCCTCCGCGCGCGCGACGATCTGGACTTCGATCTTCCACCGCCCGCTGCTCGTGCTGCGGCTGATCCGAAGCCCGGCAGGCGACATGTTTACGGGTGGCGGCCCCGACCTGGCCGACCGCAACCGATGGGTCACGCCGGGCTTGAGGAAGGCGACGCCCGGTACCTCTTGCACCGTCTGCGCCAGCAGGTCCATCAGTTCCGTGTGCCGCGTCATTCGTTGTCGCCCCTCTCCATGCTGGCCGGTCCCGGTGCGTCGGTGAGATCGGTGACGCGGATGTCGACCCTGACGACGTCCAGACCGAGGTGCTGGTCGGCGGCCTCTTGCACCTGCCGACGGACCCGGTCGGCCAGCTCTGGCAGTTCAGGGCCGGACAGGGGTGCCTGGATGTCGAGGTTCACATCGACCTGGCTAGTGCCGGAGGGGTCGCGGGGAATGATCCGGCAGGAGCCCGCACGTACACCGGGCACGCGGTCGGCGGCGGCGCGCAGTGTGCGGGCCGCGACCGACTCCGTGATCCACATGTCCTCGTCCGGGTCGCCCAGCGGCAGCGGGCGCCCCGGCCGCAGTTCAAGGCGCACGACGTCCATGACGCGCCGCGTCAGCGCGGCCGCGTCGAAACCGGAAGGGCCGCCGGCCTCGTCGAGGTCGGTCCGCAATCGGCGAACGGCCCTCTCCAGGTCCTCCAGCTCCCCGACAGCATGGCCACAGTGCCGACAGGCGCGCTGGTGTTCGTCGGTGGCACCGTTCTCCCAGTCGCTCCATACCTGCGACAGGAAACGACCGCAGGGCAGTCGTTCGTCGTCGGAGCCGGGTGGCGGAGAGTCGGGCGGGTGGATACGAGTGGTCATCGCCAGGCCCCCAATGCGTTGGTCAGATGGCGTCGGGCTCGGAAGACGCGGGCACGGACGGCCTGTTGGGTGATGCCTACGGTCTCCGCGATGAATTCGTAGGAGCGGCCGTCCCATTCTCTCAGCACCCAGCAGGTGCGCTGTTCGGCGGACAGCCCGGCCATGGCCCGGTGCAGTTCGTGCACGGCGGCGCGGCCTTCGGCGATTCGGTCCGGTGCCACGGTGTAGTCGGGCGCGGCCATTTCGTCGGCCGCCTCGAGAGGGGCTTGCGGCTTGCGGGAGCGCAGGACGTTCAGGCACCGGTTGGTGACGATCCGGTACAGCCAGGTGCCGAAGGAGGACTGCCCGCGGAACTCGGGCAGCCTGCGCCACGCGTTGATGAATGCCTCCTGCACGGCATCCTCCGCCTCCACCTGACTGCCCAGCAGCCGCGTGGCCAGCCGGACCAGCGCCGGTGCGTGGCGGCGCACCAGGTCGGCGAAGGCGTCCTCGTCGCCCTCCGCCGCGCGCACGGTCAGCAGCGCGTCGTCGAGCCCGGCCTCTCGGTCCGGCGGTCCCGGCGGTCCGGTCGGTGTGCGGTCCCCCGTCACGGGGCGGCTCCTCTCCATGGTCCTGCTCGTTGGACAGTCGATCGGCCCTGTTGTGACGCAGGGACCCGAACAAAAACGCTGACGGTCGAAAGCCGGGGGACAGCGGCTGGCAGACCTTTTCCCGGGAAGGGGCGTAACAACCGCCGCGAGGTGGTGTCCAACGGAGTGACAGCAGCTCGCAGCGCCGGTTGACGACGGCGCTCGACGAAGGGACGTTCGACATGACCTCGCAGTACGGCGGCACCGTGGCCTCCGATGCCTCCAGTCTGAAGACGACGAAGGCGACGCCGGCGACGACCGCGGTGAGCCAGGGCGCCCCCGGGGTGAACGAGCCGGCCGACACGCGCGGGAAGACCTCCATCGCTGATGTCGTCGTCGTCAAGATCGCGGGCACGGCGGCGCGGGAGATCCCCGGTATCCATGACATGGGCGGCGGCCTGTCACGCACCATCGGCGCCGTGCGGGACCGCGTTCCGGGCGGCAGGCCCAACGTGGGCCGTGGTGTGAAGGTGGAGGTCGGCGAGCGACAGACCGCCATCGACCTGGACCTGGTCGTCGAATACGGCGTGTCCATCACCGACGTGGCCGGTGACGTGCGGGAGAACGTGATCGCCGCGGTCGAGAGGATCACCGGCCTCGAGGTGGTCGAGGTCAACATCACGGTCAACGATGTCCACCTGCCCGACGACGACAACGAGGTCACCCCCGTCGAAACACGCGTCGCGTGACGCTCCGCGCCCCCGGACAGGTTCATATGGCGTGCGGCACCGGCCTCTGAGCGGAGCCGGCCGGAAGGTGGATGAAGAATGAACAGAGCACTCATCGGAATGATCGCGGGAATGGCACTGGCCTTCGCCGGCTTCTTCGGTGGCTTCGGGGCCTTCCTGCTCGTCGCCGCCCTGGGCGCGCTCGGCTACGCGGCAGGCGCGTGGCTCGAGGGCGGCGGCCAAACGCACGGTCTTCGGGACATGTTCGAACGGGGCCGCCGATGACCGCTCCGGCCCGGCGGGGCACCACCGTCGTCACGGGCAAGGCGGTCCGCAAGATCGCCGAACGGGCGGCCGGTGAGGCCCTGTCCGGACGACCGGTCGGCTCCGCCGGCGGATCGGCGACCGTCCGGGGCCGCCGAGCGACCGTCGCGGTGCGTGTCGCCCTGCCGTATCCGGTGCCGCTGTCCGACACCACCCGTCGTGTCCAGGAACACGTGGTCGACCGCACCCGCGCCCTGACCGGGCTGGATGTCGGCTCGTCAGAGGTGAGTGTCACCCGCCTGGTCCTGCCGACCGCTCAGCGGTCCGCGATCGCCGAGGACGGCACCGCCGAGGGGGTTCCGGCGGCAGAAGCCCCTCGCTCGCCCCGGCGCTGGTGGTCGCAGCGGCGAGCCCCGATGGCCGTCCTGACGCTCGCCGCCGCCGCGGTCTGCGCCGCCATCACCGCCGATGTCATCCGCGTCCACGCCACCCACCATCGTGCGGCCGAGTGGCGGATGCGCCTGGTGGAGTGGCTGGCCGGACACGCACCGGGGGACGCGCCCGTCGTCCTCGTCGGCTTTGTCGTGGCCCTGTCCGGAGTGTGGATGACCGTACTCGCGCTCACGCCCGGACGACGTCAGCAGATGCCCCTGACCGTGACCACGCGCGGCTGGAGCGCCGCGGTCGACCGCTACGCCCTCGCCACCCTGGTACGCGACACCGTCGGGGACGTGCCCGGCATCGCGGCGGCGACCGTACGCGTGCGACGACGCCGCGTGAAGGTGCGGGCCCACCTCGCCTTCGGCGACCGTGAGGCCGCCCGTGAGCAGGTGGTGGTGACCGCTCGGCAGGCGCTGGCCGGCTGCGGGCTGAGCCGTACCCCCCGCTTGAAGGTCACCGTCACTCTCGAACCCACGTGGCAGCCCTCCGGCCTCGACAGGGCGGATATCCCGCCGCGGACCCCGGCCACCGGAGAGCCCGGTCTCGTCGCCGCGGAAGGTGTCCGATGAGGCGGCAGCCCCGCACGACCGTCAACCGCTGCGTGCTGACGATCGCCGGTCTGGCCCTGGCGCTCGTCGGATGCTGGCTGGCCACCGCCCGTACCCCGGCCGCCACGGATCTACCTGCGGGCTGGCCCGTCCCGCCCGCCGACGGCGTGCTGCTGGGCCGGGGCTACCTGGCCACCCTGCGCGCCCGTGGCTGGTGGACGCCCAGCGTCATCGCAGCCGGCGTACTGATCACACTCCTGCTGTCGCGCTGGCTCCTCAGCCAGCTCCACGTGCGCGGCGCCTCCCGGCTGCCCCTGACCGCGCCGGGAGGCACCCTGCACACGCACGCGTTGGAGCAGGTGCTCACCGAGCGCGCCACGTCCATCGACGGCGTCGGCGCCTGCCGGGTCCACATCCATGCCCGCCGCCTGCACCTCCAGCTGTACATCCACGCGTGGCTGAACCCGGGCGCCACCCCCGAGGCCGTGGTCCGTGCCCTGACCGCCGTCACCACGGAAGCGGAGCGCACCGTCTCCCCCTACACACTCCAAACCCGCGTCCGACTCAGCAACCGCACGCACCGAATGCCTCATGTCCACTGAACCGTTGCCCGCGCCACCTGAACCGTTGCCCGCACCACCGCGCAGGACCTGCCGCATGTTCGCCAGGCCCGGCCGCGTCTGGTGGCCCGCCCTGCGCCGCACGCCGGTCTCGATGTGGAACGACGACATCACCGACTACGCGGCCGCACTGACCTACTACGCGATCCTCGCCCTGCTGCCCACACTGCTGGTCGCCGTCCTCGCCTTCGGGCTCATCAGCCCCGGCACCGCGAAGGAGTTCATCACCCAGGTCACCGCCTACGCCCCGGGGCAGTCCGGCGCCGCGCTCCACGGCGTGCTCGAGAGCATGCTCACGCGGCACTCGGCCGTCTGGACCCTGCTCGCCACCGGAGCCGCGAGCGCGCTGTGGTCGTCGTGCAGCTACCTCGCCGTCTTCCGCCGTGCCCTGCACCGCATGCACCGCACCCCCGACCGCCGCTCGCCCTGGCGCCGAGCCCACCGGATCGTGCTCACCGCGCTGGTCCTGCTCTCCCTGCTCGTCGTCAGCGGCCTTGTCCTGCTGCTGTCCGGTCCGGTCGCCGCGGCGCTCGGCCGCCTGCTGCACCTGGACTCCACCGCCGCCCTCATCTGGAGCATCGCCCGCTGGCCGGTGCTCCTGTGCCTCGTCGCCGTACTGGTCGTGGTCGTCTTCCACACCGGTCCCAGCCAGGGGCGCAGGCGCCGCCAGAGCCTGCCCGGCGGTGTCCTGGCCGCCACCCTGTGGCTGATCGTCTCCGCCGGCTTCACCCTGTACACCGCGCTCCTCGGTACCTACAGCCGTCTCTACGGATCCCTCGCCGGCACGGTGGTCTTCCTGATCTGGCTGTGGTTGTCCAACCTCGCCCTGCTGACCGGCGCACAATTCACCGCCGAGCTGGGAAGGGCCCGCGCCGACGGCCGGTGAATCCGGCTCGCCGCGGGCTGCCCACACGCCGGCAGATCATGAACGGGGCCGGCTGACGAGCCATCAGTCCGCAAGGGGTGTACCCGAGCGCGTGTCCCGGGCGGGCGCCCCCCGGACCGGGAGCCATGACGATGCCCCCGGTGACGACACGGATACGCCGGCCGCATGGGGATCCGCGGAAGGTACATCTTCTCGCCGAGGACGCGTTCCTGCTCTCCAGCGGTGGGAACGGACGTCACCACCCATCCGACCGCCATGCCTACCGACCCGCCGAAGTTCTCGGTCGGAGCACTAGTACGAGGTTTTGCGTGGCAGCGTACTTCGCACCAGGAGTGGAACCGACAGAAGGAGCAGGGCTCCTTCGACGGCCAGGCTGGCCAGCCCCAGCGGTTCCGTCCAGTAGGCGACACCGATGTAGTGGGGATCCCTCGTCATCGTGAGGCCGCCTTGATCCTTGACATGGATGACGGCCACCGCGAGGCACAGCAGGGCGCCCGCGGACCTGGCCACCCACGTGGCCCCCGGCCCTCTCACAGCGCGGTGTGACATGCGACGGCACCTCGTACTTCCGTCGGCGGTGCGGGTGTGGGGGCGCCGCGTCCAAAGCCGTACGGCCGGGCCTGAGGATCGGCAACGCTCCGCACTTGTGGCATGTCCAGCCTCGGCGTACCGCTGCTCGCTGTCGCCGCCGACGACGCGGACGAGTGACGCAGCAGGGGCGCGTCACGGGCACCGGCCAAGCCCGCCCCAGGAACCCGACCTGGACGTCTGCCACCAACAGGCGCGAACGCAAGCGGTTGTCCTCGAAGATTTTCGCGCCGTGGCCGCAAGACCGCCGCAGATCCCCGAGGTGCTGCCGCTGCTCCACCGGCGCGGGCTGTCGTGCGGGGACTTCGTGCCCGCTCAGGAGCAGTTCCTCGGCGGCGCCGCCTGGCTCTCTTCGGGCCGTCCGCCCACCGGCCCGGAGGCCGATTTGCCTTGGAGCGCGCTCCAGCCGCCACACTGATCGCGATACCGAGTGTCCGGGCACAGAACGGCGGCTGTAGATGACGAAGACGAACCAGGCGAGGCACCCCCTGCCGTACGACACCTACCGGGAGGCGATCGAGCGCGAGACCCGCCGGTTCGCCGATGCGGTGCGCGAGGCCGACCCGGCCCGTGCCGTGCCGTCCTGCCCCGACTGGACGCTCGCCGATCTCACCCGGCACGTCGGAGCGCTACAGCGCTGGTTCTGCACCCTGCTGTCGCAGCGGGTACAGGAGGCTCCCCGCAGCCGAGGCGTCGAGCTGGGGCTGCCCGAGGACGCACGGGACTACGCCGACTGGCTGGCGGCGGGCGTGCCCGAGGTGGCGGCGGTGCTGCGCGACACCGATCCCGCCGCGGCGATGTGGACCTGGGGCGCCGATCCGCACGCGCGCTTCTGGGCCCGGCGGATGCTGTTCGAGACGCTGGTGCACCGGGTGGACGCGGAGCGCTCCGTCGGCCGCGACTCCGGTGTCGATCCCGTACTGGCGGCGGACGGCGTCGACGAGTTCCTGGTCAACCTGCCGTACGCGGGGCTCTTCGCCCCCGGCGTTGCCGAGTTGCGCGGCGACGGTGAGATCCTCGCGTTCGGGTGCACGGACGCCGGTGGCGCGGTCGGCGAGGAATGGCGGGTGCGGCTCGAACCGGACGGTTTCCGCCTGGTGTCCGACGGCGGGAGCAGCCCCCGGGCGGACTCCGCAGCGGTCCGGGGACCGGCCGCGGACCTTCTGCTGCTGCTGTACGGCCGCCGGTCCCGTCGCGAGCCGGTCTTCGACGTGTCGGGCGACACGGCGCTCCTGGACCACTGGTTCGCGCACTCGGCGTTCTGACGCGGACGTCCGGGCCGTGCAGGCGGACGCCCGTCTCGCAAGCAGTTCAGGGCCGCCGTTTGCGCCGGACAGAGGCGCATGGGTTCAGCAGTCGACCAGGCGCGCCGGAGTCGACCCTGGGGTGAGATCACCGGCCGCCCTCGGTCATGACGAGCACGAGGCGGCGGGCGAGGGCGGCTCCTGTGACGGCAAACGCTCCAGACTCGTCCTGCCCGAGTGAGGCCAGTGGAGAGGGCCGCGCTCCGCACGGGGGACGGCTCCCGTATCTCCTTGCCCTGGAAGGACGGAGCCCCACGGAAGCAAAGGCCGGACTGCGGGTAGGTGGCCCCGCCCTGGCCGGACCACCAGCGGCGGATCGATTCCACTGCGAACGCGGCGGTGTCGTGGTCAGTGCCCACGTTTTCCCAGCCGGTGTCCGCCGCCAGATCGTAGATCCCGTACGGGACGGCCTTGCCCGTCGAGGACCGGCGAAGTCGTGGACGTTCACCGGCGCCGGATCAGCCGCGGGCCGCCACTGGAGGCCGTTGTTCCTGCACTCGCCAGCGAGTTCCTTCTTCTTGGTCCGACAGCACCCACGTCCCGGCTGCCTCACGGAGACCACGGGCGGCGCGCATGAACGTCACCGGACGGGGTAGCGGGCTGCTGCCGTGTAAGGACCATCTGAGGAGAACTTGTGAGCGAACCAACAGATCTGGGTGTAGAGGTGACCGTGATCAGCTCCGACGCCGCGATCATCACTGTCCGCGGAGAGCTCGACGCCGACACCGGTCTCGCGCTTCAGCACCAGTTGGCCGGTCAGGTGGTGCACGGACGACGTCACCTGGTGCTGGACCTGGCGGACGTGCCGTTCATGGACTCCTCGGGACTGCGTGTCATCATACGGACCGTCAACGACATGCGGAATGTCGACGGATCCGTGTCCCTGGCCGCGCCCACCCCAGTAGTACGCCGTGTGCTCGACCTGACCGGGATGGGCATGAGCTGCCAGATATTCGACACCGCGGACGCGGCCTGTGAAGCCCTCCTCGGCCGGATGAGCGCGGTCTCGGATCGCCCGGTGCGTGCCACGGCGGATCGCTGAAGGGTGTTGCACACGGCCGCGATCAGGCAGCCCGAAGCGAGTGGGTGGGCTTGGCGGTCACGCGGCGAGGGCGAGGTTGTGCATGTGGGCCACGGCCTGGACCGCGTGGTGAAGACCGCCGGCCTGCGCCGTCACCCTCGTCATGCCGCCAAGCCCACGGCACAGAAGGAGAAGTTCGTTCCGGCGAGGTTCCTCGTCACCTCGCCGAACGAGACGACGCACTTCGCCCTGAAGTGGCCGTTCGGAGGTCAGATCCTCAAGCAGGGCGACGCTACCCGTCCCGGTACCTACGTCAACCCGGTCGGGCTGTAACCAGCAGCTCCGCTCCTGTAGTTGACGTCACGTCGCCTGCCGCGCCCGCATGCTGCGGCGAGCGTCACCTGGCCGGAGGGCTCATCCAGGACGGATCTCAGAACGCGTACCGGATCCGCAGCCAGGGCGCGTGCGCCGCGATCAGCTCGCGCAGGTCGTGCACGGCCTGTGCCTTGACATGGGTGCGGTAGCGGACGTTCAGCGCACCGTTCTCGGAGCGCTTGGCCTGCTGGAGGTGCGGCTGCCAGAGGAGGTCCTCGCCCCTGGGATGCCAGGCGAGATTGACCTGGTGCAGGCCCTGGTTGTGGGTGAGCATGATCACCTCGGCCGCCGCCTGGCGTTTGACCCGCGCCGGCAGCACCTCGTCCAGTTGGCGCAGCAGGTCGGCCCACGCGACGCGCCATCCGGGGCGCAGTACGACGGGCGAGAGGTTGAAGTGCACCTCGTAGCCCGCGTCCAGGAAGTCCCCGGCAGCGGCGATCCGCTCGTCGACCGGAGAGGTACGCAGGTCCAGGAGCCGCGAGTCGTCTGTCGGCATGAGGGAGAACCGGATGCGCGTGCGACCGCGCGGGTCGTAGCCCAGGAGGTCCGGGTTGACGAACTTGGTGGCGAAGGATGCCTTGGCCGTGGGCCACTGGCGGAACGCTTGCACCAGCTCCGCCGTGTTGTCACAGATCAGGGCGTCCACCGCGCAGTCGCCGTTCTCCCCGATGTCGTACACCCACGCCGTGTCGTCGCACTGGTTGGGTTCGTGTTTCCTGCCCTGTCGTGCGATGTGGCGGCCCAGGTGGGCGATGATCTGGTCCGTGTTGGTGAAGACGGTGATGGGGTTGGCGTACCCCTTGCGGCGCGGAACGTAGCAGTAGGAGCAGGCCAGCGCGCAACCGTTGGACGGGCTCGGGGCGATCCAGTCGGCGGACCGTCCGTTGGGGCGGGTGGTCAGGCTTTTCTTCACGCCGAGGATCAGTGTCTCGCCCTTGACACGGATCCAGCGCCGTACATTGCCCTCGTTGCCGTGGAGTCCGGGGATGCCCCAGTGCGAGTCGACCTCTATCACACGGGCCTGCGGAAACCGGTCGAGAATCTGCCGGCCGCGCGGTGACGCGGCCGCGGCAGGCTCGGCGTAGATCTGCCGTACGGGCAGCAGACGGCGGGCCGCGTCGCTGGTCCGGAAGGCGCCGTCCGCCGCCCGCGGCGCGGACGGGCTGCCCGGCGCGACGAGGGACTCAAGACCGAACAGCGCGTCGCCGCGGTCGTCCGGCGCGGCAGACGGTGGGGTCATGGCGGGCTCCGGAGGTGACGGACTTGCGCGACGGACTGTGCGCGCCGGCTCGGCCGCGGCGAAGCGGCGACCAGCCGATGCCCAAGCCTACGCTCGTCACCGAGGTGCGGCGGAAGCCGAAGGCGCCGCGGCTCGCGCGGCCCGGTCGAGCACGCCCTTGTGCTGCCCGGCACCGCGTGACTGGTCGGAAGCGAGCCACTTCTCCAACTCGGCAGGTGCCATGTTCACCAGCTCGCTGCAGGCATGACCGATCTCCTCGCACGCGTCGCCGTCCACACCGGCTCACTTCTTCTTCTTCAGCGCGGACGGCTTGTGCACGGCTGTCCTGCCGGACTTGTCGCTGCGCACCTCGTACTGCGGATCGTCCGGCGACGCGTCCACCGTGCGGCCCGCGGCAGGTGTCCGATCGGTGATCTTCTTCTCCACATGCCCCTCCGCCTGGCTGCCGTGACTGCGCCAGGTGACGTGATCACCCTTCTCCAGTTCCTCGTCCGGATCGCGCTTCCTCGTCACGCCGACTCTCCTTCGCACATCTGTTGTGGTCCGCTGCCACCTTTCCAGCGTGGCGGCTCCCGGCCGATTCCGCGACGCGACCGCCCCGACGCCGACGCCTCGAGGGGCAGCACCAGACCCCCGAGCCCGGCAAGATCCAAACGAGAGGCTCCCGGGGACTGTTGGACGGGCCGCAGCCGGCCACCGCGTGACGGCGGGGGCCTCGGCGTCGTCGGACGGTGCGCCCCCCGAGCGTGCCCCCATGGCCGGACCTGAGGCCACCGACCTGGCCACCGCCACTGCGTCCGAGATGATCTGATCGGCCGGTCTCCCAGTCGAGCGTCGTAGGAAATGACGACGCGGAGAACTACGACGGTGTGAGCGAGGCCGGGACAGCGCGCAGGCCGCTGGGGAACTGGGCTGACACGCGCCGAGGTTGGCTCATGGGTGACGGGCTGGCGATCGTTCTCCCGGCGCCGCTCGCGGGCGGTCCAGGTGTCACCGGCGAGCCAGCCGGCCTCTCCTCCGATGTCGTGGGTTCGACCGCCAAAGGCGGTCTCGGCCTCATCGGCTCGGGCCGTGTACACGGAGCGCGGTCGTGAGCACGAAGGGGGCCGCGCGGCAGCGGGCAGACCATAGCGGGGCTATTAGGGGCTGTGGTGAAAGTTCCGGTCGAAGTCACTTGCTGAGGGACCGGCATCCGCTTGCCTGGAGTGCGCTCCAGGGCCATAGCGTTGAGACGAGCCGAACCGAACACCCAACGCGTCGGCGCATTCTCCCGCACGACCAACCGGAAAGACGGCAAGTGGTGGACAACCAATTCTCAACGCATGCAGAACTTTTCGATCTGCGTGGAAAGCGCGCACTCGTCACCGGTGGCACCCGAGGCATCGGAATGATGATCGCGCGTGGCCTTCTCCAGGCGGGCGCCCGCGTGGTCATCAGCTCGCGCAACGCCGAAGCGTGCGCTCAGGCACAGGAACACCTGTCCACGTTCGGGGAGGTACGGGCCTTCCCCGCCGACCTGTCCCGCCACGACGAGTGCCGGCGCCTGTCCGACCTTGTCACCGCCGACTCGGAGCGTCTCGACATCCTCGTCAACAACGCGGGCGCCATGTGGGACGGGCCTCTGGCGACGTTCCCGGACGCGGCCTGGGACACGGTCGTCGACCTCAACCTGAAGTCGCCGTTCTGGCTGGTCCAGGCGCTGCTGCCCGCACTTCGCACGGCCGGCACCGCCGACGATCCCGCGCGGGTCATCAACATCGGCAGTATCGCCGCCATCCACATCCCCCAGCGGCCCAACTACTCGTACTCCAGCAGCAAGGCCGCGCTGCATCAACTCACCAGAGTGCTCGCCAGGGAACTGGGACCACAGCACGTCACCGTGAACGCCGTGGCACCGGGACCGTTCCCGTCGGCGATGATGGCTGCGACCCTCGATGAGCTCGGCGAGGAGATCGCGGCGTCGGCCCCACTACGCCGGATCGGCCGCGCCGACGACATGGCGGGTGTCGCCGTGTTCCTCGCAAGCCGGGCCGGCGCCTACCTCACAGGCGCCGTCATCCCCGTCGACGGCGGTATCGCCACAACCGCCTAGCTTGTTCTTCGACCTCGGAACCTTCTTGTCAGTGCCTGCTTCTGTCCTCCGCTGAAGCTCACGGATGGACTGGGAACAGGCTGTGCAGATCGCGGGGGTAGACCTGTACTCCTGCCGCTGCACGCGACACGCACGTCATCGTTCGGGTGCAGGACCGGGTGATCCTGGTCAAGGTTCGAGTGTTCAAGGATCATGATGACGCAGATGATCACGGAGGCGACGGAGAGTCTCTGACTACCGTGTTCGACGGGCATGCTCTGCTGAGTGACGGTCGGCTTGCAGTGGGGATGCCGGCGGCGAAAGCCGATTCACCACTTGCCTGAGGGACGCGCGGTTCGATTGCGGGCGCCTGGTCCTGGCGGTGGATGTGTCGCTGTGGCTTCGCTCGGACGCGCCGTGCTCAGCTGATCGGCTGTTCTGCCACGTCTACGGCCGTGCGAAGACGGCATCGCAGTTCGTACCGGGCCGACAGTAGGTGCCGGTGAACCTGTATCCGACGCCGGATTCCCATCGCCCCCACCAGCCCTGGGAATGGCGGCGTGATGATCTCGACGCCGGCCGAGGTCGCTGGAGCCCCGGTACTGTCGCCGGGACACCAGCGGATGCCTTTCAGGGGCCGGTCTATCGGGACGTGCCGGTGAACTGAGGGTCCTTCTTCTGGTTGTAGATCTCCTTGCCGGCCGCGTTGTAGGCGTGGACGTACGGGGTCGACATCGCGGCGATGAGCTTGGCGGTGGACGACCCGGTGGAGAAGGACGCCGAGTAGAAGAACGCGCCGCCTGCCATGACCACCGGGTACTGCTTCGGGTCCTCGCCGTAGCTGACGGTCATCTTGGCTACGCCGGATGTGTAATGCCCGGCGCCGAGCGAGAGGTAACGGCCCTTCCCGGCGGGCTGGCCGATGGAGTCGAAGTACTCCACGAGGTGACCGGTGCCCCACAGGCGGTCGTTGATGAACGTCGGCGGGACGTCCGGGCTGCTGCCCCGCTCGCCCTTGGTCTGGCATTGCACGTACTGCCCGGCCGAATCGACGGCGATGACCGTACCGTCCCAGTCCTTGGCGGCGGCAGGGGTACGGACGGCGATCACCGGGTGGAATCTCGCGGCGTCCGAACCCAGGCAGGAGGACAGGATCCTGCCGACGGCCTCCGCCTTGATCGGGGTCGTGGTCACGCTGGTGACGGTGACCGCGTGCGGCGCGGAGGCCGAGGGCGCCGAGGACGGCGTCGTACCCGCCCCGGCGCTCGAAGAGCCCCGGCCCGGACCCGATGACGCGGCGGCGCTCGTCGGACTTCCACCACTGCCGGCCTGGACCGGCTCGGCGGCCCTCTCCCCGCCGACGACGGTCACAGCCACGACGCTCAGCGCCGCGACACCGGCGGCGATACCCAGCGGCAGCCCCCACCTGCGCACCAGCGAAGTCTGCTCGTCCTCTTGATCGATCTTCATCAGTAGGTCCTCTCGGATCCGCCGGTGGTTCGGCAGCGCGCGATCGGGGGGAGGCGCGGGAACACCTTGCGTGTCGTTCATCGCGCGACCTCCTCCACGGTGACGGGATTCTTCGAACTGGACGACGTCGCACCCGGCCTGTCGGCGAGATCGGCCCCCAGCCTGCGTCGTGCTCGGTGCAGTCGGGACTTCACGGTTCCCACCGCCACTCCCAGCGCCGTCGCGGCCGCCTGCTGATCCAGACCCGACCACATGCACAGCTCGACCACCTCGCGTTCGTGGCGCGGGAGCCGGGCCAGCGCCCGGTGGAGCCGCGACATCCGGCGCGCGTCGTCGACCTCGCCGGCGACACGGTCCGCGTGGTCACCCACCGACTCGTCATGGGAGACGAGCCGCCGCAGCAACGCCTCGGCCCGTCGCAGCCGCCGCCTGGTGTTCGCCAGCAGGTGCTCCGCGATGCCCAGCAGCCACGGCAGGGCCGAATCGCGGTCCAGCGCGACCTCCGACCGCCGTCGCCAGGCATGAAGGAAAACCGCCGAGGTGAGATCCTCGGCCTCCGACCAGTCGGCCGTCCGCCGGAACAGGTGGTTGTAGACCGTCTTCGCATGACGGTCGAAGATCCGGCCGAACGCATCCCGATCGCCGTTGACCGCTCGCGCCCACAACTCCCGGTCGGATACGGCTCCGACAGCTGCGGTGGCACCGACGTCGTTCACTTCCATGCCCTGTATGTGTCCGGCACCCGACCGAAGGTTCCCGCGGAACCCGCTCCTTTTTTCACCGGTCCCGTCGGTCACGTCAGGCCCTGCGTCTCCAGGAGACGGTCCGGGGTCGAGGTCCACGTGGACCTGCTCGCCCTGCACCGGCCGTTCCGGCCACCGATCTGTCCTCGTGCGTGGTGATCATCTGGCCGGGCCGGAGACGCCGCCGACCCGCCGTGCCCGCCACCTCGTGGTCCGCGAGCGGGAACCCGGCGCACTAAACCACCGTCACATCATGTGAAGATCATCTTATGGCCAGTCAAGTTTCGGGCCACCTAACAGCCTTGGGGCGCTGCGGTGGTGACGTCCAAGGTCCGGAATCGACGAAGGAAAGTCAGGTACTCACACGTGCATGAGCACAGACCGCGCCGGCGGCTGTCACGGATTCTCGCGGCAGGAGTGCTGGCCGCCGCGGGAGTTGCGACCGCCTCTCCGGCCGCCCAGGCGGTAGGACATCGGGCGGCGGCCGACAGCCGCCAGCACGCCTTTGAGCAGGCCGCGACGGAATACCATGTCCCGCTGCCCGTCCTCCTCGCCGTGGCATATCACGAGTCCGCCTGGGATGCCCATGCCGGTGAGCGCAGTACCGACGGCGGCTACGGACCCATGCATCTGACCGACGTGACGACCGGGATGCTGGCCGGCGGCGACGCGGGTGCGGTCGGCCGTGCCGACCTCGCCGAACTGGCCTCCGCTCCGTCCCTGCACACCCTCCAGGCCGCCGCCCGGCTGACAGGGCTGCCCGGGAAGCGACTGCGCGCGGACGACGCCGCCAACATCCGTGGGGGTGCCGCCCTCCTCGCCTCCTACGCGAAGAGCACGGTCGGCGGTACGCCGAAGGACTCGGGCAAGTGGTACGCCGCCGTTGCCCGTTACAGCGGTTCCTCCGGGCAACGGGCCGCGAGAGCCTTCGCCGACCGGGTGTTCGCCACCATCGAGAACGGCGCGGCGGAAACCACCCGGGACGGACAGCACATCGACCTGCCCGCCTCCCCGAGCGTCAAGCCGGCCGTCAAGCAACTGTCCGTGCTGCACCTGAAGGCGACGGCCGCGACGGGCGACACCGAGTGCCCCGCCACCATCGACTGCGCCTTCCTTCCGGCCGCGGCGGCCAATGGGCAGGTGTCCGGCCGCCCCGCCAACGGGATCAGGATCGACTCCATCGTCATTCATGACACGGAGTCGTCCTACGACGCCGCCCTGAACGCCTTCCAGAAACCGGGCGGCGGGTCGGCGCACTACGTCATACGCTCCTCCGACGGCGCCGTGACCCAGATGGTGCCCACCAAGGACATCTCCTTCCACGCGGGCAACTACTCGACCAACCTGCACTCGATAGGAATCGAGCACGAGGGGTACGCCGCCGCGGGCGGCACCTGGTACACGCAGACCGAGTACGAGACCAGCGCGGAACTCGTCCGGTACCTGGCCGAGCGCTTCGGCATTCCGCTGGACCGGCAGCACATACTCGGGCACGACAACGTGCCTGGGCCCAGCACGGCCCTCGTCTCCGGTATGCACTGGGACCCGGGCCCGTCCTGGGACTGGGAGCGCTTCATGCGGCTGCTGCACGCCCCGGTGGGCGGACGGCACGGCGTGGGCCGCGTGGGCTCCGTGGTCACCATCACCCCTGGGTACGACCGCAACCAGCAGACCGTACGCGTCTGCCCGTCCGACGACCCCACCGGTGCCACACCCGAGTGCACCGAGCGGACCCAGTCCTCCAATTTCGTCTATCTGCGCACCGCGCCCAGCGTCACGGCGCCGCTCTTCGGCGACCAGGCCATCCATCCGGACGGCGTCGGCACCGACAGCGTCAACGACTGGGGCGGCACCGCGGCGGCCGGGCAGCAGTTCGTCGTCGCCGACCGGCAGGGTGACTGGACGGCCATCTGGTACAGCGGCGTGCAGGTCTGGTTCCTCAACCCGCACGGCTGCAACACCACCCCCGCCCATGACGTGACGGTGGTGAGCGCCACCGGTACCTCGCCAGTGGCGGTGTACGGATCGAGCTACCCGGACGCGAACGAATACCCCGCCGGGCTCTCCCCCTCCACCCAGGCCCCGCTGGCCTCCTACAGCATCCCCGTCGGCCAGGGCTACGTCGCCACCGCCGCACCCGCCCCCACCGACGACTACTTCCCCTCCAGCGGCCGGGTCGTCACCGGGGGAAGAGCATGTACACCATCCAGTACAACCACCGCACAGCGCTGGTCTACGCCGCCGACGTCACCGCACGGTAGGTACCGGACAGCAACCCGCCGCGACGGTCGGGGGGCGGAGGAGCTGGGCCCTCAACCGACCATGGTCCGGTCACCATGTAGGGATGAGGCGAGCGAGAGCGATCCGGGCATCCGCCGCTCCAGTGGTGTCGGCCGTGCGCGGGAAGCGAAAGACCAGGTCGCCGATCACAGTGGCGGAGGCCGCCGGAACCCTCCCCGGCGGCCTCCGCAGCGCGCGCGGAGGCCGTCCTGGATATGGGCCAAGAACAGTTGCTCGTCACCAGTTTGAGTACCTGGGGAGTCGATCCCGACGGCCCTCCGACTGGCAGTTTCAAGTCGGCGGAGGCTCATTGCACTCCCCCACCGAACCTCTTCCGGACTTCGTGCATCTTCACGTGTGCAGGCGCGCATTGACCTCCCGCGCCGATTCGTAGTCGAAGGGGATTCGAGTCTTCATGAAGCACAAGCTCACCGCCGTGGTCCTGGCAGCCCTCGCCGTCGCCGGCACCGCCGCCGCCACCGTCCCCGCATCGGCCGCCGCCGCGCCGGCCCGCTGCCACACCGCCGACCTCAAGGCCGGCTTCGCCACCGGCGGCGACGCCAAGCCCGACATGGGGCAGACCGACAAGCAGACCCAGGCGTACATCTGGTTCACCAACAAGAGCAACCACACCTGCACCCTGACCGGCTTCGCCGGCGTCGACATGACCGGCGCCCAGAAGACCGACGGCACCTGGTCCCTGGTGCGCTCCGCCAAGAAGCCCCCGAAGATGACCCTCCAGCACGGTGCCACCGCCGACTTCAGCATCACCCTGCTGCCCGTCGCCAAGTCCACGCCGCAGAAGGAGAAGTTCGTCCCGGCGAACTTCCTCGTCACCCCGCCGAACGAGACGACCCACTTCACCCTGAAGTGGCCGTTCGGCGGCCAGATCCTCAAGCAGGACGGCGCCACCCACCCCGGCACCTACCTCAACCCCGTCGGCCTGTAACCAGCAGCGGGCGGCCCTGGACGCGGCTGCGGCCTGAGGGCATGCGTGCGTCGGCCCGGTGTGACGGGATCCGGCTCCGGACTCGCTGTGAGGCGGCCGGAGTCGGCGTCGTACGACACGGCGGCTACGTGCCCCGCAAGCGCGGGGGCTGGTTACTGGGCGGCGGGTCGGCTCAGCCCTGGTTGCCCAGAGGCCAGCCCGCGTCGCTGACGACGGTCCAGTCCCCGGACTGGACCGTGGGGATGTAGGCGTCGCCCTCGGCCGTGACGGTGGTGCTCTGGCAGTTGTTGCCCGAGTAGGCGATCACGTTGACCGTTCCGGCCCACCAGTATCCGTAGTCCTTGTTCTCGTGGACCGGGGTGGCGAAGCACTGGCTCGTGTACGAGCCGTTCTGGTTGTAGCCGTTGATACGGATGGTGTTCGCCACCCCCAGAGAGTCGATGAAGTCGATCTGCTGACCGCCGCTGCCGGCGAGCGCCGGGGCCGCGGATATGGCCAGGGCCGCGAACGTGAGCGCGGAAGCGCTGATCCCCGACCCGATACGGTGTTTCACGGACAAGACATCCTCCAGTAGTGGTGATCTTTATACCGGCCCCGCCGGTCAGCCAGGTGAAGTTCAGCAGGCGAAAGGCCGCGTTCGCCGCTCTGCCGCGCTGGCACTGGCACTCAGGTCGGGGAAGGCAGGGAGCAGCCGGACCCGTTGTCGTGATCGTGGTCGGTGGTCGGGGTGGCGGGTGTGCCGAACCAGCGGGTGAGGGCGGCGTGCAGGCCCTGCGTGTCGTCGTCGCGGCCGGCCCAGCACACGTAGCCGTCGGGGCGGACCAGCAGCGCTTCGCCTTCAGCGGCGACGGGCGCGCCGTCCGGGCGGTCGACGCGGTCCGCCCAGGATTTCGCCGTCGAGGTGGCTGCTGACGCGGCGTCCGTCAGCAGGGCTCCGCGGCCGGCCGGAAGCGGGAGGCCGGGCACTCTCGCCCCCAGAAGCGGGTGGTCCGGCGCGCCCGGCATGGGGTAGCGGATGTCCGTGCCGGCGATCATCGCGGCGACACGGCGGTTGGCCTGCGGTTCGGTGAGCAGGTCGGTGAGCAGGTCGCGCACCACCATGGCGTCCGGGTCGGGGAGCGTCAGCACCACCTGGGCGCGGGTGTTGGCCAGGACTCGGGCTCCGACCGGGTGTCGCTCGTCGTGGTAGGTGGCCAAAAGCCCGTCGGGGGCCCAGCCTCGCAGTGTGGCGGCCAGTTTCCAGCCCAGGTTGAAGGCGTCCTGCATGCCGAGGTTCAGACCCTGCCCCCCGGCGGGGGCGTGGATGTGGGCGGCGTCGCCGGCCAGCAGGACCCGACCCTCGGCGTAGCGCTCGGCCTGCCGGGAGGCGTCGGTGAAGCGGGAGGCCCAACGGACGCGGCGCAGCTCACGGCGCGGGCCGGGGCAGCGGGCCAGGGCCCCGCGGACCTCGTCGTCGGTGACCGGGGCGTCGCGGTCGGCGTTCTGCTGCTCGGGGCCGCCGAAGGTCAGCCGGTGCACGCCGTCACCGAGCGGGAGCAGGAAGGCGACGCCCGCAGGGTCCGGGGCGAGGTCGGGCAGCTGCCAGGGTTCGTCCGGACCGCACGATCCGTCGCCGGTCGGGGCGAGTTCGACGTCGGCGACGGCCATGCCGATGCGGCCGTCCCGTCCGGGGAAGGGCATGCCCAGCAGGCGGCGCACCGTGCTGCGCCCGCCGTCGGCGCCCACCAGGTAGCAGGCCCGGACCGTGTGCTCGGTGCCGTCGGGTGCGCGGAGGGTGGCGGTCACCGCTTCGGCGTCCTGCCGAAACGACGTCAGCTCGCGGCCCCGCAGCACCGGAACGCCGTACTGGGCGAGCCGGCCCTCCAGGAACTCCTCGACGCGGGCCTGGGGAATGCCGACCTGATGCGGGAAGGCGGTGTCCAGGGCGGCGTAGTCGAGTGGCAGTCCGGCGAAGTGCCCGCCCGGCAGGAGGGTCAGCGACCGGTCCAGGAGCGGTGCGAGCCAGCCTCGGCAGTCCAGTATCTCGGCGGTGCGTGGTTGCAGGTTGAGGGCTTTGGACTGGCCGCTGCGCCGCGGCAGTCGCTCCGCGACGGCCGCGCGTACTCCGGCCAGGCGCAGTTCGCAGGCGAGCAGCAGGCCGGTCGGCCCGGCTCCCGCGATCAGCACCTCGATGTCGGTGACGGTGTCGGCGTCGGTGATGGTGTCGGTGTCGGTACCGGTGTCCATGGTTGGCCTCAGACCTTCAGGCCGTTGCGGGTGACGTACCAGTTGTGGAAGCCGATCAGGGTCCCGAGCATCGCCAGCCAGAGCAGGGTGCTGGTCAGCGGGAAGGCGTCCACCGAGATCGTGTACACGAGTACGACGCGCAGCACGGCGTCGAGCAGGAAGACCGCGCCCCACACGAAGGTGAGCACGCGAAGGTGGTGGCGGAACGCCGGCTCGGTGTCCCATCGCGCCTCCCACTCGGCCAGGCCGACCTCGCCGACCTTGGCGATGACGATGCCGCGCGAGGAGGTCATGATGAACGGCCGCCGCGTGAACAAGGTGCCCAGCACCCAGCAGCCGATCGCGGCGGTGATCCAGCTGTCCCGCAGGTTCAGCACCCGCGGGCTGCCGGTGACCATGGACAGCAGGGTGGCGATGACCACCAGACTCAGCGAGAACAGGGCCATCGCGTTCACGCGGCGCTGCCGCACGATGCCGTAGACGATCCACGGCACCAGCATCAGACCGCTTGCGACCAGCGCGAGCCACTGGCCGGTGCCGGCGGCGCGCAGTCCGTAGTACGAGCCGATCGGCAGAACCAGTTCGAAGAGCAACTGGGCGCCGATCTGCCGGCGCAGCGCGGTGGTACGGCGCCGGGCCTCCGCGGCCGCGGCGGCCCGGCCCTGTGCGGTGGCGGCCTCGGTGGCCGGGTTCGGGCCGGTCTGCGATGCCTGGCTGGTGTCCATGGTGTGTCCCCCGTGAACGTCGTGTCGATGGTCATGCTGTCGTCCCCCGGTGCGTATCGCGCTGGTGGTCAGGGCGTTTTTCTGGTGGCGCGGTCGAACAGATCGGCGAGTTCGCGGCCGATTGCGCGCGCGTCGAGGCCGGGCTCTTGGCCGGCGCGGCGCACCACGTCGTCGATCGCGGCGCGGATCGCCCGCATCATCACCCACGGGTCGAAATCGCCGAACTCGCCCGCCGCCTGTCCCTTGCGGATCTGCTCGACCTGGAAGGCGAGGATCTTCTCCATCCCTTCCGTGAACGCGACCATGCCGGGGTCGCCGCCGCGCAGGTTGCCCAGGACCTCGCCGATCGCCGCGAGGTGGTTCGGGTATTCGGCGAGCAGGTCGAGGTTGCCCTCGATGGAGGTGCGCAGCCGGGCCGCGTAGCTCTCGTGGGCCTCGATCCGGGGCCGCAGGTAGCCGTCCGCGACCCGCATCGCCTCGGCGACGACCTCGCGCATGAGGTCGTCCCGTCCGTCGAAGTGGTAGGAGATCATCCCCGTGCTGCTCAGCCCCGCACGCTGCGCGATCTTCGCGAACGAGGCCCGCTGGTAGCCGACTTCGGCGATCACGTCGATGGCCGCGGCGACGATCTGGGCACGGCGGCCCGTCTCCGTGAAGGATCTCGCCCGCCCCGTAGCTCCTTGCTTGTCCGCGCTGTTTCTTGCTTGCATGAGCAATACCGTAGCGGCGTTTGCTCGCCCGAGCAAGAGGGGATCGACCGGTGTCCCGCCTGTCGGATTTCGGGCAACTGGACAGCGCAGGCCGGGGCTTGCGTCGGAAGGTGGCGCTGTCGCGCGCTCGTGTGTCCGCGTCAGACCTCGCTCTGCCCCCAGGCGGTGACGGTCACCTGGTCGCCGACGCGGATCCGGCCCGGGTGCAGCACCGCGTACTTCACTCCGAACGCGACTCCGCCCGCCGCGGCCCGTCGGTAGCCGGCCAGTGTGCGCAGCGGCTCGGGGCCGTCGCGTCGGCCGCCGCACTGGTCGACCAGGACGACGGCGCAGCGGATCGCCGGTTTGGCGTAGCCGAGTTCGGCGCCGGCGATCGTGATGCGGTGGGCGCGGTCCTCGGTGTGGGGTTCGTCCCAGCCGCCGATGACCAGGTTGGCCCGGAAGCGGTCCGCCGGCACGGCGGGGCCGCCGTGGTCGGCGAGCTTCTTGCCGAGCAGGTCCAGGGTGGCGCGGGACAGGAGATGCAGCGCGCAGCTGTCGGCGTAGCCGGAGGTGCCGGGCACGCGGCCGTCCGTGAGCCGGGCGTGCTCGGGTGGCACCCGGAACAGGCGGCTCGGGGCACGCAGGCACTCGGACAGCCACCGGGCGGCGTCGTCTCCCTGGTCGATGCCGTGGAAGGGCTGCCCGAACAGTTCCACCGGGCGGCGGGGGCCTGTGGTGTCCACGGCCAGGTCGAGTGGTGGCAGGCCGTCGGCTCGCAGGGTCATCAGCTCGCCACTGGGGTCGATGGTGGGTCGCACAAGGGCCAGACGGGGGTCACGGCGCTGGGTGCGGAAGACGCCCTCGGGGCTGGTGACCATGAAGCTGCGGTCGTGTGCGAGCCCGGCCGCGGTCAGCACGGCCTGGTCGGGGTGGGTAGCGGCGGCTCCCTTGACGGGGAAGTACGAGAGCGAGGCCACGTGTGGCATGCGGACCATCCAAGGCGGTAGTCGCGCCGGTTCCGGCGCTTTCGAAGGGTCGGGCCGTCCCACCTCCACGGCGGGCCGGCCGGACTCGTGGAGGAGGAGCGGCGGGCAGTCCGCCTCCGGCGGGCGAAAGCTGACGTCGCGTCATCGGGTGCGCCGGCCACCAGATCTCCCGGAGGCGGGCAGGGCAGGTTCAAGCCGCCGTCCGTAGGTGACAGTAGAGTTGCGGCCCGTGAGCAGTCGGGGGCGTATCAGCATCAGTTACGAGGCGCGAGCGAGCATCGTGATCCCGCTCGCGGCCGGGACCGGTCTGCCGTCGCACAGCCATCCGCAGCACCAGTTGGCCTGGGCACCGACCGGCCTGCTGACGCTGGAGGTGGGCGGGTTCCGCTGGGTCGTGCAGCGATCGCGTGCGCTGTGGATTCCAGGCCAAGTGGAGCACGCGGTCCTTCCGGGTTCGTCGAGCTCGATGCTCTCGGTGTACTTCGAACCGGGTGACTGCCCGCACGGCTGGGATTCCCCGACCGTGCTCGACGCCTCCGGGCTGGTGGGACCGCTGCTGTCCCACCTCGCGGATCTCGGCGACGCTCCGGATGCCACGAACCGCCGCGCCCGGGCCACCGCTGTGCTGTGGGACCTGATGAGGCCGGTGCCGGTCACCACCCTCGCGGTCGTCCTCCCCACCGACCCGCTGGCGCTGCGGATCGCGCTGGCACTGCGTCAGGACCCAGCCGACTCGCGAGACCTGGAGGACTGGGGCCGCGAGGTCGGTGCCTCGCCACGCACCCTCTCGCGCCGGTTCCGCGCCGAGACCGGGGTGAGCTTCGCGAGTTGGCGGACCTTGCAGCGGCTCGACGCGGCGCTGCCCCTGCTGGGCACCGGGCAACCGGTCGCACGGGTCGCCCGCGCGGTCGGGTACAGGACCGCGAGTGCCTTCATCGCGGCGTTCCGCCGGGAGATCGGCACCACTCCCGCCGCGTACTTCGCCGCGAGCAGTGCCGAGTCCGGCGTCACGCCCCGGTGAGCCGCCGCCCGGCCGCTCGCCGCCCGGGCATCCGTCGTACCGCTCGGCCCCGGTCGACGGCGAAGGCGATGACCGCGAGAAGTACGGTGACCACCGCGACGACCGTGGCCAGGGTCGCCACGGAGTTCAGCGCGTCGATCGACGCGTGGTCGGCGACGCGGGTGAGGGCGGGCACGCTGTCGCGGAACTGCGGCGGCACCATCGCGACCGCCTGACGGCCGGAGGCCGCCCCGAGTTGATGAACGAACTCTTGCTTCAGGTCCTGGGGCAGTGAACCGGCCTCGGGGAGCGTCGCGAGCCCGGAGGCGGCCTTCTCCCGGGCGACGTGGCTGAACACCGAGCCGAGCCCGGCGATGCCGACGGCCATGCCGACCTGCCGGAGCGTGCCGAAGGTCGCGCTGGCCATGCCGGCGTTCTCCTGAGAGGCGAAGGTCAGTGACGCGGCCTGGTTGGCCGCGGTGATCGCGCCGAGGCCGACGCCGCCGACGATCTCACCGGGGAGAAAGTAGGTCCAGCTGTCATGGCCGGTGAACCCGCCGAGCAGGAACATGCCCGCGGCGACCAGTGCCATGGTGGCCGTGAGCGAGACCGAGATCGGCAGCCTCTTGGCGAGCATCGCGGTCAGCGGCGCGGCGATCATCGCGCCGATGCTGATCGGAATCACGCGTAGACCCATCTGGAGGGGGGTGTAGCCGAGCGTGCCGATCAGGAACAGGGACAGGTAGGTGGTCGCCGCCATCAGCGTGGCCATGTGCCCGACCGACACGATCGCGGTACCGGCGAAGCCGGGCTTGCGCGCCATGGCGATGTCGAGCAAGGGGTGCTTCGCGCCTCGTACCTGCCAGGCCAGAAAGCCGGACAGCAGCGCGGCCGCGGTGACCAGCAGTGCGATCACGGACGACGACGTCCAGCCGAGCGCGCTGCTGCGGGTCACCGCGAACACCCCGGCCACCAGGCCGCCGGTGAGCAGCAGCGAGCCGAGGCCGTCCGCTCGACGGCCGCGAGTTCGCGGTGGCTCGGGCATCCACAACGCGGCCAGGACCAGGACCGCGGCGCCGATCGGCAGATTGACGGTGAAGATCGCGCGCCAGCCGAACTCGGTGACGAGCACGCCGCCGATGACCGGGCCGAGCACGGTTGCCCCCGCCATCACCGCGCCGTAGACGCCGATCGCCTTCGCCCGCGGGGCCGGCTCGGGGAACGCGACCGACAGCAGCGGCAACGCGGTGGCGAAGAGCATGGCGGCGCCGACACCTTGGACCGCCCGCAGGACGTCGAGTTCCACGATGGTGCCGACCAGGGTCAGCGCCAGGGACGCGACGGTGAAGACCGCCATCCCGGTCAGGAACATCCGCTTGCGCCCGAACCGGTCCCCGAGCGTGGCGAAGGTGAGCATGAAGCCGGCGAGCGGGATCGAGTAGGCGTCGACGACCCACTGCAACGCGTCGATGGAGGCGTTGAAGTGTGCGCGAATACCGGCGAGCGCGGCGGTGACGACGGTCGCGTCGAGCATCAGCATGAAGATCGCGACGCAGACGAGGAACAGCACGGTCCGGGGCCGGCCGGATGGCGCGCCGGCGGGTGGCGTCCCACGCGTGGTCGTCTCGGTCAGGGACATGAATCCCCCTTCGGGGAATGGGAATCGAGGTGGATACGGCGAGAGCGCGAAGAGCGGGCCGGCGCCGCATCAGCCACGCTAGGGACCGGCGGGGCTGACGGGAACGGCTTACCTGGACAGCTGATGTCGCGCAGCGGACAACCTTGGTTGGTCCCGCTTCACTCGGCGTGCCGAGCGTCGAACTGGTTGAGGTGTCAAGGGAGTTGGGCCCGCGCGTCTCGTCCGGGCGGCACCGCGCAGGCCGAGGCTTGTGCGGAGTGGGTGCGAAGGACCGCCGAGTGGGTCGGAGGAACGCCGAGTGGGTCGGAGGAACGCCGGGGCAGCCGTCGCCGAGCTACGGAAGGACGCGTCGGTCCGAGCACTCCGCCTCGGGGAAGACGGGGTCCTTGCGGCGCGGGATCGCCCAGGGGTGGTACGCCTCGTACGCGTCGCCGTCCCGGACCACGGCACCGGTGAAGGCGAGCGCGCCGTTCGGGCCGTCGTACAGCACCGTCACGGGCTCCCCCGGCAGCCGAGTGATCATCGACCGCGGCCGGCGGGCGCCCTGGACCTCGGCGCCCGGGCCCAGCTGGTCCCCTCCGGCGCCGCCGACGTGGCCGTGACTCCCGTGGCCCCCGGTGTCCGAGGACCCCACCGGCATAAACGGCAGCGATCCCCGCGACGGCTGCGTGCCGGGTCTCGGTCTCCGGCCAGAGACGCACATCGATGTACGGGGCCGTGGCCGGCGCATGCCGGTCCCGGCGCAAGGCCGCACACCCCTACGGGCTCCACTCTCTCGCCGTGCCGCGGCTCCGACACACGAGACATCTCCCTTCGAAGAAATCCTGGTCGTGAACGACAGACGGGTCCGGTGCCGTACCGACGTGCACGGCCTTCGCCATGGTCACCGAAACGGGGGCACATCACTGGCCAACGGTCGGGTAGAGGCTCTGTGCGCACATCATCCGCGTCTGGAAGGACAGGATCGACGAGGATGTCGGACAGGATCACCGTCCCGGAAGAAGCGGACGGCCGCCCGGGCGAGAGCGGCGGCAGAACGTACCAGTGGTGGGCCGCTCTGCGCCGGACGCCCGTCTCCATCTGGAACGACGACGTGACGGACTGGGCCGCCGCCCTGACCTACTACGCGGTCCTCGCACTGTTCCCCGTCCTTCTCGTGCTTCTGTCGGTGCTGGGGCTCACCATGCCCACGGCGAAACCCGAGGTGATCGACCGGCTCACGGGGATGGTCCCCGCCGAGTCCCGTGGCCTGCTGCGGGACGTCCTGCTGCAGTTGGCCGGCCAGTCGACCGCGGCCTGGCTGCTGCTCTTCTTCGGCGCGACGGGGGCGCTGTGGTCGGGCTCCAGCTACCTGAGCGTCTTCCGCCGGGCCCTGCACGCCATGCACCACGTCAGTGCGCACCGGCCGGTGTGGCGGACCGCTCCTCGCATCATCATCACGGTGCTCGTCCTGCTCGCGTCCCTCCTGATCACGACGTTCGCTCTGCTGGTGAGCGGCAGCCTGGCGCGCAGCATGGGCCGGGCACTGGACATGGGGACCGTTCCGCAGGCCGCGTGGGACGCGCTGCGCTGGCCCGCGCTGGCGATGGTGGCCGTCGCCCTGGTCCTGGTGCTCTACCGCTCGGGTCCGGCACCGTCGCGTCCGTTGCGCAGAATGGCTCCGGGTGGCGGCCTGGCGATCGTACTGGTGCTGTCGGCCTCCTTCGGTTTCACCGTCTACGCCTCGCACGCGAACACGTACCACCGCCTCTACGGCTCCCTGGCCGGAGCGGTGATATTCCTGATCTGGCTGTGGCTGGCCAACCTCGCCCTCCTGGCGGGCGCTCAGTTCAACGTCGAACTGGCGAAGCGGGACCACGAGGATCAGCCACCCCACGCGGGTCATCCGCACGAGTCTTCCGGGTGCGCGGCGGACACGACGAACGGGTCCGTCAGGTGAAGGCGGGGATCATCGCCGCGCACCCGCACGTCCGCGGTATGAACGGACGCCCTGAACCCCGGCCGAGCGACTCCCGGGACGTGTGTTCGACGCGAAGAGAGAGCGCCTCGTGTACGAACGGTGCCGGTCGCCACGGGACCTGCGTGTACCCCGTGTCTTCGGGTACAGCGATTGCATGAGGATTCTCTCGGCAGCACACGGAACTCACTGAAAGCGATGTGTTCGTGACCAGGCTCGACGACGCTGGCGGCGATCGTGTGGAGGGACCGGACGTTCGCGCGAACGCCGTTGCGCTGGAAATCGCCGAGGCCGTGGAGAGTCTCACGAACCTGTGGTCGCTGGCCGCGCAGGAGGCGGCCCTGCGCCTGTCCCTGCACCAGTTGCGGGCTCTGCGGGCGCTCGACGCGGCACCAGGGCTGAATCTCACCGCGCTGGCCGAGCGGCTGGACATCGGGCTCCCCACGGCGAGCCGGCTGTGCGACCGGCTGGAGGCGGCGGGCCTGCTGGATCGCGCGCTGCACCCGGAGAAGCGGCGCGAGGTCCGCCTGCACCTCACCGTGCCGGGACGCCGGGTGCTGGACGACGTGGCGGAGCGGCGGACCCAGGCGCTGACGATCGCCCTGACGGCCATGGAGCCGACGGAACGGGCGGCGCTGAGCCGCGGCATGAAAGCGCTTCTGGTCGCTCTCAGCAGCGCGCCGTTGTCTCCGGGAGGGTCACCGGACGCGGGATGACGAGCCCGCGATCAGAGGCCCGCGGACGTCGGACGAGCCGTGTCGATGACCCTGCCCTGCCAGTCGAGACAGATCACCGCGGCGTCCGAGACGAGGTCCTTGCTGCCGAAGTGTTCGATCAGTCCGGCGACGATCGCGCGTGCCGTCTCGTGGGCAGGGGTCTGCCGGGTCGCGCCCAGGATCTGCCGCAGGACGCGCTCCCCGAAGACGTCTCCGGTCGCCGAGCGGGTGCCGTGCACACCGGTACTGATGGCGACCAGGCGGTCACCCGGTTCCACCTCGAAGGTCTGCTCGTCGTACGGGGTTTCCTCGAACATGCCCAGCGGTAGCTGCGCTTCCAGCTCGATCAGTTCGATGCCGGAGTCGCGCAGGCGGTAGAGCTGAGGGGAACCGGCGTCGACGGCGTGCACGAGTCCGGTGTCCAGGTCGAAGCGGAGCAGCAGCGTGGCGGCGTACACCTTGCCGCCGTACTGGGCGTACACGGCCTGGTCCGCGAGCGCGGCCTGGTCGGCGAGGTCGAGACCGGCGCGGCGGGCGTTGCGCAGGGCGCTCACGGCGAGGTTCGTGAGCAAGGAGGCGTCGATGCCCTGGCCCATGCCGTCGGTCACCGTGAGGTCGAGGTGGTCGGCGCTGGTGGACCAGTCGAAGTTGTCACCGCCGACGGCGTAGGCGGGTTCCAGGTGTGCGCCGATGATGTACTCCCGGCGGGCGCAGCCTCGTCCCGGCAGGAGCTGCCACTGCATCTCGGCGGCGAGGGTGAGGCGGCGGGTACGGCGGGCTTGCAGATACAGGTCGGTGTCCCGGCCCGCGACGGTGATCTCGTGCCCGAGAGCCGTGGCGAACTCGCCGAGCCGGAGGATCGCCGCCGGGTCGGCGGAGGCGGCGGGTAGGCCGACGGACAGGACGCCGAGCCGGTCGCCCCGGACGGTGATGGGCAGGTGCACCCGTTCCGCGGTGGTGCCGGCGATGAGCTCGACCACCGGCGCCTGGCCGGTGAACGCGGTGCCGGCCGGTCCGTCGTGCGCGGAGACCGGCTCGCTGGTGTACGGCAGGTGCGTGATCGGCTGCAGGGCGGTCAGGCCGTAGTCGGCGAGGAGCAGGGTGACCTCCTCGGCGCCGAAATCCTCGGCCAGGAGGGTCGCGGCGGTGGCGACGAGCGCGTGGGGCGGCACGGCCCGCAGTCGGCTCTCCGCGGACGAAAACGGTTCAGCGGCATTCACAGCGTCCACCCTCCCCAGGTGGCCTTCACACTATCGCGACACGAGTGGGTTCCGCTCCGCAGCAGGCGGACACCGGCATCGCGTGCGCGGTCGTGCCCGGCGCCCGGAGCAGCCAAGCGGCGCCCCCTGCGAGATCCTCCGGAGGCGACCCGTCGAGCGCGGCGCGGGTGCGGAAGGTGCGCCGCGAGCGGCTTCCGCGGCGCGGGTGATCTTGCGTACACCGGGGCGGTCATGGGCGCCGGTCCGACCGGTCTGCGGCCAGGACGGCCACGCAGGTGTCGTCGCGTACGGGGCTGGCCGGGCTGCTGGCGTCCCGCAGGATGGTCGCGGCCACCACCGCCGGGTCGTGGGCGAGGAGGTCGATGTCCTCGGGGGGCACCCAGCGGCTGGGCAGTCCGTCGCTGTGCAGGACGAGCAGACTGTCCGGCCCCCAGGTCCGGGACCGTACAGGCACCGTCGCGGGGAATTGGGCGCCGACGATGCCGGGGTGGGAGACGAGGTGCTCCCATGAGCCCTCCGTGTACAGCCGGGCGCCGATGTTGCCGACTCCGGCGAAGGTCAGTTCCCCGCCGTCCGTGTCGAGCTGGGCGACGGCGACGGCCGCCCCGCGGGTGCTCCGCAGGGCGAGGTGCATCCGGCGCAGGATCTCGGCGACGGGCAGGTGTGCGGCGCGGTACAGCTCGCCGACCGCGGTGTCGGAGGCGTGTGCGGCCTTGGCTCCGTGGCCGAGGCCGTCGGCGAGCATGACGGTCACCAGGGCACCGGAGCGGGTCCAGCACCAGGCGTCTCCCGAGTGCTCGTCATGGGCGAGCGGAACGTTGATCCCGCCCGTCCGGAGGGCTGGCCGGGCCTTCTCCTTGCCGTCCTGGTCGATGCGGGAGACGGCGACGGTGCCCCGGTGCGTGCTGTAGAGGTCGAAGGCACTGGAAACGCGCAGGCAGGTCCCCAGCCCGGCACCCAGTGACGCGTCGCTGGTGCTGTGGCCGTCACGCATCGCGGCGCTGACGTCGCCGATGCCGGGGCCGTGGTCGAGCGCCGTGAGCTGGACCGCCGCGGGGCGCGCCTCCTCGGGCGGATGGTCGACGAGACCGATCACCATGCGGCCGCCGCCGGCGTGCTTGAGCAGGTTGGTGGCCAGTTCGGTGGCGGCCAGCGCGGCCAGCGCGGTGTGGTGCGGGTCGATGCCCGCGAGGAGGCAGGCCGCCTCGGCCGCCACCCGGACATCCCGTACCCGGGTGGAGTCGTGCACCGGGATGTCCCAGACGCGCGTCATCGCACCGCCCGCGTCGTCACGGGCAGCCCTGCGGCCCAGGCGATGACGGTGACGGTGGTGCCCCGGCCGGGTTCGGTGTCGATCTCGAACTCGTCCACCAGGCGTCGGGCGCCGCTCAGGCCGAGCCCCAGACCGCCGCCCGTGGTGTACCCGTCGGTCATGGCGAGCCGGACATCGCGAATCCCCGGGCCCTCGTCGACGAAGGAGAGGCGCAGACCGTCGGTCCCGCCGGGTCCCAGCGAAGAGATCTCCAGGTGCCCCCGCCCCCGTAGACCAGGGTGTTGCGGGCCAGTTCGCTGGCCGCGGTGACCAGTTTGGTCTGCTGGACGAGTCCGAAGGCGAGTTCGGCCGCCCGCTGGCGTACCTGCTGTCGTACCCAGGAGAGGTCCGCGTCCGAGCCGATCGGCACGCGTATCGTCATGGCGGGGTCGCAGGCCCCCATCATGTCGCCCTGTCGGGGAGACGGGAGCCGTTCGGCGCCGGCGGTCGCGCGAGGAGTTCCAGCGCGCGTTCCACGTCGAGGGCGGTGATCAGGCCGGGCAGGGTCAGGCCCAGCTCGACCAGCGTGATCGCCACGGCGGGCCGCATGCCGGCCAGCACGGTCCGGGCCGCCATCAGACGCGCGCCCGCGGCGATCTCGGCCAGTACGCGTCCCAGGTAGGAGTCGACGATCTCCACTCCGGAGATGTCGATGATCACACCGGTGACATCGCTGTCGGCGACGCGACGGGTGATGTCGTGCTGGAGCTGCTCGGCCAGGGTGTCGTACAACTCCCCCTGGAGGCTGACCAGCAGCGTCTGTCCGAGGGCCAGGACCGGTACCGCCGTCGCGCGGTCCGGGACGCTCGCGCTCACCGTAGGCTCACCCTCGCGGACACTTCGATGTCCTGTTGGCGGAGGGCGTAGGCCAGGGCGTCGGCGAGCGAGGCACGGGTGAGGACGGAACCCAGGTCGATGCCGAGCTGGACGATGGTCTGCGCGGTGGCCGGACGGATGCCGGAGACGATGCAGTCGGCGCCCATCAGGCGAGCGGCGGCGACCGTCTTCATCAGGTGCTGTGCCACGAGCGAGTCGACCGTGGGCACGCCGGTGATGTCCAGGATGGCGTACTGCGCGCGCTGCGTGACGATGCTCTGCAGCAGCGATTCCATGACGACCTGACTGCGCGCGCTGTCCAGGGTGCCGATCAGCGGCACCGCGACGATGCCCTCCCACAGGCTGATCACCGGGGTGGCCACTTCGAGCAGTTGCTGCCGCTGCCGCGCGATCAGCTCCTCCCCCGCGCTGAGTGCCGTCTGCATCACCACCAGTCGCAGGGTGCCCATGAGCGTCGTCAGATCCAGCAGTCCTACGGTGGCCTCCGCGGCGGCGGGGTCCGGGAATTCCGCCCGGAACAGCTCGGCCACCGGCGGACGCAGGGCAGCCACCTCGTCGGCGATCCGGGCCGGGCTCAGACCGATGCGGCTGCGGGATCCGGACATGCTGCCGAGTTGCTCGCGGACGGTGTCGAAGCCGGGGGCCTCGATGTCCTCGAGCCGCCCGGTCGACGCCACGACGGCGAGGGCGTCCACGACCGACTTGCACGCTTCCACGGCTTCGTCGCGCGAGACGGTGAACACCGACCGGAAGAGCGGAAGGTCGGCCCATCGCTGAGCGATCTGCTCCCGGCGGTGCGTCAGGAAGCCCGTCAACGCGCGCGCTGCGGATGCGACCGTCTCTTGCTCCGACAACTGCATCGTCTCCTTGTGTAGAGGCCCGACGGCCAGCGACTGATCACCGAAAGACAATTATTGCCTCATGGCAAACGTAAGCGCTGAGGCGGGGCACAAACAACACACGATCGCCACAGTCAGCGTCCGCGCCAGTCGAGGCAGACGACGAGGGCGTCGTCGTCCGGCACCGACTGACCGCGGTGTCCGGTCAGCTCCCGGAGGATGGCGCGCGGCACCTCGGCCGCGGGGAGCAGGCGGGTGGCCTGGATCGCCCGGGACAGCGCGAGGTCACCGTCGGCCTCGCCCTTGGGACCGGCGACCGCGTGCACCCCGTCGCTGACGAAGACGAGCCGGTCGCCGGGCTCGACCCGGAAATCCTGGGTCACGTAGTCGGTCTCCTCGAACATGCCCAGCGGAAGTTGCGCATCGAAGACGACCCGCTCCACGGCGCCGGCGCGCAGCCGCAGCAACTGCGGGGAACCGGCGTCCACCACGCTGGCGCGGCCCGTCGCGAGGTCGAAGTCGAACATCAGCACCGACAGGTAGCAGCGGCCCTGGTAGTGGGCGTACACCGCCTGGTCGGCCAGGGCCGCCTGGTCGTCGATGGCGATGCCGGCACGGCGGGCGTTCCGCAGCGCGTTGATCGCCATGTTCGTCAGCAAGGACGCCTCTATGCCCTCCCCCATGCCGTTGGTGACGTACAGCATGAGGTGGTCGGCCGTGGTGGACCAGTCGAAGTTGTCCCCGAAGATCGCGTACGCCGGCTCCAGTTGCGCGCCCAGGTCGTACTCGGGGCGGGAGCAGGAGCGCCCGGGCAACAGCTGCCACTGCATCTCGGCGGCGAGGGTGAGCCGGTCCTTGCGTCGCGCCCGCAGATAGACGTCGGTGTCCCGCTCGGCGACGACCACCTCGTGGCCCAGCACCTCGGCGATGTCCGTCAGTTCGCCCAGCAGGTCGCGGACCTGGCCGTCGTCCGGGAGCGTCACGGACAGCACGCCCAGCCGGTCCCCGCGCACGCTGACCGGCAGGTGTACCCGCACGCTACGGCCGGCGCCGCCCTCGACGACCGCTTCCTGAGCGCTGAAGGCCCGGCCCACGACGCTGTTGTGCACGGAGACGGGGTTCTTGACGTGCGGCAGTACCGACACCGGCTGAAGCACCGTCAGGCCGTAGTCGGCCATGAACAGCTCCACCGACTCCGCGGCGTACTGATCGGCCAGCACCCGACGAACGGCGTCGAGCAACCCATGGGGTGCCGCCGTGCGCAGCGCGCGCTCGGCGGTCACAAATCTGTTCACGATGGTAAAAACACCACTCTTCCGACGGAGACTCACCAGCCTCGTTCACGTGACGAGGTCATACGATTCAGTCGGGTCGAGCCGCCCGGGCCGACCAAAGCTCTACAGCCACTGCGGGCGCCTAGTAGGCTGGCGGCCGTCCCAGTGCCTGCGAGAGTGTGACAGTGGCTGCTTTCCGCCCCCGCCCGGAGCCCGTCGAGGTCGCCCGTGTGACCGCGACGGCTGGAGAGTTGCTGGAAGTCCTGTGGGGCCGGGCCTCCACCGCTCCGGCGTCGGCATCCCAGTTGCGGGTGCTGCTGACCCTGGAGCACCAGGACGGTATCAACCTGCGCACACTCAGCGACGCTCTCGCCTCCACGCCCCCGTCCACCAGTCGGCTGTGCGACCGGCTGATCGCCGCCGGCCTCGTCGAACGCGTGATAAGCGCGGTCAACCGGCGCGAGGTGTGCCTGCACCTCAGCAGCAAGGGCCGGGCCTTCCTGGTGGACCTGCGCGCACGCAGGGAGAAGGAACTGGAGGCGGTTCTGGCCCTCATGCCCGCGGGCAAGCGAACGGCGCTGCTGGAGGGCCTGGAGGCGTTCTGCCGCGCGGCGGCGTCGCAGATGCACGACACCGCCGAGCAGTCGGACGACCGGACCGCCTGAGCGGACGGCCGGGCCGCCCGAACACCGGGGCGCCCCACCGGACCCCCCGACGTCGCAGCGCGTCGGCGACCATCGCACGGAGCGACCTCCGCCCACCGGAACATTCCCCGCCCTTCCCCGTGCGGCTTGACACGGTCACTTTCTTGCCCCAAGACCATTATTGTCAAATGGCAACAGACGCCCGCAGGGCCCCTACCTGGGTTCGGATACCCCGAGTCCGTCCGCGCACGTCTCCCGGCCGCGCCCGAGCGGTCGCTCGGCCAGGGCCGGACGGACCCCGCGAAAGGACGGCCGAACGGTCGGAGCGGCGGCTGACCACGGCGGTTCGGGTCTCGTCGGCGCGCGTCCGGGTCGGCCCGGGCGGGCGCGGTGCGCGAGCCCTCAGTCGCTCTCGGAGGGGTACAGGACGGCGCCGATCCGGTGCGCCAGGTGGTGCTGCGGCTCGCCGGACGGCGTCGGGGCCGCGGCTACGAGCGCGCCGGCGACGTCCCGCATCCTCCGGTTCGTGTGCTGGGACTGCCAGCGCATGATGCGGAGCGCCACGTCGGCGTCGACTCCGTACTGGGCCATGAGGATCCCGCGCGCCAGGTCGATGTCCTCCTGGCTGAGCCGGGCCTTGCTCACGTCACCGTCGGCGAGGGAGCGGGCGTGCCGGCTGAGGGGGTCCGTGATGTCGACGACGAAGCCGCGCACGGTTACCACACCGCCGGTGTCGTCGGTCCTGGCGTCGGCCACCATGACGACCGCGTGCTCCTTGCCGGAGGCGTCCGTGATGCGGTGGTAGCAGCCGAACGGCTTCCCGTCCTCACGGACCGCCGCGAGCGCCTTTCCCACCCGTTCGCGGTTGTCGGCGTGCTGGTGCTCACGCAGCAGCGCGCTCGTCGGCTCGACCGAGTCGGGCGGGTCGCCGTACAGGCGGTACATCTCGTCCGACCACCACCAGGTGCCGTCCTTCACCCGATGGATGAAAACTCCCGTCAGCTCGTCCGTCTCATCAACGCGCCGAGTGAGCTCTTCGCGCACCACCGGGCCTCCCGTCCAGGCCCCACCCCGACATGACCAGAGTCTTCTTTTTCATGCTATTACGGGTGCTTGCGGAAGCTTTCGGCACCAGACGGCCGCCACCCCGTGCCGGCCGGCCCGGAGCCCGACCGTGCTGGTCCGAGCCCATCACGGCCGGCCCCGGACTTTCTGCTCCTAAAATTGCGCGGGTGACAGCAAGTACAAGTGACATCGAGCAGGCGGCCGGCGTGCTGCGTGCCGGGGGGCTGGTCGCCCTCCCGACCGAGACCGTCTACGGCCTGGGCGCCAACGCCGAGGACCCCGCCGCCGTCGCGCGCATCTTCCAGGTCAAGGGACGGCCGCCCACCCACCCTCTGATCGTCCACATCGGCCACGCCGATCTGCTGGACGAATGGGTCGAGGACGTGCCCGCGGCGGCGCGTCTGCTGGCCGAGCACCTGTGGCCGGGGCCGCTCACCCTGGTGCTGCGGCGCGGTCGCCGGGTGCCCCTGGAGGCGACCGGTGGTCTCGACACGGTGGCCGTGCGCGTCCCCGACCACCCGGTCGCGCTGGCCCTGCTGGACGCCTTCGGCGGCGGGGTCACGGCCCCGTCCGCCAACCGGTTCGGCTCGGTCAGCCCCACCACGACGGACCATGTCCGTGCCGAGCTCGGCGACGCGGTCGACTTCGTGCTGGAAGGCGGCCCCTGCGCGGTCGGCGTCGAGTCGACCATCGTCGACGTCACGGGCGATACGCCGAGCATCCTCCGGCCGGGCGGCGTGACGCGCGAGGAACTCGAAGCGGTGGTGGGAGGCCCGCTCGACGTCCCCTCGTCGAGCCGTGTGCGGGTGCCCGGCCAGCACCCGTCGCACTACGCGCCGCGGGCGCGTGTCGTCCTCGTCGAGCCGGAGAAGGTGCTCGCCGAGGCGGAGCTGGCGCAGGAGTCGGGACACCGGGTCGGCGTCTTCCTCCCCTCCTCGTCCGCCGGTGCCGTGGTCAAGGTGCACGCCGTGGTGCCCGTCCCCCGTTCGGCGGCCGCGTACGCACGCGAGCTGTACGGGTTCCTGCGCGGATTCGACGAGCAGGGGTGCGACCTGATCTTCGCCTCCTTGCCGGCGGAGGAGGGGCTGGGACTGGCGATCGCCAACCGGCTGCGCCGTGCGGCGGGGCCCCGATCCACCGTGTGACCGATAGCGGCTCCACGCCTCCACGGGCCGTTTCCCTCCCCGGGTGGCCGGTCGCGTGAGCGTCGGGACGCGGGAGGAGCGTCGTACCTCCCCTCCCGCGTCCGCACGGCCGGCGGCGGTCAGGTGGCGCTGGATACCGGCGTGTCGAGGCCGCGGGAGGTGACGAGGTGCGCGCTGCCGTCCGCCAGGCGATAGCGCAGGCCCACCACGGCGGCCCGGCCCTCGGCGACCCTCTCGGCGAGGACCCGGGACCGGTCGAGCAGCAGGTCGACGGTGTGCCCTATGTGCGTGGCGAGGATCTCCTCGGGTTCGACCTGTCCGGCGGCGTGCGCGGCCAGCACGCTCGGGGTCACCCGTTCGACGACGTCCCGGACGTATCCGGCCGGCGTCATGCCGTTCTCCAGCGCGGCGCACGCCGCGCCGACCGCCCCGCACGAGTCGTGGCCCAGGACCACGACCAGCGGGCAGCCCAGTACATCCACGCCGAATTCGATACTGCCCAGCACCTCCGGTCCCATGACGTGGCCGGCGGTGCGGACCACGAACAGGTCGCCGAGGCCCCGGTCGAAAATGATCTCGGCGGCCAGCCGGGAATCGGAGCAGCCGAACAGCACGGCGAACGGCTGCTGGGACGGAGCGATCTCGGCGCGGCGGGTGACGTCCTGGTTGGGGTGATCGGGGGTGCCGGCGATGAAGCGCCGGTTACCGGACAGCAGCAGTTCGAAGGCTTCGCGTGGTGTCGGACTCGCGGTATGGGTCTCGGTCATGCCCGCAGCCTAGATGGACGGCTCGCAGCTTGCCCGCACGGTCTTTCGAAGCGCGGCCGAACCGCGGGGACCGTCAGCAAGCGCCGCTGTCGGTCAGGACCTGTTGCCACGGTTGGTCCGAGGGTGCTCGGAGAGGAGCCGGGCACCCTCGGACAGGTCTGTCGCGGTGGCCTGGTACGTCACATACCGGTGGCCTGGTGCGTCACATGCCGGTGTTGACGCAGGCGTTGCCGAAGGCGGGGTTGAGCAGGCCGATCACGTCGACGGTGTTCCCGCAGACGTTGACCGGGATGTCGATCGGGACCTGGATCACGTTGCCCGACAGGACACCCGGCGAGCCGACCGCCACCCCCTGCGCTCCACTGTCGGCCGACGCGGCCGCCGCGCCACCGAGCAGGACCGCACCCGCGGCGGCCACCAGACCGGCTCCCCGCATCACCCGAGACCGCAGAGACATCATGTTCACGTGCCTTCCTCCCTGTCGCGGCGGCAGTCACCGCCGGCCGGCCGCGTGCCGCGACCAGGCACCGGTAATCCGCTGCCACCCTGCGCGCGGACTGGGCACAACGGGCCGAATCACCCGATCGCACTACACCGCGGCCATGGCACAGCCGTCGAGCCGGGGCTCTAGTCGGTCGTGCGGAGGAGGGTCGTGCGGAGGAAGCCGGCGGCCTTGCCCAGCGTGGCGAGGACGACCGGCGGTCCCGGGACCGGGGTGCCCGGGACCGGTGGCCGTGCCGTCGGTCAGGAGACCGCCGGAGGCGGTACAGACGGCGCCACGGGACATCGTGGTCCCGGGCGAGGGCGGGGTTGTCTCCCGCTCGACGTCGGGCAGTTCATGGCGACGTGTCACGGCACCACGATCCGCCAGCAGTGATCACGAGAAGACGTCGCCTAGGCAGCGCGTACGACGACGGCGTACTCGCCGACGCCCAGGAGGTGGTCTCCGGGGATGTCCCCGAGGGCCGTGTACAGCGTGTGGACGTGCCCCGTGGTGGTGTCGAAGGCGATGTCCTTGACGGTGCCGTGCGCGGTGCCGTGCTCCGTGAGGACCCGCTTGCCGAGGATCTCGTGATGGGTGGGAAATTCGTGCGGGCCGTCACCGGCGGAGGCGACGGAGCGTACGACGACGGCGTCCTGCCCCACTCCTTCGATCAGCTCCCACGCGACCGTCGCCGCGTGTTTCGGCGCCCCGGACAGACGTACGCAGACGACACTCCTCGTGCGCGGGTCGACGGTCAGGTCCTCCACGCGGCCGAGTTGTTCGGCCTCCTCGGTCGTGATCACCGGCAGGCCGCGGGTCTGGCTGAACAGCCTCATGACAGGGCCTCTTCGTCGGTCGTGGGCGTGCGGTGGGGCGGCTGCGCGGTGGACCGGCGGAATGCCTCGACCTGGGCGCCGAAGCTGGGCAGGTCGTCCGCGATGAAGTGGTGGGCCTGTGCCGGGATGACCATGGCCCGTCCGGAGACGGCGAGCGTCTCGCCGCGTGGGATGAACGCCCTGCGTTTCCCCTGGTCGGTGGTCTCCTTCATGGAGATCTCGAAGCCGATCACACGACCGCTGCCGCCGGCCTCGATCACGACGTCCAGGACCGTGCCCGTCTCGGTTCCCTGGTCCGTGAGGACCGGTGCGCCGATGACCTGCCCCTGTTCGGCCTGGTGGGCCGACAGGACCGCCTTCCGCTCCGCCAGGACCGCCGCACTGGGGATCATCACGGCGGACGGTCCGATGGCGTGCACTCCGGAGAGCGGGAGGCTCACTTTGAGCGGACCGCCGAGCAGGCCGCGCCCGCTCAGGGTGAAACCGGTGATCCGGCCGGCCCTGAAGTCGAAGACGGTGTCCTTGATCTGAGCGACCGCCTCGCCGTCCAGGGTCACGACCACCCTCTTGGTCAGTTCCGAGGCGAGCAGAGGGATGATCACCGCGATCCCTTCCCGCCCGGCCTGCGGCCCGAACGCATGGCGATCACCGTTCCGCTACGGCGCCTGGCCTGGACCACCAGTGCCGCGGCGGCGAGCAACACCACTACCGCGATGAAGAGAACAATCCAGCCGGACCATTCCATCGCCGACCTCCTTCTGCCGTCTCCGCCCGGGTCGTCGCCCCATGTGGCGCTCCCCTGGCTTCCGGCTTCCCGCACAGAGGGGTTGCACGCCTTCCGCCGTGGCGAAGGCCGGACGCCGCCCGGGCGGGCTCACTCGTCCTGGTGACCCCGCAGCACGAGCATGGCGCGGGCTTCGACCTCGACCTCGCTGCCGCCCTTGATCAGCGGCCGGTACTCGGTGTACGGGATGGCCGTGTCCACCTCCACCGCCCACCACCGTCCCGTCTCCTCGGGGAGGGTGAAGGAGAGGGCCTGGCTGTGGGCGTTGAAGAGCAGGAGGAAGGAGTCGTCCGCCACTCGCAGGCCGCGCAGGTCCGGTTCCGTGATGGCCTTCCCGTTGAGGTGGACCATCAGGGACCTGGCGAAGCCGGTGTCCCAGTCGGTGTCGTTCATCTCGCGCCCGGCGGGGGTGAACCAGGTGATGTCCTTGCCGTCGGCGCTGCTTCCCTGAGCCACCCGGCCCTTGAAGAACCGTCGCCTGCGGAAGACCGGGTGATCGCGGCGCAGGGTGATCAGCCTGCGCGTGAAGTCGAGCAGTTCGCTGCCGTCGATGGCGCTCGGCCAGTCGATCCAGGCCAGTTCCCCGTCCTGGCAGTAGGCGTTGTTGTTGCCGTGCTGGGTGCGGCCGAGTTCGTCGCCGTGCAGCAGCATGGGCACGCCCTGGGAGAGCAGCAGGGTGGCGAGGAGGTTGCGCTGCTGCCGGGCGCGCAGGGCGAGGACGTCCCGGTCCCGGGTGGCGCCCTCCACCCCGCAGTTCCAGGAGCGGTTGTGGTTCTCGCCGTCCCGGTTCTCCTCGCCATTGGCCTCATTGTGCTTGCCGTCGTACGACACCAGGTCGCGCAGGGTGAATCCGTCGTGCGCGGTGACGAAGTTGACCGATGCGTAGGGGCGCCGGCCGTCGCTCTGGTAGAGGTCGGAGGAACCGGTGAGGCGGGAGGCGAACTCCCCCAGGGTGCCGCCCTCGCCGCGCCAGAAGTCGCGTACGGTGTCGCGGTACTTGCCGTTCCACTCGGTCCACAGCGGGGGGAAGTTGCCGACCTGGTAGCCGCCGTCGCCGACGTCCCACGGCTCGGCGATGAGCTTGACCTGGGAGATGACCGGGTCCTGCTGGACGAGGTCGAAGAACGACGACAGCCGGTCGACCTCGTGGAACTGGCGGGCCAGGGTGGCGGCGAGGTCGAACCGGAAGCCGTCGACATGCATCTCGGTCACCCAGTAGCGCAGCGAGTCCATGATCAGCTGAAGGGTGTGCGGGTGGTTCATCCGCAGGCTGTTGCCGGTGCCGGTGGTGTCCCAGTAGAAGCGCGGGTCCTCCTCGGACAGGCGGTAGTACGCCGCGTTGTCCAAGCCCCTGAACGACAGCACCGGGCCGAGGTGGTTCCCCTCCGCGGTGTGGTTGTAGACGACGTCGAGGATCACCTCGATGCCCGCCTCGTGCAGGGTCTTGACCATCGAGCGGAACTCCTGCACCTGCTCGCCCCGCTGCCCCGAGGAACAGTAGGCGTTGTGCGGCGCGAAGAATCCGATGGTGTTGTACCCCCAGTAGTTCGACAGTCCCTTCTCCACCAAGGCGTGGTCCTGCACGAACTGATGGACCGGCATCAGCTCCACCGCGGTGACACCCAGCTTGACGAAGTACTCGACCATGGCCGGGTGCGCGAGCGCGGCGTAGGTGCCGCGCATGGCCTCCGGGATCGCGGGGTGGGTCCGCGTCATACCCTTGACGTGGGCCTCGTAGATGACCGTCTCGTGGTACGGGGTCCGCGGCGGGTGGTCGCTGCCCCAGTCGAAGTAGGGGTTCACCACCACCGATTTCGCGGTGTAGGGCGCGGAGTCCAGCTCGTTGCGCCGCTCGACGTCCCCGAAACGGTAGGGGAAGAGGGCCTCGTCCCAATGGATTTCGCCCTCGATCGCCTTGGCGTAGGGGTCGAGCAGCAACTTGTTCGGGTTGCAGCGGTCGCCCTGCTCCGGACGGCACGGTCCGTGCACCCGGAACCCGTAGCGCCGTCCGGGTCCGACGTCCGGCAGGTAGATGTGGTGGACGAAGCCGTCCACCTCCCGCAGTGGGACGCGCTCTTCCGTTCCGTCTTCGTCGAAGAGACACAGCTCCACGAGCTGCGCGACTTCGGAGAACACCGCGAAGTTCGTGCCGGCGCCGTCGAAGGTGGCGCCCAGCGGCGACATCCGGCCCGGCCGCGGTCCTATCTTCGTGCTCTCTTGCCAGATACGCATGACCACGTCCCTAGCCAGCATGGATGGGGAAAGCCCTTTGCCCGTCGTTCCCTTGTGCCCGGGCCGCTCGCAGCCATGCCCCCGGTGCCCGCTCGGACCATCCCGGCCGGTCGGCGGCGAACAGCGTTGTCGGCTAAGTCGGACAGGAAGCCGGCTTACGCCTCCGTGCCGGGCGGTCGGCCGGGGGACGAACGCCTTGTGGTCCAGTGCGACTTCGCGATCCGCTGCGGTGATGCCGTGGCCCTCATCGCCATTTGTATCCGCGTGAATCGTCGTCTGCCGTCCTGACCTGCTTGCGATAGGCCCCCGGCGGCGATCCGAAGTGTCGTTTGAAAGCCTTGGCGAAGGCGAACTCCGATGTGTACCCCGTGTGCTGCGCGATGGTGCTCAGCGGGGCCGGCGACTGGTGCAGCAACCGCGCCGCGGTGGCCATCCGCCAGTTGGTCAGGTAGGTCAACGGCGGCTCGCCGACCACCGAGGCGAAGCGGCGGGCGAACGCCGCGCGGGACAGCCCGGCGTGGGTGCCCAGCGACTCCACGGTCCAGGGACGGCCAGGATCGTCGTGGATCGCCTTCAGGGCCGGGGCGACTGCCGGGTCGGTCAGCGCGGCCGTCCAGCCCCGGGTCCGCTCCTTCGGCAGTTCGGCGTACCACGACCGGAGGATGTACAGCAGCAGCAGATCGATGAGCGCCGTGACGACCGCGTCCGAGCCCGGCTGCGGCGCGTGGAACTCGGCACACAGCTGATCGACCGCCGAGCGCAGCACCGGGTGGCGGCCCGGAACCGCAGGGAGGTGGATGACCTCCGGTAGATCGCTGAACAGCGGATGCGGGCGATCGACATCGATCGCGTACGCACCGCACACCAGCACCGTGTGCGGCCCCGGTCCGTCCACGGTGACCTGGCCGATCGGCGAGGAACGGTCCACGCGCTCCGGTACGAAGTCCACCGGATCGCGGCCGAGCGCGTCGCACAGGGTGTGTCCGCTGCCGCGCCGCAGGAACACGATGTCGCCGGGTCCGAGCGAGAGCGGTGGGCCGTGCGGTGGCAGCAGGTGGCAGTGACCTTCCACGACCACGTGGAATCCGGCTCCTGAGAGGGGCTGGAACTTCAGGGCCCACGGGGCGCGTGCGTCGGTGCGCGTCACCATCGGGCGTCCCGTGCGCAGGACTTCGAGGGTGTCGCTCAGGATGTCCATAGCGCCACTCTAGCGCCCGTGAGACAAGACGATATGACAGGAAATCGAGATTCTCGGTCATTCATCGTCTCGATGCGGAGACGTACGTTCTTGCCATGGCGGTTGCCGAACCCGGCACTGCATCGACGAAGGAATGGATCCCATGTCTCTGGTCGGCAAGAAGATCGTGATCATCGGTGGAACCTCCGGCATCGGCTACGCGGTAGCCCAGCAGGCCGTGGCGGCCGGCGCGGACGTCGTGGTCGCCTCCAGCAATCAGGACCGCGTGGACGCCGCGACGAAGCGGTTGGGCGAGCCGGCCGAAGGCTGGCGCCTGGACGTCGCCGACGGCGACGCCATCGCCGCGTTCTTCGAGCAGGTCGGAGAGTTCGACCACCTCGTCTACACCGCGGGCGAATCTCTGCTGATCAGGCCGTTGGCCGACACCACTCCGCAGGAGGCCAGGGCGGTCTTCGAGCGCCGGTTCTGGGGCGCGTTCCTCTCCGCCAAGTACGCGGCACCGCGACTGCGCGACGGTGGCTCGATCACGTTCAGCTCCGGCGTCCTCGCGATCCGCCCCCTGACCGGAACCGCGCTCACGGCAGGCATCACCGGCGGCATCGAGGCCCTGTCCCGGGCACTCGCCGTCGAACTCGCCCCGCTGCGCGTCAACGTGATCCAGCCCGGTGTGATCCGCACCGAGCTGTGGGACGGCAGTGTCCCGGACCCGGAGGCGTTCCTTCAGGGCGCCGGGTCCGAGCTGCTCACGCGGCGTGTCGGCACTGCCGAGGAAGCCGCGGCGGCCTATCTCTTCGTCTTGTCCAACGCCTACGTCACCGGCACCACGCTCGCGATAGACGGCGGCGCGGCGCTGGTGTGACACAGGCGCCGGGCGGAGCGGCCCACGGAGCAACGCCGCGATGCACTCCTGCACGGGTCGAACCGGCGCGAAAGGCACCAAGCATCAGCACGTCGCGGCGCCGAGTCCGGGGGCCGCCGTGTCAGCGCGTGCGGCGGATGCGGATGGGGCCGCGGGCCGTGGCCGGCTCGACAGGGCGGCCGGACTGCGTGATCTCCACCTCGCCGGCGGCGACCAGTCGCCGTGCGGCGCGGCGGACCGGTTCCATGAGCGCGCGCCAGCCGTCGTCATCCCCTTCGTACGCCGCCCGCGCGGCGTCGGAGGGGCAGATCGTCGCCGTCGGACCGCGGCGGTCCAGCAGTTCCAGGATCGCTCGTTCCAAGCGCCGGTCCGCTTCCCGATCGCTGTGCGCCATCCCCTCAGCATCCCACCGGCACGACCGGGACGGGCCTTCGGCTCAGCTCCGGTCGGGCTGGAGTGTCATGGCCGGCCGGCGGGTGGGGTGGCGGTGAGAACGAGGGCCGCCTGGTCATCGTGTATGCCGTGAGGACCGGTGAAGGCGTGCACGGCGCGGGTCAGCGTGTCGATGGTCTGCTGTGCGGTGAGCGGGGACGAGGCGTGACCGAGGGCGTGGGTGAGGCGTTCCTCGCCGAATTGTTCCCGGTCGTGATTGCGGGCCTCGGTGATGCCGTCGGTGTACAGCACGAGGCTTTCGGCCGGTTCGAGGTGCAGGTGGCGGGTGGTGAGGTGGGCTTCGTCGCTGATGCCGATGAGGCCGCCGGGGCAGTCGAGGGGGTGCGCCGTACCGTGCTGGTCGAGGTGGAGGGGCAGGGTGTGGCCGGCTCGGACCAGGGTGAGGTCGAGGCCACCGGCTCGGGCGGGAGTGAAGTGGCCGTAGACGAGGGTGACGAAACCGGTGCCATGGCTGTGGGGCCGTTGCAGGAGGGCTTTGTTGACGGCTCGGACGACTGCTTCGGGGCCGGGCAGGAGGGGGGCGACGGCGCGGGCGGTGTGGCGGACCAGGGCGGTGGTGGTGGCGGCTGTGGCGCCGCGGCCGCAGACGTCGCCGAGCATGAACGCCCAGCTGCCGTCGTCGAGGGGGAAGAGGTCGTAGAAGTCGCCGCCGATGTCCAGTCCCTCCCCGGCGGGGTGATAGTAGGCGGCGGCCTGGGCGCCGGGCAGGGCCGGGATCTCGGGCAGGAGGAGCCCCGCCTGAAGATCCCGTGTGAGCGCGACGCGCTGGGTGTACTGGCGGGCGTTGAGCGCGGCTGAGGCGGCGCGCCGGGTGAGTTCCTCGGCGAGGGCGATGGTGTGGCCGTCGAAGGCGTGCTCTTTGGTGGACAGCAGGGTCAGGGTGCCGAAGGCGCGGCCCCGGTCGAGGAGCGGGACGCAGAGGTAGCCGGTGACGCCCAGCTCGTGCCAGGGACCGGGACCGGTGGGGGTGCGGCGGGCGACCTCGCTCAGGCCGGAGGCCAGGACGCGGGCGACGGCGTCGTCGTCGGCGTCGTAGACGGGGATGTGGGAGGCGAGAAGGTCCTGCTGGGCCTGGGTGGGGGCGGCGGTGGCGATGCGGTGCACCCGGCCGAGGTCGACGATGTCGACCGCGGCCAGCGGGGCCAGCGCCGGGACGCAGGAGGTGGCCAGGCGCCGCAGGGTCTGTCCCTGGTCCAGTCCGGAGGTGAGGGCGGTACTGGCGTTGAGGAGGAAGGCCAGGTCGGCGCGTGCCGCCCGCTCCTTCCTCTCGGCGGCCCGGCGGGCTTCGTCCGCCTGGTGGCGTTCGATGGCCAGGGCGGCGGTGTCGGCGAACACACGGGCCAGGGCGAGGTCGGACTCCTGGGGCGCCCGCGGGGTGCGGTGGTACATGGCGAAGGTGCCCAGCAGGGAACCGTCCCTGGCCAGGATGGGCGTGGACCAGCAGGCCGCCAGCCCCGCGGCCTGGGCGAGGTGCAGGAAGTCGTCCCAGAACGGATCGGTGGTGATGTCGGAGACGATGACCGGCCGGCGCCGGTGGGCGGCGGTACCGCAGGAGCCGACGCCCTCGCCGGTGGCGATACCGTCGATGGCCTGGTTGTAGAAATCGGGCAGGCTCGGGGCCGCGCCGTGCCGCAGATGCCTGCCGTCGGCGTCGGCGAGCAGCACGGAGACCAGGACGCCTTCCGGTGCCAGCTCCTCGATCGCGCGAGCCATGCCCTCCAGCACCTCGGACAGGGGCGCCTGGCGAGCGATCTGCTCCAGCAGCACCCGGTGCTCGGCCGCGAGCCGCTGGGCCTGCTTGACCTGGGTGGTCTCCACCCCGATGACCCGTACACCGGTGACGTTGCCGCCCGTGTCCGTCCGCGGCTCGTACGTGAAGTCGAAGAACGCCTCCCGTGCCGCGGAGCCGGTCCCGATCAGCACCCGGGCGTCGCGTCCGACGTACCGTTCGCCGGTGCGGTAGACCTGATCCAGCAAGGTGATGAAGCCCTGCTCGGCCAGCTCCGGCATCAACTGCCCCAGCGGCACTCCCACGCGGACCCGCTCCCCGCCGCCGATCGCGGCGAAGAACGCCTCGTTGGCGGCCTCCACCATATGGGCGGGCCCGGCCAGGGACGCGAACACCGCCGTCGACCGGCCGAACAGGGCCCGGAAGTCCTCGTCCTCCTCCGGGCCGCCCGGCCTGTGCACGGCCTCGCTGGGCTGCTGCTCCGGAACGCGAGTCATCGCTGCCTCTCGCTCGCCGCACGTATGGCGGACGATCCATGGTCACCGGCCGCTGGGGCCGACGCGTCGGCCACGGTGCCGTACAGACCTATGACCTGGTCCAGGCCGGTCAGGGTGAACACCCGCGTCACCGAACCGGGCACTCCCGCCAGCCTCAGCACGCCTCCGCGTGCCTCCAGCCGCTGGTGCATCCCGATCAGAACGTTGATGCCCGAGGAGTCACAGAACTCCAGGGCCGAACAGTCGAGGACCACCAGGGCAGGCGGCTGCGGCCCGGCGAGCACCGCGTCCGCCGCCTCCCGGAGCTGCGCGGCACTGGCGTAATCCAGCTCACCGCGCAGAGCGAGCACGCGCTCGCGCCCGCCTGGCCCCGCATCCACCGAAAACACCGTCGGCCTCCTCCGCTTCCCACGTCTTCACCGATTATCAGACAGGCGGTGGCGCCGCGTCCGGGCGGGCCTCCGGAGGCCGAGGGGCACCACCGCCCTTCCCCTGGTCGCGCGGCTCACGCCGGACCGCGAAAGGTGGCACGCCGCACGTCCGGTCGCCGGCGGAGGGCGCGGTCGCCGCCCCCGGGGTTGGCTCACTGTCCCGCGCGAATGTGAGTATGACGCCATGCATATGGCTCCGGAGAGAAAAGTGCACGTCATCCCTCATGAAGAAGTCTTCATGATCGTGGTTCGCGGTGAGACCGACCACGAGGACAGCGACGAGTTCGAGGCCGTCTGGGACGCGGCCGACCGGGCGGCCCTGCCGGTCACGGCGATCGACCTGTCCCAGGTGACCTTCGCCGACAGTATGCTCCTGTACGCCCTTCTCGACGCTCGCCGCCGCCATGCGGCCGCCGGTCGGGATCTCGTCCTGCTGGGCCCGCTCGCCCCGGCGGTCACCCGGCTCCTCACTCTCAGCGGCGCGCTGGCACACTTCCGGATCGCGGGCGCCGGCCCGTCGCCCACCAGCTGACGGCGCACTCCCATGACGAAGCCAAGCGCGGGTATACGCGACAACGCGAACGGTCAAGACGCGAAGACAGACTCCGGGAACACTTTCATGGTCACCCCGCTCAGCCAGCAGACGACACGCGAACAAGGACTCCCTTTGCCCCTGCGATACAGCATGGCGTGGGACGCGACGCACACGTCGATCACCGATGCCCGACGCGCCGTACGCATATTGCTCGACGAGGCAGGACACCACCCCGACCAGCGGCCGAGCCAGGACGCCCAGCTCGTCGTCAGCGAACTGGTCACCAACGCGATCCGGCACGCCCCGGGCCCCGGAGCCCTGACTCTGGAGCTCACGTCCGATGCCACCCTGCTGCGGATCACCGTCCGCGACAGCTCCTCCCGCCCGCCCGTGCTCCCCACTCCGGATCCGGGCCGGCCCGGCGGCCACGGCCTTCGCCTGGTCACGCTGCTGTGCGACCGGCTCCAGCACACCGCCCTGACGACCGGCAAGCAGATCGTCGCCCAGCTCCGCCTCGGCTGACCCACCGCATCGAGCGCACCGCGGGAGTCGGCCAGGGCGGGGGCGACCGGACGCCGTTGCTCCTCCCGTCGCCCGATCTCGCCGCGGTGGGTACGGCCGAGGAGGGTCAGCCGGTGGTGAGCATGCCCTCGCGCAGGCGGCCCAGGCAGCGGGAGAGCAGCCGGGAGACGTGCATCTGGGAGACGCCGAGGCGCTCGCCGATCTCCGCCTGGGTCAGCTCCTCCACGAACCGCATGTGGATGATCCGCCGGTCCCGGTCCTCCAGCCCGGCGATCAGCGGCGCCAGCGCGTGGAAGTCCTCGACCAGCTCCAGCGCGGTGTCCTCCGCGCCGATGAAGTCCCGCAGGACGGCCTCGCCGTCCTCGCTGCCGTTGAGGGTGGCGTCCAGCGAGGAGGAGTTGTAGCCGTTCGAGGCGAGGCGGGCCTCGCGCACCTCGTCCTCGGGCAGGCTCATCAGCTCCGACAGCTCCTTGACCGTCGGCTCACGGTCCAGACGGCCGCGCAGCTCCTCCGTCGCCCGCGCCAGCTGCACCCGGGCCTCCTGGAGCCGCCGGGGCACGTGCACGGCCCAGGTGGTGTCCCGGAAGAACCGCTTGATCTCGCCGACGATGTAGGGGATCGCGAAGGAGGTGAACTCCGCCTCACGGGACAGCTCGAACCGGTCGATCGCCTTGATCAGACCGATCATGCCGACCTGGACGATGTCCTCCATCTCCTCCGGGCCCCGGCTGCGGAACCGGCCGGCCGCGTAGCGGACCAGCGACATGTTCATCTCGATCAGCGTGTTGCGGGCGTAGCTGTGCTCGTGCGTGCCCTCCTCCAGCGTGGCCAGCCGCGCGAAGAAGAGCCGCGACAGGTCACGGGCGTCCTTGGGCGCGACCTTGGAGGGGTCGGCTACGTGCGGTAGCTCGCTGCTCCGCGTATGTGTTGCCAGCGTCTTCATGAGCGACATGTCCCCTCCCAAGGCCGAGTCGGCACCACGACCGATCGTCTGACCGGCTGCCGGAGCGCCGATTACCCTGTCATTTTGCCTTCATGCCTGTGTTTCCACGGAACCGGGTGCCGGACAGGGCCCAGGTCCGGGCCGCTGCCCGTCAGGTACGAGGCGAATCGGGGATCAGGAGGACGGTACCTCCGGGCAAGTCCGGTTCGGGGTGGGCGACCGGAATTCCTGGGGCAGGCGGGAGATGTCGAAGGCGGCAGGGTCGAGGTCCGCGGCCAGGAGCAGCAGTCGCAGCGGTTGCTGGCGCAGGCCCATCACGGTCGTCCGGCGGTTCGGGCCGTCGACCAGGGCGGTGGCGAACAGGAAGTGCAGACCGGTGACATCCATGAAGGGCGCGTCGTTCAGGTCCCACAGCAGGTCGGCCACGTCTGCCGGTAGCGCGTCGGCGGCCGCACGCAGCACAGGCACAGTGTCGAAATCGACGTCGCCGCGCCACGATATGCGAGCCGACGTGCCGTCGAGGGTTGTGGTGATGGACATACTGGGCGCGCCCCCTTCCGGGGGTTGATGAGCCCAAAGACGAGCGCCCCCGTAGCGAACAGGGGGTCCACGACGATGGCAGGGGCCCGGTGCCCGTGATGGGGGCAACGCCCGGCTCCCCGAAAGACCAGCGCTTGCAGCGGGCCGGTCGGTCTCGTTTGTCTTCCCACCGTCGCACACCTTCCCGGCACAAGAAAGCACCGGGGAGCAGGAGGGCCGGCCTGTGGCGCAATCCGCTCCTCCGCGACCAAGGTCAGGCGGTAGGCCGACCGAAAGTGTGCGCTTCGTTACGCATGCCCTTCGGTGAGCTCCTCGGCATCCCGGCAGGCGCGGCCCGAGTCGGTCCGCGAGACGTCCTCGATGCGAGCTCCCGCCCTCCCGGCCGGTGCCCGGACATGCCTGTGGGTCCCTGGCGATCGCTCGGCCGGGCCCCACAGGGCGGATATGTGCGGTGTGGTCAGGTCACCACCGGTACCAGCGGCTGCGGCCGCCGCCGGCATTCGTGGAACGCACGAGGAACCCGAGCAGCCACACCACCAGGACGACCAGAGCCACCACCCAGAGAATCTTGAGGGCGAACCCGGCGCCGAAAAGGATGAGCGCGAGAAGCAGCACAAGCAAAAGGGGAACCATAGTTATCAACCTCCTGACCCGCCGTATGCCCTTTGCCGTCGAGGACATTCCTCCTCTTCGCCTTGTTTACAGGGGGTGTGCCGGGGCACGAGGCGGTCACCGCAACATCGGACGAACGCTTCGAGGAGGCTGTCTTTCATGAGTGCCAGCGAGAAGGCCAAGGCGACGAGCGAGCAGGTCAAGGGCAAGTCCAAGGAGGCCCTGGGCAGCGCTGTCGGCAACGACCGGATGGCCGCCGAGGGACAGGCCGAGAAGAGCACCGGCGACGCCCGCGCGGCCAAGGAGAAGACGAAGGACGCCTTCAAGCACTGACGCTCCCATCTCTCAATACCCCAGAATTCAGGGGGCCTTCCCATCGACGGAAGGCCCCCTGAATTCTTTGGTCCGAGACCAGGAATGCGAGGGGGCCGCATGTCGCGGCGGCGGACGGACACGGCACGTCCGCCGGAGGGGGCGGCGGCCCAGGCGGACCTGCGACCGGCTCACCGTTCCGCCGCGGGGACCATCCACCCCGTTCCGACCCTCATCACCTCACTGCATCCATATGGGATGAATAGGGCGTATAGGGACTGGATACTCCGACAGACAACCCCCCGAGAACGGAGAGCGCCCCATGGTGATCAAGAAGATGCACGACCTGGGCATCCGCAGCGAGCACGCTTACATCGCCGGCCTGGCCTCGATCGGCCTGAGCTTCGCCTCCTGGTTCGCGAGCCTGCAGGCCGAGAAGGCCGGCATCGAGCGCGCCGACCGATGGGGAATCTTCGTCGGCGAATGGGCACCGACGTTCATCGGCCTCGGCCTCGCGCTCTCCCACTACGAACAGCAGGAAGGCACCCTCGACGGCTCCCTGCACTCGGTGAGGGAGGCCGGCTGACGACGCTCCGCCTCAAGGGCCGAGAGAGGTCCGTGTGCAGCCCGCTCGACCTCGCGCTCGACCACCTCGGCGAAGGCCCCTGCCCGCTCGGGCAGGGACCGCGCCTCACCGTGGAGGCCGACGGGTATCAGCCGACGAGGTTCCGCCGTGCGAGAGCAACCGAGGAGGCGGCTTCGGGCGGCTATTCCACCGTCCACCCGATGTGGCCGATGCCGGTGGAGTAGATGGCGCAGTGCCCCGCCGACTCCTCGGTGCGGCCCGGCTGCGCCGTCACGGAGGTGCCTTGGACGTCCGGCGCCCAGCCGCAGACGATGTCGGCGTGGAAGGTGATCGGGCCGCTGGTGTTGTTGGTGCAGTCCACCCCGCCGGTCAACGGGTCGTTGTTGTGGATCCAGGTGGTGCAGTCCAGACCGGAGCGGGCGGCCGCACGTGCCGGGGCGGCCGCCGCGGGCAGTACGGTCCCCAGCCCGATCAGGGCGGCGGCGACGGCCACGGCGCAGATGGCGCGAATCCTCAATTCTGCTCCCAGCAAATCGACCTGATGGTTCCTCTCAGAGCCTTGCCCGGGAGAACCCGCGCGTATCGGTCCATTCGAGTGAACCGGTTCGAGACGTGTTCGCAGCACGGCGCGCCCTGGTGAGGGGGCCGGCACGGCGGCTGTGGTGCGGCCACAGGAGCGACAGCCGTGGGCCGGAGGCAGGACGGGCGCTCCAGCCGGCTTCCGGGACAGGCCAGTCGTACGACGGTGACGGGCCGTCGGTCGCCGCGCGCGGCGTCAGTGCCGGGCCGTGGCGCGGCGGCGCAGTTCCTTCTTGTCGGGCTTGCCCACGTCGGTGAGGGGCAGTTCGGCGGGGAAGGTGATGCGGGCCGGCTCGTACATGGCCCCGCGTTCGGCGCGCACGAAGGCACGCAGTTCGTCCGCGTCGATGGTGGCGCCGGGGGCGAGCAGCACGGCGGCGTGGACGCGTTCCGTGCGGTCCTCGTCGTGGACGCCGAAGACGGCGCTCTGCCCGACCTGCGGGTGGCTGTTGAGCAGGTCTTCCAGTTCGGTGGTGTACACATGGCCGCCGACGACCACGATCATGTCCTTCATCCGGTCGACGACGGTCAAGTAGCCGTCCGCGTCACGGAATCCGATGTCACCGGTGTGCAGCCAGCCGTCCTGGAGGATCTCCGCGGTGAGCCGCGGCTGCTTCCAGTAGCCCTCCATGACCATGTCCGAACGCACCACGATCTCGCCGTGTTCACCGTCGGGGAGCGCGCCCCCGTCCTCGTCCCGGATCTCGACCTCGACGCCGTCCAGGATCTTTCCCGCGCTGCGCAGCCGCTCGGGGCGGGTGTGGTCGTCCTCGGACAGGACGCTGATCAAACCCGCCTCGTTCTGTCCGTACCCCTGGAGCAGCACGGGGCCGAGGCGGCGTACGGCGTCGGTCAGCCGTGCCGGAGACGCCTGGCAGCCGCCGTAGAGGACCTGGCGCAGGGTGGAGGTGTCGGTGTGCTCCATGCGCGGGTGGTCGAGCAACTGGTAGAGGAGGGGCGGCAGTAGCCACAGGTGGGTGATGCGCTCGCGCTCGATGGCCTCGAGCACCTGTCCCGGCTCGAAGTCGTCGAGCAGGACCACGGCGCCACCGTACTCCAGCACGGCGTCCATGACCATGCCGGCGACATGGGCCATGGTGGTGGCGACGAGCTGGCGGCGCGTCAGGGCGGCGCTCTCGTCGAGCGGGCGCGCGGAGCGCTGCGCGTGCACCTGCTGGTACGTGGTGCAAATGCCCTTCGGGTGGCCGGTGGTGCCGCCCGTGTGCCGGATGGCGCAGATGTCGTCCGGCCGCGCCTGGCTCGCGAAGGGCTCGTCGGGCTGGGCCGCGCAGAGCGCCAGCAGGTCCTCGCCCGTTTCGGTCGGGCCGAGCACCAGCACCGACTTGATCGGCACCAAGGCGGTGATGTCGGCGGCCCGGTCGGTCATCCGGGGATCGACGACGAGTGCCCGGCTCTCCACGTCGCGAACGATCACGGCCTGTACGTCGACGGCGAGCTTGCTGTACAGGTGATTGACCCGGGCGCCGATCAGATGGGCCGCATAGCGCACGGCCAGGGCCTCCGGCAGATTGCCGCTGAGCAGAGTCACCGTCTGGCCGCGCTCGATGCCCCGGGCCCGCATGGCCCACGCCATCCGGTGCACCAGGGTGCGGAACTCGCCCGCGGGGACCCGCTGGTCGCCGTATACCAGTGCCTCGCGCTCGGGGTTCTCCCGCAGGGCGTCGAGGATGTACTCCACATGGTTGCGGAAGCGTGGGGCGACATCGGACATGTGTGATCCTCCTGAGCCGGAACGCAGGGGTGGCGCGCGGGCCGGCCTGACGGTTCTTCATCTGTGGGGGGTGGTCAGGAGGCGTGCGCCTCATGGCCTCGGTCGCGTGGGCGTGACTCCACGCGGGATGGCGGCCCACCCGTACCAAAGGTTGCCTGGGCCAACCATGTCTACGACTCTAGGGCGTTACGCCGACCAGCGCTAAATCCGGCGGCCGATCGGCGCGACAATCGGCCATTGCCTCGCGCGTGCCTCATAGACCCTGGTCAGGGATGGTTTTCGGTCACCTCGCGAGCACGGGCGGGTGCCGCCTGAGCGCTCGCTACCGGGCGTCGGAGGCTGTCGGTGCTCCGATGTGGGGGGTGGGGCCGGAGTCGGCTCGCGGCGGCGGCCCGGTATCGCGGGCACGGAGCCGGGCGGCAGGGACGCGTCCGGATATCGGCGCACGGCCACCACCCTGTCGGCGGCCCGGTGCGGGACCGGTAGCGCCTGTGGAGGCACATCCGCACCACCGGCGAGCGCGGATGGCACCGATTCCTGCGTCGTTCGACGGATGTCCGCCCGGTCGGCGGCGGACAGCATCGTGCCATCCCCTGCTCCCCAGCCTCAGCAAGGAATCATGAGCACCTCCCCGTTGGCGTCAGGACCGGCCCGCCCGGTCCTGACGGCCGTCGAACCCGTCGTGGCACTCACCGTGCCGTCGACCGAGCAGTACACCTGGTCGGACGTCCGCCGCCGCTACCGGAACAGCCCGGCATCCCGGGCGGTGGAGCGGCGCGGGCGCACGAGCACCCGAACCGTCGTGAGCAGGGCAGGCGTGGGCCGGCGGACGGGAGCGCGGCGGTGAGTACGGTCACCCGGTCGGACACCACCACGGCTCGACCGTCCCGCGCCGCCTGGACGGTCCTGATCGCCATGACCGGCGGGCTCGCCATGATCATGCTGGACCAGACCGTGGTCACGGTGGCGCTGCCGACGATGACGCGTGATCTGCCGCTGTCCGCCGGCGGTCAGCAATGGGTGGTGAACTCCTACGTCCTGGCCATGGCGGCGACGGTCGCCCTGGGCGGCAAGCTCGGTTCCAAACTCGGACCGGTCACCACGTTCCGGGTCGGAATCTGGATCTTCTTTCTCACGTCCGCCCTGTGCGGCCTCGCCCCGGCCGGGTCGATCGGGCAGAGCTGGCTGATCGGTGCCCGCGTCGCGCAGGGCTGCGGGGCGGCACTGATGATGCCGGTCAGCGCGAGCATCGTCATCGCGGCGTTCCCGTCGGACATGCGCGGTCGCGCGATGGGGGTGTACTCCGGTATCAGCCAGCTGTTCCTCGCGCTGGGGCCCCTGCTGGGCGGCACGCTCACCGAGTGGGTGTCGTGGCGCGCGGTGTTCTGGCTCAATGTCCCGGTCGGCGTGGCCGCCCTCGTACTGATACGGCGGGCCCGGCCCGCCAATCCCAAGCAACCCGCTCTGTCCGTGTCCGTCCCGCACGCTCTCCTGCTCATGGCGGCCGTCGGCACCACGGTCTACGCACTCCAGCAGTCGTCCTCGTGGTCGTGGGGCTCGGCCCGCACGCTGTCCGTGCTGGCCACGGGCGTCGTACTGTCCGGCGTCTTCGTGATGACGCAGCTGCGGTCCCGCGATCCCCTGGTGAAACTCCGGCTGCTGCGCCACCGAGGCTTCAACGGCAACGTCGTCGTGCTGTTCGCCACGCAGTTCAGCATGATCGGCCTGGTGCTGTACTCGTCGCTGTACGCGCAGAACCTCCTGGGGTACGGGCCGGTCCGCGCGGGGTTCGCCTCGCTGTCCTTCATCGTGCCGCTGATGGTCGCGGCCCAGATCTCCGGACGCTGGTACGACCGCTCCGGTCCGCGCGCCCCGCTCCTGACCGGTCTGTCGCTTGCCGCCACCGGAACCCTTGTGTGGGCCCTGACGCTGACCCGGATCGATTACTGGGCCAACGTCCCCGGCTCGGTCATGGTCGGATTCGGGCTCGGGCTGGTGTTCTCGCCGGTGAACACGGACGCCCTCAGTCGCGTGCCCTCGGCGGACCGCCCCCAGGCTTCGGGCATCATCCAGACCGTCCGGCAGCTCGGCGGCACCCTGGGTGTCGCCGTCATCGGGACCGTCGTCCTCGACCAGCTGAACCGCGTCGTATCCCCCGCCGACCGTCTGCACCACGCGGCCGAGGCCATGCGGGGCGGATACCTCACCGCCGCCGCGGTCTTCGGCGCCGGCCTCCTGGCCAGCGCGTTCCTGCTGGCGAAGAGGAAGCCGGACATGGACGACTGATCCGTCACCACCCCGTCCGAGGACATTCCCACCACTCAGGAGACAAGACGTCATGACCGACCGCATACACAGCGAATCCTGGTTCCCGCGGCAGGTGACCCGATGAGCGCGCCGCACCTCGCCGGTAACTACGCCCCGGTCACCGAGGAACTCACCGCCCACGACCTGCCCGTGACCGGTGCCATCCCGCCCGAGCTGTCCGGCTGGTACCTGCGCAACGGCCCGAACCCGGCCGAGGCCGCCTCCGGACACTGGTTCTTCGGGGACGGCATGGTGCACGGTGTGCGCATCGAGAACGGCCGCGCGGTCTCGTACCGCAACCGCTGGGTACGCACGACCCGGTTGACCGACGGCGCGCGGCCGCACGACGGCCACGGCAACACGGATCTCACCGCCGGTCCGGCCAACACCCACGTCATCAGGCACGCGGGGCGGGTCTTCGCCCTGGTGGAGACCTGTCTGCCCTACGAGTTGACGTACGACCTCGACACCAAGGGGCCGTACGACTTCGGCGGCCGGCTCAATACGGCCATGACGGCCCACCCCAGGATCTGCCCGGTCACCGGCGAGCTGCACTTCTTCGGCAAGGGCTCCCCGGGCGTCCCGCTCACCTACCACCGCGCCGATGCCTCGGGCGAGCTGGTGCTGAGCAGGCCCGTCGAGGTCCCCAAGCCGACGATGATGCATGACTTCAGCATCACGGCCGATCACGTGATCTTCATGGACCTGCCGCTGGTCCTCGATCCCGCCCTCGCCAAGGCCGGCAGGATGCCGTTCTCCTGGGACGACGGCTACGGCGCACGACTCGGTGTCCTGCGCCGTGACGATCCCCACGGAGCGGTCCGCTGGTTCACCGTCGACCCCTGCTACGTCTTCCACGCGCTCAACGCCTACGACGCCCCGGACGGCACGATCGTCCTGCATGTGGTGCGCTATCCCGAGATGTGGCGGCGCAGGGACGACGGCACCACCGAGAAGCCCGGTGACGGGGGCACGCTGTGGAAGTGGACCATCGACCCGGCCTCCGGCTCCGTCCGCGAGGAACAACTCGACGACCGGGCGGGTGAGTTCCCGCGTGTGGACGACCGTCTGGCCGGTCTCGACTCGGGACACGGACACCTGACCAGCGACCACACCCTGGTGCGCTACGACCTGGACACCGGGGCCGCCGACGTCCACGACTTCGGCCCCGGCCGCACGCCCGACGAGGCCGCCTTCGCGCCCGCCGACGGCACGGCCGGCGGGCCGGGGTGGCTCATGACCTATGTGTACGACGCCGCCACCGACCGAAGCGACCTGGTCATCCTCGACGCCGACGACCTCGGCGCGGATCCGGTGGCGACGATCCACCTGCCCGCCCGCGTGCCGTTCGGCTTCCACGGCAACTGGCTCGCCGACCGCGACGCCTGAAGCGTGCCCCGCCGTTGATCGCTGTCCCGGTGTGGGGGGCCGGGCGGCGAGGGACACGCATGGACAACGCCCAGCGGACGGAGGGTGGTTGGACGGGCTTGGACAGTCCGTCCAGACCGGAGGGCGGGCCGATGGGAGCCTCGGTCGTCGGCACGACCAGCGTGCCCGCATGTGGCGGCTGTCGCCCCGGGGCCGGTGTCCCTGAGCGGCGTGTGCCTTGAATGCGTCGCCCGTGGTGTCACGCCGGTCGTTTGCGAGTCGACCGGGCGTGCCGGCGTGCGAACGGACCGCGCCGCACGCGCTCGCAGCGGTACGGCGAGACGGTCGGCGTCGCCTGTGCCGACTCCCCCGCACGCCGCCCGGACACCGGGACACCGGCCCCGGCCCGGGCGGCCCCCGGAGCGCGCCGCCCGGGTGGCACGGTTTCCTGCGTCGTTCGACGGATGAACGCCTGGGCGGGACGGCCGAGCATGGACGCGTTCTCGTCCTTCGACGCCGGAGTAATCCTCATGAAAGCCTCCAGTCTCCTGTTCGGGCTGGCTCCCTGGATCCTGTTCTCCCTGATAGCCGAGCACGCGGGCACGGGTGCGGTCGGCTGGGCGGCACTGGCCGCCTGTCTCGGCTCCCTGCTGCTCGCCGTGCGCGGCACCGTCCGCGACGGTCTGAAGGTCATCGACGCGGCGGGAGTGCTGACGTTCGGCGCGCTGACCGTGCTCGGTCTGACCGGCGGACACCGCGTCGAGCAGTCGCTGGTGGACTACGGCCGGGGCGGTGCCGCGCTGCTCCTCGCGGCGATCATGCTGGTGTCGGCGTTCACGGTGCCGTTCACCGAGCAGTACGCGCGCGCCGGGGTCGACCGGCGCTACTGGGGCAGCCCGGTCTTCCGGGCCGTCAACCGGCGGATCTCCCTGCTGTGGGCGGGGGTCATCTTCGTGATGGCTCTGTGCCATCTGCTCGCCGGTGCCCTCGGTACCGGGAACCTGCTGCTCAACTGGGTGGTGCCCGTCCTCCTGGTGCTCGCCGGCCTCAAGCGCACCGAGGCGATGGCGGGCGCGGCCCACATCGGCGGCGACGCGGCCCCTCGGCGTTGAGGGCGCACTCCCCCGCCGAGCGGCATGACCGGCGGCGTGTCCATGACCATGCTTGACCGGGACCGCGGTGCCCATGGCCGCCCACCGCGGCGAGGGGCCCGCGGTCGTCGGCGAGCGGACGGCAGCGAGTCGTCAACGCCTGCGTCACGGCGACGGCGGCAACCGTCGCGCCGGGCCCGCAGATAGGTGTGCCTGCCGCCGCCCGGGTGACCTGGCGGGCGGTGGCAGGCGCGCGGACCACCCGACGCTGGTACCACCGCCGTGGGCCGTGCGCTCCTGCTGCCCGGGACGGCCAGCACGCACTCCCCACTGCCCTCAGCGTCTGGAGGCGCCCCCACCCGATGCTGACGTCCCCCGCACGGCCCCAGGCCCGCCCGGCTCCCTCCTCCGCCTTATGGCCGCGGACGCCCGGCGGGCTGGCGGGCCGCCGGGCCGACACGGAAACGGAACCCGTCGGCCGCCGGGGACGGACCAAGGAACTGATCACATGGGCGAGAAGTCCGCCGGAGACCGCACCGCGTCCAGGGGCTTTAGGCTGCCTGGTGTGAACGACGTGCGGCCGAACAACCGCCGGAGCCTGGACACCTTCCTGACGGCGGCCCTCGTCCGCGGCCTGGGCGCCGGCACCGCCCACCCGCCGGTCCTCGTGGTCACCGGCGAAGCCGGGGCCGGAAAGAGTCGGGCGCTGCGCGAGGCGCTGGCGAGCGTCCCGGCCGCGTCCCGGCGGGCCGCGAGCACGGAGATCCCGCGCGGGACGCCGTACATGGTGGTGTCGGTACTGCTCGGGCTGGACCTCGGCCGCCCGGTGCCCGCCGACGCCGAGGAACGCCTGCTCGCCCGGCTCGACGATCTCTGCGCGGCCGGGCCGCTCATTCTTGTCGTGGACGACGCCCACGAGGCTGACAGCGCCTCGCTGGCCCTGCTGAACATGATGGCGTCCGCCGCCCGCGACCTTCCCCTCGCCCTGCTGATGGCCCGCAGGCCCCGCCCGGAGCGGGACCACCTCGTGCGGCTCCTGCGCGCGCCCTCGGTGCGGGAGGTCGTACTTCCCCCGCTGGACGACATCGATCTCGACGCGCTGGTCCACGAGCACACCGGGCGGTGGCCGGGCCGCCGGCTCCGTCCGGTGCTCGCGCCGCACCGGGACAACGCCCTGCGCGTGCTGACCCTCCTCGACGGCCTGGCGGACGCGAAGGCTCTCACCACCACGGGGGACGTCCTCGAACTGCGGCCCGGCAGCACGGCCGAGGAGGTGGCACGTGGTGGCCTCGGCGACCCCGTGGCCACCACCGTGTCCGCCCTCCACGGGCCGGCCAGGCACGCGGCCCGGATCCTCGCCGTCCTCGGCCGGCCCGCCACCGTGGAAGAGATCGCGGCCGTCGCGGGGGTCGCGGCCGTCGCCCTGGTGGAACCCGTGCAGGTCCTCCTGGACCGCGCCGTCGCGGTGTTCGAGCCCGGCGGGCGGCTGGCGTTCGCCCACGACAGCTACCGCGACGCCGTCGAACTCGACATCCCCGGGCCGCTGGCCCGCGTCCTGCACACCGCGGCGGCCCGGTACGAGGAGCCGGCGGGCCGCGTCCGGCATGTGATCGCGTCCGGAGCCCCGGCCGAGGACGTGCTGCTGGCCGTGCGGGGCGCCGAGGCGGACCTGGCCCACGCCCCGGCCGTCGAGGCGGACCTGCTCGCCGGTCCGGTGGCGGCCGGCGGCTCGTCGCGGGCCGCGGTGGAGCTGGCGATCCGGCGCTCCCGGGCGCTGGCCCGGTCGGGTCGGCCGAGCCGGGCGGAGACCGTGGCCCGTACCGCGCTGGACCACGCCACCGATCCCGTCCAGACCGTCGAGCTGAGCCGGGTGCTGATCTTCGCGCTGACCCTCCGGGGGCGGGTGCCCGAGGCCCTCGCCCTGGTGGACGCCTCGCTCGACGCACCGGTCTCCGGGCATGTGCGCGACATCATCGGGCAGCACCGGGTTCAGCTCACCCAGCTCGCCGGTCTGCGGCCCCTGCCGCTGAGCCCGCCCGTCGCCGACCCCCGGGAGCTCACGCTGACCGGCCTGGTGACCGAGGCCGTCAGGTTGTCGCTGATCGGTCATCCGAAGGTGGCGCTCGAACTGGCCTGGGAGGCATCGCGACAGCACATGTCGGCCGAGGTGGACCCCTACGAGGGCGCCTCCAGCGACGTGTGGCCGCCGTTCGTGGAACTGCACGTGGAGGGACCCGGGGCGGCCTGGACCGCCATGCAGGACGTGGCGCGGCTGCGGGAGGACCGGGCCGCCCAGTGGCAGAGCGTCCCCCATCAACTGCTGCGCGGATCCATCGACTTGGCCGCCGGGCGGCTGGCGGACGCCGCGGCGGCCTTCGACTCCGGGCTGGAGAGCGCCGACTGGGCCGGCCTCGCCTGGACCTCGATGTCGGTGGGCGCGCGGGCGCTCATCGACGTGCTCCGCGGCGACCCGGAGGCGGCCGACACCCGGCTGCGCGCATGGCACACCGCCCCCGCGCCGTTGCAGTTCGGCATACCCCAGCCCGAGCGAGCCGAGGTGGCCCTGCTGGAGGCCCGGCGGCGGTACCGCGAGGCGTCCCGGCTGGCCCGCGAGGTGTGGCGGACCGCCGCGCACCGTAACCTGCTCACCTGGCTCGCCACCGTCGCGCCCGAACTGGCCCGGATCGCACGGCGTGCGGCGGACGAGGAGCTGCGGGCGATGATCGCCCGCGATCTCGCACGGCTCCCCCGCCCCCTGACCCCCGCCCTCGCGCCCACCGTGCACCTGGCCGAGGCACTGACCGGCACCGACGCCGACGGCACGGTGGAGCGGGCGTGCGCCGCCGCCGAGGACGCGAACCGGACCGGTCTGCACCTGGCGGAGCTGGCGGCCTGGGAGGAAGCGGCGGTGGCCGCCGCGGAAGAGGGCGACCGGACCCTGGCCCGGGAGTACGCCCGGCACGCGCTGCGGTGCGCCGAGGAGACGGGTGCGACGGGCGCGGCCACGCGGGTCACCGGTCGGCTGCGCGCCGCCGGGGTGCGGCTCGGCGCGACGGCGGCCCGTCGGCGGCCGGCCACCGGGTGGCGGGCACTGACCCCCACCGAGACCCTCGTCGCCGACCTGGTGGCGTCCGGCCGGACCGGCCCCGAGATAGCCCGGGACCTCAACGTCTCGACCCGCACGGTGCAGACCCATGTCTCCCACGCGCTGGCCAAGCTCGGCCTGGCGAGCCGTATCGAACTGGCCGCCGCGGCCCGGGCCAGGCCGGACCCGCCGCCCCGATGAGCGCCTCGCGCCGCACGTCCGCACCCCCGGCGCGTACGCCGACCCCGCCTCGCGGACCTGCGGTCACCCGGCTCGCACAGCTCCGTGCGAGCCTCCCCTCGATGAGGGGGCGCGGGAGTGGGCCGTAAGCGTAGGACGGCCGGACTCCGACGGTCAGGAGCGTGCCGACGGCTCCCAGATACGGTCGTAGGCAGCCCAGTTCGGCTGCGGTCCGGGCAGCGGCGGGTGGCCGGCGCGCAGGCCGTCGAGGGTCATGGCCAGCATCCTGCGCCGCGCGTGCTCGTCCTCCTCGGTGCGGCGCGGGTAGCGGCTGAACATCTCGACGACGTGGGTGATGTCCAGTGTCGTCACGTCCTCGCGTACGGTCCGGTCGTCGATGCCCCGGCGCAGGAGCCGCTCCGCCAGCGCCTTGGCGCGTTCGTTCGCGTCGACCAGTTCCCGGGGCAGGCTGAACGTGCCGGCGAGTGCCGCGAAGGCACCTGCCCGCTCGTCGACCGCCGCGGCCATGTAGGAGGCGAGAGCCGCCCAACCCGTGCCCTCCGCCTCAAGTGCCTGCTGCAGCCCGGCGATGGTGCTGGTGATGCCGGTGACGCACAGCCGCTGAAGAAGCTGCTCCTTGCTGCCGTAACGGCGATAGAGGGTGCCCATGCCGACCCCCGCCCGCTCCGCGATGGCGGACACCGGGGCGTCGGCGCCTTGTTCCGCGAACACCGCACGCGCCGCGTCCAGGACGAGCACGTCGTTGCGCTCGGCCTCGGTCTGGCGGCCGAACCGTCCGCCCGCGCGCCTTCCCCCGGCCGCTGAATTCTCCATGGACCAACCCCTTGCCTATGGGAGCGATTCACTCCGATACTCCTGCGGAGCGAATCGCTCCGACAGGAGGTCTGATGGAAACCACGTCCTTGCTCGCCCTGTCCGCCCCCGCCTTCGTGCTGCTGATCGTCCTGGAGATGGTCTACTACCGGCTCCACCCCGACGAGAACGCCAGCGGCTACGGGGTGCGGGACACCGCGACCAGCCTGACCGTGGGCGCGGGGGCCGCCGCCACCGACGTCGTCTACAAGACGATCGCGGTGGCCGTCTTCGCCGGCCTGTACGCACTGACGCCCCTGCGGGTCGAGGTTACCTGGGCGACCTTCCCGCTGGTCCTCCTCGCCCAGGACTTCTGCTACTACTGGATGCACCGTGAACACCACCGCGTCCGCGTGCTGTGGGCCAGCCACGTGGTGCACCACTCCAGCCTCAGGTACAACTTCGCCACGGCGATCCGGCAGCCCTGGACCGGCCTGACCTCACAGATCTTCTACATACCCCTCGCGCTGGCCGGTGTGCCCGCGTGGGCGATCCTGCTCTGCGGCAGCATCAACATGCTGACCCAGTTCTGGCTGCACACCGACCGCATCGGCCGGCTTCCCCGTCTTGTCGAGAGGATCGTCAACACCCCGTCGAGCCACCGGGTGCACCACGCCTCCCAAGGCGGCTACCTGGACCGCAACTTCGGCGGCATCCTCATGGTCTGGGACCAGCTCTTCGGCACCTGGGCCGAAGAGGGCGAGCGCCCCGTGTACGGGCTCACCAAGAACATCGGCACCCACAACCCGCTGCGCGTCGTCTCCCACGAGTACGCCGCCCTCGGACGGGACGTGGCCCGGGCCTCGCGGTGGCGGGACCGGGTCCGTCACGTGGTGGGGCGGCCGGGCTGGCAGCCCGGACCCGCCGCGGTCGGCGGACCTCCCCGCACGTCGGCGGAGAGCACGGTCGGCACCGCGGACACCGCCGTACCGGTGCCGCGGGCGCCCCTCGCCGCGGTGCGCTCCCCGCTGCCGGCGGCGACCGTCACGGACGACCCGCGATGACGTCGCCGGGCGGACGGGGCACCCGCGCGCCGGCCGGGACGCGCACACGGGAACTGAGCGAGTCCATCCTGATCGGTGCCTCGCCCGAGCGGGTGTACGCGGCGATCAGCGATGTCCGGCGCGTGGCCGGCTGGAGCCCCGAGTGCGTCGGAGTCCTCCTCCTCGCCGGACGCGGCGGCCCTCACACCACGTTCCTCGGGTTCAACCGCAACGGCGGCCGGCGCTGGTTCACCCACTGCCGGGTGACCGAGGCGAACGCTCCGCACGAGTTCGCCTATCGCGTGTCGATCGCCGGACTGCCCCTCGCGGTCTGGGGTTTCCGCCTCACCGAGGCCGAGGGCACCGGACGGATCCAGGTCACCCAGTACTGGCACGACCTGCGCCAGGGCGCGCGGGGAAGGGCGGCCGACCTCCTCGGCAGGGTGTTCGCCGGCACGACGCCGGCCGAGCGGGTCCGGGTGAACCGCGCGGGCATGGCGGCGACTCTTCATCGCCTGCGGTCCGCGCTGGAGACCGCCCCGGAACGACCGGTTCCCTGAGAGCCCGTCGGCCGGTCCCCCGCCCTCGGCATCAGACAGCCCCCCGCCCTCGGCATCAGGACCGACCGCCTCGCACGGTCTCCTGGAGCCAGTCGAAGACCACCTCGCAGTGGAGCTGGGGAGCCATCGGCGAGCAGTGCAGCTGGGCGCCCTCGGCGGCGGTGAGTTTCACGTAGTCCTTGGGGGAGGTCAGCTTGTCGTACAGTTCGCGGGCCTGGCCCGGATAGAACTGGTCGCCCTCGTAGTCGAGGACCAGCATCGGCGTCCTGATCCTGCTCACCACGTCCGTGACCGTGAGCGCCTGGACGGCCCGGGCCGGTGTGTAGAAGTCCGTGAACACCTTCCCCTGCCGGGCGGCGAGCATCGCCGGGACGGAGAACGGCTCGAAGCGCTTCTTCATCGTCGCCGCGTCGGCCGCGGGCAGGTGTGGGACGACCTCCTTGTTCCAGATGGCGTTCGTCTCCGCCTTGCCCGGCCGCAGGATCTCCCGGATCTCCGGGGGAAAGCCCCGCCACGGTTCCACGCAGCCGGGCATCGCGACGGCGGCGGCGAGCCGTGGCTCGAACGCGGCCGCCCGGGGCACCAGATCGCCCGCCATGCTCAGCCCGGTGAGCGCGATCTTCCCGGTGTCCACGTCCTGCCGCCGGGACAGCCAGTCGATCAGCGGCGCGACGACCTTCTCCCAGGTGGGCGTGAAGGTCACCTGGTCGACGAAGAGCAGCTGTCCCTGCCCGGGGCCGTCGTAGACGAGCGCGTTCCAGCCCCGGTCCAGCGCCGCGGGCACGCCGTACGTCCACATGTCGACGTTCTGGCCGTCGCTGCCGTTGGTGAGGATGACCGTGGGCCGGCGCTTCCCGGACTCGTCGGGCCGGAAGAACCACACCGGCAGGGGGGTTTTCCCGTACGGGACGCGGTCCGTCACCGGCGGCGGGTCGCACAGCGAGCAGAACTTGTCCCACGCGGCACGCCCCGCCTTGTACAGCCGTTCCTCGTCGCCGGGCGCGTCGGAGCCGAGGACGAAGAAGAGCGCCTGGCCGTAGTACTGCGCCGCGCGCAGGGCCCGGAAGCGCGTGGTCTGGGCGTCCGGTACGCCGCTCTCAGGTGCGGCCATGAGCCGGTCGCCCAGCCGGCGGAACGTCGTGACGTACGACTGCGCGGACAGGCCCGCCTTGTTGATCGCGTTGACGGCGGTGAGCACCTCGCCGACCTCGGCCGCGCCCGCGCCCGACGCGCCGAGGGCGAAGAGCCCGTTGAAGTTGTACGCCGAGTTGTCGAAGAGCGTCATCGCTCCGGGTGTCAGATCCGCGCCCGGCGCGGTGCCGGAGGCCGACGGGCTCGCCCCGAGGTCCGGGGCGGCCACCAAGCGGCTGCACCCCGTGGCGAGGACGGCTCCGGCGCCGATGGTCAGCAGGTTTCGCCTCGCGGGGCCGGTCGCTGGGCTGTTCGTTTCGTGCGTCACACCAGCCGACAGTAGGACCACCCGCGCCGGTGACCGCCGCGCCGCACCCGGAGGTTCCCCCCACGGAGGGAGTCGCCGGCGGTGCCGCGGTGGGCGCGGGTGCGGTCGGCGCAAGCGGCTCGACGGGGCGAAGTGCGTGTCCTCTCCTGCCGCTCTCCCGGCGAGGGGTCGAGCGGGGCGAGTCGTATCGGGCATCGTCCGCCGGATTCCACGGACGGTGTGGATTCCGCCCAGAGTGCGGCGATGTCGAGGCCGGGTTCGCCGCTCCGGGTTCGATGTCCGATGTTCCACATCGGTCGCAGGGCCCCGGCTCCGTCGAAGGGGATCTGCCGCCGGGCTTCGGAGGCCGGCCGGAGGGTGAGATCCGCTCGGATGACGCCGTGGAGAGTCTCGTGGGAGCGCCAATGACACCGGGCCGCACCCCTCTTCAACCGGATCTGCTCGGCGACGTTGGCCAGGTTCTCCCAGACTTCTCGCACCGTGATGTCGTTCTCCGTAGCGATCTCCTCCGGGACCAGCAGGACTGCCGCTTCGAGCAGCTCGGGGACGTTCATGTCCTGATTCTGGACCGCCGAGAGATTCAAAAGAGCGGTTCAGCGGCGGCCTCTTGACCATCCGTCACACGAATTGAAAGCGATTCAGGCCCCCCATCGGCTTCCCGATCACTCGCCTAATGTGACGAATCGTCGGTTTGATGCCGCACAGCGGGGCAGAGGGATCTGTGAAAGGCGGTGATTTCAATGGACGAGAGGATCCGCAGGTACTTCATCGGTGCCTCGCTGGTGGGACTGCTGGCCGGGGCTCTGGCCGGCTTCGCGTCGGGAGAGGTCTTCGGCGCCCTGGTGGGCGCGGGAATCGGCTTCGCCCTGGCTGCCGGCAGCGTCCTGTACTGGAGTGAGCACGGTGGCGCGCGTCGCGGCAGGCCGGCAGGTGAGGTTCCGTCGGTCCGCCGGGACCGGCGCCTCGTCGGGACGGGCCGGGTGCCCGCCCAGCGGACCGGCTCCGGTCGGCCCCACCTGCGTCACTGACCTGCCGAGCGGCCGTACCGTACGCCTTCGCCGCTCGCCGCACACGGCTCTCCAGGCCGTGTGCGGCGAGCGCGTCAGGGGCGCGTGACGGCTCGGGTCGTCACCGCGTCGCGCGCCCCCGAGACACCGCGCGTCCCGGACCGTGGGTCTCACCGCGCATCGGTACCCCTGTCTCGCGCGGTGGCCAGCCGGGTCTCGGCCTGGGCCAGCAGGGTGTCCAGTACGACCGGATAGGCGCTGAGGTTCATGCGGTCGGCCAGCAGGTGCGCGGTGGCGGCGATGTGCGGATGGGTCCCGGCGGGCAGTCGGGCGTAGGTCGAGGTCCAGACTTCCTCGTCGGCCTCCCTGACCTCGTCCTTGATGGCGAGTGCGCCCGCGTCCAGGGCGGCGAAGGCCAGCGCCAGGTCGATGAAGGCGTGGTACACGCCGACGGCCTCCGCGTCCTCGAAGCCCGCCCCGCGCAGGATGCCGAGGATCGTCTCGTCGACCGCGATCTCGCGGGGCCGGCCGGTGACCCGGCTGGCGGTGAGCAGCGCGGCGTGGGGGTGGGCGAGGTACGAGGCGTGAATGGCGAGGCCCAGGGCGCGCAGGTCGGCGCGCCACTTCCCGGTGGGCGTCCAGCTGTCCAGGGCCCTGCCCATCAGCTCCTCGCCGATGGCCCGGGTCAGTCCGTCCAGGCCGGCGAAGTAGCGGTACAGCGTGCTCGGGTCGGCGCCCAGGGCGGCACCCAGGCGGCGGGCGGTCAGCCCGGACGCTCCGTGCTCGTGCAGCATCCGCAGGGCCGTCCGCACGATCAGCCGCTCCGACAGGACGGTGCCCTGCCGGGTCGGCCGCCGCCGGCGCCGTTCCGCCTCCGGAACCACCTTCTTGGGCACCGTGTCACCGCCTCGCGCTCCTTATGCCAACGCCGTAGACCTTAACAAGCCGCCTCGTGTTCCATCAGGTCACCTCCCGGGGCTCCCGCCCGGGGAACCGTCTCAACGAAGTGGTGTGTGACATGCGCGTACTCCTCGTCGGTGCGGGCGGTGTCGGAACCGCCGTCACCCGTATCGCAGCCCGTCGCGGCTTCCTGGCCCACATGGTCGTCGCCGACTACGACCTCGCCCGTGCCGAGGCGGCCGTCGCCGCGCTCGACGACCCCGGCGGCCGTTTCAGCCCGTGCCGTCTGGACGCCTCCGACGAGGAGGCGGTACGGCGTCTCCTCGTCGCGCGGCGCTGCGACGTCCTGCTCAACGCGACCGACCCGCGCTTCGTGATGCCGCTGTTCAACGCGGCGCTCGCCGCGGGCACGCACTATCTGGACATGGCGATGTCGCTGTCCGTGCCGCACCCGGCCGCCCCGTACGAGCAGTGCGGGGTGAAGCTCGGCGACGAGCAGTTCGCCCGCGCCGGGGACTGGCAGGATGCCGGCCGTCTCGCCCTGGTCGGGATGGGAGTGGAGCCGGGTCTGTCGGATGTCTTCGCCCGCTACGCCGCCGACGAGCTGTTCGACGAGATCGAGGAGCTCGGGGTCCGCGACGGCGCGAATCTCACCGTCGAGGGCTACGACTTCGCGCCGTCCTTCAGTATCTGGACGACCATCGAGGAGTGCCTCAACCCGCCCGTGGTCTACGAGAAGGACCGCGGCTGGTTCACCACGGCGCCGTTCAGCGAGCCGGAGGTCTTCGACTTCCCCGCGGGCATCGGCCCGGTGGAGTGCGTGAACGTCGAGCACGAGGAGGTGCTGCTGATGCCCCGCTGGGTGGACGCGCGCCGGGTGACGTTCAAGTACGGTCTGGGCGACGACTTCATCGCCAAACTCCAGACCCTCCACGCGCTGGGGCTCGACTCCACGGCGAAGGTCGCCGTCCCCGGCGCGGACGGACCGGTCGAGGTCTCCCCGCGCGACGTGGTCGCCGCCTGCCTGCCCGACCCCGCCACGCTCGGCGACCGGATGAAGGGCAAGACCTGCGCGGGCACGTGGGTCAAGGGCACCAAGGACGGCGCCGCGCGCGAGGTGTACCTGTACCACGTCGTCGACAACGAGTGGTCGATGCGCGAGTACGGCTCCCAGGCCGTGGTCTGGCAGACGGCCGTCAACCCGGTGATCGCCCTCGAACTGATCGCGAGCGGCGCGTGGCAGGGCACCGGTGTCCTCGGCCCCGAGGCGCTCCCGCCCCGGCCCTTCCTCGATCTGCTGATCGAGTACGGGACTCCGTGGGGGCTGCGCGAGGAGCGCTGACCCGGTCGTCGGCGTCCCCGCGGCCGGACCCGCCACCCCAGCCGCCGTCGCGCGCCGGCCCGGGAACCCCTCCGGGTAAAGGGAGTTGAAGCTTCCCCGGGAGTGTTGAACGATGATTCAATTCTTGCCGTGCCAGGAGGGTTCCCGGCACGGCAGCCCCACCGGAACGCGGAGGACCCTGCGGTGAACCTGACATGGATGCTGGAGGCGTCGGCCCGCGGTTGCGGTGAGAAGCCGGCCCTCGTCTCCGACTCGGGGTCGATGACGTACGCCGAGTTGCTCGCGGCCTCGAAGCGCGCCGCCGCCGTGCTGCGGGAGCGCGGGGTGCGGCCGGGCGATCGCGTGGGGGTGATGACGTACAACACCCCCGCCTTCGCCGTGGCGGCCTTCGGAATCTGGCGGGCCGGGGCGGCACTGGTGCCGGTCAATCACAAGTTGACCGCGCACGAACTGGCGTATGTCGCAGGGCATGCGAAGCTGCGGGTCGCCGTCGTCTCGGAGGAGCTGGCCGGGCGCGTGCGCGAGGGCGCCCCCGAGGCCGATGTCCTCATCACGGACGACGCCGGTGGCGGCGAGTTCGACCGGCTGGTCGCCGGAGCACCGGAATGGGAGGGTGCGGAGGTCGGTCCCGAGGCCGTCGCGCAGGTGCTGTACACCTCCGGGACGACCGGCGCGCCCAAGGGCTGCCTGCACTCGCACCGCGGGCTGTCCGCCGTGCCCGCGTACACCACGGCGGCCGCGGGGCTGCGCCGCGAGGACCGGTTCCTGCTGGCCATGCCGATCTGGCACGCCTCGCCGCTGAACAACTGGTTCCTGTCGATGATCTACCTGGGCGGCACCGTCGTCCTGCTGAAGGAGTACGAGCCGCTCGCCTTCCTGGAGGCCGTGCGCAGGCACCGGGTCACCGCCTTCTTCGGCGCCCCCATCGCCTACCTCGCCCCGCTGAAGGCGCTGCCCGCTGCGGGGGCCGACCTGTCCGGCTTCGATCTGTCGAGCGTGCGGCTGTGGGCCTACGGCGGGGCGTCGCTGGGCGCCGAGACGGTACGGACGCTGGAGGCGGCGTACGGCCCGGACCGTTTCTGCCAGGTGTACGGGATGAGCGAGATGGGGCCGGTGGGTGCGGTGCTCCGCCCGCAGGAGCAGCTCGCCAAGGCGGGGTCGATCGGGGCGGGCGGCATGCCGGGCGTGGACATCCGCGTGGTCAGGGACGACGGCGCGGACGCCGGGGCCGGCGAGACCGGGGAGCTGTGGCTGCGCTCGGGGACCCGGATGCTGGGGTATCTCGACGATCCGGAAGCGACCGAGCGTGCCTTCGCGGGCGACTGGTACCGGTCCGGGGATCTCGCGCGGGTGGACGAGGACGGCTACCTGTTCATCGTCGGCCGGATCAAGGACGTGGTCATCACCGGCGGGGAGAACGTCTACGCGCCCGAGGTGGAGGAGGCGATCCTGCGGTATCCGGCGATCCGGGACGCCGCCGTCGTCGGGCGGACGCACCCCGACTGGGGCGAGACCGTCGTCGCCGTGGTCGAGGCCGACGCGGCGGTGACGCTGGAGGAGTTGCGCGGCTTTCTCGCCACCCGGCTGGCGAAGTACAAGATTCCCCGGGAGCTGGTGGTGGTGCCGTCGCTGCCGCGCACGCCCTCCGGCAAGGTGCAGAAGCACATCCTGCGCGAGCAGGTGCGGACCGGCTCCTGACCCGCCCGGTGCCGCGGGGCCGGCCGCCGGTCGCCCGGCCGGCCCCGCGGTGTCTCAGTCCTCCTGCTTGCCCGCCCGTACGATCGTCCCCTGCGCGACGGCGACCAAGCGCTCCTCCCCCTGCTCCGAGACGACGTAGACCGAGCACTGGCACACGGCCTGACGCCGGGTCGTGACGGTCGCCTCGGCGCGTGCGACGACGAACTCGCCCACGGCGGGCCGCACATAGTTGATCTTGTATTCGGCGGTGAGCGCGTCACCGCCCAGGGCGAGTCCGCCCGCGAAGGTCAGCGCGTTGTCGGCCAGGTAGCTGAGCACCCCCCCGTGCACGAAGCCGTGCTGCTGCTGGATCTCGGGCCGGTTGGCGACGCGGATCTCGGCCGAGTCGGGTCCCGCGGAGGTGAGTTCAGCGCCCAGGAACATGCTGAACGGCTGGGCCTTGAAGATGCTCTGTGCGAAAGCGGCGTGGTCCATGGTCATGCGTGCCGTCCTGATGCTCGGGGGGTGGTGGGGGTGTCCGCGTCCGGGTCGGTCAGCCGTTCGTCGATGTTCTGCTGGAACATCGCGAGCAGGCCCTCCGCCAGGCCGAGTACGTGGTGGTCGCTGCCCCCGTGGAGCAGATGCCGCTGCACGTTCTCGGCGATGGCGAAGTCCTCCTGGTCGAAGACCGTGTCATTGGTGAACTCGAAGCGCTTGGCGAGCGCGCTCTGTCCGGCGGACCCGGCGAAGTCGCCGTCGCGGTAGAGCATCTCGTGGGTCCAGATCGTGCGGTTGGCGGCCAGGGGCCAGAAGGTGTTGATGGACACGTAGTCGGGATGCAGGATGAAGAAGGTGTTGGGGAAGAGTGTGTAGTACACCGAGGCGTAGTCCAGGACGCGCCACTCCTCCTGCGGCTTCAGGGCCGTCTCGCCGATGTTGGTGCGCGCCGCGGACAGCCGGATGTGCGGTCCGTCCTCGTCGTGCGCGATCACGCCCTTCTTGAAGGCGAAGGCGAGGGTGTCCCGGTGCAGATACGGGACGTGATAGCCCTCCAGATACGTCTTGATCAGCAGCTTCCAGTTGGCCTCCTTGATCACCTTGGTCTTCTTGTACCGGACGAGCGAGGCCACGTCGAAGTTCACCAGGTCGTCGTGGAACGTCCCGAGGAACCCGGGGATGTCGAGCGTCTCGCCGGGGGTGCGGCCGACCCAGATCAGGCCGCCCGACTCCGCGGCGGGCAGTTCCACCAGGCCGTAGTCGCAGGTCTTGACGCCGGGGAAGTCGTGCGCCCGGGTGATGCCCTTCAGGGTGCCGTCGAGGCCGTAGACCCAGCCGTGGAAGGGGCAGATGAAGTTCTGCACCGTTCCCGTCGGCTGGTCGGCGAGGCGGGCTCCGCGGTGGCGGCACTGGTTGTAGAAGGCGCGGACCCGGCCGTCCTCTCCCCTGACGACGACATAGGGGAACCGGTCCCAGTCGCTGGTGAGGTAGGCCCCGGGTTCGCCGAGCGCCGAGGCGTGCCCCGCGACCAGCGGGTAGTGCGAGAAGGCCGAGGCGATCTCCCGCTCCAGGAGCGCCTCGTCGGTGTACTTGCTGACCGGGATCGTGACGACCTCGTCCAGCATCTTCTCGTCACGGCGCGTCTCGCGCAGCGCGAGAAGACGCTCGATCATTGTCACTTGTTCACTGTGCCGCATGGGGTCCCCGTCGCCGTTCAAGCTCTGAATGCTCGTTCAATTAATGCTACGAAAGGTTACGGGGGCGAGGCAATGGGACTTCCGGAGGAGGGGGCGTTCAGGAGGGTGCGCGGCCGAGGGCCCGGAGGCAGAAGTCGCGGATCTCGGCGACCAGTCGCGCGTCCGGTACCTCCGTCTTCTGCGCGACCTCCGGTGAGAGCCTGCCGACCAGCGCCTCGGAGATGGCGCCGATGACGGCGCCGGCCGCCACCGCCGCGTTCTGCCGGGCGAACCGCCCGGCCGCGACGCCGTCCCGGATGACGCCCTCGCACAGCTGCGCGTACTCCCGCCGGTACACCAGCCGTTCGCGTTCCACCACCGGCGAGACCGGTTCGAAGAGCAGGGACCACGCCAGCCGCCGGCCGCGCAGGGCACGCCCCGTGAACGTGTCCGCGAACGCCCTGAGCCGGGCCTCGGGGTCCCCGGGCGCGGCGTCCACCGCGGCGCGCACGGCGTCCAGTTCACGCCCCGCGGCCCGCCGGAAGACCTGTGCCAGCAGTTCGTCCCTGCTGCCGAAGTACGAGTAGAGCGAGCCCGCGCTCACTCCGCACGCGCCGGCCACCGCGGCCACCTTCGCCCCGGCGAAGCCCTCCTGTGCCACCAACGCGTGCGCGGCACGCACGAACGCCTCTTCCTTCGTCTGCGCGTGCCGCTTCGTGCGTTCCGTACGCCGATACACCATGGCGGGAGCTGGGCCTTCCGTGTCGCTGCCGGGAGGCACCAGTGAACCAGGAAACCCCTGGGGGGTGTGGGGCGGACCCCGCGTCACCGCGCGCGGTTCAGGCCGGTCCGACGCACGCCGTCCGCTGGACGTCGAGGAGCCATGCGGCGCACGCGGGCGTGCCGAGCAGGTCGGAGTGGCCGCCCGGGAAGATGCGGCGGCTGAACGGGCCGGTCGTGGTGTGCTGCCACGCGGCGATCGTGTCGTCCGTGGTCAGCGGGTCCTCGGCACCCCGAGCGGCCAGCACCGGGCAGTGCAGACCGGGAACGGCCGCGGGGTCGAACCGCCGGAGCAGGGCCAGGTCCTGGGCGGCCGTCTCGGCGACCGCGGCGCGCCAGTCGTCCGACGGTGCCCCGGCCAGGGCGCCGGGGTCCGCCCGGTCCAGGAAGGCCGCCGCCCCGTCCGGACCGGCCGCGGCCGCTGCCGGCACCCGCAGCCGGGCGGGGCCGGCGGCGCCCACCGCCACCAGCGCGGTGACCTCCGTACCGGCCGCACGCAGCCGGGCGGCGGTGGCGTAGGCGACGTACGCGCCGTAGCTGTGACCGAACAGCAGGACCCGGGCGGCGCGCCGGCGCCGGATCTGGTCGGCGCAGGCGCCCGTCACCGCGTCGAAGGAATCGGCCGGGACGCCGAAGTCCCGGCCGGGCCGTCCCGGATAGCGCACCGCCAAGGACGCCCGGCCCAGTTCCTTCGTCAGCGGGCGGAACTCGGTGCCGAAAGAGCCGGCGCCGGGGAAGAACACGGTAGTGACGTCGTCCATGGTTCTGGCCTTCCGTGGCTGTGGGTTCGCCGTCGTGCTCACCGGTCCGCGCTCTCGTATTCGGGTTCGACCCTCGACGGGCGCCGCCGGGCGAGGGCGGCGGTGGCCAGCCAGACGGCGGCGAACAACGCCCAGCACCACCACATCGGCGGGCCGGCGAGCGCGGTCACCGCGACCACCGTGACCGCGCAGAGCACGGCGACCGCGCGGGGCGCGCCGGGCCCGGCCAGCTTCGAGTACGAGGCCGCTCCCAGCCCGTAGAGCACGAAGTAGATCCCGCCGGAGAGCACGAAGAGCAGCTGGAAGGACATGACGCCCGTGGAGCCCAGGAGCGCGATCAGGGTCAGGACGGCGCCGACCGCCACCACGGAGGTCACCGGGTTGCCGTCCCGGGTGCGTACCCGGGCCAGCGGGCCGGGCAGGTAGCCGCTGCGCGCCATGCCGTAGACCAGCCGGGACAGGGCGAGTACGGAAGCGCACACGTTCGCGGCGATGGCGGCGACGACCAGCGCCAGCGTCACCGGCCGGCCCAGCTCCCCGAGCGAGCGCTCCGCCAGCCGGAGCAGCGGCGCCTGGTCCAGGGCCTTGTCACCGGGGTCCACCGCGCTGAACAGGCCGAGCAGCACCAGGCCGTACAGGGCGACCACGATGACGTAGGAGGCGGCGAAAATGCGCGGGATGGCGTCCGGGCGTTTGTGCTCCTCGAAGGTGAAGGCCACGGTCTCCCAGCCGGTGAAGGCGACGTAGACGGCCGTGAGGACGCCGCCCAGTTTGCCCAGCGGCGGTACCGCGGTGCCCGGCGCGCGCACCCCGTGCACCCCGAGCGCGACCAGGGCCGTGCAGGTGATCAGGGCGAACAGGGCGAGCACCAGGGTGACCTGGACCTTCCCGGAGACGTTGGTGCCCAGGCAGCCGATCAGGGTGGCGGCGGCGAGGACGGCGACCGGGAAGAGCCAGGCCAGGCTCGGCAGTCCGGAGAACTGGGCGACGTAGCGGCCGCCGGTGATGGCGGTCGCCGGGATGCCGGCGACCAGCGCGAGGGTGGCCAGCAGTCCGGCGGAGCGCCCGACCGGCCGCCCGAAGGCCACCTCCGAGTAGTGGGCGACCCCGGAGGCCGACGGGTGGCGGCGGCCCAGCCAGGCGTAGCAGTACAGCAGCGGGATGACCGACACGGCGGCGACGGCCCAGGGCAGCCACGCGGAGCGGCCCAGCTCCTGGTAGCTGGTGCCGGGCAGGATCATCATCCCGCTGCCCAGGATGGTGGAGAGCGCGAGGAAGGTGCCGACGGCGCCGCCCAGCGACTTCTGGAGTCCGCTCATGCCGCCTCCTTCTCGGCCGCGACGGTGGCGAGCACGCCGGTGAGGGCGCGATCGAGGGCGGGGGCCCAGGACGGGTCCGGACTGTGCCCGCCGGGGACGACCGTCAGGTGGAACTCCCCCGCCACCCGTCCGGCCCAGGCGGCGCAGCGTTCGGGCGGGATGAACCGGTCGTCCCGGCCGCACAGCACATGCAGGTCGGTGAGGCGGTCGGCGGGGTCCAGGCGGTCGGCCAGGCGGTCGGCCACCACGGTGTCGCCGCGCAGGCCGGTGGCGATCTCCGCCAGCATGTTCTCGTCGTCGAGCACCTCCTGGGGAAAGCCGTCGTGGGCGAGGATCCGGGCGATCTCGGGATCGGGCAGTCGTGACATCGTCGGTATGCGTCCTGAGGAGTCGGGGCAGGGCGTATTGATCACCAGTGCCCCGATCGGGCGGCTGCCTCGCATGCCGAGGGCCGGGAGCAGACGGATGGCGGACAGTCCGCCCATGGAGTGTCCGGCGAGGACGACGCGGCGGGCGGCGCCGCGGTCCGCCGCGCGCCGCACCGCCTCGACGCTCCGCCGCTCCCAGTCCCCCGAGTCGAGGTCGGTCACGGACTCGGCGTTCGGCAGGGCCAGCACGGTCAGCCCCAGCCGGGCGGCGGCGTCGCTCATCAGGGTGAGCGGGGCGCCGCCGCCCCCGGCGGCCGGGAAGCAGACGCACAGGTCCCGGCCCGCGGCGGCCGGGCTCACTGGTGGAACTCCTTGGCGTCGACCACCTCCACCTGGAGCTCGGTCAGTCCGAGCATGAAGTTGGAGCGCAGCTTGCGCGGCTCCTCCAGCACCGCGAACGCCTTGTCCCAGGCCGCCAGTTCCTCTACGAACGTCTGGATCTCCAGGGTGGCCGCGGGGGCGCCGACGCAGCGGTGCACCCCGGCTCCGAAGGCGAGCTGCTTGTTGTCGGCGCGGTCGATCAGGAACTCGTCGGGGCGGTCGAAGACCTCGGGGTCCCGGTTGGCCGACATGTTCCACAGGGTGACGAAGCTGCCCGCGGGGATGACATGGCCGCCGACGTGGAAGTCCTCCACGGCGAGCCGCTGCACGTAGCTGTTGGTGGAGGTCCAGCGCAGGAACTCCTGGGTGGCCACGTCGCAGCCGGTGTCGCCGTCGGCCACCGTGCGCCACTGGTCGCGGTGCCCGTCGATGGTGTGGACGGTCAGGCTCGCGGTGTGCGGGGTGGTCTCGTTGCCGCCGACGGCGACGTTAAGCCCGTTGAGCACCGCCACGTCGCGGGGCATGGTGCCGTCGGCGACGCACCGGGCGAGGAAGCCGATCATGTCGTCGGCCTGTCCGGAGTCGAGCCGCTGCCCGATCAGCTCGTCGATGAACTCCAGGACGTCCAGCTGGGCGTCCACGAGCGCGTCGAGCGGGGAGGTGCCGGCGTACACCTCGTCCCGGTAGCCGATCATGGTGCGGGTGTCCTCCAGGAGCTTGGCGGCGTCCTCGGCGCCGATGCCGAACAGCACCTCCAGGACGCCCTTGGGCAGCTCCGGGGCGACGACGCTGCCGAAGTCGAGCCGGTCGCCGACCGACAGCTCGCCGAGCGTGTCGCGGAGGTTGCGGCGCACCGTGCGGCCGACCTTGGCGAGCATGTCCCGGCTGAAGCCGCTCGTCTTGATCGGCTTGCGGATGCCGGTGTGGGCGGGCTGGTCCGTGACGATGAGCATGCGGCCCGAGGCCGAGTCCTTCTGCGGCAGATACGAGCCGTCGACCATCGTCCCGTACGACGAGCTGAGCCGCTGGTGATCGACGTAGGCCGCGTAGATGTCGGCGTACCGGGTCAGCGCGTGGAACTCGTAGCCGTCCTCCCGGCGGTGCACGGACACCGGGTGGTGTGCGCGCAGGTCGGCCAGGTACGCCCACGGGTCGCCGTCGGCGAAGAACTCCGGCGAGTACAGCGGGCTGTCCTCAACGACGTGCATGCGGGCCTCCGATCAGGCCGGCGATGCGCGCCGGGGTGCGGCCCTCGAAGAAGACGTGTCCGGGGACCTTGACCCCGGTGCGCTCCTTCAGCAGGGCGCGGCAGCGCAGCACGGCCAGCGAGTCGACGCCGGCGGCGAATATGTCGGTGTCGTCGGCGAGTTCGCGGTCGAGTACGGTGCGTACGCAGTCGGTGATGGCAGCTGGTGAGATGTCTGTCATGTCTCCTCGGCCCTGTCTGTCGTTCGGTAGTGGTCCATCAAGGCGGGGGCGTCGACCTTGCCGCCGGCCCGGACCGGATAGCGGTCCACCAGGCGGACGCCGATCGCGGGTGAGAAGCCCTGGACGACGGTCTCGATCCGCGACCGGGCGGCCGGGTCCCCGAGCGTGGCCCGGTCGGTCCGGACGAAGGCCACGGTGTGCCGTTCCTGCTGGACGACCCGGCAGTCGCGCACCCGGGGCAGGGCGGTGACCCGCTGTTCCAGGTCGGCCGTGTCGACCCGCATCCCGTTGACCTTGACCCCGCCGTCCAGCCGCCCGGCGAACACGAGGTCGCCGTCGCCGTCGACGCGCACCAGGTCCCCGGTGTCGTACGACGGCACGCCGTCCGCGTCGCGGAACCGGCGGGTCATGACGCCCCCGTCGATGTAGCCCAGGCAGACGGACGGTCCGTGTACGACCAGTTCGCGGACGTCGGGCGGCCCGTCCTGCGGTGGGCGCAGCAGTTGCCGGCACCCGTCCAGCGGCCGGCCGATGGGTACGGCCGGTGCGTCGAGGTCGGCGGGAAGGCGGTAGTGGTGGGTGGCGAAGGTGGCCTCGGTCGGCCCGTACAGGTTGACGAGGCGCCGGTGCAGGCCCGCCTCCTTCGCCTGCCGGTACGTCGACATCCGGAACTGCTCGCCGCCGCTGAACAGGCGGGGGACGTCGGCGACGGCCTCGGGCAGCACCTCGACGACCGTGGCGAGCACCGCGGCCGGCAGCAGCAGCCGGCCGATGCCGTACGTCCGTGTGAGGCCGGGCCAGGCGAAGACGTCGTCGTTGACGTGGGGCAGGCAGATCACACGCCCGCCCGCGGCCACCGTGCGCCAGGTGTCGAACCACCAGCCGTCGTAGGTCGGGGTGGCGAAGCCGCCGGCCGTGAGCCGGCCGGATGCGGGTACGTCCAGGTCACGGCAGCCGAACAGCGCCAGCAGGTTGCCGCGGGTGACCGCGACGGCCTTGCGGGTGCCGGTGCTGCCGGAGGTGTAGTTGACGGCGACGACCTCGGCGGGGAGCCGGTCCGGGGGCAGCCGCTCGTCCGGGCGCCCGGCGGGCTCGACGGACGGGTGCGGGCCCGCCGACACGGTGAGGGTGAGGTCGGGCCGGACGCGGTCGAGGTCCGGCTCGGTGAGGGTGTGGTCGTCGGCGACGGCCACGGAGCCGGCGCGCCAGACGCCCAGCTGTCCCGCGAAGCAGCCGAGCCGGTCCCGCGAGCGTACGACGACCACCCGGGCCGGGCCCTCGGCGCGGACGGCGGCCTCCACCGCCGCGGCGAGCCGGTCGACGTCCGCCCAGCTGTACTCGGTGCCGTCCTCGACCCACACGGTGTCCGCGGCGGACCATCGCGGGCCGTGCAGCAGCTCGTGCCAGGTGTCCGTCATGACCGCAGTCCCAACTCGTCGATGATCGCGCTGATGCTGATCAGGCTCAGCCGGACGTCCCACTTGTCGGGGTGGGGTCGGCGGCCAGGGCGGTCAGCGCGTCGGGGCGGAAGACGCCGGTGGCCGCGACCAGGTCCCGCCAGCGCGCCATGGTCGGCTCGTCGGCCGTGTCGGCGAGTCCGTAGGCCGTGAAGCCCTGTTTGGCGCGGTGCAGGACGCGTTCGGGCACGATGCCGGCGTAAGCCTCCTTCAGGCACGCCTTGCCCTCGAAGTCGGCCACCTTGCGCTCGTCGGAGATGCCGAGGGCCAGCTCGACGACGGGTTCCCCGAGGAAGGGGTAGCGGCCCTCCACGGAGTTCGCCATGAGCATCATGTCGCCGTGGTCGCCGAGGAGATGTCCGCTCAGCTGCACGTACACGTCGGCGACCGAACGCAGTTGCATCGGGGTCAGCGCGGCGGTCTCCCGGTCGTCGAACGGGATGAGCCGGTCCCGCCAGTACTCCCGGCCGGGCAGTTCCCGCAGCGCCTGCGGGGCGAGGCACAGCTCCCGCCGGCGGGCGGTGCGGGCGGGGTCGGTCTCCCAGGAGAAGTCGGCCCTCCCCCACGCCTGTTCGTTCTCGGCGTGCGGCTCGGGCGGTTTTCTGCGGGCGCCGTCGAACGCGTAGGAGTCGTAGCCGAAGAACAGCTCGTCGGCGCCCTCGCCGGAGATCACGCCCTTGAGTCCGGTGCGCCGGACCTTCCGGGCGAGCATCAGGGCCGCGACGTTGTAGGTCTCCCGCTGCGGATAGCAGCAGTGGCGCACCATGTCCTCGAACTCGGCGGCGACATGGGCCGGGGTGCAGCGCACCTGGTGGTGCTCGCTGCCCACGGCCTCGGCGACCTCGCGCTGGAAGCGTCCCTCGTCGAGCGCGGCGTCGTCGAAGAGCACGGAGTACGTACGGGTGGGTTTCCCGCGGGCGCGGGCGGCCTCCAGCACGAGCGTGCTGGAGTCGAAGCCGCCGCTGAGGTAGGCGCCGATCTCGACGTCCGCGCGCAGCCGGTCCGCCACCGAGCGTTCCACGGCCGCGCGGATCTCCTCCCCGGTGACGGGGCGGTCGGCCGGTTCGAAGTCCCCGTACCGCCAGTAGCGCACGGTCTCGGGCTCCCCCTCGCCGAAGCGGACCACGCAGCCGGGGGGCACGGCGCGCACGTCCTCGACCAGGGTCCGCGGCGCCACGATGTTGCCGAGCGCCAGGTACTGGTCGACCGCGCCGAGGTCGAGCCGCCAGGCACGCGGCACGCTGCGCACCAGCGACTTCAGTTCGGAGCAGAAGTGCACCTGGGTGCCGAGCACGGCGTAGAAGAGGGGGCAGATACCGAAGCGGTCCCGGCCCAGGTAGAGGGTGTCGTCGGCCCGGTCGTGGATGACGGTGGCGAACTGGCCGTCGACACGGGCCAGTCCGGCGGGCCCGTAGCGGGCGAACAGTTCGGGCAGTACGGCGACGTCGAGCCGGTTGTCGGGCGGGGCGCCGCCGAGCAGGGCGCGCAGTTCGGCGGTGTTGTAGATCTCGCCGTTCGTCAGGGCCGTGTACCGGCCGCTCGGGTCCTCGGCCGGCTGCCAGCCGTCCTTCAGCGCGGTCATCCCGAGCCGGCCGAGCTTGGCGGAGAGGGTGGGTGTGTCCAGGGAGTAGGTCTCGTCCGGTCCGCGGTGCACCAGCCTGGTGTGCATCGCGGCGGCGACGGACCGGTCCAGGGTCTTGTCCGGGGCGTAGGTCCCGCACAGGCCGCACATCGTGTCACACGCTCCGTTCCCGCAGCCGGTCGGCGAGGACCCGCAGGTCCTCCGCCCGGAGCACGTCGCGGACGCCGGCGTCGGTCCAGCCGAGCTTCTTCATGCCGGTCACCAGGACGACGGCCGAGGCGGAGTCGCCGCCCAGCTCGAAGAAGTTGTCCTCCAGCCGCGCGTCCCGCACGCCGGTGAGCGTGCGTACGAGGTGCAGCAGTTGGTCGTCCGGGCCGTCGGGGGCGTCCTCGGGGGCGGTGCGGGCGTGCCGCCGGGTGCGCAGGGCGTCCCGGTCGATCTTGCCGTTGGGGGTGCTGGGGAAGACGTCGACGCGCTCCAGCACGGACGGGATCTTGTACGGGTCGAGGAGGCCGTCGAGGTGCCCGCGCAGGGTGCGCGGGTCGGCGCTGCCCTGGTAGTAGCAGACGAGGGTGTCGGCGGCGGGGTCGTCGGCGGGGTGGGCCTCGGCCGCGTCGGTGGGGGCTTCGGCTGTGTCGGTACGGGCCTCGGACACGTCGGTGTGGGCCTCGGCCACGACCACGGCCTCCCGCACATCCGGGTGGCGGCACACCGCGGCCTCGATCTCGCCGGGGTCGAGCCGGTAGCCGCGCACCTTCACCTGACGGTCCAGCCGCTCCACGAAGTACAGCCGCCCGTCGCGGAGTTCGACGATGTCACCGGTGGCGTAGCCGCCCGTCCCGGCGGGTCCGGGCAGCGGGGTGACGCCCTCCTCGGTGAGGTAGCCGGCGGCCACGGAGGCGCCGGTGACGACCAGTTCGCCCTGCCGGACGCCGGGCCCGATCGCTCCCGTACGGGGGTCGCGCAGGAGGTACGCGCAATCGCCCACGAGTTCGCCCAGCGGCACGGCGTCCCGGCACTCGTCCGGGTCGAGGGCGTCGCTGAGCAGGTTGCAGACGGTGGTCTCGGTCAGGCCGTAGGCGTTGTGGAAGCTCGCCGCCTTGGACCAGGCGCGGACCACGGCCGGGCGGCACGGGCCGCCCCCGTTGACGACGTGCTCCAGGCGCATCCCGTCGGTGGGTTCGGTGACCGTCAGGGCGAACGGTGTCGTCTTGAGGTGGGTGATCCCGAACCGTTCGAGGGTGTCGGCGAGGACGGCGCCCGGCGCGAGACGCTTCTCGTCCACGACGACGAGGCAGGCGCCGGCGGTGAGCGTCCACAGGATCTCGGTGAGGCAGCCGTCGAAGGTGAGGCGGGCGAACTGGAGGGTGCGACTGCCCGGTCCGATCGACAGCCGGGTGATGTGGTCGCGGACGACCGGGGCGAGCGGGGCGGACCGGACGAGGACGCACTTGGGGGTGCCGGTGGAGCCCGAAGTCTGGATCGCGTATCCGATCTCGCCGTCCGCGAAGGGCAGCCGGCGCGGCTCGGCCGGGCCGGCCGCGGTGCGCCAGGCGGCGGGCAGTTCGGTGAGTTCCACGTCGCCGTCGTCGGCGCCGTCGTCACCACCCGGGCCGCGGGCCAGCAGCCGGACGCCCATGAGGCCGGTCTTGGCGGTGTTGGAGGCGTCGCTGTCCCGCTCGTCGACGAAGACGAACGGCCGCCGTGCCTTCAGCGCGCCGATCAGGGCGACGATCGCCGCCGCGCCACGGGTGCCGAGCACCGCGACGCATTCGTCCGGGCGGGTCCGCTGCCGTAACCGGTGGGCGAACTCGTCGGTCCGGCCGCCCAGTTCGCGGTAGGTCAGGACGGAACTCACGGTGCGCAGCGCCTCGTCGTCCGGATGCTCCCGCACGGCGCGGTCGAATCCGTCGAGCACCGCTGGTGCTGTGGCTGTCATGTCACCCTCCTTCGCTGTGGACTGCCGGGAACCGTGCCTCGTGGCGGCCCGCCCCTTGCTGCCGGACGGGATGGGTGAGCGTGCCGACGTCCTGCACGACCGCCTGCACCGTGTCCCCGGCGCCGATGACCGCAGCTCCGGGGGTACCGGTGCAGATGACGGTGCCGGCCTCGAGGGTGCGTCCCGCGCTGAAGTACTCCACCAGGCGGTCCAGGCCGAACTTCATGTCGGCGGGGGTGGCGGCGGCGATCGTCTCTCCGTTGCGGACGGTGGCGATGCGCAGGGCGGTGAGGTCGTCGTCGTCGAACTCGTCGAGTGTGACCAGGAGGGGGCCGACACTGCAGAAGGTGTCGAACCCCTTGGCCCAGGGGATGTGCCGGGGGTTCTCGCGGATGACGTCCTCGGCCGTCATGTCGAGGACGGCGGTGACGCCCGCCACGACGGAACGCCAGTCGGCGCGGTCGACGTCCTTGCAGGCGGTCTTGATGACCAGGCCGAGTTCGGCCTCCGCGGTGACCCGCCGGGACTGCCGGGGCAGTTCGATGTGGTCGCCGTTGCCGATCAGGCAGTTGGCGGGACGCAGATAGGAGCCGGGCCCGGAGCGGGGCTGCTCGGACTCCAGGTCCTCGGAGTGGCGCCGGTAGTTGAGGCCGGCGCCCCAGATGTCGGCTCCGGGGTCGACGACCGTGGGGGCGAGATCGAGGTCGGGTGGTGCGGGGAGGTGGGCATCCGCGTTCCGTTCGAGGGCGCGGGCCAGCTCCGGTGACTCGGTCTCGCCGAGCAGGTCGCCGATCCGGGTCGTGTCGGCGTAGCCGGGTATGTCGGACAGGTCGAACCACTGGTCGCGGTGGTGGACGGCGATGCCGTGGTCACCGGTGGACGTGCCGGTCCTGGTGATTCTCATGGTGGTCTCCCGTGGGTGGGCGTACCGGGTCGCGGTCCGCCGGCCGGCCGGGTTCCTGCTTCCGGTTCCGGTCGATCCGGGCGGGCGCGTCCCACTCGTCCTTCGCTCGTTCGCGTGCCTCGCCCGTCGTTCCGGGCGCGGCGGGCGGGCGGCCGAGGAGATGGAATGCCGCCCGCGCCGCCGCGGACTTTCGGTGGCCGGGCAGGGTGAGGTCTCTCCGCGCGGGGATGTGTCCGGTGGACGGTGCCATGGCCGTGCCGGCGCCTCGGCGCGGCTCGCGGTGCGGTCAGGCGTTGATGCGCCTGGCGGCGGTGCGGAAATCGGCCTTGCGCGGGCTGTGATCGGCGATCTGTACGGCCGTCTCCATCACCCGCGCCGGCTCGGTGTGATATTCCTCGGCCAATTCCTCCACCAGCGGGAAATAGCCCGAGTGGATCCCGATCACCGCGCCGAGTACCTGCATCGTGCGGTCCTCGGGGATGGGAATCATGTTTTCCCGGCAGTACTCGGCGAGTTTGGCGAGTTCCTGGTAGTCGAAGAGATCGCTACCCAGCATTTTGACGACACCGGCCAGTGCTTCGATGGCGGCGTTGCCGGATCCGCGGCCGATGCCGTCGAGGGTGGCGTCGACGACGGTGGCACCCGCCTGCATGGCGGTGATGCTGTTGATGTTGGCCATGCCGAGGTTGTCGTGTCCGTGGAAGCCGACGACCGGGAAGTACTTCCGTACCGCGCTCACATAGGTCTGCACGTCGGCGGGGAGCATCGCGCCGTAGGAGTCCACCACGTAGACGCCCGCGATCTCCGGGGTCACCCCGTCGAGCAGCTGGACGAGCTCGCGCACCGGTGTGGCGCTGGACTTCATCAGGTTCAGGTAGACCTGGTCGCACAGTTCGGTGGCGCGCCGCAGGTAGTCGAGGTGCTCCGGTACCCGGTCGGGCTCCATGCCGACCCGGATGAAGGACATCCCCCGGGCGCTCATCTCGGCGATGGTGTCCAGGCGGGTGAACTCCGGCTGGGCGAACATGCCCCAGGGCTTGCGGGTCAGGGCGGAGCGGGCGAGGTCGGCCCAGCGGTAGTGGTCGATGTTGCACGGCTTGATGCCGCTGCGTTCGGCCTCCAGACCGATCCCGTGGCCCACCTCCACCTTGGCGACCGGTATGTCGTCAAGCCGGGTGAGCAGGTGAGTCACGAACTCTTCGTCGAGCTGGAAGTCGACGGCGTAGGAGCCGTCGCGCAGAGTGCAGTCGAGCAACTCGATGACCGGCGCTTCTTCGGGCCGGCCGCCCGCTAACCACATGGCGTTCTCCTTGTTTTCGACAGCGCGGGTTACGCCCTCGGAAAGGGCGGGTGAATCGGGGAATCAGCGGTGACGGAATACGGGGACTCGGTATCCCCTCGTGGTGTGCCGTGAGTTACGGGTTTCCCAACCCCGCTTGCCGTAGACACCGATACAGGCTTTGACTGGATAACGCGCCTATTGCCCCGGCGAATTGGCTCGGGGCAATTGCCCGTCCACCGGGGCCGTGGGCGGCGGTGCCGGCCGTCCTGACTGGTCGGGCCCGGATCGCGGGACCCGGTTCCGTCGGGCCGACGGACGGCACGCCCGCGGGCTTCGGTACGCCGGCCGCGGCGTCGGGGCATGGATTCCGGTCGAGATGGCGCGCTCCCCCGGCTGCCCCCTTGACGACCGGCGCCCTATCGGTCGCGACTCGGTCCGGCACCGGGGCGCACGCGGTGCGCGTCGGTGAGGGGTCCGGGCCGCTTCCGGTGCCCGCCGGTGAGGGGCCGGGCCGCTTGAGGGTGACGGCGAGGGCGTACGGGGAGCGGACGGCACGCCGACGCCCCGTTGCGGGCGGGGCGACATCGACACCCGCGAGGCGCGTTCGCCCCAGCGAAGGGTGAGGCTCCTGGTCTCGCCGTCGACCATCTCGGGGTCCGCCTCGGCGCCGAACTGACCGCGGCCGACCGTGCGGGTGGCACAGGTCCTCGGCGGCCCGGGCACTCCACAGGTCCCGGGCGTCCAGCCGAGGGCCGCGCCCCGGTGCTGCTGGGGCACGGTTCCTGCTGGGGCACGGCGAGAGTGGAAGGGTCCTGGGATGCCTCGTCCGCCGCGAAGAACGAAGGGCCGCTCGGCGGTGTGTTCCCGTCCCGTACGGAAGCCGGTCGCCGGGCAGGTACGGCACCGACAGCCGGGAGGCCGCCCGCCTACTCCAGGCGGTCCTACTCCATGTCCCACTCATCCAGCAGGTCGAAGAGGTGCCGGTCGCCTTCGAGCTTCAGGGAGTCCAGCGGGATGCGACCGTAGAAGGCCAGGACCAGGTCGCTCGCCGTACCCCGGACGGAGACGTCGACCGGCTCCGAGTCCTCGCCGGCAGCAGGGCCGGATTCGGGCAGACGGAAGGCCCGCGAACCGTCGACGGAGAGCGACTGGCGCCAGGAGCCGCCCTCGGTGGCGTGATAGTCGACGACGGCGGCCTTGTGCGGCCAAGCGACCGTCGTGGTGCAGCAGGTGAACAGGAAGTCCTCGACCCCATCAAGCGCCACCTCCTCCGGCAGCGGCTCCGGGGCGCCCACGGCGAGCTGGGCGTCATAGGTGTGCATCGCGACTTCCTGGAGCTGGTGCCGGGCGACGGCGCCGCAGGTCCGCGGCGACTGCGACGCGCCCCACCACGTCCAGCAACCGCGCTCCGGGCCGGCCTCCCGCAACGCGTCGAGCATCTGCCGCGTCGACTCGGCCAGCCAGGCGAGCAGGGCCTCGCGCTCCTGCGGTGCGGCCAGGCCCTCCCCCGCCGACTTGCCCGAGGCGTCCGGCCCAGCCGCGACCGTGGCGGCCCAGGCGCGCCGCCCGCCGCCCAGATGGTGGACCAGGTCGAGCAGCGTCCACTCGGGGCAGGTCGGCACCCGCACATCGAGGCTGGGCGCGGAGGCGACCGCGGCCCGGAAGGCGGCCGACCGCTCGTCGATCAGGCGCAGCAGCTCAGGGAAGTCCAAGGTCTTGGTCACCCGGGTTTCCTATCACCGTGCGGCGGAGACGTGACAGCGATTTTTGCGGGCCGGCCCTCCACCTTTGCGGCGCGACGATCTGGATCAAGGACCGCACCAGAGCTGCCGCTTGTTCACGACCGCCCGGTACCGGTCCTGCGTGGCGACGGCCTGCCCGGACCGGAGCAGTCCGCCCACCTTGAGGGCAGCCCCGGCCGAGCGAGTGGCCGGAACGGCACACCTCCGACATTGCCGCCGCCAATCCTCGGCGGCAGCAACGCCCCCCCCCTCCCCCACGCCGCCGCAACTGGACGACACCACGGACCAGACCTCTTCACGACAGGGGCGACCGTTCCACCAGTGGCCCGGCCGTCGAGGCGCTGCCCCCGCTCCCCGTCGCCTCACCCCACCTCCCGACCCTCGATTTCGATGGCCCGCACACTTAATTTTCGCCAGAGTATTGACCTTTCATTCATTCGAACCCATTCTGCATGGACATATTCAGCCAGTGGTTGTATCCGCGGAAGAGGTCATCCCTATGGCAGGCATGGTCGAACAACGCTCGATCGACGTGGTCCCCGACGCCGAACGGCACGGCAACGCGTTCAGTCAGTTCACGCTCTGGCTGGGCGCCAACCTGCAGATCACCGCGGTCGTGACCGGGGCGCTCGCCGTCGTCTTCGGCGGCGGGGTCCTCTGGTCGCTCGTCGGCCTGCTGCTCGGCAATCTGCTCGGCGGCGCGGTCATGGCCCTGCACTCCGCCCAGGGGCCCCGGCTCGGGCTCCCGCAGATGATCTCCAGCAGGGCCCAGTTCGGCGTCCGGGGCGCCGTCGTCCCGCTGGCTCTGGTCATCGTCATGTACGTCGGCTTCTTCGCCAGCGGCAGCGTGCTGGCCGGCGAGGCCGTCGGCCGGCTCACGCACCTCGGCGACACCACGGGCATCGTGATCTTCGCCCTGGTCACCGCGGTCACCACGGCCGTCGGCTACCGGCTCATCCACACCCTGGGCCGAACGGCCGGCATCGTGTGCGCGCTCGCCTTCGTCTACCTCGGGATCCGCCTGCTGGAGCGCGCCGACCTGACCTCCCTCCTGGCCGACCACTCCTTCCACCTGCCGCTGTTCCTCCTCGCCGTCTCCCTCTCGGCGTCCTGGCAGCTGGCCTTCGGCCCGTACGTCGCCGACTACTCGCGCTATCTGCCTCGTGACACCTCTCCCCGCGCCACCTTCTGGTGGACCCTCGGCGGCTCGGCCCTGGGGTCCCAGTGGTCAATGACCTTCGGCGTCCTCGTGGCGGCGACGGCCGGCGGCGCCTTCCTCGACAACCAGGTCGGCTACGTCGTCGGGCTGGGCGGTACCGGCCTGATCGCCTCGTTCCTGTACTTCGTCATCGCCCTCGGCAAGTTGACGGTCAACGTGCTCAACACCTACGGCGGCTTCATGTCACTGGTGACCGGCATCGGCGGCTTCCGCGAGCAGCGCACGATCTCCCCGCGTGTCCGCACCCTCTACATCGCCGGAATCATGGTCGCGGGAACCGCGATCGCCCTCGTGGGCAAGGACAGCTTCCTGACCTCCTTCAAGGACTTCCTGCTCTTCCTGCTCACGGCCTTCACCCCCTGGTCGGCGATCAACCTGGTGGACTACTACCTGATCGCCAAGGAGCGTTACGACCTGCCCGCGCTGAGCGACCCGCACGGCCGCTACGGCGCCTGGCGCATCCGCGCCCTCGTCGTCTACGGCATCGGCCTCCTGGCCCAACTGCCGTTCCTGGCCACCAGCTTCTACACCGGTCCGCTGGTCGCCCCGCTCGGCGGCACGGACATCTCCTGGATCGTGGGCCTGCTGGTCCCGGCCGCCCTCTACTGGCTCGTGGCCCGCCGGGACACCGGACACGTGCCGGACCGCATGATCCTCTCCGCCGGGCCGGGCGCCTCGACCCCGGCGGCCAATCGCATCCCTCGTGTGAGCGAACGCTGACCGGACAGAATTCACCGACCGGGAGCAAAGAGTTGACTCTGCGTCACCGGATGGAAATCCTGGTAAACGCACCCAGATTCATCTTCCATGCACATGGGGGAAAGATGTCTCGAACGACTCATATCCGGCGGGCTGTCTGTGTGGCGGCCGCCGCCGCGCTCACGGGATTCGGACTTGTCGGCACGGCGGAGGCCAACGCGTCCCGTCCCGTCCACCAGGCCGTGCCCCACTGGTACATGACGCCCAACCCCGGCAACGACTGCGAGCTCAACATCCGCGCCTCCGCGAGCCCCAGCGGCAAAAAAGTCGGTCATCTGTCGAGCTGCAGCCAGGGCGCCTGGTGCTGGTCCCAGAAGTCGGACTGCGGTGCGACGGTCAAGGGCGGTTCCTACACCTGCCGATACGCCGACGGAAGCGGCGGGCTGCGCAGCAGCGAATGGGCACGCGTCGCCGACAAGGACGGCAAGCTCGCCTACGTGGCCAGGTGGTGCGGCTTCGCTCAGGAGCTGTAGGACCCGGGGCGGGCGGATGCCGTCAGGATGCCGTACGGTGGTCGGCGTCGAGGTGAAGCGTCGGAACGCCTCGATGCCGGCTCCGGCTCCATGGCGCGTAGTCCTACGTGATGGAGCTTTCCCATGTCTCACTCCGACCATAGGCCCACCCTCGTCATGGGCGCCCGCGGCAGCATCGGGGCGTACGTGCTCAGCGCTCTGCGTGAGCGGGGCCTGCCGGTACGCGCCTCGGCCCGCACGCTGCAGCCGGGGCAATTCCCGGCGGATGTCGAGGTGTTCACCGCAGACCTGAGCGACCCGGCCGGCCTGCGCACCGCGTTCGCCGGTGTGCGTCAGGTCTTCCTCTACGCCCATCACGACGGCACGGACGGTGTGATCGCCGCCGCACGGGCCGCCGGGGTGGAGAAGCTCGTGCTGCTGTCCTCGGGCAGCGTGATCCACCCGACGTCGGTGGGCAACACCATCACCGAGGAGCACCGCGCGATCGAGAACGCGTTCGCGGCGGCGGCCGATCCGACCGTGGTGCCGGTGCGGCCGCTCGTGCTGGCGGCCAACGCGCTCAACTGGGCCTGGCCGATCAAGGCCGGCAACGCCGTGGCGCTGTACAAGCCCGATGCCCTGACCGCTCCGATCCACGAGCGCGACATCGCCGCGGTCGCCGTCGCGGCGCTGACGGGAGACACCTCGCCGCAGGTGAGCGGCCTGCTGACCGGCCCGGTTCGGCTGAGCCAGCGCGACCAGGTCGCCATGATCGCGGCCGCCACCGGCAAGGACATCACCGTCACCGAGCTCTCCCGCCGGCAGGCCGCGGACCAGTTCGCGCGGTTCATGCCCGCCGATCAGGCCGAGGCGGTGCTGCGGTTCCTCGACGACGCCGGGGCCGGCAACTCGCCCGCCACCGACACCGTCGCCCGGGTCACCGGCCGCCCGGCGACCGGGTTCGACATCTGGGCGGCGGACCACGCCGCCGACTTCTGACACCCGCCCGGCTCCAGCCGCGATCCGGAGTGCGGGAGACGGGTCGAGGGGACGCCTCACGCACGTTCCGGCCGGACCGATCGCCGGCCCGGCCGGAGCACGCTCCCTCGTCGCCGGTAGCGTGCCCGTCACGCGGCGGCCAGGCTCAGGCTGCGCCAAGGCCCCGTGATCTCAGCGCGTGGCCGGGCGCTTGTCCCTGACGACCTGTGCGGTGGCCTACCGCTGTGCCTCGGGATAGGCCGCGGTCGCGCGGATCTCGACGAGGAGTCCGGGGCTGGCGAGGCCGCTGACCCCGATGATCGTCCAGGTCGGGTAGGGCGCTTGGACGAGCCGCCGCTTGGCCTCGACGAAGCCGGGCAGATGGCTGCGGATATCGACGTGGTAGCTGGTGACGTCGACGAGGGCGGACATGTCGAGGTTCTCCAGCCGGAGGATCTCCTCGATCTTCCCGAGGGCGATCTCGGTCTGCTCCTCGATGGTGTCCGGGATGGTTCCGTCGGCGCGGCGACCGATCGTCCCGGCGATGAACAAGAGGCCCTGCGCGCGGACCGCGGCGGAGTAGCCGAAGCCGGCGAAGGCGCTGGTGGTCTCTCCGAAGACCGGGTTGTCCTCGGGGATGTCGATGGTGCGGACCGTCATGGTGCTGCGTCCTTCTCTTTGTCGATGGGTCGTCGAGGTCGTGGAAGCGGGGGAAGTGGTGGAGGCCGTGGAGGTGGTGGCGGCCGGGACGCCGGTGGCGTCAACTGCCCCAGCGGGACTCGCGGCAGGAGTGCTCCAGCCGGGTCCGGCCGAAGCTCTCGCGCTCACGGAGCAATTCGCCGGGAACCGTGTGCCGAGGCGCGTTCCGCGGGTCTTTCGCGGCCTGCGCCACGATCGCGTCGGTGAGCGAACGGACCATGTCCAGCCGTGGATAGGCCGCGTGCACGACCTCGGCCTGCTCGTCGGTGACGGCGTCGAGGTGATCGGCGTTCCCCGGCCCGCCGAAGTCGATGGCCACCCCCTCGCGAACGAGCGCGCACAGCGTGCCGCGGCGTTCCGCGATGCCCGGGGAGGTGTGCAGGGCGATGGCCTGCCAGACCTGGTCGGCGTCGGCCTCGGACACGGCGTGCTCGATCAGGAACGAGGCGGCCCGGTCGGCGCCTTCCACCTCGAACCGCTGGCGGTGCGGCCCGTCCGACGCCACGCCGAGGTCGTGCATCGCGCACCCGGCGAACAACAGGTCGTCGTCGTAGTCACGGTCGGCGGCCAGACCGCGCCGGCCGGCGAGCAGCCGGGCGAACAGGTAGCTGCGGATGCTGTGGTGGAAGACGGACGGTGTCTCCACCGATCGGATGAGCCCGATGACGGCGTCGGCAAGTGGCGTGCCGGGCAACGAGATCGGGTCGGCGGTCGCCGCGTAGGTAGGTCCGGTCATGCCTTCAGCCTGGCCGCGACGGCCACGACCTGGCGAGCGGCAAAATTTCCTTGCTTCGCTAGAATCTTGCCATGACAGTCCATCACGTCGCGGTCCTGGCGCTGGACGGGGTCACCCCCCTCGATCTGGCGATCCCGACGCAGATCTTCACCGCCCGGCCGGAAACCACCTATGAGACGACCCTGTGCGCGCTGGACGCGAAGGTGCGGACCACCGCGGGCTTCGCTCTCCTCGCCGACGGAGACCTGGAGCGGGTGCGCACCGCCGACACCGTGATCGTGCCGGGATTCGAACCGCTCGTCCCGTTGCCGGACACCGTGCTCGGCGTACTGGCCGAAGCCCGCGACCGGGGCAGGCGCGTGGTGTCGATCTGCACGGGCGCCTTCGCGCTGGCCGCGGCGGGGGTCCTGGACGGGCTGCACGCCACGACCCACTGGAAGCACATCGACGACTTCGCGCGGGAGTTCCCGGCCGTCACGGTCGACCGGGACGTGCTCTACGTCGACGAGGGCGACGTGCTCACCTCGGCCGGGGTGTGCTGCGGTATCGACCTGTGCCTGCACATCGTGCGCCGCGACCTCGGCGCGGAGGTGGCGAACCAGATCGCCCGCGGTCTGGTCGCCGCCCCGCACCGGGACGGCGGGCAGGCGCAGTACGTGCCGGCCCCCGTCGCGGTGGCCGGTGAGGCGTCGCTCTCCGGTACCCGCGGCTGGGCCCTGCACCGGCTCGGCGAGCCGCTCACACTGCGCGTTCTCGCCCGGCACGCGGGGCTCTCGCAGCGCACCTTCATGCGCCGGTTCACCGAGGAGACGGGCACGACCCCGTTGCAGTGGCTGCTCGGCGCCCGGCTCGGCAGGGCGCGGGAACTGCTGGAGTCCACGGACCGGTCGGTGGACCAGGTGGCGCGGGACTGCGGACTGGGTACGGCGGCCAATCTGCGGCTGCACTTCCGGCGCACCCTGGACACAACCCCCACCGCCTACCGCCGCGCCTTCACGCGCGTGGCCTCGCGGGGCCCGGCCGACTCACCGGTGCTCCCCCCGCAGCGCTCCCGCGCCGGCGACGCCGCTGCCGTCCGGTGACGGTACTCTCGCGCACACCAATCCGGTCGGCCGCCGGCCTCGGATCAGATGTGTGAGGGATCGACGCGCGGGAGGATCCCGCGGAACGGGGATCGTGTCCATGGAGCGGGGCCCGATGGAGCAAGGGGCGCAGGCCGGTTCGGCGCTGCGGCTGCGGCACCTGCCCCGGCAGCCGACCGCCGCCGTCATCGCGCTGCACGGAGGCCGGGCGGACAGCTACGAGGCCGCCCGGCCCTGGCAACTGGCGGCGCTGCGCATGCGCCCGGTGCTCCGGGCGGCGGCCTCCGGCGTCCCTCCGGACGAGACCGCGCTGGGCCATGTCCGGTACCGGCACCGGGGCTGGAATCCGGAGGAGGACCCCCTGTACGACGCCTACCGCGCGCTCGAAGAGCTCGGTCGCCTGATCGGTCCCGTCCCGGTCGTCCTCATCGGCCACTCCATGGGCGGCCGGGCGGCGCTGCGCGCGGCGGCCCACCCCGCCGTGCGCGGTGTCGTGGCCCTCGCGCCGTGGCTGCCCGAGGGCGAGGGCATCGAGCACCTCGAGGGCACGCGGACGGTGATTCTGCACGGTGAACGCGACCGGGTGACCAGTGCCCGCGCGTCCATGGACTACGTCCGCCGGGCCCAGGCCGCGCGGGTGGACGCCGGCATCATCCTCATCCGCGACGGGGACCACGCGATGCTGACCCGCCCCGCCCTCTGGCACCGCACGATCGCCGAACTGGTCGCGGATCTCCTCGGGCCCGGCGAACGGCCTTCCGGGCTGGCCGCCGCGAGCTCCCGCCCCGGTTCCCCGCTCCGCCTGTGACCGAGCGGGGCCGCGTCGACGGCGGTCCGCGCCGGGCGCCGAGGGCGGCATGCCACAATCCCTACCGGCTGGTAACTGCCAGGTGCCGGCGAGTCGAGGAAAGGTGCCCCCATGGCCCGCGTGTTCACGGTGAGCGACAGCATCCACATCGACGTACCGCCCGATGTGGCCTACCAGGCCATCTGCCGCCCCGGTGACATGGGCCGCTGGAGTCCGGAGAACCTCGGCACCGCCGAGGGGACGGGGCAGGCACCGGCGGAGCTCGGCACCACGTTCGTCGGTCGCAACAAGCGCGGCCGGTTCCGCTGGGTGACCCGGTGCACGGTCACGGCGGCCGACCCCGGCCACCGCTTCGCCTTCCGCGTGCACGCCATCGGCGTCGGCCGGCCGCGGCTGCGCGGCCCGATCGCCAGCTGGGAGTACCGCTTCGAGCCCGTCGACGGCGGTACGCGGGTCACCGAGACCTGGACGGACGACCGGCGCGCCTGGCCCGACTTCGTGGCCGACACCTTCGACCGGATCGCCACCGCGGGACACACCTTCGCCGCCTTCCAGGCCCGCAACATCCGCGCGACGCTGCGCAACCTCAAGCGGGAGCTGGAGACCGCGAACTGACACGGGCGCGCACGGGCATGCCGGCCGTGGGCGACCGGTCGCGCTCGCGGCGGAAAGCCGAGCCGTACGGCCCCCTGGCGACCGAGCCGAGCCGGTCCGGCGGCCGCCGGTTCCGGACCGGCCCCGGTCACGCTTCTTCCGCGTCCTCACCGGCCAGGAAGGGACGCAGCAGCGCGAGCAGGGCGCGCGGCCGGTGCAGCGGGATGATGTGGCCGCAGTCCTCGATGACGTGTCCGGTCAGCTCGTCGGTGACCGGGCGGAGCTGGCGTTCCAGCGCGGCGCCGACGGGCCGGGCGCCCAGTGCCATGGTCGGCACGGTCAGGCGGGCGGTGGCGACCGCCCGCTCGATCTGTGCCGCGCTCTCGGGCAGCGCCCGGTAGTACGAGAACGCGCGGCTCAACGCCTCGCGGCCGGTGTACGCGCGGACGAACGCGTCCCGGAGGGCGGGGCGCACCCCGTCGCCGAGCGTCCCGGCGCGCAGAAACCAGTCGACGTACTCCGCCTCATGGCCCTCCAGCACGGTCTCGGCGAGACCGGGCGCGGCGGAATGGAAGCCGAACCACCACGGCGGCCCCTCGGCGAGGAACTCCTCCGCGCCGGGCAGCCTGCCCAGGAGGGACTCCATGACGACCAGGCGCCGGACGAGACCGGGGCGGCGCAGGGCGAGGAGGAAGGCCGGGGCGGCGCCGGCGTCGATGCCCACCACCGCGGCCGAGGACACGCCGAGCGCGGTGAGAAGCGCGGCGGCGTCCTCGGCCAGGGTGCCCGCGTCGTATCCGGAGCCGGCCCGGCCGCTCGCGCCGAACCCGCGCAGGTCCGGCGCGATGACGCGGTGACGGCCGGACAGGTCGGCCATGACATCCCTCCACACCTCCCAGGTGTGCGGGAAGCCGTGCAGCAGCAGAACCGCCGGGCCCGATCCGGAAAGGGCGACGTTCAGTTCGACACCGTTCGCGAGGACGCGTCGCAGCTCGGGCATGGAGGGACTCCGGGTACTTGGTCAGTGTGAGTGACCAGGTCACGCTAGGGAACTAACCTGGTCCGTCCAAGACGGCACTTTCCCTTCAGGTGGTGAGCTCCAGGTGACCACATCGAGATCCGGCGGACGTGACCAGCGGCCCGGTGAGCGTGGTGACCTGCTGGATCCGAGCTGCCCTACCCGCCAGTTGCTCGACCGCATCGGCACCAAGTGGACGTCCATGGCGGTCAAGATCCTGGCCGAGGAGGCGCCGGGCGAGCTGCGCTTCGCGGAACTGCGGCGCCGTGTCCCGGGCATCTCGCAGAAGATGCTGTCCGTCACCCTGCGGAGCCTCGTCCGCGACGGCCTGGTCGCGCGCCGCGTCGAACCCACCGTGCCGCCCGCCGTCCACTACCGGCTCACCGAGCTCGGCCTGTCCCTCGACATACCGCTCTCCGCCCTGCGGGTCTGGGCCGAGACACACATGCCGGAGATCGACCGCAGCAACCGGCTCGCCGACGCGTCGCCCCCCGACTAGGGCGCGGACCGAAGGCGCCGGTCACCGCCACTCGGTCGCCGAAGAAGCCTGGCCGCCCTCCGCGCGGGGATATGACGGGTTCTTGGGAGGCCGGGGGGCATGGAGAACGGCTGGCGGGCAATGCGCGAGTGGTGACACGCATTGTGATCGTCTTCCTGACCCTGCTCGCCGCGGTCGCGAGCGCCGCGGTGGCCGTCGCCATGTCGCCCTACTGGTGGTTCGCGGCCGTTCCGCTGCTGTTCCTGGGCCTGCTGGGCGCGTGGGACCTGGCGCAACGCCGGCATTCGGTGCTGCGCAACTATCCCGTCCTCGGCCATGCCCGTTTCCTCATGGAGCGGCTGCGCCCGGAGCTCCAGCAGTACTTCGTCGAGCGGAACTTCGACGGCCGTCCCTTCGACCGGGACGTACGCAGCATCGTGTACGAACGGGCCAAGGGCACGGACGCGGAGGAGCCGTTCGGCACCGAACGCGATGTGTACCTTCCGGGCTACGAGTTCCTGGTGCCGTCGATGGCGCCGAGCCCGGTGCCGAAGACCCCGCCGCGCGTGCGGATCGGCGGGCCCGACTGCGAGCGGCCGTACGACATGGCCCTGCTGAACGTGTCGGCGATGAGCTTCGGCTCGCTGTCGGCCAACGCGGTCCTGGCGCTCAACGGCGGTGCCGCGGCCGGCGGTTTCGCCCAGGACACCGGCGAGGGCGGCCTTTCGGAGTACCACCTGCGCCCAGGCGGCGACCTGGTGTGGGAGATCGGTACCGGGTACTTCGGCTGCCGTACCCGGGACGGGGACTTCGACCCGGCCCAGTTCGCCGAGAAGGCGGCGCACGACCAGGTCAAGTGCGTGTCCCTGAAGCTGTCCCAGGGCGCGAAGCCCGGCATCGGCGGTGTGCTGCCGGGGGCCAAGGTGAACGCCGAGATAGCCCGGGTCCGGGGCGTGCCCGAGGGACGTACGGTCCTCTCCCCGCCGTACCACCGGGTGTTCTCCACCCCGCGGGAACTCGTCCGCTTCATCGCCCGCATGCGTGAGCTGTCCGGTGGCAAGCCCGCCGGGTTCAAGCTGTGCGTGGGCTCGCGCCGGCAGTTCCTGGCGGTGTGCAAGGCCATGCTGGAGGAGGGCACGGCGCCCGACTTCATCGTGGTGGACGGCGCGGAGGGCGGAACCGGCGCGGCGCCGCTGGAGTTCGCCGACCACATGGGCGCCCCGCTCACCGAGGGCCTGCTCACGGTGCACAACGCCCTCGTGGGCACGGGCCTGCGCGACCGGATCAAGATCGGGGCGAGCGGCAAGGTCGCCACCGGCACGGACCTCGTCAAGCGCATGGTCCAGGGCGCCGACTACGCCAACGCGGCCCGCGCCATGATGTTCGCCGTCGGCTGCATCCAGGCGCAGCGGTGCCACACCAACACCTGCCCCACCGGCGTCACCACCCAGGACCCCCACCGCGCCCGCGCCCTGGACGTGGGGGACAAGACCCCGCGCGTCCAGCGCTTCCAGGAAGCGACCGTGGCCGGCGCCCTCCAGATCATGGCGTCCATGGGGGTCACCGACCCCGCCCAGCTGCGCCCCCACATGCTCCACCGCCGCATCGACCCGGTCACCGAACGCTCCTACGAAGAGCTGTACGAGTGGCTGGAGCCGGGGCAGCTGCTCGCCGAGCCGCCGGAGTCCTGGGCGGCCGACTGGAAGCACGCCGACCCCGACCGTTTCACCGTCTGACCGGAGGATCCACATGTCCCGTACTGTTGCCCGCGTCATCGTGGACGCGCTGAGCGAACTCGGCGTACGCCAGGTGTTCGGCGTCGTGGGAGACGCCCTCAACCCCGTGACCGACGCCATCCGCGGCACCGAGAGCCTGGAATGGGTGGGCTGCCGGCACGAGGAGGCGGCGGCCTTCGCCGCGAGCGCCCAGTCCCAGCTCAGCGGAACCCTCGGCGTGTGCATGGGCACCGTAGGACCCGGTTCCGTCCACCTCCTGAACGGGCTGTACGACGCCGCCAAGAGCCACGCCCCGGTCCTGGCCATCGCCGGGCAGGTACCGCTCGCCGAACTCGGCAGCGACTACTTCCAGGAGGTCGACAACGACGCCCTCTTCAGCGACGTGGCCGTCTTCCGCGCCACCATCACCTCGCCCGACCAGCTGCCGCAGCTGCTGGAGACCGCGGTGCGCACGGCGATCGGCCGCAAGGGGGTCGCCGTACTCACCGTGCCGGGCGACCTGGGCGAGCGGGAACTGACCGACGACCGGCCGCCCCGGTTCTCCCTGGCCCCCGCGGTGACCCGGCCGGACGGTTCGGCCGCCCGGCGCGCCGCGGAACTCCTCGACCGGTCCGAGCGCGTCACCCTGCTCGTCGGCGAGGGGGCGCGCGCCGCCCGCGAGGACGTCCTCACCCTCGCCGACCGGCTGGCCGCGCCGATGGTGCTCACGCTGAAGGCGAAGGCGGGTTTCGAGGGCGAGCACAACCCGTTCCAGGTCGGCCAGACCGGTCTGATCGGCAACCCGGCCGCGGCGGAGGCCCTCCAGGACGCGGACACCCTTCTGCTGCTCGGCACCGACTTCCCCTACCGGGACTGGTATCCCGAGGGCAGGACGGTGATCCAGGTCGACACCGAGGCCACCCACATCGGGCGCCGGGTGCCGGTCGACGTCGGGCTCGTGGGCGACACCGGCGCCACCGTACGCGACCTCCTGGAGCACCTCGGCACGGTGGCCGGGGGCGCACGTGACCGCGCGCACCTGGACAAGGCGCGCGAACGCTTCGACGGGTGGCGTGCGGGCCAGGCCCGGCTCGCCGACCCCGATCACGACAAGGGCCTCGTGGGACGGCTCCGCTCCGCACTGGACAACCGCAGCCATGACATCAGGCCCGAGGTGCTGGCCGCGGCGGTGGACCGTGCCGCCGCCGACGACGCCGTCTTCACCTCCGACACGGGCATGGCCACGGTGTGGCTCTCCCGTTTCGTCGAGATGCGCGGTGAGCGGCGCCTCATCGGCTCGTACAACCTCGGTTCGATGGCCAACGCCATGCCGCAGGCGCTGGGCGCGCAGTGCCTGGACCGCGAGCGCCAGGTCGTGGCCTTCTGCGGCGACGGCGGACTGAGCATGCTCCTCGGCGACCTCATGACCCTCAAGACCCAGCGCCTGCCCGTCAAGCTCGTCGTCTTCGACAACCGCCGGCTCGGGATGGTGAAGCTCGAACAGGAGCAGGCCGGTCTGCCCGAGTTCGGGACCGTACTCGACAATCCCGACTTCGCCGCCGTGGCCGAGGCCATGGGCATCACCGGCATCCGGGTGACGGAGCCGTCGGAGGTGGAGAGCGCGGTGCGACGGGCCTTCGACACTCCGGGCCCGGTCCTGCTCGACGTGCTCACCAACCCCGACGAGATCGCCGTACCGGCCCAGCCGACCGTCGAACAGGGCTGGGGGTTCGCGGTGGCCAAGGTGAAGGAGGTCGTACGGAGCCACGGGGACACCAGCGACCACTGAGTGCCGCGAAGCGTTCAGCGAAGTGGCCCGTGCCCGGCGTCGCGCCCGGCCGCGCTCCTGGCACGGGCCTGTCCGGGATATCGGCATTCAGGCGTTTACCGGTGCGCCGTGCGGACAGACGAAGGCTCTCGAAACGGAATACGGGTTGCTCCGGCATCCCGCCCACGACACCAGCGGAGGACCAAGTTGACCGAGAACATGTGGAACTACGCCCCGACCGCCGGCCACACCCCCGACGCCGATCTGACCGGCTACACGGTGGAGGCGAGGGACGGGCACATCGGCAAGGTCGACAAGCACTCCCACGACGTCGGATCGCAGTACATCGTCGTCGACACCGGTGTGTGGATCTTCGGCAAGGAGGTCCTGCTCCCGGCCGCGACGATCACCCTCATCGACCACGAGGCGAGGACCATCAGCGTCGCCCGCTCCAAGGAAGAGATCAAGAACGCACCGGAGTTCGACAAGGACAAGCACCTGGGCGACCCCGCCTACCGGGACCAGATCAGTGGCCACTACGGAGCCGGCGGTTCGGGGCACTGACCCGCCCCCCGGTCGGCGCTCAGGCGCCGCGCGGAGCCCGGACGGCCCTGGCCGTCCGGGCTCCGTGGATTTTCAGCACGACGATGCCGGCGGGAACGGTGAGGATCATCAGCACGCCGCTGCCGACGAGCACGGCGGGGGCACTGGTCCGGTCGAGGAGGAAGCCGCCGAGCGCGGCCCCTACAGGGGAGGCCGTCAGGAGCACGGCGCCGCGCGCGGCCAGAACCGTGGTGAGCGCGCCGGCGGGCGCGCGGTCCTGGATCAGGGTGAGGGACAGCGCGGAGTAGGGGCCGTAGACGAGTCCGGCGAACGCGAACCCGATCAGGGAGGGGACCGCGGAGTCCGTGAGGGCGAAGGGGAGCATGCCGACGCCGTGGCCCGCGATGATCCCGAGCACGGCCGGCCACAGCGGGAGCCGTCCGGCCGCGCCCAGCGCGAGAGCGCCGATGACGGCTCCGATGCCGAAGGCGGCCCAGTAGCCGCCGAGCAGCCCCGCCCCGGCGTCGAGATCGCCGGAGACGAACAGGGGGAGGGCGACTTCGACGGGGCCGAAGGCGAGATTGAACACCCAGGTCACGAGGAGCAGTCCGAGGAGTTCCGGTCGGCGGCGCAGAATCCCCGGCCCGCGCGGTGCCCCGCCGGTCACCGGGGGCTCGGACGACCGGGGCAGGGGGGTGCGGGCGGTCCGGACGGCGAGCGCGGCGAACGTGGCGGCGTCCAGGCCGATGATCCAGGCCGGGGACACCGCTCTCACGAGAAAGCCCGCGAGTGCGGGGCCCGCTATGGTCGCGCTCCACAGACTGGTGCTCAGCACGCTGTTGGCCGCCCGGCGCCGGCCCTCGGAGAGCACAGGGGCGAAGAGGGCGTGCTTGCCGGCCTTGCCCCAGGCGTGGAACAACGAGGAAGCGCCCAGGAGCCCGACGTAGACGGCCGGGGTGAGCACCCCCGCCAGGTGGGCGAGCGGCACCGCTCCCAGCAGGACGGCCCGTGTCGCGGCGTCGGTGACCAGCAGTCGCCGGGCGGGGAGCCGCCGCGTCCACCTGCCCAGGAGCAGGGCGCCCAGCGCGCCGGGCAGGACGTAGGAGGCGACGGCGATACCGGCCAGCGCACCTCGGCCGCCGCCGGGGCCCAGTGCGAGCGCCAGCCACGCGACCGCGACGACGCTCATGCCGTCGCCCAGGTCGGACAGCGCGAAGACGGGCATCAGCCGCCGAAAGGCGCGGTCGGCGAACAGGGAGCGACAGGGGCCGGGCGCCGGACGCGCCCGTGCTGCTGAGAACATGCGGGTCACAGTCGTCCTTCAAGCGCGCTTGAAGTCAAGGGGCCTGACCCGGCATCGAGGAGGAGGGCATGCGCTATCTGCCCATCGGGGAACTCGCGGACAAGGCGCACGTGCGGGCTTCGGCGCTGCGCTACTGGGAGGAGCGCGGTCTGCTGCCCGGCGCGCGCCGCGAGGGCGGCCGCCGGGTGTGGCCCGCCACCACGCTCCGGCGGGTCGCCCTGATCAAGATGGCTCAGCGGGCGGGGTTCACCCTCGCGGAGATCACGCGGCTGCTGAGCGAGGAGACCACCGCGGCCGCCACCCGCCAGTGGCGGGACATGGCCACGCGCAAGCTGCCCGAGCTCGACCGGCACATCGCGCAGACCCAGGCCCTGCGCCAGGCGGTTGCCGACTGCCTGGAGTGCGGCTGCATGAACTTCGACCGGTGCGTACTCCTCGACACCGCGGACCTGGCGCCCTGACCGCGCACACCCGACGGCGGTGCGACGGACCGGTTCCCCGACGCCGTCAGGTCTGCTGCGCAGCCTTGACGGTAATGGTATGGGCCAATACCGTCTGCCTCGCACAGAACTCCACATGCTTCAACACCGCGCACCTCCATCAGAGTTGACGACGCATCCGCCGCCCGGGGGCGAGAGCCCGGGAGACCGTCACAGGCGGCGTAGCGAACAGACGCGATCATGTCCTTCCTCGGAGGCCAGACCTATGCAACTACCCCTCGCAAGGGCACGCCGCGGCGGATGGAAGAGAGCGCTCTCTCTCCTGCCCGTCGTCGTGGCGACGGTGGCGGCCACCGTCACCGCGGCACCGAACGTCCAGGCGGCGGTGCCCCCGGCACCGTCCGGCTTCACGCTCACCTGGAGCGACGACTTCAACGGTGCGTCCGGCACCGGCATCGATCAGAGCCTGTGGAAGTACGACACCGGGCCGGGCAGCAGCTTCGGCACCGGTGAGATCGAGACGATGACCAACAGCACCTCGAACGTCTACTACGACGGTCAGGGCCATCTGGTGCTCCAGGCCCTGCACTCGGGCAGCGACCCGCGCGGCGGATGGACCTCGGGGCGCGTGGAGACCCAGTCGGCGGGCTTCGGCGCCCCGGCGGGCGGTGTCGTACGCATCGAGTCCGTCCTCCAGCAGCCCGATGTCACCACCGCCAACGGCGCGGGCTACTGGCCGGCGTTCTGGATGCTCGGCGCGCCGCTGCGCTCCGGGGTGACCTGGCCGAAGTCCGGCGAGGTCGACATCATGGAGGACATCAACGGCCGCAGCTCCGTCTTCAGCACCCTGCACTGCGGGGTGAACCCGGGCGGTCCGTGCAACGAGTCGACCGGCATCGGCTCGGGTGAGCGCGCCTGTCCGGGCTGCCAGACCGGCTTCCACGACTACGCGGCGGAGATCGACCGCTCGGTGTCGCCGGAGCAGATCAGGTTCTACCTCGACGGGAACAACTTCTACACGATCAACGCCAACCAGGTGGACGCCACGACCTGGTCCGACGCGGTCGACCACCCGTTCTTCATCATCTACGACCTGGCGATGGGCGGCGGCTTCCCGGACGCCTTCGGCGGGGGCCCGAACGCGTCCACGGTCTCCGGCGGCAAGCTGGTCATCGACTCGGTGTCCGTCTACAACAAGGGGCCCGGCTCCGGGGGCGGCGGCGGTTCGGTGAGCGGTCAGACGATCACCGGACCCGGCGGCAAGTGCGTGGACGTGGCCGGTGACGACACCGGCGGCGACGGCACCGCGGTCCAGCTGTGGGACTGCCAGTCGGGCGCCAAGGACCAGCACTGGACCTGGAACGGCCAGACCCTCCAGACCCTCGGCAAGTGCCTGGACATCGCCGGCGGCAACAGCGCGGCCGGTACGAAACTGCAGCTCGCCACCTGCAACAGCGGCGGCTACCAGTCGTGGGTGCGGCAGCCCGACGGCTCACTGCGGAACCCGACCAGCGGCCGGTGCGTCGACTCCCCCTCGGGTGCCACCGCGAACGGCACCCGCCTCCAGATCTGGGACTGCAACGGCTCCGGCGCGCAGCAGTTCGCCATCGGCACCCCGGTCTACGGACCGGGCGGCAAGTGCGTGGACGTGGCCGGTGACGACACCGGCGGCGACGGCACCGCGGTCCAGCTCTGGGACTGCCAGCAAGCCACGTCGCTCGACCAGAAGTGGACCTGGAACGGCCAGACCCTGCGGACGCTGGGCAAGTGCCTGGACATCGCGGGCGGGGTGAACGCGGCCGGCACGAAGCTCCAGCTGGCCAACTGCAACGGCGGCGGCTACCAGAACTGGGTGGCGAACGCCGACGGCTCGATGTCCAATCCGACCACCGGCCGCTGCATCGACTCGCCCTCGGGCGCCACCGCGAACGGCACCCGCCTCCAGATCTGGGACTGCAACGGCTCGGCCGCCCAGAAGTTCTCGCTCGCCTGAGCGACGACACCCCTGTCCGGACCGAGGCGGGGTGGCCGCAGGGCCGCACCTCGACAGGTGCGGCCCTGCGGTGTGTCGCGCGCGGCGGCGGCTCCCGGTCAGGCCGAGCACTCGTCCGGGGTGACGGCCGTCAGCGGGGAGAGGGAGACCTCGTCGTCGACCAGGCCGTCGTCCTTCTTCACGGGCGAGGTGGAGGTGAAGTCCGTGATGGCGTAGTAGTGGTGGCCGTAGCCCTGGCCCGGCTTGTCGCCGGTCTTGCCGTAGTTGATCCACATCACGCCGGCCACCTGCTGCTGCTGGTACCGGTGCTGGAGGTGGGCCTTGTAGCCCTGCGGGACGAACGCGGAGAACTGCTGCGTGGTGCCCTGTGCCGTACCCCAGGTGTAGGAGTAGCTGGTCGAGATGGTGGTCTCGATCAGCTTGTCGATGCCCACCTTGAGGCTCGCCGAGACCTGCACGCTGTTGGTGGTCGTATAGGTCGTCGACGAGGCCCAGTTGACGTTGTTCGCGTCGTTGCCGCCGGAACAGTTGGCGTAGTCCGAGGTCAGCGCGGTCCACTGGCCGTATCCGACGGTCTGCGGGTCCTGGTAGGGGTAGAAGCCGCAGCTGACGTCGGAGAGGGTGTTCATCTGGGCCTGTGCGCAGTCGTTGACGAGTTGGGTGGCGCTGACCGCCCCATGCTGCGACTGGGCGGGGAACGCGTCGGCCGGTGCGCCGAAGCGGGTCCCGTCCTTCAGGCACACCTCGTGGTCGCAGTACTGGGGTGTCTCGGCGAACGCGAGCGCCGTGCCGAGCGTGGTGAGGGCCACCGTGGTGGCTGCCACGGTCAGGGCGCGAGTGGTACGACGGGGCAATTCGGGCTCCGATCGAGATCGTTCCGTCCGGGGCGGGCGACGGCCGGGCATGGGAGTGGGGGTTCCGCATGTGCCTGATGTCGCCCGCCCGGACGGGTGGGGGGTGTGGGGGGATGTACGCGGCTGGGGGGAACTGGAGGCGGTGGAGACACCGTTCGCCTCACGTTCCTTCTGGGGCGCGCGAGTTGGGACGCTACGGCACCGGGTCTCCCTGGTGCCACCGCCGGGGGCGGACCGTGCGGGGCGGGTGAGCCGTTCCCGGCGACGTGTTGACAGGGCCCGTTGCCGCCGGTAGGGGGTGGCGGGGTCGCCTCAGCGGTAGTCGCCGGCCGGAGCCCACCACTTCTGCTGGGTGCCGCCCCAGCAGTCGAAGAGTTCGAGGTTCTTGTCGCCCCTGGTGCTGGAGGCGTTCGCGACCTCCAGGCAGCGGCCGGACACGGGGTTGTAGACCTGGCCGTAGCGGCCCAGGACCCACTTCTGGTGCTGTCCCCCGTCGCACGCGTCGAGACCGACGGGCGTGTGGTCGGCCGTGCCGTCTCCGGATGTGCCCAGGCACAGGCCGTGCACCTGGAGGGTGTCGTCCTGGCCCATGGTCCAGTCCTGGGCGTCGCCGCCGTTGCAGTCCCAGATGTCGGCGACGGCGGGCGGCCGCGTGGCGTTGTCGTAGTCGTCCAGGCACAGGGACTGCCCGTCGCTGCCCTTGAGGCCGTACGTCAGGGGTGCGTGGACGGGTGCGCTCGGTGTCATGCGCGCATCGACGTCGCTGACCGAGGCCGTGGTGGAGCTGCCCGTGTTGCTGCTGACGATCTGCACGCCCCGCAGGACGAAGTCGGACTTCGGGAGGTGCCCGGGGTTGACGTAGTCGACGTAGCGGTCGAACAACTGGCTGAAGTCGTCGTCGATCGACGCCCAGGTGGCGTCCTTCATCAGGTCGGGGCTGCGCACCATGACCCGGCAGCCGTCGGGGCAGGTCATGGTCTTGTCGTCCCTCGTGTACCAGACGACTCCGTTGCCGTCGGGGGCCTTGAACGTGCCGGGATCGTAGTGGACGACGGAGATCACGTCGGGGTGCGCCGAGCCGTGCTCGGAGTCCTCGAAGATGAGGTCCGTGGTCAGGAGCGCGCGCTTCTCGCCGCAGGTGAAGGGCTTGGTCTGCTGGATCTTCGCCCGGTAGGAGACGTCGATCCGGCCGTCCGCCGCGGTGCGGTACCCGCGGTCGGGCCCCGGTTCGAGCTGGGAGTCGGGGTAGGTGTAGCTGACGTTGGTCTCGTGCAGTCCGCAGACCCCGGAGGCGTCGTTCTGCATGGTCACCGTCTTGTCGGCGGTCTGGGTGGTGAAGGAGTAGCCGGGTGAGGTCCCCCAGTCGGAGGTGTTCCACCCGTAGGTGCCGATGTCCCAGGTGGGACGCTCGGGGCTCTTCCGGGTGAACTCCTTGGTCCCGGCGAAGGCACCGCAGCCGGCGCTGCTGGTACGCCCGGGATCGGGTGTCGTGTTCTTGTCCGGCGGGTCCTCCACGACCATTCCGTAGCAGTCGTGCGAGGGGCCGGGGTCGTACAGCAGCGAGAAGGAGCCGGTGTCGGCCGACGCGGGCTGCGTCAGCCGCGGCCACAGCACCGGTATGAGGAGGAGCAGGGCGGGCAGTGCCAGCAGGGCGATCCTGCGGGGTGGGGCGGGTAGGGCCCTCATATGACGCTCCGAGAGGGGTGAGAGGGGACGGGCGGCGACCAGGACCGGCCGCGGTCAGCCGACGGTGTTCACCTCGGCGGACCAGTACGACGGGAGGGTGTCCCACGGGTTGCCCCAGTCCTGGCCCGGGGGGTGGGAGTTGTCGTCGTCGGTGACGTAGACGTAGCCCGCGCCGCGCTGCTTCGAGAGGGCGATGGCGTTCTGCATCCGCGCCTGGCTTCCCGTGGTGTGGATCAGGTGCCAGATCTTGGACGGGTCGGCCGATGCCTCCCAGGACGCGCGGTCGTCGCCGTAGTGGTTCACATAGTCGTCGTAGGTGCCCTCGAAGGTGACCAGTGTGTCGGCGGCCTGTGTGTAGCACTCCTCGGGCGAGGCACCCGGGTTGATGACGACCTTGGCGCCGGCGTCCTTGCCCTTCACATAGGACCGGAGCCTGTTGTAGGCGTCGACGTAGGCGGTGGCGTCGGACGGGGTGCCGCAGGCGGTGAGGCCGTCGTCGAAGAAGATCCCGTCCAGGCCGGAAGCGCCGTAGTAGCTGTACCACTTGTCGACGTTCCGCTCCGCGCCGTCGACCCAGTCGTCGATGGACGTGCCGCCGTCGGGCGCGGTCCAGCCCTTGGTGCCGAGGTATCCGGAGTCGACGTATCCGATCACCTTCGTGCCGGCGTCGTGCGCGTTCTTGATGGCGCTCGCGTAGCCGCCGTCCTTGCCGTCGCCGGGGCCGGACTGCGGATTGGCGACGGCCAGGCCCGCGCCGGGGGCCGGACTGGACAGCCGCGCCCACAGATCGCCGTCGGCCGGGTTGAAGTACGCGGGTACGGCCACCGTCTGCCGGACGGCGGCGGACGCGTGGCCGGCCGGGAGGGAGATCAGGGCGCCGGTGGCCAGGCCCGCGCTCACGGCCGCCGCGCACAGGCGGCGCCTCCTTCCGGCGGCGCCCGGCCCGCGGTCCAGATGAGTCCTGCTTCTCATTGCGGCATGCCTCCACATTGCTTTCCTCCGGCGGACTGCCGAATCACTCGGCCTTCACGAGGAGAGGGTCTGTTCGTGAGCGGGGAGAGCGGCCTGGGGTACGCGGGAATTCGTGGGGGAAGGTGACTGCTGCGGCCGGCTCCGCGATGCGTTTTAGTCCTCGGTATTGATACTCGTCAAGGCGCGGAATTCGCAGGTGCCTTGGGGAACCGGAACCCCGAGACCGCCTCCCCGGGCCCGGCCCGGAACCGCCGCCCGCACGTGCGACGCGGCTCTCCGCGCACTCTGATGGCGTTCCCTGGCTGAGCTACCTGCGGTGATACCTCGGCAACGGTCCCGGGCGGCCACGCGCCGGCGTGCCCCGGGTCGCCGTTCCCCCTCGGCGGACCGGGATGACCGGAGCCGATGACGACGGACCGAAAACGCTCACCGTTTACGCACGGTCCGCCCGGACACTTTCCGGATGTCCTAGCCGGGTTTCATTCCGTTCCGGCGGCTCGGCACCGATATTCCGATTTCGACGGGTGGCGCGGGGATCGGTCCGTCCGATCGGGGGTGCGCCGCGGTCGTGGCGGGTGCCTGTCCGCCGTCGAGGGATACGGCGTCGGTGGCATAGGCTGCCGTTCCACAGTGCGGAGCCGAGGTCATGGCCTGGATACCCAGACGCCCGGCCCCGGCGGAAAGGGTGGGGATGTTCACCGGCCGCCTGAGCGAGTCGCGGGCGCTGCGCGCCGCCGCCGACTCCGCCCGCGCGGGTACGGCCACGGTCGTGCTCGTGCAGGGGCCGCCCGGCGTCGGAAAGACGGCCCTCGTGCGCCGGTTCCTGGCCGGCCTGAGCGGCTTCTCCGTGCTGGAGAGCGCGGCGACACCGTCTTTGGCGCCTTCCGACGGCGACTGCCTGTCCCGCCTGCTGCGTCAGGCCGCGGTGCGGGTGCCGGGCCGCTCCCCGGCCGGAGAGCCGAGCGCACCGGCGCGGAAGAAGCCCGCCGCCGCCCCGGGGCCGCGTGCGCTGCGGGAGTTCCTTGACATGCCGGCGGCGGCCCCCTGGGCCCTGTTCGTGGACGACGCCCAATGGGCCGACGGCGCTTCGCTGAAGGTGTTGTTCGAGGCCGCGCGCGAGGGCGGTCCCCTGTGCCTCGTGCTGGCCGCGCGGCACACGCGCGGCTGGGACGAGGAGGTCCTGCGGGCCCTGCACACGGTGGCCCCGCTGACCCACGTCGACCTGGCCGGACTGGGGGAAGCGGAGGCGGGGGCCCTGGTGGCCACCGCGCTCGGCGATCTCGCCGACGACGTGCTCACCCGGCGCCTGGTGCTGCGGTCCGGCGGCCACCCGCTGTATCTCAGGAGCCTGCTCGACGGCCACACCACCGCGCGGCCCGGCGGCCCGCCCTGGCCCGCTCTGCCCGCCTCCGTGGTACGGCGTCAGCTGAAGGGCGTGCCCGCCGAAGGTGTGGCGGCCCTGGAGGCGCTGGCCGTGCTCGGCGGTTCCGCGACCGTGCCGACCCTGAGTACCGTCCTGGGCGCCCCCGACTGCGCCTCGGCGCTGGACCCGCTGGTCCACGAGGAGTTCATCACGCGGACGGATGTCCACGTGCCCACCGTCGCGATCCGGCACGGCGTGTTCCGCGACGCGCTGTACGACACGCTGCCGGCCGCGCGGCGGCGCGCGCTGCACGTCGCCGCGGCCGGCGCGGTCGACGAGCGGCGGGGTCTGGCGCACAAGGTGGCGGCCGCCGAGACCGTCGACCTCCGCCTGTCCGCCGACCTCCTGGAGACCGCGGCCCACGAACTCGCCGAGGGCGGGCTCCTGCACGCGGCACGGACGCTGCTGTCGGCGGCGTCCCTCTCGCACGCCGACGACCACCGGACCGACCATCTGTTCTACGGCGCGGTGCGGCTCCTCTTCTGGGCCGGCGCCGACGGGGAGCTGACCCGGCACGGGGAGGCGGTGGCCGCCCGCCGGCCGTGCCCGTGGCGGGACGAGGCGCTGGGCCTGACCGAGTTCGCCGCCGGCCGTCTCACCTCGGCACGGCGGCTGCTGGACCAGGCGGGGCAGTCCCTGCGGGGGGCTCATCCCGGCCAACGGGCGGTCGTGCGCACCGAACTGGCCCTGGTGCACGCCATCCTGGGCCAGGGGGAAGCCACCCGGCTCCACGCCGACCAGGCCCTCAGCCCGGCTCCCCCGGAGGGCGAGGCATGCCCGTACGGTCCCGCCGGACGCCACCGGGGAACCGGTCCGGCCATGGACCGGCCCGCGCCGGATGAAGCCGCCGACGCCGGCCCGCCGTCCGGTGGCCTCCTGGAGGTCTGCGCGCAGGGTCCCTGCGTCGTCGTACCCCCGGGTGTCCGGCAGGCGGCACGGGCTCTGGCCGCCTACGGTACGGCGCTGCGGGACGGCCCCCGGGCCGGTCTGGATCTCCTGGCCGGCCTGCCCGAGGACGCGGACCGGATCGGTGAGGAGGACCTCCCGGCCCTGACCGTCCGGGGCATACTCCGGCTCGCGGACGCGCAACTCTCGTCCGGGACGACCGATCTGACCATGGTGACGGCCCGCCGCCGCCCCGGCGCCGCACGGCTCCTCGGGACGAGCGCCTCGGTCCACCTCGCCATGTGTCATCTGCTGGGCGGCGACTGGAACCGGGCGGTACGGGAAGTGGAGACGGCGCTCGACGACGAGCAGGGGCGCTGTTTCGACCCGCCCGCCCTGTGGTCCCTGCGCTCGGTCCTCGACGCGTTCCGGGGCGACGCCGGAGCGGCCGAGGCGGGTCTGCGCCGGGCCCGAGGACTGGCCCAGCCGCTGGACTTCGGGGGGCCGCAGTACCACACGGCCATGGCCCGGGCGATGGGGGCGCGGGCGCGGGGCGACCACCGCGGGGTGGTGGACGCCCTCCAGATGCTGGCCGAGCGTTCCGCGCACTCCGAGCGTGTGCGGATCGTCTCCACGAGCTGGCTGCCCTTTTTCGCCGAGTCGCTCGTCGAGTGCGGTCTGGCCGATCTCGCGCGGGCGGCCGTGGCGGAGCTGACGGCCACGGGCGCCGCGGCCAACTGGCACCTGCGGGTCGCCGACGCCTGGCTGCGGGGTCGTACGGCGGAGGCGGCGGGCGCGCACGAGGCCGCGCTCGGCCGGTACACCGAGGCGGTCGGACTGCTCGGGCCCGGCCGGGACATCCCGCTGGTGCGCGGGCTGCTGGAGATCTCCCGCGGGCGGGTGTCGGCGGCACTCGGCGCGGCGGGAGCGGCGCGCGCGTACTTCGACAGCGCCGAAGACGTGTTCACCCGGCTGGGCGCGCGGCCGTTCCTGGAGGAGTGCCGGGCCGAGCGCCGGGCCCGCGTGCCCGAACGCCCGGACACATCGGCTCTGGACCGACTGCTCACCGGACGCGAGCGCGAGGTGGCCCGCCTGGTGGGGCTCGGCTGCACCAACCGGGAGATCGCCGACGAGCTGACGCTCAGCGTGAAGACGATCGAGTACCACCTGCGCGGCGTGTTCGTGAAGCTGGGCCTGCGCAGCCGTGGCGAACTGCGCCGGCGGGTCCAGGAGGCGGGCGGCGCGGACGGTCGCCGGTGAGCCGGAAGCACGCCCCGGGCCGGGGCGGCCCCGCGTGTCAGGAGGGCCGGCGGCGGTGGGGCCGTACGGACGGGGGGATGACCACGAGCACCATGTTCAGGCCGGTCCCGCGCAGTCTGGCGACCATGTCCGTGTTCGCGTGCGAGTCCGTGACCACGGTGTGGACCGCGTCGATGCCGGCGATCTTGGCCTGGTGCACCTGCCCCAGTTTCGAGCTGTCGGCCACGACGATCCGCCGCGTCGCCTGCTCCAGCATGACCCGGTCGATCTCCGCTCCGTCGCAGCTGTACTGGGTGAACCCAGCCGCCGGGCTGATGCCGTCGGCCCCCACGATCGCGTAGTCGAAGCGGTAGGAACGCAGTGTCCGCTCGGCCGGTCTGCCGACCAGGTCGTTGGACAACGGCCGTGCCGTGCCGCCGGTGACCACCACCCTGGCTGCCTGACGCTCCGTCAGGATGGTGGCGGTGTCGAGCCCGTTGGTGACCACCGTCAGGTCCGACCTGCCGGCCAGGCTCCTCGCCACGAAGCCCGCCGTGCTGCCTCCGCTGAGCGCCAGGGTGAGCGGGCGGCTCGGGATGAGGGAGGAGGCGAGCGCGCCGATCCGGCGCTTCGCCTCGGTGTTCTGCGACCGCCGCAGGCTCACCGGCAGTTCGGCGCTGCGCCGGGCGGCGGCGATCCTCCCGTACGACCGCCGGATCAGCCCCCTCTCCTCCATGACGGCGAGGTCCCGGCGCACGGTGGGCCCGGAGACGCCCAGAACCGAGGGCAGCAGACGGACCGGGAGCTCTCCGCGCTGCGACAAGAGGGTCAGGACGGTCGAGATGCGGGTGTCGCGCGTCCCCTCGTTCATCCGCGTCTCCGTCCCGCGGTGCGGGCCAGGTGGAGGTCCGCGCGGCGGCACCGCTCCCCCGCCGCGCGCGTCTCATCGGTCCGTGCATACGGCGGCCTTCCCGACGCGGCCGTCGCATGTGTCAAGGAATGCAAACTTCGAAACTCCACTCATGATCCGCCCCGTGCGCATGGCTTCGTGTCCCGGTCGCGGAGCGGTGCTGTCGATGACGGCGTCCACCGGTGTCCCGTCGCCGACCGTCAGCTTCTCCGAAGCGGGTGGCGAGCGGATCAGGGAAAGTTCCTAGGGTTCGAGGGGCGTCGGCTGATCCGCGTGGACACCCCGGCCCGCGCCGCGGCCGGTGCGGCTCCGCTTCCCGGCCGTGCGGCAGGTGGTTCCTCCCGCGTCCTCGGCAGCCTAGGTACATCGCGGTGCCGTGCGGGAGCCGTCCGGGCCAATCGCTCACACCCCGCGATCACTCCTGCGCTCGGCCGCGCCGGACGCCCTTCCCGGGTCGTACGGAGCGAAGTGCTCACTCCTGCTGAGCAGTTCGGGCGGTGAATCGTGGCCCGCGCCCGGGGCTTCGCCCACCGGATCGGCGTGACCCGCCCGTCACCGCCCGCCCGAAGCGGCCGGGACCGGGTGGCCGGGCGCTTCTATCAGCTCCCCGCCGTCGTCACAAGACGCGCCGCGGCTCGCCATCCGCAGGGGTGAGACGAGCGCGAGATCCCCGTAGAACGGTGCCGCACATCCGAGACCGAAGGGACATGCGCATGGGCACGCGCGGCAGGGCAGTGAGGCGAAGACTGACCGTCACCACGCTGGTGTTGGCGGCGGGGGCCGTGACAGCGGTGCCGGCGGTGGCGAGCACGGCGACGGCGAGGGCGGCCGCCGGTACGGCGGGGACCGGGGCCGCGCCGGCCGTCGAAGCGGTCTTTGGCCCGGCCGCTCCGGCGCCCGCGGACATCGCGCTGGGTTCATGGATGGACCAGCTGCGCGGCACGATCGGCGATCGTCCGATGAACCAGGTCGTGATCCCCGGCAGTCATGACGCGGGCACCGCCGGCATCACGAAGGACAGCGGCATGTGCGACGCCGGCGACACGGTCGGCACCGCCCGCACGTGGCCGGCGCTGGCGGCGAGCATGTCACGCACCCAGAGCGGTTCCCTGGTCCAGCAGCTGGACGGCGGCTCGCGCTATCTCGACCTGCGCCTGTGCAAACAGGACGGGAAGTGGTTCAGCTATCACGGCGGACCGCTGGGGCGGCTCTTCTTCGACGCCCCGGACGGCAAGGGCGGGGTGATCCCGGGCCAGGCGCGGGAGATCGCCGACTGGATCACCGCGCATCCCAGGGAGATCGTGATCCTGCGGGTGACGGCCACCGGTCCCGCGGCCACCCTCCAGCAGGACCGGCGCGAGGCCATCACCGAGCTGGGCGATCTGGTGGGCGGCGGCGCGGGCCATCCGGCCATCGCCGACGACTCGTTGCGCCCGACGTCGACGTACGACCAGTTCATGGCGGCGGGCAGGCATGTCGTCATCGTCGACGACACGGACAGCACGGCGTACCCCTGGGCCTGGCACCAGCCGGACGTGCAGGACTACCGCGGCAGTTACGTCGGGGCCAGCACCGCGTGGCAGGACATCCTGAAGGCGGCCCTCGACCCGAAGCTGTCGCAGAAGACCTTCGACGCGGTGCTCCAGCGGGGTGACGAGGTACTGGGACGGGCACCGGGCACGGCGGCGGACAAGTTCTTCGTGCAGCAGGGCATCATCGACCCCACCGACTCCATACCCGACGCCGCGATCACGCAGATCCTGGCGGCGCTCAAGCTCACCTCCGCCTGGAAGGCGGACAACTTCCTGCTCAGTCTGGAGGACGAGCTGAACCGGCAGCTGCTCGCCAAGCTCCGGACCTCCTGGAACAGCACCAACGTCACGGACAACATGAACATCGTCATGCACGACGATGTGAACCAGAACCGCAACGGGGTGGGGTCCGGCGACCTGGAGCGGGAGATCATCTCCAAGAACCTCCCGCAGCCGGTCACCTCGCACACGTTCTACGACACGGCCCGCGCGGCGGACGGTACGTGGACCGCGCCGAGCCCCCTGGCGGGCGCGGGCGACGCGTTCCGGTTCGCGGGGAGCCGGGAGGCCGTCGCCGCGCTGCCCGACGGCAGCGTCCAGGTTCTGGGCATCGGGCTCGACGGCAATGTCTGGCACAACGTACGCGGAGCGGACGGTGGTTGGCAGGGCTGGCGCGCCCTGACGGCGGCGGACAACAAGAAGACCGGGTTCGCGGCCAAGGACGTCGCGATCACGGGCATGCCGAACGGCGACTCCCAGATCACGGCGATCGGCACGGACGGATACACCTACCACAACATCCGTCACGCCGACGGTTCCTGGCAGGGCTGGGCGGCCATGGCGGGCGACGACTCGGGCCGGGGGAAGGCCACCAGGGTCGCGATCGCCGGTATGCCGAACGGCTCCTCGTAGGTGCTGGTCTACGGCGCGGACGGCCGGATGCGGGTGGACACCCGTGCCGCCGGCGGCGGCTGGAGCGGCTGGTCGCTGGTCCCCGGGGTCGGCGCGCCGGACTTCGCCGGGCCTGCCCTGTCCATCGCCGCCCTGCCGGACGGTGACAGCCAGATCGCCGCCATCGGCCTCGACGGGCACGTATGGCACACCGTGCGGCGGGCGGACGGCGGTTGGTCGGGCTGGGACAGTCCGTCCGGGCCGGCGGGCGGTCCGATGGGGGCCTCGGCGGTCGCCGTCGCCGGCATGCCCGACGGGGACGGTCAGCTGGTCGCCGTCGGACTGGACGGGAACGTGTACCACGCCGTCCGGGGCCGGGACGGGGAGTGGACGCCCTTCCGGGCGGTCGGCGGGCTCCGGGGCGCCGGAACCTTCGCGGGGGACCAGGTCGGCATCGCCGGGCTGCCCGACGGGTCGAGCCGGCTCCTGCTCACCAGCCGCTGAACGGTGCCGGGGCGGCGTGCCGTGGGCGCGCCGCTCCACCGCCTCCCGGCGCCCTTCGCTCCCGCCGGACGGCAGGTTCGAGGATGGGCCGCCGGTGCGCGGGTTCCGCCGGAACATGGCGGCCTGCCGGTGACCCGTCCCGGCGAAGTACCGCGATTCTCAGCGGAGTTCGACGGGCGTGTGCCAGGTCCCGCTGAACAGGTCGGCCACCAGGGCGCGGGCGTAGGTCTCGTCGGTGTCCGGCACGGAGAAGACGACGCGGAAGTAGAGCGGGGCGACGATCCGGTCGAGCAGCCGCTCCGTCGGCGGCGGCGTCTCGCCCCGCTCGCGGGAGGCCGCTAGGACCATGTCCAGGCCCACCGTGGCGCGTCGCAGGCATTCCCGCAGGCCGCTGCGGCGCTCGTCGATGTCGGGTGAGACCTCCGCCTGGAAGAACGCGATACCGCCGGGCCGGGTCAGATCGGCCAGTGTCCGGACCGCGTACGCCTCCAGGTCCGTGCGGAGGTCGCCGCTGGAGGACGGCGGGGCGTCGGCCCCCCGCAGGGCCGCGACCTCGGCGAGCAGGGCCTGCAACGTGCCCCAGCGCCGGTAGATGGTGGTGGGGTTGACCCCGGCGCGCTCGGCCACCGCGGGAATCGTCAGCTGGGTCACGTCGCACTCACCGGCCAGGTCGGTGAGTGCCTGGTGGACGGCCGCCTGGACGCGGGCGCTGCGGCCGCCGGGGCGCTTGGCGAGGGGTTCGGCATTCACACTCCCCAGGCTAACGCAGATCGGATTGCTTTTAGCGGACGGGGGGCGTTAGCCTCCCTAAAGCAAAGCGATCTGCTTTAGCCGTGCCGTCACTCGCACCGTCGCTCGCACCCCGAAGGGGACCGCCATGACCACGACCACCACCGCCCACGACCTCGGCCGGCACTTCCACGCCGCGCTCACCTCCGGCGACTGGCCGGCCATCCGGCTCATGCTCCACGACGACGCCACCTGGACCCTGCCGGGCGACAACACCGTCAGCGGCACCGTCGTCGGCGCGGACGCCGTGGTCGAGCGCGCCCGGAAGATCGCGTCCTACGGACTGTCCTTCGAGCTGCTGCACATCCTGGTCAGCCGCGAGAACATGGCGCTGTCGCTGCACAACACCGCCCGGCGCCCGGACGCGATCCTCGACGAGTACCTGACCACCGTCTGCCGCCTGCGCGACGGCAGGATCACAGGCATCGAGACCTACCTGTCCGACGTTCCCGGCATGAACGCCTTCTTCGTCTGACGAGCCGCCTCACTCCCCCAACGGGGGCATTCCGCCGACGAGTTGGCGCAGGCAGCGCGTCGCCAGCTCGGCGGGTGAGCCCGGACCCTCGGCGCCGGCCTCCGTGTCGGCCCACGTCTCCAGCGCGATCCGGATGGCGTCGGTGGCGGCCGCCGCCGCGAGCCGCACCTCCAGCTGCCCGGCGGGCCGGCCCGCGAGCCGGGCGATGACCGGGACCAGGCGCTCCTCCGACTCCTGGTTCACCCGGTACCAGACCGCCCGCAGCGCGGGGTCGTCCACCGCCGCCCGCAGCAGCCCGCGCGTACGCAACAGTGCCTGGACGGACTCCTCGTCCGGCACGGACAGCGCCTGCTCGACCGCGGCCTCCAGCGCCCGGGGCAGCGCCGTGCCGGGCTCCGTCGCCTCCAGCAGCGCCCGCCAGCGGTCGGCACCCGCGGCGAGCAGCGGAGTCACCGCGTCCTGCTTGGAGCGGAAGTACCGGTAGAAGGTCCGCAGCGCGACACCCGCCCGCCGGGCGATGTCCTCCGCGGTCGTTCCATGGGGGCCGTCGATGGCGAAGAGCTCCGCCGCCGCGTGCGCGATGTCGAGCTGGGTGGCGGCCTTGCGGCGCTCGGTCAGGGAGGTGGACGGGTTGCTGCTCACCTCGGAAGCCTACGCCCCGCGCTCGACGTTTGGCATGCCGTGACGAGATGGCAAAACGTGCCACCCAGGCGTAACGTGAACGCATCGACAGCGCCGGCGCGGCAAGAGGGCCGGCGCCACAGGGCCGCGCCGGACACCGACCGGCCGGGTTGGAGAAGAAGACATGAACCGCTATGAAGGCCGTCGCGCACTGATCACGGGCGGCGGCTCGGGCATCGGCCAGGCCACCGCGCTGCGCATCCTCGCCGAGGGCGGCACGGTCGTGGCCGCGGACATCAGCGAGCAGGGCCTGCGGGACACCGTCGGGAAGGCCGGCGCCGACGCCGAGCGGCTGTCCACCCGCGTCGTCGACATCGCCGACGAGTCGTCGGTCCGCGACGGTGTCGCCGCCGCGACCGCCACCCTCGGCGGCCTGGACGTGCTGGTCAACGCGGCCGGCATCCTGCGCTCCTCGCACACCCACGAGACGAGCCTCGACGCCTTCACCCGCGTCGTCCAGGTCAATCTCGTCGGCACCTTCCTGGTGATCCGCGAGTCCATTCCGGCGCTGCTCGAGGGCCGGGACGCGGCGGTCGTCAACTTCAGCTCGACCTCGGCGGCGTTCGCCCACCCCTACATGGCGGCGTACGCGGCGAGCAAGGGCGGCATCCAGTCCATGACGCACGCGCTCGCGAGCGAGTACGCCAGGCAGGGCATCCGCTTCACCGCCGTGCAGCCCGGCTCCATCTCCTCCGGCATGACCGACGGCAGCGGTGCCAGCGGGCAGAGCATGGGCCCGGGGCTGCCCGAGGACGCCGACATGGGCCTGTTCGCGAAGCTCTCCCCCGCGCTCGGCCAGGGCTTCGCGGGACCGGAGACGGTGGCCTCGGTGGTCGCGATGCTCGGTTCCGAGGACGGCAGGTTCATCACCGGCACCGAGGTCCGTGTGGACGGCGGCACCCACTTCTGACGGCCGGTCACCGGCCCGCGCACCTCGCGGGCCGGCCTGGACCACCCCGCCCCGCCCCGCCATCGACATCACCCGCCCCCGTACACCGCACCGCACCGCACCGCACCGCACCGCACCGCACCCAAGGAGCACACCATGAACGGCCTCACCGGCAAGACCGTCGTCATCACCGGCGGCGCCCGCGGCCTCGGCGCCGAAGCGGCCCGTCAGGCGGTCGAGGCCGGAGCCCGGGTGGTGATCACCGACGTCCTCGACGACGAGGGCGAGGCCACCGCCGCCGAACTCGGCGCGAACGCCCGCTTCCTGCACCACGACGTCACCTCCGAGCAGGACTGGCGGCGCGTCGCCGACTTCACGCTCGACGCGTTCGGCGCCCCGCACGGCCTGGTGAACAACGCGGGTATCCCGACGGGGCAGTCGCTGGAGGCCGAGTCCGTGGAGCACTTCCGCAAGGTGCTCGACATCAACCTCACCGGCGTCTTCATCGGCATGAAGACCGTGATCCCCGTGATGAGGGAGAACGGCGGCGGCTCCATCGTCAACATCTCCTCGGCGGCGGGCCTGATGGGCCTGGCGCTGACCGCCGGCTACGGAGCCTCCAAATGGGGCGTACGAGGGCTGACGAAGATCGGCGCGGTGGAACTGGGCACCGCCCGGATACGGGTGAACTCGGTGCACCCCGGGATGACGTACACGCGGATGACCGCGTCCGCCGGGATCGAGAAGGGCGAGGGAAGGTATCCGAACACCCCCATGGGCCGGGTCGGCGAGCCGCACGAGATCGCGAGCGCCGTCGTGTACCTGCTGTCCGACGCCGCGTCCTACGTCACCGGCGCCGAGATCGCGGTGGACGGCGGCTGGACCACCGGGCCGACCGTCAAGTACGTCATGGGCCAGTGACCGCGGACCGTGGACGCGGCTCCGCCCTCCCCTTCCCGCGGACGCGCCACAACTGCCTGATCATCAGGTAAAGACGGCCTGGGATCGTCACCGCGACCATACGTTCCCTGTGTGAACAGATTGACGAGAACCGCGGCCCTTCTCGCCGCGACCATGGCCACCGTCGGCGCCGCGTGGAGCACCGCGCCGGTGGCCGGCGCCACCGGTACGGCCCCGGGTCCGGCCCCCACTCCGGTCACCGTGCACGCCGACCGGACGCTGGCGACCGTCGGGCAGGACGCGCTGGGTAGCGACGACTGGCAGACCGACCCCGAAGCGGGTGCCCCCGGCACCGGCCGTCTGCTGCGCGCGGACGGGGTCCGGCTGCGGGAGCTGAACACCGGCCCCTGGGACGACACCTACCGGTGGCGGACCAACTCCTTCGACCCTGATCCGATCACCGGCGATTCCTCGCCCGCGGCACAGCCGTGGCAGTCCTGGGCCGCGAGCGTGAAGAAGACCGGCGCGCAGATGATGGTGCATGTCAACTACGGCAGCACCGCCGATGACGGGCCCGGGGGCACGGACATCGGTCCGCAGGAGGCCGCGGCGTGGGTGCGGCAGGCCAACATCGTCGACCACGACCACATCAAGTACTGGGCGATCGGCGAGGAGGTGTGGGGCAACGGCTCCATGTACGCGGGTGCGACCGAGCCGGATCACCACCCGCTGAAGACGCCCACCGAGTACGGCCAGAACCTCGTGAAGTTCGCCAAGGCCATGAAGGCGGTCGATCCGTCGATCGAAATCGGCGTCGAACTGGCGCCGTTCGCGTCCATCGGCGACAAGGACTGGAACGACCCGGTGCTCGCCGCCGCCGGCGACTCGGTCGACTTCGCCGACGTGCACTGGTACAACTACGGCCGCGGCGCGGCGGCGAACACCGACGCCGCGCTGTTCGCCAGCACCGGCCGGATCGCTCCGACCATGGCCGCCGTCCATCAGCAGATCACCGCGAACCTCGGGGCGCACGCGAGCCAGGTGCGCACCATCATCGGCGAGACCGACACCACCCCGGCCGACCCCGGCGTGCAGAGCACGACCGTCCCGTCGGCGCTGTACGCCGCCGACGACATCACCACCTGGCTGGAGCAGGGCGCCTCCGACGTCTCCTGGTTCGACACCCGCCACAGAGCACAGCAGGACCAGGCGGGTTCACCCGACGACCCGGACGGGCTGGGCTACGGCACCTGGGGCATGCTCTCGGACGGCCCCGGGTCCTGCCAGACGAACACCCAGGGCCGGCGGGTCTGCGAGCCCCCGCTCAACACCCCCTACCCCAGCTATTACGGCTACGGAATGGCCAGTCGCCTCGCCGCGCCGGGCGCACGGCTGGTGGGGACCACAGGAGCCGGCCCGATGATCGTGACGCACGCCGCCGTACGGCGGGACGGAAGGCTCGTCGTCCTCATCGAGAACGAGGATCCGCAGGCGAGTCACGCGGTCCGCCTCGACTACACCGGCTACCGTCCCGCTCCCGTCGGCACGGCCTCTACCTACGGTGCCGGCACTACGGCACCGACCAGATCGCTCGGCTCAGCGCGCTCCGTCCGTCTCGCTCCCTCCAGCATGACCGAACTGGTGCTCACCCGGCGTTGACGGCAACCCGCGCCACCGTGGCCCCGGACCGTGTGTCGGTACGGGGCCACAGTGCTGCCCGGAGTCGGCCGACGGCGGAGTGCTCCCGCGGCCTGACGCTCGCTCATTCCGGGTCCCTGCATTGAGCGATCGCTCAAAGAGGTGTACTTTCCCTGCCAGAGGGTTTGAGCGATCGCTCAAACACCGATGGAGCATGGGGGGACACCATGGGTCTCTACGTAGAAGCACATATACGCGCCGACCTGGACGAGCTCTGGTCGCGCACCCAGGACCCCGCCCAGCACCAGCGCTGGGACCTGCGGTTCTCGGAGATCGACTACCTCCCGCGCGCGGAAGGCGAGCCCCAGCGCTTCCGTTATTCCGTGCGCGTCCCGGCCCTGTTCACGGTCTCCGGCACCGGGATCTCCGCCGGCGAGCGGGAGCGCCCCGACGGCACCCGCACCTCCGCCCTGCGCTTCGCCTCCCCGCACCCGCTCTCCCCGCTCGCCCGCGGCAGCGGCTACTGGCGCTATGTGCCCGACGCGGACGGCGTACGCTTCCTCACCGGTTACGACTACCTGCCCCGCTGGGGTGCCGTCGGCGCGGTCGCCGACCGGCTGGTGTTCCGCCCCCTGATGGGCTGGGCGACCGCCTGGTCCTTCGACCGGCTGCGGCTGTGGCTGGAGCGGGGCATCAGCCCCGAGCGGGCCCGGGCCAACTGGCTGGCCGAACTGGCGGTCCGGGCGCTGCTGCTCGCCGGATGCCTGACCGGCCTGGGGCTGGAGTCCGCCCTCGGTCTCTTCGGCCGGTTCGGGGCCGGCGTGACCTCCCTCTGCGTGCTCGCGCCGGTGGTCGTGATGTCGCTCGCCCTCTTCAAGGCCCCCCTCGCCCGCACCCCCGCCGCCCGCCGGTGCCTGCGCGCCCCGGCGGAGCGGGCCCGGACCCCTCGCGTCCTGCGCACCCTGGAGAAGCTCGGATGACCGCGCCCGCCTCGATGTTCCGCACCGTGCTCGGCGACGGCTTCGACCGCCTCCACCCCGAACTGCGGCGCCGCTTCTCGGTAGGGCTGGCGAGCGGCGAGAGCTGCACCGGGCGGGGCGTCATGGACCGGATCTGGCACGGCCCGGCGTACGTGAAGCCGTTCCTCGCCCTCGGCGCGACCCGCAACATCCTCGTGCCGCGGGCCGGCCGTGACATCCCCTTCGTGATCGAGAATGTCCCGTACACCGACACCTTCGGCCGTGAGACGGTGAGCTTCGTGCGCACCTTCGACCTGCCCGGCCGCCCCCGCCGGTTCGACGCCCAGATGGTGCTCAGCCCCAAGGGCGACCGGATCCTCGACTACCTCGGCACCCACCAGCACCTCGCCAGCGAACTGCACTTCGCGGCCGAGCCGGACGGCTCGCTGCTCATCCGCTCCGGCGAGCACCGTTTCCGGGAGGGCCCGGTGGATGTGCGCATACCGGAACTCTTCGGCGCCACGGCCGAGGTGCGCGAGTCCTTCGACGACACCACCGGACGCTTCCGGATCCGGGTGCGGGTGGTGAACCGCCGCTTCGGGCCGCTCTTCGGCTACGAGGGCTCCTTCACGGCGTCGTACACGGATGCCGGTCCCCGCGGCACGCGGCCGGGGCTGCGCCCGGTGCGAGAGGAGGCCCGCGCCTGAGCCCGGGCACGGCGAGGTCGCGGGAGACGAAGGCCAGGCTCCCCGGCTCCGTAAACGGACCGCTCGTCGTCCGGGTCTAGCCGGAGGGGGGTCTCCTGGTGCCGCCGCCGCTGCCGTTCAGCGGTACCAGGGTCTCCAGATGAGCGCCTCTGACCCAGGAACCCAGCAGGTCGCGGTGCAGGGCCACGATGTCCTGGCGCACCGCCAGGCCCAGCGCGGCCTTCGTGAACGACCGGCAGGTGGTGACGAACAACGCGACGTCCGCGCCGTGCTCGGGACGGGCGGTGCCGACGAACTTCTGCATGTCCTGCGAGGACACGCTCCGCCCCGGCGCGTACTTCTTGCACTGGACGACGAGCTTGCGGCCGTCGGCCAAATAGCCGACGACGTCCGCGCCCAGGTCGCCGCTCCGGCCGCTGACGACGACCTTGGTGCAGCCGTCCCGCCGGCACAGATCGGCGACGTACCGCTCGAACTCCTGCCACGACAGCGCGTCGACCTCCGCCATCGACAACTCCCGCGCCCTGGCCTCCTCCTGCGCCCGCCACACGCGGTCCCGGCCTACCGCGAGCCGGTGCGAGCGCAGCAGCATCCAGCCGACGCCGCCCGCCAGGGCCGCGGCGAGCACGGCCACCAGGACGGGCCACACCAGCGACCAGTGCCCGGCCACCCACACCCCGGCGGCCACCACCGCCACCGCACCCCAAGCCCACAGCCGATCGCGCGTCCGCTTCCGCAAGCGCCGGCGCCGCCGACGTGCCGCCATCACTCCCCCGCTCCACAACGCCGTCGCAGGGTTCTTGTGTAGCGGCGCCCCGACGACGTGGGGGCGGGTTGCCGGCGAATGGCACAAAGGCATCGGACCTGGCCGGATAGCGTGGTGGCCGCGGCCGCGCAGCGGGGCCCTCTGCCGTCTCGGCGTCGGCGGCGGGTGGGCGCCGAGGTCTCCGTGCGCTGGGTCGTGCCGCCGAGCGCACGGTGTGCAGCCCGGGCGCTCGGCCTCGGTGAGGATGTGTGCGGCAACCGGGAGGCGATCCCCTCCCACGCCACGACCCCGGGTATCGCGCCACGATGGCGACCAGGGGGAGCGTTCCGGAAGCCGGTCCCGATGTCATGCGGATCATGAGAGGGTCTCTGTCGTCCACACTTTCGCACGGGAGCAATCCGCAGCTCGCGTGGCCCCGGATTACACGTGACGTTCCGTTCTGCGACGGCCACGAGAGAGAGCCACGGTGAAAGAACCAGTACATATCAGCACCAACCCCTCAGGGAAACCCGATCTGCAACGCCTGCTGCACGAGGTGGCGCTGGGGGACCATGAGGCTTTCGCGGCGGTCTACGACATCGTCGCCGGCTCCGTCCTCGGGGTCGCCCGGGCGGTCCTGCGCGATCAGGCGCAGTCGGAGGAGGTGGCGCAGGACGTGCTGGTGGAGGTGTGGCGCACGGCCCCGCGCTACCAGCCCGAGCGCGGCAGTGCCATCAACTGGATCCTCACCCTCGCCCACCGGCGGGCCGTGGACCGGGTCCGGTCGGTGGAAGCGGCCGCGGCCCGTGACACCAAGGTCGCTCTCCTCGAACACCAGCCCGCCTACGACGAGGTGACCGAACAGGTCGAGAGCCGGCTGGAGCAGGAGCAGGTGCGGCGCTGCCTGCGCACCCTGACCGAGCTCCAGCGCCAGTCGGTCACTCTGGCGTACTACCGCGGCCTGACCTACCGTGAGGTCGCCGAAGCACTCGCGTTGCCGCTCGGCACGGTGAAGACCCGCCTGCGCGACGGACTCATCCGGCTCCGCGACTGCCTGGGGGTGACCGCATGACCACGACCGATCCGCATGCCCTGACCGGCGCCTACGCGGTACACGCGCTGGAAGGTGAGGAACGTACCGCCTTCGAGCATCATCTGGCCGCGTGCGCCGCCTGCGCGCAGGAGGTCGCGGAGTTCACGGCCACCGCCGGACGCCTGGCCCTGGCCGCCACGGTGCGCCCGCGCCCGGTGATGCGGCAGCAGGTCCTCACCCGCATCACCACCGTGCGGCAGGTGCCGCCCGGCGCCGCGCCCGCGGAGCGGGTACGCCGCGGCGTACAGCGTGGACGGCGGCTCACCCGCTGGGCGCTGGCCGCCAGCGTGGCCGTCGCGGCCGCGTTCGGCGGGACCGCCGTATGGCAGTACGAGCGTGCCCAGGACGCCCGGCATCAGGCGGCCGCGGCCGAACGGCACGCGGAGGAGATCGCGGGGGTGCTGGCCGCACCGGACGCGAAGACACGTTCGGCGCGGGTGGCGGGCGGTACGGGCACCGTGGTGGTCTCGGCCCGGCGTGACCGGGCCGTGTTCGTGACCTCGGACATGGCCGAGCCGCCCCGGGGCAAGGTCTACCAGCTGTGGTTCGCCGTCGGCGGGTCGATGCGTCCGGCCGGGCTCATGAGCCCCGACCGCGCCAGTCAGACCGTGCTGATGCGGGGCGGGGTGGACGGGGCCTCGGGCGTCGGAATCACCGTGGAACCGGCCGGTGGCTCGCCGCGGCCGACCAGTACGCCCATCGGCCTGCTGGCGCTCCCCTCCTGAACCGGCGACGCGTACGTCGGCCGGCGCGCGGTGCCGGGGGTCAGGAAAGCGGCCCCCGGCACCTGTTCGCCGATGCCGGGGGCCGCGTCCTGGCTCGCTCAAGGGCGCCGGCGGGGCGGCAGGGGGAAGAAGCCGCTGGTGCGCGCGGCGTACTCGGTCCAGCCCGGCCTGCCCTCCATGCGCCGCTCCAGCAGCCGCTTTCCGCTGCCCTTGATCAGCAGCAGGCTCATGACCAGGGGCGAGACGACGGACACGGCGGCGGGGGCGGCTCCGCCGTCGCAGGCGACCAGGAACAGCCCCCACCAGACGCAGAAGTCCCCGAAATAGTTCGGGTGCCGGGTCAGCCGCCACAGCCCCTGGTCCATGATCCGGCCCCGGTTCGCCGGGTCGGCCTTGAACCGGGCCAACTGCGCGTCCCCGACGGTCTCGAAGAACATCCCGAGCGCCCAGAGCGCCGTACCGGCCCAGGCCGGGCCGGACAGCGGTCCGGGCGCGTACGCCGCCGCCTGCACCGGCAGCGAGACCAGCCAGACCAGCCCGGCCTGGAGCAGGTAGATCGTCCGCAGGGCGTACAGGGCGCGGCTGCCCGGTGCGCGTGACAGCAGGTCCTCGTAACGGGGGTCCTCGCCGTGGCCGCGGCCGCGGTACGCGATGTGCACCGCCAGCCGCAGCCCCCAGACGACCGTCAGCAGCACGACGAGCGCGCGCCGGGCCCCGTCGCCGGTGCCCGCCGACAGGCCGTAGGTCAGCAGGGCGACCGCGGCGAAGGCGGCTCCCCAGGCGCTGTCGACGATCCGGTGCACGCCCTTGCGCAGGGCGAGCAGGAAGGTGGCGAGCAGGACCGCCAGGGCGCAGGCCGCCGCCCAGCCGAGATTCACCGCGAAGGCGCCCCATGGAAACGCGCTCATGCCGACCCCAGGTTCCGGTACCAGTCGGCCGTCTCGGCGGCCGTCAGACCGCTGTCGCCGTCGATGGTGGGCCGGACGCACAGGATCTGGTCCACGCCCATGCGGCGCTCCCGGAAGGCCAGGGACCCGCCGACCAGGTACAGCCGCCACACGCGGGCCGTCTCCTCGCCGACCAGGCGTACGACGTCGGGCCGGCGCTCTTCCAGCGTGCGGTGCCAGGCGTCGATGGTGCGCACGTAGTGCTCGCGCAGCGACTCCACCGACCGCACTTCCAGCCCGGCCGTCTCCAGGAGCCCGACGGTCTCGCCGATCGGCCGCATGTGCATGTCGGGGGCGATGTACGCCTCGATGAACGCGCCGCCGCCGGGTGCGCGCGTGCCCCGGGACATCTGCTGGACCAGTACGCGCCCGCGCGGGCGGACCAGCCGGTGCAGGGTGGCGGCGAAGGCGGGGTATTCGTCGTCGCCGACGTGCTCGCCCATCTCGATGGTGGCGACGGCGTCGTAGGCGGAGCCGGTGATGTCCCGGTAGTCCTGGCACACCACCTCGACCCGGTGCCCGAGCCGTCGCTCCCGCACCTGTTCGCGCACGTACGCGGCTTGTTCCCGGGCCAGGGTGACGGCGGTGACCTGTGCCTTGTGCACTTCGGCCGCGTACAGGGACAGCGAGCCCCAGCCGCAGCCGATGTCGAGCAGGCGGCCGCCGGGCACGAGGCCGAGCTTGCGGCAGACCAGCTCCAGCTTGGCGCGCTGTGCGCCGGCCGGGTCTGCCCCGGACTCCGCTTCGGGCCAGTAGCCGCAGGAGTAGGCCATGGTGTCGTCGAGCAGCAGGCGGTAGAAGTCGTTGGACAGGTCGTAGTGGTGGCTGATCGCCGCCCGGTCCCGCGCCTTGCTGTGCAGGCCGCCGCGCAGCCGTGCCTGGGTGGCGGGGGCGGGCGGGCGCGGGCCGAGGGCGCCGAGGCGCAGGCCCTTGCCGATGATGCGGGCCCGGTCGGCCGGCGAGAGCCTCGGCGGGTGCAGGCCCCGCTCCCGTGCGGCGGTCCACAGGGCGCGAAGGCCCTGGGCCAGGTCGCCCTCCACGTCGAGTTCGCCGGTGACGTACGCCTGGGCGAGGCCGAGTTCACCGGGCTGCCACAGCAGGCGGCGCAGCGCGCGCCGAGAGCGCACGACGACCACGGGGGCGTCCACCGGGCCGGTCTCGCTGCCGTCCCAGGTGCGCAGCCGTACGGGCAGCGGGCCGCCGAGCGCGTCCTCGGCGAGAGCGGCGAGCCGCTGCGCGGCCCCGGTGCGGACCGGGGTACGCGTGGTGGTCATCGGGCCGGGTCCTCCTTCGTGAACAGGTACTGCTGGACATCGAGGTATCCGGAGCGGAAACCCGCCTCGGAATAGGCCAGGTAGAAGGTCCACAAGCGGCGGAAGGTCTCGTCGAAGCCGAGCGCTTCGACATCGTCGGCGCGGTCCGTGAACCGCTCCCGCCACAGGCGCAGGGTCTCGGCGTAGTGCGCGCCGAAACCGTCCCTGGCGGTCGGCGCGAGACCGGTGTGGTCGCGAACCGCCTCCTCCACGGCCGTCGTCGAGGGGATGAGGCCGCCGGGGAAGACGTACTTCTGGATCCAGGTGTGGGTGCCGCGGCTGGCCAGCATCCGCTCGTGCGGCATGGTGATCGCCTGGAGGGCCAGCCGGCCGCCGGGCGCCAGGCGCTCGTCGAGGGTTTGGAAGTAGACGGGCCAGAACTCCGCGCCGACGGCCTCGATCATCTCCACGCTGACGACCGCGTCGTAGGTGCCGTGTGCCTCGCGGTAGTCGCACAGTTCGATCGAGACGCGGTCCTCGTACCCGGCCTCGCGTACCCGTGCCAGCGCCAGCTCCCGCTGTTCCGTCGACAGGGTGAGCGAGGTGACGTGCGCGCCCCGGGCGGCGGCGCGCAGCGCCAGTTCGCCCCAGCCGGTGCCGATCTCCAGCAGCCGGGTGCCCTCGCGCACCTCGGCCAGGTCCAGCAGCCGGTCGACCTTGCGCTGCTGGGCGGCGGCCAGCAGCGAGCGGTCGGCGGGGAAGCCGCGGAAGACGGCGGAGGAATAGCTGAGCGTCTCGTCCAGGAACAGCGCGAACAGGTCGTTGGAGAGGTCGTAGTGACGGCTGATGTTGGTCCGCGACCCGTCCGGGGTGTTGCGCTGCGTGTGCGGCTGGCGCTGCGTCCACAGGCCCCGCAGCCGCTGTAGTCCGGGCGGGATCAGGTCGGCCGCGTGGGCGGCGAGGACGGTGAGCGCGCCGACCAGGTCCGGGGCGTCCCACTCCCCCGCCATGTAGGACTCGCCGAAGCCGATGAGCCCGCTGGTGCCGACGCGGGAGTGGAACGCCCGGTGGTCGTGCACCGCTATCAGTGGTCCGCCCAGGCCGAGGGTGGTGCCGTCGGCGAACCGTACGCGCAGGGGCAGTCGCCGCAGGGCGCGTTCCAGTACGGCCGCGGTGACGGCGCGCACCGGCCAGGACGCCCGCGGTACGGCGGCCACGTCGGGCCAGCGGTCGGCGTCGACGGGGGCGGTTCGGGGGCCGTTCGCTCGGTGGCGGGCGGCGGGGCGGTCTTCGACCGTGGTCATGACGCGTTCTCCGGGGTACGGCGGCCCGGGCGCGGCTGCACCGGCAGGCCGCGCAGGAACAGGCGGATACCGTGGAAGCGGATGGCGGCCGACACCGCGAGCGTCGACCAGGGGTGGCGCAGGGACAGGCGGAGCAGTTCCGGGACCGTGGCCGTGCGGCGGGTGCCGCGGACCGCGGCCGTGAAGGGCGGGCCGCCGGGCCGGTGCAGCCGTATCGACAGGCGCAGGAGCTCGCCGGGCGGCGGGACCCGCATCTCGTAGTGGCCGTCGACCGGGTGGAAGGGCGACACGTAGAAGTCCTTGGCGACGGTGGCGGTTCCGGTCGCATCGGGGTGCAGCAGGTAGGCGTGGCGCCCGCCGTAGGTGTTGTGGACCTCGGCCACCACGCAGCGCACGGTGCCCTGGGGGCCGTAACACCAGTACAGGGTGAGCGGGTTGAAGACATGGCCGAGGATCCGGGCGTGCGCGAGCATCAGCACCCGGCCGCCCTCCAGGTCGATGCCGTGCTCGTCCAGGAAGCCGTCGAGCGCGGCCCTGATCGACGGAGCCCGTCCCGTGAAGTGGTCACGGGCGCTGAAGTGGGCCAACGGCCTCAGTGGGCGCGGCAGTTCGGGCAGGCGGTCCGGGTCGACCAGCCACAGGTACGTGCGGTGCCGCAGGGCGTAGCGCTGGGGTGCGCGGCGTCGGTGGGTGATCACGCACGGGTACAGGACGGCCGGTGGCCCGGCGGACGGAGCCGTCACCACCTCACCCCCAGGGCGGCGGCGGCCTCGACGCCCGAACGGCAGCCGTCCTCGTGGAATCCCCAGCCGTGGTAGGCGCCCGCGAACGCCGTGACGGCCGTGTTCAGTTCGGGCAGCCGGTGCTGGGCGGCGACCGACTCGGGGGTGTACACCGGGTGTTCGTAGGTCATCCGGGCCAGCACCCGGGCGGGGTCGACCCGGTCCTGGCCGCCGAGGGTGACGACATACGTCCGCGAGGCGTCGAGTCGCTGGAGCCGGTTCATGTCGTAGCTCACCCGCACCCGGTCGGCGCCGGCCCGGCAGCCGGGCATCAGGTAGTTCCAGGAGGCGCGGGCCCCGCTCGACCGCGGGAGCAGGGAGGTGTCGGTGTGCAGCAGGGTGGTGTTGCGGGAGTAGCGGAAGGCGCCGAGGACGTCCTTCTCGGCCGGAGTCGCGTCCCCGAGCAGCCGTAGCGCCTGCTCGGGGTGGGTGGCGACGACGAGGTGGTCGTAGGCGGCGGTGGTCCCGTCCGCCGCGGTCACGTCCACGCCGTCGGCGTGCCGGAGCACGGACCGTACGGGGGTGCCGGCGCGGACCTCGTGCAGGGCGGCGGCGATCCGTTCGACGTACCTTCCGGAGCCGCCCGTGACGGTCCGCCACACCGGTGACCCGCTCACCGAGAGCATGCCGTGGTGGGCGAGGAACCGGAACAGGTAGGCCGCCGGGTAGCGCAGGGCGGTCTCCGCGTCGCAGGACCACACGGCGGACACCACCGGCGTCATGAAGTGGGCCCGGAAGTACGGCGAGAAGCCCGCCGCGTCGAGGAACTCGCCCAGGGTGAGCGTGTCGTCGGCGGCGTCCCGCGCCAGCAGGGCGCGGGCGGCCCGGTGGAAGCGCGGCACCTCGGCCAGCATCCGCAGGTACGGCAGGCGCAGGGCGTTGCGCGGCTGGGCGAGCAGTCCGCGGGGGCCGCGGGCGCCGGCGTACTCCAGTCCGCAGCCCTCGCACCGCACCGACATGCTCATCTCCGACTCCTGTGTGACGACACCGAGTTCGGAGAAGAGGCGGAGCAGGTTCGGGTAGGTGCGCTGGTTGTGCACGATGAAACCGGAGTCGACACGGTGCGTGCGCCCGTCCGGCGCGGTCAGGTCGTGTGTGTGGGCGTGGCCGCCCAGTCGGCCGTCGGCCTCGTAGAGGGTGACGTGATGGGCGCGGGCCAGGATGTGCGCGGCGGTCAGCCCCGCGACCCCGCTGCCGATGACGGCCGTACGGCGCGGGCTTACGGCGCCGGCTGACGGTTCGCGCGGCGTCGCGTGGGACGGTCGTTCCATGGTGTCGTCTGCCTCCCGTACGGATGAGGAACTCCTCGGGGCCGGTGCGCGGGCGTCGCCGCTCGCGCACCGGCCCGGGAGCAGGGCACCGGCCGCGCCCTGCCGGTCGGGCGGCCGGCGGGTGCCCTGGTGCAAGGACGCGCGGCGGCAGGTCGCTCCCGTCGAGGCGACCTGGCGGGCGCGCGTCCTCGGCCCGCGGTGGTGTCAGCTCTTGGGCATCAGGACGGTGTCGATGATGTAGACATTGGCGTTGGCGGTCTTGACGTTGCCGCAGACGACCTTGGCGGAGTCGTTGACGGTGTAGGACTCGCCGGAGCCGGAGGTCATCAGCTTCGACTTCTCCAGCGTGGCGAAGGAGCCGTTCTCCAGGTCCTTCGGCATGAGCTTCTGGCCGACGACGTGGTAGGTGAGGATCTTCGTCAGCTGGGCCTTGTCGTTGAGGACCTTGTCCAGGGTGGCCTTCGGGATCTTGGCGAAGGCGTCGTTGGTGGGCGCGAACACGGTGATGTTCTGGGCGTTGTTGAGGGTGTCGACCAGACCGGCCTTCTTCACCGCGGTCACCAGCGTGGACAGGGCCGGGTTGTTGGAGGCGGCGGTGGCCACCGGGTCCTTGGCCATGCCGTTGAAGGAGCCGGCGCCGTTCTTCGGCACGGACGAACAGGCCGGGCCGAACGGCTGGTCCATGCTGCTCATCTCGCCGCCGCCCGTGCTCGCCGAGGCCGAGGCCGACGCCGACGCCTTGTCGGAGGAGTCGGACTTGCCCGAGTCGCTGCCGCTGCCGGAACAGGCGGTCAGGACCAGGGGCAGCACGGCGGCGGCAGCGAGGAGACCGGTGGTACGGCGGATACGGGTGTTCATCATCTTCTCCTGTTGAACGGTGCAGCGCTCTGCTGCGTCGGGGGTGTTACGGGAAGGTGGTTCGGGGTGGGCCGGAGGCCCTGGTCATGGAACGGGTGGTCAGTCGACGGTCACGACGACGGAGTGCCATCCACTGGCGCCGTCGGGGATCGTGCGGGTCCGTTCCTCGGTCTGCACGGCGCCAGTGCGGTCGGTGGCACGGACGGTGAGGGTGTGACCGCCGCTGGTCGCCTGCCAGGGAAACGACCACTGGCGCCATGTGTCACGGGTGTACTCGGCAGCCAGGTGGGCTTCCTGCCAGGGGCCGTCGTCCACACGGACCTCGACCCTGTCGACACCCCGGTGCTGGGACCAGGCGACCCCGGCGACCATCACCGGGCCGGCCTTGGGCCGGGCGAACGGCTTGGGGGTGTCGATACGGGACTCGGTCTTGATCGGCGCCCTGCGGGCCCAGCCGCGCTTGACCCAGTAGGGGTCGTAGGAATCGAAGGTGGTGAGCTCGATGTCCTCGATCCATTTGCAGGCGGACACGAAGCCGTACAGACCGGGGACGACCATCCGGACCGGGAAGCCGTGCTCGAAGGGCAGCGGCTCGCCGTTCATGCCGAGGGCGAGCATCGCGTCCCGGCCGTCCATCAGGTCCTCGACCGGGCTGCCGATCGTCATGCCGTCCACCGAGCGGGCCACCAGCTGGTCCGCCCGGCCGCCCCGGGAGGGGGCTTCACCCCGCACTCGGCGAGCAGGTCGGCCAGCCGGACGCCGATCCAGCGGGCGTTGCCCACGTACGGGCCGCCCACTTCGTTCGACACGCATGTCAGGGTGATGTCCCGCTCGATCAGCTCCCGGCGCAGCAGGTCGTCGACGGAGTAGGTGGCCGGCCGGCGTACGCCCTTGCCGTGGACGCGCATCCGCCAGCTGGTCGCGTCCACCTTGGGCACCACCAGCGCGGTGTCCACCCGGTAGAAGTCCTGGTTCGGGGTGACGAAGGGACTGATCCCGGCGACCCGCAGCCCGGCCCGCTTCGGCACCGGCCGCGCCGGTGAGCCGGGCAGCGGGAGAACGACCTTGTCGCGCGAGGCGACCGCGTCCCGACCGCTGGTGCCGTTCAGCGACCGGCCGACCGTACCCACCACGGCGGAAGCCGCTGCCGCGGAAGCGGCCGCGAGGACGAATCCCCGCCGGTCCCATGCCTCGGGCGCGGGCGAACCGTCTGCCGCTTCCTCGCTGACGGAGCCGGACTCCGGCGTCGTCGGCCGAGCGGGCGCCGTCGGCCGGGCGGGGGCCGTGAGGCGCCCCACCAGGCCGTACAGGAGCAGGGCCCCGGCGACGGCCCCCGCGACGGAGGGCAGGGCGTCGGCGATGCCGATGGAGTCGGGGCGGTTGAGGGCGGCCGCCGTTCCGACGGCCCCGAAGAGAAGGATCCCGGCGGCTCCGACCCGCCGGAACCGCACCGCCAGCACACCCAACGCCAGAGCCGATACCGCCAGTACGGCCAGGATGCCGAGCTGGAGCACGAGCTTGTCGTCGGTGCCGAAGTGGCGGATCGCCCAGTCCTTGACCGGCGCGGGCGTCGCGTCGATGGACGCGCCGCCCACCACGACGACCGGACTGGACTGCGGACGCACCGCCGCCGCGACCAGTTCGGCCGAGGCCAGCGCGGCGAAGCCGGCCAGCGCCCCGCTCAGCGCGCCCAGCGCCAGGCGTGGCAGACCCGGTCGGCCCCTTTGATCCTTCTCTTCGTCCCTCACGCAGGGAATTCGGTTCTGGTCGCCCTGGCGGATTGGTCAGGAACCTGATCGAGTGAAAAAAGATCTCGGACCAAACCGCTCGGCGTTCCGCAACGGAGTCATTGGTTGGGCACCTGGAGCATGGGCGCGGTCAGTGGTGTCGCGCTGCGGGCGACGGAGCGGGCGCGGCCCGTGTGTTCGGTGGCGGCCGAGGTCGCCGCCGCGGGTGCGGTCGATGAAGGGGCGGCCGCTTTTCTCGGCACGTCGACGGGGCGTCATCTCGCTCCGGACGCGGGCCGTTGGCGCGGGCCGCACGACGCGCCGGCCGAACACCGGACCGATCTCGCCGAGTTGGCCGCCACGCCGCCGGTGCCCGGCGCCGGACCACCCGCTCCGCCCTCCCCCGCCCCGCGGGGCTGGTCGTCGGCCGATGGTGGGCCGCCGGGTCGCGGCGGACACGCCGGTGACCCTGCGTGAAGGAGGGTAGGACGCTTCGTAGCATGATCCGGTGATCACGTCCGGTGGACCGTGTCCTCGGCGGCGGCGCGCACGGCGAAGGCCGGTGGGGCGCCGCTTGCTCGTCCTCTGTCTGCTCGTGGCCGGTGCGGTGGTCGTCGCGGCGTGCGCGTTCCGCGGCGGCTCCGGGAGTCCGGCCCCCACCGGCTCCGTCCGGGCCCCCGGGGGAAGGGCCGGGGCCACGGCGTCCGGTGCGCCTGCGGCGCCGCTCCCCCGGGGCGACGTGACGATCGCCGCCGTGGGGGACGTCGTCCTGGGCACGCTGCCGGACAGCCTGCCCCCGGACGACGGCGCCTCGTTCTTCGCCCCCGTCGACGACCTGCTCACCGGGGATGTGGTGCTCGGGAACCTGGAGGGCACGCTCACGACCGGCGGCACCAGCAAGTGCGCGTACCTCGACGGCCCGAACTGCTTCGCGTTCCGCGCCCCGCCGTCCTACGGCCGCCTGCTCGGGAAGGCCGGGTTCACGGTCATGAACACGGCGAACAATCACATCGACGACTTCGGGGCACAGGGGCGGCGCGACACCTTCGACGCGCTGCGCGCCGCGGACGTGCGGTTCACCGGGCGGCTGGGCCAGATCACCGTCCAGCGGGTGCACGGCATCCGGGTCGCGCTGATCGGGTTCGCCCCCGACCGAGGGGCGAACGACCTGACGGACATCCCCGCCGCGAAGGAACTCACCGCCCGCGCCGCGAAGTCCGCGGATGTCGTGATCGTCACGATGCACGCGGGCGCGGAGGGTTCGGACCGCACCCACGTCGAACCCGGCACCGAGTACTTCCTCGGCGAGGACCGGGGCGACGGCTACCGCTTCAGTCATGCGGTGATCGACGCCGGGGCCGATCTCGTCGTGGGCAGCGGCCCGCACGTGATGCGCGGAATGGAGTTCTACAAGGGCCGGCTGATCGCCTACAGCCTGGGCAACTTCACCGGCTACAAGGTGCTCGGCCTCGGCGGCAACCTCTCGACCAGCGGCGTGCTCCAGGTCGCCCTGCGCGCCGACGGCACCTATGTGTCCGGGCGTCTGCGTCCGACCCGGATCGTGGAACCGGGCACCCCGGAGCCGGGCGGCGAGGCGATCGACCTCGTCTCCGGCGTGTCGGAGGAGGACTTCGGCGCGCACGCCGCCCGCGTCTCGGCGGAGGGGGAGATCCGGAAACCGTAGCCGCGCACGTCACGGGTCACTCTCCTGCCGCGGGTGAGGTCATCAACGCGGCCGGTGGGGGTAGACGACAGGATCCCGATTCGTTCGTACGAAAGTGGTGCCACTGCCATGGCCGAGACCCAGGACGTCGTCGAGCTCATCCTCCAGGACCACCGGCGCATGGAGGACCTGTTCCACCTGATGCGCAGCGTCGAGGCCGACCGGGCAGCCGCGCTCCAGGAGTTCGCGGGGCTGCTGATCGCGCACGCGCAGGCCGAGGAGGCCGAGGTCTATCCCGCGCTGAAGCGTTACAAGAACATCGACGACGAAGAGGTCGAGCACGGCGAGCACGAGCACGACGAGGGGAACGAGGCCCTGCTGGACCTCATGGAGGTGGCGGACGTCGGCTCCGAGGAGTGGGACGCCAAGCTGGAGGCGCTGGCGGAAGCCATCGCCCACCACACGGACGAGGAGGAGCGCACCATCCTCAACGGTGCGCGCGAGAACGTGGCGATGGAGCGGCGCGAGGAACTGGGAGCGGCGTTCTGGGAGGAACGCGGGCGCCGGCTGAAGGCCGACTGCGGCTCGGTGGAGAACGTACGCCGCGTCGTTCGCTCCTGACCACGCCCCGGTGCGGGACGTCCCGCACCGGGCCGGGCCCGCCCCAGGGTGGCGGGCCCGCCGTCAGGGCGTACCGTCCGGTGGTTCCTCCCGGCGGGGCTCGGGCGGCGGCTCGAAGCGCACGCTGACCTTCTGGAAGCCCTTGAACGCCTCGGTCGCGGCGTACGACCGGTAGGCGCGGCGGTCCGCCGCGCTGAGGCGCACCCGGTCCGTGAACGGCGTCAGCAGGCTGCGGGGCCACAGGCGCATGACCCGTACGGCGCCCGTCTCGGCCACCGCGACGAAGATCAGGGCCCCGACGTAGAGCCAGGCGAGCAGGCCCAGGACGATGCCGAACATGCCGTAGGTGGCGGTGGCGCCGCGCAGCACGTGGCTGACGTAGTAGGAGCCCACCCATTGCAGCGCCTGCCACGCGAGGGCGCCTCCCAGCGCCACTCCGGCGAGCCGGCGCAGGGGCAGGGTCCGCTGGGTCAGCAGCCGGTAGCTGAGCAGCAGCAGAAAGGCGTTCAGGCACACGGAGCCCGCGCTCGCGGCGATCCAGCTGCCGCCCCGCAGCCGCACGCCGAACAGGTAACTCTGCGCGGCCACCACCGACAGCAGCGTGGACGCGCACAGCCCGACCGCGAGGAGCAGCAGGAACACCAGCCCCTTCAGCCGCGAGCGGAGCGGATCCGGGCGGGCGTGGCGCGGGACCGCCCAGATCTTGTTGAGGGCGTACTGCGCGGCCTGGGCGACACCGAGCGAACCGTAGACGCTGCCCACGATGCCCGCGGCGAGGACGACCCCGCTGCCGTGGAAGGAGTGGATGTTGTGCCCGAGCTGGTCGCCGATGACCGGGAACTCGCTCAGTGCCGAGTCCATCACACGTTGTCGCACGGCCGGATCGCCGCTCAGGAAGGTGCTCAGGACGGCGACGAGGATCAGGAGCAGCGGGAAGAGCGAGAGGAAGCCGTAGTAGGCGAGCAGGGCCGCCAGGTACACGGCCTGGTCGTCGAAGAACTTGTACGCGACGGCGAGCGGCAGGCCCACCCAGCGGTGGCGCCGCTGGAAGCCGTCGACGCGTTCGAGGAATCTCATGGCCGCGCGCCGGTCCTGAGGTGTTCCGACGGAGGTATCCGCCTGGATCCGGATAGCGGCTGCATGGGAACCACTCCTCGGTCGTCCGCATCGCGCGCACGGGGGGCCGCGCAGGGGGGTGCAGTGTGAGGAGTCTCCCTCCGCCCGGCCCCGAAACGGATGTGCGGCGGCTCCCGTGCGCCGTTCGCCGTGGGCATACGAAAGTAGGGACCATCGGTCCCGCATACGCCGCCTCATCGGGGATATCCGGAAGCACGTGAGAGCCCCGCCCCGGGGTCGCACAGCGGAACGGAAGGAACATCCTCGTGGGCATCATCGCCTGGATCCTGATCGGCCTCATCGCGGGCGCCATCGCGAAGGCACTGACCCCCGGCAAGGACCCGGGCGGCTGCCTGGTGACGATGCTGATCGGCATCGTGGGCGGCCTGCTGGGCGGCTGGCTGGGCAAGGTGATCTTCGGCGTGCACTCGATCAACGGCTTCTTCAGCCTCTCCACCTGGATCGCCGCGATCGTGGGCTCCGTGATCGTGCTGGTCCTCTACCGAGTGGTGACAGGGCGCTCGCGCTGACCGAGTACACGAAAGAGGCGGCCACCCGGTGGGGGGCCGCCTCTTTCGTGTACTCGGTCCTCCGGGTGGGCTCGGTTCCCGGCACCCGGCGGGACCCGGTGCGCGAGGAGTCGGACCCGGACGAGTGATCCGGGCGAGTGGGCGGGGCATGCGCGGGCAGAGCGCATTCTGAGGGGATAGTGAATGACGTCCCTGCCCTGCTGCTTCTGCGAAAGGGGTGTCACGGCCATGGCCGACGATGCCTTGTTGTTCCTTCTCCCCGAGCGTCACCCGCGTCTGGGGGCGGCCCTGTCGGCGGTCGGCGACCTGGAGTGCGCCGAGAGTCCCGCCGTGCTGGGGTGGCTCCACGCGCATGGGACACCCGCTTCCTCCGAGCGCGTCAGGATCGTCCCGGCGGGCTCCGAGGTGCTCATCCCCGAGGAGGCGGAGCGGCTGCCGGTCCCGCTCGGCGAGGAGGAGACGCTGCGGGTCGAGCACGCGTGCGCGCCGGCCTCCCTGACGGACATGGAGTCCGAGCTGCTCAGCTTCCGGGACACCACCCAGGACTGGCAGTCACTGGTGCACCGCGCCCTGACCGCCGGCATTCCCGAGCCGCGCATCGCCCAGCTCACCGGACTGGACCCGCAGGACATCGTCCAGGCCGTCGGCGAGTGACCCGGGCGCCCGCCGAGGGCGCCCGGACCGCCTCCCCTCTCTCCCGCCGGTCATCCGGGGTCGGTGCAGCCGAACAGACCGGCGTGCCCCGGCGGGAGTTGGGTCAGCAGCCGGCGCAGCAGCGCGTGGTCCGCGGCGTCGGCGAGGGTGGGCAGTACGGCGTCGATCTCGCGCCTGGCCTCGGCCAGGTCCTCGTTGCTGTGGTCGGCCACGGCCCGGACGAACGACGCGGGTGACAGCGGTTCGCTGGCCGGCTCGGCCGCGGTCAGCAGCGGCCCGCACCCCTCGGGGAGCAGGGCGGCCAGGTCCGTGCGGTCGTCGCCCACCAGGTGGGCGCCGAGGACCTCCAGCACATTGCGTACGGCCCTGGCTCCCTGCTGCGGCCTGTCGTAGTGTGCGCGTTCGGTGACCTGGGTGATGAAGGTGTCCAGGTTCCATTCCATGGCGGCTCCTGTCGTAGGTCTGTCCCCCGCTGCGGTCCGGATCGTGCGGCCGGTGCGCGTCGGCGTCACACGGGGGCGGCGGTCCGCACCATGCGGTGCACGTTGGCGACGCTGCCGCAGCGGGCCGTCAGCAGATCGGCCTCCGTCCGGGCGAAACCGGCGCCGAGTTCCTCCCGGCAGTGTTGGCTCAGGCTTTCCCGCACCTTGTTGACGAGCGTGCGCTCCTCCTCGTCGGTGTGGCGGGAGGTGGCGGAGGCCAGCTGCTGGAGGCGCCAGTCCCATTCGACCGAGCCGATCTCCCGCACCCGCAGCAGCGCGTAGAGGACCTTGACGGCTTCCAGGTGCGCGTTCTCGATGTGCTCGACGGTGTCCGCGTCCTCGAAGGAGACGAGAACGGGGTGCACCGAGGCTTTCTCCGCCTCGCCGTGGGCGATCATCAGGTGCGCGAAGTCATGGAGCGCGGTCTGGCGGTCGGCCTCCGTGCTGCGCATGAGGCGGAGCAGGTCCTCCAGCGTCCGGTGATCCTCGAGGATCATCTCGACGACATCCCGAGTCGGTGTCATGCGATGCGCCTCCCAGTTGGAGTGGCTTTCACCTCCCGCTACCCGCACCCATGTCAGAGATTCCACGATATGACCCGTTTGCCCAGTTATCCCAGGTCAGGCGGGGTCCAGGAGCGACGCGCGCCGAACCGCGCCGCCCAACGGAGCCAATAAAGGCGGCGCGTGACGGATCATCAGGTCATCGGTCACGCCCCGCGCGCCGGCCCTGTGCTCTCCCGTTCGATCAGCCGGGGCACCGGCACCCTGACCGTCCCGGCCGGGCCGCCGTCGAGCAGCGCGGTCAGCTCGCGGGCCGCCGTGCGGCCGAACTCCACGCTGTCGCGGGACAGGGCCGACAGCCACGGCCTGACCATGCGGCACAGGGCCGAGTCCTCCCAGGCCACCACGGAGACGTCGGCCGGCACGGAGAAGCCGAGTTCGGTGGCGGTGGCGACGCCCGCGAGGGCCATGACGTCGTTGTCGTAGATCAGGGCGGTCGCAGGCGCGGCCGAGCCGAGGACGCGACGGGTGACGGCGGCGCCCTCCGCATCCGAATAGTCGGTGGTGATCGACTCGACGCCGGTCAGCCCGCGCCGCCCGGCCTCGGCCCGCAGCGTACGGATGCGCCGCTCGGTGTGGGCGAGGCCGGAGAGTCCGGCGATGTGCACGATCCGCCGGTGACCGAGGGCGTACAGACCGTCCACCACCGACGCCATCGCGCCGGCGTCGTCGGCCCACACCGTGGACAGCCCGGGGTGCCGCTCGTCCGGCGCGCCGCCGATCACCACGGCGGGCAGGCCGAGTTCGTCGAGCAGGCCGGGGCGCGGGTCGTCGGTGCGCGGGTCCACCACCAGGACGCCGTCCACCCGGTGTTCGGCCCACCATCTGCGGTAGACCGCGCATTCGTCCGGTACGCCCTCCACCACCTGGAACAGCAGGCCGAGGTGGCGCTCCGCCAGCACTTCCTGGATGCCGGAGACGAGCTGGAGGAAGAAGGAGTCGACGCCGAGGGTGTCCGCGGGCCGGGCCAGCACCAGGCCGACCGTGGCCGCACCCTCGCCCGACAGCGCGCGGGCCGCCGTACTGGGCCGCCAGCCCAGTTGCTCGGCGACCCGGCGCACCCGCTCGCGGGTGACGTCGGAGACGCCCGGCCTGCCGTTGAGCGCGAAGGAGACCGCGCTCTCCGAGACACCGGCGCGGCGCGCGATGTCCTTCATCGTCGGCCGACGCGCCGGTGACCGCTTGGCCGGCATGTTCGCCTCTTTTCTCGACAGTAATCGCTAAAGCGCTTGAGTGGACGTAGCATAAAGCGCTTTAGTATGGCTGACAAGCCTCTCTTGACACCGCCCTGAGCTGCACTAATGTCGCGTTCTCGACTTTAGCGATGACGAATCCATTGACTTTCCCCGAAGACGGCGTGCATGGTCCTTTCCGACACCAGCCGCAGACGCCGCAAGGGAGCCGTGTCACCGTGCCCATATCCCGCAGAGCACTCGCCGCCGCCACCGCCGCCCTCGTCCTGCCGCTGAGTGCCTGCGGCTCCGGCGGCGGTGGCGGTGGCTCGACGGACGCCTCCGGCAAGGTCGAGGGGGACATCACCTTCCAGACCTGGAACCTGCGCGCCAACTTCAAGGACTACTTCGAGGGCCTGATCGGCGACTTCGAGAAGAAGTACCCGGGCACCCACGTGAAGTGGGTCGACCAGCCCGCCGAGGGCTACGCCGACAAGATCAGCGCCGACGCGGCCGGCGGCACCCTGCCGGACGTCGTCAACGTCTCCCCCGACCTGGTCGCGCCGCTCGCCCGGGCGGGCCTGGCCATGGATCTCGGCAAGGCCGCCGCGAAGTACAAGGGCGAGTACCTGCCGGGCGCCTGGGCCGGCCACCAGGTCCCGGGCATGACCGGCACGTACGCCTTCCCCTGGTATCTGAACACCGGCCCGATGTTCTACAACAAGGCCCTGTTCAAGAAGGCCGGACTGGATCCGGCGAAGCCGCCGAAGACGTACGACGAGCTGTTCACCGACGCGGTGCGGATGGCACGGAGTTCGGGCGGCAAGGTGGCCACCCTCGCCAACATCCCCACCATCGAGGACTTCGGCCGCTACGGCGCCTCCCTGATGAACAAGGACGGCACCGGCTTCACCTTCAACGACGCCAAGGGGATCGAACTCCTCACCAAGTACAAGGAGTTGTACGACGCCAAGGGCCTGGACCCGCAGGCGCTGAACGCCACCCCGGAGTCGGCCGGGAAGGAGTTCCTGACCCAGGCCGTCGCCATGAACCCCGGCAGCGCCCTGGACCTGGACAACTTCAGGAAGCAGGCGCCGAGCCTGTACAAGAACATCGGCATCACCGACCAGATCACCAACACCGGCCACGTCAACATGTACGTGATGGGCGTGATGGTGAACTCCCGGACGAAGCACACGCCCGCGGCCGTCGCCTTCGCCCACTACGTGACCGACGCCGAGCACCAGATGTCCTTCGCCAAGAAGGTCGCCATCTTCCCCTCCACCGCCGGCTCCCTCGACGACCCGTACTTCACCAAGGAGGACGGCACCGACGAGACCCGGGTGCGTGTCGCCGCCGCCAAGTCGCTGAAGAACGCGGTCAACTACACGCCGGTGCTGTTCAGCGACCAGATGAAGACCTCGTTGCGCAACGAGGTCGGCAAGGCCCTCCAGGGCAAGCAGAGCCCCAAGGCCGCTCTCGACAACGCTGTCACGGCCTGCGACCGGCTTCTGAAGCAGCAGGGATAGCCCTCATGGCCACCTCGACCGTCTCCCGGACCCGCCCCTCGCGTCCGGCGCGGCGCCCGCAGCGGCGCCCGGCGATCCGGATACGGCGCCAACTGCCCGCCAGTCCGTGGCTGTTCGCCGCCCCGGGCCTGCTGATCACCGGCGCGTTCATCCTCTACCCGTTCGTCTCCACGGTGCTCAACGCCTTCACCGACCGCCGCACCCTGATCCCGGGGCAGTTCGTCGGCCTCGCCAACTTCCGCGAGCTGCTGCACGACGACATGTTCTGGATCGGCCTGCGCAACAGCGCGCTGTACGTCCTCGGCGTCGTCCCGGCGCTGGTGCTCCTGCCGCTGCTGCTCGCTCTGCTGGTGCAGAAGAACATCCCCGGCATCACCTTCTTCCGGTCCGCCTTCTACACCCCGGTCGTCGCCTCGATCGTCGTGGTGGGTCTGATCTGGGTGTGGCTGCTGGACGAGCGCGGCCTGGTGAACTCGCTCCTGGAGACGATCGGGGTGGGCAAGGTCGGCTTCCTCAGCGACCAGTGGCTGCTCCTGCTGAGCGCGATGGCCGTCACGGTCTGGAAGGGCCTCGGCTACTACATGATCATCTATCTGGCGGCGCTGGCGAACGTGCCGCGCGAGCTGCACGAGGCCGCCGCCGTGGACGGTGCGGGACCGGTCCGCCGTTTTCGCACCGTCACCGTGCCGGCCATCCGCTCCACCATGGTCCTGGTGGCCGCGCTCTCCTCGGTCTCCGCCTTCAAGGTGTTCTCCGAGGTGTACCTGCTGGCCTCGCCGAGCGGCGGCCCGGCGGGCGAGGACACCACCCTGGTGATGCTCGTCCAGCGCACCGGCACCGGTCTGACCGGCCGGGTCGGCTACGCCTCCGCGATCTCCCTGGTCGTCTTCGCCGTCACCGTCGCCCTGATGCTGCTCGTCCTGCGCGCCGACCGGAGGGAGGAGACGTGAGCGTCGCCGAGAAGGCACCGGAGACCGGCACACGGCCCGACCGGGTCCGCGCGCCCCGCTTCACCGACGAGCACGGACGCCGCGTCCGGGTGTGGGAGCTGGTCCTGCGCTATGTGCTGCTGATCGCCGTACTCGCCCTGACCGTCGGCCCGTTCGTGTGGCAGCTGTCCACCTCGTTCAAGGGCCCCACCGAGGACATCTTCAGCTCCCCGCCGAAGTTCCTGCCCGCCCACCCCACCCTGCACAACTACGAGCGGGTCTCCGCGACCATCCCGGTCTGGGACTACGCCCTCAACTCCCTGAAGGTCGCCACCGCCAACGTGGTCACCAACTGCGTCGGCTCCGCCCTCGCCGGCTACGCCCTGGCCCGGCTGCGCTACCGGGGCCGCCGGGTGGCCGCCCTGGTCTTCGTCCTCGCGATGCTGGTGCCGGCGGAGGGCATCATCATCGCCCAGTTCACGACCATGCGGGAACTCGGCCTGAACAACACCCTCATCGGCGTCGTCCTGCCCGGCTCGATCGGCGCGATGAACGTCCTGCTGATGCGCAACGCCTTCCGCAACCTGCCCTACGAGATCGAGGAGGCCGCTTACGTCGACGGCGCCAACGCCTGGCAGCGGTTCCTGCGGATCGCGCTGCCCTCGGTCAGGGGCACCCTCGCCGTGGTGGCGATCTTCGCGTTCATGGGCGCCTGGGACGACTTCCTGTGGCCGCTCATCGTGCTCAGCGACCCGTCCAGGTTCACCCTGACCATCGGCCTCAACTACCTGCACGGCACCTTCGCCAACGACGAACGTCTCGTCGCCGCCGGCACGATCATCGCCGTGGCGCCGCTGATCGCCCTCTTCGCCTGCCTCCAGCGCTTCTTCTTCCGCGGGGTCGGCGAGGGCGCCGTCAAGGGCTGATGCCGGGCCCCTCCCCCACTCCGCTTCCGCAAGGACCCCGTATGCCTGCTGCCGTGCGCTTCGGCGTCAACTACACCCCCAGTCAGGGGTGGTTCCATCACTGGCTCGACTTCGACCTCGACTCCGTACGCGCCGATCTGGACTCCGTCGCCGCGCTCGGCCTGGACCACATCCGGGTCTTCCCGCTGTGGCCGTACTTCCAGCCCGACCGCGCGCTGATCCGCCCCCGTGCCGTGGAGCAGCTGGTGCGGCTGGTCGACGCCGCGGCCGAACGGGGGCTCGACGTCAACGTGGACGGTCTGCAAGGGCATCTGTCCAGCTTCGACTTCCTGCCCGCGTGGACCCGCACCTGGCACCGGCGCAACCTCTTCACCGATCCCGAGGTGCTCGAAGGGCAGGCCGCCTATCTGCACACCCTCGCCGCCGCCCTCGCCGACCGGCCGAACTTCCTCGGCATGACCCTCGGCAACGAGGTCAACCAGTTCTCCGCCGGCCCCCACCCCGATCCCGACCGGGCCACCGCCGGCCAGATCGACGCCTGGCTGGAGCGGATGCTCGCCGCCTGCGAGAAGGGCGCCCCCGGCAAGCTGCACCTGCACGCCGAGTACGACGCCACCTGGTACCAGGACGACATGCCCTTCACCCCGGCGCAGGCCGCCCGGCGCGGCGCGCTCACCGCCGTCCACTCCTGGGTCTTCAACGGCACCGCCCAGCTGCACGGCCGTACCTCCGTGGCCGCCGAGCACCATGCCGCGTACCTGATCGAGCTGAGCAAAGCCTGGGCCGAGGACCCGCACCGGCCCGTCTGGCTCCAGGAGGTCGGCGCCCCGGCCCCCCTCGTGCCCGCCGAGCACGCCGCCGCCTTCGCCGAGGCCACCGTCGCGGGCGCGCTGGACTGCCCCGATCTGTGGGGCATCACCTGGTGGTGTTCCCACGACGTCTCCCGCGACCTCGCCGATTTCCCCGAACTCGAATACGGCCTGGGCCTGCTGACCAACGACCGCCGGCCCAAGGACCTCGCCCGCGCCCTGTCCCGCGCGGCCCGCGGCCATGGCGACGCGCCGGCCCCGCGCACCCTCGCCCTCACCGTCCCCGCCGACCCGGCCGCCCGCTCCCGGTGCGCCCCCGGCGGTGACGTCTTCGAGGCGTTCTTCCGGCTGACCGCCGACGGCGCCCGCCCGACCACCGTCCTCGAGACCCGGGCAGCCGACCGGGACCACCTGTCCGCCCGGGCCCTCACCGAGGTCGTCACGCCCGACCAGGTACTGCGCACACCCCGAGGAGGCATCCGCTCGTGAACCCGACCAGACGCACCGTCCTGCTCGCAGGCGCCGCCGCCGCGCTCCTGCCCGCACTGCCCGCGCCGCTCTCCGGTACCGCCGAGGCCGCCCCGAAGGCGACGGCCTCGCTCCAGCCGTACGCCTCCTACTGGTACCCGGACTCCCTGCCCTCCGGCAGCCCCGGGCCCGGCATCACCTGGCGCAGCCTGAAGAGCTGGCGGGCCGCCACCGACGCCGATCTGCCCTTCAACGCCGCCTCCGTGCCGCTCGCGCCGCGCTTCACGCCGACCCCGGCGAACACCACCGCCCGCGCCGGACAGGCCCGGATCCAGTCCCTGGTGTCGTTCGGGCCCACCTCCGCGAACCCCTCGCAGGGCTCGGCCACCGCCGACTACTACGCCCTCACCCACTGGGCGTACATGGACGAGCTGGTGTTCTGGGGCGGCTCGTCCGGGGAGGGCCTGATCCTCGCCCCGAACGCGCCCGTCGTGGACGCCGCCCACCGACACGGCGTGCCCGTCCTCGGCAATGTCTTCCTGCCGCCCGCCGCCTACGGCGGACAGCTCCGGTGGACCCGCGACCTGGTGCGGAAGGACGCCGCCGGGCACTACCCGCTGGCCGCCCAGCTCGTGGCGGTCGCGTCGGCCCACGGCTTCGACGGCTGGTTCGTCAACGCCGAGACGGACGGCGGCGACAGCGCCCTGGGCGCCGACATGCTCGGCTTCGTCAAGGAGCTGAAGCGGCTCGCCACGGCCGCGGGGCAGCGGATCACCTGGTACGACGCGATGACCGTGAACGGCTCGGTGAGCTGGCAGGGCGCGCTGAACGGGCAGAACCAGGCTTTCTTCCAGGCCGCCGACGACATGTTCGTGGACTTCCGCTGGAGCCCGTCCTCGCTCGCCTCCTCCGGGCAGAAGGCCGTACGGCTGGGCCGCGGCCGCTACGCGTTGTGGGCCGGTGTCGATGTGGAGTCGGGCGGCTGGAACACCTCCGTGGACTGGGACGCGATCGTGCCCGCCGACCACGCGCACGTCACCTCGCTCGGCCTGTACCGGCCCGAGTGGACCCGCAACCAGCTGCCCGCCGGCCACACCCCGGAGGACTTCCACGGCGCCGACGACCGGTTCTGGACCGGCCGTTCCCTCGACCCGTCCCGTCCCGACCCCGCCGACGGCTGGCGTGCCCCCGCCGTGTCCGTCGCCGACCGGTCGACCGTCGCCTCGCTGCCGTTCGCGAGCGTCTTCAACACCGGCCACGGACTGCGCTGGTACGAGGACGGGCAGGTCGCCTCCGACAGTCCCTGGAACCATCTCGGCCTCCAGGACCGGCTGCCCTCCCGACGCTGGGTGGTGCGCACCGACGGGCAGCGGCCCGCCGTCGCCTTCGACTTCGCGGACGCCTGGCGCGGCGGCAGCAGCGTCCTCGTGGCCGGCGCGCTCGACCGTCCGGCCGAGCTGGACCTGTACGCGACCCGGCTGCCGCTCTCCCCCGACACGGTCGTCGAGCTGACGCATCGCGCAAACGCGGGGGCCGTCCGCGTCGAGCTGGCCGTGGCGACCGCCGAGCCGGATGCCGCCGGGGGCGCGCCGCCGTACACCTACCTGCCCGTGCCGGCCGTGCCGGGCGACGGCTGGCACACCTCGGTCGTCCGGCTCTCCGGCCTGTCCGGGACCGTGCACGCCCTCGGCGTCCGGCTCACCGCCACCGGCGGCGGCCCGGTGAGCTGGCGGCTCGGCGCTCTCGCCGTCCACGACCGCGCCGACACCCCGGCCGCCCCCGGCGGTCTGCGGATCACCGCCGCCTCCGGCGGCGATCTGCGCCTCGCCTGGGACCACCCGGCCCCCGGCACGGTACGCCAGTACGTCCTGCACCGGGTGCTGCCCGACGGCACCCGCCGCTTCCTGGGCGGCACCGGCCAGCGGGCGTACTTCACCGGCGGCCAGACGCCCGTGCCGGGCGAGACCGCCGGACGGTTCGAGGTACGGGCCGTCGGGGAGTCGTACACCTCGTCCGCACCCGCGACCGTCACCCGTACCTGGTGAGCGCCCGCCGATCCACCCGCTGACCCGCCGACCCACGACCCACGACCCACGACCCACGACCTACGACCTACGACCTACGGAGCATCCCGCATGCATGACGACCGCAGTCTGGTCGAAGCCCGCCTCAAGCGCGTCCTCGACGAGCGCGTCCGCCCCGCCGTGTACCCCGAGTCCGTCCCGCTGGAGGTCGCGGTGTGGCACGCGCCCGGCGAGCCGGTGCCGGTGGCCGAGGGGCTGGCCGCCGAGCCGGAGCCGGTCCGGGTGGGCGCCCGCTGGGGTGCTCCGTGGGGCACCAGCTGGTTCCGGGTGACCGGCACCGTGCCCGACGAGTGGGCCGGGCGCACCGTGGAGGCGCTCCTCGACCTCGGCTTCGACGAGAACATGCCCGGCTTCCAGTGCGAGGGCCTCGTCTACCGGCCCGACGGCACCCCGGTGAAGGGCCTCAATCCGCGCAACCAGTGGGTGCGCGTCGGCGCGCCGGTCGCGGGCGGCGAGGAGGTGCGGCTGCACGTCGAGGCCGCCTCCAACCCCGTCATCCTCGACTACCACCCCTTCCTGCCCACGCGGTTGGGCGACAAGGAGACCGCGGGCAGCGCGCCGCAGTACACCCTGACCCGCATGGATCTCGCCGTCTTCGACGAGACCGTGTGGCAGCTGGTGATCGATCTGGAGGTGCTCGGCGAGCTGATGGCCGAGCTGCCGGAGGACTCGCAGCGCCGCTACGAGATCCTGCGCGCCGTGGACAGGGCGCTCGACGCCCTCGACCTCCAGGACGTGAACGGCACGGCGGCCCGCGCCCGCGAACGGCTCACCGTTGTCCTGTCCGCGCCCGCCGTGCCGTCCGCGCACCGCGTCAGCGCGGTCGGGCACGCGCACATCGACTCCGCCTGGCTGTGGCCGCTGCGCGAGACGGTGCGCAAGGTGGCCAGGACCACGGCCAACATGACCGCCCTGCTGGAGGACGAACCGGACTTCGTGTTCGCCATGTCACAGGCGCAGCAGTGGGCGTGGGTCAAGGAGCACCGGCCCGAGGTGTGGGCGCGGGTGAGGAAGGCGGTGGCGGACGGGCGGTTCGTGCCGGCCGGCGGCATGTGGGTGGAGTCCGACACCAACATGCCCGGCTCGGAGGCGATGGCCCGGCAGTTCGTGCACGGAAAGCGGTTCTTCCTCGACGAGTTCGGCATCGAGAACGACGAGGCGTGGCTGCCCGACACCTTCGGCTTCGCCGCCGGACTGCCGCAGATCATCAAGGCGGCGGGCGCCACCCGGCTGCTGACGCAGAAGATCTCCTGGTCGCAGACGAACACGTTCCCGCACCACACCTTCCAGTGGGAGGGCATCGACGGCACGCGCGTCTTCACGCACTTCCCGCCCGTCGACACCTACAACTGCTCGATGAAGGGCAGCGAGATCGCGCACGCCGCCCGCAATTTCAAGGACAAGGGCGTCGCCCGGCACTCGCTCGCGCCCACCGGCTGGGGCGACGGGGGCGGCGGCACCACCCGCGAGATGGTCGCCAAGGCGGCCCGGCTGCGTGATCTGGAGGGCTCGGCGCGGGTGGTGTGGGAGACCCCGCGGGCCTTCTTCGACCGGGCCGAGGCCGAGTACCCCGAGCCGCCCGTCTGGGTCGGCGAGCTCTACCTGGAGCTGCACCGGGCCACCCTCACCAGCCAGGCGGCGACCAAGCAGGGCAACCGGCGCAGTGAACACCTGCTGCGCGAGGCCGAGTTGTGGGCGGCGACGGCGACGGTACGGACCGGGCTGCCCTATCCGTACGAGGCTCTGGACCGGATCTGGAAGACGGTGCTGCTGCACCAGTTCCACGACATCCTGCCCGGTTCGTCCATCGCCTGGGTGCACCGCGAGGCGCGGGCGACCTACGGGCGCGTCGCCCGGGAACTGGACGAGATCATCGAGGGCGCCCAGCGCGCGCTGGCGGGCGAGGGCGGCACGCCGCTGGTCTTCAACGCGGCCCCGCACGCCCGCGCGGGCGTCCCGGCGGGCGCCGCCGCCACCCCGGCCACGGAGGGACGTACCGGCCTGACGCCCCGCCAGGGCGGCGGGTACGTCCTGGACAACGGCCTGCTGCGCGTCGAGATCGACGGCCGCGGCCTGGTCGTCTCGGCGTACGACATCGGGGCGGACCGGGAGACGATCGCGCCCGGCCGGACCGCGAACCTCCTCCAACTGCACCCCGATTTCCCGAACATGTGGGATGCCTGGGACGTGGACGAGTTCTACCGCAACACCGTCACCGACCTCACCGGCGCCGAGTCGGTCACGCCCGGCGAGGACGGCGCGTCGGTGCGGATCGTCCGGTCCTTCGGTTCCTCCCGGGTCACCCAGGTGCTGTCGCTGGCGGCGGGTGAGCGGCGGCTGGTGCTGGACACCGAGGTGGACTGGCACGAGACGGAGAAGTTCCTCAAACTCGCCTTCCCGCTGGACGTGCACGCCGAACGGTACGCGTCCGAGACCCAGTTCGGGCACTTCCACCGGCCCACCCACACCAACACCTCGTGGGAGGCCGCCCGGTTCGAGGCGTGCAATCACCGCTTCGTCCACCTGGAGGAGCCGGGCTGGGGCGTGGCGATCGTCAACGACTCGACGTACGGCCACGATGTGACCCGGGCCGTCCGCGCCGACGGCGACCGCGGCACCACCACGACGGTCCGGGTGTCGCTGCTGCGCGCCCCGCGTTTCCCCGACCCGGAGACGGACCAGGGCGTGCACCGCTTCCGGCACGCGCTGGTGCCGGGCGCGGGCATCGCCGACGCGGTGCGCGAGGGCTGGCGGATCAATGTGCCCGAGCGGCGGGCGACCGGCGCGAGGGAGGTCGCGCCGCTGGTGTCGGTGGACGAGGACGCGGTGGTGGTGACGGCGGTGAAGCTGGCCGACGACGGCAGCGGCGACGTGGTGGTGCGCTTCCACGAGGCTCACGGCGGCCGGGCCCGGGCCACGCTGACCGCCGGGTTCGAGGTCGCCGGGGCGGAGGTGACCGACCTGCTGGAGCGGCCCCTGCCCGGCGCGGCGGCACCGCGTCGGGACGGCGGCCGGATCGCGGTGCGCCTGCGGCCGTTCGAACTGGTGACGCTGCGGTTGCGGCGGTCCTGACGGCAGGGGGCCGGGCGGTCGCCGCGGCGGCCGCCCGGCCCGGTGGCGTTCCTCGTGAACCTCACCGGCCGGATTCCCGTCTTCCCCGGAGAACGTCAGCAGCCGCGAACCGGAGAACCACCGTGACAGACAGAGGCGTTGAGCGCAGCGACGGCCGGGGCCAGGGGCCGGGACCCTGGTGGGCCGGCCTCGGGACGTGGGGGGCCGTCGCCCTGATCGTCTTCGGCGGCCTCGGGGCGGTCTGGATCTCGTTGCGGCTGCCCGGCACCCCGCAGGAGCCGGCGAGCGGTTACTACGGGGCGGCCAGGGTCGTCGCCATCGGCCTGGTGATCGTGGGAGGCGCGCTGCTGAATCGCCGGCGCGCCCGGTCCGCGGCCACCGGGGAGTCGGCCGGGGCGGAACACGACTGACGCCACCGGCCGACGTGCCGTGCCGGCCCCGCTCCAGCGGGGCCGGCGGGCGGACGCGCCGTCAGACGACGATGACCCGGCGCCCTCGGGCGTGGCCCGCCCGGCTGTCGATGTGGGCCGCCGCGGCCTGGTCGAGCGGGTACGCCTTCTCGACCGGGATGTGGAGCCTGCCCCGCGCGATGAGATCGGCGGTCGCGGCAAGCGCGTCCGGCACGCTCCCGGCCACGCCGGAGAACCGGACGCCGAGATCCGGCGCGCCGAGATCCGCGATGGAGACGACCTTGTCCGGGTCGCCGACCAGGTCGACGAGTTCGCGGATCACGCCCGAGCCGGCCAGATCGAGGGCCGCGTCGACCCGGCCGAGCCGCCGTACCCGCTCGGCCCAGCCCTCGCCGTAGGTCGTGGCGAGGGCGCCCAGGCCGCGCAGGTAGTCCTGGTTCGCGGCGCCGGCCGTGCCGATCACCGTGATGCCGCGGTCGCGGGCGATCTGCAGCACCGCTGAGCCGACTCCCCCGGACGCGCCGCTGACCAGCAGCGTCTGGCCGGGTTGCACACCGACCTCGCGGACGACGCGCAGCGCGGTCTCCATCACGGAGGGGTATCCGGCCGCCTCCTCGAACGTCAGGCCCTCGGGCATCCGGGCCCAGGCCGTCAGCACGGCGAACTCGGCATAGGTGCTGATGCCCTCGCCGAACACAGGGTCACCGACCTCGACCCCGGCGACGCCCTCGCCGACCTCGTCCACCACTCCGGCGGCGTCCTGCCCGACCCCGGAGGGCAGCTCGACCGGATGGGCGCCCAGTTTCTGGCCCTCGCGAAGCCTCCAGTCGACGGGGTTCACGCCCGCCGCCCGCACGGCGACGCGTATCCGGCCGGGGCCCGCGTGGGGCTCCTCGGCATCGATGAGGCGCAGTACATCGGGACCGCCGAACGCGGCGAAGCTCACTTTTCTCATGCGCCGACCGTAGCACTAACGGTTAGGATTTTGGAGTTGGTGTTGTTTCACAACGGGTTCGGACCCGTATCTGATAGCGTCGCGGCATGACCGTGCCGCTCGGACGCCGTGAACGCAAGAAGGCCGCGACCCGTCAGAAGATCGCCGACACCGCTCTCCGGCTCTTTCTGGAGCGGGGGTACGAAGCGGTGGGAATCCGTGAGGTGGCCGCCGAGGCCGATGTGGCCGTCACCACGCTCTTCTCCCACTTCGCCTCGAAAGAGGCCCTGGTGTTCGAGCGGGACGACGACTTCGAGCAACGCCTCACGCGAGCGGTCACCGACCGGGCGCCGCACGAGCCGCTCGTCCCGGCGCTGCGCCGCGAGGTCCGGTCGATGGTCCGGCATTGCACGGCGGACGGCGCGGCGCCGATCTGGCGCATGATCGACGGCTCCCCCGCGCTGCGGGAGTACGAGGAGTCGATGAGGCTGCGGCACGCCGAGTCGCTGGCGGCGGCCATCGCCGCCGATCCCGGTCTGTCGCGGGGCACGACGGCGGACCGGGCGATCGCGAGGTTCGTGATCGACGCGTACGCGCTGGCCCGCGCGGCGTCCGATCCGGACGCCGCGTCGGACGAGATCTTCCGGATGATCGAGGCGGCGTGGGCCGTCGCACGCCCGGGCGGCGACGTGGCCGACGAGTCCGGACGCTAGTCGGCGCCCTGCCCCGCCCGGCGCCCGCCCGTCCCGGTCATCGCCGGGGCGTACGGCGTCAGCGCAGTCGTCGCACGCGCAGCACCAGGTCGTCGGTGTGGTGTGCGCCGGCGCCGCCGTCGGGTGCCACGCGTGGCCGCTGCTCGTCCACCTCCACCCGCCAGTCGCCGTCGAGGAGATCGGCGACCATCGCGGGCCAGACGTAGTCGGCCGGGTCGAAGCCGCTCTCGTGCGTCTGCCGGCTGTCCATTCCCGCGTGGTGGACGAGCAGCAGCACACCGCCGGGCGCGACGGCCGCGAGCAGGGCGCGCTCGGCGGCGGCGTCGGGGGTGCGGTGCAGGGCGGGGTACTGCGCGGAGACCAGGTCGAAGGAGGCCGGCGGCAGCGCGGCCTCCGTGAGCGCGGCGTGGACCCAGCGGATGGTGAGGCCGGCGTCCCGCGCGTGCCCGGCCGCGCGCTCCAGCGCCACGCCCGAGACCTCGAGCGCGGTCACGTCCCAGCCGGAACGGGCGAGCCAGACGGCGTCCGCGCCTTCGCCGCAGCCGACGTCGAGCACCCGCCCCGGGGTGAGATCGGCGACCTCGGCCACGAGCGCGCCGTTGGGCCGACCGCTCCACAGCTGCGGCCGGTCGGCGTACCTCTTGTCCCACTCCGCCCGCACCGCGGGGTCTCCGACGTATCCGCCGGCGGGCGCGGGAGCGCCGGCCGCGGGCGATTCTTCTGCGATGTTCTCGGTCACGGGCCCACCGTCACCCACGGCGTGCCGGTCGCACCAGTCTTGTTGCCGGTCCGGCAAATCGGCGTCCCGGGACCCGGACCGGGCGCCGGGGCGACCGCCGCTCCGGTTCGAGCGGCGGTCGCCAGGGCGTTCCGGGGGTGGGGCTACGGAGCCATCTCGTACGACCCCGACAGCGCCTCCACCTGCTGCCAGACCCGGTGCGTGCGGTCCTGGTCGGCGACGGGGCGGCGGATCGCGTCGAGGGCCCAGGTCCGCTGGTCCTCGGTTGCCGAATCCTTGCCGTGCAGTTCGACGGCCTGTGCGGAGAAGTCCCGTACGAGGACGGCGAAGAGTTCGTCGAGCACGTCCGTGTCGAGGCCGGTCAGGGCGGCCTGCTCCAGGACGAGCTGGCCGTGCACGACGAGGGCGAAGAGCTGGCCGACCGCGAGGACGAGGTCGAGGTCGCGGCTCTGCTCCGCGTCAGGAGCGGCGGTGGCGACGAACGCGCAGAGCGCGTCGGCCTGTTCGCGGAACCGGCGCACGTTGGGCAGGTGCGCATACGCGTCGAAGGCGGGCCGCCAGTCGTGGAAGCGCACCGCGCCCAGGCCGCGGGCGGGGCCCTGCCGGAACAGGAAGTCGTCGTCCGCCGCGTCGTGGCGGGTCGGTACGGCGGGGTACTCGGCCGGGTCGAGGAGGTGGCTGCGCAGGAACTTCAGGATCAGCGCCAGGTTGACGTGGACCGTGCCCTCCAGCTTCGGCAGGCTGCGGATCTCCACGGCCGCCTGGGCGAAGTAGTTGTCCCTCTCGAAGCCCTTGGCGGCGATGACGTCCCACATCAGGTCGATGACCTTCTCGCCCTCGGTGGTCACCTTCATCTTCGTCATCGGGTTGAAGAGGAGGTAGCGGCGGTCGTCGGGGCCCGCGGTGCGGAAGTAGTCGGCCGCGCGGTCGCTGAACGCCTTCATGCCGACGAGCCGGACGTACGCGTCGGTCAACTCGCGCCGTACGTGCGGGAAGTCGGTGACGGGGCGGCCGTAGAGGACCCGGTTGTGGGCGTGGGTGACGGCCTCGTACATCGCGTGCTCGCAGATGCCGATGGAGGCGGTGCACAGGTTGAACTTGCCGACGTTGACGGTGTTCAGGGCGGCGTCGAAGGCGGCGCGGCCGGTGTGCAGGACGTCCTCGGCCGTGACCGGGTAGTCCTCCAGGCGGAACTCGCTGACGAACTTCGAGGAGTCGACGACGTTCTTGACCAGGTGGTAGGCGGGGTGGCGGCTGTCGGCGGCGAAGAAGACGTAGCCGTCGGGACCTTCGACGTCGGTGCGGCGGCCGAAGACGGAGACGAGTCCGGCGGCGTTGCCGTTGCCGATGTAGTACTTGGAGCCGGTGGCCCGGAAGCCGCCGTCGCCGTCGGGTTCGAGCAGCATGTCGGTGGAGTAGATGTCGGCGCCGTGGGCCTTCTCGGAGAGGCCGAACGCGAACACCTCGCCTTGGTCGAGGAGTTCGGCGGCGCGGGCGCGGGCTTCGGCGTTGTCGCTCTGCCAGACCGGGCCGAGGCCGAGGATCGTGACCTGCCAGGCATACCAGTAGTCCAGGCCGTAGAAGCCGAGGATCTCGTTGAGCGCCGCGATCCGGGCGGTGTCCCAGCGCTTGTCCGGCTCGCCCTCCCCCGCGGCGGACGACGGGGTGAGGAAGGTGGCGAACAGGTTCTCCTTCGCCGCGAAGGCGAGGAAGTCGCCGAGCCACGCACGGCTGCGGTAGTCCTCGATCAGCCGCCGCTTCCCGCGCTCCTCGAACCAGTCGACGGTGGCCCGCAGCAGGCGGCGCGTCTCGGGGTCGAAGTGCGCGGGGTCGTAGGTGCGCGGGTTGAGCAGCAGCTGGTCAGCCATGGGTGAGGGCGCCTTTCGGCTGGTGGGCGGGCGGGATTCGGGTGGCCCGGCGGCCGGCGGGGCCGGGCCGGCGGGGGTCAGCGGTCCGGACCGAACCGGGCCAGGGTGGCGAGCACGTCGTCCAGCCAGCCGATCATCATCCGCTCGTACGCGATGCCGCCGCGCAGTACGGCGTGCTGGAGCTCGCGCTCCGCGTCGGGCGGCGCCTGCGGACCGGCGTCGGACTGAGTGAAGTCCCGTGCCTGGCCCGCGAGATAGTGCGTCAGCCGGTCCCGGTGCGCCTGGCGGTGCCGCTCCACCTCGCGGATCAGGGCGGCCGGGTCGTCGAAGGCGGCGCCCCGGATCTTGACGGCCAGGTCGTGGCGGACGCTCTCCGGCTCGATGGGATCGTGCAGCCAGGAGGACAGCGCGGCGCGGCCGAGGTCGGCGACGCTGTACTCCCTCTTGTCCGGCCGTCCTTGCTGCGGGACGTCCCGGGCGTCGACCCAGCCGTCGTGCTCCATGCGCTTGAGCACGCGGTAGATCTGCTGGTGGGTCGCGGTCCAGAAGTAGCCGATCGAGCGCTCGAAACGCCGGGCCAGCTCATAGCCGGAGCCCGGCTTCTCCAAGAGCGACACCAGGATCGCGTGTTCGAGCGCCATGCCCTCGATCCTTCTATGCAACTCGTTGCATAGCAAGCCCCGCCCGCTCCGATGCGACGCGGGTCACCCTCCGGCCGGTCCTCGTGCCGGAGGCCGGCCCCCGCCTCGGAGACCGGCGCCCGTTCTCATGGCCGTACGGGCGACTCCAGCCGGGAGGTGATGAGGCGGATGATCTCCGGCTGGTGTTCGGCGAGGAAGAAGTGGCCGCCGGGGAAGACCTTCAGGGTGAAGGGGCCTTCGGTGTGTTCGGACCAGGCGGCGGCCTCCTCCACGGTGACCTTCGGGTCGTCGTCGCCGACGAGGCAGGTCACCGGGCAGCGCAGGGGCGGTCCGGGTTCCCACGTGTACGTCTCGGCCGCGCGGTAGTCCGCCCGGATGGCCGGGAGGATCATGCGCAGGATCTCCTCGTCGCCCAGCAGCTGGGGGTTGGTGCCGCTGAGGGCGCGCATCTCGGCGACCAGGCCGTCGTCGTCGCGCAGGTGGACGGTCTCGGCGCGGTGTGCGCAGGGCGCGCGGCGGCCGGAGGCGATGAGGGCGGCGGGCACGAGGTCCTGGTCCCGCTCCAGGCGCCGGGCGACCTCGTAGGCGAGGGAGGCGCCCATGCTGTGCCCGAACAGGGCGAGGGGCCGGTCGGTCCAGGGCAGCAGCGCCTCGTGGACCTGGTCGGCGAGCGCCGGTACGGAGTCCACGAGCGGTTCGGCGCGGCGGTCCTGGCGGCCGGGGTACTGCACGCAGAGCACGTCCACGTCCTCGGGCAGGGACCGGGAGACGGGGAGGAAGAAGCTGGCGGAGCCGCCCGCGTGGGGCAGGCAGACCAGCCGGACGCGGGCGTCGGGGCGCGGATGGAACCTGCGGATCCACAGGCCGTTGGCCTCGGTGAGCGGGGAGTTCACGGAAGCGTTCCCTTTCGGTTCGGGGTTCGGCCGCCCACCGTGGCGGGGCGTGCGTCACGGGGCGAAGAGACGAAGGGGCGGAGCGCATGCCGCGCCCCGCCCGTCGCTCGTCAGGAACCCGCGATGTCCTCCTTGATGACGCGCTCGACGTTCCGCTCCGCCAGCGCCGTGATGGTCACGAACGGGTTGACGCCGATGCTGCCGGGGATGAGCGAGCCGTCGGTGACGTAGAGGTTCTTGTACCCGGAGACGCGGCCGTAGTTGTCGGTGGCCTTGCCGAGGACGCAGCCGCCGAGCGGGTGGTAGCAGAAGTCGTCGGCGAACGCCTTGATCTGCTTGCCGAAGAGGTCGTACCGGTAGATGGTCGTGTTGGCCTTGTTGACGCGGTCGAACAGCGACTTGGCGGCGGCGACCGCGGGCGCGTTCTGGTCCCGGGTCCAGCGCAGGTCCGCCCGGTCCTTGGCGGCGTCGTAGACGAAGGTGCCGCGCTCCGGGTTCTTGGTGATGGCCAGGTAGAGGCTGACCCAGGTCTCGAGGCCCGCCGGCATGGGGGCTATCTCGGCGAAGACGGGGTTGTCGGGGTTGTCCCAGTCGTCGATGCCGAGGGCGGGGATCGACGACTGCTTGCTGCCCGTGGGGTTCCACACATGGTTGGCGCGGGCGGTCATGATGTTGCCGTTGGGGCCCCAGCCGCCGCCGATCTCGGAGCTGAGGCCGGGCAGGGTGCCGGTCTCCCGGGCGCGCAGCAGCAGTTCGGTGGAGCCGAGGCTGCCGGCGCCGAGGAAGAGGTGGCGGCAGGAGATCTCCTTGGTCCCGAGCAGCTTGCCGTCGGGGTCCTTCTGCTCGACGGTCAGCAGGTAGGTGCCGTCGTTCTGCTGACGGATCGTCTTGACCTGGTGCAGGGTCTCGATGGTGACCTTGCCGGTGCCCAGGGCGGCCGCCAGGTAGCTCTTGTCGAGGGAGACCTTGCCGTGGTTGTTGCCGTAGATGACCTCGGCGGCGAGCGCGGACTTGGGGTTGGTGCCGTCCGCCTCACCGCGCATGTAGTCCCAGTCGTAGACGTTGGGCACGAAGGTGGTCTTCAGGCCGGCGTTCTCGGCCTGCTGACGGGCGACGCGCGCGAACGTGTACCACTCGGTCTGCTCGAACCAGTCCTTGTCGATGTTGTTGACCCGCAGGCCGGAGTTCGCGCGCGGGAAGTAGGTGCCGTACATCTCGTCGGCGTCGACCTGGGGCAGCACCTCCTGGAAGTAGGAGCGCCGGGGCGTGACGGCCATACCGCCGTTGACGAGCGAGCCGCCGCCGACCCCGCGGCCCACGTACACGGACATCTGGTCGAAGTTGACCCGGTCCAGGACGCCCGCGTAGGGGTCGATGTCCCGGTTGGCGAGGTCGAGCCAGAGGAAGGAGCCGAGCGGGGCCTCGGTGCGGGTCTTGAACCAGCTGGAGCGCTTGTCGGGCTTGAGCATCCCGCAGAAGACGTTGCCGTCCGGGCCGGGCTGGTTCCACAGCTGGCCCATCTCCAGCATCAGGGTGGAGACCCCGGCCTCGCCGAGCCGCAGGGCGGAGACGGCCGCGCCGTAGCCGGTGCCGATCACGACGGCGGGCACGAACGTGCCGCCGGAGCCGCCGGGGGCGGTGGCGGCGGCCGCGCGGGGGCCGCGGTGATCGTGGTCTGCCCGGTGAGTGCGGCGGCGCCCAAGGCGGCCAGGCCGAGCATGCGGCGGCGCGACAGAGGCTGGTGTGCGTTCACGCTGTTGCTCCTGAGCTTCGAGAGGGGACTGAGAGGTATCGGGGGCCGGTCGGGGGGTTCCGGCGTGGGGACTGTCGGGGAGATCGGCGGACGTCGGGGCCGAGGGGGTCGGGTCACCCGGTGTGCGGAAGCGGCCGTGCGGGGCGGGGACGGGCGGGGTGCCCGCTCACTTCACGAAGTCCTCGACGACCTCGGGGGGCCAGGCACCGACCTTCAGCACGCCCATGGAGTAGGCGCGGGAGACCAGTGCGGCGCGGTTGGGGACCTTGAGCTTCCGCAGCAGGCAGGTCACGTGGTACTCGACGCCCTGCCGGCTGAGGTAGAGGCTCGCCGCGAGGGGGATGGTGGAGACCCCGGCGGCGATGCCCTCCAGGATCCGGGCGTCCATCGCGGAGAGGATCTTCTTGCGCCTGGTCACCACGCGTGCCCCCTCACCGTCGCCGGCGGTGGGCATCATGACCAGGATCGCGGTCGTGTCGGGGACTCCCCCGCGCACCGCGACCGCGGTGAGGGGGACCGTGAAGGCGGCCTCCTCGCCGGGCCCCACGGCGATGACGGGGGTGACGAATCGCTGGTGCTTGCCTTCCAGCAAATTGGAGAATTGGCGCACCAGCGGCTGCTGCACGCTGGGGTGGACCACGTCGCGAAAATCGCGGCCGCATATGTCCTCGGACGAGCAGTTGAACTGACGGAAGAACTCCTGGTTCGCCTGCTGGATGGCCAGTGTTTTATCGAGGCTTGCCACGCACAGGCCCGGAGCAGCAGGTGCTGGACTCAGCAAGAATGGGCTCCCTGTCGAAGACTTGAGCGCGAAATCAATTCGGAGGCTGGTGAGCGGCCGGGGAGGCCGTCAGCAGGGGCGTCATCGGCCCTGGACCAGCAGTATCTCCAGACCCGGACATCCTGCGTCACCGACCTTGCGGGGTCCTGGTCGAGTCGCTGACGCCCCCTTGCCGCCCGCTGCCGTCGCTTTCCGGACCCCTTGTCGAAATCCTTGCCCAACACCTTCTGCTTTCTTGCCAATCGACGGATCGCCAGCTCAGCAGGCGCTTTCGCTATGTCATGATCGGTAGCGGACGCCCTGCGACAGCCCCTGCTCGAAGCCGTCCGTCAACCAGCCGTACCCGTAAGAGATCGGGGACCGTCATGTCCACGCCTCCCGTGAACACGTCGCCCATGACCAGCGGCCGGGCCGAGCCCCTCCTCAGGGTGCTGGGGCCCATGTCGGCGCGGCTCGACGGGCGCGACCTCCCACTCGGGCCGCCGCGCCGGCGCACCCTGCTCGCCCTGCTGCTCATCCGGCTCGGCCGGGTGGTGCCCACCGAACTGCTCGTCGAGGAACTGTGGGGTGACGGAGCGCCCCGGCATGCCGTCGCGACCCTCCAGAGTCATGTGTCCCATCTGCGCCGGACCCTGGACACGGCGGGAACGGGCCAACTTTCGGTGCTCCGCCACCGCTCGCCCGGCTACGTCCTGGAACTCGATCCCGAACGCGTCGACGCCTGCCGCTTCGAGCGTCTGGTGACGGACGGACGCAAGCTGCTGGAGCAGCACGATCCGCGTACCGCGCACGTCCGGTTCACCGAGGCCCTCGGACTGTGGCGCGACTCACCCTACGCGGAGTTCGACGGCCATCCGCCGCTCAGCGACGAGTGCGCCCGGCTCGAACAGATCCGGCTCACCGCGGTGGAGTCCTGCGCGGAGGCGCGGCTGGCCCTCGGCGCGGCCGAGGAGGTCGCCGCGGATCTGGACGGGGAGGCGCGCCGCCATCCCACGCGGGAGCGGCTGGTCGGCCATCTGATGACGGCCCTGTCCCGGCTCGGGCGGCAGGCCGAGGCGCTCGAGGTGTACGAGCGCACGCGCAGCCATCTCGTGGAGGAGTTCGGGGTGGACACCGCGGCCGAGCTGCGCGAGGTCAGGAACGCGATTCTGCGCCAGGAGCCGGGGGCGAGCACCCCGTCCGGAAAATCGTCTCCGGAGCGGGTCGCGCCCGTCGCGGTGTCCGGTGTTCCCCTCGTGCCGGAGGAGGCGGGTGAGGCGGCGGCACCGGACGGCGAGGGCTTAGCGGGTTTAGCGGGGTTATCGGGGTTATCCGGATCCGAGCACGCCGACGGCGGCGCTGCGGGCGTGATCGCCGTACAGAAGGAGGGGGCGGGGGGCGGCGGACGCGCGGAGGCGCGGGGCGAGGTGCCGCCGGACGCCGCCGCGCCCCAGCACCCGACGGAACGGCGGCCCGCGGCCCGGCCGGCGGAGGAGCGGGCGGCCGCCCAGGAGGCGGGCGGATTCCCTGAGTTCGTGTCGGAGTGGGCGACCGCCCCGTCGCCGTTCACCGGTCGCTGCCAGGAACTGGACCGGCTGACGACCGGCGCCGCGAGCGCGGTCGTCGGGCATGGTCATGTGGCCGGTGTCCTCGGCCCTGCGGGCGTCGGCAAGACCCGGCTGCTGCTCGAACTCGCCGCGCGGCTGGAGAACATGGACGCGCAGGAGGAGGGCTCCCGGCTGGAGGTGGTCTGGAGTCACTGCTTCCCCGGTGAGGGCGTCCCCGCCTACTGGCTGTGGACCCAGATCCTGCGCCGGCTGTCCGCGACCCGGCCGGACGCCTTCCAGGAGGCGACACGGCCCTACGGCGCCCTGCTCGCCCCGCTGATGCCCGAGCGGTCGGCGTCCCGGACCGAGGGCCCGGACCTGTCCGCCGACTGGTGCCAGGCCCGCTTCCTGGCCCATGACGCGGTGTGCGAGGTGCTGCTCACCCTGGCCGCAAGCCACCCGCTCGTGCTGTTCCTCGAAGACCTCCAGTGGGCGGACGCCGCCTCCCTCGATCTGCTCAGGCTGCTGAGCACCCGCTGCCAGGGCCGTCCGCTCGGCATCGTGCTCACGGCCCGGGAGTTCGAGGCGGAGTCGGACGCGACGCTGCGCCGGGTGGTCTCCGATGTGCTGCGCGGGCCCCGGCGGGACACGCTGCGGCTGCACGGGCTGTCCCCGCAGGCCGTCGGCGCGCTGGTCGAGGCGCACGCGGGGCCCGGGGTCGACCCCGAGGTGGTCGAGGTGCTGCACCGGCGCAGCGAGGGCAATCCGTACTTCGTGATGCAGTTGCTGTCCCTCGTGAGCAACGCGCGCGACCTCCAGCGCCCGGACGCGGTCGATGTGCTGCTGGCCCACATTCCCACCGGGGTGCGCGAGGCGCTGCGCCAGCGGTTCGCGGCGCTGCCCGAGCCGGTGCTGCGGGTGCTGCGGCTGTGCGCCGTGATCGGCGCCGAGGTGGACACGGATCTGCTGCACCGGACCGCTACGCCGGGCGAACCGGTCCTCGCCGGGCTGGAGTCGGCCATCCGTGCCGGTCTGCTCGGGGAGGACCCGCACCATCCGGGGCGGCTGCACTTCGCGCACGCCCTGGTCCAGGAGGCGCTCGTCGAGGAGCTCCCGCGCGCGGACCGCCACCGGCTGCACGCGAGGATCGCCGAGGCGCTGCACGCCCGGCACCGGGGGCGGATGGGCGACGAGGAGATCGAGCGGGTGGCCCACCACAGCTGGCACGCGAAGAGCGCGCTGCCCGCCGCGGAGGTCCTGCCCCGGCTGCTGCTCGCCACGGAGCACGCCGAGCGGTCCATGGCGTACGAGCAGGCGGAGATCTGGCTGCGCCGCGCGGTGCACCTGACCGGCTTCCTGCCGCCGGACGACGCCGCGACGGCACGGCTGGAGCAGCGGCTGCACATCCAGCTCGGCCAGATACTCGCCACCACGCGCGGCTACGGCCACCGCGAGGCCGAGACGGCGCTGACCCGCGGTCGCGCCCTCAGCGCGGCCACGCAGACGCCCGAGGACCCGTCGGTGCTGTGGGCGCTGTGCGCGTCGCGCCTGGTCACCGGCCGCTACGACGCCTCACGGCAGCTGTCCGGGCTGCTGCGGGACATCTCCGGCCGGACCCGGGAGCCCGTGGCGGCGCTCGGCGCGGCGTACGGCGAGGGCATCGTGCTGCATGTGCGCGGCATGCTGCCGCAGGCGCTCGCCGAACTGGAGCGCGGCGTCGGCCTCGCGGACCGGCTGGCCGACGAGGGGCACGCGCTGGCCCGCACCTTCCAGCACGACCCGCGGGTCTCCTGCCGTTCGTACGACACCTTCACGCACTGGCTGCTCGGGAACCGGGAGACGGCCGGGGAGCGCCGGCGTGAGCTGCTGTGCCTCACGGAGTTCGACAGCAGGCCGTCCGACCGCTCGTTCGCGCTCTACGTGGACGGGGTGGTGGCGGCCTGGGAGGGCGACACCCGCACGGCGCTCGCGTCGAGCGACGAGGGCGTGCGGGTCGCGGGCGAGCACGGGCTGCTCTACTGGAAGGCGATGCTGGGCGTCGTCAAGGGGTGGGGCCTGGCCCGCTCGGGGGACCCGGACGAGGGGCTGGCCCTGATGCACTCCTCGCTGGCCGAGCTGGGCCGGTCGCGGACCTGCCTGCGCCACCCGCTGCACCTGGGTCTGCTGGGCCAGGCGCAGCGGCACGGCGGGCGGACCGAGGAGGCGCGGAGCACCTTCCGGGCGCTGCTGGCCGCCGTGGAGCAGCGCCGTGAGCGCGTGTACCTCCACCCGGCGCTGCCGGCGACCCCGCTGCTGCGCGAACTGCTGGACCTCGGTGACGACGACGTGCACGGCCCCTACGGTCGGACGGCCCCGTAGTCCCCCGCACGCCGCCGCCGTTCAGTCCTCGGTGATCGTGACCGCCTGGACCGGACAGGCCATGGGGACGTCACGCACGCGGGGGTCCCCCGCGCCGTCCTCCTGTCCCGGGACCAGGTCGACCAGTGCCTCGTCGTCCTGGGTGAAGACGCCGGGTGCGGTCATGACGCACTGGCCGGAGCCGATGCACCGGTCGCGGTCGATGGTGATGCGCAAGGCGTGGCCCGCCCCCCTTCGTTCGGTTCCTGGCGCCCGCGAGGTCACCAGGTGACGGGCAGTTCGATCGGGCCCTGTGCGTCGTGCCCGGCCTTCAGCGGCACCTCGTCCAGGGGTACGGCCAGCCGCAGGCCGGGGATGCGGGTGAAGAGCGCCCCGAGGGCGATCTCCAGTTCGGCGCGGGCGAGGTTCTGTCCCAGGCACTGGTGGATGCCGTGGCCGAAGCCGACGTGGTGTCGGGCGTTGCGGCGGGCGTCGAAGACGTCGGGGTCGTCGTACGCCTTGGCGTCGCGGTTCATCAGCGTGATGGAGACCAGGACGGCCTCCCCGGTCCTGATGGTCGTGCCGCCGACCTCGATGTCCTCCTTGGCCATCCGGACCATGTAGTCGGAGACGGAGGTGAACCGCAGCAGTTCCTCCACCACGCCCGGCACCGCGGCGGGGTCGTTCAGCAGCACCTCGATCTGCTCGGGGTGCTGCATGAGGGTGAGGGCGCCCAGCGCGATGGCGTTGACGGTGGTCTCGTGGCCGGCCACCAGCAGCACGAGCGCGATCATGACCACCTCGTTGTGGTCGAGTCCGCCCTCCTCCAGCTGGCGGGCGATCAGCTCGTCCAGGAGGCCGTCACCGGGCTCGGCCTGCTTCTTGGCGACCAGGCCGTGCAGGTACTGGTACAGCTTGGCGAAGGCCGCGTCGGCGTCCCCGGAGGTGGCGGCGCCCACGAAGTCGCGGGAGCACTCCTCGAAGAAGTCGTGGTCGTCGTAGGGGACGCCGAGGAGTTCGCAGATCGCCATGGAGGGCACGGGCAGGGCGAAGGCCGACACCAGGTCCACGACCGGGCCCTTGGCCAGCATGTCGTCCAGGAGCCGTTCGACCAGGCTCTGCAAGCTGGGCCGGATGGCGTTCATGCGCTTGACGCCGAAGCTGGGAATCAGCATGCGCCGCTGCCGGGCGTGCAGCGGGTCGTCCACGCCGATCAGCGGGAACGCGAGGCCGCCGCGGTCCTCGGTGCGCTGGACGACGACGGGGAAGACCGGGTGGCCCCAGTCGGAGGACAGCCGGGGGTCGGCGAGCAGCGCCCGGCCCTCGGCGTGCCCGGTGATCAGCCACGCCGGCCGGCCGTCGAACAGCGTGACCCGCGTCAGCGGGCTCTCGCCCCGCCATTCCGTGTACGCCTGCGGCGGCTGGTACGGGCAGGTCCGGTCCTGGGGGAAGGCCGGGGCCTCGGACCCGGTGTGGCGGATGTCGGTCTCGGTCATGTCGTGCCTTTCGGGCGATCGGCGGTGCGGTGGTTCGGCGGTGCGTGAACGGCCACGCGGGGCGGGGGCGTCACCAGGTGACGGGCAGCTCGTGCACGCCGTAGAAGACCATGTCGTCGCGGAAGCGGAGTTCCTCGACGGGCTTGGCCAGGCGCAGGGTCGGGAAGCGGCGGAACAGCGACTCGAAGGCGATCTGCAGCTCTATACGGGCGAGTTGCTGGCCGATGCACTGGTGTGCGCCGAAGCCGAACGCCAGGTGCGGGGCGGGGCGGCGGGTGATGTCGAAGCGCTCCGGGTCCTCGACGAAGGCGGGGTCGAAGTCGGCGGCGAGGACGTGCGCCACGACCTGCTCGCCCGCCGCGATGCGGACGCCGCCCAGTTCCACGTCCCGGGTGGCGACGCGCTCGCCGCCGAACTGGCCGATGGTGAGGTAGCGCAGCAGTTCCTCGACCGCGTTGCCCACCAGCGAGGGGTCTTCGCGCAGCAGGGCCAGCTGGTCGGGGCGGTCCAGGAGCAGCGCGGCGCCGAGGCCGATCATGCAGGCGGTGGTGTCGTGGGCGGCGATCAGCAGGGTGCCGGCCGCGTTCATGAGGAACATGTCGTCGAGGACGCCGTCGGGGTCCTCGGTGGTGGTCAGCGCCGAGATCAGGTCGTCGCCGGGGCTGCTGCGGCGTTCCTGGACGAGCTGGTAGAGCAGCCCGCCAAGACGCATGCCGGCGGCCTCGGTGGCGGCGGCGTCCTGGTCGACCCGCATCATCGCCTCGGCGATCTCCTGGAACTCGGGCCGACGTTCGACCGGGACGCCGAACAGGTCGGAGATCACCATGGCGGGCACCGGGTTGGCGAAGGTCTTCACCAGGTCGACGGTGCCGCCCTGGGCCGCGATGGCGTCGAGGCGTTCGTCGACGATGCGCTGGATGTTCGGCCGCAGCGCCTGCATGCGCCGGACGGTGAACTCCTTGGCGAGCAGCTTGCGGTCGGCGGTGTGTTCCGGCTCGTCCTGCCACAGCAGGCTGCCGCGGCCGGGCTTCTGGGTGACGATGCCGTCCTGGGTGTGCAGGGCGTGGGGCACCTGGACGCTGAAGGAGGGGTCGCGCAGCAGGGTGCGCACCTCCTCGTAGCCGCTCACCAGCCATGCCTCGTGGCCGCTGGTGAAGGTGGCCCGGGTCACCGGGGCGGCAGCGCGGACCTCGGCGATGCCGTCCGGCGGCAGGAACGGGCAGCTGCGGGCCTTGGGGACGGCGGGTGCGGCGCCGGTGGGCTCGGACATGACTCTCCTTGCGCTGGGGTGAGGGGTGCCGTGCGGCGGGTGGTCAGGCGGCGGGGAGTTCGAGCGTGCTCTCGCCGCGCCGGGGCGCGTTCACGAGGACGGCCATGTTCCCGGAGGGGTGCACGTTGTCGTGCATCATCTGGTGCATGCGCCCGATGTCCTGGAAGGTCTCGCAGGCGGCCAGGCAGGGGTCGAGCATGCCGTTGCCGACGAGTTCGATGACCTCGCGGCACTCGCGGGTGCCGGCGTAGTGCGAGCCCTGGAGGCGCTTGGAGCGCATCCACAGGTGGCGCAGGTCGACGTCCCCGTTGTAGCCGGAGGTGCCGCCGCAGATGACCACCATGCCGGCGTTGTCGCACAGGTACATCGAGGTGGGCAGGGTGTCCTGGCCGCTGTGCTCCAGGACGATCCGGGGGGACCTGCGCTCGCCGAGGATCTCCCAGATCTTCTTGCCGATGCCGCGGGCGCCGCGCAGGAATCGTGCCGATGCCTCGGCGTCCTGGAGGTCGGGCAGCCGCCCCCAGTGGTCGAAGTCGCGTCGGTTGATGGTGCCCGCGGCGCCGAGGCGGCGGCAGTACTCCGAGCGGTCCTCGCTGGAGACCATGGCGATCGGGACGCCGCCGGCCAGCCGGACGAGCTGGATGGCCATCGAGCCGAGACCGCCCGCGCCGCCCCAGATCAGCACGGGGTCGCCGGGGCGGACCGTGTTGCCCTGCCAGCCGAACAGCTGCCGGTAGGCGGTGGGCCCGGTGAGCAGGAAGGCCGCGGACTCCTCCCAGGACAGCCGGGCGGGCTTGGGGTGGCACTGGTACTCGTCGACGCGGCAGAACTGGGCGAAGGAGCCGTAGTTGGTCTCGTACCCCCAGGCCCTGATGCTCTCCGAGACCAGCGGGTCGGTGCCGAGCCGGATGTCCTCGGCGGTCTCGTCCCACTGGCCGCTGGTGAGCAGCACATGGTCGCCGATCTTGACGTGGCGGACGCCCTCGCCGACGGCCCAGACCACGCCGGACGCCTCGGAGCCGCCGATGTGGAAGTCCTCGGGCTGGCCCTGGCGCTGCCGCATGCCGATGACGTCGACGGGCTTGCCCAGCGAGGACCACACGTTGTTGTAGTTGATGCCGGCCGCCATCACGTAGACCAGCACCTGCCCCCGGCCGACCGCCGGGGTGTCGACGACCTCGGTGCGGAACGCCTGCTTGGGCTCGCCGAAGCGGTTCTGGCGGATCACGGAGGCGTACATCCGCTCCGGTACCTCACCGAGCGGCGGGGTCTCGCCGATCTCGTACAGGGTCTTGGTCATGGTTCTTCTCCCACGTCTGCTCGTCCGTGTCCTGAGGTGCTCGCGGTGGCCGCGGGCCGGTCATGCGGTGGTGGTGGTGTTCTCGGCCGCGGCGGGGCGGTGCGCGTCGGTGACGACGTCCGCCAGCCAGGAGTCCACGGCCGCGGCGGTGGCGCCGGCGTGGTCCTCCAGCATCGAGTAGTGGTCTCCGGTGACCTCGATAGTCGTGTCCACGTGCTCGGGCGGCGCCGCGCGCCCGCCGCCGTCCGCGGCGGCGGCCGGTACGGGTTCGCTCGCCCGCACCAGGAGGGTCGGGGCGGTGATCTCGGGCGCGGCCCAGTCGTCGAAGAGGCGCATGTAGCGGCCCATAGCGGTGAGTTGCTCGCCGCCGGACCTCATGAAGTCCAGGCGCTCCGACTGCGCCTGGGCCATCGCGTTGAGCACCTGGGGGTCGAAGGGGATCGCGCGGCTGAAGCTGTCGATCATGACCACGGCCGCGGGCCGCTCCCCCATGGCCTCCAGGTGCGCGGCGACGCCGTGGGCGAGCCAGCCGCCCGAGGAGTAGCCGAGCAGGACCACGGGCTTGCCGCCGGCGCACGCGCGTACGGTCCGGGCGTGCAGCCGGAGCACGGCGTCCGGGTCGGCGGGGACCGGTTCGTCCTTCTCGTAGCCGGGGTTGACCAGCGCCCACAGGTCGAGGCGGTCGCGGAAGGGCGCCGCGAACCGCGCGTACTGATGGGCTCCGGCCGGTACGACGTACGGCGAGAAGCACATCACCGCGTACGGCAGGTCGTCGCCCTGGGACAGCCGTACGGGGGCCGGGAGTTGCTCCAGGTCCTCGGGCTTTTCGAAGGAGGGCCGGAAGCGGGCCGCCTCCATCAGCATCCCCATGGCCTCGGCGGCCGTACCGGTCCGGCTGGCGTGCCGGTAGAGCTGGACCAGCATGTCGGTGGGCCGCTCCTGCGCCCCGCCGGCGGCGCCCTGGAGGAGGGTCAGCAGGTGCCGGGCGAGCCGGGCGGGGGTGGGGTGGTCGAAGGCCAGTCCGGCGGGCAGCCGCAGACCGGTGGCGGCCGACAGGCGACGGCGCAGGTCGATCGCGGTGAGCGAGTCGAAGCCGAGTTCCAGGAAGTGCGCGGTGGGCAGGACGTCCTCGGCGGAGGCGTGTCCGAGGACCACGGCGCTCTGCGCGCGGATGTGCTCCAGGAGCCTCTCCTCCCGCTCGGCCGGGTCGAGCCGGGCCAGTTCGGTGGCCAGTTCCGCTCCGGCGCCGCTCTCCTCCTCCTCGTCCCGCTCGGCCTCCAGGAGCCGTTGTACGTCGGGCAGTTCGGCCAGCAGCGGGCTGGGCCGCCCCACGGTGAAGGCGGGCAGGAACTTCGCCCAGTCGATCGGGGCGACGGTGAGGGTGGCCTCGTCGTGCTCGACGGCCTGGCGCAGGGCGGTGATCGCGAGTTCGGGGGGCATGACGCCGAGGCCCCGCCGCTCGCCGCGTTCCCGTACCGCGTCGTCGACCATGCCGCCGTCGGCCCAGCCGCCCCAGGCGACCGAGGTCGCGGTCAGGCCGCGGGCCCGGCGTCGCAGGGCGAGGGCGTCGAGGAAGGCGTTGGCGCCGGCGTAGGAGCCCTGGCCGCCGCTGCCCCAGACGCCCGCGCCGGAGGCGAAGAGGACGAACGCGTCCAGTGCGCGGCCGTCGAGGAGTTCGTCCAGGTGGACGGCGCCGGTGACCTTGGCGGCCGCGGCGTCGGCGAACTCCTGGAGGTCGGCGTCGGCCAGCAGGGAGGAGCGTGCCGTGCCGGCGGCGTGCAGCACCGCGGTGAGCGGATGCCGGGACTCGATGCCGGCGAGCAGCCGGGCGAGCGCGGCACGGTCGGCGATGTCGCAGGCGGCGATGGTCACTTCGACGCCGAGGGCGGTCAGCTCGGCGTGCAGTTCGCGCGCGCCGGGGGCGTCGGGTCCGCGCCTGCTGGTGAGCACCAGGTGCCGGGCGCCCGCACCGGCGAGCCAGCGGGCGAGGTGGCGGCCCACACCGCCGGTGCCGCCGGTGATGAGGACGGTGCCGCGCGGCTGCCACGGCGTGGCCGGCTCCGGACCGGCGGGCCGGGCCCGGACCAGGCGCCGGCCGTACACGCCGTCGGCGCGTACGGCGAGCTGGTCCTCGTCGTGCTGGGCCAGCACTCCGGCCAGTCGGCGCAGCGTGTGCTTGTCCACCGTCTCGGGCAGGTCGACCAGGCCGCCCCAGCGCCGGGGCAGTTCGAGTGCGGCGACGATGCCCAGGCCCCACAGCTGGGCCTGGCCGACGTCGTGCAGCGGGTCGCCGGGCCCGGTGGAGACGGCGCCGCGGGTCGCGCACCACAGGGGTGCCCGGACGTCCAGGTCGCCCAGTGCCTGCACGAGGGTGACGGTGGTGGCGAGGCTCGCGGACAGCGCGGGGTGGTCCGGGTGGGTGCCGGGGGCGAGGCCCAGCAAGGAGAGGACACCGGCGGGCTGTTCGCCGCCGAGTTCCTCGGCGAGCAGCCGCGCCGTCCGGGCGCGGTCGCTGTCGACGGGGATCTCCACGACGCGCACCTTGGCGCCGTGGGCGCCGAGCACGCCGACGACGCAGGGCGGCCACTGTCCGTCCGCCAGACCGGCGGGCAGGACGGCGAGCCACAGGCCGTCGAGACCGGGGGCCGGGTCGTCGGCCAGCCGCCGGAAGGAGACGCGGTAGCGCCAGCCGTCCACCGTGGACTTCTCGCGGCCGCGCCGCCGCCACGCGGCCAGGACCGGCAGCGCGGGCGCGACGAGGGCGGCGTCCTGTGTCCCGAACCGGTCGGTGAGCCCGGCGGCGTCCGCGTTCTCCACGAGTTCCCAGAACCCGGCCTCGACCGGATCGGTGCCCGCGGGGGCGGGGTCGGCGCTGTCCAGCCAGTACCGGCGCCGCTGGAACGCGTACGTCGGCAGGTCCACGCGCCGTACCGGATGCCCGGCGAAGGGCACCGTCAGGTCCACGGGCACGCCGCTGACGTGCAGTTCGGACACGGAGCGCAGGAAGCGGTCCATGCCTCCCCGGTCCCGGCGCAGCGAGGCGCCGGTGACGGCCTCCGTCTCGGCGTCCTCCGCGATCTCCTGCACCGCGTCGGCGAGCAGCGGGTGCGGGCTGCATTCGACGAACACGCCGTGCCCGTCGGCCAGGAGCGCGCGCACGGTCCCCTCGAACTCCACCGTGTGGCGCGCGTTGCGGTACCAGTACCCGGCGTCCAGGGCGGTGGTGTCCTGCGGGGCGCAGGTCAGGGTGGAGTAGAAGGGGATGTCCGCGCTGGCCGGGGTGACCGGGGCCAGCAGGTCGAGCATCTCCTCGCGCAGGCTCTCGACCTGGGCGGAGTGCCCGGCGCCGGTGGCGCCGCGGACCTTGCGCACCCGCACGCCCTCGGCTTCGAGCTCCGCGAGGAGGGCGTCGACGGCGTCGGGTTCTCCGGAGACGGTCAGGGCGGCGGGCCCGTTCACGGCGGCGACCGACAGCCGGTCGCCGTACTTCTCCAGACGGGCGCGCACCCGGTCGGCGGGCAGGGCGACGGCGAGCATCGCGCCCTTGCCGATGAGCTTGGTCAGGCTGCGGCTGCGCAGGGCCACGATCCGGGCCGCGTCGTCCAGGGTGAGCGCGCCCGCGACGTACGCGGCGGCGACCTCGCCCTGCGAGTGGCCGACGACGGCGGCGGGTGTCACTCCGTACGAGCGCCACAGCGCGGCCAGCGACACCATCACGGTGAACAGCGCGGGCTGGGCGACCTCCACCTCGGCGAGGCCCGGTGCGCCCGGTGCGGCGCGCAGCACGTCGAGCAGGGACCAGTCGAGGTAGGGGGCGAACGCCTCGGCGCAGGCCGTCGCCTGCTCGGCGAAGACCGGGGAGGTGTCGAGGAGTTCGCGGGCCATCTCCGTCCACTGCGAGCCGTGGCCGGGGAAGACGAAGGCGACCTTGCCGGCAGCCGTGGCGGTGCCCTGGACCACGTGGTCGGCGGGGGTGCCGGCGGCGAGCGCGGCGAGTCCGGTCCGCAGGTCGTGCCGGTCGCGGCCGACGACCACGGCCCGCTGGTCCAGCCGGGTCCGGGTGGTGACGAGGGCGCGGCCGGTGTCGGGCAGGGACAGCCCTTCGTCGCGGTCGAGGCGGGCCAGGAGCCGGCGGGCCTGCTCGCGCAGGGAGCCGGCGGTCTTGGCGGACAGGGCCCAGGGGTAGACCTCCGGGGGCGGGACGGCGCCGGCGGGCTCGGTGTGTTCCGCGGGGAGTTGCTCGGGCGTGGCTCGGGGGGCGGGGGGCCGTTCGCCGGCCGCGGCGGGCGCGGGCCGGGGGGCCGCTTCGATGATGGTGTGCACATTGGTGCCGCTCATCCCGAAGGAGGAGACGGCCGCGCGCCGGGGTCCCTGCCGCTCGGGCCAGGGGGTCTGTTCGGTGAGCAGGCGTACCTGGCCGCCGGACCAGTCGACGTCCGGGGTCGGTTCGTCGACGTGCAGGGTCCGCGGGAGGACGCCGTTGCGCATCGCCATGACCATCTTGATGACACCGCCGACGCCCGCGGCCGCCTGCGCGTGGCCGATGTTGGACTTCAGCGAGCCGAGCCACAGCGGCCGGTCCGCGTCGCGTTTCTTGCCGTACGTGGCCAGCAGGGCCTGCGCCTCGATCGGGTCGCCGAGCCGGGTGCCGGTGCCGTGGCCCTCCACGGCGTCCACCTCGTCCGGGGCGAGCCGGGCGTTGGCCAGTGCCTGCCGGATGACCTGCTGCTGGGCCCTGCCGCTGGGCGCGGTCAGGCCGTTGGACGCGCCGTCCTGGTTGATGGCACTGCCGCGTACGACGGCCAGCACCTCGTGTCCGTTGCGGTGGGCGTCGGACAGCCGCTCCACCAGGACCAGGCCCACGCCCTCGGCGAAGCCGGTGCCGTCGGCGGACGAGGAGAACGCCTTGCAGCGGCCGTCGGCGGACAGTGCGCGCTGCCGGCTGGACATGGTGAACGCGGACGGTCCGGCCATCACCATCACACCGCCGGCCAGTGCCATGGCGCACTCGCCGCCCCGCAGTGCCCCTACGGCGAGGTGGAGGGCGGTCAGCGAGGACGAGCAGGCGGTGTCGACGGTGACCGACGGACCGTGCAGGCCGAAGGTGTAGGAGAGCCGCCCGGAGATCACGCTGGCCGCGTTGCCGCTGGGCAGGTAGCCCTCGACGCCGTCGGGCACCTTGAGCGGGCGGCCGGTGTAGTCCTGGTAGCCGGAGCCGACGAAGACGCCCGTGGCGCTGGCGCGCATCGTGTCGGGTGCGATCCCGGCGCGTTCGAAGACCTCCCACGCGGTCTCCAGCAGCAGCCGCTGCTGCGGGTCCATGGCGACGGCCTCGCGGGGGCTGATGCCGAAGAGCGCGGGGTCGAACTCGTCCGCGTCGTGCAGGAATCCGCCCTGGGTGGTGTACGTCGTACCGGAGTGGTCGGGGTCCGGGTGGTAGAGGGCGTCGATGTCCCAGCCGCGGTTGCCGGGGAAGCGGGTGATCGCGTCGCGGCCGTCGGCGACCAGTTCCCACAGGTCCTCGGGGGAGCGGACGCCGCCGGGGTAGCGGCAGGCCATGCCGACGATGGCGATCGGTTCGTCCAGCACGGCGGCGGCCGCCGCCGCGGTGGCCGTGTCGTCCTGGCCGCCGGTGAGTTCGGCGAGCAGGCGGTCGGCGAGGTCCGCGGCCGTGGGGTGGTCGAAGACCAGGGTGGTGGGCAGGGTGAGGCCGGTGGCCTCGTTGATCCGGTTGCGCAGTTCCACCGCGGTCAGGGAGTCGAAGCCGAGGTCCCGGAAGGGCCGGTCCGCCTCGACGGCGCCCGCGGTGCGGTGGCCGAGCACGGTGGCGGCGTGGGTGCGTACGAGGTCCACGAGGGCGCGGGCGCGGTCCTTTGCCGACAGTCCGGCGAGGCTCTCGGCGAGGGCGCCGGTGCCGGGGCCCGCCTCGGGGGCTTCCTCGGTGAGCGCGTCGCGGACCTCGGGGAGGTCGCCGAGCAGCGGGCTGGGGCGGCCGAGGGTGAACGGCACGATGAACCGCGCCCAGTCCACGTCGGCCACGGTCACCAGGGTCTCGTCCCCGTCGAGCGCGCGCTGGAGGGCGCCGATCGCGGCGGCGGGAGGCATCGCGCACAGGCCGCGGCGGCGCAGCCGCTCCTCGTCGTCGCCGTCCTCGACCATGCCGCCGTCGGCCCACGGGCCCCAGGAGACGGCGGTCGCGGTGCGGCCCCGGTCGCGGCGGCACCGGGCGAGGGCGTCGAGGAAGGCGTTGCCGGCCGCGTAGGCGGCCTGGCCGCCGCTGCCCCAGACGCCGGAGATGGAGGAGAACAGCACGAAGGCGTCCAGCTCCTGGTCGCCGAGCAGTTCGTCCAGGTGTGCCGCGCCGTCCGCCTTGGCGGCGAGCGCGGCGGCGAAGGCGTCCGGGGTGGTGGCGTCCAGCATGCCGGGGTCGGCGACCCCGGCGGCGTGCACGACGGCGGTGAGGGTGTGCTCGGCGAGCAGGGCCGCGACGGCGTCCCGGTCGGCGAGGTCGCAGGCGGCGAGGGTGACCTGGGTGCCGAGGGCGGCCAGTTCGTCGCGCAGCGCGGCGGCGCCCGGCGCGTCGGCGCCCCGGCGGCTGGTGAGGACGAGGTGTTCGGCGCCGCCTCGGGCGAGCCAGCGGGCGACGTGGCCGCCGAGAGCGCCGGTGCCGCCGGTGACGAGGACGGTGCCGCGCGATCGCCAGCGGCGGCCGGCGGCGCGTGCCGGTGCGTGGACGAGCCGCCGGGCGAAGACACCGGAGGTGCGGAGCGCGAGCTGGTCCTCCGCCGGCCGGCCCGTCAGCGCCTGCCCCAGTACGTCGGCCAGGCGGGTGGCGGTCCGGTCGTCGAGGGTCTCCGGCAGGTCGATCAGGCCGCCCCAGCGGCGGGGCAGTTCCAGGGCGGCGGTGCGGCCCAGCCCCCAGACCTGGGCGTGCCGGGGTTCGCGTACGGCGTCTGAACCGTTCACGGCCACCGCGCCCGAGGTCAGGCACCACAGCGGGGCGTCGACGCCCGCGTCGCCCAGGGCCTGGAGGAGCCGCAGGGTGGGGAGCGCCGGGTCGCCGGTGAGGAGCAGCGAGAGCACGCCGTCGACCGGTCCGGTCCCGGCCAGTTCCCCGGTCAGTTCCCCGGTCAGGGTGGCGCGGTCGCTCGCCGCGCCGACGATCAGCGTCCTGAGCGTGGCGCCCCGGGCGGCGAGCGCGGCACGCACCGCGTCGGTCCGCTCGTCCGCCTCCTCGGGAACGGCCAGCAGCCAGGTGCCGCCGGTTCCGGTCGGGGCGGGTTCGCCGAGGCGCTGCCACGACTCGCGATAGCGCCAACGGTCCACGGCGGACTGCTCTTTGCGCTGCCGCCGCCAGGACGAGAGCCTCGGCAGTACGTCGCCGAAGGTGTCGCCCGCGTCGATGTGCAGGGTCTCCGCGAGGGCGGGCAGGTCCTCCCGCTCCACGGTGTCCCAGAACTCCGCGTCCACCGGGTCCACCGCCGTGCCGGCCGCGCTCTGGGGGGCTTCGACCCAGTACCGCTCGTGCTGGAACGCGTACGTCGGCAGATCGGTCGTGCGCGCGCCCGCGAAGAACGCGCTCCAGTCCACCGCCACGCCGTACGTGTGCAGTTGGGCCACGGCGGTCACGAGCGCCTGCCGCTCCGGACGCTCGCCGCGCAGGACCGGTACGGTGACGGCCTCGTCCAGGCAGTCCCGCGCCATACCGCTCAGGACGCCGCCCGGGCCGACCTCCACGAACGTGGTCACGCCCAGTTCGTGCAGGGTGCGGACGCCGTCGGCGAAGCGGACCGCCTCGCGGACGTGCCGGACCCAGTACTCCGGGGTGTAGGTCTCGACGGGGCGGCCCGTGAGGTTGGAGACGACGGGCAGCCGGGGCTTCTCGAAGGCCAGGCCGCGGACGACCTGGGCGAACTCCTCCAGCATCGGGTCCATCGACGGCGAGTGGAAGGCGTGGCTGACCTTCAGCCGGGACGTCTTGCGGCCCTGCCCGGCGAAGTCGGCGGCGATCGCCAGGGCCGTCCGCTCGTCACCGGAGACGACGACCGAGGAGGGGCCGTTGACGGCGGCGATGCTCACGGCGTCGGTGAGGTGGGGCAGGACCTCCTCTTCGGTGGCCTGTACGGCGACCATCGCGCCGTCCGTGGGCAGTGCCTGCATCAGCGTGGCGCGGGCACGGACCAGTGTCGCCGCGTCGTCCAGGGAGAGCGCGCCGGCCACGTGTGCGGCGGCGACCTCGCCAACCGAGTGGCCCATCACGAAGTCCGGTCGCAGGCCCAGGGATTCGAGGAGGCGGAACAGCGCCACCTCGACCGCGAACAGCGCGGGCTGGGTGCACCCCGTCTGATGCAGGGACTCGGCGTCGACGTCGAGCGGCATGTCCAGGCGTGCGCACACCTCGTCCCAGGCGGCGGCGAAGACGGGGAACGCGGCGTACAACTCGCGTCCCATTGCGAGGCGTTGAGAGCCCTGGCCGGAGAAGAGGAAGGCGGTCCTGCCACCGGCCGGGCGGCCCAGCAGGACCTGCGGTGACGGGGCACCGGCGACCAAGTCCGCCAGCCCGAGAAGGAGTTCGGCCTGGTCCTCCCCCACGACGGCGGCCCGGTGGCGCATGGCCGTGCGGGTGGTGGCCAGCGACAGCCCGATGTCGTGCGGCCGGGCCTCGCCGCGGGCGAGGGGCAGCAGCCGGGCGGCCTGCTCCCGCAGCGCCGTGTCGCTCTTGGCGGAGAGCACCCAGGCCAGGGGGCCATCGGCGGTGCCTGCGGCGGGCGCCGGGTCCTGGGCCGGGGCCTGTTCGATGATGGTGTGGGCGTTGGTGCCGCTGACCCCGAAGGACGAGATCGCGGCCCGGCGCGGGCGGTCCGTCTCCGGCCAGTCCACCGCCTCGGTCAGCAGCCGTACGTCACCGGCCGACCAGTCCACGTGCGGGGTCGGCTCGTCCACGTGCAGAGTGCGCGGGAGGACGCCGTGACGCATCGCCATGACCATCTTGATGATCCCGCCGACACCGGCGGCGGCCTGGGCATGGCCGATGTTGGACTTCAGCGAGCCCAGCCATAACGGCTGCCCTTCGGGGCGCTCCCGGCCGTAGGTGGCGAGCAGTGCCTGGGCCTCGATCGGGTCGCCGAGGGTGGTGCCCGTGCCGTGTGCCTCCACGGCGTCGATCTGGGCGGGAGACAGTCCGGCCGAGGCCAGGGCCTGGCGGATGACGCGCTGCTGTGCGGGACCGTTGGGCGCGGTCAGGCCGTTGGACGCGCCGTCCTGGTTGACGGCGCTGCCCCGGACGACGGCCAGCACCCGGTGCCCGTTGCGGCGGGCGTCGGACAGCCGCTCCACCAGCAGCATGCCCACACCCTCGGCCCACCCGGTGCCGTCCGCCCCGGCGCCGAACGCCTTGCACCGCCCGTCGGGCGACAGCCCGCGCTGACGGCTGAACTCCACGAACGGGGTGGGGGTGGTCATCACCTGCACGCCGCCGGCCAGGGCCATGGAGCACTCGCCGCCGCGCAGCGCCTGGACCGCCCAGTGCATGGCGACCAGCGAGGACGAGCACGCCGTGTCGACGGTGACCGCCGGACCCTCAAGACCGAAGGTGTAGGAGATGCGGCCGGACATCACACTGGCGGAGTTGCCGGTCCCGAGGTGGCCGTCGGACTCGCCGCCGACTCCGACGAGGAGATTGACGTAGTCCTGGTACCCGGAGCCGACGAAGACTCCGGTACGGCTGCCGCGCACCGACTCCGCGTCGATACCGGCCCGTTCGAACGTCTCCCACGTCGTCTCCAGCAGCAGCCGCTGCTGCGGATCCATCGCCACGGCCTCACGCGGCGAGATACCGAAGAAGGCGGGATCGAACTCCCCCGCGTCGTACAGGAATCCACCATGCCGCGCGTACGTCTTCCCGGACGCCTGCGGGTCCGGGTCGTAGAGGCCGTCCACGTCCCAGCCCCGGTCCGCCGGGAACTCGCCGACCGCGTCGCCGCCGGAGGCCACCAGCCGCCACAGGTCCTCGGGCGAGCGCACCCCGCCCGGATACCGGCACGCCATACCGACGATCGCGATGGGTTCCTGGTTCTTCTCCTCGACTTCGCGCAGGCGCTCCCGGACCTGGCGAAGGTCTGCGGTGACGCGCTTGAGATATTCGAGAAGCCTGTCTTCGTTGCTGCTCATCCGCCTCATCCGTCCTCGGCTGTCGTCAAAGGTAGAGCGCCAAGAACTAGGAATTTTCTAGATCTTGATCGATCAGATCGAAGATGTCGTCGACCGTCGCGTCCTGGAGCTGACGCTGTGCGTCGGCCGATCCGGTGTGCTGCTCGCCGGCGGAGTTCATCTGGGCCAGCAGCTCCTGGAGCCGCCTGCGCACGCCCGACCGGACCGTCTCCTCGGCGGTGGCGGCCGTCCCGATCACCGCCTCCAGCCGGTCGAGTTCGCTGAAGACCGACACCTCGTCCGGGCTTGTCCCGCCGGTGAGTTCGCCGTCCAGGTGGCGGGCGATCGCCTCGGGGGTCGGGTGGTCGAAGACCAGGGTCGCGGGAAGGGTGAGACCGGTGTCGGCGGTGAGCAGGTTGCGCAGCTCCACCGCGGTCAGGGAGTCGAAGCCGAGGTCCCGGAACGCCAGGTCCGGCTCCACCGCCGTGGCGCCGCTGTGGCCGAGTACGGCCGCCGCGTGCGCGCACACCGTGTCCACGAGCAGGCGCCGGCGTTCGTCCTCGGACAGGGTGGCCAGCTTCTCCCGCAGCGCGGACGGCTCCGTGCTCTGCCCGGCGGGCCGCCGGTCCGCGAGGGCGTCCCTGACCTCGGGCAGGTCGCCCAGCAGCGCGCTGGGCCTGCCGACGGTGAACGGGACGACGAACCGGGCCCAGTCCACGTCGGCCACGGTGACCGTGCCGTCGGCGCCGCTCAGTGCGCCGTGCAGCGCGGAGACGGCCCGCTCCGGCCGCAGCGCGGTCAGGCCGCGGCGGCGCAGCCGCTCCTCGTCGCCTGCGTCGGCGACCATGCCGCCCTCGGCCCAGGGTCCCCAGGCGATGGCGGTCGCGGCAAGGCCCCGGGCCCGCCGGTGCTGCGCCAGGCCGTCGAGGAAGGCGTTGGCGGCCGAGTACGCCGCTTGTCCGCCGCCGCCCCACACACCGGAGATGGAGGAGAAGAGCACGAAGGCGTCCAACTCCCTTTCCCCGAGCAGTTCATGGAGGTGCAGGGCGCCGAGTGCCTTCGGGGCGACCGTCGCCGCGAAGTCGCCGAGGTTCGTCTCGGCGAGCATGCCCGCCTCGGCGGTGCCGGCCGCGTGGACCACCGCGTCGACGGGGTGTTCGGCGAGCAGCGCGGCCAGCGCCGCACGGTCCGCGACGTCGCAGGCGGCGACGGTCACGCGGACGCCCGACTCCTGCAACTCCGCCTGCAACTCGGCGGCACCGGGCGCGTCGAGGCCCCGCCGACCGGTCAGCACCAGGTGCTCGGCACCCGCACCGGCGAGCCAGCGGGCCACATGCCCGCCCAGCGCACCCGTTCCCCCGGTGATCAGCACCGTGCCACGCGGGGACCATGAACGGTCGCTCCGGGTGGCGGGCAGCCGCGACAGGCGCCGTACGAACACGCCGCGCTCACGGATCGCGACCTGGTCCTCGGCCGACTGCGCGAGCACCGCGAGGAGCCGGCCCGCGATCCGGTCGTCGACCGTGCCGGGCAGGTCCACGAGGCCGCCCCAGCGCCGCGCGTGCTCCAGCGCCGCCACCCGGCCGAGCCCCCAGACCTGGGACTGGTGGGGGTCCGTCACCGTCTCGGCGGGGCTCACGCCCATCGCGTTCCGGGTCACGCACCACAGCGGGGCGTCGATCCTCGCGTCGCCCAGGGCCTGGACGAGCAGGACGGACAGCGCGACGCCGGCGGTCAGTCCGGGTGCCGCCGGGGCGGCCTCGCCGTCGACGGCGAGCAGTGACAGGACGCCCGCCACCGTCGCGTCACCGGCGGCCAGGGCGAGCCGGGCGGTCAGCTCCGCCCGGTCCGTGGACGGCTCGACCGGGACCGGCAGCGTGATCAGGCCCCGTTCGGTCAGCCCGCGCAGACAGGCGGTGATCCAGTCGTCGCCGTGGTGTCCGGCGCCGACGGGAACCAGCCACACACCGTTGCGGGCGGGGCTCTGCGGGGCGGGGTCGGATATCGCCTTCCAGGTGATGCCGTAGCGCCAGCCGTCCACGGTGGACTGTTCCTTGCGCTGCCGCCGCCAGGACGAGAGCCTCGGCAGTACGTCGCCGAAGGTGTCGCCCGCGCCGATGTCCAGGGTGTCCGCGAGAGCTTGCAGATCCTCCCGCTCCACCGTGTCCCAGAACTCGGCGTCCACCGGGTCCGTCGCCGTGTCGGCCGCGCTCTCGGGTGCTTCGACCCAGTACCGCTCGTGCTGGAACGCGTACGTCGGCAGGTCGGTCTTCCGCGCGCCCGCGAAGAACTGGCGCCAGTCCACCGTCGCGCCGTACGTGTGCAGTTGGGCCAGCGCCGTCACGAGCGCCCGCCGCTCGGGGCGTTCGCCCCGCAGGACGGGCACTGTCACGGCCTCGTCCAGGTAGCCCTGCGCCATACCGCTCAGGACGCCGCCGGGGCCGATCTCCACGAACGTGGTCACGCCCAGGTCGTGCAGGGTGCGGACGCCGTCGGCGAAGCGGACCGCCTCGCGGACGTGTCGTACCCAGTAGTCGGGGGTGTAGGGCTCGGCCAGGCGTCCGGTGAGGTTCGAAACGACGGGAATGCGGGGTTCGTTGAACGTCAGGTCGCCGATGGTCCGGGCGAACGCGTCCAGCATCGGGTCCATCAGCGGCGAGTGGAAGGCGTGGCTGACCTTCAGCCGGGATGTCTTGCGGCCCTGTTCCGCGAACGTCTCGGCGACCGCGAGGACCGCCTCCTCGGTGCCGGAGACCACCACCGACTGGGGCCCGTTGACCGCCGCGACACCGACGCCGTCGGTCAGATGCGGCAGCACCTCCTCCTCGGTGGCCTGTACGGCGACCATCGCACCGCCCTCGGGAAGCGCCTGCATCAGCGCGGCACGCGCCGACACCAGCCGCACCGCGTCGTCCAGCGACAACACCCCCGCCACATGCGCGGCGGCGATCTCCCCCACCGAATGACCGGCCACGTAATCCGGCCGCACACCCCACGATTCGAGGAGCCGGAACAACGCCACCTCGACCGCGAACAGCGCCGGTTGAGCGTTCCCCGTCTGGTGCAGGGACTCGGAGTCGACGTCGAACGGCGTGTCCAGACGCGCGCACACCTCGTCGTACGCGTCGGCGAACACCGGGAACGCCTCGTACAACTCCCGCCCCATTCCCAGGCGTTGTGATCCCTGGCCCGAGAACAGGAAGCCTGTCTTGCCTCCGGGCCGGCCCTGGACGACTCCGGGCGAGGGCGTTCCGGCGGCCAGCAGGCCCAGTTCGCGGCGGAGTTCGTCGTGGGTCTCGCCGATGACGGCCGCCCGGTGGCGCAGGGCGCTGCGGGTGGTGGCCAGGGAGAAGCCGACGTCGGCGGGTGAGGTGCCGTCCTGCACATGGGCCAGCAGCTGCCGGGCCTGGTCGCGCAGGGCGGCGCCGCTCTTGGCGGAGAGCACCCAGGGCAGGAGGCCGCCCGGGGCGGTGGCCGGCTCCTCGGCTTCGGTGGGCGGGGCCTGTTCGATGATGGTGTGGGCGTTGGTGCCGCTGACCCCGAAGGACGAGATCGCGGCCCGGCGCGGGCGGTCCGTCTCCGGCCAGTCCACCGCCTCCGTCAGCAGCCGTACGTCACCGGCCGACCAGTCCACGTGCGGGGTCGGCTCATCGGCGTGCAGGGTCCGGGGCAGGACGCCGTGGCGCATCGCCATGACCATCTTGATGATCCCGCCGACACCGGCGGCAGCCTGGGCGTGACCGATGTTGGACTTCAGCGAGCCCAGCCACAGCGGCCGGTCCTCGGGGCGCTCCCGGCCGTAGGTGGCGAGGAGGGCCTGGGCCTCGATCGGGTCGCCGAGCCTCGTCCCCGTACCGTGCGCCTCGACCGCGTCGATGTCGGCGGAGGTCAGACCGGCGGAGGTGAGCGCCTGCCGGATGACCCGCTGCTGCGCGGGACCGTTGGGCGCGGTCAGACCGTTGGACGCGCCGTCCTGATTGATCGCGCTGCCCCGGACGACGGCCAGCACCCGGTGCCCGTTGCGGCGGGCGTCGGACAGCCGCTCCACCAGCAGCATGCCGACGCCTTCGGCCCATCCGGTGCCGTCGGCCCCGGCGCCGAACGCCTTGCACCGCCCGTCGGGCGACAGCCCGCGCTGACGGCTGAACTCCACGAAGGCGCGCGGGGTGGACATGACCATCACGCCGCCGGCCAGGGCCATGGAGCACTCGCCGCCACGCAGCGCCTGGACCGCCCAGTGCAGGGCGACCAGCGACGAGGAGCAGGCCGTGTCGACGGTGACCGCCGGTCCTTCCAGGCCGAGGGTGTAGGCGATCCGGCCGGACATGATGCTCGCGGAGTTGCCCGTGCCGAAGAAGCCCTCGGAGTCGTCGATGGCGTGGAACGCCTGGGCGGCGTAGTCCTGGTAGCCGGAACCGACGAAGACTCCGGTACGGCTGCCGCGCACCGACTCCGCGTCGATACCGGCCCGTTCGAACGTCTCCCACGTCGTCTCCAGCAGCAGCCGCTGCTGCGGATCCATCGCCACGGCCTCACGCGGCGAGATACCGAAGAAGGCGGGGTCGAACTCCCCCGCGTCGTACAGGAATCCGCCGTGGCGGGTGTACGTCTTGCCGGAGGCGTCGGGGTCCGGGTCGTAGAGGCCGTCCACGTCCCAGCCCCGGTCCGCCGGGAACTCGCCGACCGCGTCACCGCCGGAGGCCACCAGCCGCCACAGGTCCTCGGGCGAGCGCACCCCGCCCGGATACCGGCACGCCATACCGACGATCGCGACGGGTTCGTCGTCCGCGGCGGGTGCGGTGGCCGATTCCGGTGCGGTCTCGAGAAGGCGGCCGGTGATCTCGGTGCGCAACTGCCGGGCGAGTGCCTGGGTGTTGGGGTGGTCGAAGACCAGGGTGGCGGGCAGGGTGAGGCCGGTCTCGGCGTTGAGCCTGTCGCGCAGTTCGACGGCGGTCAGGGAGTCGAAGCCGAGGTCCTTGAAGGCCCGGTCGGCCTCGACCTCGCCGATGCCGCTGTGGCCGAGGACGGCCGCCGCGTGGGTGCGGACGAGGTCGACCAGCAGGGTGTGCTGGTCCGTCCCGGGCATCCCGGTGAGGCGGTCGGCCAGGGGTGAGGCGGTGGCCGTGCCGGGTCCGGCCGGGGCGCTGTCCGCGGTGCGGAGCCGCTCGGCCTGCGGGAGGTCGCCGAGCAGGGCGCTCGGGCGGCCCAGGGTGAACGGGGGCAGGAACCGGTCCCAGTCGATGTCGGCCACCGTGGTGGTCGCCGCGCCGGAGTCCAGTGCCCGTCCGAGTGCGGCCACGGCGTGCGTGGCGGGCATCGGGAGCAGGCCGCGCCTGCGCAGCCGTTCGTCCGCGCCGTCGCCCTCGGCCATGCCGCCGCCCGCCCAGGGGCCCCAGGCCACGGCGGTCGCCGGCAGTCCTCGGGCGCGGCGGCGTTCGGCGAGTCCGTCGAGCAGGGCGTTGGCGGCCGCGTAGGCGGCCTGGTGGCCGCCGCCCCACACGCCGGCGATGGACGAGAAGAGGACGAAGGCGTCCAGCTCCCGGCCGTCGAGGAGCGCGTCGAGGTGCAGGGCGCCCGCCGCCTTGGCGGAGAGTACGTCGGCGAAGGTGCCCGGCGTCATGGTCTCCAGCGGGTCCAGGTGGTCGACGCCCGCCGTGTGCACGACGGCGTTCACCGGGTGCTCGGCGAGCAGCGCGGCCAGCGCCTCGCGGTCGGCGACGTCGCAGGCGGCGACGGTCACGCGGACGCCCGCCTCCTCCAGCTCCGCCGTCAACGCGGCGGCGCCGGGCGCGTCGAGGCCCCGGCGGCTGGTCAGCACCAGGTGCTCGGCGCCCGCACCGGCGAGCCAGCGGGCCACATGCCCGCCCAGCGCACCCGTACCGCCCGTGATCAGAACGGTGCCGCGAGGCGTCCACCCGGGGGCGGCGCCGGGGTGGCGGCGGGCGGTGGCCCGGGTGAGCCTGCGGCCGAAGACGCCGCGGGCGCGCAGGGCGATCTGGTCCTCGGCGGATTGGGTGAGGACCGCGGCGAGACGGCCGGTGATCCGGTCGTCGATCGTGTCCGGGAGGTCGATCAGACCGCCCCAGCGCCGCCCGTGCTCCAGCGCGGCGACCCGGCCCAGGCCCCAGACGGCGTGCTGGGCGGCGCTCGGCACCGGGTCGGCGCGGCCGGTGGACATGGCGGACCTGGTCAGCGCCCACAGCGGGGCGTCGATGCCCGCGTCGCCGAGAGCCTGGACGAGGGCGAGGGTCAGCGCGGTGCCGACGGAAAGGGCCGGGTGGGCGGCGTGCGGACGCTCGTCGGTGCCGAGGAGGGAGAGCACGCCCTCGACCGGTACGTCCCGTACGGCATCGGTGAGTCGGCGCAGCAGTGCGTCCCGGTCGGCGGCGGGGTCGACCGTCACCCGGATCAGCCGGGCGCCACGGGCGGCGAGCCCGTCGGCGACGGCGGACGCCCACGCGGCCTCGGTCGGCGGGGCAGCGGCCGTCAGGTTCTCGGCGGCCCGCGAGTCGTCCGCGCCACCTGACGTGCCCGACGGGTCCTCGGCGGTGGCCAAGAGCAGCCAGTCGCCCGGCAGTTCACCGGTCCGCAGACCGCTGAGCGGCTTCCAGTCCGTGCGGTAGGACCAGCCCTGCACGGCGGACTCCCGGCGCCGCTGCCGGCGCCACGCGGACAGCCGGGGCAGCACCGCGTCCAGCTGTTCGGCGGGCAGGTCGAGGGTGGCGGCGAGGGAGTGGGCGTCCTCACGCTCCACGCTCTCCCAGAACCCGGCCTCCACGGTGTCGGCCGCCGGGGCGGCGGCTGCCGGCGCGGTGGTCCGGAGCCAGTACCGCTGGTGCTGGAAGGCGTAGGTGGGCAGTTCGGCGCGCCGGGCGCCGCGCCCGGCGAAGAACGCCGGCCAGTCGACGGGGACGCCGAGCACGTGCAGGCGCGCGACGGCGCCGGTGATCGCCTCGGGCTCGGTGCCGCCGGACCGGGTGGCGGGCACGGTGACCGCGCCGTCCAGGCAGCCCTGGGTCATGGCGCTCAGCACCCCGCCGGGGCCGGTCTCCACGAAGGTGGTGACGCCCAGGTCGCCCAGGGTGCGGATGCCGTCGGCGAAGCGCACGGCCTCGCGGACGTGCCGGACCCAGTAGTCCGGCGTGTACGTGTCGACGAGTTCGCCGGTGAGGTTGGAGACGACGGGTGTCCGGGGCTTCTCGAAGCGCAGACCGCTGACGACGTGCGCGAAGTCCGCCAGCACGGGGTCCATCAGCGGCGAGTGGAAGGCGTGGCTCACCGTGAGCCGGTTCGTCTTGCGGCCCTGGCGGGCGAAGAGGTCCGCGACGGCCGTCACGGCGTCCTCGGTTCCGGAGACCACGACGGACTGCGGGCCGTTGACCGCCGCGATGTCGGTGCCCTCGGTGAGGTGCGGCCGTACCTCGTCCTCGGTGGCCTGTACGGCGATCATCGCGCCGCCGGCGGGCAGGGCCTGCATGAGCGCGGCGCGGGCGGTCACCAGGGTGGCGGCGTCCGCCAGCGAGAGGGCCCCGGCGACGTGCGCGGCGGCGATCTCGCCCACGGAGTGCCCGGCCAGGTAGTCCGGTCGTACGCCCCAGGACTCCAGCAGGCGGTGGACGGCGATCTCGTGGGCGAACAGGGCGGGCTGGGTGAAGGCGGTGCGGTTCAGTGCGGCGCCGTCGTCGTGGCCGTCGGCGCCGAAGGCCACCTCCCGCAGCGGCCGGTCGAGGTGCCGGTCGAGGTGGGCGCACGCCTCGTCGTAGGCCGCCGCGAAGGCCGGGAAGGCGTCGTACAGTTCGCGTCCCATGCCGACGCGCTGGGAGCCCTGGCCGGAGAACAGGAACCCGACCCGGCCGGTGTCGGCGCGGCCGAGGACGACGCCGGGGGCGGGCGTCCCGGAGGCGAGGGCCCGCAGGCCCTCGGTGAGGCGCTCGCGGCCGTCGCCGGTCACGGCGGCGCGGTGCTCCAGGGCGGCCCGCGTGGTGGCCAGCGAGAACCCGAGGTCGGTGAGGGAGGGTCCGGCGCCGTCGGCGGTCAGGGCGAGCAGGCGTTCGGCCTGGGCGCGCAGCGCGGTCTCGGTCTTGCCGGACAGCACCCACGGCACGGCCGGGGAGGCGACCTCGACGGGGGCGACGGGGGCCGGTTCGGCCGTCGGCGCCTGTTCGATGATGGTGTGGGCGTTGGTGCCGCTGACGCCGAAGGAGGACACGGCGGCCCGGCGCGGACGGCCCGTCTCCGGCCAGTCCGCGGGCTCCGTGAGCAGCCGTACCGCGCCCGTCGACCAGTCCACGTGCGGGGTCGGCTCATCGGCGTGCAGGGTCCGGGGCAGGACGCCGTGGCGCATCGCCATGACCATCTTGATGACGCCGGCCACGCCGGACGCCGCTTGGGCGTGGCCGATGTTGGACTTCAACGATCCCAGCAGGAGCGGCTGTTCGCGGTCCTGCCCGTAGGTCGCGAGCAGCGCCTGCGCCTCGATCGGGTCGCCGAGCGTCGTGCCCGTGCCGTGCGCCTCCACCGCGTCCACGTCGGCGGTGGTGAGCCCCGCGGAGGCGAGGGCCTGCCGGATGACCCGCTGCTGCGCGGGACCGTTGGGCGCGGTCAGGCCGTTGGACGCGCCGTCCTGGTTGACCGCGCTGCCCCGCACCACCGCGAGGACCTCATGCCCGTTGCGCAGGGCGTCGGACAGGCGCTCCACCAGCACCACGCCGACGCCCTCCGCCCAGCCGGTGCCGTCCGCTCCGGCGCCGAACGCCTTGCAGCGGCCGTCGGCGGACAGTCCGCGCTGGCGGCTGAACTCGACGAACGCGGCCGGTACGGCCATGACGTTGACGCCGCCCGCGACGGCCATGGTGCTCTCGCCGCCGCGCAGCGACTGGATGGCCAGGTGCAGGGCGACCAGCGACGACGAGCACGCGGTGTCGACAGTGACGGCCGGCCCCTCCAAGCCGAACGTATAGGCGACGCGCCCGGAGACGACGCTGGCGGCGCTGCCGGTGAGCAGGTGGCCCTCGACACCCTCGGGGACCTCCGGCAGGCCGGCGCCGTAGCCCTGGTAGGACATGCCGACGAACACGCCCGTGCGGCTGCCCTTCATGGCGGCCGGGTCGATCCCGGCCCGCTCGAACGCCTCCCAGGTGGCCTCCAGGAGCAGGCGCTGCTGGGGGTCCATCGCGAGCGCCTCGCGCGGCGAGACCCCGAACAGCGCGGCGTCGAAGTCGCCCGCGTCGTAGAGGAATCCGCCGTCGCGCGCGTACGTCTTGCCGGGGGTGCCCGGGTCGGGGTCGTAGAGTCCCTCGACGTCCCAGCCGCGGTCCTCGGGGAAGCCGGAGATCGCGTCGCCGCCGGAGGTCACGAGCCGCCACAGGTCCTCGGGCGAGCCGACGCCGCCGGGGAGGCGGCAGCTCATGGCGACGATCGCGATGGGTTCGTCGCCGTCGGCGACGTGGTCCCGCTCAGGCCGCGCGGCGTCCGGGGCGCCGAGCAGTTCCGTGCGCAGGAAGTGTGCCAGGGCGGTGGCGTCGGGGTGGTCGAAGACCAGGGTGGTGGGCAGTTTCAGGCCGGTGTCGGCCGTGAGTTTGTTGCGCAGTTCGACGGCGGTGAGGGAGTCGAAGCCGAGGTCGCTGAACGCCCGGTCCGGGGGCACGGCCGTGCCCCCGTCGTGGCCGAGCACGGCGGCGGCGTGGGTGCGCACGAGGTCCACCAGGGTGCGGTCCCGCTCGCCCGCCGACAGCCCGGCCAGCCGTGCGGCGAGCGCGTTGCCCGCCTCGGCGCCGCCGGCGGCCGGGGCGTCCAGGGCGCGGGCCGCCTCGGGCACGTCGGAGAACAGGGCGCTGGGCCGGGTGACGGTGAAGGGGCCGATGAACCGCTGCCAGTCGAAGTCCGCGACGGTGAGGGTGGTGTCGTCGTCGGCCAGTGCCTGCTGGAGCGCGGCGAGCGCGAGGGCGGGGCGCATCGGCGGCAGTCCGCGCCGGCGCAGCATCTCCTCGCCGTCGCCGACCTGGGCCATGCCGCCCTCGGCCCAGCCGCCCCAGGAGACGGCGAGCGCGGTGCGGCCGCGGGCCCGCCGGTGCTCGGCGAGGGCGTCCAGGCAGGCGTTGGCCGCCGCGTAGGCGGCCTGGCTGGCGCCGCCCCAGATTCCGGCGCCCGAGGAGAACATGACGAAGGCGTCGAGTTCCTGACCGGCCAGCAGTTCGTCCAGGTGGACGGCGCCGGCGGCCTTCGCGGACACCGTACGGGCGAACCCGGCCGGGTCGCTGTCCTCGATCATGGCGTGGTCGCCGACGCCCGCGGCGTGCACGACGGCGTCCACCGGGTGCTCGGCGAGCAGCGCGGCCAGCGCCTCGCGGTCGGCCATGTCGCAGGCGGCGACGGTCACGCGGACGCCCGACTCCTCCAGCTCCGCCGTCAACGCGGCGGCGCCGGGCGCGTCGAGGCCCCGGCGACCGGTCAGCACCAGGTGCTCGGCGCCCGCACCGGCGAGCCAACGGGCCACATGCCCGCCCAGCGCACCCGTACCACCGGTGATCAGCACGGTGCCGCGCGGCGACCACTCCCGTGCCGGGTGGGCGGCGCGGGTGGCCCGGACGAGCCGGCGCCCGTAGACGCCGGAGGCGCGGACCGCCACCTGGTCCTCGGCCCGCTGGCCGAGGACGGCGGCCAGCCGGGTCGCGGCGCGGGCGTCCAGCAGGTCGGGCAGGTCGATCAACCCGCCCCAGCGCTGCGGGTGTTCGAGCGCGGCGGCCCGGCCGAAACCCCACACCTGGGACTGGAGCGGGCGGTCGAGGCGGTCGGAGCGGCCGGTGGCCACCGCGCCGCGGGTGGCGCACCACAGCGGGGCGTCGATGCCCGCGTCGCCGAGCGCCTGCGTCAGGCAGAGGGTCGCGGCGAGGCCGTACGGCAGACCGGGGTGCCCGGCCGCGGCGGTCTCCTCCTCGGCGAGCAGGGAGAGCACGCCGCTGACCGGGCCGATGCCGGCCAGCTCGCGGGCCAGTGCGCGGCGGTCGGTGCCGGGCCGGGCGACGAGCGTGACCGGTGCCGGGCCGTGGTCGGTGAGCGCGGCGCGCACCGAGGCGGTCCACTCGCTCTCCCGGGCCACCACGAGCAGCCAGGGCCCGGCCGCGCCGGGTCGCGGGAGCGCGCCGAGCGGCTTCCAGGTGACGCGGTAGCGCCAGCCGTCGACCACGGACCGTTCGCGGCGCTGCCGGCGCCACGCGGACAGCCGGGGCAGGAGCGCGCTGAGCGAGGCGTCCGCGCTCACCCCGAGGGTCGCGGCCAGGGATGCGGCGTCCTCGCGCTCCACGCTGTCCCAGAACCCGGGGTCCGCGGCGTCGGCCGGGTCGCCGACGGCTGCCGGGTCCTCGTCGCCCGCCAGCCAGTAGCGCTCGCGCTGGAAGGCGTAGGTGGGCAGGGTGATCCGGTGGGCGCCGGGGACGAGGGCCCCCCAGTCGGGGGACGCGCCGCGCACGTACAGTTCGGCGAGCGCGGAGACGACGGCCTGCCCCTCGGGGCGGTCGCCGCGCAGGGCGGGCACGGCGACGGTGTCGTCCAGGCAGCCCTGCGTCAGGGCGGTGAGGACGCCGCCGGGGCCGATCTCGACGAACGTGGTCACGCCCAGGTCGTGCAGGGTGTGCACGCCGTCGGCGAAGCGGACCGCCTCGCGGACGTGTCGTACCCAGTACGCGGGGGTGTAGGGCTCGGCCAGGCGTCCGGTGAGGTTCGAAACGACGGGAATGCGGGGTTCGTTGAACGTCAGGTCGCCGATGGTCCGGGCGAACGCGTCCAGCATCGGGTCCATCAGCGGCGAGTGGAAGGCGTGGCTGACCTTCAGCCGGTTCGTCTTGCGGCCCTGGCGGGCGAAGAGGTCCGCGACGGCCGTCACGGCGTCCTCGGCTCCGGAAAGCACCACGGAGCGGGGCCCGTTGACCGCCGCGACACCGACGCCGTCGGTCAGATGCGGCAGCACCTCCTCCTCGGTGGCCTGTACGGCGACCATCGCACCGCCCTCGGGAAGCGCCTGCATCAGCGCGGCCCGCGCCGACACCAGCCGCACCGCGTCGTCCAACGACAACACCCCCGCCACATGCGCGGCCGCGATCTCCCCCACCGAATGACCGGCCACGTAATCCGGTCGCACACCCCACGATTCAAGGAGCCGGAACAGCGCCACCTCGACCGCGAACAGCGCCGGTTGGGCGTTCCCCGTCTGATGCAGGGACTCGGAGTCGACGTCGAACGGCGTGTCCAGACGCGCGCACACCTCGTCGTACGCGTCGGCGAACAGCGGGAACGCCTCGTACAACTCCCGCCCCATGCTCAGGCGTTGCGAACCCTGGCCCGAGAACAGGAAGCCGGTCCTGCCCTCGGAGCGGGCGTGCCCCACCGTCAGGTCGGCCGCCGGTTCGCCGGTGGCGAGGGCGGTGAGGGCGCGGCGGAGTTCGTCGGGGGTCCGGGCCAGGAGTACGGCGCGGTCCTCGAAGGTCTCGCGGGCGGCCAGGGAGCGGCCGATGTCGGGGGCCGTCCAGCCGTCCGTGGCGTCGAGGTGGCCGGCGAGCCGGGCCGCCTGGGCGCGCAGGGCCGGCTCACCCTTGCCCGACAGGACCCACGGCACCAGCGCGCCGGAGTCCGGGGTCGGCAGCAACTGCGCTGTCTCGGGGGCCTGTTCGATGATGGTGTGGGCGTTGGTGCCGCTCACACCGAAGGAGGAGATCGCGGCCCGGCGCGGGTGATCGGTCCGCGGCCAGTCGACGGATTCGGTCAGCAGCCGTACGTCACCGGCCGACCAGTCCACGTGCGGGCTCGGCTCGTCGGCGTGCAGGGTGCGCGGGAGCACTCCGTGGCGCATCGCCATGACCATCTTGATCACCCCGGCGACGCCCGCGGCGGCCTGGGTGTGGCCGATGTTGGACTTCAACGAGCCGAGCAAAAGCGGTCGTTCGCGGTCCTGCCCGTAGGTCGCGAGCAGCGCCTGCGCCTCGATCGGGTCGCCGAGCGTCGTGCCCGTGCCGTGCGCCTCCACCACGTCCACGTCGGCGGTGGTGAGCCCCGCGGAGGCGAGGGCCTGCCGGATGACCCGCTGCTGCGCGGGGCCGTTGGGCGCGGTCAGACCGTTGGACGCGCCGTCCTGGTTGACCGCGCTGCCCCGCACCACCGCGAGGACCTCATGCCCGTTGCGCAGGGCGTCGCTGAGCCGTTCCACGAGCACCACGCCCGCGCCCTCGGACCAGCCGGTGCCGTCCGCGTCCGCGCCGAAGGCCCGGCAACGGCCGTCGGGCGAGAGCCCGCGCTGGCGGCTGAACTCCACGAAGACGCTCGGACTCGCCATGACGGTGACGCCGCCGGCCAGGGCCATCGCGCACTCGCCGGCCCGCAGCGACTGCATGGCCAGGTGCAGGGCGACCAGGGACGAGGAGCAGGCGGTGTCGATCGTGACGGCGGGGCCTTCGAGGCCGAAGGTGTAGGCGACCCGGCCGGAGACGACGCTGGACGCGCCGCCGACCAGCCGGTGGCCCTCGACGCCTTCGGGCGTGCGCCGCACATCGGCTCCGTAGCCCTGGTAGGCCATGCCGACGAAGACGCCGGTGCGGCTGCCGCGCAGCTGTCCGGGGGTGATCCCGGCGCGTTCGAACGCCTCCCACGAGGTCTCCAGGAGCAGGCGCTGCTGCGGGTCCATGGCCAGTGCCTCGCGCGGCGAGATCCCGAAGAAGCCCGCGTCGAAGCCGGTCGCGTCGTAGAGGAATCCGCCGTCGCGCGCGTAGGTGGTGCCGGGGCGGTCGGGGTCGGGGTCGTAGAGCGCGTCGGTGTCCCAGCCGCGGTCGGCCGGGAACCCCGAGATGGCGTCGCCGCCGGACGCCACCAGGTCCCACAGGGCCTCGGGCGAGTCGACGCCGCCGGGCAGGTGGCAGCTCATCGCGACGATGGCGATGGGCTCGTCGTCGGCGGCGGCCGGGTGCCGCTCCTGCGGTGCGGCCGTGCGCGCGCCGAGGAGTTCGCTCTGAAGGAAGCGGGCGAGCGCGGTGGCGCTGGGGTGGTCGAAGACCAGGGTGGGCGGCAGGGCGAGGCCGGTCGCCGTGTTGATCCGGTCGCGGAGTTCGACGGCGGTCAGGGAGTCGAAGCCGAGGTCCTTGAAGGCCCGGTCGGGCTCGATCTCGGCGACGCCGCTGTGGCCGAGGACGGCGGCGACGTGCGCGCGGACCAGGTCGGTCAGGGCCTGGGCGCGCTCGGCCTGGGGCAGTCCAGCGAGCCGGGCCGTCAGGGGCGCGTCGCCGGTCCCGGGTGCGGCGGGCGCGGCGGTGCGGGCTTGGCGCACCTCGGGCACGTCGGACAGCAGGGCGCTGGGCCGGCCGAGGGTGAACGGTCCGATGAAGCGTGCCCAGTCGATGTCGGCCACGACGAGCGCCGTGTCGTCGCAGTCCAGGGCGCGCTGGAGCGCGGTCACGGCGAGCGCGGCGGGCAGGGTGGTGACGCCGCGGCGGCGCAGGTGTTCCTCGTCGGCGTCGGAGACCATGCCGCCGTCGGCCCAGGGGCCCCAGGCGAGGGAGGTCGCGGTCAGGCCCCGGGCCCGGCGCCGGGCGGCGAGCCCGTCGAGGTGGGCGTTGGCGGCGGCGTAGGCGGTCTGCCGGCCGCTGCCCCACACACCGGCGATCGAGGAGAAGAGCACGAAGGCGTCCAGGTCGCGGTCGCCGAGCAGGTCGTCCAGGTGGGTGGCGCCGTGGGCCTTCGCCGCGAGGGTGCGGGCGAAGTCGTCCGCCGTCAGTTCGCCGAAGGGGGTGAACTGGGGGACGCCCGCCGCGTGGAAGACGGCGGTGCAGGTGTGCTCGGCGAGGAGGGCCGCCACCGCGTCGCGGTCGGCGAGGTCGCAGGCGGCGAGGGTGACGCGGGCGCCCAGTTCCGCCAGTTCGGCGGCGAGCGCGGGCGCGCCGGGGGCGTCGGCGCCGTGGCGGCTGGTGAGCACCAGGTGTTCGGCGCCGGTGGCGGCGAGCCAGCGGGCGATGTGCCCGCCGAGGGCGCCCGTGCCGCCGGTGACCAGGACGGTGCCGCGCGGTGTCCACGGCCGGCCGGTGCCGCCGCGGGCGTGGTCGAGCCGGGCGGCGAACACACCGGAGGCGCGGACGGCGACCTGGTCCTCCCACTCCCCCTGGCCGTCGGTGCCGGCGGCTGCCTGGCCGTCCGTGGCGCCGGTCGCCCGGCCGTTCGCGGCACCGGTCGCCTGCCCGAGGACGGCGGCGATCCGCCCGGCGGCGCGTTCGTCCACGGTCTCGGGCAGGTCGATCAGGCCGCCCCAGCGGCGGGGGTGTTCCAGGGCCAGGGCACGCCCGAGGCCCCACACCTGGTTCTGTACGGGGCTGAGCGGGGCCTCGCCCGAGCGGCCGGTGGCGGCGGCGCCGCGGGTGGCGCACCACAGCGGGGCGTCGATGCCCGCGTCGCCCAGCGCCTGCGCCAGGGCCACGGTCTGGGCGAGGCCCCGGGAGAGCGCGGGGTGTCCGGGTGAGGGCGTCTCGTCGGTCGCGAGCAGGGACAGGACGCCGTCGAAGGGTCCGGCCTGGGCCAACTCGCGCGCCAGGAGGGCGCGGTCGGCGGTGGCACCGACCGCCAGCGGGACCAGCCGCGCGCCCCGTCCGGCGAGGGCCGCGCCGACCGCCTCGGCCCAGGTGTCGCCCTCGGGTGCGGCGAACAGCCAGGCGCTGCCGGAGAGATCGCCCGCGGAGAGGCCGTCCAGCGGCTGCCAGGTGATCCGGTAGCGCCAGCCGTCCGCGGCGGACTGCTCGCGCCGCCTGCGTCGCCAGGCGGACAACTTCGGTACGACGACGTCGAGTTCCCCGGGGCTCAGCTCCAGGGTCGCGGCGAGGGACTCGGCGTCCTCGCGCTCGACGCTCGCCCAGAAGTCGGCGTCGACCGCGTCCACGGCGGCCGTCTCGGTCTCCGTGGTCTCCAGCCAGTAGCGCCGCCGCTGGAAGGCGTAGGTGGGCAGGCCGACGCGCCGGGCGCCCGGGAAGAGGGCCTCCCAGTCGGGGGACGCTCCGTGCACCTGGAGTTCGGCGAGCGCGGTGACGACGGCCCGGGGTTCGGGGCGGTCGGCGCGGAGTGCGGGGATGGTGACGATGCCGTCGGCGCAGCCCTGTGCCATGCCGCTGAGGACCCCGCCGGGGCCGATCTCCACGAAGGTGGTGACGCCGAGACCGGCCAGGGTCCGGACGCCGTCGGCGAACCGGACCGCCTCGCGGACGTGCCGGACCCAGTACTCCGGGGTGTACGGCTCGGCCAGGCGGCCGGTGAGGTTCGAGACCACCGGGATGCGCGGCTCGTCGAAGGTCAGGTCGCCGACGGCCTCGCGGAACTCGTCCAGCATCGGGTCCATCAGCGGCGAGTGGAAGGCGTGGCTGACCTTCAGCCGGGACGTCTTGCGGCCCTGCTCCCGGAAGGCGTCGGCGAGCGCGGCGACCGCGTCCTCGGCGCCCGAGACCACCACCGACCGCGGCCCGTTGATCGCCGCGATGCCGACCTCGCCGGTCAGATACGGCCGTACCTCGTCCTCGGTCGCCTCCACGGCGGCCATCGCGCCGCCCTCGGGGAGCGCCTGCATCAGCGCGGCCCGTGCCGACACCAGCTTCGCCGCGTCCCGGAGCGACAGCACGCCCGCCACATGCGCGGCGGCGATCTCCCCCACCGAGTGACCGGCCACGTAGTCCGGCCGCACACCCCACGACTCGAGGAGCCGGAACAACGCGACTTCGAGGGCGAACAGCGCCGGCTGGGTGTGGCCGGTGCGGTTCAGCTGCTCCGCGTCCGTGTCGAGGGTGACGTCGAGGTGGGCGCGGATCTCGTCGTAGGCGGCGGCGAACGCGGGGAAGGCGTCGTAGAGTTCGCGGCCCATGCCGAACCGCTGCGAGCCCTGGCCGGAGAAGAGGAAACCGGTCCGGTCGCCGAGGCGGCCCGCGTTCTGCACGACGGCGGCCGCGGGGGCGCCGGACGCCAACGCCCTGACACCCTCGGTGAGTTCTTCCATGCTCGCGCCGACGACGGCCGCCCGGCGGTCCCAGGCGGTGCGGGTCGTGGCGAGGGAGAAGCCGATGTCGGCCGGTGAGCAGCCGGGTCCGTGGTCCTCCAGGAAGGCGAGCAGCCGCTGGGCCTGGGCGCGCAGCGCGGCCTCGCTCTTCGCCGAGAGCACCCACGGCCGTACGCCGGCGGGAGCTCCGGCCGGTGCGGTGGCGGGCTCCTCCTCGGGGGCCGGGGCCTGCTCGATGATGGTGTGCGCGTTGGTGCCGCTGACGCCGAAGGAGGAGACGGCGGCGCGGCGGGGGTGGTCGGACCCGGGCCAGTCGACGGCCTCGGTGAGCAGCCGTATCCCGCCCGTCGACCAGTCGACCTGGTCGGTCGGCTCGTCCACGTGCAGCGTCCGCGGCAGGACGCCGTTGCGGATGGCCATCACCATCTTGATGACCCCGGCGACGCCGGAAGCCGCCTGGGTGTGCCCGAGGTTGGACTTGACGGACCCGAGCCACAGCGGCCGGTCCTGCGGGTGCTCCTGGCCGTACGTGGCGAGCAGGGCCTCCGCCTCGATCGGGTCGCCGAGGGTGGTGGCCGTGCCGTGGGCCTCGACCGCGTCGACCTGGGAGGCGGTCAGGCGCGCGTTCTCCAGCGCCTGCCGGATCACCCGTTCCTGCGACGGGCCGTTGGGGGCCGTGAGGCCGTTGGAGGCGCCGTCCTGGTTGACGGCGCTGCCCCGGATGACCGCGAGGACGTCATGGCCGAGCCGGCGGGCGTCGGACAGCCGCTCCAGGAGCAGGACGCCGACGCCCTCGGACATGCCCGTGCCGTCGGCGGTGGCGGAGAACGCGCGGCAGCGGCCGTCGGGCGACAGGCCGCGCTGGGCGCTGAACGCGACGAAGGTGTTCGGGGTGGCCATCACGGTGGCGCCGCCCGCCAGGGCGAGCGAGCACTCGCCCCGGCGCAGCGCCTGGGCGGCCAGGTGGAGCGCGACCAGTGAGGACGAGCAGGCGGTGTCGACGGTGACCGCCGGGCCTTCGAGGCCGAGGGCGTAGGAGATGCGGCCGGAGACCACGGCGGCGGTGTTCGCGGTGACGAGGTGGGCCTCGATGTCGCTGTCGCCCGGCCGCTGGAGGTAGGCGTGGTCCTGCCCGTTGGTGCCGACGAACACACCGGCGCGGGTGCCGCGCGCGGTGGCGGGGTCGATGCCCGCGCGCTCGAACGCCTCCCAGGAGGTCTCCAGGAGCAGCCGCTGCTGCGGGTCCATGACCAGGGCCTCGCGCGGGGAGATCCCGAAGAACGCGGGGTCGAACTCCCCGGCGTCGTGCAGGAATCCGCCCTCGCGCACATAGCTGTGGCCGGTCCGGCCGGGCTCGGGGTCGTAGAGCGTGCCGAGGTCCCAGCCCCGGTCGGTGGGGAACCCGGAGATGCCGTCGCCGCCCGAGGCGACCAGCCGCCACAGGTCCTCCGGCGAGGCGACGCCGCCCGGGTAGCGGCAGGCCATACCGACGATGGCGACGGGCTCGGTGTCCTTCGCCTCCAGCTCACCCAGCTGCCTGCGGGTCTGGCGCAGGTCCACCATCACGCGCTTGAGGTAGTCCCTGAGCTTGTCGTCGTTCGACATGTTTTACGTCCTCGGTAGCAGTGCGTGAGAGGTGTGCGTGAGAGGTTCAGAGAGACCCGAGCTCTTGGTCGATGAGGTCGAACATCTCGTCGTCGGTGGCCGCGTCGATCCGGTCGAGGTCGAGAGCGCGGTCGGCGCCGGGGCCGGAGTCGGCGGTGTTCGACGCGCTGCCCCGGGTGGTGTCGGTCCACTTCCAGAGCAGTGCCTTCAGACGGGCGGTGACCTTGTCCCGTACGGCGTCCTGCGGGGCGAGCGCCGTGAGCAGCGCCTCCAGCCGGTCGAGTTCGCCGAGCACGGGCGGCATCCCGGCGGCCGGCTCCCGTACGAGGTTCTTGTGCAGGAGCCGGGCGACGGCGACGGGGTTGGGGTGGTCGAAGACCAGGGTGGGCTTGAGCCGGAGTCCGGTCGCGGCCTTGAGCCGGTTGCGCAGTTCCACGGCGGTCAGGGAGTCGAAGCCGATGTCCCGGAAGGCGGTGGTGGGTTCGACGCGGGCGGCGGTGGCGTGGCCGAGGGCGGCCGCCGCCTGGTTGCGGACCAGGTCCAGCAGGATCTTCTCCTGGTCGGCCTCCGGCTTCCCGGCGAGGCGGCGGGCCAGGGCGGGGATGCCCGGGTCCGTGGCCTCGCCGGACGCGGTGCCGGTGTCGCCGACGAGGCCGCCGAGGAGGGCGGGCAGCATGCCGGCGCGGGCCATGGCGCGCAGTCCCGGCACGTCCAGCCGGACCGGCACCAGCACCGGCCGGTCCACGGTGAGGGCTGCGTCGAACAGGGCCAGTCCCTCCGACGGGGTGAGCGGTACGACTCCGGCGCGCCCCATCCGGTTGCGGTCGGCGCCGGTGATCCGGTCGCCCATGCCGCCGTTGTCCGTCCACAGGCCCCAGGCCAGCGAGGTGGCGGGCAGGCCCGCGGCCCGGCGCCGGTGCGCCAGTCCGTCCAGGAAGGCGTTCGCGGCGGCGTAGCCCGCGGCGCCGGCGCTGCCGAGGACTCCGGCCAGAGAGGAGAAGAGCACGAACGCGGAGAGGTCGAGGTCCCGGGTCAGCTCGTGCAGGTTCAGTGCCCCGTCGGCCTTGGGCCGCAGCACGGTGTCCAGGCGCCGCGGGGTCAGGGCGGTGATCACCCCGTCGTCCAGGGCCCCCGCCGCGTGCACCACGGCCACCAGCGGGTGGGCGGCCGGGACCGAGGCCAGCAGGGCGGCGAGGGCGTCCCGGTCCGCGATGTCGCAGGCGGCCACGTCGATGTGGGCGCCCAGGCCGGAGAGTTCGGCGACGAGTTCGCCGACGCCCTCGGCCGCGGGGCCCCGGCGGCTGGCCAACAGGAGCCTGCGGGCGCCGCGTTCGGCGACGAGGTGGCGGGCGAGGGACCGTCCGAGGCCGCCGGTCGCGCCGGTGAGCAGCACGGTCCCCTCGGGGTCCCACGCGGGAGCGGTGGGTTCGTCGGGCGGGGTGATCCGGGCGAGGCGCGGCACGTACAGCTTTCCTGCGCGCAGCGCGGCCTGCGGCTCGTCGAGGGCGGCGAGCGCGGCGGTCAGCGCCGGGTCGGTGGTGACGTCCGCGACCGAGTCGTCCGCGTCCACGAGCAGGATCCGGTCCGGGTGCTCGGTCTGGGCCGACTTCACCAGACCGGCGACCGCCACGTGCGCCAGGTCGCCCTCCGGGCCGCCCGGTTCGACGGCGCCCCGGGTCAGCACGACGAGTCGCGCGTCGGCGAACCGCTCGTCCGTGACCCACTCCTGGACCACCGACAGCACACGGGCCAGCGCGTCGCGCGTCGCCGTGGCGGGGTCGCCCTCGCTCCGGGGGCAGGGCAGCAGGACGTGCCCGGGCAGGGCCGTACCGTCGTCCACGGCCTCGCGCAGCGCGTCGAGGTCGGGGCAGGGGCCCCCGTCGCCGAGGACCGTCCACCCCGCCTCGGCGGCGGGGGCGGGGGCGGACGTCGTGGTGTGCTCGACCCAGTCGACCCCGAACATCCAGTCCCGGTGGGCCACGCGCGAGGCCAGTACCTGCTGCGCGGACATGGTCCGGGTCCGGACGGAGGCGGCCGAGGCGACCGGAGAGCCGTCGGCGTCGGCCAGTTCGATCGCCACCGCGTCCTCACCGGCGGGCCGCACGCGGACGCGTACGGCACCCGGCCCCGGCGCGTGCACGGACAGACCGCTCCAGGCGTACGGCAGGGACACCTGGTCCAACTCCCCGGTACGCGGGAGGCCGAGGGCGGCGTCCAGCAGGGCGGGGTGCAGCGCGTAGCGGCCCGCCCGGCTCTGCTCGGCGGCGGGCAGTACGGCCTCGGCGTACAGCTCCTCCCCCACGCGCCAGGCGGCGCTCAGGTAGGGGCGGTCCTGGACGTCCACGGGTTCGGCGTCCGCCGGCGGCCAGAGCATCAGGTCGAAGTCCGGCGCCGGGGTGTTCCGGGTCAGCTCGCCGGTGGCGTGCCGGACCCATGGCTCGTCGGCGCCGCCCGCGGCGGGCCGGCTGAAGACGCGTACCGGGCGCCGGTCGGGGTCGTCGCCCGCGCCGAGCTGCACCTGGACACGGACGGCGCCCTGTTCGGCCAGGACCAGCGGGGCGTCCACGTCGAGCTGGTCCAGGTGCGGGAACCCGGCCTGCCGGCCTGCGGACAGGGCGAGTTCCACGAACGCGGTGGCCGGGAGCACCGGGACGCCTGCGACCGTGTGGTCCGCGGTCCAGGGCAGGTCGGCCGGGGACAGCCGGCCGGTGAACAGCAGGTCTTGCGCCCCGGCGGTCTCCACCACCGCGCCGAGCAGGGCGTGGGCCGCCGGGTCCAGTCCCGCCGAGGAGACGTCGGCCGCGGCCGTGCCCTCGAGCCAGTAGCGCTCGCGCTGGAAGGCGTACGTGGGCAGGCCGACCCGCCGGGCGGCGGGGAACAGCGTCCGCCAGTCGGGGGAGACTCCGTGCGCGTGCAGCTGTCCGAGGGCGAGCGTGAGCGCCTGGGGCTCGGGCCGGTCGGTGCGCAGGGCGGGCACGGTGACGAGGTCCGCGTCGTCGAGGCAGCCCTGGGCGAGGGCACTGAGGACGCCGCCGGGGCCGATCTCCACGAACGTGGTCACGCCCAGGCCGTCGAGGGTCTTGACGCCGTCGGCGAACCGGACCGCCTCGCGGACGTGCCGGACCCAGTACGCGGGGGTGTACGGCTCGGCGAGTCGTCCGGTGAGGTTCGAAACGACGGGAATGCGGGGTTCGTTGAACGTCAGGTCGCCGATGGTCCGGGCGAACGCGTCCAGCATCGGGTCCATCAAAGGCGAGTGGAACGCGTGGCTGACCTTCAGCCGGGACGTCTTGCGGCCCCGGCCGGCGAACTCCTCCGCGACCGCCAGCACCGCTTCCTCTGCTCCCGAAACCACCACCGCCTGCGGCCCGTTGACCGCCGCGACCCCGACCTCGCCGGTCAGGTACGGCAGCACCTCGTCCTCGGTGGCCTGTACGGCGACCATCGCGCCGCCACCGGGCAGCGCCTGCATGAGACGGGCCCGGGCCGACACCAGCTTCGCCGCGTCTTCGAGGGAGAGCACACCCGCCACATGCGCGGCCGCGATCTCCCCCACCGAGTGTCCGGCCACGTAGTCGGGCCGGACCCCCCACGACTCCAGCAGCCGGAACAGGGCCACCTCGACGGCGAACAGCGCGGGCTGTGCCGAACCCGTCCGATGCAGCTCGTCCGAGTCCACGTCGACCGGTGTGTCCAAGTGCGCGCACACCTCGTCGTACGCCGCCGCGAACACCGGATACGCCTCGTACAACTCACGCCCCATGCCCAGGCGTTGCGAGCCCTGTCCGGAGAAAAGGAACCCGGTCCTGCCCCGGTCCGCCCGGGCGCGTCCCGTCACCAGCTGGGGCGCGGGCTCGCCGGCCGCGAGGGCGGTCAGTCCCGCGCGCAGTTCGTCCCCGTCGGCGCCGACGATCGCCGCCCGGTGCTCCAGCGCCGAGCGGGTGACCGCCAGCGAGAAGCCCACGTCGGCGGGCGAGGCGGCCAGCAGGTCGGCGGACGACAAGAGTCGTCGTGCCTGTTCCCGCAGCGCCTGTCCGCTCTTCGCGGAGAGCACCCACGGCACCACGGTGGTCCGCGCCGGCGCCGGTGCCTCGGCCGGGGTGACCTCCTCGTCGGGCTCGGGCTCCGGTTCCTCGGGGGCCGCTTCGATGATGACATGCGCGTTGGTGCCGCTGATCCCGAACGAGGAGATCCCGGCCCGGCGGGGGTGGTCCGTCTCGGGCCACGCGGTCGCCTCGGTCAGCAGCTCGACCGAACCGGCCGACCAGTCGACCCGGGGGGTGGGCCGGTCCACGTGCAGCGTCTTCGGCAGCACACCATGCCGCATCGCCAGCACCGTCTTCATCACCCCGGCGACGCCGGCCGCGGCCTGCGCGTGCCCGATGTTGGACTTCAACGAGCCCACCAGCAGCGGGCGTCGGCGGTTCTGCCCGTAGGTCGCCAGCAGTGCCTGCGCCTCGATCGGGTCGCCGAGTTCGGTGCCCGTGCCGTGCGCCTCCACGGCGTCGATCTCCTCCGCGGACAGCCCGGCCCCGGCCAGCGCTTCGAGGATCACGCGCTGCTGCGAGGGGCCGTTGGGCGCGGTCAGGCCGTTGGAGGCGCCGTCCTGGTTGACGGCGCTGCCCCGGACGACCGCGAGCACCGGGTGGCCGAGCCGCCGGGCGTCCCGCAGCCGCTCCACCAGCAGCAGCCCGGCGCCCTCGGACCAGGACGCGCCGTCCGCCGCCGCCGCGAAGGACTTGCAGCGGCCGTCGGGGGCGAGCCCGCGCTGACGGCTGAACTCGACGAAGGCGGACGGGCCCGCCATGACCGTCACTCCCCCGGCCAGCGCCATCGTGCACTCGCCGCCCCGCAGGGCCCGCACGGCGAGGTGCAGGGCGACGAGCGAGGACGAGCAGGCGGTGTCCACGGTGACCGCGGGGCCCTCGAAGCCGAAGGTGTAGGCGATGCGTCCGGAGGCGACGCTGCCGGAGTTCCCGGTGCTCATCAGCCCCTCGACGCCTTCGGGGAGGACGCCGGGCGTGAAGCCGTAGTCGTGGTACATGAGGCCCGCGAAGACGCCGGTGCGGCTGCCCTTGAGGGTGGCGGGGTCGATGCCCGCGTGTTCGAAGGTCTCCCAGGCGGTCTCCAGCAGCAGCCGCTGCTGCGGGTCCATGGCCAGTGCCTCGCGCGGTGAGATCCCGAAGAAGTCCGCGTCGAAGTCGGCCGCGTCGCGCAGGAAGCCGCCCTGCCGGGTGTAGACCTTGCCGGGCCGCTCGGGGTCGGGGTCGTAGAGCGCGTCGACATCCCAGCCGCGGTCCTCGGGGAACCCGGAGACGGCGTCCGTGCCGTCGGCCAGCAGCCGCCACAGTTCCTCGGGGGTGCCGACGCCGCCGGGGAAGCGGCAGCCCATGCCCACGATGGCGATGGGCTCCTGGTCGCGGGCCTCCAGCTCGCGCACGCGCCGCCGGGCCTGGCGCAGATCGGTGGTGGCCCGCTTGAGGTAGTCCCGGAGCTTGTCTTCGTTCATCATCGGTGTTGCCCGCCCCTTTTGGCCTGCGCGGTTCAGGAGTTGCCCAGTTCGTCGTCGAGGAGGTCGTACAGCTCCTCGTCGCTGGCCGAGCTGAGGTCGTCGTCGGCCCCGGCTCCGCCGGTGTCTGACGGGTCGGCCGGCTCGTTCCCGTTCCAGCGGGCGAGCAGGGCCTTCAGACGCATGTTGATCCTGGTCCGGGTGACGTTGTCGAGACCGTCCGCGCCGGCGCCGTCCAGGGCGGCGGCGAGGCGGTCCAGCTCGTCGAAGACCGGTGCCGTGCCCGCCGTACCACCGGGAAGGTCCTTCAGGACCCGCTGTGCGAGCGCCGCGGGCGTCGGGTGGTCGAAGACCAGCGTCGCGGGCAGGCGCAGGCCGGTGGCCCGGTTCAGCCGGTTGCGCAGCTCCACCGCGGTCAGCGAGTCGAAGCCGAGTTCGCCGAAGGCTTGGTCGGGCTGGACGGCCTTGGCCGAGCTGTGTCCGAGGACGGCGGCGGCCTCGGACCGCACCAGGACGAGGACGGCGTCCGCGCGCTCGCTCTCGGGCAGCCCCGCGATCCGCTGCGCCAGCGGTACGGCGGACGCGCGGTCGGTACGGCGCGGCCGGCCGCCGACGAGTGCCTTGAGCAGCGGTGGGACCGGCGCGGTCGCGTTGCGCAGCGCGGCCAGGTCCAGCCGGGCCGGCACCACCACGGGGGCGTCCGACGCCAGTGCGGCATCGAGGAGTTCGAGGCCGTCCTCGTCGGACAGCGGCAGCACGCCGCCGCGGGCGAGCCGGCCGCGGTCGGCTCCGCCGAGGTCCTCGGTCATGGCGCCGGCGCGCTGCCACAGGCCCCACGGCAGTGACACCGCGGGGAGCCCCTGGGCGCGGCGCTGTGCGGCGAAGGCGTCCAGGTAGGCGTTGGCCGCCGCGTAGTTGGCCTGGCCCGGGGTGCCGAGGGTGCCCGCGAGGGAGGAGAAGACCACGAACGCCGAGACGTCGCCGACGAGTTCGTGCAGGTGGACTACGGCGTCGGCCTTGGGGCGCAGTACCGTGTCCAGCCGTTCCGGGGTGAGCGAGGGGAGCACACCGTCGTCGAGGACGCCGGCGGTGTGCACCACGGCCGTCACCGGGACACCGGACAGCGCCTCGGCGAGGGCGTCCCGGTCGGCCACGTCGCAGGCGGCCCAGCGCACTTCGGCTCCGGCCGCGGTCAGTTCCGCCTGGAGTTCCGCCGCGCCCTCCGCGTCCGCCCCGCGCCGGCTCATCAACAGCAGGCGGCGTACGCCGTGTTCGGCGACCAGGTACCGGGCGACGAGTCCGCCGAGGGCGCCCGAGGCACCGGTGAGCAGGACGGGACCGGACCCGAAGTCCGCCGTGGCCCGGGGGGCTTCGGCGGCGGTCCTGGTGAGCCGGGGCAGCAGGAGGGTGTCGCCGCGCAGCGCGGCCTGCGGCTCCTCGAAGGCGAGCAGCCGGGGCACGACGGTCGCCGCGATCCGCTCCACGCCGGTGTGCCCGTCGCCCTCGCCCTCGTCTCCGCTCTCCATGTCCACATCCGCGTGTGCCTGCGGGTGCGCGTCGGCGTCGGTATCGGCGTCGATGAGGACGATGCGGTCCGGGTTCTCGGACTGCGCCGAGCGGATCAGACCCCATACGGCGGCCTGCACCGGGTCGGCCGTCGCCGGGCCGCCCGCCTCCGGGCCGTCCCCCGCCTGCGGGCCGCCACCCGCCTCCGGGCCCTTACCCGCTTCCGGTCCGTCCCCGGCGACGACCGCGCCCCTGGTCACCAGCACCAGACGGGCGACCCGGTCCTCGGCCAGCCACCACTGGACCAGCCCCAGCACCTTGCGCAGGACGTCCCGGACGCGCTCGGTGTCGTCGCCCGACCCGACGGGGCAGGGCACGACCACGGCGTCCGTGTACGCCCGCGCACCGGTCTCCGTCGCGGGGGCGGCGAGCAGGGCGGAGATGTCCTCGTAGGCCCGTACGACCGTGGTGTGCCCGTCGGCCTGTGCGGTGAGCGGCGCCCAGTCCACGGTGAACAGGGAGTCCCGGGCGCTCGTGCGCAGTTGCTCGGCCGACACCGGGCGCAGCGTCAGCGACTCCACCGAGACGACGGGCCGGCCCGTGCCGTCGGCGGCCTCCAGCCGTACGGTGTCCCCGCCGGCCGGGGAGAGCCGCACCCGCAGGGTGGTCGCTCCGGTGCCGTGCGGGGTGACCCGGGACCACGCGAAGGGCAGCAGGGGACCGTCGGCGGCCGGTACCAGGCCGCCCGCGCCCAGCGCGTGCAGCGCCGCGTCGAGCAGGGCCGGATGCAGGCCGAAGGTGTCCGGCCGCGCCTCGTCGGTGACGGCGAGCTCGGCGTAGACCGCGTCGTGGCCGCGCCAGGCGGCACGCAGTCCCTGGAAGACCGGGCCGTAGCTCAGGCCGAGGTCCGCCAGGCGGTCGTAGAAGCCGTCCAGGTCCACCGGCCGGGCGTCGGCCGGGGGCCAGCTGCGCAGGTCGGTGCCGGGCGGGGTGGCGCCCGTGGTGAGGACCCCGGTGGCGTTGCGGACCCAGGATCCGGTGCCGGCGCGCGAGTGCACGCTCAGCGGACGGCGGCCGGAGTCGTCCTGGGCGCCCACGAGCACCTGGAGCGCGACGCCGCCCTCCTCGGGCAGGATCAGCGGTGCGTGCAGGGTGAGTTCCTCCACCAGGTCGCAGCCGGTCTCGGCGGCGGCGTGGGCGGCCAGTTCCACGAAGGCCGTGCCCGGCAGCAGGACCGTGCCGAGCACCGCGTGGTCGGCCAGCCAGGGCTGGGCCCGCAGGGACAGCATCCCGGTGAGCAGATGGCCGCCGGCGTCCGGCAGTTCCACCGCCGCGCCCAGGAACGGGTGGTCGGCGGCGTCCAGCCCGGCCGCCCGTACGTCACCGGCGGGGGCGGCCGCCTCCAGCCAGTACCGCTCGTGCTGGAACGCGTAGGTCGGCAGGTCGGTGCGGCGCGCGCCCGGCAGGACGGCGTCCCAGTCGATGCCGACGCCGTGCACGTGCGCCTGGGCCAGGGAGAGCATCAGCCGGTCGCGTCCGCCGTCGCGGCGGCGCAGTGTCGGTACGACCGCCGCGTCCGCCTCGGCGGCCTCGATGGCGTCCTGGATGCCCGCCGACTGCACCGGGTGCGGGCTGACCTCGACGAACACGTCGTACCCGTCGGCCAGGGCGGCCCGGATCGCGTCGTGGAACCGGACCGTCTGGCGCATGTTGCGGTACCAGTAGCCGCCTTCCAGCTGGTCCGTGTCCAGTTTTCCGCCCGTCACCGTGGAGTAGAACGGCACGGCGCCGGGGAGCGGGCCGACTCCGGCGAACCCCTCGGTGGCCCGGGCTTCGACGCGTTCGATCTGGGGCGAGTGCGCGGCGTAGTCGACGGCGACCCGGCGGGCCTGCACGCCCTCCTGGCGGCAGTGCGCGAGGAGTTCGTCCAGGGCGTCGGTGTCACCGGAGACCACGGCGGTGGCGGGGCCGTTCACGGCGGCGATGCCGAGGCGGCCGTCCCACCGGGCGACGAGTTCCCGCACCCCGGCGTCCGGGAGCGGCACCGAGGCCATGGCGCCGAGACCCTGGAGTTCGCGTACCGCGAGGCTGCGCCGGACCACGATGCGGGCGCCGTCCTCCAGGGAGAGCGCGCCGGCGATCACCGCCGCGGAGACCTCGCCCTGGGAGTGCCCGACGACCGCGTCGGGGGTCACCCCGAAGGAGCGCCACACCTCGGCGAGGGCGACGGTCATCGCCCAGAGCACGGGTTGCAGGACGTCGACCCGGTCCTGCTCCACCTCGGAGGTGCCGCGCAGTACGGCGGTCAGGGACCAGTCGACGTGCGGTGCGAGGGCGCGTTCGCAGGCGTCGACGCGGTCGCGGAAGACCGGGGAGGTCGCAAGCAGTTCGGCGGCCATGCCCGTCCACTGCGAGCCCTGCCCGGGGAAGACGAACACGGTCCTGCCGCCGCCGCGCGCGCTGCCGGTCACCGCGCCGGGCGGGGTGGCCCCGGCCGCGACACCGGCCAGTCGCTCGCGGAGTTCCGGGAGGGTCCGCCCGACCACGACGGCGCGGTGTTCGAAGGCCGCCCTGGTCGTGGCCAGCGAGTGCGCCACGTCGGCCAGGAAGGCCGCCGTGCCGTCACCGTCGTCACCGTCGTCACCGGGGACGCTCTCGTCGAGGTGGGACACGAGGCGGGCGGCCTGCGCCCGCAGCGCCGCCTCCGTCCTGCCGGACAGCACCCACGGCACGGCCGCGCCGGATGCGGACGCCGCCGGCGCTTCCTCGGCCGCGGGGGCCTGTCCGGTGACCGTGGGGGCCTGTCCGGTGACCGTGGGGGCCTGTTCCGAGACCGCGGGGGCCTGTTCGGAGACCGCGGGGGCCTGTTCGGAGACCGTGGGGGCCTGTCCGGTGACCGTGGGGGCCTGTTCGATGATCGTATGGGCGTTGGTGCCGCTGACCCCGAAGGACGACACGGCGGCCCGGCGCGGGCGGTCCGTCGCCGGCCAGTCCACCGCCTCGGTCAGCAGCCTGACCTCGCCCGCCGACCAGTCCACATGGGGCGTCGGCTCGTCCACGTGCAGGGTCCGCGGCAGCACACCATGCCGCATCGCCATGACCATCTTGATCACCCCGGCGACACCCGCGGCGGCCTGCGTATGGCCGATGTTGGACTTCAGCGAGCCCAGCCACAGCGGCTGTCCTCCGGCCCGTTCGCGCCCGTACGTGGCGAGCAGCGCCTGCGCCTCGATCGGGTCGCCGAGCTTCGTCCCCGTACCGTGCGCCTCGACGGCGTCCACGTCGGCCGGGGCGAGGCCGGCGGACGCCAGCGCCTGGCGGATGACCCGCTGCTGCGAGGGACCGTTGGGCGCGGTCAGGCCGTTGGAGGCGCCGTCCTGGTTGACGGCGCTGCCCCGGACGACGGCCAGCACGCGGTGGCCGTTGCGCTCGGCGTCGGACAGCCGCTCCACGAGGAGCATGCCGACGCCCTCGCCCCAGCCGGTGCCGTCGGCGCCGGCCGCGAACGCCTTGCAGCGGCCGTCGGGGGACAGTCCGCGCTGGCGGCTGAACTCCACGAAGACCGTCGGGCTCGCCATGACGGTGACACCGCCGGCCAGCGCCATCGTGCACTCGCCGCTCCGGAGGGCCTGGACGGCGAGGTGCAGGGCGACGAGCGAGGAGGAGCAGGCCGTGTCGACGGTGACGGCGGGGCCCTCCAGGCCGAAGGTGTAGGAGACGCGCCCGGAGGCGACGCTGCCGGAGCCTCCGGTGGTGAGCAGTCCCTCGACGCCTTCGGGCAGTTCGCGCGGGCCCTGCCCGTAGTCGTGGTACATCAGGCCGGTGAAGACGCCGGTACGGCTGCCGCGCATCGCCGCCGGGTCGATCCCGGCGCGCTCGAACGCCTCCCAGGATGCCTCCAGCAGCAGCCGCTGCTGCGGGTCCATGGCCAGCGCCTCGCGCGGCGAGATCCCGAAGAATCCGGCGTCGAACTCGGCCGCGTCGTGCAGGAATCCGCCGTCTCGCGCGTAGGTCTTGCCGAGGCGCTCCGGGTCGGGGTCGTACAGCCCCTCGACGTCCCAGCCCCGGTCGTCGGGGAACCGGGAGATGCCGTCGCGGCCGGCGGCCACCAGCCGCCACAGGTCCTCCGGCGAGCGTACGCCGCCCGGGAGGCGGCAGCTCATGCCGACGATGGCGATCGGCTCGTCCGCGTCGGCCACGGTCCGCCGTACCCCGGCCCCGGCCGTGGCGGCGGGGGCGTCGTCGAGGAGTTCGCGGCCGATGTGCCGGGCGAGGGCGGTGGGGGTGGGGTGGTCGAAGACGAGGGTGGCGGGCAGGCGCAGGCCGGTGGTCCCGGCGAGCCGGTTGCGCAGTTCGACGGCGGTCAGCGAGTCGAAGCCCAGGTCCTGGAAGGCGTGCCCGGGCTGGACGGCCCGGGGCGAGGCGTGCCCGAGCACGGCGGCGACCTCGGCGCGGACCAGTTCGAGGAGCGCCTCCGCGCGCTCGTCGCCGGTCAGTCCGGCGAGGCGCCCGGCCAGGGTTTTGGTGGCCGCGCGCTGGGCCGTGCCGCGCGGGGCGCCGCGCACGAGTCCGCGCAGCGGGGCCGGTACGGTCCCGGCCGCGCGGTCGCGCAGGGCGGTGGTGTCGAGGCGGACGGGCACGAGCACGGGCGCGTCGGCGGCGAGCGCCGCGTCGAACAGCCGTAGGCCGTCCTCGGTGGTCAGCGCCAGGACACCGGAGCGCGCCATCCGCGACCTGCCCGCCTCGTCCAGGGCGTCGGCCATGGCGCCCTCCTGCTCCCACAGGCCCCAGGCGAGGGAGACCGTGGGCCGGCCCTGGGCGCGGCGGTGCCGGGCGAAGGCGTCGAGGAAGGCGTTGGCGGCGGCGTAGTTGCCCTGACCGGGGTTGCCGAAGACGCCCGCGGCGGAGGAGAAGAGGACGAACGGCGTGCCCTCACCGGTGAGTTCGTCCAGATGGAGCACGGCGTCGGTCTTGGGCGCGAGGACGGCGCGCAGACGCTCAGGGGTGAGGGCGGCGAGCACGCCGTCGTCGAGGACTCCGGCGGTGTGGACGACGGAGTCGACCGGGTGGGCGGCCAGCAGCCGGGCGACGGCGGCACGGTCGGCGAGGTCGCAGGCGGCCCAGGTCGCTTCGGCGCCCAGCGCCGCGAGGTCGTCCGCCAGGTCCACGGCACCCGGCGCGTCCGCGCCCCGGCGGCTGACGAGGAGCAGCCGGCGCACGCCGTGCCCGGTCACCAGGTGCCGGGCGAGGGTGCCGCCCAGCGCTCCGGAGGCGCCGGTGAGGAGCACGGTGCCGAGGCCGGCGGCGCCGGGGGTGGGGGTGGTGCTCTTTTGCCCGGTGGAGGCCGCGCGGACCAGTCGCGGTACGCCGGCTTCTCCCTCGCGGACGACGACATGGGGTTCGCCGGACCGTACGATGCCGGGCACGAGGGTGGCCGCCTCGTCCGGGCGGTCGGTTTCGAGCAGCACGATCCGGCCCGGGTGCTCCGCCTGGGCCGAGCGCACCAGTCCGCCCACCGCGGCGTGCGCGAGGTCGTCGCAGCGCGCCACCAGGACGAGGCGCGCCGTGCGGTCCTCGGCCGTCCAGTGCTGGACCAGCCGCAGCGTCTCGGTGGTGACCGCGTGCACCCGCTCGGCCTCGCTCAGCCCTTCCGGCCCGTCGGGGCACGGCAGCACGACCACGTCCGGCTGCGCCGCCCCGCCGACGTCGGGATCGGCGTCGGAGTCGGCCAGCGCGTCGAGGTCCGCGACGTACGCGACGACCGTCCCGTCCGTGTCGTCCGCGGTCGGACCGAGCGGCGTCCGCTCGACGGTGAACAGCGCGTCACCGGAGCGCTCGCGAAGCTGCTCGGCCGAGACGGGCCGCAGCGTGAGCGACTCGACGGACGCCACCGGCCGGCCGGTGGCGTCGGCCACCGTCAGGGACACCGCGTCCGTACCGGTGGCCGCGAGCCTCACCCGTACGGTGGAGGCGCCCGTGGCGTGCACGGACACCCCGGACCAGGCGAACGGCAGCAGCGGCCCGTCGGTCTCGGCCACGAGCGGGCCGCCCGCGCCGATGGCGTGCAGCGCGGCGTCGAGCAGCGCCGGATGCACCAGGAAGGAGCCGGTGTCCGTGCCGTCGGGGAGGGCGACCTCCGCGAAGACCTCGTCGCCCTTGCGCCAGGCGCTCCGCAGCCCGCGGAAGAGGGGACCGTAGGCCAGTCCGAGGGCGGCCGACCGGTCGTAGAAACCGTCGAGTCCGAGCGGCTCGGAGTCCGCGGGCGGCCATGCGGTGAGGGTCCGGCCGGCGGTCGTGTCCTCCTCGCCGCTTCCCGTCGGGGCCCCTTCGGTGACGAAGCCGGTCGCGTGCCGGACCCACGGCAGGTCGGTGTCGTTCTCGGGGCGCGCGTGCACGGTCAGCGGCCTGCGCCCGGACCCGTCGGCCGCGCCGACCCACACCTGCACCGCGATGCCGCCCTGCTCGGGCACCACCAGGGGCGCTTCGAGGGTGAGGTCCTCCAGCAGGTCGCAGCCCGCCTCGTCGGCGGCGCGCACGGCCAGTTCGACGAACGCGGTGCCGGGCAGCAGCACGGTCCCGAGCACGGCGTGGTCGCTCAGCCAGGGATGGGTGCGCAGGGACAGCCGGCCGGTCAGCAGCCGCTCGTCGCCGCCGGCCAGGGAGACGGCGGCGCCCAGCAGCGGGTGGTCGGCCGAGCCGAGTCCGGCGGCGCGGACGTCCCCGCGGGCGGCCGGTGCGGTGTCGAGCCAGTAGCGCTCGTACTGGAAGGCGTACGTGGGCAGGCCGACGCGGCGGGCGCCGGGGAAGAAGGCGGGCCAGTCCGGGGAGACGCCGTGCACGTGCAGTTCGGCGACGGCGGCGACCAGCGCGGCCCGCTCGGGGCGGTCGGCGCGCAGGGCGGGCACGGTGACCGCGTCCTCGTCCAGGCACCCCTGGGCGAGCGCGCTCAGCACACCGCCCGGGCCGATCTCCACGAAGGTGGTCACACCCAGCTCGCCGAGGGTCCGCACACCGTCGGCGAAGCGCACCGCCTCGCGGACATGCCGCACCCAGTACGACGGGGTGTACGGCTCGGCGAGCCGCCCCGTGAGATTCGAAACGACGGGAATCCGCGCCTTGTTGAAGACGAGCCCCCCGACGACCTCGCCGAACTCCTCCAGCATCGGGTCCATCAGGGGCGAGTGGAAGGCGTGACTGACCTTCAGCCGGGACGTCTTACGACCCAGCTCGCGGAAGGTCTCAGCAATCGCGGTGACCGCGTCCTCGGTACCCGAAACCACCACCGACCGCGGTCCGTTGACCGCCGCGATGCCGACTCCGTCGGTCAGGTACGGCAGCACCTCGTCCTCGGTGGCCTGTACGGCGACCATCGCACCGCCGCTCGGCAACGCCTGCATGAGACGGGCACGAGCCGACACCAACTTCGCCGCGTCCTCAAGGGACAGCACACCCGCCACATGCGCGGCCGCGATCTCACCGACCGAGTGACCGGCCACGTAATCCGGCCGGATGCCCCACGACTCCAGGAGCCGGAACAACGCCACCTCGACGGCGAACAGCGCGGGCTGCGTCGAACCCGTCTGATGCAGGGATTCCGCATCGACATCGACCGGCGCGTCCAGGAGCCCGCACACCTCGTCGTACGCGGCAGCGAACACGGGGTACGCCGCGTACAACTCACGTCCCATGCCAAGGCGTTGCGAGCCCTGGCCGGAGAAGAGAAACGCGACGCGTCCGCCGGTGCCGGAGAGGCCGCGTGTGACGCCCGGGGCCGGGGCGCCGGAGGCCAGGGCGCGCAGGCCCGCGGCGAGTTCGTCCGGCGTCTCGCCCTGGACCACCGCGCGACGGTCGAGGGCCGTGCGTGTCGTGGCCAGGGAGAACGCGACGTCGAACGGGGAGACGTCGGCGTCCGTGCGGGCGAGCAGCCGTTCGGCCTGGGCGCGCAGGGCCTCCTCGGTCCTGCCCGAGATCACCCAGGGCACCGGTCCGCCCTCGGCCGGGCGCACGGCCTCCGGGGCGACGGCCTCGACGCTCTCCGCGCCGTCCTCCGGTGCTTCCGGGTCCTCGGTGTCCGGCGTGAACGCCTCGGCCGACGGGGCCTCTTCGATGATCGTGTGCGCGTTGGTGCCGCTGATCCCGAAGGAGGAGATGCCGGCCCGGCGCGGCTGGTCGGAGGCGGGCCAGGGCGTGTTCTCGGTGAGCAGCCGTACGGCGCCCGCCGACCAGTCGACGTGCGGGGAGGGGGCGTCGACGTGCAGCGTGCGCGGCAGTTCGCCGTGGCGCAGGGCCATGACCATCTTGATGATGCCCGCGACACCGGCCGCGGCCTGGGTATGGCCGATGTTCGACTTGATGGAGCCCAGCATGAGCGGCTTGTCGCCGGGGCGGCCCTGCCCGTACGTGGCGAGGAGTGCCTGCGCCTCGATCGGGTCGCCGAGCCGGGTGCCCGTGCCGTGCGCCTCGACCGCGTCGACCTGCGCGGTGGTCAGCCTTGCGGCCGCCAGGGCCTGGCGGATCACCCGTTGCTGGGAGGGCCCGTTGGGGGCGGTCAGGCCGTTGGACGCGCCGTCCTGGTTGACGGCGGAACCCCGGACGACGGCGAGGATCTCGTGTCCGTTGCGCCGGGCGTCGGAGAGGCGTTCCACCAGGAGCAGTCCGGCGCCTTCGCCCCAGCCGGTGCCGTCGGCGCCGGCCGCGAACGCCTTGCAGCGGCCGTCGGGTGCCAGTCCGCGCTGGCGGCTGAAGCCGACGAAGGTGGCGGGGCCGACCATCGCGGTGACACCGCCCGCCACCGCCAGCGAGCATTCGCCGTTGCGCAGCGACTGGACGGCCAGGTGCAGGGCGACCAGGGACGACGAGCACGCGGTGTCGATCGTGACGGCCGGGCCCTCGAGGCCGAAGGTGTAGGCCACCCGGCCGGAGGCGACACTGCCCGAGGTCCCCGTGCCCAGGTAACCCTCCAGGTCCTGCGGGGAGTTCTGGAGGGCGGCGAGGAACTCGTGGTTCATCACGCCGGTGAACACACCGGTCCTGCTGCCCGCGAGGGAGGCGGCGTCGATGCCGGCCCGCTCGAAGAGTTCCCACGACGTCTCCAGCAGCAGCCGCTGCTGGGGGTCCATGGCGAGCGCCTCGCGGGGCGAGATCCCGAAGAGAGCGGCGTCGAACCGCGCGAGGTCGCTCAGGAAGGCGCCCTCGCGGGCGTAACTGGTCCCGCGGGTCTCCGGATCCGGGTCGTAGAGCGCGTCCAGGTCCCAGCCGCGGTCGGCCGGGAACCCGGCGACGGCGTCACGGCCGCCCGCGACCAGCTCCCACAGATCCTCGGGCGAGTCGACGCCTCCCGGATAGCGGCAGCTCATGCCGATGATGGCCACCGGCTCCCCGGCGGCGTCCTCGTAGTCACGAAGGCGCCGCCGGGTCTCCTGGAGGTCAGCGGTGACTCGCTTCAGGAAATAGCGGAGCTTGTCCTCGTTCGCCACCGAAATCGTCCCTCACCCCTGCGATGACTTACCGGAATTCGGCAAGGGCTCACCGGGACGCGCCGGAGCGGTCAGGAAATCCCGAATTCCTTGCCGAGCAGATCGAATACTTCGTCGTCCGTGGCCGATTCCAGATCGCTGCCGCTCGCACCAGGGATTTCCTGGTCCGATGCCTTGCCGGATTCACCGGCGATCAGCAGCACTTCCTGGAGCTTCGCCAGGATCCGGTCGCGAGCTTCGCTCGCTGCCAACTTCGTGACCAATTCTTGTTCCACCTTGTCCAAGTCGGCAAGTAGGGAATCCACTAAAGCCGGTTCGGCAGCCCCCGTGACCTCGGTGAACACCTGACGGGCGAGCACAGCGGGTGTCGGGTGGTCGAAGACCAGGGTCGCGGGGAGCCGCAGCCCGGTGGCCCGGTTCAGCCGGTTGCGGAGTTCGACGGCGGTGAGGGAGTCGAAGCCCAGATCCTGGAAGGCGTGTTCCGGCCGGATCGTACGGTCCGAGGCGTGCCCCAGGACCGCGGCCACCTCGGCCCGCACCAGATCCAGCACGCTCTTCTCCCGCTCCCCCTCGGGCAGCCCCGCCAGGCGCTCGGCCAGCGAGGGCCCGGAGCCGGACGCGGACGCGGAGGAAGCGGCGCCCCGCACGCTCCTCCGGCCGGCCGAGGCGGGCACGAGGGCGCGCAGCAGCGGCGGTGTCTCACCGCCGCACAGGGCGCCGGTGTCGATACGGACCGGGGCGAGCATCGCCTCGTCCGTGGTCAGCGCCGCGTCGAACAGTCGCAGCCCCTCCCCGGTCGGCAGCGGCAGCACACCGCTGCGCGCCATCCGCGCCCGGTCGGCGGCGGCGAGACCGTCCGTCATCGCGCCGGGCTGCTCCCACACCCCCCACGCCAGCGAGGTGGCGGGCAGTCCCCGGGCGCGTCGGGAGCCGGCGAAGGCGTCGAGGAAGGTGTTGGCCGCCGCGTAACTCGCCTGACCCGCGCCGCCGATCAGACCGGCGACGGACGAGAACACCACGAAGGCGGCCAGGCCCATGTCCCGGGTGCACTCGTGCAGGTTCAGGACGGCGTCCACCTTGGGCCGGAAGACCTCCCTCATCCGCTCCGGCGTGACCGAGCCGACCACACCGTCGTCCAGCACGCCCGCGGTGTGTACGACGGCCGACAGCCGCCGGCCGTCCAGCAGCGCGGAGACGGCCTCCCGGTCGGCGACGTCGCAGGCCGCCCAGGTGATCTCGGCGCCCTGCGCGGCCAGTTCGGCGGTCAGGTCGGCGGCGCCCGGCGCGTGGGCGCCCCGGCGGCTCGCCAGCAGCAGCCGCCGTACCTTGTGTGCGGTCACCAGGTGCCGTGCGACGAGGGCGCCGAGCGATCCGGAGGCACCGGTCACGAGAACCGTGCCGTCGGTGAGGTCCGGCGCGCCGCCGTCACGGGCTCCGGCTGCCTTCACCAGGCGCGGCACGCACACCTCCCCGCCCCGGACCGCGAACTGCGGCTCACCGGCGGCCAGTACGGCAGGCAGCACCCGGACCACCTCGTCCGTGTCCTCGGCCTCCGCCAGCACGAACCGGTCCGGATGCTCCGACTGCGCGGACCGCACCAGCCCCCACACCGCCGCATGAACCAGCTCACCAGGACGCGTCACCAACACCAGACGCCCCGCACGCTCCCGCGCCGACCACCACTGGATCAGCGCCAGAACCTCGCTCGCGACGCGGTGCACGTGCTCGGCGGTCGGGGTACCGGGGATCTCCGGGCACGGTACGACCGCGACGGCGTCGGCCTCGGCTTCGTCGGCGTCGGCTTCGGCTTCGGCTTCGGCTTCGGCTTCGGCTTCGGGAAGGTCGGCGGACAGCGCGGCCAGATCCGGATAGACCCGTACGTCGAGTGGGGCACCCCCCTCCATGAGGGTCATGGGCTGCCACGCCAGGCCGAACAGCGAGTCGCCGGCATGCCCGCCGGGGCCGCCGGCCGCGAGCAGCTGCTCGCGCGACACCGGCCGCAGCGACAGCGAACCGACCGTGGCCACCAGAGCGCCCGACGCGTCGGCCACGGTCAGCGACACCGTGTCCGTACCCGTACGGGAGACCTTGACCCGCAGTGCCGTCGCGCCCGTGGCCCGCACTCCCACCGCGGACCAGGCGAAGGGCAGCAGCGGCCCGTCGGCCACGGGGACCAGACCGCCCGCGCCGATCGCGTGCAGCGCCGCGTCCAGCAACGCCGGATGAACGGCGAACGCGTCCGCCCCCTCGGGGAGGGCGGCCTCGGCGAGAGCGACCTCGGCGAGGACGTCGTCCCCGTCGCGCCATACGGAGCGCAGGCCGCGGAAGATCTGGCCGTAGCCCAGGCCGAGTCCGTCCAGGCCCTCGTAGAAGCCGTCGAGGTCGACGGGCTCCGCTCCCGCCGGCGGCCATACGCCGAGGTCCACGCCATGCGGCGGTTCGGGCAGCTCGTCCGTCAGGTAGCCGACGGCATGCCGGGTCCAGGGCGCGTCGTCCGGGGCGTCGTCCGGCCGCGCGTGCACACTCAGCGCCCGCCTGCCGGACTCCTCCTCGGGCCCGACCCACACCTGTACGGCGACCCCGCCCTGGTCCGGGACGATCAGCGGCGCTTCCAGTGTCAGATCCTCGACCTGGGCGCAACCGGCCTCGTCGCCCGCGCGCACCGCCAGCTCCACGAGCGCGGTACCCGGCAGCAGCACCCGGCCCATCACCATGTGGTCGGCGAGCCAGGGGTGTGTCCTGAGCGAGAGCCGCCCGGTGACCAGGAACCCACCGGCGCCGGGCAGCGCGACCACCGCACCGGCCAGCGGGTGCTCGGCCGCGCCCAGCCCGAGCCCGGCGGCAGCGGCACCACCGCTGAATTCCTCCGGCACCTCCAGCCAAAATCGCTCGTACTGGAAGGCGTAGGTCGGCAGATCGACCCGCCGCGCACCCGGGAGGACCGCCCGCCAGTCCGGGGAGACACCGTGCACATGCAACTCGGCGAGCGCGGTGACGACGGCCTGCGGCTCGGGACGGTCGCCCCGTACGACGGGGACGGTCACGATGTCGTCCGCACAGCCCTGGGCCAGAGCGCTCAGCACACCGCCCGGACCGATCTCCACGAACGTGGACACACCCAGCGCGTGCAGGGTCCGCACACCATCCGCGAAACGGACCGCCTCACGGACGTGCCGCACCCAGTACGACGGGGTGTACGGCTCGGCCAGACCGCCCGTGAGATTCGAAACGACCGGGACACGCGGCTCGTCGAAGGTCAAGCCTCCGATAGCCTCCGCGAACTCCTCCAGCATCGGGTCCATCAACGGCGAGTGGAACGCGTGACTGACCTTCAACCGGGACGTCTTACGGCCCAGCTCGCGGAAGGCGTCGCCGATCCCGACAACCACGTCCTCCGCGCCCGACACCACCACCGACTGCGGCCCGTTGACCGCCGCGATACCGACCTCCTCGGTCAGATACGGCAACACCTCTTCTTCCGTTGCCTGTACGGCGACCATCGCACCGCCAGCCGGGAGCGCCTGCATGAGACGGGCACGCGCCGACACCAACTTCGCCGCGTCCGCAAGGGACAGCACACCCGCCACATGCGCGGCCGCGATCTCACCGACCGAGTGCCCGGCCACGTAATCCGGTCGAATGCCCCACGACTCCAACAACCGGAACAACGCCACCTCGACGGCGAACAGCGCGGGCTGCGTCGAACCCGTCTGATGCAGGGATTCCGCATCGACATCGACCGGCACGTCCAGAAGCCCACATACCTCGTCGTACGCCGCCGCGAACACGGGGTACGCCGCGTACAACCCACGCCCCATACCGAGCCGTTGCGACCCCTGCCCCGAGAACAAGAACCCGACCTTGCCGTCGCTGGCCGGTTCGCCCCGCACGACCCGGGCGGGAGCCGGGGACCCTTCGGCCAACGCACGGAGACCGTCGAGGAGTTCGTCGCGGCCCTCCCCCACCACGGCGGCCCGGTACTCCAGGGCCGAGCGGGTGGTGGCGAGGGAGAAGGCGAGGTCGGCCGGCCGCAGTTCCGTGGTCGAGGCCAGGGACAGCAGGCGCTCCGCCTGGGCCCGCAGTGCCGTGTCGCTCTTGGCGGACAGCACCCACGGAACGACCGCACCGGACTCGGGAGCGGGCTCCGAATCCTCCGGGGCTGGTGCCTGTTCGACGATCACATGGGCGTTGGTGCCACTGATGCCGAAGGAGGAGACGGCGGCGCGGCGAGGACCGTCGTGCGCGGGCCAGTCCACGGCCTCGGTCAGTAGCCGTACGTCACCCGCCGACCAGTCCACGTGCGGGGTCGGCTCGTCCACGTGCAGGGTGCGCGGCAGCACACCGTGCCGCATCGCCATCACCATCTTGATCACACCACCGACACCCGCGGCCGCCTGCGCATGACCGATGTTCGACTTCAACGACCCCAGCCACAACGGCCGTTCCCCGGCACGCTCCTGACCGTACGTCGCGATCAACGCCTGCGCCTCGATCGGATCACCCAGCCGCGTCCCCGTACCATGCGCCTCCACAGCGTCCACCTGATCCGGAGACACACCGGCGTTCGCCAGCGCCTGCCGGATCACCCGCTGCTGCGCCGGACCGTTCGGCGCCGTCAGACCGTTCGACGCACCGTCCTGATTCACCGCCGTACCCCGGACAACCGCCAACACCTGATGGCCGTTACGACGGGCATCGGACAACCGCTCCACCAGCAGCATGCCCGCACCCTCAGCCCACCCCGTACCGTCCGCTTCCGCGCCGAACGCCTTGCACCGGCCGTCCATGGACAGACCCCGTTGCCGGCTGAACTCCACGAACGTCGAGGGAGTGGCCATCACGGTGACGCCGCCGACGAGGGCCATCGAGCACTCGCCGCTGCGCAGCGCCTGCGCCGCCAGATGCAGCGCCACCAGGGACGACGAGCACGCCGTGTCGACCGTGACCGCCGGGCCTTCGAGCCCGAAGGTGTACGAGACCCGGCCGGAGGCGATGCTGCCCGCGCTGCCGCTGCCCAGGTAGGCGTCCATGCCCTCCGCGGCCGTCTTCACCCGGCCGCCGTAGTCGTGGTACATCACGCCCGCGAAGACACCGGTCCTGCTCCCCCGCACCGTCGCCGGGTCGATCCCGGCCCGCTCGAACGCCTCCCACGACGTCTCCAGCAGCAACCGCTGCTGCGGATCCATCGCCAGCGCCTCACGCGGCGAGATCCCGAAGAAGGACGGGTCGAACTCGGCGGCCCGGTGGAGGAAACCACCGTGGCGCGCATAGGACTTGCCGGAGCGGTCGGGGTCCGGGTCGTAGAGGTTCTCGACGTCCCAGCCCCGGTCCTCGGGGAAGCTGGAGATCGCGTCGCCCCCGGAGGCCACGAGACGCCACAGGTCCTCGGGCGAGCGCACCTCGCCGGGGAACCGGCAGGCCATGCCCACGATCGCGATCGGCTCGTCCGTGCCGGTCACCGCGGCCACCGCGGCCTCGGGCCGCTCCTGGACGCCCAGGGTCTCGGCCAGCAGGAAGCGGGAGAGCGCCGCGGGCGTGGGGTGGTCGAAGACCAGGGTCGCGGGGAGCCGCAGCCCGGTCGCCGCGTTCAGGCGGTTGCGGAGTTCCACCGAGGTGAGCGAGTCGAAGCCGGCGTCCTGGAAGGCGTGTTCCGGCTGGACGGCCCGGGCCGAGGCGTGCCCGAGCACGGCGGCGACCTCTGCCCGCACCATGTCCAGTACCACCTGTTCGCGCTCGGCCGCGGGCAGCCCGGCCAGCCGCTCACCCAGCGAGCCCTTCGGCGCGCTCCGCGCCGCGCGCCGTACCGGTGCGACCCGTACCAGTCCGCGCAGGACCGACGGCACCGTGCCCTGGAGGCCGCTCGGGTCGAGTCGCAGGGGGGCGACGGTGGCCCGGTCCAGGGCGAGCGCCGCGTCGAAGAGCCGCAACCCTTCGTCGACGGCTATCGGGGCCAGACCCACCCGCTTGAGCCGGGTGAGGTCGGCCTGGTCGAGCCGGTCGGCCATGCCGCCGTTCTGCTCCCACAGCCCCCACGCGAGTGAGGTGGCGGGGAGTTGCTGGTCGCGGCGGAATCCGGCGAAGGCGTCGAGGAAGGTGTTCGCCGCCGCGTAGTTGCCTTGTCCCGCGCTGCCCAGGATGCCGGACACCGAGGAGAAGACGACGAACGCCGACAACTCGCCGGTTAGTTCATGGAGGTTGAGGACGGCGTCGACCTTGGGCCGCAGCACCTTCGCCATGCGGTCGGGGGTGAGCGAGGCGATCACGCCGTCGTCCAGGACGCCGGCCGTGTGCACCACGGCCGTCACCGGTGTGCCGGACAGCACCTCGGCGAGGGCGTCCCGGTCGGCCGCGTCGCAGGCCGCCCAGTTCACCTCGGCGCCCCACGCGGTCAGTTCGGCCTCCAGCTCGACCGCGCCGGGGGCCTCCGCGCCACGTCGGCTGAGGAGCAGCAGGCTCCGTACCCCGTGCTCGGCGACCAGGTGCCGGGCGACGAGGCCGCCCAGTGCCCCGGAGGCACCGGTCAGCAGCACGACGCCGGCGCCGAAGTCCGGCGTGTCGGTGACGGTCCCGGTTGCCTTCACCAGACGCGGGACGCACACCTCCCCGCCCCGGACCGCGAACTGCGGCTCACCGGCGGCCAGTACGGCAGGCAGCACACGAACCACCTCGTCCGTGTCCTCGGCCTCCGCCAGCACGAACCGGTCCGGATGCTCCGACTGCGCGGACCGCACCAGCCCCCACACCGCCGCATGAACCAGCTCACCCGGACGCGTCACCAACACCAGACGCCCCGCACGCTCCTGTGCCGACCACCCCTGCACCAGCGCCAGAACCTCGTCCGTGACGCGGTGCACCCGGTCGGCCTGCGTACCGGACCCCACCGGGCACGGAACGACCACGGCCGCCGCCCGTGACCCCTCCGACTCCCGCAGCGCGGCGAAGTCGGCGACCGTCTCGATCGGCACCGCCTCGGCCGCGGCGGGAAGAGCGCAGGGCGTCCACTCCAGCTCGAACAACTGCTGCTCGCCGCCGCCGACATCGCGCAGCTGCTCCGTCGAGACCGTCCGCAATGTCAGCGACTCGACCGAGGCCACCGGTTCACCGGCGCCGTCGGCCACGGCCAGCGTGAACGAACCGGACGCCGTCCGCGACAGCTTCACCCGCACCATCGCCGCACCGGCCGCCTGTACGAAGACGCCGGACCAGGCGAAGGGCAGCGCCGGGCCGTCGTCCAACGGCACCAGCCCACCGGCGGCCAGGGCGTGCAGGGCGGCGTCCAGCAGCGCCGGGTGCAGGGCGAACGCCGTCGCGTCCGCGGCCAGCTCCTCCGGCAGCTCGACCTCGGCATAGACGTCGTCCCCGGCACGCCACACCGAGCGCAGGCCCTGGAAGAGCGGGCCGTACTCCAGGCCCACGGCGGCCGTGCCCGCGTAGAAGTCCGTCAGGTCGACGGCCTCCGCACCCGCCGGCGGCCAGGACCCGGGGTCCACGGCGGACGGTGCCGACGCCGAGGACAGCACACCGGTCGCATGCTGCAGCCACGGCCCGGCACCGGTGCGGGAGTGCACGCTCAGCTGCCGACGGCCCCACTCGTCCTCGGCGCCGACGGCCACCTGAAGGGTGACGCCCTCACGCTCGGGCACCACCAGGGGGAGTTCGAGAGCCAGGTCCTCGATCCATCCGCACCCCGTCTCGTCACCCGCCCGGATCGCCAGCTCCACGAACGCGGTGCCGGGCAGCAGCACGGTCCCGTGCACGGCGTGATCGGCGAGCCATGGATGGGTTTCCAGGGAGAGCAGGCCGGTGAGCAGGACGCCGTCGCTGTCGGCCGTCGTGATCGCGGCACCGAGCAGCGGGTGATCCGCCGGTCCCAGACCGGCGGCCCGTACATCACCGGACGCCCGGGGAACGTCGAGCCAGTAGCGCTCGCGCTGGAAGGCGTAGGTGGGCAGGTCGACGCGCCGGGCACCGGGCAGCAGGGCCTGCCAGTCGGGCGAGACGCCGTGCGTGTGCAGCAGTCCGAGCGCGGCGGTGATCGCGTACGGCTCGGGACGGTCGGCGCGCAGGGTGGGCACGGTCACGATGTCGTCCGCACAGCCCTGGGCCAGAGCGCTCAGCACACCGCCCGGACCGATCTCCACGAACCTGGTCACACCCAGCTCGTGCAGGGTCCGCACACCATCGGCGAACCGGACCGCCTCACGGACATGCCGCACCCAGTACGACGGCGTGTACGGCTCGGCCAGACCGCCCGTGAGGTTCGAAACGACCGGGATGCGCGGCTCGTCGAAGGTCAAGCCTCCGATAGCCTCCGCGAACTCCTCCAGCATCGGGTCCATCAGGGGCGAGTGGAAGGCGTGGCTGACCTTCAGCCGGGACGTCTTACGACCCAGCTCGCGGAAGGTCTCAGCAATCGCGGTGACGGCGTCCTCGGTACCCGAAACCACCACGGACTGCGGCCCGTTGACCGCCGCAATGCCCACGCCATCGGTCAGATACGGCAGCACCTCTTCCTCGGTGGCCTGTACGGCGACCATCGCACCGCCACCCGGCAACGCCTGCATCAACGCGGCACGCGCCGACACCAGCTTCGCCGCATCCTCAAGGGACAACACCCCCGCCACATGCGCGGCCGCGATCTCCCCGACCGAATGACCGGCCACGTAATCCGGCCGGATGCCCCACGACTCCAGGAGCCGGAACAACGCCACCTCGACGGCGAACAGCGCCGGCTGAGTCGAACCCGTCTGATGCAGCTCGTCCGAGTCCACGTCGACCGGTGTGTCCAAGTGCGCGCACACCTCGTCGTACGCCGCCGCGAACACCGGATACGCCTCGTACAACTCACGCCCCATGCCCAGGCGTTGCGACCCCTGACCGGAGAACAAGAACCCTATCTTGCCCCCGACAGCACCGCCCGTCGAAGCCGCGCCGGAAGCGAGCGCCTCCAACTCCTGCCGCAGTTCCGCCGGATGCGCGCCCACGACCACCGCACGGCGTTCCAGTGCCGCACGCGATGTCGCCAGCGAGAACGCCACGTCCTCGGGACGGAGCCCGTTGCCCTCGGCACCCTCAGCGCCCTCAGCGCCCTCAGCGCCCAGGAAGGACAGCAGCCGGGACGCCTGGGCCCGCAGTGCCGTGTCGCTCTTGGCGGACAGCACCCACGGGACGACCGAACCCGACGCCGGAGTGGGCACCGACTCCACCGGGGCCGGGGCCTGTTCCACGATCACATGGGCGTTGGTACCGCTCACGCCGAAGGAGGAGACGGCGGCACGGCGCGGCCCGTCGTGCGCGGGCCAGTCCACGGCCTCGGTCAGCAGCCGAACCTCGCCCGCCGACCAGTCCACGTGCGGGGTCGGCTCGTCCACGTGCAGGGTCCGCGGCAGCACACCGTGCCGCATCGCCATGACCATCTTGATGATCCCACCGACACCCGCGGCGGCCTGCGCATGACCGATGTTCGACTTCAACGACCCCAGCCACAACGGCCGTCCCCCGGCACGCTCCTGACCGTACGTCGCGATCAACGCCTGCGCCTCGATCGGATCACCCAGCCGCGTCCCCGTACCATGCGCCTCCACGGCATCCACCTGATCCGGAGACACGCCGGCGTTCGCCAGCGCCTGCCGGATCACCCGCTGCTGCGCCGGACCGTTCGGCGCCGTCAGACCGTTCGACGCACCGTCCTGATTCACCGCCGTACCCCGCACAACCGCCAACACCTGATGCCCATGCCGGCGGGCATCGGACAGCCGCTCCACCAGCAGCATGCCCGCACCCTCAGCCCAGCCCGTGCCATCGGCCCCGGCCGCGAACGCCTTGCACCGGCCGTCCGCCGACAGGCCCCGCTGGCGGCTGAACTCCACGAAGACGCTCGGGCCGGCCATCACGGTGACGCCGCCGACGAGGGCCATGGAGCATTCGCCGCTGCGCAACGCCTGTGCGGCGAGGTGCAGGGCGACGAGCGACGACGAGCACGCCGTGTCCACCGTCACCGCGGGACCCTCAAGCCCGAACGTGTACGAGACGCGGCCCGAAGCGACGCTGCCCGCGCTGCCGTTGACGAGGTAGCCCTCCAGACCTGGCGGTGAGGTGTGCACCCGGCCGCCGTAGTCGTGGTACATCACGCCCGCGAAGACACCGGTCCTGCTCCCCCGCACCGTCGCCGGATCGATCCCGGCCCGCTCGAACGCCTCCCACGACGTCTCCAGCAGTAACCGCTGCTGCGGATCCATCGCCAGCGCCTCACGCGGCGAGATCCCGAAGAACTCGGCGTCGAAGTCCGCCGCGTCGCGCAGGAAGCCGCCCTCGCGGGTGTAACTGGTGCCCCACTGGTCGGGGTTCGGGTCGTACAGGTTCGCCACGTCCCAGCCGCGGTCCTCGGGGAAGCCCGACACGGCGTCGCGACCGGAGAACACCAGCTGCCACAGCTCTTCGGGCGACCGCACACCGCCGGGATAGCGGCAGGCCATGCCCACGATGGCGATCGGCTCGTCGGCCGCCGCGCCGGATGCTGGCCGGGTCGCCGGCACGGTCGCCGTCGCCTCGCCGGAACCCGCGGCCTCGGCGGTGAGGAAGCGGGCCAGGGTGAGCGGGCTCGGGTAGTCGAAGATCAGGGTGGCGGGCAGGCGCATCCCGACGGCCGAGTTGAGCCGGTTGCGCAGTTCGACGGCGGTCAGCGAGTCGAACCCGATGTCCTTGAACGCGTCGTCCGCGCCGACCGACCCGGCACCGGCGTGCCCGAGCACGGCGGCGACCTCACCGCGCACCAGGTCGAGGACCACCTGCTCGCGCTCGGCCACCGGCAGCCCGGCCAGCCGCTCACCCAGCGAGCCCTTCGGCGCACTCCGCGCCGCGCGCCGCACCGGTGCGACCCGTACCAGTCCGCGCAGGACCGACGGCACGGGCTGTCCCTGTGCCTCGCTCGGCCGGCCCTGTCCGCCGCGGAAGGCGGAGGTGTCGAGCCGGATCGGGGCGACGGCCGCCCGGTCGGTGGCCAGGGCCGCGTCGAACAGCCGCAGGCCGTCCGCCGGCGGGATCGGGGCGAGGCCCATGCGCTTGATGCGGGTGAGATCGGTGTGGTCGAGGCCGCCGGTCATGGCGCTCTCGCCGGCCTGCGCCCACAGGCCCCAGGCCAGCGACGTGGCGCGCAGTCCCAGGGCCCGGCGGTGCTCGGCGAGGGCGTCGAGGAACGTGTTGGCGGCGGCGTAGTTGCCCTGCCCCGGCGTGCCGAGGGTGCCCGCCGCCGAGGAGAAGAGCACGAACGCGGACAGGTCCCCGCAGAGTTCGGCCGCGAGATCGTGCAGGTTCAGCGCGGCGTCCACCTTGGGGCGGAACACGGTGTCCAGCCGCTCGGGGGTCAGCGATCCGATGATTCCGTCGTCCAGAACGCCGGCGGTGTGCACGATCGCGGACAGCTTCTGCCCCGGACCGGCCAGGAGTGCGCGGACGGCGTCGCGGTCGGCCACATCGCACGCGGCCCAGGTGATGTCGGCGCCCCGCGCGGTCAGCTCGGCGGTGAGGTCGGCCGCGCCGGGGGCGTCCCCGCCCCGGCGGCTGACGAGCAGCAGGCTGCGCACGCCGTGCTCGGCGACCAGATGCCGGGCCAGCAGCCCGCCCAGACCGCCCGACGCACCGGTCAGCAGGACGGTACCGGTGCCGAGGGCGGGGACCTGCGGCTCGGGGTCCGGCGTGGCGGCGCGGACCAGCCTCGGCACCCGGATCTCGCCGTCCGCGCGGACCAGGGCCTGCGGCTCGGCGGACGCGAGCAGGCCGGGCAGCGCCCGGGCCGGACCGGCATGGCCGGCACCGCTGCCGCTCTCGGTGTCCGCCGAGGTCTCGACCAGCACGATGCGGCCGGGATTCTCGGTCTGCGCCGAGCGCACCAGCCCGCGGACCGCCGCCTGGGCGAGGTCTCCGGTACGGGTCACCAGCACCAGGCGCGCCGGGCGATCCTCGGCCAGCCACCACTGGAGCAACTCCAGTACGGCGTAGGTGACTTCGCGGACCTGCGTGGCGAGATCCGTGCCCGTCCCGGTCGGGCAGGGCACGATCACGGCACCGGCGGCGGCATCGGCGTCCGCTCCGGCCGCCGTCACGGCCGGTGAGCCGGCGTCCCGGAGGGCGGCGAGATCGCCGTACGACTCGATCCTCGTGCCGTCCGGCACGGACGGCAGTCCGACCGGTGTCCACTCCAGGGCGAAGACCGCGTCGTCGCCGCCGGAACCGGCGCGCAACTGCTCCGCGGCTACCGGGCGCAGGGTCAGCGAGTCGATCCGCGCGACCGGTTCACCGGTGCCGTCGGCCAGCAGCAGCGACACCGTGGAGGCGCCGGCGCGCGAGACCTTCACCCGCAGGGCGGAGGCACCGGCGGCGGTCAGCCGCACCCCGCTCCAGGCGAACGGGAGCAGCCCGTGCCCGGTTCCGGCGTCGGGCTCCACCGCGCCGAGCCAGACGGTGTGCAGGGCGGCGTCGAACAGCGCGGGGTGCAGCCCGTACGCGCCCGCGTCCCTGCCGTTCGCCCCCGCATCCCTGCCGTTCGCGCCGTCCTCCGTGCCGTCCGCGCCGGGCAGCTCCACCTCGGCGAAGAAGTCGTCCCCGGCGCGCCAGGCGGCGCGCAGCCCCTGGAAGACGGGGCCGTAGTCGAGTGCCAGTGCGGCGAGGCGGTCGTAGAACCCGTCGACGTCGATCGGCTCGGCGCCCGCGGGCGGCCACGCGGCGAGCGCACCGTCCATCGGCTCTTCCGTGGCGACGGTCAGAGCGCCGGAGGCGTGCCGGACCCAGGCCCGCGCGGGGTCGTCCTGGTGGGGGCGCGCGTCGCCGTCGTCGGTCCGCGAGTGCACGGTGAGCGACCGGCGACCCGTGCCGTCGTCGGCGCCGACGCGCACCTGTACGGCGACGCCGCCGCGCTCGGGCACGAGGAGCGGTGTCTCCAGGGTCAGTTCTTCCAGCAGGTCGCAGCCCACGGCGTCGGCGGCGGTGACGGCCAGTTCCACGAACGCGGTGCCGGGCAGCAGGGCGATCCCGCCGACCGCGTGGTCCGTCAGCCACGGATGCGTATGGGTGGAGAGCCGCCCGGTGAGGAGATGTCCGTCGCCGTCGGCCAGCGGCACGGCGGCCCCGAGGAGCGGATGACCGGCGTCGCCCTGGCCCACCGCGCTCATGTCGCCGACGGCGGCGGGGGCGTTGAGCCAGTAGCGCTCGCGCTGGAAGGCGTAGGTGGGCAGGTCGACGCGCCGGGCCCCCGGGAAGAAGGCGTCCCAGTCCACTTCGGCGCCACTGACGTGCAGTTGGGCGTACGCGGTGGTGAGCGCCTGGGGTTCGGGGCGGTCGGCGCGCAGTACGGGGACGGTGACGACGTCGTCCACACACCCTTGCGCCATCCCGCTGAGGACACCACCGGGCCCGATCTCCACGAACGTACCGACACCCAGCCCGTGCAGGGTCCGCACACCGTCCGCGAAACGAACCGCCTCGCGGACATGCCGCACCCAGTACGACGGGGTGTACGGGTCGGCCAGACCGCCCGTGAGGTTCGAAACGACCGGGATACGCGGCTCGTTGAAGGTCAGCCCACTGACGACCTCGCCGAACTCCTCCAGCATCGGCTCCATCAGCGGTGAGTGGAAGGCGTGGCTGACCTTCAGCCGGGATGTCTTACGCCCCCGGCCGGCGAACTCCTCCGCGACCGCCAGGACCGCGTCCTCGGCACCGGAAACCACCACCGAACGGGGCCCGTTGACCGCCGCGATACCCACGCCATCGGTCAGATACGGCAGCGCCTCTTCCTCGGTGGCCTGTACGGCGACCATCGCACCGCCACCCGGCAACGCCTGCATCAGACGAGCACGGGCTGACACCAACTTCGCCGCATCCTCAAGGGACAGCACACCCGCCACATGCGCGGCCGCGATCTCCCCCACCGAATGACCGGCCACATAGTCCGGCCGCACACCCCACGATGCGAGAAGCCGGAACAACGCCACCTCGACCGCGAACAACGCGGGCTGCGTCGAACCGGTTTGATTCAACTCCTCCGAATCAACATCAACGGGCGCGTCCAGGTGCCCGCACACCTCGTCGTACGCCGCCGCGAACACCGGATACGCCTCGTACAACGCACGCCCCATACCCAGGCGTTGCGACCCCTGCCCCGAGAACAGGAAACCGGTCTTGCCCGTCGGTCGGGCGCGCCCGGTGACGAGGTTCGCCGCCGGTTCGCCCGCCGCGAGGGCCGCGAGGCCCGCCCGCAGTTCGGCGGGATCGGTGCCGATCACGGCGGCGCGGTGTTCCAGCGCCGACCGTGTCGTGGCCGTCGAGAATCCGGCGTCCACGGGCGACACCTCGTCGGTCGCGAAGGCCAGCAGCCGGTCCGCCTGGGCGCGCAGCGCCGCTTCGGTCCTCGCCGAGAGCACCCACGGCACGGGCACCGGGCGGTGCTCCCGCGCCGGTACGGCGGCGGCCGTGGCGGGCGCTTCTTCGAGGATCGTGTGCGCGTTGGTGCCGCCGATGCCGAAGGACGAGACCGCGGCGCGGCGGGGCCCGGCGGTCCCGGGCCAGGGCACCGGTTCGGTCAGCAGCCGTACGGTGCCCGCCGACCAGTCCACGTGCCCGGTCGGCTCGTCCACGTGGAGGGTCCGCGGCAGCCTGCCGTGCCGCATGGCCAGGACCATCTTGATTACCCCGGCGACACCGGCGGCGGCCTGCGTGTGACCGATGTTCGACTTGACCGAGCCCAGCCACACCGGCCGGTCGGCGGAGTGCTCGCGGCCGTACGTGGCGAGCAGCGCCTGCGCCTCGATCGGGTCGCCGAGCTTCGTCCCCGTACCGTGTGCCTCCACGGCGTCCACGTCGGCGGGGGCGAGCCCGGCGGACGCCAGCGCCTGCCGGATCACCCGCTGCTGCGAGGGCCCGTTGGGTGCCGTGAGCCCGTTCGACGCGCCGTCCTGGTTGACCGCGCTGCCCCGGACCACGGCCAGCACCTGATGGCCATTGCGCCGGGCGTCGGAGAGCCGCTCCACCAGCAGCAGTCCGACGCCTTCGCCCCAGCCGGTGCCGTCGGCGCCGGCGGCGAACGCCTTGCAGCGGCCGTCCGCCGACAGGCCGCGCTGGCGGCTGAACTCCACGAACAGGTCGGGTGTCGTCATCACGGTGACGCCCCCGACCAGGGCCATGGAGCACTCGCCGCTCCGCAACGCCTGCCCGGCGAGGTGCAGGGCGACGAGCGACGACGAGCACGCCGTGTCCACCGTGACCGCCGGGCCCTCGAGCCCGAACGTGTAGGAGATGCGCCCGGAGACGACCGAGGCCGCCTTGCCGGTGAGCGCGTACCCCTCGATCTCCTCGGGCGCGTTGCGCAGCCCGTTGGCGTAGTCCTGGCCGTTGGTGCCGATGAACACACCGGTGCGGCTGGCGCGGACGGACGCGGGGGCGATCCCGGCGCGCTCGAACGCCTCCCACGCGGTCTCCAGCAGCAGCCGCTGCTGGGGGTCCATGGCCAGCGCCTCGCGCGGCGAGATCCCGAACAGAGCCGCGTCGAAGCGGTCGGCGCCCTCGATGAAGCCGCCCTCGCGGGTGTACGTCGTGCCGGGCCGGTCGGGGTCGGGGTCGTAGAGCGCGTCGATGTCCCAGCCGCGGTCGGTGGGGAAGCCGGACATCGCGTCCCGGCCGGAGCCGAGCAGCTCCCACAGCTCCTCCGGGGTGCGGACACCGCCGGGGAAGCGGCAGCTCATGCTGACGATCGCGAGCGGCTCGTCGGCCGCGACGGCGGTCGTCGCGTGCGGTACGGCGTTCTCCGGGCCGGGTCCGCCGAGGAGTTCGCCGCTCAGGTGGCGGGCGAGGGCGGCGGGGGTCGGATGGTCGAAGACCAGGGTGGCGGGGAGTTCGAGACCGGTGGCCTGGCTCAGCCGGTGCCGCAGTTCGACGGCGGTGAGGGAGTCGAAGCCGGTCGCGCGGAACGTCCGGTCGGCGTCGAAGGTGGTCCTGCCCGTGTGGCCGAGCACCAGCGCGGACTGCTCGCGCACCAGGTCCAGCAGGACGCGCGCCCGCTCCCCGGGGGTGGCATCGAGGAGGCGCCGGCCCAGCGCGGAGGCGGGCACCTCGGTGCTCTGCGCGGCCCGGGCGCGCGCTTCGAGGACCTCGCGGGCCTCGGGTACGCCGTGCAGCAGCGGGCAGGGACGGGTGCCGGCGAAGGCCGGCACGAAGCGGTCCCAGTCCACGTCCGCGATCGTCACGGAGGTCTCGCCGTGGGTCAGCGCACCGTGCAGTGCGGAGAGCGCGGGGAGCGCCGCGATCGGTCGTACGCCGCGCCGCCGCAGGTGGTCACCGGCCGCACCGTCGGCCATGCCGCCGTCCGCCCAGGAGCCCCAGGCGACGGCCAGCGCGGGCAGTCCCTGCGACCGGCGCTGTTCGGCGAGCGCGTCGAGGAAGGCGTTCGCGGCACCGTAGGCGCCCTGGCCGCCGTTGCCCCAGACGCCGGTCATGGAGGAGAACAGCACGAAGGCGTCGAGGTCCTGGCGGTCCCGGGTCAGCTCGTGCAAGTGGAGCGCCGCGTCCGCCTTGGGCCGCAGTACGCCGTCGAGGCGCTCGGGCGTGAGCGAGTCGATCAGGCCGTCGTCGAGGACGCCCGCCGTGTGCACCACGGCGTTCACGGGGTGCCGGGCGAACAGTTCGGCGAGGGCGTCACGGTCGGCGGCGTCGCAGGCGGCGACGGTGACCCCGACACCCGACTCCTCCAGTTCCGCCCGGAGTTCGGCGGCGCCCGGGGCCTCGGGTCCGCGGCGGCTGACCAGCACCAGGTGCTCGGCGCCGGCACCGGCGAGCCAGCGGGCCACATGGCCGCCCAGCGCGCCCGTGCCACCGGTCACGAGCACGGTGCCGCGCGGCGACCAGGCCGTTTCCGCCGGTGCGGCGGTCTGCGGCGCCCGCACGAGGCGCCGTACCGACACACCGGAGGCGCGGACGGCGAGCTGGTCCTCGTCGGCCCGGTTCAGCAGACCGGCCAGGCGGGCCAGCGCGCGGGGGTCCGGTGCGGCGGGCAGATCGACGAGGCCGCCCCAGCGCTGCGGCTGTTCCAGGGCGGCGACCCGGCCCAGGCCCCAGAGCCGCGCGGCGGCCGGGTCGGTCAGCGGGTCCGCCGGGCCGGTCGACACCGCGCCGCTGGTCAGGCACCACAGCGGGGCCTCGAACCCAGCGTCGCCGAGGGCCTGGAAGAGGAGCAGGAGCCGGTGGAGGAGGAGTCGGTGAGACGCGCCGGTTCCCGCGTCCGGTGCCGCCGCGAAGAGGACCCGGTCGGGCCGCTGCTCGTGCGCGGCTTCGGCCAGGGACCGGGCGAGTGCGGCGCGGTCGGTGTCCTCGGTCATGGCGAACGGTACGAGTGTCACTCCGAGTTCCGTGAGCCCCGCGCGAATCGCCTCGGTCCACGCGGTCTCCTCGGGGACCACGTACAGCCAGGTCCCCGACGGAGCGGCTGCGACGGGATCACCGAGCGGCTGCCAGGTGATCCGGTAGCGCCAGCCGTCGGCGACGGACCGCTCGCGCCGCTGCCGGCGCCAGGCGGACAACTTGGGTGCCACTACGTCCAGTTCGGCGGGCTCCAGCCCGAGGAGCGCACCGAGCGAGGCCCGGTCCTCGCTCTCCACGGAGTCCCAGAACTCGGCGTCCGACGATTCCGGCGCCCCGCCGGTGACGGTCCGGGGTACGTCGAGCCAGTAGCGCTCGCGCTGGAAGGCGTAGGTGGGCAGGTCGACGCGCCGGGCCCCCGGGAGGAAGGCACTCCAGTCCACTTCGGCGCCGCTGACGCGGAGTTCGGCGAGCGCGGTCACGACGGCCCGCTGTTCCGGCCGACCGGCGCGCAGTACGGGGATGGTGGCGATGTCGTCCACACACCCCTGCGCCATCCCGCTGAGGACACCACCGGGCCCGATCTCCACGAACGCACCGACACCCAGCCCGTGCAGGGTCCGCACACCGTCCGCGAAACGAACCGCCTCACGGACATGCCGCACCCAGTACGACGGGGTGTACGGGTCGGCCAGACGGCCCGTGAGGTTCGAAACGACCGGGATACGCGCCTCGTTGAAGGTCAGCCCACCGACGACCGCGCCGAACTCCTCCAGCATCGGCTCCATCAGCGGCGAGTGGAAGGCGTGACTGACCTTCAGCCGGGACGTCTTGCGACCCTGCTCCCGGAAAGTCTCGGCAATCCCGGCGACCGCGTCCTCCGCGCCCGACACCACCACGGACTGCGGCCCGTTGACCGCCGCGATGCCCACGCCATCGGTCAGGTGCGGCAGTACCTCGTCCTCGGCGGCCTGTACGGCGACCATCGCACCGCCACCCGGCAACGCCTGCATCAACGCGGCACGCGCCGACACCAGCTTCGCCGCGTCCTCAAGGCACAGCACACCCGCCACATGCGCGGCCGCGATCTCCCCCACCGAATGCCCGGCCACGTAATCCGGCCGCACACCCCACGACTCCAGGAGCCGGAACAACGCCACCTCGACCGCGAACAGCGCCGGCTGAGTCGAACCCGTCTGATGCAGCTCGTCCGAGTCCACGTCGACCGGTGTGTCCAGGTGTGCGCACACCTCGTCGTACGCCGCCGCGAACACCGGGTACGCCTCGTACAACTCGCGCCCCATACCGAGGCGTTGCGAGCCCTGCCCCGAGAAGAGGAAGCCGAGCTTGCCGCCGACGGCACCGCTCACCGGGGCGGCCCCGGAGACGATCGCCTCCAACCCGTCACGGAACTCGGCGAGTTCCGCTCCCACGACCGCCGCCCGCCGCTCCAGCGCCGCCCGGGACGTCGCCAGCGAGAAGGCCACGTCCTCCGGTCGGGCGTCCGCGCCCCGGTCGTCCAGGAAGGACAGCAGCCGGGACGCCTGCTCCCGGAGCGCCGTGTCGTTCTTCGCCGACAGCACCCATGGGACGACCGCGCCCGAGCCCGGGGCCGGGGGCTCCTCGGCCGTGCCGGGTGCCTGTTCGACGATGACGTGCGCGTTGGTTCCGCTGATGCCGAAGGAGGACACCGCCGCCCGGCGCGGCAGTTCGCCCGCGGGCCAGTCCACCGCCTCGGTGAGCAGTCGTACCTCGCTCGCCGGCCAGTCCACGTGCGGGGTCGGCTCGTCCACGTGCAGCGTCCGCGGCAGTACACCGTGGCGCATCGCCATGACCATCTTGATCACACCGGCCACCCCGGCGGCGGCCTGCGTGTGACCGATGTTCGACTTGAGCGAGCCGAGCCACAACGGCCTTTCCGGTGACCGTTGTTGGCCGTACGTGGCGATGAGGGCTTCCGCCTCGATCGGGTCGCCGAGCCGGGTCCCCGTGCCGTGGGCCTCCACCGCGTCGACGTCGGCGGGCGCGAGTCCGGCGGCCGTCAGTGCCTGGCGGATGACGCGCTGCTGCGAGGGCCCGTTGGGTGCCGTGAGTCCGTTCGACGCGCCGTCCTGGTTGACCGCGCTGCCCCGGACCACGGCCAGCACCTGATGGCCGTTGCGCCGGGCGTCGGAGAGCCGCTCCACCAGCAGCATGCCGACGCCCTCGGCCCAGCCCGTGCCGTCCGCGCCGGCCGCGAACGCCTTGCAGCGGCCGTCCGCCGACAGGCCGCCCTGGCGGCTGAACTCCACGAACATGCCGGGCGTGGACATCACCGTGACACCACCGGCCAGGGCCATGGTGCACTCGCCGGCGCGCAGCGACTGGACGGCCAGGTGCAGGGCGACCAGGGACGACGAGCAGGCCGTGTCCACCGTGACGGCGGGGCCCTCCAGGCCGAACGAGTAGGCCACGCGGCCCGAGGCGACACTCGTCGTGGTGCCGGTCAGCAGATAGCCCCCGGCTTCGTCGGCCGGCTCGTGCAGCCGGGGGCCGTAGTCCTGGGCCGTCGCGCCGATGAAGACGCCCGCCCGGCTGCCGCGCAGGGTGGCCGGGTCGATGCCCGCCCGTTCGAACGCCTCCCAGGCGGTCTCCAGGACCAGCCGCTGCTGGGGGTCGATCGCGGCGGCCTCGCGGGGGCTGATCCCGAAGAAGTCGGCGTCGAAGTCGGCCGCCCCGTGCAGGAAACCGCCGTGCCGTGTCGAGGACGTGCCGGGGGTGCCGGGCTCCGGGTCCCAGAGCGCCTCGACGTCCCAGCCGCGGTCCGCCGGGAACCCGGAGACGGCGTCGCCGCCCGAGGCGAGCAGCCGCCACAGGTCCTCGGGAGAGCCGATGCCGCCGGGCAGGCGGCAGCTCATGGCCACGATGGCGACGGGCTCGTCGGGGTCGGCCACCGTCGTGGGAGTACGGTCCGCCGGGTCCTCGGCGCCGAGGGAGCGGGCCGCGAGGTGGCGGGCGAGCGCGGCCGGGGTGGGATGGTCGAACAGCAGCCCGCTGGGCAGGCGCAGACCGGTGGCGGCGCCGAGCTGGTTGCGCAGTTCCACCGAGCTGAGCGAGTCGAAGCCGAGGTCCTTGAAGGTCCAGTCACCGGCGACCTGGCTGCCCTCGGCGTGGCCGAGAACGGCGGCGATGTGTGCGCGGACCAGGTCGAGCGTGGCCTCTTCCCGTGCGGCGGCGGGCAGTTCGGCCAGCCGTCGGCCGAGGGCGCCGACCGGCGTGTCGTCGGTTTCGGCGACGGCGTCCGCCCGCGGGTCCGCGGGGGCCCGGCCGGGGGTGGTGGCGGGGGTGGTGGTGACGGGTGCGGTGCCGGCCGCGTCCAGCCAGTACCGCTGCCGTTCGAACGCGTAGGTGGGGAGCGCGACCTTGCGGTGCGCGTCATGTCCGCCGCCGAACAGGGCGTGCCAGTCCGGTTCCAGGCCGTTGACGTGCAGTGCGGCGACGGCCGTCAGCAGGGCGGACGGCTCGGGGCGGCGGGCGCGCAGGGCGGGGACGAACAGGGAGCCGGCGTCGGCCCCCGCGCGGGCCATGGAGGTGAGGACGCCGCCGGGGCCGAGTTCGAGGTAGGCGCGTACGCCGTGCTCGTCGAGGCGGGCGACGCCGTCGGCGAAGCGGACCGCCTCGCGTACATGGCGGACCCAGTACGCGGCGCCGCATCCCTCGTACGCCGGGAGCTCCCCGGCGAGCCGGCCCGTCACGTTGGACACGATCGGGATGCGCGGGGCGTGGAAGGTGAGGCCCTCGGCCACCTCGCGGAACTCCGCCAGCATGGGTTCCATGTGCGGGGAGTGGAAGGCGTGGCTGACCCGCAGCCGGCTGGTCCTGCGGCCGAGGGCGGCGAAGGCGTCGGCGATCTCGGTGGCGAGGTCCTCGTCGCCGGAGACGACGACGGAGTCCGGGCCGTTCAGCGCGGCGATGCTGACGCGGTCGGTGTGCGCGCCGACGCGCTCGCGGACCTCGGCCTCGGTGGCCTGCACCGCGATCATGGCGCCGCCGGCGGGCAGCGCCTGCATCAGCCGGCCGCGTGCGGCCACGAGGGCGCAGGCGTCGGCGAGCGAGAGGACACCGGCCACGTGCGCGGCGGCGAGTTCGCCGATGGAGTGGCCCATGAGCACGTCGGGGGTGATGCCCCAGCTCTCCAGCGCCCGGAACAGGGCGACTTCGAGGGCGAACAGCGCGGTCTGGGTGTACAGGGTCCGGTCGAGTTCGCCCGCCGCCTCGGTGCCCTCGGCGGCGAACATGACCTCGCGCAGCGGCCTCGGCAGCAGGGGGTCCAGGTGTGCGCACACCTCGTCCAGGGCGGTGGCGAACGCCGGTACGGTCTCGGCCAGTTCGCGTCCCATGCCGGCGCGCTGACTGCCCTGGCCCGAGAAGAGGAAGGCGAGTTCGCCGCGCGGTGCCGTACGGCCCGTGGTCAGCGCCGCGTCGACGCCGTCGGTGGACAGCGCGCGCAGGGCGCGCAGGAAGTCGGCGCGGTTCTCGCCGACGACGACGGCCCGGTGTTCGAAGGCGGTGCGGCCGGTGGCCAGCGAGCGGCCGACCTCGGGCAGGGCGAGCGCGGGATGTGCCTCGGCGTGGGCCAGCAGGGCGGCGGCCTGGCCGCGCAGCCCGGAGGCGGTCCTGGCGGACAGCGGCCAGCAGGTCGCGGCCGTACCCGCGCCCGGTTCCGGGGTGTCCGTCTCCGGCGTGCGCGCCGCTCCCGGGTCCGCGCCTTCCGGGTCAGCTCCCGTGCGGTCCGCCGCGGCCGGGGCCGTCGCCGTCCGGTGCTCCGCCAGCACGATGTGGCAGTTGGTGCCGCCCATCCCGAACGAGCTGACCCCGGCGACGAGGGGGCGGCCGTCCTGCGCGGCCCAGGCGCTGTGCTCGGTCTGTACGCGCAGGTTGAGCCGGTCCAGCGGGATCGCCGGGTTCGGTGTCTCGAAGTTGAGGCTGGCGGGCAGTTCGCGGTGGTGGAGCGCGAGGGCCGCCTTGAGCAGGCCGGTGATGCCGGCGGCGCCCTCCAGATGGCCGACGTTGGTCTTGGCCGAGCCGACCCGCAGCGGATCGCCGGGCGCGCGTCCGGTGCCGAGCACCGCGCCGAGCGCGGCCGCCTCGACGGGGTCGCCGACCTTGGTGCCGGTGCCGTGCAACTCGACGTAGCCGACGTGCGCGGGATCGATCCCGGCGCGCTCGCAGGCGAGCCGGAGCACCTGCTCCTGCCCGGACCGCAGGGGCACGGTCAGTCCGTCGCCGCCGCCGTCGTTGTTGACGGCGCTGCCGCGGATCACGCAGTACACGGGGTCGCCGTCCGCGACGGCTTGGGCGAGCGGTTTGAGGACGACGATGCCGCCGCCCTCGCCGCGGACGTAGCCGTTGGCGCGGGCGTCGAAGGTGAAGCAGCGGCCGTCGGGGGACAGCCCGCCGAACTTGGCCGCGCCCAGGGTGCTTTCGGGGACGATGTTGAGGTTGACGCCACCGGCGAGGGCGACCGTCGACTCGCCCTTGCGCAGGCTCTCGCAGGCCAGGTGGACCGAGACCAGGGACGAGGACTGTCCGGAGTCCACGGTCAGGCTGGGGCCGCGCAGACCGAGGAAGTACGAGACCCGGTTGGCGATGATGCTGCGGTGCAGGCCGGTGACGGTGTGCGGGGAGATGGCCGTGAGCCCGGAGCGGTGGTGCAGGGTCGCGTAGTCGTCCCAGATCGCGCCGACGAACACCCCGGTGCGGCTGGAGCGCAGGGTCCAGGGGCGGACGTGCGCGTCCTCCAGCGCCTCCCAGGCCAGTTCCAGGACGAGCCGCTGCTGCGGGTCCATCGCGGCGGCCTCCTTCGGGGAGAGCCCGAAGAACCCGGCGTCGAAGTGGCCGACGCGGTCGAGGAACCCGCCCCGGCGGATGTCGGTCCTGCCGGGCTCCGACGGGTCGGCGTCGGCCACCGCGGCCCCGTCCCACCGGTCCGGGGGTACGTCGGTGATCGCGTCCGTGCCCTCGCTGAGCAGCCGCCAGAAGGCCGCCGGGTCGGCGGCGCCCGGCAGCCGGCACGCCAGGCCGATGACGGCTATGTCACCGGCCGAATCCGCCGAAGCCGAACCGGCCCGATTCCCCGTCCCGTTGCGCTCGGACTCGACCATTTGCACTCCACCCGCCCACACAGAGAACGAAAAGGCACCGCACCGTTGCGGCCACGGCACGGGCGATCGGCACTGGTGATCGCCATGACCGGGGCGGCAACGGATTGCGGTGTGGCTCCAGTTTCGGCCCCATGGGCACGCCCCGCCGCTGTGGCGGATCAGTTTTAGGGGAATCCCCAAGGGGTGGAATCTCCGGGGGCGGAATATCTAAGGAGAACCCTAGGGACGGTCGTGAGACAACTGCACCTCATACGGCTTTCCCCAGCTCTCCTCCGATGACGAGGTCCGAGGATTTCATGGTGCATTCGCAAGCAGCCGAGAATCCCCCGGCGCGGCCTTTTCCCACGGCGCGCCCCGCTTCGCGGAAGCGCGCGGGGATGATTCGTCAACATGGACCCGACCGAGCACACCCGCTACCGCCGGCTGCTGAGCAAGCACTTCACCATCCGCCGCATCCGTGAACTCGACCACCAACATGCCGGCGCCGGGGACCTACGCCCTGCTGCGCTACCTCGGCGTGGTGCAGATCGGGCCGCTCCGGGTGGCCGCGCAGGACTTCGAGTCCGAGGGGCGGTCGATCCGCGCGGGCGAGGTCGTCACGGTGTCGCTGCCCGCCGCCAACCGCGACCCGCAGGGCTTCGAGGACCCCGACATCCTCGACATCCGCCGCGGCCTCTCCCGGGCACGTGGCCTTCGGCAACGGCCCCCACCAGTGCATGGGGCACCACTTGGCCCGGCTGGAACTCGCCATCGGCCACGAGTCGTTGCAGCGGTGCGCTGTTCAGGGCGCCGGACGGCCCGGTGTTGCGGACGTCCAGGGGTGGTACAGGGCGCGGGCGCGCGTCAGGTCGGCAGGGCCGGGCCGAGCGAGGTCGACGAAGTGGTTCACCTGCCACGCCTGGGTGGTGCGGGCCTGGCGGCTGGTCGTGGCCACCCAGGGCGGGTAGACGCGGAACCCGCGCTTTCCGCCGGAGCCGTCGCGGGCGACAATGCCCCGCTCGCACAACACCTCGCGCGGGAACACGAACTGTCCAAAGCCGTCGTCGTCACGGCTGCTGATGACGAAGAGGTCCACGCCGTCCTCCGTGTCGAAGGGCCGGATCGGCCCTTCTTCCGACCGCTGCCACACGGTGACGAACTGGCCCGCCTTCGTCGGGGTGGTCTTGGCCACGCGGAACCGGACCGCATGGTCGTCGAGCGTGAACGCGCACGCCGCGTACTCGGCGCTCTCCGGTTCGGGCACCGGCGACGAGCAGGCGAAACCGCTCGGGTCGTAGACCGCTGCCTTCGCTGCCAGCAGGTCACCGTGGACGCCCGTCCACGGCTGATTCGTCACCATGCCGCCATCCTGTCATCGCACCGGCGCACTGCCTGGCGGCCCTCGTGAGCTTCCGGGCCCGATCGGCGCCCCGTCACTCCGCAGGAATGCGGAATTCGAATTCGGGGCGGTCCCACGGCACGGCGGGCGGGTTCGCGCGTACGGTTCCGGTCCGGATCGCGCCGACGCGGTGGTAGAAGTCCGCGGCGGGCAGGTGCGACACGACCTTGACGCGGTCGAGCCCGGCGGCGCGGGCCTCGGACCGCATGTGCGCGATGAGCAGGCGTCCGATGCCCCGGCCCTGCGCCTCGTCGGCGACGAACAGCAGGTCGAGCTCCGGCGGGGCGAGGACGAGCGCGTAGAACCCGAGGACCCGGCCGCTGTCCTCCTCGCCGCCCACGGCCACGAAGCTGCGGTGGGCCTCGATGTAGTCGGGACCGACCCGGTAGCCCGCGACCGCGGACGCGTACTCGCCCGCGTAGGCGCCCGAGCCACGCACGAGCCGCGTGAGCCGCTTGGCGTCCCGGGCGACGGTCCTCCGTATCGTGATCTGCCGGCCGACCGGGGAAGTGCGTGAACTCATCGGGAGAGTATGTCGCACCGGGGAGCGCCCTCGTGCGGCGAGTCGGCCGCCCGGGCCGGCGATCCCGCCCCGCTCTCGGCAAACCGCTGGTGGAAGCGGGGCCGTGTGACGGGTGTCGCCGCCGCGTCCTTACGCGGAGTGTCCGAGGCACCACACCCGCACGGGTGATCTCCCGGCGGAAGCGCTCGCCCCGGGCGTCGGTGATGTGTACGGCGGTGGGCCCCTCCCTCGGCGGGCTCGGCCCGGATCACCTGGGGGGCCGGAGCCGGTCGTCGAGTGCGGCACCGACGTCGGGGCAGTTCTTCCGGATGGTGTCGAGGAAGGCGCGCAGCACCGGGGAGTGATCGCGGGCCGCGAAGGACAGGATGAGATCGGGCAGGGGTGTGCGCGGGGTCACCTCACAGAACCGCACGCCCGGACGCGGGACCGCCCTCATGCGGGACGGCCCCAGGCCGACGCCCACGCCGGAGGCGGCGAGGCCGATGATCGTGTGCACGTCCCTCGCGACGGTCGCGCCGCCGAGAGCCGAGGAGTCCGTGCCGAGCAGGGTGCGCAGTCCGGCGACGACGGCGGGCTCGTCCTCGCCGGCCGACACGATCAGCGGCTGTGTCCGCAACTGGTCGGCACTCACCGAGTGTTGACCCGCGTACGGGTGCACCGTACTCACCACGGCGATCACGTGGTCGCGTCCGATCGGGACGGACACGAGATGCTCGGCTCCGGCACCCCGTGGTGGGCCGAGGGTGAAGGCCACGTCCAGCTCCCCGGCGACGAGAGCCGGGCCGCTGCGGCTGGTCGCCATCTCGTGCAGTTCCAGCCTCACGTCGGGCCGTTCACGGCCGAACCTGCTCAGGACGCCCGGCAGCGGGTCGAGCAGGGCCGAGGCGATGAAGCCGAGACGCAGGCGTCCCGTCTCGCCGCGCGCGGCGCGGCCCGCGTCGACCGTGGCCGCCGCCATCTCGTCGAGCGCCCGGCGTGCCCGCACGAGGAACGCCTCACCGGCGGCGGTGGGGAACACCCCCTGGCGGGTGCGGTCGAACAGCCGGGCCCCGACCTCGCGCTCCAGGTCGGCGATCTGCTTGGACAGGGGCGGCTGCGCGATGCCCAGCGCGCCGGCCGCCCGGCCGAAGTGTTCGTGCTCGGCGAGAGCGACCGCGTACCGCAGATGTCGCGCCTCCACGACCCACGCTCCCTCGACGTCCCCTCGGCTGCCGACGATACCCCAAAGATATCGCCAAGCCGCCTACCAGATCTAGGAATGGATGGCGCCGTGGTTCCTGTCTGGAATGGAGCCATGAACGTCTCTCTGACCGACACCGTCTTCGTCTTCGTGCACGGTGCCTGGCACGGCTCCGGACAGTGGGCGGCGACGCAGCGCGCGCTGGCCGGACTGGGCGCCGCGAGCGTGGCCGTCGACCTGCCGGGGCACGGCTTCGACGCGCCCCTGCCCACCGGCTACCTGCTGCCCGGTCAGCCGGGCCTGCTGACCGAGAGGTCGCGGCTCGCCCCCTTGACGATGGACGACTGCGCCGAGGCCGTACAGAGCGTCCTGCGCCAGGTGCGTCACCATCGCGCTGTCGTGCTCGTCGCGCACAGCGCGGGCGGCGGTCCCGCGTCCCTGGTCGCGGAGCGGGCGCCCGGACTGGTGGACCGGATCGTCTACCTCTCCGCGTTCGTCCCGGGCGGGCGGCCGCGGTTCCACGACTACCTGGGCTCACCCGAGAACGCCACCGCGCTGGGCAAGGACCTGACCCTCGGCGACCCCGAGGCCCTGGGCGCCGTACGGATCAATCCGCTCTCACCGGACCCCGCCTACCTCGACGAACTGCGGGAGACCCACTACCACGACACCCCCCTGGACCGCTTCGACCGGTGGCGGTCCGCGCTGAGCCCTGATCTGCCCCTGGCGATCGCGACGACTCCGGTCACCCTGACCGCGGCGCGGTGGGGACGAATTCCACGGACGTTCCTGCGCTGCGCCGAGGACCGGGCGCTGGCACCGGCCGCGCAGGACCTGATGATCGCGGAAGCCGACCGGGCCTTCCCCGGCAACCCGTTCACCGTGCATACCCTGCCCGGCAGCCACAGCCCGTTCGCCGCCCGGCCGGGCGAACTCGCCGCGGCCCTCGCCTCGTGACCCGGCGTCGGACCGTGCGGGCTTCCCCGTCCCTGAGCCGGGGACGGCCCGCGGCCGGTGGCGGTGGGCGGCTCGTCCTGCCGGTCGTGCTGAGCGCGACATGCACGCGGTTGCGTGGCCGCGGCGGGGCTCGTCCACTTCGCACCCGCCACCGGCCCGGGCGCCGCGTTTCGGCACGCCATGATCTACGAGGCCGCCGTCTTCGCCCTCACCGCGCTGATCAGTCTTCGGATGCGCGAGGGCAACCGACCGGCCGCGCCGCGGGCGGATGCGGCGCGTGCCGCGGGGACGGTCGACGCACCCGGACCGCGAGCCCGTCGAAGCGGCGGGACGCGAGGCGGCAGAATCATGAGCCCTGACACCGAGTCGGCTTGCGGCCCCCTCCGCCTCCGCCGTCCACGAACTCGTGCTGAAACGATCAGCGAGGCGATATCGTCCGGATACCCTTGCTGACGGTGGCCGTCACCGCCGCGACGACGACCAGCGCCGGGAAGACCAGCATCGCCGGACCCGGGCTCCAGCGGGCCAGGAGCGCGCCGGCCAGGACGGGGGCGAGGGCGGCGGCCGAGCCGGCGGCGAGCAGGACGCCGCTGACCACGCGGCCCTGTAAGTGGTCGGGGGTGACGGCGGCCTGGTGGCCGAAGAGGGCGGCGTTCGCGGTGGGTCCGAGGAAGACGGCGGCGGCCAGCGGCACCGCGGCCAGGACGGAGCCGGACAGCAGGGTGCTGACCGCCATCAGGGCGGCGGTCACCCAGCACAGCAGGGTGATCAGGACGGGCAGCCGTATGCGCCGCTGAAGCGCCGGGGCGGCGAAGGCCCCGAGGAAGCCGCCGAGGGCGAAGATCGCCCCGGCGAAGCCCACCAGGACCGGTGCGACGCCGGCCCGGCGCAGCGCGAGGGTCATCGCGAAGATCATGCCGGTGAAGGCCATGTTCAGCGGCGCCGCGATCACCAGCAGGGCCCGCAGGAACGGGTGCCCCAGCAGGAAGCGCAGGCCCTCCGCGGTGGACGCGCCGACGGGCGCGGCCACCTCCTTGCGGGGCTGCTGGAGGGGCCGTCTGATCCAGCAGACGGCCGCCAGGGACACCAGGAAGCTCAGCGCGTTGCCCAGGAAGGGCAGGAAGCGGCCGAGCCCGAACAGCAGGCCGCCCAGGGGCGGTCCGGCGAGCGAGACGCCGTAGGTCCGGGCCTCGTTGCGGGCGACGGCGGAGGCGAGCTGGTCCGGGCGGACCAGGCTGCGCACCGAGGCGTGCTCGGCGGTGCTGAAGACGGCGGTGGCGGCGGCGCCGGCGATCACGACCGCGAGGATCACCGGCAGACCGGCGGCGCCGCTCAGGACCGCCCAGCCGAGCAGCGCGTACACGGCGATCCGCAGCGCGTCGCAGACGATCATCAGCCGGCGGCGGTCGAACCGGTCGGCGAGGACACCGGCCGGCAGCCGGCACACCAGGGTGGTGACGAGCCCGGCGGTGCCGACGACCCCGGCGCGTGTCGGGGACCCGGTCTGCTGGAGCACCAGCAGCGGCAGGGCCAGGTCGACCATGGCGCCGCCCAGGTCGGACAGGGACTGCCCGGTCCACAGCAGATTGAAGTCGCGGTTGCGCCACAGGCTCGGCGGCGGACCGGTGTCCGCCGCCCCGGTGGTCTCCTCGGCGAGCGGCGGCCGACTCATCCGGCCTCCCCGGCGCTCGCCGCCCCGGCCAGGCCGTCGCCACTGGTCGCCCCGGCCAGACGCTCACCGCTGACCGTACCGGCCAAGCCCTCGCCACCCCTGGTCACCCCGGTCAAGTCCCCGCCCCTCGTCGCCCCGGTCAAGTCCTCGCCTCTCGCCGCCCCGACCAAACCCGCGCCACCCGTCATCCCGGTCAAGTCCTCGCCACCCGCCGCCCCGACCAAACCCGCGCCACCCGTCACCCCGGTCAAAGCCTCGCCACCCGCCGCCCCGCCCGAGCCCGCAGCGCCCAGCGCTCCGGTCGGGGACTCGGCGGCCGTACGCTCCCCGGCGTCCCCCCACCCCAGTGCCGTGGGGATGATCAGCAGCTTCGTCACCGCGCCGTCGTCGCCGACGACATCGCGCAGATGGCGGAAGCCCAGGCGGCGGCACATGGCCAGGCTGGCCGTGTTCCCGGCGCCGACCATGCCGTACGCCTCGCTGAGGCCGAGGTGTTCGGCGGCGTGCCGGAGCAGGCCGCGGACCGCCTCGCCGCCCAGTCCCTGCCCCCAGTAGCCGGGGGCCAGCGCGGTGACGAGTTCGTGGCCCTCGACGTTGCCGGTCGGCTTCACCTCGGCGTGGCCGACGTAGCGGCCCGCCAGCCACAGGCCCCAGACGTCGAACCGGCCCTGGGGGTAGATGTCGTCGAGGATGGCGCGGAACACCTCGCGGATCTGCGGTTCGGGCACGAGGTCCTGGCCCATCCAGCGGCACACCTCCTCGTCGCGGAGCAGCTCGACGAAGACGTCCTCGTGCTCTGGCCGGTACGGCAGGAACTCCAGGCGTTCGGTGCGCAGTTCGGGGGTCATGACGGGCTCCTCAGGAGTGATGCGGTTGCGGTGAGGGCCGAGAGCGGTGGGGCGCCGGTGCGGCGGTCCGTACGTGGGGGGAGCGTCGGCCGGGGTGCCCCGCCGGGCCGGCACACGGCCGGCCCGGCGGGGTGGTGCGGATACGGTACGGCGGGTCAGGCGCCCGCGTTCTCCATGCGCTCGCGCAGGCTCTTGGGCCGCATGTCGGTCCACACCTCGTCGACGTAGGCGGAGCACTCGGCCTCGGTGCCCTCCTTGCCCGCGGGCTGCCAGCCGGCGGGCACCTCGATGTCGACGGGCCACAGGGAGTACTGCTCCTCGTCGTTGCGCAGCACCTGGTAGCGGGTGTTCTCGTCCATGTCGTTCTCCTTCGTGTTCGATCAGGTTCGGTTCGGTTCGGGTGGGTGGGCCGGAAGCCGCGGGCGGCCGGCGGCGCGGGTCGGGGCGCGGGGTGCGCGAGGACCGTGCCGGGCGGCGCGCCGGGACGGTGCCTCGTGGGGGAACGCCGTCATCGGCCTCCCCTGGCGTGCCGGGCGAGGTGGCGCAGGGCGTCCGCGAAGTCCTCCGCCACCCGGCGCACGCTCGCCGTGTCGTGGACGCCGGGCCGGTGGTGCCAGGTGAAGGCGAGCCGGCCGTGCTGGACGGCGCCCACCACCTCCACCAGGTGCGAGCCGGGGTCGCGGGGATCGTGGTCCTGCCCGAACGAGCCGTGTTCGGCCCGGATCAGGCCGCCGTCCCCGGTCTCGGGGCGGGCGTCCCACTGGCCGAGGTAGTTGAACACCACCTGGCTGTGGGCGTGTTCGCCGAGACGTTCGCGGACCTCGGGCGGCCCGAAGGTGCGCAGCGCGCCGAAGCCGATCCCGTTGCCGGGCACGGCGCGCAGCTGGCGCCGTACCGACTTCACCAGGGAGCGCCAGTCGCGGTCGGGCCCGAGGTCGGCGGGGTCGGCCACCTGGAGGGCGACCGGATAGACGGTGGTGAACCAGCCGACGGTGCGGGACAGGTCGACCCCGTCGAGGAGGTCCTCGCGGCCGTGCCCCTCCAGGTCGAGCCGGACCCGGTCGTGCCCGGTCCAGCGGGCCAGCGCGAGGGCGAGGGCGGCGAGCAGGACGTCGTTGACGCGGGTGCGGTAGGCGGTGGGCGCGGAGCGGAGCAGGGCGGTGGTGTCGTCCTCGTCGAGTTCCACGCTGACGGTGGCGGCCGGGCCCGCGTCGGCCGCGGGCGCGGGAACGGCGGGGACGGTTTCGGAGCGTACGGCCTCTTCCCAGTGGGGCAGTTCGTGGTCGAGGCCGCCCTCGGCGACGTGCGCGGACAGCCGCGTGGACCAGTCCCGGAAGCTGGTGCTGCGCTCCCCCAGGGTGACGGGGCCGCCCGCGTGGGCCTGCCGGTAGGCGGTCTCCAGGTCGTCGCGCAGGACGCGCCAGGAGACGGCGTCCACCACGAGGTGGTGGGCGACCAGCAGCAGGAACACGGGCCGGTCCGGGTCGCCGGTGAACAGGGCGGCGCGCAGTTGCGGGCCGTGGGCCAGGTCGAAGCCGGCGTGCAGTTCGTCGGCGGCCTTCGCCATGGCCGCGTCGGCGTCCTCGGCGGACAGTCCGCTCAGGTCGTACCGGGCGAGGAGGTCCTGGCCGGGGGCGGGCGGCGGGTTGAACTGCCGCCAGCCGTCCGCCTCTTGGGTGAACCGCATGCGCAGGGCGTCGTGGTGGTCGAGCAGGGCGTCCAGCGCGGCGCGCAGCGCCTCGGGGTCGGGGGCGCCGTCGAGTTCGAGCAGCGCCGACTGGTTGAAGTGGTGGTGGGCCGCGCGGGGCGTGGTGAGGAACCACGTCTGGATCGGGGTGAGCGGTACCTCGCCGGTCGCCGGGCCGTCGTCGGACCGCCCGGGCGCGGTGCGGACCACCGCGGCGAGTTCGGCGACGGTCTGGTGCGTGAACAGGTCGCGGGTGGCCACGTGCAGGCCGTCGCGGCGCAGCCGGGAGACGACCTGCATGCTGAGGATGGAGTCGCCGCCGAGCGCGAAGAAGTTGTCGTCGGCGCCGACCTCCTCGATGCCGAGGACGTCGGCCCAGATGCGGGCGACACGGCGTTCGGTGTCGGTGCGGGGCGCGGTGCGCGGTCCGTCGGCGGCCTGCGCGGGGCCGGGGGCGGGCAGGGCCTGCCGGTCGGTCTTGCCGTTGGGGGTGAGCGGCAGCTTCTCGAGCGGTACGAACACCGACGGCACCATGTGCGGGGGCAGCAGCCCGCCGAGGTGCAGCCGCAGCTCGCCGACGGGCAGCGCGGCGGGGGCCTGTCCGTCGCCGGCGGGCTCGGGCGTGGACGTCGGTGCCGGTACGACGTAGGCGACGAGCCGGTCCGGGGCGCCGGTCGTCTCCCCCGGGCGTACGACCACCACGGCGTCCCGCACCAGGGGGCTGGTGCGCAGCGCGCTCTCGATCTCGCCGGGCTCGATGCGGAAGCCGCGCAGCTTGACCTGGTCGTCGGCGCGTCCGGCGAACCTGAGCCGGCCGTCGGCACCCCAGCGGACCAGGTCCCCGGTGCGGTACATCCGCTCCCCCGGGCCGCCGAACGGGTCGGCCACGAACCGCTGGGCGGTGAGCCCGGGCCGGCCCAGGTAGCCGCGGGCGAGGCCGGGTCCCGCGATGTACAGCTCACCGGTCACGCCGGGCGGTACGGGGCGCAGGGCGGCGTCGAGCACATGGACGCGGGTGCTGCCGGAGGGCCGGCCGATGGGCGGGGCGCCGGTGCCGGGGGTGAGCGGTCCGGTCCAGGTGGCGACGACGGTCGCCTCGGTGGGCCCGTACGAGTTGATCATGCGGCGCCCGGGTGCCCAGACGGCGACGAGGTCGGCGGGGCACGCCTCCGCGCCCACGATGAGGGTGCGCAGGTGGGGCAGGGCGGCGGCGGTCTCCGGCGGGACGGTGGCGAGCGCGGCCGGCGGGATCAGCGTGTGGCTGACCCGTCGTACGGCGAGCACCTCGGCGAGCCGCTCGCCGACCAGCGGTCCCTCCTCGCCGGTCACCAGCGCGGCCCCGCTGAGCAGGGACACGCACAGTTCCAGCACGGAGGCGTCGAAGCTGGGCGAGGCGAACTGGAGCACCCGGTCGCCGGGGCCCGCCGCGTACCGTTCGGCGGCCGCGGCGGCGAAGGAGGCCAGGCCCCGGTGGGTGACGACGACGCCCTTGGGGGTGCCGGTGGAGCCGGAGGTGTAGATGACGTAGGCGGGGTGGGCGGGGGTCAGCGGGGCGGTGCGGTCGGCGTCCGTGGGCGCCGACTCCGGTCCCTCGGCCGCCCATACCTCGGCCGGGTCGCCGACGACCAGGTGGGCGCCCGCGTCCCGGATCATGAACTCCCTTCGCTGCTCGGGGTAGTTCGGGTCCACGGGCAGGAAGGCGCCGCCGGCCTTGGCCACGGCGAGCTGGGCCACGACGGTGGCCGCCGAGCGGGGCAGCGCCAGGGCCACCACCCGCTCCGGTCCGACGCCGTCCCGGATCAGCCGGTGGGCCAGCCGGTTGGCCGCCCGGTCCACCTGGCCGTAGGTGAGCTCCCGGTCGCCGTCCAGCAGCGCGACCGCGTCCGGGGTGCGGGCCGCCTGCTGTTCGAACAGGTCCGGCAGGGTGCGCTCGGCGACCGGCCGGAAGTCGCCCCGGCCCTGGTCGAGCAGTGCCTTCAGCTCGTCGTCGGAGGCCAGCGGAAGGGCGCCCAGCGGGCGTTCGGGATCGGCGGCGACGGCGTGCAGCAGGGTGCCGAGCTGACCGGCCATCCGCTCGGCCGTGGCCGGGTCGAACAGGTCGGTGTTGTAGGTGAGCAGGGCGTGCAGCTCCCCGGAACCGGTCTCGGCGAACTCCAGGGTGAGATCGAACGCGGCCTGGTCCGATTCGGGTTCGACGTCGGCGACCTCCAGTCCGGGCAGGTCGAGTCCGGCGGCCGGGGTGTTCTGGAGGACCACCATGACCTGGAAGAGCGGGCTGCGGCTGGTGTCCCGGACCGGCTGCACCTCGTCGACGACCCGTTCGAAGGGCACGTCCTGGTGGGCGAAGGCGTCCTGGACGGTCTGCCGTACGGCGGTGAGGAACCCGGAGAAGGGCGTCCCCGCCTCGGCCCGCGAGCGCAGCACGAGGGTGTTCACGAAGAACCCGACGAGGGCCTGGATCTCGGGCCGGTCGCGGCCGGAGGTGACGGTGCCGACCGCGATGTCCTCGGCGCCGGAGAGCCGGGCCAGGTATGCCTGGGCGGCGGCGACGAGGGTGGTGAACAGGGTGGTCCCGTGGTCGCGGGCGAGCCGGGTCAGGCCCCGTACGGTCCGGGCGGGCACCACCAGCCGGGCGGTGGCCCCGGCGCTGGTGCGCACCGGCGGCCGGGGCCGGTCGGTCGGCAGCTCCAGCGGGGCGGTGTCGGCCAGGTGCTCCTTCCAGTGGGCGAGGTGCTCGCCCGCGCCGGTGTCCTGGGTGCGCTGCCAGTGCGCATAGTCGGCGTACTGCACCGGCAGCGGCGGCAACGGCTGCTGTACGACGCCGAGTTCGGCCCGGTAGTAGTGGGCGAGGTCGCCGAGCAGGACGGAGGTGGACCAGCCGTCCGTGACGATGTGGTGCAGGGCGAGGGTGAGCACGTGCTCGTGTGCGGCGAGCCGGACCAGGCCGGCGCGCAGCAGCGGGCCCTCGCGCAGGTCGAACGGCCGGGCGCGTTCGGCGGCGAGCAGCCGGCGCAGCCCGGGCTCCCGCTCGGCGGCGGCGAGCCCGGTCAGGTCGTGCACCGGCAGCGGGACCTCCCGCGGCGGGTGCACGCGCTGGACGCCGTGCCCGTCGACGCTGTCGAAGGTGGTGCGCAGCGACTCGTGCCGGGCGACCACGGCGGCGAGGGCCGCGCGGAGCGCGCCGGTGTCCGGGGTGCCGTGCAGCCGCAGCGCGAGCGCGGTGACGTACTCGGCGCCGGCGGGTTCGAACTCGTGCAGGAACCACAGGCGTTGCTGGGCGTGGGACATCGGTGCGACGGCGTCCCGGGCGACCGGGACGATGGCCGCGCGGCCGGAACCCTGCCGGTCGCCGAGCAGCCGGGCCAGCGCCGCCGGGGTGGGGTGGGTGAACACCGCGCGGGGTGTGACCTCGGTGTCGAAGACCTCCGCGAGGCGGGAGGCGAGCCGGATACTGAGGATCGAGTCGCCGCCCAGCTGGAAGAAGTCGTCCTCGGCGCCGGGCGGTTCGCTGCCCAGCACCTCGGCGAAGACGTCCGCCGTGCGGCGCTCGGCCTCGGTGCGGGGCGCCACCCGGGCGTGCCCCGGCCCTTCCTCGGGCGCGGGCAGGGCCGCCCGGTCGACCTTGCCGTTGCGGCTCAGCGGGAGCGCGGCGAGCGGGACGAACGCGGCGGGGACGAGGTAGTCGGGCAGGGTGCGGGCGGCGAAGGCCCGCAGTTCCGCCAGGTCGTCGGCGGCGGGTCCGACGACGTACGCCACGAGCCGCTTGGCGCCGGGCCGGTCCTCGCGGGCCACCACGGTGACGTCGGTGATGTCCGGGTGGGCGGCGAGCGCGGTCTCCGCCTCGCCGGGCTCCACCCGGAAGCCGCGGATCTTGACCTGGTCGTCGGCGCGGCCGAGGAACTCGACGGTGCCGTCCGGCCGCCTGCGGGCCAGGTCGCCGGTGCGGTACATCCGCTCGCCGGGCGCCCCGGACGGATCGGCGAGGAAGCGGGCGGCGGTGTCGCCGGGACGGCCCAGGTAGCCGCGGGCGACGCCTTCCCCCGCCAGGTACAGCTCGCCCGCGCAGCCCGGCGGCACGGGCCGCAGCCGGGCGTCGAGGACGTGGACGCGCATGTCGTCGAGCGGGCGGCCGATGGGCACGGTGCCGGGCACCGCCTCCGGGTCGGCGAGCGCGAAGGTCGTGGCGAAGGTCGTCGTCTCGGTGGGGCCGTAGCCGTCGACGACGGTCAGGCCGGGGCAGGCGGTGAGGACCCGGCGCACGGCCGGGGCGGGCACCACGTCACCGCCGGTCCACACCTGCCGCAGACCGCGGAAGCAGTCGGGGGCGTCCTGGGCGAGCAGCCGGAAGAGGCCGGCGGTCAGCCACAGCGCGGTCGGCCCGTCGCCGTCGGCGTACCGGCGCAGCAGGGCGGCGTCCACGGCCCCCTCCGGCGCCACGATCACACGGCCGCCGTTGAGGAGTGGTGCCCACACCTCGAAGGTGGCGGCGTCGAAGGCGACCGGCGAGTGCAGCAGCACCCGGTCGCACACGCCGTCCGTGAACCGGCTGTCGGTGGCCAGCGCGGCCACGTCCCGGTGCCGTACCGCGACCGCCTTGGGCAGGCCGGTGGAGCCGGAGGTGAACATCACGTAGGCCAGCCGGTCGGGGTCGGCGGCCGGGAGGTGCTCCGCGGGGCCGCCGGTCCGGGCGGCGGCCACGTCGGCGGCGGTGAGCCGGACCGTGGCGCCCGCCCCGTCGAGCAGGGTCTGCCTGCGCTCCTCGGGGGCCCGGGTGTCGACGGGCAGGTAGGCGCCGCCGGCCATGAGCACCGCGAGCTGGGCGACGACGAGTTCGGCGGAGCGGTCCAGGAGCAGCGCCACCCGGTCCTCGGCCGCCAGGCCGTCGGCGAGCAGGCGCCCGGCCAGCGCGGCGGCCCAGTCGCGCAGCTGCCGGTAGGTCAGCTCCCGCTCGCCGTCCTGGACGGCGAGCGCGTCGGGGGTGCGATCGGCCTGGTCGGCGAACAGGTCCACCGGGCTGCGCGGGGCGGCCGGCCGGGCGGTGGTGTTCCAGGCGGCGAGCAGTGCGCGGTCCGCCGGGACGAGCAGGTCGAGCCGGTCCAGGTCGGTGTCGAGGCCGTCGGCGAGGACGGTCAGCAGGGCGGCCAGCCGGTCCGCGGCGCGTTCGGCGGTGGCGGGGTCGAACAGGGCGGGGTCGTAGGCGAGGTCGAAGCCGAGCCGTCCGGCGAGGTGGGCGCGCAGACACCAGGGGAAGGTGGTGGCGTCGTCGGCGCGCACCTCCTCGACCCGGACGCCGGTACGGGCCGTCGCCGACTCGTCCACCGGGTAGTTCTCGAAGACCACCATGCTGTCGAACAGGGGCTCGCCGGGCGGGACCTCGCTCACGGCCTGGATGCGGGGCAGCGCGAGGAAGTCGAAGCGGCGGGCGTCGCTCTGCCGCTCCTGGAGGCCGCGCAGCCACGGCAGGACCGGGCCGGCGGGGACCGGGACGCGGGTCGGCACGGTGTTGATGAACATGCCGATCATGCCTTCGACGCCGGGCAGTTCGGCCGGGCGGCCGGAGACGGTGGTGCCGAACACCACGTCGTCCTGGCCGCTGGAGCGGGCCAGCAGCAGGGCCCAGGCGCCCTCCAGGACGGTGTTGACGGTGAGTCCGGCGCGTGCCGCGCCCTCCCGCAGCCGTTGCGAGACGTCCGCGTCCAGCTCGTGGTGGACGGCGGCGGCCGACCGGGCGCGGTGGGCCTCGGCGGGGGTGCGGTCGTACGGCAGCGGGGTGCGGGCGGTGAAGCCGGACAGCGCCTCTGCCCAGTGCCGTTCGGCCGCCGTCTCGTCCTGGGCGGCGAGCCAGTGCAGGAAGTCCGCGAACGGGCGCCGGGCCGGCGGCGCCGGGTCCGGGCCGCCGGTCAGGGCGGCGTAGCGTTCGCACACCTCGGTGAGCAGCTGCCCGGTGCTCCAGCCGTCGAGGACGATGTGGTGGGTGGACCACACCAGCAGCACCTCGTCGCCGGGCAGGGTGGCCAGGGTGAGCCGGGTGAGCGGGGCGGTGCCGAGGTCCATGCCGGCCGCGCGGTCCTCGGCGAGCAGCCGCTCGGTGGCCTCGGCGCGCTGTGCGGGGGTCAGGGCGCGCCAGTCGAGCCGGGTGACGGGCAGTTCGGCGTGCCGGTGGACCACCTGCACCGGGTGGGGCAGGCCGTGCCAGTGCACGGAGCCGCGCAGGGCGGGGGTGCGGTCGGTGATCTGCTGCCAGGCGGTGGCGAAGGCCCCCGGGTCGGCCACCCCGGCCAGTCGTACGGCGGTGCGGTCGAAGTAGGCGTGCTCGGTGTCCACGAGGCCGTGGAAGAGCATGCCGGACTGGAGCGGGGTGAGCGGCAGGACGTCCTCGGTGTCGCGGCCGGTGCCGACGAGCCGGTCCAGCTGGTCCTGGGCGAGTTGGGCGAGCGGGAAGTCGGAGGGGGTGCGGCCGCCCGCGGTGGGCAGGGCGCAGTGGGCCACGATGTCCCGCAGGGCGGCGAGGGTCTCCTCGGCGAGCCGGCGCACGGTGTCCTCGTCGTGGACGGCCGCCGGATAGGTCCAGCCGAGTTCGAGGCGCCCGTCCTGGACGACCCCGGTGATGTCCAGCACGTAGGGGCGCGGTTCGTCCGGGTCGGTGTCGCTGCCGGCCGGGGGCAGGGAGCCGCGGACCAGGCCGCCGCTCCCGGTGCCGCCGGTGTCCCACTGCCCGTGGTAGTTGAAGCCGATCTGCGGGGCGGGGGCGCCGGTCAGCGGGCTGCCGGGGACGAGGTGGCGCAGGGCGCCGTGGCTCAGGCCGCGCAGCGGCACCGCGCGCAGCTGCTCCTTGACCGAGCGGAGGGTGTCGTGCCACCCGGCGTCCGGGTCGGCGGTGAGGGCGAGCGGGTACTCGGCGGTGAACCAGCCGACGGTCCGTGACAGGTCGGCGTCCTCGAACAGGTCCTCCCGGCCGTGTCCCTCCACCCCAAGCAGCACGGTGTCGCGTCCGCACCAGCGGGCCAGGGTGCGGCCGAGGGCGCTGAGCAGCACGTCGTTGACCTGGGTGCGGTAGGTGTCCGGGACCTTGCGCAGCAGGGCGTCGGTGGTCGCGGCGTCCAGGGTGACCGTGAGGGTGGCGGCGGTGCCGTGGGTGTTGGGGCCGGGCCGGCCCGGGGCAGCGCGGCCGGGGCGGCGGCGGTGCGTGTCCAGTACGCCAGGTCGGCGTTCAGGGCCCCGGAGCGGGTGTGCCGGTCGAGCCGGGTGGCCCAGTGGGTGAAGGAGGTTCCGGTGGGGGGGAGTTCGACGGGCCGGCCGGCCGCCGCCGCGCGGTGGGCGGTCTCCAGGTCGGCCAGCAGGATGCGCCAGGAGACGCCGTCGATCACCAGGTGGTGTGCGGTGATGACGAGTTGGGGCGGCTGTGCCGGTCCCCGGTCGACGAACAGCGCGCGGACGACGCGGCCCTCGGCGGGGTCGAGCGCGGACCGCGCCTCGTCGGTGAGCCGCTGGACCTCGCCCTCCAGCGCGGCGCCGTCCAGGCCGGCCGTGTCGTGGTGGCTGAAGACGCCGTCCGGCGCCTGCGGCAGGGCTTCCTGCCGCCAGCCGTCGGCGGTGCGGTGGAACCGGGTGCGCAGGGCCGCGTGGTGGCGGACCAGGGCGTCGACGGCCGCGCGGACGGCCGGTTCGCCGGTGCCGGGGGCGAGTTCGAGGCGCTGGGTCATGGTGAAGCGGAGCCGGTCCCCGGGGTCGCGGCCGTCCAGGTACCAGTGCTGGATCGGAGTGAGCGGGGCCTCGCCACTCTCTTCGGCGGCGATGGTCCGGGGCGCCGACTCCTCGGTGCGCAGCGCCAGTTCGGCCACGGTCTGGTGGCGGAAGACGTCCTTGGTGGTGAGGGCGAGTCCGGCCTGCCGGGCGCGGGCGACGATCTGGATGCTCAGGATGGAGTCGCCGCCGAGCGCGAAGAAGTTGTCGCGGGCGCCGACCCGTTCCACACCGAGCACCTGCGCCCAGATCGCGGCCAGGCGCTCCTCCGTGCCGGGCCGGGGCGCGACGTAGGCGGTGGCGCTGTCGGGCTGCGCGGGCGGGGCGGGCAGGGCGCGCCGGTCGGTCTTGCCGCTGGTGGTACGCGGGATGCGGGCCAGCGGGACGAACGCGGTGGGCACCATGTGGTCGGGCAGGGTGCGGCGCAGCGCGAGGCGCAGGACGTCGGCGGACGGGACGCGGTCGCCGGCCGGCACCACATAGCCGACGAGCATGAGGCGGCCGCCGTGCTCGCGGGCGGCGACGGCGGCGTCGCCGACGTCCGGGTGGTCGAGGAGGGCGGCCTCCACCTCGCCGGGCTCGATGCGGAACCCGCGGATCTTGACCTGCTCGTCCACCCTGCCGAGGAACTCCAGCAGCCCGTCCCGGTCCCAGCGGGCCCGGTCCCCGGTGCGGTACATCCGCTCGCCGGGCGCCCCGAACGGGTCGGCGACGAAGCGGGCGGCGGTGAGGCCGGGCCGGTCGAGGTAGCCGCGGGCCACCTGGTCCCCGGCCAGGTACAGCTCGCCCGGCACCCCGGGCGGCACCGGACGCAGGGCGCCGTCGAGCACGTAGGCGCGCAGGTTGCCGCCGGGGCGGCCGATGACGGGCCGCTCGGGGCGGTCCGCGACGCGGCCGTAGACGGCGTCGACGGTGCACTCGGTGGGCCCGTACATGTTGTACACCGCGACCTGGAACTCGCTCTCCACCCGCACGAGTTCGCGCCAGTCGGCCGGGGTGACGGCCTCGCCGCCGACGAGCAGCAGGCCCGGGTGGTGGCGGCCGGGGGCCAGCAGTCCGGCGGAGGTCAGTTCCCGCAGGAAGGACGGGGTGACGTTCACCAGGTCGAGGCGGCGGTCGGCGACCCGGGCGCAGAACGCCTCGGGATCCAGGCGTACGTCCTCGTCGATCAAATGCACCTCGTGGCCGAGGGCGAGCAGCAGCGGCCCCTCCCAGGAGGTGTCGAAGGAGAAGGAGGCGCTGAGCGCGGCCCGCAGCCGGCGGCCGTCCGCGGTGTGCGGGGCGAGCAGGCCCGCCTCGTGGTCGCGGCACAGGTTGACGAGCTGCCGGTGTTCGACGGCGACGCCCTTGGGGCGGCCGGTGGAGCCGGAGGTGTAGATGACGTAGGCGGTGTGGCCGGGCAGCAGGGGCCGGACGCGGTCGACGTCGGTCGGGTCGTGGGCGGGCAGCCGGTCCCAGGGCACCTCGGCGAGGTCGGCGAGCAGGGTGTGCGGCCGGGCGTCGGTGAGCAGGAAGTCAGCCCGCTCCTCGGGGAGTTCGGGGTCGAGGCTGAGCAGGGTGGCGCCCGCCTTGGCGACCGCGAGCAGCGCGATCACCTGCTCGGAGGTGCGCGGGAGGCGTACGGCGACGACGTCCTCAGGGCCGACGCCCCGGGCGATCAGGTGGTGGGCGAGCCGGTTGGCGCGCTCGTTGAGCGTGCCGAAGCCGAGGGTGGTGTCGCGGGCGACCAGGGCGGTGTGGTGCGGGGTGCGGGCGGCCCGGGCCTCGAACAGGGCGGGGAAGGTGGTGTCCGGCTCGGGCAGCCGGGCGCCCTCGCCGAAGCGGAGCACCTGCCGCCGCTCGTCGTCGGTCATCAGCGGCAGCGCGCCGACGGCCCGTTCCGGGGACTCGGTCGCGGCCTCCAGCAGGACGCGCAGCCGGCCGGCCAGGCGCTGGACGGTGTCGCGGTCGAAGAGCCCGGTGTTGTACTCCAGGTAGCCGGTCAGGCCGTCGCCGGTCTCGACGAAGTCGAAGGCCAGGTCGAAGGTGGCGTTGCGGACCGGCGGGGTCACCGGCTCCGCGGTCAGGCCGGGCAGCCGGGGCGGCTCGGCGTCGAGGTTGTGCAGGGCCACCATGACCTGGAACAGCGGGGTGCGGCTGGTGTCCCGCTCGGGCTGGACGGCGTCCACCACCCGCTCGAAGGGCACCTCCTGGTGGGCGAACGCGGCCAGGACGGTCGTACGGACCTCGGACAGCAGCTCGCGGAAGGGCAGTTCGGGGCGGACCCGGGAGCGCAGTACCAGGGTGTTGACGAACATGCCGACGACGTCGTGCAGTTCGGGCCGGTCGCGGCCCGCGGTCACGGTGCCGACGGTGATGTCCTCCTGCCCGGCCCAGCGTGCGAGCAGGAGCTGGCAGGCCGTCACCAGGGTCATGTACAGGGTGGCGTCGGCCTCCCGGCCGCGCTCGCGCAGCCGCTCGGTGAGCGCGCCCGGCAGGGTGAAGGTCACCAGGTCGCCCTCGCGGGTGCGGACCGCCGGGCGCGGCCGGTCGGTGGGCAGCTCCAGCGGGGTGACGCCGTCCAGCGCCGCTCGCCAGTGGGCGAGTTCGGTCTCGGCGCGGTCGGCGCGGGCCCGCTGCCAGGCGGCGTGGTCGGCGTAGCGGACGGGCAGCGCGGGCAGTTCGGGCCGGCGGTCCGCGAGGGCCGCCGCGTACAGCTCGCTCAGGTCCCGGCCGAGCACGCCCATGGACCAGCCGTCGGTGACGATGTGGTGCACGGCCAGGACGAGGACGTGGTCGTCGGCGGCGAGGCGGGCGAGGCGGGCGCGCAGCAGCGGCCCGGTGGTCAGGTCGAAGGGGGTGGCGGCCACCCGCTCCAGGAAGCCGTCCAGGGCCGCGGGGTCCGGGAGTTCGGTCACCGGCAGCTCGACGGGGTGCGCCGGGCGGACGATCTGCCGTGCCTGGCCGTCCTGTTCGGCGAACGTGGTGCGCAGGATCTCGTGCCGGGCGACCAGGCCGTCCAGGGCCACGCCGAGCGCGGCGGTGTCCAGCGGGCCGCGCAGCCGCAGTGCGGACAGGGTCGTGTACTCGGTGCTGCCGGGTTCGAACCGGTCGAGGAACCACAGGCGTTGCTGCGCGTACGACAGGGGGGCCGGGGCGTCGGCGGGGAGGGCCGGGATGACGTCGGCGGTGTGCGCGGGTCCCGGTGCGCCGAGCGCGGCGGCGAGGGCGGACAGCGTGGAGTGGGTGAACAGCAGCCGGGGCGAGACGTCGGTGCCGAAGGCGGCACGCAGCCGGGAGGTGACCCGCACGGCGAGGATGGAGTCGCCGCCGAGGGCGAAGAAGTCGTCGTCGGCGCCGACCTCGTCGGTGTCCAGGACGTCCGTCCAGGCGGCGGCGACCAGCCGTTCGGCGTCGGTGCGCAGGGGGGTCCGCTCGCGGTCGGCGGCGAAGCCGTCGGGGCCGGGGGCGGGCAGGGCGCGCCGGTCGAGCTTGCCGTTGACGGTGAGCGGCAGCGCGGCCATCGGCACATAGGCCGCGGGCACCATGTGCGCGGGCAGCAGCCCCTCCAGATGGGCGCGCAGTTCGGCGGCGGGCGGGGGCGGCGCGGTGCGGTCGCCGGAGCCGGTGCCGACGACGTGGGCGACCAGCCGGCGGGTCCCGGTGGTGTCCTCGTACACGCCGACGGCGGCGGCGCCCACGCCCGGGTGGGTGTGCAGGGCGGCCTCGATCTCGCCGGGTTCGATGCGGTAGCCGCGGATCTTCACCTGCTGGTCGGCGCGGCCCAGGTATTCGAGGGAGCCGTCGGCCCGGCGGCGGGCCCGGTCCCCGGTGCGGTACATGCGGGTGCCGGGCCGGCCGAACGGGTCGGCGAGGAACCGGGTCGCGGTGAGGCCGGGCCGGTTGAGGTAGCCGCGCGCCAGGCCCTCACCGGCGACGAACAGCTCGCCGACGGCGCCGGGGGGCACCGGCCGCAGCAGCTCGTCGAGCACATGGACCCGCAGGTCCGGGATGCCGGCGCCGATGGGGCTCGCGGCGCCCGTGCGGGCCGTCGCGCGGTCCAGCGGGGCGTAGGTGACGTGCACGGTGGTCTCGGTGATGCCGTACATGTTGACCAGGCGCGGCGCGGTGTCCGGGTGGCGCAGGTACCAGTCGGCGAGCCGGTCCACGTCCAGCGCCTCACCGCCGAAGATCACCGTGCGCAGCGCCAACCGGGCGCTGACGTCGGGAAGTTCGGCGTCCGCCCGGGCGAGCGGGTAGAACGCGGAGGGGGTCTGGTTGAGGACGGTGACCCGTTCGTCGGCGAGCAGCCGCAGGAAGTCCTCCGGGGAGCGCGCGGTGTCCTCGGGGACGATCACCAGCCGGCCGCCGTGCAGCAGCGGGCCCCACAGCTCCCACACCGAGAAGTCGAAGGCGTAGGAGTGGAACAGCGTCCACACGTCGTCGGGGCCGAAGCCGAACCAGTGCCGGGTGCGGCCGAACAGCCGGACCACGTTGGCGTGCGGGACGACCACGCCCTTGGGGCGGCCGGTGGAGCCGGAGGTGTAGATGGCGTAGGCGGGGCTGTCGGGCAGGGCGCGGCGGGCCGGGCCCGCGGCCGGACGGCGGGCCAGGTCGGCGCGGACCTCGGGGTCGTCCAGCGGCAGCAGCGGTACGACCGGGTCGGTCTGGGCTCCGGCGGTGGTCACCAACGCCACCGGGGCGGCGTCGGCGAGCAGGTGGCGTACCCGTTCGGCAGGCAGCCGGGGGTCGATGGGCAGGTAGGCCGCGCCGGTCTTCAGCACGGCGAGCACGGCCACGACCAGGTCGGTGGAGCGGGGCAGCGCCAGGGCGACGAACGTCTCGGGTCCGGCGCCGAGTTCGGCGAGCCGGTGGGCGAGCTGTCCGGAGCGGGCGTCGAGGGTGGCGTAGTCGAGCCGGTCGGCGCCGCAGCTGACGGCCTCGGCGCCGGGGGTGCGGGCGGCCTGGGCGGTGAAGAGGCCGTCCAGGGTGTCGGCGGGCCGGCCCTCCTCGGTGCCGTTCCAGCGGACCGGGAGGTGCCGCCGTTCCTCGGCGGTGATCCAGGCGAGGTCGCGCACCGGCCGCTCCGGGTCGTCGGCCAGCTCGGTGAGCAGCAGGCACAGCCGGTCGGCGAGGTCCCGTGCGGTCGCGGACTCGAACAGCTCCGGGTCGTAGGCGAGGTCGAAGCCGAACCGGTCGCCCTGGTAGGCGCGCAGCACGAGCGCGTAGTTGGTGGCGTCGCGGGCGGACACCTCCGCCAGGCGTATCCCGGTGTCGGCCGAACGGGCCTCGTCGAAGGGGTAGTTCTCGAAGGCGACCATGCTGTCGAACAGCGGGCTGCCGGACGGCACGTCGCTCAGCGCGGTCAGCTCGGCGAGGGACACCGCCGCGAACCGCCGTGCGTCGGCCTGTGCTTCCTGGAGTTCCCTGAGCCACGCGGTGGCGGTACGGCGGCCGTCGACGCGGACGCGGGTGGGCAGGGTGTTGATGAACATGCCGACCATCGACTCGACGCCGGGCAGGTCGTCGGGGCGCCCGGAGACGGTGGTGCCGAACAGCACGTCCTGCTCGGCGCTGTAGCGGGACAGCAGCAGCGCCCAGGCGCCCTGCACCACGGTGCCGAGGGTGAGTCCGGCGGCGCGGGCGGTGCGGGCCAGCCGCGCGGAGACCTCGTCGGAGAGACCGGCCGTGTGCAGGCCGCCGGAGCGGGTCTCGTGTCCCGGGCGCCGGGTCCGGTCGGCGGGCAGCGGGGTGGGGGTGGCGAACCCGGCGAGGACGTCCCGCCAGTGCGCGCGGGCCGCCGCGCCGTCCTGCCCGGCGAGCCAGCGCACGTAGTCGCCGAACGGACGGCGGGCCGGGGGCCGGGGCGTGGCGCCGGTGGTCAGCGCCGTGTACTCGGCGAACACCTCGGTGAGGACCTGGGCCAGGCTCCAGCCGTCCAGGATGAGGTGGTGGGAGGTCCACAGCAGGTGCAGCCGGTCCCCGGGCAGCCGGACCAGGGTGAGCCGCATCAGCGGGGCGGCCGTGAGGTCCACTCCGCGCGCGAGGTCGGCGGCGCGCAGCCGGTCCCAGCGCGTGTCCCGCTCCGCCGCGTCCAGCTCCCGCCAGTCCACCTGCTCGATCGGCACGGTGACCTGGCGGTGCACGGCCTGGAGCGGGACCGGCACGCCCTCCCACACCACGGAGGCGCGCAGGGCGGGGGTGCGGTCGGTGACCCGCTGCCAGGCCCGGGCGAGCGCACCGGGGTCGGTGACGCCCTCCAGCAGCAGGGCGGCCTGGTCGACGTACACGTCGTCCGGTCCGCCGACCAGCCGGTGGAAGAGCATGCCCTCCTGGAGCGGGGTGAGCGGCAGCAGGTCCTCGATGTCCCGGCCGTCGCCGGCGATACGGTCCACACCGGCCTGGTCCAGGCGGGCCAGCGGGAAGTCGGAGGGGGTACGGCCGCCCGCGCCGGGTCGCGCGCAGTGCTCGGCGATGGCGCCGAGGGCCCGCGCCATGCCGTCGGCCAGCCGCTCCACGGTGGCGGCCCGGTGCACCTGGTCGCTGTAGTGCCAGGTGATCTCCAGCTCGCCGTCGGCGACCAGGGCGGACACGTCGAGCAGGTGGTCGAGGGGCTCGCCGGGGTCGGTGTCCCGGCCGGGCACGTCGGCGACGGGTGCGAAGTCGCCGCCGGCGGGCGCCTCCCACTGGCCGTGGTAGGTGAAGCACACCTGGGGCAGCGGGAGTTCGCCGAGGGCGCGGGCCTCCGCGCGGGGCGAGCCGAGGTGGGCCAGCGCCTGGTAGCCGAGGCCCCGGCGGGGCACGGCGCGCAGCTGCTCCTTGACGGCCTTGAGGGTGCTCCCCCAGTCGTCCGGTCCGGCCGGGGTCAGGGTGACCGGGTACTGGGTGGTGAACCAGCCCACCGTGCGGGACAGATCGGCGCCCTCGGCCAGGTCCTCCTCACGGCCGTGGCCCTCCAGCGCGACGGTCACCCGGTCGGTGCCCGTCCAGTCGGCCAGCACCCGGCCGAGCGCGCTCAGCAGTACGTCGTTGACCTGGGTGCGGTACACCCCCGGGACGCGCCGCAGCAGGGCCTCGGTGGTGGCGCGGTCCACCCGGGTGCGGACGGTGCGCACGGAGCCGGCGAGCGGGGTGCCGGGCAGGTCGACGGGGAGCGGGGTGCGGGGCTGGGCGGCCTCCCGCGTCCAGTGGGGCAGGTCGTCGTCGAGGCCGCCGGACCGTACCAGTTCGGCCAGTTCGCGCGCCCAGTCGGCGAACGCGGTGTGCTCGGGCTCGGGCCGGGGCTCCTCCCCCGCCGCCGCCTGCCGGTAGGCGTCCGCCAGGCCGGTGAGCAGCACCCGCCAGGAGACGCTGTCGACCGCCAGGTGGTGGACGGTGAGGAAGAGCCGCGGGCGCTCTGCGCCGGTGAGCAGGGCCGCGCGCAGCAGCGTCCCGGTGGCCGGGTCGAGGGCGGCGCGGGCCTGCTCGGCGGCCTCGGCGGGCGGGGTCCCTGGAGCGTGCCGGGTCAGCGGCGGGGTGTCCGTCCCTGCGCCGGGGTGCTGGAGCCAGGTGTCCCCGGAGCGGACGAAGCGGGTGCGCAGGGCGGGGTGCCGGGCCACCAGGACGGCCAGCGCCTGTTCCAGGGCCCGCTCGTCGAGGTCGTGCGGCAGGTCGAGCACCATCGACATGCTGAAGTGCCGCAGCGGGCCGTGCGTGGCGAAGAACCACTCCTGGACCGGCGTGAGCGGGGCGGGCCCCTCCTGCCTCGGGCGGCGGGGCGCCGGCACGGCGGCGGTGGCGAGGCCCGCGGCGGCGGCCAGATCGGCGACGGTCTGGTGCCGGAAGACGTCCTGCGAGCCGATCCGCAGCCCGGCGGCACGGGCCCGCGAGACGGCCTGGATGCTCAGGATGGAGTCGCCGCCCAGCTCGAAGAAGTTGTCCGTGACGCCGACCCGGTCCACCCCGAGCACCTCGGCCCAGACGGCCGCGAGGGTCTCCTCCTCGGGGGTGCGGGGGGCGACGAACTCCCGTTCCGTCTCCGGGGTTTCGGGGGCGGGCAGGGCGCGGCGGTCCAGCTTGCCGCTGGTGGTCAGCGGCAGCGTGTCCAGGGCGGTGAAGGAGGACGGCACCCAGGCGTCGGGCAGCACGCGGCGCAGGGCCGCCCGCAGGTCGGCGGGGGCGGGCCGGGGGGCGCCGGGCGCGGGCACCACGTAGGCCGCGAGCCGGGTGTGGCCCTGCGCGTCGGGTACGGCCACGACCGCGGCGGCGGTGATGCCGGCCAGCGCGAGCAGGGCGGCCTCGATCTCGCCGGGCTCGATGCGGTGGCCGCGCACCTTGACCTGGTCGTCGGCGCGTCCGAGGTAGTCGAGGCGGCCGTCGGCGGTCCACCGGGCCAGGTCGCCGGTGCGGTACATGCGGCCGCCCGCCGGGCCGAACGGGTCGGGCAGGAACCGGGTGGCGGTCAGACCGGGGCGGCCGGTGTAGCCGCGGGCCAGCTGGCCGCCCGCGAGGTACAGCTCGCCGCCGACGCCGGGCGGGACCGGCTGGAGCCGGTCGTCCAGCACATAGGCGCGCACGCCGAGCAGCGGTCGGCCCACCAGCGGGCGGTCCCCGCCGTCGATGCGGCAGGACAGCGCGTCGACGGTGCACTCGGTGGGGCCGTAGAAGTTGTGGGCGGCCACGTCCGGGTGGGCGGCCAGCTCCCGCCAGAGCGCGGGCCCGACCGCCTCGCCGCCCAGCATGAGGACGCGGGGGTGGTGCCGGGGGTCGGTGAGCAGCCCGGCGGGCAGCAGCTGCCGCAGGTAGGAGGGGGTGACGTCGAGGAAGTCGACGCGGTGCTCGACGACGTACTCGACCAGGGCGGCCGGGTCCATCCGGGTCACCTCGTCGACCAGGTGCAGCGGGTGGCCGTCGGCCATCAGCAGCACGCCCTCGAGGGAGGTGTCGAAGGAGAACGAGGCGGTGAGCGCGATGCGGAGCGGGCCGCCGCCCGCCTCGGCGACGAAGCCCGCCCGGTGCGCGGCGAGCAGGCGCGTCGCCGAGCGGTGGGACACGGCGACGCCCTTGGGGCGGCCGGTGGAGCCGGAGGTGTGGATGACGTACGCGGTGTGGTCCGCATCCAGCGGGGCGCGCCGGTCGGCGTCGGTCGGGTCGGTGTCCGGGGCGCTCGCGGGTACGGCGCGCAGCGCGGCCTCGTCCAGGACCAGGGCAGGGCGGGCGTCGTCCAGCAGGAACTGGACGCGCTCCTCGGGCAGCGCGGTGTCGAGCGGGAGGTAGCCGGCGCCGGACTTCCAGACGGCGAGGATCGCGGTGATCATGTCGGCGGTGCGCGGCAGCCGCAGCGCGACGAGTTGTTCCGGTCCGGCGCCGCGCGCGATGAGGTGGTGGGCGAGCCGGTTGGCGCGGGCGTTGAGCGTGCCGTAGTCGAGGCGTTCGCCGCCCGCGACGAGGGCGAGGGCGTCCGGGGTGCGGGCGGCCCGGCGCTCGAACAGTGCCGCGTGCGGGGTGTCGGGCTCGGGGTGGTGCGTGCCGGGGTTCCCGAAGCCGAGGACCTGGCGGGTCTCGGCCTCGGAGAGGAGGGGCAGGGTGCCCAGCGGGCGGTCGGGGGCGGCGGTGGCGCCCTCCAGGAGACGCAGCAGCTGTCCGGCCAGCCGTTCGGCCGTGGCCGCGTCGAACAGGTCGGTGCGGTACTCCAGCAGCCCGGTCAGGCGCTCGCCGTCCGGTACGAACTCCACGCTCAGGTCGAAGGTGGCGGCCTGCCGGGGCACGTCGACCGGGCTGGCGGCGAGGCCGTGCGGGGATGCTGCGGCGGGCGGGTCGGGGTGCAGCAGGACGAGGACGTCGAACAGCGGGTTGCGACCCGGCTCGCGGGGCGCGCCGACCGCCTCCACGACCCGTTCGAACGGCGTGTCGCCGTGCGCGAAGGCGTCGTTGACGGTGTCGGCGGCCCGCTCCAGCAGTGCGCGGAAGGAGCCGGCGCGGTCCACCGCGGTGCGCAGCACGACGGTGTTCACGAAGAAGCCGACGGTGCGTTCCAGCTCGGTGCGGGAGCGGCCGGGGGTCAGGGAGCCGACGGTGATGTCGTCCTGTCCGGACCAGCGGGCCAGCAGGGCCTGCGTCGCCGCGACCAGGGCGGTGTGCAGGGTGCTGTGCTGCTCCCGCGCGAGGGCGCGCAGCCGGGTGGTGAGCGCGGCGGGGACGGTGAAGGTGTGGACGGCGCCGGTGCCCGCCTCCTCGCCGCGCCGCGGCCGGTCCAGGGGCAGCTCCGGTGCCACCGCGCCGGTCAACCGCTCCTTCCAGTGCGCGAGTTGGCCGTCGAGCCGGGCGCCCGCGAGCTGTTCGCGCTGCCACACCGCGAAGTCCGGGTACTGCGTGACCACCGGCGGCAGTTGGGGCGCGGCACCCCGGGCGAGGGCGTCGTAGGCGGTGCACAGCTCGTCCAGGACGACACCCATGGACCAGCCGTCGGTGACGATGTGATGAGCCGTCAGCAGCAGGACGTGCGCGGTGGCGGACTCGCGCAGCAGCAGGGCGCGCAGCAGCGGGCCCTGCCGCAGGTCGAAGGGGCGGGCGTACTCCGCTCTCAGGTCCGCGTCCGGGTCGGCGGTGTCGCGTACCGGCAGCGGCACCGGGCCCGCCGGGTGCACGCGCTGCGCCGGGCGGCCGTCGGTCTCCTCGAAGGTGGTGCGCATGGCCTCGTGCCGGGCCACGACGGCGGCCAGGGCGGCGCCCAGCGCCTCCTGGTCCAGCGAGCCGGTGAAGCGGACCGCGACCGCGCTGTTGTAGCGGGGGTCGCCGGGCGTGAGCCGGTCCAGGAACCACAGGCGCTGCTGGGCGAAGGACAGCGGCAGCGGGCGCTCCCGGTCGGCGCGCGGGATGCCCGGCCGGGCGGCGGGGGCCGCGCCGCCGGCCCGTCCGGCGAGCCGGCGGCGCAGCGCCTCGCGCATCTGCTCGGGCAGTGCCTCGGCGCGGTCCCGCCGGGAGGGGCGGGCGGGGCCGGAGGAGTTCGAAGGGGTCGAAGACGTCATGGTCGTCGGATCCTCACCGTTCGTGGTCGTTGCCGCCGAGCGCGGCGTCTTCGTTGTCGTGGCTGTCGAGCGCGGCGTCTTCGTCGTCGCTGTCGGGTGCGGCGTCCTCGTCGTCCTGACCGTCGTGGCCGGTGCCGTGGTCGTCGTCGCCGTACGCGGCGTCCTCGAATTCGCTGAGGATCTGCTCCTCCACCAGGAGTGCCAGGGCGGCGACGGTGCGGGAGACCAGGACGTCCCGGGGGGTCAGCGTGATGGCGAACGCGTCGTTGGCGCGGGAGGCGATGAGCAGGGCGCGCATGGAGTCGCCGCCGAGCAGGAAGTAGTCGTCCTCGGCGCCGACGGACGTCCCCAGGGTCTCCTCCCAGATCTCCGCGACCGCCTCCTCGGTGGGGGTGCGCGGTGCCACGTACTCGGGCCGGTCCCGCTCCTCCTCCGGTGCCGGCGCGGGCAGGGCCGCCCGGTCGGTCTTGCCGTTCTCGGTGAGCGGGAAGCGCTCCAGCGCCACGAACGCCGACGGGACCATGTGGCCCGGCAGGAACCGGGCGGCCAGGGACCGCAGTTCGGTCGGGGCGGGGGGCTCGGCGCCGGGGGCGGTGAGCAGGTGGGCGACCAGGCGCGGCAGGCCGGGTTCGTCCTCCCGTACGGTCACCACCGCGTCCAGCACGTCCGGGTGGCGCACCAGGGTCGCCTCCACCTCGCCCGCCTCGATGCGGTGGCCGCGCAGCTTGAGCTGGTGGTCGGTGCGTCCCAGGTAGTGCAGTTCGCCCGCGCTGTCGCGGCGCACCAGGTCACCGGTGCGGTACATGCGGGTGCCGGGCGGCCCGAACGGGTCGGCGCGGAAGCGGCCGGCGGTCAGTCCCGGGCGGCCGAGGTAGCCGCGGGCCAGCGCGGGCCCGGACAGCCAGAGTTCGCCGGGGACGCCGTCGGGCACCGGCCGCAGCCGGGCGTCGAGGACGTAGGCGCCGGTGGCGGGCAGCGGGCGGCCGATGGGCGGAGCGCCGCCGTCGGCCGTCAGCGGTGCCGACCAGGTGGCGACGACAGTGGCCTCGGTGGGGCCGTAGGAGTTGACCATGCGGTGGTGCGGCGCCCAGCGGGCCACGAGGTCGGCGCCGCACGCCTCGGCGCCGACGATCAGCGTCTTGAGGTCCGGCAGGGTGCCGGGCGTGCCGGGGGGCAGGGTGCCCAGCGCGGCCGGGGGCAGCAGGGTGTGGGTGATGCGTTCGGCCCGCATCACGTCGGCCAGTTCGGCGCCGAGCAGCGGTCCGGGCCGGGGGACGACGAGCCGGGCGCCGTGCGGCAGGGACATGCACAGCTCCAGCACGGAGGCGTCGAAGCTCGGCGTGGCGAAGGCCAGCACCCGGTCTCCCTCGGCCACTTGATAGTGGGCGGCCTCGGCGGCGGAGAACGCGGCGAGCCCGCGGTGGGTGACGACGACGCCCTTCGGGGTGCCGGTGGAGCCGGAGGTGTAGATGACGTAGGCCGGGTCGTCCAGGTCCAGCGGGCGCCTGCGGTCGGCGTCGCCGGGCCGGTGTCCGGGGGCCTCGTCCGGCGGCGCGGCGAGCAGTCCGGCGATCTCCTTGGCGTCGAGGGTCAGGGCGGGGGCCGCGTCGCGCAGCATCAGCGCGATCCGCTCCTCGGGGTAGGCGGGGTCCACGGGCAGGAACGCGGCGCCCGCCTTGGCCACCGCCAGCTGGGCCAGCACCATGTCCACGGAGCGGGGCAGCAGCAGCGCGACCACGTCGCCGGGTCCGGCGCCCCGGGCGATGAGCCGGTGCGCCAGCCGGTTGGCCCGCGCCTCCGCCTCGGCGAAGGTGAGCAGGGCGCCGGGCGCGGCGAGCGCGGGGGCGTCCGGCCGGCGGTCGACGGCCGCCTCCACCAGGGCGGGCAGGGTGACGGCCGCCACCTCGGCGGGCTCCGGGCGGGAGGGCCCGCGCAGCAGCCGCTCGCGCAGTGCGGGCGGCAGCACATCGAGGTCGTCCAGGCGGGCGGTGCCGTCCGTACCGGCCAGGGTGTGCAGGGTGTGCAGCAGCTGCGCGGCGAGGGAGCCGGCGGTGTCCGCGTCGAAGCACCGCGGGTCGTAGCCGAGTTCGACGGCCAGCCGGTCGCCGGGCGAGACCACCACGGTGAGCGGGTAGTTGGTGGCCTCCCGGGCGTCCAGGTCGCGCAGGGCGAGCCCGTGGGCGCCCGCGGTCGCGTCGCCGACCGGATAGTTCTCGAACACCACCAGGCTGTCGAACATGCCGGTGCCGGAGGGCAGTTCGCTCAGCGCCCGCAGCGCGTTCAGGGGCAGGTGGTCGTGGCGCCGGTCCTCCGCGCGCGCCTCCTGCACCGCGCGCAGCCAGCCGGCCGCGGGCGCGGCGCCGTCGACGGCGATCAGGGCGGGCAGCGTGGTGATGAACAGGCCGGTGATGGTGTCGGCGCCGGGCAGGTCGGCGGGCCGTCCGGAGACGGTGGTGCCGAAGCACACCTCCGGCTCGCCGCTCCACCGGGCCAGCAGCAGCGCCCAGGCGCCCTGCACCAGGGTGTTCAGGGTGAGGCGGTGCCGGCGGGCGAACTCCTGGAGCCGGGTGGTCTCCTCGGTGCCGAGCCGCTGCGACAGCCAGGTGCCCGAGCGGGCCGTGGTGCCGGGGGCGGGCCTGCGGTCGTACGGCAGCGGGGTCGGGGTGCGCAGTCCGGACAGGACGCCGCGCCAGTGGTCCTCGGCGGGGCCGGTGCCGCGGGCGGCGAGCCAGGCGGCGTAGTCCGCGAACGGGCGGCGCTCGGGGAGCCGGGGCCGCTCGCCCCGGGCCAGGGCCTCGTGGGCGGCCAGCACGTCGGCGAGGACGTGGAAGACGCTCCAGCCGTCCAGCAGGACGTGGTGGAAGGTCCACACGACCCGTACCGCGTCCGGTCCGAGCCGGACCAGGGCGAGCCGCAGCAGCGGGGCGCGCTCCAGGGCGAGACCCCGGGCCCGTTCCTCGGCGAGCAGCCGCTCCAGCTCCGCCTCCCGCCGCTCCTCGGGCAGCGCGCTCCAGTCGTGCTCGGTGACCGGCAGGACCACGTCCCGGTGGACGATCTGGAGCGGTACGGGCACGCCGTGCAGGGCGACGGAGGTGCGCAGCACGGGGGTGCGGTCGACGACGTGCTGCCAGGCCGCCGCCAGCATGCCCGGGTCGCGGGCGCCGTCCGCCACGAAGGTGATCTGCTCGACGTACAGGCCGTGTTCGGCCTCGTCCAGGCCGTGCATCACCATGCCGGTCTGGGTCGGCGTGAGCGGGTACACGTCCCCGACGTCCGTCCCGCTGCCGACGAGCCGGTCGACAGTGGTCTGGTCCAGTGGCGCGAGCGGGAAGTCGGACGGGGTGCGACCGCCGGCGCCGGGTTCGGCGCAGTGCCGGACGATCTCGCGCAGTTCACCGGCCAGTTCGGCCGCGAGCCGGGCGACGGTCTCCGGGCGGTGCACCTCGCGGGAGTAGGACCAGGTGAACTCCAGCCGGTCGCCGGTGACCCGGCCGAGGACGTCCAGCAGGTGGGGGCGGTCGGCGGCGCGGTCCATGCCGCCGGTGAGGCCGTCGCCGTGGGGTGCGCCCAGCAGGCCGCCCCGCGTGGGCGTCCGGTCCTGCCGGCCGAGGTAGTTGAAGCACACCTGCGGCAGGGCGGGCAGGGCGGCGCCGGCCGTGGGGTGCAGATAGCGCAGCGCGCCGTAGCCGAGGCCGCCGTTCGGTACGGCCCGCAGGTTCTCCTTGACGGATTTGAGCACGGCACCGGTGCCGGCGTCCCGGGGCACGTCCAGGGCGACCGGGTAGACGGTGGTGAACCAGCCGGTGGTGCGGGCGAGGTCCGTGTCGGCGAAGAGTTCCTCGCGGCCGTGGCCCTCCAGGGTGACCGCCACCCGGTCCCGGCCCGTCCAGCGGGCCAGGACCCGGCCCAGCGCGGTGAGCAGGACGTCGTTGACGCGGGTGCGGTACGCGTCCGGCACGTCCTGGAGCAGGCGGCGGGTCTCCTCGGCGTCGAGCCCGGCGGTCAGGCTCTCCTCGACGGCGACGGTGTTCGCGCCGCCGGTGTGGTCGGCCGGCAGGGCGGTCATGGCGTCGACGCCCTGCCAGTGGGCGAGTTCGGCGTCGAAGCCGCCCGCCTCGGTGTGCTCGGCGAGCCGCCGGGCCCACGCCTGGAAGGACGTGCTCTTGGCGCCGAGTCCGGGCCGCTCCCCCTCCCGCAGGGCGCGGTAGGCGCTCTCCAGGTCCTCCAGGATCAGCCGCCAGGACACGGCGTCCACGACGAGGTGGTGGGCGGCGAGCAGCAGCACCGGCCGTCCGGCGCCGCCCGTCCGGCACAGGGCCGCGCGCAGCAGCGGCCCGTGGGCCAGGTCGAACCCGGCGCCGAGGGCGGCGGCCACCTCGCGGGGCTCCGCGTCCCGGTGCACCTCCAGGTGCGGGGCGGTCTCGCCGGGCGCGGTGCCGTACTGCCGCCACCGGCCGTCCCCGGCCGCCTCGAAGCGGTGCCGCAGCGCGTCGTGGTGCTCCAGTACGGCGGCGAGCGCGTCCCGCAGCACCGACTCGTCGGGATCGGCGGCCAGTTCGAAGGCCACCGTCTGGCTGAAGTGCGCGGGGTCCCCGGTGAGCGTGTCGAGCAGCCAGTGCTGGACGGGGGTGAGCGGGGCCTCGCCGGTCACCGGGCCCTGCTCGGCGCCGGACGTGACGTGGTCCGGCACCTTCTCGGCCGCGGCGGCGAGTTCGGCGAGGGTCTGGTGGGTGAACAGGTGCCGGGGGTTCAGGGCGAGCCCGGCGCGGCGGGCGGCGGAGACGATCTGGATGCCGAGGATGGAGTCGCCGCCGAGCATGAAGTAGTTGTCGTCCGCGCCCACTTCGGGCACGCCCAGCACCTCGCACCAGATGGCCGCGAGGGCGTGCTCCGCCTCGGTGCGCGGCGGCCGGCCCGCGCCGGTGGCGGCCGCGGCCCGCTCGGGGGCGGGCAGGGCGCGCCGGTCGAGCTTGCCGGTGGCGCCGAGCGGCAGCCGCTCCAGCGGCAGTACGAGGGCGGGGACCAGATGGTCGGGAAGGCCGGCCGCGAGGAAGGCGCGCAGTTCGGCGGGGTCCGGCAGGCCGGCCGCGCGGGGCACCGCGTAGCCGATGAGCCGGCGGTGGCCGTCCTGCTCCACCACCCGGGCCGCCGCTCCCGCCACGGCCGGGTGGCGGGCCAGCGCGGCCTCCACCTCGCCGAGTTCGATGCGGAAGCCGCGCACCTTCACCTGGTCGTCGCCGCGCCCGAGGTAGACGAGGTCGCCGTCGGCCGTCCAGCGGACCCGGTCTCCGGTGCGGTACATGCGGCTGCCGGCGGGGCCGAACGGGTCGGGCAGGAAGCGGGACGCGCTCAGGCCGGGGCGGCGCAGATAGCCGCGGGCGACGCCGGTCCCGGCGAGGAACAGCTCGCCGGGCGCGCCGACGGGCACCGGGCGCATCCGCTCGTCCAGCACATAGGCGCGGGCGCCGCCGAGCGGGCGGCCGATCGGCGGGTCCCGGTCGGGGTCGGCCGGGTCGCAGGTGAAGGCGGTGGCGTAGACGGTGGCCTCGGTGGGCCCGTAGATGTTGCGCACCTCGCTGCCGGGGACGGCGTCGCGGACCCGGCGCACGGTCCGCGCGGGCAGCCCCTCCCCCGCGAGGACGACGGTGTCGGCGGTGAGCTGTACGGCGTCCTCGGCGAGCAGCCGGTCCAGGGCGGAGGGCACCGCGCTGAGCAGTCCGGCCCGCCAGGGACCGGGACGTTCGGCGAGGGCCAGCAGGTCGCGGACGATCTCGACGCAGCCGCCGGAGAGCAGCGGGGAGAAGATCTCGAAGACCGACACGTCGAAATTGAGCGAGGTGGAGGCGATCACATGGGCCAGTCCGCGGCCGGTGAACTCGGCCGCCGCCCAGTCGGTCAGGGCGAGGACGGAGGCGTGGCTGACGACGACGCCCTTGGGGCGGCCGGTCGAGCCGGAGGTGTGGATCACGTAGGCGGGGTGGCCGGGCAGCAGGGCGGTGCGGCGTTCGGTGTCGCCGACCGGGGTGTCGGGCACCCCGGGGTCCGGTTCCTCGTCGAGCAGGATGCGGGTGAACGGGCCCTCGGGCAGCCGCCCGGCGGTCGCGGCGGCCGTGATGACGGCGTCGGGCCGTACGTCCTCGAAGAGGAACGCGACGCGCTCGGCCGGATACTGGGGGTCGACCGGCAGGTATCCGGCGCCGCTGGTGAGCACCGCGAGGAGTGCCACGATCAGGTCGGCGGTGCGGGGCAGGCACAGGGCGACGAAGCGCTCGGGTCCGGCGCCGGCGGCGATGAGCTGGCGGGCCAGCCGGTTGGCGCGGGCGTCGAGTTCGGCGTAGGTGAGGCTCTGGTCGCCGTGGCGGACGGCGACGGCGTCCGGGGTGCGCTCGGCCTGTCGCCTGAACGCCTCCGGCAGGGTGCCGTGCGGCAGCGCGGCCACCGGTCCGCCGAGGCGCTCCACCAGGGTCCGCGCCCCGGCCTCGTCGAGCAGGGGCAGTTCGGCGAGGGTGCGGCCGGGGTCGTCGGCCATGCCGGTCAGCAGGGTGCGCAGGCTCTCGCCGAGCGCCCCTACGGTCGTGGCGTCGAAGGCGTCCGGGTCGTAGTCCAGGTTCACGGCCAGGGTGTCGCCGGGTGCGACGACGACGCTCAGCGCGTAGTTCGTCGGTTCCAGGTCCCGTTCCTGCTCCATGGACAGGCCGTGGCGGGCCAGCGCGTGCTCGTCGAACGGGTAGTTCTCGAAGACCACGATGGAGTCGAACAGGCCGGTGCCGCCGGGTACTTCGCTCCAGGACTGCAACTGGGCGAGGGAGACGAAGTCGTGGCGGCGGGCCTCGGACTGGGCGGTCTGGAGTTCGCGCAGCCAGTCCAGCAGCGGGCGCTCCTGGTCGACGCGGGCGCGGGTGGGCAGGGTGTTGATGAACAGGCCCACCATCGAGGTGACGCCGGGCAGTTCGGCGGGCCGGCCGGAGACGGTGGTGCCGAACACCACGTCGCTGCCGCCGCCGTAGCGGGCCAGCAGCAGCGCCCAGGCGCCCTGGAGGACGGTGTTCAGGGTGAGTCCGGAGCGCTGGGCGGTCTCGCGCAGCCGGGCCGAGACGTCCGGGGCGAGGGTCATCCGCACCGTCTCGCAGGAGGAGGCGCGGTGGGCCTCGGCGGGGCGCCGGTCCCGGGGCAGTTCGGTGGGGGCCTGGAAGCCGGCGAGGGCGGCCCGCCAGTGCCGTTCGGCCCGCTCGGTGTCCTGCGCGGCGAGCCAGCGCAGGTAGTCGGCGAACGGTTTGCGCTCGGCGGGCCGCGGGCGGCGCCCGGAGGTGAGCGCGGCGTAGCGCTCGCAGACCTCGTCGAAGACCTGGGCGGCGCTCCACCCGTCGAGCAGGACGTGGTGGAACGTCCACACCAGGCGGACCCGGTCGGGCGCGAGCTTGATCAGGGTCAGCCGCATCAGCGGCGCGGCGCCCAGGTCGATGCCCTGCTCCCGGTCCTCGGCGAGCAGTCGTTCCAGGTCGTCGGCGCGGTGGCCGGCGGGCCCGTCGGACCAGTCGTGGTGGGTGACGGGCACGGTGGCGCGGTGCCGGACGACCTGGAGCGGTTGCGGGGTCTCCTGCCACACCAGGTGGGTGCGCAGGACCGGGTTGGCGTCCGCGGTCTGCTGCCATGCCTCGGCGAGCGCCTGCGGGTCGGCGACCCCGTTCAGCACCAGTTGCACCTGGTTGACGTAGGTGCGGCCGGCCGGGTCGAGCAGGCTGTGGAAGAGCATGCCGGCCTGCATCGGGGTGAGCGGGTAGAGGTCCGCGACGTCCCGGCCGGTGCCGGCGACGCGGTCGACGGCGGTCTGGTCCAGGCGGGCCAGCGGGAAGTCCGAGGGGGTGCGGCCGCCCGCCTCGGGGCGGGCGCAGTGCGCGACGATGTCGCCCAGTGCCCGCAGGACGCCCTCGGCGAGCGCGGTGACGGTGTTCTCGTGGTGCCGTCCGGCGCTGTAGTACCAGGTGATCTCCAGCCGGTCGTCCTCGACCCGGGCCACCACGTCGAGGAGGTGCGGGCGTTCGGTGCCGGGCGCCTCGGCGCCGCCCAGGCCGCCGGGTACCGCCCCGACCAGGGTGCCGCCGGGCCCGGACCAGTCGAAGCGGCCCAGGTAGTTGAAGCTGATGGCGGGTTCGGGCGTGCCGGTGAGCCGGGGGTCGCGCACGAGGTGGCGCAGCACGCCGTAGCCGAGGCCCCGGTCGGGTATGGCGCGCAGCTGCTCCTTGACGGTCTTCAGGGCGGTGCCCCAGTCGCCGTCCGGGACGGTCAGGGCGACCGGGAAGAGCGAGGTGAACCAGCCGACGGTGCGGGACAGGTCGACGTCCTCGAACAGCTGGTCCTCGCGGCCGTGGCCCTCCAGGCCGACGGCGACGGTGCCGTGCCCGGTCCAGTCGGCGAGGACCCGGCCGAGCGCGGTGAGCAGGACGTCGTCGACGCGGGTGCGGTAGACACCGGGGACGCGGCGCAGCAGGGCGTCGGTGCGGTCGCGGTCGAGGCGGACGGTGACCTCGCGGACGTCGGCCATGGTGTTGCCGCTGGTGCCGTCCACGGGCAGCGGGTCGGCGCAGTGCCGGGCGGCCCGCTCCCAGTGGTCGAGCCGGGCGGCGAAGGTGCCGGCGTGCTCGCGCAGCCGGCCGGCCCACGCGTCCACGGAGGTGGTGCGGGCGGGCAGTCGTACGGGCTCGCCGGTCAGGGCCTGCCGGTAGGCGGTCTCCAGGTCCTCCAGCAGGATGCGCCAGGAGACGCCGTCGACGACCAGGTGGTGGGCGACCAGGAGCAGCCGGGCGGGCCGGGTGCCGTCGGCGGTGAACAGGCGGGCGGTGAACAGTCCTCCGGTCGCCAGCCGGAGTCCGGCGTGGGCCGCCGCCGTGACGGACTCCTCGGCGCGCGGGTCGTGGATCTGGAGCAGGTCGGGTGCCGGGGCGCCGGTGGCGGGGATGTCCTGCCGCCAGGTGCCGTCGGGGTCGGCGGTGAACCGGGCGCGCAGGGCGTCGTGCTGGGTCCACAGGGCGGTGAGGGCGCGGCGCAGCGCGTCCTCGTCCACCGGTCCGGCCGCCTCGATGACGACGGACTGGTCGAAGAAGTCGGCGTGCGGTGGCCGGGGGCCGAGGAACCAGTGCTGGATCGGGGTGAGGGCGGCCGCCCCGCTGACCGGTGCGGTGCCGGTGACGGCGGGCGCGGACGAGCCGTCCGCGGCGGCCAGTTCGGCGACCGTGGGGTGCCGGAAGAGGTCGCGCGGGGTGAGGGTGAGTCCGGCGGCGCGGGCGCGGGAGACGACCTGGATGCTGAGGATCGAGTCGCCGCCCAGCATGAAGAAGTTGTCGTCGACGCCGACCCGTTCGACGCCCAGCAGCTCCGCCCAGATCCCGGCGAGCAGCCGCTCGGTGTCGGTGGCCGGGGCGCGGTGGGCCGACTCGGCGCCGGCCCCCCAGTCGGGTGCGGGCAGCCGGCGCCGGTCGACCTTGCCGTTGACGGTGAGCGGCAGCTCGGACACGGTGACGAAGGCGGCGGGCAGCATGTAGTCGGGCAGGCCGTCGGCGAGGTGGGCGCGCAGCCCGGCGGCGGCCGGCATCTCGGCGCCGGGGGCCGGCACGAGGTGGGCGGCGAGCCGCTTGCGTCCGGCGTCCTGGTAGAGGGAGACGACGGCCTCGGCGACGGCGGGGTGGGCGGTGAGCCGGGCCTCGATCTCGGCGGGTTCGACGCGGAAGCCGCGGATCTTGATCTGGTCGTCCGCGCGGCCGACGAAGTGCAGTTCGCCGTCGGCGCTCCAGCGCACGATGTCACCGGTGCGGTACATCCGTTCCCCGGCCGGCCCGAAGGGGTCGGGGAGATAGCGGGCGGCGGTCGCGCCGGAGCGGCCCGCGTAGCCCCGGGCCAGGCCGGCGCCCGCGATGTACAGCTCGCCGGGGATGCCCGGCGGCTGCGGCTGGAGGGCGGCGTCCAGGACGTAGACGCGGGTGTCGTCCAGCGGGCGGCCGATGGGCAGTACGGCGGGCAGCGGGTCGCCGGAGCGGAAAGGGCGGCGGGTGGCGAAGGTGGTCGTCTCGGTGGGGCCGTAGCCGTCCACGACGGTCAGGCCGGGGCAGGCGTCCAGCACCCGGCGCACCACCGCGCCCGGCACCGCCTCGCCGCCGGTCCACACCTCGCGCGCGCCGCGCAGGCAGGTGGGATCCTCCTGGGCGAGGAGCCGGAACAGTCCCGCGGTCAGCCAGAGGCAGCTCACCCCCTGTTCCGTGACGGCCCTGCGGACGAGGGCGGTGTCCAGGTCGGCGGGCGGGGCGAGCACGGCCGTGCCGCCGCGCAGCAGCGGCGCCCACACCTCGTAGGTGGCGGCGTCGAAGGCGTGCGGCGAGTGCACGAGGACCCGGTCGTGCCCGGCGAAGGCGCGGTCCAGGGCGAGGGCGGCGACGTCCCGCTGACGTACCGCGACGCCCTTGGGGGTGCCCGTGGAGCCCGAAGTGAACATCAGGTACTGGACGTTGTCGGGGTGGACCGCGGCCGCGGCCGGGGCGGGTACGGGATCGTCCGCGTCCGGGGTGCCGTCGGCGCGCAGCACGCCCTCGCCGGGCAGCACCTCGCGGGCCGTGTCCGCCCAGGCGGCGTCGGTGAGCAGCAGCTCGGCGCCGGCCTCGGCCAGCATCCCGCGCAGCCGCTCGGCGGGCGCCCTGCCGTCCAGCGGCACGTACACCCCGCCGGTGCGGACGAGGGCCAGCTGGGCGACGATCAGCGCGACGGAGCGGTCCATCAGCACGCCGACGGCGCGTTCGGGCCGTACCCCGCGGGCGGTCAGCCGGGCCGCCAACTTGGCCGCGCGGGCGTCGAGTTCACCGTAGGTGAGATGCTCGTCGCCGGCTTCCAGGGCCACGGCGTCGGGAGTGCGGCGCACCTGCGCGGCGAACAGGTCGGCGACGGTGGCGGCGGGCCGGCCGGTGGCGGTGTCGTTCCAGGCGCGCAGCACCTGTTCGCGGCGGTCCGGGGCGAGCAGCGGGAGCCGGGCGGGCGGGCGCCGGGTGCCCTCGGTCATCCCCGCGAGCAGCACGGTCAGGTACTCGGCCAGCCGCTCGGCGGTCCCCGCGTCGAACAGGTCGGGGTCGTACCCGAGGCGCAGGGTCAGCTCCGGACCGGGGTAAGCGGTCAGGCTCAGCGGGTAGTTGGTGGTCTCGATGCCCTCCAGGCCGCTCAGGCGCAGCCCGTGGGCGGCGGCGAGGTCGTCGTCCACCGGGTAGTTCTCGAAGACGACGATGCTGTCGAACAGGGCGACGCGTTCCGGCAGTTCGGTGAGGGCGCGCAGCCGGGTGAGCGGTACGTGGTCGAACCGCCGGTCCTCGCTCTGGTCGTGCTGGAGGGCGCGCAGCCAGTCGAGCAGGTTCCCGTGGTCGGGGACGGCGGCCCGGGTCGGCAGGGTGGTGATGAACAGGCCGGTCATGGCGTCGGCGCCGGGCAGCTCGGGCGGGCGGCCGGACACGGTGGTGCCGAACACCACCTCGTCCCGGCCGGACTGCCGGGCCAGCAGCAGCGCCCAGGCGCCCTGCACCAGGGTGTTGAGGGTCAGCCCCGAGGTCCGCGCCAGCTCCTCCAGCGCCCGGCTCGCGGCCTCGGGCAGGGTGGCCCGTACGGCGTGGGTGGACTCGGCGCGGTGGCTCTCGCGCGGCTCGCGGTCGTACGGCAGCGGGGTGGGCTCGGTCAGGTGGGCCAGCCGGCGCTGCCAGTGCCGTTCGGCCTCCGCGGTGTCGCGGGCGCGCAGCCAGGCGACGTAGTCCCGGTACGGCGGGCGGTCAGGGAGGGTGTCCGGCCCGTCGCCGCCGGTGAGGGCGAAGACGTCCGAGAGGACCTGGAACAGGCTCCAGCCGTCGAGGAGCAGGTGGTGGAAGGACCACACCACGCGGACCTCGGTGTCCGAGACCCGGGCGAGGAGCAGGCGCTGGAGCGGGGCCCGTCCGAGGTCGATGCCCTCGGCCCGGTCGCGGTCCAGGACGTCGTCCAGCCGGGTGCGCCGCTCCTCCTCGGTCAGCTCCCGCCAGTCCAGATGGGTGACCGGTACGGGGGCGTGCCGCCGCACCACGAGCAGCGGTTCGGGCACGTCCTGCCAGACGACCCCGCCGCGCAGCACCTCGGCGCGGTCGGTCACCTCCTGCCAGGCGGCGGCGAGGGTCCGCGGGTCGGGCACGCCGTCCAGGACGAAGGTGAGCTGCTGGAAGTAGACGCCCCGGTCGTCCTGGGACAGGCCGTGGAAGAGCATGCCCGACTGGGTCGGGGTGAGCGGGAGGATGTCCGCGACGGCCGCCGGGTCGGTGCCGGTGAGGCGGTCCACGGCGGTCTGGTCGAGCCGGGACAGCGGGAAGTCGGACGGGGTGCGCCCGGCGGATCCGGGCCGGGCGGCGAACCGGGCGAGGTCCGCGAGCGCGTCGGCGAAGCCTGCGGCCAGCTCCCCGATCGTGTCCTCGGCGTGCAGCCGGTCCGAGTAGAACCAGGTGAACTCCAGCTGGTCGTGCACCAGTTGGCCGACGACCTCCAGGGCGTGCGGGCGCTCGGCGGCCGGGTCGGCGTCCAGCTCCAGCGGCCGGACGGTGCCCCGGTACAGCCCGTCAGGCGCGTCCGACGCGCCCATCCGGCCCAGGTAGTTGAAGCTGATCCGGGCGTCCGGGGTGCCGGGGTCGCCGCCGGGTCCGGCCAGGTGGCGCAGCGCGTCATGGCCCAGGCCGTGCCGGGGTATCGCGCGCAACTGCTCCTTGACGCGCTTCAGTACGGCGTCCCAGTCGTCCTTCCCCGGGGCGGCGAGGGCGACGGGGTAGCGGGTGGTGAACCAGCCGACCGTGCGGCTGATGTCCAGCTCGGGGAAGAGTTCCTCGCGGCCGTGCCCCTCGACGTCGACCAGCACCCGGTCCCGGCCGCTCCAGGCGCGCAGGGCCCGGCCGAGCGCGCTGAGCAGGACGTCGTTGACCTGGGTGCGGTAGGTGTCGGGCAGGGTGTGCAGCAGGACCGAGGTGTCCTCGGGGGCCAGCCGCACGGTGAACGCCCGCTGGGAGGCGTAGGTGTTGGCGCTCTTCTCGGTCGCTGCCGGTACGACGGGTTCGGTGTCCGGGACGGCCCCGGTCCAGTACTCCCGCTCGTCCTCGAAGCCGCCGTCCGCCGCGTGGGCGGCCAGCCTGCGGGCCCACTGCCGCAGCGGCGAGGACTTCGCGGGCAGTGCCGCCGCGCCGTCGGCGCCGGTACGGCGGGCCTGGTAGGCGCGGTCGAGGTCCTCCAGGAGCACCCGCCAGGACACGCCGTCGACCACCAGGTGGTGGACCGCGAGGTGCAGCACGGCGGGCCGATCGGCTCCTCTGTCGTGCAGCACGGCGCGCAGCAGCGGTCCCCGGGCGAGGTCGAAGGGGCCGAAGTGCGGGGTGTCCGTGTCCGGGCCGGTGTGCCGGGCCAGCCGGATGCGGGGCATCCGCTCGTCGATGAACCAGACGGCCTCGCGCCCCTGGCCGCCGGTGTCGGCGAACCGGGAGCGCAGGGCGTCGTGGTGCCCGGCGAGATCGTTGAGCGCGTCCTCCAGCGCGACCGCGTCCAGGTCGTCGGGCAGCTGGACGGACAGCGCCTGGGAGAAGTGCCCGGCGTCCCGTACGCCGGCGCCGAACAGCCAGTGCTGGATGGGCGTCAGCGGGGCCGTGCCGGTGGCCTCCTCCGGGGCCGGGGCGGCCTCGCGGAGCCGGCCCGCGGCGTCCGCGCAGCGGGCCAGGGCGGCGACCGTCTGGTGCTGGTAGACGTCCCGCGAGGTCAGTGCCAGGCCCTCCTGCCGGGCGCGGGCCACGACCTGGATGCTGAGGATCGAGTCGCCGCCGAGCTCGAAGAAGTTGTCGTCGACGCCGATGCGGTCCGCGCGCAGCACCTCCGCCCAGATCGCGGCGAGCGCCCGCTCGGTGGGCGTGCGGGGCGCGACATGCCGTACGGCGCGCACGGCGGGGCCGGGGTCGGGGAGCCTGCCGCGGTCGACCTTGCCGTTCGGGCTGAGCGGCAGGGCGGCCAGCACGACGACCGTCGACGGGACCATGTAGTCGGGCAGGGTGCGGCCGAGTTCGCGGCGCACCGCCTCCGGTTCCACCGCCTCGCCCGCGGCCGGGACGACGTAGCCGACCAGGCGCCGGTGGTCCTCGCCCTCGACGGTGACGGCGGTGGCCGCGGCCTCGGCGACGCCCGCGCAGCCGCGCAGCGCCTCCTCCACCTCGCCCAGTTCGATGCGGAAGCCGCGCACCTTGACCTGCTGGTCGATCCGGCCCACGTACTCGAGGCCGCCGTCGGCGGCGCGGCGCACCAGGTCGCCGGTGCGGTACATGCGCTCGCCGGGCGCGCCGAACGGGTCGGCGACGAACCGGGCGGCGGTCAGTCCGGGACGGCGCAGATAGCCGCGGGCCAGGCCGCAGCCGCCGAGGTACAGCTCACCGGTGACGCCGACCGGCTGGGGCCGCAGCCGGCCGTCCAGGACGTAGGTCCGGGTGAGCGCGACCGGTTCGCCGATGGGCGGCGCCTGGTCGGGCAGCCGGTCACCGGCGAACCAGGCGGTCGCGTAGACGGTGGCCTCGGTGGGGCCGTAGATGTTGGCGATGCGGGCCGCGGGCATGGCGGCGCGCAGGTCGTGCACGGTCTGCGCGGGCAGGGCCTCACCGGCCAGCACGACGGTGTCCGCGGCCAGCGGCGCCGTACCGCCCGCGACCAGGCGGGAGACGACGGAGGGCACCCCGCTGAGCAGCCCGGCGCGCCGGGGGCCCGAGCCGTCGGCGAGGGCCGGCAGATCGGCGACCACCTCGACCGTGCCGCCGGCCGTCAGCGGGCACAGCAGCTCGAAGACCGAGACGTCGAAGTTGAGGGAGGTGGAGGCGATCACATGGCCGAGTCCGGCGTCCTCGAACCGCTCGCCCGCCCACGCGGCCAGGGCGGCGACGCTGCGGTGGGTCACCACCACGCCCTTGGGGCGGCCGGTGGAACCGGAGGTGTAGATGACGTAGGCGGGATGGTCCGGCAGCAGCGGCCGGAGCCGGTCGGCGTCGGTGAGCTCCGTGTCGGCCCACGCGGCGTCGTCGCAGTCGTCCAGCAGCAGCGGCGCGCAGTCCCCGGGCAGCGCGGAGGCGGTCTCGCGGGTGGCGACGACCAGGGCGGGCCGGGCGTCGCCGAGCATCAGCCGGACCCGCTCGGCCGGATAGCCGGGGTCGATCGGGAGGTAGCCGGCGCCCGAGGTGAGCACGGCCCACAGCACGGGCACGAGGTCGGCGGAGCGCGGCAGGCAGAGCGCGACCAGGGTCTCGGGTCCCGCGCCGCGCGCGACGAGGAGCCGGGCCAGCCGGTTGGCGCGCCGGGCGGCCTCGGCGTAGTCGAGCCGGGTGGGGCCGCAGACGACGGCGGTACGGTCCGGGGTGCGGGCCGCCTGCGCGTGGAACAGCTCGGGCAGCGTGCCGTGTCCGGTGCCCGCGGAGCGGCGGGCGGCCGGGTTCCAGGTGTCCACCAGCGTGCGCTGCTCCTCGGCCGAGAGCATGGGCAGCTCGGCGAGCGGGCGGCCCGGTCCGTCGGCCATGCCCTCCAGCAGGCGGTGCAGGTGCGCGGTCAGACGGGCCACGGTCGCCGGCTCGAACAGGTCCGTGTTGAACTCCGCGGTCAGCACGCAGCCGCCGTCCGCGTCCGGCGTGAACTCCAGGACCAGGTCGAAGCGCGCGGCCGGGCGGGGCAGCGGGTGCTCGGCGAGGCGCAGTCCGCCGGCGGACGGCGGGACGGGCAGGGCGGTCTGCTGTACGACGAGCACCTGCACCAGCGGGGTGCGGCTGGGGTCGCGGGGCGGGGCCAGTTCCTCCACGACCCGGTCGAACGGCACCCCGTCGTGGGCGAAGGCGTCCAGCACCGTCGTCCGCATGGTCTCCACGAACCGGTCGACGCTGGCCCGTTCGTCCACCTCGCCGCGCAGCACCACCGTGTTGGCGAAGAAGCCCGCCACGTCCTCCAGGTCGCGCCGGCCGCGTCCGGTGGTGACGGTGCCGAAGGCGATGTCCCGCTGGCCCGAGTAGCGGGCGAACAGCAGCGCGGCGGCACCCGCGTACAGGGTGAACACGGTGGTGCCCCGCCCGGTGGCCAACTGCCGCAGTCTGTCCACCAGTTCGGCGGGCAGCGGGTGCCGGTGGGCGGCTCCCGCGGTGCTGCGCACGGCCGGGCGCGGCCGGTCGGCGGGCAGCTCCAGGTGCTGGATTCCGTCCAGGTGCCGCTTCCAGTAGGCGAGGTCGGCCGCGTCCGCGCCGGACGTCCGCTGCCGCCCTTCCCACACCGCGAAGTCCGGGTACTGCACGCCCGGCCGCGCGAGACCGTCCGGCTCGCCGGTGGTCTCGGCGTGGTAGAGGGCGGCGAGCTCGCGGGTCAGGATGCCCACCGACCAGCCGTCGGTGACGATGTGGTGCTGGGCGAGCAGGAGCAGGTGGTCCTCGTCGGCGAGCCGCACCAGCAGGGCGCGGGTGAGCGGCCCGGCCGCCAGGTCGTGGGGGCGGCCCAGTTCCTCGGTGAGCAGGTCCTCGGCGGCCGCGGCGCGGCGCTCCGCGGGCAGGTCGCGGACGTCGGCCGTGCGCAGCGGCAGGTCCGGCTCCGCCGCGATCCGCTGGCGGGCCTGCCCGTCCGCCGTGGCGAACGTGGTGCGCAGGGCGGCGTGCCGGGCGGCGAGGCGTTGCAGGGACCGGTGCAGCGCGGCCGGGTCCAGGGCGCCGCGCAGCCGCAGGGACACACCGGTGTTGTACTCGGTGCCGCCCGCGCTGAGTTCGTCCAGGTACCACAGCCGCCGCTGCGCGCTGGACAGCGGCAGCCCGTCCGCGTGCGGGACCGGGGATATCGGCTCGGCGGGTGCGGCGGCCGAGGGGTCGGCGAGGAGCGGGGCGAGGGCGGCGACGGTCCGTGCCGAGAAGACGTCCCGCACGGTCAGCCGGACACCCAGCTCGTCCCTGATCCGGGACAGGGTCCGGGCGGCGAGGATGGATTCGCCGCCGAGGTCGAAGAAGTCGTCCGTCACGCCGACCTCGTCCACGCCCAGGACGTCCGCCCAGATCGCCGCGAGCGCTCGTTCCTCGTCGGTGCGCGGCGCCAGGTGTCCGGCCGCGGCCGTGCGCTCCGGCGCGGGCAGGGCCCGCCGGTCGATCTTGTTCTGCGGGGTGAGCGGCATCCGGTCCAGCACCACGACCGCGGCCGGCACCATGTGGGCGGGCAACCGCGCGGCCACGGCGGCACGCAGGGCCGCGGGGTCCAGGACGCCCGCGGGGCGGGACGAGGGGGCGGCGGGGTCCGGGGCGGGAGTCGCCGGGTCCGGGTCCGGGGCGGCGGCGGGTACCGGACCGGCCGGGGTGACGTAGCCGACGAGGCGCTGGTGACCCGGCTCGTCCTCGCGTACGACGACCACGGCCTCGCCGACGGTGTCGGCGCCGGCCAGGCGCAGGGCGGCCTCGATCTCGCCCGGCTCGATCCGGAAGCCGCGGATCTTCACCTGCCGGTCGAGGCGGCCGAGGAACTCCAGCTCCCCGTCGGGCGTTCGGCGCGCCCGGTCCCCGGTGCGGTACAGGCGGGCCCCGGCCGGTCCGAAGGGATCGGGCACGAAGCGGATGGCGGTCAGGCCCGGGCGGCCGAGGTAGCCGCGGGCCACCGCGTCGCCGCCGATGAACAACTCGCCGTCCGCGCCGGGCGGTACGGGCCGCATCGCGGCGTCGAGCACATGGGTCCGGGTGTGCGGCAGGGCGTCGCCGATCGTCGGGGTGCCCCGGCCCGCGGTGAGCGGCCCGGTCCAGGTGGCGACGATGGTGGCCTCGGTCGGACCGTACGAGTTGATCATGCGGCGGCCGGGCGCCCAGGTGTCCACGAGCCCGGCCGGGCAGGCTTCGGCGCCCACGATCAGTGTGCGCAGATGACGCCCCGCGCCGGTCTCCGGCCCCGGCAGGGTGGCGAGCGCGGCGGGCGGGATGAGGGCGTGGGTGATGCGGTGCTCGTCCAGGACACCGGCGAGTTCGTCGCCCAGCCAGGGGCCCTGCGGCGGTACGACGAGGGTGGCGCCGGACAGCACCGAGATGAACAGCTCCAGGACGGAGGCGTCGAAGCTCGGCGAGGAGAACTGGAGCACGCGGTCGCCGGGACCCACGGCGTACCGCTCGGCCGCGGCGGTGACGAACCCGCCGATGCCGCGGTGGGTGACCGTCACGCCCTTGGGGGTGCCGGTGGAACCAGAGGTATAGATGACGTACGCGGCACTGTCGGCCCCGGCGACCGGCTCCCCCGCAGGGCGCCCGCCGTCGGCGTCGGCATCGGCGTCGAGCAGCTCGCCGACCCGGCCCGCGTCGTCGAGGGTGACGGCGGGTGCGGCGTCGGCGAGCATCAGGGCCCGGCGCTCGGCGGGGTAGGCGGGGTCCACGGGCAGGAAGGCGGCACCGGCCCGGGCGACGGCCAGTTCGGCGGCGATCAGTTCCATGGAGCGCGGCAGGACCAGGGCGACCACCCGGTCGGGTCCGGCGCGCCGGCATGTCAGATGTGCGGCCAACCGGTCGGCCCGGTCGGCCAGTTGGCGGTAGGTCCAGGTCCGCCGGCCGTCCGTGAGGGCCGGTGCGTCCGGGGTACGGGCCACCCAGGCGGCGAACAGCGCGCCGAGCATCGGGGGCGCCCCGGTCGTGCTGCTCTCCGTCGCACCGGCGGGGCCGGAGCGCGGCAGGGAGGGCGCCGATGCGGGCTTGTCGTGCGGGTCCGTCATGGGTGTAGTCCTTTGGAGAGCGGGACGATGGGGCACGGGCCGTGGGGGCGGCCCGGGCCCACCGCGGGGGCGGCGCGCTGGAACGGGGGCGCACCGGGCGGGGACGACGGTGCTGGACGAACGGGCCGGCGGGGCCGGTCGGGCTGACCGGTACCGCGCGTGACGAACGGGGTGACAGGGGGGTGGCGCTTCCCGCGCGCCCTCCGGCAGGGCGACGGCCGGGCCGCCGCGCCGGGTGACACGGCGGGGCACGGGCCGGGTACGCGATGCCGGGCGGACCGCGCGTACCGGGTGCGGGCGCCCCGGTGGGGACGGGAGGGGATGACGGGGCGAGACGGGCGGCCGGGGCTACGAGCTCCGGGCGGGACATCCGCCGCACCCGGGCGGGGACCGGACACCGGCACGCCGACCGGGGCCGGACCTCACCGGGCCGTGACCGGGGACCATGCCCTGTCCGGGACCGGACCCCGCACGGCACCGGACCGGCGGCTCAGGACCGATGACCGGCCCGAACCCGCCCGGGGCCCGGAGCCGTGACCGACACGCGGTCCGGCCTGCCCCGTCGGCCCCGTCCGTCAGCCGTCGTCGGTGCGGCGCGCCGTGCGGCCGGATATCTGTATTCGGTCGATGCTCCCGGTGACCGGGTCACGGTGGAAGCGGCCACCGGGCTCCAGGCTGCCGGTGGCCGGGTCGCGCAGGTCGTACGACAGGTCGGCGTAGCAGACCAGCGGGAGCGCCAGGTCGCCGTCCACGGACAGGGCGGGCTCGCCGTCCGGGCCGGCCGTGACGCGGTAGCCCGTGCCGCCGTTGCGGTACAGACCCACGCACTCGGGCAGGGCGGCGCGGCGCCCCCCGTCCACGGGGTGTCCGCCGGCCGGTACCCGGATGCCGGTGAGCCGGGCGAGTTCCCCGGTGAGGTCGCGCCACAGCGCGGTCGCACCGCCGGCGTTGCCCGTGAAGGCCACCACGACCCCGCTCTCCGGGTCGGTGCGCAGATGGCAGGACGTGCCCTGGGCGTTGCCGTCGTGGCCGAACCAGGCACGGCCGTCGTGCTGGTAGAGGGCGAGTCCGGGGGTCCAGCCGTCGGCCAGGGTGCCGGGCCGGGCGGCGGGTTCGGGGCGGCGCATGTCCTTCGCGACGGCGGGCGGCAGCAGATCGCCGCGGCCGATCAGCGCGTTGCCGAACGCGGCCAGGTCCGCGGCGCTCGCGAGCAGCGCGCCAGCCGGCGCCTCCAGCGGTGCCAGGTTCTGCCGGGCCGCGAGGGCCTGTCCGGTGGCGGTGTTGACCGCGTGTCCCGCGGCCACGGGACGGCCGGGCGCGGCCTCGCCGATGAACGCCGGTGCGACACCGAGCGGTTCGAGCAGCAGCGACCGGACCGCCTCGCCCCACGGCATCCCGGTGACGGTCTCCACCAGCCGTCCGGCGGCGACGTAACCGGCGTTGGAGTAGGAGAAGTCGGTGCCCGGCGAAAAGAGCAGGTCACGGGCGGTGCACACCGATGCCAGATAGCGGGCGGCGGTGGTCGCGGCGGCGGTGTCGGAGTCCGGCCCGGTGGGCAGCCCGCCGGTGTGGCTGAGCAGCTGACGGATCGTCACCCCGGGGACGGAGCGCAGCTCCTGAAGGTGCAGGGCGGCGGGCTCGTCGAGGTCCAGGTCACCGTCGTCGGCGAGGAGCATCACGAGGGCCGCGGTGAACGGCTTGGTGAGCGAGCCCAGGGGGACGGCCGTGTCCCCGGTGAGGAGGGTGCCGGCGGAGACGTCGGCGGTGCCGGTGTGTATGGATATGACGTCGGTGCCGGTGTCGAGGACCAGTTGGGCGCCGGGCACCCGGTGGGTCCGGGCGAGCGCGTCGAGGCGGTCCCGCAGTTCCCGGCGTAACAGCGAGGGCGTCCGGGAGACGGGCGGAGCGGCGGGGATGGTGTACGGCATGAGAAGGGGACTCCCGTTGGATGGGTCTCATGTGCGGGTGTTTCCGGTCCGGCCCGGGTCTGAGCGGTACGGGGGCCGACCGGGGCGCTGCGTGTGCGCCGGGGATTACGCTCGGCCGACCTCGACGGGCAGATGCCGTACGCCGACGATCACGGCCGGATTCTGGTAGGTGATGTCCTTGTGGGACGGGACCGCCAGCATGCGGAATCGTTCATGCAACATACGCAGAGCGATCCGTGCCTCCAGCCGGGCCAGCGGCGCACCGAAACAGAAGTGGATGCCGTGCCCGAAGGTCAGATGGGGATTGGGTGAGCGGGTCACGTCGAAGACGTCGGGCGCGTCGAAACGGGCGGGGTCCCGGTTGGCGGCGCCCAGATGTGCCATCAGCAGGGTGTCGGCGGGGATCTCGTGACCGCCGAGGACGACGGGCCTGGTCACCCGGCGGCCCAGTTCGGGGAAGGGGGGCAGCCAGCGCAGCACCTCCTCGACGGCGGTGGGGATGCGCAGCGGATCGGCGCGCAGCGCCGCGTCCGTGTCGGGGTAGCGGTCGAAGGTGACGATCGCGTTGCCGAGCAGCGCGGTGGTGGTGATGTGTCCGGCGACCAGCAGCAGCGCCACGAAGCCGACCATCTCCTGGTCCCGCAGGCGCACGCCGTCCACCTCGGCGGCGATGAGTCTGCTGGTCAGGTCGTCGCCGGGGGCGGCGCGCCGGGCGCGTATGTAGTCCAGCATGTAGCTGTTCATCTCGCGCACGGTCGGGGCGATGGCCTCCAGCGCCCGTTCCAGATCGGCCATGTCCGGCGCCTCGCCGAGTTGGTCGCCGCCGAACAGCACGCTCGCCCACTCCTGGAAGAGGCGGTGCTCCTCGGCGGGGATGCCGAGCAGTTCGGCGATCACGATGATCGGCAGCGGGTAGGCCAGCGTGTCGACCAGGTCGAACCGGTCGTGGTCGGCGACGCCGTCCAGCAGCCGGGCGCAGATGGCCTCGATACGGGGTTCGAGCCCTTGCACGACCCGGGGGGTGAACGCCTGGCTGACCAGGGTGCGGAGTTTGCGGTGCTCCGGGGGGTCCATGCCGACGAAGTTGCCCTGGGTGAAGGTCTCGAAGTCGGCCTGGGTGGGGCTGAGGGCGGAGAGGTCCGAGGAGTACGTCGCCGGGTCGGCGAGCACGGCGGCGACGTTCTCGTGGTCGAGCACCTGCCAGGTGCCCTGGACCTCGTCGTGCCGTACCGGACCGGCCTCGCGTAGACCCCGCCAGCGGTCGGGCAACTCCTCCAGGAGGAGCTGGCCGTCCGTCGGTTGCCTGCTGATCACCTTGTCTCCTTGCTAGCGCGTGCGGGCACAGCGGAGCCACACACACGGGGAACGGCGCGAACCCGCACGGGCCGGCCGGCGGAAGATCCCGGGCACCGCCGCGCGAAAATCCGGAGCGGAGCAGCGCGTGACCCGTGTGGTGTGCTGATGACTTGCCTTGGAACGGCGGAACGGTCGGCTGCCGTCGGTCCGCCGCCGGGACGGATCGGGAACCGTCAGCACATACGGCGCAGGACGCGGCGGCTGCGCGGCCGGCCACGGCCCCGCGGCAAGCCCGGTCGTACGGCGCACCAACCCGACATAGCCCATCCCCCTTGGCGAAACCTCCCGCGCGGTGATGGCGCGGGACCCTCCCGGTTCGTATACGGACAGCAGGGGCCGAGGGCCCCGACTACTCGGAACGCGATGTGACGATACGCAATCGCGGAGCATGCCGCCCCACGAATGGCATGATGCGCACCCCGTCACACCTTCGTTTCGATGGATCTCGGCCACAGTCTTCACGGTGAGTCACGCGTAAGCAACCCCCTGAAGTTGAACGGAGAGTACTCTGCCGGTGTTTTTGCGTCACCATCGGGCAATCTCCGACGGGCCGTGCGCGCGCCCGGAATCGCGGCCGAATCGTCGCCCGCCCGGGTGCCCCGGCACCCCGCGCACAAACCGGCGCCGCGAAAAATTCCTCACCCGTACACAGGTCGGAACGTCGCACGTCGCGGCACCTCCGCGGTCCGGCGACGCGCGACACGCCCGGGCGCGATGGCCGAACTCCGGCCCTGATCTGGGCTGATTATCCGACAGAGAGGGTTGCTCGTAGGCCACTTTGAACGACGCGCGCGATATGCCAGAAGCACGTCCCATATCTGTCCGACACGCCACCCCACCCCGCCCGCCCCAGCGGCACCCCTTGACAGCCCCCGGACGGGGGAAGCAAAGATTCCGGCCGGAACGAGCGTTTTCAGCCAACCTGGCGCGTGAGGGGCGCACTTGAAGATCTCACTCATCACGCGCGCTCCCCCGACGTGGCCGGGCGCGCGCCGTCCGCCGCGCGAGGCTGCGCTGCCCGGTCGCAGGTGATGCCGGTGCCCGGGCTCTCACCCCCGGGCACCGGCACCTGGAGACGGCTCCGGCGAGCCGCCCGGTCCGCAGCGGGACGTCAGGGGGTGAGGTACGCCTCCACCTCGCTGAACTGCCCCGCCGGCCAGCCCGTGTTGGCGCTGACCGACAGCCGCAGGTACCGCAGGTTCGCATCCCCCGGCAGCGACACCGTGGCGGTGTTGCCGGTGGCCGGGTCGAAGCGGTAGCCCTGGGAGCCGGCCACGGTGGAGTAGGCGGAGCCGTCGGTGCTGCCGAGCACGGTGACGGTCTGGGTGCGGGCGCCCCACGCCGAGGACGGCGGCAGCTTCAGCACCAGCCGGCGCACCGCGTACGACGAGCCCAGGTCGACCGTCAACGACTGCGGGAAGGCGTTGTTGGCGGACTCCCAGTACGAGTTGGCGTCACCGTCGACCGCCTTGCCCGGCGTGTAGACGTCCTGGAAACCGGTCGCGGTGGCCGGCCGGCCCTTGGCGAGGTTGCGATTGGGATCGGGCGCCGGATTGCCCTGGCCGGGCTGGGGCCAGCTGGAGCAGTCCGACCAGCTGCCGGACCAGCCGGAGTTGCCGCCGCCGTCGGTGAGCGTGAAGGGCCCGGAGTTCGCCGGATACGGGCAGTTGTACACCCCGGCCGAACCGACACCGGTGGCGGTGACGTTCTTGAACGTGGCCGCTCCCTGCGCCTCCGCCTGCACCACGACCGTGCCGGTGTTCCGCACCGTCGCCCCGGTCACGTTGACGTTCCGCACCGGATAGCCCTGGCCGCCGCCGGAGACGAACTCGAAGGCGCTGTAGGGGCTGTCGGTGATCGTCGTGTTCGTGATGTTCACCGTGGCGTTGATGGCACTGTCGTACGAGTCGACGCGCAGCGCGCCCATCGGATGGTTCCAGTTGGGGTTCATCGCGCCGGCGCGCACCAGCGTGTTGCCGTCGACCGTGATGGTGCCGGCCAGCGGCGAGAACGGGTCCAGGAACTTCTGGTTGGAGATGGCGATACCGCTGCCCAGGGCGTTGGTGTCGGAGACCAGATTGCCGCGCACCGTGATGTCGGTACCGCCGTAGATGGCGATGCCGTTGGCCAGGTTGGGCTGGGAGATGGTGTTGTTCTCGAAGCTGGAACCGGTGTCCGGGCCGTACAGCGACCACATGGCGAGGGAGTCGTCGCCCTGGTTGCGCAGGAAGTTGTCGCTGACCCGGACCCCCTTGGCGGTGCCGTTGAGGTTGATGCCGTCGGCGGTGGTGTCGAGGATCCGGTTGTTCTCCACGACCAGGTTGTCGTTGGTGCCCGTCAGCCACAGGCCGCACTTCAGATGCTGGATCCACATGCCGGAGACGGACGAGCCCGGCCCGAGGGAGCCGTTGACGAAGTTGTCCGGGCTGGAGTCGACGCGTTCGGTGACCTCGCCGATCACCGCGAAGTCCTTGATGTGGACGTTCCCAGCGGAGCTGGACTGGTCGATGAAGCGGGAGGTGTGCACGACCGAGTACCAGCCGCCGGCCCCCTGAAGGGTCACGTTCTGTACCCCGTTGAGGGAGGAGGTGAGCTTGTAGTCGCCCGGCGGGATCCACACCGTTCCGCCCTGGGCGGCGGCGATGGCGTCCCGGAAGGCCCCCGTGGAGTCGCCGTTGCCGCTGGGGTCGGCGCCCTTGGAGACGACGGACACCGATCCGGACGGCTGTGCGGCGGCGGCGGCGACCTGCTCGAAGTCGGCCACGTCCACGGTGACTTGTGTACCGGTCGCGACGAACGCGACCTTGTCCCCGGCCTGGACGTTCTGCCCCAGCAGCAGCCGGGCGTCGTCGAAGAAGTGGTGCGTCCTGCTGCCGGTGATCCAGCCGGTGTCGACGTAGGAGTACTTGGAGGTCACCGGAAGGGTCCTGGCCAGCTTGGTGCCGTTGACGTACACGTCGAGCGAGCCGGACTGGCCGTCCGGGACGCTGTAGGAGACGTTCACCGCGTTGGCCGCGCGCGGCACGGTGAACTCCACCCGCTGGCCCGAGGACAGCTGGACGGCCTGCCGGCCGGACGCCTCCGAGGCGAGCGTGCCCTGGGTGTAGTCCGGCCCGATCTTCGTGCCGGTGGTGGTGGCCGACTCGGCCTCGACCGAGGTGAAGGGCAGGGTGGCACCCGCGGCCGCGGCCGCGTGCGCGCTGGGTGCCACCGCGACGAGCATGCCGGCGGCGAGGGCGACGACCGCCCCGATGGCCGGCATGCGCCTGACAGATCTGACGGTGCTGGTGTGCATGAGCTGTTCCCTTCGGGGTGGGGGTGCGCGGGACAGCGGTGCGCCGCGGCTCAGGCGTGCAGCCAGACCGCGGTGTCCTGCGGCAGCCGGCCGGACTCGGCCAAGGGGCCGCTGCTGAGCAGGAGTTCGGAGTGCGCGGGCAGGTCGGCGGGGGTGGCGGAGAAGTTCACCGCGCAGATCGCGCCGTCCGCGCGGGAGAAGGCGAGGACGCCGTCGGGGGCCGGGAGCCAGGTGAGGGGGCCGGTGCCGAACCGGGGGCGCAGGGCGATGGCCCGGCGGTAGAGGGTGAGCAGGGAGCCGGGGTCGCGCTCCTGGCGGTCGGCCGCGTACGACGCCCAGCCGGCCGGCTGCGGCAGCCATGGCTCGCCCGTCGAGCCGAAGCCCGCGTACGGCAGGCCGGCGGTCCACGGCAGCGGCACCCGGCAGCCGTCCCGGCCGGGGTCGGCGCCGCCCGAGCGGTGGTACATCGGGTCCTGGACGCGGTCGAGGGGGATCTCCGCCTCCGGCAGCCCCAGTTCCTCCCCCTGGTACAGGTACACCGAACCGGGCAGCGCGAGGGACAGCAGGGCGGCGGCCCGCGCCCGGCGGGTGCCGAGCGCCGGATCGGTCGGGGTGCCGAACGCCTTGGTGGCGAAGTCGAAGGCGGTGTCCTCGCGGCCGTACCGGGTGACCGTGCGGGTGACGTCGTGATTGCACAGCACCCAGGTGGCGGGGGCCCCGACCGGGGCGTGTTCGGCGAGGGTGGTGTCGATGGCGGCGCGCAGCCGGCCGGGCTGCCAGGGGCAGGACAGAAAGGAGAAGTTGAAGGCGGTGTGGAGTTCGTCGGGGCGCAGATAGCGGGCGAAGCGCTCGGCGTCGGGGAGCCAGACCTCGCCGACGAAGACACCGTCGTAGGCGTCGGCGACGGCGCGCCAGGAGCGGTAGATGCCGTGGAGTTCGTCGCGGTCGACGAACGGGTGCGGCTCCGGACGGGTGGCGAGGTCCGGCAGGTCAGGGTCCTTGGCGAGCAGGGCCGCGGAGTCGATGCGGACACCGGCGACGCCCCGGTCGAACCAGAAGCGGAGGATGTCCTCGTGTTCCTGGCGGACTGCCGGGTGGGCCCAGTTGAGGTCGGGCTGCTCGGGCGTGAACAGGTGCAGGTACCAGTCGCCGTCGGGCAGCCGGGTCCACACCGGTTCGGTGGTGCCGGCGAACTGCGACGGCCAGTCGTTGGGCGGGAGTTCACCGTGGGCGCCGCGGCCGGGCCGGAAGTGGAACAGGTCCCGCTCGGGGCTGCCGGGGCCGGCGGCGAGAGCGGCCCGGAACCAGGGGTGCTGGTCGGAGACGTGGTTGGGGACGATGTCGATGAGGGTGCGGATGCCCAGCGAGCGGGCCTCGTCGATGAGTTTCTCCGCCTCGGCGAGGGTGCCGAACGCCGGGTCGACGGCGCGGTAGTCGGCGACGTCGTAGCCGCCGTCCTTCATCGGTGACCGGTACCAGGGGTTGAACCACAGTGCGTCCACGCCGAGTTCGGCCAGGTAGGGCAGCCGGGAGCGGACGCCCGCGAGGTCACCGGTGCCGTCGCCGTCGCCGTCGGCGAAGCTGCGGACGTAGACCTGGTAGATGACGGCGGAGCGCCACCACTCGTGGTCGCTGAAGGCATGGGTGGGCTGTCCCACTGGGCTGTGCCTTTCTGTAGACGGGCGGTCGGCGAGCGGGCGGCCGGCGTCAGCCCTTGGTGCCGCCCGCGCTGATCCCGGCGATGATGTGCCGCTGGAAGACGAGGAACAGCGCCACCATGGGGATGCCGGCGATCACCATCGCGGCGAGGAGCACGGTGAGCTGGATGTTCTGCGACAGCTGGACCAGGGCCACGCTGATGGGCTGCTTGTCGGTGTCGGAGAAGACCATCAGCGGCCACAGGAAGTCCTGCCAGACGGCGACCAGCGCGAAGATGGACACGACGCCGAGGACCGGCCGGGACATGGGCAGCACGACGGACCACAGGGTGCGCAGCTTGCCGGCCCCGTCGATCTCGGCGGCCTCCAGCACATCGCGGGGCAACTGGTCGAAGAACCGCTTGAGCAGATAGAGGTTGAAGGCGTTGGCGACCGCCGGGAGCCAGATGGCGAGCGGGTCGTTGAGCAGGCTGGTGTGCAGCAGCGGCAGATCGGCGACGGTGAGGTACTTGGGTACGACGAGTGCCTGCGCCGGCACCATCAGGGTGGCGAGGATGCCGCCGAGGATCACCTTGCCGAAGGCGGGCCGCAACTTGGACAGGGCGTAGGCGGCGGCCGTGCAGAACACCAGCTGGAGGGCCCAGGCGCCGGCCGCCTGGACGACGGTGTTCCACAGGTGCCGCGGGAGCTGCATCAGGTCCCACGCGTCGGTGTAGGCACCGGTGTGCCAGTGCTGCGGCACGAGCGTCGGCGGGGTCCTGGCCACCTCGTCGGGGGACTTCATCGCGCCGGTGACCATCCAGTACACCGGGAAGAGGAAGGCGAGCGCGAAGAGGACGACGACGGCGGTGAACACCGTCCAGTAGATCGCTCTGCCGCGTGGGCGGGCGAGGGTGGCCGGGGAGATCAGGGTGCGGGTGGTGGTCATGCGGTGTCCCCCTCGTTCCGGGTGAGCCGCAGGTAGCCGGCGGAGAAGGCGCCGAGCAGCAGCAGGAGCATGACGCTGAGGGCGCAGGCGCCGCCGAAGTCGTTGTAGAGGAAGGCGTATTTGTAGATGAGGTAGAGCACGGTGACGGTGGCGCTCTCGGGGCCGCCGCCGGTGATGACGTACGGCTCGGTGAACACCTGCATGGTGGCGATGATCTGGAGGAGCATCAGCATCATGATCACGAAGCGGGTCTGCGGGACCGTGATGTGCCGGATGCGCTGGAGGAGGTTCGCGCCGTCGAGTTCGGCGGCCTCGTACAGCTCGCCGGGGATGGACTGGAGGGCGGCCAGATAGACGAGGACCGTGCCGCCCATGTTGGCCCAGGTCGCCACGATCACCAGGGAGACGAGTGCGGTGTCGGTGCCGTTGGACCAGTTCGAGGTGGGCAGGTGGACGAAGCGCAGCGCCTCGTTGGCGAGTCCGGCCCCGGGGTCGTAGAACCACTTCCACAAAAGGGCGCTGACCACCGGCGGGATCATCACCGGCAGGTAGACCACGACTCTGAAGAACGCCTTGGCGTGCCGCAGTTCGTTCAGGACGAGGGCCAGCAGGAAGGGGACGGCGAAGCCGATGAGCAGGGCGAGCAGTGTGAAGCAGAAGGTGTTGCGCCAGGCGGCGGCGAAGTCCGGGTCGTGCCAGACGCGGGTGAAGTTGGCGGTGCCGACCCACTGCGGCGGGGAGCCGGGGGTGTACTTCTGGAAGGCGATCACGACCGCGCGGATCGCCGGGTACCAGGAGAACAGGACGAAGCAGAGCAGGCCGCCGAGGAGGAAGGCGTAGGCGCGCAGCTGGTCGATCAGGCGGCGCCGGCCCCGGTCCCCTGCCGGGGCCGGCGCCGGGACCGGGGGGACGGCGGCCGCCGTCCGCTGCCGCTCGGCCGTCTTCGTCATGGCGGTCAGCTCCGGGCCAGAATGCTGTCGATCTTGCCGGACGCGTCCTTCAGGAGCCCGTCGAGGTCGGCGTCCTTCTTGGTGAGGACGGCGGAGACGGTGCCGTCGAGGACGGAGTAGATCTGCTGCGCGTCCGGCGGCTCGATCTTCATCCGGAGCTTGGTGTTGCCGTCCAGGAAGCTCTGGTAGTTCTCCACCGGGACGTTGGCGTTGGCCTTCTTGATCTTCTGGTCCTCGGCGTCGGCGGCGCCGGTGAACAGGCGCGGCTCGGGCAGCCCGACCGGGGCGTTGTTCCGCTTGGCGCGGGCGTAGTCGCCGAGGAAGCCCTTGCCGGGGGTGAGGTACATGTACGTGAGCCATTCGAGGCCGGCGCGGATCTGGGCGGGCGAGTCGTGCTTGTTGAACATGTAGCCGTCGCCGCCGATCAGGGTGCCCTGGCCGCCGGGCATGGGGCCGATGGCGATGTCGTCGTAGCCGGCGCCCTTCTCCTTGACGAGGATCGGGATGTTGTCGGGGGCGGCGAGGTACATGCCGAGCTTGCCCGCGCCCATCATCTGCTGCGCGTCGTTGATGACGAGGAGTTGCTTGCTGCCCATGGAGTCGTCGGTCCACCGCATGTCGTGCAGGTTCTGCAGGACGGCGTGGCCCTCGGGGGTGTCGACGGTCGCCTTCTTGCCGTCGGCGCTGACGACGTCGCCGCCCTGCGCGTACAGCTCGGCGGTGAAGTGCCAGCCGCCCTGGTTCTGGGCGCTGTAGTCGGCGTACCCCACGGTGCCGCCCCCGAGGGCGGCGATCTTCTTGGCGTCGGCGCGGACCTCGTCCCAGGTCGTGGGGGGCTGGTCGGGGTCGAGGCCGGCCTTCTTGAACAGGGCGCGGTTGTAGATCAGCCCCATGCTGTATCCGGTGCGCGGTATGCCGTAGACCTTCCCGTCCACGGTGTAGATGTCCCGCAGCTGCTTCTGGAGGGTGCCGTAACTCTTCATCTCCTTGAGGTACGGCGTGAGGTCGGCGGCCTGGTGGATGTCCACGACATGGCCGACGTCGGTGAAGTACGTGTAGAACACGTCCTCCATCTGGCCGCCGGCGAGCTTGGCGTCGAAGGTCTTGGGGTCCTCGCACGGGAAGGCGTCGTGGGTGACGACGTCGATGTCCGGGTTCTGCCGCTCGAAGGAGGCGACGTCCGCGTCGAAGAACTTCCGGTCGGTTCTGGAGCTCTTCGGCGGCTCGCAGTTGACGGTGATCCGTGTCTTGCCGCTCGCCGCACCACCGCCGCCCGCGCCGCAGGCGGTGGCGGCGAGGGCGAGGGAGGAGCAGACGCCGATCGCGACGAAGGTGCGGCGGAACCCGGTACTTGTCATTCGTTGGACCCCTCGGTGGCACTCATGGCGGGAGCTGCGGGCGCGGCACACTCAAGCACCGCCGACAAGGGTCCGCAAGATGTCGCGCGACTTCTGTAATTATTTGACAGTCGCCCGGATGTACCGGCGCCTCAGTCGTGCGGTGCCTGCCCGGTCGATCCGCGCACCACCAGTTCGGGTTCGAACAGAAGCTCCTCGGCGGGTACGGCGGCGCCGCCGATCTGCGCGTTCAGCAGTTCCACGGCCGCGCGGCCCATGGCCTCGATGGGCTGGCGGACGGTGGTGAGCGGAGGCTCGGTGCAGTTCATGAACGCCGAGTCATCGTAGCCGACGACGGAGATCCGGCCCGGGACGTCACAGCCCTTGCGCCGGGCGGCCCGGATCGCGCCGAGGGCGAGGGGGTCGCTGGCGCAGATGATGCCGGTGACGCCCCGGTCGATCAGCCGCGCGGCGGCGGCGTGGCCGCCCTCGATGGAGAAGATGGCCCGCGCGATCCGCTCTTCCGGGAGTCCGCCGGTGAGGGCGTGCGCGGCGGCCAGTTTGCGGGCGGAGGGCATGTGGTCGCCGGGGCCGAGGACCAGCCCGATGCGCTCGTGGCCGAGCGAGGCGAGGTGCCGCCACGCCTGTTCGACGGCGACCGCGTCGTCACAGGACACGCCCGGGAAGCCGAGGTGGTCGATGGCGGCGTTGACCAGGACGACGGGGATGTTGCGGTCGGCGAGCCGCCGGTAGTGGTCGTGCGGGGCGTCGGCCTGGGCGTAGAGGCCGCCGGCGAAGACGACGCCGGACACCTGCTGCTGGAGCAGCAGTTCGACGTAGTCCGCCTCCGAGACACCGCCCTTGGTCTGGGTGCACAGCACGGGGGTGAGCCCGAGCTGGGCGAGCGCGCCGCCGATGACCTCGGCGAACGCGGGGAAGATGGGGTTCTGGAGCTCCGGCAGCACCAGGCCGACGAGCCGGGCGCGTTCGCCGCGCAGCTGGGTGGGGCGCTCGTAGCCCAGGACGTCGAGGGCGGTCAGCACCGCCTGCCGGGTGGCGTCGGAGACCCCGGGCCTGCCGTTGAGCACCCGGCTGACCGTGGCCTCGCTGACCCCGACCTTCTTCGCCACTTCCGCAAGTCGTCGCGTCATGCGCGCAAGAATAGCGCGGTCTACGTAAGCGGCTTGCGTAAAGTTGCGGGAGGCCGAGCGGGCGCGCGGCCGGCTGCGCAGAACCGCGGGGCGGGCCCCGACGGGCTCTCCCAGTCGGCGACGGCCACGGGTTCGACCTCGCGGTGGGCGATCTCCGCGACGCGCCCGCTGCCGCCCGCGAACACCCGGTAGGCCGTCCTGCCCTTCGCGGATACCGCCACCTGACCGCCCGCGCCCGTCCCTGAAGCGCATCTTCACGGAGAAGACGGCGTCGCGTCCGTCCGGGTTGCCGACCTCGACGCACGCGTACGGGTCCGCCACACTCGCGCGGCGCACGAGCACCGCGGTGCCGTTCTCGAGGGGCCGGGGCCTGGCGGAGGGGGACGCCGCAGGGATGGACGTGCGGGCGGGCCGCGGCCGGGACGGTCCGCCCGCACGCGTCCCCGGCCGCCGCACCGGCCGGGGACCCGGCCGACGGGCCCGCGCCCCGGATGCGCGCGCTGCCGGCGGCCAACGTCGTCTACGTCTTCCGCCTCGACGTCCCCGAGATCGCACTCCCCCTGGTCCTGGTGACCCGGCTGCACGCGTCCCCGGTGTGGTCGGCGGCGATCTTCGTGGCGAACACGGTGTTCGTGATCACCCTTCAGGTGCCGGTCACCGTCCTGTTGTCCCGCTTCTCCCGGCGGAGCGTGCTCGCTCTCTCCGGTGTGGTGCTCGCCGCTTCCTATCTCGGCTTCCTCGGCGCCACCGCACTGGGCGGCGGCTGGGCCGCCCCGGCCGCCGCCCTGGTGTCCGTGGTCCGCACCATCGGCGAGATCGTCCACGCCGGCAGCGCCACCGCGCTCGTCACCGCCCTCGCCCCGGCCCATGGCCTGGGATGCGCCCGTGCCCGCTTCCAGCTTTCTACCGGCTCGGCCTCGCCGCCTCCCCCGCCGCGGCCCTTCTCTCCCCCTCCGCCGTCGCCACGGAGAGGGACCGGGCAGCCCGGCTCGGAAGCTGCCCCGGCCCGGCCCGGGCGGCTTCGTGAGTCCGGCGCCCGTCACCACGCACACCGAGGAGGTCGGCGACCTTCCTTTGCTCGGGAGGGAGTTGAGCCGCGCTGCCGGCCGCCGCGTTCACGTGCTGTCGTCGCCGTTCGCGAAGGCCGTGCGGGCGGCGTCCAGGAGCCGGGCGCAGCGCCGGGTCATGGCCTCGGCCGACTGGTCGGGGTGGTTGATCCACCAGCGCACCAGCGCGGTGCACAGGCCGCGCCACGCGTATGCGAGGGCGTCGGCGTCGAGCGGGTCGCCGCCTCCGGCGGCGCGCAGCAGGTCGGCGGTGCCGGTCGCGGCGAGGTCGTCGATGGCGTCGCGGAAGTGGGCCGCGCGGCGGGCGGCCTCGCTGTCGGGCGGCAGCGAGGGATCGTAGAGGACGAACCACGCCTCGCGCCGCCCGTCGAGAGCGGTGAACAGGGCGCGCAGCACGCGCAGGGGCGTCGACGGCGCACCGGTGTCCCCTTCGGCCATCGCGGCGCGGATCGCGCCCAGCAGCCGCTCGCCGACCGGGTCGAGGCAGGCGAGGTAGAGGTCCTGCTTGCCGCCGAAGTACTGGTGCACGAGCGGCTTGGTGACGCCGACGCGGGTGGCGACGGCGGCCACCGTGGTGGCCTCGTACCCGCGCCGGCCGAACTCCTCGGTGGCCGCGGCCAGGAGCTGCCGTTCGCGCGCGGCCCTCGGCACGCCCTTGGTACCGGCCCCGGAGGAGAGCGTTGTCATGGGACCAGATCTTACCCTAGGGTAATTTACCGCTGGGTAAATTCCTGTCCCCCGGACCCCGTTGGAGCGCCTCCGTGCCTGCCACCGCGACCGACCCGCACACCTCCCGCACCCGCTCCTGGTGGGGCTGGGGCTACGTCGACGCCCACCCCGACGACGCCGAGTGCGTCGCGACCGGTGCCCTGCTGCCCGGCACCCTCGCGCGCCCGCTCCCGGTCCCCCGGATCGCCGACCTGCCCATCGGCCGCCCCGCCGCGACGCCCCCGGCCGCCCTGGCCCACCTGGTCACGGCCGACCCGCGGGCGCGCGCCGCCCACGCCATGGGCAAGGCGTACCGCGATGTCGCCCGGGCCCTGCGCGGCCGGCCGGGGCGCATCCCCGATCTCGTCGCCCGCCCGGCCCGCGACCAGGACGTGACGGACCTGTTGGACTGGGCCGGCGGGCACGGCGTGGCCGTCATCCCCTTCGGCGGCGGCTCCTCGGTGGTCGGCGGCGTGGAGTACCGCGGCGACGCCCATCGCGCCGTACTCTCCCTCGACCTGACCGCGATGGACCGCGTCCTGGAGATCGACACCGCAAGCCGCTCGGCCCGTATCCAGGCCGGGGTCCTCGGCCCGGCGCTGGAGGCCCAGTTGCGGCCCCACGGCCTGACCCTGCGTCACTTCCCGCAGAGCTTCGAGTTCTCCACCCTCGGCGGCTGGCTGGCCACCCGGGCGGGCGGCCACTACGCCACCGGCCACACCCACATCGACGACTTCGTGCAGTCCCTGCGCGTGATCACGCCCGCCGGGACGGGCACCTCCTGGCGGCTGCCCGCATCCGGCGCCGGGCCCTCGCCGGACCGGTTCTTCCTCGGCTCCGAGGGCACGCTCGGCGTCATCACGGAGGCGTGGACGCGGCTGCGGGAACGCCCCCGGCACAAAGCCTCCGCGTCCGTGGCCTTCACCGGCTTCGCACGTGCGCTGGAGGCGGTGCGGGCCATCGCCCAGTCCGATCTCTCTCCGGCCAACTGCCGTCTGCTCGACCCGGGCGAGGCCCTGCTGTCCGGTGCCTCCCACGACGGCTCGGCCGTCCTGGTCCTGGGCTTCGAGTCCGCCACCGCCCCCGTCGACGGCCGCCTCGCGGCCGCCGTGGACCTGGCCCGCGCCCACGGCGGCCGCGGCTCGGCGGCGGACCGCGACGCCCCGCAGGACGCGGCGGTGAGCGCCTGGCGCTCGGCGTTCCTGCGGATGCCCTACCTGCGCGACGGGCTGGCCCGGATGGGGGCCGTCGTCGAGACCTTCGAGACCGCCGCCACCTGGGACAGGATTCCCGCCCTGATCGACGCCGTCCGCACCGAGGTCGGGGCCGCCGCCGCGCGGGCCACCGGCCACCCGGCGACCGTCAACTGCCGTCTCACCCACGTCTACCCGGACGGCGCCGCCCCCTACTTCACCGTGGCCGTCGCCGGTCGACCCGGCGACGAGGTCGAGATCTGGGACGACATCAAGGCCGCCGCGAACGATGTCCTGCACCGCCACCGCGCCACCATCACCCACCACCACGCCGTCGGCCGCGACCACCGCCCCGGCTACGACCGCCAGCGCCCGGACCCCTTCGCGCTGGCACTGCGCGCCGCCAAGGACGCACTGGACCCCCACGGCGTCCTCAATCCGGGCGTTCTGCTCGACTGACACGACGGCGGCGCCGACGGGAGGCGACGAGCACCGCGGCCCGACCCCTGACCTACGCCACCAAGGCCGCCAAGAGCCGCGTCCACCCGGGACGGCTGCGCTCAGCCCTCGCGCGGCGGACGGAGGTCCGCCGGGAGCCGCTTGGTGATCCGGTCGAACAGGTCGGTGAGCGGCTCGCCGATGTCCTGGCCGAACTCGGTCAGCCCGTAGGTGACTTGCGGTGGTGTCGTCGGCTCGACCTCGCGCCGGACCAGGCCGTCCTGGACCAGCGCGCGCAAGGTCTGGGCGAGCATCTTCTCGCTGACGCCCTGGATGCTGTCACGCAGCTCGTAGAACCGAAGGTCGTTGCTCCGCAAGGAGATCAGGACCCAGATACCCCACCTGCTGGTGACGTGGTCGACCATGTCACGCGCGGGGCAGTCGGTGTGAAACACGTCATACCGCCGGACTGCCTCGGCCTGCCTCAGCTGCGCGCCTTCCCCCATGTCAGGAGCTTACCTCCGGGTACGTCCTTACGGAGAACAAGCCCCGCCTCCTAGCGTCAACCGCCGTACCGCACAACGGACGAGGAGCTTGAACATGATCGTGGTGACCGGGGCTACCGGAAACGTGGGCCGGACCCTGACACAGGCCCTGGCGGAGGCGGGCGAGCAGGTGACAGCGGTGTCGCGGCACACCGCACAGGTGCCGCAGGGGGCCCGGCACATGCGGGCCGACCTGGCCGAGCCGCAGACCCTCGCCCCCGTACTGGACGGTGCGAAGGCGCTGTTCCTCCTGCTCTCCGGCGACCTGCACGCCCCCGGTGCCGGGCCGACCGGCATCATCGACCTGGCCGCGGCGAGCGGGGTCCGCCGGGTCGTCCTGCTGTCCTCGCAGGGCGTGGCGACCAGACCGCTCGGCCCCACACGGATCGCGATGCGGGAGCTGGAGGACGCGTTGCGGGGGTCCGGCCTGGACTGGGCCGTGCTGCGACCGGGCGGCTTCGCCTCGAACGCCTTCGCCTGGGCGGAGTCCGTCCGGGCGCACGGGGTGGTCGCCGCGCCCTTCGGCGACGTCGGGGTTCCGGTCGTCGACCCGGCGGACATCGCGGAGGTGGCGGCGGCCTGCCTGCTGGACGACCGGCACAACGGCGGAGTCTTCGAACTGACCGGGCCCGAGGTGATCACACCGCGGCAGCAGGCGCGGGCCATCGCCGCCGCGCTCGGCTCCCCGGTGCGCTTCCACGAACTCACCCGGGAGGAGGCGAAGGCCGCGATGACCCGGTTCGTGCCGCCGGAACTCGCCGACGACACCCTGGACATCATCGGCGCCCCCAACTCCGCCGAGTCGCGGATCAGTCCGGACGTGGAGCGCGTCCTCGGCCGCGCCCCGAGGCCCTTCGGCGACTGGGTCGCCCGCAACCTCGCCGCCTTCAGCTGAGTCCCGGCCCGGCCGAAGCGACCCGCCGGATTCCCGGACCGGCCGCCCGCGGCTCGCGGCCGGTCCGGGAATGTGGACGCGACCGCCGGGATGCGCGGCCGACGCGCCGGCGCGCGCCGCCGTCCGCCGACTGAATCCGGCGGCTGGGGATATCCGCAGAAGAGGTCATCCCCTGGGAGGAAGCATGACACTGGTGAACGCGGGCCTCGTGGTCCTCGACTGCGCCGAGCCCGAGAAACTGGCCGTGTTCTACAAGGAGTTCCTGGAGGGTGAGCAGACGGACGCCTCCGCCAACCTCGTGGAGATCCGTGGCGCCGACGGCATCCGGATGGGATTCCGCCGCGACATGAACGCCGTCTCGCCCAGCTGGCCCCGCCCGGAGAACTCCCTCCAGGCCCATCTGGTCTTCCTCGTGGCGGACTTGGACGATGCCGAACGGCGCGTGGTGGGACTCGGCGGCCGCCCGATCGAGACGAGGGACGCGGCCGGGCCGTACGAGGAACGCGGCTACACGGACCCGGCCGGCCACTCCTTCACCCTGCGCCTGGTGCCCATCACGGCGCCGAAACAGGGCTGAACCCCGAGGCCCGCGCGCACTCGCGTATCCGCCCCGCGCGCGGGCCACGACCGGTACCGGCCGTCATGCGGAGCCGTACCGGCTCGAAGCACCGCGCAGCGTGCACCATGCACCGCGCACCATGCACCGTTCCGGGTACCTCCACCGGAAAAATCCCGACGGACCACCACCCACCGGCGCTATCTTCCCCATGCTCACCCACGCCCGTCATACCGGGCACCGAACTGGGTCACCTCGGGAGGCGTCCTGTGAAGAGGTTCTTCGGACCGGTGAAGATGGCGGAGCCCCGGGTCTCCGACGCCGAGCAGGAGCTGTTCGGCGGCCCGCTGCGCTACGACCTGGGCTGGTCGCAGTACGAGCACGCGGGGCTGGACCTGACCATGATGTCCGCGCTGCGCTCCATGCCCGGCCTCGTCGGGGCCACGCTGCGCATGGCGTGGCAGGCCGACCGGCGCGCGCTGCTCGCCGTGGCGGCCGGCGAGATCGGCCAGGGCATCGCCGCCGCCGTGAACCTGCTCGCCGTCAACGCCGTGATGCACGCCCTGCTCGCCGGCGGCGGCACCGCCGCCCATCGGCTGCACGCGCTGTTACCCGGTCTGCTGGCCGCCGCCGCCGTCGCCGTCGTCAACTCCGCCCTCTCCGCGTGGTCCACCTCGCGCGCGGGCCGCCTGGAACCCAAGGTCGAGCGGATCGCCACCACCCAGTACCTGACCGCCGCCGCGGGCGTCGAGCTGGAGGCGATCGACGACCCCGACTTCCGGCGGCTCGTGGACGTCGCCGAACACGGCCCCAGCGCGGCCCGCCGCATGATCGGCGCCTGCGTCGCCGCGCTGAACGGACTCATCTCCCTGATCACCACCGCCGGCGTCCTCACCGTGCTGCACCCCCTCCTGCTGCCCATGCTGATCCTCATCGCGGCTCCGCGCGGATGGGGCGCCATGCGCGTGGCCCAGGAGCGCTACGTATCGGTGATGAGCTGGATCGAGCACGTCCGCGCGAGCCGCCTCATCGGCAGCCTGCTCACCGAGCGCACCGCCGCCCAGGAGGTCCGCCTGCACGCCGTCGGCGCCTTCCTCCTCGGCCGCTACCAGCGCATGGCCGAGAGCGCCGAGGCGGAACAGGAGCGCCTCGCCTCCAGCAAGGCCCTGACCGAATGGGTCGCCTCCGCGCTGTCGGGCCTCGCCATGGCCGCCACCTACGGGACCATGTTCTGGCTGATCACGGCCGGTCAGATGAGCCTCGCCCTCGCGGGCACCGCCGTGATCGCGGTCCGCACCGGATCGGCGAGCCTCGGCGCGCTGGTCATGAACGTCAACCAGCTGCACGAGGAATCCCTCTACGTCCGCGATCACGGCCGGTTCCTGGACCAGGCCGCGCGACGGGTCATTCCCTCGGGCGGCGACCCGGTCCCCGAGCGGGTCGGGGAGGTCGTCCTGGACCGCGTCGGCTACCGCTACCCCGACCGTGACACGCCTGCCCTGGACCAGGTGTCGCTGACCCTGCCGATGGGCTCGGTCACCGCCGTGGTGGGCGAGAACGGCTCCGGCAAGAGCACGCTGATGAAGATCCTCTCGGGGCTGCTGCTCCCCCAGACCGGCACCCTGCGCTGGGGCCGGGCCGACCTCGCCGGACTCGACCGCTCACAGGTCTTCGAACGCGTCAGTCTGCTCACCCAGGACTTCCAGCGCTGGCCCGTGACCGCCGGGATGAACATCCGGCTCGGACGGCCCGCCCACGCCGTCACACCCGAGGGCCTGCGAGCGTCGGTCGACTACGCCGGCGCGGGCCCCGTCGTCGCCAAGCTCCCCGACGGCCTGCGCAGCCTGCTGGCCCGCGTGTTCCGCGGCGCCATCGAACTCTCCGGCGGCGAATGGCAGAAGATCGGCCTGGCCCGCACCCACTGGCGCGGCTCGACCGCACAGGCGGAGAACATCCTCATCGTCGACGAGCCCACCTCCGCGCTCGACCCCGAGGCCGAGATCGAGGCGTTCGACCGCATCCGCCGCCTCGCCGCCCCGAACCGGGCCGTCGTCCTGGTCACCCACCGCATGTCCGGGGTCCGCCACGCCGACCGGATCCACGTGCTCGACGCGGGACGCCTCGTCGAGCAGGGCACGCACGACGAACTCGTCGCCGCGCGGGGCCGCTACGCCGCCATGTTCGCCGCCCAGGCCGCCCAGTACGCGCCCGCGGCCACCGTCCCGAAGCCCGCCGGGCCCATCGTCGCGGACCCCGCATGACCCGGCCCTTACGGGTCACACGAGCCACGGACGCACCGTACGCCCGGACGGACGTCCCAGCGTGCGCGCTGCCGTGGCACGGGCACAGGATGCGGTGGGTGATCCTGCCGACGGCGAAGGGCTGACTGCCGCGTGAGTGATGCGACGTCCGAAGGGCCCACCGGCCCGCTCCGGAACACCAGGCTGCCGAAGTCCGTCGTGGAGATGCCACGACAGGTACGGGAGGAGCTGACCCGGCGGCTGCGCCGCAACAAACGGGCCTTCCGCGAGGACGACATCCAGGTCGTCGAGGGCCCGCTGCTGCGGCGCGCGGTCGGCGCCTCCGCCCTGGGCAACTGCATGGAGTGGTTCGACTTCGGCATCTACAGCTACCTGGCCGCGATCATCGGCAAGGTGTTCTTCCCGTCGGCCTCGCCGACCGCCCAGCTGATCTCGTCGTTCGCGACGTTCGCCGCCGCCTTCGTGGTGCGACCGCTCGGCGGGCTCGTCTTCGGGCCGCTCGGGGACCGGGTCGGCCGGCAGAAGGTGCTGGCCACCACCATGATCATGATGGCGGCCGGCACCTTCTCCATCGGCCTGATCCCCGGCTACACGACCATCGGTGTCGCGGCTCCGGTACTGCTGCTGATCGCCCGGATGGTGCAGGGCTTCTCGACCGGGGGCGAGTACGGCGGAGCCTCCACGTTCGTCTCCGAGTACGCGCCCGACCGCCGCCGGGGCTTCCTCTCCAGCTGGCTCGACTTCGGCACCTTCGTCGGCTACGCGCTCGGCTCCGCCCTGGTCACCGTGCTGAACCTGACGCTGAGCGATGCGGAGATGCTCTCCTGGGGCTGGCGCGTGCCGTTCCTGATCGCCGGTCCGCTCGGCGCCATCGGCCTGTACATCCGGCTCAGGCTGGAGGAGTCCCCGGCCTTCCAGCAGCAGCTGGACGAGCACGAGAAGAGCCTCGCCCAAGGCTCGGTGCGCGGCGAGTTCAAGGACATCATCGGCAGGCACTGGCGTGAGCTGCTGCTGTGCATGGGCATCGTGCTGCTCTACAACGTCACCAATTACATGGTGACCGGGTTCATGCCCACCTATCTGACCGAGGACCTGCACCGCTCCGCCACCTTCGCCGACCTGCTGGTCCTCATCGGCATGCTGTGGATCGTGCTGCTGATCACGTTCATCGGCCGGCTCAGCGACCGCGTCGGCCGGCGCCCCGTCTACGCGGTGAGCGCCGCCGCCATGATCGTCCTCGCGGTCCCGTCGTTCCTGATGATCACGCGCGGGGGGACCTGGCTTCCGCTGTTCGGGATGCTGATCCTCGCCACCCTGCTGGCGTGCTTCGCGGCGCCCAGCGCGGCCACCCTGCCCGCCCTGTTCCCGACGGCGGTGCGCTATGCCGCCATGGGAATCGGCTTCAACGTCGCGGTGGCCGCGTTCGGCGGTACGACACCGCTGGTCACCGAGGCGCTGGTCAATGTCACCGGCGACAATCTGGCGCCCGCCTACTACCTGATGCTCGCCGGTGCCATCGGTCTGCTCACGGTGCGGTTCCTCCCGGAGTCGGCCCAGATGCCGCTGAACGGATCGCGGCCGATGGTCGGTTCCCGGCAGGAGGAACAGGAACTGATCAGCACCTCGCGGGAGCTGTATCTGCTGGCGGAGGACGGCCCGCCACGCGCCGTCTAGAGCCGCCGCCGGGCCGTCCAGGAACCCGCGCGCAAAGGAGGGCGCCGGCCCGAAGGGTGCCGGCGCCCGTCTCTATGCGATCGAGTCCTCACGACATGCGGTCGGGCCCTCAGGACTGGGGGCGCTTGCCGTGATTGGCGGCATGGTTGCGTCGCGCCTTCTTCTTCCGGCGTCGCTTCGACGACATGGAGACCTCCTGGACGGTGGGTAACGGTGCGAGAACGCGTGCGGACGGGGACCGTCAGTCCTCCTCGCGTTCCATCTCGGCCTGCTCTTTCTTCACGTCCCGCCGGTCCTCGCGGGTGCGCTCGGCGAGTTCCGCCTCGTCGGGCCGCCGCGGCATACCGCGCCCGTGCCCGGTGTCCGGGTTTCCCTCGACCTGCTCATTGGACTTGTGGTGATGGTGCGACATGGGATCCTCCTGGCTGGATTCCCCGGGGTACTCACTGAACCCCGCCGCACACCACGCCGCAAACGGAGGAAGGCGCTGCTCCCGGCCGTGCTGTCCGCTCCCCCGGACACCCGGTGCCACCGCCCCGCGTGCCGAGGCGTCCTTGACCGGCTGCCGGTGCGGCTTGTGTCATAAGCCGGTCACCGCATCCGAGGGAGCCCCCATGTCCACCGCGCGGCAGGTGCCCGACATCCTCTCGCCCGCGTTCGCCGCGGACCCCTATCCGGCGTACCGCCTGATGCGCGACACCGCTCCCCTGCTCTGGCACGAGGCGACACGGAGTTACCTCGTCTCGCGCTACGAGGACGTCGAGCGCGTCTTCAAGGACAAGGACGGGGAGTTCACCACCGGCAACTACGACTGGCAGCTCGAGCCCGTGCACGGCAGGACGATCCTCCAGCTCGGCGGCCGTGAGCACGCCGTGCGGCGAGCCCTCGTCGCCCCGGCCTTCCGCGGCGCCGGCCTCCGGGAGAAGTTCCTGCCCGTCATCGAGCGCAACTCCCGCGAACTGATCGACGCCTTCCGTCACTCCGGCTCCGCCGACCTGGTCGGCGACTACGCCACCCGCTTCCCGGTCCAGGTGATCGCCGACATGCTGGGCCTCGACAGGGCGGACCACGCGCGCTTCCACCGCTGGTACACGTCCGTCATCGCGTTCCTCGGCAACCTCTCGGGCGACCCGGAGGTGGCCGCGGCGGGCGAGCGGACCCGTGCCGAGTTCGCCGCGTACATGCTGCCGGTCATCCGGGACCGCCGCGCGCATCCGGGTGAGGATCTGCTGTCCACGCTGTGCGCCGCCGAGGTCGACGGGGTGCGGATGAGCGACGAGGACATCAAGGCGTTCTGCAGCCTGCTGCTCGCCGCCGGCGGCGAGACCACCGACAAGGCGGTGGCCGGCATCTTCGCGAACCTGCTGCGCCACCCCGGCCAGCTCGCCGCCGTCCGCGCGGACCGCGGCCTGATCCCGCGGGCCCTCGCCGAGACTCTGCGGTACACCCCGCCCGTGCACATGATCATGCGGCAGTGCGCGACCGAGGTGACGCTCAGCGGCGGCACCGTTCCCGCGAGCGCCACCGTCACCTGCCTGATCGGCGCCGCGAACCGCGACGAGAGCCGCTACCGCGACCCCGACCGCTTCGACCTCTTCCGCGACGACCTGACCACCGCGACCGCCTTCTCCGCCGCCGCCGACCACGTCGCCTTCGCGCTCGGCCGGCACTTCTGCGTCGGCGCGCTGCTCGCCCGGGCGGAGGTCGAGACCGGCGTCGGCCAACTGCTGGACGCCATGCCCGACATACGTCTCGCGGACGGGTTCGAGCCGGTCGAGGAAGGCGTCTTCACCCGCGGACCGCGTAGCCTGCCGGTGCGTTTCACGCCCGTATCCGCCGTCTGACCGGCACCGTGGCCCCGGGACGGCCGGTGGCGCGTCATTCGGTCCAGGTGCGCCGCTGCCGCCCGTACGCGTCCCAGTCGGCCGGCGGGTAGGTCGCCTGCGGGGCGGCGAGGGCCACGTCGACCGCGATGGAGATCTCCGCCTCGAAGAAGCCGAGGTCCCGGATCAATTCCATGGCCTGTACGGTGGCTTCGCCCAGCGGACGCGCCATGCGGTCCGCACCGGACGGGAAGCCCACCGGGTACATCCGCGCCGTGACCAGCTCGTGTTCGGCCCGCCTGTCCATGCCGAGAGAGGTGTAGCCGGCGGCCAGGGCGACCCGGGTGAGCGCCTGGGACATGGCCCCGGACAGCAGCGTGACGCCGTACAGCGTCTGTGTCGGACTGCCCGCCGTGGCATCGGCGTACGAGTTCCGTTCGCACTGCTGCTCAAGGCGCTTGCGGTCGGTCTCCAGCAGCGCGTGCGCCTCCTCCAGCGCACGGCCAAAACGCGTCAGCTCGGCCAGGTCAAGGGACATCTCGTTTCCTTCCCGTCAACTGGCCCGACCCTATGGGCGGTTGCGGTGCGCGCGGCGGCTGTCACGCATAGTCGGCCTGATGTCGTCGCAGCGTACGGACGCCCCGGCATCCGACCTGGGCGAGCGGCCGGCGTCACCGCCGGTGACACCGAGCGGGCGGCCCGTTCGTCTGCCACCCTGGACGTGGACGACGAGCGGGTGACGCCGGCCTCCTCCGGGACGGGAGGGTTGCCATGACCACGGCGGACGCGGGGCGGAGCGGCGACGTACCGGTGACCCCGCGGGCCAGGATTCTCCTGGCCGCCGACGAGACGATCACCGAGTGGAGCCCGGAGGCGGAGCGGCTGCTCGGCCACCGGTCCGAGGACATGGTGGGACGGCCCCTGTCGTCGCTCCTCGTCCGGCCGGAACCGGCCGAGGGGGCGGGTCTCCCCCACGCCCCGCCCGCTTGCGACGGCTGCCGGGTGCGCCTGCGCGGCCGGTCCGGGCCGCCCGTGGAGGTCGCATGGTGGATGTGCCCCCACCGGACCGCCGGGGGCCGGGCGGCATGGGCCGTCTTCCTCACCCCCGCGCGCGACACCTGCCCGTGCGCGTTCGACCGGGCGATCCTCGACGCGCTGCTGACCGAGTCACCGGTCGGACTGCACGTCCTCGACACCGACCTGCGCCTGATGCGGTTCAACATCGCCTCGCCCGGGATGCGCGGCGTTCCCGCCGAGGGCGTCGTCGGGAGACCGGCCCGTGAGGTCGCGCCGACCTTGGTGACCGACACCACCGAGCGCCTGCTGCGGGAGGTCCTGGGCACGGGCGAGCCCGTCATCGACTTCGTCCAGCCCGGGTACCCGCCCGCCGACCCCCACGGCGAACACACGTTCTCCCTGTCGGCCTTCCGGCTGTGCGGCCCCGGAGGAGAGCCCCTCGGCGTGGCGACGCTGGCCATCGACATCACCGAGCGCCACCGGTACCGGGCCCGCCTGGAACTCCTCAACGACGCCAGCACGCGCATCGGCACGACCCTCGATCTGGCGCGCACCGCGGAGGAACTGGCCGAGACCGCGGTGGGCCGTGTGGCCGACGCCGTCAGCGTGGACGTGCTCGACTCCGTCCACCGGGGCGAGGCACCCGAGCCCGGTCCGGTGCCCCCCGAGACGACCTTCTGCCGCACCGCGTTCCGCACCATCGGGGCCGCCGGACTTCAGCCCGCCTACGCCGTCGGTGAGCGGGCCTCGTACCGCTTTCCGACGCCGCTCACCCAGTGCCTGGCCGATCTGCGGCCCCGGCTGATCCGGGAGGTCGAGGACGGGGAATGGCTGGCGCACGATCCGCTGCGCGCCGAGCGTATGCGCGCCGGGCGGGTGCACTCGATGATGGTGGTGCCACTGACCGCCCGCGGGGTGGTGCTCGGCATGGCCGGTTTCTACCGTTCCGTGACCGCCGCGCCGTTCGACGACGGCGATCTGACCATCGCCGCGGAACTCGCCGCGTACACCGCCCTGGGCCTGGACAACGCCCGCCGCTACACCCGCGAGCACACCGCCGCGCTCGTCCTCCAGAACAGCCTGCTGCCCGGCCGGCTGCCCGCGCAGAACGCCGTCGAGGCGGCGTTCAGCTATCTGCCCGGGCACGCGGGCGGCCCGTGGTACGACGTCATCCCGCTGTCCGGCGCGCGGACCGCGCTGGTGGTCGGCGATGTGGCGGGGCACGGCATGCGCGCCGTGGCGAGCATGGGCCGGCTGCGCGCCGCGATCCACAGCCTGGCCGCCCTGGACCTGGCCCCCGACGAGGTCCTGGCGCACCTGGGCGACCTGGTGCTCGAACTCGCCGAGGAAGGCTACCCGGCCCTCGCCAACGACCCGCTGGAGGTCCGGCCCACCACCGCCACCTGCGCCTACGCGGTCTACGACCCGGTGAACCGGCGCCTGGTCACGGCCCGCGCCGGACATCCCGCGCCGCTGCTCGTCGGGCCCGACGGGCATGTGGCACCCGCCGACGCGCCGTGCGGTCCGCCGCTGGGCGTCGACGGACCGTCCTACGAGACATGGGAGACCGAGCTGCCGGAGGGGAGCCTGATCGCCCTCTACACCGAGGGGCTGGTCGGCGGGCCGCAGGACGGTGCGCAGGACGCGCGGCTGCGCCGCGTCCTGGTACAGCGGCACCCGAGCGTGCGGGAGGCGTGCGACGCGGTGATCTACGCGCAGCTGTCCGGACGGACCGGGGAGAACGTCGTACTCCTCCTCGCCCGGACCCGCGCCCTGCACGACGACCAGCTGGCCTCCTGGACCTTCCCCAGCGACCCGGCGATCGTGGCCACCGCGCGTACCCTGGCCGAACGGCAGCTCGCCAGCTGGGGGTTGTCCGATCTCGTGTTCACGACCGAGATGATCGTCAGCGAGCTGGTCACCAACGCCATCCGGTACGCGCACGGCACCATTCAGGTACGGCTGATCCGGGACCGCTGCCTGATCTGCGAGGTCACCGACGGCAACAGCGCGGCCCCGCATGTGCGCCACCCCCGGACCACCGACGAAGGCGGCCGGGGACTGCTCCTGGTGGCCCGGCTCAGCGACCGCTGGGGCACCCGCCGCACCGGCGGCGGCAAAACCATCTGGACCGAGCAGCGGCTGCCCGCTAGTGAAGCGCCGTGAAGCCCGTGCAGAGCAGGCGGATGCTGCGGACGAACTTCTCGCCGTGGCTGAGTCGCGGGATCAAGTCGCCCATGACGAGCGGGAATCGCTCGCGCAGATCGGCGTACTGACCGGCGGTGACGGTCGGCGGGGCGGCCGGCCGGTTCTGTTCCTGGAGCACGAACCCGGTGACGTGGCTGAGCAGGGTGTCGGCGGCGATGCCGCAGTGGGCGGCGGGAAGTCCGCCGTCGAGCAGGGTGCGCAGCAGGCGTTCCATCAGCAGGAACGCGCCGGTGCTGAGCATGCCGGGGCTCTCGGCGAGGAGTTGGGCGCCCCCGGGGTGCTGTTTGATCTCCGCGCGCAGGGTGGTGGCCTGGGCTTCGACCCGGTCCTGCCAGGTGGCGGTGGACGGCAGTGCGGCCAGGGCGTCGGTGCCCGCGTCGTGGGCGCGGCGGCAGACCCGGTCGGCCAGCAGAGCGAGCAGTTCCTCCTTGCCGCGCACGTGGTAGTAGAGGCTGCCGGCGTGGGCGTCGAGGCGGTCGGCGACCTGGCGCATGGACAGGTTCTGGTAGCCGGCCTCCGCGAAGACGGCCATGCCCGCGTCGACGATGCGCTCCTTGGTGAGCTTCATGAGTTCACCGTACAGCGTTTTCCAACACCGTTCGAAAACTGTGTTAGTTTTGCGCCGTCAGATTTCGAACGGTGTTGGAAACACCGGAAACCGGGGGGAGTGGCAGGCATGGGGGCGATCGTCTTCAACGTGACCACGGCTGCGCTGATGGTCATGATGGTCAACTGCGGTCTGGGGGTGGTCGGCCGGGACACGCTGCGCGGGCGCCCGATCCCGTGGGCGGCGGTCACCCTGACCGCGATCGCCGTCGGCGGTGTGCTGCTCCAGCTGGTCTGGTCCGGTGCCATGGACGCGCTGGACGCGGACCCCGCGAAGTCCGGCTGGTGGCGCGAGTTCACCTCGGTGTTCATGCAGAACGGCGGCGTCTTCGGCGACCTGTGGAACCTCGTCACTCTCGCCATCGTCGCCGCGCTCGCCCAGTGGTACTGGGGCGGCACGCTGACCTTCGGCTTCTTCCTGGCCGGCATCGTGCTGCCGGGCCGGATCGACACGCTGCTCGGCTTCGGCGACGGCCCCAGCACCGACCCCCGGAACTTCGCGGGCAGCTCCGGCGCCACCTACTTCCTCGGCGCCACCCTCGCCCTGGCCTTCCTCACCCGCACCCGCCTCCCCAAGGAACTCGCCCTGGCGATCGGCGTCCCGGTGCTGGGCCTGGCGATGTGGCTCGCGCAGGACAACGGTCACGGCCTGGTCTCCGTGTACGGCTTCGCCCTCGGCGCGGTGGCCTGGGCGGCCCGCACCCGGTGGCACGGCGGAGCCGCGCACGCGGACACGGACCGCCCGACCGAGCACGCCCGTTGATCGAGTCCTGTCCGAGTCGACGCCGTTGGACGCTCTTCGCCGACGCGTCGACTCGTACGGACTCGCCCGATCCTCGCTCACTCCCGCGCGGCCACGCCTTCTGACGGCCCGGAGGCCAGCAGCCTGGCGGCGAAGTCCGCCAGCTGCGCCCGCATCTTCTCCCTCGGTACCCGCTCCTCTCCGGCCAGGTGCTCCACCAGATCGGCCCGGGTGGCGGCGAGCAGGGCATGGGCGATGAAGTCGCCGTCGGCCAGGCCGGGGATCTGTTCCAGCACGGCCCGGAGCAGGCCGTGCCACCGTTCGTAGTGCTCCGCCCGGTACGGGCTGCCGCTCCCGCCTTCCTCCAGAGCCAGCGCGAGGCGCCGGTTGTCGAGTTTGAAGCACAGGACGGCATCGAGCAGCGCGGGTACGCGCTCCCCCGGTGCGGCCGCGGGCCCCAGGGGCGGCGGGCCGGTCTCGACGGCCTCCCTGACCGGTTCGAGCCGCACCTCGTACAACGCGCGGAGCAGCCCGGCGCGATCGCCGAAGGCCCGGAAGATCGTGCCCTTGCCGACCCCGGCCGCGGCCGCGACATCGGCCATCGTGACGTCCTCGGGACTGCCGCAGCGGGTGAAGAGGCCGTCCGCGGCCGCGAGCACGACCTCCCGGTTGCGGGCCGCGTCCTTGCGGGACCTGCGCTCCGTCATGCCGCTCCTTCCTTCATGGTGCTCCCTCGTTTGCAAAGCGGACCCGTGGTCCGTATCGTAAAAACGGACCCACGGTCCGTATTCTACGAGCTGGAGGACACCCATGTCCGCACCGACGTCCCCGGCGGATCTGTACCGCCACAGCCTGCGACTGCTGCTCGACAAGGACATTCCCGCCTGGGTGGCGCTGTGGGCCGAGGACGGCCTCATGGAGTTCCCCTTCGCCCCGGCGGATCGGCCCCGGCGCCTGGAGGGCAAGGAGGCCGTCGCCGCCTATATGCGCCACTATCCCGACCACATCGATCTGCACGACTTCCCCGATCTGCGCATCCACCAGACCACCGAGCCGGGGACGATCGTGGTCGAGATGCGCGGCGTCGGCCGCATGGTGGAGACCGGCGCCCCCTTCGACATGACGTACATCGCCGTCGTGACCGTTCGGGACGGACGCTTCACCTCGTACCGCGACTACTGGAACCCCCTCGCCGTCCAGGAGCCCGGCACCGACTTCACCGGGAGCAGCCGATGACCTCCACCGGGACCACCTTGGTCATCGGCGCCACGGGCACCACCGGCAGCCGTACCGCCGCGCGGCTGACGGCCGCGGGCCACCGCGTCAGGGCCGCCGGCCGCCGCGGCACCCCGGTCGCCGGCGCCGAGCCGGTCGCCTTCGACTGGTACGAGCCCGCCACCCACGCGGCGGCCCTCGACGGAGTCGACCGCGTCTACCTCGTACCGCCTCCGGGAGAGCCCGACCCCGCGCCGCTCATGCTGCCGTTCCTCCGACAGGCCCGCGCCGCGGGGGTACGCCGAGCGGTCCTGCTGAGCTCGTCGGCGATTCCCGAGGGCGGCCCGGCGGTGGGCCTGGTGCACCAGGCCCTGCCCGGCCTGTTCGGCCAATGGGCGGTTCTCCGGCCCTCATGGTTCATGCAGAACTTCACCGGCGCGCACGCGCACAGCCGCAGCATCCGCGAGGAAGGCACGCTCTGGACCGCCACGGGAGCCGGCCGGGTCGGTTTCGTCGACGCCGAGGACATCGCGGCGGTGGCCGTGCGCGCCCTGACCGACGAGCGGGCCCCCGACACCGACCTCGTCCTCACCGGACCCGAGACGCTCGGCTATGACGACATCGCCGCGACCCTCACCGAGGTCACCGGCCGGCCCGTGGTGCACCGCCGGCTGTCCTACGCGCACATGCGCGACCGGCTCGCGGCCCAACTGCCGCTGGAGTTCGCGGAGATCCTGGCCGGCATGGACCGCGCCATCGCCGAGGGGGCGGAGGACCGCGTCACCGACACGGTCGAGCGCCTGACCGGCCGGCCTCCGCGCAGCTTCCGGGCCCTCCTGGAGAGCGAGCCGCGACACGGCGGCTGAGATCCCGGGACGCTCAGCGGTTCTGCCGCAGGGCGGCACGGGTGAGGGACGCCGCGGTGGCCACGACGCTGGCGATGGCCTCCTCCGGGTCCAGGCCGTACAGGTCGGTGAGGTTGAAGAGCGCCTCGGCGCTGACCACCACCGCGAGGCCGCGCTTGAGCTGTTCCAGAGCGGCGGGGTCCATCGCCTCGGCCCCCGGGGCCAGCGCGTGCTCGATCAGCCCGAACCGCAGTCCGGGACGGGCGGACCGCTCGGGGCGGGCGACGGTTCCGGCGATCATGGCGCGGACCACGCCCTGCCGGGCCAGTACGTGGCGCAGCAGGAACTCGGTCGCGGCGGCGACGCGTTCCACCGGATCGGTGGAGTGCTCGACCCCGGCGAGCGCCTCCCCCGGTTCGGGGAGCCGGCCGGCGATGGCCTCCTGGAGGAGGCTGACCAGATCGGGGAAGTAGCGGTAGGCCGTGGCCTCGGACACGAGGGCCGCCGCGGCGATCTCGGCCATCGTCACCTCCTGCCCGGTACGGCTCAGTTCGGCCGCGGCCTGCACGATCGCCCGCCGGGTGCGGAGCTTCTGGTTGGCGCGGCCGGTCATGCCGGAGGCCGATGAGGGCTGCGAGGTCCGCGAGGGCTGCGAGGGCTGCCAAGTCATTGGGTCGGCCTTTCGGTCCGCGGCGGGGAGCATCTCTCCCGCGATCGACCCGCGATCAAGAGGTGCGTGAAGGGTTGCATCATATGATGCGACCGACCTATTTTCATGCGAGAGATCTCTCATGAAGGAGTCGGGTCATGAACAGCGTCGCGATCGTTCCCCCTGACGGGGGCGAGGTGATCGAGTTGGGACCGGCGAGCGTGCGCATCCTGGAGGACGGCGGCACGACCGCGCACCGCCTCGGAATCGGCGAGATCACTCTCGCCCCGCACAGCGCGGGACCGCCCCAGCACCGCCACGCCGAACACGACGAGGGCTTCTACGTGGTCTCCGGCACGGCCCGGTTCACCGTGGGCCACGAGGACCACGAGGCCCCGCCCGGAACCCTGGTGATGGTGCCGCCCGGCGTGCCGCACACCTTCGCCAACCCGGGCGACGAACCCCTCGTGATGGTCAACACCTTCACGCCCGACCTGTATGTGCGCTACTTCCGCGACCTGCGCGACACGGCCACGCGGGACGGGGAGCTGACGGGTCCCGCCACCGCGCGGGTGATGGCCCGTTACGCGACCACGCCGGCCACGGAGTACGACTAGGGCCTCCCGTTCGGCTCAGGCCGCGGACGGCTGGTTCACCACGGTGTCGGCGAAGTCGCCGATGGCACCGAGGGTGCGCCCCAACTGCTCGATGTGCGGGAAGTGCCCGGCCTCGGGGATGGGCGCGAAGTGTCCGTGGGGGAAGGACGTGGCGTAGCCGCGGCCATAGGCCGTGGAGGCGATGCCGTCCCGCTCGCCCCAGACCACCAGCACCGGCACGTCCACGCGGTGCAGACGGCCGCGCAGCTTCGGGTCGTACGAGAACTCCTCACCCCCGTAGACCGCGAGGGTCCGCTGGTTGGCGGCCCCCTGCGCCCGCTGCTCGTCGCTGAAGGAGGAGAAGTCGGGGCGGAAGGCCGGGTCGGCGAAGGACAGTTGAGCGAGTTCGGCCGGCGCCAGGGTGCGGACGTCGATGACCGCGTCCCGCTGCTGCACCGCGTGGATGCCCACTGCGTTGATCAGGGTGAGACTGCCTATCCGGCCCCTGGTGTCCCGCAGGGCCATCTCGGAGGCGATCCATCCGCCGACCGAACTGCCGATCACCATGACCTCGTCCAGACCGAGGAGGTCGAGCAGGTCCAAGTAGGCGACGGCGAGATCGGCCGGCGCATCGCACCACTCGGGACGGGGCGTCCCCTGGAAACCCGGGTGGGTCGGAACGACGGTGTACGCGTGCTCGGCGAGCGCCTCGGCCAGCCCGGTCATCGTCCGGGGGCCCGCGCCGCCGTGCAGCAGCAGGAAGCCCCTGCCGCCGGAACTGGTGCCGCGCTCCTCGATGGTGACGGAGAGGCCGCCGGGGAGGTCGACGGTGCGGGTGCTGCTGGTGGGAACAGGGGAGGTCATGGGAACGCCCTTCATGAGAGTTGACTCTCATGAATATAGGGTGGTCGCACTTCTTCATGCAAGTGGACTCTCATGACAAGAGTGCTCCTCTGTCGAGCAGTTGGATCGCAGTGCGGGATCGACGTGCGGGAAACTCGTCCCTCCCGGGCACACGCAACCCATGACGTCATCGTGGAGCAGGCCGAGCCATCCGAACTCCGTACGAAAGTCCCGCCGTCGCGGGCGCGTGGCCTGGGCCGGGTGCGCGCTGGTGCCGCTCCTCGCGCTGACGGCCTGCGACCGCGGCGGTGACCGGGCGGCCGTGCCGGGGGCCGTGCCCAGCGGGCGCGGAGGGGGGTTCGAGAAGGCCGCGCTCGCGGACGGCAGCCGTCTCGTCATCACCACCCAGGGCGGGGTGCGGGTCGTCGGGACGGACGACGGCAGCGTGTCGGTGGACGGCGGGACCCTCGCCCGCTGGGACGGGGACGGCGGGACGCACACCCTCGACCTGCCCTGCGACGAGGGCGACGACCGGGCCAGGGACAACTGCGGCGGAATGCCGCTGGTTCACGTGCCCTCGGGGGTGACGCTCACCGTGCGGGCCCGCAACGCCGGGATCGATGTGAGCGATGTGCGGGGCGAGTTGAGCCTGAGCACGGTCAACGGTGATGTCACCGTGCAGGATTCGGGCACGAAGGGGGCCCGTCAGCACCTGGTGACCCGTAACGGTTCCGTCCGCGCGACCGGCCTCGCGGTGCGCGAGGTGGGGGCCGAGACGGTCAACGGTGACGTCGACCTGCTGTGCACGACCTCGCCCGACGCGCTCGACGGTGTGACCCGCAACGGCTCCGTGCGCGTGACCCTCCCGGCGGGCGCGCCGCCGTACGCGACCGACGCGAGCACCGTCAACGGCCGCTCCACCGTGGACCTTCCGGCCGCCGACTCCACCGACCACCGGCATCGGCTGACTCTGCGCACCGTCAACGGCGACACCGAGGTCCACCGGGGCTGACCCGCACCGCCGTCGTCCGGCCGCGCGCGCCCACGCGGGACGCCGGCCGCGGCGACGGCCGGTTTCCGCCGCTCCACGCGCGATTGCCGCACCGACCTGCTCGTACACACGTTTGATCGCGGAAGGCCGGGTCACACGAACAGGCAGCCTTCGTCGCTGCCGGCGCGGTGTCGACGGGAAATCCGGACTGGGAAAAGGGAGTTGGTCGTGATGACCGTGGCGACACAGGGTGGTGGCGGTGGCGGTTCCAGTGGCCTCTACGACGTGCTGGAGCTCATTCTCGACCGGGGGCTGGTGATCGACGCGTTCGTGCGGGTCTCCCTCGTCGGTATCGAGATCCTGAAGATCGACATCCGGATCGTGGTCGCCAGCGTCGACACGTACCTGCGCTTCGCCGAGGCGTGCAACCGGCTGGACCTGGAATCGGGGCCGCGGAAGCCGGCCGGGCTCACCGAACTCCCCGGGAAGCTCAAGGAGTCCGGCGGGCACGGTGCGGCCAAGGGTGTCCTGTCCGGGGCCGCGGAGGCGATGTCGGACGCCTTCCACCAGGCGCGGAGCGACCGGCCCCGGCGCGCCTGACGCGTGCGGGTGCCGTACGGCGGATCGGATGCGCAAGGGCGATCAGATACGGAAGAGCGACCCGACGAACTCCGTCAGCATCCGCTCCTTCAGCCGGGACGGCAGGGTGTCCAGCAGGGCCAGTACCGGCGCCGTCCGCGACGGCAGGCCCCGTGCGCCGCCCAGCCCCGCGAAGGCCAGGAATCCCGTCACGTCCTGAGGCGTGAGGGTGTCGGGGTCGAGCGTGGCGGCCAGTTCGGCCAGCGCCGGGTCCACGGCCGGCGGCTCGCACGCGCGCGCCGCCACCAGTGACTCGGCCAGGTCCGCCAGCAGTGGTTCGACCCGGTCGCCGGTCGCCGGGGTCAGGGTCAGATGCAGGTTCGGCGGGAGACCGTCGCAGGAGAGCTGCGGCTGGAGATACCAGCCGCGCTCCCGCATCTCGTCCGCCATGTGCAGCACCAGCCCCAGATCGGGCGTGCCGTCCGGACCGTGCACGGTGAACGCGATCAGGCTGCCCGCCGGTTCGCCCAGTACCCGGACGCCGTCCAGCGCCCGCAGGCCGGGGAGCAGCCGGTCCGCGGCCAGCGCCACCCGGCGGGCCAGGGCGGTGTACCCGTCGTGGCCGAGGTGGTGCAGCACCGCCCACGCCTGCGCCAGCAGCCCGCCGGATCTGGTGCCCTGCGCGGTCGGGTTGACCACCGGATAGCCGGGCCAGCCCGCGTACGCGAAGTACTGGTGGCGGCGCAGCCCGGCGTCCCGGTACAGGACGACCGAGGCCCCCTTGTGGGCGTAGCCGTACTTGTGCAGGTCCACCGAGATCGAGGTGACGCCCGGGACCGAGAGGCCGAACGGTTCGACCGGGACCCCCGCGCGGGCGAGGAACGGCAGGAACCAGCCGCCGACGCACGCGTCGACATGGCACAGCACGCCCCGCGCCGCGGCGGCCGCGGCGATCTCGGCCACCGGGTCGAGCACTCCGTGCGCGTACGACGGGGCCGACGCGACCACCAGGGCGGTGCGGTCGGTGACCGCGCTCGCCATGGCCGGGGCGTCGGCGCGGAAGGTCAGCGGGTCGACCGGGACCACCACCGTCTCCAGCCCCAGGTAGTGGGCCGCCTTGTGGAAGGCCGCGTGGGCCGTCGAGGGCAGCACCAGCTGCGGCCGGGTCACCCCGCGCACGGCACGGGCGTGGTCCCGGGCAGTCTTGACGGCGAGCAGGATCGACTCGGTGCCGCCACTGGTGAAACTGCCCTGCGCGCCGGGCACCCCCAGGATCGCGGAGACCGCGCCCACCACGTCGTTCTCCAGCCGGGCCACGCTCGGGAAGACCGTCGGGTCCAGGCCGTTGACCGTGGCGAACACGCCGTACGCGGCCTCGGTCAGCTCGTCCACCTCGGGCAGCCCCGCGTCGTAGACGTAGGCGAACGTCCGGCCGCCCCGGGTCGGCGCGTCCGCGGCCCGCAGGTCGCGCAGCTCGGACAGGAGTTGGCCGGCCGGGCGGCCCGGGGGCAGCGCGGACGGGGGGCGTACGGCGGGGGCGGTCGGCTCGGCGGGCTCGGCTGCGGACTCACTGGGCACGGTCAGTTCCTGTCTGTCCCAGGCACGAGGGCTGTCTCCGTGCCCGACGGGCGTGGGAAGCGCGGCGCAGCGTCAGGGTTATCCGCAATTCCCGTTCCGCACAAGATGACGGGCGGCAAGATGTCCGGCCGCGCCGCCTCGCGCTCACTTTCCGCCGAGGTCCTCCAGCACCTCCCGGGCCGCCCGCGCGCCCGAGGCGAGGGCGCCCTGGACGGAACCCGTCCCCCGGTGATCCCCGCAGACGTAACGCCGCTGCCCGGTACGGCAGGTGCGGGTCAGCGGCCAGGGCGGCGGCATCGCGGGCAGCGCATCCTCGATGGTGCGCGCGGTCAGCAGGTCCCAGGCGGTGGTGTCGGTGTCGTACATCTCGGACAGGGCCGTGGTCACGGCCGACCGCACACCGCCCTCGTCGCCGCCCAGCACCGAGGTGGCGACGAGGGCGCTGCCGCGCGGCGCGTACCCGGGGGCGACCTCGCTGAGGACGCAGGTGTTCAGCACGCGGCGGCGGGTGTCGACCAGCAGGACGGGCTTCTTGAGGGGGGAACGCGGGGCGACGTGGTAGTACGTGGTGACCGTGCGGTGGGCGGGCACGGCCAGGCCGGGCAGCAGCCGTGCGGCGGCACCGGCGCCGGTCGCCACCACGACGGCGCGCGCGGGCAGTTCCCTGCCGTCCGCCGTGAGCACGCCCCGGTCGGCGAGCCCGGACACGGGGGTGCCGAGCCGTACGGTGCCCTCGGGCAGGGCCGCGGCCAGGGCGCGGGGCACGGACTGCACGCCGAAGGCCGGCAGGCACAGGGCGCCGCGCAGCATGCTGCGCCACACGAGGTGGAACACCCGGCTGGACGTCTCCAGGGTGTCCTCCAGGAAGACCCCGGCGAGGAACGGCCGGAAGAAGTCCGCCACGAACGGTTCGGAGAAACCCGCGTCGGCGAGTGCGGTGCGGGTGGTGTGCTCGGGTGCGTGTGTGAGGGTCCGGGCCGGGGCGAGCGCGTCGCGGGCGCCGAGCGCGGCCAGCGCCATCAGGTCGCGCGGCCCCGCGAACCGCCCGGTCAGCAGTGCGGCCACCGTGTCGGGGCGGCGGCGCGGGTCGGCCAGCAGCACGCGCCGGTCACCGGTGTGCACCAGGACGCCCGGCAGAAAGGGGCGCGGGTCGACGAACCGCATGGGCAGGCGGCGGCGCAGCTGCGGGTAGGCGGGGTTGACGACCTGGAAACCCCGGTCCACCGTGAAGCCGTCCAGGCGGTCCGTGCGCATCCGCCCGCCCACCGCGTCGTCCGCCTCCAGCACGGTGACGCCGAGCCCGGCGGCCGCCAGGTCGTGGGCGCAGGCCAGTCCGGCGACCCCGGCACCCACCACGACGACGTCCGCGACCACGGATCCGTCCACCACGGCCATCACCTCTCCTCGTTCCTTCAGCGCCGACCGCCGGCACGCGTCCGGGCGCCGGCACCGGCCTCGCTTCCGGCAGCGGCCACCTCCGCCGGCGCCCGCTGCCCTCCACACTTCCCCGCCATCCGCCGCCGCGGATGCGTCTGCACCAGAACGGGGGAATACCGGCGGCCCGCCGCATCCGTGACCGGCCGTCGGGGCGAATCCGTTCGAGACTCACCTCACCGGAAGTGGAAGCGAGCCCATGCAGACCTCGATCGTCCTGTTCACCTGCGACCTGCGCCTGTCGGACCACCCGCCGCTGCGCGCGGCCGTGCACGGAGGAGGCCAGGTGATCCCGCTCTTCGTGCGCGACCCGGCCGTGGACCGAGCGGGTTTCGCCGTGCCGAACCGGCTCGCGTTCCTCGCCGACTGCCTGCGGGACCTGGACGCGGGACTGCGCGAGCGGGGCGGCCGGCTGGTGCTGCGCGAGGGCGACACGGTCACGGAGGTGTGCCGGGTGGCCGCCGAGGCGGACGCCGACGAGGTGCACATGGCGGGCGACACGAGCGCCTTCGCGTGCGTGCGCGAGCGGCGGTTGCGCCGGGCCCTGGAGGCCGACGGGCGGCGCCTGTACGTGCACGACACGGTGGGCACCGCCGTGGCCGCGGGCGCGGTGACGCCGGCCTCCTCCGACCACTTCGCGGTGTTCACGCCGTACTTCCGGCGCTGGTCCGAACAGTCCCTGCGGGGCGTGCTGGACGCACCGCGCGCGATCACCGTGCCCGCGGAGGTGGGGTCCGCCCCGCTGCCGGAACGCGGCGAGGTGAGCGGCGTGTCGCCGCAGCTGTGCGCGGGTGGTGAGACGGAGGGCCGGCGCCGGTTCACCGCGTGGCTGCGCTCCGGTGTGCACACGTACGCGTCACGGCACGACGACCTGGCGGGCGACGCCACCTCCCGGCTCTCCCCCCATCTGCATTTCGGCACGCTGTCACCGGTCGAGGTGGTCTGCCGGGCCCGCGCGACCGGCGGCGCGGACGCGGAGGCGTTCGTACGGCAGATCGCCTGGCGCGACTTCCATCGCCAGGTGCTCGCCGCGCGCCCCGACGCCGCCGCGCACGACTACCGCACGCACCGCGACCAGTGGCGGGACGGGAAGGACGCGGCGGCGGAGGCCGAGGCGTGGCGGCAGGGCCGCACCGGCTATCCGCTGGTGGACGCGGCGATGCGGCAGCTGCGCCAGGAGGGCTGGATGCACAACCGGGGCCGCCTGCTGACGGCGAGCTTCCTCACCAAGACGCTGTACCTCGACTGGCGGCTGGGCGCCCGGCACTTCCTGGACCTGCTGGTCGACGGCGACGTGGCGAACAACCAGCTGAACTGGCAGTGGATGGCCGGCACGGGCACCGACACCCGGCCCAACCGGGTGCTCAACCCCCTCGCCCAGGGCAAGCGCCACGACCCGGACGGAGCCTATGTGCGGCGGTGGGTGCCGGAACTCGCGGACATCGAGGGGGCGGCCGTGCACGAGCCGTGGAAACTTCCGGAGCCGGAGCGCTCCCGGACCGGCTATCCGGAGCCGGTGGTCTCCCTCGCGGAGGGCCTGGACCGCTTCAAGCGGGCCCGAGGGCGTTCCTGAGGCCGCCGGAAGTCCGCCCGCCGAAAGCCCGCCGGTCTCGCCCCGCACCGTAACCGCGCCCAGTGAAAGGCAGCTCGATGACCACCCCGCACTGGCTCTTCGGCGACCAGCTCGGCCCGCACTTCCTCACCCCGGACGGCGCGGACGGACCCGGCCGCGAGGCCCCCGTGGTGATGATCGAGGCCAGGTCGGTCTTCCGGCGGCGCCGCTTCCACCGGGCCAAGGCGCATCTGGTGCTCTCCGCGATGCGGCACCGCGCGGCGGAACTGGGCGAGCGGGTGACGTACGTACGGGCCGAGACCTACCGCGAGGGCCTGCGCCGGGCGGTGGGGGACGCGCCGGTCACGGTGTGCCATCCGACCTCGTACGCGGCGCTCCGGCTGGTGCGGTCGCTGCCCCGGGTGCGGGTGCTGCCCGCCCGGGGCTTCCTGGTGGCCCACGAGGAGTTCGCCGGCTGGGCCGGGGAACGCGGTGAACGGCGGCTGCGCCAGGAGGACTTCTACCACTGGGTACGCCAGGGGCACGACCTGCTGATGGACGGCGACCACCCGGCGGGCGGCCGGTTCAACCACGACCACGACAACCGCGAGCCCCCGCCGGGCGGCGCCCGGGAACTCGACGTACCGGCTCCGTACCGTCCGCGTGAGGACGGCATCGACGCGGAGGTGCGCGAGGACCTCGACCGGTGGGAGCGCGAGGACGGCGTGCGCTTCGTCGGCCGGGACGGCCCCCGCCGCTTCCCCGCCACCCGGCGGGAGGCGCTGTCGGCCCTGCGGCGTTTCGTGGCACACCGGCTGACGTCCTTCGGGCCGTACGAGGACGCGATGCTCACCGCCGATCCGGTGATGAGCCACAGCCTGCTGTCGTCCTCGCTGAACCTGGGGCTGCTGCACCCGGCGGAGTGCGTGGAGCGGGCCGAGCGGGCCTGGCGGGAGGGCGCCGTGCCGGTGAACAGCGCGGAGGGCTTCGTGCGGCAGATCGCGGGCTGGCGGGAGTACGTCTGGCAGCTGTACTGGCACTTCGGCGAGGACTACCGGCACCGGAACGCGCTCGGGCATACGGCGCAACTGCCCGACTACTTCGCCGAGTTGGATGCGGACGCGGTCACCGCGCACTGTCTGGCCACCGTGCTCGCCCAGGTGCGCGACACCGGGTGGACGCACCACATCCCCCGGCTGATGGTGCTGGGCAGCCACGCGCTCCAGCGCGGCTGGGACCCGGGCGCGGTGACCGACTGGTTCCACCGCTGCTTCGTCGACGGCTACGACTGGGTGATGGTGCCGAACGTGGTGGGCATGTCCCAGTACGCGGACGGCGGCCGGATGACCACCAAGCCGTACACGTCGGGCGGCGCCTACATCCACCGGATGAGCGATCTGTGCGACGGGTGCGCCTACCGGCCCACCGAGCGCACCGGCCCGCACGCCTGTCCCTACGCCGCGGGGTACTGGGCCTTCCTGCACCGGCACCGGCGGCTGCTGTCCGGCAACGCCCGGGTGCGGCGGGCGGTGCAGGGCCTGGACCGGCTCGGTGACCTGGACGAGGTGCTGCGGCAGGAGCGGCGGCGGGCCGGCGAGGTGCCGTGAGGGCGGCGGGGACGTGGGCGACGGGGACGTGGGCGACGGCGGGGACGTGGGCGCCTGCTCACCCCGCGGTGCACAGCGTGCGCAGCGCCTCCACCGCCTGGGCCAGTCCGGCCGGCCTGAGGACACCGGCCGGCTGGGACGGGCTCCAGCCGGGGCCGCCCAGCAGCACCGCGGGGCCGCGCCGGGTGCCCTTCATGCCCCAGCGCGTCGCGGCGATGTGCCGGGCCAGCGCCGGGGCCGCCCGTGCGCTCTCCTGGGCCCACAGCACGACTGCCACCGGGCCCAGCCGGCGCACGGCCGCGTCCAGCGCCTCGGCGGGCACCGCCGCCCCCAGCATGCGTGCCGGCAACCCCGCACGGCCGAGCGCCGCGTGCAGCGCCTCCAGGGGCAGGGTGTGCTGCTCGCCGGGTACGCAGGCCAGCAGGACGCAGCCGGTCGCCGGGGAGACCGGGTCGGCGGCGGACGGCACGCAGCGGCGCAGCACCGTGGAGACATGCCAGGAGAGCAGGTGCTCCACCTCCACGTACTGGTCGCCCGAGGAGGCCCAGCGGCGTCCCACGGCATGCAGGGTGGGGGCCATCACCTCCTGCCAGGCCGCGACCACGCCGTGGCGCTCGACGGCGGCGGTGAGCTGCTTCTCGAGCGCGGGAGCGTCCAGCCGTACGGCGGCCCGCGCCAGGCCGCGGCACTCCTGGCGCACATCGCCGAGGGGCAGGGCGCCGGCGGCCCGGGATCGCCCGGGGGCGGTGCGGGCGGCGGAGCGGCGGCGTCCTTCGCCGCGGGGAGCGGGCGGGCGGCGGTGCCGAGGACGGCGCGGGCCGCGTCGGCGGGCGGGACGCCGGTCGCCGTCAGCCGGCACATCTCCTCGACCGTCGCCACGTCGGCCGCCGTCCAGCGCCGGTGGCCGCCACCGGTGCGTGCCGTCGGTCCGATGCCGTAGCGGCGGTCCCACGAGCGCAGGGTCATGGGCGACACGCCGAGGCGGCGGGCCAGCACGCCCGTGGTCAGACCGGCGTCGCCCGGTACAGCGGGTGCGGCCGGGGGCGGGGGCGCGGAGGAGTTCACGGCGGTCAGGGGTTCCCTTCGTCCTGGGGGCGGCTCAACGAACCGGCCGGTCAGCGGGCTCGCTCCCCGGCCTCGACGTCCAGGTTCCCCGCCAGGCGCAGCAGCCCACGCCGGGCGTGGCTCTTGACCGTACCCAGCGGCCATCCCGTCACATGGGCGATCTGCGTCTGTGTCAGGTCGCCGTAGAAGGCCAGGCACAGGACCCGCCGCTGCACCTCGGGCAGGCGGCGCAGCTCCCGGGTGACGTCCACGCGGCTCAGGACGGCGTCCTGCGCGGACGACCGGTCCTGCGGGCGGGCCGACTCCCGTGCCGCCGCGACGGTGACGTCCGAGCGCCGGGTTCGGGCCGCCAGCGCGTCGGCGATCTTGCGCCGGGCGATGCCCACGAGCCAGGCGGGCAGCGGACCGCGGGCCGGGCGGTATCCGTGGCGGCCGCGCCAGGCGGCGAGGAACACCGTCTGGGTGACGTCCTCGGCCTCCGCGCCGTCCCCCAGCGACTGCCGCGCCAGGGACAGGACGAGGGGGGCCCAGCGGCGGTAGACCGCTGCCATACCGTCCTCGTCCCCGGCCAGGAAGCGCGAGACCAGGTCGGGCTCCGGGTCCGCCGCGGGCGCGGGCGGGGCTTCGGTGACAGCGAGTGCGGTCATGTGGCCAGCTCCTAGTGCCGGTGGATCCTGCCTCATGACCACGCTCCGTCCGGCGCCCGCGTCCCGGCAACTCGCATCGGATCTGCATCGGATCGATGCTGGCGGCGGGCGCGCCGTGTCCGTCAGGCGCGCTCCTCGTCCGGCAGGGCGGCCGTCCGCCCCGCCGCCGCGGTGCGGCCGTCCGCCTGCGCGGTGCCGGGCCGGGTGGGCCACCACACCCGGTCCCCCAGGTCCCGCACGAGCGCCGGCACCAGCAGGGATCGCACCACCAGGGTGTCCAGCAGCACCCCGAAGGCCACGATGAAGGCGATCTGCACCAGGAACGCCAGGGGGATCACGCCGAGCGCCGCGAAGGTGGCCGCGAGGACCACGCCGGCGGAGGTGATGACTCCGCCGGTGGTGACGAGCCCGCGGCGGATGCCCTCGCGGGTCCCGTGCCGCAGGGTCTCCTCGCGGACCCGGGACATCAGGAAGATGTTGTAGTCGACACCCAGGGCGACCAGGAAGACGAACCCGTACAGCGGGACCGACGGATCGGTGCCGCTGAAGCCGAACAGGTCGCGGAAGACCAGCGCCGCCACCCCGAGGGTCGCCGTGAAGTTGACGGCGACGGTCAGCACCAGCAGGACCGGCACGGCGAAGGAGCGCAGCAGCAGCACGAGGATGGTCAGGATGACGGCGAGCACCACCGGGACGATGACCATGCGGTCGCGTTCGGCCGCGCGCAGTGTGTCGTACTGCTGCGCCGTGTAGCCGCCTACCCGTGCGTGCGCGCCGGGCAGCGCGTGCAGCGCCGTGCGCAGCCGGGCCACGGTGTCACGGGCGGTCTGGGTGTCGGGGGCCGCCTTCGCGGTCGCTTCGAAACCGACCCTGCCGTTCACCGCCTTCGGATGGGCGGCCGGGCGGCCCAGGGCGCCGGTCGCGGTCACCGCCGCCACGCCCTCGGTGGCGCGTACGGTGCGCTCCACGCGGTCGGCAGAGGCGGCGTCGGCGATGACGACCACGGGGATGCCCGCGCCGGCCGGGAAATGGCGGGCCAGGGTCTGCTGCGCGGCGACGGACGGTACGTGCCGTACGAACGTCTCGTCCAGCGGCACGCCCCGCGAGTCCAGGGTGAGGGCGCCCGCCGAGCAGACGAGCAGTCCGGTCAGGGCGAGCGCCCACACCCGGCGCGGCCTCCGGTCGACCAGGCCGGCGACGCGCTGCCACAGACCCGTGGCCCCGGCCGCGCTCCCGGGCCTGGCCGGCCAGTAGGCGCGGCGGCCCAGGAGGGCCAGGGCGGCGGGCAGGAAGGTGAGCGCGCTCAGGACGGCGCAGGCGATCCCGACGGCGCCGACCGGTCCGAGGGCCCGGTTGTTGGTGAGGTCGCTCAGCAGCAGGGCGATCAGCCCGAGGGCGACGGTGCCCGCGCTGGCCAGGACGGCCGGTGCCGAACGGCGTACGGCGGCTCGGGCGGCGTCGTGGCGGTCCCGGCCCGCGGTGAGTTCTTCCCGGCAGCGGGCGGTGACCAGGAGCGCGTAGTCCGTCGCGGCGCCGATGACCAGGATCGAGAGGATGCCCTGCACCTGGCCGTCGACGCGGACCAGGCCGTGATCGGCCAGGGCGTAGACGACGGCGCAGGCCAGTCCCAGCGCGAACACCGCACCGGCGATGACGACGAGCGGCAGCAGCAGGGAGCGGTAGACCAGCAGCAGGATGACGAGGACGGCGGCCAGGGCGACCGCGAGCAGGACGCCGTCGATGCCGGAGAAGGCGTCCGCCAGATCGTTCCGGGTCGCGGCCGGGCCCGCCAGCCGCACCTGGGTGCCGGGCACCTTCTCGGCGACCGCCCGCACTCGTTCCAGCGTGGGCGCGAGCCGGTCGCCCAGGTCGGGGCGCAGCGGCACGACGGCCTGGAGGGCGGCGTGGTCGCGCGAGGGCAGGGCGGGCGACGGGGACCCCGCCATGCCGGGCTCACCGCTGAGCCCGGCCAGGGCCGCCGTGGCGGGCCGCTGCCGCCCGTCGACGGCCTTTCCGTCGTCGGCGGTCCACAGCACGATGACCGGCAGTGTCTCGCGCTGCTGGAAGGCGGACTGCTCGCGCAGGACTCGGGTGGACTCGGCGCTGCGCGGCAGGAAGGCGGCCTGGTCGTTGGTGGCGACCTCGCCGAGCCGTCCGGCGAACGGGCCGAGCAGCGCCCCGACCACCAGCCATACGGCGATCAGTGCGATGGGGACGAGTCCGCGGGGCGGGCGGTGCGCGGGTGTCATGTGACTCCTCGGAGTCGGAGCGGGCGGCCAAGAACCTCGACAGTGAACAATCTCAATGATCAAGCAGCATTTCATTGAAATGTCATCGGGCTGCTTCTCCGGATGCCCGCGGATCGGATGCGCCTGCCGCCGGAATCGGTTCGAACGGCCTCAGCGGCCGGCGGGCAGCCCGGGGACCTCGGCGAGGGAGTCGTTCAGGGCGGTCAGGAAGCGCAGGACCACGGTCAGCTCGTGCTCGTCGAAGTCCGCACCGGAGCGGACCAAGGCGTCGGCGAGCGGACGGAAGTGGGTGCGGGCGGCGGCACGGGCATCGGCGGCGTAATGGAGGTGCACCACGCGGCGATCGGTGTCCTCGCGCACCCGGCGGACCTGACCGGCGCGTTCGAGCCGGTCGACGCAGGCGGTGACCGCACCGGAGGTGAGGCCCAGCACGGCGCGCAGCCCGGTGGGCGTCATCGGCTCGGGCGCGTCGAGGATGGCGGCCAGCGCCTGGACGTCGGTGACATGCAGGTTCTGTCGGGCCGCGTACTGCTGGATGACCCGGCCGACCTCGCCGTGCATGCGGCGCAGCTGCACCGCGAAGGCCGCCAGGTCGCCCGAGAACGGCGGGAGGCCGTCGGTGGCCGCGCCCCCGGCGGCGCGGCCCGCGGTCGCGGTGTGCCCGTCACCGGCGGCAGGGGGAACGCCGTCGGCGGTCCCACCGTGCGGTCGCGCCGGGTGCCCTCCGCTCGTCTCCATGTCCACCGGCGCATCGTACCGGGGCGGGCACGGATCTCCGCTGGGCCGCCTCCGCTTGCGGTGTTACGGCCGAGCGTGCGGACGGGACGCCCTCCCCCGGAACCCGCGGCCTCGTCGGTGATCCGGACGGGCAGGTGCGGACCGGTCCGTGTCCGCGGTGGAGGACTAAGGCCCACCTCGCCGGGAATCCGCTCGGTCGGGCTCGTCCGGCAGCCCGGCACTTCGGCTTTCTGTCCCGATGGAGGGATTCGGCGTGATGCTCGACAGGGTACCGGCACCTCCCGTCCGCGAGACGGCGTTCGACGCGGCGGCGCGCAAGCAGCGCCTGCGCCGCCGGCTGGAGCGGCTGATCGGCGTGGCGGCCACCGAGGGCAACGAACTCGTGCCGCTGCGCAACGGTGACGCGATCTTCCCCGCGATGCTCGGGGCGATCCGCGAGGCCCGGCACACCATCGACATGATGACGTTCGTGTACTGGCGGGGGCAGGTCGCCCACGACTTCGCCTACGCCCTGGCGGAGCGCGCCCGCGCGGGGGTGCGGGTACGGCTGCTGCTCGACGGGTTCGGCGCCAAGAAGATAGAGCGCACGCTGCTGGACCTCATGAGCGCCGCGGGCGTGCAGGTGGCGTGGTTCCGCAGACCCGTGCTGCTGTCGCCGTTCAAGCAGAACCACCGCTGTCACCGCAAGGCCCTCGTCGTCGACGAGCAGACCGCCTTCACCGGCGGTGTCGGCATCGCGGAGGAGTGGTGCGGTGACGCCCGGGACGCCGCCGAGTGGCGCGACACCCATGTACGGGTGCGCGGCCCGGCCGTGGACGGCATCGCGGCGGCGTTCGCGCAGAACTGGGCGGAGTGCCATGACGAACTCTTCGACGACCGCGACCGCTTCACGGAGCAGCCACAGCCCGGCTCGGCGGTGGTGCAGGTCGTCCGGGGCTCCGCGAGCATCGGCTGGCAGGACATGCAGACCCTCATCCGCGTCATGCTCACCTCCGCTCAGGAGCGCTTCCGGCTGGCCACCGCCTACTTCGCCCCTGACACCTACTTCATCGACCTGCTGTGCGCGACCGCCCGGCGCGGTGTGCGGGTCGAGATCCTGCTGCCCGGCCCGCACACCGACCAGCGCGCCTGCCAGCTCGCCGGTCAGCATCATTACGCGCGTCTGCTGCGGGCCGGTGTGCGCATCCGCCAGTTCCAGCCGACCATGATGCACGCCAAGATCATCACCGTGGACTCGGTCGCGTCCCTCATCGGGTCCACCAATTTCAACCGCCGCTCGATGGACCACGACGAAGAGGTCATGCTCGCCGTCCTGGACGAGGAGTTCACCGCGTCGCTCGACCGCGACTACGACGCGGACCTGAAGCGCAGCACGGAGATCGACCTCGGCCGCTGGAGGCGCCGGGCGGCGCTGCAACGGGCCAAGGAGGCCGCGGTCACCCCGCTCCGCCGCTTCCTGTGATCCGCCAGGACCGGGTGGTGAGCCGTCAGGCGACCCGGGTCAGCGGCGGGCATTCCCAGGTCGCGTCGAGCACCGCCGCGCCGGGCCGGTACAGCCGCAGGGCCACGAACCAGGTGCCCTGCGCCGCGGTGGGCAGCCAGTTGGCTTCCGCGTCCCGCCCGGGCGGATCGCCGCGCAGGTGAAGGGTCAGGCCGCCGTCCGCGTCATAGCGCAGTCCGGCGCTGCGGTCGCCCACCGAATAGCGGTCGGCCGGGTTGGGGATGAGGTTCATGTCCTCCCCGTAGGCGGTCAGCGACCAGAAGGCGTCGACCGGGGGCAACGCGCCTGCGGGGAACCGTAGTTCGTACCGGCCCGCGGAATCCAGCTTGTTCCCGTCCGCGTCCTCGAAGTTGAGCAGGTAGACCGCCTCGGCGGGATCGTTGGCGGCGACACCGATCAGCGACTGGTCGGCGGCCCGCTTGAGGAAGTCGTCGCCGAACCGCCCCATCTCCGGCGGCGGGTAGCGCCAGCCGTGGACGAGTTCGGCCCAGTCCCCGCTGAGGATCTGCTGTCTGAGCAGGGGCACGCCGACGGCGGCGGCCCGGACCAGGCTGCGTCTGACCGCCTCGGGCTGGGCCTCGACGTCGAGCCCGGGGCCGATGCCGATCCGGGCGAACTGCTGGAGGAGTACCTGGTGATGGGACGGCGGCGGGTTCTCGGCCAGCATCAGGTTGAGGGTCTTCCAGGGCCCCAGGGGATCCTCCTCCGCCGGGACGGGCCTCGGCACGGCACGGTCCTCGGGGACCTTCGCGTGCTTCTTGCCGAACAGGCTGAGCGGGGTGAGCCGGTACCGCTCCTGGAGTTCCCGGACGCGGGGCACGTCGTCCGGGCCGTCGACCAGGGTGCGCCCGAGCACGAGGACCCAGGGGCTGGGGGCCTTCTTCAAACGGCGTACGCCGGCCGGGAGTTTGCCCTTCCAGCCCGGGCCGACGAGGGCGAAGTCGCCCGCGCCGGAGCCGGTGGTGCGCTGACCGACGTAGTCGAAGTTGTCGGAGGTGATCCCCACCAGCTCGAAGGTGAAGTACCGGTCGCCCATGTCCGGGTGGGACAGGATGACCGGCTCACTGCCGAGATGCACCCACGCCGTCGAGTACAGGGTGTCGTTGTTGGGGCAGCCGCCGTCGCGGTACGTCGCGTCCAGCAGGCGCTCGGCATGCCAGAAGTGGTTGACGGGCGCGTACGGGATCGTGGCCGGGTTCCGTGGCCTTGTCACCCAGTCGTATCTCAGCTGGGCGTTGTAGATGTACGGGAACCCGTAGACGAACGCCTGCTCGCCGAGCGTGTAGGCGTACTCGCCCCGCCAGTCGTCCGTGCGGCCCGTCAGGATCGGTTTCACCGCGCGGCCGAGCGCGGGCACGATCTCCGGCAGGTGGCGTGCGCGGTCGATCGTGGACCTCGGGTGGAGGGCCACGTGCCCGGCGGCCCGTGCCATCGTGACGGCCGCGCCGGCCACGTCCTCGGGGATGCGCCGCCAGGCAGGGCTCTGTGAGGGTTCGGACATATCGACACCACTTCGCTCGACCGGCTGTGACCCGACTTCGCTCGACCGTATGAAGTGCCCCGGTCAGGGCGCCTTGTCGCGTCTCCCCCGCCGTCCATCCTCCTCCGCGTCGCCGGTCGTCGCAGCCGGAGGCTTCGAGATGCGGTCACCCGTCCCCGCTGGATACGCTCGCTGGGCAGCCGGGGAACGGCTAAGGGCCGGGGCGCCGCAGCCGCTCACCCCGCGCGCGGAATCGAGGACGGCTGCGGAAACGACGTTTTCCGCAGCCCGGACCTCTTCACTGTTCACGCCTCCACGGGAGGAAGGTTGCCATGAGGTTCACCGGCATGCGTACAGCGAAGGCCACCGCGGCGGCTCTGGTGGCCGTACCGCTCGCGCTCGGGGGTATGGCGTCGCAGAGCCAGGCACAGACCGCGTCTCCCAGCCCGTCGGGCACGTTCGGTCCCGGGTGTCCTTCGGTCTCCCAGAAGATCGACACGGTCAAGGACAAGGTCACGGAGGCCGCCGCCGCGTATCCGCAGCTCAGCCAGCTGGTCTCGGGCGCGGTCAGGGCACGCCTGAACGGCACCCTCGACAGCAAGTCCCACATCACCGTGTTCGCCCCCAGCGACCAGGCGTTCAAGAAGGTGAGCGCGTCGCAGCTCACCACGCTGCTCAAGAACCAGGGCCGGCTGAAGAAGGTGCTGACCTACCACGTCGTGGACAAGCAGATCACGCCGGACGAACTCTCCCACGGCTCCTTCACGACGGTGGAAGGCGGCAAGCTGACCACGTCGGGCTCGGGCACCGACTTCAAGGTCAACGGGAAGGCGAGCATCGTCTGCGGCAACATCAAGGCCGCGAACGCCACCATCTACGTCATCGACTCGGTTCTCCAGCCTCCGTCCTCGTGACGCGTGGGCTGGACCTCGCCTCCCGCGCGAGTGGCCGGGCCGCGTACGTGATCCGGATGACGCCGTCGGCGTGCCGCTCGGTCGTCGCGCGGACGCCGAAGACGTCGGCGAGCAGGTCCGGGGTGAGCACCTTTAGGACCGGTCCCGCCGCGGCCACGGTTCCCTCGCGCAGGACGACGAGGTGGTCGCAGAGGCGGGCGGCGAGATCGAGGTCGTGCAGCACGGCGAGGGTGGTGACGCCGGTGGCGCGGATCAGGTCCAGGAGTTCGAACCGGGCCCGGATGTCCAGGTGGTTGGTGAGTTCGTCCAGCACGAGAAGCCTGGGGTCCTGGGCCAACGCCCGTGCCAGCAGGACGCGTTGACGCTCACCGCCCGAGAGGGAGGCGTAGTCCCGGTCCGCGAAGGGCCGTACGCCGCAGCGGTCGATGGCGTCGGTCACGGCCGCGCGGTCCTCGGCGCCGTCGCGGCCGAGCAGCCCGTGATGGGGGGCGCGGCCGAGGGCCACGATCTCGCCGACCGTCAGGCCGGCGGTGTTGCCGCCCGCGTCCTGGAGGACGGCCGCGGTACGGCGGGCGGCCTCTCGGGGCGACAGCTCCCACACGTCGTCCGCACCGACCCGGACCGCCCCGTCCGCCGGGCGCAGCGAGCGGTAGACGGTGCGCAGCAGGGTGGACTTGCCGCTGCCGTTGGGTCCGACGAGGCCGACGATGTCGCCCTCGCGTACTTCGAGGCTCACGGCGCGCAGGATCGGGGTGCGGTCGAGGGTGACGTGGAGCCGGTCGACGTGGAGTTTCATGCGGTTCGGTCCAGGCCCTTGTCGCGGCGCAGCAGCCAGAGGAAGAAGGGGGCGCCGAGGAGCGCGGTGAGGATGCCCAGGGGCAGTTCGTCGGGGCGGGCGAGGGTGCGGGAGAGGAGGTCGACGAGGACCAGGTAGACCGCGCCGAGCAGGGCCGTCAGGGGCAGCAGCCGGCGGTGGTCGGCGCCGGTGGTCAGCCGTACCAGGTGCGGGATCATCAGTCCGACGAAGCCGATGCTGCCGGCGACCGCGATGACCGTGCCGGTCAGCAGCGCGCTGAGGACCAGCAGGACGGCGCGCAGCCGGTTGACGTCGACGCCGAGCGCGGTCGCCGACTCGTCGCCGGCGAGGAGCACGTTGAGGCGGCGGCCGAACAGGGACAGCAGGACGGTCGTGGCGAGCACCACGGCGGCCACCGTGGGGAGTCGGTCCCACTGGGCGCCCGCGACGCTGCCCAGCATCCAGAACATCACCGTGCGCAACTCGGTCGGGGTGGCCTGGAGTTGCACGAAACTGGTCGCGGAGAGGAAGACGTAGCCGACGGCGACACCGGCCAGGACCAGCCGGGTCGGCGCCATCCGTCCGTGGCGCCGGCCGAGCGCGAAGACCAGGGCTCCGGCGGCCACCGCGCCGAGGAACGCCGCCGCCGACACCCCGAGACCGGCGAGCGCGACGCCGCCGCCGAGGGTGATGACGAGGACCGCGCCGAGCGTGGCGCCGTAGGAGAAGCCCAGCACGACGGGGTCGGCCAGCGGGTTGGTCACCACGGTCTGGAGCACCGCGCCGGACACGGCCAGGCCCGCGCCGACCAGGGCCGCCAGGACCACCCGGGGGGTGCGGAAGTTCCAGACGATCTGGTCGAGGGCGGGATCGGCGGACCCCGTGCGCGCGCCGGTGACATGGTGAAGGACGATCCCCCACACGTCACCGACGGGCACGTTCACCGCACCGATGCTGATCGCCACGATCATGGTGACGAGCAGGGCGACGGGCAGCAGCGTGAAGGCGAGCGGGACGTGGAGCCGGGTCAGAAGGCGTCGGGGTGCAGCATCCCGGCGATCTTCCGCACGGCCAGGTCGTTGCTGGGGCCGAGGTACATCGAGTCGGAGAGCGTCACGTACGTGTTGTTCTTCGCGGCCGGCCACTGGGGGAACTCCTTGAGCAGTTTCCTGGCGTAGGCCGCCGGGTTCGGGTCGTTGTAGCCGATGACGACGAGGGCGTCCACGTCGGTGGCGGCCACCTTCTCCTTGCTGAGATCGGCGAAGGAGCCCTTGGCCGCGTTCTCGAAGGCGTTGGAGCCGCCGGCCCGGGCGAGGATGTCGTTGTAGACACCCTTGGCGACGACCGAGCCGAAGTCGTTGCCGCCCATGGACATGTTGGAGAAGAGCACCATCACCTTCGGCTTCTTCTTCCCCTTCACCTTGGCGGTGACGGCCGCGATGTTCTGCTCGGACGCGGCGATCAGCTTCTCGGCCCTGTCGCTCACGTGGAAGACCTCGCCCATGTCGCGCAGCAGCCGGTAACTGTCGGCGATGGTCATCTTCGACGTGTCCTGGTCGCAACCCTGCGGTGAGACATAGGTGTTGGCGCCGACCGCCTTCAACTGGTCGCGGGTGGCGAAGCCGTTCTTCCGGTCGAAGCCGTACGACGTCGTGGACAGCACCAGATCCGGGCGCAGGCCGAGCATGGCCTCCCGGGGGATGTCGTAGGCGTCGTTGAGCTTCACGTCCCCGGTGGGCAGCTTCTTGATCGCCGCGGCCCGGCCGGGCACCTCGGACATGCCGTAGGTCTGCTCGTTGGCGACGATTCTGTCGCCGAGGCCGAGGGCGAGCAGCGTGGAGACCTCGGCGACGGAGGCGCCGTTCATCACGACGACCCGGCTGGGGGCCTTCTCGAAGGTCTCCTTCACACCGCAGTTGTCGATGGTCACCGGATAACCGCTCTTCGAACCAGCGGCCCCGGCCGGGTCGTCGTCCGCCCTGCCCGCGGACGACGACCCGCACGCTCCCGCGAGCAGACACAGGGCCGCGGCCAGGGCGGCAGCGGCCGGCCGATTCATCGACATGCGGGCTCCTTGCGTCAGGTGTGTGCCCATGGGAGGTGGGCTCTGATGCAGTAGTCGGAGCGAAGCGGGCTCGGGTTCCCGCGAGTTGCCGTACGCAGGTCAGGTGACGATGGTGGCGACGGGTTCGAGGCCGTACGTCCGCGCGTAGCCGTTCTCGGTGCCGACGAGGAGGTCGACGATCTCGAAGTAGCGGTCCCAGAACGGGGTTTCGCGCAGTGCGTCGATGAGGAGCTGGTAGGCGTGGTGGTCCTCGGCCTCCCACACCCAGACGTCGGTGACGCGCGTGGAGTAGAACTCGGTGTCGTAGAAGCGTGACCGGACGCCGGTGGTCCTGGCCTCGATGGCCGGGCGGACCTGGGTGGTGAAGGCGTCCACCCGTTCCTGGACGGTCAGGGCGAGCCATTCGGGCGTGGTCTTCACCAGCATGAACGCGGTGACGGGCGGTTCGGTGCGGTCCGTCTGGTCAACGGGCATGGAGATACCTCCGCAGGGGGTGGATGCCGGGCCTCGGGAGAGGACGGCGGGATTCAGGAGAGGACGGCGGGTCTCAGGAGAGGACGGCGGGCTTGAGGGTCCGGGCGCACCACTGCTCGAAGGTGGTGGGGGAAGCGGTGTCGGGGGTGCGGGCGACTCCGGCGTCGAGGCCCTCGTCCTTGGCCCGCTTCATGTCGACGACGCCTCGCGCGAACTCCTCGTCGAGGCCGTAGCCGGCGAGGGTGGTGTACAGCTCGTCGAGCGGCCGGCGTTCGTAGCGGACGGGGCGGCCGAGCTGTTCGGTCATGATGCGGGCCAGGTCGTCGGGCGACAGGTCCTCGGGCCCGAGGACCGGGACGCTGCCTGTGCCGGTCCAGGAGCGGTCCAGCAGCAGGCGGGCGGCGACGGCCGCGATGTCGGCGACGGCGACGAGCGGTGCCCGGCGGTCGGCGGCGACGGTGTCGGTGAAGACGCCCTTCTCGCGGATCGAGTCGGCCTCCTCCAGGAGGTTCTCGAAGAAGGAGGGGTTGGCCAGGGCCCGGTAGGCGACGCCGGTGCCGGCGATCAGGTCGTCCACGGCGAGCGAGGCGGTGACGAGTCCGGCCCGGTCGGCGAGCGGGGTGCCGCGGCCGAGCGCGGAGACGCCGACCACATGACCGACGCCGTGGGCGGTGAACGCCTCGGCGGCGGGGCGGGTGAAACCGGTGTACGCGTCCCCCGGGGGCAGGGAGGCGTCCGGCGGGACGAGCCAGAAGACGGCGTCCGCGCCCTCGAAGGCCCGGTCGAGGACGCCGGCGTCGCCGTGCGAGCCGGTGACCACCTCGACGCGTCCGCGCGCCGCGTCCGGAAGCCGGGCGGGGTCACGCACGATCACGCGCAGTTCCTCGCCCGCCGCGGGGGCGGACTCCAGGAGCAGGGAGAGCAGATGACGGCCGATGTTCCCGGTGGGAGCCGTAATGACGATCATGAAAACCTCGCAGGTCGTGCTGATCGGGTACGTCCCTCATCCTGCTGAGCGGCGCCGTGCTGCCACAATGGGAACTTCGGCACGGAATCATTGACTGAAATGGAATAATGCTGGTGAGCAGCCCTGATCCGGTCATCGACGCCAATCTCGCCATCGCGCTGGACGCCCTGCTGGCCGAGCACAGCGTGACGCGCGCCGCCGCGCGTCTGCACACCTCGCCCGCCGCCATGAGCCGTACCCTCGCCCGGCTGCGCCGCATCCTCCAGGACCCCCTGCTGGTCCGGGCCGGGCAGACCATGGTCCCCACCCCGCGCGCCCAGGCCCTGCGCGAGGAGGCCGCCGCCGTGGTGCGCGGCCTCGGAGCGCTGCTCAGTCCCGGCACGAGCGTCGACCCGGCCGGACTCGACTGCACCTTCACGTTGCAGGCCGCCGACCTGGTCGGCGCCGCGCTGGCCCCGGGGCTGCTGGAGCTGTCGCGGCGGGAGGCGCCGGGGGTCTCGTTCCGCATCCGGGCCGAGGAGCTGGAGGCCGGACCGGCCCTGCGCGACGGCCGGATCGACCTGGAGATCGGGGCCATCGACCATGTGGACCCCGAGACCCGGGTCGAGGAGCTGGTGAACCTCCGTATGGTGGCGGCCGTCCGGGCCGGCCACCCCCTCACCGAGGGGCCGCTGACCCCGGCCCGGCTCGCGGCCGCCCAGCATGTCGCGGTCAGCCGCCGGGGCCGGTTCACCGGGCCGCTCGACGCCGCTCTGTCCGAGCGGGACCTCCGGCGGCGGGTCAGCGTCGTCCTGCCCGGGCATCTGGCCGCGATGGCCCTCGCCGCGCGCAGCGACCTCGTCTGTCTCGTGCCCGCCGCGCTGCCGGGCGCCGCGCCCTCGCCCCTCACCCATGACGCCCACGCCCTCGGACTGCGCCTCCTCGACATCCCCGTGGCGCTGCCGCCGCTGGCCATCGGCATGGCCTGGCACCCCCGGCACACGGCCGACGGAGCCCATCGCTGGCTCCGCGACGCCGTCCGCCGGGCGCTGCGGGCACCGGCGACGGCCTCGGGCCCGACCACGGCGGAGGCGGTGGAGGCCGGGTAACAGGACGACCAACGGCGAACACGGGAGCCCCGGTTCAGCGGGAGGGGGCGGACAGGGCACCGGTCGTCACACAGTGGTCCAGGTACCGGAAGAACAGGTCGCGGTCGACGGGCGGGCAGGTGATGCCGCCGCGCGCCAGACCCGCGCGGACCCGGTCGGCGCGGACGTGCCCGAGACGCAGGTCGGTGGCACCGCCCCGGCCGTCCGCGCCCGCCGCGGCGGAGTCGAAGAAGGCGAGCGTCGTGGCCGCCGCCTCGGCCGAACGGGGTAGCCGCTCCCGCCAGTTCGCGAGCGGCAGGACCCGTACCGGATAGCCGTACTCCCGCACCCAGTCGTACACGTCCGCGAGCCGGACGCGGGGCAGGGTGGCGTGGTGGAAGACCTGCCCCGCCTCCGTGTCGTCGTACTGGCGCAGGCACAGGTGGACGAGCGAGCGGGCGACGAGGTCCACCGGTGTCCAGACCTCGTCCTCGAACAGCTCCGGGACGATCCTCTCCGGTATCCCCGCGCGCAGCACGCTCCACAGGAAGTCCCGCTCGTTGACGTATCCCGTGGCGGCGGGCCCGACCACCCGGCCGAGCCGGTGGACGGTGACCGGCAGACCGCGCTCGGCCGCCTGTTCCAGGAGGTGCTCGGAGGCCCACTTGGACTGCTGGTAGCCGTACCGCAGGCCCGCGTGGAACGGCAGGAACTCCTCCGGCACCTCGGGGAGGTGGCCGGCCGGCGGGGCGACGGACAGGGTGGAGACGTAGTGCAGGGGTGTGGTCCCGACGGCCGCGAGGCGCAGCAACTGCCGGGTGGACTCGGTGTTGGCGGCGCGCAGGGTGGCGTAGTCGCGCAGGATGCTGACGCTCGCGGCGTTGTGGAAGATCGCGTCGGTGGTCGCGGCCAGGTCGGACCGGGTTTCCCCCGGCAGGCCGAGACCGGGGCGGGCCAGGTCGGCGGGCAGGGCCGTCAGACGGGCCGCCGCCCGTTCGCCGGGCGTGATCCCGTGCCGGACGAGCGCCGCGTGGACGCGGGCGGTGGCCTCCGGTACGTCGGCCGCGCGGACCGTGCAGACGATCTCGGCGTCCGTGTCGGCCAGGAGCCGCGCCAGCAGGTGGGCGCCGACGAAGCCGGTGGCGCCGGTGAGCAGGATGCGCCGGGGGGCGTCGCGCGGGGTGCGCCGGGCGCCCGGCGGGATGTCCGGCCGGATGTCCGGATCGAGTCCGGCGTCGGAAGGGAGGGCCGTGCGGGCGGCCACGGCCGGGGCGGGGCGCGGCCGTTCGGGGGCGGAGTCCGTGTCGGCTTCCGCCTCGGTGAGGAACCGGGCGAGGCCCGCGGCGGTGGGGTGCTGGAAGAGCCAGGCGACCTTCACGGCCCGGCCGAGTGCCACGCCGAGCCGGTTGGCCGCCTGGATGACCTGGAGGGACTGGGCGCCCAGGTCGAACACGTCGTCGTCCACGGCGACGGCGTCGATGCCGAGGAGCCGCCGCCAGACGCCGGTGACGGTCCGCTCCAGGGGACTGCCGCCGGCGGTCGCCCGGCGGGCGGGCGGCCCGGTGAGCGCGGCCCGGTCGATCTTGCCCGAGCCGGTGCGGGGCAGCCGGTCGACGACCTCGACGGCCGAGGGGACCATCGCCGCGGGCAGCCTCGCCCGCAGGTGCGCCCTGATCTCGGCGGCGGTCGGTGCCGGGGGCTCGGCCACCACCTGCGCGACCAGCCGCCGGGTGCCGTCCGGCAGGATCTGTCCGGCGACGGCCGCCTCCCGGATGCCGGGACGGGTGAGCAGGGCGTTCTCCACCTCGGCGGGCTGCACCCGGTGCCCGCTGATCTTGAACTCCGTGTCGGCCCGGCCGAGATGGCGCAGCTGCCCGTCCTCGCCGATGCGGACCAGGTCCCCGGTGCGGTAGGCGCGGGGCGCGTCCGCGAGGGCCCTGAGCGGGGCGAACCGCGCGCCGTCCGGCAGCTCTCCCCGGTAGCCGTCGGCGAGGGTCGGGCCCAGCAGGTACAGCTCGCCGTCGACGACGGCTGCCCTGGTGCCGGGCAGGGGCAGGCCGATGGGCACCTCACCGGCGGCGAGCCCGGGGGCGCTCAGGTCGGCGACGGTGGCGACCACGGTGGCCTCGGTGGGGCCGTAGGTGTTCAGCAGCGTGACCGAGGTGCCCACCCCCGCGCGCCAGCGTGCGACCCGTTCCGGCAGGGCGGGCTCGCCGCCGATGACGACGGTCCGCACGCCCTCGGGCAGGGTGGCGGCGCCGGTCGAGACCGCGTGGGCGAGTTCGTGCCAGTAGGCGGTCGGCAGGTCCAGCACGCTCACCCGCAGCCGGGCGCAGGCGGCGAGGAAGTCCGGTACCGAGTCCGTCATGTCGTCGGTCCGCACCACCAGGGTGGCGCCCGCGCACAGGGTCAGGAAGATCTCCTCCACGCTGGCGTCGAAGTGCAGCGGCGCGAACTGCAGGACGCGGTCCTCCCGGCGCAGCCCGTAGCGGTGCGTGGCCGCGGCGACGAAGTGCGCGAGCGCGGCATGTCCGACCGCCACGCCCTTGGGCCGCCCGGTGGAGCCCGAGGTGTGCAGGACGTACGCGAGGTCGGTGAGCCCGGGCGCCGAGGGAGTGCCGGTGGGGGCGGGCTCGCGGGCGGTCTTTGCCGGCGTGAGTACGGGGTGGCCCGCGAACCCGGCCGCGCGGTCACCCGTGGTCAGGACGAGCGCCGGGGCGGCGTCGGCCAGCAGCCGGGCCGCACGGTCGGCGGGGGCCCCGGGGTCGAGGGGGCAGTAGGCGGCGCCCGACAGCAGCACGCCGAGCAGGGCGGTGACGGCGTCCGTCCCCCGGGGCAGGGCTACGGCCACCACATCGCCCTTCCCGACGCCGCGGCCGGCGAGTTGCCGGGCGAGGTCGCGTGCGGCGCCGAAGAGTTGGGCGTAGGTCAGGATCGCCCCGGCGTGCTCGACGGCGACGGCCGCGCCCCGCCGGGCGGCGTGGTCGGCGATCAGGCTCAGGACCGGGCGGGCCGGGCCGGGCAGGGGGCCGCCGTCGAGCACGGCCACGGTCCGGTGCGCCCGCGGTGCGCCGAGCGGCCGGTCCGGGTCGGTGAGCGCCGCCGTCAGCAGGGCGAGCAGCCCTTCCTGGAAGGCGGCCGTCTCGGACTCGGTGTACAGGCCGGGATTGGTGTCCACGGCGATGCGCGGCCCGGTGCCGTCCGCGCGGTCGTAGACGTTGACGGCCAGGTCGTCGACGGGGCCCGCGGACACGTTGTGGACGGTGCTGGGATGCCCGGCGAATTTCAGGTCGTACTCGAACGGCATGATGTTCACCCCCGGCCCGGACAGCCGGCGCTGCCCGCCCACCAGCCGCAGATCGCGGCGCAACCGCTCGTAGCGGTAGCGCTGGTGCGGCAGGGCCGCGCGCAGTTCACGCGAGAGGCGGGGGGCGAGGTCGCGGAGGCTGTCGTCGGAGGTGACGGGGACCCGCAGGGGCAGGATGTTGCGCACCATGGCGGGCACCCGCAGCGCCACCGATCCGAGGCGGCCCGTCGCGGGCAGGCTCAGGACGATCTCGGGCGCCCCGGTGAGCCGGTGCAGATGGGCGACGGTGACCGCGAGCAGCACTTCCGACCAGGTGACCGACAGGTCGCGGGCGACGGCGCGCAGCCGGCCGGCCGCCGCCGGGTCGAGGTCGGCCGCGTGCCGGTGGAAGGTGCGGGCGGGCAGGGCGGAGCGGCCCGCCGGGGTGGCCACCGGGGGGTGGTCGGCGTAGCGGCCCGTCCAGTAGGCGCGGTCCGCGGCGTGCCGGGCGGACTCCCGGTAGGCGCTCTCCTCGGCGCGGACGGATTCCAGGGTGCCGAATCCGCTCTCCGGAACGGGGTCGCCGGCCATGAGGACGGTGTAGACCTGCGCGACACGCCGGGCGACGAGGGAGAGGCCGAAGCCGTCGAGCGCGATGTGGTGGACGCGGTGGTACCAGAGGAACTCCGCCGGCGCGGTCCGCAGCAGCGCGTGGCCGAAGAGCGGGCCGCGGGTGAGGTCGACGGGGCGGGCCATGTCCTGGTCCATCCAGGCCGAGGCGCGGGCCTGCGGGTCGGGTTCGGCGGTGAGGTCCGCGCGGTGGAGGTGCCAGTCGCCGGCCGGGGTGTCGATCTGCCAGGGGCGCCCGGTGCCGTCGGTGACGAAAGTGACGTTCAGCGCCTCGGTCTCGGCGACGGCATGGCGCAGGGCCCGCTCGAAGACGGCCGTGTCCAGCGGTCCGGCGATGCGCACGTACTCGGCGGTGTTGTACGCCGGGCTGTCCGTGTCGAGTTGCTGGCCCGCCCAGATGCCCTCCTGCGCGGCCAGCAGCGGACGTCGCTCAGGCGTCGGCATGCCCGGCTCCTCCGGTGCGTTCGCTGAGCAGCCGCCACCACTGGGCGAAGGAGGTGCGCTCGGCGAGGTCGACGAAAGTCACCTCGGCGCCCGCCGCCTGCCAGCGCTCCAGCAGGGTGACGATGCGCAGCGAGTCCAGTCCCGCGTCCAACGGGCTCTCCTCCAGGTCGACTTCGCCGGGTTCCAGGAACAGGCACTCCGCGAGGTCCGCGCGGAAGCCGTCCAGGGTGAGGGGCGCGGGCGGAGGAACGGGCGGAGGAAGGGGCAGGGATGCGGGCAGGGGGACGGGCAGGGATGCGGCCGGAGACTCAGGCAGGGGTTCAGGCATGGGGCTCTCTCTCGGTGGCTCGGCCGCCGGTGCGGGTACGGCTCGCCGGTGGGCCCGCGCCGGACGCGAACGGCGCGGGCGGGGAGGTCAGTTGACCTTGCGAGCGGAGTCGCGCCAGTAGCGGTCGCGCAGCTCGCGGCGGAGGATCTTGCCGCTCGGGTTGCGCGGGACGTGGTCCGTGAACTCGTAGCTCGCGGGCAGTTTGAACGCGGCCAGCCGCGGGACGAGGAACGTGTGCAGGTCCCGCCTGCTGGGCCGCGCACCGGCCGCGGGGACCACGAAGGCGTGGACCTTCTCGCCCCACCGCTCGTCGGGGACACCGATCACGACGGCCTCCCCCACCTCCGGGTGGCCCTCCAGCACGTTCTCGATCTCGGCGGGGTAGACGTTCTCCCCCGCGACCAGGATGGCGTCCTTGATGCGGTCGTGGAGGAAGAGGTGGCCGTCCGTGTCGAGGTACCCGGCGTCACCGGTGTGGACCCAGCCGTCCACGAGCGTCTGCGCGGTCATGCCGGGCAGTCCCCAGTACTCGACCATCCGGGCGGGGGTGCGCAGGCAGACCTCCCCCACGGCGCCCGGCGGCAGTTCACGGCCCTGGCCGTCGATCGTCCTGGCCCGCACTCCCGGGTAGGGGCGTCCGGCGGCCCGCAGGAGGGGGCCGCCGGGGACATGGGCGGCCGGGGGCAGGCAGAGGGCGGTGTTGCCGGTCTCGGTCAGGCCGTAGATCTGGGCGAACTCGCAGTCCAGCATGGCAAGGCTCTGCTCCAGCAGCGCCTCGGAGATCGGGGAGCCGCCGTACACCGTCTTGCGCAGGGTGGTGAAGTCCCGTGCGCTCACGCCGGGTTCGGTGAGCATCATGCGGAGCATGGCCGGGACCACGCAGGCGGTGGTGACGCCGAGGTCGCGGACGAGGTCCACGGCCTGCCGGGCGGCGAAGGCGCGCATCGCCACCACCGTCGTTCCGGCGTTGAGGTTCTGCGTGGCCCACCACAGGCCGCCGACATGGAATCCGGGGATGCCGATCAGGGCGATGTCGCCCTCCCGCCAGTCGATCCAGTCCAGTTGCTCGCTCGCGAGCGCGTCGCGGATCGCGAAGAAGCTGCGGTGGGCGAGTACGACCCCCTTGGGCAGCCCGGTGGTCCCGCTGGTGTAGAGCTGCGCGACCGGTGTGTCAGGGGTGGCCTCGAACTCCGTTTCGCTGGCGGGGTGTTCGGCACGCCAGGCGGTGATCGTGTCCACCGGGACGACGGTCTCCGGGGGCCGGGTGGGCATGGCCGCCACGATCGGGGCGAACTCGCCCTCCAGGAAGAGCAGTCGGGCGCCCGAGTCCTGGAGGATGTGGCTCACCTCGGGCGCGGCGAGCCGCCAGTTGACCGGGACCAGCACGGTGCCGGTCTTGGCGCAGGCGAAGAGCGCCTCGTAGTAGTGCTCGGACTCCTTCCCGAGGTAGGCGACCCGGTCGCCCTCGCCGAGGCCGGCGGCGCGCAGGGCGTGCGCCATGCGGTTGCCGGCGCGGTGCAGTTCCCCGTACGTCAGGGTGCGGCCCTCGCAGATCACCGCGACGGCCTCGGGCCGGCGGGCGGCGTGGAAGCGGGTGGTGTGGACGAGGGTGCTCAGTTCGGGGTGGTGGAGCCTCGCGCCCCGGGGCCGCGGGGCCGTGGTCGTGTCCATGAGCGGTCTCCCTTCGGTGAGTGGTTCAGGGGACGTTGACGAACGCGAGGGTCACCTCGCCGTCGCACCGGCCGCCGTGGGCGTCCTGGTAGCGGAACACGGTCGGGGCGTGCAGGAAGGGACCGGCCGTGCCGGAGGTGCGCCGGGTCACGGAGCGGAACTCCATCTCCCCGGTGAAACGGCGAGGGTCGACGGGCCGCCGGAAGTTCGCCGCGAAACGCGCGATGAGGATGTCCGGGAGCTGGTGGCGCCAGAAGTCGTCGAGGGTCCAGTCCTCGAACCCGGTCAGCAGCCGCTCCTTCACGGACTTGGCGACCAGGTAGTACATCATCTGGTTGTAGGCGATGTTGACCTCGACCGAGTTCAGATGGCCGGTGTCGTCGATGTAGCAGGACTCCGGGATCGCGAACGCGCAGCGGGCGGAGGCGAGTCCGCCCGACGCCGTGACCTCGGCGGATCTCAGGTACGCGCAGTGCTCCTTGTAGGGAGCCAGGACCCGGGCCAGCAGTTCCTCGTCGGTGGGGTACGACCGGTGCGGTCGGGCTGCGGCACGGTCGGCGGCGGGAGAGCTCACGCGGCCACCATCCCGTCGTACAGGGCCCGCTCGTCGTGGACGGTGACCCGGTACGACACGGTGGGTTCCGGGGTGGTGGTGTGGCGGGCGCGGTGGATGAGGCTGCGGTTGTCCCAGACCAGCAGGTCGCCCTTCTCGAAGCCCTGAAGGTGGATGCCCTCGTGTGCGAAGGTGTCGTCGAGCTGGCCGGTGGCCTCGAGGAGGCCGGCGAGGAGTTCCCCGCCGAGTGGTGCACCGTCCTGGCCCTCGATGCCGACGGTGAAGCCCTCGCTGATGTAGAGGATCGTTTCCCCGGTCATCGGGTGGGTGAAGGTGGTGGGCTGGACGACGGGCGGGGTCTTCGTCTCGACCTCGTCGATGACCTCGGAGAGCGGCCGGTAGACGTCCTGCGGCCGGATCTTGAAGTACTTCCGCACCGAGTGCCGGCAGCGTGTTCCGGCGACCGCCGCTCTCAGCTCCTCGGGCAGCCGCGCGTACGCCCTGCCCATGTCGATGAAGTAGGTGCCGCGGTTCTTCTCCGGGATCACCTGCGGGTGGATCAGGGTGAGGCCGAAGGGGTCGGGCATGAACTGGTAGTCGGCGTGCCAGAACTTGCCCGTCTTCGGCACACCTATCTGCTTGCCGCCCTCCGGGACGTTGGAGGAGACGAACACCTCCGGGACATCCGGGTGCCGGTACATCGGCTCGTAGTACGTCTCGGGACGGCCCAGGCGCCTGCCGAGGGCGAGGAACCGCTCGGGAGAGAGGTCCTGCCCCTTCAGCACGGCGATCTTCTTCGTGTAGACGGCTTCCTTGAGGGCCTGGATGTCCGCTTCCGAGGCCGTGGTGTGGTCGAAGCCCTCGACGGTGACGCCGAGCGCGGCACCGGGCTGGTCCTTGATGTGCATGACTGTCGGTCCTTCCTTGTTCTGGGCGGGGAGAGCCGACTACGCGGCGGGGGTACGGCCGGTGCGCAGGGCCAGGGTGAGCGGGGCGCCGCAGCAGAGGGCGGCCGCGACGGCGAAGACGGCGATCCGTATGCCGGTGAGCTGGTTCCCGTCCGGTGGGCCATGAGCGGCACCCGAGGACAGGGCGACCAGCAGGGCGAGGCCGACCGCGCCGCCCACCTGGAGGGTGGTGGACGCCATTCCGGAGGCCACCCCCTGGTCCTCGGCGGCCACTTCGGAGGCGGCGGCGATCCACATCCCGGTCCAGGCGGCGCCCTGCCCGATCCCCAGGAGCACGATGCCGGGCAGCAGCAAGAGGTACGACCCGTCTCCGGTGAGCGCGAGTCCGAGTGCGACGGCTCCGCCCGCGCCCAGCGCCATGCCGCCGGCCAGCATGCGCGGCACTCCGACGCGGGCGACCGCCAGTTCACCGGCCCTGGTGCCCAGGGCGGTCACCACGGCGGGGACGAGGAACGCGAGGCCGGTCGTGAACGCGCCGTAGCCGCGCACGCTCTGGAAGTAGAGGGTCAGGAAGTACGGCAGTGAGCTGAAGGTGGCGCTGTAGAGCGCGGTGAGCGCCATCGCCGCGAGCAGCCCCCGGTGGGCGAACAGCCGCGCCGGGACCAGCGGATCGCGGGCACGGATCTCCACGACCGCGAAGACCGTGAGCAGGACGGCCGCGAGCGTGGCGCCGAGCAGCGTGGAGGGACTGGTCCAGCCCGCTTCGGGCGCGTGTATCAGCGAGAACACCAGGAGCGTGATCCCGCCGGTGCCGGCCAGCGCGCCCGTCACGTCGTACCGGCGGGGGCCCGTGCGCGGGCCGTCCGCCGGGAAGAGCCTCCGTCCCGCCCAGGCCAGCGCGGCCGCCACGGGCACGTTGACGAAGAAGACGGACCGCCAGCCGAACGCCTCGACGAGCACGCCGCCCAGCAGCGAACCGAAGCAGAGGCCGGCGGCCCCGGCGGCGCCCCAGACCGCCACGGCACGGTTCCGGGCCGAGCCCTTTGCGTAGAGGGTGTTGATCAGCGCGAGGGTGGCCGGGAACAGCAGGGAGCCGCCGATGCCCTGCGCCGCGCGGACGGCGACCAGGGCGCCCGCCGACTCGGCCAGGCCGCCCGCCAGCGAGGAACCCGCGTACACGAGGGCCGCCGCGACGAAGGTCCGGCGCCGTCCCAGCAGGTCGGCCGTCCGGCCGCCCAGCAGGAGGAAGCCGCCCGTCGTCACGACGTAGGCGCTCACCACCCACTGGAGATCGTGCGGGGAGAAGCCGAGACCGGCTCCGATGTCGGGAAGGGCGACGTAGACGATGTTGTAGTCGAGCGCGATGACCAGCTGGGCCAGCGCCAGAACGAGAAGGGAGAACCGTGCCCGCACCGGTTTCAGCCGTCCGCCATGAGGCGCCTGATCTCACCGATGAGCACGGTGAGGGCCAGCCGCTCCGGAAGGGTCGTCCCCGGATGCCAGAGGTCCACGAGGAGGCAGGTCCGCGGCCGGTCGCCGTCGTTGCGCGCCGTGTGCTCGAAGGAGTAGTCGAAGAGCAGACACTCCCCCTCCGTCCAGGACCGGGTCTCCCCCGCCACCGTGAGGGCGCAGCCGTCCGGGATGTCCACGGCGAGATGCAGGTTGATGCTGAAGTTCCACAGGTCGCAGTGCGGGGCGATGACCGCACCCGGCAACAGGATGGAGAAATGGGATTCCAGGAGGGGGCATATCTTCTGCGTCCGTACGGCGAACTCGTCGAGCACCTGGTACGCCGTGGGCGCGAGGCCCGCCGTTTCCTCGACCAGCCCGCCGTCCCGGTACAGATGGAGCGCCTGCCAGTCCTCCTGGCGGCTCAGGTAGTGCTCGTAGCCCGAGAACGCCTCCGGGCGCCCCTCCCAGGCGGCGGTCAGCTCCTCCTTGATCAGCGGATGAGCCGCTTCGAACGCCGCGACGAGCGGGGCCAGTTCAGGATGACCGCGGGGGTCGTGCCAGGGGGTGGGCGCCAGCCCCGGCAGGATCCACCTGGCGCCCCGCTGGAGCGGGTGCCGCGGGCCCCCTGCCCCGGGCTGGAGCATGAGTTCCACACGGTGGAGGGAGTCCGTGCCGTGCGCGCTTCTGATCGCCGCGAACGCGTCCTCTGTCTCGGGTGTCATACGGGCCCTCCTGGTCACTGCCGTCGCGGCCGACCGTCGGGCCGGTGTCGTCGCGGTAGGAGTCGGGGCGAGGAGCCGTTGAGTTCCCACGAGTTTCGACGAGTTGCCGCCGGTTCCTGCCGATTTCCGCATCCAGCACGGGAGTTGCCCGCTCCCTACGGTCCGCCGACGATGCCCGCACCGCAGTAGTCGTCCGCCCCCGCCGTCGAGTTCCCGGCGGCACGGTCCCCCGCCGAGGACCGTGCCGCCGCGCGCCGTCACGAACGTTTGGCCCTCAGCGGGCTCGGCGTCAGCCGGCCGGCGCGCTCACCGCCTCGGCCTCCCGCAGCACCCGTTCGAGGGTCGCCCGGGCGCGGGACACCCGGGAGCGGACCGTGCCGACGGGACAGCCGGCGAACCCGGCCGCCTCCTCGTACGACAGCCCGACCATTTGGGTCAGCAGGAACGCCTCGCGGCGTTCGTCGGGCAGGGTCTCCAGAAGGCCGAGCAGGGCGATGCCGTCCTCGAAGCCGGGCAGACCGCGGGGCTGCGCGCCCTCCACCGCCGTCCGCCAGTCGACGGTGTCCGCGATCCGGGGGCGGACCGCGGCGCGGCGCAGGCTGTCGGCGACGGCGCGGCGCGCGATGGAGAGCAGCCAGGTACGGGCCGAGGCCCGCCCTTCGTAGCGGTGCAGGCTGCCGAAGGCCCGCGCGAAGGTGTCCTGGGTCAGGTCGTGGGCGGTCTGGGGGTCGCCGCTGAGGTAGGTGACGTAGCGCAGGACGTCGCCGTGCAGGGCGCGGACGAAGTGGTCGGCGGCGTCGGGGTCTCCGCCGCGGGCGGCCAGCGCCCAGGCGGTCGCCGACTCGTCCGCGGCGGCACGGTCCGCCCGTGGAACGGGCATGACAGAGATCATCGTGTGAGGTCCTTCTCGGGTCTTCCGGGGCCGCCCGCGCGGGGGCATGGCTCACCGGGTCATGGGGTGCGCCCGTACGCGGAGGCAGGGCGATGCCCGGAGCCCGTGGGGAACGGTCCGCTCACGGCCTCGCGTCGAGGTGCCGGGCAGAGAGTTCCGGGCACATCCGCGCGCGAGGGCGCACGAGACGAGAGGACGAGGGAACGAGGGGCTCCGGTGGATCCGGCTGTCTCAGCGGACAGCGGCACCCACGGGCGGCCCCCGGAAGGTGAGGGAGCAGCACAGGAGAAGACGCACCGGGGCCGGCGCGTCGACGGCGCGGCGCCCGTGCACGCCGGGACGGCGGTACGGCGTGGGCAGCGCCCCGAGCAGCCGCAGCGGGGCCGCGAGCCAGGCGGCCGTCGCCCGCAGGACGCGGAAGACGGCCCGCTCGCCGTAGGCGAGCCACAGCCCGCACAGGACCGCGGCCAGGAAGTGCGCGGCGAACATGCCGACCGAGGCCGCACCGCTCATGCCGGCCATGTCGTGCACAGGGCCGAGTCCGGCCATGCCGTGGACCGACTGGCCCGCGGACCCCATGTCCATCCCGCCCATGGCACCCGTGTGCATCGAACCCATGGACCCCATGGAGTTCATGGACCCCATGGAGTTCATGTGCATCGAACCCATCGAGCTCATAGGGCTCATAGGGTCCATACGCATGGCGCTCGTGCCCGTCGGCGGACCGGCGTGGGCCATGGTCATGGGGCCGGACGCCGAGGACTGCGCCAGCGAGAAGGTCTCGTGGAGCACCACCTGGGCAGCGGTCACGACCGCGACGATCGATGTACGGCCGCGCTCCCGCCCGGCGAGCAGCCAGCCCGCCGCGCCGGTCCCGGCCGCCCCCGCGGCCATGGCCCACCAGGGGACGGCGGTTCCCGACATCGTCGCGTGACCGAGGGCGGCGAGCAGCACACAGGCCGCGGCGAACACGCCGGCCCGCACTGCGCGGCACCACCCTGGGACAGTCATAGCCCGCTCATCCTCGCACCCGGGATCCGGTCGCCGTCAGGGGGTGGGCGCGAACCCCGCCCCTCGGCCCACCGGCAATGAGGCGACACAACTCACAGCAGACGCACAGGAACTCGGAGAGCACGGGAAGCGACTACCGCGCCGACACCGTACCCGGCCGCACCACCACGGCCAGGACCCTGACCGGGCCGCTGCGCCGGAACTCCAGCGTGAACGGCACGAGATCACCCGAACGCCACGCCTTCGAGGGCACGGGCACCGTCAGATCGACACCGATCGGCGACATGGCGAGACGTTCGCCCGCGGCGACGGACACGGAGTCGGTCTCGGCACGGTAGGCCGTGTTGCCCCGCGTCATGACGTGCCGGGAGAGCGCGACCTCGCCGGGGACGCCACGCGCCGTGATCCGGACGAGCGTGTCGGCGGAGCCGCCGTCGTTGGCGACGCGGAAGAACGCCGCCGTCTCCGGAACACCGACGGACGGCAGCAGGACCCGCCCCTCCGTGACACGGATACGCGCCGGACTGCCGGCCCGGCCCGCGCCCACCCAGGCGGTCAGCCCCGCCAGCGCCGCACAGCACGCCACGACGGGCGCCAGGACGGCCAGTGCGCCGTCCCGCACCCGCCGCCGGTCCAGGCCCCGCGCCCGCGAGACCCGGTCCCTGATTCCGATCCACGTCATCGCGCACCCGCCTTCCCGGCACGCGCCCCGTGCGCCCGGCCTCGGGCCGCGGCCGGCCGCCAGTTGCGCAGCCGGAGGCTGTTCGCCACCACGAGCACGGAACTCGCCGACATCGCGGCGGCCGCGACCATGGGATCGAGCAGGCCGACCATGGCAGGCGGCACGGTGACGACGTTGTAGCCGAACGCCCAGGCCAGGTTGGCCCGGATCGTGCCCAGGGTGCGCCGGGCCAGACGCACGGCGTCGACCAGCGCCTCGATGTCCCCGCGGGCCAGGGTCAGGTCGGCCGCGCCGATGGCCACGTCGGCGCCGCTGCCCAGGGCGATGCCCAGGTCGGCCCCGGCGAGCGCGGCGGCGTCGTTCACCCCGTCCCCCACGACCGCCACCCGTGCGCCCTCGTCTCGCAGTCTCCGCACCAGGGCGGCCTTGCCCTCCGGGGTGCAGCGGGCGTGCACCTCGTCGATGCCGAGCGCGGCGGCGACGGCCTCGGCGGACGCCTTGCGGTCTCCGGTGGCCAGCACCGGGCGGATGCCGAGCCGCCGCAGCCGGTCCACGGCCCGGTAGCTGCCGGGGCGCAGCACGTCGCCGACGGCGATCAGCGCCTTGGCGCGCCCGTCGACCCGTACCAGGACCGGGGTGTGCGCGGCCTCCTCCGCCGCGGCCAGCGCCTTGGCCAGTTCGCGCGGCAGCTCGCCCTCCGGGGAGCCCACCTCGACCGCCAGACCGTCCACCCGGCCGTGGACCCCGTACCCGGGGACGGCGGCGAAGTCCGTCACGTCCGGCAGGGGTCCCACCTCGCCCGTGCGGCGGGCGTACGCGGTCACGGCCTGTCCGATCGGATGCTCGGAGCCCTGCTCCACGGCGCCGGCCAGCCGCACCAGCGCCTCCTGCCCGAGCGCGCCCGGCAGCGCGGTGACCCGGGCCACCGTCATATGACCGCTGGTCAGCGTGCCGGTCTTGTCCAGGACGACCGTGTCCACGTGCTGAAGGGCCTCCAGTGTCCGCGGTCCCCGCACCAGCACGCCCAGCTGCGCCCCGCGCCCGGTGGCGGCCATCAGCGCGGTGGGCGTCGCCAGCCCGAGCGCGCAGGGGCAGGCCACGACGAGTACGGCCACGCAGGCGGTGAGGGCCGCCTGCGGATCGGCGCCGGCACCCAGCCAGAACCCGAGGACGGTCACCGAGAGGGCGAGGACGACGGGTACGAACACTCCGGCGACCGCGTCCGCCAGCCGCTGCGCCCGTGCCTTTCCGGCCTGTGCCTCGGTGACGAGGCGGGTGATCCGCGCGAGCCGGGTGTCCGCGCCGACCGCCGTGGCCTCCACCAGAAGCAGCCCGCCGGCGTTGACGGCGCCGCCGACCAGGGCCGAGCCCGGACCCACCGCCACCGGCTCGCTCTCGCCGGTCACCAGGGACAGGTCCACGGCGGAGGTGCCCCGCGTCACGCGTCCGTCGGTGGCGACCCGCTCCCCCGGCCGCACCACGAAGGTCTGCCCCACGCGCAGCCGCTCGACCGGGATCGACCGCTCGCCGAGCTCGTCGCGCACCGAGACCTTCTTGGCCGCCAGCTCGGCGAGCGACCGCAGCGCCGCCCCGGTCCCCCGCCGGGCCCGCCCCTCCAGGAACCGTCCGGTCAGCACGAACAGCGGGACGCTGACGGCCGCTTCCAGATACAGGTGCGCCCTGCCGTCCGACGCGGAGGGCAGGAGGCTGAACGACATCCGCATCCCGGGCTCACCCGCCCCGCCGAGGAACAGCGCGTACGCCGACCACGCGAACGACGCCACGATCCCCAGCGAGACCAGGGTGTCCATCGTGGCCGTGGAGTGGCGCAGCCCCCGCAGCGCGCGGAGGTGGAAGGGCCAGGCGCTCCACACGGCCACCGGAGCGGCCAGCACGAAGCACAGCCACTGCCAGTTCCCGAATTGCAGGGCCGGCACCATGGAGAGCACCAGCACCGGTACGGCCAGCAGCGCGGTCACCGTGATGCGCTCCCGCTCGCGCCGGGACCCGGCCTCCTCCTCGTCCTCGGCCCTCGCAGCCACCTCGGCGACCTCGGTCACCGGCAACGCGGCCTGGTACCCGGCCTGTTCGACCGCGGTGACGAGGCTCTCGGGCGCGACATCGGCCGGGTGGCTGACCCGGGCGAGCCCCGTGGCCAGGTTGACCGTGGCCGTGACGCCGTCCAGCCTGCCGAGCTTCTTCTCCACCCGGCGGACACAGGCCGCGCAGGTCATCCCGCCCACGGTGAGGTCGGTGACGACGAGTTCCGCCGCCGGTTCGAGAGCGGTCACTCGCCGCCCCCATGACTCATCCCGGGCATGTCGCCCGTACCGCCGCCGCTCCCGCCGCTCCCGGTGCCGTGCATGCCGGGTGCCACCGGCCCCGCCGCCGAGCCGACGGCGTAGGACACCGAGAACAGCAGCACCAGCAGGAGCAGGAATCCGCAGAGCGCGGGAGGCGGCAGCAGCCTGCCGGGGGTCGTACGGGTGGAGCCGGGTGACAACGGGATATCGGCCATGCCCGACCTTCCTGGTCGCATCGGACCGTCGTGCGAGAGCTGGCGGTGGAAGCCGTACCGTCGCAGTAGTCGGACCGGTGGAGCGTCGAGTTCCGGGGCATGATCGTGACGTACGCCATAGCCGTCGGCGCCCCCGGTGCCCACCGGCGCTGACGACGGCTCACGGAGGTCCCGGGAGCGGCCGGAGGGTCAGCCGCCCTCGCCGAGCCGGCCCGCCCACCGCTGCTCCACCCTGGCCAGCCGCCAGTACGCCAGGGCCGCCGCCCACACGACCACGAACAGGCCGACGATGACGTACCCCACGTTGTCCAGGTCCAGATCGGCGATCCAGCCGGTCACCGCGTCGCTCAGGTCGAGCTTCTCGTGCAGCACGCCGACCAGTTCGATGGTGCCGATCAGGAAGGCGACCGCGATGGACAGGCCGGTGATGGTCAGGTTGTAGAACACCTTGCGCACCGGGTTGGAGAACGCCCACTGGTAGGCGAAGTTCATGAAGGTGCCGTCGAGGGTGTCGAACAGGCTCATCCCGGCGGCGAACAGCAGCGGCAGGCACAGGATCGCGTACCACGGGAGCCCGGCCGCGGCGCCGCTGCCCGCCATCACCATCAGGGTGACCTCGGTCGCGGTGTCGAAGCCGAGCCCGAACAGGAAGCCCAGCGGGAACATCTGCCCGGGCCGGGTGATCGACCTGGTGAAGCGGCCCAGGAACCGGTTCATGAACCCCCGCGAGTCCAGGTGCTGTTCCAGCGCGGTCTCGTCGTACGTGCCCGCTCGCATCGCGCGGAAGACCCGCAGAATGCCCGCGAGCGCCACGAGGTTGAGCGCCGCGATGAGGTAGAGGAACGTCCCGGAGACCGTGGTGCCGACGACGCCGAGGGTCTGGTGGGTGCGGGAGTCGTCGTCGAGCAGGGTGCCGGCGAGCTGTGCGCCGCCCGCGACCAGGGCCGCCATGGCGACCACCACGCTGGAGTGGCCGAGCGCGAACCAGAAGCCGACCGACACCGGACGCTTGCCGTCGGCCATCAGCTTGCGGGTGGTGTTGTCGATCGCGGCGATGTGATCGGCGTCGAACGCGTGCCGCATGCCCAGGGTGTACGCGGTCACCCCGAGGCCGATCCCGAACGCCTTGGAGCCGATCTCGTAGTGGCCGGGCACGACCAGCAGGAACAGGATGCCGAACGCCACGACGTGCAGGGCGGCGATCACCACCAGCAGCCCGGCGGTACGGACGGTGTCCTCGCGCCGCCAGTGAAATCGGGTCGGCTCTGCGGGCAGGGTCATGCGGTCACGCTCCAGCACCTCGTGGATCAGCTCGTGAAGTGCCGTGGCCGGTCTCCTGGCTTACGGGTGCGCGCGTGTACGTCCCGGCCTTCCCGTCCGCCGGGCGGCGAACAGTGACCGTGCAGAACTGGGACGGGCACTCCCCGATCACAGTGGCGAGGGCCGCTCCGGTCTGAGCCCCGCTGAGGGCTGTCACCGGTCTTCCCGAACACCACGGCCCGCCCACCGTAGAGCCGTCCCCCCGCTTGCGCGCAACCACGGCTCCGCTCGGGTATCCAAGATCACATCCGGTCTCCCGGTACGGGCGACCCGTCGATCCCCAGGTAGTCGTCGCGAGCCGCGGCCTGGTTCCCGGTTCTGGACCGACGGCGTGAGAAGCCGCGTCGGCCGTCGCGGACACCCCTCAGGGACCGGGCGAGGCTGCTAGCTTCGCGCACCTGGTTCGAGGGCGATGCCGGGAGCACCGGCGGGTACGGAGGCGGCGGTGACGAAGGCGACCGGAATTCCCGAGGAGCCGGCCGGATCTCCTGTGCGGCGTCGCAGTCTCCTGGCGTCCGCCGCGCTGGCCGCGGGCACGCAGGTCTCGGCGGCCGCGTGCGCTCCCGGTCGCCCGCCCGCGAAGCCCGCACGGCACATTCCGGCACGGCGCGGGAGGGTGGCCCGCCTGATCACCGTCCCCGAGAAGCACCGCGGTGTCGACTGGCTCAGATCGGCCCTCCAGGTGGCCGTGGAGATCGAGTTCTCCACCATCCCGCCCTATCTGTGCGGCTGGTGGTCCATCAAGAACCGCACGTGCGACGCCGCCCGGCTGATCCGGCGCATCGTCTCCGACGAGATGTACCACCTCGGGATCGTCTGCAATCTGCTGGTCGCGCTGGGGGGCCGCCCCCGGATCAAGGGAGCGGCGCCGGTCTACCCGGGCCCGCTGCCGGGCGGCGTGCATCCGGGGGTGGACGTATACCTGTCAGGCTTGACCAGGGCGCTCGTACGGGACGTGATGATGGCCATCGAGGCGCCCGCGGCACCACTGACCGGCAGCGCGCGCGACCCTCTCAGCATCGGCCACTTCTACGACGAACTGCTCACGGCGTTCCGGTCGGTGGCCCCGGATCTGTCCGCCGACCGGCAGCTGTGCGAACGCGTCGGCGAGGACGTCCTCAGGCCCGTCAGAACGCTCGACGACGTCGAGCGCTCGATCGAGGTCATCAAGGACCAGGGGGAGGGCACCTCGGTCTCCCCCGCCGACGACCTGGGAGACGGACACCTGGCGCACTACTACGCGTTCGCCGAGATCTACCACGGACGTCGGCTGCGGGAGGCCGACGGCACATGGCAGTTCACCGGGGCTCCGGTCCCCTTCCCCGACACGCGGCCCATGTCCGTCGTCCCGGCGGGCGGCTGGCCCCGGCCGCCCGCCGGGGCCCGCAGGCTCCTGGACGACTTCGACGACACGTACACCACGGTTCTCGACGCGCTCGAAACGGCGTGGCGGGAGGGCGACCACCACAGCCTGAGGACCGCCGTGCGTCGTATGCGCAGGCTGGAGACCCCCGCCGTGGAACTGATGGAGATGCCTGTCACCGGCCCCGGGGCGACCTACGGCCCTCAGTTCCGTCCGCGCGGCTGACCAGGGGCCGGTCAGACCTGGTACTGGCCGACGGTGATGAAGTAACGCAGCTCCTCCGGCGTGCCGTCCATGGCCTTCTCGGCCGCGGCGCGCAGGGCCTTGCTGATGCCGGGGCGGGCCAGGATCCGGGCGGTGGCGACGCGGTCGTCCTCCGCCCGGGCGAGCCGCAAGCCGCTCTTCAGGAACGCGGCCCGGTCGGCCGGGCTGCCGTCGAGAGCCTTGTTCGCCTCCCGCTTGACGGCCTTGCCGGAGGCCGGGTCGGCCAGCAGCCGAACGATGGCAAAGGCGTTGTCCTCGTCCTGGGCCTTGGCGTAGCCGGTGGCGAGGAACGCGGCCCGGTCGGCCGGCGTGCCGTCGAGAGCCTTATTGGCCTCCCGCCTGACGGCCTTGCCGGCGGCCGGGTCGGCCAGGATCCGGGCGATGGCGACGGCGTTGTCCTCGTCGGAGCCGGCCACCGCGGACGTGTGCGGGACGGCCGGGGCGGCGGCGAAGGACGGGCCGGCCAGCAGCAGTACCGGAGTCAGTGCGGTGGCGGCCAGGACGAGCGTCGCGCGGGTCTTGTTCATGGGTCCCCCTCGTCGGAACCGGTCTGGTGACCGATCCCGTTGGTCAACAGAAGGAAATGATCTTATGTCAGATGATCATTCGGATCGATGGCCTGTGCTGTCCGTACGGCGAGCGCCGGCGTCACGGCTTCTCGTCGAGCGCGCCGGCCGAGCGCAGATCGGCAAGGGACCGCTTCTGGCGGCCTCGCGCGTCGAAGTTGTCGGGCGAGAGCCACTCCCGCAGGGCCTTGCCGGCCTGTGGCCACTCGGAGTCGAGCAGGGAGTACCAGGCCGTGTCACGACTGCGGCCCTTGTAGACCACGGCCTGACGGAAGATCCCCTCGAAGGTGAAGCCCAGGCGCAGGGCCGCCCGGCCCGAGGGCGCGTTCAGGCTGTCGCACTTCCACTCGTAGCGCCGGTAGCCGAGTTCGTCGAAGACATAGGACATGAGCAGGAACTGGGCCTCCGTGGACGCCGGAGTCTGCTTCAGCAGCGGTGAGAAGGCCACGCTGCCGACCTCGACGACGCCGTTGGACGGATCCTGGCGCATCAGGGAGAGCATGCCCGCGGCCTTGCCGGTGCGGACGTCGACGACCGCGTAGAACAGGGGGTCGTCCCCCCGGGCCACCGCGGTCACGTGGGCGCGGCAGGCGGCCGGGTCGTCGAAGGGACCGGCCCCCATGTACGTCCAGTCGCCGCCGTCCGGCGCGAGGGCGTAGGCGGAGTACAGATCCTCGGCGTGGCGGTCCGCGTCCAGGGGCTCCACCCGGCAGAAGCGGCCGTCGAGGGTGACCCGGGCGGGCGCGGGACGGGCTGTCCAGCCGGGCAGCGACGGGCCGACGGGCTGACCGTGTTCATTGAGACGCGCGGACATGCTCTTCTCCTGGTGTGTGCTGATCTCTCCCGCTCAGGCTAGGCCGCCGCATGGACCCTCGATAAGGTCCACCGTAGGGTCATTTCATGGAGCCACGCGCGGGGATCGCACCAGGACCGGACGACCGTGAAGCCCTCGGGCCGCCGTTCGACTTCCTGCTCCAGGCGCCGCTGTCCCGGGCCCGCGGCGGGGATTCCCTGCAGAAGCAGCTCCTGCACCGCCTGCGGGCCGCCGTCCTCGACGGCCGCCTCCCGGCGGGCAGCCGCCTGCCGGGCTCGCGCGCCCTGGCCCAGGGCCTCGGGGTGTCACGCAACACCGTGACGCTCGTGTACGACGTCCTGAGCACGGAGGGCTATATCGAGCCGAGCAGACAGGGCACCCGCGTCGCCGCCCTGGCCCGCCCGCGGCCGGAGACCCCTGCCCGGCCGGCCCCGGCCACCCTGTCACGACGCGGCGACCGAATCCGCACGCCCGGCCCGGCGGACGCCGACTCGCTCGCCTTCACCCCGGGCGTCCCCGCTCTGGCCCAGTTCCCCCTGGCCTCCTGGCGGCGTTCCCTGGACCGGGCCCTCCAACAGGGCGGAACACAGCTGCTCGGCTACGGCCCGCCACGGGGCGAACCGGCCCTGCGGACCGCCATCCTGCGCCACCTCGCGCTCGCCCGCGGCATCGACTGCACCCCCCGACAGCTCGTCATCACCGAGGGAGCGCAGGAGGCGCTCTCCCTGTGCGTCCGGCTGGTCACCGACCCGGGCGACACCGCCTGGCTGGAGGACCCCGGCCACCGGGGCGCACAGACCGCGCTGGCCTGCGGCGACCTGAACGTCATCCCCATGCCCGTCGACGCGGAGGGCCTGCGGACCACCGCCGCCGACTGGAAGCGGCACCCGCCCCGCCTCGTCTGCACCACTCCCGCGCACCAGTACCCGACCGGCGCGGTGCTCACCGCCTCCCGGCGCCTCGACCTGATCGAGAAGTGTCGCCTGCACGGCGCCTGGATCGTGGAGGACGACTACGACAGCGAGTTCCGCCACACCGCGGAGCCCCTCGCCTGCATGCAGGGCCTGACCCCCGGCGCACCCGTGTTCTACGTCGGCACCTTCAGCAAGACCCTCTTCCCCTCCCTGCGCCTGGGCTTCCTCGTCCTGCCCGAGGCGCTGGCGGACCGGGCGGCACCGGTGGTGGACGAGCTGCTGCGCGGCGGACACCGCGGCGAACAGCTCGCCCTCGCCCACTTCATGGAGAGCGGGCAGTACGCCAGACACCTCGCCCGTATGCGCCGCCTCTACCGCCGCCGACGCGACGCGCTCAGGACGGCACTGGCCGACCACCTCGGCGTGCCTCACACCGTCACCGGCGGGGACAGCGGCATGCACCTGACCGTACGGCTGCCGGCCGACGTCCCCGACCAGCCCCTGGCCCGCGCCGCCCGGCGCCACCGGCTGGCCCCCTGGCCGCTGTCCCAGTACTCCCTGCTCCCCGGCACCACCCACAACGGCCTCGTCCTGGGCTACGGCAACACCCCCGAATCCGCGTACGCGCCCGGCCTGCGCCACCTCAACCGCCTGATCAGGAACCCGGACTGAGCGCATCGGCGGGATCGGCGGCGGCGCCTAGGGTCTTTCGTTTGGATCAGGCCGGATCAGGGAGCGGGGTCTGGTGCCGTGCGTCGCAAGGCGGAGGAGGGCGACATGGCGGAGCCATGGCAACCGACGACAACGCCGCGAGGCGCGGCACCAGACCCCGCGAGCCCGGCAAGATCCAAACGAGAGGCCCTAGGCCCCGGTCCGCTCGCCCCTCCCCCGGGCCCGCTCCCGCCGGTACGCCTCCGCCCGGGCAAGGTAGTCCCGGTGTTCCTGCTCCTGGTCCGGCGGGAGGTCCGGCTCGTCGGTGGTGGCGAAGAACCGCACCAGGGCCTCGTTGGAGCTCGCGGCCAGCTCGCCGGAGCGGGCGAACATCTCCGACTCGTACTGGGCGACCGCCTCGTCGAGGGTGGCCGACGGGTCGGGGCCGACGGCCCGGCGGACGGCGTGCGCGAGTTCCGCGCCGTCCAGCATCGCGAGGTTGGCGCCGTGACCGCCGAAGGGGGCCATCAGGTGGGCCGCGTCCCCGATCAGCGTGACGCCGGGGACGTGTTCCCAGGTGAGCGGGGCGGGCAGCGCCCAGAAGGACCGCGGGACGTAGTCGCCGTCGTTGCGCACGATCAACGCGCGCATGTCCGACGACCAGTGGCCGAACTCCCGTACGAGGTACGAGCGGACGCTCTCCCGGTCGGCGAGGTCCACACCGGCGGCGACGTGCCAGTTGGGCGCGGCACGGAACGCGAGGTAGCCGCGGACCACGCCGTCGCCGTTGCGCTGGAGGATCACCGCGCGGCCGTCGTTGTCGTTGGAGAACATGTGGCCGGCGCCGACGATCCCGGCGACCTCGGGGTGGCGTGAGTCGACCTCGTCGAACCGGGCGTCCAGGAAGCAGACCCCCAGGTGCCGCGGGGCGGCCTCGCTGACCAGGGGGCGGACCTTCGACCACGCTCCGTCGGCGCCGATCACCAGGTCGGCCGCCACGGTGGTGCCGTCCGCGAACTCCAGACCGTGCCGGCCCGCGCCGAGCGGGTCCACGCGGACGAGCCGGTGGCCCCAGCGGACGGTGCCGGGCCGCAGGTGGTCGAAGAGCATGCGGCGCAGCCGGCCGCGGTCGATCTCCGGCGCGGCCTCGTCGCCGGGGCCCGGCACGAACTCCGCCAGGACCGCGCCCTGGTGATCGCGGCGGGTCTTGGCCTGCCCCTCCGGCCGGGCCCGCGCCATGAAGGCGTCGAGCAGCCCGGCGTCCTCGAGGGCGATCTGCCCGGAGTCGGCGTGCAGGTCGAGCGTGCCGCCGGGATCACGGGAGTCCACGGCGTCGTCCGCGTCGTACACCGTGACCTCGATGCCCTGTCCTTGCAGGACACGGGCGCAGGTCAGGCCGGCGGGCCCGCCGCCGATCACACAGACGCGCGGTGCGGTGGGCCGGGGTGTGCTGTTCGTCATCGGGACCTTCCCCTCGGGTGGCGCGGGTCGCGAACGAGTCGCGACAGCACCCCCTCCGGAGGTGCAACCGCTAAAAAAGCGTAACAGCTCAACTTTCTGATTCGCTCCACGATCGGGATAAGGTGGTCCGGTGACCGAGATGGGGCGCCGAGAGCGCAAGAAGGCAGCCACCCGCCAGGCCCTCGCCGACGCGGCGCTGCGGCTTTTCTCCGAGCGGGGCTACGACGACGTCGGGGTGCGCGAGATCGCCGACGCGGCCGACGTCTCGGTGACCACGCTCTTCAAGCACTTCCCCGACGGCAAGGAGGCGCTGGTCTTCGACCAGGACGTGGACCGCGAGGCGGCGCTGGTCGCGGCGGTCCGCGAGCGCCCCTCCGGCCAGTCCGTGCCGCAGGCCCTGCACCGGCTGCTGAAGGGCGAACACTCCCGGCGGGTGCACACCGATCCCGGGTTCGACGACTTCCTGCGCCTGATCGACACCACCCCGGCACTGCGCGAGTACGCCCGCCGGATGTGGCTGCGGCACGAGCACGCCCTGGCCGCCGCGATCGCCGACGACGCCGGACTGCCCGCCGATGACGCGGGCTGCCAGGCCCTGGCCCACTTCGCCCTGGAGGCACCCGTCCTCGTCCGAGGCTCCCGCGATCCCGACGCGGCCCTCGACCGGGTCTTCGGCCTGCTCGCCGACGGCTGGACCGGGACCCGCGCCGGCTGACCCGGGCCCGGGGCCACCGCCCGCGGACGGAGCACAGGCAGAAGTAGCCGTACGGCAGTTCTGCCTGTGCTTCCGCATGGTCCGGGACAACTCCGCCGTGATCGACTTCCTCAGGCCGGTGAAGGGGCATCAGCCCCGGCGCCGCCGACCGGAACCCCGGCTCACGCGAAGGAATCGGACATGAACAAGATCAAGGCCGCTCTCGTCGCCGCCACCGTCGCCCTGGGCGGTCTCGGCATCGCCGCCGCGCCGGCCCAGGCCGGCACCTGCAAGCTCATGGGCAAGGCGTACAACTGCGGTTACACCGTGACGTCCGAGCCGCTCCCGAACGGCACGGAGCAGGTGTTCGTCATCGGCACCGACAGCGCCGTGTGGACGAACTGGAGCCTGCCCGACGGCAGTTGGTACGGCTGGGAGTCCATGGGCGGCGTCGCCCGGAGCGGGATCTCCGTCTGGGACGTGAGCGACGGCGGCTGGGTGTTCTCGATCGTCGTCACCGGCACCGACGGCAACCCCTGGCACCGCACCCGCTCCGCCGGCGGCACCTGGTCGCCCTGGTCCCTTCCCACCTGCCCCGAACCGGACTACAACTCGGCGTGCTGACGCCCGGCCGCTCCGCGCCGTACGGCATGCGGGTCCGCGCCGTACGGCGTCCGGGCGTCCGGCGCCGACCCGCCCGAGCGGGTGAGGCGGACCGGGCCGGGGGCCTGCGGCATGAATGAGAATGGTGGCCATGGCGAGGCAGAACGCGGATCAGCGTCGGGAAGCGGTACTACGGGCCGCCATGACGGAGTTCGGGCGCTTCGGGCCGGACGGCGCGTCGACGACGGCGATCGCGCAGGGCGCCGGAATCTCGCAGGGGTACCTGTTCCGGCTGTTCCCCAGCAAGCGGGCCCTGTACCTGGCGGCCGTGGAGCGCGCCTTCCAGGAGACGGAGACCGCCCTGCGCGGTCGCGCCGGGAACCTCTCCACGTTTCCCGAACTGCGGCGGCGATATGAGGAACTGGTGTGCGGCGGGGATCTGCTCCGTCTGCAACTGCATGTCTACTCGGGGGCGTTGGACGACCCCGAGTGCCAGGAGATCGCCCGGCGGGGCTTCCTCCGGATCTGGCGGACGGTGGCCGGACTCACCCAGGCGCCGGCCGCGGAGGTCCTGGACTTCCTCGCTCACGGCATGCTGCTGAACGTCCTGGTCGCGCTGGGCTTCCCGCTTCCCACGGGGCGGGAGGCGCCGGCCTCCTCGTTCGAGACCTGGGCGGCGGACAGCCGCGCGGAACCGCCCGCGTCGCGACCTGCCCCGTGATCACGATTCCTGTGCGCGGCACGCACAGGAATCCGCCCGGCGACACCCCCAACCCGGCGGCGGTCTACGCCCTGGGCAGCTGGAGCGCGGCTCGCGCGGAGGCGTCGGGCTGGCGCATCGGCAGCGGGCCGGTCGAGAGGGCGGGCAACGCCATTCCCCCCATCACGTGGTCGAGTTCACGCAATATGCTCGTCGCCGCGTCCCGTACGCGCGCAGGTACGTCGCCACGCTCCGCGACAAGTTGGTGGTAGATCGGAGCGTCCTGGAACATGGGGTCCCTTCCCGTAGTGATCATGACTGGTACGGGCGCCGAGTCTAAGGGCTGTCCGCCGCCGGTTGTGCCGGGTGACCGAACGGTGACCGATTACGTCGAGTCCCGGCCCCTGGCGCGCACGCCCGTCCGCAAGCCTTTCCGGGCTGCACGAATCCCTGTCCTCCGGGCCGCGTTCCGAAGGCCGTGGAAACCCGCTCACCACCAGGTCGTGATCGACCTCACGCCGGGGATGTCCGCTGCGTCACACTCCACGACAGCCGCCTTCCGCGCGCGCGTCCCAGGGCCGGACGGCTCACACGGCGGCCCCCATGACGGCCATCGGCGTTTCGGCCACCTCAAGAACTCCCCGACCGGGCCGCCCGGCCAAGGGTCGATGTATCCGGCACGCACGCGCATGCGCCTCGCGCCGGGATTCCCGCCACGTCCAAAAACGTGTCTTCGACGCGGGGGCGTCCGGTTGCCGTTGCCGAGCGGACAAGGCCCGGCTCCGGTCAGAGGCGGGCCTTGTCCGCGAACACCCATCGGTTGCCCTCCAGCGCGTCGTTCGGCTCGGGGAGGGGGCCGCGGCCGTGTCGGTCGGTGAATTCGAAGGGAGTGTGGACCGAGGCGGACCAGCCCCTGTCCGTCAGCTGGGCCGCGGAGTCGGGGCGGGGCCCCTTGTCGAAGAGGTGGAGCAGGTCGATACCGATCTGTGCGCGGGTCGCGGTGTAGATCGCGCTGTCACGGTACTGGAGCAGGTCCTTCTCCAGCTTGGCCTCGTAGGCCAGGGCGCTGCCCTCGGCGCTCAGCCGGTCCACCCTGTCGATGAGGGAGGTCTCGGCGGGGCCCGGCAGGTAGAAGAGCAGGCCCTCGGCCAGCCAGACGCTCGGCACGGCCGGGTCGAAGCCGGCGGTGGACAGCGCGGTGACCCAGTCCTCGCGCAGGTCGACCGGTACGGGAACGCGCTTCACCCTCGGCGTGGCCGACAGCTCCGTGAGCACCTGGTGTTTGAACGCCAGCACGCCCGCCCTGTCGATCTCGAAGACCACGCAGTCGGACGGCCAGTCCAGCCGGAAGGCGCGGGTGTCCAACCCCGCGCCCAGCAGCACCACTTGGCGGGCGCTCGCGCGCACCGACCGCAGGACGAAGTCGTCGAGGACCCTGGTGCGCAGGCCGAAGTAGCGTGCGAACCGCCCCCACAGCGGGTTGTCGTCCCCGTCCGGGACCTGCTGGATGCGCACCGGCCAGTCCGCGCACGCCGGGGCGGCGCGCACGAAGGGCTCCGCGTAGATGTCCTGGGCCAGGCTGTCGTGGCGGTGGGTCTCGATCGCCCGTGCCGCGGCGACCAGGAGGGCGGTCAGGCCCACTCCCCCGTCCACGCCTTCCACGTCCGTGTGCTGGGGCGCCGTACCGGCCATGTCTCCTCCGTCGACGGGGGGTGCGGGGGTGGGGACTGCGAGGGGCCTGCCGGTCGGACGCGGTGGGTCCGGAGTGCCGTATGCCGCGCTCATCGGCCTCTTCCTTCCGGCAGGAGCACGGGTTTGACCACGCGGCCCTCGTCGCAGTCGCGTTCGGCCCGGTTGATCTCGGACAGGGGGTAGGCGCGGATCAGTTGGTCGAAGGGGAAGCGTCCGGCCCGCCACAACCCGGTCAGCCGGGGTATCAGCAGTCCGGGTACGGCGTCCCCTTCGCAGATGTGGCGGATGCCGCGGCCCCGGTCCAGCGTGCCGGGTTCGAGCGGCAGCGCGGTGTGCAGGCGTGCCACCAGGCCGAGGGTTCCGGTGGGGCGCAGGGCGCGGAGCGCGTCGTTGACGAGCGGGGGCGAGGCCGTGGTGTCCAGCGCGTACTGCGCGCCGCCGTCGGTCAGCCGCCGGATGCGCTCGGGCAGTCCGGCCGTTTCGGCGGGCAGCGGGATCGCGCCGAACCGTTCGGCCAGGGCCAGCCGCCGGGGATGCCGGTCGACGGCGACGGCCGGGGCGCCGGCGGCGGTGGCCGCCATCACCGCGGCCAGGCCCACCGCGCCCGCGCCGAGGACCACGAGGGTGTCGCCGGGGCCTGCGCCGAAGGTGTTCAGGACGGCTCCGGCGCCGGTGAGGAAGCCGCAGCCGAGAGGTCCGAGCAGTTCGAGGGGCAGTGCGGGGTCCACCCGTACGGCGTTGCGGGCGGGGACGAGCGCGTAGCGGGCGAACGAGGACTGGCCGAACCACCGGGGGGCCAGCGCTGCCCCGGTCGCGTCGGTGAGGCGCGGGGTGTCCTCCGCGCGGCCTCCGAAGAGGTTGAGGGCGGCGAAGGAGTCGCAGTAAGCGGGGGCCGCGCCAAGGCAGTTGCGGCAGCGCCCGCAGGAGTCGAAGCTCAGTACGACGTGATCGCCGACGCCGATCGCGGCCTCCGGGCCGCCGCAGGTCCGCACGACGACCCCGGCCCCCTCGTGGCCGAGCACCGCGGGCAGTGGGCTGCGGCCGGCCGATCGCCGTACCGCGAGATCGGTACGGCACATCCCGCAGCCCGCGATCTCGACCAGGATCTCGCCCTCGGCGGGTTCCGTGCGCAGGGTCACCTCCTCGACCGTGAACGGGCCGTCGTACGAGCGCAGTACGGCCGCCTGGAACCTCATCGTCATTCCTCCTCCGGGCGGTGGACGACGAAGGGCCGGAGATTGCCGTAGAGCCCCCACGGTCCGCCCGCGACGCCGACGCCGCTGTCCTTGATGCCCGCGAAGGGCTGGGCGAGGGAGAGTTCGGCGTGGTGGTTGATCCAGGCGGTGCCGCATTCGAGCCGGTCGGCCACCGCCTCGGCCCGGTCGGTGTCGGTGCCCCATACGGAGCCGCCCAGGCCGAAGCCGGTGCCGTTGGCCGCGTCGACGGCTTCATCGAGGCCGCGGTACGGCAGCACCGGCAGGACGGGGCCGAACTGTTCCTCCGTCACCACCGGGCTGTCGGGCGGGACGTCGGTGAGGATCGTGGGTGCGAAGAAGTAGCCCGGCCCGTCCAGCCGGTGGCCCCCGGCCGCGGCGCGGGCGCCGTCGGCCAGGGCCCGCCGCGTGAGGTGCTCGACCCTGGCCAGCTGGGGGGCGTTGTTGACCGGGCCCAGCCGGGTGTCCGGGTCGAGGCCGGATCCGACGGCGACGGCCTTCGCGCGCCGGGCGAGGGCTTCCACGACCTCGGCATGGAGCCGGGCCGGGGCGTAGACGCGCTTGACCGCCATGCAGACCTGTCCGCAGTTGCGGAACGCGGCCCAGAACAGCCGGTCCGCGATCCGGTCCACGTCGACGTCGTCCAGCAGCACCGCGGCGTCGTTGCCGCCCAGTTCCAGGGTGACCCGGGCGAGGGAGGCCGCCGTCGCCCTGGCGACGGCCCGCCCGGTGGGCACCGAGCCGGTGAAGGTGACATGGCGGATGCGCGGGTGGGAGGCGAGGCGGGCGCCGAGGGGTTCCCGGCCGGTGACGACGGTCAGCACGTCCTCGGGCAGCGCGGTGGCGAGGACGGAGCCGAGCAGCCGGGTGGCGAGGGGCGTGCACGGTGACGGCTTGAGGACCACCGTGTTGCCCGCCGCGAGCGCGGGCGCGAACTTCGCCGCCGCGAGCTGGAGCGGGAAGTTCCACGGCACGATCGCGGCGACGGGCCCGAGGGGCCGCCAGCGGACCTCGCTCCGTACGGGCCGGCCGTCGCCGATCCGCCTGGTTCTGGGGGCCAGGCCGGCGAAGTAGCGCAGGCGGGCCGCCGTACGGGCGATCTCCGCGTACGACTCGGCCAGCGGCTTGCCCTGCTCCCGGGTGAGCAGCCGGGCGAGATCGTCACCGGCCGCCTCCACCGCGTCGGCCGCCCGGCGCAGGGCGGTGGCGCGGGCGGCGGGATCGGCGCGCCAGTCGTGCCACGCCCGGTGGGCCCGGTCGACCACGGCGTCCAACTCGTCCGGCTGCTGGTCGGGAGCCTCGTCGAAGGTCTCCCCGGTCGACGGATCCACGACGGCGAAGCGCGCGTCCCCGCGTCCGGGGACGCGGTCGGGCCCGGATGTCGGGGGCTCGGATGTCGGCATGCCGGCGGTCAGTTCGCGGCGGCGACGCCGGCCGCGTGCTCCTGGGCCTGCCGGTCCATCTCGGCCCGGAAGGCGGCCACCAGATGCGGCTGGATCCTGCCGGCATCGCGGTCACCGCCCTCGCAGACCGCTCCGCGCACGCCGACGATGTCGGTGCCGATGCGGGTCAGCGCACCGAGGTCGGCCGGTCGGACACTGCCGGCGAGGGCGGCGAGCCGGCCGGCGGCATGGGCCAGCCGGACGAACTCGGCGCAGACGTCGGGCGGAACGTGGTCGAACAGCCGGGTGCCGTCCTTGACGGCGGTGTCGAGCATGGCCGCGTCGGCGCCGGAGCGGGCGGCGATGTCGGGTACGGCGAGCGGGTTGACGCAGCCGATGCGAGGGGCGTCGGCGTACCCGGAGGCGACGACGAGCGCGTCGGGACGGTGGTCCTTCACCGCCCGTACGACCGCGCGCATGACCTCGATGCCCTGCTCGGGCGTGGTGCATCCGTAGAGGCCGACCTTGATGTACGTGGCGCCGGAGACGGCCGCGCCGAGCGCCGCCTGGGCGACCGTGCCGGGCTTGTACGGTACGTCCCCCACGGTGGCGGAGACCGGCTTGTCGGCCGGGACGGCGTCGCGGATCTCCCGGATGACCCAGGGGAAGTTGGCGCCGAGCGAGCCCTCGTCGGGCTTCTTGACGTCGACGATGTCGAGGTACTCCGCCGCCTTCGCACAGTCGAGGGCCTCCTCGACACTGTCCGGGGAGATGAGAAGCAACACCGTGAGCTCCTTCCGCCGCGGGCCCGCCCGGCCCGGGGGCAGGGGGGTGCGGATCACCTGGTTCGTGTGCGGTGCGCTCATCATTTCCGCCGTCTGCGGGCGCCGGTAGAGCGTGCGGGGTTCCCGTGCGGCGCGCGCGAGGATGCGCTGTGCGCCGCGTGGACCGGCGTGGACCGGCCCATGTGAGCGGCCGGTCGGCCCGCATCGCCTGGGGCAGGGTCGCCTGCCTGGTGACCGCGCCGCCGCCGGCACGGTGAGTTCTTCGATCGGTTCCGCGCGCCGGCTCGCGGGCCGTCCGAGGACCCGCCGGGCGCCGAGCGCCTCTGTCGCGCCTTCCGCGCCGCATGCGTTGTATGCGAGTGAATGTTCGCGTTACAACGGATGGTATGACGCAGAGCAGCGAGGTCCGTGACGGCGCCCGCTTCCCCCGCCGCTTCCGGGAGGCCGAGCGGCGCGGCCGCAAGATCGCCCGTGCGCTCTTCCTCTTCACCGGCATCGACGACGAGGTCGACGAGGCCCTCATGGAGCGGGTGGGCGACGCTCTCCTCCAGCGGGACGAGCTGGGCGCCGCCCTCGCCGAGGCGATGCGGCGGCCGGCCGGAGATCCGGGCCGGGTCACGCACGCGCAGATCGGCCGGGCGCTGCGCGCGGCGGACGCGTCCCACGATCTGCCGCCCGCGCTGCGGTCATTCCTCGAACAGGCGACGACCGTACCCGAGTGGGTGGACTGGGACCGGATCGAGCGCGGAGCCGCGGCGTACCGTTTCCTGGGCCGCAACAGCGGCGACGTGCTCACCCTCCTCTCCCTCATCGGCGGCTACCGCTTCGGCGGCCCGGCCGACCTGCTCGTCCTCACCGGCGGGCTGTCGGGCGGGACGACTCTGCGGCGCCTGGGCGAGACGAGCACGTGGTCCCATGCCGTCACCCGGGCCGGGGGCCTGCGGCCCGGCGCGGAGGGCTGGCGCCTCACCGTGCATGTGCGCGCCATGCACGCCCTGGTGAACGCCCGGTTCGAATCCCGCTGGGACACCGGACGCTGGGGCTGTCCGGTCAACCAGGCCGATCAGGCGGCCACCCTCGGGCTCTTCGACAGCACCGTGATCATCGGCTGCCTCGCCCTGGGTGTGCGGCTGACCCGTGCGCAGCGCGACGACCTCATGCACCTGTGGCGGTACGTCGGCTGGCTGATGGGTGTGTCGCCGGAGTGGCTGACCGATGTCGAGCACGTCCGGCACCGCTGGAACTACCACATCCTGCTGGCCGCCGGCGGGCAGACCCAGGCAGGCCGGGATCTGGCCCGGCTGACTCTGGACGCCCAGGCCGAACGGGACTTCGGGCACCGCGCTCCCACCGTCGAGCGGCTCCACCGGCGCTATGAGCGGGCCCGGCAGGCGAGCATCCTCAGCGCCTTCATGGGGAAGGACGGGATGCGCGATCTGGGACTGCGACGCCGGTTCCCCTGGGCCCTGCTGCTCGCCCTGGCGGGGAACACCCTCCGCTACCGGCTCCTCGGGGTCCTGCCCGGCGGCCGGGAGCGGCTCGAGGTACGCGGGGCGCGGGCGCAGGACCGGCAGCTGGCCTCGATGTTCCACGACGGCCGGCCTGCCGGCGTGGCCCGGCTGCCGGAGGCCGCGCGAGAGGCCGCCGCCTGAGAGGCGGGTTTTGAGCGCGTGCCGCGGCTCAATGGGGCCGGGTGGCCGGGGGCCGTATGCCGAGCCACTGTTCGGCGTCCCATGCCACGAACCGCTCCGCCTCGGTGAACCCCAGCTTCGCCGCGAGCCGCATCGAAGCGGCGTTGGCGCTCTGGGTGGTGAGCACCACCGGCTCGCCGGGCAGCGTGTCCTGGAGCCAGCCGAGTGCCGCCGCGCACGCCTCGGCGGCGTACCCGAGTCCCCACGCCCGCGGCAGGAACAGATAGCCGAGGTCGGCCTTCCCCGCGGCGGCGGGGCGAGCGTGCCCCGTGGCTCGCCTGAGCAGGATCTGTCCGATCATCGCCCCGTCCAGATCGACGACGAAGCTGCCGGGCCACCGCTCGGGCACCTCGGGCATCTCGCGTTCGAGCTCGTCACGCGGGCGAGGGCCGCCGAGGTAGGTGTGCGCCTGCGGCGAGGCGAGCAGTTCGATGAACGCCGCGCGGTCCCGGGCCTCGGGCTCACGGAGCACGAGCCTCTCGGTCCTGATCGGCTCGGGCGGCCAGGCCACGGCCCCAAGATCTTCCATCCGCGCACGCTAACAGCCGGTCGAACCGATCAAAAGGGAGCGGCTCGGCGGGCGCAGGCCGGAGCGGTACGCGGATGGCGGGTTCCGCGTGATGGCGGACCTGAGGGCGATGAATTCTGCGCCATCCCCGAGGGTTTCTTCGCACTCGAAGCCGAAGGGCGTGCGGACTGCCTCAGCCGACCGCCAGTTCCGTCAGCCAGCCGTGTCCGGGATGCACCCGCGTCAGCCACTCCCCGAGACGCTCGCGCCGCGCCGCGTCCAGCAGCGGGAGGACCGCCCCGAAGTCCGCCCGGTCCTTGGGGCGTGCCGCCTTCGCCTTGAACAGCAGGACCAGTTCCGGAATCAGATAGGGGATGCCGTCCGCGGTCCGCTCGATGATCGCGTCGTAGGGCAGCCGCAGGCTCTCGTCCCGTCGGCAGATCCACGTCTCCCCGTCGTGCGGCTCGCGGAAGACGTCGAACAGGTAACGGCCGCTCGCCGGGTCCCGTAGCCACGTCTGGTGGGTGGCGGCGAGTGCCTCGGCTCCCGCGCCCGCCCAGATCTTTCCCGAGCCCACCGCGTCACACACGTACCCGGGGAAGCGGTCGCGGATCTCCGTGAACCCCGCTGCGGGGACCGCGAGTTCCAGGTCGCCGTGGGGCCGGGTCTGTTTTCCGCGGAACAGGTCAAGCGCCCACCCCGCCGCCACGCACCAGGGCACACCGACCCCGTGCAGCCGCTCCGCGGCCTGTTCGGGCCGCCAGGCATGCGCCCACCGGGCATCCAGTTCGTCCGCGTCGAGAACAGCGCCGCCGGGCGGCAGGGATTCGGTCATCGGATCAACGTACCGCCATCCCCCTAAGGGCATGTCCGACCCACGCGGCGACCCGTTCGAGGGACAAAGCGCCTATCCAACTGTTTTCGGGGCATCGCTGGCACTGACCCCATCAACACCCGAAAGAGAGATCTCGATGTCCGCTCGCTCCCTCACCGCGGCCCTCGGCGCCGCCTGTAGTGCCTTTGTCCTGCTGCTGTCCGCACCCGGTTCGGCCTCGGCGGCGACCGGCCAGTTCCGCTACGCGTACACCACCGCCGAGGGATACGAAGCCGTCGGCTTCCTGAACCACCCCGTCAGCGGCGAGTGCATCAATCTGCGCGGCCCGGGTTCCGAGCCGGGATCGGCCGCCAGGGCCCCCAAGAACCACACGGACGCCACCGCCACCGTCTTCCTCGGCCCCGACTGCGAGGGCGACATCTACTACACCCTGCCTCCCGGCGCGGGCGCGGGCGACCGGCTCCGCCTGCGGTCCGTCGTCTTCTCCTGACCTGCCGGCCCCCGAAGGGCCGGGCCTCAGGCCGCCCCCTGTCCGTGCGGCCCCGCGCGAGCGAGCCTTCACACCACGGCCTGCCGTACGTCAGGCCGGCGAGACCCGGCGGAAGGCCAGCGCGTCCAGGCGACGGGGCCGCGCGTCCGAGGGGGCGTACACCAGGTGATCGACCCTCACCGGCGGGCGGCGTGGGACGGGCTCGCCGCGCGACGCCGCCTCGACGAAGCGCCGCATGCGTGCGCCGCACCGCCGGTAGAAACGCAGTTGGGTGCGGCGGCCGAACAGCCGCCATCCGAGCGCGATGACCGGACCCAGGGTGGGCGCGCCCTGGGAATGGCAGGTGACCAGGAACTCGACCGCGCCCGTCCGGCTGTTCTTCACCACCTCGTAGGTGACTTTGCCGCGCTCCAAGTGGCCGTCGAGGGTCTCGTAGGCCCAGCCCCAGACGTGGTCGGTGCCGTCGCGCGTCTCGTCGACGACTTCGGTGACGCGGACGCCGCAGTAGAAGTGCAGGCCGTGGAACCTGGCTTCGAGCAGCATGTCACGGCCGAGGAGGGGGGCCGCCGGGTCGTACAGCGCCCGTACGATCTCCGGTGGCGAGAACTCGTAGTCGCGCACGAGACGGCAGGCGTGCGTCCAGGACCCCCCGGACGCGGGAGGTCCCGGGGGTTCGGCGGGCAGCGGGATGCGGTGGACGTCGATGTTCCACGCGGGGCGGCGTACCTCGTCGAGCGAGTAGTTGACGGAGGCGCCCGCGAGCTCTTTCCACGCCCGTACCGCGTCGAACCGCCCGAAGGGCCGGTCGTCCACGGGTCATCGCTCCGGTTCCCGCAGTGATTCACCGATCAGCCACAGCATCGGCGGCCACAGGCCCACGAAGAGCGCGCGCCGTTCGGCGTTGCCTCGCTGCTCCTGGTCGATGGCCTTCGCGCGCACCCACAGCGTCACGCACAGACCGATCGCCCCGAGCGAGGCGAGGTGCAGCTGCGTGCTGCGCATGCCCGCTCGGTGCAGCAGCCGGACCACCATGCGCGCCTCCCGGTTCATCCGCTCGTGTCACACCACCGTGTCACCAGCCCTATACCAGGGTATGCACCTATTCATACATATTTATGCTTTATGCCCATCCGATGATGCGAGGGGGTTCGGTGCCCCGACAGCGCTGGCAACGGGGGCTGACCGTGCTGTCGCGGTGGCTCCTGGGCACGATGCTGGTCACCTGGCGTTACCTCTGGGAGACGACGCCCCTGTACCGCGCCGGCGAGTGCGAGGGCGACGAACGGGACCGCCCGCCGGCGCTTCCCGCCGCGGCGGCCGACGAACGGGTGCAGCCGGCCGAGGACGGCTGCGGCCCGCTGTTCCACCGGGTCTTCCGGGTGCGTATCGCGGGGGCCGACGTCGACGGCGTCGGACTCCTCGACCACGTCTGCCGTCACTTCGAGCGCTTCGTCCCTCGGAGGTGGTCGGTATCCGCGCGGGTGAACTCCGCACCCAGGGCCTGGACGTCGCGGACGAGTTGGTGGTGGAGGTGCCGGGCCCCTGGAACGGCCCGGTGCGGGTCCTGCGCCGCGAACCGGGGTCGCTGCACCTGGTGACGCTGCGCGGTCACATGGAGGCCGGGCAGGTGCGGTTCGGCGCACACGAGGACGGCGACCTGCTCGTGTTCGAGATCGAGTTGTGGGCACGCGCCGCCACCCGCCTGGTGCACGTCCTCTACTCCTACCTGCGCGTGGCGAAGGAGATCCAGCTCAACATGTGGGTCCGCTTCTGCCTGTCCGCCGTCGCGGACTCGGGCGGCCGGCTGGTGGACGGCGTCCACATCCGCACCCGCCGGCTCCGGCCGTCCCGCTCGACACCGACGGCGGGGTGAGAAGCGCTCCCCCCTGCCCAGCGCCCCCTGCCCAGCGCCCCCTGCGGAGCGACCCCTCCAGCCGACTCCGCCGTTGCGCCACGACGGCGTACCCCCCGCTCGTTGAACCGGGTGGGCAACCAGCTCGATCGCGCGGCCGTCCTCAACGACGGTTCGTCTCAAGGGGGTTAAGCCGTGGGTACGCACGCCGATGTCGTCAGGCCGCTGCCGGAGCTGCTCGGGGAACACGCTCGTCGTCTCGGGGACAAGGTCTGCTTCCAGGACCGGTCCCGTCGGCTGACCTACCGGGAGCTGGCGGAGCGGACCGCGCGGCTCGCCGGTCATCTGGCCGGGCTCGGGGTGGCCCGTGGTGACCGGGTGGCCGTGCTGCTCGGCAACCGTGTCGAGGCGGTCGAGAGTCTGCTCGCCGTCACCCGGGCGAGCGGCGTGGGCGTGCCGCTGGACCCGGGGAGTGCGCAGGAGGAGCTGGCCCGCTTATTGGACGACAGCGGGGCGCGGGTGCTCATCACCGACGACGCCTGTCCGGCGCGGCGGCGCGCGCTGTCGTGCCGGCCGGGGCTGACCGTGGTGGTGGCCGAGGGCGGCGAGGAGGGCGGAAGCGGCGGCGGGCCGGCCTCCCGCGCGGACATCGAGGGGCCGGCGGACGGAGCCGCCACGGACGGGGACGGGGCCGCCACGGACCGGGACCGGCCCGGCGCGGACGGGGACCGGCCCGGCGTCGCCCACCGCGAGCTGTCGTACGAGGAGTTGGCGGCCACGGAGCCCCGGACGCCCGCCCGGGACGATCTCGCGCTGGACGAAGTGGCCTGGCTGCTCTACACCTCGGGCTCCTCCGGCGTACCCAAGGGTGTCCTGTCCACGCAGCGCAACCGTCTCTCGCCGGTGGCGACGGGCCTGGCCGGCGTCCTGGGTCTGTCCGAACGGGACCATGTGCTCTGGCCGTTGCCCCTCCATCACGCCATGAGCCAGATCGTGTGCTTCCTCGGGGTCACCGCGGTGGGGGCGAGCGCGGTGCTGCTGCCCAGGTTCTCGGTGGCCGGCGTGCTCGGTGAACTGCGCGGCGGGGACGCCCCGTTCACCCTGCTCGGCGGGGTCCCGACCACGTACTCCGCGCTGCTCGACGCGGTCCGCGGCGAGGCGGACGGGGTCGGCCTCGGCGCCCCCGCGCTGCGGGCCTGCATCAGCGGTGGCGCGGCGGCGGGGCCCGGCTTCCGCACGTCCTTCGAGGCGGTGTGCCGTGCCCCCTATCTGGAGCACTACGGCAGTACGGAGGCGGGCCCGGTCACCATGGCGGGGCCGGGCGAGGCGACGGCGGAGGGGGCGTGCGGCCGGGTGCTGCCCGGGACCCGGGTCCGGGTCGGCGGGGGTGCCGACGGGCGGGACACGGGTGAGGGAGAGCTGTGGGTCAACGGGCCCGGGATCATGGCCGGTTACCACGGTCGGACAGAGGACACCGCGGAGGTCCTGCGCGACGGCTGGTTCCGCACGGGCGACCTGGTCAGGATCGACGGCCGCGGTGAACTGACGATCACCGGCCGGGCGAGTGATCTGATCATCCGGGGTGGGGTGAACGTCCATCCCTCGGAGGTGGAGGCGGTGCTACGACGCCTCCCGGGGGTGGCGGACGCGGCCGTGGCCGGACGCCCGCACCCCGTCTTCGGCGAGGTGCCGGTCGGCTATCTGGTCGCCGGGCCCGGTGGCGGCGCGCTGGACAGGGGACGCGTCCTCGCCGCCTGCCGCGCGCGGCTGTCCGCCGCCAAGGTGCCCGTCGAGCTGTTCGAGGTGGCGGGCATTCCCCGTACCGTCTCCGGAAAGATCGTGCGCCGGGACCTCGCCGGTCTGCCGGCGCGGGCGCTGGGAGCGGAGGCCGCCGAGGGGCCCGCGGAGCGGCGAAGGGGCGAGCCCGCCGATCCGCGCCGGTCGCCGTCGCGGGACCTGCTGGGCCTGGTGCGGAGCGAGGTGGCGGCCGTCCTCGGGTGTGCGCCTCGGTCGGTGGAGCCGGGCACCGCCCTGCGGGACCTGGGGATGGACTCCCTGACGGCGACGGTGCTGCGGGAGCGGCTGTCGGCGGTGACCGGGCTGCCGCTCTCCGAGGCCGTCGCGTTCGACTTCCCGACGGCCGCCGCGCTCGCCGCGCACCTCGGGGAACGCGCCGCCGCCGCGCCGGCCGGGGCCGGGCCCGTGCACCGGGACGCGGTCCGGTCGGACGACGACCCCGTGGTGATCGTGGGGATGGCGTGCCGCTATCCCGGAGGGGTGAGCTCTCCGGAGGAACTGTGGCGGCTGGTCGCCGACGGGAGGGACGCCATCGGCCCCTTCCCCACCGACCGGGGCTGGGACACCGGGGCGTTGTACGACCCGGATCCCGGGCGGCCCGGGCGGACGTACGTGCGCGAGGGCGGATTCCTTTCCGGCGTGGACCGTTTCGACCCCGGCTTCTTCGGCATCTCCCCTCGCGAGGCGCTGGCCATGGACCCGCAGCACCGGCTGCTGCTCGAAGTGGCGTGGGAGGCGTTCGAGGACGCCGGTCTCGTCCCCGCCGTCCTGCGCGGCTCGGCGACCGGGGTGTACGTCGGGCTGATGTACAGCGACTACGCCCGCCGGCTGACCAGGACGCCCGAGCAGGTCGAGGGGTATCTCGGCCTCGGCAACGCCGGAAGCGTCGCCTCGGGTCGTATCGCGTACACCTTCGGGCTCGAAGGTCCGGCCCTCACGGTGGACACGGCGTGTTCGTCCTCCCTGGTGGCCCTGCATCTGGCGGCCCAGGCGCTGCGCCGGGGTGAGTGCGCCTTCGCGCTGGCCGGGGGTGCCACGGTGATGTCGGGTCCCTCCTCGTTCGTGGAGTTCAGCCGCCAGCGGGCGCTGGCACCGGACGGCCGCTGCAAGGCGTTCGGCGCGGGCGCCGACGGCACGGGGTGGGCCGAGGGTGCCGGAATGCTGCTGCTGAGCCGGTTGTCGCGGGCGCGCCGCGCGGGACTCCCGGCGCTGGCCGTGGTGCGCGGCTCGGCGGTGAACCAGGACGGCGCGAGCAACGGGCTGACCGCACCGCACGGACCGGCGCAGCAGCGGGTGATCCGGCAGGCGCTCGCGGACGCGGGACTGGTCCCCGGGGACGTCGACGCGGTGGAGGCGCACGGAACCGGCACCCGGCTGGGCGACGTCATCGAGGCGGAGGCGTTCTTCGCGACGTACGGCCACGACGCGCGGCGGCGTCCGCTGCTGCTGGGCTCGGTGAAGTCGAACATCGGGCACACCCAGGCCGCCGCCGGAGTGGCCGGTGTGATCAAGATGGTGCAGGCGATGCGGCACGGCGTGCTGCCGCGCACGCTGCACGCCGACGAGCCGACCCCCCGGGTCGACTGGTCCTCGGAGCGGATCGCGCTGCTGAGCCGGGCGGTGGAGTGGCCCGCGACGGATCGTCCGCGCCGGGTGGGGGTGTCGTCCTTCGGCATCAGCGGCACCAACGCCCATGTGGTGCTCGAAGAGCCTTTGGGGGGCGCGGAGGAGGACGGGGCGGCAAACCGCCGGGAGGTACGGGAAGGTACGGCGGCCCCGGGGATGCGCCCTGTGCCGCCGCCCGGGCGGGCCGCGGTGGCCTTTCCCGTGTCGGCCAGGAGCGTGCCGGCGCTGCGGGCCCAGGCGCGACGGCTGTACGAACAGGTGGCCGCCGCCCCCGACGCGTCCCTGCCGGACCTCGGGTACTCGCTCGCCACCACCCGGGCCGCCTTCGAGCACCGGGCCGTGGTGGTGGCGCGGGACCGTACCGAACTGCTCGACTCCCTGAGGGCGTTGGCGGAGGGGGACAGCCCCTGCGGAGTGCACCGGGGCATGTCCCGCGACCTGAGCCGCGTGGCCCTGCTGTTCACCGGCCAGGGCAGCCAACGCGTCGGCATGGGACGTGCGTTGTACGAGTCGCGGGATCTGCACCCTGCCTTCGCCCGCGCGCTGGACGAGTGCTGTGCCCTGCTCGACCCACTGTTGCCGGTGCCCCTGCGGGACGTCATGTTCGCCGCGCCCGGCACGGAGACCGGCGGGCTGCTGCGCACGACCCGGTTCGCGCAGCCGGCCCTCTTCGCCCTGGAGACGGCCCTGTTCCGGCAGTTCGCGGCCTGGGGTGTGCGCCCCGCCCTGGTGGCCGGGCACTCGGTGGGCGAGGTGACGGCGGCCCATGTCGCCGGGGTGCTGTCCCTGGCGGACGCGTGCACGCTGGTGGCGGCCCGAAGCCGGCTGATGGACGCGCTGCCCGCGGGCGGCGGGATGGCGGCGGTGGCCGCCGGTGCGGACGAGGTGGCCGCACACCTCGCCGGGACCGGGTGTACGGCGGAGATCGCGGCGGTCAACGGGCCCGCCTCCGTGGTCGTCTCCGGCGACGAGACCGCGGTGCGGGATATCGCCGGGCACTTCCGGGCACAGGGCCGTTCGGTGACCTTGCTGCGGGTCGGCCATGCCTTCCACTCCGCCCGGACGGAGCCCGCGCTGGCCGGCTTCGCGGACGTGCTCCGGCACCTCTCCTTCGCCGCGCCCCGGTTGCCGCTGCTCACCGCGGTCGCGGGCCGCGCGGCCACCGACGAGGAGCTGTGCACACCGGAGTTCTGGGTGGACCATGTCCGCCGCCCGGTCCGCTTCGCCGACTCGGTGACGTACCTGGGCGGGCAAGGGGCCACGCATTACGTCGAGTTGGGTCCGGACGGGGTGCTCACCGGCCTGGTGCGGGACTGCCTCGCCGTGGCGGGGACACACCCGGCGGCACGCGACGGTGAACGGGACCCGGAACCGGTGGTCCTGCCGACCCTGCGCGCCTCGCGGCCGGAAGCGGACGCCCTGCTCGACACACTGGCGGCGCTGCACGCGCACGGCGTGGCCGTCGACTGGCCGGCCGTCTTCGCCGGGCGCGGCGGCCGGCGGGTCGCGCTGCCCACGTACGCCTTCCAGCGCCGCCGGTACTGGCTGGCGGCCGACGCCGCCCCGCCTCCGCCCGTGATCCCGGCGGCCGGGGCCACCCACCCCCTCCTGCGGTCGTGCATCCGCACCGCCGACGACGACGGCCTGCTGCTGAGCGCATTGCTCTCGGTGCGCGACCAGCCGTGGCTCGCCGACCATGTGGTGGCCGGAGAGATCCTGCTGCCGGCCACCGCCTTCGTCGATATGGCCCTGCACGCGGGCGAGTCGGCGGGGGCCGACGTGCTGGACGAGCTGGTTTTGACCGCGCCGCTGCCATTGCCCCCGGACGGCGCGGTCGCCGTGCAGGTGAAACTGGCGGGGCCGGACGACGCGGGACGACGGACCGTGTCCTTCCACTCCCGGCCACATCCCGCAGCGGGTGACGAGCCCTGGGTCCGGAACGCCGTCGGAACGCTCATGCCGGCACCACCGCCCGCGGACCGGGGAGCGGCCGGGGCCGAGGGCGCGTCCTGGCCGCCGGAGGGGGCGGTGCCCCTGCGGGCCGGGGGTCCGGGAAGCGGAGCGTACGACCGGCTCGCCGCCGACGGGCTGCGCTACGGTCCCGCCTTCCGGGGCATGCGTGCCGCCTGGCGGCGCGGGGAGGAGCTGTACGCCGACGTCGAGCTGCCCGAAGCGGCCCGGGGGCCCCAACCAGAGTCTGGTGAACCGGAGTTCGTCCTGCACCCGGCACTGCTCGACGCGGCGCTGCACGTCCGGGCCCTGGCCGGCCTCCTCCCGGCCGGTCCCGGGGCGGACGCCCCACCGGCCGGGGGGCTGTCCCTGCCGTTCGCCTTCGGTGGCGTGCGCGTGCACACCACCGGTGTACGACGCCTGCGGGTCCGGGTGGCCCCAGGGCCCGACGGGCGGACCCGGGTGGAGCTGACCGACGAGACGAACACGCCAGTGGCCACGATCCGTTCGCTCACGCTCCGGCCCCTGCCGCGGACCGGCCCGGCGACGACGGGCACGCTCACCGGTGCCCTCCACCGCATGGACTGGGTGCCGCTGCCCGAGCCGCCCGCGCCCGCGGCGATGCCCCGCTGGGCGGTTCTGGGCACGGCGGGCGAACCGCTGATGGACGCCCTCGCGCCGCCCGGTTCCGGTGTCCCCGTGTACGCGCGCCCGGCGGCATGCGACGCCTCGTCGGCCGTCGTCGTGGCGCCCTGCCCACCGCCCGGCACGGACGGCGACGCGCGGGACGGGGCCGCCGAGTCGCTGGCGGCGGCGGACCGGGCGCTGAGGCTCGTACAGGAGTGGCTCGCGGAGCCGCGGCTGTCCCGCTCCCGGCTCGTCCTCGTGACGTCCGGTGCCGTCGCTCCGGTCGACGACGGTTTCCTCCCGGAGGCGGTCGCCGGTGGCCGGTCGGGCGACGCGGCGGCCGTGCCGTCACACGCACCGGTATGGGGGCTGATCCGCTCGGCCCTGCGCGAGCACCCGGGGCGCTTCGCCCTCGTCGACGTGGACGAACACCCCGATTCCTGGGCCGCGCTGCCCGCCCTGCTCGCCGCCTCGGTGCCGGAGGCGGCCGTCCACCGGGGGACGGTGCGCGTGCCGAGACTCGTACAACTGGCCGAGGCCACAACGGAGTCGCGGACGCGGCGGCCGCTCGACCCGAAGGGCACCGTCCTGGTCACCGGCGGCACCGGTTCGCTCGGCAGGCTGGTGGCGCGGCATCTGGTCACCGCCCACGGCGTGCGTCATCTGCTGCTCGTCGGGCGACACGGCCCGGACGCCCCCGGGGCCCCAGAACTCGTCGCGGAGCTGGGCGAGGCGGGCGCCGAAGTGACCGTGCGCGCCTGCGACGTCGCGGACCGGACCGCGCTGGCCGCCCTGCTCGGCACGGTACCGGCGGCCCACCCGCTGACCGGCGTCGTCCATACCGCCGGGGTACTGGACGACGGTGTCGTCACGGCGCTCACCACCGGCCGGCTGAGGCGGGTGCTGCGCCCCAAGGCGGACGCCGCGCTCGCACTGCACGAGCTGACGCGCGGTCAGGATCTGCCCCTGTTCGCGCTGTTCTCCTCCGTGGCCGGCACCTTCGGCTCCGCCGGCCAGGCCAACTATGCCGCCGCCAACAGCGTGTTGGACGCGCTGGCACGGCATCGGGTCCGGCTCGGGCTGCCCGGTACGTCGATCGCCTGGGGCCCCTGGCGGCAGGACGACGGCATGATGGCGCACCTCGACGAAGCGGACCGGCGGCGGATGACCCGTGCCGGATTCGCACCGCTCGGGCAGGAGGAGGGCCTGGCCCTCTTCGACGCCGCCGTGGACGGTTGCGAGCCCGTGGTGGTGGCGGCCCGTCTCGCGCCGGCCGCCCTCCACGGCACCGGCCCCACGGCGCACCGGGTCCGGGCCCGCGCCGCCGACCGCGGCGGGGCCCGACTCGCCCAGGCGCTGGCCGCCGCCCCGCCCGGCGCCCAGGCCGGGGTGCTGCTCACCGAGGTCCGGACCCTGGCGGCCCGCGTCCTGGGCCACCCGGACGGGGCGAGCGCGATCGACGCGGACGCCCTGCTGGCGGACCTGGGGCTGGACTCCCTGGCCGCGGTCGATCTGCGCAATGAGCTCGCCGCGTGGACGGGGCTCGCGCTGCCGACCACGCTGCTGTTCGACTTCCCGACCCCGCGCGCGCTCGCCGCCGAGCTGGCGCGCGGGTACGCCGCCGAGGCGCCTTCTCCGGCCGCCACGCCCGATGGTCCGGCGGGGTCCGAGGCCGTCGGCCCTCCGGGTTCCCCGGGCGAGGCGGGCGGCGGCCAGGCCGCATACGGCTCCCCGGACACCGCCGGCCCACGGGCCGCCGACGCGCCGGACGCCGACGCGGCCCCGGACTCCCTGGGCGCTCTCTTCCGTACCGCGTGCGCCCGGGGACGGACCTGGGACGGCATGGTGCTCCTCACCGTCGCCGCGCGCCTGCGCCCGGTGTTCGACAGGTCCGGTGCGCCCGGCGCGACGCACGAGCCCGTCATGCTGGCGGCGGGCGGCACGGGGGCCCGGCTGGTCTGCTCCCCCGCGCTCAGCGCGGTCTCCGGGCCGCAGGAGTACGCGCGCCTCGGTGCCGGGTTGCGCGGTCTGCGGCCGGTCTCCGCGGTACGGCACCCGGGGTTCGCCCCCGGAGAAGCCCTGCCCGCCACGCTGGACGCGCTGGTCACCGCCCAGGTCATGGCCGTCCGCGCGGCCGCGGCCCAAGGCCCCCTGGTCCTGCTCGGGCGGTCGGCCGGTGGCTGGGTGGCCCACGCCGTGGCCGAACGCCTGGAGTCCGAGGGTGCCGGCCCGGCCGCCGTGGTGCTGCTGGACACCTATCCCCCGGGTCACGGCGACCGGGATCAGGCGCTCTCCGCGATGACGTCGGACATGCTGCGCCGGGCGGCGACGTACGCCTCCGCCAGCCCCGAGCGGCTCACCGCGATGGCCGGATACTTCGAGCTCTTCGACGGCTGGAAGCCCGCGCCGCTCGCCTGCCCCACCCTGTACGTACGGGCCCAGGACACCCTGCCCGGCGCCGGGCCCGCGCCGGCCTGGAGCCTGCCGCACGCCGGGATCACCGTGCCCGGGGACCACTTCACCCTGCTGGAGGAGCATGCCCGCACCACCGCGCTCGCCGTCCACCAGTGGCTGGGGGACGGGCCGGTCTGAGGACGCCCGGGGAGAGGGGCGGAGCGGGACGGAGCCGCGGGATGTGGGCGCCGTCACGCTCGCCGCATGTCACATCCGACGCCGCCGCGCCGGTCCTTGATACGGAAGCGAGAGAAGGGATCGTGAGGATGAAGACCGTCATCGTGTGCGCCTCCGTGTCGCACGGCAACACGCGTCGTGTCGCCGACAGCATGGCCGAGACCCTGGACGCGAAGGTCGTCTCCCCGGAACAGGCCGACCCGGCGGAGCTGGCCGCCGCCGACCTCGTGGGATTCGGATCGGGCGTCTTCTACAGCAGGCTCCACCCCCGGCTGACCGACTTCGCCAAGGCGCTGCCCGCCGGGCGGGGCCGGGCGTTCGTGTTCGCCACCAGCGGGCTCCCCGAGCTCCCCCTGATGCCCTTCGCCCGCCCCCTGGTCCGGCTCCTGGAGGCCAAGGGCTTCGAGGTGGAAGGGAGCTTCTCCTGCCGGGCGTTCGACACCTGGGCGCCCTTCAAGCTGCTCGGTGGCATCAACAAGCAGCGGCCGAACGCCGGGGACCTGGCCGCCGCACGGGCCTTCGCCGGGCGACTTTGGGACGGGCGGGCGTCGGCGTCCTGAGACGTCCCGCCTGAACGTCGTACCGCCGGAACGCGGTCGATGCCCGCAGGACGGCAACCTCCTTGCCGTGGAACACCTTTGACCGCCCAACGACGGGGCGTCTACCGTCGCCCGATGGACATCCTGCGCTACGTGGCCTTCAGCAGTGACCCCCTGGGCGGAAACCCGGCGGGTGTGGTGCTGGACGCCACCGGCATCGACGAGGCGACGATGGCCGCCACCGCCGCCGAAGTCGGCTACTCGGAAACGGCGTTCGCCGTCGCCCGCCCCGACGGGTCGCTCGACATCCGGTACTTCAGCCCGCAGGCCGAGGTCCCGTTCTGCGGCCACGCCACCATCGCGACGGCCGTCGCACACGCCTCCCGGCACGGCGTCGGCCGCCTGCTGCTGCACACCAAGGCCGGACCCGTCCCCGTGACCACCTCGACCACCCCGGACGGCGCGGTCACGGCCACCCTGGTCAGCGTCGAGCCCCGTACGGCGGAGCTCTCCGGCACCGATCTCGCCGAACTCCTCACCGCCCTGCGCTGGTCCGCCGCCGACCTCGACCCGGCGCTGCCGCCGCAGGTCGCCTACGGCGGCGCCTGGCACCCGGTCATCGCCACCGCCGACCGGGCACGGCTGGCCGACCTCGACTACGACATGCCCGCGCTCAACGCCTTGATGGTGCGGCGGGATTGGACGACCATCGCCCTCGTGCACCGCGAGTCGGACTCGGTCTTCCACGCCCGCAACCCCTTCCCGCCGGGCGGTGTCGTCGAGGACCCGGCCACCGGCGCGGCGGCCGCGGCCCTCGGCGGTTACCTCCGCGGCAACGGGCTCGTCACACCGCCCGCGGTGCTGACCATCCACCAGGGCGTGGACATGGGCCGCCCGAGTCTCCTGACGGTGAAGATCCCGGCGGATCCGTCCAGCGGCATCGAGGTGACGGGCACGGCGGTCCCCATCTCCGTCTCCTGAACGGCGCCGGTCCCGCCGAAACGGGCGCGGACGCGGGCGCGGCGCGGGGCGAAGCCGCGCTTGCCCTTCGGGGGCGCACTACGCCGGTCGGCGTCCTAAGCTGCTGATATGCGTATGCGTCCGATCGTCGGTCCCCTGCCCGACACCGGTACACGTCCCGCCGGCGGGATGGACGAGATCGCCGGGCAACTGGCCGCCGGCAAGGTGGCGGTGCTGACCGGGGCCGGGATCTCCACCGAGTCCGGTATCCCCGACTACCGGGGCGTGACCGGGCGGCACCGGCGGCACTCCCCCATGACGTACCAGGACTTCGTGGCGGACGAGGCGAACCGGCGCCGCTACTGGGCCCGCGGCTATGTCGGGCGCCGGGCCATCGCCGAGGCCCGGCCCAATGCCGGTCACCACGCCGTGCAGGCGCTGCGCGCGTCCGGGTACGTCGATGCCGTGATCACGCAGAACGTGGACGGGCTGCACCAGGCGGCCGGGACGACGGACGCAGTCGCCCTGCACGGCAGTCTGGACCGGGTCGTATGCCTCGACTGCGAGACGATCAGCCCGCGCGACGAACTCGACGCGCGGCTGCTCGCCGCCAACGGGGAACTCCTCGCCGCGCGGGACGCCGCCGGGCTCCGGGTCAACCCCGACGGCGACATCGAGCTGCCCGACGACCTCGTGCACACGTTCCGCGTGGTGCCGTGCGAGCGGTGCGGTGGCGTGCTCAAGCCGTACGTCGTGTTCTTCGGTGAGAACGTGCCCAAGCCCCGCACCCGGCGCTGCATGGACCTGATCGACGCGGCCGGCTCGCTGCTCGTCCTCGGCTCGTCCCTGGCCGTCCTGTCGGGCCTGCGGTTCGTCCGACGCGCCGCCAAGGACGGCAAGCCCGTCTCCGTCATCAACCTCGGCCCGACACGCGGCGACGACCTCGCGCACGCGCACGTGGAGATGCCGCTCGGCCAGGCCCTCACCGAACTGACCGAACGCCTCGGCCTCACCCTGCCGTGATCCCGGGCGCGGCCGAATGGGGTGCGCAACGGGTTCTCCGCGACGACGCCACACCGACTGCTGTGTCATGAGCCGGATAGGCGGCGGTGCTCGGGGTAGAAACGATGTCGGCTCCTACTGCCAAGGGAGCCGGAGCGGCCCCGGACATGGGTGGCTCCCGGTATGAACGAAGGATCGATCGATGGCCAGCGGCACCGTGAAATGGTTCAACTCCGAGAAGGGGTACGGCTTCATCGCCCAGGACGGCGGAGGAGCTGACGTCTTCGCGCACTATTCCGAGATCCAGGGCGGTGGATTCCGCGAGCTCACCGAGGGCGAGCAGGTCACCTTCGACATCGGCCAGGGCCAGAAGGGCCCCCAGGCCCAGAACATCATCCGGGGCTGACCGGCCACACCCGTGACCTTCCGAGGCGGCTGCCGTACGGCGGCCGCCTCTCACGGGTGCGGGCCGCCCCGGCTGGGGCACCCGCCTGTTCCGCCGTTCCGCGGCCGCTCATTCGGCCGCCGTGCCCCACGGGTCACGGCGATCCGCCGCGGCGAGGGCCTCGGCGGCACTCCCCCGGTAGGCGCGGAACCGGCGCAGGTACGACCGTGCCATGGGGCCCGGCAGGACACCCCGGGCGAAGGCCCGCATATTGCGTTCGCCCGTGTTATAGCCCAGGGCGAGCAGTTCGTCGCGGGTGTAGCGGCGCACGTGCCGTCGCGGAAGCCTGCGGTCGAGGTCCTTCAGGTGCAGCGCCGCCGCGTGGATGGCGAAGGCCGGATCGTCGCGCAGGTCCTGCCACCGCCCCGGCAGGTCGTGTGCCCGCCGCACCCCCTCGAAGGTCGCGCGGTGCATGTTGGCCACACCGAAGGACGCCCCGGGCTTCCACCACTGCCACAGCCGCTCCAGCAGCGGATGGTGCGGCTTGTACGCCTCGTTGTGGAGCACCGTCATGACGAGCAGCGCCGACACTCCGGCCTCCTCGGCGCTGCGTACCACGATGGCGGCGTAGTCGGCCGGGTCGTAACCGCCGGGCCGTATCGGCGGCACCCGCACCTCGTCGCGGTCCCCCGCCGAGGGCTCCTGCCCCGGCTCCACCGTCGATTGCCTGCTCACCCGCACCCACCCCTCCCGCCGCCTTCGTCTCGGGCCACCGCCCCGAAGCAGCGCGTCCATCGGCCTGCGGTCCGCCTTCCCGCCCGCCCCGGCCGCAATCCTGGCGATCTGTACGACGGTGACGGGAACCGGTCGGCGGGAACCGGTCGGCGAGAGCCGCGAGGTGACGACGCCGCGGCGCCCGGTCCGTCGGACCGGGCGCCGCGCGCGCTCACCGTCAGGCCGGTACGGTGACCGCCCGGCCGAGGTGCCGGGCGAGGAACCGGACCGCGCTGTCGGCCTCGAACCTGGGCCAGTCGAAGTGCTTGCCCGCGTTGGCGTGCAAGGTCTTCTCCTTCGAGGCGAAGGCATCGAACAGCGCGAGGCTGGCCGCGCGCGGGATGCGCTCGTTGTCCCACTGCATGTCGAACTCGACCGGGACGGTGATCCGCCCGGCCGTCTCGGTCAGGGCGTCGGGCCAGTGCATGCCGAAGACCGCGGCCTTGATCCTGGGCTCGGCCGCCACCAGCGGCACCCCGATCGCGGTGCCCAGGCCGAGGCCGGTGTAGCCCACCGGCCCGTCGGCGCCGATCTCGGGAAGCCGCTGGAGGGCGTCCAGGACCGTCTGCCACTCGGGCACGGCGAGCTCGGCCAGGCGGGCGTTGTACGGGACGACGACCGGGCCTTCCGGCGCGCCCGCCGCCTGCGCCTCGCGCAGCGCTGCGATGTCCCGCTCGTCGTGGGCGGTGCGCAGCCGGTCGCCGTGACCGGGCGCGTCGATGGCGGCGGCGTGGAGGCCGTAGCCGTTCACGAGGAGGCGGGCGCGGCCCGTCATGGCCGGCTCCTTCTTGTGCCTGCCGCCGCCGTGGCCCATCAGGACCAGGGGCGCGCGGTCGCCGCCGGAGGCCGGCGACCAGAGGACTCCGGGGATGTCCCCCACGGTGAAGTCGCGCTCGACCAGGCCGTCCGACGACGACTCGGCGGTGAAGTGCAAAGAGAGCATGGGTGTTGCCTTTCGGGAGTGCCTTGGTGTGGAGGCGCTCCCGGCGACGCCTACGTCAATCGCCGGCCGTGACGGAAAGGGGGAGCACCCACGTCGATACAGCGTTCATGGGTCTCACCTCCTCGGGCGGTGTCACGGTCGACTGCAAGCTACAAGCGAGGTCGTCGTCCCGTCCAACCCTTTTCCGGGACGACTTCAAGGACGACTTCCGGGACGGGCTTCCGGGACGACGCGGGCGCGCCCCGGAGCGGGCGCCGGCTCTCCTGGGGCGGGCCGGGGACTTGGGCCGCGGCCGTCTACGCTTCCCGGTATGCGGCGCGGCGATGTCACTCGGGGAGACGGCACCTGGGTGGGCCTGTCTCTTGACGTACCGGGGCGCCGGGAGCCGGGGTTGTGCGTGTTCAGTGCGGAGCGGCGGCTGCTCGTCGCGCAGCGGTCGCGGACCGTACTGCTCGCCGTTGTCGACGAGCACCTTCAGGACGTGGACTTCTGGCGCACCGACGAGTACCGCTCCTTCGTCCCGCCGCTCCGCGCCGAGACTTCGCACGGAGACTACTGGCGCTCGATGCTCGTCGAGGGTCATCCGGACGGGTACATCGACTGGTTCTCCAGTTGCACCGCACGATGCCGGGCGACGAACTGGCCGCGGGCGTCGATGACGCCGTGGGCTTCTACGCGTCCGAACTGGCACGCTTCGCCCGGCTCCGCGCCGCCCACGGCCCCACCGTCCCGGACGGCACCGCCAGCGCCGGTCCGCGACTCGCCCGCGCCCTCCACGACCTGGACACGGCGGAACGACCGACGTGGGCCTGGCCGTTGCCCGGTGGGGAGGCCGAGTGGCGTCGCATCGCGCGCGAGGTGACCGGGAACCGGGGCCCCGCACCCGCCCCGGACAGGGGCTGAGCATGCGGTCGATCACCTCGCGTCCGGCGCTCCGGCGCTGTGCAGGGCCGACAAGACGGTGAAGGCCGGTTCGTGGACCGCCACCCGTCCTCTCTCGCGGGGTCTCGCGACCTGGCCGCTCGGCTCCCCCGCGGCCGAGCGGTCGCCGAGGGCGCCAGCACGCCGTTCGCCTCCGCGTGCGACCAGCGTCAGCGGTGGCTCAGGACATTGATCACGCGACCGCTCGGATCGCGGACGAAGAAGCGGCGTACTCCCCACTCCTCGTCCCGCAGCGGGTGGACGATCTCCGCGCCGGCGGCCCGCATGGCCGCGTAGGCCGCCTCCACGTCGTCCACCTCGATGCTCATGTCCGGGGTGACCGGGGCGGTCCGGTCGGTGGACACGACGCTGATCTGTGCCGCCGGGGTCGACGGCGAGGCGAGTGTCATCACCCAGTCGAGATTCATGACCTCCTCGAAGCCCAGCAGGCCGTAGAAGTCACGGCTCTCCTCCGCGGCCGCGGAATGGATGATGGGCATGACACGGCGAACGGCCATCTGCGACTCCAAGGGCAACAGGACGCGACAGGTACGGGTACGAGGCTACGAGACCCTCCGGGTGGCAGGTGTGCCTTTTCGGGAGGGGCTTCGCCGCCGAGGTCCCGCGGCGCGGTCACCAGGGGGTCGAGCAGCGCGCGGTGACGTGGACGGCCACGCCACCGCTGCGGCGGCGATGTCAGCGGGTGGCGAGCAGGGTGAGGGTGTCGATCACGCGGTTCGAGAAGCCCCACTCGTTGTCGTACCACGCGACCACCTTGATGTGGCGGCCGTCGACCCGGGTGAGGGCCGAGTCGAAGATGGAGGAGGCGGGGTTGCCGGTGATGTCGGAGGAGACGAGCGGGTCGTCCGAGTACTCGAGGACGCCGGCGAGGGGGCCCTCCGCCGCGGCGCGGTAGGCCGCCAGCACCTCGTCGCGGGTCACGTCGCGGGCGACGGTCGTGTTGAGTTCGACGATCGAGCCCACCGGCACCGGGACGCGGATCGAGTCGCCCGACAGCTTGCCTTCGAGGTTCGGCAGGACCAGGCCGATCGCCTTGGCGGCGCCGGTCGTGGTCGGCACGATGTTGACGCCGGCGGCACGGGCGCGGCGGGCGTCGCGGTGCGGACCGTCCTGGAGGTTCTGCTCCTGCGTATAGGCGTGCACCGTGGTCATGAACCCGTGCTCGATACCGGCGAGTTCGTCGAGGACGGCGGCGAGCGGCGCCAGCGCGTTGGTGGTGCAGGAGGCGTTCGAGACGATCGTGTGCACCTGCGGGTCGTAGGCGTCGGTGTTGACGCCGAACGCGAGGGTGACGTCGGCGCCGTCGGACGGCGCGCTGACGAGCACCTTCCTCGCACCGGCGTCGAGGTGGGCGCGGGCGGCCTTCGCCGAGGTGAAGCGGCCGGTGGCCTCCAGGACGATGTCGACGCCGAGTTCGGCCCAGGGCAGCTGCGCCGGCTCACGCTCGGCCAGCACCGTGATCCGGCGGCCGTCCACCACGAGGGTGTCGCCGTCGACGGTCACCGGACGCCCGAGCCGGCCGGCCGTGCTGTCGTAGGCGAGCAGCCGGGCGAGGGTGGCGGGCTCCGTCAGGTCGTTGACGGCGACGACCTCGAGGGCGCTGTCCCGTTCGAGCAGCGCGCGCAGCACATTGCGTCCGATGCGGCCGAACCCGTTGATGGCGATGCGAGTCATGTGTGGTGTCCCTTCCGTTCGCCACCAGGCTCGCTCGCGGTGCGCGCCGCTGACAGTGGCGGGATCGCCATGGTTCAAAAGGATTCCGCCATATGGTGGCCGTGCGGGTCACTCGCCCCGGGTGAAGGTGCGCCGGTACTCGCTGGGTGTGGTGCCGAGGATGCGCTGGAAGTGCAGGCGCAGGTTCGCGCCGGTGCCGAGCCCGACGTCGGCGGCGATCTGTTCGACACCGCGCTGGGAGCGTTCGAGCAGTTCGCGGGCCAGGTCGATGCGGGCGCGCATCACCCACTGCATCGGCGTGTAGCCGGTCTCCTCGACGAAGCGCCGGGAGAAGGTGCGCGGCGAGACCCCCGCCTGCCGCGCCAGCGTGTCGAGGGTGAGGGGATCGCCGAGCCGGTGCAGCGCCCACTCGCGGGTGGCGCCGAAGCGTTCGCCGTGCGGTTCGGGGACGCTGCGCGGCACGTACTGGGCCTGGCCGCCGCTGCGGTAGGGGGCGGCGACCAGCCGCCGGGCCGCGTGGTTGGAGGCGGCCACGCCGACGTCGCCACGCAGGATGTGCAGGCACAGGTCGATACCGGAGGCGGCGCCGGCCGAGGTGAGCACGCTGCCCTCGTCCACGAACAGCACGTTCTCGTCGACCCGGACGAGCGGATGGCGGGCCGCGAGCGCCTGCGTGTAGTGCCAGTGCGTCGTGGCGCGTCTGCCGTCGAGCAGGCCGGTCGCGGCGAGCGCGAAGGCGCCCGTGGAGATGGCGGCGAGCCGCGCGCCCCGCTCATGGGCGGCGATCAGCGCGTCGACGACGGCCTGCGGCGGGTCCTCGCGGTCCGGGAAGCGGTACCCGGGCACGAACACGATGTCGGCCCATGCGAGCGCGTCCAGGCCGTGGGCGACCTCGTACGCGAGCCCGTCGCCCCCGGCCACGAGCCCGGGTTGGGCCCCGCACACCCGCACCTCGTACGGCATGCTCGCGCGGGTGGTGAACACCTGCGCGGGAATCCCGACATCGAGCGGCTTCGCGCCGTCGAGGACGAGGACGGCGACGCGGTGCAGACGAGGGGCGGACACAGGAAGAGGGTACGTGGGCAGGGGACTTCGGCACGCCCGCGAGGTGCCCCCATGAGCTGCTCTCGTAGGCGTCCCCCCATGGTCACGGCGCCAAGCCGGCCTCGGCCGCCCCGCGGAAGACGTCGCCGCAGGTGGCGGACCGTGCCGGCGGGCGTTCGGCCAGGACGACCAGCGCGTGGCGCACCTCGCCGCTCAGCCGGAAGACCCGGAGGCGGGTCCGATGGCTCGCGTGGGCGCACCGGCGGAAGAGGTCGACGGCCTGTTCCTCGCGGACGTCGGTGAAGGTGTCCGGGAGCCCGGCGAGCAGTCCGGCATCGCGCTTGCCGGTCAGGGCCCCGGCCACGGCGAGCAGGGGCAGGCCGTCGAACTCCGCCGGGGACACGGAGGCGTCGAGCGCGACGGCGTGGGCGGCCGGCACCGCGAAGATCTCGATCAGCCGCTCCCCCACCGCCGGGTCGACGCCCCGGTCCCGCGGGTCCTCCCGGCGGCGGGACCGACGCCATGGCTCCTGGTCCACCAGCGGCAGCAGGACACGGCCCAGGTACGCGCACCGGCGCCCCACCAGGTCGTGGTCCGGGGTCACGCGCCTCAGTCCACCCTGATCCCCACGATGCACGTGTCGTCGTCGGTGTCCGACCTGCTGTACGTGAGCAGTCTGTCCAGCTGCTGGTCCAGGGTCCGGGGGCCCGAGCGGGCCTGGTCCAGGAGGTGGGTGAGGGATTCCTCGACCGAGCGGTCGCGGCGTTCGATCAGACCGTCGGTGTACATGAGGAGGGTGTCGCCGGCGGCCAGGCTCAGTTCGGTCTCCTCGTAGACCGCCTCCGGGAGGGCGCCCAGCAGCAGACCGCTGAGGGTGGGCAGGGGGGTGGCCTCCTGCTCTCGGACCAGGACGGGCGGCAGATGACCGGCCCGCGCCCAGCGCAGGGTGCGGGTCTCCGCGTCGTACAGGCCGCACACCGCGGTCGCGGTGACGGCGCCCGTCAGATGGTGGGCGACGATGTTCAGCCAGGACAGCAGCTGCGCCGGGCCCGCCCCGGTGACGGCGAGGCCGCGCAGCGCGTTGCGCAGGACGACCATGCTGGTGGCCGCCTCGATGCCGTGTCCGGCGACATCGCCGACGCACAGCAGGATGAGTCCCGAGGGGAGCACCACGGCGTCGTACCAGTCGCCGCCGACCAGATGCTCCGTCTCGGCCGGCCGGTAGCGGACCGCCACCTGGATGCTGGGCACGCGCAGCGGTGCCTGGGCGGGGGGCATGATCGCGTGCTGGAGCTGGAGGGCGAGCCGGTTGCGTTCGGCGGCCTGCTGCTCGGTGTGGGCGAGCTGGTCGCGGGTCGCGGCGAGGGCGACCTCGGTCCAGTGCTGGGCGGAGATGTCCTGGTAGGCGCCGCGCACCCCGAACAGCTGGCCGTCGGTGTCGAGGACCGGTTCGGCGACCAGGCGCATGTGCCGGGACACGCCGTCCGGCCGCTGCAGCCGGAACGCCGCCGAGGCCGGCCTGCGGTGGTGCAGCAGGGTGCGCAGGAACCGCCCGATCTGGACGGCGTCGTCCGGGTGGGAGTAGGCGGGCAGTTCCTCCAGGGCGACCGGGGAGCTCGTGGCCGGGCGGCCGTAGAGGGTGAACAGCTGCCCGTTCCAGGTGATCTCGCCGGTCAGCAGGTTCTCCTCGAAGCCGCCGATCCGGCCGAGCCGCTGGGCGTGCTGGAGCAGGCTGGCCAGGCGCGCGGTCTCGTCCTCGATGCGCCAGATGAGCAGCAGGGTGGAGCCGTGGCGGCTGATGCTGATGTCGGCGACCGCGGAGAGCGGGACCTGGTCGACCAGCGCGGTGAGCCGCACGCGCTGGGCGCGGAACGGCTCGCCGGTGGCGTAGACCCGCTCCACGCGCTGGAACAGCTCGCTGGTGCCGGCCGCCATCGGGTACGCCTCCAGCAGCAGGGCGCCGCCGATGACGGCCCGCGGGCGGCCCGCCGGGTCGAGGAAGTGGTTGTTGACGTGCTGGATGCGGAAGTCGAGGAGCCGGCCCGCGTCGTCGAGGTGCGGCACCAGCACCAAGGCGGGGTCGTGCAGGCCGTCCGCGAGGTCCATCAGCTCCGCGACGTCCGGCATGACCCGGGATTCCGGGCTGGGCACGGCGGAGGGGACGAAGTCGTCCAGGGTGTGCGCGCACAGTTCGGCGAGCGTCTCCACCTGACGCAGCACGGGGCGCGGCAGCGGTCCCTCGGGCTTGGGCCAGGCGATCTCCAGGACGCCGTGGATGCGGCCGCCCGCACCGGCGGGTACGGCGATCCGGGCGCCCTCGGCGTACTCGCGCCGCCCGATGGTGGGCAGCCCCGACTCGGCGAGCGAGGGCAGCCACTGTCCGTCGGGCTCGGTCAGGCCCCGGCGGGCCACCGTGGCCACGTCCGGCGGGACGTAGCACCAGCGGGCCGCCTCGGCGGAGGTGAAGCCCGCGCTGCCCGCGAGGGTCAGCGAACCGTCCGAGCCGGCCGCCCAGATGGCCACGGCGACGGCGCCGAGCGGACGCAGGGCGTGTTCGAGCAGGGAGGCGGCCATCGTCTCGGTGTCGTGGGCGGCCAGCACCCCGCTCTCGGCGGCGCGCAGCCGTACGGCGGCGGAGTCCTCGTCCGGGGCGCCGGGGTCCGCGGTCGTGGAGAGGAACGCCTCGGTCACCTCGGCGACCCGGTCCCTGGCCGCCTGGTTGATGACGTCCACCGCCAGTTCCAGCGGTGTCACCTGCGCCTGTTCGGTCAGTTCGGCGAGCTGCCGGGCGGCCTGGGCGGGCCCGCAGCCGAGGCGTTCGACCAGGATGCCCTTGGCCAGCTCGATCAGTGCCCGGCCCTCGGCCTCCGCCTGTGCGGTCCGCACCTCGCTTCGCAACCGCTCCACGGTGGCGGCGAGCCTGCCCACCGGGGAGTCCGCGGGCACCTCGGCCACCGCCACCACGTCCACCGGCGGCAGCGGGGCCGGCACACCGTTCGACGGGTCGAGCGGGGTGCCGGGGTCGGCGGGCGGCTGGATGTTCACCGGACGGGTACTCCTCGGCCTGCGGACGGGCGGTTGCGCGGTGTCGTGGTCCGGCTTCATGCGGGCAGCCAGCGCCGGACGCAGGCGATGAGGTCGCGGGTGTCCACCGGTTTCGTGACGTAGTCGCTGGCGCCGGAGGCGAGGCTCTTCTCCCGGTCGCCCTGCATCGCCTTCGCGGTGACGGCGATCACCGGCAGGTCCGCGTACCGCGGCATGCTGCGGATCTCGGCGGTGGCGGCGTACCCGTCCATCTCGGGCATCATCACGTCCATCAGGACGAGTTCGACGTCCGAGTTGTTCAGCAGCGTCTCGATGCCCTTGCGGCCGTTCTCCGCGTGCAGGACGCGGAAGCCGTGCAGTTCGAGGATGCCGCTGAGCGCGAAGAGGTTGCGCGCGTCGTCGTCGACGACGAGGACGGTACGGCCCCGGTTGTACTCGTCGACCTGGTCCGGGGTGTGCTGGAGTTCCTCGCCGCGGACGAAGGTGAGCACCTCGCCGGGCTCCTCCGCGGACAGGTGGAGGGCGATCCGCTCGCGCAGCTCGTCCAGGCTGGAGAGGTACTCCAGCGAGCCGCCCGGCTCCGCCTCCGGGTACTCGGCGCGGTGGGAGCCGTTGTGCACCAGCACGGGGACGCCGGCGAGGGCCGAGTCGCCGTGCAGCGCGTGCAGGAACCGGGCCGACTCCCCGTCGGAGGCGCCCAGTTCGACGACGACGCAGTGGCAGGGTTCGGCGGCGAGGGCGCCGGCCGCCTCCTGGGCGCCGACCGCGGTGATGATGTCGACGGGGATGCCGTCGGCGTGCCCGTGGTCGAGATCGCCCACGACGCTCTCGGCGACCAGGGTCAGCAGGCCGCGCGGACGCTCCTCCACGACGAGCAGCCTGCGGGCGCGCGGCCGCTTGGCGGAGACGAGGGGCGGCGCCGCCTTCAGCTCGTGCGGGGCGGTGGCGTCCGCGTGCTCCAGTTCGGCCGGTTCGACGGTGCCGCGGACACCGCGCAGGTGGTCGTCGAAGTCGGGCCGGGCCACGGGCAGGAAGAGGGTGAAAGTGCTGCCCTTGCCCGGTGTGCTGTCGACGGTGACGGCACCGCCGAGCAGATGGGCGATCTCCCGGGTGATGGACAGGCCGAGCCCGGTGCCGCCGTACTTGCGGCTGGTGGTGCCGTCCGCCTGCTGGAACGCGCCGAAGATGCTCTCCAGTTGCTGTTCCGGGATGCCGATGCCGGTGTCCGTCACCCGGAAGGCGACCACCGCGCCGCCGCGGACCACGGCGCGGGGCACCTCGTCGTCGGCCGCGGGCTCGACGCACAGTTCGACCCCGCCCTGTTCGGTGAACTTCACCGCGTTGGACAGCAGGTTGCGCAGGATCTGACGGAGCCGGGAGTCGTCGGTGAGCAGGTCGGCGGGCGCGCCGGCCGACGTGGTGATGGTGAACCCGAGGCTCTTCTGCGAGGTCATCGGCCGGAAGGTGGCCTCGACGTACTCGATGAGCTGGCGCAGCGGGACCCGCTCCGGGGTGACGTCCATCTTGCCCGCCTCGACCTTGGACAGGTCGAGGATGTCGTTGATCAGCTGGAGCAGGTCGGAGCCCGCCGAGTGGATGATGCCCGCGTACTCGACCTGCTTCGGGGTGAGGTTGCGGGAGGGGTTCTGGGCGAGCAGCTGGGCCAGGATGAGCAGGCTGTTGAGCGGGGTGCGCAGCTCGTGGCTCATGTTGGCGAGGAACTCGGACTTGTACTTGGAGGCCAGCGACAACTGCTGGGCGCGTGCCTCCAGTTCCTGCCGGGCCTGCTCGATCTGGAGGTTCTTGCCCTCGATGTCGCGGTTCTGCTCGGCGAGCAGCGACGCCTTCTCCTCCAGTTCCGCGTTGGAGCGCTGGAGTTCCTCCTGCTGGGCCTGCAACTCGGCCGAGCGGGCCTGGAGTTCGCTGGTGAGCCGCTGGGACTCCTCGAGCAGTTCGTCGGTGCGGGCGTTGGCGACGATCGTGTTGACGTTGACGCCGATGGTGTCCACGAGCTGCTGGAGGAAGTCCCGCTGCACGGTGGTGAACCGGGAGACGGAGGCGAGTTCGATGACGCCGAGCACCTGCTCCTCGAAGAGGATGGGCAGCAGCAGCAGCGCGGTGGGCTCGATCTGTCCGAGTCCGGAGGAGATGGTGACGTAGCGGGGCGGCAGCTCGTCGACCGCGATCGTACGGCGGCTGCGGGCGGCCTGGCCGACCAGGGAGCGGCCGAAGGGGATGCGCTCGGGGCGCTCGTCCTCGTCGGGTCGGCCGTAGTCGCCGACGAGCCGCAGCTCGGGGCCGGCGGCGGCGTCCTCGGCGAGGTAGAAGGCGCCGTACTGGGCGGACACCTGGGGCACCAGCTCGTCCATGATCAGCTCGGCCACGACGCGCAGGTCGCGGTGGCCCTGCATGAGGCCGGAGAGCCGGGCGAGGTTGGTCTTGAGCCAGTCCTGTTCCTGGTTGGCCCGGGTGGTCTCGCGCAGGGACTCCACCATGGAGTTGATGTTGTCCTTGAGGTCGGCGACCTCGCCGGAGGCGTCGACGGTGATGGAGCGGGTGAGGTCGCCCTCGGCGACGGCGCTGGCGACGTCGGCGATGGCGCGGACCTGCCGGGTGAGGTTCCCGGCGAGCTCGTTGACGTTCTCGGTGAGCCGCTTCCAGGTGCCGGAGACGCCCTCGACCTCGGCCTGACCGCCGAGCCGGCCCTCGGTGCCCACCTCGCGTGCGACACGCGTGACCTCGTCGGCGAACGCGGACAGCTGGTCCACCATCGTGTTGATGGTCGTCTTCAGTTCGAGGATCTCGCCGCGCGCGTCGACGTCGATCTTCTTCGACAGGTCGCCCTTGGCCACGGCGGTGGTCACCAGCGCGATGTTGCGCACCTGGCCGGTGAGGTTGTTGGCCATGGAGTTGACGTTGTCGGTGAGGTCCTTCCAGGTGCCCGCCACGTTGGGCACATGGGCCTGGCCGCCGAGCCGGCCCTCGGTGCCCACCTCGCGGGCCACGCGGGTGACCTCGTCGGCGAACGCCGAGAGCGTGTCGACCATGGTGTTGATGACGTCGGCGAGCGCGGCGACCTCGCCCTTGGCCTCGACCATGATCTTCTGCGAGAGGTCGCCCTTGGCGACGGCCGTGGCGACCTGGCTGATGGAGCGGACCTGGCCGGTGAGGTTGGAGGCCATCACATTGACGTTGTCGGTGAGGTCCTTCCAGGTGCCGGCGACTCCCCGCACCTGCGCCTGGCCGCCGAGCCGGCCCTCGGTACCGACCTCGCGCGCTACGCGCGTCACCTCGTCGGCGAACGCGGACAGCTGATCCACCATCGTGTTGATGGTGCTCTTCAGCTCCAGGATCTCGCCCCGGGCATCCACCGTGATCTTCTGCGACAGATCACCCTGCGCCACCGCGGTGGCCACCTGGGCGACGTTGCGCACCTGGTTGGTCAGGTTTCCGGCCATGAAGTTGACCGAATCCGTGAGGTCCCGCCAGGTTCCCTTCACGCCCTTGACGTCGGCCTGGCCGCCGAGCCGGCCCTCGGTACCGACCTCGCGCGCTACGCGCGTCACCTCGTCGGCGAACGCGGACAGCTGATCCACCATCGTGTTGATGGTGGACTTCAGCTCCAGGATCTCGCCCCGGGCATCCACCGTGATCTTCTGCGACAGATCACCCTGCGCGACGGCCGTCGTCACCTGGGCGACGTTGCGCACCTGGGCGGTGAGGTTTCCGGCCATGAAGTTGACCGAATCCGTGAGGTCGCGCCAGACGCCGGCGACGCCCGGGACCTGCGCCTGACCGCCGAGCCGGCCCTCGGTACCGACCTCGCGGGCGACGCGGGTGACCTCGTCGGCGAAGGCGGAGAGCTGGTCGACCATCGTGTTGACGGTCTCCTTCAGCTGAAGGATCTCGCCGCGCGCCGGGACGTCGATCTTCTGCGACAGGTCACCCTTGGCGACCGCGGTGGCCACCTGGGCGATGTCGCGGACCTGGGTGGTGAGGTTGCCCGCCATCGCGTTGACCGAGTCGGTCAGGTCGGCCCAGGTGCCCGAGACCCCCGGCACCTGCGCCTGGCCGCCGAGGGTGCCCTCGGTGCCCACCTCGCGGGACACGCGGGTGACCTCGGAGGTGAACACGGACAACTGGTCGACCATGCCGTTGAAGACGGTGGCGATGTCGCCCATGAGCCCCGGGGAGTCGTCCGGCAGCCGGGTACCGAAATCCCCGTCACGGACCGCGGTCAGCCCCGCGAGCAGTCGTCTCAGTTCTTCGTCGCCCGGTACCGCGTCGGTCGTCCCGGTCGCCTTGCCGGCCATGCGCGCCTCATTCCGCACCCCAAGGAGCCCTCGGTGGGGGAGGGCTCGGAACCATCGCCGGGCACGCGGCCTGACCCGGCGGTTCACATGTGCATTTCCCCAGTTCACGGATTTGTACGAGGGGAAAATACGCCGCAGGTTAACCCAGTCCCCCGGCCTTGTACAAAAGTCGTCGCCGACCCCGGACGGTCAGCGAAGCGATCGGTCGCCGCGCGGGTACGACCGCTGTCCGGACCGCGGGCGTCCGGGCGTGGCGGCGCCGGCGGAGCGGGCCGGGGCGTGATGGGTGTTTCGTCCTCGTCCACGCGGTGCGCGGGGAAAGCCGGCAGAGGCGCCGAAGGTCACCGGGGCGTGCGTGCCGGGGTGCGGCCGCACGGTCCGCTCCGCGGTCGTACCGGCACCGTCCCCGTCTCAGCCGCGCCGCTCCACCGTCGACTCCCGCACCACGAGTTCGAAGCCCGGCAGGATCCGGCGTGGGACCGGTGCGGTCCGGGCGGCGATGCGTTCCACGACGCAGTCCACGGCGATCTGGGCGATGGCGCGTTTGTCGGGGGCGATGGTGGTCAGGGCAACGGCCGCGTAGCGGGCCTCCTCGATGTCGTCGAAGCCGGCGACGGCGATGTCCTGAGGGACGCGCAGTCCGCGGCTGGCCAGAACACGCATGGCGCCGAGGGCGACGAGGTCGTTGAAGGCGAAGACGGCGTCCGGCCGTTCACCGCGGTCCAGGAGGGCGGCCATCGCCACGGCGCCGTCCTGGCGGTCGTAGCCGTCGGTGGCCATGACCAGGGGTTCGGGTGGCCGCAGACCGGCGGCGGTGTGTGCCTCGCGCCATCCGCGCAGCCGCAGGCGGGCGGGTTCCCGCGCGCTCTCGTGGCGGGCGCCGAGGAAGGCCACGCGGCGCCGGCCGGTGTCGAGCAGGTGCTGCACCGCGGCGCGCGCCGCCGCCACGTTGTCGATGGCGATGTGGTCGAAGGGGGCTTCGTACTCGCGCTCCCCGAGGAGGACCAGGGGCGAGGTGTCCGTGCGGGCGAGCAGGTCCTCCGTCGCCATCCGGATCGGGCTGAGGATCAGGCCGTCGATGATCTGCGCGCGAAAGCCCTGGCAGACGAGGATCTCCTTCTCCCGCAGCCCCGCCGTGTGGTCGAGCAGCACGGTGTAGTCGTGCCGGGCGGCCGCGTCGATGACGGCGCCGGCCACCTCGGAGAAGTAGGGGTTGCCCAGCTCGGGGACGGCCAGCGCGATGATGCCGGTACGGCCGTTGCGCAGATGGCGGGCGACGAGGTTGGGCCGGTAGCCGAGTTCGTCGATGGCCCGCTGCACCCGTGCCCGGGTGCCGGGGGAGACATGGACATAGTTGTTCACGACGTTCGACACAGTCTTGACGGAAACCCCGGCGCGCTGTGCGACGTCCTTCAGGCTGACGCCCACGGGACTCCTTCGGTAGGTCGGCGGCGTCAGTCCGTCTGCCGGGTGCGGCTGAGCAGGGCCTGGACGAGGACCACGACGGCCAGGAACGCGCCGTTGACCGTGTCGGTGAACGCGGAGCCGTACGGGGAGAAGTAGTGGTCGATCAGGTTGTGGATGACGGCCAGCACCAGCACACCGCTCGCCGTGCCGCCGATGGAGCCGCTGCCGCCGGTCAGCAGCGTGCCGCCGATCACCACCGAGGCGATGGCGGTGAGTTCGTAGCCGACGCCGATGGTGGTGACGCCGGAGCCCAGGCGGGCGCTGCCGAGTGCGCCGGCGCCGGCAGCGAGGGTGGCGGACAGGACGTAGACGAGGACCTTGGTGCGGGCGACGGGGAGGCCCATGAGCGTGGCGGCGTTCTCGTTGCCGCCCAGCGCGGTGACCGTGGCGCCGAACCGGGTGCGGGTGAGCAGCAGCGCGCCGGCCGCGAAGAGGGCTGCCACGAGGAGGACCGGCACCCAGGTGCCGTCGCCCAGGCGGCGGAAGGCGGAGTCGGCGGGGACGAGGTAGGTGGTGGCCCCCTCGTCGGTCAGCGCCTGGAGCAGACCGCGCGCGCCGAGCAGTCCGGCGAGGGTGACGATGAAGGGGGCCATCCGGGCGCGGGCGACGAGCAGTCCCTGGGCGGTGCCCCAGAGCGCGCCGACGGCCACGGGCAGGACGACGGCGAGCCAGGTGCCGCCGGTGTGCGCGCCGTAGGCGCCGAGCACCCCGCCCAGCGCGTACACGGAGCCGACGGACAGGTCGATGCCACCGGTGAGGATGACGAAGGTCATGCCCAGCGCCAGCAGCCACACGAAGGCGTTGTTGCCGAGGATGCTGGAGATGTTGGACCAGGTGGGGAAGGTGGACGAGGTCGCGGAGGCGAGGGCGGCCATCAGCACCAGCACGGCCAGGGCGCCCCGGCGCTGGATGTGGGAGGCCAGCCACTCGCGCAGGGCGGCCGGCTGCGCGGCGTCGGACGCAGGGCGCGGTGGCAGGGTGGCGGGCCGCAGGGCGGAGGGGGTCATCGGGTACCTCGCTCCTGTGAGGCGTAGACCGCGAGGCAGATGATGACGGCCTCCACGAGTTGGGTGTAGGACGTGTGCACGTTGTGCTGGGTGAGGACCGCGGTGATGAGCTGCATGAACAGCGCACCGGCCACGGTGCCGAGGACCCGGACCCGGCCACCGGTGAGCGGGGTGCCGCCGACCACGACGGCGGTGATGGCGTCGAGCTCCATGTTGAGACCCTGGTTGGCGGGGTCCGCCTCGGCGCCGTGGCCGACGATCATCGCGCCGGCGAGGGCGGCGAGGACGCCGGACAGGACGTAGACGGTGACCAGCACCCGGCGCACCGGCAGCCCGGCCAGCTTGCTCGCCCGGCGGTTGTCCCCGATGGCCACCAGCTGCCGGCCGAAGGTGGTCCGGCGCACCAGCAGCGCGGTCAGCACGGCGCACGCCCCGGCGATCCACGCCATCACGGGGGCACCGGCGAACCCGTCCGAACCGAGGCCCAGCAGTCCGGAGTCGGTGACCGGCTTGGCGGAGTTGCCGTTGATCAGCTCGGCGACGCCCCGCAGTCCGATCATCAGGGAGAGGGTGGCCACGATCGGCTGGATGCGGGCGAAAGCGACCATGGTGCCGCCGACCGCGCCGGAGACCGCGCCGCAGACCAGGGCGATCAGCACCGCGAGCGGCGCGCCGTAGCCGAGGTAGAGGGGGACGACCGAGGCGGCCAGGGCGATCACGGCGCCGACCGAGAGGTCGACGCCCTCCGTGCCGATGACCAGGGCCATGCCGAGGGCGACGATCAGGGTGGGGGCGACCTGGAAGAGCTGGATGCGGACGTTGCCCGCGGAGAGGAACGAGCCGTCCAGGGCGGCGGCCACGGCGAACAGGACGAGCAGCGCGGCGTAGACGCCGTACGACTGGAGCAGGCGGGTCAGCCGGGCCCGGTCCAGCGGGCCGGGGGCGGCCCAGGCCGTGGGCGTCATCGGGGCTCCTCCTTCGTCATGGCCGGGGCGGTCGGACGTCCTTGGGCCTGCGTCGGGTTGTCGTCGGGGGGCGGGGCCGGGGCTTCCCCGTGCGGGTCTTCACCGTGCGGGTCCTCGTGGTGCGGGTCCTCGCTGTGCGGGTCCTCGTGGCGCGGGTCCTCGTGGTGCGGGTCCTCGGAGGACGAGGCGGCGGCGAGCGTGTCCAGGACGGTCCGCTCGGTGATGTCCCCGCCCTGGAAGTGGCCGACCGCCCGGCCGTCCTTGAGGACGACGAGCCGGTCCGAGCCCTCGATCAGTTCCTCCAGGTCGGAGGAGATCAGCAGCACCCCGATTCCCTGTTCGGCGAGTTCGTCGATGAGCGCCTGCACCTCGGCCTTGGCACCCACGTCGATGCCCCGGGTGGGCTCGTCCAGGAGCAGCACCTTGGGGTCCAGGCACAGCCAGCGAGCGAGCAGGACCTTCTGCTGGTTGCCGCCGGAGAGGTCGCTGACCTTCTGGTCGGGACCGGACGCCTTGATGCGCAGGCGCTCCATGAAGAAGCGCACGACGTCGTCCTGTCTGGCCCCCGAGACCACGCCCCCGCGAGCGAGCCGGGGCAGCAGGGCCAGCGAGATGTTCTCCCGGACGGAGAGGTTGGGCAGGATGCCCTCGGACGTGCGGTCCTCGGCGAGCATCACGACGCCCGCCTTGATGGCGGCGGCCGGGCTCCGGCGGGCGAGGGGGACGCCCTCCACCTCGACGGTGCCGGCGTCGGTGGCGAGGGCGCCGGTGATCGCCTTGGCGGTCTCGCTGCGGCCCGCGCCGAGCAGGCCGCCCAGTCCGACGACCTCGCCGTGGCGGATGTCGAGGCCGACGCCGTGGACCTTGTGGCGGACCGTCAGGCCGGTGGCGCGCAGCACCGGAACGTCGTCACGGCCGCCGCGCCCGCCGTCCCCGTTGTCCTCTCTGTCCCCGTCGTGCCGACCGTCCCCGCCGTCCGCGCCGTGCGGCCCGTGCCGGCCGTCACCGAACGCCGTGGCGCCCTTGGTCCGCACGGTGGACATCTCGCGGCCGAGCATCAGCGAGATGAGCTTCAGCCGTTCCAGGCCGGCCATGTCGCCGGTGTGCACGACCGCGCCGTCGCGCATCACGGTGACCCGGTCGCAGATCTCGTACAGCTCGTCGAGGCGGTGGCTGACGTAGACGACGGCGATGCCCTGGCTCCGCAGGCCGCGGATCACCGAGAAGAGGGTCTCGACCTCGCGGGGTTCCAGCGAGGAGGTCGGTTCGTCCATCACCACCACGCGGGCGTCGATCCGCACCGCGCGGGCCAGCGCCACCATCTGCTGGGCGCCCAGCCCGAGGCTGCCGAGCGGGCGGGTGACGTCCACGTCGACGCCGTAGCGTGTCAGCGTCTCGCGGGCCATGCGGTTGACGGCCCGTACGTCGACCAGGCCGAAGCGGCGCGGTTCGCGGCCCAGGCACAGGTTGCGGGCCACCGACATCAGCGGGACGAGGTTCACTTCCTGGTAGATGGTGGAGATGCCGGCCGCCTGCGCCTCCAGAGGGTTGCGGAAGGCGCGGTCCTCCCCCGCGAGGCGGACCCGCCCCGCGTCGGGCCGGTACACACCGGTCATCACCTTGATCAGCGTGGACTTTCCGGCGCCGTTCTCGCCGATGAGGGCGTGCACCTCACCGGGGCGCAGGCGGAAGTCCACCCCCCGCAGGGCGTGGACGCCCGCGAAGCTCTTGTCCACCTCGGCGACTTCGAGGATCCAGTCGCTCTGAGGTGCCCGGCCCTGCTGGACCAACGTCTTCCTCCTCGTGCGGGCCGCCGGCGGCAGCCGCCTGCCTCGCCTTTCGGCCGTGGCTCAGTAGACGAGGCCCTGGTCGAGGGCCTGCTTGGCGTTGTCGGCGGTGAAGTGGCCGTCCTTGATGATCACCTTGGGCTGTACGCCGGTGGTGCCGTAGAAGTCCTTCAGCGCCTGGAGGGCCAGCGGGCCGAAGCGCGGGTTGGTCTCGATGTCGGACACCATCTGACCGGCGCCCACGTTCTTGACGGCCTGCTCGATGCCGTCGATGGAGACGACCTTGACGTCCTTGCCGGGCGTCTTGCCCGCCGACCTGATGGCCTGGATCGCGCCGAGCGCCATCTCGTCGTTCTCCGCGTAGACGGCGTTGATGTCCGAGTGGGACTGGAGCAGTTGCTCCATGACCTTCTGGCCGTCGGTCTGGGCGAAGTTGCCGGTCTGCGAGGCGACGACCTTCATCTTCGGGTACTTCGCCTTGGCCCGGTCCTCGAAGCCCTTGGTCCGGTCGGTGGTGACGTTGTTGCCGGGGGTGCCGGTGAGGATGGCGACATGGGCGTCGCCGCCCCCGGTGGCGCCGGCGAGGTCGTCGGCCGCGAGCTGTGCCTGGTGGTAGAAGTCCGAGCCGATGAAGGCCATGAAGTCGGTGCAGGCGGCGCCGCCGACGGTGCGGTCGATGGTGAGCACGGGGACCTTGGCGGACTTCGCCTTGGCCAGGGCGGGGCCGAGACCGTCGGAGTTCTCGGGCGCGACGATCAGGACCTTGGCACCCTGCGCGATCATGTCCTCGATCTGCGAGTTCTGGGTGTTGACGTCCGCGTTGGCGTTGCGCTCGATGAGCTTCACACCGAGCTTCTTCGCCTGCTGCTCGATGCTCTTGGTCTCGGTGGCGCGGAAGGGATTGCTGGTCGACTCCGACTGGGAGAAGCCGACGACCGTCCTGCCGTCGGTGATGTCCAGCCGGGGAACGCCGCCGCCGTACGTCTTGTAGGTACAGCCGGGGCCCGCCGCCGAGGGTGAGGCGACCTGCTGGGAGGCGGCCGAGCCGTTGTTCGCGGCCGCCGAGGCGCCCGAGTCGCCGCCGGCGGAGTCCGACTTGGTGCATCCGGTGGCGGCCAGGCACAGGCCGGCGGTGAGCACTGCGGCGGTCAGAGCCTTGGCTCGGGGGGAGACGTTCACGCGCCGATCACATCCTCAACGATGCAACGAAGGGGCGGGGGCTGAAGAGACGAGGCCACCTGGACCCTCGATCGCGGAGGGTGGTACGACAGGCGGGCTTTTCAACGTTGTAGACATTGATGGAACGTCAAACCCGATGTCAACCCGCGGTACGCAACTCTTCGAGCGGGGCTTTTCGTCGCCGTGAAGGGTGGCCCGGCGGAGTCTCCGGAGCACCTGCGCTCTTCGACGAGCCTGCCACGGGCGCCGCCAACTCCCTTATGAGCAGCGGGTTTACGGTCCTCCGTCGGATCGCGGCCGGGCGTGCGGCCGGATTCGCGCACGGGGATGGACGCCCCCGTGGGCGCTGTGCTGTCATGTGGCGGATCCCGTTTACAACGTTGGTAGAGCCCGGCGCCGCGAAGGTGCCGAGCCGAGTGCGCCCTGCCGCCGCCTCGGCAGGCCGAGCTCCACTCCCCCTCTCCCCCAGCACCGGGAGCACATCATGCGCAGAGAAAAATCCACCGCAGGAGGCGGTTTCCGCCGGTCCTCGCGGCGGGCGCTCCTCCGTCCCGTGCGCCATCTGCTGTCCGCCGTCGCGGCGATCGGGCTCGTCCTCGGCGCCCTGATCGCCCTGCCGGGCGTCTCACAGGCGGCGGGCTCGCTGCCGTGCGACATCTACGGCGCCGCCGGCACCCCCTGCGTCGCCGCGCACAGCACGACGCGCGCCCTGCTGTCGTCGTACAACGGCCCCCTCTACCAGGTCACGCGTGCCTCGGACGGGGCCCGCGCGGACATCGGGCCGCTGTCGGCGGGCGGATACGCCAACGCCGCCCAGCAGGACACGTTCTGCCAGAACACCACCTGCCGGATCACCAAGGTCTACGACCAGACCTCGCGGCACAACGACCTGACCCCGGGTCCGGCCGGCACCTCCGGCATGGGCGCCGACCGCGGCGCGGACGCGAGCGAGATCGCGGTGACGGCGGGCGGCCACAAGGTGTACGGCATCTGGATCTCGCCGGGTGTGGGCTACCGCTACACCGGGGTGGCCTCCGGCGTCGCGGTCAACGGGCAGGCCGAGGGCGCCTACATGGTGGCCAGCGGGACGCATGTCGGCTCCGACTGCTGCTTCGACTACGGCAACGCGGAGAGCACCCCGGCCGACACCGGCAACGGCCATATGGACGCCGTCTCCATCGCCACCACCTGCTACTTCGCGCCGTGCACCGGGTCGGGGCCGTGGATCGAGGCCGACATGGAGAACGGCATGTTCCAGGGCGACAACGGCTCCAACACCGCCAACCGGGGCAACAACAGCCCCTTCGTCACCGCCGTGCTGAAGAACGACGGGCAGACCAAGTACGCGCTCAAGGGCGGCAACTCCCAGTCGGGGGCGCTGAGTACGTGGTGGGACGGCGGTCTGCCCACCCGCTCCGGCTATCGGCCCATGCACCAGGAGGGCGGCATCATCCTGGGCACGGGCGGTGACAACAGCAACTGGAACCGGGGCACCTTCTTCGAGGGCGTGATGGTCGCCGGCTACCCGTCCGACGCCGCCGAGAACGCCGTCCAGTCGAACGTGGTCTCCGTCGGCTACTCCGGTGAGACGGACGTGCCCAACGGGCCCCAGGGCACGATCACCGGGCCGGGCGGCAAGTGCGTGGACGTCGCCGCGGACGACACCGGCACCAACGGCACGGCCGTACAGCTGTGGGACTGCCAGAACTGGGCCGAGGACCAGCACTGGCAGCACAACGCCGACGGCTCCCTGAGCACGATCGGCCGATGCCTGGACATCGAGGGCAACGGCACGGCCAACGGTGCCAAGGTCGAGCTGTGGGACTGCGACGGCGTCGGCGGACAGAAGTGGGTACAGCAGGCGGACGGATCGCTCCTCAACCCCCAGTCCGGGCGCTGCCTCGACTCCCCCAGCGGCGCGACCGCCAACGGCACCCGGCTCCAGATCTGGGACTGCAACGGCGCCGCCGCGCAGAAGTTCTCCGTCGACGGCGGTGCGCCGGTCGTCGGCACGGGCGCGAAGTGCGTCGACGTGGCCGCCGATGACAGCGGCGGCGACGGGGCGGCCGTACAGCTGTGGGACTGCCAGTCCTGGGCCGCCGACCAGCACTGGTTCCACAACGCCGACGGCTCGCTGCGCACCCTCGGCCGCTGTCTCGACATCAACGGCAACGGCACGGCCAACGGTGCCAAGGTCGAGCTGTGGGACTGCAATGGCGTCGGCGGACAGAAGTGGGTACAGCAGGGCGACGGATCACTGCTCAACCCCCAGTCCGGCCGCTGCCTCGACTCCCCCAGCGGCGCCACCGCCAACGGCACCCGGCTCCAGATCTGGGACTGCAACGGATCCGCCGCACAGAAGTTCAAACTGAGCTGACGACACGTCAACTCATCCTGTGAGGATCTGCATTCGAAGGGTGCGGGAGCCCCGTCATGGCTCCCGCACCCCCTCCCCGTTGCCCCGCCGGTGACCGGGCTTGCCAGGACGGAGCACGGGACCGTATAACGTTGGAAAACCGGCGTCGACCCGTTCGGAACGCCGGGTGCGGTCCGGTCGCCGGGCCTGGAACGGTTCGTCGGCCCGGGGGTCCTGCCCGGACGGGGAGGAACGTCGTGCGGGTGAGCCTCAAGGACGTCGCGTCGCACGCGGGTGTCTCCATCAAGACCGTGTCCAACGTGGTGAACGACCAGCCGCATGTCACCCCCGCGATGCGGGCCCGCGTCCAGAAGTCCATCGACGAACTCGGCTACCGCCCGAACCTCACCGCCCGGCATCTGCGCAAGGGCCGGACCGGGATCGTCGCCCTGGCCCTGCCCGAGCTGGGCAATCCCTACTTCGCCGAGCTGGCCGCCGAGGTCGTCGACGCGGCCGCCGAGCACGACTACACCGTCCTGCTCGACCACACGGGCGGCCGCCGCGACCAGGAGACCCTGGTCAGCCAGGGCTTTCGCAGCCGGGTGATCGACGGGCTGATCCTCAGCCCCATCGAACTGGAGGCGGACGATCTGCGCGAGCGGGCTCCCGTCCCGCTCGTCCTGCTCGGCGAGCGCGAGTACGACCTGCCCTACGACCACATCTCCATCGACAATGTCGCCGCCGCCCGCGAGGCGGTGCGCCATCTGATCTCCCTGGGGCGGCGGGACATCGCCTTCCTGGGCGCCCGGCGCGGCCGCAGCCAGCCCGCCCACCTGCGGTTGCGCGGCTGGCGCGAGGAGCTGGACGCGGCGGGCCTCGTGGCCGACGGCCGGCTGGTGGCCGCCACCGACGGCTGGGGGCACGCCGACGGGGCGGCGGCCATGGCACGCCTGCTGGACGCGGGCCATCGGCCGGACGCGGTGTTCGCCTACAACGACCTCATCGCCATCGGCGCCCTGCGCGTGCTGTCCGAACGCGGGCTGCGCGTCCCCGAGGACGTCGCGGTCGTCGGCTTCGACGATGTGGTGGAGGGCCGCTTCGGCGCCGTCACCCTCACCTCGGTCTCCCCCGACAAGGCGTCCATCGCCCGGATGGCGGTCGAGTCGGTCCTCTCCCAACTCGACGGCGCCCCACGGCAGCGGGCCCGCCGGATCCACGCCGGTTACACCCTGGTGCACCGCGAGAGCACCCTCGGACGCGACTGACCGCGCGCCCTCGTCCTCGTCGCCCCGGAGAGGGCGTGTCAGGCGCTCAGCCCCGCAGGGCCGCGGCCGTGCGGGGCTGAGCCGACAAGCTGCTTGTGCAGGGGGCGGTCAGCACGTGTCGGGCAGCTTGACCGTCTTCGGATCTCCGTACTGGTAGGCGTTCGCGACACCGCTGGTGGCGCCCAGCTGCACCGTCAGCCCCTCGCCGGGCTTGCGGCTGCCGGTGACCATGATCTTCCGGGGCAGCTCCGTGAAGGCTCAGGTCTTGTACTGCCAGGAGCCGGAATCCGTCTTGTAGCCCAGGGTCGCGGAATTGGCGGCCACCACACCCGGCGGCTCGGCGCCGTCGAGGGTTCCGGTGATGACGAACCCGGTCTCTCCGTCGGCGCGGGCCGAGCCTTCGAACCTCACGTCGTACGTCAGCGCGTCGTACGAGTCGAACTTCTGGTACGACGCGCTGAGACGCTGGGCCGGGCCGCCGGCCACCGACGTCACCTCGGGGCCGTCCTTGTAGGAGCCGTCCAAGCCTTCGTTGAGGCCGACGTAGAAGTCCACGGTGTCATTGGTCTGGCGGCTGCCCCGGCCCTCCACTTGGTAGGTGTTCTCCCGCTCGACGCCCTTGATCTCGAACTCCATGCGCTCGTACTTGTTCTTGGTGCCCCCGTGCCCGAGGCGCACCTGGTTGGGGAAGCCGGCGTGGCTGCGGTCGAGCATCGTGATGGCGGTCAGGGTGCCTTCGAACGCGAGCCGGTCGCCCCGTCCGCCCAGACGTGCCCCTCGAACCTGGCCCAGTTCTTGGAGTTGACCCTGAATTCGGCCTTGATCGTCGGCATGGTCATCCCTTCGTCCGTGTCCGCCCTGATCCGGCGGCCACCGCCACAGAGCCGGGGCCGCCTGCCGGCCCCGCCCCTCCAGCAGACTTCGCATCCGGCCGTCAGGACCGGCGATCCACCGGACATCCATCCGATCCGATGAGCGTGCGCCCCCGGCGCGCCACCCCGGCCGGGTGCGCCCCCTCTCCCCGCCGATGCCGTGGGCCTGCTGCGGACCGCACCGTCGACGCCCCCTGCTGTGCGGCCGGCGCCGTCCCGCCCTCCTTGATCCTCCGGCTCCGCGGACGGGCTCGGTAAGTAACGTCGAACGGCTCCGGCTCGAACGCCCGCACCAAGGGTGAATCTCCTCCGCCAGCACGCCGTGTGCGAGCGCGAGATGGCAACCTTCCATGTGGTGATCAGCTCATACGCACACGTCGGGACGGGTGCGTGACGGGGTGGAGGCCGGCTTCCGGGTGGTGGGCGGCCGGTGTCGCGTGGGGTGGGGGGAAGGCATGGCGTCTCGGTCGGCCGTCGAGGGCGCGGGCTCCTCGCCCGAGGGTTCCGGCAGGCGTCCGGTTCCTCGGCATGTCGCGTGCGTGATGGACGGGAACGGCCGGTGGGCGGCCCAGCGTTCATTGCCGCGTACGGCAGGCCACCGGGCCGCGGAGAGCACGGTGATCGACGTCATCGAGGCGGCGCGGTCGGCCGGGGTGGAGTGGCTGAGCCTGTACGCGTTCTCCACGGAGAACTGGCGTCGGCCCGATGCCGAAGTCACCTTTCTCATGCGGCTGGTACGGCACGCGGTGCGCAAGCACGCCCCGCTGTTGCAGGCGCGGGGGATCCGCTGCCGTTTCCTCGGCGTGAGCCACCCGCGCATCCCCCCGGCGCTGACCCAGGACTTCGCCGACCTGACGACCCTGACCGGCACGAACCGGGGCATGACCCTGACCGTCGCCTTCGATCACGGCGGTCGCCGGGACATCGTGGCGGCGGCCCGATCCCTCATCCGCAGCGGGGTACCGGCCGAGGCCGTGACCGAGGAGAGTTTCGCCGCTCACCTGCCCTTCCCGGACACACCGGACGTCGATCTGGTCATCCGTACCTCGGGGGAACAGCGCATCTCCAACTTCATGCTCTGGCAGGTCGCCTACGCCGAATGGGTCTTCCCGCCCGTCCTGTGGCCCGACTTCCGCGCACCGCACTTCCTTGACTGCCTGCACACCTATCAGCAGCGCCAGCGCCGGTTCGGCGGCCTGGGCCCGCTGCCGAAGCAGAACGGAGAACCGTGACCGTGAGCAACACAGCCGACGGCACCGCACAACCGCCCCTGTTCGGGCCGGGATCGCAGTTCCACGAGCTCTTCGACGACCCGCGCTGGGCCTTCGCCCTGGTCCGGGCCACCGTGCTGGAGGCCGCGCATCCGCAGATCGGCGGCGCGCTGATCGACAACTCGACTTTTGTCACCCACCCTTGGCGCCGGTTGCGCAACACGTTCCTGAGCCTCCAGCGCATGTTCGGCGCCGACGACGAGGTGCGCGCCAAGGAGGCGGCGCGGCTCAATCGCCTGCACACACGGCTGACGGGCAGGGACGCGAACGACCGTCCCTACGACGCGATGGACCCCGGCGTACGGGCCTGGGTGGTCGCGACGCTGTTCGAAAGCGCCGTCACCATGTGCCGGTTGAGCGGCCGGCCGCTGCCGCCGAGCGCGGTGGAGCGGCTGTACACCGAATTCCGGGCGTACCACGCGGCCTTCGGCGACGAGGCCGGTCAACTGCCTCCCAAACTGACGGAGTTCTGGTCCTACTACGACCGCATGGTGGAGGAGGAACTGGAGAACACCGAGGCGATGCGCATCATCCTCTACAAGCTCTTCGACCACCTTCCCGCTCCCCCGCTGCTCCACGGCCTTCCCACCCTGTGGGCACTCGGCCGGGCCGTCGTCGGGCCCGCCATCGGAACGATCACGGTGGCGTCCCTCCCCGAACCGTTCCGCCGCCGGGCCGGCCTGCCGGAAGTCCTCGGCGCGGGAGCCCTGATGCAGGGCGCCTACCTGGCGGCCGACCTGGCCCGTTTCCTGCCCGAGGGCTGGCTCAGGGCCCAGAACGTCGCCGATCTGCTGGCCCTCTCCCCCGGCGGCGACGACCCCCGGGCCAGGACCGTCACGGCGCTGCACGAGCGGATGCGGCGGGCCGGCGCGCTGCTCCGCCTCATCACCCCGACGTCCTTCCAGCCCGCCCCCGCGGCACCACCGTCGGGACAGCGCAGCGCGGAGGAGTTCTTCCGCGACGTACTCGACCAGACCGGCGACGGATACCTCACCTGGCCCGATCTCGCCGCCATGGCACGGGAGTTGTGCGGCCGGCTCGACCTGGACGAAGCCGCCGAGAACCGGCTCTACGACGCCTTCGCCGACTGGTGGCGCGAGCTCCAGACGGCTCTCGACACCGACGGCGACGGCCGCGTCAGCGCCGAGGAGTACGCCGCGGCCGCGCCCTCCCTGGCCACACCCGCGCTGATCAGGACCGCCGAAGTCCTCTTCGACACCGCCGACAAGGACGGCGACCAGCGCATCGACGAGACCGAGTACCGCGCTCTGTTCCGCACGGCGTTCCACCGTGACACCACCGGCGATGCCGACACCGGCACCACCGTCTACACCCGCAGCGCCTTCGTCCGGGACTTCCTGTCCTTCATGTCCGGCCGCCGGCTCTCCACGCCGTACGACCCCCTGCTCGCCGACGCGTGAACTCCCGCCCCGGCAGCGGGCGTCAGCATCGTGTCAGCACCCTCTGCCACGCTCTTCCATGTGAACGGCGGCGGGCGGAGCACCCGCCGCCGGACACGAGGAGAGGTGCCCGGAGTGGCTGATCGGGGACCAGCGAGCATGTCTCGAGGTCGGGCCTCCCGGGGCCCACGCAGGTTCACATCCTGCCCTCTCCGCCACGCCCCACCGCCCGGGGCCCGCTGCTCTTCGCCGCTCGACTCGCCCGCGCCGCACACATCGGATCGGGTCCCGGGCCGGAGTGCGCCGGCCCGGAACCCGATGACTCCACTGTGCCGCGCCCGGCCGAGCCGCGCGATTACCTCACAGGTAAGGGCGTATCAGAAGCCCTGAACGGCGAGGAAGAAAGCCTGGCCGTCGCCCCAGTGACCCGGCGTGCGACGGGCCCGGTCGCCTGCGCGAAGATGCCCGTATGAGCCGAGAGGTCGATGAGGTAAACCAGGCGATCGCGGGCGAACTGCGTCTGATGGATCCCACCGTGCGCGTGTCACGCCCGCTCGCCCGGCAGCTGCTGGCCCCGGACTTCGTGGAGGTCGGCTCTTCGGGGCGGCGGTGGACGTACGACGAGATACTGGCCGCGATGCCCGAGATGGACGGTGCCACGGAGAGCGGCCCGCGCTACGAGCCCTCGGAGTTCGCCGGTGTCCTGCTGGCGCCCGGCCTGGTGCATCTCACCTACGAGACCACGCTGGACGGCGACCGGGCACGGCGCAGTTCGCTCTGGCGCAAGCGGGACGCGGACGGGACCTGGCAGATGTACTACCACCAGGCCACCCCCGTCCCGTCCGACAGCGTATGAACGCGGGCTCGGTGGGGTACGGCGGCCCGTAGGCCGTCGTAGCCCGCAACGGTCATCCGGTCGCCCGCACCCTGGAGCGGCGGTACGCCACCCCGGCCGGATGCCGGCCACGCCCGGCCCGACGGGCTGGCGTGCCGAGGACCTGGTCCCGCTGTCCCGCGCGCCCGGCTCGCCCGTGGTCCAAGATCTCCGCGCACACCCCCGTCTCCCCGCAGAAAGCAGCCGACCATGAGTGAAGCCATCCGGCACCGCCCCGCCCGCGCCGTCGTCATCGGGGGCAGTATGGCCGGCATGCTCGCCGCGGCCGCCGTCAAGGACCAGGTGGGATCGGTGGAGATCATCGAGTCCGGCGATCTTCCCGAGGGGCCGGAACCGCGCGTCGGCGTCCCGCAGGCCGTACATATCCATCTCTTCCAGTCCGGGGGTGTGGACGCGCTGGAGGAGTTGCTGCCCGGCGTGGTCGACCAGTTGGCGGTCGCGGGGGCACATCGCATACCGGTGACCACCAACATGGTCATCTACTCGCCCGAGGGCTGGTACCGGCGCTGGCGGCGCGCCACCCACCGGCTGCTGACCGCGAGCCGGGACCTCACGGACCATGTCATCAGGGAGCGGGTGCTCAAGGAACCTCACGTCAGCGTCCGTACGCGGGCCAGGGCGGTCGGGCTGCTCGGCGACGGGCGACGGGTCACCGGAGTGCGCGTCCGGACCGCGGGCGAGGGTGCGGGCGAGCACGAGAGCGAACTGCGTGCCGATCTGGTGATCGACGCGTCCGGCCGGGCCTCCCGTCTGCCCCACTGGCTCGCCGAGCTGGGCATCGGCGGACTCGCCGAGGACCGCGTGGACTCCGGCCTGGTCTACGCGAGCCGCATGTACCGCGCGCCCGTGCCCACCCGCGGCTGGCCGGTGGTCAGCGTGAACGCCGACCCACGGCTGCCCGAGCCCGCCAGGGCCGGCGGCATCCTGCCGATCGAGGGCGACCGCTGGCACGTCAGCCTGATGGGCGCTCCCGGCGGGCGGCCCACCCGGGACGCGGACGCCTTCGAGCCCTTCGCGCGCACCCTGCGGCACCCGGTCATCGCCGACCTGCTGGAACTGGCCGAGCCGCTCACGGACGTCAGCATCACGCGCAGCACGGCCAACCGGCGCCACTACTACGAGCGGCTCGCGTCCTGGCCCGACGGGCTGGTGGCGCTGGGCGACTCCGTGGCGGCCTTCAATCCCGTGTACGGGCAGGGCCTTTCGGTGATCGCGCGGGGGGCGCTGGCGCTGCGTGACCTGGCCCGCGGCGGCCTGGTCCCGGGATTGTCCCGGCGTGCCCAGCGGGCGATCGCACGGCCGGTCGAGGCGGCGTGGGCGCTGACCGTCGGGCAGGACATCCACTTCGCCACGACCACCGGCAGGAACCCCCACTTCGCCGACCGGCTGCTCCAGCGGTACGTCAGCCGCCTCTCGCGCACCGCGACCGGCTCCTTCCGCACGGCCACGGCCCTGACCGACGTGCTGACGCTGCAAGCTCCGCCCACGTCCTTGGTCCGCCCCGGCGTGCTGCTCTCCGCTCTGCTGGGGCCGCTCCGGCCGCAGTTGGAGGGGCCCCAGTTCACGCCTCGGGAGCTGGAGCTGCTCGACGGGGTGCGTGCGCGGTCATAGGCCGGGCGGGGCTCGGAAGCGCCGGTGCCGCGTCAGTCCCACGTCAGCGGACCGTGTCACTCTCTCTCCTGTGAACGGTTCGGGGCACCGCCCGGGGCCGGGAACAGGGAGAGGTGCCCGGAGCGGCTTATCGGGGACCACCGAGCCACGCCTCATGGTCGGGCCCTTCGCGGCCCACGCAGGTTCAAATCCTGCCCTCTCCGCCCCAGAGCCAGCCGGGTACGCCCGGCGGAAACACGTTTCGCGGGTCGCACCGGCGCCTCTACTGTGGCGCGGTGACGACTCAGGTGATCGTGGTCAACGGCGGTTCCAGCTCGGGCAAGTCCGGGATCATCCGGTGCCTCCAGGCGATCCTGCCGGATCCCTGGCTGGCGCTCGGGACGGACACGATGGTGGCGGCGCTGCCACCGGCCATGCGGGCGTCGGACGCCGGTATCGAGTTCGCCGCCGACGGACAGGTCGGTGTCGGGCCCGGGTTCCGGGCGCTGGAGGCGGCGTGGATCGAGGGGATCGCCGCGATGGCCCGTGCGGGCGCGCGGATCGTCGTCGACGAGGTCTTCCTCGGCGGACCGTACTCCCAGCAGCGATGGCAGAAGGCGCTCGACGGGCTGCGGGTGCTGTGGGTGGGGGTCCGTTGCGAGGCCGCGGTCGCCGCCGGCCGTGAACTCGCGCGGGGCGACCGGGCCGTGGGGATGGCGGCCACTCAGGCGGCGGCGGTCCACCGGGGCGTGACGTACGACCTGGAAGTCGACACCACGCACACGGAGGCGGTGGAGTGCGCCCGGGCCATCGCCGCACGGGTCGGGTGACGCGTTGGCTCAAGTTCAGCTCAGAAGGTGCGCGTACGGCCGGGAAACTGCTGCACAATTTCCGATAAGACCACGTTCACCTGGGGGAACACTGATGAAGAGTCTGCTCACCCGCGTCATGACGCGTATTCAGGACACCGTCTCGGGCCGCCGGGACATCGAGGAGTACGAGGCCCGCGAGGGCGAACACCACAGCGCGCACAACCGTGACGCCAACCTGGCCCAGCACTACATCCCGACGGCACCGCAGATCCCGACGAGCGGTCCCGGCACCATGTGAGTTCCCCTCGTCGGGAGCGTGGCGGATGCGCGGGACGGGGCCGCGCGTCCGCCGCGGCGGAGGACCCGGGCAGAGTCGCCCGGCAGCCTCAGGGCAGCGCAATCGCCGCTGGACCGGGAGCCGTCAGATCGGGGCGCAGTTCCGCGCGGAGCTGCTCGAACGCCGTCGGGGTCGGGCGCCGGGACAGGAAGGCGCTGATCCGGCGGGCGCAGTCCCGGGGGCTCATCGTGGTGGTGTCGCATTCGATGTCGTACCGGCCGTGGGCGTGGACGAGTTCCAACTGCCGTGCCGCCAGGCCCTTTGGGCGGTCGCCGCGGGCCTGTTCGCGCCGGTGGAGTTCCTCCGGCGAGCACCGCACACCGACGAGGACGACGTCTTTCGCGGTGGAGAGCTCCAGGCAGTCCAGCAGGCGCCATTCCTCGCTGAGCACATGATCGACCACGACGTGGTTGCCGGCCGCGGCCATGCCGGCGACCGCGCGGTGAAAGCCCGCCCAGGTGCGCCGCAGAATGCCGGGCAACTCGTCCGGATCGACCTTTCGGCGCGTCCGCATCGCGTGGAAGGCGTCCACCGGCAGATGGAAGCCCGGCTCCTCCATCACCTCCAGCAGCTCCCTCGCGATGCTGGACTTGCCTGAACTCGACGTCCCGTTCAGGAAGATGATCAGTCCGTTCCGAACGCCTCCGGGCACGCGGACTCCCTCGCCATGGCCAATGTGGTCTGATCATCATCGTCCACGTGCCGTCCCGGTGTCAGCGATCCGTCATCCTGGGGTGTCCGCGCTCACGGCGCCACCGGACCGCTCTTCCGGATCGCCTTCTGCTTCCACTGCCATGGTGCCCGGCTGTAGGCGACGAAGACCGCGGCGCTGTATCCCGACATGTGAGGGGAGATAGAAGCTCGACTTGACCTAGCTGTCTACGTACGTAGACTCAATTCTCATCCATGCTTTTCAGCGCGCACGTGAGCCTCGCATACAGGGGCGGTCGATGTTTCGGAGGTTTCCGTTGACGCGACGGGGAGAAGACGCCGTGACCGGGACGAGTGAGGCCGGGCGCGGGCCGGTGAAGTCGGCGGAGCGCACCGTCCAGATCATGGAAGTGCTGGCGGCCTCGCCGGAGCGGCTCACCCTGGGCCGGCTCCAGGAGCTCACCGGCTACCCGCGCTCAAGCCTGTACGCGCTGCTGCGCACCCTGGTGGCGCTGAAGTGGATCGAGGTCGAGGAGGGCGGCGAGGCGGCCGGCTTCGGCATCGGCCCGCGCGCCCTGCTGTGCGGCACGGCGTACCTGGACCGGGACCCGGCGCTGCCGCACGCGGTGCGCCGGATCGAGCAGTTGCGCGCGGACGTCGGCTACACCACCCATTACGCCCGTCTGGACGGCTCGAACGTCATCTATCTCGCCACCCGCGAGGCCACGGACTCCCGCCGGCTGACCTCCCGCGTGGGCCGCCGGCTCCCGGCGCACGCCACGGCCCTCGGCAAGGCGCTGCTCTCCGAGCTGACCGCGCGGGAGGTGGACGCGCTGCTGCCCGAGCAGCCCCTGGAGGCGCTCACCCCGCACACGGTCACCCGCCGCCCGGCCCTGCGCGAGGAACTGGAGCAGACGCGTACCCGGGGCTGGGCGCTGGAGAGCGAGCAGAACACGCCAGGGCTGTGCTGCGTCGCCGCGACGGTGTCGTACCGCATCCCGGCGACCGACGCGATCAGCTGCTCGATCCCGCTGGACCACGCCACGGACCAGGAGATCGAACGGGTCGCGGAGGCGGTCACCCGGCACGCCGCGGCGCTGGCGGGGACCCTGCGGCGCAACGGCATCCGCTGAGGTCCGTTCCGCACGCGCAGCCCTCTCCGCGCGCGTCCCGGCCGCCTCACTCCACACGGACCGGGCGCCTCACTCCACACGGACCGGGCGCCTCACTCCACACGGACCGGGCGCCTCACCAGCGCGGGACCTTCTTCTCGTACGACGGATCGACGCGCCGCATATAGCCGGTGTCGTCGCGGTTGCGCAGGCCGCAGGCGACGTACTGCTCGTGCAGGCGGGCCAGCGCGTCGCGGTCGAGTTCGACGCCGAGACCGGGGCCGGTGGGTACGGCGACGGAGCCGTCGCGGAACTCCAGGACGCCCGGCGCGACGACCTCCTCGGTCTTCCACGGCCAGTGCGTGTCGCAGGCGTACGTCAGGTTCGGCGTGGCCGCCGCCAGATGGGTCATCGCGGCAAGGCTGATGCCGAGATGCGAGTTGGAGTGCATGGACAGGCCCAGCTCGAACGTGTCGCAGATCCCGGCGAGCACCTTCGAGCGCTGGAGGCCGCCCCAGTAGTGGTGGTCGGAGAGCACGATCTGGACCGCGTCCAGGGCCACGGCGGGCCGGAGTTCGTCGAAGGCGACCACGCACATGTTCGTGGCGAGCGGCATGGGCGCCTCACGGGCGACCCGGGCCATGCCCTCCTGCCCCGGTGTGGGGTCCTCCAGGTATTCGAGGACGCCGTCGAGCTCGCGGGCGACCCTCAGTGAAGTGTCCACCGTCCAGGCGGCGTTCGGGTCGAGCCGCAGCGGCCGGTCGGGGAACGCCTCACGCAGGGCGCGGACCGCCTCGATCTCCTCCTCGGGCCGGAAGACCCCGCCCTTGAGCTTGATGGCCGTGAATCCGTAGTCGTCGATCATGCGCCGGGCCTGCGCCACGATGCCCTCGGGGCCGAGCGCCTCACCCCAGGGGTCGTCCGCGTCACCGGGGTGCGCGGCCCATTTGTAGAACAGGTAGGCGCTGAACGGAACGTGGTCCCGTACGGCGCCGCCGAGCAGGTCGGAGACCGGCCGGCCGGCGGCCTTGCCCTGGATGTCCAGGCAGGCGACCTCGAAGGGCGAGAAGACCCGGTCCACCGTGCTGCTGCTGGTGATCACGCCGGTGAGGCCGTGGCCGTCGCTGCCGGCGTCGCCGCCGAGCGCGGCCGCGACCGCGGCGTGCATCCGGCCCAGCCGGTACACGTCGAGCCCCACCAGGGCGTCGGCGGCCCGCCGCAGCCGGCGCAGATGGCCCTCGTCGGCGTAGGTCTCGCCGAGGCCGGTGATCCCCTGGTCGGTGTGCACCTCCAGGACCGCGCGCAGCGCGAACGGCTCGTGCACACCGACCGCGTTGAGCAGGGCCGGGTCGCGGAAGGCGACGGGGGTGACGGTGACGTCGGTGATACGGATCGCGTCGCTCATCGGGCGAAGTCCTCCACCAGGGTCAGGCCCGCGTCGGTGATCCGGCGCAGGGCGTCGAGGTGTTCGGGGCCGGGTCGACCAGCGGGGGGCGCACCCCGCCGACGTCCAGGCCCTGTTGGCGCACGCCGGCCTTGACCAGTGCGACGGCGTAGCCCGGGACGAGGTCGCGCAGGGCCACGAGCGGGTGGAAGAACTCCCGCTGGAGCCGCTCCACTTGGCCCGTGTCGCCCTGCTCGACCGCGCGATAGAAGGCGTTGGAGATCCGGGGGGCGAAGCAGAAGACGGCGGAGGAGTACAGGGTGACGCCGATGCCGCGGTAGGCCGGGACGGTCACCTCGGCGGTGGGCATGCCGTTGAAGAACTGGAACTCCTTTCCGGTTCCCGCGAGTTCATGGCGTACGGCGGTCACGACGCGGGAGAGCCGGTCGAGGTCGCCGACGCCGTCCTTGAAACCGACCACCTTGTCGTGGCGGGCCAGTTCGGCGGCGGTGGCGGCGTCGAAGCGGGCGTTGGAGCGGTTGTAGACGATGAGCGGCAGTTCGCCGGCGTCCGCCACCTCGCGCGCGTAGGCGGCAAGTCCGGCGGCCGGGGCCTCGACCAGGTAGGGCGGCAGCAGGAGGAGGCCGTCGGCGCCCGCGTCCTGGGCGATACGCGCGTACCGGCGGGCCAGGGGCAGCGGGCCGCCGGTGCCGGCGTACACCGGGACGCGGCCCGCCACGGTCTCGACCGCGGTGCGCACCGCGTCGCCGTACTCCTCGGGGCCCAGCGCGTGGAACTCGCCCGTACCGCAGGCGACGAAGACCCCGCCGGGGCCGGCGGCCATCCCGCGACGCAGATGCTCGGCCAGCACCTCCCGGTCGACCTGCCCCGACGCCGCGAAGGGCGTCACCGGGAAGAACAGCACGCCGTCGAACAGGGGCACGTGACACTCCTCGTCGTCTACATATGCAGACAGGCTCCACATTTGCGAACTTGCCTGTGAACTGTAAGACTCGCCCCGGAGTACGGTCAAGGCGCCCATGGACACGCCGGCCGCCGCGGAGCCGGACCGGAGCCGTCACGAAGGAGATGAGGCGAGTGAGTCAGCGCATCGTGATCACCGGAGCCGCGGGAGGGGTCGGCACCCTGCTCCGTCCCCGGCTGGCCCGCGAGGGCCGGACCCTGCGGCTGCTCGACGTGGCACCGGTGCCCGGCGTGGCCGAGGGCGAGGACGTGGAGACCGTCCGGCTGTCGGTGACGGACCTGCCGGCGATGCGCGAGGCCCTCACCGGCGCGGACGCGGTGATCCACCTCGGCGGGCTGAGTGTCGAGGGGCCGTGGGACGAGATTCTCGACATCAACATCAACGGCACCCGCACGGTCCTGGAAGCGGCCCGCCGGGCCGGTGTGCCCCGGGTGATCATCGCGAGCAGCAGCCACGCGGTGGGGTTCCACCCCCGCAGCGAGGACGAGGCGCCCGACTATCTCTTCCCCGCCCCGACACCTACTACGGCGTGAGCAAGGTGGCCGCCGAGGCCCTGGGCAGCCTGTACCACGACCGCTACGGCCTGGACGTGGTCTGCGTCCGCATCGGCGGCTGCTTCGAACGCCCCGTCGCGACACGCCAGTTGGCTACCTGGCTCTCCCCCGACGACTGCGCCCGCCTGATGGAGGCGCTGATCGCGGCGCCCTCGCCCGGGTTCCGCGTGGTGTGGGGCGTCTCGGACAACACCCGCCGCTGGTTCTCGCTGGACGAGGCACGCGCGCTGGGCTACGAGCCCCAGGACGACGCCGAGCGGTTCGCCGGGGAACTCGAGGGCCGCCACGACCCGTTGGACGAGATCTACTTGGGCGGAGCTTTCTGCTCGCCTTCACTGGACGCGGATGACGGCGCGGACGGCGCGGACGGCGCGGACGGTAAAGCCTGATGCGGCGCGCAACTCCTCTATCAATCGCGCGAGTTCATGCTCACTTCCCCCATACGGCCCGGAGGTTCGATCGATGACCGGCACCACGTCCGCCCCGCTGCGGGGTATCAGCCCGCGTACCGGTGAGCCCGTCGGCGACCCGGTCGCCGTGTCCACCGCGCAGGACGTCGACGTGGCGGCGCGCGCCGCCGCCGGCGCGTTCCCCGTCTGGTCCGCGGTGCCCGCCGCCGACCGGGCGCGCGCCCTGGACGCCGCCGCCGACGCGCTGGACGCGGCCCGTGACGAACTGGTCGCCGTCGCGGACGCGGAGACCGCGCTCGGGGAGGCCCGGCTGACCGGCGAGGTGGGCCGCACCAGTGGTCAGCTCCGCCTCTTCGCCGAGGTGCTGCGCGACGGCGGCCATGTGCAGGCCGTACTCACCCCGGCCGACCCGGCCGCCGGGCGTCCCGACATCCGCCGGATGCGGCAGGCGATCGGACCGGTGGCGGTGTTCGGCGCCTCCAACTTCCCCTTCGCCTTCTCCGTGGCGGGCGGCGACACGGCCTCCGCGCTCGCGGCCGGCTGCCCGGTGGTCGTCAAGGCGCACGAGGGGCACCCGGGGACCTCGGCCGCGGTCGCGCGCATCGTCGCCGGGGCGTTGCGCGAGGCGGGGGCGCCCGAGGGAGTCCTCGCCCTGGTCACCGGTTTCGAGGCCGGGGCGGCGCTGGTGAACCACCCGGCCGTCAAGGCCGCCGGCTTCACCGGCTCGCCATCCGGCGGGCGGGCGTTGTACGACCTCGCCGCCGCCCGGCCCGAGCCGATCCCGTTCTACGGCGAACTCGGCAGCGTCAACCCGGTGGTGGTCCTGCCGGGCGCGGCGGCCGAACGCGCCGGGGAGATCGCGGAGGGGTACGCGCAGTCGCTCACCCTGGGCACCGGCCAGTTCTGCACCAACCCGGGTCTGCTGTTCGTCCCCGAGGAGGGTGCGCTGATCGACGCCGTCGCGGCCAGGGTCGGCGCGACCGCGACCGGGGCGATGCTGACGTCCCGCATCCGGGACGGCTACCGGGCCGGGGTGGCGGAACGGGACGAGGCCCCGGATCTCCTCCCGCTGGCCTCCGGAAGCGCGGGCGGCGACTCCTTCGCGGTGGCGCCGCGCGTATGGCGGCTGTCCCTGAAGTCCTTCGCGGACCGCCTCGACAGCCTGGCCGAGGAGTGCTTCGGCCCGGCCGGACTGGTCGTGACCTACCCGGACCTGGAATCCCTGACCGAGGTCCTGGTGTCCCTGCCCGGCAGCCTGACCGGCTCGGTGCACGCCACGCCCGGCGACGCGGCGGCGGCCGCGCGGGTGCTGACGGCGCTGCGGCACCGCGTCGGCCGCCTCATCCACAACGGCTGGCCGACCGGCGTCGCCGTCTGCTGGGCCATGCACCACGGCGGCCCCTGGCCCTCGACGACGGCCCCGCTGCACACCTCGGTCGGCGCGACGGCGATCGACCGCTGGCTGGTCCCGATCGCCTACCAGGACTGCCCCGACGACCTCCTCCCCCCGGAACTCCAGAACACGAACCCCCTGGGAATCCCCCGCCGGGTGGGCTGACCCGCCCCCGCCTCCGGACGCTTGGCTGCTCCGGCGCCGGTGGACGTCATCGTGACGCGGCGGCCGGGGCGGCGACTCAACACCGCACTGTCCGCGCGCTGTTGACCCGCGTCGGCGCCCTGGGCAGACTACCCGCCATGTCCACCCCTGAGCGCCTGGTCGAGGGCGGTACGCGTCGTTGGGGCCGGCTGGCCGATCGGCCCGCTGTGGCCGATCCTCTTGAGGTGTACGGCGGTGGGCTTGTCCGGCGGTGGAAGAGGATGCGGCTCAAGAAGTGGGTCGGGTTCACGCTGTCGCAGCCGGACTGGTACGCGTCGCTGATCATCCAGGACGCGGGCTATCTCGCCAGTTCGGAGATCTATGCCTATGACCGGGCGGGCGGAGCGCTTCACCAGCACGCGGCCAACGCGGCCGGGGGCAGTCCGGTGTTGCCTGCCGAATTGCTGGAGAGCGCCTGCCGGTTCGAGCGTGGTGGGTATCGGGTCACCTATGCCTTTTCGCGGGCCTCGGCGCGGCATCGGATCGAGATCGACATCGCGCCGACGGCGAAGGCCCCGGCCGTCCGGGGCGCGCTGGAGCTCGACGCCGCGGCGGCCACCGCGCCGCTCTCGGTGAGCTCGCGGTTGCCGGGTGGAAGCATGTACACGCACAAGGCCGCCTTCCCCGCCTCCGGAGTGCTCCGGGTCGGGGACGCCGAGGTCGTCTTCGAGCCGGATCGCGATCTGGCGATACTCGACGAGCACCGCTCGCTGCTGCCGTACCGGACCGACTGGGTCTGGGGTACGTTCGCGACGTCGACGGACACCGGCCCGCTCGTGGGGGCCAATTTCGCGGCGCGGCCCGAACTGCCCGGGGAGCCGGAGGAGTCCTGCCTGTGGTCACCGGGCCGGTGCGAGCCCCTCGGTGACATCGTCTTCGAGCCCGCGTCGGCCGACCCGTCGGCCCCCTGGCACATCGCCTCCCGGGACGGCCGCCTCGATGTCGTCTTCGAGCCGGAAGGCCGTAAGCGGGTGAAGCACAACCTCGGCCTCTTCGCGGTCGACTACTTCCAGCTCTTCGGGCGCTACCGCGGTGTGCTCCGCGCCGCCGGGGGCGACTTCCGGATCGAGGACGTGCCCGGGGTCTGCGAGAGCATGAAGGCCCGCCTGTGAAGGCCCGCCTGTGAGCCTTGCGCGTCAGTCCCGCGTCAGCCGGGTCTGCCACTCTTCTTCATGTGAACGGAGCCCGGGAGACCGGGAACCGGGAGCGAGGAGAGGTGCCCGGAGTGGCTTATCGGGGACCGGCGAGCGCGTCTCGGAGGTCGGATCCGTAAGGGTCCACGCAGGTTCAAATCCTGCCCTCTCCGCACACCGGAGTGTCCCGCGGCCGTGTGCCGCGGGACACTCCTCTGTCAGGCGGTGCCGGTCAGGCGCCGCGCTGGACCGGGCCGATCAGGGTGCCGGAGGCGACGGAGAACTTACCGTCGGCGAAGGACGTACCGGGGATCTCACCGCCCGGGGCCCGAAGCGTGAACGACGCCTCGTTCGAGGCCGTGCCGCGGTGCATGTTCGGAACCTGGATGTCGAAGTGCACCGGGTGGCCCGGGCCGAAGGTCACCTTGGTCTTCTGGTCGCCGTAGTGCCCGGCCGCGACACCGGTCTGCTTGCCGTGGTTCGAGAACCGTACGCCGGTGGGCGAACCCGCCAGCACACACGACTCGTACCCGCGCGCCGCGGTCAGGGTCACGCGGTAGTGGCTGTGCCCCGAGCTGGCGGGCGCCGCCTTGATCGTCGCCGTGTGGTTGGCCGGACGGCAGGCCGAGGGCATCTCGCTCTTGGCCGTCGCGGGTGCGGCCACCGCGACTCCCCCGCTCGCGGTGACCGCCAGCGCGAGTGCGGCCACGGCGGCGAATGCGTGCTTCTTGCTCATATGAACACTCCTTGTCGTGCAATGGCCCTGCGGGTGTTCTCCGCGGGGACCATGGTCGACTTCAGCCTGCCCCCGATCTCGCGTTCGGAATGTCTCAGTATGGGTACAGGCGTCACGGGTCGGTCACGAGGCCGCCCGCCGTACCGGCGAGCGACGGACAGCGGGCCCAGCCGTTCCGGAGCCGGCCTCGAAGGGATGCGGTCGCCATGGACGAGGAGCGCGCCAAGCGGGTGGTGGCGGCGTTGCGGGACCGAGGAGTCATGGCCCATCTCGTCGAGGCCGGGGTCTACGCGTTCGGCATCAGGGTCGTCCTGGACACGGGCATCGAGGCGCTGTGGGACACCGACGGGGTCTCGGGGCTGGACGCGGAGGTCGTCAGTGACGGTGTGCTCATAGGTTTTGTGCCCCATGTGCCCGGTTCGGAGGACTTCACCGAACAGCAGATCGTGGACAGCATCGCGACCACTCGCTACTCCACCGAGGGTCTCCGCCCGCCCCAGGACGGCACGGCACCGCCACCGGCCGCCGCGCAGCCCCGCCCCGGAGAGCCCGCGCCCGCCACCCCTCCGGTCAGCCGCCACCAGCGCTGGGCGCGGTGGATGCGCCGGGGCAGGCGCTGACCGGTGTCCCGGGGACGAGCGCGCCCGGCCGTTTGACCGGCTGTTCAGCTCCGGTGAGGGGCGGGTTCGGCCGCCGGGCGGAGCTCGGGTGCCGCGTCCTCCAGCCCGAGCATGGCGTCCTCGTCGGCGGTGCCGGGAGCGGCCTGGTAGACGACCATCCGCTGACCGCCCGTCCGTGCCAGCCGCATGACCTCGTAGGTGAGGGTCATGGGTCCGACCTTGGGGTGCCGGAAGTTCTTCTGGCCGCCGCCGCGCTCGCAGACGTCGTACCGTTCCCAGAGGCGGGCGAAGTCCGGTGACTTGAGGACCAGTTCGCCGACGAGGGTGGTCAGCTCGGGGTTGTCCGGGTCGGCGCCCGCGACCGCCCGCAGGTGGGCGACCGAGACGGCGACGGTGTCCTCCCAGGGTTCGTAGAGCGTTCTGCCCGTCGGATGGAGGAAGAGGTAACGGGTCACGTTGCGCTGGTGTTCGGGCCAGTCCCACAGGCCGGGCAGCAGTCGCCGGCCCGGCGGGTTGGCGGCCAGGACGCGGTTGTAGCGGCTCACGATGTAGGCGGGCAGCGGGCGTACCGATTCCAGCAGGCGCAGGACCGACTCGCGGACGGCGTGGTCCGCGCAGGCCGGGAGCTCGGCGGTGCGGCCGGCGGCCAACTCGGCCAGTTCGTGCAGGCGTTCGTAGCCGTCGCCGCGCAGGCGCAGGGCGCGGCCGAGGGCATCGACCACGGCGGTCGAGGGGTTGGTCTCCCGGCCTCGTTCGAGCCGGATGTAGTAGTCCACGCTCACACCCGCGAGCGCGGCCAGTTCCTCCCGGCGCAGTCCGGGCGTGCGGCGCAGGCCCGCGCCGGCCGGGAGGCCGACGTCCTCCGGGCGTATCCGCGCCCTGCGGGCCTTGAGGTATCTGCCGAGTTCGGTGCCCCGCACGTCTGTCGCTGCTGCCATTCGGTCAATTGTGGCAGGTCTCCCGGGGTGTTGGGGGGCCGTGTCAGGACCTGGAACGGCGCACCCCGGGCGGGGCGCGGGCTGCCGAACGGCACGGCAAGGGGGCAGAGTTGTTCCCGGAGCGGGCGGCCCGACGGCGCGGAACCCAGGGGGTGCGTGACACCGGACCGCGGTCCCGGCGTTCGTGGCCGCCCGCCGATTCGTCCCCGACGGGAGACCGTCGACCGTGCCTGATCGTCCAGGAGGCCACCATGCCGGGCACCCCTTCCCCCTCCCCGACCGCCGCCGGCGCCCGCGGGCGCGTGCCCGAGGTGCCGGTGCTGCGGCCGCGGCGACGGCACCCGGACCGTGCCCGACCAGCCGAGGCGGGCGCCGATACCACGGCGCCCCGGCGGGCCGGGATCGCGCTGGTCGCCTCGCTGCTCGGGTTCACCGTGATCACCATCGACGTGTCCGCCGTGAACATCGCGCTGCCCTCGATCCGGGAGTCCCTCGACGGCGGGATGGCGGGGCTCCAGTGGGTGGTGGACGCGTACACGCTGATGTTCGCCGCGCTGATGCTCTCCGCCGGTGCCGTCGCCGACCGCGCGGGCGCCCGGCGCGCCTACGCCTGGGGGTCGCCCTGTTCACCCTGGCCTCGCTCGGCTGCGCGCTGGCGCCGGGCATCGGTGTGCTGGTCGCCGCGCGGGTGGCGCAGGGCGGGGCCGCCGCGGTCGTGCTGCCGGCCTCGCTGGCGCTGATCCGGCAGGCGCACGAGGACAGCAGGGAGCGGGCGCGGGCCATCGCGCTGTGGACCGTCGGCGGTTCGGTGGCGATGGCCGCGGGTCCGGTGCTGGGCGGGCTGCTCACCGAGTCGGCCGGCTGGCGGGCGGTGTTCCTGCTCAACCTCCCGGTGGGCGCGGTGATTCTCGGGCTGCTGATACGGGTGCCGCGCTCGCCGCGCCGGCCCGCCGCGCTGGACGGCCCGGGCCAGCTGACCGCCGTACTGGCCCTGGCCGGGCTGGCCGTCGCGGTGATCGAGGGCGGCCGGCTGGGCTGGACCAGCTGGCCCGTGCTGGGCGCGGGCGCGCTCGCCGTCGTCTCCGGGTTCGCGTTCCGCCTCGTGGAGTCCCGGCACCGGCAGCCCATGATCCCTCCGGCGCTGCTGAGGGATCGCCGGGTGGCCGTTCCGCTCGCGGTCGGTTTCGCCGTCAACGCCGCCTTCTACGGCGGGATCTTCCTGCTCGGGCTGTACTACCAGCAGTTGCGGGGGATGTCGGCGACGGCGGCCGGGCTGATGTTCGTGCCGATGTCGGCGGTGGTGACGGCGACGAATCTGGTCTCGCCGCGGCTCGCGGAGCGGTTCGGGCGACGGTCGGTGATCGTGGTCGGCCAACTGGTCTTCACCGTCGCGATGTTGGCCATGCTGCCGCTGGCCGGGGACACCCCGGTGTGGCTGGTGCTCATCCTGCTGCTGCCGCTGAGCATGGGCGGCGCGGTCGCGGTGCCCGCGCTGACCGCCCTGCTGATCGACGCGGCCCCGGCGGAACGCGCCGGAACGGTCTCGGGCCTGCTCAACTCCCTGCGCCAACTGGGCGGCGCCCTCGCCGTCGCGCTGTTCGGCGGCCTGCTCGCGGGTTCCGGCGACGGCTTCTCGCTCCCCGGGATGCGCGTCGGGCTGCTGGCCGTCGCCGCGCTGCTGCTGGTCACGGCGGGAATGTCACGGCTGCTGCTGGCGCGGGACTGAGTCGCGTCGGCGGGGGTCCGCCATCGCGGCGGCCGAGGTGCGGGAGCCACCGCGCACCGGCTCCACGGCGGCACACACCGCGGCGTGAACCGCGCGGGCCAGCCGGGCGCCCCACAGGGAGCGGGGGCCGGCGAAGGACTGCGGCTCCTCGCCGGACCGGGGGATCCAGGCGGCGACGCACACCGCGTCCGTCGGGGTGCCGGAGCAGTCGTAGCCGCAGTCGAGGAGGGCCTGGACCTTGGCCTCGGTCGCGGTGGTGGCCGCGTTGACCAGGGCGGCGTCGGTCAGGGCGGTGGGGAGGGCGGCGATGATGTTGATGGTGCCGGGGGCGGGTGGCAGAGGTGTGCCCGGGGCGGGAGTGGCGGCCCAGCCGTGGACGCCGAGGCCCGCGGTGACCACCGCCTCGACACCGTCGTCGTCCCCGCGGCCGTACCGCAGCACGTCGGCGGCCGTCATCAGCCCGACGCCCGGCCCCCGCGCCCCGGCCTCCTGGGCGAGTCGCGCGAGATGGGCGTCGGGGTCGGTGCGGCTGTAACCGTGCGAGACCTGGGCGTTGAGGACCCAGGAGCGCTCGCCGATGCCGCCGCCGAGAACCGCGCTGCTGATCATCCGCCAGCCGGATCCCGCCCGCCACAGCAGCGCCGACAGCTGCTCGTCGCACTCGACGCGGGTCAGCGTCCGCATCGGAAGGACGCCGGTGGCGGCGCGGGGCGGTGGGGCGACGGTCACTGGGCTGGACTCCTCGGAGCGGATGATCCTGATGATCGTACCGAGGGACCGGGTCCGCCCCGCGCGAGGTGTTCGCCGGTTTCCGCGTCAGCGGGCAGATCCGGGCGCGGCATGTGGACGCCCCGCCCGAGCGGGTCGACGGTGTCACCGCGCGGCCGATGACACCGGCCGAATATTCCGGCTGGCTCGCCCTCGAAAAGGCGTCCTACGTCGGCGACATCGTCCGGTCGGGAGCCCTGAGCCGCGAGGAGGCCGAGCGTAAATCGGACGAGGACTTCGCGGCGCTGCTGCCCGAGGGGCCGGCGACGCCCGACACCGCGCTCCTGGTGCTGGAGGCAGCGGGCGAGCCGATCGGCACGGCGTGGCTGCGGCACGGGTATCTGCCGGGGGTCACCTACGGGTACGCGCTGCACATCCAGGAGGAACACCGCGGCAAGGGGTACGGGCGGGCCGCGATGGCGGTCGGCGAGCGGGCCGTCCTCGCGGCCGGTGAATCGGCGCTGATGTTCTCGGTGTGGGGCGGCAACGACGTGGCCATGGGCCTCTACACCAGCGCGGGGTACCGAATTCTGGACGAGGAGCGTTCCATCGATCTGCCCTGACGGAGCCTCACGGCGTCACCGGCGGCGGCGCGAGGGTGGTCCAGCGCCGTCGGCGCGGCTCCGATGGGCGGGAAGAGCGGCAGGGCGACGGTCTTGCGGTGGTCGCCCCATTCGACGGTGCCGATCTCGTGGCTGCCGTCGGGCGGTTCGTCCAGCTCCTGTTCGGCGAGGGTGGCGCGGAGAGTCGGCGCGGTCGCGGCGGATCAGGGCGACCTCGTCGCCGCGGAAGACCAGAGCCCCCGTACGGACCTTGACGCGGGAGAAGGGGACCGTCGGCTCGGCGGGAGTTGCTGTCATGGCGGGCAGTATCGCGGCGCCCGGGGCGGGGCGTCGTCGAGGCCGGGCTCTCTGGACCGGCTCGGTCGGACTCGTTCCAGGGGCCGCGTGCCTGCCCATGGTCACCGGAAAAGGGCCCCATGGCCCCCGTCCGGCATCGAATCCGGACCCGGGCGGCCCGCCGTGGAGGCCCCTCGGCCCCTGTGGGCGTGGGCCCCGTCCGAGGCAGCGTCGGAGGCGAAGGATCCGGCACGAGGCGGAGGTCTCCGTGATGAGCGGCAAACGACATCTGTGGCGGTGGCGGAGCAACCCGCTGCGACGGCGCGAGGACGTCCTGGAGGCATGGATCGTGCCGGCCGTCTGGGCGGTCGTGGTGCTCGTCGGCCTGGTCGTCGCACCGCTGGTGTTCCGCAGCGCCGAGCACCGGTTCGCGGAGCAGCGCGCTCAGCGGCACCCCGTACAGGCGGTCCTGGTGGCCGACGCGCCGCAGGACATCGCCGCCCAGTGGTCGGCGGACGGGCGGGTGCGGGACACCGTGCGCTGGGTGGCGCCGGACGGTACGCCCCGCACCGGACACACGCTGGTGGACCCGAGCCTGCCCCGGGGCGCGACGGTGCACCTGTGGCAGGACGACCGGGGCCGGCTCGTCACGACGGCTCCCACGGGCCTCGCCGGGGGACGCATCGAGGCAGGTCTCCTCGCCGTCGGTGCCGCGCTGGTCGCCGCCGCTCCGGTGCTCGGCGCGGGCGCCCTCGCGCGGGCCCGTCTCGACCGGCGCCGGCTGGCCCTGTGGGACCGGGAGTGGGATCTGGTGGGTCCCCGGTGAGGGGCGTTCGCGGGCGGGACTCCGGTGCGCGGACCGGCCGTCGTACGCGTGGACCGTCAGCTGTGCGGGACGACCGCGACCGGGGCGGCGATGTGGTGCAGGGCGGAGTGCAGGACGTGCCCGAGGTGGAAGCCGAAGGCGCGGGTGCGGATGCGGCGGCCGACGGCCACGAGGCAGGCGTCGTGGGACTGGTCGACGAGGACCTGTGCGGCGCTGCCGCAGCGGCTCGCCTCGATCACCTCCACGTCCGGGTACCTCTGCTTCCAGGGGCGCAGCACCTCGGTCAGCAGGGCGGCCTGCCCGCGCTGTAGGTCGTCGTAGAGTTCGGCGTCGCCGTAGAAGCGGTAGAAGGAGGTCGGCGGCTCGGGCCAGACATGGACGGCGCGCAGCGGGACCCCGTGCAGCGAGGCGGCGTCGAAGGCGAACTCCAGCAGGGCTTCTGCCGGGTCGTCGGCGTCGAGGCCGAGCACCACGGCCCCGGTGCCGGGCGGTGCGCCCGCCGGTTCCGTCCGGGGTGCGTCGCCGGTCTCCTCCCCCGCCCGCACCAGCACCACCGGGCGTTCGGCGCGGGCCACGACGGCGAGGCTCACCGAGCCGACCAGGAACCCGCCGAGCCGGCCGAGGCCCCGGGAGCCCAGCACGAGCAGTTCGGCTTCGCCGGCGGCCTCGCACAGCACGTCGGCCACGGTCCCCGTGAGCTGCGCGGTGCCGACGTCGAGGCCCGGATGGCGGGTCCGGATGCCGGTGGCGGCCTCTTCCGCCATCCGCTCGGCCCAGCGCCGGTAGCTGTCGAGGTCGAACAGCGGGGTCCGGGCCGCCATCCGGGGTGTGGGCTCCTGGACGTACACGATCTTCAGGGGCAGGCCGCGCAGCCGCGCCTCGCGTGCCGCCCACTCGGCGGCGGCCCGGCTCTCGGGCGAGTCGTCGATGCCTGCGGTGACGGTTCGGGGCATGGTCCGCGCCTCCGGGGTGGGTTCCGGCACCGGCGTGATGCCGCGGTGGCGACCGGTGCCGGGTGCCTGGGGCGAGGAGGGTCTTCGCCTCGACACCTCGATCCCTCGGCCGCGCCGGCGAACCGCTCGGTCTCCGCGCGCAGCCGCCGCGAGGTCACTGCGGGTGGCCACCGCGGGTGGTCCGCCGCAGGTGGTCGCCGCGGGTGGTCCGCCGGGTATCCGTCCGGTCAGTTCCACGATGCCGTCGCGCACGGCTGTCCGCACGGCGTCCCGGCCGTCCGCACGGCGTCCCCGTCGCCCGGCGGCCGTCCCTTCCGCGGAGAGCTCCTCCGGTCCGGCGCGCGAGGACGGGGTCCTGTCCTCGTGCCGAGGGGCCCCGCCGGGGGCCGATGGTCCCCTGGCAGGGCCCCCGGTTCCGGGCTTTCATGGAAGTCGCGGCGGTGCTCCGCCGCAGGGAGGAGATGGGGCGATGTCCGCTCCCGTACCCGCGAGCAAGGACGACCGGAACCCCGGCCCCGGCCGCCGGCCGATCGTGGTGGGACTCGATCCCGACCCCGCCCGGCGGACGGCACCGGCCTGGGCCGCGGACGAGGCCGCCCGCCGCCGGCTGCCGCTGCGTCTGGTCCATGTCGAGGGCGTACCGACCCCCGGCGATCGGAGAACGGCGGTCCCGCCCTCCTGGGAGGGGTGGAACGAGGCGCTGCACGAGGCCGGGAAGAAGGTGCTGGAGGAGGCCGCGGAGTTCGTCACGGCCCGGCACCCGGGGCTTGAGGTGGACACGCTGCTCGCCGAGGGCGATCCGGTGTGGACGCTGTGCGAGCAGAGCCGCGACGCCACCTCGCTCGTCCTCGGCTCGCACCACCTGAGCCGGCGCCAGGAGGTGTTCGGGTCCGCGTCGATCGCCCTCCCGGTGATGGCCCGTACCCACTGCCCGCTGGTGGTCGTGCCGGAGCCGGAGCACACCACGCAGGACCCGCCGTACTACGTCGTCGGCGTCGACGGCAGCGAACGCTCCGCGGCGGCGGTGGACGTGGCGTTCGAGGAGGCGGCGCTGCGCGGCGCGGGGCTGCGGGCCCTGTTCGTGTGGGAGCACGGTCCGCTGCGGGTCTTCGACGAGCGCGGGCCGCAGGCGGAGTCCCGCCGGCTCCTCTCCGAGATCGTGGCGGGCCGCCATGCCCGCTATCCCGAGGTGGACCTGCGCCACGAGGTGGTGGCGGGCCATCCGGTGCAGGTGCTGACCGAAGCCGCGGAGCACGCGCTGGGCCTGGTGGTGGGCACGCGCGGGCGCGGCGGCTTCGCCGGCATGCTGCTGGGCTCGGTGAGCCAGGGTGTGCTGCATCATGCCCGCTGCCCCGTGATCGCGGTCCCGACGCACGGGTGAGCCGGGGCGCCGGGCCGGTACGAGGGGAGCCACCGTGACCGTGGTGCCCCTCGCCGTGCGCTCGGTCACCGCGCTCGTCACGGACGCCACCGCGGCGCTCTCCCTGGGCAACGCGCGGCCCTGGGCGTTCCGTTGCCTGCGGGACGCGGGCGTGCTGCGGCTACGGCTTTACGCCGACCCACAGCGCGCGTTCCCGCACGCCGACCCGGAGAACCGGGGCCTGCGCCTGGGCGCCGCAGGGCCGTGCTGCCGAACCTTCGGGCGTCCGCCGCCGCGGCGGGGCTCGCCCCGGGCGTACCGCTGCCGCCCGGCCCGGTACGGACCGAGCTGCTCGCCGAGGTGTGGCTGGCCGGCGGCACCAGGTCGCCCGACGACATGCCGACCGCGCCGCAACCGGCGGTCGCGCGGCGACACCCCAGCCGCTTCCCCTGCCGCGCCGAGGACATCCCCACCGACGTGCGGGAACGGTTGGCCGAGGCGACGCGTGCCGAGGGCGCCGCGCGTGCCGAGGGCACCCAGCTGGTGCTCCCGGGCGTCTGGCACATGCGGTCGATCCTGGGCCTGGTGCGGGACGCCGAGGGCCGCGAGGCGAGCGATCCGGCCGCGCGGGCAGAGGGAGCGCTGGACGCGTGGGCAACCGGCCGCGGCGGGCGCCGGAGGCCCGTCCGGCGGCATCCCCGCCGAGGCGCCCGCGACGCGGCTTCGCCGCAGGCCGTACGGTGCCCGCGCGCGGCCGGGCGGTCTTCGAGGAGACCCCGCCCCGAAAGTCGCGCTGCCGGGCACGGCCGAGGACGGTCCGGTGGACTGGGTCTGCGCCGGTCAGGCGCTGGAGCGCGTCCTGCTCCGGGCCACCACCGACGGGCTGGTGGCCACTCGCCTCCCGGCCCCTGGAGTGTTCCGAGATCCGCTGGGCCGTCCGCGACCCCGTCTCGGCCATGGGCTACGTCCGGATGGTCCTCCGGCTCGGCTACGGCCCCAAGGGTCCCGCGAGCCCTCGGCAACCGGTGGCCGACGTGCGGGACGCCGTCCGAGCGGACTTCGACGCGCAGCGCGGGCTTCGGCGCGCAGCGGAAAACGGTCGTTCGAGGTCATTCCGGCGGCGGGTCCGGGGCGGGTCCTCGGCGGGCGGACACCCGCGTTCAGGTGCCGGTGGGCGCGCCCCGGGCGTCGTCCGTGCGGAAGGTGAGGTCCCCGGACACCGACACGACCCCGTCGACGCCGCGGCACAGCTGCTCGACCACCGGGATCTGGCTCTTGAACTCCACGATGCCGGAGAGGGTGACCCGGCCGTCGCGCACGTCGGCCGTCACATCCCGGGGGTCCAGGAGCAGCGTGCCCCGCAGCAGATCCCGGTTGATCTCCTCGCGGATCGCCTCGTCGCGGCGCAGGAAGATCCGCAGCAGGTCGGCACGGCTGACGATGCCCACGAGCCGGTCCGCCTCGTCCACCACGGGCAGGCGTTTGACGTGCTGGGTCTCCATGAACCGGGCGGCCTCGACCACGGTCCACTCGGGCCTGGCGCACACCGCGGGGGCGGACATCACTTCCTCGGCGCGGGCGCCCTCCGCCTTGGCCCGCTCCCATGCCTCCAGATGCGGGACGGGGGTCGGTCCCGACGGGTCGGCCTGATCGGCGCTCTTGCGCAGCAGATCGGCCTCGGACACCACGCCGACCGGACGGCCCGTCTCGTCCACCACGGGTACGGCGGTGATGTCGTTCTCCTCCAGCAGCCTCGCGATCTCCTTGAACGAGGTGTCACGCCGGGCCCGGACGACGTCCCGAGTCATGAGCTCCTCGACCGTGCGGTGGTGCATGTCGCCTCCCGGATACGGGGCGCCCACCTCGCGGAGACCGGGCTGCGGCCCCGTACGACGGTGAGGCCCGCGTGGCAGGTCGGATACAGCACCATTCTGCGGAGAGTACGGCGATCATGCGAGCTCACCCGGCGACCGGCCCGGCGCCGGGGTGAGGCGTGGTCCGGTGGCCGGGTCAGGGCTTCCAGGTGCCGACGCGGTCCACGCGGCGCAGCTGCTGGCGGGCCGTGGGCACGTCGAGGCCCTCGCCGCGTTCGGTGAGGCGGTCGGCGACGGTGGTGCGCAGTTCCACGGGCTTCTGGTTGTCGTACTTGAACTTGGCCCGCACCTCGACGACGTCCAGTTCCAGACCCCGGATGCCAGGCAGCATCCGGCCGTAGGGCGGCTGGTCGACCTCGACGGGGGCGTGGTCGCCGTCGGGCTGGAAGTGCGCCAGCTGGCGGCGCAGCAGCTCGGCCTTGGCCTCGGGGTCGTCGATGACGCGGGCGCGGCAGGTGAACTGGACGGCCGCGTAGTAGCTGGTCGGCACGCCGTCGGTGGGCGGGACGCCGGGCGCGGCGCGCCAGGTGCCGGGGATGAAGGCGTAGTCGCCGCTGACGTCGAAGGTGACGTTCGGGTCGCGCTCGATCGCCTTCCAGACCGGGTTGGGCCGGGCGAGGTGGATCAGCAGGCGGTTGCCGTCGGTGACGAAGTGGGTGGGGACGACGACGGGCGCGGCACCGGGCAGTCCGTTGACGCAGAGGTGTCCGAAGTCGTGGCCGTCGGCTATCCAGGTCTGCCATTCGGCGTCGTCCAGACCGGCGTCCCAGGGCTGGATGAACATACGGGTCTCCTCGACGGTGCTGCGGCGGGTCGGGCGGCACCGGGCACGGCACGTCCCTCACCAGCGGTGGAACGAGTGGACCGTACAACAGCTCGACCCGGCAGCGTCAACCACTTGACCATGCGGTCCCTTTCACCGCACCACGCCCCGGCGGGGACCGGACGACGGGCCCGCGCCAATCGGCGCCCGGGGCGGCACGCACCACGATCATGGAACAGCCCGCCACAGCCGAGCCCCCCCCCCCCCCCCCCCGAGGAGCCCCCAGTACGCCGGCATGGGCGGCTGCGGCGAGGGGCTGCGGGCGGGGGTTCCGATGATCGCCGTGCCGCAGGCCGCCGAGCAGTCCATGAACGCGGACCGGCTGGTGGAGCTGGGTGTGGCCCGTCGTATCGACACCGGTGACGCCACCGCCGACGCCCTCCGGGCCGCTCCGCTCGGCGCGGCTGAGTGCGGAGGCGCGGGCCGAGGGCGGCACCGTGCGCGCCGCCGATCTGATCGAGGAGATGCTGGGCTGACCCTCGCGGTTCCCGGGGCCGCTCGCGGAGACCGGGCGGCCCCGGGGCCGTACGTCAGGAGGCCGTCCTGCGCTGCCGCCTGATCGGCTCTCCCACCCGGTGCATATGGGTGAGCGCCTCGCGGTAGGACCGGATCAGTCCGGTCTCGTGGTACGGCACGCCTATCTCCGCGCAGTACGCCCGCACGACGGTCCGGGCCTTGCGCAGATGGGGCGTGGGCATGCTCGGGAACAGGTGGTGCTCGATCTGGTAGTTGAGTCCGCCGAGCAGCACATCGGTGAGCAGGCCGCCGCGCACATTGCGGGAGGTGAGCACCTGGCGGCGCAGGAAGTCGGGCCGTTCGTCGCCGCTGAGGGTCGGCATGCCCTTGTGGTTCGGTGCGAAGGTGCAGCCCAGATAGACGCCGAACAGGCACTGGTGCACGGCGAGGAACGCCACCGCCTTCCCGGGGGACAGCACCAGGAACAGCGCGGCCAGGTAGGCCGCCATGTGGAAGAAGAGCAGGGAGCCCTCCAGCAGCCGGTTCTTCGTCTGCGGCGAGCGCAGTGCGCGCACGCCGGCCACATGCAGGTTGAAGCCCTCCAGGGTCAGCAACGGGAAGAAAAGGAACGCCTGGTGGCCTCCGACGAGCCGGGCCAGCCCCTTGCTCCTGCGGGCCTGGCCGGTGGACCACACCAGGATGTCGGGGGCGACATCGGGGTCGAGTTCCTCGTGGTTGGGGTTGGCGTGGTGGCGGGTGTGCTTGTTCATCCACCAGCCGTAGCTCATGCCGATGGCGAGGTTGCCGAAGAGCCGGCCCCAGGTCTCGCTCGGCCGGCGCCGCCGGAAGACCTGCCGGTGGGCCAGGTCGTGTGCCACCAGGGCGACTTGGCCGAAGACCAGGGCGAGGAAGGCGGCGACCGCGAGTTGCCACCAGGTGTCGCCGAGCACGGCGAAGGCACCCCAGCCCGCCGCCAGCAGCGCGATCACCAGGCCGAGCCGCACCGTGTAGTAACCGGGGCGCCGCTTCATCAAACCCGCCTCGGTGATACGCCGGGAGAGTCCGGCGAAGTCGCTGCCGGCCCGCGGCGGCGAGGTGCGGGAAGGGGCGGCGGATGGGCCCGTGACCACGGGTGCGTCGGTGGAAATCGTCATGCGTCGAGTCTCCCGACGGCCGTCCGCCCGGGACAGCCTGCCAGCCACCGGACCGACGGGGGGCTGCCCCCCGGTCCGGTCAGGGGGTAGCCACCCCGGTCCAGGTCAGGGGGCTGCCGCCCCGGAGTCGCCCCCGGCGAAGGCGGGCCGCTCCAGGGCGGTCGGTGAGGGGCGTCAGGAGTCGGACGGGGGCTTGTACAGGCGCACCGTGGCGGCGATCTTCCGTACCGTCTCGTCCGTCACCTCGCCGGAGACCCCCTTGGCGCCGAAGAAGGACCAGGAGACCAGGTCGCCCTGGCCGTTCTTGAAGGCGAAGGTCCACGCCTTGCCGTCCGTCACGCACTTCTGGGACTTCTTGACCCCTGTCGACCAGGCGCTGCCCAGGTCGCCCTCGATCCCGGAGGCGGTGGTGAAGGGTTCGACGGCGCCGGACTTCACCTTGGCCTTGTCGGGCTGGGTGTAGGCGCCGTAGACCCAGGTCCTCGGGTCGGCGCCGGCTATCTCCTCGGTGCTGCGCGCCCCGTTGTTGCGTCGGCTGCCCGCGGTGGCCAGGGCGGTGTCGTCCACGGTGCCGTTCTTGTCGGTGTCCGCGGAGCACCACTCGGGCTGGAGGGACGCGGGGGCCTGGACCCCGATGAGCGGCTTGTCGTCGGGGTCGTCGTTCTTGGAGACATAGGTGACCCAGTCGGGGGTCTGCAGCTTCCACTGCGGCGGGACGTCGAAGGCGATGCCCTGCGCCGGGTTGGTGACGACCTTCCAGCCCTTGACCGTGGCGGTACGGCCGTCGGGGCTGCGCGGATTGTCCGTGCTCTGCCGCGGCGCACCGGTCGGGGCCGGGGTGGGGTCCGGGTCCACCCGGTCGTGCCTGTCTCCGCCGAGCAGCACGAAGCCGGTGACACCCGCGGCGAGGACGACGGCCGCGGCGGCGATGACCGCGACGAGCCTGGTACGGTCCCGGCCGGGTCCGCCACCCGTCGGCGGGGGCACGGGCGCGCCGGCCGGCCCGGTGGGCGCGTTCCACGGTGGGGGCTGCTGATAGGGGTTCGGCTGGTGGTACCCGGCCTGCTGGTACGGGTTCGGCTGATGTTCGACCGGGGGCTGCTGCGGTTCCTGTCCGCCCCCCGGTGGCTGCTCTCCTGGCCACATGTGAGGCAACGATACGGCGGGCGTCCCCCGCCCCCGGACGGGGGTGATCGCCCCGAGGGACGGTCTCCACGCACGTCGCCCACCGCGGGGCACACCGGGGCGAAGGCACGCGCATCCGGCTCGGCGGATACCTACGATGACGCCGACGACGGTGCGAGGAAGGGGAGTCGGCCCATGGCGGCGGACGCGGACGGACAGAAGCCGAGCATTGCCCGGGTGTACGACTATCTGCTCGGCGGCAAGGACAACTACCCCGTCGACCGGGAGATCGGCGACCACTTCAAGGTGAACCTGCCGGGGTCGGTCGCCATCGCCCGTACCAACCGAGGGGCGTTGATCCGCGCGGTCCGCACCCTCGCGCGCGGCGGTGTCCGGCAGTTCATCGACCTGGGGAGCGGACTGCCGACGGCCGACAACGTCCACCAGGTCGCCCAGCGCCATCAGCCCGGGGCGGCCGTCGTCTACGTCGACACGGACCCGACCGTCCTCGCCCACGGCCGGGCGCTGGTGGCGGGGAGCGAGTCCACGACCGTCGTCGACGGCGATGTCCGCGACCCCGACGCCATCCGCCACCACCCGGATACCGAGCGGCTGATCGACTTCGGGCAGCCGGTCGGCGTCATCCTCAGTGCCGTCCTGCACCATCTTGAGGACGACGAGGACCCGGCCGGGATCGTCCGCCACTGGGCCGGGCTGGTCGTGCCCGGCAGCCACGTCTTCATCTCCCACTTCCGCTCCGGCCACAACGCGGAGACCGAGGCCGCCCAGGCCAAACTCATCGACACCTTCGGCCGCGGCCGCTGGCGCACGGACACCGAACTCCACGCCCTCTTCGGCACCCTGTCCCTCCAGCCCCCGGGCATCGTCCCCGCCGTCCGATGGCGCCCCGACCTCTGCGAGGAGGCCCGGACACCGACCGTGTGGGAACAACTCATCGCGGCGGGACTGGCGAGGAAGGCATAGGAATCCCCCGCCCGAAGCACGTCGGCGGCCGGACGGCGGGCATTCCCGTGACCCGATGGCCGTACAGACGAAACTGTACAGGTGTAGTTGTACAGGCATGACTGTACAGATTAGAGTGCGGGTATGAGTGAGAATCCGAGTCTGCCGCCCTCGGCGGTCGAGGCGTCGCGTGAGGTCCGCGCGGTGATCAGCCGGTTGCGGCGGCGCATCCTGAAGGCTTCCGAGGCCGAGGACATCACGCTGGGGCAGGCGTCCGTGCTGGCCCGGCTGGCCGACAAGGGAGGGGTCACGGCGAGCGAGCTGGCCACGGCCGAGGGGGTGCGGCACCAGTCGATGACGGCGATGGTCGCCGCGCTCGTCGCGCTGGGCCTGGTGGAGCGCGCCCCGGACCCGGACGACGGGCGGCGGCTGCTCATCGAACTGACCGCGGCGGGCCGCCGCCGGGTGGAGAAGGGACGGCAGGCCCGCACGGAGTGGCTCGCCGGCCGGTTGCAGGAGCGGTGCACGGAAGAGGAACGCCGCACGGTGATCGCCGCCATGTCCGTACTGGAGCGGCTGACCCATGACTGAGACGGAACCGGGGGCGATACGGGAGACGGACCGGCCCGGATTCGACCGCCGGCTGCTGCCGCCGATGATGCTGGGCTCGGTCCTGAACCCGATCAACTCCACCATCATCTCCGTCGCGCTCGTCCCCATCGGCAGGGCCCTGGGCGCACCGGCCGCGCAGACCGCGTGGCTGGTCTCCGCCCTCTATCTGGCCACCTCCCTCGGGCAGCCGGTGGTGGGCCGGCTCATCGACCTCTTCGGGCCGCGCAGGCTCTTCCTCGCCAGCACCAGCCTGGTCGGCGTCGCCGGTGTCGTCGGCACCCTGGCCCCGAACATGGCGGTGCTGATCGTCGCCCGAGTCCTGCTCGGATTCGGCACCTGCTCCGGCTATCCCGCCGCGATGGCCCTGGTGCGCAGCGAGGCCAAGCGCACCGGGCGGGACAGCCCCGGCGGGGTGCTGACCGCGCTGGCGGTCGCCAACCAGACCGTCGCGGTCATCGGCCCGCTGCTCGGCGGACTGCTGATCGCGGTGGGCGGCTGGCGGGCCACCTTCGCCCTGAACGTGCCGCTGTCCGTCGCCTCCGTGGTGCTGGGCCTGCTCTGGCTGCCCAGGTCGGCTCCCGTGACGGACGATCCGGCCGGGCGGCGCGGCGGCCTGGCCGCCCAACTCGACCTGCCCGGCATGGCCCTGTTCGCCGCGACCCTCACCTCGCTGCTGCTGTTCCTGATGAACCCCCATCCGCGCGACGGGTACCTGCTGGTCGTCGCCGCGGCCCTGGGCGCCGGGTTCGCGGCGCGGGAGCTGCGCGCCGCCACCCCCTTCATCGACCTGCGGGTGTTCGGCGGCAACATGCCCCTGCTGACCACGTACCTGCGCGCCCTCGTCGCGTACGTCGTCGCCTACGCCTTCCTCTACGGCTTCAGCCAGTGGACCGAGGAGGGCTACGGGCTGTCCCCCTTCCGCGCCGGGCTGGTGCAGATCCCCACGTTCCTGGTCGCGATCGGTGTCTCCATCGTCTCCGGGCGGCGGCCGGGCGTGCGCGGGAAGCTGCTGGTCGGCGCGGCGGGGCAGATCGTCGCCTGTCTGCTGATGCTCACGCTCGCCGGGAGCAGCCCGCTGTGGACGCTGTTCCTCGTCACGCTGGTCTTCGGCATTCCGCAGGGGCTGAACAATCTGGCCCTCCAGAACTCCGTCTATTTCCAGGCCGATCCGGAGCGCATCGCGTCCTCGGCCGGGCTGCTGCGCACCTTCGCCTACATCGGCTCGATGATCGCCTCCTCCGCGGCCGCCGCGTCCTTCGGGAAGCACATCGACACCGGTGGTATGCACCACCTAGTGTGGATCATGCTCGGCGCCGGAGTGCTCTACCTGCTGCTGACCGTCCTCGACCGCTCCCTCGACCGGGCCCCGGCTCCGGACAGCCAGGCGGCGAAGTAGTCCCGAAGCCGCCCCTCCCGGGGGCCGAGGACCGCACCCCCCCGTATGTCCGCACGACCGTAATTCCGCACGACCGTACGAAAGGCACCACCATGCCCCACACCGCGTTACTGCTCATGGACGTCCAGAACTGCCACCTCCCCCAGGTGGCCGACGGCTACCTCCCCCATGCCGTGCGCGCCCTGCGCACCGCCCGCGCCGCCGGTGTCCCGGTCATTCATGTGGCGCTCCAGCTGCGTCCCGGCCACGTCGACGCCCACCCCTGCAACAAGACCTTCGGCGGCCTGCCGACGCACCTGTTCACGGCGGACGACCCGGGTGCCGCTATCCACCCGGACGTCGCCCCCGCGGACGGGGAGATCGTCGTGTACAAGAACCGGGTCAGCGCGTTCAGCGGAAACAATCTCCAGCAGATCCTGGGCGCTCAGGGCATCGACCATCTCGTCCTGGCGGGCATAGCCACCAGTGGGATCGTGCTGTCCACCGCGCTCCAGGCCGCCGACCTCGACTACCGGGTCACCGTGCTGTCCGACGCCTGCGCCGACCCCGAGCCCTCGCTGCACGACGCCCTCGTCAGCGGCGTCCTCCCTCAGCGCGGCGAGGTCACCACGGTCGAGGCATGGGGACACACGCTCCAGACCGGGTCCTGAGCGGTCCCGGCCGGCTCAGGTCTGGCGCATCGGCGTGTACTCCGCCTCCTCAAGGCCGAAGGTCCAGGCGACGCCCTCCCGTGCGGTGCGGGTACGGGGCGGGACGCGGAGCCAGTAGGTGCGGTGGGTGCCGTCGGGTTCCGGGGTGGAGTTGACGACCTCGACCATCACCTGCGGCTCGTCACCCTCCAGTTCGAGGCGCCAGAGCACACCCGTCTCGTCCCGCTGGGCCGGCGCGGCCTCGGACTCCTTCAGGTAGCGGTCGTAGCCGTAGTGCTCCAGCATCACGCGGCGCAGTTCGGCGTTCTCCTCCTCACGTATCCGCCGGGGCGTCAACTCGGTGAGTTCGCGGAGAAATTCGGGCGGGACGGGCATGCCGCGCCAGGCGTACAGGGCGAAGCCGCCGGGGAAGGCGAGCGCGGGGCGGTCGCCCCGGTCGAGCCGGCCCGCCTCGTCCAGGTGGAGTTCCGCGGGGCGCTCGCAGACGATCGCCGTCCTCTCGTACGGCCACCACCAGCCCGCGGTTCGGGCCACCGCGGCGATACCGGCGAGCGCCTCCCCGCCCTCCTGGCCGTCGAACGCCGCCAGCCACGCGGCGTCGTGCTGGCCCAGGACGGCATCGAGGAGCGTCAGGCGGACGGCCTGTTCGGCGGCCGCCGCTCCCTTCGCCGCCGTTTCCGCATCGACCGGGGTACCGTTCGCCTGGTTCGAAGTGGCCGCGGGGCCGGCCAGTTCCTCGACCAGCCCGGTCCGTATCCGCTCGGTCAGCATCACCAGGCCGTCCCACAGCTGAGCCCCGGTCAGGGCCCAGTGCTCGGCCCAGCCGTCCGGGCCCAGCCGGTCGAGGAGGCGCCGACGGGCCGCCGCCCACGGCCGGGTGCGTACCGCGTCGCGGACACTTCGCCCGGGGGTGCCCTCCGCGGTCAGCCGGGCGGCCAGGGCCGCGCCCTCGCGGGGCGAGTCCGCCCAGACGACGCTCTCGGGCTCGGGCAGCCCCGCGAGCCGGTAGGCCAGACGCACGCCCGCCTCGGCGGCCGCGCGGTCCGCGGCACCGGTCGCCGAGGCCACCGCCCGCCAGGTGTGGGCGGCCTCCGCCGTCGCCACCGCGCCGCCTCCCGTCGTCACCGCACCGCTCCCCGCCGTCACCACACCGTCCCCCGTCATCACCGCACCGCTCCCCGTCATCACCGCACCGCTCCCCGACGTCATCGTCTCCCCGGCTTCCCCACCGACCGCGCTCATCGATCCCCCATCTCCCCCGACAACCGCCCCCGCCGTTTCCCCTGTTGTCCCACCGACCGCCACCATCGAGCCCTCGGCTCCCCCGCCAGCCGCTGCCGCCGTCGGTCCCCCCGCATCCCCGCCGACCGCCGTCATGACTCCCCCGCTCCCCGCACCGACCGCCGTCACCGTCATGCCCCGCCCGCTCAGTCGGCCACGACGCGGACCGCGCCGGGGACGTACTCGCGCTGGCGCACCACGCGGTACCAGCCCTTGGGCAGCGGTATCGCCGCGTGTTCCTCGTGCACCACCCGTCCGCCGTCCGGGAGATGGAGGTACGCGGTGCCGAACGGGCCGCTCTCGCGGACCAGGGTGCCCGGCCCGACCACGGCGTGCGCGTGGCCGGTGACCTCGCCGAGGTCCAGCACCAGCCTGCCCCGGGCGTCCCGCGGCTGACGCGGCAGCCGGTCGGTGCCGGGCGGCACGGCCTCCTCCGCGACGGGCACGATCAGGACGTCTCCTTGCCGGTACACAGCTGTCTCCCTCCCCGTCGGCACCTCGCCGACCGATGACCACGACGCTACGCGGGGGGTCTGACAACGGCCCCGCGAGCGGCTTCCCCACAGCCCGTCATCCGCGTTGTCAGTGCGGGTTGGTAGAACTCTTGCCACCACCGCACGATCACGGTCCCAGGAGGCCAGCGCGTCATGTCGAACGTCGAGCATCTGAAGGAACTGCACGGCCTCCCGGCCTTCGAGTTCGAACCCGAGCCGCAGCGGGAGCTGCCGGAGGCGGGCGCCGTGGCATGGCGGCTGGCCGTCGATCCGTACGGGGACTCGGACATCGCCTTCGAGGAACTGTGGGACCGCTTCCTCGGGGCCGTGGATCCGGCCGGGATACGCGCGATCATCGTGGGCCCGTGGGGCGAGGCGTACGACAACGACTCCGAACTGATCGTGAGCCGCCTGGTGAAGGACCGGGAGCGGCTGACCGGACTGCGGGCCGTGTTCATCGGTGACCTGGAGATGGAGGAGGCGGAGATCTCCTGGATCGAGCAGACCGATGTCACCCCGGTCCTCGCCGCCTATCCGCGGTTGGCGGAGCTCGGGATCCGCGGCGGCTCCGGGCTGCGCTTCCCGGCGGTGCGCCATGAGGGCCTGCGCACCCTCCGGTTCGAGGCCGGCGGTCTGCCCGGCGAGGTCGTGCGCGGTGTCGCCGGCAGCGAACTGCCCGCGCTGGAGCACCTCGACATGTGGCTCGGTGTGCCGGAGTACGGAGGCGACGCGACGGTGGCCGACCTCGCGCCCGTGCTCGCCGGGGGCGGCTTCCCGGCGCTGCGCCATCTCGGCCTGCGCAACAGCGAGATCCAGGACGAGATCGCCGCCGCCGTCGCGAGCGCCCCGGTCGTCGCCCAGCTGGCCTCGCTCGACCTGTCCATGGGCGTGCTCACCGACGAGGGGATGACCGCGCTGCTCGGCGGGCAGCCGCTCACCCATCTGACCAGGCTCGACCTGCACCACAACTATGTCACCGAGGCGGTGGCCGAGCGGGTCCGGGCGGCGCTGGAGCCGTCCGGTGTCGAGGTCGACCTGTCCGAGCCCGGCGACACCTGGGAGCACGAGGGCGTCGTGCACCGCTACACCGCGGTCGCGGAGTGAGGCCGACATGACCTTCGCCGAACACTTCGAGACCTTTCACGGACTGCCGGTCTTCACCCTGCCGGAGCCGGGCGGGGAGCCGCTTCCGGCCGCGGGTGACGTGGCCTGGCGCCTGGACTGCTTCGAGGCCGGGGACATCCCCTTCCCCGAGGTATGGCGGAGCTTCACGGAGCGGGTGCCGAGCGCGGAGGTCCGGGCGCTCGTCATCGGGCCCTGGTGGGAGGACGAGTACAGCGAACTGCGTCCGGTGCTGGAGCTGATCCTGGCCGATGCCGGGCGCTTCCCCGCGCTGCGCGCCCTGTTCCTCGCCGATGTCACCGGCGAGGAGTGCGAGATCTCCTGGCTCCAGCTCACCGACGTCACCCCGGTCCTGGAGACGTTCCCGCTGCTGGAGGAGCTGGGCGTGCGCGGCGGCGACTCGCAGGGGCTCGGCGAGGAGCCCCTGTCGCTGCGGCCGGTACGGCACGAGGCGCTGCGTGTGCTGCGGTTCGAGTCGGGCGGCCTGCCCGGACAGGTGGTGCGGGCGGTCGGCGCCTGCGAACTGCCCGCCCTGGAGCGGCTGGAGCTGTGGCTCGGGGTGGCGGCGTACGGTGGCGACGCGACGGTGGCCGACCTCGCGCCCGTCCTCGCCGGGGGCCGTTTCCCGGCGCTGCGCCATCTCGGCCTCCAGGACAGCGAGGTGCAGGACGAGATCGCGGCCGCGATCGCCGCCGCGCCGGTCGTGGCCCAGCTGGAGTCGCTGAACCTGTCCATGGGTATCCTCACCGACGCCGGCGGCGAGGCCCTGCTGCGCGGCCAGCCGCTCACCCATCTCAAGCGGCTCGACCTGCATCACCACTTCCTCGGTGACTCCATGGCCGAGCGGATCGAGGCGGCCGTCGGCTCCGCCGGGACCGAGGTGGACCTGTCGGGGCGTCAGGAGCCGCATCGCCGGCGGGACGAGGAGTGGCGCTATGTGGCCGTCTCCGAGTGAACCGGCACCCGGCGCGGGCCTCCGGTTCGCCGTCGTCGGCAACCCCGAGAACCGCCGGACCACCCTGTTCGCCGACGCCGTACGCACCGCGGGGCATCCGGCCCCGCGCGTGCTCGCCTGGGGCGATGTGCTGCGCGGGCGGTACGAGTTCGCGCCGGGTGAGCGGGTGCGGATCGACTCCCCAGGTGAGAACGCCGAGGTCGACCTGCTCCTGCGGGGCGTCGATGAGCCGACCCGGGTCGAGGGCACGGCGCTCTGGTACCGCCGTTTCACCTCCGTGGTGCGGGAGTTGACGCGAGCGGCACTCCACGCGGGCGCGGTGACGAGCGCTGACCCGGAGGAGATCGCCGTGATGTTCGACAAGCGGCGCTGCCATGCCCGGCTCGCCGCCGCCGGCGTCCCGGTACCGCCCGCGCTGACCGGACCGGTCGACGGCTGGGACGGGCTTCGCCGGCAGCTCAAGGAGGCCCGCTTCTCACGGGCGTTCGTGAAGGCGGCCCATGGCTCGTCGGCCTCCGGTGTCGTGGCGCTGTCGGTGGCGGGCCCGGGGCGGGTCAAGGCGACGACGTCCGTGGAGCGGACCGAGGACGGCCGGCTGTACAACTCGCTGCGGGTGCGCGACTACACCTCGGAGTGTGAGGTCGCCGCCCTGGTCGACGCGCTGGTCCCGGACGGCGTCCATGTGGAGCGGTGGCTGCCGAAGGCCATGCGGGACGGCCGGGCGGCCGATCTGCGGGTGGTCGTGGTCGCTGGCCGCGCCACGCACGCCGTCGTACGGACCAGCCGGCACCCCATGACCAATCTGCATCTCGGGGGCGCCCGGGGCGATCTGGCCGCGGTCCGCGCGGCGATCCGGGCCGCGGGCGGCGAGTTCGCCGACGTCCTCGAGGTGGCCGAGCGGGCGGCCGCGTGCTTCCCCGGCACGCTGTGCGTCGGCGTGGACATCCTGCCCGCCACCGGATGGCGCCGCTTCACCGTCGGCGAGGTGAACGCCTTCGGGGACCTGCTCCCCCGGCTGACCGGTCTCCCCGGCAGCGGCGCCGAACACCTGGACACCTACGCCGCGCAGGTCGCCGCGGCCCGGACCGCCGTCCGGCGGCCGGAACACGAGGAGCACCACCATGACATCCCCGCTTGACATGACCGAGATCGTGGGCAGCCACGATCTGCTGCTGGTCACGCTCGACACCCTGCGCTACGACGTGGCGCAGGAGCTGGCGGCGGCCGGGCGCATCCCGAATCTGGCGCGCCATCTGCCGGGCGGCACCTGGGAGCGACGGCACGCGCCGGGCAGTTTCACCTACGCCTCCCATCAGGCGATGTTCGCGGGTTTCCTGCCGACGCCGGCCGCGCCGGGTCCGCATCCGCGGCTGTTCGCCGCCCGTTTCGCGGGCAGCGAGAGCACCGCGCCGGGCACCTTCGTCTACGACACGCCCGACCTGGTCTCGGGTCTGGCCGCCGAGGGCTACCGCACGGTGTGCGTCGGCGGGGTGGGCTTCTTCAACAAGCGGGGCCCGCTGGGCTCGGTGCTGCCGGGAATGTTCCAGGAGAGCCACTGGGAGCCGGAGTTCGGGGTGGCCTCCCCCACCTCGTTCGAGGCCCAGGTGGCGTGCGCCGAGAAGGTCGTCGCCGATCTCCCCGCGGACCAGCCGCTGTTCCTCTTCGTGAACGTGGCGGCGCTGCACCAGCCCAACTGGTTCCATCTGTCCGGCGCCACCCGGGAGGCGGGTGACACCCGGGAGTCCCACGCCGCCGCCCTGGAGTACGTGGACCGGCACATGGGCCGTCTCCTGGCCGCCGCCTCCGCGCGCCGCCCGTGCCTCGCGATCGTCTGCTCCGACCACGGCACCGCCTACGGCGAGGACGGCTACACGGGCCACCGCATCGGCCATGACGTCGTCTGGACCGTCCCCTACGCCCACTTCTTCGTCGACGAGGCCCGATGACCAGCGCCACCGCGACGGCCACCGCCGTCCGCCCGTACCAGCAGTACGTCTACGCCTATCCGCACAAGACGGCCTACCGCCCGCTGCCCCGTGCGCAGGCGTCGCTGCGCGACCTGTGGGCGGACGAGCCGAAGGGCGCCCTGTCGCTCTACTTCCACATCCCGTTCTGCGAGGTGCGCTGCGGTTTCTGCAACCTCTTCACCCGGATCGGCGCGCCGGACGGCCTGACCGGGGCCTATCTGGACGCGCTGGAGCGGCAGGCGTCGGCGGTGCGCGAGGCGCTGGGCGAGGGGGCCCGGTTCGCGAACGCGGCCTTCGGCGGCGGCACTCCGACCTTCCTGGAGGCGGCCGAGCTGGAGCGGCTGTGCGATCTGGCCGAGCACGGACTGGGCGCCGATCTGGCCGCGATCCCGCTGTCCGTGGAGGCATCGCCCGCCACCGCGAGTGCCGACCGGCTGGCGGTGCTGGCCGAGCGGGGCACCACCCGGCTGAGCCTGGGCGTGCAGAGCTTCGTCGACGCGGAGGCCCGCACGGCCGTACGGCCGCAGCGGCGGGCGGACGTGGAGGCGGCGCTCGCCCGGGTCCGCGCGGTGGGCATCCCGGTCCTCAACATCGATCTGATCTACGGCATCGACGGCCAGACCGAGGAGTCCTTCACCCGTTCCCTGGACGCGGCCCTCGCCTGGCGGCCGGAGGAGCTGTATCTGTATCCCCTTTATGTGCGCCCACGCACCGGTCTCGGCCGGCAGCGCGAGCGGGCGCTGTCCGCCGACGCCGACCGGGCGGTGTCCGCCGACGCCGAGTGGGACGAGCAGCGGCTGCGGCTGTACCGGCACGGCCGGGACCATCTGCTCGCCCACGGCTATGAGCAGGTGTCGATGCGCATGTTCCGCCGCGCGGACGCCCCGGACACCGGCGCGGGCGACTACGCGTGCCAGACGGACGGCATGGTGGGTCTCGGCTGCGGCGCGCGGTCGTACACCTCCCGGCTGCACTACTCGTTCGACTACGCGGTGGACATGCACCGCATACGCGGGATCATCGACGCCTACACCGGCCGCTCCGCCGACGCTTTCCGGCACGCGGACTTCGGCTGGGAGATGACCGGGGACGAGGCGCGCCGCCGCCATCTGCTCCAGTCGCTGCTCCAGGCCGAGGGCATGCGGGTGGCCGGGTACCGGGAGCGGTTCGGCAGCGCGCCCGGCGACGACTTCGCGGCCGAGCTGGACCGGTTCGCCGAGCGGGGCTGGCTGGACGGCTCGGCGGGCCCCGGACTGCTGCGACTGAGCCCCGAGGGGCTCGCGCATTCGGACGCGGTGGGTCCCGAGCTGTTCTCCGCGGCCGTGCGGGCGCGGATGGCCGCGTACGAGGTGAAGTGACGGCACGCGTGGATCTGACAATTCTCTACCGGGGCCCGCTGGCGTCGTGCGACTACGACTGCCCGTACTGCCCGTTCGCCAAGCGGCGTGACAGCCGCGCCCAACTGACGGCCGACCGGGCCGCGCTGGAGCGGTTCGCCGCATGGGCGGCCGCGCAGCGGGGCGACCGGCTCTCGCTGCTGTTCACGCCGTGGGGTGAGGGCCTGGTGCGGTCCTGGTACCGGCGGGCGCTCGTGGAGCTGAGCCGGTTGCCGCACATCCGCAGGGTGGCGATCCAGACCAACCTCAGCTGCCGCACCGACTGGTTGGCGGCCGCCGACCTGGACACACTCGCGCTGTGGTGCACGTACCACCCGGGGCAGACGCCGTACGACCGCTTCCTCGCCAAGTGCCACGACCTGGCGGCGGGCGGGGTCCGGCACAGTGTCGGCGTGGTCGGTCTGCCCGAACACCTGGAGCACGCCCGGCGGTTGCGCGCCGAGCTGCCCGAGCGGGTCTACTTGTGGATCAACGCCGCCGAGGGGCACACGTACACCGACGCCGAGGCGGCCGAGTGGACCGCGCTGGACCCGCTCTTCCCGTACAGCCGCCATCCGCACCGCAGCGCGGGCCTGCCCTGCCGTACCGGGGAGTCGGTCATCTCGGTGGACGGCGAGGGCACGGTACGCCGCTGCCACTTCGTCCGCGCGGAGCTGGGAAACCTCTACGACGGCTCGTACCGGCGAGCGCTGCGGCCCCGGGCCTGTCCGCTCGCGGTCTGCGACTGCCACATCGGCTACGTCCATCTGGAGACGCTGCCGCTGTACGACGTCTTCGCGGGCGGGGTGCTGGAGCGGATACCGGCGTCGGCCCCACCCCGGAGCACCGCCGGCGGCGATCCGGGCCGCGTCGTCATCGGCATGCCCTCATCACCGCCATGAACACGGCCGGGACGACGGTGATCCCCAGCGGCGGTCCCGGGTGCGCGGCGTGGCACTGCCGCACGGAGCGGCCCCCCCGGTGGTGGACACGAAGCCGCCGAGGGCGAGCACCGTGGAGTGGTCGGAGGGGCCGAGCGCGGTCCCGGCGGCCTCGGTGGCGGTCCACACTCCGGTGCACGCGCCCGCGCGGGCGCCATCGGTTCCCGGCGAGACGACAGCCGCCGGCCCACAGCGCGGCCGGGGTTCCGGACAGGTCGCGCGTCGCCGGTCCGGCCGGGCTGCTGCCCGCGCCCGAGTGCCATCTCGGTGGTCCGAGCGGCCGTGCTCGGCGTCGGATTCGGTGCGGGACAGACGCTGTCCGGGGTGCTCTGCGCCCCCGTGGCAGCGATCACGACCAGGTGGCGGCGACTCTGTCCACCATGGCCCAGACCTTCTGGTTCTTCGTCGCCGCGCCCCGGTCCCGTCCTCGCCAACCGCGGCGCGCTCCGCCACCGGCTCGTCAACCGCGCCACCGGCCGCCCTCGTCGCCGCCCTGCACGTCTGCGCGGTGGCGGGCGTGCGGGCCGGCCACGACCCCGAGTGACCGCGCGCCCGTCTCCGGCCCACGTCGGGGCAGAGGCGCGACCGGCGCTGTCCCGACCGGCGTTCCCGCCGGGGCGGCGCCCTGGATCACACCGCCGAGGTGATCGCGCGCAGGACGGCGGCGATCCCCGGTCCCGGTCGGCCGGGGAGCCGGGCCGTGAGGATCCGGCGGACCTCGGTGGGCACCCCCTCCACGCGGAGCAGGCTCACGCCGGGCGGCAGCACGGTGGCCATGCGGGACGGGATCGTCGTCACACCGAAACCGCCCGCGACCAGCCGGAGTTTCGTCAGCCAGTCCCGTGTGGTGTGGACGATCCGGGGCCGTCCGGGCAGTCCTGGCCAGACGCCGAGCAGGGGTTCGGCGCCCGTGGACGGGGCGGCGATCCAGGGAGCGTCCGCGAGTTCGTCGACGTGCACCTCGCCACGGCCGGAGAACTGCCCGGTGGCCGACGCCCCGAGCAGCAGTTCGGTGTCCTCGACGGGGGCGATGTGCAGCCGGGGCGACTCGCCGTCCGAGGGCCGGTGCGGTGGGCGGGACGTCAGTACGGCGATGTCGATCGAGCCCGCGCGCAGGGCCCGGAGCAGGGCGGGCGTGGTGCCCTCGCGGGTCGTGACGGTGACCTGCGGGGCCGCCGCCGCGAGCCGGGTGAGCACACCGGGCAGGATCACCGCGCCCGCGCTGGGGAACAGCCCCAGCCGCACCGGTGCCGTCGGCGCGGCGGGGCCGGTGAGTTCCCGCTCGGCCGCCGCGACGGAGTCCAGGATCGTCCGCGCGTGCCGCAGCAGGGTCAGGCCCGCGGGAGTGAGCCGCACCCCGTCGGGGCGGCGCTCGAACAGGGCGGCGCCCGCCGTCCGTTCGAGGGCTGCCGCCTGGCGGGAGATCGCCGACTGGGTGTAGCCGAGCTGGGCGGCGGCCGCGGTGAAGCTCCCCGAGTCGGCGACCTGCCGCAGAACCCGTAGAGCCGTGCTGGAGAAGTCCATGCGCACTACGCATACCAGATGTGCGAGATCGTCGCTTGGCGCATGTCCCGCGCGCTCCTAGCCTCGGGGTCAGGCGATCAAGGAGGCCGCGGATGCGCGCAGCAGTTCTGACCGGGTTCGGTGCCCCGCTGACCGTGCGGAAGGTGCCCGAGCCCGAAGCCTGCGGCGGAGAAGTGGTGGTCGAGGTCCTGGCCACCTGTGTCCTGCCGTACACCGGGGAGGTGTTCAGCGGCCGGCGGAACTATCCGCTCGAACCCCCCGTGGTGCCGGGCCCCGGTGGTGTGGGGCGCGTCGTCCGTGCCGGACCGGACGCCACCCGGCTGCGCGTCGGCGATCTGGTGTGGTGCGATCCGACGGTGCGTGCCCGCGACGACGCGCTGACTCCCGACATCATGCTTCAGGGCCTGAGTTCCCGGGGCGAGGGCGGCGCCCGGCTCGCCCGCCATCTGCCCGACGGATCGTTCGCCGAACGCATGCGGGTGCCCACGGAGAACGTCCATCCCCTGCCACCCGAGGCCCGGGACGACCCGGCCCGCTGGTCCTCCCTCGTCGTCTACGCCATCCCCTACGGGGGGCTGCTGGCGGCGGGCCTGCAAGCCGGGGAGACGGTGCTCGTCAGCGGGTCCACCGGCAACCTCGGCAGCGCCGCGGTCGCCATGGCGCTCGCCATGGGGGCGGGCCGCGTGGTCGCGCCGGGCCGTGACCGGGACGCGCTCGGCCTCCTCTCGGACCGGTTCGGGCGGCGCGTGCGGACGGTCGGACTGACCGGCGACGAGGACACCGACCGCGCGGCCATGACCACGGCCGCGGGGGGCCCGATCGACGTGGTGATCGACCTGCTCCCGCCCGCCGCGCCCAGTGCGGTGACGCGGGCGGCGGCCATGACGGTCCACGAGTACGGCCGCGTCGTCCTCATGGGCGGCGTCGGCATGCTCGGCGGCGCGGACCTCGCCCTTCCCTACCCATGGCTCATGCGCAACTCCGTGACCGTGCGCGGCCAGTGGCTCGCCCCGCGCACGGCGAACGTCGGGCTGATCCGGCTCGTCGCGTCCGGCACGCTCGACCTGTCCGCCGACCGGATCCGGACCTTCCCGCTCGACGCCGTGAACGACGCCCTCGCGTACGCGGCCGCGCACGGCGGTCCGTTCGACCGTACGGTCCTCACCCCGCGCGTGGCCTGACCGCCGCGCCCTCCTCGGCGCGTGTCGGTCCTCGTGCCGCCCGGCCCTATCGTTCGTTGCCCGCGCGCAGCCAGGTGATGTAGTCGGCGGCGGCCGCGGCGGTGTCGTACGCCGGGGTGAAGCCGGTGTCCTCGCGCAGGCGGGTCGTGTCGAGCCACTGGCGCGCCGCGGCGGTGTCCCGGGAGGGCAGTTCGAGGTGGAAGCCGGGCTCGGTCGCGGCGATCGCGGCGATCACCTCCGCGTTGCTCGTCGCGCGGCCCGAGCCGACGTTGTACGCGGTGTGGCGCAGTTCCGGCGTGAGCTGGAGGAGGGCGAGGGCGCGGCCGGTGTCCTTGACGTAGCAGAGGTCGAGGGCGTCCTCGGCGTACGGCCGGTGCGCGAGGCCGGACAGGTCGGGGGTGGTGCGCCGCGCGGCGGCGTGGGCGAGTGACGGGGCCGGGAAGAAGGGGTCCGGCAGGTGGCCGCCGGGGCCCCAGGTGCCGGAGATGCGTGCGGCGACGATCTCGACGCCCGACTCGGCCGCGAGCTGTCCGGCCAGCAGTTCGGTGATCTTCTTCAGGGTCGGGATGGCGTGGAAGTGCCGCATCGGCAGCGGCAGGTCCTCGCCGAGCGCGCCCTCGACGTCCACACCGCCGTAGACACCGATGGTGCTGGCGACGACGACACGCCGTACGCCCCACTCCTGCGCGACCCGCACGATGTTGAGGAATCCATCGAGCGCGCGGCTCACGGCCCCGACCGCGTCCGTGTCGCCCGCCGCCCACGGCGGGACGATGGCGAGATGGACGATCCCGGTGATCGCGTGCCGGCGGCCCGCCTCGCGCAGGCTCTCCAGATCGGCGATATCGCCCTGTGCCATCGCCGCGGGCACGTCGGCCAGCCGCGGCGGCAGCGCGGGGGTGCGGCGCTGGAGGAGGACGCATTCCTCTCCCGCCTCGTGGAGCGCGCGAACGGTGTGCGAGCCGATGAAGCCGGCTCCGCCCGTCACAAGAATCATCATTGCCTCTTTCGTCGGCCACACTGATTGTCAGTGCTACTGATTATCAGCCTAGAGATAGAGTGGCGGGTATGCCAACCCCCGCCCCGCACGCCAGAGAGCCGCACGACGCGCTCGGGTATCTCGTCAAGCACGCCCATCTGCGGCTGACGGCGCTGACCGACGCCGCGCTCGCCCCGCTCGGCATCGACAGCAAGGACTTCGGCGTGCTGCGCGTGCTCGTCGGGCGCGAGCCGATGTCGCAGCAGGCGGTCGCGGCGAGGCTCGGCGTCGACCGGACCACGATGGTCGCCCTGATCGACGGCTTCGAGGCCAAGGGCATCGTCACCCGCAAGCCCGATCCGGCCGACCGCCGGCGCAACGCCATCGAGCTGACCGGCCCCGGGCTCGCGCTCTACCAGCAGGCCGACGCGGCGTACCGCGCGGCGGAGGACGCGTTCCTCGCCCCGCTCGACGCGCCCACGGCCGCGCTGTTCCGGGAGGCGCTACGGGCCGTGCTCGCTCCGGCGCGGGGACGCGATTGACGTGAGCGACGGCGCGGGACGATCGTGAGCGGCATGAACGATCACCGACCGGCCCCCGCCGAAGCCGCCTCCGCGAGCCCCGCCGTGAACAGCTCCGCGCGTCGCTCCGCCGAGAAAGCCGCCGAGGAGGCCGCCGAGGTCCGCCGTTTCTGGGGGCGGCTGGGGCTGCCCGGTCTGATCGACGTGCACACGCACTTCATGCCCGAGCGGGTCCTGAACAAGGTCTGGGAGTACTTCGACGCGCGGGGTCCGCTGACCGGCGGGCTCGCCTGGCCGATCAGCTACCGGCAGCGGGAGGCGGAACGCGCGGCGGTGCTGCGGCGGTTCGGCGTCCGTGCCTTCACCGCCATGCTCTACCCGCACAAGCCCGGCATGGCCCGCTGGCTCAACGACTGGGCGGCCGGTTTCGCGCGGCGGACCCCCGACTGCCTGCACACCGCCACCCTGTTCCCCGAGCCGGGTGTCGAGACGTACGTCCGCGAGGCGATCGAGGCGGGCGCGCGCGTGTTCAAGGCGCATGTGCAGGTGGGGGCGTACGACCCCGCCGACGAACTGCTCCGGCCGGCCTGGGGAGTGCTCGCCGAGGCCCGCGTCCCCGTGGTGATCCACTGCGGGTCCGGGCCCGCGCCCGGCAAGCACACCGGCCCCGGACCGATCGCGCGGGTCCTGGCGCGGCATCCGAGGCTGCGGCTGATCGTCGCGCATCTGGGGATGCCCGAGTACGAGGATTTCCTCGGCCTCGCCGAGCGGTACCGGGAGATACGGCTGGACACGACGATGGCGTTCACCGACTTCACCGAGGCGTTGACGCCCTTCCCCCGCCGCGCCCTCCCCCGCCTCGCGGCCCTCGGCGACCGCGTCCTGCTCGGCTCCGACTTCCCCAACATCCCCTACCCCTACCTGCATCAACTCCAGGCCCTGGAGCGGCTGGACCTCGGAGAGGAGTGGCTGCGGGCCGTCTGCCACGACAACGCGGCGGAGCTGTTCGGGCCGGCGTGAGGCCGGTGCGGCCGTTGCCGACGAGACGGACGCGGACCGGACGGCGGTCGGCGGACCCTCTCCGGGAGGTCGGGGCCGGCCGGCGGGAAATTCCCTGGTCGTGGGCGTGCGGCACCGGCATCATTCCCGGGTGCACGAGGATCGCGGCGACAGAACGCGGTCCACGCTGACCGACACGGAGGACGGGGGCAGCTGGGGCGTCTGCGCCGAGGTGGAGGGGCTGTTCGGGGTTTCCCGGCGCGGGACCTACGAGTTGTTCGGGTGGGTGCCGCCGGACGGAGGTGCGGGGCCGGGTCGGCGACCGGGTGTGGCTGGTGCCGGACGACGACACGCTCGGACCCTGACTGCTGGAGGACGCGGAGTGCCCGGACCTGGGCCGGTCGCGCGGGACGGACGGCCTGGTGCTCACCGGCCTGGACGACTACGAGGGCCCGCCCGAGGGACACCGGGGGCTCGTCCATGTGCACGACGGGCGGCGCCGGCTGGGCTCCTGCCGGGAGTTCACCCGCGTCCTGCCGGCCGCCGAGCCGTCGGCACCCCGGCTCGTCCTGCGGGGACTCGCCCCGGCCGGGCGGCTGCGGGCGGCGCTGGCGAAGGGCACCCGGCGGGCCCTGGACCTGGAGCAGGCCGCGCTGGAGATCCACGACGACCGGGGCGTACTCCTGGCCGATCGCCTCTTTCGGAGCAGGGTCATCGCGTGGCGTCCGTCCGCGTACGGGCCGGATCTGATCGACCTGGAGCTCGACGGAGACCACTTCACGCCCGTCCCGGAGTACGCACGGCCCGTCTGGGAGCGGTGGCTCGCCGGGCCGCCGGCCACCCCGGGGTCCTGGAACGGACTCGGTATCAGGCAGCGCGGGGTCTGGCTCGACCTCGTCCGGGAGCGGGGCTGCCGACGCGCCCACCGTGACCGGCCGCCCGGTCACGCCTACGTACTCGACGGCCGGCACACCACCGACGAACCGGGCCTCTACCTGGCGCTCGGCGAGGCGTTGAACGGTCCCGGCGGCTACTTCGGCGGCTGCCTCGCCGCCCTGGACGACTGCCTGCGCGGCTCCTTCGGCCACACTGCCCCCGCGACCCTGCGCTGGCGGAACGCCGCGACCGCGCGGGAGCACCTGTCCGGGGCCCTGACCCCGGACGGCGATCCCTACGATCTGTTCGCCCTGGTCCTCGAAGCGCTGGCCGACTGCGGCATGGAGGTCACGCTGGCGTGACGTGCGTCAGTCGCCGGAAACGGCCGGGGCTGTTTCCAGGACGAAGAACAGGAAGCATAGGAAGCGGGGCGCGGCCGTAAGGGCCTCGGGGAACAGTTCGCGGGCGGCGGCATCGGGGGCCGGCTCGCTGATCACCGTGATCCGGAAGCCCGCCGCGCCGAAGGCGTCGGTCATCGCGTGGAGCGGCCGGTGCCAGCGGCTCATCAGAGCGGACCGGCCGCTCATGGTCCACTCGTCGGTCCAGTTGGTGGTGTCGAAGTAGTTGTACTCGGCCTCCCGTCCGGCCTGGCGGTGCATCAGGTTCATCGCGAAGGGGTGTTCCACGGACGCGATCAGCCGCCCGCCGGGCTTGAGCACCCGCCGCAGTTCGGCCAGCGCCGGTCCCCAGTCCTTCAGGTAGTGCAGCACGAGGGACGCCACGACGTCGTCGAACGTGTCGTCGGCGTAGGGAAGGGGGCCGCCCAGATCGGCCACTCGGAAGTCCACGTCGTCGCCGAGCCGCCGCCGGGCCAGCTCCACCATGCCGGCGCTCGAGTCGAATCCGCTCACTCGGGCGCCACGGGCATGCAGGGCCGTGGCGAGGGGCCCGGCGCCGCAGCCGGCGTCCAGGATTCGCCGCCCGGCCACGTCCCCGGCAAGATCGAGCATCGCGGGCCGCTCGTAGTGGGCGTTGAGCAGATTGGTCTCGTTGTCGGCCGCGTACGCCTCGGCGAAGCCGGTGTAGTCGTTGACCGTCGGCGAGACCACGGCGACCGCGGGCGTCGAGGCGGGCGCGGTACGGCCCGCGTACTCGTGCCGCGCCTGCCGCTCGTGCCCCGCCTGTTGCTCGTACCGCTCGTGAGAAGTCATGCGGCGAGAGACGTCTGCGGCAGGTGCCCGGTTCCTGAGGAAGCGACCAGGGCTGCCCCCGGTCCGCCGCCGGAATCAGTCGTGTCGGCCCCAGTTCCCCCGGTGGATGACCTCCTCCGCGCTGCGGCGCCGTGCTTCGACGTTCGGGTTCTGCGGGGGCAGGTCGGTGGCGCGGTAGCCGATGGTGAGGGCGCCGACGGGGGCGTACGCGTCCGGGATGTCGAACTCCTCGCGGAACGGCTGGATGTGTTCGGGCATGATGCCGAAGAAGCACGCGCCGAGGCCCTCGTCGACGGCGGTCAGCAGCATCAGCAGGGAGGCCATGCCGGTGTCGACGTACCAGTACGGCGCGGGCCAGCGGTCCTCGGAGCGGTCCTCCCAGCCCTTGCCGGGTTCGGCGTAGCGGTCGAGATACGCCTCCTTGTGGGCCAGCGGCACCACGACCAGCGGGGCGTCCTGCATCGTCGGTGTCTTCTCCACCCGGACGGGGACGAAGGGCCAGAAGCGGGCGCGGTCCGCGGGGTCGGTCAGGGCGAGGAAGGCCCAGCCCTGGGAGAAGCCGGCCGAGGGGGCACGCAGGGCGGAGGCGAGGATCCGCTCGGCCACCTCGGGTGTCAGCGGCTTGTCGCTGTAGTGCCTGACCATGCGCCTGCGGCGGATCACCTCGGAGAATTCCATGGTGGCGGATCCTGCCACGAACACCCGGCGCCGCCCGCCGGTTCCCGCCACCGGCCACCGGCCGGGCTCACAACAGCAGCACGACCTTGCCCGGCAGACCGCCCGCCTCGAAGCGTTCATGGGCCGTCCGCACCTGGGTGAGGGGGTAGTACGCGGCCACCCGCGCCTTCAGCCGCCCCGCGTCGACCAGGCCCACCAGTTCGGCGAGGTCCTCGCGTGGAGATCGAGAGGTACGACCCGCCGTCGGTGAACGCCCGGGTCACGTCGGCGCCCGCCGTGTCGAGCACCGCGTCGTACGCCCCCTGGGGAAGTTCGGCGACGGAGTGCGTCACGGTCGAGGCGCCGAACTCCCGCACGATTCGGATGTGTTCGGGACGGGAGACCAGCCCGTCGACCGACACGCCCGCTTGCCGGGCCAGTTGGACTGCCAGCCCGGCGAGCGGCAGCGTCGCGGCCTCGGCCGGGGTGAGCGTCCTGGGGCGTGGGCGAGCAGCCGTGCCGGCAGGAGGACCAGTTCGGCCCAGGTGTCCAGGCCGGTGGCCAGCTGCGCGGACATCGCGATCACCCGGTCGCCGGCCGCGAACTCAGGCGCCGAACTCGCCACGACGATCCCGGCCAGGTCCCAGCACAGCGTCACCGGCAGGGCGGGGCCCACGTCCCAGGCACGGGTCTTCCAGTCCACCGGGTTCAGGCTGCTCGCGGCCGTCCGCACCAGCACCTCACCGGCGCCCGGCCCGGTCTCCCCGGCCGCGTCCGGCCCCGGCCGGGATTCCGGCTCCGGGTCGGCGACCTCCCGTACGGTGAGCACCTCGGGACCGCCGTGGACATCGACCCGAACAGCGTGCACGGCGACAACTTCTCATGTTCCAGGCCGTGTTCCGGCCGGGCGGCGACCGTCGTGGTGCCGCGAGGCCGCCATGCGGATCGGTGAGATGGTGCGGCGCACAGGGGTCAGCGAGCGGCTGTTGCGCCACTACGAGGAGCAGGGCCTGCTGACACCGGAGCGCCTGCCCGGCGGGTACCGCGTCTACGGCGAGCAGGACGTCGAGACGATCCGCCGGGTCCGCGCCCTGCTCGCCGCCGGACTCACCACGGACACCATCGCGAAGGTGCTGCCGTGTGTCCGCGAGGAGGGCGAACGGCTGATACCGGTCTGCGCGGACCTCGTCGCGGGGCTGCGCAAGGAGCGGGAGCGGATCAGCCGCGCGATCGACGGCCTCCAGGCATCGCGCGGCCCGCAGGACATCGTCATCGAGGCGGGCCCGCGGCGGGAGCACGGTAGGGCGGGCGTCACTCGGGCAGCGGACCGGCCGCCGACTCCAGCAGTTCGCAGCCCAGTTGGTACAGGGCCCGGTCTATCCCCGGCCGGGTGGCGAGCCGGGGCGTGCGGGCCACGTCGTTGACGACGGTGAGGACGGTCTGCACCCGGACGCGGGCCTCGGCCGGGGTCATGTCCGGGTGGACCGCGTGCAGCAGCTGCAGCCACTCGGCGATGTAGTCGCGCTGGAACTGCCGGGTGCGCAGCCGGTCCGCCTCCTGGAGATGCTCGGCCTCGGTGGCGATCACGGTCACCAGGTGCCGGGAGACCAGCGCCATGCGGACGTAGCGCCACACCAGGCGCCGTAGCGCGCCCGCGTGGTCGGGGGCGCAGGCGAGCACCTCGGCCAGGTCGACCCACAGCCGTTCGACGCCGCGGTGCACGGCGGTGGCGAGGAGGTCGTGCTTGCTGGCGAAGTGATGGTAGATGCTCTGCCCGGCGATCCCGACGGCCGCGCCGGTGTCCTCCAGGCTGACCGAGGCGTAGCCGCGCTCGGCGAACAGCTCGGTCGCGGCGGCGAGCAGCGCCTCCCGGCGGGAGCGGTGGCGCAGGGTGCCCCGGGGCGCGTCGGGCCGGGGCGCGCCGAGTCCGGGCGGGGCCGACGTGGCGACGCGGTGCATCAGGCGCGCGACGAGATCCGGCGTCGCCAGTTCCACGTGCTGGTAGGCGAGGCTCGCGGCCACCCCGAGCGTGCCCCAGGAGAGCAGCTCGGTGTGGGCGGGGTCCAGCCCCGGCCGGGCGGCGGTCAGCTGCCCGGCGAGGGTGCGCCGGGCCGCGTGCAGCCGCCGGGTGAGTTCCGCGTGCTGCGCGGCGGGCAGGTGCCGGGCCTCCCGCTGCCACAGCACTCCCAGTTCACGCCGGGCCAGCGCGGACGCGGCGAAGTCCCGGACCAGGACGTCGAGTTCACCGGGACCGGCCGGGTACAGCCCGGCAAAGCAGGAGTCGAGGGCCTCGGTGACGACGGCGTGCAGCAGCTCCTGCTTGCCGCCGAAGTGCCGGTACAGGGCGGAGGGGCCGATGCCCACGGCCGCCGCGATGCCGCTCATCGCCGCGTTGGCGTAGCCGTCCCGGGAGAACAGCTCGCGCGCGGCGGCGATGATCAGCTCCCGTCGGTTGCGCGGCCGCGTCGCCCGCACGAGCGGGGCGGCAGTCTCCGCACCGGGTCCCGTCACCGCCGTACCGCCCGGGGCGACCGGCTCCACAGGGGTACCGGTCGCCGCCCCACCGCTCACAGCGACCGTCCCCACACCAGGTCCCAGCCCAGCCGTACCACCCCGCGCGACCGACTCCCCACGGGTACCCGTCGCCGCCCCACCGCTCACAGCGACCGGCTCCACACCAGGTCCCAGCGCGGCCGTACCGCCCCGCGCGACCGACTCCCCACAGGTACCCGTCGCCGTACTCCCCAGAGCGACCGGCCCCGCACCAGGCTCCGGCGCCGTCGCGCGCACGCTCTCCGGGTCCGACCCGACCTCGACCCTCACCGGCACCTCCAGACAGCGAGCCGACTCGTCCTGGACCGGCGGTCTAGCCGAGTTCCAGCGAACGGCCGATGATCTCCTTCATGATCTCGGTCGTGCCCGCGTAGATCCGGCTCACCCTACTGTCCTGCCAGGCCCGGGCGATCGGGTACTCGAGCATGTAGCCGTATCCGCCGTGCAGCTGGACGCAGGCGTCCATGACCCGGCCCTGCAGCTCGGTGCACCACCACTTGGCCTTGGCGGCGTCGACCACCGTCAACTCGCCCGAGTTCAGCGCGAGTACGCAGCGGTCGAGGTAGTGCTGGGCGATCTCGATCTCGGTGTCCAGCTCGGCGAGGCGGTGCCGGATCACCTGGAGGGAGCCGATCGGCTTGCCGAACGCCTTGCGCTCGCGCACGTACTCGACGGTCCAGTCGAAGGCCGCCACCGCCTGCGCCAGACCGGCGATCGCGACCGACATCCGCTCCTGCGCGAGATTGCGCGTCAGCGCGAAGAAGCCCTCGCCCTCCGCGCCGAGCAGGTTGGCCGCCGGCACCCTGGCGCCGGTGAAGACCAGTTCGGCGGTGTCCTGGGCGTGCAGGCCGACCTTCTCCAGCTTGCGGCCGCGTTCAAAGCCGGGGGTGTCGCGCTCCACGACGATCAGGCTGATCCCGCGGTGCGGGTGCTCGCCGGTGCGCACGGCGACGACGACCAGGTCCGCGTTGATGCCGTTGGTGATGAACGTCTTCGCGCCGTCGATGACGTAGTGGTCGCCGTCGCGGACCGCCTTGGTGCGGATGCCGGACAGGTCGGAACCGGTGCCGGGCTCGGTCATCGCGACCGCCGTGATCGTCTCGCCGGAGGCGATGCCGGGCAGCCAGCGGGCCTTCTGCTCGTCGTTCGTCTGGTCGAGGAAGTAGGGCAGGACCACGTCCGCGTGCAGGGTCGGGCCGAGGATCGCCGGGATGGCGCCCACCCGCGCGCCCTCCTCGTGCAGGATCGTGTTGTAGCGGAAGTCCTTGATCCCCGCGCCGCCGAACTCCTCGGGCACGGCGATGCCGAGCGCGCCGAGCTCGCCCAGACCGGTGAACAGCTCACGGGGCACGATGCCCGCCTTGTCCCAGTCCGCGTAGTGCGGCACCACATGCTTGGTGATGAAGGCCCGCACGCTCTCGCGGTAGTCCTCGTGCTCGGCTTCGAAAAGGGTTCGCTTCATGACCAGCTTTCTCAGAGGGATCGAGAACCGCGGCGGCGCCTCGTGCACCCGAGTGCGCCAGCGGAGACTACTCGGGATTCACTTGCGGCGGAAGTGGTCCAATGACGGCGCGTGAAGCGGGGTGACTGAATCCGACGCGCCGCTTCCGCACACTGATCCGGATTCACAAAGACGCGCCGCCGACTGTGCCGCTGCTCACATCGCGTCCGACTACTGCGCTTTACTAGGACGTCCTAGTATTTCTCTGATCAGCGTCCCCCCGACCTGTCCCGGAAGGCCCCCGATGAGCGCACTGCACTCCCCCGTACACCCCGTACGCCTGGTCACCGCATCCGCTCTGTTCGACGGGCACGACGCGTCGATCAACATCATGCGGCGCATCTTCCAGTCCCAGGGCGCCGAAGTGATCCACCTCGGGCACAACCGGTCGGTACAGGAGGTCGTGAACGCGGCACTGGAGGAGGACGCGCACGGCGTGGCCGTCTCCTCGTACCAGGGCGGCCATGTCGAGTACTTCGAGTACCTGGTCGAGACGCTGCGCGAGCGGGGCGCGGAGCACATCCGGGTGGTCGGCGGCGGGGGCGGCGTGATCGTGCCCGAGGAGATCACCCGGCTGCGCGCGCACGGGGTGACCATCTTCTCGCCCGAGGACGGCCAGCGGATGGGCCTCGCCGGGATGATCAACTCGGTCGTACGGGACTGCGACTTCGACCTGTGGGAGGGCAAGCCCGCCGACGCGGACGCCGTGCTCGCGGGCGACCGGTTCGCCACCGCCCGGGCCATCACGGGCGCCGAACTCGGCAAGCTGCCCCCGGAGTTCCTCGACCGGCTGCGGGCCGCCGCGGCCGGCCGGGTGGTGCCGGTGCTGGGCATCACGGGCACCGGCGGCTCCGGCAAGTCCTCGCTGACCGACGAGCTGGTGCGCCGCTTCCGCGTGGACCAGCAGGACAAGCTGCGCATCGCGGTGATCGCGGTCGACCCGACCCGCCGGCGCGGCGGCGGCGCCCTGCTCGGCGACCGCATCCGGATGAACTCCCTGGACGGGAACCGGGTGTTCTTCCGCAGCCTGGCCACCCGCGGCAGCCATGAGCTGCCCGAGCACCTCACCGATGTGATCGACGTCGTCAAGGCCGCCGGGTACGACCTGGTGATCGTGGAGACCCCGGGCATCGGCCAGGGCGACGCGGCGATCGTGCCGTTCGTCGACACCTCGCTGTACGTGATGACGCCGGAGTTCGGCGCCGCGTCCCAGCTGGAGAAGATCGACATGCTCGACTTCGCCGACGTGGTCGCGGTCAACAAGTTCGAGCGGCGCGGCGCCAAGGACGCGCTGCGCGACGTGAGCCGCCAACTGGTGCGCAACCGCGAGGCGTTCGACAAGAAGCCCGAGGACATGCCGGTGTACGGCACCTCGGCCGCGACCTTCCACGACGACGGGGTCACCGCGCTCTTCCAGCATCTGCGGTCGTGCCTGGACGAGAAGGGCCTGCACCTCCAGGAGGGCACCCTCGCGCCCGTCGACGTGCGCCACTCCTCCGGGATCCGCCAGGTGGTGCCCGCCGACCGGGTGCGCTACCTCGCGGAGATCACCGAGTCGGTCCGTGCCTACCACGCCGAGACCGAGGTGCTCGCCGAGGCGGCCCGTCGGGTGCAGCGCCTGGACCTGGTCAAGGGCGAGCTGACGGCGGCCGGTTCGGCCGCGGACAACGTGGACGCGCTGCTCACCGACGCCCGCAGGCAGCTCCCGCACGAGGTCGGCGAGCAGATCGAGAACTGGCCCGCCGTCGTGGCGTCGTACTCCGGTGACGAGCAGGTCGTGAAGATCCGCGACCGGGAGATCCGCACCAAGCTGACCCGCGAGTCGCTGTCGGGCAACAAGGTCCCCCGGGTGGCGCTGCCCCGGTTCACCGACCACGGCGAGCTGGTGCGGTTCTGGCGGCGGGAGAACCTGCCCGGCTACTTCCCGTTCACCGCGGGCGTGTTCCCCTTCAAGCGCGACGGCGAGGACCCGGCGCGGATGTTCGCCGGCGAGGGCGACCCCTTCCGCACCAACCGCCGCTTCAAGCTGCTCTCCGAGGGCCAGCCCGCCACCCGGCTGTCCACCGCCTTCGACTCGGTGACCCTCTACGGCCGCGACCCGGGCGAGCGCCCCGACGTCTACGGCAAGGTCGGCACCTCCGGCGTCTCGGTGGCGAACCTGGACGACATGAAGGCGCTGTACGACGGCTTCGACCTGATCGCGCCGACCACCTCGGTGTCGATGACGATCAACGGCCCGGCGCCCACCGTGCTGGCGTTCTTCCTCAACACCGCGATCGACCAGCAGATCGAGCGGTTCCGCGCCGCCGAGGACCGCGACCCGTCCGCCGAGGAGGCGGAGCGGCTGCGCGCCCACGCGCTGGCGAGCGTGCGGGGCACGGTGCAGGCCGACATCCTCAAGGAGGACCAGGGCCAGAACACCTGCCTGTTCTCCACCGAGTTCTCGCTGCGGATGATGGCCGACATCCAGGAGTGGTTCATCGCCCACAAGGTCCGCAACTTCTACTCGGTGTCGATCTCCGGCTACCACATCGCCGAGGCGGGCGCGAACCCGATCAGCCAGCTGGCGTTCACCCTCGCCAACGGCTTCACCTATGTGGAGGCGTACCTGGCGCGCGGCATGGACGTGGACGACTTCGCGCCGAACCTGTCGTTCTTCTTCTCCAACGGCATGGACCCCGAGTACTCGGTGCTCGGCCGGGTCGCCCGCCGGATCTGGGCGGTCGCGATGAAGCGGAAGTACGGCGGCAACGAGCGTTCCCAGAAGCTCAAGTACCACGTCCAGACCTCGGGCCGCTCGCTGCACGCCCAGGAGATGGACTTCAACGACATCCGCACCACGCTCCAGGCGCTCATCGCCATCTACGACAACTGCAACAGCCTGCACACCAACGCCTACGACGAGGCGGTCACCACCCCGACCGAGGAGTCGGTCCGCCGCGCCCTGGCCATCCAGCTGATCATCAACCGTGAGTGGGGGCTCGCGATGAACGAGAACCCGCTGCAGGGGTCGTTCATCATCGACGAGCTGACCGACCTGGTCGAGGAGGCGGTGCTGCTGGAGTTCGAGCGGATCAGCGAGCGCGGCGGTGTGCTCGGCGCCATGGAGACCGGCTACCAGCGCGGCCGTATCCAGGACGAGTCGATGCTCTACGAGCAGCGCAAGCACGACGGTTCGCTGCCGATCATCGGCGTCAACACCTTCCGCAACCCGCACGCGGAGGGTGCCGAGCCGGGCGCCATCGAGCTGGCCCGCGCGACGGAGCAGGAGAAGCGCTCCCAGCTGGAGCGGGTGCATGACTTCCAGGCCCGGCACCAGCAGGAGGCGCATGCCGCGCTGAGCGCCCTGAAGGCGGCGGCGGTCGAGGGCGAGAACGTGTTCTCGGTGCTCATGGACGCCGCGCGGGTGTGCACCTTGCAGCAGATCACCGAGGCGTTCTTCGAGGTGGGCGGCCAGTACCGGCGCAACGTCTGACGCGCGGGAGGGGGGTGGTGCGGGCCGTCCGGCGCGCACCACCCCCTCGCGCTGTCACGCCTGGTACGCCAGCAGCGCCATCATGCCCGCCTCGCCGTGATAGGCGTTGTGGCAGTGCAGCATCCACTGGCCGGGGTTGTCGGCGTCGAAGTACACGGACACCGTGCGGCCGGGCAGCACGATGGTGGTGTCCTTGCGCGGGCCGCCCGTACCGAGCTGGTACGTGTGTCCGTGCAGATGCATCGGGTGCCACATGCCGGTCTTGTTGACGAAGTCCAGCCGGACCCGCTGGCCCTGCTCGACCAGGACGGGATCGGCGGCGGGGTGCTTCATGTCGTACCGCCGGCCGTTGATGCCCCAGTCGTACCCGGCCATACCGCCGGTGAGTTCGATCCGGTGGACGCGGTCGGTCCTCCTCGTGTCCAGGCGGACCTCGTCGGCGGCCTTCAGCCCGGCCGCGTTCATGATCATGCCGTTCAGCTCCCCGGGGCGGACGGTCGCCTTCGGCGCGGCGCCGGACCCGGTGCGCACCAGCGCCAGACCGCTCGCGTCCTTGCCCTCGGCGAGGGCGACCAGCGGGAAGACCCCGTCGGCGAGCGTGACGAGGACGTCGTACCGCTCCCCCATGCCCACCAGCAGCGCGTCCACCTGCCGATGGGCGACCGGGAAGCCGTCCGTGTGGGTGATGGTCAGCTTGTGGCCGCCGAGCGCGACGCGGTACGCCGTGTCGCCGCCGGCGTTGACGAGGCGCAGCCGCACCCGCTGGCCCGGCTTGCCGGTGTAGACGTCGGGGTCGGCCGGCACCCGGCCGTTGACCAGGTGGTACGGGTACTTGACGTCGCCGGCGTCGCCGCCGAGCAGGCCGCTGCGGGCGCCCATGAGCATGAACTTCATCGAGCCGGACGACGACGCCTCGCCGCCCGCGCCCGCGCCGCCCCCGCTCATGTCCATCCCGCCCATGTCGCCCATGTCATGGCTGGAGGAACCGCCGCGGCCCGGGCCACCGTGGCCCGAGTCGCCCATGTCCATGTCGCCCATGTCGCCCATGCCGTGGCTCAGTTCGGCGAGGACCTGGTCGGGGGTGCCGGTGACACCGTCGACCCAGTCGTCCAGGACGACGACCCACTCGTCGTCGTACGACAGCGGTTCCCTCGGGTCCTCCACGATCAGCGGGGCGTGCAGTCCCCGGTCGAGCTGGACGCCGACGTGGGGGTGGAAGAAGTAGGTGCCGGGGGTGTCGGCGAGGAAGCGGTAGGTGAAGTTGCGGCCGGCGCGTACCGCGTCCTGGGTGGCCGGGGGCACGCCGTCCATGTCGGCGCGCAGGGCGATGCCGTGCCAGTGGACGGAGGTCGTGGTCCGGTCCGGGAGCTGGTTGGAGAGTTCGGCCGCGAGGGTGTCACCGGCCGAGAGCCGGATCTCCTTGCCCGGGGTCCGGCCGCCGTAGGCCCAGCTCTTCGCCGTCACCTTGCCGCCGAGGTCGAGCACGGCCGGCGCCGCGGTCAAGTTCACCTCCCGCACCTTGCCGGTGCCCTTGCGCTTCCTCTCGGTGGTCGCGACCACCTTGCTGTCGGGGCTCACCAGGGCCGGCGTGGACCCGGAGCCGCCGCACGCGGCGAGTGCTCCTGTCCCGGCGACGGCGAGACCGGCCAGCAGGGCGGTACGACGGTTGATGCTGTCCATGTGCGATGCCTCTTCTCGAGATGCCGTTGACCTGCGCGCATGCGGCATCGCCCCCACGGGGTACGGGGGAACGGGCCGCGCGGGGGCGGCCTAGATCAGCAGTCGGGAGAGGACGGAGAGGTCGGGCGGCGCGCGGTACGGGTTGCCCGGCAGCCCGCGCCCGGCGAGGACGCCCCGCGGCGGAACGGCCTGGACGGTGTGCGTGGGCACGGCCGGCGGATCGAGCCACTGCGGCGAGCCGACGGCACCGGAGGTGCAGTGCTGCATGCCGGCGCCGGAACAGGCGCCGCCGATGTCATGGCTCATGGCGGAGGACAGGGCCACGACGGCCATGTCCTGCCCGGTGACGCGGTGCCCGGTCACGCGGTGCGTGGCCATGTGCCGAGCGGTCATGTGCTGCACGGTCGTGTTCCGCGCGGTGTGATCCATCCCGGGCATCGCGCTCATGGCGGTCGTGGCGGTCGCGGGTGCGGCCGGGGTCGCGCTCACGTCGTGGTGGACCAGGACGACGAAGGCGGCGAGCAGGGCCAGGACGGCGGCCCACGACCGGCGCGTCGCGCCGCCGCCGGGTCCGGTCCGCCGGTACGTCACCTGCCGCCCTCCCCTTTCCGAGGCCACGTCTGAGACCCCGTGTCCCGGGACCACGTCCCGTCCGCCACAGGTGTCAGGCCCGCCACTATACCCCCTAGGGGTACGGCGTCCAGCCGACCCCCCGAGATGACGATCACACGAACATGTACCCCCCAGGGGTATATCGTTCCTGCTGTCGGAAGGCCGGGCGACCGTCCTTCCGCGAACCGAACCATGCCCACAACCGAGGAAGAGGCCATGACCGAACAGACGAACTCCGGCTCCTGCTGCGGCTCCTGCGGCACCGGCGCGGCGACCGACGTACAGGTCCACGGCGGCGGCGTCACCACCGTGTACAAGGTCTCCGGCATGACCTGCGCCCACTGCGAGTCCGCCATCTCCTCGGAGGTCTCCGCCCTGGACGGCGTCACCGCGGTCACGGCCGTCGCCGACACCGGGGAGGTCACGGTGACCTCCGCCGCCCCGCTCGACCAGGAAGCCGTCCGCGCGGCCGTGGACGAGGCGGGCTACGAACTCGTCGGCCGGATCTGAGACCGGCGCGCCGACGGGGCGCGGCAACCGCCGGGGCCGAAGGCTCCTCCACCTCCCCCCGAGGGGCCGCCTCGGTCACGCGGCGGACCTGTTATGTTCCGGCCAAGTGATCACCCATGGACGGACGCACAGACGGATGGACGGGCGGATGTTCCCGGAGACAGTGCTGCACACGGACCGCCTGGTGCACCTCCGTCTCCCACGCCCTGCGCGAGTCCGGTGACGGCATCCACTTCGCCGTCACCGACCGGCGCACCGAGCGCCTGATGGGCACGGTCGGTCTGAAGAAGACCGACTGGCGGGGGCGGACGAGCGAGGTCGGCTACTGGGTCTCCCCCTGGGGACGCGGCCACGGCATCGCCGCCGAGGCGACCCGCGCCCTCGCCCACTGGCTGCTGACCGGCCACCGCTTCGAACGCCTCGAACTCCGCGCCGCCACCGCCAACACCGCCTCCCGGAAGACCGCCCTCAGATGCGGCTTCCACCGCGAGGGCATCCTGCGCAACGCGGGGTTCGTGCATGACGGGCGGGTCGATCTGGTCCTGTTCTCGCTGGTCGCGGACGACCTGAGGGCAAGCTGAGCGAATGCCCGCATCGGACGATCACCGAGCCACCCTGACCCACCCGTGGCAGGCCCACCTGGCCCACAGGGCGCCGAGCGGGCCGGCGTCGACATGATGCTGATCGAGGCTGGTGAGCCCCCGGGCCGCACCTTGAGCCGCGTCTGCGCCGCCATGCCCGAGATCTCCAAGTGCACCTGCCCGAGGGCGATATCGGAGCCCGCGCCGCCCCCGCTCCCGCGGACCACCGCCGGGCGGCCCTCCGCGTCCGGCACCTCCGCGAACCCGGCGGGTTCATGCCCCTTTCCGGCCGGCCTGGTGCGACGCCGCACAGCGTCCCGGGCCGCGCGGAAGGCTCCCGGCGGGGCCGTACCCGGCCGCACTCCGACGGCGCGCGCCGGAGCGCACGACAGGGAGGCGGCGCGGGTCCGGTGCGCGGACAGGTGATGGCGGCAGACGGGTGACGGCGCCGGACAGCCGATGGCGGCGGACGCCTCACCCCCGTGACGCGCGCGGCCCTACGGATGGCGCTGGTCAGGATGCGAACGCGTCCACCCCGGTCAGCTCGGCCGACAGCGTCCACAGCCGGGCCGCCTGTTCCGGGTCGATCGCCCAGTCCTTGACGCCCACGCGTTCACCGTTGTCCGGGGCGGGCTCGGCGACGTCGCAGTCCTCCAGGTAGAGGCCGCCGAGACCGTCGAGCCGCGGGGAGGTCGCCGCCCAGACCTGGGTGGCCGCGCCCTGCTGCGGAGTCTTGAACACCTCGGGGTGGAGCAGATTGCCCTGCTCGTCGATCCAGCCGCGCTCGACCATCTCCTCCTTGGCCAGGTGCCGTTGGAGCGGCGTGAGAATGCCACCGGGGTGCAGGGCGAAGGCGCGGACCCCGGCATCGCGGCCGAGCCTGTCGAGCTGGACGGCGAACAGGACGTTGGCGGTCTTGGCCTGGCCGTACGCCTCCCACTTGTCGTAGCCCTGCCGCCAGTGGACGTCGTCCCAGCGGATGCCGGAGGTGTGGTGGCCGAGCGAGGACACGGAGACGACCCGGGCGCCGCCCGGCGCGATCGCGGGCCACAGCCGGTTGACGAGGGCGAAGTGGCCGAGGTGGTTGGTGGCGAACTGCGCCTCCCAGCCGTCGCCCACCCGGGTCTCCGGGCAGGCCATGATCCCGGCGCTGTCGATCACGATGTCCAGGCTCCGCCCGGTTCCGAGGAACCGCTCCGCGAACCGGCGCACGCTCTCCAGGTCCCCGAGGTCCAGCTCGTCCACCTCGACACCGGGCAGCCCGGCCAGCGCCTGCTCCGCGGTCTCCGGACGGCGCGCCGGTACGACGACCCGGGCGCCGGCCTTGACGAGCGAACGGGTGGTCTCCAGCCCGATCCCCGAGTAACCCCCGGTGACCAGGGCCAGTTTGCCGCTGAGGTCGATGCCTTCCAGGACCTCGTCGGCGGTGCTGGTGGCGCCGAATCCGGACCCGATCTTGTGCTGTGCAGTACTCATGCCCAAAACGCTACGAATTGGAGTGCTCTCTAAGTCAAGCGGCACACGCAGCCGTCGTCCCCGCGAACCTCGGGCGGCCTGCCCCGCACGGCCCGCACCGGTCGCGGCACCAACCGTCCGGGCCCCTCAGATGATCGCCATGCCGATACCCGTACACGCCCTCGCCCACCGGCCGTTGCCCGCCGAGGCCCTCGCCGAACTGGTCACCTTGCCGTACGTGTCCCCATGGAAGAGGACGACGAGGGGAAGGTCAACGGCACCCCGCTGAAAGGGTCCATGGAGGGGCGGGAGCAGGTGCCCGGCCGGCGCGGCATGCGGCCCGCCACCGATCCTGATCCTCGGCCCGTCCGCCGACGAGGGCCCCCACGGCCATCTCACCCATCTCCAGCTCTCCCCCACCCCCTCTCCCGCGCCCCGGACCTGCCGCCCGCCTGCACCGGGACAACCCCCTGCGGCGAACACCCACTGGCCGACCGGATCACGGCCCACACCAACTGGTGACCGCGGCACCGGCAACCGGTGGCCACGACAGCGGTGACCACGACACCGGCGCGCCCCCGCCTCACCGCCGCCGCGCGACGGTCACCCCGTCCCGCACCGGCAGCATCACCGCGTCCACCCGCTCGTCCGCGGCGATCAAATCGTTGAGCCGCCGCATCGTCACATGGCGCGCCTCCCGGTACGCCGGGTCGAGGACCCGCCCGCCGAGGAAGACGTTGTCCAGCACCACCAGGCCGCCGGGACGCAGCCGGGTCACCAACTCCTCGTAATAGAGCGGGTAGTTTTCCTTGTCCGCGTCGATGAAGGCGATGTCGACGGCCGGTTCGGAGGGCAGCGCGCGCAGCGTCTGAAGCGCCGGGGCGATACGCAGGTCGATCCGGTCCGCGACCCCCGCGCGCTCCCAGTACGGCCGTCCGATCGCCGCCCACTCCTCGCTGACGTCGCAGGCCAGCAGCCGTCCACCGGGAGCCAGACCACGGGCGATGCACAGGCTCGAATAGCCGGTGAAGACGCCGACCTCGACGGCGAGCCGGGCCCCCGTGAGCCGGGTCAGCATGGTGAGCAGGGCGCCCTCGTCGGCGGAGACCTGCATGTGCGCGGCGTCGGCGGCGGCCTCTCGGGTGGCGGCGGCCAGCTCTCCGAGGATGCCGTCGGCCGGGGTGTGATGGGCCAGCAGGTACTCGTCGACGACGGGGTGGGTGGGGCTTAGGTCGCCGCCGTGCAGCGGGGCCGTCCATTCGACCGTGAGCCGCTCCTGGGTGGCGAAGCGCACCAGATGGCGGGTGATCACGTCCTCGACCCCGGCCAGCCGCTCCTCGTCGACCGCGGCGGCGGTCAGCTCCAGCCGGTCCGGGGCGGGCGTGAGGGTGCAGGTGCCGGCGGCCACCGTGATGGTGCCGCGGCCGTCGGGAGTGAGCGTGGCGGCGGCCTTGTGGCCCAGGTGGGAGACGAGTTGCTTGATGTAGCGGCCCGAGCGGGCGGTGGCGACATGAGCCGTCGAGAGGGGCATGGAACTCCTTGGGTGTCCGGTCATCCGATCAAGCGACGAGATTTCTCGCCACTTCCTGATGCGGGATTCTGCGGCCACGGCCCGGGAGTTGTCAAAAGTATTTAAGTTCCTAGACACTTTCCCCCATGGCAGCGGAACAGCCACCCGACGGCACCCCCGAGCACACCCGCGACGAGCAGGGCCACCTGGTCCTGCACTCGACCGAGCAGTTCAAGGCCCTCGGGCACCCGATACGGCATCGCATGGTCAACCTGCTGCGCCAGCGCCCCGCGACGCTGCGGCAGCTCGCCGGCGCGCTGGGGATGAGCAAGGGCACCATCGGCTACCACGTACGGGTGCTGCGCGAGGCCGGGCTGGTGCGGCTCGCCGAGACCCGTCAGGTGCGCGGCGGCACCGAGCAGTACTTCGCGCTGGTCAGCCGCACCTTCACGATGCGTCCGGAGGGTACCGGCGGGGCGGAGTTCCTGATCAGGGCCGCGCTCGGCGAGATGGTGCCGGGCGAGCCGGGGCAGGCGTCGGACACGATGCTGCGCCATCTCTGGCTCAGCGATGCCGAGGCCCACGCCCTGGAGGAGCGGCTGCGCGCAATGGCCGAAGGCCCGCATCCGGCGGACCCCGCGCACGGGGCGCCGTACGGGCTGCTGATCAGCCTCTTCCGGGCCGATGTGCCGAGCCTGCCGCCGGACGACGCGGACTGACCGGGCGGCGACACGGACCGGCCAGGCGGCGACGCGGACCGACCGGGCGGCGGCCTCTCGCGTCGAAGAGCTCAGGCGAACGACCCGGCGCGCGGCCCTTACGGGGAGCCCGCACATGACATCAGGGCCCGCGATCCGGTGGATCGCGGGCCCTGACAGGACTCCCCCAGGGGTGCTCCGAACGCCTGGGGATGCTCCGAACGCGCGCTACTTGGCGAGGTCCTCGTGGGACAGTTCGAGGTCGAAGTCCGTGGTGCCGCCGGCGTCCACGCGGACGGAGGTGGCGACCGGGGCGTACCCGCTGGCGATGACGGTGTACTCACCGAGGTCGAGGTCGGTGAAGCCGTAGGCGCCGTCGGGGCCGGTGGTCGCGGTGCCGAGCACATTGCCGGCCGCGTCCAGCAGCGTCACCTTGGCATCGCCGAGCGGTCCGCCGGTGGCGGCGCTGATGACGCCGTGCAGCTGGGCACCGGCTTCGAGACGGATCTCGCACGGCTCGGCCGCACCCGGGGTGACCTCGACGGGGACGGCGGCCGGACGGTAGCCCGGCGCGTTCACGGCGAGGGTGTAGCTGCCCGGGACCAGGTCCGCCAGCGAGAACCCGCCATCGGCGGCGGAGGTCGCGGAGGTCACGACCTCACCGCGCAGGTCGGTCGCGACCAGCAGGGCGCCCGGCAGCGGGTTCCCGTGGGCCGCGTCCCGGACGGAGCCGGCGAGCGCGGCGCCGCTGCCGCCGAGAACGAGGTCGCAGATCACCGGCTCGTCGCCGACCAGCACGGTGACGGCCTGCGGCTGACGGGCACCGGCGGCGCCGATCAGCACATAGGTACCGGCGCCGGGCACCGACGCCGTGTAGGTGCCGTCCACGCCGCTGACCGCGCGGTCGAGCTGCCGGCCGCGGACGTCGATCAGGGTGACCGCCGCCTGCGGAACCGGGGCGTTCGCACCGTCGAGGACCCGGCCTCGGACGGTCTGCCCGGCGGCGGGCACGGAGGCGACGGCCACGGGAGCGTCCTCGACGAGCGGGACGGCGGGCGCCTGGCCGCTGTCGGCCGCCACGGCGTTCACCTGGGCGTCCTTCACATCGGCGGCCTCGGCCTGGGTGCCGTTCGCCTCGGCCGCGCGCGCCTCCAGGCCGGAGACCTTGCGCAGCGGCACCTCCTTGGTCCACACCGCGACCAGGAAGCCGAGCACCATGATGGCCGCGGCGCACAGGAACACCACGTGCATCGCGTCGGTGAAGCCCTCCTTGAAGGGCTGCGCCAGCCGGGGGTCGAGCTGCTGGATGAAGGAGGAGTCGTCCAGCACCCCCGAGCCGCCACCGCTCGCCGCGGGGTGCTTGATCATGTCCAGCACCGGGGCGTTCGCCGGGTCGGCGCGGACGGCCGGGTCGTGCAGGGCGGCCTGGAACGCCGGCGTCTGGGCGGCCGACCGGAACGCGGAGCCGATCTTGTCGCCGACGGTGCTGAACAGCACGGACAGGAAGATCGCCGTACCGGCGGTGCCGCCCATCTGCCGGAAGAAGGTGGCGGACGCGGTGGCGACGCCCATGTCCTTGGGCTCGACGGAGTTCTGCACGGCCAGGGTCAGGATCTGCATACAGCCGCTGAGGCCCAGGCCGAACAGCGCCATGTAGGCCATGGTCTCCGGCAGCGGGCTGTCCCACTGGACCCGGTAGTGGAACAGCAGCATGGCGGCGATCAGCAGGACCGTGCCGATGATCGGGAAGATCTTGTACTTGCCGGTCTTGGAGATGATGCGGCCGACCACCATGGTGCCGGCGATCATGCCCACCATCAGCGGCAGCATCAGCAGGCCGGACTTGGTGGGGCTGACACCCTTCACGATCTGGAGGTACAGCGGGACCATCATCATCCCGCCGAACATGCCCATACCGATGAGCACGGACAGCAGGCTCATCTTGCTGAACACGGAGCTGCGGAACAGGCGCATCGGGATCAGCGCCTCGTCGCCCATTGCCCGCTCCACGAGGACCCAGGCCACCAGGCCGACCACGCCGATGCCGTAGCAGACGTACGACCTGGTGGAGGTCCAGCCCCAGGTCTGGCCCTGCTCGGCCACCAGCAGCAGCGGCACCACGCCGACGGCGATGGTGAGCGCGCCCCACCAGTCGATGCGGTGCTCGCGCCGGGTGTGCGGAAGGTTCAACACCTTGGCGACGACGAAGAGCGCGATGATGCCGACCGGGACGTTGACGAGGAACACCCAGCGCCAGCCCGCGATGGCCAGGATGCTGCTGCGACCGGCCAGGAAGCCGCCGATCAGCGGGCCGAGGACGCTGGAGGAGCCGAACATGGCGAGCATGTAGCCCTGGTACCGGGCGCGCTCGCGGGGCGGCACGATGTCACCGATGATCGCCAGCGCCAGCGACATCAGACCGCCGGCGCCGATGCCCTGGAAGGCGCGGAAGGCCGACAGCTCGTTCATCGAGGTGGCGAAGGAGCAGGCCGCCGAGCCGGCGATGAAGATCGTGATGGCCGCGAGGAAGAAGGGTTTGCGGCCGTAGAGGTCGGAGAGCTTGCCGTACAGCGGGGTGCTGATGGTCGACGTGATCAGGTAGGCGGTGGTGACCCACGCCTGCGCGCTGAGTCCGTGCAGATCGTCCGCGATGGTGCGGATCGAGGTGCTGACGATGGTCTGGTCGAGGGCGGCGAGGAACATGCCCAGCATGAGACCGCTGAGGATCGTCATGATCTGGCGGTGCGTCAGCCGGCCGGCCGGTGGTGGCGGCTCGGATATCGCTGGTGTTCCCCCGCGGGCCGGGGACGCGGACATGGTCATGCGTGCAGATCTCCTTGCCTCGCCTCGCCCACCGGGGGCTGCCCGGTCCCGAGGCTCGTGTACGTGCTGTCCACCAGGTCGTCGTTGAGGCGCTTCAGCAGACGGGTGAGAAGGGTGCGGTCCGCGGCCGGCCACGGTTCGAGGAGCCGGGTCAGTTCCGCCTCGCGGCGGCGTACGGCGCTCTGGTACGCGGCGCGGCCGGCCTCGGTCGCGCTGAGCAGCGAGCCGCGCCGGTCCTCCGGGTCCGGGTGGCGTTCCACCAGTTGCCGGTCCACCAGCGAGCGCACCTGCCGGCTGACCGTCGACAGGTCGAGGAAGACGTCCGCGGCCAGGTCGGTCGCGCGGCACCGGCCGCGGGTCACCAGCCGGGCGAGCAGCACACGGTCGGCGGCCCCGCACTCGAATCCGGCGCGCTGGGTCCAGGCGGCGAAGAGCCGCATGAGGCGGACCATCTCGGCACCCAGGCCCGACGCGGCCGCCTCGGCGCTGACGGCCTCCGCGATCGCCGCGGCCTCGGCGCTCACCGGGTCGGCGAGCGCGGTCGCGGCCTCGGTCCCGGGGTACGCCGCCCCGGCGGACGGCGCGTCGTCGGCGCGCGCGTCGCCCGGCCGTTCGGCATCCGCCGGCACGACGTCCGCCTGTACGACCTCCGCCTGTACGACGTCCATCCGTACGGCGCCCTCATGGCCTCTGCGGCTCTCTGTGCCGATCATCACTCACATTCCGTTGCTTGCGGCTACCAAGTGAGTGTAGGGCCTGGCCGGCGCCGCCTGTACGCCAGTGTCCGGTCATGCTTCGGCAATACGGCGTCCGGCGTGGTGGGGGGAGCAGGGTACCCGGCCGGCCTGTGTGCCCCGGCCGCGCGCGCCGCCGGCCGGGCATCGCGGTACGGCCCGGCGGCGGGGCGGAACACGCTCCAGGGCGACCGCTGCGGCGCCTCGCCCGGGGGTACGGGAGGCGCCGGACGCGCACGCGCGGGTGGGGGCGGGGGCTGCCATGCGGTCTGGGCCGGGCCGGGTGCCGGGGGCGGCAGCGCTCGTGGCGCGGTGCGCGTCTGGGAAGTCCGAGCAGCGGCCGACCGGGCCGAACGCGGTGCCGTACTACGCCGACCCGGCTCACTGACCCAGGCCGTACGGCCGGCCTGTCCCGACCGGGTGCACAAGGGCCCCTGGCCGCGCCGGTGCCGGACGGGGGCCTTCCCCCTGTTTCCGGTGGGGTGTGCCGGTGCAGGGTTCCTCCATGGCTGATTCTTCCGCTGGAGCATGGCCGGCCGGCTATCGGGTCCGCCCCGCCACCGCGGCCGACACCGACGCGGTGCACCGCCTGGTCGGCGCGGGCGAGCGCGCGCTGCACGGACTGGTGACGACCGACGCCGACCGCGTCGCGGCCGATCTCGGCATGGCCGGGGACGCGCCGGCGGGTGACACGGTGCTGGTCACCGGTCCCACCGGGGACCCGGCGGCGTGGGGCTGGGTGCGGGGGCGGCGGGCGAGCGTCCATGTGCACCCCGGGCACCGGGGGCGGGGGCTCGGCACCGCTCTGCTCGCCTGGTCCGAGGCGCGGGCCCGGGAGCTGGGCGGCGACCGGCTCGCCCAGACGATCTCCGACAGCGATCTCGCGGCCGCCGCGCTGCTGCGCTCCGGCGGGTACGCCAGGATGGTCACCGAGTGGCTGCTGGAGCTGCCGATGCCCGCCGAACCGGTGGTGCCCCGGCCGCCGGCGGGGATCACGGTACGGACGTTCCGCGCGGGCGACGAGCAGGCCGCGTACCGGCTCACCGAGGACGCCTTCGACGAGTGGCAGCAACGGCGGAAGCCGTACGCGGAGTGGGCGCGGCTCACGGTCGGGCGGGCGACGTTCGCGCCGGAGGCGTCGCCGCTCGCCTTCGAGGGCGACCGGTTGGTCGGGGTGGTGCTGTCGCTGGATCCGGGGGCGGGTGCGGGGGCGGCCGACGGGGTGGCCGCGGGTCCCGTGCCGGGGACGGACCTGGTGGCCGGGGCGCCGGACGGCGGCGAGGGGTACGTCGAGCGGGTCGCGGTCCGCCGCGATCGGCGCGACCGGGGTATCGCGCGGCTGCTGCTGCACGAGGCGTTCCGCGCCTTCTACTCCCGGGGGAGGCGGAGTTGCGTCCTGTGGACCCATTCGGACACGGGGGCGCTGGGGCTGTACGAGCGGATCGGGATGACGGTGCGGCGCGGTTCCACGGTGTACGGCAGGGCGCTCGTCGCGGGGTAAGTCCCGGGGCGAGCGGCCGAGGGCTTCCGGCTTCCCCCAGCGCGCGGGCTGGTGCTGGCCCCCGCACGGGTCCGGCTGCCTGCCGGAGTGATCGCGCCCCTGGCGATCTCTACCGTGGTCCACATGGCAATTCCTTTACTTCCACCCGTACTTCGCAGAGGTACCGCGCTCATGGCCGGGGCCGCCGCCCTGGTGCTGCTCGCCGCGCCACTGGCCGCCGCCCGGCCACCGGACGCGTCCCGCGCGTGCGGCACCCGCGAGGCCGTACGGCGGTCCGTGCACCGGCTGGTCACCGAGGACAGGATCGCCGGGGCCGCGGTGCTCGTCGACACGCCCGCCGCCGAGCCGGGCTGTGCGCGCTGGTCCGTCACGGACGGCGTGGCCGACCTGCGCACCGGCCGCCGTGCCTGACGGACCGGATGGTGTCCTTCTCCGCCGGCCTCGCCCGCCGCTGCCGCGCCCACGCCGGCGACCTGGTGCCGTACGCGAGCACCCGCAACAGCGCCCGCGACATGGACGTGATCCGGGCCGCGCTGGGCGAACGCCGGATCTCCTACCTCGGCTATTCGTACGGCAGTTACCTCAGCGAGGTGTACACCACGATGTTCCCGGGCCGCACCGACCGGGTGGTGCTGGACGGTGTGATCGACCCGGCCCGCTACGGTCCGCGACTGCTGCGGGGCACGGAGGCCGCGGGGAAGCACGCCCTGCGCGGCTGGGCGGACTGGACCGCCGCGCACGACGAGGACTACGGCCTGGGCCGTACCGGCGACGCGGTCCTCGCGACGGTGGAGGAGGTCCAGTCGGCCGCCGAGCGCGCCCCGCTGCGGGTCGGCGCGTACCGGGTGGACGACCAGGTTCTCCCCACCCTCGTCTTCAACGGCCTCTCCCAGGACAATCCCTCGGCCTACGGCGACTTCGCCCAGGGAGTGCGGGAACTGCGGCGCGCCGCCGGGGGCGACCCGGTGTCCCCGTCGCCCTGGCTGGCCGAGTTGCTCCAGTTCCTGCTGACGGGACACGACTCCGCCTACGGCAGCGCGCAGACGGCGATCCTGTGCGGTGACGGGACCGCGCCCCGCGATCCGGAGACCTACTGGCGCTCTCTGCGGCGGGCCGATCCCCGGGACCGGTTCTTCGCCCCGGTCACGAACGACATCAACGCCTGCGCGTTCTGGGGACCGCCGCGCGAACGGCCGACCGCCCTCCGCGCCGATCTCCCGGCCCTGCTGGTCAACGCCACCGGCGACCCGCGCACCCTCTACTCCGGTGCCGAGAGGGTCCACCGCGGCTGGCCCAGCTCCCGTCTGATAACCCTGCACGACGCCGACCAGCACGTGGTGTTCGGCGTCTTCGGCAGCGCCTGCGTGGACGACGCGGTGAACGCCTACCTCGCGTCCGGCCGGCTGCCCGCCACGGACGTGTCCTGCCCCCGGACCCGGTCCTGACGCGTCAGGGACACATCAGCGCCCTGTCAGGGGCCGCTGCCATCCTCTTCTTGTGAACGGAACGGAGCACCGCCCCGGACCGGGAACAAGGAGAGGTGCCCGGAGCGGTTTATCGGGGACCCACGAGCTCGCCTCGAGGTCGGACCCCCATGGGGTCCACGCAGGTTCAAATCCTGCCCTCTCCGCCGCTACGGTCCGCCCTCAGCCCCTCGGGGGCATGGGGTTCGCCCTCAGCCCTCGTCGTCCGTCGGCGGGGACCAGGGCTGTTCCAGGGGCGGCGGCCCCTCCCACGCGCCGCGGAGCATCTCCTTGAGGGTCTTCGGCGGGGTCTCCTTCTCCTCCCGCACATGCATGAGCCGGGCGGTGCTCACCCGTATGTGGCACTGATATCCGCGCAGTCCGACGAGGACCACCCACGAGCCGTCCTGGGCGAGGAAGGCGTGCCGCGCCGGCTGGTCCCCCGGTTTGGCGTGGCGGCCCAGGGTGGTCGGCAGGTGGTGCAGGGCCGCGTCCTCGGCCACGGCGGCGATCCGGGCCTCGTCCCCCGTGACACGGTGCGCGGCCGCCAGCTTCCACTGGTGCAGCCTGAACTCGATGGCCTGGAGATGTTTCGTGTTCCGTATGTCTTCCTCGATGAGGATGTACCAGTCAGCACTCATGATCCGCGCATCCTGTCATGGGGCCCGGCGCACGCCTCCACCGAGCGGGTGCCTTCCGGCGCGCCGGGCCGGTGTCCCCACGCCGTCGGCCACCGGTGGCTCCTAGCCTCGGAACATGCCCCGGCTTCCCGCACATGTACGCGCCTGTCTGTTCGATCTCGACGGGGTGCTCACCCGGACCGCCAAGGTGCACGCGGCGGCCTGGAAGGAGATGTTCGACGCCTGGCTGCGAGAGCGCGCGCGGCGGGAGGGCACCGAGTTCGTGCCCTTGGACGCGGTGCGGGACTACGACGAGTACGTGGACGGGCGGCCCAGGGAGGACGGGGTGCGGACGTTCCTCGCGGCGCGCGGGGTGCGGTTGCCCGAGGGGTCGCCGGAGGATCCGCCGGACGCCGAGACGGTGCGGGCGCTGGGTGCCCGCAAGAACGAGCTGGTGCTGCGCCGGATCCGGGAGGACGGGGTGGAGCCGTACGAGGGCTCGGTCCGCTTTCTGCACGAGGTCCGCGCGGCGGGTCTGGCCTGCGCGGTGGTGTCGTCCAGCGCGAACGCCCGGGACGTGCTGGCCGCGGCCGGTATCGCGGACCTGTTCGACGAGCGGGTCGACGGAGTGGTGACCCGTGAGCGGGGGCTGCGCGGCAAGCCCGCCCCGGACACCTATCTGGAGGCGGCGCGGGAACTGTCCGTGGAGCCCGGCGCGGCGGCCGTGTTCGAGGACGCGCTGGCCGGTGTCGAGGCCGGCCGGGCGGGAGAGTTCGGGCTGGTCGTGGGGGTGGACCGGGTGGGGCAGGCGGAGCAGCTGCGGGCGCACGGCGCCGACGTGGTCGTCCGCGACCTGGCGGAACTTCTGGAGTCGTCGTGATCACGCATCCCAGCTACACCGTCGAGCCGTGGTCCCTGCGCGAGACCGAGCTGAACCTGGACGTGCTCGCGCAGAGCGAGTCGGTGTTCGCGCTGTCCAACGGGCATGTCGGCTGGCGCGGCAATCTGGACGAGGGCGAGCCGCACGGCCTGCCCGGCGCCTATCTCAACGGCGTCCACGAGCGGCATCCGCTGCCGTACGCGGAGGCCGGGTACGGCTACCCCGAGTCCGGCCAGACGGCGATCAACATCACCGACGGCAAGGTCGTCCGGCTGCTGGTGGACGACCACCCGTACGACCTGCGCTACGGCCGGCTGCTGTCGCACGAGCGGGTCCTGGACTTCCGCACCGGTGTGCTCAGCCGCACCGCCCGCTGGACCTCGCCCGGTGGCCGCACGGTCCGTATCACCTCGCGGCGGCTGGTGTCCTTCACCCAGCGCGCGGTGGCCGCCGTCGTCTACGAGGTGGAGCCGGAGGACGGCCCCGCCTCGGTGGCCATCCAGTCCGAGCTGATCGCCAACGAACAACTCCCGCATGTCGAGGGCGATCCCCGGGTCGCCGCCGCGACCGACTCGCCGCTGACGGCGGAGGAGCACTACGCCGAGGAGACCCGGCTGCGCCTCGTGCACCACACCGACCGCAGCGGGCTGCGGGTGGGCGCGGCGGCCGACCATCTGGTGGAGGGGCCCGAGGGCACCCGCTGGTCGGCGCAGTGCGAGCCGGACGTCAGCCGGCTGACGGTGACCGCGGACCTGGCGCCCGGACAGCCGCTGCGGCTGGTCAAGTTCGTGGCCCACGGCTGGTCCGGGGAGCGTTCGCTGCCCAGCATGCGCGACCAGGTGGACGGGGCGGTGGCGGTCGCCGTGAGCACCGGCTGGGACGGGCTGGTCGCCGAGCAGCGGTCCTATCTGGACGAGTTCTGGGCGGGCGCGGACGTCGAGGTGGAGGGGGACGCGCAGATCCAGCAGGCGGTGCGGTTCGCCCTCTTCCATGTGCTCCAGGCGGCGGCCCGCGGCGAGAACCGGGCGATCCCCGCGAAGGGGCTGACCGGGACCGGGTACGACGGGCACTCCTTCTGGGACACCGAGGCGTATGTGATGCCGGTGCTGACGTTCACCGCGCCACAGGCCGTGGCGTCCGCCCTGCGCTGGCGGCACAGCACCCTGCCGGCGGCCCGCGAGCGCGCCCGTCAACTGGGCCTGGCGGGCGCGACGTTCCCCTGGCGGACCATCGACGGCGCCGAGTGCTCCGCCTACTGGCCGGCCGGGACCGCCGCCTTCCACATCAACGCGGACATCGCGCTGGCCACGGTCCGGTACATCGCGGCGACCGGGGACGAGGAGTTCGAGCGCGGGGTCGGGTTCGACCTCCTGGTGGACACCGCCCGGCTGTGGCGCTCCGTCGGCCACCACGACCCCGAGGGCGTCTTCCACATCGACGGGGTCACCGGGCCCGACGAGTACAGCGCCATCGCCCGGGACAACCTCTACACCAACCTGATGGCCCGCCAGAACCTGCTGGCGGCGGCCGATGTGGCCATTCGCCACCCGGACCGGGCCGACGAACTCGGCGTGGACGACGAGGAGGCGGCGGCCTGGCGGGACGCGGCGGCCCGGATGGCGATCCCGCACAACGAGACGCTGGGTGTGCACGAACAGTCCGCCGGATACACGCACTTCCAGCGCTGGGACTTCGAGGGGACCCCGCCCGAGAACTATCCGCTGCTGCTCAACTACCCCTATTTCGACCTGTATCGCAAGCAGGTGGTGAAGCAGGCGGACGTGGTGCTGGCGATGATGGAGTGCCCGTACGCGTTCACCGAGGAGGAGAAGGCGCGCAACTTCGCCTACTACGAGGCGCTGACGGTGCGCGACTCCTCCCTGTCGGCGTGCTGCCAGGCGGTGCTCGCCGCCGAGACCGGGCACCTCCGGCTGGCGTACGCCTATCTCGGCGAGGCCGCGCTGATGGACCTGGACGACCTGGAGCACAACACCCGCGACGGGCTGCACATCGCCTCCCTCGCCGGGACGTGGATCGCCGTCGTCGGCGGTTTCGGCGGCCTGCGCTGGCATCTCGGCGAGGACGAGCGGCCGGATGTGCTCGGCTTCGCGCCGCGGATGCCGGAGACGCTGTCCCGGGTGGTGTTCACCGTGCAGGTGCGCGGGCGCCGGCTGAAGGTGGACATCGGTCCGCGGCAGGCGCGCTACCGGCTGGTGGAGGGCGATCCGCTGACGATCCTCCACTACGGCGATCCGGTCACCGTGTCCGCCGACGCGCCGCAGGACCGGCCGATCCCGCCGCCACCGGTGCGGCCGGAGCCGCAGCAGCCCCGGGGAAGGCGCCCGGAGGGGCTCGCCGAGCAGGACGAGACGGCGGGGTCATAGCCGTACAGGCGGCCCGGGTCGGCCACCGCGCCGCCCGCGGGGAAGCGGGTGCCGGGCAGGCCGGTTCCGGAGGGGCGCATACCGGCCGTTCACCCGGATGGGTATATCCCGCCAAGAGTCATGGCGCGGGCGCATGACCGGCCGCCAGGCGGTGAGACATCGGTCATGGCGATGAACATGGACGAACCGCCGCGGGGCGACCCGTTATCGGGCGCCCCGCGTTTCCCGGCCGCGACCGACGTGGTGTTCACGGCGGATTTCACCTCCACGACCCAGTGGGTCGCGGGCCGTTCGCGGGCGTTCCCGGGCGGCGGCCCGGCCCATCCGGACGAGGATCGGCTGGACCGGCTGGTGGCCGATCCCGGCTACTGCCGCTCGGGCGTCTTCCGGGCCACCCGCCGGGCGGACGGCCGCTGGGACACGGGGCTGCTGACCACGGAGGGCAGCCGGGAGGGGTTCACCGTGCAGCCGGGCGACGTCCTGGAGGCACGGGTGCGGCTGCCCCGGGAGACCGGCGCCTGGCCGGCGATCAGGACCTGGCGGGACGGCGGCCAGGGAGTGGACGTGTTCGAGTACCACGTGGACAACCCCGACCATCTGGAGTTCATCAACCGTGTGCGCAGCGCCAGTTGCTACCTCCATGACGAGGCGGTCCGTCCGGGGGCCTGGGTCGATCTGCGCACCGAGTTCGGGCCGCGCTGTGTGATCTGGTCGCTGAACGGCGCCTCGGTCTTCGCCGACCACCGGGGCGTGGGGCAGGCGTGGCGGGCCCATCTCATCGTCGCCCTCTCGGTGTGCGCCGGGCGCTACCACCCGCCGCCGGAGCCCGCGACGAGCGAGATGTCGTTCGAGGTGAGGGGACTGACCGTGCGCCGTCCGTATGGCGGCGGGCGGACGGCGTACGCGGGCCCGGTATGAGCCGTCCCCCGGTTCCCCAAGCTGAAGGCGGTCCGTCCGTGTCCGTGCCGAGTCTGCTCGCGGTGTTCGCCCACCCCGACGACGAGTCGCTGTGCGCGGGCGGGGTGCTGGCCCGGCACGCGGCCGCGGGCGCCCGTACCGGGGTCGTCACCTCGACGTGGGCGGCGGGCACCGGTCGCGCGGCGGAGCTGGCCGAGGCGCTGCGGATCCTCGGCGCCGGGGAGCCCCGGTTGCTGGGCTACGCGGACGCGCGGGTGCCGTGGTCGGCGCCGGGCCGCGCGCGGTTCTGCGACGCGCCGTTGGACGAGGCGGTACGGCGACTGGTGGCGCACATCCGCGCGTTCCGCCCGGAGATCGTCGTCACGCACGACGCGTACGGCGGGATGACGGGGCACCCGGATCATGTGCACACCCACCGGGTGACGCTGCTCGCCGCCCAGGCGGCCGGGCTGGCGCGGTTCCATCCGGAGGCCGGTGCCCCCTGGCAGCCGCGCGCCCTGTACCTGGCGACCCATCCGCACTCGGCGGTGCCGGCGCTGCGGGAGGTGGTCGGGGAGCGCAAGACGGCTTACAGCGTGCCGGACGAGCAGATCACGGCGACGGTCGATGTCGTCCCCTGGCTGGAGCGGAAGGTCGCCGCCGTACTGGCGCACCGCTCCGAGGTGGAGCGCGGGGCGGTACCGGGTCTGCTGGCCCCTCTCTCCGTGCCGGAGTTGCGGCGGTTCATGGGCACGGAGTGGTTCATCCGGCACGATCTCGCCACCACGGCACCGGCGCGCACGGAGCTGACCGTCTGACCGGCCGCCGAGAGGCGGGCGCCCGTCCCATTGGCCATGCTGGGCTGAGACCGGCAGTTCTGCGCGACAAGGAGCACGGCATGCCGACGGACGTGATCGGACGATTCATGGCGGCTCTGGACCCCGAGCAGCGGGAGGCCATCGGCGCGAAACCGCGCGCCGAACAGGAGCAGCTGGCCGCGGCCTGGGAGCGGGAACTGGAGGCCGACGACGAGCTGGACACCCTGGACGAACTGTCCCCGCCGGCGGCCGAGGCCGAGGCGGCGCGCCGGGTGCTGCATCGCGAGGCGGGCTGAGCCGCGCGGACACCCGGCCGGGCCGGGTGATCGGCTGCCGTCCCGGCTTCGCGACCGCGCCGCCCGCCCCGGATCACGAGGGCTCAGGACCGCCCCGGGCCGCGGGGCTCATCCGCTCCCGCACGCAGCGCACGGTCCAGGCCGCGCAGGTACTCCCCCACGCGCCCGCCCCCGGCGGGAGCGGCGGGCAGCCGGGCGAGGACGGTGGTGACGGCGGCCGGGGCGTGTTCGCGTGCCCAGGCGAGGGCCTCGGCGGCTGCGGTCGGGTCCTCGTCCGCCGCCAGTTCCCTCGCGCGTGCGGCGTGGGCCGCCGCGCCGAGGATGTGCTTGACCTGATGGGCGTCGGCGAGGGGGTGGAGGAACGCGGCGCCCGCCGCGTGGCTCGCCGCGCGGGCGGCGTCGGCGGCGGCCGGTGGGGCGGGCTCGCGGGCCGCGCGGAACGCCGCGAAGCCGCTCATCCGCAGCGCCTGGGTGCGGCGGCCGCCGTCCGCGAAGGCACGGGCCGCCTCGACGGCCTCGCGGGGCCGCCGGTCGGCGGGAAGACTCTGTTCGAACAGGTGCAGGACCCGGCCCGCGCAGTCGGCCGCGTAGCCCGTGATCTCCCGCAGTTCGTCCTCGGTCAGTGCTATCCGGTCCGTCCGGTCGGTTCTGTTCGCGTTGGTCGGCACGGGGCCATCCTGCCGCACACCGGGCCCGCGCCGGGGCCGTTGGGCGGGCGGGGGATGGACCGAACGGCCCCGTGGCGTTCACGGGGCGGACGCGGAGACTGGTGATCGAGCGGCCGCAGGGCCGGCGTCCCGGCGGGCAGGAGCGTTCTCGTCATGCGGAACCCCAGCGGCATCGATCCCCGCGGCCCCTCATGGTGACCACGGCCGTGGACGCCGGACCGGGCGCCGCGAGCGGGATCGGCGCGGCGGCGGCGCGGCCCGGCGAGGACGTGCTGCGCGAGCTGGCGGCGGAGCGGACCGGGCTGACCGAGCGGGAGGCGGCCCGGCGGCTGGAGCGCTGGGGGCCGAACGCGGTCCGCTCGCACCGGGCGCGGGGGCTGCTGGTCCTCTGGCACCAGGTGCGCTCCCCGCTGCTCGGCCTGCTGCTGGCCGCCGCCGTCGTGTCGTACTTCGTGGGCGAGCGCAACGACGCGGTGATCGTGGCGCTCTCGGTGGGCCTCGGTCGTGATGCTGTGGGTCTTCCACGCCGGGCCCGCGCAGTTCCGCACCGGCTGGTTCGTGGAGTCCCTCGCCACGCAGACGCTGGTCATCTTCGCGATCCGGACCCGGCGCAGCCCGTTCTGGCGCAGCCGGGCGAGTCTGCCGCTGGTGCTGACCACCCTGGTGGTGGTCGTGGTGGGTGCCCTGCTGCCGTTCACCCCGCTCGCGCCCACCCTCGGCTTCCAGCGGCTCCCGCTCGGCTACTTCGCCGCGCTGGCCGGGATGGTGCTCTGCTATCTCGCCCTGGTGGAGGTGGGCAAGCGCCTCTTCTACCGGACCCGGCCGGGCGCGACCGGCTCCCGCGCCGAGGTCGGCCACCGCCATCTGCGGCGCCGCGCGGCCCGCTTCAGCACGTCCGGCCGGCTGGCCCGCTGAGGCCGACCCTGCCGACACGGCGCGTGCGGTCAGCCGCTACTGTCACCTGTCGTCCGGTGTGCCCCGGTCCGGTGTGAACCGGTCCGGTGCGCCCCCTAGAGGCAGGTGGAGGAAGCTTTTCCATGTCTGGTCACGCGACGGCCGCGCTGGCGGTCGGCAGCCTGCCGGAGCTGACACCCGCACGCGCGCTGGGGTCGTGGCAGCTCGACGTGCCCGCGCTGATCCTGATCGCGCTCCTGGGCGGTCTGTACGGCTGGGGCGTGCTCCGGGTGCGCCGGGCCGGCGGGACCTGGTCACCGGGCCGGATCCTCGCGTTCGGGCTGCTGGGTCTCGGCGGGCTCGCGGTGGCCACCATGTCGAGTCTCGCGGTCTACGACCATGTGCTGTTCTGGCCGGCCGCGGTGCAGAACGTCCTGCTCGACCTCATCACCCCGCTGGGCCTGGCCCTGGGCGATCCGCTGCGGCTGGCCATCGAGGCGCTGCCGGGCGAGGGCGCAGGGCGGGTGCGGCGGGCGATGAGCGGACGGGTCGTACGACTGCTCACGTTCCCGCTGGTCAGCACGGCCCTGGTGCTGGGGACCGAGCTGACGGTCTACTTCACGCCGTACTTCGCCACCGCGCTGCGCGTCGGCTGGCTGCACGAGCTGATGTATCTGCACCTGCTGGCGGCCGGCTGCCTGTTCGTCGTACCGGTGCTCACCCGGGAGGCGGCCCTGCCCACGTGGTGCAACCACCCGGTGCGCGCGGCGCTGGTGTTCCTGGACGGCATCATCGACGCGGTGCCCGGCCTGGTGGTGATGACCCACGGCACGCTGATCGCCGGCGCCTGGTACCTGCACCACGCGCCCGCCTGGTCGCCGGACGTCCAGCACGACCAGCAGATCGGCGGCGGCGCCATGCTGAGCATCGCCGAGCTGGTCGCGCTGCCCTTCCTGCTGGCGATCCTGGCGCAGTGGGCGCGCGCCGAGCGTGTGCAGGCCGCGGCCCTGGACCGGCGGCTGGACCGGGACCTCGCGCCGGCCGCCTCCCCGGTGGCCGCGCCGGGCCGCGCGCGGGCGGCGTCCGACGAGGCCGAGGCCGTACGGGCGTCCGACGGCACCGGGGCCGTACGGGTACGGCCCTGGTGGGAGACGGAGCAGAACGAGGTGGCCGCCCGGATCCGCCGCCAGCACGGCGAGGACTGACGGGCGTGGATCAGGGCCGGGCGCCCCGGGACAGGATGACGGCGTAGCGGCACTCGGCGCCGGTCGTGTTGGCGAAGACGCGCGGGGCGGGGTCGCCGAGTTCGAGGGTGTCGCCCGGGCCGAGTTCATGGGTCTCGTCGCCGTCGTGGAAGGTCAGGCGGCCGTCGAGGACCCAGACGACCTGGCGTACGAAGGCGAAGGCCGCGGCCGGGTACGGCACCCGGGCCCCGGCGGGCAGCCGGATCTCGGCGACGTCCGCGGGGAAGTGCGCGCCGGTGATCTGGCGGCGCCGGTAGCCGGTGGCGGGGTCCTGCCACTCGGGCGCCTCTCCGTGGCGGCGCACGCCCGCTTCCTCCCCGGTCGCCGGCCGCGTGCCCTCCGCGAGGGCGAGCAGTGAGGCGATGCTCAGCTGGAAGGCGGCGGACAGCTTGCCCAGCACGACGGCGGTGGGGCTGCTCTCGCCGCGCTCGATCCGGTTGATCATGGCGCGGGAGACCCCGGACGCCTCCGCCAGCTGGGCCAGGGTCCAGCCGCGCCGTTCGCGCTCGGCACGGATCCGGGCCGCGATCCGCCCCACCAGGGGATCTACTATGTTGGACATGCTTCCAATATATGAGAGAGACGACGCGGGAGGTCCTACGGTGACCGTGCGCCTGGCGTGCGCCGGTGATGCGGAGGCGGTGCGTACGATCCGCAACCACGCGATCGAGCACTCGACGGCCCTGTGGACCGAGGTCCCGCAGTCGCCCGCCGAGAGCGCGGCCTGGCTGGCGCGGCACCTGGAGCGCGGTTCGGCGTTCGTGGCCGAGACGGGCGGCGAGGTGGCGGGGTTCGCCGTGTTCGCGCCCTGGCGGGACCTGGAGGGATACCGGCACACCGTCGAGGACTCGGTCTACGTCCGCGAGGGCCGGCACGGGCTCGGCATCGGCTCCACACTGCTCACCGCGCTCATCACGGCGGCGCGCGCGGCGGGCCATCACCTCATGATCGCCGGTATCGAATCGGGCAACGGCGCCTCGGTCCGGCTCCACGAGCGCTTCGGGTTCGAGCATGCCGGGACGATCCGGGAGGCCGGGATCAAGTTCGGTCGCCGGCTCGATCTGACCCTCATGCGGCTGGCGCTGGACGAAACCGCCGCGCCCGGGTCCCTGGGCTGATCAGACGCCCGCCGAGATGCGGGGCGGGGCGGGCGGCCGTTAACTGAAGCCCGCCCGGTGCGTTGCCGAACGCCGTCCGAGGGCGCCATGGGCGGTGGAGGTGGAGCGGGCGTGAGCGGCACGGTCGGGCAGCCTTCCGCGGCCGACGACGGGCGGTCCCCGGCGGACAGCCACGGGCGGTCCCCCACGGCCGGCGACCCGACGCGGACGCTGCTGAGCCCGGGCTATCTCCGGCTGCTGGCGCTCTCGCTGGGCCTGGGCGTGCCCATCGCGCTCGCCAGCTTCTTCTTCGTCAGCCTCCAGCACTGGCTCCAGCACCAGGTGTGGCAGGAGCTGCCGCACACGCTCGGGCTCGGGCACGCCCCCTGGTGGTGGCCGCTGCCCACGCTGGCGCTCGCCGGTCTGATCCTGGCTCCGGTCGTCACCCGGCTGCCCGGAGCCGGCGGACATGTCCCGGTGCACGGTCTGGGCGGGGACCCCATCGGACCCCGCGCGCTGCCGGGCGTGGTGCTGGCGGCCGTCCTCACGCTTCCGCTGGGCGTGACCCTCGGCCCCGAGGCGCCGCTGATGGCGGTCGGCTCCGCGCTCGCCCTGCTCGGGGTGCGGGCGCTGCGGCGGCACCCGGCGGGCGCCGCCTCGGCGACGGTCGTGGCCACGGCGGGCTCCACGGCGGCCATCTCCACCATCCTGGGCGGCCCGGTGGTGGCCGCCATCATGGTCATGGAGGCCGCCGGTCTCGCCGGGCCCCGGCTCGCCATGCTGTTGCTGCCCTGCCTGGCCGCGAGCGGGGCGGGCGCGCTGGTGTTCACCGGGTTCGGCCACTGGACCGGCCTGTCGATCGGCGCCCTCGCGCTGCCGGAGGTGCCGCCGGACACCGTCCCGGACGCGGGCGACTTCCTGTGGGGGCTGCCCGCGGCCGCGCTGATCGCCGTGATCGTCTCGGTGGCCCACGGGCTCGGCGAGCGCACCCATCGCTGGACCTCCGCGCGCGGTACGGCGGCCCGCACCGTGGTGTGCGCCGTGGCCGCCGGGGTCTGCCTGACGGCGTACGCCCTGCTGACCGGCCGCTCGCCCGAGGAGGCGGCGCTGTCGGGGCAGACGACGCTCGGGCAGCTGGCCGAGAACCCGCACGGGTGGTCGGTGCTCGCGCTGGTGGCGCTGGTCCTGTGCAAGGCGCTCGCCTGGGGCATCAGTCTGGGCAGCCTGCGCGGCGGCCCGATCTTCCCGGCCGTGCTGCTCGGGGTGGCGACCGGACTGGCCTGCGCGGGTCTGCCGGGGCTCGGCACCACCCCCGCGTTCGCGCTGGGCATCTCGGCGGCGGCGACCGTCGTCACCGGGCTGCCGCTCACCAGCTGCGTGCTGGCCGTACTGCTGCTGGGCCGGGACGCCTACAACCAGATGCCGCTGATCGTTCTCGCGGCGGTGACCGCCCTGCTGGTCGGCCGGCTGCGGGCGAGCCGCCGGCCGACGCCCGCCCCGGCCGACGCATAGAGACGTCACGTCGACGGGAGACGTTCACTCCGACCGGAGACGCCACCGTGCACGGCCGCCGGACCGCCCGGCGGGGACCTCGACCTCGGCGTACCGGCCGTGCAGGACCAGTGCGCTCCGCGTGCGACACCCGGCGAAACCGTGCAGGGTGGGAACGTCGGCCGTCCGTCCGCCGGTCCGGCGGCCCGGAGATGTTCGAGGAGTGTCGATGTCCGATGCCGTAGCGCCCCCGCAGCCGGTACTGGAGCCCGCGGCGGCCGAGTTCGCGGCGGCGACCGCGAAGCCGCCGTTCCTGTTCGACCTGCCGCCCGCGGAGGGCCGCAAGGCGGTCGACGAGGTGCAGTCCGGGGACATCGAGAAACCGGCGGTCGACGAGGAGTGGATCACCGTCTCGGGCGGGCCGACGGGCAGTGTCCGAGCACGGATCGTCCGGCCCGCCGGCAGCTCGGGCAGCCTCCCGGTCGTCCTCTATGTGCACGGCGCCGGCTGGGTGTTCGGCAATGCCCACACCCATGACCGCCTGGTGCGCGAACTCGCCGTCGGGGCGCGGGCCGCGGTGGTCTTCCCCGAGTACGACCTCTCCCCCGAGGCCCGCTACCCCGTCGCCATCGAGCAGAACTACACCGTCGCCCGGTGGGTGGTGGAGCAGGGCGCGACCAAGGACCTGGACGGCTCCCGGATGGCGGTGGCCGGGGACTCGGTCGGCGGCAACATGTCGGCCGCGCTCACCCTGATGGCCAAGGAACGCGGCGGTCCCGCGCTGGTGCAGCAGGTGCTGTTCTACCCGGTGACCGACGCGAGCTTCGACACGCCGTCCTACCACCAGTTCGCCACCGGCTACTTCCTGCGCCGCGACGGCATGCAGTGGTTCTGGGACCAGTACACGACGGATGCGACCGACCGCGCCCAGATCACCGCCTCGCCGCTGCGCGCCACCGCGGAGCAGCTCAGCGGTCTGCCGCCCGCGCTGGTCATCACCGGCGAGGCGGATGTGCTGCGGGACGAGGGCGAGGCGTACGCGGCCAGGCTGCGCGCGGCCGGCGTCCCGGTGACCGCCGTACGGTTCCAGGGCGTCATCCACGACTTCGTCATGCTGAACGCCCTGCGCGACACCCACGCGGCGCGGACGGCCATCGAGCTGGCGACCCGCACGCTGCACCGGGCGCTGCACGCGAACTGACCTTGGTCCGCGCCCGATTGACCGGCCCGGGGCCGGCGGGATTTCATGAGGACCATGTCTGGCGGCTCATCCCACGCGACCGATCCGGTGCTGTTCTTCGCCACCCCCGAGGAGTGGGAGAAGTGGCTGGCGGACCATCACACGGACGCCGCGGGGGTCTGGCTGAAACTGGCCCGCAAGAGCGTCGCCGGGCCCGGCGGCGTCGACTATCCGGGCGCCCTGGAGTCGGCGCTCTGCTTCGGCTGGATCGACGGCCAGAAGCGGAAACTGGACGAACAGCACTGGCTGCAGCGCTTCACCCCGCGCCGCCCCACCAGCAGGTGGTCCCAGGTCAACCGGGACAAGGCCACGCGGCTCATCGAGGAGGGCCGGATGCGGCCCGCCGGGCTGCGCGAGGTGGAGCGGGCCCGCGCGGACGGCCGCTGGGCGGCGGCCTACGCCGGTCCGCGCGCGGCCACCGTGCCCGACGACCTGCGGGCTGCCCTGGACGCCGAGCCGGCGGCCGCCGCGTTCTTCGCCACCCTGGACGGCCGCAACCGCTACTCGGTCCTCCACCGGATCGAGGAGGCGAAGAAGCCCGGGACCAGGGCGGCCCGCATCGCGAAGTTCGTCGCCCTGCTCGCCGAGGGGAAAAAGCTCCATCCCTAGCGCGAGCCGGGTCCCGGTCCGCCGCCGGTCCACCGCTTACGATGCGGAAGCGAACCCCTTCTGTCCCGTTTCGTTTCCCCTCGATCCGTCTGGATCCGCCCCGATCCCCGTCGACTGGAGCAGCGATGACCGATGGCCCCGAACCGATCAGTGCCCAGGCGCGGCGCGCGCTGGAGCAGGAGCTGGCGGATCTGCGGGAGGAACGACGGATGGTCGCCGGGACGTTGAAGGGCAATCCCGACGTGGGCGACCAGGCCGATCAGGCGGACGAGTTGCAGCGGGTGGACCAGCTCGACCGGCTGGAGCGGCGGATCGCGGACATCACCGAGCGGCTGCGCGAGGCGGACCAGGCCGGGCCGGCGCCCACCGATGTGGTCGGGGTGGGCAGCACGGTCACCGTGCGGTTCGCGAACGGCTCGGTGGAGACGCTCTCCATCGGTGAGGGGGCCGAGGCGCTGGACCAGAACCTGGTCACCGAGGATAGCCCCCTCGGCCGCGCCCTGCTCGGGCGCCGGGCCGGGGACAGCGTGCGGTACGACACCCCGGACGGGCCCGCGACCGCGGTGGTGGAGTCGATCGGCGGAGCGCCCTCGTAGCGCGGGGCGCCCCGGGAGCGGGCGTCGCGTCAGTTCTCGGGTTTGCTGACCGAGCAGTGCAGCGTGTCCTTCACGACGTCGGCGGTGATCGTGTCCCCGGGCTCCGCCTCGCCGCCGAGCAGCAGCGTGGCGATGCGGTTGTCCAGCTCCGCCTGGATGGTGCGGCGCAGCGGGCGGGCACCGAACTCCGGCTGGTGGCCGTGGGCGATGAGCAGTTTCTTCGCCGCCTCCGTGACCTCCAGCCTCATGCCCTGGGCGTGCACCCGGTGCTTGCTCCGGTCCAGGAGATGGTCCACGATCTGCGACAGATCGTCCTCGGTGAGCCCGTGGAAGATGATGATGTCGTCGATGCGGTTGAGGAACTCGGGCAGGAAGCGCCCCCGCAGGTCGTCCATCAACGCGTCCTTCAGGTCGGACACATCGCCCTTGTGGTCGAGGATGCGGTGCGCGCCGATGTTGGACGTCATGATGATGACGCAGTGCCGGAAGTCGACGGTGCGGCCCTGGGAGTCGGTGAGGCGGCCGTCGTCCAGGATCTGGAGCAGGGTGTTGAAGACGTCGGGGTGCGCCTTCTCCACCTCGTCGAACAGCACGACGCTGTACGGCTGCCTGCGCACCTTCTCGGTGAGCTGGCCCGCCTCCTCGTAGCCGACGTATCCGGGCGGGGCGCCGACCAGCCGGGCGACGGTGTGCTTCTCCTGGAACTCGCTCATGTCGAAGCGGACCATGCGGTCCTCCTCGCCGAACAGCAACTCGGCGAGTGTCTTGGCGAGTTCGGTCTTGCCGACGCCGGTCGGGCCGAGGAACAGGAAGGACCCGACGGGCCGGTCGGGGTCGCCCATGCCGGCCCGGTTGCGTCGTACGGCCTGGGAGACGGCGGTGACGGCCTCGTCCTGGCCGACGATGCGGGCGTGCATCTCCTCCTCCAGCTTGAGGAGTTTCTCCTTCTCGCTGGCGGTGAGCTGGGAGACGGGGATGCCGGTGCGCCGGGAGACGATGTCGGCGATGTCGGCGGCGGTGACGGAGACGACGCCCTCGCGGCGCTCCTCGATGCCGGCGAGTTCGGCCTCCACCTCGGCGAGCTGTCGCTTCAGGTCGGAGGCCCGCTCGAAGTCCTCGACGGAAACGGCCTGTTCGAGTTCGCGGCGCAGCTTGGCGATGCGGTCCTCGCGGCTGACGACCTCGGTGGAGCGGCTGGCGCTGCGCAGCCGTACCCGGGCGCCCGCCTGGTCCATGACGTCGATGGCCTTGTCGGGCAGGAAGCGGTCGGTGATGTACCGGTCGGACATCTCGGCGGCCGCCGCCAACGCGCCGTCGTCGAAGCGGACTTGGTGGTGCGCCTCGTAGGCGTCCCGGAGTCCTTCGAGGATCTGCACCGTCTCCTCGACGGTCGGCTCGGGGACCATCACCGGCTGGAACCGGCGTTCCAGGGCGGCGTCCTTCTCGACGTACTTGCGGTACTCGTCGATGGTGGTGGCGCCGACCACGTGCAACTCGCCGCGCGCGAGGGCGGGTTTGAGCATGTTGCCCGCGTCCATGGAGCCCTCGCCGGTGGCGCCGGCGCCGACGACCGTGTGCAGTTCGTCGATGAAGAGGATGATGCTGCCGCTCGCGGCCTGCACGTCCTCGATGACCTTCTTCAGCCGCTCCTCGAACTGGCCCCGGTACTGGGCGCCCGCCACCATGCCGGACAGGTCGAGCGCGACGACCCGCTTGTCCTTCAGGGTGTCGGGGACCTCGCCGGCCACGATGCGCTGGGCGAGGCCCTCCACGATGGCGGTCTTGCCGACCCCGGGTTCGCCGATCAGCACGGGGTTGTTCTTCGAGCGCCGGGACAGGATCTCCACCGTCTGCTCGATCTCCTCGGCGCGTCCCACCACCGGGTCCAGCTTCCCGGCCCTGGCCTCGTCGGTCAGGTCGCGGCCGTACTCGTCCAGGGTGGTGGCCGGCTGCTTGCGCTCGGCCGGTGAGTTCTCGGCGCGGGCCGCCTGTTCGGCGAGGCCCGAGAGCTTCCGGGTGTCCATGCCCTCGGCCCGCAGCAGCCGGGCGGCGCCGGTGTCGCTGTCGCCGAGCAGCGCGGCGAGGATGTGCTCGGGGCCGATGTACGACACCCCGGCCGCCTGGGACTGGGCGTAGGCGGCGCCGAGGGTGCGCTTGGCCGCGGGGGTGAGCCCGGGTTGCGCTGCGGGCTGTCCCGACTCGTGCGGCAGGACCTTGGCGATCTCGTTCGCGAGGGTGTCGGGGTCCACGTCCACCTGGAGCAGCAGCCTGCGGGAGGACTCGACCTTGGTGGCCGCCCAGAGCAGATGCTCGGTGTCGAGGTCGGAGGTGCCGTCCTCGGCGGCCCGCTGCGCGGCCAGGTTGAGGAGTTCCTGCGAGGACTCCGTCAGCAGCCGCCCGATCGGGACCCGCTGCACGGCGGGCGGCGAGGACGCCGGCGACATCCCGAAGAAGCGATTCAACAGTTCACTGAACGGGTCCTGGGAACCGAAAGGGGCGCCGAACGACATCGACATGAGAACTCCTGGAGCGCAAGGGGTCAGTTCTCACTGAACCCCGGCGCCGAGCGGCCCGCAAGCGGAGGCCGGTCCGGGGGATCGTCGAGGAAGGCGATGGTCGGCACATGGAAGAGACAGCCCGTGACCGGCACCGAGAAGTCGAGGATCCGGTCGTGCGAGGCGGGGCCCCGGCCGAGGAACATGTTGCGCAGCATGGTCTCGGTGACGTCGGGGGTGCGGGCGTAGCCGATGAAGTAGGTGCCGTACTCGCCCTGCGCGATGTTCCCGAAGGGCATGTTCTCGCGCACGATCTTGCGTTCGTCGCCGTGCTCGTCGGTGACGGTGTTGAGGGCCACGTGGGAGTCGGCGGGTTTCACGTCGTCGGGGAACTCGATGTTGGCGAGCCGGGTGCGCCCGATGGTCCTCTCCTGCTCCTCGACGGGCAGCGCGTTCCATCCCTTCATGTTGTGCAGGTACTTCTGCACGATGACATAGCTGCCGCCGCGGAAGCCGGGGTCCTCGTCGCCGACGAAGACCGCCTCGTCCGCGATCTCGCCCTCGGGGTTCTCGCTGCCGTCCACGAAGCCGAGCAGATCGCGTTCGTCGAAGAACTTGAAGCCGTGCACCTCGTCCACCACGGTGGCGGCGCCCTCAAGCCGTTCGGCGAACAGGCGGGCCAGCTCGAAGCAGAGGTCCATCCGGCGGCAGCGGACGTGGAAGAGGATGTCGCCGGGCGTGGCCGGGGCCTGGTGGCGGGGGCCGTCCAGTTCCTTGAACGGGTGCAGCTCGCGCGGGCGCGGCCCGCTGAACAGCCGGCTCCAGGCGGCGGAGCCGATGCCGACGACGCAGCTCAGCTCCTCGGGCGGGGCGCGGAAGGCGACCGAACGGCGCAGGGCGGAGACGTCCTGCAACAGGTCCCGGACGGTGTCCTCGCCGCCCTGGTCGATGGTGACGACGAGGAACACGGCGGCCCGGGCGGGCGGGACGACGACGGGCTGCGACTCGGGCACGGGGACCTGCCTCCTCGTACGGGGCGGAGCCGGACCGTTCCAGCATGGCCCGGCCTCGCGGGCTCGGCAGGTCGGAGAGCCTTTCGGCGCCTTGGCGTGGAGGGATGCGCGACGAGGCGCCGGACGCCGGCCAGTGTCCGAGGTGCACCGGGTGACCGATGCCGACACCGCGCGGGCGCTGGGCAGCGGCGAGGCGCCCGTGCTCGGCACGCCCCGGCTGATCGCGTGGCCGGCGGCGGCGACCGTGCGCGCCGCCGCGCCGTTCACCGGGGCGGGCGAGACCTCCGTGGGGACCGCCGTCCGGGTGCGGCATCTGCGCGCCACACCCGTCGGCGGCCGCGTCGGGGTGACGGCCCGGCCGCCGGACCGGGCGGACGCGCGGCGGCCGACCTTCGCGGTACGGGCCGTCGACGCGGCGGGCCCGCTGGTCGCGGAGGGCGAGATCGACCGGGCGGTGGTGGACCGGCGGCGGTTCCGCGAAGGGAATCCCCGAGCCGGGTCACACGGGGGTGTGCCCCGCCAGGTAGTCGCGTACGGCCTCGGGCAGCGCGAGGGCCGCGGCCTCCTCGTTCGGCGTCCAGCGGATGTCCTCGGGGGCGAGCCGGGCGCCGTCCGAGGGGTCCTCGCTGAGGAGTTGGCACAGCACGGCCGAGCCGCCGTCCAGCGCCGCGGAGCCGTCGGCCAGGTAGCCGGTGATTTCGTAGACGACGCGCGCGGCGGTGGCCTCCGCCGTCTCGGCCGGCTGCCCGGTGCCCGACGGCAGCCCCCACACGTCCGCCTCCCGGACCAGCAGCAGCCGCCCGTCGTACACGACGACGGCCTGTATTGCGTTCTCCATGCCCTTACTCCCCCTCGTCCACCGCTCCCCCGGTCGCTGCTCGCCTACCCAAGTGGGCGGGCCCGCACACGGGTCAGGCGGTGTCCGCGGGCCGGTACAGCACCGGCAGGTCCCCGGGCCGTACCCGGACGGTCACCGGCAGGGTGGCCTCCACCTCGCCGTCGGCGCCGTAGGGAACCGGGCCGGTGGACTCGATGCGCAGCTCCTTGGCGCGCAGGACGCGTACTTCGGGGCGGTGTATGTGGGTGCCGGTCTTCAGCTCGTTCATCAGGGTGAAGAAGAGCCGGCGGGGCGCCTCCTTGATCATCACGATGTGCAGCAGGCCGTCGTCGACCCGGGCGCCGGGCGCGATCTGCCGGCCGGAGCCGTAATAGGGGGAGTTGGCGGCGACGACCGTGTAGCCGCGGTGGGTGTGCTCCTCGCCGTCGGCGGTGACGCGGTAGTCGGCGGGGCGCCAGCTGGTCACGGCGCGCAGTCCGCCCGCGTAGTAGGCGGCGGCGCCGCGCAGCAGCCGGGTCTGGTTGGCGTGCCGGTTGGCCAGCGCGTCGACCCCGGCGTACACGCTGCCGAGGACCACGGTCCGCCGGTGCACGGCGGACTCCACCTCGAGGGTGTCGACGGGCCGGGGCTCGGCGTGCAGCAGGACGTCGGCGAGCGCGGCGGGGTCGGCGGGCAGGTCGAGGGCGCGGGCGAAGTCGTTGCCGCGTCCGGCCGGCACGATGCCGAACACGGTTCCGGTGCCGCTCAGCGCGCCCCCGATGCCGCCGGTGATGCCGTCGCCGCCGACGGCGAGCACGATCCGGCCCCGCTCGCCGGCCTTGCGGGCGATGTCCTGGGCGTGGGCCAGGCTGTGGCTGTACTCGGTCTCCAGACCGGCCCCGGCCTCCCTGAGCAGGCGGGCCACCTGGAGCAGCGTGGCCGCCGCGGTGGAGCCGCCCGCGGTCGGGTTGACGACGGCGGTGAACTGGCGCATCGGGGGTGCCTCCGGGGCAGGCGGTGGGGTGGGGTCAGTCGGTGGGCAGCAGGACGCCGGGGTTGAGCAGCCCGTCGGGGTCCAGGCGGCGCTTGACGGCGCGCAGTGCCTCGACGGCCAGCTCGCCGGTCTCCCTGACATACCAGTCGCGGTGGTCGGTGCCCACCCCGTGGTGGTGGGAGATGGTGCCGCCGGCGGCGCCGATCGCCTCGTTGGCCGCGTGCTTGGCGGGCGTCCAGTGGGCCACCGGGTCCTCGCCCTGGGCGCTGACGACGGTGAAGTACAGCGAGGCGCCGTTCTCGTACACATGGGAGATGTGGCACATCACCAGCGGCGGGGTGCCCGCCTCGGTGAGGGTCTCGGTGAGCGCGGTGCGCACGGCCGCGTACAGCTCGGGGATCCGGGACCAGAAGGCGGCGGTCTCCAGGGTCTCGGCGAAGGCGCCGACGTCGAGGAGGGCGTCGCGCAGGTACGGCGCGGAGAAGCGGCCGTGCGCCCAGCGCTCGCCGGACTCGGTGCCGAGCGGGGTGCCGCCGCAGGCGGTGAGGACGGCGGCGGCTCGCTCGCGCCGGTACGCGGTCTCCTCGGGCGTGCCCTCGTAGCCGGCGATGGCGAGGCAGCCGGCGTCGCTCTGGCCGAGACCGGCGCCGATCTTGTCGGGCGAGGCGAGCCCGATGAGGGTCTCGGTCTCGTCGGACAGGCGCAGCACGGTCGGGCGCGGTCCGTCCTGGGCGAGCCTGCGCAGCGCGGCGGCGCCCTCCTCGAAGGAGGCGAACCGCCAGCCCTCGTAGACCTTCGCCTCGGGCAGCGGACGCACCCGCACGGTGACCGAGGTGATGACGCCGAAGGCGCCCTCGGAGCCGAGGATCAGCTGGCGCAGGTCGGGGCCCGCGGCGGAGCGGGGGGCGCGGCCGGTCTCGACGGTGCCCTCGGGGGTGGCGACGGTGAGGCCGAGGACCATCTCGTCGAAGCGGCCGTATCCGGCGGACGCCTGGCCGCTGGAGCGGGCCGCGGCGAAGCCGCCGATGGTGGCCCACTCGAAGGACTGCGGGAAGTGGCCGAGGGTGAAGCCCTGTTCGGCGAGGAGCGCCTCGGCCTCGGGGGCGCGCAGGCCGGGCTGGAGGACGGCGGTGCGCGAGACGGGGTCGAGGTCCAGCAGAGCGTCCATGCGGCGCAGGTCGAGGGCGACGAACGCGCCGCGCTCGGGGGCGAGTCCGCCGACGACGGAGGTGCCGCCGCCGAACGGGACCGCGGCCAGGGCGTGGTCCGCGCAGGCGCGCAGGACGGCGAGGACCTCGTCGTGGCCGGCGGGCAGGACCACGGCCTGCGGGACGTCGCCGACATCGCCGGTGCGGATGCGCAGCAGGTCGGGGGTGGACTTGCCGCGGGTGTGCCGGATGCGGCTCTCGGCGTCGGTGCGCACGTGCTCGGCGCCGCCGACGGCCTCGGCGAGCGCCGCCAGGGCGGCGGGACCGGCCGTGGGGGCGGGCACGTCGAGGTCGTCCAGGGCGAGCGCGGGGGTGCTGCGCGGCTTGACGCCGAGCAGGTCGCGCAGCAGCCCGGTCACCGAGTCGGGCAGCGGTGCCGCCTTGGCCGGGTCGCCCCAGCCGTTCCACAGCATGTCCATTGAACGGTCGTCCTCACAGGTCGGTGGCTCGGTCCGGGCGGTGTCGAGCGGTGTCAAGCGGTTTCGGGCGGACCGTTGCGGCCGGCCGCGCGGCCGGCCGTACGGCGGCGGTCCGCTGCTTCCGCCCGGCCCGGGGCGTTACACTGTTACACATGACGCCTATTCGTCACAACGGTGCGGAAGACCCCGAGAGCGATCCGATCCTCGACGCGGTGCGCGACTGCGTGCTCGCCGTCGGGGTCCGTCGTACGACCCTCGCCGACGTGGCCCGCCGCGCCGGGGTCTCCCGGATGACCCTGTATCGGCGCTGGCCGGATCTGCGCACACTGGTGGGCGATCTGATGACCCGTGAGTGGATCGGTGTGGCCAGCCGGGCGATCCCCGCGCCCGCGCCCGGCCTCGACACACGCACCCGGATGGTGGAGGGGCTGGTGGCGGGCGTCGAGGCGTTCCGGGCGCACCCGCTGTTCCACAAGATCGTCGACGTCGATCCGGAGCTGCTGCTCCCCTATGTGCTCGACCGGCGCGGGGCGAGCCAGCTGGCACTGCTCGCGCTGCTGACCGAGAGCCTGCGCGAGGGCCACGAGGACGGCTCCGTGCGTCTGGCGCACACCGAACGGCAGGCGCGTGCCCTGCTGTTGACGGTGCAGTCCTTCACCCTGTCCCTGCGCACGATGACCGACGAGGACGATCCGGAGCTGGACTCCGCCGCCTTCCTCGGCGAGCTGCGCGCCCTCCTGGAGAGGATCCTCAGGCCATGAGTCACACCGAGGCGATACCCGGCTCGTCCCTGAGCGCGGCCCGGCGCACCCGGGAACTGACCGAGGCGGCGGGGCGGGTGGCCGATGTGCTGGTCGTCGGGCTCGGCGCCACCGGGGCCGGGGTCGCCCTGGACGCGGCGGCCCGCGGTCTGGACGTCGTCGCGGTGGACGCCCACGACCTGGCCTTCGGCACCTCGCGCTGGAGCTCCAAGCTGATCCACGGCGGGCTGCGCTATCTGGCGTCCGCGCAGTTCGAGGTGGCGCACGAGAGCGCGGTGGAGCGTGGGGTGCTGATGACCCGCACCGCCCCGCATCTGGTCGCGGCGCAGCCGTTCGTGCTGCCGCTGACGCCGATGGTGTCCACGGCCCAGGCGTCCCTCGCCTGGGCCGGGTTGCGGGCCGGGGACATGCTGCGGCTGGCCGCGCGCACCCCGCGCCAGGTGCTGCCCTCTCCGCGCCGGCTCTCGGCGACGGAGGCGCGGCATCTGGCGCCCGCGGTGCGCGGGGCCGGGCTGCGCGGCGGACTGCTGTCCTGGGACGGGCGGGTCACCGACGACGCCCGGCTGGTGACCGCGCTGGCCCGTACGGCGGCGGCGCGCGGGGCGCGGGTGCTGACCCGGGTGCGGGTGCTGGAGCTGACCGGTGGCGGTGCCCGGGTCCGTGACGAACTCACCGGCGAGGAGGGCGAGATCAGGGCCCGGGTGGTGATCAACGCCGCCGGGGTGTGGGCGGGCGGCCTGGTCGACGGCATCCGCATCCGGCCCTCGCGCGGCACGCATCTGGTGCTGCGCTCGGAGCGGCTCGGGGAACTGCCGGCAGGTCTGCACATCCCGATCCCGGGCGAGACCAACCGCTTCGTGCTGGTGCTGCCGCAGGGGGACGGCCGGGTGTACGTCGGGCTCACCGACGAGCCGGTCGACGGGGACGTCCCCGATGTGCCGGAGGTGCCCGAGACGGACATCGGCTTCCTGCTGGACGTGCTCGGCTCGGCCCTGGACGTGCCCGTCGCCCGGGACGAGGTCGTCGGCGCGTTCGCCGGGCTGCGGCCCCTGCTGGACATGTCGGAGGGCGGCGCGGGGACCCGCACGTCCGACATCTCGCGCCGGCACGCGGTGCTCACCTCGCCGGACGGGGTGACCACGGTGGTCGGCGGCAAGCTGACCACGTACCGCCGGATGGCGCAGGACGCCGTGGACGCGGCCGCCGCGGCCAGGGGGATCGCCGTGCCCCCGTCCCCCACCGCGGATCTGCCGCTGGTCGGCGCCGCCGCGCCCGAGCGGCTGCGGGCCCTGCCGGTGCCGAGCCGGCTGGTCCGCCGCTACGGCACGGAGGCCCTCGCCGTGCACGCCCTCACCACGGAACACCCGGCCCTCGCCGAACCGGTCCTGCCGGGCCACCCCGTCACCCGCGCCGAACTCGTGTGGGCGGCCCGGCACGAGGGCGCCCTGGACGAGTCCGATCTGCTGGACCGCCGCACCCGCATCGGCCTGGTACCGGAGGACCGGGAGCAGGCGCTGGCCGTGGCCCGGGAAGTGGTGACGGAGGGGGTGTCGGGCTGAGGGGAAATGCTGGGCCGAGGGGCGTACGCCGCCGATCGCCGTCGCGTTCCTCATCCCCGCCCCCTCCCCCCTCATCACGCCCCCTCACACCAGCCGCCGGATGTCCCCCCGCACCCGGTAGAAGCCTCCCGCCGCCGGGTGCAGGGCGTCCACGACGTAGCGGGCGCCCGGGACGCGTATCGCGCGGGGGAACTGGACGTTCCAGGAGGAGTCGTAGTCGCCGGAGACGACGTGGACCCGCAGGCGGCCGGATTCCTGGACGCACTCGACGACGACCGAGCCGGTCGGCGCCTGGGCCACGGTGGCGACCGCCTCGACGGCGGTGGCGGGAGCGTACGCGGGGAGCGCGGCGGCGAGTTTGACGTCCCGGACGACCGGCACCGAGCCCTGCTGGGCCGCGCCGATGGCACTCTCGCTCGCGTCCACGCACACCAGGGAGCCATCGGTGGTCACCAGGTACAGCCGCTCGTCGCGGTACTGCATCGACAGCGCCGAGCCGCTGCCCGTGCCGAGCTTCCACAGCCGGGTGCCGTCGCGGTCGAAGCAGTAGACGGACGAGGCCGCGTCACCGGCGAACACGAACCGCCCGCCCGGCGAGGTGGCGCAGGAGTACACCGCGCTGTCGCAGGCGTACGTCGCCTCGATCGCGCCGGTCGCCTTCGACAGCCGCTGCACCACCCGGTGCCCGGTGCCCGCGTACACCGCGTCGTCCTCCTGCCAGCCGAACAGCACCCCGCCGCGGGTGCGGGTGTGCCACAACTCGCCGCCGCCGTCCGGCCGGTAGGCGGTGACGCCCTGCTGGTGGCCGTGATAGACGGCGCGGTCGTCGGCACGCACCATCCAGGCGTGCTCGCCCTGGCTGCGGCGGGCCCACTGGTGCTCGTCCTCGTGGTCGATGACGGTGAGCCGGCCCTCCCGGTCGGAGACGTCGAGCACGCCCTCGTGGATGTCCAGCCAGAAGATGTCGACGTCGGCGTTGATGTCGTACGCGGCGAAGGGCAGTTTGGAGGACAGGTCGTACACCTTGCCGTCGTCGCAGCCGGCGTAGATCCAGAAGTCGTCGGCGACCAGGCACTTCACGCCGTCCGGCAGCCCGAAACGGGCCAGTACGGCGCCCTCGTGGTCCAGGGTGTAGACATCGCCCGCCTGGTTGCCGACCCAGCAGTGCTCGTCGTCCACATGGATGCCGAACGCCGCGGAGCCGGTCCGGAACCGCCACAGCACCGGTGCCACGGCGCGGGCGGTGGACGGGGCCGAGCTGACCTGGCGCCGGGTCACCGCCCGCGGGGCGCGCCCGCCCGGCACCGCCGGGGCGTACCCCTTGCGGACCTTCTCCCCCACCTTCTTCGCCGCGGCGGCCCGTGCCTTCTCCATGGTCGGGAACGTGCTGGTCTGGGTCTGGCCGTCGGCACCGATCCGGCCGTACCGCACCGTCACCACCGGACCGTCGACGCGCACCTCGTAGAACTTGTGCGCGCCCCCGCCCTCCTGCGACAGCTCCAGATACGTCGTCTCCGCCGCGGACACCGCAGACATGGCACACCCCTCCCCACAGCGGACCCGCGGCCGTTCCCGCAGGTCCTCACTGATCACACCGTAGGCGGGGGCACTGACAGTCGGCCGGGGCCCGGGGCGCCCGTACCGCTCAGCCGCCGAGCAGCTCGGCGAACCGCCGGGTGTCGATGTTGCCGCCCGACGCGATGACGCCGATCCGGGGCGGGAGATCGCCGGCGCGCCCGGCGAGGAGGGCGGCCAGACCGGTGGCGCCGCTGGGTTCGAAGACCGCCTTCAGCCGGTCGAAGGCGAAGCGCATGGCGTCGATGATCTCGGCGTCGCCGACCAGCGCGACGGAGTCGACCAGGTGCCGGTTGATCTCGAAGGTCAACTCGCCCGGGACGGCGACCGCCTGGCCGTCGGCGACGGTACGGGGCACCGGGACGGCCACCCGGGTGCCGCGCTCCAGGGACCGCTTGGTGTCGTCGCTGCCCTCCGGCTCCACGCCGATGACCCGGATGTCCGGGTGCAGCCCCTTGGCCGCGACGGCGCTGCCGGCGATCAGGCCGCCGCCTCCGACGGGCACCAGCAGGGCGTCCAACGGGCCTGCCTCTTCGAGGAGTTCGAGAGCGGCCGTACCCTGGCCCGCGATGACGTCCGGGTGGTCGTACGGCGGGATCAGGGTCAGGCCCCGCTCCTTCGCGAGTGCGGTGCCGAGCGCGACGCGGTCCTCGGTGTAGCGGTCGTAGGTGACGATCTCGGCGCCGTACCCGGCGGTGGCCTCCATCTTGGAGCACGGGGCGTCCTCGGGCATCAGGATGACGGCGCTGGTGCCGAGTTCGCGGGCGGCGAGGGCGGTGGCCTGGGCATGGTTGCCGGAGGAGAACGCGGCGACGCCCTTGGACCGTTCCTCGGGCGCGAGCCTGGCGATGGCGTTGTAGGCGCCGCGGATCTTGAACGCGCCCATCCGCTGGAGGTTCTCGCACTTGATGAACACCCGCGCGCCCACCCGTTCGTCGAGGGTGCGCGAGGTGAGGACCGGGGTGCGGTGGGTGAAGCCCTCGATGCGCGCGGCGGCCGCGCGGATGTCGTCGAGGGTCAGGGGCAGGTGGGCGGCGCCGGACATGGCGAAGTCCTCTTTCTGTACCGGGTGTTCGTCGGGTGCCGCTGCTTCGGCCGCGTGCGCGTCGGCGCCCCCGGCCTGCGCTGGACCGGTCCGAGCGGTGAGGGCCGTCCCTCGGCTCATCGCGGGTCCGACGGCGGTTTCGCGTAGTTGTAGACGGTCGCCCGGGACACACCGAGGAGGTCGGCGATGGTCCGCGCGGCGTCGCGGGACTCGAAGTAGCCGTCCCGGCCGAGCTGTCGCACGAGCGCCCTCTTGTCCGTCCGGCTCAGCGACCGGGGCGGGGCGCCGCGCTCGGCGGAGAACTCCTCCACGGCCCGGCGCAGTTCGCGTGCCTGGCGGTCGCGCAGTGTCTCCAGTGGCGTGTCGCCGTGGCCGCCGTCGGTGGCCACGAGGTTCGCCAGGGTGAGTGCCACGGGCGACAGGACGGAGACGTCGAGGTTGAGGCAGATCGCCGCGATGTACCGGCCCTCGGCGTTCTTGATGCCGATGGAGGTGCTTTTGGCCGGGCGGCCGTCGGGGAAGCGGTTGGGGTAGTTCTGGACGACATCGGGGAAGGCGGGGTCGGCGATGCGGCTGAGCCCCAACTCGGTCGCGGGATCGCCTGGCTGACGGCCCGACAGGTTGTTCTCGATGGCCCGGACCGAGCGGTCCGGGTCGCGCAGGTCGTGCAGCACCACCTCGCACAGGCCCGGGAACATCCGCCCGAGGGCGACGGCGATCTTCTCGGCCTCCCCGACGAGATGCTCGTCCGCCGCCCCGCCGTCCATCCGCCGACCCCTCCCCCGAGGCCACTTGGCCTCAAAATCTATTTCTGGACAATGAGGCTAAGCGATCGGCCGGCCGCTGTCCAGGGAGCACCCGCGGGACCGGTCCGGGCAGGTCAGCGGTCCTTGGCCAGGGCGACGAGTTCCGCGAACAGCCCACCCCCCGCCACGAGTTCGTCATAGTGCCCCTGTTCCACGATGCGCCCCCGCCGCATCACGACGATCCGGTCGGCGAGGCGGGTGTTCTCCAGCTGGTGGGTGACCACGATGGTCATGCGCCGGGCGGCGATCCGCTTGATCTCCAGGAAGATGCGGTGCTCGCCGCGCGGATCCATCTGCGAGGTGGGTTCGTCCAGGATGAGCAGCGGCGAACGGCGGTACAGCGCGCGGGCGCAGGCCAGCCGCTGCCACTGGCCGCCGGACAGCTCGACGCCGCCGTAGACCTCCCGGGCGAGCAGGGTGTCGAGGCCGTGCGGCAGTCCCTCGACCGCCTCGCGCATGCCGACGGCCTCCACGGCGTCCCACACCGGGGCGTCGTCGTGGGTGCGCGGCTGGCCGAGGGTGATGTTCTCCCGGGCGCGCAGCGGCCAGCAGGCGAAGTTCTGCGGCACCAGCGCGGTGCGGGACCAGACGGACTCGGGCCGGGCGCCGGCCAGATCGGTGCCGTCCCACAGGACGCGGCCCTTGTCCGGCAGCAGGATGCCGGTGAGCAGCCTGGTCAGCGTGGACTTGCCGGAGCCGTTCTCGCCGACGATCGCGAGGATCTCGCCACGGCGCAGGGTGAGCGAGACACCGTCCACGGCGGGCTCCGCCTTGCCGGGGTAGCGGTGCACCACCTCGTCCAGGCGGATCTCCTCGATCTCCGCAGGGACGACCGACTCCCCGCGCCGCGGGGCCCGTTCGGCGGCCAGGTCGAGGAAGGCGCGCATGTCGGCGAGGTAGAGGGAGGTGTGGAACATCGCGGCGCCGTTCTGCACGAACTGGGTCAGGGCGCCGAGCGTGGTCTGCACGGCGACGACCGCGGTGGCGGCGACGGGCAGCGCCACCCGCCCGGTCATCGCGAGCCAGGCGAGCGCGGCCCAGGTGACCAGCAGGAACAGTCCGCCGAGCGCGGAGGTCGCGAGGACGATACGGAGCATGCGGGGCGCGGCGTCGAGGATGCGCCGGTCGATCCGCTCGGACAGCGCGCGGTACCAGTGGACGAGATAGCCGGTCATCCCGTTCGCGCGGACCTCGTCGCCGTGCCGGGAGTACGCCGCCCACCAGCGCATCATGCCGCGTACGTTGCGGTCGGCGAGGTTGAGGTAATGGGTCTCGTAGTCGACCCGGGCTGAGAGCACCGCCCCGAGGCCGGCGGGCAGCACCGCCAGCAGCAACAGCGGCAGCATCAGCCAGTGCAGTGCGGTGATCACACCGCCGGCGGCGATCATACGGACGAGGGCGGCCATGAACCGCTGGGCGTCCTTGACCATGGTGGTGGTGCGGGTGACCCCGACCTCCGCGGCCTCCTGCCGGTCGGCGAAGCCGTCCTCGCCGTAGGCGGACGCCTCCACATGGCAGACAGCGGAGACGAGCGCCACATCGGCCTCGGTGACCAGGCGCGGGGTGATCCGGCCGTCGGCGTAGGAGGCGAGGGCCGAGCTGATCCGGCCGGTGGCGGCGGCCGCGGTGACCACGGCGAGGGCGGGCAGCGCTCCGTGCAGGCGTTCGGACACCGGGCCCAGGCCCAGGATGTGGGTCATGGCCCGCGAGGTGGCGGTCAGCACGAGGGCGGCGGCGACGCCGGTGACGAGCTGGCACACGAGCAGCAGCACGACACCGGGCCGGTCCACCGCCCAGGCCATGCGCGCGGTCCGGCCGAGCACCGCGGGCAGCCGGCCGCACATGGTGCGGAAACTGGCCTCTTCCAGCGGATTCCGGCCCGACTCCCCCTCGTAGCCGATCGTGGCCGGGGGTGGCGGCGGCGGTGGGGTCGGGAAGCTTTCGGTCGAGGTGTCGGTCACCTGCGTCCCTCCTCAAGATCGGCACCGCACCTGGGTGGTCCGGTGGTGCCAGGCTCAACGAGGAGAGAGCGATTCGAACGCGCTCGATTCCGGACGAACAGGCGGCCCGCGATCCGGGGACCTCGAACGCACGGTCGCAGCCGGGACAAGGGCTCTCGCGCCGGCGGGCGTGGCCGAAACGCCGGTGCCGGAGGCGGGTGGGGCGTGTGTGACCGGTGAGGTTCACCGGCCGGACCGGACTCGGCAGGCGACGACGCGGGGGGAGGGTGAGGAAGGCGGGGCGGGGAGACAGGACGGGGCGGGGAACTACCCGAGCGCAGTGGATTAACCGTTCCCCGCCCCGGGTCGACCCACCGCCGGTACATCGCCGACAGTGCGACGATGGGGCGGGGGCCGGTCTGGGGCGCCGCGGCGCGCAGGAGCGTGCCGCGGGCGTGCTGGAGCCGTACCGCGACGCACGGAGGCGGACCGCGGCGATCGAAGATCTCGTTCAGACCTTGCGTCGCCGGCCGCCCGGCGGCCAGCGGAGACGGACCGACCGGGTGACGCCCCTCCCCCGTGCCACCGATCCGGCGCCCGCACCGGTCGCGGGCCCGGCCGCCGGGCGGTGCATGGCGGCCCCCCAGCGATGGTGCGACATTGGGATGAGACTGTCCGACGAGGGGTAATCCTGGAGGCGCGATGGGGCGCGACGTCCCGGCGCTCGTGTTCACCCGCGAGGACCGCCGCCGGTACCGGGTCAAGATGCAGGAGTGCCTGGACGCGTTCGCGAAGATGCTCCGGGAGTCACGGTTCGACTCCGAGCGGCCGCAGGTCGGCCTGGAGATAGAGCTGAATCTGGTGGACGACGACGCCGAGCCCGCCATGCGCAACAGCGATGTGCTGGAGGCGATCTCCGATCCCGCGTGGTCCACCGAGCTGGGCCGGTTCAACCTGGAGATCAATGTGCCGCCGAGGCGGCTCACGGCGGGCGGTCCGGACGCCTGGGAGTCGGAGATACGGGGCGCGCTCGACCACGCCGACGAGCGGGCCCGTTCGGTCGGCGCCCGGCTGATCACGGTCGGGATCCTGCCCACGCTGCGGCAGGAGGACATCGGCGAGGAGACGCTCTCGGAGAACCCCCGTTACCGGCTGCTCAACGACCAGGTCTTCGCGGCCCGGGGCGAGGATCTGCGGATCGAGGTGGACGGCGTCGACCGGCTGCGCACCTACGCGGACAGCATCACCCCGGAGGCCGCCTGCACCAGCACCCAGTTCCATCTCCAGGTCTCCCCCGAGGAGTTCGCCGACTACTGGAACGCCGCGCAGGCCATCGCCGGGGTCCAGGTCGCGCTCGCGGCGAACGCGCCCTTCCTGTTCGGCAAGGAGCTGTGGCACGAGACCCGGATCCCGCTGTTCGAGCAGGCCACGGACACCCGTCCGCAGGAGATCAAGGTGCAGGGCGTACGGCCCCGGGTGTGGTTCGGGGAGCGGTGGATCAACAGCGTCTTCGATCTGTTCGAGGAGAACGTGCGCTACTTCCCCGCCCTGCTCCCGCTGTGCGACGACCAGGACCCGGCGGAGACGCTGGACCGCGGCGACGTGCCGGAACTCGGTGAACTCACCCTGCACAACGGCACGATCTACCGCTGGAACCGCCCCGTCTACGCCGTCGCCCGGGACCGCCCGCACATCCGCGTGGAGAACCGGGTGCTGCCCGCCGGCCCGACCGTCGCCGACACCCTCGCCAACGGCGCCTTCTACTACGGGCTGACCCGCGCGCTGGTCGAGGAGGACCGGCCGGTGTGGTCGCGGATGTCCTTCAAGGCCGCCGAGGAGAACCTGCACAGCGCCGCCCTGTACGGCATGGAGGCGCTGCTGTACTGGCCCGGCGCGGGTGAGGTCACGGCGCCCGAGCTGGTGCTGCGCCGGTTGCTGCCGCTCGCCCACCGGGGGCTGGAGCGCTCCGGGATGGACGCGGCGTGGCGGGAGCCGCTGCTCGGCATCGTCGAGCAGCGCTGTGTCGCGGCCCGCAACGGCGCGGTGTGGCAGAAGGAGATGTTCCACCACCTCCTCGACACCACCCACTGCTCCCGGCACGAGGCGCTGCGGCGCATGACGGAGCTGTACATCGACTACATGCACCTCAACGCGCCGGTGCACACCTGGCCGGTCGACTGAGGCACGGCTGCCTCGACTCGGCCTTCGGCACGGTCCTGCGGCCGCTCGGGGCGGGGGGCGCGGGCCGTTCACGGGATCGCGGCGGACACCGCTGCCTCCAGCCGGGGGTGAGCGGGGGGCCGGACACGCGCGGGGGCGGGCCGGTCCGGGTGTGGCGGCCGCCGTGATGGAACCCTGCGGCCCATGAGCAACCCACCGAGCGTGAACAGCTATGTCGACCGGGTCACCGCGGGACCCGGCGGGGCGATGACGGACGAGGCCGGGATCATCACCGGCGATCTCACCGTGGCCACGATCCTGCGGTCCGACGGCCGCACCGCGCGCGTCGCCGTCCAGCACTTCGGCGGTGACACCTGGTACACCCTCACCGGCAGTCCGGCGCCCGTCCCCGAGGGACGGCTCGCCGCCTACCACCGGGACCTGCTGGGCCGTATCCGCCGAGGTGGCGGCACCCGCGCGACCTGACCGGCAGTCAGTTCCGGTGCGCGAGCGAACAGTTGATTCTTTCATGAACACGCAAAAAGGCGGCTCCCGCACCTTGACCGGGGTTTGGTCCAGACCAATTATGGCCTAGACCAGTAGCCCCGGCCGGGCCCTACCGTGCGCCACCCCGCTCGATCGACTGTCGTTCGCCAACCGGGAGTACCCGATGACACGTCCGAGATCCGTACGCGCCCTGCTCACCGGCGTGGCCACCCTGGCCGCTTCCGCGGGGCTGGCCCTGGGGATCGGGGGCACCGCGCACGCGGCGACCCCGCTGCCCGCGCATGTCTTCGCCCCCTATTTCGAGGCATACAACGGCGACAGCCCCGCGGCGCTCGCCCAGTCCTCCGGCGCCAAGTACCTGACCATGGCCTTCATCCAGACCGAGAAGAAGGGCTCCTGCACGCCCTACTGGGACGGTGACACCAGCACCCCCATCACCTCCTCGGTCTACGGCTCCGACTTCGGCACCATCCGCTCGCGCGGCGGCGACGTCATACCCTCGCTCGGCGGGTACGCCGCCGACAACGGCGGCACCGAGATCGCCGACAGCTGCACCAACGTCGACTCCATCGCGGCCGCGTACGAGAAGATCATCACCACGTACGACGTCTCCCGGCTCGACATGGACGTCGAGGACAACTCGCTGACCAACCAGGCCGGCATCGACCGCCGCAACCAGGCGATCAAGAAGGTCCAGGACTGGGCCGCCGCCAACGGGCGCACGGTGCAGTTCTCGTACACCCTGCCCACCACCACGAGCGGGCTCGCCGACAGCGGCCTCGCGGTGCTGCGCAGCGCCAAGAGCGCGGGCGCCAAGGTGGACGTCGTCAACCTCATGACGTTCGACTACTACGACGGCGCCACCCACCACATGGCCACCGACACCCAGACGGCCGCGACCGGGCTGCACGACCAGCTCGCCTCGCTGTACCCGAACCTGTCGGACAGCCAGCTGTGGAACATGATCGGCGTCACCGAGATGCCCGGCATCGACGACTACGGCGCGGCCGAGACCTTCACCACCGCCGACGCCACGTCGGTGTACAACTGGGCGGTCTCCAAGGGCCTGAACACCCTCTCCTTCTGGGCCCTGCAGCGCGACAACGGCGGCTGCCCCGGCACCGGCGGCTCCGACAGCTGCTCCGGCATCAGCCAGGACACCTGGTACTTCACGCACACCTTCGCGCCGTTCTCGGGCGGTACGACCACTCCGCCGGCCAACGACTTCTCGGTCTCCCTCTCCCCCGCCACCGCCGCCCTCGACCCCGGTGCGTCCACGACGGCGACCGTGAAGACGTCGGTGACCTCCGGCAGCGCCCAGTCCGTCGGCCTGACGGTCAGCGGTGCGCCGAGCGGGGTGACCGCGACGCTGAGCCCCACCTCGGTCACCGCGGGCGGCAGTTCCACGCTCACTGTTCAGACGGCCGCCTCCACGGCGCCGGGCACCTACCCGCTGACCGTCACCGGCACGGCGGGCTCGGCCACGCACAGCTCCACCTTCAGCCTGACCGTGAACGGGTCCGGCGGCGGCACCCCGACGGCGCTGGCCAACGGTGACTTCGAGAGCGGTTCGCTGTCGCCCTGGACCTGCGACAGCGGGGCCTCCGTGGTCACCTCCCCGGTGCACGGCGGCGGCCACGCCCTGAAGACCGCGCCGACCTCGTCGGCGACCGGCCAGTGCGCCCAGACCCTCACCCTCAAGCCGAACACCTCGTACGCGCTCAGCGGCTGGGTGCAGGGGTCGTACGCCTACCTCGGGGTCAGCGGTGGCGCGACGGCCAGCACCTGGACCTCCTCCGCCGCCTGGCAGAAGCTGACGGTGCCGTTCACCACCGGTTCCTCCGGCACGGTCACCGTGTACGTGCACGGCTGGTACGGCCAGGGCACGGTCTACGCGGACGACCTCGCCGTCTCCTGACCCGTCTCCCGCTCCGTCCCTGTCACGTCCCCGCGGCTGGGCCCATCCGGTGAACGCACCGGGTGGGCCCGCCCGTCGTTCCCGCCCCGTCGCACGGTGATCTTCCGCGGTCTGCGAGAGGCTGTCCGTCAGGGCTCCTCGGGACGACCTCACCGCAGGCAGGAGAGACGGCCGTGATCGAACTGGCCGCGGCGTTCGCCGTCGCGGGCGCGGCGAGCAACGCCGTCGGCACCGCGTTCCAGCGCAAGGCCGCCGCCGCGAGCAGCCGCGGCGGCATCCGGCTGCTCGCGGAGCTGGTGCGCCGGCCGTTCTGGATGATCGGCATGGCCGGGGTGTTCTGCGCGGCCCTGTTCCAGAGCCTGGCCCTGGTCAACGGGCCACTGGCGCTGGTCCAGCCGCTGTTCATCCTGGAGCTGCCCTTCGCGCTGCTGGTCGCCGCCCCGCTGATGCACCGGCGGCTGCCCCCCTCGGGCTGGTGGGGGGTGGCGAGCTGCGTGGCCGGGCTCGCCGTACTGCTGATCGCGGCCGCGCCGCACGGCGCGCTGGACCAGGCGCCGCTCACCCGCTGGATTCCGGCACTGCTCCTGTGCGTCGGCGCCATGGCCTGCGCCGTGCTGCTCGCCGCACCCGGACGCCCGGCCGCCCGGCGCGCCGCGCTGCTGGCGGTCGCCTCCGCCACGGGCAACGCGCTGACCGCGGCGCTGCTGAAGTCGGCCTCGGGCACCTTCGCCGACGACGGGTTCTGGGCGTTCCTGCGGTCGTGGCAGACGTACGGCTTCGCGCTCGCCGGGGTGGCGGCCGTCCTGCTCCTGGAGAACGCGCTCCAGGCGGGCCCGCTGGCCGCGGCCCAGCCCGCGCTGACCATCGGCGACGCGGTGGTGAGCCTGGCCCTCGGCATCGCGCTGTTCCACGAGCGGATCCGCACGGGCTGGTGGCTGGTGCCGGAGGCGTCGGGGGCGCTGATGATCGTCGCGGGCGTGCTGGTGCTGAGCCGGGCCGTGCAGCGGATCACGCTGGTGCCGGTGGCGGCCGAGGAGGAGATCGCGACCTGAACGGCCCGGGCCGTCGGCCCTGAGCGTTCTCGGACGGGCTCTCGTGACCGTCCTTTTGTGCACCACGCCGCGCCAAATAATGCCGTTCGTATGCTTATCGTCCATATTATGCGACGCGTCCGACGAATCGAATGCCCCGGTCGAGGAGGCGATGGCGTGCCGTCGAGTGGAATCAGCCGCCGGAGTGCGGCCCGCCTGGGTCTCGGTGCCGGTCTCGGCGTGGCGGCCGCCGCGCTGGCCGGATGCGACGGCGGCGGGCTGGGCCCCGGCTCGTCGGGGCCGGGCGGACAGCGGCAGGCGCCCCGGCTGATCGGCGACGGCTCGACCGCGTACACCGGGCGCCAGCCGAACCAGCCGGACGCGCCCACCCGGCTGGAACCGGGCGAGACCCCGCCGCAGTTCGTGGTGTTCTCCTGGGACGGCGCGGGCGAACTGGGCACCGGGCTCTTCCCGCGCTTCCTGGACCTGGCCCGCGAGCACGACGCCCGGATGACCTTCTTCCTGTCCGGCCTCTATCTGCTGCCGGAGGACAAGAAGCGGCTGTACCGGCCGCCGAACAACCCGGTCGGCGCCTCGGACATCGGCTATCTCACGAACGAGCACATCAAGGAGACCCTGAAGTACGTGCGCCAGGCATGGCTCGACGGGCACGAGATCGGCACGCACTTCAACGGGCACTTCTGCGAGGGCTCCGGATCGGTGGCCGACTGGACCCCGGCGCAGTGGCGCTCGGAGATCGAGCAGGCCCAGAGCTTCGTCAAGTCCTGGCGCACCAACACCGGTTGGCACGACGAGCCGCCGCTGCCCTTCGACTACGACAAGGAACTCGTGGGCGGCCGCACCCCCTGTCTGCTCGGCCAGGAGAACCTGCTGCCGACCGCGCGCGCACTGGGCTGGCGCTACGACGCCTCGTCACCGGGCGGGGTGCAGCGCTGGCCGCGGAAACGGGACGGCGTATGGGATCTGCCGTTGCAGGGCATCCCGTTCCCGGGGCGGAGCTTCGAGGTGCTGTCCATGGACTGGAACATGCTGGCCAACCAGTCCCTGAACTCGACGCGCGCGCCGTCGTACAACTACCCCTACTGGCGCGCCCAGACCTCGCAGGCGTACCTGGCGGGCTTCGACCGGGCCTATGAGACGAACCGCGCGCCGCTGTTCGTCGGCAACCACTTCGAGCAGTGGAACGGCGGCATCTACATGGACGCGGTCGAGGAGACGCTGCGGCAGATCGCCGGGCGGCCGGAGGTACGGCTGGTCTCCTTCCGGCAGTTCGTCGACTGGCTCGACGCCCAGGACCCGGCGCTCCTCGCGCAGCTGCGTACCCTGGAGGTCGGCGAGAAGCCGGTGGACGGCTGGAGTTCGTTCCTGCGCCCCGCCAAGTAAGGCCACTGCCGGGCGGGTTCAGCCTGCGGCGCGGCGGGCGTACACCTCGATCTCGATCTTCATCCGCGGATCGGCGAGTCCGCACTCCATCATCGTGGCGGCCGGACGGACGTCCCCGAAGCAGGCGCGCAGCACCGGCCAGCAGGGCTCGAAGTCCGCGCGGTCGGGCAGCAGATACCGCACCCGCACCACGTCGGCGAACGCGCACCCCGCCTCGGCCAGCGCGGCCCCGACGTTGCGCAGGCACTGCTCGGCCTGCTCCACCACGTCGTCCGAGATGGTCATGGCGGTGTAGTCGAACCCGGTGGTCCCGGACACATGCACGCAGTCGCCGTCGACCACGGCACGGGCGTAGCCGATCTGCTCCTCGAAGACCGAACCGCTGAGGATGGCACGTCGCTCTGTCATGATCCGAACGCTAAGGCGACGACCGTGATCCCGTCCACCGCGCTCAGCCGGGGGTCGTCATGCGCTGGGTGCCGATGACGGACAGCAGCCGCAGGGCCTCGTCGGAGGACGAACCGGGGACGGCGGTGTAGATGACCACCCGCTGGTCGCGGTCGGTCAGTTCGAGGGCGTCGCAGTTGACGGTGACCGGGCCGACCAGCGGATGCCGGAAGGTCTTGCGCACCGTGGGCTCGCCGTCCACCGCGCGGGCGGCCCACAGCCGGGCGAACTCCGCGCTTCCGTCGAGGAGTTCGCGGATCAGTCCGGTCACCTCGGGGTCGTCGGGATAGCGGACGGCGGCGGTGCGCAGGCGCTGTGCCGCGTGTCGCGCGAACGCGGCGGCGTCGGACACCCCGTACAGCCGCCGGCCGTCGGCGCCCGGCCCGAGGAAGGCCCGGCGGGCGAGGTTGCGGTCGCGGCGCGGCAGGGCCGAGAAGTCCTCCATGAGGGCGGCCGCCAGGTCGTTCCAGGCGAGCACCTCCAGGGTGGCCGAGGTGACGAAGGCGGCGGCGCCCGGCAGCCGGTGCACCAGGTCGAGGACGCTCTGCCGCACCTCGCGCGGGGGTCCGGGCGCGGGGCTCGGCGGGGTGCCGGCCAGCCGGTGGAGGTGGTCGCGTTCGGCGTCCGTCAGCCGCAGTGCGCGGGTCAGCCCGGCCAGCACCTCGCGCGAGGGGCGCGGGGCGCGGGCCTGTTCGAGCCGGGCGTAGTACTCGGTGGAGATGAACGCCAGCGCCGCCACCTCCTCGCGTCGCAGTCCCGGCGTACGACGGCGCGGCCCGAGGGGCAGGCCGACGTCGGCCGGTCCGATCCGCTCGCGCCTGCCGCGCAGGAAGGCTCCCAGTTCCGTTCGGTCCACCGTTTTAGTGTGCGCGCCCGCCGGATGGCCGAGCCAGGTACAGCTGGTGCCTGGATACGGACCGCGTCATGGCGCAGGCTCGTAGACATGAACACCACACAGAACACGGAGACAGCGCCCGCTGGGCTGCTGGCCGGCAAGGTCGCCTTCATCAGCGGCGCCGGACGCGGCATCGGCGCGGCGGCGGCGCGACTGTTCGCCCGGGAGGGCGCGCGGGTGCTGCTCGCGGCCCGGACGGAGGACCAGTTGAAGGCGGTGACCGAGGAGATCCGGGCGGCGGGCGGCACCGCGGAGCACGTGGTGTGCGATCTGGCCGACGGGGCGAGCGTGCGCGCGGCGGTGGACCGTGCCGTGGAGCGGTTCGGCCGGCTCGACGTCGCGTTCAACAACGGGGCGACGATCCAGCGGCCCGGCCCCATGGACGAGCTGCCGGAGGCCGACCTCGACCAGATCTACACGGTGAACATGAAGGGCGTCTGGCTGGCCATGGCCGCCGAGGTCGCCGCGATCCGGGCCAGTGCCGGGACCGGTGCCATCGTCAACAACTCGTCCGTGGGCAGCCTGCGCGGGAACCCCGAGCTGCCCGCCTACGCCGCGACGAAGCGGGCGGTGAACAGCCTGACCGCGTCGGCCGCCGTGACCTACGGCCCGGAGGGCATCCGCGTCAACGCGATCGCGCCCGGCTTCACGCTGACGGAGATGACCCGGACGTGGGAGACGGAGTCGCCCGGGGTCCGGGAGCGGATCACGGCGGGGATCCCCCTGGGCCGGGCCGCCGCCCCGGAGGAGATCGCCGAGGCCGCCGCGTGGCTCCTCAGCGATCGGTCCTCCTTCGTGACCGGCACGGTGCTCCGGGTCGACGGGGGCGCCCGCGCCTGATCCGGTTCCGCGTCAGCCGAGGCCCAGGACGCTCATCGTGCGCTCGGCCATGCGCTGCTCGCCGAGCGCGTTGGGGTGGACCGGCACGATGTTCGTGCCGAACAGCAGCGGCTCGATCCACCGGGTGCCGGAGGGCTGGCAGGCGTCGTGCCCGTCGGACGCCTGGGAGAGGTCCACGAAGGTGGCCCCGGTCTCCTGGGCGGCGCGCTGCACGACGGAGTTGAGGTGGGCCTGGAGCGCCCGCAGGTACGGGATGTCGCCGGAGGCGATCGGCAGCTTCACGAAGCAGGACGCCTCGAAGGCGGAGGGCACGATCCAGGGGTAACCCAGCACCGCCACGCGGGCGTTGGGCGCCTTGGCCCGCAGGGCGGTCAGGGCGCTCTTCAGCGCGGGGTAGGTGTTCGTGTCGATCGCGTCGTCGAAGGACGTTCCGTACTTGTCCTTGCACGGGTGGCCGAAGCCGGCGCTGAGGACGCCGGCGGTGCCGCAGTCCACGATGGCGCTCAGGAAGGTGCTGTTGTCGTTGCCGCCGATGGTCAGCGTCACCAGGTCGGTGTTCGCGTTCACCGCGTCCAACTGCGGTGCCACGCCCGCGTACTGGGACTGGGTGAAGTCCTTGGTCTCGGCGCCGCCGCAGGTGACGTCCGTCAGCGAGGCGCCGGTCGACCGTGCGAGGACGTGCGGGTAGTTCACGGTGGAGCGCAGGCACAGCAGATTGCTGGTGTCGATCGGCGTGACGCCCGAGCCCGCGCTGTAACTGTCACCGAGAGCAACGTAGTTGAGGGGAGTCGCGGCATGGGCGGGGGCGGCGGTGAGGCCGAGGGCCAGCGTGCCGGCGAGTGCGGATGCCGCGGCGGCGGCACGGCGCAGGGCAGGGGTGGGCATGAGGAGTGCTCCCTCTTCTACGCGATGGGTGGGGGCATGGGGGATCGCCGGCCGCCGGGGCGCTGCGTGGGGTGCGCACAACGGCGGCCGTGGAGCAGGGAGTTGCGGTACTACCAGCGAGTTCTACTGCTAGGTAATGTGCGGGCGGCTGATCGCCGAGTCAACATTGCGGACCGAAGTTCTTGAAACGCTCATGAAATATGGATGTCAAAATGCCGTCACAACGGGCGGAGTTGGTGCCGGTATGACATCCGGGCGCCGGTGAGGGGCCCTCGGCGCGTCCCGGCGGTACAAGGGGTGCATGACGGATCATTCGAGCACGGATGCACCCGGGAGCGGTGGACCGGCGGGCAGGAACCCGGTCGTGTCGGTGCCGGTAGCCTTCCGAGTTCCGTCACCACCGGTGACCCCTCCCCCGAAAGGACGACCATGGGCCAGTCCTCCCCCGCGCCGACCGTGGAGCGCGTGGACGCGCGGCACCGTTACGAGATCCTGGTCGGCGGCCGACGCGCCGGCCTGACCGCCTACCGCGACCGGGGCGAGCAGCGGGTCTTCTTCCACACCGAGATCGACGACGCCCACGCCGGGCAGGGGCTGGCCGGGAAACTGGTCGAGCACGCCCTCACGGATGTGCGCGCGCTCGGCAAGCGGATCGTGCCGGTGTGCCCGTACGTCGCCAAGTTTCTCGAGAAGCACGAGGAGTTCGCCGACATCACGGACGAGGTGACCCCCGAGATCCTGAGCTGGCTCGACACCCGGCACGGCTGACCCGCGGGGCCCGACCCGGCCCCGGCGCGAAGGGCTTGCCATCCCCGCCGCGGCGATGGCAAGATCCCACCAGCTCGAACAGCGGCCTCAAGGCCCGCATTTCATCCCGCACTTCCTCGCGAAGGACTGAAGTCCATGGTTTCGGCGTCCCGCAGCGGCCGCCGTCGGAACTGAGCCCCCTGCCCCGGCAGCGCGCTCACACGTTCCCACGCTCTTCTCACGGCGGTCCCACGACGCGGTGTCCGGCACACCGCCGCCTCGCCCACCGAGGCGATGCCTCGTACGCACGACCGCTTTCACCGTGAGGACTTCTCCGCGTGCACACCGATGTCCAGAGCTTTGCCGTCGCCCATCTCCTGCGCCGCCCCGCGGCCTGTCGAGTGGGCGGCTTCGTCGTGGGATTCGATCCGGCCACGACGAGCCCGTACGTCAACTACGCCACCCCCGTCCCGGGCGCCGAGCCCACCGACGCGGACGTCGCGGATCTGATCGCCGCGTTCCGCACGCGCGGTCTCACGCCCCGGCTGGAGTTCGCCCCGGACGCCGCCCCCGGGGCCGAACCGGCGCTCCGCCGCGCGGGGTTCACCACGGAGGCGGTGCACGCCTACCTGGTCTGCACCCCCAAGACGCTCACGGCCGCGACCGGGGGCGGGGTCCGGGTCGAGGCACCGGTCACCGACGCCGACTACGTCGCGATCGACACGGCGCTCTCCGAGGCGTTCGGCGGCGAATGGCCCCCGTCCCCGGAGGGCGCGGCCCGCTTGCGGCGTACCGAGGAGGGCGGCGGGGCGGTCCGCTTCGTGCGCGCCGAGGACGGCGGCTGCGCGGGCGGTGCCCTGTGCTCGGCACCGGCCGAGGGCACCGCGGAACTGGCGGGCGTCGGCACCCTCCCCGCGTACCGGGGCCGGGGCATCGCCGGGGCGGTGACCGCGGCCCTGGCGGGGACCCTGTTCGCCCGGGGCGCCCGCACCGTATGGCTCGAATACTCCGGCGCCGGCTCCCGCCGGGTATACGAACGCGTGGGGTTCAGGCCCGGCGGCACACGGGTGTATCTGAGGCACGAGGGCTGACGCCGAGACCGCCGCGAGGGCCGGGGCAGCGGCTCGGTCGCCGGGGGCGGTCCGGCCCCGGCGACCCCGCCATCATCCGGATCACCCCGTTCCACGGGCCTCGTGCCGCGCGTCCCCGTCACGGGGCAACCCTTCCTCCGCCGGCGCGTGTCCCCTCGTCACGGGACACCAGGTCCAGGCGCTGTCGCGGAATTGTCCGTGATCGGTAACAGCGGGAGCGCGGGCGCTCTCCCCGCCGTCCTGGCAGATGCAGTGCAGGACACAAGGCCGGGGACACGGCGGGGAGCAGGGGGCGGGACATGGCGCGGCACTCTGGGCGGGGCTGGTACGGACGGATGGTCGGGGCGGCGGTGGGCGTCACGGCGGTGGCGGCCGCCGCCTCCGTGTGGACCGCGCAGGCGGGGCAGAGCGCCCCGGCCGCGCCGGCTCACCGCACCGCGCCGAAGACGGTGGCCGTGTCCCCCGTCATCGCCCACTCCTCCGACGGCGGCGCGCACGCCGTCAACATCACCATCGACGACGGTCCCGACCCGACCTGGACCCCGCAGGTGCTCCAGGTGCTGCGGGAGAACGGCGTCAAGGCGACGTTCTGCATGATCGGCCCCCAGGCGCAGGCGCATCCGGACGTCGTCAAGCAGGTGGTCGCGGCCGGACACCGGCTGTGCGACCACACGGTGTCGCACGACACCGGCATGGACCACAAGTCCGAGTCCTACCAGTCGCAGCAGATCCTGGACGCCGAGCGGCAGATAACCGAGGCGTCCGGGGGCGTCCGCCCGATGTACTACCGGGCGCCGGGCGGCGCGTTCACGCCGTACAGCCGGGGGCTCGCCGCGTCGCACGGGATGCGGCCGCTGGGCTGGAACGTGGACTCCAAGGACTTCGAGCGGCCGGGTACCGCCGCCATCGTGTCCACCGTCCGGGGCGAGCTGGCCAACGGGCCCACCCTGCTCTTCCACGACGCGGGCGGCGACCGCTCGCAGACCGTGGCCGCGCTGCGCACCCTGCTGCCGTGGCTGAAGCAGCAGGGCTACGGCTTCGGCTTTCCCGTGCGCTGAACGAGGCGCCCCGGGCCCGTGCCCGGCCCGCTCACCGGCCGGACCCCCGGTCGAGCCTCCGGCCGGTGAACCCCCGGGAAATTCTTGGCCACCGAACACCCCGGACGGGTGTTCGGTTCCCTCCGGGTGTCTACGATGAGGCCGTTCCGCCGGCGGTCGGCCCGCCCCGCGGACCGCTGCGTACGTCGTCCGGAAAGGCTCAGCATGCCGTTGCCCCGCCTCGGCACGCGGTCGCATCGTCTCCGGACGGCGCCGACCGTGTTCCTCGTACTCGCCGTGGCGCTCGCCCTGGTGGCCCTGTGCTTCGGCGGCTCGGAGCAGAACCCGGAGCAGAAGAAGACCGCCGCCCGGCGCCTCGTCGTCGAGGTCTCCGAGAGCCACTGCGGCCGGGGCTGGAGCCGGCCCGAGCCCGGGGTGCAGACCTTCGACCTGCACAACACCTCCGACGGCGCCGCCGAGGTCTACCTCGAGGACCCCGGCACCCACGCGGTGTACGGCGAGGTCGAGGACATCGGCCCCGGCACCACACGGCAGTTGACGGTCCAGGTGGGCAAGGGCGCGTACGCCTTCAAGTGCGTGCCCGACGACGCCGACGCCGTCACCGGCCCCACCGTCCGGGTCACCGGCGGCGAGCGCGGCCCCGGCGCCACCCCGGTCACCGAGCACGATCTGATCCCGCCCGCGCTCACCTACCAGACGTGGGTGGGCGGCGGACTCTCCACGGTCGTACGGCTTTCGGCCAAACTCAAGGACGCGGTCGACCAGGGCGACCTCGCCGCCGCCCGTTCCGCCTGGCTGCCGGCGCACCTCCAGTACGAGCGGCTCGGAGCGGCGTACGACGCCTTCGGCGACGCGGACGGCGCGATCAACGGCACCGACGCCGGACTGCCCGGCGGGGTGCGCGACAAGGACTTCACCGGGTTCCACCGCATCGAGTACGGCCTGTGGCACGGCGAGTCCGCGAGCGGGCTGCGCGCCCCGGCGGCCGCCCTGGTCAAGGCGCTCACCGGGCTGCGCGACAGCTGGGCGCAGAGCCGCATGGCCCCCGCCCAGCTCGGGCTGCGCGCGCACGAGATCCTGGAGAACACCGTCCAGTTCGAACTGACCGGCCGCACCGACTACGGCAGCGGCAGCAACCTCGCCACCGCCCGCGCCAACCTCGACGGGACCCGCGAGGTACTGTCGCGGCTGCGTCCGCTGCTCACCACCCGGTACGCCGATCTGCCGGACCTGGAACGGGAGTTGACGCGGACCGCGGGGACCCTCGACGGGTTCCGGCACGACGGGCGCTGGACCGCGCTCGACCGGCTGACCCGCGCCCAGCGGGAGCGGATCGACTCCGCGCTCGACGACCTCGTGGAGCGGCTGGCGTCGGTGGCGACCCTGTGCGACCCCCGGAGGACCGTGTGAGCACCGCCGAACGACCCCACGGACTGGCCCGGCGCGGCTTTCTGCGCGGCGCCGCCCTCGCCGGCGCGGGGCTCGCCACCAGCGCCGCCGCCCCGGACCCGGGCACCGCCGAGGCGGCGTCCGCCGTCGCACCGTTCCACGGCGTCCGCCAGGCGGCGGCGATCGCGGCCCCCCGCCGTACCTGTGTGTTCGCCGCGCTCGACGTGACCGCCGAGAGCCGCGCCGAACTCACCGACCTGCTGCGTACGTTGACCGAGCGGGCCCGGCTGCTCACCGCCGGCGGCACCTCGGACCCGGTGGGTGTCACCGGACCGCCCGCCGACTCGGGCATCCTCGGCGACCGGCTGCCCGGCGGGCAGCTGGCCGTCACCGTGGGCGTCGGCGCCTCGCTGTTCGACGACCGGTTCGGGCTGAGCGCGCACAGGCCGAGGCGGCTGAGGGCCATGCCCGCCTTCCCCGACGACGACCTCAAGCCCGAGTGGTGCCACGGCGACCTCAGCCTCCAGCTGCACGCCGACGACCCGGACACCACCCTGCACGCGCTGCGCGACATCGCCCGGCACACCCGGGGCGGCATCCAGGTCCGCTGGCGGATGGACGGCTTCGCCAGCCCGCCCCGGCCCTCCGGCACCCCGCGCAATCTGCTGGGCTTCCGGGACGGCACCGCCAACCCGGACACCGGCAGCGCCCGCGAGATGGACCAACTGATCTGGGTGGACCGGGAGTCGGGCGAGCCGGACTGGGCCGTCGGCGGCAGCTACCAGGTCGTCCGGCTGATCCGGATGCTCGTGGAGTTCTGGGACCGGGTCTCGCTCAGCGAGCAGGAGCGGATGATCGGCCGGTCCCGTTCCTCCGGCGCACCGCTGGACGGCGACCGCGAGCACGACGTGCCGCAGTACGCCGACGACCCCAAGGGCGATGTCATCCCGCTGGACGCGCACATCCGGCTGGCCAACCCGCGCACCCCGGCCACCGCCCGCCAGCGTCTGCTGCGCCGCGCCTACAACTACGACCTGGGCATGGACGCCAACGGCAATCTCGACATGGGCCTGCTGTTCTCCTGCTACCAGCAGGACCTTGTACGGCAGTTCGAGACTGTCCAGCACCGGCTGGCCGGCGAGCCGCTGACCGACTACATCAGCCCGTTCGGCGGCGGCTACTTCTTCGCGCTGCCCGGGGTGCGTGATGTCCAGGACTGGTACGGACGCGCCCTGTTCGCCTGACGTGTCCGGTCTCCCAGGGGGCCGGACCGGGCCTTCTCCCCTGTCTGACCGGGCAGTTCACCCGAACCTGTCCGGACAACCCGGCGGGCCGCTCGGTCAACACACCGTCAAGTTTTCCCACAGGTTCCCTGACTCGGTGTTCACCCACGCGACATCATGGCTCCGCCATCGCGCCCCGCACGGCGCGCAGCATGCCTGCTCGTACACCGCACAGACGTTCTGTCCAAAGGGGTAGACCACCATGGCCAGCAGAGGAAGACGAGCCGCGATGCGCAGCCTGGGCGCGCTCGCGGGAGTCGCGGCGCTCACCGCGCTCGGCAGCAACGCGCCCGGGTGGGCGGCGACGTCGGCCCACGGTCACGGGGCCTCGTCGACCGCGACGCCGATCAAGCATGTCGTCGTGCTCTTCGACGAGAACATCTCCTTCGACCACTACTTCGCCACGTACCCGAAGGCCGCCAACACCGACGGCACCACGTTCACGGCGTCGAGGCACACCCCGAAGGACATCGACACCCTCGCCAACGCCGGGCTGCTGGAGCACAACCCGAACCAGTACGCGCCCAAGCGGCTGTCCCCGTCCCAGGCCCTGACCTGCGACCAGAACCACTCCTACGGCCCGGAGCAGTACGCCTACAACGGCGGCAAGGCCGACCAGTTCGTGCAGAACACCGAGGTCGACAAGTGCAGCGGCGGCCTGTTCGGCGAGCCGGGCCTGGCGATGGACTACTACGACGGCAACACCGTCACCGCGCTGTGGAACTACGCCCAGCACTACACGCTGAGCGACCGCGCCTACAGCTCCAACTACGGGCCGTCCACCCCCGGTGCGCTCAACCTGGCCTCCGGCAACACGCACGGCGTGGTCTCCATCGACCCGGCGACCGGCGAGCAGACCGCCAAGCCGGACGCGTACGCGGTCCAGTCCCCTGACGCCCATGGTGTCGGCACGGTCGTCAACGACCCCGACCCGGCCTGGGACGACTGCTCCGACAAGGACCACACGAGCGGCAACGCGCTGGCCTCGATGCAGGGCAGGAACGTCGGTGACCTGCTCAACGCCAAGAAGGTCTCCTGGGGCTGGTTCCAGGGCGGCTTCCGTCCGTCGACCGCGTGGGACGGCCAGTCCGGCTCCCACGCGAAGTGCGACACCACGCACAACAACGTGGGCGGCGCGGCCGCGGTGGACTACAGCCCGCACCACAACCCGTTCTCGTACTACAAGTCGACGGCCAACCCGCACCACCTGCCGCCGAGTTCCGTCTCCGAGATCGGCCACGACGGTCAGGCCAACCACAACTACGACCTGACCGATTTCTCCGCCGCGCTCCAGGCGGGCCACCTCCCGGCCGTCAGCTTCCTCAAGGCCGGCGAGTACCAGGACGGCCACGCCGGGTACTCGGACCCGATCGACGAGCAGCACTTCCTGGTCGGTGAGATCAACGCCATCCAGAGCTCGCCGCAGTGGAGGTCCACCGCGATCGTGGTCGCCTACGACGACTCCGACGGCTGGTACGACCACGCGTTCGTCGCCCCGCGCAACGGCTCGACCGACACCTCGGTCGGCTCCAACGGCAGGACCGTCGACAGCCCGGCCTGCCAGAGCGGCCCGAAGGCGGCCGGCGGCTACGCGGACCGCTGCGGTCCCGGCACCCGTCAGCCGCTGCTGGTCATCTCGCCCTACAGCAAGGTGAACAAGGTCGACCACACGCTGACCGACCAGGCGTCCATCACCCGCTTCATCGAGGACAACTGGCGCACCGGCCGCATCGGTGACGCCTCCTTCGACGCCACGGCGGGCTCGCTCGGCGGGATGTTCGACTTCCGGCACCCGAACGGCAGGCAGGTGCTGCTGAACACCGACGGTTCCGTGAAGTCCGTCGGCCCGATCCGGCACATCGCCCCGGTGCACACCAGCATCACCCCGGGCCCCGCCCTGCAGAACGCGGCCGACACCTCGGACGCGTCCTTCCCGGCCCTCCCGGTCGGCCTCGGCGCCGGCGCCCTGCTGGCCGCCGGTCTGACGGGCACGTACTTCACGATGCGCCGCCGTCAGCGGGCCTGACGACAGCGGGTTCCCCAGGTGTGCCCCCGGCCGTCGGCCGGGGGCACACCCGTGTCCGCGCGGAAAACCGTTGGTCGGCGCCGTGGCCCTGCTGCTGGGATGGCGGGATGCACAGCGAGATCTCGATGACGGTGGACCGGGGCGCCTTCCCGGACGCGGTGACGCCCTGGGAGCAGGAGTCCTGGCGGGCCGCGGCCCTCGGCTGGATCCAGGAGCGGCTGGCCGAGCGCGGTCTGCGCGGGGACGGGGAGCTCAGGGTGCGGCTGCGGCCGTGGTCGGTACTGGCGCGGGTGCCCGTGGCGGGCCGGGAGGCGGTCTGGTTCAAGGCGAACCCGCGGGCCGCCGCCTTCGAGGGCCCGCTGACCGCCGCGCTGGCCCGCTGGGTGCCCGGACATGTACTGGAGCCGCTGGCCGTGGACGCGGCGCGCGCCTGGTCGCTGCTCCCGGACGGCGGCGATCTGTTCCGGCAGGTGCTGGCGCGGGAGCCCGTCGGACCGGAGGTCTGGGAGGACCTGCTGCGCCAGTACGCGGGCGTGCAGCGCGCCCTGACCCCGTACGCCGGGGAGTTGGAGCGGCTGGGCGTCCCGAAGGCCCGCACCCGCGATCTGCCCGAGGTGTTCGACCGGCTGCTCGCGGCGAACACCGCGCTCGATCCCGGGTCACGCGCCCGGGTGGCGGCCGTACGGCCCCGGCTCGTGGACTGGTGCGCCGAACTCGCCGCCCTCGGCATCGAGGACACCCTCGACCACGCCGATCTGCACGACGGGCAGCTGTTCCGCCCGGCGCCCGGCCGGTTCACGTTCTTCGACTGGGGGGACGCGGCCGTGTCCCACCCGTTCTGCAGCCTGCGGGTCACCGGCGAACAGGTGCGGGAACGCTACGGCGCGCAGGCGCTGCCCCGGCTACGGGACACCTATCTGGAGCCCTGGACCCGCGCCGGTCTCACGGCCGCCGAGCTGCGCCGGGCCGCGAGCCTCGCCTGGCGGCTCAGCTCCCTGGGCCGCGCCACCTCCTGGAGCCGGATGTTCCCCGACCCCGGACGCCCCGCGCCCGGCGCCGCACAGAGCGCGGAATGGCTGCTGGAACTGCTCAACGAGCCGCCGTTCTAGCGGCCGCCGCGCACTCGCGGGTCGCGGACTCGGTCTCGGCCGGGCAGCGGGGCCCGTCGGCCGGGCCGTCGGCGCCCCGGTCGGGCGGCCCTCCAGGTGGTCCGCGTCCCGTGCCGCGTCCGGCGACGGGGCGCGCCGCCGGCCGACGGGTTGCGTCGCCACCGGGACCGCCCCGACGCTGGAGCGGTGACGCATCCGGGATTCGGCGGTGCCCCGGCGGACGGCCCCGGGCTCGGGCGGCGGCGGTTCCTCGCCCTGTGCGCGGGCGCGGGGCTCGGTACGGCCGCCGCGTGCACGGCCGCGCCGTCCCGGACCGGGGCGGGCCGGCTGCGGCCGGAGTCGGAGCGGGACGCGCCCGGCACCACCGCCTGGCGGCTCGGTCCGACCGGTCCCCCGGACGCGGTGAGCGGCTACGCGGACCGGGTGAGCGTGACCCCGGGCGAGACCTTCGGCCTGCGGGTGTCGACCACGGCGGCGGCGTTCCGGGTCTCGGCGTTCCGCATCGGCTGGTACGGCGGCGCCGGGGCCCGGCGGATCTGGGCCTCGGGCCGGACACCGGGGCGGGCGCGGGCCGCCCCCGGGGTGCCGGCCGCCACCCGTACCGTGCGCGCCGACTGGCCGCTCACGCTGCCCGTGGACACCACCGGCTGGCCGGAGGGCGCCTATCTGCTGCGTCTGGAGGCGGAGACCGGCCATCAGCGGTACATCCCGTTCGTGGTCCGCTCCACCGACGGCACGGGCCGTACGGTGCTGCTGCACGCCCCGGCCACCTGGCAGGCGTACAACCGCTGGGGCGGCGCCAGCCTGTACGCCGGAGCGGACGGCACGTACGCCACCCGCTCCCTCGCGGTCAGTTTCGACCGGCCCTACGACGGAACCGGGGCGGAGAAGTTCCTGACGTACGAGCGGGCGCTGGTGGTGCTCGCCGAGCGCCTCGGCATCCCGCTCGCGTACAGCACCGGTACCGACGTCCACCGGGACCCCGGGGTACTGCGGGGCGCGCACGCGGTGGTCTGTCTGGGGCACGACGAGTACTGGACGCCGGAGCAGCGCGCCCATGTCACCGCCGCCCGGGACGCCGGCGCGAACATCGCCTTCCTGGGCGCGAACACCTGTTTCCGCCGGGTGCGGCTGGAGCCCGGGGAGGGCGCCGGGGACCGTACGGTGGTCTGCTACAAGAGCGACTACCGCGCCGACCCGGCCTATCCGTCCGCGCCGGCCCGGGTCACCACCGACTACCGGAGCGCGCCCGGCGCCGACCCCGAGTCCGCGCTCACCGGTGTGCTCTACGAGGGCTATCCCGTCGACGCGCCGTACGTCGTGCGGTCGGCCGGGCACTGGGCGTACGAGGGCACCGGTGTGCGTGCCGGGGACGGCTTCGCGCATCTGGTGGGCGTGGAGTACGACCGGGTCACGCCCGGCGCCCCGACCCCCGGCCCGCTGGAGATCACCGCGCATTCCCCGCTGGTGTGCGAGGGCCGGCCGAGCCACAGCGACTCGGCGTACTACACCACCCCCGCCGGGGCGGGCGTGTTCGCGACCGGCACCATGCGCTGGGTGGAGGGTCTGCTGGCCGGGACGGGCGAACTCGGCCGCGATCACGGGATGGACGCCCGCACCCGCCTCTTCGTCACCCGCACCACGGAGAACGTGCTGCGGATGTTCGCGCGCGGCCCGGCCGCCCGGCACGCGCCGCCGCCCGACGCCGACCCCCGTGCGGTGTACGGCGGTTGACCGTGTGCCGGTCAGACCTCGGTGGACCGCAACTGGTTCTGGCGGGCCTTGTTGAACAGGCGCCACAGGTGCTTGGCCACGGCGCACGGCGCGGCGTCGGCGCGGCACTGGCGGCAGGCGCGGGTGTGCTGCTCGTACTGGATACGGGCGTCTTCTAATGCGTCACTGACAGCAGACATGGACATCTCCGGGAAAGGCAGGACGCCGAACGGCGCGCCGACTTGACTGGCCGATACAACCAGTCACAAAGGTGATCATGTTACTTGCGGTACTGGGAAATTCGGGGCCCTCAGGAGCCATGGATTCCGGACAGCGTCCGGGCATGTGCCATGAAGGCGGCCAGCCCGACCTCGAAGGCGCGGTCGGCCCGGTGGCCGCCCACGGCGGCGAGGGCGGCGGCGAGACGGGGCGTCCTGGCTCGGTCCGGAAGCTCCCACATCGTCTCGGGGGCGGCGAGGTCGAGGGCCGAGCCCAGCACCAGGTTCTCCAGCGCGGTGACCAGCGCCATGATCCCGGCGAGCTCGAACCCGGCGTCCGCCCGGTCTGGTCGACTCCCACAGCCATCCGGTGTGGGGCCTGGAGATGGCGACCGGCGTGGATCTGTCGGGCGTACGCGATCTGGCCGGTCTGCGCGCCGCGTTGGCGGGTGCCGCGCGGATCGGGGGCTGGGTGCTCGGGCACGGCCTGGACCACAACGCCTTCGAGGGCCGCCCGATCCACCACGAGCTGGTGGCCGACGTGCTCGGCGACGCCCCCGCGCTCCTGCGCCTGTACGACGGCCACTCCGCCCTCGCCGACGCCGCCGCCCTCGCCGACGCCGGAGTGTCCGGGCCGCGCACCTTCGACCAGCGCGCGGAGGTGGTGTGCGACGCCTCCGGCCGGCCCACCGGGCACCTGGTCGAACACGCCGCGATGGACCTGGTGACGGCCGTGGCACCGCGCCCCTCGGACACCGAACGCCGTTCGCGACTGGTGGAGTTGCTGTCCGCGATGGCCGCCACGGGGCTCACCGGCGCCCATGTCATGGACGGCGGGGACCTGGAGCTGGTGGCGGCGGTGGCGCGGGAGACGGTCCTGCCGGTACGGCTGCGGTTCGCGCCCTGGTGTATGCCGGGCGCGGACGCGGACGCGCTGCGCGAGCTGATCGGGCTCCAGGGGCGGGGCGGCCGGCACTGGCTGGTCGGCGGGGTGAAGTTCTTCATGGACGGCACCGTGGAGGGCGGCACGGCGTGGCTGGAGCATCCCGACTGCCACGGTCGGGGCACGGACGCCTTCTGGCCGGACCCGCGCGCCTACGCGGAGGCCGTCCGCACCCTGCACACGGCCGGGGTGCGCACCGCCACCCACGCCATCGGGGACGCCGCCGTACGACACGTCCTGGACACCGTGGCCTCGCTCGGGCCGGGCGGACGCGGGGCGCACCGGATCGAGCACATCGAGACGGCCCCGGACGAACTCCTGCCCCGTTTCGCCGAGTTGGGGGTGGCCGCCTCCATGCAGCCGCCGCACACCGGGTACACCCGGGACGACGGCAGCGACGAGTGGTCGCGCCGTCTGGGCGGCGAACGGGCCGCCCGCGCCTGGCGGTTGCGGGATCTGCGGGACGCGGGCGCCACCGTCGCGCTCGGCTCGGACTGGCCCATCGCGCACTTCGACGCCCGCGCCGTGCCGGCGACCGCCCGCCGTCCCAAGGGAGCCGCCGCGCACCGCGCGGGCCTGACGGCGTCGCAGGCCCTGGAGGGCTGCACCAGCCACGCGGCCGCGGCGGCGGGCGAGTCGGGGATCGTCGGCCGTATCGCCCCCGGGTTCCGCGCCGACCTGACCGCGCTGGGCGTGGACCCCGTGCGCGCGTCCGCCGGCGAACTCGCGGACGCGCCGGTGACGTTGACCGTGACGGGCGGGCAGGTGGTGCACCGGGCCGCCCGCTGACGGACGCCGGGGATCAGCCGTGCGTCAGCGCGCGGTCAGCGTCTGCCGGCACTGTTGTTCCTGTGAGCGGGACGGGAAACCGGAACCGGTCACAGGAACGACAGGGAGAGGTGCCCGGAGTGGTTTATCGGGGACCAGCGAGCACAGCTCACGGTCGGGCCCTTCGGGGCCCGCGCAGGTTCGAATCCTGCCCTCTCCGCTCGATACGGCTCCTGCCCTGCGCGCTCGATGCGCCTGTCCGCCGCGCTCAGTCGTGCGGTACGACCGCGACCGGGCACTCGGCATGCTGGACGACCGCGTGGGCGACCCGGCCGAGGCGTTCGCCGAGCCTGCTGCCGCTGATCCGGCGGCCCACCACCACGAGCCCGGCGCCGTCCGTGGCCCGCACGAGTCCGTCCCCCGCCCGGCCCTCGGTGACGGTCGTGGCGACGGACACGTCCGGGTACTTCTCGTGCCAGGGCCGCAGCAGCGCGACGACGGCGTGCTCGGCGGCGGCCGCCCCCTCGGGTGTGGCGCCGCCGTCCGGCTCGTGGACATGGCACACGCGCAGCTCGGTGCGGCGGCGCCGGGCGGCCTCGAAGGCGAACCCGATCGGTTCGTCGCACGCGCTGTCGACGTCCAGGCCGAGCACGACGGCGCGGTAGGGGATGCTCGGGATCTCGTCCGGCGCGAGTCCGGGAGCGGCCGGCAGATGCTCGTCGGCGGCGCAGCGGCCCGCCCGCACCAGGACCACCGGGCACGGGGCGCGGCCCGCGACCCGCAGCGAGACCGAGCCGACGAGGACCCCGGCGGCCCGGCCGAGCCCGAGCGTGCCCACCACCAGCGTGTCCGTGTCGGCGGCCACGGACAGCAGCGCGGGCACGGGCGAGTCGGCGATCAGCCTGCCGGTCACGGCCAGCGTCGGATGCGCCGCGCGCACGCTGTCGACCGCCTCCCGCAGCACCCGCTCCGCCCAGCCGCGTTCCGTGCTGTCCCGGGTCGCGAGCGGTGCCGGCCGCACATCGGTGACCCACGCGTGCGCCACGACCAGTTCGCTGCCCCGGCGCACCGCCTCCTGCGCGGCCCAGTGAGCGGCGGCGACACTCTGCGGGGACCCGTCGACTCCCACCGCGATACGACCAGCCATGACGTGTCCCTCCGGATCCGACCCGACGCTTCCCACCGTCCACCGAGCGCTCTCCCGTACGACAAGCGTGCCTCTTGCGGGGGACTCGCGCCCGTGGGCCGGGTGGGCCGTCCGGGGGCCGGGTGCCCCCTGGAGAAAGCACCCCGGCGGAGCCGGAAGGGGTCCGGGGACGGGACCAAAGGTCCCGTTCACGGGGGCGCCCGGCCCTCGGCCCCGGGCACGGGACGCGGCACGCTGGTGGTACCGGCTCGAAACGGACGGCGGGGACGCGCGTGGCCGGGCGTCGAGCGGGCTCACGAAGGCGGGAGACCACCGCCACCCGGCGAAGAGGGCCCGCCCACCCTGAAGGAGGAAGAGCCGTGAACCAGAGCACGATCGGCGAGTTGATGACCGGCGATGTCGTCACCGCGTCGGAGACGATGTCGTCCGCGGCCGTGGCCCGGCTGCTGGACCGGTACGGGATCGGCGGGCTGCCGGTGATCGATCACGACGACAAGGTGCTCGGCGTCGTCTCGGCCTCCGACCTGGTGCGCGAACGGGCCGCCCGGCGGGCGCAGGCTCCCGACGAGCCGGTACGGGAGGCACCGGCACGCGATCTGATGTCGACGCCCGCCGTCACCGTCCACCCCGAGCAGCGGGTCTCCGACGCCGCCCGGCTGATGGAGCGGCGCGGCGTGGAGCGCCTGCCCGTGGTGGACGAGGAGGACCGGCTGATCGGCATCGTCACCCGCCGTGACCTGCTCCGGGTCTTTCTGCGCGGGGACGACGAGATCCGCCGGCAGGTGTCCGAGGAGATCGTGTCGGGCGAGCTGGGCCTGCCGCCGGAGGCCGTCACGGTGTCCGTGCGGGACGGTGTCGTCACCCTCGCGGGCGGCGCGGAACTGCGGGGCGACATCGCCCGCGCCGGTTTCGCGGCCTGGCGGCTGGACGGGGTCGTCGGCGTGGTCAACCTGGTGCCGTCGGCGACGCCCGAAGGGGTGGCGCGCCCGGGATGACGCCCGTGCAACGGGGTTCGTCGTGGGGAGTCCCGGCGGCACCTGTACGCGCCGGGCCCCTCGCCCTCATCCCGCTTCGATACGACGGCCCGTGTACGCCGTGGGCTCGATCCGCACCCACAGATCGCGGTCCCCGCCGGCCCACGGGGTGCTGTACGCGCGCTCGGCCAGCCGCTCCGCCTCGGCGGGATCGTCCACCACGCGGGCGGTCCCGCGCACCAGCACGCTCCAGCCCTCGCTCAGCGCGTCGTCCACCCGGTCCACCTCGAAGGCCACCTCGCGGTCGAGTCCCTGGCCGATCACCGAACCCTCGCGGGTGCGGAACACGATCGCGCCGTCCACGACGGTGTAGTTCACCGGCAGGACGACGGGCGCGCCCTCGGTGCTGACGGAGAACCTCCCGACGCCGTGCGTCGACAGCAACTCCCTGCACTCCTGTTCGCCGAGTTCGCCCATCCGGGGATTGCGGGCGGCCTGCCCCAGCCCGGACGGCAGCCCGGCGTGTCCGCCGCCGAGTTCCTGCGGGCTGGTGCGCAGCGCCCCGGCGAGCCTGAGCAGGGTGCCGGAGTCGGGCGCGGCGGTGCTGTGCTGCTCCAGATGGGCGACGTACGCCTCGGCCATCCCGGCGCGCTCGGCCACCTCTTCGCGGCTGAGCCCGAGTTCGGTCCGGCGCCGCTGGAGCCGGCGTCCGAGATCGCCCCGCGCGAGGCCGTCCTCCGGCTCGGGCGCGCCGTGCCCGGGTGTGGGGCGTTCTGCCATGCTCGCTCACTCCTCGCCGGGTTCCCGGACCGCCGGTGCGCACGGTGTCCGCGTCCGCCCTCGGGCGGACGCGTTCGCTCCTCGGGCGGCCGGGGCCCTGGCTCGTACCACGTCTACCACCGGGGCACCCCGGCTACCACTCGGGTCCGCCGGGGCATCCGGTGACCGTCGCGCCCGGCCTCCCCCCGCTGGGGGCCGGACACGACGCCGCCCGACCGGAAACCCAGGAGCCACCCCACCCCACCCGCCATGGACCGGACGGCCCCGCCCCCTCCGCTACGCCGAACGGCTGACTACACTGGACGGCGGCATCGCGTGCCGGTCACCGGCCGGGTGAGGCATGGAGGTGCCGGGAGATGCCTCTGGAGGCATTCCTTGCCCGTCGATCTGAACCACACCATCGTCCACGCCCGGGACAACCGGGAATCCGCCCGCTTCTTCACCGAGATCGTGGGTCTGGACATCACCGGGGAGTGGGGGCCGTTCGTGGCCGTCGCCCTGGGCAACGGCGTCACGCTGGACTTCGCCACCGTCCCCGAGGGCACGATCACCCCGCAGCACTACGCGTTCCTGGTCTCCGAGAAGGAGTTCGACGCCGCGTACGCCCGCATCACGGAGCGCGGCATCGAGCACTACGCCGATCCGCACCAGAAGCACCCCGGCACCATCAACCGCAACGATGGCGGCAAGGGCGTGTACTTCATGGATCCGGTCGGACACGCCATGGAGCTGCTCACCGTTCCCTACGGCGGCTGGCCGAGCGCGTAAGCGCCCGGGCCCCGCGACCGGCCGGCGACGGCCGGGGCGCGGGGTGTCCGGGGCCGATTCGGTCCCCGTGGGGCCGCCGGGTGAGGATGGACCCCATGGTGTTGACGTATGGGTCGATGGGACGGGCCGGGACCGGGCCGCGGCGGGCGGGTCGCCGGACCGGCGAAGGGACGGTCCGGTGAGCAAGCCGCTGTACCAGCTGAAGGCCGAGTTCTTCAAGACGCTCGGCCATCCGGCCCGTATCCGCGTGCTGGAGCTGCTCAGCGAACGCGAGCACGCGGTCGCCGAGATGCTGCCCGAGGTGGGCATCGAGCCCGCCCACCTCTCCCAGCAACTGGCCGTGCTGCGCCGCGCCAACCTGGTCAAGACCCGCAAGGAGGGCTCGAACGTCCACTACTCCCTGACCAGCCCGCATGTGGCCGAACTGCTGCGGGTGGCACGGACGATCCTGTCCGGCGTCCTCGCGGAACAGGCGGAGCTGCTCGCCGACCTCCAGGCGTCGCAGGGCGAGCCGCCCGGGCGGCCCTGACGTCGGCGGGCCCGGCCCCGGCCGCGTCACCGACCCGTCCCCTCGGGCCTCACTCCCCCGGTGCCACCGTCCGCGCGGCGATGCGGGCCGCCTCCGCGATGAGCGCCTCGTCGACCGGGGCGTCCTTGTCGTCCGCGCCCTCCTTGGTCGACAGCACGGCCAGGACGACGGGGGTCCGCCGGGTGGTCCAGGCGACGGCCACGTCGTTGGCGCTCGCGTAGTCGCCGGTACCGGTCTTGTCGGCGATGCTCCAGCCCTCGGGCAGTCCGGCGCGGAACCGTGCGCCGCTGGTGGTGTTGCCCTTCAGCCAGCCGACGAACCGCTCGCGGTCGGCGGCGGCCAGGGCCCGGCCGAGGGCCAGCCGCTCGATGCTCGCGGCGAGGGCCTCGGGGCTCGTGGTGTCGCGCGGGTCCCCGGGGATCGCCGTGTTCAGTTCGGGCTCCCACCGGTCGAGCCGGCTCACGTCGTCACCGAGCGAGCGGAAGAACCGGGTGAGACCGGCCGGCCCGTCCAGCTGGCGCAGCAGCAGGTTGCCGGCCGCGTTGTCGCTGTACTGGATCGCCGCCGCGCACACATCGGCCATGGCCATACCGGTGGCCTGGTTCTCCTGCGTGCGGGGCGAGTTGGGCAGCAGGTCGTGCGGCGGATAGTGGATCACCTTGTCCATCGGCGCGCAGCGCGCCTCGTCGCGCAGCACGGCGGCCGCCGCGAACGCCTTGAACACCGAGCACATCGCGAACCGCTCCCCCGCCCGGTGGGCGAGCACCCGCCCGGTGCGCGTGTTGCGCGCGTACACGCCGAGCCGGGCGCCGTAGCGCCGCTCCAGATCGGCCAGCTCGCCGGAGCGCGGGGCGGCGGGGGCGGCCGGGCCTGCCGGGGCGGCGGCGGCCCGCCCGGCGAAGGCCACGGTGGCCGCGGAGGTGAGCGCGACGCCTGCCTTCAGCAGGCCACGACGCGCGAACGGTCCGGAAGCGGTCATGGTGAAGTCCTCCCAGGTCATGCCCTGTCGGGCGGGGTGATCCGCGGGGACCAGCGAAACAGCACGAGGAGGTCCATGTCCAAGAGTGATCCGTGCACACCTCATGCCTTATTGATATGACTAGGGGATGGATCTACTCGCGCATCTGGAGGCGTACGTCGCGACCGCCGACGAGGTGAGCTTCTCCCGGGCGGCCGACCGGCTCGGTATCGCGCAGCCGTTGCTCAGCCGGCGGATCAAGACGCTGGAGGGCCACTTCGGCGGCCTGCTGTTCGACCGCTCCCGGCGCCAGGTCACGACCACCGAACTGGGCGTCCTGCTCCTCCCCCACGCCCGCGACGTCCTCGACCGCGCCCAGCGGCTGCGGCAGGCCGCCCACTCGGCCCGGCACGCGCGGGTCCGTGCCGTCGGCGTGCCCGCGGACTGCGCCCCGGCCGCCCTGGCCCGCGCCCTGCACGCCGGCACCGAGCGCGGGATCACCCTCGGCATGCGCGAACTTCTGCCCCTGGAGCGGGAGTCCGGCCTGGCCGACGGCTCGCTCGCCTGGGCGCTCGTCCGCGTCGCACCCGAACACGCCGCCTTCCGGGTGCCGTTGGGGCTGGCCTCCGCGCCGGCCGGCACCCGGGAGGCGCCGCGCGCCCTCCACCTCGAAGAGCTGCGGCCGCGTCGCCGCCGTACCGGCGAACCGCCCGCGTCCCCGCCGCCGATCCTCGTCCTGGCGGAGGACCAAGTCCCCTGCTTCGAGGAGCGGTTGGCCCGGGCCATCGCGCGGGCCGGGCTGCCCGAGGGACGGATCGGACCGGCCGGTCCCGCCGCCGACGCGCTCACCGAGACCCTGGCCGGGCGCGCCCTGCTGCTGTGCACCGAGCCGTACGCCCGCCGGTACGAGGCCCGGTGGGCACCCCTGAGCGACACCGCCCTGCACCGGGGGTACGACGTGAGCGCACCACCGGGCCCGCGCGGCACACCGGACGTACCCGGATGGCTGACTCCACTGCTGGCCACGGCAGTTGGGGCGGTCGAAGCGGCACGGCACGGTGACAGCGGTGACCTCCGGGCCGCCGGTGACGCCCCCGCCCGGCTGGCGGCCCGCGGATGAGCCCCGTGGACATGAACGGCACCCGGCACCGGCCCGTCTGCGTGGGCGACGACGGCGCCCTGCTGGATGTCGCCGAGGCGGTCGCCGCGGACTGGTCGGCGCTCGGGGTGCGCGGCTCCTTCCTCGCCCTGAACCTGGACACGGGCGCCCGGCTCGGCTTCGGCATCGACGAGCCGACGCCGCTCGCGTCCGTCGCGAAGGTCCCGCTGGCCCTGGTCGTACTGGACCGGATCGCGGCCGGGGAGCTGGACGCGGCGCAGCCGGTGACCGTCGATCCGGCCCGGAGCAGCGTCGGCTCCACCGGTCTGTCGGCGTTCCGGCACCCGGCCGCCGTGGCGGTCGGCGATCTGCTCCTGCTGATGCTGTCGGTGAGCGACAACGCGGCCGCGGACGCGCTGTTCGACCTGGTGCCGGTGGCGGAGGTGGACGCGCGGCTGCGGGCGTGGGGGTGCGACGGCATCCGGATGCGGCACCGGATGAACCATATGTACGAGTGCGCGGCCGGCGCCGCCGGCAACGACTTCTCGCTCGCGCTGGAGCTGGCCGTACGGGACGAACGGGCGGGCCTGCCCACCATCGAGACCCTGGACCCGGCGCACGCCAACACCGGCTCGGCGGCGGCGCTCGTCGGCCTGCTGCGGCGGGTGTGGTGCGACGAGATCGCCGCCCCCGGGGCGACGGCCGAGCTGCGGCGGCTGATGGGCTTCCAGGTCTTCACCCAGCGCCTCGCGTGCGAGCTGCGCGCGGACTCGCTGCGGTGGAGCGGGAAGACCGGCACGTTCCTGCATCTGCGGCACGAGATCGGCGTGGTGGAGGCGGAGTCGGGCGACCGGGTCGCCCTGGCCGCGCTCACCCGTGCGGACCGGCGGGCCGGTCTCGCCCCGGACATCGAGCTGGCGATGGGCACGGCGGCGCGGGACGCCTTCGAGGCGCTGCGCCGCTGACGGGATCGCGCGACGGGCCGCGCCACGACGCGCCGGTCAGGACAGCAGCCGCTGTTCCTTCGCCACCGCGACCGCGCCCGCGCGGGTGTCCACGCCGAGCTTGTCGTAGATGCGCCGCAGATGCGTCTTCACCGTGGCCTCGCTGATGAACAGGGCGCGGGCGATGGCGTGGTTGGGCAGCCCCCGGGCGAGCTGGGCGAGGATGTCGCGTTCGCGCGGGGTGAGGGCGGGGCGCGGGTTGCGCAGCCGGGACATGACACGGTCGGCGACCGGGGGCGAGAGCGCGGGGCGGCCCTGGGCGGCGGCGTGGATCGCGGTGAACAGGTCCTCGGCGCGCTCGGCCTTGAGCAGATAACCGGTGGCGCCCGCCTCGACGGCCCGGGTGACATCGGCGTCCGTGTCGTACGTGGTGAGCACGAGGACGTGCGGGGCGGGGCTGGTGGCGCGCAGCCGCCGGGTGGTCTCGACGCCGTCGATGCCCGCGCCGAGCTGGAGGTCCATCAGGACGACGTCCGGCGCGGTCTTGCGGGCCAGCGCCAGGGCCTCCTCGCCGCCGCCGGCCTCGCCGACGACCTCGATGTCCGGGGCGCTGTGCAGCAGAGCGAGCAGTCCGGCGCGTACGACGGCGTGGTCGTCGCAGACCAGGATGCGTACGGGGCGCTCGCTCATCGTCGCTCCAGGGGGATCGCCGCCGACAGGGCCGTGCCCTCGCCGGGCGCCGACTCGATGGTGAGGGTGCCGCCGAGCTGGCGCAGCCGGGCGCGGATGGCGGGCAGGCCGTGGCCGCGGCCCTCGCCCCGGGCGGCGGTGCGGTGGTCCCCGGCGGGGTCGAAGCCGTGGCCGTCGTCCATGACGTCCAGGACGATCTGGTCGTCCAGGCAGGTCAGTGTGAGGGTGGCGGTGGTGGCGTCCGCGTGTTCGCGGACGTTGGCGAGGGCGCCCTGGGCGATGCGCAGCAGGGCGGACTCGACGGGCGCGGGCAGCCGTTCGGGCGCGGCGCCCTCGGTGTGCACGCGGACGGTGAGCCCCGGTGCCGTCTCGCGCTCGGCGACCGCGCGCAGGGCTCGCGGCAGGCCGCCGCTCTCGGCGAGGTCGGCCGGAGCCAGATCGCGCACGAAGCGGCGGGCCTCGGCGAGGCCGCGCTCGGTGATCAGCGCGGCGGTGCGCACGTGCTCGTGGGCGGTGCCGGGTGCGGTGTCCCAGAGCCGGTCGGCGGCCTGGAGCAGCATGCGCTGGCTGGACAGGCCCTGGGCGAGGGTGTCGTGGATCTCCCGGGCGAGCCGTTCGCGTTCGGCGAGGGTGCCCTCGCGGCGCTCGGTGGCGGCGAGTTCGCGCCGGGTGCGGACCAGGTCGTCGATGAGGTCGCTCTGCCGGGCGGCCTGGCGGTGCATGACGACGTAGACGGTGGCGGCGACGGCGGCGACGGCAGGCGGGGCGAGCAGCACGTTCGGGTCGGGCCAGCCGGCGAGTTCCAGCTGGGCGGCCACCGCGAGCGCGGTCAGCAGCGCGACCAGCGGGATCGCGGCGCGCGGGGGCAGGGTGCGCAGGCCGGTGTAGAAGAGCGGGACCGCGCACCAGGCGAAGCTCGGGGCCAGGACGACGAGCAGTGCCCAGGCCGCCACGACCAGGCCGAGCCAGGTCAGTCGGCGCGGGGTGGGGCGGGTGCCGAGGGCGGGGCCGAGGACGTAGAGCACGGCGAGCAGCGCGGAGAGGGCGACGATCCAGGGGGTGTGGGGGCTCTCGCCGTGCCGGGTGAGGTAGCGGGCGAGCGAGGCGGCCAGCAGCACGAAGAACGCCGTGTGCATGACGATCGTGAGGGCGCGGGGGTCGTCCCGTGCGGGTTCCGGCACCGCCACCACCTCCCGCATCACCGCGCTGAACTGGGCAAACGAACTGGGCGAACCAAGTCCATTGTGCCCCGGCCCCGGGCGCGCGGGGTCGTCCGATCGGATGACCCCGGGGACCACCGGTCCACCGACGGGAGACGGCGGAGGGCGGCCCGAGGATCGGTACCGAGGCGACCGCGCCTCGGCCCGGCCGCACCTCGGCCGCGGCCCCACCGCCACCGGAAGGTTGCCCGTCATGTCCAGCCGTAGGAAGCCGTCCCGCCGTACCCGTGTCCTCGTCGGTGGTGCCGCGCTGGCCGTCGTGGGCGCGGGTGTCGCCGGCACCGTCGCCGCCCAGGCCGCCGATGCGGCCGGCGCCGCCCCGGCCGCCGCGCCCGCCGCCGTACGTTCCGGCGATCTCACCCAGAGCGCGCACCTGACCGTGAAGGGCGCGGAGAGGGCGGCGCGGGCCGCGCTGGACGCCGCGGTCAGGGACGGCCGGCAGGTGTCCGTGGCCGTGGTCGACCGCGACGGCAATACGCTGGTCACGCTGCGCGGGGACGGCGCGGGCCCGCAGTCGTACGAGTCCGCCGAGCGCAAGGCGTTCACGGCGGTGTCCTGGAACGCGCCCACCTCGGAGCTGACCGGGCGGCTGGCGCAGGCGCCGACCCTGAAGGACATCCCGGGGACGCTGTTCCTCGCGGGCGGCACCCCGGTGACCGCCAAGGGCGCCCCGGTCGCGGGCATCGGCGTCGCGGGCGCCCCCTCCGGCGACCTGGACGAGAGGTACGCGCGGGCGGGCGCGGCGGCGCTTAACCGCTGACGGTCCGGCGCGCGCCGGGGCGTCGTCACCGTTCGTCGCGCCGGGGATGCCGTAACCGCTCGTTCCCACCGCGCTGACTCCCGACGCGCTGATTCCCACCGCGCTGATGAGACGACGATGTCCGGGCCGCCCGCCGAGGGGCGGCCCGGACATCGTGCCGGCGGATCAGGCCAGGTCGAACCGGTCCAGGTTCATGACCTTGTCCCAGGCGGCGACGAAGTCCTTGACGAACTTCTCCTTCGCGTCGTCGCTCGCGTAGACCTCGGCCAGGGCGCGCAGTTCGGAGTTGGAGCCGAAGACGAGGTCGGCACGGCTGCCGGCCCACTTCAGCTCGCCCGTCACGGCGTCGCGGCCCTCGAAGGCGGTCTGGTCCTCGGAGGTCGACTTCCAGGTCGTGCCCATGTCGAGCAGGTTGACGAAGAAGTCGTTGGTGAGGACGCCGGGCGTCTTGGTGAGGACACCCTGCTGCTGGGCCTGGGCGTGGTTGGCGCCGAGCACGCGCAGGCCGCCGACGAGGACGGTCAGCTCGGGGGCGCTGAGGGTGAGCAGGTTGGCGCGGTCGAGCAGCAGGTACTCGCCCGGCAGCCGGTTGCCCTTGCCGAGGTAGTTGCGGAAGCCGTCCGCGGTCGGCTCCAGCGCCTCGAAGGACTCGGTGTCGGTGTGCTCCTCACCGGCGTCCACCCGGCCCGGCGTGAACGGCACCGTGACCTCGAAGCCGCCCTCCTTGGCCGCCTTCTCCACCGCGGCGGCACCGCCGAGGACGATCAGGTCGGCCAGCGAGACCTTCTTGCCGCCGGCGGCGTCGAAGTCCTGCTGGACGCCCTCCAGGACGCGCAGCACCTGGGCCAGCTCGTCGGGCTGGTTGACCTCCCAGCCGCGCTGCGGGGTGAGGCGGATGCGGGCGCCGTTGGCGCCGCCGCGCTTGTCGCTGCCGCGGAAGGTGGACGCGGAGGCCCACGCGGTGGTGACCAGCTGGCCGACGCTGAGCCCGGAGCCGAGCAGCTTGCTCTTGAGGGCCGCGATGTCCGCGTCGTCGAGCAGCTCGCCCTCGCGCTCCGGCAGCGGGTCCTGCCAGATCAGGGTCTCCTCGGGGACCTCGGGGCCGAGGTAGAGGGACTTCGGGCCCATGTCGCGGTGGGTGAGCTTGTACCAGGCGCGGGCGAAGGCGTCGGCGAACTCCTGCGGGTTCTCGTGGAAGCGGCGGGAGATCGGCTCGTAGACCGGGTCGAAGCGCAGGGAGAGGTCCGTGGTGAGCATCGTGGGCAGACGCTTCTTGGACGGGTCCTGCGGGTCGGGGATCGTGGCCTCGGCGTCCTTGGCGACCCACTGCTTGGCGCCGGCCGGGGACTCGGTCAGCTCCCACTCGTAGCGGAACAGGTTGTCGAAGAAGCCGTTGCTCCACCGGGTCGGGGTGGAGGTCCAGGTGACCTCCAGGCCGGACGTGATGGCGTCCCTGCCCTTGCCGCTGCCGTAGGTGCTCCGCCAGCCCAGGCCCTGCTCCTCCAGGCCGGCGGCCTCGGGGTCGAGGCCGACGTGGTCGGCGGGGCCGGCACCGTGGGTCTTGCCGAAGGTGTGGCCGCCGGCGATCAGGGCGACGGTCTCCTCGTCGTTCATCGCCATGCGGCGGAACGTCTCGCGGATGTCGCGGGCGGCGGCCAGCGGGTCCGGGTTGCCGTTCGGGCCCTCGGGGTTGACGTAGATCAGACCCATCTGGACGGCGCCGAGCGGGCTCTCCAGCTCGCGGTCACCGGTGTAGCGGCGGTCGTCGAGCCAGGTGGTCTCGGGACCCCAGTAGACGTCCTCCTCCGGCTCCCAGACGTCCACGCGGCCGCCGCCGTAGCCGAAGGTCTCGAAGCCCATGGACTCCAGCGCCACATTGCCCGCGAGGACCATCAGGTCGCCCCAGGAGATCTTCTGGCCGTACTTCTTCTTCACCGGCCACAGCAGGCGGCGGGCCTTGTCCAGGCTGACGTTGTCGGGCCAGCTGTTCAGCGGCGCGAAGCGCTGCTGGCCGTGGCCGGCGCCGCCGCGGCCGTCGCTGATCCGGTAGGTGCCGGCGGCATGCCAGGCCATACGGATGATCAGACCGCCATAGTGGCCGAAGTCGGCGGGCCACCAGTCCTGGGAGGTGGTGAGCACCTCCTCGATGTCCCGTTTCACCGCCGGGAGGTCGAGGCTCTGGAAGGCCGCCGCATAGTCGAATTCCTCGCCCAGCGGGTTGGCCACGGGCGGGTTCTTGGCGAGGATCTTCAAGTTGAGCCGCTCCGGCCACCACTGGCGGTTGCCACCGCCCTGGGTCGGGTGCAGGGCCCGGTCGTGAACGACGGGGCAGCCACCGCTCCCCTCCTCCGACTTCGCGTCTGTGACGATCGCGTCGTGGTTCTCAGTCATGGCAATCCTTCCGAACTATGCGGAACCAGGTGCTCAGGAACTGCGGCCGGTGGAACAGTCGGGGCACACGCCCCAGTAGACGACCTCGGCTTCGTCGATGGCGAAGCCGCGGTCGTCGGCGACGCTCAGGCAGGGCGCCTCGCCGACGGCGCAGTCGACGTCGGCGACGGCCCCGCACGACCGGCACACGAGGTGGTGGTGGTTGTCGCCGACGCGCCCCTCGAACCGGGCCGGATGACCGGCCGGCTCGATACGGCGCACGAGCCCCGCCGCGGTGAGCGCGTGCAGAGCCTCGTAGACGGCTTGCAGGGATATATGGCCTACGCGGTCACGGACCCCGGAGGCGATCGCCTCGACACCGAGGTGGTCGCCGTCCCGGACCGTCTCCAGCAGCGCGACGCGAGCCGCCGTCACGCGCAGGCCGGCACCGCGGAGTTCCTCGGCGGTGGTCGGAGTCGGGGAGGCGGTCATGGCGCCGAACCTACTCTCACAAACACGAAGGATTCAATAAAACGAACGATGCAATTCTGGCTTTCCGCCGGTGTACGGCGTTCACCTTCGCGTTCACGGCTGTGCGGCATCGCTCCACCCACCGGGCGGCGCCGGCCCGGTGGCCGCGCGGGGACTCGGAGGCCGCGCGGGGACCCGTACGGATCATGTGCCCCACCCCACTCTCCCCGGACAGCGCGAATCGAACCGTCCACCGATCGGGTGAGCTGGGCGGAGGGCGATGCGCGGGCGGTCCTGACGGCGTTCGCGGACCAGCTGATGCGGGGACAGAGCAGGGACCCGGTGGCCTCGCCGGGGGACGCGGGGCGCCGGCTCGCCGGGCAGGACGAGCGGTGGCGGGGCGGGAACGGCCTTCGCGTTCGCTGTCGTGGACGAGCGGGACGAGGTCCTCGGTCAGGTGGCCGTGAGCGCGATCGACCGGCGCCACTCGACGGGCTGGGTGTCCTGCTAAGGCAGTGCTGGAGTACGACGGGGTGCGCCACGGCGTCGAGACGCACGCCCGGCTGGCCACCGACCCGGAGCCCGCCGGGGCCGGTCGGTCCGACGCCCCGCCCGCCTGACCGCCTGACCGTTACCTGAGCACGTTGACGGCGCGGGCCACCACGAGGCCGACGGTCACCAGGGACACCGACGACTGGAGCATCATCAGCATCTTGGCCCACCTGGACAGCGGCATCACATCGGTGGGGCTGAAGGCGGTGGCGTTGGTGAACGAGAGGTACAGGTAGTCGAGGAACTCCGGTTCCCAGTCCGGGGGCGCCATGTCGGGGCTCTGCATCTGGACGAACAGGAAGTCGGCGTACTGCTGCCGCCCGCGCACCCGCGCCATCGGGCCGCCGCGGTCCGACTCCCAGTACCAGAGGGCGAAGACGATGACATTGGTGAACCAGATGACGGCTCCGGCCCGCAGCAGCGGCACCGCGTCCTGGCCGCCGATGCCGTGCACCAGGTCCCAGACGAGCTGGGCCGCCGACCAGCCGTTGGCCAGGCTGATGACGCCGATCAGGAGCAGCCCCAGCCACCGCCACCACACCGTACTGGGCTCCACCCGCCGGGGGTTGCTCGCCACCAGGGCGGCCAGCAGAACCAGTTCCAGCACCGGCAGGACCCAGACCGGACGCAGCAGCACGAGCCGGTGCGGCAGGACCAGTTGCAGGGCGACCGCCGCCAGCATGACGGTGGTCACGGCCCAGCGCGTCTCGCCCCGGGTCGCCCGGCGCCAGGCCGGCTGAAGTCCGCGCTCACCGCTCTGGAGCAGCCGTTCGATCCTGGCCAGGCGTCCGTCGGCGTCGTCCATGTCCTCGCTCATGCCGGACATTGTCGCGGGCGCGGGGGCATGGGGGTGCGCGGGTGCGGGTGCGGGAGGAGGCGGCGGGACGGACGGGACGGTACGGCGGTCGCGCCGCCCCCGTCAGACGGATCGCCCGGATCGCTCGTCGTGGCGCACCCGTTCGCCCGGCTCGGCCCGGCCCGGAAGCGAGCCGAGCGGCACCACGGTGCGCCCGTGCGCCGCGTTGATGACACCGGCCGCCGACGCGTACCAGGCGGCGAGCCCCGTGAGGATGCCGAACCAGCCGCCCACCTCGGTCATGACGTGCCCGGCGCCGCCCTGGAACGACCCGATGGCCAGAAAGAGGAAGGTCAGGGTCAGCAGCACGAACACCGCGAGCACCGGGAGGCTGACCCGCAGGGCGCCGATGGTCATGTAGGCGGTGAAGATCGCCCAGCCGAGCAGGAACAGGCCCAGCGCGTTGTGCGCGTCACCGGCGAGCGCCACGCGTGGCGCGATCCACCAGTAGGACAGCCAGAACGCGGCGAAGGAGACGAACGCCGTCGCGCCGAAGGTGTTGCCCCGGCGGAACTCCATGAGCCCCGCGGCGAACTGGGCGAGGCCGCCGTAGAACAAGGCGAGACCCAGGACGGGCAGGATGCCCGCGGTCTCCTTCAGGAGATTGGTGTTGATGATCGACAGCAGCAGAGTCGTGAGGGCGAAGCCGGCCAGGCCCAGGGGGGCGGGATCGGCCCAGGCCGCCGCGCGCGGGGCCGCCTCGGGCGCGGCGGCCCTGGGCGGAACCGCCCCGGGCGGCGGCTGCTCCGGGTGCGGGCTCCTCATGTCCTCGTTCATAACCGGCATCCCTTCGACCAGTGGTCAGCAGGGCCGGAGGCCCTTGCTCGCCGAGCCCGCAAACATGCTGGTCAGTGCCCCCGAGGCGGGCTGTGACACTCGCGTGCCACGTAGATACACCTGTACAGAATGTACCCATTTACCCCGCTTCATAGCATGTGCGTCTCGTACGACTTCGCCGCTGACGCCGCCCCACTTCGTCGGCCGAGCGGTGCCGGAGCGGTGCGGGGCCGTCGCCGTGACCACTCCGCGGCGCGCCGGGGCCGCCCGCCGCCGTGGTGCGTTCTTCCGCCGCGTCGGCCCCGGGCCTAGGGTGAGCCGTCAGGTACCCCTGCCGCGAAGGGAACTGATGGTGCGTAGAATCCCGGGCTTACGTCACCTCGCCGTCTGCGCGGCCGCTCTGCTGCTGGCGGGCGCCCCGGCCGCGGCGGCTTCGGCCTCGCCGGCCCGGTCGGCGGCCCAGTCCGCTCGGCCGGCTCCGACGGGTGCGGCGAAGGGGGCGACGGCCGGGCCGAATCCGGTCGCCGCCCGGCTCGACGCCTATTGGACGGCGGCCCGCATGACGGCCGCCCTGCCCGCCGGCACGAAGGGTTCCGAGACGGGCCCGGCCGTCTCCCCAGCGGTGGACGGCCCCCGGCCGGGCGAGTACATTCCGCCCAGCCACAGCTTCGGCGGCATCCCACAGGCCGGCACCTTTTTCTGGACCGACACCCAGGGCACCGGGCGTACCTGTAGCGGTTCGGTCGTCCGCAGCCCCGGGCGCGACCTGGTCCTCAGCGCGGGCCACTGCCTGAAGGGGTACTCCGGTACCGCCCCGCAGCGCCGGCTGGCCTTCGTCCCCGGGTACCACGACGGGATCAAGCCCTACGGGGTCTTCCCGGTCGGAACCAACGGCGTCTACGTGCCGCAGCAGTACTACGACCTGGGCGAACACGCAGGCGCGGCCTACGATTTCGGCTTCGCGGTGACGGAACCCGACCAGGACGGAACCTCCTTGCAGGACGCGGTCGGCGGAGTACGGCTGCTCACGGGGGCGGGGTACCACCACGCGCCGGTACGGATGATCGGCTATCCGGCGGGCGCGGACGAACCACTGGAGTGCTGGAGCCGGACCACGAGGTGGGCCAGCGACGATCCGGCCGACCCGGGGACGTTCCCGCGCATCGCCTGCGACGCCTTCGTCGGTGGGACGAGCGGCGGCCCCATGCTCGTGCCGTGGGTCGACGGGTGGGCGGTCGTCGGCGTGATCGGCGGCTACCACACCGGCGGCAACACCGCGCAGGTCTCGTACAGCGCGTACTTCGGCTCCGCGACGCGCGCGTTGTACGACGCCGCCGTCACCGGGGCGCCGCCCGCGGGGCGGGTGGCGTACGGGGGTGACGCTGGCCGGGCGCCGGGAATCCGGGACCCGGCGTTCACGACCCACCGCGCCACATCCGGCCCCGCACCCGGCCTGCCGCACCCCACATCCCGCATCCCCTACGGATACCCCGAGGGAAAAGACCGGGGTTCGTCCCCGATGTGCGGTTGGTGACGGGCCGTCACCCTTGGAGCATGACCGATGACCACCCGCGCCTCCGCCGCGGGACGACGGGGCTACGAGCGCTCCTCGCCTGCGCGGTCGCCGCGCTCTGCACTCTCGCGGCGGCCCTCCCGGCCGGAGCCACCACGCCCACCGGCGCCGCCCCCGCCGCGCCGCCCACGCACCGCCTGACGCTGCCCTCCCCCACAGGACCGCACCCCGTCGGCGAGACGACGCTGCACCTGGTGGACCGCACGCGCACCGATCCCTGGCAATCGGGCCGGATACACCGCGAGTTGATGGTCAGCGTGTTCTATCCGGCGACGCACACGGCCCACCGGCCGCCGGCTCCGTACATGCTGCCCGCGGCGGCCGCCCATTTCGACCGGGTCACCGCCAACGGCTATCTCCGGCTCGGGACCCCGGCGGGCCGGGCCGACTGGGCCGGCGTGGTCACCCACGTGACCCGCGACGCCCCCGTGGCCCGGGGGCGAGGGGGACGGCTCCCCGTGGTGCTCTACTCCCCCGGACTCGGCGAACCCCGCACCTGGGACACCACGCTGGCGGCGGACCTGGCCGGCCGCGGCTATGCCGTGGTGACCGTCGACCACACCTACGAGTCACCCGAGGTCCAGTTCCCGGACGGCTCGCTCGCCACCATGGTGCCGCCCGGCGACCCCGACGCCTTCGTCCGCAAGGCACTGGCGGTCCGGGTCGCCGACACCGGCTTCGTACTGGACCAGCTCCGCCTGCTCGGCAGCGGGCACAGCCCCGACGCGGACGGACGGCGCCCGCCCCGGGGGCTGGCCGGTGCGCTGGACCTGTCGAGGGTGGGCATGTTCGGCCACTCGATGGGCGGCAGCGCGGCCGCGCTGGCGATGGACGCCGACGACAGGATCACCGCCGGTATCGACATGGACGGCAATCTGACCTACCTGGACGGCTCACCGATGCCGGTGGCCCGGCACGGTCTCGACCGCCCGTTCCTGCTGCTGGGAAAGGACGGCGAGACGGACACCGGACCCGGCTGGCGGGCGTTCCGGGCCCACACCCCGGGGTGGACGCGTCAACTCACCCTGCGCGGCTCGGAACACGCCTCGTTCACCGACGCGGAGGCCCTTCTCCCGCAGCTGGGTCTGCCGGCGTCCGTCCTGACCGGCGACCTCGGCACGATCGCTCCGGCCACGGCGATCCGTACGACCGAGGCGTATGTGGCGGCCTACTTCGACCACTGGTTGCGCGGTGGCGACGGACGGCTGCTGGAGAGGCCGTCGCCGATATATCCGGCCATGGAGTTCGTGGACTGAGGACGCCGACGGGAGCGGGCGCGCGGCGGGCCCGGGTCAGCCCTGGCCGAGGGAGGCGGGCGCGTACCGGGCCAGCTGGTCCTTCACCCACGGGTCGAACACGGCCAGACGGCGCGCCGCCGCGGGGTCGAACTGCGCCAGCTGTCCCTCGATCCAGGGGTCGAGCCGGTGCCCGCCGCGGTGAGCGGTGCCGCCGGGCACTGCGGTCTGGCTCGCGGTGGTGCGGGCGGGGAGGTGCGCGGTGCTCTGCGGGGCCGCCGTCGCGGTCCCGGCGGTGGCGAGCAGGGCCCCACCGACCAGCGCCGCCGAGGCTCCGACCGTACCCGCGTGCCGTGCCAGCTTGATCATGTTCTTCTCCTTCCTGTACGGCCGGTGACGAGCCCCGGGCACCATGTAACGGATTGCCCGACTTTGCCGCTCGACCGGCCGGTGGGGGCGCCTACCCCACCCGTCACACCTCATTCATCGGAGTGTGGCCGCCCATGGCGACGGTCCTGAGTTCGTCGAGCGACTCCCGCGCGAGCCGGGTGAGCGAGCGCCTCTCGTCGGCGGCGATCCAGCGTTCGAAGGCCACCTTGAAGACGGCGACACCGGCCTCGGCGGTGAGGCCGGCGGCCGAGGGCGGGACACCGCGAGCGCGGAGGGCCTCGGTGAAGGCGGCGGCGAGGGAGGCGAGTTTGATCAGTTCGCGCTCACGGAGTTCCGCGGTCGCCCAGATCACGGCCTGGCGCTTGCGCGCGAAGTCACGCCGTTCCTCGAACTCCGCACAGATCGCGTCCAGGCCCGACGCCACCGCGTCGATGGGTGCGGCGGACGGCGGGGCGTCGGCGACCGCCCGCGTCAACAGCTGCTCGAGTTCGATCGCGCCGGAGAACAGCACCTCACGCTTGTCGGCGTAGTGCCGGAAGAACGTGCGCTCGGTGAGTCCCGCGCTCCTGGCGATCTCCGCCACGGTGGTCTGCTCGTACCCACGCTCGCCGTACAGGTCCAGCGCCGCCTTCGCCAGGCGCTCGCGCGCGTTCGGCTCCCATCTGCCCATGGTCCACATCCTACAGCGATGACAGCGACTGACATCAGTGCTAGCGTTGATGTCAGTAACTGACATCGCACTGTCTGGGGATCTCTCATGCGTGTTTTCGTGACCGGGGCATCGGGCTGGATCGGTTCGGCCGTCGTTCCGGAGCTCATCGGCGCGGGCCATCAGGTCGTCGGCCTGGCCCGTTCCGACGCCTCCGCCGAGGCGCTGACCGCGGCCGGCGCCCAGGTCGTCCGGGGCAGCCTGGACGATTTGGACGTACTGCGTGCCGCGGCCGCCGGCGCGGACGGGGTGATCCACCTCGCCTTCAAGCACGACGTGGCCTTCTCCGTCAGCTTCCAGAGCGCCGCGGAGGCCGACCGCAGGGCCGTCGACGTGCTCATCGAGGCGCTCGCCGGCAGCGACCGCCCGTTCGTGCTCGCCTCCGGGCTGGCCGGGCTCAAGCCGGGGCGGGTGGCGACGGAGCAGGACGTGCCGGTGGTCGAGGGCGGCTCGCCGATCCTGATGCGTGCCGTCACCGCACAGGCCGTCCTCGCGAGTGCGGAGCGCGGCGTGCGGTCGTCCGTGGTACGGCTCTCCCCCACCTGCCATGGCGACGGGGACAACGGCTTCATGACCTCGCTGATCGGCACCGCGCGCGAGAAGGGCGTCTCCGGCTATCCCGGTGCGGGCGCCAACCGCTGGCCGGCCGTCCACCGGCTGGACGCGGCGCGGCTGTTCCGGCTCGCGCTCGAGAAGGCCCCGGCAGGCACGGTGCTGCACGGCGTCGCCGAGGAGGGTGTGCCGCTCCGCGAGATCGCCGAGGTGATCGGCCGCCAGCTGAAGCTGCCGACGGCGTCGGTGGCCGCCGAGGACCTGGCCGGGCACTTCGGCTGGCTGAGCGGCTTCGTCGGCCTCGACGCCCCCGCGTCGAACACCGCCACCCGCGCCCTGCTCGACTGGGACCCGACCGGACCGAGCCTCGTCGCCGACCTGGAGGAGGGCCACTACTTCCGGACCGCCGAGGACAGCGCCGTCTGACACGGGGGGGGCGGCGGCCCGGGCGCGCGCGAGCGCAGCCGGGCCGCCGCCCTGCGGAACCCCCTTGCGGGGACCGGACCCCGCGCCCTGATCCGGCCTGATCCCGACGACAGGCCCTAGCGGGGCGAGCCGGGTGCGCCGAACCACCTCGGCAGCCGTTCGGCGAGGTCGGACGGGTCCTCGCCCGCCCAGGCCACATGGCCGTCGGGCCGCAGGAGCACGGCGGGGACGTCCAGTTGGTCGCTGCCGTCGACGACGTGGTCGATCCGGTCGGCCCAGCCGGACACCGAGAGGCGGCCGGTACGGTCGAGCAGCAGGCCCCGGCCCCGGTGCAGCAGCTCGTAGAGGCGTCCCTGCTTCAGGGGCAGGTCCGGGAGGCGGCGGCCGAGGAGTTCGTGGCCGTCGCCGAGGTCGTAGCGGATGCCGGTGGCGATGATCTTCTCGGTCAGACGGCGGTTCACCTCCTCGAAGTCCATGAGTTCCGCGAGCAGTCGGCGCACCGCCTGGGCCCCCGGTTCGAGGGAGACCAGTTCCATCTGGGCCCGGGTGTTGTCGAGCACGTCGGCGGCGACGGGGTGGCGTTCGCGCTCGTAGCTGTCGAGCAGTCCCCGCGGTGCCCAGCCGGCGATCTCGGCGGCCAGTTTCCAGCCCAGGTTGAACGCGTCCTGGACGCCGAGGTTGAGCCCCTGTCCGCCCATCGGCGGGTGCACGTGCGCCGCGTCACCGGCCAGCAGGACGCGCCCGTCCCGGTAGCGCTCGGCCTGCCGGGTGCCGTCGCCGAACCGGGAGAGCCAGCGCGGGGCGTGGATGCCGAAGTCGGTGCCGGCGACGGCCCTCATCTGCCGTCGTACCTCGTCCAGGGTCGGCGGGGCCGTGCGGTCCTCGGCGACGCCGTCGGCCGGTACGACGACCCGGTACATCCCGTCACCGAGGGGCCCGGCGCCGAACCGCAGCTGGGTCTTGCGGATCTCGGTCACCACGGCGTCCACCTCCTCGGGCGAGGCGGTCAGCCGTGCCTCGCCGAGCAGGGTGTCGACGCGGGAGGGCTCGCCGGGGAAAGCGACGGCGAGCAGCTTGCGCACCGTGCTGCGGCCGCCGTCGCAGCCGACGAGGTAGCGCGAGCGCAGCCGGGTGCCGTCGGCCAGCTCGACGCTCACCCCGTCCTCGTCCTGTCGCAGCCCGGTCACCTCGGCGCCCCGGCGGATCTCGGCGCCCAGCTCCGTGGCGTGCTCGGCGAGCAGGCGGTCGGTGACGGGCTGCGGGATGCCGAGGACGTACCCGTGCGCGGTGTCCAGGCCGGTCGGGGACGGCTTGCGGATGCCCGCGAAGAAGCCGCCGAGCGGGTACTTCTTGCCCTGGGCGAGGAAGCGATCCAGCAGGCCGCGCTGGTCCAGCACCTCGATGCTGCGCGCGTGCAGCCCGAGCGCCCGGACGATCGGGGTGGGCTCGGTCTCCTTCTCCAGCACGACGGTGCGGACGCCGTGCAGCCGTAGCTCGGCGGCCAGCATCAGACCGGTCGGGCCGCCGCCCGCGATGATCACGTCGATCATGAAACCCCTCACCCACACCAGGCGTCCCACCTGCGGTTCGCCGTCCAGAGCGGAGATTGTGCGGCATGACGGGGGCCTTGCCGCAAGGCCCCCCACCCGCTATAAGTTGAGAGTGGCAAGGAGTACGCACTCCTTGCCCTTTCTGTTTCCGTTCGCCCGTGCGGGTGACGTCCGTCCGGGTGAACACCGGGCGGGGCGGCGGCCCGGCGGCGTCGCGCCCGATGCCTTTTGCCCCGAGTTCCGGCCATTGGGGCATCGACGGAGCGGATTGTCAACGTCGCGGACCGTGACGAGGCGGGGGCGTCGGGGGTCCGCGATAAACGGGGCATGAGACCGTTCCGCATCCAGTCCTGGGCCGCCGCCGTGTCCCTCGCGGGCGCCTGCACCCTCGCCGGTCCCGCCAGCGCGCCGGCGGCGCCGAACCGCTCGGCCCTGGACTACGTGGCGCTCGGGGACTCCTACTCGGCCGGTGTCGGCGCCGGCGACTACCTCCCCGAGGGCGCGAGCTGTCTGCGCAGCAGCCGGGCGTACCCCGCGCTGTGGGCCTCGACGCACGCCTCGTCCTTCGCCTTCGCCGCCTGCAACGGCGCCAAGACCGGGGACGTGCTGGACAAGCAGCTGGGGGCGCTGAGCGGCCGTACCAACCTGGTCAGCGTCACCGTCGGCGGCAGTGACGCGAGCTGGGCCAAGGTGATGGGGCTCTGCGCGCTGCCCGGCACCAAGGCGTGCCTCGGCGCCGTCGACACCGCGCGCGCCTACGTCGACAAGACGCTGCCCGCGAATCTGGACCGGCTCTACTCGGCGATCAGGGGCAAGGCGCCGGGCGCCCGCGTCGTGGTGCTCGGCTATCCGCACTTCTACCAGCTCCACGGCTCCTGCTCGCGGGGCCTGGAGGACTCGGAGCGGGCGGCGCTCAACGCGGCCATCGACCACCTCGACGGCGTGATCGCCCGGCATGCGACCGGTCACGGGTTCGCGTTCGCGGACGCCCGGACCGCGTTCGACGGGCACGAGATCTGTTCGGCGGGGCCGTGGCTGCGCAGCGTCGAGGTGCTGGACCTCACCGAGTCGTACCACCCGAACGCCAACGGGCAGATCCTCGGCTACCTGCCGCTGTTCACGCGCGCGGCCTGAGACCGGGCGCCCTCGGTCAGGCAGGGCTCAGCGGTCGTCCGACGCCCGGTTCGGGCGGCCGCGGCTCGCGCCGAAGCCCGTCTCGTGGTCCCAGACGTGGGTGCAGGTCGGGCACTGGAGGTGGAGCGTGCTGCCGGTGTTCGACAGCAGATAGCGCCAGTGCCGGGTGCACCTGCGGCGTTCCCCGCAGGTGGCGCAGTCCTGGTGGTCCGAGCAGTTCGGGCAGGTCACCCAGGCGCGCCTACCGATGTCCGCCTGCGGATCAAGCGGCAGCACGGCCGTCTCCGCGCCGGGGCAGCACACCGGCGGCGACCAGCTCGTCGTAGATGCGCTGCTGCTCCTCGTCGAGGCCGGAGTAGAGCAGGTCCCGGGCCGCGTCCTCGTCCCGCAGCGCCTTGACGGGGTCCCACGTGGGGCCGACGGCGTCCATGACGTGGGCACGCCGGAGCATTTCGTGGGCGGTGAGGTCGACGGAGAACTCGACCGGCTGGGCGGACGGGGTGGGGTCATAAGCGGACATACATACGAACTTAGGTAGCCCTTGCACGCCACGACAAGGGTGGGTGGGGGACATCACAGGGCATCGCAGCGGGCCGGCGCGGCCCCGGACGGCGGCCGGCCCGGTGCCGCCGCACGCGGAACCGGGCCGGTCGATCATCGGAGAGTCCGGGGTCACGGGGTCGCCCCCGTGGGCTCAGCGCTCCTCGCGGAACGCGACGTGCGCCCCGGCGACCGGGTCGTACTTGCGCAGCACGAGGCGGTCGGGGTCGTTGAGACGGTTCTTGCGCGTCACGTAGGTGACGCCGGTCCCGGCCGTCGACCTCAGCCTGACGACGGGACGCGCGGTGCTGCGTGCCATGAGATGCCTTTCCGCCCGGCCCTCGCTCGCCCTGGTCGGGCTCTGTGTTCCGGGCATGCCAATCAGGTCACGTCAACGGGACCCCCACCCCCGATATTCCGGCACCGGCGAGCCCCCGGAAGCGGGTCCCGGCGCTCCGTCGTCACCGGCCGACGGTGACGCCGCCCCAGGCCGACAGCGGCGCCGTCACAGACCGACGGTGGCCCTGCGCTGCGCCTGGTCGTACTCGGCGAGGGCCTCGCCGCCGAGGTTCCAGGGCCAGGAGGTGACGACGCCGCCGAGGGCCTCGAAGACGGGCGCGGCGTCGCGACGGCGGTCGGCGGCCATCAGGGCGTAGGCGAGCAGATTGAGATCGGCGAGCGCCCTGGCGTGGCGGAGGAATCCCGGCTGGGGCCAGGTGTGGGCCACGCGGTCGAGGGCCTGGGCGGCCATGGCGTGGGACCAGTGGTTGCGGGCCACCAGCGCCTCGAAGCCGCCGCGGCCGAGGACGGAGTGGTACTGGAGGACCTGGGCGGTGAGTTCGACACCCGCGCAGGGGGCGTTCGCCGGCATCCGGGCGGACAGGGTGTCCACGAACTCCAGGACCTGGATGCGCGAGCCGCCCTCCTCGGGGCTGAGGTAGCCGAGCATGCACAGGTATGCCTCGCGGTTCCAGCGGTCGCGGGCGAGCACCTCGTTCCACACGCCGAACGCCTGGGGCTGCGCCCAGCGCTGGAGGCGGGCCACGGCCAGCAGGGCGATCCAGGGGGTGGGGTCGTCGGGGGCGATCTCGGCGGCCCGCAGACAGATGTCGGTGGCCTCGGCGGCGTCCTCCGGGCGGCCCTGGGCGCGGGCGTCGGCGACCAGGGTCCAGGCGTGCAGCACCAGCGCGTCGGCCTTGCGCGGTTCGCGCGCGGCCCAGGAGCGCGGCAGGTGCGACGCCGTCAGGAAGTCCGCCAGGACGTCCATGCGGTGGGTACGGCGGTCCCAGTCACCCGGGTCCTGGTCGAGCAGGCGGGTGATCTGCGCCGCGCAGAGGTCGGTCGTCGCGATCGTGCCCGTCCGGGTCGTCGCCCGCAGGGACTTGAGAAGTCTGCCCAGCTCCTGGTCGTCCAGCTCCGGGGCCAGACGCGTTCTCCTGCGGCGACTTGAAAGAAAAGCCATGGGGGGAGGCTAGGGGTGTTCGTCCCTTGCGCAAGGTCTGCGCCAAGATCGTTATGGATTACCCCGCTTACCCGCGGTTACCTGTCCATCCACTGGGAATTTCCTGTCCGGACGACACCCCGTCAGTAGGTTTTCCCCGCTTCTACGACGCCTCGCCCGGACCCCCCGCACCGGCTCGGGCGCCCTTGCGGACCGCCGCCGCGGGTGGCCGCTCGCGCCGGGCGCCGTACGCGATGAAGTAGGCGGGCAGCCTGCGCAACCGCCGGGAGCCGGCCAGCAGATGGGCGACGCGCCGGGCCCGGTCCGCGTTGCCGAGCGGGGGCCGGCCCTCCAGCACGGGGCGGATGAGGCGGGCGTGGGCCAGCCGCTGGAGCGTCTGGGTGGCCACCGTGGTGGGCCGGCGCCGACGCTGCACCCCGCGCAGCTCGCGCTCGCCCACCGCACCCCGGCGCAGCGGTCCGGCGAGGCGGCGGGCGGTGGCCACGGCGTCCTGGACCGCGAGGTTGATGCCGATCCCGAAGACCGGGGACATGGCATGGGCCGCGTCGCCGATGCACAGCAGCCCGGGGCGGTGCCAGCGGCGCAGCCGGTCCAGGCGTACATCGAGGAGCTTGACCTCGTCCCAGGAGCGCAGGGCGTCGGCGCGGTCGCCGAGCCAGGGCACGGCGGCGGTGAACTGGGCCCGGAACCGGTCGAGTCCGGCGGCGCGACGGCTCTCGTCGGTGCCCTTGGGGATGAGCGCGGCGCACTGCCAGTACTCGCCGCGGTCGATCATCGCGGTGAGGAAGCGGTCGCCGGCGCCGCCGACCAGCCCGTTCGGATCGCCCGCGCGGCGCGGCAGCCGGAACCACCAGGCGTCCATCGGGCAGTCGAAGGAGCGCGGCCCCAGCTCCCGCCGGGCGCGGGCGAGCGAGCCCCGGCCGTCGCAGGCGACGGTGAGCAGGGCACGCAGTTCGCCGGTGCGGCCGTCGGCGGTGCGGTAGCGCACCCCGGTCACCCGTCCCGCCTCGGTCAGGAAGCCGGTGACCTCCGTGTTCATCCGCAGCTGGAAGGAGGGTTCGCGGCGGGCCTCGTCGGCGAGCAGGTCGAGGAGGTCCCACTGGGGCACCATCGCCACGTAGTTGTAGGGGCCGCGCAGCACCGACAGGTCCGCGACGGTGACCTGCGGCCGGCCGGGGTCGACCGGCAGCCGCACGGTGCGCACCCGGCGCTGCGGCAGCCGGGCGAACCGCTCGGCCAGGCCCAGTTCGTCCAGCAGCGCCAGGGTGGAGGGGTGCACGGTGTCGCCGCGGAAGTCGCGCAGGAAATCAGCGTGTTTCTCCAGCACCGTCACCGCCACGCCGGAGCGGGCCAGCAGCAGGGCGAGCACCATGCCCGCCGGGCCGCCGCCCACCACACAGCACATGGTCCGTTCGACGGCGCCCCCCGTGCTCGCCGCGTCCACCGTGTCCATCGCGGTCCCGCCCTTCGCCGGAGCAGCAATTCATCGAACGGTGAATATCCTGGTCCTCCGCTACCCACCGTCCCCGCTTCACAAGCCCGCCGCCACGGCGGGCGGCCGCTCCCGGTGGATCGGCGCCCGGCCACCGGTCAGCGGCGTCCCGCTGCCGCCCCGCCGGGCGGCGACGATCTCCGCCACGATGGACAGCGCGGTCTCCTCGGGCGTACGCGCGCCCAGGTCGAGGCCGATCGGCGAGCGCAGCCGGGCCAGTTGGCGCTCGCTCACGCCCTCCGCGCGCAGCCGCCGCGCCCGGTCCTCGTGGGTGCGCCGGGAGCCCATCGCGCCGACGAACGCCAGCGGCATGCCGAGAGCCACCTTGAGCAGCGGTACGTCGAACTTCGCGTCATGGGTGAGCACGCACAGCACGGTCCGCGCGTCGGTCGCGGTGCGCCGCAGATAGCGGTGCGGCCAGTCGACCACCACCTCGTCGGCGTCGGGGAAGCGGGCCGGGGTGGCGAAGACGGGACGGGCGTCGCAGACGGTCACCTGGTGGCCGAGGAACTTCCCGGCCCGCGCCAGCGCCGACGCGAAGTCCACCGCACCGAAGATGATCATGCGGGGCGGCGGCACATCGGACTCGACCAGCAGGGTGAGGCCGCCGGGGCAGTGCGAGCCGTCCGCGGAGATCTCGACCGTCCCGGTGCGGCCCGCCTCCAGCAGGGCGCTCGCCTCGGCCACCGCCGTCCGGTCGAGGTCCGCGTGGCCGCCGAGCGTGCCCTCGTGGGTGCCGTCGGGCCGCACCAGCAGGGTCCGGCCCAGAAGTTCGCCGGGGCCGCGGGCGACCCGGGCGAGGGCCGCCGGCTCGCCCCCGGCGGCCAGCGTGAGGGCCGCGGCGAGGACCGGCCGGGCGGGCGCCTGCGCGCCCACCGGCACGACCAGGACATCGATCACTCCGCCGCAGGTCAGCCCCACGGCGAAGGCGTCCTCGTCGCTGTACCCGAACCGCTCGACGACGCTCCGGCCGCTCTCCAGGGCCTCCTGGCACAGCTCGTAGACCGCGCCCTCGACGCAGCCGCCGGAGACCGATCCGATGACGGTGCCCGCGCGGTCGACCGCGAGGGCGGCGCCGGGATCGCGCGGGGCGCTGCCGCCGACGGACACCACGGTGGCGACCGCGAACTCCCGCCCCTCGGCCAGCCATCGGGTCAGCTCGGTGGCCAGGTCAAGCATCCGGCGCCCCCGCCATCAGGACGCGCCGGGGACTGATCGGCAGGTCGCGGTGGCGGGCGCCGGTCGCGTGCCAGACGGCGTTGGCCACGGCCGCGGCGGCGCCCACGATGCCGATCTCGCCGATGCCCTTGATGCCGACCGGGTCGTCCGGGCTGGGGTCCTCGATCCAGTCGGCCTCGATGCGCGGGACATCGGCGTGGGTCGCGACGTGATACCCGGCGAGATCGGCGCCGACGAGGCCGCCCGAGGCGCGGTCGCGCAGCGCCTCCTCGTGCAGGGCCATGGAGATGCCCCAGGTCATGCCGCCGAGGAACTGGTTGCGCGCGGTGAGCGGGTTGATGATCCGGCCCGCCGCGAAGATGCCGAGCATCCGGCGCACCCGTACCTCGCCGGTGGTGACGTCCACGGCCACCTCGGCGAACTGCGCGCCGAAGGAGTGCCGTTCGGCGGCGGCGAGGGCGCCGATGGCCGCGGTGGTGTCGGAGCGTACGGTGATGCCGTCGGCCGGGATGTCGGCGCCGAGCGCGAGCCGCTCGCGCAGTTCCTCGGCCGCGAGCTTGACCGCCCAGGACCAGGAGCGGGTGCCCATGGAGCCGCCGGCGATCATCGCCGGTCCGAAGGCGCTGTCGCCGATGCGGACCCGGACCCGCTCGGGTGCCACGCCCAGCGCGTCCGCGGCGACCAGGGTGAGGGCCGTACGGGCTCCGGTGCCGATGTCGGCGGCGGCGATCCGGACGGTGAAGCCGCCGTCCGGGTGGGCGGTCGCGGTCGCGGTGGAGGGCGCCGCGCCCGCCTGGAAGGAGGCCGCGGCGGTGCCGGTGCCCAGCAGCCAGCGGCCGTCCCGGCGGATGCCCGGGCGCGGGTCGCGGCCGGCCCAGCCGAACCTGCGGGTGCCCTCCTCGAAGCAGTCGGCGAGCCGCCGGCCCGCGAACGGCAGGCCCGAGACCGGCCCGCGCTCGGCGTCGTTGCGCAACCGCAGTTCGATCGGGTCGAGCCCGCAGGCGACGGCGAGTTCGTCCAGCGCGGACTCCAGCGCGAAGGAGCCCGGTGCCTCGCCCGGGGCACGCATGAAGGTCGGGCTCGGCACGTCGCGCCGTACCACGCGGTTCTCGGTGCGGTGGGCGTCGGCGTCGTACATCACCCGCGCCACCCCGGCGCTCGGCTCCACGAACTCGTAGACGGTGGACGTGTGGCTGAGGGCGCGGTGCTCCAGGGCGCGCAGCCGTCCCTCCGCGTCGGTGCCGAGCCTGACCCGCTGGACGGTGGGGCTGCGGTGACCGGCCAGCGTGAACATCTGACGCCGCGTCATGACCACGCGCACCGGGCGCTTCAGCACGCTCGCGGCCATCGCGGCGGCCACCTGGTGGGCCCGCACGCCCTTGCTGCCGAAGCCGCCGCCGACGTGTTCGGAGCGCACCCGTACGGCGGCCGGGTCGATCGAGAAGAGATTGGCGAGGTCGCCCCCGACCCAGGTGGCGCCCTGGTTGGAGTCGACCACCTCCAGGCGGCCCTCGTCCCACAGGGCGGTGGCCGCGTGCGGCTCCATCGGGTTGTGGTGCTCTTCGGGGGTGGTGTACTCGGCGTCCGACACCACGGCACAGGCGGCGAGTTCGGCCTCGATGTCGCCCTTCTCCGTCAGTGCCGGCATGACCCCGTCCAGCGGGTAGGCGTCGGGGGTGTCCGCGGTGAAGTCGGTCGTGTGCGGCTCGGGTTCGTAGTGCACCACGAGCGACTCGGCCGCCTCCCGGGCCTGTTCGGAGGTCTCGGCCACGACGAGCGCCACCGGCCAGCCCAGGTGCGGCACCTGGTCGTGCTGGAAGACCGCGCAGGTCGGGTCGGGCCGCATGCCCAGCAGGCCGGCGAAGTCGGTGTTCAGGCGCGGCGCGTTGCGGTGGTCGAGGACCGCGAGGACGCCGGGCATGGCGAGCACCGCGTCGGTGTCGAGGGCACTGATCCGGCCGCGGGCGACCGTGGAGAGGGCCAGCCAGCCGTGGGCGAGGCCGGCGAAGGGGATCTCGCCCGCGTACCGCGCGGTGCCGGTGACCTTCTCCACGCCCTCCACGCGGGTGCGGGCGGTGCCGACGGACGGCGCGCGGGTGGCCGTCCCGGTGGTGGTGACGGTGGTCATCGGGTGGCCTCCTCGGCGAGTTCGGTGAGCACGGCCACGACGAGGTTGCGCATCAGGGTCACCTTGTATCCGTTGTGCGGCAGCGGCCGGGCGGCGGCCAGTTCGGCCTCGGCCGCGGCGGCGTAGGTCTCGGGTACGGCCGGTGCCCCGGTCAGCACCTCTTCGGCGGCCCGGGCCCGCCAGGGCCGGGAGGCGACGGCGCCGAGGGCCAGCCGCGCCTCGTGCACCACTCCGTCCCGGACGTCGAGCGCGGCCGCGAGGGAGCCGATGGCGAACGCGTACGAGGCGCGCTCGCGCACCTTGCGGTAGCGGGAGCGGGCCGCGACGGGCGCGGGCGGCAGGACGACACCGGTGATCAGCGCGCCGGACGGCAGGACGGTCTCCAGGTGCGGGGTCTCGCCCACCGGCAGATAGAAGTCCGCGAGCGGCGACTCGCCCGGCCCGTCGGCGGTCTCGTAGTGGACGACGGCGTCGAAGGCGGTGAGCGGGACGGCCATGTCCGAGGGGTGTACGGCCACGCAGTGCTCGGAGGCGCCGAGGATCGCGTGGTTGTGGTGCTCGCCCTCGACGGCGGGGCAACCGCTGCCCGGAATCCGCTTGTTGCAGGGCCGGGTGACATCGGTGAAGTAGCCGCAGCGGGTGCGCTGGAGCAGATTCCCGCCGACCGTGGCCATGTTGCGCAGCTGCCCGGAGGCACCGGCCAGCACGGCCTGGGCGAGCGCCGGGTAGCGGCGGCGCACCTCGGGGTGGGCGGCGAGGTCGGCGTTGGTGACGGTGGCGCCGATGCGCAGGCCGCCGTCCCGCGTGGACTCGATCCGGTCCAGCGGGAGTTCACGGATGTCGACCAGCCGGGTGGGGCGCTCGACGCCGGTCTTCATCAGGTCCACGAGATTGGTGCCGCCGCCGAGGTAGCGGGTGTCCGGGTCGGCGCCGAGCAGGGCGACGGCGCCCGCGACGTCGGTGGCCCGCCGGTAGTCGAACTCCCTCATGCCATGGCCTCCTCGGACTCGGTCGCGGTACCGGTGCGCGCGCCGTCCGCCGCCCTGGCCACGGCCTCGACGATGGCGACGTAGGCGCCGCACCGGCACAGGTTGCCGCTCATGCGCTCCCGGATCTCCTCGGCGGTCAGCGGGGGCGGTCCCGCCTCGGGCCGGATGTCGTCGGTGACGGCGCTCGGCAGGCCCGCCGCGTGTTCCCGGAGCACCCCGATCGCCGAACAGATCTGCCCCGGGGTGCAGTAACCGCACTGGTAGCCGTCGAGTTCGAGGAACGCCTGCTGCACGGGATGCAGCCGGTCCCCCTCCGCGACGCCTTCGATCGTGGTGATCTCCCGCCCCTCGGCCGCCACGGCCAGTTGCAGACAGGAGACCGTCCTGCGCCCGTCCACCAGGACGGTGCAGGCCCCGCATTGCCCTTGATCACAGCCTTTCTTGGTGCCGGTCAGGGCGAGGCGTTCACGCAGCGCGTCGAGCAGGGTGGTGCGGTGGTCGACGGGCAGTGTGAACTTCTCGCCGTTGATGTGCAGGGTGATGACACTGGACGTCGAGGAGGCCATGGCAGCTTCTTTCGCATTTCCAGAAACACAGGGGGTGCAGAACCGTTGTATGCCGAGCCGTTGGTGTGCGGAGGGGTGACCGGCGGAGCCGGTCCGGATCGCGGTGAAGGGGCCGACGCGGACCGCCGTGGTGGGGGGCGGCGGCCCGATGGGTGCCGCGGCGACGGCTCCGCGGCTATCGTGGAGTCAACCGGACAACTGTCCGTTACTCCGGAAACGTAACGGACACCTGTCCGCTTAGCAAGGGCGAGGTTCGGCCACGACCCTCGGGGAGGACGAGTGCCACACATGAAGGACTCACCACGGCGCTCGGACGCGCAGCGCAACCGGGAGCGCATCCTGGAGGTGGCCCTGGCCGAGCTGTCGCGCTGCCCGGACGTCCCGCTGAGCGTCATCGCCCGCAAGGCGGGCGTCGGCCAGGGGACCTTCTACCGCAACTTCCCGGGCCGCGACGCGCTGGTCCTGGAGATCTACCGCCATGAGATGGGGCATGTCGCGGACAGCGCGGCGCAGTTGCTGGACACCCGGCCGCCCGCGCAGGCCCTGCGCGCCTGGATGGACCGGCTCTCCGAGTTCGCCATGACCAAGGCCGGCCTGGCCGGCGCGATCCGGCAGGTCACCGGCGCGCCGGGCGGTCCGGCCAAGCCCGCCCACACCCCGGTGACCGACGCGGCCGCGCTCCTGCTGCGGGCCAACGAGGAGGCCGGCACCATCCGGCCCGGCGTCACCGCGGACGACTTCATGCTCGCCATCGCCGGCCTGTGGCAGCTCGACCCCCGCGAGGACTGGCGCCCGCGCGCCACCCGGCTGCTGGACCTGGTGATGGACGGCCTGCGCCGGGGCGCGCCCGGGAACTGAGCCGCGATTCCCGGGAAAACGGCGTCCCGAAAGATATCCGGTCAGAATTTCGCATCCCGGATGATGACTCGGCGTACTTCGGGGCACCCGTCCACCAGGAACGTTCGTCGACAGGAGGCGGGCCATGATCGCCCTCGGCATCATCTTGCTCATCGTCGGATTCCTCACCGGGATATCCATTCTGTGGACCATCGGAATCATCCTTCTGGTGGTCGGCGCGGTGCTGTGGATCCTCGGTTCGATGGGACACGCGGTCGGAGGCCGCCGGCACTACTGGTGATCCGTTCCCCCGGCCGGGCGTCCCGGCCCCCCGGTAGGGCCCGTTGGCCCCCGGGTACCGGAACATGCCGCTGAGTGGAGCAATCACCGGTGCGGCGTGGACCCGCACACCAGGCTGGATTTTCGTCCAGCCCGTGTGACAGGAGTCCCGTGTGCGCAGTCCACGTCGCCAGCCGGAGGTCGGTGCCGCCACGCGCATCGGAGCGCCGGCGCCTCCGAGGTGGATGCGCTGGCTCCCGGTGTTCTACGTCGCGGCCGTACTGATCCTCGAACCGATCACCCCCGTCGACTGGCCCGTGAGCTTTCTGCTGGTCGCCCTGCCACTGGTGGCCGCGTTCGCACACGGGCCGCGCGCGGTCGCGGGCGCCACGGTCTTCGCGGTCGTCATAGAGGCGGTCCTGGCGGGCACGCCGTGCTGCGCGGGCCGCCCGGTCGGCTATCTGTGGGACCGCCACTACGTCGCCGACTACGTCTGCACGGCCCTGGTCGGCGCGCTCGGCACGATCCTCGCCGCGCACCGCATCCGCCGTGAACGCACCCTGGCCGACGTGCGGTTCGTGGCCGAGATCGCGCAGCGCGTGCTGCTGCGACCGCTTCCGCAGCGGATCGGCAATCTGCTCCTGGAGAGCCTCTACCTGTCCGCCGCCGCGGAGGCGCGCATCGGCGGCGACCTCTACGAAGCGGTGCCCACCGCGTTCGGGGTACGGCTGCTCATCGGCGATGTGCGCGGCAAGGGACTGCTCGCGGTGGAGACGGCCGCGGCGCTGCTCGGCGCGTTCCGTGAGGCCGCGCACGACGAGCCCGATCTCGCCGCCCTGGCCCTGCGCATGGAGCGCAGCATGACGCGCCGGGCCGAGCACCTCGGCGGCAGCGAGATCGGCGAGCGGTTCGTGACCGCGGTCTTCGCCGAGATCCCGGCCGACGGGCGGATCATCCGGGTCGTCAACTGCGGTCATCCGCCGCCGCTGCTGATCCGTGCCGAGGAGGTCCTGGAGCTGGACAGCGGGTGTTCGGGTCCCCCGCTCAACCTCGGCGTGCTGCTGCCGGACCCGCACCACGTCGACAGCTACCCCTTCGAACCGGGCGAGCAGCTGCTGCTGTACACGGACGGCGTGACCGAGACCCGGGACGCGTCCGGCACCTTCTACCCGCTGGTGCGGCGCCTGCGCTCCTTCGGCCCGCTGCCCCCGCACGAACTGCTGGAACGGCTGCACCACGATCTCCTGGAGTACAGCGGCGACAACCTCCAGGACGACACGGCGGCGCTCGCGGCGTGCCTGCTCGCCGACGACGGAATCCGCGCCGTGGACAGGCCGTGAGTGTCCTGGCCGGGCCATCCGTCCCCTACGGGGTTCCCCGGTCGTCGGGGATCCGGTAGTCCGCCGAGAGCTGCTGCTCGGCGGGGATCTTCTGCTCGGCCCAGATGATCTTCCCCTCGCCGGTGTAGCGGGCGCCCCAGCGCAGTGACATCTGGGCGACGAGGAACAGTCCCCGGCCGCCCTCGTCGGTGCTGCGGGCGTGCCTGAGGCGGGGTGCGGTGCTGCTGGCGTCGGCGACCTCGCAGGTCAGCCGGGAGTCGCGCAGGAGCCGTACCCGGATGGGCGGGGCGGCGTAGCGGATCGCGTTGGTGACCAGCTCGCTCACCAGGAGTTCCGTCGTCATGGCCAGTTCCCCGAGGCCCCATTCGGTGACCTGGCGGGCGGCCAGGGTGCGGATCTCGCCGACGGCGGCCGGGTCGTCGGGGACGTCCCAGGAGACGGCGTGGTCGGCGCCGAGGACGTGGGTGCGGGTCAGCAGCAGCGCGATGTCGTCGGGCTGCGGCCCGGGGACGAGGTCGTGCACGGCGGCGGCGCACAGCCGCTCCAGGTCCGGCTCGGGGCGGGCGAGTGCCTCGGCGAGCCGGGTCATGCCGCGCTCGACGTCGTCGCATGCCTGGATGAGGCCGTTGGTGAACAGGCCGAACAGGCTGTGCTCGGCCAGCTCGATCTCGGTGGCCTCGAAGGCCATGCCGCCCAGGCCCAGCGGGGGTCCCGCGGCGATCTCCGGGAAGTAGGCGGGCCCGTCCGGGGGGACGACGACGGGCGGCGGATGGCCGGCGCGGGCCATGGTGCACCGCCGGGAGACGGGGTCGTACACGGCGTAGAGGCAGGTCGCTCCGGTGAGGGCGGCGGTGCCCCGGGCGTCGGCGCCGGAGACGGTCTCCTCGCCGCCGAGGCGCAGCACGAGGTCGTCCAGATGGGCGAGGAGCTCGTCCGGGGGCAGCTCCATGTCGGCGAGGGTCTGTACGGCGGTGCGCAGCCGTCCCATGCTCGCGGCGGCGCTGATCCCGTGGCCGACCACATCGCCGACGACGAGCCCGACCCGCGCCCCGGACAGCGGGATCACGTCGAACCAGTCCCCGCCGACGCCGCCCGCCGAGTCGGCCGGGAGGTAGGAGGAGGCCACGTCCAGCGCGGTGCCGCCGGTCAGGGCCGGGGGCAGCAGGCTGCGCTGGAGGGTGAGGGCGGCCGTGTGCTCCCTGGTGTAGCGGCGGGCGTTGTCCAGGCAGACCGCGGCCCGTGCCACCAGTTCCCGGGCCAGCAGCACGTCGTCGGAGCCGAAGGGCTCCGGGTTGGTCGTACGGGCGAAGGTGGCGAGGCCGAGGGTGGTGTCGCGGGCCCGCATGGGGACGGAGATCAGCGAGTGGATGCCGAACTCGCGGATGCGGTCGGCGCGCCGCGGCTCGGCGGCGACCCAGGGGCCCTGATCCGCGTCGAGGACCGGGATGAACAGCGGATCGCCCGTGATGAGCGTCCTGGCGTCGTGCGGCGGGCCGAGGAACCCGACCCGCTCGCCGACCCGGTAGACGGCCTCGGGGCAGCCCTCGCGCACCGAGCGCAGGGCGGCGCGGCGCAGCGCGGGCCGGGCGGGCGGCGGGCCGGCGTCGCCGAGCAGCGCCTCGTGGCTCTCGCTGCCGACCACGGGTTCGAGCAGGTCCACGACCACGAAGTCGGCGAAGCGCGGGACGGCGAAGTCGGCCAGTTCCTCGGCCGTGCGCAGCACGTCGAGGGTGGTGCCGATGCTGGTGCCGGCCTCGTTGACCATGGACAGGATCCGGCGGGCGGCCCAGCGTTCGGTGACGTCCAGGACCATGTAGCAGATGCCGGTGACGGTGTCGCCGGCGTCCACCAGGGGGAAGAACGACGCCGAGTAGGCGTGCCTGCGGTGCGGGTCGGCCCAGCTCCAGCCGTCGTACTCGTAGTCGGTGACGGGCACGCCGGTGGCGAGCACCTTGCGCATCAGCTTCTCCAGGGCCTCGCCCTGCAACCCCGGCAGCAGTTCGCTCAGGCGCCGGCCGAGCCGCTCCTCCCGGGGCACCCCGCCGAGGTGTTCCAGGGTGCCGTTCAGCCAGACGTAGCGCAGGTCGCGGTCGAGGACGGCCATGCCGACCGGTGAGCGGGTGAGGAAGCCGTCGAGGACGGACTGGGCGATCGTCCACCGCTCGCGCTCCTCGCGCGCCGACAGCAGGAAGCAGTCCCGGCCGGCCATGCGGAAGGCGGCCGAGACCCGCAGCAGGACGTCGATCGGGCGGCCGTCGCGGTGCCGCACCCGGATCATGCCGCTCCAGCCGTTTCCGGCGCGGCAGCGGGCCGCGATGCCGCCGATCCGGGCGGGGTCCCCGGGCCCGGCGAGCAGGCGCCCGGCGGAGGTGCCGACCATCTCCGGCGCGGAGTAGCCGAGCAGTGCCTGCGCGCCGCGGGTCCAGCCCATCACCGCACCGTCCTGCGCGATCACCGCGGCCGCGTCCGTGGACGCGTCGAAGAGGTCCGCCGACCCCACGGACGTGGCTGCGGTGTCGCTCTCGCGCGCTGGTTCCATCAGTCTCACTTTTACACCAGTATCGACTGGTTTAATCGTCCGATGGCCGGGGACGGTGGCACCGCCGGGGCCGGCACGTGCGCCCACGCCGGATTTTTGAGCGGTCCGTCTTGACATTCCGGTAACGATCCCGCCGTAGCCGTCTCGTCACTTCATGGAACGTACATACGATCCGGCGCATGAACAGAGCTGTGAAGATCGGCATCGCCGGTACGTCCACCGCCCTGCTCGTTCTGGGGGAATAGGCACCTACAACCTCCTGCACGGGCTGACCGGCGGCAGGGCCGGGGACCGGGCGCAGGACACGGGTTTTGATCCGTCGGCGGCCTCGACCACGCCGCCCTCCGGAACCGAGGCGGTGAAGTCGGCCCGGGCATTCCTGGACCACTGGGCCGGGCAGAACCTCGGCGGTGCGGCCGCCGGGACCGACGAGCCGGACGCGGCCGCCCTGGCGCTGCGGCGGTACAAGGACGGGCTGCATCTGGCGAAGGTGACGTTCGACAACGTTCTCTCGGCGGGTCCTTCGACCGTGACCGCCGGGGCGACGAAGGTCACCTTCACCGTCACCGCGCAGGTGGCGGGCGGCAGTTGGAGCTACCCGAGCGCGGTGGCCGTGCGCAAGAGCGACAACGGCGCGACGGCCGTGCACTGGAACAACTCGGTGCTGTACCCGGGGCTCGGGGACGACCAGTCGCTGACCGCGGGCACCCTGCCCGCGGGTTCGAGCGACGCCAAGGTGGTGGCCGCCGACGGGAAGACGGATCTGTCGGGGTTCGGCTCGCTGCGGGACATCGCGGCCACGATCCGGCAGAACGGCGAGGCCACCGGCGGCCGGCCCGGCACCGGAGTGGCCGTCGTGGACTCCGACGGGGCGGGCGTGAAGACGCTGAAGACGTTCAAGAAGGGCACTGCGCCGGTCATCAGGACCACCATCGACACGCGGCTCCAGACGGCGGCCGAGCAGGCGGTGAAGGACGCGCATCTCGGGGGCAGGCCCGCGGGTTCGGTGGCCGTCGACTGGAGCAACGGGCACATCCTGGCGGTCGCGCACACGGGCACGGACGGGGACATCGCCATCAACGGCATCAAGTCCCCCGGCTCCACGATGAAGATCATCACGTCGGCGGCCCTGTTCGACAAGGCGGGCCTGACCCCGGCCAGTCCGGCGCCGTGCACCGACTCCCTGACCGCCAACAGCCAGTCGTTCCACAACGACCCCGGGGTGAAGGCGAATCCGGGATCCGATCTGGCGCGGGCGTTCGCCGTGTCGTGCAACACCTCCTTCATCAAGGACGGTTTCCACTACCTCGTGCACGACGGTGACGCCTCCGCCCTGCACGACGAGGCGGTGAGCGTCTTCGGCATGGGCAGCTGGTCCATCGGGGGCGGGGTCGCCACCACCGACCCGAGCATCCCGGTGGACGCCCAAGGCGGCGACCAGGCCGCCCAGTTCATCGGGCAGGGCCGGGTCTCCGCCACCCCGCTGTTCATGGCGTCGGTGGCGGCGACGGTGCGGGCCGGCGGCTTCCGGCAGCCCGTCATCGTGCCGGGGCAGCAGCAGATGAACGCGCCGCGGCCCATCACGCCCCGTACCGCGGGCTACCTCCGGTCGATGATGCGCGCGACCGCCACCGGTGGCACCGCCGCGCCGCGCCTGGCCGGACTCGCCGGTGTCGGCGCCAAGACGGGCACCGCCGAGGAGGGCGACCACACCAACGGCTGGCTGACCGCCTACAACGCGCACATCGCGGTCGCGGCCCTGGTCGAGGGCGGCGCCTCCGGCGTGGACTCCGCCGGCTATGTCGTACGACGCCTGCTGACGACCGGCTGACCGGCGCCTCCGGTCCGGTGGACGTCCACCGGACCGGGGCCCGTCGCCCGCTCCGGGACGCCACGGGCGTCTTCGCCCCCGCACCGGCTGAGCCCCCGCCCATGTCTTACGGAGCCGTGACGTGACCCGCGCGTTCCGGCTGCGCGGCGCGGGGCGCGTCTAGCGTGGCCGTATGCGCGTATTGGTCACCGGCGGTGCCGGTTTCATCGGTTCCCATGTCGTCGAGGCGCTGCGGGCGCGCGGCCACGAGCCGCTGGTGTACGACGTCCGTACGGAGCCGGGCGCGGACGTGCGGGACGCGGCGGCGGTGACGCGGGCGCTGGCCGGGGTGGACGCCGTATGCCATCAGGCGGCGAGGGTCGGACTCGGCGACGGCGTCGCCGACGCCGCGGAGTACGTCTCGCGCAACGACCTGGGTACGGCCGTGCTGCTCGCGGCGATGGCAGAGGCGGGCGTGGGACGTCTGGTGGTCGCCGGGTCCATGGTCGTCTACGGCGAGGGCCGGTACACCTGCCCGCGCCACGGCGTCGTCCGGCCGGGCCCGCGCGCCGTCGCCGACCTCGACGCGGGCCGGTTCGAGCCCCGGTGCCCGGCGTGCGGGGCGGAGCTGTCCCCCGGCCTGGTCGGGGAGGACGCCCCGGCCGACCCCCGTAACGTGTACGCGGCGACCAAGCTCGCCCAGGAGCACCTGGCCGCCGCCTGGGCCCGGGCCGCGGGCGGTACGGCGGTGTCCCTGCGCTACCACAACGTGTACGGTCCGCGGATGCCCCGTGACACCCCCTACGCCGGGGTCGCCTCCTTCTTCCGCTCCGCGCTCGCCCGCGGACAGGCGCCCCGGGTCTTCGAGGACGGCGGCCAGCGGCGGGACTTCGTGCATGTGCGGGACGTGGCCGCGGCGAACGTGGCCGCGCTGGAAGCGGAGTCCGCGCCGGGCGCGCTCACCGCGTACAACACCGGCAGCGGCGAGCCCCGTACCGTCGGCGAACTGGCGCGGGCGCTCGCCGAGGCGTGCGGCGGCCCGGAGCCGGTGGTCACCGGGGAGTACCGGCTGGGGGACGTACGGCACATCACCGCGGACTCCGCCCGGCTGCGGGCCGCGCTGGGATGGAAGCCGCAGGTCGATTTCGCGGACGGCATGCGGGAGTTCGCGCGGGCCGGGCTCAGCGCGGACTGAACTCCCTCACCTCATCGCGCGGTGGGCAGCGTGACCTCGAAACGGCAGCCGCCGGGGATGTTGCGGACGGTGGCCCGGCCCCGGTGGGCCTCCACGATGCCCCGGACGATGGCGAGGCCGAGTCCCGCGCCCGCCGGGGGTGTCCGGGCGTCGGTGCCGCGCCAGCCGGTCTCGAAGACCCGCGGTAGATCCTCCTCCGGGATGCCCCCGCAGCCGTCGGTGACGGACAGCACCACACCGGTGTCGGTGCGCTCGGCGGCGATCGCGACCGTGCCGTCGGCGGGCGTGCGGCGGATGGCGTTGACGAGCAGATTGCCGAGCACCCGGCTCATCTCCCTGCCGTCGACCTCCACCGGCACCGGCTCGACCCGCTCCCCCACCAGCCGCACCCCGTGTTCCCTGGCCAGCGGGTCGGCTCCGGCCAGCGCGTCGCCGACCAGGTCGTACAGGGAGATCCGGGCGAGGCTCAGGGAGAGGGTGCCCGCGTGTATCCGGGAGAGTTCGAAGAGGTCGCCGACCATGTCGTTGAGGCGTTCCACCTCGGCGCGGATCTGCTTCAGATAGCGGTCGGGGTCGGCGGCCACGCCGTCCTCCAGGGCCTCCGCCATGGCCCGCAGTCCGGCCAGCGGGGTACGCAGGTCGTGCGAGATCCAGGCGACCAGCTCACGCCGCGATGCCTCCAGCGCCCGCTCCCGCTCCCGGGACTGGGCGAGCCGGGCGCTGGTCGCGGCCAACTCCCTGCTGAGGTCCTCCAGTTCGGCGGTCGCGGGCCCGTCCGGCGCGGCGAAGGCCCCGCCGTCCCCGAACGAGCGGGCCGCGACGGCGAGTTCACGGCTGCGGGCGACCACCCAGCGACCCATCAGCAGGGCGGTCGCCAGGGAGACCACGGCCGCCATGGCGACGACGGTGGTGACCACGGACAGGTCGTGCGGGGACAGGAACATCGCCCAGGCGACCGCGAGCGTGCCGGCGAGCATGGCGACGACTCCGACGGCCGCGACCACGGCGAGGGAGGCGGTGAGCGAGCGGCGCCGGATCAGCCGCAGGACGCAGGCCCCGGCGACACCGGTCGCGGCGGCGCCGGCGAAGGCGTAGAGGGCGATGAGGAGGGTGGCGTGCACGGTCAGTCCACCGCCCCGCCGGGCTCGAAGCGGTAACCGACGCCCCACACCGTCTGGATCAGCCGGGGCCGGGCCGGGTCGTCCTCGATCTTGCCGCGCAGCCGGCGCACATGCACCGTGACCGTCGAGAGGTCTCCGAAGTCCCAGCCCCACACCTCCCGCATCAGGTCCTCCCGGCCGAACGCGCGGCCGGGATGGCGCAGGAAGAAGGCGAGCAGGTCGAACTCCCTGAGGGTGAGGGCCAGTTCACCGCCGTTCTTGGTGGCGCGGCGGGCGTTCGGGTCGACCGAGAGACCGGCCGCGGCCAGCCGGTGGCCGCCGTCGGCGGCGGGGCGGCTGCGGCGCAGCACGGACTCGACGCGCAGGACGAGTTCCCGGGGGCTGAAGGGCTTGGTGACGTAGTCGTCCGCGCCGACCTCCAGGCCGAGGACGCGGTCCTCCTCGTCGCCCCGGGCGGTCAGCATGATGACCGGCACGGGTCCGTGCTCCCGCAGCCGCCGGCACACCTCCAGGCCGTCCATGCCGGGCAGCATCAGGTCGAGCACGACGAGGTCGGGCCACCGGGCGCGGGCGCGGGTGAGCGCCGCCGGGCCGTCGTCGGCGCGGTCCACCGCGTAACCGGACCGGTCCAGGTATCCGGCGACCACCTCGGCGACGGTGGGGTCGTCGTCCACGACCAGGACCCGGGCGCGGGCTCCGTCCCGGTCTGGGTCTCGGTCCCGGTCTCGTGCCAGGTCCCGGTCTCGTGCCAGGTCGTCGGGGGTGACGGCCCGGTGGGGCTCGTACGGCGATCGCATGCCTCAAGCGTCCCACCGCCCGCGGTCCCCGGGTACGGCGGCGGGTTCGGCGTCCGCGTTTCGTAAGGACCGGAAGTCCGTTATGCCCGGTTCGCGTTCGTAGGGTGAGAGCCATGACGATCTCTTCTTCGGACGTCGACGTGGTGCTGCCCTGTCTGGACGAGGCCGAGGCCCTGCCCTGGGTGCTCGGCCGGATTCCGGCGGGCTGGCGGGCTCTCGTCGTCGACAACGGCTCCCGGGACGGCTCGGCCCGGATCGCCCGGGCCCTGGGCGCGACCGTGGTGGACGAGCCGCGCCGCGGCTTCGGCGCCGCATGCCATGCCGGGCTGACCGCGGCCACGGCCGGCATCGTGTGCTTCTGCGACTGCGACGCCTCGCTGGACCCGGCGCTGCTCGCGCCCTTCGTCCAGCGCATCCACGAGGGGACGGCGGATCTGGTGCTGGGCAGGCGGCGCCCGGTGGCCCGGGGCACCTGGCCGGTGCACGCCCGGGCCGGGAACCTCGCGCTGGCGCGGATGCTGCGCCGCCGCACCGGTCTGCGGCTGCACGACCTGGGGCCCCTGCGTGCCGCCCGGCGCGAGGCGCTGCTCGGGCTGGGTCTCACCGACCGGCGCAGCGGGTACCCGCTGGAGATGGTGGTACGGGCCGCCGACGCGGGCTGGCGGGTCGCCGAGTACGACGTGCCGTACCTCCCGCGCACCGGTACGTCCAAGGTGACGGGCACCTGGGCCGGTACCTGGCACGCGGTGCGGGACATGCGCCGGGTGCTGACCGCGTCCCCGGCCCGGGAGAGGGCGGCACAGTGACCACCTTGCTCGTGATCGCCAAGGAGCCCCGCCCCGGAAGGGTCAAGACCCGGCTGACACCGCCGTTCACCCCGAGGGAGGCGGCCGGGCTCGCCGAGGCGGCGCTCGCCGACACCCTGCACACGGTGGCGCGGACACCCGCCTCCCGGCGGGTCCTGGTGCTGGACGGGACGCCGGGGGCCTGGCTGCCGCCCGGCTTCGAGGTCGTACCGCAGTGCGCGGGCGGCCTGGACGAGCGGCTGGCGGACGCCTTCGCGCACTGCGCCGGACCCGCGCTGCTGATCGGCATGGACACCCCGCAGGTGACGCCGGAACTGCTGACCGTGGACTTCGCGGACTGCGACGCGTGGTTCGGCCCGGCGCGGGACGGCGGGTTCTGGGCGCTGGGGCTGGCCGAGCCCGACCCGGCGCTGCTGCGCGGCGTGCCCATGTCGACGCCCGGCACCGGGGCCGCGCAGCGGGCCCGGCTGACCGCCGCCGGGCTGCGGGTGCGGGAGCTGCCCCGGCTGCGGGACGTCGATGTCGCCGCCGACGCCCGGGCGGTGGCCGAGCTGGTTCCGCACGGCCGGTTCGCCGCCCGGCTGGCCCGCTGCGCCGCGGGGCTGCCCCGATGAGCGGCTCGGTCGCCTGGGCCGCCGCCGACCCGTACGCCACCGCGCTGCGCACCGGCCGGGGCCCGCTGTTCCTGCGCCGCGCCGACGGCTGGCTGCTGCCCCTGGAGGTGGAGCGCTGGTGCGGCCGGGCCGACCTGGTCGACCTCGCGGTGCTGGACCGCTGCGAGGGCTCCGTGCTGGACGTCGGCTGCGGCCCCGGCCGGCTGGTGGCGGAACTCGCCGCCCGGGGCCGTACCGTGCTCGGCATCGATGTCAGCGACGCGGCGGTCGCGCACACCACCGGGCTCGGCGGTCCGGTGCTGCGCCGCTCGGTGTTCGAGGCGCTGCCCGGCGAGGGCCGCTGGGACACCGTGCTGCTCATGGACGGCAACATCGGCATCGGCGGGGACCCGGTCGCGCTGCTGGGGCGGGTGGCCGCGCTGCTGCGGCCGGGCGGCCTGCTGATCGCGGAGACCGCGCCGGTCGACATCGACGAACGCGCCCAGGTCGAGGTGGTCGACGTGACCACGGGCCCGGGCGACATGACCGCGGGCCCGGACGACATGACCGCGGGCCCGGACGACATGACCGCGGGCCCGGAGGACGTGACCGCGGGGCCGGGCACCCGCGGCACCCCGTTCCCGTGGGCCCGGCTCGGCACCCCGGCCCTGCTGCGCCACGCCCGCGGGGCCGGGCTGCGGCGGGTCGCTCAGTGGGGCGCCGGCGGCCGGTGCTTCGCCGCCCTGCGCACCCGCCACGCCAGCAGCGCGGCGGAGCCGCCGAAGAGCGCCGCGCTGATCAGCAGCCAGCGGGCGAGGAAGCCGTCCGGGGACAGACCGGTCGCCGACCGGTAGCGCTCGGCGGCCATGCCGCTGATCAGCGGGAACCAGACGAGGAGCAGCAGGGCGGACAGCGCGGCCGGGACCCGCACGAAGGGGGTCCAGGCGCGCCGTCCGGCTGCCGCGAGGCCGTGGATCACCGCCCGGTCGGCCGCCGCGTACAGGGGCACCAGCACCAGATCGTGCAGCAGGGCGGCGCCCACGATCCACAGCGCCACCGCGAACCAGTCACCGGCCAGCAGCCTGATCCCGGCGTACGCGGCGAGCGCGAACGAGCAGGCGAGCAGCAGCAGTTGGAAGGGGCTGCCGAGCGCGACGCGCAGTCGTCGGGGCATCATCACAGGGCTCCGAAGGTCAGCCGGGCCACCCATTTGGTGTTGAGCACACCGGGTGCGGCGGGCACGATGACCCGCGCCGGATGGCCGTGATCGGGCGAGAGTTCCTCGCCGTTGACATACAGGGCGAGCAGGGTGCGCGGATCGGCCACCTGGTTGGCGCGCAGGGCGGCCCGGCGGAAGGCGCCGTGCCGTTGCAGGGACTCCACGAGCACGTCCGGCGGATCACCGTCGTGGCCGACCAGCGCGGCGAGGTCGCGCAGCCGTACCCCGCGCCACCACTGGTCGGCGGTCGACCAGCCCTCCACGCAGGCGATGGGCAACGAGGCGCTGTGCAAGGGGAGTTCGAGCAGCTGGGCGCGGCTGAGGCGGACGGTGCCGGTCCGGCCGGTGACGACGAGCCGCCAGGCGTCCTCGTGGGTGTCGGCCGCGGTGATCCCGGCGTACGCGGCGGTCTTGTTGATCTGGAAGCCGTTGGGGCCGCCGTTCGGATCGGCCGTGCCGTGCGGGGCGAGCAGGGCGGTACGGCGCAGGGGTCCGCCGAGGCTCTGGCCGACCGTGGTCAGGAACAGCAGCAGCGAGCCGCCGCCGACCAGCCCGAGGGCGCCGCGCCGGGAGACGGTGGGCCGGTCGGGGCGCGGGGCGACCAGGGTGCCCGGTCCGGGCACGCCGCTCTCCTCGGGTCGCTCCTCGGGCACCTCCTCGGGTTCGCCGCGCAGCCGCCGTCGTACGGTCCGCAGCGCGGTGGGCGTCTTCAGCGCGGCATGGGCGACGAAGGCCGAGAAGAACACCCAGGCGCCGTAGAAGTGCAGCGGGTAGAAGGAGCCCGGGAAGACGTAGGCCAGCTGGATGTTGAGCACGCCGGTGGTGAACTCGAACAGGCCGCCGCCGACCAGCAGCAACAGGGAGATCCGTTCCAGCGCGTGGGCGACGGAGCGGGCCGGCGGCAGGGTGAACAGCCTCGGCACCACCGACCACAGCTTGGCCAGCAGGACGGGGATCAGGGTGATGCCCAGGGTGACATGGACGCCCTGGGTGAGGCGGTAGAGCCACACCGGGCCGGTCGGCCACGCGAAGAGGTAGAAGCCCAGGAATCCCTTGTCCGGGGTCGTGTCATTGACCCGGGACAGGCCCGGGTTGTAGGCGGCGTACGACACCAGGCCGGTCACGAACAGCACGGTGACGCCGACGAGGAGGACGAGGCCGAGCACCGAGGTGAACCACGGGCCGCGCAGCGGGCTGCGCCAGAAACCCGGTGAGGTGGGGAGGCGGTCTTGGTCGCGCATGGCCCGACCGTAAGCCGCGAGAGGTCCGGAACAGGCGGTACGACAGGTGACGAAACCCTGACGTCCGGCCCGGACGGCGGCCCGGGGCCGCCCGCCCGCCCTAGCGTCTTGGTGTGACCCGTTCCCTCCACCGAGACCTCGCCCCCGAGCGTGCCCCGGATCGCGCCGGCGCCTCCCGCGCCACCCGCCGCGATCTGTACGCCGCCGCTGCCGCCGCCCTGCTCGTGACGGCGGCGGTCCTGGCCGGCCGCCATGTGCAGGCCGTCCACCGCACACTGTTCGTGCACTGGCCCCCGCTGTTCGCCGACTGGGACCCGCACCTCGGCCCCGGCACCCCCGCCGCACTGGCCGTGGCCGCGGCGATCGCGGCCTGGGGCCCCGTGCCGGCGGCCCGGCTGCCCTGGCGCGGGCTGCTCGCGGCGGCCTGGGCGAGCGCGCTGGCGTGGATCGTCTCGCTGGCGCTGGTGGACGGCTGGCAGCGGGGTGTCGCGGGCCGGCTGACCACCCGTGAGGAGTACCTCCGGGTGATCGGCCGCTTCCCCGACGTCCCGGCCGCCCTGCGCGGCTTCACGCACCACATCGTCAGCGGCTCCCCAAACCCGTGGCCCGCCCATGTCGCGGGGCATCCCCCGGCGGCCACGCTGACCTTCGTCCTGCTCGACCGGATCGGGCTGCGGGGCGGCGGCTGGGCCGGGATGTTCTGCGTGGTGGCCGCCGCGAGCGGATGCGTGGCGGTGCTGATCGCCGTGCGCGCCCTGGCCGGGGAGGCGCTCGCGCGGCGGGCGGCGCCGTTCATGGTGCTGGCCCCGGCCGCGGTGTGGCAGGGCGTCTCCGCCGACGGCTACTTCGCGGCGGTCGCCGCCTGGTCGGTGGCCCTGCTCGCCCTCGCCCTGACCCGCCCCTCCCCCTGGGCGGCCGCCGGCTCGGGCCTGCTGTTCGGGCTGACCTGCTACCTCTCCTACGGCCTCACGCTCTTCGCCCTCGTCGGCGCGGCGGTGCTCTTCCTCGCCCGCCGCGAACTACGCGCCCGCCCCATCCTGTTGCTGCCCCTGCTCGCCGGACTCGCCGTCTTCCCCTTGGTGTTCACGCTCGCCGGTTTCAACTGGTGGCACGGCTACCAGCTCCTGACGATCCGCTACTACCAAGGCGTGGGCGGCATCCGCCCCTACGGCTACTGGGTGTGGGCCAATCTCGCGTGCGCCGCGCTGATCACCGGCCCGGCCACCGCGGCGGGCCTGCGCCGCACCGGCGCCGTACTCCTGAGCCGCCGCACCGGCTCCCGGGCGCGGCTCGCCCTCCTCGTGGGGGCCGCGCTGCTCGCCCTGCTGGTGGCCGACCTGTCCGGCATGAGCAAGGCCGAGACCGAGCGGATCTGGCTGCCCTTCGCGCTGTGGCTGCTGCCCGCCTGCGCGCTGCTCCCCCGCCCGCGCCCCTGGCTCGCCGCCCAGGCGGTGCTCGCCCTGCTCCTCAATCATCTGCTGCTGACCGGCTGGTGAGGGTGACCGGCGACGGCCCCGGTCCTGCGGGTGCCGGGGGCCGCCTCCCGTGGGCATCATGGGAGGTGGACATCCGGGCCGTATCGCTCGGCGGGAACGGCGCCCCGGGAAGGGTTGAGGCCGATGATCTCCGAGATGGTTCTCGTCCGCATGGACGACGCCGCGCTCCACGGCGACCTCGTGGTCCAGGCACCCTCGCGTGCGGTGGTGCTCTTCGCCCACGGCAACGGCAGCTCCCGGCACAGCACCCGCAACCGGACCGTGGCCGCCGAACTGCGCACGGCCGGGTACGGCACGCTGCTGCTCGATCTGCTCAACGAGCGGGAGGAACGGCACGACGCGCGAAACGGCGAGCACCGCTACGACATCCCGCTCCTCGCGCACCGGCTGGTCGGGGCGATCGACTGGCTCGCGGAGCAGCCCGACACCCGGGGCACCCCGGTGGTGCTGTTCGGCGCGAGCACCGGCACCGCCGCCGCGCTGACGGCCGCCGTCGAGCGGCCCGACCGCGTCCTCGCCGTGGTCTCCCGGGACGGACGGCCCGATCTGGCGGGCGAGGCGCTGGAGCGGGTCCGGGCGCCGGTGCTGCTGGTCGTCGGCGGGCAGGACCACGAGATCCTGCGGCTCAACCAGGACGCGGCCCGGCGGCTGCGGGCCCCGCACGCCCTGCACGTCGTCCCCGACGCCACCCATCTCTTCGAGGACCCGCGCGCGCTGGCCCAGGTCTCCGCCGCGGCCAGGCGGTGGTGCGACGAGCGGCTACGGGCCACGGAGGAGGAACAGGAGCGGGAACTGGAGACGCACGGGCAGTGAAGCGCCCCCGGCGCGGGGACTCGCCACCGTGCGGTCCCCGGGCGGTCCCGGGCTCGGCCCGGCTCCGGCCGCCCGCTCCCGCACACCGCTTTCCTCACCACCGTACGGCCGTGAAGTCGACGGGACGCGGGCGCAGCGAGCGGGTGCGCCCGGTCAGCTCACGCAGCCGGCGGGACATCTCGTCGGCCGGCAGGTGCCTGCGGTCGCCGTGGCCCGGCAGGACCCACTCGAAGCGCAGCCGGTCCGCCGTACGCGCCAGGGAGGCGGCCAACTCCTCGATGGAGTACCAGGTCACGCTGTCCGCGACGGCGAGATCGCCCAGCGCGCGCGACCAGTAGAAGCTGTCGCCGGTGAAGCAGTACCGGTCGTCCGCGAGATACAGCACGCTGCCCCGGGTGTGGCCGGGCAGCGGGTGCACGGTGACGCCCGCGCCGATCTCCACCGGGTCGAGGCCGCGGATCACCCGGTCCGCGTCGGGCGCCGCGTCGAGGTCGCCCTCGTGGATCCACAGCCGGGCGCCGAGGTGGTCGGCCCAGCGGCGGCCGTGGGCCGCGTGGTCGCGGTGGGTGAGCAGCACGTCCGTGATCCGGCCCAGGGCCGTGTACCGGTCGGCCAGGGCGGGGCTCCAGCGGGGGGTGTCGATCATCATCTGGGTGCCGTCGGGCCGGCGCAGCAGGTAGGCGTTGGCGGCCGCGGTGTGCCGCGAGTTGTGGCCGCACAGCAGCACACCGTCGTCCAGGGCCAGGGGGAACGGGTCGAGCGCCTGGTCGGGCTGTCCGGTGGTGGGGCGGATCGAACGGGTGTGGCAGGCGAAGACGGCCGCGTGCAGCCGCCGGTTCTCCTCCTCGGTCCCGGGCTGCCGCACGATCCGGGAGGTGCCGTTCTCCTCGTCGATCAGGTCCGGCGCCAGCTGCCGGGCGACGTCGCAGTTGGTGCAGCGGTCGTCGACGTACCAGCCGTCCACAGGGACTCCTTCCGCGGGGCGCGGCCCCGGGCGGGCCCGCCGTTCCAGGATGACCCGCGCGCACCGGGACCGGTAGGTGCGTCCGGTCTTGTGTTTTCCCGTGTACAACGCTCTGACCAGCAGATAAAACAAGACAGAACTGGCCGGATCGGCGTGGTCCCATTGCGTGGACGTCCGGCTCCGATGAAGGTCAGGGGGTGAGTACGTTCTCCCCGCGGCACGGTGCCGCCTCCGCCCTCGAACGGCCCGGTCCGCCCCTGGAGGGGCGCGAGCGGCGGACGTGGCCGCCCGGGGTGCAGCGGGCGCTCGTCCTCTTCGGTGCCGTCCGGCTGGCCGGGGCGGTCCTCGTCGTCGTGGTGAACCTGCTCACCGGCCGTTCGATACTCAAGGGCCTGGCCCATTCCTGGGACTCCGTCTGGTACCTGCACATCGCCACGCACGGCTACGGCACCCGGATGCACATCACCAGCTCCGGCGCGGTGCAGACCGACTGGGCGTTCTTCCCCCTGTACCCGGGACTGGTCCGGGTCCTCGACTGGATCCCCCTGCTGACCCCGGGCGTGGCGGCGCTGCTGATCGCCTGGACCGCGACCGCGCTGGCCGCCGTCGGCGTCTACGCGATCGGGCACCGGCTGTACGGCCGCGCGGTGGCCACCGCGATGGTGGCCCTGTGGGCCGTACTGCCGCACTCGGTCGTCCTGACGCTCGCCTACACCGAGCCGCTGTTCATCGCGCTCGCCGTGTGGTGCCTGTACGCGCTGCTGGACGAGCGCTGGCTGACGGCCGGCGCGCTCGCCGCGCTCGCGGGTCTGACCCGGCCGAACGGCTACGCCGCCGCCGCGGCCGTCCTCGGCGTGGCGGCCTTCGAGGCCGTACGGCGCCGGGGGCGCGTGCCGTTCGGTCTGTGGGCCGGTGCCCTCGCCGCCCCGCTCGGCTGGACGGCGTACCTGCTGCTGGTGGGGCACCGCACGGGCGACCTGCTGCACGGCTACTTCCAGGTGCAGAGCGCCTGGGAGTCGCGTTTCGACGGGGGCCTCGGCACCCTTCGCTTCCTCGCGACGGTGCCGCTCACCGACGGCGTCGTCTACCCGGTGGCGCTGGTGGTCGTGGCGGTCGGCGTGTACCTGTTCGTCCGGCTGTGCCAGGAGCGCGTCCCGCTGGCGCTGCTGCTGTACACCGCCGCGCTGCTGCTGCCGGTCGTGCTGGTCTCGGGCCCCTTCGAGTCCAAGCCGCGCTTCCTGCTGCCGGCGTTCCCGCTGCTCATCCCGGCGGCGCAGGCGCTGGTCCACCGGTGGCGCACCGACCCCGACACCACCCGCAGGCTGTGCGGGTACCTCGCCGCCTTCTCGCTGCTCTACGGCACGTATCTGGCGACCTTCGCCAACCACTCCCCCTGAGCCCCGGCCCGCCCCGGCGCCCCCGCGCCCCGGCCGCCCGTTGCTCCGAACGGGGTGTCCGGCTGCTCCGTCCGGGTGCGAGCGTCAGCCGTTCGGCCGTGTCCCGGCCCTCGAGGGCTCCGGCGGCGAGCCCGGTGCCGCGAGGATGTCGGATGACTGACGTCTGCGAGCGCCGGGAGGCGTACCAGCTGTGAGCATTCTGAACGAGCCCAAGGGGCCGGCCGACGCCTACGACACCGAGGTGGCGGTACGGCGCAAGCAGCCCGGCAATGTCGTGGTGAAGTGGCTGACGACCACCGATCACAAGACGATCGGCACGCTGTACCTGGCGACGTCGTTCGCGTTCTTCCTGATCGGCGGAGTCATGGCGCTCATCATCCGCGCCGAGCTGGCCCGCCCGGGGCTGCAGATCGTCTCCAAGGAGCAGTACAACCAGCTGTTCACGATGCACGGCACCGTGATGCTGCTGATGTTCGCGACGCCGCTGTTCGCCGGGTTCACCAACTGGATCATGCCGCTCCAGATCGGCGCGCCCGATGTCGCCTTCCCGCGGCTGAACATGCTCGCCTACTGGCTGTACCTGTTCGGCTCGCTCATCGCGGTGGGCGGCTTCCTCACCCCCGAGGGCGCGGCCGACTTCGGCTGGTTCGCCTATGCCCCGCTGCACAACGAGGTGTTCTCGCCCTATGTCGGCTCCGACCTGTGGATCATGGGTCTGGCCTTCTCCGGTTTCGGGACGATCCTCGGCTCGGTCAACTTCATCGCGACGATCATCTGCATGCGCGCGCCCGGCATGACGATGTTCCGCATGCCGATCTTCGTCTGGAACGTCCTGCTGACCGCCGTCCTGGTGCTCCTGGCCTTCCCGGTCCTGGCCGCCGCGCTGTTCGCCATCGAGGCGGACCGCCAGTTCGGCGCCCATATCTACGACTCGGCCAACGGCGGGGCGCTGCTGTGGCAGCACCTCTTCTGGTTCTTCGGCCATCCAGAGGTGTACATCATCGCGCTGCCGTTCTTCGGCATCGTCTCGGAGATCATCCCGGTCTTCGCCCGCAAGCCGATGTTCGGTTACATGGGTCTGATCGCGGCGACCATCTCCATCGCGGGGCTGTCCATCACCGTGTGGGCGCACCACATGTACGTGACCGGCGGTGTGCTGCTGCCGTTCTTCTCCTTCATGACCTTCCTGATCGCGGTGCCGACGGGGGTGAAGTTCTTCAACTGGATCGGCACCATGTGGAAGGGCTCGCTGTCCTTCGAGACGCCGATGCTCTGGGCGACCGGCTTCCTCGTCACCTTCCTCTTCGGCGGTCTGACCGGCGTGATCCTGGCCTCGCCGCCGATGGACTTCCACGTCTCCGACTCGTACTTCGTGGTGGCCCACTTCCACTATGTGGTCTTCGGTACGGTCGTGTTCGCCATGTTCGCCGGATTCCACTTCTGGTGGCCCAAGTTCACCGGCAAGATGCTGGACGAACGCCTCGGCAAGATCACCTTCTGGACGCTGTTCATCGGCTTCCACACCACGTTCCTGGTGCAGCACTGGCTGGGCGCCGAGGGGATGCCCCGCCGGTACGCCGACTACCTGGCCGCCGACGGGTTCACCGCCCTGAACACGGTCTCGTCGATCGGTTCGTTCCTGCTGGGCCTGTCGATGCTGCCGTTCCTCTACAACATCTGGAAGACGGCCCGGTTCGGGGTGCCGGTCGGTGTGGACGACCCCTGGGGCTTCGGCCGCTCGCTGGAGTGGGCGACCTCCTGCCCGCCGCCGCGGCACAACTTCCTGACCCTGCCCCGCGTCCGCAGCGAGTCCCCCGCGTTCGACCTGCACCACCCGGACATCGCGCTGGCCGAGGCCGAGGCGCACAGCGCGGTATGAGCGACCCGAGTCTGCGGCAGGGGGCCACCGAGGGGGCGCTGGGCAACGAGGTGGAGGGGTACCTGCTCTGGCAGGCCCGTGTCGCGGAGGCCGAGCAGCGTGCCCAGGAGTTCGTCCGGCCCATGGACTGGCTGACGACCGCCCAGCGCACGGAGATCGAGCGGAGCTACGTCGAGGACGCGCTGCGCCGCGCCCGGAAGGACCTGGAGCGCATCGCCGGCCGCTGCGCCTCGCTGCGCGCCGAGTACGAGAACAGGTACCGGGAGCTGCGCCGGCGGTGCGTGGGCTGGACGCTGGGCGTGTGCGTGGGACTGGTGGCGGCGGTGACGCTGCTGCTGCTCCTCTGAACCTCTCCGGGGCCGCCGCCTCCCTGACGGAGCGGCGGCCCCGGGCGCTCAGCGGGAGAAGCGCGAGGTGCCCAGGTTCACCAGGTGGCCGACCAGGTCGATCCGGACGCCGTCCGGGGTGGCGCGGGCGGCGCTGAAGCCGACGTTCTCCGGGAGTTCGACGCGCCAGGTGGCCGCGGCCTGTGCGGCGCCGGGCGCGCTGAGGGAGAGTTCGTTGCCCTGGGCGAGCAGCGTGCCGGTGCCGTCGGCCTGCCGGCCGCCGACGGTGCCGCTGATCCCGACCCGCGCCGCCTGACCGTCCGAGCCCGGCGCCTGCGACACCTTGACGGGACCACCGCTGCCCGCCAACCGCGTGAGCACGCCGGACAGTTGGTCGTAGGACAGGGTCAGTGTGCCGGTGACGAGGTCCGCCTCGGCGCTGCGGGCCGTCAGTGAGGTCACCGTCACGCCGTGCAGGTCGAGTCGGAGCCGCTGGACGCTCAGGTAGCCGCCCTGCGCGTTGCCCGTGGTGTCGACGGTGAAGTTCTCGGCCGTCAGGGCTACATGGTCGAAGTCCCGGGCGAACGCCTGCGTCAGGAAGGGAAAGCCCTTGATCGACACGTCGACACCGCCGTCGGTGGAGTTGCCGTAGCCGTACTTCTGCTCGGCGAGCCGCGCGGCCTCCTTGTCCGCGTAGTGCACGGCGACCCGGTCGGCGACGGTGAACAGGACGGCCAGGACCACGACCGTGATCGCCAGCACCTTCACCCAGCGTCGTCTCATCTCAATTCCCCCGCGGGATATGGAGTTGGAACGCACGCTCCCCGCGTGCGCTCCCGATCATGCACCACGGGCGGGCCGCCGGAGGCAGCGGGGGCGCACCGGGGCCCGTGCCCTGGTGCGCCCCCGTGGAGCGGTGCCCGGTGTCAGCGGCCGTGGCCCGCCGGGTCACGTTCGTCCGCGGCCCGCGCGGGGACGGTGCCGGGGGTCTCCGTCGCCCGGTCGCCGTGGCCCGGCCACCAGGCCGCGTGCCCGATGAGCGCGGTGAGGCTCGGCGTGGAGAACATCGCCATGACGAACGCGGCGATCGCGATGCCGAAGGAGACCGCGAAGCCCATCTCCGTGAGCAGCGCGTTCCCGGCCAGCATCATCGTGGCGAAGGTCGCCGCCAGGATGAATCCGGCCGCGGCCACGGTCGGACCGGCGTGCCGCAGGGCCTGGCCCGCCGCCTCGCGCGGATCGCGGCCCTCGCGGGCCTCCTCCCGCAGCCGGGCGATCATGAGGATGTTGTAGTCCGTGCCGATGGCGACCACGAAGAGATACATGATCACCGGGAGCATGAACATCAGGCCGGAGTGCCCCTCCCCCTTCTGGAAGATCCACACCGTGGCGCCGAGGGTGGCGCCGAAGCCGAGGCCCACCGAGGCCATCAGGTACCAGGGCGCCACGACGCTGCGCAGCAGCAGGCCGAGGATGATCATGATGAGGAGGGCCGCGACCGGGAACACCGTGCGGTAGTCGTGGTCGACCGCCGTGTCGATGTCCTTGTAGATCGAGGACATGCCGCCGACCAGCGCCTTCGTGCCGGCGGGCGCGTCCGCGTGGGCGGTGTCGCGCACCCGCCGCACGGCGTCGAGCGCCTGGTCCGTGGACGCCTCGTACTTCAGGGTGACGGTGAAGTCAGCGGTGGTGCCGCCCTTGTCGAGCTGGCTCATCCGGACGCTCGCGACGCCGTCGACCGCGCCGAGCTTGCGCGCGTAGCCGGCGAATCCGCTCTTGTCGAGCGGCTTGCCGTCGGTGCTGGAGAGGTAGACGTCGGTGGGCGCGGCGGCGCCCGCGGAGTACGCCTGCTGCATCCGGTCCTGGACGACCATGGACTCCTTGGTCTTGGGCATCGAGCCCGAGGCCAGGTCGAAGGTGGCCTGGTAGCCGAGGGTGCCGGCCGACAGGGCGAGCAGGACCAGGCCGGAGGCGACGGCGGCCAGTGCCGGGCGGCGGCGCACCGCGTGGCCGAGCGCGGCGAACCGGGCGTTCTCCGGCTCCTTCTGCCAGGACTTGGACGGCCAGAAGACCTTGGGACCGATCAGCGAGACCACGGCCGGGATCAGGGTGAGGCCCGCGACCAGGGTGGCGGCGACCGCGATGGCGAGCGCGGGACCCATCTGCTTGAGGAAGCCGAGGGTGGACAGGACCAGCGCGAGGAAGGCGATGATGACCGCGCCGGCGGCCGAGGCGATGGCCTCGCCGACCCGGCCGACCGCGTTGATCATGGCTTCCTTGGACTCGTCACCGGCCCTGAGGCGTTCGCGGTAGCGGAACATCAGGAACAGGAAGTAGTCCGTGCCCACGCCGAAGAGCACCACGATCAGGATGGACGAGATCGAGCTGTTGGCCTGGAGCCCGAACAGCTTGGTGGCGTAGGCGATCAGGCCGTTGGCGACGGCCGAGACCAGGCCGATGAGGATCAGCGGCAGGATGGCCAGGATCGGCGCCCGGAAGATGATCAGCAGGGTCACCAGGATGATGACGAAGGTGCCGATGCCGATCAGCGCCTGGCCGCGCTTGGAGGAGTCCTGCTGGTCGAGGGCCTGCGCGGCGGAACCCCCGAGCTGCACGTCGAGATGGGTGCCCCGGGCCAGTTGTCTGACGTCGGCGCGCAGGGTCTTGGCCGCGTCGGCCTGTTTGGGCTGGCCGGCGTTCTTGCTGTCCATCTGGACCAGGGTCAGGGAGTACCTGCCGTCCTTCGACGGCGGGCCGGGGACCACCTTCTGCACCTGATCGATCTTCTTCTCGCCCAGCTCGGTGGTGATCCGGGCGATGTCCTTCTGGTCGGCGGCGGTCAGCCGGCCGCCGTCGGTGCGCTGGTAGAGCGCGATCGCGGACGGGGTGAAGGCACTGGGGAACGCCTTCTGCTGGAGATCCGCGGCTTGGATCGACTCGTAACTCTTGGGCAGGAAACTGCTCTCGTCGCTGTTGGAGGGCAAGCCTGGGGCGGTGGCGACGATCGCCACCGCGGCGATCAGCCATGCCACGATCGTCCAGACCGGGTGCCGTACGACGGCAGCGCCAATACGTCGGAACATGCGGGAGGGTCCTCCTGTACAGGAAGATCACCGCAGCCCGGGGAGCGGTCCCTGGCATCGGCGACCCCGACCGGCCCAGTCCGAGGGGCCGGTCGAATGGTTGTCTGAGGGATCACATCGTAGTGACCGACGATACGTTTTTCGCACCGAATTCCCGGTGGCCGGTACCGTGCCTCAAGCGGATCAAACCGGTCCGGAATTCCGCCAGATGAACACCTCGGTACTGGGGGCTCGCTCGGCGAAACACCCCGTTGGGGAGACCTCGGCGAGCAGCCCGCGCAGCTCCGCCTCGAAGGAGTCCAGACGCGCGCCGAACAGGTGCGGGGCGGCGAAGGAGTGCGAGAAGGTCCAGACGACGACGTCGTCGGCGGTGCGCTCCAGCACCGCGCCGCCGGGTACGACACGGCGCTCGGGGTCGAGGAATCCGGCCTCCGCCAGGATCCGGGCCTCGCCCCCGGGCGTGCCCTGGGGCAGCAGCCCCCGGCCCGCGCGCCGGACGGGCCCGAGGTACTCCTTGACCAGCGCGGTGATGCTCTCGTGGGGCACGGCGGGGTAAGCCGCTCCCCCGGCCGTCCGGCGCTCCCCCTTCAGGTCGGCGAGGTGGACCAGCGTGCCGCCGGGCCGCAGCATCGCGCGGACGGTGCGGGCCACCCGGGCGCGGTCGGTCCAGTGGAAGGACTGCGCGAAGACCACGGTGTCGAACAGGCCGAGTCCGGCCGGGAGTTCCTCGGCCCGCAGCCGTGCCCAGCGGACCCGCCGGGCCACCCCCGCGGCGGCGGCCCGGCGTTCGGCCGCGCGGAGCATCCCCGGGTCGGGGTCGACGCCGACGGCCTCATGGAACAGCGGGGCCAGCGGCACGGTGACGGTGCCCGGACCGCAGCCCACGTCGAGCAGCCGGCCCCGTCCGTCGGCGGACAGCTCCTGGGCGAGCAGGGGTACCAGGCCGGGGGCGTACGGCAGCCTGCCGCGCTCGTAGTGCTCGGCCGCTCCGGCGAACAGGGTCTCGTCCCACTCCCAGGTCACATGACGGCCTTCCTGCGGGGGCGGTTCGGGCTGTGACGTCTCAGCTGGAGGCGCCGGCCAGCGCGGCGCGCGAGCGGCGTCGGGCCTCGGCGATCACCCGCGCGCCGCGGTCCGGGGCGGTGTCGAGGCGGACGAGGACGGACGGGGTGGCGATGGCGGGGAGCAGATGGCCGAAGAGCGCCGACATCCGCTGGTCCAGATCGGCCCAGTCGGCGACGGCCTGCGAGACGAACTGCACTCCTATCCACGCCCCGAGGAAGACCTGCGTGGTCTCCTCCGGCACCACGTGCGGCAGCACTTCGTCCCTGGCCTTGGCCTCGGTCAGCAGGGACGCGGTGAGTTCGGCCCAGGCCGGCCAGGCGCTGCCGAAGACGTCCCGCCCCTGGAGGTCGGCCGAGAGCCGGACCGCGGCCAGCAACAGGGGTTCGCGCGGCAGCCGGTCGGCGAGCGTCATCCCGGCGTCCACCCACTCCTGGAGCTTCAGCTCCCGGGGGACGTGGTACTCGCCCGATATCCGCTCCTCCAGCACACCCCGGGCGAGGGCCGCCTTGGAGTCGAAATGGAAGTAGAGGGCGCCCTTGGTGACACCGGCCCGGTTCAGTATCTCGGCGATGGTCGCCGCGGCATACCCACGCTCGGCGAACACCCCGGCGGCGGCCTCCAGAACAGCCCGCCGGGTCCGCACAGCTCGCTCCTGCTGAGCCATGGACCCTCCCCAAGCTGAACGTTAAACCAATCCGTAGCCTACCCCACAGCCTCTCTACCACCCGGTCCGCGCGGGCCGTTGGGAAGTCCGGGCCAGCGGGAACGGGCCGGGGAAACGGAACCGGGAACGCGCACGGGAAAACACATGGCGTACGCCGCGAACCGCGCCGGTTCGGGTTTGAATCGGGACAGACATCGCACCAACTCGCCGCCGCCTCAGGAGGACGCCATGCGCGTCGCGATCACCGGGTCCCATGGGCTCATCGGTTCCGCTCTCGTCCGCTCCCTGTCCAAGGACGGGCATCAGGTCGTCAGGCTCGTCCGACAGGGGGCGGATCGCGCTCCGGGGGACGGGAGCGAGACGGTGACCTGGGACCCGGCCGGGGACGGGGTGCGGCTGGCGGGGGTGGACGCGGTGGTGCATCTGGCGGGGGCCGGGGTCGGGGACCACCGGTGGAGCGTGTCGTACAAGCGGGAGATCCGGGAGAGCCGGGTGCGGGGGACCCGGGCGATCGCACGGGCCTGCGCCGACGCCGAGGTGCCACCGCGGGTCCTCGTGTCGGCGTCCGCGACCGGGTACTACGGGGACACCGGTGAGCGGATCGTGGACGAGAGCGCACCCGCCGGTGACGACTTCCTGGCGTCCGTCTGCGCCGACTGGGAGGCCGCGGCCGAGCCGGCCCGGGCGGCGGGAATCCGGGTGGTGCATCCGCGGACCGGGCTGGTGGTCGCGGGCGAGGGCGGGGCGTTCGGCAGGATGATGCCGCTGTTCCGGCTCGGGCTGGGCGGGCGGATCGGATCGGGCGACCAGTACTGGCCGTTCGTCTCGCTGACCGACCACCTCGCGGCGCTGCGGTTCGCCCTGGACACCGACGCGCTGTCGGGGCCGGTCAACTTCACGGCCCCCGAGCCCCTGCCGGAACGTGAGGTCTCGCGGGTGATGGCCCGCCTCCTGCACCGCCCGGCCGTCGTCCCCGCCCCCGCCTTCGCGCTGCGCGCCGCGCTCGGGGAGTTCGCGACGACCCTCACGTGCAGCACCCGCGCGGTCCCGGCGGCGCTGACCGAGGCGGGCTTCGCCTTCCGCCACCCCACCTTCGAACAGGCCCTGGGCTCCGTGCTCTGAACCGCCGTCGCAGCGACGGGCGGTACGCCGCTCCGAGAGCCGCGCACCGCCCGCGCCGTTCACCTCAGCCGGTCGGCGTTCAGTGGCGGCCGCCGCCCTGGCGCGGGTGGCCCGTGGCGCGGTGCTGGTTCCAGGAGACCTGGTCGACGAGGCGCCCGCGGTCGTTGCGCAGCTTGGCGGTGTCGGACTTGTCCCAGACCTGGGACCGGCGGTCCTGGAACAGGTCGGACCTGGTGTCCCGGCCGATGCCGGTGTGGACGCGGACCGTGGCGCGGGCGCCGAGGGAGTAGTGGTGGAAGGTGAAGGTGTGCCCGGCGGCGTCCGACAGCCTCCAGCCGTCGAGGTTCACCGCCCGGCGCGACTCGTTGGTGACGGCCACCCACTGCTGGTTCAGGGCGACGTTGGTACGGGCCCCCCGGCCCGTGCTGTCGTACCGCACATTGCTGATGTACACCACGCCGTGCGAGCGGCCCGAGTGGTGGCCGGCGGCCGCGGCGGGCAGCGCGGCGGCGCCGACGACGGCGGCGGCCACGGCGGTGGCGGCGCTCAGCCGACGGACGGTCGTGAGAACAGAAACGGACACAGAGGTCCCCCTTTGTACATGGTGCTGTGCAGGGTGCGTAGTGCTGGTGACGGCCGGGTGACCGCACCCCCACACTGTGCAGCGCTTCGGGGGATTCCGGGTGGAAAACGTCATGCATTGCGCTTCCTTCAGGTTCCCATGACTCTTACTCCCTCTTGCCGGTATCTTCCGTTTGCCTGGGGTATGAACGGATTGACCTTGTGTTCGGAGGAGCCGACACCTCGGAGGACCCCGTGTGCCGCCTGTTCGGACTGACCAGCGCTCCCCGGCGCACCCGTGCCACCTTCTGGCTGCTGGAGGCGCCCGACAGCCTCAGCGCGCAGAGCCACCGCGAACCGGACGGCACCGGTCTCGGGTACTACGCGGCCGACGGCACGCCGGAGGTGCACAAGGCGCCGATCGCCGCCTACGAGGACCGGGCCTTCGCCGAGGAGGCCCGCGAGGTGGAGTCGGCCACCTTCCTCGCGCACATCCGGTACGCCTCCACCGGCGGCCTGGACGTGCGCAACACGCACCCCTTCGAGCAGCGCGGGCGCCTGTTCGCGCACAACGGGGTGATCGAGGGGCTCGACCTGCTCGACCGTCACCTGGGCGCGGACCGGGCCCTGGTGCACGGCGACACCGACTCCGAGCGGTTCTTCGCCCTCGTCACGCGGGAGACCGGGGCGAGCGGCGGTGACGTGTCCGCGGGACTCGTGACGGCGGCCCGCTGGGTCGCCGGGAACCTGCCGCTGTTCGCGCTGAACGTCATCCTCGTCACGGCCGACGAGCTGTGGGCGCTGCGCTATCCGGACACCCATGAGCTGTACGTCCTGGAGCGGCCCGCGGGCGGCCATCACGGTTCACGTCATCTGGACCACACCGGCCGGCACGGACGGCTGCGGGTGCACTCGGCGGCGCTGGCCGGCCTGTCGTCCGTCGTCGTGGCCAGCGAGCCCCTGGACGAGAGCCCGCACTGGCGGCCGCTGGCGCCCGGCGAACTGCTGCACGTGGACCGCGACCTCGGCGTCACGTCCCGCATCGCGCTGCCCGACCCGCCGGCGCATCCGCTCACCCTCGCCGACCTGCGCCCCGACGCGGCCGCCTCGCAGCGGCCCTCCTGACGGCGTCCGGGGTCAGGAGTCCGAGTCCGGCTTGTCCCTGGCCTCCGCGTACGCCTCGGAGGGCGTCAGGGACACCCCGTTCAGGGTGACGGTCTTGTAGGGGCTGACCTTCGCGCACGCCTTGGCCTGGTCGGCCGTGGAGGCATGGGCGTTGGAGACCGCCGCCTTGGTGTCGGCACTCCCGGCCGAGCCGCCCGGGAAGCTGTTGCCGGAGGCCCAGTCGCCGCCGATGACCAGGGTCAGGCCGGTGCCGGTGCCCTGCTTGAGGTGCGAGCCGGACAGCCCGAGCGCCTTGGCGACCGTCTGGGCCTCGCCCTTCTGCCCGTCGCCGTAGGTGAGGGTGGTGGTCGCCGACGGGCTCGGCGCGTTGGCCGTGGTGGTGCCGGAGCTGAAGCCCTGGTCGGTGAGCGCGGTGGCGATGGCGGAGGCGCGGCCGGTGACGGCGGTGCCGTTCTCCACCGTCACGGCGATCCGCGCGGCGGGCACGCTCGGCGTGGTGGCCTTCTTGGTGGCGGAGGCCGCCGCGCTCTTGCCGCCGGACCCGGTGGTCAGGGCCTGGTCGCCGGCGATGGTGGCGAAGAGCGTCTTGGCGCCGGGGCCCACCACCACGCGGTTGTCGTTGGCCGGGTCGGCCGCGGTCTGCATGGTCGTGAAGGTCATCCGCTTGGTGGGGACCTTGTTCACGTCCGAGGCGAGCCCTATCAGCTTCTTCACCGTGTCGAGGCCGTCGTCCACGGTGAGCGCCTTGGTGGCGGCGTCCGCGAGGTCGTAGACCGCGCCGGGGTCGGTGAGGGTGCCCGCGCTCTTGAACTTGCGGATCATCGAGCTGAGGAAGATGTGCTGGGAGATGGTGCGGCCCAGGTCGCTGCCGTCGCCGAAGCCGTGCCGGGAACGCACGAACTCCAGGGCCGCGACGCCCTTGAGGGTGTGGGTGCCCTTGGACAGCTTCAGGTGCGAGTAGGTGTCGTACACGTTGTCGCTGACGCAGACGGGGACGCCGCCGACCGCGTCGGACATCTTGACCACGCCGGAGAAGTCCAGCTTGACGAAGTGGTCGATGGTGATGCCGGTGAGCTGGTGGACGGTCTCCACCTGGCAGGCGGGGCCGTACTGGAGGGCGCTGTTGATCTGGCCGAAGTAGCCCGGGGTGGACTGGCCGTTCTCGGTGTTCTTGCAGGCCGGCACCTGCGTCATGGTGTCGCGCGGGATGCTCATCACGGTGGCGTTGGAGCGGTCGGCGGATATGTGCACGACCATTTCCACGTCCGCGTTGCTGCCGGTCTGCACCCCGGTGTGGGAGCAGCCGCCGCCGAGCTTGCAGTCCGCCGCGTTGGTGCGCCCGTCCGAACCCATCACCAGGATGTTGATCGGGGTACGGCCGAAGGCGTCGGGCTTCTCGGTGCCGCCCTTGCCGTCGAGGGAGAGGCTGTGGATGTTGCCGTTCAGATGGTCGTAGAACCACCAGCCGGCGCCGGCGGTGACCACGATCAGCGTCGACAGCGATATCGCCGCGATCTTCAGCACGCGCCTGGCGCGCGGCACCGGGCGGGCCCGGCCCCTGCGGGCGCGCTTCGCGCCGCGGGCGCGGGCGGCCTCGCGGGCCGCGGCCCGGCCGCCCTGGGCGCGGCCCTCGGAGGGGGCCGCCTCGGCGCGTGCCGCGTCCGGCTCGGGGGCCCGCTGGCCGGGCACCCGACGATCACGGCGGCGCGTGGTCTGGCCGGCCGGCCCGTCCCACGGGTCGCTCATCTCCCACTCCCCTGAACGGTTGGGCCGGGCCGTCGACACTGCGGCCTGGCTTGCGCGGTGGTGTACGAGGCGCTGGCGTACCGCCCCATCTCGATTGCGTAGTTGCGCAATCTAACAAACAAATGCCCCGGAACAGCAGTGATGCACACGAGATTCACAGGTGAGGCACCTCATGGCACCGGCGGGCCCTGGGGGGTGGTACGGCAGCCGGAGTCTACGCGCCCCGTCTGTGAGCGGAGCGTACAGGCGAGCGCTCTTACCTGGGCCGGATGCCCGGTGACCGGGAGGGCCGGTGACGCTCAGCCGCCGATTCCGTGCAGCCGGCGAACGGGGGCGGCGGTCTGCCGGGAGCGGGCGGTCAGTTGCCCGACCATGACACGCACGAGGGTCACCACGTCCGGGTCGTCGATGTAATAGACCTGTCGTCTTCCCTCGCGGCGGGCGCGGACGAGCCCGGCGAGCTTCAGCTTGGCCAGGTGCTGGCTGACCGCGGGCAGGGCGCCGCCCACCCGGTCGGCGAGGTGCGTGACATCGCTCTCACCCTGTGACAGGGCCCACATCAGATGGAGCCGGGCGGAGGAGGCGAGCAGTCCGAACGCGGCGGCGGCCTCGGTCAGCACCTCGGCGGGCGGATCGTCGTACCCCCCGGCGTTGTCCGTCACGGTCCTCTCCCGTCCCCGCCCTCAGCACAGCCGAACGCGGATGCGCCGACCCAGTGTAGGCGTCCGCCCCGGCGGCGGTCCGGCGCCGGGAACGGACCGCCCCCCGGGGCGGGGGTGCGCCGGGCGGGGCGCGGCGCACCCTGCCCGGGACGGGCGTCAGTCCTCGTAGAAGTTGTTGACGACGTCCGGTTCGTCGTCGTCGAACGCCTCGTTCAGCAGGGCGCCGCCGATGAGTCCGGCCGCGCCGGCGCCGATCAGCGCGCCCGTGCCGAACCGGCGGCCACCGCCGTGCTCGTCGTGGTCGTGGTCGTGGTGGCGGTATTCGTGCGCACGGTCGTCGTACGGCTGCCCGTACCCCTGCTGCGGGTAGCCCTGTTGGGGATAGCCCTGGGGGTAGCCCTGCTGCGGGTAGCCCGGGGCCACCGGCTGGGGGTAGCCCTGCTGGGGCGGGGTGTAGAAGGGCGGGACCGTGGTCTGCACGCGCTGGGCGCAGCCGCCGCAGGTCTGGACGGGCCGGGGCACGCCCCACTGCGGGGACCAGCTCACGGTGGTCACACCGGGGCCGTGGTTGGGGTCGAAGAAACAGGTCATGGCGGAACTCCCGGTGGGATGCGCGGATACGGCGGACACGGGGGCGGGCGGGGCCGGGGCGGGCGCCGGCGGCGGGGCGGGCGGCAGCGGGGCGGCGGGCGGGGCCGGGGCCTGGTGGGGCATCGGTTCGCGCGCCGCCGAAGGCTTGTGCGGCGCCGGTTCAGGCGCCGCCGGGGCCTTGTACGGCGACGGTTCCGGTGCCGCCGAAGACTTGGGCGGCGCCGGTTCGGGTGCCGCCGCCTCCCCCGGCACCGTCACTCCGTAGTCGCTCGCGACGCCCGCGAGGCCGGAGGCGTAACCCTGGCCCACGGCGCGGAACTTCCACTCCGCGCCGTGCCGGTACAGCTCGCCGAGGACCAGTGCCGTCTCGTGCCCGAGGGCGCCGCCGGCCACCTCGTAGCGGGCCAGTTCGGTGCCGCCGTCCTGGTCGAGGACGCGGATGTGGACGCGCCGCACCTGTCCGAAGGTGTGGCCGCGGCCTGCCGCTTCGTACAGGGAGAGGGGGAAGGCGACCTTCTCCACGGCGTCCGGGAGCCGGGTGAGGTCGATCCGGATCCGCTGGTCGTCCTCGCCGGCGGGCCGGCCCTGGCCTTCGTGCCGCACCGAACCGTCGGGACTGCTCGGGTTGTTGAAGAAGACGAAGTGCTCGTCGGAGAGCACCCGTCCGTCGGCGTCGCACAACAGCGCGCTGCCGTCCGGCTCGTAGCCGTTCCCGGCCTGCCAGCCCAGCCCGACCGTCACGGCGGTCAGGCCGGGGGCCTGCCTGCTCAGCGACACATTGCCGCCCTTGGCCAGGGTCGTGCTCATGCATGTCCTCCAGAGACACCGCGGGAGTCCGCGTCCATGTTGATCAACGTGTTCCGCCCGTCACCGGTTCCACGCGCGCGCAATGATTTGATCAAGAAGGGTCACAGGTGCGCGGAGATCGCGGGCAGCAGGTCCTGGAAGGTGCGGCCCGAGGCCGGTGCGCCGAGGGCCTGCAACTGCCAGCCGGTGCCGGTGCGATGGAGCTTCGCCATGATCTGCGCCGTGTACGCGCCGCCGCCGCTGAGGGTGTAGCGGGCAAGTTCCGCGCCGGTCCGCTCGTCGACCAGCCGGCAGAAAGCGTCCTGCACCTCGCCGAAGGTCTGCCCGGTGAAGGAGTTGACGGTGAACACGATCTGGTCCACGTGGCCGGGGACGCGCGCCAGGTCCACCAGGATGACCTCGTCGTCGCCGCCGGCGCCCGCGCCGCCGACCAGGTTGTCGCCGAGGTGCCGTACCGACCCGTCGTCGCTGGCCAGATGCTGGAAGAAGACGACGTCCGCGAGCCGCCCGCCCGCGAACAGCAGCGCGGAGGCGTCCAGGTCGATCTCGCGGGCGCCGGCCAGTTTGGCCAGGAACCCCTTGCGCGGCGCGGCCCGCCAGCCGAGGCCCATCCGCACGGCGTCCAGCGCGCCGCCGTCCGCCTTGTCCAGACTGATCCGCTGACCCTTGCTCAGGTTGACCGACACGGGTCCGCTCCCTTGCTCTCGTCGCCCTCACCGGTTCGCCGGTGCGAATCTACAACACTGTAGAAGAAAGCCGCCGCAGGTCCGCTCTGTACGATGTGACGCTCCTTCGGCACGAGGGGTTGAGGTACACAGAGGCACACGGGCGGCAGGCAGGGAAGGGAGAACGCGGGTGGCGGAGCCGGACGCGCACCGTCGGCGCAGGGCGCAGGGGGCGTTGGAGACACGGGTGCTCGGGGCGCTGCACGCGGCCGGCGGTCCGGTGACCGCGGGCTGGGTGCGCGACCATCTGGCCGCCGGGCTCGCCTATACGACCGTGATGACGGTCCTCGGCCGGCTGCTGGCCAAGAACGCCGTCACCCGCAGGCGGGAGGGGCGCTCCTTCGTGTGGCTGCCGGCCGCGGACGAGGCGGGCCTGGCCGCGCTGAAGATGCGCCGGGTCCTGGACGGCGAGCAGGACCGGCACGCGGTGCTGGCGAGCTTCATCACCGCGCTGCCCGAGGGCGACGAGCGGCTGCTGCGGGCGCTGCTGGAACCCGGCGGCGACTGAGCGCCCATGGGAATCTTCGTCTTCCTGCCCCTCGTCCTGCCGCTGACGGCCTGGCCGATCGCCCGGCTGGCCGAACAGCGGCTGCACCCGCGCACCGCGACCGTGCTGCTGACCTCGGTCTCCACCGTGCTGGCGCTGTGCAGCGCGGTGTGCCTGGCCCTGCTGATGGTGGTCGGCACCGCCCAGCTGCCCGGCAATCCGCTGCCGGACGGCTGGTCCGACCCCGAGGTGCGCGAGAGCGTGCCCCGGCACGAGATCGCGGGCAAGGCCGCGATCCCCGCGCTGCTCGTCGTCCTCGGCGCGTGCGGCCGTACCCTGGCGCGTCATGTGCGGGTACGGCGGCGGGCCCATCGGGCGCTGGCCGGGTTACCGGGCACCGAGGTGGCCGTGCTGCCCGACCGGGCGCCGTACGCCTACGCGCTGCCGGGCGGGCGGCGGGACCGGATCGTGGTGTCCCGGGGGATGCTCGGATCGCTGGCCGCGCGGGAGCGGCGCGCGCTGTTCGCGCACGAGCGGGCGCATCTCGCCGCCCGGCACCACCGCCATCTGCTGCTGGTCCGACTCGCCGCCTGCGCCAACCCGTTCCTGCTGCCGCTGCGCACGGCGGTGGCGTACACGGCGGAGCGGTGGGCGGACGAGGAGGCCGCGCGGGCCGTGGGCAGCCGCCGGGTGGTGGCGCGCGCGATCGGCAGGGCGGCGCTGGCCGCCACCGCTGCCGCGCCCGCGCCGACGCTGCCCGCGCTCGCCGCGCCGGGGCCGCTCCCCCGCCGGGTCGCGGCCCTCCTCGGCCCCGAACCCGCCACCCGCGCCTGGCCGTCCCTGTTCACCACGGCCGGTCTCGCGGTGTGGACCGCGGCCACCGGGGCCGCCCTGTCCGCGATGTTCTCGGCCAACTCCGCGCTCACCCTGGCGTTTCTGCTGCACGCCGCCACACCGCTGTGACCCGCCGGGCAGAATCGGGACCATGACCGTCACCGCGACCACGGACCGTGCCGCCGCCCGCCGCAGCCTGGAGGGCCTGGCGCTCGGCGACGCCTTCGGCGAACGCTGGTTCCCGCTCTTCCGCGAACCCCGCCGGGCCCTGCGGGAGATACGCGCCCGGCAGGCCCCCGAGGAATCGCCGTGGCACTGGACCGACGACACGGCGATGGCCCTTGCCGTGCTGCGGGTGCTGGACGAGCACGGCGAGATCCGCCCGCGCGAGCTGGCCCTGTCCTTCGCGCGCGGCTACGACGCCGACCCCGCCCGGGGATACGGCCACGGCATGCGCCAGTTGCTGCCCCGCCTGCTCGCACTGCCGGACCGGTGGCGGGAGTTCGCGCGCGAGCTGTTCGGCGGCGAGGGCAGTCTCGGCAACGGTTCGGCGATGCGGGTGGCACCGCTCGGCGCGTTCTTCCACGGCAGCCTCCCCCGGGTCGTGGCGGAGGCGACGCGCTCCGCCGAGGTCACCCACGCCCATCCCGAGGGCATCGCGGGAGCGGTCGCCGTGGCGGTGGCGGCCGCGCTGTCCGTGCGCGGCACGCCGAGCGTCGCCGAGGTGGCGGCCCTGACGCCGGACGGCACGGTCCGGGACGGCCTGGTCCGCGCCGCCGGGGTGCCCTTCGCCACCGAGCCGCGGCGCGCCGCGGACCTGCTCGGCAGCGGGCAGCGGGTCCGGGCCGACGACACGGTGCCGTTCGCCGTGTGGTGCGCCGCCCGCCACCCCGGTGACCTGGTGTCCGCCCTGTGGACCACGGCGGAGGGGTTCGGCGACGTGGACACCACGTGTGCCATCGCCGGGGGCATCGTGGCCGCGCGCACCGGCGTCGCGGCCGTGCCGCGCGCCTGGCTGGAGCGCCGGGAGCCGCTGCCGGACGGAAACGGGTCGGCATCGTCCGGCGAAATCGGGGCAGACGGCCTGTGAGCGGGGGCCGAACAAGGACTTGAGGAACCTTCGAACAGGGCCGAGGTACGGGTGACGGACAGCGTGAGCATCGACGAAACAGTGGAGCCGGGTGGGCTGGCGATCGGCCGCACGCCGCGCGGCGGGGCCGTCGTCGTGGCGGTGACGGGCGAGGTCGACCACCAGACCGCCGGTGCCCTGCGGCGCGCGCTGATGCCCCCGGCCATGACGGACGCCCCGCGCACGGTCGCCGACCTCACCGGGGTGGGGTTCATGGACTCCAGCGGCATCAACGTGCTCATCGCCGCCCACCAGGCCCATGAGCCGGCCGGCTGGCTGCGCCTGGCCGGGGTGCGCAGACCCGTGCTGCGCACCCTGGAGATGGTCGGGCTCACCGGCCTGATCCACTGCTATCCGAGCGTGGACGCGGCGCTGGACGCCTGACCCGGGCGTGACGGCGCCGTGCCGCTACGGGGTGGCGGTCTGGTGGAACCGGGGAACGGTGGCCTCGGCGCCCGCCCTGATGGACTCGACGACCTCCTGGTGCAGGTCCCGGCTGGCCCGCTCGGAGCGGCAGGACACCGGGCTGCCGCTGAGCGTGAACCACTGGGAGGTGCCGCTGTACTGCACCGCCACATCGGCCCTGCGGCCGTCCCAGGTGGTGTGGACGGTCAGGTCGCCGGTGAGGACGCCCGCCTCCACGGTGCGCGCGCCGCCCCGGCCGGTGAAGACCCCGGGGGTGGTCCACGATGCGAAGACCATGCTCTCAGCCTCTCTTCTCCGCTCCACGCCCCCATGACGGGTTTGCGTGTTTATATCCCCGTACGCTTGTCATCCATAGTGCGCCATCGGGGCGGGATACGACCGGGGCCGTACGGCCCTGCCGCCTGACCGCCCCGGACCGGACGGCACTGGTGCGCCGGCGGTTCTCGTGGTGTGCTGGTAGTGGCGGGAAGAGCCGTTGAGACGCGGAGAAGCGGCCGGGAGCCGCGCACCGCGCAATCCGGATCCGCGAGAAGCGGGTGGCCCTTCCCGCCCTTCACGCCTCACGCCCTTCGTTGCCCCTCGCGCCTCACGCCCTTCGCGTTCCGGCTCCGCCGCGGCCGGGTGCCCGCCCCTGGGCCGAAAGGCCCCCGCCCGGGTCCGGGTGACCTGTGGCGGCGCCGGGCGGACGCGCCCACGCTGGGATCACCACCCCAGGAAGGGAGCCGGTGCGATGACCTCCGCGACCACCATGACCACGGCGCTCGACCCCGTGCGGCGCGAACGGCTGATGAGCCTCGCCCGCGAGGTCTCCTTCGAGGCCGGCACCCGGCTGTTCGAGGAGGGGCGGCGCGCCGACCGCTTCTGGATCGTGCGCACCGGCACGATCGCCCTCGACCTGCGGGTACCCGGCCGCCGGCCCGCCGTCATCGAGACCCTCGGGCACGGCGAACTGGTCGGCTGGTCCTGGCACTTCCCGCCGCACATCTGGCAGTTGGGCGCCGAGGCGACGAGCCCGGTACGGGCCTGGGAGTTCGACGCCGGTCCCGTGCTCGGGCTGTGCGACGAGGACCCGGAGTTCGGGCGGGCGATCGCGCTCTGGGTCGGCCGCGTGGTCGCCCAGCGGCTGCACGCCTCCCGGGTCCGGCTGCTCGACCTCTACGCGCCCTACGGCAGCGGGAGCGCCGAGTGACCGCCCGCCCGCCCGTCAGGGAGGCCGGGACCGGGGGCCCGAGCCGGGTCGGCGACGTGATGACGCGCGCCGCGGTGGCGGTGGGCCGTACGGCCCTGTTCAAGGACATCGTGGCGCGGATGGAGCAGTGGAACGTCAGCGCCCTGCCCGTCCTGGAGGGCGACGGCCGGGTGGTCGGCGTGGTCTCCGAGGCGGATCTGCTGCCCAAGGAGGAGTTCCGGGACAGCGATCCCGACCGGCTCACCCAGCGGCGCCGGCTGGACGACCTGGCCAAGGCGGGCGGGCTGACCGCCGGGGACCTGATGAGCACGCCCGCCGTCACCGTGCACGCCGACGCCACGCTCGCGGAGGCGGCGCGCATCATGGCGCTCAAGCGCGTCAAGCGGCTGCCGGTGGTGACCGCGGAGGGGGTGCTGGAGGGCGTGGTCAGCCGGGGCGACCTGCTCAAGGTGTTCCTGCGCGAGGACCGTGAACTGGCCGACGAGATCCGGCGCGAGGTGCTGGACGTGCTGTTCCCGGCGCCGGTCGAGCCGGTGCACGTCGTGGTGGTGGACGGGGTCGTGACGCTGACCGGGAAGGTCACGGACGGTACGCGCATCCCGCTCGCGGTGCGCATGGTGCGGGGTGTGGAGGGCGTGGTGGGGGTGGACTGCCATCTGACGGAGGGCTGAGCACCGGCGGAGGACGCCCGCGGCCCCACGGAAGACGCCCGCGGCCCCATGGACCGGGATCGTCGTAGCCCCTCGGTCCGGTGTCGTCGTTCACCCGCGCCCGCCGCTGAGGTTCCCCCAGCGCGGCCCTATCTGCTTCCACTCCTCGTCCCACTCGGCCATCCTGCGCCGGATCAGCCGGCCCCGGACCAGCCGGCCCGCGCACCACACGGCCGCGCCTGCCGAGGGGCCGACGAGGACGCCCGTGAGGGCCGCCTGGAGGTCGGCCGAGGCGCCGGTGACCGGCGGGGCGACCACATGGCCGGCGCGGTTCGCCCAGACCGTGACGCTGCTGCCCGCGGGGGCGCCGGAGGCGGCCTTCGCCCGGTCGGTGTGCACCGAGCCGTCCGCGTCGGTCCAGCGCACGCTCGCCCACACCCGCCCGTCGTCGTAGCCGGTGCCGGCGGCCGGGGTCGTGGGGGCCGGGTCGGTGAGCACCGCCGTGACGGGGTGCACCTGGGCGAGCCGGGCGGCGTACGAGGCGGCGGACGCCCGGGCCGCGAGCAGACCGGCGGCCACGCCGCAGACGAGGACGAGCACCCAGGTGGCGAGGACGATCCATGCCTCGACGACATCGCTGTGCCGCCGCAGCGGATTGCGCCGCCACCGCCACAGCCGTACCGGCCTGACCGTCGTGGCAGGTGTCCGTGTCATCGTCACCGCCTCCTCTCGCGCCCGGCGGCCCCTCAGCGGGTGCGGGCCGACTCGGCGTCCGGCAGGTCCGGGTCCAGATCCGGGTGGCGCGGCGGCCCGGCCAGCGCGCACCGCACGTCCACCACACCGGGCACGGCCCGCGCGAGGCGCGCGGCGAGCGGGACGAGCACGGTCTCCCGGACCCGGCCGCTGAGCGTCACGACACCATCGTGCACCTCCACCCGGATCCCGGCCGCTTCAGCGCCGAAGAGCCGGGTGACGACGTCGCCGCCGACCTCGTCGGCGATCTCCGCGTCGCCGCGCAGGAACACCTTCAGCAGGTCGGAACGGCTCACGATGCCCAGCAGGGTGCCCTCGGCATCCACGACCGGGAGCTGCTTGACACGGGCGCGGGCCATGACGCGCGCGGCGTGGCCGAGGGTGGCGTCCGGCGCCACGGTGACCGCCGGGGTGGTCATCAGCGCCTCCGCGCCCGCCGCCTCGGCCTTGGTCAGCTCGGCGAGGTGGCGCATCCTGCCGTACCGGTCGAGATCGCGGTCGCGGTACTCCTCCTTGGGCAGCAGATCCGCCTCGGAGACCACGCCGACCACGTGCCCCGCGTCGTCCAGTACGGGCACGGCGCCGACCCGCCACTCGCGCATGGCCTGCACGATGTCCTTGAAGCCCGCGCCGGTGCGCAGGGCGAGCACCCTGCGGGTCATCACGTCGTCCACGGTGGTCGGAGTGCCGTCCATGGCTTCCTCCAGGGGCTCTGGTACCGCGCCGCACGTTCAGCCTGCGCCGCCGCCCGGCCGCTGTCACGGGCCGACCGGACCCGTTCGGGTGCCCACCGGACCCGCGCCCCGGGAACCCGGGTTACGAGGCGGGCAGCGGGACCCGCCACTCCAGTGTGGCCCCGCCCCCTTCGCTTTTCGTCACGTCGAGCCGGCCGCCGAGCCGCTCGGCGCGTTCCGCCATGTTGCGCAGCCCGCTGCGGCGGCCGCCGGCGGGGATGCCGACGCCGTTGTCGCGGACCCGCAGACGCACCTCGCGGCCGGCGGCGGTGAGCAGCACCTCGGCGCGGTCCGCGTGGGCGTGCCGGGCGATGTTGGTGAGGGCCTCGGAGAGGACGGCGACCACGTGGTCGGCGATCTCGCCCGGTACGTCGGTGTCGACCAGGCCCTCCATGCGCACGCTCGGCGCGAAGCCCAGCACCGGGGCGGCCTCGCCCGCCACCCGGACCACGCGGGCGCGCAGCCCGCCGGCCGCGGTGCCCTCGCGGGCGCGCAGCCCGAAGATGGTCGACCGGATGATCTTGATGGTCTCGTCCAGGTCGTCCACGGCGCGCAGGACCCGCTCGGACGCCTCGGGGTGCTCGATGAAGCGGCCCGCGCTCTGCAGGGTCATGCCGGTGGCGAACAGCCGCTGGATGGCGAGGTCGTGCAGATCCCGGGCGATGCGGTCGCGGTCCTCCAGGAGGGCGATCTGCTGGGCGGCCTGCCGGCGCTCGGCGAGCTCCATGGCGATCGCGGCCTGCGCGGCGAAGCCCCGCAGCATCTCGGTCTCCTTGCCGGAGAACGCCGGCCGGTCGCTCTCGCGGGCCAGCAGCAGCACACCGCGGGCGCCGCCCTCGGCGGTGCCGATCGGGACGGCGACGGCGGGGCCGAGGCCCTCGAAGCGGGGCGGGTCCTGGCCGACGCGCAGGTCATGGGCGACGTCGTCGCTGGTGACCGGCGCGGCGGCGGCGAAGGCCAGGCCCATCAGGCTGTGGTCCAGCGGCAGGACGAGTCCGCGGTGGGCGTCGGCCTGGGCGCCGACCGCGATCTCCACGCCGAGCGCCTCGGTGTCCGGCATCGGCATCGCGACGGCGGCGAGCGCCGAGCCGGTGATCTCCCGGGCGCGTTCGGCGATCAGGTCCAGGGCCTCGGCGCGCTCGCTGCCGGACATCAGGCTGTGGCTGATCTCGGCGTTGGCCAGCAGCCAGCGTTCGCGCAGCCGGGAGTCCTCGTAGAGGCGGGCGTTGTCGATGGCGACGCCCGCGGCCACGGCGAGGGTGGCGAGGACCGACTCGTCCTCCTCGTCGAAGTCGGCGCCACCGCGCTTCTCGGTGAGGTACAGATTGCCGAAGACCTGGTCGCGGACGCGGATCGGGACGCCGAGGAAGGTGTTCATCGGCGGGTGCCCGGCCGGGAAGCCGTACGACGAGGGGTGGGCGGAGAGCTTCGGAAGGCGCAGCGGCTCCGGGTGGCGGATCAGCTCGCCCAGGATGCCGTGGCCCTCCGGGTAGGGGCCGATGTCGGCGATCCGCTCCTCGGACAGGCCCACGGTGTGGAACGCGGCGAGGGTCGTGCCGTCCGGGCCGATGACGCCCAGCGCCGCGTACTCCGCGTCCACCAGCGCCGCCGCGGCCTCCACGATGGAGTGCAGGACCTGCTCCAGCTCCAGCTCGCGGCCGACGGAGAGGACCGCCTCCAGCAGGCTGTGCACCCGGTCCCGGGTACCGCGGGCCGCGTCGATCCTGGCCTGCAGTTCCTCCAGCAGCTCGTCCAGCTTCAGCTGCGGCAGCCGCACGCCGGGCCCCTCCGTTCCGGTCACCACGTCCTCCACCTCCCGTCGGGCCATGCCTCGGACGACGGGTTCCGAAGGACACGGTAGCCGCTCGGAGCAGGGCGGGGATACGCGGCCGTCGCTTCCGCGCCCTGTGATCCTCGGCATGCCGGGGGCATGTGCCCCCAGGGCGCGGGCTGGGCCGTACGGCCCCGGGGCGGGTCCGAACGGCACTGTGGAGAGTCGTACGGCCTGGGCGAGAATGTCCTCAGGAGCGGCACCGATCCCCCGCGGTGCCGCTCCCTTCCGTCCCGGCTGGAGCGTCGTGGCGACGAGGTACGCCCGGCTGGTCACCGATCCGGCCGAACTGGCCCGGCTGCGGGCGCTGTCGCACCCCTGGGCGCCGCCGGAGGACATGGACCAGGCAGTGCGTGTACGGCCGTACGCGCACCGCCCGCCGTCCGGATCAGGCCGTGGGGACGGCCAGTTCGTGGCGCTCCCCGCCGAGGACGACCTTGAGGGCGCCGGTCTCGGCGGCGCGGGCGAAGACGTCGTACGCCCGTTCCATCTGGTCCAACGGGAAGGTGTGGGTGACCAGTCGGCCCGTCGGCAGCCGGCCGGCCGCGGCCATCTTCAGCAGGGTCGGCGTGGAGCAGGTGTCCACCAGGCCGGTGGTGATGGTGACGTCCCTGATCCACAGGCCTTCCAGGTGCAGCGTGGCGGGTCCGCCGTGCACGCCGACGTTGGCCACGTGTCCGCCGGGGCGCACCACGCGGGTGCACAGTTCGAAGGTGTCCGGCAGGCCGACAGCCTCGATGGCCACGTCCGCGCCGAGCCCGCCGGTGAGGTCCGCGACCAGCTGGTGCGGGGCCTCGCGCGCATCCGCGACCGCGTCGGCGCCGAACCGCCGGGCGGCCTCCAGACGGGCCGGCGCCAGATCGACGGCGATGATCCGCTCCGGCGAGAACAGGCGGGCCGTGGCGATCGCCGCGAGCCCGATCGGACCGGCGCCGACGATCACGACGGTGTCGCCGGGCCGCACCCGCCCGTTGAGCACGCCCACCTCGTAGGCGGTGGGGAAGATGTCCGCGAGCAGGACGGCGTCCTCGCTCGCCAGGGTGCCGGGCAGCGGGTGCACGGACAGGTCGGCGTACGGGACGCGGACGTACTCGGCCTGCGTGCCGTCGATCAGGTGGCCGAGGATCCAGCCACCGCCGCCCAGGCACTGGCCGTAGACGCCCTCCCGGCAGTAGCGGCAGCGGCCGCAGGAGGTGACGCAGGAGAGCAGCACCCGGTCGCCGGGGCGCACGGTGCGCACGTCGCCACCGGTCTCGACGACCTCCCCGACGGCCTCGTGGCCCAGCACCGTGCCCGGCCGCACCTCCGGCACATCGCCCTTGAGGATGTGCAGGTCGGTGCCGCAGATCGTGACCGCCCGGACCTTCACGACGGCGTCGGTCGGCTCCTTGATCCCCGGGTCCGGGACGTCCTCCCAGGACGCCTTGCCGGGCCCGTGAAAGACATAACCCTTCATGCCGCTCCTCACCCTCTTCGCTCGGTGTGCCGCGGAGCCGGGCCGCACGGGTCGATGCGTCCCGGTATGTCCAGCTTGGGCGATCCGGGACGCGCGTGCATGGGCCGTTCGGCCCGCGCTCTCCGAGCGCTTCTCCGTGTCTCAGCCGCCCCAGGTCCACTCCGCGACCTCGGGCAGGTCCGTGCCGTGCTCGCGGATCCAGTCGTGGTGGCGGCTGCGGGCGTCGGCCATGGTCTGGCGGACGGCGGCGGCGCGTACCGCGAGGCCCGGGACGCGGTCGATGACGTCCATGACGAGCCGGTAGCGGTCGAGGTCGTTGCGCACGACCATGTCGAACGGGGTGGTCGTGGTGCCCGACTCCTTGTAGCCGCGCACATGGAGGTTCTGGTGGCCGGCGCGGCGGTAGGCGAGGCGGTGGATCAGCCAGGGATAGCCGTGGTAGGCGAAGATGACGGGCTTGTCGGTGGTGAACAGGCCGTCGTACTCGAAGTCGGGCATCCCGTGCGGGTGTTCGTCGTGCGGCAGCAGCCGGGTCATGTCGACCACGTTGACCACCCGCACCGCGAGGTCGGGCAGGTGCCGGCGCAGCAACTGGGCGGCGGCCAGCACCTCTTGGGTGGGGACGTCACCGGCGCAGGCGAGCACGACATCGGGTTCGGCGCCGTTCTCGGTGCCGGCCCACTCCCAGATCCCGGCGCCGCGCGCGCAGTGGGCGCGGGCCTGGTCCATGGTCAGCCAGTCGAAGCAGGGCTGCTTCCCGGCGACGACGACATTGACGTAGTCGCGGCTGCGCAGCACATGGTCGGCCACCGACAGCAGGGTGTTGGCGTCCGGCGGCAGATAGACGCGGACGACCTCGGGGCTCTTGTTCAGGACGTGGTCCACGAAGCCGGGGTCCTGGTGCGAGAACCCGTTGTGGTCCTGGCGCCAGACGTGCGAGGTGAGCAGGTAGTTGAGGGAGGCGATGGGGGCCCGCCAGTGCAACTCCCGTGATGTCTTGAGCCACTTGATGTGCTGGTTGACCATCGAGTCGACGATGTGCACGAACGCCTCGTAGCAGGAGAACAGTCCGTGCCGGCCGGTGAGCAGGTAGCCCTCCAGCCAGCCCTGGCAGAGGTGTTCGGAGAGGATCTCCAGGACCCGGCCGTGCCGGGAGAGGTTCTCGTCCATCGGGAGCACCTCGGCCTGCCATGCCTTGCCGCTGGCGTCGAAGACGGCCTGGAGCCGGTTGGAGGCGGTCTCGTCCGGGCCGACGAGGCGGAAGTCCCGGCGCTCGCGGGTGTCCTCCATGACCTGTTCGAGGAGGTCGCCGAGGACCCGGGTGGGTTCGTGCAGGGCGGTGCCCGGCTTGTCGACGGCCACGGCGAAGGTGTCCAGGGGCGGCAGCGGCAGATCGCGCAGCAGGACGCCGCCGTTGGCGTGCGGGTTGGCGCCGAGGCGGCGGGCGCCCTCGGGGACGCAGGCGAGGACGTCGGCGCTGGGCCGGCCGTCCGGGCCGAACAGTTCCTCGGGCCGGTACGAGCGAAGCCACTGCTCCAGCTGCCGCAGATGCGCGGGGTTCTCCCGGACGCCCGGCAGCGGGACCTGGTGGGCGCGCCAGGTGCCCTCGACGGGGAGGCCGTCCACCTCGGCGGGGCCGGTCCAGCCCTTGGGGGTGCGCAGCACGATCATCGGCCAGTGCGCCCGCTCGGTGCTCCCGCCCTCGCGGGCTTCGCGCTGCATCCGCGCGATCCGGTCCAGCGCGTCGTCCAGGGCGGCGGCGAGGGCGCGGTGCACCTCGGCGGGGTCCGAGCCGGTGACGTACAGCGGCTCGTGGCCGTATCCCCGCAGCAGGGCGTCGAGTTCGCTCTCGGGGAGCCGGGAGAGCACGGTCGGGTTGGCGATCTTGTAGCCGTTGAGGTGCAGGACGGGCAGGACGGCGCCGTCGTGCACCGGGTCGAGGAACTTGTCGGAGTGCCAGGAGGCGGCGAGCGGCCCGGTCTCCGCCTCGCCGTCGCCGATCACGCAGGTCACCAGCAGATCGGGGTTGTCGAAGGCGGCGCCGTAGGCGTGCGCGAGGGAGTAGCCGAGTTCGCCGCCCTCGTGGATGGAGCCGGGGGTCTCGGGGGCCACATGGCTGGGCACGCCGCCGGGGAAGGAGAACTGCCGGAACAGCAGCTCCATGCCGGCCCCGTCCCGGCCGATGTCCGGGTAGGTCTCGCTGTAGCTGCCCTCCAGCCAGGAGCCCGCGAGGACCGCCGGGCCGCCGTGCCCCGGCCCCCAGACGCACAGCGCGTCCAGGTCGCGGGCCTTGATGACGCGGTTGAGGTGGGTGTAGACGAGGTTGAGTCCGGGCGAGGTGCCCCAGTGGCCGAGCAGCCGCGGCTTGATGTGCTCGGGGCGCAGCGGCTCGGTCAGCAGCGGGTTGGCCATGAGATAGATCTGGCCCGCGGCCAGGTAGTTGGCGGCGCGCCAGTGCGCGTCCAGGGTGCGCAGCTCCTCCTCGCCGAGCGCGGCTTCCTGGGGGGCGGCCTGGGTCATGGGGACTCCGATCATCGTCAGATTGGTGCGCGGCCGGTGGTGCGGGAGCGTGGCGTGGGCGGGGTCAGCCGGATTCCGGTACGACGGCCACCGGGCAGGCCGCGTGGTGCAGCACCCCGTGGGCGACCCGGCTGAGCCGGGGGCCGGTGTGGCCGACGCGGCGCCGGGCGCCGACGACGAGCAGTCCGGCGTCCCGGGAGGCGTCGACGAGGATGTCGCGGGCGTGTCCCTCGGCGGTGCGCCGATGCTGGTCCAGCCCCTCGGGGACGTCCCGCAGGGCCTCCTCCAGCGCCTCGGCGGCCTCCTCCTCCTGTGCCTGGGCGGGCCCCCCGGCGAGCGGTGGATACCCGGTGGTGCTGTGCGCGGGCCGCCGCCACGCCCGTACGGCCTCCAGGGGCACCCCGCGCAGCGCCGCCTCCTCGGCGGCGAACCGCACGGCGGCCGGGCCCGCGTCCTTGCCGGCGACGCCGAGCACGACGCGTCCGGGGGTCGTCCGCCGCCCGGGACCCCCGCGCAGCACGATCACCGGGCAGTGGGCGCGGGCGGCGACGGACAGGCTCACCGAGCCGAGCAGCAGCTCGGTGACGGCGTTGCGGCCCCGGCAGCCGACGACCACGAGGCGGGCGGTGCTGCTCTCGTTCACCAGTCCGAACGAGGGCTCGTCGGCCAGCACGGAGGTGGTGAGCCGCAGTTCCGGGTGGTGCCGGTGGGCCCGGCGTTCGGCGGCGTCCATGATGTCCTGGCCCATCACCTCCTCGGCCGGTTTCCCGACCTCCTGGGCGATGAGGGAACCCTCGTAGCGCTCCCAGAGCGAGGCGTGGACGAGGCGGAGCGGTGCCCCGCGCAGGGCGGCCTCCTCGGCGGCCCGGTCCACGGCGCGCAGGCTCTCCTCGGAGCCGTCGACGCCGACCAGCACGGGCAGGTCCATCGTGTTCACTCTCCCTGGTCGAGCCCTGGCAGAGCCCCGGTAGAGCCCTGGTGGAGGTCGGCGACGAGGCGGGCCCGCACCCCATCGTCGACGGATTCGGGGGCGCACGCGAGCCGTACCGCAGCGTTCCGGCCGGTCCGGCCGGGGGCCGCGCCGCACGCGGCCGGCCGTCTGGTCACCGGGGCCGCCTCAGCTGTGCGCGAGGACGGCCACGGGCGCGGCGACATGGTGCAGGACGGCGTGGGTGACATGGCCGATGTGGATGCCGTAGGGGCTCCTGCGCACGCGGCGCCCGACGATCACCAGGGAGGCGTCCCGGGCCGCGTCGATCAGGACCGGCGCGGAGTTGCCCGCCCGGCTCACCTCGCTCACCTCGACGTCCGGGAACTTCTGCCGCCAGGGCCGCAGCACCTCGGTCAGCAGGGTGGCGGCCCGGCGCCCGAAGGCGGGCAGGACCGGCGGTTCGGCGGGGATGCCGTACGCGGCGTACGGCGGCGGCGTCCAGCCGTGCACGACCCGCAGCCCGCCGCCGCGGCGGGCTGCGGCGTCGAAGGCGAACTCCAGCAGGGCCTGGCTGGGGCCCTCGGGGTCGTCGATGTCCAGGCCGAGGACGACGGGCCGGAAGGGGGTCGCGGCGGACGGCACGCCCGAGGGGTCCGGCTGGTGTTCGTCGGCGGCCGTCTCACCCGCGCGGACCAGTACCACCGGACGCGTCGTGTGCGCGATGACGTAGAGCCCGGCCGAGCCGACCAGGAACCCGCCGAGCCGGCCGAGTCCCCGCGAGCCGAGCGCCAGCAGCTCGGCGCCGTCGGCCGCCTCGGCCAGGGCCCCGGCCGGTTCCCCGGTGGCCTGGTCGGTGACGACCTCGATGCCGGGGTGGCGCAGCCGCAGGCCCGCCGCGAACTCGCGGACCGTGCGGGCCCATTCCTCGGCGGCGGCACGGTCGGCGTCGGTGGCCGGCTCCGGCTCCCGCACATGGAGGATCCGCAACGGCAGGTCGCGCAGCGCCGCTTCGCGCGCCGCCCATTCGACGGCGGCCCGGCTCTCGGGCGAGCCGTCGAGGCCCGCGGTGACGGTTCGGGTCATGGTTCCACCTCTCTGGGCGTCGCCCGGGGGGCAGGAGCGACGGTTCCAGCCTCGGGCAGGACCGGCGAGCCGGTCAGGGGCCGCTGGTCCCCCGCCGGGACCGACCGGCCCGGGTGCGGGCGCCCCGGGGGGCCGGGCGGCCCCTGTGCCGACCGGGCGCGTCCGGCGCACGCTGGGGACAGCGGAACTCCCGTCGAGAAGCTCGCGTCGAGAAGCCACGGAGTCACCATGTACGGCACCCCGCACACCGTCAGCGACGTCATGACGAGCACCGTCGCCGCCGTCGGCCGGCGTGCTCCCTTCAAGGAGCTGGTGGAGATGATGCAGGACTGGCAGGTCAGCGCCCTGCCCGTGATCGAGGGCGAGGGCCTGGTGGTCGGCGTGGTCTCCGAGGCCGACATGCTGCCCAAGGAAGAGCTGCGCGACGATCCGGCCGAGGAGTACCGGCGGCTGCGGCCGCCCGCCGACCTGGCCAAGGGCGAGGCGATCACCGCGGGGGACCTGATGACCTCCCCCGCCGTCACCGTGCGGGCGGACGCCACCCTCGCCGAGGCCGCCCGGACCATGGCCCGCGCCCGGGTCAAGCGGCTGCCCGTGGTGGACGGGACCGGGATGCTGGAGGGCGTCGTCAGCCGCGCGGATCTGCTCAAGGTCTTCCTGCGCGAGGACCGGGAGATCGAGGAGGAGGTGCGGCGGGAGATCGTGGCGCGGCTCTTCCCGCCGCCGGACTCGGCCGTGGAACTGCGGGTGGAGGACGGCGTGGTGACCGTGATCGGCCGGATCCGGGACACCTCCCTGGTCCCGGTGGCGGCCCGCCTGGTGCGGGCGGTCGAGGGGGTGGTGGACGTGCGCTTCGACCTGGCGCCCGGTCGGCCGGCGGCCCGGGCGTGACACCCTGGGGACGGGCCGGTCCCGGGAAGTGGGGCCGGTCGGCCCTAGTGCGCGCGGGCTCGCCCGGCGATGATCGGCCGGTGACAGGCCGCAGTCTGTCCGCTTTCCGGGAACGAGAGGCCGAGATGACCGAGACCCGCACCTTCACGGCACAGGACCCGATCCGGGTGTTCCTCCTGGACGACCATGAGGTCGTCCGGCGCGGTCTGGCGGATCTCCTGGACGCCGAACCGGACATCTCCGTCGTCGGCGACGCCGACACCGCCGCGCACGCGCTGGTCCGGGGCCCCGCCCTGCGCCCGCACGTCGCGGTGCTGGACGTACGGCTGCCCGACGGGGACGGCATCTCGGTCTGCCGGGAACTGCGCAACCGGATGCCGGAGCTGGCGTGTCTGATGCTCACCTCGTTCGACGACGAGGACGCCCTGCTGGACGCGATCATGGCCGGCGCGTCCGGATATGTGCTCAAGCAGATCAAGGGCTCGGACCTGGTCTCGGCGGTGCGCACGGTCGCCTCCGGGCAGTCGATGCTGGACCCGGAGACGACGGCCCGGCTGATGCGCTCGCTGCGGGCCGACCCGCAGGAGACGCCGTCGCTGCCGCCGGAGCTGGCAAGCCTGTCGCCGCGCGAGCGGGACATCCTGGCGCTGATCGGGGACGGCCTGACCAACCGTGAGATCGGCAGGCGGCTGTACCTGTCGGAGAAGACGGTCAAGAACCACATCTCCCGGCTGCTGGCCAAGCTCGGTGTGCAGCGCCGGGTGCAGGCCGCCGTGCTCGCCTCCCACCTGGAGCCGCAGGGCACGAAGGAGCACTCCGGCCGCTGACCCCCGCGCCTCCTCGGACACGGGGGCGGGTCACGGCAGTCGGGGTACGACGGCCACCGGGCACCCGGCGTGCTGCGGCAACCGGTGCGTCACCCGGCCGGCCCGCCCCGGCCCCGGCTGCCGGTCACCACGGCGGTGGCGCCGTCGCCCTCGGTGAGCAGCGCGGCCACCCGTCCGGCTCTCCACGCTCGCACGGCCGAACGGGTGAGCCGATGGGTACATCGTCCCCTTCGGCGGGAATCGGACCACCCCGGCCAGGTCCGGGCGGCCCCTGCCCCGGGCGGCCCGCCCGGCGCAGCCTGGAGACGGCATCCCCCCGGTGCCGTAGTCCCTGTCGGTGCCCCGAAAGAGGTCCTGATGACCCGTCTCCCCCCGGCCGGTCCCCCGCCGGGCGCGCCCTCCGCGGCGGGTCAGGCCGCTGTCGGCCGGCTGATGACCGCGCCGCCCGTGACCGTCGCGCCGGACGTCACCCTGGCGGCGGCCACCCGGCTGATGTCCGAGACCGCCGTCGGCTCCCTGCTGGTCGTCGAGGACGGCACCCTGCGCGGCATCGTCACCGATCGCGATCTGGCCCTGCCCGTGCCGGCCGAGGGCCGGCCGGTGGGCGTGCTCACCCTGGACGATCTGCTGCTGGACGTGTTCCGGCGGCTGGCGGACCTGCTGGGGCCGGTGGCCTGGAGCGTGCTGCGGGAGCCGCCGGGTCCGCCGTGAGCCCCCGGGCTCAGCTCTCCTCGGAGCGGACGATCACGACCGGGCACTCGGCGTGCGCGGCGACGCGCTGGCTGACCGAGCCGAGCATGACGCGGGCGAAGCCGCCCCGGCCCCGGCTGCCGACGACCAGGACCTCGGCGCCCTCGGCGGCCCGGAGCAGGATCTCGGCGGGGTTGCCGTGGGCCACGCGGGTGCGCACCCCGGCGGCCGCGTCCGCGCCGAGCACCTCGGTCAGCTCCTGCGCCATCTCCTCGCGGGTCGCCTCCTCGTCGATGTACATGTCCACCGCGGGCGCGGACCAGCCGTACAGCGGCACCTCCCAGGCCGCGACGGCCTCCACCGCGCCGCCGACGAGCCCGGCGTAGCGCACGGCCCAGCGCACCGCCTCGAAGGAGGACGGCGAGCCGTCGACGCCCACCACGACCCGGGGCTCGGAGACGTCCTGGTCCATCTGTCCCACCTCTCTGCGGCGGCGGCGCCGGCCACGGCTGTTGCCCCCTGCGCTCTACGCTGCGCGACACACCGCCGCCCCGCCAGAAAAGAGCGTCCGTTCGGCCCTGCCGCCGGGCTCCGGGGCGGTGCATCCTGCCGTAAGGGGAACGCCGTAGGGAGAACGCCGTAGGGAAAACCTGTAGGGAACGGGAGGTGAGGCACGGATGGGCAAGCGGAACAGGAAGAACGGCAAGGCGAGGGCCCCGGGGCCGCGTGCGGGCCGCGACTGCGGGGCCCCGCTGCCCGCACGCCGGAACGCGCGTCCCCGCGCCGGCGACGTGGCCCCCGGAGCGGGTCACTGGCGCGGTCACGGCCCCGGCAACCAGTGGCTGCTGCTGCCCGGCGGCACCTGGCGCCGGGTGGAGACGATCCGGGTGCGCGGGCTGTTCGGCTGAGCGGACGTCCCGGTTCTAGCCCGGGGTGATCGGCAGATCGTCGCTGAAGGCGTTGATCGGCCGGGCGATCGGGGCGGTCTCGCGGACGTCGAGCGCGGCCGGCGCCGACGCGGTGCCGAGGGTGCCCGCCGGATGCCAGGTGCCGGTGACCGCGAGCCAGGTGTCGGCGGCGGGCGGCTCGGCGGAACCGGGCTCGTACACATGGATCTTGACGGTCTGGGAGTCGGCGGCACAGCAGGTGAAGATGATCCGGGTCAGATACCAGCCGTCGCCCGCCGCGTCGGGGGTGACGAAGCCGGTCAGGCGGACGGTACGGCCCTGGATGGCCCGGCTGCGGTCCTGCTGGACGCGCTTGGTGAAGTCGGTGAGGGTGAGCGGCAGCGGGGAGGTCGCGGGCAGCGGCTCGAAGCCCTTCTTCTGCACGGCGACCGGCCCAGCGCCGGAGCGGGCGGCGGTGTAGGCGCCGAGGGCCGGCGGGGCGAAGAGGAGGAGGCTCAGGGCGGGGAGGGCGAGGAGCCAGGCGATCTTGGGGGTGCCCGAGTGGTCGTGGCCGTCGTGACCCTCGTGGCCGTCGTGCCCCTCGTGGGAGTCGTGCCCCTCGTGGGAGTCGTGCCCCTCGTGGCCGTCGTGGGCGCGCCCCTCGTGGCCGTCGTGGGCGCGCCCCTCGTGGGCGTCGTGGGCGTGCCCCTCGTGGCCGTCGTGGGCGCGCCCCTCGTGGGCGTCGTGGGCGTGCCCCGCGTGGGCGTCGTGGGCGTGCCCCGCGTGGGCGTCGTGCGTGGCGTGGGCATGCGCCCCGCTCCCGCCCCTACGGGAGAAGGCCGCCGCGATCCCCAGCAGGAGCAGGACGGCACCGGAGGCGATGAGCACGGGGCGCAGTCCGGGCTTGACGTAGCGCAGGTAGGTGTCACCGAACAGCGTGATGCGCAGCAGGCCGAGGCCGGTCAGTTTCAGCAGCAGGCTCGGGAGGAGGCGTCTCACAGCAGGGCCCCTCCGGTCAGGGCGCTGGCGGCGACGGCCACGACCGTGGTCGCCGTGCAGAACCGCCAGGCGAAGGCGCGGCCGAACGTGCCCGCCTGGAGGGCGATCAGCTTGAGGTCGACCATCGGCCCGACCACCATGAACGCGAGCCGGGCGGTCGGCGAGAACCCGGTCAGCGAGGCGGCGACGAACGCGTCGGCCTCCGAGCAGACCGCCAGCAGGACCGCGAGGCCCGCCAGGAAGAGCACCGAGAGCCAGGGCGTGCCGGAGAAGGCGTCGAGGACGGCGCGCGGCACGGCCACGTTGAAGGTGGCGGCGGCCATCGCACCGAGCACGAGGAAGCCGCCGGCCTGGAGGAAGTCGTACTGGAAGCCGGTCCGGAACTCCCGCCAGCGGCTCCCGCCGTGCGTGTGCCCGGTGTGCCGCCGGCGCAGCGCCGGGCGCAGCCACTTCTCCTCGCCCCGCCAGAGCCAGAGCCAGCCCATCACGGCCGCCGTGCCGAGGGAGGCGAGCAGCCGGGCGGCGATCATCGCGGGGTTGCCCGGGAAGGCGACGGCGGTGGCGGTGAGCACGACCGGGTTGATGGCGGGCGCGGACAGCAGGAAGGCGAAGGCGGCGGCCGGGGTGACGCCCCGGCGGATCAGGCTGTGGGCGACCGGGACGGAGGCGCATTCGCAGCCGGGCAGCACCGCGCCGGCGACGCCCGCGACCGGCACGGCGAGCGCGGCCCGCTTCGGCAGCACCCGGGTGAACAGATCGGCGGGCACGAAGGCGTTGATGGCTCCGGAGAGCACCGTGCCGAGCACGAGGAACGGAATCGCCTGGACGACGATGGCCAGGCAGACGGTGCGCCAGGCCCCTACGGCGGGCCGGTCCAGCCACCCGGCACCGCCGAGGAGGAGTAGGGCCGTCGCGCCCGCCGCGAGCAGGACGGCCGCGCCGAGCGGCCAGGGCCCGGGGCGGCGGCGCACGGACGGAGGCGGAGGGACGGGGACGACCGCCGCACCCTCCGCCGCGGCAACCAGCTCATCCGCAACCAGTTCATCCGTTTTTTCCATGATCACTCCGGATGTCGGTGTCCGGCCGAAGATAAGCGAGGACCGCGGCCGGGCAGCGCATACACGCCGCCGCGAGGACCGCCGTGCACCGCTTGGCCGCCCCCGGCCGCCCCTCGGTGACTCTTCTTACAATCCGGGCGAAACCGGGTCCGGAGTGACGGCAGCCACTTCGCACCGGGCGGGTTTTGTCTACGTTCAGGTGCCATGTCCTCTCACCCGCGGTCCTCGCACCCGCGCCGCACGGCCGGCGTCCTTCTGGCCTCGGTGACCGCCCTGCTCACCGCCGGCATCCCGGCGGCGGCCGCCGCCACGCCCGCCCCGAAGCCGAAGCCGGCCCCGACGACCGAGGCGCCGCAGGCCCCCGCCCCCGTCCCCGATCCGCACGCCACCGTCGCCGTCCTCGATCTCGACGCGGGCGCCGCCACCCCCGTGATCCAGGGCGAGGACCGCGCCTACGACACCGCCAGCATCGTCAAGGTCGACATCCTCGCCGCGCTGCTGCTCAAGACGCAGGACGAGCGGCGCGCCCTGACCGACGAGGAGCGCGGCCACGCCGAGCCGATGATCCAGCGCAGCGACAACGACGCGGCGGACGCCCTGTGGAAGGCGATCGGCCGGGACCCCGGGCTCGCGGCGGCCAACGAGCGCCTGGGCCTGACCTCGACCACGCCCGGCACCGGCGGCAAGTGGGGGCTGACCAGGACCACCGCGAGCGACCAGATACGGCTGCTGCGCGCGGTCTTCGACGACAGCGCGGCGAGCCCCCTCACCGCCGATTCCCGCGCCTACATCCGCACCCTGATGAGCGAGGTCCTGCCCGAGCAGTCCTGGGGCGTCTCGGCGGTGGACGCGGCCGGCCCGGAGCTGAAGAACGGCTGGCTCCAGCGCACCACCACGGGCCTGTGGGACGTGAACAGCATCGGCGAGGTCACCCTCGGCGGCCACCGCTGCCTCGTCGCCGTCCTCTCCGACGGCAGCGCCTCCATGAGCGACGGCGTCTCCCTGGTGGAGCGCACCGCCCGCACCGCCGTGTCCTGACGGCCGGGCGGGGGCGCTTTTCGGCCGTCGCGGAAGGGGCACGCGGGCGGGGTACGACTCCCGACCCGAGGAGTGATGCCACCATGGCCGAGTACGAACGTTCCCGTACGATGCCCGCCCAGCCCGAGCACGTCTTCGACCAGGCGGCCAATCTCCACCAGCTGGACTCCTGGCTGCCGGGCGCCCTGCACGTGGCCCCCGAGGAGCTGCCCGCCGTCAGCGTGCACGAGGACGGTTCCGACCACGACACCCCGGCCCTGCTGCGGGCCCAGCCCGAGCAGATGCGCCTGGAGTGGGGCACCCGCGAGCAGGGCGACTACGCGGGCTGGCTCCAGGTCGCGGGCATCGGCAGCGGCGCCAGCGAGGTGACCGTCCACCTGTCCTTCTTCGACAAGCACCACGACCCGGGCGAGCGCGCGGCCGCCGAAGCCCTGGAGGACAGCCTGCGCCGCCTGGAGGAGCAGGTGCGCCTGCGCACGGACAACGCGGCCGGCTGAGGCGACCGGACCCGGGGAGCGCGGCCGGGGCGCGGACAGGGGCGAGGGGCGCGATGGAGCCGGAACGATCTCTCGTACAACCGTTCCGGTGGCACAGACGTCTCACAGGAGCGGGGGAACTGCCGTCCCCTCGAACACCGTTCGTCCGCCACTGTCGCTCCAGTCAGAGGATTCCATGCCTTTCAGCTCTTCCGGCCCCCGTGCGGTGCGCCAGACCGCGGGCGCGTTCGGCGCCGTCGCCCTGATCGCGCTGTGCGCCGCGCCGGCCGTGGCCGCCGACGGCCCCGCGACCGGCCTGGCGCTGGGCACCATCGCGCCGTTCGACAAGGTGAAGCCGGGCAGCGAACTCCCGCTGTCGCCCGCCTTCACCAACACGGGCACCGCGGCGCTCGACAAGGTCTGGCTGTCGTACTCCGCCACCCGCGGCCTGGGCCAGACCGCGCTCCCCTCCAACTGCCTGAGCTACACGGTCGGTTCGGCCGCCGAGGAGCCGGGCCACGCGCAGGTGGTGTGCGAGTTCGACCAGCCGGTGCAGACGGGTGTCGTCTACGCCCCGGAGCGGCCGCTGAACCTCAAGGCCCTGGACCGCGCCCTGTACGAGCACGTCCAGGTGGCGGTCGACTCCTCGGCCCCGGTCCCGGACGACGGCGCCACCCCGGTGCACGGCACCGCCCCCGCCCTGAAGCTGGTCGAGCGGCCCGACGAGAAGACCCCGCCGGCCGGCGCCGCGTCCAGCGCGGACGTCGCGGTGACCGCCGCCAACGCGGCCGACTTCCAGGTCGGCGGCGCCCAGTTGAAGGGCAAGGCCGGGGACACGGTCACGCTGCGGGTGAGGTTCGCCAACGCGGGGCCCGCCTGGGTGCTGCCGCAGCCGGGTCAGCGCGCGGCCCATGTCCTCATCACGCTGCCCGAGGGCACCTCGGCGGTGCGGACCGACAAGCTGTGCACGAACACCGGGGCCGAGTCCTACGCGTGCAACACCGGCGCGCCCTGGGTGAACGAGCACGAGAGCAGGACGTACACCTTCAAGGTCAAGCTCGACAAGGCGGTGCCCGGCGCCCGCGGCTACGTCGAACTCGGTTCGGAGGCCAGGCCGTTCGACCACGTCAAGAAGAACGACACCGCCCGGATCGCGCTCTCCGTCACCGGCGGCACCGACACCACGGGCGGCGGCTCCACCGGGGACGGCGGCTCGAAGGGCGGCGGCGGCTCGACCGGTGGCACCGGTTCGACGACGTCCACGGGCGGCACCGGCACGGGCACCACCGGCGGTACCACCACGACGGGCGGCACCACCGGCACCACGTCCGGCACCGGCACCACCGGTGACCTCACCACCGGCGGTTCCGGCAGCACCGGTGGCAGCCTCGCGAGCACCGGCGCCGGTTCCGCGCTGCCCCTCGCGGGCGCCGCGGGCGCGGCCGTGATCGTCGGCGCGGGCGTCGTGGTGGCCGCCCGCCGCCGGGGCCGCCGCGAGGACTGATCCCCCGCCCGGCCTGACCGGCGGCGACGCCGGTCAGGTCCCCGAGCCGCCGAAGCCCTGGGTGGTGTACGCGCACTCGGTGTAGAGGTAACCGGGGCGCAGTTCGGCCGTGTCGGACCCCGCGGTCGTCGCCCGGCCGCCGTTCGGCTTGTGCACGAAGTACGTGGTGCCGACCGGGAGTCGCAGGGTGCGCTGCGGATAGTCCTTGCCGCCGGCACAGGGCTTGAAGGTGGACATCAGCGTGTCGGCGAGCAGGTACGACCGGCAGCCGCCGCAGCCCTTCAGGGTGAAGCTGCCGGTGACCGGGCCGGTGTAGAGGACGGTGACGTCGTCCGGGCTGTCGTTCTTCACCGTGACGGAGATGCCGCCGCCGCTCCCGGTGGTGGGCAGCTTCCTGCCCGCCGCCGGGATGGTCTGGGCGACCTCGGCGGCGATGGCGATCTTCTGGGCCCGCGCCCGGTTCCTGTGGTGCGGGTGTCCGGCGACGAACGTGTCCATCGTCTGCTGGGCATTGCCGAAGTCGCCGCTCTTGTACTCCTGCACCCCGCAGTCGTACGCGCCGTCGTCACCGCCGCGCCCGGCCCGGGACGCGGCGGAGGCGAGCTTGCCGCCGGGGTCGCCCGCGGCCGTCGTCAGATCGCCGATCCTGGTGTCGAGCTGCCGCAACTCCGCGACGGCGGCGCAGGATCCGGAGCCGCCCACGCTCTTCTGCGCCTTCCGCACGGCCGCGTCGACGGCGGGGACCACCTTCGCCGTCTGCGCGGAACCCGGGAAGGTCTTCATCAGGTCGCCGAAGCGGGTGACCCAGTCCTGGTCGCCCGTGGACAGGCTCTGTGATCCGCACGCGTACAGCGAGGTCGCGAGGCGGTCGTCGGGCCAGCCGGCGAGGGTGCCGACGGTGGCCTTGGGCAACTCCGCGGGGACCGTGCGCAGATACGTCAGCGGGGCCACGGCGGTGCAGTAGTCCTGACTGTCGTAGGGCGCGGCGACCTTGGTGTAGTAGGTGCGCAGGCTGGCGGGGACCTTGTGGGCGGCGCGGGAGCCCGGGTGGTCGGCGACGAGGCCGCGGTACACCCCGAGGACCTCGCGGTAGTCCGGTTCGGCGGTGCCGAACGGCTTGCCCGCGTCCGCCGCCACCAGATGGTCGGCGCTCGCGAGCCGGTCCAGGAGCGCCTGCTGTACGGCCTCGTCCCGCGCGTCCTGGTACCAGAGCGCGCCACCGGCCGGTACGGCGAGCAGCACCAGGCCCAGCAGCAGCGCGAGGGGCACCCGGCCGGGCCGGGCGAGGCGGGTGCGCAGTCCGATGGACGCGCCGTGGGCGGCCGCCAGCAGCAGGAGGAGCGCGTAGAGCGCCAGCAGGGCGCCCGGGACGCCGTCGGCGTCGGCGGGCAGGGCGACGACCAGCAGGACCGCGGTCGCCACCCAGCAGGCGGCCATGAGCAGCCGGCGCCGTGTGAGCGCGTAGCCGAGGCCGAGGCCGCTGAGGTTGAGCAGCGCGACGGCGACGGCCCGGCCGGTGTCCGGGGGCGCGGGCGGCGGAGCGGCGGGCATGGGCGGCACGCCGAAGCCCTGGCCCGGGCCAGGTCCGTACGCCCAGGGGCCGGAGGCCGCACCCGGGACGCTGGGCCCACTGGGGCCGCCAGGTCCGCCGAGACCACCGGGCCCGCTCGGGCCGCCAGGCCCGCTCGGGCCGCCAGGGCTTCCGGGGGCCCCTATGGGGCTACCGAGTCCGGCAGGGCTCCCGGGAGTCCCGGGCCGCTCAGGGTTCCGGGGCCCACCACGCCCTCCATGTCCACCGAACCCTCCGGAACCTCCAGGCCCCTCTGGTCCGCCGGGTCCGCCGTGGCCGCCGAACCCTCCCGTTCCACTGGCTCCCCCGGTTCCACCGGGCCCGCCCGGGCCCTGGGATTCCCCGGTTTCTCCCGCGTCTCTCGGACCCTCCGGGCCCCCGAAACCTCCGGACATGACGACTCCCCCCCGTGTGCCACAGCCCCCGCTGTGCGTGGCCTTTGATTCTAGCGTTCGGCGACCTCAGCCGAGCCCCAACACCCGTTTATTCAAAGGCACTTGGGGCCCGTCGTCCCCCTCTCTCCACCCGGGCCGCACCCGAGGGGCTCACCCGCCCCTCCGCAACCCGGAAACGGGCACATCGCCTGACCGGCCCAATGCGGGTGCGTCGGAGGGGCGCGGAGCCATGACGGGTGTGACCGTGGTGGGAGGAATCCCCGGGTGCGCGACCGAGCGCCCGGTTGCCCAGCGACGAGGAGGCGGGATGCCGGACCAGGTCGGCGTGCGCGAACCCCTGTTCACGGACGATGCCGACGCCGAGCACGCGCGGGCCTTCGAGCAGCTGGGCGCCGTCGCGGACGCCGTGCTGTACGAGGGTTATCTGCTGTACCCGTACCGCCGGTCCTCCCCCAAGAACCGCGTCCGCTGGCAGTTCGGGGTGCTGCTGCCGCGCGACTGGGTGGAGCGCTTCGGTCCGGTGGCGCCCGGTGTCTCCGGCTCCGCGGACTCCTGGTACCAGCAGACCGAGTGCCTGGTGCGCGCCCGGAACGACGCGGTCGTACGGCTGCGGGTGCGCTACCTCCAGATGCAGCACAAGCAGGTGGAGGACGCGGGCGGGTCCCCGGTGGAGTTTCTGCGCACGGCGGACGGCACCACGCATCTCTCCTTCGACGAGGCGATCCCCCGCGAGACCGGGCTGACGGTGCCGCTCGCGGAGCTGCTGGACGGCGGTCGTACGGTCGACGCGGGCGCGCCCGGCGGGGACGCGTACGAGCCGCTGCCCGCGGACGCGGGACGGATCGTGCGACGGCACCGGGAGCTGCGGGCCGCGACCACGGTGGCCGCCGAGCCGCTCGCGCCGGGCCTGTTCCGGCTGCGGGTGCGCACCGAGCACACGGGTGCGGCGGCCGATCCGGGTGCCTGCCGGAACGAGGCGCTGCGCGAGGCGCTGATCGCCACGCACACGGTCCTCGGCGGCGAGGACGTGGAGTTCGTCTCGCTGATCGATCCGCCGGCGGCGCTGGCCGAGCGGGCGCGCGGCTGCCGCAACGCGTTCACCTTCCCGGTGCTCGGCGGCGCGCCCCCCGAGGCCGCCGACGGCGAGGGCGACGGCGAGATTGGCCCGGCGATGCTCTCGGCGCCGATCATCCTCCCGGACCATCCGCAGGTGGCGCCGGAGAGTCCCGGCGATCTGCACGACGCGGCGGAGATCGACGAGATCCTGACGCTGCGCACGATGCTGCTGACCGACGAGGAGAAGGCGGAGGCGCGGGCCACCGATCCGCGGGCCGCGCGCATCCTGGACCGGGTCGACAGCATGCCCCGCGAGGTCTTCGAACGCCTGCACGGCGCGATTCGCTCGCTGACACCGGCGGGATCACCGGGCGCCCGGACGCCCGACCCGTCGACCGGGACGCATGCTTCGGCCGGCCCCGCCCGGCCCGCCACCCGGGCGCCCGAACCACCCGCCGAGGCCCCCTCGTCCGCCCCGCAGACCCCCCGCGAAGCCCCGACGCCGGAACCGGCCACCGCGACCCGACACAAAGCCCGGGCACCCGAACCACCCGCCGCGCCGCGCCCCCCGGGCCCGGGAGCCCACCGCGAGACGCCGGCGCACGAACAGCCCGCCACGACTCGCGCAACGGCCACGGCGACCCGCCAGGAACCCTCGGTGACCGGACCGCCCACCGCGGCACACTCCACCGGCCCGGCGGTCCGGCGCCAGACCCCGGCGCCGAAACCGGCCACCACGGCCCCGGCAGCGGTCCCCGCGGTCGACCGCGAGGTCCCGGTGCGCGAGCCGGCCGTCGCGGCCCACCTGCCAGCGTCCTCGGCGGTCCGCCCGGAGGGCGCGGCCCCCGAGGACGAGCCATCTGCCCCGTTCCCCGGCTCCCCCACCCCGAGCGCCCCGCCTGGTGGCAGGAGGGCGGGGACGAGGGGCTGTCGCCGACGACCGACACCGTGCTCGTGGCCGATGTGCCCCTCGGTGCCGGCAGTCCGGTGCTGCTGCGGCCGCGCACGCGCGGGGCCGACGCCCAGGACATGTTCCTGGACGGGCGGTCCGCCACCGTGGCCGGGGTCTTCCACGACGTGGACGGCGGCGTCCGGCTCGCCGTGACCGTGGACGACGACCCGGCCGCCGAACTGCACGGCTGGTACGGCCGATTCCACTACTTCCGGCCCGACGAGGTCGAACCCCTCGCAACCACGGGCACCCCGGCCACCCCCGGCCGGGACCACGACCGACTGCGACGGAGGCCGCAGAGATGACCACACAGAGCGGTACCACCGAGGCCCGCGCCGACGCCCCCGAGGGCTTCGACGAGATCACCATCCTGTGGATCTCCGAGGGCATGAGTTGCGACGGCGACACCGTGTCGCTGACCGCCGCCGGGCAGCCGTCCATCGAGGACGTGGTGCTCGGCCTCATCCCGGGCCTGCCGAGGGTCAACCTCGTCAACAAGGTCCTCTCCCCGAGCCTGGGCGGCGAGGACTTCCTCGCGCCGTACCGCAAGGCGGCCCGCGGCGAGCTGGAGCCGTTCATCCTGGTGATCGAGGGCTCGATCCCGAACCAGAACATCATCGAGGGCGACGGCTACTGGACGTCGTTCGGCAACGACCCCGCGACCGGTGAGCCGCAGACCCTGAACTGGTGGATCGACCAACTCGCGCCCAGGGCCTGGGCGGTGGTCGCGGCCGGTACCTGCGCCACGTTCGGCGGCATCCACGCCATGGCCGGCAACCCGACCGGCTGCATGGGCCTCGCGGACTACCTGGGCTGGGAGTTCAAGGCGCGCTCGGGCCTTCCGGTGGTCAACGTGCCCGGCTGCCCGATCCAGCCGGAGAACTTCATGGAGACCCTGGTCTGGGTGCTCCAGCACGCCGCCGGCACCGCTCCCCCGCCGCCGCTGGACCACATGCTGCGGCCGCAGTGGCTGTTCGGCAAGACCGTGCACGAGGGCTGCGACCGGGCCGCGTACTACGAGCAGGCCGACTTCGCCAAGGACTACAACTCCCCCAAGTGCCAGGTGAAGGTGGGCTGCTGGGGTCCGGTCGTCAACTGCAACGTGCCCAAGCGGGGCTGGATGTCCGGCATCGGCGGCTGCCCGAACGTCGGCGGCATCTGCATCGGCTGCACCATGCCCAGCTTCCCCGACGCGTTCATGCCGTTCATGGACGAGCCTCCGGGCGGCACGCTCTCGTCGATGGTGATCAAGCCGTACGGAGCGGTCATCCGCCGGCTGCGCGGCATCACCAACGACATGGTGAACCACGAGCCACGCTGGCGGCACAACAAGCAGAAGCTGACCAGCGGTTACAACCCGCACTGGCGCGCGTGACGCCGTATTCCCCCGGCCCGCGCACCACTTCGCCGCACGCTCCGCCATCCGCTCCGCCCGACCCGAACAGCGAGGGACAGTACCGCAGATGACCACCACCGACGCGCGGACCTCAGGACGCAAACCAGCCCAGCTCGTGGACATGAACTGGGATCCGATCACCCGGATCATCGGCAACCTGGGTATCTACACGAAGATCGACTTCGCCAACCGTGAGGTCGTGGAGTGCCACAGCACCTCGTCGCTGTTCCGCGGCTACTCGGTGTTCATGAAGGGCAAGGACCCGCGCGACGCCGGGTTCATCACCTCACGGATCTGCGGCATCTGCGGCGACAACCACACCACCTGCTCCAACTACGCCCAGCAGATGGCCTACGGCGTCAAGCCGCCGAAGCTGGCCGAGCACATCACCAACCTGGGCGAGGCGGCGGAGTACATCTTCGACCACACGATCTTCCAGGACAACCTGGTCTTCGTGGACTTCTGCGAGGCGATGGTCAAGGCCACCAACCCCGGGGTGCTGGCCCGCGCCGAGCGCACCGACGCGCCCCGCGGGGACGTGCACGGCTACCGCACCATCGCCGAGATCATGAAAGCCTTCAACCCCTTCGAGGGCGAGGTCTACAAGGAGGCGCTGAAGGTCAGCCGGATCACCCGGGAGATGTTCTGCCTGATGGAGGGGCGCCATGTGCACCCCTCCACGCTCTACCCGGGCGGCGTCGGCACGATGCCGCAGCCGAGCGTCTTCACCGACTACCTCAGCCGCCTGATGCGCGTCATCGACTTCGTCAAGAAGGCGGTGGCGATGAACGACGACGTCTTCGACTTCTTCTACGAGGCGCTGCCGGGCTACGAGGAGGTCGGCAAGCGCCGTATCCTGCTGGGCTGCTGGGGCGCCTTCCAGAACCCGGACGTGGTCGACTACCGGTACGCCACCATGAACGAGTGGGGCAAGGCGATGTACGTCACCCCGGGCATCGTGGTGGACGGCAAGCTGGTCACCAACAACCTGGTCGACATCAACCTCGGACTGCGCATCATGCTGGGCAGCTCGTTCTACGAGGACTGGGTCAACGAGGACCCGTTCGTCACCCACGACCCGCTCGGCAACCCGATCGACATGCGCCACCCGTGGAACCAGACCACGGTCCCGGTGCCGCAGAAGCGCGACTTCCAGGGCAACTACAGCTGGGTGATGAGCCCGCGCTGGTACCACCCGGACACCGGCGAGCACCTCGCCCTGGACACCGGCGGCGGCCCGCTCGCCCGGCTCTGGTCGACCGCGCTGAGCGGCCTGGTGGACACCCCGTACGTGAAGGCGACCGGGGGCGGCATCCGCATCACCCTGCCCAAGGGCGAGAAGCTGCCGGAGACCACCCTGGAGTGGCGCATCCCGAAGTGGAGCAACACCCTCGAACGCGACCGCGCCCGGCCGTACTTCATCGCCTACGCCGCCGCCATGGCCCTGCAGTTCCTGGAGGAGGCCATGGGGATGCTGCAGAGCGGCGACACCAAGGTCTTCGAGAACTTCGAGGTGCCGGACGAGTCGATCGGCTGCGGTTTCCACGAGGCGGTGCGCGGGGTCCTCTCGCACCACCTGGTGATCCGGGACAAGAAGATCGCCAACTACCACCCGTACCCGCCGACCCCGTGGAACGCCAGCCCCCGCGACATCTACGGCACGCCCGGTCCCTACGAGGACGCGGTCATGGGCCAGCCGATCTTCGAGGAGAACGGGCCCGACGACTTCAAGGGCGTCGACATCATGCGCACGGTGCGCAGCTTCGACCCCTGTCTGCCCTGCGGTGTCCACATGTACATGGGCAAGGGCAAGACCCTGAGCACCGTGCACTCGCCGACGTACGGGGCCAACCATGGCTGACCCGGCCGGACGCCTGGCGGATCCGGCGGTGGAGGCCCGGCTCGCCCGGCTCGACGAGGTGCTGGCCGGTCTGGAGCACACACCGGGTCCGGCCCTGGAGGCGGTGCGGCTGCTGACCGAGGTCTACGGCGAGGCCCTCGCCCGCGTCCTGGACGGCGCGGACGAGCGGCTGGGCGCGCGGCTGGCCGGTGACGAGCTGGTCGGGCACCTCATGGTGCTGCACGGGGTGCACCCGCAGCCCCTGGCCGAGCGGGCCGAGCGGGCGATGGAGCGGCTGCGGCCCGCGGTGCGCGAGCGCGGCGGCGACCTGACGTGGGCCGGGGTCGAGGGCGAGATCGCACGGGTGCGGCTCGACTCGGGCGGCGGCGCCAAGGGCGGCTGCGGCGGTGGGTGCGGGAGCGGCTCCGCGGACATCGCCGCGGCGGTCCGGGAGGCGGTCCTCGCGGTGGCCCCCGAGCTGACCGAGGTGGAGATCGTGCAGGCCGTCGAGGAGCGCAAGGCCGCCCCCGCCTTCGTACCGCTGAACACGATCAAGCGCCGGTCCGTGCCGCAGGAGGCCGGGTGAGCGCGGACGGGGCACTCGCCCGGGTCATCCGCTCCGCCGCCGACCGCGCGGCCACGGCCGACGCGGAGCACTGCGAGCTGTGCGCGGCCCGGGTGGCGGACGAGCACCCTCATCTGTACGACACCGGGGCCGCCGAGGTGCGCTGTGTGTGCGGCCCCTGCTCGGTGCTGTTCGCGGACGGCGCGGCGGGCGAGGGCCGCTACCGGCTGGTGCCCCGGCGCCGGCTGCGGCTCCCGCCGGTCGACACCGCGGTGCTGGGCGTCCCGGTGGGGCTGGTGTTCTTCGTGCCGCGCTCCGACGGGGCGGTCACGGCGCAGGGGCCGAGCCCGGCCGGGGCGATGCGCTGGGAGGTGGACGCGGACGCCTGGCGGCGGCTGGCGGCCGAGGTCCCGCAGGTGGCGGCCATGGCCCCGGACGTGGAGGCACTGCTGGTGAACACCGTGCGGGGCCTCACGGAGCACTGGATCGTGCCGGTCGACGACTGTTTCCGGATGACGGCGGTGGTCCGCCGCGAGTGGCGGGGCCTCTCCGGTGGCGGGGAGGTCTGGGCCGCCGTAGAACAGTTCTTCAGGGACCTCACCGAACGGTCGTAGCCGTACGGCCTGGAAGGAGAGCGGACATGGGCACCATCCGAGTGGGCCGCCCGGAGGCGAAGCCCGACACCCCGAGCCATGTTCCCGGACTGCACCAGGGCAACAAGGGCCCGTACCAGGAGCAGACCGGACACCACCGGGACGGCAGCTCCGACGCGCGCCGCTCCACCGGTATCCACTGGAAGCGGCATGACGCCCTGGGCGAGAGCATGCCGAACATCTCGCCCGGCTGAGAGAACGGAAAGTGACCGACATGAGCGAGTGCAGACGCAGAAGACGCACGCGATCGGGGATCTCCGGACGGCAGCTGCTGCTGCTCCAGGCCGGGCTGGCCGGCGGTGTGATCACCGTCCTGGTCATCAAGGAACTCCCGGGCATCATGAGGGAGTTGCGGATCTTCCGGATGACCGGCGGGCCGGGCGCGAACCGGCGCTACCCCTGAGGCGGCCGTGCACGAACTGTCGATCGCGTCGGCGATCGTGGAGCAGGCCGAGGAGATCGCCCGCGCGGACGGTGCGGACCGGGTGTCCGCGGTGACCGTCCGTGTCGGCGAGCTGTCCGGGGTGGTGCCCGACGCGCTGGACTTCGCCTTCGAGGTGGCCCGCGACGGTACGGCGCTCGCGGACGCCCGGCTCGTGGTGGAGCCGGTGCCCGCGCTGGCGTGGTGCGACGGGTGCGCCGAGGAGTTCGCGGTGGGCATGCCGCCGTTCTTCTGGTGCCCGCACTGCGACCGCCCCTCCCAGGAGCTGCGCAGCGGACGCGAGCTGGAGATCACGGGCGTCGATACGTAGGAAGCCGCCCCGTGGCAAGAGGTCCGGCCCCCGCCGAGGACGGCGGGGGCCGGACCCTTTCCGTACCGCTCCCGGTCAGCAGATCCGGGGCAGCTGCTCGCCCAGCGGCAGGTCCACGACCCGGGTGCCGCCGAGGCCGGTGGCGACGACGACCATGCCCGGATGGTCGGCCACGCACTCGCCGATCAGCGCCGCGCCGGTGCCCTGCGGGTGGGCGTGCATGGCGGCGAGCACCGCCTCGGCGTGCTCGGGCGGTACGAAGGCGACGAGCCGGCCCTCGTTGGCGACGTACAGCGGGTCCAGGCCCAGGAAGCCGCAGGCGTTCGCGACCTCCTCGGGGACCGGGATCGCCCGGTCGCGCAGCCGCACACCGGTGCCGGAGGCGCGGGCGATCTCGTTCAGGGAGGCGCCGAGGCCGCCCCGGGTGGGGTCGCGCAGGACGTGCAGGTCCTTGGTGACCGCCAGCATGGCCGCGACCAGACCGGCCAGCGGGGCGGTGTCGGAGGTGATCCCGACGCCGAACTCCAGGCCCTCGCGCACGCTCATGACGGCCACGCCGTGCTGTCCGAGCGGCCCGCTGACGATCACCGCGTCGCCGGGCCGGGCACGCTGGGGGCGGATGTCGACACCCTCGGGGACCAGGCCGACACCAGCGGTGGTGACGTAGACGCCGTCGCCGTGCCCGGACTCCACCACCTTGGTGTCGCCGGTGGCCACGGTGACGTCCGCGGCCCGCGCGGCGGCGCCGATCGCGCGCGCGATCCGCCCGACCACGGCCAGTTCCACGCCCTCCTCCAGGACGAAGGCGGTGGAGAGGAAGGCGGGCCGGGCGCCGCTCATCGCGAGGTCGTTGACGGTGCCGTTGACGGCGAGGTCGCCGAGGCTGCCGCCGGGAAAGAACAGGGGCCGTACGACGTAGGAGTCGGTGGAGAAGGCGAGACGGGCGCCGCCGAGGTCGAACACGGCGGAGTCGGCGAGGCCGGCGAGGAGCGGGTTGCCGTAGGCCGGGGCGAAGACCTGCTCGATCAGCTCGGCGGAGAGCGCACCGCCGCCGCCGTGGCCCATGACGACGACCGGCTGGTCGCGCAGCGGGGCGGGGCAGGTCCAGTTCGCCGGGTCGACGGCGGACTCGGGGGTGGCGGTCGCGGCGGCGGGGGTGGCGAGGTCAGCCAACGGGGTTCATCTCCTCCCGCGGGATGCGCGATCCCTGCGGTGCCGGGGCGTTCATACGGCGGTAGAGGTAGTAGGCGGCGCAGGCGCCCTCATTGGAGACCATGGTGGCGCCGAGCGGGGTGCGCGGGGTGCAGGCCGTGCCGAACGCCTCGCACTCGGTCGGCTTGATCAGGCCCTGGAGGACCTCGCCGGCCCGGCACACGGCCGGTTCCTCGGTGCGGATGCCGGAGACGTCGAAGCGGTGCTCGGCGTCGTGTTCGCGAAAGGCGTCGGTCAGCCGCCAGCCGCTGGCCGGGATCGGGCCGATGCCCCGCCAGTTGCGGTCGGCGACCTCGAAGACCTCCTCCAGCATGCGCAGGGCGGCCGGGTTGCCCTGCTCGCGCACGGCCCGCGGATAGGCGTTCTCCACCCGGTGCTCGCCGCGCTCCAGCTGGCGCACGGCGCGCCGGATGCCCTCCAGGATGTCGAGGGGTTCGAAGCCGGTGACGACGACGGGGACGCGGTGCTTCTTCGCGAGGTCCGGGTACTCGGCGGTGCCCATCACGCTGCACACGTGTCCGGCGGCGAGGAAGCCCTGCACCCGGCAGCTGGGCGCGGTCATGATCGCCTCGATGGCCGGGGGGACCCGGACATGGGAGACCAGCAGGCTGAAGTTGCCGAGGCCCAGGCGGCGGGCCTGGTGGACGGCCATGGCGTTGGCGGGGGCGGTGGTCTCGAAGCCGATGGCGAAGAACACCACCTGCCGGCCGGGGTTCTTGCGGGCGATCTCGAGCGCGTCCAGCGGGGAGTACACCACGCGTACGTCGCCGCCCTCGCCCTTGACCCGGAACAGGTCGCGGTCGGTGCCGGGCACCCGCAGCATGTCCCCGAAGGAGCAGAAGATCACCTCGGGGCGGGCGGCGATGTCCAGGGCCTTGTCGATGACGTCCAGCGGGGTGACGCACACCGGGCAGCCGGGTCCGTGGATCAACTCGACATTCTCCGGCAGGAGTTGGTCGATGCCGTGCCGGATGATGGAGTGGGTCTGGCCGCCGCAGACCTCCATCAGGGCCCAGGGGCGGGTGGCCGTGGCGTGGATCTCGTCCAGCAGCCGGCGGGCGCGCTCGGGGTCGTGGAACTCCTCGATGTACTTCACCGGGCCTCACTCTCGTTCTCCTGGCGGGCCGCCTGCTCCCAGGCATCGCCGAACTCCTCGTCCAGCAGCCCGAGTTGATCGAAGAGCTCCAAGGAGGCGCGGGCCGACTCCTCGTCGAGGCGCTGGAGCGCGAAGCCGACGTGCACGATCACGTACTCGCCGACCCGTACATCGGGCAGGTACTCCAGGCATGCCTGCTTCTGGACGCCGCCGAAGTCGATCAGGCCGGTGAGGGGGTCGGCCTGGTGGTCGATGGACACGACCTTGCCGGGCACTGCCAGACACATGGCTCACTCCGTCTCGTGGTGGGGTGCGGTGGCCGCGGCCATCAGCTGGCCGAGCGCCAGCCCGCCGTCGTTCGGGGGTACTTCGCCGTGCCGCAGGACCCTGAAGCCGTCGGCACGCAGCAGGGTCGTGCACGTCTCCTCCAGCAGGGCGTTGGCGAACACCCCGCCGGTGAGGGCGACTGTGCCGAGGCCGGTCGCGCCGCGGGCCCGGCGGCAGATCTCGGTGACGGCGCGGGCCACGCCCCGGTGGAAGCGGGCCGCGAGGACCGGGGCCGGGGTGCGCCGGCGGCGGTCGGCGAGCAGCGCGCGCAGCATCGGCGCGGGGTCGCAGGCGAGGGTGGCGCCGCCGGTGAGGCCGAAGGGGTACGCCACCGCGTCCGCGCCCCGTGCGTCGAGGGCCGCGGCCTCCAGCTCCAGCGCGGCCTGTGCCTCGTATCCGGCGCGGTGGCACACGCCCGCGAGGGAGGCGACGGCGTCGAAGAGGCGGCCCATGCTGGAGGTGGGCACGCAGGCTACCCGGCGGTCCAACTGCTGGCGCAGGAGGGTGAGTTCGCTCGGGGAGCAGGCGGTGACGCTGGGCAGTTCGGGGTCCCAGGGCAGGCCCGCGGCCCACAGCCGGGCCAGGGCCAGCCGACAAGGGTTGGCCACGCCCGCGTCGCCGCCGGGCAGCGGGGCGGGGGCCAGGTGGGCGAAGCGGCGGTAGCCGGTGTAGTCGGCGAGCAGGATCTCGCCGCCCCACACGGTGCCGTCGTCGCCGTATCCGGTGCCGTCGAAGGCGACCCCGATGACCGGGGTGGTGCCGTCGAGGCCGTGTTCGGCCATGGCGGAGGCGATATGGGCGTGGTGGTGCTGGACGAGCCGCAGCGGGAGCCGGGCGCCCGCGCGTCTGCGGGCCCAGCCGGTGGAGTGGTACCCGGGGTGCCGGTCGGCGGCGATCAGCCCGGGGGTGATGTGGGTGAGCCGGCTCAGCTGCCGTTCGGCCCGCCGGGCGGCGTCCAGGGTGGCCAGGTCGCCCATGTCGCCGATGTGCGGCCCGAACCAGGCGAGGTCGCCCTCGCCGAGGCAGGGCACGTTCTTCAGGTCGCCGCCGACCGCGAGCGCGGGCCGCACCGGGACCGGCAGCCGCACAGGGCGCGGGACGTAGCCGCGCGAGCGGCGCAGCACCTGTTCGGTGCCGTCGGGGCGCACCCGCAGCAGGGAGTCGTCGCAGGGCGCGGCGATGGGCCGGTCGTGGGCGAGCCAGGCGTCGGCGAGTCCGGCGAGCCGGGCGCGGGCCTCGGTGTCGTCGGTGACGATGGGTTCGCCGGAGCGGTTGCCGCTGGTCATGACCAGCGCCCGGGGCCCCGGCGGATCGCCGGGCAGTCCGAACAGCAGGGTGTGCACGGGGGTGTAGGGCAGCATGATCCCGAGGTGCGGGCTGCCCGGGCAGACCTGGTCGGCGAGGTCCCCGGCGGGGGTGCGGCGGCGCACCAGCACGATGGGGCGGCGGGGCCCGGTCAGGGCGGCGCGCTCGGCCGGGGTCAGGACCGCGAGCCCCTCGGCGGCCGGGAGATCGGCGCACATCACGGCGAACGCCTTGCCGCCGCGCTCCTTGCGCTCGCGCAGCGTGGCGACGGCCCGCGGGTCGGTGGCGTCGCAGGCCAGGTGGTAGCCGCCGAGCCCCTTGACGGCCACGATCCGTCCGGCGGCGAGCAGTTGACGGGCCGCCGCGAGCGCGTCCGCGTCCCGCGCCGGGCGGACGCCGGGGCCCGTCAGGGTGAGGCGGGGGCCGCAGCCGGGGCAGGCGACGGGCTGGGCGTGGAAGCGCCGGTCGGCGGGATCGCCGTACTCCCGGGCGCAGTCGGGGCACATCGGGAAGCCGGCCATGGTGGTGGCCGCCCGGTCGTACGGCATGCCGGTGGCGATGGTGAAGCGGGGGCCGCAGTGGGTGCAGGTGACGAACGGGTGCCGGTGTCTGCGGTCTCCCGGGTCGGCGAGTTCGCGCAGGCAGTCGGCGCAGGTCGCGGTGTCGGGCGGGAGCTGGGTGCGGCCGCTCGCCCGTTCGGTGGAGCGGATCGCGAAGGGTCCGGCGGCTCCGGTGGCGGGCAGTTCCTCGTGGGCGACGCGGGTCACCGTGGCCAGCGGCGGGGGCCGGTGGGCCAGCAGGTCGCAGAACCGGGCCACCTCCGCCGCCGGGCCCTCGACCTCGATCAGCACGCCGTCGCCGGTGTTGCCGACGAACCCGGCCAGGCCCGTCTCGGCGGCCAGGCGGTGCACATACGGCCGGAAGCCCACCCCCTGCACGGTGCCGTGCACGGTGAGCCGGCGACGGACCGGACCGGTCGCGGGAGCGGTCATGCGACGGGCGCGGACTCGGTGTGCTGGTGGGGATGTTCGTGCGCGTGGTGGTGTCCGTGGCCGTGCGCGTGGTCGTGGCCGTGCGCGTGGTCGTGGCCGTGCGGGTGCGGGGCGAGCGGCGGCCGGTGCGCGGGGGCGCCGTCGCGGGCGGCGAGGGCGTGGTCGAGGAGGGTGCCGACGCCGTCCCCGGTGCGGGCGCAGGACCGTACGATCTCCACGCCCGGGTTGACCCGCTGGACGTTCGCGCGGAACGTGCTCTCGTCGAAGCCGGCGGCCTCGGCGAGGTCGGTCTTGGTGATGACGACGACATGGGCGGAGCCGAACGCGGTCGGGTACTTCAGCGGCTTGTCCTCGCCCTCGGTGACCGCCATCAGCACGATCCGCAGGGTCTCGCCGAGGTCGTAGGAGGCAGGGCAGACCAGGTTGCCGACGTTCTCCACGAAGAGCACCGAGGTGTCCTCGGGCAGCCAGCCCGTGAGCCGTGCGCGCACCTGGCGGGCCTCCAGGTGGCACAGGCCGTCGGTGAGGACCTGCTGGACGGGGGCGCCGGAGCGGGCGAGGCGGGTGGCGTCGTTCTCGGTGGCCAGGTCGGCGGTGAGCGCGGCCACGGGCACGCCCCGCGCCACCGCGTCGGCGAGCATCCGGCCGAGGAGCTCGGTCTTGCCGCTGCCCGGGCTGGACAGCAGGTTGACGACGGCCACCCCCTGCTCCGCCAGTTCCTCGCGCAGACGCGCGGCGAGGTCGTCGTTCTTCGCCAGGACGGCCTGTCGGACGTCGTCGGACCGGCACATGGGCGCTGCTCCTCGGGTTCGGCGGCTGGGGCCCGGGCCGCGGCCCGGGTGTCATCGATCTTCGGCCGTCGCGGGCGCTCGGGCGGGCAGCGCAGCCGGATGCGCCGGGCCGTTTTCCATCGAGCGGCCCAACGCGGCGGCCGGTGCGGCCGGGTCGGCCAGCAGCAGCGGGACGAGCGCGTGCAGCGCGGTGACGGCGGGTTCGACGGCGGCCCGCACGGCCGCGCCGAGCCCGGGCATGATGTCCTCGTCCCCGGCGGGCAGCACCTCCGGTTCGCAGGCCAGCACCAGCACCCGGGGCAGCGGCTCCTCGCCCAGGTGGGTGGCCAGGGCCAGCACCTTCGCCGGATCCATGCCGTGCGCCTCCGGCGGGACGGTGCCGTCGGGTGGTTCGGCCTCGATCAGGGAGAGCGTCCCCGGCCGCAGCCCGCGCCGGGCGGCGTCCACGAGCACGGCGGTGGCGCAGCCGCCGAGCAGGTCGTAGGCGAGGTCCAGGCCGCGGATGCCGTAGTCGTGGACCCGCGCCTCTGGGGGCAGCGGCCGCTGTTCGAGGGCGCGGATCACCTCGGGCCCGAAGGCGTCGTCGGCGAGGAAGATGTTGCCGACACCGGCGACGAGGAGGGGGGCGGTCATCGGAGGGCTCCGGCTTCGGCGGGGTCGGTGCGACCGGTGGGCGGCTGCCGTGTATCGGCCGGTGCGGCCAGTGGCCGGGGTGAGCCCGCCGGCGCCTTGCGGACGAAGGCGGACCGCAGGGCGTGGTACGGCGCGTGCGGGTCGAAGAACAGGGCGTGCATACGGGTCAGTTCGGCCCGCCGGTAGGTGGCGAGGGGCCGCTGCCGTTCGTCGGCGGCGCGGGCGGCCGCCTTCGCGGCGATACGGCGGTCCAGGCCGGGGGCGGCGGCGAGGGTGGCCGCGAGCCGTTCCACCGCCGGGGCGAACTCCCCGGGCGCGGCCGGTACGAGCCGGTCCGCCAGGCCGGTCCGCTCGGCGCGCGCCGCGCTCACCGGCAGCGCCTCCTCGGTCAGCCGGCGGGCCTCGTCCGGGCCGACGCGGCGGGGCAGGGTGTACGTCCAGAACTCGGAGCCGTACAGGCCCATGCGCCGGTAGTGCGGGTTGAGGACGGTGCCGGTGCGGCACCAGACCTCGTCGGCGGCGAGGGCGAGCAGCGCGCCGCCCGCGGCCGCGTTGCCGGCCAGCGCGGCCACCACCAGCCGGTCGGTGGTGCGCAGGACCGCCTCCACCAGGTCGTCCAGCGCGTTGAGGTTGACCCAGGACTCCCGCCCCGGGTCCTGGGCCGCCTCGATGACGTGGAGATGGATGCCGTTGGAGAAGAAGTCGCGCGGGCCGCCGAGCACCAGGACCCGGGTGGGGCGGGTGAGGGCGTGCTCGTAGGCGGCGAGCAGCCGGCGGCACTGGTCGGTGCTCATCGCGCCGCCGGGGAAGGAGAAGCTCAGCAGGCCGACGTCGCCGCGCTGCCGGTAGCGGATGTCGGTGTACGTGCACCGGGCCTGGGGCAGCTCCAACGGGGCCGGGATGTCCGGGAGTTCGAGGGCAGGTTCGAGGGCGGCGACGACGTGGGCGGCGGGTCTGCGGAAGGCCGCCGGGTCGCCGGAGTTCTTGCGCGGGCGCAGTTCCGGGATCCAGACCGCGCCGTCCCGGGTGGCCCGGCAGACCGCGCCCGCGCGCCGGGCCAGCAGGTCGCCGGGGCGGCCGCGCAGCTCGTCCTCGGGGTGGCCGCCGTGCAGGAACAGCTCCCGGCCGAGGAGTTCGTCGAGGACGCCGGGCCGGGAGTCGGCGCCGCGCAGCTTGCGCAGCACGGTGGCGGTGTCGTCGGCCGCCCAGTCGATGCGGCGCCGCTCCTGGCGGAAGGGGCCCCGCCGGACGACGTCGATCGAGGGGTCGCTCTGCGGGCGGGGCTTGAACGCGCCCTCCTCGTGGTGCCGTACGGCCGTCAGGACGGCGGTGACGGCGGCGTCGGCGGCCTCGTTGCGATACAGGTCGCTCTTGCCGACCGGCGCCACGGGGAACGGCTCGGCCGCCCAGACGGGCCCCGCGTCCATTCCGGCCTCCGCCTGGAGCACGGTGACGCCCCAGTGCGGGGCCCGCTCCGCGACGGCCCAGTCCAGCGCGGCGGGCCCCCGGTCGCCGGGCGGTCCCGGATGCACGATCAGACAGGTGTGCTCCCGCCACACGTCCTCGGGCAGGGGGGTCGTGAGCATCGGGGCGATCACCAGATCCGGGACCGACTCCCGTACGGCGGCCCGCACCGGCTCCTCGCCCCGGGACGCCAGGACGACGTCCACCCGGTGCCCCCGGTCGGACAGTTCGGCGTACACACGCTGGCAGAGGCTGTTGAACGCGCTGGCCACGAGCAGGATGTCCATGACGCGGCATGCTCACCCCTGCGGCACGCCCCGCGACGGACCGCCACGGGGATTCACCCCCGCCGCGCGGCGCCCTTGCGCCATCCGGACCGCGTGGGCGGGCGGCTCACTCCTCGTCGGAGGCCGGGATCAGCTCGATGTCGAGCACGCCGTCGTCCTGGAACAGTTCGGTGGTCAGCCGGGCCGGGTCCTGGGTGCCCTCCAGCGCGAGGAGGACGCGGGCCGCGTCCTCCGTACGGCCGGGCAGCCGTTCGAGCTTGACCTGCACGATGCGAAAGCCCATCCGGGTGCAGGTCTCCATCAGGCGGGGCAGCAGCGCGGTGCCGGTGCGGTAGGTCAGCCGGGCCTCGAAGGCGGCGGCGGTCGTGCCGGGGACCAGCCGGCCGGAGAAGTAGGAGTAGCCGCGCACCACCAGGAAGTGCAGCGCCGTCACCGCCAGCGCCAGCACGGGCAGCCCGCCGCCGCAGGCCATGCCGACGGCGCAGGTCAGCCAGACGGTCGCGGCGGTCGTCAGGCCGCGTACCGCGTCCCGCCGTACGAAGATCAGGCCACCGCCGATGAAGCCGATGCCGGAGACGATCTGGGCGGCGACGCGGGAGGGGTCGAAGGAGACGTGCTCCAGGCCGAGCACCGCGGTGAACCCGTGCTGGGAGACCTCCATCATCAGCGCGCTGGCGATGCCGACCAGCGTGTGGGTGCGCAGGCCCGCGCTCTTCTGCTGGGCCGCGCGCTCCCAGCCGATCAGGGTCGACAGCAGCAGCGCGAGCCCCAGTTCGGCCAGCTGCCTGGGTCCCTGACCGTTGTGTATGTCCCACAACGGTGCCGCCAGCCACTCTCCCGCCATGCACACCTCGCCTGTCGTCGTGCCGGTTCGTCCTGCCGCTGGCGTCTACCCCCGAGGTGGTCTCCTGACGCCCCGGCCCGGCCCCTCCCGGCGGGCGCGGGAGGCTCCGGAGGCGGTCAGCGATGCTCGGATCTGGCCCGGCGGTGGCGGCGGGCGCGTGCGGTGCGGGGCTTCGAGGGGCGGGTCACCCATCGGTCCTCGACCTGATCGAGACCGTAGAGCAGAAGGCTGAGAACCGGGAGCAGCAGAACCGCGACGGTGATCACTGGAGGCACACCTCCTGGCCGACGACACCCCGCGAGTGCCCCGGCGCGAACTCGCCCACCGGGGAGAGTTGTGAAGGTCCCGTGACCGCCACCCGCACCGGGGCCGCGTGGCCCACGTCCACTGTCACATCACTCGGCCCCCGGCACATCTCCTGGCGGACGCGCGTCACCTCGCGCGGCGGCTGCCGTCCGCCGGTTCCGGGGCGCCCCGGAACCGGCGGACGGACACGTTCGTGTGCGCGGGGTGACCCGGGCGCGGGCGCTGGACGGGCCGGGTCGCCGGGCGTGTGCCTACGGTGCTTCCAGGAGCGTGGGACGGGAGCGACGGTGGGCGATGCGCGGCGACGGGCGGCCGGGCCGGAAGGCGGCGGGCGCCGGGCGGGGCTCGGCAGCCGGCCCGCGTACTCCGTACGGCTCGCGGCCTCCCCGCGTCCCGAGCCGCCAAGGCCGGTGACCGAACGCACCGTGCCCTGGCTGCGGGTCGCCGCGGCCTACGCCTGGCGGCTCATCCTCGTCGGCATCGTCGTCTACGGCTTCTTCATCGTCCTCGGCAGCTTCCAGCTGATCGCCGTCGCCCTGTTCCTGGCGCTGGTCATCACCTCGGTGCTGCGCCCGCTCGCCGATCTGCTGAACCGGTTCCTGCCCAGGCCGCTGGCCGTCGCCGCCGCGCTCGTCGGCAGCCTGCTGGTGCTGCTCACGCTGCTCGCGCTGGTGGGCAACGCGGTGGCGGGCGAGTCGCCGAGGCTCGCGGGCGAGTTCCGCGGCGGGGTGCACCGGATCGAGGCATGGCTCCAGCGGCCGCCGTTCCGGCTGAGCCCCGGCCGGCTCTCCGCGCTCGAACGCCAATTCACCAACTACCTCGCCGCGCACCGCTCGAACCTGCTCAGCAGCGCCGTCAGCGGTCTCGGCCGGGTGGTGGAGCTGGTGACCGGCGGGGCGCTGGCGCTGTTCGCCTCGGTGTTCTTCATCCACTCCGGGGAACGGCTGTGGGCCTGGGCGCGCGCGGAGCTGGTGCCCGCCGGGGCGCGTACGGCCTGGGACCGGGCGGGGCGGGCGGCCTGGCGGACCTTCGCCGGGTACACGCGCGGCATCATCATCGTGGCCGCCACCAACGCCATCCTGGTGGGTGTGGCGCTGCTGTTGCTGCGGGTGCCGCTGGCGCTGCCGCTGACCCTGCTGGAGTTCATCGCCGCGTTCGTGCCGCTGGTGGGCTCGCCGGTGGCGCTCGCGGTCGCCACGGTGGTCGCGCTGGCCGGGCGGGGGCCGCTGACCGCCCTGGCCGTGCTGGCGCTGATCGTGGTGATCGGCCAGCTGGAGGGGCATGTGCTGCATCCCGTGGTGATGAGCTGGGCGGTCCGGCTGCATCCGCTGGTCGTCGCCGTGTCGGTGATCGCGGGCAGCATCGTGGCGGGGGTGATCGGCGCGATCGTCGCGGTTCCGCTGGTCTCGGTGGTGTGGGCGGTGCTGCGGGCGGTGCGGGCCGTACCGCCCTGAGCGGCCCGGGTCCGGTGGCTCCGGTGGCTCCGGCGCGATCCGAACACCGGATCACCTGTTCGCTCGAACAGGTGGACGTCGCTCGTCAGCCCGCTCCGGCTACTCCGACCGGGTGATACTCACGGAGTGCGAGTGACGAACGTCCTCGCCGGCCTCGTCCACCTCGTCGGGCGGCTGGCCCGACGCCGCGGGGCGTTCGAAGAAGAGCGGCGCCGCCTCCTCGTCGGTCAGGCGCCCGCGGCCCGCAGCACGCCGAACTCGGCGGCCCCCACCGCGAGCACCCCGTCACTCACCGGGCGGCACCGCACTCCCCCGCCCCCGCGCAGCGCCCGCTGGGCGCCGGGTCCGAGGGTGACGTCCATCCAGGCACAGGGCCGCGCCGCACCGCGCACCTCCAGCTCCACCCGGCCGGCGTCGCAGTCGAGGAAGACGGTCGCGCCGATGTGGCCGTCGATGTCGACGCCGCGCAGCAGGACGTTGCGCCGGGTGAGCAGCAGGCCCGGTTCCGGCGGGCCCGTGCGCGGGAGCCGTTCGGCGGCCATGAGGGTGAGGGAGGCGTTGCGATGGGCCGGGTGGTTGAAATAACGGTCGCCGACGATGCCGAGGCCCGCGCGCACCCGCACGCTCTCCACCAGTTCCTCGGCCGGCAGCTCGGGCACGCCGTCGCCCGGCCGGCCGGCGAGCCGGTGGACCGGGGAGACAAGGAGCTGGAGGATCTCGACACGTGCCACGCGTCGAGCCTACTCGGCGCCCCGCTCCCGGCGATCGAGGAGTTCCAGCAGGCCGCGGGCCCCCGCCCGTTCGACGGGGTTCAGGGCGGGGGCGATGGCGGAGCGGAAGGCGTGGGTGGCCGGCAGCACCTCGCGGACGGCGAAGGTGAACCGGCCGGCCGGGCTGCGCACCGGGTGCCGCCGGCCCCCTGGTCGACGGCCGCCGGCGCGGCACGTCGGGCCCAGGGTGACGGGGCCCGCCGACAACGGGTCGGCGGATCAGCGGGAGGCGAAGGTCTTCAGTTGTGCCGTGCCGCCGTTGAAGCGGTCGTGGTCGCCCACGGTCTTGCCGGTGGAGGTGTACTGCCACATCGTGTAGTACGCCCAGCCGGCCGGCAGCGTGCCCGCCGTGGACGCGTAGCGGGCGATCCACAGCGGGTTGGTCGCGCCGAAACCGCTGTAGTTCCCGGTGCACGCGGTCCACCAGTTGGTGGCGGTGTAGATCACCGCGGCGCGGCCGGTACGGGCCTTGTAGCGGTTGAGGAAATCACGGATCCAGGTGACCATCTGGCTCTTGGACTTGCCGTAGCAGTCGCCGCCGTACGGGTTCCACTCGATGTCGAGCACCCCGGGGAGCGTCTTGCCGTCCGCCGACCAGCCGCCGCCGTGGTTCACGAAGTAGTCCGCCTGGGCGGCGCCGCCGGTGCTGTCGGGGGTCGCGAAGTGGTACGCGCCGCGCACGATGCCGACGTCGTAGGAGCCGGTGTACTGCTGGTTGAAGTAGGCGTTCTTGTACGAGGTTCCTTCCGTGGCCTTGGTGTACGCCCAGCGCACCCCACTGCCGTACAGGGTCGGCCAGGCGACGTTGCGCTGGTAGCTGGAGACGTCCACGCCCTCGGTCAGGCCGGTGCGGGAGTCGGAATCGGAGAGCGAGTCGGCGGTGGGGGCGGGGACGACACCGTCGTGGGCGAGCACGCCCATGCCCATGTAGGCGCTGCCCCGCTCGGGGATCACGGCGCCGCTCTGTGGCACGGCCGCCGGGACGGACAGGGTGAGCAGAATGCCGGTCAGCACGCCGGTGACGGTCAGGCGTGAGCGGCCGCGGGAAAGAGCTCTCGAGCTTCGCACGGCTTCCATCTGACCCGGCATCGGGCCGCACCGCACGCCGGGCTGCGCCCAACGAAGGCGGCCACCGGCCGATTTGGTCCATCCGGGTGGCCCGGCGGCCGGTCGCGGACCCCCGTTCGGGGGCCCGCGACCGGCCGGGGTCCGTCAGCCGTCGATGCGGTGCTGGGTCCAGAAGGAGGTCAGATCGGTGCTGGTGGCGGCCTGGGCAGCGGCCTTGAACTCGGCCGTGGTGGAGACGCCGTACCAGTGCGCGCTCGCGTAGTCCTTCAGCAGCTTGGCCATGGCGGTGTCGCCGAGGACGCGCTGGAGGTCGTGCAGGGCGCACTTGCCGTAGCCGTAGACCACGGTGGAGTAGCGGGAGGAGTGGGCGTCCCAGTACGCCATCGAGTTGGTGATCTTCTCCGTGCTGGAGGCCCAGGAGACGCTGTTCCAGCAGCCCGCGCCGGTGATGCCCTGGGCGAGGTCGGTCGAGTAGTCGGCGAACGACTCGTCCAGCCAGGGGTTGTTGTACTCGTCGTCGCCGACGATGCCGTACCACCACTGGTGGGCGATCTCATGGGTGAGCGCGGTGCTGCTGACCAGGTCGAGGACGAAGCCGGGGTACTCCATTCCGCCGAACCAGTAGTTGTTGTCGAGGACCGCGTCCAGCTCGCCGTACGGGTAGGCCCCGAAGCGGCCGGCGTGGGTGTCGACGGCGGACTTGGCGGTGCTGAGCATCGACTGGGCGCTGGAGGAGCTGATGCCGGACACCGAGTAGACGTTCACGGCGACGCCGGCCGGCGAGGTTCCGGAGATCTTGCTGAAGGGCCCGGCGGCCCAGGCGAAGTCGCGGACCTTGGAGGCGGTGGCCGTGGTGATCGTACGACCGCTGGTGCCGGGGGTGTCGGTGGAGGTGCCGGTGGCCGGGACCAGCAGGCTGGTCGGGTGGTCGAGGGTGACCTTGAAGTCGGCGGCCAGCGAGTAGAACGCCTCGCCGTTGTTCGTGTACGGGTCCAGGTGCCAGCCCGCGCCGTCGCGGATCGCGAGGACGGGCAGCGCGTTGCCGATGAAGCTGTACGCGCCGTCGTGGCCGAAGCGGTCGACGCCGCTGGGCACGGTGATGCCGAGGTCGAAGCCGATGGTGGCGCTCTGTCCCTGGGCGAGCGGGGCCGGCAGGGTGATCTTCAGCGCGGTGCAGGCCACGGAGAGGTCGCCCGCGGTGCCGCCGGTGACGTTGGTGACCTTGATGGGCATCGCGGAGCAGGTGCCGTGGTAGTTGTCCCACAGCCGCAGATAGACCTCGTTCAGCGCGGTGGCGGAGGCGTTGGTGAAGGTCGCGCTCTCGTGCCCGGTCCAGGCGGTGCCGCTCGTGTCGCTGCTGAGGTTCACGGTGTAGCCGGGCGCGGCGGGGGTGCGGGTGGTGTCGGTGGCCGGGGGCGCGGTGCCGCCGGAGGTGTCGAGGGCGATGTCGTCCAGGACGAAGCTGGTCTGGAGGCTGGAGTCCTCGGTGCCGGTGAAGGTGAGGTTCACCGTCTGCCCGGCGAAGGACGACACGTCGAACGACTTCTGCACATAGCCGGTGTTCTTGTCGAGGTTGGACCAACTGGCCAGCGTGGTGCTGCCGAACTTGGCGGTCAGCTTGTCGTAGGCGGTGCTCGACGTCGTCTCGGCGGTGTCGATGTGCAGGTAGAAGCTGAGGGTGGCGGTGGCGCACCCGCTGGGGACGGTGACGCTCTGGGTGAGGCTGTCGGTACGGGTCTTCCCGGTGCCGTCCAGCCAGGCGTACGAGCTGCCGCCGTGGGGGCTCTGCCCGGTGCGGCTGGTGATCACGGTCGACGTGGACGGGGTCCACGCCGGACTCCCGTTCTCGAACCCGCCGTCGGTGACCACCTGGGCGGGCGTGCAGTCGGCGGCCGCCCGCGCGGGCGCGGTGTGCGCGGCGGCGGGTACGGCGGGGAGGAAGAAGGCGGCCAGTGCGGCGGCGGTCAGCGCGGCAACGCCTGCGGCCTTGTGGGGGGTGGGTCTCACACGCTACTCCTTCGGGGCGGCCGGGGTCCCGGCCTGCTCGACGGCCGCCCGGCCGGCTGGGATGCGCCGGGGCGGTCGCGTACGGGGCTTGCGCGAGCACGGTGCTGAGGAACCGGTCGCCTCCCCCGCTGGGGTCGGGGCGACGACTGCCCGAAAGAGTGCCAGATTTGACCCGTCCATGCCAGACGGCTCTGCCGGTTCGGCGTGGGAAAAGTGGGGATGCCGGGTCGGCGGACGGCAACCGAGGCCCGGATCAGAGCAGTTGGGCCGCTCCGGTCACCGCCCGCCGGCGGCCGTACGGTGACCGGGCGGCCCGCCGCGGTCAGTGCTGGCGCACGGTCAGGATCACGGCGCGCAGGCGGTCGCCCGACGGCGTGGGCCAGCCCGTGGAGACATGGCCGAGGGAGGGCGTCGCCGGGACCGGGGGGTTCTCGTCGGCCGGGGTGAGGACGCGGTGCAGCCGCAGGGCCGTGCCGTGCGGGGTGGGCAGGTGGGTGCCGTCCGCGTCGTCGGCCGGGGTCGGGGTGAAGGACGCCGGGGTGAACGGGAGGCCCGTGTAGGCGTGCGTCACCTCGTGGTCGGGGGAGTCGGTGACGCTCTGCGCCATGGCCTGCGCCTCGCCCGCGACGAGCCGCAGCAGCTCGGTGACCAGCACCGGATCGCGCATGCCGTCGTACGCCCAGCGCTTGCCCAGGACGCCGTGCTCCATCGTGCCGACGAGCGCGTGCTCGGCGCCCTCGAGCGGCGCGCCCCGGTAGCTCAGCGGCACCAGGTACGTGGTCCGCTCGGGGCTCGTGGTGTCGGTGGCGATGATGATCTCGATGCCGACCTCGCCCCCGGGGTCGTCCAGCCGGAAGCCGCCGGTCTTCTCCAGGACGGGTGTGCCGGAACCGCCGCGGTACCACGGGCGGGTGGGCAGCCAGTCGGCGAGCAGTTCGACCTTGGAGGGGGTGAGGGTCGTGTGGTGGATGACGGCCATGAGAGGGGTCTCCCCGGTGTGAGCGAGCTGATCGCGCTCAGCCTCGCACACCGTCCGAGAACTCCAGGGCGGGACTCAACCCCGCCCAGGGGTTCGGCCCTTCGCCGGTCACCGGCCCGCACACCCCGGCGCCCCGCTCCCGCGCGGTGCGCACGGCGAGCGGGACCAGGGCGGCGGGGACGCCGTACACCAGATGACAGATCCGGTCGGGTGGTTGACGCGCGGCCCAGGACGGCCGGGTGAACGCGGAGACGTAGGTCGACCAGTGTCCCTCGAACGTGACGGTCAGGTCGGCGAGCCGGGCGTACCCCGGCGCCGGGTGGACGCCGGGGTTGAGCACCACCGTGCCGGTGCCGAGCCGCCGCAGTTCCCGGACCAGCCGGCGGCAGTCGGGCAGGCCCTCGGCGGTCGCGGTGGCCCGGTCGAGGAAGCAGCCGTCGGTGCCGTACCAGAGCCGGTGGCGGCGCGCGTCCTCGGTGACCGCCGCCCGGTCCCGCGTCCCGTAGTCGGTGTCGACATAGCCGAGCAGCCGGGCGCCCGCCGTGCGCAGCGCCCGCGCCGCCGCCGTGTAGGCGGGGTCGGGCTCGGTGCCGGGCCCGCTCGCGGGGTTCAGGACCACGGCCCAGGTGCGGGCGGCCGCCGTGATCAGCCGGTGCCAGGCGCCGGGGTCCTGCGCCGGGTGCACGTACAGCGGTATCAGCAGGCTCATGGCGTCGCCGCCCACAGCGCGGCGAGGGCGTCGTCCAGGCCGTGGGCCGGGCGCCAGCCGAGCGCGCGTTCCGCGGCGCCGATGTCCGAGCACTGCCAGGACACCTGGGCGGAGCGGGCCGAGCCGTCCCCGTCCTCCGCCAGCGTCCCGCGGAATCCGGCGAGTCGGGCGAGCCCCTGCACCAGGTCGCGCACCGGTACGGCCCCGCCGCCGCCGATGTTGAGCACGGGCGGCAGCGGTCCGGGCGCGGTGACGGCGAGGGCGACGGCCCGGGCCACGTCGCGGACGTCCACGAAGTCACGGTAGGCCGACAGATCGCCGAGCCGCAGCACGGCCCCGGGATCGGAGCCGGCCGCCCGCAGCAGCGCGGCCATCCGGCCGGGCAGGCTCGCCGGAGGTGCCCCGGGCCCGACCGGGTTGCCGATCCGCAGCACCACCGCGTCCAGCCCGGCCGAGGTCACCGCGAGGGTGCCGGCGAGCTTGGTGGCGCCGTAAGGGGTGACGGGGCGGGCGGGCGCCGACTCGGTGACCGCCGCGCACGGGGTGCCGGGCCCGTACTCGGCGGCGGAGCCGAGGTGGACCAGGCGGGCCGCGGGAGCCGCCTCGCGCAGCGCGGCGCAGAGCACGGCCGGCCCCCGGGCGTTGACCTCCGCGAGGGTCACCGGGTCGCCGCCGGTGGCACCCGCGCAGTTGACCACGGCGTCGGGCGCGGCCGCCGCCAGGGTCTTGGCCAGCCGCTCGGTCGGGTCGGCGGCGAGGTCGACGGTGTACTCGGCGCCGGTGCGGCCCCCGGCGAGCAGGTGCGCGCCCGGGAGGGCGCGCACCCGCTCGGTCACCCGGCGGCCCAGATATCCGGTGCCGCCCAGGACGAGAATGCGCATGCGGGACTCAGGCTCCCTTGAGCAGCAGGGACTTGCGGCTGGTGAACTCGGCGTTGGCACGGTCGTAGTCGTCGGGACGCCCTATGTCCAGCCAGTATCCGTCGAACTCGTAGGCGTGCGGCGGGTTCTGGGCTCTGAGCAGGTCGAGGACGAGTTCGTCGAAGCCGAGCGGCAGGCCCGGGGTGTAGCCGTCGAGGGTGGCGCGGGAGAGTCCGTAGACGCCCATGGAGACCCGGTAGTCCATGCTGGGTTTCTCGGTGAACGCGACGACCTTGCTGGCGTCGGTGGTGAGCACGCCGAAGTCGATGTGCACCTTGCGGGCGTAGGTGGCGATGGTGAGCGGCGCGCCGGACGCGCGGTGGCCGCGCAGCACGTCCGCGTAGTCGAGGTCGGTGAGGATGTCGCCGTTCATCACGAGGAAGTCCTCGGGCAGCCGGTCCTTCAGGTTGAGCAGGGGGCCCATGGTGCCGAGCGGGCTCTCCTCGGTGGCGTAGTCGACGTTCATGCCCCACTGGGAGCCGTCGCCGACGTAGGCGCGGATGATCTCGCCGAGGTGGCCGATGGCGAGGGTGCAGCGGGTGAAGCCGGCCGAGGACAGCTGGCGCAGCACGATCTCCAGGATGGCGTGCTGGTCGCCGATGGGCACGAGCGGTTTGGGCAGCGCGGTGGTGTAGGGCCGCAGCCGGACGCCCTTGCCTCCCGCCAGGATCACTGCGTGCATGGGGTGCCTCCTTGGAAGTCGCCGTGACGTGCCGGACGGGTCAGATGTTGTAGATGCCGGTCTTGTAGCGGGCCAGGTTGGCCGGGTCGCGGAAGAACTCCACGGTGTGCGCGAGTCCTTGTTCCAGGGTGTGCGCGGGTGCCCAGCCGGTGGCGGCGGCGAGCCGGCCGGCGTCGGCGACCAGCCGCATCACCTCGGAGTTCGCGGGCCGGATGCGCGCGGGGTCGGCGCGGATGTCGAGGGCGGTGTCCATGACCTTGCCGACCAGGGCGACGAGGTCGCCGACCGAGATCTCCTCGCCGGTACCGGCGTTGAAGGTGCGCCCGACGACCTGCTCGGCGGGGGCGCCGCCCACGGCGAGGAAGGCCCGCGCGGTGTCCTTGACGAACAGGAAGTCGCGGGTGGGCCGCAGATCGCCGAGGGTGATGGTCCGCTCCCCCGCCGCGACCTGCCCGATGACGGTGGGGATGACGGCGCGCATCGACTGGCGCGGTCCGAAGGTGTTGAACGGCCGCAGGGTGACCACCGGGGTGCCGAAGCTGGCGTGGTAGCTGTCGGCGAGCCGGTCCCCGCCGGCCTTCGAAGCGGCGTACGGGGACTGGGTGTTGATCGGGTGGTCCTCGGTGATCGGCACGGTCTGCGCGGTGCCGTAGGTCTCGCTGGTGGAGGTGTGCACCAGGCGGGGGGTGCCGAGGGCGCGGACCGCTTCGAGCACGTTGAGAGTGCCGGTGACGTTGGTCTCCACATAGCTGTGGGGCGCCTGGTAGGAGTACGGGATCGCGATCAGGGCGGCCAGGTGGTAGGCCACGTCCGCGCCTTCGAGCAGGCCGCGCACGGAGCCGGGGTCGCGGACGTCGCCGAGGACGATCTCCACCTGGTCCAGGACGTCCGGGGCGAGGGTCTCCAGCCAGCCGTAGGAGGAGAAGGAGTTGTACTGGGCCATGGCCCGCACCCGGTGCCCGGAGGCGACCAGGGCCTCGGTGAGGTGGGAGCCGATGAAGCCCTCGGCGCCGGTGACGGCGGCGAGCGGTTGGGAGGTCAACTGGTGGGTCCTTCCAGTGAGTCGAGGAAGAAGAAGGTGCTGGTTCAGGCGTGCCGGGCCGGGCGGCCGAGCAGCCGCAGCGCGCACGCCAGCAGACACGGCACGGCGGCCGCGCAGGCGAGCGGCAGGGCGGCGGGGCCGGGTGGCAGGCGCAGCGCGGTGACCGCGCCGGCCGTGCCCGCGGCGGCCAGGCAGATCACGGCGGGCGGCCAGGCGGTCCCGAACGCCTGGAGGAGCAGCGCGGTCCACAGGGTGGCCGCGAGCAGCAGCAGCGGGACCGGTGGGGCGCCGGTGAGGTACGCGGCGGGGAGCAGCGGCAGCAGATAGCCGAGCAGGCACAGGCCGAGGACGCCGGCGGAGCGCAGCAGGAATCCGGCGGGGGTGGCGGTGGCGCGCAGGGCGGCGACGGACAGGCCCCGGTAGCGGTAGAGCAGCCATTCTGCGGGGCCCATGCTGAGGGTCAGCACGATCACCGCGTACGGCTCCCGGCGCCCTTCGAGCAGCACCAGCAGCCCGGCGGCGAGCCCGAACAGGCCGTACGGCAGCGACCAGCGCAGCGGGGGCCGCCTGCCGCCGTCGGCGCCCGGCTTTCTGAGCAGGCCGCGCAGGGCGTGTGCGGTGGCGGCGAGCGTGGCGAGCAGCGCCAGCAGCGGGAGGCCGAGCCGGACCAGGGTCCCCGGGTCCCAGCGGAGCAGGCAGGCGGCGCCGGCGAGCAGCGGGCTCAGCGCGGCGAGCAGTGTCTTCTCCCGGGCCAGGACCAGCAGGACGCCGGCGGCCGCGAGGTAGAGCGACTGGGCGGCGACGGCGAGCAGGACCGGGCCGCCGCCGGTGAGCGGCGCGGCGAGCGCGGTGGCGAGCGCGGCGCCCAGGGGCGCGCCCGCGGCCAGAGTGCGGGCGGCCTCCCGGGGGCCGGTCGCCTTGCGCACATGGGCGCGGTGGCCGAGCCCTTGGCCCCAGGCCCAGGAGATCAGCCCCGCGAGGATCAGCGCGGCGGCGTGCCGGCCGGGGTGCCACAGGGGTGCGGTGAGCGGGTAGGCGAGGCCCGGCAGGGCGAAGAGCAGCCCGCGCAGCAGGCAGCGGACGTGGTCGGGACGCCAGGGGTCGGCGACCGGCGCGGGCTCGGGGAAGGTGCGGGGCACCTGTTCGTAGAGGGCGGTGGCCAGCGAGAACAGGTTCGGATGGCCGTACCGGTCCTTGATCGTCTCGGCGGTGAGGCCCTCGGCCTCCAGCAGGGCGGCGACCTCGTAGGGGTGGACGGCGGGGCCGATGCGGTCGGCGAGTTCGGCGGCCAGCAGGCTGACGGCCGCCTCGTCGGTGCCGAGGGCGGGCAGCCGCAGGGACAGGGTGCGGTCGTCGGGGCGGGCCAGCCGGAGGGCGAGGGTGTCCTGCTCGGTGCCGCCGGGCTCCAGGGCCATGGGTCCGCTCATCCGGCCAGGCTCCCCGCGGCGGTCCGGCGCCCGGGCTCGCGCTCCGGCGGCGACGGATTGATGAAGTCCCGTGTGTGGTAGGGGGGTTCGAGGTATATCGAGCGGAAGGTGTCGATGGTCTGGCGGAGGGTGAACTGCTCGATCACCCGCAGCCGCGCGGCCTCCCCCATGGACCCGCGCCGGTCGCCGTCGCGGAGCAGCTCCAGGGCGGCCGCGGCCATCCGCTCCGGGTCGCGCGGTGGTACGACGAGGCCGGTGTCGCCCACCGCCTCGCGCACCCCGCCGACATCGGTGGAGACGGTGGCCCGGCCGCAGGACATGGCCTCGATCAGGGTGAACGGGAAGCCCTCGCTGATGCTGGAGAGCATCACCACGTTCCCGGCCGCGTAGGCGTCCTTGATGTCCTCGACGCGGCCCTCGAAGGTGACGGCGTCGCCGTGGCCCAGCTCGGCCGCCAGTGCGGCACAGCGCTCCCGGTACGCCTCGCCGCCGCGCGGCGTGCCGCCGAAGAGCCGGAGCCGGGCCTCGGGTATCTCGGCTCTGACCAGGGAGAACGCGCGTATGAGCGTCTCCAGGTCCTTGATGGGGTCGACCCGGCCGGCCCAGCTCAGGGTGGGTGTCCCCGGTTCGGGCCCGGCGGGCGGGAAGGCGGCCGGGTCCACGCCGTTGTAGACGGTGCGGATGGCCTTCGGGTCGGCGCCGCCCTGTTCCTCCCAGAGCCGGTTGTAGCGGTTGCCGGGGGTGATCAGGGCGGCCTTGCGGTAGCTCTCCTCGGCGAGCAGCCGGAAGAAGCCGAGGACGACGGCCTTCACCGGCCAGCGGTAGGGCGCGGTGCGGTAGCCGAGGTAGCGCTCGCGCAGATAGACGCCGTGCTCGGTGAGCAGCAGCGGGACCCCGTGCCGGTCGAGGGCGGCGAGTCCGGGCAGTACGGCCACTCCCCCGCTGACCGCGTGCGCCACACCGTGCGCGGGCGCGGGGGCGGCCAGCGGGCGCAGGGCGTGTTCCAGCAGGGCGGTGGCGGTGACCGCGTCGTGCAGGGTGGGCCGGGCCTCGCGCACGGCGAGCCCCGGGCGGTTCCACACGGTGGCGAGCAGGGCGATGGCCCGGTCGCCGCGCAGGAACGGGCTCAGCGTCCCCTCGGCGGCGGCTCGCGCCAGCAGGTACAGGGCGGGCGGGAACTGGTCCTCGGCGCAGGGGTCGAGAAGCGCGGTGAGGAAGCGTTCCCAGGCGGCGGTGAGCCGGGCGAGCGCGCGGCCCCGGGGCGCGCGGCCCTCGGGCGGTTCGCCCCACATGGGGACGGAGAGCACCTGCTCGACCTGGGCGGGCAGGTCCCAGACGACGGGTTCGCGTCCGGTGCCGGTGACGGCGATGACGTCGAAGTCCAGGTCGGGCATGCCCTGGACGAGCTGGTCGCACCAGACGCTGACGCCCCCGTGGCTGTGCGGGTAGGTGCCTTCGGTGAGCAGGGTGACGTGCGCCGCGCCGGGGCGGCGCGCACCGTGGTGAACGTGCATCGATCGGGCTCCACGGCCAGAGTTGTGGGGTGGTCGTGCGGGTCCCGGCCGCGTCGGGGCGGCCGGGAGCCGGGGCCCGTCCGAGGGTGACGGACGGGCCCTTGGGTCGGTGCGCGTTCAGTGCTGCGAGGAGTGCCTGACCTGGTGGCGCGGGGCGTACGGGACCTGCCGGGTGACGCCCTTGGGGAGCCTGGTGCGCGGGGCCGGTGCGGTGGCCGCCGGGTGGGTGTGGCCGTGGGTGCCGGGGGTGGTGGCGGGCGCGGCGGCCGGCAGGGTGAAGGTCTGCGCGAGGCCGAGGGAGGTGGTCCAGCCGGACAGTTCACCGCCGTAGGGGCTGCCGAAGGCGCCGAGACCGTAGGTGCTGCCGGTGGGCAGGGTGGCGTTGGTCAAGGTGCCGCCGGGCGCCTGGACGGTGACCGTGTTGCCGATGCGGTAGGCGGTGACCTGGCCGGCGTTCAGGGCGTTGGTCCAGGCGGTGCGGCGCTGGAGTTCGGTGCCGATGTCCTTCATCCGCAGGTTCACCAGCGGGGTGTTGGCGGCGAACAGGTTGGTGTAGCCGTCGAGCACACCGTTGAGGACCGGGTAGGCGATGCGGTCCTCGGTGAGGTTGGACTGGTGGATGAAGTGCGGCTTCGGGTCGTTGGAGAGCACGTGCCCGAGGTCGATACGGGTCTCCAGCGGCACGATGTAGTTCTGGTAGCCGGTGCCGGTGTCCAGCGGGGCGGGCAGGCACGTGGTGGTCGCGGGGTTGTCCTCGCACACCCCGCTGCCGCCCTGGGCGCGGCTGGTGTAGAGCCAGTTGTACTCGTCGGCCTCCTCGGACGCCTTGCCCGCGTTGTAGAAGACGTTCATCGGGTAGCGGGCGACCGTCGCGGCGGGGCCGACCTGGCGCTGCGCGGGGTCGCGGGAGGCGTCCGCGCCGAGCCACTTGACGCCGGTGTCGGTGAGCGCCGGGCCGAGGTTGGGGTTGTCGGCGGGCTGCTGCGGCAGGATGCGCATCCCGGAGTGCTCACCGGTGACCAACTCGGTGGAGTCCACGGGCAGTCCGTTGGTCAGGCCCCAAATGAGGTTGTTGGTGATCTCGTCGTCGATGGTCTGCCGGCCGACCCACTGGGTGCTGCCGTCGGCGTTGGTCTCGCACTTCCACGGCACCACGGTGGTGTCCTGCTCGCAGCCGAGGAAGGCGTGCGTGTAGGTGTGGTTGATCCAGCGGAACTTGTTGCGGTCGGCGATGAACTTGTCGGCGAGCTGGTCGACGCCGTTGTTGTCCGTGCGCTCATCGACGCTGCCGGAGCCGTTGAAGGCGAGGTCGAGGGTGAAGTTGTGGCTCTGCTCCCAGGCGGCGGCGTAGTCGACGTCCGCCGGGGTCATCCGGATCGGGCTCGGCGTGCCGGAGCTGTTGGTGCAGTCGACGTCGCCGGGCGTGCAGTTGAGCTGGGTGTCCCAGCGGTCGTCGGCCGCGAACACGTCGTCCACGTGCACGGCGAAGTAGTTGCGGGAGGCGCCGAGGTGCACCCCGCCGGTCATCCAGTCCACGATGCCGCGGGCCAGCAGCCGGAACTGCTGCTGGTACTGGTTGTAGACGAAGGTGATGACCAGCTCGCGCCGCCCGTCGTGCCGGTACTCGCCGACCAGCGAGCCCTGGGTGGTGGTGCCCGGGATGATCGCCTGCACGTACGGGGTGAAGTCCGCGCCGGGCGCGGGCGTCGACAGGTAGGCGTAACTCTCGCCCACGGTCGGCGAGTTGTCCTCGAAGGGCACGGCGCCCTTGAGGTAGTCGAAGGGTCCGGCCTTGCCCGCCGCGGTGACCTGGGCCTGGACGCCGTCGACGCTGCCGGAGTAGCCGCCGGTGGTCGGGACCTGGAGCCCGGCCTGGGGGCGGGCGTAGGTGTAGGCGTCGACCTGCGGGATGCCGTACGTCTGCTCGTAGGCGGCGAGCGCGCTCATCTCGGCGCTGCCGGCGGCGAACGGATTGTCGTTGGGCAGGACGACGGCCTGGTACTTGGCGCGGGCCCGGCCGTTCACGGTGTCGGCGAGGAAGCCGGCGTCGATGGTGGGGCGGCTGCCGCTGGTCAGGTCGACCTTCGTGAACGGCGTTCCCTCCGAGCTGAGTTCGGCGGCGATGGCGTCGGTGGCCGGGCCGCCGTCGCTCACCACCAGGACTCTGAGGTCGATACGCGGTGTGCCGCCGTCGGCCTGGGCCGGTCCGGCCTGGAGGCCGAGTGCGGCGATGAGCGCGCCCACCGTGAGCGTGGTGGTGCGAATGGTCCGCTTCATGCGGTGAAGTTCCCCTCCCCGGACAGGGGTGAGCACGGCTCGCATGGAGCGGACGCACCCCCTCGCACGACCCCGGCGTCCCCCTCAGAAGCCGGTCGTCGTGCATCCGTCGCGTCACATAGTGATGGATGTGTGTAGCTTTTGTGGTCGGGTCACGAAACCTGACGGAAAATGGCGGGTGTCCAACTGCCTTGTGACGCAACCCGATTGACCTTTTTCGCGTCCTGCCCCGGATCGCCCGGTGGACCGTCGGGTCCACCGGGCGACGTACCGGCCGCTGCGGGTGGTGCGAGGACCGTCAGGAACAGAGCACGCGCGTCTCGGGCGTGTAGACGGGGCCGCCGTTGCTGTTGGTGCCGTCGCTGAACTCGGCGTAGAAGTACGAGTAGAAGCCGATGTTGCCGTTGCAGCCGGAGTTGGCGGCGACCTGGAGGGTCAGGGTGACGGTACGGCTCTGGCCGGGCGGGATGGTGGTGCCGTAGTTGGTGCCGAGGTTGGTCGGGCCGGTGCCGGCGCAGGAGGTGGTGCTGCCGTCGGCGGCGGCCAGGGAGCAGCCGGCGAAGCTGTACTTCAGGTCCGGACGCTGGGTGGTCAGCCAGGTCGGATCGATCGTCTGGTAGACGAACAGGACGTCGTACGTCTTGTTGTTGGTCAGCGTCATCGACAGCTTGACCGAACCACCGGGGGTGGTGGTGGCGCTGTCGGTGCTGAAGGTGAGGGCGGCCGGGGCCGGGTCCGCACTGGCGAGGGTGCTGAAGCCGAAGACGGCGAGGACGGCGGCGAGGACGGCGGTGAGACCGAGGCGTCTCAGCAGAGGTGATCGCATGGCCCGGGAGGCTAGGCGCGGGGCGCGCGCCGCGTCTGCCCCGTCACGGGGAGCCGAAGCACGATCGGCCGAAAGTGGTTGTTCAGTGAAGGCGATGTGATGACGGTGTGACGATCTCACCGGAGAGGCATTGCCGCACGATACGGGCAGTGATGACAGAGGTGCATGGGGTGACCGGAAACGTCGTCGCAAAGCCGGGGTAATGGCGAAGACCCGACCCGCGCGCAGGCGTGGAATCGGGTCATCCGGTTGTACGACCGCACACTTCCCGGCCAATCGGTGAATTCCGGCCGCGCCGGTCCCCCGTGAGCGGACCGGCGCGACCGCGCAGGGGTCACCCCCGGGCGTGCGCCCGCTCGAACGCCGCGAACGCGGCCTCCTGGCGCCACTCCAGGCGCGCCCTGGCGCTGCCGTCGAGGAGCCGCCGGCAGGCCGCTCCGCGCACGGGCTGTCCGGGGCGCTCGGCGCGGCAGGCCGCGACCGGGTGGTAGCCCTGGGCGGTGGGGTTGCCCTGCCACAGGCTCGCGCCGGGCAGGAAGGCGTACTGGAGGGAGGCGCGCGCCAGGTCCTTCAGCTCCGGGTAGCCGAGGCCGTAGGTGGCCGCGGCGTACTGGTACTCGTGGCTGATGTCGATGCGCGAGACACCGGGGTCGTCGGTGGCGAGGACGACCGGGACGCCGTAGCGGCGGTACGTGGTGAAGGGGTGCTCCGCGCCCTTGACGCCGAGGATCTGGGCGTTGCTGGAGAAGGGCACCTCGACGGCGATCTGCCGGGCCGCCATGGTGCGGGCGGTGCGCCGCCAGTCGTCCTCGTGGACGAGGTCGACGCCGTGTCCGACGCGCTGGGTGTGCGCGACGTCCACCGCCTCGGCGATATGGAACTTCAGCGCCTCGGGCTTGACCAGCCCGGGCCACAACTCGCCCGCGTGCAGGGTGACATGGGCCTTCGGGTACACGGTGCGCAGATAGCCGACCATGCGCATCTGGAGGCGGTAGTTCGCCAGCGAGCTGTCCCAGTCCTCCGGCTGCACCAGGTTGACGGCGACGAAGCGGGAGTCCGCCTCGGCGAGCCGCATGCCGAGGTCCAGCTGGGTGAAGACCCGCACCGGTGAACTGCCCCGGGACGCCTGGGAGATCCAGCGGACGGTGAGCCCGCAGGCGGGCCGGGCCTTGGCGGTGCCGCAGTGCTCGGTGGCCCGGAACTCGGCGTCGCCGTCGTCGGCCTCCTTGCGGGCGTCCGCCACCAGCTTGTCCAGCTTGCCGCCCGCGGCCAGCTTGCGGTGCAGGGCGGTGAGATCGGCGTCCCAGCCCACCTGGTCGGCGAGCTGCTTGGCGCCGTCGGAGGCGGGGGTGACCATCGTCTCCAGGTACGACTGGTTGTTCGCGACGACGGTGTCGGCGACCTGGGCGAGCAGCTTGCCCCGGTGCCGCCAGGTGACCTCGCCGAACTTGCCGAACGTGTCGAAGAAGTGGTCGTGCCCGTTCTCGCCGGGCGGGAAGTCCTGCATGGACCAGGCGCGCACGATCGCGTCGTGGAAGGCGCGGTCGGTGCGGGCGTCGGCGGCCGGCCGGGTGCCGGGGCCGCAGGGCGGGGCGACGGCGGTCATCGTGGCGTCGACGCACAGGCCGTCCTCGGCGGCCAGCTCGATGAGGTAGTCCGTGCTCACCGCTCCGGAGAGGTGGTTGTGCAGGTCCCCGCCCTTGGGGAGCTGCCGGAAGAAGGCCCGCAGGGCCGCGGGCCGGTCCTCGACCGAGCGGAGATAAGCGTCGGTCCGCGCCTCGGCGGCCGTGGCCTGCCGGGACGGCGGCGCGGCGGCCCGGGCCCCCGCATGCGCGGGCTGCGCGGCGGCGGGCAGGGCGGACAGCAGGGACAGGACACTGAGGGTGCCGAGCACGGCCGGAACGACGCGGCGCGGTACGGCACTTCGGGTGGGCAGACTCACAGGTGCATGATCGGCGAAGGAATGCCGCGCCGGGGGCGCGACCGGCGCATCGCGACCGGAGAGCACCCGTGCGGGTGACGTATCCGACTCCCTGTCCGGTAAGGACGGTGCGCGCGGAACCGGGGACCATCGGGGTGGCATGCCGGGCGCCGGCCCGGGTATTCGCGCCTGCGACGTCGTACACCGGCGACATACCAGGAGGCCGACCCCCATGCTGATGGCACACCCCGCCGTACTGAAGGACCTCATCACCCAGTACGAGACCCTCACCCTGCTCGGCGCCGAGGAGAGCACCCCGGGGACGCAGCAGCGGCTCGCGGACATCTCGTACACCCTGTGCGTGGCCACCGGGACGCGGGATGTCGACATGGCCCTGATAGCGGCGCACCACCGGCTGTCCGGGGCCCGCCCGGAGGACGACTCCCTGCTCCAGGACTCCGTGCCGGCCGTCGCCGCGTCCGGCGCCTGAGGCCGGGCGCGGGGCCGCACACCGCCGCCGTCACCTCGCCCCCCAGCGGCTCCCCCGCCGCGCTCCCCCCGAACTCATGGGCTCCCGCTTCTGGTCGGCGGGAGCTGCCGGACGGTATACAGACCCGGTCCATCGCGTGCGCGCCGCTCCATCGCGGCCCGTCCGCGCCGTGTACCGGTCCCAGGGGGGAACGATGACGAACGACGCACGTCCGGCGGGCGGGACGAGAGCACGGCGGCGGGCCGCGGTGCTGGCGGCGGTGGGCGGATGCGCCCTGGTCGCGGCCGGCACCACGCCGGCCGCCGCGCACCCGGCGGGCCACGGCCACCGCCTCGCCTATGTGGCGCTCGGCGACTCCTACACCTCGGGTCCGGGCATACCCACCCAGGTGGGCGCCGGCTGTGCCCGCTCCGACCGCAACTACCCCTCGCTGGTGGCGCGTCGGGTGCGGCCGACGACGCTCACGGACGTCAGCTGCTCGGGCGCGACGACCGTGCAGATGTGGCAGGCGCAGGGCACCAACCGGCCCCAGCTGGACGCCGTGTCACGCCACACCGACCTGGTGTCGCTCCAGATAGGCGGCAACGACGTCGGGTTCGGCGCCATCATCGCCACCTGCGCCCGCCTCGGCGTCCAGGACCCTGCGGGCAGTCCCTGCGAGCGCTTCTACGAGGCGTCCGGGCAGGACGCGCTGGCGCTCGCGGTGCGGCAGACCGCGCCGAAGATCACCGAGATACTGCGGGCCGTGCACGCGCGGGCGCCGCACGCCCGGGTCGTGGTCGTCGGCTACCCCGATCTGCTGCCCGACGACGGGGTCGGCTGCTTCCCCCAAGTCCCCTTCGCACAAGGTGACTTCGCCTATCTGCGGGACACCGAGAAGCGGCTGAACCTGATGCTGCGCACGGTCGCCGGGCGCAACCGCGCCGCGTACGCGGACACCTACGGCCCGACCGTCGGCCACGACATGTGCAAGGCGCCCGCGGACCGCTGGATCGAGCCGCTCCAGCCGGCCGCGCCCGCCGCCCCGGCGCACCCCAACGCCCGGGGCGAGGAGGCCATGGCGGGGGCGGTCCTGCACCGGCTCGCGGGGAACCGCGGGCACCGCTGAGTACGACCGGCGGCCTCCGCTCATCGGCGTGGAGGCCGCCGGTCCCGGCACCGGCGGGCCGTCGCTCAGCCGCCGAGCGCGCTCTGCACCACCGCTCGGGCCTCCTGCTGCACCCGGGCCAGATGGTCCTGGCCGAGGAAGGACTCGGCGTAGATCTTGTAGACGTCCTCGGTGCCCGAGGGGCGGGCCGCGAACCAGGCGTTCTCGGTGCTGACCTTGATGCCGCCGATGGCCGCGCCGTTGCCGGGCGCCTCGGTGAGCACCGCGCCGACCGGTTCCCCGGCGAGGGTGTCCGCGGTGACCTGGGCCGGCGACAACTTGCCGAGCAGCGCCTTCTGTTCGCGGGTGGCGGGGGCGTCGATGCGGGCGTAGGCGGGCTCGCCGAAGCGCGCGGTCAGCGCCGCGTAGTGCTCGGAGGGGGTGCGGTCCGTGACGGCGGTGATCTCGGCGGCGAGCAGGGCGAGGATGATGCCGTCCTTGTCGGTGGTCCACACCGAGCCGTCCCGGCGCAGGAAGGAGGCGCCGGCCGACTCCTCGCCGCCGAAGCCGAGTTCCCCGCCGATCAGGCCGTCCACGAACCACTTGAAGCCGACGGGCACTTCGACCAGGCGGCGGCCGAGGTCGGCGGCGACCCGGTCGATCATGGTGGAGGACACCAGGGTCTTGCCCACGCCCGCCCCGGCGGACCAGTGCTCGCGGTGCCGGAAGAGGTAGTCGATGGCGACCGCGAGGTAGTGGTTGGGGTTCATCAGGCCCGCGTCCGGGGTGACGATGCCGTGCCGGTCGGCGTCGGCGTCGTTGCCGGTGGCGATGCGGTAGGTGTCGCGCCGCTCGATCAGCGAGGCCATCGCGTAGGGCGAGGAGCAGTCCATGCGGATCTGGCCGTCCCAGTCCAGCGTCATGAACCGCCAGGTGGGGTCGGTCTCCGGGTTGACCACCGTGAGGTCGATGCGGTGCCGCTCCGCGATCCGGCCCCAGTAGGCGACCGAGGCGCCGCCGAGCGGGTCGGCGCCGATGCGCACCCCGGCCGCGCGGATCGCGTCGAGGTCCAGGACGGCGGGCAGGTCGTCGACGTAGGTGCCGAGGAAGTCGTGGCGGACGGTGGTGTCCGCGGCGAGCGCGCGGGCGTACGGCAGCCGTCGTACGTCCTTCAGGCCGCCGGTGATGATCTCGTTGGCGCGGTCCTGGATCCAGGAGGTGGCGGCGGAGGCGGCCGGGCCGCCGCTCGGCGGGTTGTACTTGAAGCCGCCGTCGGCGGGCGGATTGTGCGAGGGGGTCACGACCACGCCGTCGGCGAGCCCGGTGGCGCGGCCCCGGTTGTGGGTGAGGATGGCGTGCGAGACGGCGGGGGTGGGCGTGTAGCCGTCCGCGCTGTCGATGAGCACGGTCACGCCGTTCGCGGCGAACACCTCCAGCGCGGTGACCTTCGCGGGCTCCGACAGGGCGTGGGTGTCGGCGCCCAGGAAGAGCGGGCCGTCGGTGCCCTGCGCGGCGCGGTACTCGCAGATGGCCTGGCTGGTGGCGGCGATGTGGTCCTCGTTGAAGGCGCTCGCCAGGGACGAGCCCCGGTGGCCCGAGGTGCCGAACGCCACCCGCTGGGCCGGGTCGGCCGGGTCCGGGTGCAGCGCGTAGTACGCCGTGACCAGCCTCGCCACATCGACAAGATCCTCGGGACCGGCCGGCCGGCCGGCTCGCTCGTGCGCCATGGATGCGTTCCTCCGCGTCGGTTTCGGTCGCTCGCTGAAGCCCATCTTTGCTCGTCAGGGCGCTGCCACGCGAGTCCGCACGGGCCGGGGGCGAGCACCGCGCGAGGACGCGTCGTCAGCCGATGTGGTAACTGTCCCCGTAGACCTTCCAGTCGAGCGGCGTCTTCAGGTCGAAGTTGCCCTTGCGCAGGAAGACCCTTTGTTCGGTGTCGACACGGGTGGTGTCGCTGTGGGCCTCCTCCTGCTTCATGGCCCAGACCCGGGCGTCGAGGAAGGCGCCGAGGTACGCCGTCTCGTCGCCGCCCCGCGCCGGGGGCTGGGCGGTACGCAGGGCCCGCTTACGGATGTTGCGGAAGCTGGTGGGGTCGTCGCCGTCGCCGTGCATCACGAGGGCGTCGTAGTAGCAGAACTGGCCGAGGGCGCGCAGTTTGTCGGTCTTGCCCTGGACGACGGCGGGGCCGAAGTACACGCGGTCGCGCTCGTCGTCCTGGCACGTCCGGAACACCGTGTCCCGCGCCGCCTTGCGCCAGTCCCCGGGGAAGTCCGGGTCGAGTCCGGAGTGCGAGTCGCCGCCGTTCACCTTGCGCAGCGCGGGCAGGTACTCGGCGAGGACGTTGCCCGGCGCGCGGTCGGCGTAGAGCTGGACGAGGTCGAGCATGTCGCCGGTGCCGGAGCAGAAGCCGATGATGCCGGCGGTGTAGCCCCGGCCGTCGCCGATGTCCTCGATGTACTGGTACTGGGCCTTCCAGTCCAGCGAGGAGTTCTCCGCGCTCGACACCAGCTTCATCGCGATCTCCTTCTTGGCGGGATCGTCGAGGCCGGTCGCGGCGGCGGTGCGGGCCTGTGCGGCGACGGCGCACGGGACACCGAGCGCGGCACCGGCGGCCACGGCGCCGAGCGCGGCGACGACGGTACGGCGGGAGAGGCGGGCGGAGGGGGCTGAATCGCGGTGTTCATGCACCACTGGGCTCCAAGTGAATGTGGGGGGTGGCGAGTTGGGCCAGTACAGGGCGCGCCCAGTACTGGTAGGAAAGTTTCCTATCAGACTCGGGGAGGACCGGTAACCCGGCCCGCGCGAAGTTCATAGGATCGGACAGTCCCGCACTCAGAAACCGGACCGCTCAATCCCATCCGGCTCCGCAATTGGACTTATGGATCACCTCGGCGCAGGGTGGACAGACCCCCTCGCCCCCCTGGGGCATCCGTACCGCACCACCCGGAGACACCCGATGACCCACGTCGCGGACCCCGCTCGCTACGACGGCACCATGCGCTACCGGCGCACCGGCCGCTCAGGGCTCGACCTGCCGGTCCTGTCCCTGGGCTACTGGCACAACTTCGGCGACGACCGCGCCTTCGAGACCCAGCGCGAGATCGCCCTGCGCGCCTTCGACCTGGGGATCACCCACCATGACCTGGCGAACAACTACGGCCCGCCGTACGGCTCGGCGGAGGCCAACTTCGGCCGGCTGATGCGGCAGGACCTCGCGCCGTACCGCGACGAGATGGTGATCTCCACCAAGGCGGGCTGGGACATGTGGCCGGGCCCCTACGGGCAGGGCGGCGGGTCCCGCAAGTACCTGCTGGCCTCGCTGGACCAGTCGCTGCGCCGGATGGGCGTGGACTACGTGGACATCTTCTACTCCCACCGGCTCGACGCGAGCACGCCGCTGGAGGAGACGATGGGCGCCCTCGACACGGCCGTGCGCCAGGGCAAGGCGCTCTACGTGGGCATCTCCTCCTACGACGCCGAGCGCACCCGGCAGGCCGCCGCGATCCTGCGCGACCTCGGCACCCCGCTGCTGATCCACCAGCCGTCGTACAACATGTTCAACCGCTGGATCGAGTCCGAGGGCCTGCTGGACGTCGCCCAGGAGGAGGGCTTCGGTGTCATCGGCTTCACGGCGCTCGCCCAGGGGCTGCTGACCGGCCGCTACCTGGACGGTGTGCCGGGTGACTCGCGGGCCGCGCGCGGCGACTCCTTCGACCGCTCCTGGCTGACCGAGGACGTGCTGCGCCGGCTGCGCGCCCTGAACGACCTCGCGGCCCGGCGCGGCCAGACCCTGGCCCAGCTGGCGCTCGCCTGGGCACTGCGCGACCAGCGGGTGACGTCCCTGGTCATCGGCGCCTCCCGCACCGAGCAGCTGGAACAGAACGTGGCCGCGCTGGAGAACCTCGACTTCACCGACGAGGAACTGGCCGAGATCGACACGTACGCCGCCGACGGCGGTGTCGACCTGTGGCGCGAGGCCCGGCTGGGAAATCTCGACTGACCCCGGGAAGTGTGACGCACCTCACAGAAAACAGGGATAAATAAGACTTAATCTGGCAACCCGGACATTCTTACGACTCCCTCCACCCCGCAAGGAGCCGCTCGCCGCATGGTGCACGCAGCCCGCCCCAGCCACGTCCCGCCGCCCCACCCGGACCTGAACCGCGCCCGCGACTGCGAGCGCTGCCTCGGCTGGGGGACCGTCGTCAGCCGCGACGGCGAGCACGAGCTGTGTCCCAGTTGCCAGCGAGCCCCCAGAGGCGCCCAGGGCCCGGCCCTCTGAGGGCCCCCGGCGCCGCCGCCCCGTACCGTTGAGGCATGGCCGCCCCTCCGCTTCCGGGACCACTGGCCCATCTGGCGCCGCTGCTCGGCCACTACGGCTACTGGGCCGTGGGGGCCGTGATCCTCGTGGAGGACTTCGGCATCCCGGCACCCGGTGAGACGATCCTGCTCGCCGCCGGGGTGTACGCGGGCGCGGGTGAGCTGGACGTCGTCAAGGTGGCCCTCATCGCGTTCGCCGCGGCCGTGGTCGGGGACAACATCGGTTATCTGATCGGCCACTTCGGCGGACGCGCCTTCGTGCACCGCTGGGGGAAGTATGTCTTCCTGACCCCGAAGCGGTTCGCCGCCGCCGAGGACTTCTTCACCCGGCACGGCGGCGTGATCGTGACCGTGGCCCGGTTCGTCGAGGGCCTGCGGCAGGCCAACGGCATCGTCGCGGGCACCTCGGGCATGCACTGGCGCCGCTTCCTCGCCTTCAACGCCCTCGGCGCCGCCCTGTGGGTGGGCCTGTGGACCACCCTGGCCTATCTGGCGGGCAGCCACATCGACGCGGTGTACGAGGAGATCAAGCGCTACGAGCTCTATTTCCTGCTGGCCCTCGCGGTCCTGGTCCTCGCGCTCGTGGCCCGCCATGTCCTACGACGGCGCCACGCGCGCGCGGACTCGGGGGGTCCCGGCTGACTCCAGGGGCCCGGAGCCTCAGGAGGGGCGGGCCGCCCCGCTCGGCTTCGGCGCGGCCTGCCCGGGTCCGGGCGCCGGCGTCTCGTCGGCCCGTTCGTGGCCGCCGCGCAGCGCGGAGGCCACGGCGGAGACCAGGGCCATCCCGGCGGCCACGCTGAAGACGATGGTCAGGCCGTGGTGGAAGGGGCCGGAGACCAGTTCGGGGAAGAACGTGTGACCGGTCAGGGTGGCGCGCTGGGCGGCGGTCAGCCGGTCCAGGGTGTGGCCCGCGAGCAGATGGCCGACGGGGTTGTCGCCGAGGAACGTCGCGAACAGGGTGCTCACCGGCGGCAGCGAGGCCACCTGGTGCGCGGTCGCGGCGGGCACACCGTGCGCCGCGAGGCCGCCGCTCAGCGTCTTCGGCAGGGTGGCGGCGAGGCCGGAGACCATCAGCGAGAAGAACACGCCGATGGACAGGGCCGTACCGGAGTTCTGGAAGGTGGAGCGCATCCCGGAGGCCACGCCCCGGTACCTCGCCGGCACGCTGCCCATGATCGAGGAGGTGTTGGGCGAGGAGAACATGCCCTGGCCCAGCCCGTTGAGCAGCAACAGCGCGGCGAACGGGCCGTAGGCGAAGTCCACCGGCAGGGCCAGCAGCCCGAGGAAGGACCCGGCGACCACCAGCAGCCCGGCGGTGGAGAAGATCCGGGCGCCGAACCGGTCGGAGAGGTAGCCGGAGACGGGACCGGCGAGCAGGAAGCCGAGGGTGAGCGGCAGCATGAAGATGCCCGCCCACAGCGGGGTGTCCTCGAAGTCGTAGCCGTGCAGCGGCAGCCAGATGCCCTGGAGCCAGATGATCAGCATGAACTGGAGCCCGCCGCGGGCGATCGCGGTCAGCAGGGCGGCGAGGTTGCCCGCCGCGAAGGCCCGCACCGTGAACAGCGAGAGGCGGAACATCGGCTCGGCGACCTTGTTCTCCACCACGCAGAAGACGAGCAGCAGGCACACGCCGCCGATCAGCCCGGTGAGGACGAGCGGGTTGGTCCAGCCGGTGGGGTGGCCGCCGTAGGGCTGGATGCCGTAGGTGATGCCGGCCAGCAGGATGCCGGCGCCGGAGGCGAAGGTGATGTTGCCCAGCCAGTCGACCCGGCCGCGCCCGCCGGCCGCGGTCTCGCGCAGGCTCAGGTACGACCAGACGGTGCCGGTGACACTGATCGGGACGCTCACCCAGAACACGGCCCGCCAGTCCACGGCGGCCAGCAGACCGCCGGCGAGCAGGCCGAGGAACTGCCCGGCGAGCGCGGTGATCTGGTTGATGCCGAGCGCCATGCCGCGCTGCCGGGAGGGGAAGGCGTCGGTGAGGATCGCGGCCGAGTTGGCGGTGAGCATGGAGCCGCCGAACGCCTGGACGACGCGCCACAGGATCAGCCACAGCGCGCCCGCCCCGGCCCGGAAGGGATCGAGGGACAGGGCGACGGAGGCGATGGCGAAGACCAGGAAGCCCAGGTTGTAGATGCGCACCCGGCCGAACATGTCGCCGAGCCGGCCGAGGACCACCACCAGCACGGCCGAGACCAGCAGGTAGCCGAGGACCATCCACAGCAGATAGCCGATGTTGCCCGGGGCGAGCGGGTCCAGGCCGATGCCCCGGAAGATGGCCGGCAGCGAGATGATCACGATGGAGGCGTCCATCGTGGCGATCAGGACGCCGAGCGTGGTGTTGGACAGGGCGACCCACTTGTAGCCGGGGCCGGGCGGGGTGTCCCGCTGCCGGGCCGAGCGGGCGAGCAGCCGGGCGCGTATGCCGCCCGCGGGCGTATCGGCGCTCACAGCTGTTCCGCCAGTCGGTCGAGGAGGGGCAGTACGTCGGTCAGGGCCTGCCGCTCCCGGGGGGTGAACCCGTCCAGGGCGTGGGCGAGGCGGTCGGCGGACTCGGAGCGGCGCCGCTCCAGCACGGTCCGGCCCTCCTCGGTGATCGCGATGACGGCCCGGCGCCGGTCGGCCGGATCAGGCGCCCGGCTGACCAGGCCCCGCTGCTCCAGACCGGCCAGGGTGCCGGCCATCGCCTGCGGCCGCACCCGCTCCAGTTCGGCGAGCGCGCCCGGCGAGTCGGGCCCGCTGCCGGAGAGCCGGGCCAGCACCGAGGCGCCGGAGAGGGTCAGGTCGCCCACCGCGTGGGCCTGGCGCAGCCTGCGCACGATCCGGCCCATGGCCAGCCGGAGCGCGCCCGCGAGCGCGCCGGTCCCCGGGTCGCCGCCCGGGCCCGTGGCGGCTGCCGCCATGTCTTCTGTCGCCGCGTTCATGATTAGTAACAATAGGTTTAGCAGTCTTGCCTGTACAACCAAGGGAGAGCAATCGGTTGAGGGCGGGCAATCGGTTTGAGGGGCGTCGCAGTGGCAAACCGAAAGGCGAACGGACTTCACGCGACGTCGGGATGGGAGACTCACATGGCAGGCGACCAGAAGGCCAAGGGCAAGGCGGAGCAGGCCAAGGGCAAGGCCAAGGAGACCGTCGGCCGCGCCGTCGGCAACGAGAAGATGGAGGCCGAGGGCAAGATGGAAGGCGCGAAGGGCGATGCCCGGCAGGCCAAGGAGAAGGCGAAGGACACCTTCAAACACTGAGGCCGGCCGTCGGCCATGGCGCTGACCCGGACGATCGACTCCAGCGGGTCCCGGGAATCCGCTCCTGCGGATTCCCGGGACCCGTTGTCGCGTCCGGCACCCGCTCCCAGCAGGGACTCGTGTGCAACCGAAGGATTCCCGGTGCACGTCCCCTTGATCGATGGGCCAGCGGGTAGCCGAGCTGACAGGACGGCACGTTCCCCGCACGCTCGCAGGAAGGGACCCCGAACCCCGGAGGGAAAAGGGCGACGAGGTATGGACATCTCGCTGAGGACGCACCCGAGGACGCAGGATCTGGGCTACAGCCGCACCTGGGACACCGGCATGTGCAGCAGCGCCGACGCGCGTGACGCCGTCGCCGCCCTGCTCGGCTCGGCACGCCCGGCGCCGTTGCGGCGCTCGGTCCAGGACGCGCAGCTTGTCGTGAGCGAACTGGTGACCAACGCGGAGAAACACGCGCCGGGCCCGTGCGCGCTCAGCCTGGAGCTGAGGCCCGGCACGCACGCGCTGCGCATCTGTGTGACGGACAGCTCCACCTCACCGCCGCATCATCGTCCGCCCGACCCCGGCCGGGTCGGCGGCCACGGTCTGCATCTGGTGACGATGCTCTCGCGGGACCTGGAGGTGACGGTGCTGCCGGAGGGCAAGCGGGTCACCGCGACGGTGCCGCTCGTCACCGAGGGCGGCGGGCCGCGGAGCGACGGATGAGCACACGCCACGGCGGCCGGCCTGGCGGCTGACCACGCACCACGGCGCTCGACCGCGCGGACGACGGGCGAAGCCGCTCCGGGCGCGTGACACCGTTCCGGGCGCGCGGAGCCCGGGCACCCGTGCCACGCTCGGGGGAGACCACGGGTCCCCCTTGAGGGGTCGGCGCCCCACAGCCCGCCTGTGCCGGTCCCCATGGGAAGCCACTCGTGAGCGAGGAGGCATGCCATGGGCGACGGCCCGAAGGTCCACGGGAACCAGTGGTACGGCCCCCAGCCGGACGTGGCCGGCGCCTCCGGCTATCCGGACGCGCCACCGAGGATGGGGTTCTTCACCGACACCTCGGTGTGCATCGGCTGCAAGGCGTGCGAGGTGGCCTGCAAGGAGTGGAACGCGGTCCCGGAGGACGGCCTCGAACTGACCGGCATGTCCTACGACAACACACGGACCCTGAACGCCGACACCTGGCGGCACGTGGCGTTCATCGAGCAGCGCGCACCGTTCGGCGGGCAAGAACCCGGCGTCCATCACGAGGACACGGACGTCTTCGCGGCGGCCGCGCGACTCGGCACCGGCGCCTCCTCCCCCGGTCCCGGCGCCACCGCTCCCCCGCCGGAGCGGGCCCCCGAGGGCGCCCCCGCCGGGCGGATCTCCCCGCTCTCCCCCGACGGCCGCACCGAGCTGCGCTGGCTGATGGCCTCGGACGTGTGCAAGCACTGCACCCACGCGGCCTGTCTCGACGTGTGCCCCACCGGGGCGCTGTTCCGTACCGAGTTCGGGACGGTCGTGGTGCAGTCGGACATCTGCAACGGCTGCGGCTACTGCGTGCCCGCCTGCCCGTACGGCGTCATCGACCAGCGCGCGGACGACGGCCGGGTGTGGAAGTGCACGCTGTGCTACGACCGGCTCGGCGTCGGCATGGAGCCCGCCTGCGCCAAGGCGTGCCCCACGGACTCCATCCAGTTCGGGCCGCTGGACGAGCTGCGGGAGCGGGCGGCGGACCGGGTGACGCGGCTGCACGCGACCGGGGTGGCGGACGCCCGGCTGTACGGGCAGGACCCGGGGGACGGGGTCGGCGGCGACGGTGCCTTCTTCCTGCTGCTCGACGAGCCCGAGGTCTACGGGCTGCCCCCGGACCCGGTGGTCACCACCCGGGACCTGCCCGACATGTGGCGGCACGCGGCGCTGGCGGCGGTGACGCTGGTGGGGCTCGCGGTGGGCGGCTTCGCCGGACGTCCGAGGAGGGCGTGATGACCGGGCCGCAGGCCGGGCGGGGCGGCGCCGAGGGGGGAAAGGGAGGCGGACGGGCGGGCCGGGAGGCGCCGACCGGGGCGTACGCGGGGCGCCGGCGTCGGCGGCGCGGGCGGGGCGAGCAGCCGATGGTCCCGGACGCGTCCTTCTCGTCGTACTACGGCAGACCGGTGCTGAACAAGCCCACGTGGAAGGCGCTGGACATCGCCGGGTACCTGTACCTCGGCGGGCTCGCGGGGGCCTCCTCGCTGCTGGCGGCGGGGGCTGAGCTGACGGGCCGGCCGGGGCTCGCGGCACCGGCGAAAGTGGGGGCGGCCGGGGCGATCTCGCTGTCGCTGGCCGCGCTGGTGCACGATCTGGGCCGCCCGGCGCGGTTTTTGAACATGCTGCGGGTGTTCAAGCCGACCTCGCCGATGAGCGTGGGCTCCTGGCTCCTCGTGGGGTACGCACCCCTGACCATGGCCGCCGCGGCCTTCGAAACGGCGGGCCGCTACCGGCTGTTGGGTGCCACCGCCACCGAAGTGGCCCGCCGTCACCGGCTGGTGGGCTCGGCGGCCACGGTCGCTGCGGCGGTGCTCGGGCCCGCCGTGGCCACGTACACCGCGGTCCTGCTGTCGGACACGGCGGTCCCCTCCTGGCACGAGGGCTACCGCCAGCTCCCGTTCGTCTTCGCGGGTTCCGCCGCGGCCGCCGCGTCCGGTCTGGCACTGGCCACCGCGCCGGTCGGGCAGGCGGGACCGGCCCGCCGGACGGCGCTGCTCGGCGCCGGGCTGGAGCTGGGCGCCTTCCAGCTGATGAAGCGGCGGATGGGGATCACGGCCGAACCCTTCGACCGGGGCCGGCCCCGGCTCCTGCTCCGCGCCTGCGAGGCCCTGACCGTCACCGGTGCCGCCCTGGCCCTCCTCTCCGGCCGCCTGCGCGACCGCCGCGTGGCACTGGCCGCCGGTACCGCCCTCCTCACCGGCTCGGCGGCCCTGCGCTTCGGCGTCTTCCACGCCGGGGTGGCCTCGGCGGAGGACCCGCGCTACACGGTCGTACCGCAGCGGGAGAGGCTTCGCGCGCAAGGGAGTTGAGCGGGCCCCCGGTCACGGCAGCAGGAGGGCGTCCCCCCGGATGCCGATGGGCAGGGGAACTGCCTTCCGGCGCGGGCAATGCAGGGTGCCATCCGCGCGCAGTCCCCTTCGTGCAAGGCTCCCGCGCCCCGGCCGCTGACGCCGCCGTGCCCGTCCGGGGCCGTACGCGGCGGACGGGAATCGAACCCGCCTGCCCGCCCGCGACGCGCGGGACCGCCCACACCGTGTCCACCCATCGCCCCGGGGCGCCCCCACGCCCCCGGCGCACGAGATGCCGTGCCCGGGCCCCGCGCGACAATCGGGACGACGAGTGGGAGGAGTGGCCGTGGGCGTACGCACCTGGATCGACTCCTGGCCGGTCTACCGCCAGCTCACCGGGACGGACCCGCTCGGGCGGGGTGCCGCGGCGAAGAGCGGGCCCAGCAGGCGGCTCACGCCGCGGACGGCCTCGGCCGACCGGGTGGTGAAGTCCGTCTGCCCGTACTGCGCGGTGGGCTGCGGCCAGAACGTGTACGTCCAGGACGGGCAGGTCACCCAGATCGAGGGCGACCCGGACTCCCCCGTCTCCCGCGGCCGGCTGTGCCCCAAGGGCTCGGCGAGCCTCCAGCTGACGACCGGCGACGCCCGCCAGCACCAGGTGCTCCACCGGCGCCCGGGCGCCGCCGACTGGGAGCGCCTCGACCTCGACACCGCGATGGACATGATCGCGGACCGGGTGATCGCGGCCCGCCGGGAGGGCTGGGAGTGGGAGGTCGACGAGACCCGCACCCGGCGCACCATGGGCCTCGCGAGCCTCGGCGGGGCCACGCTGGACAACGAGGAGAACTACCTCATCAAGAAGCTGTTCACGGCGCTCGGCGCGATCCAGATCGAGAACCAGGCGCGCGTTTGACACTCCTCCACCGTTCCCGGTCTGGGAACCTCGTTCGGCCGCGGCGGCGCGACCACCTTCCAGCAGGACCTGCAGAACGCGGACTGCATCGTCATCGAGGGCTCGAACATGGCCGAGTGCCATCCGGTCGGGTTCCAGTGGGTGATGGAGGCCAAGGCGCGGGGCGCGAAGGTGATCCATGTCGACCCGCGCTTCACCCGCACCAGCGCGCTCGCCGATCTGCACGTGCCGCTGCGCGCGGGCTCGGACATCGCCTTCCTCGGCGCGATCGTCAACTACGTGCTGGAGAAGGAGAAGTACTTCCGCGACTACGTCGTGGCGTACACCAACGCGCCGATGATCCTGCGCGAGGACTTCGGTGACACCGAGGACCTGTCCGGCGTCTTCTCCGGCCTGGACAGCGAGAGTCGCTCCTACGACAACTCCAGCTGGCAGTACGAGGGTTCGCAGACGCAGGCGGCCTCCGGCGAACGCGACCAGGAGTACGACGAGCGCACCGGGGGCGGCCGTTCGGTGACCGAGGCGGCGCGCGGCGAGCAGCACGGCGCGGGCGGCCCGGTGATCGGCGAGGGCGAGCCGGAGCGGGACGAGACGCTGACCCATCCGCGCTGTGTCCTCCAGGTGCTCAAGCGGCACTTCGCCCGCTACACACCGGAGATGGTGGAGCAGGTGTGCGGCGTGCCGCGGGAGCTGTTCGGGCAGGTGTGCGAGCTGGTCACGGAGAACTCCGGGCGGGAGCGTACGACGGCCTTCGCCTACGCGGTGGGCTGGACCCAGCACACGGTGGGCGTGCAGTACATCCGCACGGCCTGCATCCTCCAGTCGCTGCTCGGCAACATCGGCCGGCCGGGCGGCGGCATCCTCGCGCTGCGCGGGCACGCCTCCATCCAGGGCTCCACGGACATCCCGACGCTCTTCAACCTGCTGCCGGGCTACATCCCGATGCCGCACGCGCACCAGAACCAGGACCTGGCCGCGTTCATCGAGGCGGAGGCCGCGCACAAGGGCTACTGGGGCAACATGCGCGCGTACCTGGTGAGCCTGCTCAAGGCGTACTGGGGCGAACACGCGCGGGAGGAGAACGACTTCTGCTTCGACTACCTGCCGCGGCTGACCGGTTCGCACTCGACGTACGAGACGACGATGGCCCAGCTGGCGGGCGTCTGCAAGGGCTACTTCCTGTTCGGTGAGAACCCCGCGGTGGGCAACGCCAACACCAAGCTGATGCGGCTCGGCATGGCGAACCTGGACTGGCTGGTGGTGCGCGACTTCTCGCTGATCGAGTCGGCGACCTGGTGGCGGAACGGCCCGGAGATCGAGACCGGGGAGCTGCGCACGGAGGACATCCGTACCGAGGTGTTCTTCCTGCCGGCCGCCGCGCACACCGAGAAGGACGGCAGTTTCACCAACACCCAGCGGCTGCTGCAATGGCACCACCAGGCGGTCGAGCCGCCCGGCGAGGCGCGCAGCGACCTGTGGTTCGCCTTCCATCTGGGGCGGATCATCCGGGAGAAGCTCGCCGGGTCGGCCGACGAGATGGACCGGCCGGTGCTGGACCTCGCCTGGGACTATCCGACGAAGGGCCCGCTGGTCGAGCCGGACGCGGAGGCGGTGCTCGCCGAGATCAACGGCCATGACGCACACGGCGAACCGCTGTCCTCGTACGAGCAGTTGAGGCCCGACGGCTCGACCACCTGCGGCTGCTGGATCTACTGCGGGGTGCGCGCCGGCGGGGTCAACCAGGCCGCCCGCCGCAAGCCCGGCCGCGAGCAGGACTGGGTGGCCGCCGAGTGGGCGTGGGCGTGGCCCGCCAACCGCCGGGTGCTGTACAACCGCGCCTCCGCCGACCCCGAGGGCCGGCCGTGGAGCGAGCGGAAGGCGCTGGTGTGGTGGGACGCGGACCGGGGCGAGTGGGCCGGGTACGACGTCCCCGACGTCAAGAAGGACAAGGCGCCGGACTACGAGCCGGACGAGGGCGCCACCGGGCCCGCGGCGCTGTCCGGCCGGGACCCGTTCATCATGCAGGCCGACGGCAAGGCGTGGCTGTACGTGCCGTCCGGGCTCACGGACGGCCCGCTGCCCGCGCACTACGAACCGCAGGACTCGCCCTTCCCGAATCTCCTCTACGACCAGCAGCGCAACCCCGTACGGCAGTTGCTGCCCACACTGCCCGACAACCGCTACCAGCCGAGCGGTGACGAGCGCGGCTCCCAGGTCTACCCGTACGTGGCGACCACCTACCGGCTCACCGAGCACCACACGGCGGGCGGAATGTCCCGCTGGCAGCCCTATCTGGCCGAGCTCCAGCCGGAGTTCTTCTGCGAGGTCTCCCCGGAGCTGGCGGCCGAGCGGGGGCTGGAGCACACCGGCTGGGCGACGATCGTCAGCGCCCGCGGGGTGATCGAGGCGCGGGTGCTGGTCACCGACCGGATGACCCCGCTGACCGTGCACGGCCACCGGCTGCACCAGGTGGGCCTGCCCTACCATTGGGGGCCCAACGGCTACACCACCGGCGACGCGGCCAACGAGCTGCTGCATCTGTCCCTGGATCCCAACACTCATATCCAGGAGGCAAAGGCGATCGCGGTGGACCTCCGGCCGGGGCGCAGGCCGCGGGGGCCCGCGGCCGCGGAGCTGGTGCGGGCCTACCGGGCGCGGGCGGGCATCGACGCGCACACCGGTACCGATCCGTGAGTCCCCGGTGCCGGTGGGCTATTCGAGCAGGATGGTGTGGCAGCCGTCGTACGGCACCAGCTCCCCCACCACCGGGGCGCCCGGCACCTCCCCGGCGACCAGCAGACCGCCGGAGGTCTGGGCGTCGGCCAGCAGCAGCCGGGTGTCGGCGTCGGTGGTGCCGAACCCGGTCCAGGGGGCGACCCATTCGAGGTTGCGCCGGGTGCCGCCGCTGACATAGCCGTCCCGTACGGCCTCGCGGGCGCCGTCCAGATACGGCACGGCGGCGGTGTCGAGCACGGCGGTCACCTCGGACGCCTTGGCCAGCTTGTGCAGATGGCCGAGGAGGCCGAAGCCGGTGATGTCGGTGGCGCAGCCGGCCCCGGCGGCGAGCGCGGCCTCGGACGCCTCGCGGTTGAGCGCGGTCATGGTGGCGACGGCCTGTTCGAAGCGTTCGCCGGTGGCCTTGTGCCGGTTGTTGAGGACGCCGAGGCCGAGCGGTTTGGTCAGGGACAGCGGCAGTCCGGGGCGGCCGGTGTCGTTGCGCAGCAGGCGCCCGGGGTCGGCGACCCCGGTGACGGCCATGCCGTACTTGGGTTCCGGGTCGTCCACACTGTGCCCGCCGCCGACGTGGCAGCCCGCCTCGGTGGCGATGTCGAGGCCGCCGCGCAGCACCTCGCGGGCCAGCTCGAAGGGGAGCCTCTCGCGCGGCCAGGCCAGCAGGTTGACGGCGAGCACCGGGCGGCCGCCCATGGCGTACACGTCGGACAGCGCGTTGGCGGCGGCGATGCGCCCCCAGTCGTAGGGGTCGTCCACCACCGGGGTGAAGAAGTCGGCCGTGCACACCACGGCCGTCGCCGGCTGTCCGGGCAGGGTGACCACGGCCGCGTCGTCACCGGTGGCGAGGCCGACCAGCAGCGGGGTGTTGCCCCCGGTGAGCCGGGGTACGGCCAGCCCGGCGACCACCTCCTCCAGCTCGCCGGGCGGGATCTTGCAGGCGCAGCCGCCACCGTGGGCGAACTGCGTGAGCCGGACGGTCGCGTGGCGGGTCGTGGTCATCGCGGTCTCCTCGGGCACTAGCCTGGCGAGCGGTGGAGGCGTGCGGGTGCCTGGTGGCCCTCCCGGTCTTCAAAACCGAGGTGCCCGAGGATCTCGGGCAGGCGGGTTCGATTCCCGTCCGCCTCCGCTCCCCGGCCCGGTGCGGCAGCGTCTGCGCTGGTCGTCGACGCGTTCCGTGTGCCCCCGGGCGTCCAGGAACTCCAGCAGCGGTACGGCCACCCGGCGGGTGGTGTCCAGGGCGCGCCGGGCCTCGCTGAGCGTGAAGGGCTGGGGCAGGGCGCGCAGTACGGCGGCGGCCTCGGCGTCGGCGCCGGGCCGCAGCACGATCCCGTCGGCGATCCGCAGCAGCGCCCCGGCGCGCACGGCGACGGCCAGCGTCCTGCGGTCCAGGCCCAGTTCGGCGAGCCGGCCCGCCTCGGGCGCGCGGAACGGGGTCCGCTCCAGGTCCCGGCGTACGGCGTCCACGGCCGGGGGGAGGCCGGGACGGGAGGTGCCCGCTGCGCACAACTTGCCGTGGTCGCAGCGGAGTCGGGGGGAGGTGCCGGCCAGCGCGTCGACGAGGGCGCGATCGGGCAGCCCGAGCAGCCGGCGGGCGGCCTCGGCGGGCAGGCCGGGGTCCAACGGGTGGGCGCGGGCGTGCCGTTCGACCTCGGTGGTCAGCCGGTCGCGCAGGTCGCTCCAGTGCGCCGGGTCGGCCAGCCAGTCGCCCGTGACGGGCTCGCCGGGGGCCTGGACGCCCATCGCGGTGAGGTCGGCGCGGCGGATCAGCTTGCGGCGGCGGAGTTCGGCGGCCGGGTCGGGACGGCCGGTCAGGGCGGCGAGTTCGGCGGCGCGGGCCCGGCCGGCGCCGCGCCGGGTCAGCCGGGGCGGTCGTACGTCGAGGACGGTGACGCCCCGGGGCGGCCGGCCGCCGCCCGGTGCGCGCAGCACCGCGCGGTCGCCGATCCGCAGGGGCAGGGGGCGGGCGAGGGTGAGCCGGGCGGTGTCGGTGCCGAGCGGGCGGACGGTGACCGGCACGGCGGCGGTCCCCAGGTGCAGGGTGACCTGGCGGGGCAGGCCGGCCACCGGCTCGCCGTCGATCCGCGCGTCGAGCACCTCGGTGGGCCGCCAGCAATCGGGGCTCAGCAGCACCTGCCCCCGGCGCAGTCCCGCGTCCCCCGGCCCGTGCACATTGACCGCGACCCGGGCCACCCCGCTGACGGCCGCCCGGTCCTCGTGCAGGCTCTGGAGACCACGCACCCGCAGTACGGTCGAGCCGTCCCCGGTGACCAGCCGGTCGCCGACGCGCAGGGTGCCCGCGCCGAGCGTGCCGGTCACCACGGTGCCGTGACCGTGCACGGTGAACGCCCGGTCCAGCCACAGGCGTACGTCGGCGTCCGGATCGGGGTCGGGCAACGCGCCCGCCATCCGCGCGAGTTCGGTGCGCAGGTCGTCGAGTCCCGTGCCGGTGACGGCGCTCACCGCGACGGACGCCACCGTGCCGAGGGAGCTGTCCGCCAGCCGCGCCACGGCGTCGGCGCGCACCGGTGCGGGGTCGGCGAGGTCGCCGCGGGTCACCGCGAGGACGGCGTGCCGGACGCCGAGCGCGTCGAGGACGGCGAGGTGCTCCTGCGACTGGGGCTGCCAGCCCTGGTCGGCGGCGACCACGAACAGCACGGCGGGCACCGGCCCGGCCCCGGCGAGCATGGTGGGCACGAACCGCTCATGGCCGGGTACGTCCACGAAGGCGAGGTGGTCGCCGAGCGCGTCGAGCCGCGTCCACACGAAGCCCAGATCGAGGGTGCGGCCCCGGCGGCGCTCCTCCTCGTACCGGTCGGGTTCCATCCCGGTGAGCGCCCGGACCAGGGCGGACTTGCCGTGGTCGACATGTCCGGCGGTGGCGAGGACCCGCATCAGGTCCGTCCCGTGGGCGCGGCCGGATCGTCGCTCGTGCGCACCGCGCGTACGGCTTCGGCGAGCCGCTCGTCGTCGGCCGGGGGCACGGAGCGCAGGTCCAGCAGGCAGCGCCCGGCCTCCAGGCGTCCGACGACGGGGGTCCGGCCGGTGCGCAGCGCGGCGGCGTACGGCTCGGGCAGCGAGAGTGCCGCGCTGGGCAGCCCGACGCCGGGCGCCCCTCCCCCGCCGACCGTGGCGGTGCCGGCGACGGCGCGGGCGTCGATCCCGTGGGCGCCCAGTTCGGCGGCGAGCCGGTCGGCGCGGGCCCTGAGGGCGACGGGGTCGGCGGTCAGGGCGTGGGCGGTGGGGGTGGGCGGTCCGGTGAGGGTGGCCTCCAGGGCGGCCAGGGTCAGTTTGTCGACGCGCAGGGCGCGGGCCAGCGGGTGCCGGGCGAGGGCGCGCAGCAGGTCGCGGTCTCCGAGCAGCAGTCCGCACTGGGGTCCGCCGAGCAGCTTGTCGCCGCTCGCGGTGACCAGGGCGGCGCCCGCGCGCAGCTGGGTGCCGGCGTCGGGTTCCTCGGGCAGGCCGGGGTGCGGGGCGAGCAGCCCGGAGCCGATGTCCACGACGACCGGCACGCCCAGAGAGGCGAGTTCCCCCGTCTGGGCCGCACGGGTGAAGCCGGTGACGCGGAAGTTGGACGGGTGCACCTTGAGCACGAACCCGGTCTCCGGGCCGATCGCCTCGGCGTAGTCGGCGGCGGTCGTGCGGTTCGTCGTGCCCACCTCGCGCAGCCGCGCACCGGTGGAGACGAGCAGGTCGGGCAGGCGAAAGCCGTCGCCGATCTCCACCATCTCACCCCGGCTGACCACGATCTCCCGGCCGGCCGCGAGCGCGGTGGCGGCGAGGACGAGGGCGGCGGCGCCGTTGTTGACGACATGGACGTCCCCGGCGGCGGGCACCCGCGCGCGCAGGGCGGCGAGGGCGGAGCGGCCCCGGCGGGCCCGGTCGCCGGTCGCCAGGTCGAGTTCCACGTCGGTGGGTCCCGCGGCCTCGGCCAGAGCCTGCCGGGCGGCGGCCGAGAGGGGGGCGCGGCCGAGGTTGGTGTGGAGCAGCACCCCGGTGGCGTTGAGCACCGGGCGCAGTCCGCTCGCGGTGCCGGGGAGCAGACCCAGAACCGTCTCGGTCACGTGTTCGGGCGCGAGCTCCCCGTCCCTGGCCCGCTGCTGCGCGTCCCGTACGGCCCCTTTGACGACCGCGGCCCCGAGCCGGTCCACGGCCTCGGCGAGGCGGGGGTCCCGCAGGAGGTCGTCGGTACGGGGGACACGGCGGCGGGGGTCGGCGGCGCCGGGGCTCCGGTCGGCGGGAGCCGTCGTACCCGCCGTACCGGCCGCACGAGCCGTGCCGGTCGTACCGGCCGCGCGAGCCGTACCCGCCGTATCGGCCGCGCCAGCCGTACCGGTCGCATCGTCCGCCGGGACCGCCGCCGCACGTTCCGCGCCGGTGGTGCCGTCCTCCGCCCGCGCGGTCACCCGATGTTCCATCGTGCCGTTGCCGTCCTTCCCACCGGTCCGCGCCGCCGCCGGCGGGGTCCGCCCATCGTCTCCCGGTGCCCCGGGGCGGTCCGGCGACACGCCGGGAGGGACGTTGCGGCCGCCGGGGCGGGGGTACCCGGCGCCGTATGAACGCACGTGATGACCAGCGTCAGAGCCGGCAGGAACAGCGGGACGCGAACCGTCGCCACGAGACGGAACGCCGTCATGCCGCCGATGAGTCCGGCAACTCGCCGACGACCACACCCACCCCCCGCGACGTCGCCGAACGCAGCTCCCGGAGCAGGCACCCCGAGGAGTGGGGCGACGACCAGGAGCCGCACCGGCCGCACTGAGCAACCCGGCCACCGTCCGCCTCACCGGGACGGCGACGACCGGCCCCCGGTGTCGTCGCCGTCCCCCGTCCCGTCGGCGTCCGTCTGGGGCAGGGGCAGCGGGACCTCCCCGGCGGTCAGGTGTTCGAGGACCTCCACCAGTTCCTGGCATGCCTGCTCCACCGAGCGGCGCGTGTTGCGCTGCTCGGTGATCAGGGCGGCCATCAGGAGCGCGGTGAGCGCCATCGTCCCGTTGAACGCCTGGAGCTTCGCCATGATCTCGACCGGGCTCAGCCCCTGGAACGCGCCGCTCCCGTCCGTCGCGGCGATGGTGGCCATCACGGACGTGAACAGCGCGCACAGCACGGCGCCTGCGAGCTGGAAGCGCAGGGCGGCCCAGATGATCAGCGGATAGACCAGGAAGAGCAGGCTGAGCGAGCTGTAGGCGGCCAGCGGGACGAGCACACAGGCGATGACGGTGAGCGCGGTCGCCTCCCGCCACCGGCCCAGGCGCAGCGGCCTGCGGATACCGCGCAGCATCAGCAGCAGCGGGGTGACCAGCAGGACCCCCATCGCGTCGCCGACCCACCAGGCGAGCCACACCGGCCAGAAGTCGTGGGCGGCCAGCTTGTCCGCGAGCACGAGCATGCCCACGCCGACGGTCGCGCTGATCGTCATGGCGGCCAGCGCGCCGAGGAACACCAGGGCGAGGCCGTCCCGGAACCGGCCGAGGTCGGGGCGGAAGCGGGCCCAGTGCAGCAGGATCGCCGCGCACACGGGGGCTGCGGTGTTGCCGAAGAGGATGCCGGCCAGATCGGGGCCGGGCGGCGAGATGGTCAGGATGAGGGTGAGGGCGCCGAGGGTGATGCCGGGCCAGCAGCCGATGCCGAGGATCAGCAGGGCGGCGACGGCGACGCCGGTCGGCGGGTAGATCGGGGTGAAGACGGCGCTGCCCACGGTCAGCTCGCGCAGCAGGCCGAGGCGGGCGGAGCCGTAGTAGAGGGCCGCGACGGCCACCACCTGGACGACATAGCCGCCCGGCCGGCGCAGTTCCGCGTTACCCACCACAGCAGCCATCTCACACCGCCCGGCGCGGCTCGGCGAGGCGAGAGCGTCCGTGATCCGGCCCTCTGGCCGAATGAGGGACGCTACGGCCGTGCGGGTCCGTCGAGACCGACGACGAGTACGGCGGCGTCGTCCTCGTGTCCGACGTTCTCCGCGCCCTTGATCACGGCGGCGGCCAGCGCGTGGCTCTCCAGGCCCGCGACGGCGGCGATGCCCGCGAGCCGTGTCACCTGTTCCAGGCCGTCCTCCACGGCCAGTGAGGGCCCCTCCACCACCCCGTCGGTGAGCAGCACGAACAGCCCGCCGGTGGTCAGCCGGTGCCGGGTCACCGGGTACTCGACGCCCCGCTGGACGCCGAGCGGCGGGCCGCCCTCGTCGTCGACGACTCCGGACTTGCCGTCCGCCGTGGCCCAGACGAAGGGGATGTGGCCGGCCCGGGCGCTCTCCATCGCGCCGGTGGCCGGGTCGAGCCGCATGAAGGTGCAGGTGGCGAAGAGTTCGCTGCCCAGGGAGAGGAGCAGGTCGTTGGTGCGGGCGAGCAGTTCGCCGGGCTCGCCGGTGGCGAAGGCGAGGGCGCGCAGTCCGGCGCGGACCTGGCCCATGAAGGCGGCGGCCTCGATGTTGTGCCCCTGTACGTCCCCGATGGCCAGCCCGATCCGGCCGTCGGGCAGCGGGAAGGCGTCGTACCAGTCACCGCCCACGTTGAGCCCGTAGCAGGCGGGGGCGTAGCGGACCGCCAGATGCAGTCCGGGGGCGGCGGGCAGGTCGCGGGGCAGCATGCCGCGTTGCAGGGCGATGGCCAGCTCGACCTGGGTGCGCTGGAGTTCCGCGCGCTCGCGTGCCTGCGCGGTGAGCGAACCGAGTCTGGCCAGCAGTTCGTCGCCGTCGTCGGTGGAGCGCTTGCGGGACATCGGTTCACTTCCGGCGGAGGGTGCCCTCGGAGGCGACCGCCTCCAAGGGGCACGGCTGCCCGAATCATTGGCAAACGCCTAGATTTTACCTAAAGTGACCGAACTCGGCGCGGCCCGCCGAAGCGGGCCGCTCAGCCGGTGTCCGCGCCGGTTCAGCTCGCGTCGGAGTCGATCCCGGTGATCACCGCCGGGCCCAGCGGCGCGCTGCGTTCGTCCAGGCCCGCGCCGCGCAGCGCGGAGCCCGCGAGTTTGCGGGCCTCCTCCTCGGCGTGCGGACCGGTGTCGGCCTCGATGGTCAGGCGGAGGGTGAACGTGTTGTCGTCGTTGACGTTGAGCACATCCAGGTCCTCGCTGCTGCCCATGCGGGTGCCGTGCGGGTCCACGGGGCGCAGCGCCCGGGTCAGGCGGCTCCGGGTGTCCGCGCCGACCCCGGCGGTGAAGGTGCCGGGGACGCTGATCAGGTAGGTCGTCATGTCGGTCCTTTCCTCGGGCGTCCCCTCGACTACCCCGTTTCCCGGCGTTCGCACGGGGTGTTCCGGGTGACCGGCTTCTTACGGACTCCTCACCGCGGTCACGCGCTCACAGCGGGGAGTGGGCCACCGCCGTGACGTAGGCGCCGAAGAACAGGGACACCAGGGTGAGCGCGCCGTAGACGAGGAGCGCCTGGACCCGCCGCACCCGCCAGGTCCGGACGAGGGCGCGGGCCATCGGGATGAGCAGGGGGAAGGCCGGGAGCAGGAAGCGGGGCTTGGAGGAGAAGGACCCCGAGCCGCCGAGCACGAGCAGGATCAGCACCCCGGAGAAGACGAGCAGGACCAGCGGGGGGCGGTCCAGGCACAGCAGGGCGAACAGCAGCACCCCGGTGGCCACGACCAGCAGCGCGACCGTGTAGACGACTCCGCCGCCGTGCAGCAGCAGCGCCTTGACGAAGCGGGCCGCGCCGACGCCGAAGTCGAAGCGGGAGTCCCAGGCGCTCTGCACCTTGAAGTAGCCGCCGAACAGATTGCCGACCTGGGTGCCGACCCACAGCACATAGCCGAGGAAGCCCAGCGGGGCGAGGACGGCCCCGGCCCACAGCCGCCAGGAGACCCGGCCGCGCCCGCGCCACGCCTCGTACACGGCGGCGAGGGCGACGGCACCGGCCACCGCGAAGCCGCTGGGCCGGGCGAGACCCGCGAACGCGGCCAGCGCCCCGGCCCACAGCCAGCGGCCCTTGAGCACGCAGTACAGGGACCAGATGGCGAGCGCGGCGAAGAGCGACTCGGTGTAGGCGATGGTCAGCTCGACGGCGTGCGGCATGACCGCCCACAGGCCCACCAGCGCGGTGGCCACGCCCCGGCCGTGGAGCAGATGCCCGATGGCGTAGACGCCGTACGCGGCCACGCCCGCGGCGAGCCAGGAGATGAGCAGCGCGGCCTGGCCCGGGGTGAGCGGCAGCACCGTGGTGAGCGCTCGGATGAGCGCCGGATAGAGGGGGAAGAACGCCCAGTCGGTCTGCACGGCGCCCTGCGGGGTGATCCACATCTTGTGGCCGTAGCCCTGGGCCGCGATGTGCAGGTACCAGCGGGAGTCCCAGGAGTGGGCGAGGGTCCGGACGAGCGGGTGTCCGCGCAGGGCGTTGGCCAGGATCACCGCGAGTATCCCGGCGAGCCGGACGCACGCGAACAACGCGAGGGCCGGTACCGCCCCTTCGGGGATTCCGCGGCGGGCGATCCGGGGCAGATCGAAGCGGCCTGCGGGGCGGGACGGGGCGGCCGGTTCGGGCCGGGGAACGGAGGAGGTGCTCACGTTGCTGACCTTGGGCACACCGGGTAAGACGTGCAATCCACGACTCGGGTTTCTTACGTACTTCCACCCTGAATCAGGAATTGGTCAAGAAATCGGTGTAAGTCCCTTACAGGCCCCTCCCCTACGGGTCGAACTCGCCTTCGGGAACTCGCCCTCGGGCACCCCCCTGAGGACCCCCCGAAGTGCCCACGTAAGGTGTGGTTATCATATGAGCGCTGCCTAGCTCGAAAGATGGACCGGACCTGTGACTGTCAACGACGACTCGTTCACCAACTGGAAGAACCGCGAGGAGATCGCGGAGTCCATGATCCCGCTCATCGGGAAGCTGCACCGCGAGCGGGACGTGACCGTCCTGCTGCACAGCCGCTCCCTGGTGAACAAGTCGGTGGTCAGCATCCTCAAGACGCACCGCTTCGCCCGGCAGATCGCCGGCCAGGAGCTGTCCGTCACCGAGACGATGCCCTTCCTGAAGGCCCTGACCGCCCTGGACCTCGGCCCCTCCCAGATCGACCTGGGCATGCTCGCCACCCTCCACCAGGCCGACGAACGCGGCCTGAGCGTCGAGGAGTTCACCGCCGAGGCGGTCGCCGGCGCCACCGGCGCCGACAAGATCGAGCGGCGTGAGCCGCGCGATGTCGTGCTGTACGGCTTCGGCCGCATCGGCCGCCTCGTGGCCCGCCTGCTGATCGAGAAGGCCGGCTCCGGCAACGGGCTGCGCCTGCGGGCCATCGTGGTGCGCGGCGGCGGCGCCCGGGACATCGTCAAGCGCGCCTCGCTGCTGCGGCGCGACTCGATCCACGGCCAGTTCCAGGGCACCATCACGGTGGACGAGGAGAACAGCACGATCATCGCCAACGGCAATGCCGTCAAGGTGATCTACGCCGACGACCCGTCGCAGGTGGACTACACCGAGTACGGCATCCGCGACGCCATCCTCATCGACAACACCGGCAAGTGGCGTGACCGCGCGGGTCTGTCCGAGCACCTGCGTCCCGGTATCGAGAAGGTCGTCCTGACCGCGCCGGGCAAGGGCGACGTCCCGAACATCGTGCACGGCGTCAACCACGACACCATCAAGCCGGACGAGCAGATCCTGTCCTGCGCCTCCTGCACCACCAACGCGATCGTCCCGCCGCTGAAGGCCATGGACGACGAGTACGGCGTGCTGCGCGGCCACGTGGAGACGGTCCACTCCTTCACCAACGACCAGAACCTGCTGGACAATTACCACAAGGCCGAGCGCCGCGGCCGCTCCGCGCCGCTGAACATGGTGATCACCGAGACCGGTGCCGCCTCGGCCGTGGCGAAGGCGCTGCCCGACCTCAAGGCGCCGATCTCCGGCAGCTCGATCCGCGTCCCGGTGCCGGACGTGTCGATCGCGATCCTCAACCTCCAGCTGGCCCGTGAGACCACCCGCGAGGAGGTCCACGACTACCTGCGCGACGTCTCGCTGACCTCGCCGCTCAAGCGCCAGATCGACTTCACCACGGCGCCCGACGCGGTCTCCAGCGACTTCATCGGCTCGCGCCACGCCTCGATCGTGGACGCCGGCGCGCTGAAGGTCGACGGGGACAACGCGATCCTCTACCTCTGGTACGACAACGAGTTCGGCTACTCGTGCCAGGTCGTCCGGGTCGTGCAGTACGTGTCGGGCGTGGAGTACCCGACGTACCCGGCGACGGCGGTCTGACCCGCCCCTCGCCTGCGGCGCCTTCGCGGCCGCCGACCGGAGTCCCCGGTCGGCGGCCGTTCGCGTTGTCGCGCACCCTCAGTACACCTTCACCCATTAGTCGTTTGCCTAAAAGCTTTAGGAAGACGCATAATCCTTGTCGGCAATAGGGAGGAAGCTGATGGTGCGTGCGGGACTGACCACCGAGCGGCTGGTCCGCGCGGGCGCGGAGCTGGCCGACGAGGTGGGCTTCGACCAGGTGACCGTGTCGGCGCTGGCCCGGCGGTTCGACGTCAAGGTCGCGAGCCTGTACTCGCACCTGCGGAACTCCCAGGACCTCAGGACACGGATCGCGCTGCTCGCCCTCGCGGAGCTGGCCGACCGTGCCGCCGAGGCGCTCGCCGGGCGCTCCGGCAAGGACGCGCTCGGCGCCTTCGCGGACGTCTACCGCGACTACGCCCTCGCCCACCCCGGCCGCTACACGGCGGCCCGGTACCCGCTGGACCCCGAGACGGCCGCCGCGAGCGCGGGCCCCCGGCACGCCCAGCTGACCCGGGCGATCCTGCGCGGCTACGAGCTGCCCGAACCCGAGCAGACCCACGCGGTGCGCCTGCTGGGCAGCGTCTTCCACGGCTACGTCAGCCTGGAGACGGCCGGCGGTTTCGCGCACAGCGCCCCCGACTCCCAGGAGTCCTGGACGCGGATCGTGGACGCCCTGGACTCCCTGCTGCGCAACTGGCCCACCCGCTGAGCCGACGTCTCCCCACGAAACACAGGCCGACATCATGCACACCACCGATCTCACCGCCGACCTCGTACGCGGCGCCCTCGACCTCGAACGCACCGAGCGAGGACTGCTGCCGCACCGGCTGCCCGCCCGGGCCCGCGCGCAGTGCGCCGACCCGCAGCTCGCCCTGGCCGAGTCGCAGCCCGCCGGGGTACGGCTGGTGTTCCGCACCCGGGCCACCGCCATCGAGCTGGACACCGTGCCGACCAAGCGGGTCTACACCGGTGTCCCGCCGCGCCCCGACGGGGTGTACGACCTGCTGGTGGACGGACGTCCGGCGGCCAGCGCCATCGCGGCCGGGGGCGACGTCCTCACCATCGACATGGCCGCCGGGAGCGCGGAACACACGCCGGGTCCGGTCGCCACCGTACGGTTCACCGGGCTGCCGGACGCGGCCAAGGACGTGGAGATCTGGCTGCCGCACAACGAGCGGACCGAGCTGGTCGCGCTGCGCACCGACGCCCCGGTGACGGCCGTGGCGGACCGGGGCCGCAAGGTCTGGCTGCACCACGGCAGCTCGATCAGTCACGGCTCCGACGCCGCGAGCCCCACCACCACCTGGCCGGCGCTGGCCGCCGCCCTCGGCGGGGCCGAGCTGATCAACCTGGGCCTCGGCGGAAGTGCGCTGCTCGACCCGTTCACCGCCCGCGCGCTGCGGGACACCCCGGCCGATCTGATCAGCGTCAAGCTGGGTATCAACGTCGTCAACAGCGATCTGATGCGGCTGCGCGCCTTCGGTCCCGCGGTGCACGGCTTCCTGGACACCATCCGCGAGGGGCACCCGGACACTCCGCTGCTCGTCGTCTCGCCGGTGCTGTGCCCGATGCACGAGGACACGCCGGGGCCCACGGCCTGGGACCTCGCCGCGCTCGCCGAGGGCCGGCTCGCCTTCCGGGCCTCCGGGGACCCGGCGGAGACGGCGGCGGGCAAGCTCACGCTCGGTGTCGTCCGGGCGGAGCTGGCGCGGATCGTGCGGGAGCGGGCGGCCGGGGACGAGCAGCTGTTCCACCTCGACGGGCGCGAGCTGTACGGCGAGGCCGACTTCGCCGAGCTCCCGCTGCCGGACGGGCTCCACCCGGACACGGCGGCGCATCGCAGGATCGGCGAGCGGTTCGCGGCGGTGGCCTTCGGCCGGGGCGGGGCGTTCTCGTCCCGGCGGGGGTGAGGGGTGGGGGCGGCCGGGGGTGAGGGCGCGGTTCGTGGATGCGTGCGGGTGCGGGTGCGGTTCGTGGATGGGTGCGGGTGCGTCGTGGCCGATCGCGCAGTTCCCCGCGCCCCTCAGGGAATCACCCTGCCGCCCGCCGCAAGGCGCCGCCGAGATGCGGTCCGTCGACGCCTGCGGGTCCGTCCTGGCCGGTCGCGCGGTTCCCCGCGCCCCTCAGGGGCTTGGGTGGTCACACGAGGTGGGCGAAGACCACCAGGTTGTCGGTGTAGTCCTTGGCCGTGTGGTCGTAGTCGCCCGCGCAGGTGATGAGGCGGGCCTCGGGGCGGGCCGTGTCGGCGTAGACGCGGTCGCTCGGGAAGTCGTCCTTCGCGAAGGTCTCGGCGCTGTCCACCACGAAGTCCGCGGTCCGCCCGTCGGCGCGCTCCACGGAGAAGTGGTCGCCGGTGTCCAGCTGGTCGAGGTTGACGAAGACGGCCGCCGAGACCTTGGTGTCCACGTGCCCGGCGATGATGGCGGTGCCCTTCTCGCCGGGCGCCGCGCCCTTGGCGTACCAGCCGACGAGATTGGTGTTCGCCGCGGGCGGCGGCTGGAGCTGTCCCGTGGAAGCGAGGGTCAGCTCGGTGAAGGGGGCGTCGACGCCGATCTTCGGGATGACCAGCCGGGTCGGCTCCGACCGGGGCAGCCCGACGGCCACCGGGGCCCGCTCCGTGGAGCCGGCCCCGGAAGAGCTGGCGCCGGAGGCCGGGGTCGCCCGCGGTGCCGGGAACGATCCGTGATGCCCGCCGCCGAACATGCTGACGGCGAGGAAGAGGATCGCCACCCCCCAGAGCACCAGCCGCCCGCCACGAGCGGCGCCCGACGTGTCCGGCTCGGGTTCGGGGGGCTGCGCGGAGGACGGATCCGCTGCCATCGGACATCACCTCACTGGGACACGGCGGTACGGGACGGGTGGTACGGAATGGGTGGTCACAGCGGGGGTTCGCCTCCCAGGGGGGCCGCACCCGCCCGCGAGGGGCACGCGCCGCCGGCGCTCGCAGCGCGCCGGCGGCGTCCGTAGCCCCGGTCAGGACGCCGGCTGCGCGGCCTTCTTGCGGCGCAGTGCGTACATGCCGGCCGCGCCGACACCGAGCACCGCGAGGCCGCCCGCGGTGACACCGGGATCGGCGAGCGCGCCGCCACCGGTGTGCATGCCGCCGCGCGGCTTGCCGCCGCCGCTGTCGGAGCCGCCGCCCCAGCCGCTGCCGCTGTCGTCGCCGCCCTTGCCGCGACCACCGCCGCCACCGCTGTCGTCGTCGCCACCCTTGCCGCGACCACCGCCACCGCCGCTGTCGTCGTCGCCACCCTTGCCGCGACCGCCACCGCCACCGCTGTCGTCGTCGCCACCCTTGCCGCGACCACCGCCACCGCCGCTGTCGTCGTCACCGCCCTTCCCGCGACCGCCACCGCCGCCGCCCTCGTCGCTGCCGCCCTTGCCCCCGCCGTCCTCCTGGTAGGACTCGGGGTCGAACCGGATGTCACCACTGCTGTCGTTACGCAGCACGGTGGCGAGCGCTCCGCCACCCGTGTGCATTCCGCCGCGGGGCCGGTCGTGTCCGCGGTCGTTGTCGCCTCCGCTGCCGTTGTCTTGGTCCCGGTCGGAGCCCTTGTCGCGGTCACCGCCGGAGTCGCTGCTGTGCGAGGAGTCCCCACGGCCCGAGTCGTGCCCGGCCGGGACCGCGAACGCGGCGCCGGGCGTGCCGAAGGCCAGGGCGGCCGCGGCGGCTGCCGTGGCCAGGAGGGTACGGGCAGAACGCATCGTGTTGTCCTTCCGCCATGACCGGGCAGCGGACGCCTCATCAGCTGGATGGACCCGGTCTCGACATGAACCACCGTCAGTGAGGCCCCCGGCTCCCACCATCCGAGCCGCCCAGCCGTGTCAACGGCCCACCCGTCTGCCCCAGTGCGGGCGGCTCCGGACCCCCCGTCCGGTCCAATCCGCGCCCCCGCCGCCGCATCCCGCCGGGGAGAGGCCGCGGCGAGGCCGGGAAGAGGTGCGCGAGGTGCGTCACCCGCCCTTGTGTTATGACAGTGGTCATAGCGCAGTCCGGTGCCGGACGGCACGACGGCAAACGGCCGGTGGCGGCCGAGGCGGTGGGAGGCGGCAGTGGCGGACGGAATGGCGCGGGCCCTGTGGGAGCGCTACGAACCCGTGCACGACCTGGTGTACTTCGCGCCGCAGGCGCACCGGGCCGCGGCGGAGCTGGGGCTGCGCGGCTACTGGATGGGCTACTTCGCGCTGCGGGCCGCCCCGCTCGGCCCGGTCTCCCCCGCCGTCGTGACGAGCGGCTTCTACGTCTTCCACCCCGCCCGGGTGGCCAGGGCGCTGCCGGACGCCTGGGGATACGCGACTCCCGCGCGGGTCCTCGCGGCCCGCGAGGACGCCATGGACGCGGCGATGACCGAGCTGTACGGACCGGAGGTCACCGGCTCCGCCGAGTTCACCGAGGCCGCCGATCTCGCCTGGCGGGCCGCGGCGGCCGCGGACACCGCGGGCCGGGTGCTGGCCGCCGCCAACCAGGCGCTGGAGCGTCCGGAGCGGCCCACGGCCCGGTTGTGGCAGGCGCTGACGACCCTGCGCGAGCACCGGGGCGACGGGCATGTCGCGGTGCTGGTGGGCCGGGGGCTCGGGCCGGTCGAGGCCATGGTGCTCAAGGCGGCCGCCGGCGAGTCGGACGAGGGCTTCCTGCGGGAGACCCGCAAGTGGGAGCCGGGCGACTGGACGGCGGCCGGGCTCCGGCTGCGGGAGCGCGGGCTGCTCGCCGAGGACGGATCGCTCACCGCCGCCGGAGTGGCGGCGCGCGCGGAGGTCGAGGCGCTGACCGACGCGGCGGCCGAGAGCCCCTGGCGCGCCCTCGGCCCGGACCGCACCGCCCGGCTGGCCGCGCTGCTGGATCCGCTGGCCCGCGCGGTGGGGGACTCGGATCTGCTGCCGCCCGGCAACCCGGTGGGGCTGCCGCCGCGTTCCACCCCGGTCGGCGACTGACGGTACGGCGGGCGCCTCGTGTGGCCACTTGGCGCACTCCCGCCGCCCGCGCGGCGCCCACCCGTGCACGGGACCCCGCCGAATGGCTGAAAAGCGTCGTAGTAACGGTCGAAGTAGCCTCTCCTGACCTGGTGTTGTGCGCCGTACCCTGAAGCCGTGGTCACGCGAGACGAGGATCCTGGACAGGCGGCGTCCCGGCTCACCGGGCGCCCGGTCGACGCGGCGCCGGGGATGTCCGGGTCGCCCGTGGAGGTACTGCTGGCCGACGGCACCCCGGTGATGGTCAAGCGCGCCGACGCCCCCGGCGCGGTCCGCGCGGAGGTGGCGGGGCTGCACTGGCTCGCCGCCGCGGGCGCCGTCCGGGTGCCGGAGGTGCTCGGGCACGACGAGCGCTGGATGGTCACCGAGCGGGTGGCGACCGGGAATCCCGACGCGAAGGCGGCGCTCCGTTTCGGTCAGGCCCTCGCGGCCCTGCACGCGTCCGGCGCGCCCCGCTTCGGGTCGGCGCCGCCCGGCGGGCCGCGGGACGCGTACATCGGGCTCGCGCCCATGCGCAACGCCGAGGGCACCGAGTGGTCCGGCTGGTACGCCGAGCACCGGGTGCTGCCGTATGTGCGCGGCGCGGTCGAGCGCGGGACGCTGCGGCCGGGCGAGGCGGCGGTGTTCGAGCGGCTCTGCGCCCGGCTGCCGGAGCTGGCGGGGCCCGCGGAGCCGCCCGCGCGGCTGCACGGCGACCTGTGGAACGGCAATGTGCTGTGGGGCACCGACGGCGAGGTACGGCTCATCGACCCGGCCGCGCACGGCGGACACCGGGAGACCGACCTGGCGATGCTTCACCTCTTCGGCTGCCCGCACCTCGGCCAGGTCCTCGCGGGGTACCGGGAGTCGGCGCCGCTCGCCGACGGCTGGCGCCAACGCGTCGGCGTCCACCAGCTCTTCCCGCTCCTCGTGCACGCGGTGCTGTTCGGACGCGGATACGCGGAGCAGGCACTGTCCGTGGCGCGCGGGGCACTCGCTGTGTGAGCGGGGCGTCCGGCACCGCGGCGGAACGCACCCGTCCGCGTCATGGTCACGCAGCGTAAGGAAACCAATCACCCGTTCGAATCGTATAAGGACGTGAAAGCCGAACCAGGGAGAGACCATGCAACCGTTCACGCTCAACTACGCGCGCCCGGCTGTGCAGTTGGAAGTAACCGTTCCGTACGCGTACGACTCCGGACTGCAGTTGAACGTGCTCCCGGACGGGCGGATCGCCGCGACGGACCACGCGACCCTGCGTGCGCTGGGGACCACGACCTCGACCGCCGGTTCCAAGACGCACTTCGACGACTGAACCACGGACCCGCAGACGATGACCGTGCTCATCCTGACCAGTGAAGAAGACGTGACGGCGGACATGGTGGTCCTCCGCCTCCGCGAGGCCCAGGTGCCCGTCGTCCGGCTCGACCCCGCCGATCTGACCGCCGGGGTCGCGCTGTCGGGCGAGTACGCGCACGGCACCTGCCAGGGGCAACTGTCCGTCGGCGGGCGTCTGGTGGACCTGGACGGGCTGCGCTCCATCTGGGTGCGCAGGCCCGGGGCGGCGGCCTCGCGCGCCGCCCAGCCGTCCGCCTGGCTGACCGAGGAGTCCGCGCAGGCGCTGTACGGCATGCTGCGCTGCACCGGCGCACGCTGGATGAACCATCCGGACGCCGCCCGCCGCGCCCGGTACAAGCCCTGGCAGCTGCGGCACGCCCAGCACAGCGGACTCGCGGTGCCGCCCACCCTGATCACGACGTTCCCGCGGGCGGCGCGGGAGTTCGCGGAGCGTCACCCCGACCTGGTGGTCAAGCCGGTCTCCGGGGCGCATCCGCAGGAGCCGCCGCGGGCGGTGCCGACGAGCAGGGTGGCGCCGGACACGGACTTCTCGGCGGTCGCCTTCGGGCCGACGCTGCTCCAGCGACGCGTGGTGAAGCGGGCCGACATCCGGCTCACCGCCGTCGGTGACACCCTGCTGGCGGCCCGCAAGCCGGTGGCCCCGGACGCCCATCCCGACGACGTGGACGTGCGGTTCGCCCCCTCCGTGTCACCGTGGCTGCCGGTGGCGGTGCCCGCGCGGGTCGCCGAGGGCGTCCTGCGCTATCTCCGCGGGGCGGAACTGGCGTACGGTGCGTTCGACTTCGCGGAGGACGCGGACGGCGTCTGGTGGTTCCTGGAGTGCAACCAGTCCGGACAGTTCGGGTTCGTGGAGATGGACACCGGGCAGCCGATCGCCGCCACCATCGCCGAATGGCTCACGGGGGACGGGCTGTCGGCGGACGGATGCGCCGACGCGGCCACGGGCGCGGGCTGTTGAGGACACGGGGACCGGTTCGGAGAGAGGAACGTCAGATGCGCATCGGACTGCTGGGAACGGGCCCCTGGGCGCGGGCGGTCTACGCCCCCGCCCTAGCCGGGCACCCCGGTCTGGAGTTCGCCGGGGTGTGGGGCCGTCGCCCGGAGGCGGCCGGCGAGCTCGCACAGCGGCACGGCGGCAGGCCGTACGCCGAGGTGGACGCGCTGCTGGCCGACGTGGACGCGGTCGCCGTCGCGCTGCCGCCGTCCGTGCAGGCCCCGTTGGCGGTGCGGGCGGCGCGGGCCGGGCGGCATCTGCTCCTCGACAAGCCGCTCGCGCTGTCGGTCGCCGACGCGCGTGCGGTGGCCGAGGAGGCGGAGCGGGCCGGGGTGGCCTCGGTGGTGTTCTTCACCGCGCGCTTCCAGAAGGAGCCGCAGGCGTGGATCGAGGAACAAGCCGCTGCGACGGGCTGGTTCACGGCCCGGGCGCACTGGCTGGGGGCGGTGTTCACCACCGACAGCCCCTTCGCGGCCTCTCCGTGGCGCCAGGAGAAGGGCGCGCTGTGGGACCTGGGCCCGCACGCGCTGTCCGTGCTGATGCCGATCCTCGGCGACGTCACCCAGGTGGTCGCGGCGGGCCGTGGTCCGGGAGACACCGTGCACCTGGTCCTCGACCACGCCGGCGGGGCCTCCAGCACGGTCACCCTCAGCGCGACGGTTCCGCCGGCGGCCGCGGGCACCGAGTACGAACTGCGCGGCACGTCCGGGGTCTCCGTCATGCCCGCCGCCTCCGAGGACGCCGTCACCGCCCTCACCCGGGCCGCCGACGCCCTCCTGGCCTGCGCCGAGACCGGCCGCCCGCATCCCTGCGACGCGTCCTTCGGCCTGCGGGTCACGGAGATACTGGCGGCGGCGGAGGCCCGCCTGGCGACGCGCCCAAAGTAGCCCCGGGCGCCCCGGCGCACGGTCCGCTCGCGGGCTCCCGGGCCCTCGGCGCCGCCGCGAAGATCCAGCGGTTGGCGGCCAGGGCGTCGTTCGGTTCCGGGAGGGGGCCGCGGCCGTGCCGGCGGGTGAAGTCGTAGGGGGTGCGGGTGGTCACCGTCCAGCCCAGGGAGGCGAGTTCGGCGGCCGAGTCGGGGCGGGGCTCGCCGTCGAAGAGGGCGAGCAGGTCGATGCCGATGCGCCGGCGGGTGGTGGTGTAGACGGGGCTGGACCGCACCTGCGGGGACTCGACGAGGTCCTTGATCTCGTACGCCAGGGTGCTGTCCGCCGCGCTGAGCCGGTCGATCGTGGCCACGAGGCTCCGTTCGGCCGCCGCCGGCAGATACAGCAGCAGCCCCTCGGCCAGCCACGCCGTGGGTTCGGCCGGGTCGAAGCCCGCGGCCAGCAGCACCTCGGCCCAGTCCTCGCGCAGGTCCGCGGCGAGCGGGCGGCGCTCGGCCGCGGGGGCGGCCCGGAGCCGGTCGAGGACCGTCTGCTTGAAGGCCAGCACCTCCGCCGTGTCCACCTCGTACACCGTGCGCCCCGGCGGCCAGTCCAGCCGGTACGCCCGGCAGTCCAGGCCCGCGCCGAGCAGGACCACCTGACGCACGCCCAGGTGGGCGGAGCGCAGGAGATGGTCGTCCAGGACGCGGGTGCGCAGGGCGAAGTACCGGCCGAGCCTGCCCCACAGCGGGTCGGCGTCCCCGTCGGGCACCTGTCCCGGACGCACCGGCCAGCCCGCCGAGGCCGGCGCGGCGCGCACGAAGTGCTCGGCGAACGGGTCCCGGGCGAGCGCGTCGGGGCGATGCGTCTCGATCGCGCGGGCCGCGGCCACCAGCAGGGCGGTGCGGCCCACGCCCCGGGCCACCCCGGCGCTCAGCCCGCCGGCCGTATGCACGGCACCTCCCCGGGCCCGGGCGCCGGCGCGGTCCAGGCCGCGGGGTCGGCGGCGGTGGTCGTCCGGGCGCCGTAGACGACCCGCATGAACCGCAGGACGTCGTCGTACGGCAGATGCAGGGCCGCGGTGCAGTCCGTCAGGACGGTCACATGGAAGCCCTTCTGGAACGCCGTGCGGGCGGTGGTGTCCACGCACACGTCGGCGTACACCCCGGCGAGGACCAGGTGGCCGATGCCGCGGGCGCCGAGGTGGTCCTCGAAGCCCTCGCCGAGGAAGGCGTCGAAGCGGGCGCGCTTGGTGAAGACGCGCTCGCCCGTCCCCGGCGCGACCCGGTGGAACTCGGCGCCCCAGGAGCCCTCCAGGCACTTCGGCCGCTTGCCGAGGGCGTGGTCCCGCGACCGCCAGGCGGCGCCCTGGTGCTCGGGGTCGCCGGTGAACCGTACGAAGACCACCTCCACGCCGCGCGCGCGGGCCGCGGTCACCGCCCGGACGGTACCGGCGACGGCCGCGTCCAGGACGGCGGGGTCACCGCCGAAGCGGCCGAGGGCGATCGGGCCGGTGCAGAAGTCGTTCTGCACGTCCACGACGACCAGGGCCGTCCGCTCCCCCGTCGGGCCGGTCATGAGCCGCCGGCCAGGATGGCGTCCGCCGGGGTCCCGGCGCCGGGCGGGTCGAGGGCGTCGAGCAGGGCGTCGGCCACGGCGGTGGTGGAGTGCCGGCCGCCGAGGTCGGGCGTGGATATGCCCCGTTCCTCCAGGATGCGCAGCGCCTTCTCGACGACCTCCACCGCACCGGTGCGTCCGGCGTGCCCCTCGGCGACGCGCGCGGCCGCCCGGATGGTCGCCACCGGGTTGACGAGGCCCCGGCCGGCGATGTCGTCGGCGGAGCCGTGCACCGTCTGGTATTCGGTGAGTCCGGCCAGCGCGGGGTCGAGGAAGACGTTCTCGGTGCAACGGTTCTCCTGCCGGTCGGAGCCGAACCGGTCGAGGAGCATGACGTGCATGATGTCGGCCCATTCGTTCCCGGCGATCAGCAGCGTCCGGTCGGGCAGGCCGTGGGTGATGAGGTTGCGGTTGACCGTGTCCGGCTGGAACAGGCCGATCTCCACGCCGAGTTCCGCCGCGAGTTCGCTCACCCAGGTGTCCAGGGCGCCGTCCAGGAGGTGGAACTTGTACGCCATGACGACGCGGCCGATCCGCCCGTCCGGCCACTCCTGCCGGGCCCGGCGCAGCGCGTAGCGGACCACGCTGCGGGTGATCTCCCGGCCGAAGGTCATGGTGCGGGTGATCTCGCCGGGCGTGTGCGCGTTCTCCCCGGTGTAGAAGCCCTGCGCCTGGTCGCGCACCAGCAGCAGGGAGCGGCCGTCGGCGCCGAGGAGGTCCACCTTGACGGCGCGCAGCCGGCGGCGCACGAGGTACAGGGACTGGGCGTTGACGGCGGTCCGGAAGACCGCCGTCGTGCCCCGCTCGGCGCGGGTGCGGCAGAACCGTTCGTAGTGGTCGGCGTCCGCGGCGGTCAGCTCGCGGATCCGGGCGATGCCGGATTCGCCGCGCAACGAGTGGTAGGAGTGGTAGAGGCGCGGGGAGCGCTCGATGGTCACGGTGCCCGGGTGCCCGGCGGTCAGCGCGCCGAGCACCTGCTCGAAGACGTCCGCGAGTTCGGGTCCGGTGCCCCGGCCCACGGCGAGTCCGACGACGGGGGTGTTCGGGTCGTGGGTCACTGGGCGGTACCCGTGGTGAGGTGATCGCCGGGGATGCCGGACTTCTCCGGGCGGTAGTAGTCACGGATGCCGTCGGCCCAGGTGACCACGGGGACACGGTCGCCGTGGACCGGCTCGAAGGCGTCGAACAGGGCCTCGATGTTGGGGCGCTGGAAACCGATGGCCGTCATCAGGGCGACGAAGTGGGGGCGTTCGACATAGCCGTCGCCGTCCGGGTCGCCCAGCGCGGCGAGGGACTCGGCGAACTCGTTGACGGTGACGTCGAATCGCTGGGGGTCGAGCACGATGGCGTTGAACTCCTCGGGGCTGACCTGTCCGTCGCCGTCGGCGTCCAGCTCGGTGCGCAGGGTGTCCCAGTAGCCCTGGAACGCCTCGACCATCCGGTGCTTCGCGCCGTCCCCGGCCTCGGGCACGGCCTCGACCACCCGCCTGCCCATCAGCTCGAAGTCCCCCGGGTCCAGTACGCCGTTGCCGTTGGCGTCGAACAGCGAGAAGACGAGTTCGACCCGGTTGTTCGCCTCGGTGGTGGCCATGGTGTTTTCCCCTCCGGTCATACGGTGCGCGAGAACACCGCCGGACCGGGGCCCGGCGGCGGCTCCACTATCGGCTCGGCGCCGGCATCCGGTGAGGAAAAGGCGGCCAAGTGCCCCCGAAGGAAGGAATTTCCCCGCCGGAGGCATGAACCCGTCGATCTTGGAAAGTGTGTCCCCTCCGGGGAGGCGAGGGTGACCCGGCGCCGTATCTCCTCGTAGGTGAACGCGCCGTTCGGCCAGGGGAAGCCGGCCTCGTCGATCACCCGGCACCGGCGACGCCGTCGGACCGGAAGTTCACCCGCTCCCGTACGACGGGATAGCCCGCCCTCGCGAAGTGCGCGGCCATCGGGAAGTTCGACCGGTCGGTGGCGGCACCGATGAACTCGGCGCCCTCGACGGCCAGGAAGCGGGTGCACTCGGTGAGGAGGTCGTAGGCGTAGCCGTGGCCGCGGTGCTCGGGGACGACGCCGATGAAGCCGACACAGGCTCCGGACGGGTTGCGGGCGGGGATGTGGATGCCGACCGGGTCGCCGGCGCGGGTGCGGGCGATCTGCCACCAGGAGCGCGGCGAGGACATCCAGTGGAAGAGGTCCAGCTCCTCCCGGGCGGCCTGCTCGACACCGCCCTCGGCGATGGCCCGGCGGGCGTGCGCGTCGAGGGTGACGGAGTGGATCCGGCGCAGCAGGCCGAGGAAGACGGCGTCGTCCGGTTCCGGGGTGAAGACCAGGCGGCCGGGGCGTTCGGGCAGGCCGAGGTCCGGGGTCCAGCGGTAGAGGAAGCGCTCCACCAGGGGCGCGTATCCGGCCCCGCGCGCGGCGGCGGCGCGGGTGTCGGCGGCGGCCCGCTGCGCCGGGTCGTCGCGCCAGCCGCCGGGCAGGTCGAGTTCGAGTTCGTCCGGGTGCCAGGGCGCGGTCCGCAGCAGTTCGGCGCCGGCCGCCTCCTCGCCCTCGGCCACGTCCAGCCAGTTGATCAGCAGCGGTTCGGTGTCCTCGGCGCGCCCCCACCAGGCGGCGCGGGCCACGGTGCGGCCGTCGCGCAGGGCGACGCGCTGCCATTCGGGGCGGAAGGTGACCAGCCGGTGCTTCTCGGCGAGGGCCAGCGGGTCGGGCATGGTGTGGAACAGGTGCGCACTGTTCGCGTCGAGCGTGCGCATGACCAGATCGGTCAAGGAATCCTCCGGGAAAGATGCCGCGAAGGACCTCGCGGCGGGAACGCGCTCCCGGTCAGACCTGGCACACCCGGGCGACGGGGAGGGGGGAGCGCATGCTGACTGCGGTCATGACACTCGCCTCCTTCGTCCGTCTCGGATGTGCGGTCGTACGCTAACCCGGCCGCTGGGCCGGCGTCCATCGGTTTTCCGCACCGCCTCCGGCGAGTTCCGCCGGCGCGCGGGGAGCGGCCGACGGGCCCTCCTGCCCGGGGCGGCGTAGCGTGGATCTGTGCGATCGGTGCGCGCTTGGTCGTCGCGTGGGAGCCAGGAGGATCGCGGCTGGTTGCGGGGCGCGCCACCGCCGTGGTGGATCCGGCTGCTGCCGGTGCTGCTGCTGGTCGCGGTGACCGTCGCCTCGACCGTCACCGAGCACGCCGCCGACCTCGGTTTCCTGCTGGGCGCGATCCCGCCGCTGGCCGTCCTGTCGTACGGCCCGCTGGTCACCGCCGTGCTCGGCGTCCTGGTGGTCGTGGCCCTGAACGTGCCCGTGACCCATCTGAACCGGCCCGGCAACACCGATCTGCTCACCATCGTCTTCGTCGCCCTGCTCAGCGTGTTCGTGTCGTTCGTGCGCAGCCGCCGCGACGCCCAGCTCCAGGTGGAGCGCACGATCGGGGAGGCCGTGCAGCGGGCGGTGATGCCGCCGCTGCCCGAGCGGGTCGGGCGGATCGGCTGCGTGGGCTTCTACCGGGCGGCGGAGAACGGCACGCTGGTGGGCGGGGACTTCTTCGACGTGCGCGAAGGGCCGTACGGCGTACGGGCGGTGATGGGCGATGTGCGCGGGCACGGGCTGACGGCGGTCTCGACCGTGGTGTCCCTGCTGGGCGCGTTCCGCGAGGCGGTCCTCGACCAGCGGGACCTGGAGTCGGTGGCGGCGCGGATGGACCGCCGGCTCCAGACGGACGCGGCGGGCACACCGGACGGGGAGTTGTTCGCGACGGCGGTGCTGGTGGAGTTCCCGGCCGGCGCGCGCACGATGCGGGTGGTGGCGTGCGGTCATCCGGCGCCGGTCCTGCTGCGCGAGGGCGGCGCGCGGGAGGTCGCCGTGGCACCGGGCACCCCGCTGGGGATCGGCCTGGCCGGCGCCGATCCGCCGAAGGAGGTCACGGTGCCGCTGGAGCCGGGCGACCGGCTGCTGCTGGCCTCCGACGGCGTCTGGGAGGCACGGGACGACGCCGGGGTCTTCTACCCGCTGCCGGAGCGGCTGGCCGCGCTCGCGGAGACCCGGGACGGCGAGCTGCCCACCGCGGTGTGGGCCGACCTCGCGCGGCTGCGCTACGAGGTCCGCGACGACGCGACGATGCTGGTGCTGTCGCCCGCCCCGGGCGACCGGCCCGCCTGACGCCGTCCCCCGGACCGCGCCGGGACGCCCGAATCACGCGCCGCGTCGGCCCGCCGCCTCGGGAGGGTGACGCCTCCCCCTCGCCCGGCTGACGAACCGACAGGCGAAGTTCGAACGCGTCGCCACAAACGCCAGGCCGCGCCACCCCTTCCGCCGCATAGAAATATCTACGAGCATGCATATGCCGGGTTGCTGTGCGAACGCACCGAGTGCCCGAGAACGCGGAGCAGTGCATGACGAACACGATGTGGATGCGGGGCGTGGAGTGGCTGGCGGCGTCGGCGGCCGACCCGCGGGCGTGCAAGTGGGAGTGGGACCACGGGGAGGGGATCGCACTGCTGGAGGCGGGGCGCTTCTGGGACGTGCTGAGCGTCCCCGAGCGGCTGGGGCTGCTCACCCTGGACCTGCTGTGGCGGCCCGCGCTGCCGGTGCCGGGCCCCACCCTGGTGGACCTCACGGCGGGCCGGGTCGGCTTCTTCCTGCCGCCGGACCCGGACGGGGGCTGGGTCGGCGCGGGGCTGCGCTACGCGACCCGGGGCTCCTGGGTCGCCGTACCGCCGCCCTACCGGCCCGCCCGCTGTCTGGAGTGGCTGGTACCGCCCGACGGCACCGGCACCCTGCACTCCCCCGGCAGCCTGGAGGACGCGCTGCGGCAGGCCAACGGCACCCTGACGGTCCTCGCCGCACCGCCGCCCCGGCCGCGGGAGTCCTAACGGGGCGACAGCGGGCCGGGGAGGTGCGGTACGACTCCTGCGGGCCGCCCGGGTTCGAGGTCCGGCCGGGTGACGCGCAGGGCGAGGCCCGCGAGGTCGGCGAGACCGGCGAGCGAGGTCCACGGCACCTCCGGGCCGGTGGGCACCGCCCGCCCCTGCGCCCGCCATTCGGCGACGAGCCGGTCGTAGACGGGCTCCCGGGTCCGCGGCGGCCGGACCCCTTCGACTCGCTCCATCCGATCCCCCCGCGGCATCCGGTCCTCCCAGCGGCTCCTGCCGGGGCAACGTCCCCGGGCGGCCGGTGGTACGCCGGGCTCACCGGGTCGGGTGACGGCATCGCCCGAACGGGGCCCTCCGTCCGTCGGACGAACAGGAGAACCCACCGGCCGGGCGGGGGAAAAGAGGCGCGGGGCCCCGACCGGCCCCCCGTCCCGGTCGTGCCCCGCTGGAAGTGAACTTACGTGCGAGGCGCGGTCCGTACCAGCGCACCGGTGCCCGGCGCGACGCGCGTAGCACTCACCGGTGCACAGCCGCGTCCACTTGCTCCCGGTTCGCCGGGCCGAGGGCGGGGACGGGCAGTTCACCGGTGACGAGGTGGGCGAGGACGACCTCGTACAGATCGGTGCCCCCGGCCAGCAGCCGGCGCTCCAGTACGGGTTCGGCGGCCCGCACATGCTCCCGTACGGTCTGGGCGTGCACCCCCCGCGCCGTCGCGGCGGGCCCGGCGTTGGCGTCGGCGGCCAGCCAGGCGCGCAGGGTGCCGCGCAGATCCCGGCCGTCGGCGTCGAGCCGCCCGAGCAGCCCCTCGGCCCAGGAGCGCAGCGCGTCCCCGCCGAGCAGGTCCGCGAACCCGGCCGGCGCGGCGGGTGCGTGGCCCTCGGAGTCGTACGGGCCGTGCGCCGCCTCGGTGTTGAGCGCGATGTGCGCCACGGCGCGCACGGCCAGGGCGGAGAAGTCGGCGCCGAGCAGCGCGGCGACCCGGTCCATGCGGGCGCGCACCGTGTTGCGGCTGACGCCGAGCACCTTGGCCGTGCTGACCGCGGTGAACTCCAGGCCCAGCCGGGTGGTGGCGAGCAGTTCGGCGCGCACGTGGTACGGCAGCGTGTCGAGCGGGCGCAGCACCGCGGCCGACCAGGCGTGCAGCGCGGCCGGGTCCATCAGGCGGGCGGGGCGGATGCGTTCGGCGTAGACGGCGGTCCGCTCCGGGCTGAAGCGGGCCACGGCGAGCGCGGTGACGGCCTGCCCGTAGGCGGTCGCGGTCAGGGCGAGGCGCTGGCGGGGACTGCCGCCGAGGTAGGTGCCCGGCCGCACCGCGACCAGGGAGCGCAGCCGCTCCTCCACCTCGGTGGCCGGGCCGAGGACGATGACGTGCTCGTCCATCGCCGGGCAGCGGACCACGAGGGCGCCGCCGCTGGTGGCCGCCCCGCACTCGTCGGCGAGCCGGTCGCGTTCGGCGGCGGTGCCCTCGACGACGTACACGCGGGCGGTGTCCTTCTCCAGCAGTCCGGGCCACAGCCCCGCGGCGACCCGGCGGGCGGAGACGATGTCCTCCACCATCAGCAGTTGCAGGATGGCGAGGCGCAGATCGGCGGCGGCCCGCCGCAGCCGGTCGCCGGCCTGCGTCAACTCGCGCTCACGCAAGAGGAGTTCGAGGACGCCCGCGGTGTGCCCGAGGATGTCGGTGGTGTGCCGGTCGAAGGGCTCGGTGCGGGCCACGGCCAGGACGGCGGAGGCGGCGGCCCGGTGCGGTCCGGGGTGGCGGATGCCGACCAGGCGCACATGCCGCGTCCCGTCCTCCAGCGCGGCGGCGGAGACCCGGCCCGCGGCCACGTCGGCGACGACGGCGGGGTCCAGCGCGGGCCGCTCCCCCGCCTCGGCGAGGAGGGCGCCGCGCGCGTCCTGGAGGTGCACGGCGGACCCGGTGCTGCGGGCGAGCCAGGCGACCAGCCGGTTCAGATCGCGCCCCGCGGGGCGCAGCTGGTCGAGCAGCTCGCGCGCCCAGGCGCTGTCGGTCCCGTACGACGGCCGGGACACCGGCTCCTCCTCAGCTCGGCGGGCCACGTGTCCCCCTCCTGTCTTCCCTGTCGGCCGATGTTCGCAGCGGGACGTTACCCGACGGTTCACCTGGCGGTCCCGTCCGGCCGGACATGGCTCCGCCGGCGGCCCGGGGGGTGGGGCCGCCGACGGAGGCAACGCCTCCGGGGCCGGGGGGGAAGGGCTCCGGATGGCTCACGGTTCGGGTGCCCGGGAACCCCGGGCATACACCGGGAGATTTTTCCGGGGGCGCATGGGGGAATTTTCCGGGGATTCCCGGGCTGCCGACGTCCCGCGCGCCTCGCCCCGGGGCCCGCGCGACGACCATGCGCGGGGTCCCGCGCCGCCGCCGCGCACGGGGCCCGGGCCACCTGGGGCGCCCCCGCTGCCCGCGTCGTCCCCGGAGACGGCATAAGCTCGGCGAATGGCGAAGTACTTCGACGTGCACCCCGAGAACCCGCAGGCCCGCAGCATCGCGCAGATCGCCGACGCGGTGCGGTCGGGAGCGCTGATCGCATATCCGACCGACTCCTGCTACGCGCTCGGCTGCCGGCTGGGCAGCCAGGACGGCGTGGACCGGATCCGTGCCATCCGCCGGCTGGACGACCGCCATCACTTCACGCTGATGTGCCGTGACTTCGCCCAGCTCGGGCAGTTCGTGCGGGTGGACAACGATGTGTTCCGGGCCGTGAAGGCGTCCACCCCCGGCAGCTACACCTTCATCCTTCCGGCCACCCGCGAGGTCCCGCGCAAGCTGATGCACCCGAAGAAGAAGACCGTCGGGGTGCGCATCCCGGACCATGTGGTCACCCAGGCGCTGCTGGCCGAGCTGGGCGAGCCGCTGCTGTCCAGCACGTTGCTGCTGCCGGACGAGGAGGAGCCGATGACCCAGGGCTGGGAGATCAAGGACCGCCTCGACCATGTGGTGGACGCCGTGGTCGACTCCGGGGAGTGCGGCACCGAGCCGACCACGGTGGTCGACTTCTCCGGGGGCGAGGCGGAGATCGTGCGGCGGGGCGCGGGCGACACCTCACGGTTCGAGTGACGGCGCGGGGCGGTTCGGCGGACCGCCCCGCGAGGGCCTGGATCGTGCGTGGCAGCATGAGTTCCGCCCGCCCGCCCCGCGCGTTCGCGCAGGACATGGGCACACCCGCGGCCCGGCAGGGCACCCGCCGCCCGCCCGCCCTTCCCCCAGGAGGACCGTCATCATGACCGACGTACAGGGAGCATCCGTCGAGATCCCGACCGAGGACGGCACCGCCGACGCCTACCTCGCCCATCCCGCCGACGGCGAGCCGCACCCGGGCGTGCTGCTCTACCAGGACGCCTACGGATTGCGCCCCCAGCTGCGGTCGATGGCCGACCGGCTGGCGTCGGCCGGCTACACGGTCCTGGTGCCCAACGTCTTCTACCGGCACGGCACCACCCCGCTCGGCGAACTGCCGGAGTTCATCGACCCGGCGGCCGACCCGACCCTCTGGCAGCGCATCGGCCCGGTGATGGGTTCCCTCACCCCCGAGCAGTCCCGGCGGGACGCGGACGCCTATCTCGGCTTCCTCGCGGACAACCCGTTCGTCACCGACGGGCCCGTCGCGCTGACCGGCTACTGCATGGGCGCCCGGCTCGCCCTGCGCACGGCCGCCACGCACCCCGGCCGGGTGGCCGCGGCGGCCGGATTCCACGGCGGCAAGCTGGTCACGGACGCCCCGGACAGCCCGCACCTCGGGGTCGGTGCCGTCACCGCCGAGCTGTACTTCGGCTTCGCCGACCAGGACGCGTCGATGCCGGCCGAGCAGATCCGCGAGCTGGAGCAGGCGCTGGACGCGGCCGGGGTGCGCCACACCTGCGAGGTGTACCCGGGCGCGCAGCACGGCTACACCCAGGCCGACACCCCGGCGTACGACCGGGAGGCCGACGAGCGCCACTGGGCGGCGCTGCTGGCCCTGCTCGACCGCGCCTTCTGAACCTTCCGGCCTTCCGCGCCCTCCGGTCTTCCGCGCCCTCCGGCTTTCCATACCCTTCGGCACCGGCCCACGGCGCCCGCCTCGCGGCGGGCGCCGGGCGGGTCCGAAGTGACCTCCGCACCAAGGGATTTCACGCCGGAATCGTTGACACGGGTACGACTTCGGCACCAGTCTGAGAGCGCTCTCAGACAGGTACGGACCGGAGATCAGAGGTCCGTACGACCCCGAACCCCACACGGAGGCGGAGAGTGCCGCACACCCGAACCCGACACGCGCTGCCCTTGGTCGCCGCCACCGCCCTCGTCGGCGGAGCGCTCGCCCTCGGCGTCCCCCAACACGCCGGGGCGGCCGTACCGGACACCATCGCGCTGACCATCACCAACAACTCGGGCCGCACCCAGCCCGTCTACCTCTACGACCTCGGCACCCAGCTGTCCTCGGGGCAGCAGGGCTGGGCGGACGCGAACGGCGCCTTCCACGCCTGGCCGGCCGGCGGCAATCCGCCGACTCCCGCGCCGGACGCGGCGATCCCGGGGCCGGCCGCCGGGCAGTCGACCACGATCCGCATCCCGAAGTTCTCCGGCCGGATCTACTTCTCCTACGGCCAGAAGCTCGTCTTCAAGCTCACCACCGGCGGCCTGGTGCAGCCGGCCGTGCAGAATCCGTCCGACCCCAACCACGACATCCTCTTCAACTGGTCCGAGTACACGCTCAACGACTCCGGGCTGTGGCTCAACAGCACCCAGGTGGACATGTTCTCGGCACCGTACTCCGTCGGGGTGCGCCGCGCCGACGGCAGCACCAGCACCACCGGGCAGCTCAAGCAGGGCGGTTGGCCGGGGTTCTTCGACGCCCTGCGCGCCCAGCCGGGCGGCTGGTCCGGGCTGATCCAGACGGGCTCCGACGGCTCGGTGCTGCGCGCGCTGTCGCCGCTGTACGGGGTGGAGACCGGCGCGCTGCCCGCCGGCGCGATGGACGACTACGTGAACCGGGTCTGGCAGAAGTACGCCTCGTCGACGCTGACCGTCACGCCGTTCGCCGATCAGCCGGACAAGAAGTTCTACGGCCGGGTCTCGGGGAACGTCATGAACTTCACCGACACCTCCGGCGCGGTCGTCACCAGCTTCCAGAAGCCGGACGCGGACAGCGTGTTCGGCTGCCACAAGCTGCTCGACGCGCCCAACGACGCCGTGCGCGGGCCCATCTCCCGCACCCTGTGCGCCGGCTTCAACCGCTCGACGCTGCTGGTGAGTTCGCAGGCACCGGACAACACGCCGGGCGACTTCTACCAGGACGCGGTGACCAACCAGTACGCGAAGGCGGTGCACGCGCGGATGTCCGACGGCAAGGCGTACGCGTTCGCCTTCGACGACGTCGGCAACCAGGAGTCGCTGGTCAACGACGGTGATCCGCAGCAGGCGTATCTCACGCTGGGTCCGCTGGACTGACCACGTGCGAGGGTCCCGCTCCCCGGCCGGGGAGCGGGACCCTCGTGTTCAGGCGGTGCGGTTGATCAGCTGGTGGTCAGGGACGTGTCGTCCACGACGAAGCTGGTCTGGAGCGAGGAGTCCTCCACGCCGTTGAACTTCAGGGTGACCGTCTGGCCCGCCAGCGAGGACAGGTCGAAGGTCTTCTGGACGTAGCCCGTCGCCTTGTTCAGGTTCGAGTACGAGGCCAGGGTGGTCGAACCGGCGGTGACCGTCAGCTTGTCGTACGCGGTGCTGGTGCTGGTCTCCGCGGTGTCCACGTGCAGGTAGAAGGAGAGGGTCGCCTTGCAGCCCGCGGGGATCGTCACCGACTGGGACACGGTGTCGGTGTGCGAGGTGCCGTAGCCGTCCATCCACGCCTTGTACGAGCCGCCGTGGGCCGCCTGGCCGCTGTCCGTGGTGATGACGCCGCTGCTCGCGGTCCAGCCGGTGTTGCCCGACTCGAAGCCCGGGTTGGCCAGCAGCTGGGTCGAGGAGCAACCGCCGCCCCCGCTGGTGCTGACGGTCCAGGAGAAGGTGGCGGTACCGGTCGCGCCGGTGGAGTCCTTCACCGTGACGGTGGTGCTGTAGCTGCCGGCCGCGGACGGCGTACCGGAGATCACACCGGTGGAGCTGTTGATCGACAGACCGGTCGGCAGGCCGGCGGCGCTGTAGGTCAGGGCGCCGCTGTTGGTGCTGCTCGCCTGGACCTGGAGGCTGACCGCCGTGCCCACGGTGGAGGACTGGCTGCCCGGGTTGGTGACCGTCACGCCGCTGCTCGGCGGGGTGATGTGGCTGCCGACGTTGATGCCCGCGAAGGCGTTGCCGACGCCCGCGTACTGCGCGGAGTTGGTGCCGTAGAGTGCGCCGGCCGCGTTGAGCGCCGCGGTGCGGGCGGCGGCGTAGTTGGTGCTGGACGTCATGTACGACGTCAGCGCCTTGTACCAGATCTGGAGGGCGGCGTCCCGGCCGATGCCGGCGACGGCGACACCGTCGGAGGTCGGGCTGTTGTAGGTCACCCCGTTGATGACCTTGGTGCCGCTGCCCTCGGAGAGCAGGTAGAACATGTGGTTCGCCGGACCCGAGGAGTAGTGCACGTCGAGGTTGCCGACACCCGAGTACCAGCTGTCCGCCGAACCGCCGTCCTTGCTCGGCTTGTCCATGTAGCGCAGCGGGGTGCCGTCGCCGTTGATGTTGATCTTCTCGCCGATGAGGTAGTCACCGGGGTCCGAGCTGTTGTTCGCGTAGAACTCCACGCCCGTGCCGAAGATGTCGGAGGTCGCCTCGTTCAGGCCGCCCGACTCGCCCGAGTAATCGAGACCGGCGGTGTTGGAGGTGACACCGTGGCTCATCTCGTGGCCGGCGACGTCGAGCGCGGTCAGCGGGTCGTTGTTCCCGGAGCCGTCGCCGTACGTCATGCAGAAGCAGCTGTCGTCCCAGAACGCGTTCACGTACGAGTTGCCGTAGTGCGTCCGGGAGTAGGCGCCGACACCGTCGTTCTTGATGCCGCTGCGCCCGAACGTGTTCTTGTAGAAGTCCCAGGTCTCCTGCGCGCCGTAGGCGGCGTCCGCGCCGGCCGTGGCGGCGTTGGAGTTGGTGCCGTCGCCCCAGGTGTCGCTGCTCTGCGAGAACAGGGTGCCGGTGCCGGAGGAGCCGTGGTTCAGGTTGTACGTCTTGTGACCGCCGCGCGTGTTGTCGGTCAGGGTGTACGACGAGCCCGACTGGGTCGTCGTCAGCGAGACCTGGCCGCTGTAGTGCGTGTTGCCGACGCCGGTCTCGATGCCCTGGTACCGGTACAGCTCCTTGCCGGTGGCGGCATCGGTGATGACGTGCAGCTTGCTCGGCGTGCCGTCGTCCTGGAAGCCGCCGATCACGGTCTCCCAGGCAAGCTTCGGGGTGCCGCTGCCGGCCCAGATCACCTTGCGGGCGCTGTCCGCGGCGGGCTTCTCGGCGTCCAGGGCCTTGGCGGCCTTCAGCGCCTTGCCCTCGGCCGCGGCCTTGGTGTAGGTCGCCGTGGTCGAGGCGACCTGGATCTTGTTCTTGTTGTTGTACGTGGCGCTCACGGTGCCGGCCGCCAGCGAGGCGGGCGGGGTGTGCACGATGAGGTCGCCGCCGAGGACGGGCAGACCGTCGTAGGTCCGCTCGTAGCGGGTGTGCAGCGTGCCGTCGGCGTCCTTGGTGACGTCCTTGACGACCAGCTTCTCCTTGGCGCCGAGGCCGAGGGTGCGGGCGGTGTCGGACGTCTTGTCCTGGGCGCTCCGGATCAGGGCCTTGTGCTGGGCCGGGCTGAGCTTGGCCTCCAGGGCGCCGACGCGCAGGGGGCTGAGGTGGTGCGCGGCGGGCGCGGCGGTCGCCGGGCCGGCCTGCATGCCGACGGCGAAGAGGGCCGCGGTGGAGAGCAGCGCGGCTCCGACCGTGGCCCGCTTGGAGAGACGTCCCTGGGGAAGGCGTCCGTGAGAAAGGGGTCTGTGGGGTCTCACTCTTACTCCTCTGCGGAGGCCGCCGGGTCGCGGCCGGTGAGGGACCGGACAGCCGGGTCTGCTGTCCGGTGGGCGGTGCTGTGCGGGACCGTGATCCGTGGTGCGCTCGTGGGGGATCAGCGTGCGCTGGGAGAATGACAGTCTTGAACCGTCCATGTCACCAGCACGGGGACCAATCGAGGGTTTTCCCTATGACGTCGCTGTGTACTTCCCCAGTGGCCAATTCACGTTCACGAAACAACTGTTGGGGCGCCTGTGACGGAGGAGCCGGGCCTGGGAAGATCGTCTTCATGACGGAGGACCAGGTACGGGCGATCTTCGAGCGGGCGGGGTGCACGGGCACGCTGCTCGTCCAACCTCTGGACGAAGAGCGGGAATTCGGGCTGGGCGCCGATCAACTCGTGGTACCCGCGTCGGTGATGAAGGTGCTGGTCGCGCCGGTGGCGGAGACCTGGTTCGCCGAGGGCCGGCTGGATCCGCGGGAGCGGGTGGTGCTGGGCGCCGCCGGGCGCACACCGGGTCCGGTCGGGCTGTCGCTGCTGGAGGACGATGTCGCGCTGTCCTGGCGGGACATGGTCGTGCTGATGCTGACCATCAGCGACAACCCGTGCACCGACGCGCTGATGAACCGGCTCGGGGTCGGCACCCTGAACGCGACGGCCGCGCGGCTCGGGCTGCGGAACACGGTCGTCCGGTCCGATGTGCGCACCCTGCTCGACTCCATCGGCCAGGACCTCGGCCGCGCGGGCTGGGCGGACCTCGTCGCCTGGTCAGAAGGGGCCTCAGCGGCAGAATCGGCGGCCGCCGACGAGAAGTTGCCGGCGACGCGCGCGCTGGCCCCCGGCGCGGGCACCCGTACGACGGCGCGCGACATGGTGCGGCTGCTGCGGCTCCTGTGGAGCGGGCAGGCGGGGCCGGCCGAAGCCTGCGCACGCGTGCGGGCCGTCATGGCCCGCCGGCTCACCCGGCACCGGATCGCGAGCGGGTTCCGGACGCCCGTGCGGGTGGCGGCCAAGAGCGGCGGGCTCGCCGGGATCGTACGCAACGAGGTGGGCGTCGTCTCGTATCCGGACGGCCGCCGGTACGCCGCCGCCGTCTTCACCCGGTCGCGGACGGGCGCGGACGAGGCCGCGATCAATGCCGCGATCGGCGCCGCGACCGCGCACGCCGTCGCCTCGTTGCACCGCGAGACGGCCTGAAATCCCCTTCACCCGACAGCCCGGGCTCACCCGACAGCGGGTTCGTTCGACGGCCCGGGTTCACCCGACAGCCCATGGGAGGGCTCATGACACACGCCACCGAACCGACGCACCGCCTGGTGTCCACCGAGACCGGGCGGATCCATCTCGTGGAGCAGGGCAGCGGGCCGCTGGTGCTGCTGGTGCACGGCTTCCCGGAGTCCTGGTACTCCTGGCGCCATCAGCTGCCGGCCCTCGCGGCGGCCGGGTTCCGGGCGGTGGCCATCGATGTGCGCGGCTACGGCCGGTCCTCCAAGCCTGCCGCGGTGGACGCGTACCGGCTGACCGAACTCGTGGCGGACAACGTCGCGGTGGTGCACGCGCTCGGCGAGGAGTCGGCGGTGGTCGTCGGCCACGACTGGGGCTCCCCCATCGCCTCGACCTCGGGTCTGCTGCGGCCCGAGGTGTTCCGGGCGGTGGGCATGCTCAGCGTGCCGTACACCCCGCGTGGCGGGCCCCGGCCCACCGAGCTCTTCGCCCGGATGGGCGGTGACCAGGGCGAGTTCTACATCTCCTACTTCCAGGAGCCGGGCCGCGCCGAGGCCGAGATCGAGCCCGATGTACGCGGCTGGCTCGCGGACTTCTACCGGGCCCTGTCCGCCGGGACCATGCCCGGACCCGGCGAGCCCGCCCCGTACCTCGTCAGCCCCGGGGGCACCCTGCGCGACCGGTGCCCCGCCGGGCCGCCGCCCGGCTGGCTCGACGAGAGCGGACTCGAGTTCTACGCGGGCGAGTTCGAGCGGACCGGGCTGACCGGGCCGCTCAACCGCTACCGGAACATGGACCGCGACTGGACGGATCTCGCCGCCCATGACGGCGCTCCCCTCACCCAGCCGTCGCTGTTCCTCGCCGGCGCCCAGGACGTCACCCTGTCCTGGCTGGCCGGCGCCATCGAGGCGTTCCCGGTCACCCTGCCCGGCCTGGTCTGCTCGGAGCTGCTCGACGACTGCGGCCACTGGATCCAGCAGGAACGCCCCGAGGAGACGAACCGCCTGCTCATCGACTGGCTGACCGGACTGCCCGGCTGAGACCCGGCACCTGCGCGCCCGCCGGAGCGCGCCGCGGCCCGGGTAGGGAGGCGGCACGGGTAGGGAGGCGGCTCGGGTGGGAGGCGGGGCTGCCCTGCTCGCCGTCCACCCGGACCGGGCGTCCGCCTCCGCCCTCGCGCCGGTGGGGAGGGGAAGCGGGGCCTCGCACGGCTCGACGAGGGGTCCGTGGCCGCCCGAACGGGCCTGCCGACGTGCGGCGTTGACCCCAGCCCCGGCCTCCCGGTGCTGGTAGGGGCGTTGTTACGGTGCTTCGCGTGTCTGAATCCTCACGTGATACCGCACAGGGCGCCGGCTGGGGCTCGGCCGAGCCGGGTGCCTACAAGCAGTTGATGCCGCCCCACGTCCGGAAGGTGTCCTGGCTGAATCCCGCGACGCTGTGGGCGGCCCGCAACGGCGTGCTGGCCTCCTGGTTCGGCGACCCCACCGGCCGTACCCGCGGCCGGTGGGTGGCCCGGCGGCAGGCGGCCGGGGTGCCCGCCGACAAGGTGTTCCGGCGGGAGGTACCGGACCGGTTCTCCTTCATGGTCATCGGCGACACCGGCGAGGGCGGCGATTCCCAGTACGCCGCCGTACCAGGGTTCCTGAAGACCGGCCGGGGCACCGAGTTCGCGGTGATCACGAGCGATGTCATCTACCCGGTGGGCAGCGCCGACGACTACCGGAACAAGTTCTTCCGGCCCTACCGGGACTACCCGGCGCCGATCTACGCGATACCCGGCAACCACGACTGGTACGAGGACCTCGGCGCCTTCATGCGGGTCTTCTGCGCCGACACCCCGCCGCTCGGCCCGGCGCCCCGGCCCCGCCCGCTCGGCCGCGCCTGGTGGCGGGCGCTGCTGTGGCACCGGCCGCGCCCGACGGACGGGCAACACCTGGACGAGGCACGGACGTTGCGGTCGGCGCCCGGACAGCAGGCCGAACAGCCGGGCCCCTACTGGGCGTTGGACGCCGGTCCGGTGCGTCTGATCGGTATCGACACCGGGCTGCTGGGCACCCTCGACGCCGAACAGGGCGCCTGGCTGCGCGAGGTGTCCGCGGGCCCGCGCCCGAAGATCCTGGTCACCGGGTCACCGCTGTACGTCGACGGCGAGCACCACCCCTGCCCCATCGACGGCGGCGGCACCGTGGACGACATCGTCCGGGACCCGGAGCACCACTACGTGGCCGCGATCGGCGGCGACATCCACAACTACCAGCGCTATCCGGTGAACGTGGACGGGCGCACCATCCAGTACGTCGTCTCGGGCGGCGGCGGGGCGTTCATGCACGCCACCCACACCATCCCGCGGGTGTCGGTCGGCGGGGTCACCGAACGCGACTTCCGCTGCTATCCGCTGCGCGGCGACTCGCTCGCGTTCTACAGCCACCTCTACGCCCGCCGGCTGTGCCTTCCCGGTCTCGGGCTCAGCGAGTCGGAGGCCACGGCCGTGATCGCCGAGCGCCTCGGCATCGAACCCGGCCGCGCCCCCGGGCCGGACACCCGCGTCACCCGGCGCACCCGCCTGGTCGCGAGCCTGCTGGGCGCGGGCGGCCGCCCCGACCGCACCTCACGGGTCCGGCTGCCGGTGCGCAAGACGTACACCCAGCTGTTCTCGCCGTCCTCCGTCACCTACACCCCGCCCTTCTTCAAGTCCTTCCTGCGCCTGGACGTCGGCGCGGGGGAGCTCCGCGTCCGGTGCTTCGCCGCGACCGGCAACCGCCCGCAGGAGGTGGACCCGCCGGTCGAGGACGAGTTCGTCATCCCTCTGGAGTGACCCCTTCCCCCTGGAGTGACCCCTTCGAGGAACCCCGCCGGACGGTCCGGGCCCCGTGCCGAAATCCGATCACACAGTTGTCACACTCGGCTGCCACACTCGACACGGAACCGGAGTACGACCGCTGGAGGACCCCGTGCCGTCCACCCCACGCCCCCTGCGCAAGCTGGGCTTCCTCACCATCGGCCTGTTCGACCCGGCGGACCCGGCGCGGGGGCACGAGTCCACGCTGGAGATCATCGAGCTGGGCGAGCGGCTCGGCTTCGACAGCGCCTGGGTCCGCCACCGCCATCTCCAGTACGGCATCTCGTCCCCGGTCGCCGTCCTCGCCGCCGCCTCCCAGCGCACCCGCCGCATCGAACTGGGCACCGCGGTCATACCGCTCGGCTGGGAGAACCCGCTGCGTCTCGCCGAGGACCTGGCCACCGTCGACCTGCTGTCCGGCGGCCGGCTGAACCCGGGGCTCAGCGTGGGCCCGCCGATGCACTACGACCAGGTGAAAGACGCCCTGTACCCGGACACCGGCGACCTCGAGGACTTCGGGTACGAGCGGGTGCGGCGGCTCCTGGACCTCGTGCGCGGCAAGCCCGCCACCGACTTCAGCGGGGCCCGTGGCTTCGAGGTGTTCAGCGATGTGGTGCAGCCGCACTCCCCCGGGCTCGGCGGGCGGCTGTGGTACGGCGGCGGCAGCCTCGGCTCCGCGCGCTGGGCGGGCGAGCACGGGATGAACTTCCTGACCAGCAGCGTGGTCAAGGCGGCGGGCCCGGGCGAGGAGCCGTACGACTTCGCGGGCGTACAGCGCTCCCTCATCCGGGAGTTCCGGGCGCACCATCCCGACGGCGCGGCGGCCCGGGTGTCGCAGGGCCTGGTGGTGATACCCACCGACTCGGCGACGGCCGAACAGCGCGCCCGGTACGCCGAGTTCGCGGCCAAGCGGCTGCCGCGCACCACCGCCCCGCAGGGCCCGGCGCGGCTGCTGTTCGCGCCGGACCTGGTCGGCACCTCGGCGGAACTGGCCGAGCGGCTGCGGGCGGACCCGGCGTTCCGGGAGGTGGACGAGGTGGCCTTCGCGCTGCCGTTCACCTTCGCGCCCGAGGACTACGCGCAGATCCTCACCGACATGGCGACGAAGCTCGGTCCCGCGCTCGGCTGGCGCCCCGCGGTCTGACCGTCCTACCGGCGCGCTACCAGCGGCCCGCCTCGGTGCCCGTGAGCGGTGCGGAGGGCCTGCCGTCCACGCCGACCGGCACCTCGCCGTGCAGCATCACCCGGTGCATGATCCGGGGCGCGCCGACCTGGGTGTGGTCGCTGGGGGCCAGATGGATGGTGGCCCGGTTGTCCCAGAAGGCGACGCTGCCGGGCGCCCAGCGGAAGCGGACCGTGTACTCGGGGCGGACCGCCTGGTCGAGGAGCATCTGGAGCAGGGCGGCGCTCTCCGGGCGGGAGACACCGGTGATCTGCTCGACGTAGTAGCCGTTGACGAACAGCACCCGCTCCCCGGTCTCCGGGTGCACCCGGACCAGGGGGTGCTCGGAGGCCACCTGGTGATCCAGGAGGTGGCGCAGATAGGCGTCGTCCCCGGGGCGCGGCTGATAGCCGACGCCGAGCCGGTGCTCGGCGCGCAGCCCGTCCACGAAGGCGCGCACGGGCGCGGACAGGCCCGCGTAGGCGGCGGCCAGGTTGGCCCAGGTGGTGTCGCCGCCGTAGGACGGGACGGACTCGGCGCGCAGGATGGTCGCGGCGGGCGGGTCGACGCGGGCGCCGTGGTCGCAGTGCCAGCCGCGCAGCAGGTGGGGGCGGCGGCGGGCGAGCCACTCCTCGTGGTCCATGCCGTAGCGGCCGCCCAGTTCCAGCCGGTCGGCCGTGGTCTCCACCTCGGGGAAGTCCGGGGGCGAGGCGCCGCCGCGGCGGCCGAGGACGACGGGTTCGCCGAAGCGGCGGGCGAAGGCGACATGGCCGGCGTGGTCCAGGCGCTGGTCCCGGAAGAACACCACCTTCCAGCGCTGCACGGCCCGCCGGATCAGGCCGGCCACCGCGTCGTCGAGGGGGGCGGCGAGGTCGACGCCGGTGATCTCGGCGCCGATATGGCCGGCGACCGGCCGCACCTCCACGCCGTCGACGCTCATGTCCACACCGGTGACCGGATCCGGCCGCTCCGGCCGCTCCGCCCGTCCGGGCTGGTCCGATCCCTGCGGCCGCTCCGGCCGTTCCGGCTCTTCCGGCCGCTCCCGCTGCCGCGTGGCGGGCCTGTCCGTCGTCATGCGCGCGCTCCGCTGCTCGTCCGTACCGGACCCGGGCCCGTGCCGTCCGCCGGCCTCGTCGCGCCCGTCCGGTTGATCACCACTCACCCTATCCGTGAGGCTGGGGGCACGACACTGTCGAGCGGAAGGTCTCCCCGTGAACCGCATACCGGCGCACACGCTCAACGACGGAACGACGATCCCCGCCCTCGGCCTCGGCACCTGGCCGCTGGACGACACCGCGGCCGAGCGGGCCGTACGCGAGGCGCTCGGCCTCGGCTACCGGCTGGTGGACACCGCGGTGAACTACCGCAACGAGACCGGTGTGGGCCGGGCCCTCGCGGACGCCGGGGTGCCCCGCGAGGAGCTGGTGGTGACGACCAAGCTCCCGGGCCGCCACCACGGCTACCAGGAGACCCTGGCCTCCTTCGAGGAGTCCCGGCGGCGGCTCGGCGTGGAGTACGTGGACCTGTATCTGATCCACTGGCCCAACCCCCGCGTCGGCAAGTACGCCGACTCCTGGAAGGCGATGATCAAGCTCCGGGAGGACGGTCTGGTCCGCTCGATCGGCGTCTCCAACTTCACCCCGGAGCACATCGTGCGCCTGGAGAAGGAGACCGGGGTGCTGCCCTCGGTGAACCAGATCGAGCTGCACCCGCTGTTCCCGCAGGAGGAGCTGCGCGCTTTCCACGCCGACCAAAGCATCCTCACCGAGAGCTGGAGCCCGCTGGGCCGGGGCGGTCATCTGCTGGGCGATCCCCGGGTCGGCCAGATCGCCGACGAACACGGGGTGAGCCCCGGCCAGGTGCTGCTGCGCTGGCACGTCCAGCTGGGCGCGCTGCCCATCCCGAAGTCCGCCGACCCCTCTCGGCAGCGCGCCAACCTGGACGTCTTCGGCTTCGAACTGGACTCGGACCAGATGGCGGCGATCGCCCGGCACGCCCCGACCCGGCTCGGCGGGGACCCGGAGACGCACGAGGAGTTCTGAGACCGGTACGAGCGGGGTACCCGGGCCCGGTGGGGCAGGCGCACGGAAGGAGCCGCACGTGGCAGCGGAGGACCGGCTGCGGACCTACCGCGGCAGGCGCGCCTTCGAGCGGACCCGGGAACCCTCCGGCGAAGGCCGGGACCCCGCGGCCGGACGGGAGGCCGGGGACCGGGACGGCGGGCGGCCCCGGTTCGTGGTGCAGATCCACGACGCGCGCCGGATGCACTTCGACTTCCGGCTCCAGGTGGACGACGTCCTGAAGTCCTGGTCCGTGCCGAGGGGCCCGTCCGCCGACCCCGGCGACAAGCGGCTCGCGGTGCCGACGGAGGACCATCCTCTGGCGTACGAGGACTTCGAGGGCGTGATCCCGCAGGGCGAGTACGGCGGCGGCACGGTGATCGTGTGGGACCGGGGCACGTACGAGCCGCTGAGCCACGACCGGCAGGGGCGGCCGGTGGACTTCGCCGAGTCGCTGGCGCGCGGGCATGCCACGTTCCGGCTGCACGGCGCCAAGCTGCGCGGCGAGTACGCCCTGACCCGCTTCCGGGGCCGGGACGGGGAGGACGCCTGGCTGCTGGTGCGCAAGGGCGCGGCGCGCCGGGCCGGGCACGGGTCCCCCGATCCCCGGCGGGCCCGTTCGGTGACCACCGGGCGAACCCTCGCCCAGGTCGCGGCGGACGGCGGTACGCGATGACGATCCGGATTCCCCGGTTCCGGGCCCAACAGGTGTGCGAGGAGCCTATGTTCGCGCCGACATCCTTCGCAGCCCTGGAGACATCCCCATGCGCACAGCAACGCGCGGCGCCGCCCTGATCGGCGCCATGACCGCCGTCACCGTACTGACCGGCCAGAGCGCGGGAGCGACCCCGGCGGGCCCCGGGGTGACGGCCCGCACGCTCAGTGAACGGACCGTCGGCAGCACCGACTACACCCTGCGGGAGATCACCGTCCCGCCCGGCCAGAGCACCGGCTGGCACTACCACGACGGCCCGCTGTACGGCGTGGTGCGCCAGGGCACGCTGAGCCACTTCGACTCCTCCTGCGCCCCCGACGGGGTGTACCGGGCGGGCGCGCCGATACAGGAGCCGGCCGGGCCGGGGAACGTGCACCTGGGCCGCAACCTCGGGGACGTTCCGGTGGTGCTCGACGTGATGTACGCGCTGCCGCACGGCTCCCCCTTCTCCGAGGACGCGCCGAACCCGGGCTGCGCCTTCCAGTAGGGCCCCGTCAGGCGTCGGGGAGCGGCTGTTCGGCCCAGATGGTCTTGCCCGCGGCCGTGTGCCTGCTCCCCCAGCGCCGGGTGAGCTGCGCGACCAGCAGCAGCCCCCGGCCGCCCTCGTCGTAGGCGTGCGCCCGGCGCAGGTGCGGGGAGGTGGAACTGGTGTCGGAGACCTCGCAGATGAGGGCGCGGTCGCGGATCAGCCGCAGCTGGATGGGGGGTTCGCCGTAGCGGATGGCGTTGGTGACGAGTTCGCTGACGACGAGTTCGGTGATGAACGCGGTCTCCTCCAGCCCCCAGGCGGCCAGTTGCTCGCCCGCGGCCTGCCGGACGACGGCGACCTGCGCGGGGTGGGCGGGCACGTCCCAGGTGGCGACCCGGTCGGCGCCGAGGGCGCGGGTGCGTACCAGCAGCAGGGCCACGTCGTCGCCGGGCTGGTCGGGCAGTACGGCCTTGAGGACGCCGTCGGCGAGGGCGTCGAGGGAGTCGGCGGACGCCCCGACGGCGCGGCGCAGTTCGTCGTCGGCGCCGTCCGGGTGGCCGGCGCGGTGGGCGACCAGGCCGTCGGTGAACAGGGCCACGACGGAGCCCTCGGGCAGCTCCAGTTCGGTCGCCTCGAAGGGCAGTCCGCCGATGCCGAGGGGCGGCCCGGCCGTCATGGGCACGAGTTCGGCGCCGTCGCCGCCGGGCAGGACGAGGAACGGGGCCGGATGGCCGGCGCCGGCGAGCGTGAGCCGGCGCGAGACGGGGTCGTAGACGGCGTACACGCAGGTGGCGCCGATCTCGGCGACCTCCTCGCGGCCGTTCTCGGCGGCCAGGTGGGTCACCAGGTCGTCGAGGTGGGTGAGGAGTTCGTCGGGCGGCAGATCGACGTCGGCAAGGGTGCGCACGGCGGTGCGCAGCCGGCCCATGGTGGCCGAGGAGCTGATGCCGTGGCCCACCACGTCGCCGACGACCAGCCCGACCCGGCCCCCGGAGAGCGGGATGACGTCGAACCAGTCGCCGCCGATCCCGGCCTGCGAACCGCACGGCAGATAGCGGTGGGCCACGTCGAGCGCGGCCTGCCCGGGCAGTCCGCTCGGCAGCAGGCTGTGCTGGAGGGCGAGCGCGGTGCTGCGTTCGCGGGCGAAGCGGCGGGCGTTGTCGATGCAGACGGCGGCGCGGCTGGCCAGTTCCTCGGCGAAGACGGCGTCGTCGGGGCCGTAGTCCTCGGGATGGGCGAGCCGCACGCAGACCGCGACGCCGAGGGTGGTGCCGCGGGCGCGCAGCGGTACGGCGATCATGGAGTGGACGCCCTCCCGGAAGCGCGCGCCCCGGGGCGCGCGCTCGTTGCGGTCCGCGAGCCAGGCCCGGAATCCCGGCTCGCCCGCCTGGCTGAGGATCGCGTGGCCCTCGCGCAGCGCGCGGGCCGGCGGTGCGGGGGGCCGGTAGATCTGGGTCTCGCCGACCCGTACCGCGAGGCCGGGGGTGCCGGGCCGGGTGGATCGGTGGGCGACGCGGCGCAGCTCGGTGTCGTCCGCGGCGGCCATCGGGGGTTCGTCGGCGCCGAGCACCCAGTCGAGCAGGTCGACGGTCGCGAAGTCGGCGTAGCGCGGGACGAGGATCTCGAGCAGTTCCTCGGCGGTGCGCACCACGTCGAGGGTGGTGCCGATATGGGTGGCGGCCTCGTTGAGCAGGGCGAGCCGGCGTCGGGCCCAGTACTGCTCGTTGTTGTCGTAGGCGGCCAGGGCGACGGCGGTCTGGGTGCCGGAGGCGTCGCGCAGCGGCCACATCTCCAGGCTCCAGAAGTGCTCCCGGTTCAGCGCGGGCGCGGCGGCGAAGCTCTCGTAGCGCACCGGCAGGCCGGTCTCGGCGACCTCTCGTAGATGGCGCAGAAAGCCCCGGCTGGACTCGGTGTCGGCGACGGTGTCGGAGAAGAACCTGCCGGTCAGCCCCTCCTCGGGGACGCCGATGACCTTGCAGGCGGCGTCGTTGAGGCGCAGATAGCGCTGCTGGAGGTCGAAGACGGACATCGACATGGACGCCTGCTCGAATGCCTGTGCGGCGAGTGCGGCGCCGGGGGGTTCGGCCGTGACGGCATAGCCCGCGGGCCGTCCGCCGCCGTCGAGGGGGCAGGCGGTGACGGCGAGGTCGAGGCGGTGGCCGTCGCGGTGGCGCAGGGCGACGGTGCCGTGCCACGCCCCCGTCTCCGTCCATGCGGCGAGGGCGTCCCCGGGGAGTTGTGCGGCGAGCAGATCCGCCGCGGGGTGGCCCACGACCTCCTCGGCCGGGTGGCCCGTGAGCAGTCGCGCACCCTCGCTCCACCCGGTCACACGGCCCCGGGTGTCGATGATCGCCATGGCGGCGACACGGTCCATAAGGCCCAGAATGATCCGATTGTCGCGGCTCCTCAAGCGCGGGAGCCGCGAGCGGGGTCAGGCCCGGTGGGCGCGCAGGGCGGCGAGGGCCTTGTCCGCGTGGGTGTTCATGCGCAGCTCGCTACGGACGATCTCCAGTACGGTGCGGTCCTCGGCGATCACGAAGGTGACGCGCTTGGTGGGGGCGAGGGTGAAACCGCGCTTGACCCCGAACCGCTCGCGGACCGTGCCGTCGGCGTCGGACAGGAGCGGCATGCCGAGCGTGTGCCGTCCGGCGAACTCCCGCTGCTTGTCGACGTCGTCGCCGCTGATGCCGACGGGCCGGGCGCCGAGCGCCGCGAACTCGGCGGCGAGGTCCCTGAAGTGGCATGCCTCGGCGGTGCAGCCCGGGGTGAGGGCGGCGGGGTAGAAGAAGAGGACCACGGGCCCGTCGGCGAGCAGTTCGCCGAGGCTGCGCACGGTCCCGGACTCGTCGGGGAGGGAGAAGTCCTCCGCCTTGTCGCCGACCTCGACGCGCTCGCTCATGACCGGTTCCTCCTCTGGTGGCCTGCCGCCGGATATTACGGGACGGTAGAGCGCGGGGCGCCCCGTTCACGCGATTACTTCGCCGCCGGCCCGGCTCGCGTCCCGGTACCCGTCCGGGCCGAGTACGCGAGGAAGTCGTCGACGGCCCGCGCCGGTGAACCGGACCGCTGGGCACGCCCGTCGTCCGGGCCGGGCGTCCGGGTGACACACCCCGCCCGCCGGAGCCGCCGCACGGTCCGGGTCACAGGCGACACCTCCGCCCCGAGGTAGTGCGCCACCTCCCCCGGCCGCAGCGGCTCGCGGTCCGCGATCCGCCGCAGCAGCGCCGCGGCGGCCCGGTCCAGCGGTACGCCGGTCAGGGCCCGCAGCCGGTCGTGGTGCCGGGCGCGGGTGCCGAGGCAGGTGATGCGGGTGAGGAGCCGCTCGGTCTCGGCGACCTCCGGGAAGGCCGCGTCCGGGCCGGACGGCGAGGGCGCGGGCATGCCCACGCGTCTACGCAGCCGGTGTCCGGCTCGGCCTTTTCGTCCCGGTGGCGCGCACGGCACGGACCGAGTCGCTCCGGTACGCCCTCCCGGCCGCCGTGCCGCCCCCGAGACCAGGCCCCGACGCCCGTCCCCGGGACGTCCCACGCCGTCCCACGGGACGCGGAAACGGCATGGCGACGGGTGCGCACGGCAAGGCTGGGCGGCGTGATCACGGTTCGTGGTCACGAGATCGACAGCCGGAGGTTTCCATGATCCGTCGGGCCCTCAAGAGCGTTCTGCCGGCCGCGGCCGCGGTGCTCGCCCTGCTCCCCGCGACGGCCGGCGCCGCCGCGGCGAGCACCGTCACCGCGCACCCGGTGACCGCCGTCGCCGCCCAGCACCCCGTCCGCACCCACCCGTACCCCACCGGCCTGGTCGCCACCCGGGGCATCCGGCTCAACGTCCGCTCCGGCCCGGGCACCGGCTACCGGGTGATCGGCAGCCGGCACACCGACCGGCTCATCACGGTCAGCTGCCGGACGTACGGCTCCCGGGTGCACGGCAACCACGTCTGGTACCGGCTCCCGCAGCACCGGGGTTACGTCTCCGCCCACTACGTGACCACCGGCCGGTACGTCCCCTGGTGCTGACGGGCGTCCGCCGCACCACCCACTGACCGCCGAGGGCCTGTCCGGGAGCCGCGTCCCGGACAGGCCCTCGGCATGCGGGCGCTTGACCCGGCCCATACCTCGTCCGGTGTTGCAGCGGCCGTCCGGCAGGGAAACCATCCCGGCATCAGGGGCGAAACGCCCATAGGGGAATGGGAGTCGAGGAACGCACGATGCGGCACCCCCAAGGATCGACCGCGCCGGACGAGTCGCTGCTGGTGAGACTGCGCGAACTGAAGGACCGTACGGGGCTGAGCCTCGCGGCGCTGGCCGCGCGCACCCCCTACAGCAAGTCCGCCTGGCACCGCTATCTTTCGGGCGGCAAGCGGCCGCCGCGGCCCGCGGTGGAGGCCCTGTGCCGGCTGGCCGACGCCGACGCCGCGGCCGTCCTCGCGCTGTGGGAGGCGGCCGAGGAGCCCGCCGCCCCGAAACCGCCCGAGAAGCCCCCCGGCGGCCGCCGCTCGCCCTGGCTCCCGCTGTGGGTCCCGGCGTCGGTGCTCGCGCTGTGCGGCGCGGCCGCGGCGGTGGCCGCGGCCGTGGCGCTGTCCGGGCGCCCGGGGTCCGCGCCGGTGGCCCAGCCCCTGAGCGAGATGCCGCGCTGTCACGGGACCTCCTGCCAGGGCGAGTTGCCCGACGCCTCGGTGTGCGCCCGGGACGCGCAGACCAGGAGCAGGGTCGCCGACCACGCCTATGCCGTACGGCTGCGCTACTCGCCGTCCTGCGGCACCGCCTGGTCGGAGGTGCGGGTGCGCGGCCGGCTGGCCCGGGAGGTGTCCGTGCGCGCGGGCGAGGACATCCTCTCCGCGAGCTATCCGGCCGATGATGCGACCGGCGTCAACAGCCCGATGCTGTCGGTGGGTTCGCCCCGGGGCGTGGAGGCGTGTGCCGAGGTGGGCGGGAAGGTGGCGTGCACCGGCCTGGACGCGGACGGGCCGCCGGCACCCGTGGACTGACGCGGCGGCCCGGCGGGGCACCCCGTTCAGGGGAACCGGGGGCCGAAGGCGCGTGACGGGGCCGGGATCGGTCGACACCTTCTGCCGTGACCGCCACAGCCCTGCCGTTCCTCGCGCCGATGCTCGCCACCCCCGGCTCGCTGCCGCCCGCCGCGCAGGACGCGCGCTGGGCCTACGAGACCAAGCAGGACGGGCAGCGGGTGATGGTCTATCTGCCCGGGGACGGCACCCTGGTGCTGCGCGCCCGTTCGGGCGAGGTGATCACCGGGGCGTATCCCGAACTGGCGCCGCTCGGCGCCGCGCTGGGCGCCGCCCCCGCGATCCTCGACGGGGAGGTGCTGGCCCTGGACCCGGACGGCCGGGCCGACTTCCAGCTGCTCCAGAGCCGGATGGGCCTCGCCCACGCGCCCGCCCGGGCGGCGCGCCGGTCCGCGCAGGTGCCGGTGCACCTGGTGCTGTTCGACGTGCCGTACCTGGGCGAGCCGCTGCTGCGGGAGCCGTACGTACGGCGCCGGGCCCGGCTGACGGAACTCGGCCTGTCCGGGCCGTACTGGTCGACGCCCGGCGCGGTGACCGGGCACGGCAGGCAGGCGCTCGCGGCCACCCGGGAGCACGGCCTGGAGGGCCTGGTCTGCAAGCGGCTCGACTCGGGGTACGAGCCCGGAGTGCGGTCGCGCGCCTGGATCAAGATCCGCAACCTGCGCGCCGAGGACGTGATCGTGGGCGGCTGGCTGCCCGGCAAGGGGCGGCTGACCGGGCTGCCCGGCGCGGTGCTGGTGGGCCAGCGGGACACGGCCGGCCGGCTGCGGTACGTCGGCGGGGTGGGCACCGGCTGGAGCGAGGCGGAGCGGACCCGGCTGGCGGAGCTGCTCGCGGACGCGGCGAGCGGGCGCTGCCCCTTCGAGCCGGTGCCCCGCGTCCCGGGCGCGCGCTGGGTGCTGCCCCGGCTGGTCGGCGAGGTCGGCTACAGCACCCGCACCCGGTCCGGGCTGCTGCGTCAGCCGTCCTGGCTAAGGCTGCGTCCCGATCTTTCCCCGCAGGAGTCGGCGGCGGACCTGCCCCGGGACCCGGCATGAGGCAGGGGGGTCTATCGTGTGCGCATGCCGGTTCCCGAACTGATCCGAATCGTCTCCCGTGACTCGCCCATGGCTCTGGCCCAAGTGGAGCGGGTCCGCGCCGAGTTGGCCGCCCTGCATCCGGGTGTGCGCACCGAGGTCGTCCCCGTGAAGACCACCGGCGACAAGTGGCTCGGCGATCTGGCCCAGGTCGAGGGCAAGGGGGCGTTCACCAAGGAGGTGGACGCGGCCCTGCTGGCCGGGGCGGCGGATCTCGCGGTGCACTGCGTGAAGGACGTGCCGGCCGACCGGCCGCTGCCCGCCGGGACGGTGTTCGCCGCGTTCCTGAAGCGGGACGACATCCGCGACGCGCTGGTGCACCCGGGTGGCCTGACCCTGGACGAGCTGCCGGCCGGCACCCGGATCGGCACCTCCGCGGTGCGCAAGATCGCCCAACTGGCCGCCACCCACCCGCATCTGGAGTGCGTGCCGTTCCGCGGCAACGCCAACCGCAGGCTCCGGAAGCTGGCCGACGGCGAGGCGGACGCGCTGCTGCTCGCGGTGGCCGGTCTGGAGCGCATCGGGCGCACCGATGTGATCAGCGAGGTGCTGTCCCCGGAGACGATGATGCCGCCGATCGGCGCGGGCATCCTCGCCCTGCAGTGCCGGGAGGGCGACACCGAGCTGATCGACGCGGTCAGCGGGCTCGGCGACCCGGACACCCACCGGGAGGCGACGGCCGAGCGGATGTTCCTGCATGTGCTCCAGGGCCACTGCAACAGCCCGATCTCCGGGTACGCGCGAGTGGACGCCGGCGGTGAACTCTCCCTGCGGGCCTGTGTGTTCACCCCGGACGGCAAGACCCGGCTGAACGCCCACGAATGGGCGGGCCGGCTCGACCCGGCCACGCTCGGCACCTCGGTCGCGGTGGCGCTGCTGCGGCAGGGCGCGCGGGAGATCATCGACGGCATCCCGCACTGAGCGGGACCGGGGGGGCGGCCGGAGCTCAGGCGGTGCCGGGCTCCGTCTGCTCCTTGAGGAAGGCGCTGACCTGGTGGGCCAGGTCGCCCTGGGCGGAGCCCACGGGGGCGGCCTGCGCGGTCGGTTCCTGGACACCGGTGCCGCCGGCCCACAGCCGGCGCTCGGTCCACTCCTCTTCCACCCGCAGCTGCACCTGGATGTCCACCTGGGTGAGCGCGGCCTCGGGGGCGGCGGCGTAGAGGACGGCGGTGGCCCGGCGCAGCGGGTAGACGTCGAAGCCCTCGATGAACTGCGAGTTGCGCCAGTCGATGAACGCGCCCTCGCCGTCCGGTCCGACCCGGACGTCGAGCTGGCCGTCCTCCAGGTGGACGCCGAAGTGCCGCGTGCCGCGGTTCTCGATCGTCACCCGGACACTGAAGTACGTCAGACCGGCCGCGGCGTCGTCGCGTCCGCGCGGGGGTTCGGCTGCCTCCAGGCGGTGGACGCGGACCCGCAGACCGGCATGCTCCTCGTACTCCTGCCAGTCACCGACCACGTTCGGCTCGTACACAGTGCCCCTCTCGACCCCGAGTGTCTATCTGTGGGCTCAGCGCACTGTCAAATGAGCGGAATGCGCCGTGGCCAGGGGGTTCGCCCGCTTTGATCGTTGATCAAGCGCTGCCCAGGAAGAATCCCCCCGCGTGCGTCTCGGGCGGGCCACGGCGCGTGCCGCACATCACGTTCCCGGCAAGATCACCGGGCCAGCCGGCCGAGCAGCGAGGAGGCCGCCGTGATGCCGAGCGCGGCGGCGATCGCCAGCACCCCGAAGTCGGCGCCGAGATGCGCGGGCGTGCCGAGCAGCAGCCCGCGCAGCGCGTCGACTTGGTAGCTCAGCGGGTTGACCTTGCTGACGGCCTGGAGCCAGCCCGGCATCACGGAGACGGGGTACAGGGCGTTGGAGCCGAAGAAGAGCGGCATGGTGATCGCCTGCCCGAATCCCATCAGCCGGTCGCGGCTGAGCACGATGCCCGCGATGGTCATCGAGAGGCAGGAGAAGAACACCGAGGCGAGGATCACCGCGAGGGCGACGCCGAGCAGCTTCAGCGGGTTCCAGGTGAGGGCGACACCGAGCAGGGCGGCGATGACGATCACCACGATGGCCTGCACCAGTGACTTCACCCCGGCCGCGAACGCCTTGCCGGTGATCAGCGCCGAGCGCGGGGTCGGGGTGACGAGCAGTTTGTTCAGGATGCCCGCGTCCCGCTCCCAGATGATCTGGATGCCGTAGAAGATCGCGATGAACATGGCGGACTGGGCGATGATGCCGGGTGCCATGTAGTCGATGTACGGGATGCCGCCGGTGGGGATCGCCCGGATGCGGGTGAAGGTCTGACCGAAGATCAGCAGCCACAGGGCGGGCTGGACGGCGCGGGTGTACAGCTCGGTGCGGTCGTGGCGCAGCTTCTGGAGTTCCACGGTGCACATGGCGAGCACCCGGGCGGGCAGCAGCCGCCAGCCGGCGCGCGGCACCGGAGGGGTGAGCAGCAGCGCGGTGTCCTTGCCGAGGGTCTGGTCAGCCGACGCGGCGTGCGGTGCGGCGGGTGCTTCGGACTTCACGGAAACCTCCTCCGGTGTTGTCGTCGAGGCCACTGCCGGCGACGTCGCGGAAGACGTCCTCCAGCGTGGGCAGGGCGTCGGTGCCCTTGCGTTCGGCGAGGCCCCGGCGCAGCTCCTCGGGGGTGCCGAGGGCGCGGATACGGCCGCGGTGCATCAGGCCGACCCGGTCGCAGTACTGGTCGGCCTCGTCCATGTAGTGGGTGGTGACGAGGACGGTCATGCCGGTCGCCTCGCGTACGGCGTTGATGTGCTCCCACACGCCGGTGCGGGCGATGGGGTCGAGGCCGATGGTCGGCTCGTCCAGGATCAGCAGCCGGGGGGCGCTGACCAGGGCCTGGGCGAGTTCGAGGCGGCGGATCATGCCGCCGGAGTAGGTGCCGGCGAGCCGTCCGGCGGCCTCGGAGAGATCGACGGCGGAGAGCGCCAGGTCGACCCGCGCGGCACGCTCCCGGCGCGGCACATCGAACACCCGGGCGAACAGGGCGACGTTCTCGCGTCCGGTGAGCCCGCCGTCGGCGGAGAGCTGCTGCGGGACGTAGCCGAGCATGCGGCGCACTCCCATGCGCTCCTTGGCGGCGTCGTGCCCGAAGACGCGGACCATGCCGGCGGGGACCGGCAGCAGGGTGGTGATGCAGCGGATGGCGGTGGTCTTGCCGGCGCCGTTCGGGCCGAGCAGCCCGAAGACCTCGCCCTCGCGGACGCCGAGGTCCAGGTCGTCGACGGCCTTGGTCTCGCCGAAGGAGTAGCCGAGCCCGGTGCAGCTGACGGCCTCGGCGCGGCCGGCGGCGCCCTCGGCCGTGGCGGCGGCCACCGGGGTGGCGGACGTGTCCGCCGGGTCGGTCGTCATGATGGCGTTCCCTCCGTCCGGATTCCCTCGGCAGCGGCTCCGGCGCCGGCCGGCGCGCTCACCCGCGCCGCGGCCCGCTCCGCCTCCGCCCGCTCCGCCCCCGCCCGCTCCTCGCCCGCCCGGTCGGCGGCGTCGGCGGCCAAGCCGGGCTCGCCGGTCTCGTCGGCCTCGCGCAGCAGCTCGGCGAGCCTGCCCAGGGCCGGGAGGGCCGCGCGCAGGGCGTCGCGGTCGGCCGCGTCGAGGCGGGCGAGACGGCCGCCGACCAGCTCGGCGCGGCGGCGGTGCCAGTCCTCAAGGCGTTTCTCGGCGGCCCCGGTCAGCCGCAGCCGCGCGGCCCGCCGGTCGGCCGGGTCGGTCTCCCGGACCAGGTAGGCGTCCCGCACGAGCTGGTTGACCAGCGTCGAGACGGAATTGCCGGCCAGGTGCAGCTCCTTGGCGGCCTCCGAGACACCGATCCCCGGGCGGGAGTGGATCAGCCGCAACAGTTCCACCTCGGCACCGCGCAGCCGGGGCCCGGTCAGGCCGCCGCGCAGCCGGCGCCGGATCAGCCGCTGGATGCCGACGAGCGCGTCGGTCAGCTCCGCCGGGAAGGTCTCGGGCGGCCCGGGCGGCACGTCGCCGCCGGGCCCGCGTATCGCTTCGTCTTCCACGTCTGAAGATTACCTCTGCTACAGAGGTATCACCCCTGGGACCACCCCAAGATGCGGTCAAAGCAATCACGGTATTTTTACGGCTATCGGGTGATTTGTTTTGTGATGTCCGTGAGCGGGAAAACGCACGTATGTGCTTCGGACAGGAGGCACTTTCCGTGGGAGCAGGCCCCGAGCGTGGTCTGACGCCCCCGAGTCCTTTCCCGTGACCGAGCGCGCGCCTCCCACGGTGTCTTGTCCAACCGGCACCGGCGAGAGAGGTGCGCGCGATGCGTGTCACTGGCACCAGCACCAAGCCCAGGTCCCACCCCCATCCCCATGACGACGCGCCCGACACGGGCGAGTCCTTCGCGCGGCTCGCCGAGCTGCCCGACGGCCCCGAGCGCCAGGCGCTGCGGGACGAGCTGGTGCGGCTGTGGCTGCCCATGGCCGAGCGGATCGCCGTGCGGTTCCGCGGCCGGGGGGAGTCCCTGGAGGATCTGTACCAGGTGGCCGCGCTGGGCCTGGTGAAGGCCGTCGACCACTACGACCCCGAGCGCGGCCGCGCCTTCGAGGCGTACGCGGTGCCCACCATCACCGGTGAGATCAAGCGGCACTTCCGGGACCACATGTGGACGCTGCACGTGCCCCGCCGGGTGCAGGATCTGCGCAACCGGGTCCGTACGGCCGTGAAGGAGCTGTCCCAGTCCACTCCGGGCCGGGCGCCCACGGTGGCCGAGATCGCCGAGTACACCCGGCTCGACGAGGACGAAGTGCGCGCCGGGATGGAGGCGCTGGAGTGCTTCTCCGCGCTGTCCCTGGACGCCGAGGTGGCAGGCACGGACGGCTACGCCCTCGGGGACTCGCTGGGCGGCCCGGACCCCGGGTACGACCTCGTGGTGGACCGGGCGGCCGTACGGCCCTGCCTCGCGGCGCTGCCGGAGCGCGAGCGCACCATCCTCTACCTGCGGTTCTTCCGGGGGATGACGCAGAACCGGATCGCCCAGCAGCTGGGGATCTCGCAGATGCATGTGTCGCGGCTGCTCAGCGGGTGCTTCGACCGGCTGCGGGAGGAGCTGCTGGCGGAGCCGCGGTGAGGTTCCGCTTCGCCGGTCCCGCTCCGGGACGACATGGCCTGTCCGCTCGCCGGCGGGGGTACTCGACAGGCGCCCCACCCGCTTCCGGTTGGACACTGGAGCCAGAGCGGTGACCCCCGGCCCCGAGAGCAGGACGTTACCGAACATGAACCGAGAAACACCTGTCAGCGACGGAGCGGACGGCACCGGGCACGGGCCGCGCCCGCGTGCGGTCGTCTCCACGCACTCCGTCTTCGGCGCACCGTGCTGGGTGAGCCTGACCAGCCGCGACCTCCAGGCCACCCAGGACTTCTACTCGGCCGTGCTGGGCTGGCGCTGGCGCGGCGCGAAGCTCGGCGAGCACTTCCGGGTCGCGCTGGCGGACGGGGTGCCGGTGGCCGGGATCGCCGCGGTGGCCTCGATGTGGCAGATGGCGGTGGCGTGGACGCCGTACTTCGCGGTGCCGGACGCGGATGTCGCGGTGGCGCGGGCCCGGGAGCGGGGCGGTACGGCGGCGGTCGGACCCCTCTCCTTCCCGCCGGGCCGGGCCGCGCTGCTCGCCGACCGCGACGGGGCGACGTTCGGGATCTGGCAGGGCGAGCTGGTCTCCAACTGGGAGGCGTGGCGGCGGGCGGCGCCCACGTTCATCCGGCTGCACACCCGCGACGCCTTCGACTCCGCGATGTTCTACGGCGAGATCCTCGACTGGGCTTCGGGGAAGCCGGGGTGCTGCGAGGTCGAGTACGACGGCGACGAGGTCGTGCTGCGCAGCCAGGGGGACGCGGTGGCCCGGATCGACTCGGGCGCGGTGGAGGCCGCCCCGGACCCCTCCGTACGGCCGCACTGGCAGGTCCACTTCGCGGTGGCGGACGTACCGGGATGCGCCCGCGCGGCGGAGAAGCACGGGGGCAGCGTCCTGAAGGAGAACGACACGGAGGCGATCCTCCGGGACGCCGACGGCGCCCAGTTCACGGTGATGTCGCGGCCGGTGCGCCGAGAGACCCGGATCCGCTAGTCCGCCGACCGCGACGGACGCGTCAGCAGGACCAGGCTCCTCGCCTCGGTGCGCAGCCGCGTGCCCGCCTTGTGCTCCCGTTCGTCCACGATGCCGTCGGCGCCCGTGTCGATCAGCGTGGTCCAGCGTTCCCCGAAGGTGTGGTCCGGCAGCCGGAAGTCCACCGGCTCCCAGTATCCGTTGAGGAGGAGCAGGAAGGAGTCGTCGGTCAGCTTCCTCCCGTACGGGTCCCGTTCGGCGATCGCGTCGCCGTTGAGGAAGACGCCGACGGAGTGCGCGTCGCCGCGCTGCCAGTCCCGCCCGGTCATCTCGCCGGCGTCGGGCCGCAGCCACACCAGGTCGGGCAGCGGCTGGGCGGCGTTCGTCGCGGTCTCGCCCCGGAAGAAGCGGTGCCGGCGCAGCACGGGGTGCGCGGCGCGCAGCGCGATGAGGTTCCGGGTGAAGTCCGCCAGGTTCCGCTGCTCGTCGGTGAGCTCCCAGTCGACCCAGGAGATCGTGTTGTCCTGGCAGTACGCGTTGTTGTTGCCGCGCTGGCTGCGCCCGAGTTCGTCCCCGTGGCAGAGCATGGGGATGCCCTGCGAGAGCAGCAGGGTGGCGAGGAGGTTGCGCTGCTGGCGCCCGCGCAGGCCGAGCACGGCGGGGTCGGTGGTGTCCCCCTCCGCCCCGCAGTTCCAGGACCGGTTGTGGCTCTCCCCGTCCCGGTTGTCCTCCCCGTTCGCCTCGTTGTGCTTGTCGTTGTACGACACCAGGTCCCGCAGGGTGAACCCGTCGTGCGCGGTGACGAAGTTGACGCTCGCCCGCGGCCGGCGCCTGCTGTGCTGGTACAGGTCGGAGGAGCCGGTCAGCCGGGAGGCGAACTCGCCCAGCGAGCCGGGCTCGGCACGCCAGAAGTCCCGTACGGCGTCCCGGTATCTGCCGTTCCACTCCGACCACAGCGGCGGGAAGTTGCCGACCTGGTAGCCGCCCTCCCCCACGTCCCAGGGCTCGGCGATCAGCTTGACGCGGCTGATCACCGGGTCCTGCTGGATCAGGTCGAAGAAGGCCGAGAGCCGGTCCACCTCGTGGAACTGCCGCGCCAGGGTGGCCGCGAGGTCGAAGCGGAAGCCGTCGACACGCATCTCGGTGACCCAGTACCGCAGCGAGTCCATGATCAGCTGGAGCACGTACGGGTGCCGCATCAGCAGGCTGTTGCCGGTGCCCGTGGTGTCGTAGTAGTGCGCCCAGTCGCCGTCCACCAGGCGGTAGTAGGAGGCGTTGTCGATGCCCCGGAAGGACAGGGAGGGGCCGAACTCGTTGCCCTCGGCGGTGTGGTTGTAGACCACGTCGAGGATGACTTCGAGGCCGGCCGCGTGCAGCGCCTTCACCATGGCCTTGAACTCGTCGACCTGCTGGCCCCGGGTGCCGGAGGCGGCGTAGGAGTGGTGCGGCGCGAAGAAGCCGATGGTGTTGTAGCCCCAGTAGTTGGACAGGCCCCGGTCCTGGAGCACCCCGTCCTGGACGAACTGGTGCACCGGCATCAGCTCGACCGCCGTCACCCCGAGCGAGGTCAGGTGCTCGACGACCGCGGGATGGGCGAGGGCCGCGTAGCTGCCGCGCAGCCCCTCGGGGACGTCCGGGTGGGTGCGGGTCAGCCCGCGCACATGGGCCTCGTAGATCACGGAGTCCGCGTACGCGGTGCGCGGCGGGCGGTCGTCGCCCCAGTCGAAGTACGGGTCGGTGACCACGCCCAGCATGGAGTGCCCGGCGCTGTCGGCGGGGGCCGGCCCCTCCGGTGAACGCTCGTACAGGGAGGCGTGGTTGTCGATCTGGCCGTCCACGGCGCGCGCGTACGGGTCGAGCAGCAGCTTTCTCGGGTTGCAGCGGTGGCCGAGCGAGGGCTGCCAGGGGCCGTGCACCCGGTAGCCGTAGCGCTGACCGGGCGCGACGCCGGGCAGATAGGCGTGCCAGACGAAGCCGTCGACCTCGTGCAGCCGCACGGAGGTCTCCCGGCCGTCGTCGTCCACGAGGATCAGGTCGACCCGTTCGGCGACCTCGCTGAACAGCGCGAAGTTGGTGCCCTGTCCGTCGTAGGAGGCGCCCAACGGGTAGGGCTGCCCGCTCCAGACGGGCAGCCCTCTCCTGGTGGTGCGGGCGCTCACCGGCTGCCCTCCAGGCTGTCGTCACCGGCGGGCCCGGGCGCGGCCAGGACGGCCACCTGATGCCGCCGCGGCTCCGTCAGGCCGGTGCTCAGGAACGGCTCCGGGGGCAGCGGCACCAGCGGCACCCGTTCACCGGCGCGGGCGCGCTGCGAGAACCAGATGATCTTGGCTCCGGTCTCGGCGGCGCAGCAGCCCCAGCCGTCGCTCATGGCGGCGATGTCCGCGAGAGCGGCCCGCAGGTCCTGGTCCGGGCGCAGTTCGGGGTCGTCGTCGCCGAAGGCGGTGATGAGGTGCTGGCCGTTCCACCACATCTCGATGGAGGTGTGCTTGTCACGGGCGTGCTGGTCGATCGCCCGCAGCAGCAGTTCGGCGCCGCGGCAGACGGGGGCCACGAGATTGTCGAGGTCCCAGTGACGGAGATGGGCGGCCAGGATGCGGCTGACCTGTCCCACCCGTTCCGGGCTGACTTCCACGTCGAGGTGGTAGTAGCAGGGCACTGCGGTCTTCATCGTCGCTTGCTCCTCACCGGCGAAGCTCTCGCTCCCCTCGCCCTGTCCGGGAGGGATCCCGGACACACAGCGTGAGCGGTGATCGCTTCTGAGTCATCTCCAACGGTGCGGGCGCTACGCCATTCGTGCAACACGAGCACACACCGTCCCCAATGGTTGAAGTTCCAACAAGACGCTGCGTCCACGCGCGTGCACCATGAGTGAAAGCCTCGATCGCCGTAACGGTGCCGTGCCCACCCCTGCGCGGACGCCACCCGACCGTCGGGAACGCGCCCAGTCGAGAGCGTGGAGGGTGAACAGGGCCATGCTGCTACCCGCCAAGGCCGAAGTGGCCCGGCAGTTGCGGCGTTACCGGGCGTGGGAGCGCGCGATGCTCGCCTCGCCGTACGACCGCACGGTCCGGGCCACGTTCGAGGACTCGGGGTACACCTTGTGCGTTCTGATGGGCAAACGCTGCGCCCGCGAGGCGGCGGACGCGGCGGAGCGGTATCTGCGCACGAGTCAGGTCGGCTACCTGCGCGAGCAGGACGGACGGCCGATGTCGCGCCGTTCGGTGCGAAGGGCGCCGGCTTCGGAGCGGCGTTCCACGGCGCCGAGCTCCTGAGCTGGCACCGTACAAGGCGTTCCCTTCGGGGACCGGCACGGGCCGGCCCCGCTCTCGGAGCGCGAAGCCGGGCCGGTGCCCGGCTTCGCGCACGGCGGAGGTGATTACATGCGCAGGACCCCGGCCATCGGCCGTGTACCGGTACGTGACGTCCGGCCGGCCGTGGAGTGCGGCAGGCGCCCGGCGAAGGCGGTGACCGGGGAGACCGTCCAGGTCACCGCGACCGTGTTCCGGGAGGGGCACGATTTCGTCGGTGCCAATGTGGTCCTGCGCGATCCCAGGGGCCGGCGCGGCCCCTGGACCCCGATGCGCGAGGTGTCCCCCGGCAGCGATGTGTGGGGCGCCGAGATCACCCCGGACACGACGGGCCGCTGGACCTTCCGGGTGGAGGCGTGGAGCCATCCGCTGGCCACCTGGCGGCACACCGCCTCGGTGAAGGTGCCGGCCGGGATCGACACCGGGCTGGTCCTGGAGGAGGGCGCCGAGCTGTACGAGCGCGCCGCCGCCGGGGTGCCCAGGGGCCCGGAGCGCGACCTGGTGACGGCCGCCGCCCGCGCCCTCGGCGACGACTCCCTGTCGGTCCACGAGCGCTTCAGGCCCGCGCTGTCCCCCGCGGTCCGTGAGGTCCTGGACCGTTACCCGCTGCGGGAGTTGGTCACGACCTCGGACCCGATGCCGCTGCTGGTGGAGCGGGAGCGGGCGCTGTACGGCTCCTGGTACGAGTTCTTCCCGCGCAGCGAGGGGACGGCGGAGCGGCCGCACGGTACGTTCCGTACGGCGGCCCGCAGGCTGAGGCCGATCGCGGAGATGGGCTTCGACGTCGTGTACCTGCCGCCGGTCCACCCGATCGGCGCCACCTTCCGCAAGGGCCCCAACAACACGCTCGGTGCCGGTCCCGACGACGTCGGGGTGCCCTGGGCGATCGGTTCCCCGGAGGGCGGGCACGACGCGATCCACCCGGACCTCGGCACCCTCGACGACTTCGACCATTTCGTCGGCGAGGCACGGGAGTTGGGCCTGGAGATCGCCCTGGACTTCGCGCTCCAGTGCTCCCCGGACCATCCCTGGGTGCACAAGTACCCGGAGTGGTTCCACCACCGGCCGGACGGGACGATCGCCTACGCGGAGAACCCGCCGAAGAAGTACCAGGACATCTACCCGATCGCCTTCGACGCCGACATGGACGGGCTGGTCGCGGAGACGGTGCGGGTGCTGCGGCACTGGATGGACCACGGGGTGCGGATCTTCCGGGTCGACAACCCGCACACCAAGCCGGTGGTGTTCTGGGAGCGGGTCATCGCCGAGATCAACGGCAAGGACCCGGACGTGATCTTCCTGGCGGAGGCGTTCACCCGCCCGGCCATGATGCACACCCTCGCGCAGATCGGCTTCCAGCAGTCGTACACCTACTTCACCTGGCGCGAGACCAAGCAGGAACTCACCGAGTACCTGGGCGAGTTGACGGGAGAGGCGGCCGCCTACATGCGGCCCAACCTCTTCCCGAACACCCCCGACATCCTGCCCGGCCACCTCCAGCACGGCGGCCGGCCCGCCTTCGAGGTCCGGGCCGTGCTCGCCGCCACCCTCTCCCCCGCCTGGGGCATCTACAGCGGCTACGAACTGTGCGAGAACACCCCGCTGCGCCCCGGCGGCGAGGAGTACCGCGACTCCGAGAAGTACCAACTACGGCCCCGCAACTGGGAATCGGCCGCACGTGAGGGCCGTACGATCGCGCCGCTCCTCACCCGGCTGAACGCCGTCCGCCGTGCCCACCCGGCGCTACAGCGCCTGCGGAACCTCCGCTTCCACCGGACCGACAACGACGCCGTGCTCGCCTACAGCAAGAGCACGGGGACGGACACGGTCATCGTGGTCGTCAATCTCGACCCGCATCACGCCCAGGAGGCCACGGTCTCGTTGGACATGCCGCAACTCGGCCTGGACTGGGACGCCGAACTGCCCGTACACGACGAACTGTCGGGCGAGGCGTACCACTGGGGCAGGACCAACTACGTGCGCCTCACGCCGGGCCGCGCGCCGGCGCACGTGCTCCACGTCCAGCGATCGACGCACCGGAACGGAGGGCCCGCAGCGTCATGACCGTGAACGAACCCGTACTGGACACCTTCGAGGACACCCCTGCCCGGGACCGTGACCCGCGGTGGTTCAAGCGAGCCGTCTTCTACGAGGTCCTGGTCCGCTCCTTCCAGGACAGCAACGGCGACGGCGTCGGCGACCTCAAGGGCCTGACCGCCAAGCTCGACTATCTCCAGTGGCTCGGCGTGGACTGCCTGTGGCTGCCCCCGTTCTTCAAGTCACCTCTCAGAGACGGCGGTTACGACGTCTCCGACTACACCGCGGTGCTCCCCGAGTTCGGCGACCTCGCCGACTTCGTGGAGTTCGTGGACGCCGCCCACCAGCGCGGCATGCGCGTGATCATCGACTTCGTCATGAACCACACCAGCGACCAGCACCCGTGGTTCCAGGAGTCCCGCAAGGACCCCGACGGCCCCTACGGCGACTACTACGTCTGGGCCGACGACGACAAGCAGTACAGGGACGCCCGCATCATCTTCGTGGACACCGAGGCGTCCAACTGGACGTACGACCCCGTGCGGGGCCAGTACTACTTCCACCGGTTCTTCTCCCACCAGCCGGACCTCAACTACGAGAACCCGGCGGTGCAGGAGGAGATCCTGGCCGCCCTGAAGTTCTGGCTGGACCTGGGCATCGACGGCTACCGGCTGGACGCGGTCCCCTACCTCTACGCGCAGGAGGGCACCAACTGCGAGAACCTGCCGGCCACGCACCAGTTCCTGAAGCGGGTGCGCAAGGAGATCGACGCGGGCTACCCGGACACCGTGCTGCTGGCGGAGGCCAACCAGTGGCCCGAGGACGTGGTCGACTACTTCGGGGACTACACACGCGGCGGCGACGAGTGCCACATGGCGTTCCACTTCCCGGTCATGCCGCGCATCTTCATGGCCGTCCGCCGCGAGTCCCGCCACCCGGTCTCCGAGATCCTCGCCAAGACGCCCGCGATCCCCTCGGGCTGCCAGTGGGGCATCTTCCTGCGCAACCACGACGAGCTGACCCTGGAGATGGTCACCGACGAGGAACGCGACTACATGTGGGCGGAGTACGCGAAAGACCCGCGGATGCGGGCCAACATCGGCATCCGCCGCCGCCTCGCACCCCTCCTCGACAACGACCGCAACCAGATCGAGCTGTTCACCGCCCTGCTGCTGTCCCTCCCCGGCTCGCCGATCCTCTACTACGGCGACGAGATCGGCATGGGCGACAACATCTGGCTCGGCGACCGCGACGCCGTCCGCACCCCCATGCAGTGGACCCCCGACCGCAACGCCGGCTTCTCGACGTGCGACCCCGGGCGGCTCTTCCTGCCCACGATCATGGACCCGGTCCACGGCTACCAGGTCACCAACGTCGAGGCGTCGATGTCCTCGCCGTCCTCGCTGCTGCACTGGACCCGGCGCATGATCGAGATCCGCAAGCAGAACCCCGCCTTCGGACTCGGCTCCTACGACGAACTCCAGTCCTCCAACCCGGCGGTGCTCGCCTTCCTGCGCGAGTACGAGGACGACCTGGTGCTGTGCGTGCACAACTTCTCCCGCTTCGCCCAGCCCACCGAACTGGACCTGCGGGCCTACGACGGACGGCATCCGGTGGAGCTGATCGGCGGGGTGCGCTTCCCCGCCATCGGTGAACTGCCCTACCTCCTCACCCTCCAGGGCCACGGCTTCTACTGGTTCCGGCTCACCCGAGTCGCATCCCGCATCGGCCGCCGCCGCTGAGCGCACGGCGCCGAGGAAAGGACGCGTCACCATGCCGAAGACCATCACCCTCCGGCCGAGAACCGCGGCCGGAGCCGACGGCCCCCTCGCCTCGCTCGGCGGGCTGCTGCGCGAGTGGCTGCCGCGCCAGCGCTGGTTCGCGGGCAAGGACCGGCCCGTGACCGATCTGTCGGTGCTCAGTGTGACCGAGCTGTTCCCCGGGTGTCTGCATCTGCTGGTGCACGCCTCGCACGCGCCGGTGCCCGCCCCCGGCGGCACTCCCCCGCCGGGCGACTGCTACCAGCTGCTGCTCGGGGTGCGCGAACAGCTCGCGCCGCGCCTGGAGCGGGCGTTCATCGGGCGGGCCACCGCGGGCCCGCTGGCCGGGCTCGCGGTCTACGACGCGCTCTACGACCCCCGCTCGGCGAGCCTGCTCCTGGAGCGGCTGCGCCGGCCGGGCGGCGCCGGCCCGCTGCGCTTCGAGGCGGACCCCGCCGCCCTGGTGCCCGGGGGCCTGCCGCCCCGGCTGCTGGACGCCGAGCAGTCCAACACCTCGCTGGTCTACGGCGACGCGTACATCCTGAAGCTCTTCCGCCGTATCCAACCGGGCGTCAACCCCGACCTGGAGGTCTCGGCGGCGCTCGCCGCGCAGGGCTGCACCCGGGTGCCCGCGCCGGTCGCCTGGTTCAGCACCGGCGCGCCGCGCCCGGCCACGCTCGGCGTGCTCCAGCCGTTCCTGCCGGACGCCACCGACGGCTGGACACTGGCGCTGGGCGCGCTCGCCGCGGGTGACGACTTCACCGCCGAGGCCCGCGAACTGGGCCGCGCCATGGCCGAGGTGCACCTCGCGCTGGCCGAGGCGTTCCCGCCGGCCGGGCCCGGCGAGAACGGCCGTACCGCCGAGGCGATGTGCGCCCGCCTCGAAGCCGCCGCGCACGCCGTACCGGGCCTGAAGCCGTTCGTGCCCGGCCTGCGGGCCGCGTTCGGGGCGCTCGCCACCTGCGACACCGGGCCGCCCGCCCAGCGCATCCACGGCGATCTGCACCTCGGGCAGGTGCTGCGGGCGGGCCGCGACTGGTTCGTCATCGACTTCGAGGGCGAGCCCTCCAGACCGCTGACCGAGCGGCGGGCCCCGCAGTCCCCGGTGCGGGACGTGGCGGGAATGCTGCGCTCCTTCGACTACGCGGCCCGGCAGCGCCGCCCCTGGCGACCCGAGTGGGCGCGCCGCTGCCGGGAGGCGTTCTGCGCGGGCTACGCGGCCCGCGCGGGCTGGGACCCACGCAAGAAGCACGCGCTGCTGCGCGCGCACGAGACGGACAGGGCGGTGTACGAGGTGCTGTACGAGGCGAGACACCGGCCGGACTGGCTGCCGGTACCGATGGCCGCGATCAAGCGGCTCGCGGTGTGGGGAGGCTGAGGACATGGCACTGCGCGACACCTCGCCGCCCGAGACCGCGGGCCCCGGACAGGCCGCGGCCACCGCGCTGGACCCCGCCGAGCGTGACCGGCTGCTGGCCGGGGCGCACCACGATCCGCACGCCCTGCTGGGCGCCCACCCGGTGCCGGGCGGCACCCTGTTCCGGGCGCTGCGCCCGAACGCGCGGGCGGTGAGCGTCCTGGTCGACGGGATGGCCAACCCGCTCGTCTCCGAGGGCGGCGGGCTGTTCGCGGCCGTGCTGCCCTACCCGGAGATCCCGCCGTACACCCTGCTGGTGACGTACGACGAGGACGAGCGGGAGGTGCACGACCCGTACCGCTTCCTGCCCGCCCTCGGCGAACTGGACCTGCACCTGATCCGCGAGGGCCGGCACGAACAGCTGTGGCAGGCGCTCGGCGCCGAGCCGATGACCCATGAGGGCGTGGCCGGCACCCGGTTCACCGTGTGGGCGCCGAACGCCCGAGGGGTGCGGGTGGCCGGGGACTTCACGTACTGGGACGGCACGCAGTACCCGATGCGCTCGCTCGGCGCGTCCGGGGTGTGGGAGCTGTTCCTGCCCGGGATCGGCGAGGGCGACCGCTACAAGTTCGAGATCACCTCCCGCCACGGCCACCGCTTCCTCAAGGCGGACCCGATGGCCCGGCGCACCGAGGTGCCGCCGGACACCGCGTCGGTGGTGACGGTCTCGCACTACGCGTGGGGCGACGAGCGGTGGATGGCGCACCGCGGTGACCTCCCCGTGCACGAGGCGCCGTTCTCCGTGTACGAGGTGCATCTGCCGTCCTGGCGACCAGGACTGACGTATCGTCAGCTGGCGGACGAACTGCCCGCGTACGTGGCGGAGATGGGCTTCACGCATGTGGAGCTGATGCCGGTGGCCGGGCATCCGTTCAGCGGCTCCTGGGGCTACCAGGTCACCTCGTACTACGCGCCCACCCCCCGGCTCGGCTCGCCGGACGACTTCCGGTACCTGGTGGACGCGCTGCACCGGGCGGGCATCGGCGTGATCATGGACTGGGTGCCGGCGCACTTCCCCAAGGACGACTGGGCGCTGGCCCGGTTCGACGGGGACCCGCTGTACGAGCCCGGGAACGCGACGCGCGCCGAGCACCCCGACTGGGGGACGTACGAGTTCGACCTGGGCCGCACCGAGGTGCGCAACTTCCTCGTGGCCAACGCCGTGTACTGGTGCGAGGAGTTCCACATCGACGGCCTGCGGGTGGACGCGGTCGCCTCCATGCTCTACCTCGACTACTCCCGGGACTCCGGGCAGTGGGAGCCGAACGTGTTCGGCGGGCGCGAGGACCTGGACGCGGTGGCGTTCCTCCAGGAGATGAACGCCACGGTCTACCGGCGCTGCCCGGGTGTGGTGACCATCGCCGAGGAGTCCACCGCCTGGGACGGGGTGACCCGGCCGACCGACAGCGGCGGGCTCGGGTTCGGGCTGAAGTGGAACATGGGCTGGATGCACGACTCGCTCCAGTACATCCAGAAGGAGCCCGTGCACCGCAAGTACCACCACAACGAGATGACCTTCTCGATGGTGTACGCCTACAGCGAGAACTACGTGCTGCCCATCTCGCACGACGAGGTGGTGCACGGCAAGCAGGCGCTGGTGTCGAAGATGCCGGGCGACTGGTGGCAGCGGCGCGCCGACCACCGTGCCTATCTGGGCTTCATGTGGGCCCATCCGGGCAAGCAACTGCTGTTCATGGGGCAGGAGTTCGCGCAGGGCTCCGAGTGGGCGGAGCAGCAGGGGCCCGAGTGGTGGCTGCTGGCCGACGACTACCACTCCGCCGGTGACCACCGGGGCGTGCGGGCGCTGGTGCGGGACCTGAACGCGCTGTACCGGGCGACGCCCGCGCTGTGGCAGCGGGACACCGACCCGGCCGGCTTCAGCTGGGTGCTGGGCGACAGGGCGGAGGACAACGTCTTCGCGTTCCTGCGGTACGCGGCCGACGGCGCCCCGCTGCTCGCGGTGTCGAACTTCTCGCCCGTGGTCCGGGAGGACTACCGGCTGCCGGTTCCCGGGGAGGTGCCGGCCTGGCGGGAGCTGCTGAACACCGACGACGTCGGCTACGGGGGCGGCGGCATCCCGGTCGGCGCGCCCGGGGCGCTGAAACCGGCCGACGGCGGGCTGCGGCTCACGCTTCCGCCGCTGGCCACCGTGTTCCTGGGCCCCGCGCGCTGAAGGCACAGGTGTCGGCGTCCGCCGCAGGGGCAGTCGGGGTTCATGAAGAACCCTGGCTGCTCCTGGTCACAGGGCGGAGAGGCGGCACCGAGTGCGCACGGTCGGAGTGGAGGAGGAGCTTCTTCTGGTCGATCCGGACAGCGGCGACCCGAAGGCGCTGGCGGCGCCCGTGCTGGCACGGGCCGACCGGGACGATCCCGGGCAGGACGTGTTCGAGAAGGAACTGTTCGGGCAGATGCTGGAGTTCGCCACTCATCCGCAGTCGGACATGGCGGACCTCGGCGACGAGATCGTGCGCTGCCGCAAGGAGGCGGCCCGGCACGCCGGGCAGATCGGCTGCGCGGTCGCCGCGCTCGCCACCTCGCCGCTGCCGGTGAGCCCCTCCCTCACCGTGAACGAGCGCTATCAGTGGCTGTCCGAGCGCTATGGCATCGGCGCCCGTGACCAGTTGGTCTGCGGCTGCCATGTGCATGTGTCGGTGGAGTCCGACGAGGAGGGCGCCGCGGTCCTGGACCGGCTGCGGCCCTGGCTCCCGGTGCTCACCGCGATCAGCGCCAACTCCCCCTTCTGGCAAGGCCATGACAGCGGCTACGAGAGCTATCGCAGCCGGGTGTGGTCGCGCTGGCCCTCGGCCGGACCGACCGAGCTGTTCGGCTCGCCGGAGGGCTATCACCGGCGGGTGGCGGACATGGTGGCGACCGGGGTGATCCTGGACGAGGGCATGGTCTACTTCGACGCGCGGCTGTCGGCGAGATATCCGACGGTCGAGGTCCGGGTCTCGGACGTGTGTCTGCGCGCGGACACCGCGCTGCTCGTCGCGACCCTGACCCGGGGCCTGGTGGAGACCGCCGCCCGGGACTGGCGGGCGGGACGGCCGGCGCCCGACCGCAGCGTGAGCCTTTTGCGGCTCGCCTCCTGGCAGGCGGCGCGTTCGGGACTCGACGAGAAGCTGCTCGATCCCGTTTCCCTGCGGCCCCGGCCCGCCGCGCGGGTGCTGTACGCGCTGCTGGACACCGTCGGGGACGCGCTCGACGCCTACGGGGACACGGACCGCGCCGAGAAGGGCGTGGAGGATCTGCTCCGGCACGGCAACGGCGCGCGCGAGCAGCGGCGGATCGTGGAGGGCGGCGGCACCCTGCGGGACGTCGTCACGGAGTGCGTGCGCTCCACGCAGGAGTGAGCGGCCCGCCGGATCGCTCCGTGGGCGCCGGGCTGCCGACCGGGCCGGGCCGGTCAAGGGAACCGGATCGGTCAAGGGAACCGGACCGGTCGGTGGAACCCGATCACTCGGTGGAACCCGAGCGGTCGGTGGGGTCAGGATCGGTCAGCGGATCAGGATCAGGGCGTACACCAGGAAGAACGCGGCGAACAGCACCACGAGCGTCAGGATCAGCGCCAGCGGGGCCTTGGCCCAGCCGCGCTGGGTGGCGCCCCGCTCGCGCACGGCGGCCTGGGGCATGCTGCTCTCCGCGGGCGGGGTCTCGCCGGGCGGCACCGAGCCACCGGGTTCGAGTCCGGTGGTGCTCTCGGGATCCGGATCGGGGCTCACATGGCTCATGTCTGCACTCATGCCCCCCGAGTCCCCACCGGGCGCCCACCTCACCAATCCTGCGCACGGCCCGTCGCGGCGGCCGACAGGGCGGTGTGCCGCGCCGGGGGCCGCAGGGTCTACGGTGTCCTGCGGAGCCGTTCGCGCCGCGCGACGGGCTGTTCGCAGCCGGTGAAGCCGTGCCATGAGGCGATCAGACGGACGGATCGCCGGACGGATATCCGGCCCGGCTGTGGGAACCCGCAGCGCAGCGAGAGATCAGCGACGACGACCGTCCTGGCCGCAGGGGCAGCACAGGGGCCCCTTGTGGCCGAGGCCGGGGGATGCGGAGATGACGACGGAGCCGCGTGGGGACGAGACACCGCCTTCGGAGGAGACGTACGAGCGTGAGTTCTCCTTCGCGGGTGAACTGCGCAACGTCACGGAGGCGCGGCTCGCCGCGGAGGACTTCCTGGGCGCACTGGCCCGGGTCGCGCCGCCCGGCGAGCACGAATACTGGGACGACATCCTGCTGGTGGTGACCGAACTCGCCGCCAACGTCATCCAGTACGCGCCCGGCCCGTTCGATCTGCGGATGCGGCGCACCTTCGACGGGGTGCATGTGACGATGCGCGACACCAGCACCACCAGACCAGAACCCCGGCCCTTCCACCCGCGCACGGGCGGCGGCGGCATCGGCTGGCACCTGGTGCACACGCTGTGCAGCCAGGTCAGTGTGGTGGTGCACGACGCCGGCAAGGACATCCATGTGTTCCTGCCCTGGTGAGGGCCGCGAGGTGTAACCCGGCGTCGACCGGTTACTCCACCGCGTGCCGCACCCGGCTGGCGCGGCGACCCGGCTCACGGTGGTATCGGAGTTGGTGCGCCGCGCTCCGGGGTATGCGAACGGCGTCGAGTCGGACCACCGCCCGGAACCGCAGAAAGGGATGGACACCGTGACACGACCCAGGATCCTGGTGGTCGGCGCAGGCTTCGCCGGAGTCGAGTGCGTTCGCCGCCTGGAGCGGAAGCTCGCCCCCGACGAGGCCGACGTCACCCTGGTGACGCCCCTCTCCTACCAGCTCTATCTGCCCCTGCTGCCCCAGGTCGCCTCCGGTGTGCTGACACCGCAGTCGATCGCGCTCTCCCTGCGCCGCAGCCGCCGGTACCGCACCCGCATCCTGCCGGGCGGCGCGATCGGCGTGGACCTGAAGGCCAAGGTCTGTGTCGTGCGCACCATCACCGACAAGATCGTCAACGAGCCGTACGACTACATCGTGCTGGCCCCGGGCAGCGTAACCCGCACCTTCGACATCCCGGGCCTGACCGAGCACGCCTTCGGCATGAAGACGCTCGCCGAGGCGGCGTACATCCGCGACCACGTCATCTCCCAGCTGGACCTCGCCGACGCCAGCGACGACCCGGCCGAACGGGCCGCGCGGCTCCAGTTCGTGGTGGTCGGCGGCGGGTACGCCGGCACCGAGACCGCCGCCTGCCTCCAGCGGCTCACGCACGCCGCCGTACGGCGCTATCCCCGCCTGGACCCCGGGCTGATCCGCTGGCATCTGATCGACATCGCGCCCAGGCTGATGCCCGAACTGGGCGACAAGCTCGGCCGCAGCGCGCAGGAGATCCTGCGGCGGCGCGGCATCGACGTGTCCCTCGGGGTGTCGATCGAGAAGGCCGGGGCGGAGGAGGTCACCTTCACCGACGGCCGGGTGGTGCCGACGCACACCCTGATCTGGACCGCCGGGGTGGTGGCCAGCCCGCTGATCGCCACGCTGGGCGCGGAGACGGTCCGCGGCCGGCTCGCCGTCGATCCCGAGCTGACCGTGCCCGGGCAGGACGGGGTGTTCGCGCTCGGCGACTCGGCCGCCGTGCCCGATCTCGCCAAGGGCCAGGAGGGCGCGGTCTGCCCGCCGACCGCGCAGCACGCCTCGCGTCAGGGCAAGCGGGTCGCCGAGAACGTCATCGCGACCCTGCGCGGCGAGCCCCTCCAGCCGTACCACCACAAGGATCTGGGCCTGGTCGTGGACCTCGGTGGCAAGGACGCCGTGTCCAAGCCGCTCGGTATCGAGCTGCGCGGGATGCCGGCGCAGGCGGTGGCCCGCGGCTACCACTGGTCGGCGCTGCGCACCGGCGTGGCCAAGGCCCGGGTGATGACCAACTGGACGCTGAACGCGCTGGCCGGCGACGATTTCGTGCGCACCGGCTTCCAGGCCCGCAAGCCCGCCCGGCTGAAGGACTTCGAGTTCACGGACTCGTATCTGACGCCGGAGCAGGTACGGGCCCGGGTGGAGGGCGGCGTCAACAGCCCCTGATGTGACCCGGATCACCGAGAACCGCATGCCGACGCGCCGGTGGCCGCCCTGGCCGAGGGCGGCCGATCCGGACCCACGTGCGATGCTGGAGCAAAGATCGGATCTGGCACGGGTGCACGGACGGGAGAGCGCGGCGGCGTGAGGGCAGCGGGACGGTCGGGGCGGGTACGGATCTGGGACCGGGTCGCGGCATGGGATCCCGGGCTGATCAGACTGACCGCGGGGCTGCGCACGGTCGTCTCGATCGCCCTCACCCTCGCCGTGCTCGCCGCGTTCGGCGCCCCGGTGCCGCTGCTGGTCGCCGGGGCCATCGCGGCGATGGTCGCCACGTTCGCGATCCGCGAGAAGCAACGCCACCAGCAGGCCCTCACGCTCGCGATCGGGCTGCCGGTGGCGCTCGTCTCGGTCACCCTGGGCACCCTGCTGAGCCGGTACGTCGTCGTGGGTGACCTGTTCTTCGTCGCCCTCATGTTCAGCGCGGTCTACAGCCGCCGGTTCGGCGACCGCGGTCACGCGCTCGGGCTGATCGGCTTCCAGACGTACTTCCTCTCCCTGTTCGTGCACGCGACCCCGGAGCTGCTGCCGCAGCTGTACGGCGTCGTCGCGGCGGCGTTCGGCTGCGCCGCGCTGGCCCGGTTCGTGCTGCTGCCGCAGACCCCGGCGGGCACCCTTGACCGGCTGCGGCAGGCGTTCCGGGCCCGGCTCGCGCAGCTGATCGACACCCAGATCGAGCTGCTGGACGCGGGGCCCGAGGACGCGGAGAAGGTCCTGGAGGAGCTGCGCACCGGCACCGCGCGGCTGCACGAGACGGCGCTGCTGATCCAGGGCCGGCTGGAGGACGGCACCTCCGACGAGACGATGGCCCGGCTGCTCCAGCGCCGGATCGCGGACGCCGAGATCGCCGCGGAACGGCTCGGTCTGCTGCTGCTCACGGCCCGCAGCGCCGAGCGCACGGACACCCTCACACTGCATCTGCCGGGCGCCCCGCTGCCCTCGGGCGGCGAGCTGCCGGTGCGGGACGAGGCCAGGGCCGAACTGCGCCGGGATCTCAAGGCGCTGCGGCTGCTGGCGCTGCGCCCGGCCGGCGAGGCCGCGGGCACCGCGCTCGCGCATGTACGCAACCGGCTGCTCGGCTATCGCGAGGAGGAGAACCTGCCGCAGGCCGCCCCGGCCGTGCAGGACGTCTTCCGCGGCCTCGGTGAGACGGCGCGTGCCGCGCTGGGCCTGCGGCTCGCGCTCGACGGGCCGCAGGACGATTCCGAGGACTCCCCCGCCACCGCCCGCTCCCGTGAGGAGCTGGACGCGGAGGACGTCGCGATCGAGATCAGCGAGGAGATCCAGCCCAAGGAGACGGAGCCGGGCGGGCTGCGCCGGCCCACCACCCGGGCCGCCGTGCAGATCGCCGTCGGCTCCTCGCTGGCCATCCTCGGTGGCGAGCTGCTGTCCAGCCAGCGCTGGTACTGGGCGGTGCTGACCTGCTGGATCGTGTTCATCAACACCGCGTCCACCGGGGAGATCCTGGTCAAGGGCTACCGGCGGCTGCTCGGTACGGTCCTCGGTGTGATCGCCGGTATCGGGCTCGCCGGTCTGGTCGGGCACCACACCTGGACGGCGTTCGCGCTGGTGCTGCTGCTGGTGTTCGCGATGTTCTACACCGCGCCGCTGTCGTACACGCTGATGTCGTTCTTCGTGACGGCCGCGCTGGGCCTGCTGTACACGCTGCTGAACACCTACACCGCGGCCGTGCTGGTGCTGCGGATCGAGGAGACGGCGCTGGGCGCGGCCTGCGGCGTGATCGCGGCCGCGGTGGTGCTGCCGATCCACACGGACCGGCGGACGAACGAGCTGCTGGTCGAGGTCCTCGACCATCTCGCGCAGGTCACCCGGGGCGCGGTGGACCAGCTCAGCGGCGGGTGGGGCGGCGATCTGGTGGAACAGGCGCGGGAGTTGGACCAGGCACTGGCCGATCTGCGCTCCGCCACCCAGCCGCTGACGCATCCGATCACCCCGATGCGGGCCCGGCGCAACACCGCCCGCTATGTGGTGGCACTGCTGGAGACCTGCGCCTACCACGGACGGTCCCTCGCGGCGACGGCGGAGCTGCTGCCCACGCACCCCTCGATCGCGGCGGACCCCCGGCTGCGCGCGGCGACCGCGCGGATCGTGCGGAACATCGAGACGATCGCCGCCCAGGTGGCGGACCCGCGCGCGGAGGGGGAGATCGAGACCGGCTCCAGCATCGCCTCGATGCTGGAGCCGGGGACCCTGCGCACACCGCGCTACGGCCGGGTGACCGACCGGGTGCTGCGGCATCTGCAACGCCTGGACGAGGCGGTCTCCGGTCTCGCGCGCCCGCTGGGGCTGCGACCGGAGGCATCGCCCGCGAAGAAGCGGTGACGGGTCACCCGGCGGACGTCGGCCCGGCGGGCGCTCACTCGGCGCCGCCGGAGCGGCGGCCCACCGCCTCGTCGCGGACGCGGGCGCAGCTGCGGCTGATCAGCCGGGAGACATGCATCTGGGAGATGCCCAGCTGATCGGCGATGCGGCTCTGCGTCATGTCCTCGAAGAAACGCATGTAGAGGATGGCCCGCTCACGCTCGGGCAGCCGGCGCAGGCCCTCCTTGGCGGCCTCCCGGTCGACGACGATGTCGTACGACGTGTCGGTGGCGCCCAGGGTGTCGGCGAGGCTGTAGCCGTCGTCGCCGGTGGCCAGTTCGGCGTCCAGCGACAGGGTGCTGAAGCTCTCCAGCGCCTCCAGGCCCGCGGCGACCTCGTCCTCGGTGAGCCCGGTGTGGGCGGCGATCGCGGCATTGGTGGGTTCGGGGCTGCCCGGGTTCTGGGTCAGCTCCCGGCGGGCCACCCGCACCCGGTTGCGCAGTTCCTGCACCCGGCGGGGCACCCGCAGCGCCCACATCCGGTCCCGGAAGTGGCGCTTGACCTCGCCGGTGATGGTCGGCACGGCATAGCTCTCGAAGGCGCCGCGCGAGGGGTCGTACCGGTCGACGGCCTTGACCAGGCCCAGCGCCGCCACCTGGCGCAGATCCTCCACGGACTCGCCGCGATCGCGGAACCGGCCGGCGATGCGGTGCGCCATGGGCAGCCAGGCGGCGACCAGTTCATCGCGCAGGGCGTCCCGCTCGGGACCCTCGTCCAGATCGGCGAGACGGGTGAACAGTTCCGCGGTCTCCGGGGCGTCGTCATGGCTCCGGCGCGCGGTGTGAGGGGCGGGGTCGGGCGTGCCGGGACGGCCTGTCGACATATCGGTCAGCATGCGGAATCGCTCCTGAACGTGGTGTCGGGGCGCCGCCGGAAAAGGGGATTCCGGTCGAGGCCCGAACGGTTCTTGTCAGGTTCGCCGCGGGTATGCCGGGACCGCCCGGAGGGGGCCCCAGCGGTCGGAGCACCCGCTGGGCTTGCGCCTCCGGTCCGAAGCACGAGATTCCGTCTGCCCGTCGCCCCGGGGGCAAACACCCTTGTCGGAAGGAATCCGGTGAGCGGGGTGAAGGCCGAGGTCACAGGGGTGTGAGAGCCACAAGTGAGGGGTGACGCGCGGGCTCACGCCAGCGGGACCACCGCGGTGATGCGCTTGCCGCCGCAGGGCAGTTCGCTGACCCGTACGTCGCGGGCGAGGTGGCAGACGATCGGCCAGCCCCGGCCGTGGCGCTGGACATGGCCGGGCGCGGGCGTCCGCATGACCGGGAGGTCGGTGCTGTGGTCGCTGACCGAGACCCGGACCCCGGCGGAGTCGACGTCGACGTCGAAGCCGGTGATGCCGCCGCCGTGCAGGATCGCGTTGGTGGTGAGCTCGGAGGTGACCAGGAGCGCGTCGTCCATGGCTCCCGGGCCGAGCGGCTGGTGACGGGCCCGGCAGCGTTCGGCGACCACGCGCCGTACCGTGCGACGGGCGTCGGCCGGTCGGCACGGCGGCCGGTGGTGGGCCTCGCCGACGGGTATGGAGTACGTTTCTGGCATCCCTTCCCTCCCTGGACGGTGCCGGAGTCGCGAGCCCCGGACGGTGCCGGAGTCGCGTTCTCTCCCTCTTCGGCTGACCACCAGCGGCGCCCTCAAACACCGTGTGTACGGAAGTCATCACCGCGCCCGGACGGGGTACCCGCGCCCCATGACCGATGTCGTGGACGCGGACGAACTGCTGCGGCGCATCCGGCGGGGCCGGGACCGCGCGGCCGAGGAGCAGGCACGCTGGGCGGACCGCGCGCGGGATCTCGCGGCGACCGAGCCGGACCGTGCCCGGGACGCCGCGGCCGGCGCGCGGGCGTACGAGGCCGTGCTGCGGGTGCTGGACGAGATCGTGCGGCCGGGCGCGCGTCCGGTGGAGCAGCCGGTGACGCCTGCGGTGGAGCATCCGGTGGAGGAGGACGGCGTGAGACGGGTCACCTAGACCGGTGTCCGGTTGCCGGAACGACCCTCGAATGGTTTATCGTTCATCCATACGTGATGGCGGCCTGGGCCTCGGAGCCCGCCGTGTCACCCTCAGCGGCCCTGGCTGGCTTCCCCCGTCCAGCCAGGGCTTTTTTCTGCCCGGACGACGGCCGGCCGCGAGAAATCAGCTTCCTTCGAGGTGCCCTGCCCGCCGCCAGCGGCTGAAATGGGTGTACGCAACGCACCGGCCCCCTACGAGGCACCGCAGCACCCGAACCGTCGCCGGCGAGGAGCCCGCGCCATGACCAAAGCGATAAAACTGCTGACCGCCCTGCCCCAGGCGCAGCGCGAACGCCTGATGGAGCTGGCCGAGGAGGTGTCCTTCGCGGAGGACAGCCGCATCTTCGAGGCGGGCGGCACGGCCGACCGGTTCTGGGTGATCCGCTCGGGGGCGGTCCATCTGGACCAGCAGGTCACCTCGCGGCAGCGGGTGACCGTGGCCACGCTCGGCGCGGGCGACCTGCTCGGCTGGTCCTGGCTCTTCCCGCCGTACCAGTGGGACTTCGGCTCGGTGGCCTTCTCCAATGTGCGGGCCTACGAGTTCGACGGGCCCTCCGTGCTCGCGCTGTGCGTGGAGGACCCGCTGCTCGGGCTGTCCCTGGTGCGCTCGGTCGCCGAGATCCTCGCCCACCGCCTGGAGACCACCCGCGGCAAGCTGATGGACCAGTACACGCTGGGCCGCCGCAGCCCGCTGTAGGCCGACGGGCGCGGCGGACCGCCGCTCGCTCAGATCCGGTAGCGCCGCAGCGCGGGCACCGCCGCCGCCAGGGCCAGCATCAGGACGACGACCAGCACGCCGCCGCCCGCCACCGCCCCGCGCGGTCCGAACACGGCGCCGGCGGTGCCGTGCAGCACGTCCGCGAGGCGGGGGCCGCCGGCCACCACGACCGTGAACACGCCCTGCATCCGGCCGCGCATCTCGTCGGTCGCGGCGGACAGCAGGATCGCGCCGCGGAACACCATGGAGACCATGTCGGCGACACCGGCCGCGGCGAGGAAGGCGAGGGCGAGCCAGAGGTTGCCGCTGAGCCCGAAGCAGGCGATGGCCGCGCCCCAGGCGACGACGGCCCCGATGACCATCCAGCCGTGCCGCCGGGCGCGGGAGAAGGCGCCCGAGAACAGGCCGCCGAGCACCGCGCCGACCGGGATGCCGGCGAACAGCACACCGAGCGCGAGGCCCGCGCCCCAGGCGTGGTAGGTCTGCGCGGCCAGCTGCGGGAACAGGGCACGGGGCATGCCGAACACCATGGCGACGATGTCGGCGAGGAAGGACAGCAGCAGCACCTTGTGCCGGGATATGTAGCGGAAGCCCTCGGCTATCTCGCGCACCCCGGCGCGGCGCGTGGGGGCGTCGCCGAGCGGGGGCAGCGCGGGCAGCCGGAAGACGGCCCACACGGTGACGCACAGCGCGAGGGCGTCGATGAGGTACAGCTCGGGCAGGCCGATGACCGGGATGAGCACACCGGCCAGCAGCGGGCCCGCCACCAGGCCGGTCTGCATCACGGTGGAGCTGAGCGCGTTGGCCGCGGGCAGTTCCGCGGCCGGGACCAGCCGGGCGATGGAGGCGTTGCGGGCCGGGGCGTTCAGGCCGAAGAACGCCTGCTGGAGCGCGAGCAGCACCATCAGGACCACCACGGAGTCCAGCTTGGTGGCGGCCTGCGCCCAGAACAGCAGCGAGGTGACCGCGATCCCGATGTTGGTCCACAGCAGCAGCTTGCGCCGGTCGACGGTGTCCGCCACCGCGCCGCCCCACAGCGCGAACAGCACCATGGGCACGAGCCCGGCGAGGCTGGCGTAGCCGACCCAGGCGGAGGAGTGCGTGATGTCGTAGATCTGCTTGGGCACGGCGACGGCGGTGAGCTGGCTGCCGACGGAGGTCACGATGGTCGAGGACCACAGGCGCCGGTAGGCGGGGATGCGCAGCGGGCGGGTGTCCATCGCCCAGCGGCGCCAGCCGCGGTGGGGCGGGGGCTCGGCCGCCGGGGCGTCGTCGCCGGTCTCGGTACTGCTCTCGCTGGTGTTCACGGATGTCCTGGTTGCTCGTTACATCTTTTCGATTCGAGAGCCTAACTATCTCATCGCACCGGCGGGAGAACGCCTCGGTTCGGCAGACGGATCCCGGCCTCCGGACCCGACCCCCGGACCGGCATCCGTTCTCAGCCTCCGACGAGCAGGGAGACGCCCAGGACGAGCATGGTGAGAGCCACCAGACCGTCCAGGAGCCGCCAGGCGCCGGGCCGGGCCAGCCAGCGGCCGAGCAGCCGAGCGCCGAAGCCGAGCGCGGTGAACCAGCACAGGCTGGCGAACGCGGCGCCGAGCCCGAAGGTCCAGCGCAGCGGACCTCGGTCGGCGGCGAGCGAGCCCAGCAGGAAGACGGTGTCCAGGTAGACGTGCGGATTGAGCCAGGTCATGGCGAGACAGGTGAGCACGGCCCGGCGCAGCGACCCGGCCGCGTCGCCCGCCGCGGCCAGTCCGGTCCCGGAGGGCCGCACGACACGGCGGGCGGCCAGCACGCCGTAGCAGAGCAGGAAGACGCCGCCGACGATGCCGACCGCCCGGACCGCGCCCGGCCAGGCCACCACGACCGCGCCGACGCCGCCCACGCCGAGCGCGATGAGCAGCGCGTCGGACAGGGCGCAGATGCCGACCACGGCGAGTACGGCGTCCCGGCGCACCCCCTGGCGCAGGACGAAGGCGTTCTGGGCGCCGATGGCGACGATCAGGGACAGGCCGGTGCCGAAGCCGGCGACCGCGGCGGTCAGGGCGGTGTGGTTCATGGCTCGAAGCTAAGGACACCTCGCCGCTCAAGTACAGCTAAAGATTCTTACGTATCCTTAGCGCTCGTGATGGACTCGTGATGGATCTTCCCCTGGACCAGGTGCGGACGCTGCTCGCGGTGGTGGACGAGGGCACCTTCGACGCGGCGGCCGCCGCCCTGCATGTGACGCCGTCGGCGGTGAGCCAGCGGGTCAAGGCCCTCGAGCAGCGCACCGGGCGGGTGCTGCTCCAGCGCACCAAGCCGGTCCGGCCCACGGAGTCGGGCGCGGTGCTGGTGCGCTACGCCCGTCAGCTCGCCCGGCTGGAGCGGGACGCCTGGGGCGAATTGGGGCTCAGCGGCGCCGGGGAGCCCACCCGGGTGTCGGTCGCGGTGAACGCGGACTCGCTGGCGACCTGGTTCCTGCCCGCGCTCGGCCGGGTGCCGGGGCTCTGCTTCGAGCTGCGCCGCGAGGACGAGGGGCATACGGCGGTCCTGCTGCGCGAGGGCCTGGTGATGGCGGCGGTGACCTCCTCGCCGGACCCGGTGCCCGGCTGCACGGCGCGTCCGCTCGGCCGGATGCGCTATCTCCCGGTCGCGGAACCGGAGTTCGCCCGCGCCCGGATCGCCGGCCGCCCCCTGCCGGACGCCCTCGCCACGGAGCCCGTGATCGTCTTCGACCGCAAGGACGACTTCCAGGACGGCTACGTCCGCCGATTGGGCGGCGCCTCGGCCGCCCCGCTGCGCCATTACGTGCCCACCTCGGAGGGCTTCCTCGACGCCGTCGCCTCGGGCCTCGGCTGGGGCATGGTCCCGGAGGTCCAGGCCCGCCCCCTGCTGGCCGACGGCCGGCTGTCCCTGCTCGCGCCCGGCGCGTGGATGGACGTCACCCTGTACTGGCAGCAGTGGAAGCTCGACTCCCCCGCGCTGGCCGCGCTGGCGGAGGCGGTGACGGCGACCGCGGCGGAGACGCTGCGCGACTGAGACCGAAGAATGGCCGAAGTCCGCCGCACCGTGGCCGAATTCACCTCTCTTACCGGTCTACGCCGTTTCATGGCGCGCCGACCGGTCACCCGATGACGAGACACACGTCCGCCCGACGCGGACGACTCCGATCCGACCTGGGAGGCTTCCATGGAGAACTGGCGCGAACAGGCCGCATGCCGTCACGAGGACCCCGATCTGTTCTTCCCCATCGGCAGTACCGGGCCCGCGCAGGTGCAGGCCGAGCAGGCCAAGATGGTGTGCGAGGGGTGCCCGGTCCGAGAGCAGTGCCTCGACTGGGCGTTGGACACCGGTCAAGGCATCGGCGTCTGGGGCGGCACCACCGAGGTGGAGCGCCGCAGGCTGCGCCGCCGGGCCCGCTCCCACTCGCGTTCGGGCTGAACCCGGCACGGTGGCTCACGACTTCTCGGTCGGCTCCCCCACGGCTCCTCCCCCGGTGCCGGCGTGGCCGGCAGCCGCAGGGTGAACACCGCGCCCTCTCCGGACTCGCTGGTGGCATGCGCCGTACCCCCGTGCGCGGCCAGCAGCTGGCGGACGATCGGGAGCCCGAGACCACTGCCTCCGGTGCGGCGGCTGCGCGACTTCTCGGCCCGCCAGAACCGTTCGAAGACCTGCGGCAGATCCTCGGCGGCGATGCCCGAGCCGGTGTCGGCGACGGTGAGCACGGCGTCGGTGCCGTCCCGGCGGGCCGTCAGGGTGACCGTGCCGTCGGCCGGGGTGTGCCGCAGCGCGTTGGAGACGAGGTTGCCGAGCACCTGCCGCATCCGTACCGGGTCGGCGTCCAGCCAGAGCGCCGGGTCGGCCCCGGTCACCAGCGCGACCCCGGCCGCGTCGGCGGCCACCCGGTGGGCGGCGGCGACCTGGCCCAGCAGTTCGCCCGCGGGCAGCGGTTCGCGGTGCAGGCGCAGGGTGCCCGCGTCGGCGGCGGCCAGGTCCTGGAGATCGTCGATGATCCGCTGGAGGACGAGCGCCTCCTCGTGCAGGGAGTCCAGCAGGCCCGGATCCGGTTCGACCACGCCGTCGCGCATCACCTCAAGCCAGCCCCGGATGTTGGTGAGCGGGCTGCGCAGTTCGTGCGCGATGTCGCTGACCATGGCCTTGCGCTGGGCCTCCAGGCGTTCGCGGCGCTCGGTGAGTTCGTTGAACGCCTCCGCGAGGATGCCGGTCTCGTCCCGGGTGGTCACGGGCACCCGGACATGCCGCTCGGGCGGCGCCTGCGCGGCCTCGGTCAGCGCGCGCAGCGGCCGTACCAGCCGGATGGCGACGGCGGCGGTCACCGCGACGGTGACGGCGAGGACCAGCCCGGCCGCGGACACCACCTTGGACTTGTTCGCCGGTGACATGTCGAAGCGGGACGGGTTCTGGTCGCCGATGCCGAGGAACAGGTCGGCGGCCGGGGCGACATAGGGCTCCAGCTGGGCGCGGCGCGCGCCGAGCACACAGGTCTGGGCCGAACGCACAGTGGCCTCCCGGTCCTTGCCCGCGACCTTGGCGAGCAGGGGGCCACCGCCGAAGTGGTCCTTGGCCCCCGGGTCGTAGGCGAGGAACAGCGGGCCGCCGCCGGCGTCCAGGCCCGCCTGCCGCAGACAGGGGCGGGCGAGCTGGGACAGCGTGTCCAGGGCCCGGGTCTCGGTGGGCGTCGGGGCGTCGAGCCCCTCGGTCCCGCACCCCGCCACGCCGTAGCCGGACGGGTCGGCGCCGTCGCCGCCGGCGAGCACGGGGCGTCCGCTGGGCGTTGCCCGCACCGTGGTCCGCAGGCCGTAGCGGGCATAGCATCGCCGGTCCCGGGCGGCCAGCGACTCCAGTGCGGCGCGTTCCTTCGCGGGCAGCCGGTAGGGGCCGACGGCGCGCGGGTCGATGCCGCTGAGCTGGGCGCCGGTCTCGCTGTAGGTGTCGGTGCGCAGCGGGTCCACGCCGGCGGCGGGCCGGGGCGGCAGCGGGGTGCCGCGCGGCGCGGAGTCGGCGACGAGGGTGCGGTCGGGGGTGGTGAGCGCGATCCGCCGCCCGGTCCGCGCCGCCAGGTCGCGCACGGACCGCTGGACGCCGGACCAGTCGGAGTGGGTGGCCGCGTACCCGCTGAGCTGGGCGAGGATGCTGTTGTCGGCGGCGAGGTCCTGGCCCTGTTCCTCCTTGAGGGCGCTGGTGGTGGTGGTCACCGCGAGCCAGGCGGTGGCCGCCACCGAGCAGACGGCGATCAGCGCGGAGACGGACAGCAGCCGGACCAGCAGCCGCTTGCGCAGCGGTATCCGGCGCCGGGCGCCCCGGCCCCCGCTCCCCCGCCCCGGCCGGGACCTCACGGCCGGCCGCTGAGCTTGTAGCCGACGCCGAACACGGTGAGCAGCCGTACCGGACGCCGGGAGTCGGCCTCTATCTTGCGGCGCAGGTTCATGATGTGGACGTCGACGGCCCGTTCGGTGGAGGACCGGTCGAACCCCCGGGTGCACTGGAGGAGTTGGCGCCGGGTGAACACCCGCTCCGGTTCGGCCGCCATCGCCAGCAGGATCTGGAACTCGGCCGGGGTGACGTCCACCGGCAGTCCCTCGCAGCGCACCTCGTGCCGTACCGGGTCGACGCTGAGCCCGGCGGCCCGCACCGCCGGGTCGTCGCCGCGGGCGCCGGCGGCCCGGCCGCTGCGTCGCAGCACCGTGCGGACGCGGGCCATCAGTTCGCGCGGGCTGTACGGCTTGGTGAGGTAGTCGTCGGCGCCCAGTTCGAGGCCGAGCAGCACGTCGTCCTCGCCGGAGCGGGCGGTGAGTATCACCACGGGGACGTCCAGCTCACCGTCCTCGCCGCGCAGTCCGCGGCAGACGCCGAAGCCGTCCAGGACCGGCAGCATCAGATCGAGGACGAGGAGGTCGGGCCGCAGCCGGCGGGCCGTTTCGAGCGCGGCCCCGCCGTCGTGCACCACCGTCGCGGTGTGTCCCTCGGCCAGCAGGGAGCGGCGGATCAGTTCGGCCTGCTTCTCGTCGTCCTCGGCGACCAGCACATGTGCGCACACAATCGCGGATACTAAGCGGCTCAGGCCGCGAGCCAGTCGGCGTACCCCATCGCGACGACCGGGTGCCGGGCCGGGTCGAGGGTGCGCAGCAGGTCCTTCATGTGCGCCTTGGCGACGCTGACGCAGCCGTGGGTGGGGCCGCCGTGGTCGACGTGCAGCCAGACTCCCCCGCCGCGCCGGGGGCCGAGGGGGCGGGTCCAGTCCAGCGGGGAGGTGCCGGGCTTGCGGTTGTAGTTTATGGCGATGACGTAGTCGAAGCAGCCGTCCAGGGGTTCGCCCTCGAAACCGGTGCCGGGCGAGTGGAATCCGGCGGACTCGTGGTACGGCAGTCTGCTGCCGGGGTCGGGCAGCAGTCCTCCGGCGTCGGAGAGGGTGTACACGCCGAGCGGGGAGCGCAGGTCGCCCAGCATGTGGTGGGCGCTCCAGCCCTTGAGCGCGTTGTGCGCGGGCCAGCTCGGGCCCGCCTGCCAGCCGTCGGCGGTGCGCTGGTGCAGGACGACCGTGCACTGCGGGGAGTCGGGGCCGCGCCCGGTGGCGACGACGGCCTGGGTGCACTGCTCCGGTATCGCCGCCGTCCTGGTGGGGCCGAGCCCGGGTATCGCGTGGGGGGCCTGTTCGGCCTGCGAGGTGGTGCCGGACGCGGGCGCGGGCCGGGTGGGCCGCGCCCGGTGCCCGGCCTCCCCGCCGCTCCCGCCGCAGCCGGTGAGCAGCAGCGGGGAGGCGAGGAGGGGAAGAGCGGTTCTGCGGTTGATCATGCCGTCGAGCTTCGCCGACAGTTATGTGGAATTGGTAAGAACTCAGGCCCGGTTCGGCTTGCCCTTCGTGAACAGCCAGGTGTGGAAGAGGGAGTCCAGCGGCTTCTGGGACTTCTTCTCGGCGAGCCGGACGAACTGCGCGGTGGTGCCGTGTCCGTCCCGGTGCTCGGCGGCCCAGGCGCGCAGGATCGCGAAGAACGTCCGGTCCCCGACCGCCTTGCGCAGCTCGTGCAGGGCCATCGCGCCGCGGTCGTAGACGGGCGTGCCGAAGATGTTCTCGCCGCTGCCCGGGTCGCCGGGCGGGTAGGCCCACAGCTCGTTGCCCGCCGGGCGGGCGTCGAGCTCGTCGAAGGTGTGCTGGGCGCTCGCGCCGCCGTGCTGCTCGGAGTAGAGCCACTCCGCGTAGGTCGCGAAGCCCTCGTTCAGCCAGATGTCCTTCCAGGAGGTCAGCGACACCGAGTCGCCGAACCACTGGTGGGCGCTCTCGTGCACCAGGGTGAGGATGTCGGGCGCGGAGTCGTAGAGCGGGCGGGTCTGCGTCTCCAGGGCGTAGCCGACCTTCGCGTGGTCCACGATGGAGCCGGCCGACGTGAACGGGTAGGGCCCGAAGAGCTTGCTCTCCCACTCCAGGACCGACGGCAGTTGCTTGAGCACCGGGGCCGCGGCCTTGGCCTCACGCGGGTCGACGGCGTCGTAGACCCGGATGCCGTCGCGGGTGGTGTACTGCCTGACCTGGAAGGTGCCGATGGTGGCGGTGGCCAGGTAGGCGGCCATGGGCCGGGTCTCGCGCCAGCGGAAGGTGGTCTCGTTCCCGACGGTGCGCTGTCCGAGCAGGTTCCCGTTGGCGACGGCGGTGCGGCCCTTGGGCACGGTGAGGGTGAAGTCGTACGACGACTTGTCCTTGGGGTGGGCGTTCCCCGGGAACCAGGTCATGGCGCCCTGGGGCTCATTGGCGACGAACGCGCCGTCGTCGGTGGCGATCCAGCCGTCCGCCGAGCCGTCGGGGTCGGTGACCGGCTTGGGCGTGCCGTGATAGGTGACGGTGACCGTGAAGTCCTGGCCCGCGCGCAGGGCGTGGCGCGGGGTGACGACGAGTTCCTGCCCGGAGCGCTTGACGCCCGCGGCGCCGCGGTCGACCTTGACGCCGCCGACCGTCAGTCCCTTGAAGTCGAGGTCGAAGCGGGTGAGCGGCTGGGTGGCGCGGGCGCTGAGGACCGCGGTGCCGTCCAGGCGGCCGTCCTTCTGGTAGCGCAGCGTCAGGTCGTAGTGGCGCACGTGGTAGCCGCCGTTGCCGCTGAGCGGGAAGTAGGGGTCGCCCGCGCCGGCCGCGCCGATGGTGCCCGCGCCGGCCGGTCCGGCGGCACCGACGAGCGCGGCCACGGCGACGGGCACGGTGGCGAGCACCGCCCGGCGGCCGAGGACCGTGGTACGGCGGCGGGCGGGCTGTCTGCGGGGTGACGTCACGTGCGCTCCTCTTGAGGTGGTCGGCTGGCCCACAGACTAGAGGCGCCGGTGGCTCCGGGTCTCCGGTTTCATTCTGGCCAGGTGGTGGCGAGATCGCTGCTCGGCGGGGGTGGAGGCGGGTGAGTGGCGGGTTCCGGGCGGCCGGGCCGCCGACCGGCGCCCCCGCGGCCCGCGCAGTACGCTCGCCGGAGGTGGCCGCCGTCGCGCAGGAAGGGGTCCGGTCATGAGCGTGCGCGTGCGCCGGATCTATGAACCGCCCGAGCCCGACGACGGGCTGCGGGTGCTGGTCGACCGGCTGTGGCCGCGGGGCGTGACCAAGGAGGCCGCGCACGTGGACGAGTGGCCCAAGGGGCTCACCCCCTCGGCGAAGCTGCGCACCTGGTACCACGGCGGCGGGTCGTACGAGGGCTTCCGCGCCCTGTACGAGGCGGAACTGGCCGCCCCCGAGGCCGCCGAGCTGCTCGACGGCCTGCGGGAGTCGGTCCGCGCGGGCCCGGTGACCCTGCTGACGGCGCGCAAGCTGCCGGAGCGCAGCCACGCCCAGGTGCTCCTGGAGCTGCTCGGGTGCGCCGACGGCTAGGGTCTTTCGTCTGGATCAGGCCGGATCAGAAAGCGGTGCCAGACCCCGCGAGCCCGGCAAGATCCAAACGAGAGGACCTAGGGGCGCCCCAGGTCAGCCGGTGTGCCGGGCCGCGTGCCGGCCCGCGGCGCGGCCCGAGAAGAGGCAGCCGCCGAGGAAGGTGCCCTCCAGGGAGTTGTAGCCGTGCACCCCGCCGCCGCCGAACCCGGCCACCTCGCCGGCCGCGTACAGCCCCTCGATCGGCGTCCCGTCGGCGCCGAGGGCGCGTGAGTCGAGGTCGGTCTGGATGCCGCCGAGCGTCTTGCGGGTCAGCACACGCATCCGTACGCCGATCAGCGGGCCCGCGGCCGGGTCCAGGAGGCGGTGCGGCGCGGCCACCCGGCCGAGCCGGTCGCCGAGGTAGCGGCGGGCGTTGCGGATGCCCTGGACCTGGGAGTCCTTGCTGTACGGGTTGGTCATCTGGAGGTCGCGGGCCTCGATCTGGCGGCGCACCCCGGCCGCGTCCAGCAGCGGCTGCCCGGTGAGAGCGTTCATCTTCTCGACCAGCCGCTCCAGGCTGTCCGCGGTGACGAAGTCGGCGCCCTTGTCGAGGAACGCCCGCACCGGCGCCGGCGCGCCCTTGCCGACGAGCCGGCTGCGCACCACGGCCTTGCGGTCCTTGGCGGTGATGTCGGGGTTCTGCTCGGAGCCGGAGAGCGCGAACTCCTTCTCGATGATCTTCCGGGTGAGGAGGAACCAGGAGTGGTCGTAGCCCGCGATGTCCTCGGTGGTGCGCAGGTACTTGAGCGTGCCGAGGGTGTCGTACCCGGGCAGGCAGGGGTCGGGCAGCCGGCGGCCGAGGGCGTCCAGCCAGACGGCGGAGGGGCCGGGCAGGATGCGGATGCCGTGGCCGGGCCAGACCGGGTTCCAGTTCTGGAGGCCCTCCGTGTAGTGCCACATCCGGTCCCGGTTGACCAGGCGGACGCCCGCCGCCGCGCTGATGTCGAGCATCCGGCCGTCCACGTGGGCGGGGACGCCGGTGACCATCTCGGCGGGGGGCGTGCCGAGCCGCTCGGGCCAGTAGCGGCGCACGATGTCGTGGTTCGCGCCGATGCCGCCGGTGGTGACGACGACGGCCTGGGCGGTGAGTTCGAAGTCGCCGACGCGCTCGCGGCTGGAGGCGACGCCGCGCGGGGCGTCGTCGGGGGCGAGCACCGTGCCGCGCACACCGCGGGCGGTGCCGTCCTCGATGACCAGGTCGTCCACCTGGTGGCGGTGGTGGAAGGTCAGCAGTCCGTCCCGGGCGGCCTGCCGGGCGTGGCGGACGAAGGGTTCGACGACTCCGGTGCCGGTGCCCCAGGCGATGTGGAAGCGGGGCACGGAGTTGCCGTGCCCGTCGGCCCTGAGGTCGCCGCGCTCGGCCCAGCCGACGGTGGGCAGCAGCTCGATGCCGTGCCCCTGGAGCCAGGACCGCTTCTCGCCGGCCGCGAACTCCACATAGGCGCGGGCCCAGCGCACCGCCCAGGAGTCCTCGTCCTCGATCCGGTCGAACCGCGCGCTGCCGCGCCAGTCGCTCCAGGCCAGTTCGAAGGAGTCCTTGACGCCGATCCGGCGCTGTTCGGGCGAGTCCACGAGGAAGAGGCCGCCGAAGGACCAGTACGCCTGGCCGCCGAGGTTGGCGGCGTTCTCCTGGTCGACCAGGGCCACCCGGCGTCCCCGGCTGGTGAGTTCATGAGCCGCGACCAGGCCGGCGAGGCCCGCTCCGACGACGATGACGTCCGCGTCCATGGCGTGGAGGTTCCTTCCTCAGTGCGTTGTCGAGAGTCAGTTCGTGGTGGAGGGGTCAGTACGTGGCCGGGAATCCGTGCGTGACCAAGGGGTCAGCGCATGGCCGAGGGGTCAGCGCGGGGTCGAGGGGGTGGCCGGCGCGCCCGCCGCCGTCCGTGAGCAGCGCGGTGAGCAGCTGCTTGAGCCAGCTCCGCGCGTGCTCGATGTCCTTGTCCAGCAGCAGCTGGGTGGTGACGCCGTCGTAGGCCGCGACCACGGCGTGCGCGGCGCCGGCCGTGTCACCGAGCACGGCGGGGAGTCCGGTGTGGCCCCGGGACCGGAAGAGGCGGTCGGCGACGGCCTCCCGGAGCCGGGCGCGGTGGCCGAGCAGGACACGGGCGACCTCCGGGTCGCGGGCCGCGTGCACCAGGAAGTCGGTCTTCACCAGCAGCCAGTCCACGTCGAGCAGCAGCACCTCGGTGACGCGGTCCACGGCGGCCGGTACGTCGAGGCCGGGGCCGTCCTCGGCGAGGGCGTCCGCGACCTGGGCGGCGATGAGGTCGGCGCGCTCCTGGTAGAGGGCGAAGAACAGCTCGTCCAGGGTGGCGAAGTTCGAGTAGAAGGCGCCCCGGCTGTACCCGGCCGCCTCGCAGACCTCCTCGATGGAGACCCGTCCGAACCCCTTGGCCGCGAACACTCCGAACGCGGCGTCGAGCAGCCGGGCACGGGTCTCGGCCCGGCGCCGGGTGACGCGTCTGGCGGACTCCTGCATGACGGCACCCCCTTCGATACGCGAATGTATCCGATACACCGATGCATCGAAAGGGCCGAGGCACCAGCGGGCATCGCCGAGCGCCACCCGAGACCACCCGGCATCGCCGCGCCTCGCCGTGCCTCGCCGTGCCTCGCCCGATCGGATGGGAACGTATTTTCGAATCAGGAGTACGCTGGCTCCATGGCCACGCACCTCCAGGGCTCCCTGTTCGACCAGACCGACGAGCTGCGCCCGGGCCCCCTGCGCGGACTGCGCCGGACCGTGCTCGGCGCCGGCGCCTGGATCGACGTGCTGCCCGGCTGGCTGACCGGCGCGGACGCCCTGTTCGAACGGCTCGCGGCGGAGGTCCCCTGGCGCGCCGAGCGGCGGAAGATGTACGACAACGTCGTCGCCGTACCCCGCCTGCTGGCCTTCTACGGCGCCGCGGACCCCCTCCCCCACCCCGTCCTGGACGAGGCCCGCGCCGCCCTGTCCCGGCACTACGCGAGGGAGCTGGGCGAGCCGTTCACCACCGCCGGGCTGTGCTACTACCGCGACGGCCGGGACAGCGTGGCCTGGCACGGCGACCGGTCCGGGAAGGGCGCCCGCGAGGACACCATGGTCGCGATCCTCTCCGTGGGCGAGCCCCGCGATCTGCTGCTGCGCCCGGCGGGCGGGGGCGGCCCGGTGGTACGGCGGCCGCTCGGGCACGGCGATCTGATCGTGATGGGCGGGGCCTGCCAGCGCACCTGGGAGCACTGCGTGCCCAAGACGGCTCGGGCGGCGGGACCGCGGATCAGCGTGCAGTTCCGCCCGCACGGCGTGCGCTGAGCGGTCCCGCCCGCCCCCTTGCGCCCCACGGTTGCGGATCTGGTTGGCTGTCTCCTCGAAGATCATTGGCACTCGGGCGCGGAGAGACCATGCGGGCAGAGGTACACCAAGTCGCCGACGGCACCTACCTGGTGCACGGCAACAACGTCAACTGGGTGATCCTGAAGGACGGGGACGCCCTCACCCTGATCGACACCGGGTATCCCGGGGACCGGCCGGGAATCCTGGAGTCCCTCGCCGCGGTGGGCGGTTCACCGGAGGCGGTCTCCGCCGTGCTGATCACCCACGCGCACAACGACCATCTGGGCTCGGCCGAGTACCTGCGCTCGACGTACGGCACGCCGGTCTACCTCCACCCGGCCGAAGTCCCGCACGCCCGGCGGGAGTTCCTGCACCAGGCCACCCTCGGCGACGTCGTCCGCAACGTCTGGCGGCCGGGCATGCTGCCGTGGGCCGCGCATGTCATCAAGGTGGGCGGCATGGAGCACAACCCGGTCACCGCGCCGGAGCCGTTCCCCGGAGCGGGCGCGCTCGACCTGCCGGGCCGCCCGGTGCCCGTGCACACCCCCGGCCACACCGACGGGCACTGCGTCTACCACCTGCCGGAGACCGGCATCGTGATCTCCGGGGACGCCCTGGTCAGCGGGCACGCCGTGTCCTGGACCAAGGGGCCGCAACTGCTGCCCGGCTTCTTCGACCACGACCGCGCCCGGGTCGTGGCCTCCCTCGACCTGATCGCCGGGCTCGACGGCGACACCCTGCTGCCCGGCCACGGACCGGTCCACCGGGGCGCGGTGCGCGCCGCCGCCGAACAGGCCCGGGACCGGGCCACCGGTAAGTCCCGCACGTCCAAGGCGGGTTGACGCCGGGTCAGTCGTGCGGGACCACCGCCACCGGGCAGTCCGCGTGGTGCAGCACCCCGTGCGCGACCGAGCCGATGCGGGCGCCCACGGCGGTGCGGCGGGCCCGGCGGCCGACGACCATCAGCTGGGCGCGGCCGACGAGCGACAGCAGCACCTGCCCCGCGCTGCCCATCTCCACCTGCTCGGCCACCGGCACGTCGGGGAACCGCTCGCGCCAGGGCCGCAGCGCATCGGCCAGCGCCTGCTTCTCGTACGGCTCCAGGCCCCCGGCCTCGTCCAGCAGCCTGAGCGAGCCGGGGCTGTAGGCGAAGACCGGCGGCAGGGTCCAGGCCCGTATGGCGCGCACGGTGGCGCCGCGGGCCGCCGCCGTCTCGAAGGCGAAGCGCAGCGCGGCCGCGCTGTCCTCGGCGTCGCCGTCCTGGCCGACCACCACCTCGCGCCCGGCGGCCTCCAGGGCGGCGCGGTCGCCGGCGCGCACGAGCACCACGGGCCGGGCGGCCTCGGCGATGACGCGCCGGCCCACCGAGCCCAGCAGGAAGCCGACGACCGGGCCGTGCCCGCGCGAGCCCAGGACCAGCATCTGAGCGTCCCGGGCCGCGCGGCCCAGTACCTCGCCGGCGTCCCCCTCGGCCACGTCGACGCTCACCGTGAGCTCCGGATGCCGCTCGGCGACCTGGCGCACCGCCTGTGCGACGCCCTCCTCGGCCCACCCCCGCTGGGTGTCCCGGTCGGCGGCTCCCGCGAGCTTCTCGGCGTGGTGCCACGCGTGCAGGACCCGCAGGGGCAGCCCCCGGCGTACGGCCTCCCTGGCCGCCCAGTCCAGCGCGGCCAGGCTCTCCTGCGTGCCGTCGAGCCCTGCCGTGATCGCCCGTGTCATCCGTGGCCTCCTCGTCGTGCCGACCGTTCGTGCTGCCGATGCCCACTATCGGACACGGCGCGCCCCGGCCGGACCCCGGCCCTCCGCGGCGCGGGGGCGGACCCCGGACGCCGGGGCGCTGGGTGGAACCGGACGCCGGGGCGAAGCCGGGCGATCGAACATACGATGGGCGCGTACCGGTGCGAGGGCGCCCGTGCCACCGCGCCGCGGGATTCCGACGCTCGGGGTGGGAGATCCATGACACAGGCCGCGCCCAGGACACCGCCCCCGACGGCACCGGCCGCCGACGCGACGCGGACCGTCATCCTGACCGTGGACGACGACCCAGGGGTCTCCCGCGCCGTCGCCCGTGATCTCAGGCGCCGCTACGGAGCGTCGTACCGGATCGTGCGCGCCGAGTCCGGGCCGTCCGCGCTGGAGGCGCTGCGCGAGCTGAAGCTGCGCGGCGATCTGGTGGCGGTGATCCTGGCCGACTACCGGATGCCCCGGATGAACGGCATCGAGTTCCTGGAGCAGGCGCTCGACGTGTACCCGGGGGCGCGGCGGGTGCTGCTGACCGCGTACGCGGACACGAACGCGGCGATCGACGCGATCAACGTGGTGGACCTCGACCACTATCTGCTCAAGCCCTGGGACCCGCCGGAGGAGAAGCTCTATCCGGTGCTGGACGATCTCCTGACGGCGTGGCGCGCCAGCGACCACAAGCCGGTGCCGAGCACCAAGGTGGTCGGGCACCGCTGGTCGGCGCCGTCGTCGCGGGTGCGGGAGTTCCTGGCCCGCAACCAGGTGCCGTACCGCTGGTACTCCGTGGAGGAGCCGGAGGGGCAGCGGCTGCTGGCGGCGGCCGGGCTGGACGGGCAGCGGCTGCCGGTGGTGATCACCCCGGACGGCTCGGCGCTGGTCGAGCCCGAGGCACCCGAACTGGCCGCGCGGGTGGGCCTCGCCACGACACCCACGGCCGACTTCTACGACCTGGTGGTGATCGGCGGCGGCCCGGCCGGGCTCGGCGCGGCCGTGTACGGGGCCTCGGAGGGGCTGCGCACGGTGCTGGTGGAGCGCTCGGCGACCGGCGGGCAAGCCGGGCAGAGTTCCCGCATCGAGAACTACCTGGGCTTCCCGGACGGTGTCTCCGGCGCCCAGCTCACCGACCGGGCGCGGCGGCAGGCGGCCCGGTTCGGTGCCGAGATCCTGACCGCGCGCGAGGTGACGGCCCTGGAGACATGTGGCGCCGCCCGGGTCGTACGGTTCGCGGACGGTACGGCGATCGCCGCGCACAGCGTCATCCTGGCGACCGGCGTGCAGTACCGGCAACTCGACGCCCAGGGCTGCGCGGACCTCACCGGCTGCGGGGTGTACTACGGCTCCGCGCTGACCGAGGCGGCCGGCTGCCAGGGCCAGGACGTGTACATCGTCGGCGGCGCCAACTCGGCGGGTCAGGCGGCGATGTACCTCGCCCGGGGCGCCAAGTCGGTGACGCTGCTGGTGCGCGGCGCGGATCTGGCGGCGTCGATGTCGTACTACCTGGTCCAGCAGATCGCCGAGGCGCCGAACATCGAGGTGCGCTGCCGCACGGTGGTGGACGCGGCCCACGGCGCGGAGCGGCTGGAGCGGCTGACCCTGCGTGACACGGCGACCGGGGAGACCGAACGGGTCGACGCCCAGTGGATGTTCGTGTTCATCGGCGCGGCCCCGCTGACCGACTGGCTCGGCGAGGGCGTGCGGCGCGACGAGCGCGGCTTCATCCTCGCCGGGCCGGATCTGACCGCCGACGGGCGGCCCCCGGCCGGCTGGGAGCTGGACCGGCCGCCCTACCACCTGGAGACCAGCGTGCCCGGCGTGTTCGTGGCGGGCGACGCGCGCGCCGAGTCCGCGAAGCGCGTCGCCTCCGCCGTCGGCGAGGGTGCGATGGCCGTCATGCTCGTCCACCGGTATCTGGAGCAGTCATGAGCGGGCAGATCATGCCGTGCGACCCGAAGGAGATCCGGTCGCTGTTCCTCTTCGAGAAGCTCGCCCCCGAGCAGCTGGGGCGGCTGTGCGCCGAGGGGCGGGTGGAGCTGTTCCCGCCGGGTCCGGTGTACACCGAGGGCTCTCCCGCGACCTGCTTCTTCGTGATGGTCGAGGGGACGGTGGTGATCTCGCGCCGGGTCGGCGCGGACGACGTGGAGGTCACCCGGACCTCGCAGCGCGGGGTGTACGGCGGCGCCATGCAGGCGTATCTGGGCGACCGGGTGCGGCAGGTGTACACCAACTCGCTGCGGGCCACCGAGCCGACGCGGTTCTTCGTGCTGCCCGCCGATCTGTTCGCGGACGTGATGCACGCGTGGTTCCCGATGGCGGTGCATCTGCTGGAGGGCCTGTTCTTCGGCTCGAAGACCACTCAGGCGGCGATCGGGCAGCGGGAGCGGCTGCTGGCGCTCGGCTCGCTGTCGGCGGGGCTCACCCATGAGCTGAACAACCCGGCGGCCGCGGCCGTGCGGGCCACCGCCACGCTGCGGGAGCGGGTGGCGAAGATGCGGCGCAAGCTGGCCGTGATCGCCGAAGGGCCGTTCTCCCGGGACGCGTTGGCGAGCCTGGTCGAGATCCAGGAGCGCACCGCCGAGCGGGTGGCGAAGGCCCCGGCGCTCGGTCCGCTGGAGGCCGCCGACCGGGAGGATCTGCTCGGGGACTGGCTGGAGGACCACGGCATCGCGGACGGCTGGCGGCTGGCACCGACCTTCGTCCAGGCGGGACTCGACGCCGACTGGCTGGAGCAGGTCGCGGCGGCCGTGGACGAGGAGATTTTGCCGGGTGCGATCGGCTGGCTCAACTACACGGTGGAGACCGAGCTGCTGATGACCGAGATCGAGGACTCCACCGCCCGCATCTCGCATCTGGTGGACGCGGCCAAGCAGTACGCGCAGCTGGACCGGGCGCCGTACCGCGCGGTGGACGTGCACGAACTCCTGGAGAGCACGCTGCTGATGCTGTCGGCCAAGTTCGGCTCCGGCATCCGGGTGGTCAAGGAGTACGACCGGACGCTCCCGCCGGTGCCCGCCTATCCGGCGGAGCTGAACCAGGTGTGGACCAACCTGATCGACAACGCCGTCTCCGCGATGCGGAGTTCGGGCGGCGAGGGCACCCTGACGGTGCGCACCGCGCGCGACCACGACCGGGTGCTGGTGGAGTTCCGGGACACCGGGCCGGGCATCCCGGCGGAGATCGAGGACCGGATCTTCGACCCGTTCTTCACCACCAAGCCGGTCGGCGAGGGCACCGGGCTCGGTCTGGACATCTCCTGGCGGATCGTCGTCGACAAGCACCACGGCACGCTGCGGGTCGACTCGGAGCCCGGTGACACCCGCTTCCAGGTGCTGCTGCCGCTGACCGCCGGACCACCCGAGCCGGCCGGACCGCCCGGACCGGCCGGCGAACGATCGGAGGAGGCCGTATGAGCGGCACCGAGGGCATCGACACGAACGTCCCGCCGAGCGGCACCGGTTGCGTGGAGTGCGAGGCGGCGGGCGGGTGGTGGTTCCATCTGCGGCGCTGCGCCCAGTGCGGGCACATCGGCTGCTGCGACGACTCGCCCGCCAAGCACGCCACCGCGCACTACCGGGCCACCGGGCATCCGGTGATCCGCAGCTTCGAGCCGGACGAGGCGTGGTTCTGGAACTTCGCCACCGAGGAGCTGAGCGCCGAGGGGCCCGCACTCGCCCCGCCGGCCGGGCATCCGGCCGACCAGCCGGTGCCGGGCCCCGCGGGGCGGGTGCCGCGGGACTGGGCGCGGACCCTGGGGTGAGCCGCTGAACCGCGGGCCGAGCCTCAGCGCCGGCAGTCGAGCCGCTTCAGGTCGACGGTGCCGGCGAGGGCGCGCATGCCCCGGTCGCCGGGGTGCAGATGGTCGCCGCCGTCGTACCCCGGCCGCAGGCGCTCGGGGTCGCGGGGGTCGCGCAGCGTCCGGTCGAAGTCGGCGACGGCGTCGAAGTCCCCGCTCGTGCGCAGGTGGTGGTTGACCTCGCGGCGTACGGCCTCGGCGGCGTGGTCCCACTCCGGCCAGCCCTTGAACGGGCCGATGGTGGCGCCCATCACGCACAGATGGGCCGCGTGCGCGCGGTGGACCAACGTGCGGTATCCGGCGATCAGTTCGGCGGCGGTGACACCGGTGTGGGCCTTGAGGTCGTTGACGCCCGCGAAGAGGACGACGGTGCGCACCCCGGGCTGGGACAGCACATCCCGGTCCAGCCGGTGCAGCATGCTCTGCCCGGCGCCGTCCCCGGTGCCGTCCGCGAGCAGCTTGTCGCCGGATATGCCCTCGTCGGCCACGCCCTGGAGGGCGCCTCGGGCCGCGTGCAGGCGCCGGGCCAGGTAGTCGGGCCAGCGGCGGTTGCGGTCGGCGGTGGACTGCCAGCCGTCGGTGAGGGAGTCGCCGAGCGCGGCCACGGCACCGCCGGCCGGCCGGTCGGGACGTACGGCGACGGCGTCGACGTACCACCAGGCGCCGGTGGTCCGCGTCCAGCGCGCGCCGCCGTCCTCGGCGGTCAGATCGCCGCCCAGCGCCGTGTACGACGTCTGGAGCGCCAGCTCGTGGCCGCTGGCCGGGCCCCCGGCCAGCGGGGTGCGCAGGCTCACCGCGAGATCGGCACCGGCGGGCACCCGGCCGGGCAGCGGATCGCTCCAGGCCACGGAGCCGGCGGGGACGGTGACGCGGTGGGCGCCGCCGAAGGTCAGGGCGTGGTTGCCGCCGGGGCGCAGGGCGGCGCCCCGGGCGCGCGGGCCCGCGTAGACGTGGTCGAGGACCAGCGGCCGGTCGCCGAAGGCGTTGGTGAAGCGGATGCGCGGCGCGCTGCCGCCGACGCTGAGGTGCACGATCATCCGGTACTGCGCGCCCGCGACGCCCGGGCCCATGCGTTCGGCGCTCGCCGCCCAGGTCAGCACGCCAGAGGCGCGGCCCGGGGCACTCGGCGGATGAAGGACCGCGCGGGTGGGCCCGGCCTGGCAGGCGGCGACCGTCAGCAGGGCGGCGGCGACGCGGCAGCCGCGCCCGAACCGGCCGTTCACGAGACGCCCGGCCGGTCGCCGGCCGGCCGGACCCCCGCGGCCGTATCCGCGTGTCCCACGCAGGACATGGTCCCGCCACCAGCCCCGGTCCGCACCTCGGTGGGCCGTCATCCGTTCCCCTCCCTCGTCGGCTCGCCGCCGTCCATGATCGCGGCGGTGTCGAGAGGTCCGGATGCCCCGCACCGGTCCGGACATGCGGATGCCCCGCGCGGGGCGGGGCATCCGGTCGTGCGCGAGGCCGTCAGTGCTTGGCGGCCGGCGCGTTCGCGGCGGTCACATCGACCGCCGCCCACGCCTGGTTCACCGTCTTGTACTCGGTGCTGTTCGCGCCGTACAGGTCCTTGGCCGCCTGGAGCGTCGCGACACGCGCGTCGTGGAAGTCGGTCGTGGACACCATGTAGCGGGTCAGCGCACGGTAGAAGATGGCGGTGGCCTTGGTGCGGCCGATGCCCTTCACCGTGGACTTGTCGTACGTCGGCGAGTCGTACGCCACGCCGTTGATCGTCTTCTTGCCGCTGCCCTCCGCGAGGAGGTAGTAGGCGTGCGACGAGACACCGGAACCGGCGTGCACCTCGGTGTAGTAGGTGTCCGGCGTCCAGTAGTCGATCGTGCCCTCGAGCTTGTCCAGCGAGGGGTGGTCCAGGCGGCGCAGGAACTTCTGCGCGAGGCCCAGCTTCTCGCCGATCAGGTAGTCGGGCGTGTCCTGCTTGTTGTTGGCGTAGAACTCGACGTTGGAGCCGAAGATGTCCGCCAGCGACTCGTTGAGCGCACCCGGCTCGCCGTACTGGTTGCCGTCCGCGTCGACGTAGGTCGGCTCCAGCTTGGCGGTCGCGTCCACCACGCCGTGGGTCAGCTCGTGACCGGTGACGTCGAGGACGACCAGCGGCTTCTTGAAGGTCTGCCCGTCACCGTCGCCGTACAGCATGCAGGTGCAGGTCGGGTCCCAGAAGGCGTTGGCGACCTTGCTGCCCCAGTGCACCAGGCCGTGGGCGGCCTTGCCGTTGTCGGCGATGCCCTTGCGGCCGAAGGTCTTCTTGTAGAAGTCCAGCGTCTTGGTGATGCCGTACTGGGCGTCCGCGGCGGCGCTGGCGCGGTTGGAGGTCGCGCCGTTGCCCCACACGTTGGTGGTGGTGGTGAACTTCGTACCGGAGTTGAAGTTCTCCGTCTTGCCGCCCTTGGCGTCGCGCACCTCGGTGCCGTACCGGCTCGGGTCGGCGAGCTGGTAGTGGCCGCGCGAGGTCTGCGTGGTGGTGAGACCGACGCTGCCGACGTAGAGGGTCTTGCCCGTGCCGCTGGCGGCGGACGGGTAGGACGTCTTGGCGCCGGTGGGGGCGCCGGCGCGGCCGAGGGCGGCGGCGCGGGCGTCACCCGTGGCCGGGGTGGCCGTCACGCCGCTCTTCTGGAGGCTCTTGACGAGCTTCGGCGACAGGAACTGGTCGCTGTCGGGCGTGTTGCTGCGCACCTTGCCGGTGACGGCGTCGACCACGACGGTGTTGGTGCCGTCCTGGTCGGTCACGGTCACCTGGTAGGCGAGCGCGGAGGCGCCGTCGCGGGCATCCACGACGAGCTGGGCGGTACCGGCCTCGCCCTTGGCCGCCTGGGCGGCCTTGGCGGCGGCCTGACCGGCGGTCAGCTTGGCCTTGGCGGCGGCGGCCGGCTTGACGGCCTGGCCGGCGGCGCGGGTCACGCCCGTGTAGGCGAGCTGGTGGTCGAGGTGGACCACGAGGTCGCCGCCGAGCACCGGCAGGCCGTTGTGGGTGCGCTCGAAGCGGACGTGGCGGGCGCCCTCGGGGTCCAGCATGACGTCCTGGGCCTGGAGTTCGTCACCCGTGGAGACACCGGTCGCGGACGCGTGCGCGAAGGCCGCGGTGCGGGCCGCGGTCACCACGGCGCCGGAGTCGGTGACGGACGCGACGGAGCGCGCCTCCCCCGTCGTGGGACCTGCGAAGGCCGTACCGGCCAGACCCGTGGCGGCGGTCGCCACCGCGACCGCGATCGCCACTGAGCGTATGTGCGGTTTACGCAATCTGATCAGGGTTCCTTCTGTGGAGGGCGGCGATCGTCAACCGCCCTGGGGCATGGCGCCTTTCGGCGCCAAGGGGCTGGTCGGGCCCCGAAGGCTCACCCTTACGGATCAGTCATGTGCACGTAAACCGAGAATGATCCATTTCGCGAACTTCTATGGCAATCCTTTGCAAATGGGCGCCAGAGAGTGATCGCTTCATGACCAACTGTGTGTCGGCTGTGGAGACGTGGTCCCGATCCCCTAGGTTCCCAGGCCGGAATGTGACCGATATCGCATCGGCAGTCGTACGGATGGGAGTGGATGCCCGATGGTGTCAGCCACGGTGAGCAGGGGCGCGGTTCTCGGAGCGGTCGCGCTGTCGCTGCTCGCGGTACCGGTGGTGAAGTCGGCCGCGGCGGAGGGGCTTCCGGCGCCCGACACGGCGGGCCTGACCGCGGTGCTGCGGTCGGCGGTGGCCCAGGGCGCGCCGGGCGCGCTGGCCCGGATCGACGATCACGGCACGGTGTACCGGACGACGTACGGGTACGCCGACCGCGGCACCCGGCGGGCCATGGACGCCGGGGACCGGTTCCGCGTGGGCAGCGTCACCAAGTCCTTCTCGGCGGTCGTCCTGCTCCAACTCGTCGACGAGCACCGGCTGGAGCTGGACGCGCCGGTGAACCGCTATCTGCCGGGGCTGCTGCCGACCGACGCGATCACGGTGCGCCAGGTGCTCGGCCACCGCAGCGGGCTGTACGACTTCACCAACGACATGTTCGCCGACAGCGTCCCCGGGTTCGAGGCGGTCCGCGACAAGGTCTTCACGTACCGGGAGTTGGTGGCGCTGTCCCTGAAGCACCCCCGCACCAACGCGCCCGGCGCGGCGTACTCCTACTCGAACACCAACTTCGTGGTCGCCGGGATGCTCATCGAGAAGATCACCGGGCACTCCGTGCGGACCGAGTACCAGAACCGGATCTTCGGGCCGCTGAAGCTCCGGGACACCTTCTACGTCCACCCCGACACCGCGATCCCCGGCGCCCACGCGCACGGCTACCTCACCCCCGACAAGGCGGGCGATCCGCTGGTGGACGCCACCGAGCAGACCGTGTCGTGGGCGCAGAGCGCGGGCGCGATCATCTCCAGCGCGCGGGACCTGGACACCTTCTACAGCGCGCTGCTCGGCGGCAGGCTGATGTCCGCGGCGCGGCTCGCGGAGATGGAGAAGATGATCCGGGTCAACGCGACCACCGCGTACGGGCTCGGGCTGCGGCGCCGCGATCTGTCCTGCGGGATCTCGGTGTACGGGCACACGGGGACGGTGCAGGGCTACTACACGTACGCGTTCGCGACGAAGGACGGCGGCCGGAGCATGACGGCCGTCGCCACCACGTCCAACAACGGAACGGTGCTCAACACGCTCGCGGGGACGCTGGATTCGGCGTTCTGCGGCAAGCGGGCCAAGCGGTGGCCGCCGGCCTCGGGCAAGGAGTAGGAAACCGGGCGTCCTGATCTTGGCAGAAGGCGTGCCGCCGGGTCAGGATGCCCGCATGAAGGGTGATCTCTTTTCCGGCCGGCACCTGGTGCGGGCGGCCACCGGGCCCGGGATGTCCGTCGAGAACGCCAAGTGCCTCAGGTACGCGGTGGACGGCGAGATGTACGCCCGGCAGGGCGCGATGGTCGCCCACCGCGGAGACCTGCGGTTCGAGCGCAAGGGGCAGGGCGTCGGGGGCATGCTCAAACGGGCGGTCACCGGGGAGGGGCTGCCGTTGATGGCGGTGCGCGGGCGGGGCGAGGTCTGGCTCGCGCACGAGGCGCGGAACTGCTTCGTCGTGGAACTGGAGCCCGGCGACCGGTTCACCGTGGGCGGCCGGCATGTGCTGTGCTTCGACCCGTCGCTGTCGTACGAGATCCGCACGGTCAAGGGCTCCGGCGTCACCGCGGGCGGCCTGTTCAACAGCGTGTTCGGCGGCAGCGGCCGGCTCGGTCTGGTCTGTGACGGCGAGCCGCTGGTCATCCCGGTCACGGCGGAGCACCCGGTGTACGTCGACACGGACGCGGTGGTCGGCTGGAGCGAGGCGCTGGAGACCTCGCTGCACCGCTCGCAGTCGGTAGGGTCGATGCTGCGCGGCGGCTCCGGCGAGGCCGTACAGCTGATGCTCCGGGGCGAGGGCGTGGTCGTCGTCCGTCCGAGCGAGCTGACCCCGCACAAGCCGCAGCAGCACTGAACGGGAAAGGTGGCAGACCGTGATCGGCATCTCCGAGATCGAGGCCGCGGCCGAGCTGATCGCCCCGCATGTGGTGCGGACGCCGACCGTGGCGAGCCCCGGGCTCGGCGCGCTGCTCGGCGCCCCGGTCACGGCCAAGCTCGAACTGCTCCAGCGCACCGGCTCGTTCAAGGCGCGCGGGGCGGCGGCGAAGCTGCTGTCGCTGAGCGAGGCGGAGCGGGCGGCGGGCGTGGTCGCGGTCAGCGGCGGCAACCACGGGATCGCGCTCGCGGTGATGGCGGCGGCCCTCGACGTGAAGGCGACCGTGGTGATGCCCCGCACCGCGCCCGCGCGTTCGCTCGCGCTCGCCGAGGAGGCCGGGGCGGCGCTGCGGCTGACCGACGGCATGGACGGCGCCTTCGAGCTGGGGACGCGGCTCGCGGCGGAGGGGCTGACACTGGTCCACCCGTTCGACGACCCCACCGTGCTGGCCGGGCAGGGCACGGTCGGCCTCGAACTGGCCGAGGACGCCGCCGAGGAGCTCACGGACGTCGTCGTCAGCGTCGGCGGGGGCGGCCTGATCTCGGGCATCGCGGCGGCGCTGCGGGAGCGGCGGCCCGGGGTGCGGGTGTGGGGCGTGGAGACGGCGGGCGCCGAGGCGATGTCGGCCGCGCTGAAGGCGGGCGGCCCGGTGCCGGTCCCGCTGTCCTCCCTGGTCACCACCCTCAGCGCGCCCGCGGTCTGCCGGCTGACCTACGACCACACCGCCAAGCTGGTCGAGGACGTCCTGGTGGTCCCCGACCGCGAGGCCGTGCGCGGCTGCCTGGACCTCGCCACCCACGCCAAACTCTGGGCGGAACCCGCCGCGGGCTGCCTGCTGCCGGCCGCCCGCGAGGTCCTCTCCCGCGTCGGCCCCGGCGCCCGTCTGGGCCTCGTGGTGTGCGGCGGCAACACGACCCTGGCAGAGGTCACAGGCTGGGCGGAGCGGTTCGGGCTGGAGTAGGGGGTGGCGGGCCCGGCGGGCCCGGGCCTCCGGGCTTCGGCGGGCCCCGCCGTTTTCACGGACGGCAGGCCGGGGACTCGGCACCTATGGTGCGAATCGGATACACGATGATGACCGAGCAGGCCGGGCCCCGGGAGCTGGTGCAGCACGTGGTGGGGGCCGAGGAGGCGGGGTTCGACTTCTCGGTGACCTCGGACCACTACTTTCCGTGGCTGCGGGCGCAGGGCCACTCCCCCTACGCGTGGGCCGTGCTGGGCGCCGCCGCGCAGGCCACCTCGCGCATCCCGCTGATGACCTACGTGACCTGTCCCATCCGGCGCTACCACCCGGCCGTCGTGGCGCAGAAGGCGGCGACCGTGCAACTGCTGTCCGAGGGCCGGTTCCGGCTCGGGCTCGGCGCGGGCGAGAACCTGAACGAGCATGTGGTGGGCGGCGGCTGGCCCCGGTGGACGTGCGCCACGAGATGCTGGAAGAGGCCGTGGACATCATCCGCGCGCTGTTCGGGGGCGAGCACGTCACCCGGCACGGCCGGCACTACCAGGTGGAGTCGGCCCGGCTGTGGGACGTGCCGGAGCCGCCCCCGCCGATCGGTATCGCGGTCTCCGGCGAGCAGTCCTGCCGGCTCGCGGGACGCCTCGGCGACCTGGTGATCGCGACCGAGCCGAAGCCCGACCTGCTGACCGCGTTCGACCGCCACGGCGGCCGCGGCAAGCCCCGCGTCGGCCAGCTGCCGGTGAGCTACGACCCCGACCGGGACACCGCGATCAAGCGCGCCCACGCGCAGTTCCGCTGGTTCGGCCTCGGCTGGAAGGTGAACGCCGAACTGCCCCACCCCGACTCCTTCGAGTCCGCGACCCGGTTCGTCACCCCCGAGGACGTGGCCGCCTCCCTTCCGTGCGGCGACGACCCGGACGCCTTCGTGGAGGCCGTTCGACCGTACGCGCAGGCCGGGTTCGACGAGGTCGCCCTGGTGCAGATCGGCGGTGACACCCAGCCGGAGTTCCTCGACTGGTCGGCGAAGACCCTGCTGCCCGCGCTGCGGGAGGCGTTCGGCTGACCGGGGCTCGACCGGGGCGAACGGGGTACAGGGGTCTCAATACGCCGATCGTCCCGGGAGGTTCCCAGCGTGAACACCTTCGTGCACAAGTCCCTGGTGGTGCAGCTCCACGCCCCCGGCACCGGCCGCTTCCCGGTCCTCGCCCATCTCGGCTACGACGCCGACGACCCGTTCGCCGTCACCGTCGTCTTCGCCCATGACGGCCATGTGCTGGCCCAGTGGCGCCTCGACCGGGAGATGCTCGCCGAGGGACTGAACCGGCCGGTCGGCGTCGGTGACGTACGGCTGCGGCCCGCCGACACGGGGATGTGGCACGAACTGCGCCTGGAGTTCCTCGGGGAGCCGCGCCCGGACGGCGGGCGACAGCGCGCGGTGGTGTACGCCTGGGCGCCGGCCGTGGCCATGTTCCTGCGCGAGACCCGGGAGATCGTGCCGCCGGGCCGTGAACACGCTCCCGTGGACGAGCTGTTGGCGAACATCCTCGCCGCCGGATGAGCGGCCGGCGTCACCGGGCGTCCGTCACCGGGCGCCCGTCAGCGCGCGGCGAAAGGTGAGGCCCGGCAGCCCGGACAGCCGGGTCTCGCCGACCACGGTGAAGCCGGTGCGCGCCAGCACGGCCCGCGAGGCCAGGTTCTCCACCCTGCTCGCGGCCGTCAGGAAGGTCAGCCCGTACACCTCCGCGGCCCGCGCGCACAGCTCCCGCACGGCCCAGGTCGCGAGCCCCCGGCCCGTCGCCCGCTCGGCGATCCGGTAGCCGAGGCCGGCGCCGCCGCGAGCAGGGCTGGGGCGTGGTCGGGGCGCAGCGGTTGCAGCTCGGGCATGGCGGGACCCTACGCGGCCCGTCCGCCGGGCCGTTACTCGTTTTCCGGGCCGACGGTGTGCCGGTGCCGGGCCCACAGCGGGAGGCCGAACCAGCACACCAGGTACCAGGCGACGACGGCCGCGATCAGCCAGGGCACATAGCCGTCGTGCGTGGCCACCCGCAGGATGAGCAGCAGGGCCGAGGCCATCGTGACCAGCAGCAGCACCAGGCCGAGGAAGGTCAGCCGGGCGGCGAGCCGCACCGCCTGGGGCTTGACCCGGTGTCCGGAGACCAGGCGGTGCAGCGAGACCGGTCCGATGAGGGCGCCGGTGGTGCAGGCGCCGAGCACCACGGTGACGATGTAGATGTGCTGGTTGGTGTCGGACAGCGTGGTGTATTTCGGGTAGAAGACGACGGTCAGCAGGAAGCCGAACAGGATCTGCACCCCCGTCTGGGCGATGCGGACCTCCTGGACGAGTTCACCCCACATCCGGTCGGCCCGTTCCTCCTTGGTCTCGTCGCGCCCCTTGCGGCGGTCGTCTGTCATGCGGTGCTGGTAACCGCCCGGCCGTTTCTTCAAACGATGGGCCGCGGCGCGGCTACCAGCGGTGTTCGACCTGCTCCGCGATCCGCCGCTCGTACAGGTCCCGGATCGCGGCGGACGTCTCCGGCTCCAGCGGGGGCAGCTTCGCGGCGGCCGCGTTGGCGCGGGCCTGCTCGGGGTCGCGGGCGCCGGGGATGACCGTGGTGACGCCGTCCTGCTCGATGATCCAGCGCAGCGCCAGCTGGGCCGGGGAGCAGCCCTCGGGGGCGAGCGCCGCGAACTCGGCGGCCGCCTCCACGCCGGTCCCGTAGTCGACTCCGGAGAAGGTCTCGCCCTGGTCGAACGCCTCGCCGTGCCGGTTGAAGGTGCGGTGGTCGTTCGCGGCGAAGACGGTGTCCTTGGTGTACTTGCCGGACAGCAGCCCGGAGGCGAGCGGCACCCGGGCGATGACGCCGACACCGGCGGCGCGGGCGGCGGGCAGCACCTCGCGCAGCGGCTTCATCCGGAACGGATTGAGGATGATCTGCACGCTGGCCACGTTCGGCCGGGCGATCGCGGCCAGCGCCTCCGCGCAGGTCTCCACGCTCACGCCGTACGCGGCGACGCGCTCCTCCTCGACCAGGGTGTCCAGCGCGTCGTACACCGCGTCGGTGGAGTAGACGGAGGCGGGCGGGCAGTGCAGCTGCACCAGGTCGATCCGGTCGACGCCGAGGTTGCGCCGCGAACGGTCGTTCCAGGCGCGGAAGTTGTCGAGGACGTAGTTCTCGGGAACCTGGTCCACGCGGCGGCCCATCTTGGTGGCCACCAGGACATGCAGATCGGGGCGGCCGCCCAGGAAGGCGGCGATGGTCTGCTCGCTGCGCCCGTCACCGTAGACGTCGGCGGTGTCGAAGAAGGTGACCCCGGACTCGGCGGCGGCCTCCAGGACGGCCGGCGCGTCCTGGTCGGCCACGTCGCCCCAGTCCGCGCCCAGCTGCCAGGTGCCGAGTCCGACCACCGACGCCCACTGACCCCACCTGTCGATTACCCGTTCGTCCATGACGGCAGTCTGCCACCCGGCGCCCGCTCCCACGGGAGCGCCGGGCCGCTCGGGACGGCGGGACGGCGGGGCGGCGATGGGCCGCTCAGACCTCGGCCGTGCGGCACTCCGGGTGGCCCCAGCCCTGCGCGTTCTTGGCGATGGACTCGCCCGCCGCGTAGGAGCGGCCGCACAGGCAGCGCCCCGCGAACTTCGCCTTGATGGTGCGCGACGAGGAGGACGCGCCCCCGGTGCGGCGGGCCGTCTTCTTGCGCGGGGCGCCCGACTTGGGCGTGTCGGGCGAGGGCGGCGGCACCGGCGAGCCCAGCTCGCTGCCCGCCGGCTCCTGCACGACGGCGGCCTGGCTGGCCGCGCGGTCGGCGAAGTCGTTGAGCGGGTCGCCGTCGACCTGGTGCGCCGGGACGTAGCGGAACTCCACCGAGCGGCCCTCCAGGAGGGCGTCGATACCGACCACCAGCTCCTGGTTCGCGACCGGCTTGCCGCCGGAGGTCTTCCAGCCGTTGCGCTTCCAGCCGGGCAGCCAGGTGGTGACGGCCTTCATCGCGTACTGGGAGTCCATCCGGATCTCCAGCTCGACGCCGGGATCGACGGAGCTCAGCAGCCGCTCCAGGGCGGTGAGTTCGGCGACGTTGTTGGTGGCCCGGCCCAGCGGGCCCGCCTCCCAGCGAGCGGGCGTCCGCTCGTCGTCGGCGGAGACCACCCACGCCCATCCGGCCGGTCCGGGGTTCCCCTTCGAAGCCCCGTCGCACGCGGCCACCACTCGTTCACGCATGCGCACGATCATCCCATGACGGCGCCGGTGCCCCGACCGGGCCGGCGGGACCCTCACTCAGGCGTCCTCGATCCGGGGCAGCTCGCCCTCGGTGGTCGTGATGTCGATCACCGAGAAGTCGGCGCCCTGCGGATCGCTGAGCGCCGCGAACCGGCCGAAGGGGCTGCTCATCGGTCCGAAGCGGACGACGCCGCCGAGCCGGGTCGCCGCGGCGACGGCCGTGTCGCAGTCGGCGACGGTGAAGTAGACGTTGAGGTACGAGGGCACCTCGGGCGGGAAGTCCTCGGTCATCCGCATCCGCCCGAGCACGGTGTCCTCGCCGACGGCGAACATCCGGAAGTCCACCGCGTCGTCCGCGTCGTCCACGATGTCCTTCGTGCGGTACGGGAAGACCGCGCGGAAGAAGGCGTCCGCCTTCTCGGGTTCGCGGGTGAACACCTCGGCCCAGCAGTAGGCGCCGGGTACGGCCGTCTCCTCGAAGCCCTCGTGGGTGTCCGCCTGCCACACCCCGAACACGGCCCCGCTGGGCTCGCGGGCCAGGCACATGGTGCCGAAGTCCCCGACCCGCATCGGCTCCATCAGCACGTCACCGCCGTTTCGCCGTACCTTCCCGGCCGTGGCGGCGGCGTCCGGCGAGGCGAAGTACAGGCACCACCGCGACTGCCCCTCCTGGCCGGGCATGGGCGGCACGACGGCGGCGACGGCCCGGCCGTCCACGGTTGCCTGGGTGTAGTGGCCGTAGCGCGCCGTGGAGTCCCCGAAGGTCCAGCCGAGGACCTCGCCGTAGAACCTCTTGGCGCCCTCCAGGTCGGTGAACATCGCATCGGCCCAGCAGGGCGTTCCCTCGGGGTGTACGGGCATGCTCGCCGCCCTCCTGGATTCGTCGCGGCCCCCGCCTGCTCACGCTAGCCAGCGCCCGGCCGGGCCGCGCGCCGAGCGGGGCGCTGCCGGACACTGGGGAGAGGCCGTCTGCTCTGCGGAAAGGGCGTGGGCGATGACGATGCGGGCGTGGTCGGTGGTGGCGCCGGGACCGGTCGAGGGCGAGCCGCTGGAGCTGGTGGAGCGGCCGGTGCCCGTCCCCGGCGCGGACGAACTGCTGGTGCGGGTGCGGGCGTGCGGGGTGTGCCGGACCGATCTGCATGTCACCGAGGGCGAGCTGCCGGTGCGCCGGGCGGGGGTGACGCCCGGGCACGAGGTGGTCGGCGAGGTGGCGGGGCTCGGCGCGCAGGTCTTCGGTTTCGCGCCGGGCGACCGGGTGGGCGTGGCCTGGCTGCGCCGCACCGACGGGGTGTGCGCCTACTGTGCGCGGGGCGCCGAGAACCTGTGCCCGCGCTCCCGGTACACGGGCTGGGACGCGGACGGCGGCTACGCCCAGTACACGACCGTGCCGGCCGCCTTCGCCTACCGGCTGCCCGAGGCGCTGGACGACGTGTCGGCGGCGCCCCTGCTGTGCGCCGGGATCATCGGCTTCCGCGCGCTGCGCCGCGCCGCGCCGCCGCCCGGCGGACGCCTGGGCCTGTACGGCTTCGGGGGCAGCGCCCATCTGTGCGCGCAGGTCGCGCTCGCCGAGGGCGCCACCGTGCATGTGGTCACCCGGGACGAGGTCGCGCGGCGGCTCGCCCTGGAGCTGGGCGCGGCCTCCGCGCGGGACCTGGACGAGCGGCCGCCGGAGCCGCTGGACGCGGCGATCCTCTTCGCGCCGGTCGGCGATCTGGTGCCGGTCGCGCTGCGCGCCCTGGACCGGGGCGGGGTGCTGGCGGTGGCGGGCATCCACCTCAGCGACGTACCGCCGCTGCGCTACGAGACGGATCTGTTCTACGAGAAGGAGCTGCGCAGCGTCACCGCCAACACCCGTGCGGACGGACGGGAGTTCCTCACCCTGGCGGCCCGCTACGGAGTCCGCTCGACCACCCACCCCTATCCGCTCGACCGGGCCCCTGAGGCGCTGCGCGATCTGAAGGCGGGCCGCTTCGACGGCGCGGCGGTGCTGGTGCCCGAGCACTGAAATCCGCTCGCCGGCAAGGGGTCCGGGGCGCTCGGATGGCTGCCGTGAACACATTGGGGATGCACGCCGACGAGCTGGACCTGGACGCCCCACTGGTGCGGCGTCTGATCGCCCGCCGCTTCCCGCACTGGTCCGCGCTGCCGGTACGCCGGCTCGCCTCCTTCGGCACCGAGAACGCCATGTTCCGGCTGGGCACCGAGCCGGTGGTACGGCTCCCCCGGCATCCCGGGGCGGTGCCGGACCTGGCGCACGAGCGGCGCTGGCTGCCCCTGCTGGGACCGCTGCTCCCGGTGGCCGTACCGGAGCCGGTGGGCGCGGGCGAGGCGGACGAGGGCTAGCCGTGGCCGTGGTCCGTCTACCGCTGGCTCGCCGGGGCCAATCCGGTGGCCGGGGCGGTGGGCCGGCCCGAGGGGCCGGCCCGGGAGCTGGGGCTGTTCGTGCGGGCGCTGCGCCGCGTCGAGGCGGCCGGGGCGCCGGCCGGCTACCGGGGCGGGCCGCTGCGCGAGCGGGACGGGCCCACCCGCGCGGCCGTCGCCGAGCTGGGCGACCGGGTGGACGCGCGGGCGGTCACGGAGCTGTGGGAGCGGGCGCTGGCCGCCCCGGAGCACGGCGGGCCGGCCCGGTGGGCGCACGGCGATCTGTCCCCCGGCAATGTGCTGGTCCAGGGCGGGCGGCTCGGCGCGGTCATCGACTTCGGCTGTGCGGGGACGGGCGATCCGGCGGCGGATCTCATGCCGGCGTGGAACCTGCTGCCCGCCCCGGCCCGGGGCGTCTTCCGGGAGGCGGCCGGCGCGGGCGACGCCGAGTGGGCGCGGGGGCGGGGCTGGGCGCTGTCGGTCGCGCTGATCCAGCTGCCGTACTACTGGGACAGCAACCCGGCCCTGGCGGAGAACTCCCGGCGGGTGATCGCCGAGATCCTCGCCGAGGCCGGGTAGGGACGGTCTCCGTGTCACCCGCCCGCGTAGGCGCTCTCCAGGGCGGCGACGTCCAGTTTGCCCATGCTCATCATGGCGCGGGCCACCCGGGTGGCCTTCTCCGGGTCCGGGTCGCTCAGCATGGGGAGCAGCCGGTCGTAGACGACCTGCCAGGACACGCCGTACCTGTCCTTGAGCCAGCTGCAGGAGCCGCCCTCGCCGCCGTTCTCGGTGAGCCGGTTCCAGTAGTGGTCGATCTCCTGCTGGTCGGAGCAGAAGATCTGGAAGGAGACCGACTCGTTGAAGGTGAACTGGGGGCCGCCGTTGAGCGCCATGAACCGCTGGCCGTTGGCCGTGAACTCGACGGCCAGCACGGAACCCGCCGGGCCGGGCCCCGCCTCGGTGTGCCGGCCGACGCGCTCCACGCGGGAGTTCTTGAAGATCGACACGTAGTAGTGCGCGGCCTCCTCCGCCTGGCCGTCGAACCAGAGGCATGTGGTGAAACCGTCGGTGGTCATGAGCACCTCCTGGAGGGGGAAACACGATTCGGGGTGCAGACCGGCACGCGAGCGGAAACTCATCGGCCCGGCCCGCCCGGGACCCCGGACAGGCCCCGGCATCCGGCGCGTGGCCGCCTCGCGCGACAGAGCGGGATTCGGCCGACCGGTCGATTCATGGCGGTGGCGGAGCCGCAGCCGCCGGCCGGGGGCGGGTGGGCGTTCTTCCGGGCACCACAAGGGAAATGACGGCGCGGCTCCGGGGTTTCCCGGCGGGCGGGCGGGAGCGCGCCGACCTGAGAGGAACGGCGATTTCAAGCCAGTGCCGTATACGGCGGGCATGCGCCGAGTCACCGGGGGTACTCGAGCCGTGAGCGGTCCGGACCGGCAGGAATGATCTGCCGAAAACCGGGTACACGCGCAGAACACAACAGCGTAGGGATCGGACGCAGAGGCCGAAAAGGGCAGACGTCGAACCGTGACTTTCGTGGGAGAGGTAATGGAAACCGCCGTGATGCGGTCGCAGACAGTGGTCGTCGAGAAGACCGAGCAGGACGGCACGGACACGGGGACCCTGCCCGGCATCGCGGACCCCACCTCCGTGGCCCCCCGGGACGCGCGCCAGCTGTCCCGCCAGTTCTTCCGCCGGCTGACCGAGCTGGAGGAGGGGACCCACGAGCACCAGTACGCGCGGAACACCCTCATCGAGATGAACATGTCGCTCGTGCGGTTCGCGGCCGGCCGTTTCCGGGGCCGCGGCGACGACATGGAGGACATCGTCCAGACCGGCATGATCGGGCTGATCAAGGCCATCGACCGGTTCGAGCTGTCCCGGGAGGTGGAGTTCACCTCCTTCGCGCTGCCCTACATCGTCGGCGAGATCAAGCGGTTCTTCCGCGACACCACCTGGGCGGTGCACGTGCCCCGGCGGCTCCAGGAGCTGCGGGTCGAGCTGGCCAAGGCGCGCGAGGAACTGTCCAGCCGCCTCGACCGCGATCCGACCGTCGCCGAGCTGGCCACCTTGATGAACCTCTCCGAGGAACAGGTGCTGGAGGGGCAGCTCGCCGCCAACGGCTACAACTCCTCCTCGCTGGACGCGGCCCTCACGGGCGACGGCCCGGAGGACGGCGAGGCGGTGCTCGCCGACTTCATCGGGGTGGAGGAGGAGGGTCTGCGCCTGGTGGAGGACTTCCACGCGCTGGCGCCGCTGATGGCGGAGCTGAGCGAGCGGGACCGCCGGATCATCCATCTGCGGTTCGTGGAGGAGGCCACCCAGGCGGAGATCGGGGAACAGCTCGGCTGCTCCCAGATGCACGTCTCCCGGCTGATCAAGCGGATCATCACCCGGCTGCGTCAGGGGATGCTGGGCGAGCTGGGCTGCGCCTGAGCCGCGAGGCGGACGAAGCGGAGATTTTGAAGAAGCACACGCTGAACGCCCGGCACCGATGCGGTCCGGGCGTTCAGCGTGTCAGCGCGAAGCGGGCGATCACCCGCTTGCCGACCGGGACGCGCTCGACGGCGACCTCGGTGGCGAGCGCGTGCACGATCTCCAGGCCGTGCCGCCCGATGCGCTGCGGGTTCTTCGGGAAGAGCTGGGGCAGCGCCGTACTGCTGTCGCAGACGGAGACCGTCACGGCGGTGTCCGTGCCCTCCAGCTCCAGGATGTAGGGGCCGTCGCTGTGCCGGTCCGCGTTGGTGACCAGCTCGCTCACCAGCAGGAGCAGCTCGCCGTCCGCGCCGCGGTCGATGGTGGCGCACCACTCGGTGCGCAGCTGTTCCAGGAACTGGGCCGCGAAGGCCCTCGCCTCGGCGATGCAGCCGGGTTCGCCGGTGAAATGCGTCGCGCGTCTCAGCGGCTCGACGGGTACGTCGAAACCGGTCGGTATCACTGCCCCGCCCAGATGCTCGGTCATGCTGTCTCTCTCGCGGGCCGCGGGCCCGGTCCGTTCGGCCGTATTCGCACCAGTCCTCCTACCCCGGGCCGCGCCCCGCAGTCCAGGCGTTCGCCGACCGCGCACAGTGGCGAGCGTCACGGTACCGAGCCGGGCTGGGATCACGGTACCGGGCCGGCCCGGCGCGGACGGACCACCCGGCGGGCAAGGTGCCCGGCCGCTGCATAGCGTGGCAGACGTGAGCCCCCTGACCGTCTCCGCGCGGCCCGCCGCCCGGCACGGCTGGCCCCAGGCGCTGGCCGTGGTGCTGACCGGGCTCGCGGTGATGGTGCTGGTGGCCGCGGCCGGGCTGTGGGCGGCGGGTGCGGCGGGACTGCCGGACGGCGCGTTCCCCCGGGTGCTGGCGGCGACCGTGGTGACGGCGGTCGGCGGCAGCGTCCGGCTCGCCGGTGACGCCGGCGCCCTGGCCAGGACCGAGGCCGGGATCACCGTACTCCCTCTGTCGGTGGCGTTGGCGGGCGCCCTGGTGATCGGCGCGGAATTCCTGCGCCCGCTGCGGCACCGGACGGTCGCCTCGGCCGCGGAACTGGCCCGGTGGGCCGGGCGGATCGCCGTCCTGTGGCTCCTGGCGCTGACCGGGCTGGCCCTCGCGGCCCGGGACACGTTCGCGGTGGACGTGGGCAGCGGCACCCTCAACGATCTGACCTCGCTGTTCGAGGCGGAGCCGCGGATCGGGTTCGCCGCGGACGTGCCGGAGACCGTGCTGTTCGCGCTGCTGTGGCTGGCCGGGGTGCTGGTGGTGGCGCTGCTGGTCACGCGCCGGGTGCCGCTGCCGGGTCGGCTGCCGCACCGGCGGGAGGGGGCGCGCCCCGTCTCCCGGGCGATGGTGGAGCTGCTGCTGGCCGCGGTCGCCGTGGGCCTCGTGGTGGCACTGGTCACGGCGGTCGGCCGGGGGCACGCGCGGACGACCTTCGCGCTGATCCTGCTCGGCCTGCCCAACCTGGTCTGGCCCGCGCTGACCGTCGGGCTCGGCGCGACCTGGGACGGCCGGGTGGACGGCCCCTTCGGGCTGCCGGTCCCGCACATCCTGGACGCGCTGCTGCGCACCCCGGACGTCTCCGAGGTCGATCTGCGCACCCTGACGGAGTACGACGGCCGGATGGCCTGGCTGCCGGTGGCGGCCGGGGTGCTGCTGCTCGCGGTCGCGGTCCGCGCGGCCCTGCGCTCACCGCCCCGGACCCCGCTGTGGCTGCACGCCGTGCGCCTCGCCGTCGCGCTCGCCCTCACCCAGCTCGCGATCTGCCTGCTGTGCCGGATCTCCGCGCACTGCGGGCTGTCCCTGTTCGGCATCGGCGATCTGGGCGGCGGGCTGTCCGGGGAGCTGCTGCTGCGGCCGCGGATCTGGCAGGCGGTGGGGCTGGGCGCGCTGTGGGGGCTGCTCGCCGGGTTCCTCGGCGGTCTGCTCGCCCGGCCGGTGCGCCGCCGCCGCTCACCCGATGGGCACCACGAGCGCGGGAATGGTGCGCTGCATCCGTAGGGCGTCGACCGACTCGGCGAGCAGTTCGTACTCGGTGGTGTCGTCGTACGCCGCGATCCGCACCAGCCGCCCCTGGGCCAGCTGCTCGGCCACGCGTTCCTGCTGGCCGTCGTCGGCGCACCAGGCGCGCAGCAGCGTGGGAACGTCGGCGACCGTCTCGGCGACCGGCACCAGCGCCCCCGCCGGGAAGGGGACGGCCTCCGGACTGGGGTCGAGGCGTTCGGCGATCCAGGACGCGCGGTCGCGCAGCCACCACAGGGCCAGTGCCAGGGTCGGCGCGCGGTAGGTGCCGAGCGGTACGCCGATGCGCCGACCGCCGCACACCCCGTATGCCGTGACATGGCACAGGAATTCGTCGTGCACGTATCACTCCCCGTCGCCTCGTCCGGGTGTGCCGGGCGGACCTCGCTCTCCGTGCGGCTCCGTGCGGTGAAGTGCCCCTCAGTGCCCCTCGCTGTTCGAGTATCGCCACGGCCGAAACACTGTCACCACGACTTTCCGGCCACTCTGCTGGCATATTCCCCACCCTTTTCGGTGGAAATGACGGGGCCCGTCAAGGCGGTACGAGCATGACCCCGGAGGTAATCGACCCCTCGGGCACCTCTCGGGCATGGTGGTTCCACCGGGTCGGCGGAACCCCGATCCGGTGTCCGACCAGCACAGACGACTCCGTTGGAGGCTGATTCGCCATGTCCGTGAACACCGAACGCTACGAGACCGCCGCCGCGCGTTACTTCGAGGCTTGGAACGCCACCGAGCCGGAGGCGCTGCGCAAGGCCGTCGCCGCCGCCTGGGCCGCGGACGGCTCCTACACCGACCCGCTCGCCGACGTCCGCGGGCACGAGGGCGTGGCGGCCGTGATCGCCGCGGCCCACGAGCAGTTCCCGGGGTTCGCCTTCCGCCCGCTCGGCGCGGTGGACGGGCACCACGACATCGCGCGCTTCGGCTGGGAGCTGGTGAACGAGGCCGACGGCTCGGCGCCGGTCGCCGGGTTCGACGTCGTCACCCTGGACGGCGAGGGCCGTATCCGCCACGTCATGGGGTTCCTGGACCGGGTCCCCGAGGGTGCGTGACGGCGCGCGGCCCGGCCTCCGCCCCAGGTGAGGCGGAAGCCGGGCCGCGTGCGGGGGTCGGCGCGGAGAGGCGATGTCACGACCGTACGATCGCGTCGATCCGCTTCAGTTCCTCCGCGTCGAAGTCCAGGTTGCGCAGGGCGCCGACGCTGTCCTCCAGCTGGCCCGGGCTGCTGGCGCCGACCAGGGCGGAGGTGACCCGGCCGCCGCGCAGCACCCAGGCGAGGGCCAGCTGGGCGAGGCTCTGGCCGCGGGAGCCGGCGATCTCCTGGAGCGCGCGCAGCCGTCCGACGAGGTCCTCGGTGACCGCCTCGGGCTTGAGGAAGGGGCTGTCGCCGGCGGCGCGGGAGCCCTCCGGGACGCCCCGCAGATAGCGGCCGGTGAGCAGGCCCTGCTCCAGGGGTGAGTAGACGATGGAGCCGACGTTCAGTTCGTCCAGGGCGTCGAGCAGGCCCTCGTCCTCGGGGCGCCGGTCGAGCATCGAGTAGCGCGGCTGGTGGATGAGGAGCGGGGTGCCGAGGCCGGCCAGGATGCGGGCGGCCTCACGGGTCTGCTCGGCGGAGTAGTTGGAGATGCCGACGTAGAGCGCCTTGCCCTGCTGGACGGCCGTGTGCAGCGCGCCCATCGTCTCCTCCAGCGGAGTGTCCGGGTCGGGGCGGTGCGAGTAGAAGATGTCGACGTACTCCAGGCCCATCCGCGCAAGGCTCTGGTCGAGCGAGGCGAGCAGGTACTTGCGCGAACCCCATTCGCCGTACGGACCCGGCCACATCAGGTAGCCGGCCTTGGTCGAGATGACCAGCTCGTCGCGGTAGGGCGCGAGGTCGGCGGCGAGGGCGGCGCCCAGCGCGGACTCGGCGGCGCCGGGCGGCGGGCCGTAGTTGTTGGCCAGGTCGAAGTGGGTGACGCCGAGGTCGAGGGCGCGGCGCAGGATGGCCCGCTGGGTCTCCACGGGGCGGTCGGGACCGAAGTTGTGCCACAGGCCGAGCGACAGCGCGGGGAGCTTGAGGCCGCTGCGTCCGGTGCGCCGGTAGGGCATCTCGGCGTAACGGTCGGGGGATGCGGTGTACAACGCGACTCCTGGGGGTGGGGCACGGATCTTCCGGTCCAGGATTCCCCGGTCGGCGGCCGGTGGTCCAATGGGAGAATCGGATGGAATTGAGCGGTTAGGCTGCTCAATCATGGAACTGCGCCATCTCCAGCACTTCGTCGCGGTCGCCGAGGACCAGCACTTCACCCGGGCCGCCGAGCGGCTGATGGTGTCCCAGTCGGGCCTGTCCGCGTCCATCCGGGCGCTGGAGCGGGAGCTGCGGGCGCCGCTGTTCGTGCGCACCACCCGGCGGGTGACGCTGACGGAGGCGGGACGGGCGCTGCTGGTGGAGGCCGAGCGGGTCCTCGCGCAGGTGCGCGCGGCGCACGAGGCGGTCGCGGCCGTGCAGGGCGTCCTGCGCGGCACGCTGGCGCTGGGCACCGAGCAGTGCATCGCCGGGGTGCATGTGGCCCGGCTGCTGGCGGCGTTCCGGGGCGAGCACCCGGACGTGGAGATCCGGCTGCGCCAGGCGGGCTCGGGCGCGCTGGCGGAGGAGGTCGCGGCCGGGCGCCTCGATCTGGCCTTCGCGTACCGCACCCGGGCGGACGGCGACCAGCTGCGCTCGGTCTCGCTCACCAGCGAACCGATGACCGTGCTCTGCCACCCCCGGCACCGGCTCGCCGCGGCCGGGGCGCTGTTGTGCCTGGACGACCTCGCCGGTGAGGTCTTCGTCGACTTCCACCCGGACTGGGGCCCGCGCCGCGCCACCGACGCCGCCTTCGCCGCGGCGGGGGTGCGGCGCACGGTCGCGCTGGAGGTCAACGACGTGCACACGCTGCTGGACCTGGTGGACGAGAACCTGGGTATCGCGGTCGTGCCCCGGCACTTCCGGCACAAGCGGCCCACGCTGGCCGCGCCGCCGCTCAAGGGGACGGGCGAGGCGGAGTACGAGACGGTGGCGCTGCTGCCGCACGAGCACTCCACCAGCCCCGCGGCCCGTGCCCTCATGGCACTGCTGGAGTCGGAGGGTCTGGCGCCGTACCGGTCGTCCTGAAGTGCGGACGCGGACGCGCCGCCCATCTGTGATGGTGGACGGTATGCATGCCAAGGACATCCTCATCGACGGCTACGGCCGCATCCAGGAAGAAGTCCACGCCACCCTCGACGGCCTCGGACCGGGCGAGCTGCACCACAGCCCGGCCCCGGGCGCCAACACCGTCGCCTGGCTGGTGTGGCATCTCACCCGGGTGCAGGACGACCACATCGCCGACGCCTTCGGACTCGACCAGGTGTGGCTCTTTGACGGCTGGGAGAAGCGGTTCGGCCTCGACCTGCCGCGCGCCGACACCGGCTACGGGCACACCCCGGCCAAGGTCGCGAAGGTGCGGGTGGACAGCGCCGGCCTGCTGAGCGGGTACTACGACGCGGTGCACGAGCAGACGCTGGGCGCGCTGCGCGCACTGGCCGCCAAGGACCTCGAAGGCATCGTGGACGAGCGCTGGGACCCGCCGGTCACGCTCGGCGCGCGCCTGGTGAGCGTCCTGTCCGACGATCTCCAGCACATCGGACAGGCCGCCTACCTCAGGGGCTGGCTCAGAGCGCGGCGGCGTAGCCCGGCACGACCACGTCCTCGATGAGGGCCTTGCGCTCGTCGAACGGGATGAAGGCGCTCTTGAGCGCGTTCACCGTGACCGTCCGCAGGTCCTCGACGCCCCAGCCGGCCTCCTCGACGAGCAGCGCCATCTCCCGGGTCATCGTGGTGCCCGACACCAGGCGGTTGTCGGTGTTCAGGGTGATCCGGAAGCCGAGGTCCTTCATCGCGGTGACGGGGTGCTCGGCGATCGAGGTGGCGCAGCCGGTCTGGAGGTTGGAGGTGGGGCACATCTCCAGGGCGATCCGGCGGTCGCGCACCCAGGAGGCGAGCCGGCCGAGCTTGCCGTCCACGATGTCCTCGGTCAGCCGCACGCCGTGCCCGATGCGCTGGGCGCCGCACACCTGGACCGCCTGGTGGATGCTGGGCAGGCCGTACGCCTCGCCGGCGTGGATGGTGAAGGGCACGCTCTCGCGGCGCAGGTGCTCGAAGGCGGCCAGGTGGTCCGCGGGCGGGAAGCCGTCCTCGGCACCGGCGATGTCGAAGCCGACGACCCCGGCGTCCCGGTAGGCCACGGCCAGGTCGGCGGCCTCGGCGACGCGGTCGAACATCCGCATGCCGCACAGCAGGGTGCCGACGCGCACCGGGGTGCCCGCGGCGGCGGCCTTCGCCATGCCGGCGGCGAGGCCCTCCTGCACGCTCTCCACGACCTCCGGGAGGCTCAGCCCGCCCCGGGTGTTCAGCTCGGGGGCGTAGCGCACCTCGCCGTAGACCACGCCGTCGGCGGCGAGGTCCAGGACGTACTCCTCGGCGGTGCGCAGCAGGCCCTCGCGGGTCTGCATCACGGCGAGGGTGTGCTCGAAGGTGGCGATGTAGCGCACCAGGTCACCGGAGTTGGCGGCCTCGACGTACCAGGCGGCCAGCTCGTCCGGGTCCGTGGTGGGCAACTGGTGCCCGGCCTCGGCCGCCAGCTCCACCAGGGTGGCGGGGCGCAGGCCGCCGTCGAGGTGGTCGTGCAGCACGGCCTTGGGGAGGCGGCGCAGGGTGTCGGTGTCGATGCGGGGGGCGGTCATGGCAGGGCGTTCCTCAGCAGGTTCGTACCGGGGTCGATCAGACGGCCGACGGTGCCGACGGGGTGGGTTAGCCGGTGAGGTTATACGTAAAACCAGATTCTTGTCTACGCGCGTTGCCGAGGAGTTGTCTACGCGCGTCGCCGAGGCGTCGGACGGGTATCGAGAGGAGGCCGCCGGGAGGCACTCACGGACGGGGCGCACTCAGGCGGGCGGGGGGCACTCAGGCGGCCGGAGCGCCACGCCGCGCCGGGCGCGCCCTCACCGCCGCGTAAGGGCCGGAGCGCCTCTACCCTGCCGAATCGACGCGCCCTCACCGCCGCGTCAGGGCGCCTCCTCGCCCTGGGCCACCTCCACCCGGTGGTGGAAGTCCGCCAGCCCGGCCGCGGCGGCCGCCCCGGACAGGGCGGTGCAGGCGATGAGCAGCGCGGCGACGGCCCGGCCCCTGCGGGGCCGACCGGGCGCCCCCAGCAGGGCCTGGACCCGCTGCGGTACCGGGCCCGTGGTCGCCCCGGCCGCGAAGTCGGGCCGGGCAGTGCCGTCGGCCTGCCCGGCGAGGGCGGCACGGGCGATGGCCCGCGCGGTCAGCCGGCGGTCCCCCACCCGGGCGGCGGCCGCCTCGTCGGCGGCCCGCTCGGCGGCCAGCCGGACGGTCGTACGGACCGGCCGCAGCGCGGGGTGGCAGTGCGCGGCGAGTTCGGCGGCGGCGAGGAAGTAGTGGTGGCCGCCCTCGTTGTGCGCCCGCTCGTGCGCGAACAGCGCCTCGCGCTCGGGTCCGTCCAGGCTGCGCAGCATCGCGGTGGTGACGACGATGCGGTGCGGCCGGCCGGGCAGCGCGTAGGCGTCGGGGCGGGGCGAGTCCACCACGCACAGATCACCGGCGGCGGGCCGCCGGCCGGCCTCGGTGCGGGCGGTACGGAAGGCACGGCCCTGGCGCAGCACCGAGCGCGCGAGGGTCCAGCAGCAGACGGCGAGGGCGCCGACCGAGGTGGCGGCGGCCGGCACCACGATCAGGGCGGGCGCGGTGTGCAGCGGATGGATGAACTCGCCGAACGCGGCGAACAGGGGCAGCCGCAGCAGCCCGATCAGCACGAAGGCGCCGAGCGCGGCCAGCGAGCAGCCGCCGAGCACCACCGCGCAGCCCGTGACGGCCCACAGCGCGGCGGCCGGGGCCAGCCGGGCGAGGGCCTGCCGGGCCAGCGGCGGCAGCGCGCAGGGCAGCAGCAGGGGCAGCAGGAGCAGGGCGGTCATCGGCCGGGGGCTCTCATCAGCCGTCGGATTCGAGGAGATCCCGCAGGATGCGCTCGTCGTCGGGGTTGAGCTGGGCGACGAAGCGGGCGAGCACGGTCTCCCGGTCGCTGTCCCGGTCCAGCTCGGTGTGCATCCGGCGGGCGGTGAGGCCGTGGGCGTCCGGGACCTCCCGGACCGGGAAGTACACGAAGCCGCGGCCCCTGCGCTGCCGTTCGACCACGCCCTTGTCGTGCAGGCGGCTGAGGATGGTCGTCACCGTCGTACGCGCCAGGTCCGCGCCCAGGCCGGACTGGACCTGCCCGGGAGTCAGGGGCCCGTCGGCGGCCCAGAGCGCGGCCATGACGCTCGCCTCCAGTCCACCGGCCGGCCGGCGTTCGTCCTTGGCGTCGGTCATGGAAACGTCCTCACCCTCCTCGTCGTCCCTGTGGTCCCTATGATCCTGTGCGGACTGTCTACACGATGGTAGTCATACGGGCGCGCGGAGCGTCCCCGCCCGGCGGTGAGGGTGTGTCCGGTGCCGGGACGTGCCGTTCGGGGACCTGCATGACCGGACCCCATACACGACAACCCGCCCCTCCGCTACACATACACCGCGAACAGGCGCAAGATGGGTAGTGCGGGGTTCGCTGAACACCGCACCATCAGCGGTCTGGCCTGCGCATTCGAAGGAGACGAAAGTCATGGCCAACGTCTCGCACAGGGGTGACATGTCGACCCACCCCGATGTCCCCGAAATGCGGGAACGCTACGCCCGCATGCTCGGCGGCCGTGATGTGGCGCTCGTGGACGGGCCGGTGTTCCTGCTCGGCCTGTACTGCGCGGCATCGCCCTGGATCCTGCACTACACCGCCGGTCAGCCGGCGCTCATGACCCACAACCTGATCATGGGTATCGCGATCGGGCTGCTGGCGCTGGGATTCACCAGGGCCCCCGAGCGGATGTACGGCCTCAGCTGGGCCATGTGCGCGTTGGGCGTCTGGATGATCATCGCCCCGTGGATCGTGGGGAGCGCCCCGGACACCGGTGTGATCATCAACAACGTCGTGATCGGCGCGCTGGCCCTTCTCCTCGGCATCGTCTGCGCCGCGACATCGGCGAAGGCCACGAAGAGCACGCCCAGGCCCTAGCGGGGAAGGAAGAACGACGAGAACGCGCGAGGAAGGAGCGGATCGTCGAGAAGGAGAAAGAGAAGAAGAACACGGAAGGAAGAAGGACGGAGGGCCGGTGCGCCCAGCGGACCGGTCCTCCCCTTCCGCGTCCGCGCCCCTCCGTTCGGCGTCCGCGCCCGTCCGCCCGGGCTTCGCTCAGCGCCTCACGGTGAAGCTCAGCCACAGGTCTCCGGGCAGTTCCGGCCGCCCCGGCACCGCCCGCTCGGTGCGGCTCCACTCCCCCGGCGCGACCTTCTCCGCGACCCGGTGCCAGAAGGCCGCCCCGCCCGTGTTGTCCCGCTGAAAGGCCACCTCCCAGCGGCCCGGATGCCGCCGCAGCACCTCCTGTACGGCGCGCAGCCCCACACCCCCGCGCCGGGCGCCCCGCACCACGAAGAAGCTGTTCAGCACCCGCACCGGCCCGTCGAGCCCCCGCACGAAGGCGAACCCGGCGAGCCGGTCCCCGCAGGTCAGCAGGTACGGCGCCCAGCCGTCGCCGGTGAACGCGGCCGCCACCCGCTCGCCGCGGAACGTGCCGTCGGCCGCGGGCAGTCCGCCCTGGTACTCGGACATGTCATGGCGGAACATCAGCCACAGCCGCTCGACGGCGGGCCGGTCGTGGAGTGTCGCGGGGCGGACCCGAAGGTCCCCGGCCATCGTCCCGCCCATGCCTTCGTCCATGTCCGCGTTCTCGTTCATGTTCTCGGTCATGAACGAGAGCCTCCCCGGGCGGACTTGAAGTCCGGCCGGGGAGGCTCATGACGCTGCTCGGATCATAGCTCCCCGAGGCTCATACGGTCTCGGCGTCCCGTCCGGCCGGGCGCTCCTCGGCGGTCTCCTTCGCCCCGAACGGCCAGACCTTCTCCCGCCGCGCCCAGACCAGGAAGGCCGCGCAGCCGAGGACCAGCCAGGCCAGGGACCATTCGACGGGGTGCCGGCCCGGTGAGTTCCGGTCGGCACCGGCATAGATCACGCACCAGCCGGCGAAGGCCACCAGGGACGGCAGCGGGTAGAGCCACATGCGGTACGGGCGGCGCAGGTCGGGCCGCCGGGCGCGCAGCACCGTCAGGGCGACGATCTGGGCCAGCGCCTGCACGATCACCATCACGGTGGTGAGCAGCTGGATCAGGGTCGCCAGATCGGTGTGCCGGCCGATCAGGAAGCCGACCGCGGTGATCACGCCCATGGTCGCCAGGCCCAGCGTGGGGAAGCGGTGCCGGGGGTGCAGCCTGGCGTACGGCCGGAAGAAGACCCGGTCGCGCGCGGCGTCGTACGGCACCCGGGAGCCGCCCAGCAGGCCCGTGAACACGGAGGCGAAGGCGGTGATCAGGATGAGCACGGTGACCGTGTCCGCGGCGCCCCTGCCCCAGGTCCGCTCCAGGACCGCGGAGGCCACCGAGGTGGACGCGATGTCGCCCGGGTCGCTCATCCGGTGCCAGTCGACGACGCCGAGCGTGCCGATCTGGAGCAGCAGGTAGATCGCCATGATGCCGAGGATCGAGTAGACGATGGAGCGCGGCAGCACGCGGCCGGGGTCCTTGATCTCGGCGCCCATGTAGGCGGTGGTGTTGTAGCCGAGGTAGTCGTAGACGCCGATGGTCAGGCCCGCGGCGAAGCCGGCCCAGAAGTGACCACCGGTCAGGTCGAAGGCGCCCGCCGGGTAGGTGAAGGCGAGACGCGGGCTGAAGTCCGTCGCGGCGGCGGCGATCACCAGGACCACCGAGGCGATCATCACGGTCCACATCACGGCCGTGATCCGCGCGATGTGCTCGATGCCGCGCCACAGCAGCAGCACGACCAGGGCGATGACGCCGAGGCCGGTCAGATCGCCGGCCGGGCCGTCGAGGCCGGGCAGGAGATAGCCGAGGTACTGCACGAAGCCGACCACGCCCGTGGACATGATCAGCGGCACGAACAGCATCGCCGTCCACACGAACAGGAACGGCATCAGCCTGCCGGTGCGGTACCGGAACGCCTCGCGCAGATAGACGTAACTGCCGCCGGAGCCGGGCAGCGCGGCGCCCAGTTCGGCCCAGACGAGTCCGTCGCACAGCGCAAGCACCGCGCCCGCGACGAACCCGACGACCGCCTGGGGACCCCCGAACGCGGCGACCATCAGCGGGATGGTGACGAACGGGCCGATGCCGCACATCTGGCTCATGTTGATGGCCGTGGCCTGGAACAGCCCGACCCGGCGGACGAGGCCGCCCGGGGGCGGCGGGCTACCGGACATGGGGACTCCTGGAGGCGTCGGGGAGGGGACCCTATGAGAATCCGCGCGCCGGGTGCGGCGGTTGACGGATATTCAGCATGCGCTGGGGCGACGGTCGTTGACAGCCCTGGGACGGCGACCTAGCTTAAGCCCGGTTAGTAAAGTTTCCTAACTTTACGAGCCTGGAGACCGTCTGTGTTCCCTCGCCCCGCCCCCGGCCATCGACTCGCCACGGCCACCGGGCTCCTCGCCCTGCTGGGCTACCTCACCACCGGCGTCTGGGCCGACCCGCACCTCCCCGTGCCGCCGCTGCGGCCGGTCGCGGAGCTGAAGGCGTCCACCCGGATCACCCAGGTGCCCTCGGCCGCCGGCACCGCCACCCCGCTCGCCGCCTTCGCCGTCCAGTCCACGGCGAAGGTGGGCGACTCCCCCGCGGCCGTCTCCTCCCCCGGCTACGCGGCGCGCGGCTGGTACCCGGCGGGCCCGCGCTCCACGGTGCTGGCCGCGCTGCTGGCCGCCGGGGTGTACGACGACCCGTTCCGCTCCACCAACCTGGCGAAGATCCCGAAGGCCGACTTCGAGGTGCCCTGGTGGTACCGCTCGGACTTCACCGTCGCCGACACCGCGCGCCGCACCCACCTCGACTTCAGCGGGGTCGTCTCCGCCGCCGACGTGTACGTCAACGGCCGCCGGGTGGCCGCCGCCCGGGACGTCACCGGCGCCTACACCCATCACGAGCTGGACGTCACCGCCCTGGTGCGCCCCGGCGTCAACACGGTCGCCTTCCGGGTCCGGCCCAACGAGCCGAGCAAGGACCTGACCATCGGCTGGCTGGACTGGCTCCAGCCGCCGCCCGACCGGAACATGGGCATCGTCCGGGACGTCCTGGTGCGCCGGGGCGGCCCGGTGGCGCTGCGCGACACCCATGTGGTCACGAGGCTGGCCGTGCCGTCCCTCGCCACCGCCGGCCTCACGGTCCGGGCGCGGGCCCGCAACGACTCCGACGCGGCCGTCACCGCCGAGGTCACCGGCGCCATCGGCGCGACACGCTTCGGCAGGACGGTCCGGCTCGCCGCGCACGAGACCCGGACCGTCACCTTCTCGCCCGCCGACGTGCCCGGACTGCGCCTGGCCGCGCCCAGGGTGTGGTGGCCGGCCGGGATGGGCGGGCAGCCGCTGTACGGCCTCGACCTGACCGCGCGCGTGGCGGGCGCGACCTCCGACACCGCGCACGAGTCCTTCGGCATCCGTGACGTCCAGGCACCGCTGAACGCGGCGGGGGCCCGCCAGTACCGGATCAACGGCCGCCCGCTGCTGATCAAGGGCGGTGGCTGGTCGCCGGACGAGTTCCTGCGCTGGGACCGCACCTACGCTGAGGACCGGCTGCGCTACGCCGTCGACCTGGGCCTGAACACCCTGCGCCTGGAGGGCCACCTGGAGCCGGACGAGTTCTTCGGGCTGGCCGACCGGTACGGGGTGCTCACCCTGCCGGGCTGGGAGTGCTGCACCAAGTGGGAGGGGCAGGTCAACGGCACGGAGAACGGAGAGAAGTGGACCCCGGCCGACTACCCGGTGGCGAAGGCGTCGATGGCCGCCGAGGCCGCCCGGCTGCGGGACCACCCGAGCGTGATCTCCTTCCTGATCGGCAGCGACTTCGCGCCCGACGCGACGATCGAGAAGAACTACCTGGACGCGCTGCGGGCCGCCGACTGGAACCTCCCGGTCGTCTCCGCCGCCTCCGACAAGTCCTCGCCACGGCTCGGCAGTTCGGGCATGAAGATGACCGGCCCCTACGACTGGGTGCCGCCGGACTACTGGTACGCCAAGCGCGAGGGCGGCGCCACCGGCTTCAACTCCGAGACCAGCGCGGGCCCGAGCATCCCCACCCTGGACACCCTGCGCCGGATGCTCACCCCGGCCGAGCTGGACAGCCTCTGGCAGGACCCCGGGGCCCGGCAGTACCACCGCTCGCCGTCCGCCACCTTCGGCACGCTCTCGCTCTACGACGCCGCGCTCGCCGCCCGCTACGGCGCCCCCACCGGCCTCGCCGACTACGTCCGCAAGGCCCAGCTGGCCCAGTACGAGAACGTGCGGGCGCAGTTCGAGGCGTACGAACGCAACGCGACGGATGCCGAGCAGCCGGCGACCGGGGTGATCCACTGGATGTTCAACAGCGGCTGGACGTCCCTGCACTGGCAGCTGACGGACCGCTATCTCGACCAGGGCGGCGCCTACTTCGGCGCGAAGAAGGCCAACGAGCCGCTGCACATCCAGTACGGGTACGACGACCACTCGGTGACGGTGGTGAACAACCGGCCCGGGGCGGCACGCGGTCTCACCGCGCGGGCCACGCTCTTCGACCCGGACGGCACCCAGCGCTACGACGGGGCGGCCGCCGATCTGTCGGTGCCCGGGGACGGGGCGCACACGGACGCGCTGACCCTGCCGGACTCGGTGCCCGGGCTGGCGCGGACGTACCTGCTGCGGCTGGTGCTGACCGACGCGGGCGGCCGGGAGGTGAGCCGGAACGTGTACTGGCTCTCCGCCCGGCAGGACACGCTCGACTGGCCGCGCACCACCTGGTGGTACACCCCGACGACCGGTTACGCCGACCTCACCGGGCTGGCCTCGATGGCACCGGCGTCGGTGGCGGCGACCGCCACCACCCGTTCGGGAGGCGGTACGTCGACCACCACGGTGACCCTGCGCAACACCACCGACGGGCGGACGCCCTCGCTGCTGACGGACGTGCACCTGGTCGACGGGCGCGGGGCGCCGGTGCTGCCGGTGCGCTGGTCGGACAACGAGGTGGGGCTGTGGCCGGGCGAGTCGGTGACGCTGACCGCCGTCTACCGGACGGCCGATCTGCGCGGCGCGGCCCCGCGGGTGCGGGTCTCCGGGTGGAACACCCCGCAGCGGACCGTGCCGGCGGCATGACGAGGGGGGTGGGTCCCGCCGGACCCACCCCCCTCGCGTGCGCGGGCGCTCAGCTCACGTTGAGCGCGGTGTCGTCCACGACGAACGAGGTCTGGTACTTGGAGCCCTCGGTGCCGGTGAACTGAAGGGTGATGTTCTGTCCGGCGTAGCCGCTGAGGTCGAAGCTGCGCTGGGTGTAGCCCGAGCCGGCGTTGAGGTTCGAGTACGTCGCCAGGGTGCCCAGCACCGTGCCGGAGCCGTTCAGCACCTGCACCTTGAGGGTGTCGTAGGCGGTGGTGGTCGAGGTCTCGGCCGTGTCGACGTGCAGGTAGAAGCTCAGCTTGGCCGAGGTGCAGCCCGCCGGGACGGCCACCGGCTGGGAGAGCGTGTCGGTGGTGGCGGTGCCGTAGCCGTCGAGCCAGGCGTAGTACGAACCCGAGTGGGCCGACTCGCCCGCGGCGTTGGTGATGACCTTGCCGGACGCGCTCCAGGTGGTGTCGCCCGACTCGAAGCCGTTGTTGCCGAGCAGCTGGCCCGCGGTGCAGGTGCCGGTGCCGCCGCCACCCGTGCCACCGCCGCCGGTGCCACCACCGGTCCCGCCGCCGGTGCCGCCGGCACCGGCGAGCCACGCGGTGGCGTTCAGGGCGAGCGGCGCGTTGGTGGCGCCGGTGTCGTTCCAGCCGTCGTACAGGGTGTTGCCGGAGCTGCCGGTGCCGTCGTCGATCGGGGAGCTGTCGCCCCAGAACGCGACGCGTCCGGCGCCGAAGGTGCTGGTCAGGAAGAAGGCACCGGTGTTGCCCGAGTAACCGCTGCGGTAGACCAGGCCCTTGGCGGCCGCGTTGTCGGCGGGCTTGAGGGTGGCGGTCGTACCGTCGGCGAACAGGCTCTTGGTGACCTTGCCGAAGGAGCCGTTCAGCACCGGGTCGGTGCTGTCGCTGATCGCGGCCGGATAGCCGGACTTGACGTCCAGCGCGTCGATGGAGAAGCCGAACGGGTCGGTGTTGTCCACGCCGTTGTTCGTCATCAGGTCGTTGAGGATCTCGACCGCGTCGTTGCCGTCGTTGTTGCGGTCGGCACCGGTGTGGTCGGAGATCATGAACAGCCCGCCGCCGTTCTTCACGAAGTTCATGATCGCCGTCTTCTCGGCGGTGGTGAACATCGTGTTGGGCTCCGGCAGGACCAGCTCGTCGAAGTTCGACAGGTCCTGCGCGGACGAGCCGCCGTAGGTCAGGCTCTGGCCGGAAGGCAGCGTCTTCAGGCTGTAGTCGCCGGTCTTCTGGAGCGCCACGCCCCAGGAGGAGAGCGCGCCGGTCCAGTCCGTCTCGGACTGCGGGCTGGCGTTCTGGGCCAGCGGGTCGGGCTGGCTGGTGGAGATGACCCAGTCGGCGTTGCCGGCCGTCTCGGCGTGGGCGTTGTCGAACAGCACGCGGTGCGTGGTCGCCGCCTGAACGGGGGCGCTCGCACCGACCTGGACGGCGGCTCCGGTCAGGAGCAGGCCGAAACCGGCGAGTGCGGTGGTGACTCTGCGTCGGGATCTCGTGGATCCGAGCATCCGGCGAACCTCCGTTGTGGGGTGTGGGGTGTGGGGTGTGGGGTGTGGGGAGAGGGAGTTGCGGCACCAAGTCTGCGCGCGTAGAACCCGCTTGAGGGTTCTACACGCGTCGATGGCTTGAAAGGTACATGGCATGAAGCGCCGGTGAACAGAAAGACCCGGCAATAAAGCGCGCCGGACTGTCCGCGCCCGCAGCGGGCACCTTTCCCAGGGACGGGTGCACGCCGTACAGAGGGGTGGAGATGGAGATTTCAGGCATCATCAGCGCGATCGTCATCGGCCTGATCATCGGCGTTCTGGGCCGGCTGGTCGTCCCGGGGCGGCAGCACATCGGGGTGCTGTGGACCATCGTCGTCGGCATCGTGGCCGCGCTGATCGGCTCCGCGATCGCGGCGGGGCTCGGGGTCGCGGACACCAAGGGGCCCGACTGGATCGAGTGGCTCATCCAGATCGCCCTGGCGGCGGTGGGGATCGCCGCCCTCGACCGGGCGTTCGCACGCCGTTGACGTACCGTCAGCTTCCCGTGATCTCGTAAAGGTACGGGGTCGTGGTGCTCAGCGCGAGGAAGCCGAGCCGCTCCAGGATGGGGCGGCTCATCGGCGAGGCGTCGACCTGGAGGTAGCGGCAGCCGCGGGTGGCGGCGATCCGGGCGCGGTGGGCGACGAGGGCGCGGTACAGGCCCCGGCCCCGCCACGCCTCGGCGGTGCCGCCGCCCCACAGACCGGCGAACGGGGTGCCGGGCAACAGTTCCATCCGGGCGGCGCTGACGGTCTCCGTCCCGGCCAGCGCGACGACGACGGCCATCGCACCGGGATCGGCGGCCAGTTGGTCGAGCAGCCGCCGGCGCATCCGGGTCCCGTCGGTCCCGAACGCCTTCTCGTGCGTCTCGATGAAGAGGTCGACGCCCGCCTCGTCCACGACCTCCACCAGCCGCACGCCCTCGGGGAGCCGGGCGTCCAGGTCGAGCCGGTCGATCTCGCCGATCATCAGCGTCTCGGCCGGCTCGGCGCGAAATCCGGCCGCGGTCAGCCGGGCGCCGAGGTCGGCGGGCCGGTCGTGGCTGTAGAGCTTCCACTCGAAGTCGTGGCCGAGGGCGGTGAAGGCGGCGATCTGCTCCTGGATCGCCGCGTCCGCGCCCGCCTCGTCGAGGCCGGTCCACAGCACACCGTTCCAGCCGTGCGCGTCGGCGAGCTGCCGCACCACCTCCCCGACGCGTTCGACACGGGCGCCGGGTCCGTCGGGGACGGCGTGTCGGCGCAGGTCGCGGTCGTACAGGGCGAGGATCTCGTTCTTCTCCATGGCCGCCCACCCGATCACGCGGGAGGGGGCGCGGCAACGCGTTTACCCGCTTAGCCCAGTTCGAGGGTGGTCACGCCGAAGACGCGGTCCTGGGCATGGGCGCGGACCGGGCCGGTGTACATGCGGGCCGTCTCGAAGGAGGGGGTGAGCCCGGCGGCCTCGGCGAGGGCGGTACCGGCGGCGTTGGGTTCGGGTACGTCGATGGCGAGTTCGCGGCCTGCGGCCTCCCGGGCCAGCGCGGCGAACAGGGCGCGGGCGTCCTCGGCGGTGTCCGCGAAGAGCGGGCCGACGCGCAGGCCCTCGCGGGCGGGGCGGATCACGCCGTACCCGGTGAGGCGCCCGTCGTGGTGGCGTACGGCGGTGTGGTGGCCCGGGGCGGTGAGCCACTCGGCGAGGAAGCGGGGGCGGTCGGCGGGGTGGCAGGCGCTGTCGTAGGCGGTGATCGCGGCGAGGTCGGCGGGCTCGGCCCGGCGGACTCCCCCGGGGGTGTCCGTCTCGGGGGCGGTGCCGGTGAACCGGACGGTGCGGTAGGCGAGCTGGAAGCCGGACTGGCGGTAGTTGTCCTGCTGGGCGACGACTCCGTCGAGGCCGATGGTGCGGGTGCCGGCATGGGCCAGGGCGGTCTTCCAGGTGGTGAGGCCGTGTCCCTGGCCGCGCAGGTCGGGGCGGACGAGGTAGCAGCCGAGGAAGGCGTAGTCGGCGCCGTAGGTGACGACGGAGACGGCCGAGACCGGCTCTCCGTCGATCCGGCCGAGGAAGAAGCCCTCGGGGTCCTGGGCGAAGAACGCGGGTCCGTCGGCGAGTCCGGGGTTCCAGCCCTCCGCCGCCGCCCACCCGCTGATCACCGGCCAGTCGGCGAGGCCGGCCCGGGTGACGACGAGGTCGTGGGGGGCGGGAGAAGTCATCGGCGCGCTCCATTGCGTCGGGGGCCGGCCGCCGTACCGGACGGCCCGTGTCCGCAGCATCCTCGCGGATCAACGGCCCTCGCACCACGGGGAGATCAGCCGACCGGCACCGGCCGAGGTGCGGCAAGCGCCCGTCGACGCGCCCGCTGCCGAGCGGTGCCCGCCTGTGGAGGTGCCCTCGCTGTGCGGGTGTGTGCCGCGAGACTCCACCGGGCCGGCGTCCGGTCGGCTGCTGGACGGTGGGGGCCCGGTGACCGGTGGAGGGTCAGGGTGGGGGTCAGCGCATACGGCTCGGGCGGAAGCGGCGGTAGAGGATGGTGCCCGTGAGCAGCAGCGCCGCGCTGCCGGCCGCCGCGGGGGTGGTCAGGTCCGTACCGGTGTGGGCCAGCGAGGCGGTGACCGGCTCCGGCGCGGGCCGCGGGGTGTGCGGCTTGGCCGGGTGGGACTTGGGCGGGGCCGGTGGCCGCGGGGTGGGCGCCACCGGGTGGCTCGGGGTCTCGCCGCCGCCGTTGACGGAGGTGTTGCCCATGGCCGGGTTGAGCAGGCCCACCACATTGACGCTGTTGCCGCTGACATTCACCGGCAGGTCGACGGGGAGCTGGATCCCGTTGCCCGAGATCGCTCCCGGGGAGTGGTGGACGGCGCCGTGGGCCGCGGCCCCGCCGGAGGTGGTCGAGCCGCCCCTGGCCGCACCGGCCTCGTTCGCGCACGTGTTGCCCATGGCGGGGTTCAGCAGCCCCACCACGTCGACCGTGTTGCCGCACACGTTCACCGGGACGTCCACCGGCAGCTGGATGCCGTTGCCGGAGATCAGTCCGGGCGAGCCGGCCGCGACACCGTCGGCGCTCGCGCCGTCGGCCGCGAACGCGGCGGACACCGGCCACGCCAGGGCCATCGCACCGGAGGCGGCGACGGCGGCGATCACACCGTTTCGGGTAGCCCGTCTCATTGGTTCCTGCCTTCCAGACAAGTTCACGGGCAGTCACCCGCACCCGGTAAAACGCGGGCGAACCAGTCCAGTTATGGCCCATCGGGCTTTCACCCCATCGAGTGGCACCGTCGATAAACCGCTTGTAAGGCCGATGAATGATCACCAATCGGGCGCGGAGCATACGGCACCCGGCCCCGTTCCGCTCGCCCGGAGGCGGGCCGAACGGGGCCCACTTATGGTGAGCGAAAGGGCGCCGTCCCGGTCCGCTGCGGGCGCCTCGGGAGGCGATCGATGCTGGCCAAGCTGTGCACGCGGTCCGCGGTGCGGCGCTGTGCGGGTACCGGAGTCCTCGCCCTGGCGCTGCTCGGCTCCGCACTGCCCGCACCCGCGACCGCGGCCCCGGCACCGGCCGCGGCGGGCCGCCCCGACCTGTCCCGGTTCTACCGGCAGAAGGTGGCCTGGGGCGCCTGCGCGGGCCCGGGGATGCCGCGGGACATGCAGTGCGGGAAGGTGACGGTCCCGCTGGACTACGCCCGTCCCGCGACCGGCACGCTCGATCTCGCGCTGGCCCGCTATCGCGGCACCGGCCGGTCCCCTCATTCGGTGCTGCTGAACTTCGGCGGCCCCGGCGGCGCCGGGGTGAACGAACTGGCGTACGGCGGAAAGCAGTTCATGGAACTGACCAACGGCTACGACGTGGTCACCTTCGACCCGCGCGGCGTCGGCCGCTCCTCCCCCGTCAGCTGCGGCGACGGCGGCGACCAGGGCGCGGCCGTCACCGGCGCGGACGCCGACCTCGCCCATCCCCAGGCGCTGCTGCGGCGGTTGCGGCAGAGCGCGGACGCGTGCGCGCGCAGTTCCGGTGCCGTGCTGCCGTACATAGGGACGGTGAACGCCGCCCGGGACCTGGACGTGATCCGCCAAGCCCTCGGTGAGCGGAAGCTCAACTACCTGGGATTCTCCTACGGGACACGGCTCGGCTCGGTGTACGCGGCCCAGTTCCCGCACCGCGTGGGGCGGATGGCGCTGGACGGCGTGGACACCCTGACCGAGTCGCTCGCCGAGCAGGGTGTCGACGGGGCGCGCGGGCAGCAGACCGCGCTGGAGGACTTCCTGGACTGGTGCGCGCGGGACACCGGCTGCCCGTTCGGGCGGGACCGGCGCACGGCGGGCGACACGGTGGTCCGGCTGGTGCGCTCGCTGGACCGGCGCCCGGTCACGACGGACGGCGGCGACCCGTTCTCCGGGCAGGACCTGGTGGCCGCCATCGTGCAGGCCCTGTACAGCAAGGACCTGTGGCCGCAGCTGGAGCGGGCGCTGGGCTCGCTGACCCGGGACGGGGACCCGCGGGGCATCATGGGCTTCGCCGCCGGCGGCGCCGGGCCGGTCCTGGGCCGGGGTGCCCCCCGGCACGACGGACTGGTCGACCCCCAGGACGTACCGGCCGACAATCTCCAGGCCGCCCTGATGGCGATCAACTGCGCGGACGACCCCGACCGGCCCTCCGCCGCCCGGATCGCCGGGGACCTGAAGCGGCTGCGGGCCGCGTACGACGAGGCGTCCCCCGTCTTCGGCCGCTACCGGCTCACCCAGGTGCTGATGTGCTACGGCCGCCCCAGGGGCAGCGACTTCATCCGCACCGGGGTGAAGGACGTCGACACGCCGCGGATGCTGCTGGTGGGCACCCGCGGCGACCCGGCGACGCCGTACCCGTGGGCCGTCAGGACCGCGCAGCGGCTCGGCCCCGCGGCCGTCGTCCTCGACAACAAGGGCGACGGGCACACCGGCTACGGCTCCTCCGTGTGCGTGCACCGCACGGTGGACGACTTCCTGCTCCACGGCTCCCTGCCCGCGTACGGCAGCTCCTGCCCGGCGGACGGGAAGGAGTGGAGCGTCTTCCCGAACCGCATCGACCGATGAAGGCACCGGCCGCCGACCGGCGTCCGTGACCGCGACCGGAGGGACACCCATCATGCGCATGCGCGCCGCCATCGCCGTACCCGCCGCTTCCGCCGCCGTGGCGGCCCTGCTGCTGACCGCGCCGCCGGGACAGGCGGCCGCCCGGGCCCCACGGGTGGCACCCTGCGTCCAGGGGGAGCTGTCACTGCGGGCGGCCACCGTGCCGCACCGGTCCAACGTGGTGCGCGTCAGCGTCACCAACCGCAGCGGGCGCACCTGCGCCATCGACCGGGTGCCGCTGGTGACGTTCGGCGGCCTGGACGGGGCCGCGCTCCCGGTGTCGGGGGACGGCACGGGCCGGCTGCGGCTCGCGGCGGGCGCGACCGTCCACGCCGATGTGCGCACCATCGTGCGCGCGGCGGACCCGCAGGCCCGCCGGGCGGCGTCGGTCACCGTCGGCGACTGGACGGGCCGCTGGGGCCGCGTGTTCGCGCCCGCCCGGCTCGGCACCGGGTCCAAGGTGGCCGTGTGGGAGCCGGTGACGACGTCCTGGCAGCCCTCGGCGACGGCCGCGGACCGGGCACTGGGGCTCCGCGCGCAGACCCGGACGAGCCCGAAGCCGAAGCCGGCCCCGACGAAGACGACGCCGAGCCCGGCCCCGGCCACCACGACGCCGAGCCCGACGGCCCCGGCCAGCCCGAGCCCGGCCGGTTCCTCGCCGACGAGCCCGGTCAGCCCGGCCGCGACCAGCCCGAGTCCCAGCCCCAGCTGAGCGGGCCGCTCAGCCGAGGACGAGTTCCGGCGCGTACAGGTCCAGCCACTGCGCGAGGTCCAGGGTGCGTTCCAGGCCGCGCCGGGCCGCCTGGTCGGACACCGGGGCCTCGCGTTCGGCGGCCTTGCGCACCCGGTCCCGGTCCACCAGGTCGAAGACCCGGTGGGCGGGCCGGGCCAGCAGGTCCTTGGCCTGCTCCTGGAGGGCGCGGGCGTAGCGCGGGTCCTGGGTGGACGGGTAGGGGCTCTTGACCCTGTCGTACACGCTCTGCGGCAGGACGTCCCTGGACGCCTCGCGCAGCAGGCTCTTCTCCCGGCCGTCGAAGGACTTCAGGGCCCAGGGGGCGTTGAACACGTACTCGACCAGGCGGTGGTCGCAGAACGGCACCCGCACCTCCAGGCCGGTGGCCATGCTCATCCGGTCCTTGCGGTCGAGCAGGATGCGCACGAACCGGGTGAGGTGCAGATGGCAGATCTGCCGCATCCGGAACTCGAAGTCGCTCTCCCCGGCGAGGCGTTCGATGCCCGCGACGGCCGTACGGTAGCCGTCGGCCGTATACGCGTCCAGGTCGAGGCTCTTCAGCAGGTCGGTGCGCAGCACGTCGGAGTCGTCGCCGAAGTGGCGGCCGAAGCGCACCAGCCAGGGGAAGGTGTCGGCGCTGCGGGCGTCCTCGTCGAAGAACTGGAGATAGCCGCCGAAGACCTCGTCGGCGGACTCGCCGGACAGGGCGACCGTGGACTTCTGCCGGATGGCGCGGAAGAGCAGCAGCAGTGAGGCGTCCATGTCGCCGAAACCGGTCGGCAGGTCACGGGCCCGGATGACGTGTTCGCGCACGGCGGGGTCGGCGAGGGCCTCGGCGTCGAGCACGATGTCCTGGTGCTCGGTGCGGGAGCGCCGGGCGACGTCGTGCACGAAGGGGGTGTCGGGGGTGCCGCGCAGTTCGTCGGCGACGAAGTTCTCGGTCTGGCCGACGAAGTCGACGGCGAAGGAGCGCACCGTCTCGCCCTGTTCGGCCAGTTGACGGGCGGCGATGGCGGTCATGGCGGAGGAGTCGAGGCCGCCGGAGAGCAGGGTGCAGCGGGGCACGTCGGCGACGAGCTGGCGGCGCACGATGTCGTCCAGCAGGGTGCGCACGGTGGCGATGGTGGTGTCGCGGTCGTCCTCGTGCGGGCGGGTCTCCAGCCGCCAGTAGACGCGGGTGGACAGTCCGGAGCGGTCGAGGGTGACGACCGTGCCGGGCTCCACCTCGCGCATGCCGTCCCAGACGGCGTGCCCGGGGGTCTTGATCATCACGAGCAGCTCGCGCAGCCCGTCGAGGGTCACCCGGGGGCGGGCCAGCGGGTTGGCGAGGATCGCCTTGGGCTCGGAGCCGAACAGGACGCCGTCGGGCGTGCGATAGTAGTAGAACGGCTTGATGCCCATGCGGTCGCGGATCATCACGAGCTTGTCGCGGCGGCCGTCCCAGAGGGCGAACGCGTACATGCCGTTGAGGCGTTCGGCGAGCGCGTCGCCCCATTCGACGTAGGCGTGCAGGACCACCTCGGTGTCGGAGTCGGTGGTGAACCGGTGGCCGCGGTCGGTCAGTTCGCGGCGCAGCTCGGTGAAGTTGTAGGTCTCGCCGGAGTAGACCAGCGCGACGGTGCCCTCGGGGGTCGCGAGGGACATCGGCTGGCGGCCGCCGGGCAGGTCGATGATGGCGAGCCGGCGGTGGCCCAGGGCGGCGGGCCCCTCGGCCCAGGTGCCGCGGTCGTCCGGGCCGCGGCAGGCCATCGTCTCGGTCATCGCATGCAATGTGGTGGCCTCGGCGCTCAGGTCACGATCGAAGGACACCCATCCGGTGATGCCGCACATGTGCTGCCTCCAGCCTCCGGCCGACCGCCGGTGCCGCGCTCGTCTGCGCTTTCGCGAGGGCCGCGGCGCCGGCCGACGAACCAGTTGTATCGAGCACCTATATGACGAGCCTCCGCCCGCGCCCGGCGCCGGTCAACGCGGACGCAACACGGCCGCAACCGGCCGTCCGATGGTTTCGGCCGCGTTTTGCCTCCGTGAGGTCCGGTATGCGCTGCGCGGGAGCGCCACAGGCACGGAGAACCGGCCATCGGCAAAAATTTCCCCAAGTGCCGCGCGCCGCCTGGCGTTGTGATCAATTACCACTCCGGCACCCGGGCGGCCTGGCCACCGGGGCACCGCGGGCGCGTCCCGGCACGCGGTCATACGTTCCGAATACCCCGAATGCCGTACATGTGAATCAGCCCTATGGTGCTGTCATGGAGCACGCACTGAGTCCCGCAACCCTTGCCGAACTGCGGCGTCCGCGGCCCTATCCGGCGGTGTCGGTGCTGACCCCGACACACCGCCGCGGAGCCGGCAGCGACCAGGATCCGGTCCGGCTGCGCAATGTGCTGGCCGAGGCCCGCAAGCGCCTGGAGGCCGATCCGGCCGTGACCCGGGAGCGGCGGGCGGACGTGGACGCCCAGCTCGACCGGGCGCTCGCCGAGGTGGATCTCGCGCATGCCGAGGACGGTCTGGTGATCTTCGCGGCGCCGGGCGAGCACCAGGTCTGGTCGCTGGCCCGCAGCGTTCCCGAGCGCGTGGTGCTCGCGGACACCTTCCTCACCCGCAATCTGGTCGCCGCGCAGGCGGCCGAGCGGCCCTTCTGGGTGCTCTCGGTCTCGGCCGACCAGGTCACCCTGTGGAGCGGCGGCGCGGACCGGGTGGTGAAGGACCACACCGGGGGCTTCCCGCTGACCCGCAGCCGGCCGAACTTCGACGCCGAGCGGCAGGAGCGCATCGGCGATCTGCCGAGCACCTTCCAGGACGAGGGCACCCGCCAGTTCCTGCGCGAGGCGGACACCGCGATGGCCGCCGTCCTGCGCGAGGAGCCCCGCCCGCTGTACGTCACCGGCGAACGCGCGGCGCTCTCCCTGCTGGACGAGGCCGGCACGGTCGCCAGGGACGCGGTGCACGTGGGGCACGGCGGGCTCGCCCACTCCGGTCCCGAGGCGGTGTGGCAGGCCATCCGGCCGGTCCTTCGGGCGGAGGAGTCCAAGGGCGCCCACTCCGTCGTCGAGGAGCTGACCTCGGCCCGCGGCCACCGCACCTTCGCGGCGGGCCTGGACGAGCTGTGGCTCAGCGCCCGGGAGGGCCGGGTGCGGCTGCTCGCCGTGGAGGACGGCTACCGGGCCGTGGTCCGCGACGACGGCGACCACCTGGTGCCGGCCGACTCCGGCGATCTGGACGCCCGCGACGACATCGTGGACGAGATCGTGGAGCAGTGCCTGGAGACCGGCGCCGACGTCCGCTTCGTGCCGGACGGCACGCTGGGCGAGGAGGACGGGATCGCCGGAGTACTGCGGTTCTGACCCGCCCCCGCGACCCTTGAGCACGCGCTCCCCCGCCGACGTACGCCACGCGGCGATCGCCGGCGTGCCGGGAGCGCACGCAGGGGTGGGTCACCGGGTGCGCGGCGCGCGTCCTGTCACCGGCCGGTGGGGCGAGGACCACGGTCATCGCCTGGCGCGAGCCGGCCGGCGAGGCCGTCGAGGATTCGGTCGAGTCCATAGGCGAAGCGGTCCTCGCGCACCTGCCGCGGGTCCGTCTCCTCGCCGAAGTCCGGGCTGTGGTCCGACAGCCACGCGCGCTCGGGGACACCACTTCGGTCGATCAGTGAGAGATACGCGGCCTCGCTGGTGGCGATCCCGACCACGTAGGACATGAGTGCCCCCGCGGCCATGTCCTCCTCACCCGCGGGGAAACCGGCCGCCTCGAACTGCGCGAGGAGGCCCGAGGTCATGCGGACGGCGTTCGGGCCGACGTGGAGAAGGCCGACCTGGCCGAGTTCGGGGCCGACCCACGGGTGGCGCAGGACCATGGCCCGCAGGTCGACGGCGGCGCGGGTGACCGCCGTGCGCCAGGTCCCGCGGGTGGCGGCGGCCGGCGGGTCCATCTCGCCGAACACGTCGTCCACGGCCAGCTGGATCAGCTCGTCCCGATTGGCCACATGCCGGTAGAGGGAAGTGGCCCCGGCCTTCAGACAGGTCCCGAGTCTGCGCATGCTGAGCGCCTCGGCACCCTCCGCGTCCAGCAGCTCCACCGTCGCGGTCACGATCTGCTCCCGGGTCAGCTTCTCCCGCTGCGGGCGATGCGGACGTGTCCACACCGAGGTGATCGGCTTCGCGTCGGCAGACATGCTCGCTCGTTCCCATCGGTCGATCCGCTGCTTGTCGCCCCCCACCGTAGCCGACACCGTACGCATGTTGCGAAGGGCGATCCGAGATGCGTACAGTGTGCGCAACACGGAACGCTGTACGCCATCGAGGGGGAGTCAACTGTGCTGAACGGAATGAGTGCTGACGAACAGCGGAAGCGGAGTGCCGCAGGGGCGCGGGGGGCCCGGGACTCGGCCGGGTGGAGGCTGGATCGCGCCCGGTGGCAGGCCCGCCTCGACCAGCTCTGCGCCGAGCACCACGTGCCGGGCGCGTCCTTGGCCGTCCTCGCCCACGGGACCGTCCACGCATGGGCGAGCGGCGTCCTGCACCGGGGCACGGGCGTGGAGACGACGACCGATTCCGTCTTCCAGATGGGCTCGATAGCCAAGATCTACACGGCCACCCTGGTGATGCGGCTCGTCGAGTCCGGCCGGCTCGCCCTGGACGCCCCGGTCACGGACGTGCTGCCGGAGTTCTCGGCCGGTGGCCCCGAAGCGACCAGGATGATCACCATTCGCCGGCTGCTCAGCCACACGAGCGGGCTCACCTGCGACTTCAATCACGACAGCGGGCGCGGCGACGACTGCCTCGCCAAGTACGTCGAGGCCGCGAAGGACGTGGCGCTGGACTGCCCGCCCGGCAGCGCGATCTCGTACAGCAGCGTCGGCTACAACGTGCTCGGCCGGATCGTCGAGGTGGTGACCGGCAAGACGTGGGACGAAGCGCTCAAGGACCTGCTGCTGACCCCGCTCGGCCTCACCCACACCATGACCCTGCCCGAAGAGGCGCTGCGCTTCCGCGCGGCCATGGGGCATCTGGGCGAGCCGGGCCAGGATCCGGCACCGGCACCGCAATGGGACATGATGCCGCGATCGGCGGGCCCGTACGGCAGGGTCATCGCCACTGCGGGCGACCTCGTCCGGCTCGCGCGCATGCACCTCGCCGGCGGCGTGGCCGAGGACGGCACCCGCGTGCTCCTGGAAGAGACAGTCGCCCTGATGCGACGCCGGGTGGTGGACTGCCCCGACAAGTGGACCGTCAGCTCGGACGGCTGGGGTCTGGGCTGGACTCTGTACGACTGGAACGGCGTCGAGGGCTACGGCCACGACGGTGCCTCCATCGGGCAGTACGGCTATCTGCGCGTGGTGCCGTCGGCCGGTGTCGCCGTCGCGCTGCTCACCAACGGCGGCGGTGCGCGCGAGGTGTACGCGGCGCTCTACCGCGAGCTGCTCGCCGACCTGGCGGGCGTGACCATGCCCGGGTCCCTCACCCCGCCGGCCGCGCCCCCCGTGGTGGACTGGGCCCCGCTCGTCGGCACGTACCGGCGCGAGGGTGTGGTCATCACGGTGACCGAGAAGGACGGTGCCGGGCACGCGCTCTACGAGTTCGTCGACGGCATGAAGGACCTCTCGAAGCCCCTGCCGATCGACCTCTTGCCGGTCACGCCGACGGCCTTTGCCGGCACGGGCGTGGGTTCGGCCTTCAGCACGGACTACACACCGGTGATCTTCTCCAGCCTGCCCGACGGCACACGCTGCGTCTATATCGGCATGCGCTGCGCCCCCAGGGTCGGCTGATCGGCCCGCCCCGCCGCCAGCCGCTGTTCGTCTCTCCGCATGTCGGCGGCGGCGAGAACCAGTTCCGGCTTTGGTCCTCGCCGAGGCGGGGGTCCGGGCGGCGGCGGGCGGTGGCCGGGTGGCCGTCCTGCCCGCCCGTACTCGCCCCGCGCCCGGACCCGTACGCCGCGCTCAGCCGCTGACGCTGGCGGCGCCCGTCTCCAGGTGCCCGGTGAACCGGCGCGACCAGGTCGTGTCGGAGTCCACGGTGATCGTGAAGTCGTACCAGCCGTTGTTGTACGCGACGGCGTTGAAGAAGTCCTCCGTGGAGGCACCCGCGGCGACGGTGTACGTCCAGGGGCCGTCCGCGCGGTAGTGGTTGGAGGTGATGGTGAACTTCACCGCCGAAGAACCGGAGTTGGCCATCTTGAAGTAGACGGCGAGCTTCCCGCTGCCCGGCTCCACGGCGTAACGGACGCTCACCTCGGCGGACTTGCCCGCCTTGGTGGCGTCGCCCTGGAAGCGGCGCAGGAAGCGGTTGGGGCCGACCATCGACAGGTCGTACTTGCCGTCGCCGTAGCCCGAACCGATGTTGAAGAAGTCGGTGGCGGTGCCGCCCGCGTCCACCGTGTACTGCCAGGGGGTGGTGTCCCGGTAGGCGTTGGGGTGGATGGAGAAGTGGGCCGCGCGGGCGGCCGGACCGCCCTGGTTGGTCATCACGAACCAGGCGAGCGTCTTGCCGCCCGCGTCGAACTCCAGGCGGTCCAGATAGCCGCCCGGCTGGTACGGCAGCGCGCGGGCCGGGCGGGTGCCGGCCTCCTGTGCGGGCAGCGCGTTGTCGGTCGGCACGGGGTTGGGCAGCGACGTGCAGTTGTCGATGCCGATGACACTGGTCGCGGGCAGCGGCACCGGGCCCTTGACCGGGTGGGCGAAGTCGAACACGCCGGTGAGGTCGCCGCTCACCTTGCGTCGCCAGTCGCTGATGTTGGAGCACTTCGCGGGTGTGCCGAGGGCGGCCGTCCAGGTCTCCAGGAAGCGCAGCACCGAGGTGTGCTCGAAGACCTCCGAGGAGACCCAGCCGCCGCGCGTCCAGGGCGAGATGACGATCATCGGCACCCGGAAGCCGAAGCCGAACGGCACCCCGTTGAGGAACTCGCCGGCCGTGCCGGCGGGCGGGGACGGCGGGGGCACGTGGTCGAAGTAGCCGTCGTTCTCGTCGTAGTTGAGGAACATCACGGTGGAGTCGAAGACGTCCTCGTCGGCGGCGAGGGCCTGGTAGACGAGGTTGACGAAGTGGGCGCCGTCGCCGGGCGGGGCGTAGGGGTGCTCGGAGAACGCCTGGTTGGCGACCACCCAGGAGACCTGCGGGAGGGTGCCCGCCTGGACGTCGGCCTTGATGGCGGCGGCGATGTCGTCCGGGGTGGAACCGGTCACCTTCGGCACCGAGGACATGCCGCGGTCGTACAGCGGATCGCCGGCCTTGGCGCCCGCGAACGTGCTGAAGTAGGCGCAGGCGTTGTCGCCGTAGTTGTCCGCGGCGTTCTGGTAGACCTTCCAGCTCACCCCCGCCGCCTGGAGCGACTCGGCGTAGGTCTGCCAGGTGAGGCCGGACTCGTCGCCGCCGTCGTTGCTGGAGGAGTCGACCTTGCCGCTCCACAGGTACGTGCGGTTGGGACCGGTGGCGCTCAGCGTGGAGCAGAAGTAGGCGTCGCAGATGGTGTAGTTGTCGGCCAGCGCGTAGTGGAAGGGGATGTCGGAGCGGTCCAGGTAGCCGAGCGAGCGGACGTTGCCGACGCCCAGGACCCAGTTGTCCAGGCGGCCCTTGTTCCAGGCGGAGTGCTGCGAGGACCAGGAGTGCGGCAGGTCGCCGTTGCACTGCGCGAGGGTCTCGCCGTCCTTGCCGGCCGCCGACGGGGTGGCGCTGAGCTTCCACGGGTACTGGCGGGAGAGCAGGTTCGGCTGGTTGAAGACGGAGTACTTGCCGCCGAGGGTGATGCCGCTGCGGTCGTCGAAGCCGCGCACGCCCTTGAGGCGGCCGAAGTAGTGGTCGAAGCTGCGGTTCTCCTGCATCAGGATCACCACGTGCTTGACGTCCTTGATCGTGCCGGTCGCCGTGGTGGCGGCCGCCGCGGTGGTGCGCGTGGTGGCGCCCAGCGCCACTCCCGCCGCCACGGATGCGCCCAGCCCCACGAAGCCCCTTCGGCTGATCGGTGTCATTCGTCCGTCCTCGGTCACGGGAGTGCCCCTGCGGCACACCGCGGGCCAGGGTGCCCGCGCCGGTCGTCGGGGTCCATACCCGTGCGGTGAGGTAAAGGTGAACAATATTCAAAACCGGCCCGGGTCCACCGGGACAACTCCGGCGGACGCCTCACACCCCTCCGAACAGCGCGTTCAGCCCGCGCTCCACCACCGCCGCCACGTCCTCCTGCCCGGCCGCGACCACCTCGTAGGTGCGCACCAGGAAGCGGCGCAGGGTCGAGGTGGGGAACTGGAGCAGGGCGAGGCCGAAGGGCGAGTGGAACTCCAGTACGGTCCGGGTGCGGCCGTAGGGCCAGATCTGCACATCGCCGCGTCCGGCCGGGGTGCGCAGTCCCTGGTCCAGCAGGGAGCGCGCGAAGGTCCAGCTGACGTCCTCGCCCTCCAGCGCCGCCTCGGCCGGGAAGTCGACGAAGACGGCGAGCGGGTCACCGGTGGTGTAGCGCAGGGTGGCCGTGACGGGGATCTCCTGGTCGTCGGCGGTCACGAGCCGGGCGAGGGCGGGCAGTTCGATGGTGGTCTCCATGCCTTTATGGAGTGCGGAGAGGCCCTTCGCATGCCGCCAAATCCGGTCAGAGTTCGATGGGTACCGGCCGGTCCCGAACGGCGGGGAACACAAGAACGTCGAACAGGCGATTGACCGCCTGCTCCGGGGGCCTCGACGCACGACCGCCGGGTCCGTCAACTCCCGTAGGCCGTCTACGACTTGACTGCCCGACCGGGCACTCCGGGAGCGCCCGGGGCCGCTTCGGGAAGACTCTGGCATATGCCGGAAGCACCACCGTATCGTGTGTTGCCAAATCCCTTACGAGGCGTCCCGCGCTGTGCGAAAGTCGTTACGGTCCCCCGTCCCGCCCGGCCCTGCCGTCCCCTCGTTCGGAGTGCGAACATGCCGTCACCGGTCTCCGCGGACCGCCCCGCCGCCCAGCCGCCCGGGCCCGACCCGGTCGAGGCGCTGATCACGCGGGCGCGGCAGCTCAAGGGCGACGTGGACGCGGTGCGGCGGGACGTCCGCTGCGACGACACGGACCCCGAGGAACGCTGGCAGCGCGCTCTGTACGACCTGGCACTGCACCAACTCAGCGACCTGGACGCCCACTTGGCCCAGCTGCGCGACGGACCCGCGCCCCTGCCCCCGGCCGTCGAGCCCTCGGAGCCCACGGAGCCCGCCGAGGCGCACACCGTCCGCCCGGCCCCCGCCGGCGCCCCGCGCGGCGCGCTGCTCAGCCGGGTCGGCAGCGCGGAGTGGAACCTCCTCACCGACGAGGCGTCCTGGTCCGGGGAGCTGTACCGGATCCTCGGCCGCGACCCCGCCCTGCCCGCCCTCACCCTGGACGAACTGCCCTCGCTGGTCGTGGAGGCGGACCGGCCGAAACTGACCGGGATGGTCACGGACTGCCTGATCGACGGCCGCCCGATCGACGGCGAGTTCCGGGTGCGCCGCCCCGACGGCTCCGTGCGCAGCGTGCACATGATGGGCGAGCCGGTGCTCGGCGCCGACGGCGGCACCGTCTCGATGTGGGCCGTGCTGCGCGATGTCAGCGCGCTGCGCCGCAGCCGGCGCACGGTGCACGAGACGCATGACTCGCTCCGCCGGCACCGCCAGCGGGAGCAGACCGAGCACCGGGTCGCCACCGAACTCCAGGAGGCCGTGCTGCCGCCCTGGCGCGGCTCCCTGCGCCCCCCGCACCAGGGCCCGCGCACCCTGGACCTCGCCGCGTACCGGCTGCCCGCCGACGGCGGGACACCGATCGGCGGGGACTGGTACGACGCCCTGGAGCTGGCCGACGGCGAGACCCTGCTCAGCGTCGGCGACCTCACCGGGCACGGGGTGGCCGTCGCCTCCGGCATGGCCACCCTGCTCGGCGCGGTGCGCGGCATGGCGATGACCGGCACCCAGCCCGGTCAACTCCTCTCCCTGCTCAATCAGTTACTGGACGCCACGGTGCAGCCTGCCCTCGGCAGCGCCGTCTGCGCCCGCTACCGGCCCACCACCCGGACCCTGGTCTGGGGCCAGGCCGGACACCCCGCCCCGCTGCTGTTCCGGGACGGGACGGGGTGCGCGCTCGACGCTCCCGAGGGGGTGCTGCTCGGCGCCACCTCGGGTGCCGTCTACGGGCAGGCCGAGGTGATCCTCGTACCGGGCGACCTGCTCCTGCTGCACACCGAGGGACTGGTACCCGGGCACAGCCGGACGGCGGCCGCGGACCGGTTGCTGGGACTCGCCCCACGCTTCGACGACGCCCGGGACGCGCAGGACTGCGTGCGGGCGCTCGTGGAGGAGTTCGGCGGGACCGGGCGGGTGGACGACGCGTGTGTGCTCGTCGCCAGGGTCACGGCCTGAGCCGACACCCGTGTGGCCGACGGTCCCCTACGCCCGCGCGCTGTGCGCGCCCTTGCTCCTCGGCTTGGGCAGGGCGAGTCTGATCTCCTCCCGCAGTTCATGGATCTTCGGGTATCCGGCGTACTCCGCGGTGAGCCGGTACATCTGGCGCAGCCGGTCCCAGGTGCGGCGCGAGGAGTTCGCGCCCATCGACATCAGGGCGAGCCGCGCGTAGCGGTCGGCCTGCTCGGGGTCGTCGGCGATGAAGCAGGCCGACGCCATGGAGAGATGGTCGAAGATCTTCGAGCGCTCCCGGCCGTCGACGCGCAGCTCCAGGGCCTTGTCCGCGAAGTGCTGGGCGTGCACGGCCGCGCCCGGGTCGAACTCGGCCAGGGTGCGGTAGGCCAGGGCCTGCATGCCGTACAGGTCCTCGGCCTTGAAGGTCTGCATCCAGTCGAGGGGCTCGCCGTCGCCCCGGTCGGCCACGAACAGGTCCTCCGCCTGGCCGAGGGTGCGGCGCATCGCCTGGCCCTTGCCCAGCGCCGCCTGCGCCCACGCCTCGATGGTGTGGAACATCGCCTTGGTGCGCGGCTGGAGGCGCTCGCCCCCGCCGGACTGGGCGAGCTTCATCAGCTCCAGTGCTTCGCCGGGCCGGCCCAGATGGACCATCTGGCGGGCCGCCCGGGACAGCGCCTCCCCGGCACGCGGCCGGTCACCGCCCTCCCGGGCGGCGTGCGCCGCGATGACGAAGTACTTCTGCGCCGTGGGCTCCAGTCCGACGTCATGGGACATCCAGCCCGCGAGGACGGCCAGATTGGCGGCGACGCCCCACAGGCGCCGCTGGAGGTGAGGTGGATGGCGGTAGGCGAGCATGCCGCCCACCTCGTTGAGCTGGCCCACCACCGCCTTGCGCTGGAGGCCGCCGCCGCGGGCCGCGTCCCAGGCCCGGAACACCTCGACGGAGCGCTCCAGCTCCGCGACCTCCTCCGAGCCGATGGGGGCGGCCTCGTAGCGGTCGAAACCGGCGGGGTCGGCGTGCAGGGGGTCGTCCAGGGCGGGTCCGTCCGCCGTGAGGACCGGGTCGGTGTGCAGCCAGTCGTGCATGGCGCTGCTGAGTGTGGATCCCGCGGCGAGCGCGGCACCCGCGCCCACCAAGCCGCGTCGGTTGAGCATGAGGTCCATTCCCGTGAATTCGGTGAGGACCGCGGCGGTCCGCTCGGGCGCCCACGGCACTCCGTCGGGATGTTCCTCGATCCCGTCGCCCTGCCGTTTCCCTGCCCGCCCGTGGCGCACCAGACCGAGGTCCTCGATGGTCACGACACGGCCGAGACGCTCGGTGAACAGAGCCGCCAGCACCCGCGGCACGGGATCGCGCGGGATCTCTCCCATGTCGATCCAGCGCCGGACCCGGGAGGTGTCGGTCGCCAGTTGGGGGTGGCCCATGGCCGCCGCCTGCCTGTTGACCAGTCTCGCGAGTTCGCCCTTCGACCAGCCGGCCAGGCCGAACAGATCGGAAAGGCGGGTGTTGGGTCGTCCGCTCACGTCAAGCCCCCAGGTTCTCGGCTGAGTTGACAGTAGCCCGGTGAGAGTTGCCGGGCGACTATTCGCCAGGGTTCGCCAGGGTGCGCCAGATGGTGTGCCACGGGTCATCGGGTGTCAGGTAGGAAAGCGCCACCCCGACCCGGTCTCCCCGGGGACATTCCCCAGGATGTACCCGGGAACCGGGCCGGGCTGACGCCAGGACCTCACAGGCAGGCACCGCAGGCAACGAAGGGATCTGGATCTCCCATGTACGCGGCATCGTCCTCCGTGTCCGCCCCGCTTCGGCCGTTGCGCCCCCGCCCGGCGGGCGGCGGACCGTACCTCGACCCGGCGGTGCGTCCGGGCGGCTCCGTGCTGGGCGCGCCCCGCCCCCGGCGGGTCCCGGGACAGCCCGTCCCGCCGCTCAGCGGGCGACTGGACCTCTCCGGCCCCCAGGGCGCCCCGCTGCGCACGGCGATCGCCGCGGTGCAGCGGATCTGCCCGGAGTTCGCACCGGTCCAGGTGCTGCGGCGCAGCGCGCGCTCCGTGCTGTTCGTGGGCACCACCGGCCGCAGCACGGCCGTCGCCAAGTGCCTGCTGGACCACGCGCCGGCCTGGGCGGAGCGGAGCCGCCACGAAATAGCCGTATACCGCTCGTTCGTCCGGCACCGCCCCCGGTGAGGGCGCCCCGGCTGATCGCGGCGGATCCGGACAACTGCACCCTGGTGATCGAGCGGATGCCCGGCCGGGTGGCGGCACTTCAGCGGCATCCGATGGAGGCGCCGCCCCGCGCCGACATCCGCGCGGCGCTGGGCGCGATCTGCCGGGTGAACGCCTGGCGGCCGCCGGCCGGTCTGTTCGACATGCCCTTGGACTATGTCGAACAGATGTCCCGCTACCACGAGTTGGGGCTGCTCACCGACCGGGACCTCGGCGACCTCCAGAAGCTGCTGCACGGCATCGCGCAGGAGGTGGGCCGGGGCGCCATGCTCCAGTTCTGCCACGGCGACGCCCTGCTGTCGAACATCCTGGTGTCCCCGGCGGGTCCGGTGCTGGTGGACTGGGAGCACGCCGGCTGGTACCTGCCGGGCCACGACCTGGCCACGCTGTGGCTGGTGCTCGGTCAGGCCCCGGCGGCACGGCGGCAGATCAGCCAGATCGCCCAGTCGGCGGGCCCGGCCTCCCGGGACGCCTTCCTGGTGAACCTGATGCTGCTGCTGACCCGTGAGATCCGGCGGTACGAGACGGCCGTCCAGCGCTCGATGCAGGACCCGCCCCCGGCGGCCCCCGGGCTGCACCAGCCGGGCGCCGTGCCCTGCGGCGAGGAGCAGCGGCTGCTGCTGCGGCGGCTGCACGACGACTGCCAGATGGCCCGCAAGGCGGTACGCGCGGCGGTCGGTACCCGCTGACGGAGTGAAGGCCCGCGGTGCGCCGGAAGTGACGGCGCACCGCGGGCCTTCGCGCGCGCGGACACGACCGCGCGGGGGAACCGTCACCACGCGGGGATCGGTCGCCGCGCGGGAGAGTCGTCACCAGACGGAGGCATCGTCACCACACGGAGGCATCGCCACCAGACGGAGCATCGCCACCGCAGGGGGGAATCGTTTCGGCCGTACGGCGGCGGGCCTCTGGTGTCGGTGCTGCCGGCACCGCGCGAGGTCCGTACGGCCGCGACCAGCGACGCGACCCATTGGTCTATGCCACTGACGCCCCGCAGGCCCGCCCACCGTCCTCGCGAAACTCGCCGAAACCCTTCGTGACGTGGGAAATCTCCGTGGTGATTGCATCATTGACGGATCGTCGGCCAGCCGATACCACTGACCCAGTTCGGCGCCGCACGCCCCGCCACGCCCGCCCGGCACAGGAGGCCGCATTGCGAGGTTCCGCCCCCGACTCCCCGTCCACGCCCGGCCACAGACATCTGAGGCGGGCCGCCGTCCCGCTCGCCGCGGCGGCCCTGCTGCTGCCGCTGTTCGGCGCGGCCCCCGCCCAGAGCGCCCCGGGCTCCTCCCCCGACCGGCTGCAGTCGGCGTTCGCCTCCGCGTCCGCCGAGTACCACGTGCCGCAGAGCGTGCTGCTGGCCGTCTCCTACCTCCAGTCCCGCTGGGACTACCACGGTGGCGCGCCCAGCGTCTCCGGCGGCTACGGCCCGATGCACCTCACGGACGCCCGTACCGCGATCGCCGCCACGGAGCACTTCGCCGACGGCACCGAGGACGCCCGCGGCGACAGCTCCCGGCCCGCCCTGCACCCCGAGGCGAAGGTGCCGGCCGAGTCCGCGATCCCGGCCCGGCTGAAGACCCTGCCCCGGGCCGCCGGGCTGACCGGCATCCCCGCCGCGAAGCTGCGCACCGACCCGGCGGCGAACATCGTGGGCGGCGCCGCCCTGCTGGCCGCCGCGCAGCGGGGGCTCGGCGAGCCGCTGAGCGCCGACCCGGCCGACTGGTACGGCGCGGTGGCCCGCTTCTCCGGCGCCGACGACACGGCGACGGCTGCGGTGTACGCCGATGACGTGTACGACGTGCTGCGCACGGGTGAGCGGCGCACCACGGACGCCGGGCAGCGGGTCGCCCTGGCGGCCGAGCCGCGGCTCGCCCCGGACACCGCGCAGCTGTCCCGGACCGGGCTGCGCACCGCCAGGGACGACGGCGCGGAGTGCCCGAAGTCGGTGTCCTGCGAGTGGCTCCCGGCGGCGTACGCGCAGTTCGGCGACGACGACTACGGCAACCACGACCTCGGCGACCGCCCGGCGTCGCAGGCGATCAAGTACATCGTCATCCATGACACCGAGGGCGCCTGGGACGGGGTGCTGAACCTGATCCAGGACCCGACCTACGTGTCCTGGAACTACACCATCCGCTCCACCGACGGGCTGATCGCCCAGCACGTCAAGGCGAAGGACGTGGCCTGGCACGCGGGCAACTGGGACATCAACGCGCGTTCGATCGGCATCGAGCACGAGGGCTTCCTCGCCGACCCGGACGCCTGGTTCACCGAGGCGATGTACCGGTCCTCGGCGCGGCTGGTGAAGTACCTGTCCAAGCAGTACGGCATTCCGCTGGACCGGCAGCACATCCTGGGCCATGACAACGTGCCGGGACCGACCGCGTCCACCATCGCGGGGATGCACACCGACCCGGGGCCGTACTGGGACTGGGCGCACTACTTCCAGCTGCTCGGCCACCCGTTCAAGAAGACCGCGGGCAGGCAGGGCGGCCTGGTGACGATCCGGCCGGACTACGCCACCAACCAGCCGGCCTACACGGGCTGCGCCACGGCGGGCGAGCCCTGCCCGGCGCACGCCTCCAGCGAGGTGCGGCTGTACGCGGACCACGATGGGAACGCACCGCTGATCACGGACGTCGGGCGCGGTACGGCGCCGACGATCGACGTCAACGACGTGTCCTCGCGGGCCGCCACCGGCCAGCAGTACGCGGTCGCCGATCACTGGGGCGACTGGACGGCCATCTGGTACCTCGGCCAGAAGGCGTGGTTCCAGAACCCGGCGAAGCACCCGGCGGCCGTCTCCGCCAAGGGCATGGTGATCACCCCGAAGGAGGGTCTGACCAGCATCCCGGTGTACGGCCGGGCCTACCCGGAGAAGTCCGCCTATCCGGCGGGGGTGCCCGTCCAGTCGGTGGTACCGCTGCCGTACACGGTTGCGGCCGGGCAGAAGTACGTGATCGGTGACGAGATGCCGGGCGAGTACTACTACTCGGTCACCTTCACCCCGGACTCGCACCAGGTGGTGCGGGGCGACGACCTGTACTACGAGATCCAGTACGGCCACCGGGTGGAGTTCGTCCGCGCGGCCGACGTGACCGTGGAGAATTCGGCGAGCTGACCGCTCCCGGGCCTCAGCCCTGCTGGAAAAGCTCCGCCGGGAGCGGCTTCAGCAGGGCGTACAGGTCGTCGGTGATGGGCCGGTCCCAGGCGGCGATGGTCACGAGGACGCCGTCGCTGCGGTCGAACTGCACGCAGGAGATCCGGCTCTCGGAGAGCTTCAGCCGGCGCACGATCAGGAGGTTGTCGCCCTGGAGCACCGGGGTGTCCTCGGTGCCGACGACGGTGACCTCCTCGTCGTTCTCCAGCGCCAGCAGCAGCTGGCCCACCTCGAAGGGGATCTCCTCCTCGGCCACCTCGCGGGCCGGGGAGCCCTGCGGCAGATTGCCGATGATCATCGCGGGGCCGCGGCCGCCGAAGAGGTCGTAGCGCAGGAAGACACCCTGGCAGGTGCCGTCGGGCGCGGGCAGCAGACCCGCGCCGAGATTGCCCGGCCAGTCGCCCGGGTCCATGGCCAGCACGTCGAAGTCGGGCCCGGCGGGAGTGGCGCTGCGGCGGCGGAGGAACGACATGCCGCCATGGTACGTGCCCCGGCAGAGCTGAGTGACCTGCGGGCACCCGGTGGTGGGGCGGCCGCAGGCGTGCCGGCAAGGGGCGGGCGGCGGGGTGCGGGGCGCCCGGTCCCGCACCCGTGTCAACTCATCCGCTCGCCGCCACCGACCTCGTCACACCTCCCCCGCCCGCCGCCACCGCCCCGTCACTCCTCCCCCGGCGTCGGCGCGAGCACCGCGACCGGGGCGGCCGCGTGCAGCAGGACGGCCTGGGTCACGGAGCCCATCATGCGGGCCGGGGCGAGCAGGCGGCGGCGGTGGCGGCCGACGACGACGAGTTCGGCGTCGCGGGAGGCGGCCACCAGGTTGCCCGCCGCGTCGCCCGGCACGGCCTCCGAGTCGGCGCGGACGCCCGGGTGGCGCTCGCGGTGCGGGGCGAGGAAGCCCTCGGCGAGCGTCCGGGTCTCGTTCGCGATGGCCTCCTCGTCGGGCATGGGCGGCACCAGCTGGCCCGGCGCCGACCAGGTCTGGAGGGGCCACGGGTAGGCGGCGATCGCCTGCACCCGGGCGCCGCGCAGAGCCGCCTCGGTGAAGGCGAAGTCGAGGGTGGCCTCGTCGGGACTGTCGACGTTCACACCGACCACCACCCGGGGGCCGGGCTCGGCCGGGCCCTCGCCGTGCACCTCGCGCTCGGGCGGGGGTACGACGACCACCGGGCACTCGGCGTCCCGCGCGGCGGCGAGGCTGTTGGAGCCGAGCAGCAGGCTGGCGAAGCCGCCCCGGCCCCGGGAGCCCAGCACCATCAGCTGGGCGTCGACGCCGAGTTCGGGCAGCACCGCGCCGGGCGCGCCCTCCAGCGCGATGTACTCCACGGTCTCGGGCGCGTGGTCCGCGAGTCGGGCGCGCACCTCGTCGAGGACGGGGTCGCCTTCCTCCTCCTCGGGCGGCCCGGCCACCAGGACGTCGGTCTGCCCCCAGGCGGCGTACTGGCGGACATGGATCACCCGCAGCGGTGCCGCACGGCGACGGGCGGCGTCCGCCGCCCACTCCATCGCACGCAGACTGTCCTCGGAACCGTCCACCGCGGCGATCACCGGCGCAGCACTCATGCTTCCTCACCTCCGGAACACGACCTTCACCCTTGCTGGGACCAGCCTCCATCAGGCATCGTTCCCGGCGGGGCGCTGTAGATCACGTGTCCGGAAATCGGCGCGCAACACCCCCGGTTCAGATCAGGCCCGCGGTCCGGCCGGCCCTCAGGTGAGGTCGAACTCCCCTTCCCGCGCGTCGGAGACGAAGGCGCCCCACTCCGCGGGGGTGAAGATCAGGGAGGGGCTCTCCGGGCGCTCGCTGTTGCGCATCGCGATGAAGCCCTCGACGAAGGCGATCTGGACATCGCCCTTGCCTCGGCTGCTGGACCGCCACTCGGCCTTGCTCAGGTCCAGGTCCGGCTTGTCCCAGCCCTTGAGCGGCTTGTGCTGGGTGGTGCTCTCGGCCACGTCCGTGCTCCTCCCGGTGTCGTCGTCCGCGGCTCAGCCTAGCGACCGCTCCCGGTGCCCAACAGCCCACGTGGGGAGGACCTTCAGCGCTCCGGCGGTTCGGCGCCGACCAGCCACATGGCGAAGAACTGCGATCCGCCGCCGTACGCGTGCCCGAGCGCCTTCCTGGCCCCGGGCACCTGGTGCTCCCCGGCCTGGCCGCGCACCTGGAGGGCGGCCTCGGCGAAGCGGAGCATGCCGGAGGCGCCGATGGGGTTGGTGGAGAGCACCCCGCCCGACATGTTGACGGGGAGGTCGCCGTCGAGCGCGGTCACCCCGGCCTCGGTGAGCTTCCAGCCCTCGCCCTCCTCGGCGAAGCCCAGGTTCTCCAGCCACATGGGCTCGTACCAGGAGAACGGCACGTACATCTCGACGGCGTCGATGTCCCGGCGCGGGTCGGTGATCCCGGCCTGCCGGTAGACGTCGGCGGCGCAGTCCCGGCCGGCCCGGGGGAGACGAAGTCCTTGCCCGCGAACAGGGTGGGTTCGCTGCGCATGGCGCCGCCGAGCAGCCAGGCGGGCGGGCGGGGCGCGCGGGCGGCTCCGGCGCGGTCGGTGAGGACCATGGCGCAGGCGCCGTCGGAGGAGGGGCAGGTCTCGGAGTAGCGGACGGGGTCCCAGAGCATGGGCGCCGCCATCACCTTCTCCAGGGTGATGTCGTGTTCGTGCAGGTGGGCGTAGGGGTTCTTGAGGGCGTTGCGCCGGTCCTTGTGGGCGACCAGCGCGCCGACGGTGTCGGGGGCGCCGCTGCGCCGCATGTAGGCGCGCACATGCGGGGCGAAGAAGCCGCCCGCGCCGGCGAGCAGGGGCTGCTGGAAGGGGATCGGCAGGGACAGTCCCCACATGGCGTTGGACTCGGACTGCTTCTCGAAGGCGACGGTGAGGACGGTTTTGTGCAGCCGGGCGGCCACGAGGTTCGCGGCGACCAGTGCGGTGGAGCCGCCGACGGAGCCCGCGGTGTGCACGCGCAGTACGGGTTTGCCGACGGCGCCGAGCGCGTCGGCGAGGTACAGCTCGGGCATCATCACGCCCTCGAAGAAGTCGGGCGCCTTGCCGATGACCACGGCGTCGATGTCGGCCCAACCCAGTTCAGCGTCGTCCAGGGCCCGTTGGGCGGCTTCACGGACGAGCCCGGCGAGCGAGACGTCGCGGCGGGCGGCCGCGTGCTTGCTCTGGCCGATGCCGACGACGGCCACGCACTCCTTGCTCATCGGGGATCCCCTTCGAGTACGGCGACCAGGTTCTGCTGGAGGCAGGGGCCGGAGGTGGCGTGTGCGAGGGCGCGGTCGGACGCGCCCCGGTGGATGCGGGCGGCGGCCTCGCCGATGCGGATGAGTCCGGCGGCCATGACGGGGTTGGCGGCGAGGGCCCCGCCGGAGGGGTTGACGCACACCTCGTCGCCGAGGCGCAGCGCCTTGCGCAGGACGACTTCCTGGGAGCTGAAGGGGGCGTGCAACTCGGCCGTGTCCACGGGTCGTTCGAAGGCTCCGGCCCGTTCGGCGGCGAGCCGCGTGGAGGGTGAGTCGGTGAGGTCGCGGGCGCCGAGGGAGTGGGGCTCGATGCGGTGGTCCAGGCCCCGGATCCAGGCGGGCCGCGCGCACAGCCGCCGGGCCCGGTCGCCGGCGGCGAGGATCACGGCGGCGGCGCCGTCGCCGATGGGCGGGCAGTCGCCGGTGCGCAGGGGCCGCACGAGGTGATCGCCGCGCGGCACCGGGCCGCGCAGCTGGGCGTGCGGGTTGGCGGTGGCGGCGGCGCGGCTGCGGGCACCGATGGCGGCGAGGGCGTCCTCGTCGGTGTCGCCGGCGTCGAGCAGGGCCTGCGCCTGGAGTGCGGCGAGGGCCACGGAGTCGGGCCACAGCGGGGCGAGGTAGTAGGGGTCGAGCTGCCGGGTGAGCACATCGCGCGGCGAGCCGGGCGAGGACTTGCCGTACGCGTAGACGAGGGCGGTGTCGGCGTCCCCGGTGAGCAGCTTGGACCATGCCTCGTACAGGGCGAAGGCGCCGTCCATCTCCACATGGGACTCGGAGATCGGCGGCCAGGCGCCCACCCCGTCGAGGGTCATGGTGAAGGAGAAGGCGCGCCCGGCGAGGTAGTCGCTGGAGCCGGAGCAGGTGAAGCCGATGTCGGCGGTCCGCAGGCCGGTTCGCGCGAGGACCTCGTGCAGGACCGGCATCAGCATCTCGACCTCGGACAGTTCGTCCGTGCTGCGCCGGTGATCGCTCTGGGCGAAGGCGACGACCGCGATCGGCCGGTTCACAGCAGCTCCTTGTAGGTGTCGTAGTCGGCGTCGGGTTCGCCGGTGGGGCGGTAGTGGTCGGGGTGCCGGGCGTCCTCGGTCCACACCGGTTCCACGCGCAGGCCCATCCGCACCTGGTCGTAGGGGATGCCGGCGATCCGGGCGTGCAGGGCGAGGTCGGCGCCGTCGAGGGCGATGTGCGCGTAGACGTAGGGCACCTCGATGTCGAGGTTGCGGGCCTTGATGTTGACGACGCAGAAGGTGGTGACGGTGCCGCGCGGGCCCACCTCGACGTGTTCGGTGGTGGCGACGCCGCAGGTGGGGCAGGCGCCGCGGGGCGGGACGTAGACCTTGCGGCAGGAGGGGCAGCGTTCGCCGACGATCCTGCGCCCGGCCAGCGCGTTCAGGTGGTCGGACTGGGCGCGGCCGGGTGTGTAGGTGTAGTCGAGCCGGGCGTGGGCCACGATGCCGGTGACCGGGTTCTCGAACTCCCCCGGGTGCGGGGCGGGTTGCGCCGGGGGGCCGTCGTACGGCTCGAAGCAGGCGATGTCGGTGATGGCGCCGGTGCGTTCGGCGGCCCAGCGGACGCGTACCCGCAGGCCGGTGCGCACCGCGTCGGGGCCCGGGGCGTCGAGGGCGCCCAGCAGGGCGGTGTCGGCGCCGTCGAGGCGGACCAGGGCCCAGGCGAAGGGGGTGGCGAGGGGCTGGCCGGGCCGGGGGGCGGGGTTCCAGGCCCAGGTGGTGACCGTGCCGGTGGTGGCGACGGGCACCAGGTCGCGGAGTTCCTCGGCGGTGTCGGGGTCGTACTCGGCGGGCGGCACGAGGACGCGTCCGGCGGTGGTGCGCGCGCCGAGCAGGACGCGTTCGCGCAGGCCGGTGAAGAAGGCGCGCTGGACGGGGCCGAGGGAGCGGGTGAAGGGGAATTCGACGACGAGTGGTGCTTTGAGGACGTCGGGCATCGGGGCTCCTCGGATCAGGCGCGCTGGTAGTCGGGGGGCCGTTTCTCCGCGAAGGCGCGGGCGCCCTCCTTGGCGTCGGCGGTGGCGAAGATCGGCCATCCGCGGGCGAGTTCGGCGGCGAGGCCCTCGGTCTCGGTCAGCTCGGCGCTCTCGTACACGGACGCCTTCACGGCCTCGACGGCGAGCGGGCCGCACGCGTTGATCCGCCCGGCGATCTCCAGTGCCCGGTCGAGGGCGGTGCCGTCGGGCACGACATGGCCGATCAGGCCGATGTCCGCGGCCTCCCGGGCGCTGTAGGGGCGGCCGGTGAGCAGCATCTCCAGCGCGTGGGTGCGCGGGATCTGGCGTTGCAGGCGGACCGTGGAGCCGCCGATCGGGAAGAGTCCGCGCCGGACCTCGAACAGGCCGAAGGTGGCGGACTCGCCGGCGACCCGGATGTCGGTGCCCTGGAGGATCTCGGTGCCGCCCGCGACGCAGTACCCCTCGACGGCGGCGATCACCGGTTTGCGGGGGCGGTGGTGGCGCAGCATCGCCTTCCAGTGCAGGTCGGGGTCGTCCTTGAGCCGGTCGCGGTGCGCCTGGCCGCGCATGCCGTCGCCGGCCAGCGCCTTCAGGTCCATGCCGGAGGAGAAGGAGCCGCCGGCGCCGGTGAGCACGATCGAGCGGACCGTGTCGTCCGCGTCGGCCTCCAGCCAGCCGTCGTAGAGGCCGACGAGCATCGGCAGCGACAGCGCGTTCCTGGCTTCGGGCCGGTCGAGCGTGAGCACCAGGGTGGCGCCCTCGCGTCGCACGGTGAGGTGTTCCGTCCCGCCCATGGGCCTCTCCCCTCGGTTCGGTGAGAACGGGAACAGGTTGCAGGAGACGGCCGGGCACTTCAAGGGTTTTCTGACGTTTCGTCAGTTTCTTTTGTTCCAGGGCCTTCCCACTTGCGGCGGGCTTTGCTCTGCTGAGGACCGGACGGACCGACGGGGTCAGGAGGAGCGGTGGAGTACAACCTTGCCGACCTGTTCGAGTCGGTGGCCGACGCGGTGCCGGACCGCGAGGCGCTCGTGTACCTCGACCATCCCGGCACGGGTGCGGAGCGCCGGCTGACGTACGCCGAGCTGGACGCGGCGGCCAACCGCCTCGCGCACCATCTCGCCGACAGCGGGATACGCCCCGGGGAGCATCTGGGCCTGCATCTGTACAACGGTGTCGAGTACGTGCAGACGGTGCTGGCCTGCCTGAAGGCGCGGATCGTTCCGGTGAACGTCAACTACCGCTATGTCGAAGAGGAGTTGGTGTACCTCTACCGGGACGCGGATCTGGTGGCGCTGGTCTACGACGCGGAGTTCGAGGACCGGGTGGGCGCGGCGGTGCCGCGCGTGCCGGGGCTGCGGCGGCTGCTGCGGGTCGGGCCCGGCCCGGCGGGGATCGGTACGGCGGCGGACTTCGCGCGCGCCGAGGCGTCCGGTTCGCCGGAGCGCGGCTTCGGGGAGCGGTCCGGGGACGACCAGTTCATCATCTACACCGGTGGCACGACCGGTATGCCGAAGGGGGTGATGTGGCGCCAGGAGGACCTGTTCTTCGCGGGGCTCGGCGGGGGCGCGCCGACGGGTGAGCCGGTCAAGGCCCCCGAGGAGCTGGCCGAGCGGGTCGCCGCGGGCGGCAGCGGCATCACCTTCTTCCCCACTCCCCCGCTGATGCACGGCACCTCGACGCTCACCGCCTTCATCGGCTTCAACTTCGGCCAGCGCGTCGTGCTGCACCGCAGGTTCGTGCCCGAGGAGGTGCTGCGCACGGTCGAGCGGGAGAGGGTCACCAGCATGTCCCTGGTCGGCGACGCGATGCTGCGCCCGCTGATCGACGCGCTGAACGGGCCCCTGAGGGGCACCGACTGCTCGGCGCTGTTCAGCGTCTCCTCGTCCGGCGCGATCATGTCGGAGACGGTGCGCCGGCAGTTCGCCGAACTGGTCCCGAACGCCGTGCTGCTGAACAACTTCGGCTCCTCCGAGTCCGGTTTCAACGGCACGGCGACGGAGGACTCCGGGCCCGAACGCGGCTTCCGGCTGCGGGTCAACTCCCGTACCCGGGTGGTCGATCCGGCGACCCGTGAGCCGGTCGCCCCGGGTGAGACCGGCCGGGTCGCGCAGTGCGGGCATGTCCCGCTCGGCTACTACAACGACCCGCGCAAAACCGCCGAGACCTTCTTCGAGCGGGACGGGGTGCGCTGGGTGCTGCTCGGCGACATGGCGACCGTCGACGCGGACGGCGTCCTCACCGTGCTCGGCCGGGGCTCCCAGTGCATCAACACCGGCGGCGAGAAGGTCTACCCCGAGGAGGTCGAACAGGCCCTCAAGGCGCATCCGGACGTGTACGACGCCCTGGTCGCCGGGGTGCCGGACGCCACCTGGGGCAACCATGTGGCGGCCGTCGTGCAGCTGCGCGCGGGCGCGCCCCGCCTCTCGCTGTCCGAGCTGCGGACCCATTGCCGTACCCGGCTGGCCGGATACAAGATCCCCCGGCAGCTCGTCCTCACCGACACCATCCACCGTTCCCCGAGCGGCAAGGCGGACTACCGGTGGGCGCGGGAGGTGGCGGTGGCCGACTACCCGGCGCCTTCGTGATCGATGAACGCGGTCAGCGCCGCCACGACCGCGCCGGGCTGCTCGTCGGGGATGAAGTGGCCGGCCTCGGGGATGACCACGCCGGTGATGTGCTCCGCCCAGGGGCCGATGGAGGCGGCCATGTCGGGGATCGAGCCACGGGAGCTGGAGATTCCGAGGACCGGGACGGTCAGCCGCCCGCGTTCGAGAGCCTCATGGTTCGCCCGCGCCGATCTCGGAGCGTCACGGTAGTAGGCGAGCGAGGCGCGGAGCCCGCCCTCGGCCGCGAGGGCGGCGGCGTACTGGTCGATCTCGGCGCCGTCGAACGTGTCCGGGGACAGCGTCTTGGCCCTCAGGAACCAGTCCACGTAGGCACGTTCGCGACCGGTGAGGAGCGTCTCGGGCAGTTCGGGCACCAGGTGGAACGCGAAGTGCCAGGTCTTGAAGGCCCGTTCGGGATCGAGCGGGACGGATTCCGGGAGGGTGATGCCGGGAATGCCGGCGTCGAGCAGCGCGACGCCGTGCAGGCGCTCCGCGTACTTCAGGGCCAGCGAGAAGGCGACCCAGGCCCCGACGTCGTGGGCGACGAGCCAGTACTTCGGCACGTCGAGCGCGCTCAGCGCCGCCTGGACGCGCGCGGCGACGGTGTGCGTGTCGTAACCGCCCTGCGGGCGCTCGGAGTGACCCTGCCCGGGGAGGTCGACCGCGATCACGTGGAAGCGCTCGGCGAGGGCGAGCATCACCTCGCGCCAGGCCCACCAGGTCTGCGGGAATCCGGCGAGCAGGACGACGGTCGGGCCCGCCGGCCGGCCGCCTTCCACGACGTGGAGCCGGACGCCTTCCCCCTCGACCCAGCGGTGGGTGAAGCCCGCGAGTTCGTGCAGCGGCAACCCGGGGACCGGGTTCTGCCCGTGGGAGGAGTCGGTCATGTCCGGAGCCTATCAATCTTGGAATATTCGGCTCGAAGAGCAGGACGGGCCGGGAGACGGGGTCCGGCTCACCGGTCGAGGAAACCGGCGATCCGCCTCCTGAACTCCTCCGGGTCGTCCAGCCACGGACAGTGCGCGACACCCGGCTGGACGACGACCTCGGCGTGCGGGAAGCACGCGGCCACCCGGCGCGGGTCTCGTCCGGGGCGCAGGCGCCCTCGGCGAGGTACCGGTCGGCGGCCTCCTCGTTGGTCTGCGCCGGCTCCGCGTCCGCGTGGGCCCGCGCGGTGTCGTCCCAGCGGCCGTGGGAGAAGGGCAGGAACACGTCGGGGTTCGGGGTGATCGGCAGCAGGCGCCTGATCCGGTGGGGGTGGCGGGCCGCGTAGAGCATGGCCAGGGCCGCGCCGGCGGAGTGGGCGAGCAGGTCGAAGCGGTCGAGACCGAGGTGCTCGCGCCAGTCCTCCACGTTCTCGCTCATGCGGTCGCACGCGTACGTCGCCGGGTCGGCCGGTACCCCCGAGTCGCCGGTGCCCCGCAGGTCCGGCAGGGCCAGGCGGCGGTGCGCGGTGAGCCCGCCGAGGTCTCCCCGAGACAGGCGGAGGCGCGCAGGAGGACGGCGAGGGGTTCGCCCTCGCCCCGCAGGTGGTGGGCGAGGCGGGTGCCGTCGGCCGTGGTGAAGGTCGGCATGGCCATGATGATCTCGGCGCGGCGCGTCCGGCCGCACGGCGTTTCCGCAGGCGGCACGACAAATGTCCGCAGCCCCCTTGTCCAAAACCCTCTTGGCCTGAATTACTGGCCCCGAACAGTTCGACCGAATGATCGGTCGTCCGGATTGCCACGATCCGGACTGTCTTGATCATTGATGTCTGGGTGAGGAGACGTGCCGATGGCGGACGCGCGGGAGCTGCTGGACGCGGGCGAACGGCTCGGCCCCGAGGAGCTGCGGGCACTTCAGCTGGAGCGGCTGCGCGCCTCGCTGCGGCACGCCTACGAACGGGTGCCGTTCTACCGGGAGTCGTTCGACAAGGCGGGAATCCGCCCGGAGGACTGCCGTTCGCTGGAGGATCTCGCCCGCTTCCCCTTCACCACCAAGGCGGACCTGCGGGAGAACTACCCGTACGGGATGTTCGCGGTGCCCCGGGAGCAAATCCGCCGGCTGCACGCCTCCAGCGGCACCACCGGCCGCCCGACCGTGGTCGGCTACACCGAGAACGATCTGTCCATGTGGGCGGACATGGTCGCCCGGTCCATCCGGGCCGCGGGCGGGCGCGCCGGTGACGTGGTGCACGTGGCGTACGGGTACGGCCTGTTCACCGGCGGCCTCGGCGCCCACTACGGCGCGGAGCGGCTCGGCTGTACGGTCGTCCCCGCCTCCGGCGGCATGACGGCGCGGCAGGTGCAGCTGATCCAGGATCTGGAACCGTCCGTGATCATGGTGACGCCCTCCTACATGCTGACGCTGCTGGACGAGTTCGAGCGGCAGGGCGTGGACCCGCGGACGACCTCGCTGCGGGTGGGGATCTTCGGGGCCGAGCCGTGGACCGAGCAGATGCGGCGGGAGATCGAGGAGCGGTTCGCGATCGACGCCGTGGACATCTACGGCCTGTCGGAGGTGGTCGGTCCCGGAGTGGCGCAGGAGTGCGTGGAGACCAAGGACGGGCTGACCGTGTGGGAGGACCACTTCTATCCGGAGGTGGTCGATCCCCTCACCGGCGAGGTGCTGCCGGAGGGTGAGCGGGGCGAGCTGGTGTTCACCTCGCTGACCAAGGAGGCCATGCCGATCGTCCGGTACCGGACCCGGGATCTGACCCGGCTGCTGCCCGGCACGGCGCGGGTGTTCCGGCGGATGGAGAAGATCTCCGGGCGCAGCGACGACCTGGTGATCCTGCGCGGGGTGAACCTGTTCCCCACCCAGATCGAGGAGATCGTGCTGCGCACGCCGGGGGTGGCCCCGCACTTCCAGCTGCGGCTGACCCGTACGGGCCGGATGGACTCGCTCACCGTGCGGGCCGAGGCGCGCGCCGGTGCCACCCCGGAGATGCGGGAGGCGGCGGCCCGGTCGATCGTGACCGCGGTGAAGAACGGCATCGGGGTGTCGGTGGACGTGGAGATCGTGGAGCCGGAGTCGCTGGAGCGCTCGGTCGGCAAGATCCGCCGGATCGTCGATCTGCGGCCGCGCGACACCGGCCGGGGGTGAGCGGCGGAGCGGACGGACGTCGTCGCCCGGCGACCGGCGGGCGACGACCTCGCCGACGGCCTCACCCCTGTGTGAAGCGGTCCCGCAGTTCGCGCTTGAGGATCTTCCCGCTGGCGTTGCGCGGCAGGGTGTCCACGAACAGCACCCGCTTGGGCGCCTTGAAGGACGGCAGCTTCTTTCGTACGTGCGCGAGGAGTTGCTCCTCGGTCACCTCGCCGCGCCGTACGACGATCGCGGTGACGGCCTCGATCCAGCGGGTGTCGGGCAGCCCGACCACGGCGGCCTCGGCGACCGCCTCATGGGTGTAGAGGGCGTCCTCGACCTGCCGTGAAGCGACCAGCACACCACCGGAGTTGATGACGTCCTTCACTCGGTCCACGATGGTGTGGCAGCCGTCCGCGTCCCGGACCGCGAGGTCGCCGGAGTGGAACCAGCCGTCGCGGAACGCCTCCGCGCTCTCCTCGGGCTTGCCCCAGTAGCCCTCGCACAGCTGCGGTGAGCGGTAGACGATCTCGCCCCTCGTGCCGTCGGGCACCTCCCGGCCCTGCGCGTCCACGATCCGGGCCTCCACGAACAGCACGGGCCGCCCGCAGGAGGCCGGCCGTTCCGCGTGCTCGGCCGGGCCGAGGACCATCGCGAGCGGGCCGATCTCGCTCTGCCCGAAGCAGTTGTAGAAGGCGAGGTCCGGCAGGCGTTCGCGCAGCCGCTCCAGGACCGGTACGGGCATGATGGAGGCGCCGTAGTACGCCTTGCGGAGCCCGTCGAGGTCGCGGGTGGCGAAGTCGGGCCGGTTGGCCAGGGCGATCCACACGGTGGGCGGCGCGAACACGCTGTCCACGCGGCCCGCCTCGATCAGGTCGAACAGCAGGTCCCCGTCCGGCGCGTCCAGGACGACGCTGGTGGCGCCGACCGCGAGATAGGGCAGCAGGAAGACGTGCAGCTGGGCCGAATGGTACAGCGGCAGCGCGTGCGCGGGGCGGTCCTCCGCGCGCAGGTCCAGGGCCGTGATCGCGCTCACGTACTCGTGCACCAGGGCCCGGTGGGTCATCATCGCGCCCTTGGGCAGCGCGGTCGTGCCGGAGGTGTAGAGGAGTTGCGCCAGGTCCTCGGCGCCCGGTCCCGGACCGTCGTACGGCGCCGTGTCCGCGAGCCGGGCCAGCAGCGAGTCCCCGGTGTCCCGCAGCGGCAGCGACCGCACCCCGTCCGGGAGCCGGTCCGCGAGGCCGGGGTCGGTGAGCACCAGGGTGCTGCCGGACTGCGCGACGAGGTAGGCCAGGTCGTCGCCGGTGAGGTGGTGGTTGACGGGGACGTGGACCAGGCCCGCGCGGGCGCAGCCGAGGAAGGCGATCAGGTAGGCGTCCGAGTTGTGGCCATAGGCGCCGACCCGGTCGCCGGGGGCGAGGCCCTCGGCGAGCAGCAGGGCGGCCGCGCGGGAGACCGCGTCGTCCAGTTCGCCGTAGGTCCAGGCGCGTTCGCCGTACTCCAGCGCGATGCGCGCGGGGGTGCGGCGGGCGCTGCGCCGCAGCATCGCGTCGACCGTGCTGCCGCCCTGCCCGTCGGCCGTGCCGCCCTGTCCGCCCGCCGTGCCGCCCTGTGCCTCGCTCATGACCGCAGATCTTGCGGCCGCCAAACGCGCGGGTCAAGGACTGGGGCGGGACCGGATCTTTGGCCGGGCGCGCGCCGTCGAGCGGCCGGTACCGTACCGGGTCAGACCGGGCGGGTGCGGCCCTGCCAGTAGTGGTCGCGCAGCCGTCGCTTGTAGAGCTTTCCGTTGGGGTCGCGGGGCAGTTCGGCGACGAAGTCGACGCTGCGGGGCCGCTTGAACCCGGCGAGCCGGTCCGCGCAGTGACCGAGTATCGACGCGGCGAGCTCCGGCCCCGGCTGCTGCCCGGGGGCCGGTTCCACGACGGCCTTGACCTCCTCGCCCCAGTCGTCGTGCGGGATGCCGAAGGCGGCGGCGTCGGCGACGGCCGGGTGGGCGAGCAGCACGGACTCGATCTCGGCCGGGTAGATGTTGACCCCGCCGGAGATGATCATGTCGATCTTGCGGTCGCGCAGGAAGAGGCAGCCGTCCTCGTCGAGGTAGCCGAGGTCGCCGACGGTGAAGAAGTCCCCGACCCGGTTCTCACGGGTCTTGCCCTCGTCCTTGTGGTAGGCGAAGCCGCCGGTGCTCATCTTCATGTACACGGTGCCCAGCCGGCCGGGCGGCAGCCGGTTGCCGTCGTCGTCGAGGACCGCGAGTTCGCTGATCGGCCAGGCCCTGCCGACCGTGCCGGGCTTCTTCAGCCAGTCCTCGGCGGTGGCGAAGGCGCCGCCGCCCTCGCTGGCCGCGTAGTACTCCTCCACACAGGTCCCCCACCAGTCGATCATGGCCCGCTTGACGTGCTCGGGGCAGGGCGCGGCGCCGTGGATGGCGTGCCGCATGCTGGAGACATCGTAGCGGGCCCTGGTCTCCTCGGGCAGGGCCAGCAGCCGGTGGAACTGGGTCGGGACCATATGGGTGTGGGTGCACCGGTGGGCGTCGATCAGGCGCAGCATCTCCTCGGGGGTCCACCGGTCCATCACCACCACTTGGTGGCCGATGTGCAGGGAAGCGCCCGCGAACTGGAGGACGGCCGTGTGGTAGAGCGGCGAGCAGACGAGGTGCACCTGGCCGTCGTACGGCGTGATGCCGAAGATGCCGAGGAAACCGCCCAGATACGCCTCCTCGGGGGGCCTGCCGGGCAGCGGGCGGCGGATGCCGCGCGGGCGTCCGGTCGTACCGGAGGTGTAGTTCATGACCCAGCCGAGTTCGCGTCCGGTGGGCGCCGACTCCGGTTGCCCGGCAAGGAGTTCGGGGTACGGCCGGAAGCCCTGCGCGGTGCCGACCGCGTACCGTGCCCGGTCCGGGAGGCCCGCCTCGTCGGCGGCGGCGCGGGCGGTGCCGGCGTAACGCTCGTGCGCGATCAGCACCTTGGCGCCGGAGTCGGCGACGATCCAGGCGATCTCGGGGCCGACCAGGTGGTGGTTGACCGGGACGAGGTACAACCCGGCCTGGGTGGCGGCGAGATAGGCGGTGAGGAACTCGGCGCCGTTGGGGAGGACGACGGCGAAGGCGTCGCCGCGCTCCAGGCCGGCCGCGCGCAGTCCGTGGACCAGCCGGTTGGCGGCGGCGGCGAGGCGCCCCGCGGTCCACTCCTCGCCGTCGGGGCCGATCAGGATGGTGCGGCCGGGGTCCTGGGCGGCCTGGGCCCAGAAGCCGGTCGGGGGCGTCGCCGGTGCGCTCATGATGTGCCGCTCCTTCGCGCGATGCGGTTGATCCGGTCCACGGCCCGCTCGAAGCCGCGGGTGAGGTCGTCCAGGACGGCCTGGACGGCACGTTCGCTGGTCATCCGGCCGACGATCTGCCCGACGGGCGTGCCCAGCAGGGGTTCCACCTCGTGCTTCTGGATGCGGGAGACCGCCTCGGCGACCAGCAGTCCCTGGAGCGGCATGGGCAGCGGGCCGGGCCCCGCCGGGTCGTCCCAGGCGTCGGTCCAGGCGGTGCGCAGCTGGCGGGCGGGCTTTCCGGTCAGGGCGCGGGAGCGGACGGTGTCCCCGGATCCGGCGGCGAGCAGTTTGCGGGTCAGGGCGGGCGAGTGCAGCTCGGCCTCCGTCGTGGTCAGCCAGAGGGAGCCGAGCCAGACGCCCTGGGCGCCGAGAGCGAGGGCGGCGGCGACCTGCGCCCCGCTGCCGATGCCGCCCGCGGCCAGCACGGGCAGCGGCGCGACGGCGTCCACGACCTCCGGGGTGAGCACCATGGTGGCGATCTCCCCGGTGTGCCCGCCGGCCTCGTAGCCCTGGGCCACCACGATGTCGATGCCCGCGTCCTGGTGCTTGCGGGCGTGCCGGGCGCTGCCCGCGAGCGCGGCGACGGGCACGCCCCGCTCATGGGCGCGGGCGACGACGTCGGCGGGCGGGGAGCCGAGAGCGTTGGCCAGCAGCCGGATCGGGTGCTCGAAGGCGACGTCCAGCTGCTTCCGGGCGACCTGTTCCATCCAGCCGGTGATCCGCCAGCCGGCCGTCTCGCCCGGGGGCAGTTCGGGGACCCCGTGCGCGGCGAGGGTGTCGCGCACGAACCGCCGGTGCGCCTCGGGGATCATGGCCTCGACGTCGGTCTCGGTGACGCCCTCGACCTTGCGGGCGGGCATGACGACGTCGAGGCCGTAGGGGCGGCCGTCGGTGTGCGCGTCGAGCCAGTCGAGGTCGCGTCCGAGGTCGTCGGGGGCGGTGTAGCGGACGGCGCCGAGCACGCCGAAGCCGCCGGCGCGGCTGATGGCCGCGGCGACGGCGGGGAACGGCGTGAAGCCGAAGACGGCGTGCTCGATGCCCAGTTGGTCGCTCAGCTCCGTCTGCATGGGCGCAGGATGCCGCACCGGCCCGCACGACGGAAGGCTTTTTCTGACGTACCGTCAGTTCGGGTTTCTAGTCGTCCTGTTCCAGCACCGCCATCGCCGCGTTGTGCCCGGGTACGCCGCTCACCCCTCCCCCGCGCACCGCTCCGGCCCCGCACAGCAGGACGCGCGGGTGCGGGGTCTCCACGCCCCAACGGCCCGTTTCCTGCTGGGCGTAGGGCCAGGACAGGGCGCGGTGGAAGATGTTGCCGCCGGGCAGCCGCAGGTCCCGTTCCAGGTCGATCGGGGTCTTCGCCTCGATGCAGGGGCGGCCGTCGGCGTCGGTGGCCAGGCAGTCCGCGAGGGGCTCGGCGAGGTGGGCGTCGAGCTCGGCGAGGGTGGCGGCGAGCAGTTCCTCGCGGGTGCCGTCGTTGTCCCGGTCGAAGAGCCGGGCCGGGGTGTGCAGGCCGAAGAGGGTGAGGGTCTGGTAGCCGCGCCCGGCGAGTTCGGGGCCGAGGATGGTGGGGTCGGTCAGGGAGTGGCAGTAGATCTCGGAGGGCGGCGCGGCGGGCAGCCGGCCGGCGGCGGCCTGGGCGTGGGCGGTGGCCAACTGGCCGTAGCCCTCGGCGATATGGAAGGTGCCGGCGAACGCCTCGCGGGGGTCGGCGTCGGGGTCGCGGAGCTTCGGCAGCCGGGTGAGCAGCATGTTGACCTTGAGCTGGGCGCCCTCGGCGGGTTCCGGGGGTGCGTCCCCGGTGAGGGCGGCCAGCTCCTGCGGGGAGGCGTTGACCAGGACGTGCCGGGCGGCGACGACGCCCTCACCGTCGGCGGTGCGGTAGGCGACCTCCGCGCCGCTCTCGTCGCCGGTGACGCGCACCGCCTCGTGTCCGGTCACGATCTCCGCTCCCGCCGAACGGGCCGCCGCCGCGAGCGCGTCGGTGAGGGCGCCCATGCCGCCCACGGGCACGTCCCAGGCGCCGGTGCCGCCGCCGATGACGTGGTAGAGGAAGCAGCGGTTCTGGGCCAGCGCGGGGTCATGGGCGTCGGCGAAGGTGCCGATCAGGGCGTCGGTGAGGACCACGCCCCGGACCAGATCGTCCTCGAAGTACTCCTCGACGGCGGCCCCGATCGGCTCCTCGAACAGGGCCCGCCAGGCGCTCTCGTCATCGATGCGGCGGCGCAGCTCGTCCCGGGTGGGCAGCGGCTCGGTGAGGGTGGGGAAGACGCGCTCGGCGACGCGGCCGGTCATGCCGTAGAAGCGCTGCCAGGCGGCGTACTCCCGCTCGCCGCCGGTCAGCCGGGTGAAGGCGTCCCGGGTGCGCGCCTCGCCGCCGCCGACGAGGAGTCCGGTGGGGCGCCCGGCGCGTTCCACCGGGGTGTACGAGGAGATGGTGCGCGAGCGCAGCCGGAAGTCGAGGCCGAGGTCGGTGACGATCTTTGGGGGCAGCAGGCTGACCAGGTAGGAGTAGCGCGACAGCCGCGCCTCCACCCCGGCGAACGGCCGGCTGGACACGGCGGCCCCGCCGGTGTGCCCGAGCCGCTCCAGCACCAGCACGGAGCGCCCGGCCCGGGCCAGATAGGCGGCGGCGACCAGACCGTTGTGGCCTGCCCCGACGATGACGGCGTCGTACGCGCGGGTTCCCTGGTTCACGGACATGGTCCTTCGTAACACGGCCGATCCGGCCGGACCAGAGGGCTCCTCGCGCGGCACCGGACGGACGGCGGGGCGCGGCGGGAGAGGGCGCGCGGGATGGGGCGCGTCTTGGCGAAGTACGCGGCCGGTTCGGTGCGGTTCGCGGCGCCCCGCCGCTCGCGGCGGTGGCGGTGGCGGTGGCGAGCCTGCGGCGGAGGCCGGCGGCCTCGGCACCGGCGCGCTCGGCTGCCTCCGCCGTGCCGTATGCCGTGACGCCGACGAAGCCACGGCGGGCGCCCGAGGCGGCCCCGCGCCGCAGGGTCGCCGTGCGGGCGCCGGGGCACGGAGCGCGGGGCGGGAGAGCCGGGCCCTCCCCTGTCCGCCCGTACGATCACCTCCGTTTGCAAGAATCCGCAGCAAGTTTCATCAAGTTCTTGCAGGGCTCTCGATCACCTGTTTAACTCAAGCCCTGTTGATCGCAGTTGACGGCCAGCCGGTGGTGAATCCGGCCGATTCGAGGAGTGTCGTGACGGCGCAGACATCCGCCGCCGAATCCGGGGTCCGAGGCGATGACAACGGGTTCACCCTCCGCGCCCCGGACGGAACCTCGTACCGTGTCGATCTCACCCACGAGGTGCTCTCCCCCGGCAACCCGCTGCTGGCCGAGTGCTGCGAGGGGCGCCGCGTGGTCGCCTTCACCGGGCCGGCCGTCGACCGGCTGTACGGGCGGCAGCTGCGCGCCTACCTGGACGCGCGGTTCGCCCCGGGCACCTGGAGCGTGCACGTCCTGGCCGGCGGCGAGGACCGCAAGCGCATGGAGACCGTCGAGGAGATCTGCGCGCTGGCCAAGTCGGCCGGCCTGGACCGGGGCGGCGTGATGCTCGCCGTCGGCGGGGGCGTCACCTGCGACCTGGTCGGGTTCGCGGCGGCGATCTACTGCCGGGGCGTGCGCTATGTGAAGGTCAACACCACCCTGGTCGGCCAGGTCGACGTGGGCGTCGGCGTCAAGACCGGCGTCAACGCCCTGGGCACCAAGAACATGCTCGGCGCCTACCACCCCCCGCACGCCTCCCTCAACGACCCCGCCTTCCTGCGGTCGTTGGCCCCCCGGGACATCCGCTGCGGCCTCGGCGAGATCGCCAAGATGGCGATCATCAAGGACGCCCGGCTGCTGCGCACCCTGGAGGAGTGCCCGCAGGTCTTCCAGCGGCCGTACGCCGCCCCGGCGTCGCTCGCCGAGGACGGGCTCGGGCGGCGCGGCGTCGAGGACTACGTGCTGCGCACCTCGATGCGGCTCATGATGGAGGAGCTGTGCCCGAACCTGCGCGAGCACGACCTGGCCCGGCTCGTCGACTTCGGGCACACCTTCGGGCCCGTGCTGGAGACGGCCAGCGAGTACCGGATCGCGCACGGCGAGTCCGTCGCGATCGACATGGCCCTCTCCACTGAACTCGCCCGTGTGCTGGGCCTGCTGGACGCCGGGGACTGCGAGCGGATCGTCGCCCTGATCGACGCGCTCGGACTGCCCGTGTTCGACCCGCAGACCTGCACGCCCGCGCTGATGGACCGGGCCCTGAAGGCGTCCTGGGAGCGCCGGGGCCGCCGGCTGCACCTCGTGGTGCCGGACGGGATCGGCTCGGCGGTCTTCGTGGACGACCTGGACGACATCCCCGGGGCCGCGCTCGAAGAGGCACTGGACGCCCTGGCCGCCCGGACCGGGAACGCCGCCGCGCCGCTCACGGCCGCGTGCTGACTCCGGCCCCCTCCCCGCGAACTCCCCTTCCCCGCAAGCGCCTTGGAGCCGTACCGCGATGAGTCCTGCCCTGCCGGAGCCGGGAGCCCCGACGCCCGAACCCGTCCGTACCCGCGTCACCAACCTGTACGACGGGCTGCTGCGTGACGTGACCGGCGACCACGGCGGCACCGGCACGATCCGCGCCCACCGCGCCTACCCGGGCGCCGGGGCGAAGGCGCCGGTCGCGTTCATCGACCTGGTCGTGCTGCCCCCGGGCACCTCCATCGGCACCCACCGGCACGCGGACGACGAGGAGACGTACGTGATCCTCTCCGGCCGGGGCCGGATGACCCTGGACGGCGCGGAGTTCACCGTGCGCGCGGGCGACGTGGTGCCCAACCGCCCCTACGGCGAGCACGGGTTGGCCAACGACGGCGACGAGGACATCACCCTGCTGGTCTTCGAGGTCGGTCCGCTGGGCGGTGCCGGATGACCGGCCCGCGTCAACGAGAGCTGCTGGAGCGGGAGTCGGCGCGCCTCGCACCCGGCGCCTCGGAGGAGTCCGCGCTGGGGCGGCGGGTCTTCGTGGAGGGCCGCGGCGCGGTGCTGACCGATCTGGACGGCAACCAGTACATCGACCTCGCGGCCGGCACCCTCACCCAGTCGCTGGGCCACTGCCATCCCGAGGTCGTCGCCGCGCTCACCGAGCAGGCCGGCCGGCTGTGGAACGTGCACGACTTCGCCACCGCCGACCGCGCCGCCCTGTGCGATCTGCTCGCCGACCTGCTGCCGGAGGAACTGGACACGTACGCCTTCTTCTCCACCGGCGCCGAGGTGGTGGAGGCCGCGCTGCGCGCCGTGCAGGCCGTCGCCGAGCCGGGTCGCAACCGGATCGGGGCACTGCGCTACGGCTTCCACGGCAAGACGCAGGGGGCCAGGATGCTGGTCCACTGGGACATCGGCCACCAGGCGTTCTCCGGCAACAGCGTGCTGGGCTACTCCCCTTACTGCTACCGCTGCCCGCTGGAGCTGGAGTACCCCTCCTGCGGGGTGCGCTGCGCCTCGCTGGTGCGCCGGCACATCGCGGAGAAACCGAACATCTCCGCGCTGGTCTTCGAGCCGGTGCTCGGCGCGGCCGGGGTGATCGTGCCGCCGCCGGGCTACTGGGAGCAGATCGCCGACAGCTGCCGGGAGAACGGGGTGCTGCTCGTCGCCGACGAGGTGCTCACCGGCGGCGGCCGCACCGGCACCTTCCTGGCCAGTGAGCGATTCGGCGTCGAGCCGGATCTCGTGACCCTCGCCAAGGGCCTGGCCTCGGGGTTCCCGTTCGCCGCGCTGGCCGGCCGGTCCGCGGTGCTGCGGCATCCCGAGGCGGGCCGCGCCGGGTCCACCGCGTCGACGTACGCGAACAATCCGCTGGGCATCGCCGCGGCGAAGGCCACGCTGGAGGTCGTACGCCGGGACACGCTGCTCGCCCGGGTGAGCGAGCTGGGCGCCGTACTGGACGAACGGCTGGCCGAACTGCACGCCAGGTACGAGGTGCTGGGCGAGGTGCGCGGGCTCGGGCTGCTGCACGGGCTGGAGTTCGTGCGCGACCGGACGAGCCGGACACCGGCCCCCGAGATCGCCCGGGCCGTGTACCGGCACGCGCTGGACCTCGGGCTGCGTACCGCGCTCGGCGGTCATGTGCTGCGCCTGGCACCGCCGTTCACCATCGACCGCGCACTCCTCGACGAGGGCATCACGCTGCTCGACCGCGCGCTCGAACTGGCCACGGGGGACCCCCGGTGATCGTCGCGGAGAACCTGGTCAAGGAGTTCAAGGTCGCCGAACGCGAGCCCGGTCTGCTGGGCAGCCTCAGCACGCTGTTCAGCCGGGAGCACCGGCTGGTGCGGGCCGTGTCCGGGGTGTCCTTCGAGATCCCGGCCGGGACGAAGGCCGCGTACATCGGGGCGAACGGCGCGGGCAAGTCGACCACGGTGAAGATGCTCACCGGGATCATGACGCCGACCTCGGGCCGGGCCCTGGTCGCGGGCCTGGAGCCGTACCGGGAGCGGCGGCGCAACGCGGCCAACATCGGGGTGGTGTTCGGGCAGCGCAGCCAGCTGTGGTGGGACCTGCCGGTGCCGGACTCGTTCCGCATCCTGCGCCGGATCCACGAGATCCCGGACGCCGTCTACCGGCGCAACATGGCCCTGTTCCAGGAGCTGCTGGACCTCGACGCACTGGGCAACACCCCGGTGCGGCAGCTCAGTCTGGGCCAGCGGATGCGGGCCGAGGTCGCGGCGAGCCTGGTGCACGACCCCAAGGTGGTCTTCCTGGACGAGCCGACGGTCGGCCTCGATCTGGTGCTCAAGGAGGCCGTGCGCAGGCTGGTCAACCACGTCAACGCCGAACTCGGCACCACCGTGCTGCTCACCAGCCACGACATGGGCGACATCACCGCCATCTGCGACCGGGTCCTCGTCGTCAACCACGGCGAGGTCGTGCACCGCGGGACCCTGCACGAGCTGCTGCGCACCGCCGACACCAGGGCGGTGGTCTTCGAGCACCACGGTTCCGCCGACGAGGCGATCGCCCTGATCGAAAAGGGACTTGGCGGCGCCTCGGCGACCCTGGCCGAGGACGGGCGGATCAAGGTCGAGTACCCGGTGGCCCGTTGGACCGCCCGCCAGGTGATGGGCTTCCTCCTCGACCGCTTCGACGTCATCGACTGCGTCGCCCCCGAACCCGACGTGGAGATGGTGCTGCGACGCATCTACGCAGGCCGGGCGGCCGGGTGAACGCCTCCGCCCTGCGCCGCTACACCCCCTTCGCGGCCTCCAGCCTCCAGTCCCTGCTCCAGTACCGCTCCACCTTCCTGATCAACGCCCTGACCGCCGCCACCGCCGTCGGCGTCCAGGTCTTCCTGTGGCGCGCGGTGTACGGGGGCCGGCCGGGCGGGCTGCCCGGCGGCTACGACCTGCCGCGGCTGACGACCTATGTGCTGCTCGCCCAGGTGCTCGGCCTGATGCAGGCCAGCCGGGTGGACGAGGAGGTCTCCGGCGAGGTCCAGCGCGGGGACATCGCGGTCTCGCTGCTGCGCCCGGTCAGCTATCCGCTGTCCCGGTTCGCCACCGGGCTGCCGGTCTCGCTGACCAACGCCACGCTGGTCGCCGTACCCGTCGTCGCGCTGTACGCGCTGCTGCTGCCGCTGACCAGGCCGACCTGGGGCGGCGTGCTGCTGTTCGCCGTCTCCGCCGCGCTGTCCCTGGTGATCGGCTTCGGGGTGAACCTGCTGGTCGGGCTCGCCGGGTTCGTCACCACCAACATCTGGGGCGTGCGCGTCGTCAAGGACAGCGTGGTCGCCTTCTTCGCCGGGCAGGTGGTGCCGCTCGCGCTGATGCCGGGCCCGCTCGCGGCGGTGGCCCGGGTGCTGCCGTTCCAGGGCATGGTCGACGGCCCGCTGCGGCTGCTCCTCGGCCGCTACGACGGGGCGGCGGGCGCGGCCGGCATCCTCGCCGTCCAGCTCGGCTGGGCGCTGGCGCTCGCCGCGCTGGCCGCGCTGGCCTGGCGCGGTGCCGTACGACGGGTGGAGGTGCTGGGCGGATGACCGCACCGGGACCCCTCACGACGGCCGCCCGCTACGCCCGGCTGACCTGGCACCTCAGCGCCGTCAGCGTGCACCGGCTGACCGAGTACCGGATGGACTTCCTGCTCGGCGCGGGCGGTCTGGTGCTGCGGGTGGTCTGCCAGGTGGCCGTGGTCGGCATGGTGTTCCGGCAGACGCCCCGGATCGCGGGCTGGGACTACCACCAGGTGCTGTTCCTGCTCGGCTTCTCGCTGCTGCCGCGCGGCCTGGACCGGATGTTCACCGACCAGCTGTGGGTGATGGCCCGCAAGCTGGTGCAGAACGGCGACTTCTTCCGCTATCTGATCCGCCCGGTGCATCCGCTGTTCTCGCTGCTGTCCGAACGGTTCCTGTACCCGGACGGCTTCGGCGAGCTGTGCACCGGCGCCGCCCTGACCTGGTACGCGGCCGACCGGCTCGAGCTGCGCCTCAGCGCCGTGCAGTGGCTGCTGCTGCCGCTGCTCGTGCTGTGCGGGACGCTGGTCCTCGCCTCCGTCAAGACGCTGTTCGCGTCGCTGGCGTTCTGGACGACGAACAGTTTCCCGGCCCTGTACGCGGCCAACCAGCTGGGCGACTTCTCCGGCTACCCGCTCGACCTGTACCACCCCTCCCTGCGGTGGCTGCTGACCTGGCTGCTGCCCTACGCCTTCACCGCCTACGTGCCCGCGACCTATCTGCTCTTCGGGCGCACCGGGCTGCTGCCCTGGCTGTTCGTGGTGACCGCGGGCGCGGTGACGCTCGCCCTGGTCGTCTGGCACCGGGGCGTCGACCGTTACGAGATGACCGGGAGCTGACCCTTGGACACCCTGTTGCCCGGCGCCCCCGCGCCCGCGACCGCCGGCCTGCTGCACGCGGCCCCCTGGATGGACGAGGCCGGGCGCCGCGGCCCCTTCGAGCTGTACGACCAGGCGGTGCTCGGCGAGGTCCGGCTGCTGCTGGTCGGGGCGGGCGCCACCCGCTGGTTCGTCCCGGTCCTCGACGCCGACCCGGGGCGGCCGGCCGCCGGTACCGGGGCGTTCGACCGCGCCGTGGTGGACGCGCTGCGCGCGGGGCTGCGGCTGCCGACGCTGCGCGGAAACGCGATCGAGTTCCGGGGCGCGCCCGCCGCCTACCGGGGCCCGCTGCCCTTCGACCCGGGCTGGTGCTCCAACGCGCTGTCCCTGATCGACCTGGGCGGCAGCGCGCACACCCACAAGAGCTACCGGCGGATCGGCACCGGCAACCGGGAGGCCGAGCTGCTGCGCCTGATGGCGGACGGCGGGCGCACCCAGCGGCCGGTCGGCGACTACACGTACGTGGACGCGGCGACCGGGGCGCGGGAACCGCTCGGGGTGCTGTACCGGTTCGCCGAGGGCGAGGGGCTCAACGTGCCCCTGCGGGCGGGGATACGGGCGCTGTGGCCGCTGCTGGCGTCCGGGGCCGAGCCGGGTCCGGCCGTCGACGCCTCCCAGCGGGATCTGGTGGCGCCGCTGCGGGAGACCGGGTACTTCCTGCGCGACTTCCACCGGGAGCTGGCCGAACGGCTGGGCCCGCACCCGGAGTTCCCCGCCGCAGCGGTGCTCGCCGAGACCGGTGAACGGCTCGCCCGGCTCACCCCGCGGCTCCTCGCCGACACCCGCTACCCGGTGGCCGTGCGCGAGGCGGCGGCGACCGGACTGTCCCGCGAACTGACCCGCACAGCCGGGCTGCCGGCGCGCCCCTGGCCCGCCGGCCCCTGCCACGGCGACCTGCACCTGTCCCATGTGCTGCGCGCCGAACACGCAGGCGGCGGATGGGAGTTGTGCGTGATCGACCTGTCGACCCCGCGTGCCGACCCGGCCGACCCGGCCACCGCGCAGTCGCCGTGGCAGGACCTGGCCGCCCTCACCCGGGGGCTGGAGATCTTCACGGCCGACGAGTTCTCCGACCACGCGGCCGGTGTCCTCGGCATGGGCCCGGAGGACACCTGCCGCACCGCGCTGCTCCAGGCGGCGGGCGTCCGCCCGGACACGCCCGGCTGGACCGAGGAGCGGCTGGCCGTTCTGGCCCGGCTGCGGCGGGCGGCGGGGCTGTGGGCCGCGCGGGCCGGGAACCTGCTGGCCGACGCGGGCCCGGACCGGGACGGGCACCCGGCCTGGCGGCTGCTCAGGCTGCGCCGGCTGATCCATGAGCTGGACTACGCCTACGCCCACGACCGCGCCTACCACGCGGCGATCAACCTGCGGCACGCCGTGGAGGCCCCCGGTCTCCCGGCCGGCGGATGAGGACACCCGTGCACGTCATCGAGACCTACTTCGAGTGCGGGGGCTTCGACCACCGCTTCCTCCAGGGCGGGATATCCGTCTACCTCTGGAACCTCTCCACGGCGCTGGCCGAGGCGGGCCACCGCGTCTCGGTCGTCACCCCGGCCCACGGCCGGCTGGCCGAACTGCGGGCCTCCTACGACCTGGAGACCCTGGAATACGAGGACACCTACGAGCTGCCGCTCGTGCTCGACCCGGACGTCTGGGGCGAGCACTTCCCGGCCGAGGTGGGCATCCCGCTGACCACCACCGCGCACCGGCTCCGGCTGGACGGCGTCGATCTGTACTTCCTGTCCAACGAGTTGCTGGACGCGCTCCCGGACCGCTTCTACCCGCCGTACGACAGCAAGGGCCACGACCTGGTCTTCTTCAAGTCGCTCGGCTACCAGGTCGACACGATCCGCTTCGTGCGCGCCCGGTTCGGGGACGAGAAGGCGCTCATCCACGCCCATGAGCCCTACTACCACTACCTGATGCCGGCGGCCTTCCGCGCCGATGCGTCGAAGCTGGTCGTCGGGACCGTGCAGAGCAACATGCCGATCACCAAGAAGGTGTACCGGCCCGAGGTGGAACGGCTCCTGGCGTTCCTGGACGCGCCGGTCGCCCTGCCCGCCGAGCGGCCGTCGCCCGAATCCGTGCGGAGCGCGTACCAGCAGCACACCCATCTGCACTACGCGTACGGCCCGGACCACATCGGCGTCTACGACCTGGTCGCCGACCACGCCGACCTGGTGGACTTCCTCTCACCGGGGCATCTGGAGTTCTACACCGATTTCGCCGGGACCCCGTTCGAGGAGCCGTTCCGCGGCCTGCCGGTGTACGAGACGGTGCGCCGCAACGCGCACAAGAGCTTCGTCGGCGGGTGCGCGATCGGTGACCGCTGGACCGCGCCCGAGCGGCCCGCCGTGGACCGCGCGGCCGTGCTCGGCACCCTCGGTCTGGACCCGGCCCTGCCCACCTTCTTCCACAACGCCCGCTACGCGGTGAACCACAAGGGGCAGCTGGAGCTGTTCCGCGCGGTCGACCGCGTCCTCACCGAGGGCCTGGCGGCCAACTTCGTGCTGCGCTGCCTCAGCGACGACGGGATCGAGGACCCGTACCTCCGCGAGGTGGTCGAACGCCACCAGGACCGGATCCACTTGGAGTGCGAACGGGTCGCCGAGGAACGGATCATGGCGTACGCGGCCTCCTCGGACTTCTGTCTCTTCCCGTCCAAGTTCGAGATGGACACGTTCCTGATCGCGCAGGGCGAGGCGATGGCCACCGGCGCCGTCCCCATCGCCACGGCCCAGCTGGGCATGGCCCACTTCGGCCATGCCGCCGACCCGCTGGCCACCCCCGGGGCCACCGGCTTCGCCGTCAACCGCTCCTTCGCCGAGGACGACTCGCTGCTCGCCGACGCGCTGGCCCGCCGCATCCGGGAGGCCGCAGCCCTGCTGCGCGAGCGACCCGAGGAGTACGCCCGGCTGCGCGCCAACTCCATCACCAACGCACGGCAGTTCACCTGGGCGAACACGGCACGCCGGCATCTGGACGCTTTCGTGCCGCTGTGGGAGGGGAAGCGACCCGCACCGGATGTCGAACTCCTCCTGCGGCACGGCTGGTTCGACCTGCTGCCCGAGGAGGCGTACGACGCGCACGCGGACGCGATCGCCGAGGCCGCCGTCCGGCTCGGGGACGCCGACGCCTACGCCCGCTGCCGCCCGCTGGACGCCGAGGCGCGCCGCGCCCTGTTCGACGCGGCCTGGGCGCGCGCCGACTTCGCGCGCTGCGCCCGTGCCGCGGGTGACGACCCCGGGCTGCGGGCCCGGCTTGCGGCCCGCCACGCGTGCGCGGACGGTCTGCTCGTCTACCGGCTGCCGCACGCCGCCCGCGTCGAGGCGGTCCTGTGGGCCGAGCCCGCCGGTGCGGGGCGCCGGGGCACGGTGGTGCACCGGGCGGCCGCGACCGGGCCGGGCGAATTCACCCTGGATCTGCACGAACTGCCCGACTCCGGAGGAGAATTGAACCTGCTGCTGACCCTGGCCGACGGGCGCTCCGCCTGGGACGTGGTGCGCCGTGGCTGACGGGGTGCGCGCCGCGCTGCTCGCGGGCGGCGAGGGCCGCCGGATGGGGCCGCTCGGGCACGGCCGGCTCAAGCCGCTGGTGCCCTTCGGGGGTGCCGCCCGGCTGATCGACTTCTCGCTCGCCAACGCCGAGGCGTCCGGGCTCGGCGAGGTGCTGCTGCTCTCCCAGTACGAGGAACGGCAGCTGATGGACGACCTGTACCGCACCTGGTGGCGGCCGGGGTTCCGGGTGCACTTCGGGCCGTACGACCGCGCGTACCGCGAGGGCACCGGCTATCTGCCCCCACCGCCCGGCGGCATCCCCGAGCGGGGCACCGCCGACGCGCTGATCCGCAAGGCGCCGTACCTGTTCGGACCGGACACCTCCGAGGTGCTGGTGCTGCACGCGGACCATGTGTACCGCTTCGGCTACGGGCCGCTGATCGCCGCCCACCGGCGCTCCGGCGCCGCGCTCACCGTGGCCTACCAGCGGATCGAGCGCCGTTACGTCCATCTGTTCGGCATGGTCGACTTCGATCCGGCGGGGCGGCTGACGGCATTCGTGGAGAAGCCCGCCGAGCCGGCCAGCGATCTGGTGTTCGCGGCGTTCTGCGTCTTCGACGCGGCCCGGCTGCACCACTATCTGGAGGTGCTGGACGGCACCGGCTGGCAGCACGACATCAGCCGGGACGTCATCCCGGCGATGCTCGCGGGCGGCGAGCTGATCCTCGGCCACGAGGTGCCGGGGCACTGGGAGGACATCGGCACCGTCGACCGCTACCACCGGGCCCATCTGGCGCTCGTCGCAAAGCGGCCGACCCTGACGGTCGCTCAACTCCCGTGCACGGTACGGCCCGAGGTGCCGCGCGAGGTCGTCGGCTCCGCGCCCGGGGTGACCCGCAGTCTGGTTCCGGCCGATCTCGTCAACGGCGGGCTGCTGGAGCACAGCGTCGCCTTCCCCGGTGCCAGGATCGGTGCCGGGGCGCGGGTGCGGCGCAGTGTGCTGCTGCCGGGCGCCGAGGTGCCGGCCGGCGCCGACATCGATTCCGCGATCGTCCTGGAGGACGGCACGGTGCAGTCCGTCGCGCCCGCCTCCCCCCGAGGAGGAACCCGTGTCTGAACCCGCCTGCACGGTGGTCGATCTGGGCGGCACCACGCTGCGCACCGCCCGCTACGACCTCGCCACCGGCACCCTGTCCGATGTGCGCCGCACCCCCACCGAGGGCCTCGACCGGTATCCCGGCGCTCCCGTCGCGGTCCTCCAGGAACGCGTGCGCGAGCAGCTCGCCACGCGGTGCGCCGAGGCGGTGGAGCGGCACGGCAGCCGCGCGCTGGCCGTGGCCTTCGCCGGTCCGGTCACCGCCGACGGCCGGGCGCTGGCCGCGCCCACCATCTGGGGCGGCCCCGGCGAGCCGCTGCCGGTGCGGCAGTCCCTGGAGGACCGCCTCGGGCTGCCGGTGGTCGTCGTCAACGATCTGACGGCCGCCGCGTGGCGCTATGTCCACGGCCCCGGCGAACCGCCGTTCTGCCTGATCACGGTGAGCTCCGGGATCGGCAGCAAGGTGTACCGGGCGGGCGAGGTGCTGCTCGACGCGGAGGGCCACGGCGGTGAACTCGGCCACTGGCCCTGCGATCCCTCGCCGGACGCGCCGCGCTGCGACTGCGGCGGCCGGGGCCACCTCGGCGGCATCGCCTCCGGGCGCGGCACCCTCGCCGCCGCGCGCCGCGCCGCCCACGCCGATCCCGTCGGCTACGCCCGCTCGGCGCTCGCCGCCACCGCGCCCGGTCCGGACCGGCTGGACAACCCGGCGCTGGTCGCCGCGATCCGGTCCGGCGACCCGTTCGCGACCGGCGTCCTGCGCTCGGTCCTGCCCCATCTCGCCTCCGCGATCATCTCCGTGTTCACCTCCATCGGCATCCGCCGCTACATCCTGATGGGCGGCTTCGCCCTCGCCGTCGGGCCCCGGTATGTCCAGCTGCTCACCGAGGAGTTGGAGCGGCTCGGCTGCTTCGGCCTGGACGCCGACGGCATCCGGCGCATGGTGACACTCGGTGCCCCGGACGACGACCACGGACTGATCGGCGCCGGCCGGCTGCTGGCGGCGCGGGCCGCGGGACACGAGGTGGCGGCGCGGGGCGTGGGACACGGGGCGGTGACGGCCGTATGAGCACGACCACGCTGATCGTCGGCAGCGGCTTCGTCGGCCGCGCCGTGGCCGCGCGGCTGGCCGCCCGGGGTGACAACCCCGTGCTCGCCTCCCGCACCCCGCCGCCCGGGGACACCGCGCCCTGGGTGCGGCTCGACGCCACCGACGCGGACGCCTGCGCACAGGTGGTCAAGTCGGTGCGGCCCGACCGGCTCGTGCTGGTGCACGGCCCCTCCGACGTGACCTGGTGCGAGGCCGAACCCGAGCGGGCGATCGCGCTGCACAGCGCCGCGGCCCGCCATCTGACGGCGGCGGCGCGGGGCCGTCGTACCGTGCTGATCTCCACGGACAACGTCTTCGACGGCAGCGGACCGGACAACGACGAGGCCACCCCCACGGCCCCCGCGAACGCCTACGGCCGGGCCAAGCTGGCCGCCGAGCGGATCGTCGGCGCGGCCCCCGACGCCACCGTGCTGCGGGTGAGCCTGGTCTACGGCTGGGAGCCCGCGGACGGTGCCAAATGGCTGAACTTCTTCGCCGCCTGCGCCCACCGGCTGCGCGCGGGCGAGCGGGTGGCGGCGCCCCACGACCAGTGGACCACGCCGGTGCTGGTGGCGGACGTGGCCGCGGTGACCGCCGCCGTACTGGAGCCCGGGGCACCGCACTTGCTGCACCTCGGCGGCCCCGACCGCGTCTCGCGGGCCGCGTGGGCGGAGGCGATCGCCGACGGGCTCGGCGTGCCCCGGGAGCGGGTGACCCGGGTGCCCCGGGCCGCCGGACGGTACGCGAGCCGGCCCGCCCACACCTGTCTGACCAGCACCCTCCTGGACGAGGTGCTGCGCCGGCACGGGCTGCGGGTCCGCGGTGTCGCCGAGGGGGTCCGCGCCCTGCTGGAGGCCGCGCCGTGATCCGTACCGTGCGGTCCCGCGAGGTCTACCGCAACGCGTGGATGAGCGTGCGGGAGGACGACATCCGGCGCCCCGACGGCAGCGAGGGCGTCTACGGTGTCGTGGACAAGCCGGACTACGCCCTGGTGATCCCCCGGGACGAGGACGGCGCGCTGCATCTGGTCGAGCAGTACCGCTATCCGGTCGCGGGCCGCTACTGGGAGTTCCCGCAGGGCTCCTGGCCCGCCGGGCACGCGGGCGCGCCGCCGCTCGAACTGGCCCGCGCCGAACTGCGCGAGGAGACCGGGCTGCGGGCCGCCCGGATGACGTACCTGGGCCTGGTGCACGTCGCCTACGGCTACGCGAGCCAGGGCTGCAACGTCTTCCTCGCCGAGGAGTTGACGCAGGGGCCGCCCGAACGCGAGGTCACCGAGGCCGACATGCGCCAGCGCCGGGCGGAACCGGGCGAGTGGCGCGACCTCGTCCGCGCCGGACGGGTCACGGACGCGGCGACCCTGGCCGCGTACACCCTGCTGGGCCTGCACCGGGGCGGGGCCGGATGACGCCCCGGTACACGGTCGTCGCCACCGACCTCGACGGCACCCTGCTGCGCGGCGACCTCACCGTCTCCCCGCGCACCAGGGCCGCGCTCGCCCGGGCCGCCTCCCGGGGCGCCCGGCACCTGGTGGTGACGGGCCGTCCGGCCGCGGGATGCCGCGCGTTGCTGGCCCCGCTCGGCTACCGGGGGCTCGCGATCTGCGGGCAGGGGGCGCAGCTGTACGACGTCGGCGCCGACCGGCTGCTGTCCTCGGCGACCCTCGACCGGGGCGTCGTACGCGCGCTGGTGGCGCGGATCGCCGAGGCGACGGGCCCGCTGGCGCTCGCAGTGGTGACCGCGGGGCTCACCGGGGAGTTCCTGGTCACGCCGGGGTTCGGCGAACGGGTGCGGCACGGCTGGCGGCTGGTGGAGGACCCGGCGGGGCTGTGGGCGCGGCCCGTGGAGAAGGTCCTCATCCGCAGCCGGACGCTGGACGACGACGGCCTGGCTGCGCTGGCGCTCTCCGTGTGCGCCGGGCTGATCGGGGTCACGCACTCCGGTGAGGGCATGGTCGAGCTGCTGCCCGACGGCGTGGACAAGGCGAGCGGTCTCGCCGCGGCGGGGCACCGGCTGGGGTTCAAGGCGGCCGACACGGTCGCGTTCGGGGACATGCCCAACGACATCCCGATGCTCGCCTGGGCGGGGCACGGGGTCGCGATGGGCAACGCCCACGCCGAGCTGAAACGCCACGCCGACGAGATCGCGCCGGGTCACGAGGAGGACGGGGTCGCGGCGGTCCTTGAACGCCTGTTCCCCTGAACGCCCGTCCTCTGATCGTGCGCGTCCGCCCTCCGACCGGCCCACCCACTGGTGCAACTTGCTGAAAATTGCTGCAAGTTATTGCCAGCGGTGTGGGCGACTGCTTGACTCACCCACCCGAGCGACACTCACCAACCCGAGCGACGCGAGAGAAACGAGCCGACTGCCATGACCACCGACATTGACGTCCTCGTCCTGGGCGGCGCGGGCGTGGACACCGTCGTCCACGTCCCGGAGCTGCCGGTCCCCTACGCCGACAGCTACATGATCCGGCCGGGCATCGTGACCCGCGCCGGGCAGAGCGGAGACTTCGTCGCGCTCGGGGTCAGCGCCCTGGGCCTGCGCGCCCACCACATCGACCTGGTCGGCGCCGACCCGGAGGGCGACCTGGTGCGCGCGCTGCACCGGGACCGGGGCATCCCGCTCACCGACGTGCCCTCGCCCGCCGGCACCAAGCGCGCCGTCAACCTGGTCGGCCCGGACGGGCGGCGGCTGTCCCTGTACGACGACACCCGTAGCCAGGAGGCCGACCGGCTGCCCGAGGACACCCTGCGCGCGCTGGCCGCGACCAGCCGGCACGCGCACGTGGTCATCACCCACCCGTGCTCGCACGCCCTGCCGGTGCTGCGCGAGGCCGGGCTGACCGTCTCGACGGACCTGCACAACTGGGACGGCGTCAATCCGTACCACGAGCCCTTCGCGCTCGCCGCCGACCTGGTCTTCCTGTCCACCACGGCGCTGGCCGACCCGGAGCACACCATGCGGGACGTCGCGGCGCGCGGCCGGGCCCGGATCGTGGTGGCCACCGCGGGCGCCGAGGGCGCCCATCTGCTGGCCGACGGCGAGCTGACCCATGTGCCCGCGGTCGCCCCGCCGGAGCCCGTCGTGGACTCCAACGGCGCGGGCGACGCCTTCGCCGCCGCCTTCCTGCTGGCCTGGCTGGAGGGCCTGGACCCGCTGCGCTGCGCCCGCTACGGCGCGATCGCGGGCGCCCACGCCTGCACCGTGCCCTCGACCCGGGCCGACGCCATCTCCCGGGAGCGACTCCTCGCCCGGGTCGCCGAGCAGGACGCCGGCGAGCAGGTCGCCGAGGTGAGCGGATGAGCCAGGCCACCGGCCACCACGACGTGGTCGTGCTCGGCGGCGGCGCGGCGGGCTGTGTGCTCGCCGCGCGGCTCAGCGAGGACCCGGCCCGCACGGTCTGCCTGGTGGAGGCCGGGCCCGACCACGGCGCCGCTCCTTCGGACTGGCCGCGCTCGCTGCGCGACGCGCACGCCCTGCCCCGCGACCACATGTGGGAGCGCGGGGTCGCCGTGCACCGGCTGCGCGCCCGGGTCCTCGGCGGTTCCTCCTGCGTCAACGGCTGCTGGCACACCTGGGGTTCGGCCGCCGACCACGAGGAGTGGACCCGGGCCGGCGGCCCCCGCTGGTCGGCCGCCGCCATGGCGCCCTACCGGGAGCGGGCCGCGGCGGCCATGCGGCTGCGGCCCGTGCCCGAGCGGGAGTTCGGCGTCTGGGCCCGCGCGGCGCTCGCCGGGGCCCGTGAACTCGGTTACGCGGACGTGGACATGGCCGCCCCGGGCTCCCCCGGCTGCGGCACCCCGCTGCTCAACGCGCTCGACGGGCTGCGCTGGAACGCGGCCTTCGGCTATCTCGGTCCGGCCCGCTCCCGCGCCAACCTCACGATCCTCGGCGGCACCACGGCGGACCGGCTGGTGCTCGACGGCGGCCGGGTCGTGGGCGCCGAGGTCCTCGTGGACGGGCGGCGCGCGACGCTGACCGCCGACACCTATGTCCTCGCCTGCGGCACCTTCGGCTCCCCCGGACTGCTGCTGCGCAGCGGCATCGGACCGGCGGACGAGCTGCGCGAGCGAGGCGTGCGGCCCGAGGTGGACCTGCCGGGTGTCGGCACCAACCTGTCCGACCAGCCGGGGGTGTTCGTCCCGCTCGCCCCGACCCCGGACCTCAACGCGGCGCTGGCCGCGCAGGAGAAGGCGGGCGAGCTGTACGTCAGCCGGATGCTGATCCGGGCGGCCAGCACCCACTGCCCGGCGGACGGCTGGGACCTGCACATCCTGCCCTCCGCCGGGGACCCGCTCTTCGGCAGCCTGCCGCCGGGCGAGTACGAGGCCGGGATCGCCGCGTTCCTGATGAAGCCCGCCTCCCGGGGCCGGGTCCGGCTGAACTCGGCCGACCCCGCCGACCCCCTCGACATCGACCCCGGGTTCCTCACCGACCCGGACGGCCGGGACGCGGCGGTGCTGCGGGAGGGCCTGGAGATCGCCGAACGGCTCGCCGCCACCTCGGCGCTCGCCCCGCTGGCCGGTGCCACGTGCGGGGCCGCCGCGTCCGGGGCCCCCGCCTCCGGGCTGACCGACGCCGGGCTGCGTGCCCGGCTCGGCACCTACTGGCACCCCGTCGGCACCTGCGCCATGGGCCCCGCGACCGACCCGCTGGCGGTCACCGACGGCGCGGGCCGGGTGCACGGGGTTCCCAACCTGCGCGTCGCCGACGCCTCCGTGCTCCCCTCCGTCCCCGCGGCCAACACCCAGCTTCCCGTGCTCGCCGCGGCCGAACTGCTCGCCGACGCCCTGAAGGAGGCGGCCCGTTGACGACCGTATCCACCGATTCCGCCGCCCGCGCTCCCGAGGCGCGGCTGATCTACGGCTGCATGGGGCTCGGCGGCGGCTGGGACCGTACGCCGTACACCGCCGAGGACGTCGACCGGGCGCAGGCCGCCGTGGAGACCGCGCTGGAGTGCGGGATCACCGTGTTCGACCTCGCGGACATCTACCGGTTCGGCACTTCGGAGGCCGTGTTCGGCGAGGTCCTGGCCCGCACGCCGGGGCTGCGGGAGCGGATCACCGTGCAGACCAAGTGCGGTATCCGGCTCGCCGAGGGGGACCGGCCGGGCCACTACGACCTGCGCGGGGACTCGATCCTCCGGCGGGTCGAGGAGAGCCTGGAGCGGCTGCGCACCGAGGTGATCGACACCCTGATGCTGCACCGCCCCGACCCGCTGACCGGCCCCGACGAGATCGCCGCCGCCCTGCGTGAACTGCACCGGCAGGGGCTGGTGCGCCGGTTCGGCGTCTCCAACATGGGCGCCGCGCAGATCACGCATCTCCAGTCCCGCCTGGAACTCCCGCTGGTGGCGAACCAGTTGGAGATGAGCCTGGCCCGGCGGGACTGGGTCGAGGCGGGGGTGCTGCTCAACACCTCGGCGGCCACGTCCAACGGATTCCCGGAGGGCACCCTCGAGGCGTGCGTCGACCGGGGCATCCAGCTCCAGGCGTGGGGCGCGCTTGCCGGCGGCCGGTACACCGGGGACGCCGACTCGCCCACCGCCGAGTTGCTGCGCCGGCTGGCCCGGAGCAAGGACACCACCCCCGAGACGGTCCTGCTGTGGTGGCTGGCCCGCCATCCCGCCGGCATCGTCCCGGTGATCGGCACCAGCCGCCCCGACCGGATCCGCGCCTGCCGGGACGCGGCGCTGCGCGCACCGGACCTCACGCACGAAGAGTGGTACGAGCTGTGGATCACGGCGCGGGGCACCCCGCTGCCCTGACGACCCGGCCTCCCGGGGGCCGGCCCCGCTCCCCGGGGTCCGGCCCCGCCCGCCCGCTCTCCCCCGCCGTACCGACCGACGGAGAACCGATCGTGACCGCGAGCACCACCACCGACCGGGGCCGGCTGACCTCGGCCCGCTTCTACATCACCTTCCGCTGCAACTCGCTCTGCGGCTACTGCAACGTCTGGCAGGACGACAAGTTCAAGGGCTACGAGGAACTCACCCTGGAGCGGGGCCGCCAGATCCTGGACGAGCTGTACGAACTCGGGGTGCGCTACGTCGACTTCACCGGTGGCGAGCCGGTGCTGCACCCGCACATCGACGGCATCGTGCAGTACGCCAAGTCGCTCGGCATGGCCGTGGAGATCACCAGCAACGGCATCCGCTTCGCCCAGCACATCGAGGCGATCGTGCCCCACGTCGACACCATGAACGTCTCCCTGGACACCCTGCGGCCCGACCGCTACCGGCAGATCCGCGGGGTGCCCACGCTGGACCGGGCCCTCGACGTCATCCAGAAGGTCATCGCCACCGGCAGCGGCAACCTCAAGCTGATCTGCGTGGTGACCCGGGAGAACGTGGACGAGATACCGGATCTGCTGCGCTTCGCCCACGAGAACCGGACCACCGTCTACTTCTCCGGGATGTTCGAGTACTTCGACGAGCAGGACACCGTCCGGGACACCAACCGCACGGCCCGCAAGCTGAAGCTGATCGAGCAGAACGGCAAGCCGCTCGCCGACGCCGCGGCGGGCCGCTCCGGGCGGATGGACGAGTCGGAGCCGACCGGCGGACCGATCGCCGAGGAGCTGATACGGCTGCTGCATCAGCCGTTCGCCCTGGTCAACCTGCACTTCCGCAAGTACATGGAGACCCTGGACCCGACCGCGCCCACCGACTGCTACGCCAACAAGCGGATCCTGACCGTCGGCCCCGACGGGCGTCTCGTGCTGCCCTGCTACCACGCCTTCGACAACTCGGTCGCCTGGGACCGCCCGCTGCGTGAAATGGTCGAGGACCCCGAGTTCCTGCGGGTGCGGGACGAGGAGGTCGGCCACCGCTCGGAGTGCCGCAGCTGCACCGTCTTCCCGTACATCGGGCTGTCGTTCAGCCACCGCTTCGACAAGGTCTTCCTCTACCAGGCGCTGTCGGAGGAGATCGCCAAGATCAAACGGCGGTTCACCGACCCGCTCTTCCCGCGCCTGCCCCTCGACCTCGACCGGCTCCACGCCCGCTACACCGAGGTGGAGCACCTGATCGACCAGGTGCTGCCCACGCCCCGGCCGCCGGAGTCCGCCGACCACTTCTACCGCTTCGAGACCACCGGCACCGGGGTGCGCTCCGAGTTCGCCGCCGGGGAGCTGAGCGTCGCCGAGCTGATCGGGGACTACGCGCACGGCGAGTGCTGGGGCATCCAGCGCTCCCCGCACACCTGGATCCGCCTCCTCTACCGCGAGCTGGTCCCGGCCCTGCGCGAGCTGCTCCCGCAGGAGGCGTACGAGTCGGTGGCCGCCGAGCTGTACGAGGTCCAACTCGCCTGGTGGTACGCCTACTTGACGCGCTACTACCGGGGCACCGAGCATCTCGACGGCACGGCCGCCGAGGAGACCGTCGCCGGGTTCCTCGCCCGCACCGGCGCCCTGCTGCCCGACGCGCCCGCCGCGACCCGCGTCCGCGAGGTGCTGCTGCACGCGGGCTGCGTCCTCGGCCTGCCCCCCGAGACGCTGGCCCCGCTCGCCGTGCGCACCCCCTTCCCGGAGGCCGCGCTCGCCGCCAGGCACCTGCTGCTGATCGCCCCGGACGCCGAACTCCCGCGCTACGCGGACCTGTTGCCGGACGAGGCCGCCGAGCCCCTGCGCCGCGCGCTGCTCGCCCCGGACGCCGGGTCCCCGGCCCCGCTCGACCGGGAGACGGCCCGCCTCCTGGGCCAGGACCCCCTCCCGGCCGGCGTCGACGCGGCGACGGCGGAGAAGCTGATCGCCGCGGTGACCGCCCTCGCCCCCGAGGACCGCGAGGGCCTCGCCGCCCGCCTGCTCGGCCATGAACTGCGCACCCCGGACGCCGTGCGCCGCCGGGGCGCGGAGCTGAGGTCGCGCGGGAGGGTCACCGGCTGAGACCGGCAGGCCGGTGGATCGACCGGGGCCGGGGGCGGCGGGGGGCGGGTCAGGCGCCGGGAAGCAGCGGCGCGCCCGCCATGAGGCCCCCGTCCAGGGTGAGGGTCTGGCCGGTGATGTACGACGCCCTGTGGGAGCCGAGGAAGAGCACGGCGTCGGCCACCTCCTCCGGGGTGCCCGGCCGGTGCATGGGCAGCACGGAGTTCACCGCCGCGCGCGTCCGGTCGTCCCCGGTGACCCGCTCGTACATCCCGGTCCGGGTGAATCCGGGGGCGACCGCGTTCACCCGGATGCCGTGCGCGGCGCCTTCGAGGGCGGCCGCCTTGGTGATGCCGAGAACGGCGTGCTTGCTGCCGGCGTACACGGCCACCTCCGGGTAGCCCATCCGGCCGTACACGCTGCTGACGTTGACGATGCTGCCGCCGCCGCACTCCCGCATGGCGCGGAACTCGTGCTTCAGGCTGAGCAGGGTTCCCTTGACGTTGGTATCGAAGGTGGCCGCGTAGTCGCCCTCGGTGACGGCGGTGACCGGGGCGGACCGCCCCTCGGTGCCGGCGTTGTTGAGGGCCACGTCGATCCGGCCGAAGCGGTCGACGGCCTGGTCGACGAGGTCGCGGACGTCGTCCTCCCGGCGCACGTCGGCCCGGACGAACAGGGCCCGGCCGCCCAGTCCTTCGAGTTCCCCGGTGAGTTCCTTGCCGGGGTCCGGGTGCCGGCCGGAGACGACGACGTCGGCACCCTGCCGGGCGTAGGCCAGGGCGGTGGCGCGCCCGATTCCGCTGAGCGCGCCGGTGATGACGACCACGGGAGGTGACATGGGTGAGTCCTCTCTCGGCCTCTCCGGGCCGCTTGGGACGGTGGACCGTGGCGAAGCGTAGGAGCGCGCGGCGCGCATCACGCGCACACCTCGCGGCGGACTGACCCGGACAGCGCACAGACGCGCCACGAAATGCGGACCGGGCGACGGCGTCGGAGCCGGTGACGCCGAGGACGGCGCCCTCGACCCGGGCATGGGCGGGCGGGCGGGCGGCAGGTGCGCGTACCGCCCTGTTCGGGGCGGAAAAGCCGTTGGGCGGCCCCGGCCGCCTCGGGCATGCTCTGTTCCGTGGACATATACCTGGAGACCGAGCGCCTGGCCCTGCGCCGTTTCACGGCCGATGACGCCGACCTGCTGATCGAGCTGGACAGCGACCCGGCCGTGATGCGCTATCTGAGCGGGGGCGAGGCGACGGCGCCGGAGATCGTCCGCGAACGCCAACTGCCGTCCGTCATCGCCGGTTACGAGAGGTGGGACGGCGATCTCGGACTGTTCGCCGCGTACGAGAGGGACGGCGGGGCGTTCGTCGGCTGGTTCTGCCTGCGGCCCGAACCGGACGGCCCGCGGGAGGAGGCCGAACTCGGCTACCGGCTGCGCCGGGCGTCCTGGGGCAGGGGGTACGCGACCGAGGTCTCGCGGGCCCTGCTGCGCAAGGGCTTCACCGAACTCGGCCTGCGGACGGTCTGGGCCGAGACGATGACCGTGAACCGCGGCTCGCGCAACGTCATGGAGAAACTCGGCATGACCCTCACGGACCACATCCCCACTCCCCCCGACATGCGCGGGGTCGAGGGCGCCGAGCACGGGGGCGTGCGGTACGAGATCACCGGGGAGCGGTGGGCGCGGCGCTGAGCCGGGCCGATCCGGGCGGAAGAGGCTAGCGCCGCACCCTCGGCATGCCCAGTCCGATCCAGGAGATGATCTCGCGCTGGATCTCGTTGTTGCCGCCGCCGAAGGTGAAGATGACGGCCGAGCGGTAGCCGCGTTCGAGTTCGCCGTGCAGGACGGCGCCCGCCGAGCCCTCCTTGAGGGGGCCCGCGGCGGCGGTGATCTCCATGAGGGCGGCGTAGGCGTCGCGGCGCGCCTCGGAGCCGTAGACCTTGACGGCGGAGGCGTCCTGCGGGGTGAGGGTGCCGTCCTCGACGGCGGTGACCATCTGCCAGTTGAGGAGTTTCAGGGCCTCCAGCCGGGTGTGGGTGCGGGCGAGCAGCCGGCGCACCCAGCCGAGGTCGAGCACCCGGCGCCCGTCGGCGAGTTCGGTGCGGGCGGCCCAGTGCTGGACGTCGTGCAGCGCGCGGACGGCCATCGTGCCGTGCGCCGCGAGGGTGACCCGCTCGTGGTTGAGCTGATTGGTGATCAGCCGCCAGCCCTGGTTCTCGGCGCCGACGCGGCGGGAGACGGGGACCCGGATGTTCTCGTAGTAGCTGGCGGTGGTGTCGTGGGAGGCCAGCGTGTTGATGACGGTGCAGGAGTAGCCGGGGTCGGAGGTCGGCACCAGCAGCATGGTGATGCCCTGGTGCGGCGGAGCCTCCGGGTCGGTGCGCACGGCGAGCCACACCCAGTCCGCGGTGTCGCCGTTCGTCGTCCAGATCTTCTGCCCGTTCACGATGTACGTGTCCCCCTCGCGTACGGCCCTGGTCCGCAGCGCGGCGAGATCGGTGCCCGCCTCGGGCTCGCTGTAGCCGATCGCGAAGTCGATCTCGCCGGAGAGGACGCGCGGGAGGAAGTACGCCTTCTGCTCCTCGGTGCCGAACTTCATGAGGGTCGGCCCGACCGTGTTCAGCGCCATCAGCGGCAGCGGGACGCCGGCCTGGGCCGCCTCGTCGAAGAAGATGAACTGCTCCATCGCCGACATGCCCCGGCCGCCGTACTCCGCGGGCCAGCCGACGCCGAGCCAGCCGTCGGCGCCGAGCGTTCTGATGGTGTCGCGGTAGAAGCGTTTGCGGGCCGCCGGGTCGGCGTAGCGGGCGTAGGCGTTGTCCGGGACCAGGCGGGCGAAGTAGGCGCGCAGTTCGGCGCGCAGCCGCTGCTGCTCGGGCGTGTGGTCGAGGTGCACGGCGCCTCCAGGCTCCCCACGGTCGGTCCTGACGGCGCACACCGTAGAACGTGTTCCAGAAATTGGGAAGCGTCAGGCCAGGATGTCCAGGAAGTCGACGCAGGCGTCGGCACAGGCCCGGCAGGCCGCCGCGGCCGATTCCGCACCCGGGTGCATCTCGAAAGCGCGGGCGCCTTCGAGGCAGATCCGGCGGCACCAGTCCACCCGGCCCCGCAGCCCCTCCTCGTCCTGGCGGGTCTCCTCGCAGAGCATCCGGCAGGTGGCGTCGCACACCTCGGCGCACATGATCCCGAGCCGGCGCACCCGCTCCTGGCCCTCGGGGCCGCCCGGATCGACCAGGCTGACCCGGACCGAGCAGGCGCGGGCACACTCCGTGCACGCCTGGGCACAGCTGAAGCGGTCCTCCAGGAACCGGTAGAGCTGTTGCGGGGAAGCCTGCTGGGTCACAGGGGCGGGTTGCCCCGAGGGTCCAGGACAAACACCGCCCCCCCCGCCCGTGAGGTCCCATTTATTTCATTTGTTCGATTCATACGGTTATAGGAGGGGTATCCCTGTCCTATGAACACCGCATCGATGCAGCTGGCCGCGCCGAGCGGCCTGATGAGCCTCGTGCTCTTCGTCGTGGCCGTCGGGCTGCTGGCCATGCTCGCCGGCGGCTTCTGGCTGACCTCCCGCGTCAAGTCCCAGGAGCCCGCTCGTCCACGTCCCGAGGAGCAGCCCAAGCTGCCACCGGAGGGCGCGATGCACGAGGTCCGGGAGAACCGGGACTACCAGGAGGTCCCCAGGACACCCAAGGGCGGCCGTCCGCTCACCCCCTACGAGCTGAGCAACATGGACTCCAAGACCAGCGAGGACCAGCAGCGTCCGCGCTGGAGCAGCGGGTCCAGCGGGTCCTTCGGAGGCGGAGGGCTCGGCGCTCACTGACCGATCGGCGACCCTGCGGAGAAGGGCCCCGGCAGATGCCGGGGCCCTTCTCCGTGCGCCCGGCGCCTCCCGCTCACGGCCTGCGGGCCAGCCGGCGATGCAGGTGTTCGAGGGCGTCGAGGAGGACCGTGCGGTGGTACCAGGCCAGCCAGGCGGCCATCTCGGCGGCGAGCAGACCGAGGGCCTCGGCCTGGGCGGAGGTCGGCCGGTGTCCGGCATCGAGCCAGTGCACGGTGATCATTGCGGCGCAGCACCCGGTGAGAGACAGGACCGGGACGCACTGAAGGGCCCGCGCGCCGGCCGTGAGCAGGGCACGCCGGCTGTCCTCGGAGAGCAGCGCGTCCGTGGCCACGTCGGGCATGCTCACCCGCCGCCCGCGGGTGCGGGCGACCGCCTCGGCCGTACCGTCGTCCCGGCCGCGTCCCAGGTGGTCGAGGTAGGCGTCCCCGCCGCCGTGCCGGGTTTCCAGCGCGAGCGCGTTCACGGCGGGGTCGACGCACAGCACGTGACCGGCCGGGGCGCGGCCGATGGCGAGCGCCTCGCGGAGCGCGGCGTCGATCATCTGGCCCCGGTAGCGGGGGTCGCGGGGGGTGCGGGCGAGGATGCGCAGCGGTGGCACGGGCAGCGGGCGGCGGCCCGGGAACCAGGTCGCGCCGTCGGGCGGGCGGGCCACCACGACGGCGGAGGCGAGGACCCGCAGCGGCACGTTGAACCGCTGGGAGGTCTCCCGCAGGACGCGGAAGGCGCCGCCGGTCTCGGGCAGCGCGTAGCGGGCCATGAGCATGCCCTGGGCCATGCCGATCACCGGGGCGGTGCGGACCCGGGCGCGCAGCGCGCGGACCTCCTGGTGCAGGTCCTCGTACGACGGCCGCAGCGGATCGGCCATCGGTGAGCGCCAGGCGGGCAACTCCTCAGCCTTGGCGGCGGCGCGGGCCAGTTCGCGCACGGCCTCGTCCAGGGTGGCGTAGAGCCGTACGCCCTCCAGGCGGGCCAGGTGCACGGCCTCGCGGACGCCCGGCCGGGCCCGCACGATGATCAGATCGGGGCGTCCGGCGCGGGCCCGCGTGGCCTCGCTGAGGGTGCGCAGCACGGCGGCTCCGCCGAGCTGTACGTGGGCCATGTCCAGGACGGGCCGCAACCCGGCGCGGTCCGCCTGTTCCAGATGGCCGCGCAGCTCCTGCGACCAGGCGTGCGCGCCGTGCGCGTCCAGGGTGTCGGACATGCGCAGCAGCAGCGCACCCTCGGCGGGCAGGCCCTCCACGACAGAGGATTCGATCACCAGGGGGGCCGGAGCGCCCGGCCGCGGCGAGAAGGCTTTCATGACACCACCCGGGCAGGTCGGGCAGGGGCCGGTGCGGCCATTTCCTGACCATGAACCTGACCTTGGACCACCCACCATGCACGGCGGGCGCCCCGCGCTCAACCGGACGCGGCGAAGGGGCGGACGATACGGCCGTCAGGGGTGCGGAGGGGGTTCGGGGAGAGGAGGTTCGAGGTGGGGGGTCGGGGAGGGGGTTCGAGGAGGGGGGTGTGTGCAGAGGTTCGCGGGTGCCGGGGGGACGCTACGGCGGCCCCGTCCCGGGGCCGCCGTGGTGGAGCTCAGAGCCGGGAGCCCGCCCGCTCCCCCACCCGCCCCCTGCGGCGCGCCAGCCGGCACAGCAGCCGGAGCGCCTGGAAGAGGGTGAGCGGCCACAGCGCCGCGAAGCTCCACAGCAGCCAGGGGTCCCAGGTGCGGATGCCCATGACCGCGCAGAACGCCGACGCGAGGGCCAGCAGCAGGACGCCCGCCGGCAGCCAGATCCGCCGGTGCGGCCGGTCCCCGCGCTCCCGGTGGGACCCGCCGCCCATCCGGCGGGCGAAGCCCCGGTCCTCCCTGAGGTGCGCCTCGATCTCCAGCAGCTTCAGCTGCTCACGCGGTGACAGCCGGGTCTTCTCGCGCCTGTCCCACATCTCCCAGTCGTCCACGGCGACGGCACCTCCTCAGCGGTCGGCGGCAACCGGCTCCCGAGTTCCCCTCGTGCGAGCGCCGAAGCGGGGACACGGTGCGTAGGCGACGCGTCACGTACAGAGACGAGCGCGAAGGGGACACCGTGTGTACGCATCGCCGTAACCAGAGGTTCACTTTTCCTTCGCCATACACGGGTGAACCTCAAGCGATCATCAACGACCCCCGGATCTCGGGGAAGTCAGCGCCTCCCGGCGCAATACGCGCCATTCAACTATTTCAAAAGCCAAGCAAAATTTCCGAGTTGGCGCCCCAGAGCCGTGATGAGTTCACCCGTCCCACCTTTCCCGTGCTTATCATCTGCCCAGTAGTGGATCACTCCCCTCCACATCACCCCGCATCAATCCGCTTCCGCGCCGGAGTGGTTGCCCAGCCATGCCCGCGTGAGCGCCTCAGAAAGGTCCCTGCATTGAGCACCGTGGTGGCCAAACGTTCACCGCGCGCCGAGGGTCCGCAGCTCCCCGAGGGACAGGTCGAGCTGGCGGAGCCGCCGGTTCTGGGGGAGCCGGCGAGCGCCGATTTCGGATCTGCGCTGATGTATCTGCCCATGGCGCTGGGCACCGGCGCCATGGTGCTGATGTTCTCCATGCGCAGCGCCGGACCGACGACGTACATGATGTCCGGGATGATGGGCGTCGCCATGGTCAGCATGACGCTGACCCAGATCGGCCGGGCCGGTGCCGAGCGCCGGCGCAGGATGCGGGCCGAGCGGCGCGACTATCTGCGTTATCTCGCGCAGAAGCGCCGGCAGGCCCGGCAGGCCGCCGAGCAGCAGCGGGCCGCCCTGCTCTGGGACAACCCCGATCCGGGACAGCTGTGGGCACTGGCGATGGGCACCCGGCTGTGGGAACGCCGTCCGGCGCACGAGGACTTCGGCCGCGTCCGCATCGGACAGGGCGTACGCCGCGCCGCGCTGGAGTTCCTGCCGCCGCAGACCAAGCCGGTGGAGGACCTGGAGCCGCTGACCGCGATCTCGCTGCGCCGGTTCACCAAGGCGCACCAGACGGTGCCCCGGCTGCCGATCCCGGTCGCGCTACGGCGGTTCACCAGCGTGGAGCTGGCCGGTGAGCCGGAGCCCGCGCTCGGGCTGCTGCGGGCGATGGTCGCGCAGCTCGCCGCGTTCCACTCCCCCGACGAACTGCGCGTCGCCCTGCTGGGCGGGGCGTCGGCACGGGCCGAGTGGGACTGGCTCAAGTGGCTTCCGCACAACGCGCATCCGCACGAGGAGGACGACGCCGGCCGGGTGCGGCTGGCCGCCGAGGACCACGATGCGCTGATGGACCTGCTCGGCACCGAGGTGCGGGACCGGCCCGACCACGACCCGGACGCCTCGCCGAGCGTGGCCGAACCGTTCGTGGTGGTCGTGGCACAGGGCGTGCGGCTGCCGGAGACGTCGCGGCTGACGCACGGCGGGCTGCGCAACGTCGTCCTGCTGGACGCGACCGGCGCGATGACCGGCGGTCCGAAGGTGCTGCGGCTGACCACGCGGGGCACCGGCGTCGCGTTCCCGGCCGGCGACGACACGGTGACCGCCGAGGCCGACGCGCTGAGCCGCACGGAGGCGGACACGCTGGCCAGGCTGCTGGCGCCGATGCGCACCAGCGGCAGCGTGGACCTGGTGGACCGGTCGCTGGAATCGGACTTCGACCTCACCGCGCTGCTCGGCATCCGGGACCCGCGCGGTTTCGACGTGGCCGCCAAGTGGCGTCCCCGGGTCACCCAGTCCGCCCGTCTCCTGGTGCCGCTCGGCGTCACGGAGGAGGGCGAGGTCGTCGAGCTGGACATCAAGGAGTCGGCGCAGGGCGGCATGGGCCCGCACGGCCTGCTCATCGGTGCCACCGGCTCCGGCAAGAGCGAGCTGCTGCGCACCCTGGTGATGGGCCTGGTCGCGACGCACTCCTCGGAGATCCTCAACCTGGTGCTGGTCGACTTCAAGGGCGGCGCGACCTTCCTCGGTATGGACCGGCTGCCGCACACCTCGGCGGTCATCACCAACCTGGCCGACGAGATCCATCTCGTGGACCGGATGCGCGACTCCATCAACGGCGAGATGATCCGCCGCCAGGAACTGCTGCGCGAGTCCGGATATTCCTCGCTGTTCGACTACGAGAAGGCGCGGGGCGCCGGGGCGAATCTGACGCCGCTGCCCTCACTGCTGGTCATCGTGGACGAGTTCTCCGAACTGCTCGCCAGCAAGCCGGAGTTCGTGGATCTTTTCGTCTCCATCGGCCGCCTCGGGCGCAGCCTCGGGGTGCATCTGCTGCTGGCCTCCCAGCGGCTGGACGAGAGCCGTATCCACAAGGTCGAGGGGCATCTGTCGTACCGGATCGCCCTGCGGACCTTCTCCGCGATGGAGTCGCGCAGTGTCATCGGTGTCTCGCACGCCTATGAGCTGCCGTCGGCGCCGGGCAACGGCTATCTGAAGGTGGACACCACCAACCTGGTCCGCTTCAAGGCCGCTTACGTCTCCGGCGCCGCCCCGGAACCGGTGGGCGAGGGCGAGCACTCCGCGCACCTGGCCGCCGCCGGGCAGGAGATCACCGTGTTCGGGCTGGAGCAGCAGGGCACGCTGGTGTCCGAGCGGATCGCCGAGCAGCAGGCGCTGGAGGCCGCCCGGGAGGCTTCGGCCGCCGCCGAACGCAAGGCGGCCGCCCTCGCGGCGGGCGGCGAGCAGAACGAGGAGAGTCTCCTGGAGGTGCTGATCGGGCGCCTCGCGGAGAGCGGTCCGCCGGCCCGGCAGGTGTGGCTGCCGCCGCTGACCGAGTCGCCGAGCCTGGACCAACTGCTGCCGGGCATCGTGCCGGACCCGGTGCGCGGCATGAGCGCGGCGGACCATCCCTCGCTCAGCTCGCTGCGGGTGCCGCTCGGCATCGTGGACCGGCCCTTCGAGCAGCTGCGGGAGCTGCTGGTCGCCGATCTCTCCGGCGCCGACGGCCACATCGGTGTGGCCGGTGCCCCGCAGACCGGCAAGTCGACCCTGCTGCGCACCCTGATGCTGTCCCTGGCGCTGACCCACACCCCCGAGGAGGTCCAGTTCTACGGGCTGGACTTCGGCGGTGGCGGTCTGGTCTCCACGGCCGGTCTGCCGCATGTCGGCTCGGTCGCCACCCGCCTGGAGCGCGACCGCGTGCTGCGCACGGTCGCGGAGCTGAGCCAGCTGCTGGAGAAGCGCGAGGAGGAATTCACCTCGCGGGGCCTGGAGTCGATGGCGGCCTACCGCCGGCTGCGCGCCACGGGCGAGATCGACGACCCCTACGGCGATGTGTTCCTGGTGGTCGACGGCTGGGGCACGCTGCGCCAGGACTACGAGGAACTGGAGCCCCGGGTCATCGAGATGGCCGCGCGCGGGCTGTCGTTCGGCCTGCATGTGATCGGTTCCGCGGTGCGCTGGTCGGAGTTCCGGCCCCGGCTGCGCGACCTGCTGGGCACCAAGTTCGAGCTGCGGCTGGGCGATTCGATGGAGTCCGAGGTCGGCTCCCGCACCGCGGCGGCCGTACCGCACCAGCCCGGCCGCGGACTGACCGCGGCCGGCCACCACTTCCTGTCCGCGCTGCCCCGGCTGGACGGTTCGGGCGAGACCGGCGATCTGACGACGGCCACCAAGTCGGCCGTGGCGGAGATCGACACCTTCTGGACGGGCCGCCCGGCCCCCGGCGTCCGGCTGCTGCCGACCCGCCTCCCGGTGGCCGATCTCCCCGTATCCGAGGACGACTTCAAGGTCTGCCTTGGCTGGGACGAGCAGCGCCTCGAACCGGTCTGGCACGACTTCACCACCAACCCGCACCTGATGGTGTTCGGCGACGGCGAGACCGGCAAGACCAACGCGCTGCGCCTGATGATCCGTGCCATCACCGCCCGCTACACCCCCGAGGAGGCGCGCATCATGGTCGCCGACCCGGGGCGCGGTCTCCTCAACTCGGTGCCCGAGGCGTACCGGGTCGGGTACGTCGTGGACAGCGACGCGCTCGCCCAACTGGCCACCAGCGCGTCGGTGTCGGTGGGCAAGCGGGTGCCGGGCCCGGACATCAGCCCGGAGCAGCTCGCCCGCCGCGACTGGTGGGAGGGGCCGCTGCTGTTCGTCCTCATCGACGACTACGACCTGTTCTCCGGAGCCCCGGGCGCCCCCTCCCCGATGGCGCCCCTGGTGCCGCTGCTCGCGCAGGGCCTGCACATCGGCATGCACCTGGTCGTCGCCCGCAGCACCTCCGGCTCGATCCGCGCCATGATGGACCCGGTGCTGCGCCGGCTGTGGGAGCTGGGCAACCCCGGCCTGCTCTTCTCCTACCCCAAGGAGGAGGGCAAGTTCCTCGGCGAGGCCAAGCCGCGCACGCTGCCCGCGGGCCGGGCGCAGCTGGTCACCCGGCGTTCGGTGCGGCTCGTGCAGACCGGGCTGGTGCCGTCATGAGCGGCACGAACGGCCTGCGCGGCACGAGCGGCCTGCGCGGCACGAGCGGCCTGCGCGGCATGAGCTGCACGCACGGCATGAGCGGCCCGCGCGACACGCGCCCCCTCCCCACTCCCCCCTTCCTCTCCCCAGGAGCAGTCCGATGACCACAGCCCCCGCGGTCACCGCACCCGCCTCGGAGGTCTGCCGGGTCACGGTGGTGGGCCCCACCGGCCAGGCCGACCTGGCGATCCCGCTCGGCACCCCGGTCTCCGCGCTGCTGCCCGTCTTGGTGCGCCATGTGACGACGGAGCCGGCCGACCGCGGCACGCCCTGGGTGCTGCAACGGCTCGGCGAGGACCCGTTCGACGCCGACGCCACCCCCGCCACCGTGAACCTGCGCCACGGCGAGGTGCTCCATCTGCGGCCCGCCGACGAGCCGTTGCCCGCCCTGCACTTCGACGACGTCTCCGACGGCGTCGCCCACGTGGTGACCGCGTTGCCGGGCGGCTGGCGCCCGGCACTGACCCGGGGCCTGGCGCTCGCCCTGGCGGTGCTGGCGCTGCCCGCGGTGGCGTGGGCGCTGCTGGGGTTCGGTCCCGGGCCCGGAACCTCGGCCGGCGCCGGGGTGATCGCCGTACTGCTGGCCGCCGGATGCGCGGCCGCCGACCGGCTCTGTGCCGACGAGGGCAGTGTGCTGGTGGCCGGTCTCGGCGCGCTCGCGTTCGGCGCGCTGGCCGGGCTGACCTTCCGCGAGGGGCCGCACGGCGGGTTCGCGCCGGGGCTGCCCGGGATGCTGGCCGCGGCGGGCGGGGTCGCGGTGGTGGCCGTCGCGCTGCTGGCGCTGCGCCCGCTGCCGCTGGTGGTGCCCGGTACCGCGCTGGGCGCCGCGCTCGCCGCCGCCGCGGGGACCGGGCTGATGCGCGCCACCCACTGGCACGGCGCCCAGGCGGTGGCCGTGGTCGCGGTCGCCATGTTCGTGCTCGGCCACTTCGGCCCCCGGCTCGCGCTGCGCGCCGCCCGGCTGCGGGTGCCCCGGCTCCCGCACAACGCGGCCGAGTTGCAGGAGGACATCGAGCCGGAGCCGCAGGAGCGGGTGGAGCGCAGGGTCGAGGCGGCCAGCTCCTTCCTGGACACCCTCAGCGTGTCCTCCGCGCTCGTCTACGCGGCCGGGTTCTGGTACATGACCCGCGAGGGCGGCTGGATCGGCTGGCTGCTGCCGCTGGTCTTCGCGGGCGCGGTGCTGCTGCGGGCACGCGGTCTGAACCGGTCCGCGCAGCGCGTGCCGACCGTGCTCGCCGGTGCCGCGGGCCTGGTCACGGTGGCGCTCACCCGGTTCGCCACGGCGGGCGACGGCGCCCGGGTGATCGTGGTGGCCGTACTGCTCGCCGCCGTTCTCGCCCTGCTCATCGCCGCGTGGCGGCTGCCGACCGGCCGGCTGCTGCCGGTGTGGGGGCACAGCGGCGACCTGCTGGAGACGGTGACCGCGATCGCGCTGCTGCCGCTGCTGCTCCAGGTCCTGCACGCGTACGCCTCCTTCCGCGCCCTGGCGAGCTGAGAGGGGACCCGGCGTGCAGACCCGACGCGATCACATGCAGGCGTACCAGTTCGCCATGGGCCGCCTGGCGACCGCCCTCGTCACCGGCGACCCCGGCCGCGGCGACAGCCCCACCAAGCGGGCCGCGCTGGGCAGTTTCTTCGGCGCGGGACTCGTCGTCCTGCTCTGCCTGGGCTTCCTCGTCTACGGCAAGCTGTCGCCGGTGACCACGGCCGCCTGGCGCGAGCCCGGCGCGATCGTCGTGGAGAAGGAGACCGGCACCCGCTACCTCTTCCTCGACGGTGAGCTGCGCCCGGTGCGCAACTACGCCTCCGCGCTGCTGCTGACCGGCAAGGGCGCCGCCGTACGCACCGTCGCGGCGAAGGCGCTGAGCGGCGTCCCGCACGGCGCGCCCCTCGGCATCGACGGCGCGCCCGACTCGCTGCCCACCCCGGCCACCCTGCTGACCGGGCCCTGGACCGACTGCCTGCGCCCGGACCTGCCGTCCGGCCAGGTGGTCGACTTCGCGCCCGGTGAGCACGCGGGCGCCTTCCCCGCCGGACGGCAGCTGCTGCTGAAGTCCGCGGACGGCCGGCGGTTCGTGCTGTGGCGGGGCACCAAGTACCCGGTGCCCGCGCAGTCCGCGCTGATCGCGCTCGGCCTCGACAGCGACCGGCCGGTGGCCGCGTCCGCCGCGTGGCTCGACGCCGTACCGACCGGGGCGGCGCTCGCCCCGGCGAAGCTCGACCGGATGGGCGGCGCGGCCGGACGGATCGCCGGACGGCCCGCCGCCGTGGGCCAGTTGTTCACCATGAGCGCGGCGGGCACGCGGCACACGTACGTCATGACCGCGGGCGGGGTGGCCCAGGTCAGCGCCACCGAGGCCGCGTTGCTCGCGGCCCGGCCCGGCGCGCCGGCCACCCGCGAGGTGTCGGTGACCGACATCGCCTCCGCCCGGGTCTCCGCCCACCACTCCCTGGACAGCGGAGTCCCGGACGTGCTCGGCGCCCCGGCGCTCGACACCTCCCGGCAGGCGGTGTGCCTGCGGGAGAGCACGCGGGGCGCCCGGCTCAGCGCCTCCGTGGCCGTGGAGAGCGGCGCGGCGGCGACGGGGAAGCAGCGGGTGCTGGTGCCGCCGTCGCACGGTGTGTACGCCATGGACCAGCGGGAGGTGGCCGCGCAGGTGGCGACCCCGCACACCTTCCTGATCACCGACCAGGGCATCGTCTACCCGCTGGGCTCCTCCGCCGCGCAGTCCCTCGGCATCGACGGCGGCACCGCGACCGCGCTGCCGGAGAGCCTGCTGGTGGCGCTGCCGCACGGGCCGGTGCTCGACCGGTCGGTGGCGGCGCAGACGGTGAAGGCGGGACAGGACGGCGCGACGGCCTCGCCCGCCGCCGACTCCGGCGGAACACCCGGAGCTTCGGGCACCGGGCGGGCACCGGTGCCGGCGGTCTCCGCCGACCCCTCTCCCACCGGCTCCGCCGCACAGGTGGGGTGAGCGGATGCGCAGAGGACTGGGCACCGCCCGGACGGGCGGGACGGCGTTGCAGTGCCGGGCCGAGGGCCGGGCGCTGCTGGTGCACCCCAAGGGCGAACCCGACCCGCACGCCGCCGCGTTCACCGCGGGGCTCGCCGCCGACCCCCAGCACACCCTGGCCGTGGTGGACCTCCCCCACGGCCAGCTGGAGGGCTCGGCGGACGCGGTGGCACGGCTGCTGGCGGGCCGGGGCGAGAGCCTGCGCCTGGTCTTCGGCCGCAGCACACCCCAGGAGTCGCGGCGCGCCGCCCAGCGGATCGCGGACCGGCTCGGCCGGCTGGTGCTCGCCCCGGACGGCGCGGTGCTGCCGACCGACGGCGGCGGCCTGTTCATCCCGAGCGACCACGGCGCGGGCTGGCTGCGGTTCCGGCCCGGCCGCTCGGCGGAGCGCGACTCGCGCCGGTTCCCCAAGCCGCGCTGGGAGTTCTCCACCTTCGACCGTCCCTGGACGACCAGCGGCCACGGCATCGCCGAACCGGCGCCCTGCGGGGTGTGGGTGCGCAGCCCGCACGACCATCCCGCCGCCGAGAGCGGCCGGCGCCTGGTGGACCGGCTGCCGAGCCATCCCGACATCCTCACCGTGGTCCTCGGCAGCCCCGGCGGACCGCCCGTGACCCTGGCCGACGTGACCCGCCTGTGGGACACGGTCCTGCCGTCCGCGCGCTCCTGGGTGCGTTTCCTGCACCTCGGTCCGGTCGCGCTGCCCGAGGGCGCCGAGGCGCTGGGCCAGGAACTCGCCGACGCGCTCGGCCGGCAGGTGGTGCTGTACGCGGGCGTGCCGGTCGAGTCGCGCGCCGGTCTCGCCTCGCCCGAGGTGGCGGCGGTACGGCCGGACGGCACGCTCGGCCACCACCCCTTCGTCAGCGAGCTGATGTACTTCCCGCGCACCGGGAGCGCCCCCGCCCCGCCCACCCTCTTCGGCCTGCGCAGGCCCCTGTCGGGGGTGCCCGAGATCACCACCGGTGTGTACGAGTACGCCGCCGACGCGGTGCTCGAAGTGGTGCAGAGCGGCCTGTGGATGCGCCCGCTGGCCGAGCCCGCGGACGGTGACGCGGTGCGCCGGATACCGGCCGCGCCCGGCTACGCGGCGATCCTCTACGACCGCACGACGCCCGGCGCGGCCGACCGGATGCGCGCGCTCGCCGAGGACATGCTGTGGCGGCTGGACCCCGAGCGGCGCGAGGGCTTCACGATCGCCCCGGCCGACGAGCCGGGCCAGGTGGCGGTGACGGCGGACGACGCCGGCCTGTGGTCGACGCCGGACGCCACGGCGACGGGCCCGCAGGCGATCGCCCCCACCGCGTTCCGGGGGCAGGCCAGGACGGCGGAGGCGGCGCCCTGGGGTTCGCCGGCCCCTGCGCCAACTCCGTTCGCGGAGAACAGAGTTGTACGAGGTGAGGGGTCGGGCGGGGCGTCGGCGCTCGCGCATCTGGACCTCGACGAGAGGACCGTGCGGGTACGGGGGCACGCGGCACCGGCGGCACCGCCCGTGACGGCGCCCCTCGCGGCCCGGACCGAGTCCGAGGTGCCGTCGGCCGGGCTGCCGCGGGTCGAGTCGGGCGACGACGCCCGGGTGACCGGCGAGTCCGGGGACGCGGGCACGGCCGGGCGGCCCGGGCGGGAGACCGTCACCACCGCGCCGGCGGCCACGGCGACCGGGGACGGGCCGGGCCCCGCGCCCATGCCGGTGCCGGTGCCCGGACCGGAGCCGGTTCGGGAGGCGCCGCGTCCCGCACCGGAGCCGGTACCCGACGTGCCGCGTACCGACGCGCCGGCACCCGTGGGGCAGGGCCCGGTTCCGCCGATGCCCCTGGTCCAGGGGCCCGTTGCGCCGGTGCCGACGCCGCCTCGCCCCGCCGCGCCCGCGCGCCTTGCGCTGCCCGACCTTCCGGCCGTGTCCGAGCCCGGGAACCGGGGGGAGCAGGGGAATCCGGGTGAGCCGCCGAGGGAGAACCCGCGTCCCGTGGACGGGCTGGACGGCCGGGAGGCGGAGCGCCCGGCGCGGACCGACGTACCCACACGAGCGACCACCCCGGAACCGGAGCAGGGACCTGCGCCGGAACAGGGTCCTGTGCCGGAGCCGTCGGTTCCGCACGCGCCCGACGCACCCGGCGCCGGTCCCTCGGCGCCGCATGCCCCTCCCGCCGAGAAGCCGGAGCCGGAGCCCGAGCCGCAGCCGCAGCCGCAGCCGCAGCCGCAGCCGCAGCCGCAGCCCACGGTCCCGCCGACGGCTCCTCCCGCTGCCCCCGCTCCCCTCACTGCCCCCACTCCCCCGGCGCCCCCCGTGCGCCCCGCGCCGTTGATCCGGCTGGAGTCCGACTCCCCTGCCGCCGCGCCCGTGAAGCCCGCCGGCACCGGCCGGGCCGACGGGCCGACGCCGCCCGCCCCCGCGCCGGGCGCCCCCGACGCTCCCGAGCCCCAGGCGGCCGCCCCCGCGGCCGTCCCCGGTGTCCGCGTCCAGCCCACGCCCAAGGCGTCCGCCTGCGCCGTACCGCCGGAGCGCGGCACCGAGAAGGAGCGGGACTGGGTGCGCCGGACGCTCAGCACGCAGTACAACGCGGTCGCGGGCACGGTGTCCCGGGTGATGTCGGAGTCGCCGGGACTGCGTGGCGGCGCGCGCGGCGAGGCCACGGACGCGCTCACCGACCTGGTGGCCGTACGGCTGTTCCTGACCGGGGACAGCGCGCAGGTCAACGCGGCCGTACGCGCCGCGGCGGTCGGCCCGCACGTGCCCTTGGCCCGCTGTGTGGCCGCCGGCCTGCGCAGGCTGCCGTCGTACCGGGGCGCCGCACTGCTGCGGGCCCGCGCGAGCACGGCGGAGCGGGCCTGGTTCCGGGAGGGACGGCTGGTGACGGAGTGGGCGTTCTGCACGGCGTACGGCGCCCCGCGCCCCGGTCCGCACGACGCCACCGACTTCCTCATCTGGTCGATCACCGCCCGCCGTACCAATCTGATCGACCCCGCCGAGCCGGACCGCGTGGTGTTCCTGCCCGGCACGACGTTCAAGGTGCTGCGTCCCGCGGAGGGCGAAGGCCCGGTGCTGCTGCGGGAGTTGTCGCCCTCGGAGATCGCCTCCGACGGCAAGGTGGACGTCCAGCGGGTGCCGCTGGACGAGATCGCCCTGGACGGACTCGACCGCGCGGCCGCCGCGCTGCGCGCCGACGACGCGGCCGGCCGGGACGAGCCGGGCGGCCAGGGCGCCCTCGGGACACCCCCGGGTCTGATCGGCGGGGCCCCGGCGCAACGGCAGCGCCCGCACGGCGCCGGTGACGGCACCGGCGGCCCTGGCGGCAACGGCAATGGCAAGAGCGGCGACCTGAGTGCGCCTGACGAGGGAGCGAAACTGTGACCCGGCCCGTGCTACTGGTGTCCCCGGACCGCCCCGGGGCCTACCGCGCCATCGCCGACGCCCTGGCGGACGCCACCGACGGGGCGCTGATCACCGTCGCGCCGGGGCGTTACGACGAGAGCCTGTACATCAACCGCGCGGTGACGCTGGCCGCCGAGGGCGCCGGCGGCACGGTGGAGATCGCCGCGGCCCAGGGCAGCACCCTCGTCCTGGACGCGGAGGCGGTCCGGCTCACCGGCCTCCAGCTGTCCGGCACCGACCGCGAGGCCCCGGTGCTCGACGTGCGCCGGGGGCAGGCCGCGCTGGACGGCTGCCGGATCTCCGGCGAGGCGTGGGCGGCCGTGCTGGCCTGGCAGGACGGCGTGGTCGCGCTGCGGGACTGCCAGGTCACCAACGCGCAGGGCGCGGGCATCGTGGTCACCTCCGGCGGCGCCAACGCCGTCGAGGGCACGCACATCCAGGAGGTCGGCTCGTCGGCGGTCGTGGTGGCCGAGCACGGCCGGCTGACCCTGCGCGACTGCCGGCTCGACCGGGCCCGGGGCAACGGCGTCTGCGTCAACGGACAGGCCACGGCGGTGGTGGAGGCCACCCGGATCAGCGGCAGCGGCAAGCCCGCGCTCGCCGTGGAGCAGAACGCGCGCGCCACGCTCACCGGTGTCGAGGTGAGCGGCAGCGCCGCGCTGGACGCGTATCTGACCAGCGCGGCCGAAGTGGTGCTGACCCGCTGCTCGTTCACCGGTTCCGGCGGGCAGGCGGTCCGGGTCGGCGAGGGCAGCGCGCCGGTGCTGCGCGAGTGCCTCGTCGCCGGGGCCCGGCGGGAGGGCATCCATGTCGCGGCAGGCGCGCGGCCCCGGCTCGAGGACTGCCGGATCACCGGCACCCCGACCGGTCTGCTGGTGGAGGCCGGCGGCCGGGCCGAGGGCGCGGGACTGTCCGTCGAGGGCGCGGGCACGGCGGCCGTGCAGGTGGCGGACGGCGCGGTGGTGCTGGACCGGCTGACGGCCGACGCGGCCGGCACCGCGCTGCGGGGCGTCGGGGCCAAGGCTGAAGTGACCCTGCGTGACGCAGAGTTGGTGACAGGCGTCGAGCTGTCCGAGGGGGCCTCGGCGTCGCTGTCCGCGCTGCGGCTGCGCTCCGGAGGCGGTACGGGGCTCGCCCTCGCCTCGGGCGCCCGCGCCGAGGTGACCGGCTCGGCGTTCACCGGCTGCTCCACGCTCATCGGCGCGGAGTCCGAACTCAGCGCCCAGGACAGCGAGTTCACCGGGTCGGACGGCGACGGCATCCGGATCAGCGCGGGCGGCGCGCTCACCGCGGTCGGCTGCCGGGTGAACGGCGCGCGCGGCCACGGTGTGAACGTGCAGGCGTCCTCGCGGGCCGAACTGACCAACTGCACCGTCTTCGACAATGGCGGCGACGGCGTGCGCTGCAACACCGACGAACCGGTGCGGGTGCACGACTGCGAGATCCGCGACAACGGCGGCGTCCCGGTGCGCCAGCTCAAGACGGGCCAGGTCTCGGTGGAGCGCGTCGACACCGGCGGCGACCCGGGCGGCCGTACGACCGCGGCCACCGGCTCCGGCGGCTCCGGCGCGGGGGGCGGCGACGCGGCGACCCGGGCGGCCGCGCACACCGGCACCGGTCCCCTCGCGGAGCTGGAGGGGCTGGTCGGCCTGGAGAGCGTGAAGCTGGAGGTCACCGGCCTGATCAACCTCAACAAGATGGCGCAGCGCCGCCAGGAGATGGGCCTGCCGATGCCGCCGATGAGCCGGCACCTGGTCTTCGCGGGGCCGCCCGGCACCGGCAAGACCACGGTGGCCCGGCTCTACGGCGCGGTCCTCGCGGAACTGGGCATCCTCAGCCAGGGCCATATCGTCGAGGTGGCCCGCGCCGACCTGGTGGCGCAGATCATCGGCGGCACGGCCATCAAGACCACGGAGGTCTTCAACAAGGCCCTCGGCGGTGTGCTGTTCATCGACGAGGCGTACACGCTCACCAACCAGTCCCGCGGCAACGGCCCCGACTTCGGGCAGGAGGCCGTGGACTCGCTGATGAAGCTGATGGAGGACCATCGCGACGAGGTCGTGGTGATCGTCGCCGGGTACTCCGCGCAGATGGAGCAGTTCCTCGCCTCCAACCCGGGCATGGCCTCCCGGTTCGCCCGCACGGTGGAGTTCCCCAACTACAGCGCCGACGAACTGGTCACCATCGTGCGGGGCCTGTGCGCCAAGCACTACTACGAGCTGTCGGGTTCGGCCCTCGACGCCCTGGACCGCTACTTCCAGGACGTGCCCAAGGGCGCCACCTTCGGCAACGGACGCGTCGCCCGGCAGGTCTTCGAGGAGATGATCAGCAGGCAGGCGTCCCGGCTGGCCGCCGAACCCCCGGGCGACGACACGGAGTTGTCCCGCCTCGACGGCGCCGACGTCATCACCGTGCCGAGCGGGGCGGCGGAGGCGCAGGGCGGCCCGGCGGCCCCGGCCGGTGGCCAGGCCGAGCGGCGAGCCGGCCAAGGCGCCCCGCCCGCGCGCCCGGCACCCGGCACCCCGACCGCGCCCGGCGCCGCGCCTGGGCAGTCGGCGGGTCTGGCGAAGCTGGCCGCGATGGCCGGCCTCGACGCGGCCCGCGCCGTCCTGGCCACCCGGGTGGCGGCGCTCGCCGGTGCCCCGCGCGAAGCGGGGCGGGCGGTGTCCGCGCAGGCCAACATCGTGCTGGAGGGCCCGCAGGGCAGCGGCCGGCGGGCGCTGGCCCGGGCGTACGCGCGGTGCCTGACCGAGGCGGGGCTGCTCACCTCGGGCGCCGTGCACGAGGTACGGCTCTCCGCGCTCCCGGCACGCTTCCCGAAGCAGCCCGCGCACCGGCTGGCGGCGGCGCTGGAGGAGGCGTCGGGCGGGCTGCTGGTGCTGCGCCTCGACGACGCCCTCGGCCGCCGTTCGCCCGCCGAGCGCGCGGCGGTGCTCGACGGACTGGCCCGGCTCGCGGCCACCCCCTGCGACACGGTGCTCGCCCTGTGCGGCTCGCCCGCCGAGCTGCGCGCGCTGGTGGGCGAACGGGCCGACATCGCCGGGGAGTTCGCCGAGTACCTGCGGCTCGATCCGTACACCGTGGAGCAGGCCATCGAGCTGGTACGGCGGCGCCTGTGGGTCTTCGGCTTCCAACTGGCCGACGACGCGGCCAAGATGCTGGCCGCCGCCTTCCACGCCGCGCCGCCGCCCGGGGGCGCCTGGGAGGCGCACCGGCTGGCGGAACGGCTCGCCGCGTCCGCCCGTACCCGTACCGTCTGCGCGACGGACCTCCCCGGAGCCGCGACCCCCGACACGACGCCGGGACCCGCCCCCTCGGGCACGGCGGGCACGGGGGCCGCGGCGAGTTCGGCGGGCGCCACGGGCTCGCCGGGCCCGGCGGCGGCAGGTCCGCCGCCCCCGGCGAACGCCCCGCGCACCGGGGCCGGCCTGCCGGGCACCACGGAGCCGCCCCAGGCGAGGCCCCTGGTGCAGACATGAGAGACGTCCGCCCCGCCGCCGCGCACGACCTCGTGCGTGGCGGCGGACGGCGGGTGAACCCCCCACCATCCGGCGTCGGCGCACACCCCCCACGGGTGTGACATCGCTGTCAACAGCCACAGCCGGCGCCGCAGTTCGAGAGAGGACCACACGATGGCACTGACGTCAGTCGAACTACAGGGAATGACCGCCGCCCAGGGCAGCTTCCAGACCGCCCTGGACGAGACCACCGGCTCGTACGCGCAGATGGACGGCCAGATCGAGGGCCTGCGGGCGAGCTGGAGCGGCGAGGCCGCGAACATCTACCACACGGCCATGCAGGACTGGCTGACCGACTTCGACAAGGTCAACCAGTCGCTGCGCACCATGCTGGAGAAGCTGGCGCAGAACACCCATGTCTACGCCAACACCCACGAGAACACCCAGCAGCAGGCGCAACAGGTCGCGCAGCAGATGGGCTCGGGCAGCGTCGGTCTGCCGGGCTTCCCCTCCTGACCGGTCCCCGACCGGCACACCCCTTCGTACTCGCATCCGTTCCCAAGGAGCCGGACAGCAGATGACCACGTACACCGTCCAGATGGAGCAGGTCGACTACATCGTCGGCGAGATGAACTCCATCACGCAGCGCATCAACCAGACTCTCACCGAGCTGGACAACGCGGCGAAGATGCACCTCAGCGAGTGGACCAGCGACGCCCAGCAGACCTACCAGCAGGTCAAGGCGCAGTGGGACGCCGCCGCCGCGGACATGACCCAGAAGGCCGCCTCCGCCACGCAGATGCTCGGTGAGATCAACGAGTACTACTCCAGTGGCGAGCGCCAGGGCGTTCGTCTCTGGGGGTGACCGATGGCCGACCAGCCCTTGCCGATCCCGGACACGACCACGTCGACGCCGACTCCGGACCCGCAGCACTACGACGGCGGGACGACGCTCGATTCCGGGCACGGCACCGTGACCGCGGCCACCACCTTCAACCCGCCCAACGTACCGGGCGGTTCGGGTGACCCGGGCAGCGGTACCAGCGTGGACACCCCGTCGATGCTGTTGTTCGCCGACAACATCGACAAGCTGATCCAGCCCACGCGGGACGCCGCGACCGAGCTGGGAAAGGTGCAGACCGAGCCGGGCGCGTTCTATCACGCGAACCAGATCCGGACGAAGGTCAACGGTCCGAACGCCGACTCCGGGCTCAAGGAGTCGTACATCAAGGTGTTCCAGGACCTGGCCCAGGGCCTCGGTGATCTGCGCGACGGCGTCAAGCAGTTGGCGCAGCACTACACCACTCTGGAAGACGCCGGGCGGATGAAGGCCACTGATCTGCAGAACGCCATGCAGAGCACGACCAGTGACTTCACCAGCCTGGTGACCGACGCCGGCGGGTCCGGCGGCGGAGCAAGTTGACGGGTGGTCCTGGCCGCCCCCGGCACCGTACGACGGTGACCGGGGGCGGCGGGGACCCTGACAGGGGCGCAAGCGGGAGACTGGGGCAAAGATGGGCAGCCCGGACTACAACACCGGCGGGTTCAGCGACAGCGGTGACGGCATCTTCGCCGATCCCGGGAACGATCCGGGGTCGATCGACGACTACAACTCGTGGGACTGGAAGCAGATCATGGCGGCCATCAATGGCATGTCCGCCGGAACCGGCTCCGATGCCAACCAGGAGCGTGCCAAGGGGATCTCCGACCCCCAGTCCCTGATGGACGCGGCGGGCCACTTCCTGGACGCCCAGGTGGTGCTCGCCGGGATCGCCAAGAGCCTCGCCGACCAGGCGAACGCACTGGCCGGGGAGAACGGCCCGTGGAAGGGCGCCGCCGCGGACGCCTTCTGCGACATGATCAACACCTTCTCCCGCCAGGTGAAGGCGACCGCGGACGTGCTCTCCGGCGGCGAGGCGGGCAACTCGGTGCCGCAGCAGCTCGCCGACAACTCGGTCAATCTGTACAACGCCCAGGTCAAGATCGCCGACATCGACGCCTGGTACGCCGACCAGGCCGTGAAGATGGGCGTCAAGCCGATGAGCAACGGCCTGATCCCGATCCACGAGAAGCCGCAGCTGGTCGAGATGATGACCAGCGACATGCGGGCGGTCCTCAAGAGCCTGGCGGGCGAGTACCAGGTCACCATCGACTCGGTGCACACCCCGCCGCCGGTGACCAGCCCCACGGACAGCCCGGATGTGCCGGACGACGTCCCGGACGTCTCCGACCCCAATCTGACCGACCCGAACCTGCCCGACGTGAACGCGCCGGATCCGCAGGCGTTCTCGGCTCCCGACACCTCGGGCCTGCCGAACCCGGACCTGCCCGGCGTGAATCCGATGAGCGCGCTCGCCACACCCTCGCCGTTCTCCGGCGGCACGGACGTGGGCGGCGACGGGCCCGGTCTGGACGGGCTGCCGGACGACGCCTTCGGCAACGACACCCTCGATCCGAACGCGCTGGACAAGGCGCTCAACCCGTCCGCGTTCCCGGGCGGCCCCGGCCTGGACGACGGTCTTCCGACGCTGACGCCCACCGCCTTCCCGGGCGGGCTCGACACCGGCACCGGCACCGGAAAGTTCCCCGCGCTGTCCGACAAGCTCGCCGAGGATCCGTCCAGTTGGTCGGGCAACGACGCGCTGCCCGAGGACTTCCCCGGTGACACGGGTGTCGGCGGCACCGGCGGTCTGAACGCGGGGGAAGGGCTCGGCGATGTCGCCCCCGAGAAGTTCCCGGGCGCCCTCGGCACGGAGTCCGGGCTGCCGGAGGGGCTCTCATCGCCGTCGTTCCTCAACGACGCGCTGGAGTCGCCGTCCCTCGACGGCCTGTCGAAGGCCGAACAGGGGCTCGGCACGGGCGGCATGCCGATGATGCCCGGCATGGGCGGCAGCGGCATGCCGAACAGCGGCGCCGTCGACCCCAGCGACGCCAGCGGACTGCTCGACAGCGAGGCCGAGCCCTGGAGCGGCGACCCGAGCGTGGCCGACGAGATCGGCGGCAGGGGCGCCGACGCGGGCGGCGACGGCCTCGGGCTGCCGGTGGACGAGGCGGAGGCCGCGCACTACCCCGGCGGCCTCTCCACCGACGAGGGCCTCACCGGTGCCGGCACCGGGGGCATGCCGATGATGCCCGGCATGGGCGGCAGCGGCATGCCGAACAGCGGCGCCGTCGACCCCAGCGACGCCAGCGGACTGCTCGACAGCGAGGCCGAGCCCTGGGTCGGCGACCCCGAGGTGGGCGAGGAGATCGGCGGCAGGGGCGCCGACGCGGGCGGCGAGGGGCTCGGGCTGCCGCTGGACGAGGAGGCGGAGGCGCTGCCCGGCGGGCTCGCGGCCGAGGAGGCCGGGGGCGGTACGGGCCTGGGTATGAACGGCATGCCCATGATGCCGGGCATGGGCGCGGGCGGCCCGGCCGCGCAGGGCACGGCCGATCCGAGCGACGCCTCGGGGCTGCTGGAGCCCGAGGGCGAGCCGTGGACCGGTGAGCCCGGGGTGCCCGAGGAGATCGTCGGGGGTGCCGGAGCGGGCGGCGAGGGTCTCGCGCTGCCGGACTCCACCGAGGGCATGATGATCGGCTCGGACGGGCTGCCCGTCGCGCCGCCGGTGGCGGCCCCTGTGGCGGCCCGTGCGCAGAGCGGGGAGACCGAGGCCGCCTGGGCGGGCGAGGCAGAGGAGGCGGGTGCCGGCGTGGCGGGCGAGGCCGCGCCCGCGATGCCCGGCATGATGCCCGGCGCGGGCGCCCCCTCCGGTGGGGCGCGGGACGAGCGGTCGGACGCCTCCGGGCTGCTGACCCCCGACACGCACGCCTGGACGCCGGAGGCGGAGGCCGACGGCGAGCGTCCGGTCGTGGCGGCTCACGAGGGCGTCGGCGAGGGCGCGTTGCCCGTCACCCTGCTCGGCGCGGCGGCGGGCGCGACCGCCGCCGTAGTGGCCGGGACCGCCCTCGGTGCCGGTACGGCGGGCTCCGCGGAGGAGTCCGCCGAACGGCACCGGCGCCGGCAGGAGGACGACGCGGCGGCGCCGGTCGTGCTTCCGGTGGGCGGCGACGGCACCGCGCGGCCGCTCGACGCGGACCAGCCGGACGTACCGGATGTGCCCGGCGATCCCGGTGCTCCCGGCGGTCCCGAACTCCCCGACGATCACGTGGCGTTGGCGCCCGCCGCCGGCGGCGAGGCGGAGGACACGGCGGCATGGGACAGCGCGGGAGCCGCGCTCGTACCGCTGCTGTGGTCCGTGCCGACCGAGGACGAGGAGGAGGTCCTCGCGCCCGGCTACGCGACGGAGGACGCCGCCACCTGGTCCGGCGAGGCCGGTGCCACGGCCGGGGAGGCGGACGGGCCCCGGCTCTCCACCTGGCGCCCCAACCGGTCCGGCGCGGCCGGCCCCGGCGAGATGGTCATCCCGGCCGTCCGGCTGCGCTCGTTCGCCGGCGACCCCTCCGAACTCACCGCCGAACTCCCCCCGCAGGAGCCAGCGTTGGACGAGTCGGAGGCCGAGGAGGAACTCGCGCAGCCGTCCCGGGGCATCGCGGACCTGCTGGTCCAGGAGGGCGACACCTGGGGCACGGCGGCCTCCGACGGCTCGGGGGCGGTGCTGTGACGGCCCCGGGCACCCCGCAGCCGCTCGGCGCCCCGCGCCCGCCCGGCACCCGGCGCCGCCCCGCCACCGCACCCTCGCACGACGCAAGGAGACTCGGATGAGCAGCCCCTACGACCAGGAGATAGAGGACCTGCTGGCGCTGTACCGCAAGCAGCGCACGGAGGCCGTCGAGACGCGGCGCCGGATCAACGAGGTGACCGGTACGGCGACCGCGCCCCGGCAGACCGTCAAGGCGACCGTGAACGCGCAGGGCGAGGTCACCGCGATCGAGTTCCCCACCGGCGCCTACCACCGGATGGCGCCGAAGGAACTCTCCGAGGCACTGCTGTCCACCATCCGCCAGGCCCGCGTCAACGCGCTGGAGGCCGTCGCGGAGGTCGGCTCGCACGGGCTGCCGGCCGGGGTGCGGCTCACCGACCTGATCGAGGGCAGGGTCGACGCCACCGAACTGCTCGCGGAGGAACCGGCCATGCCCGACCAGGTGCGCGAGTACATCGCCGAGGGACGGCCGGACGTACGACGCGGTGACGGCCGATGACGCCGGGCACCGCACCCCACGACGACCACCGTATCCAGGGAGGAACGCATGGCTGACGGCGAGTTCTACGTCGACACCGACGGGCTGCGCAACCAGTTGCCGTACGTGCAGCAGCTGGCGGCGCGGTTCCGGGACATCGGCAAGGGCCTGGAGGGGCGCCTGTCCGAGCTGGGCGACTGCTGGGGCGACGACGCCACCGGGAAGCAGTTCTACGAGCAGTACGCCACGCCCCACAAGCAGATCATCGACAGCACCGGGCAGATGGGCCATCTGGTCGACAGCATGCACGACGGCATCCGCACCATGGCCGTCAATCTCGAACGCATGGAGGACCAGAACGTCGAGGCGACCCGGCGGTTGCACACCACCGAGGTCCAGCCCACCGAGACACGGGTGAAGAACACCAAGTCATGAGCATCGAACTGCCCCCGGAACTGGGCTGGGTCGCCAAGCTGGCCGTCGGACAGGACTGGCCCAAGGGTGACGAGGACAAACTGCGCAGCCTGGGTGCGGCGTGGGACGACGCCGCGCGCCAACTGACCGCCATCAGCCGGGAGATCGACCCGGCGACCAGCGGTGTGCTGCACAGCGTCGGCGGTCAGGTCGCCGACGAGTTCACCGCCTTCACCCAGCAGTTGAAGTCCAACATCCCCGACATGGCCGACGCGGCCGGGCAGTTGGGCGAGCTGGGCCGGAACACGGGGTTGCAGGTCGAGTACGCCAAGTACATGATCATCGCTCAGCTGGTGTGGCTGGCGGTCGAGATCGCCGAACTCGCCTTCTGGGCGCCGGAGGCGATCCCGGCCCTGGTCACCGGGGTGCGGCTGATCGTCAAGATGCTGCTGAAGCGGCTGCTGATCTCGATCGCCACCGGTGTCGGGTTCATGGTGGGCATGGACGCGGTGATCCAGGGGATCCAGTTCCTCAAGGGCGACCGCACCAAGTGGGACACCGCCGCGACGCTCCAGGCCCTGGAGGGCGGCGCGATCGGCGGTGCGATCGGCGGGCTCTTCTCCGGGGCGGGCTCGGCCTTCGCGCCGAAGTTCGCGTCCTCGCTGATCGGCAAGGGCATCATCGGCGGCGCGTCCAGCATCGTCACCACCGAGGTGATGTCGGAGATCTTCGGCGGCGAGAACGACATGGGTTCCGCGCTGACCTCGGGCATCATCGGCGCGATGGGCGGTGGCGGGGGCAGGCGGAGGTTCGGCGGGGGCGAGCACACCGAGGTCCACACGCCCGACATCCACCTCCCGTCCGAGCCCGACCTGCACCTCCCGAAGCTCTCCCTCGACACCGACGGGCCGCATCTGTCCGGCGCGGAAGGCTTCGACACCAAGGGGGCGGGTTCGGGGCTGGGCGAGAAGGGCACGGGCACCGGGAGCGGCACCGGTTCCGTCAAGTCGCTGAACACGGGCGGCACGCGTACCGGCGACGAGACCGGCCACGTCGGCGACAGCAAGGCACACACCGCCCCGCACACCACGGTCACCGAGTCCGAGGGCCCGGTCACCGGCGCCACCCGGAAGACGACCACGGCACCGCACGTCGCCACGGAATCCACCGGGTCCACCCGGACCACCGGGTCCGACCGGTCCACCGAGACCCACCTGACCACCGGGACCAACCGGCCCACCGAGACCCACCTGACCACCGGGACCAACCGGTCGACCGAGACCGACCGGTCGACCGAGACCGACCTGTCCGCAGGAGCCAACCGGCCCGCCGAGACCACCCGGTCGACCAGCTCCACCACCTCCACCAACCCCACCGGCACCACCCGGTCCACCGGCCCCACCACCTCCACCAACCCCACCGGCACCACCCGGTCCACCGGCCCCACCACCTCCATCACCCCCACCGGCACCACCACGTCCCACCGCTCCCCCACGACGGACCACGGCCAGGACGAGGTCGCCCCCCGGGCACCCCGCGCCCAGGCGCCCACCGGCCAGAACCAGGCCCCGGCGACCGGCGGACAGAACGGGGCCCCCACGCCCGGCGGCCAGCACCCGACCCCGACCACCGTCGGGCAGAACCAGTCGCCGTCCACCGCCGCGCCGCACCCGTCCCCCACGAGCGCCGCGCCGCACCAGTCCCCGACGACCGAGCACACGCCCGCCTTCCCGGACGTCCCTGGGCACGAGCCCGGTGCGACCCCGCACGTGGACACCGAGTCCACGGCCCCCGACACGCATGTCACCGAGCAGCTGCACCAGCTGGACTCCATCGCCGTGCCCACCCACGACCCGAACCCGCTCCACCAGGCACCGACGCCCCCGACGAACCGGCCCGTCGCCCCCGACGCCGGCATACGGCAGCGCGTGTCGGACCTGGACCGGGCCGCGCGGTCCGCCGGGATGTCCGAGGCGGACCGGTCGGCGTACACCCGTGCCGTGGAGCAGGCCGCCGCGTCCGGCGACTGGCAGCGCGCCGGGGAGCACCTGTCGGATTTCCGGACCCATGTCGAGACGCGCGCCGTCCAGCAGCGCTACGACGCGTTCCACGCGCACGCGCAGGGCGGCTTCGACCGGCTGACCGACTTCACCGGCTCCCGGCAGGAGTGGCAGAGCAGGGTCGACGCGGTCGAGCAGGCCCACCGCTCCGGAGACCCCGAGCTGCTGGACAGCAGGCTCAACGAGTACTCGTCGTACGTCGAGAACCATGTCCCCGCCGGGTCGCTGACCGGGAACGACACCCCGCGCCCCTTCCACCAGGACGTGGAGGACCTGCGGCAGCGCCTCGCCCTGACCACCGACCAGCCCACCGCCGACCGGCTGCGCGCACAGCTGGACTCGACGCGCCAGGACGCGGAACTGCACGACCGGCTGGTCCAGTTGCGGTCCACCTCGGACCCCGAGACCACCGCGCTGTACGAGCGCCTCGACAACGCCCGCACCCCGGACGAGGCGAACCAGGCCCTGCACGATCTGGAGCAGCATCGCGAGGACCAGCGGCTCCAACAGCGCCTCGATCACCTGAAGTCGGACGAGCCGACGCCCGACCGGCCTCCGACGCCGGGCAGCGAGGCCGACCTGCGCCGCCGTCTGGACGCCCTCAACGACGGCGCGGACGAGCACGAACGCGAGCTGCGCGAGCGGGTCGACCAGGCGGCCACCCCGCAGGACGCCGACCGGGCCCTGCGCGACCTCCACGAGTACCGCACGGACCAGCGGCTCCAACAGCGCCTGGACCGGCTGAAGTCGGACACCCCCGACCGCCCCTCCGAGCGCGAACTGCGCGAGCGTCTCGAAGCCCTGCACGACGGAGAGGACGATCCCCGCGCAGCAGAGCTGCGCCGCCGCGCCCAGGAGGCGGGGACCGAGCAGGAGGCCCGGGCGGCTCTCGACAAGCTCGACCAGCACCTGCACCGGCGCGAGTCGGATCGCCAGGACCGGATACGCGAACTCGGCGACCGCCTTGAGCAGGCGCGGGAGCAGCACACCGAGCAGCTGCTCGGCATACGCGAGGGCGCGCCCGAGGACACCTTCCGCCGGATCGAGGACATCCGCACGGGGTTGTCCTCCCACCTGACGTACGACGAACGCACCAGCGGGCTCCGGCAGGAGCTGACCCGGCCGGCCGTCACCCCGGAGTCCCCCGGCCACCTCGACCGCATCACCACCAAGGCCGACGAGCACCCGAACACCACCGAGGACACCACACCCGGGCCGGCCGGCGACGACGCCCTCAAGGCCCCCGCGGATCACACTCCGAGCACCGGCTCCACCAGTTCCGCAGATCACCGGACGACACCCGCCCCCGGACCGCAGCACCCCGCTCAACAGCCCCATCAGCAGCCTCACGGGCAGCCCCGTCACCAGCAGCAGGGGGACCAGCAGCTCCAGGCGCGGAAGGAGCCGTCGCAGGAGGACCCGGACCACCCCTCCCGGCAGCCCGTCCCCAGCGCCGAGGGCCTCGACGATCTGCGCCGGCCGGCCGGCACCAGCGGTCCCTCGGGCCCGCCGCCCCGGATGCGGCTCGACCGCACCCCGCGCTATGTGGTGCGGTCCGGCTTCGACCAGCGGAGGTTCACGGTCGGCGAGACGTCGTACACCGATCTCACCGTACGCGTGGCGCTGCGGGAGGACGGTTCGGGCGCGCATGACGCCGACGACACCTGGGGCCGGGCGCAGGAGGGCGTGCGGCGGTACTTCAACGATCCCCGGTACACGCTCCCCAACGGCGACCGCCTGCATGTCACCCTGGAGCGCGTCGGCCCGGACGACAAGCCGCATCTGACCGTCGACCTGGTGGGCGCGGGCCACGACATGGACCAGCGCAACTGGGCGCCGGGGGCCCGGCCGGTCGAGTACGCGCACGAGATCTCCCACCAGCTGGGGCTGCGCGACGAGTACGCCGACGAGACCGCGCCGCAGCGCCCGCACATCCCCGGCAGCCTGCCCGGCGACGTCCACCGGGCCCCGGAGCACGACGAGCTTCCGCACGGCGGGCTGCGCGACCGCCACATCCAGCTCCTGGGCGCCCTGACGACGGGCCATGACGACCTGCTCGCCCAGCGGGGCGGGGGCCACCACCCCCGGCACGAGGACACCGGGGACGGCTCCGCCTGGCGGCAGGCGCGGGCCGAGGCACCGGCGGTGCCCCGGCAGCACGCCTGGGTGGACCCGGTGTCCGACCCGACCCGGCAGCCCGAGCCCAAGCCGGGCGAGGTCGACGCGCACGCCGCGCGGGAGACGTACGGCATGCCGGAGAAGAACTTCAAGGGGTTCCGGCAGATCGCCCGCGAGAAGAACCTCGTCATCGACGTCCGCCCCACCAACCCGACCGCACCGAAGTGGCTCGACGCCGGAGCCATGGCCAAGCCCCAGGCCATCAAGGCGAAGACCATCAACGAGGCCGACGTCCACCTCGGCGCGGACCCGAAGACCATCGGACTCGTCGGGTACTTCAAGCCCCGGACCCCCGACCGGGCCACCGTTCCCGACGGGGACTGGGACAAGGTGCTGTCCCGCTACAACCAGCGCTCCACCGAATACCGCGAACTGAACGCCAAGATGGCGGTGTACGAGGCGGAGCACAAGTTCGCCGTCAAGGACGGCGTGGTCTACGGCATCGACAGCGAGGGCCGGCAGCGGCCCATCACCGGCGACCACGACCTGTTCGACATCTCCACCCCGGGCGGCACCCGCGTCCCGCATCCCCAGCACGACGAACTCATCAAGGAGATGCAGGCCAAGGACATCGCCGTGATGCACGGCGCCCATATGTTCTGGGACCCGCCCTCCCCCTTCAGCAAGACCGTCTTCGACAAGATCGTGGATTCGCACCAGGGTCCCGACGGCGAACCGCTGCTGCGTTTCCGGCCGGAGAACAAGCACGCCGAGCTCACCTGGACCAAGCCGCTCAAGGACGATGAGGTCAACTCGTACACGGCGCGGCACACTTACGGCATTCCGGAGAAGAACTTCAAGGGGTTCCGGCAGATCGCCCGCGAGAAGAACCTCGTCATCGACGTCCGCCCCACCAACTCCACCGCGCCGAAGTGGCTCGACGCCGGAGCCATGGCCAAACCGCAGGACATCAAGGCGAAGACGATCAGCGAGGCGGACACCCACCTCGGCGCGGACCCCAGGAACATCGGACTCGTCGGCTATTTCAAACCCAAGTTGCCCGACCAGGCCACCGTCCCCGGGAAGGACTGGGACAAGGTCCTGTCCCGCTACAACCAGCGCTCCACCGAATACCGCGAACTGAACGCGAAAATGGAGCTGTTGGCGAAGAAGAACAAGTTCGTCGTGGTCGACGGCGTGGTGCACGGCGTCGGTGAGGACGGTGTGCGGCGGCCCATCACCGGGGACCACGACCTGTTCGACATCTCCACCCCGGGCGGCACCCGTATCCCGCCAAAGGAGCACGAGGCGCTGATCAAGGAGATGCAGGCCAAGGACATCGCCGTGATGCACGGCGCCCATATGTTCTGGGACCCGCCCTCCCCCTTCAGCAAGTCCGTCTTCGACAAGATCGTCGACGCCCATCACGGTCCGGACGGCGAGCCGCTGCTCCGCTTCCGGCCCGGACACGAGAACGCCGAACTCACCTGGACGGAAAAGCCGCAGGAACACCCGAAGGAGCACGAGCAACCGAAGGACCAGGAACAGCTGAAGACCGAGGAAGAGCCGAAGGATCAGGAACAACTGAAGGACGGCGAACAGCCGAAGCCGCAGGAACAGCCGAAATCCCAGGAGGAGGAGAAGCCGCAGGAGACGCCGAAGCCGCGGGAGAAGGAGCCGGACGCCGTCCTGGACGGGCGGCACATCCAGGGGCTCGCCGGGAAGAAGATCACCGAGGACCCGGGTCCGGACGCCGTGCGCACCCGCGTCGAGACCCTGCTCGGCGGCCACTCCGGGGACACCTCCGTCGCCCAGCGCCTGGACGCGGCCCTCGACCCGGCCAACTTCCGCAAGCAGCACGGGCAGATGGTCAACGGCGGCTGGCGCTTCACCGTCCATGTGGACGGCAAGCCGTACGAGGTCGAGGTGAAGGCGAGCGCCTCCGCCTGGCAGCTGGACCGGACGAAGGACGCGGCGAAGGACAACGACGGGGACGGCTTCGACGTGCCCGTGGAGTCGACGCACGAGAACGCCCCGCGCAAGACGGAGATGACGTCCTCCGAGGCGGGCCTCGAATTCGGGCCGACCATCGTACGGCCCGTCAACCCCCAGCTCTCCGCTCTCATCACGCCGTCCGGCAAGCTGGGCGGCGCCACACACGGGCGCGAGACCACGGTCAAGTCCTCCGCGCAGACGGCGAACCAGTTCGCCTTCACCGGCAAGACGGACAGCTACACCTCCGACTTCACCTACCGGGTGAAGGTCACGGACCACCAGGGCACCCGGCTCGCCGCCCCCGGCGCGGACGGCGAGATCAAGGGGCAGGTCCGTGCCGATGTGCCCCGGCCGCAGGAGCTGGACAAGGACCGGCCGCGGGCCTGGCAGGGCTGGGAGTCCGACCGGGCCAGGAACCACGCCGAGCGGCCCGCCTCCGGGCATCCGGTGTCCGTCACCGGCCTCGACACGGCCCGCGACGCCGTCTACGAGGCGCTGCCGCGCGAGGCACGCCCCGACGGCACCGCGCACCAGGACATCGAGGACTTCTTCCAACCCTCCAACGTCATCAACGAGTTCGAGCACGCCTCGGGCGCCGGTCTGCTGTCGAAGCCGCTGACACTGAGCGACGGCGGCAAGGCCCACCTGCTGCTGACGGTGGAACCGGACGACTCCCGGGCCCTGCACACCGTGGACGACAAGGCGACGCTGGGTTCGAAGTCGAGTGGCGAGCACGGGCAGAGCCGTACCGAGAACAGCTCCTGGTCGCTGGGGCTCAGCGGCGGCGCCACCGGCGAGGTGTGGAAGGCCACGGACGGCAGCAAGGAGTCCACCTGGCTGACCGGCACGGCCGGCTACACCGGCTCCGGCAACCTCGCCCACGGCGTCAAGGGCAAGAACACCATCGGCAGCGAGGCCAGCCGGGAGCAGAAGGGCAAGGCCGACCTGGTCGCCACCCAGGTGCGGCTGCGCGTCCAGCTCATCCGGCACCACTTCGGACCGGGGCTCGACGGCCTGCACTCCACCAGCACCACGAAGATCGGCGACCACAGCCCGCCGCCGTCCGTGAAGCAGCCGGCGCCCGCCCCCGGCGACGTCGTCCTCACCATCGATCCGCAGAACGGCGAGGTGCTGCGCGCCGTCCCGCACGAGCTGCCGCCGGTCACCACCGGTGACCACGCACAGCTGGAGCCCGCCCGGCTCACCGACCCGGTCGCCGCCCCGCGCACCACGATCCTCGACGTCCCCGGCTCGACGGAGCTGGAGGACCACATCGTGCGGGAGATGCACCGGGACCATCCCGGTGTGCTGCCGCCCCCGGAAGCGGTGCGCCCCGGCACCGCCGCCGGGAACCACCCCGTGGACCATCCCCGGGTCACGCCCGAGGCATGGGAGAACCTGCGCTCGCTGCGGCAGCAGCTCGCGCCGTCCCGGCTGCGCGGCGACGGCGCCAAGCTGCTGGACGGCACCTACCGGATCACCCTCAAGAGCCCCCATCTGCCAGGGCGTTCGGGCACCACGCACGAGGTCCTCATCAAGGCCGAGCCCGGCAAGGGCGACCATCTGGGCTCCGGGAAGTCGACCACGAAGGCCGCGCACGCCCGGACCACCGGGGCCGACAAGTCCGTCACCCGCAGCGCCAAGCACGTCGTCAACCTCGCCGGAAACGTGCGCAGTTCACTCGATCACCCGGACGTCACCCGGGGCTTCACCATCGGCAGCCTGGACATCACCGCCCACAACCCCTCGCACGGGCTCACCATGGGCACCGAGACCGAGGTGAAACGGCAGTTCTCCCTGGAGGCGGACACCGACACCTACGGCCATCCGGTGACGTACCACGTCATGATCGGCGTGGAGGACCCGAAGCAGCCGACCACGCACCTGTCCACGATCGCGCCGTCCCCGCACCTTCAGCACATCAAGCAGGTCAAGCCCGGCGGCCACCTCACGGTCGAGGTCGCGCGCCCGCAGGAGGGGAACGACAGCCCGCCGCCGGCCTCCATCCCCAAGGTGGAGGTGCTGCCGCAGCGCCACGCGATCCGCCATGTCACCGCGTCCGACGCCTTCCGGGACACCGCGCGGCAGTCGCTGACCAGCGCCTTCCAGAAGAAGAGCGCGGCGGCGGCGCACGCCCGGGTGCCCGAGCTGAAGGACGCCCTGGACGGGCTCACCGACGAGGACCATCTGCGGTCCCTGGTCTCCGCCTCGCACGGCGGCTGGGCCAACAGCGGTGACGAGCAGGTCGGTTCGGGCCGCAACCGCGACACCGTCGGGCTGTCGACCCGTACCGAGCTGAGCAATCTCCGCTTCCGCGAGACGCTGCCCGGCGAGGGCAAGCTGGAGATCGAGACCAAGTCCAGCGTGTCCACGGCGGTCGCCGACAAGAACACCCGGGCGTTCAAGGCCGGCCTGGGCTTCGACGCCGCCCGCTTCCCGTCCAAGGACAGCCCCGACGCCTCCCTCCAGGTGCGCGGCGGCGTCAAGGGCAAGGGCGGCGCCGGGCAGAACAGCGGCGAGAACATCAAGCAGAAGATGACGACCTCGCGCAAGGCCGCGTACAAGGGCACCTGGCATCTGTACGAGGCCGACGCGGACGTCACCGTGCAGGGCCGGGTCACCGACGCCAAGGGGAAGATCACCCTGGGGGACCCGCAGCACAGCGGTCACCGGGTGCTGGTGCTGCTCTCCGACGACGACGTGCGACGGCTCGGCGCGGACACCTCGAAGGCACCGGACACCACCGGGACCCGCCAAGCCCCGCTGCTCGCCCAGGGGTTGCTGGGCGGCGCCACCGCCGAGATCCCCCGCTCCGACGAGATCCTCGGCGAGATCGACCGGCAGATCCGCGGCCTCGAGCAGGTGTCCGACGTGCCCGAGAGCGCGCTGCCGTTCGCCGACACCTTCTCGCCGGAGAACCTGTCGGCCAACTACGAGGACCTGGTGGGCCGGGGCATCCTCGACTACCACGTGCAGGAGTCCCGCACCCAGCGCGTGATCACCGAGGTCCTGGTGCGGGGCGTCCCTCGGGACGAGTGGGCCGACGAGGGCGACCACTCCACCGGGGACACCACCCGCAAGGTCGGTCTCAGCGAGACCGTCAAGGGCAGTGCGGGGCACAACTGGTCGCTGGGCGCCGACGGCAACTTCCGTATCTCCTACGCCCCGGTGGTCAAGCCCAAGCCCGGCGAGGACGCCGCCGCCGTCAAGGCAGAGGAGAGCAAGTCAGGTCTCGGCAACGTGGCGTGGGCGCCGTCCGGAGGTGCCGAGGGCACCCGGAGCAAGAGCGCCGAGAGCGGGGTCACCACCAAGGTCGAGCACAAGACGTCGAAGTTCGGCGACACGGTGCGGTTCGGCAACCGTATGCGCTTCGAGGTCACGGTGACCCGGCGCACCGAGTACGGGCGCTTCGTCAACCTCGCCAAGCCGCGCCCCGTGGAGCCGACCTGGCGGGTGCACGTCGACGTGCCCAAGTCCCTGACGGAGACCGCCGAACAGGCGGCCACTCACCAGCAGGATCAGCAGAAGCAGCAGCCGCCGAAGGCGCAGCAGCAGGTCCTGGACGGCGGCGGCACCGTCGAGATGCGGCCCGTCGTGCCCAAGGCGGACCGGGACCGCTGGCAGGCGTCGCTGGACTCGGCCCACGACCTGGTGGGCTTCGACCACCACACCGGGCTGTACGACCAGGCGCAGACGGTGCTCACCACGCCCCGGCCCTGGGGCGACGGCGTACTCGGCAAGACCGGCGCGGCCCTCTCCTGGGGCCTGGGCTCCGCCGCGAGCACGGTCGGCCACTGGGCCGGGGCCATGACGCCCGAGGCGGCGACCAAGCTGCTCGGCTCCTTCGTCGCCGATCCCCGGCTCGACGCCTCCCATCCCCTGGTGAGCGAGCAACGCCTGCCGCTGGAACAGCAGTTCTCACTGCGCCGGGCGCTGGGCTCGGGCACCCTGCCCACGGTCTTCCATCAGCTGAAGGACCCCGCGCACGGCTACCGCACGGTGCCGCTCGGCAGCGACGGCAGAACCGGTGTCGAGGTCCGTATGGAGCCGACCGGGGACGCGGTGGAGATCTCCACCCGGGACGACGGCAGCGACGAGATCACCGTGTCCACCGAGCACGAGTCGGCCACGACCGCGAGCAACGGCCTCACCGCGAACCTGACGCCGCTGGCCGTGCCCGTGACCACCAAGAACCCGAGCGTCGTGGTCCCGATGCCCACCAACGCCCTGAAGCTGGACCGCGACCAGACCTTCGAGAGCGACTCCCCGGTGACGCGCGCCCCCGGCGTCCCGGCCCGCACCCTCGCGCCTCCGGTGCTGCCGCACGGCAAGACGGCCACCGAGCCGGGCAAGGCCACGGTCAAGGGCGCCCAGGTGCTGATGCGCCAGCCGGTGCGGCTGAGCACGCAGAAGTACGACGAGAACGGCACGTACGGGAACACGGCGCATACGGACGGGCACGTCTACTACTGGACGGCGAAGAAGACCGAGGACGCGAGTACGAGTACGACCACGGCGACGTCCACGTCCAGCTCCACCTCCACGGACACCACCGCGTCCAAGGACGCCACGCCGTCCAAGGACACGGTCGCGTCCACGGAGACCACGCCCGTCAAGGACACGGTCACGACCACGGACACCACGCCCGTCAAGGACGCGACCACGACCACGGACACGAAGCCCGTGAAGGCGCCCGGGGAGACCGAGCAGCAGGACACGACGCACAAGCCGGCCGAGACCCAGAAGCCCGTCGACACGCACGACCCCGCCGACACACACAAACCGGCCGAGTCGCACGAGACGACCAAGCCCGCCGACTCGCACGAGACCACCAAGCCCGCCGACTCCCACGAGACCACCAAACCCGCCGAGAACCAACCGCCCCTCGAACAGCACAAGCCCGCCGAGGACCACACCACCGAGGCCCCGCCCCAGCCCCGTGTCCCCGTTCCCGGGGACGGCCGCTGCCTGCTCTACTCCGTGCTCGCGAGCACCCCGCCCGAGCACTGGCCGAGCGCCCTGCACGGCGGTACGACCGGCCATGCGCGCGCCCGGCACGGGGCCGTCGTGCACCAGATCCGCACCCAGCGCGGCCGCGTCGGCGCGGACAGCCCGCTGGGCCGGGCCGCCCGCGATCTGCACCAGATGGTGCTGGACCGGGTCCAGAACTCCCGTCCGCAGGATCTCCCGTTCGACGTCACGGAGTTGTACCGCCGCACCCAGGAGAACCAGCTGCGGCAGACGCTCCGGACGGAGAGCTTCGAGCAGTTGCGGCAGCGGCTGCACGACGCCGGTGTGGACCACGTCGTCTCGCACGACTGGCTCAGCCCGCAGGCCCTGCGCACCCTGTATGTCGACACGCGCGCCCAGGAGTTGACGGGCCCCCCGCACCAGCTCTCCGCGCAGGACGCGGCCGACCGAGCGGCCGCCGAGGTGCCCGAGACCACGGACGAGCAGGGCCGGTGGAAGCTGCGCGACAGCGCCCTCGCCCCGCGCGCCCAGTTCGCGTACCTCACCACCCGTTCCGGCCCGCTGAGCCTGGACTACGTCGACAGCCACGACCGCCTGGCCGGCGCCGTCGTGGACACCGCGCTGCACCAGCCGCTCACCCCGGCCGAACACCGGGCGCTGATCCGGGCCGTGCGGAACTGGGTGCCGGGCAACGACGCGTGGAACACCGACGAGGGCGAGATGTTCCCCGGGCTCGTCGCCCACACCCTCGGCGTCCAGCTGCGCACGTTCCAGTCGACCGGCGCCGGCACGGCCCATCTGCGCACGGTGGGGCCGGAGGGCGGCGACCGCACGGTGGACGTGTACTACAACGGCCGTAACCACTACGACGCGAGCCGCACCCCGACGCACCCGGCCGACCAGGGCACCACCACCGTGCCGCCGAAGGCCAAGCCGCCGATGTCCGACGAGGCCGCGCCGAAGACCCCGAAGGCCCCCGCCGCCACGACCACCCACCACACCACCGCCACGACCACCCACAACGCCGCCACCGCGCCCCCGGTCACCGCCCCCCGTCGCCCCCTCGATCACGCCCCCCGCTTCGTGGTCCGGTCCGCCTTCGACGCCCGCGCGTTCCGCGTCGGCGACACCAAGGTCACCGATCTGACCGTGCGGGTCGCGTTCCGGGACGGCTCGGGCCATGACCCGGACACCGCCTGGCAGCGGCTCCACCAGGGTGCCGAGGAGTTCTACAACCGCCCCGGCCACCGCCTCCCCGACGGCAGCCTGCTGCATGTGACGGTGGAGCGCGTACCCGTGGGCTCCGACCCGCACTTGGTGGTCGACCTCGCGGGCCACGACCGTCCGATGGACCAGCGCACCTGGTGGCCGGACGCCGAACCCGTCGCCTACGCACACGAGTTGGGTCACCAGCTCGGACTGCGCGACGAGTACCGCGAGGACGACGAGGGCCCCGGCCGGGCGCAGGTGGCGGGCAGCCTGCTCGGCGACTTCCACCGGCCCGCGCCGCACGGCCTCGCCCAGGGCGGGCTGCGCGGCCGCCATCTCCAGCTGCTCGGGGCGCTCGTCGGCGACGTACCCGAGTCCGTCGTCCACAGCGGCGGCGAGCAGTCGCACACCATGCCGTCGGAGCGGGACCCGCGCTGGCAGCAGGCCCGTACCGACGCCGAGCCCGTGACCAGGCGACACGTCTGGGTCGACCCGGTGACCGACCCCCGGCACGACTCCGCCGAGAAGGAGCACACCGCCCAGGACCCGCGCATGCCGCAGTCCGAGAACTCCCAGGAGCACCGCGAAGAGGAGGAGGACTGGTCGGACATCCTCCAGGAGTACACGGCGGAACGCCGGCACGAGTACGAGTGGCTGGACGGCCTGTACGGCGAGACGCTCGACCAGGAGTCGTACGACCGCGCCCACGACGCCCTGCTCACCCTTCAGTCGATGGATCTGGCGCACCCGGCGCCGGACGCGGAACACCGGCCGCATCTGGAGCTGCTGGCCGGACAGGTGCTCCATCTGGACGAGGCGCCGAGCGCGGACGACTACCGGTATCTGCTGGCCCTCACCGCGCACGCCGGGCCGGAGTCGACACGGGACGCCGCCGCGCTCGCCGCGCACTTCCTGGCCACCGAGCACGGCGCGCTCGACCACCACACCGCGCTGGTCGACTCCTCCGGACAGGCCACGGGCCGCGACTGGACGGGGACGCGGGCGGTGCCGCCGGACCTGACGAGCTACACGGTGTCCGGCCCGGGCGGGGAGTCCACCGAGCACGAGGCGCCCTGGCGGGAACCGTACGTGGTCACCGCCCTGGGCACACCGGGGGACGGCCTGTTCTTGCAGGTGGACGGCCGGACGATCCGGGTGTCCGGCCCGGCGGAGTTCGCCGAACTCGTCGCCCGCGACCCGCTGCGCGGCCCCGACCAGGACATCCTGCTGCTGGTCTCGCACGCGCAGGACCACGGCCTCGCCCAGCTGGTGGCGGACCGGTCCCATGCGGCGGTGTGGTCGACCGGCGCCGAGGTGCGCCCCACGCTCGACTGGCGCACCGGCACCGAACGCCTCGACCTGAGCGGCGGCGACGGCGCCTGGTCACTGCATCTGGGCGGGGCGCGCGGGCCGCTGGACCTGTTCGACGACCTGTTCGATCCCTCCTCCCCGGAGCACGATCCGGGCGGCCCCGACTACGCGGCCAAGCTGGCCCCGCACCCGGGCGGCGACACCTCGCCCCTGACCCCGGCGAACCTGCTGGACCGGCTGCGCGCCCGCCCGCTGACGACCAGCGACTACGAGGTGACCGGCGCCGAGCCCGGCACGACGCTGTTCGCACAGCCGACCAGCATGGAGCAGACCGGCTTCAGGTACGACCGGAGCGGCTCCGGTGACGTACCGCGGCTGATCGTGCCCACCCAGGGGCGTCACCAGACCCTGGTGAGCGAGCATCCGCCGCTCCACGTGTCGGCGGACCTCTCCCTGGCACACCGTCAGGGCGGTTACGGGCAGCAGGTGTTCGCGTCCCCGAAGGCGATCGAGTCGGCCAACCACCGGCTGGCCCTCGCGGGCAGCCTGGTGCGGCTGAAGGGCGACGAGGTCAAGCTGCGCATCGGCGACGGCCAGGGCGGACATCGCGAACTGGTGCGCGTCACCCCGCAGTTCCTGACCCGGTCGGGGAAGTCGGAGGAGGAGATCTGCCGGGACTTCGCCCAGATGGTCTCCGGCAATGTCGCCGCCTCGCACGTGGTCTTCCGGGGCCCGGACGGCACCGGCCTCGCCAAGGCGCCGATCAACGCGCTGGGCCGTACCGAGGTCACCGGCATCCACCACCTCGCCGAGTCCCTCACCCTGGTGGCCGACGGTCAGCGGCCCGCGGCGCTGGACCCCTCGTGGGCGGCCCGGCAGGTGGGCCGGGACGACCGGTTCATCGCCGAGAGCGACGGCCCCACCCCGGGCAAGTCCTATGGCAGCGCGCTCAGTTACGACCCGCTGGACAATCCGCGCCGCGACAACCTGTCGGCCGCGGCACGCGAGATCGGCATCAACGAGCACGCCTGGGCGAAGGTCGGCGAGGCGTACCTCGTGCACTCGATCAACGCCCTCGACGCGGACGGTCTGCCGAGCCTGGCGCACAACTACGCCAAGCCCGGCGAGCCGGACCACAGTCACTTCGGCTACCACTTCGCCGCCGTGGTGCTGGCCAGCGAGGACGGCAGGCACCAGATCACCCTGGAGAACTTCGCCCGCCGCGCCCATGTCGCCGCCATCGTGAAGTCGGCCGTGGCCCGCAACCTCCGGCACGCCACCCCCGACGGCTTCCACAAGCTGCACGAGGCCATCGGCGACGAGCTCGACAGCGCGCGCACGGGTGCGGCCGACGAGGCGCGGGTCAAGCGGCTGGAGCGCCATCTGGCCCTCGCGGACGCGCTCGCCAAGGCGGTGGACGCGCGGGCGGCCCGGGACGCGACCGCCGAGGGCAGCCCCGAGGGTGTGGCCGCCGACGCCGCGTACGACAAGGCGGTCAAGGTGGCCGAGGCGCGGATGAAGCAGGCGTCGGAGCTGACCAAGGGCAGCGAACTGTGGCACTTCCGGATGTTCTCCCAGCGGCCCGGCGAGACGATGCACGAGGTCAGCGCGGATCTGCTGACCAATGATCCGTCGGCCGAGGCCAACCCGCTGACGTCCGTCATCGTGCACGGCCACCGGCTCCCGCAGGTGGACATCGGGTTCCGCGAGGGCTCCCGGCAGATCAGCAGGGACGAGGGCCGCAAGCTCAACTACGTGGCCGAGCTGGCGACCCGGACCGGGTTGTGGAACCACCACAACGGTCTGCCGCTGCCCCGGATCACCGTGACCGGGCGCGGCAACGCCCGCCGCCCCACGCTCGGCGGGGTCCTGCCCGAGGCCGCGCGGCAGCGGGCCGAGGCCGTGCACGGGGAGCTGCGGGACCGGCTCGACCGGTACCTCATCAACTACCAGCACGGTGTCGCGCAGCGGCGGCTGACCGCGGCCGACTTCCCGGTCGCGGTCTCCACCGAGCACCCCGCGCCGGGCGGTGACCGGGAGCAGGGCCGTGTGACGACGGTCGCGGTGCACGACCACCGGCCGGAGGACACCACCGCCGGCACCACCACGACCCCGCACGCGGCCTCCTCGTCCTCCCCCGCCTCCCCCTCGGCCTCCTCCTCGGCCGAGGCGGCACCCCGGGCGCCCCGGGCCCCCCGGACGGAGCACCGGCCAGCGGAACAACCGCAGCGGCCCCCGGCACGGCCGCACCACCCGGCCGCGGAACCGGTATCGGCACCGGCACCGGCACCCACCCCGGCGCCCTCCTCGTCGTACCGCAGTGAACGCCTCACCATCGGCGGGGTCGAGTTCGCGGACGGCTCGGTGGAGCTGGCGGGAGCGCAGCGGGAGACGGTGCACCGGCTGGCCGCCGAGGTGGCCTGGGCCGCGGTGGCGAACACACGTGCGGGTTTTCCGCCGCCCCGGGTGGTGGTCGTCGGCCACGCCCACGGGATGCGCGGCGGTCTCCCCCACTTCGGAGAGGCGCTGCGGCGGGGGCAGGCGCGCGCGGACGGGGTGGCGGAGGTGTTCCGCTCGGCGCTCGCGGTCCATCTGGCGCGGCTCCAGGCCGACGGGGAGGGTGTCACGCTCCTGGCGGACATCGAGGTCACCACCCGTTCCGAGGGCAACGCACCGCCCCCCGGGGCCCCCTCGGAACCGGACGCGGGGGCCGCGCTCCGGCAGGCGTTCGTCGTGGTCGAGCTGCCCCGGCCGGGGGGAGGTGACGCGCGGTGAGCGCGCCGGTCGCGCGCCACGACGCGCCCCGCCGGGGCCGGTTCGGGCGGTGCGCGGCCGGGCAGAATGCCGCAGCGCACATGACCTTCGCGGCCACAAGACCGATACTGAGGTGCAAGGCTCCGACCACCTATCTGGTCCCACCCGGCCTGAGCAGGGAGAACGCCGGTCAGGGACCACCTGCTGAGCTTTCTGGGAGACGGGCATGAAGATGTTGATCAACGTGCCGGAGACCGTCGTGGCGGACGCGCTGCGCGGGATGGCCGCCGCGCATCCGGATCTGACGGTGGACGTGGAGAACCGGGTGATCATCCGCCGGGACGCGCCGGTGCACGGACAGGTCGCCCTGGTCTCCGGTGGCGGGTCGGGGCACGAGCCGCTGCACGGCGGGTTCGTCGGTCCCGGCATGCTGTCCGCCGCCTGTCCGGGTGAGGTGTTCACCTCCCCGGTGCCGGACCAGATGGTGCGCGCCGCGGCGGCCGTGGACAGCGGCGCCGGGGTGCTGTTCGTGGTGAAGAACTACACGGGCGACGTGCTCAACTTCGACATGGCTGCGGAGCTGGCCGAGGACGAGGGCATCCAGGTCGCCAAGGTGCTGGTGAACGATGACGTGGCGGTCACCGACAGCCTCTTCACGGCCGGCCGGCGCGGCACCGGGGCGACGCTGTTCGTGGAGAAGATCGCGGGCGCCGCCGCGGCCGAGGGCCGGCCGCTGGAGCAGGTGGAGGCGATGGCCCGACGGGTCAACGAGAACTCCCGCAGCTTCGGCGTGGCGCTGAGCGCCGTCACCACCCCGGCGAAGGGCAGCCCCACCTTCGATCTGCCGGACGGTGAGCTGGAGTTGGGCATCGGTATCCACGGCGAGCCGGGCCGGGAGCGGCGGCCGATGATGACGTCCGGGGAGATAGCGGACTTCGCGGTGCACGCGATCCTGGAGGACATGCCCCCGCACAACCCGGTGCTCGTGCTGGTCAACGGCATGGGTGCCACACCGCTGCTGGAACTGTACGGCTTCAACGGCGAGGTGCAGCGGGTGCTGGCCGAGCGCGGGGTCGCCGTGGTCCGCACCCTGGTCGGCAACTACGTCACCTCCCTGGACATGGCGGGCGCCTCGGTGACGCTGTGCCAGGTCGACGAGGAGATGCTCGGGTTGTGGGACGCGCCGGTGCGCACCCCGGCATTGCGCTGGGGGATGTGATACGGCGGTACACGTCTCGACGCCCTTATCTATGCTTGGAGGTCCAGTGCTCGACGCCGACTTCTTCCGCCGTTGGATGACGGCGATGGCCGCGTCCGTCGACCGCGAGGCGGAAAGGCTCACCGCCCTCGACGCGACCATCGGGGACGCCGATCACGGCAGCAACATGCGGCGCGGGTTCACGGCCGTGCAGGCGGAGCTGGACAAGGAGACGCCGGGCACCCCGGGCGCCGTGCTGATGCTCGCCGGGCGTCTGTTGATCTCGACGGTCGGCGGCGCCTCGGGGCCGCTGTACGGCACGTTGCTGCGCCGGACCGGCAAGGCGCTCGGGGAGGACCCGGAGGTCACCGAGGAGCAGTTGGCCGAGGCGCTGCGGACGGGGGTGCAGGGGGTGATGAAGCTCGGCGGCGCGGCCGCGGGCGACAAGACCATGGTCGATGCCCTGCTGCCGGCCGTGGACGCGCTCGGCGACGGTTTCGCCGCCGCCCGGGCCGCCGCCGAGCAGGGCGCGGAGGCGACCGTCCCGCTGCTGGCCCACAAGGGCCGGGCGAGTTATCTGGGCGAGCGCAGTGTCGGGCACCAGGATCCGGGTGCGACGTCGTCGGCGCTGCTGATGGCCGCGCTGGCCGAGACGGCGGAGGGCTGACGTGAGCGGCGAGAAGCTGGTCGGGATCGTGCTGGTGTCGCACAGCGCGGAGGTGGCCGCCTCGGTCGTCGCGCTGGCCAAGGGGCTCGCGGGCGGAGCCGCCGCGGTGCCGGTTGCCCCGGCGGGCGGTACGGAGGGCGGGGGGCTCGGCACCAGCGCCGAGCTGATCTCCGCCGCGGCCGCCTCCGTCGACCGGGGCGCGGGGGTCGCGGTCCTCACCGACCTCGGCAGCGCCGTACTGACGGTGAAGGCGCTGCTCGCCGAGGACGAACTGCCCGAGGACACCCGGCTGGTGGACGCCCCGTTCCTCGAAGGGGCGGTGGCCGCGGTGGTGACGGCCTCCACCGGCGCCGACCTGGCCGCGGTGGAGGCCGCGGCGACGGAGGCGTACGACTACCGCAAGGTGTGACGGGCGGGTGACGGGCCCTCAGATCCGTGGTGCGGCTGGTCAGTTGTCGGTCACGAACTGCCGGGCCAGCCGCTCCCCCGTCGTCACTGCCGCCTGGTGGTCCTCGATGGGGCTCGCCTTGGAGTCCTTGAAGACGATGTAGGTGACCCCGGAGGGCACCCCGCCGTCGCTGGGGCCGGCGGGGATGCCGAGGCCGCGCGCGGTGGCGTAGGAGGCTTCGCCGATGAGGTCGCTCGGGCCGGTGTCGCCGACCACCGCGTACTGCACCCGGTCCTGGTAGACGACGGCGGCGACGGAACCGCCCCGCACCCCGCTGGCGGCGGGGCTCCAGCGGCTGCTCGCGGCCGGTACGACGATGTAGGGCAGCGTCTCCGCGTTCAGCGGCCGCCCGTCGGACTGCACATAGGCGGTGCCGGGCGAGTACAGCGGGTCGGCCTGGGCGTTGCAGTGGGCCGTGGTCTGGCCGTCGCAGTCGATGTCGAGGTCGGCCTTCCAGAAGACCGCCCCCTGGGCGCCGCACACGGGCACGGTCGCGGGGCTGTCCGCGTCGGTGCGGTAGCGGCCGGCGGAGATCTGGGCGCAGGTGCCGACCCTGGCCAGCAGATCGGCGGCGGTCACGGCGCCCTCGGCGCGGTCCGGGGCGGTCCCGGTGTCCGTGCGGGGCGGGGCGGTGGCGGTGGTCCTGCCCCGGCTCGGGGTGGTGGCGCCCCGCTCGGGGCGCGTGACGGCAGGAACGTCTCTGCGGGCGGCGGGCGCCGGGCCCGCGCCGCGTCCGGCCTCCGGATCGGCGCCGTCGCCATGGGCCGCGGTCCGCTCCTCGGGCGGAAGGGCCGCGGCCGCGCCGGGCAGCGTGGCGGGGGCGATCAGGGCGACGCCGGCCGCGGCCAGCGTCAACGTCGGGACACGCACACGCACGATGAGGAACCCTCTCCTCGGGGACATGTCCAGGCCACTGTGATCCGCGGCCCGGACACCCGTCCGCCCGGACCACCCCGAAGTGACCGGATGGAGCACGCTTCTGACAACCCATGAGGGAATAATTTCGGCATTTGGTCCACAAAGCGCATAAACAGGAGCGGGTGCACAGGGACAACAGGGGCCGGGGGCCCGGGCCGGCCTCGACCCAGACCCCCCGGCCGCCCGCGCCGGCGCGGATTCGGCGACGACAGCGTTTCCGCGCCGCAGGCGTGAACTCCCCTGCTCTCACGGGCAGTTCAGCCGTAGGAAGGTTCAGCATACGTAACGTCCGGGCGTGCTCCGGCACGGCCCCTTGCCGTCGGCGCACCGGCCGGTCCATATTGGTCCGGACCATTGCCGGGGCCGTCGATGTACCGAACTCATCATCGAATGTCGAACAGCCGTGGAGGCAGCATCGTGCGACGCGTTCCCCTTCCGCTCGTGCTGGTCGCCGGAGCCCTGCTGCTCCTCGCGTCCTGCGGCCCAAGCCGGGCCGACGACGGCGACGAGGGCCGGATGCCGGGTGCTCCGACCGGGGTCACCGCCCAGGCCGGCAGCGCCACCACCGTGCACGTGATGTGGAACGCGGTGCCCGACGAGGGCTCCGGCATCCGCTCCTACGAGGTCTACCGGGGCGGCGCCAAGGCGGCCGACGTGCCCGGCGCCGAGCGCATGGTGGACGTCATCGGGCTCAGCCCCGCCACCGCGTACGCCTTCACGGTGCGCGCCCGGGACAGGGCCGGGCGCCTGGGACCGCCGAGCCGGACGGTACGCGCCCGCACCCCCGCCCGGGTCGCGGCCGACCACTCGGCGCCGACCCGCCCCGGCCCGCCCACCGGGCATCCCGTCGGCAGCCGCGAGGTCCAGCTGGCCTGGGGCGCCGCCCGGGACGACCGGGGCGTGGTGTCGTACGACATCGAGCAGGGCGGGGTGCGGATCCACAGCGTCGGCGGGGCGCAGACCTCGACCGTGGTCACCGGGCTGCGCCCCGGCACCCGGTACGTGTTCACGGTGCGGGCCCGGGACGCGGCCGACAACCTCTCCCCCGCGAGCGCCGCGGTACGGCTGACCACCCCGGGCACCGACGACGGCCGGGCCACCGCGCCGACCGGCTTCACCGCCGCGACCCACCGCTCGGACGGCGCCTACTATCTGGACCTGGCCTGGGACCCGCCGGACACCGACGGGGTGATCACCGAGTACTCGATCCGGCTCGACGGCACCACGACGACCTCGCTGGAGTGGGGCGGCGACCCGCCGCGCGGCCGGGCGCGCTACAGCTTCTACCTGGGCCGTGGCGCCGGGGAGGAGCACCGGGTGCGGCTGCGGGCCCGGCTGCCGGACGGCACCTGGGGCGGCTGGTCGGCACAGCGCACGGTGACCACGGGACGCTGACCCGCCCGCCCCTGACCACAGGTCACCGCCCGGCGCATCCCGGCGGGCCCCGCCCTGCGCCGGGCGTGGGGTGCCGTCACCCGGCCGGGCGCCGTCCGGATGCGGCGGCGGCCGGGGCCGCGTTGGCTGCTGACCAGGCAGCACGGATGTTCCCCGACCCTGGGCGGCGCATGGGACGTACCGCCGGCCGTGCCGCCGGAGGCCCCGATGCGCAACTCCATATCCATGCTCCGCTTCGCTCCGAGCCTGGCGGCCGCCGCCGTGCTCCCGGCCGTGCTCGCGGCACCCTCGGCCGCGGTCTCCGGCATCTCCGTCAGCACCACGGGATCCAGCGTCTCCGTGGTCACCAGCGCGTGCACCCAGATCAACGGCAGCTGGGGCACCGCGGCCCTGCTCACCAGCAGCCAGGCGAACTTCGCGCAGGGCCGGCAGGTGGCGCTCTCGGGCACCACGATCAGCCAGTCCGCGGCCTGGTCCAAGGTGAACCCGGGGACGTACACCGTGGTGGTGGTCTGCTCCAGCGGCAGCACGGCGGGCAGCCAGTCGGTGATCGTCTCCGCCGGGTCCGCGCCGACGCTCGCGGCGACCTCCCGGCCGGGGACGACCACGACGACGACCAGACCGGCGCCGAACCGGGGGGTGAACGGCGGCCTCGGCGGCGCCGTCCGCGACTACGGCCCGCTGACCCTGGGCGCCGGCGCGGCACTGGTGGCCGCGGGCACCGTCACGACGGCCTGGCATCTGCGCCGCCGCACGAAGCCGTACCGGTTCTGAGGACCCCTCAGTCCCCCAGGGGAGGGCGGCGGGACCCGGCCGGTCCGGGTCCGGACCCGACTTCCGGACCGGGGCCGGACTCGGGGCCGGGCATCTCGGCTTCCGCCGCCTCGGTTTCCGTGGGCTCGGTCTCCGTCGCCTCGGTCTCGGCGTCCTCCGCCCCCGGCGGCCCGGCCCCCGGCAGCTCCGCGAATTCCGTGAGGGCGTGGGTGAGCCACCGGGTCCAGAAGGTCTCCAGGTCGATGCCCGCCCGCAGCACCAAGTGGCGCAGCCGGTCCTCGGGGGCGTCCCGGTCCGGTGGGAAGTCGCGCTTCTCGATCTGCTCGTACTCGGCCAACTGCCGCCGGTGCAGCTCCAGATGGCGGCGCAGATCCGTCGCGAGACCGGCCGTGCCGACCACCGCCGAGGCGCGCAGCCGCAGCAGGAGCGTGTCCCGCAGCGGCTTGGGGTCCTGCCCGGCGGCGGCCCAGCGGGCCAGCTCGGCGCGGCCCGCGGGCAGGACCTCGTAGCTCTTCTTCTGCCCGCGGGACGGCTGCGCGGCGGGCAGCGCCCGGATGAGCCCCTCGCCCTCCAGCTTCCCCAGCTCGCGGTAGATCTGCTGGTGCGTCGCGGACCAGAAGTAGCCGATCGACTTGTCGAACCGGCGGGTCAGCTCCAGCCCGGACGACGGCTTTTCCAGCAGGGCGGTGAGGATCGCGTGCGGGAGTGACATGGGCTCATCCTAGGGATCTCCCGCAGGGGGCCTACAGCGCCGCCGCCACCTCGGTGCCCTGCTTGATGGCGCGCTTGGCGTCCAGCTCGGCCGCCACGTCCGCGCCGCCGATCAGATGGACGCTGCGCCCGGCGGCGACCAGCGCCTCGTACAGATCGCGGCGCGGCTCCTGGCCGGTGCACAGCACGACGGTGTCGACCTCCAGGACGGTGCTCTCCCCGCCGACGGTGATGTGCAGTCCCGCGTCGTCGATCCGGTCGTAGCGCACGCCCGGGACCATGGTGACACCGCGGTGCTTCAGCTCGGTGCGGTGGATCCAGCCGGTGGTCTTGCCGAGTCCCGCGCCGACCTTGGTGGTCTTGCGCTGGAGGAGGTGGACCTGGCGCGGCGGGGCCGGGCGGCGCGGCTCGGTGAGGCCGCCGGGCGCGGTGTACTCCATGTCGACACCCCAGTTGCGGAAGTACGTCTCGGGGTCCTCGCTCGCCTTGTCGCCACCGTCGGTGAGGAACTCGGCGACGTCGAAGCCGATGCCGCCGGCGCCCAGGACGGCGACGCGCTCGCCGACGGGGGCGCCGTCGCGCAGCACGTCGAGGTAGCCGAGCACCCGGGGGTGGTCGACGCCCGGGATCTCGGGGGTGCGCGGGGTGACGCCGGTGGCGACGACCACCTCGTCGTAGTCGGCCAGGTCCTCGGCACCGACCCAGGCGCCGAGCCGTACGGCGACGCCGCGGGCGTCGAGCTGGTGGCGGAAGTAGCGCAGCGTCTCGTCGAACTCCTGCTTGCCGGGGACCTTGCGGGCGACGTTGAGCTGCCCGCCGATCTCGCTCGCGGCGTCGAACAGGGTGACCTCGTGACCGCGTTCGGCGGCGCTGACGGCGCAGGCGAGTCCGGCGGGGCCGGCGCCGACGACGGCGACGCGCTTCTTCGTGCGGGTCGGGGCGAGCACCAGCTCGGTCTCGTGGCAGGCGCGCGGGTTGACCAGGCAGGAGGTGAGCTTGCCGCCGAAGGTGTGGTCCAGGCACGCCTGGTTGCAGCCGATGCAGGTGTTGATGGCCTCGGGGGTGCCGGCGGCGGCCTTGGCGACGAAGTCGGGGTCGGCGAGCATGGGGCGGGCCATGGAGACCATGTCGGCGCAGCCGCCGGCCAGCAACTCCTCGGCCAGTTCGGGGGTGTTGATGCGGTTGGTGGTGACCAGGGGGATCGTCACCTCGCCCATCAGCTTCTTGGTGACCCAGGTGTAGGCGCCGCGCGGCACGGAGGTGGCGATGGTGGGGATGCGGGCCTCGTGCCAGCCGATGCCGGTGTTGATGATGGTGGCGCCCGCCGCCTCGACGGCCTTGGCGAGGGTGACGACCTCGGCGTGCGTGGAGCCGCCGGGGACGAGGTCCAGCATGGACAGCCGGTAGACGATGATGAAGTCCTCGCCGAGGGCCTCGCGGACCCGGCGCACGATCTCGACCGGGAAGCGCGTCCGGTTCTCGTAGGAGCCGCCCCAGCGGTCGGTGCGGTGGTTGGTGCGGGCGGCGATGAACTCGTTGATCAGATAGCCCTCGGAGCCCATGATCTCGACGCCGTCGTATCCGGCGTGCCGGGCGAGGCGGGCGGCGCGCACATAGTCCTCGACGGTCCGCTCGACATCGGCGTCGGACAGCTCGCGGGGCACGAAGGGGCTGATCGGCGCCTGGAGGGGGCTCGGGGCGACCAGGTCCTGGTGGTAGGCGTACCGGCCGAAGTGCAGGATCTGCATCGCGATGCGGCCGCCCGCCTCGTGCACGGCCTCGGTGACGACCCGGTGCCGCTCGGCCTCCGCCTCGGTGGTGAGCATGGCCCCGCCCTCGTACGGCCGGCCCTCCTCGTTCGGCGCGATGCCCCCGGTCACGATGAGCCCGACGCCGCCGCGCGCCCGGGCGGCGTAGAACGCCGCCATCCGCTCGAACCCGCGCTCGGCCTCCTCCAGGCCCACGTGCATGGAGCCCATGAGCACCCGGTTGGGCAGCGTGGTGAACCCCAGGTCGAGCGGGGTCAGCAGGTGGGGGTAGCGGCTCATGTCAGGCCCTCCGTGCACAGATGCGGTCGCATCTTGTTGTAGAGCACCCGCCCCCGTTTATGCAACTAGTTGCACAACGATGTGTCCTGCGCCATTCCTTCCATACCTACTAGTATGTACAGGCCGAGGGCGCGTCGGCCGACCGGTCCTTCGGGCACGGCCTCGCGCAGTACGCCCCGGCCGGTGCGGGACCGGCCGGGGCGTCGTAGGGGGTGTGTCGTCAGTCGTGCGTCCTCACAGGCTCTCCAGGCGCAGATGCAGATCGCGCTCCTGGTCGCCGGAGGCCGTACTGGTCTCCTCGACGGTGAACATGGAGTCCAGGGTGTGGCGGAAGCGGTCCACGGCCCAGTAGCCGCCCTGGACGTCCGCCTGGACGGACGAGCCGAGGTGGACCGGCGGGCAGCCCTGGCGCTTGGTGTCCGTGACCTCGTAGCTGCCGAGCCACACCATCGGACGGGTTTCGTGGAGTTGCTGGGGCACCTCGTCCTCGCCCCGGTCGGACGCGAAGCACGCGCTCAGCGCCTCGAAGACGAGACGCGCGTCGTCCTTGGAGCATCCGCTGATCTCCACCGTGACGGTTTCCGGATGCGACCGGTCCTCGTTCGCCATTGATCGCTCCTTTCGTGGCCGGGCCGCGCCGACCTGGGTACCCCGCCGCGCCGCGCCCATCCCCCGCCCAGGAAAACACCGCCCACCGCCACCCGCACGCGCTGCGCGGGATCAGCCCAGGGAGAACTTGTACGTCTTGCTGTCGGTGAGCACGCAGATGCCCGGCGACACCACGATCACGCGCAGGACGCCGCTGCGCCGGTCGTAGTCGATGCCCTCCGCCTCGAAGGTGCCGGAGCACGCGCTGCGCAGCGGCAGCGGACGCAGGGCCGTGACATGCCCGGTGACATCGGCGGAGCCGCTCGGCGGGGCCGACAGATCGATCTGGAGCAGCGGCTTGGTCATGCCGAAGAGGCTGCCGTCGGAGTCGTCGGAGGAGCAGAGCAGGGTGGTGGGCCCGGAGAAGTCGCAGCCCTGCACATCGCTGACGGCGTGGTCCAGGTGGACCGTGGCGGCCAGCGGGAGGTTCGCCGAGGGCGAGGTGGCGCGGTTCTCGCCGGGCGTCGGGAAGACCAGCAGCCGGTTCATCGTCCCCCACTCGCCGGACAGCATCCACTGCCCGTCCGGGGTGATCGCGTCCCAGGAGTTGTTCAGGGCCTCGCCGGGGCTCAGCTGGTGCACGTACTCCGACCAGGAGCCGTCGGGCGCCTGCACGCGGTACATCTTCGCGGTGCCGGAGTCCTCCTGGTACGGCTCGATGTAGTAGCCCTCGTACGACGCGTCCGGGTCGCCGACATGGTTCCAGCCCCGGACGGAGTCGCTCAGCGGGATGGTGCCGATGCCGGTGTAGCGGTTGGGGCTGCCCGTCGGGACCTCGACCGAGGCCAGGCCCTGGCTCTCGGTCAGCGGATCGGCGCGGTCCGAGCCGGTCTCCGTCCAGGTGCCGGCCGCGGACGCGGGCGCCGGCACGGCGAGGGACAGGGCGGCGGCGAGCGTGACGAACGCGGCGAGGGCTCCGTTGCGGCGTAACCGGGCGGACGCGGGCATGACCAACTCCTCGAACGGGCGGTGGGGACACTCGAACGGCGCACAGTCTGGCGTGGCGTGATCGTCATGTACAGGCCAATGCGGCAACCTGGACATGAACTCTCCCGGCGCCCCCGACCGCGCGGTACGGTCCGCGCGGGCGGTCCCGGCACCCCGGCCGGGCGCCGGCTCGGGCGGACGCCCGCCGCCGGGTTGAGAGATGGTGGAGGTTGACGGCGACGGCGTCGGAGAGTCGGATGTGAGCGCGACAGGACGTGGGGAACCGGCACGGGGGACGACGTGCCGTCCGGACGGGCGAAGGCGGTGCGTGGCATGAGTGCAGCCGGGGCTGCGACGGAGGGCGGCGAGCCGGCCCGCGGCCCCGTGCCGCCCGGCGGCCTCCTCGACGTGCTCGCGGTGGCCTCGGTGGTCCTGGACACCGACGGCCGGATCGTGCTGTGGAGCCCCCAGGCCGAGGAGCTGTTCGGCTACACGGCGGCGGAGGCGCTCGGCCAGTACGCCGCCCGGCTGATGGTGGACGAGCGGCACATGCAACTGGTCGGCAAGCTCTTCGCCGACGTCATGGCCACGGGGCAGAGCTGGGCCGGCGGCTTCCCGATCCGGCACAAGGACGGCGGCACCCGTCTGGTGGAGTTCCGCAACATGCGGCTGCTGGACGCCCGCGGCAAGGTCTACGCGCTCGGGCTCGCCGCCGACCGCTCGACCGTACGGCGCCTCGAACAGGACGTGGCGCTGTCCGAGCGGATGGTCATGCAGTCACCGGCGGGGCTCGCGGTGCTCGACACGGAGCTGCGGTTCGTGTCGGTCAACCCCGCCCTGGAGCGGATCAACGGGCGCCCCGCCGCCGAGCACCTGGGGCGCCGGATGGCCGACGTGGTGCCCGAGCTGGACATCGCGGGCATGGAGGCCGGGGCCCGCCGGGTGCTGGAGACGGGCGCGCCGCTGATCGACCACATCGTCGTCGGCCGGACGCCCGCGGACCCGGACGCGGAGCACACCTGGGCGGTCTCGCTGTACCGGCTGGACGACGCGGCGGGCCATGTGCTGGGCGTGGCGTGCTCGGTGGCCGACATCACCGAGCAGCACCGGGCCGCCAGGGAGGCGGAGGCGGCCCGGCGGCGGCTCGCGGTGATCGCCGACGCCGGGGCGCGGATCGGCACGACGCTCGAACTGGACCGTACGGCCCGGGAGCTGGCCGAGGTCGCGGTGCCGGAGCTGGCCGATGTGGCGGCCGTGGACCTGCTGGAGGCGGTGGTGGAGGGCCGGCCCAGCACTCTCGGCCCCGCGGACGCGGCGGTGCTCCGGGCGCTCGCGCTGCGCCCCGAGGACGCCTCGGACGCCGTACGGGCCGCGGACACGCCCGGCAGGATCGCCCGGTACGCGCCCGACCGGCTGGTCACCGAGTGCGTGCGCACGGGTGAGGCGGTGCTGGTGCCGCGGGTGAAGGACGAGGACCTGCCGCGCATCGCCCGCTCCCCGGAGGCGGCCGTGCTGCTGGGCCGGGCGGGGCTGCACTCCTATCTCGCGGTGCCGCTCATCGCGCGCGGCGAGGTGCTGGGCGCGCTCGATCTCAAACGGACCGTCAACGCGCGGCCGTTCGACGCGGACGACGTGCTGCTCGCCCGGGAGCTGGCGGCGCGCGCGGCGGTGCAGATCGACAACGCCCGCTGGTACCAGAACGCCCGCAACACCGCGCTCACGCTCCAGCGCAGCCTGCTGCCGAGCAGCCCGCCGGTGACGACCGGGCTCGAAGTGGCCTCGCGCTACCAGCCCGCGGGGGCCACCAGCGAGGTCGGCGGGGACTGGTTCGACGTGATCCCGCTGGAGGGCGGCCGGACCGCGCTGGTGGTCGGCGATGTCATGGGCAGCGGGATCGGGGCGGCCGCCACGATGGGCCGGCTGCGCACCGCGACCACCACGCTGACCGCGCTCGGCCTGGACCCGGCGGTGCTGCTCGCGCACCTGGACAAGACCACCTCGGCGCTGGACCACTCCATCGCGACGTGTGTGTACGCCGTCCACGACCCGCGGCTGCGGCAGTGCCGGATCGCCAACGCCGGCCATCTGCCCCCGGCCCGTATCCGCCCCGGCCGGCCCCCGGAACTCCTCGACCTGCCCACCGGCGTCCCGCTCGGCGTCGGCGGCGTCTCCTTCTCCACGGTCACCGTCGACTTCGCCCCCGGCGACGAGCTGGTCCTCTACACCGACGGCCTGGTCGAGACCCGCCACCACACCCTGGACGAGCGCCTGGACCTCATGCTGTCCCTGCTCACCGACCCCACCCGCCCCCTGGAGGAGACCTGCGACCTCCTCCTGCGCACACTCCACCACCCGGACAACCACGACGACGTGGCCCTGCTCATCGCCCGGGCGAAGGAGTGCTGACGGCGCGCCGGTCCGCTCGCGTCGTGCTCACACGGCTCCGTCCCGTACGCCGATCACCACATGCGCCGACCACTCCTCCGAGATGGCCACCCGGGCGCTGAGACCCGCCTCGGTGAAGGCGGCGAGCGCGGCGGGGGCCTGGCGTTCGCTGGTCTCGGACAGCAGCCGGCCGCCGGGGGCGAGCCAGCCGGGGGCCTCGGCGGCGACCCGGCGCAGCACGGCGAGGCCGTCGGGGCCGCCGTCGAGGGCGGTGGGCGGCTCGTGGTCGCGGGCCTCGGCGGGGAGCAGCGGGAGGTCAGGGGTGGGGACGTAGGGCACGTTGGCCGTCAGCAGGCCGACACGGCCGCGCAGGGCGGTGGGCAGGGCGGCGTAGAGGTCGCCCTGGTGGGCGTGGCCGCCGTAGGGGGCGAGGTTGCGGCGGGCGCAGTGGACGGCGGCGGGGTCGATGTCGGCCGCGTGCACCCGCGCCCCCTCCAGCGCGGCGGCGAGGGCCGCGCCGAGCGCGCCGGAGCCGCAGCACAGGTCCACGACGACGCGGGCGTCCGGGAGCTCGGCCAGCGCCCGGTCCACCAGGAACTCGGTACGGCGGCGGGGGACGAACACCCCGGGCTCGACGGCGATGCGCAGCCCGTGGAACTCGGCCCAGCCGAGGACGTGTTCGAGCGGCAGACCGGCCGCCCGGCGGTCCACCATCGAGGCGAGTTCGGCGGCGTCACGGGCGGTGGCGAGTATCAACTCCGCCTCGTCCTCGGCGAACACGCACCCGGCGGTACGCAAGGCGGAGACGACGGCCGCGGGGGAAAGGGAAGAAGAGGGAGTGGGCATGGAAGGACGGATGCCTTTCGGGAGCGCGAGACCGCAGGGCGCTCCCGCGGTCACCGCTGCCGGTGCACCGCGCCGTCACGAGGAGAGAGCACCCCGGCTGACACAGCGGATATGGGTCCCACCTCCTCGCGCTCGGGGCCGCGGACCGCCGCGACCGGACGGTCACCATACCCCACCGGACGGGGCCGGGTTGGGCCTCCTGACGTGGCAAGTTGTACTCTGCAACCGGAATGCGGACCACCGCGAAACGCCGCAGGAGGGAGGTCCCGTGCGCACAGCCGAGTCGGCCGTCGAGGCGATCCAGCGCGAGATGACGGTCTTCGCCCGCCGGGCCCGCGCCTCGGCCGGCCGGATGCACCCCGAGCTGTCCCTGGTGTCGTACACCCTGCTCGGCCATCTGGAGGAGAGCGGCGGCTGCCGGGCCACCGATCTCGCGGCGCACTACGCGCTGGACAAGTCCACGGTGAGTCGTCAGGTCGCCGCGCTGGAGCGGGCGGGCCTGATCGAGCGCCGCCCGGACCCGGAGGACCAGCGGGTCCAGGTGCTCCGGCTGACCGGGGCCGGGCAGGAGATCCTCGCCCAGGTCACCCGGCGCCGCCGGACCGCCTTCCGGGAACGGCTGGCCGAGTGGCCCGAGGACGACCTGGTGCGGTTCGCGGCCTATCTGGAGCGCTACAACGCGGGGGCCGAGGGCCTCGGCGCCGGCTGAGCGCCCCGTCGTACGGCCACCCGTGCGCGACGAGCGCCTGGGCATGCCGTACGACGCTCACCCCACCGGCACCGCCGCCCGCCCGTCCGACAGCCGCTCCGGGGCCCGTGCCGCCAGGAACGACGTGGTCCGGCGCAGCCGGAAGCCCAGGGACTCGTACAGCCGGATGGCGTTGGTGTTCCTGGCGCTGGTGTGCAGGAACGGCGTGTCGCCGCGCTCCCGGATGCCGTGCGCGACGGCGAGGATCAGCCGGCTGGCCAGGCCCTGGCCGCGCACGCGGGCGTCGGTGCAGACCGCGCTGATCTCGGTCCAGCCCGGGGGCCGCAGCCGCTCCCCCGCCATGGCGACCAGCGCGCCCTCGCGCCGGATGCCGAGATAGGTGCCCATCTCGACGGTGCGCGGCAGGAACGGCCCCGGCTGGGTGCGCGCCACCAGGTCCAGCATCTCGGGCACGTCGGCCGGGCCGAGGCGGACCGCCTCCGGGTCCGGCGCCGCGGCCAGGCCGTCGTCCACGAGCTGGACGCCGCCCACGTGGAAGGTGATCTCCCAGTCCTCGGGGACGTCCCCGCAGTAGCCGTTCAGCGGGACCTCGACGCCCGTCCCGGCGAGCGCGGCGAGGTCCGCCCAGTCCCGCTCCTCCGGCTCGTCGGGCAGCGCCAGCCACGGGGACACGTCGACCGGGTAGCGCAGCGCCCGGCCGCGTCGCTCGGCGAAGCGGGCGTGCGGGCCGGTCAGGGAGGCGAGGGCGGGGTTGTCGAGGACATGCGTCCGAGACCGGGGACCGACGACGCTCACGCGGCCACCTCGCTCACCGTGCCGGAGCCGTACGCCTTGCGCATTCTCGTCCCTCGTTTCTCTCGCACCGTCCCGGCGCACCGCGGCCGGTACCGATCGCCAAGGAGCGGCCCGCGCCCGGTATTCCCGCTCCCCCGCCCTGTTCATACGACCGCAACGATCCGCCCCCCGCGCCCGGGCGCCGGGCCGGTGACCAGGCACGGAGCACCCGCCCTGACAGCGTACGGTTGAAGCATGAACGTCACGCGAGGCTTCACGGGCCGCGCGCGCGAGCACCATCCGGGGCTGCCGCCCGGTCAGTACGACGCGCGCGAGGACTGGCCCGTCCTGTCCGCCGAGGTCACCCCCGATCTCGCACCCGCCGACTGGACCTTCCGCGTCGACGGCCTGGTCGAGCGGCCCCGCACCTGGGACTGGGACGCGGCGCACGCGCTGCCCGCCTCGGCGTACGAGGGCGACATCCACTGCGTCACCGGGTGGTCGAAGTTCGGGGTGCGGTTCGGCGGGGTCTCGCTCGACGCCTTCCTCGACGCGGTGCGGCCCGCCCCGGCCGCCACCCACGCACTCGCCCGCTCGCACACCGGCTACACCGCCAACCTGCCGCTCGCCGACCTCACCGGCGGCCGGGCCTGGATCGTCTGGGAGTACGGCGGCGCGCCGCTGCCGGCCGAGCACGGCGGCCCGGCGCGCCTGGTGGTGCCCCATCTGTACTTCTGGAAGAGCGCCAAGTGGATCGCGGGCCTCACCCTGCTCGACCACGACGAGCCGGGCTTCTGGGAGGGCAACGGCTACCACGCGCGCGGCAACCCCTGGGAAGAGCAGCGGTACGCCGGTGACTGAGACGACGACCATGCCCGGTGGCGCGCCCCGCTTCGCGGTGCCCGGCCGGATCGCCGTGAGCGAGCAGGCCGAGTCGACGTGGCGGACGGCCACCCTGACGGAGATCCGCCGCGAGACCCCGCACGCGGCCACGTTCCGGCTCGCGGTGCCCCGGTGGGCGGGGCATCTGCCCGGCCAGCACCTGATGCTGCGGCTGACCGCCGGGGACGGCTACACGGCGCAGCGCCACTACTCGATCGCCTCGGCGCCCGACGACAGCGGGCACATCGAGCTGACCCTGGACCGGGTGCCGGACGGCGAGGTGTCCGGCTGGTTCCACACCGTGGCCCGGCCCGGTGACACGATCGATGTGCGCGGCCCGCTCAGCGGCTTCTTCGCCTGGCCGGGCGACCGGCCCGCGCTGCTGCTCGGCGCGGGCTCCGGGGTCGTCCCGCTGATGTCGATGATCCGTCACCACCGGGCGCGCGGCCTCGACGTGCCGCTGCGGATGCTGGTGTCGGCGCGCAGCCCCGAGGAGCTGATCTACGCGGACGAGCTGGGCGCGGAGACGACCCGGGTGTTCACCCGCGCCGCCCCGCCCGGGGTGCCGGTGGGCCGGGTGACGGCCGCGCATCTGGCGCCGCTGCTGGCCGAGCGGCCGCCCGGCGGGTGGGAGGCGTACGTGTGCGGGTCCAACGGGTTCGCCGAGCATGTCTCCCGGCTGCTGGTCCGCGCCGGTCAGCCGGCGCACCGTATCCGCATCGAACGCTTCGGCTGAGCCGCGCCACCGGCGCGTGCGCGGGGCATATGGCTCGAACGTGCCTCAAGTGGGCCTGAACTCGCGGTTCACCGGGTGGGCCGGGTGCGGTGTACGGGGTACGAGACGGATGTGGACGCTCGTGCGCACACCGGAGCGGGTGGCGGCGCGGGCGGGCGGCCGGTCGGCTTCGGCGAGGAGGCGGACATGCGGACCCGGGTGCGTGTGCGTGGCTGGCGCTGGCGGCGCAATCCGCTGCGGCGGCGCTGTGATGTCGTCGAGGCGTGGACGGTGCTGGTCGTCGCCGTGCTGCTGCTGGTGGTGGCGCCCCTGGTCGGGGTGGCCGCGGGGCTGCACACCCAGGACCGGGGCGCGGCGACCGCGGCGGCGCAGCGGGCCGCGCGCCACCGGGTGACGGCCACGGTGTCCGGCGATCCGCCCGTCGTCCGGGCCGGGCGCGGGCATCCGCCCCGCGCCGAGGTGCGCTGGACCGAGCACGGGCGGGGCACCAGGGCCGCCTGGGCGCGGGTGCCGGCCGGGACCCGGGCCGGGGACACGGTCCCGGTGTGGGTCGACTCCCGGGACCGGGTCGTCCCCGCGCCGACGTCCGGTGCGGCGGTCCTCCAGCACGCGGTGACCGTCGGGATGTGCGCGGCGGTCTGTGCCGGCGGGGTGGTGTTCCTCGGGCACACCGTCGCCCGCCGGATCGCGCTGCGCCACCGGCTCGCCGAGTGGGAGCGGGCGTGGGCCCGCACCGGGCCGAGGTGGACCCAGCCGAGGACGTGAACATCCCCGTTCGGTTCGCCTCTCCCCGCCCCCCCCCGCTTCCCGCCCCCGCTCCTCGCTCCCCGTTCCCCGCTCCCCCGGCGAAGGCGGTGGCCGATGGCCCTGTTCGACCTGCCCCTGTCCCAGCTCCGCGCCCACCGGAGCGAGTCCGCCGAACCCGAGGACTTCGACGCCTTCTGGGACGCCACCCTCGGCGAGGCGCGCGCACACGACCTCGCCGTCCGCTTCGAGCCGGTGGAGACCGGTCTGGCCACGGTCGAGGTGTACGACGTGACCTTCGCCGGGTTCGGCGGGCACCCGGTCAAGGGCTGGCTGCGGCTGCCGGCCGGCGCCACCGGACCCCTTGCAGTTCATCGGGTACGGCGGCGGGCGCGGGCTGGCGCACGAGGACCTGCTGTGGGCGTCGACGGGCCGGGCGCACTTCGTGATGGACACCCGGGGGCAGGGCAGCGCCTGGGGCGGCGGGGGCGGCACCGCGGACCCGGTGGGTTCCGGACCCGCCCACCCCGGCTTCCTCACCCGGGGCATCGACGCGCCCGAGAACCACTACTACCGGCGGGTGTTCACGGACGCGGTACGCGCGGTCGAGGCGGCCCGCGCCCATCCGCTGACCGACGCGGCGCGCACGGTGGCGCTCGGCCACAGCCAGGGCGGCGGCATCACCCTCGCGGTCGGCGCGCTGGTCCCCGATCTGGTCGCGGTGGCGCCGGACGTGCCGTTCCTGTGCGACTTCCCGCGCGCGATCACCCTCACCGACCGCCACCCCTACCGCGAGGTCGGCCTGTTCCTGAAGACCCACCGGGGCCGGACGGCGCAGGCGCTGCGCACCCTCTCCTACTTCGACGGCGTGCACTTCGCGGCCCGTGGCCGGGCGCCGGCCCTGTTCTCGACCGCCCTGGAGGACGAGACCTGTCCGCCGTCGACCGTGTTCGCGACGTTCAACTCCTGGGCGCACCCGGACAAGACGATCGAGGTGTACGAGTTCAACGACCACGAGGGCGGCGGCCCCTTCCACGACGCGGTGAAGCTGCGCTGGCTGCGCGCGTACGCGTAGATCACCTCTTCCTCGATGCCCGACCGGTCGGTATGTTCGGGGTGCCGGGTCCGGGGCGCACCAGGGCCGGGCGTTCCCGCGACCACGGAGGGCCCATGTCAGCCACGCACGACGCCCAGCAGACCCCGCCGGCCCCGGTGGCGGCCGGGGTCCACGGGTTCTGCGATCCCCGGTTCGCGGCCGTGCGCGCGGCGTTCGAGGAGAACTTCCGCGCCCGGCGCGAACTCGGCGCGGCGGTGGCGGTCACCCTGGGCGGGGAAACCGTGGTGGACCTGTGGGGCGGCTGGGCGGACGCGGCCCGCACCCGGGCCTGGGAGCGGGACACCCTGGTGAACGTGTGGTCGACCACCAAGGGCCCGGTGGCGCTGTGCGCGCATCTGCTGGCCGACCGGGGACTGCTCGACCTGGACGCGCCGGTGGCCCGGTACTGGCCCGAGTTCGCGGCGGCCGGCAAGGAGAAGGTGCTGGTACGGCATCTGCTGTCGCACCGCGCCGGGCTGTGCGGGCTGCGTGAGCCGCACAGCCTCCGGGACCTGTACGACTGGGAGCTGACCACCACGCGGCTCGCGGCCACCGAGCCCTGGTGGGAGCCGGGCACCCGGTCCGGGTACCACGCGGTCACGTACGGCTTCCTGGTCGGCGAGGTCGTCCGGCAGATCACCGGCCTGAAGCCGGGGGCCTTCCTGGAGCGCGAGGTGACCGGGCCGCTCGGCATCGACTTCAGCGTGGGCCTGCCGGCCGAGAGGTACGGGCGGGCGGCCGAGCTGACGACCGCCCCGGCCGCTCCGGACGACGAACACCCTTCCCCCTTCCGCCACTTGAACCGGCTCACGCTCGCGGCGATGGCCAACCCGGCGATCAGCCCGGCCCACGCGAACACGCCCGCGTGGCGGGCGGCGGAGGTACCGGCGGCCAACGGGCACGGCACCGCGCGGGCGGTCGCGGCGCTGTACGGCGTCCTCGCCGGGCGCGGTTCCTTCGGCGGGCGGCGGATCCTCACGCCCGGGGCGGCGGAGCGGGTGCGCGAGGGGCAGGGCCGTTGTGTCGACCTGGTCCTCGGGGCGGGCCTCGGCGGCGAGAGCGAGGCCGGGCTCGGCGTGTGGCTCAGCGGTCCGCAGGGCGCATACGGGCCCAATCGGCGGGCGTTCGGCCATGACGGGTTCGGCGGTTCCTGCGGGCTCGCCGATCCGGAGGCGGGGGTGTCGCTGGGCTATGTCATGAACCGGATGGGCCCGCGCATCATGGACGACCCCCGGAAGATGGCCCTGGTCGACGCCCTGTACGGCGCCCTGTGATCAGCGGACCGGCCTCAACTCCCCTGACCCGCGGTCGCCTTGGTGGCCACCACCAGGCGGACGCGAGGACTGCCGTCGGCGCGCCGCCCGAACTCGGGCAGGGCGCGCAGCTCGGTCGTGAACCCGGCGCGCCGCGACTCCGCGAGCACCGTGCCCAGCCGGAACGTGCGGTAGTACATGACGAACGGCGGCCGCCACAGCACGTTGCGCACCCGCATCACCGCGTCGAAGCCGAGCAGCGTCCAGAACAGGGGGTCGGTCGCGGGGGCCGGTGCCGGCAGCGGGAAGGCGAAGCGGCCGCCGGGCCGCAGCACCGAGTGGACCTGGGCGAACAGGCCCGGCAGCTCGCGGGGCAGGAAATGGCCGAACGCCCCGAAGCCGGCGACCAGATCGAAGGCGGCGGTGAACGGCAGCGCCCGCGCGTCGCCGCGCACCCAGCCGATCGCGGGCCCGTCCCCGGGACGGATCTCGCGCCGGGCGACGTCCAGCATCCCGGCGCTGAAGTCGACGCCGACGACGCTGCGGCGGCACAGCCCGGCCAGCACCCGGACGCCGGCGCCGGTCCCGCAGCACAGGTCGAGCCCGTCGTCGAACGGCCCCAGCGGGGCGAGCGCCCGGGCCACGGCGTCGAGCACCCGGCCGGAGGTGCGAAAGGGCGTGCGGTCGAACTTCGGCGCGAGCAGGTCGTATCCGTGCTCGACGGAGGACAGCGCCTGGACGGCGAGTTCGCGCAGCGAGGGGCCTTCGGGTCCGAACATGTCCGTCAGCCCGTCAACTCTCGTACCCAGTGATCAGTTTCATCCGCACCGACCCAACCTACAGGGGTGATCCGATGCACGCGTTCCGTTCGGCAGTCGAGGCCGGGGACATGGAAGCCGTGGAGGCGCTGCTGGCCGAGGACGTCGTCTTCACCAGTCCCGTCGTCTTCAAACCGTATACCGGCAAGGCCATCACCGCCGCGATCCTGCGCGCGGTCTCCGAGGTCTTCGAGGACTTCCGCTACGTCCGCGAATTCGGCGCCCCGAACTCCCCGGACCACGCGCTGGTGTTCACCGCCCGGGTGGGCGGGCGCGAGCTGACCGGCTGCGACTTCCTGCACGTCGACGAGGAGGGGCAGATCGACGACCTCATGGTCATGGTCCGCCCGTTGTCGGGCGCGCACGCGCTCGCCGAGGCGATGGGGGCACGGTTCGAACAGATCGCCGAGGAGGCGCAGGCGCGTTCCTGACAGCAGGCGCGTTCCCGACGCCCGGCAAGGGCGGGGGGCGGTCCACACGGGGCCGCCCCCCGCCCTTCTCGCGGGCCCGCGGACTGGCCCCCGGGAATACCCCCGCACACCGATCTGTTGACGCCACCGAACGCACCGGTATAGTGCGAACAGCGCATGTGCGTGCCCCTCGTACCGGCACCGATGTCGCCGTCTTCTCTCCAGCCCCTCGGCCGAGCCGTTCGCACGGCCCCGGGCTTCTTCTCCGCACCACCTCGTGACCAGGGCTTTCGCCGTCATGTCCGGGGTGTGGTTCCCGCCGCCCGGAGGCAGGTCGTATCCGCCTCCCGCTCGCGGCCGTTCCCCCCTTCCCCCGCGCTTCTCTCGACATCCTCGTCCGCGAAAGGACACCCCCTCCATGACCACCACACTCGAACACCCTCCGGTCGGGCTCCAGACCCCGGCCGCCCGGCTCGTCACCGGCGTACTCGACATCGACGCGCACGGGAAGGGGCACCTGCGGGCCGCCGGGCTCCTCCCCACCCCCGCCGACCCGCAGGTACCGGCCGCGCTGATCCGCAGGTACGGGCTGCGCAAGGGCGACCTCGTCGAGGGCGCCCGGGGCGCGCAGCGCGCGCTGACCGAGATCGCCCGGGTCGAGGGCCGCGCGCCCGGCGGCCTCGCCGGGCGCCGGCACTTCCGCGACCTCACCCCGCTGCACCCGCGCCGCCGGCTGCGCCTGGAACACCCGGACGCCGGACTGGCCGGCCGCATCGCCGATCTGTTCACGCCGGTCGGCAAGGGCCAGCGCGGCCTCCTCGTGGCCCCGCCGAAGAGCGGCAAGACCATGCTGCTGCGGCAGCTGGCCGCGGCCGTCGCCGGGAACCACCCCGAGTGCCGGCTGATGGTGCTGCTGCTGGACGAGCGCCCCGAGGAGGTCACCGAGATGCGCCGCACCGTGCGCGGCGAGGTGTACGCCTCCACCTTCGACCGCACGGCCAAGGAGCACATCGCCCTCGCCGAACTCGTCGTCGAACGGGCCAAGCGGCTGGTCGAGGCGGGCGAGGACGTCGTCGTGCTGCTGGACTCGCTGACCCGGCTGTGCCGGGCGCACAACAACGCCTCCGGCGCGGGCGGCCGTACCCTCAGCGGCGGTGTCGACGCCGGTGCGCTGATCGGCCCGAAGCGGTTCTTCGGCGCCGCCCGGGAGGCCGAGGAGGGCGGCTCGCTCACCATCCTGGCCACCGCCCTGGTGGACACGGGCTCCCGGGCCGACGGCTACTTCTTCGAGGAGCTGAAGAGCACGGGCAACATGGAGCTGCGCCTCGACCGGGAACTGGCCGGGCGGCGCGTCTTCCCCGCCGTGGACCTCGAAGGCTCCGGCACCCGCCGCGAGGAACTGCTGCTCACCCCGGCCGAGTTGGGCGCCGCACACGGGCTGCGCCGCGCCCTGCGCTCGCGCGAGGGCGCCCCGGCGGGCCTGGAGACCCTGCTGGAGCGGATGCGGCGCACCCCCGGGAACGCGGCCTTTCTGCGGCAGGTCCTGCCGACGCTGCCCGCGAGCTGACCGGTACGGCAACCGGGTTGCTCCGCTGGCATCCGGGTTGCTCCGTTGGGCCGGACGGCGCGGCCGACGCGCGCCCATCACTCCCATTCGTACGTTGATCATATGAGCACCAGATTCAGATACCGGGCGGTCGTACCCGCCTGTTCCCTGTGTGTGGCGGGCCTGCTGGCGTTCACCCCGGCCCTGGCCGGCGCCGCGCCGGCCGCCGCGCGGCACCACAGCGGCGCGCTGCCCCGCGACGGCGAGCCCGCGCCGCCCGCGCCCCGGGCGGCCACCCCGGCCCCGGCCCTGCTCTACCGCTCCGGCGTGCAGGTACGCCCGCGCCGGAGCGCCCCCGGACTGCCGGACGTCTCCGCGCTGTCCTGGCTGGTCGCCGACGCGGGCAGCGGACAGGTGCTGGCCGCGAACGAGGCCCACCGGCCGCTGCCGCCCGCCAGCACCCTGAAGACCCTGTTCGCCCTCACCGTGCTGCCGAAACTGCCCGGCACGATGCAGCACACCGTGCGCTACCAGGAGTTGGCCGACGTCGCCGAGGGCAGCAGCCTGGTCGGGGTCGAGGAGGGCCACAGCTACCGGGTGGCGGACCTGTGGCGGGGGGTCTTCCTCAGCTCCGGCAACGACGCGGTGCACGTGCTCGCCTCCCTCAACGGCGGCTGGGGGACCACCGCCCAGCGGATGCAGACCAACGCCCGCGCCCTGGGCGCCCTGGACACCCATGTGCTGTCCCCGGACGGCTACGACACCCCCGGCCAGGTGTCCTCCGCCTACGACCTCGCCGTCTTCGGCCGCGAGGGCCTGCGCAACCCCGACTTCGCCGCGTACTGCTCCACCGCGCAGGCGGAGTTCCCCGGCGACGGGGCGCCGTACGCCATCGAGAACACCAACCGGCTGCTCACCGGCGCCGACGGCGTGGCGCCCTACCCGGGTCTGATCGGCGTCAAGAACGGCTACACCACCAACGCGGGCAACACCCTCGTGGCCGCCGCCCGGCGGGGCGGGCGCACCTTGGAGGTGACCGTGATGAACCCTCAGGCGGGCGACGGGTTCGAGGTGTACGAGGAGGCGCGCCAGCTGCTCGACTGGGGCTTCGCGGCGGACGGTCAGGTGGATCCGGTGGGCTCGCTGGACGGGCTGCGGCCCAAGCCCCGCCCGGCCGCGTCGGCCGCGCCGGTGGCGGCGGCCACGTCCGGGGCGCCGGACGACGACGACTGGTCGGGCACCGCCGTCGGAGCGGGACTCGCCGGTCTCGGCGCCGCCGGGATCGCGCTGGCGCTGCGGGCCAGGGGCAGGAACCGGGGCAAGGACACGGCCGCGCGCGGCTGACCGATCGGCAGACCGAGCAGCAGGCCCAGGGTGATCCAGGTGTAGAGGTTGCTGCCGAGGAAGCCGTCGAGACCCGAGGCGTCGTCGCACCACAGCCAGACCACGCTGGTGCACAGCACCGCGTACAGCGCGCCCGCGCCGCGCCGGTGCCCGGCGCGCAGCAGGACCGCGAAGGAGGGCAGCAGCCACACCAGGTGGTGCACCCAGGTGATCGGGCTGACCAGGCAGGCGGCCGCCCCGGTGAGGGCGAAGGCCGCGGTCCAGTCGCCGGCCAGCGCCGCCCGGCGGCTCCGCCACGCCCAGACGCCCAGCGTGCCCAGCGCCGCGAGCACCCACAGCGGGCGGCCACTCTCGCCGAGCCGGGCCAGCACCCCCTGCAACGACTGGTTGGAGACGTAGTCCAGGCGGCCCACCCGGCCGGTGTCCCACAGCGCCCGGGTCCAGTAGAACCGGGAGGCGGCCGGGTCCACCACGGCGGCGAGCGCGGTCACGGCGGCGGCGACGGCGCTCGCCCGCGCGGCGGCCCGGCGGCGCCCGGCGAGCAGCAGCAGCCCGATGAACAGGGCCGGCGTCAGCTTGATCGCCGCGGCGAGCCCGGTCCCGGCGCCCGCCCACCGGTCCCGGCCGCTCGTCAGCAGCCGGGCGTCGGTGAGCACGAGGGCCAGGAGTACGACATTGACCTGCCCGAAGCTGAAGGTGTCCCGCAGGGGCTCGAACAGCGCGAGCGCGCACAGGGCCAGCGACCAGCGGTACCAGCCGTGCCGCCGCCGGCGGTCGCCGGCCAGGACGCGCAGGACGACGCCGAGCGCGGCCGCGTTCACCACCAGGGAGGCGGCGATCGCGGTGTGCCGGCCGAGCAGGGCCAGCGGCAGCATGAGGACCGCGGCGAACGGCGGATACGTGAAGCCGTACCCCGTGCCCGGCACCCGGTAGTCGTAGATCAGGCCGCCGTGGTGCACCCAGGTGTGCACGGTGCCGTAGTAGACGCGCAGGTCGAAGAAGCCGCGCAGCAGCGGCACGGTCGCGGTGAACGCGGTCACGGCGGCGGCGAGGGCGAGGACCAGCGCCAGCCGGCCCCGCTCGGTGCGCGGGCCCCTCATGCGGCGCGCCCCGGGGCCGGGGCCGCGACGGGCGGCCGGGCCGCCTGGTGGGCCTGCCACAGGACGACCACCCCGAGCAGCCCCCCGCAGACGGCGAGCACCAGCCGGCCCGCGTCGGCGGGGCCGCCGCTCGGCAGCACGGCGAGCGCGAGCACCCCGGCGAGGGCGGCGACCCGGTGCCGTACCGAGGTGCTGGGCGCGGCGGCGGCGATCAGGAACAGGCCCCACAGCACGTACCAGGGGCGGATGGCCGGGCCGAACACGGCGACGGCGAGCAGGCTCAGGCCGAGCGCGTACACCGGTGTGAGCCGCAGCCGCAGCCATATGACGCCGATCGTGACGGCGGTGGCGAGGAGGCCGAGCAGCTGCCAGCCGGGGACGGCCAGCGGGGCGAGGCCACTGCCGAGGCGGTCGAGCAGGGCGCCGGTGGCCCGGCCGAGCAGGCCGGTCAGCGCCCAGTTCCGCGGGGAGAGGGGGGTGCCGAGGGCGCCGATCCAGCCGTAGCCGGTGCCGGCCGTCACGGTGGCGGCGACCGTGGTCGCGGCACAGACGGCCGCGGTGGTCAGGGCGGCGGGCAGGGGACGGCGCCCGGCGCGGGCCTGCAACGCCACCACGGCTAGCAGGCCCAGCGCGGCGGGCGCCTTGACCAGCGCGGCGAGGGTGACCAGTACGGCGCCCGGCACGGGCCCGCGCCGGGCGGCGACCAGGCCGAGCCCGAGCAGTCCGAGCATCAGCGCGTCGTTGTGGGCGCCCGCGACCAGGTGCAGCGGCACCAGCGGGTTGAGGGCGCCGAGCCAGAGCGCGGCGGCCGGGTCGGCGCCGCTGTGCCGGGCGAGCCGGGGCAGCGCGGACGCCATCAGGGCCACCCCGAGCAGCGCGAGCAGCCGCATGCCGATCAGGCCCGCGGGCAGTCCGCCCCGGGTGAGGCCGGACAGCGCGGCGGCGAGGCCGAGGAACGCGGGGCCGTACGGCGCCCCGGTGTGCTGCCACAGGGGGGCCACCTGGTCGGCGAGCGGACCGCCGAGGGCCGCGGGGCCCTGGGTGTAGACGTCCATGTGTGCGTCGGCCATGGCGCCCTGCGCGAGATAGCTGTAGACGTCCCGGCTGAACAGCGGCGGGGCGAGCACCAACGGGGCGGCCCAGACGGCCAGTACGAGCAGCAGGGCGCGCGGCGCGGGCGGCCGAGGCCCGCGCACCAGGCGGCCGAGCAGCACCCAGGCGGCGATCAGCAGCACGACACCGAAGTACGCCGCGACCAGCCCGGTGGCCTCCCGGGCCGAGGCGGGCGCCGGCAGGTCCGCCACGGGCAGGGCGCCGGCGCTCTCCCCGCCGAGTGCGAGGAAGGCGGTACCGGCCAGCCCGAGCAGCCGGCAGCGCCGCAGATCGAAGGGGAACGCCATGGCCGACACCGGCTCAGCGTGGCAACGCCGGATGTCGGCGAGGCGACGCGGGCCCGTCGGGCCGGGGGCCGAGGTGTGGCCGGGGCGTGGTGGGGCGGGGGTGACGGGAGGCGGACGGGTGCCCGGGGGTGTCCGGGCCGGTGCCCGGGGGGCTGGGCCGGCGCCCGGGGGTGTCTGGGCCGGTGCCCGGGGGGGCTGCGGGCCCGTCCTCGGGAGGTTTGCGGGGCGGTGCGCTCAGAAGACGGACAGGCCGGTCAGCGTGGTGAAGCGGTCCAGGGCCGCCACACCGGCCACGGAGTTGCCGCGTTCGTCCAGGCCGGGGCTCCAGACGCACAGGGTGCAGCGGCCCGGTACGACGGCGATGATGCCGCCGCCGACGCCGCTCTTGCCGGGCAGCCCGACCCGGTAGGCGAAGTCGCCCGCGGCGTCGTACGTGCCGCAGGTCAGCATCACCGCGTTGACCTGCTTGGCCTGGCTGCGGCTGAGCAGCCGGCCGCCGTCGGCGCGGATGCCGTGCCGGGCGAGGAAGCCGGTGGCGAGGGCGAGGTCGGCGCAGGAGGCGGCGATGGAGCACTGGCGGAAGTACTGGTCGAGCAGGACCGGCACCTCGTTGTCGATGTTGCCGTAGGACGCCATGAAGTGGGCGAGCGCGGCGTTGCGGTCGCCGTAGGTGGTCTCGGAGGCGGCGACCTCGTGGTCGAAGTCCAGCGCGGGGTTTCCGCTCTCGGCGCGCAGGAAGCCGAGCAGTTCGCCGGCCGCGTCCCCGGTACGGGTCTGGAGGCGGTCGGTGACGACGAGCGCGCCCGCGTTGATGAACGGGTTGCGCGGGATGCCGTTCTCGTACTCCAGCTGGACCAGGGAGTTGAACGGGTTGCCGGAGGGCTCGCGGCCGACGTGCTCCCACAGCTCGTCGCCCTCGCGGGCCAGGTCCAGGGCGAGGGTGAACACCTTGGTGATGGACTGCGCGGAGAACGGCTGCTGCCACTCCCCCACCCCGTACACCGTGCCGTCCAGCTCGGCGACGGCCATGCCGAAGGTGCGGGGGTCGCACGCGGCCAGCGCCGGGATGTAGTCGGCGGCGCGGCCGCGGCCGGGTGTGTGTTCCAGCTCCTCGGCTATGCGCTCCAGGACCGGCAGGAAGGTGGAGGACGACGTCGTTGTCATGATCACCATTGTGCCTCCGTACCGTCCCCACAGCCCACTCGCCCCCACCCCGGAACCTCTCGTCACCGCAGGTCAGGCGGCCGGTGCCCCGCTGCCCGCGACGATCTCGGGACGCAGCAGCGCGGCCAGCGTCCCGGCGGGCAGCAGGCCCTTCTCCAGGACCAGTTCGGCGACCCCGCGCCCGCTGGCGAGGGCCTCCTTGGCGATCTCGGTGGCCGCCGTGTAGCCGATGTGCGGATTGAGCGCGGTGACCAGTCCGATGGAGTTCTCCACGCTCGCGCGCAGCCGCTCGGTGTTGGCGGTGATGCCGTCGACACAGCGCTCGGCCAGCGTCAGGCAGGCCCGCTCCAGGTGGGTGACCGACTCCGACAGGGAGTGCAGGATGATCGGCTCGAAGGCGTTGAGCTGGAGCTGTCCGGCCTCGGCGGCCATGGTGATGGCGACGTCGTTGCCGATGACCTCGAAGGCGACCTGGTTGACCACCTCGGGGATGACCGGGTTGACCTTGCCCGGCATGATCGACGAACCGGCCTGCACCGGCGGCAGGTTGATCTCCCCGAGCCCGGCGCGCGGACCGGAGGACAGCAGCCGCAGGTCGTTGCAGCTCTTGGAGAGCTTGACCGCGATCCGCTTGAGCACCCCGGACATCTGCACGAAGGCCCCGCAGTCCTGGGTGGCCTCGACCAGGTTGGCGGCGGTGACCAGCGGCAGCCCGGTGATCGCGGACAGATGCCGGCGGGCGGCCTCGGCGTACCCGGACGGAGCGTTGATCCCGGTACCGATCGCCGTGGCGCCCAGGTTGATCTCATGGATCAGCTCGACGGCCTCGGCGAGCCGGCTGCGGTCCTCCTCGATCATCACGGCGAACGCGGAGAACTCCTGGCCGAGCGTCATCGGTACCGCGTCCTGCAACTGGGTGCGGCCCATCTTGAGCACGTCGCGGAACTGGACGGACTTGCCCGCGAAGGAGTCCTGGAGCACCGCCATCGCCTTGAGCAGTCCACGGACCGCGAAGACCGTCGCTATCTTGACGGCGGTCGGGTAGACGTCGTTGGTCGACTGGCTCAGGTTGACGTCCTCGTTGGGGTGCACGTACGTGTACTCGCCCTTGGCGCGGCCGAGGAGTTCCAGCGCCCGGTTCGCGACGACCTCGTTGGCGTTCATGTTGGTCGAGGTGCCGGCCCCGCCCTGGATGACGTCCACGACGAACTGCTCGTGCAGCGCGCCGCGCCGGATCTCCTGGCACGCGGTGACGATCGCGCGGGCCTTTGGCGGTGCCAGCAGGCCGAGTTCCTCGTTGGCGAGCGCGGCGGCCTCCTTCACGGCGGCCAGGGCGTCGATCAGGTGCGGGTACGCCGAGATCGGCATGCCGGTGATGGGGAAGTTCTCGGTCGCCCGCAGGGTGTGGATGCCCCAGTAGGCGTCGGCGGGCACGTCCCGATCGCCGAGGAGGTCGTGTTCGCGCCGGGTGGTGGTCATCAGGGGTGATCCGCTTTCTGGGCTTCGGTAGGGGAAACGTCGGCGAGGGGTGATCCCGGGCGGGAGAGGGGTGGTCTCAGGCGGGGCCGGGCTCGCCCACCACGTGGACGGCGCCCACCGGGACCCCGCCGCCGAGCAGCGCCTGCCCCGCGAAGCCGGTCAGCAGCGCCGGGTCCACCCCGGCCCGCTCCAGTGCCCGTGCCGCGACCGGTATCCGCGCGCGGTCCGCGCCGTCCGCTATCTTCACGGCCACCGCCCGCCCGTCCGGCAGCGCGGCGACCTGGACGCCCTCGAAGCCGTCCTTGGCGAGCAGCCCCGGCACGGCCCGCATCAGCGCGGCGACGTCGCGGCTCGTGCCGGACGCCATCTCGGCGTGCTCCCGCATGGCGTCGGCGACCTTGGCCTCCGGGGTGCCGGGCGCCGCCGAGGTGATCCGGGACAGCGCGCGGGCGAGCCCGCGCAGGGAGATGGCGAACAGGGGCGCGCCGCAGCCGTCCACGGTGGTGTGCGCGACGCGCTGCCCGGTGAGGTCCTCGACGGTCTCCCGGATCGCCTGCTGCAAGGGGTGCGCGGGGTCCAGGTAGTCCGGCAGGGACCAGCCGTTGAGGCGCGCGGTCCACAGCATCGCCGCGTGCTTGCCGGAGCAGTTCTGGGCGAGCCGGGAGGGCGTCCGCCCGGCACGCACCCAGGTGTCGCGGACGTCGGGGCCGAAGGGCATGTCCGGGACGTTGCGCAGATCGTCCTCGGCGAGTCCGGCCAGTTCGAGGATGCGGCGGGTCCCGGCGAGGTGGCGCTCCTCGCCGGAGTGGCTCGCGGCGGCCAGGGACAGCAGTTCGCCGTCCAGCGGCAGCCCGGCCCGCACCATGGCGACGGCCTGGAGGGGTTTGACGGCCGAACGCGGGTAGAAGGCGGCCTCGATGTCACCGGTCTGGTGGCCGACGGTGCCGTCGGCGCGCAGGACGACGACGGAGCCGTAGTGGATGCCCTCGACCACGCCGCCGCGGACGAGGTGGGCGACGGGGGCGTGGCCGGGCGCGCGGACGACGGGCGCGGCGGCGGGGAAGCTGATGTCCATGTCTACCTGCATCGAGAGGTCGGGGCGGCCGGTCCGCGGGTCACGCGGCGGCGCGCCGGTCGGGGGCGCGGGGTGCGGAGCGCACGGGGGCGGGCGCGGGCGTCGTTGGGCCGCGCCCGGTGGTGCGGCGGCCGGCGGCGGAGGGGCACGGTGGTGCGTCCGGTGCCGGTGTCGGGGTCCGGGGGGGCTTGTCCGGGGAACGGGGGGGCTTGTCCGGGGGTCAGGGGTGGGTGGCGCTCATGCCTCGGGCGCGCCGTGCGCGGCCGTCTCCGGCCGCCGGGGGCGCACGATGTCGGTGAGGGTGCGTTCGACGCGGTCCAGGTGGTGGCTCATGGCCGCGAGGGCGTCGTGCTCGGAGCCGTCGGTGAGCGCCTCGACGATGGCGCGGTGCTCACGGTTGGACTGCTCGCGGCGGCCGCCGAGCTCGTTGAGGAAGGCCGACTGGCGCGCCAGGGCGTCGCGGATCTCCTCGATGACCCGGCGGAAGACCGGGTTCTGGGCGGCCTCGGCGACGGTGAGGTGGAAGAGGGTGTCCATCGCGACCCAGGCGGTGGTGTCCGTCTCCCGCTCCATGCGGTCCAGCAGATGGGCCAGCCGGTCCAGGTGGTCGGGGGTGCGGCGCAGGGCGGCGTAGCCGGCGACCGGGATCTCGATGTGCCGGCGGACCTCCAGCAGGTCGCTGGCCGCGTAGTCGCCGAAGGTGGGGTCCTCCACGGCGTCGGCGACGACGAAGGTGCCCTTGCCGGTCCGGGAGACCGTGAGGCCCATCGCCTGGAGCGCGCGCAGTGCCTCGCGCAGCACGGGCCGGGAGACCTCCAGGGTGCGGCCCAGCTCGGCCTCGGAGGGCAGCTTGTCGCCGATGGCGTAGTCGCCGCGTTCGATGGCGGCGCGGAGGTGGCCGAGGACCGCTTCCATCGCGCTCACGCGCCGCGGGCCGATACCACCTGTCTGGCTGTCTGACAGGTTCACGGGCCGATCCTGCGCGCTGCCCGCCCGCTGTGTCAAGGCGACGGGTGCGAACCCGTCCGCCGGCGCTGGAGGAAACACGGACGGGGTGCGGTGCCCGCTCTTGGGCGCCGCACCCCGTCGGGTGGCCGGGAACTCCTGGGCTCAGGCGTTGAGCACACCGGTGCCGAGCAGGGCAAGCAGGCCCACGCCGATGATGATGCGGTAGATCACGAAGGCGTTGAAGGAGTGCTTGGCGACGAACTTCAGCAGCCAGGCGATCGAGGCGTACGCCACGATGAAGGAGACGATGGTGCCCACGGCCAGCGGGGCGGCGCCCACGCCCGCGCCCAGGGCGTCCTTCAGCTCGTAGATGCCGGCGCCGGTCAGCGCGGGGATGCCGAGGAAGAAGGAGAGGCGGGTCGCGGCGACGCGGTCCAGGTCCAGGACGAGCGCCGTGGACATGGTCGCGCCGGAGCGGGAGAAGCCGGGGAAGAGCAGGGCGAGGATCTGGGAGCAGCCGACCCACATCGCGTCCTTGAAGGACGTGTCGTCCTCACCGCGCTTGTGGCGGCCCATCTGGTCCGCGCACCACATCGCGCCGGAGCCGACGATCAGCGAACCGGCCACCACCCACAGCGAGGCCAGCGGCCCGTCGATCAGCGGCTTCGCGGCGAGGCCGACCAGGACGATCGGGATCGTCGCGGCGATCACCCACCAGGCGAACTTGTAGTCGTGGTGGTAGCGCTCCTCGCGGTTGAACAGACCGCGGAACCAGGCGGAAACGATCCGCTTGATGTCCTTGAAGAAGTACACGAGCACGGCGGCGATGGCGCCGACCTGGATGACGGCGGAGAACCCGACGACGGACTTGTCGTCGACCGGGATGTTCATGAGCCCCTCGGTGATCTTGAGGTGGCCGGTGGAGGACACGGGGAGGAACTCGGTCACCCCCTCGACGACTCCGAGGACGACGGCCTGACCGACAGAGATGGCGCTCATGGGATCCAGTTCTGAGGAGAGTAGGTCGACAGTGTTGTGGACAGTACTTGCCGCGCCCGGCGGGGTGCCGGGCGCCCGGGTCTACACGGCACCGGCGAGCCAGTACCCGGCGAAGGCCGCGGCCGGCCCGGCCGCCACACCGGCGACGACGTTCACCGAAGCGTAGAGGCCCGAGCCGGCCTCGGTCAGCCGCAGGGTCTCGTAGGAGAAGGTCGAGTACGTGGTCAGCGCCCCGCACAGACCGGTGCCGAGCAGGAGTTGCAGACGGGGTCCCGCGGCCCCGGTGGCGACGGCGCCGGTGACCAGGCCGAGGATCAGGCTGCCCACGACGTTCACCACGAAGGTGCCCCAGGGGAAGACCGAGTCGTGCCGGGACTGCACGGCGCGGTCGGTGAGGTAGCGCGCGGGCGCGCCGACCACGGCTCCGGCCACGACGAGCAGCCAGTTCACAACGGTTCCTCACCTTCCGCCCGGCCCGTCGCCGGGTCCGGACCCGGCGCCCGGCCGACGTACCGTACGACCTCGCACTCGTCCAGCGTGACCAGGCCCTCGCGGACCAGTTCGTCCAGCTGGGGCAGGAAGTCCCGGACGCGCTCCTCGGTGTCCACGACGACCACCGCGACCGGCAGGTCCTCGCTGAGCGAGAGCAGGCGGGAGGTGTGGATGCGGGAGGAGGCGCCGTAGCCCTCGATGCCCCGGAAGACGCTGGCGCCCGCGAGCCCGGCGGCGTGCGCGCGGTGCACGATCTCGCTGTAGAGGGGCTTGTGGTGCCAGGTGTCGTCCTCGCCGATGTACACGGTCAGCCGCAGCGCGCGGCCGGTGAGCGAGGTCATGCCTGTTCCCTCCTGGTCAGCACCCGGCGGACGGTGGCCGAGGCGAGCCATACCGCCGCGAGGGCCGCGCAGGGCGTCGCCACCAGATAGACGAGGCCGATCCCGGGGCGGCCGCCCTCGACGAGACGGCGGATGTCGACGGTGTAGGTGGAGAAGGTGGTGAACCCGCCGAGGACACCGGTGCCGAAGAAGGGGCGGACGAGGCGGTGGGCGGCCCACACCTCGGTGATGAACACCATGAAGACGCCCATCACGGCGCAGCCGGTCAGATTGGTCCAGAAGGTCGCCCAGGGGAAGCCGTCGGGCGCGGTGGGCCAGGCGAGGCTGAGCCCGTAGCGGGCGCAGGCGCCGAGGGCGCCGCCGGCCGCGACCACCGCGACGACGGGGCCCTGGGCGCGCCATCGGGTCCGTCGGCGCGGTGCGCGGCGGGCGCGAAGGGTGCCGGCTTCGGGGGTTGTCATCGTTCGTGCGTCTCCTGCTCGGCCGACCCCCGGTGGGTGATCACGGCCGGGCACCACATTACCGCCGGATCGGCGGCACCCCGGCCATGCCGTGGGCCGTCCGCCGCACCGTTCACCCGCCCTTCCCCGGCAGGCCGCCTCGCGGTCACCGCGGCCGGCCGGGGCCGGGGCGAACCGGTCAGGATTCGAGAAGCCCAGGAGCCCTCCCCCGGCCTAGCGTGGGAGCACCGCAGGGGAGCCCGCCGGGCCTCGTACCCCTGCCCCTTCGCCTCACGAGGAGTGAGCCATATGACCGCCGGTGTGCAGACGATCATCTACCCCGTCAAGGACCCGGAGCGGGCCAAGGCCCTGTTCGGCGCGCTGCTGGGCGTCGAGCCGTACGCCGACGAGCCGTACTACATCGGGTTCAAGGCCGGGGGCCAGGACATCGGCCTCGACCCGAACGGGCACGCGCAGGGCCTGACCGGGCCGGTGCCGTTCTGGCACGTCACCGATCTGCGGGAGCGGCTGGCGGCGCTGGTGGCGGCGGGCGCGGAGATCGTCCAGGACGCCCGGGACGTCGGCAACGGCCGGCTCGTGGCCTCCGTGCGGGACGCCGACGGCAACATGGTGGGCCTGCTCCAGGACCCCGTCACCGAAAAGTAGTTGCACACTCAACGAGTGGCTGGATCGGTGCTACGGTGCCGGTATGGCAGTGACAACGGCCGACGCCCGGCTCGAGGAACGCTGGCGGGGCATCCTCGCGGTGCACGCGCGCACGATGTGCGAGATAGACCGTGCGCTGCACCCCTACGGGCTGGGCGCCAGCGACTTCGAGGTGCTGGACATCCTGGCCGCCGAGTCGCCCCGCGACGGCGACCACTGCCGGGTGCAGAACCTGGTCGGGCGGGTGCATCTGAGCCAGAGCGCCCTGTCCCGGCTGATCGGCCGGCTGGAGAAGGACGGCCTGGTGGAGCGCTCGGTGTGCGCCGAGGACCGCCGCGGCGTCTGGGTCGCCCTCACCGTCAAGGGCCGCGGCCTGCACACCGAGGTACTGCCGGTGCAACGGGCCGTCCTCGGGCGGATGCTGACCGAGCGGGAGGAGTAGGTCCCCCCGGCCGGATCTTGCCGGGCTCGATCCGAGCGGAGATCCCAGGGCCTCTCGTTTGGTTCAGGCCGGGCTCGCGGTGTCTGGCCTGATCCGCCGACAGACCCTAGACACCCGCCGGCGGGTCGTCCGGGCGCCGGTCCACCGGGCGGCGCGGCGGGATCGGGGAGGTCGGGAAGTCGCGGGGGCCGGTCCACAGGGACGGTACGGCGTCGCAGCGGCGGCACAGTTCATAGGCGACGGCCTCGTAGTTGACCCGCCAGCCCCGGAAGTGGGGCCATGCCTCCTCGGGGGTGCGCTCGGCGCGGAAGCCGGCCGAGTCCAGCATCGCCACGGCCGCGTCGAACTCGGCGTAGGTGAGCCGGATGGGCGCGCTCGGCGCGGGGTCGTCCTCGAAGGGGGCGCGCACCGCGCGCGCGATGTCGCGCAGCGCGCTGAACCCGGCCCGCAGCACCAGCCGGGCCTCCGGCGGCGCGGTCTTCGGGGCCAGCGCGAGCTGGAGCGCCGCCGCGTCCATCACGGCGACCAGGCCCACCAGCCAGCTGCGGTAGGGGCGCGGGGAGCGGAACGTCAGCAGCACCGGGTAGGTGGAGTGGCTCTCGCCCATGTCCGAGGCCAGCCGCTCCCAGGACCGGTACAGCTCCGGCAGCGCGGTCTCGGTGTCGACCAGCCACTGGCGGGCCAGGATCTCCGGGCCCCAGGAGGGTTCGCCCGCCCTGGCCTGGAGGAGGGTGACCTCGACCTCGCGGCGGTTGTAGGCGGCATACAGGGTGGGCAGGTAGGCGATCTGGAGCGCGATCAGGACCGGTCCGGTGGCCGCCGCGACGAAGTCGAGGACCGACAGCTTCCACCGGGCGCCGCTGGCGAAGCCGAGCGTGAAGAGGCTGGATCCGGCCTCCCGGAACGCGGTGGTCCAGGTCAGCGAGGACAGCGCGAACAGGAGCAGACCGAAGCCGAGCAGGGCGCCGACGAGCCAGCAGGCGAGCATGCCGATCAGCATGAGGGGCGCCAGCCAGGTCTGGGTGCGGTCGATCGCCTCGTAGTCACCGCGGGGTGTGGCCAGCCGCAGCAGTCTGCGCAGCAGCCACCACAGCCGGAAGACCAGCGCGGAGTAGAGGCCCCGCGGCACGACGAGGGTGCGCAGGATGCTGCTCAGCACGGCCAGGAGCAGCAGGGCGCCCGCCGTGCCGGCGATGTATTCCATGGGGGTATTTTGGCGCCCCTGGAGTGCGGTGATCCACTTCGGCGGCGGCCGCGGGCGGTTTCGTGGCCGGACGCGCCCGCGCGGCGGGCCGTGGACCGGCACCGCCCCGCGTCCGTCGGGCGCCCCGGCTCAGCGGGCGAGCAGGGTGCGTACCCCCTGGGACGTCAGCGTCAGCGCGTGCTCCGAGCTGCCGTCTATCGCCAGGGAGATCTCCTCGTCCGGCCACTGCGAGGCCAGCGCGCCCAGCGGGATGAGGCGGTAGCGGGAGACGAAGGGCAGGAGTTCGGCCATCTCGTTCTCCGTGGTGAAGACGGGGACGACCGGGTCTCCTCCGGGCTGTTCCAGGATGGGCAGGGCCACCGTCGTGGCGTCGGTGCCCTCGCCGTCGAGCGCGTCGTCCGGCACGGGGACGAGCACGTCGCTGTGGGCGAGGGTGTCCAGGGCCCTCTGGTCCTCGGCGTTGGCGACCAAGGCGTCCAGTGCCTGCTGGGCCGGCGTCGGAAGGGCGTCGTGTGCGGGTGTCTCCATGGCAGATCCCCAGGTAGCGGTGGTCGTACGGGCCACCCGGACGGACTGCCCGGGCGGGCTCCCGCCTCGCGTACCCGGTGCGGACCCGGGGCATGCGTGCGAACCGGAACGGGTGCGGGGCCGGGACCCGGACATGCGTGCGAACCGGGGCACGCGCGGGCCATGGCGTACGAGGTGGCGGTCAGGCCCTGAGGACCTCCTCGCCCGGCGCGGGGCTCGGGGCCAGGGCCTCCTGGGCGCGCACCCGGCTCCGGCTCAGCAGCAGGGTGCCGAGGAAGGAGAGGGCGAGGGCGACCACGACGCCCAGGTTGGCGTACGCCCACGCGCCGGTGCGGCCGCCGAGGCCGAGCGGTTCGAGGAGATAGCCCTGCCAGCCCAGCCAGTGCGCGGCGGTGTTGGTGACCAGACCCCAGCCGACGGCCGTGGCGGCGAGGGTGAGCAGCGGCGGCACCAGTGGGACGTCTCCGTAGCGGCCGTGCGGCCGGAACAGGTCCCCGTCGTCGTAGTTGCGGCGGCGCAGCGCGAGGTCGGCCAGCATGACCCCGGACCAGGCGGCGATGGGCACGCCGAGCGTGGTGAGGAAGCCCATGAACTGGCCGAGGAAGCCGCCGGCGAAGAACACGATGTAGATCGACCCGGCGATCATCAGGCAGCCGTCCCAGAGCGCGGCCAGATAGCGGGGCACGCGCAGTCCGGCGGAGAGCAGGGCGAGCCCGGAGGAGTAGATGTCGAGGACGGCGCCGCCGACCAGGCTGAGCACGGCGACCACGGCGAACGGCACCAGGAACCAGGTGGGCAGGATCGTGGTCAGGGCGCCGATCGGGTCGTCGGCGATGGACCGGCTCAGCTGCGGCGACGACCCGGCCAGCAGCACGCCGAAGACCAGCAGCAGCACGGGCGCGAGCGAGCCGCCGAAGGTGGTCCAGCCGATCACGCCCCGGCTGGAGGAGTCGCGGGGCAGATAGCGGGAGTAGTCGGCGGCGGCGTTGATCCAGCCGAGGCCGAAGCCCGCCATCATGAACACCAGCGCGCCGATCATCTGCTGCGCGGAGCCGCCCGGCACCGCCTTGACGGCGTCCCAGTCGACCTGGTGGGCGACGAGACCGACGTAGACGAGGGTCAGCACGCCGGTGACCACGGTGATGACGGTCTGGAGCCGCATGATCAGATCGAAGCCGATGACCCCGGCGACGACGGTCAGCGCGGCCACCACCATCAGGGCGACCACCTTGGTCTCGGTGCCGCCGCCCCAGCCGAGGCTGGTGAAGACGGTCGCGGTGGCCAGGGTGGCGAGCGAGATGAGAGCGGTCTCCCAGCCGACGGTGAGCATCCAGGAGACCACCGAGGGCAGCCGGTTGCCGCGCACCCCGTAGGCGGCGCGGCTGAGCACCATGGTGGGCGCCGAGCCGCGCTTGCCGGCGACCGAGACGAAGCCGCACAGCAGGAACGAGACGACGATGCCGATGGAGCCCGCGACGAGCGCCTGCCAGAAGGAGAGGCCGAAGCCGAACGCGAAGGCGCCGTAGCTGAGCCCGAGCACGGAGACGTTCGCCCCGAACCAGGGCCAGAACAGCATGCGCGGGGTGCCCCTGCGGTCCGCGTCCCCGATCACGTCGAGCCCGTGCGTCTCCAGCTGGATCGACCGGGCGGCGGCTCTGCTGTCGGTGATGCCGAGGGGGTCGTGCGGATGCGTCATCACGGCCTACCTGTCTGACGTGTCGAGATCACGCTAGGTCGGCACCGCGGGGGCCGCAACGCAAAGGCACGCGGGATCGGCGCGGGATCGGCGTCAGTCGCGGCCTTCCTGGACGTCCTGCTCGGGGTTCTCCTCGGCGGGGCCGTCCGCCTGGGAGGGAGTGGTGCGGGTCGGCTGCGCCGCCCCCACGTCCTCCGGCTCGCGCTCGCCCTCGGCCTGGGAAGGGGTGGTGTACTCGCTCATCGGGTCCTCCCGCCGTCCGTCGGTCCGTGCTCCCCGCCGTCCGTGAACTGTGCTCCGCGCCGTGGATCTGTGCTCCGCGCCGTCCGTGGATCTGCGGGCATGCCCCGGGTACCCGCGGCGCAAAGGTCTCATGAGGGGGACGGGTCGGGTACGCCGGGGTCCCCGGCGGCGTGGCGGACGCGGGCCCCGCCCCGTCCCCGGCGAGGATGGCGCTCGGCAGGTGCCGGCTCTCAGGCGGGTGGTGCGGGTATGACGGTGAACCGTGTCGGCCTGGTCGTGCACGGCGGGCGCGCCGAGGCGCGGGTGGCCGCGGGGGCGGTGCGCGACTGGTGCGCGGAACACGCGGTGGAGTGCACCGACATCGACGTGTGGCAGGAGGGCGCCCGGCACAGCGCCCGCGCGGAGGTCGACGCGGCGGGCGACCCGGACCTGATCGTCACGCTCGGCGGCGACGGCACCTTCCTGCGCGGCGCCCGGCTCGCGGCGGAGAACGACGCCCTGGTGCTCGGCGTCGACCTCGGGCGGGTCGGCTTCCTGACCGAGGTGCCGGCCCCCGCCGTGCGGGCGGCCCTGGACGCGGTGCGCGAGGAACGGATCACCGTGGAGAGCCGGATGCTGCTCACCATGCGGGCGTCCTGCCGGCTGGAGGTGCCCGCGCAGATGGAGGTGCTGACACGGTACGGCCGCGGGCCGATGCTGCCGCCGCCCCGGGTGCGCGTGGACTGCGCGGCGGGCGGCGACTGGGGAGTCGCGCTGAACGTCACCGCGCTCAACGACGTCGTCCTGGAGAAGCTGGCCCGGGACCGGCAGGTGTCCGTCGCGGTGTATCTGGCCGGCCGGCTGCTCGCCTGCTACTCGGCGGACGCGCTGCTGGTCGCCACGCCCACGGGGTCCACGGCGTACAGCTTCGCCGCCGGGGGCCCGGTGGTCTCGCCGCGCGCGGAGGCGCTGGTCTTCACGCCGGTGGCCCCGCACATGGTGTTCAACCGCTCGGTCGTGGCCGCGCCTGACGAGCCCGTCGCCCTGCGGGTGCTGGAACGCTCGGGCCAGGCCGCGGTCAGTATCGACGGGCAGCTGCGCGGGGTGCTGGGTCCCGGTGACTGGATCGGGGTGTACGCCGCGCCGCGCAGGCTGAAGGCGGTGCGGCTGGGTCCGATGGACTTCTACGGCCGGCTGCGCGAGCGCATGAACCTGACCGACGCGCCGGCCGCGCTCGCCGACGGCCGGGCCGCCCCGCTGTGGCCGGTGACCTCGCCGCGCCCCGCCGACCTCGCCCATCTGGCCCTGCCGGGCGCACCGGACGCCGCGGCCGGGTCCCCTCCTCCTGGCGGCACGCCCCCTCCGGCGTGATCCGGGCGGCGCCCGCGAGCCGGTCGCGTTCCTTCGCGAACCGGGGCGCGGGCGCCGCCCGGAGGGTCGCGCCGTCCCACCGCGGGCCGGGTCGTGCCACCGCGGCGCCGTCCGTCGGCGCGCGGTTCAGGTTCAGTCGAACAGGCCCTGGTTGCCTTCCTTGCGCACCACGCACAGCGCCCAGATCGTGAACGCGGCGAGGGCGATCATCACGATCGACCAGACCGGGTAGTACGGCAGGGACAGGAAGTTGGCGATGATGATCAGCGCGGCGATCACCACGCCGGCCGCCCGCGCCCAGGTCGACACCTTCATGAGCCCCAGGCCGACGATGACGGCCACGGCACCCAGGACGAGGTGCACCCAGCCCCAGCCGGTGAGGCTGAACTGGAAGACGTAGCTGCGGGTGGCGAGGAAGACGTCGTCCCGGGCGATCCCCATGATGCCGCGGAAGATGTCCAGGACGCCGGTGAGTAGCAGCATCACCGCGGCGAACGCGGTCAGCCCGGTGGCCCACAGATCCTTGGTGGTGTGCTCGCGCGTGGTGCCGGTACCGGCGCCAGGGCCGCTGCCGGGGCCGGTGTTGTGGTGTGCGTGGGGTGCGGTCATCGTGCCACCTCGATTCTCTCCGGTGTGCGGTAGGTCGGTGCGGGGCGGTTCAGCGCGGGGAGGTGGAGGAGACGGTTCCCGAGCGGCCGGACCCGGTGGATTCCGGCCCCGTGCCTGCGGAGGTGCCTCCGGACGCGCCCGCGGACGGTCCGTGGGCGGCGAACACCATGTCCTTCGCCTTGCGGAACTCGTCCTCGGTGATGTCGCCGCGGGCCTTCATCTCGGACAGCCGGGTCAGTTCGTCGGCGCTGGAGGTGCCGCCCCGGGCGGTGTCGCGGATGTAGCTGTCGAACGCGCGCTGCTGGGCGCGGGCCTGCTCGACCTCGCGGCGGCCCATGCCCTTGCCGCGGGCGATCAGATAGACGAAGACGCCGAGGAACGGCAGGACGACGACGCACACCAGCCAGGCGGCCTTGGCCACGCCGCCCAGGGAGTCGTCGCGGAAGATGTCCATGACCACCCGGAAGAGCAGCACGAACCACATGATCCACAGGAAGAACACCAGCATGGACCAGAAGACGCTCAGCGCCGGATAGTCGTACGCGAGGTAGGTCGGGACGCTCATGTCGGTTCCTCCGTCCCGGGTCCGCGCCCGGTAGTCGGTCGTCCGCCGCTCTCAGGCTGCGCTCCGGCGGGAGAAGGACGCTTCACCCTGCGCGGGTGAACGGCGGCCGGCGCTCCGGGGGCCCGGAGGGCTCCGGTGCGCCGTCGTCGCCGAGGTGCGGCCCCGCCGGGATCGTGCTCCGGTCCGGGGACGGGCCGCGGGGGCCGTACGGACCCGGGTCGCGCGAGGGAGGTCATGGCTCCTCCCTCCGTGCCCGAGGCCGCTCCCGGCCGGCCGGCGGGGCCGTGTGCGGGGACCTCACCGGGACAGCGTCGCTCCCGGCGGCCCGTACGGGATCACCCGCCAGGGGTGATCCCGTACGGGGTCGGGGGCGCTGAGGTGGTAGCGGGCGCAGGCGGGCCCGCCTGCGGCGAAGCGGCGGAAGAGACACACGATGACCGATCCAGCCAGGCGCGCCCCGTCGAAGGACGTCCGACGCCCCCTGTACAGCGGGTCGGAACGCCGGGCCGCGGCCGCCTCCCTGGCGCGTACGACGGCCATCCTGACCACCCTGATCGTCGCCTACTATCTGGTGCCGCTGGACACCCGCACCACCCTGGCGACGGCCGTCCTGCTGCTGTGCGGGCTGCTCGCGGTCGCGCTGGTCTTCGGCTGGGAGGCGTGGCTGATCCTGAACGCGCCGTATCCCCGGCTGAAGGCGGTGGAGGCGCTGGTCGCCACGGTGGGCCTCTATCTGGTCGTCTTCGCCAGCGTCTACCACATCATCGAACACGACACCCCCGGCTCCTTCTCCGAGCCGCTGACCAGGACCGACGCCCTGTACTTCACGCTGACCACGTTCACCACGGTGGGGTACGGCGACATCACCGCGCGCTCGGAGACGGGGCGGGTGGCGGTGATGTGCCAGATGGTGTGCGGACTGCTGCTGGTGGGCGTGGCCCTACGGCTGCTCGCGGCGGCGGTGAACGCGGGGCTGCGCAGGAAGGGTCGGGAGCCCTGAGGGACGTGCCGGAGGGGTCCTGCCGGAGGGGGCATCCCCCGGGGGCTCACTGCGGGGCCTGACGCATCTCCAGGACGCGCAGGCCGAGGGACTGGCAGCGGGCGAGCAGGCCGTAGAGGTGGGCCTCGTCCAGGACGCGGCCGAACAGGATGGTGTGGCCGGACACCACCACGTGGTCCAGCTCGGGGAACGCCTTGGCCAGCGTCTCCGTCAGCTCGCCGTCGACGCGGATTTCGTAGCGCATGAGGTGCCTTCCCCGCGTGCCGCGGACGGGCGTACCCGGCCCTCTTCCTGCGATCCTGCGCCCCGGTGGGGCGCCGGGCCTCACCCGCCGCAGGTGATGTGGGGCCGCGCGGTCACAGCAGGCCCCGTTCGCGGGCGCGGTGCACGGCGTCGTGCCGGCGGTTCACGCCCAGTTTGCGGTAGGCGCTCTTGAGGTGGGTCTTGACCGTGTTGACGGAGACGAAGAGGTCGGCGGCGATCTCCTCGGTGGACATCATCTCGGCGAGCCGGACCAGCACATCGCGTTCGCGGCCGCTCAACTCCTCGACCACCGGCGGAAGTTCGGACATAACCGGGGTGCCGTCCGGGGAGCCGGCGCAGGGCAGCAGCCAGCCCTCGGCGAGCGGGCGCAGCGCCGGGGTGGCGAGCAGCGGCCGCAGCCAGGGCCCCGCCTCCTTGAAGGGGCGCCGCAGCCGGTCCCGGCGGGCCTCGCGCAGCGCCTGCGCCACGAGCCGGCGCCGGGCCTCCCGGTCGCCCTCGGCCCCGGCGAGCTCCGCCCTGACCAGGGCCGTCCGTACGGCGATCAGGGGGCCCGGGGCGGGCTGCGGGCCCATCCGGTCGAGCAGTTCGAGGGCGTGCGCGGGGCGGCCGGCCGCCAGCTCCGCCCGCGCCGCGCCCACCAGGCACAGCGGGTCCTCGCCGGGCAGGTCCGTCAGCAGCTTGACGGCCAGCTCGGGGCGCCCCTCGGCGAGATGGGCACCGGCGGCCACCAGCGCCGCGTGAGCCTCGGCCCAGGGGGACGGCTCCTCGGCGACGACGGTCCGGTCGGCCGCCTCCAGCGCGCCCTCGGTGTCGCCGCGGGCGAGCAGGAGGCGCGCGGTGACCAGGGCGTGCAGCGCCCGGGCCACCGGGTCGCGCACCGGCTGCGGGGCGCCGGGCGGGGTGCCGAGGAGGGCCTCGGCCCGGTCCAGTTCGTCGCGGTCCGTGGCGACGGCGGCGAGGACGAGGGAGGCCGGGCCGGCCCCGGGCGGGGCGCAGGGGTCCGCGTGGTCGGTGGCGGCGAGCGCGGCGAGGGCCTTGCGTTCGGCGCGGCCGGGGCGGCCGTCGAGGTGGTCGAGCAGGGCGAGATGGGCCAGGCACTCCTCGCGGACCTGGGCCGTCGAGGGGCGCCCCGGTACCGCCGGGGTCCGCGTCCTGACCGGGGCGGCCGGCTCCGGAGCCGGTACCCGTGCCGACGCCGTCGGTGTCGTCAGGCCGTGGTCGGTCACCGCGGTCAGGGCCGCGCGCGCGTCCGTGAACCGTCCGGCCCACAGGCGGGCCGCGCCGAGGTGGGCGCGCAGCAGGGCGGTCAGCTCGGGGTGCCGGTCCAGCAGCCGGCCGGGGACCTCCTGCTTCAGCTCCTCGGCGCGGCGGGCGGCGGCCTCGGCGCGCGAGGGGCAGCCGGTCAGCCGGGCGGCGAGGACGTGGAGAAGGGCGCAGCCGAGGCGGGCGGCGGCCAGGTCGCCCGGTTCCGGCCGCGGCTCGCGGACGAGCCCGTTCGGCTCCCGCGTCGGCCGGTGCGTCTCCAGCGCGCGGGTGGCCCGTTCCAGGTGCGGCAGGCCCCGGTCGAGGTCGCCGAGGGACAGCGCGCGGGCGGCGCGGACGAGGTCGGTGGCCGGGGTGCGCGGCTCGGGGCCCATGGCGGAGAAGAGCGCGGCCAGGGGCTCGGCGCGCGGTCCGGTAAGGAGTTCGCCGAGGGCGAGGTCGCCGACGAGGGCATCGGCGGCGGCCGCCCGGTCGCCCGCGGCGGCGGCGTGCTCCAGGGTCTCGCCGAGCGGCCCGTGCCGCCGCAGCCAGGCCGCCGCCCGGCGGTGCAGCTCGGTCTCCAGGCCGGGGTGGCGGGCCCGCAGATGGGCGCGCAGGATCTCCCGGAACAGCGGGTGGAGCCGGAACCAGGAGTGCCCGAGGTCCTCCACGAAGGCGTTCTCGCGGTGCAGCGCGGTGAGGATCAGCTCGGCGTCGGCGCGCCCGGTGAGCGCGTCGGCGAGGGCGGGGCCGAAGCGGTCGAGGACGCTGATCCGCAGCAGCAGGTCCTGGGTCTCGGGGCGCTGCCGCTTGAGCACCTCGGCGATCAGGTAGTCGCCGATGGTGGTGCGGTCGGCCTCGAACTCCCTCAGGTACGACCGCGGGTCGCGCTCCCCCTGCGCGGCCAGGGCGCTGAGCCGCAGGCCCGCGGCCCAGCCCCGGGTGCGGGCCAGCAGCGCGCCGATCTCGTCGGGCGGCAGCCGCAGGCCGTGCAGGGCCAGCAGGTCGCCGGCCTCCTCGGGGGTGAAGGCCAGTTCGTCGTTGCGGATCTCGGTGACGACGCCGGCCGCCCGGTAGCGGTGCAGGGGCAGCAGCGGCTCGGTGCGGGTGACGAGGACCAGGCGTACGCCGGTGTCCGCGTGCCGGAGCACGAACTCCAGCTGGTCGGCGATCTCCGGGTCGGTGACGCGGTCGTACTCGTCGATGACCGCGGTCACCGGTGCCTCGCGGGCGCTGAGTTCCGCGGCGAGCCGGGTGAGCAGCGCGTCGTCCACGCGGCCGGCCTCGGCGGGCAGGCCCACCTCGGCGGAGAGGGTCACCCCGGCCAGCCGCAGGGCCTGGAGGAGGTAGGCCCAGAAGGTGCCGCGCCCCTTGTCGGCCATCTGCGCGGTGAGCCAGGCGACCCGGGTGCCGCGGGTCGCGGCCCAGTCGGCGACCAGCAGGGTCTTGCCCGCCCCCGCCGCCCCGCCGACCACGGTCAGCGGGGTGCGCGGGGCGGCGTCCAGATGTCCGAGCAGCCGGTCGCGGCGCAGATAGGTCACCGGGAGGGTGGGGATCGCGAACCGTGTCCGCAGGAACGGATCCCCGCAGGGATCGGCCAGCCCGCGGGGGTCCGCCCCGGTCTCGTCCGGCACGCCCATGGTGGTCACCACCATCGTCGTCGGGTCGCGGACAGGGTGCTCCGCTCCTCTCCCCAGGATCACCCCTGGGGGGCGGCGCGCCACACGAGCCGGTGGTGCCCGGTGCGGGGCGGGTCAGTCCGCGGTGGACGAGGCGCGGCGCGGCAGCTTCCAGTTCGGCCGGGGGAAGTGGCAGGTGTAGCCGTTGGGGTAGCGCTCCAGGTAGTCCTGGTGCTCGGGCTCCGCCTCCCAGAAGTCGCCGACCGGCGCCAGCTCGGTGACGACCTTGCCGGGCCACAGGCCGCTGGCCTCGACGTCCGCGATGGTGTCGACGGCGGTGCGGTGCTGCTCCTCGCCGTCGTAGAAGATCGCGGAGCGGTAGCTGCGCCCGAGGTCGTTGCCCTGGCTGTCCCGGGTGGTCGGGTCGTGGATCTGGAAGAAGAACTCCAGGATGTCGCGGTAGCTGGTGACCGCGGGGTCGTACAGGATCTCGATGGCCTCGGCGTGATCGCCGTGGTCGCGGTAGGTGGCGTTCGGGGTGTCGCCGCCGCTGTAGCCGACGCGGGTGGCGACCACGCCGGGCTGTTTGCGGACCAGATCCTGCATCCCCCAGAAACAACCGCCCGCCAGTACGGCTCGCTCGGTTCCCGCTGTCATCGGTCGCTCCCTGTTTCGTCCGGCCCCGCACCCCTGTTGACGTGCCGGGGACACGGTCATCCAGCGTAGTACCGCCCGCGCGCGAGGGTCGAAGGCCACCGGCCGCGCGCGGGCGGCGCGGTCAGGCGCGCACGCGGGGCAGCAGCCGGTCCAGGCGGCGCGGTATCCACCAGTTGGCCCGGCCCATCAGGAACATCGCGGACGGCACCAGGACCAGCCGGACCACCGTGGCGTCCACGACGACGCTGATCGCGAGGCCCAGCGCGAGCATCTTGACGACCACGGTCGGCGAGGCGGTGAAGGACAGGAACACGGCGGTCATGATGAAGGCCGCGGCGGAGATCACCCGGGCGGTGGCGGACAGCCCCTCCCCCACGGCGAGCCGGTTGTCGCCGGTGCGGTGCCATGCCTCGGCGATCCGGGACAGCAGGAAGATCTCGTAGTCCATGGACAGCCCGAACACGATCGCGAACATCATCATCGGGACGTACGACTCGACGGGCACCGGCTCGGAGAGGCCGAGCAGCTTGTCGCCCCAGCCCCACTGGAAGACGGCGACGAGGACGCCGTAGGACGCGGCCGTGGTGAGCAGATTGAGGACGACGGCCTTCAGCGGGATCACCAGGCTGCGGAAGACGGTCAGGAGCAGCAGGAAGGCGAGGACCAGCACGACCCCGATGACGAGCGGCAGCCGCGCGCCGATAGTGACGCGGAAGTCGGCCTGTCCGGCCACGGTGCCGGTGAGGTAGGCCCGGGCGCCGGTGCCGTGCAGGGCCCGGGGCAGGGTGCGGCCGGAGAGGGTGTCGAGCAGGGTGCCGGTGGCCGCGTCCTGGGGGCCGGTGGCCGGGGTGAGCGTGGTGACGAGGAGCGTGCCGTCGGGGCTGGCCCGTACGGGGGTGAAGGCGGCGACCCCGTGGGTGGCCCTGAGCGCGTCGGTCACGTCGTCGGTGATCCGGTCGGCGGGGGTGTGCGCCCGGCTCAGGTCGATCACGGTGACGACCGGGCCGTTCGCGCCCTTGCCGAAGCCCGGCCCGTCGGCGGCCGCGATCCAGTCGTAGGCCGTACGGGTGCTGCTGCCGGGCCGGTCCGCGCCCGCGTCCACGTGGCCGAGGCGCAGCGACAGCGTCGGTACGGCGCAGAGGGCGAGGACGGCGGTACCGCCGGCGAGGAAGAGCCAGGGGCGCCGGGCGACGAGCGCGGCGTAGCGGTTGCCGCCGGGGCGGGCGCCGGCGCCCTCGGCGACGGGGCGGCGGCGCAGCCGGACCCGGTCGATCCGGGTGCCGGTCAGGCCGAGGGCGGCCGGGACCAGGGTGAGGGCGGCGGCCGCGGTGACGACGACGGCCAGGGTGGCCGCGAGTCCGATGCGGCCGATGAAGCTCAGTCCGCACGCGTAGAGGCTGAGCATGGCGACGGCGACGGTGAGGGCGGCGATGAGCACCGCGCGGCCGCTGGTGCGGGCCGTGCGGGCGGCGGCGGTCACGGGGTCGTGGCCGTCGATCAGGTCCTGCCGGAAACGGGTGGTCAGGAACAGGGCGTAGTCGATGCCCACGCCGAGGCCGATCATGCCCGCGAGGGTCATGGCGGAGGTCGCGAAGGACAGGACCCCGGCGACGACGCCGACCACGCCGAGTCCGACGCCGACGCTGATCAGCGCCGTGCCCAGGGGCAGCAGGGCGGCCAGGACGCTGCCGAAGGCGAACAGCAGGATGACGAGGGCGGTGACGACGCCGACGCCCTCGCTCAGCTTGTCGTTCGCGGGCTGCCGCACGACCTGGTCGAGATCGCCGCCGTAGGCGACGCCGAGGCCCGCCGCGCGGGCGGGCGCGGTCGCCGTGTCGAGCCGGGCGGTGTAGTCGTGGCCGAGGCTCTTCAGCTGCTCGTCGAAGGTGACGGTGGTCTCGGCGGTACGCCCGTCCGTGCTGGTCGCAGGCGCCCCGACGGCCGTGACATGGGGCAGCCCGCGCAGGTCGGCGAGGGTGCGGTCGAGCCCGGAGCGCCGGTCGGCCACGGTGCCCGTCCCGGTGTGGAACACGACCTTGCCGCTGGGGCCGCCCGCCTGCGGCAAGGAGCGGGCGAGCAGGTCGGCGCCGGTGTGGGAGGCGGTGCCGGGCAGGCTGACCTGGTCGCTGAAGACGGGTCCGACGAGATGCCGGCCCGCGAGGGCGGCGACGAGGATCAGCAGCCAGGCGGCGATGACGGTCATCGGGTGCCGGGCGCAGCGGCCGCCCAGCCGGCCGAGGCGGCCGAGGTCGCCGGGGTCCGGGGCGCTCTCGGGGGCGCTTTCCGAGAGGGGCGGGCGCGGTTCGGGCGGCGCCGGGGGAGGCGGGGTGGATCGGGGCACCGGGGTCTCCAAAGCGGTCAGGAAAAGTGTCACGACTGACACGCACCTTAGAGAGAACTGTCATGCATGACAATTGGCATCCATGACAGTTTATGGAAGGTTTGCGCACGCGATCGCGCCGCGGCGGTGGGCCACGGAGGTGGCACGCGTGCCGATTGACAGTCGCGACACCAGGACGGGAGGCTTCGGCCATGGCTAGTGAGACCACCCCCGCCGGACTGCGCGAACGCAAGAAGGAGGAGACGCGCCGCCTGCTGCTGGAAGGGGCCGCGCGGCTGTTCAGGGAGCGGGGGTTCGAGGCCACCACGGTCGCGGACATCGCCGCGTACGCGAACGTCTCCGTGCGCACCTTCTTCCGCTATTTCGAGAGCAAGGAGGAGGTGCTGCTGCCGGACGGCGTGCAGATCTTCGCGTACGTGGAGCGGGCCCTGGCCGCGCGGCCTGCGGACGAGGAACCGCTGGACGCGGTGTGCGCCGCGCTGCTGGAGGCGGCCAAACCGTTCTCGGCGTCCACGCTGACCGCCCTGACCCGGCCGCTCGGGGACGTGGAGGCCGTCATCACGGCCCGGCTCGTGCGGGCTTTCGCCGACTTCGAGGAGCGGCTCACGGTCCTGGTGCGGCACCGGCTGCCGCGGGACGCGCCCGACGCCGATCTGCGGGCGGCCGTGATCGCGGGCGCCGCGCTCTCCGCCGTACGCGCGATGCTGCGCACCCGGCGGGCGAACCGCGCGTCGGGCATCGAGGACACGGAACCGGCGCCGCTGCGGCGGGCGTTCGGCATCCTGCGGGAGATCGGCGGCCGGGAGGGCGCGTGAGGGCGGGCGGGGGGTGCCGGTGAACGGGCTTGACGGCGTGACGCGTCGACCGGCCGTACGGCCACGGCGCGACAGGAGCCGCACGACGACCGCGCCGCCCGGCCGACGCGCCGACACCGACCCGCGTCCCCGCTTCCCCGACGGCCCTGACGACGCTCCGGGTCGACACCCTGGGCGGTCCCCCCGCCCAGGACGGCGTCACGGCGGCGGGGTCACATCTTCGTGCCGAAGTCCTGTGTCCACCAGGGGCCGCCCGCGCCCTGGTGCACGCCGACGCCGATGTTCTTGAAGGCGCAGTTGAGGATGTTGGCGCGGTGGCCGGAGCTGTGCATCCAGGAGTCCATCACGGAGGCCGGGGTCTGCTGGCCCCTGGCTATGTTCTCGCCGTACGTCGACCACCGGTAACCCGCGGCGGTGATGCGCTGCCCGGGGTCCGCGCCGTCCGGGTTGACGTGGTCGAAGAAGTTCCGCGCGGCCATGTCGTCGGAGTGCGCCTGCGCCGCCTGCTGGAGCTGCGGGTCCGCGGTGAGCGCGGAGCAGCCGGCGCTCGCCCGCTCCTTGTTGACCAGCGCGATCACCTGGCTGACGGTGTCACCGGCCGGGGCCGGCGCGGTGGTGCGCGCCGGGGGGCGCGGGGCGGTCGGGCGCGGTGTGGGCGTGCTCTTGCGCGTCGGGCTCGGACTCGGGCTCCGGGTGGCCGTCTTCTTAGGCTTCTTCGGCTTCTTCGGCTTCTCGGGCTTCGAGGCGGACGGCGAGGGCGACGCCGAGGTGGGCACGGCGCTCGGCGCGGCAAGGTCCGCCACGGAGGCGTTCGCGCTCCGCTCGGCGGTGGTGCCACCGGTGCCGGACCCGGTGTCCATGCCGAAGTACCAGAGGCCGCCGCCCGCGACGCAGGCCACGACGACGCCGCCGACGACCCGGCGCCGGATGCGCCTGCGCCGGCGGGCCTCACCGCGCGTGCCGCCCCGCCCGTCACCGCGCCCGCCCGAACGGCCCCGCGCGGCCCGCCGCCCGCCCCCGGAACCGGCACCGGAGCCCGAACCCGGACCCGACGCCGAACCCGCGCTCGCACCCGGGCCGCCGTGCCCGGCCGAGGCGTCGAACGGGGAGGCCGCCGCGACCGGCGCCATCCCGCCGGAGGCGGAGCGCAGCGCGGCGAGCAGCCCGGGCGCCGCGGCGACCAGCGCGAGTCCGGCCAGCAGCCCCTCCGCGGGCATCAGTCCGCTCCACAGCCCGGAGCAGAGCGAGCAGCCGCGCGCGTGCCGGGCGATGCGCTTGCGCCACAGCGCCGAGGGCTTGCCGTCCCAGGCGGACAGCACACCCCGCAGCTCCTCGCAGCGCGGCCGCGCGTCGAGCGCCCGCACCACCACCCGGGCCGCCTCCAGCTGGGCCTTCATCCGCTGCACCCGGACCGCGGTGTGCTCCGGCGTCAACTCCAGGGCGGCGGCGACCTCGGGGCGGGTCAGCTCGCCCGCGCACTCCAGCCACCACAGCGACAGCAGCCCCCGGTCGTCGGGCTCCAGCCAGCGCGTGGCGTGCGCGGTCTCATGGCGCTGACCCGAGAGCTGTAGCTGCACCACCGTCAGGTCCACGAAGTCGGCGCCCGGGTCGGCCAGGTCGTGCGCCTCCTCCACGGCGGCGGGCGCGAACTGCCGGTCCTGCCAGTGGCCGCGGACCTGGTTCATCGCGATCGCGACGAGCCAGGAGCGGAACCGCTCGGGGGCGCGCAGCCCGCCCAGGCCGTCGAGGGCGCGCAGCATGGTCTCCTGCACCACGTCGTCGACGTCCACCGAGCCGTTCAGCGCCCGCCCCACGATGTTGTAGACCAGCGGCAGATAGGCGCTGACCAGGGCGTCCTGGGCCGCCGCGTCACCCTCGCGGGCCGCGACCACCAGGGCCGCCGTCTCCCCCGCGTCCATGTGCCGTGTACTCATCAGATGTTTCCCGTCCTCGACGCCGAACGATTGTTCCCGATGACTGGGAGACCGTTCGAAGCGGCCCGGATAACAGTTCTCGGGGCCGTTTTCCGGCCGCTTTCGACAACGGGTTCGCGACAGGTTCCCGGCCGGGCGCGCGGAGGTGCGAGCCGGGTCAACTCGGGCCGGAGGCCGCCAGGTTCACAGGTTCAAAGTTGGTCTAGTCCTCTTGACGGCATGAGTCGGCGGCGGTTTGGTATGTACCAACACCCCCGCCGTGCACGGCACCATCACCCCACCACCCCATGCCCTAGGGGCATCCCCGAGAGGGGCACACTGTCATGCACCTGGCAAGACTGGGCGGACTCGCCGCCTCCGCCTGCGCGTTCGCGCTCGCGGCCACCGGCGCGGCCGTCGCCCTCGCCCCCGCGAGCAGCGCGGCGCCGGGCAACGCGGCGACGAGCGGCGCCACGGGAAGCAGCGTCTACTCCGTCGCTCCCTACGTCGACATGTCGAACGGCCAGGAGGGCCTGCTCGACACCGCCGTCACCGGGCACCACCTCAAGGCGTACACCGCCGCCTTCGTCCTCGGCGAGGGCTGCAACCAGGTCTGGGGCGACACGCTCCCCATCGGCGGCGACTCCTACACCGACCCCGAGATCGCCCGGGCCAGGTCCGAGGGCGCCTCGGTGATCATCTCCTCGGGCGGCGCCAGCGGTCTGCCGCTCGCCTGGACCTGCACCACCCAGAGCAGCATCGACGCCGGGTACCAGGCCCTCATCGACGACTACGGCGTCACCCAGCTGGACTTCGACGTCGAGGGCGCCGCCGTCGCGGACACCGCCGCCGCGGCCCGCCAGATGCAGGCGATGAAGGACCTCAAGGTGACCAACCCGAACCTCCGGTTCTCCGTCACCCTGCCGGTGCTGGCGAGCGGACTGACCAACGACGGCGTCAACATCCTCAAGGCCGCCAAGAACGCGGGCGTCAGGATCGACGTGGTCAACATCATGACCATGGACTACTACGCCGGTACGGGCGCCGAGATGGGCCAGGGCGCGATCGACGCCGCCAAGGCCACGCTGGCGCAGATGCAGTCCGTCGACTCCGGGTACGGCTACGCCGACCTCGGCATCACCCCCATGATCGGCAAGAACGACGACGGCTCCACGTTCACCCTCGCCGACGCCCAGACCGTCGAGAACTTCGCCGCGCAGAACGGCGTGGGGCGGCTCGCCTTCTGGTCGGTCAACCGGGACCAGCCGTGCGGCGGCAGCGCCAACTCCCTGCCCACGTGCAGCGAGATCAGCCAGAGCAGCCTGGCGTTCACGGACGCGTTCGTGCCGTACGAGGGCACTTCGGGCGGCGGGGGCGGTGGCGGTACGACCAGCGACTTCTCGCTGTCCCTCGCCCCCGGTTCCGCCTCGGTCGCCCAGGGCGGTTCCGCGACGGCGAGCGTCGGCACGGCCACCACCTCGGGCGGCGCCGAGTCCGTGGCCCTCACCGCCTCCGGCGCGCCCTCCGGCGTCACCGTCTCCTTCAGCCCGGCGTCGGTGACCTCCGGCGGCTCCTCGACACTGACGGCGGCCGTCGGGTCCTCCGTGGCCGCGGGCACCTACCCGATCACGGTCACCGGCACGGGCTCCGGCGGCACCCACAGCGCGACCTACACGCTCACGGTCACCGGCGGCGGAGGCGGGGGCGGCGGGGGCTCGCTGACCAATGCCGGGTTCGAGACCGGGAGCCTCGGCCCCTGGACCTGCACCGGCGGCAGCACCCTGGTCTCCACCCCGGTCCACTCGGGCGGCCACGCCCTCCAGGTCACCCCCGACGCCGGGGGCACCGGCGAGTGCGACCAGACCGTGACCCTCTCCCCCAACCACAGCTACACGCTCACCGGCTGGGTCCAGGGCCCCTACGCCTACCTCGGCGTCAGCGGCGGCGCGACCGCGAGCACCTGGTCGAACGGTTCGAGCTGGAACCAGCTGAAGGTCTCCTTCACCACCGGCGGCAGCGGCACCGTCACGGTGTACGTCCACGGGTGGTACGGCCAGGGCAGCGTGTACGCGGACGATCTCGCCCTCGGCTGAGCGGCGCCCGTAGGGGTCCCGCCGTCGGGGCCCGCCGTAGGGGTCCCGACGTAGTCGTCTCTCCCCCCCCATGGACCCCCCGACCGCGCGCCCGGTGCCTGCCCCGCAGGTGCCGGGCGCGCGGTCATGCGTGAGCCTGGAGAGGTGTCTGGTGTTCCCGCCGGCCGGGTCCCCGCGCCGTACGCCGCCCCGGCGCGCCGGGCGGTCCAGGTGACGCTGGTCGCCGCGGGCGGTTTCTACCTCTTCCGCTACGGCCTGGACCGCCCCGCCGCCGCGACGTACGCCCTGTTCGCCGCGGTGGCGCTGGGCGGCCTCTCCAGGATTCCGGGCACCGGGCGGCAGCGCGCCGAGGTGGTGCTGCGGCTGATCCCGGTGGGCTGGCTGCTGGTGATCGTCGGGACGTACCTGTCGGTGCGGACCTGGAGCGCCGTCCTCGGCATGCTGGTCGTCGGCTTCGCGCTGGCCTTCTCCGCCGTGGGCGGACCGCGCCCGGCCGGGGCGGCGCCGGGGCTGCAACTCCTGTACATCCTGCCGTCGTTCCCGCCCTACGACCCCGGTCAGCTCGGCGACCGGCTGCTCGGCACGACCACCGGCATGGCCCTGCTCGTCCTCGCCGAGGCCCTGCTGTTCCCGGAGCCGACCCCGCCGTCGTACCGGGCGCGCGCCGCCCACGCCGCCGCCGTCGCGGCCCGCTGCACCGGTCTGCTCGCCGCCCCGCCGTACATCCTCTCCCGGGCCGAGATCCGTACCGCCCGGGAGGCCGGCCACCGGCTGCGCTCCCTGACCGTGCCCGAGGCGGACCGCCCGGCGGGCCCGGGCGTACGGGACCGCGCCCTGGCCCACACGGGCCTGGCCACCCGGGCGCTGCTGAGCAGGCTGCCCCGGCTGTCCGCCATGTCGGGGGGCGGACTCCGGCCGTCGACCGCGCCGGACGGCGCCGTCCGGCCGCCGGCCGCGCCCTGCTGCCCGCCCGACGCCGTCGTGACCGCCGTACTCGACGCGGTCGCGGGGCTGGCCACCGCGACCGCGGGCTGCCTCCGCGCGGGCGGCTCGCCCCGTACGGCGTACGCGGAGCTGGCCGCGGCCCGTGCCGTGCTGTCCGCCCGCTCCGCGGCCCACCCGGGAAAGGCCGGGACACCGGCGCCGGACGTGCTGCGGCGGCACGCGGCCGCGCTGGAGGTCGCCGATGCCGCGCTGGCGATGGGGGCGGCGGCCGATCTCGCGGTGCACGGCCGGCGGGCCTCGGTGACCGGGCCGCCGGAGCGCTTCTGGTACGCCACCGCCCGGGCCCCGGCGCTGTGGTGGCACCGGGTGCGCGGGCACGCCGGGCGGCGGTCGGTGTTCTTCCAGAACGCGGTGCGCATCGCCCTGGCGCTGACGGCGGCGCGGCTGGTGGCGGGCGTGGACACGCTGCCGCACGGTTTCTGGGCGACGCTGGCGACGCTCACCCTGACCCGCACCACCATGGACGAGACCTGGAGCACCATCCGCTCCGCGCTCGCGGGCACGCTGGCCGGCGCCCTGGTGACCGGCGGCACGCTCGCCCTGGTCAGCACGCACACCAATGTCTACGCCGTGCTCCTGCCGCTGTGGATGCTGTTCGCCTTCACCGTCGGGCCGGTCAAGGGGGTCGGCTGGGCCCAGGGCCTGTTCACGGTGCTGGTGGCCCTGGTCTTCGCCCAGCTCGCGCCGCCGACCTGGCGGCTGGCGGAGGTACGGCTGCTCGATGTGCTGGTCGGCAGCGCGATCGGCGCGGTGTTCGGGCTGCTGGCCTGGCCGCGCGGCGCCCATGACGAGTTGCGGTACGCGGCGGCGGAGCTGCTGCGCAGGGCCGCCGAGATCGTGGTGGCGACCAGCGCCTCGGTGGCCCTGGAGGGGTCGCCCCGGCGGGAGGGGCGGGCGGTCGTCCCGGCCGGGATGCCGGGGCACCGCTCGCTCCAGCACGCCGTGATCCTGGCGGAGTCCGCGTACGGGCAGTTCCAGTGCGAGCCGGCACCGTTCGGCGGCCGGGGGCGCGGTCCGGTGCTGCCCGGGGTGGACTGGCAGGCGGCCCTGATGGCCGGGCATCACACCCTGTGGGGTTCGGAGCGCCTGCTGGAGCCGCCGTGCACCGGTCTCGGCCCCGCCGCCACGGCGGTCAGCGGTCTCGGGGACCGGGTGGCCGGGCGGATGCTGCTGATCTCGGCGGCCCTGGACCCCGGCGGCGACACCCCGGCGGGCCAGGTGCCCCATCTCGCCCGCTCCCTGGCGGGCGCCGACGCGGAACCGCCGGGGGCGCCCCGCCTCTACTACGCCACCGTGTCCTGGCTGGACTCCCTCATGGCCGATCTGTCCAGGATCGCGCGCGGGAGCGGGGAACTCGGGGTGGACCCGGACGGAACGGGTGAGGGCCGACCGGGTGGTACCCGGGACGGGCCCGAGGGGGCCGAGGACGGAGCCGCCACCCCCCAGACCGGGCCCGCCGGCCCCGGGAACACGGCCGGTGATCCCGGTGGCGGACCGGCCGGACCCGGACCGGTCCCCCCGTAGTGACCCCTCCGGGCCGCTGCGGACCGACCCTCCAGGGGTAGGCGTGAGGTGAGGCCCGGCCCGGTCTCACCCGCGTACGGCGCTCACCGCGACGGGTGCCCCGGCGGCCGCCGAGGGCCGGACACAACGGCGTCGGCCCGGCGGGCCGGCGGAAGGAGCGAGTGGGATGAGCGGAGGGACGCGGCACCCGGACCCGGACCGGCCCGGACCGGCCGGTGCGGAGCCCGGGACGGCGGGCGCGGAGTCCGGGACCGCAGGCGCGGAATCCGGCACGGCGGGCGCGGAGCCCGGCACGGCGGGCGCGGAATCCGGGACCGCGGGCGCGGAGTCCGGCACGGCGGGTACGGAGTCCGGGACCGCGGGTGCGGAGTCCGGCACGGCGGGTACGGAGTCCGGGACCGCGGGTGCGGAGTCCGGCAGGGAGCGCGCCGCCGAGTCCCGGACGGACCCGGCCGCGCGGCCCCGGCCCGGCGGGTCGGCGCGCCCCGACGCGGACCCGGGCACGGAATCCCGCGCCGGCCACGCCGCGGTGCCCGATGCCGGGCGGGACCAAGCGGTGCGGCCCCGGCCGGACCGCACCGCCGCGCCGGACCCGGCCGCCCCGTCCCCGGCGGACACGGAGCCCGAGACGCAGCAGCCGACCGGCCTCTTCGACCTCCTGGGCGTCGCCGCCGTACTCCTGGAGGCCGACGGCCGGATCGACATGTGGAGCCCGCAGGCCGAGGAGCTGTTCGGGTACGACCGCGCGGAGGCGGTCGGGCAGTACGCGGCGCCTCTGCTGCTGCTCCCCGAGCACCGGGACGCGGCGATCCAGCTGTTCGCCGAGGTGATGGAGACGGGGCGGGGCTGGGCGGGGGCGTTCCCGGTGCGGCACAAGGACGGCGGCACCAGGACCGTCGAGTTCCGCAACATGCGGCTGACCGACCACCTCGGCGACCACTACGCGCTGGGCCTCGCCACCGACCGCTCCACCCTGCGCCGGGTGGAACGCGACGCCGCCCTGTCCGACCGGCTGGTCACCCAGGCCCCGATCGGTCTTGCCGTCCTCGACACCGCGCTGCGGTACGTGGCCGTCAATCCCGCCCTCGCGGCCATGCACGGCCTGCCCGCGGCCGACCATGTGGGCCGGCGCCTCGGGGAGCTGTTCCCCGATCCGGCGTTCCAGGCGCTGGAGGCGTCCATGCGCGGGGTGCTGGACACCGGCGCCCCCGTGGTGAACCGGGAGGTGGTGGGGCGTACCGCCGCCGACCCGGGCGAGGACCACGCCTGGATGACCTCGCTGTACCGGCTGGAGGACCACCAGGGGCACACGCTGGGTGTCGCCAAGGTGGCGGTGGAGGTCACCGACCGCTACCGCGCCGCCCAGGAGGCCGAGCGGGCCCAGCGGCGGCTGCGGCTGATCGCCCGCGGCTCGGCGCGCATCGGCACCACCCTGGAGGTGGAGCGCACAGCACGGGAACTGGCCGACGTCCTGGTGCCCGGCCTCGCCGACATGGCCACGGTGGACCTGCTGGACAGCATGCTGCGGACCGGCCGTACGGACCCGGGCGAGGGCCCCCCGTTGTTCCGCGCGCTGGCCGTGAAGACCGCCTACCCCACCGACGCGGCCGGGGCGCTGGTGCCGCCCGGCCGGCTCACCGTCTACCACGCCGGTCATCCCGCGGCCCAGAGCGTGCGCACCGGGCGGCCGGTACTGATCACCCATCTGGACAGCGGCGAGGTCGGCCGTGTGGCCGCCGACGCGGAGGCCGCCCGGCTGCTGGCCCGGGCCGGGGTGCACACCGACATGGCGGTCCCGCTGATCGCCCGCGGGCAGTGCATCGGTGTCATGGGCCTGGCCCGGGCCCGCAACCCCGCGCCCTTCGACGCCGACGACCTGGAGCTGGCCTGCGAACTCGCCGCGCGCGCCGCGCTGAGCATCGACAACGCCGTCCTGCACCAGCACACCCGCAGCACCGCCGAGGCCCTCCAGCGCAGCCTGCTGCCCCGGCTCTCGCCCGACCACCCGGGTCTGGAGATCGCCGCCCGCTACCGGCCCGCGCAGGCGATCGGCGAGGTCGGCGGCGACTGGTACGACGTCATCCCGCTGGACGGCGACCGCACCGCCCTCGCGGTGGGCGACGTGATGGGAAGCGGGATCGCGGCCGCGGCCACCATGGGCCGGCTGCGCACCGCCACCTCCACCCTGGCCGATCTCGACCTCGGCCCGGCGCGCGTCCTCACCCACCTCGACCGGATCACCCTCGGCCTCGACCCGTACATCGCGACGTGTGTGTACGCCGTCCACGATCCCCGTCTCGCCCGCCTGGAGGTGGCCTCCGCCGGGCATCTGCCCCCGGTCCTGATCCCGTACGACGGGCCGCCCCGGCTCCTCGACCTGCCGACCGGCACCCCGCTGGGCGTCGGCGGAGTGCCGTTCGAGTCCAGCACGCTCGGACTGCGGCCCGGCGACCAGGTGGTGCTCTACACCGACGGCCTGGTGGAGACCCGTGACGACCCGATCGACGCCCGTCTGGACGAACTGCTGCGGCTGCTCTCCCCGCCGTCCCCCTCCCCGGAGGACACCTGCGACCGGCTGCTGCGGGAACTGCGCCACCCGGCCGGCCACGACGACGTCGCCCTCCTCATCGCCCGGGTGCTGCCGCTGGACCCCTAGGGCCTCTCGTTTGGATCTTGCCGGGCGGGCGAGGAAGCCGCCGAGGGCGGTGGCCACGGCGCCGGGGGCCTCCAGGGGGAGCAGGTGCCCGGCGCCGGGGACGGTGGTGAGGGTCGCGTGCGGGAGGTGCGGCAGCAGATGCGCGCGCAGCACGTCCGGGGGATTCCACCACGTCGTGCGCGCCGACCGGCACGGCCACCGGACCGCGATGCCGCGCGCGGCGCGGGTGAGGTCCCGCGCGATGCCGTACAGCGGCCACTCGGGCGCCAAGACCTGCCTCGACCAGCGCGTCCCGCTGAAGGCCAGGAGACTTCTCGTCCGCACCGAGCTGCCGGTCGCCGCCCTCGCCCGGCGGCTCGGCTTCCGCGACGCGGGCGACTTCAGCACGTTCTCCCGCCGCCAGGCCGCCGCTCCCCCGGCCGCCCGGCGCGCCGCCCACGGGACGACACCCACCGGGCCTGAACCCGCCTGCCCCGCCGGGCGGTCACGCCTCCAGGTTGCCGGTCATCGTGTCGAGGTCGGCCAGCAGCGCCGAGAGCCGGCGCGCGGGGATGCCCTCGATCATGCGCTCCTCGACGGCGTACACCGCACCGCGCGCGGCGTGCAGCCGCTCCTGCCCGGCGGCGGTGAGGTGGACCGGCAGGGCCCGGCCGTGGTCGGTACTGGCCGCCTGAGTGATCAGCCCGGCCTCCTTCAGGCCGCGCAGGACGACGTTGGCCGACTGCCGGGTGACGAAGGTGCCGCGGGCGAGATCGGCGTTGGACAGGCCGGGCCGTTCATCGAGGAGTTCCAGGCAGGAGTACTGCGGGACGGTGAGGCCGTGCTCGCGCAACGCCCGGTCCATGGCGCCGCGCAGCGCGGCCGAAGCCTTCTTCAGTCGGTATCCCACGTGTTCGGTGACGTCCCGCGCCGGATGGGGCGCGGGGACGGGCGCTCGATCTTCCATGTCAGCATTTTGACATACCCAAGGCCGACGGCCTACGGTCGGTCATGTCAAAGTTCTGACATACACACACCGACAGACCACCCTTGGGAGTCACCATGACCGCCACCGTCGAAGGCCCTGATTTCATCGCCCTCCAGGTGAGGGACGTACCGGCTGCGGCCGCCTTCTTCGAGGAGCGGCTCGGACTGCGGCGGGCGCCGGGCGGACCAGCGAACGCGGTCGTCTTCGCCACCAGCCCGATCCCGTTTGCCGTCCGCGAGCCGCTGCCCGGCGTCGACCTGGACGGTGCCGGGCACCCCGGCCTCGGCGTCGCCCTGTGGCTGCGCACCACCGACGCCCCGGCCCTGCGCGAGCAGCTGGTCGCGCAGGGCACGGAGGGCGTCACCCCGCTCCAGACGACCCCGTTCGGCCCGTCCTTCTCCTTCACCGGCCCCGAGGGCTACCGGCTCACCGTCCACGGGGACTGATCCCGAGGACGGACGCCCCCGCCGCATCAGATGGCGCCCCGGCGGGCGGGTGGAACGGGCCGCTGGACTACCGCTCGCGCGCCAGCAGGTCGAGCACCTGGGGACGTACGACCCGCCACGCGGCGGCGGGCAGATCGCCGAGGGCGGTGGCGCGCAGGGCCTCCAGGGTCTCCTCGGCGTCGGCACCGGGGACGGCGGCGCCCTCGAACACCTCGTAGCCGTCCCGTACGGCGACCCGGACGGCGTACCCCGCACCGCCGCCCGCGCCGTCGCCCGTGTGCAGTGCCGAGGCCACCACGAGGGGCGGCGGGCCGCCGGCGTCGGCGGGGAGTTTGCGGTAGGCGCAGGCGAGCGGGGCACGCCAGTGCAGACCGAGCAACAGGGGCCGTTTCGCGACGACTTCGGCCAGATCCGTCTCGCGGACGCCGTCGGACTCCAGCACCGTGGCCCGGGCGTCGAGGGCCAGCGCGGCCGGCAGCAGACAACGCAGCGCGCTGCCCACGAGGTTGCCGCCGACCGTCGCCGCGCGGCGCACCGCCCCGGTACCCACCGTGCCGGCCGCGCGGCGCAGCACGTCCGGCACCCGGTCGTCGACCCGCCCGAGCAGCACGGCGGCACCCAGCGTCTCCGGCCCGATGACGTTGGCCTGCGGCAACTGCCTGAGCGACATGGCCAGTTCGGGGAATCCCTCGCGCTGCCACGTGGCCCACACCAGCGTCGCCCCGCCGACCGGGACGGCCCCCTCGGCCAGGCACTCCTGCGCTTCGGACACGGACGTGGGCAGACGCAACAGCATGGCGACCGACCTGCCTTCCTCGGGGAGACCGCAGTCTGCTCGCGTACGCGGGGGCGCGTCCAGGGCTCACACCAGCACGGCCCTCGACGTATGCCGATTCAAGGAGAGCTGGCTGGATTTTGACGGCGGGTCCGGTGGGCGGGACCACCTGGCCCAGGACCCCGGGTCGGCCGGCCCTGGGCCGCGGGGCGGCGCACGGAGGACGCTGGGTGCGCTGCACCGAACGATCAGCACGCACCGATCAGAAGGAGTGGAGCACATGACTGCCAGGCACACCGGCGTCCGCGCCCACGAGACCGCCGTCGCCGTCCGGGTACGGGCCGACAGCGCGATGTCCGAAGAGGACCTCGCCTATCTCCGGGAGAAGGTGGACACCGTGCTCGGCCGGCCGGGACTGCCGCCCGTGAGCGGCGAGATCCGGATCGGCAGGGCGCCCGCCGCTCACGCGGGACAGCCCTGGACCGCCGGCGCCGAGATCCGGGTGGGCCACTACCTCGTCGTCGTCCACGCCCGTGAGCACAGCGCCCGCGAACTCGCCGACCGTCTCCAGGACCGCCTGCGCAGCCGCACCGACCGGGTCGCCCACCGCGCGCACTGCACCCGCGGGACGGCGACGCCGCCCCCGTGGCGAGGCGGCGAGGAGACGTGAACTGCCAGTAGATCAGCGCCTCGGCGCCTCGACATCTCGAGGCGCCGAGGCCGTATGCCACGCACAACCCCACGCGCCCCACCCGGACCAACCCGGGTGGGGCGCGCCGCAGTTCCTGTCCGTCACCCTCAGTCGTGCGGCACCACCACCACCGGCGCCATCGCGTGGTGCAGCACCGCATGCGTCACCGGACCGATGTGGGTGCCGAACGACGCGGGGCGGCGGCGCCGGCCGACGACCACGAGTCCGGCACCGTGCGATGCCTCGACCAGGTGCAGCGAGGCGCTCCCGTACCCGCACTCCTCGGTGACCTCGACCGCGGGGTACTTCCGCCGCCACGGCGTGAGCACCTCGGTGAGCGCGGACTCCTCCTGGAGCGACCACTCCTGGTCGAAGGTGGGGTCGGCGGCGAAGCCGTAGACGTAGTACGGCGGCATGGACCAGGTGCGCACGGCCCGTACCGAGGTCCCGCGCCGCTCGGCCTCCTCGAAGGCGAACGCGAACACCGTGTCGTCCGGCGCGGTGGTGTCGACGCCGAGGACGACCGGGCCCTCGGGGGCGTCGCCGTCGGGCTTCCAGCCGGACCGCACGAGGACCACGGGGCGGCCGGCCCGCGCGACCACCGAGAAACCGACGGAGCCGACGAGGTAGCCGCCGACCCGGCCGAGGCCCCGCGAGCCGAGCACGAGCAGCTCGGACTCCTCGGCGGCCTCCGCGAGCAGCTCGGCCGGGAAGCCGTCCTGGTGCTCGGAGCGGATCTCCAGGTCGGGGTGGCGCAGCCGCAGTTCCTCGGCCGTCTCGCGCGGGATCCGCTCGGTCCAGTGCCGCTGGGTCGCCACGCCGATGACCGGATCCTGCGCCATGGTCTCCGTCACCGGCTCCCACACGTGCACCAGGCGCAGCGGCAGACCGCGCAGCCGCGCCTCGCCCGCCGCCCACTCGGCGGCGGTACGGCTCTCGGGGGAGCCGTCGAGGCCCACGGTGACGGTGCGGGACATGACGTCCACCTCCTGTTGTCGAAAGATCCCCTCCGGGATCGGCTCAAGCCTCGTCGCGGCGGCCCCGGACCGGCAGGGCCCTCAGGTCCCCCGTCCGGGGCCGACCGGCCCCTGGGGCGGCCACCAGGGCGGAGGCGACCGCTTGTGCTCGGACCGGGACCGGTTCTGCACGGGTTCGTCCGCCGCGGGGATGTGTTCCGGCCAGGACGCGACAAGTCACGGCGGTGGGAGGCCGGTTGCGCTGGGATGTCCGTAGCATCACGAGCGACATGGCGGGGTAGATATGAATGCTTGCGTGGACGATCCGGCCCGTGCGGCGGGTCCCGCGGTCCTCCAGCGGTGCCGGTGCGGAGCCCCCTTGGCGCAGAGCGGTGCCGAGGAGCGGTTCCGGGGGCTGCTGGAGGCGGCGCCGGACGCCATGGTGATCGTCGACGACACCGGCGTCATCCGGCTCGTCAACGCCCAGACCGAGGCCCTGTTCGGCTACCGCCGCGAGGAACTGCTGGGCCGGCCCGTCGAGTTGCTCGTGCCGCACCGCTTCCGCGCCCACCACACCCGGCACCGCGACGGCTACGCGGCCAACCGGCAGGTGCGCCCCATGGGCGCGGGGCTCGAACTGCACGGACTACGCAAGGACGGCAGCGAGTTCCCCGTCGAGATCAGCCTGAGCCCGCTGGAGACGGCGGACGGGCTGCTGGTCTCCGCCGCGGTGCGCGACGTCAGCGACCGCAAGGCGGCCGAGGCCCGGATCAACGAACTCGCCGCGCTGGTGGAGTCCTCCCAGGACGCCATCCTCGCCAAGACCCTCGCCGGCGAGATCACGTACTGGAACGCGGCCGCCACCGAGCTGTACGGCTACACCGCCGAGGAGGTCATGGGACGGCACGTCTCCATGCTCGCGCCCACCGAACTCCAGGACGACATCTGGGCGTTGCTCGAACGCCTGCGCCACGGCGAGAAGGTCGAGCACTTCGAGACGCTGCGGGTCACCAAGGACGGGTCGCTGCTGGATGTCGACGTCACGCTGTGGCCGACCCGGGACACCGCGGGCAAGGTCGTCGGGGCGTGCGCGATCGTGCGGGACATCAGCGACCGCAAGCAGGTGGAGGCGGAGCTGACCGCCCTGCTGGAGCAGCAGCGGCACATCGCCCTGACCCTCCAGCGCAGCCTGATGGGCACCCCGCCCGCGCTGCCCGGCCTGGACACCGCGAGCCGCTACCGGCCCGCCACCCAGGGCGCCGGTGTCGGCGGCGACTGGTTCGACCTGATACCGCTGGGCGCGGGCCGGGTCGGTGTCCTCATCGGCGATGTGATGGGCCGCGGCCTGGAGGCGGCCGCCGTGATGGGGCAGCTGCGCTCGGCCGCGCACGCGCTCGCCAAGACGGGGATGCAGCCGCGCCAGTTGATGCAGGCCCTGGACACCGTGGTCGGCGACCTGGACGTGCCGGACCAGCTGGTCACCTGCTGCTATCTGGTCATCGCCCCGGACGCGGGCACCGTCACCGTCTGCTCCGCCGGGCATCTGCCCACCCTCGTCGTCGGCCCCTGGGAGGGTGTCCGGGCGCTGCCCGCGCCGGTCAACGCGCCGCTCGGGGTGGGCGGAGTGCTGTACGAGCACGCGGCGTTCGACATCTCCCCGGGCGCCACGCTCGTGCTGTACACCGACGGTCTGATCGAGACACCGGGCAGTGACATCGAGGCGCGCCTCGGTGAACTCACCACCGTCCTGGACACGTTCTTCCCGCGCTCCACGAGCCTGGAGGCGGCCGCCGACCATGTGCTCGCCGAGCTGCTGCCGGACGTGGACGGCCATGACGACGACGTGACCCTGCTGTTCGCGCGGCTCCCGGCGGCGCCGCTGGCCGCCGTCACCACCGAGCTGCCCGCCGCCCCCGCCTCGGTTCCCGAGGGCCGGGCCTTCCTGCGCCGGACGCTGATCTCGTGGGAGTGTCCCGCACCGGCCGACGACGCGCTCCTGCTGCTGTCGGAGACCCTCACCAACGCGGTGCAGCACGCCGAGGGCCCGGTGGGGCTGCGGCTGTGCCGTACGGCCACGGACCTCACCGTCGAGGTCAGCGACCGCAGCCCGCACCTGCCCCAGCCCCGGCACGCCGCGGGTGACGAGGAGTCCGGGCGCGGCCTGTTCCTGGTCCGCACGCTCGCCGACGGCTGGGGAGTACGGCCGACCGACGAGGGCAAGACGACCTGGTTCACGCTGAAACTGTGAACGCCCGCGCACCAGTGGGCCGTTGGGCGGCACACCGGTGCGGGGAGCCGGGGACGGGGCTTCGTCACGGCTCGGGTCGTACCAGCGTGCCCGCCCTGCCGCGCACGATCTCGTACGCCGCGTCGAGGGCGCCGATCGCGGCGAGGCCGCCGGTGCGTTCCACGAACCGGGCCGCCGCCTCCGTCTTCGGGCCCATGGAGCCGGCCGGGAAGTCGCCGGAGCGCAGTTCGGCGGGCGTGGCCTCCAGGAGGGGACGCTGGTGGGGGCCGCCGAAGTCGGCGTACACATGCGGCACATCGGTGAGGATCAGCAGGAAGTCCGCCTTGAGGTCCTCCGCGAGGAGCGCCGCGGTCAGGTCCTTGTCGACGACGGCCTCCACCCCGCGCAGCCCGCCGCGCGCGCCGTCCACGACCGGGACGCCGCCGCCCCCGGCGCAGACCACGAGGGTGCCGAGGCCCAGCAGGTCCTGCACGGTGCCGGTCTCCATGATCCGCTCGGGCGCCGGGGAGGGCACCACGCGGCGCCACCCGGTGGTGTCCCGGGCGATGTGCCAGCCCCGTTCGCGGGAGAGCGCGCGGGCGGTCTCCGCCGGGTAGACCTGGCCGATGAACTTCTCCGGGTGCCCGAAGGCGGGGTCGTCGGCCCGTACCTGGGTGTGGGTGACGAGGGCGGCGACCCGCCGGCCGGGCAGCGCGTCGTACAGGGCGCGCGCCAGCAGGGAGCCGATCATGCCCTGGGTCTGCGCCCCGAGCAGGTCCAGCGGGTAGGGGGCGCTCAGCGCGGCGTCGGCCGCGCTCTCCATGGCGAGCAGCCCGATCTGGGGGCCGTTGCCGTGGGTGACGACGACCTCGTGGTCCTGGGCGAGGGCGGCGACGGCGAGGGCCACCCGGTCGATGTTGGCCTGCTGGACGGCGGCGTCGGGGCGTTCGCCGCGGTGCAGCAGCGCGTTGCCGCCGAGGGCGATGACGAGGCGCATCGGTCAGCCCTCCACGGTGCCGGGCCGGTCCGCCAGGGTGGCGACGAGGACCGCCTTGATGGTGTGCAGCCGGTTCTCCGCCTGGTCGAAGACGAGCGAGCGGGGCGCGGAGAACACCTCGTCGGTGACCTCCAGGCCGGTCAGGCCGTAGGTGTCGCGCAGTTCGCGGCCGAGGCGGGTGCGGTCGTCGTGCAGGGCGGGCAGGCAGTGCATGAAGGCGACGTCGGGGTTGCCGGTCGCGGCCAGCGTCTCGGCGTTCACTTGGTAGGGCAGCAGCAGGTCGATGCGTTCCTTCCAGGTCTCGGCGGGCTCCCCCATGGAGACCCAGACGTCGGTGTGCAGGAAGTCGGCGCCGCGTACGGCCGTCCCGACGTCCTCGGTGAGGGTGATCCGGGCCCCGCTGCGCTCGGCCCGTGCCCGGCAGGTGGCGACCAGTTCGGCGGCGGGCCACAGGGCGCGCGGGGCGGCGATCCGGACGTCCATGCCGAGCAGGGCGCCCATGGAGAGCAGCGAGTTGCCCATGTTGTTGCGGGCGTCGCCGAGATAGCAGTAGGCGATGTCGGCGAGCGGCTTGGCGCTGTGCTCGCGCATGGTGAACACGTCGCACAGGCTCTGGGTGGGGTGCGCGGTGTCGGTCAGGCCGTTGTAGACGGGGACGCCGGAGGAGGCGGCGAGTTCGCCCACGACGGTCTGGGCGGAGCCCCGGTACTCGATGCCGTCGAACATCCGGCCGAGGACGCGGGCGGTGTCGGCGACGGACTCCTTGCCGCCGAGGTGGGTGTCCCCGGGGCCGAGGTAGGTGGTGGCGGCGCCCTGCTCGCGGGCGGCGACCTCGAAGGCGCAGCGGGTGCGGGTGGAGGTCTTCTCGAAGATCAGCGCGAGCTGCCTGCCGGTCAGCCGGGGCTGTTCGGCGCCGGCCCGCCGGGCCGCCTTGAGACCGGCGGCGAGGTCGAGGAGGTGGCCGGTCTCGGCGGCGGTGAAGTCGAGTTCGCTCAGGTAGGAGCGGCCTCGCAGGTCGATGGTCATCTGTGGTGTCCTCGGGGAAGTGTCAGGCGACCGGGTCGCGTTCGATCGGGCAGCTCATGCAGCGCGGGCCGCCGCGGCCGCGGCCGAGTTCGGCGCCGGCGACGGTGACGATCTCGATGCCCTGCTTGCGCAGATAGGTGTTGGTGGTGACGTTGCGCTCGTAGCCGACGACGACACCGGGTTCCAGGGCGAGGAAGTTGCTGCCGTCGTCCCACTGTTCGCGTTCGGCGCCCCGGATGTCCTGCGGCGCGGACAGCATCCGCACCTTGTCGAGGCCGAGAGCCTCGGCGAGGGCGGTCGCGAGGTCCGGGTTCGGGGTGACCGCGAAGCGGACCGGGCGGGCGTCGCTGGGCGTGAGGGTCCACGAGCGCAGGGAGTCGGCGAGGCCCGGGTAGACCACGAAGGCGTCCCGGTCGACCATGGTGAGCACGGTGTCCAGATGCATATAGGCACGCTGGGGCGGGAGTTGGACCGCGATCACCTTGGCGGCCGTTCCGGCGGCGAACAACCGGGCGGCCAGGTTCTCCACGGCCTGGGCGGTGGTGCGCTCCCCCATGCCGACCATCACGGCCCCGTTGCCGAGCACATGGACGTCGCCGCCCTCCAGGGTGCCCACCGGTCCGTCCAGGATCGGCCGGGGTGCCTGGGCGGCGAACAGCGGGTGGAACCGGTAGACGGTCTCGGCGTGCAGGCTCTCGCGCCGCCGGGCCGCCTTGGCCATCGGGTTGATGGACAACCGGTCGTAGATCCAGCAGGAGTTGTCGCGCGGGAAGAGGTGGTTGGGCAGCGGGGCGAGGGCGAAGTCCTCCTCGCCCAGGGCGTTCCAGACCAGGCTGTGCGGGCTGGCGAGCGGCAGGTCGCTCTTGAGCAGGCCGCCGATGAGGTACGCGGCGAGGGTCGCGCCGTCGATGCCCGCGCACAGTTCGCGTACCGGTTCGACCAGCGCCGGGCCGACGGTGGCGACGGTCACCACGCGGTCGAGGAGCCAGTCGCGGGCGCCGGGGATGTCGAGGCTCTGGGCGAGCAGGTCGGTGAAGTAGTGCACGCGGGTCCCGTGGTCGCGCAGCGCCTGGGCGAAGGCGTCGTGCTCCTCGCGGGCCCGCTTCGCCCACAGGATGTCGTCGAAGAGCAGCGCGTCGACGTTGCGCGGGGTGAGCCGGGAGAGTTCGAGCCCGGGCCGGTGCAGGATGACCTGGCGCAGCCGGCCGGCCTCGGAGTCGACGTGGAAGGTGGTCATGTCGGTTGTTCCTTCGGGGAGTTCCGTGGGTCGGTGGTCGTGGCGCAGGGGGTTGAGGCGGTGCGCGCGCCCGGTCAGGGGCGCCGGGCGGCACGGGCGGCCGGGGGTGTCTCGGGGGCGCGCACCTCGGCCGTCGCGGCCGGGGCCGGGCCCGACGCGCCGTACTCGCCGCGGTCGCGCCCCAGCCAGATGTAGACCGGCAGTCCGAGCAGGACCACGAACAGCCCGTAGTACACGGTCTGGTAGCCGCTGCCCTGGATCGACCAGTAGGAGAAGGCCATCGCGAGCGCGGCGACGACGGTGTCCCGGGCGAACCGTCCGGGCCGCAGGCTCGCCCGGCCGCGCACCAGCAGCCAGTACAGCTGGGCGGCGGCGGAGAAGAGGTACGGGATGACCGCGGTGAGCACGCTGAGCAGGACGATCCTGGTGAAGACGTCCTGGAAGCGGGTGTAGCTGAACACCGTGATCAGCGAGGCCAGTACGGTCGAGGCGACGATCCCGAAGACCGGTACGCCGTTCTTTCCGCGCAGCCGGGCGAAGGCACCCGGGAAGAGTCCGTCGCGGGCGGCGGCGTACGGCATCTCGGCGCACAGCATGGTCCAGCCGTTCAGCGCGCCGATGCCGGAGACGATGGCGGCCACCGCGACGGCGTCGCCGGCCCAGCCGCCGCCGAAGATGTTGTCCGCCGCGTCGCTGAACGGCGCGGTGGAGGAGCCGAGCCGGCCGTGCGGGACGGTGCCGAGCACCGCGAGGGTGCCGAGGATGTAGATGACGGCGCAGGCGAGGGTGCCGTACACGGTGGCGCGCGGGACGTTGCGCCCCGGATCGCGCACCCGCCCGGCGACGACCGAGGCGGCCTCGAGACCGAGGTAGCTGAACAGGGCGATGGCCGCGGCGGCCGAGATCGCGCCCGGCGCGGACTGGTGACTGGCTTTGAACGCACCGAAGTTGTCCGCCTTGACGAACAGCAGCCCCACGGTGGCCATGAAGACCAGCGGCACGAACTTCAGTACCGTGGTGACGACTTGGAAGGCGCCGGTGTTGCGCATCCCGGTGAGGTTGACCGCGGCCGGTACCCACAGTCCGGTGAGCGCGATCAGCAGCGAAACCCCGGTGCGGTGCTCGGTGTTGACGAACACCTCGACATAGCCGACCCAGGCCACCGCGATCGCGGCGTTCCCGGCCCAGGCGGTGATCCAGTACGACCACGCGTTGAGGAACCCGGCGAACTCGCCGAACGCCTCCCGCGCGTAGACGTAGGGACCGCCGCTGCCCGGGACGCGCCCGGACAGCGAGCCGAAGGTCAGCGCCAGCGCGAGCGCGCCCAGGGTGACGACACCGAAGGCCACCAGGGCGATCGGCCCGTAGGGGGCGAGTGCGGAGGGGAGCGCGAAGACCCCGGTGCCGATGATGCTGCCGATCACCAGGGCGGTGGCGGCGGGCAGCCCGAGGGCGGCCGGTGGAGCGGGTTCCTCCCCGCCGCGTGTGGTGGTGGACATGTCTGTGCTCCTTGTGCGCCCCGACGGGCTCCGGTGCTGATGCGCCACCGATCCTGCTGGTCACCGGGGTGCGGGCCGTACGGCGACCGGTCCCCACTTGGGCACCCACAGGCCCCCCGGACCGGGGACGTACGGCCCTGCCGCGATGGGCGCCCGGGGGGGTTGGCTGGACGCCGTACCACTTTCGGCCGTCCCGGTCCGCCGGGCGCACAGAGCCGTCCCGGTCCGCCGGGGCGCACAGAACGGAGGAACGTCATGGCAGACGCTCCGCGGCAGTCCCGGGTCCATCTCGTCGGCGGGGGCATCGCCTCGCTCGCGGCGGCGGTCTTCCTGGTCCGCGACGCCGATCTCCCCGGCGGGAACATCCGGGTCCTGGAGGAGCTGCCGGTGGCCGGCGGCTCCATGGACGGCGGCGGGGAGCCCGCCGGCTACGTCACCCGCGGCGGGCGGATGCTGGAGGAGGAGGCGTACACCTGCCTGTGGGACCTGCTGGAGACGATCCCGACCCTGGACGACGAGACGGTCTCGGTGCGCCAGGAGATCATCGACTTCAACGAGAAGTGGCCCACCGAGGCCAAGGCCCGGCTGATCGGCGCGGGCGCGCGCGTCCTGGACGCCGCCGACTACGGCCTCGACACCCATGACCGCCGCGAACTTCTGCGGCTGCTGATGCTGCCCGAGCGGGAGATCGGCGCCCGCCGTATCGAGGACTTCTTCTCCCCGCACTTCTTCGGCACGCACTTCTGGACGATGTGGCGCACCACGTTCGCCTTCCAGAACTGGCACAGCGCCATCGAACTGCGCCGCTACTTCCTGCGCTTCCTCCAGGAGTTCCCGCGCCTGCACACCCTGTCCGGGGTGCGCCGCACCAGGCTCAACCAGTACGACTCGGTCATCCGCCCGGTGCGGGCCTGGCTGGAGGCGCGCGGGGTGCGCTTCGAGCACGGGGTGCGGGTCACGGACGCCGACTTCGCCACCGACGAGCAGGGCGCACGACGGCTGCGGCGCCTCCACCTGGAGCGCGCGGGCGTGCCGGAGACCTGTGAACTGGGCCCCGACGAGTACGCGTTCCTCACCCTCGGCTCGATGACCGCCGACGCCGCGTACGGCGACGACGACCGGGCGCCCGAGCTGGTGCGGGACAAGCGCGACGGCGGCTGGCGGCTGTGGGAGACCCTCGCGGCCAAGGCGGACGACTTCGGCCGGCCCGCGGTGTTCAACGGCGACGTGGACGAGGCGAAGTGGGAGTCCTTCACGCTCACCCTGCGCTCCCCGCTGCTGCTGCACCGCATCGAGGAGCTGTCGGGCAACCTGCCCGGTACCGGCGCGCTGATGACCTTCACGGACTCCGGCTGGCTGATGTCCGTGGTCGTCCCGCACGCCCCGCACTTCGCGGACCAGCCCGAGGACGTGTACACGCTGTGGGGCTACGGCCTCTTCCCGGACCGGCCCGGCGACGTCACCGGCAAGCCGATGGCCGCGTGCACCGGCCGGGAGATCCTGACCGAACTCCTCGGCCACCTCGGCATGTCCGGCATCGAGGAGAGCGTGGCGGCGACCACGACCGTGATCCCGGTCATGATGCCGTACATCACCAGCCAGTTCGCGCCGCGCACGGCCGGCGACCGGCCGCTCGTGGTGCCGCGCGGATCGGCGAACTTCGCCTTCCTCGGCCAGTACACCGAGGTCCCGGAGGACGTCGTCTTCACCGTCGAGTACTCGGTGCGCGGCGCGATGCACGCGGTGTACGAGCTGTTCGGCGTCGACCGTGAGATCCCCGGCATCCACCACGCCCTGGCGGATCCGCGCGGCGCGTTCGGGGTGCTGCGGGCCGCGCTGGTCTGAGCCATGACCGCGCGGCCCCGGTCGGCACGGACAAGGGCCGACCGGCCCTATCCCGGCCGGGGCCGCGCGGGGACGATGGGCTGGTGCTCCAGAACGACGGCTTTCGCGCGCTCGACCGGGAGACCTGCCTGCGCCTGCTGGCCGGGGTGCCGGTCGGCCGGGTCGTGTACACCAGGCAGGCCCTCCCCGCGGTCCTCCCGGTCAACTTCTGCCTCGACGCGGACTCCGCCGTGCTGCTGCGCACCTCGGCGGGCTCGGACCTCGTGCGCGCCATCGACGGTGCCGTGGTCGCCTTCGAGGCGGACGAGTTCGACGCGGCGACCCGCTCCGGCTGGAGCGTGGTGGTGACCGGCCGCGCCGTGCTGGTGCCCGGCACCGACGGCCATGAGCTCCCCGACGGGCCGGACTCCTGGATGCCGGTCCGCGACGACGTGCTCGTGCGGATCGACTCCGAGGTGGTCACGGGGCGTGAGCTGACCGGTGCGTGAACCTGCTCAGTGGGCCGTCCAGCCGCCGTCCAGGACCAGGGACGTACCGGTGACGAAGGACGCCTGGGGGCTGCACAGGTAGGCCACCGCCTCGGCGACCTCTCCCGGTTCGATCAGGCGCCGCAGCGCGCTGTCCTTGAGCAGCACCTCGGTCAGCACCCGCTCCTCGGGGATGCCGTGGGCCGCCGCCTGGTCGGCGATCTGCTTCTCCACCAGGGGGGTGCGGACGTAGGCGGGGTTCACGCAGTTGGAGGTGACACCGTGTGCGGCGCCCTCCAGGGCGGCCGTCTTGGACAGGCCCTCCAGACCGTGCTTGGCGGCGACGTACGCGGACTTGAACGCGGAGGCGCGCAGCCCGTGCACCGAGGACACGTTGACGATCCGGCCCCAGCCCTGCCCGTACATGTGCGGCAGGGCGCCGCGCACCAGGCGGAAGGGCGCCTCCAGCATCACGGTCAGCACCGTGTGGAACACGTCCGGCGGGAACTCCTCGATGGGGCGCACCAGTTGCAGCCCCGCGTTGTTGACCAGCACATCGGTGCCGGCGGCCGCCGCCTCGGCCGCGTCCAGGTCGGTGAGGTCGAGGACGTGCGGCACGACGCTGCCCGCGAGGTCCGGGGTGTCCCGCGCCTGTTCGGCGAGCGCGGCGAGCCCCGTCCCGTCCCGGTCGACGGCTCTCACCCGGGCCCCGGCCGCCGCCAGGCGCAGCGCGCAGGCGCGGCCGATTCCGCTCGCGGCTCCGGTGACGAGGGCGGTGCGGCCGGCGAGATCAAGGGCGAGGGGCTGGCTGGCGGAGGTCATGGCCCGACCCTAACGAAGGCCCCCGGCCGCCGCCGTCTCCGTCTCAGCCGAGCCCCGCCGGCTCGAACCAGGTGGGCTCCTCGGCCAGCGCCCGCTTGATCCGGGAGAGCGCGAACTCGTCCAGTTCGGGCAGCGCGTCCACCGCGAACCAGTCGACGTCCAGCGACTCGTCGTCGTTGACCCGGGCCTCGCCGCCCACCGCCCGGCAGCGGAAGGTGATGTCCATGTACTGGCAGACGTCCCCGTTGCCGTACGTGACCGGCTGGAGCGCCTGGACCAGGACGACCCGTTCGGGCGAGCACCGTACGGCCGTCTCCTCGAAGACCTCCCGCACCGCGCAGTCCGCGGGCTGCTCGCCCGGCTCGGCGATGCCGCCGATCACCGACCATTCCCGGGTGTCGGCGCGCCGTCCGAGCAGCACCCTGCCCTCGTCGTCGAAGACGATCGCCGTGACCCCGGGCAGCCAGAGCAGCTGGTGGCCGGCCGAGGCACGCAGGGTGCGGATGAAGTCAGGAGTAGCCATGGGACCGACCCTAACCGGCCGGTCCCCCGCACCCCCGCCGGTCCCCGGCGGGCACGGCCGCCGCGTACGAAGGACGGTCGGACACGGCGCCTCGACGCCTACGCGGCGCCGGCGCGCCGCGCGCGCAGTCCCGAGCCGATGGCCCAGCCGATGCCGCCCGCGGCGACGAGCACGAGCGCCATCTCGGGCAGGATGCCGAGGTCGGTCGCGGGCATGGTGGAGGTGCGCAGCGGCACCTTCTGCTCCAGGTAGGCGGGCACGAACATGCCGGTCTTCTGGGTGATCTTCCCGTCCGGCATGATGATCGCACTGACCCCGCTGGTCACCGGGACGGTGACGGTGCGGCTGTGCTCGACGGCGCGGATGCGGGACATGGCGAGCTGCTGGTAGGTCATCTCGCTGCGGTCGAAGGTCGCGTTGTTGCTCGGCACGGAGATCATCTCGGCGCCGTGCGTGACGGTGTCCCGCACGTCCCAGTCGAAGGCGGCCTCGTAGCAGGTGGCGAGCCCGACCTTGGCGCCGTCCATGTCGAACACACCCGGCTTCGTGCCCCGGCTGAAGTCCTGGCGGAGCATCGTGGTCCAGTCCTTGTTGATGGCCCCGACGAACCCGCGCAGCGGCATGTACTCGCCGAACGGCTGGATCTGCCGTTTGTCGTACGTCTGCGTCGGGCCCTTGGCCGGGTCCCACAGGATCTGCTCGTTGAGCTGCTTGCCGTCTTTGTCCACGACGGCGCCGACCGAGATGGGCACCCCGATGGCCTGTGACGCCTCGTCGATGACGGCGGCGGCGTCGGGGTCGTGGTAGGGGTCGAGGTCGGAGGAGTTCTCCGGCCAGAGCACGAGGTCGGGCTTCGGGACCTTGCCCGCCCTGACGTCGGCGGCGAGCTTGAGGGTCTCCTTCACATGGCGGTCCAGCACGGCGCGGCGCTGGGCGCTGAATTCCAGGCCCTCGCGCGGCACATTGCCCTGGATCACGGCGACCGTCCTGGTGCCGTCCTCGGCCTTGTCGCTGACCAGGCCGCGCGCGGCGAACGCGCCGGCCACCGGCACGGCCACGCTGAGCAGCGCGGCGGCGGCCGCGGCCCGGCGCACGGTGCGCGAGCGGCGCCGTTCGGCGAGCAGCCGTCCCGCCTCGTACAGACCGAAGCCGCACAGCACGACCGCGAAGCCCAGCACGGGGGTGCCGCCGACCGCGGCGAGCGGCAGGAAGATCCCGTCCGCCTGCCCGAACGCGATCTTCCCCCAGGGGAAGCCCCCGAAGGGCATCCGCGCCCGTACGGCCTCGCCGGTGATCCAGACCGCCGCGGCCCACACCGGCCAGGCGGGCAGCCGGGACACGGCGGCGACGCCGACGCCGACCAGGGCGACGAACACGGCCTCCACCGCGACCAGGGCAACCCAGGGCAGGTAGCCGACCTCCACGCCGGTCCACACCAGCAGGGGCAGCAGGAAACCGAGGCCGAAGAGGTAGCCGAGCCCGAGGGCCGCCTTCCAGCCGCGACCGCGCAGCACCCAGCCGAATCCGGCGAACGCGGGCAGCGCCAGCCACCACAGGGGGCGCGGCGGGAAGCTGACGTAGAGCAGCACTCCGCACAGGGCGGAGGCGAGGGCCGGGACCAGGCGCTGGAGCCGGCGACGCCATGCGCCGGGCGCGGGGGACGTCCGGAGCCGGTCCGGCTGGTCCACGGAAGTTGCGGTGACGGTCACCCGGGTGAGTGTACGGCCGCTGACCTCGGCGCCGACAGCCGCGGTGGGCGGCCGCTCAGCGCCTCAACCCGGCTGTGCGGCGGCCGGGGACCACACGCCGAACCACTGCTCGGCGCCGTACTCCTCGAACCGCTCCGCCTCGGTGAACCCCAGCCGCGCCGCGAGGCGCATGGAGCGGGCGTTGGCGGTCTGGGTGGTGAGCACCACGGGCTCGCCGGGCAGCGCGTCCGCGAACCAGTCGAGCGCCGCCGCGCACGCCTCGGCCGCGTACCCGTGGCCCCAGGCGTGCGGCAGGAACAGGTAGCCGAGCTCCGCCTCCCCGCCCTCCGGGCGGATGTGGCCCGGGCGCTCGGGGGCGCGCCGGTCGAGCAGCTGGATGAAGCCGATCATGGCCCCGTCGAGCTCGACCGCGAAGAGGCCGGGCCGCCGCCCGGGGACCTCGGGCACCACGCGTTCGAGTTCCGCACGGGGTCGGGCGCCGCCGACGTAGGTGCCCACCTCGGGCGAGGCGGACAGGTCGATGAACGCCGCCCGGTCCCGGGCCTCCGGTTCGCGCAGCACGAGCCGCTCGGTCCTGATCGGGGCGGGCGGCCAGGCGGCGGGTCCGGGATCGGTCATGGAGGGAAAGCTATCGGCGCCGCCCCGGGCTCCGCCATGCGGTCGTCCCCCGGATCCGCTGGGGGGTCGCCACCCGGATCCGCCCTGCGGCCGTCCCCCGGCTCCGCTATGCGGCCGTCCCCGGGGTGATCGAGCGCAGCCGTGCCCTGATCACGCGGACCGCCGATTCCGCGTCGTCCACGGTGACGGTGAAGGTGTGTCCGTCCCAGAGGCTGAGCACGATGCCCTCGCCCCGGCGTACGACGACCGCGGTGCCCTTCTCGGGGCGCCAGCGGTAGCCCCAGCCGCCCCATTGCCGAGGCGTCACCAGCGCGGTGAAGTCGGCGCCCGCCACATGGGAGAGCGGGATGCGCCGGCGCGGCAGTCCGATGTGGCCGCAGCGCACCTCGACGCACTCCCGGTCGAGTCGGAGGTCGACGTGCACGAAGGCGAGCGTGCCGAAGATGACCAGCAGTCCGGCCGCGATGCAGCCGACCACGGACATCGTCAGCGCGGTGATCCCGGACGTCCACGCGGAGTCCACGGCGAGCTTGATCCCCAGGGCCAGGCAGGCCGCCCCGGCCAGCGCCAGCAGCCACTGCACCCGGTTGGTGGCGCGTCCGGTCCAGATCTCGGGGGTGAGATCGTCCTCGGTACGGGGCTGGTCCCTCATGACTACGAGATTACTCAGGATTCCCCGCGCGGGTACCGCCTGCCGGCCCGCGTCCGCCGCGGTCTCCCGGCGCGCGCCCGCCCCCGTGCGGCCCCGGACGGCGCGCGGGCGGCGAGGTCAGCGGCGGTCGGCGAACGGTCCCACCGCGGGCAGCAGCCGTCCCTCGGCGTAGTGCAGCGCCGCCGCGGGCAGCTCGCCCTCGCGGCCGCTGAGCAGCACCGTGAGGCCGCCCTCGGCGGGCGCCTGGGAGGCGGGAAGTTCGCCCAGTCGGCGCAGCGCCTGCGCGGCCACCGCGCCGGCCGAGCCGTGCAGGACCAGCGGGGCCGCGCCGGGGCGCTGCACGGCGGCGCGGATGCGCTCGGCGACCAGCTCGTAGTGGGTGCAGCCCAGGACGACGGTCGTCACCTCGTCCGGCGTCAGCGCGGCCGCCGCGGCGACGGCCGCCTCGATCGCCGCCTCGTCCGCGTGTTCGACGGCTTCGGCGAGACCCCAGCAGGGCACCTCGGTCACCGGCACGCCGTCGGCGAAGTCCGCGATGAGTCCGCGCTGGTAGGCGCTGCCGGTGGTGGCGGGGGTCGCCCAGATCGCGAAGGGCCCGCCGCCGGCCGCGGCCGGCTTGATCGCCGGGACGGTGCCGATCACCGGGATGCCGGGCTCCAGGCGGGCGCGCAGCGCGGGCAGGGCGTGCACGGTGGCCGTGTTGCAGCCGACGATCAGCGCCTCGGGCCGGCGGGCCGCGGCGGCCTCGGCGACGGCCAGCGCGCGCCGGGTGAGGTCCTGCGGGGTGCGTGGTCCCCAGGGCATGCCGTCGGGGTCCAGGGAGAGAACGAGATCCGCGTCGGGCCGCAGCCGCCGCACCGCGGCCGTGGCCGCGAGCAGACCGATTCCGGAGTCCATGAGCGCGATCTTCACCCGGCCACGATAGACGATCCGCTCATGTGAACGGCCCGGGTGGTGCAGACTGCGCCCGTGAGCGCCTTCCTGTGGATCACCGCCGTCTCGCTGGCCGCCTGGTGCTGGCTGCTGCTGTTTCAGGGGTTCTTCTGGCGCACGGACGTCCGGTTGCCGCGGCGCCGGGAACCGGACGCGTGGCCGTCGGTCTGCGTGGTCGTACCGGCCCGCGACGAGGCCGCCGTCCTGCCCGCGAGCCTGCCCTCGCTGCTCGCGCAGGACTATCCGGGGCGGGCCGAGGTCTTCCTGGTGGACGACGGCAGCGCGGACGGCACCGGGGAGCTGGCCCGCGCGCTGTCGGAACGGCACGGCGGGCTGCCGCTCACGGTGGGTTCGCCGGGCGAGCCGCCCGCGGGCTGGACGGGCAAGCTGTGGGCGGTGCGGCACGGCATCGCGCTGGCCCGCGCGCGCGAGCCGGAGTACCTGCTGCTGACGGACGCGGACATCGCGCACGCCCCGGACAGCCTGCGCGAACTGGTCGCGGCGGCCCACGGCGGCGGCTTCGACGTGGTCTCGCAGATGGCGCGGCTGCGGGTGGAGAGCCGGTGGGAGCGGCTGGTGGTCCCGGCGTTCGTCTACTTCTTCGCGCAGCTGTACCCCTTCCGGTGGATCGGCCGCGAGCGTGCGCGCACGGCGGCCGCGGCGGGCGGCTGCGTCCTGCTGCGCGCCGGCATGGCGGAGAAGGCGCGGATCCCGGACGCCATCCGGCACGCGGTCATCGACGACGTCGCCCTCGCCCGCGCGGTCAAGGGCGCGGGCGGCCGGGTCTGGCTGGGCCTCGCCGACCGGGTGGACAGCGTGCGGCCCTACCCGCGGCTGGGCGACCTGTGGCGGATGGTCTCGCGCAGCGCCTACGCCCAGCTGCGGCACAGCCCCCCGCTGCTGCTCGGCACGGTGGCCGGGCTCGCGCTGGTGTACCTGGTGCCGCCGGCGGCCGTGGTCGCGGGCGCGGCGGCGGGCAGCGCGCCGGTGGCCGTCGTCGGCGCGCTGGCGTGGGCGGTGATGGCGGGCACCTATACGCCGATGCTGCGGTACTACCGGCAGCCGCTGTGGCTCGCTCCGCTGCTGCCGTACACCGCGTTCCTGTACCTGCTGATGACGGTGGACTCGGCCGTGCAGCACTACCGGGGCCGCGGGGCCGCCTGGAAGGGCCGTACGTACGCCCGTCCCGGCGCGGTGCCCGACGAGGGCTGAGTCACTTGCGGCCGGGCGTCCAGTTCATGCCCCAGCCGTAGGCGCGGTCTATGGTCCGCTGCGGGCTCACCCCGCGCTCCGGAACGAGGTAGCGGGCCTCGCGCCGGACCAGGAGATCGCCGCCCGTGTTGGTGATCAGGGCGAGCGCGCACACCGTGGAGGGGACCGTGCACTCGTCGAGGGAGAAGTCGACGGGGGCGCCGTACTGCGGCTGGAGGGTGACGGTGGCGTGCAGTCCGGCGAAGGACGACGCACCCTCGTAGACGGTGACGAAGACGAGGACGCGGCGCAGGTCCGCCAGGTGGTCGAGGTCGACGGTGAGGTTCTCGCCGCTCGCCACCGCGCCGGTGCGGTCGTCGCCGTCGAGATGGATGTACGGCGGCCGGTGCAGCGCTCCGAAGGCGTTGCCGAGCGCCTGGACGACGCCCTTGCGGCCGTCCGCGAGTTCGTACAGGGCGCACAGGTCGAGGTCGAGGTCCCCGGACCCGCCGCCCCAGCGCGCGCCCCAGCCCGAAAGCTGTGTGCGCGTCCGCCAGTTGAGGTTCACCCGCAGGACGCCCGAGGTACCGCCCTGCTTCGCCAGCGAGACGGAGGGGGCGGCCTTGGTGAGGGTGACTTTCGCGAGGCGGACCGGGGGTGCGGTGGGCGGCGGGGGCGGCGCGTCGGTCACGCGGGCCCAGGCGGGCGGGGGCGGGGCGGCGGCGAGGGACACCCGCGCGGGCGGGGGTACGTCCGCCGGGGGCGTCGGCGCGGGCGGCGGAACGTCGGCCGGTGTGGGCGGAAGCGGGGGCGGTACGTGCCGCGGCGCGTCCACGGTGATGCCGAACTCCGCGGCGAGGCCGTCGAGTCCGCTGTCGTAGCCCTGGCCGACGGCGCGGAACTTCCAGCCGCCCTGGCGGCGGTAGAACTCGCCCAGCAGGAACGCGGTCTCCACGCTCGCGCCCGGGCTGTCGAAGCGGGCCACGACCTGGCCGGTCGCGGGGTCGGTCACCTCGATGTACAGGTCCGGGACCTGCCCGAACGTGCCGCCGTCCGCCGACGCGGCGAGGACGATCCGCTCGACCGCGCCCTCCACGCGGGCGAGGTCGACGGCCAGGGTGTCGACGGCGAGCGCCCCCTCGGTCCGCTTGCCCTCGTGACGCACCGCGCCCGAGGGGTGGGCGGGCTGGTCGCAGAAGACGAAGTCCGCGTCCGAGCGGACCTTCCCGGCGGCGAGCAGCAGCGCGGAGGCGTCCGCGCCGGGCACTCCGGGCCCCTGGCGCCGGCCCAGTTCGACCCGCAGCACGGTGGCCGGAACCGGTGTGTTCGACCCCTTCGGCATTGACATGTCGACCCCCTCGCTCCCCTCGCCTCGCCGCCCGCGGTGTCCGCGGACGTCCGGATCATCCCCGCATGCCCAACCTGCGCCCGGCCCCGCCGAACTCCCCTGGGCCGCACGGGCAAAGACGCAGGAAGATCGCCGGTCGACCGCCGGTAACCCGGCCGAGAAGTCCGTTCCTTACATGATCTATACGTGAACCGCTGCCCTTTTTCGACAAGTTCGCTCTGATTGAGTATCCCCGGTCACCGCCGACACGGAAAACAACCCTCTTATCGGTCTCCCCAACCAGCACATCGTGGGCTTAACTTATGTGCCATGACCTCCCCCCGCTCCACCTATGGCGGCGGCTATTACTCCGCCTCCTTCCGGGACACTCCGATCTACGACTCCCTCGTGGCCGAGCGGGGAACCCCGCAGATCGCCCCGATCCGGGTCCCCGCCGCCTACGACATGGGCAGCAACCTGCCCGCCCTGCCGTCGGCCCTCCCCGCCCTCCCGGCCGCGCCCTCCCCGCAGCACCCGGCTCCGGGCTACGGCTACCCGCAGCAGCAACAGCCCGCGCCGTTCCAGCAGGCGCCCACGGCGTACATCCCGCAGCAGGCGAGCGCCCCGCGCGGCTACCCCGGCCCGCAGGCCCAGCAGCAGCGCCCGATGCAGCCCGGCACCGGCTACGAGGCGATGCGCCCGGCCGCGCCACGGCCCGTGCAGGCGCCGTACCAGGACCCGTACAACCACCCTCAGCAGCGGGGTTACTGATCGAAGCCACCCCGCTGTCGGTGGCACCTGGCACGATGGCGGCATGGACATCGCCGAAGTGCAGTCGATCCATCTCTACCCGGTCAAGGCGTTCCGGGGCCTGGCGGTCGACGCGGCCGCGGTGGAGCCCTGGGGACTGGCCGGAGACCGCCGCTGGGCGCTGATCGACGCCGGGGGGAAGGTCGTCACCCAGCGGGAGCAGCCGCGTCTCGCCCTGGCCGCCGCCGAGCCTCTGGCCGGCGGCGGTCTGCGTCTGTCGGCGGCCGGGCGGGCGGCGGTGACCGTCGAGGTGCCGGAGCCCTCGGACACCGTGCCGGTGAGCATCTTCGGGCAGAAGGTGGAGGCGGTGCCCGCCGCGCCGGCGGCGCATGCCTGGTGCGGCGCCTATCTCGGCCAGGACGTGCGCCTGGTGCATCTGGACGACCCGGCCACCCGCCGCCCCGTCGACCCGGACTACGCGCTGCCGGGCGAGACGGTCAGCTTCGCCGACGGCTATCCCCTGCTCGTCACCGCGTCGGCCTCGCTCGACGCCCTCAACTCCCTGATAGCCGAGGGCCGTCACGCCGCCGAGGGGCCGCTGCCCATGAACCGGTTCCGGCCCAGCGTCGTGGTCGACGGCACCGAGGCATGGGAGGAGGACGCGTGGGCGCGCGTCTCCCTCGGCGAGGTGGTCTTCCGGGTGGCCCGCACCTGCGCCCGCTGCGTGGTGACCACCACCGACCAGGACACCGCCGCGCGCGGCCGCGAACCGCTGCACACCCTGGCCCGGCACCGCAGATTCGACGGCGGTCTCATCTTCGGGCAGAACCTCGTGCCGCTCACCCACGGGACCGTCCGGGTCGGCGACCCGGTACGCGTGCTGGAGCGGGGCGGGAACGGAAAGAGGGCGACCGGAGATCGGTAGACCGCCGGATCGGGGAACCCTGGAGATGTCCCCGGTCGTTGGGGTGACATGAGAAATACGTGAGACGTCGCGGCCGCGACCGGCCGCGGGGGACGTGGGGGGTGGGGAGATGCGGGCAGTCACGGGTCTGTGGCGCTGGAGACGCAATCCGCTGTGCCGCGCGACCGATCTGGCCGAGGCGTGGGTGGCCCTCGTGGCGCTGGTGCTGATCACCGTGGTGGCGCCCCTGACCGGCGCCCTGGTCGGCTTCGTCGCCGAGGACTCGCTCCAGCGTGCGGCGCGGCTGGAGCAGCACACCCACCACCTGGTCACGGCCACCGTGGTACGGCCGCTGGGCCGGGCCTCCGAGAGCGATCCCGACTCCGCCGGCGCGCGCGAGACCCGCAGCCGCGTCGTCGCCGACTGGTCCGCCCCGGACGGCACCGCCCACCGCGGCCCGGCCCTCGCCGACCTCAAGTCCCCTCACCCCGGCGACCACTTCGGGCTCTGGACGGATCCCCGGGGCCGAATAACGACCCGCCCGCTGGACTCCGTCACGGCGGCGGCCCACGCCGTCCTCGCCGGATTCGGCGCCGCCCTGCTGGCCGCGGGCCTGGTCGAGACCGCCCGGCGGCTCACCGTCTGGCGCCTGGTCCGCCGCCGGTACGCACGCTGGGAGCAGGCATGGGACCGGGCGGGCCCGGACTGGGGCAAGGCGGGCACCGGCAGCTGACCGGGGGCAGGCTGTGGTCAACCCACCCCGGGCGCACGCGCTACGGTGGACCGGCCGAAGCGCTTTCGGCGACAACCCGCGGGCGGGCGCACGTCAGGGACGCGCAGGCAGGCGGGGACACGGACGGGCGGGCCCAGGGCCGGACACGCGCACGGACCCGGCGGCGCCGCCGGACGGGGCGTCGGCCATCAGTACGACGAGGTGGGGGCAGAGCAACGCCATGGCACAGGGCACGGTCCAGGTGACGCACACCGGCACCTCGCGGTGGCGGCGCCGCACGGGTGAGTACCCCTCGCTCGCCGCCGCCCTGGAGGCCGCCGCCGACGGCGACGTCCTCACCATCGCCCCCGGTACCTACCGGGAGAACCTGGTGATCCAGCGGGCGGTGACGCTGCGCGGGCCGGACGGCTCGCCCGGATCGGTGCGGATCGCGCCGGTGGACGGGGTGCCGCTGACCGTGCGGGCCTCGGCCGTGGTGCACGACCTGCATGTGGAGGGCCAGGACGCGGCGGCCCCCGCGCTGCTGGTCGAGGAGGGCACGCCCGAGCTGATGGACGTGCGGATCGTGACCCGCTCGGCCGTCGGCGTGGAGGTGCGCGGCGCGGCCCGGCCGACCGTGCGCCGGCTCACCGTGGACAACCCGGCCGGTATCGGCATCGCCGTGCTCGACGGCGGCAGCGGGGTGTTCGAGGAGTGCGAGATCGTGGCGGCCGGGCAGGCGGGCGTGGCGGTCCGCGGCGGCGGCCATCCGCGCCTGGACCGCTGCCGGGTGCACCACACCTCGGGCACCGGGTTCACCGTGACCGGGGAGAACTCCGCGCTGGAGGCGGTCGGTTGCGAGATCTACGAGGTCCGCGGCTCCGGGGTGCAGGTCACCCAGCGGGCCACCGCGCAGCTGACCGACTGCGATGTGCACCGCACCACCGCCGACGGCGTCACGCTGGACACGGACGCGGTGCTCACCCTGGCGGACTGCCGGATCCACGACATCCCGGAGAACGCGGTCGATCTGCGCTCGCGTTCGGTGCTCACGCTGACCCGGACGACGGTCCGGCAGTTCGGGCGCAACGGGCTGTCGGTGTGGGACCCGGGCACCCGGGTGGACGCCAACCAGTGCGAGATCTTCGACAGCACCGGTGACTACCCGGCGGTGTGGGTGAGCGACGGCGCCACCGCGGTGCTGGACTCCTGCCGGGTGCACGACGTGCCGGACGCGCTGTTCGTGCTGGACCGCGGTTCGCGCGTGGACGTGGTGGACAGCGATCTGTCCCAGGTGCGCAACACGGCCGTGTCGGTGAGCGACGGGGCGACCGCGCAGCTGGACGACTGCCGGATCCGGGACGCGGCGACCGGCGCCTGGTTCCGGGACCACGGCAGCGGCGGCACGCTCGACAACTGCACCGTGGACGGCACCCAGACCGGTGTGATCGTCACCAAGGGCGCCGACCCGACCATCGAGCGCTGCACCGTCGACTCCCCCGCCGAGGCCGGTTTCTACGTCTCCGCGGGCGGCCGGGGCAGCTTCCTGAACTGCCGGGTCACCGGGAGCGGCGGCTACGGCTTCCATGTGATCGACGGCTGCCGCACCACGCTGCGCAGATGCCGCACCGAGCGCTGTGCGCGCGGGGGTTACGAGTTCGCCGAGGGCGGCCCGGACGCCGGTTCGGGTTCGGGCCCGGTGGTGGAGGACTGCACCAGCGACGAGAGCGGCGGCCTGCGGCCTCCGGCGACGCGGGAGACGGCCGTGCAGTCGGTGTCGCACTCCCCCGGGCTGCTCGGCTCGATCCCCGGGCAGCGCGGCATCGATCAGGAACCGTCGGTCACCGCGGCGGAGCCGGTGGAGCCGCCGCGTACGTCGAAGGACGTGCTCGGTGAACTCGACGCGCTGGTGGGCCTGGAGAGCGTCAAGCGCGAGGTGCGGGCGCTGACCGACATGATCGAGGTGGGCCGGCGCCGGCAGCGGGCGGGCCTGAAGGCCGCGTCCGTCAAGCGGCATCTGGTCTTCACCGGTTCCCCCGGCACCGGCAAGACGACGGTCGCCCGGCTCTACGGCGAGATCCTCGCCTCCCTCGGGGTGCTGGACAAGGGCCATCTGGTCGAGGTGTCCCGGGTCGACCTGGTCGGCGAGCACATCGGCTCCACCGCGATCCGCACCCAGGAGGCGTTCCAGCGGGCGCACGGCGGGGTGCTGTTCATCGACGAGGCGTACGCGCTGTCACCGCAGGACGCCGGGCGGGACTTCGGCAAGGAGGCCATCGACACGCTGGTGAAGCTGATGGAGGACCAGCGGGACGCGGTGGTGGTGATCGTCGCCGGGTACACGGCGGAGATGGAGCGCTTCCTCTCGGTCAACCCCGGTGTGGCGTCCCGCTTCTCCCGCACCATCACCTTCGGCGACTACGGCCCGCAGGAGCTGCTGCGGATCGTGGAGCAGCAGGCCGACGAGCACGAGTACAGCCTCGCGCCGGGCACCGCCGAGGCCCTGGTCACCTACTTCACCACCCTCCCCAAGGGCCCCGCCTTCGGCAACGGCCGCACCGCCCGCCAGACCTTCGAGGCCATGGTCGAGCGGCACGCGAGCCGCGTCGCCCAGATCCCCGACCCGACCACCGACGATCTGACCCTGCTGTATCCGGAGGACCTGCCGGAACAGCCCTGAGCCCGGTCTCCGGGGCTCCGGGTCTCCGGGCGGGGGCCGGGCGGCGTCAGGTCGCCGACTCCCCTCGTGGGGCCGGGAGTTCGGTGCGCAGCCGGGTCAGCAGGTCCGCCCGTGCCCGGGCGAAGGCCGGGTCGGCCTGGTAGCCGGAGTGGCCGAGAATCGGGGCCGGGAGCGGATGCTCGGGGGTGCGGCCGTAGGCGAGGGGGTCCCGCAACGGGGGCCGGTCGACGGGCGGTCCGCCGTCGCAGGGCAGGCGCACCGGGCCGCCGATCGGGTCGGTACGGCGGTAGAGGTTGTTCCAGCACGCCACGTCCCGGTGCAGCCCGGCGAGCGCGGCGGGCCCGAAATGGGCGGGGAACCAGCGGCCGTACAACCGCTCCAGCGGTGAGCCGTACGTCAGCAGCGCGATCCGTGCCCGGGTGGCCGGCGTCAGCTGCCAGGCCGCCGCGGCGGCGAGCACGCTGCCCTGGGAGTGTCCGGAGAGCACCAGCCGGCCCCCGGTCGACCCGGTCCAGGTCGCCATCCGCCAGGTCAGGTCGGGCACCGCGCGTTCGGCGTAGCACGGGGGCGCGAAGGGGTGCGCGGCGCGTGGCCAGAAGGTGCCGACGTCCCACAGGATGCCGACGGTGCGCCGGGCGCCGCGGTCCTTGTAGGCGCGCCGCCCCCAGGTGACGAACAGCAGGAAGCCGAGCCCGACCAGCCATGAGCCCAGCCCCTGTGAGATCCGGGCGGCGAGCTGTACGGCGGCCACCGCGCCGCTTGCCGCGCCGTCCGGTGTCCTTCCGCCGGCCAGGGTTCCGGCCAGCGCCCCGCCGCCGAGCACCAGGGCGGTGGCGGAGAGCACGGTGAGGACGAGCGGGGCGCGGTCGGTGAGGGCGGCCATGGCCCGGGTGTGGGCGATGGCACGGGTCCGGGCGGGGTCCTCGGGCTCCCCCGGGTGCTCCCGGCGTACGCGGTCGCGTTCGGCACGGGCGAGCCGCGCGGTACCGGCGGCGAGCCGGACGGCGAGCCCCAGCAGGACCGCGAGCAGCGGCGGGATCATGGACGCCTGCCAGGTCAGCGACACCGGCGGCCCGGAAATGACGGCACCGGTCCCGTCCAGCCAGTCGGCCATCCGCTGGGCCACCCCGCCGGACATCACCCCGCCCAGCCCGCAGGCGAGCAACGCGGTGGCGGGACCACCGAGCCCGTGGGCGGCGGGGGTGGAGAGGGGGGCGGGGTGGGGACCGGAGCCGGTGACCGGGCCGGAGTCGGAGTCGGTCTCCGTGTCGGCCGGCGGGGGCTTCAGCCCGTTGCGGTACATCGCCCACGCCACCACCCCGAGCGCCACCACCAGCGCCCCCTGCGCCAGCATCAGCCCGCCGAACGCCGGGTCTCCGGGCAGGCGGCCCGCGGAGTGCCAGCCGGGGCGGGACCAGCCGGTGTAGAGCGCGGCGAGGAGGAGCAGGGCGAGCGCGCCGAGCGGGAGCCGGCGCCCCAGATGCCGATCGAGCCGCTGGTCGACGCGGTGTTCGTCGCGGCCCCGGCGGCAGACCGCGGCCACCGTCGTGCCCGCCCCGGCCAGCAGGCAGGCGGTCAGCAGCCAGCCGAGGACGTGCAGCACCCCGGGCCCGCCGGGCCGGTGGTCGAAGCGGACCGCGGGCGTGGCCAGGGCGGCGGCGACCGTCAGCAGCCCGGCCGCCGTGTGGGCGGCGCGCAGCCGGGCCACCAGCCGGCGCCCGTACCAGAAACCGGGCCGCGCCAGGGCACTGCCGCCGGGGTCCGGCGCCGCATCCGGGCCCTGGACCAGGGGCCGGTGGGACTCGTACGCGCTCCAGGTGCGGTGCGACAGATACCAGAGCAGGAGGATCAGGCCGCCCGGCGCCGACGCGGCGAGCGCGAGCCGCCGGCCCGGCTGGGCCCACCAGCCGCCGGACGTGCCGAGCAGCTCCGCCCACCGGCGTACGCCGGGTCCCTCGGCCGCGTCCGGGGTGAGGAAGGCCAGCCAGAAATGGCGCTGGGCGCAGGCGCGTACGCCGGCGCACTGCCAGGCCACCAGATCGAGGGCCACCTCGCACGCGGCGGCCACCAGCAGCACCGTGAGGGTGAGGGCGGCAAGCCGTACCAGCAGGCCGTAGAGGCGGACGGCACGCGGCCGGGCCGGGGCGGCGGGGCGCATCCAGTGGGCGAGGTTGACCACCATGAACGGCAGCAGCAACAGCCACAGGGCGCGGCTCGCGTCGCCGGAGGTGAGGTTGCACCAGACGTACGCCTCCCGCACCGGCCCGCCCCGGGAGGCCGCCCCGGCCGGCGAGACGTCCTCGGCGCGGCGGAAGACGGCCGCCGTGTCGTCCCCGGTGACCCGCACGGTGCGCGCGTCGCCCAGCATCTCCTCCGGCGTCGTACCGCCGACCCCGTGCACCAGTAGTTCGAGATCGGCCGGCTCGGGCGCGCGGCCCGCGGCCTCCGCTCCGCCGGGGCGTTCCTGAGCGCGTTCCACACTTCCCCCGTGACGCCGTACGGCCAGTGTCCGTGTGCGCATCAGGATGTCCGGTTCCGGCAGGGTGTACACCGCTCGTCACAGAATCTCCCCGATCGGTGGGGCCGCGATCATGCCCCGGGCCGCCCGTCCCCGCGCCCGCGCGCGGCACCGGGCGGTGGCGCACCCCGTGCCGTCCCGTGAAAAGATGGGAGGCCCGCGCGCCTCCGGACGGACGAACGCACTGCTCGCAAGGCAGGTGCGCCGGGTGTGTCGAACGGTTTGGCGGCGAAAGGACCGGAGCGTACGTGAGCGAGAATCAGCACCTCCTCGCGGAGCAGCGCCGCGCCCTGATCCTGGACGAGGTCCGGCGCCGCGGCGGTGCCCGGGTCAACGAACTGACCCGCAGGCTGGGCGTGTCGGACATGACCGTGCGCCGCGACCTGGACGCGCTGGCCCGGCAGGGCATGCTGGAGAAGGTGCACGGCGGCGCGGTCCCGGTGGTCGAGGCGAGCACCCATGAGCCGGGCTTCGAGGCCAAGTCGGGTCTGGAGCTGTCGGCCAAGGAGGACATCGCGCGGGCCGCCGCCGCCCTGGTCACCCCGGGCACCGCGATCGCCCTGTCCGGCGGTACGACGACCTACGCGCTCGCGCAGCACCTGCTGGAGGTGCCGGACCTGACCGTGGTGACGAACTCGGTGCGGGTCGCGGACGTCTTCCACGCGGCGCAGCGCACCTCGGGGCAGCGGCCGGGCGCGGCCACGGTGGTGCTGACCGGCGGGGTGCGCACCCCGTCCGACTCGCTGGTGGGCCCGGTGGCGGACCAGGCGATCGCCGCGCTCCACTTCGATCTGCTCTTCCTCGGGGTGCACGGCATATCGGTCGAGGCGGGCCTGTCCACGCCGAACCTGGCGGAGGCCGAGACCAACCGCCGGCTGGTGCACTCGGCGCGACGGGTGGTGGTGGTCGCCGACCACACCAAGTGGGGCACGGTGGGCCTGAGTTCGTTCGCCACGCTGGGCCAGGTCGACACTCTGGTGACCGACGCGGGGCTGCCGCAGGAGGCGCGCGCCGAGGTCGCCGAGCGGCTGCGGCGGCTGATCGTGGCCGGGGAGCCGGACCTCGAGGACACGGCCGGGGACCTCGAGGACACGGCCGGGGACGACGAGGAACCGGACGGCGACGACATGGCCGCGGAACCCGGTGACGCCACCGAGGACAACTGACACGGCGTCAACTACGCTGTCGGCACGGCCCGCCCGTACGGAATAGGGTCAACGGACCATCGCCGTACGGGACTTCACGAGGAGGTTGCCGTCATGGTCCAGCGCCTGCGTCCGGTCGGCCCGGACTTCGTCGAGCGCGCGCCCGTACGGCTGGTGTTCGGCCGGGACCTGCGCGCCGCGCCGGATCTCGTCTACCGGGCCCTCGCCGAGGACGTGGCGAGCATGCCGCGGTGGTTCTCGGCCGTGGCCTCCGCCCGGCCGACGGACGGCGGGCGCGATGTCCGGCTGCGCGGCGGCATCCGCTTCAGGGAGACCGTCCTGGCCGCGGAGAAGCCCGAGCTGTACACGTACCGCGTCGATGTGACCAACACCCCCGGCGCCCGCGCCTGGGTCGAGGAATGGCGGCTGACCCCGGCCGGCACCGGCACCCGCGTCCGGGTGGTCTTCGCGCTCGACGGCACCGCCGCGTTCCGCCTCGGCTGCCGGCTGGCCGCACCGGGGGTGGGCCGCGCCTTCGGGCGGGCGGCCGGGGCACTGGACCGGCATCTCGCCTAGGTTCCCGGCGAAGATCTTCTCCCGGGTGCCGTCGACGGCCGCTTGACGAGCCGCTGGTGAGCGGTCCGGACGAGCCCGGCCCGCCGGGGAGATCCCGCCGGGGCGAGCCGATCGGACAGGCGCGTCCGACCAGCCGATGAGTCCACCGAACGGACACGGTCTGGGCCCGGTGCGGTACGCGCTCTCGGGGGCCGGGTGCCTCGCCCCCGTGGCCGTGGCCGCCGTGACCCCGGCGGTGCCGCTCCGGGCCGTGGCCTCCTCTGGCGACCGGGCCGCCCGCGATGCGCCGCGGGCGGCCCGGTCGCTCGCCTGCCGGTACGGTCAGGCGGGTGGCGTGTGAGCGGTGAGGATGATGGCGTGCGGGACGGTCAGGTAGCCGGCCAGGGCGGTGCGGTCGGCTCCCGGTCCGGCGGTGGGGACGGTCCAGGTGGGGTCGGTGAAGCCGGCGGTGTGCAGGGCCGCCTCGTGGGTGGCGCGGCTCCAGTAGTGGGCCGCGACATCGAAGACGAAGTCGCCCATCCAGGTGCGCAGGGCGATGCCGTCACCGTCCCGGGGGTCGGTGACGGGAGTCCGGGCCGGGTCGTCGGGGCGGTGGGCCGTGATCTCGAAGCCGTGGGGGCGGTAGTAGCCGGGCGCGGTGGCGAAATCGGGGTTGAGCGCGGCGGCGACGAGTCGTCCGCCGTGCCGGGACAGGGCCGTGCGGGCGGTGCGGCACATCGCGGTGAGCACCTGCGGTGTCGGTGCGTAGGGCAGGACGTAGACGGCGAGCACGGTGTCGTAGTCACGGCCGGGCGGTTCGGTGGTGCCGGCGTCCTGAAGGTGGTAGTCGATGCCGAGCGGGTTCTCGGCCTCCCGGCGGCGGGCCAGGGCGATCATGCCGGGTGCGGCATCGGTGCCGGTGACCTTCGCACCGGCCCCGGCGAGCAGCCGGCTGTGCAGGCCAGGGCCGCAGCCGAGGTCCAGCACGCGCCGCCCCTCCAGGTTCCCGAGGGCTTCGAGCAGGGAGGGGATTTCGATGTCGCGGCGGAAGGCGAGCTCGTCGGCGCTGCGGTCGTACGCCTCGGCGAGGTCGTCGAAGGAGTCGGGAGAGCGGTTCACGCGGGTGTTCCTTCGCTCCAGGTGACGGGCAGGGCGACGGGGCGGACGAACATGATGTCGTTGCGCCAGGGGATGTCCTGCTCGGCGACGGCCAGCCGGAGACTGGGGTGCCGCTCGAAGAGGGCGCGCAGGGCGGTGGCCAGGTAGAGCCGTGCGAGCTGGGCGCCGAGGCAGTAGTGGGGGCCGGCGCCGAAGGTGGCGGCGGCGTCCTCGCGGCGGCGCACGTTGAACTTCTCCGGGTTGTTCACGTGCCGGGGGTCCCAGGTGGCGGCCTGCATGGAGGCGACGACGGCATCCCCGGCGGCGATGGTCACGCCGTGCAGTTCGACGTCCTCGCGCGCGACGACCGGGAAACCCAGCACGCCGTTGTGGAAGTACCGCAGTACCTCCTCCGCCGCCTTGGGCCACAGGCCGGGGTCGTCCAGCACGGGCCGCAGCTGCGAGGGGTTGAGCATGAGGATCATGGCGCCGGTGGTGGTGGGCGCGATGATGCCGTCGGAGCCGGTGAAAAAGAGGAGGAAGGCGGTGCCGAACATCTCCTCCTCGCTGATCGTGCCCTCGGCGGCGGCGCGCAGCAGGGCACCCAGCGGGTCTTCGCGCTCGGGGAGCCGGCGGCGGGCGGCGATCACGCGGGCGGTGAACGCCTTGATCTCCTCCGTCTCCGTCGCCGTCTCCTGCGGCCCGGCGGTGATGCTGGAGGCCGAGGGAAAGACGCGGCGGTGGTCCTCCCACAGCTCCTCCGGCACGCCCAGGACCTCGCGCATGACCAGCATCTGGAGCAGCGAGGTGTAGCCGGCCACCAGGTCGCAGGGGTTGGGGCCGTCGTCCATGGCGTCCAGCAGTTCGGCCGCGTGCGACCTGACGAGGGTCTCGTACCGGCCGACGGCGCGCCGGGTGAAGAAGCCGGACACCACCGACTTGACCCGGGTGTGGTCGGGCGGGTCGAGGCTGAACAGGCCCCGGCCGACCGTGGTGATGTCCTGGCCGGCGATCCGGGGCGTGGCCGGGTCGTCGAGTTTCCGGCTGAAGCGCGGGTCCGCGAAGATGCGGGCGATGTCGTCCTTGCGGGTCAGCATCCACATCCGGGCGCCGCTGGGCATGGCGACCGGGCACACCGGCTGGTTCGCCTGGGCCCATCGGATCAGCGGCGGCAGCTGACCGTTCTCGCCGAGCGGGAAGGGATAGCTCAGTGGCAGCGCGGGCTCTTGGGGCGGCGTGGGAGTCGTGGCGGTCATCGTTCGGCTCCGATCGGTTCCACGATGGCGTACCCCTGGCCGGCACCGGGGCGCAGGGCCTGGGCGGTGCCGGTGAGGAAGGGGCGCAGCAACTCCATGTCCCGGTGGTACAGGAACAGGGAGGACGGCACACCGAAGATCGCCGGCGAGTGCAGGGTGAGCGGCAGCTCCGCGAGCGGATAACTGACCGCCGTGTCCAGAGCCGCGTCGCTGGGGTTCGCGCAGCCGGCGTGGACGAGGGTGGCGCGAGCGGCCTCCCGGCAGGCGGCACGCACCGCGGGGTCCTGGCGGTACGCCCGCTGCGCCTCGGCCAGCCGGGTGGCGTACGGCGCGTTGGCCAGGAGCCGGGTCCAGGCGTGGACGTGGCCGGCGGGGTCGTCGATCCCGGCATGCCGCAGGGCGCGTTCGGCGGGATTGCGGAGCTGGTTGACGGATCGTTTGGCGCGTTTGACCGCCGAGGCCGGGGGACGGCCGGCGGCCACCAGGGTGTGGGCGGCCTCGTAGCCCGGGATCATGACGTCCACCCGCGGGAAGCGGGAGCACGCCCAGCCGACCAGTTCCTCGATGTAGGCCGTCTTGTAGCGGCCGTTCCAGGGGCTGATCCCCAGCAGCACATGTGCCGGGCACTCGGTGAAGAAGGCTCCGCCGCTCTCGACGGGGCGTAAGCGGAATCGGTGCATGGCAAACTCCTCGTTCGCCAGACGATGAGGGATGGTGCCGCGAGCAGGCGGTGGGTACCGCCGGGTGGCGCGTGCCGACGCTCAGCGCGGCGCCGCGTGCCGAAGACTCCCGGCGGTGCGTCCCGGCTCCGGACCGACCCGCCGGACGAATCCGCCCGCCCGGGAGCCGCGGGGTGCGCGGCAGGGGCGCGGGTCCGTGAGATCCAGGGCATCCGGGCGGACAGAGGCGAGGGAGGTCCGGGGCGCCGAGGACGTGCCCATACCGGCTCCTCGTCGGCTTCTCGCCCTGAAAGCCAGGTCCTTCGGGGCACCGGACCAACATGGCAGCCACGCACGGCGGGTGCCACGGTGCGCGCCCGGCCACGCGGTGCACCCGAAGCACACGGGGTGCGAAGACGACCCGCGGCCGATCGGCCGGGACGAGACCGCCGGGGTCACCAGGGCACGGGCGTGCCGTCCCAGGAGAAGAACGCGCCGGTCGGCCCGTCGTCCGGCAGCAGGGCCAGGCGTACGGCGCCCTCGGCGGCCTCCGCCGGGTCGCCGCTCGCCGCCGATGCCCGGGGGTTGAGGTCGGTGGCCCGCAGTCCGGGGGCGAGCGCGTTGACCTTGACACCGTCCTCGGCCAGGGCCTGGGCGTACAGGACGGTCAGGGCGTTGAGCGCGGCCTTCGAGGACCGGTACGCGGCCGCGCCGCCGCCGGGGGCGAACTGGGGGTTCGGGCGCGTGCTCCAGGTCAGCGACCCGGTACCGCTGGAGATGTTGACGATTCGGGGGTGCGGGGAGCGGCGCAGGGCGGGCAGGAAGGCGTTGGTGACCGCGGCGACCCCGAACACATTGGTCTCGTAGGTGCGCCGGAACTCGTCCGTGCCGGTCTCGGCGGCCGGGGCGAGCGAGGGCGAGATGCCCGCGTTGTTGACCAGGACGTCGAGCCGTTCCACCTGCTCCGTGGCCGCGGCGATGCTGTCCGGGTCCGTCACGTCGAGGACCAGGAGCCGCGCGCCGGAGCCGATCTCCTCGACGGCCGCCCGGCCGCGCCCGGCGTCGCGGGAGCCGACGTACACATCGAATCCCTCCGCGGCGAGCAGGCGGGCGGTCTCCTTGCCGATTCCCTTGTTGGCACCGGTGACCAGTGCTGTGCGATCGTTCATGACACCCACGGTCCTCCGGCGCCGGCCCGCGTGCCAGGGACCACCTGTACCAGGCGGCGGACGGAGGCGAGGCGGTATGGCGCGGCACGAACTGGCCCGCTTCCTGCGGGAGCGCCGCGCGGCCCTGTGCCCGCGGGAACTCGGCCTCCCCGCGGACCCCCCGCGCCGCACCCCGGGCCTGCGCCGCGAGGAGGTGGCCGGCCTGGCGCACATGTCCGTCGACTACTACGTACGGCTCGAACAGGCCCGCGGCCCCCGGCCCTCGCCCCGCGTCCTGGACGCGCTGGCCCGGGCGCTGCGGCTGACAGCGGCCGAGCGCGGTCATCTCTTCCGGCTGGCCGGGACGAGCGCGCCGCCGCCCGCAACGGGCGCCGTACGGCGGGTGCGCCCGCACGTGGACCGGATGCTGCGCCGCCTGCCGGAGACCGGTGCGATCGTCACCGACGCGGCCTACGGGGTCGTCGCCTGGAACCCGCTGGCCCAGGCCCTGCTGGGCGGTGGCCTCGGACGGGGGACGACGAATCTGGCCCGGCGCCGCTTCCTCGGCGCGGGGCGCGGATACGAGAACTCCGGGGCCGAGGAGTTCGGGCGCATCGCGGTGGCGCGGCTGCGCCGGGCCGCCGACCGCTATCCGCACGATGCCGGGCTCGCCGCCCTGCTGGCCGAACTGCGCGCCGGCAGCGAGGAGTTCGGCCGGCTCTGGGAGACCCGGCCCGTCCACGCCCCGGGGCACCGCACCAAGGCCATCGACCATCCGGCGGCGGGCCGGCTGCGGCTGAACTGCGATGTCCTGCTCGTCCCCGAGGACGACCAGGAGGTCGTCCTGATCACGGCCGATCCCGGCTCCCCCGCGGCCCGGGCCCTGCGCGGTCTGGCGGCGACGGCCTAGCGTCCCCCTCGGGGCCGCCGGCCTCAGTCGGGCCAGACGCCCGTGGCCAGCAGCATCTCGATCGCCGAGGTGTACGGCGCGATGTCCAGGCCCTGCTCCGCGAGCCACGCGTCCGAGTAGTACTTGTCGAGGTACCGGTCGCCCGGGTCGCACAGCAGGGTGACGACGCTGCCGGTACGGCCCTCGGCCACCATCTCGGAGACGATCTTCAGCGCGCTCCACAGCCCGGTCCCGGTGGAGCCGCCCGCCTTGCGGCCGATCACCGCTTCCAGGGCCCGTACGGCGGCGACGCTGGCCGCGTCCGGGACCTTCATCATCCGGTCGATCGCGCCGGGCACGAAGCTCGGCTCCATCCGCGGCCGGCCGATGCCCTCGATGCGGGAGCCGCAGTCGCAGGTGACGTCCGGGTCGCCGCTGGTCCAGCCCTCGAAGAAACAGGAGTTCTCCGGGTCGGCCACGCAGATACGGGTGTCGTACTGCATGTAGTGCACATAGCGGGCGAGCGTCGCCGAGGTGCCGCCGGTGCCCGCCGTGGCGACGATCCACGCGGGCTCCGGGAACCGCTCCAACTCCAGCTGGCGGAAGATCGATTCGGCGATGTTGTTGTTGCCGCGCCAGTCGGTGGCCCGCTCGGCGTAGGTGAACTGGTCCATGTAGTGGCCGCCGGTCTCCACCGCGAGGCGGGCCGACTCCTCGTACATCTTCCGGGAGTCGTCCACGAAGTGGCAGCGGCCGCCGTGGAACTCGATGAGGCGGCACTTCTCGGCGCTGGTCGTGCGGGGCATGACCGCGATGAAGGGCACCCCGATCAGCTTGGCGAAGTACGCCTCCGAGACGGCGGTGGAGCCACTGGACGCCTCGATCACCGGGCGGCCGGGGCGGATCCAGCCGTTGCAGAGGCCGTAGAGGAACAGCGAGCGGGCGAGCCGGTGCTTGAGGCTGCCGGTGGGGTGCGTCGACTCGTCCTTCAGGTAGAGGTCGATGCCCCAGCGCTCGGGCAGCGGAAAGCGCAGCAGGTGGGTGTCGGCCGAGCGATTCGCGTCGGCCTGCACCTTGCGGACGGCCTCTTTCAGCCAGTCGCGGTAGGCGGGGTCGGTGCGGTCGACATCGAGGGTGGCGCCGGTCCGGGCCTGGTGGGTGATGCTCACGTCGGTGCTCCTTACGCTCCGCGCCGACGGCGCCTCGGGCGGGCCGGCTCTTTCGAGCATAAGCATCTTTCAGACCGCTTCCCACCTGCATAAACGCATCTTTGGGCGGCTCAAAGGGACCCTGGGGCACAGGCGTACGAGCTGCCGGTGTGTGCCGCCGCGCGTGCTCCGGGCCGCTGTCGTGCGCGCCCCCGCGCGCACTGGTGCTCCGTCCCGTGGCGCGGCAGACTGCACGCGTCGGGACCTCCGTCCCGGCGCGGACGGGGGCGCACACCGGAACACGGGAACACGCGGACAAGGGGGCGGCGAGGGATGGCGGAGCCGGAGTTCACGGCCAAGGGCGTGCGGATCGGGAAACGCATGCGCTCGCTCACCCGGGCCGGACAGGTCCGGATCAACGACGGCAGGGTGGAGTTGCTCAACAGTTACGGCAGTGAGATCGACAGCGCGCCGGTGCAGGCGGTGCGCGCCTCCAAGCCGTGGTTCGCCCCGGACGACAAGGCACTGGCCGACATCAACGGCCAGCGGTACCTGCTGACCCTGGCCGAGCAGGACCCCGCACCGGGCGAACCGGGCACCCCCGCGGCCCGCCGCTTCATCGAGGCGGTCCGCCGGGCGGCGGGACGCGGCGGCTGAAGGGGCCCTGCGGCGGCCACGACAGGCGCTACGGGCGCGACGTGCGGCATGTGACATGTGGTGCCCGGGGCCCACGTTTCCCGGGCGACGCGTGTTGCCCGGGCAGCGGACCGGGGGCACGCGGCGCAGAGTGTGTGTGGCACACAGTGCCCGGAGGCTGTACGACGGTCTTCGCGGCGCGCGGCATCCGGTGCGAACGACGGGGCGTCCGACGGCACTCGATGCCCGGGCGACACACCCTGTCCTGGCAGCACGCACTGTCCGAGCGACACGCGCTGTCCGAGCGACACGCACCGTCCGGACGGCGCACGCTGCCGCGCGGCACGCGCGGCCGAGGAGCCCCGGCGCATGCTCTCCGGGCGGCGAACGCCGTCGAATCGGCACGCGCCGCACACGGACCACGCGGCACCAACCCCCGAGCGGCACCCGGCGTTCGAGGACTCACCAGCGCCCCGGGCACCGACTCCCGCCCCTCTCCCCTCGACCGCCCCAGCCGCCCCGGACCCCCGCCCGCCAAGCACCTGTCAGGCACCAGGAAACACGCCCCGTATCCATCCGGACGCGGCGAGTTGCGTCACTCCGCCCCCTGCGCCACGCTGGTTTCACGTCACTCTGGGTTTACCGGCGACAACGCTGCGAACCAGCCCGCCGGCCACCGACAGCAGGCGGCCGCTTTCCCAGGGGGCCTGCTGGATCCGTTGTTCTCCGTGTTTTTCGGTTCCGTTCCGGACCTCACACCGGGGAGTCGCAGCCGTGATCAGTCACCCAAGCAGGCACTGCACGGTGGAGCTCCAAGCCCTGCCGTCGCGGATCGGCCAGGTCCGCAGAATCGTATCTGCGCAATTGCGCTACTGGCATCTTGATCCGTTGATCGACCGGGCCGCGCTCGGCGTGACGGAGCTGCTCAGCAACGTCCACCGGCACGCCAGGCCCGACAAGTCGTGCACCGTCGAGCTGGAGCTGCGCCCGGACCGGCTGACCGTGTCGGTACACGACCACGACCCGCGACTGCCGGTGCCGTCCGACGACGCGGACACGGACGCGGAGGACACCACACCGCTCGCCACCTGCGGGCGGGGCCTCGCCATGGTCGCCGCGGTCAGCGAGAGCTGGGGCGCGCGGCCGGACGGCGACAACGGCAAGGTCGTCTGGTTCACCCTGCCCGCGACGCCCGGCCATCCGGCCCGCGTGCCGTACCGCGCCCCGGAGCACCAGCCGACGCCCACTCCGGTCGCGGCGAGTGCCGTGGCCACGGCGGTCCCGTCGGCCCCGGCACGCGCACCGGTCCCGGCAGCGGTCACGGCGGCCCCCGGCGGTCAGGAACTCGCCGCCGGCCACCCGGTCGCGGCGGGCTGAACCGGACCGGCGGGCGGAGGAGCGCACGGCGAGCGGCGACGAACCGCCCGCCGAGCGCTCCTCCGCCCATGAAACGGCCCCCTCTGTATCTACTAGTATGTACACTGCTCTCATGAGCACCTCCGAACGACTCATCGAGTCGACCCGCGACCTGCTCTGGGAGCGCGGCTACGTGGGCACCAGCCCCAAGGCGATCCTGGAGCGCGCGGGCGCGGGCCAGGGCAGCATGTACCACCACTTCAAGGGCAAGCCGGACCTCGCCCTGGCGGCGATCCGGCGCACCGCCGAGCAGTTGCGGGCGACGGCCGAACGCTCGCTGGACGGCCCCGGCACCCCGTACGAGCGCATCGAGGCGTATCTGCGCCGTGAGCGCGAGGTGCTGCGCGGCTGCCCGGTCGGGCGGCTGACCATGGACCCGGACGTGATCGCCAGCGACGAGCTGCGCGCCCCGGTGCAGGAGACCCTCACCGCGATCCGGGAGCGCCTCGCCGGGATCGTCGAAGAGGGCAAGCGGCAGGGGCAGTTCGCGCCGGAGCTGGACGCCGGGCGGACCGGTGCGGCGATCCTCGCGACCGTGCAGGGCGGCTATGTGCTGGCCCGCGCCGCCGGCTCCCCCGCCCCCTTCGACGCGGCCGTCGACGGCCTGCTCGCCCTGCTCGCACCCCCAACCGTCCGAACCGCCTGAACCGCGCGAACCGGCGGAGGAAAAGGGCCACTTGATGCATGCCATGCAGTACGAGGTGACACTGCCCGCGGACTACGACACGGGCATCATCCGCGCCCGTGTCGACCGGCTCGGGCATCTGCTGGACGACTGGGAGGGGCTCGGCCTCAAGGCGTACCTGCTGCGGGAGCGCGGTGTGCACGGCTCGCCGGTCAACCAGTACGCGCCGTTCTATCTGTGGCGCACGGTCGAGGGCATGAACCGCTTCCTGTGGGGCGGCGGGTTCCAGCGCCTGACCGAGGACTTCGGGCGTCCGGCCGTACGCCGGTGGACGGGCCTCGGTTACGCGGAGGGCTCCGGCACCCGTGCCGCCTTCGCCGTACGACGCCGGCAACCGGTCCCGGAGGGAGTCGATTTGCCGTCCCTGATGGAGGAAGCGGCCGGTGCGGCGGCGGAGCTGGCCGCCGAGGACGGTGCCGTACTGGCCGCGACGGCCGCCGACCCGCACCGCTGGGAGCTGGTCCACTTCTCCCTCTGGGAGCACGACACCCCCAAGACCGAGGGCGACCTCTTCCGGGTGCTCCATCTGTCCGCCCCCGGCCGCGACCGGCTCCCGCACGGGCGGCACTGGTGATCCGTACGGTCCTCGGCGACATCCCTCCGCAGGAGCTGGGGGTGTGCGACGCGCACGACCATCTCTTCCTGCGCAGCAGGCGGTTGCCGGGCAGGGAGCTGGACGACGTCGCCGCCGCGCGAGCCGAGCTGGAGGCGTTCCGGGCGGCGGGCGGCGCCGCGGTCGTGCAGTGGACACCGCACGGCATGGGCCGGCGCGCGGCCGACCTCGCGGCCCTGTCCCGGGCCACCGGAGTGCACCTGGTGTGCGCGACGGGTCTGCACCAAGCCGCGCACGTGGCACCGGAGTTGACGGCGGGGCTGCGCGGCCGGCTGGCCGAGGTCTTCGTCACCGAGCTGACCGAGGGCATCGGCACGACCGGGGTGCGGGCCGGTCTGATCAAGGTGGCGGGCGGCTTCCACACCCTGGACGCGCACGCCCGCTGGACCATGGCGGCGGCGGCCGAGGCGCACCACGCGACCGGCGCGCCCATCGCCGTCCACCTGGAGCTGGGCACCGGCGCCCTCGACGTACTCGACCTGCTCTGCGGCGCGTTGGGCGTTCCCGGCGACCGGGTGATCCTCGGCCATCTGAATCGCTTCCCCGACGCGGTGACGCAGCGGCAGGCCGCCGCCTCGGGCTGCTGGCTCGCCTTCGACGGCCCCTCGCGCACCCATCACGCCACCGACTGGCAGATGCCGGCCGGTGTCCGCGCCCTCGCGGAGGCCGGCTTCGGCGACCGTCTGCTGCTCGGCGGCGACACGGTGACCGCCGGGGCCCGCTCGGTCGACGGCGGCCCGGGGATGCCGTACCTGCTGCGGCGCCTGCGCCCGCGCTTGGCGGCGGAGTTGGGCCCGGAACTGGTCGACCGGATTCTCACCCGACACCCGGGGAAGGCATTCTCCGTCGACTGGGCGTGACGGGCCGGGCATCATGTCCGGCATGACATCGGCACACCACGAGTGGATCGCCGTCGCCGCGTACGCGAACGTGCCGGGCCGTCCCAGCCCCATGGCGGCAGCGCGCGCTTGACCGCGTGAACGCGGCGTCGACCGGATGCCGTTCGGGCCCGGGGAGATCGGCTGGGGCCTCGCCTGCGGGATCGGCGCCGACGGCCACTGGCACGGCTGGTACGACGTCCGGGTGCGCGCCGACGCCCTGCGGCGGCTCGGACTGCACCCCGACCAGCCGACGGCCCAAGCCGACGGACCGTCCCCGCCCGGCTGGTGGCATGCCGCGGCCGAACGGCGGGCGTGACCCCCTGCCGAGCGGGTTCAGCGCAGTGCGGCCAGCGGGTCGTCCAGGACCGGCTGCCAGGCCAGTTCGGCGGCGCCGACCAGGCTGTTGTGGTCGAGGGTGCACGGCAGGATCGGGACGCCGCCGCTCTGGCCCCACAGGCTGCGGTCGGCGACCACCGCGCGCAGCCGGCTCGGATCGGCGTCCAGCAGGGTGCGGTGGAGGCCGCCGAGGATGATCCGGTCGGGGTTCAGGATGTTGACGAGACCGGCGAGTCCGAGGCCCAGCCGGTCGATCAGGGCCTCGGCGGCGCGGCGCACGGCGGGGTCGTCGTACTGGTCGCGCAGCAGGTCGTCGGCCTGCTTCAGGAGCGAGTCCTCGGGGCCCGGTTCGCGCCCCGCTTCCACGAGCAGCGCCAGCGGGTCGGCCTCGACGTCCAGGCAGCCCCGGCCGCCGCAGTGGCAGGGGCGGCCCTCGGGGTTGACGGTGAGGTGGCCGACCTCCAGGGCCAGACCCGAACTGCCGGTGTGCAGACGGCCGTCGAGGACGAGCGCGCCGCCGACGCCCCGGTGTCCGGTGGCCACGCACAAGAGGTCGCGGGCGCCCCGGCCGGCGCCGTGCCGGTGCTCGGCGAGCGCCGCGAGGTTGACGTCATTGCCGGTGAACGCGGGCCCCTCGATGCCCGCCGCGCGCACGCACTCCTCGAACAGCCGCCGCACCGGCGCCCCGACGGGCCAGGCGAGGTGCAGGGGGTTGAGGGCGAGGCCGTCGGGCTGGGCGACGGCGGAGGGCACGGCGAGCCCGGCTCCGACGCAGCGACGGCCGGTGGCGCGCAGCAGTTCCGCGCCCGCCTCGACCACCGAGCGAAGCACCTTCGCCGGGTCGGCGGCCACGGTCTCGCAGCCGGGCGCGGTGGCCACGATCCGGCCGCCGAGTCCGACCAGCGCGGCCCGGAAGCCGTCGGCGTGCACCTGGGCGGCCAGCGCCACCGGGCCCTGTTCGGCGACGTCGAGCCGGTGCGAGGGGCGGCCCTGGGAACCGGCCGCGGCGGCGGGGCGGGCGTCCACCCGGATCAGGCCGAGGGCCTCCAGTTCGGCGGCGACCGCGCCGGCCGTGGCCCGGGTGACGCCGAGTTCGGCGGTGAGTACGGCCCGGGTCGGCGCCCGCCCGGTGTGCACCAGCTCAAGGGCGGGCCCGAGCGCGCCCCGCCCCCGGTCCAGCCGCGCTCTCGTGGTGGTCCTCTCCCCCGCCGCCCGGGGTTCCGCCTTGCCGCTCATGAGGGCGAGTCTCCCATGATCCGTATCGCTCGTGGCCCGCGCCGCCGTCACAGCCCGCTCACCCGCAGCGTGATGTTCAGCCGCCCGGCCAGCCCCAGCGAGGGCGGTGCCGTGTCCGGGTGGACGCGGGGCACCCCGTGGTAGGCGGCGCGGGCGGGGCCGCCGAAGACGAACAGGTCGCCGCTGCGCAGTTCGACGTCGGTGTACGGGCGGGTCCGGGTCGCGGTGTTGCCGAAGCGGAAGACGCAGGTGTCGCCGAGGGTCAGCGAGACCACCGGTGCGTCGGACCGCTCCTCGCTGTCGCGGTGCATGCCCATGTGGGCGGCACCGTCGTAGAAGTTGATCAGCGCGATGTCGTACGGCGGCCCGGGTACGGCCGCGGGACCCAGCGCGTCGGCCACCGCGCCGCGGGCCAGCTCGTCCAGCCATCCCGGGAAGGGCTTGACCGGGGCGCCGTCGCCGTCGGCGGCCGTAGGGGTGTACGCGTAGGGGTACTGATGCGGGCCCGGGCACCCGGGGTTGTCCCGTAGGGGCCGTCCGCAGGCGGGGCAGGCGCGTACGACGCCCCAGTGCATACCGAGGCAGACCTGGCGGGCCGACATGGTGCCGCCGCCCGGGGTGCGCACGGTGCGCAGGCCGGCCGGGGGCCGCGCCCAGTCCCGGCAGGCGGCGAGGAGTTCGGCCTGCCGCCCGGCCGGCAGCCAGTCGGGGACGTGCGCGGCGCCCGGCGCGATCCGCGCGCGCTCCCGGGGGAACAGTTCCGCGTCCACGCTCCCCATCCTGCCTCACGGGGACCAGTGCCAGCTGAGGATCCAGCCCGCGGTGACCACCGCCGCGCCGCCCGCCAGGGCGATCGCGCCGCCCGTTCCGATGCCCTCGGCCACCGAGCCGAAGCAGGCCGGGCCGACGCCCTGGAGCGTCATGTTGCCCGAGCCGAGCAGTCCGAATGCCTGGCCCTGGCCGTCCCTGGGCAGGGCGTCCAGGAAGGGCCGTTGCAGACCGAGCCCGTAGGCGAAGCCGGAGCCGGTGAGCAGCAGCAGAGCGCACGAGACGGCCACGCCGGGCTCGGCGGCGAAGCCGGCCAGCGGCAGTCCCATCAGGGCGGCCAGCGGGACCACCAGCCGCTCCCGGGCGAGCGGCGGCAGCAGCCGGCCCACCAGCAGGTCGCCGATCAGCATGCCGACCGGGAGACAGCCCATCAGCACCGCGTACCAGCCGGGTGCGAAATGCCGGCCGCCCGCGTAGGCGACGATCAGTCCCTCCGCGCCCGCGACGAACGCGGACGGCAGCCACTGGGCCAGCATCAGCCGTCGTCCCGTACGACCGCGCAGCAGCAGTCCGGCGCCGCGCAGGCTGGCCCGGACGGCACCGCCGTCGCCCCGGGCCCCGCCGGACACCCCCGGCTCCAGGCGGGGCAGCCGCAGCCGGACGGCGAGCGCGCAGCAGAGGTAGAGGGCGGCGCTCACCGCGAGCGCCCGGTGCGGGCCGAGCACCGCGACGGCCGCGCCGCCCAGCGCCAGGCCGAGCAGCTGTGCGCCGGAGGAGGCCATGTTGTTCAGCGAGCGGCCCAGTACGTAGGCGTCGTCCGTCAGCCACCGCGCCACCAGCCGGCTGGACGCGCCGCTGAACAGCGGGGTGGCGAGGGCGATCAGGGCCACGACACCGAGGCTCGCGGCGATCGGCATCCGCACCAGGGCGAGCAGCACGGCGGCGGCGCACTCCAGCGCGTAGCCGGAGGCGATGAGCGCGCGGGGTGGCAGCCGGTCGGCCAGGGAGCCGAACAGCAGCGAGCCGAACAGCTGCGGCAGGAAGCTGATGCCGAAGGCCAGCGCGCTGAAGAGCGCGGAGCCGGTGGCGGTGAAGACGAGCACCGAGAAGGTGGTGATCCGCAGCGAGTCCGCGGTGATCGCGACGGTGCGGGTGGTGAAGAGCAGCCGGAAGCGCGGCTCGGCCAGCACGTCCCGGTAGGTGGCCCGGCGGTTGCCCGGGAGGGGGTCGGCGGTTGTGGTCACGCCGGACAGCCTGGGTGTACGCCCCGCGCGGCCGCCAGTGATTCGTCCCTGGACGAATCGGAGCGGGCGTCCCGCGATAGCGTGCCGGGGTGCTCCGCTTCGAAGTCTCCGTCGAGGACCTGCTGCGCAGCCGGTTCGCGCTGTCGCCCGCGATGGAACTCTCCGCGCTGCTGCGCTCCCTGGACGGCCGGAACCGGCCGCTGCCGCGCGCCTGGGCGTCCCGGCTCCGGCCGGCCTTCGAGCGGCTTCGCCGGGAGACCGCGCTGGACGCCTTCCTCGCCCTGCACACCGCGCACTCCGGCGCGGACTTCGTCGCCCCGCCGCCGCGCGGTCTCGGCCAGACCTGGGCGGACGACCTGGCCTCGATCCGGGCCACCCCCCTGGCCGCGGCCCGCCCTGAACTCGCCGCCGCCGCGGCCCGCCCGGCAGGCCGCGATCCCCGGGTACGCGCGGTGCTGGACGCGGCGGACGCCGTCCCCCGGATCGCGGAGGCGATGGACCGCGCCTGGCGGGAGCTGCTCGCCGCGGACTGGCCGCAGCTGCGCGCGATCTGCGAGCGCGATGTCGTGCACCGGGTGGGGGTGATCGGCGAGCACGGCTGGGCCACGGCCATCGAGAGCCTGCACCCGGGCATCGTCTGGCACGAGGGCGGTATCGAACTCGGTTTCTTCCCCCGGGGCGGCACGGTCCGCCTGGTCGGGGACGGGCTCCTGCTGATCCCCTCGGTCTGCGTCGGGCCGTCCGTCGCCGCCCATCTGGAAGACCCCTGGCCCAGGACCCTGGTCTATCCCGCCCGCGGCACCGCCGCCCTGTGGGACGCGACCGAGACCGTGCCCGGACCGGACGCGCTGACCGCCCTGGTCGGCCGGGCCCGGGCCCGGCTGCTGGTGGCGCTGGACGCCCCGGCCAGCACCAGCCAGCTCGCCCGGGGCCTCGCCATGGCGCCGGGCGCGGTGGGTGACCATCTCGCCATCCTGCGCGCCGCGGGGCTGCTCGTCCGCGCGCGCTCCGGACGGTCGGTGCTGTACCGGCGCACCCCGCTCGGCGAGGCGCTGGTCGGCGGCGCGGGCTGCGGGTGCCGGTACGACGGGTCGTGGGTGCCGGTACGACGAGCCTAGGATGCCCGTACGACGAGCCGAAGGTCTCGGTACGAGAAGAGCACAAGCCGACAAGCGGCCTTTCCCGGTGGCCGCTCCGTGTCCGGGAAGACCCCCTCAAGCTCCGGGCCGTACGGGCCCTGATCTGCGGTTCCGCTAGCCTGGAGCGCGATGAGCGACCGTATGACGACACCGTGGGGCGAGGTCGAGCTGGCCCGCTTCCCCGAGGACCCTCGCGACCGGCTGCGTGCCTGGGACGCCTCCGACGCGTATCTGCTGCGCCATCTGGCGGCGGAGAACGTGCCGCTGACCGGCGAGGTGGTGGTGCTCGGGGACCGCTGGGGCGCCCTGGTGACGGCGCTGGCGGAGCACCGCCCGACGCAGGTCACCGACTCCTTCCTCGGCCAGGAGGCGAGCCGCGCCAACCTGGCGCGGGCCGGTGTCGAACCGGGCGCGGTGCAGCTGCTGACCACCCAGGACGAGCCGCCCGAGCGGGTGGACGTGCTGCTGGTGCGGGTGCCGAAGAGCCTCGCGCTGCTGGAGGACCAGCTGCTGCGGCTGGCGCCCGCCGTGCACCCGGGCACGGTGGTGATCGGCACCGGCATGGTGAAGGAGATCCACACCTCCACGCTTCAGCTCTTCGAGCGGATCCTCGGCCCGACCCGGACCTCGCTGGCCCAGCAGAAGGCCCGGCTGATCTTCTGCGCCCCCGACCCGGCGAGGGAACGGCCCGCGAACCCGTGGCCGCACCGCTACGACCTCCCCGCCGGCGTCGGCGCGATCTCCGGCCGCCCGGTCGTCAACCACGCGGGCGTCTTCTGCGCCGACCGGCTGGACATCGGTACCCGCTTCCTGCTCCGGCACCTGCCGGGCCCCGGTCCGGCCCGGGTGGTCGACCTCGGCTGCGGCAACGGCGTGGTCGGTACGGCGGTGGCGCTGGCCGACCCGGCGGCCGAAGTGCTGTTCGTGGACGAGTCGTTCCAGGCGGTGGCCGCGGCGGAGGCCACCTACAAGGCCAACGGGGTACCCGGGCATGCCGAGTTCCGGGTCGGCGACGGGCTCACCGGGGTGGCGCCCGACAGTGTGGACCTCGTCCTGAACAACCCGCCGTTCCACTCCCACCAGGCGACGACGGACGCGACCGCGCGGCGGATGTTCACCGGCGCGCGGCGCGCACTGCGGGCGGGCGGCGAGCTGCTGGTGATCGGCAACCGGCACCTGGGCTACCACGTCACCCTGAAGCGGGTCTTCGGCAACTGCGAACTCGTCGCCGGAGACCCGAAGTTCGTGCTGCTGAGGGCGGTCAAGAAGGCATAGCGGTCCCGGCGGCGCCGGTCACGACCGAGATGAGGCGCCGCACCTCCAGGGCCATCGCCTCCCTGCCGACGCTGAGGTACTTACGCGAGTCGACCGCCTCCGGGTGGGCGGCGAGGAACTCCCGGATCGCGCCGGTCATGGCGATGTTGAGCGCGGTGCCGACATTGACCTTGGCGATGCCGCCCTCGACCGCCTCGACCAGACCCGCGTCCGGTACGCCGGAGGAGCCGTGCAGCACCAGCGGGACGGGCAGCGCGGCGGACAGCCGTTTGAGCAGGGCGTGGTCGAGGGCGGCGGTGCGCGTGGTCATGGCGTGCACACTGCCGACGGCGACGGCCAGGGCGTCGACCCCGGTGCCGCCGACGTAGTCCCGGGCCTGCGCGGGGTCGGTACGGGCGCCGGGCGCGTGCGCGTCCAGCGGGGGCCGCCCGTCCTTGCCGCCGACCTCCCCCAACTCGGCCTCGATGTAGAGCCCTTGGGAGTGCGCCCAGTCGGCGGCCGCCCGGGTCGCGGCGAGGTTGTCGGGGTAGGGCAGCCGGGCCGCGTCGTACATCACCGAGCTGAACCCGGCGCCGGGCGCCTGGCGCAGCAGGTCGTCGCTCTGCACATGGTCCAGGTGCAACGCGACGGGTACGGAGGCCCGTTCGGCGGCGGCGCGGGCCGCGCGGGCCAGCGGCAGCAGCCGTCCGTAGCGGAACTTGACGGCGTTCTCGCTGACTTGGAGGACGACGGGGGCGCCGGCCGCCTCGGCGCCGGCGATGACGGCCTCGATGTGTTCCAGCGTGATGACGTTGAACGCGGCGACGGCCGAGCGGTCTTCGACGGCGCGGGCGACCAGCTCGCCGGTGGGCGCGAGGGGCACTTCGGGTGTCCTTCCGGGGCGCGGTACGGCGGGACGGGTCAGGCGGGGTCGGAGGGATCGGCGGAGGCGGCGGCTTCACGCGGGTCGCGGGGGCCGGGGACATCGGCGGACCCGGGGTTCACGGCCGCACCGGGGGTCCCGGGGGTCCCGGCCGCACCGGCGGAATCGGCCGGGCCGGCCGCATCCGGGGTGTCCTGGGCATCCGGCCCGGCAGACCCGCCCGGCGTGAGGATCACCGAGCGGGTGAGGTGGCGCGGCCGGTCCGGGTCGAGGCCGCGCGCGGCGGCGACGGCGACCGCCAGCCGCTGGGCGCGGACGAGTTCGGCGAGCGGGTCGAGGCCGCCCCCGATCCACAGCCCGCCGGTCTCCCGCACCTGTTCGGCGAGCCCCTCGGGCGCCTCGCCGAACATCCAGGTGGCGGTGCCCTTCGTGGTGATGCTGACCGGGCCGTGCCGGTACTCCATCGCCGGGTACGCCTCGGTCCAGGACAGGGACGCCTCGCGCATCTTCAGCCCGGCCTCGTTCGCTAGCCCGACCGTCCAGCCGCGCCCCAGGAAGGTGAACTGGGTGCATTCGACCAGCCCTTGGGGCAGCCGGGTGATGAGCGCGGTCCGGGCGTCGGTGACGACGGAGTCCGTGTGCAGGCCGAGATGGGCGCGCAGCAGGGTGAGGGCGGTGGTGGCGAACCGGGTCTGCACGACGGAGCGTTCGTCGGCGAAGTCCAGCACCACGAGATCGTCGGCGGCGCTCATCACGGGCGTCGCCGGGTCGGCGGTGACGGCCGTGGTGCGGGTCGCCGTCCCCCTCAACCGGCCCAGCAGTTCGAGTACTTCGGTGGTGGTGCCGGAGCGGGTGAGGGCGACCACCCGGTCGTACGACCGCCCGTACGGGAACTCCGAGGCGGCGAAGGCGTCGGTCTCGCCCTGCCCGGCCCCCTCGCGCAGGGCGGCCACCGCCTGCGCCATGAAGTACGAGGTCCCGCAGCCCACCACGGCGACCCGCTCGCCCGCCGCCGGCAGCGCGTCCCGGTGCCGTCCCGCCTCCTCGGCGGCCCGCGTCCAGCACGCGGGCTGGCTGTTCAGCTCGTCCTCGACATGGGTCATGCCCCATACCCTCCCCTGGCCTGGCTGATTGTTCCTGCAAGATATAGCGAGCTTTCGAGCACAATCAAGCATTCCGGTGGGACCGGGGGCGCACGACGGGGGTGCGCTAGGGTCACCGGTCGGAACGAGACGATGATCGATCGGAGAACGGAGGCCGCGGATGTCCCGGGACGCCCGGTGGAAGGCGCTGCTGGAACTGCTCGTGGAGCGCGGCCGGCTGGACGTCGAGGAGGCGGCGACCGAGCTGGCGGTGTCGGCGGCGACGATCCGGCGGGACTTCGACCAGCTCGCCGAGCAGCAGATGCTGGTCCGCACCCGGGGCGGCGCGGTGGTGCACGGGGTGTCGTACGAACTGCCCCTGCGTTACAAGACCGCACGCCGCGCCTCCGAGAAGCAGCGCATCGCGGGCGCGGTGGCCGATCTCGTCGCGCCGGGCGAGGCGGTGGGCCTGACCGGGGGTACGACGACCACGGAGGTGGCCCGCGCCCTCGCCGTGCGCGGTGATCTGGCCACCGGTTCCCCGGCGCTGACCGTGGTCACCAACGCGCTCAACATCGCCAACGAGCTGGCCGTGCGGCCCCAGTTCAAGATCGTGGTCACCGGCGGGGTGGCCCGCCCGCAGTCGTACGAGTTGATCGGGCCGCTCGCGGACGGGGTGCTCGGGCAGATCAGGCTGGACGTGGCGGTGCTCGGGGTGGTCGCCTTCGACGTGGTGCACGGCGCGGCGGCGCACGACGAGGCGGAGGCGGCGATCAACCGGCTGCTGTGCGAGCGCGCCGAACGGGTCGTGGTCGCCGCGGACTCCAGCAAGCTGGGCCAGCGGGCGTTCGCCCGGATCTGCCCCGCGCACCTGGTGGACACCCTGGTGACGGACACGGCGGTGGACCGGGAGACGGTCCACCGGTTCGAGGAGGCCGGGGTCCGCGTCATCGCCGTATGACGCGGACGCCATCCGGCTGCCGGCGCAGGCAACCCGGCTACCAGAGGGCGCCGAGGTCCACCTTCACGAATCCCTTGCCGCGCTGGTCGTTGCAGCCCATCAGGGGGCGGTCGACCGTATCGGGCGGGCCCTGCTGCGCCTGGAGCGCCACGCTGACCAGGGTCAGCAGCAGATCGACATCGCTCGCGGCGTCGAGGCGCAGGGTCACCCACGGCGAGCCGGGCACGATCCTGATCACGCCGGAGCGTTTGAGATCCCTGGCGAGCCGCCGGATGGCCCGGTCGGTCAGCCGCAGATCGACATCGCGGTCGGAATGGAAATGGACGATCTCACCCTTGGCGGAGACCACCGCCTGTCCCTGACCGCAGCTCGGCACGGCCTGTCTCAGGTCCGGCCAGGTCGCCAGTTGCGCGAACGCGCGCGAGGCCAACGTCATGGGCCCATCATGACGCGCTCACCCCGTTGCAACCAGCGCGTGCGCAAGCATTAACCGACCTGTATCCGGACCGGGTTGCCCCACCCATACACGCGTACGAACACAACGCAAGCGACCGTCCTGCCGATTCGGCCCCCCATCCGGCCAAACCCCCATGTCCGGGACCCACTTCGCCCGGTCACGGCTCCGCGCGCGCCGTGAAGACATCCGCGGGCCGTACCGGCCGCAACGTGATCCGGGTGACCCGGCCCCGGTCGGTGCCGACGTGGAGGACGGCGAGGGGGTGGCCGCCGGGCGCGATCAGATGGGCGGGGGCGCCGTTGACGGTGAGCGGGCAGGTCGCCCGGATACGGTCGGCGAAGCGCACGGTCTCGGTGGCGATGGCGGTCGCGCCGGTGACGACCGTACGCGCGCCGGGCGGGAGAAGGGCCGCGTCCGCGTCGCGCACGCTGTCGGGGGCCAGCAGCCGCAGCATCGCGCGGGTGTCGCCGGTGCGGGCCGCGGCCAGGAACGCCTCGACGATCTCGCGGTCCGGTGCCTGCCGGTGCTCCGCGGCGGGTGCCGGGGAGCGCAGGCGCTGCCGGGCCCGGCTGGCGTGCTTCTTGGCGCCGGGCACCGTCCCGTCGAGGACCTGGGCGACCCGGTCGAACGGCACGGCGAACAGATCGTGCAGGACGTAGGCGACACGCTGGGGCGGGGTCAGCCGCTCCAGGAGGACCAGCAGCGCGCGGGAGACATTCTCGGCCCGCAGGACCGCTTCGTCGGCGGACAGCTGCTCGGCCGGGATCGCGTCGGCGAGCAGCGGTGCCTCGCCGCGACGGCGGCGGGCGCGCAGCTCGTCGAGACAGATCCGGGCCGTGACGGTGGTCAGCCACCCGGCCGGATTCTCGACCGGCTGCGCGCCGTGCCCGGCGGCAGCCCGCAGCCACGCGGTCTGGACGGCGTCCTGGGCGTCATGGACGGAGCCCAGCATGCGATGGGCGACCGACAGCAGCTGAGGCCGGGCGGCCTCGAAGTCCTCGACCGTGATCGGCACGGGTGTCACCTTTCGGGGCTCGCGAACGTCGGGAGGGTCGGTTCAGCCCGGTCCTGTTCGCACCCCGAGGAGAGGCTCATGAGTCTACAGATCGCGTTCGCCCTGACCGTCCTGTGTGTCGCCGCCAACGCGTTCATCGCGCTCGCCGACTACCGCAGGGCACGGTTCGTGTCCGCCAACGCGGCACTGGTCGGCGTCCCGCCCACGGCCGTGCCGTACCTGGCCACCCTCAAGCTCGCCGGCGCGCTCGGCCTCGCCGCCGGGCTGCTCGGCGCCCCCAGGCTCGGCCTCGCGGCGGGCGCCGGTCTGACCGCGTTCTTCCTCGGCGCGCTCATCACCCACGTCCGCGCGCGAGTCCTGCACAACATCGCGTTCCCCGGCGTGTACCTGCTCCTCGCCATCGCGGCGACCGTCTACTTCGCGAGCTGAGCCCGGGGCCGGCGTCTGCGGTGTTCACAGACCGATCCACACCACGCTGCCCGGAGCCCCACCGTCGATCAGCGCCGCCAACGGGGTGGCCAGGTCACGCGGCGAGAACAGGTCCGTACCCCGATACCCGGCGATATCGCGCAGCTTCCACCAGCGAAAGCCCTCGATGTTCTCGGCGGCGAGCTCGTCGTCGGACAGCGCGCCGCGAGGGCGGAACGACGCGGTGCGCACCAGGAAGTAGTCATTGATCACGCCGTCATAGCCCTCCACGCGTCCAGGGCCGACGACCTCCTGGCGCCAGACCTGCGGCGGCTCGGCGTCAAGTTCGAGCCCCGTCTCCTCGCGCAACTCCCGGCGCAGCGCCGCAAGCGCGGACTCACCGCTCTCCACACCTCCACCGGGCGCCACCCACACGACGACCGGCCCCGCCGGCTCAGCAACGACGAGCCGGCACAGCAGAACCCGGTCCTCCTCATCGATAACGACCGCGCGGACGGAACGACGGAGGCGTAACAGGGCCATCGGCGCATGCTAGCCGTCCGCCCACAGCCAGAACGATCCGTCGGAATCGCTGCATCTGCTGAGCCGAGCTGCCCCACACCCGCTCATGGAGTTGTTTTTCTGAGCCAGTGAGCCGCGGTCCGTCTTCGCGGAGACCAGAGGTCGAGCTACGCTCGCGACATGGCTGACTACTTCCAAGTGTCTACGGCAACTCCGACACAGGAACAGGCTGTTGAACTGGCGCGCACGGTCGTCAGTCGTCGCCTGGCAGCAGGCGCTCAGATCATCGGCCCGGTAATCTCTGTCTTTTGGCACGACGGGGCGTTCGCTACAGGCGAGGAGTGGCAGCTGCTGCTGAAGACCACTGCCGCCCGCTATCCCGAGCTGGAAGCCCACATCCTGAAGCATCACCCCTGGCAGAACCCGGAGATCGCGGCAGTACCGATCGAAGCAGCATCCGCAGGCTGCCTGGAGTGGATCGCCGCGAACACGACACCGGTGGACTAGGACATCACGTCACGCCGGCCTTCTCCAGAACATCGGCGACCGCGGGGAGACCGTGATGCGGGCGCAGCTGCTCGATGAGTGGATTGAGGCGCTGCCTGAGCCGAACCGAAGCGACCTCGGCTGAAAGGTCGAGCGTGCGATCGGCCACCTTGGCAGCCTCCTCCACTTCGCCGGCCTGCCGATAGGACGCGGCAAACCACGACAGGTACAGACTCTTGTCACGCGCATGCGCATCGGCGTAGCTGTTCAACGCCTTGGTCAGCACCGGCACGGCGCGCAGGAGCCTGCGCAGCTCCGCCCAGCACCGACCGGTCATGATCTGTAAGTCGGTGGCGTCGGCCCAGGCCGCCCAATCGGGCTGAGGGGCTGTCATCGGATTCAGCGAGAGCTGCTTCGGCGCCCTCCCGGGCGCGCTCGCATGCGCTGCCGCGCCCGGTCCCGGCATAGGCCCACGCAAGCCGCCCGTGTGCAGGCTGGCTGCATCCGCTGGCCGACCAGCATCGAAGGCCGCCCATCCCGCCTGCTGGGCCTGCTCGGCGAGAACCGACAAAAGGCCCTGTCTCGAACTCAGTGTGTGGGTAGTCCCGGTTAGCCGAAGATTGCTCCCGCGGCCCATCACACCCAGAAGTCCTTCGCCAAGGCCAGCGGCATCTTCGGATTGAATTGCGCGTTCGAATTCTTGCGCCACGAAAGCACGTACGCTTCACGGGTGATTGAGAGCATTGTGTTCGACATCGGCGAGACGATCATCCGTGACGATCGCTATTGGGCGTCGTGGGCGGACTGGCTCAACGTCCCGAGACACACCCTGTCTGCCCTCGTCGGAGCCGTCGTGGCCGCAGGCCAGGACAATGCAGAAGCGATCCGGCTGCTGCGGCCAGGCATCGACCTCGACGCGGAGTACCGCGCCCGCGAGGCGGCAGGCCGAGGCGAGCACCTCGATGAGGGCGACCTCTACGACGACGTGCGATCCGCTCTCTCTGCCCTCCGTCAGGCGGGCGTCCGAGTCATCATCGCCGGCAACCAGACCGCACGCGCAGGCCGGCTGCTGCGCGATCTGGACCTGCCCGCCGACCTGATCGTCACATCGGCGGAGTGGGGCGTGGCCAAGCCGCAGCCTGAGTTCTTCCAGCGCGTCATCGAGGTGGCCGAGGTCCCGCCGGCCCACACCGTCTACGTCGGGGATCACCCGGCGAACGATGTCCATCCCGCGAAGGCGGCCGGCCTGCGCTCCGCGCACCTGCGGCGCGGACCCTGGGGGCACCTCTGGGCCGATGACCCGAAGACCGTGGCGGCAGCGGACTGGCGCATCGACACCCTCATGGAGCTGGTGAGTCTCTCGGGGTGACAACAAGGAAGCATCCCAGGCGAGTTGATGGGGCTGCTTCGGGTAGAGACGCGGTCACGCGCGCGTACCGTTCGGAGTGGATGCCCGAACGGAGACGGTATGCACGCGAACACCGACGGAGGAGTAGGCCGACGGATCGCCTACTACCGAAGCGTCGTCCGACCCAAGATGACCCAGCAGGAACTGGCGAATGCCGCCTGCGTCGCTCTGGGGACGATCCGAAAAATCGAGCGCGGTGAGAGAGGAGTCAGCGACGACACCCTCCAGGCCATCGCCGATGCACTGGGAGTCGACCCTGTACGACTGCGCCACGATCGGGGAGCTGCCCACACTCAGGCCCGGGACGGGCTACCAGCTCTGTCGGCCGCCATCGCCGCGTACGACTGCCCCGACGACGGTCCCGTCCGGTCGGTGTCCGAGCTGCGCGACGTAGTCGATGCAGCAGTGAAGTGGCGGCTCGGCGCACAGTACACGCGGATCGTGCGCGACCTCCCGGACCTGCTGACCGAGCTGACGCGCGCCTACCACACGGCAGCCGGCGGCGAACGAGCCGAAGTAGCACAGCTACTGGTGAGCGCCTACCGCTGCGCCGACGCCGCCGCCTACAAGCTCGGCGCACACGACCTCTCAGCGCGCCTGATCGAACTGATGCGATGGGCGACGGGAGCAGCCGAGAACCCTCTACTGACGGCGTCCGTGGCGTACGTGCGCACCGAGACCTTCTTCGCGGCCCGGGCTCACGCTGCCGGCCTGTGCGCGCTCAGGCAGGCCATCGACACGGCACCCGCACCGACAACCGCAGTGCAGCGCGCCGCGCGCGGGGCACTGCACATGAGGGCCGCCGTCATCGCTGGCCGCGCCAAGGACACGGACGCCGCGGCCCTACACCTGAGCGACGCCGAGCGTCTGGCCGAGCAGGTGAAGGACGACGTGTACTACGGCACCGCATTCGGGCCCGACTCCGTACGCATTCACCAGGTGTCGGTCGCGGTCAGCCTGGGTGGCGACCACGCGAGCGCTGCCCTGGACGTCACGCACGAGTGGAAGCCTCCAGCCGGCCTCGGTGCAGAGCGCCGCTCAGGCTTCTACATCGAGCTGGCGCGCGCCCAGCTCTGGGCGGGCATGCCCGACGGCGCGTTCGAGTCGCTGAAGGCCGCCCGCAAGATCGCGCCTCAGCACACCCGTGACCATCCCTGGGTCCGGGAGGATGCTTCGACGCTGCGGCGCCTGCGCCGCGCCGACTCGGAGACACTGACGTCCTTCGCGGAGTGGTGCGCCGCAACCTGAGCACAACCCGTTCCCAAGTACCCCTCACCGGGGTACTTGTGATGCTTCCTCAGCCCCAACATGAGTGCCACGCGCAGGCACCAAGGATGGGCACGGAAGATGCAGGAAGCACGTTCGCTCACGCCAGCGGTCGTTGACCGTCGTGTGAGCATCGTCCGCCTTCACGGCGAGGCGTGCTTCGACTGCGGAGCCGTGAACCGTCCTCTGCGCGTGGCGGGCGAAGTCGTCGTCTCCGGCGCGACCAGAGTCTGGCAGGTCCGCTCGTGCGGCTGTCGGCCCCGGATGACGCCGAGTCGACCGCGCCTGGCAGGTGCCACGCAAGGCCCGGCGACCGCGCGAACGGCCCCGGGTGTGGCCAACGCTCAAACCCGACAGGGAGCGTCGACATGACAAACGCTACCGCCCAGACGCCGACGAACGCACGGGGTGGCCGGATGACGATGCGGGTCTACACCGTGGACCGCTACGGCACGATCACCCAGGACCGCGGCACGGTCACCGTGGCCGTCGACGGCAAGCTGCCGCCGCTGCCCCAGCCCGACTCCTACCCGGCGTGCCAGTGCCCGCTCCACCGCGTCGTGCTGCCGGTGACCCGATGAGCGCCCCCGCGAAGCAAACCGCCGGCACGGCGCCCGTGGACACCATCACCATGCGCGAGACCGTCGCCCGAGCGCTCGGGTCCGAAGGCGAGACCGACGCGCCGCCGCCGACGCCCGAGAACCTCGACATCCTCATCGGCCAACTGCGCGGCCACCTGGAGCTGCTCATCCCCGAGGTGGAGCAGATGCTCGCCCGGCTGCCGAAGGACGGCACCGCCCGGTACTGCGCGGGCGCCTGCGCTGGAGAGGCCCGCGGCAAGCTCCAGGCCCGGCCGGCGCCCCGCGCCGACGGCGAGCTGGAGTACGCCCGACGTCTGGCGCGCGTCCTGCGGGCGCTCCTCGACCACTTCGAGGGCAACGCGATCCCGTCGTCGTGAAGACGATCGTCGGCCTGTTCATGTTCGTGGCCGCCGTGACAACCCCCGCCCTCGTCCTGGTGCTCACGAGGGCCTCGCACTGACGCACCCCCATGGCGGCCGTCTCGGGTCAGGGCCGCACCCACAGCCCCGCCGCTGGAAGGCAGCTGCTCGCCTTCCGCCACGAGCGCGGCGGGACCGCCGCCCCGCCCGGGATCCGGAAGACCCGGGCGGGGTGCGCGCCGCGAAGGAGATCCATGGAGACCTGTACAGCCGCAGCCCCGGAGTCGGACCTCGAGCCGCCTCAGGAGAAAGAACCCGCGCCGCACGGCAACGGCTGCGTCTCTGCCGTGAATACGCCGAACTGCCCGACCGCGCTGATGTCCGGACCGAGCATCGGGCCCGCGACCTCTTCCTTCCGGAGGCCCAGCGTGGCCGCTGTGGGCCGGCGCTTACCCCGGCGGAACCCGTGATCTTCCGTCCTGTCGGGACGGACGCCGCCTTTCCATCCGGATCGGCGGCAAGGAGTATGGAATCGAAGGAGACACGATGAAGGTATCCACGGCGGATGGCCGACGACAAGGACAAGGTGCCCGGTACGCCGTGGCCGGGCCCGATCGTCCCTCCGTCCCCCGACGGCGGCCCCAAAGTCTGGATCCTCGGCTGAGATGACGCTCACTGGAGTCGAGGGGGCGCGGTCCGAGCTGGGCCGCTCGCTCCTGGAACGCAAGCACCTGTCCGCCGACTGGCTCCCGGCGTTCGCCGCGGTGCCCCGGTCGGCCTTCCTGCCACCCGTGGTCTGGCCCTTCGACATGGGCACCGGCACCACTGTCGTCGTGGACCAGCGTGACGAGCCGGACCTCTGGTCGTCGTACGCCAACGCGGACGTCCCTCTCGTCACCCAGTGGGACGACGGCTCAAGCGACGGGCACGGCAGCGTGCCCACCTCGTCAGCGTCCATGCCGTCGGTCGTCTTCCGCATGCTGTCGGCCCTGGAGGTCGAGCCCGGACACCGCGTCCTGGAGGTCGGCACCGGGACCGGATGGAACGCGGGGCTCCTGGTCCACCGCCTCGGCGCGGGGAACGTCGTCAGCATCGAGATCGATCCGCGTGTGGCCGATGCGGCGCGTGACCGTCTGGCGGCCCAGCAACTGCTCGGGGCCGTCCTGACCCGGGACGGCGAGGACGGCGACGAGACGGGAGCGCCGTACGACCGGATCATCGCCACGGCCGGGGTCCGCCAAATTCCGCCCGCGTGGCTCCGGGACGCCCCCGGCGGGATGATCCTCGCCCCGTGGGGAACGCACTTCGGCAACGAGGAAGCGCTCGTACGGCTCCGCGTGTCCGAGGACGGCGGCATCGCCGAGGGCCGTTTCCTGGGGCCGGTCGAGTTCATGAGGTTACGCGGCCAGCGCTCCTCGTTCGCCGGGCATGACGCCTACGTGCCGAACGGGGTGGCCGGCGCCGACCGCGGCACCACGACCGTCACCGAGGAGCAACTGCTCGGCGGAGGCGACCGGTTCGCAGCCCGGCGGTTCGCCGTGGGGCTGCTGGTGCGCAACTGCTCCCAGCAGGTGGCGGACAAGCGGGACGGCACGCGGCCGGTGTGGTTCTACGGGCTGACGGACCGGTCCTGGGCCTGCGTCCTGTTCCAGGACGGCCACGCGGAGGCCACGGTGTGGCAGTCCGGGCCCCGGCGGCTGTGGGACGAGGTGGCGACGGCACTCGCCTGGTGGCGGGCCGCCGGAGAGCCGGGCTACGAGCGCCTCGGGCTCACCGTCACCGCGCACGGCCGATGTGCCTGGCTGGACCGCCCGGCGGATTCCTGGCAGCTCTGAGACCGGAACCCCCTGCTTGTCCCCCGAGACCGACGAGCAGGGCAGGGCAGGGGCCGCCGGGCAATCCCCTTGCTCCATGCCTCGGCCGCCCCCTACGCTGAGTTTGTGCCGCTAATAAACAAACCCCGTACGCACAGCGTCGTGCCGGGCCGGGAACTCGTCGGGCTGCGGGTCGCGATCACCGCGTTCTTCGCGCTGGACGGGTTCATATTCTCCGGATGGGTGGTGCGGATCCCAGACATCAAGCACCAGACCCATGCCTCCGCCGGAGCCCTCGGGCTCGCGCTGCTCGGGGTGTCCGCCGGGGCCGTGCTGACCATGATGCTGACCGGGCAGCTGTGCCGCCGCTACGGCAGCCATCCGGTGACCGTGGTCTGGATGGTCGTCCTCGCCCTCAGCGTCGCCCTCCCCCCGCTCACCCATTCCGCGCTCGCGCTCGGCGCCGTACTCCTCATCTTCGGCGCGGCGTATGGAGGCGTGAACGTCGCTTTCAACGCCGCCGCCGTCGAGCTCGTCGCCGCCGTACGACGGCCGATCATGCCCAGTTTCCACGCCGCGTTCAGCCTCGGCGGGATGGTCGGCGCGGGTGTCGGCGGGCTGGTCGCCGGGTTCCTCTCCCCCACCCGCCATCTGCTCGGGATCACCGTGCTCGGGCTGCTCGTGACCGCCGTCGCCGGGCGCAGCCTGCTGCGGCACGAGCCTCCGGCGCCGCCTCTGGACGACCGGGGGCGCACGGCGCCCGCGGCGGCCGGCGCGGGGCGGGCGCCCCGCGTCGCCGGGCGCTGGCTCGTCGTCGGATTCGGGCTGGTCGCGCTGTGCGACGCGTACGGCGAGGGCGCCATGGCCGACTGGGGCGCGCTGCATCTCCAGCAGGACCTGACGGCGTCCGCGGGGACGGCGGCCGCCGGGTACGCCTGCTTCGCGCTCGCCATGACCGCCGGGCGGCTGTCGGGCACGGCGTTGCTGGGCCGCCTCGGCCGGGCCCGCACGGTGATCGCCGGCGGCTCGGTCGCGGCGGCGGGCATGCTGCTCGGCTCGCTCGCGCCGTCGCTCTGGATGGCGCTGGCCGGCTTCGCGATCACCGGGCTCGGCCTTGCCAACATCTTCCCGGTCGCCATCGAGCGGGCGGGCGCGCTGGCCGGGGCGTCCGGCGTCGCGATCGCCTCCACCCTCGGGTACGGCGGCATGCTCCTCGGGCCGCCCATGATCGGCTTCATGACCGACTGGTTCTCCCTGCCCACCGCGCTCACCACCGTCGCCGCGCTGGCCGCCGTGGCCGCCCTGATCGGGGTGGCGACGCGCCGGGCCCTGAACGGCTGACGCCGCCCGGAAGGGCCGGCACTGTCTGTGGCCGGACCCACGCCGGCCGTCCGCCGTACGTCCCCGCTATCATTGGCGTATGCATCTTTCGTCGTGTCTGTGCTGGTGGCGCTCCTCGTAGGAGCGGCCGCCAGACAGGCATGAAGCGGGCCGTTCGCATGGACGGCCCTTTTTTTCATGTCCCTGGAACCAGGGGGCGGGGCGTCCCGACGGCCCTTCCGACCCACCACCAGGAGACCGAGATGAATCCCCACCCGCAGGCCGTGCCGTCCGAGGCCCCGGCCGCCCCCGAGGCCCCGGCCGCCGCCCCCGACGCGCTCGGCACCTACGCCGCGCGGGCCCGCAGCGCGGAGCTGGAGCGGCTGATCGCCGAGGACCCCGGGCAGTTCCGGATGCTGACCGGCGACCGGCCCACCGGAAGGCTGCACCTCGGCCACTACTTCGGCACCCTGCGCAACCGGGTCCGGCTCCAGAACCTCGGCGTGGAGCTGTTCGTGATCATCGCGGACTACCAGGTGCTGACCGACCGCGACGTCGCCGACGACCTCCAGTCGCACGTCGACGAGCTGGTCCTCGACCACCTCGCCATCGGCGTGGACCCGGAGCGCAGCACCATCTTCACGCACAGCGCGGTCCCCGCCCTCAACCAGCTGATGCTGCCCTTCCTCAGCCTGGTCTCCGTCGCCGAGCTGAACCGCAACCCCACGGTCAAGGACGAGATCGCGCACTCCCGCCAGTCCGCCGTCAGCGGGCTGATGTTCACCTATCCCGTGCACCAGGCCGCCGACATCCTCTTCTGCAAGGCCAACCTGGTCCCGGTCGGCCAGGACCAGCTCCCCCACCTGGAGATCACCCGGACCGTCGCCCGCCGCTTCAACGAGCGCTACGGCCACGGCACTTGGGTGTTCCCCCGGCCCGAGGCCCTGCTGTCGGAGGTGCCGCTGCTGCTGGGCACCGACGGCACCAAGATGAGCAAGAGCCGGGGCAACTCCCTCGTCCTGGCCGCCACCGCCGACGAGACGGCGCGGCTGCTCAAGGGCGCGAAGACCGACTCCGAGCGCCGCATCACCTACGACCCGGCCACCCGCCCGGAGGTCTCCTCGCTGCTTCTGCTGGCCGCGCTGTGCCAGGGCCGGACCCCCGAGGAGGTCGCCTCCGACATCGGCGCCGCGGGCGCGGCGGCGCTGAAGAAGACCGTGACCGAGGCGGTCAACGAGTACCTGGCCCCGATCCGGGCCCGCCGCGCCGAGTACGCCCGGGACCGCGGCGAGCTGCGCCGCGTCCTGCGCGCGGGCAACGAGCGGGCCAACGCCGTGGCCGAGGCGACGCTCGCGGAGGTGCGGGCCGCGATGAACAGCGACTACTGAAACCCGGTGCGGTGCGGCGGGCGGGTCCGGCAGGATCATCCCATGCAGACCGTCGATTTCCTCCATGCCCTCGATCGCGAGGGTCGCTCGCTCGCCGCGGCCGCCGAGCAGGCCGGCACCGACACCAAGGTGCCGACCTGCCCCGAGTGGCAGGTGCGGGACCTGCTGCGGCACATCGGCGCGGTCCACCGGTGGGCCACGGGCTTCGTCGCCGAGGGGCACACCGCGCACCAGCCGATCGGCGAGGCGCCGGACCTCACCGGCGCCGAACTGGTGGCCTGGTACCGGGACAGCCACCGCCTGCTGGTCGACACCCTGTCCGCCGCCCCCGCCGACCTGGAGTGCTGGACCTTCTTCCCGCTGTCCCGCTCGCCCCTGGAGTTCTGGGCGCGGCGGCAGGCGCACGAGACGACCGTGCACCGGTACGACGCCGAGGCCGCCCGGGGCAGTGCGCCCTCCCCCATCGCCACGGACCTCGCGGCCGACGGCATCGACGAGTTGCTGCGCGGCTTCCACGCGCGGTCCAGGAGCCGGGTGCGTACGGCGGAGCCGAAGGCGCTGCGGGTACGGGCGACGGACGCGGGACAGGACGCGGTGTGGACCGTACGGCTCGGGCCGGACGGACCGCCGGTGACGTCGCGTCAGGCGGACGGGGACGCCGATGCCGAACTCTGCGGCCCGGCGGACCAGTTGTATCTGGCGCTGTGGAACCGGGCGCCCGTCCCGGAGGTCTCCGGCGACCGGTCCCTCGCCGAGCTGTGGCAGGAGACCTCGGGCATCTGACGCGCCGTCAGCGGGAGGAGGCCGGCTCCGTCAGCCCCGCCTCTTCCGTCAACATCCGTGTCAGTACCGCGCGTTGCACCGGCCGCACCTCGGCGTGCAGCGCGCGGCCCTTCGGGGTGAGGGCCACCCGGACGCCCCGGCGGTCCTCCGCGCAGGCACCCCGTTCGACCAGACCCTCCTTCTCCAGGCGGCCGATGAGCCGGGAGAGCGCGCTCTGGGTGAGATGGACGCGCTCGGAGATCTCCTGGACACGGTAGGCGCAGCCGTGCGGGCCCCGGCGCTCGGCCAGCAGGTCCAGGACCTCGAAGTCGCTGGCGCACAGACCGTGGGTGCCCAGGGTCCGGTCCAGTTCGCACTGGGTGCGGGCATGCAGGGCCAGGATGCCCCGCCACCGCGCCACGAGTGCCCGCTCGTCCGTCGTCGACGTCATCGACGCACCGTAGCAGTCCCATGGGCGGGTAAAGAATGCCGGTGCCGAGCGCCCGGGGCGGCTAGGGTCTTTCGTTTGGATCAGGCCGGATCAGGGAGCGGGGTCTGGTGCCGTGCGTCGCAAGGCGGAGGAGGGCGACATGGCGGAGCCATGGCAACCGACGACAACGCCGCGAGGCGCGGTGCCAGGGCCCGCGAGCCCGGCATGATCCAAACGAGAGGCCCTAACGCAGCCCGGCCCCGCGCGCCAGTGCCGTCACCGCGTGCCGGAAGAACCGCTCCCGGTCCTCGATCACGTTGTTGAACTGGCCGAACAGTTCGAAGCTCACCAGTCCGAACAGCTGCGCCCAGACGGCGACCAGGGCGGCGGCCATCTCGGGGGGCAGGTCCGGGGCGAGGGCCGCGGCCAACCGCTCTGCCTCGGGGCGCAGTTCGGCGGGCAGCGGGAGTTCGGCGAGGCCGGGGCCCTCGCGGGCGTCGCGGAAGATGCCGAGGAGGACCATGCCGGTGCGGGCGGCGGCCGGGACGGTGGTCTCGGGGGCGGCGTAGCCGGGTACGGGCGAGCCGTAGATCAGCGCGTACTCGTGCGGATGGGCGAGCGCCCAGGTCCGTATCGCCTCGCACACCGCGGTGAAGCGGGCCACGGGGGCGGCCTCGCCCGCGGCGTCCCGCGCCTGCTCCGCGGCCGCGCCCAGGGCGTCGTACGCGTCGGTGATCAGGGCCGTCAGCAGCTCGTCGCGGCTGGGGAAGTAGCGGTAGAGCGCGGAGGAGACCATGCCCAGCTCGCGGGCGACGGCGCGCAGGGACAGCTTGGCCGCGCCCTCGGCCGCCAGCTGCCTGCGGGCCTCTTCCTTGATGGCCGCGGTTACCTCGCTCCTGGCCCGTTCGCGGGCTCCCTGTGCGGTGCTCATGTCCGCCATTCTGCCACGCGCGAGAGCAGTGCACACAAAAAAGAGCACTGCTCTTGCAAGTGGGCACCGGTCTCCCCCATGCTGGTGTCGACCGAGAGCACTGCTCTCCCGAACCATGGGGGTCCACCATGTCGTCGTCCGCGCCGTACTACCTCAAGAGCAGCCCGCTGAACGTGCGGCTGAACAGCGTGATCGGCTGGCTCGCCCGGCACGGGCTCAGCCTCGCGGGCTCCGCCGAGCTGTCCGTGCGGGGCCGCAAGAGCGGCGCGATGCAGCGCGTCCCGGTCAATCCGCACACCTACGAGGGCGCGCAGTACCTGGTCTCGGCGCGCGGCCACTCGCAGTGGGTGCGCAACATGCGGGCGGCGAACGGCGGTGAGCTGCGCGTCGGGCGCAAGGTGCGCATGTTCACCGCGGTGGAGCTTCCCGACGCCGAGAAGCTCCCCGTGCTGCGGACCTATCTGGAGAAGTGGGGCTGGCAGGTCGACCAGTACTTCGCCGGGGTGACCGCCGCCTCCACCGACGAGGAGATCACCGCATGCGCCGGCGACCACCCCGTCTTCCGGATCACCGTCACGAAGTGACCGGCTCCTCCTCGGACTTGGCGGGCTCCTCGGTGTCCGCCGCCTGTGCCGGGCCCGGGTCCAGCGCGGTCAGGGCGCGCTGGGCGAGCGGGTGGGAGCGGACCAGCTCGCCGAGGGAGGTGGCGCCCCGGGTGATGTTGCGGAACGCGTTCCAGGCCGGGCGGAAGCCGGTGAGGGCGGCGTGGAAGAGGCCGGGCCGCCGCTCGAACGCCGCGAGCAGGCGCCGGCCGACGCCCATCTCGACGCCGAGCCCCGCCTTGATGGCGAAGGCGTAGTTCAGGGCCTGGCGGCGGGTGTCCACGGCGTCGTGCGCCTCCGCTATGCGCACCGCCCACTCGCCGGCCAGCCGGCCCGAGCGCAGCGCGAAGGAGATGCCCTCGCGGGTCCAGGGCTCCAGGAGTCCGGCCGCGTCGCCGCAGACCAGGACCCGGCCGCGGGAGAGCGGCGAGTCATCGGCCCGGCAGCGGGTCAAGTGCCCGGAGGAGACCGCCGGTTCGAAGCCGGCGAGGCCCAGCCGGGCCACGAAGTCCTCCAGGTAGCGCTTGGTCGCCGCGCCCTGACCGCGGGCGGAGATCACCCCGACCGTCAGCGTGTCGCCCTTGGGGAACACCCAGCCGTAGCTGCCGGGCATGGGGCCCCAGTCGATGAGCACCCGGCCCTTCCAGTCCTCGGCGACCGACTCGGGGACCGGGATCTCCGCTTCGAGACCGAGGTCCACCTGGGCCATCTTCACCCCCACATGGGCGCCTATCCGGCTGGCGCTGCCGTCGGCTCCGACGACCGCGCGGGCCAGGACCGTCTCGCCGCCCTGGAGGACGACGGCGACCGTACGCCGGTCGGGGACCGCCGAGCCGTGCTGCTCGACGCGCTGCACGGTGACGCCCGTCCGCAGCTCGGCGCCCGCCCGCTGGGCGTGCTCGACCAGCTGCTGGTCGAACTCGGGCCGGTTGATCAGCCCGAACAGCATCTGCCGGGAACGGCGGGTGCGGGTGAAGCGCCCGTTGTGGGAGAAGGTGACCGCATGCACCCGGTCCCGCAGGGGCAGTTCGAAGCCCGGTGGCAGACAGTCACGGGAAGGGCCGATGATGCCGCCGCCGCAGGTTTTGTACCGGGGCAACTCGGCCTTCTCCAGCAACAGGACGCGCCGCCCCGCGACCGCCGCCGCGTAGGCGGCCGACGCCCCCGCGGGTCCCGCGCCCACCACGACGACGTCCCACACTCGCTGCACGTCGTCCGCCGAAGAGTTCTCGCCGCTCACGATGGTCTACTGCTCCGATCAAGCCGCTGCCGTTCCCCCAGCCCGCGACACCCGCGACCAGGGGGTAACCGATGTATGACGCATCCTACGGCCGCGAGCCGGATGCGCCGCTGTGGGAGGATCGGTCCACCCAGCAGTTGAACGTCGCACCTACGAGGAGCGTGCCCATGTCGTCGAATCCGGTCGCCGAGACCGTCGCCTCTCTGATGCCCCGGGCCAAGGCGGAGCTGGCCGAGCTCGTCGCCTTCCGGTCCGTGGCGGACTTCGAGCAGTTCCCGAAGAGCGAGAGCGAGGCCGCCGCGCACTGGATCGCCGACGCGCTGGGCGCCGAGGGATTCGTCGACATCGCCCTGCTCGACACCCCCGACGGCACCCAGTCGGTGTACGGCTACCTGCCGGGCCCGGAGGGCGCCAAAACGGTTCTGCTGTACGCCCACTACGACGTGCAGCCGCCGCTGGACGAGGCCGGCTGGGCGACTCCGCCGTTCGAGCTGACCGAGCGCGACGGACGCTGGTACGGCCGGGGCAGCGCGGACTGCAAAGGCGGTGTGATCATGCACCTGCTCGCCCTGCGCGCCCTGAAGGCGAACGGCGGCGTCCCGGTGCACGTCAAGATCATCGTGGAGGGCTCCGAGGAGCAGGGCACGGGCGGCCTGGAGCGGTACGCCGAGCAGCACCCCGAGGTGCTGGCCGCGGACACCATCGTCATCGGCGACGCGGGCAACTTCCGGGTGGGCCTGCCGACGGTGACCACGATCCTGCGCGGCATGACGCTGGTCCGGGTGGGTGTCGAGACCCTCGCCGGCAATCTGCACTCCGGCCAGTTCGGCGGCGCCGCCCCGGACGCGCTGGCCGCGCTGATCCGGGTGCTGGACTCGCTGCGCGCGGCGGACGGCTCCACCACGGTGGACGGTCTGGACGCGTCGGCCGAGTGGGACGGTCTGGAGTACACCGAGGAGCAGTTCCGCTCCGACGCCAAGGTGCTGGACGGCGTGGGCCTGACCGGCTCCGGCTCGGTCGCCGACCGTCTGTGGGCCCGTCCCGCCGTCACCGTGCTCGGCATCGACTGCCCGCCGGTCGTCGGCGCCACCCCCTCGGTGCACGCCGGGGCCCGCGCGCTGGTCAGCCTGCGGGTGCCGCCGGGCGTGGACGCGACGGAGGCGACCAAGCTGCTCCAGGCCCACCTGGAGACGCACGTCCCGTGGGGCGCCCGGGTGACCGTGGACCAGGTCGGCCAGGGCCAGCCGTTCCGCGCCGACGTCTCCAGCCCCGCCTACCAGGCGATGGCCGACGCGATGGCCGTCGCCTACCCGGGCGAGACCATGCAGTACGCCGGCCAGGGCGGCTCCATCCCGCTGTGCAACACCCTCGCCGGCCTCTACCCGGACGCCGAGATCCTGCTGATCGGCCTCAGCGAGCCGGAGGCCCAGATCCACGCCCTGAACGAGAGCGTCTCGCCGCAGGAACTGGAGCGCCTGTCGGTGGCGGAGGCGCTGTTCCTGCGGAACTACGCGGGCTGAGCGAGCGACCGGGGCCGGGACCGCGTCCGTCCGGGGCGGCCCCGGCCGCGAGGTTCCGCCGTGGGCGGACCCCCGTCCGCCCACGGCGTAGCGGCCTCCTCCCCGCTCCCGCCCCGGCCTACGGTCGGGGCATGGACGTGATCGAGCTGCTCCCCCGGTTGCATCTGCTGCGCTTCCCGGTCGGCCAGGCGTATCTCTGGCGGGACGGCGAGGAGTTGACGCTGATCGACGCGGGGACGATCGGGGCGGGGCCGGTGATCGCCGGGGCGATCAGGGCGCTGGGCCGCGCACCCGAGGACGTACGGCGCGTCGTGCTGACCCACTTCCACGAGGACCATGTGGGCGGGGCGGGCGAGTTCGCCGCACTGAGCGGGGCCGCGGTACTGGCCCATCGCCTGGACGCGCCCTTCGTACGGGGTGCGGCGCCGGGCCCGGCCCCGCGGCTCGCCGAGTGGGAGCTGCCGATCCGGGCCGAGGTCGCCGGGCGGCTGCCCGAGGGCACCCCGCTGCCCCCGCCGTCCGTCACGGAGGTGACCGACGGCGAGGTGCTCGGCTTCGGCGGCGGGGCACAGGTGGTGCACGTCCCCGGGCACACGGACGGCAGCATCGCGCTCTTCCTGCCCGCCGAGGGCGTGCTGTTCACCGGGGACACCGTGGCGGCACTGCCCGCCGAGGGTGTGCTGTCCCCCGGGGACCCGGTTGCCGCTCCCGCCGAACACACGCTGATCCCGGGCGTGTTCAATCTCGACAGGGACCGGCTCCTCGCCTCCGTACGGCGGTTGGCCGGCCTCGGCGCCGAGGTGGCGTGCTTCGGCCACGGCGACCCGGTGCTGCGGGGCGCCGCCGCGGCACTGCGCGGGGCCGCCGCGATGTGACGTCAGCCGAGGGGCACCCCGGCCTCCAGGTACAGGGCCCTGCCGCGCTCGCGGGCACGCAGGGCCCAGCGCAGCCGCTCGTAGCGGACCGGGGGCAGCATCCCGGCCGCCTCCTGCTCGGTGGCGAACCGCCAGCCGCGCAACTCCGGTCCCGGCAGCGCCACTTGGGCCGCCTCCTCGGAGGGGAGCCGGCCGCCGTCGAAGAGCAGTCGCAGCCCGCCGTAGCCGGGCGGCACGGGCCGTTCCCAGTCCACCACCAGCAGCCGGGGCACCTCCCGCAGCCGTATCCCGGTCTCCTCGGCGACCTCGCGCATCCCCGCGCGGGCCGGGGCCTCGCCGCGCTCCACCACCCCGCCGGGGAACTCCCAGCCGGGCTTGTAGGTGGGGTCCACGAGCAGCACCCGGTCCTGCTCGTCGAAGAGGAGCACCCCGGCGGCGAGGGTCTCGGCGGTGGGCTCGGGAGTCTGCACGATGTCGCAGGGGGCGAAGTCACCCCGGCCGGCCGACTCCGCGATCCGCACGGCGGTCTCGTACGGGGTCAGCGCGCTGGTGTCGATCAGATGGGCGTCGGCGGTGAGCCAGGAGGCGAGGGCGGCGCGGTACGGCTCGATGTGGTCGTACGCCCACTGGCGGACCCTTATCTCCCCGTCGGGCAGCTCGGGCGGTACCTCGCGGCCGGCTATTCGCGCACGCAGGATCGTTTCGGCCGGGGCGAGGACCAGATGCTGTACGGGAATCCGGCGGGCGGCGAGGCCACCGAAGATCTCGTCGCGGTACTCCTGGCGCAGCAGGGTCATCGGGACGACGAGGGTGCCGCCCAGTTCGGCGAGCATCGCGGCGGCCGTGTCGACCACGAGCCGGCGCCAGATCGGCAGGTCCTGGAAGTCGCCGACCTCGGCGAGGCGCTTGGGCGGCAGCAGGTGCGCGAGCGACCCGCCGATGACCTCGGGGTCGAAGAGCGTGCTGTGCGGGATCAGTTCGATCAGTTCCCGTGCGGTCGTGGTCTTTCCCGCACCGAACGCGCCGTTGATCCAGACGACGGTCACGGACTTCCCCCTCTTCTGTTGGCCCCCTGAGGCTTGCCCGCTCCACCCTGCCACGGAAACCCCGCCGCGGTGAGGGTGCGGTAAAGCGCGGCACCGGCGCCCGCACGACGGGACACCGGTGCGCATACGCCGCTGGCTTAGTCCTGCCCGGCGGCCAGTCCAGGGGCGTGTCCGGTGGTGTGTCGGGTGGCCGGGGAGTCGGCGGGGGCCAGGCTGTCGTGGCTGACCAGATCACCGGCCGAGTGCAGGGTGCCGGGGACGTCGAGACCGTCCAGCGGCCCCTTGTCCGCGGCGTGCGACGGGGTGACGGCGGCCACGACGAAACCGGTGGCCAGGGAGGCGAGGGCGAGCATGCTGCGCTTCTTCATGCGCGGATCAACTCCCCGAGGGGGCCCGGGGTCACGCGGGTACCGCCGGAACGGCGAAATCCCCTGGCCGGGGCGCCGACGGGGCCGATAGCGTCCGGGGCGACGACACCGGAGGACCGACACATGACCCGCACCCGCCCCACCACCACGCTCTGGCGCCCCGCCGGTCCCGTGGAGCTGGATCTGGTGCGCGCCTCGGACTGGCGGGCCTGGCCGCCCAGACTCCCGGAGCAGCCGATCTTCTACCCGGTGCTCGGCGAGGACTACGCGATCCGGATCGCCCGGGACTGGAACGTACGGCACGACGGCGCCGGGTTCGTGACCCGCTTCGAGGTCGACACCGCGTTCCTCGGCCGCTATCCGGTGCGGCAGGCCGGCGGCCGGACCATCCTGGAACTGTGGGTGCCCGCCGAGGAGTTGGACGAGTTCAACGCGCATATCGTGGGGCCGATCGAGGTCGTGCACACCTTTCGGTGAGCCGCGGCACCCGCACGGCGAGGAGTACGCGTGCCCCCTGTCTTCCCCTCCGGCGCGGTCGGCGCCGGGCTCGGTGACGTGATCGAGGACGTCGTACGGTCGGCCGGCCGGCTCGCCGCGGCCGCCGCCGGGCTGTCCGGGGCCGCGGTGCGGGAGCCCTCGGGGCTGCCGGACTGGACACGGGGGCGGGTGCTCGCCCATGTCGCCTCCAGCGCCGACGCGTACACCTGGCTGCTGGAGCTCGCGCGCACCGGCCGGGAACCCGGTCCGCGCGCGGATCCTGCGCGGGTGGCGCGGGACGCCGTACTGCCCGCCGAGCGGCTGCGGGCGAGCCTCGGCCGGTTCACGGACGGGGCGCGCGCCTTGCCCGCGCCCGCCTGGGAGCGGCTGGTACCGGCACTGGCCGGCTGGCGCCATCCCGCCTGGTACCTGCTGCTGCGCGCCCTGCGGGAGCTGGAGACCCACCACGTCGACCTCCGCGCCGGGTACGGCACCGAGCGCCGGCCGGACCGGTACGTGCGCTGGGCCCTGGACGACACCCTCACCACCCTCGGCGCCCGGCGCTTCCCGCTCGCCGCCGTGACGGCCGACGATCTCGGGCGGCGCTGGACCCTCTCGGCCGAGGGCCCGGAGGTGAGCGGCGAGGGGCACCGCCTCCTCGGCTGGCTCACCGGACGGCTCCCGGCCGACGGGCTCCGGCCGCCGTCCGCCCTTGCGGCCCCGCTCCCCTGGCCGCAGCCCCCGCTCCCCGGCTGGGGGCGCCTCGGCGACGACGGGTGAGCGGGGCGCCCCGACGACGGGTGAGTCGCCGAAGCGCACACGTCCGAACGCCGATGGGCGCACCGGTCGTACCCCTTCCCACATTCTCGGACACGTCCTACCGTGAACGCCCGCCGATCCCGAGCGTGTTGGAGGAACGTCGACCATGCGCACATCCTCGACCCGCACAACCCACCGCAGAGCGGCCGGAGTTCTGCTGGCCGGACTGCTCTGCGCGACGGGCCTCGGCACGGCCCCGGCCACCGCCGCCGCGCCCGGCCTCGGCAACAGCCTCGCCCGTACCCCGCCGATGGGCTTCGACAACTGGAACTCCACGCAGTGCGGTCCCGGCTTCGACGAGGCCATGGTCGAGGGCATCGCGGACCTCATCGTCGCGAAGGGCCTGAAGGACGCGGGCTACCGGTACGTCAACCTGGACGACTGCTGGGCCTTCCCGCTGCGCAGCCTCACCGGCAAACTCGTCCCGGACCCGGTCCGCTTCCCGCACGGGATCAAGGCGGTCGCCGACTACGTCCACGCCAAGGGGCTCAAGCTCGGCATCTACACCAGCGCGGGTCTGCGCACCTGCGACGCCATCGGCATGCCGGGCGCCCTGGGCCACGAGTACGGCGACGCAAGGCAGTTCGCCGACTGGGGCGTCGACTACGTGAAGTACGACAACTGCGCCAACCTCGGCATCGACGCGAAGGCGCGCTACACCACAATGCGGGACGCGCTGGCGGCGACCGGGCGGCCGATCGTCTACAGCATCTGCGAATGGGGCGAGAACAAGCCCTGGGAGTGGGCCCCGGACGTCGGCAACCTGTGGCGCACCACCGGTGACATCAGCGACAGCTGGTCCTCCGTGCTCTCGATCGTGAAGCAGAACCTCCCGCTCGCCCCGTACGCCGGTCCGGGCCACTGGAACGACCCGGACATGCTGGAGGTGGGCAACGGCGGGATGACGGACACCGAGTACCGCTCCCACTTCTCCCTCTGGGCGGTGATGGCCGCCCCGCTGCTCATCGGCACCGACCTGCGCGAGGCGACGCCCGAGACCTTCGGCATCCTGGGCAACCGGGAGGTCATCGCCGTCGACCAGGACCCGCTCGGCAGGCAGGGCACGGTCGTCGACGACACGGACGGACGCTGGGTCATCGCCAAGGAGATGGCCGACGGCAGCCGCGCGGTCGCCCTGTTCAACGAGTCCGCCGCCGCGCGGCAGATCACCACCACCGCCGGTGCCGTGGGCCTGCCCGACGCCGGGTCCTACACCCTGCGGGACCTGTGGCGGCACAGCGACGACCGCTCCGCCGGGAGCATCACGGCCACCGTCCCGGCACACGGCACCGTCCTGCTGCGCGTCTCGGCCGACAGGGGCTGAGCCGACCGGCAGACCTCAGAGCCGCACCAGCCCCGGTCCCCTGATCAGCGCCGCCGCGGCGGCCCCCACCAGCCCCGCGTCCGTGCCCATCTGCGCGGGCACCACCGTCAGCCGCCGTACGAACGACAGCGTGGCGTAGTCCGCGAGTGCCTCGCGCAGCGGGGTGAAGAGGACGTCGCCCGCGTTGCCGACCCCACCGCCGATCACCGCGATGTCGACCTCGACCAGGGTCGCGGTGGCCGCGATCCCGGCGGCGAGCGCCCGCGCGGCCCGCCGGAAGGAGGCCACGGCGACCGGGTCGCCCGCCCGGGCCGCCGCCGCCACCGCGGTGGCCGAGGCGTCGCCGTCCGGGCCCGGCCGCCAGCCCTGTTCCAGGGCGCGGCCGGCGATGTTCGGGCCGCTGGCGATCCGCTCCACACAGCCGCGCGAGCCGCACGGGCAGGGGTCGCCGTCGAGGTCGACGCTGATGTGCCCGATGTGCCCGGCGTTGCCGGTCGGGCCGGGGTGCAGCCGTCCGCCCAGGACCAGGCCGCCGCCGACACCGGTCGAGACCACCATGCACAGGGCGTTGTCGTGGCCCCGGGCGGCGCCCTGCCAGTGCTCGGCCGCGGTGATCGCGACACCGTCCCCGATCAGCTCGACGGGCAGTCCCCCGGTCGCCGCCCGCACCCGCTCGACCAGCGGGAAGTCCCGCCAGCCCGGCACGTTCACGGGGCTGACGGTGCCCGCCGAGGCGTCCACCGGGCCCGCGCTGCCGATGCCGACGGAGCGGACGTGCTCCCACCGGGACGAGGCGGCGAGTTCGCCGAGCACCTCCTCGACGGCCCGCATGACCGTTTCGCCGTCCTGCCGGGCGGGCGTGGCGCGCCGGGCCCGCTCCAGGATCAGTCCGCGGCCGTCCACAAGACCGCCGGCGATCTTGGTGCCGCCGATGTCCAGGGCTGCCACGAGGTCGGTGCGCATCAGAGTGTGATCTCCCCGTCGAACGATCGAAAACCATGAGTCCGGGCGGGTCGCGGCCTGGTGGTGGGGGCGCGGTCCCGCGCAGAGCGGTCGACAGTCTCTCGCGCACCTGACAACGTTGTCCAGGCTCTATGCTCGACGCCACATCCTCATACAAGCCCATGGGCCGCCCGCTTCACACCCCCATGGGGACACGGACCACAGGACAGGACAGCGCATCGTGCCCAAAACCACCCGCCGCGCAGAGCGCCACCCCGGAAACCGCTACGGCAACCGGCCGACGATGAAGGACGTGGCGGCGCGGGCCGGGGTCGGGCTGAAGACGGTGTCCCGGGTGGTCAACGGCGAGCCCGGGGTCACCCCGGACACCGAGCGCCGGGTGCAGGAGGCGATCGACGCGCTGGGCTTCAGGCGCAACGACAGCGCGCGGGTGCTGCGCAAGGGCCGCACCGCGAGCATCGGCCTCGTCCTGGAGGACCTCGCGGACCCCTTCTACGGCCCGCTGAGCCGCGCGGTGGAGGAGGTCGCCCGCTCGCACGGCGCCCTGCTGATCAACGGCTCCAGCGCCGAGGACCCGGAGCGTGAGCGGGAGTTGGCGCTCGCGCTGTGCGCACGGCGGGTGGACGGCCTGGTGGTGATCCCGGCCGGGGACGACCACCGCTATCTGGAGCCGGAGATACGGGCGGGCGTGGCCACGGTGTTCGTGGACCGCCCGGCCGGGCGGATCGACGCCGACGTGGTGCTGTCCGACAACTTCGGCGGGGCCCGCGACGGAGTGGCCCATCTGATCGCGCACGGCCACCGCCGGATCGGCTTCATCGGGGACATGCCCCGCATCCACACGGCGGCCGAGCGGCTGCGCGGCTACCGCGCGGCCATGGAGGACGCGGGGATACCGGTCGAGGACCGCTGGATGTCCCTCGGGGTGACGAGCCCGGAGCGGGTGCGCCGGGCCGCGCAGGAGATGCTGTCCGAACCCGAGCCCGTCACCGCCGTGTTCGCGGGCAACAACCGGGTGACGGTCACCGTGGTCCGGGTCCTCGCCGAGCAGTCCCGGCAGGTGGCCCTCGTCGGGTTCGACGACTTCGAGCTGGCCGATCTGCTGCGGCCGGGCGTCACGGTGGTCACCCAGGACGCGGCCGCCCTCGGCCGGACGGCGGCGGAGCGGCTCTTCCGCCAACTGGACGGCGGTCTCGTCGCGCCGGAGCGGATCGAGCTGCCGACCCGGCTGATCACCCGCGGCTCGGGCGAGCTGCCCCCGGCCGGCTGAGGCGCCCGTGGCCACGCTGGAGGAGCTGGGACTGGCCGGGGTGCCGCGCGAGGACCCGCTGACGTATCCGGGCGCCTGGCCCGCCCGTTCGGGCCTGCTGCACGGCGACCGGCTGCTGCCGCTGACCCGGCTGGTGTACGACGACCGGGCGCCGGTGCTCGCGGTCGGCTCCAACGCCTGTCCCGGTCAACTGCGGCACAAGATGGCGGAGTTCGGGCTCGACACCCCCGTCCCGATGGTGCGGGCCCGGGTGACCGGTCTCGATGTGGGCGTCTCCGCGCATGTGAGCCGCATGGGCTATGTCTCCGCCTCGCCCGTGAAGTCGCCTTCCGTGACACGGGAGTTGTTCGTGCTGTGGCTAAACCGGCGGCAGCTGGACGCGCTCGACGCCAGCGAGGGGGCGCCGCTGCCGGACGGCAACTTCCGGCGCGCCTGGCTGCCCGCGCCGGACGTCCAGGTGCAACTGGCCGACGGCACCGTGCTGTCGGGGGCCTACGTCTACGTCAACCGGCACGGTGTCCTGCACGACGGCACCGGCGCGCCACGCCGTCACCCGGGCCAGCGCCCGCTGCTCACCGGACTCCTCGCCTCCTCGGCACGGTTGCGGGAGCTGTTCGGGGCGAGCCCGGAGGAGTTCAGCGAACGGGCGCGCGGCGACGTGCGGTTGTGCGCGCGGGGCACCCGGCTGTTCGCCGAGCACGCGTGGGTGACGGACTCGGGGCTCGAACCGTACGTCGCCTCGTAGCCCGCAACGCCCGCGAGCCCGGTGAGCCCGGTGAGCCCCGCGAGTTGCGGCTACTGCGCGGAGGCCGTGAGATCGCCGCGCCTCGGTGCCGCGAAGCCCTCCAGGCCCGCGCGGGTCAGCCCCGTGCGCTCGGTCACCTCCGCGAGGCCGAGGGCGCCGCAGTCCAGGCCGCGCAGCAGATAGCCGCTGAGGGCCTTGGCGGTGGCGGGCTCGTCCATGACGTCGCCGCCGGTGCGGTTGGCGTAGCGGGCGAGGCGGGCGGCCGCCTGCTCGAAGCCCTCGCGGTAGAAGGCGAAGACGGCCGCGTAGCGGGTCGGGATGTGGCCCGGGTGCATGTCCCAGCCCTGGTAGTAGGCGCGGGCGAGGGCGCGCCGGGTGAGGCCGTAGTGCAGCCGCCAGGCGCCGTGCACCTGCTCGGCGGGGCCGACGGGGAGGACGTTGGTGGAGCCGTCCGAGACGCGTACGCCGGTGCCCGCGGCGGCGACCTGCATGACCGCCTTGGCGTGGTCGGCGGCCGGGTGGTCGCTGGCCTGGTAGGCGGCGGAGACGCCCAGGCAGGCGCTGTAGTCGAAGGTGCCGTAGTGCAGCCCGGTGGCGCGGCCCTCGGCGGCCTGGATCATGCGGGCGACGGTCGCCGTGCCGTCGGTCGCCAGGATGGCCTGGCTGGTCTCGATCTGTATCTCGAAGCCGAGCCGGCCCGCGTCCAGGCCGTGCGCCTTCTCGAAGGCTTCCAGGAGCCGTGCGAAGGCGCCGACCTGCTCGGGGTAGGTCACCTTCGGCAGGGTCAGCACCAGCCCGTCGGGCAGCCCGCCCGCGGCCATCAGGCCGGTGAGGAAGACGTCGAGGGTGCGGATGCCCCGCGCGCGCACCGGGGCCTCCATGCACTTCATGCGGATGCCCATGTACGGCGCCGCGGTCCCCTTCTCGTACGCCTGGGCGATCAGCCGGGCCGCGCGGGCCGCCGCCGCGTCCTCCTCGGCGTCGGGGCGGGGGCCGTAGCCGTCCTCGAAGTCGACCCGCAGGTCTTCTATCGGCTCGCGCTCCAGCTTGGCGCGGACGCGGGAGTACACGGGCTCGGCGAGGTCGTCGGCGAGGCCGAGGACGGCGGCGAAGGAGGCGGCGTCCGGGGCGTGTTCGTCCAGCGCGGCGAGGGCCCGGTCGCCCCAGGAGCGGACGGTGTCGGCGGTGAAGGCGTCACCGGGGACGTAGACGGTGTGGACGGGCTGCCGGGTGCCGGGGTCCCCGGGGTAGCGGCGGGCCAGTTCCGCGTCGACCGGTGCGAGCGAGGCGCTGATCTCCTCGCCGACGGCGCCGGCGAGGCTGGTCGCCACCTTCTCCTGCTGACCCATCCCACACCCTCCAATATCCACCGCGATTCCGCTGTGCGGAATCAACAATCCGTAGAATGAAGTTATCCGGCGGGTTCCGGCTGGTCAACACCCTCACGCCGCCTTCAGGATGCACCGAGGCCCCCGTGACCGCGCGGGTCACGGGGGCCTCGGACAGCCGGTCGGCGATCAGCCCTTGCGGGTCTTGATCTCCTCGGTCAGCTGCGGCACGACGTCGAACAGGTCGCCGACGACGCCGTAGTCGACCAGCTCGAAGATCGGGGCCTCGGCGTCCTTGTTGACGGCCACGATGGTCTTCGAGGTCTGCATGCCGGCGCGGTGCTGGATCGCACCGGAGATGCCGTTGGCGATGTACAGCTGCGGCGAGACCGACTTGCCGGTCTGGCCGACCTGGTTGGTGTGCGGGTACCAGCCGGCGTCGACGGCGGCACGCGAGGCGCCGACGGCCGCGCCGAGCTGGTCGGCGAGGGCCTCGATGATGCCGAAGTTCTCGGCGCCGTTGACACCGCGGCCGCCGGAGACCACGATCGCGGCCTCGGTCAGCTCCGGGCGGCCCGTGGACTCGCGCGGGGTGCGGCCGGTGACCTTGGTGCCGGTGGCCTGGTCGGAGAAGGTCACGGCGAGGGCCTCGACCGCGCCCGCGGCCGGGGCGGCCTCCACGGCGGCCGAGTTCGGCTTGACCGTGATGACCGGGGTGCCCTTGACGACCCGCGACGTGGTGGTGAAGGACGCGGCGAACACCGACTGGGTGGCCACCGGGCCCTCGTCGCCGGCCGCCAGGTCGACGGCGTCGGTGATGATGCCGGAGCCGATGCGCAGCGCCAGGCGGGCGGCGATCTCCTTGCCCTCGGCGGAGGACGGGACCAGCACGGCGGCCGGGGAGACGGCCTCGTGGGCGGCCTGGAGGGCGTCCACCTTCGGCACGACCAGGTAGTCGGCGTACTCGGACGCGTCGTGGGTGAGGACCTTCACCGCGCCGTGCTCGGCGAGGGTGGCGGCGGTGTCGGCGGCGCCGTTGCCCAGCGCGACGGCGACGGGCTCACCGAGGCGGCGGGCCAGGGTCAGCAGCTCGAGGGTGGGCTTGCGGACGGCACCGTCCACGTGGTCGACGTAGACGAGGACTTCAGCCATGGGATTGCTCTCCTGCGTAACGAAGTTGAGGGGCGGTCGGCGGGCGCGAACCCTTAGATGAACTTCTGGCCCGCGAGGAACTCGGCGAGCTGCTTGCCGCCCTCGCCCTCGTCCTTGACGATGGTGCCGGCCGTACGGGCCGGACGCGCGTCCGCGGTCTCGACCTTGGTGAACGCGCCCTCCAGGCCGACCTCTTCCGCCTCGATGTCGAGGTCCGACAGGTCCCAGGACTCCACCGGCTTCTTCTTGGCCGCCATGATGCCCTTGAAGGACGGGTAGCGGGCCTCGCCGGACTGGTCGGTCACGGAGACCAGGGCCGGCAGCTGTGCCTCCAGCTGCTCGGAGGCGGCGTCGCCGTCGCGGCGGCCCTTGACGGTGCCGTCCTCGACCGAGACCTCGGCCAGCAGGGTGACCTGCGGGACACCGAGGCGCTCGGCGACCAGCGCCGGGACGACGCCCATGGTGCCGTCGGTGGAGGCCATGCCGGAGACGACCAGGTCGAAGCCGGCCTTCTCGATCGCCTTGGCCAGCACCAGGGAGGTGCCGATGGCGTCGGTGCCGTGCAGGTCGTCGTCCTCGACGTGGATGGCCTTGTCGGCACCCATGGACAGGGCCTTGCGGAGCGCGTCCTTGGCGTCCTCGGGGCCCACCGTCAGCACGGTGACCTCGGCGTCGTCCGCGTCCTCCGCGATCTGGAGCGCCTGCTCGACCGCGTACTCGTCCAGCTCGGAGAGCAGACCGTCCACGTCGTCACGGTCGACGGTCAGGTCATCGGCGAAGTGCCGGTCGCCAGTGGCGTCGGGCACGTACTTCACAGTGACAACGATCCTCAAGCTCACGCCGGCTCTCCTACTGCATCGTGATTTCCTGGCTGCCTCTTCCAGGCAGCATAGGCGCCTGAAGCGGCCGATCCCGGTCGGGGCGTCGAGCGCGCTCCGACCGGAATATTACTCGTCAGTACACCCAGTTCGTTCCCGCTAAGCAAGCGCTTTGAACTGTGACCTTCGCAACGCAGCGTAACCGGAACTCGACCGCCGTGCGGGGGAACGGAACGTGATCCGCGCCGCACTCAGTCGCGCAGCGCGGTGAAGCGGCCCTGGTGGTAGAGCAGGGGGCGGCCGCCGCCGGTGGGATCGCCGAGGACGACCTCCGCGAGCACGATCCGGTGGTCCCCGGCGGGGACGCGGGCGACGATCCGGCAGACCAGCCAGGCGAGCACGTCGTCGAGCACGGGCACGCCCTCGGGGCCGTCGCGCCAGGCGGTGGGCGCGCCGAAGCGGTCGGCGCCGCTGCGGGCGAAGGTGGCGGCCAGGTCGCCCTGGTGCTCGCCGAGTATGTGCACGCCGATGTGGTCGGCCTCGGCTATCGCGGGCCAGCTGGAGGCGCCGGTGCCGACCCCGAAGGAGATCATCGGGGGCTCGGCGGAGACCGAGGTGAGGGAGGTGGCGGTGAAGCCGGCCGGTCCGGCGGCGCCGCGCGCGGTGATCACCGCGACACCGGCGGCGTGCCGGCGGAAGGTGGAGCGCAGCAGATCGGGGGAGGCGACCTGGGGGGTGCCGAGTCCGGGCAGGGCCGTCATGGAGTTGTCCTTCTGTTCGGGAGGGCGAGCGGGTCCGTGGCTGCTCAGCGCTCCGGACAGCAGGCGCTCGCGGTGCGCGCGAGGTCGACGTGGGCCCGCCCGTGGAGAAGGAGTTCGGTCGGCATACGGTCAGGCTGACGAGAGGTGGCGCGCGCAGTCAAGTGCGGTCCGGGAACTGGGATGTCTCTCACCTGCTGCTGAGTACCCCTCACACCGCCTCCCCCAGCGCCGCGATGACATCGGCCCTGCGGGGCTGGCCGGCGGCGCGGCGCACCTCCCTGCCGTGCGCGTCCAGGACGAGGACGGTGGGGGTCTTCAGGATGCCGAGAGCGCGTACGAGATCGAGGCGGGCCTCGGCGTCGATCTCGACGTGGGCGACGCCGGGCACCATCGCGGCGACCTCGCCGAGGACGCGCCGGGTGGCGCGGCAGGGCGCGCAGAAGGCGCTGGAGAACTGGACGAGGGTGGCCCGTTCGCCGAGACCGCCGCCGAGTTCGGCCGCGCTCAGACCGGTTCCGCTCGTGCCCGCCGCGGCGTCGTCGCGACCGCTCACCCTCACCCTCCCGCTCCGCCGCCGGTGCGGCACTCCAGGGGCGCCCGCTTCCACGGGCGTCAGGAACCGAACAACCGGTGTGCCGTAAAGATTCCCGGCACCCGGGTGAAAGCTGTGCGGACGTGACGAGGATCTCGCCCCGGCCGGGCACCAGAGCTGGCTACCCGCACGTTCTTCGGGCACGATCTGCGAGACGCCGTAAACCTACGGCTGCGTAACTTGTCCGCCGGGAGCCCCTTTCCCGAGCAGAGCAGAAAGGGTTCATCCCACTCATGGCAGAGCTGGTCTACCGTCCCGTCATCGGATTCGCCAAGACGCTGTTCAAGGTCTGGGACCTGAAGATCGACTGCCAGGGGTCCTCGAACATCCCGCGCTCCGGCGGCGCCGTACTGGTGAGCAATCACATCAGCTACCTGGACTTCATCTTCGACGGCCTGGCCGCGCTGCCGCAGAAGCGCCTGGTGCGGTTCATGGCGAAGGAGTCGGTTTTCCGGCACAAGATCTCGGGCCCGCTGATGCGCGGCATGAAGCACATCCCGGTGGACCGCGGGCAGGGCGAGACGGCGTACGCGCACGCGCTGGACTCGCTGCGCTCCGGCGAGGTCATCGGCGTCTTCCCCGAGGCCACCATCTCGCAGTCGTTCACCCTGAAGAGCTTCAAGTCGGGTGCGGCCCGGCTCGCCCAGGAGGCCGGGGTGCCGCTGATCCCGATGGCGTTGTGGGGCACGCAGCGGCTGTGGACCAAGGGCCACCCGCGCGACTTCAAGCGCAGCCACCTGCCCGTCACCATCCGCGTGGGCGAGGCCGTGGAGGCGCCCCGCGACCAGTACGCCGGGGCCATCACCCGCCGGCTGCGCGAACGCGTGCAGGAACTGCTGGACGCCGCCCAGCGCGCCTACCCGGGCCGCCCGAAGGGCCCCGAGGACTCCTGGTGGCTGCCGGCCCACCTGGGCGGCACGGCACCGACCGCGGAAGCCCTGCGGACCGCCCAGGTCCACTGACATCCGAGCCGCCGTAGAGTACGTCAACCCCGGCTCCCCTCCGGCAGGTACCTGAAGGTTCGGCCGCTGCCGAACGACGCTCCGTCCGGGGGCCGTTGAGGAGCCCTCCCCGCGCGGCCGACTCCGAGAAGCCGACGGGGTCGAGGGCGACCGGGGCGCGACGTCCGGGTCACAGGGTGCTCGGCAGGGCGCGGGCCAGGGCCTCGCGGTCGGGGGCGGTGCGCAGGGCGTCGAGGACGGTCGGGTGGGCGGCGGAGCGCAGCTGCGGGTAGTCCCGTTCGCCTGCGGCCGGGTCGGGGGGCCAGGCGAGCCGCTCGCCGGTCAGGGAGAACCGCGCGTCGACGCCGGGTTTGTCGCCGCGCGGGTCCTGGCGGTGCCAGGCGCCGTGGAGGCGGACGGCGACCAGGCCGTGCAGCACATGCCCCGCACCCTCGTCGTCGCGCAGGCGCTGGTAGCACAGGGCCGTCGGGATGTCCTCGGCGCGCAGCAGGGCCGTCAGCGCGTGCGCCTTGGCGTGGCAGACGCCGGTCCGCCGCGCCAGCACTTCGGAGGCGCGCGAGGTGACCCGGGGGTCGCCGGTGTCGGCGGAGTGCGGGACGGCGTCGCGGACGAACTCGTAGGCGAGCCGCGCATAGTCATACGAGTCCGCCGCCTCGGCCGCCAGCCGCGCGGCCGTCTCCCGGACCATCGGGTGGTGATGGTCGATGACCTCGTCGGCGGCCAAGTAGGCGGAGAGGTCGCCGGTTTCCTGGATCAGCCGCATGCCTGCAGAGCATAGGAACGCGGCCACCCATCAGTCAATGACTTTTCGAGTGACCGCATACCTATGCAATGATTCGGACGGGCGCGGAGCTACCGCGCCATCTCCTCCTTGACCGCCGCCACGAAGGCGTCGACGTCCTCCTCCGTGGTGTCGAAGGAGCACATCCAGCGCACCGTGCCCACGGCCTCGTCCCAGAAGTAGAAGCGGAAGCGCTTCTGGAGCCGCTCGCTCACGTCGTGCGGGAGCTGGGCGAAGACGCCGTTGGCCTGCACCGGGTAGAGGATCTCCACTCCGTGCACCGCGCGCACGCCCTCGGCGAGCCGCTGGGCCATCTCGTTGGCGTGCCGGGCGTTGCGCAGCCACAGGTCCTTGGCCAGCAGGGCCTCCAGCTGCACCGAGACGAAGCGCATCTTGGAGGCGAGCTGCATGGACAGCTTGCGCAGATGCTTCATCCGGCGCACCGCGTCCTGGTTGAGGACCACGACCGCCTCGCCGAACACGGCGCCGTTCTTCGTCCCGCCGAGGGAGAGGATGTCGACGCCGACCGCGCTGGTGAACGTGCGCATCGGCACGTCCAGGGAGGCGGCCGCGTTGGCTATCCGGGAGCCGTCCAGGTGCACCCTCATGCCGTGCGCGTGGGCGTGCTCGCAGATCGCCCGGATCTCCTCGGGCGTGTAGAGCGTGCCCAGCTCGGTGGACTGGGTGATCGAGACGACCTGCGGCATCGCCCGGTGCTCGTCCTCGAAGCCCCACGCCTGCCGGTCGATCAGCTCGGGGGTGAGCTTGCCGTCCGGCGTGGCCACGGTGAGCAGCTTGAGCCCGCCCATCCGCTCGGGCGCCCCGCCCTCGTCCACGTTGATGTGCGCGCTCTCGGCGCAGATCACCGCGCCCCAGCGGTCGGTGACCGCCTGGAGCGCGACCACGTTCGCGCCGGTGCCGTTGAAGACCGGGAACGCCTCCGCGCCGGCGCCGAAGTGGCTGCGGATGATCCGCTGGAGGTTCTCGGTGTACTGGTCCTCGCCGTAGGCCACCTGATGGCCGCCGTTGGCCAGGGCCAGGGCGGCCATCACCTCCGGATGCGCCCCGGCGTAGTTGTCACTGGCGAAACCGCGGACCTCCGGGTCGTGATGGCGACGCGCGTCGGTCCTGGGAGGGTTCACGGCTTCTCGGTCAGCCACAGACGGTTTCCGTTCAACTCGGCGGCGGACTTGCTCCAGACGCCCTCGATGGCCTCGGCCAGGTCCTTGACGTCCGTGAAGCCCGCGAACTTCGCGTTGGGGCGTTCGGCGCGCATCGCGTCGTGCACCAGCGCCTTGACCACGAGGATCGTAGCCGCCGAGGTCGGGCCCTCGGCGCCCGCCGCCTTGCCCGCCTTGCGGAAGTAGTCCCCCATGGCCAGCGTCCACGCCTCGGCGGCGGCCTTGGCCGCGGAGTAGGCGGCGTTGCCCGCGGTGGGGTTGGTCGCGCCGGACGCGCTGATCAGTACGTAGCGGCCGCGGTCGCTGCGCTGGAGGGCCTCGTGGAAGGCGAGCGAGGTGTGCTGCACGGTGCGCACCAGCAGCAGCTCCAGGAAGTCCCAGTCGTCGAGGCTGGTCTTGGTGAAGGTCTCGCTGCCGCGCCAGCCGCCGACCAGGTGCACCAGGCCGTCGACGCGCCCGAAGTCCTTCTCGATGTGCTCGGCCCACTCACGCGTGGACTGGAGGTCGAGCAGGTCCACGGTGTCCCCCGTGACCGTGGCACCACCGGAGGCGTAGCGGGCCGCGTCCACGGCCTCCGACAGCCGCTGCGGGTCGTTGTCCGCTCCGACGACGGTCGCCCCGGCCTCGGCCAGGCGCAGCAGCGCGGCACGGCCGGCGGGTCCGCCCGCTCCGGCCACCGCGATCACGGCACCGCTGAGCGCCCCGTTCGACCCGTTCCCCATGATCTTCCCCTCTGCAGCAGTGGTGTGTGTGGACGGTGCGCCGTCCGTCACGCGGCGAGCCGCTCGGCGCCGTCCGCCGTGATGCCCTTGGTGGAGGCGATCACATTCTTCAGCTTCTTGGACAGGGCTTCAAAGAACATGCTCAGCGGAAACTCGTCCGGGAGCACGTCGTCGACCAGCTTGCGCGGCGGCAGCGTCAGGTCGAGGGCGTCCGGACCCTTGGCCCACGTGGAGCCGGGGTGCGGGGCCAGGTACTCGGACACCAGCTGGTAGCCGGCGAACCAGTGCACCAGCTTGGGGCGGTCGATGCCGTCCCGGTACAGCTTCTCGATGTCGGCGCACAGCTGGTTGGTGACCTGCGGGGCGCGCTCCCAGTCGATGGACAGCTTGTTGTCCGTCCAGCGCACGACGTCGTGCTTGTGCAGGTAGGCGAAGAGCAGCTGGCCGCCGAGGCCGTCGTAGTTGCGCACCCGGTCGCCGGAGACGGGGAAGCGGAACATCCGGTCGAACAGCACCGCGTACTGCACGTCACGGGCCTGCGGGACGCCGTCCGCCGCCAGCTTCACGGCCTCCTTGAAGGCGGTGAGGTCGCAGCGCAGCTCCTCCAGGCCGTACATCCAGAACGGCTGGCGCTGCTTGATCATGAAGGGGTCGAACGGCAGGTCGCCGTGGCTGTGGGTGCGGTCGTGGACCATGTCCCAGAGCACGAACGCCTCTTCGCAGCGCTTCTGGTCGTGCACCATCGCGGCGATGTCCTCGGGCAGCTCCAGGCCCAGGATGCCGACGGCCGCGTCGGTGACCCGGCGGAAGCGCGCGGCCTCGCGGTCGCAGAAGATGCCGCCCCAGGAGAAACGTTCCGGCGCTTCGCGGACGGCGATGGTCTCCGGGAAGAGGACGGCCGAGTGGGTGTCGTAGCCCGCGGTGAAGTCCTCGAAGGTGATGCCGCAGAACAGCGGGTTGTCGTACCGGGTGCGCTCCAGCTCGGCCAGCCACTCGGGCCAGACCATGCGCAGCACGACCGCCTCCAGGTTGCGGTCCAGGTTGCCGTTCTGCGTGTACATCGGGAAGACGACCAGGTGCTGGAGGCCGTCCGCGCGCTGCGCCGCGGGGTGGAAGGCGAGCAGGGAGTCCAGGAAGTCCGGCACCTCGAAGCCGCCCTCGGCCCAGCGGCGCAGATCCTTCACCACGGCCTCGTGGTAGGCGGCGTCGTACGGCAGGAGCGGCGAGAGCTGCTCGACGGCCTCGGCGACACGGCGCACGGCGGCCTCCGCGTCGGCCTTGGCGGGCGCGCCCTCGGCGTCGAAGTCGATCGACCCATCGGCCGACTGCCATGGCCGAATCTGCTCCGCGGCATCCTTGAGCATGGGCCAGGCGGGGTGCTCAACCACCCTGGCCTGCGAAGAAACCTGTCCCTCCGGACCCGACTGCACAAGAATTTCCGTCATTTTCCATCCTCCACGGGACAACCTCGCGTATGGACACCGTATGCATACCCTGATTCCCCCATCAAGAGGCAGCGCAGGAGATTTTTCTGTCTGAAGACATGGTCACCGACATTTTTCCTGCCGTAAACCGTGACGGCGCTCACTTTCGACCGTCGGCCCGGAGAGCCCGGGAGGGGCGGGATTCGGCCTGTCAAGCGCGCGGGGACTCGCCCACGCGTGGGTGATGCCGCGACGGGGTAGCAGCCGGTCACCGCCCGGGGCGCGCCCAGATCGTCCGCGCGCGTGCGGGTTCATCCCGGGTCGGGGCCGTTAGGCTGCGACCTGCCCGCACGGACGACGGCGTCCGCCCGTCGCCGCGCGTGCCGAGCCGCCGTCGACGGAAGCGAGTCGAACCTTGAACTTCCTTACCATCGGTCACCGCGGGGTCATGGGTGTGGAGCCCGAGAACACCCTCCGCTCCTTCGCCGCCGCGCAGCGGGCCGGCCTCGATCTGATCGAACTGGATCTGCATCTCAGCAAGGACGGCGCCCTGGTCGTCATGCACGACGCCGAGGTGGACCGCACGACCGACGGCTCCGGGCCGATCGCCGAGAAGACCCTCGCCGAACTGCGCGCGCTGGACGCGGGGCGCGGGGAGCGGGTGCCGGTGTTCGAGGAGGTCCTGGACGCGGTGGGCACGCCGCTCCAGGCCGAGATCAAGGACGTGGCGGCGGCGCGGGAGCTGGCGCGGGTGATGCTGGAGCGGGATCTGGTCGGGCGGGTGGAGGTGTCCTCGTTCCATGACGAGGCGGTCGCCGAGATCGCCCGGCTGGTGCCCGGGGTGCGCACGGCCCTGATCGCCGGACGCTACGGCCCCGAGGTGGTCGAGCGCGCGGTCGCGGTGGGCGCGCCGACCCTGTGTCTGGACATCCGCCGGATCACCCTGGAGACCGTCGAGCACGCGCGCGCGGCCGGGCTGCGGATCATCGGCTGGACGGTCAACACGCAGGAGCAGCTGCGGCTGGTCCGCGCGCTCGAACTCGACGGCGCCACCACGGACTTCCCGGAGATCAAGCGCACCGGACGGTTCACGGCGTAGGCGGGCGCGGCCCGGGGGCGGCGGCCGTCCGGGCGGGCCCCGCGCCGGTTCAGCCGAGCTTCTTGACCAGCAGCTCGAACTGGAGGTCGGCGCGCTGCGGGATGCCGAAGCGCTCGTCGCCGTAGGGGAACGGGGACATCTGTCCCGTACGGCGGTAGCCGCGGCGCTCGTACCAGGCGATCAGGTCGTCCCGTACGGAGATCACGGTCATGTGCATCTCGCTGATGCCCCATGTCGCGCGGGACTGCCGCTCGGCCTCGGCGATCACGGTCTTGCCGAGGCCCTCCCCCTGGAGGGCGGGGCTGACCGCGAACATGCCGAAGTAGGCGTGGTCGTCGCGGTGTTCGAGCTGGCAGCAGGCGACGATACGACCGTCGCGCTCGACGATGAGCAGCCGGCTGTCCGCGGACTCGATCACCGCGAGGACGCCCTCGGGGTCGGTGCGCTGCCCCTCCAGGATGTCCGCCTCCGTGGTCCACCCGGCCCGGCTGGCGTCGCCGCGGTACGCCGACTCGATCAGCACCACCAGCGCGTCGACGTCGGCGTCGGTGGCGTCTCGGAAGGTGAGGCCGGGGGCGGCGGCGCTGTGCATGGGGGCGGTTCTCCGATCTCGGGCGTGGCTGGGGCTGGGACGAGGGTAACTGTGCCACTAGGCTGCGCGGCCATGGTGCATGTGCTCAGCAGCCGGACACTTCTGCGACCCACCGACCCCGAGCGCAGCCGCGCCTTCTACGGCGAACGGCTGGGCCTTCCCGTCTACCGCGAGTTCGGCACCGGGCCGGAGCGGGGGACGGTGTACTTCCTCGGCGGCGGCTTCCTGGAGATCTCGGGACGCGCCTCGGACCCGCCCTCGCCGGCCGTGGCCTTGTGGATGCAGGTCGAGGACGTGACGGCGGCCTACGACGAACTGCGGGCGAAGGGCGTCGAGATCACCCGGCCGCCGGTGAAGGAGCCGTGGGGGCTGGTCGAGATGTGGCTCACGGACCCGGACGGCACGCGGATCGTCCTGGTGGAGGTGCCGGGGGATCATCCGCTGCGGCACCGGCCCGGGATCTAGGTCCTGTCCGAGGGGCGCCTGCCTCATCCTCCGGCGCGCAGCGCGCCCATCCGGCCCTCGAGGCGGCCGAGCAGCTCCGCCAGCAGGCCGGCCAGGTCGTCGCGTCCGGTCGGTGCCAGGACCGAGAGGACGGCCGTCTCGTAGGCGAGCTGCTCGGGCAGGACCCCGTCGACCAGGTCCCGCCCGGCGTCGGTGAGGCGGACATGGGCCACCCGGCGGTCCCGGGTGTCGCCGCGGCGCTCCACGAGCCCCCGCTCGGTCAGCTGCTTGATCCGCTTGGTGACGGCAGCCCCGGAGGAGAACGTCTCCCGGGCCAGCTCGCCCGGCGTCAGCTCGTGCCCGGTGCGGCGCAGCGCGCCGAGCAGGTCGAACTCGGGGCGGCTGAGCCCGGCCCGGCGCAACGGCGCGTCCTCGGCCTGCTGGAGCAGCGCCGCGCACCGGTTGATCCGCCCGATGACCTCCATCGGGCCGGTGTCCAGGTCGGGATGGACGGCCCGCCACTGCCGTACGACCGCGGCGACCGTGTCGGCCGTGGACGCCTCGCGCCGCGCCGCCGTGCCGCTCGCGTCCCCGGCTGCCGGTGTGCCGTTCGTCGCCGTCATGGCCGTATGTCCTCCGTCGTCGTACCCGGGTCGTGCTGACGCGGCGCGAGCCCCTGGCGTCGTACCGTCGCCGCGAGCGTACGGTGTCCGGACTGTTCGGCGAGCACGACCCGGTCCTCGGGCAGGGCGCGCTGCCACCATTCCCCGGCCGCGGCGTCGGCGGTGGCGCGCAGGTCGACCAGGGCGGTGGTGAGCCCGCGGCGGGCCCCGTCCAGGGCGCGGGGCTCCGGGTGCGCCTCGGCCAGCAGCCGGGCGGCGTTCTCGCGGGCGCGTTCCGCCTCGGTCAGCGCCCGTTCCAGGCGGTCGCCGGCGCGCCGGTTGGTGACGGCGATGGCGGCGACGAAGCCGACCAGCGCCCCGACGAGGGTGTCCACGACCCGGTCGGTCATCAGCTCGGTGGCGTCCTGGGTGCGGGCGAACTCGGTGACGAGCAGGGCCATCGGGGTGACGCAGATGCTGCCGAGCCAGTAGTTGCGGCCCATCAGCGCCTCCGCGCCGAAGTTCAGGGCGACGCAGCACAGCACCAGGGCCACCGCGTTCAGGTGGGCGAGCGGGGCGAGGGCGGCGAAGGCGAGGACGCCGAGGACGTTGCCGACGACGCGCTGGACGCCCCGGCTCCAGGTGAGGGTGACGTTCGCCTGATAGATGGAGGCCGCGGTGACCAGGGCCCAGTAGGGGCGGCCGACGCCGAGGGCGAGGGAGGCGTACCCGGCGAGGGCGCAGCCGAGGGCGGTGCGGGCGGCGAGGGGGGCGAGCGGCGCGAGGCGGTGGCGCAGGGCGGGGCGCGGCTGGGCCAGTTCGGTGTCCAGGCCGAGCAGTTCGTCCGCGTGCTCGCCGGGGATGTCGAGGCGGAGGGTGCGGCGCGGGCCGCGCAGCTCGCGGGCCCAGGCGCGCAGCCGTGCCGGGTCGCTGTCGGCGGGGGCGGCGAGGGCGACCTCGGCGCGGACGAGGAGCCGTTCCAGGGCGCGCCGGGTGGCGTCGGTGCGGTCGCCGACGGCGAGCAGCGACTGCCAGGCGGCGTGGAGGGCGGCGGCGCTCGCGGCGCGGGCGGGGGCGTGTCCCGCGCCGGTGCCGCGGGTGTCGGCGTAGGCGGCGGTGGCGTTCAGGGCGGCCGCGGTGGCCCGGCGCTCGGGGCCGTGCGGGCGCACCAGTCCGGGTGCCATGGCGACCAGCCAGGACCAGGCGCCGGCCGCGAGGGCGAGCCCGAGATGGCCCGGCACCTGGCCGAGGGTCTGGGGCGCGAACAGGGAGGCGGAGCTGATGAAGGTGAAGATCACATTGGCCGGCGGGCCGATCCGGGTGGCGTCGCACACGGCCTTCTGGACGGCCGCGAGCAGGGCGCCGACGGTCACGAGGAGGGCGGCGTCGGAGGTGAGCGAGGCCGTGACCAGGGCGACGGCGACACCGGCGACCATGCCGAGCACCACTCCGGCCAGGGCCCGGGCCCGGGCGGCGTAGGGCCGGTTGTGGCCGTAGAGGGCGCACAGCGATCCGGCCATCGTGTACATGGCGAGGTCGAGGCGGCCGAGCGCCAGCAGGATCAGGTTGGGCGGGGCGACCGCGGCGACCGCGCTCAGGGCGGGCTTGAACCAGATGTCCGAGGGGCGGCCGAGGCGGAGTATCCCGGCGAGGGGAAGACGGTGACGGGTCGCGCTGCTCATTCATCGAATTTAGCATGTGTTTTATCTGTAAAACACATGTCGCGATGACTGTCCCGTCACACCGCCGCGCCGGGCGCGACGCCCCGGTGCCCACCCCGTCGTGCCCCCGCCGGCGCTCCCGTGCACCCCCCTGCGCCCGCATGCGCCCCGCCCCGGCTGGGCATCGCATCCCTCGACCGACCGTCGAGCGGGGGAGGTGCCCGTGCACGGATCCGTGTCGGCCGCCTGGCTGCTGGTCGCGCTGTGCGCGGCCACCGGGGCCTACTGTCTGCTGCGGATGCGCAGCGCCGTCGAGGAGCAGCGCCGGTCCGCCGGCGGTGAGGCGCTGATGGGCTTCGGGATGGCCGCGATGGCGGTGCCCGCGGCGGCGTTCACCCCGCCGGGCTGGGCCTGGCCCATGTACGCGGCCGTCTTCGGCCTGGCCGCGCTGCGCGCCCTGTGGGCCGCGCGCCGCGACCGGCATCATCTGCACCACCTGGTGGGCGCCGGGGCGATGGCCTACATGGCGGCCGCGATGGCCCTGGCCCCGCCCGCCGCCCACTCCATGGCGGGCATGGCGGGCATGTCCATGGAGGGCGTGCACGGCGGCACCGGGGTCCCCGCCGTGACCGGCGTCCTGCTCCTGTACTTCACGGGCTACGTCCTGCTGTCCGGCGCCCGCCTGGTCCCGGCCGCCGTCATCGTCGGCGGCCCGCCGCCGCCCGACCGCTGGGGCGACCGCCCGGAACTGGCCCTCGCCTGCCGGCTGTCGATGGCGATCGGGATGGTGGCCATGCTGCTGACGATGTGAGTCCCGGGCGCACCGGGGGCGTTCACGTTCTCTTCACGCATGGTCTAGCGTGTCCGGTCTGCCGTCGTCTCACCCGGGGGGGATTCATGCGCAACCGCGTCATCAGCGCCGTCCTGCTCTGCGCCGCGGTCGGGCTGACCGCCTGTCAGCCGACCGACAGCGCTTCCGATGGAAGCAACTCCGGTACGAAGCCTGGCGGTTCGGCGTCCAAGGGCGGCACGTCGGCGGGCGCGGCGCCGAAGACCGTACGGAACTTCGTCGGGATGGGCCTCCAGTCCGCGCAGGACGCCGCACAGGCCGACGGCTTCTTCTCGCTGACGTCGCACGACGCGCTCGGCCGTGACCGGATGCAGGCCCTCGACCGGAACTGGAAGGTGTGCTCCCAGAACGTGGCCGCGGGCAGGTCGGTGTCGTCGCGCACGACGCTGGACTTCGGCGCGGTGAAGCTGGCGGAGACCTGCCCCGGGACGGACCAGAAGGAGCCGACCGTCCAGGGCGGCAAAATGCCCGACTTCAAGGGCAAGTCCGTGAAGGCGGTGCGCGCGGCCCTGGACTCGGGGACGTCGATCACGGTCAAGGACGCCTCCGCGGACGGCCGTTGGATTCTGGTGGAGAGCAACTGGCAGGTCTGCGCGCAGACCCCGGCCGCGGGCAGCGCGCTGCGCGGGCAGCCGGTCACGCTCACCGCGGTCAAGTTCGGCGAGAGCTGCCCGTAGCCGGACCGGCGGTGCCCCGCCGCCCGCCGGAGCGAGGGCGGGACGCCGCCTCGGCGTCCCGCGGGGCCGCCGCTCCGCTCACCCGCGGGGCCGCCGCTCCGCTCAGCGGGGCGCGCCGAACCAGTGGGCGAGCGCCGCCTCCAGGCCGTCCGCGCCCGCCCAGCACACATAGCCGTCCGGCCGGATGAGCATCGGCTCGACGCCGGCGCCCTTGCCCGCCCGGTCCACCCGGTGCGACCAGGGACCGGCGGCCTCGGCGAACGCGTCGTCCGGGTCCAGCAGGACCCCGCGCCCGGACCGCAGCAGTTCATGTATCCGGGCCGGTCCGAGATCCAGGTCCGGTACGGGCCGGCCGACGAGCGGATGCGACTCGGTGCCCGGCATCGGGTAGCGGACGGCCATCCCGGACATCAGGTCGCCGAGATAGCCCTGGGCCTGTGGGAGCCGGGCCATCTCCGCGAAGATCTCCCGGGCGGCCAGCACCTGGGGATCGCGGGTGCCCGCCCAGTCCATCAGCAGGCTCTGGGCCCGGACGTTGCGCAGTACGGCGGCCCCGGCCGGATGCCGTTCCGCGTGGTACGTGTCGAGCAGGTTCCCCGGCGCCCAGCCGCGCACGGCGGCGCCGAGCTTCCAGCCGAGGTTGAGCGCGTCCTGCATCCCGGTGTTCATGCCCTGCGCGCCGAGCGGAAGATGGACATGGGCGGCGTCGCCCGCGAGGAACACCCGCCCGTGCCGGTACTGCTCGACCTGGCGTGAGGCGTTGGTGATACGGCGGGCGTAGCACAGTTCGAGCAGTTCCACCCCCGTGCCGAACACGGTGCGCAGACCCTCGCGGATCTCGTCCTCGGTGACCGGGGTCTCCCTGGGCAGCGAGCGGCCCGGCCCGCCGAGGACCAGCCGGCGCAGCCGCCTGCCCTGCCGGTCGGTGCCGAGCGGGAACAGGGCCGCCCAGTGCCCGTCCTCGGCCCAGGTGTGCGCGGTGGCGGGGTCGGTGCCGCCCAGCCGCACATCGGCGGCGACGATCGTCAACGTACCCGCCTCGCCGGGGAATTCGGCCCGCAGCAGCGACCGTACGGTGCTGTGGGCTCCGTCGGCCGCGACCAGGTAGCGGGAGCGGAGGGCGGTGCCGTCGGCGAAGCTCGCGGTGACCCCGTCGTCGTCCTGGGCGAGGCCGACCAGTTCGTGGTCCCTGCGGGCACGCAGGCCGTGGGCGGCGAGATGTCCCTCGAAGAACTCCTCGATCACCACCTGCGGCACGGACCGCCAGGGCAGATAGTGGCGGTCGGGCTGGAGCGGGAGCGGAATCCCGGCGAAGTGGCCGGTGCCGGCGGGGTGGTCCCCGGTGGCCAGCAGGGGTTCCAGCAGCCCCCGCTGGTCGAGCGCCTCCAGGGTGCGGGACTGCACACCGCCCGCCCTGGACAGCTCGCTGCGCCGCGCGAGCCGGTCGACCAGTACGGTCGAAACCCCGGCCAGCAGCAGCTCGTTGGCCAGTGTCATGCCGGTCGGGCCGGCGCCGATGATGAGCACATCGGTGTCCACGGGCTCTCCTTCGTCTGTGTCGGTCCCGTCCATGGCGATCGGGACAGGGGCAACGCTGCGCCGATCGAGCGGCCCGGACCAGAAACCGGACCGATCGTGCCGATATCCGGCACGGACTAGCCTTGAACCGGTGGAATCCGAATACGACGAGCTGGACCGCCGGCTCGTGCACGCCCTGCAGATCGACGGCCGTGCGCCGTTCAGCGCGATCGCCGAGGTGCTCGGCGTCTCGGATCGCACCATCGCCCGCCGCTACGCCCGATTACGGTCGGCCAGGGCGGTCCGCGTGCTCGGCGGGGTCGATCCCACCGCGCTCGGCGCCGTCCTGTGGTTCCTGCGGGTGCGCTGCGCGCCCGCAGCGTCCCTCCCGGTCGCCGAGGCGCTGGCCGGGCGCCCCGACACCTCCTGGGTGAGCCTCAACTCCGGTGGCACCGAGATCACGTGCGTGGTGCGCACCGAGAGCGAGGCGGACAGCGAGGCACTGCTGCTGGCCAAACTCCCCCGCACCCCGCGGGTGGAGGGCGTGACCGCGCACTCCGTGCTGCACGCCTTCTACGGCGGCCCGGACAACCTGGTCGGAAAGCTCGGGTGGCTGGACGCGGAGGCGGCCGAGCGGCTGCGCCCGCCCCCGGTGCCTCACCGGCCGGGACCGGTACGGCTCGACGACGGCGACCGCAAGCTCCTCGCCCTGCTCGCCGCCGACGGCCGGGCCGGGCTCGAACAGCTGGCCGCGGCGACCGGCTGGTCGCCGACGACGGTCCGGCGCCGGATGACGGAACTGCGCGGACACGGCGTGCTCTATCTTGACCTCGACGTCGACTGGCGCGTGTTCGGCGGGCACGCCCGGACCCTGCTCTGGCTCTCGGTCGCCCCCGCCCACCTGGAGGAGACGGGCCGGGCACTGGCCGAGCACCCGGAGATCGCGTTCGCCGCGGCCACCACCGGCCCGACCAATCTGTACGCGAGCGTGGTGTGCGCGAACCAGCGGGAGCTGTACCGGTACCTGACCACCCGTATCGCCGCGCTCCCGGCCATCACCCACCTGGAATCGGCGCCGGTGATCAGGACCGTCAAGCAGGCGGCGAACCGGCCGTAGCGAAAGCGGCGCGGCGCCATGACGGGACGGGCGGCCGGGGCGCGTTGCCTGCGTCACTTCGGGGTGACGGACCGTACCGCCGGGCGGTCCCGCGCTCATAGGGTGCTGCCCATGATGGTCCCGGTGGCCCTGTTACTGCTCGGCGCTCTCACCGCCGTCCTCGGTCCGCGCCTGCTCGCCCGCGCCGACTGGCCGGACCGCGAACCGGTCGTCGCCCTGTGGGCGTGGCAGTGCGTCGTGGCGGCCGTGCTGCTGTGCTGCGCGCTGTCGATGACGCTGAGCGCCGCCGCGGCCTGGGCGCCGGTGCGCGGGCAGGTGTTCGCGCGGGCGCCGCGCGCGGTCGTGGACGCCTACGCCCTCGGTACCGCGAGCCCCTGGGCGGCCACCACCGCCGTACTGCTGGCCTGCGCCGGGCTGTGGAGCGCGGCCATGCTGGTGCGGGAGGTCGTACGGTCCGGTGCGCGACGGCGGACGCGGCGGGCCGAACTCCTCGTGCGGGCGCCGCTGTTGCCCGGCGAGGAGCCGGGAGCGGGGCGGCTCGTGGTGCTGGAGGACGGGCGCCCGGACGCCTGGTGGCTCGCCGGTGCGGCGCCCCGGCTGGTCGTCACCACGGCCGCGTTGCGGCGCCTGAAGGAGCGTCAGCTGGACGCGCTGCTGGCCCATGAGCGGGGGCACGCGCGGGCGCGGCACGACTGGCTGCTGCACTGCTCGGCGGCGCTCGCGCGCGGATTCCCCCAGGTGCCGGTGTTCGCCGCGTTCCAGGGCGAGATGCACCGGCTGGTGGAGCTGGCCGCCGACGACACCGCCTCGCGGCGCTTCGGCCGGCTGACGACCGCGCTCGCCCTGGTCCAACTCAACGAGGAGCGGGGCGTGTTCGGACCCACTCCCACCCCCGAGGCGCATGTGCCGCAGCGGGTGGACCGGCTGCTCACCTCACCCGCCCGGCTCCCCGCCCTGCACCGGCTGCGGCTCACGGCGGTCGCCGCGCTGGTACCGGCGCTCCCGGTGCTGCTGGCCCTGGTACCGGGACTGCGGGCCCTTGGCTGAGTACGGTCTCGACCGATCCTGGCTCAACTCCTGTGCGAAGACGTCCGGATAAGGTCCCCCGCATGACTGCCGTGCTGTTCGACTTCTCCGGGACGCTGTTCCGCGTCGAGTCCACCGAGTCCTGGCTGCGTGCGGTGCTGGACGAGACCGGACGGGACCTTCCCGAACCGCAAGTGAAAGAGGCGGCACGGGCGTTGGAGGCGGCGGGCGCGCTGCCGGGCGGGGCGGCGCCGGTGCGGGTGCCCGGGGAACTGGCCGGGCTGTGGGCGCGCCGGGATGAGAGCGCGGAGCTGCACCGGGCGGCGTTCACGGGGATGTCCCGGCGGGTGCCGCTGCCCGATCCGGACCTGCACGACGCGCTCTACGCCCGGCACATGTCCCCCGCCGCCTGGACCCCTTACCCGGACGCCCCGGCGGTGCTGCGCGCCCTGCGCGAGCGCGGGGTCGGCGTGGCGGTGGTCAGCAACATCGGCTGGGACCCGCGTCCGGTCTTCCGCGCGCACGGCCTCGACCCGTTCGTGGCCGCGTACGCGCTGTCGTACGAGCACGGGGTGCAGAAGCCGGACCCGCGGCTGTTCGCGGTCGCCTGTGCGGCGCTCGGTGCCGATCCCCGGCGGACGCTGATGGTCGGCGACAGCAGGGAGGCGGACGGGGGCGCGGCGGCGCTCGGCTGCCGGGTGCACTTCGTGGACCATCTGCCGGCTTCCGACCGCCCGAACGCGCTGCTGCCGGTTCTCGGACTGGTCCCGGGCCACGCCTCCGACCTGGCCTGACCGCCTTCCGGCCCCTTTCGCCGACGGCCGAGGCGGGCGTACCGTCCGCCGAGGTGATCCCCCGCGTCACCCCGGCAGACGGCAGCTCGAACCGGACCCGTGGGTTCCGGCTGCGTTGAGTATAGTTGGCTGGCAGCCAGTCAACGCAGGAGTCCAGCATGTCCCCGCGCAGCGCCTCGGTCAATGAAGAGTTGCGAAGGCGTTCCCGGGAGCGGCTGCTCCAGGCCGCCGTGGAGCTGGTGGACGAGCGGGGCTTCGACGCCACGACGCTCGGCGACATCGCGGACCGCGCCGGTTCCGCCCGCGGTCTGGTGTCGTACTACTTTCCCGGCAAGCGCCAGCTGGTGCAGTCCGCCGTGCACCGGCTGATGCACCGCACGCTGGAGGAGGCGCTGGAGCGGGAGCCGCGCAGCGAGGACGGCCGGGAGCGGCTGGCCCGTGCCGTCGACGCGATCCTCGGGCTGGCCCGCGACCGGCCGGTGCTGATGCGCCAGCACATGGCGGGGCTGCTCCAGGCCGAGGGTTTCGTGGAGTGCCCGGAGCAGCGGCGGCTGTCGGAGCTGCTCGGCGACACCGTGGCCCGGTACGGCGCCGCGGAGGTGACGGCCGGCTATCCGATGCTGCGGGCCCAGCTGATGGGCGCGGTGTACGCGGCGCTGGTCCCGGGCGTGCCCATGCCCGTCCCCGCGCTGCGCGCCGAGCTGTTCCGGCGCTACGGGCTCGACTGGGAGCTCGGGGTGCCGCCGGAGCGGGAGCGGGACGCCGGGTGCGGGAGCGCGGAGCGCGATCTGTCGCGGTTCTTCGCGACCGGGGAGCGCCCGGAGGGAGCGTAGCGGACGCGGGGGGGACCCGGAGGCGCCCCAGGGGACGCGGCGGATCGCGCGGAGGGGAGCCCGGAGGGGTCCCAGGGGACGCCGGGGGGCGTCTACCGGCGGGCGTGCCGGGGTGTCAGCAGGCCCGCGTCCCTGGCCTGGGCGATCAGGCCGAGCGTGCGGCGGCGGCCGTGGCCGGTCGCCCGCATCACGGCGAGCACCGGGTCGGCGCCCGCCTGCTGCGCCGCGCGGTACTCCCGGGCGAGCAGCAGCCGGCCCTCGGTCCCGCGCGGCCAGGCCGGACGGGCCCGCCGCCGGGCCGCGCGCGAGGCGCCGGGACCGGTGTCGCCGTCGTGCGCGTCCGGGACCCGCGAACCGTCCGCGGCCCGCTCCCCCGCCCAGAACGCCTCCAGGAGCGGCTCCTCGATCCAGTCCGCGAGGACGCTGAGGTCGTCCAGGGAGAGGGCGGGGCGGGCCCGGATCTCCTCGACCCGGACGCTGCCCCCGTCGCTCACGACGGCCAGGGCGTCCACCCCGGCGCCGTCGGGGAAGTCCAGCCGGACGTACAGCCAGGACAGGGCGCCGCCGTACTCGCGCACCTCCCACGCGGGCCACACGGACAGCGCGCCGTCCTCCGCGTTCCGCTCGGAAAGATCAAGAAAGGATGCTTCGAGCACCTGCGCAACGTATCCGCGCGCGCACCCTCCATACGGTGGGACACGCGCCCGCGTCACCCGGCGGGCTCTGCCCTCGTCGCCTCGCCGGTGGGACCCTGGAGGCGTCCGCGCACTCTCCTTTCGCCGTCAGGAGTACCGCCGTGCTGCGAGTCGCCGTCGTCGGATCCGGACCGAGCGGGTGCTACACCGCCCAGCAGCTCGTCCAGCGGGACCCCGAGGTGCGTGTGGACGTGCTGGACCGGCTGCCGTGCCCCTACGGCCTGGTCCGGTACGGCGTCGCCCCGGACCACGAGAAGATCAAGTCGCTCCAGACGAGCCTGCGGACGGTCCTGGAGCACGAGCGGGTGCGCTTCCTCGGCGGGGTGCGGGTGGGCGGCCCCGACGGGGTGCCGGTCAAGGTGCTGCGCGGGCTGTACGACGCGGTGGTGTACTGCGTGGGCGCCGCCACCGACCGCCGTCTCGGCGTCCGGGGCGAGGAGCTGCCGGGCTGCTGGTCGGCGACCGAGTTCGTGGCCTGGTACAGCGCGCACCCGGACGCGGCCGACGCGGGTTACCTGCGGGACGTGCGCTCGGCGGTGGTGATCGGCGCGGGCAATGTGGCGGTGGACGTCACCCGGATGCTGATGCGCGACGCGGCCGAGCTGCGCCCGACGGACATGCCGCAGGGGGCGCTGGACGCGCTGGCGGACAGCGGGGTCCGCGAGGTGCGGATGGTGGCGCGGCGCGGCCCCGCGCAGGCCCGCTTCACCACCAAGGAGCTGCGCGAGCTGGGCACCCTGCCCGGCACCCGGGTCGTCGTGGAACCGGGCGATCTGGCGCTCGACCCGGCCGACCCCGAGACGCTGCCCGCGGTGCAGCGGCGCAATCTGGAGGTGCTGCGCGGCTGGGCGGAGCAGCCCCCGTCGACGGCCGCCGACCGGCACATCCGGCTGCGCTTCCATCTGCGCCCCGTGGAACTGCTCGCGGACGGCGGCCGGGTGGGCGCGGTCCGCTTCGAGCGCACGGTGCCGGACGGGCGGGGCGGGGTGACGGGGACGGGGCGGTACGAGGAGATGCCGGCGCAGCTGGTGCTGCGCTCGGTGGGCTACCGGGGGGTGCCGCTCGAGGGGCTGCCGTTCGACGAGCCGAGCGGCACGGTGCCGCACGCGGCGGGGCGGGTGGTGCGGGACGGCGCGGCCTCGCCCGGGGAGTACGTCGCCGGGTGGATCAAGCGGGGCCCGTCGGGCGTGATCGGCACCAACCGGCCCTGCGCCAAGGAGACGGTGACCTCGCTGCTCGCGGACGCCCCCGCTCTGGCGCGCTCGGAGGGGCCCGAGGACGCGGTCCCGGCGCTGCTGGCGGCCGGGGTCGAGCCGGTGGTCTGGGACGGCTGGCTGGCGATCGAGCGGGCGGAGGCCGAGCTGGGCGCGCGCCTCGGCCGGGGCGTGGTCAAGCTGGCCGACTGGGACACCCTGCTGGCGGTGGCCCGGACGTCGTAGTCCCGCCGGGGCCCCCGCCCGGCACGCTCAGGCGTCGTCGCCGAGGCGGGCGTGCTGGCCGTTCGCGGCGGCGAGGAGGGCGTCGAGCAGGCCGGGGAAGAGGTCGTCGAGGTCGTCCCGGCGCAGGCCGCTCACCTTGGCCGTGCCCCGGTAGCACTGCCGGATGACGCCGCTCTCGCGCAGCACCCGGAAGTGGTGCGTGGTGGTGGACTTGGTGACCGGCAGGTCGAAGCGCGAGCAGGACAACTCGTCGGCGGCCGTGGAGAGTTCGCGGACGATGCGCAGCCGTACCGGGTCGGACAGCGCGTGCAGCACGGTCTCCAGTCGGATCTCCGCCCGGTCGGGGTGCGGCAGCACCCGGCCGGGGGCGGCGGTCTCGGTCACGGCGGCCCACCTTCATCGCTTGCGTCAGGGGGACTTCCGCGTCCCCGGGGAACTCCCGCGTACCCGCATTGTACGAGACTCGTCGTAGTTTGACATCTCTCGTAGTACGAGGTTTATCGTACAAGCAGACCTGCGGTCCGTGACGAATGGAGTCTGTCGTGAGCGTGCTGTTCGAACCCGTCACCCTGCGCGAGGTGACCATCCCCAACCGGGTGTGGATGGCCCCGATGTGCCAGTACTCGGCCGAGCCCGCCGGGCCGCTCACCGGCGCCCCGGACGACTGGCACCTCGCGCACTACGGGGCACGGGCCACCGGTGGCACCGGTCTGATCGTGGTGGAGGCCACCGCGGTCTCCCCCGAGGGCCGGATCTCCCCCTACGACCTCGGCCTGTGGAACGACACCCAGGTGGAGGCGTTCCGCCGGATCACCCGCTTCCTCTCGGCCCAGGGCACGGTGCCGGGCGTGCAGCTCGCGCACAGCGGCCGCAAGGCATCGACCGAGCGGCCCTGGAAGGGCGGCGCGCCGATCGACCCGGAGGGCCACGGCTGGCAGCCCCTCGCCCCGAGCCCGCTGCCCTTCACCGAAGGCCACCCGGCCCCAACGGAGTTGACGGTCGATCAGATCAAGGAGATCACCGGGCAGTTCAGGGAGGCCGCGCGCCGGGCCCTGGAGGCGGGCTTCGAGGTCGTGGAGATCCACGGCGCCCACGGCTACCTGGTCCACGGGTTCCTCTCCCCGCACTCCAACCACCGCACCGACGCCTACGGCGGCTCGTACGAGAACCGCGTCCGCTTCGCGCTGGAGGTCGTGGACGCCGTACGGGAGGTGTGGCCCGCGGACAAGCCGCTGTTCTTCCGCGTCTCCGCCACCGACTGGCTGGAGGAGGGCGGCTGGACCGCGGACGACACGGTCCGCCTCGCCCGCGATCTGCGCGCCCACGGCGTCGACCTCCTCGACGTCTCCACCGGCGGCAACGCCTCCGGCGTCCGCATCCCGGTCGAGCCCGGCTACCAGGTCCCGTTCGCCGCCCGGGTGAAGGCCGAGACCGGCCTTCCGGTCGCGGCCGTCGGCCTGATCACCGAGGCCGAGCAGGCCCAGAAGATCGTGGCGAACGGCGAGGCCGACGCCGTCCTGCTCGGCCGCGAGCTGCTGCGCGACCCCTCCTGGGCCCGGCACACGGCACGGGAGCTGGGCGGCGACGTACGGGTGCCGGAGCAGTACCTGCGCTCGGTGTGAGCCTCAGTCGGGCAGGAGCCGGACGACCGTCTCCTCCAGGCGGGGCAGCGCGCGCTGTCCCGCCAGGGCGAGGGCGATGGCGACGGCCACCCCGGCCCAGGCGAGCGGCCCGAGCGGGGTGCAGCCGAACGCGCGGCTGAGCACCGGGGTCTGGACGACGGCGACGAGCACCGCGGCCGAGCCCAGCGAGGTGATCTGCACCAGCCGGCTGTCGCGCCGGTCCAGGAGGGTCTGCACCAGCTGGGTGCCGACCACCCCGCACAGCGCCATGGTGCTGGAGCGGCGGGCGGTGCCCGGGGTGAAGCGGCCGATCAGCCAGGCGGTGAGCGCGCCCAGGCAGGTGGTCAGCGCCCGGTGCCTGATCTGCCGCAGCAGCGGGTCGCCCAGCACCCCGGCGGCCTCCTCGACATGGGCGAGGTCCGCCTCGCCCTCCTTCTCCGTGACGGCGACCGCCATCGACGGGAACAGGTCGGTGAACAGGTTCACCATCAGCATCTGCCGGGTGGACAGCGGCGCCCGCCCGGACACCAGGGTGCCGATCAGGCCGAAGCCGACCTCGCCCGCGTTGCCGCCGATGAGGATGGCGATGGCGTCGGCGACGCTGTGCCACAGGGCGCGGCCCTCGCCGACCGCGTCGATCAGGACCGTGAGGTCGTCGGCGGTGAGCACGATGTCGGCGGCGTTGCGGGCGGCGGCCGAGCCGCGCGCGCTGATGCCCACCCCGATGTCGGCGGCGCGGATGGCCGCGGCGTCGTTGGCGCCGTCGCCGACCATGCCGACCACCCGGCCCGCGTCCCGCAGCGCCTCCACGACCTGGAGCTTCTGCTCGGGCGCCACCCGGGCCACCACCCCCGCGTCGCGCAGCATCCGGGCCCGCGCCGCCCGGTCGGCGGCGGCCAGTTCGTCACCGGTGACCACCACGGTGTCCTGCGGCCAGCCCAGTTCGGCGGCGATGGCGCGCGCGGTCTGCGGATGGTCGCCGGTGAGCACGACAGGTCGTACGCCCGCCTCCAGCAGCCCCTTCACCAGCGCCGTGGAGGTGTCGCGGGGCACGTCGGACAGCGCCAGCACTCCGGTGAACTCCAGTTCCTGGAGCGGCTGTTCGAGTACGGCGGCCTCGTCCTCCCCGCCGTCGAGGCGCCGTTCGGCCACCGCCAGGACGCGCAGTCCCGAACCGGCCAGCTCCTGGGCCGCGTCGGCGGCGCTCGCCGGCAGGCCGGTGCAGGCGGGCAGCACGGTCTCGGGGGCGCCCTTGACCACGAGGACCCGGGAGCCGTCCCCGGTGCGTCCCACGGCGGCCGCGTAGCCCCGGGCGGCCTCGAAGGGCACCCCGGCGAGCTGGGTCCAGTCGGGATCGGGGCGGGCCGCGTCCAGGACGGCCTCGTCGGTGGCGTGCACCGGCCGCTCGGAGCCGCCGTTGGAGCGGGGGCAGGCCCGGGCGGCGGCCCGAACGGTGTCAGCGGACCCGGCGGCGGCCACGGCGCGTACGGTGCCCTCGGCGTCGGAGACCCGCACCAGGCGCAGCCGGTTCTCGGTGAGGGTGCCGGTCTTGTCGAAGCAGATGGTGTCCATCCGGCCGAGCGCCTCCAGGGTGCGCGGGGTGCGCACCAGGACGCCGCCGCGGCTGAGCCGGCGGGCCGCGGCCAGCTGGGCGACGGTGGCCACCAGGGGCAGCCCCTCCGGTACGGCGGCCACCGCGACCGCCACGCCACCGCTGACCGCCTCGCGGATCGGGGTGCCGCGCAGCAGCGCGAGACCGGTCACCGCGGCGCCGCCCGCCAGGGTCAACGGCAGTGCCTTGCGGGTGAGTTCCTGGAGCCGGGCCTGGACACCGGCGGCGGGCGGGGTGCGCGCGGCGAGGTGCACGGCGCGGGCGGCCTCGGTGTGCTCGCCGGTGTCGACCACGACGGCACGGGCCTCGCCCGCCACCACGGTCGTGCCCTCGAAGACCATGCAGCTGCGGTCGGCGACCGGGGCGTGCGGGGTGGGGTCGGTGTCCTTCTCCACCGGCAGCGACTCGCCGGTCAGCGCGGACTCGTCGACCTCCAGGCCCTCCTGCCACAGCAGCCGGGCGTCGGCGGGCACCACGTCGTCGCCCTTGAGCTGGATCACATCGCCCGGCGTGAGCTTGCCCGCCTCCACGGTGCGGGTGCCGCCGGCCGGTGCCTCCTCCTCCGTGGGCACCACGCGCGCCTTGCGCTTCTGGTCCGCGACCAGGCCGGACAACGCCCGCTCGGCGCGCAGCCGTTGGACCCCGCCGACCAGGGCGTTCAGATCGAGGGCGCCGACCACGAGCAGGGCGTCCACCGCCGAGCCGAGGATCGCGGAGGCGGCCGAGCCGACCGCGAGGACCGGGGTCAGCGGGTCGTGCAGCTCGCCTCGGACCGCCTGGCCGAGCTGGTAGGACCAGCGCACGGGGGCGACCAGCGGATTCCGGGAGACCCCGTCGGCCGCCTCGCGCAGCCCCTCGGCCAGCGCGCCCAGCGGCGTGCTCTCCGCGCCGGGCCGGTGCGCGAGCCGGTCCCTGGCCTGGTCCGGGTCCAGCTCGTGCCAGTGCACCCGGGGACGGGGGTGCGGGGCGCGGGCCACCGCCACGCCGAGCGCGGCGCGCATCCCGGACAGCAGGGCCAGGGCGGCGCCCGCGTCGACGGGCGCGTGCCGCAGCCCCGGCAGCAGGGCGAACCTCCCCCGGCCCCCCTTGGCCTCACCGACGGCCACGAGGAGCCCGGACAGCGCCGCGCCGGAGCGGGCCAGGGTCTGGGACCGGCCGCCGACCACGCGGGCGGCCGGGATCGCGATCAGCACCCGCCACACGTCGGGCAGCCCGTGCAGGGCCAGCAGGTCCGCGCCCCACACCACCGCGCCGTCCCGGTCGGTGAGAGCCACGGCGACATCGCTGGCGCGCAGCGCGGCCAGGATGTCGCTGTCCCCGGCCGAGCGCACCCGGGCGACCGTGAGCACGGTCCGCGTCTCGCCGCGCGCCTCGTGGACGACGTCGTCCAGCGGCCGGCGGGCGTCCACGACCTGGTCGGCGAGGCCGGTGAAGTCCTCCAGGGCGGGATCGTCCACCAGCACCACCCGCAGCCCGGCCCGGCGGGCGGCGTCCAGCACGGGTTCGGCCCACGGGTCCGCCTCGCCGTCCGCGCCGCGCAGCGCTCCGGCGTGCAGGACGACGGTCCCGGCCAGGTCCAGCCGGCGCAGCCGCTCCGGGTCGCGCACCAGCACGCCGGTCCGGGACAGGGCGGCGCTGAGCACGGCGTGGAAGGCGGCGGGACCGTAGCGGGCGGCCTTCGGGGAGCCGGCGAGGACCGCCTCGGCCGCCTCCGTGCCGTCGTGCTTGACCAGCAGGGTGGCCGCGGCGCCCAGCACGCTTCCGGCCGAGGCGTGGGCGGCGTACTCCTGGGCGGGCGACTCGCGCAGCGGCGGCCGGGGCTCGCCGCCGGGGGCGAGGCTGACGCGGTCGGGGACGCACAGGTCGTCGTGCACCGTGTCGAAGGCGGCGGCACGGGCCACGGTCTCGGCGACCTGGCAGGCGCGCAGGGTGCCGTCGAGCAGCAGCGACGCGGGGGTCTGCCCGGCGCCGTGCGCGACCGCGTTCGCGGTGGCCAGCACCAGGTCCATCCGGTCGGGGCCCAGGCGGGCGCGCAGCCAGGCACGGAACCGCGGGTTCTCCCGCAGCAGCGTCACCACGGCGGTCAGCAGCCGGGGCGAGGGCGGCAGCCGCAGCGCGTACCCGGTCACCGCGACGGCGGTGCCCAGCACGTCGACCCCGAACGTCGCCACCGCCGTGCGCACCCCCGCGGGGTCGGCCGGGTGGGTGGTCTCCTCCACGTCCCCGGCGGCCAGCTCGAACCCGTGCCGGGCGGCGAGCCGGGCGGCGTGCTCGACCACCTCGTCGGTGGCCTCCTCCTCGGTCGCGCTCACGACGAGCCGGGCGAGGCCGTCGTCCCAGTAGGCGAAGAGCACGTCGGGGCGGTCGGCGAGGGTCCGGGCGATACGGCGGCCGATGTGGGGGGTGGGGTGGGGAGGCGGGGGCTTTGGAGTGGGCGGGGGTTCGGGGGGCGGGGGCGCGGTCGCGGGCGGTGTGCCGTCCGTGGGGCCGGTGGCGGGCTCGGCGGCGGGTGCGGTGGTCTCGCCCGACGCGGGCTCGGGGGTGGGGCCTGCGGGCCGGGCGCGGGGGCGGCGGGGCGGAGGGCCAAGTGGGCGCGGGTGCCGGAACGCCAGTGGTCGCCGGAGCCGGGGAGGGCGTTGCGGGCGACGCGGGCGACCTGTACGGCGGCGTCCGCGCCGCGCACACCGGCGCGCGCGGTGCCCGCGGCCGCTCCGGCGGCCACCCCCACCGTGGGCGCGGCGGCGCGGGCCAGCAGGCGTGGTGCCGCGGGCAGCAGCCGGAGGGTGGCCCGCGGCACGGTGAACAGACCTGGCAAGGGGCTCTCCTCAGCGGGTGGTGCGGTCGGGGCGCGCGGTGGGGCCGAGGGGGCCGGTCACCGTCTTCGGGGTGGTGTCCGGGGCGCCGTCGGCGAGGACGGGTCCGGGGCCGGGTCGAGGCCCGTGTCCGTGCCCGCCCTCGCCGTGGTGCCGGTGGGGTTGCTCCTGCGGGCCGTGCGGGTGCGTGTCCGCGCCGGACCGGAGCGCGGCCGTGCGGAGGTCGTGCGGGGCCGCCGCCCTGTCTTCGCGGTCGTCGCCGGCCCCGTCGCCGCGGGGGCCGGGCCGGGGCTGGGTGAGCCAGGCCACCGCCGCGCCGGTCAGCGCCACGGGCCACTCCACGACGCCCGCCGCGCCGAGCACGCCCGCTCCGGCGTACACCGCGATGCGCCGCCCGCGCGGGGAGACGGCGCCCACCTTGTCCAGGGTCTCCTCGGCGACGCGGCCCACCGCCGTGGCACCCGGCACCTTGCGCAGCACCGAGGCGGCGCCACGCAGTGGCGCCATGAGGGCCGACGACGCGTTCTGCTCAGCCATGACTCTCCTCGGGTGAGATCGTCGTCCGATTCGCCCCGCCGAGTGTTCGCGACCGTGCTGGTCATCCTCCTGTCTCCCAGGGAACGCCCTGCGGGCCGGGCGCGCCACCTGCCGGGAGGGAAGCGGGGGCGGGTTGCGCCGCATGGGGTGGGCGCGGCGCTCTGGGACCGGGGTCAAGGCATTTGTGCCGCGCGCGGCCGGCGGGCGGTGCCGCGCTCAGGGCCGCGGGCCCCGCCGGCCCCTGGGCCGCCGGGCTCACCCGGCGCTCAGCACCCGGCCAGAACTCTCCCGCCCCTCAGTGCCCCGCTACGACTCCCCCGCGTCCCCGGCTCACGCGCCTGGCGCGTCCTGCCCCCGCCGAACCGCGCGCCCCGCCGTACCGCTCCATGCCGTACCGCCACCCCGGCGAGAGCCCGCTCCCCGTCAGTACTCCCTCGCGCCCGCCACCCCGACCGACGCCCCCACCTCCCGCTGATACCCGGCGTACGCCGTGCGCAGTTCGGGGCCCGGCCAGGACGGCGGGAGCAGGGCGGGCGGGAGGACGGGGTCGCCGAGGAGGTGGCGGACGAGCGCGGCGAAGGCGGTGAGGCGGTCGGCGGGGCGGGGGGCGTCGGAGGCGGATGCCAGCAGGGCGCGGGCGGTGGCCGCCCAGGTGGTCAGGGGCCACAGCCGCGCGGCGAGATCGCCCGCGGGCTCGTCCGGGCGGGCGGTGTACGTCGCCGCCACCTGGCGGAGTGCGTCCGGCAGCGGCCGGTCGAGGTTGGCCGGGCGCAGCCACACGCCCTCGCGCAGCTCGGCCAGCCGCAGCGCGGCCAACCGGGCGCGCAGCTCCGCGCGTTCGGCCGCGCCGCGTCCCGTCGCCGTGACGACGACCATCTCCCAGTCGCCGTCCCACGCGCGGGTACGGGGGTGGACCGCGTCGTCCTGGCGGCGCTGCCTGGCCAGCAGCCGCTCGCTGAGCCCGTAGACCGCGTCCGTGCGCCACAGATCGCCCGCGGCCACCATCCGGCTCAGCGCGGCCCGCAGCGTGGAGCCGCCGACACCGAAGGGCTCGACCAGCCGTACGAGGTCCTTCACCGGCAGTTCGGGCGGGTGCACGGCCAGGAGCATGCTCAGCACGACCGACCGGGCGGACAGGGGCCGCAGGACGGCCGTCCCCGGCCCGGTCGAAACGTTCATGCGCATGGGCACGTACTGTACGTGCGCCTCCTTGTTGCACTATTGCTACAACCGCAGCAAAAGCGCAACATGACGAGTATGGCCCCCACACGGACACAGACGCCGCCGTCGGTCGCGACCCACGACGTCACCAACCAGCCCCCTCCCCTCGCCCCGTACGACTCCTCCGCCGACGCCGCCCTCCTGGAGGGCCTGCGCCGCGAGGGGGCCGGGTGGGCCGAGGAGGAGATCCGCCGGATCGGCGCCCGCGCCGGCAGCGCGGAGGCCCAGGAGTGGAGCGCGCAGGCGAACCTGCACGAGCCGGTGCTGCGCACCCACGACCGGTACGGCAACCGCGTCGACGAGGTGGACTTCCACCCCAGCTGGCACCATCTGATGCGGGCCGCGGTCCGGGCGGGCCTCGCCGGTTCGGCCTGGGCGGACGACCGGCCCGGCGCCCATGTGGCCCGTACCGCGGGCGGGTTGGCGTGGGGGCACACCGAGGCGGGGCACGGCTGCCCGACGTCGATGACGTACGCCGCCGTACCCGCCCTGCGCGCGCAGCCCGAACTGGCCGAGGTGTACGAGCCGTTGCTCACCAGCCGGGAGTACGAGCCCGGACTGCGGGTGCCGGTCCGGAAGCCCGGGCTGATCGCCGGGATGGGCATGACCGAGAAGCAGGGCGGCTCGGACGTGCGGACCAACACCACGGCAGCGACGCCCACCGGCGAGCCCGGGGTGTACACGCTGCGCGGGCACAAGTGGTTCACGTCGGCGCCGATGTCCGACGTCTTCCTCGTCCTGGCGCAGGCCCCGGGCGGTCTGTCCTGCTTCCTGGTGCCGCGCGTACTGCCGGACGGCGGCCGCAACGCCTTCCGCATCCAGCGCCTGAAGGACAAGCTGGGCAACCGCTCCAACGCCTCCTCGGAGCCGGAGTTCGACCGGACCGTCGCCTGGCTGGTGGGGCCCGAGGGACGGGGCGTGAAGACCATCATCGAGATGGTCAACTGCACGCGCCTGGACTGCGTGATGGGCTCGGCGACGCTGATGCGCAAGACGCTGGTCGAGGCCGGTCACCACGCCCGCCACCGGAGCGCGTTCGGCGCCCGGCTGCTCGCACAGCCGCTGATGCGCAATGTGCTGGCGGACCTCGCGCTGGAGTCGGAGGCGGCGACCACCCTCACGCTTCGGCTGGCCGGGGCCGCGGACCGCGCGGTGCGCGGGGACGCCGGGGAGCGGGCCTTTCGGCGGGTCGCCACGGCCGTCGGCAAGTACTGGGTGACCAAGCGGGGGCCCGCGTTCACCGCCGAGGCCCTGGAGTGCCTGGGCGGCAACGGGTACGTGGAGGAGTCCGGTATGCCCCGGCACTACCGGGAGGCCCCGCTGCTGTCCATCTGGGAGGGCTCGGGCAACGTCAACGCGCTGGACGTGCTGCGCGCCCTCGGCCGCGAACCGGGCGCCGCCGACGCCCTGTTCACCGAACTGGACCTCGTCCGGGGCGCGGACGCCCGGCTGGACTCCGCCGTGGCCGCCCTCAGGAGCGAGCTGCCCCGGGCCGACCAGTCCGGCGCCCGCCGCCTGGTCGAGCGCACGGCGCTCGCCCTCCAGGCGTCCCTCCTGGTCCGCCACGCCCCCGAGCCGGTCGCGGACGCCTTCTGCGCGACCCGCCTGGCCGGCGACTGGGGCCACTCCTTCGGCACCCTGCCGCCCGGCACGGACCTGGACGCCATCCTGGGACGGGCCCTGCCCGACGGCGGCTGAACCCAAAAACGGCGTTTGGCCGGCGGGCGGCCGCTCAGACCGTGCGTCCCCACCGCGGCCCCAGCCGGGCCCATTCCGTGTCCCAGGCGGTCATCCGGCGGCGCTCCAGCCGGGCGCACAGCAGGAAGCCGCCGGAAAAGGGGACGAGGGCTGTGCCGAGGCCCGCCAGGGTTCCGACGAGGCCGGCCCGGAAGGCCGCCTGGCCGGGCGGGACGGGGCTGCCGACGAGGTGGCCGCGGGAATCGGTCCAGACGGTGACCGTGGTGCCGACCCCGCCGCCGGCCGTCGCCCGGACCCGGCCGGTGTGCACGGAGCCGTCGGCCACCGTCCAGCGCACCTCGGCCCAGGGCCGGGCGCCGTGGGACATGTGCCGGTGCCCGGCGGGCACGTCCGGGACCTCGGCGACGACCCGGGCGACGGCGGGGCGCCAGTCGGCGCGCTCGCGGGCCAGTCCCCGGGCCACCGTCGCGGCCACCATGAGCCCGGCGAGCACCCCGGCGAGCACGGTCAGCAGCCCGACGCCGAGCACCACCCAGCCCTCCACCACGTCCGCCCGGCGCCTGAGCGGATTGCGCCGCCACCGCCACAGCCACACCCTGGGACTCCGGCACGCCATCAGGGCATCCTCCTCGCGACCGCAAAGACCGGCCGGACCGCCCTCCTCGGAGGAGGGATCGTTCCGTTGCTCATGACAAGCCGTCCTCGACGTTCGCACGAGTGGCCCGCCTCGCGCAGGCGCATCGGGGAACGGACCTCGCGGATCGTCCCCGGAAGCCGACGACACCCCCGCTGAGCTGGGGCGACGACCACTCCAGGGGAGACTGTCGGTGGCGGGGTGCAGACTGGCCGATATCTGACGGCGATCCTGGGCAATGGCGCCCCGGAGGTGATCGGCATGACCGAGGTACTGCTGGCGGTGGGCACCCGCAAGGGCCTGTTCCTCGGACGGCGGCGGGGGCAGGGCCCGTGGGAGTTCGACGAGAGCCCGTATTTCAACGCGCAGGCGGTGTATTCGGTCGCGATCGACACCCGGGGACCCCGGCCCCGGCTGCTCGCGGGGGGCGACAGCGCGCACTGGGGGCCGTCGGTGTTCCACTCCGACGACCTCGGCCGCACCTGGAGGGAACCGCCCCGGCCGGCCGTCAGGTTCCCCCGGGACACCGGCGCCTCCCTGGAGCGCGTCTGGCAGCTGCACCCGTCCGCCGCCGAGCCCGACGCGGTGTACGCGGGCACCGAACCGGCCGCGCTGTACCGCTCGGTGGACCGCGGCGAGAGCTTCGAGCTGGTGCGGCCGCTGTGGGAGCACCCCACCCGCTCCCGCTGGGTGCCGGGCGGCGGCGGTGAGGGGCTGCACACGGTGCTCACGGACGCGCGCGACAAGGCGGCGCTGACGGTCGCCGTCTCCACGGCCGGGGTGTTCCGCACCACCGACGGCGGGGCGAGCTGGGCGCCGTCCAACTCCGGTGTGGCCGCGGTGTTCCTGCCGGACCCGAACCCGGAGTTCGGCCAGTGCGTGCACAAGGTCGCCCGGGACGCGGCCGACCCGGACCGGCTGTACCTCCAGAACCACTGGGGGGTGTACCGCAGCGACGACGCGGGCGCGCGCTGGAGCGACATCGGCGCCGGTCTGCCGTCCACCTTCGGCTTCGCGGTCGCCGCCCACCCGCGCCGCGGCGGCACGGCGTACGTGTTCCCGATCAACGCGGACAGCGACCGGGTCCCCGCCGACCGCCGCTGCCGGGTCTTCCGCACGGCCGACGCGGGCAGATCCTGGGAGCCCCTGTCCCGGGGCCTGCCGGCCGGGGACCACTACGGCACGGTGCTGCGCGACGCCCTGTGCACCGACGACGCCGACCCGGCGGGCGTGTATTTCGGCAACCGCAACGGAGAGGTGTTCGCCTCCCCCGACGACGGGGACAGCTGGCGGCAGGTGGCCGCGCATCTGCCGGACGTCCTGTGCGTGCGCGCCGCGGTGGTCGGCTGAGGGACGGACCGGAGAGGCCCGGGGTGTCCGGCCGGGTTCGGCCATCGGTTGATCACCGGCCGCCGTACGGCAGTAGGGTGACGCCCGTGGCACCACGACCCTTGCATGAAATCGTCGAACCGGGCTGGGCGAAGGCCCTGGAACCCGTGGCCGGACGGATCGCCCAGATGGGCGACTTCCTGCGCACGGAGATCGCCGCGGGACGCACCTACCTCCCGGCCGGAAGCAACGTCCTGCGGGCGTTCCAGCAACCCTTCGACGAGGTGAGGGTGCTGATCGTCGGTCAGGACCCCTATCCCACCCCGGGACACGCGGTGGGCCTGTCGTTCTCGGTCGCTCCCGAGGTACGGCCGCTACCGCCGAGCCTGATCAACATCTACCGCGAGCTGAACACCGACCTGGGACTGCCCCAGCCGTCCGACGGCGACCTCACCCCCTGGACCCAGCAGGGCGTCCTGCTGCTCAACAGGGCGCTGACCACCGCGCCGCGCAGCCCGGCCGCCCACCGGGGCAAGGGCTGGGAAGAGGTCACCGAGCAGGCGATCCGGGCCCTCGCGGCGCGCGGCAAGCCGCTGGTGTCGATCCTGTGGGGCCGCGACGCGCGCAATCTGCGCCCGCTGCTGGGGAATCTGCCGGCGGTGGAGTCCGCGCACCCCTCGCCGATGTCGGCCGACCGCGGATTCTTCGGATCGCGCCCCTTCAGCCGGGCCAACGACCTCCTGGTCGAGCAGGGCGGGCAGCCCGTGGACTGGCGCCTGCCATGACCGGCGCCGGGTATCTCGCCGTGGACTCCGGCGGCTCCGGCCTCCGGGTCGCCGTCGGCGTGCCGGGGCGGGCGCCCTCGGCACAGCGGGAGACCCGGGAGCCCGTCCGCACCGGCGCGCACGGCATCGACCCGGCCCATCTGATGTCCCGTCTCACGCCGCTCGCCAGGGAACTGGCGGCGGAGGCGGGCGTGGACGACCTGGGTACGGCCGTCGTCGGCGCCGCCGGGTTCGCCACCCTGGGCGACGCCCTGCGCGCCGAACTGCCGGACGCCCTCGCCCGCGAACTGGGGGTACGACGGCTCGCGCTCGCCGCCGACGCCGTCACCGCGTACGCCGGGGCCCTCGGTTTCCGGCCGGGCGCGGTGCTCGCCGCGGGCACCGGGCTGATCGCGCTCGGCACCGACCTCACCGGCTGGCGGCGGGCCGACGGCTGGGGGCATCTGCTGGGCGACTGCGGCGGCGGCGCGTGGATCGGCAGGGCCGGTCTGGAGGCGGCGCTGCGGGCCCACGACGGCCGCGAGGGCGGCTCGGCCGCGCTGCTGAGGTGCGCGGAGGAACAGTTCGGGCCGGTGGGCCGGCTGCCCGGCCGGCTCTATCCGAGGACCGACCGGGCCGCCGTACTCGCCTCGTTCGCGCCCCGGGTGGCCGAGCACGCCGCGCACGACCCGGTCGCGGCGGACATCCTGCGCGCGGCGGCGCGGCACATGGCCGACTCCGCGGCGGCCGTGTGCCCGGCGGACGGGGCCCCCGAAGTGGCGCTCACCGGCGGCCTGTCGAAGATGGGCGACCCCCTGCTCGGGCCACTGCGCGAGGAGTTGGCGCGCCGGCTGCCGCACGCCCGCCAGGTGCCGCCCGGGGGTGACCCGTTGCACGGCGCGGTACGGATCGCGGCCGAGCTGGCATCCGGACGGCTCACACTGCCGGGTGAGGCGACGATGCTGCACGTCACAGCCTGCCACCCGTAAACGAGCAGACAAAACCGGACGGATACCGCGCACCTGTACCCTCCCCGAACAGGACCATCCGGGAAACCAGTAACATGCGGCGCCATGAGCTCCTCCACTGGACCCGAGTCCGGCCTCCCAGTACGAATGCCGCGACCCCGCCAGCCGGGACGGCACCGCCGGCCCGAACCGCTGGTGGCTCCCGAGGGCGCGCCCGCGCTCGTCCTCGCGGTGCCCGGTGTGCCCAGCGCTGCCACGCGTGGCCTCGCCGAGGAGGTCGTGAGCATCGCCCGTTCCGAGCTGCCCGGCCTGAACGCCCGGATCGGCTATCTGGACGGTGACGACGCCGAGTTCCCCACCCTGCGGTCGGTGCTGGCGCACGCCGCCGAGGAGCGCGCGGCCCGTTACGAGCAGGCCGTCGCCGCCGGTGTCGAGGGCCTGCGGGAGCCCGACGGCCCGGTCGCCGTGGTCGTACCGCTGCTGGCCGGTCCGGACAGCGCGCTGCTGCGGGCGATCCGCCAGTCGGTGAACGACAGCCGGGTCGCCGCCGAGCTGACCGATGTCCTCGGCCCGCACCCGCTGCTCGCCGAGGCGCTGCACGTACGGCTGTCGGAGGCGGGCCTGGCCCGTGCCGACCGTGCCCGGCTGTTCACGGTGGCCACCGCCGCCGACGGCATCGTGCTGGCCTCCGTGGGCGGCGAGGAGGCCGCGCAGGCGGCCGGGATCACCGGCATGCTGCTCGCCGCGCGCCTGGCCGTGCCGGTGATGGCGGCGGCCCTGGACCAGGAAGGTTCCCTCTCCTCGGTCGCCGAGCAGCTGCGTTCCTCCGGTTCGCAGCAGCTGGCGCTCGCGCCGTACCTGGTCGGCCCGGAGATCGACGCGACGCTGCTCGCGGCCGCGGCCGAGGAGGCGGGCTGCTCGATGGCCGCGCCGCTGGGCGCCTACCCGGCGATCGGCAAGCTGGCCCTCGCCAAGTACACGACCGCCCTGGGGATCGCGCCGCAGCAGGCGCAGGGCGCCCCGGTCCGCTGACCGCACGGACCTCCGGACGAGCAGGGCCCGCTCCCCTCGGGGGCGGGCCCTTCGCCTTGCCGGTCCGGGGGCCTGGGCCGGGTGTCGTGCCCCGCTCAGCCGAAGACCACGCACGAGGCCGCGGCGACCTGCACCGAGCCGTCGTAGCGCGGCAGGCCCGTCGCCTCGTCCACGGCGAACCAGCTGACGTCGCCGGAGCGCTCGTTGGCCACGTACAGGAAGCCGTCGTGCTCGGCCAGGGCGCGGGGCCAGTGGCCGGCGCAGGGCACGGTGCCGAGCAGCCTGAGGCCGTCCGCCTCGACGGCGAGCACCGACAGGACGTCCTCGCCCCGGGTCGCCGTCCACACGAAGCGGCCGTCTGGGGCGACCACGATCCCCGAGGGGTAGGCGTCGCCGGCCGGGGCGCCGGGCAGCAGCGGGACCTCGGTGAGCGGCTTCAGGGAGCCGGCGGCGGCGTCCCAGCGGCACACGGTGACCGTCGGGGTGAGTTCGTTGACGACGTAGGCGCGCTCACCGTCGGGGTGGAAGGCCAGGTGGCGGGGGCCGGAGCCGGGCCGCAGCGCGCACTCGCGGTGCGGGGCCGGGGCGCCGGCCTCCAGGGTGCACACCCGCACCGAGTCGGTGCCGAGGTCGACGCTCACCGCCCAGCGGCCGCTGGGGTCGGGCTGCACCTGGTGGGCGTGCGGGCCCCGCTGACGGCGGTCGTGCGGCCCCGAGCCGGTGTGCTGGAGCCGGCCGGAGGGCTTCGCGGCGAGGGTGCCGTCGGGGCGCAGCGGTACGGCGGTGACGCTGCCGCAGCCGTAGTTGGCGGTCAGCACATGCCCGGCGTACAGGCTCAGATGGGTGGGGCCGCTGCCGTCCACCGGCACGGACGGTCCGGCGAGCTCCGGACGGCCCCCGTCGACGCGGTAGGCGGCCACGGCGCCCTCGGCGGTCTCGCTGACCGCGTAGAGCATGCCGCCGTCCGGGGAGAGGGCCAGGTAGGAGGGGTCCGGTACGTCGTTGACGGCGGCGACGAGGGTCAGGGCGCCGCCCCGCGCCGCGACCTCGGCGGTCACCAGGCCCGGGCCGCCCGCCGCCGTGAACGACCCGATGAACGCCCTGCCGCCGCTCCGCACCACCGCTGTCCCCTCTCGGTCGAGCCCGTCACGCGCCGACGGTAGCAGCCGACCCGCTTCGGTCTAGACCAAGAGGACGGCGCGTCCGTTTCTCGGCCGAGGGCACGGCGATTTCCAAGGGCACGGCGATTTCCAGGGGAACCGCGCGACCGGGCGCAACGGACCCGCGCCCGCGCGCCGCTTCCCCCGGCCGCCCGGCACGGCGCGTCCCTCCGGACTCACGCCCCGACCAGCCTCGACTCCGCCGCCCCCCGCAACGGCTCCGCGAGCGCGGCCAGCGCGTGCTCCAGACCGTGCACATGGGCCAGCGCGGGCGACGCCGGGGACTCGGCCACCGCGGCCGCGGGCTCCGCCGAGCCCCCGGTGAGCGCCTCGACCGCCGCCTCCACCCGCCGGCACGCCGCCGCGAGCCGCGCGTCGTGCGACGCCTCCGGGTCCGCCGCGACCGCGACCAGCCCCCGGATCTCGCGCGCGCAGTCGTCGAGCAGTGCCAGCACCCTGCGGGCCCGGCGCTTGCGGGCCGGCAACGGGTGCAGCGGATGCACCAGCGGCGCCACGGACAGCCGTACCCGCGCGAGCAGCTGTTCCAGCTCGGCCACCCGGGGCGCGGGATCGGCTGCGGGCGAGCCCGCGAGCCGCGCCGCCGCCTCCGCCGTGCAGACGTGCACGCACCGCAGGGCCCGCTGGATCCACGCGTCCGTGGTGGCGTGCGTGGTCACCGGCAGCAGGAGCAGCACCGCGAGCGCGGCGCCGAGCGCGCCCACCGCGGTCTCGCCGATCCGCAGCGCCAGCAGCCCGGGGGTGAGGACGCCGAGGAGGCCGTAGAGCAGTTCGGCGAGGACCGTCACGCAGAGCATCATCCAGGTGTAGGAGACGGCCGCGGAGTAGAAGATGCCGAAGACGGCGACGGCGAGCAGCGCGGCCGTCGGCACCGGCGCGCCGTGCAGGGGTACGGCGACGAGGAAGCCCAGGCCGACGCCGATCAGCGTGCCGAGGACCCGGCGGAAGCCCCGTACCAGCGTCTCGCCGCGCGAGGCGGTGTTGACGAAGACCCACCAGGTGGCGCCGACCGCCCAGTACCACCGCTGGCCGGACACCAGCTCGCCGACGACCAGCGCGAAGCCCGCGCCCGCCATCGCCTGGACCGCCTGGCGCGTGGTCACCCGGGCGAGCCCGGCGCCGGTGGACAGGGAGATGAGGACGGCGGCCGGGGGCCGCCGGCGCTCGTAGCACCACAGCCCGAAGCGCACCGCGGCCGCGCAGAGCACGGACAGCAGGACGGCGGCGGACAGCTCGGGCAGCCGGTCGGGGGTGGCGTGCAGGAACTGGGCGGCGAAGAACATCATGAAGGCGAACACGCCGAGGCTGTGCCCGCGCGGCCCCCAGCGCCGGGCGTACACCCCGGCGCCGACGACCGCGAGGAAGGCGAGGTCCCGCGCCACCGGGTACGGGTGCAGCGCGGCCGCGGCGCCCAGCACCGGCAGACCCACGGCGGGCAGCAGCGCGGTGGTGACCGCCTGCCCGCGCACGGTCGGGTCGGCGACGGTGAACAGCGCGAGCAGCGCGGCGAGGCCGCCGGTGACCGCGCCGACGACGGAGTGCCCGACGAGCAGGCAGACCGCGACGGCGAGCCCGATGCCGAGGACGGCCCGGGACGCCCAGCGCAATCGCGCTCGGCCCGGGTCCGGAGCCACGAACATCTTCTTCAGCACTGCTGCCCTCCCCATGGACGCCTTGGAAGACCAAGGAAGACCGGAAAACAAAAGGCGCCGCGGGGATCCGCAGCGCCATCGACATGTCCATAAGAGCATCCTGTGCCGCAGTGGCTCAAGTGATGCCGGATTCAGTGGTCCAATGGCCCAATAAAAAGCCCTGTCGCGGGCACCCCGCGACGCCAACGGCGCAGGTCGAGCGGTACAGGGGGCCGAACGAGCACTGGGCCATTGGTACAGTCGTCCATCATGGCCGTGGACGAGCTCGACACCCGCATCCTGCGACTGCTCCTGGAGCAGCCGCGCACCAGCGTGCGCGAGTACGCCCGGATTCTCGGCATAGCCCGCGGCACGCTCCAGGCCCGGCTCGACCGCATGGAGCGGGACGGTGTGATCACCGGCACGGGTCCTTCCCTGTCCCCCGCCGCCCTGGACCATCCGGTGCTGGCGTTCGTGCACATCGAGGTCACCCAGGGGCACCTGGACGACGTCGGGGACGCGCTGGCGGCGGTGCCGGAGATCGTGGAGGCGTTCTCGATCACGGGCGGCGGTGACCTGCTCGCCCGGGTGGTGGGCCGGGACAACGCCCATCTGGAGGACGTCATCCAGAAACTGATCAGCCTGCCGGGCGTGGTGCGCACCCGTACCGAGGTGGCGCTGCGCGAGCGCGTCCCCTACCGGCTGGGGCCCCTGGTGGAGTCGGTGGGCCGCGCCGCCCGCGCCTGATCCCGGCATGCTGGGGCGCATGAGCGATCTCGGCGCCCTCGCGGTCATCTTCGATCTCGACGGAACGCTCGTGGACAGCGAGCCGAACTACTACGAGGCGAGCCGCCGGGCCCTGGCCGAGTACGGCGTCCCGGAGTACACCTGGGCGGACCACGAGAGCTACGTCGGTGTCAGCACCCGGGACACGGTCGGGCTCTGGCGGGAGCGCTACGGGCTGCGCGTCCCGGCCGGGGAACTGCTGGCCGCGACGGACCGGCGCTATCTGGAGCTGGCCCGCGCCCACACGCGCGTGTACCCCGAGATGCGGGCGCTGCTGGAGCTGCTGGCCGCCGACGGGGTGCCGGCGGCGGTGGCCTCGGGCTCCTCCCCCGACGCCCTGGCCGCGGTCCTGACCGGCACCGGCCTGGGCGCCCTCGTCCCCGTGGCGGTCTCGGCGGCCGACGTGCCGCGCGGCAAGCCGGCGCCGGACGTCTTCCTGGAGGCCGCCCGGCGGCTGGGCGCGGAGCCGTGCGACTGCGTGGTCCTGGAGGACGCGGCACCGGGCGCGGCCGCCGCGCACGCCGCCGGGATGCGCTGCCTCGCCGTCCCCTACGTCGCCGGACAGGCCGACGATCCCGGGTTCGCCACGGCGAGCCTGCTGCTGCGCGGCGGCCAGCAGGAGTTCACGGCACGCGCGGCGTACGCGTGGCTCCGGGAGACGGCCCGCACGTAGGACGCCGCGTACGACGCGATGCGCACACCGCGCACGAGGCGACGCTTGGCGCCTTATAGCAGGACAAACACCGACGCGCCGGATTTTCCTCTCTTCCCCCCTCAGGGCCCGGCCGCTGCTTAGCGTGGGCCCCATGACCATGGACACGGCCCGGCCGGCCGACGACCGGCGCCGCTGGCAGGCGCTCTGGGTCTGTCTGACGGCGGGCTTCATGACGCTGCTCGACAGCTCGATCGTGAATGTCGCCCTCCCCTCGATGGAACGCGGCCTCGGCGCCGACACGGCCGCCCTGTCCTGGGTCGTCTCGGGCTACGCGCTCACCTTCGGACTCGCCCTCGTGCCCGCCGGCCGGCTCGGGGACCTGCGCGGCCGGCGGACGGTCTTCCTGTACGGGCTCGCCCTGTTCACGCTGGCCTCGGCGGCGTGCGGACTGGCCACCGACGCCGGCTGGCTGGTGTTCTTCCGGCTGTCGCAGGGCGTGGCCGCGGGCATCCTGGCACCGCAGACCACGGGGCTGATCCAGCAGATGTTCCGGGGCACCGAGCGGGCGCGGGCGTTCGGCATGCTGGGCAGCGTCGTCGGGCTGTCCACGGCGATCGGGCCGCCCGCCGGCGGACTGCTGATCCATCTGTTCGGCACCGGCGACGGCTGGCGCTGGGTGTTCTACGTCAACCTGCCGATCGGGGTCGCCGCCTTCTGCGCGGCCCTGCGGCTGCTGCCGCGCACCTCGCCCGCCACCGGCCGGCGCGAGGGCATCGACCTGACCGGTGTGCTGCTCCTCGGCACCGGCGTGCTGGCGCTGATGCTGCCCCTGGTGCAGGAGCAGCAGTGGACGGGCCGCCTGAAGTGGGCGCTGCTGCCGGTGGCCGCGCTGCTGCTGGCGGGGTTCTGGGCGTGGGAGCGATGGCAGGGCTGGTGGGGCAAGGCGCCGCTGCTGGACCTGGGGCTGTTCGCCCAGCGGTCCTTCTCGCTCGGGGTGCTGCTGAATCTGGTCTACTTCGCGGGTTTCACCACGCTGTTCTTCGTCTACACGCTGTTCCTCCAGAACGGCGTGGGCTACACCGCGCTGGCGGCCGGGTTCTCCTCGCTGCCGTTCGCGTGCGGTTCGGCGATCGGCGCGGGGGTCAGCGGGCGGCTCGTCGTACGGCACGGGCGCAAGCTGGTGGTCGCCGGTCTCGCGGTGGTGGCGCTGGGCCTGCTCACGGTGGTCGCGACGGTTCAGCTGGTGCCGGGGCAGGGCGTGGCCTGGGCGGCGGCGCTGCCCCTGCTGATCGCCGGCCTCGGCTCGGGCGTCACCATCTCCCCCAACACCACGCTCACCCTGGCGACCGTTCCCGTGCAGCGGGCGGGGGCGGCGGGTGGGGTGCTGGTGACCGCCCAGCGCATCGGCTCGGCCGCCGGGATCGCCGCCGTGGGCGCCGTGTACTTCGCCCATCTCGCCAACCACGGCAGCCCGGCGCGGGCACTCCAGCTGGGCCTGCTGACGGCTGTGGGCATCATCGTCCTCGCCCTGGTCCTCGCGATGGCCGACCTGCGGGAACGGCGGACGGAGCCGGTGGGCGCGGTGCGGAGCGCGGCCCGGCCGGAGGAACACGATCAGGCGGTTTGAGCCGGGCGAGGCGACCGAGGCCGCGGTCTGAGACCGGAGCGCGGCGGCCAAGGCCGCGGTTCGAGACGGGTGCCCCGATCAAGGCCGCGGTTCGAGACGGGTGCGGCGGCCAAGGCCACCGGACGCCCCCGACAGCCCGGCAACTCGCTCTACGAGCGCTTCCGCGGCTTCCCGCGCTTCGCCGCGGGCTTGGCGCCACCCGTGCGGGCCCGCTGGCCCCGGCCGCCCGAGGACTTGGCGGCCCCGGGCTTCTGCCGCGCGCCGGACTGCCCGGCGCCCCGGGACTTCTTGTCGCCCTGGGGCTTGCCCGCCGACGCGGCTCCCGGCTTGGCCGTACGGCCCTCCGCCGCACCGCCGTCCACCGGGCGCCCGGCCGCGCCGCGCCCCCGGGTGCTGTTGACCGTGCGGCCCCGGACGATGCCGATGAACTCCTCGACCAGGTCGGTGGTGGCGTCCTCGGGCCAGGACAGGGCGACGCCGGACTGAGGGGCGTCGGTGACCGGGCGGTAGGTGAGGTCGCGGCGGTGGTACAGGCGGGCGAGCGACTGCGGCACGACGAGGAGGCCGACGTTCGCCGCGACCAGCTCGATCGCGTCCTGGGTCGTCGCGGGCCGCTCGAACGCGGCCTCGCCGGGCGGCCGGTCCCAGTCGAAGACGTCGTCCAGCGGGTGGAAGAGCACCTCGTCGGCGAGGTCGTCCAGGGTCACCTCGTCGGCGGCGGTGATCACATGGTCCTTGGGGACGACGACCACGCTGGTCTCGGTGTAGAGCGGGATCGCGCTGAAGACGTCGCGGTCCACGGGCAGCCGTACGAGTCCCGCGTCGGCCTCGCCCGCGCGCATGAGCTCCGGCGCCTCGGCGGCGGGGACCTGCGTGAGGGTGAGCGGGATGTCGGGCAGGCGTTCGTGCCAGACCTTCACCCATTTGGCGGGCGTCACTCCGGGGACGTACGCGAGCCGGAACGACGGTGATTCCTCCGAGCCTGTCACCAGGCCAGGTTACCGGCCGCGGCGCCGCCCATGGTCACCGGCCATGATCCCCTCCGTCCGCCGCCCGGCTCGTGGTCGGCTCCCGCACGCACGGCCGATACCCTTGTCCTCATGAAGTCGCAGCAGAGCACCCAGACGATGAAGCCCGCGACCGCGGCGAAGAAGCTGGGTGTGTACCTCCCCGCCACCCCCGCCTCCTTCCAGGAGGGTGTGGTCTCGCGTGCCGAGCTCAACGAGCTCCAGGCCGACCCGCCCCAGTGGCTGCGCGAGCTGCGTCTCAACGGTCCGCACCCGCGTCCGGTGGTCGCCTCGAAGCTCGGTGTGTCCATCGCCGGTCTGGCGCGCGGCGGCGTCACCGAGGCGCTGACCACGGAGCAGATCGAGGCGCTCAAGCAGGAGCGGCCCGAGTGGCTTCTCAAGGAGCAGGCCACCCAGGTCGAGGTCCGCAAGGAAGCGGCGCGGATCAAGGACCTGAAGCAGCAGAAGGACGCGGCCAAGGGCTCCGCCCAGAGCTGACCGCCCGCTTCTCCACCGCCTTTTCCCCAGCGCCCTCCGTTGATCGGAGGGCGTTGTCAGTGCTCGCCCCTAGAGTTCCCGTCACTTGATCACTGCGGTGCGGGAGGCACGTATGGGGTGGGTGTCGGCCGGTGACTACGAGGTCGCCCTCGACGGCAGGAAGGTGGTGTGCCGCAACGCGTCCGGGCGGTCGTTGAAGTCGGTGCCGCCGAAGATCGCGGACCATCCCGCGGTCGTCGCTCTGAAGCAGCTCGTCGAGTGGCTGGAGCGGCACGAGTCGCGGTGCCTGGCCGACGCCGAGCGGTGGATGGTCCGCTCGCTGCCGGTGCCGTTGGCCCTCCTGGCCCGTGTATGGCCCGATCCCGCCTGGCAGTCGGCGCTGCGCGACCTCGTGGTCACCGGCGCGGACGGAGCGGTCGCCGGATTCCTGCGCGACGCCGACCCCGAGCGGGGCCTCGGCCTGGTGGACCTCGACGGCGACACCGTGCGCATCGCCCCCGAGCTGGTGCGCATCCCGCACCCCGTGCTCCTCGACGACCTGGAGGAACTGCGGGAGTTCGCCGTGGAGCTGGGCGTCGAGCAGCACGCCCGGCAGCTGTTCCGCGAGGTCTGGCACCGCCCGGCCGCCCTCGACGCCAAGGCGACGCAGATCGAGGAGTACGCGGGCGGCGTCTTCAAGGAGCTGCGCTTCCTGCACGGCCGGACCGCCCAGCTCGGCTACCGCGCGCGCGGCGGTTACGCGGTGTGCTCCGTGGTGGAGGACGGCCGCGCCGTCGAGGCCCGCGTCTGGATCGGTGACTACGACGGCTACGCGCGCACCGAGACCGGCCCGCTGGCCTGGTCCGAGCCGGGCGGCCGGGTGCTGAGGCTCGATCAGGTCGGGCCGGTGGCCTGGTCGGAGGGCATGCGCATGGCGGCGGCGCTGTACGCGGGGCGGGACATCGAGGACGAGGAGCGGGCGGCATGACGTACGACGAGGACACGGTCACCGCGCTGCTGGACGCGGGCGCCGTGCTGCCGCCCCAGAGCACCGCCCGCGAGGACGCCGACGGTCTGACGGTGCGCACGTACACGCATCCCGCGCTGGACGGGCGCCGGGTGGTCCGGCTGGTGCCGAGCACGCTGGGCGAGGCCGAGGACCTGGCGCTGGAGTTCCTGGGCCTGGCCCGCGCGCCCGAGTCGCCCGTGGTCGGGCAGGTGCGCAAGGAGACGCTGGGCTTCCCGGCGTGGGCCCTGGTCCACGACCCGGCGAACGGCCATCACGCGCTCGCCCTGGTGAAGGACGTCGAGCGGCTCGCCCGGCAGGCCAAGTCCCGTCCGGGCGCCGCCAAGGAGGGTTTCGAGGCGCTGGGCGAGCGGCTGGGCCGGGCGGTGCCGCACTTCCTGCCGACGTTCTACGAGCAGGCCGCGCGGGTCTTCCTCGGGCACGAGAACACCACGTACGCGGCGGCCTTCTTCGGCAAGGCCCGTGAGGCCGAGCGGGTGCACGCGCTGGCGGTGGACGAGGAGCGGCGGCGCGCGGTGTTCCTGGAGTTCGCCTTCGCCGGCGCGCTGACCGTCAAGGCCCTCAAGGAGTATGTGAAGGATCTCGCCGCACGGCTCGAACCGGCGGCGGCCTGGGCGCAGTTCCGGCAGCTGACGGTGGAGCGCTGCGCGGCCGGCATGCCGCCGTACGCCTCGCTGCCGCAGGACGCGCGGGGGCTGATCAGGGCGGCGGGTCTGGACCGGGTGACGGAGGAGTGCACTCTGGTCGCCGACCTGATCGCCTCCCCGGCGGCGGTGCGGGCGCCCCGGTCCTTCTGGACCGCCTACCGCGCGGTGCTCCCGGTCCTCGCCGAGCGCCGGCCCGAGACCCGGATCCGGCTGCTGGAGATGATGCCGGCCGGGCTCGGCCGGGACGTCGAGGACGACGAGTTCTGGCTGGCGCTGCTCGCGGAGACGGGGGCCGAGCCGCTGCTGACGGAGCCGGGGCAGGCCGTCGCGCACGGGGTCGATCCGGCGGACTGGCTGAGCCGTTGGGCGTCGTTCCGCAAGCACGGCGGGTCGTACTCGTTGCGCTCGCCGGGCACGCTCGCGCTGGTCCGGCGGATGGCCCCCGGGCTGCTCGCCGAGGGGCGCCCGGTGGCCCTGTTCGCGGGCGGCTGGCACGCGGGCGCCGACCTCGACCTGCTCGACCTGTGTCTGACGGAGGGCATCGCGCTCACGCTGCCCGGCAGCGGCGAGCGGACGTTCCTGCCGCTGGCCAACTGGCTGACGGACACCCGTGAGGGCGCCCGCGACCTGGCCGCGGTGGCGGCCGACCCGCGGCTGCGGCGGCTGCTGCACACGGCCCTGGGCCAGGTCGGCGGCCATGCGCGCGCCACGGAGACGCTGCCCGCGGTCGCCGGGCACCCGGTCCTGTCCGAGGTGCTGCGGGAGTGGCTGGACGAGGCCGCCGACGAGTTCACGGAATCGGTGGGCCTGCCCGGCGCCGGGCAGGCGCTGAACCGGCTGCACGCCTTCCGGAAGGTCGCCCCCGAGGTCAGCCCCGGGGCCGTGGCCCGGATCGCCGCCCACCCGGCGGCGCCGCTGCTGGCGCGTACGCTGCGCGCCGGCATCCTGGACGAACTGGGCTGGCCCGCCCTGGAGGAGGCGCTGGCCGCGCTGGACGCGCAGACCCGCGGCCAGGGACCCGGCCATCGGCACACCGACTCGATCGCCGTGTACGAGGCTTGGCCCGCGCTGATCGTGGCGCGCGGCCACAAGGCGCTGGTGGTCGGCCCGCAGGAGGTGCTCCTGGACCACGAGCTGCGGCTGCCGCACGACCCGGACCGCTGGCAGCAGCCCCGATTCCGTTACGTGGACGGCGAGTTGCTCGTCATGTGGCGCCAGGGCGCCAAGCAGTACGGCTACTGGTCGTCCCGCCCGGCCGACGTGTTCGAGCTCGGCGGCGAGCAGCTGCCCTCCTGGTGGAACCCGAACGAGACGCTCGTCCCCTCGCTCCCGCTGCCCGGCGGCGGCCGGGCGACCGGCGGCAAGGCGCTGCACACCGGTGACACGGTCCTGCCGCCGACGCGGAGCGTCCTCGGTGACGGCAGCACCCTGTGGCGCCGGGGCCGGGAGGGCCGGCGCACGGTGTGGCTGGAGTACGACCCGGCGACCGGGACGCACGGCCGCGCCTCGCTGCCCGCGCTGCTGCGCGCGGGCATCCGCGAGGGCGCCGAACTGCTGCCGGAGCGCTGCGAGGTGCTGCCGCTCCAGCCGGGCCTGGAGGACAGCCCGTTCGGCACCGACGGGACGGTGCTCGGGCATTGGGTGCGCACCGAGGGCGAGGACGACGCCGCGCTGCGGACGGCGGGGACGCCGGACGGGCGGACCGTGACGGTGGCGGCGGGCGCCACCCAGCGGGACGGCATTCCGGTGGGCGCGCTGCGGCTGCCGGGTGGCGCCGAGCCGGTCGTGGTGGAGCGGTACCGCGGCATCGCGCTGACGACGGCGGGCGACGACGGCTTCGGCCCCGGTGAGCTGGGGCGCGTACCGGTCCAGGGCCCGGGCGGGGAGTTCGCCGCGGGCACCCCGTTCGTGCCCCCGCTGCCCTTCTGGCACGCGCTGCGTCCGCGCGACGTCCAGGGCTCGGCCGTGCTGCGCGCCCTGACCGACGAACGGGCCGGCGAGGTGCTGCGCGCGGCCGCCGAGGCGCTGGCCGAGCGGCGGCAGGCGCTGGTTCTCGCCGGGGACGACGAGCAGGCCAGGGCCGCCGTGCCGGGCGCGGACCAGATCGTGCGGCGGGTCGTGGCCGGCGCCCTGCCGGGGCTGACCGACGAGCGGCTGCTCACCGGTGTCGCCGCGCTGGTCAGGTCCACGCTGCACATCGAGGACTCGGCGACCGCGTTCGCTCGTCCCCCGCAGGAGCGGTCCCTGCTGCCCCGCAACCGCACCGAGGGCATGTTCGCCGACCACCGCCCCGCCCACGGCGACGACCGCAGCCTGTACGCGGCCGTCTCCGGGCTCGGCCCCCTCCGGGGCTGGTGGCAGCAGGAGGTGTGGCACGCGCTGCGCCAGATCCGCTCGGTGAACCATGTGCTGTCCGGATGCCCCGCCGACGGCATCCCTCTGCCCGGCCGGGAGCGGCTCGGCGCTCTCGCGGACGGCTGGCAGAGCGAGGAGTTCACCGTCCCGGGCATCGGCATGGTGTGGCCGCAGGTGCTGGGCCGGCTGCGCGCGCTGGCCTACCGGGCCGCGTCGCCCGCCCTGTCCGAGGCCCGGCGGGAGCCGCTGCTCCTGCTGTTCGAGGCCCTCACCGAGGGTCCGCTCGCCGGGGCGGGCGGCACCCTGCGCCAGGTGGTCCTCGGCGAACCGCACGACAAGCAGCGCCGCACCGGCCAGGTGCTGCGCCGCGCGGGACGCACGGTGGTGATCCTCGGCTGCGAGCGCGTCGACACCCAGCGCGACCGCGTCGACTGGCTGGCGCTGGACCACGATCCGACCGGCGCGTTCGGCGCGGTCGCCCACTTCACGCTGGACCAGGAGGTGCGGTACGACACGACGATCGGCGCCGAGGACCTGGCCGCGCTGACCCGCCTGGTCCGGGAGAAGGGCGCCGCGCCCTGGGCCGCCGGGGCGCCCGAGGCGCTGGTCGCGGCGAGCGGCGGCGGTCTCGGCCCCGTCCAGGCCGCCGTCCTGCTCGCCGGACAGCCGCAGGACATCGAGGCCGAGGGCCTGGCCGTCATCGGACTCAAGCCCAAGCAGGGGGAGTTCGGCGACGCCCTGCTGCGCGGCCTCGACGCGGAGCCGCGCACGGCCCTCCTGGGCGCGCTGCTGCCCGCCGATCCGGCCGCCCTGTGGACGACCGGTCCGGACACGGCGGCCGCGGGCCGGGTGTGGGCCGAGCGGCTCGGCTCGCTGGTGCGGGTGCCCGAGGACATCAGGACCGAGCTGTCCGGGCTCCCCGTCGGGTACGCCGAGGAGGCGCTCAACCCGTCCCGCACCCCGTGGCTGAGCCGCACCACGGTCCTGCGGCCGGACAAGGACGGCGACCTCGTCCCCGAGGACCCGTCGGCGCTGCCGTCCGGACGCGATCTGGTGAACGCCGTCGACGGGCTCGCCGCCCTCGCCTACGGCCTGCCGCACGGCCACCCGCTGCGCGCCGCGCTCCCGGCCGCCCTCGCCGCCGTACGCGCGCGGCTGGCCGACCCGGAGCTGATACTCGGCCTCGGGGTCGAGCGGACGGAGAAGGGCGCCCCGACCGCGGTCGAGCTGCGCAAGGCGTACGGGCTGCCCGAGACCGGCGGCGCCGACGCGCACGGGCTGACCCGGGTGGGCGAGGCGATCGTGCTGCGCCCCTGGTACCAGGACGTGGAGACGGTCCTGGTCCGGCCGGCCGGGTTCGACGGGCCCGACGACGCCGTGTTCGGGCTGCTGGCGGGGCTGGTCGGACCGCACCAGGGGCACGCGCTGCACGCCGTACGCACGCTGCTCGGCGAGGAGTTGGACCGCGCGGTCGGCGCCGAGGGCGCCCCCGGGTACGCGCAGGACCCGACGGTCGGCGTACCCGCGCTGGTCGCCGAGGTGGCCGAGACGCACGGGCTGGGCGAGGACGCGGCCGCTCTCTACCTCCAGTTGCTCGCCCTGCCCGACCCGACGGACCGCAACCGCGCCCGCTGGACCGGCTGGCGGCCGGCCCGGCTGAAGAAGGCCCGCGCCGAACTGGCCGCGACGGACCTGGTGGTCGAGGCCAAGCGCCCGCGCGCCGGGCGGACGCTGTTCCTGCCCTGCGGCTGGCGCGACCCGGGCTCCCCGGCGCTGCCCCTGGAGACCTGGAAGGAGTCCCTGTACCCGGTGCCACCGCGGCGGCACACGGTACCGCTGCTCCCGGTGTCCGAGCTGTTCACCCGGGCCTGGCAGCGCGTCCGCGCGGGCGACGCCCCGGCGTACGAGGAACTCAGGACGCGGGCGACACGGAAGGGAAGGCGCCGCTGAGGCCCCACCCGCCGCTCTCCCTCTCCCCGCACCTCCGCTCCCCCTCGAAGGAAGACCCCCGATGACCACCGCCCTGGCTCCCGACGCCGCTCGACAGATCGTTCCGCCCGAGGACCGGTACGCCACCGAGCTGGCGTTCCTCGCGGCCCATGACGCCGGACCGCGCCCGCCCGCCTGGCGGCTCACGCCCCGGGCCGTGGTCACCTTCGTGATGGGCAGCGGGGGGCAGGCGCTGCGGCTGCCCGAGGACGCCGCGGTGCCGGACGGCGTACCGCGGCGGCTGGAGATCGGCGGCAAGTTCGTCGGCGACCGCGCGCTGGTGGAGCGGTGTGTCGTCACGCTCGCCGGGGAGCGGGGCCTGCTGCTCGTGGGCGAGCCCGGCACCGCCAAGTCCATGCTGTCGGAGCTGCTGTCCGCCGCCGTGTGCGGAACCAGCGCCCTGGTCGTGCAGGGCACGGCGGGTACGACGGAGGACCAGCTGAAGTACGGCTGGAACTACGCCCTGTTGCTCGCGCAGGGCCCCAGCAGGACCGCGCTGGTGCCGTCGCCGGTGCTCACCGCGATGAGCCGGGGCGCGGTGGCCCGGGTCGAGGAGGTCACCCGGTGCCTGCCCGAAGTGCAGGACGCCCTGGTGTCGTTGCTGTCGGAGCGGCGCATCGCGATCCCCGAACTGGCGGGCTCCGAGGATGCGTTGGCGCACGCGGCGCCGGGCTTCACCCTCATCGCCACCGCCAACCTGCGGGACAGGGGCGTCTCCGAGATGTCGGCCGCGCTCAAGCGCCGCTTCAACTTCGAGACGGTCGGCCCCATCGCGGACCTCGACGCGGAGACCGCGCTGGTCCGCGGCCAGGCCCGGGCGTCGGTGGAGCGGGCGGGCGCGCCCTTCCAGGTCGACGACGCGGTCCTGGAGGCCCTGGTCACCGTCTTCCGTGACCTCAGGGAGGGGCGTTCGGCGGAGGGCTGGGAGGTGGAGCGGCCGTCCACCGTGATGAGCACCGCGGAGGCCGTCGCCGTGGCGGGCGCGCTGGGTCTTGCCGGCGCGTACTTCCCCGGCGACCGTGACGTCCTCGGGCTGCTGCCGGGCCATCTGCTCGGTGTCGTACGCAAGGACGACCCGGCGGACGCGGCACGCCTGCGCGGCTACTGGGACGGCCCGGTCCGCCGCCGCGCCGAACAGGGCTCCGCCACCTGGCGCACCCTGTGGGATCTGCGCACGGTCCTGGAGGGCTGAGGACGGTGCCGTACGACACCCCGGAGGCGGCCGTCGCCGCCCTGACCGACCCGGCGGCGCCCTACCTCATCGGTGTGCGCCACCACGCGCCCTCGCTGGCCGCGGCCGTGCCCGCGCTGCTGGAGGCGGCCGCGCCGGACGTGCTCCTGGTGGAGCTCCCCGCCGAACTGGAGGAGTGGCTGCCCTGGCTCGCCCACGAGGACACCCGCGCCCCGGTCGCCCTCGCCGCCGCACCGGCGAGCGGGGCGGGCGGCCCGGCGTTCTACCCCTTCGCCGACTTCTCCCCCGAACTCGCGGCCGTACGGTGGGCGGCGCGACGCGGGACCCCGGTGCTCGCGTGCGATCTGCCGCTGGCGGACCGGACGTGGGCACCGGAGGAGGACGAACCGGCGGCCGGCCGAGGCCCGTCCGGGGCGCCGCGACCGCCGCGCGCCGTCGGGGACCGGCCGACGATCGCCGCCGCGCTGCGCTCCCGTCTCACCGGGCGTCCGGGGGACGACCTGTGGGACCGGCTGGTCGAGGCGCCCGCGCCCGGTTCGCCGCCGGAGGCGCTGCGCCGGGCCGCGTTGCTCACAGGGTGGGCGCTGCGGCAGGAGGCGGTGGCCGCGGGCGGAGTGCCGGCGCTGGATCTGCGGCGGGAGCGGTGGATGCGGGCGTGTCTCGCCCGGGCCACGGCGCACGGGGAGCGTGCGGCGGTCGTGGTCGGCGCGTTCCACGCCCCGGCGCTCTCGGCAGCGTCCGGCGGCGACGAGGCGAGCACCGCCGCCACACCCGCGAAGGCCCCGCCCTGGACGACGTCCCTCATCCCCTACACCTACGCCCTCCTGGACGCGCGGTCCGGCTACCCGGCCGGGATCCGGGACCCGGAGTGGCAGCACCTGGTGCTGGACGCGGCCGGCGATCCGGCGGCCCTGGCCGACGCGCTGACCGGCGCCGCCGTGCGGATCTGCGCCGAACTGCGGGCGCTGGGGCATCCGTCGGGGCCCGCCGACGCGCGGGAGATCGTACGGCTCGCCGGTGATCTGGCCCGGCTGCGGGACCTGCCCGCGGCGGGCCGGGGCGAACTGGTCGAGGCCGTACAGACGGTGCTGGCCCAGGGCGAGCCGTACGGCCGGGGGCGGGCCGTGGCGAGGGCGATGGAGAAGGTGCTCGTCGGGACCCGTACCGGCCGGCCCGCGCCGGACGCGCCGCGCAGTGGCCTCGCCCCCGCCGTGGAGGCGGAGCTGGCCGCGCTGAACCTGCCCGGGCCCGCCGACGCGGCCCCCGGCACCACCCGGGACCTGCGCCTCGACCCGCTCCGCTCCGATCCGGACCGGCGCCGCGAACTCCTGCTGCGCCGCCTCACGGTGTGCTCGGTGCCGTACGCCGAGCCGAAGCCGGTGACCGCTGCGGGCGGCGCCGACGCGCTGACCTCGCGCTGGGAGGCGCGCTGGACCCCGGCCACGGCGGCCATGCTGACGGTGGCCGGCGTCCGCGGGGTCACCCCGGCCCAGGCCGCCGAGGGCGTACTGCGGGAGCGGCGGCGCCAGGAGCGGGACGAGGGCGGGTCCACGGCCGCGCAGACCCTGCGCGGCCTGGAGCAGGCGGCGGAGTGCGGCCTGCCCGCCCTCGCCGACGAACGCCTCGCCGAGACCGCCGAGATACTCCCGGACACCGCCACCCTGCCCGAACTCCTTGCCGGGCTGGCCCTGTCGGACCGGCTGCGGGCCGGGCACATCCCCGGGCTCGACGCGACCGGGGAACGTAACCAGCGCGCGGCGGCCGTCGCCGAGGCGCTGACCGCCGCCGCCGTACGGCAGCTCGACGGGCTCACCGGCTCCGAGGACCCGGCCGACGCCCGCGCCCTGCTGGAACTCGCCCAGCGCGCCGACCGATCGGGCGGCATCCGGCTCGGGGACGCGCTGGCCCGGCTGGCGGCGGGCGGTTCCCCGCTGATGCGCGGCGCCGCCGGGGCCGTACGGGTGCTGCTGGGGCAGGAGGAGGCGCGGGCGTTCGGCGAGCGCGTGGCCTCCTGGGTGGACGGCGCCGCCGGCCCGGAGTCCCGTACGGCGCTCACCGCCCGTCTGACCGGTCTGCTGACCGCGGCCGGACCGCTGCTCGAATCGGCGGCGCCCGCGCTGGCACCGCTGCTGAACCGGGTGGCGGAGCTGTCCGACCGCGACTTCCTCGACCGGCTTCCGGCCCTGCGCGGCGGCTTCGACACCCTCAGCCCGGCCGCCCGCGACCGGCTCCTGTCCGCCGTCGAGGAACGCCTGGACGGCGAACACCCCGCCGACACCGGGGACATCGACCCGACCGCCCTGGCCCGCTGGACCCGCGCCGACCTGGCGGCCCGCGAGGCGCTGACCACGCTGGGCCTGCTGCCCGAGGCGGGCGGCCCCACCGAGGACCCCGTGGACGGCGTCATCGAGCCTTCCGCGCGGGCGGCTTCGGCCCGCACCCTCTCCCCCGCCGACCGCTGGCGCCTTCTCCTGGGCCGCCGGCGGGACCGGCTGCCCGCCTCCGCCCGCTCCTTGGCGACCGCGCTCGACGAGCTGTACGGCCAGGGACGCGGCGAGGGCAGCCGGGGGGACATGGCGGGGCGGGGACGCGGCGGCCGCGAGGCGCCGTACCCCGGTGCCCGGGAGTGGTCCGAGGAACTGGCCGCGCTGTTCGGGCCCGGCATCCGGGAGGAGGTGCTGGCGGCCGCGGCCGCCGCGGGGCGGCGGGACGTGCTCACGGAGCTGGACCCGGACACCGTACGGCCCTCCGTGGACCTGCTGCGCTCGGTGCTGCGGCACGCGGGCGGGCTGCCGGAGGCCCGGCTGGCGGCGCTGCGTCCGCTGGTGCGCCGGCTGGTCGAGGCGCTGACCCGGCAGCTGGCGACCCGGCTGCGGCCCGCGCTGCACGGCACCGCCCTGCCCCGGCCAAGCAGGCGCCCCGGCGGCGGCCTGGATCTGCCCCGCACCCTGCGGGCGAACCTGGCCACCGCCCGCCGCCGCCCGGACGGCACGGTCCTCGTCGTCCCCGAGCGCCCCGTCTTCCGTAGCCGGGCCCGGCGTGCGGCGGACTGGCGGCTGGTGCTGGTCACCGATGTGTCGGGCTCCATGGAGGCGTCCACCATCTGGGCGGCGCTCACGGCCTCGGTGCTGGCCGGGGTGCCCACACTGTCCACGCACTTCCTGGCGTTCTCCACCGAGGTGATGGACCTGACCGGCCATGTCGAGGATCCGCTGTCGCTGCTCCTGGAGGTCCAGGTCGGCGGCGGCACCCATATCGCGGCCGGGCTGCGCCGCGCGCGCGAACTGGTCACGGTGCCCTCGCGCACCCTGGTCGTGGTCATCAGCGACTTCGAGGAGGGCCCTCCGCTCGGCGGGCTGCTCGCCGAGGTCCGCGCCCTGGTCGGCGCCGGCTGCCAGGTGCTGGGCTGCGCGAGCCTCGACGACGCGGGCCGGCCGCGCTACTCGACCGGTGTCGCGGGCCAGTTGGTCGCCGCGGGCATGCCGGTGGCCGCCCTCAGTCCGCTCGAACTCGCTCGCTGGATCGGGGAGAAGATCGCATGAGCCCGCAACTGCCCCCGGTCGCACCGGCCGTGACCGCCGCACTCGTCGCGGCGCTCTCGCCCCGGTTGCGCAAGCGCCTCGACTCGGGCATCGCCAAGCTGGCGGACCGGCCCGTGGCCCGCGACGGCGAGATCGTACGCATCGCCGTGGACGACGACACCGGGCTCGAACTGCACGCCCCGGACGGCGCGGTGCGGGGAACGGACGACGTGCGCTGCGGCTGCCTGCTGGCCCCGGACTGCCTGCACCGCGCCGCGGCCGCCTCCCTGGCCCCGGTCGCGGAGGCCGCCGGCTCCCCCGCCCGGCCGGACGAACCGGCCCCGGCGGAGGACACCGACCTGGCTCCCGAGACGGCCACACCGGAGCAGCGCGCCGCCGCCCGCGCCGTACGACTGGCCGCGTCCGCCGTGCTGGAGGCGGGTACGGACGGGGCGGGCGCCGTGCTCCAGGCGGAGTTGCTGCGCGCCGCGCACTCCGCGCGGCTCGCGGGCCTGCACCGGGCCGCGGCCGGCGCCGTCTCCGTGGTCACCGCCCTGCGCGCCGCCCGCGCGGCCGATCCGGCGTACCACCTGACCGATCTCGCCGCCGGTCTGTACGACGTGCTCTTGGTGGCCCACCGCCTGCCGAGCACGTCGGGCGGCGACCTGACCGCGCTGCGCGGCACCGCGCGCCGGCCCTACCACCCGGACGGCTCGCTGCGGCTGTACGGCCTGTTCTCCGAGCCGGTGCTCACCGCGAGCGGCTACGCGGGCGCGGTGACCTGGACCGCGGACGCGAACGGCCGGCTGTACCAGGTGTCCGATGTGGCCCCGGGCGGCGCCGGGCGGGCGGTGGGCGCGGCCGACCGGGCCGTGCGCCTCGGCGACACCGCGCTGACCCACCGTGAACTGGCCCGCGCCGGGCTCGCGGTGTCGGGCGCCACCGTCTCCCCGACGGGCCGGCTCGGCGCGGGCGCGGGGGTACGGGCCGTACGCGCTCCCGGCGCCGACTGGCACACGGCCCCGGTGACCCGGCTCTGGGCCGAGCCGGTGCCCGACCAGATCACCCGCGCCCTGTCCGGCGGCCATGACCTGCTGTTCCTGGACATCACCGTCACCGGCACCGCGACCGAGGCGGCGGGCGACTGCCTCCTCGCCGACTGCGCCGGCGTGCCCCTGCGGCTGACGGCGGCGTACGACGACCCCGCGCTCCCCCACCGCGACAATCTGCGCCTGCTGTCCGCCGCCCGCGGCGCCCGGCTCCGTGTCGTGGCCCGTCTCACCCCGGCCCCGCACCCCCGGGCCCAGCTGCTCGCCACCGAGCATCCGGCGCGGCCCGACACCCGTCTCGACATCGGCCTGGACCGGCTCCAGGGCGCCGACCTGCCCGTCGCGACGGCTTCGTCCGGCTCCGCGCCCGTGCCCGTACCCGACTTCGACGAGGCGCCAATCCACCTGCTGCGCCGTCGCGTCCACCAGACGGTCTCGGGCGGCCGTGCGGTCCTCGCGCTTCCCGGTGACACCCACGCCGACGCCGGGCGGCTGCGCCGGTGCGGGCTGGCCACGGCGGCCGAACTCCTCACGGACCTGCGCTCCGCCGCCGCGGACCGCACCCATGACGTCTTCGGCCGCCTGCGCCCCGCCGACCCCGACCGCTTCGCGCGCGTCTGGCTGGCGGCGGCCCACTACACGGCCGAGCTGGACCGCGCGCTGTGCCTGGCCGCGTGGACGTCCTGACCACGCCACGCGGCCGACCCGCGTTTCGAGACCTCAGGGCCTCAGGGCCTCAACCGCACTGGAGCAGGCCCGCGTTGTGCTTGGCGTCGAGTATCCGGCGCACGCTGGCGTCGACCTTGGCCTTGTACGAGGCGTCCTGCCCCATCCGGGTCTGGATCGCCCGCGCCATCGCGGGGATGACGTCCGGCCGTACCGTGAGGATCATGTCGCCGCCGGCGGAGGTGAAGTCCAGCGCCCGCTGGGCGGGGGCGAAGGACCGTACGGCGACCGCGTTGCCGATGTCGTCCGAGATGACCACGCCCTTGAAGCCCATCTGGCCGCGCAGCAGTTGGCCGATGACCGTCGGCGAGAAGGCCGCGATGTGCTTGGCGTCGATCTTGTTGTAGGTGGCCGACGAGACCATCACGAACGGCGACCCGGCCTGGATCCCGGCCTTGAACGGGTCGAGGCTCGCACTGCTGCTGGTCGTCACCGAGTCCACGACGTTGGCGGTGGTGTCGGTGTTGCCGATCACCTGGCCCAGCCCGGGGAAGTGCTTGAGCGTGGTCAGCACGCCCGACTGCTTGAAGCCCGCGGCGAAGGCACCGGTGTGGGAGGTCACGGGGTCCGGCGTGTTGCCGTACTCGCGCTGGAAGGAGCCGATGGGGATGTTGCGGGTGCCCAGCGAGGCGGGGACCACGTCGGCGACCGGCGCCAGGTTCAGATCGACCCCGGCCCGCTTGAGCTGCTGGGCCCAGATGGCGGCCTCGGCGCGCAGCATCGTGGGGGACTTCTTGCCCTGGGTCACTCCGTTGGGCATGGCCGAGAAGCCGGGGCCGTTGAGCACCTGTACCTTGCCGCCCTCCTGGTCGGTCGCGACCAGCAGGCCGACCTGCTTGCCGCCGACCCGGTCGGCCTGGCCCCGGAAACCGTCGACGATCTTCCGGGTCGCCGCGGTACCGGCGGTGCTGCGGCCGGTCAGCATGACGGAGCCCACGTGGTTGTCCCGCAGGATGCGCAGCTGGGCCTGGTCCGGTTTGGCCGCGTTGATGCCGCCCATGAAGAGCTGTCCGACCCGCTGAGCGGTGGTCATACCGGACAGGATCTGGTCGGTGCAGGTGGCGGCCGCCGTCGGGGTGGTCCGCGCGGTGCCGGTGGCCGAGGCGGTACCGGTGCCGGTCGGGCTCGGCGTCGGGCTCGCGGCGCCCGGGCTCTGTGTGCCCCGGGTGGCGGCGGTGTCCCGCAGGGAGGTCGTGGTCGTCCCGGGCGTGACCGATGCGCCGCAACCGGCCACGGCGAACGCCAGAGTGGTCAGCGGAACCCCGGCACGCAGGGCTGTGCGACGGCTCCTGGGCCGCCGCCGGACGCGTATTCTCATGCTTCCTCTCCCGGCCTGGACGGACCGGGACTGCCGCGAACTGCGCAACCACGTCTGCCGCGGCGAGCCCGGCTTGCTGCGTCCACCACACCGTACGTGATGGAGCATTTGTCCGCCCTGCGGCGGATGCCCGGAGCGCCGGGCCGCGCATCAGCCGATACGACGATCTCCATACCCCTCGGGGGAACCCGGGCTAAGGTGATCCTTCGCGTCGCCTCATACCCCGTGCGGGACCACCCCAGGCAGTCATGGGGCCCGGTCCTGGGGTTCTGAAAAGCCCCGGGATTCGGTGAAGTCCCGGAGTTCTGTGAAGGGTGAGGGTCTTTCTTGGGGGGATCGACAGGGCAGCGGCCCACCGTGGTCGTGCTCACCGCCTTGCAAGTCGAGTACGAGGCGGTACGCCGGCACATGGCGGACGTCCACGAGGACAGAGAGCCTCAGGGCACCGTCTTCGACAGGGGACGCATACCCGGCCTCGGCTGGGAGGTGGCGCTGGCGGAGATGGGCCCGACCAACACCCGTGCGGCCCTCGTCACCCAGTCCGCCATCGCGCACTTCGGCGCCGAGGTCGTGCTCTTCGTGGGCGTCGCCGGTGCGCTGAAGGACGATGTCCGCCTCGGCGATGTCGTCGTCGCCAGGAAGGTCTACAGCCATCACGGCGGACGCGAGAGCGCGGACGGGTTCGCCGCCCGGCCCGATGCCTGGCAATCGCCGTACGACATGGACCAGTTGGTGCGCTCCGCGCGACGCAACGAACCCTGGGCCTTCCTCGCTTTGGACGCCCGCCCCGCCACACCGCCCCGGGTTCACTTCGAGCCGATCGCCTCGGGTGACGTACTGCTCGGCTTCCGTGACTCCGAGACGGCGCGCCGGATCCGCCGGCACTACAACGACGCCGTGGCCATCGACATGGAGAGCCACGGCGTCGCCCACGCGGTCGGGATGAAGCACGGGGTGCGGGCCCTGTTCATCCGCGGCATCAGTGATTCCGCCGACCAGGACAAGGCCGCGTACGACGCCTCGGGCTCCCAGGAAACCGCCGCGCGGCATGCCGCCGCCTTCGCCCTGCGGGTACTGCGCGATCTGCGCCCCGCCGGGCGACCGGCGCGAGAACGGCCCCCGGGACCGGCCACCGTCATGGTGCCCGCTCCCGCGTACTCCCCCGGCCCCGCCTCCTGGGAGAGCCGTCCTGTCGTCAGGGTCGGGGAACAGGAGTACCTGCTGTACGACGGCCCCGGAGACCTCCTTCAGGAGTCACGGCACGGCGAAGTGCTGCGCCGCCAGGCGCTGGCACGTGTGATGTCCGACGGCGGCACCCGGGGCACCTACGCCTGGCTGCGCCAGGTCGAGGCATGGGGGCCGGACCGCGATCACGCCCTGACCGCGCTCGAACAGGAGGCGAAGCTGTGCCGGCGTCTCCACGGCCCCGCCGTCCTCCAGCTGTCCCGCAGCGAGACCACCGCGACGCTCGCTCTGGCCTGGCCCGGTGACCCGAAGCGCGGCGGCCCGCTGGAGACGCTGCACGAACTGCTGCCCGAGCCGGCGGCACCGGCGGACCCGCTGGGCCTGTGGTCCATCGTGCGGGCCCTCGCCGAAGTGGCGCACGTTCTCGAGCGGCTGAGCGGTGCGGGAGTCTCGCACCGGGCGCTCCGGCCGACCGCGGTCGTGCGGTGCCGGCCGCACTCGGTACTGCGCGACTTCGGCCTCGCCACCGCGCCGCCCCGCCGGGGCGAGAATCCCGGGCCCTTCCAGGCGCCCGAGCAGCGGCACGGATCCACCGTCCGTCCCGGGCCCGCCACCGACATCTACCAGGTGGGCGCGCTGCTGCACCTCGCGCTGACCGGCCGTACCCCCGAGCCCGGATGGCCTCCCTATCGCGGCACGGCCGCCGTCCCGGACCGTCTCGTCCGCGTGGTCGCCGACGCCTTGCAGGAGGACCCCGGGGCCCGCCCCTGCGCCCGTACGCTCCGCCTCGCCCTGCTCGCCGCCGCGCGCGAGCTGGCGTCCGTCCCGCCGCCCCGGCACTGAGGAGCGTCGCCGATGTCCGTCCACCCCGTCGCATTGGGCGCTCCCCTGGTGCTCGTCCCCTGGACCGACCTGGACAACCAGCTCCGTACGAAGGCCGGGGCCAGCGCGGGACTGCCGTCCGGCGTCCCACAGATCGTCCATGACCTGAACCAGCTCACCGGGGGCGCCGCCGTCATCGTCAGCCCGGCCAACGGCAGGTACAACGCGTCCCTGCTGGTGTACACGCGCACGTACCGGTTGCGCCTCGAAGCCACGAAGCGGGGCACCGGCTACTTCGTCAAGCACATCGATCCGCTGCGGCTGGCCGACCACGCGCGCCTCGCCAGGTCCTGTCTCCTGGTGCGCACGCCCGTCTGGCAGATGGTGTTCGAGCTGAGGGCCGTACCCGAGCACGCGGACGCCCAGTGGAAGACCATCGAGGAAGCCTGGCAGCGTCTCGGCCAGGAAACGGCACCACAGCGGGCCGCCCCTGCCGTCAGCGAGGCGCAGTCGAGGTTCCTGGACACGGTGGACCGGCTGATCGACGCGACCGAGGAGATCACCACCCGGGAAGACCGCCGGGCCGCGCCCTTCCCGTACCAGCGCTTCACGGCCACCGGCGGCAAGCGCGGCAGCGGTCCGCAGTCCGTCTACGAATTCCAGCTCGTCGGAGAGGAGTTCCCGCCGGCCGGCGCCTTCGTCCGCGTGCAGGGTGACGTCGAGACCCGTGGGAAGGTGAGCCGGGCGGCGGAGGGCCGCGTCACCGTGCGCTTCGACCAGCCCGTGTCATGGGACCGACTACCGGCACGCGCCGCCCTGGAGCTCGTCCCCAGCAGCGTGATCTTCAACAAGCAGCGGCAGGCCGTGGCAAGTCTCCGCAACCGGGACACCAGGAACTCCGGCCTCCTCCCGGCCGTGGTCGAGCACCAGGTGACCCCGATCCCCGCCACGACCGCCGAGCCGCACGAGGACCTCGATCCCGAACAACTCGCCGCGTTCCGCAAAGCGCTGACCACGCAGGACCTGCTGGTGGTGCTCGGGCCGCCCGGTACCGGCAAGACCCGGACCATCACGGAGATCGCCCACACCGCCGCGACGACGGACGCCGCCGACAACTGCCGGGTACTCGTCACCTCCCACACCAACCGCGCCGTGGACAACGTGCTGGCCCGACTACCCCGGGACCTCGTGGTGATCCGTGTCGGGGACGAGAGCAAGGTGCACGCCGACGTCAGACCGCTGCTTCTGGAGGAGCAATCGGAGACCCTGTCCGAGGAGATCCGGCACACCATGACCCAGCGCGCACAGGCGTACCAGGAGGCAGCCGCCGCGGAACCGTGGACGGACGAATTCGCCGTACGCCTCCAGCAGGTCGACGCCCTGGTCGAGGAGGAGCGGACCGCGGCCCAGCGTCTGCGCGAGGCGACCGACATGGCGACCGCGCCGGCTCGGGAAAGGCTGTCGGCTCTCCAGGGCCAGGAGGACGAACGGACGACCGCCCTGGAGTCGCTCGCCGGACGCGCCGCGCGGCTGGAGGAGAAGGCGAGGTCCGCACGGCAGCGTTCCGATGCCCTCCTCACCGGCTGGCTGCACCGCTCCCGGGCCCGGCGACGGGAAGAGGAACTCATCACGGTGCGGGCCGAGATGCGGCAGCTCGACGCGCTGGGCCTCAGCCTGCGCCGGCAGGCCGAGGCGGCGAGCGCCGAGGAGGAACGCGCGCGCCACGAGGACGCCACCGTCCAGGCGGCCCAGCGCACCTACCTGGCGGTGGGGCACCGCCTCGGCAACGGAGTTCAGTCCGCCTACGAGGCCGCCGACATGGCCGTCCACGCGCTCGGCAGGGCCGTGCCGGACCCGCCCGTCGCCGTTCGCCCGGCCGATCCGGCCGAAGCGCCGGCCACGTTGCACACCCTGCACGGGCAGTTGACGCACTGGCTGCCGGTCCTTTCTCGACGCCGGGAACTCACCCGGCAATGGCAGGCCGCCATCGCTCAGGACCCGGGCCAGCTGGTGCCCGAACTCGTCCGTTACGCCCACGTGGTCGGCGCCACCTGCATCGGCGCGGCATCCCGCCCCGAACTGTCCGGAGTCGAGTTCGACCTGGGCATCGTCGACGAAGCCGGCCAGATCGGCATCGCCGACACACTGGTGCCGCTGGCCAGGGTCCGCCGCGGCGTCCTGGTCGGCGACGACCGGCAGCTGCCGCCCTTCCGCGACCTCGAGGTGGACGACTGGGCGCAAGGCATCGGTGACCCGGAACTCGTCCGGCTGATGTCTCAGAGCGCCTTGGAGCGCCTGCGTGCCGGACTGCCCTCCTCACACGTCGTGCAGCTGGCCCGGCAGCGCCGGATGCCCGCCGAGATCGCCGATTTCATCTCGGCCTCCTTCTACCGGGGAGAACTGCTCACCGAGAAGGACCACCGGCACACGGACCCCCTGTTCTCCAGCCCGATGGCCTTCGTGGATACCTCCGCCCTGCCGGACCGCGAACGCCGCGAGTCGGGCGGCCGCGGCCCCGAGGGCCGCACCCGCAAGGGCGCCTTCAACGCCTGTGAAGCACGCCTCCTGGCCAGGCTCGCCGCCTTCTACCACCACCGGGGTTCCGAATGGGTGGTGATCGTCCCCTATCTCGCGCAGCGTCTGGAGGTCGTCCGCCATCTGACCCGGCTGATCGGTGACTCCCAGCTCGCCGATGCCTCGGTCGGCAGTGTCGACTCGTACCAGGGCGGGGAGCGCGACATCGTGCTGTACGGCTTCACGCGCAGCAACCCCGAAGGCAGGATCGGCTTCCTCAGGGAACTGCGCCGCGCCAACGTCGCCTTCACGCGCGCCAAGAGCCAGCTGGTCCTGGTGGGCGATCTGAGCACGCTGATGCGCGCGGACGACCCCGGCTTCAGGGTGCTCATCGGTGACCTGTACGAGCATCTGCGGGATCGCGGCGACCTGCGGGCCTACGCGGACGTCATGGCAGCGCTCGGCAAGGCCGTCCCGGACATGCCCAGACCCGCCGATGTCTCCTCCGAAAGGGGCCGGCCATGACGACTGCTCCCCGGCTGATGAATTTCCCCGAGGAGCGAGTCCTGGAGGACGCCGCCTTCGGCCAGGGCATCGTGCCCACCCGGCTCCACTCCCTGCTGTTGCCGGTCTGGCAGGTGGAGATCCGGGCCGACATCACCGAGGGCGAGGACTTCTCCCTGATCGACGGATTCCTGGAACGCGGCCTGCGCCACGGCGCCTTGCACACCGTGGACGAACTGGCGGCGTTCTTCGCCCTGGACCGCGCCCTGGTCGCCCAGGCCGTGCGCTTCCTGACCACGATCGGTCATGTCCGGGAGGAGTTCGGCGGCCGGCTGTCCCTGACATCCCTTGGGCAGCGCTCGGTGGACGACGACATCCGCTATGTGGTCACCCGCCAGGACCGCCGCAAGCTGTACTTCGAGGCCCTGGGCTGCACTCCGCTGACCCGGGACCACTACGACGAGGATGTCGTGACCCTTCTGTCCGGCGACGAACGGGACCGGGTACAGCGAAAGGACCACTACCCGCGCTTCACAGCGATCCCCGCGTCCTCCGGCTTCGACCGCTCGGCCCTGGACCGCCTCAAGGAGCGCAAGGACCGGGCCCGGTTCAATCTGCCGGTCGCCCTGGATGCCCTGGAGTGTCTGAGCGAGACGGTCGTGTACCTGCCCGTCCACCTGGTGCGCGGCGGGCGGGGAGACCTCCTGGTGTACGGCCAGGCCAAGGCCGGGACGGCACACGATCCGGAGCTCAGCGCTCTGTGCACCCGCACTCCCCAGCTGATCACCGCTCTCGAGAACGAGGAACTGGACCCGGAAGCGGACGACCGCCTGCTGCGTTCCGCCCAGAGATGGCTCCACGAAAAGGGCTTCCACTCGGTCGCCCCGGAACAGGATGACGACGGCACCTGGTCGGTCTCGCTGCCCGCCACCGCCTTCGGCGAGGAGGGGATGCCGGAGTCCCGAATCGGCGGCTATCGCATGGCGGGCAGTCGGTTCTTCCGCGTGTGGTGCCAGGAGGAGGTACCACGCAAGCGCGCCCTCCTGTACCTGCTGGACCGTCGGATCGGCTCGCGTCGGCAGGTCACCCGGCGGGAGACAGAAGAGATCATCTCCCGGCTGGCCCGGCAACTACGCCTGGAAGTACCCGAGTTGTCCCGGCTCTGTAACGGCGCGAGGAAGATCGGCCTCAGCGAGCTGGAAGCCCGACTGGCCCGACTGGAGAATGAATAAAGTGATCGACACCGGCCAACTCCTGCTTGCCGAGTACGCGCAGATCAAGGAGGAGCAGCGCGCTCGTATCGGCTTCCGGGACAACCTCATCTACGCCACGCTCGGCACCATGGCAGCGGTCGTCGGCTCGACCCTTGCCCGCGGCGGGCACCTTGAGATGCTGTTGCTGCTCCCTCCGCTGTCCACCATCCTGGGGTGGACCTACCTGGTCAACGACGAGAAGATCTCGGCCGTGGGCCGGTACATACGCGAGGAGCTGGCCCCCCGCCTGAAGGAACTGAGCCGGGAACAGGCGGATGTCTTCGGCTGGGAATCCGCGCACCGAGGCGACACCCACCGTCACTCACGGAAGCGGTTCCAGCTCGCCGTGGATCTGATGACCTTCTGCGGGGCACCGCTCGCGGCCCTGGTCGTCTACTGGGTGTTCGGCCCGACACAGTGGCCACTGCTTCTGATCTCGCTGGCCGACACGGCCGTGGTCATCGGCCTGGCCGCCCAGGTCGTGCGCTACGCCGACATCGGGGGCCGACCGAACGCGACGGACCGCGCCGACCGGCCCTGACCGAACGAACGTCCCGGTCCGCGCATCCGACCCGCTCGTCCCGCTCCCGCAGGACTCGGTCCGCCCGCGGCGCCCTCAGCCGAGGAAACTCAGCCGCACCTGCCGGTCGGGGTTGTCCCGGTTCGTGTCCACCAGGCACACCGACTGCCAGGTGCCGAGTTCCAGGCGGCCGGCGATCACCGGCAGGGTCGCGTGCGGCGGGACCAGTGCCGGGAGGACGTGGTCGCGGCCGTGGCCGGGGCTGCCGTGGCGGTGCTGCCAGCGGTCGTCGGCGGGGAGCAGGGTGTGCAGGGCGGCGAGGAGGTCGTCGTCGCTGCCGGCGCCGGTCTCGATGACGGCGATCCCGGCGGTGGCGTGCGGGACGAAGATGTTCAGCAGGCCGTCGCGACCGCCCGCGGCCTCGCGCAGGAAGTCCTCGCAGTCCCCGGTGAGGTCGGCCACGCGCTCCCGGCTACCGGTGGAGACGTTCAGGATTCGGGTGGTGAAGGCATCTGACATGGCTCCCATCCTGACGCATGGGTACGACAGCGGGCGGGAAGAGCCACGCAGGGCACGCTGTTGGTAGAAGCGTGAACGAATCGCGTGAGGTCGAGGTGGTCGTCGTAGGCGCCGGTCAGGCCGGACTGGCAGGCGCCTATCACTTGCGCCGCGCCGGATACGAGCCGGACCGCGACTTCGTGGTCCTCGACCACTCCCCCGCCCCCGGCGGCGCCTGGCAGTTCCGCTGGCCCTCGCTGACGTACGGCAAGGTGCACGGGATGCACGCGCTGCCCGGCATGGAGCTGACCGGCGCCGATCCCGGGCGCCCCTCGGCCGAGGTGATCGGCGCGTACTTCGACCGGTATGAACACGCCTTCGACCTGCGGGTACGGCGCCCGGTGGAGGCGCGGGCGGTGCGCGAGGGGGACGGCGGACGGCTGCTCGTGGAGACCTCCGACGGCATCTGGTCGACGCGTGCGCTGATCAACGCGACCGGCACCTGGGACCATCCGTTCTGGCCGCGCTGTCCGGGTCAGGAGACTTTCCGCGGACGGCAGTTGCACACCGCGCGCTACGCCGGGCCCGAGGAGTTCGCCGGGCAGCGGGTGGTGGTCGTGGGCGGCGGCGCCTCCGGCACCCAGCATCTGCTGGAACTCGCTCCGTACGCCGCCGCGACCACCTGGGTCACCCGGCGGCCGCCCGTCTTCCGCGAGGGCCCGTTCGACGCGGACGCGGGCCGGGCCGCCGTCGCGCTGGTCGAGGAACGGGTGCGCGAGGGACTGCCGCCGCGCAGCGTGGTCTCGGTCACCGGGCTGCCCCTGAACGACGCGATCCGCCGGGGACTCGAGGACGGCGTCCTGGACCGGCGGCCGATGTTCGACCGGATCACCCCCGACGGCGTGGAGTGGCGGGACGGCAGCCGTGTGGACGCCGACGTGATCCTGTGGGCGACCGGGTTCCGGGCGGCGCTCGGCCATCTCGCCCCGCTGCGACTGCGCACGCCGGGCGGCGGGATCCGGGTGGAGGGGACGCGCGCGGTGGCCGACCCCCGGATCCACCTCGTCGGCTACGGCCCCTCGGCCAGCACCATCGGCGCCAACCGGGCCGGCCGCGCGGCCGTACGGGACATCGGGCGACTGCTCGCGCGGGACCGGCCGGCCGCCGCATGACGAACCGCCGCTCCGCCGCGCCCCGTTGAACCGGACCGTCTTGAACCGGACCGTCTTGGACCGGCTCACCGTGAACGGGTCGGCCTTGAACCGGTCGGCCCTGAACCGCTCCGCCGTGAACCGGCCGCCTCTCAGCCGGCCTTGCCGGCGGACCGTGTCGCGGACGGCGAGGAGGACCGGCTCGGGGACGGGCTCTGGCTCTGCCCCGTCTGCTGCCCGGCCTTCTGCTGCTCGGAGTTGAAGTCCGCCACATTGCGCATGTGTGTGTCGTAGTCGGCGGTGAAGCGGGTGTCCCCGGGCTTGACCGTCACGAAGTACAGCCAGTCGCCCGGCGTCGGATTGATGGCGGCACGCATGGCGTCCTCACCGGGATTGCCGATCGGCGTCGGCGGCAGGCCCATGCGCTGATAGGTGTTGTAGGGGCTGTCGCTCCTGGTGTCCTCCTCGGTGGTGCGCGCGCGGCCCAGCGCGTAGATGAGGGTGGAGTCCAGTTGCAGCGGCATCCCGCGCTCCAGCCGGTTGAGGACGACCCGGGCGACCTTGCCCATGTCCTCCTTCTTCACGGCCTGGGCCTGGACGATGCTGGCGATGGTGAGGGCCTGATAGACGTTCATCGAGTTGCGCTGTGCCCCGGCCGCGACCGGTGCGCCGTCGAACTTCTCGTGGGCGGTGTCCACCATGGAGCGCAGTACGGACTCCGGGGTCGCGCCCTTGCGCAGCGGGTAGGAGGCCGGGAAGAGGTAGCCCTCCGGGTTGCCCCCGGCGTCCTTGGGCAGCGTCAGCCGGGCCTTGCCGAGCGAGGTGCGGGTACTGCCCGAGGGCAGGGCGAGCGCCTTGTCGATCGCGTCGTAGACCTGGCTCGCGCGCCAGCCCTCCGGGACGACGAGCGCGGCGGGTCTGGGCACCTCATGGTGATCGGCCGCCGTCAGCAGCGGCACCGCCACGGCGGTGCCGGCCACGACGGCGCCGGCCACGACCAGGGCGAGTCTGCCCCGGCGTGTCAGTCGGGTCCTTCTCCGTGGCGGAATGTGCGTCAGCATGCGGGAACCGTAATACGCGAATCACCGCAACCCCGACATATATTCAGCTTGTCGGCCCAATTGCCCGTCTCAGGCGGGGGCCCGAGACGCCTGCCCGAGCCCATGGCCCCCGGTCACCGGTCCGGTCACCGCTCACCCGGCCGGCTCCAGTTGCGCGTCCCTGCGCACCAGGGCCGCGTACCGCCCGTCGCGCTCCAGCAGTTCCTCGTGCGTGCCGCGCTCGGCGACCTGCCCGGAGTCCAGCACCACGATCTGGTCGGCGCCGCGGACGGTGGACAGGCGGTGGGCGATGGTGATCGTCGTACGGTTCGCCGAGAGGGCGTCGATGGCCTCCTGCACGGCGGCCTCGGTCCGGGTGTCCAGGGCACTGGTCGCCTCGTCCAGGATGAGGACCGGCGGGTCGCGCAGGATGGTGCGGGCTATGGCGAGGCGCTGCTTCTCGCCGCCGGAGAAGCGGTGGCCGCGCTCGCCCACGACCGTGTCGTAGCCGTCGGGCAGCGCCGCTATGTGCTCGTGGATCTGCGCCGCCCGGGCCGCCGCGTGCAGCTCCTCGTCGGTGGCGCCCGGCTTGGCGAAGCGCAGGTTCTCGGCGACGGACGCGTGGAAGAGGTACGTCTCCTGCGAGACCACGCCGACCGCGCGGGCGAGGGTGTCGAAGTCCAGGTCGCGGACGTCGACCCCGTCGAGGGTGACCCGGCCGCCGGTGACGTCGTAGAGCCGCGGCACCAGGTAGCCCAGGGTGGACTTGCCCGCGCCGGTGGGACCGACGACCGCGAGGCTGCTGCCGGCGGGGACGGTGACGTCGATGCCGTCGAGGACGGGGCCGCCCTTGTCGTCGTAGCGGAACTCGACCTCCTCGAAGCGGACTTCGCCCTTGACCTGGTCGAGGCGCACCGGCCGGGGGCGCTCGGTGATGTCGATCGGCAGGTCCAGGTACTCGAATATGCGCTGGAAGAGCGCGAGGGAGGTCTGGATCTGGACGCCGGTGGCCAGCAGGCTCACGGCCGGGCGGAACAGGCCCTGCTGGAGCGAGACGAAGGCGACGATGGTGCCGAGCGAGACCTGGGGGCCGCCGAACTGGAGGGCGAGACCTGCCGTCCAGTAGATGACGGCGGGCATGGCGGCCATCACGATGGTGATCACGGCCATCCGCCAGCGCCCGGCCATGTTCGACCGGACCTCCAGGTCGACCAGCCGCTCGGACTCCCCGGCGAAGGCGCCGGTCAGCGACTCGGTGCGGCCCATGGTGCGGCCGAGCAGGATGCCGCTGACCGAGAGGGACTCGGTGACCGTCGCGGCCATCGCGGCCATCTGCTTCTGGCGCTCGGTGGTGATCCGCTTGCGCTCATTGCCGACGCGGCGGCTGATCCAGACGAACGCCGGCAGCAGGAGCAGCGAGACGATGGTGAGCCGCCAGTCGAGGGCGACCATCGCGACGACGGTGGCGACCACGCTGGTGACGTTGGAGACCAGGGAGGTGGCGGTGGAGGTGACCGTCGCCTGCATGCCGCCGATGTCATTGGCTATGCGGGACTGCACCTCGCCGGTGCGGGTGCGGGTGAAGAAGGCCAGCGACATGCGCTGGAGCCGGCCGAAGACGGCGGTGCGCAGGTCGTGCATGACGCGCTGGCCGACGGTGGTCGAGATCAGCGTCTGGAGCACGCCGAAGACGCTGGAGAGGACCGCGCTGAGGATCATGCCGAGCGCGAGCAGGCTCAGCAGGCCGGTGCGGCCGCGCGGGATGGCGACGTCGAGGATCTCCTTGAGCAGGAACGGTGTGGCCACCGAGACCAGCGAGGAGGCGCCGACCAGCAGGCCGACGACGGCGAGCCGCCCCCGATAGGGACGGAACAGCTTGAGGATCCGCCGCCACTGCCGGGGCCTGTCCTTGGCATCGGCGGGCGGGGTCCAGGAGGATTCACGGTCGGGACGCATGGGCTCCTACGGAGGTGGGCGGTCGCCGGCCGAAGACGGCCGACGATGACGGAACGGATCGTAGCTCATTGTTACCTATACTCACAATGAACTGCATCCTGATATTGTTCCCGCATGACCACCCCCGATCCCGAGGGACTGCTCGCCGAGCAGTTGCTGCGGCTCACCCGCCGGGTGCACCGCATCCAGAAGCGCCACCTGGAACAGCGCGAGCTGGGCGTCACCCCCGCCCAGTCCCGGCTGCTGCGCACCCTCGCGCACTATCCCTCCCCGCCGCGCATGGCCGACCTCGCCGAGCGCCTGGAAGTGGTACCGCGCGCGGTGACGACGCTGGTCGACGGGCTGGAGGCGAGCGGCAAGGTGCGCCGGGCCGCGGATCCGGCGAACCGGCGCGTGACCCGGATCGAGCTGACCGACGAGGGACGCGCGACCCTGCGCGAACTGCGCGGCGCGCGCCGCTCGGCGGCCGAGGAGATACTCGCCCCGCTGACCGAGAAGGAACGCGAGGTGCTCGGCGTGCTACTGGACACCCTGGTCGACGGGGACGTCCCCAAGCCCTGCTGACCCCCGGCACGGCGGCCGGACCCGCCGCGCCGGAGGACTCCCGGGGCGAGGACCTGTCCGGCGGATCAGGCCGAACCGCGGGGGTCGGTACGCCCTCCCCCTGCCTCAAGGACGTGGGGGCACCCCCAGCGGCGTTGTCGTCGGCCGCCGCCTCCACGCCCGCCTTCGCGCGCGGGGGCGCCCCCGTCACGTCGGCCCCCTCCTCCGTCGTGCATCCGGACCCGCCGGCCCTCGCTCACCCTCGCCGACGAGGCACCGTCGGTTGGCGCCCGCCGATCCGCCGGACCGGCCCTAGCAGTCCCTGCGGTCCAGCGTCAGCGCGCCCTGAGCGGTGGCCAGTGTGTGGTCGTAGCAGCCGCCCGAGCCATGGATGCGATAGCGCTCCGACGAGGTGCCGACCGCGTGCCGCTGCTCGCGCGGGGCGTCGAGGGTGTAGGAGGCATCACCGCGGTAGGTGTCGTCCAGCCGTGACCACGCGGTGCGCCGGCCGCCGCGCAGCTCGGTCACCGAGGCGCGGTCGCCGAGCGTCAGCACCGTGCGCAGCCGGTTGTCGGAGCCGATGGTGGTGACGCCGTCGAGGGTGTACGTCCGCCGGGTGTGCGCCGACCGGGCGGGGCCGGATCCGGCGGTGGTGACGGTCTGGTCGTCGGTCCAGGTCGCGTCCAGTCCGTCGGTGTTCTCGCCGTCGGTCCAACGGTGGGCCGAGGTGTCGGCGAGGGTCCGGGTGACGGTGGTGGTCACTCGTCCGTGGGAGGTGTCGAGGTATCCGCTGACGGTGAGCCGGTGTCCGGCCTTGGTGTCCACCCGGTTCTCCGGACCCGGCGTGTAGGTCGAGGAGTTGACGAGGTCGGTCGCCGCGTCCTCGGTGACCGCCCCGGTGAGGTGGTCGCGATGCGCGTCCTGCCAGACCAGCACGTTCACCGGGGTGCTCCAGCCGGCCTGGCCCGCCGGCACGCCCACGACGGAGACCTCGACGCGGTGCGGACGGCCGTCGTCCAGCAGCCCGGCGAAAGGTGTGAGGTCGTACTCGATGGGCCGGACGTCGAAGGCGCCCGGGGCCGGGATGACGTACCAGAGGAACGGATCGGACCACCCGCCGGTCCACACGTTCGGGAAGGGCGCGGCGATGCCCGCCGTCCGGCCGTCGACCTTGATCTGCACCTCGCGGTAGGGGCCGTGATCGGCCTTGCAGGAGTACGACGCCGGGTCGGCCACCGTCAGATACCAGAACTCCTCGCAGCCGCCGCCGGATCCGGTCGCGTAGACCTCGGCGACGATCCGCTCGCTGTTGCGCGGCGCGGTGAGCGTCGTGCCGTCGGGCGTGTCGGCGAGGGTGAGCACGCGGTCGGGGGTCCGCTCGGCCGGGCTGCCCGCGTAGAACGTCAGGGTGACGTGGACGTCGATGACGCCGGTGTACGTGTCGTCGACCACGTTGCCGATCAGCATCTCGACGTCCCGCGGACTCCGGAAGGTGTCGCTGTAGCGGGTGACGTCCTTCTCGACGTGCCAGGCGATGCCGTCCGGCGAGGGTTCCGGGGTGGAGGTGCGCAGGATCTCGACCCCGCCGACGTGCAGATAGCCGAGCCGGTCGTACTGACGGCCCTTCACCGTGCCGTCCAGGCGGAGTACGACCTTGCTCCAGCGGTCGCCGCAGCCCTTGGGCGGGGTGTACGCGCCCCGGTAGGGCGTGAAGTCGCGGAACTGCGTGTCGGCCAGGGTGACCTGGCAGGACTTGGTGTGCGGCCGGGCGACGGGCGGGGCGGCGGTCACCGGGTCGTGCCAGTCGGTGCCGAACTCGGCGGGGACGTCGGCGGCCCGGGCGGTCGCGGTCCCGGCGCCGGCGCCGAGCAGCGCGCCGATCAGGAGGACCGCGGTCGCAAGCATGGACATGACTATCCGTTGTCTCATGGGCGGTGTTCTACGGGGAGTTGGACCCGGCCGCAATGAGGCGTCGAGGGAGAGGCCCGCCGCTCGGAGCGCATCTGGCGCATCGTCACCCTGACGGAGATTTAGTGCTATAAACTGATCAAACTGGCATAGTGCGTGCATGGAGATCATGTCCGCAGGCGGCCCGGCAGGACCCCCGAGCCAGGGGGCGGGGAAGGCGCACGGCACGCGACGCCCCCGCCGCATGGCCCTCGCCCTCGCCGGTGCCCTCACCCTCACCGGCGCCGCCCTCTGCCACGACCTGCTCCCGCGCGGCGGCCACGGCTCAGCCGCGCCCGGCCCGGCCGCCGCACCGGGGCGCGCCACCGCCTCGGGCCCGGCGGGCGGCGCGCCCCCGTCCCCTGGCGCCCCCGGCATCGGCGACCCGCTGATGCCGCTCGCCGGGAACGGCGGCTACGCGGTCCGCCGTTACACGCTGGACTTCGACTGGCAGGCGCCCCGGACGCCGTTCGAGGCGGGCGCCACCATCAGCGCCACCGCCACCCAGGCCCTGTCCCGCTTCGACCTCGACTTCGCGGGAAACACGCTGCACCGGGTCACGGTCGACGGCGTCCCGGCCGGGTTCGTCCGCGACGGCGACGAACTCGTCGTCACCCCGGCCCGGCCGATCCCCCGCGGCCGCGCCTTCACCGTCCATGTCGCCTACACCGCCGACCCTACCCAGCAGCGCCACCGCGACGACGCGATCCGGGACTACGGCTGGGTGCCCACGCCCGACGGCACCGTGGTCTGCGCCCAGCCCGACGGTGCCAAGATGATCTTCCCGGCGGACGACCATCCGAGCCTGCGCGCACCGATCACCTTTCGCGTCACCACACCGGCGGACATCGGCGCGGTGGCCAACGGACGCCTCGTCAGCACCACCTCCCGGCCCGGCGGCCGGGTCGAACGGACCTACGACTCCGAGCAGCCGATCGCGGCTCAGCTGGTCCAGCTGGCGATCGGCAGATTCCGCGTCGTCGACAGCAGCGGGCCGCACGGTCTGCCGGTCCGTGACGTGGTCCCGGACGACCTGGTCGGCGATACCGAGGAGTACCGCTCGCTCACCCCGGAACACCTGGCGTGGCTCGAACAGCGGCTCGGGCCGTATCCGTTCCGCCGCTACGGCGTGCTGGTCGGGGACACCGAGCTGCCGGTGGCGCTGGAGACCCAGTCGCTGTCCGTCGTACCGAAGGACGATCTGCTCGGCGACCGGGTCGACGCCGAACGCAACCTCGTGCACGAGCTGACGCACCATTGGACCGGCGACAGCGTCGCCATCAGGCGCTGGTCCGACCTGTGGCTGAGCGAGGGTCACGCCCGTTTCTACGAGCGGCTGTACTCCGACTCGCACGGCGGCGTCAGCCTGGACGACGCGATGCGCGACGCCTACGCACAGCACGACCAGTGGCGCCACGACGACGGCGCGCCCGCCGAACCCGGCGCCGACACGCTGTTCAAGGTGATGCGCTACGACGGCTCGGCCCTGGTGCTGTACGCCCTGCGGGAGAAGGTCGGCGCCGCGGCCTTCGAGCGGATCGAGAAGTCCTGGGTGAGCACCTACCGGGGCCGCGCGGCCGGCACCCGGGACTTCGTCGACCTGGCCTCCAGGGTCGCGAGACAGGACCTGAAACCCTTTCTGACCGCCTGGCTCTACGGGCCGCACACCCCGCCCATGCCGGGTCACCCCGACTGGCAGGTCGACCCGGTCGAGGACTGACCCGGAATGCCGTCCGTCACCGCCCCGTACGGGCGCCCGCGCTGACGGGCCGTCGGAGCGGAGTCGCTGCCGCCGACCGGGTGGCCTCTGCCGGGCCGCTGGTCCACCCCGGTGACGGTTGGCGCGACGGGACACGCGGGGCACGGAAACGTACAAGGGGTGGTTGTCAGGGGCAACTCCTTTGTCCTGGCTGCGAAGAGCGCGATGAACATGTTTGGAGACCCGTGCCATGAAAAGACCCACCGCTCCACGTGTCCCCAACGGCCGCGTGTGCCGCCGGACCGCATGCGCCATCGGATCGGCGGCCCTCCTGGCGCCCCTGCTGCTCACCCCGCTGACCGACGACGACGCTCCCGAGCAGCGCCTCCAGGTCGCCTTCACCGATGCCGCCCACGACTTCCATGTGCCGCGCAGTGTGCTGATGAGCGTGTCCTATGTGCAGACCCGCTGGGACGCCCACCCGGGCTCCCCGAGCGTCGCGGGCGGTTATGGGCCGATGCATCTGGTGGACACCAGCCGGTTCCCGGCCGCCTCGCCCACCCCGGGCGTCCAGGGCGGTGGCGCGCTCCAGCCCAGCGCGGGGGCGGCGGGGGCGCCCGCCGCGCGGCCGGACGGTGTGCTGGCCGGCCGGTCCGTGAAGCCGGCCGACCTCCAGCGCGCCGCCCGGCTGACCGACGCCCCGGCCGGGCGGCTGCGCACGGATGCCACCGCCAATGTGCGCGGCGGCGCCGCCCTGCTGGCGGCCACCCAGCAGCAGCTGGGCAAGTCCTTGAGCGACGACCCCGCGGACTGGTGGGAGGCGGTGGAACGTTTCCCCGGCACTCCTGACGTCACGTCGGCCGCGGCCTACGCGAACGACGTCTTCTCGGTGATCCGCAAGGGCGCCCACCGCACCACCGCCGAGGGCCAGGAGGTCTCCCTGCCCGCGAGCCCCTCCGTGAGCCCCCACACCGTGCGCACGGAGAAGCCCCAGCACGCCAAGGGGACGGAGTGCCCGGCCGAGGTGTCCTGCGACTGGCTCGCGGCGCCGTACGTGGAGATCGACGACGACGGCGACTACGGCAACCACGACCTCGCCGACCGGCCCCGCGACCAGAAGATCGAGTACATCGTCATCCACGACACCGAGGCCAAGCTGTCGAGCATGTTCCAGACGGTCCAGGACCCGACCGAGGCGTCCTGGCACTACTCGATCCGCTCCAGCGACGGCCATGTCACCCAGCACGTCCAGACCAAGGACGAGGCATGGCACTCCGGCAACCAGTACGTCAACGCCCGCTCCATCGGCATCGAGCACGAGGGCTTCCTCCGGCAGCCGGGCACCTGGTTCACCGAACAGATGTACAGAACCTCGGCCCGCCTGGTGCGCTATCTGGCGAAGAAGTACGACGTTCCGCTCGACCGGCAGCACATCTTCGGCCATGACAACGTGCCCTCGCCGACCGGCGACTCCATCCCCGACATGCACGACGACCCGGGCCCCTTCTGGGACTGGCGCCACTACTTCGACCTCCTCGGCGCGCCCCTGAAGGCCACCGCCGGGCCGAACAGCGACATGGTGACGATCCTGCCGGACTACGCCACCCATTCGCCCACGTTCACGGGCTGCCTCAAGCCCGGGGCGCCGTGCCCGAAGCACGGCTCCAGCGCCGTCCGCATGTACACCCGGCCGGACGAGAAGGCGCCGCTGATCCAGGACCCGGGCCGTCACCCGGACGGCGGGGGCTCCACGCTGGACGTCGACGACCTGGGGGCGCGCGCCTCGGCCGGGCAGACCTTCGCCGTCGCCGAGCGCCGGGGCGACTGGACGGCGGTCTGGTATCAGGGTCACAAGGCGTGGTTCAAGAACCCGAAGACGCAGGCGACGGCGGTCGGCGCGGCCGGAAAGATGGTGACCCCCAAGGAGGGCCTCGAGGAGATCCCGGTCTTCGGCCGCGCCCTGCCCGAGGAGGACGCCTACCCGGAGGGCATGGACGAGGAGCCCGAGGCGCCGCTCCCCTACCACTTCCGCGCGGGCCAGCGGTACGTCACCGAGGGCACCATCGACAGTTCCTTCGTGCCGCGCTCGGCCTTCGTCGACAGCCCCGAGCCGGTGGTCAGGGGCGACGAGACCTACTACCAGATCCAGTTCGACCACCGGATCGCCTACGTCCGCTCCAGCGATGTGGACGTGATCGGCTCGACCGTCACGGCGGGGCCGTCCTCGGCACCCCGGGGCGGCTCGACGGGGAACTGACGGCCGCGCGGCCCTCAGGCGCCGAGATCCGCCCGGTCCCCCATGACGACAACGGGGTGCCGGGCCGGGTCGAGCGTGCGCAGCAGCGTCTCCATGGCGCTCCTCGGCATGCTGACACAGGCCGAGGTGCCGCTCCCGTGGTCCAGGTGCAGCCAGATCCCCCCGCCCTTGGCCGCGCCCGAGGGGCGGGTACCGTCGCGCGGCGGGGTGCCCGGCACCCGGTTGTAGTCGATGGCGATGACGTAACCGAAGTCGTGCTGGTACGCCTTGGGCCACTCCTTCGGGGACGCGTAGGCGTAGATGTTGTGGTCGTACGGCAGCTTGCTCCCCGGGTCGGCGAACGTACCGCCCGCGGCGGACAGCGTGAACACACCCACCGGGCTGCGCTTGTCGTCCTCGTGGTGGTCGAGGGTCCAGCCGCGCCGCCCGTTGTGCGCCGCCCAGCCGCCTTCCTTGTGCCAGCCGCCGCCGCGGCGCACGTAGAGCACCACGTCGGACTCGGCCGAGTCCCGGCCCTCGCCGTACACGGCCACGACCTGGCGGGACCGCGCGGGTATCCGTGCGTACAGATGGCTGCCGACGCCGGGGATGCGGGCCGGGTCAGGGGCTGCCGCGGAACCGGAGGCGGTCGGCGCGGCCGGGCCGTGATGGCCGGGCGCGGCGCCGGACGAGGCCGTGCCGCAGGCCGAAAGAGTCGTCAGGAACAGGGTTCCGAGGGCCGCCACCCAGCGCGTCGAGCGCCGCACACTGTCTATATGCACCCGGCCATGCTGGCATGACGCCCGATTGACGCGAAAACCGTTTGAAATTCCCGACTCTGCGAAGCGACCCTTTCACGGCTTGTCCCGGGCCGCCGCCACCCCCGGCTGCCGCCGTTTCCTGACACGCTGTCACGAGCCATCTGGACGTCATGCGGATTCACGACCTTCCCTATCCCGACCCCGGCGTGCCCGACGCGCGCTCGGGGCCCCGACTCCTGTGGTGGCTCTGGCGTAACCAGCTGGGCGGCCAGCTCAAGGCGCTCGCCTGGGGGCTGCTCCACTTCGTCGCCGTGTCCGCGCTGCCCTTCTGCGTCGGATTCGCCGTCCAGGCCGTCGTGGACCGGTCCGGCTCCCGGCTGGCCCTGACGGGCGCGCTGATGCTGCTGTGCGGCACGGCCATCGCGGTGGGCGACACCTTCCTGCACCGGGCCGCCGTCACCAACTGGATCACCGCCGCCGCCCGCGTCCAGCAGCTCCTCGCCCGCAAGGCCGCCGAACTCGGCTCGGCGCTCACCCGGCGGGTGGCGGCCGGCGAGGTGGTCGCCGTGTCCACCGGCGACGTGGAGAAGATCGGCTGGTTCGTGGAGGCGGTGTCCCGCTTCACCGCCGCCGCGGTGACGGTCGTCGTCGTCTGCGTCGGCCTCCTCGTCTACCAGCCCGCGCTCGGCACGGTCGTCGCCGCCGGACTCCCCGTCGTGGCCCTCGCCGTGCTGCCGCTGCTGCCGCGTGCCACCCGCCGCGCCGACGTACAGCGCGAGAAGGCGGGCCGCGCCACCGAGCTGGCCTCGGACACCGTCGCCGGACTGCGGGTGCTGCGCGGCATCGGCGGCGAGGAGCTCTTCCTCGACCGCTACCGCCACGCCTCCCAGGAGGTACGGCACGCGGCCGTGCGCAGCGCCCGCATGTGGTCGCTGATCTCGGCCGTGCAGGTACTGCTGCCGGGCCTGCTGCTGATCGCGGTCGTCTGGTACGGCGTCCATCTGGTCCGCGAGGGCCGTATCGCCGTCGGTGAACTGGTCACCGTCTACAGCTTGGTGATGGTCCTCAGCTATCCCCCCTGCAGCACTTCGAAGAGATCGCCATGTCCTACTCCTTCTCCCGCCCGTCGGCCAAGCGGGCCGCGCGGGTGCTGTCGTTGGAGCGGTCTGCGGCGGACGGAGACGCCCGCGAATCGGCGGGCGGCGACCGGGCGGAGGTGCCCACCGGTGATCTGTACGACCCCGCCACCGGGCTGACCGCGCCGGCCGGGCGGCTCACCGCGGTGGTGTGCGGCGACCCGGACGCGGCCGGCCGGCTCGCGGAACGGCTCGGCGGCCACCCCACGGAACCGGGCCGCTCGGTGCTGCTCGGCGGGACGCCGCTGGACGAACTCCCCCTGGACCTCGCCCGGACCGCCGTCCTCGTCCAGGACAAGGACCCGGTGCTGCTCTCCGGGACCCTGCGCGAGCTGCTCGACGTGCCCGCCTCCGGCGCCGTCACGGCCGCCGACGCGCTCGCGGCCGCGCGCTGCGAGGACGTCCTGGACGCCCTGGTGCAGGGCTCCCTGGACGCCGCCGACCCGATGGACGCCCGCATCACCGAGCGCGGACGGTCCCTGTCCGGCGGCCAGCGCCAACGGCTCGCCCTGGCCCGCTCCCTGGTCACCGACCCGGAGGTACTGGTGCTGGACGAGCCGACCTCTGCGGTCGACTCGCATACCGAGGCCCGCATCGCCGACGGGCTGCGCCGGCTGCGCTCGGGGCGCACCACGGTGGTGTTCACCTCCTCCCCGCTGCTCCTGGACCGCGCCGACGGGGTGGTCCTGGTCCATGAGGACGAGGTCGTGGCGACCGGCACGCACCGGGAGCTGTTCGAGGGCGAGCCCCGGTACCGGGCCGTGGTGACACGCGAGACGGACGACGAACCGGCCACCGCCGACGAGGACATCCTGCTGGACACCCTCGGGGAGCTGGCAGAGATCGAGGAGAGCGCATGATCGGCGTCGCACCACCGGCCGACGACCCGGCGGCCCCGACGACCGCCACCACCCTGCCCGTCGGCTCCGCCGCGACCGTACGGGCCTACGTCGCCGAACTGTTCCGCCGGCACCGCACCGCCTTCCTGCTGCTGATCACCGTGAACACGGTGGCCGTGATCGCCTCCATGGCCGGCCCCTACCTGCTCGGCGACCTGGTCCAGCGGCTGTCGGACGGCGGAAGGGAACTGCATCTCGGCCTCACCAGCGGCCTGTTCCTGCTGGCGCTCGCCGTACAGGCGGTGTTCGTCCGGCAGGTGCGGCTGCGCGGCGCCATGCTCGGCGAACGGATGCTCGCCGACCTGCGCGAGGACTTTCTCGTCCGCTCGGTCGGGCTGCCGCCCGGCGTGCTGGAACGGGCCGGCACCGGCGACCTGCTCTCCCGCATCACCACCGACATCGACCGCCTGGCCAACGCCATGCGCGAGGCCGTACCGCAGCTCGCGATCGGGGTCGTATGGGCCCTGCTGCTGCTCGGCGGGCTGGTGGTGACGGCCCCGCCGCTCGCGGCCGCCGTGCTGCTCGCTGTGCCGGTGCTGGTGGCCGGATTCCGCTGGTACTTCAAGCGGGCACCCGCCGGCTACCGCTCGGAGGCCGCCGGGTACGCGGCCGTCGCCGCCGCCCTCGCCGAGACCGTGGACGCGGGTCACACCATCGAGGCGCACCGTCTGGGCGCGCGCCGCGTCGTCCTGTCCGAGCGGCGGATCAAGTCCTGGACCGCATGGGAGAGGTACACGCTCTGGCTGCGGTCCGTGCTGTTCCCGGTCGTCAGCGCCACCCACGTCATCGTGCTCGGCTCGGTCCTGATGGTGGGCGGCACGCTCGTCCTGCACGGCTGGCTCGGGGTGGGCCGCCTGATCACGGGCGCGCTCGTGGCCCAGATGCTCGTCGACCCGGTGAATCTGATCCTGCGCTGGTACGACGAGGTGCAGGTGGCCCAGGTGTCGCTCGCCCGCCTCGTCGGGGTCCGGGAGATCGAGCCGGGCGCCGGGGACGCGTCGGTGGCGCCCGACGGGCGGGACGTGCGCGCCGACCGGGTGCGCTTCGGCTACCGGGAGGGCGTCGACGTGCTCCGCGAGGTGTCCCTTCAGGTCGCGCCGGGCACCCGGCTCGCCCTGGTCGGCCCCTCGGGCGCGGGCAAGTCCACCCTGGGCCGGCTGCTCGCCGGGATCTACGCGCCCCGGGACGGCCGGGTCACCCTCGGCGGGGCCGAGCTGTCCCGGATGCCGGCCGAGCACGTCCGCTCGCACGTCGCCCTGGTCAACCAGGAGCACCACGTCTTCGTCGGCTCCCTGCGGGACAACCTGCTGCTCGCCCGGGACGGCGCCGACGACGCGGAGCTGTGGGCGGCCCTCGGTGCCGTGGACGCCGACGGCTGGGCGCGGGCCCTGGACGAGGGCCTGGACACCGAGGTCGGCTCCGGCGGGCTGACGCTGACCCCGGCGCAGGCCCAGCAGATCGCGCTGGCCCGGCTGGTCCTGGCAGATCCGCACACCCTGGTCCTGGACGAGGCGACCTCGCTCCTGGACCCGCGCGCGGCCCGTCATCTGGAGCGCTCCCTCGCCCGGGTCCTGGACGGCCGCACGGTCGTCGCCATCGCCCACCGGCTGCACACCGCCCACGACGCCGATGTGATCGCCGTGGTGGAGAGCGGCCGGATCAGCGAGCTGGGCAGTCATGACGACCTGGTCGCGGCGGGCGGCGCGTACGCGGCCCTGTGGCGGTCCTGGCACGGCTGAGCGTCCGGTCCGGGCGTCCTCCTCGGGGGCCGCCCGGGCCCTGTGCCGTTGCGCGGTGGCGAGCAGCAGTGGAAGGCTGGAGAGCGGCACCGGCTCGGGTTTCGCCCGGGAACCTCCCGGTCCGCGCCGTGTGGCATCCGTGCCGCGTGTGCCGACGGCCCGCCGCCCGCTTCGGCGGTATCCGGCCGTCCTCACCACCTGGAGGTAGTCGTGGACAGCGCCGACAGCTGGGGGGACGACGTCTACCAGCCCGATCCCGACCCCTCGGAGGGGCGGGAGGACTCGGGGGTGCTCGACGTCGAGGACACTCTGGACTTCGACGGCGTCGACGACCCCCTCGACCGCGGCTGGTCGCCTCCGGAGCGCCCCTGGGCGGTGGAACACGACGGCGTGACCGCGTCCGAGCGCAGGGCGGGCGAGACCCTCGATCAGCGCCTCGCCGAGGAGATGCCCGACCGGGAGGTCCCCGACGACGACGGCATCGGTGATTGCGAGGGCACCGACGGGGAACTCCTCGACAACGAGGTCGGTGATCTGCGCTCCGGCCGCCTGGTGGCGCCCGACGAAGGGGCGCACGAGGACGAGGAGGCCGCCCTGGTCGCCAGCGACGTCGGCATCGACGGCGCCGCCGCCTCCGCGGAGGAGGCCGCGATGCACATCGTGGACGAGGACTCCGTCTCCGGTTGACCTCCGGGACCCGGCCGTCCCGCCCGCGCCCTGCCCGACCGCCCCGCGCAAGGAGCCGCCATGCAGCAGGACAAGCACCCCGACTACCACGCCGTGGTCTTCCGCGACCGCGCCGCGGGCTACGCGTTCCTGACCCGGTCCACCGCGCGGAGCGAGCAGACCATCGACTGGGACGACGGCGAGTCCTACCCGGTGATCGACGTGGAGATCTCCTCGGAGAGCCACCCCTTCTACACGGGCAAGGCCCGTCAGGTCGACACCGAGGGCCGCATCGCCCGCTTCGAGCGCCGCTACGGCGAGGCGGGCGCGGGCGACGCCACCTGATCCGGCGGGGGGGCCCAGATCATCGGGCGCGCTCGGATCTACGGGCGGACTCGAATCAACGGGCGGGCTCAGATCATATTGAGGGCCGCCGCGCAGCCCACGCCGCCGAGCACCATGAACAGGGGCATGAGCACCTTCAGCTCGACCCAGCTGCCCGCCCGGAACCGGATCGCCTTCGGCGGGCCCACCGGGTACCAACGCTTGCGGCCCAGCGGTATCGGCCACAGGATCGGGCAGCCCGACACCGTCAGCGCGTCCCCGATGTCGTGCACCAGCGCGCCCAGCACGATCGGCAGCCCCAGCCATATGTACTGCTGACCGGGCTCGGTGAACAGCCAGTCCGAGCCGTTGCCGGGCTTGTCGAGCACGCCCGCCAGGATCCACGCGGAGGCCGCCGCCAGCAGCCAGACCAATATGTCGCTGCTGGAGCCCCGGGCCGCCCGCCACAGCAGGCCCTCGATCGCCAGCACCATGTGCACGAACAGGATCGCCAGCACCGCCCAGCGGCCCCCGGTGATCGCCGCCGCCGAGGCGCCCGCACCGATCAGGACCGCCCACACCCAGGTGTGCGTCAGCGTGCGGTGGCCGCCGGAGCGGCGCGGGTCGCCCTTCATCCTGGTCGCCTTGTAGACGGCGTAGGACAGCTTGTCCACGATCTCGCAGAGCCAGCGCGATATGGGCCCGAAGGCGTGCGAGATGGTGGCGGCCTTGTGATCGAGGTCCGGTGCGAGCGCGGCACCAGCGCAGATCAGGGCGCCGACCAGCAGGACCGGCCAGGGCATCGGGTGCCCGGCCGCGGCGGCGGCCGCCCCGACGCCGAGCCAGGCCGCGGCTCCCGACAGTGAGTGTGCTGGTCCCATCATGGCCGCTTCCCGCCCCATTCCTCATATACCGCTGTCCAGTTGACACGGTGCGCTGACGCTCCGTCGGCGACACAGCGTAGCTGCCATGATCTTCGCCGCCCCAGCCGATTCCCCGATCAGGGAGGAGGGCAGGCAAGATGGGAGGGTGACCCTCATCGATCAGCTGCCGCCGACCGCCGACCCCGACGCCCTCTACGAAGCCTTCGAGTCGTGGGCCCAGGAGCGCGGCCTCACCCTCTACCCGCACCAGGAAGAGGCGCTGATCGAAGCGGTGTCCGGGGCGAACGTGATCGTCTCCACGCCCACCGGCTCCGGCAAGAGCATGATCGCCGCGGGCGCGCACTTCGCGGCGCTGGCCCGGGACGAGGTCACCTTCTACACGGCGCCGATCAAGGCGCTGGTGTCCGAGAAGTTCTTCGAGCTGTGCAAGCTGTTCGGCACCGAGAACGTCGGCATGCTCACCGGCGACGCCTCCGTGAACGCCGACGCCCCCGTGATCTGCTGCACCGCCGAGGTGCTGGCCTCGATCGCGTTGCGTGACGGCAAGAACGCGGACGTGGGCCAGGTCGTCATGGACGAGTTCCACTTCTACGCGGAGGGTGACCGAGGCTGGGCCTGGCAGATTCCGCTGCTGGAACTGCCCCAGGCGCAGTTCATCCTGATGTCCGCCACTTTGGGCGATGTGTCGTTCTTCGAGAAGGATCTCGCCCGCCGCACCGGCCGCCCGACCGCGGTGGTCCGCTCGGCGACCCGCCCGGTGCCGCTCTCCTACGAGTACAAGCTGACGCCGCTCACCGAGACGCTCACCGAGCTGCTGGAGAGCAAGCAGGCGCCGGTGTACATCGTCCACTTCACCCAGGCGCAGGCCGTGGAGCGGGCCCAGGCGCTGATGAGCATCAACATGTGCTCGCGCGAGGAGAAGGACCAGATCGCCGAGCTGATCGGCAATTTCCGCTTCACCACGAAATTCGGCCGCAACCTCTCCCGTTACGTCCGGCACGGCATCGGCGTACACCACGCCGGCATGCTGCCCAAGTACCGGCGACTGGTGGAGAAGCTCGCCCAGGCAGGTCTGCTGAAGGTGATCTGCGGCACGGACACGCTCGGCGTCGGTGTCAACGTGCCCATCCGCACCGTGCTCTTCACCGCGCTGACCAAGTACGACGGCAGCCGGGTGCGGACCCTGCGGGCGCGCGAGTTCCACCAGATCGCGGGCCGGGCCGGGCGGGCCGGGTTCGACACGGCGGGCCTCGTCGTCGCCCAGGCGCCGGAGCACGTCATCGAGAACGAGAAGGCACTGGCGAAGGCGGGCGACGACCCGAAGAAGCGGCGCAAGGTGGTGCGCAAGAAGGCGCCGGAGGGCTTTGTCGCCTGGACGGAGAACACCTTCCAGAAGCTGATCGACTCGGAGCCGGAGCCGCTGACGTCCCGTTTCCGGGTGACGCACACCATGCTGCTGTCGGTGATCGCCCGGCCGGGCAACGCCTTCGCGGCGATGCGCCACCTCCTGGAGGACAACCACGAGCCGCGCAAGCAGCAGCTGCGGCACATCCGCCGGGCGATCGCGATCTACCGGTCGCTGCTCGACGGCGGCATCGTGGAGAAGCTCGACAAGCCCGACGCCGAGGGGCGCATCGTGCGGCTCACGGTCGACCTCCAGCAGGACTTCGCGCTCAACCAGCCGCTCTCCACCTTCGCCCTCGCCTCCTTCGAACTCCTCGACCCCGAGTCGCCTTCCTACGCTCTCGACATGGTGTCCGTGGTGGAGTCCACGCTGGACGACCCGCGGCAGATCCTCGTCGCCCAGCAGAACAAGGCGCGCGGCGAGGCGGTGGCCGCGATGAAGGCCGACGGCGTCGAGTACGAGGAGCGCATGGAGCGTCTCCAGGACGTCACCTACCCGAAGCCGCTGGAAGAGCTGCTCTTCCACGCCTACAACACCTACCGCAAGAGTCACCCCTGGGTCGGCGACCACCCGCTGTCGCCGAAGTCGGTCGTCCGTGACATGTACGAACGGGCGATGTCCTTCACCGAGTTGGTGTCCTTCTACGAGCTGGCCCGCACCGAGGGCATCGTGCTGCGCTACCTGGCCAGCGCCTACAAGACCCTCGACCACACCATCCCGGACGACCTGAAGTCCGAGGATCTCCAGGATCTGATCGAGTGGCTCGGGGAGATGGTGCGCCAGGTGGACTCCAGCCTGCTGGACGAGTGGGAGCAGCTGGCGAACCCCGAGGAGATGACCGCCGAGCAGGCCCAGGAGAAGGCCGACGAGGTCAAGCCCGTCACCACCAACGCGCGCGCCTTCCGGGTGCTGGTCCGCAACGCGCTGTTCCGCCGTGTGGAGCTGGCCGCGCTGGACCAGGTCGAGGAACTGGGCGAGATGGACGCCGAGTCCGGCTGGGACGCCGACGCGTGGGGCGAGGCGATGGACAAGTACTGGGACGAGTACGAGGATCTCGGCACCGGTCCCGACGCGCGCGGTCCCAAGCTGCTGGTCATCAAGGAGGAGCCGCAGAACGGTCTGTGGCGGGTCCGCCAGATCTTCGACGACCCGAACGACGACCACGACTGGGGTATCAGCGCGGAGGTCGACCTCACGGCCTCGGACGCCGAGGGCCGTGCGGTCCTCCGCGTCACCGACGTCGGCCAGCTGTGACCACAGGAGAATCCCACCCATGACGACGAACCCGGCCGAAAGACTGGTCGATCTGCTCGACCTGGAGCAGATCGAGGTCGACATCTTCCGCGGCCGAAGCCCGCAGGAGTCCCTCCAGCGGGTCTTCGGCGGCCAGGTGGCGGGCCAGGCCCTGGTCGCCGCCGGCCGCACCACGGACGGCGACCGTCCGGTGCACTCGCTGCACGCGTACTTCCTGCGCCCGGGCCGTCCGGGCGTGCCGATCGTGTACCAGGTGGAGCGGATCCGCGACGGGCGTTCGTTCACCACGCGCCGTGTCACCGCGGTGCAGCAGGGCCGCACGATCTTCAATCTGACCGCCTCCTTTCACAAGCCCGAGGAAGGACCGTTCGAGCACCAGCTGCCGCCCGCCCGTGAGCTGACGCGCCCCGAGTCACTGCCGACGGTGGCCGAGGAGATACGCAAGCACCTGGGCACGCTGCCGGAGCAGTTGGAGCGGATGGCGCGCCGCCAGCCCTTCGACATCCGGTACGCCGACCCGCTGCGCTGGACCGACGAGGAGGTGAAGGGCGCCGAGCCGCGCAGCGCGGTGTGGATGCGCGCGGTCGGTCCCCTGGGCGACGACCCGCTGGTCCACACCTGCGCGCTGACCTACGCCAGCGACATGACGCTCCTGGACGCGGTGCGCATCCCCATCGAACCGTTGTGGGGTCGCCGGAGCTTCGACATGGCCTCGCTCGACCACGCCATGTGGTTCCACCGGCCGTTCCGCGCCGACGAGTGGTTCCTGTACGACCAGGAGTCGCCAATCGCCACCGGCGGGCGTGGTCTCGCCCGCGGGCGGATCTACGACGTCGAGGGGCGACTGCTCGTCTCGGTCGTCCAGGAGGGACTGTTCAGGTCCCTGTAGCGGACCGCCGGCCGGGCTCGACCACGGATGCTCGGACCTCTGCGGGCCGCGGTGTCCCGCGTCGCAGCAAGGCACGCAGCCGGCGGGTGGAACGCATCGAGGCGGGCCCGGCTCCGGGGAACCGAGGTACGGGGGCAGGAGCGGGCCGTACCCGCGACGACGCGTGCCGCCGCTCCGGCGCGCGTCCGCCGCCGGGGATTCGGTGCGGCGTGACGGCCCGCACGAGCGGCTCCGCCGCCCCCGCCGTCCGCTCGGTCGTACCCGCCGTCGATCCGTCCGCGGTCTCCGTCGGTCCGTCCGCGCTCTCCGTCGGCCTCACCGGCGTCGGCATCGGTTCCACCGGTGCCGTGACCGTGCGCGCCATCGGCGGGATCGGCCGTGCCGTCGGACGTGTCGTCGGCCCGGTGCGGCGGGCGGCCGGGCGCGGGGCCGGCGACAGGGCCCGTGCTTCCTCGACCGAGTGCGCGAGGTCGCTGCGCAGCCACTCGATCTCGTCCGTGTCCTGCGCGGTCGTGATCTGCTCGACGACATGGGCGAACGAGGTTCCGGCGAGAGTCTGGCCGGGCAGTGCGGGCCGCAATCGGTTCACCCAGGCGCGCTCGTACGGGTCCTCGACGATGTCGGCGACCTCGACCGGCCGGAGCAGGGCGGCGAGGGCCCCGGCCCGGGCCCATGGGTCGTCCGCCTGTCGCAGCAGGCAGCCCAGTTGCCGCATGCGCCAGTTGCGGGCGCGCAGGTCCACGCCCTCCGCGAGCTGGCCTCGCAGCGTCTCGGGGGTGCGGCCCTTGAGCAGCTGTGTGTTCTCGGCGGCGGCCGCGAAGTGCTTCAGTTCCTCGGTGAGATAGAGCCAGACCACGGCGCCGTACCGGTTGACGTAGACCTTCACGGGCACGAGCAGACCCAGGCGGGCGAGCCGGGTGAAGCGGCCCGCGGAGATGTCCATCACCTCGGCGCCGTCGGCGGTGCCCACCACGCGCACCCGGTCGCGGAGCGTGTCCGGGAACCCGTCCTGCGCTCGGAGCCGGTCGATCTCCGCGCGCTCCACCAGCCGGCCCCCTCCCCCGCCCTCGTCGGGCACGGTCCGCACATGGCCGAGCTGGAGGGCGAGGTCGAACTCGCCTCGCAGCATGCCCAGTTCACGAGCGGCTCGGCCCGGGGTGCAGGTGTCGCAGCGGACTGGTTCAAAGGTGTGTGCCGACATGGTCGTACTCCCCGTGGAGTCGGTGGCTCACGCCCTGTGCGATCGCCGTGCACACACCGTAGCCGGATCGGCGCATCCCGTGGCGGGCCTGTGGATAACTCCCGTGGAGCTTTGAGAATTCGCAGGTCAGAGGTCTTTGTTCGGTGCCCGCTCGGGTTTCCGGGCGTCGACGCCGAGGTGTTCGCCGACCCGGTTGACGAGCAGGGTCATCTCGTACGCTATCTGCCCGATGTCGGCCTCCGCCCCGCTGAGCACGCACAGGCAACTGCCGGAGCCGGCCGCGGTCACGAACAGCACGGCGTCGTCGTACTCGATCATCGTCTGGCGCACCGCACCCGCGCTGAAGTGGCGCCCCGAGCCCTTTGCCAGGCTGTGCAGTCCGGATGCCACGGCGGCGAGGTGTTCGGCGTCCTCGCGGCGCAGCCCGGTGCTCGCACCGGTGACCAGTCCGTCGTTGGACAGGACCAGCGCGTGCCGTACGTCGTCCACACGTTCCGTCAGATCGTCCAGGAGCCAGCCGAGTCCCTGGTTCTGCGCCATGTCCCTCTCCCCGTGCGATCTTTCCCCCCTGGCCGGAGGAACCCTCCGCAAGCCTTCCCCACGTGCGGCGCAGGGGCAAGGAGGATGGGCGCATGGCACAGAAGATGACCGACGAGGAATGGCGGGCGTTCGTCTCAAAAGGCACCCGCACCGGCAAACTGTCCACCGTTCGCGCCGATGGGAGCCCGCATGTGGCCCCGGTCTGGTTCCTGCTGGACGGGGACGAACTGGTGCTTCTCACCGGCCGGGAGACCGTGAAAGGGCGCAATCTCGCCCGTGACGGGCGTGTCGCCCTGTGCGTGGACGACGACCGGCCGCCGTTCCATTTCGTAGTGCTCAGCGGTCACGCCCGGCTGTCCGAGGATCCGGCGGAACTGCGCCACTGGGCCGCGCGGGTCGCCGCCCGGTACATGGGTGAGGACCGTGCCGAGGAGTTCGGCGCCCGCAACGGCGTTCCCGGTGAGCTGCTGGTACGGGTCCCCGTAGAAGAGGTGGTGGCGATCCGGGACCTGGCGGACTGAGCGGCGACCCCGGCCGGCGTCCGGCGCGTCCACACCGCGTCCGGACGCGAGAGGCACCGCGGCGGAACGCGCGGCACCGGGCCACGGAATCAGGGCATCATGCGGGTCATGAGCGACGACCACGCACATGTCCAGGAGTTCTTCACCGCCCGGGCCGCCGGCTGGGACAGCAAGTTTCCCGACGACGGGCCCGCGTACGCGGCCGCCGTGGCCGGCCTCGGGCTGCGGGCGGGCGACCGCGCACTGGACGCGGGCTGCGGCACGGGGCGCGCGCTGCCCCCGCTGCGGGCCGCCGTGGGTTCCACCGGCGTGGTGCTCGGCGCCGATCTGACCCCGGCGATGCTCGCGGCCGCCGTCGCGGCGGGCCGGGACCGGGAGGGAGTGCTGCTGCTCGCGGACGTGGCCGCCCTGCCGCTGCGCGCGGAGTGCCTGGACGCCGTGTTCGCGGCGGGGCTGATCGCCCATCTGCCGCGCCCGGTGGAGAACCTGCGGGAGCTCGCCCGAGTGGTGCGGCCCGGCGGCCGGCTCGCCCTGTTCCATCCCATCGGCCGCGCGGCCCTGGCGGCGCGGCAGGGCCGGCAGATCACGCCGGAGGACCTGCGGGCCGAGCCCAACCTGCGCCCGCTGCTGTCCCGTTCGGGGTGGCGCATGACGTCGTACGTCGACGAAAACGACCGCTTCCTCGCCCTCGCCGTGCGCGAGGACTGAGGATCAGATGTTTGCGGCGACGGCGGCCGCGAAGGCGCCGGGGTTGTCGAACATGATGTTGTGCCCGGCGCCGGGCACCGTCAGCACCCGTACACCGGCCGCTTCCAGCCGTTCCCGGTTCTCGAGTTCGCCGCTCTCCGCCCCCTGGAGGTAGACCCGGTCGATGTCCAGGCCCTCCAGGATCTCGCGCATCACCGGGTCGGAGCCGCGCCGCAGGCCGACGGCGCTGCGGTGCAGGGCGCGCGGATCCGCCAGCCGCATGGTGGCCGCCCACAGCGGGCCGACGGCCGCCAGGACGCGGGCGTACGCCTCCTCGACGAACTCGTCTTCCTCGTAGACCGCGATCGCGCTGCTGCCCGCGGTCAGCGGCGGGAAGGCGTCCAGATTGGCCTCCGAGAGCACCAGCCGCGAGACGAGTAGGGGCCGCCGGTGCGCGAGCACGATGGCGACGGCGCCGCCCATGCTGTGCGCGATCAGTTCGGCGCCGCTCACTCCGGCCGCGTCCAGCGCGGCCGCGACCGCGTCGGCGTGTTCCTCCAGGGTGTAGCCGAAACCCTGGGGCCGGTCGCTGAGACCGTGGCCGGGCAGGTCCATGAACAGGCTGCGTCTGCCCGTGAGTTCGGGGCGGGCGGCGATGTGCGCGTGATAGGGCGCGGACATCGACCCCAGCCCGTGGAGGTAGACCCGGGCGGGCTCCGCCCCCAAAACCTCGGTCCAGCGGATCCGGCTTCCCTCGCCATCGAATACGGCCTGCTGCACGGCACCCTCCCCTGTCGGCCTTGATCACCGTATCGACCATACATCGGTTCCGAGGTATTACGTCAAAGCAGTATTGAAGGAGCGCTGTACAGCGCTCCGGTACGGAAGAATGCGGGCATGCTCGAACTCGCCATCCTGGGATTCCTGTACGAGGCCCCACTGCACGGATACGTGCTGCGCCGCCACATCGCGGCGCTCACCGGGCATGTGCGGCCGGTCGCGGAGAGCACGCTGTATCCGGCGATCAAGCGTCTGGAGAAGGCCGGGCTTCTGGTGCGGGCCACCGAGCCGGGCGCCGTGGCCGCGCCACGCCATGTGCTGCGGCTGACCGAGGAGGGCCGGCAGGAGCTGAGGCGCCGGCTCGCCGAACCCGGGGAGCGCCAGATCACCGACGAGAACCAGTGGTTCGTCCTGCTCGCCTTCCTGCGCCACCTCGCGGACCCCGCCGCCCAGGCCGCGGTGCTGAGCCGGCGGCTCGCCTTCCTGGAGGAGCCGACGAGCTTCTTCTACGACGGCGACCGGCCGGTCCGCGCCGAGGAGGTGGACGACCCCTTCCGGCAGGGGATCCTCACCATCGCGCGTGCCACGAGCCGGACCGAACTCGGCTGGCTGCGCGACACCCTCGCGTCACTCGACGGAGTCTGACGTGTCCAGATGCCGCACCGGGCAGCCGCCCAGTCCCGGGACCGGGCGGGTGCCGAGGTCGGCCACCCGGTAGCCGTTCGGGTAACCCTTGATCTCCCGGTTCTGGCGCGCGAAGTGGGGTGCGCGGCGCGGTGGCAGCAGCCGCACCACCCGGGCGCGCGCTCGGACGGCGCGACGCACCAGGGCGACGGTGGCCGCGCCGGGCCGCTCATAGCGGAACGCGTTCAGCAGCGGCTCGTCGAGCAGCGCGAGCACACCTGTGCGCAGCAGGGGTGCCAACGGGCGCGGGTACCAGGACGCCATCAGGTCGAGGGTGGCGTCCGAGACCCGCCGGCCACCCTCGTCCCAGCCGAAGTTCGCCTCCTCATAGGTGTCGAGAAGGGTTTCGAACTCCTCGTAGGTGCCGGGGAGGCCGGGGATGCCCAGGTGCCGGCCGAGGGTGCGGTAGTACTCGGTGGCGGCGACGATCTCGTGCCGGGACAGCCGGCGCCAGCCGTAGGTGTCGATCCAGCGCTTGGGCACCACGACGAAGGTGCTGAGCACATAGCGCATGTCGTCGTCGCCGATGTCGTAGCTGCGGTGCATCTGGTTGATACGGCGGATCGCCGTGCGCCCCTGTTCCGCGGCGAAGCCGTGCTCCACGACGGTGTCGAGGAGCAGCGCGGTGTCGTCGTAACGCTTCTGGGCGCGGTCGGTCAGCTCGGCGGTGCGCGCGAGGAGCCGGCCGATGCTCGGGACGGCGTAGGTGCGGTACAGGGCCAGCTCGAGGGCGCGTGTGTAGTCCCAGGGGAATTCGTAGACGGCGCTGAGCCGGTAGATCTCCGGGGCGTCCGCCACCGGGTCCAGCCGGCGGATCCGCTCCAGCCGTTCGAAGCGCTTCACCGCGTCGTCCCCCTTCTGTCGCCGAAGGCCAACTTTATGGGGAGCACGGGGAGATGAACCATCATCGATCTCCCCGTTTCGGAAGGAGGACGGGCACCATTGTCCGGCGGATTGCGCGACCTCGGCGGTCCCCGGGTGGGGGGCGGTCTGGGGAAGTCCCGTGCAGACCGTGGTCGTTTCGCCCCCGTCCAGGGGGAAAGTTGCAGGTCCGCGTGGTGTGAGGAGTCGTGACAAGGGCCTTCCGTCCGCATTAGGGTGCGCGCGGTTGGACAAGCCACTGGGAGACAGGGATGGCCGGAATGGACGATGGGGCCGTCGCCGCCGCAGACGACGCGCTGTATGTGCTGACGGCGGTGCTGCTGACGCCGGCGCAGTTTCCGAGCGTGCTGGGCGACGATTATCCGGAGTCGTGCGCGACGCTGGGGCTCGCGCCCCGCGCCGACGGGTACGGCCTGGTGCTCGGGCAGGACGGCGACGGTGCCCGCTGGACGGTCGTCATCGACGATGTCTCGCTGGTCGCGGTGGCGATCGCCTCTTGGGACTGCGGCCTGGAGTACGAACTGTCGCCGGAGGAGCGCGCGATCGTGACCGCGCTGCCGGGCTGGCCCCTGGCGGTCGCCGTAGCGGCTCCCGGTGTTCCCGCGCCGCACGATCCCGCTCCCGAGACGGGTGAGCGCTCTCCGCTGTGTCCGCCGGACACCAGCGTCTGGGGCCCGGCTCAGCGGCGCCTGGGCGCCGACGAGATCGCGGCGCAGTGGGCGGCCTGGCGGCAGCAGATCAACGACGCCGAGTTCGCCGTACCCGGCGGCCGGGCCCCTGCCGCCGAGCCTTCGGGGCAGCCCGGGGCGACGGACAAGGGGCCCGGGGACGCGGCCGAACCGCCGAAGGGCGGGCACCAGGGGATCCGGCGAGTGCTCGCGGAGGCCCGCGCCTACGTCGACTCGCCACCCCCGCTGGGCCGGGTGCGCTCCACCTTCGCCCCCGGCGACGCCCGCACGCTGCGCGCGGACGGCCCCGGCTGGTCGATGGTGGCGCGCACCGACGACATCGCCTTCGTCCTGCTCGACGAGGAACCCGGTGAGGTCCTGCCGGTCGGCCGCGGCCCGGAACTGCCCGGGCTGCTGGACGCCCTCGACCGGATGGCCGTACGGCCCCTGTGATCAGTGGCGGCGCGGTATCCGTCTCAGCGGCCGAGTTCCTTGCGGCTGATCCTGCGGAGCCTGCGCCGCTGGGACGGGTCCAGCGCCAGGTAGGCGGCGGCCGGGATGCCGACCACGACCAGGAGCACCACCCACAGGGGCAGCCCCAGGAGCAGCAGTACCAGGCCGACCGCCACACCCCCGACGGCGATCTTCGCGTTTCTCGACATGAGCGTCGCCTCCTTCAACGGCCACTGCCGTTCTCTGCTGTGAGAACGGCCTCCCGCTCCCCGCGGTTCCGGGCCTCGCCCCTGAGACATCCCTGATATGTGCCCCTAGGGGGCCGGTTCCGCCGACCGGGAGGCGATCACGGAGCGTGGTGAAGCGATCCAGGTCACGGCGTCAGCATAAGGGTGCCGCCGCGACGACGCCCATGCCATGCGCGCATGCGGTGTCCTACGGAAGGCCGGGGAGTGCGGCACTCCCACGCGCCGCAATCCCCGGCCTTCTTCCGCCGGCGTCGCGCGCTCGCGGCCGTCAGCCGCGCGCGCCCAGCAGGTGGTCCATCGCCAGCTGGTCGAGGTGCTCGAACGCCATACCGCGCGCTGCGGCGGCATCGACGTCGAACTCCTCGAACGCGGTGCGGTCGGCGAGCAGGGCGTCCAGGCCGTCGGCCGCGGTCGGCTGGGCCAGCTCGTCCAGGCGCGCGGCACGCAGCGCCTCCCGCACCTCCGGGTCGGCACGGAAGGCGGCCACGCGGTCCTTGAGGATCAGGTAGTTGCGCATGCAGCCCGCGGCCGAGGCCCAGACGCCGTCGAAGTCCTCGGTCCGCGGCGGCTTGAAGTCGAAGTGCCGCGGGCCCTCGTAACCGGCGCTCTCCAGGAGGTCGACCAGCCAGAACGCCGCCCGCAGGTCGCCGGCGCCGAACCGCAGGTCCTGGTCGTACTTGATGCCGGACTGGCCGTTGAGGTCGATGTGGAAGAGCTTGCCCGCCCACAGGGCCTGCGCGATGCCGTGCGGGAAGTTCAGGCCGGCCATCTGCTCGTGGCCGACCTCCGGGTTGACGCCGTACAGCTCCGGGCGCTCCAGGCGCTCGATGAAGGCCAGGGCGTGGCCGACGGTGGGCAGCAGGATGTCGCCGCGGGGCTCGTTGGGCTTGGGCTCGATGGCGAAGCGGAGGTCGTATCCCTGGGCGGTGACGTACTCGCCGAGGAGGTCGAACGCCTCCTTCATGCGGTCGAGGGCGTCGCGCACGTCCTTGGCGCCACCGGACTCGGCGCCCTCACGGCCGCCCCAGGCGACGTACGTGCCGGCCCCCAGCTCGGCCGCCAGGTCGATGTTGCGGATCGTCTTGCGCAGCGCGTACCGGCGTACGTCGCGGTCGTTGGCGGTGAAACCGCCGTCCTTGAAGACGGGGTGGGTGAAGAGGTTCGTGGTGGCCATCGGCACCGTCATGCCGGTGGCGTCCAGGGCCTGGCGGAACCGCTTGACGTGCGACTCGCGCTCGGTGTCGGAGGATCCGAAGGGGATCAGGTCGTCGTCGTGGAAGGTCACTCCGTAGGCACCCAGCTCGGCCAGGCGCCGCACCGTCTCGACCGGGTCGAGGGCGGGCCGGGTGGCGTCGCCGAACGGGTCCCTTCCCTGCCAGCCGACGGTCCACAGACCGAAAGTGAACCTGTCCTCGGGGGTGGGCTGGAAGCTCATGGCGCGGCTCCTTGTTCCGTACGACTATTTCGTCATGGCCGTTTACAAATTAGTATGCGACCACGCCTCTGGGAAGAGACACGGTGTCTTCGACCACAAGGTGTCTTCGCCAGATGCCTTCCACGGGCGCCCTCGGGAGGTACCTCGGGAGCGCCCCACAGCACACCCCACTGAGCCGCGGAAGAGGGAGAACCCCATGTCAGCAGCGGAGGGTCCGCTCGTCGTCGGCGTGGACACGTCTACCCAGTCCACGAAGGCCCTGATCGTCGACGCGGCCACCGGACAGGTGGTGGCGAGCGGCCAGGCGCCGCACACCGTCACCACCGGCGTGGGCCGGGAGAGCGATCCGCGCCAGTGGTGGGACGCCCTGTGCGAGGCACTGCGCCAGTGCGGTGACGCCGCGCGCGAGGCGGCCGCGATCTCGGTCGGCGGCCAGCAGCACGGCCTGGTCACGCTGGACGAACACGGTGAGCCGGTGCGTCCGGCGCTGCTCTGGAACGACGTCCGTTCCGCGCCGCAGGCCCGCCGGCTGGTGGCGGAACTGGGCGGCCCGAAGGGCTGGGCCGAGCGCACCGGCAGCGTGCCCGGGGCGTCGTTCACGGCGAGCAAGTGGGCATGGCTCGCCGAGCACGAACCGGAGGCGGCGCGCGCGACCAGGGCCGTACGGCTCCCCCACGACTACCTCACCGAGCGCCTGACCGGGCAGGCCGTCACCGATCGTGGTGACGCCTCCGGCACCGGCTGGTGGGCGTCCGGCACGGAGCGGTACGACGAGGAGACCCTGGCGCACCTCGGGCTCGACCCGGCGCTGCTGCCCCGGGTGGTGCGCCCCGGCGAGGTGGCCGGGACCGTACACGGCGGACACGGGCTGCCGTTCTCCCAGGGCACGTTGGTGGCCGCCGGCACCGGTGACAACGCGGCGGCCGCGCTGGGTCTCGGGCTGCTGCCCGGCACCCCGGTACTGAGCCTCGGGACTTCCGGCACGGTGTACGCCGTCTCCCGGCACCGCCCGGCCGATCCCACCGGCACGGTGGCGGGCTTCGCCGACGCGCGCGGGGACTGGCTGCCGCTGGCGTGCACCCTGAACTGCACGCTCGCCGTGGATCGCGTCGCGACCCTGCTGGGTCTGGACCGCGAGGCCGTCGACGGCGGCGGATCGGTGACGCTCCTGCCGTTCCTGGACGGCGAGCGCACCCCCGACCTGCCGGACTCCTCCGGGTTGCTGCACGGGCTGCGCCACGACACGACTCCGGGCCAGCTGCTCCAGGCGGCGTACGACGGCGCGGTGCATTCGCTGCTCGGCGCGCTCGACCTGGTCCTCGACGCGGACGCGGACCGCGACAGCCCGCTGCTGTTGATCGGCGGCGGCGCGCGGGGCCACGCCTGGCAGCAGACCGTACGGCGGCTGTCCGGGCGGCCGGTCCGGATCCCCGCGGCCAAGGAGCTGGTCGCCCTGGGTGCGGCGGCCCAGGCGGCCGGGCTGCTGACCGGCGAGGATCCCGCCGCGGTGGCCCGCCGCTGGAACACCGCCGCGGGACCGGTGCTGGAGCCCATGCCCCGGGACGAGGAGACGCTGGCCCGGATCGGCGGGGTACTCTCCGACGCGGCCCCGCTGCTGGAGCGGGGCACGGAAGACCGCTGAGCCGCGCCGCCCGGCCCTGGAACGAGGATGGACGCAGGCATGACCGCACCGCCGCACGAGGCCCGACCCGCGGGGGCCGGCCGGGTCCTGCCGGACACCCAGCAGGGCATGCGCCGGCGCAATCTCGCGCGGGTGCTGCACGCGGTCAGCGCCGAGGGTCCGCTCTCCAGGGCCGCGGTGGCCTCGCGCATCGGTCTGACCAGGGCCGCGGTGTCGACCCTGGTGGACGAGTTGATCCGCTGGGGACTGCTGGAGGAGCTGGGCCCCGAGCGGCCGGGCCGCGTGGGCCGGCCCGGGTCGGCGCTGGCGGTGAGCGGTCGCGGCCCGGCCGGGATCGGCGCCGAGATCGGCGTCGACCACCTCGCGGTGTGCGCGGTCGATCTGCGCGGCACGGTCCGCGCGCGGGCCGTGCGCCGGGGCGCCAACCGCGGCCGGACACCCGAGTCGGTGATCGCGGAGCTGACGACACTGGTCGGCCGGGTGGTCGCCGAGGCCGAACGGGAGGAACTGTGGCCCGCCGGGCTCGCGGTCGCCGTGCCCGGGCTGGTGGCGCGGGACGGTCATACCGTCGTACGCGCCCCCAATCTCGAGTGGCGTGACACGGACCTCGGCGCCCTGCTGCCCGGCGACTGGCCGCTCACCGTGGACAACGAGGCGAACTTCGGTGCGCTGGCCGAACTGTGGCTCGGCGCCGGCACGCCGCGCGAGTTCCTGCATGTGTCGGCCGAGATCGGCATCGGCGCGGCGATCGTCGTGGACGGCCGGCTGCTGCGCGGAACGCGGGGCTTCGCGGGCGAGCTGGGCCATGTGCCCGTACGCCCGGACGGTCCGTCCTGCGCGTGCGGCGGGCGCGGCTGCCTGGAGCAGTACGCGGGCCAGGAGGCACTGCTGCGCGCGGCGGGGCTCCAACGGCGCGAGGACCTCGTCGGCCTGCTCGCGGAGCACGCCGGGAGGGGCGAGGAGGGGGTACGGGCCGCGCTGCGGGACGCGGGCACGGCGCTCGGCATCGCGCTGACCGGGGCGGTGAACCTGCTCGACCCCGAGACGGTGGTCCTGGGCGGTGCGCTGGCGGGGCTCTCGCCCTGGCTGCTGCCCTCGCTGGAGGCGGAGCTGACGGGCCGTACGGCCGGCCCGGCCTGCCAGGTGGCGGTGTCACCGCTCGGCCCCGAGGGCCCGCTGCTGGGCGCGGCGCACTCCGTCGTCCGCGCCGTGCTGGACGATCCGGCATCGGTGGCCAAGCACTCCTGACGCCTCGTCAAGCACTGGCGGACGGAGACGTCAAGCCGCGGTGCCGGCGTGTCCGCCGGAGGCTCCGGCGCGGCCGCGCGGTCCCCGGCGCGTGGTCCTCGCCCGAATGAGTGGCGAAGTTATCCACAGGCTTCCGCTTGTCCACCGAACCGTGGCGCACCCTTCTGCCCGGCCCGCCCGCGCCGTACCGTGAAGCGCACGAGGCACGCGCTGCCGGAGCGTCAGACCCGGCGTGGACCTGGCGATTTGCGCGGCCTTCGCCCAGACCGGGCGGCACCGGACGGACAGATATCGGGGGACGCATGCGCGGGGAGAGCACCGGGACTTTGCGGCGCGACGCCATCGGGTTGCGCGAGGTCCTGTTCCAGAGCATCACGGCGATGGCGCCGGCCGCCGCGGTGGCCGCGTCCATCCCGGCCGGCGCGGCCTTCGCGGGCGGCAGCCTGCCGCTGGCCGTGCTGGTCGCCCTGGTGGCCTGCCTGTTCACCGCGTCCTGCGTCGCCGAGCTGGCACGGGAGCTGCCCGCCGCCGGCTCGGTCGCCACCTACGCGGCGCGGGGACTGCATCCGGCCGTCGGCTTCCTCGTCGGCTGGGGCTACGTCTTCGTGGAGATGCTGGTCCCCCCGCTGCTGCTCCTGCAACTGGGCTTCACGGTGGCGGGAACACTGCACGACGAGTGGCCCTCGTACCCGGCGGATCTGTGGTGGCCGTACTCCCTGGCGGGCGCCGCCGTGATCGCCGTCGCGGGATACCTGGGCGTGCGCGCCTCGGCCCGCTTCGGCACCGTCCTCGGGGCCTTCGAGATCCTTGTCTTCCTGGTGTTCGCCGCGTTGCTGATCGGCAGAGCGGGCGGCGCCAACACCCTTTCCGTCTTCGGCACTTCGCATACCGCCGCGGGGCACTCCGGGATCGGCGGGGTGTTCGCGGGATCCGTGTACACCGTGCTGGCCTTCGCCGGATTCGAGGCGGCGGCACCGCTCGCGGAGGAAACGCGCGAGCCCCGGCGGACGATGCATCGCGCGGTACTGGGCGCGGCTCTGGGCATCGGCCTGTTCTACGTCGTCACCACCTACGCGATGACCGTGTACTTCGGACCGGACCGGTTCGCCGCGTTCGGCGTGTCGGGCAGCGCTTCCTGGGAGGGGGTCGCGCGGGCCTCGTTCGGCTTCCTCTGGGTGCTGCTGTTCCTCGCGGTGGTGAACTCCACGATCGCCAACGCCAACGCCAACGCCAACGTGTCGACCCGTACGGCCTTCGCGCTGGCCCGCATCCGGGTCCTGCCCGGGGTGCTCGCCACGCTCCACCCCCGGCACCGCTCCCCCGTGGCGGGCATCGCGGTGCAGACCGTCGTGGCCGTCGCCGCGGTGCTGGGCCTCGGTCTCCGCTACGGTCCCCAGACCGCGTTCCTGCTCCTGGCCACGGTGATCGTCACGGTCGTCATCGGTGTCTACATCGTGGTGAACCTCGCGTGCGCGGGCCACTTCATACGGGTGGGCGGCGGTGCCCTCAAGCCGGTACGGCATCTGCTGTTCCCGGTGCTGGGTGTCGCCGCCTTCGTCCCGGCGCTGCTGACGGCGGCCGGCCTGCCGGTGTTCGACTTCGTGACCAAGCTGACGGCTCCGGTGTCCTACGCGGGACCGATCGTCGGCGTCTGGATGGCGGCGGGCGTGGTCGTGCTGCTGATCCTGACCCGGCGATACCCCGAGCGCATAGCGGAGATCGCGCGTGTGCACATCGAGGAGGACGCCCCGTCCGACCCGCGGCAGGACGGCGCCGTGATCCGCCGACCGGGCCTCTGACCGATGCCATGGCGTACGACCGCCCGGTGCGCGGTGATCCCCGGTCCCGCCCGCCGAACACCACGCCACGCCACGACCACGCCGCCTCTCCCGCCCGGCGGCCCGCATTCTCCCCGCGGCCCTCTCCTTGAGGCCGCCCCACCAGAAGGGACCCACGACACGATGACCGACCCCCGGATCCTCACCGTGCGACCTGAGCCGGACGAGTACGCCTGGACGTTCGGCGGCGCGGCCCCCGTGGCCCGCGTCGCACCCGGCACGGTGCTCGACCTGTTCACCGAGGACTGCTTCGCCGGCCGGGTCCGCTCCGAGAAGGACCTGGTGTCCGAGGTCTGCGAGTTCCCGTTCCTCAATCCCCAGACCGGCCCCTTCCACATCGAGGGCGCGGAACCCGGCGACACGGTGGCCGTGCACTTCGTGTCGATCGAACCGGCCCGCGACTGGGCGGCGTCCACGACGGTCCCCCTCTTCGGGGCGCTCACCTCCACCCACGCCACCGCCTCGCTCCAGCCGCCGCTGCCGGAACGGGTCTGGATCTGGGAGCTGGACCGTGCCCGGCGCACCGCCCTCTTCCGGTCCCGGGACAGCGACTTCGAGAGGGAGCTGCCCCTGGAGCCGATGCACGGCACGGTCGGTGTGGCGCCGGCCAACCTGGAGGTCCGCTCGGCGCTGGTCCCGGACGCGCACGGCGGCAACATGGACACGCCCGAGATGCGCGCCGGGGTCACCTGCTACCTCGGGGTCAATGTGGAGGGCGCCCTGCTCAGCCTCGGCGACGGGCACGCCCGCCAGGGCGAGGGCGAGACCTGCGGGGTGGCGGTGGAGTGCGCGATGAACACCGTGGTGATCGTCGACCTCCTCAAGGGCGTCGCGACCCCGTGGCCCCGGCTGGAGTCGGACACGCACATCGTCTCGACCGGCTCGGCGCGCCCGCTGGAGGACGCGTTCCGGATATCGCAGGCGGACCTGGTGCGCTGGCTGGTCAGCGACTACGGGTTCAGCGAGCTGGACGCCTACCAGTTCGCCACCCAGACGGTCGAGTCACCGCTGGCGAACGTGTGCGACACGAACTACACGTGCGTGGCCAAGCTCCGCAAGGAGTGGCTGCCCGCGCGGGAGACCTACCGGGGTGTGCACGCGCGGCTCCGGGAGGCCGCACGGACGCTGCGCGGCTGACGACCGGCCACGAGACACCGCGCACGCACACCCCCTGCGCCCACCCGGCATCCCCGTACCCCCGCGCCCCTGCCGCACGAGCGCCGTCCTCCTCCCGCCCTCCCCGAGCCCCCTTTCCGAGCACGCAGGAAGCACCACAGCCGTACTCCCATCACGCCCCGACTCCCCACTCCAGAAAGGCATGCCACGATGGACATGGACCGGGAAAGACCGCGACCGAGCAGACGATGGTTCCTGAAGGGCGCGGCGCTCGCCGCCGTGCCGTACGCGCTGCTTCCCGAACCGCAGGCCGGTGCGAGCGGTTCCGTCGACTACCCGCCCGCCGAGTGGGTGCCCGCCAGCACCGCCAACTACACGGACTCCAACCGGCCCGGCACCTACGCGATCGACCGGGTCATCATCCATGTCACCCAGGAGACCTACGCCAACGCCCTGGCCATCTTCCAGAACCCGGAGAAGCAGGTGACCGCGCATTACCTGGTGCGGTCGGCGGACGGACACGTCGCCCAGTGCGTGCGCGAGAGCGACATCGCCTGGCACGCGGGCAACTGGAGCTACAACACCCGCAGTGTCGGCATCGAGCACGAGGGCTGGGTGGACCAGCCCGCCTACTTCACCAACGCCCTCTACGAGCAGTCGGCGAAGCTCACCGCGTCCGTCTGCGACAGGTACGGCATCCCCAAGGACAGGGAGCACATCATCGGCCACTACCAGGTACCGGGCACCGACCACACCGATCCCGGCCCCAGCTGGGACTGGGTCCGCTACATCAAACTCGTCAACTTCGCCTAGCGCAGATCCCCGGACCGGCGTCACACCGGTTGTCTGCGCGGACACGGCACGTGACGATGGTCCCAGCCGGATCATCGCCGTAACACCGTCCGGGGAGGCCGAGTTGACCGATCCGTGGGTGGCCCTGGAACCGGGGGCCGATCCCGCCGAGCGGGTCCGGGCGCTGCGCCGCGCGCACGAGACGTTCACCACGGTGGGCTCGGTGCCGCGCCCGGTGCGGTCGGTGGTGGCGGAGTCCTGGCGGCGCAGCGCGCGGGCCGGGGTCGTACCGGACGGCACGGCGTGTGTGGAGTTGTCCGACGGCGACCTCGGCGCCTATCGGGCGGAGCATCCGCTGGCCCGGGTGATGCCGCTGTTCCGGGAGCTGCTGGGCACGTTCGCCGCGGAGGACGAGCAGTTGCTCGCGGTGTGCGACGCGCAGGGCAGGCTGCTGTGGGTCGAGGGGCATCCGGCGGCGCGGCGGCGGGCGGACGCGATGAACTTCGTACCGGGGGCGCGCTGGTCGGAGGCCGCGGTGGGCACCAACGCGCCGGGGACCGCGGTGGCGCTGGACCGGCCGGTGCAGGTGTTCGCGGCGGAGCACTTCACCCGGCGGGTGCAGCCCTGGACGTGCGTGGCCGCTCCGGTGCACGATCCGCGCACGGGGCGGGTGCTGGGCGCCGTGGACGTCACCGGCGGGGACGGACTGGCGCATCCGCACAGCCTGGGGTTCGTGCAGGCCGTGGCGCGGGCGGCGGAGGCGCAGTTGGCGCTGCTCGCTCCGGCACGGTGTGCCGCGGACGCGCCGATGCTCCGCGCGCTGGGCCGGGACGAGGCCGAACTGGCCTTCCAGGGGCGGCGGATGAGGCTGAGCCGTCGGCACAGCGAGATCGTGCTGCTGCTGTCGCGGCGCCCCGAGGGGCTGACGGGTGACGCGTTGCTGTGCGCGCTGTACGCGGACGAGTCGGTGACTCCGGTGACGTTGCGGGCCGAACTGGCACGTCTGCGGCGGTCGTTGATGCCTGGGCTGCTGGCTTCGCGGCCGTACCGGCTGACGGCCGCGGTCGACGCGGACGCGACCGTGGTGGAGCGGCGGCTGGCGTCGGGGGCGCTCACCGCGGCGGCCGAGGCATACACCGGTCCGCTGCTGCCCGGTTCGCAGGCCCCGGCGATCGTACGGCTGCGGGAGCGGCTCGCGCGGGGGCTGCGGACGGCGCTGGTCGCGCACCGCGATCCCGATCTGCTGGCCGACTGGGCGCACGCGCCGTGGGGCGAGGACGACATCGAGGTGTGGCGGGCGCTCGCGACGGTGCGTCCGACGCCGTCCGTGCGGGCCCGGCTGGCCTCGCTGGAGGCGGAGTTGGCGGTGCCGACCGCATGGGAGGGAGGATGGTCCCGGGGCGCAACGTACTTGCAACGTCCGCCCGCCTAGCCTCGCGCCGAGAGCTGCCCAAGGGCGGGCAGCGCTGCACCGGGAGGCACACCAGGATGACTCGTTACGCGGCGCCGGGCACCGAGGGCGCGATCGTCTCCTACCAGTCGCGCTACGACCACTTCATCGGCGGCGAGTACGTGCCGCCGGCGCGCGGGCAGTACTTCGAGAACCCGTCGCCGGTCAACGGACTGCCGTTCACCGAGATCGCGCGCGGCACCGCGGAGGACGTGGAGCGGGCGCTGGACGCGGCGCACGCGGCCGCCCCGGGGTGGGGTCGCACGTCGGTGACGGAGCGCTCGGACATCCTGCGGAAGATCGCCGACCGCATGGAGGCCAACCTCGAAGCCCTCGCGGTGGCGGAGAGCTGGGAGAACGGCAAGCCGGTGCGGGAAACGCTGGCGGCGGACATCCCCCTGGCGATCGACCACTTCCGGTACTTCGCCGGGGCGATCCGGGCGCAGGAGGGGTCGCTGGGCGAGATCGACGACGACACGGTGGCGTACCACTTCCATGAGCCGCTCGGGGTCGTCGCGCAGATTATTCCGTGGAACTTCCCGATCCTGATGGCCACGTGGAAGCTGGCGCCGGCGCTCGCCGCGGGCAACGCGGTGGTGCTCAAGCCGGCCGAGCAGACCCCGGCGTCCATCCACTACTGGGTGAGCCTGATCGCGGATCTGCTGCCGCCGGGCGTGCTGAACATCGTCAACGGCTTCGGTGTCGAGGCGGGCAAGCCGCTGGCGTCGAGTCCGCGGGTGGCGAAGGTGGCGTTCACCGGGGAGACCACGACGGGGCGGCTGATCATGCAGTACGCCTCGGAGAACATCAAGCCGGTCACGCTGGAACTGGGTGGCAAGTCGCCGAACATCTTCTTCGACGACGTGTGGGCGCACGACGACGACTTCCGCGACAAGGCGCTGGAAGGCTTCACGATGTTCGCGCTCAACCAGGGCGAGGTGTGCACCTGCCCGTCCCGGGCGCTCGTCCAGCGCGGCCACTACGCGGAGTTCCTGGCGGCCGCGGTCGAGCGCACCCGGCAGATCAAGCCGGGGCACCCGCTCGACACGGACACGATGATCGGCGCCCAGGCATCCAACGACCAGCTGGAGAAGATCCTCTCCTACCTGGACATCGGCCGGCAGGAGGGCGCGAAGGTCCTCACGGGTGGCGAACGCATCGAGCACGAGGGCGAGTTGAAGGGCGGCTACTACGTGCAGCCGACCATCTTCGAGGGCGACAACCGGATGCGGGTCTTCCAGGAGGAGATCTTCGGCCCGGTCGTCTCGGTGGCCTCCTTCGACGACTTCGACGACGCCATCAAGATCGCCAACGACACGCTGTACGGGCTCGGCGCGGGTGTGTGGACCCGGGACGCCAACACCGCCTACCGCGCGGGCCGCGCGATCCAGGCGGGCCGTGTCTGGACCAACTGCTACCACGCCTACCCGGCACACGCGGCCTTCGGCGGCTACAAGCAGTCCGGCATCGGCCGCGAGACGCACAAGATGATGCTGGACCACTACCAGCAGACAAAGAACCTCCTGGTGTCGTACTCGCCGAAGAAGCTGGGCTTCTTCTAGAGGCACGGAAAAAGGCATCTGACCTGGTCTTTTGCCGGTCAGGCGCCTTCCACTCGACTCATTCAGAGCGAGGTCCAGATTACCCTGTAACTCCCAGTTTCTCCCTCGGCTATCCCACCTCTGACCAGGACTTCCGGACCAGTGACGGACCAAAACCCGGGCTCAGCCAGCGCGTGACGGGCCCTGATTGACACGGTCCCACTCCTCCATCGACTGCTCGATGAGGCGATTGGCCTGCTCCCGGACACCGTCCAAGAACTTGGCGTAGAAGCGAAAAAGTACCTCGATGCTCTGGCCCGCACGGCGCGCACATTCGGCCGGGTCCACACCGGAGTAAAGCCAGAACGAGATCCCTGCGTGCCGGAGGTCATAGGGCCGCTTGGCCAGGCCGGAGGCCAGCTCCGTCCGGGTCAGAACGTGTTTCCGTGCACGCCCCCACGTCATGCCATAGGCAGCCGCATCCACGTACTTGCCCGCCTGGTTCCGGAACAGTCGGCCATCCGCCGCCACGCCGAACAGTTCGATGTGAGCCAGAAGGAGGCGCACGAACTGCGGCGGAATGGGCACAGGCCGGGTGGCCGTGGCCGCTCGGTGCTTGAGCGAGTGGATCTCGTGCACCGCGCCGTCGTCCGTCCACTCCTTTCCCGCAGTGACGACGCCGCCCGACAGATTGAGCAGTCCCCACCCGTCTTGGGGAGGTGGCACCGATCGTGCCGGAGGTGAATGACCTCTGCGGGCCGCATGGCCGCGTAGTAGATGCATCCGAAGAACGCCTCCAGATGAGGGTCCCGCCCGCGCTGCTGAGCAACCGCCGCGAGCAGCCGGGCGACCTGCGCGGGGTTGGGAACCGCTGCCGGATCCACTGCCTCGTTGACTGCTGGAGCGATCCACCTGATCCCGTTGAGTGGATTTTCTGTGAAGTAGCCTTTTTCGACGGCCGTGTTGAGCACTTCGCTGAACGCGGCGCGCTTGCGCCGCGCCGTCTTGGCCGCTGCCGCCTTTCCGTCCAGCTTGCTGCACAGGGCGTCCAGTGCCCGTCGCAACACATCAGCTTCTGCGAGTGCCCTGACGGGCAAAGAGTTGCGCTTCAACCAGTTGAGGGCGTTCCGCCACTCCTCGGTGGGCTCCTCCGCCCATGCGTTTTTGTTGAATGCCCACGAGTACAGCGCGCGCCGCAGGACCCGTGGCTCCGGATACATTGCGCCGGGACGCACCAGGGCAGACGTGATAGTGGCGAAGGCGTCGGCCAGGGTGCGGCGGGTATTGCCTGGCGTACGGTCCCACCGTTGGTCGAGGTACTCGTGGGCAAGGTCGTACCACGTGGTCCGCTGCTTGATAGCGCGTAGCCCGGACGCTGGCAAACCCGTGTGCTCATCGAAAGGCTCACCGTCACGCGCTGCTGTCAGCAGCTTTGACCGTCTGCTGTCGGCGAGCCCGAGAGTCATGAACGACTCTGATTTTTCACGCCCGTTGACCGTCCACCGGACCATGAACGGTTTGCGCCAATGAGGGCGCTCCCGTATGTCCCAGAAGCGGACGTTGTAACTCATCGCCAAGAGTCGGAATCCCTCTCACACATGTCCCACCACGCGTCCAGGTCGGCGCGGCGACATCGGAGTTCGCCATTGGGTAGCTTGATCATTCGGGGCGCCTGCCCGCGAGCGCGCATTCGATAGAACGCTGACGGATTCATGCGAATTTCCGTCAGGACCTCGGCCAGCTTTAGCGCCGGAGGACGGGCCATGCGATATCACCTTTGCGCCGAGTGGGACTTCATGCGCGAATCCAGGCGGCCATCGATCGGCAGGCCAGAGGTCCGTTCTGAGGACTGACAGATGGGCAGCCTTACCCGAGGCATGAAGGCGTGGTCGTTGGTGTGGTAAATGACAACCGCCGCCCTGTCAACTCCTGTCGAACGTGTGCGGCACTGCCAACTGCGTCCGCCACAGCTTCACCGCCAAGCGCAGCCGAGTGGGAACACCACCAATGGTCGCCACGGACGCCGGTTTGGCTAACCGGCGATCGTGGTCTATGTTGCGCCCCCCGTCACGCGACCACGGCGGCCCGCACCTTGGGATCCCGCCCCTTCCTATGCCATGCCTAGCCGCCGTACCGAGCCACGTGGACGACGTCGAGACCGAAAACGAAGGTGCTTTTGAGCATCCGGACAGAAATGGAGAATCGGATATGGCGGGCCTCCCATAAACAGCCACGCCCATTATCGGCAAGCCACAACGAACGAATGATGCCCTGACAACTGACCCAGCTTCTTCGAGGAACGTTGCAGGTTGACATGGTCTCTGCGTAGGTTCCAGTCTTTTGGAATCTTTTTTTGTCTGCCGTGGGCGATCTGCCTCGTAGTTCCTGCTGCACCCTGTTGCCAATAGCTATCGGCACGCGGCCATGGGCGTACCTCGATCGGGGCTTCCTGCTACAAACTCGGGGTTGGCGGGACCCACCGGGGACGGGATGCGCAGACGTCGCCGCCTTGAACATAGCGATGCGCGCCAGAGAGGGATACCGAAGCGCCCTCACGAGAGCCGGCTCGGTTCATCTGGCGGGGGCGTCTGGCGATGTACGTCGAGCAGGCAAGGTTGCGCAGGTGAAGCCGTGAACTCGGGTCCGGTCGTGTGGCAGGCACTGCCGGACGGCGGCCGGTACGGGCGGTCGGCGACCTGAGCCGCGAGAATCTCGCGGCGATGGTCACACTGCTGCGCGACCACGGGCCGCTCGCCCCTTCCGAGATCGCCACCCGGCTCGGCAGCGGGGCCGCCACGGCCTCGCGGCTCAGCGCCCGTCTGCTGGAGCTGGGACTGGTCGCCGAGGGCCCGCAGAACGGCCAGTCGGCCGAGATCGGACGGCCCAAGGTGCCCCTGGCCTTCGTCGCGGACGCCCGCATGGTCGCGGCCGTCCACATCGGCGCCACCCACCTGCGGGTCGGCCTGGTCGACCTCGGCGGGAGCGTCCACTGCGAGGCCGACGTCCCCCACCCCGACCCCGCGCCGTCCGCCGTGGTAGCCGCCGCGCGCAAGCTGCTGAGCAAGGCGATCCGCGCCTCGCCGAGCCGAGTGGTCGGCATCAGCATCGTCACCGGCGGCTGGGTGGACGGCGGAACCGTCGTCGAGCACCCCGCGCTGGGCTGGAACGACGTCCCCCTCACGGAGGCGATCGGCCGGGGCTTCGGACTGCCGGTGCTCTTGGAGAGCCACGTGCGCGGCCTGGCACTGGCCGAGGCCAGGCTCGGCGCGGCGCGCGGTGTGCGCAACCTGGCCGAGCTGCACATCGGCAATGTCGTCGATGCCGCGATCATGGTCAACGGCACGCTGCTGCTCGGCCTGCGGTCCTCCGCCGGAAGCGTCGCGCACCTGGTCGTGCGACCGGTCGGCGGCAGCCCGTGCACCTGCGGGGCGACCGGCTGCCTCCAGGCCGAGACGGCCGACCCCGCCCTGCTCGACCGTGCCCGCGCCGCCGGACTGCCGGGTGACCTGCGCAGCACCGACGAGTTCTTCCGGCTCGCCGAGCAGGGCGATGCCACGGCCGACGCCCTGCTGACCGCCCGGGCCGAAGGCATTGGCCGAGCCGCGGCCGTCTTCTTCGACCTGGCGAACCCGGAGCGGGTCGTGATCGCCGGCACGCTCCCGGGCCGCGACGACCGGTACCCTCCGGTCACTCGGGCGGCCGCGCGCGCCGCGGCCCACAGTGCCCCGGACGTCGAGGCGCGCCTCGGCCACACCGGGCTCGGGCCGCAGGCCCTGTTCACCGCGGCCGCCGCGCCGCTGCTCAAAGCGTATTTCGACGACCCGGTGGCCTTCGAGCCGTAGGCGGGACGGAGAACGCGATGAACCGCAGGACGGACCGCCGGCACATGGGTGCGGAGGGTCGGTAAGGCCGATGTCGGCCGGGCCGGCTCACCACGTATACGGATACCTGCTTCTGCCTCCCCTGATAGCCGCACACGGTGTGCGGCGCGCACGGTCGAAGTGAGCCCGCACACGCACCACCAACGGGACACCCGAGGAGCCGACCGTGAATCCAGACCCAGAGCCCCAGCCCGAACCTCCACCGGTCCGCCGCCGCAGGACAGACCCCCGGAAAGCCGGTGGCCCTGTGCAGCCTGCCCGCGACGACCGCCGCAGTCCCAGCCCTGCGCCGCTTCACGTGCGACACTGCCGACCGCTGGGCACTGCCCGCCGACACCCGCGACGCCCTGTCGCTCGTCGTCACCGAACTGGTCACCAACACGGTCCTCCACAGGGGCAGTCCGGAGGTCACACTGCTGCTCACCCACAAGGGCTCCGCCCTCACCGTCGAGGTCAAGGACGCCGGACGCCGGCGGACCCGACGCACTGCCCGCGTGGCCGCCGAGGATGCCGACGCCTCCTGCGGCCGGGGACTGAACCTGGTCCGCCACTGCACCAGCTGGTGGCTCGCGCTCCTCACGGCAGCCGGCACCACCGTGGTGGCCTGGCTCCCCGTCGACGCGGCGGCCGCGTAGTCGGCAGTGGTGACGTCAGAGCGTGGTGAGACCGGAGGGTTGCAGCCGCTGGTGGCGGCCGCCGACGACCCGTTCGACGATGTGGATCGCCCCGGTGGCGTCGACGGCGATGCCGTGAGGGCTGTTGAGGCGCTGAGGAGCCCTTGAGCAGCTGCACCGCGCCCTGAGCCGGCGCGATGTGTTCGCCTCCGGGATGATCCGCTTCGTCGACGGCCCGCCCGGCGGCATCGCCCGGGCCGCGCCCGCCGGCTGGAGGGCGGCCGGAGCCGCTTTGAGGGCGGCGGGCGTAAGGTGCGCTGCGCTTGTTGTGGGACGGTCACCTGTGGGGAGCTTGGAGGCGGACGGGTAGTGAGGCGAGGGCTCGGAACATGCCCGGCTGCCACTGCAGGTCGGATGGGTCGCAGAGCAGTTGCATATAGGGGAAGCGGTCAAGGAGACCGGTGAAGGCGATGTCTGTTTCAAGGCGGGCGAGGGGGGCGCCGACGCAGTAGTGGATTCCGTGCCCGAAGGCCAGGTGGCCGACGGAGGGTCGGGTGATGTCGAAACTGTCCCCGGCAGTGAACTGCGTCTCGTCCCGGTTCGCGGCGGCGAGCGCGATGGCCACCGGCGAGTTGGCGGGGATGAGGGTGCCGGCCAGTTCGACGGGTTCGGTGGTGAAGCGGAGAGTCGCTGTTTTGACGGGGCCGTCGTACCGGAGGAGTTCCTCGATGGCCCCGGGCAGGAGGCGGCGGTCTCGCTGGAGACGTGCGAGCTGGTCGGGGTGCACAAGGAGGGAGGTCATGCCTGCGCCGATGAGGTGCACGGTGGTCTCATGGCCGGCGACCAGCAGGAGGAAGGTGGTCGCGACGAGTTCCTCGGGGCTGAGCCTTCCGTCGGAGTTCTGCGCCTGGACAAGGTGGCTGAGGAGGTCGTCGGCGGGGGCGCGGCGTTTGCTGTCGACGAGTTCGCGTAGATAGGCCAGGAGGGCAGGGGCCGCCATCGTGATGCGCTGGGGGTCGTTGGACATGCGGGCGCTGAGCCAGTGGTCGAAGCGTTCACGGTCGGGCTGCGGCACTCCGAGCAGTTCGCAGAGCACCGCCATCGGCAGGGGGTGCGCGAAAGCCTCCATCAGGTCCGTTTCGCTGTGAACGGCCATACCGTCGAGAAGTTTTCTTGTGGTGCTCTCGATCGAGGGGCGCAGCCTTTCCGAGGCGCGAGCGGTGAATGCCTTGTTGACCAGGCTGCGCAGGCGGGTGTGGTCCGGTGGATCGGAGTTCAACATGTGCGACACAAGGTCCACGGCGAATGCCATGACGTTGGCCTTGCGGTCCAGGTTGGCCAGGATGGACCGTCGGGCCATGTCGACGTTCTTCGACAGGCGCGGGTCAGTGAGAGCTTTGCGGGCTTCGGCGTATCCGGCTACGACCCACACTTTCAAGCCCCCGGCCGCGACGGCTTGAAAGACAGGACCACCGCATTTCTCCTGCGAAAAGAATACCTGGGGGTTCGTAATGTATTCCGGGCTGTCCATCGAAGGAAGCCCGGTTGCCTGTTCGATGCTCACCGTACGGCCCCTTAATCTCACGCTTCTGCTGTCGGCGCAAATTGTAGGGCTACGCCGGCAGTCTTCCGAAGTCGCGCATCAGACCTGTCGGAGTAGCGCATTATTTGCACTATTTACATATAAACGGAATGGTTTGACAAGAGTTTTGCTTTGCTCTACCGTCTCGCGCGTTTGGCTTTCCGGCTGGATCGTTCAAAGTCTGGAGGTTTCGTGTCGCTCCAAACGGTTTCTGTGATCACGAGTGTCGGCTCCTGTCTTCCGGAGCGTGTGATCGGAAATCTTGATGAACCGCTGGCCTCGTTGGATACCACTGACGAATGGATTCGTTCCAGGACTGGTATCGAGCGTCGGCGGTGGGTGGAGGCGGGAACGAGCACGGGCGATCTGGCGGTGAATGCCGCCAGATCTGCGCTTGGGCGAGCCGGACAGCCGGTGGTGGACCTGGTGGTGCTGGCTACGACCACCCCTGATCACCATTCGCCCGGCACGGCTCCTGCGGTGGCTGCCCGCCTCGGCCTGGGAACGGTACCGGCATTCGACGTGTCGGCCGCCTGTTCGGGTTTCACATACGCCCTGGCGGTCGGGGATGCGTGGATCAGGGCCGGAACGGTGCAGTGCGTGCTGGTGGTGGCGGCGGAGACGTTGTCAACGATCACCGACCCCTCGGACCGCGGCACCGCGGTTGTGTTCGCCGACGGGGCGGGGGCGGTGGTGCTCCGAGCCGGCTCCCCGCTGGAGCCGGGAGCCGTACTCGCCACGTCCCTTGGGAGTGACGGGACCCAGGACGACCTCGCGGTGGTCCGGGCCGGCGGTTCCCGCTGGCCGGACCACGCCGGAGAGTCGTCCTTGGCGGACCGGTGCCTTCGCATGCGCGGCCCGCAGATGTTCGCTCACGCCGTACGCCGCATGACGGACTCCTCGCGGTCGCTCCTGGAAACGGTGGGCTGGCCGGTCGAGTCGGTGGGTGCGTTCATCGGACACCAGGCGAACCAGCGCATCCTGGACAAGGTGGCGGATCTCGTCGGCGTGAGGGCCGAGGCCAGGTTCGGCAACATCCGCGAGGTGGGCAACACCTCCTCCGCGTCGATCCCTCTCGTCATGGACGAACTGGTTGCCCGGCAGGCCGTCCCCCCGGGAACACGCAGCCTCTTCACTGCCTTCGGCGGCGGCGCCGTGTGGGGCTCGGTCGCCTTGTCCTGGCCCCTGATCAAAGACTACGAGTGAGGCAGACTCTCATGAGCGATCCCAGTACCCCGCCGCTCGGCTATATCCAGAAGTACCTTGCGTCGGAGCACAACATTCCCTTTGAGGACCTGGTCGGGACCAGAACCTTCGAAAGCCTCGATCTGGACTCCATCGCCCAGGTCGAAATGTTCGTCACACTGTCGGACCACTACCGCATCGAGCTCGACGACTCTCTTGCCTCAGCGGACATGACCTTGGCTCAGACCGCGGACATGGTCGGGGAAGCCCTTCTTGAGAAGGCCGCCGTCCCTCACCAGGAGGGTGCGGCAGACAACCGCACCAACCAAGCTCACTCCTGACCGACCTCCCGCGTTTCCCGCTCTCCCGCCAAGAAATCGGAGAACCATGCCCGCACCCATCACCCGCACCCTGCCTCTGGACGGCCTGTCCTTCTCCTACCAGGTGCAGTGGGCCGAGCGACCGACGATCGAGCCGGTGTTCGTGATCGGCGGGGTTCTGCAGGGCATGCACGGCTGGTCGATCATGGAAAACCATGTCCTGCCTCACGCCGGCCTGATCTCCGTAGACCTACCTGGGGCCGGAGAATCGACTCCGCTGCGGCCGGAACAGGACATGGAGACGATGTGCCGGGCCGTCGAGATGATCATCGACGATCTCGGTCTGGACCGCGTCAATTTCCTCGGCTACTCCTTCGGCTCCGCTGTCGCCTTCCGCTGCGCCCAGCGACGGCCCGACCGCATCGCCCGCCTGGTCCTGGGCGGTGTACCGGTACGCATCAGCGACAAGCTGATCGACCTGTGGATGCGTGGCGCACAGCGCATGCTGGAGGGAGATCCGAACGGCTTCGTCGATGTGCTGACCGAGATGTTCCTGTGCTGCGACACCGATGTGGTCATCCGTAACCGGGACGTCGTGCGACAGCTGGTCAAGCGCATGACACTGCGTGCCGTCACGGCCAGCGCCCATGGCTTCAGGACCATGGAGCGCTCGGTTCTGGAGAACCTCGACCCGGTCGGCGGGCTCATCGGGGTACCGACGCTGGTGTTCTGCGGCGAGCACGACACCATCAGCTCCGCTCACGAGCAGCAGGATTTCGCCCGGACGATCGACGACTGTGCGTTCGCCGTGATCGGCGAAGCGGACCACTGGGTGTTCATGCAGCGCCGCGAGGAGGCCAGCGACCTCGTGATGCGCTTCTTCACCGGACATTCCGTGGCCGACCTGGACTACCTCACCACACCCGTTTCACCCCGCCCGTCGGGCGAGCCGACTCCTCTGGGCCGCTGATCGGCAGCGTGACGGCGATTCCAATGCACATCTCACCGAGTAGGACACAGCGGTGACCAGCATGGTCCTGTCCGGTCTGGGCTGCTGGCTGCCCCCGACCGTGGTAGCCAACGCCGACCTGATGAGCGCCGAAATGGACAGCTTCGTGCGCCGGCGTATCGGCGTCATCAATCGGCATCGCATCAGCCAGGGATCAGCCACCGTTCACCTCGCCACCGAGGCAGCCGCACTGGCGATGAACGCCGCGGGCGCGCGCACGGTCGACACGCTCATCCTCGCCACCACCACCCCCGACCGGCTCTGCCCCGCCGGCGCCCCCGAGGTGGCCAGCCGACTGGGGCTGAACGGCATTCCCGCCTTCGACATCAACGCCGGATGCTCGGGCTTCCTCTACGCCCTGGAACTGGCTCGCGGACTGCTCGCCACCTCCGCACGCACCGTCGTGGTCATCGGTGCCGAAAGCGCCTCCACCATGATCAACCCGGCGGATCCCAGCACAGCCCCCATCTTCGGAGACGGCGCCGGTGCGGCAGTGGTACGCCGGGCAGAGCCGGGAGAGAGCAGCACGTTCGGGCCCACAGTGTGGGGCAGTGACGGCACCCTCGCCGATGCGATCGCCATCCCCGCCGGAGGATCGCGCCAGCGTGTGCCGGCTCCAGGACGTGGTGAGGGCGACCTGTTTTTGCATCTGCGCGGCCCCGAGGTTCTGCGCAACGCCGTACGGCGTATGAAATCGGCAGCCACCGGAGCCGCGGCCGCGGCCGGCTGGCGACTCGACGACGTCGATCTGCTGATCACCCATCAGGCGAACGCCACCATCAGCACCGCCCTCGCCGCAGCTCTGCCTTTCCCACCGGAGCGCATGCCGTCCAACATCGACCGGGTCGGCAACACCGCGGCCGCCTCCGTCCCGATCCTGCTAGCCGACACCGCCGCAGGGGGCCTCCTCGCCGAGGGGAGCCGGTTGCTGGTCACGGCTTTCGGCAGCGGCTTGTCCTGGGCCGCCACCACCGCCCTGTGGCCCGGCGTTCCTGCCCTGACCTCACACGAGAAGGAGTCCGCATCATGAAAGACGATGTCCTGACCACCGTCATCGACATCCTCACCACGAAGGCAGGACTGCCTCCCGGACCGGTCACCCCCACCGCCACGCTCAAGGACGCTGGCGTCGACTCCATGGCCGTCGCTGTCCTCGCCATGATCCTCGAGGATGACTACCAGCTGGTCATCACCGAGACCGCCCTGACAGCCCATTCGACGGTCGCGGACCTTGCAGCCTTCGTCGAAACACGGATGGCCACCCGCGCGTGAGCGCCAGCCTGGCCCCCACCACCCCCCAATTCCAGGCAGCGGACCGGCAGATCTACTGGCGCGCGGCAGTCTTCCCCTGCCGCATCCTCACTCCTGTGGCTGCCACCGCCGGACCACCGCTGCTCGTACTCGGCGGTGGACTGCAGACCCGCCACTCATGGACCCGCCTCGAACAGCGGCTGGCTCCCCACCATCCGATGCTGATCCCCGACCTGCCTCCCGCCCAAGCCCCTGGCGGCCCCGACCTGAACTGGGACGACCTCACCGACGCCGCCATCAGCACCCTGGACCAGGCCGGAGTGAGGCAGACAGCCGTCCTCGCGGTCTCCTCCGGCTACCCCGTGGGATACCGCCTCGCTCAACAGCACCCCCGCCGGATCACGCACCTGATGCTCTTCGGCGCATCACCGAAGCCCGCGCCTCGCCTGACCGCCCTCATCCAGCAGGGGCTGCACCGCATTGACCAGATGCCCTGTGCCCCGCACGCCCGAGCAGAGCAGGCAGGGCACCTGGTCGCCCTGCTGACCAACCCTCAGGCCGCCGCCGACAATCTGCTGATGAGGGCGGCCGCCAAGGTCCTACTGCAGCACCTGCTCTCCGCGCCCCACGACCCCCTCACCGCCTACGTCCGCGACCGCGGAGCCCTGCTCCTGGACCAGCCCCTCCCGCCCGGGGGCATCAGCGGCGTGCCCACCCTCGTCGGTGTCGGCGAACACGACACCACCACCACGGTCGCCGACAACCGGGCCGTAGCCGCCACCATCCACGGTGCCGAGCTCACGGTCCTGGACAACTGCGACCACCTCCTCCACATGGAACGCGACGCGGACTTCGCCAGCCTCGTCGCCGATTTCCTCCGGCGGGGCACCCCCGCCGAAATCCCCGGCTGCACCACAGAAACCCTGCCCTGACGCCGCTGCAGGAGAATCATGGACCCGACCCCGCCCACCCCGAGCGGCCCGGCACCCCCCCAGCGCATCCTGCTGACCACATGGGGCAGCACCGGCGACATCACTCCCTACACAGGCATCGCCACCGCCCTCATGGCAGCTGGCCACGACGTGACGGTTCTCACCTCCAACCGCTACACCCCCCTCTTCCGCGCCCACCAAGTGCACGTCCACCCGATCCCGCTGGAGGACCACGAAGCACTCATCGGACACCACCCCTCACCACGAGCCCGCCTCCGCAACGCCCAGAGCATGGCCGTGATCACCGCACAAGCAATGCTGGCCGCAGCCGAGAAGCCCATCGATCTCGTGCTCACCCACCCCCTGCTCCACCCCCAGGCCGCTGTCCTCGCCCGCGGCCTGAACGTCCCTTGCCTGGGCACGTACACCGTCTCCCACGCCATGATGCTGCCCCGCATCCTCGGCCCCGCCTCGGACTGCAGATACAAGATCGCCGACACACTGACCCGGCTCACCCTCAGCCCCATGTACCAGCCCGCCGTCACACTCCTGCACCGGGAACTCGGCATGAGAGCCGGCCCCGCAGCCCACTTCTCCACCTTCCACGGATCCCAGCCCGTCCGCTACGGACTCCACCCCGGCCTGACCCCGGCCCCCGCACTACGCCACCCCGACCACCGGGCAATCGGCCACTGGCAGCCCGCAACCGAACCCGGCTGGAGACCCGACCCGCGTCTGGAGGAATTCCTCGCCGCAGGCCCTGCCCCCGTCTACTTCGGCTTCGGTTCCATGACCAACTTCGACGGCGACCACCTCCTGCGCTCCATCAGCCGCGCCGTAGAACACCTGCGCATCCGAGCGGTCGTCCAAAGCGGCTGGGCCGACCTGCACACCGAGCAAGAGGAGCTGATCACCGTGGGCGCCTGCCCCCACACCTGGCTCTTCCCCCGCATGCGCGCCGCCGTCCACCACGCCGGCCCCGGCACCCTGCACGCCTGCCTCGAAGCCGGCACCCCCGCCCTCCCCGTACCCGCCGCGTACGACCAACCCTTCTGGGCCAGACGCCTCAAGGCCCTCGAACTCACCCCCACCGCCATCCCCGTGCAGCGTCTCACCGAACACAATCTGACCGCCGCGCTGAAGGAACTGCTGACCAACCCCCACTACCGAAAGCGGACACAACGCTGGTCCGCCACCCTTCAAGCCCACGACGGCACCAGCACCCTCGTGAACGACATCGAACTCCTCACACAGCCAACCCAGTGAACGAGCGCACCCGGCGCATGAACCTACAGAGCAGGTACGGCATCCTCCGGCCGACACTGCCGACACTGCCGACACTGCCGGTACTGCTCACTGGCCGCTTAGGCGCTGGGCCGAGCAGCGCATCGGACCCGTCACGGACATCCGCGACGCCTCGCACGACTGGGAACGCTCCCGCGTGTGGGAGCTCGGAGGCGAGGGCGGGGGCCGCTGGTACGTGAAGGTCTCGCCCTCAGCGAAGTTCTTCACCCGCGAGACCCGGGCCTACCGTCTCGTCGTTCCCGCCCTCGGTCAGAGCCGGGCGCCCCACCTCATCGACATCCGCGCCCAGGACCTGGCCCCGCTGCTCACCGCGCTCCCCGGCGCCCCGGCGCCCCGGCGAAGGAACTAGGCATGGACGTCGCCGGGTGGCGGACCGTGCACCAGCAGGCCGGGGCGCTCTGCGCCCGGCTTCACGAAGCGGGTGAACTCGACCGCGGCGACCGGATGGAGGCTGAAGCCTCTCTGGCCGCCGCCGCTGACGGAGCGGAGAAGTACCTGGCTCGCGCCGGGGACCGGCTCGATCAGGACGAGCAGCAGCTGATCCGGGATCACGCTGCCCGTCTTCGCCGCGTCGGCCCGGTGCCTGTCGGCTACATCCATGGTGACAACCAGCCGAGGAACTGGCTGTGGTCCGAACACGGGCTCGCACTCGTCGACTTCGAACGATCCCGGCTCGCCGCTCGCATCCAGGACTTCGTCATCCTCGCCAACACCCAGTGGGCCGACCATCCGGACCGCGAGAAGGCGTTCCTCCACGCCTACGGGCGAGAGCTGTCCGACGCCGAGCAGCACGCGCTGCGCTGCCTGACCGCCTTGGACGCGGTCGACTGCCTGGCCTAGGGCCCAGACAACGGCGACGCCGAGGTCACCGCCCGCGGCCGGCGGACCCTGGACCGACTCATGAGGGAGGAACGGCCGTGAGCACCGTCCACGCCGACCTCGACGTGCTCCGCTGCTACGCCCTGCGACCCTGACTCCCACTCACCCCGGCGGGGATCAAGGTCATCGAGTACCGGGCCTTCGACGGTGCGGACACCGACGGCAATGTGCTGTTCGCCCGCGCCGACGGCAAGGGCAGCGTGGCCGATCTCTTCAAGGTACGCGACCACGCGGGCCGTCCCGTGACGGTGAAGGCCAAGACAGGCTCCCACGTGTACTACGTGGCCCGGGTCGAGGTCACCGGGCCGATCCACGGCAATCTGTCGGGCTGTCGCTTCTGGTACACGGAAGGGTCCACCGCGTACCAGCAGCAGTTGGACTGCTCCACCATCGTCCGGCTGGGGCCGCCCCTGGAGGACGAGAAGTAGTCCACGGTGCCGGTCCCAGAGGGGTTGAAGCAGGCGGAGGAACGGCCGGCATCGTGATCACGGTGCCGGCCGCTTCCGTCGGAGCGGCGTTCCGTGGCCGGGTCTCAGTGACCGGATTCCCGGCTCTCCATGCGGAAGCGGAAGGGCACGGTGCCCGGGTCGAGTGCCGTGGTGCCGCCGTCCACCGTGAGGGTCGCGCCGTTGACGTAGGACGCGGCGGGCGACAGCAGCCAGGCGATCGCCTCGGCGACCTCGGCCGGATCGCCGGGGCGGCCGGCGGGCACCAGTTTCGTGGCCTGCGCGTACGCCTCCTCGATACCGCCGTCCAGGCCCTCCTCCGCCGCGAAGCGGTTCATGCGGCCGTCGGCCATCTCGGTGCGCACCCAGGTGGGGCACACGGTGTTGGCCCGCACCCCCTGGTTTCCGTAGTCGACGGCCACCGAGCGGCACAGTTGCAGGAGGGCGGCCTTGGAGGTGGCATACGCGGCGTTGCCCCACCCGTTGCGCAACGCCGAGACGGAGGCGACCGCGACGACCGCGCCACGCGCCGCCAGCAGGTGCGGAAGGGCGGCGCGGAACATGAGGAACGGGCCGGTCAGGTTGGTGCGCATGACCTCGTCCCAGGTCTCGTCCGAGAGGTCGCCGACCGCGCCGCCGCGGCCGATGCCCGCGTTGAGGACCAGTCCGTCGAGCCGTCCGTGGCAGGAGATCACGGTGTCCACCAGGTCCTGGATCGCCGCGGGGTCCGAGAGGTCGCCGGGGTGGGCCAGGGCGCCGGTCTCGTCGGCCAGTTGCCGCAGTGGTTCGGGGCGCCGCCCGCCGATGACGACCTGGTGCCCGCCGGCCCGCAACAGCCGGGCGGTGGCGGCACCGATGCCGGTACCGCCTCCCGTGACGACGACAACGCGCGCTTCGATCATGGCCGTTGGGCCTCCTCGCCGGTCAGGGACAGATCAGGAGAGGTGATCCTCATTGGTCCGCGTCCTCAGCTCCTCGGGGACCGGCCATATTTCCGGTGCGGCGGAGAATTCGAGCCATGCGCCACGAGAAGGTTGTCCCGCCCGGCGGACTCGGCGGCGACCCGGGCACCCCGGCGCGGCCCCGGCCGTACCGCCGCGACCCCGGCCGTACCGTCGCAACCCCGGCCGTACCGTCGCAACCCCCGGCAGACACACCGTCAACCGGTGTGCCAAGCTGCCGGTCACACGGGAGGGGTGCAGCGGTGGGGCGGCGGGAGCATACGGCGGGCGGGCGGCGGCGGTACGGCACGATCGGCGGCGCGCAGGTCGCGTTGACGGTACTGGTGGTGGGCGGAGCGGCCGTGGGAGCGCTGCTGCTGCGCCCCGACGCGGGCCTGTCGGCCAAGGGGCGCGGGCCGCTCGGCGGCAATGCCGTCCTGGTGGGCGGTCTCGCCCTGCTGGCGTTCCTCGGCGGCCTGGCGCTGCGCGAGCAGTACCGGAAGCGGGTCCGCGCCGTCCGGGGACTCGGCCCGGTGGAGCAGCGGCTGGTCGACGGCGTGAGCCGGGTACTGCCGGCCGCGTCGCTGGTCGTACCGCTGCTCGTCCTGGCCCTGCACCGGTTCGCCCTGTCCGGCAGCGGCCAGGAGACCGATCTCGGGGGAAGCGACGGGCCGTCAGCGTCTCCCACTCCGCGAGAAGTCCCGGTCCCCGCCCCGCCGTCCGCGGCGCACGTCGACCACGGTATCCGCTTCGGGCCGACGCCCCTCCTGCTCGCGCTCGGCATCGCCCTGTTCGCCGTGGTCGTCGTGGTCGCCGGGCTGTACCTGCGGCGGTATCTGGCCAGGTCGCCGGCGCTCCTGGCCCCGTCCGCGTCCGCGTCCGCGGTGCCCGGCGACGAACGGGACCGGCTGACCCGGGCCGTGGACTCCGGGCGCCGTGCCCTGCTGGACGGGACCGACGCCCGCGCCGCCGTCATCGCCTGCTACGCCACCATGGAGGAGTCGCTCGCCGCCTCCGGGGTCGCCCGGCGCGCCTCGGACAGCCCGCAGGATCTGCTGGAGCGGGCCACCGCGGGCGGGCTGCCCGCGCGGGCGGCCGTCGGCGAGCTCACCGCCCTGTTCCGCGAGGCCCGTTACTCCACGCACCCGATGGACGACGGCCACCGCGACCGCGCCGCGGCGGCTCTCACCGAGATCGCCGACGGTCTGCGTGCGCGGACGGCCGGGTCCGGAGCCGCGGCGGGTGCCTCGTGAAGGCACTTGCGCGGATGCGGGCCTTCGCCCACTCCGCGGTACGGACGCCCGGGTCGGTACGGCACTCGCTCGTCGTACTGAGCGCCGTCGCGGTCGCGGCCGAGGTGCTGCTCGCCCTGGCCGACGGTGCCGCCGCGGCCGGCACCGGCCTCGCCCTCGTCGTCGCCCTCGCGCTGGTCCTGGGGCGCTATGCCGCGGGAGGCGGCGCCCAGGACAGCGACCACCGCAAGCGGGTACGCCTGCTCGGCAGCCACGCTCCGGCGCTCGGCGGGTGGCGGCGCCTCGTGGCCAAGACCCTCTCGGACGACAGCGAGGCGCATCTGCGCACCGTCATGCGGCCGCAGTTGCAGCGGCTGTTCGCCGCCCGGCTGGCCGAGCGGCACGGCGTGCTGATGTACCGGGACCCGCGGCGGGCCCGGGCGCTGGTCGGCGCCGAGCTGTGGCCGTGGATCGATCCCGGGGCGAGCGCTCCGCGGCCCACTCTCCCCGAGCCCGTCCTGCGCTCCCTGCTCGACCGGCTGGAAGCCCTGTGAGCCGCGGTCGATCCGCGAGCCCCCCGGCCGGCCCTGCCCCCACACCCACCGCCACTCCCGCAACCCATCCCATCCCAGCCCCACCCCCATCCCCATCCCCATCCCCATCTCGCGAGGATCCGACCGTGACCAGCACGCAGCCCATCCCGGACCACGACGCCCTGACACCTCGGCAGGCGGGTGAGGCGGCCGCGGCCGTGCTCGACGAGATCAGCACCGCCGTGGTCGGCAAGCCGGAGCCTCTGGCGCTGGTGATGCTCGGTATTCTCGCCGGCGGTCACGTCCTCATCGAGGACCTGCCGGGACTCGGCAAGACGCTGCTGGCCCGCTCCTTCGCCACCGCTCTCGGCCTGGACTTCCGCCGTATCCAGTTCACCCCCGACCTGCTGCCCTCGGATGTCACCGGCGCCCCGTTCTACGACCAGCGCACCGCCGACATGGTCTTCCGGCCCGGTCCGGTCTTCACCCATCTGCTGCTCGCCGACGAGATAAACCGCACCCCGCCGAAGACCCAGGCCGCGCTGCTGGAGGCGATGGCCGAGTCCCAGGTGTCCGTCGACGGCAGCACCCGGCCGCTGCCGGACCCCTTCGTGGTCGTCGCCACCGCGAACCCCATCGAGTACGAGGGCACGTACACCCTGCCCGAGGCGCAGCTCGACCGGTTCCTGCTGCGGGTGCGGATGGGCTATCTGACGGCGGCCCAGGAGACCGGGATGCTGCGCGCGCGTCTCGACCGGGCGGCGCCCGAGGCCGTGGTACGACGGCTCAGCGGGCCGGGCGGGGTGCTGGCCATGCGGGCCGCCGTCGAACGCGTCGAGGTGGACGACGACCTGCTGGAGTACGTCGTCGCGCTGGTCGGCGCCACCCGGGACCACCCGCACATCCAGGTCGGCGCGTCTCCGCGCGGCGGCCTGGCCCTGGTGCAGCTGGCCCGCGCCCGTGCCGTCCTGGACCTGCGGGACTACGCGACCCCGGAGGACGTCAAGTCCGTGGCGGTGCCCGCCCTCGCGCACCGTGTCACCCTCAAGCCGGAGCTGTGGGTCCGGCAGATCGACGGCGACGACGTGATCCGGGAGATCGTGCAGTCCGTGGCCGCCCCGCAGACCCTGCCCAGCATGCCGGCCGTGTCATGACGGAGCCGGTGCCCTCCGGCAGAGCGGCCGCCGCCGTCCAGCGGGCCCTGGACGGCCGCCCGGAACTGACCGCCGAGCCTCCGCCGCCGCCCCCGCCCGGCTGGCGTGCCGGTGAACGCGCGCTGCGACTGGGCACGTTGGCCGTGGTCGCGCTGGCCGCCGCGCTGGTCACCGGGCGGCCCTGGGTGCTCGCGCTCGCCGCCGCGCCCCTGGTGCTGCTCGTCCTCGCGCTGCCGGGCGGGCCGCGCCCGGACACGGTGACGGCCGAGGCCGAGGTGGAGCCGCGGCGGTGTTTCGAGGGCGAACGGGTGACGGTGCGGATCGCGGTGGCCTGCGACGGTGAGACCGGCCGCCTGGACCCCGGGGTCACCCTCGGCCACGGGGTCCGGCTCGACGGCCTGGTGGTCGGCCCGCGCCATGTCGAGCTCGCCCTGACCGTGCGGCGCTGGGGCCGCTGGACGCTCGGCACGGTCGACGTCGACGTCTACGACCGCGGTGGGCTGGCCCGGCGTACCGTCCGGGTCGAACTCGGTGAGATCGCCGTCTTCCCGCTGCCCGGACATGCGGGTCTGACGCCCGTCCCGGTACGGCTGCCGCAGCGGCTCGGTGAGCACACCGCGGCGCAGCGCGGCGAGGGCATCGAGGTCACCGGCGTCCACCCGTACGTGCGCGGCGAGCGGCAGCGGCGGATCCACTGGCCGGCCACCACCCGGCGCGGCAGCTTGCAGGTCCACCAGTTCGCCGCGGAGCGCACGGCCGACACCGTGGTGCTGCTGGACGTGCTCGCCGACGTGGTCGACCCGGTGACCGGCGTGTCCTCGCTCGACGAGTCCTTCCGGGCCGCCGCCGGGCTGGTCCGCGCCTATCTGCGCGCCCACGACCGGGTCGGCGTCGTGTCGGTCGGCGGGGTGACCCGCTGGCTGCAACCGGGCGGCGGGCAGGGGTACTTCTACCGGCTCGTGGAGAGTGTGCTGGACGTCCGCAAGGACGCCGCGTACCGCACGGAGGGGCTCGGGCCGCTCCCGCCGCCCGCGTTGCCGCGAGGAGCGCTGGTGTACGTCGTCACGCCGCTGGCCGACCAGCGGATCTTCGACATCCTGCGCCAGGTGCGCGGCCGGGCCAACCCGATGGTCGTAATCGAGATCCCGACCGGCGAACCGGCCCTGGAACCCGGCGACACCGAGGGCGAACTCGCGCTGCGGCTGTGGCGGGCCGACCGTTGCGCCATGCGCTTCGCCTTGGTGGAACGCGGTATCGCGGTCGTTGCCCACCGGCCCGGCGAGAGCCTCGACCTGGCCCTCGCGCCGCTGCTGCGCACCCGCGTCCACGGGGGGACCCGATGACCGCCGCCCCGAACCCGACCACCCGGGCCGCCCCGCCCTCCGCGCGTCCCTTCGCACGTTCCTTCGCGCGTCTCACCTCCCGCGTCACCGACCGCGTGCTCGGCACGGCCCTTGTCGTCGCCGCCTGCGATCCGCCCGCCGTCCCGCACGCGGGATGGCTGGTCAAGGCGCTGGTTCTGGGGGCGGCAGGGGCCGCGTGGTGGGCCGCTCCGATGGTCGACGCGCGCCCCGTCCTGACCTCCATGCGCCGGCGCGCCGTCGCGGTCCGCCGCAGGACGACCGTGCTGCCGGCCGCGGCGATCGCGATCGCGGCGGCCACCGGCCCCCCGCTCTGGCTGGTCGTCTGCGTCGCCGTTCTGCTGATCGCCTATCTGCTGGTCACCGACGCGTGGACCGTCGGGGTCACCGCCCCGCCCGGCCTGCCGCGGGCGGCCCCCGCGGCGGCGGCCAGCGCCGCGACCGCGGTGGTGCTGCTCGCCGCGCGGGCGCCGGTCGCGGGCACCTCGTGGGCGCGGCTGCTCGCCTCACTCGCCGTCGCCGCGACCGCGGTCTGCCTGGTGCTGGCGCTGCGCATCCGCCGCGGGCCGCCCGGCTGACCGCCGCGGCCGACCGGCCGCGACGGCCGCCGGGTGCGGGCGTCCGGAGCCTCGCGAACAGCTCCGGTGACCTCCCGTCAGACGCTCAGGTGGTCCCGGTCCCCCATCACCACGACGGGGTGCAGGCGGGGGTTCAGGGTGTGCAGCAGGGTCTTCATCCCGGACTCGGGGACGGTGACACAGGCGGACGTGCCGTCACCGTGGTCCAGGTGCAGCCATATGCCGCCGCCCTTCTCCACTCCCTGGGGACGGTTCCAGTCGAACGGCGCCACGCCCTTGAGCCGGTTGTAGTCGATGGCGATGACGTAGTCGAAGTCGTGGGCGTGTTCGTCGCCTTCCTCCGTCATGGACGCGAAGGCGTTGTCGTCGTACCAGTAGGGCAGACGGCTGCCGGGGTCCTCGAGCGACCCGCCCGCGTCCGTCAGGGAGAACGCGCCGATGGGGCTGCGCTCGTCGTCCAGGTGGTGGTCGGTCGTCCAGCCCTGCCTGCCGTTGTGGGCGGGCCAGGTACCCGAGAGTTTCCAGGTGGTGCCCTGCCGCTCGTAGAGCACGACGGTGCTCTCGGCGGAGTCGTGGTCGTCGCCGTAGACGACGACCGCCTGGCGGCTGTCGGCCGGTACGCGCTGCGACATACGGCGTCCGATGCCCGGAAGGCGGGGCACCGCTTCGGGGTCGGCGGAACCGGATGCCACCGGGATGCTGAGGCCGGGCGCTCCGGCGTGGTTCCTGCGACCGACGTCCCCGGCGCACCCGGCGGTGCCGGCCAGCAGCACCCCGCAGGCGAGGGCCACGGGTATGACATGGCGCTTTCCACGGGGCCGCGCCGATACAGGACTGGTCCGTACGACAGTAGATATCCGCATGATCAGGATGCTGCGGCGGACGGCCGGGGCGTGCATCCGCAGAGGGCATCCGGCCTAACAGTCGCCGCCTGATGGGCCCGAGAGACCCTAGTCCCACTCCCAGGTGATGCCGAGGACGCCCGGGCGTATCTGTTGCTCCACGAGGTGGACCGAGCCGTGGGCGTTGAGGGTCAGGTCGGTGACGGATCTGCGGGGGGCGGTCGCCGAGGGGCGGGTGAAGCGGCGGCAGTGGACGGGGAGGGCGGCGCGGTCGAAGCCGATCTGGAGGGCGTACTGGCCGCCGCCATAGGTGAAGCCGCGCACGTACTCCTCGCTGGGCGCGCCGGTCCCGTCCTCGAAGCGGTACCCGAGGACGGCCGTCTCCCCGGCTCTCAGCCGTGCGTCGAAGAGCAGCTCGACGACGACCATCCCCGACGCCCCGTCATGCCGAATCCGCCCGACCCGGCAGTTGCCGAGGCCGCGTACCCGCACCCGCTCGGTGTCGCAGCCCGGGTCCCCGAGGTGGATGGCGAGATAGCGGTCGACGCCGTCGCGATGGGCCCGTACGACATGGTGGGAGTCCCGTGCGAGCAGCTCCCGGCGGGCGCCGATGTGGACGTGCTCGTAGTGGATCACGGTGTGCAGGCCGCCGTCCTCCGGTGCCGCGAGGCTCGCCAGCAGTGCGTGGAGCGCGGCGGCGGGTTCGAGGAGGGCGCGGTACGGGCGGGCCGGGGGACGGTCGCCGTTGGTCCGTGGTCCTATCAGCCGGGTGAGCGCGTGCGGGGGAAGCTCCAGGACCTCTTCGAGCACGGTGACGGCGCGCAGCGACTCGGGCCGGTCGGGGCGCCGTAATCCGCGCTGCCAGTAGCTGAGGCTGGTCACCCCGACCCGGATGCCCCGCTGGGCGAGCCGGTGCTGCACCCGGTGCAGGGCAAGCCCGCGCGCGGCGAGCGCGGCCCGGAGCGCGACGGCGAACGGGCCGGTGCGCAGGGCTTCGGCGAGCTCGGCCTCGGGGGTGGGGCGAGGGGCGGGGCGGCCGGACGGGCCGAGGGCCGGATCACCGGAGCGCGGCGTGGCGTGGCGATCGGTGCCGTGTGCTGCCATCGGGGCTCTTCCCTCTCCCGCCCCCGTGACCGTCTCGCAGTGAACGTTCACATTCCCTTACCGGCACGGGGTGTTGCCCGTGGGCCGCCACCTGCCAAAACCACGGGGGCGTTCACAACCGTACGCGCGGAGTTTACTTCACGGCCGTGCCGCGGCGGAGGCCGTTGACCGGGGCCCGTCAGGTCATCAAAGCTGCTCTCGCAGCGTCCGGACGCGCACCGCCACTCCCCCACCTCGACCGGGAGCACTGCCATGTCCACCTCCAACCGGGGCCGTATACGGCTGGCGTCACTGGCTCTCGCGGCCGTCGCCGCCCTGACGCCCGCGTTCCTGCCCGCGGCCGCGCACGCCGCGCCCGATTCCGTTCACCAGGCGGCGCCTCGGGCCGCCGCTCCGCCCGCGGTCGCCGCCGCCAAGCGTCTGAACATCACCATGCAGGCACAGCAGAACAGCAATTGGTGCTGGGCGGCGAGCGGCAACACCATCGCCTCGTGGTTCGGGCGCGACTACAGCCAGAACCAGTTCTGCGACGCCGCGTTCGGCCGCCCCCAGGGCAGCGCCTGCGGCAACTGGCAGGCGGCGCTGAACAATGTGCAGAACGCCCTCGACTGGATGGGCATCAACCCCGGTACGTACGTGCGGGGTTATCTGCGTTACGCCACCGTGCAGAAGGAGATCGACGCCGGCCGCCCCGTCGAGACACGCATCGAGTGGAGCTCCGGGGGCGGGCACATGCATGTGCTGTACGGCTACGACGCCTCCAGCGGGCAGGTCTACTGGGGCGACCCCTGGCCCTCCAACTCCCGCTACAACTGGGCGGATTTCGACTACTACGTGGACAACAACTCGTTCACCTGGACGCACTCGCTCTACGGGATCGGAGCGTGACCCCCATGACCTCGAACCACACGAGGACGTCCGTCGTCGCGCTGCTCGCCGCCACGGCCCTCGGCGCGCTCACCCCCGTCTCCGCTCACGCGGCCTCCGGCCCCGCCGCCGTCCCCGCGCCCTTCACCACCGCGGCCACCGCCCAGGCGCGCGCGGCGGCGACCAGCCCCGCCACCCTCCGCACCCTGTCGCGCTTCTTCGCCCGCAGTGGCGTCATCAAGGCGACCGCCGCCCGGCCACACCTGGCCGGTCCCTCGGTGACCGTCTACTCCCTCACTCCGGAATTCGTCGCCGGACGGCGGGAAGCGCCCGTCGCCGCCCCGCGGTTCATCGCGAGCAAGGCGGTCTCCGCCGACGGTCAGGTCGCCTCCCTGTGGACCGTCAAGACGGCGCAGGGATGGAAGGTCGTCAACATCGCGACCGGCGGCGACGAGACCGACTACGTCGGCGAGGCGCACGGCCGCGGAACCGTCTTCCAGGAACCGCAGATCGACGCCTGGTACGTGGTGCGCGACGGCCGCGTACTCCCGCTCGACCCCGACGCGCGCCGCGCCGTGGGCAAGGCCGGCGTCTCCCTCGCCGGCTATCAGCGGCTGGTCCACAAGAAGTACGGCGACAAGCTCCCCGGGTCCGCCTACGACCGCGCGGGCAAGGGCGGCGGATACGGCGGCACGCTCGCGCCCCCGCCGGCCTCCGCGTCCACGGCCCACGCGGCTGACGCGGCCACCGTGGCACCTTCCGGCCCGTCGACGGCCTTCACCACCGCCGCGGTCGCCACCGCAGCCGCGGCGGTTGCCGCCGCCGTGCTCGCGGTCCGCCTCCGCCTCCGTCACGCACGGCGCTCGCGCCGCGTCGCGGTGTGACCGGGGGCTGATGACCCGGACCGACATCGGAAGGAAGAGCGGGGACCGGCACGGAGACGCCCAGGCGCTCCGTTTCCGGTCCCCGCCCGAGGCATGGGCCGTCGGCGCGAGCAGCCTCGGTACGCTCCGCGAAGAGGAAGCGTGCGGGCCCGAGTTCCAGCGGCGTTCCGCGACGTGACGTCGCGAGCCTGGCAGTTGAACGGACCCGACCGCCCCGGCACCCCGCGAGCCGCTACCCCGTCACCGCCGCAGGGGACTTCGCCTGAGCCGTGAACAGCGCGTGGACGGCCGCGCCCACCCGGTCGGCGACCGCCTCGGGGGTGGAGGCGTCGAGCTTGCCGTCGAGGTACAGGAACGCCAGGCCGTGCACCAGGGCCCACACCGTGGTGGCGAGCACGTCCGGATCGGCGCCGGGCAAGACGCCGCGGACGATGCCCTGGACGTATTCCGCGAGAGCGCTGGTCGCGCCGACCCGTTCCTCGCTGCCGGGATCGCAGGGCTCCGCGAACATCACCCGGAACAACGCCGGCCGGTCCAGCGCGAAGCGCACGTAGGCGACGGCGACCGCCGCGAGTTCGCCAGGGGTCGCGGGCGAGGGGTGCGCCGCGGCCAGGTGCCCGGCGAGTTCGCGGTAGCCCTGCGCGGCGACCGCGGAGACCAGCGCCTCGCGGTCCGCGAAGTGGCGGTAGGGAGCGGCCGCCGACACACCGGCCCGCCGCGCCACCGCCCGCAGGGAGAGCCCGGCGCTGCCGTCCTCCTCCAGCAGGTCCCGCGCGGCCCGCAGGCAGGCGGCGCGCAGATCGCCGTGGTGGTACGTGCCGCTCGCTTGCGACATAGGTCACACCCCCTCATGTTTACGGCGCTTACATCGGCGCCTTAATGTGAACGCTGCATACATCGTAAGCGATCGAGATCGAGAGGGGAACGCGGATGACCAGCGAGCTGTTCTCGCCCTTGTCCCTGCGCTCCGGACAGGTACTGGACAACCGGATCGCCAAGGCGGCCATGGAGGAGAACATGGCCGGCGACGGCCAGCTCCCCGGCAAGGAGCTGTCCGGGCTCTACCGGCGCTGGGCCGCCGGCGGCTCCGGGCTGCTGATCACCGGCAACGTCATGGTCCACGCCGAGGCGCTGACCGGTCCGGGCGGCGTGGTGCTCGACGAGGCGGCGCCTCTCGAACCGTTCGCCGAGTGGGCCGAGGCCGGCAAGTCCGGCGGCGGAGCGATCTGGATGCAGATCAATCACCCCGGCCGCCAGATCGCGTCCGACATGCCCGGGGTCGTATGGGGGCCGTCCGCGGTCGCCGTCGACCTGGGCAGGCACAGCGGCCGATTCGGCCGGCCCGTGGCCATGACGCCCGAGCAGATCCGGGCCACCGTGACCCGGTACGCGGTCACCGCCCGGCGCGCCGAGCAGGCCGGCTTCGACGGTGTGGAGATCCACGCCGCGCACGGCTATCTGCTGTCGCAGTTCCTGTCCCCGCTGGTCAACAAGCGCACCGACGACTGGGGCGGATCGCTGGAGAACCGGGCGCGGATGCTGCTCGACGTCGTCCGCGAGGTCCGCGCCGCCGTCTCCCCGTCCTTCGCGGTCGCGGTGAAGCTCAACTCCGCCGACTTCCAGCGCGGCGGGTTCGACGCCGACGACGCGCGCCAGGTGATCGAGATGCTCGCACCCCTCGGCGTCGACCTGGTGGAGCTGTCCGGCGGCAGCTACGAGAGCCCGGCGATGTCGGGCCGCCCCGCCGACGCGCGCACCCAGGCCCGCGAGGCGTACTTCCTCGACCTGGCGAAGGACCTGGTCACGACCAGCCCGCTGCCGCTGATGCTCACCGGCGGCATCACCCGGCGCCGTACCGCGGAGCGGGTGCTCGACAGCGGGGTGGCGCTGGTCGGGATGGGCACGGCCCTCGCCGTCACGCCGGACCTGCCCGACCGCTGGCGTCAGGGCCGCGAGGCCGACGCGCGGCTGCGGCCGGTGACCTGGTCCGACAAGGCGCTCGCCGCGACCGCCGGCATGGCGCAGGTCCGCCACCAGATGCGCCGCATCGCGCGCGGAAGCCGTCCCACGCCCCGCACCCATCCGGCGCTGGCCCTCGTCTCCGAGCAGCGCAGGCAGCGACGGGCGCTGCGCCGCTACCGAGCCTGGCTGTCCGCGTCACGGCACGCCGCGTAGGCGCACCGGACCGGAAAGGCCCCGCCGGGACCGGGTCGCCCGCCCCGCTCGCTCAGGACGTCAGGACGTCTCAGAACGTCAGGACGTCTCAGGACGTCGGCGCGACGAGCATGTGCTCCGTGCCCAGGGTGTTGCCCGGCGTGTCGGTGTACATGGTGGTCTCGCCGTCGGACCGCCGGACGACGAGGTCGTCGGTGCGGTTGTTCTCGGTGGAGTCGCCGGTCGTCATGGCGGCGACCTGGGCCCACCGCCCGTCGGGGTTCTGGATGCGCCGCTCGGCGCCGAGGCCGGACGTGCCGGTGCCGGGGTAGTTGTCGAGTTCGCCGTCGGCCCAGCGGACCACGAGGTCCCACTTCCGGTTGCCGGAGAACTCGCCGCTGGTGAGCAGGGTGGCCTTCTTCCAGGTGCCGTTGGGGGCCTTGAGCTGGTGCTTCTGCCCGAAGGTGCCGGCGCCGACATTGGTGTTGAGGGTGAGCCCGCCGTCGGCCCAGCGCACGATCAGGTCGGTGGCGTACCGCGTGGTGCCGAAGCGGCCGGCGCTGATCTGGACCGCGTTCTTCCAGGTGGCGTTGGGTTTGATCATCCGGGTGCCGGCCCACTTCAGCCCTTTGGAGCCGACGTCGCCGTACAGCGTGACCTCGCCGTCCGTCCAGCGGACCAGCAGGTCGAACTGGCCGGACCCGGTGAAGTCGCCCGCGGTGATCGTCCTGGCGTTCTTCCAGGTGCTGTTGGGCGCCACCAGCTGCCGCTCGGTGCCGTAGCCGCCGTGTCCGTCGCCGGGGTACAGCGTGACCTCGCCGTCGGTCCAGACCACGATCATGTCGCTGTGGCCGGTCCCCCGGAAGTCGCCGGAGGACATCAGCGCGGCCTTCTTCCAGGTGCTCGCCGATCCGGGCAGCCAAGGGTCGGTCGTCCCCACGTAGGGCGGGTTCTTGCCCAACTGCTGGTGGGCCGCCGCGTGCTGGAACAGGTCCTGGGCGTCCTTGCCGTAGAGGGGCGCGTACGACACCCAGTCGTCGTTGGCGTCGTTGCCGCCGCCGTTGTATCCGCCGGTGTTGCCGATGACGTCGCCCCGGCCCGTGGCACTGTCGTAGCCCTCGATCCACGGGCCGCCGGAGACACCGCCGTAGAAGCCCTTGCAGGCCATGCGCAGCTGCCGGAACCCGGGCAGCTGGGAGGTGGTGACGGGGCAACGGACCGGGGTGTGGCCGGGGTTGACGCCGCCCGAGCCGGGATAGCCGATGACGGTGACCTGGTGCCGGTAGCCGGTCGTGGGGGTGAAGGTGAGGGCGCCGGTGGCGTCCTCCACCTCGCCGTGGCTGTTGGCGTCGACCTGGGCGAAGGACAGGTCGAGGTCGGAGGCCGCCGACTTGGTGTTCGCCGTGTAGCGGGGGTCCGTGTAGACCTGGAGCACCGGGAACAGGCCGAACGGCTGCTGCGCGGCACTCTTGCCGCCGCGGTACTGCGGGACGAAGACGCGGTGCGTGGCCCTGCTCAGGCCGAGGCCGCAGTGTCCGGCGGTCAGCACGATGTCCTTGGCGGCCGTGTGCACGACGCTGCCGGTGCAGTAGGTGTCGCCGCCGAGGGGCTTGCCGTCGAAGAAGAAGGTGCCGACCATCGGGTGGCCCGCGAAGTGCTGGGGCTGGGGCGTGCCGGCCGGCGGCGCGGCGTGGCCGGCGGCCCGCTGCGCGCCGACCCCCTGTCGCGGGGCGGCCGGGGCCGCGGGCCCGTCGGCCGGGACCGCGTTCTTCATGCGGTCCGCCGTCCAGTACTTCTCCTCGCCGGCGAGACCGGGCCCGTTCGGGGCGGTCGCGGGGGGCGTGGGCCGGGCGGTCTCCGTCGAGGAGGCCGGGGTGGCGCCGAATATGCCCGCGCCCAGTCCGAGCGCGAGGACCGGAACCCATCTGTAGCTGGAACGCACCAAGGTGTCTTTCCGTCTAGGAGGGAGCCGAACGGTGAGCGATACCGGACCGTTGAAAGCGCATATATCGCACATATGTTCGCCACGAAGAGGATCAGCATACCGAGCGGCGGCGCCGGCTGACACGGCGTCGGAAGAAAGACAAGGCACAGGCGATGGACAGACTCCGCAGGACCCTGTGGGCAGCGGCCCTCCCCCTCCTGCTGCCCTTGGCGGCGGCCGGCCACGCCTCGGCCGCGCCGTCCACGCCTTCGCTCACGTACGGAAGCGTCACCCCGGTGCGGCCCGGCGACACGCTGACGGTCGACGCCCGGTCCGGCGAGGCCGCGTACGGGGACACCCTGCACTCGTCCGCGTTCGTGGCGACGGGCACGCTGCGCATGATGCATCCGCTGCTGACCACCACCGTCACCATCGCCTGCGACGCCCGGCCCGGCGTCCTGCCGGTCACCCGGCGCGGCGCCGGAGACACCGGCCCGGACGAACACCCGCTCCGGTGGGCGCGGGTGCGGGTGCGACCGGTCGGCGAGGAGGCGCGCCGGGCCTGTCGCGACAGGGTGCGGCACCTGCCCGCGCCGCCCCGGGAGGAGCGCTGGGCGCCGGACTCCACCTGGCCCCAGTCGGAATGGGACGTGCGCGCCTTCCGGGCCGGCAGCCGCGTCACCGTCACCGACAACGACGACGAGGGTGCGGACGGGGACATCAGCCTCACCTCCCGCGCGTTCGCCGACCGGCCCGTGCTGCGGGGCGCCAGGGCCGTCCTGACCGCCACCGCCACGCTCAAGTGCGGTACCAAGCCCGGCCTTTACGTCGTCTACCGGCACGATTCCCGGCTGAGCGACCCGGCCCGGCCATGGGCGCGCCTGCGCGTCACCGCTGCCTCGGCCGGCAAGGCGTGCTCCACCGACCAGGCGGCCCACACCCTCGGGACGTACTCCCGCACCGGTGTTCTGGCCTGGACCGCGGGCGGTGTCTTCCTCGCCGCTGCGGCGGGCACGGCACTCGTCCGGCGGGCCCGGAGCCGCCGCCTCCGGGAGGAAGCGGCGGAGTAGGGCGCGCGGCTGATCCGCGCCCCGGCAGAACCCGCCGCCGGGAACGCGGTTCACGGGCGATCCTTCGGCGCGGTGGCTCAGCGAGGGGCGTACGCCACCCGCTCGAAGGGCCACGCGCGCTCCAGCCAGTCACTGACGACGCGATGGAGCCCGGCGTCGAGGGAGGCATGGCTCGCGCGCACCCAGGAACGGACGTCGGTGACGTCGGGGTCCTGGCGTGAGCCGTAGATGTAGACACAGCCGATGACATCGCCGTCGGGGACCGACAGGACGGTGTACGTGAAGCCGGTGCGGTGGTCGAAGTCCTCGGCGTGCCGGCGGAGATCGTCGAGGTTGGCCTCCAGGGACATGCCCTCCGAGGGGGGCCAGGAGCGGCCGGCGAAGCCGGGGGTGGCGCGGATGTGGGCGATGCTGGAGGTCCAGGCGGCGTGATCCGCGGCGTTGTGCCGGGGGCCGAGGGGTTCCAGCCGGAAGCGGTCGGTGGCGGGCGGCGGCGGTACGACGAAGTCGGGGGCCACGAGGGGCCGGGCAGGTGAGGTCACCGCGGGAGGGTACCTCCGGGCCCCCGTCGGCCTCCCGCCCATATCCGCCGATCGCGCCGCGCGCCAACTCCCGCCAGGGGTCGCCACGTTGACCACGACGCCCGCTTCGTCTTCTCCTGGTGAGTGCCCGTAAGGGCCGTACGCGGGTGGACATCCGTGCCGATCCGGGTTTTCCGGTGATTCGGTCTCCGCGAGGCGCGAGGCTGTGCACTATGGGTCCCCGCGGGACGGGGGCGCGGGCAGTCCCACTGGTAGAGGCGAGGAGGGAACGTTGATCAGGCGGATAGCAGGGCTCCCGGGGCCGGCCGAGGGCGGGAGCGGCGGGGACCGGCCGGGCCGCCGGGGCACGGTGCGCTATCTCAAGGACGAGGCCGTTCCGTCCGCGCCCCGGATGCTGCTCGGGCACGCGTTGCGGAGCCGGCGCCATCAACTCGGCCTGAAACAGGATGAGGTGGCGCGCCGGATGGGCTGCTCCTCCTCGAAGCTGAGCCGGATCGAGAGCGGCATGCACCACTTCAAGGAGAAGGACCTGCTGCGGCTCTTCGTGGTGTACGAGATCGGGAGCGGGAAGGAACAGGGCGTCCTCCTCGAACTCGCCGAGATCGCCAACCAGCCGACGTGGTGGCAGGAATGGTCGGCCGTGGCGCAGCCGTACCTCCAGGCGGTGATCAGTTTCGAGGACATGGCGACGCGCATCAAGGCGTACAGCAGCGATCTGCTGCATGGCCTGGCGCAGACACCGGCCTACGCCGAGGCCCTGATCAGGCGGGGCCGCGGCGCGCCCGGCACCCATGACGCGCTGCTGGAGCTGCGCAAGGAGCGGCAGGCGAGGTTCGAGGCCGCCGCGGGCAAGAAGCTGATCATCGTGGTCCACACGGCCGCGCTGCTCAATCGCGTCGGCTCCCCAGGGATCATGGCCGGCCAGATGGAGCATCTGGCCGGCCTGTCCGAGCGGCGCAACTACCAGCTGCGACTGGTCGATCCGGCGCGTCATTCCGATCTGCCGGTCGAGCTCGGCACCACGACGATCTTCGATTTCGAGGGCCGGGTGCCCAAGGTCGCCTACGCGGAGAACCTGGACGGCGGGCTGTTCATCCAGGACGAGGAACTGGTGGACCACCGCGAGGTCGTCTTCGACGAGCTGCGCTTCAAGGGGCTGGGGCCGGACGCGGCGCGCCGCAAACTCAATGACCTGGCGCGCATGTACCGGAGACTGCCGGCCCCTTGAGGCGTCGGCCGTCCGCGCCGGGCACCGCGTTCCGCCGCACCGCGTCGGTCACGGTTTGCGGGCGACGCCGGTGTACAGGGACACCTGCCGTTCGCTGAGCACCCCGGGTCCGCTGCCGGGCCGCGGGTGCCACTGGTGGGCGAGGACCACGCCCGGGTCGACCAGTTCGAGGCCGTCGAAGAAGCGCCGCACCTCCGTCCGGCCGCGCACCTGGACGGAGGTGCCGGCCTCCGCGTAGGTGTCGATGATCGCCTGCCAGGCTTCGGGGTCGAACTCTCCGGTGCAGTGGCTCAGGCTCAAGTACGAGCCTGACGGCAGTGGTTCGAGGAGACTCCTGACGATGTCGTACGGCTCCTGGGAGTCCGTGACGAAGTGCATCAGGGCGTGCAGGCTGAGGGCGACCGGGAGTTCGGGGTCGAGGATGCCCCGTTCCCGTACGGCGGCCCACACCTCGTCCGGCTTGGTCGCGTTGGCCTGGACGTAGGCCGTCCGCCCCTCGGGGGTCCCGTCGAGGAGCTCGTCGGCGTAGACCAGGACGATGGGGTCGTTGTCGACGTAGACGACCCGGCAGTCCGGGGCGACTTCCTGTGCCACGTCATGGAGGTTGGGCGAGGTGGGGATGCCGGTCCCCACGTCGATGAACTGCCGGATCCCCTGTTCCGCGAGATAGCGGACGGCCCGGTGCATATAGGCCCGGTTGACCTTCGCGACGGTCTCGATCGCCGGGAAGACCCGGATCACCTCTTGGGCGGCCTCCCGGTCCACGAGGTAATTCGTCTTTCCGCCGAGATAGTAGTCGTACATGCGTGCACTGTGGGCCCTGTCCTGCCCTAAGTCCGTGTTCGTACCGTCCTGTCCTTGTCCAGGCACAGGCTGTTCCGCCACGGCACACCCCCAGGTATCCGCTGATCATCCGCCCCGTCAGGGACGGAATGCACTTGCATTATCCCTATCCATACTGGCCTGTTACCGGTGATGTCCAGAGCCGCTCGTTTTATTTGATGGAGCGTCAGCAATCTTTCACGCCCGACCACTCGACCCGGCCGGGACACCGGTAGGCCGTGACGACTCCGGCGGCCGGGCGCGCCGCTCGCGGAAGCGGGCGGCGCGCCCGGCGCTGGTTGCCGTCGCCTCAGATGTCACCGCGGCGCACGGCGGTCACGAAGGCGACCGCGGCGGCCGTGGAAACCTCCATCACGCGGCCCGCGCGGACCTTCGAGTCGTCGAAGAGCACCTGGGCGCCCGACGGCTGTGCGACTTCGACGCACTCCCCTTCCGGATAACTGTGCGAACTCTTGCGCCACACCACGCCGGCGTCGTCCGCGTCCTGCCGTGACCGATACATCGACTTCCTCACCGAACTTCCTCCCACGGTGAACGAACACCCCGTCGCCGAGATGCAATTGCATCCCGGCCGGCGATTCCAGGATCGCCCCGGAGCCGGTGATGTATGCGTGCTTAAGGCAACAATGTCTCGATTCAGCCGTCGCTCGCCCGTGCAAGTGCAGCCGTCGGACCACCGGTTCATCGCACTGCCGGATCGCGTCCCGATCGGGGCGGCGAGTCGCCGGCGGCAATTCGCACGCGGACCGCCGCGCGTTTGTCGTACGGCGGCCCGAACAAGCCTTTCAGCAGCGGTGATCGACAGATCCGTCCGGCTCCCGCACCCGTCATGTGAATCGAACGGCGTGCAGCCGGTCGGGCGCCGCTGAAGGCCGCCGTGCGGAAGTCGCCGGGGCGCTCCGCCGAACCCGGTTCGGGAAAGCGGAAGAGGTGGCGCCTTCGCGCGCCTAGCGTCATTCCCGAACCAGTCCGCACAACTCCCCTGACCGAGCTCCAGGCATGAACCAGCACGTCCCCAGAGCCCAGCGGAGCCCAGCAATGTCCGAAACACGCAACCGCCCGCTGACGGGTCCCACGCACATCGGTGTCGTTCTCGAACGAGTGCGCCGGCAAGCAGGGCTCCAGCACGAGATCCTGGCGCACCGGACCGGGGTCGGCGCCGACTACCTCGCCGGGGTCCTCAGCGGCGCCGCGTTCCCGCCCCGCCGCTTCATCCTCCGGTACGCGCGTACCTGTGGCGCCGACCCCCAAGTCCTGCTGAGGGTCTGGGAGGACGAGCACGAACGCCTTTCCACGGGACCGGGCCGGGAAAGCGGAGAGCCGCCGTCCTCGGGGAGCGCCTGATCGCGGATGTCAGCCGTTGCCTCCCCGGCCTCCCGCCCCCGCGCGCCCGGCCGGTCCCGCCAGGCGGAGGGGAACGCGAGGAGGACGAGCGCGGCGGCGCAGACGAAGCCGCGGGAGTAGCCGGCCTGTTGGGCGAGGAGGCCGAAGCAGACGGCGCCGACGCCCATGCCGGCGTCGTAGGCGATGTTCCGCAGGGCGCTCACGGTGCCGTAGCCGGAGGCGGGGACGCGGGAGTACATCAGGGTGACCGTGGAGTTCTGGGCGATGCCGAAGCCGACGCCGAGGACGGCGACACCTGAGGACGACCGCGACGGCGCTGTGGGGGTACGCGGTGATGGACACCCCGGCGGCGGACACCGCGAGGCCCGGGAACACCAGCCGGGAGAAGCCCCCGCGGCCGCCCGGGCGGCCGGCCACCAGCCTGGCCACGGCCGCTCTGGCGGGCTGCACGCACAGGGCCACCGCCACCAGACCGGCGGAGGCCGAGGGCCGGCGAGCGGCAGGAAGGTCACCACGATCCCGGCGACCGGCGCCGTGACCGCGAGGAGGACCGCGGGCCGGGATATCGCGCGGTCGCGGATGCCGTCATGATGCCGATCCGCCGCCCGACGAGGTACTCCTTCTCCGGCAGGCCGGGTACGGACAGGATCGGGGCCAGCACGCACAATCCGGCGGCCACGCCGACCGGCGCGTACCCCACCTCGGAGACCAGCCGGACGCCGAGCGGCAGCCCCAACAGCGAGGGCAAGCCCGAGACGATGCCGACCAACGCCAGTTCCTCGCCCCGGCGTTCGGCGGGGATGAAGGAGGCGGTGAGCGCCCCGCCCGCGACGACGGTCAGGGCGAAGCCCGCGCCGCGCAGCAGGCAGACCACGGTGATTAAGGCGACGCCGGAGAACATCGTCAGCACCAGCGAGGGCACGCCCATCAGAGCAGGCCCGCGCCCAGTGTGACCCGGTGGCCGAAGCGCTCGATGAAGCGGGGTGCCACGACCTCGTCTGCGATCGTCGCCAGCATCAGGGCGCCCGTGGTCGCCCCGGCGCCGTCGCCGCCCGCCCCGGAGTGCCTGGTGTAGAGCGGGACGACCGACAGCAGCAGATAGAAGCTCGCCGACGCGCCGAACACGCTGATGAAGCGCAGCAGCAGCGGGCGCGACACCAGCGGGGGCCGGTCCTTGGAGGCGGCCGTGGGCGACGCCGAGTTCCGCGGATCAGTGGTGGTCATGGTCGCACCGTAGGGAGCGATCAGCTCACCGGTAAGCTCCAATTCCATGTCTTCCGAGTGGTCCAATGCGTCGTCGGACCCGCTCTTCGCAGTCGACCGTGACCGTGACGAGCCCCTGCGGTCCCAGCTGGAACGCCAGGTGCGCGAGGCGATCCGCACCGGCCGGCTGCGGGTGGGCGAGCGGTTGCCGTCCTCGCGTGAACTCGCGGGCGCGCTGGGCCTGTCCAGGGGGCTGGTGCAGGACGCCTACGCCCAGCTGCTGGCCGAGGGCTATCTGGTGGCACGGGGTGGGCTCGGGCACCCGGGTGGCCACCGGGGCGTGCCCGCCGTCCGCCCGCCCCGCCGGGGCCGCGACGGCCCGTGGGGCGGCCGTCGCGGCTGGCCGACTTCCGGTGGGGCGTACCAGACTTGGGCGCGTTTCCGATGCCGGACTGGCTGTGGGCCATGTGGGAGGCGGCGCGCCGGATGCCGGTGGCCGAGCTGGACTACGGCGACCCCCGGGGCAGCGCGGTGCTGCGCGAGGTGGTCGCCGGGTACGCCCGCCGGATACGCGCGGCGGCGGCCGACCCCGAGCACATCGTCATCTGCTCGGGGGACGCGCGGGGCCTGTCCCTGACGCTGGCCGCCCCCGCCCGCAGCGAGGTGCGCCGCGTGGCCTACGAGGGTCCCGGCTCGCCCGTCTCCGTCCGGGCGGCGGCCGCGGCGGATCTGACGGCGGTGCCCGTGCCGGTGGACGAACACGGCATGGACGTGAACGAGTTGACGGCTACCGGTGCGCGGGCGGTCGTCGTCGCCCCGGCGCACCAGTGGCCGACCGGGGTGGTGGCTCGGGCCCGAGCGGCGGCTGGCGCTGACCGCGTGGGCGGCCGCGCACGACGCGGTGGTCATCGAGGACGACTACGACGCGGAGTTCCGCTACGACCGGGAGCCGGTAGACCCTGCACCCTGGCAACTCAGAAGATGCCAGGTCAGGGCAGGAAAGAGCCCTGCTCGGCAAGTTCCGAACGGGGCTCTTTGTCGTCTGGTCAGTGGCAGAACGACGACTTCACGGCGGTCACGATCTCGGCCGCCTGGTCATCGGTGAGGCTCGGGACCGTCCCGCCCTCGAACCGGGCTTTGGCGTTGCCCTGGATGGTGGCCGCCGGCTTGCCTTCCTTCACGTCCAAGCACACGTTCCGCGCCCGGTCCACGGCCCGACCCTCGTTTGCGACCAGGCTCGCATCCACGGTCCGCAAAGCCCGTATCAGAGACACGCGCTGCCCCGTGTCGGGCGACGGGATGCCGCTCGCTGTGGGTGTCTCTGCCGGCTTGTCGTTGTGCTGCTCGGGCTGCTTCGCGGGCGCCGACGCAGACGGCTTGGGATCGGCCGTCGCCTTGTCCGGCTCGTCCTCGAACAGCGACAGCACCCCGCCGAACGCGAGCACTGCAACCCCCGTGATGATCCACGTTTTCCGCTTCACGCTTTCCCTCCCCTGGCGATCCTGCAAGATCACCAATCCGTATCACAGTGTGCACACGGGGAACGCACACTCCGGACACAGGTAAAGCCCCGCCCGGCGGGTACCGAACGGGGCTCTTGGCTGTCTGTGGGGTCTACTGGATGTTCATCTCGTCCTCGGGGGTTGGGCCCACACCGAAGAAGACGGCATGACTCGGGCACGCGTACAGGGTGATCCCCGCTCCGCTCGGGCAGGGTACGCACCGGACTGGAATCGGGGCGTAGGTCCAGTTACGACAGCGGCAGCACACGGCCCGGCGGGGCGCGGGTATGGGATCGGCCATGGCTGAGACGAACTCGGCGGCGGTCATGCTGCCGCCCTCCGAGGGAACTTCCGGACGCCTGTGATGTTGATGGTTGGAAAGTCGCAGTCGACACCGATTTCGGCGAACGCGACCGCCTGCCATCGCTCGCGCTGCTCCGGGGTGAGCGAACGCGTCTCCTCGGCGTGGAAGATTGCCCGCGCTTCGTCTGCGCTCGGCCCGTGCCATGGGCGGGACCACGCGGCGACGGATTCGGACCGGGGCACGAGGGCGATGGCCGGAGGAACATCAGGGACGACTCGGCGCTTTCCGTGGGCGGGCAGCAGCAGCCGCAGCACCCAGATGAGCGCGCGGCTCGCCGAGCAGTGCGTATCGCACGTGAGCGTGGGCTCGTAGTCACTGAGTGGGGAAAGGGCTCGTTCGTCGCTGAACGGGGCACGGATAAGTAAGGGTTCTCCCTCAAGCGCCGAGACCCCGTCTGCACGCCACGGAACGACGCGCAGACGGGGCCTTGTGATCCATCGTGCCGGACTAATGCGCGCCCATCCAGGCGTGCCACTTCCCGCGGGACAGGTGGCAGGCACCGTCGGGTGTGATGCGGACTCGTGCGCCGAGTAGCGGTAGTGCGCCCTCGGTATTGAGCCGGTTCCGAATGCGTTCGAGGGCGTTCCACAGCCGTTGCGGGCCGCTCTGGTGGACTTCCGGCGGGTCGGTCCACTCGGCGGACGCACGTGCCCATGACCCGTCCGGGTGGACGAGATACGCGATACGGGTCCGGCCCCTGGTCTCGTATCCGACTTCCACACCCGGCGTGGTCACCTCCAGCATGGAGCGGAGTTCCCACGCGTTCGCCACGTCCACCACCGGATAGCGCCCGGCGCTCGTCGTCTCGCCCTCGGCCTCAGCGGCGAGGGCGAACAACTCTGTGAGGGCGGGCGGATAGTCGGCGCCGGACCGGGTGAGCATGAAACCTGCCATGTCCCGTTCGACCTGCCCGACGACATCACCGTTCCCCGTCTTCCATCCCGTGATGATCAGGGACGTACGGGCGAGGGTCAGCGCGATGCGTCCGCCGGGCTTCAGCGCGCCGATCACCGGCCGCAGACCGGGACCGGGCGGGAGCGCGACCGTACACACGATGCGGTCGTACGCGCCGGGTACTTCCTTGGTGGCGTCCGCTGTGATCATGCGCGGGCGGTGTCCCATGGCAGCGAGCCGGGCACGTGCGGCGTCTACTAGGTACGGGTCCACATCCAAGCTGGTGACGTGCCCGTCGCCGATACGGTGGCAGGCGTAGGCAGTGAGCCCGCCGGCTCCGGTGCCGAGGTCCAGCAGGGACAGCCCGTTCCCGACTCTGGTGTGCCGCAGCATCCGCACGATGAGGCTCGGCAGCGTGGCGGACGACGTGGGCTGTCCCTCGGGGTGGTCGTCCGGCCCGGCGTCGTCGGCGTGCAGCGTGCCGACCCTGGTCGTCAACGACCGGTCCGCATAGGCGGCTTCCGCCCACGTGCCCGGGTCGCTCGGCCCATCACGTAACGTCCACCGCCCCGCTTCGTCCGCGACCCACCAGCGCGGAATCAGCTGGTGCCGGGCAGTGCGCAGAAGGGGGTTGCGCCACCGCGAATCAGGGTCGGTCACCTGATGCGCGAGGGCGGCCGCCCAGCTTTCCCATTCCATGTGCGTGAGCCTTCCAGGTCAGAACGCGGGGTCACACGCTTCGGTGTTGGCGGGGTCACAGTCGCCGCTGTCGTTCGGCGGGCACGCGTCCGCGCGCAACGGCGGGATGCTCGCCGCGAGGGCGTCCCACTCCTTCCCACAGAGCAGCACAGCGAGCCGGGTTCGCCGGACGTTGCCTGCCGGGAAGTCGCGCGAGAGAACGCAGCCGGCGAGATCCCCGTTAGGGAGGATCGCAGCACGTCCGCGGGTGCACCGCCCGCACATCTCGGACAGGTCAGGTTTCGACCCGGGCAGCATCGCACGACCCACGGCACGCGCTCGGTCCGTGTTGATGTGCTTCACACCCATGGACTCCAGCTCGGCGCGCGCTTCGGCAACGCGCTGTCCCGGAAGGATGTCCACGATTCCGGCCCGGATCGTGATCCCGAGGTTGACCGCCTCGCAGATGTGGCATCGGGTGCGGACGTAGCTGCCGGCGCGCCCGGTGATCTCGTCGTGTTCGGCGGGGTCGTCGCTGTAGTAGCTGGTTGCCAGCGTCACACCGTCGCGGGCGAACATGTCCCACCATGACGCATGCACGGTGTAGAGGTTCGAATAGATCTCGACGTGCAGCCCGAGGGAAAGCCCCAACTCGGTGAACTGCTGCCAGTGCGGATGCACGGTGGGTTCACCGCCGATGAGCTGAATGGTCTTGATGCCGAGTGCGGCGGCGTCCGTGATGACCGTGCGCCAGTCCGCAGGGGTCATCGTGCCGTGCGTGGCCTGCGGGCTGGACTCGGAGAGACAGTGCGAGCACTGGAGCTGGCACTTACCGGTGATCTCCAGTTCCAGGGAGTTGATCCCTGCGACCGGGGATGAGGCGGGCGGTTCAAGGAGAGTGGTCACCGTCTTGCTTCCTTCCGCTGAACGTCATGGGAGGGGTGCCCCGGCCGACTGCCGACGGTGATGTAGGCGGCCGACCGGGGGTTGCTGCGGTCGTGCGTCGCTGTGGGAAGCGCGTGGCGTTACTTGCCGCGCTCACGCTCGTGCGCGCGGGCCTGCGTCGACTCCTGCCGACCCTGCGCGCGGATGTCGCTGGGAACCTCGTGCAAGAGCGCCTTGCGCGCGGCGGCATCCTGGTTGCTGGTCCCCAGCCGGTTGGCCTCGCTCTTGACGGCTGCCACGGTCGGGGAGGACTTCTTGCGGGTCACTGGTGCCTGATCTTTCTTAGGTGTTCGGAACCGGTCCGGCGGGGCGGGGAAGCACTGAAACGGCCCGCCGGACCGGCGTTCCTGGACTTAGCCGACTACTGCGCTACGCGACGAGCAGTGCCCACGAACTCCCGGTCTTGGCGGGGCTGACGTCCTGGTGCTCGTCCTCGCCCGACGACTCGTCGTTGTCCGCCTCGTCGGTCTCGGGCGGGGTCGGCTCGTCGGACTCGGTCTCGATGGTCTCGGGCTCGTCGGTGGTCGGCTCGGTGGTCGCGGGCATTGCGCGGCCCCCTTTCTTTTCGGTGGTCCCGGCCCGGGTGGACTCGGGGGCGCCCGGCTCCGTACGCCGTTGTGCGAAGCCGGGCCGTCCGTCCTCGGTTGGACTACCGGCCGTGATGAGTACCGGCGTCCCTGGGAAGTCCCCACCGAGGACGGAAGTCGTGGCGCGCTCCTGCACCTCTGTTTGTGTGTAGGGCGGTTGGGCCCGCACCCACCACGGAGCAGGTCGACGTGATGGATACGGAGATTCAGCGGCAGCCAAGATCGGCGAGGGTTTTCCGGGACGCGTCGTCGGCGGGGCGCCACGACGAGTCCGGCCCGGAGGGCACAAGCGTGAGCGGTGGCTCGCCTGTCGGGGAAACCCCGATCCGGTCCGGGCTGACCTCGATGTAGTCCGCAGTAGTGAGGCTGTAGCGGCTACCGGCTAGGCAGGGAAGCAGCCGTTCAACATCCGTTGTACTGCGGAGGGTTGGGTGTGCGTAGTGCCGATCCGGCGCTACTCGCGTCGTCGCGAGTCCCTGCCCGTACAGCGCGATCCCGTAGCCGGCGCACACCATCAGAGTGACGGCGCCCCACCCCCACGTAACACGGAAGCTCATCGTTGCCACCCCCTGTCCAGGTCACGGACACGGGTCCGGTTCGCAAGGGAAGCAGCGGCAGACTGGTCACGGCGGGGGACCCCCCATTTGTCCATCTGCGCACGTGCCCATCGCGGCTGTACGGCGAACTCGCGGGCGAGGGATGCAACGGACTCGCCTTTGCGATATCGAATGACCACGACATCCAGGCATTTGGTGAACTTGTCCTGGGCTTGCTGGACTTCTTCTGACGTCCTCCGCTCGGACCGTCCTCGGTAGACGTAGCTCATGGGCCGGACGTGCTTAAGCGCTTCGTGGTGCTGACGGCGGGGCACGCCCCATTCGTCCAGCCGGTCACGAACCCAGCTTTCCGATACGTCGTAGGTAGCGGCTATCCGCCGTACGGGCTCGCTGGCTCGGTACCGTCGGATGATCTCGGCCCTGGCCTCTCGGGCGGCCTCATACACCGCCGCATCTCGCCTCTTCATGGGCGGTTGCTCTCAACAACGGGGCACCCAGCGAACAGCACATTCCCGAACGGGCACACAGACAACGTGTAACAGCAGTCAACGTCTCGGGCGACGACGAACAGCGGGCGCCCGTCCTTGAGGTCTCGTAACGCGGATGCCTGTGTCACCGGGTCCCCCGCCCACCTGCGGAGCACCGTAGGGGCGTCTAGGGCCGGCTCAGCCTCGCAAGTGCGCGCGCCCAGGTTCCAATCCGCGATGGCCGGGTCCGGGTCCAGGCCGTTTGCGATGTGCAGCGCTTCACCCCTGAGCCACCGCAGCGCGAGTCTCGGAGAGATCGTGTTGACCTTGCTGAGTTTGTACGATACGGGGGCCTTGTCATACACCACCCCTGCCGCAACTACCTGGCAGACGTAGCGAGTTGGCGCTGCCACACTGATCACTGTGGACCAACTCGTCTGACGAGTGGGCAGGTTCGCAACGAGTGCACTCATCACCGCTCTCCCCGGCTCTGGGCAGCAGCGCGGGCAGCCATGACACGCGTGCGCTCACCGTCGTCCGCTTCGCGGGCCAGATGAGAGTCTGCCTCCCACTCCCTGCCGCCGCCGACCGGACGCAGAGCCCAGTGCGGGCCGACGACTCCGCGGAACTCCCCGACACGGCCTCGGCTTGTGTCCATCATCAGCACACCCACAGAGGGCGGTTGCGGCTCGGCGCTCACTCACCCATCCCCTTCCGCTGCGATCCCGGCTGTTCGCTCTAGGCAACCGCGTGATCACGCTCGGCGGTATTGTTTGGAAGAGCGCAAGGATTAAGAGCGTTAAGCGCTTAACGCAGTCGTGCATGGGGAGTTGACCGACCGTGGGCACCAACGAGCCGAACACAGGACTTGAGCGGCTGTTCCGCGAGACCGGGTGGACTCTGCGGCAGTGTGCGCAAGCGATCAACCGGGTTGGGACCGAACGCGGTACCCCGAAGCAGTACCGTGCACCTTCCGTTCACCAGTGGTTGAGCGGGAGCGTGCCGCGCGATGATGCCCGGCCGCTGATCTTGGAAGCGCTCGCTCGCAAGCTCGGGCGACCCGTCACATACGCAGAAGTTGGCTTCCCGGCCCCTGGCAGCGGGACGGAGGCGACGCCATTCAGCGCGGTTGACGGGATCATTGATCTTGGAAGGCTGGACATGGACCCTTCCCGCCGTAGCGTGCTGAGCGCCGCTCTGTTCTCCGTCGCGTTGGCTGTGCCTGAGTGGCCGGACGTAGTGGGGCGTATGGAAGCTGCTCAGAGAGGCATGCGAACCCGCCTCGGGATGTCCGACGTGCACACGGTCTCAGCAATGACCGAACAGCTCTCATCTATGGATGACCAGTTCGGAGGCCGGACCGCTCGCCCCCTTGCCGCAACGTTCTTGGTGAACACTGTGGCTCCCTTCCTGCGGACGGACGGGCCCGAGGATGTGCGGAAGGCCATGATGTCCGCTGCATCCGATCTCTGTTACCTGACCGGATACATGGCGGTTGATGAAGGGTTGCACGGGCTCGCGCAGCGGTACTACTTGAAAGCACTAGAGCTTGCGGGAGCGGCGGAAGATCACTTGACGTACTGCACCACGCTCCGGGGCATGAGCGTGCAGGCGGTCGATCTAGGGCAAGGGCCGATGGCTATGCGGCTTGCGGATGCTGCGGCGGCTTCCTCTCCGCAAGCCGGTCCGCGGATGCGCGCCTTCCTCGTCGGCCAGCAGGCCCATGCAGCCGCACAGATCGGAGACCGACGGTCCGCGCGCATGTACTTGCAGGAAGCCGAAGTTGCGATGGACAAGGCAGAGTCCCGAGGGAAAGTGTTCGGTTCGTACGACCCCGCATCGCTCAACTACCACACAAGTCAAGTGCGTTACGAAATGGGTGACGTGCAAGGGGCGGTTGCCGCCATGCAGGAAGCGGACCGGCTTCGGTACAGCATCTATCGGCGCACACGCGTCAAGGAACGGGCGATCCTCGCCGAGCGGCAACTAGTCGTTGGGCATTTAGAAGCCGCATGCAAGACGTGGGGACTCGCATTGGACGACTACCCGCTGGTCAACTCGGGCCGGATCGACAAGCGGATGACAGACATGTTCAACCTGATTCGCCCGCACTCCCGTAACCATGAGGCCCAAGCTCTGTACGAGCGTGCCCGTACGGTTGTCCGACCCGAACTGGTCCCGGCCTAGGGGCGCGCCCCAGGTTTGGCCCGTTACCGGTATGGTCCCGAGGTGTTGGACCTACACCGGTCGGCGCCCTCCAGGGGCTCGCCGCCGACCGGGTCGTCTCGATCAGCACCGTCAGCAAGTCCCTGGTACCGGCGCTGCGCATCGACTGGGTGCTGTGCCCGCCGGCGCTCGCGGACGACCTGGTGGCGGTCAAGCACATCGGCGACCGGGGCTCGCCCATCCTCGATCGGCTCGCCCTCGCCGGGCTGATCGAGTCGGGCCTATTCGACCGGCATCTGCGCCGGATCCGGAGCACCTACGCGGCCCGGCGCACCGCCCTGCCGGCCGCGCTCGCGGAGCACGCCCCGGGCCTCGCGGTGACCGGCCTGGCCGCCGGGTTCCACGCGGTGGCCCGGCTGCGGGGGACGGCGGACGAACGGGCTCTCGTGGCCGCTCGGTCGGTCTCTACGGGATGAGCGCCTGCCGCACCTCGCGGGCCACCACGCCGCCGCGACTGGTGCTCGGTTTCGGCGACGTCGGCGAACGCGCCGTCACCGCCGGGATCTCCGCAATCGGCGATCTGCTGCGGGAGCAGGGATGATCACGGGGTGGAGAGCCGCGTCCCGGTGACGGTCCCGCCCGGACCGGGGAGAGCGGATCGTGTCCCGGTCGGGCGCTGGGTTCTTCGTCCGAGAGGCTCCCTCGCTGGTCGCCGGGTCCGTCGGCCGGCCGCTTCGGACGCGTGGGGTTCTGCTCGCGTCTACTTCCGGCACATCGGGGTGAGGGCGCGGCGCGGCTCCGGGCGGGTCAGCGCGAGCGCCGTCGCCGTCGCGCGGGCCTTCACCATGGTCTCGGCGAACTCCTCCACCGGGTCGGACAGGGCGACGACGGCACCGCCGACGCCGTAGCGGACGGAGCCCGGCGTGGCCACGATGGTGCGGTTGACGACGCTGAGTTCGCAGCCGCCGCCGAGGGAGAACCAGCCGATCGCCCCCGCGTACACACCGCGCGGACCCTGTTCGAGGTGGTCGATGATCTCCATGGTGCGCCGTTTGGGCGCGCCGGTCATGGAGCCGGGGGGAAAGGCCGCCCGTACGCAGTCGACCGTCGAGCGCCCCTCGCGCAGGGTGCCGCGGACGGTGGAGACGAGATGGTGGACCTGCGGGAAGGTCTCCACCCCGCACAGCACCGGGACGTGGACCGAGCCGGGACGGCAGACCACGCCCAGGTCGTTGCGGACGAGGTCGACGATCATCAGGTTCTCGGCCCGGTCCTTCTCACTGCCGGTCAGGGAGTTGCGCAGCCGTGTGTCCTCCGCGCCGGTGGCGCCGCGCGCCCGGGTGCCCTTGATCGGCTTCGAGGTGACGGCTCCGTCCGCGCCGACGGCCAGGAACTGCTCCGGCGAGGCGCTGAGCACCGCCGCCCCCGGGAAGTCGAGCAGCGCCCCGTACGGGACGGGGCTGACGCGTCTGAGGGCGGAGTAGGTGGTCAGCGGGTCGATGCCGGTCTCCGCGACCGCCATGTTGGACAGGCAGATCTCGTACGACTCCCCCTGGCGCAGTTCCTCCAGGCACTCCCCGACCATGCGGAGGTAGGCGTCCCTGCTGTGGCGCAGCCGGACGTGCGCGGGAGGCGTGTCCGTCGGCTCAACGCCCCTGTAGGACGGGCGTGTTCGAGGCAGTGCCCGCAAGCGCTCGCCCACCGTCTCCAGCCACGCGGTGAGCTCCGCGTCGTCCCTGTCCCGGCTGAGCCGCAGCAGGTAGCAGGTGTGCTCGGCGTGGTCGATCACCAGCGCCCGGTCGGCGAAGACCAGGGAAGCGTCCGGGGTTTCGGCGGTGTGCGTGGTCGACGCGCTCTGATCCGCCTTGAGTTCGTAGCCGAGGTAGCCGACGTAGCCGAGCCGGAATCCGAAGGGCAGGTCGGTACCGCCGACGACGCGGCGGGCGCGCAGTTCGGCGTCGAGGTACTCCAGGAAGGTGCTCCGGATCCGCCGCCCGCCCGGCTCCGCCCACACGACCCGTTCCGCCGCCCGGTAGGTGACGTACTCGCCGAGCGGACCGGAGCCGTCGCCCATGAGGGAGAAGCGCCCCTGCCGCGGTGCGCTGCCGCTGTCCAGCCAGAAGCTGTGCCGGGCCGCGGCGAAGAGCTCCTCGTAGGCGGCCTCCGGGTCCGGCGCCCAGGGCAGGCGGCGCACATGCAGCTGGTATGGCGGGGCGTCGTTCGCCGGCGGGGCATCGTCCGCGGGCGGAGTGCTGTACGGCGCCGGGGCGATGCCCGGCGGCGAGGCGTCGTCCGGCCCCGGAGCGCTCTCCGGCAGCGGGGTGTCACGCGGCGCCGGGCCGGGCGTCCGGCGGTGCCACGCGTGCGTGAGGTCACGGAAGTTGGCCAGCAGTTCGGGGCCGTACTCCGTGCTGACGGACTCCGGATGGAACTGGACCCCCCACAGCGGCCTGGTGCGATGCCGGACGCCCATCAGGACGCCGTCCTCGGACCGGGCGAGCGCCTCCAGGTCCGCCGGCAGGCCGGTGACGGCGAGCGAGTGGTAGCGCACCACGGCGAACGGCGAGGGCAGCCCGGCGAAGAGGTCGCGGCCGGTGTGGGTGACCAGCGAGAGGCGGCCGTGCCGGGGCTCGGGCGCGTACCCCACATCGGCGCCCAGCAGATGGCAGATGCCCTGGTGGCCCAGGCACACCCCGAGGATCGGCAGGTCCCACTCCAGGATCGCCCGGGAGCCGATGCCGAAGTCCTGGTGCCGCTCCGGGCGGCCGGGGCCCGGGGAGATCACGACGTTGTCGAAGTCCCGCGGGTCGAGCGCGGACCAGTCCGCGTCGTTGCGGACGACCAGGGGCTCCCGGCCGTTCACCTCCGTCAGCAGCTGATGGAGGTTGTAGGTGAAGGAGTCGTAGTTGTCGATGAGCAGCGTGCGCGTCCCCCGCGCCGGTCCCCGCGTGTTCGTCGCGGCCCGTTCCCGAGCGGGACGCGCGCCCTCCTGGTCGGCCGACACCCGGGCGGAGTCCGGCTCGCTCGTGGCGGGCCCGAGTTCGGTGGTGCCCGCACCCGCTGCCCCCACCGCCCCCTCCACCCGCACCCGCAGCGCCTGCCGTACCGACGCCCCGGCGTCCAGGGGGCCGCCGCCGTCGGAGAACGCGTCCTCCGCGCGGTCGGCGATGCCGGGGATTTCGGGGATGCCGGCGAGCAGTGGTCGACGGCGGTCGCTCGTCGCCAGGGGCGCGCCGGAGGCCATAGGGAGCATGAGGTGTCTCCGTCCTTCACAAGCGGTTCGGCGCAGCAAGGTTACGCATCCGAGGGGTCGTTGACGGAAGATTTTCCGGCCGTGAGGGTGGTCACGCGGCAATATCTTTCCCACCGCCGCTGCCCTGCGCCGAGCTGCCGGCCCGGGGTGTGCGAGGTCGCCGGGGCGGCGCCCGGCCACGCGTGAGGCGACGACCGCGTACGTCCGGGAAGTGCTCACCGGCCTCCCGTGCGGCCGAAATCATGGGGTGCCGGCGATCACTCCGTCCGCCTCCCGTCCGTCCGTGCTGTCATGGCCTCGGACGAACTGCCGGGGGAAGGAACCCAGATGACGGAACGCACCAGCTACGAGCGATCCCTCGAACGGAGCCGCGCGGCCCTGAACCGGCCGGACCGTCCGGACACCTTCACCATGGCGGGCCGAGAATGGGACCTGCTCGACGACGTCTTCGCGCCGCCCTTCTCCGGGACGACCGGGGCGGCGATGGACGTCCTGGGCCTGACCGGCACCCACGCGCCGCTGCTGCGGTCCGGGGGTTCCTTCCTGGAGGTCGGCTCGGGCACCGGGATCATCGCGGTCATGGCCGCGCTCCGGGGCGCCGCCCGGGTGGTGGCCACCGACATCAACGCGCGCGCCGTGGAGAACACCCGCCGCAACGCCGGGCGCCACGGCATCGGCGACCGGGTGCGGGCCGTACACAGCGACCTGTTCTCCGCGCTCGACGCCGACGACCGCTTCGACTGCGTGTACTGGCACTCCAACTTCGTGCTGGCCCCGGACGACTACCGCTACCGCGGTGACCACGAGCGCGCCTACATCGACACCGGCTACCGCGCCCATGAGCGCTATCTGGTGGAGGCACCCCTCCGGCTGGCGCCGGGCGGCAGGGCCCTCCTCCAGTTCAGCGACCGGGGTGACCTCGCCCGTCTGACCGCCCTGGCGACGGCCCACGGCCGCCGGCTGGAGGTCCTGCGCCGGCACAGCTTCCCGGAGGGCACGGAGACGCTGGAACACATCCTGCTGGAGATCAGCGTGGCGTCCTGAGGGGGCGGAGGGCCGTCACGCCCGCTGCCCGAGTTCCGCCGTGTCCTTGGCGGGGGCCGAAACGCGGGCGGCGGAGACGCTCGCGCGCAGGCGGCCGAGGCCGGCGGCCGCGGTCAGCAGGGCCAGGGTGGCGGCGCCGACCGGGAGCAGGTAGCCGTCCTCGGCGTCGAAGCGCTCCACGGACCAGCCCGCGAGCACGCTGCCGAGGGAGGAGCCGCCGAGGAGGCCGGTCACGGCCAGGGTCATGCCCTCGTTGAGCTGCGAGCGCGGGATCAGTTCCTGGACCAGGCCCATGCCGGTGATCATGGTCGGTGAGGTGGCCATACCGGCGAGGAACATCAGCGGGACCAGGGACCACAGGCTGCCGGCGAGGGTCAGCGGGAGCATCAGTACGGCCATGCCGCCGACGCCCGTCAGGAAGCGGGCGGTGCTGGAGCCGCGCGGGGTGAGCATGCCGAAGAGCAGGCCCGCCAGCGCGGAGCCGACCGCCTGGAGGGCCAGGACCGGACCGGCCGCGGACCGGTGGTGCAGGGAGTCGGTGAAGGCGATCGTGACCACTTCGAGGGAGCCGAACAGCGAGCCGGTGAAGAGGAGGACGAGCATCATCACCCGCAGGCCGCGGTTGGTGAGCGGGGAGCGGGCGGCCGAGGAGCCGGCGGCCCGGACCGGGGGTTCGGTGCCGCGCTGGAGCGAGAAGAGGACCGTGCCGCCCAGGGTCAGGACCAGCGGCGCGATCCGGCCCGCCGCGGGTGCGATGCCGGTGGCCAGGCCCACCACGACGACGGGGCCGAGGACGAAGCACAGCTCGTCCAGGACCTGTTCGAACGAGTTGGCCACATGCATGCGTGCGTCGTCATCGCCGTAGAGCTCGGCCCAGCGGGCGCGGGCCATGCCGCCGACGTTCGGCGCGGTGGCGGACAGGACGTTGGTGACGAACAGGGTCCAGGCCGGCGCGCCGGTGGCGAGGCAGCCGACCAGGGCGGCGGACATGGCCGCCGACCAGATGGCCGCGGGGACGGCCGTACGGGACTGGCCGTAGCGGTCGACGAGGCGGCCGAGGAGCGGGATGGTGACCAGGGTCGCGGCGAGGGACGAGCCGCCCACGGCACCGGCCAGCGCGTAGGAGTGGCGCATGGCGGCGACCATCACCACGGTGCCGACGCCGGACATGGACAGGGCGAGCCGGGCCAGGAAGCCGGTGAGGGTGAAGCCGACGCTCCCCTTGGCGGAGAAGAGTCTGCGGTACGGCGCGAACATACGGCCTCTCTCCGTCGCGGGGCCGTGGCGGCCGGGTACGCAAGAACACGCGCTGACCGCCAACAACCGGGGCAGGAGCGAGGGTTGAGGATAGTTCCCGGCCTCGCGCGGCGCCGCTCAATTACGGCGCGCGTCAACCGGCATGTGCCTCCATGGCGGTGGCGGGCCCGTCACCTCCACCGCGGCCGGGCGCAGCAGGAGCGGACCGGCGCGGTAGCCGGACCGCAGGATCTTGGTGCACGTCAACTCGTGTGCGTCCGGAGCGACATGGTGGACGAGGGCCTCGTGCCGGCCGGGGTCGAAGGGCTCGCCCTCCTGTCCGAGGCGTTCCAGGCCCAGGGCGCCCAGCCGGGTGCGCAGGGTGTCCGCGATGTCGGCGAGGCCGGGGGTCGGGGGCTCGTGCGCGCAGGTGCGCTCGACGGCGTCCAGGACGGGCAGGAGGGTGCGCAGGACGTTGGCCGCGGCGATCTCCCGTACGGCGGCCCGGTCCCCGCGCACCCGCTTGCGGTAGTTGTCGTACTCGGCCTGCACCCGCTGGAGGTCGGCCGTGCGCTCCCCGACCAGACGGCGCAGTCGCGCGGGGTCCGTGTCCGGGAGCCGGTCCGCGTCCATCGTCAGCCCGCCTCGGGCCTGTCGTCGTCGACGATCTCGGCGTCCACCACCTCGTCGTCCTCCGGGGCGGACCCGCCGGATGCCGACCCGCCGGACGCGGACCCGGCGGAGGCCGAACCGGCGGAGGCGCCCGCACCCGCCGCCGTACCCGCGCCCTGCTCGCCCTGGGCCCGCGACTGCTCGTACAGCGCCGTGCCGATCTTCTGGGCGGCCTGGGCCACCTGGTCGGTGGCCTGGCGGATCGCGGCGGTGTCCGTTTTCTCGTCGTTCCCGTCGTTCTCTGCCTTGAGTTTCGCCTTCAGCACGGCGAGCGCCGCCTCGGTCTCGTGCCGTGCCTCGGCGGAGATCCGCTCGGGGTTGTCGCTGATGAGCTTCTCGGTCTGGTAGACGAGCTGTTCGGCCTGGTTGCGGGTCTCGGCGGCCTCGCGGCGCTGCCGGTCGTCCTCGGCGTGCTGCTCGGCCTCGCGGACCATGCGGTCGATGTCGTTCTTCGGCAGCGCGGAGCCGCCGGTGACGGTCATCTTCTGCTCCCTGCCGGTGCCGAGGTCCTTCGCGGACACATGCATGATCCCGTTGGCGTCGATGTCGAAGGCGACCTCGACCTGCGGGACGCCGCGCGGCGCGGGCGGCAGACCGGTCAGCTCGAACATGCCGAGCTTCTTGTTGTAGGCGGCGATCTCGCGCTCGCCCTGGAAGACCTGGATGGAGACCGAGGGCTGGTTGTCCTCGGCGGTGGTGAAGATCTCCGAACGGCGGGTCGGAATCGTGGTGTTGCGCTCGATCAGCTTGGTCATGATGCCGCCCTTGGTCTCGATGCCCAGGGACAGCGGGGTGACGTCGAGCAGCAGGACGTCCTTGACCTCGCCCTTGAGGACACCGGCCTGGAGCGAGGCGCCGATCGCGACGACCTCGTCCGGGTTGACGCCCTTGTGGGGGTCCTTGCCGGTCAGCTCCTTCACCAGGCCGGTGACGGCGGGCATCCGGGTCGAGCCGCCCACCAGCACCACATGGTCGATGCCGGACACCTCGATCCCGGCGTCCTTGACCGCGTTGTGGAACGGCGCCTTGCAGCGCTCCAGCAGGTCGGCCGTCAGCTGTTCGAACTGGGCGCGGGTGAGCTTCTCGTCCAGGTGCAGCGGGCCCTCGGCGGACGCCGTGATGTAGGGCAGGTTGATCGTGGTCTCGGTGGACGAGGACAGCTCGATCTTCGCCTTCTCGGCCGCCTCCCGCAGCCGCTGCACGGCCATCTTGTCCTTGCCCAGGTCGACGCCGTAGTGGTTCCTGAACTGCTGCACCAGGTGGTCGACGACGCGCTGGTCCCAGTCGTCGCCGCCGAGACGGGTGTCGCCGTTGGTGGCCTTGACCTCGATGACGCCGTCGCCCATCTCCAGCAGGGACACGTCGAAGGTGCCGCCGCCGAGGTCGAAGACCAGGACCGTCTGGTCGTTCTCCTTGTCCAGGCCGTACGCGAGCGCGGCGGCGGTCGGCTCGTTGATGATCCGCATGACGTTCAGGCCGGCGATCTCCCCGGCCTCCTTCGTCGCCTGCCGCTGGGCGTCGTCGAAGTAGGCCGGGACGGTGATCACCGCGTCCGTGACGTCCTCGCCGAGGTACGCCTCCGCGTCCCGCTTCAGTTTCTGGAGCACCCGCGCGGAGATCTCCTGGGCGGTGTAGTGCCTGCCGTCGATGTCGCCCTCGTCGGGGAAGCGCCAGGAGTGATCGCCCATGTACCGCTTGACCGAGCGCGCGGTGCGCTCCACGTTGGTCACGGCCTGCCGTTTGGCGACCTCGCCGACCAGCACCTCGCCGTTCTTGGCGAACGCCACCACCGACGGAGTGGTCCGCGCGCCCTCCGTGTTGGTGATGACGGTGGGTTCGCCGCCCTCCAGGACCGAGACCACCGAGTTCGTCGTCCCGAGGTCGATTCCGACCGAACGCGCCATGGTGATTCCTCCCTTGCCGGCTGCTCCCCCACCCGTGTTCCCCGGTCCTCCTCGCCTATGGAAGCGCGGACTGTGTCATTCAGATGTTCGATCGTCTCGTACTCGCGGACCTCGCCTCATGTCCGCGGACCTCGCCTCCCGCCTCGGGGACCTGAGTAAAACTTGAGCCCCCTCATGTCAAGTCTGGTCCGCTTCCGGCGGCCCGTCCAGGGCACGGCTCCACTCGGTTCCGGCCGCGAGCGCCGTACGCCAGGAGCGCAGGTCACGGGGCGGCATGCCCACGGCGAGCGCTCCGGTGAGCGCCGTACCCCTGCGGTAGGCCACGAGGAAGCGGCCGTCCGCCGGGTCGCCGTCGACCACCCGGGCCTCGTCGTGGTCGCGCAGGTGCCCGAACGCCTGGATGCGCAGGTCGTACTGGTCGGACCAGAAGGAGGGGACCGGCGCGAACGGTCTGGCCTGTTCGGGGGCGAGGAGGTTGCGGGCGGCCGCGATGCCCTGTTCGGCCGCGTTCGTACGGTGCTCCACGCGCATGTCGGTGCCGAAGAGCGGGTTGTGCCAACGGGCCACGTCGCCCGCGGCGTAGATGCCGGGCGCGGCGGCGCTGTACTGGTCGCAGCCCACGCCGTCGGCGAGCCGCAGCCCGCTGCCCTCCAGCCAGTCGGTATTGGGTTCGGAGCCGATGGCGATCAGGACGTCGTCGGCCGGGATCGTGGTGCCGTCGCTGAGCAGCACGCCGGTGGCCCGGCCCGACCCGGTGGTGATCCCGGCGACCTTGGTCCCGGTCCGCAGGTCCACGCCGTGATCGCGGTGGACCTCGGCCAGATGCGCGCCGACCCGCGCTCCGACGGCGTGCGCGAGGGGTACGGGGGCGGGTTCCACCAGGGTGACGGTCACGCCGAGGGTGCGCGCGGCGGCGGCGACCTCGGCCCCGAGGAACCCGGCGCCCACCACGACCAGCCGGCCCCCGGCCGTCAGTCGCTCGCGCAGGGCGAGGGCGTCCCCGAGTTCCCGCAGGACATGGACGCCGGGTGTGCCGCACTCGGGCAGTCGGCGCGGCCGGACCCCGGTGGCGATGATCAGACCGTCGTACGTCAGGCTCGTGCCGTCGGCGAGGGTCACCGTGCGGGTCGCCGGGGCGAGGGCGGCGGCGGGCACACCGAGGCGCAGGTCCAGGGCGAGGGCTTCCAGATCGGCCGGGCGGCGCAGCCGCACCCGCTCGGGCTCCCAGGCGCCGGTGAGGACCTGCTTGGACAGCGGCGGCCGGTCGTAGGGCGGATGCGGCTCGCCCCCGACGAGGGTGAGCGAGCCGTCGTAGCCCGCGCGGCGCAGGGTCTCGGCGGCCGTCAGACCGGCCGCCGAGGCCCCCACCACGACGATGCGGCGCGGCGGGGCGCTCGTCACGCCTCCACCAGGCGGATCGCGGCGGCGGGGCAGATCGCGGCCGACTCCCGTACGTCCTCGTCGAGTTCAGGGCCGGGGGTGGCGTCCAGCAGCTGCACTATGCCCTCGTCGTCCTGGTCGAAGACCTGGGGTGCCACCAGGACGCACTGCCCGGAGGCGACGCATTTGGGCTGGTCGACTTCCACGCGCATGGTTTCCTCGTTTCGTTGTCCGCGATGGTGCGGGTGTGCCGTGTGGTGCGTGCTGTGAAGTGCTACCAGGAGACGGGTAGTTCATAAACGCCGTAGACGAAGCCGTCGTGCTTGAACTCCAGTTGATCGAAGTCCGTGGCCAACGCGAGCGTGGGGACACGAGAGTAGAGCGTGCTGTAGGCGACCTGGAGTTCGACGCGGGCGAGCGGCTGGCCGAGGCACTGGTGGATGCCGTAGCCGAAGGCGACATGGCGGCGGGCGTCGCGGGTGAGGTCGAGCCGGTCGGGATCGGGGAAGAGGCCGGGGTCCCGGTTGGCGATGTCGTTGGCGAAGATGACGCCGTCGCCCGCGCGGATCAGCTCGCCGCCGACCTCGATGTCCTCCAGCGCGACGCGCCGGCGGCCGGAGTGGACGATGTTCAGGTAGCGCAGCAGCTCCTCGACGGCCGAGGCGACCGTCTTTGGATCGTCGGAGCCGCGCAGCAGGGCGAGCTGGTCCGGGTTGCGCAGCAGGGCCACGGTGCCGAGGGCGATCATGTTGGCGGTGGTCTCGTGCCCTGCCACGAGCAGCAGGACGCCCACCTCGGCGGCCTGGCGCCGGGTCAGCTCACCGGTGGCCACCCGCTGGACGGCGAGCTGGGAGAGCACGTCGTCCTCGGGGTTCGCGAGCTTGGCGGCCAGGAGGCCGTCCAGGTAGTCGGTGAGCGCCTCGGACGCGGCGAGCAGCTCCTCGCGGGTGGAGGTGCGGCGCACCAGGACACGGCTGTGGCGCTGGAAGAAGTCGTGCTGCTCGTACGGCACACCGAGCAGCGCGCAGATCACCAGGCTCGGCAGGGGCAGCGCGAACGCCTCGACCAGGTCGGTGGGGTGGGGGCCGGCGAGCATCTTGTCGATCAGGTCGTCCACGATCCGCTGCACGGACGGCCGCAGGGCCTCGACCTTCTTGATCGTGAAGGGGGCCGTGACCATGCGGCGCAGCCGGGCGTGTTCGGGGTCGTCCATGGTGAGGAAGGTGCTGCGGCTCCGGTCGCGCTCCTGCGTCGCGGCGCTGCGGTGCGGGTAGCCGGGGCGCCGGGGGTCGGCGCTGATGCGCGGGTCGCCGAGCAGGGCCCGTACATCCTCGTGGCGGGTGATCATCCAGGGGCTGCTGCCGTCCCAGATGCGCACCCGGGAGACGGGCCGTTCGCTCTGCAGCTCCTTCAGGGCGGGGGGCGGGTCGAAGGGGCATCCGGCGGCGCGGGGCATGGGGTGCTCGGGGAGCCCGGTCGGCGTGTCCACGACTGTCTCGGTCACAGCTGCCTCCTCGGCAAGAGGGCACCCAACACCCCTAACGGCGTTAGGTGCTTTAGGCAACTTTAGGGATCGCGGGGAGCACGTCAACGGTGCCGGAGGGTTCGCCGTCGCTATCCGGCCACGATGCGGTCGAGCAGCTCGTCCGCGCGCTGGATGAGCCCGCGCCGGTCGACCTCGTAGGGCAGGGCCATCGCGATGGTGACGATGCCGTGCAGGGCCGACCACAGCAGCAGCGCGTCCTGCTCGGCGCCCACCTGCCCGGGGCGGTCCGCCGGCAGCGCGGCCAGCGCTTCCTCCCAGGCGCCGAGGACCAGCCACACCGGGTGGCGCGGCGAGTCCTCGCGGGGGCCGACGATGCGCTCGACGCCGAACATCAGCCGGAAGCGCCGGGGGTTCTCCAGCGCAAAGGTGCAGTAGCGGTGGACCATGGCGCGCAGGGCGGAGCGGGGGGTGTGGGAGGCGCGGGGGGTATGCGGGGAGTGCGAGGTGAGGGAGGCGTGCGGGGTGAGGGGGGCCGTGGGGGTGCCGCCGTCCCGTGCCTCCCCCAGCTCGGCGACCAGCTTCTCGTAGGCCCGGCGTGTCACCGTCGCGACCAGCTCGGAGCGGTCCTTGAAGTGCAGATAGACGCTGGGTGCGGCGATGCCGACCTCGCGGGCGACCGCGCGCAGCGACAGCGCCTCCTCGCGGCCCGACTCGGCCAGCAGCCGGGCCGCGGCCGCGAGGATCTCCTCCTTCAGGGCGCCGCCCTCGCCCCACTGGCTCGGGGCGCGGCGCTTGAACGTCTCGGCCACCTGTACTCCCTCCGTCGCCCGCCCCGGCTGAAGCATTATCGGAGGTGGCCGGATATCCGTCGCCACGGGTACCGGCGCTCGCGCGGGGCCGGACGCGGGCGACCGGAGCGCGCCGGGGAGATCGCCCCGGGTGAAGTCGCGTACGAGCACGCCGTCGACCACGGTCCGGGCGGTGAACCTCGGGCGGACATGGGGTGTTGCGGTACGGGTCGCCGCGCCGGTCGCCGCCCTTCGGGAATGCCTTGCCGGCCCTCCTGGGTGCCGTACGTCTGATCCCTGTGCGGGTTCCAGGAGTTACGGCTCGATAGCATCGGACCGACGGCCGGAGAAACGCCGGATCGATCAGGTCGGGACGGGGATACGCGCCAGTGGTGACGGGTGGGGCGGCACGGTTGCGGGTGCCGGTGGGGGCGGACGCGGAGCGCTGGGTCACCCGGGCGGGGTGCCGGCGGGTGCTGCTGGTGGTGCACAACGTGACGTCCGCGACCCGGCTGCTCGATGTGCTGCCCCTGTTCGGCGGGGACGTACGGCTCCAGTTGTTCGCCACGTGCACGGGGTCCTCGCCGTTCCTCGCGGGGGTGGTCGAGCTGCTGACCGGCACGGGGCTGCCGGTCCTGTCGTGGGAGCAGGCCAAGGAGACCACGTTCGACCTGGCCGTCTCGGCGAGTTACGGCGGCGAACTGCATGAGATCCGGGGCGAGTTGGTCGTGCTGTCCCACGGGATGGGCTACAACAAGCGGCTCGCGCCACCGGACGCCGGACAGCGGTCGGCCGCACCGGTCTTCGGGCTCTCGCCGGACTGGCTGCTGCACCGCGGCCGGCCGCTCGCCGCGGCCACCGTCCTGTCCCACCCCGAGCAACTGGAGCGACTGCGCGCCTCCTGCCCGCAGGCCGCGCCGACGGCCGTACTGGCGGGCGATCCCTGCTACGACCGGCTCATCGCCGCGCTCCCGCAGCGCGAACTCTTCCGCCGCGCCCTCGGGGTGGCACCGGGGCAGCAGCTGGTCGTCCTCAGCTCGACCTGGTCGTCGCGGTCGCTGTTCGGCGCGGCGGAGGCGGGCTCGGGCGAGGAGGCGGAGGCGGACGACCTGCTGCCCTGGTTGCTGTCCCGGCTGACCACGGAGCTGCCGGCCGACGAGTACCGGTCCGTCGCCGTCCTGCACCCGAACATCTGGTACGGGCACGGTCCGGGGCAGGTCAGGGCCTGGCTGGACCACGCCCGGCGGGCCGGTCTGGACGCCGTACCGCCGCTCGACTGGTGGCGGCAGGCGCTGATCGCGGCGGACTGCGTGCTCGGCGACCACTCCAGCGTCACCTACTACGCGGCGGCCATCGGCGTCCCCGTACTCCTCGGGGCGTTCCCGCAGGACGCGCTCGACCCGCACTCCCCGGTGGCCGCGCTCGGCCGTACGGCGCCCCGGCTGGTCCGGCGCGGCAGCCTGCGCGCCCAGATCGACGCGGCGATCGCCTCCCACGCGCCGGAGGGCTACGCGCACTTCGCCGAGCAGGCCAGTTCATCGCCGGGCGAGTCCGCCGGGCTGCTGCGCCACCTCTTCTACCGTCTCATGGGCCTGCCGGAGCCCGCCGGCCACACCGCGTTGCTCGACCCCCTGCCCCTGCCGCCCCACCAACCGGCCTGCCGCACCACGCCCGTTCGGGTGTTCGCGGAGGTGGCCGACGGCCCGGTGCCGGAAGTGGTGCTCGTACGGCACCCGGTGTCCGGCGACGCCCCCGACCCGGCCGACGGCCTCGCGGCGGCGGCCACGGCGTACGCGCACACGGCGGTCGACGAGGAGACCCGCGAGGCCGGCCGGCTGCGCCTCGCGGACGTCGTCCTGCGCCACGCCCCCGCCGACGACCCCCGCCTCGGCCCACCCGGCGCCTGGACCGCGGAGGCGCTGGGCCGCTACCCCTACGCCGCGCTGGCGGCCTACGCCGACGGACCGGACCGCTGCGTCGTCCGCACCCGCCGGGGCGACCTGCTGCGCCTCGCCGCCGCCCCCTCCCCCGACGGCCGCCCCGACCTCTGCGACCCGGCGGCCTACGCCTCCGCCCTCCACACCTGGCTCACCACCGGCCGCAAACTCTCCGAGGCCATCCCCGAACTGACGGTCCGCACGGGCACGGTGACCCACCGCGTGACGATCGAACGCCTGCCGACGCACCCGGCGTAGCCCTCGCGCCTCAGCCCTCCAGCGCCGCGAGGCGCTCCCGAACCCGTTCCGCGCCGACCGTGTTCTCCTGCTTCTCGTACCGCTCGGCGGCACCCCGCAGGTCCTCGGCCGCCGCCTCCGGGTGACCGGCGAGGGCGTGGCCCTCGGCCCGCTGTTCCAGGGCGTCGGCGAGCTGGAGGCCCGCGCCCTCGGCCGTCATGGTCTCGACGGCCTTGTCCAGGCAGACGAGGGCGAGTTCGGGGTCGCCGGCGCTGAGGTGAGCCTCGCCCAGGCTCATGTAGACGCGGCCCTCGTTGTAGGTGTCGGCGCCGTCGGGCAGGGTGCGCAAGCGCACCAGCGCGTCGTTCAACTTCGCCAGGGCGGACGGGAATTCTCCCTCCTGGACGAGGGCGCGGCCGATGTGGTGCTCCAGGAGTGCGGTGGCGCGGGGGACGTCCCGCCATCCGTCGTCGCCCTCGCGGATGCCGCCCAGGACGCGCAGGGCCTCTTCGAAGCCGTGGCGTGCCTCGTCATGGCGCCACAGCTTGAGGCGGAGCAGCCCGAGGGCCTCCAGAGCGGTTGCCCGGCCGCGCAGATGCCCGCATGCCGCATCGGCGGCGACGGCCGCCTCCAGGGCCTCCTCCGCCTTGTCGGCGTCGCCGACCCCCATGTAGGCGAAGGCCAGTTGGACCAGCATGCGGCCCACCGCGCGCCGGTCGCCGAACTCCTCGGCGCCACGCCGGGCGGCCTCGACCCCGCGCAGATGCGTCTCGATCCACTGGGCGTGGAAGCCGAGCCGCAGATGCAGGCTCCACATCGCCTCGCACAGCTGCCACACGAGGTCGTCGTAGCCGTGGTGCTCGGCCGCGTGGATGACGGCTGCGAGGTTCTGTCGCTCGGCGCGCAGCTCCGCCAACGCCCGGGCGCTGGCTCCCGCTTCGGGGTGCTCCGGCACGGTGAGACGGTCGTAGACGGGGCCGAGGTGCCAGCGGTGCGGGATCACCCGCAGGTCCGCGGCCGCCGCGAACCGCAGATACGCGATCGCCACCCGGCGGACCGCCTCGCGCATCCGCCGTTCCCCGTCCTCGGCGACCGCCAGCTCGCGGGCGTGCGCCCGGGCCAGGTCATGGAAGCGGTAGCGCTCCTCCGCGACTTCCTCCAGCAGATGGACGCGGGCCAACCGCTCCAGCATGTCCCGTGCCCGGTCCTCCTCGACGCCGGCCGCGTGCGCGGCGCACAGGACGTTCACGGTCGGCCAGGACCAGACCGCCAGCGCGCGGTAGAACGCGGCGCATTCGGGGTGAGTTCGCCGTACGACACGTCCTGGGCATGCCGGACGGGGTCGGCGGGGGCGTGCGGGTCGGTGTCGCCCATGGGGACTCCTGGCTGCCGGGTGCCGTTGATCCGGTCGGAGAGCCCGCGCGCGACGCGGTCCCAGGAGAGGTGTTCACGGACGGCGAGTCCGGCGCCGGTGGTGCACACCGCGAGCGGGATGCCGCCGGTGCCCTCCGCGACGGCCCGGACGACCTCCTCCGGCGCGGCCGACCGGCTTGGCCCGGAGACGCGGCGCAGCAGCAGGACGGAGTCCGCGGTCGACAGCGGCCGCAGGGTGAAGGGGTGCGCGCCGTGTTCGGCCACGAGCCGGCCGAGGCGGTGCCGGCTGGTCACCAGGACGAGGGAGCCGGGCGAGGCGGGCAGCAGGGGGAGCACCTGTGCGTCGTCCAGCGCGTTGTCCAGTACGACGATCATGCGCCGGCCGGCCGTGCAGTCCCGGAACAGGTCCCGCTGCCGTGCCTCGTCGCCGGGGATGGTGCCCGTGGTGCCCGCTCCGAGGCTCTCCAGGAACCGGACGAGCACGTCGGACGGTGTGAGGGCGGTTCCGGCGGACGCGCCGGCCAGATCGGCGAACAGGACTCCGTCCGGGAACGCCTCGCGCAGCTCGTGCGCGCACCGTACGGCGGTGGCGGTCTTGCCGATGCCGCCCGGCCCGGTGAGGGTGGCGACGACCGGTGCGCCGGGTGCGCGGCCGGCGTCCTCCAGCAGACCCTTGATCCAGGCGAGTACGTCCTCGCGGTCGGTGAAGGCGGCGGTGGCGGGCGGCAGCATCTGCGGGCGGGAGGCACCGGGCGCCACGGCGGGCAGCGGGCGGGGCGCCAGCCAGGACGCCTCGCGGACCCATTCCCGCACCTCACGGGCGAACTCCGGTGAGCTGTAAGCGAGTTCCACGAGCTGTGAGGCGGCGGCCCTGCGTTCATGCTCGGTGACGGGCAGGACGAGTACCTGCCGGCCGGAGGGGGCGCCCGGCTGGGACCCCGCCCGGCCGAGCAGTCCGTGCAAGCGCTCCGAGATCCGCCTGCCCATCTCGCCGCCCGCCCCGGACAGCGCGCCGGAGGCGACCGTGCCGACCGCCGAGAACACCAAGTCGATCAACGGGTCCACCCAGCACTCCCCCAACTCGCCATGGCAGCCATCGTATCGACAAACCGGTAGGGGCCGAGGGCGGACGGACGAGGGCCGGGACGCTCGCGCACGGGCCGATGCCGGGCCGGCCGGAACCTGTCCTCCCGAGCACCGAAAGGCCCGGTCCGTGGTGGTGTGATCGGGGGACGTCCCGGTGATCTTCGTCGCCGACCGGCTCTACTCGTGGGCCTGTTGACAGGGGGACGCTTCAGTGCCGCGAGGGGAGTCGTCGGCCGAGGCCGTCGTCCCTCACTCCGGTGCGAAGTCGAAGCTGTTCCACAGTCCCGTCGCCCGCACCGCCTGGTCCGTCGCGCCGATGTCCAGGAAGTTGTACGCGCCGCCCGCGGGCACCGTGCAGTTCGGGGTCGTGTAGAGGCGCAGGCTGCTCTGGGTCTGGTTGGTCACATGGGTGGCGCTCCGGGGAAGCCGGTGGCAGCCCTTGACCGAGGGGTTGGTGAGGGTCTGCACGACCCGTCCGTTGTTCCGGACCACGATCTGGCCGGACGCCTGGTCCTGGCAGGCGGTGAGCGCGATGCCGAGCAACGCGAAACCGGTGAGCGCGGCCAGCGGCCGTGAAGCGCGCATCGGGCCTCCTGTGCCAAGACGCCAAGACGGGTGCTGCCGGGGGACCTGACCCCTCCACCACTATCCGCCAGAGTGCGCCGGACCGCCCGGCGAGGGCGTCCGCCCCGGGCACATCGCCTGTTCAGCGGCGCCCTGAGGGCCTTTCGGGTGCCTGTGTGGCCCGGGTGTCGCACCCGGTGTGCGGGGTGCGGCCGCCACCCCTTCACTGAGGGGAACGCATCGCGGCGAGGGCACGGGAGTCACACATGGCAGGGCACGGGCGACGGGGCGCGGCGGGCGCGGTACTGGCCCTGGTGATGGTGTCGGCCGCCGGCTGCGGCAACGGCTCCCGGCATTCCCCCACGCCCGCCGAGCAGGCCGCCTCGGCCGCCTCCGCCGCCGCCTCGCTCGCCTCCCGGGGCGGCGACGCGCTCGCCTCGGCCTCGGCGGAGGCCGGCCGCAGACTCGACGAGGCAAAGGGCGGCGTGAACGCCAAGGACCAGGTGAGCCTCGGCGCCGTCACCGTCGGCGGCGACGGCCGGGCCACCACCACGGTGACCGCGCGGAACACCGCATCCGCCGCCAAGTCCTTCGCCGTCCAGGTCAACTTCACGGACGGCAAGGGCAATCTGGTCGACGTCGTCGTGCTGACGGTCAGGAACGTGGCCGCGCACGCCACGGGCCACGGCACCGCGCGCAGCAACCGCCGGCTGCACGGCACGGTGCGGGCGAACGTCGGCACGGCCCTTCGGTACTGAGCGCCGGGGACCCGAACCTCCGCCCGGACCTCCCTGAAACCCACGCCCCAACCCCCGACGCTGCCGCACGAGTGAACCGCCAAACGGGTGATCCGCAGCGGCCGTCAGCCCCGGGCGCCCAAGGATCACGGCTCCGTCGGGCATTTCCGGCGAGTCGGGCGAATGGTTCGAAGTGACAGGCTTACGGTGCCCTGTCCACACTGAATTGGCGGTTCGTGATCAGGAATGTGCATCAACGATCCAGAACGTTCTCGAGGAGATCGAATGGTGGAGCAGTCTTCCGAGATCGATATAAGCGGGCCGGACGCACCCGCCCTCTCCGTGAGCGGCGCCGGCCCGGACAGAACAGAGACCGAGAGCAGACTCGCGGACGTGCTGGCCGAAGTGGTGGGCAGTGAGCGGGTCCCGGTGGACAGCCACTTCTTCACCGACCTCGGCGCCAACTCCCTGGTCATGGCCCAGTTCTGCGCACGGGCCCGCAAGCGGCCCGATCTGCCGTCCCCCTCGATGCGGGACATCTACCGGTACCCCACCATCCGGGACCTGGCCGAGGGACTCGCCCCGGCCGCTCCCCCGCCGGACCAGGCCGCGACCCGTACGACGGCACCCGCGGCACCGGCACCCGCCGCGCCTCCCGCGCCCCTGCCGGACACCAGCCGGCTGACCCACTTCCTGTGCGGGGCCTTCCAGTTGCTGGCGTTCCTCGCCTCCTCGTTCGTCTCCGGTCTGGTCACCGGCACCGGCTACGAGTGGGTCGCCGACGGCAACGGGATCGCCGACATCTACGTACGGTCGCTGCTCTTCGGCGGCACCGGGTTCATCGCCCTGTGCGTCTTCCCGGTCATCGCCAAGTGGCTGCTGGTCGGCCGCGCCAAGCCGGCCGACTTCCCCGTCTGGGGCCTCGCGTACCTGCGCTTCTGGCTGGTGAAGGTGCTGCTGCACGCGAACCCGATGGTCTTCCTCGCCGGCACCCCGCTGTACGTGCTGTATCTGCGGGCCCTCGGCGCGCGGATCGGCAAGGGGGTCACGATCCTCTCGCACACCCTGCCGGTCTGCCCCGACCTGGTGACGATCGGTGCCGGGACGGTGATCCGCAAGGACTCTTTCATCCTCGGCTACCGGGCGCACCGGGGCCGCATCCAGACCGGCCGGATCACCCTGGGCGAGGGCGTGTTCATCGGGGAGAAGACCACCCTGGACATCGACACCGCGATGGGCGACGGCGCGCAGCTCGGACACGCCTCGGCGCTGCACCGCGGCCAGGCGGTCCCGGCCGGCGAGCGCTGGCACGGCTCGCCCGCCGAGCCGACGGGCACCGACTACCTGCGGGTGCCGCCCGCGCGGTGCGGCACCCTGCGCCGGGCCTGGTTCGGCCTGGGCACCCTGCTCCAACTGGTCTTCGTCTACATTCCGTTGGCCGTCGGCGGGATGTACATACTGTTCACCGCGGTACCGGCGATCGGCGATCGCCTCGACCCGGACACCGACGACCTGGCGCCGGGCCAGTTGCTCACCGACGCCCTGCTGCTCTCCCTCGCGCTGTTCCTCGGCTTCATCCTGGTGGGCCTCGTCGTCCTGTACACACTGCCCCGCCTGCTGCGGCTGGTCGTCCGGCCCGACCGGGTCTACCCGCTCTACGGCGCCCGCTACGCGCTGCACCGCGTGACGGCCCGGCTGACGAACGTCAAGTTCTACGCCTGGCTGTTCGGTGACAGCTCCTTCGTCGTGCACTATCTGCGCGGCCTCGGGTACGACCTGTCGCACGTCGAGCAGACCGGCTCGAACTTCGGCACCGAAGTGCAGCACGAGACACCGCTGTTGGTGTCGGTCGGCAGCGGCACCATGGTGGCCGACGGGCTCTCCGTCCTCAACGCCGACTATTCGAGCACGTCGTTCCGGCTGTCTCGGGTGTCGATCGGGCCGCGCAACTTCCTCGGCAACAACATCGCCTACCCGGTGGGCGGCCGGACGGGCGAGAACTGCCTGCTGGCGACCAAGGTGATGATCCCGCTGGACGGCGAGATCAGACAGGGTGTGGGCCTGCTCGGCTCGCCCTGCTTCGAGATCCCGCGCTCGGTCGACCGGGACGCCCGCTTCGATCATCTGCGCGAGGGCGAGGAACTGAGCACGCGGCTGCGGGCGAAGAACCACTACAACCTGCGCTCGATGGCCTGGTGGCTGCTCGCCCGCTGGCTGCACGTCTTCGTGCTCACCCTGTTCGCGCTGGCCACGGTGGATCTGTACGGCATGGCGGGCCATGTGGTGATAGGAGCCTATCTGGCGCTCACGCTCGCCTTCTCCACCGCGTACTACATCGTGCTGGAGCGCTGCATGACCAGGTTCCGCGGGCTGCGGCCCCAGTTGTGCTCCATCTACGACCGGGACTTCTGGCGGATCGAGCGCCTGTGGAAGGTGCCGTCGCAGTGGCTCAACATCTTCAACGGCACCCCGTTCAAGACCCTGGTCTGGCGGCTGATGGGGGTGCGCGTGGGCCGCATGGTGTTCGACGACGGCTGCTACATCACCGACCGCACCCTCGCGGTCATCGGCGACGGGTGCACCCTCAACGCGGGCAGCAAGATCCAGTGCCACTCGCAGGAGGACGGCACCTTCAAGTCGGACTACATCCGGCTCGGCGCCGGTACCACGCTGGGCGTCTCCGCCCATGTCCACTACGGCGTGACGATGGGCGAGGGCTCGGTGCTGGTCTCCGACTCCTTCCTCATGAAGGGCGAGGAGGTGCCCCCGGGCGCCCGCTGGGGCGGCAACCCCGCCGTGGAGATGCCGGCGGCCGACGGCGCGCCGGGTGCCCCCGCCCCGACCGCTTCTACTGCCAACGCCACTGCGGCGACCGTGAGTTGAGGAAGGCCATTCGATGGGAACGCGCGTGGAAGCGGACCGGGAGTTCTGGCAGCGGGTGCTGACCGCCGGCGGCGTCACCTCGGTGCCGCGCTGGGTGCGGGAGCCGGCCGCCGGGTCGGCCGAGCACGAGACGCCGGTGCCGGACGAGGTGGCGCGGGCGGTGCGCGAGCTGGTCGGGCACGAGGGAGTGCCGGTGAGCGCGCTGCTGCTCGCGGCGCACGCCAAGGTGCTGGCCACCCTGTCCGGCGAGCCGGAGGTGGTCACCGGCTACACCACCGGGGTGCGCGGCGAACCGCTGCCCTGCCGGCTGACCGTACGGCCCGGCTCCTGGCGCGAGCTGGCGGCGGCGGCCGAGCACGCCGAGGCGGAGGTGCTGGCGCACCGGGAGTTCCCGGTGGAGAAGCTGCGCCGCGAACTCGGGCTGGCCGAGCCGCCGTACGAGGTGGTCTTCGGGCCCATCGGCGCCGACGAGAACCACGCCGAGGACGGTGTCCTGCATGTGCGCTGGTCGGAGCGGGGCGGCCGGCTGCTGCTGCGCCTCGGGTACCGCAAGGACGTCCTGGACGCCGCCGCGGCGGCCCGGATCGGCGGCTACCACCTGACCGCCCTCGGACTGCTGGCCGCGGACCTCGACGCCGAGCACGGCGCGCGGAGCCTGCTGTCGGACGACGAGGTGCGCGAGCAGCTGGAGGGGCTGGCCGGTCCGCACCGGCCGCTGCCCGAGGCGCGGGCGCACGAGCTGTTCGAGCAGCGGGTGCGGACGCGTCCGGACGCGGTGGCGGTCGTACAGGGCGGGCGGGAGTGGACGTACGACGAGCTGAACCGGCGGGCCAACCGGCTGGCGCGGGCGCTCGTCGAGCGGGGCATCGGCCGGGAGGACGTGGTCGCGGTCGTCATGGAGCGCGACCTCGACTGGCCGGCCGCGACGCTCGCGGTACTCAAGGCGGGCGCCGTCTATCTGCCGGTCGAGCCGCACTTCCCGGCCGGGCGGATCGCGGCGACGCTGTCACGGGCCGGCTGCCGGCTGGCGCTGACCGAGTCCGGCAGCACCGCCACCCTGGACGAGGCGCTGGCCTCGGTGGCGGGGGCGGAGCGGCTGCTGGTCGAGGAGGCGTACGCGGAGCCGCACGCCGAGGACGACCTCCGGCTGCGGGTGGACGCGGACCAGTTGGCGTACATCTACTTCACCTCCGGCTCCACCGGTGAGCCGAAGGGGGCGATGTGCGAGCACGCGGGGCTGCTCAACCACCTCTTCGCCAAGATCGACGATCTGGGTATCGGCGAGGGCTCGGTGGTGGCGCAGACGGCGCCGCAGTGCTTCGACATCTCGCTGTGGCAGCTGGTGTCCGCGCTCATGGTCGGCGGGCGCACCCTGCTGATCGGGCAGGACGAGATCACGGACGTGGAGCGCTTCGTCGGCACGCTGGTGGACGGGCGGGTCGCGGTCGCGCAGCTGGTGCCCTCCTATCTGGAGGTCGTGGTCTCCTACTTGGAGCAGCGGCCGTGCGAACTCCCCGATCTGCGCTGTGTGTCGGTGACCGGCGAGGCCCTCAAGCGGGAGCTGACGCAGCGCTGGTTCGCCATCGCACCGGACATCAGGCTGCTCAACGCCTACGGCCTCACGGAGACGTCGGACGACACCAACCACGAGGTCCTGGACCGGGTGCCGGAGCGGGTGCTGCTGGGGCGCGCGGTGAACAACGTCCGCGTCTACGTGGTGGACGAGCGGCTGTCGCTGGTGCCGCTGGGTGCGCCCGGCCTGATCGCGTTCTCCGGTGTCTGTGTGGGCCGGGGGTACGTCAACGATCCGGAGCGCACCCGGGAGGCGTACCGCACGGACCCGTACCGGCCCGGTGAGCGGCTGTACCTGGGCGGTGACTGGGGTCGCTGGCACCCGGACGGCAAGCTGGAGTTCCTGGGCCGCCGGGACAACCAGGTGAAGATCCGAGGGTTCCGCATCGAGATCGGCGAGATCGAGAACGCGCTGCTGCGGGCGCCCGGGGTGCGGGACGCGGCCGTGGTGGTCACCGAGCGGGGCGGCGGCGGCAAGCATCTGATCGCCTTCTGCGCGGGCACGCCCCGGCCGGTCGAGGAGCTGCGCGAGGCGCTCGGCGCGGTGCTGCCCGCCTATATGGTCCCCTCGGCCTTCCACTGGCAGGAGGCGCTGCCGCTGACCGCCAACGGGAAGATCGACCGCAAGGCGCTCACCGCGCTGGCGGCCCGGGCGACGCCGGCCGCCGAGGAGAGCTCGGCGCGGGACGTCCCGCTCGGTCCGGCCGAACGGCGGCTCGCCGCGGCCTGGGCCCAGGTGCTGGGTGTGCCGGCCGGACAGGTGCGCCGCTCGGACCAGTTCTTCGACTCCGGCGGCACCTCGCTGACCGCGGTCAAGCTCAGCATCGCGCTGGAGCGCGCGGTGTCCCTGAAGGACATCACCCGGCACCCGGTCCTCGCCGATCTGGCCGCGCTGCTGGACGGCGCGACCCGGCAGCACGGGGAGCTGCTCCAGCCGCTCGCGGAAGGAGGCGGCGCGGCCGAGGGCGCGCTGGTCTGCTTCCCGTACGCGGGCGGCAACGCGGTCAACTTCCAGCCGATGGCGAGCGCGCTGGCGGACAGCGGGCTCACGGTCCTCGCGGTGGATCTGCCCGGGCACGATCTGGCCGCGCACCAGGAGCCGTTCGTCTCCATCGCGCAGGTGGCCGAGCAGGTCGCCGCGGAGATCGCCGCGCGCGGGCTGACCCGGGTGATGCTGTGGGGCCACTCCTCGGGGGCGGCGCCCGCCATCGAGACGGCCCGCCGGCTCGCCGAGCGCGGGGTGCGGGTCACCCGGGTGTTCATCGGGGCCCAGCTGCTCGGCACCGCCGACGAACGAGGCGCGGCCGTCGCGGAGTTGACCGGGCTCGGTGACGCCGAGATCGCGGCGCGGCTCACCGCGGACAGCGGCTACACCGAGCTCGCGGAGCTGAACGAGGCGCACGCCGAGCACATCGGCGCCGCCTACCGGCACGACTGCGTGGCCGCGCACCGCTATCTGCGCGCGGCCCTCCAGTCCTCGCCGCCCCCCAAGCTGGCCGCGCCGCTCACGGTGGTCGTCGCGGCCGACGACCCGCACACCGCGGGCGCGACCGAACGCCACCGGGACTGGCTGCTGCTGGCCGGCCAGGTGGAGCTGCACGAACTCACCGACGGCGGCCACTACTTCCCCCGCACCCGGCCGGCCGAGGCGGCGCGGGCCGTGCTGCGGGCCGCCGTACCCCTGGCCACGTCCTGAGTCACGCGGACCCTCCAGACGGGCAACCGAAAGGAAACCGAGATGCCGTTCTCATCCCTGGCAGCGCCGCTCGAGGTGGAGCTGCGGCCGCACAGACCGGCGCTGCTGCGCGTCGACTCCCCGGGCGACGCCCCGAACTGGGCGGGCGAGCACCGCGAGGCGCTGCGCGCGCTGGTGACCGAGCACGGGGCGCTGCTCGTCCGCGGTCTGGGCCTGCGGGACGCGGACCAGGTCGGTGCCGTCTTCGCCCGGATCGCCGGTGAACTGATGCCGGAGCGCGAGGCGTTCGCACCGCGCGACGTCCTCGCCCCCGGGCTGTACTCCTCCACTCCGTGGCCGGCCAACCAGCCGATGTGCATGCACCATGAGCTGAGTTACACCCTGGACGTGCCCTCCCTGATGCTGTTCGCGTGCCTGACCGCGGCCGCGGAGGGCGGGGCGACGGCGGTGGCCGACGCCGCCGAGGTGCTCGACGCGCTGCCCGCCTCGCTGACCGAGCGGTTCGAGCGCGAGGGCTGGCTGCTGACCCGCAGCTACAACGACGAGATCGGGGCCTCGCTGGCCGAGTCGTTCGGCACCGAGGACCGCGAGGAGATCGAGCGCTACTGCCGGGCGAACGCCATCGAGTGCACCTGGCGGCCGGACGGCTCGCTCCACACGGAGCAGCGGCGTAGCGCGATCGTGCGGCATCCGGTCACCGGCCGGCGCTGCTGGTTCAACCAGATCGCGTTCCTCAACGAGTGGACGCTGTCCCCGGAGGTGCGCGAGTACCTTCTGGACATGTACGGCGAGGACGGACTGCCGTTCAACACCCGTTACGGGGACGGCGCTCCGATCGGCGAGGAGGTGGTCGAACTGCTCAACTCCACCTATGAGGCACACACCCGGCGCGAGCCCTGGCAGGCCGGGGATCTGCTGCTCGTGGACAACGTCTCCACCGCGCACAGCCGGGAGCCGTTCGGCGGCGAGCGGCAGGTGCTGGTGGGCATGGCGGAGCCGCGCCGGCTCGCCGACGCCCGCCCGGACCCGGAGGCGAGCGAGCGATGACCGAACTGCTGACGACCACCGCCGAGCAGACGGCGGGCGGACCCTCGGTGCCCACGTTCTCGGTGCTCTCCGGACAGCAGGTGCAGCAGGCGCTGACCGGGCGCGAGCGGGAACTGGTGGCGCTGGTGGAGGCCACCTACCGGCTGCACGGCGCCGGGGACTCGGTGAACCCGCCCTCGTACTTCCTGCGCTTCCCGGACCGGCCGAACTCGCGGATCATCGCGCTGCCCGCCTCGATCGGCGGTTCGGTGCACGTGGACGGCCTGAAGTGGATCTCCAGCTTCCCGGACAATGTGCGCTCCGGGCTGCCGCGGGCCTCCGCGGTGCTGATCCTCAACGACCCGGAGACGGGCTATCCGTTCGCCTGTCTGGAGAGCTCCATCATCAGCGCCACCCGGACCGCCGCGTCCGCGGCGCTCGCGGCCGACTGGCTCAGCCGCGGCCGGGGCACCCGGCCCGCGCGGATCGGGTTCTTCGGCACGGGGCTGATCGCCCGGTACATCCACACCTTCCTGGCCGGCACCGGCTGGGAGTTCGACGCGATCGGCGTGCACGACGTGTCCGCCGACAGCGCCGAGGGGTTCCGCGGCTATCTGCGCCAGAGCGGTGCGGGCGGCGAGGTCACCGTGCACGAGAGTGCCGAGGACCTGGTCCGCGCCAGCGATCTCGTGGTCTTCGCCACGGTCGCGGGCAAGCCGCACGTCACCGATCCCGCGTGGTTCGACCACAACCCGCTGGTCCTGCACGTGTCCTTGCGGGACCTGGCCCCCGAAGTCCTGCTGGGCGCCGCCAACTTCGTCGACGACGTCGAGCACTGCCTGAAGGCCGAGACCTCACCTCATCTGGCCGAACAGCTCACCGGCGACCGGGACTTCCTCAACGGCACGCTCAACGACGTGCTCCAGGGGCGGGCCGCGCCGCCGGCCGACCGGCCGGTGATCTTCTCACCCTTCGGACTCGGTGTCCTCGATCTCGCCGTCGGCAAGTACGTCTACGACGAGGTATCCCGGGCGGGCAGCCTCCGCCTCATCGACGACTTCTTCCACGACCTGCGCCGGTACGGCTGAGGCCCGTCCTCGGCCCGGCACCAGGAGGTCCGCCGTGCCTGTCATTACCGCTCCCTATGCCTTCAACGAGGGCCATCTCTTCGTCGACCTGGAGTCGATCTGCGGACAACCCCTCCATCTCAAGTGCGAGGGCTTCAACTTCGCCGGCTCCATCAAGCTGAAGGCCGCGAACGAGATGGTGGAGAGCGCCGAGCGGGACGGACTCCTGACGCCGGAGTCCATCCTCGTCGAGTCCTCCTCCGGGAACCTCGGCGTGGCGCTCAGCATGATCGCCGCCAGCAAGGGCTACCAGTTCCTGTGTGTGACGGACTCCCGTTGCAACCTGTCGACCAGACTGCTGATGGAGGCGCTCGGCAGCGAGGTGCATGTGATCGCCGACCAGGACTCCAACGGCGGTTTCCTGGGCACGCGGATCGAGTACGTGCGCCAGCTGTGCGCGTCCGACGAACGGTACGTGTGGCTCAGCCAGTACACCAACGCGGGCAACTGGCGGGCGCACTACCGCACCACGGCCCCGGAGATCGCGCAGGAGTTCCCGGACCTGGACGTGGTGTTCATCGGGGCCGGCACCACCGGCACCCTGATGGGCTGCGCCCGCTGGTTCCGGCAGTGGCACCGGCCGGTGCGGATCGTCGCCGTGGACAGCGTGGGCTCGGTGGCCTTCGGCGGTGAACCGGGCCGCCGGATGATCCCGGGTCTGGGCATGAGCATGCGCCCGCCACTGCTGGACGAGTCCGTCGTGGACGAGGTGATCCGGGTGGAGGAGGCGGACACCATCCGCATGTGCCACCGGATGGCCCGCCGCGGCTTCCTGTTCGGCGGCTCCACCGGGACCGTCGTCAGCGGGGCCGCCGACTGGCTCGCCCGCCACGACGCCCGCGGGCTGACCGCGGTCGCCATCGCGCCCGACATGGGCGAGCGCTACCTCGACACCGTCTACCAGACCAACTGGCTCCAGGACCTGTACGGCGATCACGTCCTGGAGGCGGAGGGGATGGACGACGTGACGGAGGAGGCCGAGCCCGCGACCCGGACGTCGGAGCGCAGGCGCCGCCCGTAGCCGCTCGCCCGGAGAAGAACTGCTCGCCTAGGGAAGGGCGCCTGACCGGGGATGTTGCCCGCAAGGCGCCCTTCGGCGTGTCCGGAGAGGGCAGCTCCCCGGTGCGGCGCAGGGCACCGTCATGCCGTACGGAAGGGCACTCCCGCCGGGTACCGGAGGGCACCTCCACCCGGACAGGGGGGCATGCACGTGGCGTACCGGGGGTACTTGCGCGGGGCGCGAAGTGGTGCTTTCGCGGGGCGCGTGGGGGCGCCCGCGCGCCCCCTCTCACACCCGTCCCCCACATGAACGGTAGGGAACAGGCCATTTCGTCCGGACCGTGTCGCGCCCTGGGCGCCGGTCCCGCTTGCGACGCGGCCCGAAATCCCTGGCCATCCGCACTGACCTGCACATTTCCTGCACAGTCGGGCCCGGTGTCGATTTTCGGACGGAGTGAAAGTCTCCCCTTCCCTCACAGGCCACACCAGGCGAACTATTTTCGGAAAAGCCGCCTCACTGTGCGACGTTCGCGAGTACACCGCTCACGTTCAGGACCTCATGGCACTGCTGTGCCTGACGGCCCGTGGCCGGTGTGCCCGGCTTCGCACAGCTGACCTTCGCGGTGACGGTGGCGTTCGCGGGGATCTCGATGGGGGTGACCCAGTGGTAGTCCTGGTTACGGAAGGTCTCCAGCGCGATCGTGGTGATCTTCCGGTCGCCGAAGGTGATGGTCATGACCCCCTCGTCGCCCTGGAAGTTGGCGACCACGATGTCCGTGATGCCGAACACCTTGCCCTGCGGCACCGTGTAGCTGCCGGTCTTGTCCTGGCCGCCGCCCGTCTCCACGTCGATGGTGGTCGAGCTCTGCTCGCCGCCGCCCGCCGTGCCGGTGCCGCCGGGGCCGCCGCCCGCGGGCACACCCGGACCGGTGCCGCCCTGCTCCTTGCCCGTGCCGTTGCCGGTCCCGGTCCCCGTGCCGTTGCCGGTCCCCGGCGACTGCCCGTTCTTGCCGTCGCCCGGGGTGGGCCGCGGCTGGACCACCTCGTCGGCGGCCTGCCGGGCCGCGCTGCGCACCGCCGGGCGCACCAGCGCGAACCAGGCGAGCAGCAGGGCGAGGATGGCCGCGAGGAGTGCCAGCAGCCACTTCGGGAAGATGGGGATCTGGACGAACTCGGCCTCCAGCAGGGGCCGTACATAGGTCGCGGGGCGCGCGCTCGCCTCCGCCTGCGCCTCGGCCGCGCCGTCGGTGGTGTGCACGGTGAACGGCCACACCGCGGGCTTGCCGAACCACACCGGCTTGCCGATGCGCACCCGCAGCCGGGTCTCCGCCGACTCGCCGGGCTCCAGCGTCAGATCGGCCGGGACGAACCCGAACCGCAGTTCCTCACCGGCCTGTTCGGGCCGGAAGGAGACCCGGGTCGGGGTGTTGCCCTCGTTGCGCACCGCCAGCCGGTATCGGCCGCGCAGCCAGCCGCGCCGGCGCCGCGGGAGGATCTCGGTCCGCAGCTCGTGGAACTCCTCGACGTGCACCGTGGTCTCGGGCACGGTGACCGACTCGGGATGCTCGGCCGGCAACACCCGTACGCCCAGCGGCACATCGCCGGCCCGGACCTCGGGCGAGCGGGGCGGGGCCAGCGTGATGGTCACCGTCTCGGAAGTGCCGGGGTAGAGCGAGATACGCGCGGGTTCCACGGCCGCCCAGGGCGCACAGTCGCCCACCACCTCCAGCGTGTACGCCTCGACGATGTCGCTGTCGTTGCGCACGGTCAGGCTGGTGGTGGCGGTGCCGCCCGGGGTCACCGACACGGCCGGGATGTCGAGGCCGGGGGCGCCGGGTCCGGAAGAGGCTGCTGATGGCGTCACGTTACGACGGTAGAGCCGTACCCGGGTCACCACGAGAGATGCGGGGGCAACTTCCGGGCAGTCGACGTGCCCGCAGCGGCCAAGGTCAACTCCGTCGAACGGGAGTCACGCTGACGCGCCGAAGCATCCGTGTGCTCCATCCCACCGCCCCGGACGCCACCGCCGCCGCCCGGGTCGCGTCCTGAAGAACGCCACCATGTCCGGCCTTGCGAAAGAAAGTATCTTCATGATCGTCCAGATGCCCGGCGGGTCCCCGCCCGCCTCCGTCGGCCGCCCGGACCGGGTGACCGTGGCCGTCTACGCCCAGGATCTCGTCCTGCACATCGGCATCGTCCAACAGCTTCGCCAGCGACCGGAACTGGAGTTGGTGTCCGACAGCGACGCGGACGGGGCGCAGATCTCGCTCGTGGTCGTCGACACGGTGGACGACGAGGTGACGGCCCTGCTGCAACGGCTCCAGCGCAACACCGCCACCCGCACCGGGCTGGTGGTGGGCACCTTCGAATCGGCGGCGCTGCAACGGGTGATCGAGAGCGGGGTGGGCGCGGTGCTGCGCCGCTCCGAGGCGGACCAGGACCGGCTGCTGCACCTGGTGCTGGCGCTGGCCAAGGGCGAGGGCGTGCTGCCCGGCGATCTGCTGGGCAAGCTGCTCAGTCATGTCGGCAGCCTCCAGCGCTCGGCGCTCGATCCGCGCGGCCTGTCGCTGTCCACGCTGACCGCGCGCGAGGCGGACATGCTGCGGCTGGTGGCGGAGGGGCTGGACACCTCGGAGATCGCGGAGAAGACGTCGTACTCCGAACGGACCGTCAAGAACGTGCTGCACGAGGTGACCACGCGGCTCCAACTGCGCAACCGGGCGCACGCGGTGGGGTACGCGCTGCGCAACGGACTGATCTGACGGCGACCTGACGGACCGGGCCGACGGTGCTCCGGGCACCCGGGGGCTGCCCGAAAGCGCAAGAGGGCCTTCCCCCGGGAGGGGCCCCGCCGCCCTGCCGCCGGGCGCGCCCGGGGCGCACAGTGGCGGGGCGCACCCATGTGTACCGAGACTGCGAGGTGGACCGTGAACGGCACCGCTGGCCCCGGCGGGCAGCGCCGGCTGGGGAGATTCGGCGCCTCGTTGCTGCTGCTGGTCCCGTTGTTCGCGGTGACCGCGGCCTCGGGACCGAGCGGCGCCGACCCCATCCGGCCGACGGCCGCCTCGACCGCGCCCGCGCGGGTGACGTTCGCGGGCACCGGCCATCGTGGCCTCGGCCGGGTCGCGAGCACCGAGAGCAGCGATCCGCTGTTCGGTGCCGGCCCGGTGCACTACGACGTGCAGGCGACGGCGCTCGGCGACACGGTGGTGTTCGCGAGCCGCCGGGACGACAAGCGTCCGCAGATCTACCTGCGGGCGGCGGACGGCTCGGTGCGCAAGCTGACCAGCGGCCGGGACGCGGCGCATCCCCGGCTGACCCCGGACGGCGGCTCGGTGGTGTTCGACTCGGCGGAGCCGGGCGGCCCGGACGGCAGGAAGCAGCGCGATCTGTGGCTGGTGCGCACCGACGGCACCGGTCTGACCCGGCTGACCGACACGCCGTACGACGAGCAGAGCCCGACGGTGTCGGCGGACGGGCAGCGGCTGGCCTACAGCGCGGCCCCGGACGCGGCCGGGGCGCGGATCTACGCGCGCCCGCTGGCCGGGGGCACCGCGACGGCGCTCACCGGGACGCTCGGCGGCACGGCGACCGAGCCGGTGTTCAACCCGGTGAACGACGACGCGCACCGCAACCTGCTCGCGTACACGTACACCGCCGACTCCAAGACCGGTCCCCGGCTGCGGGAGCTCGGCCGCCCGGACGGCGACCAGCCGCTGCTGGCGGGCACGGCGGCGCAGTGGGCGACCCATGGGGCAGCCTGGCTGCCCGACGGGAACGGCGTGCTGTTCCTCAGCACCAACCACACCTGTTCCTGCGAGGGCGACTGGAACCATGTGTGGCGGGCCCCGCAGGACCCCGCCCAGCACCCGGACCCGGATCTGGTGCTCAGCGAGAACCGCGATGTCTCCTCGGTGACCTGGGTCGGACCGCAGGACGGCGGCTACCCGGTGGTGGACCGGCTCTCGGAGCCCGCGCCGGCGGTGAAGGGCCAGGACGCGACGCCCGGCCAGCGGGTGGCGACCTTGCAGGACGTGCGGATGGACGGCTCCGATCCGCGTGATCTCGGGGTGCCCGTGCTCCAGGAGGACCCCGCGGCCGACACCAACACCGATCCGGCGAAGGACCCGTTGTTCCAGCCCGCCGCCGGGTACGACCCGTGGACCGAGCGGCAGAACTACACGCCGGACGGCCGCAGGATCGTGGTCACCCGCTTCGAGGACGCGCCGAGCGGCCAGGGACGGATCGAGCGGATCTGGACGACGGACGCCGACGGTCTCGACCAGAAGGCGATGCCGCTGGCGGGCCGGGGGCCGCAGGACTGGGACACCGACCCGACGTTCTCCCCGGACGGCAAGTACCTGGCCTTCACCCGGACGTCGCCGGGCGGGGTCGGCTCCGCGTCCGGTCCCGGCCGGATTCTGATCGCCGACGCCGGCACGGGCGCGATCGTGCACGAGGTGGTCCCGCCGGCCGGGCAGCAGAACGGCAGCGACGCCCAGCCCACCTGGTCCCCGGACGGCACCCAGCTCGCCTTCACCCGCAACGCGGTGATCGACGGCAAGGGCGGCAACAAGCACATCTGGACCGTGCCGGTCGACGACCTGAACCGGCAGAAGGACCTCAGCGCGGCGAACTGCCCCGGCGACTGCTCGGTCATCGACGACAGCCCCGCCTTCTCCCCCGACGGCCGCTCGATCGCCTTCAACCGCAAGAACGGCGGCGGCCTCGTCGACGAGCGCAATGGCCTGGTGCTGACCTCCGTGTCCGGCGACAGCTGCCAGGTGCTGCTGCCCGCCGCCGCGCGGGGCAGCGCGGACGCCTGCCGTCAGCAGCTGCCCGACACCACGGTCACCGGCCCGCACCAGCCGCGCGACGCGGCCTGGACGGCGGACGGCTCGCAGATCGTGTTCAGCGCGCGCGACGACGCACCGGTCAACTGCCCCGAGAATCTCTATGTGCTGACCGTCTCGACCGGCCAGGTCACCCCGCTCACCACCGAGTTGCCGGGACGGCAGAAGGAACCCAGCGTCGAGCAGTCGGTGGACCTGGCGGTGCACGCCCCAGGTACGGCACCGCCGGTGACCGTCGGCAAGTCCACGCATCTGCGGGTGGACGTCGTCAACAACGGCCCGGCCGCCTCGCCCGGCACCCGGCTGACCATGGCCCCGCCGGCCGGGGTGACCGTCACCAAGGTCACCTATCCGGGCGGCACCTGTGACGCGGCGACGCTCCAGTGCGACCTCGGGGTGGTGCCACCCGGCACGACGGTCCCGGTCACCGTGACCGTCACCGGGAACGTGACCGGTGACCAGCCGATCGACTGGTCGGTCACCGGCAGCGTGGTCGATCCGCAGCCGGGGGACAACTCCGCCCGGACCGTGGTGCCGGTGCGGCCGCCCGCGCCGCCGACCCCGCCCCCGACGCCCACCCCGACCCCCACGCCCACGCCCACCCCGAAGCCGCCGCCGCCCGCGCCGCCCGCGCCCAAGGCGGGGCCGGGGGTCACCGTGACCGCCCAGCCCAACCCGGGCTATGTCGGCGGCCGGGTCGTGGTGACGTACACCGTGCGCAACGGCCGCAACGCGCTGGCCACCGGGCTGCGGCTGCGGATCTCGCTGCCCGCCGACATCCCGAACGGCGGTCCGCCGCCGGGCTGCGACAGCTCCTGGCTGTGCGCCCTGCCGGATCTGGCGCCGGGCTCCAGCACGGTCGTACGCGCCGTGCTCGCCCCCGACCACGCGCTGACCGGCCGGGCCACCGGCGTGCTGACCACCACCGGCACGGACGCCGATCCCCGGGACAACAAGGCCAGTACGAGGCTGCGGATTCTCCAGCCGAAGATCATCGCGGTGCCGCCGATCGGCAAGCCCGGCTTCGTCACCTCGGTGCGCGGCAAGGACTTCCCGCCGGGCGTGCCGGTGCGCTTCGCCTGGAAGCCGGGGATCACGGCGGCCGCCGCGCCGACCGTGCCCAAGCCGGACGGCACCTTCATCGGCCAGTTGCTGATCCTCACCAAGGACCAGACGGGACCGCGCACCATCACCGCGCGCGGGCCCGGCTTCTCCCCGGTGAAGACGGACTTCCTGGTGGTGCTGGGCAGTGTGCAGCCGCCGGACGAGGTGACCCGCCGATGATCCACGAGGTCGACGAGGCGCTGCGCGGGCTGCTCGCCGGGTCCGGTCTGGAGGCGTCCGGGGTCGAGGTGGTCTTCGACGCCCCGACCCGCGACTGGGCGGCCCGCCGCAACGCGCCCACGGTATGCGTCTTCCTCTACCACATCCAGGAGGACGCCACCCGGCGCGGCGCCGGCGCCGGTGAGGTGCACGACGCCGAGGGATATGTGGTGGCGCGGCGCACCCCGCCCCGCTGGTTCGACCTGACGTATCTGGTCACGGCGTGGGCGAGCCGTCCGCAGGACGAACACCGGCTGCTCTCGCAGGTGCTGGGCACGCTGGTGAGCACGGACGCGCTGCCGGCGGAGCTGCTCACCGGCTCGCTCGCCGAGCTCGGCCTGACGGTCTCCCTGGACACCGCCGGCGGCGGGGCCGACGGGCCGTCCGCGTCCGATGTGTGGTCGGCGCTGGACGGCGAGCTGAAGCCGTCGCTCGGGGTCCGGGTGCGCGCACCGCTCGCCGCCGCGGCCCGCCCGGCCGCGCCGCCGGTGACCGAGGGCCTGCTGGTCCGCACGGGCGGGCTCGGTCCCGACGATGAACCCGCGCCGGGACGACGGCTGCGGTACGAGGAGGTGGGCGACCCCGGTGCGGAGGGCTTCGCCGGCCCCCGCGAGCGGCCCGCGGTTCCGGCCCGGCGGCGCCGAGGGAGGCGGCAGCCCTGATGTACGCGACCGAGGCCGAGGTGGACGTCCTGTGGGCGCGGCTGCGGCTGATCGAGGAGCGGGTGCGCCACGCGGTGGCCGCGCGGCGCGCCGTCGACCCGGATCCCGACGACCCGTACCGGGGCCAGTATCTGACCCCGCAGGCGGTGGAGCGCATCCTGGCGGAGCCGGGTGGCCTCGGGCTGCCCGGCCAGGAGCCGCCGCCGGTGCCCCCGGCGTCCGGACTCGGCCTGCTGGCCGAGCGGTTCGGGCTCTCCGCGCTGGACACGGATCTGCTGCTGGTCGCCCTGGCGCCGGATCTTGATCCACGGTTCGAGCGGCTCTACGGCTATCTCAACGACGATCTGACCCGCCGCCGGCCGACCGTCGCCCTCGCCCTGGAGCTGTGCGGACTGCCCGCGGCGTCCGCGGCCCGGTTCCGGCTCTCCCCCGGGGCACCGCTGATCGCGGGCGGTCTGATCGAGCTCACCGAGTCCGAACGGCCGCCGCTGTCGCGCGTGCTGGCGGTCCCGGACCGGGTGAGCGCGCGGCTGCTGGGCGGCACCGAGCCGGACGCGCGGCTGGCCGGGCTGCTCGGCGAGGCCGACGCCGACCCGACGGCCGAGGCCGCCGACGTGGCCCGGGCGTCCGCCACGGCGCGCTCGGGTCCCGGCCTGGTGCAGTTGCTGGACCGCGGCGGCGACGCCCCCGGCCTCGCCGTGGCGGCCCTGCGCGCGGCCGGGCTGCGCCCGCTGGTGCTCGACGCGGCGGCGCTCGCCCGGCGCTGCGACGAGGTGCCCGAGCTCGCCCGGGTGGCGGCCCTGGAGGCCCGGCTGTCCGGCGCGGGCGTCGTCCTCGGCCCGCTGGAGGCGCTGCCCCCGGAGCCCGTCCGACGCGACCAGGTCACCAGGGACCTGTGCGCCGCGCTGCGCGGACTCCCGCTGTTCCTGTACGGCAAGGACGGCTGGGACCCGGCCTGGGCCGCCGACACCCCGGTGGTCCTCCCGGTGTCCCCGCCCTCCCCCGACCGCCAGGCCACCCGCTGGCGGCACGCGCTCGAACGGGCCGGCTCCGACGGCGTCGACCCGGCCGAGGCGGAGACGCTCGCCTCGGCGGTCGCCGCGCACCGGCTGGACGGCGGGCAGCTGCGCCGGGCCGCGGGTGCCGCGGTGCGCACGGCCGCGCTGGACGGCCGCCCGGTGCGGGCCGACGATCTGCGGGCCGCCGTACGGGCGCAGAACGGCGCGGGGCTCGCGCGGCTGGCCCGCCGGGTGGAACCCGCCGTCGGCTGGGACGACCTGGTGCTGCCCGCGCCGACCCACCGCAGGCTGCGGGAGCTGGCGGTGCGCGCCCGGCATCGCGAGCAGGTGCTCGGGCAGTGGCGGATGCGGCCGGGCGGCGGCCGGGGGCGGGGCGTGATCGCGCTGTTCGCCGGGGAGTCCGGCACCGGCAAGACGATGTCCGCCGAGGTGGTCGCGGCCGACCTGGGCATGGACCTGTACGTGGTGGACCTGTCCACGGTGGTCGACAAGTACATCGGCGAGACCGAGAAGAACCTGGAGCGGATCTTCACCGAGGCGTCCGCGGTCAACGCGGTGCTGCTGTTCGACGAGGCCGACGCGATCTTCGGCAAGCGCTCGCAGGTCAAGGACGCGCACGACCGGAACGCCAACATCGAGTCGGCGTATCTGCTGCAGCGCATGGAGTCCTTCGACGGCATCGCCGTACTGACCACCAATCTGCGGGCCAACCTGGACGAGGCGTTCACCCGGCGGCTCGATGTGATCGCCGACTTCCCGGTGCCGGACGCCGGTCAGCGGCTCGCGCTGTGGGAGCGGTGCCTGGGCGGGCGGCTGCCGCGCGCCGCCGATCTCGATCTCGGCTTCTGCGCGGACCGCTTCGAACTGGCCGGCGGCTCCATCCGGGCGTGCGCGGTGACGGCCGCGTATCTGGCGGCCGAGGCCGGACTTCCGCTGAGCATGCGGCAGTTGATGACGGCGGTCGCCCAGGAGTACCGCAAGCTCGGCCGGCTGGTCCTGGAGAGCGAGTTCGGGACGTGGACGCGGGACATGCTGGCGGACTCCTGAACCGGCCGCTGTCCAGCACTTTTTACCGTTCCTAGGGCTTACCGAAGGGGTGGGTTGCCCGAAAGGGAAGGCGGCGCCGGGCGCGGGCGCCCGGAAAGGCAGCGGGCTTGCCCTCGCCCAGGTCCGCGCGCCCCTGTCGCCATGCCGCACCGGCCTCGGAGACTCGACGTCGACGCAGGTGACACCCTTGGCACACGAAGGAGCGAGTATGCCGACGTACCTCACCCCGGGCGTGTACGTGGAGGAGGTGCAGTCCGGTGCCCGACCGATCGAAGGGGTCGGCACCGCCGTCGCCGCGTTCGTCGGCTTCGCCCAGACCGGACCCTTCCACGAGCCCACCCTGGTGACCAACTGGGACCAGTACACCCAGCAGTTCGGCGGTTTCACCGAGGGCACCTATCTCGCGCACGCCGTGTACGGCTACTTCGCCAACGGCGGCGGCGCGGCCTATGTGGTCCGGATCGGCGGCTCCGGCGACGACTCCGCCGCGCCGGCGGGCTCCGCGTCGGTGCCCCGCCAGGCGCAGGCGCCCGAGCCGGTGGCCCTCGGTGGGTTCCTCGTCGCGGCCAAGCCCGGCGTCACCGGGGTGTCGGTGGAGATCGCCGACCCGGAGGGCGAGGGCCCCGAGGACCGCTTCCGGCTGCTGGTGCGCCGCGGCGAGCAGGTGGTGGAGAACTACGACGTCTCCACCCGCAAGAACGTCAAGGGCTATGTGGTCAACCAGGTCCGCGCCTCCAAGCTGATCGAGGTCACCGAGCAGCGCGACGCCGCCCAGGCGCGTCCCGCCGCCCAGACGGTGGCCCTGCCCGACGCGCCGGGCGCCCCCGCGATCCCCGCGTCCTCCGGTGAGGTGTCCCGGCTCGACCCGGCCGAGTACGTCGGCGACTCCGCCGCCCGTACCGGCTTCGGCGGTCTCGAGGCGATCGACGAGATCACCATGGTGGCCGTCCCGGACCTGATGGGTGCCTACCAGCGCGGTGACATCGATGCCGAGGGCGTGCGCACGGTCCAGCTCGCGGTGATCTCGCACTGCGAGCAGATGGGCGACCGGGTCGCCGTCCTGGACACCCCGCCGGGCCTCAACGCCCAGCAGGTGCGCACCTGGCGCAACGACGAGGCCGGCTACGACTCCCGGTACGCCACCCTCTACTACCCCTGGGTGCGGGTCTTCGACCCGGCGGCCGGCCGCAACACCACGGTCCCGCCGAGCGGTCACATCGCGGGCGTGTGGGCGCGCAGCGACGCCGAGCGCGGCGTGCACAAGGCGCCCGCCAACGAGGTGATCCGCGGCGCGGTCGACCTGGAACTGCGCCTGAGCAAGGGCGAGCAGGACCTGCTGAACCCGATCGGCGTGAACTGCGTACGGGCCTTCCCCGGCCGCGGCATCCGGATCTGGGGTGCCCGCACCCTGTCGTCCGACCCGGCCTGGCGCTACCTGAACGTGCGTCGGCTCTTCAACTACCTCGAGGAGTCCATCCTGCTGGGCACCCAGTGGGTGGTCTTCGAGCCGAACGACGACCGGCTGTGGTCCAGCATCCGGCGCAACGTCACCGCGTTCCTCACCGAGGAATGGCGGCGGGGCGCGCTGTTCGGGCGCACCGCCGAGGAGGCGTTCTACGTCAAGTGCGACCGCGGCAACAACCCGCAGGAGTCCATCGACCAGGGCCGGGTCGTGTGTGAGATCGGTGTCGCGCCGGTCAAGCCCGCCGAGTTCGTGGTCTTCCGGCTGGCCCAGTTCTCGGACAGCACCAGCCTCATCGACGAGTGAGACCACTGACCCGCGGGTCGGTCAAGGAAAGGTGACGAAACAGTCATGGCAGAGGGCGATGCTCTTTCCACCCATGTGTTCGGCGTGCAGCTCGGCGGCTACATGGTGGAGTCCATCCAGGAGATCAGCGGCCTGACCGTCGAGGAAGAGGTCGTCGAGGTACGACAGGTCACCTCGGAGGGCAAGCAGATCATCCGCAAGCAGCCGGGTGCCCGGCAGGCGGGTGAGATCACGATCACCCGGGGACTCGACAAGTCCAGCGAGTTCACGAAGTGGATCAAGGAGACCCTGAACAACGGTGCCGTCGACACCGCCCGGCAGAACCTGACCATCGAGATCAAGGACTCCAAGGGCGAGACGGTGCGCCGGATCCAGCTGATGCAGGGCTGGGCCTCCCGCTGGGAGGGTCCCTCGCTCAAGGCGGGTGAGTCCGCGGCGGCGACCGAGACGGTCACCATCGTGTTCGAGGAGATCGTCGTCGAATGAGGCGCCGTACGGTGACGGCGGGCAGCCTGGAGGAGATCCTCGACGCGACGGCGCCCGCCCCGGCCCCCGAGCAGCCGCAGGCCCCGGCGCCACCGTCCGGGCCCGCGGCCACGCGTGACCACGGGCTGCGCACCGAGTTCGAGTTCGAGCTGCCGCGCGGGTACGTGGACGAGTCGGGCACGCTGCACCGCAGCGGCTCCATGCGGCTCGCCACGGCCCGCGACGAGCTGCGCCCGCAGATCGATCTGCGGGTCAAGGAGAACCCCGCGTACCTCAGTGTGGTGCTGCTGAGCCAGGTGATCACCCGGCTCGGCACCATCACCGATGTGCACGCGGGCGTCGTGGAGCGGATGTACGCCACCGATGTCGCCTTCCTCCAGGACTTCTACCGCCGGGTCAACAGCGAGGGTCACACCCGCGCGGCGGTGACCTGTCCGCACTGCGAGGGCGGCTTCGAGGTCGACCTCTCGGGTGGGCGCCTGGGGGAATCGTGACGTACGCGCTTCCCCGGCTCCGGGAGGAAGTCGCGTACATCGCCTATCACTTCCACTGGCAGCGTGAGGAGATCCTCGATCTCACCCATGCGGAGCGCCGCCAGTGGGTGGGCGAGATCGCTCGTATCAACGCCCGTATGAACGAGGGTGGTTGAGGTCATGGTCTGGTGGGATGTCCGCCGCCGACGGGACCGGGCCGCCGACGACGCGTCGGCGGCCCCGTCGGGTCCGTCCGCGCCCGCTCCGTCGGCTCCCGGCCCGTCCGGCTCCCAGCCGACGCGGGCCGCTTCGTCCATGCCCGGAGACTGGGACGGCGGCTGGCGCCGGGTCGCGGCGCCCGCGCTGACCGTGGCGCGCGCGCCGCTCGGCGTCAGCGACGGTCTCGCCTTCCGCGACGGTCTGACCTCCTGGCAGAACCCCGTCTTCGACTCGGGCCTCGGCCATGGGCTGCTGCCCTCGGCCCCGATGGGCCTGGTGCACGGCGTGGCGCGCCCTCCCGTCCAGCGCTCGGAGTACGGCACCGGCGGGCCGCTGCTGCTGCGCTCGCTGCCGGAGTCCGGCGGTGAGGAAGCGGGGGACGGCGAGGCTGCCGGTTCCGCGTTGGCGCAGGTCCAGCGGGTGGTGCGGGCGGACGGGCGGGGCGCCGGAGCGGTACGGCGGCCAACCGGGCCGGCGCGCCCGCAGTCCCCCGCGTCCTCGCCGGGTGCGCAGCGCGCCGCGGCCGGCGATGCCGGTCGGGCGACCGGACCGGAGCTTCCGGTGGTACGGCGGGTCGCCGTGGTGCCGAATGCTCCGGCTGCCGGAACCGCGCCCAGGGGTGCGGGAGTTGAGCCGGGGGGCAGTGCGGGAGCCGTACGACCGCGACCGCTGGGCCCCTCGTTGACCGTGGCGCGCCGGGTGGCGCCCGGGCCGCTGCGGCGGGTCGCCGCGGTACGACCGGTGCCGGCCGCCGGTGTCGATGCGCGTGCCGGTGCCGCCGACGCGGGTACCCGTGCCGGTGCCGTTCAGCGCGCCGCCGCGCCCGGACGGGGCGCTGTGCGGGCCTCGTTGGGTGAGCCGATGGCGGAACTCCCCTCCACCGCGAGCCCGTTGGCCGTCGATGGGCCGTCCGCGACCGGTACGGCCGATGCGCGGTCGGCAAGTGGTCCGGTGCTGCCGGTTGTGCAGCGCCGGGCGGACGCCCCCGAGAGCGGGGCCGGGGAAGCCGCGACGGCGCCGCGTGCGGTCGCGGCCGACGGGCGGACGGACGCCAAAGCCGGGACCCCTGTCGTACAGCGCCGGGCGGACGGCTCCGAATCCGGTCCGGCCGGCGCTCCGGCGGCGTCCAGGCCACTGCTGCCCGAGGCGCGGCACCACGAGGACGCCGCTGCCGCCCAGGGCCCCGGGACGCCCCGCGCCGCCGAGGCCCGGCCGTCGGCCGACCCGGTGCTCCCGGTCGTACAGCGACAGGCGGAGGGTCCCGCCTCCCCCGGGAACGAGCCCGCGGTCACCGAGGCGGCCAAGCCCCCGCGCGCCGTCACGGCCGACGCTCCGGCGCCCTCGCGGCCGCTGCTGCCCGACGTTCAGCGTCTGGTGGACGCTCCCGGTTCCGCCGGGAACGCGCGAACGGCCCCGCCCGTTCCGGGGGCCACCGGTGCTCCCGGGGCTTCCCGCCCGGCCGACGCCGCACCCCCGGCAGGGCCCGCGCTGCCCGTCGTACAGCGCCTGACGGACGCCTCGGATGCCGCCGCGGCCGACGCCCGGCCGGGGTCCGGGCCGGAGCCGTCCGCCGTACAGCGCGAGGCGGACGCCTCCGGTGCCGCCCGGCCGACGGCCAAGCCGCTGCTCCCCGGAGTGCAGCGCCGGGAGGACGCTCCGGCTCCGGCCGGGAGCGAACTCCCCGCTACGGCGGACCCGGTGCTGCCCGTCGTACAGCGACCGGCGGAGACTCCCGGCACCGAGGTGCCCGCCAAGCCGCTTCTGTCGGCGGTGCAGCGTCGGACGGATGCTTCCGGCTCCGCCGAGAAGGACCGTCCCGCTGCGACTGCCCGGCCGGCCACCGCCGCCGATCCGGCGTCCGGGCCGGTGCTGCCCGTCGTGCAACGCCAGACGGACGCTTCCGCGCCGTCCAGCTCCACGGCCACCCCGGCATCCCCGACGACGCGACCCGGTACCCCGGCGTCCCCGACGGCGCGTCCCGAGACCACGGCCGCCCCGACGGCACGGTCCGGCGCCGGACCGGCCGCCGAGGGGCCCGCGCCCACGCGCCGTGCCGAGCGGACCGGCCCGTCCGGCGCACGTGCCCGTGGCGGTCTGGGCGCGCCCCTCTCCTCGCTGCCGCCGACCGCCACCCCGAGCGGGCCGGTCGGTGCCGGTGGCCGTCCCGCCCAGCCCTACGTCCAGCGCGTGGCGGCGAGGCAGGAGGCGCTGCGGGCTTCCATGGCGCCCCTCCTGGGGACGGCAGCCACCGAGGGACCCGGTGCGGTCGCCAACTCTCCCGCGACCGCGTCCACTTCGGCGGCCGCCGAGGGGCCCGCCCCGGCCACTCCCCTGGTGACCCGTGCCGTGGCACCGCCGGCGCCCCCGGCCACGGGCGCGCCCGGCGTCGTACAGCGCGCGGCGTCCACCGGCCCCGCCACACCCGGCCCCGCCACACCCGGACGGCGCACGCACGCCGCGAGCCCGGTCGTCGTGGCCCGTGCCCTCGCCGGGCCCCGGCGGACCATGAGCACCACCGCCCGCTCGCTCCTCTCCGCCCGCCCCCTCACCCTCAGCACCCGTACGCCGGAGGGCACACCGCGCCCGCCGCACGCCGACGGTCCCGCCGCTCCCGCCAAGCCCCCGGTCGTGGCGGCCTCCTGGCGCCGTGAGCCCGCTGCGGAGACGGCTCCGGAAACGGCCCGACCGGCCGCCCCCGGGGCTCCCCCCCTCCAGAGGGCCGTCTCGACTCGCGCCGGCCTTCCCGTCGTACGCCCGGACACCACCCCCGTCCAGCGGGCGGGTGCCGGTGCCGCCCTGCCCCTGACCGAGGCGCAGGCTCCCCCGCTCCAGGCGTCTCCCTCCCCGGCCTCGCTCACACCGCCGGGCGCCCTGCCCGTACCCGTGGTGCGCATGGCCCGGCCGGCGGAGCCGGCTCCCGTGGTTCCGGGCGGCGTTCAGGTCGGCGTCGTCCAGCGGGACGCGAAGGCGGCGGCTTCCGGCGGGTCCGCGCACAACCGTCCGCGGTCGGCCTCCGCCCCGGCGTCCTTCCCGGCGTCTGGCACGACGGCCGACAAGAAGGAGGCCGCGCCGCAGGACCCGGGTGTCGACGTCGAGGATCTGGCGCGGCGACTGCTGGACCCGTTGGCCCGGCTGCTGCGGGCCGACATGCGGCGGGGACGGGAACGCGCCGGACGCCCCTACGACGGACGGCGCTAGCGGACATGGAACGGATGGCCCACGGATGACGGACAACATCTTCGCGACGAGCGTGTTCTTCCGGCTCCAGATCGGCGGCAATGATCTGGGTGCCTTCCACACGTGCTCCGGCATGGGCGCGCAGGTGGAGATGGAGAGCTACGCGGAGGGCGGCAACAACGGTTTCACCTGGCAGCTGCCGGGCCGGGTCACCTGGTCCAACATCACGCTGACCAGGCCGGTCACCGCCGACACGATGAAGATCAGCCGCTGGCTCGACCAGACGCTGCGCCGCGTGGAGCCCAAGGACGGGGAGATCGTGGCGCTGAAACCGGATCTGTCGCGGATCATCAGCTGGCAGGTGCTCGGCATCGTGCCGGTGCGCTGGGAGGGCCCGTCGTTCGACCCGGCCAACTCGCAGGCGGCGCTGGAGACGCTGGAGATCGCCCACGAGGGCCTGCGTCCCTCCTGATCCGCCCGCCCCGGTACCCGCCCTGTCACCTCGATCCGTACGAAAGGAGTTCCCGGTATGTCCTCCGCCGCCCGCACCAGCCGTGCCCGGGCCCAGCTGACCCTGAAGGAACCCCCCTCGGCGGTCGGCGCGAAGCCCGGCGGGACCATCGCGCAGCTCAATCTCCAGTTCAACCCGTCCAGCCTTCAGCTGCGCAAGTCCACCACCTGGCGGCGCACCCCCTCCCGGATGGCGGGGCAGTCGGCGCTGCCGGAGTTCGTGGGCAGCGGGCCGCGGGAGCTGAGCCTCGATGTCTTCCTCGACGCGACGTCGACGCACGACGATTCGGTCGAGCAGGCGGTCGAGAAGCTGATGAAGGCGTGCGTGCCGACACCGGCGAGCCTCGCCCGCAAGAAACCGGCGAGCCCCTGGGTGCGGTTCGAGTGGGGCACCGCCCGCACCACCTCGTTCGACGGGGTGATGTCGGGGCTCTCGGTGACGTACACGCTGTTCGACGTGGACGGCAAGCCGCTGCGGGCGACCTGTTCGCTCTCGGTGGAGGAGGCGAGCGTCGACCCGGCGGGGCAGAACCCCACCTCGGGCGCGCGCACCGCCCGCAGCACGCACACGATCGTCGCCGGGGACAGCCTGGCGCTGCTGGCCTGGCGGGAGTACGGCGACGCGACGGCCTGGCGGGTGATCGCCGAGGCGAACGGGATCGACGACCCGATGGACCTGCCGCCCGGCACCGAACTGGTGGTGCCGGCGCTCGGGGACGCGGGCGGTGAGGAGGAGCGGTGACGACACCCGAGGCGCGGGGCGGCCGGTCGTTCGCGGCGGACCCCGTCGTGGAGGCGCCCGGTGAGCTGCCGCAGATCTGGGCGGCGCAGCTGGTGAGTTGTGCGGTGGACGAGAACGTGGGGCTGCCGGACACGGCGGTGCTCACCTATCGCGACCCCGACAACGAGTTCCTGAAGTCGACCGGCATCACGCTCGGCACCCCGCTGAAGGTGTCGGTGGTGACGGTCTCCGGGCAGGCCCGCGAGCAGTTGTTCAGCGGCGAGGTCACGGCGGTGGAGATCGACCGGGACGGCACCGGGTCGTTCACGGTGGTGCGTGCCTACTCCAAGGCGCACCGGTTGCAGCGCGGCCGGAAGGTGGTGGCGTACCGGAACATGACGGCCGCCGCCATCGTGCGCAAGGTGGCCGCGGGCGCGGGTCTGCCCGTGGGGAAGGTGGAGGCCGCGCCGGTCACCTACAAGCAGTTGTCGCAGGCCAACGTCTCCGACTGGGACTTTCTCCAGTACCTGGCGGGCGAGAGCGGTGCGCAGGTGCGGGTCGACGACAAGGGGGTGCTCCAGTTCACCCGGCCCGATCCGGCGTCGGGGGCGCCCGCGCCGTCGACCCCGGCCACGCAGAGCCCGATGGTGCTGGAGTACGGGCGCAATCTGCTGGCGCTGCGGGCCGCGCTGTCGGGCGCGGACGGCGCGTCGCAGGTGGAGGTGCGCGGCTGGGACGTCACCACGAAGACGCCGCTGGTGGCCCGGCAGCCGTCGGTGACCAGCAGGACGGTGCAGCCGGGGCTGTCCCCGTCGCTGGCGTCCGCGTTCGGGGCGAGCGCCAAGCTGACGGTGACCGACACCCCGTACCGTACGCAGGCCGAGACGACGGCGGCCGCGACGGCGATCTCCGCCCAAGTGGCCTCCGCCTTCGGTGAGTTGGAAGTGGTGGTGGAGGGCAGTCCGCGACTGCGGGCCGGGGTGCCGGTGGCGCTCGGCAATGTGGGGCCCGCGTTCTCGGGCCGGTACACGGCGACCGCCGTGCACCACAGCCTGGATCCGCACGGCGGCTACCGGACCACGGTGTGGGTCAGCGCCAGCCCGGACCGGTCCCTCGCGGGCCTGGCGACCGGCGCCAACGCGCCCGGCCGGGGCCCGCGCATCCCCGGCCTCGCGATCGGCGTGGTGACGGACGTACGGGAGCCGGGCGGCGCGCAGAGCGGCGGGGTGCGGCTCAAGTTCCCCTGGCTGGACGACACCTATGTGTCCGACTGGGTGCGCACGGTGCAGTGGGGCGGCAAGGGCGGCGGCGGGGTGGTCAGCCCCGAGGTCAACGACGAGGTGCTGGTCGGCTTCGAACAGGGCCTGCTGGACAGCCCGTACGTCATCGGCGGCCTGTACAACGGCGTGGACACCCCCTCCCGGCACGACGTCCCGTTGATCGACGGCACCAGCGGCAAGGTGAACCGCCGTTCCGTCGTGTCCCGTTCGGGGCACCGGGTGGAGCTGCTGGACCCGCGGTCGGGTCCCTCCGGGGTACGGCTGCGCACCGGGGACGAGCGCATGGAGGTGATGCTCGACGACCGCAACGACCGGATCACGCTGACCGTGTACGCGGCCGGCGGGCGGCGGGCGCTGACCTCGGTGCGGCTGGACGAGCACGGCATCACCCTGGACGCGGGCACCGGCAAGGTCAGTGTGAAGGGCGCCTCCGTGGACATCGACGGCACCAACTCGGTGAAGATGTCCGGCCGTTCGGCGACCGTCTCCGGGCAGACCGATCTCACGCTCGACGGCGGTCTGCTGGGGGTGCTGAGGGCCGACCTCGTCCGCATCAACTGAACCGCCAGCCCCACGACACTTCCCAGGAGGAGCTCCACATGCCCGGCGCAGCCCGTACCGGCGATTCCACCAGCCACGGCGGGGTGGTCGCCACCCCGCCGCCCGGCGCCGCCGCGACGGTGGCGCGGGTGCTGATCGGCGGCAAACCCGCCGCCGTGGTGGGCAGCCTGCACACCTGCCCCGTCCCCCCGCACGCGGCCCTCGGCCCCGGCAACGTGATCATGCCCAACCCGGCCTCGCTGACCTCGGGCCTGGTCCTGATCGGGGGGCTGCCGGCCGCGCGGGCGGGCGACAAGTCCACGTGCGGCGCCAACATCCTGCTCGGCGCGCTGAACGTGCAGATCGGGGGCCTGTGATGAGCGAGCGGTTCATCGGCCGGGGCTGGGCGTTCCCGCTGCGGGTCGGCCCGACCGGCGGTATCGCGCTGGTGGAGCGGGAGCGGGAGATCGAGGAGGCCATCCGGCTGGTCCTCGGCACCGCGCCCGGTGAGCGGCCGATGCGGCCCGAGTTCGGCTGCGGCATCCACGACTACGTCTTCGCGCCCGGCGACGGCGCCACCGCGGGCCGGATCGCCCAGCAGGTGCGCGAGGCACTGGAACGCTGGGAGCCGCGGATCGGCGTCGACGAGGTGGTCGTCGCCTTCGACGCCGTCGACGACGGCACCCTCTACATCGATGTGCGCTACACGATCCGTTCCACCAACGACCGGCGCAACCTGGTGTTTCCCTTCTACACGATCCCCTCCGAGGAGGGGACCGAGGAAGCGGTCGCGGACTGATGGCCCTGCCCTCCCCCAATCTGGACGACCGGCGCTTCCAGCAGCTCGTCGACGAGGCGAAGCGCTATGTGCAGCAGCGCGCCCCGGAGTGGACCGATCACAACGTCTCCGACCCGGGCGTCACCCTGATCGAGACGTTCGCGTACATCGTGGACCAGCTGCTGTACCGGCTGAACCGGGTACCGGACAAGAACTACACGGCGTTCCTGGACCTGTTGGGCATCCGGCTGTTCCCGCCGGCGGCGGCCGGGGCCGAGGTCGACTTCTGGCTGTCGGCGCCGCAGCAGGACGCGGTGACGCTGCCCGCGGGCACCGAGGTGACCACCGCGGACGGCGAGACCGAGGAGCCGGTGGTGTTCGCCACCAAGGACGAACTCCGTATCGTGCCGAGCGAGTTGACCCGGCTGGTGGCGGCGCCCCGGGGCGGTGAGCAGACCGACCGGACCCGGGAGCTCGCCGAGGGCCAGGACGTGCGCTGTTTCCAGGCGGCCCCGCAGCCGGGCGACGCGCTGCTGTTCGGGCTGCCCACGGCGGTGCCCCGGTGCATCGTGGCGGTGCGGCTGGACAGCCGGGTGGAGGGCGTCGGCGTGGACCCGCGCCAGCCGCCGCTGGTGTGGGAGGCGTGGGACGGCGGCCGCTGGCGGCTGTGCGAGACCGGCTCGGACACCACCGGCGGGCTCAACCGGCCCGGCGAGGTGATCGTGTACGTGCCCGGCGAGCACACCGCGTCCGTGATCGGCGGCACCCGGGCGGGCTGGCTGCGCTGCCGGGTCACCGACGCGGAGCCGGGCCAGCCGTTCTACTCGGAGTCCCCGACGGTGCGCGAGGCGTCGGTGTTCACGGTCGGCGGCACCACCCCGGTCGAGCACGCCGAGACCGTCACGGACGTCCCGCTCGGCACCTCGGAGGGGGTCGCGGGCCAGGCGTTCCGGCTCGGCCGCCCGCCCGTGCTGCTGGACGGCGGTCCGCCGGTGGTCGAGGTGTCCTCGGCGGACGGCTGGCAGCGCTGGGAGGTGGTCGAGCACTTCGGCCGCTCGGGCCCCGGCGACCGGCATGTCCGGGTGGACGCCACCACCGGCGAGTTCGGCTTCCCGCCGGCGCTGCGCGAACCGGACGGCACGCTGCGGCTGTGCGGCGCGGTGCCGGAGAAGGGCGCCCACATCCGGGTGTCCCGCTACCGCACCGGCGGCGGCCCGGCCGGCAATGTGGCCCGGGGTGCGATCTCGGTGCTGCGCAGCTCGGTGCCGTACATCGCGCGGGTCGTCAACCGGGAGGCGGCGCGCGGCGGCGTGGACGGGGAGACCCTCGCCAACGCCCGGCTGCGCGCCCCGGACGCGCTGCGCATGCAGGAGCGGGCGGTCACCGCCGAGGACCACGAGATCATCGCCCGGCAGGCGGCACCCTCGGTGCGCCGGGTGCGCTGCCTGCCCGTCACGGACGCCGGGGCCGGGGCGGGTGCGGTCCGGGTGCTCGTGGTGCCGGACGCGGTCGCCGACGAGGGCGACGACCGGCTCCGCTTCGAGCAGCTCATCCCCTCGGACCAGGTGCTGACCGCGATCACCGAGAGCCTGGACGAACGGCGCCTGATCGGCACCCGGCTGGTGGTCGAGCCGCCGGTCTACCAGGGCGTCACCGTGGTCGCCCGGCTCGCGACCGCGCCCGCCGACACCGACCGGGTGCGGGACGCGGCGCTCGCCGCCCTGTTCCGCTACCTCAACCCGCTGCGCGGCGGCCCGGACGGCACCGGGTGGCCGTTCGGCCGTCCGGTGCAGTACGGCGAGGTGTTCGGCGTGCTCCAACGGGCCACCGGCAACGCGCTGGTGGAGGAGATCCGGCTGTTCGCCGCCGACCCGATCACCGGGCGGCGCGGCGCGCCGGTGGACCGCATCGACGTCGGTCCGGGCGCCCTGGTCTTCTCCTACCAGCACCAGGTCGTCGTGCAGCCGATCGAACCGGAGATCCGTCCATGAGCCGTGCCGCCGTTCCCGGTCTGCCGAGCCGGCATCCGATCGGCGGGCTGCTGCCCGCGCTGTACGCCGAGGACGACTTCGCGCAGCGGTTCACGGCGGGCCTGGACACCGTCCTCGCCCCCGTGTTCTCCACCCTCGACAATCTGTCCGCCTACCTCGACCCCCGGGTCGCCCCGGCCGACTTCGTGGCCTGGCTGGCCTCGTGGGTGGGCGCCGCCGACGACCCGGACCGGCCGGAGGGGCTGCGCCGGGAGGCGGTGGTACGGGCGGTCGAGCTGCACCGCTGGCGCGGCACCCGGCGCGGTCTGGTGGAGCGGCTGCGGCTCACGCTCGGGGTGGAGGCGGAGGTCCTCGGCGACGGCGGCGCGGCCTGGTCCCGGACCGCGGACACCCCGCTGCCGCCGGCGCCGTCCGGCGAGGTGGTGGTCCGGGTGTGGCCGGGCCGGGAGCCGGTGGTCGACGCCGACCGGGCCCGCGAGATGGTCCGCGCCCACTGTCCCGTCCATGTCCCCTGCCGGGTCGAGATCCTGTCCGGACCGCCCGCCGACGAAGGGAGGTGACGCCATGCGCGCCTGTCCCGCGTGCGGGGCGTCCAACGGCCCCGACGACGACTTCTGCGGCAACTGCGGTGCGTATCTGGGGTGGTCCTCGGAACGGCCCGCGGCGGCGAGCCCGCGAACGCCGGTGGCGGACGACGCCCCTGCGGACGAGGGGAGTCCGGGCCCCTCGGCCGGGGAGTCCGGCTCGCGCGGGAACGACCGCGCGTCCGGGGGGAGTCCGGTTCCGGCCGCCGACCCCCGGCCCCGGACGGACGAGTCGCGTCCGGCCCGGCGCGCGGAGGAACGCCGTACGGCGCGTACCGGCACCGACGCCCGGCCCGTCCAGGCTCCGCCGGTACCGCGTACGGCCCCCACGGCGTCCGGCGAGTCCACCGCGCCCGGCGCTTCCTCCGCGCGCAGCACGCCCGCGGCGCCTCCGGCACCCCGTACGCCTCCGGAGCAGGCGGCACCCGCGGCACCCACTTTGCCGCGCACGCCCCCCGCGCCTTCGGCCCCTCCTGCCGCTGCTGTCTCTCCCGACTCTCCCGACTCTTCGGCGTCATCGGCCTCTCCTGACTCTTCGGCGTCATCGGCCTCCGCTGCCTCTTCGGCACCGTCGGCTCCGCCAGCACCATCGACACCACCGGCACCATCAGCACCGCCGACGCCACCGACCCCGCCGACCTCTTCGGAATCACGTACCTCGCCCGCGCCGTCGGCCTCTCCCTCACCACCGCCCACTCCCCCACGCCCCGCCTCACCCCCGCCCCGCACTCCCCCCGTGTCCCCGGCCCCTCGGGCGCCCCGCGCGCCCGAGCCGGCCGGGACGGAGGCCCGGGGGCCCGCGCCCGTGCTGCCCGGGAAGGCGGTCGCGCAGCGGCCCGTCGTGCGGCCGGTGGCGCGGCAGGAGGAGGTGGTCGGACCGCCGTGCCCCGCGTGCGGGACGCCGAATCCGCCGGGGCGCAAGTTCTGCCGCCGCTGTGCCACCCCGCTGAACCCGCAGGCGGCCGCCGCGCCGCTGCCGTGGTGGCGGACGATATGGCCGTTCCGGCGCCGGGTGCGGGCCGGGTCCGGGCGCTGGGTGCGGGTGCTGGTGATCCTGCTGGTGGTGATCGCGCTGTGCGTGGGCGGCTTCCTGCTGCTGCCCGCCGGGCGCGCCCTGTTCGAGGACACCCGGGACAAGCTCGGCGGCACCAAGCCCGTCACCCCGACCGGGGTCACCGCGAGCGGGGCCGTGCCCGGGCATCCGGCGTCGAACACCAAGGACGGCCTGAGCAACCGCTATTGGGGCGCGCCGGGGCCGGGTGCCTCGGTGACGTACACCTTCGGCAAGCCGTTCCGGATGGTGGATGTCATCATCACCAACGGCGCCTCGGACGAGCCGGAACAGTACGCGACCGAGGCCCGCGCCCTCGAAATGGACATGGAGGTGACGTCCTCGGACGGCACGGTCCACCACAAGTCCATCTCGCTCGACGACAAGGCGGGCCATCAGCCGGTGCAGACCGCGATCAGCGACGTGGTGCGGGTGCGCCTGGTGCTGCACTCGGTCACCGGACTGACGGCGGGCCGCCAAGTCGCCCTCGCCGAGGTGGAGTTCTTCCAGCGGACCTGAACTCCGCCCAAGGGTGGCGGAGTCCGGGGTCTCAGCCTGGCTGCGGTCCCGACCGCGGTCGCAGCCGGGCGGCCAGAGCGGCGACGTCGTCCTCGGTGTTTCGGGCGTCGAGCCGGGTGACAACGGTGTCGAGGATGCCGTCGAGACCCGGCGAGATCCCGAAGTCGATGGCGCCGAGCCGGGCCAGGGAGCGGTCGATGTCCTCGCCGCGCCGCTCGACCAGCCCGTCGGTGAACAGGATCAGGGTCTGCCCGGGCACCATCCGGAAGGTGGCCGGCTCATAGCCGCCGAGCCCGGTGCCGAGCGGCGGTCCGACCGGCACCGGCAGCGGGGCGGCCCGCCCGGCCGCGTCGATCACGAACGGCGGCAGGTGCCCGGCGCTGGCCAGCGTCACCAGGCCCCGGTTGGGGTCGATCTGTGCGAGCAGGCAGGTGGCGGGCCTGCGTTCGGCTTCGCCCGAGGCCATGTCGTCCAGCTGGCGCAGCACCCGGTGCGGGGGCAGGTCGGCGGAGGCGATGTAGCGCAGCGAGGAACGGTAGGCGGTCATGTCCACGGCGGCTTCCAGTCCGTGGCCCATGACGTCGCCGACGACCAGCAGGGTGCGGCCGAAGTGCAGGCGTACGGTCTCGCACCAGTCCCCGCCGACCAGCGCGCTGTGCCCGACGGGCAGATAGCGGATGGCGACGTCCAGGTTGGGGTGCGGACGGCCGGGCTCGGCCAGCAGGGCCCGCTGGAGCTTGCCGATGATGCCGCTGACCGCGTCGTGCTCGCGGGCGTGCCGGATGTGGGAGGCGGCGCGCTCGGTGAGGAAGCGCAGGAACTCCGCCTCGGGCGCCGCGTAGGACGCGCCGTCGCGGGCGCAGACCAGCACACCGTAGGGGCGGCCGCCGGTGGCCAGCGGCACGCAGAGCGCGGTGCGCTCGTCGCCGGGTACGGCGGCGACGGTCAGGTCCTCGTCCGGGTCGGCGGCGACCCGGGCGGCCGCGGCGACCCGCCGGGCCTCGGGCAGGGCGGCCGGGCTCCCGCCGACCGCCTCGTAGCCGACGCCCGCCTCGCGGCCCCAGCGCAGCACGGCCGCGGCGCCGCCCACCTGGGCGACGGCGGCGCGGGTCAGCTCCGCGCAGGTCGTGTCCTCGTCGAGGGTCGTGCCGATCGTGGCCGCCACCGCGCGCAGCTCGGCCGGGCCCGCGGGCACGGGGGCTGCCGGGGCGGGTGTGCCGGGGCCGGGTCCGACGGCGTCGACCGTCGACTGGCGAAACGGCTGAAACCAATCCACCACAGGACTCACCTTAAAGGGGGACGCCCCCACCGTCCCACCATGAGCACCTCAGCATCCGGCGGGCCCCGCCCCGGCCTGCCGGGCGGCGACCCGCTCCAGGACCGGGCGCCAGCTCTCCAGGGCCCGTACCCGCAGGCCGACGACCTTTCCGGCGTCGTCGGCACGGCGCAGCGCGACGGCCGCCGCGGCGTCCGGACCGGCCTCGAAGGCGGCCGCCTCCGCCGGGGTCATGGGGCCGCCCTGGCAGCCGAGGGTGCGGGCGCTCTCCGGGGACAGCGCGAGGCACGGGTCGGTGGCGGCGAGGTAGCGCTTGGCCGGAATGTGCAGGGCGACCAGGCGGGCGACGCGGGGTCCGAGCAGGCCCTCGACGGCGGTCGCGGCATGGCTGCCGTGTCCGGCCTCGTCGCCGGGCGCCAGGTGGTGGCCGATGTCGTGCACGAGTCCGGCCGCCTGCGCCTCCTCGTCGCCGGGGCGGCTCACCGCCAGCAGGGCGGCGACCTGGAGGCCGTGGTCGAGGATGTCCACCGGGTCGCCTGAGCGGTCCGGGGTGTCCCAGACGCCGGCGCACCCCGCCAGCAGGCCCATGAGCGCGTCGACGGAGGAGATCGGGCGGTGCGTCATGGGGACACGCTGCCTCGGTGGGGTGTACGGCGGGGTGTACGACGGGTGGCCGGGGGATGTCGGTCCGCCCCGGCCGGTGCGTTCGCACGCATCGTCCACGCGCGCACATGTCTTCGCCACGCAGGATGCTGGTGAGCGTGGAGCCCTGCGAGGAGGCCAGGAGGCACGGCCGGTGATCGCCGTCGACCCGTTGGACAGCGCCTCGGTGCTGGCCGCCTTCGGCGCGCTCGGGGTGCTGGTGGTGATCTTCGCGGAGTCGGGGCTGCTGGTCTTCGGCTTCTTCCTGCCCGGGGACACGTTGCTGTTCCCGGCCGGTGTGCTGTGCGCGGGCACCGCCGGGCAGCCGCCGCGGCTCCAGCTGTGGCAGGTGCTGCTGTGCGCGGCGATCGGCGCGGTGGCGGGGGGCCAGGTCGGTTATCTGATCGGGCGGCACGGCGGCCGGGCGCTGCTCGCGCGCACCTCCAGCCGCCGGGTGAAGGGCGCGGCGGCCCGCGCCGAGGGCCTGCTGGCCCGGTACGGCTACGGGAAGGCGCTGGTGATCGGGCGGTTCGTGCCGCTGCTGCGCACGGTGCTGCATCCGGTGGCGGGGGCGCTCGGGGTGCCCGCCCGGCCGTTCACCCTCTGGCAGACCGTGGGCGGCGTGCTCTGGTCGCAGGCCCTGGTCCTGGCGGGCTTCACCCTCGGGGCCTCCGTCCCGAAGGTGGACGACTACCTGTTGCTGCTGGTCGCGGTGGTGATCGTCCTGTCCATGCTGCCGCTGCTGGTCGAGGCCCACAGGACACGGCGGGAACGACGCGCCGAGCCCGGACGGCGGGCCCTGCCGGAGCAGGGAGCCGAGCCGGAGCGGCACACCGGAGCGGGACACCGCCACGAGCCCGGACGGCAGGCCCCGTCGGAGCAGCGCGCCGAACCGGAGCGGCACACCGAGGCGGGACACCGCCACGAGCCCGAGCGGCAGGCCCCGTCGGAGCAGCGCGCCGAACCGGAGCGGCACACCGAGGCGGGACACCGCCACGAGCCCGGACGGCAGGCCCCGTCGGAGCAGCACGCCGAACCGGAGCGGCACACCGGAGCGGGACACCGCCACGAGCCCGGACGGCAGGCCCCGTCGGAGCAGCGCGCCGAACCGGAGCGGCACACCGGAGCGGGACACCGCCACGAGCCCGAGCGGCAGGACCTGTCGGAACGGCAGACCCTGCCGAAGCGACCCGCCGAGCCGGAGCAACGCGGCCGGCCGGAGCAGCCCGACCGGTGAGGCGACGCCCCCGCGCATCCCGGCGACCCCGAAGCCGCCGAAGCCCCCCGGAACCCCCGAAGCTCGGCACCCCCGCAGCCCCCCGCCCTCCTCCAGCCCGCCCTCCTTCCCCCTACGGGCGGGGCCCTCCTACACCCCCGCCCCCCGATGCCTCACCCGCCCCGCCACCACCGTGAGCACCACCGGCACCTGCGCGAGCTCGGTGTCGGCCACCGCGAGCGGGTCCTGCGCGAGCACCGTGAGGTCGGCGCGGTACCCGGCGGCGAGCCGCCCCGCCTGCTCCTCCTCCCCCGCGGCCCAGGCGGCGTTCACGGTCATCGCCCGCAGCGCCTGGAGCCCGGTGAGGGCCTGCTCGGGGCCGTGCGGCGGCAGGGAGAGGTCGGCGGGGCGGCGGTGCCGGGCCCCGGCCATGACCTGGAGCGGCGGGTACGGCGCGATGGGCCAGTCGGAGCCGAGCACCACCCTCGCCCCGGCCGCCCACAGATCACGGCAGCGGAAGGCGCGCGCCGCCCGCTCCTCGCCGAGCCGCCGCGACCAGTTGTCGGTGTGGTCGGCGCGGGTGAACTCGCAGCAGTGCGTGGGCTGCATGGACGCGGCGACCCCGAGCGGCGCGAACCGCCGTACGGTGTCGTCCGGCACGGTCTCGATGTGCTCGACGCGGTGCCGGACACCGCCCGGGTGCCCGGCCGCCGCCCGCTCCACGGAGTCCAGCACATGCCGTACGGCCGCGTCCCCGATGGCGTGCGTGGCCGTGGGCACCCCGGCGCGGTGCAGGGCGGCGATCACCTTGGTGTAGCGCTCCGGCTCGGGCCAGAAGGCGCGGGCGGACTCGCCGTGCCGGTCGGGGTCCTCCAGCCAGGCGGTGCCGTTGTCGATGGTGCCGTCCATGAACAGCTTCACGCCCGCCACCCGCCACAGCGCGCCGCCGGTGCCCTGGAGCCGGATCAGTGCGGCGACGGCGTCGTCGTCGGCCTCCGGGCGGCACCAGGGGTGCACCCGCAGCCGCAGGGGCAGCGCGTCCTCGGCCTCCAGGGCGGAGTAGACGTCGAGGCCGGTGCCGTCCATGGCGTGGCCGCCGGTGAGACCGGCCGCGGCCATGGCGCCCAGCACCTCGGCGGTCCGCGCCCGGATCTGGGCCCCGGTCGGCCTCGGCGCGGCGGATTCGGCCAGCTCGCAGGCGGCGTCCTCCAGGAGCAGTCCGGTGGGCCGGCCCTCGGCGTCGCACACGATCTCCGAGCCCTGTGCGAAGGGGCGCGGCCCGTCGATGCCCGCCAGGTGCAGGGCGCGTTCGCTGGCGAGCAGCGAGTGGCCGTCGAACAGGTCGAGGAGGGCGGGTACGCCGTCGAGGACGGGGGCGAGGGCCGCGTGCCCGACCGGGGCGGTACCGAAGGCGTTGGGGTCCAGGCCCCAGCCGCGCAGCCAGCCGCCCGGCGGCAGCTCCCGCGCGGCCCCGGCGAGCGCCTCGCGTACGGCGGCCAGGTCGCGGCAGCCGGAGAGGTCGACGCCCATGGTGCGCTCGGCCCCGGAGACCGGGTGCAGATGCCCGTCGGTCAGGCCCGGTACGACCACCGCGCCGCGCAGGTCCAGCACGGTGCTGCGGGGCCCGGCGAGCGCGCGGGCCTCCCGGTCGTCGCCGAGCAGCACGATGCGCCCGTCCCGCGCGGCGAGCGCGGTGTGCGGCAGGAGGCCGCCGGTGGCCGGGTCGAGCAGCCGGGCGGAGAGCAGGACGAGGTCGGCGGGCACGGGGGCTCCTTCGGGCTTGGCGCTTCGGGGACGGGGTGGACGGGACGGCGCGCGGAGCCTCAGCCGGCGCTCGCGGTGCGCTCCAACGCGCCTTCGGCCAGGCCGAGTTCACGCTCCGCCGTGCGGTACGTCATCCGGTGCACCGCGGCCGGGAGTTCCGGGCCGGCGGCGCCGGCGGTGTTGACGTCGACGCTGAGCCCGTCGAGGACGACGAGGAGCCGGAGCGCGACCGCGAGCGGCTCGCCGGTACGGAACTCACCGGCGGTCACACCGTCCTGGATCAGCCCCTCGAGACGGCCGCGCCAGTCGGCCTCCTGGAGGACGACGCGGTCGCGCAGCGGGGGCCGGTAGCGGCTGAGGTGGCGGGCGTTGAGCCAGAGCCGGCTGATCGCGTCGTACGCCTCTCCCGAGGTGTGGTCGAGGAAGCGGGCCAGCCGCTCGACGGGGCGGTCCTCGTGGGGCCCGGCGGGCAGCAGGCGGTCCAGTTCCCCGGTGGCCGCGCTGCCGAACGCCTCCGCCACCAGTTCCTCGGCCGAGGGGAAGTAGTGGCTGATCAGCCCCGGCCGCACCGCCAGCTCCTCGGCGATCCGGCGCAGGGTGATGCATTCGAGGCCCTCGGCCAGGGCGATCGCGGCGGCCGTGTCCACGATCTCGGCCCGCCGGGCCGCCGGGTCCTTGCGGATTCGTTTGCGCTGAACGCTTGACGACATGACGACGATGCTATTGAGTGACCGACCAATAAGCAACTGGTCGCCCGCCCAATAAGCGACCGGCCTCCCTTTCCGCCGCTTACGGAGGGCCCCATGGCGTCCACGCTCCCCGACCCGAGTCCCGACGCGCGGACCATGTCCGCCGAGGAGAGTGCCCCCGTGTCCCGGGCCTCCGGCGGTGTGGAGTCGCACGGCATCGACCACATACCGGACTCCGAACGCCGGGGCCGGCCACGGGAGTTGTTCTCGGTCTGGGCCGCCGCCAATGTCAACTACCTGAGCCTGGTGGTGGGCGGGGCGCTGGTGCTGACGGGCCTGAGCCTGTGGCAGGCGCTCGCGGTGGTCGTCGTGGGCAATCTGTTCTGGCTGCTCACCGGGCTGCTCGCGGTGCCCGGTCCGGCGGCGGGCGCGCCGAGCGAGGTCATCACGCGGACGCTGTACGGGGTGCGCGGCAACCGGGTCAACAACGCGGTGACCGGCTGGCTGATCTCCGTCTGCTACTTCGCGCTCAACCTGGCCGCCGCGGCCACCGCCGCCTTCTCCCTGGTGGGCGACACCGGACTGCCGGTGAACACGGCGGTGAAGGCGCTCGTGGTGGTGCTCATCGCCGCGCTCACCCTCGCCATCAGCGTCTGGGGCCATGCCGCGATCGTCCGTCTCTATCTGCCGATCACCCTCGTGCTGGCGGCGGTGTTCGCGGTCCTCGCGGTCGTGGTGCTGCGGCACACGGACTTCGGGTACGTCCCGGCGCGCCCGCTGACCGGCACCGCGCTGTGGGCGACCGTCCTCGCCGGTACCGCCCTGATCGCCTCGGGTCCCCTGTCGTACACCACCAGCGCCGACTTCTCCCGGTATCTGCCGCGCGCCACCCCGGCACGGGCGGTGGCCGGCTGGACGGCGTTCGGCGGGTTCCTGCCGAGCGTGCTGGTGTGCGGGCTCGGCGCGTGCGCCGCGACGGCCGTCGACATGAACGACCCGGAGTCCTCCCTCCAGCCGCTGCTGCCCGCCTGGTTCCGGCCCCTCTTCCTGCTCGCGCTGGTCCTCGGCACCATCGCCCTGAACGCGCTGACCGCCTACAGCGCCGGTCTCGCCCTCCAGGCCGTCGGACTGCGCATCCGCCGCCAGGTCAGCGTCCTGGTCGACGGCACGGTGTCCGTCTCGCTCACCCTGTACGCGCTGCTCGTCTCCAACTTCCTGGACACGGTGGGCGATGTGCTCCAGCTGACCGTGGTGCTGCTCGGCCCGAGCACCGCCGTGTACGCCGTCGACATCGTGCTGCGCCGCAACCGGTACGACGGCCCCGCGCTCGCCGACGAGACCCCGGCGGGCCCCTTCTGGTTCACCGCGGGCGTCAACTGGCGTGGCGCGCTGGCCCTGTGCCTGGGCGTGGCCGCCTCCGCGCTGGGCGTCGACACGGTCTACACCGGCCCGCTGGCCGCCGCCCTCGGCGGGGTGGACGTCGCCCTCCCGGCGGGCCTCGTGGTGTCGGCCGTCGCCTACGCGCTGCTGGCGGGCCCGGACGCGCGCTCTGGACGGCGCCCGGAGCATCCGTGAGACTGGCCGGGACGGACGCCCCGGCTGCCAGGACGGTGCCATGGAAGAGGAAGTCCCGCGCGTGCAACTCACCGAGCGCGCCCAGGAACTGGTGCGCAGGCTGCGCGCCGAGCACGGACCGCTGATGTTCCATCAGTCCGGCGGCTGCTGCGACGGCAGCGCGCCCATGTGCTACCCGGACGGCGAGTTCCGCACCGGCGGCTCGGACGTGCTGCTCGCCGAGCTGGAGGTGTCGGGCGTGGCGGAGCCGGTCACCTTCTGGATGTCGCGCAGCCAGTACGAGGCGTGGAGCCATACCCGGCTCATCGTGGACGTCGTCCCGGGCCGCGGCAGCGGTTTCTCCCTGGAGGCACCCGAGGGGGTGCGTTTTCTCACCCGTTCTCGCGTAGTCGGCGCCTAGTCCGCCCGCCGACCGCCCCACTCTGGTGCACTGCCCCTGGACACAGGGACAGTTGACGAGACATCAGGGGGCACGGTGACCAGACGTCGCGGGCGTTCGGCAGCGGGCAGAGCGGTTCTCACGGTTGTCACGGCATTCGGGGTACTGGCCGGCGCGGCCCTCGCGGGGGCGGCGCCGGCCGGTGCCGCCCCGGCGGGCACCGCCCTCGCGCCGGGCGTCGCCTACCGGCAGTTCGACCTCCCCGCGGCCGCGGGGACCACGCACGCCCATCTGCTCACGGTCGACCTCGGCAATCCCCGGGTGCGCGTCGATCTGCTGCACCCGGGCGCGGTCGCCGAGCGCGCCACGGTCTCGCACATGGCGAACGCCGCCCGGGCGCTCGCGGGCGTCAACGGGGACTTCTTCGACATCACCGAGACCCAGCACCCGGGGGTGGACCCGACCGGGGCGAGCGTCGGCCCGGCCGTGGCGCACGGCCGGGTGCTGAAGGCCGCGGTGCCGGACGGCCAGCGGTTCGGGCCCGCGCTGCCGCCCGGCACGGACACCGAGGACGTCCTCGGCGTGGGCACCGACCACCGGGCCCGGTTGGACCGCCTCGCCCTGACCGGCTCGGTGACCACCCCGGCGGGCAGGCTGCCGCTGGAGGGCCTCAACCAGTACGCGCTGCCGGAGAATTCGGTCGGCGCCTACACCTCCGGGTGGGGCGGTGCCTCGCGCGCCCGCGCGGTCTGCGGCACCGACACGAACCGGGGGGCGGGGTGCGGTGCGCAGGCGTACGAGGTGACGGTGCGCCGCGGCCGGGTGGCCGCCGTCGCCGGCGCCCCGGGCAGCGGCACGATCCCGGCGGGCACCACGGTCCTGCTGGGGCGTGAGGCGGGCGCCCGGGAGCTGCGGGAACTCGCCGTCGGGGACAGGGTGTCCGTGACCCACCGGCTGGTCGCGAGCGCCTCCAGGGTCCCCTACGCGTTCGCGCTCGGCGGCTTCCCGGTGCTGCGCGGCGGCGAGCCGCTCGCCGGGCTGGACGACACCACCTCGGCGGTGCGCACCGCCGTGGGCTTCACCGCCGGCGGACGACGGCTGCTGATCCTGGCCCTGGACGGTGCCGTCGCCTACCGGTCCGGCCTCACGGTCGCAGAAGAGGCCACCGCCATGCGGTCGTTGGGTGCCACCGACGCGTTCAACCTGGACGGCGGCGGCTCCACGGAGATGGTCACCCGGGCCGCCGGGGCTCCCGCCGTGACGGTCCGCAACCATCCGAGCGGGGGCGCCGAGCGGCCCGTGGCGAACGGGGTCGGCGTCTTCGCCACGGGCTGACCGGCTCAGGGCCGCAGGCTGCTCACCAGGGCGGCCGTCGCGTCGAGCCCGTTGTGGATGGTCGGCGCCATGCTCGAACACGCCAGATAGAAGCCGAGCATCATGCAGACCAAGGCGTGGGAGACCTTCAGCGAACCGTTGCGCATGAAGATCACGGCCAGGATCAGGAGCAGCAGCACCACAGAGATGGAAATCGCCATCGGGAACCTCCTCCGCCACGCCCAGGATCGGCGTTCGGCCGCAAGTGTGGCGTAGCGGAGGGTTTCGCCGGGCAGCTGACATGTCCTCCGATCGTGTGATGTTTCGGGCGTCCGGCCCCTGATGTGGCGTCAGGGGGCCCGCAGGTCGACCAGTTCGGCCAGGGCCTCGCGGTGGGCGCCCGCGGTGCCGTAGGCGAGGGAGCCGGCCTTGGCCCGCTTCAGACACAGGTGCGCGGGGTGCTCCCAGGTCATCCCGATCCCGCCGTGCAGCTGGAGCGCCTCCTCGGCGGCGCGGACGGCGACGGGGGCGGCGTACGCCTGGGCAAGGGCCACCGTGATGTCGGTGTCCTCGCCGGTGGCCAGCGCGTCGGCGGCGGCGCGGGCGGCGGCCCGCAGGTTCACCACCTCCAGCCACAGCTGGGCGAGCCGGTGCTTGAGCGCCTGGAACCCGCCGACCGGCCGGTTGAACTGCTTGCGCTCCTTGAGATACCGCACCGTCTCAGTCAACGCCCAGTCGGCAAGGCCGAGTTGCTCGGAGGCGAGCAGCCCGGCGGCGGCCCGCAGGGCGCGTCGTACGGCGGGCTCGGCGTCGCCGACCCGGCGGCCGGGCGCCCCGTCGAGGGTGACGGTGGCGAGCGGCCGGGTGAGGTCGAGACAGACCTGGGGAGTGCAGGTGACGGCCTCGGCGGCCACGGCGTACAGACCGCCGTCGTCGGCCGGGACGAGCAGCACATCGGCGGCGGCCGCGTCCGCGATGCCGGTCAACTCGCCGTGCAGGACGCCGTTCTCGAGCCGTACGACCGGTACCGCGGCGCCCGGTCCGAGGTGCAGCCCGACGGCGAGGGCGGCGACGGTGCGCCCGGTCGCGAGCTTGCCCAGCAACTCCTCGTCGCCGCAGCCGAGCAGGGCCTCGGTGGCCACGACCGCGCTGGTGAGGTACGGCACCGGGGCGACCGCCCGGCCCAGCTCCTCCAGCACGACGGCGGCCTCGCGATGGGTGGCGCCCTGGCCGCCGAGCGCCTCGGGGATCAGCAGCCCGGCCAGGCCCATGCTCTGCGCGAGGGACGTCCACAGCCCGAGGTCGTGCGGGGCCGCCGACTCGGCGCGGGCGATGACCTCGGCCGCGGCGCAGTGGTCGGTGAGCAGGTCCCGTACGGCCGCCCGCAGCGCCTCTTCCTCCTCCGAGTACAGCAGGTCGGTCATCGGGCCAGGTCCTTCCAGGCGACGTCCTTGTCGGTGCGCGGCTCGGCGGGCAGCCCGAGGACGCGCTCGGCGACGATGTTCAGCAGGATCTCGCTGGTCCCGCCCTCGATGCTGTTGCCCTTGGCCCGCAGATAGCGGTATCCGGCGTCCCGGCCGGTGAAGTCCACCAGCTCCGGGCGGCGCATGGTCCAGTCCTCGTACAACAGGCCCTCCGCGCCCAGCAGTTCCACCTCCAGGCCGCTGATCTCCTGGTTGAGCCGGGCGAAGGCGAGCTTCATGCCGGCGCCCTCGGGTCCCGGCTGGCCGACGGTGAGCTGCTGGCGCAGGCGTTCGCCGGTGAGCCGGGCGACCTCGGCCTCCACCCAGAGCCTCAGCAGCCGCTGGTGCAGCTCGTGGGTGCGCAGCTCCGGGCGTTCCCGCCAGGTCTTCGCCACCGGGCCGATCATGCCGCCCTCGCGGGGCAGCCGCATACCGCCGATGGCGACCCGCTCGTTGTTGAGCGTGGTCTGGGCGACCCGCCAGCCCTCGCCGACCGCGCCGAGGCGGCGGCTGTCGGGGATGCGGACATCGGTGAGGAACACCTCGTTGAACTCGGCCTCACCGGTGATCTGCCGCAGCGGCCGCACCTCGACACCGGGGTCGGTCATGTCGCACACGAAGTAGGTGATGCCCTGGTGCTTGGGCACGTCCGGATCGGTGCGGGCGATCAGGATGGCCCAGCGGGCGAGATGGGCGCTGGAGGTCCATACCTTCTGCCCGTTGACCACCCAGTCGTCGCCCGCCCGGACGGCCCGGGTGCCGAGCGCGGCCAGGTCGGAGCCGGCGCCGGGCTCGCTGAACAGCTGGCACCAGACCTCCTCGCCCGTCCACAGGGGCCGCAGCAGCCGGCGCTTCTGCTCCTCGGTGCCGTACTGGAGGATCGTCGGGGCGGCCATGCCGAGGCCGATGCCGATCCGCCGGGGGTCGTTGTCGGGGGCGCCCGCCGCCTCCAGCTCGGCGTCCACGACGGCCTGGAGGGAGCGCGGCGCGCCGAGACCGCCCAGGCCCTTTGGGTAGTGCACCCAGGCGAGGCCCGCGTCGAAGCGGGCGCGCAGGAAGTCCAGCCGCGCCATCCGCCCGGGCGGGTGGGCGGCGAGGAACTCCCGGGTACGGTCGCGCAGTTCGCCCGCGTCGCTCACGCCGCCGCCTCCGTCGTCACGGCGATCCGGCCGGTGCTGCGGCCGTCCGCCACCTTCTGCACGGCCGCCGCGGCCCCGGCCAGCGGCACCCGCTCGCTCACCAGCGGCTTGATCGCGCCACGCGCGGCCAGCTCGGTCAGCTGCTCGTGGCAGTGCTGGACCAGCTTGGGGTTCTTCGTGTTGTACAGACCCCAATGGAGGCCCAGGACCGCGTAGTTCTTCACCAGCGCGTGGTTGAGCGCCGGGGTCGGGATGGTGCCGCTGGCGAAGCCCACGACCACGATCCGGCCCTCGAAGGCGACCAGCTTGGCGGACTGGGCGTACGCCTCGCCGCCGACGGGGTCGTAGATCACATCGGCGCCGCGCCCGCCGGTGGCCGCCTTCACGGTGGCGATGACGTCCTCGGCGCGCCGGTCCACGACCAGGTCGCAGCCCAGCTCCCGTGCGACGGCGGCCTTCTCCGCGCCGCCGACCACGCCGATCACGGTGGCGCCCGCCGCCTTGCCGAGCTGTACGGCCGCGCTGCCGACGCCGCCGGCCGCGGCATGCACCAGCAGGGTCTCGCCCGCTTCGAGCCGGGCCCGGCGGTGCAGCCCGAACCAGCCCGTCTGGTAGCCGATGTGCAGCGCGGCGGCCTCCGCGTCGTCCAGCGCCCCGGGCGCGGGCAGCAGGGCCGCGGCGTTTGCGAGGGCGTACTCGGCGAAGCCGCCGTGGGGCAGCGCGGGGGTGGCGAGCACCCGGCGGCCGTCCTCCGTCTCGCCGCAGATCTCCACGCCCGGCGTGAACGGCAGCGGCGGCCGCACCTGGTACTGCCCCCGGCACAACAGCGCGTCGGGGAAGTTCACATTGGCCGCCCGCACCCGCAGCAGCACCTGGCCGTCGCCCGGGACGGGCCGCCCGGTCTCGGTGAGGCGCATCACCTCGCTCGGCTCGCCGTTCTCGTGCACCTGCCATGCCTGCATACGGGGCCTCCACGCGACCGCATCGTCCGACCGGATCCGTCCGCATACTAAGCGGTCGCTTGCCCGTCAGGGAACACCCCCCGGAGGCTCATGCCCCTGAAGGCTCATGCGCGCGCCGCGGGGCGCGCCCGGACATGCATCCGCTCCCCCTGCGGCCCGAACAGGCTCAGAAACTCCACCGGGCCCTCCCCCGCCGAGCCGAACCAGTGCGGGACGCGGGTGTCGAACTCGGCCGCCTCGCCCGCCGCCAGCACCACATCGTGCTCGCCGAGCACCAGGCGCAGCCGCCCGGAGAGCACGTACAGCCATTCGTACCCCTCGTGGCTGCGCGGGTCCGGGTCCGGCTCCTCGGCGCGCTTGGGTTCGAGCACCTTGTACGCCTGGAGGCCGCCGGGCTGGCGGGTCAGCGGCCAGAACGTACGCCCGTGGCGCCGCACCGGTTCGGCGCGCACCCGGGGGTCGCCGACCGGTGGCGCGCCGACCAGTTCGTCCAGCGGGACCTGGTGGGCCTGGGCGATCGGCAGCAGCAGCTCCAGGCTGGGTCTGCGCAGCCCGGACTCCAGGCGGGAGAGCGTGCTCACGGAGATGCCGGTGACCTCGGAGAGCGCGGCCAGGGTCACCTCCCGCTCCCTGCGGATCCGGCGCAGGCGGGGGCCCACTTCGGTCAGGACGTCTTCGGTGCTCATACAGGCATTGCAGATTCGGCACGCCAGGTTGTCAATTCCGCACACCACAGGGCGCGCGCACGTGCGCCCCGAAGGGGCGCGGGGAACTGCGCGACCGGCCACGACGGACCCGCAGCGGACAACCAAGCCCAAGGCGATCGCGCCCGCACCGCGCGACCGGCGGAGCTCTGCGGCACTCTGAGGGCATGTTGCTCAGTCGGCTCGCGGAGGTCTCGGGGGAAGTGGCGGCGACCGCGGCCCGGTCGCGGAAGGTCGCGCTGCTCGCCGAGCTGTTCAGGGAGGCGGAGGCGGAGGACGTGCCGGTCGTCATCCCGTATCTCGCGGGGCGGCTGCCGCAGGGGCGGCTCGGGGTCGGCTGGAAGGTCCTGGGGCGGCCGGTGCCCGCGGCGGCCGAGCCCACGCTCACCGTCCGCGAGGTCGACGCGGCCCTCACCGAGCTGGGCCGGGTCTCCGGGGCCGGTTCCCAGGCCGAGCGGGCCGGGCGCGTCGGCGCGCTGATGGGCGCGGCCACCGAGGCCGAGCAGCGCTTCCTGCTCGGTCTGCTCACCGGCGAGGTCCGCCAGGGCGCGCTGGACGCCGTCGCGGTGGAGGGCCTCGCCCGGGCGACCGGGGCGGCGGCGGGGGACGTACGCCGGGCGGTGATGCTGTCCGGCTCGCTCCAGAGCGTCGCCCGGGCCCTGCTGGCCGAGGGGCCCGAGGCGCTCGACCGGTTCCGGCTCACCGTCGGCCGGCCCGTGCTGCCGATGCTGGCGCACAGCGCGGGCTCCGTCGCCGAGGCCGTTCAGAAGCTGGGCGCCTGCGCGGTGGAGGAGAAGCTGGACGGCATCCGGGTACAGGTGCACCGGGACGGCGACACGGTGCGCGTGCACACCCGCACCCTGGACGACATCACCGCCCGGCTGCCCGAAGTGACCGCCGCCGCGCTGGAGTTGACCGGCGACCGGTTCATCCTGGACGGCGAGGTGATCTCCTTCGACGCGGCCGGTCGGCCCCGGTCCTTCCAGGAGACGGCGGGCCGCGTCGGCTCCCGCACGGACGTGGCGCGGGCGGCCGCACAGGTCCCGGTCTCCCCCGTCTTCTTCGACGTCCTCGCGGCCGACGGCCGCGATCTGCTCGACCTGCCCTTCGCCGAGCGGCACGCGCACCTGGCCCGGCTGGTGCCCGAGCCGATGCGGGTCCGGCGCACGCTCGCCGAGGGCCCCGGGGACGTCCCGGCGGCGCAGCGCTTCCTCGCCGACACCCTGGCCCGCGGCCACGAGGGCGTGGTGGTGAAGTCGCTGGCCGCCCCCTACAGCGCGGGCCGCCGCGGCGCCGCCTGGCTCAAGGTCAAGCCGGTGCACACCCTCGACCTGGTGGTGCTGGCCGCCGAGTGGGGCCACGGCAGGCGCACCGGCAAGCTGTCCAACCTGCACCTCGGCGCCCGCACCGCCGACGGCGGCTTCGCGATGCTCGGCAAGACCTTCAAGGGCCTGACGGACGCGCTGCTCACCTGGCAGACCGAGCGTCTGCGGGGGCTCGCGGTCGAGGACGACGGCTGGACGGTCCGGGTGCGCCCCGAACTCGTCGTGGAGATCGCCTACGACGGCCTCCAGCGCTCCTCCCGCTACCCGGCCGGCGTCACCCTGCGCTTCGCCCGCGTGCTCCGCTACCGCGAGGACAAGAGCCCCGCCGAGGCCGATACCGTGGAGGCCCTGCTCGCCGCCCACCCGGAGGTCACACCGTGACGGTGCGTACGACGAAACGCAGCGCGGGGCTGCTGGTGTACCGGCACACCGGCGACGGCCTGGAGGTGCTGCTCGGCCATATGGGCGGCCCGCTGTGGGCGAAGAAGGAGGCCGGCGCCTGGACCGTCCCCAAGGGCGAGTACGAGTCCGACGAGTCCCCGTGGGCGGCGGCCCGGCGGGAGTTCCGGGAGGAGCTGGGATTCGCGCCGCCCGAGGGGAAGGCCGTACCGCTCGGCGAGGTCGTCCAGCGCAGCGGCAAGATCGTCACGGCCTGGGCGCTGCCCGGGGACCCGGACCTGACCGGCTTCAGTCCCGGCACCTTCACCATGGAGTGGCCCCCGCGCTCGGGGCGGCAGACGGAGTTCCCGGAGCTGGACCGGGTGGCCTGGCTCGGCCTCGCGAAGGCCCGCGAGGTGATCATCACCGCGCAGAGCGCGTTTCTCGACCGGCTGGCGGAGCACTCGGACTGAACAGGTGACCTGGCGTTGCGCCCCGGCGGGCCGCGCGCGAAGGTCGAAGCACAGCCCGCTCCCAGGGGAGGCCAGCCATGCCCATCGCGACGGTGAACCCCGCGAACGGCGAGACGCTCAAGACGTACGAGGCCATGGGCGAGGAGGAGCTGGAACGCCGGCTCCAGCTCGCCGAGGCCACGTTCCGCACGTACCGGACGACCCCGTTCGCCGAGCGCGCCCGGCTGCTGAACCGGGCCGCCGACCTGCTGGAGGAGGACCAGCGGGAGATCGGCAGGGTCATGACCACCGAGATGGGCAAGCCGGTCAAGCAGGCCCGCGCGGAGGCCGCCAAGTGCGCCAGGACCATGCGCTGGTACGCGGAGCACGCCGAGGCCCTGCTCGCCGACGAGGAGCCCGCCGAGGCCGACGTCCGCGACTCCGGGGCGGCCCGGGTACGGGTCCGCTACCGCCCGCTGGGCCCGGTGCTCGCGGTGATGCCCTGGAACTTCCCGCTCTGGCAGGTGATCCGGTTCGCCGCGCCCGCGCTGATGGCGGGCAATGTGGGCCTGCTCAAGCACGCCTCGAACGTGCCGCAGACCGCCCTGTACCTGGAGGACCTGTTCCACCGGGCGGGCTTCACCGAGGGCTGTTTCCAGACCCTGCTGGTCGGCTCCGCCGCGGTGGACGACCTCCTGCGCGACGAGCGGGTCAAGGCGGCCACCCTCACGGGCAGCGAACCCGCCGGGCGCGCGGTCGCCTCCACCGCCGGGGAGATGATCAAGAAGACGGTCCTGGAGCTGGGCGGCAGCGACCCGTTCGTGGTCATGCCCTCCGCCGACGTCGACCGGGCCGCCGAGGTGGCGGTGACCGCGCGGGTGCAGAACAACGGGCAGTCCTGCATCGCCGCCAAGCGGTTCATCGTGCACGCCGATGTCTACGACGCCTTCGCCGAGCGGTTCGTGGCGGGCATGAAGGCGCTCAAGGTCGGCGACCCGCTGGCGGAGGACACCGAGGTCGGGCCGCTCGCCAGCGATCAGGGCCGCACGGATCTGGAGGAGCTGGTCGACGACGCGAGGCGCAGCGGGGCCGAGGTGCTGTGCGGCGGCAGCCGTCCGGACGGGCCCGGCTGGTACTACCCGCCGACCGTGCTCGCCGGGATCACCCGCGAGATGCGCGTCCACCGCGAGGAGGCGTTCGGGCCGGTCGCCACGCTGTACCGGGCCGACGACCTGGACGAGGCGCTGCTCATCGCCAACGACTCCCCGTTCGGGCTGAGTTCGAACGTATGGACGCGCGAGGAGAGCGAAGTCGAGCGGTTCGCACGGGACCTGGAGGCCGGGGCGGTCTACGTCAACGGGATGACCGCCTCCCATCCGGCGTTCCCCTTCGGCGGTGTGAAGCGCTCGGGGTACGGGCGTGAGCTGTCCGGGCACGGAATGCGGGAGTTCTGCAACATCACCACGGTTTGGCAGAGTGCGTGAGGCGGGCGCGGCTACCATCTTCTTTTGTGAACCGCGAAGTGACTCTGCCTCTGATCGTCGACGACCGCGGGACCCTTCAGGTGGCCGCCGCCGATGTGAGCAAGTTGTTGCGGACCGTCGGCGGACGCTGGCTGCGGCTGGTCGAGACCGGGGAACAGAGGCTGGACGAGAACACGGTGGCCGAGCTGACGATCGAACTCGCCAAGCTGGCCGACCGTATCGACGTGGCCTGCATCGCGCACAGCAGCGGGGCGCCGTAAGCGTTCAGGGGGTCTCGGCGAGCCCGCTCCAGAACATCGCCTCGTACGTCTGGAGCAGGCTTCCGTAGGTATGGGCCAGGCCGGTGTCCAGCACTCCGGCGTCGAGCGCCGCCCGGACCGCCGCCGTCGCCCGCCTCTCCAGCTCCGGGGCGGGCTCGGCGAAGAAGTCGAAGAAGGCGCAGGCCGCGTCGCCGAAGCCGTAGTGCGCGCGCAGCCCGGTGGCGATGCGGGCGCAAAGACCGCCCCACGTCGCGAAGTTGGCCGTCAGGGCCACGACCACGTCCGCCGGGGAGGCGTTGAGGGCGAGCCAGGCGGCGTACGCGGGATAGGACTGGCAGCCGGCCCGGGGGACGTACGCACGCGCGCGTTCCGCGGTGACCCCGCACGCCTCGGCGAAGGCCGTGAGGTGCCCGGCGGCCAGTTCCTCCCCCGCCGCGAGCGTGCCGAAGAAGGCGGCGGACGCGGAGTCGGCGCGGGCGGCCAGGTGTTCGAAGGCGGTCCGGTCGGCGGGGATCACCCACCGCTGTTCCAGGGCCAGCGCGGCCAGGATCTCGACGGGCGCCTCGCCGCGTTCGACGAGCGGTACGACCCGGTTGGCCGCGGGGTCCGGGGCGAGGGCCTCGGCGGCCCTCCCCAGCAGGGCTTTCGCGTTAACGGTCGGCATGGATTTTTCCCTCGTCCGGCGTCGGAAGTCCTCCTTCGAGCCTGACACGGCATCCCCGGTTCGGAGTAACCCAGCGCGAGATCGTGGTCCTGACGGGTGACGGTGGGTGGAGCACCTCCTGAGGTGAACCACCTTCTGACCGGTGGGTGAAGGCCCGCCGGACACGCGGAAAGCAGGGACGGTTCATGGCGACTTTGTGCAGACCCTCGGTGTCGGTCCCGGAGCACGTGATCACGATGGAGGAGACGCTGGAGCTGGCGCGCTCCCGCCACGCGGACCACCCTCAACTGGCGCTGGCACTGAGGCTCATCGAGAACACCGGCGTGAAGACCCGGCACATCGTGCAGCCCATCGAGGAGACCCTCAAGCACCCCGGCTTCGAGGACCGCAACAAGCTCTACGAGCACGAGGCCAAGGCCCGGGTGCCCGCGGTGATCCAGCGGGCGCTGGACGACGCCGAGCTCCTGACCACCGACATCGACGTGATCATCTACGTGTCGTGCACGGGCTTCATGATGCCCTCGCTCACGGCCTGGCTGATCAACGAGATGGACTTCGACAGCACCACCCGCCAGCTCCCCATCGCCCAGCTGGGCTGCGCGGCCGGCGGTGCGGCGATCAACCGGGCGCACGACTTCTGCACGGCGTACCCGAACGCCAACGCGCTGATCGTGGCCTGCGAGTTCTGCTCGCTGTGCTACCAGCCCACCGACCTCGGCGTCGGCTCGCTGCTGTCCAACGGCCTGTTCGGTGACGGCATCGCCGCCGCCGTGGTGCGCGGACGCGGCGGCCGGGGCGTCAAGCTGGAGCGCAACGGCTCCTACCTGATCCCGAAGACCGAGGACTGGATCGCCTACGACGTCCGGGCCACCGGCTTCCACTTCCTGCTGGACAAGCGGGTGCCGACCACCATGGAGCCGCTCGCCCCGGCGCTCAAGGACCTGGCGGGCAACCACGGCTGGGACGCGACCGACCTGGACTTCTACATCATCCACGCCGGCGGCCCCCGCATCCTCGACGACCTCAGCAAGTTCCTGGAGGTCGAGCCGAACGCGTTCCGCTTCAGCCGCTCCACGCTCACCGAGTACGGCAACATAGCGAGCGCCGTCGTGCTGGACGCGCTGCGCCGGCTGTTCGACGAGGGCGGCGCCGAGGAGCGGGCGCGCGGACTGCTCGCCGGCTTCGGCCCCGGCATCACCGCCGAGATGACGGTCGGCCGCTGGAGCGACGGCGACGGGGGCGGGCGATGACGGAGACCGAGGAGGCGACGCTCGCCGAGGCCGTACCGCCGGTCCGTCACTGGCCGGCGCTCGACCTGACCGGAACCGACTTCGACCCGGTGCTCGCCGAGCTGATGCGCGAGGGCCCGGTCACCCGCATCCAGCTGCCCAACGGCGAGGGCTGGGCGTGGCTGGTCACCCGGCACGACGATGTGCGCATGGTGACCAACGACCCCCGCTTCGGCCGCGAGGCGGTCATGGACAAGCCGGTCACCCGGCTCGCCCCGCACTTCATCCCGGACCGCGGCGCGGTCGGCTTCCTGGACCCGCCCGACCACACGCGGCTGCGCCGCTCGGTCACCGCCGCCTTCACCGCCAGGGGCGTGGAGCGGGTGCGCGAGAAGGCGCGCGGCATGCTGGACGAGCAGATCGACCAGCTCCTGAGGGACGGCCCGCCGGCCGATCTGTCGGCGGCGATCCTCAGCCCGTTCCCGATCGCGGTGATCTGCGAGCTGATGGGTGTCCCGGCCGCCGACCGGCACGACATGCACGAGTGGACCCAGCTGATCCTGTCCTCCGCGCACGGCAAGGAGGTCAGCGAGCGGGCCAAGCGCGAGATGAGCGCGTACTTCTCCGGCCTCATCGGGGCACGCGGGGGCAGCACGGCCGAGGACGTCACCTCGCTGCTGGGCGCCGCCGTGAGCGCGGGCGAGGTCACCCTGGAGGAGGCCGTCGGGCTCGCCGTCCTCCTCCAGATCGGCGGCGAGGCGGTCACCAACAACAGCGGGCAGATGTTCTATCTGCTGCTGACCCGCCCCGAGCTGGCCGAACGGCTGCGCCGCGAACCGGAGATCCGCCCGAAGGCGATCGACGAGCTGCTGCGGTACATCCCGCACCGCAACGCGGTGGGCCTGTCCCGGATCGCCCTCGAGGACGTGGAGATCAGGGGCGTCCGCGTCCGCGCGGGCGACGCGGTCTACGTGTCGTACCTGGCCGCGAACCGCGACCCGGAGGTCTTCCCCGACCCGGAGGAGATCGACTTCTCCCGGTGTCCCAACCCGCATGTGTCGTTCGGCTTTGGCCCGCACTACTGCCCGGGCGGACAGCTCGCCCGGCTGGAGTCCGAGCTGCTGGTCGACGCGCTGCTGGACCGGATTCCGAATCTGCAGCTGGCCGTACCGGCCGAGGAGGTGCCCTTCAAGAAGGGTGCGCTGATCCGCGGCCCCGAGGCCCTGCCCGTGATGTGGTGATCCGGCGATGACGACGATCGAAGGGCTGACATCGGCATCGGTCGACGGGCTGCTCGTGCCGCCGGGCCAGGGCCGGGTGGTGGAGACGCCCGCACAGCGGGTCACGTTCAAGGTCACCGGCACGCACTCGCGGATGGCGTCCACCTTCGAGGTGGAGGTCCCGCCGGGATTCGACGTCGGCGCCCATGTGCACACCCGCAGCGAGGAGTTGTTCTACGTCCTGGAGGGCGAGCTGGACGTGCTCGCCTTCGAGCCCCGCGTCCGTACCCCCGACAACTGGAAGGGGTGGGAGTCGCGTTCGGGCAACCGGGTGGTCCGGGCGACGCCGGGCACGGTCATCGTCGTACCCCCGGGCTGTCCGCACGCGTTCGCGAACCCCACGGACACCCCCGCCAAGATGTTCTTCCAGGCGAGCCCGCCGCCCGACCACGAGCGCTATTTCGAGGAACTCCTCGAAATCCTCCGCGACGGCGGCCCGCCCGACCAGGAGGCGATAGAGGCGCTGCGCCTGAAGTACGACATCGAACAGCTCACCCCCTTGAAACACAGGTGAGTCGAGCACCCCGGAAGGGGCGCGGGGAACTGCGCGGTCAGCCACCGTCAACGGGCGGCCGAAATCGCGCAGTTCCCTTTTTCGGCGCTATCGGATCGGCATTCCGGAAAGCGTTCGCGCGATGACGAGCCGCTGAATTTCGCTCGTCCCCTCGAAAATCGTGTAGATGGCCGCGTCGCGGTGCATGCGTTCCACCGGGTATTCCCGGGTGTACCCGTTCCCGCCCAGGATCTGGATCGCCTGCGCGGTCACCTTCTTCGCGGTCTCGCTGGCGAACAGCTTCGACATCGAGCCCTCGGCGGCCGTGAACCGCTTGCCGCTGACGGCCATCCAGGACGCCCGCCACACCAGCAGCCGCGCCGCGTCGATCTGGGTGCGCATATCGGCGAGCTGGAACGCGACGCCCTGGTTGTCGATGATGGGCCGCCCGAACTGCTCCCGCGTCCGCGCGTATTCGAGCGCGACCTCGTAAGCGGCCCGGGCGGTGCCGACGGCCATCGCGCCCACCGCGGGCCGGGACGCCTCGAACGTGGCCATCGCCGCGTTCTTCACCCTCTCGCCGCCGGCCGCCTTCGCCCTCTCCCGGGCGCGGGCCAGCCGCTCGTCCAGCTTCTCCTTGCCGCCGAGCAGGCAGGAGCCGGGAACCCGCACGTCGTCGAGGACGACCTCGGCGGTGTGCGAGGCGCGGATGCCGTGCTTCTTGAACTTCTGGCCCTGCGCGAGACCCGGCGTGCCCGGCGGGACGATGAAGGAGGCGTGGCCCTTGGAACCCAGCTCGGGATCGACGCTGGCGACGACGACGTGGACGTTGGCGATGCCGCCGTTGGTCGCCCAGGTCTTGGTGCCGCTGATCACCCACTCGTCCTTGGCCTCGTCGTACACCGCACGGGTGCGCATGGAGGCCACGTCGGAGCCGGCGTCGGGCTCGGAGGAGCAGAACGCGGCGACCTTGACGTCGGTGGCGTCGCCGTACATCTGCGGGATCCAGGTGCCGATCTGCTCCTCGGTCCCGTTGGCGAGGACGCCCACCGCGGCAAGTCCGGTGCCCACGATGGACAGGGCTATCCCCGCGTCGCCCCAGAACAGCTCCTCCATGGCCATCGGAATGCCGAGGCCGGTGGGGTCGAAGTACTGCTGCGCGTAGAAGTCGAGGGAGTATATGCCGACCTTCGCGGCCTCCTGGATGACCGGCCAGGGGGTCTCCTCGCGCTCGTCCCACTCGGCGGCCGCGGGCCGGATCACATCGGCGGCGAAGCCATGGAGCCAGTCCCGGACTTCCTTCTGTTCGTCGTTCAGCTCCATGGTGAACTCGGCCATGTCCCCTCCAGCGGCGGTACGATGTGTTACTTCCGGTAACCGGAGTCTGTTACTGACGGGTAGGAAAAGTCAACCTGCACTGACTCCTCGGTATCCCGTTCGATGTCGGCGGCCAGGTCAGTGTTAGTTTGCGCAGGCGTCACCGAATCACCACGGGTGGGGAGAGCAGTCATGGACACCACACAGCGGACCGATCAGCAACGGTCCGCCGACCGCCGACGGCGCGAGCTGCTGGAGGCCGCCGACCGGGTGGTGCTCCGCGACGGCCCGCAGGCGTCGATGAACGCGATCGCCGCCGAGGCGGGGATCACCAAGCCCATCCTCTACCGCCACTTCGGCGACAAGGGCGGACTCTACGCCGCGCTCGCCAAGCGGCACACCGACGCCCTGCTGTCCTCCCTGCGGGCCGCGCTCGACGCCCCGGCGGCCCGGCGCGAGCGGGTGGAGTCCACGCTGGACACCTACCTCGCCGCCATCGAGGCCCGGCCCCAGGTCTACCGGTTCCTGATGCACCCCTCCGAGGGCAGCAGCGGCGCCGACCAGGGCTTCGACGTCGGCAAGCACAGCGCCCCCCTGCTGCGGCGGATGGGCGAGGACCTGGCCCAGGTCATCGAGGAGCGGGTGGACCTCGGCCCCGGCAGCCAGCAGCTGGCCCGGGTCTGGGGGCACGGGATCGTCGGCATGATGCACGCGGCCGGCGACTGGTGGCTCGGCGAACGCCCCTGCTCCCGCGCCGAGTTGGTGCGCTCGCTGGCCGACCTGCTGTGGGGGCGGCTCGCGGCCGCCGGGGACCGGGTGGGCGGCCCCGGGTTCTGAGCCGCCGCCTCCCGCCCGGAAAAGGGTCACCGGCTCCAGGCGGCCCGCCCGATCTGCCGCTCCAGCCGCCGCCCGCGCCACCCCGTCACACGGTCCGCGTACACCCGGCCCTCCAGGTGGTCGCACTCGTGCTGGAGGCAGCGCGCGAAGAAGCCCGTGCCCTGGACGGTGACGGGCTCGCCGGTGACCGTGAAACCCTCGACCACGGCATGGTCGTACCGCTCCGTGCCCGCCTCCAGACCCGGCAGGGACAGGCAGCCCTCGGGACCCCGCAGCACGATCCCGTCCGTCTCCACCAGGCGGGGGTTCACCACATGTCCGAGATGCCGGACATCGTCGTCGTCCGGGCAGTCGTAGACGAACACCCGCAGCGGCACCCCGATCTGATTCGCGGCCAGGCCCACCCCCTGGGCCGCGTACATCGTGGCGAACAGGTCCTGCACGAGTGCCGCGAGGCCGGGGCCGAAGTCGGTGACGTCCTCGCAGCGTTCGCGCAGGCAGGGGTCGCCGAGCAGGGTGAGGGGCCGGACGCGCCCGTGGACGCCCGGAATGGAACCGTGTCGCATGGCGGCAAGGGTACGGTTCGTTCAGCTCATGCCCGCCGCGATGGGCGCGGACCGGGATTCGGGTGTGCGAATGGATCTCGATAGGCTGAGGGTTCACACCACGTTGCCGGATGGCCCCAGGCGCGGCGCGTACGCAAGGAGGATCGAGAACTGATGGCAGGCAACTCGGACCCGCTCACGCCGCGGGCCAAGCTGGCCGTGACCGCGGGCAAGGCGGTCGCGGCGGCATCGCGGGCCGCAGGACGCGGCAGCGGGTCGGTGATCGGGGGCAAGATCGCGCTGCGGCTCGACCCCGACCTCCTGGCGCGGCTGGCCCAGAACCTGGACGTCATCCTGGTGTCCGCCACCAACGGCAAGACCACCACCACCCGGCTCATCGCGGAGGCGCTGCGCGCCGCGGGCCCGGTCGTGTCGAACGCGCTCGGCGCCAACATGCCGGCCGGCATCACCTCCGCCCTCGCGGGCGGCTCGGAGGCCAAGTTCGGCGTCATAGAGGTCGACGAGAAGTACCTGGCCGGAGTGGCCCGGGACACCGACCCGAAGTGCATCGCGCTGCTGAACCTCTCCCGCGACCAGCTCGACCGCGCCGCCGAGACCCGGATGCTCGCCGAGAACTGGCGCGAGGGCCTGGCCGGCTCCAAGGCGGTCGTCATCGCCAACTGCGACGACCCGCTCGTCGTATGGGCCGCCTCCTCGTCCCCGAACGTGGTCTGGGTCGCGGCCGGGCAGATGTGGAAGGACGACGCCTGGTCCTGCCCGTCCTGCGGTGGCGTGATGCAGCGCCCCGGCGACGACTGGTACTGCGGCGAGTGCGGCTTCCGCCGCCCCACGCCCACCTGGGCGCTGTCCGGGGACCACGTCCTCGACCCGCACGGCTCGGCCTGGCCGATCCACCTCCAGCTGCCGGGCCGCGCCAACAAGGCCAACGCGGCCAGCTCCGCGGCCGTCGCCGCCGTGTTCGGGGTGCCGCCGCAGGTCGCCCTGGAGCGGATGTACCAGGTACAGGCGGTGGCCGGCCGGTACGACGTGGTGCAGTTCCAGAACCGCGACCTTCGCCTGCTGCTGGCCAAGAACCCGGCCGGCTGGCTGGAGACCTTCTCGCTGATCGACCCGCCGCCCGCCCCGGTGATCCTGTCCGTGAACGCCCGCGGGGCCGACGGCACCGACACCTCCTGGCTGTGGGACGTCGACTACACCCGGCTCACCGGTCACCCGATCTTCGTGCTCGGTGACCGCAAGCTGGACCTCGCGGTGCGCCTGGAGGTCGCGAACCAGCACTTCCAGGTGTGCGAGAACCTCGAGCAGGCCGTGCAGCTGTGCCCGCCCGGCCGGATCGAGGTCATCGCGAACTACACCGCGTTCCAGGACCTGCGCCGCCGCGTCGGCAACTGATCTTCGAAGGGGATCAACCTCATGAGCGACAACCAACTGCGGCTGGTGTGGATCTACCCGGACCTGCTGAGCACCTACGGCGACCAGGGCAACGCCCTCGTCGTCGAGCGCCGGGCCCGGCAGCGCGGCCTGGACGTGGCCCGGCTCGACGTGCGCAGCGACCAGCCGATCCCGACCTCCGGCGACATCTACCTGATCGGCGGTGGCGAGGACCGCCCGCAGCGGCTCGCGGCCGAGCGGCTGCGCCGTGACGGGCACCTCCAGCGGGCGGTGCAGAACGGCGCCATCGTCTTCTCCGTGTGCGCCGGCTACCAGATCCTCGGCCACGAGTTCATCAACGACCTCGGCCAGCGCGAGCCGGGCCTCGGCCTGCTCGACGTGGTCTCGGTGCGCGGCGAGGGCGAGCGCTGCGTCGGCGATGTGCTCGGCGACATCGACCCGCAGCTCGGGCTGCCCCCGCTGACCGGCTTCGAGAACCACCAGGGCGTCACCCACCTCGGCCCGACCGCCCGCCCCTTCGCGCGGACCAAGATCGGCCGGGGCAACGGCACCGGGGACGGCACGGAGGGCGCGTACAACGGGACCGTCTTCGGCACGTACATGCACGGGCCGGTCCTCGCCCGCAACCCGCTGATCGCCGACCTGCTGCTGAAGCTGGCGCTCGACGTCAACGCGCTGCCGCCGATCGACGACCGCTGGTACGACGCCCTGCGCGAGGAGCGCATCGCGGCGGCGCAGCAGCCGGCGTAGGCACGGTCGCCCGGGAGCCCGGTGCTCGCACAGTCGTTCGCGTACGGCTGTGCGAGCACCGGGCTTCGGCGGTCTCGGCACCGGGCTGCGGTGGTCGCGGCACCGGCGTAAGCCTCGCGTCAGGGGCCTCTCAGCGGGTTCCGGCAGGCTCGTCGTGGGCCCGCCTGACGGCTCGTCCGCTCATCTGGGCGGGCGCGTCCAGCAGGCGGACGCCCACTGCGGAGCCACCCCCTCACGCCGGTAGGGTGGCCGGGAATCCGCCGGACACCGTGGTCCGGTCTCCCGGCCCACGTTCGAGAAGGTAATTCGGGCTATGCGCATTGGTGTCCTCACGTCCGGCGGCGACTGCCCCGGTCTGAACGCCGTCATCCGGTCCGTCGTGCACCGTGCGGTCGCCGACCACGGCGACGAGGTCATCGGTTTCCGGGACGGCTGGAAGGGCCTCCTGGAGTGCGACTCCGTGAAGCTCGACCTCGACGCCGTCGGCGGCATCCTGGCGCGCGGCGGCACCATCCTCGGCTCCTCCCGGGTCCGCCCCGAGCATCTGCGCGACGGCGTCGAGCGGGCCAGGGGGCATGTCGCGGAGCTGGGTCTGGACGCGATCATCCCGATCGGCGGCGAGGGCACCCTCAAGGCGGCCCGGCTGCTGTCGGACCATGGCCTGCCCATCGTGGGCGTGCCCAAGACGATCGACAATGACATCGCTGTCACCGATGTCACCTTCGGTTTCGACACCGCGGTGACCGTGGCGACCGAGGCCCTGGACCGGCTGAAGACCACGGCCGAGTCCCACCAGCGGGTGCTGATCGTGGAGGTCATGGGCCGGCACACCGGCTGGATCGCCCTGCACTCCGGCATGGCGGCCGGCGCCCACGCCGTCGTCGTACCGGAACGGCCCTTCGACATCGAGGAGTTGAGCCGCAAGGTCGGCGCGCGGTTCGCGGCGGGCAAGCGGTTCGCCATCGTGGTCGCCGCCGAGGGCGCCAAGCCCCGGGCCGGCTCCATGGAGTTCGACGAGGGCGGCAAGGACGTCTACGGCCACGAGCGCTTCGCCGGCATCGCCCGCCAGCTCTCCATCGAGCTGGAGCAGCGCCTCGGCAAGGAGGCCCGGCCGGTCATCCTCGGGCATGTGCAGCGCGGCGGCACGCCGACCGCCTATGACAGGGTGCTGGCCACCCGCTTCGGCTGGCACGCCGTGGAGGCGGTGCACCGGGGCGAGTTCGGGATGATGACGGCGCTGCGCGGCACCGACATCGTGATGGTGTCGCTGGCACAGGCCGTGGAGACGCTGAAGACGGTCCCGGTGGACCGGTACGACGAGGCGGAGTGCGTGCTGTAGTCCGGCCCTGAACTACCCGCCCCCGGTCATCGGCATGATCGGGGGCGGTCCTACTCTTATGGGCGGACAGAAACGCACAACCCCCATGAATCAGGAGCCGCCGCATGGGTCACATGGGACACATGGATCACAGCGGGCACGGCATGACGATGGATCTGCCGCCGTTCACACTGGGGCGGGGGCTCCAGTTCTCGGCCGAGCCCTTCTTCCTGATCACCTGCCTGCTCGGGCTCGGTCTGTACGCGTGGGGGGTCGTACGACTGCGCCGGCGCGGCGACGCCTGGCCGGTGTCCCGCACCGTCTCGTACGTGACCGGCGTGCTGACCATCATGCTGGTGATGTGCACCAGGCTGAACGACTACGGGATGGTCATGTTCAGCGTGCACATGGTGCAGCACATGATCATCAGCATGCTCTCCCCGATCCTGATCCTGCTCGGCGCCCCGGTCACCCTGGCGCTGCGCGCGCTGCCGACCGCGGGCCGGGGCCGCAAGGGGCCGCGCGAGCTGCTGCTGATGCTGCTGCACAGCCGGTACATGCGGGTCATCACCCACCCGCTGTTCACCATCCCGATGTTCATCGCGAGCCTGTACGTGCTCTACTTCACCCCGCTGTTCGACTTCCTGATGGGCTCGCGGACCGGGCACATCGCGATGATGGTGCACTTCCTCGCGGTCGGCGTCGTCTTCTTCTGGCCGATCATCGGCGTGGACCCGGGCCCGCACCGGCCGGGCCATCTGATGCGGATGCTGGAGCTGTTCGCGGGCATGCCGTTCCACGCGTTCTTCGGCATCGCGCTGATGATGGCGTCGACGCCGATGGTGAACACCTTCCTGCACCCGCCCGCCTCCCTCGGCGTCGACCCGCTGTCCGACCAGAACAGCGCCGGCGGCATCGCCTGGGCGTTCAGCGAGGTCCCGTCCGTGCTGGTGCTGATCGCGCTGCTGTTCCAGTGGTACGGCTCCGAGCAGCGCCACGCCAAGCGCAAGGACCGGCAGGCGGACCGGGACGGCGACAAGGAGCTGGCGGACTACAACGCGTACCTGGCGTCCCTGAACGCGCGCCAGGGCTGAGCCACCCCGCGCCCCGGACGCCGGGCCGGGGGTATCCCCTACGGGCGGCCGCCGGGGCACCATGGTCGGACGGACCGGGAGTCGGACGGTCCGGGAGGAGGGTCCCGCGATGACCGGTTCCACCGATAACTCCACGCACGGTTTTGCGCACGGCTCCCCGCGCGGCCCCGCCCAGGGCTCCATCAGGACGATGGGCGCGCTCACGGCCGGCAGCCTCGTCGCCGTGACCGCCTACACCGTCGCGCTCGGCGGCGACGGCTGGCTGTGGTTCGGCTGGGTGGTGCTGGGGCTGCTGACCCTCGCCATGGCCGTCACCCAGTCGTAGCCGCCCCCGGCGTCCCGGACGCTCCCGGCTGATTACATTGCCCGCATGAGCAGCAGGACCGCGTCCTTCGACGAACTCGACCGCAAGATCATCACCGCCCTGATGGCGAACGCCAGGACCAGCTTCGCCGAGATAGGCGCGGCGATCGGGCTGTCCGCGACGGCGGTCAAGCGGCGCGTGGACCGGCTGCGCGAGACCGGGGTGATCACCGGGTTCACGGCGACCGTGGAGCCCTCGGCGCTCGGCTGGCGCACGGAGGCGTACGTCGAGGTCTACTGCGAGGGCGCGGCCCCGCCCCGGCGGCTCGCGGAGGTCGTCCGCAACCACCCGGAGATCACCGCGGCCATGACGGTGACCGGCGGCGCGGACGCGCTGCTGCATGTGCGGGCGCGGGACGTGGACCACTTCGAGGAGGTGCTGGAGCGGATCCGCACGGTGCCCTTCATCCGGAAGACGATCAGCGTGATGGTGCTCTCCCACCTCATCCCCGACAGTCCGGAGGCGGGTGCCACCCAGGCGGCCCCCGAATGACGCGGAGACGACCTTCGGGGGTGATCGGGAGTATGCGCAGCAGGGCTGCGTGATCGAGTCGGACAACGCAGCGATGTTGCAGGTCCACGCAGCTTTTTGCGCTTGTCGTGCGTCCTCGTTCCTTCCTACCGTGGAGTCACCCGACAGTGACAGACGGAAACCGGAGGGAACCCTCTGTGTCCGAAAGCCGTGCATCGCGCCCCCGGCGCTTCCTCGTCTGTGAACCCAGACATTTCGCGGTGCAGTACGCGATCAACCCCTGGATGAACCCCGACCGGCCGGTTGACGTGGATCTGGCGCGCGAGCAGTGGCAGGAGCTGATCCGTGCCTACCGCGCCCACGGCCATACCGTCGACGCCGTCGAGCCGGTCCCGGGCCTGCCCGACATGGTGTTCGCGGCCAACGCGGCCTGTGTGGTCGGCGGCCGGGTCTTCGGCTCGCTCTTCCACGCGCCGGAGCGGCGCCCCGAGTCGCTGCACTACGACACCTGGTTCAAGGCGGCGGGCTACACCGTGTACCGCCCCGAAGCGGTGTCCGAGGGCGAGGGCGACCTGGTGTGGACGGGCCGGTACGTACTGGCCGGCACCGGGTTCCGCACCACCCGGGAGGCGCATCGCGAGGCACAGGAGTTCCTGGGGCACCCGGTGATCGGCCTGACGCTGGTGGACCCGTACTTCTACCATCTGGACACGGCGCTGTTCGTGCTGGACGACGCCAATGTCTGCTACTACCCGGAGGCGTTCTCGCCGGGCAGCCGCGAGGTGCTGCGGCGCCTGTTCCCGGACGCGGTGGAGGCCACCCGCGAGGACGCGACGAGCTGGGGCCTGAACTCGGTGTCGGACGGCCGGCACGTGTTCATCGCACCCCAGGCGGAGGCGCTGTCCGGGCGCCTCGCCGACCACGGTTACGTCCCCGTCCCCGTCGACCTGTCGGAGTTCCACAAGGCCGGCGGTGGCATCAAGTGCTGCACCCAGGAGATCCGCTGATGACCGCACCCGCGCGCGCCCGTACGTCCGACGACCTGATCCGTGCGGAGGAGCCGGTCCTGGCGCACAACTACCACCCGCTCCCGGTGGTCGTGGCACGGGCCGAGGGCACCTGGGTGGAGGACGTCGAGGGCCGCCGCTACCTGGACATGCTCTCCGGGTATTCGGCACTCAATTTCGGCCATCGCCACCCGGCCCTGGTCGAGGCCGCCCACCGGCAGCTGGACCAGCTCACCCTCACCTCCCGGGCGTTCCACAACGACCGGCTCGCCGAGTTCGCCGAGCGCCTCGCCGCGCTGACCGGCCTGGACATGGTGCTGCCGATGAACACCGGCGCGGAGGCGGTGGAGAGCGGCGTCAAGGTGGCCCGCAAGTGGGCCTACGACGTCAAGGGCGTCCCCGCCGACCGGGCCACGATCGTGGTCGCGGCGGACAACTTCCACGGCCGTACGACGACGATCGTCAGCTTCTCCACCGACGAGACGGCACGGGCGGGATTCGGCCCGTTCACGCCGGGCTTCAAGGTCGTCCCGTACAACGACCTGGCCGCGCTGGAGGAGGCCGTCGACGAGAACACGGCGGCGGTGCTGATCGAGCCCATCCAGGGCGAGGCCGGGGTGGTCATCCCGGACGACGGCTATCTGACGGGCGTGCGCGAGCTGACCCGGCGCAAGGGCTGCCTGTTCATCGCGGACGAGATCCAGTCGGGCCTCGGGCGTACGGGCCGTACGCTCGCCGTCGACCACGAGGACGTGGTGCCGGACGTGTTGCTGCTCGGCAAGGCGCTCGGCGGCGGCATCGTGCCGGTGTCGGCGGTGGTGGCGCGGCGCGAGGTGCTGGGTGTGCTGCACCCGGGCGAGCACGGCTCGACGTTCGGCGGCAACCCGCTCGCGGCGGCGGTCGGCATCGCGGTGCTCGAACTGCTGGAGACCGGCGAGTTCCAGCGGCGCGCCGCCGAGCTGGGCGTGATCCTGCGGGACGGGCTGACCGAGCTGGTCGGCAAGGGCGTGCTGGGCTTCCGCGCCCGGGGTCTGTGGGCGGGTGTCGACATCGACCCGGCGATCGGCACCGGGCGCGAGATCAGTGAGCGCCTGATGCGGGAGGGCATCCTGGCGAAGGACACCCATGGCTCCACGATCCGCCTCGCGCCGCCGCTGACGATCACGGCGGAGGAACTGCGCTCCGCCCTCGGGACGCTGGAGCGGGTGCTGGGCTAGGGGGGCGGCGGGGGGGCCGCCCGAGGGGCCGGTTGCCGGGGGCCGGCTCCTCGGGGGCAGGGGGGTAGGGGGCGGTGGGGGCCGCCCCAGGGGCTGGTTTCCGGAGGCCGGCTCCCCGGGGGCAGGGGGTTGAAGGCAGAGGGTTGAAGGCAGGGCGCAGGTCCGGGGGAAGGGCGGGGGCCGCCCCCTGGAGCTGGTTGCCGGAGGCCAGCCCCTCAGGGGCCCTGAGGGGCTGGGTACGGGGAGGCATCCAAGGGTTCTCCATCCATGGGTGGAGAGCTCTCCATCGACCCGTGGGTGCTGGTGAGCGGTGGGCTGCCGGGCGCAGCCTTGAGGCATGAACTCGCTGCGCCCGGCGCTCGTCGCCCTCACCGGTGTCTGCTTTCTGGTCTTCGCCGCCGCCTGGCTGCTCGGTGCCGCCTACTTCGGCATCAGACACCACGGCGGCGTCCGCGACTGGCTCCGCGCGTCACGCGCCTCCGCGTCACGCCGGCTCTTACTGATCGCGGGGGTGGCCCTGTTCCTCGTGGTGGTCCGGCACACCCGGGGCTTCTGGGAGCACCTCCAGTTCTGGCGCCCCGAGCCGGCCGTGCTCGGCGCCCTGCTCGCCCTCGTCTCCACCGCCCTGCTGCTGTGGGCCCGCTGGGTCCTGGGCACCATGTGGGACAGCGTCCCCTCCCTCCGGGAGAACCATGAACTGCGCACGGACGGCCCCTACCGACTGGTCCGCCACCCCATCTACACCGGCGTCCTCGGCCTGGTCACCGGCTCGATGCTGGCCGGCGGCTTCGGCGTCTGGACCGCGTTCCTGGCCGCCGCGATCCCCTGGCTGCTGCGCCGGGTCCGCGCCGAGGACGCCCTGATGGCGGGCGAGTTCGGCGCCGCCTACGACGCCTACCGCTCCCGGGTCCCGGCCCTCATACCCCGGCTGCGCCCCGCCCGCCCGCATCCGCGCGGCACCGGTGGCGGCGGCCGCTCCTAGCACGGTCGATCGCGTCAAGCTCTCCGGTCCGGTTGCCCCCGGGGACAAGTAGCAGCACGCTGTCCTCGCGACCGAGCCGAGCCGCCGGAGTGAGGAGCGACCCCCTTGTTCTACTACCTGCTCAAGTACATGCTGCTGGGTCCCCTGCTCAGACTGGTCTTCCGGCCCCGCATCGAGGGCCTGGACCATGTGCCGGCGACGGGTCCCGCGATCGTCGCGGGGAACCATCTCTCCTTCTCCGACCACTTCCTGATGCCGGCGATCCTCAAGCGGCGCATCACCTTCCTCGCCAAGGCCGAGTACTTCACCGGGCCCGGGATCAAGGGCCGGCTCACCGCGTTCTTCTTCCGCAGTGCCGGACAGATCCCGGTGGACCGCTCGGGCAAGGAGGCGGGGCAGGCCGCGATCCGCGAGGGTCTCGGGGTGCTGGACAAGGGCGAACTGCTCGGCATCTACCCGGAGGGGACGCGCTCGCACGACGGGCGGCTGTACAAGGGCAAGGTCGGGGTCGCGGTGATGGCCCTGCGGGCGGGCGTCCCGGTGATCCCCTGCGCGATGATCGGCACCTTCGAGGCCCAGCCGCCCGGCAGGACCCTCCCCCGGGTCCGTCCCGTCACCATCCGCTTCGGCAAGCCCCTCGACTTCTCCCGCTTCGCTGGCATGGAGGAGCAGAAGGCGGTCCTGCGGGCCGTCACCGACGAGATCATGTACGCCATCCTGGCCCTGTCCGAGCAGGAGTACGTCGATCAGTACGCCGCCGTCGCCAAGGCCGAGCAGCCCACCGAGCGGGGCGCGAAGGAACGCAGATTCCCGAAGGCACCGCTCGGCTGACGCCCGTCCCCGGTCCCCGGTCCCTCACCCCGTCCCCGGCCGCTCACTCCAGCAGGGCCCGTCCCTCGTCCAGCACCCGGCGCAGCCGCAGCGCGTCCGGGGCGAGGGCGGTGACCAGGGCGGCGGGGCCGGGCAGCGGCATCAGGGCGGCGTGGTCGCCCAGCATCCGGGGTGCGGGCGGCTGCTCGGCGAACTCAGGCCGGACAACGAGGAGTTGGCCCACCGCCCGGTGGCCCGCGAGGGCGGCGGGGCCGTCCCAGCCACCGGGGGCGCCGGGACCGCAGGACAGCTGCTGGTCCAGGACCGTGCGGCCGGCGACCCGCAGGGTGAGGCGGCTGGTGAGCAGTCCGGGCCGCTCCCCCGCCCGGCCGAGCACCTGCTCCTCGCGGAGCACCAGCCGGGCACCGGCGGCGAGCTCGGCCAGCGTGGTGACGCGCAGGTCGCTGCCGGTGGCCGAGATCAGCTGCTCGGGCAGCCAGCGCAGTTCGGCGCCGTCGGCCACGTCGAGCCGGACGTCGTAGCGGGCCTCGCCGGGGGCCTGGCCCGGCAGGGCGAGGGTGGCGGCGGTGGAGCCCAGGTGCAGCCGGGCGCCCGCCTCCGCCCGGGCGTCCAGGGTGAACCGGTCGCCGCCGAGGGGGCCGCTCATCGCACCGACGACCATCACGCGGGCCTCGGTGCCGCTCCCCCGGGTGCGGCGCAGCGCCAGCGGGCCCGAGCCGTCCAGCACGGGCAGCGCGGTCCCGCCCCGGCCGTCGGCGCGGGCCACGATCCGGGCGTCGGCGCGGACTCCGCTGAGGGCGGTGCCCGGGGTCCGGACGCCGCTGAGGGCTCCGTTCCGGGGAGCGGGCCGGACGCCGGTGAGGGTCATGCCGTCCACGCGGCGAGCCGCTCGCGGACCCAGGCGGCCACCTCGGCGACGCCGCTGTCGCCGCGCAGGGACTGGAGGACGACGGGGAGTTCGGCGCGCTGGGCCTTGGCGTCGGCGGCCATCCGGGCGAGGTCGGAGCCGACGTAGGGGGCGAGGTCGGTCTTGTTGACGAGCAGCAGGTCGGCGGTGGTGACACCGGGGCCGCCCTTGCGCGGGATGTCGTCGCCGCCGGCCACGTCGATGACGAAGATCTGGGCGTCCACCAGGCCCTTGGAGAAGGTGGCGGTGAGGTTGTCGCCGCCGGACTCCACCAGGATCAGGTCCAGCGGTCCGACGGTCTCCTCCAGGTCCTCGACGGCCTCCAGGTTGGCGGAGATGTCGTCCCGGATCGCGGTGTGCGGGCAGGCGCCCGTCTCCACGGCGGTGATCCGCTCGGGCGGCAGCACAGCCTCCCGCAGCAGGAACTCGGCGTCCTCGCGGGTGTAGATGTCATTGGTGACGACGGCGAGGGACAGCTCGTCCCGCAGCTCGCGGCAGAGCGCGGCCACGGTGGCGGTCTTCCCGGATCCCACGGGGCCGCCGAGCCCGATGCGCAGGGCACGGCGCGTTCCGTCCGGGCGGTGGGCGTCGGCGCTCACGGCGGCGGGGCCGTGGTGGGAGTGGTCGAGGTGCATGTACGGCTCCTGGAGGCCGGGGGCTTGTTCTCAACGGGTGGTGCGGGGTGAGCGGGACAGGTCAGGAGGCGAACAGCCGGGCCGGCCAGCTGGCGTGGGCCTCGGCCATGATCTCCAGCAGCGGGCCGGAGGCCGCGGGCAGCGCGTGGAGCCCTTCCGCGGCCGCTCTGCCCGCCGCGTCGACCGCCGTCCGCGCGACCGCGTCCAGCTCCGGTGCCAGCCGGGCCAGTACGCCGGTCGCGTCGAAGGGGTCGAGGCTGAGCAGTCGTACGGTCGCGGTCGCCGATCCGCTCACGCTCTCGTACAGGGCGCAGTACGCCGCGTCCGGGGGACCGAGTCCGGCCGCGCGGGCGGCGAGGCCGAGGACCACGGGCTGGTGGGCGCCCTTGGGGAAGCAGCGGGCGAGCTCGTCGAGTTCCGCGCCGGGCCAGCTCGCCCGGGCGGCCCGCAGCAGCTGGCGGCCCAGGCGGCGGGCGGCGAGCCGGAGCGCCGGTGAGGGGGTGCGGGCGTCCGCCGCCGCGTCCAGTTCCCGGGGGTCCAGGCCGAGCGCGGCCGCCGCCGCGAGCGCGCCCGCGACCAGTCCGGCCGTGTGCAGCCGGCCCCGGCAGAAGTCCTCCAGGTCGGCGGCGCAGGTGATGCGCCCCGCCTTGACGGCGGCCTCGGCCCCGCCGGAGTGGGCGTGCCCTCCGGCGGGGAAGCGGCCGTCGGCCAGCACGAGCAGTGCGGCGTGTGTCGTCACGGTTGCGTCGCTGCCGTCAGAAGAGGAAGTAGCGCTGGGCCATGGGCAGTTCGGCGGCCGGGGTCGCCTCGACCAGCTCGCCGTCGATGTGCACGGCGAAGCTGTCGGGGTCGATCCGGACGTCGGGGCGGGCGTCGTTCTCCCGCATGTCGGCCTTGGTCACCGCGCGCGTGGAGTCGATCGCCACGAACCGTTTGCCGAGCCCGAGCCGTTCCGGCAGCCCGTCCTCCAGGGCGAGGGAGGAGACGAAGTTGACGGAGTTGGCGGCCGGGGCGCGGCCGATCGCGCCGTACATCGGGCGGGGCAGGATGGGCTGCGGGGTGGGGATGGAGGCGTTGGCGTCGCCCATCTGCGCGTAGGCGATCTGGCCGCCCTTGAGCACGAGGAGCGGCTTCACCCCGAAGAACGCGGGCTCCCACAGCACGAGGTCGGCGAGCTTGCCCCGCTCCACGGAGCCGGTCTCGGTGGCGAGGCCCTGGGCGAGCGCCGGGTTGATCGTGTATTTGGCGACATAGCGCCGTACCCGGTGGTTGTCCGCGCGGCCGTCGCCGGGCAGGGCGCCCCGGCGCCGCTTCATGACATGGGCGGTCTGCCAGGTCCGCAGGATCACCTCGCCGACCCGGCCCATGGCCTGGGAGTCGGAGGAGATGATCGAGATCGCGCCGAGGTCGTGGAGGATGTCCTCCGCGCCGATGGTGGAGGGCCGGATCCGGGACTCGGCGAAGGCGAGGTCCTCGGGGACGGCCGGGTTGAGGTGGTGGCAGACCATCAGCATGTCGAGGTGTTCCTCGGCGGTGTTGACGGTGAACGGCCGGGTCGGGTTGGTGGAGCTGGGCAGCACGTTGGGCTGCGAGACCACGGTCATGATGTCGGGCGCGTGCCCGCCGCCCGCGCCCTCGGTGTGGTACGAGTGGATGCCCCGGCCCCGGATCGCGGCGAGGGTGTTGCCGACGAACCCGGCCTCGTTCAAGGTGTCGGTGTGGATGGCGACCTGGATGCCGGTGCGGTCGGCGACGGTGAGCGCGGCGTCGATGACGGCGGGGGTGGAGCCCCAGTCCTCGTGCAGTTTCAGGCCGACGGCGCCGCCGCGGATCTGGGAGAGCATCGCCTCGTGGCTGACGGTGTTGCCCTTGCCGAGGAAGCCGATGTTCAGGGGGTAGGACTCCATCGCCTCCAGCATCCGGGCGAGGTGCCAGGGGCCGGGCGTGACGGTGGTCGCCTTGGAGCCCTCGGCGGGGCCGGTGCCGCCGCCGACCAGGGTGGTGATGCCGGAGGCCAGCGCCTCGTCGGCGACCTGGGGGCAGATGAAGTGGACATGCGCGTCGATGGCGCCGGCCGTGAGGATGCGCCCGTTGCCCGCGATGATCTCGGTCTCGGGGCCGATCACCAGGTCGGGGTGGACGCCGTCCATGGTGTCGGGGTTGCCGGCCTTGCCGAGGGCGGTGATCCGGCCGTCGCGGATGCCGATGTCGGCCTTGACGATGCCCCAGTGGTCCACCACGACGGCCCCGGTGATCACGGTGTCGGGGGTGCCGTCGGCGCGGGTGGCCCGGGACTGGCCCATGGACTCGCGGATGACCTTGCCGCCGCCGAAGACCGCCTCGTCCCCGGCGCGGCCGGGACCGCCCGCGCGGTCCTCCTCGATCTCGATCAGCAGATCGGTGTCGGCGAGCCGGATGCGGTCGCCGGTGGTCGGCCCGAACAGGTCGGCGTAGGCGCCGCGGGAGATCTCAGGCATCGAGGGCACCCCCGGTCTCGCCGCGCAGCCCCGGCACGATCCGGGCGCCGGCGAGGGGGACGAGTTCGACGTCGACCGGGATGCCGGGCTCGAAGCGCACGGCGGTGCCGGCGGCGACGTTCAGCCGCCTGCCGCGCGCGGCGCCGCGGTCGAACTCCAGGCCGGGGTTGGCCTCGGCGAAGTGGTAGTGGGAGCCGACCTGGACGGGCCGGTCGGCGGCGTTGAGGACGGTGAGCCGGGTGATGGCCCGGCCCTCGTTGACGCGCACGGGGTCGTCCGCGAACAGGATCTCTCCGGGAATCATCGCCGGGCCCCTCAGATGATCGGCTCGTGCACGGTGACGAGCTTGGTGCCGTCCGGGAAGGTCGCCTCGACCTGCACGTCATGGATCATCTCCGCGATGCCGTCCATGACGTCGTCCCTGGTGAGGAGCTTGCGGCCGGTGGACATCAGCTCGGCGACGGTACGGCCGTCGCGCGCGCCCTCCAGGATGTGCGAGGTGATGAGGGCGACCGCCTCGGGGTGGTTGAGCCGAAGGCCGCGGGCCCGGCGCTTTTCGGCCACGTCGGCCGCCACATGGATGAGCAGCCGCTCTTGCTCGTGCGGGGTCAGTTGCACGTCCCACCTCACAGTCCTCGCTCCGGACCGTGCGGGGCCCGGGTGCCGCAGCCACCGCGACGGGAGTCAGGTGTAACACACGGACGAATGGGGACCGACCGTGATCAATGGGGGCACAAAAACCCTCCGGTGGCATGGATGCGCAGGCTAGTTCGCCGGAGTTTCAACGACGTTAACCAGCCTTTGGGCGGCGCATGACCGCCCTATGGCACCGGCGATAACCGACCCGCTTCCAGGGGAGGTTCAGGAAACGCCCGGCCCCTGGTACTCCGCCGCGATGCCGAAACGCTGGCGTTCGCGCGGAGCGGACGGCGCCTCGTGGACGGCGGACTCGCGGATACGGGACACCGAGCGGGCCACCTGCTCCTCGCCCGCCTCCTCGGCGGCGTCGAGAGCCTCGAGCCGTGCCAGGTCGGCGGCCGAGACCAGTGCGGCCAGCGGCTTGCCGTGCCGGGTCACGGCGACGCGCTCGCCGCCGTACACCACCCGGTTGATCAGGTCGGCGAGCTCAGCCCTGGCTTGCGTCACCGGAATCTCGTAGGCCATGCGCCCATCATAACGGCAGGTACGTCCTGTACATTCTGTACAGAAGTCGGAGATCGCCGGTCTCCGCCGTGAGGAGGGGTGTGCCCAGATGTCCCGACCGTCCGCCCGTTACGTCCTGCCCGAGTTCACCGAGCGCACCAACTTCGGGGAGCGCCGGCTCGATCCCTACTCGAAGCTGTTCGAGAACCGGGTCGTCTTCCTCGGGACGCCCCTGGACGAGGCGGCGGCCGGCGATGTGATCACCCAGTTCATGCACCTCGAACACCTGGACCCGGACCGGGACATCACGCTCTACCTGAACTGCCCGGGCGGCTCGTTCCACGCGATGACGGCCGTCTACGACACGATGCGGTACGTCACCTGCGAGGTGCAGACGTACTGCCTGGGCCAGGCCGCCTCGGTCGGCGCCGTGCTGCTGGCCGCCGGCACCCCCGGCAAGCGGTTCACCCTGCCCGGCGCGCGCGTGGTGCTCTCCCAGCCCGAGCTGCCCGAGCCGGCGCAGGGCCAGCCGAGCGATCTGCTCATCCAGGCCGAGGAACTGGTCCGGCTGCGGACCCTGATGGAGGAGATGCTGGTCCGGCACACCGGGCGCACCGAGGAGCAGGTCCACCAGGACCTGGAGCGCGATCTCATGCTGGACGCGCCGGGCGCGCAGTCGTACGGCCTGGTGGACGGCGTGGTGCCCAGCCGCCGGGACCTCCCCGGCGAGCGGTGAGCCGGCCGTGCTGCCCGAGGAGCTGCCGCCGCTGCCGGCGCTGACGCACGCGGAGGGCGAGGTGGTCGACCACTATCTGGCGGTGGTCGACCTGCTCGGCAGGATCAACCCGGCGCGCGACGGCGACACCTATCGCGGGCTGCGCGCCGCGCAGGCGCTGGTGCGCAAGGCGGAGGAGCTGCGCGACGCGCTGGAGCTGATGCACGACCGGGGCGAGCGGGAGGTGCACGGGGGCACGCTGGCACGGGCGCTGAGGGTGCTCGACGGTGAGCGCCGGGCCGCTCGCGTCGCGCTTCCGCCGGACGCCGTGGGCTGATCCGGACGACCGCCGGACCCGGTGGGCGCGCGATGTCCGCGTGACCGCCGGGTCCGGGCACGAAACGGTCCGAACGACGTACCGCCGACCGGTGTATATCCGGATCCGTTTCCGGCTCTCCCGAGTTGCGCGCGGACCGGGTCCGTGCGCCGTCCCCGGCCGTGTTTTCCCAGGTCCGGCGCTACGCACGGGAATTGATGGAGCATCGAACGGAGCCGCTTCCACCCGAACGGGCGAGTGGTGAGTAACCCCACAAATCCCCGATTCCGTTGGGATTTTCCGACAGCTGTAGGTCAAGATCCCTGTCTGACGACAAGCCCCCGCCACCGCGGCGGGGCGGTCCGGGCGGACGCCGAGTCCTGCCGCCGCCCGGATGACCGGTCGACAGGAGTGGATCGGCAGGAGTGGAGGACCCAGGCAAGGCGGGTCCCCGGAACGGTCGGCAGTCCGCGTGAGCGGACGGACGGACGCTTCGGGCGGCCCTTGGGGTGAAGCCGTGGCAACGCGGCCGGGCAACTTCGCCAGCCCGAATCCGACAGGTCATCCTTCACAGGCGGCTGACGAAGGGTTGCGCATGACTGCGCTCAATCGTGTCCCGTCGCTGATGGCCCGTGCCGGTACGGCATCGGCCCTCACCCTGGCCGCCGTCGGCGGCTCGATCGCGGTGCCTGGCCTCTCCACCGATGCCTCGGCCGCGACGATGGCGACGAAGGCCCTGAACATCGCGGCGTCCAAGAGGGGTGCCCCGTACCAGTGGGGTGGCACCGGGCCGCGACGGTTCGACTGCTCGGGGCTGACGCTCTATTCGTTCAAGAAGGCCGGCAAGAAGCTGCCGCGGACCGCCGCGCAGCAGTACAACAAGACGCACCACATCTCCTTCGGCAGCCGCAGAGCCGGCGACCTGGTGTTCTTCCATTACGGCTCGAACGTCTACCACGTCGGTATCTACGCCGGTCACAACAAGATCTGGCACGCGCCGAAGAGCGGCTCCGTGGTGCGGCTGGAGAAGATCTGGACCAAGAGCGTCTGGTACGGCCGGGTCAGCTGACCCGCCCGCGCACGGGGGAGCGACTCCAGCCACCGGGCCGCTCCTTGTGCCTTTCCCCCTCACCCGGCGCCGCCTCGAGACCTCGGGCGGCCCGGGACGGGTCCCGCGCGCCCGCCGCATGAACGTTTCGCGGCTCCGCGCCGGGCTCCCCCGCTACGGCTCCTGCTGACCCGCCGTCGCCACCGGCTCGGCCGGGGCGGCCCAGGGCAGTTCGATGGAGACCGTCTTGCCGCCCTCACGGGTGGGGCGGACGCGGAGCCTGCCGCCGCACTCGGCGGTGAGCCAGCGGATGATCACCATGCCCCGTCCGTTGTCCTGCTGCACGGCCGCGGGCAGTCTCTTCGGGAAGCGCGGATGACTGTCCGTGACGCCGATGCGCAGCTGTTCGTCGCGCTCCAGCGCGAGGTCGACCGTGAAGGTCGGGGACTGCCCGAAGGTGTGCTGGACGGCGTTGGTGGCCAGTTCGGAGACGATGAGCCGCACCGTGTCGGCCGCCTCGGTGTCCGGCGGCAGGCCCCACTCCGCCAGGGTGCTCACCACGTACGACCGCGCGGCGGCGACCGAGGCGGGATCGCTCGGCAGGGTGACGGATGCTTCCAGGTGGTCTGCCATGGCGACGTCGTCCCTTTCCCACGGGACCGGAGTCCTGCATGGAGCGGATGGTTCGAGTACGGTCCCGGACTGGTGCTTCCTCGCCAGACTGCCACCACCGAACCGGTCACGGGGAGCGATCCACCAAGATGTGCATATATCTGTCGCTCGATGCGGTGAACTCTGCGACGGGAGACCGTATTCGGGCGGCCCGTAAGGAGTAAGGAGGAGCCCATGCAGAACGGGCCGGCAGTGCGCCGCCGCAAATTGGGTGCCGAACTGCGCACGCTGCGCACCGGTGCGGGGCTCACCAGTGGGGAGGCGGCCCGCCTGGTCGGCTGGCACCAGTCGAAGGTGAGCCGCATCGAGACGGGCGCCAGTGGTGTGAAACCGGCCGATCTTCGCTTACTCCTGGACGCCTACGCCGTGCGCGACGCCCAGCTGCGCGAGCTGCTGCTGATGCTGGCGGGCTCCGAGGACGGCGACGGCGACCGCAACCGCTGGTGGCACGCCTACCGCGGGGTGCTCCCACCCACGTACCGGGACTTCATCAGCCTGGAGTCGCAGGCCAGGGCGATGCGCACGCTGGAGACGACCGTCGTGCCCGGTCTGCTCCAGACGGCCGAGTACGCCCGCGCGGTGACCCGGGCGGCCGTCAAGGACCTGGCCGAGGAGCGCCTGGACGCGCTGGTGGAGGTGCGGCTGGCCCGGCAGGACGTGCTGCGCTCGAACCCGCCGCTGGAGCTGTCCGCGGTCCTGGACGAGGCGGTGCTGCGCCGCGAGGTCGGCGGTCCGGAGGTGATGGCGCGCCAGCTGGAGCGGCTCATGGAGGCGGCCCGGCTGCCCCAAGTACGGCTCCAGGTACTGCCGTTCGGGGCGGGCGCGCATGTCGGCCTCACCGGCCCTTTCGTTATTTTCTCATTTCCGAGCACTTCTGATCTCGATGTTGTGGTTCTCGACCAGTTGACGAGTAGCCTCTACCTCGAACGGAAAGAAGACCTCCGGGCGTACTCGGATGCCTTCCAGACCCTTCAGAGCCACGCTCTTACCCCCCACGATTCGCTCGACTACATCGCCGGGATAGGTGACGGCGCGTAAGGAGGCACCATTGTCAGCTCTGCCTCGGAACGTCCCTGCCAGTACCGACCTGTACGCCGTGCGCTGGCTGCGCAGCAGTTACAGCACGGGAGCCAACAACTGCGTGGAGACGGCACGGCCGCGCCGCGGACCCTGGTCCGGACTGCTCGCCGTGCGCGACTCGAAGGACCCCGCCGGGCCCGCGCTGCTCTTCTCCCCGGACAGCTGGGCCGGCTTCGTGGCCGCGCTCCGCTGAAACCCGCAGGACCGGCCGGAACCCGCAGGACCAGTCGGACGCCGCAGGACCGGCCGGACAGACTCGTCGGACCCGATCAGCCGTGCAGCACGGCCGTGCCACGCCGACTCATGGTCGCGTTTCGCCGATCACCCGCACCGCGTCGGCGATCTCGGCCCCGGAGAGGTCCGCGCGGGCGGTCAGCCGCAGCCGGGAGATGCCGTCGGGCACGGAGGGAGGACGGAAACAGCCCACGGCCAGGCCCGCCGTACGGCAGTCGGCCGCCCAGCGCACCGCCTGCTCCGGGGACGGGGCCCGTACGGAGACCACCGCGGCGTCCGGACGCACCGCCTCCAGACCCGCGGCGGTCAGCCGTCCGTGCAGCTCCCCCGCCACCTCGCGGGCCCGCGCCGCCCGTTCGGGCTCCCGCCCGAGCAGCCGCAGGGCCGCGAGGGCCGCACCGGCCGCCGCGGGCGCGAGCCCGGTGTCGAAGATGAACGTCCGGGCCGCGTTGACCAGGTGGTCGATCACCCCGGCCGGACCCAGCACCACCCCGCCCTGGCTGCCGAGCGACTTGGACAGCGTGGCCGTGGCCACCACGTCCGGCGCGCCCGCGAGGCCGGCCGCCCACGTCGCACCCCGGCCGCCGTCGCCCAGGACGCCGAGACCGTGGGCGTCGTCCACGACGAGTCCCGCGCCGCGCTCCCGGCACGCCTCGGCGAGCCGCTCCAGCGGTGCCCGGTCCCCGTCGACCGAGAACACGGTGTCCGAGACCATGATCGCCGCCCCTTCGTGGGTGGCGAGGGCCTTGCGCACCGCCTGCGGGTCGGCGTGCCCGACGACCTGGGTCTCGCCCCGGGCGAGCCGGCAGCCGTCGATGAGCGAGGCGTGGTTGCCCGCGTCGGAGACGACGAGCGAGCCGTGCGGGCCGAGCGCCGTGACGGCGGCCAGGTTCGCGGCGTACCCGGAGGAGAACACCAGGGCCGCCTCGAAGCCGCAGAACGCGGCCAGCTCCCGCTCCAGTTCGGCGTGCAGCTCGGTGGTGCCGGTGACCAGCCGGGAGCCGGTGGCGCCGCCGCCCCAGGTGCGGGCGGCGGTGGCCGCGCCCTCGGTCACCTCGGGGTGCCGGGCCAGGCCCAGGTAGTCGTTGCTCGCCAGATCCAGCAGCGGTGAGGCGGCGGGGCGCGGGCTGAGGCGCCGTACGAGTCCGGCCCGGTGACGCGCCCGGGCCTGCTCCTCGATCCAGCCGAACGCCATGAGTCCTCCGGAGGTTTTGTAGGTAGCGCACAGACCCTAGCTGGCCCGACCCGGCACGCACCGTGTGGCAATACCCACACGGTGAACGGTGTTCCTTGTGTGAACTCTCCTTGGCCCGGGGCGGTCCCGTAAGACAGGATCGGGCCTCATGGACCTGCTGAACACGCTGGTGGACAAGGGGCTTCGGCGCGAGCTGCCGACCCGCGAGGAAGCGCTCGCCGTGCTGGCCACCTCCGACGACGACCTGCTCGATGTGGTGGCCGCGGCCGGCAAGGTGCGCCGGCACTGGTTCGGCCGGCGCGTGAAACTGAACTACCTGGTCAACCTCAAGTCCGGCCTGTGTCCCGAGGACTGCTCCTACTGCTCCCAGCGGCTGGGCTCCGAGGCGGGCATCCTCAAGTACACGTGGCTCAAGCCCGGCGAGGCGTCCCAGGCGGCCGCCGCGGGGCTGGCCGGCGGCGCCAAGCGCGTCTGCCTGGTGGCGAGCGGGCGCGGCCCGACGGACCGGGACGTGGACCGGGTCTCGCAGACCATCAAGGCCATCAAGGACGGCAACGAGGGCGTCGAGGTGTGCGCCTGTCTCGGGCTGCTCTCCGACGGCCAGGCCGAACGGCTGCGCGAGGCCGGCGCGGACGCCTACAACCACAACCTGAACACCTCGGAATCGACCTACGGGGAGATCACCACCACCCACACGTACGCCGATCGGGTGGACACGGTGCAGAAGGCGCACGCCGCCGGTCTCTCCCCGTGCTCCGGTCTGATCGCCGGCATGGGCGAGAGCGACGCGGACCTGGTGGACGTCGTCTTCTCGCTGCGCGAGCTGGACCCGGACTCCGTCCCGGTGAACTTCCTGATCCCGTTCGAGGGCACCCCGCTGGCCAAGGAGTGGAACCTCACCCCGCAGCGCTGCCTGCGCATCCTGGCGATGGTCCGCTTCGTCTGCCCCGACGTGGAGGTGCGCATCGCGGGCGGCCGTGAGGTGCATCTGCGCACGATGCAGCCGCTCGCACTGAACCTCGCCAACTCCATCTTCCTCGGCGACTACCTGACCAGCGAGGGCCAGGCGGGCAAGGCCGACCTGGAGATGATCGCCGACGCCGGTTTCGAGGTGGAGGGCGCCGACCAGGTGACCCTGCCGGAGCACCGGGCGGGCGCCGGCGGCTGCCACCAGGGTGCCGACACCGGCTGCCACGACTCCGCCGCGGGTGGCTGCCGCGAGGGCGCCGGGGTCTGCGGTTCGGCCCCCGCGGAGCCGGCCGCCGAGCCGGTGGCCGCGAACGAGCCCCGCACCGATCTGGTCGCCGTCCGCCGCCGGGGCGCCGGAACGGATCTCGCGCCCAATGCCTGACCAGCCCGGCCTGAGCGTCCCCGAGCTGCTGGAGCTGGACCGGCGGCACGTCTGGCATCCGTACGGCCCGATGCCCGGACGCGCCGAACCGCTCGTCGTGGAATCGGCGAGCGGGGTCCGGCTGCGGCTCGCGGACGGCTCGGGCGAACTGGTGGACGGCATGTCGTCGTGGTGGTCGGCGATCCACGGCTACAACCACCCGGTGCTCAACGAGGCGGCGCGGCGGCAGCTGGAGCGCGTGAGCCATGTGATGTTCGGCGGCCTCACCCATGAGCCCGCCGTCCGGCTCGCGAAGCTCCTTGTCGACATGTCGCCCGAGGGCCTGGAGCATGTGTTCCTGGCCGACTCCGGCTCGGTGTCGGTCGAGGTCGCCGTGAAGATGTGCCTCCAGTACTGGCGTTCGCTCGGTCGGCCCGGCAAGCAGCGGTTGCTGACCTGGCGGGGCGGCTACCACGGGGACACCTGGCAGCCGATGTCGGTGTGCGACCCCGAGGGCGGGATGCACGAGCTGTGGTCCGGCGTGCTGCCGCGCCAGGTCTTCGCGGACGCGCCGCCGGCCGGGTACGAGGAGTCGTACGCGGAGCAGCTGCGCGAGCTGATCGGGCGGCACGCGGACGAACTGGCCGCGGTGATCGTGGAGCCGGTGGTGCAGGGCGCGGGCGGTATGCGCTTCCACTCCCCCGCCTATCTGCGGGTGCTGCGCGAGGCGTGCGACGCGCATGACGTGCTGCTGGTGTTCGACGAGATCGCGACCGGTTTCGGGCGTACGGGCGCGCTGTTCGCGGCGGATCACGCGGCCGTCACCCCGGATGTGATGTGCGTGGGCAAGGCGCTGACCGGCGGCTATCTGACGATGGCGGCCACGCTGTGCACCGCGCGGGTGGCCGCGGGGATCTCCCGGGGCGAGGTGCCGGTGCTGGCGCACGGGCCGACGTTCATGGGCAATCCGCTCGCCGCGGCCGTGGCCTGCGCCTCCCTGGAACTGCTCACGGGCCAGGACTGGCGGGCGGAGGTCAAGCGGATCGAGGCGGGTCTGAGCGCGGGTCTCGCCCCGGCGGTCGGGCTGCCGGGTGTGCGGGACGTACGGGTGCTGGGCGCCATCGGGGTGGTCCAGCTGGACCACGAGATCGACATGGCCGCCGCCACCCGTGCGGCCGTGCGGGAGGGCGTGTGGCTGCGCCCGTTCCGCGATCTGGTGTACACGATGCCGCCGTACGTCACCTCCGACGAGGACGTGGCGAGGATCGCGCGCGCGGTGTGCGCGGCGGCGCGGGAGGGATGAGATGCCGGTACTGGTGATCACGGGGACGGGCACGGAGGTCGGCAAGACCGTCACCACGGCCGCCGTCGCCGCGACGGCGCTCGCGGCCGGACGTTCGGTGGCCGTCCTCAAGGCCGCCCAGACGGGGGTACGGCCCGACGAGCGCGGGGACGCCGACGAGGTGGCCCGGCTCGCCGGTGCCGTCACGGCGGAGGAAGTCGCCCGCTTTCCCGAGCCGTTGGCCCCGGGCACGGCGGCGCGGCGGGCCGGCCTGGCGCCGGTGCATCCGCAGGAGGTGGCCGAGCGGGCGGCCAAGCTGGCCGCCGAGCACGATCTGGTGCTGGTCGAGGGGGCGGGCGGGCTGCTCGTACGGTTCGACGCGGCGGGCGGCACGCTGGCCGACGCGGCGCGGTCGCTGGGCGCGCCGGTGCTGATCGTGGCCCAGGCGGGCCTCGGCACGCTGAACGCCACGGAGCTGACGGCGCGCGAGCTGCGCCGGCACGGCCTGGAGCCGCTCGGCGTGGTGATCGGCAGCTGGCCCGCCGATCCCGACCTGGCCACCCGCTGCAACGTCGCCGACCTGCCCGAGGTCTCGGGCACGCCCCTGCTGGGCGCGCTGCCCTCGGGCGCGGGCGCACTGCCGCCGGCGGCCTTCCGCGCGGCGGCCCCGGGCTGGCTGTCGCCGCGGCTGGACGGCACCTGGGACGCGGAGGCGTTCCGCGCGCGGGAAGGTGCCTGACGGCCCTTCTGCCGGAGGGTCCCCGGCCGGGGCGTCGGGGACTCACCGGGCGGATCGCGGGGATACTTCCCCCAGGTCCGTGATGTCCGGGAGGTCGGTATGCGGCTGGGGTCCGAGGCGCCGGGGCCGGCGCCCGTACGGCATCCGGTGTTCGCGCGGTACTACGCGCGGGTCAGCACCGGGGCGGACGCGCGGCTCGGGTTCGCCGGGATGCGGGAGCGGCTGCTCGCCGGGCTGTCCGGCCGGGTGATCGAGGTCGGCGCGGGCAACGGGCTCAACTTCGCCCGCTATCCCGCCGCCGTCGCACAGGTCCTCGCCGTCGAACCGGAGCCGCTGCTGGGCCGGCTGGCCCGGGAGTCGGCGCACCGCGCACCGGTGCCGGTCGACGTGGTGCCCGGCGCGGCGGAGGCGCTGCCCGCGCGGAGCGGGGCGTTCGACGCGGTCGTGCTGTCGCTGGTGCTGTGCAGTGTGCGCGATGTGGCACGGGCGCTGGGTGAGGCGCGGCGGGTGCTCAGGCCCGGCGGGCAGGTGCGGTTCTTCGAGCACGGGCGCGGCGGCGGGCGGGCGATGCGGCTGACCCAGCGCGCCCTCGACGGTACGGTGTGGCCCGCGCTCGCCGGGGGCTGCCACCTGGCCCGGGACCCGGTGGCCGCGCTGCGCCGCGCCGGGTTCGAACTCGGGCCGTACCGCGAGCTGTCCCTCCCGCAGGGCGGACCGCGGCTGCCGGCCTCGTACTGCGTGCTCGGGACCGCCTGGCGTCCGGACGACGGACCGGGCACCGGCTGATCACAGGCTCCAGCGGCGCAGTTCCCGGGCGATGTCGTCGATGCTCGCCGCGCCGTCCTTGACCAGCCGGGCGAGGTCGCGCACCTGTTCCGGCGTGGTGGCGACCTTGGCGCCGCTGGCCACCAGATAGGCGTAGGCGACCGCGGAGGCGAACAGCGCGTTGGAGCGCTCCAGCGCCGGCACATGGATGAGCAGCTGGAGAAGGGCGGCGGCGCGCGTGTACGGCGTCTCGTACACCGGCACGCCGAAGATCTCCGCCCGGTGCCGGGCGACGGCGGCGATCAGCGCGCCCCAGTCGGTGACCTGCGGGTCCCCGGGTGTCTTCTGTTCGGCGAGCATGAGCAGCCAGGCGAGGTCGATGCTCAGCCCGTTCGGGGAGTCGCTCAAGGGATCAGCTGCGTCCTTCGCCCGGCGCGGTACCGCGCGCCTCGGTGAACTCCTCGGCGAACACGGACTCGTACCGCTTCATGAAGTCGGCGGCGGCCTCCACGAAGGTGCGGCCGGTTTCGCCGGTGTCCTGTCTGACCAGTTCCTCGATGTAGCGGTTGACGCTCATCCCCCGGGCCAGCGCGCGCTCGCGCGCCGCGCGGGCGGTGCCCTCGTCCACGCGCACGTTCAGCTGGGTCTTCGCCATACCTCGACGCTAGCGCCCAAGCGCTAGCAGGGGCAAGCGGGAGCGGATACACGAGGGGGCGCAGGGGCGCGCCGCTGGGCGCCCGGCCATATGAGGCTCATCCGGGACAGCTCGTACCGGCGGCCGGGAGGCGGGCTTGTCCACATCCGCCGATGCACTGCCTGGCGGGGCTCGACACGGTGTCGGCCGGGCACACCGGCACCGGCTGTGGTGGAATGCCGGATGAAGGTCAATTCGCTTGACGCCGAGGAGACTTCATGGCGCGTCCGTTCCGCTTCGGGGTCAACCTGCTCACGCCCGCGTCCGCGGCCGAGTGGCGGGCGAAGTGCCGTCGCGCCGAGGAACTGGGCTACGACGTGATCCTCGTCCCCGACCATCTCGGCTGGGTGGCGCCCTTCCCGGCGCTGGTCGCGGCGGCGCAGGCGACCGAGCGGGCCCGGGTCGGCACGCTCGTGCTCAACGCGGGTTTCTACAACCCGACGTTGCTGGCCCGGGAGGTCGCGACCACGGACGCGCTCACCGGCGGCCGGCTCGAACTCGGCCTGGGCACCGGCTATGTGCGGGAGGAGCATGACGCGGCCGGGCTGCCGTTCGGCTCCCCGGGCGAGCGGGTGGACCATCTGCGGCGCACCGTCGAGGAGTTGGCGCGGCTGCTCGGCTCCGCGGAGTACCAGCCGCGGCCGGAGCAGGCCCGGGTGCCGCTGCTGATCGGCGGCAACGGCGACCGGATGCTGCGGCTGACCGCCGAGCACGCCGACATCGCGGCCTTCTCGGGCGTCCGGACGGGGAGCACGCGGTCGCTCGAACCGCTCACCGCCGACGAGCTGGACGAACGGGTGCAGCGCTACCGGGAGTTCGCGGCCGGCCGGGCCGAGCCCGCCGAGCTGAACCTGCTGATCCAGCAGGCCGCGGTCACCGATGATCCCGGATCGGCGCTCAAACCCGTGCTGGAGCGGCAACCGCACCTGACCTTGGCGGCCGCGCTGGCGCTCCCCATCATGCTGGTGGGCCCGCTGGAGGAGGTCGTGGCGAAGATCAGGGCGCAGCGCGAGCGGTACGGATTCACCAACCTGACCGTCCTGGAGCCTCAGATGGAGGCGTTCGCGCCGGTGATCGAGCGGCTGCGCGCCGAGTCCGCATGATGGAAACCCCGGCGCGCGGGGTCCGGCCGCGACCAGGGTGGCCCGCATGAACGAGCTGCCGATGAACGGGCTGCCGAACGAGCCGTCGGACGAACCGCGCCTGCGTCCCGCCGTACCCGATGACCTCGACGCCGTGCTCGGCTTCTGGCGGACGGCCGCCGAGGGCACCAGCATCAGCGACGACCGCGCCGGGGTGGAGCGCCTGGTGGCGCGCGACCCCGGGGCGCTGATCCTGGCCGAGCGGGGCGGTGCGCCGGCCGGGACGGTGATCGCGGGCTTCGACGGCTGGCGCTGCCATCTGTACCGGCTCGCGGTGGCCCCCGAGCGGCGGCGCCAGGGCATCGCCACGGCCCTGCTGGCCGCCGCCGAGGAACGCTTCGTACGCCTCGGCGGGCGGCGCGCCGACGCGATGGTGCTGGTGCGCAACGAGCGGGCGCGGTACGCGTGGAGCGCGGCCGGGTACGGGCCCGAGGAGCAGTGGCGGCGCTGGGTGAAGCCGCTCACCGGCTGAGGCGACGTTGTCCACAGGCTCCCGGCCGTGCTTTATCCACAGGCCCCGGCATTGCTTTGCCCATCCTTTACCCTGGAGGGAGCACTCGGTCCTCTGTGAAAGGTAGTGAGCGTCCCTCCATGGGCGAGCCCCCCGGCCCGCGACACCGCGCGCCCCGCCGTTCCCCGTCCGATCATGGGACGGGGGTGACCCGATGACCGAAGTGCTGCTCCTTCTGGTGGCGATCCTGCTGTCTCTCGCCTGCGGCGCGTTCGTGGCCGCGGAGTTCTCGCTGACCACGGTCGAGCGCGGCGAGCTGGAGCGGGCCGCGCAGCGCGGCGAGCGGGGCGCCGCGGGCGCCCTGAAGGCCGTACGGAACCTGACCTTCCAGCTGTCCGGCGCCCAGCTCGGCATCACCGTCACCAACCTGGTCGTCGGCATGCTCGCCGAGCCCTCGATCGCCAAGCTGCTCGCCGGTCCGTTCCGCGCCCTGGGACTGTCGGGCGGCGCCGCGCAATCGGCGGCGCTGGTCCTCGGCACCGCGCTGTCCACGGTGTTCCTGATGGTCGTCGGCGAGCTGGTGCCCAAGAACTGGGCGATCTCCTCGCCGCTGGCCGTCGCCAAGCGGGTGGGCACCCCGCAGCGCTGGTTCAGCGCCGCGTTCCGGCCCTTCATCGCCCAGCTGAACAACACGGCCAACCATGTCGTACGCCGGCTCGGTCTCGAACCCGCCGAGGAGCTGGCCTCGGCGCGCGGGCCGCAGGAGCTGGCCGCGCTCGCCCGGCACTCCGCGAAACAGGGCGCCCTGGAGCCGGACACCGCCGAGCTGTTCGTGCGCACGCTGAATCTGGCCGATCTGACCGCGGAGAACGTGATGACCCCGCGCGTCCAGGTCATCGCCCTGGACGAGCAGGCGACCTGCGAGGACGTGGCGAACGCGACCAGGGCGACGGGCCTGTCCCGCTTCCCGGTCTTCCGCGGCAACCTCGACTCGGTCGTCGGCACCGTGCACATCAAGGACGTCCTCGCGGTGCCCGCCGAGCACCGCCGCCACCGCCGCATCTCGCATCTGCTGCGGGAGCCGCTGCTGGTGCCCGAGTCCCTCACCGTCGACCGGCTCCTCGACCGGCTCTCCGGCCGCCGCACCATGGCCGTCGTCATCGACGAGTACGGCGGCACGGCGGGCGTCGCGACCCTGGAGGACATCGTCGAGGAGGTCGTCGGCGAGGTCCGCGACGAGCACGACCCGCACGAGACGCCCGACCTCGCCCCGGCCGGCGCGGACGAGAGCGGCCGGGCCCTGTACTCGGCCGACGGCGCCGCCCGCACCGACCAGCTCGCGCGCGTCGGACTGCGGGTGCCCGACGGGCCGTACGAGACCCTGGCGGGTCTGGTCGCCACCGAGCTGGGCCGGATACCCGAGGTGGGCGACCGGGTCGAGATCGCGGGCTGGCGCCTCGACGTGGTGGACGCCGCCGGGCGGCGCGCCGCCCGGGTGCTGCTGCACGCGCCGCTGGACGACGAGCGCGGGGACAGGACGACGGAGGGGGCGCGATGATCGCCGTACAGCTGCTGATCGGTCTGGCCACCCTCGTGGTCAACGCGTTCTTCGTGGCCGGTGAGTTCGCGCTGATCTCGGTGCGCCGCTCGCAGATCGAGCCGCTCGCGCAGGAGGGCGACCGGCGGGCCAGGAGCGTGCTGTGGGGCCTGGAGCACGTCTCCGCGCTGCTGGCCACCGCCCAGCTCGGCATCACGCTGTGCACACTGGTCCTCGGTGTGGTCGCCGAGCCGGCGATCGCGCATCTGCTGGAACCGGTGTTCCACGCGGTGGGCGTGCCGCTGAGCGTGGGCCATGTGGTGTCGTTCGTGATCGCGCTGACCCTGGCGACCTATCTGCACATGCTGCTGGGCGAGATGGTGCCCAAGAACATCTCGCTCGCGGAGCCGGTGCGCTCGGCGCTGCTGCTCGGACCGCCGCTGGTCGCGCTGTCCCGGACGCTGCGCCCGGTGATCTTCACGGTGAACGCGTTCGCCAACACGCTGCTGAAGCTGCTCCGGGTGGAGGCCAAGGGGGAGGTGGCGGCGACCTTCACCGACGCGCAGCTCGCCGAGATCGTCAAGGACGCGAGCGAGGCGGGCCTGATCGACGACCGGGCGCAGGAGCGGCTGCACGACGCCCTGGAACTGGGCAGCCGCCCGGTGCGGGACGTCGTGGTACCGCTGGAGCGGGTGGTGTACGCGCAGGTGGGCGTCACCCCGGAGCAGCTGGAGCGGCTGTCGGCCGACTCGGGCTTCTCCCGGTTCCCGGTGGTCGACCCGGGCCGCCGCATTGTCGGGTATCTGCACGTCAAGGACGCGCTGGACGCCCTGCCCCAGAACCTGCCGTTCGAGCTGCGGGACATGCGGCCCATCGCCCGGGTGAAGGCGGACACCCCGCTGGACGACGTGCTCACCGCGATGCGGGGCAGCCGCAACCACGTGGCGGCCGTCCTCGGCGAGGACGGCCGCCTCGCCGGCCTCGTGACCATGGAGGACGTGCTGCGGGAGCTGTTCGGGCAACCGGCCTGAGCACGCGGCCCTCCCTGCGTTCTCCCGCGGGTCTGCCAGGTTGTCCGCCAGGTTTTACCTACCGACCGACCGCTGGGTATGGAGCCGGGATACCATCGCTCTCGCCATGCAGACGAATCCCACTCCTCCCCCGTACACCAGCCTGGTCGCGGTCGGCGACTCCTTCACCGAGGGCATGTCGGACCTGCTGCCCGACGGCTCCTACCGGGGCTGGGCGGACGTCCTTGCCGCGCGGATGGCGGCGAGCGCCCCCGGCTTCCGGTACGCCAATCTCGCCGTGCGCGGCAAGCTGATCGGGCAGATCGTCGACGAGCAGGTGGAGACGGCCGCCGCCATGAAAGCCGACGTGGTGACCCTGGTCGGCGGGCTCAACGACACCCTGCGGCCCAAGTGCGACATGGGCCGGGTGCGCGGGCTGCTCACCGAGGCCGTGGAGCGGCTCGCCCCCTCCTGCGAGCGGCTGGTGCTGATGCGCAGCCCCGGCCGCCAGGGCCCGGTCCTGGAACGGTTCCGGCCGCGCATGGAGGAGCTGTTCGCCACCGTGGACGAGCTGGCCGCGCGGCACGGCGCCCTCGTCGTCGACCTGTACGGCGCCCCCGCGCTCGCCGACCCCCGGCTGTGGGACGTGGACCGGCTGCATCTGACGGCCGACGGGCACCGCCGGGTGGCCGAGGCGGTCTGGCAGACGCTCGGCTACCCGCCCGAGGACACCGAGTGGCAGGTGCCGATGCCGGCCACCGCGCCCCCGGCCTGGCTCGCCCGGCGAACGGCGGACGTCCGCTTCGCCCGGCAGCATCTGCTGCCCTGGATAGCCAGACGCCTGACCGGCCGCTCCTCCGGCGACGGCCTGCCGGCCAAGCGCCCGGAACTGCTCCCGTACGTACACTCCGAGGCGCGAGAGGCGTACGAGGGCCGGGCGTAAGGGGCGCGGTGCTCGGGATGGCGGTCGCTGAGCTTCGTGAGCGAGTGAGATACCCGTGCCTGGGTAACCGCCTCAGCCCCGGCCAGCGGAGGCAAGGGCCGCCCGCCCTCGCCATCCCTGGGAAGCGACGAGGGCGGGCGTCCCGGGGACGTGCTGTCAGCCCTTCGACAGGATGATGAACCCTCGCGCAGGCTTTGGTTCGGGGTCACGCGATGTCGGCCGCTGTGCGGCCTTCCACGCCGCGACGAGCTTCGCGTATCGCGGATCGATCCACTCGGATTCCATGTGGCCTCCCTTCACGGAGCGAGGTTACGGCCACTCGGGCTTCGGCATGGGTTTGATCGTGCACTCCGGGGCGTGCTGGCACTTCGCCGCGACCGAGACGAGGGTCTCGTCGGAAGGCGGTCCCCACAGTTCCGGGTCTGCCACCCACCCGAGAGCGGTGATCTTTTCGCGGGTGCGGTCGACGATCTCACGGTCGTACAGGGTGGGGTCATAGCCCGGATAGTGGTGGACGAAGGCGCCGCCGAGCCGGTCGCACAGTTCGGCGTACATGGCAATGTGGAGCAGCAGGGCGTGCCAGCCCTCGTCCACGATCCGGAGTGCCACCGGCTGTACTCGGCAGGTCTCGTTCCCGGCCTGCTCCAGACCGAGGGCTACGCGCTCGCCGTCCTCGGGATCGCCGCAGACGTTCACGGCCTTCCGGCCGGCGACAGCGCCGAGGCCGCCCGTGCACGCATCGCCCGTTCCCGTATCGTCCACGAGCAGGGGCATCGCTTCATCGTCGTCATCGAGGAGCCGGCCCTGTACTACCGGATCGCGGACACGGACGCGATGGCCGCACAACTCGGCTACCTTCTCACCGCTGGTGCGCTGCCGGCGGTATCCCTCGGCATCGTCCCGATGACGGCTCAGCGAACGCACTGGCCCGAAGAGACCTTTCATGTCTACGACGACCGCTTCGTGTCGAGCCGCTCGAACGCGTCCAGGTACTGGGAGATCTCACCGGGCTGTGTCACGTTCACCTCGGCGGACACCAACTCGACCCGTCTCACATTCGTCTCACGGACAGATACGTGATGACCCACGCAAGGGCCCGCTGACCTGTAGTTTCCTACGGTCCCTGGACGGTACGGACCCTGTATGGACGGACTGTAAACTCTGGACACGTGACTTCAGCGCCCGTCAAGCCCCGCATTCCGAACGTCCTCGCCGGACGCTACGCCTCCGCCGAGCTCGCCACGCTCTGGTCGCCCGAGCAGAAGGTGAAACTGGAGCGGCAGCTCTGGCTCGCCGTGCTGCGGGCCCAGAAGGATCTCGGCATCGAGGTGCCGGACGAGGCGATCGCCGACTACGAGCGTGTCCTCGACACCGTCGACCTGGCCTCGATCGCCGAGCGCGAGAAGGTCACCCGGCACGATGTGAAGGCGCGGATCGAGGAGTTCAACGCCCTCGCCGGGCACGAGCACGTGCACAAGGGCATGACCTCCCGCGACCTCACGGAGAACGTCGAGCAGCTCCAGATCCGGCTCTCCCTTGAGCTGATGCGCGACCGCAGCGTGTCCGTCCTCGCCCGCCTGGGCAAGCTGGCCGGCGAGTACGCCGAGCTGGTCATGGCCGGCCGCTCGCACAACGTGGCCGCGCAGGCCACCACCCTCGGCAAGCGCTTCGCGACCGCCGCCGACGAGCTGCTCGTGGCCTATGGCCGCGTGGAGGAGCTGCTCGCCCGCTACCCGCTGCGCGGCATCAAGGGCCCGGTGGGCACCGCGCAGGACATGCTGGACCTGCTGGGCGGCGACGCGGCCAAGCTCGCCGAGCTGGAGCAGCGGATCGCCTCCCACCTGGGTTTCTCCGAGGCGTTCACCTCGGTCGGCCAGGTCTACCCGCGCTCGCTGGACTACGAGGCCGTCACCGCGCTGGTGCAGCTGGCGGCGGCGCCGTCCTCGCTGGCCAGGACGATCCGGCTGATGGCCGGCAACGAGCTGGTCACCGAGGGCTTCAAGCCCGGCCAGGTCGGCTCCTCGGCGATGCCGCACAAGATGAACACCCGCTCCTGCGAGCGCGTCAACGGCCTGATGGTGATCCTGCGCGGCTACGCCTCGATGACCGGCGAGCTGGCGGGCGACCAGTGGAACGAGGGCGACGTGTCCTGCTCCGTGGTGCGCCGCGTCGCGCTCCCGGACGCGTTCTTCGCGCTGGACGGCCTGCTGGAGACCTTCCTGACCGTGCTGGACGAGTTCGGCGCGTTCCCGGCGGTCATCGCCCGTGAGCTGGACCGCTACCTGCCGTTCCTCGCCACCACCAAGGTGCTGATGGGCGCGGTGCGCGCCGGGGTCGGCCGCGAGGTCGCGCACGAGGCGATCAAGGAGAACGCCGTCGCCACCGCCCTCGCCATGCGCGAGCAGGGTGCCGAGCGCAACGATCTGCTGGACAAGCTCGCCGCCGACGAGCGGCTGCCGCTGGGCCGTGACCAGCTGGCCGCGCTGATGGCCGACAAGCTGTCCTTCACGGGCGCCGCGGCCGCCCAGGTCGGCGTGGTCGTCGGCCGGATCGAGGAGATCGTCAAGCAGCGCCCCGAGGCCGCCGGCTACACCCCCGGAGCGATCCTCTGACTCCGCGTCCGACGAAGGCGGACCTGGAGGCCGCCCGCGACCGTCTCGTCCCGGACGTGGTCGCGGGCGGCCTCCGGGTCCTTTTCTGCGGCATCAACCCGGGCCTGATGACGGCGGCCACCGGCCACCACTTCGCCCGCCCGGGCAACCGGTTCTGGCCGGTGCTGCACCTGTCCGGCTTCACCCCGCGCCTGCTGAAACCGGCCGAGCAGGGGGACCTGCTGTCGTACGGCCTCGGCATCACCAACGTCGTGGCCCGGGCCACCGCCCGGGCGGACGAGCTGACCGCCGAGGAGTACACCGAGGGCGGCCGGCTGCTGACCGAGAAGGTAGGGCACCTCGCGCCGCGCTGGCTCGCCGTGGTCGGTGTGACCGCCTACCGCGCCGCCTTCGCCGACCGCACCGCCCGGATCGGTCCGCAGGAGCGGGCCATCGGGAACACCCGGATCTGGGTCCTCCCCAACCCCAGCGGCCTGAACGCCCATTGGACGGCGGCGACGATGGCGGAGGAGTACGGGCGGCTGCGGCTGGCCGCCGAGGAGTAGCTCAGGCGTCCCTGCGGCTGACCGACCAGGCGCCCGCCAGGAGAGCGGCCGCCGTCCACAGGGCGCACACCCCGAGACCGGTCCAGGGGCCGAGGGGGCCGTCCCAGGTGCTGTGCAGGGCGACCTGGCCCGCGCGGTCGGGGAGGAAGTCGGCGATGCCCGCGGACATGTCGCCGATCACGAAGGACACGATCAGCAGGAACGGGATCAGGATCGAGAGGGTCGCGACACCGCTGCGCAGCACGGCGGTGAGGCCCGCGGCGAACAGGGCCATCAGGGTGAGCTGGAGGCCGCAGCCGAGGGCGCCGCGCAGCCCCTGTGCCCAGGCCGGGCCGTCGGCGCCGAGGACGGCCCGCCCGACCAGGAGCGTCACCGCTCCCGTGAGCAGCCCGGCGGCGAGCGCGGGCAGGGCGATCGCGGCGGCCTTGGCGGCGAACCAGCGCGGCCGGTCCGGGCTGGCCGCCAGCGTCAGCCGCAGCGCCCCGCCGCGGAACTCCGCCGCCACGGCCGTCGTACCGAAGGCGATGGCGGCGATCTGCCCGAAGCCGATGCCGAAGAACGCCGAGAACAGCGGGTCGGGGTCGTGCTCGTCGGGGGAGGCCGAGGCGAGCGCGGAGAAGGCGGCCGTGACGAGGACGACCGCGGCCAGCGAGCCGACGAGCGAGCGCAGGGTGCGGATCTTGATCAGCTCGGCGCGCAGCACCGGGACGAACGGCATGGTCAGACCTCCTGGGGCTGGGCGGCGAACTCGGCTTCGGCGGCGGTCAGATCGAGGTACGCCTGCTCCAAGGTGCCTTCGCAGGCGGCGAGTTCGAGGACGGGCACGCCCTCCTGGGCGAGCAGACGCCCGAGTTCCTCGGCGCTGGTGTGCCGTACCGTCCAGGCGCCGTCCGCGTGCCGCGCGGCGGTGTGGCCGTGCCGGGCGAGCAGTTCGCCGAGCGCGCCGGCGTCGGTGCTGCGGACCCTGACCTCGGGCTGGACGCGGGCGTCGATGAACTCCCGCACGGGGTGTCGGCGAGGAGGCGGCCGCGGCCGAGGATCACCAGGTGGTCGGCGAAGGACGCGGTCTCGTTCATCAGATGGCTGGAGACCAGGACGGTGCGGCCGTCGGCGGCGAGGCCGCGCAGCAGAGCGCGGATCCAGACGATGCCCTCCGGGTCCAGGCCGTTGGCGGGCTCGTCCAGCAGGATCACCCCGGGGTCGCCGAGCAGGGCCGCGGCGATGCCGAGCCGCTGGCGCATGCCGAGCGAGTAGGTGCCCACCCGGCGCCGGGCCACCTCGGCGAGACCGGTCTGTTCGAGGACCGCGTCGACGCGGGCGCCGGGGATGCGGTTGCTCGCCGCGAGGGCCCGCAGATGGTCGCGGGCGGTGCGGGAGCGGTGCGCGGCCCCGGCGTCCAGCAGGGCGCCCACCCGGCGCAGCGGCTCGCGCAGCGCGGCGTACGCCCGGCCGCCGATGGTGGCGGTGCCCGAGGTGGGGCGGTCGAGGCCGAGGACGAGGCGCATGGTGGTGGACTTGCCCGCGCCGTTGGGGCCGAGGAATCCCGTGACACGGCCGGGGCGGACGCTGAAGCCCAGACCGTCCACGGCCCGCCGGGCGCCGTACTCCTTGGTGAGGTCGCGTACGTCGATGCTGGTCATGGCTCCAGCCTGGCGGGGCACGGGAGTCGGCGCCTCCCCCGCCGGTGGAGATCGTCTCCCCCGCGCGGGGGAGGTCCGTTGTCAGTGGTGGGTGCGACGATGTGCGCATGGTCCGCCTCCCGCGCCCGTTGCTGCGCGGGACGACGTACACACGGCTGCTGCATCTGTGGGTGCCGATGCTGATGGAGAGTCTGTGGCTCTTCATCGACCCCGAGCGTCCCTGGGTGCCCGCCCTGGTGCTCGTCCCGCTCGGACTGCTGCCCGCCGTCCGCCGGGGCGAGGGCGTGCAGGCGCGGTTGATGCTGACGCCCGATGGGCCGGATCCCGGCATATCCGAGGCCCCGGCGGCGAGTTGGCGGGACCGGCTGCGCACGGTGGGCTGGCTGGAGCTGCGCTGGGTGCTGGGCTGGGTGACCTGCTCCATCACGGTGTGGTCGCTCGTCGCCGCGGTCGAGCTGGCGCGCTGCGCGTGGGGGCACGCGCCGTCCGGGATGCTGCTGGACCGGCTGCCGCCGGCACGCGCCTGGGCCCTGCTGTCGCCCCTCCCGCTGCTCGTCCTGTACGGCGCGCTCGTCGGCCTGGGCGCGCTGGTCACGGGGTGCGCGCGGCGGCTGCTCGGGTCGTCGGCCGCCGAGCGGCTGGCCGCGCTGGAGGAGCGCACCGAGCGGCTGCTCGAACGGAACCGCATCGCACGGGAGTTGCACGACTCCATCGGACACGCGCTGACGGTCGCGGTGGTGCAGGCGGGGGCGGCGCGCGCGGCGGGCGATCCGGAGTTCACCGGCCGGGCGCTCGGCGCGATCGAGGAGACCGGCCGGGCCGCGCTCGCGGATCTGGAGCGGGTGCTGGGGGTACTGCGCGAGGCCGAGCGGCCGGCGAGCGCCCGGCCCACGCTGGCCGAGGCGGACCGGCTGCTGGAGTCGGCGCGGGCCTCAGGGGCGACGGTGGACGCCGAGGTGTCGGGGCCGGTCGCGGCGGTGCCGGGGCCGGTGTCCCGCGAGGGCTACCGCATCCTCCAGGAGTCGCTGACCAATGTGCTGCGGCACGCGGGCGCCGTGCCCGTGCGGGTCCGGGTCGCGGTCACCGACGACCGGCTGCTGCTGCGGGTGCGCAACGCGCTGCCGGAGCCGATACCCGGCCCCGGCCGGGGCAGCGGGCTGCGAGGCATACGCGAGCGCGCCGCTCTGCTCGGCGGCACCGCGCACACCGGCCCGGAGCTAGACGACTGGCTGGTCCGGGTCGAACTGCCGCTGGGCTGAGGGCCGTCGGGGGGTGCTCCGGAGGAGAGGACTTAGGCTGGCCGGATGCCGGTCACCGTACTCCTCGTCGACGACGAACCGCTGGTCCGCGCGGGGCTGCGGGCCGTGCTCGGGGCGCAGCCCGACATCGAGGTGGTGGGCGAGGCGGCCGACGGCGCGGCGGTGATCCCGATGGTGCGGCGGCTGCTGCCGGATGTCGTCGCCATGGATGTGCGGATGCCGCTGCTGGACGGCATCGAGGCCACTCGCGCGGTGCTGCGCACGGTCCCCGACCCGCCGAAGATCCTCGTGGTGACCACCTTCGAGGACGACGCGTACGTGTACGAGGCGCTGCGCGCGGGCGCCGACGGGTTTCTGCTGAAGCGGGCCCGGCCCGCCGAGATCGTGCACGCGGTACGGCTGGTCGCCGAGGGCGAGTCGCTGCTCTTTCCGGCCTCGGTACGCCGGCTCGCCGCACGGTACGGCGACGGCGCCGGGCGGCCCGTGCGGGCCGCTCTGGAGCGGGCGCGGCTGACCGAGCGGGAGGCGGAGGTGCTGCGGCTGATGGCGCGCGGGCTGTCCAACGCGGAGATCGCCGCCGCTCTCGTGGTGGGCGCACAGACGGTCAAGTCGCATGTGAGCGCCGTACTGGCCAAGCTCGGCGCGCGCGACCGGACGCAGGCGGTGATCGCGGCGTACGAGTCGGGGTTCGTGGAGCCGCGCTGAGCCGGCTGCCGCGCTCCGGCCGGGCCCGGCGCTCGCCGGGGCGGTGCGGGACGAGTACGATCCGGCCAACACGCCCGCGAGCTGGGAGGACGGACGGTGGGCCAGCTGACCGGCGGCGATCCCTCGCTGCTGCGAAGGATCAATTCCGCGGTGGTGCTGCACGCGCTGCGGGCCACGGACTGTGCGACGCTCACCGAGATCGCCCGGGTCACCGGGCTGTCCCGGCCCACGGTCGAGGGCGTGGTGGAGGGCCTGATCGAGGCGGGGCTCGTGGTGGAGCGGGCCGCCGACGAGGGGATCGCGCGTCGCCAGGGGCGCCCGGCCCGCCGGTACCGGTTCCGGGCCGAGGCGGGGCATCTGCTGGGTCTGGAGATCGGCCCGCACCGGGTGGCGGCGCTGCTCTCCGACCTGGACGGGCGGGTGCTGGGCCGGCAGGCCAAGGAGGTCACGGAGAAGGCGCCGGCGGACGAGCGTCTGGACCGGCTGCGGGGCACGGTCGCCGAGCTGCTGCGGCGCTGCGGGGTGCCCCGGGACTCGCTGCGCGCGGTGGGCGTGGGCACGCCCGGCATCGTGGCGGCCGATGGCACGGTCCGGCTGAGCACGGCGCTGCCGCAGTGGACGGGGCTGAACCTCGGTGAGCGGCTGAGCCGTTCCTTCAAGTGTCCGGTGCTGGTGGAGAACGACGCCAACGCGGCGGCGGTCGCCGAGCACTGGAAGGGCGCGGCGGACGAGACCGACGACGTGGTGTTCGTGCTGGCCGGGCTGAGTCCCGGGGCGGGCGCGCTGATCGGCGGCCGGCTGCACCGGGGCTTCGGCGGGGCGGCCGGGGAGATCGGGGCGCTGCATCTGCTGGGCCGTGAGGTCACCCCGGAGACGCTGCTGTCCACCACCGACGAGCCGTTGCACCCGCTGGACGAGCAGGCGGTGGCCCAGGTGTTCGCGCTGGCCCGGGAGGGCGATCTGCGGGCGCGGGCGGCCGTGGAGCGGTTCATCCAGCGGCTGGTGCACGATGTGGCCGCGCTGGTGCTGGCCCTCGATCCCGAGCTGGTCGTGGTCGGCGGCTGGGCCGCCGGACTGGACGGTGTCCTGGAACCGCTGCGCCGCGAACTGGCCCGCTACTGCCTGCGGCCGCCCCGGGTGGCGCTGTCCGCGCTGGGCGAGGCGGCCGTGGCCACCGGGGCGCTGCGGCTGGCCCTGGACCATGTGGAGGAGCAGTTGTTCGCGGTGGACGGCACGGTGACGGCGCGCCGCTGACGGGAACCGTACGGCCCCCTCCCCCGGAGCCGCCCTGCCTCCTCCCGGACCCGCTACGGTGCCGCGACGCCCGCCTCGGCCAGCAGCCGGTCCGCCACGAGGCGGGCGCCGGCGTCGCCGACGAGGATCGTGTAGTGGTTGGTGCCGGGGACGCGGCGGGTGCGGATCCGCTCGGGGTCGAGCTGCGCGGCGGCGAGGCGGTCCTCGTCGTACAGGCCCTGCGGTTCGTCCATCAGGCCGCGTTCCGCCCAGAGCAGTCGGGCGGGCAGCGGCAGCCGGTGGATCGCCCCGGCCACCTCGCCGCCGAGCTGGTCGATGCCGTCGACGCGGACCGCATCGAGCGCGCAGGAGGAGCGCAACTCGGGTTCCGTGCCGACGAGATCGCGCTGGATGTAGGCGTCCACCCAGGGCGACCAGGCGGCGGCGAAGCCCGGGTGCCGCCGCCAGAAGGCCCGGTAGGCGTCCCGGTCCTCGAAGGTCATGGACAGACGGGCCAGGGCCGGGCCGAGTACGGCGGCGATCAGCTCGTCGGGCTCCAGTCCGGTCGGCACGGGGAAGGCCACGCCGCCGTCGACGAGCAGCAGGGCGGAGGGCAGAGCGGGGTGGCGTACGGCGGTCAGCGCGGCGGTGAAGGCGCCCATGGAGTGGCCGGTGAGGACCACGGGGCCGGGGGCCAGCCGCGCGGCCACGGCGGCCATGTCGTCGGCGTGCGCGGCGATGCCGTACGGACCGGGCAGACCGGCGCTGCGGGCCCGGCCGCGCAGGTCGGGGGCGAGCAGGGTGACGCGGCCTGCCAGATGGTGGGCGACCCGGGCCCAGGACAGGCCGTTGGCGGTGATGCCGTGCAGGGCCAGCACCACGGGGGCGCCGGGGTCGGCGGCGGGCCAGCGCAGGACGGCCAGCTCGCCGCCGTGCACAGGGACACGCAGTTCCTCGTACGCCGGTGCCGGTGCCGTGGGCTGGATACGGCTCATGGCGGAATGGCCTCCTCGCGGTGCGGGACTGGCGAAATCATAGGAGCGGCACGCGGCCGGCGACATGGTGCCGGACACCGCTCCCTCGCACCGGTGCGTGGTGTCTGCCGCCGCTCTCCCGCGCCAGTACGTAGTCCCGGTCGCCGCTCCCCCGCGCCCGTGCAACCGGCGGGCGCCCCGGCGGAGTTCAGGGGCGCACGGACGGGCCGCGGGGGCCGTCGGAGGAGCCGAGGGGGCCGCCCCGTGGCTCAGGAGGCGCGCTGGGCTGGGTCGTGGTGGATCTCCACGCCCGCGCTGTCGCCGAAGGTCAGCCGGCAGGTGTCGGCGCGGTAGGTCGCCACCGAGAGGGCGGCGGTGCGGCCCCGCGCGGTGAAGCGGGTGGTGACGACCAGGACGGGCGAGCCGGGGAGCCGGTCCAGGTCCCGGGCGTCGTCGGCGCGGGCCGAGCCCAGTTCGACGGCGCGGTCCTGGCCCTCCAGGTCCAGATGGTGCAGCTCCCGCAGCACCGCACGCGCGCGGGCCGCGCCGGAGGGCGCGTCGATCGCGGTGAGGCCGGGCACCGAGGCGGCCGGGATGTGCAACAGCTCGGTGGCGACCAGCTGGCCGCCCGACATCCGGGAGCGGCGCACGGTGTGCACGGGCTCGTCCGCGCCGGTCTCCAGGGCCGCGGCGACGGCCGCGGCCGGGATCTCATGGACGCAGTCGACAGCCTGCCAGGCGTCCCCGGCGGCGCCGGGCCAGGCGTGCTGCTCGCCGCCGACGGCCACGCCCACGCGCGGCGGCGCGACGGTGGTGCCGACACCCCGGCGGCGCTGCAACCGGCCCTCCAGCTCCAGCTGTTCGAGGGCCTGGCGGAGCGTCGCGCGGGCCACGCCGAAGCGGGCGGCCAGATCGCGCTCATTGGGCAGGATCTCGCCGACCGAGAACTCGGAGTCGAGCGCCTCGCTGAGCACGGTCCTGAGATGCCAGTACTTCGGTTCCTGCACCGAATCCAGCTGCGTGGTCCCCACCCTGTCCTCCGCAAGAGCCGTGGTGCGGCGGTTTTTAGCGCCCTTGTTTATTAAAGGTTGTTGCACTTCTCTGCCGACCATAGGGCGGCCGACACCCTTGGTCAAGACCAATCCTCGTTCCCCGGGCGAACGCGGAGGAGGGCCGCAGCGGAGCGTTCACGAGGCGTTCGTACGTGGTGATCCGGGTGACATCACGGCAAAGCCCCCGTCGCGGGACGGGGGCCGGATTCCGCATGCGGTTCAGTGGGCGGCCAGGTGGCGCAGCTTTTCGGGGTTGCGCTGGATGTAGACCGAGGTCACGCGGCCCTCCGTGGCGTCCAGTTGGAAGAGGCTGTCGGGTTTGCCGCCGGACAGGACCAGAACGGCCGGGCCGCCGTTGACCTCCAGCAGCCGCAGCACGGCGTCGGACCCCACGGCGGGGGCGACGGCGGCCAGGAAGCGGGCCACCTTGTCGGCGCTGCGCATGATCCGCAGGGCCGCCTTGACCTTGCCGCCACCGTCGGAGACCAGCCGCACGTCCGGGGCGAGCACCGCCATCAGCCCGTCCAGATCGCCCCCGGACGCGGCGCGCAGGAAACGCTCCGTCAGTTCGCGGCGCCGGCCGGGGTCGACGTCGTAGCGCGGCCGACGCTCCTCCACATGCCGGCGGGCCCGTCCGGCGAGCTGCCGTACCGCCGGTTCGCCGCGGTCGAGCAGGGCGGCGATCTCGGCGAACGGGAAGCCGAACGCCTCCCGCAGCACGAACACGGCGCGCTCCAGGGGCGACAGCGATTCCAGGACGACCAGGACGGCCAGGGAGACGGTGTCGGCGAGGACGGCGCGGTCGGCGGCGTCGGGGGCGGTGTCGCCGTACTCGGTGACGTACGGCTCCGGCAGCCACGGTCCGACGTACGACTCGGCGCGCGACTGTGCCTGGCGCAGCCGGTCGATGGCCAGTCGGGTGGTGATCCGCACCAGATAGGCGCGGGGTTCGCGGACCTCCGCGCGGTCGGCGCGGGACCAGCGCAGCCAGGCGTCCTGGACCACGTCCTCGGCGTCGGCGACGCGGCCGAGCATGCGGTAGGCGACGCCGGTGAGCAGGGTCCGGTGCTCCTCGAAGACGTCGGTCGCGGGGTCGGCGGTCATGCTCTCATCCCATCCGACCCGCCCCGGCGCTGTCCACCCGGAATCTGGCCGCTCGCGAACGTGCCGGATCACTGCGCTCGCGCCGCCCGGGGCGGCTGGTGGAGGTGGGGCACGAAGGCGAGCCCTCGCCGCGCACCGGCCGCATCCCGGGGCTACCCGTCGGTAGTAATTGCTGACAAGCTGTCTACGGCATCCGTCCTGTCTACGGCGTCCGTGACCAGTCGATCAGCAGTCGAGCCGAGGAGCACCCATGTCCGCCACCGCCTCCTTCACCGTCCCGGCCCCGCGCGGCCCCGAGGACGTGACCGTGTCCTACGCGCGCGTGGGCCGCGGCGAGCCGCTGGTCCTGCTGCACGGCATCGGGCACCACCGGCAGGCGTGGGACCCGGTGGTGGACATCCTCGCCACCGAGCGCGAGGTGATCGCGGTCGACCTGCCCGGCTTCGGCGCGTCCCCGGCACTGCCGCCCGGCCTCGCCTACGACCTGCCCACGACCAACGCCGTACTGGCCGCCCTGTTCGAGGCGCTGGAGCTGGACCGCCCGCACATCGCGGGCAACTCGCTGGGCGGCCTGCTCGCGCTGGAACTGGGCCGCGAGAAACTCGTACGGTCCGTCACCGCCCTGTCCCCCGCCGGGTTCTGGACGGAGGCCGAGCGGCGGTACGCCTTCGCGACACTGCTCACGATGCGGGGGATCGCCCAGCGGCTGCCGGTGCCCCTGGTGGAGCGGCTCAGCCGCACCGCGGCGGGCCGCACGGCGCTGATGAGCACGATCTACGCCCGCCCCGCCCGCCGGGACCCCGCGGCCGTGGTGGCCGAGACCCGGGCGTTGGTGGAGGCGACGGGCTTCACGGCGACCCTGCGGTCCGGCAACACGGTCCGCTTCACCGACCCGCTGCCCGGGGTGCCGGTCACGGTCGCCTGGGGCAGCAGGGACCGCCTCCTGCTGCGCCGCCAGGGCGTCCGCGCCAAGCGGACCATCCCGCACGCCCGCCTGATCCGCCTGCCCGGCTGCGGACACTGCCCGATGAGCGACGATCCGGCCCTGGTGGCGCGGGTGATCCTCGACGGCAGCCGGGAGGACGCACCGAGGGCGGACTAGGCCGAGAACGAGCCCGCGCCGCCCGGCACATGCGTTCCGTACCCGGGCTGGACCACCAGTGAGGGGCCGAGGCAGAACGGGTTGCCGTAGATCCGCACCGGCTGGTCCGAGAGGTTCGACAGGACATGGGCGAGCGCGGGCAGCCGCCGGCAGCCCGCCGGGTCGTGGTACACGTCCAGCGGCTGCGCCTCGGTGGAGAAGACCACGACGTCTCCCGACGAGGCCGCCTGCGCGGGGGCCGTCAGACCCAGCACCGCACCGGCCGCGACCAGGGCCACCAGAACCGCTTTCGCTCGCACGATCATCCTCACCGCCGACGCTCCCGCTCCGCTCGCGGGCTCGCCCCACAGCTATCGCGCGGGCGCCGCGCCGATCCATCCGTTCCCGCCCGGTTCACCCGATCGGCTCACGCACGTTCACCGGCCCGGGAGCCCCGCGGCGGAGCGTCAAGTCCCGCGCGGATACGGGCGGTACGACGGCGCCGCGCCGTGCGCCCGGCCGCGCCGGCCCGGCCGGGGTGGCCGGAGTGGGCCGGTGATCGACGGTTCCCCGGCCGGTTCCCGTACTCTTCGAGCCATGTCGCGCGCCGGCGTCATCCCCCGGCGCGCGGCACCCGCAACTCGCCTGCGGTGAGCGGGACTTACCGTCGCTCCGGGCCTGGCCCCGGACCCTCTTCGATCAGCGACCGGGCACGGGCGATCGTCAAGGATGGAACAAATGGGGCGGAGCATGCTTTACCTGTCGGTCACAAACAGTTCGTGATCAGGCAACACGCTTCCTTCACAGTGGCTGTATGACTCCGGATATGTCTGATGTGACCCGCGCCCGGGACGGCCGGCCCGTGCACCACTGGCGGCGGGACCTCGTGGAACTGGCCGCGCTCTTCACCGCCGTCGCCGTCGCCGACGGGGTGGCGAACCTGATCGGGCACGGCCCCGACGGCCCGGCCCTGCTGATGATCTCGGCGCTCGCGCTGGCCGCGACGGCGGGCTTCCACACCTGGTGGGCGCGGCGCCACGGCCATGCACCGCCCCCGCCCCCGGCCGGTGATACCGGCGCCCGGCAGGCCGCCCCCGCGCGGTCGGCCGGGCCCGGCGACGGCGCCGACGGGGCGAGCGGGACCAGCACGCTGTGGCGGATGCGGACGACGGTGAGGGACGCGCCCGGTTCGCTGGCCGCGCTGTGCACGGCGCTGGCCGGGCACCGGGTGGACATCCTGAGCCTGCAGACGCATCCGCTGGCCGACGGCACCGTGGACGAGTTCCTGCTGCGGGCGCCCGGGGCGCTGAGTTCGGCGGAGCTGACCCGGGCGGTCGCGGCGGCCGGGGGCACGTCCACGTACATCGAGCGGGCCGACGCCCACGATCTGGTCGACGCCCCGACGCGGGTGCTGGGCCTGGCCACCCGTACGGCACTGGACGCGGCGGAACTGCCGCTGGCGCTGCGGCAGTTGCTCGGCCGGTGCACGATCCGCTCGCTGCCCGGCCGGGGCCGTGACCGGGAATCGGTCCCGGCGGAAGGGGTGTTGGAGGAGACGGTCATGCGGCTGCGGGCGCCGGAGGGCGGCGTGCTGAGCGTGGAGCGGCCGTATCTGCCGTTCACGCCCACCGAGTTCGCGCGGGCGCGGGCGCTGGTGGAGCTGGACGCCCGGCTCGGCCCGCGCATCCCGGACGGCCAGGACCTGCTGACGCTGCCCGAGGGCGACGACATCGCCGTACGGCGGATCGACACCGGTGAGCTGGCGGCGGCGAAGGCGATGCACGAGCGCTGCTCGGCCCGCACGCTGACGCTGCGCTACCACGGTCCCGTCGGCGACGCCGACCGCTACCTCCACCACCTCCTGAGCCCCCGCTTCGGGCGGACGCTCGCCGCGCAGACGTCCTCCGGGCGGATCGTCGGTCTCGGGCATCTGCTGTGGGACGGCGACGAGACGGAGATCGCGCTGCTGATCGAGGACGACTGGCAGCGGCGGGGCGTCGGCGCGGAGCTGCTGCGGCGGCTGGTGGGGATGGCCCGGGAGGCCCGCTGCGACAGCGTGTACGCGGTGACGCAGGCGTCCAACACCGGGATGGTCGCGGCGATGCGGGGCCTCGGGCTGCCGCTAGACTACCAGGTGGAGGAGGGCACGCTGGTGATCACCGCGCGGCTGACCGCGGAGCCCTCGCCGCGCCCGGCGTACGGCACGGCCCACCGGGACTGACACCGGCACGGCCCGACGTGACCACCGGCGGGGCCCGGCGGGACCACCGGCACGGCCCGACGCGACCACCAGCACGGCCCGGCAGGACCACCGGCACGGCCCGACGCGACCACCAGCACGGCCCGGCAGGACCACCGGCACGGACCGGCGGATCGTGCCTCTCCCTGCCCTTCCGGGGCACCGGGAGCGGCGCGATCCGCCCGCCGGTCCGTCAGCCCGCCGCCTCCGCCGCCCCGACCGGCACCCGGGCCGGCTCGCCGAGAGCCTGGTCCAGGTCGGCCCAGAGGTCGTCCACGTCCTCCAGCCCCACCGAGAGCCGCAGCAGCTTGTCGCCGACCCCCGCGCCCCGGCGGTCGTCGGCGTCCACGATGCGGTGGCTGATGGACGCGGGGTGCTGGATCAGGGTGTCCACGCTGCCCAGGCTCACCGCGGGGGTGACCAGCCGTACCCGGGAGATCAGCTCGTGCGGGTCTCCCTCCACCTCGAAGGCGATCATCGCGCCGCCGATGCGCGGGTAGTGGACGCGGGACACCCGGGGGTCCGAGGCGAGGCGGCGGACCAGTTCCGCGGCGCTCGCGGAGGCCGCCCGGACCCGGACCGGCAGGGTGGACAGACCGCGCAGCAGGAGGTAGCCGGCCAGCGGGTGCAGGACGCCGCCGGTGGCGAAGCGGATCTGGCGCAGCCGGCCGGCCAGCTCCTCGTCGCAGGCCACGACCCCGGCCAGGACGTCCCCGTGCCCGCCGAGGTACTTGGTCGCGCTGTGCAGCACCAGCCGCGCGCCCTGCTCGGCCGGGCGCTGGAGCACCGGGGTGGCGAAGGTGTTGTCGACCAGCAGCGGCACCGAACCGCAGGCGTGCGCGACGGCCCGCAGATCCAGCTCGGCGAGGGTCGGGTTGGCCGGGGACTCGACCATCACCAGGCCGGTGTCCGGGCGCAGCGCGTCGGTGACGCCGGCCGGGTCGGTCCAGGTGACCTCGGTGCCGAGCAGCCCGGCGGTGAGGAGGTGGTCGCTGCACCCGTAGAGCGGCCGTACCGCGACGACATGGCGCAGGCCCATGGCGGAGCGGGCCAGCAGGACCGCGCTGAGGGCGGCCATGCCGCTGGCGAACGCGACGGCGGACTCGGTGCCCTCCAGGCGGGCCAGCGCGGTCTCGAAGCGGGCGACGGTCGGGTTGCCGAGCCGGCCGTAGACGGGCGGCCCCACCGGGTCGGCGCCGTCGGTGGCGAAGGCGTCGATGCGCGCGGCCTCGCCCCGGCTGTCGTAGGAGGGGTAGGTCGTGGACAGGTCGATCGGCGGGGCGTGCAGTCCCTGGCGGGCGAGATCGTCGCGGCCGGCGTGCACGGCCTCGGTGGCGAGGGCTCTCGGTGCGGGGCGTACGTCGTCGTAGGCACCCGTGGTCGCTGTGTCCATGACGGGAAAGGGTGAACATCGAACGGGTTACCGGGGTTGAACCCCGTGCTATGTTCGGCCGATGTCCGATTCTGTCGTACTGGATCCGGTGGATCTCCAGCTGCTGCGGCTGTTGCAGAACGACGCCCGGATCACCTACCGCGATCTCGCCGCCCAGGTCGGGGTGGCGCCGTCCACCTGTCTCGACCGGGTGACCCGGCTGCGCCGCTGCGGCGTGATCCTCGGTCACCGGCTGCGACTGGATCCGGCCAAGCTCGGCCGCGGTCTGCAGGCGCTGCTCTCGGTGCAGGTCAGGCCGCACCGCAGGGAGCTGGTGGGGCCGTTCGTGGAGCGGGTGCGCGCGCTGCCGGAGGCCCGCTCGGTCTTCCATCTGACCGGTCCCGACGACTATCTGGTGCAGGTGGCCGTCGCGGACATGGCCGACCTCCAGCGGCTGGTCCTGGACGAGTTCACGGCGCACCGCGAAGTCGCCCGGGTGGAGACCCGGTTGATATTCCAGCAGTGGGAGTGCGGGCCGCTGCTGCCGCCCGGCCACGCCGACAGCTGAATCCCCGCCGGGCCGGGTGACGCGGAGATCCCTCCCGTACGAGGATGGGCGGCATGTCTGAGATCAACACCCCGCTGCCCCGCCAGGTCGCCGACGCGTACGTCGACGACCTGATCGCCCTTGACCCGGTGACCGGCACCTACCTCGGTGTGCGGGAGAGTTCGCGCACGCTGCCCGACTACTCGCCCGCGGGCCAGGAGGCGCTCGCGGAGCTGTCCCGGGCCACCCTCGCCCGACTGGCCGAGGCGGAGCGCGGGCCAGGCGCCGACAGCGACGCGGAGCGGCGCTGCGCACGGCTGCTGCGGGAGCGGCTGACCGCGGAACTCGCCGTGCACGACGCGCAGGAGCACCTGCGCGCCGTCGGCAACATGCACACGCCCGGCCACGCGGTGCGCGAGGTCTTCACCGTGATGCCGGCGGAGACCGAGGAGGACTGGGCGGCGATCGCGGAGCGGATGCGCGCCGTGCCGGGCGCGATCGCCGGCTACCGCGAGTCGCTCCAGCTGGGCCTGGACCGCGGGCTGTTCGCGGCGCCGCGGCCGACCGGGACCTTCGTCGGGCAGCTCGGCGAGTGGATCGACACGGACGGCAAGGGCCGCGGCTGGTTCGAGGAGTTCGCCGCCGCCGGGCCCGACGCGCTGCGCGCCGAGCTGGACACGGCGGCCGGCACCGCCACCGCCGCCCTGGCCGGGCTGCGCGACTGGCTGCGGGACGTGTACGCGCCGGCCATCGAGGGCGCCCCGGACGTGGTGGGCCGGGAGCGGTACGCGCGTCTCGCGCGCTACTTCAACGGCACCGACCTGGACCTGGACGAGGCGTACGCGTACGGCTGGTCCGAGTTCCACCGCATCCACGGCGAGATGAGGCGTGAGGCGGAGCAGATCCTGCCCGGCGCCGAGACCCCGTGGGCGGCGCTGGCGCACCTGGACGCGCACGGCCGGCACATCGCTGTGGACGAGGTCCGCGACTGGCTCCAGGGCCTGATGGACCGGGCGATCGCCGATCTGGACGGCACCCACTTCGAACTCGCCGAGCGGGTGCGGCGGGTGGAGTCGCGCATCGCCCCGCCCGGCGGCGCGGCGGCGCCGTACTACACCAGCCCCTCGGAGGACTTCTCCCGGCCCGGCCGCACCTGGCTGCCCACCATGGGCCAAGACAGTTTCCCGGTCTACGACCTGGTGTCGACCTGGTACCACGAGGGCGTGCCCGGCCATCACCTCCAGCTCGCGCAGTGGACGCACGTGGCCGAGAACCTCTCCCGCTACCAGGCGTCGGTGGGCATCGTCAGCGCCAACGCCGAGGGCTGGGCGCTGTACGCGGAGCGGCTGATGGACGAGCTGGGCTACCTCACCGACGCGGAGGAGCGCCTCGGCTACCTGGACGCGCAGATGATGCGGGCGGTCCGGGTGATCGTGGACATCGGCATGCACCTGGAGCTGGAGATCCCGGCGGACTCGCCGTTCCACCCGGGCGAGCGCTGGACGCCCGACCTGGCGCAGGAGTTCTGCCGGGCGCACAGCAGCCGCCCCGCGGACTACGTGGAGAGCGAGCTGACCCGCTACCTGACCATCCCCGGCCAGGCCATCGGCTACAAGCTCGGCGAGCGGGCCTGGCTGCTGGGCCGGGAGCGGGCCCAGCGGCGGCACGGTGCCTCGTTCGACCTGAAGTCCTGGCACATGGCGGCCCTCTCCCAGGGCTCGCTCGGCCTGGACGACCTGGTGGACGAGCTCGCCGCCCTCTGAGGACCCGGCTCACTCGATCGGCGTGCCCGGCGCGCGGGTCCCCCTGCTTCGCTCCCATGCTGGCGAACGGGGGACGACCGCCGTCCGGGCCGTCGCGCGCGCCAGCCGCGTGCGGCGCGCTCCGGACCCTGGCCACCGGAAGGGCGTCGATGAGGCTCGTCGTCGATCTCAACAAGTGTCAGGGGTACGCGCAGTGCGCGTTCCTCGCGCCGGACGTCTTCGCCATGCACGGCGAGGAGTCGCTGGTCTACGACCCGCAGCCGGACCACGAGCAGCGCGAGCGGCTGGCGCGGGCCGTGGCCGCCTGCCCGGTGCAGGCGATCACTGCCGACGGGGTGGACGGCCACGGGGCTCTCCGGGGCCCGGAGGCCCCCGATGGCCGCTGAGCATCTGGACCGGCTCCGCCGCGAGGGCCGGATCACGATCGTGGGCGCCTCGCTGGCCGGGCTGCGGGCGGCCGAGACGCTGCGCGCGGAGGGCTTCGCCGGGGAGCTGACGCTGATCGGCGACGAGCCGTACGAACCGTACGACCGCCCGCCGCTGTCCAAGTCGGTGCTGCTCGGCCGGGCGGACCCGCACCGCACCGAGCTGCCCCGGCGCCGGGAGACCGACGCCACGTGGCGGCTCGGCGTGACGGCCACCGGACTGGACCTGACGGCCGGGCGGGTACGGCTGTCCGACGGGGACGAGGTGGAGTACGACCGGCTGCTCATCGCCACCGGGGTGCGCGCCCGGCCCTGGCCGAAGGAGTCGGAGGCCCGGCTGGACGGCGTCTTCCTGCTGCGCACCCGGGACGACGCGGCCGGGCTGTACCAGCGGCTGCGCTCGGGGCCGCGCCGGGTGTTCGTGATCGGTGCCGGGTTCGCGGGCTGCGAGGTCGCCTCCGCCTGCCGGGAGCAGGGCATCCAGGTGACGGTGGCGGAACGGGCGGGCGCACCGCTGGTGGGCGCGCTCGGCGGGGTGGTCGGGGCGGTCGCCGCGGATCTGATGCGCGAGCACGGCGTGGATCTGCGCACCCGGGTGACGGTGACCGCGCTGGAGGGCGACGCGACCGGGCGGGTGCGGGCGGTCCATCTGTCCGACGAGAGCGTGGTCGAGGCGGACGTGGTGGTGGTCTCGCTGGGCTCGCAGCGCAACACCGAGTGGCTGGACGGCTCGGGGCTCGGCGCGGGGCCCCGGGGTATCGCCTGCGACGCGGGCTGCCGTGCCTTCGACTTCCGGGGCATCGTCACCGACGACGTGTTCGTGGCGGGCGATGTGGCACGCTCCCCGCACGCGCTGTTCGAGTACCAGTTCCTGTCGCTCGAACACTGGGGCAACGCGGTGGCGCAGGCGGAGACGGCCGCGCACAACATGATCTGCGACGGCGCCGACCGGCGCCCGCATCTGTGGATGCCGGCGTTCTGGTCCTCGCAGTTCGGGGTGAACATCAAGTCGGTCGGGGTGCCCCCGATGGGCGAGGAGCTGATGATCACCCAGGGTTCGACGGCGGAGCGCCGGTTCGTCGGGGTCTACGGCCACAAGGGCCGGGTGGTGGCCGCGGTGAGCTTCGACAACACGCGGTGGCTGGAGTTCTACCAGCGGGCCATCGAGCGGGGCGCGCCGTTCCCGCCGGAGTACCCGACCATGGACCGGCGCGCCGAGAACCGGCACCCGGTGCCGGCCGACTTCCCCGATCCGTCCCTGCCGACCCACGGCCCGATGGTGACCCTCAGCGGCTGGTCACCGGCCGACACCCAGCTCGTCTTCCACCCCGCCCGCCACTGACCGGTGCCCCGAGCGCCCCATTCGTCCCGAGGACTTCCCATGACGCGAGACTCGATCGTGCGCCGGATCACCGACTTCGCCAACCGCGCCGACCCGTACCCGGTGTACCGGGAGCTGCGCGCCACGCCGGTGCTGCACGAGGAGGAGGGCGGCCCCTACGTCATCAGCTCGTACTGGGACATCGAGGCGCTGCTGCACGATCCGCGGATCAGCTCCGAGGCGGCCAATCTGGCGGACCCCGGGGAGGACGCCGCCCTGCTCCAGTCGGAGGAGACGGGCGGGCTGCCGCCGTCGTTCCTGCGCCTGGACCCGCCCGAGCACGACCGGCTGCGGCGCATCGCCAACAGCGCCTTCGGGCCGCCGCACCAGCCGCGCCGGATCGACGGCATGCGGGGCGAGCTGCGGGAGATCGTCACCGCGCTGATCGACGGCTTCGGGGACGCCCGCGGGATCGATCTGGTCGACGACTTCGCGTATCCGTTCCCGGTGACCGTGATCTGCCGGCTGCTGGGGGTGCCCCGGGAGGACGAGCCGCGCTTTCGCGCCTGGGTCGATCCGCTGGTCGCGAGCCTCGACCCGGGGAAGCGGCAGGAGGCGGACGAGGAGTTCGCGCGGACCGCGCGCGAGGCCCGGATGCAGCTGGGCATGTACCTGGCCGGGCTGGCCGAGGAGCGCGCCAAGGAGCCGCGCGACGATCTGCTGTCCGACCTGGTGAACAGCCATGGCCCGGACGGCGCGATGACGATGATGGAGGTGCTCAGCACCTCCGTCCTGCTGCTGATCGCGGGCCATGAGACGACCGTCAACCTGATCACCAACGGCATGCTGACGCTGCTGCGCCATCCGGACGTGCTGGAGCGGCTGCGCCGGGAGCCGGAGCTCGCGCCCCGGCTCGTGGAGGAGCTGCTGCGCTACGAGCCGCCGGTGCAGCTGGTGCCGCAGCGCACCTGCCTCACCGACATCGAGGTGCGCGGGGTGACCATCCCCAAGGGCTCGCGGATCTGGCTGGTGCTGGCCGCGGGCAACCGGGACCCGGAGCGGTTCAAGGACCCCGAGCGGTTCGACCCGGACCGCGAGGACATCCAGCACCTCGGCTTCGGCAGCGGCATCCACATCTGCTTCGGGGCGCCGCTGGCCCGCCTGGAGACCCAGATCGCGCTGACCGAGCTGGCCCGCCGCCTGGAGAACCCGCGCCTGGTGCAGGACCCGCCGCCGTACCGGGAGAACGCGGTGCTGCGCGGCCCCCGGCACCTGGAGATCACCTTCGACGGCGTCCGGCCCTGAAACCCCGTGCTCCTAGGCGATCCTGCTGAGCTGGACCAGCCCCACCCAGGTCTCGGCGCCCGGCTGCGCGTAGGCGGCGCGCACGCTGTACGACCCCGCCGCGAGCGGCACCCGCAGATGCTCCTGCCGGTCCGCCTCGCCGCCCGGCCAGGCGGAGTCGAACAGCACCACGGGCCCCGGCACCTGCCAGCGCAGCTCCTGCTCCCACACCGCCGTCTCCAGCGCGGCGGGCACCCCGGCCAGCAGGTCGCGCTCGGAGTTCGCGGCGGACCACCGTACGAAGGCGGCGTGCTCGGGCAGATAGGAGGTGGCGGCCGGTTCGTCGCCGAGGACGAGGGCCGCGCTGTCACCGACCGGGAGCAGCCCGGCGTATCCGGAAACCTCGCAGGCCCGGTCGTAGTCCGTGTCCAGCTCCTCGCTGTCGGCACCCGCCCAGAACGGCAGGACCACCTCCGGAACGGCGATCAGGGGCCCGCCGCCCGACTCCACCCACTCCAGCACCGCGCGATCTTCAAACCGAGCCATGGGCGAAGAACCTACACGCCCGCGGGACGGCGGCCGAACCCGCCCTCAGGGACGCCAACTCCCCTCATCCGGTGCCCCGTTGGCGCAATGTGGAGCCCGACCGGTCCTTGACGACCTCCAGTTGGGCGTGGACGCGGCGGCGCAGGTCGGCGACATGGCTGACGATGCCGACGCTGCGGTCGCGTTCGCGCAGGCCGTCGAGGACGTCGAGGACCTCGTCCAGGGTCTGGTCGTCCAGGCTGCCGAAGCCCTCGTCGATGAAGAGGGTGTCCAGGCGCACCCCGCCGGCCTCGTCGGTGACGACGTCGGCGAGGCCGAGGGCGAGCGCGAGGGAGGCGAAGAAGGTCTCGCCGCCGGACAGCGTGGCGGTGTCCCGCTCGCGGCCGGTCCAGGCGTCCACGACATGCAGCCCGAGCCCGCTGCGCCCGCGTCCGCTGCGGCCGTCGGAGTGCACGAGGGTGTAGCGGCCGGAGGACATCCGCTGGAGGCGGGCGGTGGCGGCGGCGGCCACCTGTTCCAGGCGGGCGGCGAGCACGTACGACTCCAGGCGCATCTTGCGCTCGTTGTCGGCGGCGGTGCCCGCGGTGAGGGCGGCGAGCCGGGCGACCCGGTCGTACTCCGCGCGCAGCGGGGCCAGGCGGCGGACGGCCTCGGTGGCGCGGGCGGACAGGCGGTCCAGTTCGGCGCAGCAGCGGGCGGCGGCGTCGCGGGCGGAGGCGGCCGTCCGCAGCCGCCGCTCGGCCGCGGCCGCGGTCCGTTCGGCGTCGGCCGGGTCGGCGGGCGGCAGCTGGGCGGCGGCCGCGGTGTCGGCCTCGGCCAGTACGGCGCGTACGGCGGTCTCCTCCGACTGCCGTGCGTCCAGCCGGTGTTGCAGCTCGCGGTGGGCCGCGTCGGTGAGCAGGGCGTCGGCCGCCTCCTGGGGCGTGGTGAAGCCGGCCCGGTAGGCGGCGTCGGCGAGCCGGGCGTCGGCGGCCTTGAGGCGCCCGGCGGTCTCCTCGGCGGCGCGCGCCGCGTCGGCGGCCTCGGTGAGCAGGGCGGCCCGGCGCTCCAGCTGGGCGGCGCGCGCGGCCACACTGTCGGCGGTGCCGCGCGCCTGCGTCAACTCGCCTTCCAGCTGCACCTGTTCACGCTCCAGGGCCTCGCGCCGGGTGAGCCGGGAGGCGGCCCGTACGGCGGTTTCCTGCCGGTCGGCGAGGCGTCGTTCGCGCTCCTGCTCGGCGCGCCGCAGCTCCTCGCGGGCGGCGTGCAGGGCGGAGGCGGCGCGGTGGGCGCGGGCGTACTCCTCCTCCAACTCGGCTGCCTCGACTTCGAGTTGGCCGGTGGGTGCATCGCCGGCCTCGGCGGTGGCGACGGCCAGGGCCTGGCCGGTCTCGGCGGCCCGCCGCTCCTCCTCGGTGTGCCTCCGGTCGGCCTCCTGGGCCGCGGTGTGGGCGCGCTCCTCGGTCGCGCGGTCCACATGTCCGGCGACCTTGCGGGCGGGCGCGGGGTGTGCGGTGGCGCCGCAGACCGCGCAGGGCGCGCCGTCGGTGAGGTGGGCGGCGAGTTCGGCGGCGATGCCGTCGAGGCGCTGCTCCTTCAGTTCGAGCCAGTGGGTGCGGGCGTCCAGGGCCCGCTGCCTGGCCTCCCTGACGTGTTCCTGGGCCGCCTCCAGGTCGGTGGCGAGGGTGTCGCGGGTGCGGGCGGCGGCCAGACGGCGCTGCGCCGGTTCGCGGCGGACGGCGAGCCGTTCGGCGCGGGTGGCGGCCTCCTGGGCGGTGTCGATGCGCGCCTGGAGCGCCGCACGCATGCCCTCCCAGCCGTCCAGCCAGGCGCCGGCCTCGCGCAGCACGTCCTCGTCGGCGCGCTCCTGCCGGTCCAGCCCGGCGCGCTCGGTGAGCAGTTCGGTGAGGCGTCGCTCGGCGCGGCGGGCGGCGTCGAGGCCACCCAGCTCCTCGGCGGCGCGGCGCGCGGCGGCGGCGAGTCCGCTCGCGTCGGCGCCGGCGAGGGGTGCGGGCAGCGGGCCCCGGGCACGGGCCTCGGCGGCGTCGGCCGCGCGGTGGTCCCGCTCGGCCTCCTCGCGCAGCTCCAGCGCGGGCGCGACCGCCTCCGCCTTGCGGGAGCGGTCCATGCGCTCCTGGTCGGCCCGGTGCTCGGCGGCCCGCTCCTCGAGATGTCCGGCCCGGCGCCGCGCCTCGGCGAACCGGCCCTGGAGGCGGGCGAGTTCACGGATGTTGTCGAGGGAGCGGCGGGCACCGGCGTGCGCGGACTCGGCGGCGGCCAGGTGGCCGCGGGCGATGTCCAGGCGCTCGCGGGCGGTGCTGCGGGCGACGGCGGCGGCGCCGAGCACGGCCTCGGCCAGCCCCGGGTCACCGGGGGCCGGCTCGGGCAGCTCCATGGCGTCGCCGGCCTCCTGCTGCATGCGGTGGGCGTCGGCGAGCAGCGCCGCGTCTCCCTCGCGCACCCGGGCCTCGGCGGCGCGGCGGCGTTCGGCGAGCCGCTTCTCCACGTCGGCGAAGCGCCGGGTGTCGAAGAGGCGGCCGAGGAGCCGGCCCCGGGCCTCGGCGTCGGCGCGCAGGAAGCGGGCGAAGTCGCCCTGGGGCAGCAGCACCACCTGGCAGAACTGCTCGCGGCTCATGCCGAGCAGTTGCTCGAACTCGGCGCCGATCTCCTGGTGGGAGCGGCTGAGGTCCTTCCAGGCGGCCGCCCGGGTGTCGTACTCGCGCAGCCAGGTCTGGGCCTTGTCGACGGTGGTGCCCTTGCCGCGCAGCTTGGACCGCTCCCAGGGCGGCTGCCGGGTGACCTCCAACCGGCGCCCGGCGACGGTGAGTTCGAGCCGGATCTCGGTGCGGGTGCGGGGCTCGGCGTGGTCGCTGCGCAGGCTCGCGCCCTGGCCCGCGCCGCTCTGGCGGGCGCCGGGGACGGACCCGTAGAGCGCGTAGCAGACGGCGTCCAGGACGGAGGTCTTGCCGGCGCCGGTGGGGCCGTGCAGCAGGAAGAGCCCGGCGGTGGACAGGGCGTCGAAGTCGACGCTCTGGGCGCCGCCGAAGGGGCCGAACGCGGTGATGTCGAGCCGGTGCAGCCTCACGGGGCCACCTCCCGCACGACGGCGTCGGCGCGGACGGCGTCGAACGCCTCGCGCAGCACGGCCGCCTCCCGGTCGTCGGGCCCGGCGCCGCGCACATGGGCGACGAAGTCCTCGGCGATCTGCTGGTCGCCGCGCCCGGCGAGGCGGCGGGCGTAGGAGACCCGGGGATCGTCCGGGTCCCGTTCGGGGGCGAAGACCAGGCTCAGGGTGTGCGGGAAGCGCTCGGCGAGCCGGGCCATCGGCTCGGGCGGCCGGACGGCGTCGGTGAGGGTGGCCTCGACCCAGGAGTCCGTATGGCGGTCGAGGTCCGGGTCGGCGAGCAGCTGCTCCAGGGTGCCGCGGATGCGGGCCAGCGGGCGGGGCACCGGGCAGTCGAGGCGTTCGGCGGTGACGGCGCCGTCGGCGGCGAGGTCGATCAGCCACATGCTCTTGCGGTGGTCGGCCTCGGAGAAGGAGTAGGCGAGCGGGGAGCCGGAGTAGCGCACCCGCTCGGTGAGGGTCTGGCAGCCGTGCAGATGCCCGAGGGCCACATAGTCGGCGCCGTCGAAGATCTTGGCCGGTACGGCGGCGACCCCGCCGACGGTGATGTCCCGCTCGCTGTCGCTGGCCTGTCCCCCGGTGACGAACGCATGGGCGAGGACGACACCGCGGGTGCCCGCCGGGCGGCTCGCGAGATCGGCGCGGACCCGGTCCATGGCGGCCGCGAGGACGGCCTCGTGTCCGGCCTTCTCGACCCCGAACTCGTCCTTCACCAGGGCGGGTTCGAGGTACGGCAGTCCGTAGAGGGCGACGTCCCCGTGGGCGTCGGCGAGCACCACCGGGGTGGCGACGGCGGACGGCTCGGTGCGCAGATGGATGCCGGCGCGGCCGATGAGTCCCGCGCCGACGCCGAGGCGGCGGGCGGAGTCGTGGTTGCCCGAGATCATCACCGTGGGCACGCCCAGTCCGGCGAGGCGGTGCAGGGCGTCGTCGAACAGCTCGACGGCGGCCAGCGGGGGCACCGCGCGGTCGTACACGTCTCCCGACACGAGCACCGCGTCCACCTCGCGCTCGCGCACGGTGGCGACCAGGTGTCCGATGAACTCGGCCTGGGCCCCGAGCATGCTCACCCGGTGGAAGGCCCGGCCGAGATGCCAGTCGGAGGTGTGCAGGAGTCTCATGACCCCCGAGACTAACGGCCGGGTACGACAACCCGGCCGGCCCCGCCCGTATCACCCGTCATACCCGGCGCACCGCAAGGGCGTTATGTCTGCTTTGCCGCCAATGTCTCAGGCGTCCCCGTACGCCTCGCCGCCCAGCTCGAAGGCGGCCGTGCCCGCCGTCGCGTCGGCGAGCCACCCCCGGAAGGCGTCCACGTCGGCGTCCGGCAGCCCGATCTCCAGGGTGACGGCCTCGCCGTAGCGGACGTCGCGGACCTCGCGGCCGGTGGCGCGCAGCTCGTTCTGGAGCTTGCCCGCGCGCTGGTGGTCGACGGTGACCGCGGCCAGCCGGAAGCGGCGCCTGGTGCGGGTGCCGAGGGTGTCCAGGGCCTCGCCGACCGCGCCGCCGTAGGCGCGGATGAGCCCGCCGGCGCCGAGCTTGACGCCGCCGTAGTAGCGGGTGACGACGGCGACGACGTACCGCATGTCGCGGCGCAGCAGCATCTGGAGCATGGGGACGCCGGCCGTGCCGCCCGGTTCGCCGTCGTCGCTGGCCTTCTGCACGGAGGCGTCGGCGCCGATGACGTAGGCCCAGCAGTTGTGGGTGGCGTCGGCGTGCTCCTTGCGGACGGTCGCGACGAAGTCCTGTGCCTCCCGCTCGGTGGCGGCCGGGGCGAGGGCGCACAGGAAGCGGGAACGGTTGATCTCGGTCTCGTGCACGCCCGCGCGGGCCACTGTGCGGTACTCGTCCTGCATCCCGCCAGCCTATGCGCAGGCACCGGGGCGTTCTCAGTCGCGGGTCCTGCCCCGGGGCACGGTGAACCAGGTCAGCAGGGCGGCGCCCGGGGCGAGGGCGGCCCAGCCGGTGCTACGCCAGGCGAGGACCGCGAGGGCACAGGTGGGGAACTTGGCGCGCAGCCGCTCCAGGCCGTCGTCCAGTCCGTCCCCGGCCAGCGTCAGGACGAGGTCCTCGAGACCCGGGTTGTGCCCGACGAGCAGCAGCGTCTCCACCTCGGGCGACGTCTCGCGCACGACGTCCAGCAGGGCCGGTACGCCGGCCTCGTACAGCCGGGGTTCGTAGCGCACCCGGGGCGGGGTCCCCCATTCGTCGGAGGCGAGCTGCCAGGTGCGGCGGGCGCGTACGGCGGTGGAGCACAGGGCGAGGTCGGGCAGCAGGTCGGCCTCGGCGAGGGCGCGGCCGGCCGCGGGGGCGTCCCGCAGGCCGCGCGGCGCGAGCGGCCTGCGGTGGTCGGGCACGCCCTCGGGCCAGGCCGACTTGGCGTGCCGGAGCACGACGAGCCGGCGCAGTGGTCCGGCGCCCGCACGCCGGCTCACCCGGGCGTCCCGAGATCGCGGGAGAGTTCGAGGGCGAGCAGCCGGTCGGCGTAGGCGAACGTCTCGAACCGGGCGCCGTCGGCCACCGCCGGATCGGCCGCGGCCGCCGTCAGCGCCGTAAGGACGCCCGGCATGCCGAGGTCGTCCTCCCATGCCTCGGTGAGCCGCGTGCGCACCGCCTCCGGCACGGGCCGCGAGGGCTGCCGCGCCCACCCGGCCACGTCCCGCCGCCATCCGGCCAGCCGCCCGGCGGCACGCTCCAGGACCGCCTCGTCCAGCGTGGCGGTCTCCCCGTGGGGGACACAGAGGAGGGCGAGCCGCAGGGCGGTGGGGTCGGCGCGCCGCACGAGGTCGGCCGGCGCGGGCTCCTCGCCCCCCGCCCACACCACGGGGGCCACGGCCACCACGGGACCGTCGCTCCCGGCAGCCGGGTCCACCTCTTCCGCCGTCACCCGAACGGCCCCCGCCTCCGCGAACCCCGGCCCGTGCGCCTCCTCGAAGGGGCGGACGGCGAGCGCGGCGGCGGCGGTGCGCAGGTGCGGGGACTGGCCGGGGGCGGTCGGCCATGCCTGGAGCCCGTTGAGTTCGAGGGCGCGGGCGAGGAGGTCGGCGGTCAGCAGCACCCGCAGGGACGTGAGGTCGGGCCCCGGGGCCCGGGCCTCGATGCGGGTCAGACCGCGGCGGGCGGGCGTGGCGGCGACGGACTCACCGGTTCGGGCGTCGAGGATGCGCAGCACGGGGCCGAGCGTAGGCGCGCGCGGGCCCCCGCGCTGGCACCGCGCGCCGTTTCCGGTCACCGTGGCGGGTAGGGAACGGGAATCAGTGCCTCCCGGGGCCGGTTGACGGCGTGGGAAAGCGGCACACACCCCACAGGAGGCGGACGTGTACGACGAAGAGGCGGCGATACGCAGGATTCTGGCCGAAGGGGGCGATACCTGGGCGGTGGTCGGCCTGTCCGGCAATGCCGCGCGGCCCGCGTACCGGGTGGCGCGGGTGCTCCAGCGGTACGGCAAGCGGATCGTGCCGGTGCACCCGAAGGCGGAGACGGTGCACGGCGAGCAGGGCTACGCCTCGCTCGCGGACATCCCCTTCGACGTCGACGTGGTGGACGTCTTCGTCAACAGCTCACTGGCGGGCCCGGTGGCCGACGAGGCGGTGGCGAAGGGCGCGAAGGCGGTCTGGTTCCAGCTGGGCGTCGTCGACGAGGAGGCGTACGCGCGCACCCGGGCGGCCGGCCTGGACATGGTCATGGACCGCTGCCCCGCGATCGAAATTCCACGCTTGACCTAGTGTCAGAACTTCTTCATCACAATTCACTGATGAATATTGACATTCGCGCACGGTGACTGAGCTGTGGAAACCCTGTCCTCAAGAGGGACAAGATCCTGGGTCAAGTTTTGGTAAGCAGTCTTTTGCCGACGTGGAAACCGTTCCTAGCCTGTGGCCTCCCTCCCCGTTAAAACCGCGTTTACGATCTGAGAGGCCACTTGCATGACGAAAGTCGATCAGGCTGCACCGGCAGCCATGAGCGAGACCGGGGGCCTGCGTCGCGACGTGGGGCTCATCGGCCTGATGTGGGCCTCCGTCGGGTCCATCATCGGCTCCGGCTGGCTCTACGGCGCCGAGAAGGCCGTCGTCGTGGCCGGCCCCGCGGCGATCATCTCGTGGGTGATCGGCACGGTGGCCATCGTCCTGCTGGCGCTCGTGCACGCCGAGCTCGGCGGCATGTTCCCGGTGGCGGGCGGTACGGCGCGCTACCCGCACTACGCCTTCGGCGGCCTGGCCGGCATGTCCTTCGGCTGGTTCTCCTGGCTCCAGGCGGCCACCGTGGCGCCCATCGAGGTCGAGGCGATGATCGGCTACGCCGGTCACTGGAAGTTCGCTCAGGGCCTACAGCACGCCGACGAGACGCTGACCACCAGCGGAATCGTTACTGCGATCGTGCTCATGGCGGTCTTCGTCGGCGTCAACTTCTTCGGCGTGCGCGCCCTGGCGCACACCAACAGCGCGGCCACCTGGTGGAAGATCGCGATCCCGCTCGCCGCGATCTTCATCATCGCCATCGGCAACTTCCACGGCTCCAACTTCACCTCGGAGGGCTTCGCCCCGTTCGGCGCCAAGGGTGTGCTGGGCGCGATCAGCTCCAGCGGCATCATCTTCGCGCTGCTCGGCTTCGAGCAGGCGATCCAGCTGGCCGGTGAGAGCCGCAACCCGCAGCGCGACCTGCCCCGCGCCACGCTCGGCTCGGTGGCCATCGGCGCCGGTATCTACATCCTGCTCCAGATCGTGTTCATCGCCGCGCTGCCGCACGCCTCCTTCGTGCACGGCTGGGGGAAGCTGGCCTACGCCGGCATCAGCGGCCCCTGGGCGGGCCTCGCGACCGTGGTCGGCCTCGGCTGGCTGGGCTGGGTGCTCTACGTCGACGCGATCATCTCCCCCGGTGGCACCGGCCTGATCTACACCACCGCCACCTCCCGCGTCTCCTACGGCCTGGCCAAGAACGGCTACGCCCCGAAGGCGCTCACCAGGACCGACAAGCGCGGCGTGCCGTGGATCGGTCTGATCGTCACCTTCGTCACCGGCATCCTCTGCTTCCTGCCCTTCCCGAGCTGGCAGGAGCTGGTCGGCTTCATCACCTCGGCGAGCGTGCTGATGTACGCGGGCGCGCCGCTGGCCTACGGTGTGTTCGCCGACCGCCTGCCGCACTTCGAGCGCCCCTACCGCCTGCCCTTCGGCAAGGTCATCTCGCCCGCGTCCTTCGTGGTCGCCAACCTGATCATCTACTGGAGCGGCTGGAACATCCTGTGGCGGCTGGCCTTCGCCATCCTCCTCGGCTACGTCCTGATGGGCTCCTACGCCCTGTGGGCCAACCTCAAGGGCAAGCCCGACGCGCCCCGGATGGACTTCAAGGCCGCGCAGTGGCTGCCGGCCTACCTGCTGGGCATCGGCCTGATCTCCTGGCAGGGCAGCTTCGGCGACGGCAGCCAGGGCAACATCAAGCTGTACTGGGACATCCTGGTCATCGCGGTCTTCTCCCTCGGCATCTACTACTGGGCCAAGGCGACCGCCTCCGACACGGAGGCGATCGAGCGCAGCATCGACGAGGTCGTGGTCGTCGACGAGGCCGCGCACTGACCGGCGCGCACCCGTAGAACGAGGTCACGTCAGCCACGGCCGCACGGCCGTGGCTGACGGCGTTCCCGGGCCCCCCCGGGACCATGCCTCTGCGGGCGCGGCCGCCGGCCGGGTCAGGACACGCCGAGCCCCTCCAGCACCACGGCCCCCGGCAGCTGGGCGAACACCTGGCCCGGGACCAGGAGTTTGCCCCGCCTGCGGCCGCTGCCGACCAGGACGTACGGCAGGTCGACGACGGCCGGGTCCACCAGCAGGGGCCAGTCGGCGGGCAGTCCGATCGGGGTGATACCGCCGTACTCCATCCCGCTGTGCCCGGTCGCCGTCTCCGCCGGGGCGAACGACGCCTTGCGGGCGCCGAGCCGGCGGCGGACCGCGCCGTTCACGTCGACCCGGGTGGTGGACAGCACCAGGCACGCGGCGAGCGTGGTCTCACCGGCCCGCTTGGCCGCGACCACCACGCAGTTCGCCGAGCGCTCGGGCAGATCGGCGCCGTAGTGCTCCACGAAGACGGCGGTGTCGGCCCGGTCCGGGTCGGTGTCGACGTACAGGACCTGGTCGGCCGGGGTCGCCGCGGACCAGTTCCGCACGGCCTCGGCCACCGGCGCGGTCAGCTCGGCCAGGCAGTCGGTCACCGGGGTCGCGGTCTCGAAGTCTCCGATGGGTGCGCGCATGGCCGCACGCTAACAAGGCGCGGCGGCCCGCCGCAGGCGCGTCTCACCGCACGGGGATCGCCGCGAAGGCGGCGCGGGGAGCACCGCGCGGGCGGCCCGGGGATCACTGCACGGGCGGCACGGAGACGGCCATCATCATCTCCATCGGGATCTCGCCGCGGTTGGCGTAGACATGCGGCACATTGGCCTCGAAGGTGGCGCTCGCGCCGGTCGGCACGAGGTGGTCCTCGCCGTCGACCGTGAGGGTCAGCTCGCCCGCCGTGACATGGACCAGCTCCACGGTGCCGGACGGGTGCGGTTCCGCCGGGCTCTCGTCCCCGGGCATCAGCACCCAGTCCCAGATCTCCAGCGGGCCGGGCGCCTCGGTGCCCGCGAGCAGCCGGTTGTAACTGCCGGACGGGGTGTGCCACAGCCGTACCGCCCGCTCGGCGGGGACGATGCGGACCCGGGGCCCGCGCTCGTAGTCGAGCAGGGTGGTGACGCTGACGCCGAGCGCGTCGCCGATCTTGACGATGGTGCCGATGCTCGGGTTGGTGCGGGCCTGCTCGATCTGGATCAGCATCCCGCGGCTGACACCTGCGCGGGCGGCGAGCACGTCCAGGGTGAAGCCGCGCACCGAGCGCCAGTGCCTGACGCTGCGCGCCAGGGACTGGGTCAGCAATTCGAGGTCCGACACGTTCCGGTCCCATTCCGTCCAGTATCCGAGATGGTCCACTTTTCTGGATGACGCAGTTCAATCCACTGAACTACGGTGGAGCGCACCCGTCCGTTCAACAAACTGTACTGCGAGGCATCGTGACGGCCTTCTTCGCCCTGACCACCAGCCTGTTGTGGGGGCTGGCCGACTTCGGCGGCGGGCTGCTGACCCGACGGACGCCCGCGCTCACCGTGGTCGTCGTCTCGCAGGCCATCGCGGCGGCCGTGCTCGGCGCGATCGTCGTCGCCACGGGTGCCTGGAGCGCGGCCGGGCCCCGGCTGTGGTTCGCGTTCGCGGCCGGTCTGGTCGGCCCGATCGCCCTGCTCTCCTTCTACAAGGCCCTGGCGCTCGGCCCGATGGGCGTCGTCTCGCCGCTCGCCACGCTCAGCGTGGTCGTCCCCGTCGGCGTGGGCCTGTTCCTCGGCGAACGCCCGGGGCTGCTCCAGCTCGCGGGCATCGCGGTCGCCGTCTCCGGCGTGGTCCTCGCGGGCGGCCCCCAGCTGCGGGGCGCGCCGGTGGAGCGGCGCACGGTCCTGCTGACACTGGTCGCGGCGGCCGGCTTCGGCACGGTGTTCGCCCTGATCGCGCAGGCGTCCACCTCCGTCGACGGCCTGTACCTGTCGCTGTTCGCGCAGCGCCTGACCAATGTCGCCGTGGGCGGCGCCGTGCTCGCCGTCTCCCTGCGGCGCGGCGGCACCGCCCTGCCCGAGGGCGGCTTCCCCTACCGCTCGCTGCCCGCGCTGGCCTTCGTCGGCCTCGCCGATGTGGCGGCCAACGGCACCTACGCCGTCGCCGCCCAGCACGGCCCGGTCACCGTGGCCGCCGTCCTCGCCTCGCTGTACCCGGTGGTGACCGCCCTCGCCGCCCGTGGCTTCCTCAGCGAACGGCTGCGCGCCGTCCAGGCGGCGGGCGCGGGCCTCGCCCTGGTGGGCACGGTGCTGCTGGCCACCGGCTGAGCGGTTCAGCCCTCGGTCTCCAGCTCGGCGAGCCGGGCCGTCGCGGAGGCGTCCAGCTCGGCCAGCGCCCGCAGCTGGGCCGGGGTCGTCCCGTCCGGGATCGGCACCGGCGCCGGGGTGCGCAGCGGCGGCTGCCAGCCGTCCTCGGGCGTCCAGCGGCGTACGACCCTGGCGGGGGCGCCGGCCACCACGGCGTGGTCGGGCACCGTGCCGCGCACCACGGCACCGGCCGCGACCACGACGTTCCGGCCGATCCGCGCGCCCGGCAGGATCACCGCGCCGGTGCCGATCCAGCAGCCGGGGCCGATCTCCACCGGCTCCATGCGGGGCCACTGCCGGCCGATGGGCTCGTGCGGGTCGTCGTAGGAGTGGTTGGTGGAGGTGACGTAGACGTACGGCCCGAAGTAGCAGTCGCGGCCGATGGTCACCGTGGTGTCGGCGATGACATGGCTGCCGCGGCCGAGCACCACGCCGTCGCCGATGCGCAGGATCGGCTCCGGGCCGAGGTCCAGGTCGGGCATCAGACCGGCGGTCAGGGTGACCTGTTCGGCGATGATGCAGTGGGAGCCGAGCCGGATCCAGGGCTCGCCGAAGACCGTGCCGAGCGGGAAGGCGAGCCGGGTGGCCTCGCCGATGGCGCCGAAGCGCAGGCGCCCGGGGTGCTCCGCCGTGACGGAGCCGGTCCGCTGGACCCAGGCCCAGACCGCGTGGACGGCACGCTGGGCGAGGCCATGGCGCCAGGATGAGAACGTGTTCTTGCGCTTCGGCACGCGCTCACGTTACTCACGGGTCGGGTCCGGGGAGAGGCCGGACCGCTGTGATCTTTGCCCCACCCCCTGTCGTACCGTGCGGGTACCTATCGACGCGAGGAGACGGTGATGACGCAGCGGGCACTGATCGTGGGCATCGGCGGCAAGGAGCCGCGGATCGACGCGGAGGCGTTCGTGGCGCCGACGGCTTCGGTGATCGGGGATGTGACGCTGGGCGCCGGGGCGAGCGTCTGGTACGGCGCGGTGGTGCGCGGGGACGTCGAGACGATCACCGTGGGGGCGCGGGCGAATGTGCAGGACAACGTGACGCTGCACGCCGACCCCGGGTTCCCGGTGACCATCGGGGAGCGGGTGTCCATCGGGCACAACGCGGTGGTGCACGGGGCGACGGTCGAGGACGACTGCCTGATCGGGATGGGGGCGACCGTGCTCAACGGCGCGGTGATCGGGGCGGGATCGCTGGTGGCGGCGCAGGCGCTGGTGCCGCAGGGGATGGTGGTGCCGGCCGGGTCGCTGGTGGCGGGGGTGCCGGCGAAGGTGCGGCGCGAACTGTCGGCGGAGGAGAAGGAGGGGGTCACCCTCAACGGCACGTTGTACGCGGACCTGGCCCAGGGGCACAAGGATGTGCACCGCCAGGCCGGTGAATGACGAACGGTTGTATGTCGCGCGGTTCCCCGCGCCCCCCAGGGGGCGCGGTCACTCGCCGGCGTTGACAGGTTCCCGCTGGGACAGTTCCTGCTGGGTCTTCTTCGTCCTGCGCTTCACGATCAGCATCGTCGCCAGGCCGATGACGACCGCCGCCCCGAGGCCCACGTAGGAGAACTTCTTCAGCCAGCCCTCGGCGACGACGCCCACGTAGTAGACGGCGGCGGTGGTGCCGCCGGCCCAGCAGATGCCGCCGAGGATGTTGGCGATCAGGAACTTCCAGTAGGGCATGTGCAGGACGCCGGCCAGGGGGCCCGCGAAGATGCGCAGCAGGGCGATGAAACGGCCGAAGAAGACGGCCCACATGCCCCACTTCTGGAAGGAGCGCTCGGCGGTGGCCACATGGGCCTCGCCGAAGTGCCTCGGGAACTTCTTCCCCAGCCAGGCCAGCAGCGGGCGGCCGCCCTTGCGGCCGATGGCGTAGCCGATGGAGTCGCCGATCACCGCGCCCGCGGTGGCGCAGGCGCCGAGGATCAGCGGGTTGATGTGGGAGTGCTGGGAGGACATCAGCGCCGCCGAGACCAGGACGATCTCGCCGGGCAGCGGGATGCCGAGGCTCTCGACGCCGATCACCAGGGCCACCACGGCGTAGACGGCTACCGCCGGGACCGAGTCGAGCCATTCCTGGACATGCACCGCGGGATCCTCCCCTGCCGCCGACCTTGCGCGGAAGCGTTGTGTAAAGCGCTCCCCAAAGAAGGCTACCCGGTCGGCGGTGAACGGCCGCTCGGCGTACGCCCCCGGGCGGCACCGCCCCGCCCCCGGGCATTGGGTTCGCGGACATCCCGGTGTCACCCGGCACGGGAAGGCTCCCCCCGGTTTCGCCCGCACCGCCTGCCCCGGGCCCCGCCGCGGAAGGACGACGTCCCGTGTCCGCACCGTCCCCTCTCGTCACCGCCCCCGACGGCCCCGCCCCCGAGGCGCCGGCGCGGACCACCCCGTCGGTGTCCGTCCGGTCCCTGCGGCTCGCCCTGTGCGTGGCCCCGCTGCTGATCGCGCTGTGCTGGGCCGCCGCGCACCGGCCCGTGATGTACGAGGGGGTACGGCGGCTCGTCTCGGCCGACCCCCGCTGGCTGCTGGCCGGGCTCGGCTGCACGTGTCTGACCTGGGTGGCGGCCTCCTTTGTACGGCAGGGCGCGCTGCCGGACCGGCTGCCCATGGGGCTGCTGCTGGCCTCGCAGTTCGCCGCCGGTGCCGCGAACCACGCGCTGCCCGGCGGGCTCGGGGCGCATGCCGTCACCGTGCGCTTTCTGCGGGCGCGCGGGGTGCCGCTGGACCGGGCCACCGCCTCGATCGGCCTGTACTCGCTGGTCAAGGGCGCCTCGAAGACGCTGGTGCTGCTGGTGTTCCTTACGGTCTCGCCGGCCTGGCGGCGCCTGGGCGAGCTGGTACCGGACGGCCCGGAGCTGGTGCCGGCGGCGGCGGTCGCGGGCGGGGTGGTCACCGGGGCGGGGGTGCTGCTGACCGTCGTACGGCCGTTGCGGCGGCCGGTGACCGGGCTGCTGCGCACCGCGCTCGCCGATGTCCGGGTGGTGCACGCGCGGCCCTGCCGGGCGCTGGCACTGTGGGGCGGCGCGGTGGCGATGCCGCTGGTGCAGGCGGGCGCGCTCGGCTGCGTCGGGGCCGCGCTCGGGCTCGGGCTGTCCTGGGCGGAGGTGGCGCTGGCGTTCCTGGCGGCGGGCACGGCGGTGGGCGCCGCCCCGGTGCCCGGCGGGTTCGCGGTGGACGCGGCGCTGGTGTGGACGCTGGTCGCCTTCGGCGCGGAGCCCGCCCCCGCCACGGCGACCGTGATCGGCTACCGGGTGGTGACGGACTGGCTGCCGCTGCTGCCGGGCGCCCTGGTGCTGTCGGCGCTGATCCGGGCCAAGGCGCTCTGAGTCACCGCGCGTTCACTCCCGGCGGGCCACCAGCCGGTAGGCGTTGGCGAGGTGCAGGCGCCGGGCGAGCGGGCGGACCGCGAGGCGGTCGAGGAGGGTGGCGGTGAGCAGGGCGGGCACCCCGGCGAGCAGGAGCGCGCCGCGCAGCGTTTGGCGCAGGACGCCGGGGGGCTCGGGCAGCCAGGGGGCGTCCTCGCGGGGCGCGGTGTGGTCCAGGGCCAGCCAGACGGCGGCGAGCAGATCGACCGGGTCGTGCGGTTCGGCGTGCTGCTCGGCGAGGACCGTGAAGCCGAGTTCGGTGAGCCGGCGGCGCAGATTGCCGACCGGGATGAAGTGCAGATGCTGCGGCTGGAGCCAGGGCAGCCACCAGCGGCCGAGCAGCCGGGCGTAGCGGCTGTCCGGGTCGGGGACCTCGATGAGGAGGTGGCCGCCGGGGCGTACCGCCTCGTGCGCGGCGCGCAGTTCCCGGTCGGGGTCGGTGCTGTGCTCCAGGTAGTGGAACATGCTCACCACGTCGTAGCGGGCGGTGAGTTCGGGCGCGAGGTCCGGGAAGGCGCCCCGGTGCGCCTGGTCGATGCGGCCCGCGCGGGCGGCGAGTTCGACGCCGTCGGTGAAGTCGAGCCCGTCGAAGGAGGTGCCGGGCAGCACGGTACGGGCGCTCGCGCAGAAGTGGCCGTGCCCGGTGCCGACGTCCAGCCAGGTCTTCGGGGCGGGGTCGTGGGGCAGCATCGCGCGGGCGCGGCCCTCGTACATGGCACCCCGGCCGCCGAAGGTGCCGCTCATCCGCTGCTCGCCGAGACCGTCGTAGAAGTCCCGGTAGAAGAACTCCAGCCCTTCCTCGGTCAGTTGGGGGTTCTGGAAGATGTGCCCGCAGTCCGCGCAGCGGTCGAGGGTGAAGCGGCCCGGCTTGTGCTGGAGCAGGTCGGTGGTGCGCAGGCGGCCGCTCAGCTCGTCCGAGCCGCACCAGGGGCAGGTGGTGCGGCGGGCGCCGAGGAAGCGGGCGGGGCCGGCGGCGAGATCGGTTCGGTAGGCGGGGCGCAGGGCGGCGACGCGTTCGGCCTTCGCCCGCTTGTCGCTGGGGTCGCTCATCGGCTCTCCGTTGCCAGTCGTTCCAGGTGGGCGGCCGCGGCCGGGGCGCCGCCGGCCGCGCGGAAGGCGGTGCGGACCCGGGTCGCGGCGGACCGGTGGGCGGGGTCGTGCAGGACGGTGTCGAGGGCGGTGCCCAGCCGGTCCGCGGTGACCCGGCCGAACTTCACCCGGAGCCCGGCGCCCGCGTCCACGACCTGCGCGGCGATCACCGGCTGGTCGTCCCGGATGGGGGCGACGACCAGCGGGACGCCGTGCCACAGCGCCTCGCACACGGTGTTGTGCCCGGCGTGGCAGATCACCACGTCCATCCGCTCCAGCAGGGCGAGTTGGGGCACCGACGGCAGCACCAGTACGTCCTTGCCGCCCTCCTCGGCGGGCAGCACCCCGCCCGGGTCGACGAGCACGGCCTGTACCCGGTCGGCGCGTTCGCGCAGCGCCTCGCGGCAGGCGGCGAGGAAGCGGCCGCCCGCGTCGGCGTTGGCGGTGCCCAGGGTGACCAGGACCTTCGCCCGGCCGGGGGTCAGCCACTCCCAGGGGAAGCCGGGGCGGTGCGGGCGGCCCGCGAGGGAGGGGCCGACGTAGTGGATGTGCGGCGCCGACGGAGCCTGGGGGCCGACCAGTTCGGGGCTGCTGAAGATCAGCAGCAGGTGTGGCGAGGAGCGCGGGTCGGCGGTGCCCGGAGGAACGCCGAGGCGTTCGCGCAGCTCGGCCAGCCGCTGCCGCAGCCACTCGGCGACCTTGGGCAACCCGTCGTAGGCGCCGCTGAATTCGGCCGAGGTGGTCGCGGAGGTGGCCCAGGGCAGTCCGAGCCGCTCGGCCACCAAGGCGCCGGCGAACGCCTGTTGGTCCGCGACCACCACATCCGGGCCGAACTCCTCGACGGCCGCGCGCACTCCGGGCGCCATCGCGTCGGCGAGCGGCAGCAGGTACCACTCCCACAGGAACTTCCATGCCTCCGGGCCGCGCAGGTCCGGGGGCCGTACGACGCCGCCGGTGCCCGGCACCGGGCCCGCGCAGCCGAACACCGGGGCGCCGGGGCCCGCGAGGCGGCGCACCAGGCCCGGGTCGGCGCAGGCCCAGGCCACCCGGTGGCCGCGCGCGGCGAGCCGGTCGGCGACCCCGACGGCCGGGTTGATGTGCCCGGTCAGCGGCGGTACGACGAACAGGAAGCCGCTCACCGGACGGCGCCCGCGCCGGCCCGGATCAGGTCCAGGATGTGCCCGCCGACCGCGCCGGGCGCCTCCACCAGCACCGAGTGCTCGTGTCCCTCCAGCACCACGGCCCTGAAGTCCGGCAGCCGCGCCTCGTGCAGCGGGATCAGGTCGGCGAGGTCGGAGTCGCCGCCGTAGACCCCGAGGACCGGGCAGCGCACGGCGCCGATCTCGGCCTCGGTGTGCACCCGGCTGGCGGGGATGTCCCGGCCGAGGCTGGTCTCCCGGGCGAGCCGGGCGGCGCCCTTGGCGAGCCGGGCCGTGTTGTGGCCCCGGTGGGCGGTGATCCAGGCGATCGCGTCCCGCTCGTTGTGGGCGAGCTGGGTCACCACGCGGTGCAGGATGCCGCCGAGCTTGCTCGCCCAGGCCGGGGTGGCGGGTTCGGACTCCACCAGGGTGAGGGTGGCGACACGCTCGGGGTCGCGCGCCGCGTAGCCGAACGCGATGGTCCCGCCGTAGGAGTTGCCGACGAGGTGCACGGGCCCGGTGACGCCGAGGCGGTCGAGGAGTGCGGCGAGGTCGTCGATGTTGTGGTCCAGCGTGTAGCCCCGGGCGGGGCGTTCGCTGCGGCCGTGGCCGCGCAGGTCGTACATGAGGACGTCCAGTCCGGCCGCGGCGAAGGCGGGGGCCACGGTGAAGTAGTAGCTGGCCAGGCTGTCGGTGAGCAGCCCGTGCACCAGGACGACCGTGCCGTGCTGGGCGCTGCCCGCGGCCGGGGCCATGCGCTGGACGTGCAGCCGGATGCCACCGGCGTCGACCATCGCCATGGCTCAGCCCGCCTGTGCGCCGCGCAGGCTCCACACCACGTACTCCACGAGCCTGCCGACGGTCAGCTCGATGATCTCGTCGAACTCCATCCCGGCCAGGAACTCGGCGAGGTTCACCCGCCCGCCGTACCGCTCCTCCATCAGCCCGGCCAGCGTGACCAGGTCGATGCTCTCCAGTTCCAGATCGCGGTTGAAGGTGGTGGACATGCCGATGACCGTGTCGTCGTCGCCGTACTCGGCCAGGACCTCGCGGAGCATGCCGGTGAGGTCGGCGAGGACGGCGTCGGGGGCCGGCTGGGTGGGGATGAGCGGGGGGTTCATCGGGGGGTCTCCTCGGCTGCGGGATCGTGGGGTGCGGTGGTGGACCCGGTGGTCCAGGCCACCACGTACGCGCGGGGCGCCAGGGCGGGCGGGTTGGCCACCCGGGCGCAGTGGACGAGATGGGTGGCGAGCCGGCCCAGGACGAGCAGCCGGCCGCCGTCGGGGGTGGTCTCCAGGACCCTGAAGTCCCGTGGCCGGCCGCCGAATCCGGTGCCCTCGGCCTTGGCGGCGGCCTCCTTGGCGGCCCAGAATCGGGTGAACCACTCCGCCTCCGGGCCCGACTGCGCCCGGAGCAGACGGAGTTCCTCCGCCGCGAGCGCCGTACCGAGGGTCGCGGGCTCGCGCTCGGCGATCTCCTCGATGTCGATGCCGACGCCGATGCCGGAGCCGGGACCGGAGCCGGAATCGGTGTGCGGGCGGTGCGGACCGCGCGGCCGTACGATCGCCACGCCCGCCTCGGCGCGGTGCGCGAGCGAGACGTCCAGCGGGGGCAGGGTCCGGCCGTGCACACCGGTGACGCACGGGCGTCCCGCCGCGTCGTTGTGGACCCGGATCTCGGCGGGGAAGACGGGCCCCTCGCCCCGCTCCCAGAGCAGGCGCCGTACCGCGTCCTTGACGGCGATCCGGCCGAGCAGCCACTGGCGGCGGCCCCGGGGCGGATGCGCGGCGTACCGCGCGCGCTCGGCGCCGCCCAGCGAGTTGCGCATGATCAGCTCGCGGGAGGCGAGGTCGGGCCAGCGCTCGTGCAGCAGTGTCCAGCCACCGGGCTGGAGCGCGGAGAGGGTGTTGCGCTCGGGGAAGCGTTCGACGGGGCGGGTCGTCGGGTCGTTGTCGAAGCGGCGGTCCTGCCAGCCGTCGAGCACGGCCCACACCCGGCCGCCGGCGGTGAGCCGGGCGTCCGCTTCGAGAAGGGTGTCGGTGAGGGAGGTGATCCGCACCAGGCAGTCGACGGGGGTGCCGGGCGCCGGATGCGGCCCGTGGAACGTCATCCGCCGCATCTGCACGGGGAAGACGACGGTCCGCTCGGTGCGGGTCGCCATGATCCAGTAGCCGAGCAGCTGGCCCACGTTGTCGAGCAGCGCGCCGGGGGCGGCGGGCGCGGTGATCACCCCGCGCACATGCCGCTCGCCGATCGCGGACAGCTCGGTCAGGCCCTGGAACCCCGGGCCGTGGAACATCCAGCGCTCGCGGTAGATCTGCGCGGCGGTGTGCTCGGGCCGGCGCTCGGGGACGTCCGCGTGGGGCACCGGTGCGGGAGGCGCCGGGTGGTGGGGGGCGAGTTCGATCACGGCGCGGGCGGTCGGGCCGAAGGCGACGCCGAGGTGGTGCGGCCGTCCGGGGACCGGGGCGACCGTGATCGGTACGTCCACGGCGGGCACGGCGGTCAGCCACCGGTCGAACCGGGCCCCGTGCACGGCCACCGCCCGCATCCCGGGCGCGGCCGCCTCCGCCGCGTCCATCATGTGCCGCACGATCGTGGTCGCGGGCACCACCGGCCAGCGGTCCTCCAGGTCCGGCCAGCCGGGGCGCTGCGGGTAGAAGCAGTGGTCGAGGAGGTGGGGCATGGTGTGGGGGGAGATGTGGAGGGTGGTGGTCGTGGGGGCGGCTGCCGGGGCCGGGGATGTGGGGATGTCCGGCGGCGTGGCGGGAGCGCGCGGCGGGGACGCGGGTACGACGGGGGCGTACGTCGGGGCCATGGGGAGGGCGGGGGCGGGTGTCGCCCCCTGGGGGGTGCGCGGGTGCGCGGCCGGGGTACGACGCCCCGCGGCAGGGGTACGAGGCCCCGCGGCCGGGGTGCGGCCTCCCGCCGCCGCCATCACCTCGGCCGCCGTGTCCGCGGTGTCCCGCAGCAGGGCGGACAGTTCGGCGGCGACCGGGAAGCGGGCGGCGAGCCCGTCGAGGGCGGTCGCGTCCGGGGCCGCGAGACCGGTGGGCGCGCCCAAGGCGGCGGGACGCGGCACCGGCGCCCCTCGGCGCCCCAGCTCCCCTCTCAGCTCTTCGAGCACGGCGCCGTCCAGCGACACCAGCGCGCCGCCGAGGTCGAGCCGGACGGGCGGCCGGTCGATGCCCGCGGGGTTCACCAGGATCGCGGGCGCCGCCGTCGCCCGGCCCGCCGCCGGGGTCATCGTCAGGGCGGGCGCCACCGCCGCGCCCGCCGTCCACAGAGCCGTCGCCACGCGCCGGAGTTGGGGCAGTCCGTCGTGGTGGGGCGAGCACGCCGGGACCGCGAGGTGGTCGCGGTCGCCGAGGGTGTCGTCGATCAGGGAGGTGAGGCGGCCGGGTCCTGGCTGCACGAAGACCCGGTGTCCGGCGGCGTAGAGGGCCTCGGTCAGTTCGCGGAAGCGCACCGGCTCCAGCAGGTGCCGCACGAACAGCGCGCGCACGGCGGACTCGGCCGCGGGGAAGGGCCGCGCGGTGGTGCCGGACCACACCGGGACGGCCGGCGGGTGCAGCCGGAACCGGTCGGCGGCCTGCTCGATGGGGGCGAGGTACGGTTCGAGCATCGGGGTGTGGAAGCCGGAGCGGAAGGGCAGCACCTGGCAGATCACGCCCTGCGCGCGGAAGGACCGTACGAGGTCCTCGACCGCCGAGTCCGGTCCGCAGACCATCGACTGGCGGGGCGCGTTGTCGTGGGAGAGCACGATCCCGGAGCCCGCCCAGGCATCGGCGAGCGCCGCCCGCACCTGTGCGGCACAGGTGCCGATCGCGGCGAAGGCGAGCCCGGGGACGGTCAGCGCGTCCGGGTCGAACTCGGCCATGAACCGGTCGACTTGGCCGGGTGAGTAGATCCCGGCGGCGGCCATGGCCGTCCACTCGCCGACGCTGTGCCCGGCGACCGCGTCCGGTACGGCACCCATCGCGCGCAGCGCCCGGTCCAGCAGCCGGCCCACGCCGACGATATCGAGTCCGTGCCGTCCGATGTCCTCGACCCGGGTGTCCGCCCGGGTGCCGACCCCCGTGGCCGCCGGGGTGTCCCGGGGTGCGGGCAGGCCGAAGTGGGCCGCGATGTCGTCGGTGCGCGGCGGGGTGAACTCGCCCTCCAGACCGGGGAAGACGAACGCCAGCCGGTCCCCGGGCCCGCCCAGCAGCGGGGTGGGCCGCAGCCACACATCGCCGCGCCCCTGCCAGGCTCGGCCCTTCTCGGCCGCCCGGCGCGCGAGCGCGAGCCGTCTGGTGTTCGGCGCCACGATCCCGAGCCGGGCCGGTCCCGCGCCCGGATGCGCGCGGGCCGGATCGAGCCCGGCGGCGAGGACGGCGGAGTCGTCGGCGTCGAGCAGCGCGGCGAGGCGTTCCACGGAGCCGGCCGCGAGCAGCAGCACGCGCTCGGGTTCGACGACGCGGGCGGCAGGGGCGGAAGCGGGTGCGCTGGTACCCCGCGCGGCCGGAGCGGAAGCAGGCGCGCCGGTGCCACGGGCAGACGGAACGGAAGCAGGCGCGTCGGCGCCCCGCGCGGCCGGAGCGGGAACGGGCGCGTCGGCGCCACGGGCAGACGGAGCGGGAGCGGGTGCGCCGGTGCCCCGCGCGGCCGAGGCCGGAGCAGGCGTGCCGGTGCCACGGGCAGACGGAACGGAAGCAGGCGCGTCAGCGCCCCGCGCGGCCGGGGCGGCAGCGGGTGTGCCGGTGCCACGGGCGGCCGGGGCGGCAGCGGGCGGGCTGGTGCGCTGGGCGGCCGGGGCAGATGGACGCCCGGGAGTGGCGGTGCGGCGGGCGGCCGGGGTGAGGGTGCTCCCGGGAGCGGCGGTGTGCCGGGGGGCCGGGGCCTCCTCCAGCACCACATGGGCGTTGATCCCGCCGAAGCCGAAGGCGTTGACCGCGGCCCGGCGGGTCGGCTCGCCGGGGTCCGGGTCCCAGGGGCGGGCCCGCGCCAGGGTGCGGAAGCGGGTGGCGCCGAGGCCGGGGTGCGGGTCGTCGCAGTGCAGGGTGGGCAGCAGGGTGGCGTGGTGGAGGGCGAGGGCGGCCTTGACCAGGCCCGCGACCCCGGCGGCCGGCATCGTGTGGCCGATCATGGACTTCACCGAGCCGAGGACCGGTCGCTCCTCGTCGGCGAGTCCCGTGCCGGGTCCGAACACCTCCGCGAGGGTGGTGAGTTCGGCGCCGTCGCCGGCCGGGGTGGCCGTGCCGTGGGCCTCCAGGAGGCCGAGGGAGCGGGGCGCGGCGGGGTCGAGTCCGGCGGCCCGCCACGCCTGGCGCACGGCCCGGGTCTGTCCGCCCGGGTCGGGGCTGACGAGGCTCGCCGTGCGGCCGTCACCGGCGACGCCGGTGCCCCTGATCACGGCGTAGACCCGGTCGCCCGCGCGTTCGGCGTCCGCGAGCCGTTTCAGTACGACGACCCCGGTGCCCTCGCCGATGAGGATGCCGTCGGCGTCCCGGTGGAAGGGCCGGATGCGCTCGGTCGGGGACAGGGCGCGCAGCTGGGAGAAGACGCTCCACAGGGTGATGTCGTGGCAGTGATGCACTCCCCCGGCGAGCATCAGGTCGCAGCGTCCGGAGGCGAGTTCGGTGACCGCCTGGTCGACGGCGACCAGCGAGGAGGCGCAGGCCGCGTCGACGGTGTAGGCGGGGCCGCGCAGGTCCAGCCGGTTGGCGATGCGGGAGGCGGCGAGGTTGGGCACGAGGCCGATCGCGGACTCGGGGCGGTCCGGGCCGAGCCGCTCGGTGAACGCCGCCCGTACCCGGTCGAGCTGGTCCGCCGATAGGTCCGGCACCAACTCGCCCAGGGTGCGGATGAGTTGGCTGGCCGTGCGGACGCGCTGGTCCAGCCGGGCCAGGCCGGGGGTGAGGTAGCCGCCCCGGCCCAGGACCACGCCGATCCGGTCCCGTGCCGGGAGCCCGCGCTCGCCGCCCGCGTCGGCGAGCGCGGCGGCGGCCACGTCGAGGGCGATCAGCTGGTCGGGCTCGGTGCCGGGGACGGCGGCGGGCATGATGCCATAGCGGGTGACCTCGACCTCGGCCAGGGCGTCCACGAAGCCGCCGCGCCGGCAGTACACCTGGTCGGGGGCCGCGGGCCCGGCGGCGGACGCCGGGCGGTAGTAGTCGGCGTCCCAGCGGCCCGCGGGCACCTCGCCGATCGCGTCGACGCCGCCCGCCAGGTTGTGCCAGTAGGCGTCGAGTCCGCGCGCGCCCGGCAGCAGCACCGCCATCCCGACGATGGCGACGGGGAGTTGAGGGTTCGTCATCTCACCAGCCCGACGCGGTGTAGACGACGGCGCGGGCGGCCGGGTCGCCCCAGGCGAGTTCCCGCAGCAGGGCCGCGGTGCCCTCCTCGGGGTCGATCATCTCGACCCCGCGACGCGCGTACTCGCGGCCGAGTTCCGCGCCGACCATGCCGGTGTGGGTGCCGGACGGCGCCCAGGGGCCCCAGTGCACGGTGAGCGCGCGGTGCCCGGTGCGGGCGGCCCAGTCGGCGCCGAGCGTCTCCAGGGCGTCGTTGGCGGCGGCGTAGTCGCACTGGCCCCGGTTGCCGAGGACGGCGGCGATGCTGCCGAACAGCACGGTGAACGCGGGCGCCCCGGGCAGGTCGTCCAGGGCGGCGAACAGGGCTGCGGCGCCCGCCGTCTTGGTGCCGTAGACCCGCTGGAAGGACTCGGGGGTCTTCTCGGCGATCAGCCGGTCCTCGATCACCCCGGCCGCGAACACGACCCCGTCGAGCCGGCCGTGCTCGGCGTGGATCTCCTTGACCGCGCGGAGCACCGCGTCCCGGTCCCGGAAGTCCACCGCGCGGTAGCGGGCCGCGCCGCCCAGCGCCGCGAGTTCGTCGAGGGTCGCGGTGATCTCCCGCTGGGCCAGCAGCAGTTCGGCGGTCCGGTTGATCTCGGCGGGCTTCGGCGCGGCGGCCGCGGCCGCGAGTGCCGCGCGCAGTTCGACGGGAGTGCGGGCGTCCGCGGTCGCCGGGGACTCGGGTCCGGCCGGGGCGGGGGTGCGGCCGAGCAGTTCGATCCGGCAGCCGCAGGCGGCGGCTAGCGTCGCCGCGAACCGGGCGGTGATGCCCCGGGCGCCGCCGGCCAGCAGGACGACGGAGTCCCGGTCGAGCCCGAGCGCGGCGGCCTCCGCGGTGCCGACCCCGGCGGGGCCCGCGCCGGTGCTGCCGAGCGAGCCGAGGGGGGCGGGGAGGAGGTCAAGGCCCCGGCGGGTTCCGTCGGCGGCGCGCAGGACGACGGGGTGCGGGGCGGAGGCGTCAGCCCCTTCGGGCGCCGGTGCGCACAGTTCCGCGAGCACGGCGTCGGCCACCGCCGCCGGGGTGACGTCGGCGACGGCCACGACCCGCGCGGCCACCTCCGGATACTCCCGCGCGACGGTACGGAACAGCCCGTCGAGCCCGGCCGCCCGTACGGCCCCCGCGCCCTGCGTGGCCCGTACGGCCAGCAGCCGCCGCGCGCCGCACGTCAGCGCCGCCTTGACCACCGGGAACGCGTCCGGCAGCACCGGCAGCTCGGGGCCGGGCAGCGCGCCCAGGTACACGACGGCGTCCACCGCCCCGTCGGCCGTATCGAGGACATGCCCCTGGTCGGCCAGTACGGCCTCGGCTCCTCGCGCGTCGAGCCGCGCCGCCACCTCGGCCGCCGCTCCCCCGCCGTCGCCCAGCAGGAAGAGGCGCCGCCCGGCGAGAACGGAAGCGGACGCCGGACCGGAGGCGGACTCCGGCCCGGCGTCGGGCAGCGCGACCGCCCGCGTCTCGAAGCGCCGGGGCGCCACCCCGAGCGGCACCGCGTCCGGCTCCGGTGCCTGCTCCTCCGGTCGGCCGGACCCGGTACCGCCGCCGACCCGTGCCGTCAGCCAGGCCGTCACCGCGGCCGCCGTACGCGCCTTGGTCAGTTCCTCCAGCTCGGCGTCGCCCAGCAGTTCCGCGCCCCCGGCGATGCCCAGCCGCTTGGCCAGTTCGCCCGCGATCTCGGCCCGCTTGATGGAGTCGATGCTCAGGTCCGCCTCCAGATCGAGATCGGGCTCGATCATGTCGACGGGATAGCCGGTGCGGTCACTGATGATCTCCAGCACGACCCGCCCCACGTCCGCGCCGGACGCGGCCACCGCCTCCTCCGGTATTGCGGGAACGGTCAACTCCCCGACGGAGAGGCCGGGTTCTGCGGCGGGCAGCGCCTGAGGAGCGACCGGCACGACGGACGCCACCGGAGCCACGGGGGCCGCCGGCGACCCCGTCCCGCCGAAGTACGTGAGCAGCACGTCACGCTGTGCCGCGATCATCTCCCGTCCGCTGCGCAGGAATTCGGTGATCAGCGCGTCCCGGTCGGCCGGGGTGCCGCCTGGCTGGTCGGTGGTCACAGTCGTCTCCACGACGCGTCGGGCCGGTGCGAGGGCACCGGCGAGCAGGGCTCCGTCGGCGGTGCGGACCAGGTGTCCGTCGACCGTCCAGCCGGGCCGGGCGGGGGCGGGGGCACGCAGCGCGTCCACGGCGTCGCGGCCCTGGAAGAGCCAGGCGGTACGCACCGGGGCGCCCGCGACGGCGAGCAGGGCGAGGGCGTCGAGCCAGCCGGGCAGTCCGCCCTCGGGCCAGGGCTCGGGGGCGACGGTCCGGTGCGGGCGCTCGCCGAGGATCTGTCCGACGAGCCGGGTGAGGACCGCCCCGGGGCCCGCCTCGACGAAGATCCGCGCGCCCGCCTCGTACATGGCCTCGATCTGCGCCGCGAACGCGACCGGCGCCCCGATCTGGGCGGCGAGTCCGGCGCGCACCGCGTCCGGGTCCGGCGGGTAGGGCGCCGCGGTGCGGTTGGCCCAGACGGGGAACTCGGGCGCGCGCACCGGCTCTTTCGCGAGGGCGTCGGCGAACCGTGCCCCCGCCCCCGCCACCAGCGGGCTGTGGAAGGCGCAGGCCACGGGTATCCGCTTGGCGCCAAGCCCGGCCGCGCGCAGCAGTCGTACGGCGGTGTCGATGTCCGCCGTGGGTCCGGACACCACCGTCTGCTGGGGCGAGTTGAGGTTGGCGACGACGACGGACTGTGGCGCCCCCGCCTCGCGCAGGGCGCCTTGGACGTCCTCGGCCGGTGCGCCCACGGCCGCCATCGCACCGGGTTCCTCGCCCGCCGCCGCCAGGATCGCGGCGGCCCGCTCGGCGCTGAGCCGGGGCAGGGTGTCCGGGTCGAGGGCGCCGGCGGCGGCGAGGGCGACCAGTTCGCCGTAGCTGTGTCCGGCGGCCAGGTCCGGCTGGACGCCCGCCGCGCCCAGGAACGCGTGGGCGGCCAGGCCCGCCGCGCCCAGGGCGGGCTGGGCGGCCCGGGTGTCGGTGAGAGCGGCCCGGCGGCGCTCGCGCGCGGCGTCGTCGAAGGCGGCCGGCGGATAGACGACGGCGGCCTGGTCCGGGGGCAGATGGTCGCGCAACTCCGGCAGTGCGACGAGGAGTTCGCCGAGCATGCCGGTGCGCTGGCTGCCCTGTCCGGGGAAGAGGAAGGCGATCTTGCCGTCCACCGGGTCCGCGCGGCGGACGTCCGTGCCGCCCTCCCCGTCGAGGGTCCCCCGCAGCCGCTCGATCAGCTGGTCCGTGTCCCGTGCCACGAGGGCGACGTGGACCGGCTCGCGCGAGGTGTCGGCGCGGTGGGCCGCGGCGAGGGCGAGGTCGCGCAGCCGCCAGGGCCGCCCCGCCGTCTCGGCCGCGTCGAGGAGTTCCGCCACCTGCCGGAGCGCGGCCCGCTCGTCCCGGCCGCGGAAGAGGAACAGTTCGGCGGGCCATTCGTCCAGGGTCTGGCGGGGCGGCACCGCGTTCCCGTGCGCGGCCAGTACGGCGTGGAAGTTGGTGCCGCCGAAGCCGAACGCGCTGACTCCTGCGAAGCGTTCGGACGCGGGCGCGGTCCAGGGCCGGGCGCCGGCGTGGAAGGCGAAGGGGCTGTCGTCCTCGGTCCAGGCCGGGTTGGGGCGCCCCAGGTGCAGGGTGGGGGGTGTGACCCCGGTGTAGAGGGCGAGGGTCGTCTTGATCAGTCCGGCGAGTCCGGCGGCGCATTTGGTGTGCCCGATCTGGGACTTGACCGAGCCGAGCGCGCAGCCGCCGGTGCGGGCGCCCGCCTCGGCGAACACCTCCCCGAGGATGCTCAGTTCGGTGCGGTCGCCGACCACGGTTCCGGTGCCGTGCGCCTCCACCAGGCCCACCTGCGCGGGCGAGACACCGGCGTTGCGGTACGCCCGCTCCAGCGCGGCCCGCTGGCCCTCGGGCCGGGGCGCGGTCAGGCCGAGGGAGCGGCCGTCGCTGGCGGAGCCGAGACCCTTGACCACGCCGTAGATCCGGTCGCCGTCCCGCTCGGCGTCGGCGAGCCGCTTGAGCACCACGCAGGCGACCCCCTCGCCGAGGGCGATGCCGTCGGCTTCCGCGTCGAAGGCGCGGGAGCGGCCGGTCGGCGAGAGGGCGTGGACGGAGGAGAACAGGACGTAGTCGTTGATGCCGTTGTGCAGGTCGGCGCCGCCGCACAGCACCACGTCGCTGGTGCCGGAGACGAGTTCCTTGCAGGCCACGTCGAGCGCGGCCAGGGAGGAGGCGCAGGCGGCGTCGACGGTGAAGTTGGCGCCGCCGAGGTCGAGGCGGTTGGCGATGCGGCCGGGGATGACGTTGGCGAGCATCCCGGGGAAGGAGTCCTCGGTCAGCCGGGGCAGTTGGCCGTCGAGTCCGTCGGGCACCTTGCCGTAGTACGACGGGAGTACGGCCCGCAGGGTCACGGCGTTGGACAGGTCGCTGCCCGCCTCCGCGCCGAAGACCACGGCGGTGCGCGAGCGGTCGAACTCCCGCCCCCGTTCGCCGTATCCGGCGTCCTCCAGGGCCCGGCGGGCCGCCTCCAGGGACAGCAGCTGCACGGGCTCGATGCTGCCGAGGGAGGTGGGCGGGATGCCGTAGCGCAGCGGGTCGAAGGGGATGCGGGGCAGGAACCCGCCCCACTTCGAGGCGGTGTGCCCGGCCGCGTGGTGCACGTCCGGGTCCCAGCGGTCGGCGGGCACCTCGGTCACCGCGTCGCGCCCGGCGACGATGTTCGCCCAGAAGGCGGCGAGGTCGGGTGCCCCCGGGAACATGCAGGCCATGCCGACGATGGCGATGTCGAGCGGTGCGGGCGGCGCCGGTTCCCACGCGGTGACGGGGAGCCGGCCGCGGGCGGCGAGGAAGCCGGCGGCGCCGTCGGTCACCGAGCGGTGCAGGGCGGCCATGGTCGTCGTCGCGGAGCGCAGGACGGCGACCTCTCCGGCCATGAACATCCCGTCGGTGAGCTGGCGTTGCTCGTCGACGTCCCGTAACGCGCCGTCGTCCGCGCGTTCCACGCCCTTGCTGGCGATGCGCAGCCGCCCCACGTTGAGGCGTTCCAGCGTCTCCCACACCTCGCGCTCGGGCAGCCCCCCGGCGCGCAGCGCGCGTTCGCGGTCCCGGTAGTCGTCGGTGAACGGGCTGGGCACGCACCGGGTCGCGTGGCCGGGCGCGGTCTCCAGCAGGGCGGTCGTGGTGGCGACGCGGACCTGTTCCTGGAAGAGCGGCCGGACGGCGCCGTGGGCGACGGCCTCCTCGGTGAACAGGTAGGCGGTGCCCATGAGGACCCCGATCGCGCAGCCCCGCGCGGTGAGCGGCGCGGCGAGCGCGGCGACCATCGCGGCGGACCGCTCGTCGTGCACGCCGCCCGCGAAGAACACCTCCACCTGGGCCGCCGCCTCGGCTTCGGCGTCGGCCAGGAAGTCGTCCAGTACGGCGAGTTGGGCCTCCCACAGCGGGAACGACGCCCGGGGCCCGACATGCCCGCCGCACTCCGACCCCTCGAAGACGAACCTGCGCGCACCGGCCTGGAGGAACTGCCGCAGCAGCCCCGGCGAGGGCACGTGCAGGAAGGTGCGGATACCGGCCCGCTCCAGCGCCTCGGCCTGTGCGGGCCGCCCGCCCGCGATGATCGCGTGCGTGGGCCGCAGCTGCCGTACGACCTCCAGTTGGGCGTTCCTGATCTCCTCGGGCGCGAAACCGAGCACGCCCACGCCCCAGGGACGGCCGTCGAGGACGGCCCGCGCCCCGGTCAGCATCGCCCGGGTCCGCGTACCGTCGGCGAGCGCCAGGGCGAGGAAGGGCAGCGCCCCGTCCGCGGCGACGGCGGCGGCGAATCCGGCCTGGTCGCTGACCCGTGTCATCGGGCCCTGCGCGACCGGCAGCCGGGTCCCGAGCGCCCGGCTCATCGCCGATCCGGGCCGCAGCGCCCGCCCGGGCTCCCGCTCCCGCTCCGGCTCCGGCCGCATCGCCGCCGTCATCTCCCGTACCACGCCCCGCACATCCCCCCAGCGCTCGGCGAACCGGGCGGCGAGGAAGCCGTCCTGGCCGAGGGGGAGCAGCTGGCGGGACAGATCGCGGGCGCCGAGGAGGGCGGCGACCGCGGCGGGGTCGTCGGCGGGGAGCGGCGGCGCGTCGGGGCCCCGGCGGCGCAGCACCCGGTGTCCGCCGAGCACCATCGTCTCCGCGCCGTCCAGGGACCGCAGCACCGCCCGGACCGCCTCCGGCAGCCGGGACTCGGGCAGCAGGGCGAGCTGGCTGTCGAGGACGACACCGGCCGCGCCGCCCGCCATGGCGGCGGCCGCCGTACGCGGCCCGACCCCACCGCAGGCCCAGACGGGCACGTCGGCCAACTGCTCGTCGCCGAGCAGCTGTTGGAGCAGCACGAAGGTGCTCAGCTCGCCGGTCCTGCCCCCGCTCTCGGCACCCCGGGCGATCAGTCCATGGGCACCGGCCCGGACCGCGGCCCGGGCCCGCGGGAGATCGGTGACCTCGGCCAACACCGTTGACCGACCGGACAGTTCGGCGATCCTCCAAGACGTGTCCGCGGCCGTCGGATCCGCGGCGAGGACGACGAGGCCGGGCCCTTCGGCCAGGTCGGCCGGGGCGAGGGAGCAACGGGCGCTCACCCGGACGCCGTACGGACCCGGCGCCGTTCTCCTCAGCCGGGACAGCTCCTGCCGGCATCTTCGGTCGCCGCTTCCGAGATCGAGGACGCCGAGCGCTCCGGCGCCGGTGGCGGCCGCGGCGAGGCCCGCGTCGGGTTCTCCGAACGGGGTGAGGCACAGGATCAGATCATGGGCGCGCACAGGGGAGGTCATGAGACTCCGACACAATCGGCGAAAGGCACGGTGGGGGTTTGTGCGGCGGAACTCGTCGGTGCGAGGGCATCGGAAACTAGCGAGGGGCTACTCGCGGGTCAACAACGACGGCCGCCGCGCGCCCGCCGTGGCCGTGATCCGGCCAGGCCGCCGAATTCGCCGCAAGCGCCGAGAAATCGGCGCTTCCGGGTCATCCGTGCGGGCACCTGCTCACCCGAGCCCACGCGCCACATCACCACAAGCCCGTCAAAGCACGCGCCTGCTTCACCGTTCACTCACCCGGCCGCAATACGCCGTGACACCGGGACCGTGTCTGTAAATTCCGCATGACCTTTGGCCACTGGCGAGGATGCGCACGGGCCGGAAAGCGCCAGAAGACCTGAAATGAGCCGGGCGCCGGAAAACGACGGAGGGGCCCCTGGTCAGGGGCCCCTCCTCAGCGGACTGCTCAGCCGTTCGGCCGCAGGGTCCACACCACGGTCATCTCCCCGGTCACGGCGCCGTCCTCGCGCTCGATGGCGATGGCGACCGGGAACTCCGGCCGCCCGCCCGCGTCCAGCTCGGCGACGACCTCGGCCACCGGACGGCCCAGGGTCGCCGTCGCCGTGACCGGCCCCATGGCCAGCTTCTTGTAGCCGATCTCGGCGCGGACCGCGAGCGGCACCGCGCGCGCGAGCTGGTCGCCGAAGGCCGTGAGCACGATGGCGCCACTGGCGGACTCGGCCAGCGTGAACATCGCGCCGGCGTGCGGGCCGCCGATGTGGTTGTGGTAGTCCGGCTGGTCCGGGAGGCGCAGCACGGCGCGCTCCGCGGTCACCTCGACGAACTCCAGGTTCAGGGTCCGCACCATCGGGACCGCGGTGGCAAGCATCTCGCCCATCGAGGCGCTGTCAACAGTCATGGGCGCGATGTTACCGGCGAGTAGACGATCCTGACCAGCGCGGTCCCCACCCGCGCGCCATGCCCCGCACACCGCTTCGCTACGGCCCTGACGAGATCCCGTGACCGAACCGTGCCGCCGTCGCATTAGTGTTGTCGGCCATGTGGCCAGATCAGCAGCCGCCCGGGGGCGCGCAGAACCCGCAGCAGAACCCGTACCAGCAGCCGGGTTACCAGCAGCAGCCGAATCCGTACCAGCAGCCGGGGTACCAGCAGTACCCGCAGGGGGGCCAGCACCCCGGGGCCGGTCAGCAGCCGGGAGCCGGTCAGCAGCCGGGGCCCGGCCCTTACCCGGAAGCCCCCGGCCCGTACGGGCAGCAGCAGCCGCAGTGGGGGCAGCAGCAGCCCACCGTGCCGATGCAGCAGCCCCCGCAGGGCGGCGGCGGCAACGGCGGCGGCAACCGTACGAAGCTGATCGCGATCGTCGCGGCCGCGGCCGTGGTCGTCGCCGCGTGCGTGACCGGTGTGCTGGTCCTCGGCGGCGCGAAGGACGGCAAGGACGACAAGGCGGACGGCAAGCACCCGCAGACCAGCCACTCGCCGGCCGGAGCGTCGTCCAGCCCCGCCTCGACCGACAACCCGCGGGCCGCGGAGAGCGAGAAGCCGACCGTGCCGGGCTGGAAGGTCGTGGTGAACCCCAAGTGGGGCATAGCCTACGACGTGCCCTCGGACTGGCAGGCCCAGGCGCCCGACATGGAGATCGGCTTCGAGGACCACAAGTCCACCGACGGCAAGCCGCTGATCGTGATGTCGGGCACGGCCGAGGACCAGCCCAAGTGGTGCACCTCCGACGACGACAAGGACGGCCGCACCGACGACACCCCGCTCGCGGTCGTCGGCAGCAAGGGCGCCAGCGGCGCGAAAAGCACCGACCAGATCGCGGTCAACACTCCGGCCTGGTGGGTCTACGGCGGCTACACCCAGCCGGACAAGAAGACCATCACCTTCGACAAGAAGGCCACGCCCTTCACCACCACGTCCGGCATCAAGGGCAGTTACGCGTGGGCGAGGTCGAGCGGCACCCCGCAGAAGGGCAAGTGCGCGAGCGACGGCAAGGCCCTCACCTTCGGCTTCCAGAACTCGGCGCACGACTACGTGTCGTTCAACTTCTACGGCGCCAAGGGCGTCAAGGACGAGGTCCCGCAGGCCACGATCATGAAGATCCTCGGCTCGGTCCGGCTGCACGGCACTCCCGCGTCGGACTGACGCGCGGCGCCGGGTGCGACGGGCGGACGTCCCCGCGCACCCGGCGGTCAGCCGATGCCGAACGAGCCGCCCGGCGGCACCGGCGACGGCACCGCGTCCGCGTCCTCGACCGGCCGCGCGGAACCGATGAACTCCCGTACGGCGGCGCCGTGTTCGACCCGCGCGGGAAAGACGTCCGCCGCCACCCGGCGGGCCAGCGCGGCGACCCGCGGCGGCCGGTGCGAGGCGATGAGCACCGCGTTGCCGAACCGCCGCCCGCGCAGCACCCCCGGCTCGGCGACCAGCGCCACCTCCTCGAAGACCGCCGCGAACGTGGCCAGTTGGGAGCGCAGGAAGGCGAACGGCGCCGCGTCCGCGAGGTTGGCGAGATAGGTTCCGCCGGGCCGCAGCACCCGCTCGGCCTCCCTGGCATAGGCGAGGGTGGTGAGATGGGCGGGCACCCGGGAGCCGCCGAAGACATCCGCGATCAGCACGTCGGCCGCGTCGTCCGGCGCGGTCCCCAGCCAGGCGCGGGCGTCGGCGGCGTGCACCGCGACGCCCGCGCCCGCCGGCAGCGGCAGATACGCGTCGACCAGCTCCAGCAGCCCCCGGTCGGCCTCCACGACGTCCTGCCGCGAGCCCGGCCGGGTCGCCGCGACGTACCGGGGCAGGGTCAGCGCTCCCCCGCCCAGGTGCAGCACGTCCAGCGCCCGGCCCTCGGGGGCCACCGTGTCCAGCGCGTGCCCGAGCCGGCGCGCGTACTCGAACTCCAGGTGGGTCGGCTCGTCCAGGTCGACGTACGACTGCGGCGCCCCGTCGACCGTCAGCAGCCAGGCCCGTTCCCGGTCCACATCGGGCATGAGCTTGGCGGTGCCGTGGTCGGTGGTGCGGAGGACGGGTATCTGCTCGGTCACGGGTTCATTGTGACGCGCCCCCGAGGGGCCCTACGAACCGACGGACACCACCGTGCCCGCGCCGACCGTCCGCCCGCCCTCGCGGATCGCGAAGCCGAGCCCCGGCTCCAGCGGCACCTCCCGCCCCAGCTCGACGGTCATCTCCACCGTCTCGCCGGGCCGGGCCACGGCCGCCGCGCCGAGGTCGACGTCCCCGGCCACGTCCGCGGTGCGGAGGTAGAACTGCGGCCGGTACCCCGTCGCGATCGGTGTCGTACGGCCTCCCTCGCGCCCCGACAGCACGTACACCCGCGCCGTGAACCGCCGCGCCGGCGTCACGCTGCCCGGCGCCGCCACGACATGCCCCCGCCGCACCGCGTCCCGGGGCACGCCCCGCAGCAGCACGGCCACGTTGTCCCCGGCCTGCGCCTCGGGCATCGGCTTGCCGAAGGTCTCCAGGCCGGTGACGACGGTCTCGACGCCGTCCGCGCCGAGCACCGCGACCCGGTCCCCGAGCCGGAGCGTGCCGCGCTCCACGGCGCCGGTGACGACCGTGCCCCGCCCGGTGATGGTGAGCACGTTCTCCACCGGCATCAGGAACGGCGCGTCGAGATACCGCTCGGGCATCGGCACATAGGTGTCCACCGCGTCGAGCAGCGCCTCGACGGACGCCGTCCAGCGCGGGTCGCCCGCGAGCGCCCGCAGCCCCGAGACCCGTACGACGGGTACCGCGTCGCCCGCGTAGCCCTGCGAGGTGAGCAGGTCGCGGACCTCCAGCTCGACCAGGTCGGTCAGCTCCTCGTCGACCGCGCCGTCCGCCTTGTTCAGGGCGACGACGATGTGGTCGACGCCGACCTGCCGGGCGAGCAGGACGTGCTCCGCGGTCTGCGGCATGATCCCGTCGAGCGCGGAGACGACGAGGATCGCCCCGTCGAGCTGGGCGGCGCCGGTGACCATGTTCTTCACGTAGTCGGCGTGACCTGGCATGTCCACATGGGCGTAGTGCCGGGTGTCGGTCTCGTACTCGACGTGGGCGATGTCGATGGTGATGCCGCGCGCGGCCTCCTCGGGGGCGCGGTCGATGCGGTCGAAGGGCACGAAGGTGCCGGCGCCGCGCTCGGCGAGGACCTTGGTGATGGCGGCGGTCAGGGTGGTCTTGCCGTGGTCGACATGACCCATGGTGCCGATGTTCAGGTGCGGCTTGGTGCGCACGTAGGCCGTTTTGGACATGGCTGTACCTCGAAGCCTTCGCTGTCGTGAGGAAGTCGGGACCCCGCCGGACGGCCGACCCTCCCCTCGCGGGGTCCGCCGGACGATCCGGGGAGGGTCAGCTTCGGGCGCCGTCGACAGCGGCCGCGAGCGTGGGAACGGCAGCCTTCGGCACATCCGCGACCGCGGATGCTGCGAGGGGGAAGGCGTACCGGAACATGACGTCGATCCTCGCCGACGGGATGTCCGGCGTCGAATGGTTTTCCACCGGTTTCCGGCCGGTGGTCCGCCCCGCGCCCGGGGCGGGTGCGCACAGACGACCGGCGCCGCCCCTGGAGGGGGCGGCGCCGGCCGGGTGCGGAGGGTGCGTCAGACCCTGCCGCGGCGGCCCCGCTCGTCGCAGCCGCCCTTGTCCTCGGGCTTGCCGTAGCCGGGGCACGGGGGCTCGGGCTCGACGCGGACGGTGACCGTGGCCGAGGCCGGCTCGCTGACGATCTCCCGGCCCTGCGGGTCGGTGGCGCCGGCCTGCGCGATGTTGGTGATCCGGCACTCGACGGTGCCGTCACCGCCATCGCCGCGGGTGCCGCTGTCCAGGCAGACGTCGGCGTCGGCCTGGGTGATCTGGTACGAGCCGTGGCAGGTGGTGGTCCCGCCGGGTGCCGGCGTGGTGTCGTCACAGGTCACCGTGGCGACCCGGTCGTCCGCGACGTGCACGTCGTGCAGCGGGGTGCTGCCGGTGTTGGTCACGGTGTACGCGTACCGGACCGTCGACCCGACCTGGTACGGGCCGCTGGAGACGACCCGCTTGTGCAGCGTGAGGTGCGGCCGCCCGACGGGGATGGTCTGGTACGTCTCCGGCGAGGTGACCCTCTCGCCGTTCGCGCCGCCGGTCGCCGTGGCGGTGTTGGTCACAAAGCCGGCCGTGCCGTCCGCCGCGGTGATGGTGTAGGTGCCGGTGCAGGTGGTGCTGTCGCCGGTCTCCTCCGCGGGAGCGAGCGTGCCGGACGCGCAGGTGATGTCCCGCACATGGTCGTCGTGCACCGCGACATCGGTCAGCTCCACACCGCCGGTGTTGCGGACGGTGTAGCGGTAGGTGACGGTCTGCCCGACGGAGTACGGACCGGGCGTCTCCACCTGCTTCTCGACCTCGATGCCCGGCACCCGCTCGATCGGCACGCTCATCGAGGACGGCGGTGAGGTGACCGTCTCCCCGTCCGAAGTGCCGGTGGCGGTGGCCGTGTTGTCGATCGAGCCGTGGGCGACGTCGGCGGCCGTCACGGTGTACGTGGCCGTACAGGTGACGGTCTGACCGGGCGCGAGGGTGGTCACCGGGCAGGAGACCGGGCCGGCCTTCGGGTCGTCGACGGCCAGGTCGTCGATGGTCGTACCGCCCGAGTTGGTGACCACGAAGTCGTACGGCACCCGCGAGCCGGCCGTCAGATCGCCGGGCAGCGGCTGCCTGGCCTGCTTCACCAGGTTCAGCTCGGGCAGCGGCCGGTCCGTGCGGACGACCACGTCGCGGATGAGGTGGGTGTCGGTGAACAGGCCGGTGGAGGCCGCGAATCCGAACTTGTAGGTCGGCGGCACCGGGGTCGGCGCGGCCGTCTGGAGCACCTGCTGGAAGCCGTTGCCGTCGTTGAAGTCGATGGACACGGTGACCTGCGGGTCGGGCGCCGGGGTGATCACCACGTGCACCCGGCGGCGCGAGGGCTCCAGGTCCCGCTCGGCCTGTACGGGGTCGTCCGACACCGTGGTGGTCGGGCCCTGGAGCTGCCCGGGGAGGGTCGACGGCCAGGGTCCGGTGGTGGAGAAGTTGCTGGTCGTGGCGGTGAGGAAGCAGTAGCCCTCGATGCCGTCACCGGGACCGCGCAGCGTGACCATGTCGGCCCCGGGCGCGGGCACATGGAAGCTCGTGCCCGCGGGCGAGCGCTGGTCGGGCGGGCAGCCGTTGCCGCGGTGCTCCCAGTCGCCGAAGTAGTTGCCGAGGACGTCGAGCCCGACGCCCAGGTAGCCGCTGTCCACACCGGGCTGGAACGCGGCGTTCGGGTCGTCGTCGGGCAGCTTCTGGGCGTAGCCGAGGCTGCCGCCGAAGGCGCCGGGATGGGTCAGCTGGGTTTCGCCGTCGACCAGGAAGAACGAGATGCCGTCGGCCGGGGCGATGTTGCCCGTGGTGGTGCCGTACTGCCACTGGTCGAAGGTGACGTCGAGGCCCTGGTCGGCGGGCAGCGCGTGGTTGTAGAGGACGGCGCCCGACTGGTCGTTCGAGGAGTCCGTCAGCCGCAGGTATCCGTGCGGGGCCGCGTTGTTGGGCGGCACCGGGCCGACGCCCTCGGTGCAGCCGCCGAGCGGGTGGTCGCCCGGCCCCGGCAGGGCGCCGGCCTGGGGCGCGCCGGTGAGACAGGCCGAGCCGACCCCGGTGAACTCCGGGGCGCTCGCCTGGGTGAACGTCTCCTCGGCGAGGACGGATCCGCCCTGTCGCGGCGCGGCGTGGGCGAGATCGCCGGTGCCCAGCGCCAGGGAGCCGCCCAGGCCGAAGGCGAGCGTCAGCGCGGCCGCGGCCAGCCGGGGGGTCCGTGCCGGTACGCCGAGCGGCGATGGGCGTGGTTTTCGCGTCATGCGCAGCATACGTAGCAGTCACGCTCCGTGAGCGACCGCTCCCGTGTCGCGTGTCCCCGTCGCGCACCCGGTCAGCCGCACCGGTCCACGCCTGCGGCGGGGCCGTCCGGGCGCCCTCTATCATCGGCGTCGGCCGTCGATGTCTCCCAGGGGGTCACGTGCTCGATGCCACCACCGTCCCCGCGCCGCCCGCGCCCCGCGCGGGGTTCACCGCCCGCTGCGTCCGCGCGCTGCTGTCGCCGTGGGCGCGGCTGTCGCTGCTGCTGGTGCTGCTGGCGGCCGCGGGCGCGCTGGTGCTGCTGTTCGATCCGCAGCGCCTGCTGACCCAGGGCTGGCCGCCGCGGACGGGCGGGCTGATGGCGGTGCTGGCGTTCGGGGCCGGCTACGGGCTGTGCACGGTGGCGTTCGTGCCGCGGCCCCTGCTGAACCTGGCCGCGGGCGCGCTGTTCGGCTCCCGGCTGGGCCTTGGGACCGCGCTCGCCGGGACGGTGCTCGGGGCCGGGCTGGCCTTCGGGCTCGGGCGGCTGCTCGGGCAGGACGCGCTGCGCCCGCTGCTGCGCGGCCGGTGGCTGCGGGCGGCGGACGGGCAGCTGAGCCGGCACGGGTTCCGCTCCATGCTGGCCGCGCGGCTCTTCCCGGGGGTGCCGTTCTGGGCGGCGAACTACTGCGCGGCGGTCTCCCGGATGGGCTGGCTGCCGTTCCTGCTGGCGACGGCGCTCGGGTCGGTCCCGAACACCGCCGCCTACGCGGTCGCCGGCGCCCGCGCCTCGGCGCCGACGTCGCCCGCGTTCCTGCTGGCGATGGCCTGCATCGCCGTGCCGGCCCTGGTGGGCACGGTGGTGGCGTGGCGGCAGCGGCACCGACTGCGCGGCCGCTGACGAGGGCGTGGCCGACGAGGAGGCCGGTGACGCGGGCGCCGGTGACCGGGGGCCGGTGACCGGGGGTGCGCCGGCCTCACGTCAGACGGATTCCAGGATCATCGCGTTGGCGAGACCGCCCGCCTCGCACATCGTCTGGAGGCCGTAGCGGGCGCCCCGTTCGCGCATGGCGTGCACCAGGGTGGTGGTCAGCCGGGTGCCGCTGGCGCCGAGCGGGTGGCCGAGGGCGATGGCGCCGCCCTTCACATTGACCTTGTCCAGGTCGGCGCCGGTCTCCTGCCGCCAGGCGAGGACGACGCTGGCGAACGCCTCGTTGACCTCGAACAGGTCGATGTCGCCGAGGGAGAGACCGGCCCGGGCGAGCACCTTCTCGGTGGCCGGGATGACCCCGGTGAGCATCAGCAGCGGGTCGGAGCCGGTGACCGCGAAGCTGTGCAGCCGGGCGAGCGGGCGCAGGCCGAGCCGGGCGGCGGTCTCGCTGGAGGTGATCAGGACGGCGGAGGCGCCGTCGTTGAGGGGGCTGGTGTTGCCCGCGGTGATGTTCCACTCGATCTGCGGGAAGCGCTCGGCGAAGTTCGGGTCGTGGTAGGCGGGCTTGAGCCCGGCGAGGACCTCCGGGGTGCTGTCGGGCCGTACGCACTCGTCGCGGGTGACGCCCTCCAGGGGCGCGGTCTCCGCGTCGAACAGCCCGGCCTGCCAGGCCGCGGCGGCCTTGTGGTGCGAGGAGACCGCGAAGGCGTCCATCTCCGCGCGGGTCAGCGACCACTTGGCGGAGATCAGCTCGGCGCTGATGCCCTGCGGGAGCAGCCCCTCGGGGTAGCGCGCGGCGACACCGGGCCCGAAGGGGTCCTTGCCCGCGGGCACGTTGGACCACATCGGCACCCGGCTCATCGACTCCACGCCGCAGGCGACGACCATGTCGTACGCGCCGGCGATCACCCCCTGGGCGGCGAAGTGCACGGCCTGCTGGGAGGAGCCGCACTGCCGGTCCACCGTGGTGGCCGGGACGGTGTCGGGCAGCCCGGCGGCGAGCACGGCGTACCGGGTGGTGTTCATGGCCTGCTCGCCGACCTGGTCGACGGTGCCGCCGATCACGTCGTCGATCAGCGCCGGGTCGATGCCGGAGCGCTCGACCAGGGACTTCAGGGTGTGGGCGAGCAGCTGGACGGGGTGCACCTGGGCGAGGGCACCGGTGGGCTTGCCCTTGCCGATCGGGGTGCGTACGGCCTCGACGATCACTGCGTCTCGCATGGTGCGGCCTCCTGCGGCGGAGCGGGCTCGTTCACGAGCGGGGTTACCGGTGGGTAGGAAATCCAAACTCACCATAGCCGGGTGGGTTGGAAAATCAAACCCACGGTCGGCACAGGGGAACCCGTACCGCCGACGCAGGAGAAACCACACTGTTCGCGAGGGTTGGAAAACCAAACCCTCAACTAAACTGGACCGCATGGCCGCACCGAAGGACCCGCGCCCCTGCTCCATCGCCGACACCCTCGCGGTGGTCGGAGAGAAGTACTCCCTGCTCGTCCTGCGGGAGGTGTGCCTGGGCAACGGCCGGTTCGACCAGCTGGCACGGAACATCGGCGCCCCGCGCGACATCCTGGCCGCCCGGCTGCGCCGGCTCGTGGAGGCCGGCGTGCTGACCAAGCGCGCCTACAGCGAGCATCCCCAGCGCTTCGACTACCGGCCGACCGCGGCGGGCCTGGAGCTGGAGCCGGTCCTGATGGCGCTCAAGGAGTGGGGCGACCGCCACCTGCGGCACCACACCGACCTGCCCATGACCATGGAGCACAGCTGCGGCCATGAGCTGGTCCCGGTGGTCACCTGCCGCGCCTGCGGCTCCCCCGTCCATCACGACGACCTGACGGCCCACCCGCAGACGCCGGGCTGGACCGTGCGGGGCCCCGCGGCGGCCTCCTGAGATTCCTGAAATTCCCCGCTGAACAGGGCAGTTGACCCACTTGTCACCCGTCTCACAGAGGCTCCGCGCCCCCGTTTCGGCCATCTCCCGGACACCACCCGGCGTCAACTCGGCCCGGCATATGCCACCTGAACTGGGCCGACCACGGGGTGCGGCGGACGGCGGCGGTGACCAACCACATACGTTCTGCGTAGCGGTGCGGTAGCGCAGTGTCAGCCCTTGCCCCTAGGCTGTTCCGCATGTCCCCCCATTTCCCGCCCCCTGGTTCCGCACGGTCTGCCGCCGAGGTGAACGAGCAGATCCGGGCGCTCTGGCTGCGCACGGGCGGCTCCCTCTCGGCCCAGGAGCGCGCGGAGTACGAACTGCTGGTCGTGGAGTGGGCCAAGGCGATCCGCGAGGAGATCATCAAGGCGGCCTGACGGGCCGCCCTCCAGGGCCTGATCCGCCGGACGGGCCCTACGCCCCCAGGTGCGCGAGCACGCCCTCCGCCGCCGGATACGCCCGCTCCTCGGGCAGCAGCGCCTCGGCCTTCTCCCGCTCCCCGGCCCGCACCGCCGCGTGCACCTCCCGGGCGAGGGGGGTCACGTCCTCGATGCCGACGATCCACTCATCGGCGTACCGCCGCGTGGCCTCGCCGGCGAGCCCGAGTTGCAGCGAGCGGTGGGGCAGCGCGTTGTGGTGGAGGTCCCGCTCCGGGTCCCACTGCACCCGCGCCGGTGCCCGCCCCAACTCCCGCTGCCAGGCCGCCCGGTCCGCGTGCACCCCGGACACGTAGTGCGACAGACAGGCGTGCCGCAGGGCCCACTCGAATCCCGCCCGGTCGATGTCGACCGCGAGCACGGTCTCCTGCCCCTCCTTGGTGCCCCAGCCGCAGCGGTACATCATCCAGAGGAACGACGGCTTGATCCAGGTCATCCTCTCCCGCTTCCACTCCCCCGGAAACCGCCCGGTGCGCGCGGCGGCGAGGCCGATGGCGGGCCGGTACGCCTGGTAGACGGTGATCGTGGTGTCCGTGTAGCGGGCGCGGATACGGAACTTCGGTTCGGAGGCGAGGGGTTGATCGTTCACGGAGGACAGGTTCGGCGCTCGCACCCGGTCGCGCCACCGGTTTTCCCGGCCCCACCGGTACGAGCAGCCCGGCCCACCGGCACGAGCGGCCCCTTCCGCCGGTACGGCCGCCACGGGTTCTCCCGCTCGCCCGAACCGCCGAATTTCCCCGCATACCCCTTGGCTCCGCCCGCGCCGTGGCCAAGACTGAGCCGATGACGCAGCGTGCCGAACTCGCGACCGTACTGGACCGGCTGGCCGTGGACGAGCTGGTCACCGCGTACGCGGTGACGGTGGACGACGGTGACTGGGCGGCGTACCCGGGCCTGTTCACGCCCCGGGGACGGGCCGACTACCGCTCGTCCGGCGGGATCGAGGGCGAGGCCGGGCAGGTCGCCGGGTGGCTCGCCGAGAACCTGGCGCGGTTCGCCGTGCGGCAGCATCTGATCGTCAACCGGCGGGTGCGGTTCGGGGTCCTGGAGCATGACACCGGGGACACCGCGCGGGTGCGGGCCGACTACTTCAACCCGATGCGCCGCACGGACGGGGACGGCCCGGCGGCGCCGGATCTGGAGTGCGGCGGCCGGTACGACTTCGGGCTGCTGCGCACCCCCGAGGGCTGGCGGATCGGCGAGGTCGTGGTCACCGAGAAGTGGCGGAGGACGGCCGCCGGACGGTGAGGCCCGGCAAGCGGAGGTGACGGCCCCGGACAGTGAGGCCCGGGAAGCGGAGGTGACGGCCCCGGACGGTGATCGCGGCGGTGATCGGCGGGACCGGCAGGCCCCCGGTCGCGGAGGCCGGCGGACCCCCGTCACGGAGGCCGGCAGGCCCCCTGTCGTAGATCGCTTGCGGCGCGCACACTGGAGCCCTGGGGTAGGGAGGCTCCGCATGACGACGATCGACCGGTGGCTGACCTCCCCCTGGCGGCGCTCCGCCGTCGTCGCCCTCGCGGGTGCCCTGCCCGTGCCGGCGTTCCCGGCGCCGTCGCTGTGGTGGTCCGCCTACGTCGCCCTGGTCCCGTGGCTGCTGCTGGCCCGCTCGGCGCCGACCGGACGGCGGGCGGCGTACGACGGCTGGTGCGGCGGCTTCGGCTACCTGATCGCGGTGCACCACTGGCTGCTGCCGAGCCTGCATGTGTTCATCTTCCTGATCGGCGCGCTGCTCGGCCTGCTCTGGATGCCTTGGGGCTGGCTGGTCCGCCGCTATCTGGGCGGCACCCCCTCCCCCGGGCGGTGCGCCGTCGCGCTCCTCGTGCTGCCCTCGGGCTGGCTGCTGGCGGAGCTGGTCCGCTCCTGGCAGGGGCTCGGCGGCCCCTGGGGCATCCTGGGCGCCAGCCAGTGGCAGGTGGCACCGGCGCTGCGGCTGGCCTCGGTCGGCGGGGTGTGGCTGCTGAGCTTCCTGGTGGTGGCCGTGAACGTGGCGGCGGCCGTGCTGATCGCCGTCCGCGGCGCGCGGATGCCCGCGGTGGCCACGGTGGTCGCCACCGCCGCCGCGACCACCGCCGCGTGGGCGTGGGCCCCCCGGCCGCAGATCGACGGCAGGACGCGGATCGCCGTCGTACAGCCGGGCGTCGTGGCCGGGCGGGACAGCCCGGAGGTGCGGTTCGACCGGGAGGAGCGGCTGACCCGGCGGATCGCCGGGCAGGACGTCGACCTGGTGGTGTGGGGCGAGTCCAGCGTGGGTTACGACCTCGCCGACCGGCCCGATCTGTCCCGGCGGATCGCCGCGCTGTCCCGCGCGACCGGCGCCGACGTGCTGGTGAACGTGGACGCCCGCCGCTCCGACCGGCCCGGTATCTACAAGAGTTCGGTGCTGATCGGCCCGAACGGCCCGACCGGCGACCGGTACGACAAGATGCGCCTGGTCCCGTTCGGCGAGTACATACCGGCCCGTTCCGTGCTCGGCTGGGCCACCTCGGTGGGCAAGGCAGCCGGCGAGGACCGCAGGCGCGGCACCGAGCAGGTCGTGATGAACGTGGGGCACGGACTGCGGATCGGCCCGCTGATCTGCTTCGAGACCGCGTTCCCCGACATGAGCCGGCATCTCGCCGAGGACGGCGCGGACGTGCTCCTCGGGCAGTCCTCCACCTCTACCTTCCAGCACAGCTGGGCGCCCAAGCAGCATGCCTCGCTGGCCGCGCTGCGCGCCGCCGAGACCGGCCGCCCGATGGTGCACGCGACCCTCACCGGCGTCTCCGCCGTGTACGGGCCCGGCGGACAGCGGCTCGGCCCCTGGCTGGGGACCGGCGCGAGCACCGCACGGGTGTACGACGTGCCGCTCGCGCACGGCATCACGCCGTACGTCCGCTACGGCGACTGGCCGGTGCACGCCGCGCTGCTGGTGCTGGCCGCGCTGTGCGCCGGCGAGGGCGTCCGGGCGCTCAGGCTGCGCCGGGGAGGTCCTGAACCGCTCGTACCACCCGCTCGCACAGCTCATGGGTCGCCAGCGCGTCCCGGGCGCTGAGCAGCTGCCCGGCGCGCACGGCGTCGACGAAGGTGTGGACCGCCTGTTCGATGCCGCGCTGGCGGGCCACCGGCACCCAGTCGCCGCGCCGGCGCAGGGTCGGCTGGCCCTTGTGGTCGATCACCTCGGCGAGGTTGAGCACCTGGCGCTTGGTGTCCTGCCCGGAGACCTCCAGGATCTCCTCCGCCGAACCGCTGAGCCGGTTCATCACACCGAGCGCGGTGAAGCCGTCACCGGCGAGCTGGAGCACCACATGGTGCAGCAGCCCGTCCCGGACGCGGCCGCGGACCGTGACGTCGTCGACCGGGCCCGGCGCCAGGAAGCGCAGGGTGTCGACGACGTGCACGAAGTCGTCGAGGATCATCGAGCGCGGCTCCTCGGGCAGCCCGACCCGGTTCTTCTGGAGCAGGATCAGCTCGCGCGGGTGCTCCAGGCACTGCGCGTACCCGGGGGCGTAGCGCCGGTTGAAGCCGACGAACAGCGAGACGCCCCGCTCCTCGGCCAGCTCCACCAGGCGCTCGGAGTCGGCCAGTTCGAAGGCGAGCGGCTTGTCGACGTATGTGGGGACGCCCGCCGTGAGCAGCCGGGTGACGATCTCGGGGTGGGCGGCGGTGGGCGCGTGCACGAAGGCCGCGTCGAGGCCGGCGGCGAGCAGCGAGTCGAGGCTGTCGTGCCGCTGCCCGGCGGGCAGGTGCAGGCCGTCGGCGACCCGGGCGAGGGTGGCGGGGGTGCGGGTGTGCAGATGGAGGTCGACCCCGGGCAGCGCGCTCAGCACCGGCAGATACGCCTTCCGCGCGATGTCCCCGAGTCCGATGCAGCCGACCTTCACGTGTCTCTCCCCTGCGGCTCGCCCTGCTGTACGTCTCCGGCAGCATACGGGGGCCGCCCGCCGGGCCGCTGGGCAGCTGAAATCCCCTGGCAGCGGGCGCACTCGACCGGTGAGGATGAGGGCATGACGAGTGAGCGCGACGAACCCGCCCTGAACGCCGGCGAACGCGAGATGCTGGAGGGCTGGCTGGACTTCCACCGCCGGACCCTGATCGCGAAGTGCGAGGGGCTGACCGACGAGCAGCTGCGGACCGCCTCGGTGCCGCCCTCCGAGCTGACCCTGCTGGGACTGGTGCGGCACATGGCCGAGGTCGAGCGGTTCTGGTTCCACGAGGTGCTGCTGGACGAGGACCTCGGCGTCCTCTACTGCTCCGAGGACGACGCGGACGGCGACTTCCATGTCACGGAGGCGGACACCTGGGAGGAGGCGCACGCCACCCACCGGGCCGAGGTGGAGAGGGCCCGGCGGGACACCGCGGGCCGCTCGCTCGACGAGCTGTCCCGGCGCACGGACCGCGCCGGCAAGGAGTACTTCACGCTCCGCTGGATCTACACCCACATGATCGAGGAGTACGCCCGGCACAACGGACACGCGGATCTGCTCCGGGAGCGGATCGACGGCAGCACCGGCGCCTGAGGCGTCAGCCGCGCGGGGCGAAAACCCCTCGTTCGGTGCGGGAGTTCACCCGGGCGGGCGCCTCCGGCTCGACTCTTTGATGCCAACCGGGTCCGGAACCAGCATCGTTGCCCGGGTGCATCGAACGACGACCACCACAGCGCTTCTGGTCACCGTCGCCGTCTCGGCCCTCACCGGCTGTGTGACGGTACGGCACACGGCGGCACCGGGACCGCCGCCGAGTGCCGCGCCCCCGCAGCACCCGGCGCCCCGCACGGACGGCAGCGCGTCACCACGGGTGGTGCAGGCACCGGCGCGGGAGGCGCTGGAGATGGTCGGCCCCTCCCAAGGGCCGGCCACCACCCCCGGGCCCGCCCCGCACGGAAACCAGGCCGCGCCACCGCCCGCGCACCGGGCCGCTCCCCCGCGCGCCCGGCCACCCCAGGCCCACCGCCCCGCCCAGGCACCGCCGCGTACCTCCCAGCGCGTCCCCGCGGACGTCTGCGACCTGGGCCGCGAGTACGGCGGCTGGCGCGGAAACAGCCCGGAATCGAAGATCTGCGAACAGACGTACGGCCGTCACTGAACGGGGTGGCGCCACAGCGGCCGGCGCCCCCGTCGACACCCCCCTCAAGAGCCGTCCCTCAACTGGGCCGCTGCCTGGGCGGCCCCCAGGACCCCCGGCCCCCGGACCACCCTCCGCCAGCCGCAGCTCCAGCCGTCCGATCGCCGCCCGGACGCCCTCTCCGTAGCCGTCGTCCGCGAGGGACTCCGCGGCGGTGCGGGCGTCGGTGAGGTGGGTGCGGGCGGCTTCGGGGCGGGCCAGCTTGATGTAGTCCGCGGCCAGGTTGAGGTGGAGGGAGGGGAAGAAGCCCGTGACGCCCCGGGGATCGCCGTCGGGCAGCTCCCGGGCGGCGGTCAAGGCCCGCAGGTCCCAGGCGAGTTCGTCGGCGGGGTCGTCCTGGGTGTCGGCGAGATAGTGCGCCAGGGTGCAGCGGTGCAGCGCATCCCCGTCCTCGCCGATCTCCGCCCACAGGTCGAGGAAACGGCTGCGGGCCTCCTCACGGTCACCGGCGTGGTGCAGCATCACGACCTGACCGATCCGTGTCAGCACCTCGTCCAGGGCCGTCTGTTCCCCTCGCTCCGCCACCGCGTCCTCCGGCGATCGTCCGCTGTCGTGCACCGACGCTAACCGGCGCCGCCCGGATTCCCGGTCAGGCGGCGCCGACGCCGCCGTCAGCCCAGGTCCGGGATGCGCCAGTCGATCGGCTCGTGGCCCTGGCGGGCGATCGCCTCGTTGATCTGGGTGAAGGGGCGGGAGCCGAAGAACTTCTTCGCGGACAGCGGGGAGGGGTGCGCGCCCTTGACCACCATGTGCCGCTCCTCGTCGATCAGCGGGAGCTTCTTCTGCGCGTAGTTGCCCCACAGCACGAACACGGCCGGGTCGGGGCGGGAGACCACCGCGCGGATCACGGCGTCGGTGAACTTCTCCCAGCCCTTGCCCTTGTGCGAGTTGGCCTCGCCGGCCCGCACGGTGAGGACCGCGTTGAGCAGCAGGACGCCCTGCCGGGCCCACGGCATCAGATAGCCGTTGTCCGGGACGGGCAGATCCAGTTCGGACTGCATCTCCTTGTAGATGTTGCGCAGCGACGGCGGGGTCTTCACGCCCGGACGGACCGAGAAGCACAGGCCGTGGCCCTGGCCCTCGCCGTGGTACGGGTCCTGGCCGAGGACGAGCACCTTCACCTGGTCGTACGGCGTGGCGTCCAGCGCGGCGAAGACCTCCTCGCGCGGCGGGTAGACGGGGCCCTTCGCCCGCTCCTCCTCGACGAACTCGGTCAGCTCCTTGAAGTAGGGCTGCTCCAGTTCGTCGCCCAGAACCCCGCGCCAGGACTCGGGCAGCATGGCGATGTCGGTCACGTCAACGTCCTCACGATGTGGATCAATTACCGCGTGCGGTCACTTCAGGATGCAGAACCTACAGGCGACCACTGACAACGGCCCCCGAAGGTCCGCTCCCCACCGCTCACCAGCTGGTTTTACGGTGCAGCGTCCACATCATCATGATCGTCGAGGGGTCGAGCGCCTGCTCACCGCCGGATATGTCGTCGCTGGCCGCCACGTACTGCCGTCCCTGCCACAGCGGCAGCAACCGCGCGTCGCCCGCGATGATCCGCTGGGCCCGCTCCATGTCGCCGACCGTCTTGGCACGGTCGCTCTGCGCCCGCGCGTGCGGCAGCAGCCGGTCGGTGATCTCCTTGGCCGGGTAGGGCGTGCCGAGCGCGTTGTGCGCGCCGGTGAAGGGCGCGATGAAGTTGTCCGCGTCGGGGAAGTCCGGGGACCAGCCGCGGCCGAACACCGGGTACTCGCCCTTCTGGTAGCCGACCACGTAGCTCTTCCAGGGGCGGCTCTCGAGCGTGACGGTGAACAGCCCGGAGCCCTCCAGCTGCCGCTTCAGCTCCTTGAACATCAAGGCGGTCTCGGAGCCGTAGCGGTCGGTGGTGTACCAGAGGGTCAGCGGGACCCTCTGGTGGATGCCCGCCTCCTGAAGGATCGTTTGGGCCTTGTCCGTGCTCGGGTCGCCGTACGTGTCGAAGAAGGCGGTGGTGTGCCCGACGAGGCCCTTGGGGACCATCGAGTACAGCGGGTCGACGGTGTCCTTGTAGACCTTGTGGGCGATCGCGCCCCGGTCCACCAGCTGGGCGATCGCCTTGCGCACGGCGGGCCGTCCGGCCCAGGGGTCCCTGGGGTCGAACACCAGGTAGCTGATGTCCGTGCCGGCGCCGTCCACGAGCTGGAGGTCGGAGTTGCCCTGCCGCTGGAGCGCGAGGATGTCGTCGGCGGCGAGGCCGCGGTAGGTGACGTCGATCTGCTTCGCGCGCAGCGCCTTGACCATGCCGGCGGAGTCCTGGAAGTAGCGGATGGTCACCGCGTCGTTCTGCCGCCGGGCGAAGCCGTGGTAGCCGCCGTTGCTGGTCAGGACGGCCTGCCGGCCCTCCTGGTACGACTGGAGCCGGTACGGCCCCGAGCCGTCGGCCCCGGAGCCCGTGCGCAGGGCGCGGGCCGGGTAGTCCTTCGGGTCCACGATCGACAGGGCCGGGGTGGCCAGCACGAACGGGAAGGTGGCGTCGGACTTGCCGAGGTGGAAGACGACCTCGCGGTCGCCGGAGGTGTCCACGCTGTCGAGGCTGCCGAGCAGTCCGGCGGGGCCGGCCGGGGCGTCGATGGCGCGGATGCGGTCGACGGAGTACTTGACCGCCTCGGCGTTCAGCGGGTCGCCGTCGGCGAACTTCAGGTCCGCGCGCAGCGTGCAGCGGTAGGTGCGGCTCGACGAGTCGGCGAAGGCGCAGCTCTGGGCGGCGTCCGGCTGGGGGGCCGTCGCGCCGTTCGGGTAGGCGAGGAGCGTCTGGTAGATGTTCCGGTACAGCTCCCAGGAACCGTCCCAGGCGCCGGCCGGGTCCAGGGTGCTGGGCGCGCTGGTGGTGCCGACCACGATCGGGTTCCCGCTGCCCGAGTCCCCGTCGGACAGCAGACCGCAGCCGCCGGCCGACAGCGACACGGAGGCGATCGCCGCGACTGACCGCAGGAATCGGTTCCGGTTGAACAACGCGCACGCTCCTCGATCCGCCTACCAAGGTCGGCAGACCTTACCGCAGCGTCAGTGCGCCCAACCTCCCTTGGAACATGGCCACTTGATCGAAAAAGCGCTGACGACGTTGTCATCCTCCGCCGCGTCCGCTGTGCGGTGCCCCGGGCGCCGGCCCGTCCGGAATCCGGCGCCCGGGAGGTGGTTTCACACCCCGGCGTTGAGGAAGAGCCCGCCGTCCACGACGAGGGTCTGACCGGTGACCCAGTCGGACTGCGCGGAGGTGAGGAACGCCGCGGCGCCGCCGATGTCGGACGGCACGCCGAGCCGGCCCAGCGGGTAGGAGGCGGCGGCCTCCTCCTCGCGGCCCTCGTACAGGGCCTGGGCGAACTTGGTCTTGACCACGGCCGGGGCGATCGCGTTGACCCGCACCTTCGGCGCGAACTCGTGCGCCAGCTGCTGGGTCAGGTTGATCATCGCGGCCTTGCTGACGCCGTACGCGCCGATGAACGGCGAGGGCGCGAGGCCCGCGATCGAGGCGATGTTGACGATCGCGCCGCCGTTGTCCTTCTGCCAGGCGTGCCAGGTCTTCTGGGCGAAGCCGAGGGCGGAGATCACATTCGTCTCGAAGACCTTGCGGGCGACGTTCAGGTCCAGGTCCGCGATGGGCCCGAACACCGGGTTGGTGCCCGCGTTGTTGACCAGGTGGTCGAGGCGTCCGAACGCCTCCATGGTGCGCTCGACGGCCTCGCTCTGGTGGCCGAGGTCGTGCGCCTTGCCGGCCACGCCGATGACCCGCTCGGCGCCGAGCTTGTCGACGGCCTCCTTGAGCGCGTCCTCGTTGCGGCCGGTGATGCACACCCGGTCGCCGCGCGCGACGAGGGCCTCGGCGACGCCGTAGCCGATGCCGCGGCTGGCCCCGGTGACCAGGGCGACCTTGCCGGACAGGGGCGGGAGTTCTGCGGAAGTCATGTGCGGTGTCCCCTAGTCGAGCGGTCCGCCGGCGACGTACAGCACCTGGCCGGAGACGAATCCGGCCGCCTCGCCGGTGAAGAAGGCGATGGCGTTGGCGATGTCCTCGGGCTCACCGACGCGCTGCACCGGGATGGCGCCGGCGGCGGCCTTCTTGAAGTCGTCGAAGCCCATGCCGACACGGTCGGCGGTGGCCTTGGTCATCTCGGTGGCGATGAAACCGGGGGCGACGGCGTTGGCGGTGATGCCGAACTTGCCGAGCTCGATGGCGAGGGTCTTGGTGAAGCCCTGGAGACCCGCCTTGGCCGCCGAGTAGTTGGCCTGGCCGCGGTTGCCGAGCGCCGAGGAGGAGGACAGGTTGACGACCCGCCCGAAGCCGGCGTCGACCATGTGCTTCTGCACGGCCTTGGTCATCAGGAACGAGCCGCGCAGATGCACGTTCAGGACGGTGTCCCAGTCGGAGACGCTCATCTTGAACAGCAGGTTGTCGCGCAGCACGCCCGCGTTGTTGACCAGGATCGTCGGGGCGCCCAGCTCCGCGGCGATCCGGGCGACGGCGGCCTCGACCTGCGCCTCGTCGGACACGTCGGCGCCGACCGCGATGGCCTTGCCGCCGGCCGCGGTGATCTTCTCGACGGTGTCCTTGCAGGCGGCCTCGTCCAGGTCGATCACGGCGACGGCGCGGCCCTCGGCGGCCAGCCGTACGGCCGTCGCGGCACCGATGCCGCGCGCGGCGCCGGTGACGACCGCGACCCGCTGTTCAGTGGTGGACATGTGCTGTTTCTCCTCGCCCCTTGAGAGAACCCGTACGACCCTGCGCGAGGGCCTTCCGGTGCGGTGAGCGACCGCTTAGTATCTTCAGCCCACCCGACGCTAGAAGCCCTGGCACCCGGTGTCAACGGCTCATCCGGCCGTTGTGATCCATTACCTCACCAGGAGGTCCAGCAATCGCTCCGCCTCGGCGGCCGGGTCGGCGGTCAGGCCGGTGTGCACCGGTCCGGGCTGGACCACGGTGGAGCGGGGGGCGATCAGCCAGCGGAACCGCCGTCCGGCGTCGTCCCCGGCCGCCTGCCCGGCCCCGGCGCCGCCCGCGCAGTGCCGCTCGATCGCGGTGAGCGCCGCCCTGATCCCGGCCGCGTCGGCCGCCGGGTCCAGGGCGCGCAGCCGGTCCTCGTCCAGGTGGGTGCGGGCGCCGACGTAGCCCTGGGCGCGGCAGTAGACGGCCACACCCGCGTTGAGGCACTCCCCGCGTTCGATCCGGGGTACGACCCTGATCAGCGCGTACTCGAAGACGTCCCGGTCGCCGCCCTGGCCGGCCCGGGTGATGTGGCGCTCGGTCACATGGCCGGCCATGTGGATGTGGGTCTCGCTCACTTGCCCTCCTGGGTGCCGGTGCCGGTGATGCGCTCGGCGATGACGGCGGCGCGCGCGAGCAGCGGGCGCGCGTAGGCCCGGCGCAGCTCGTCCGGGGTGCCGAAGCCGGGTTCTCCGGTGAGCCAGGCGTCCGGGATCTCGGCGGTGACCTCGGCGAGCAGGTCCTCGGTGACGCGGGGCGCGAGGTCGGCGGCGGCCGCGGCGAGGTCGGGGGCGAAGCCGGCGAGGGCGTGCTCGGCGGCGTCGTAGGGGCGGGCCGCGGACTTCTCGGCGGCGGGCCAGTTGTGGTGCCAGATCATGGTGGCGCCGTGGTCGATGAGCCACAGCTCGCCGCGGTGGACCAGGAGGTTGGGGTTGCGCCAGGAGCGGTCCACATTGTTGATCAGCGCGTCGAACCAGATGATCCGCCCGGCCTCCTCGGGGCTCACCGCGAAGGCGAGCGGGTCGTAGCCGAGGGCGCCGGAGAGGAAGTCCATGCCGAGGTTGGTGCCGCCGCTGCCGCGCAGCAGGTCCTGCACCTGCTGCTCGGGCTCACCGAGCCCGAGCACGGAGTCCAGTTCGACGGTGACCAAACGGGGCACCCGGAAGCCGAGGCGCCGGGCGAGTTCGCCGCACACCACCTCGGCGACCAGGGTCTTGCGGCCCTGTCCGGCTCCGGTGAACTTCATGACGTAGGTCCCGAAGTCGTCGGCCTCGACGAGCCCCGGCAGCGAGCCGCCCTCACGCAGCGGCGTGATGTAGCGGGTCGCGGTGACTTCCTTGAGCATCGCCCCAGGTTACTGGGGCCGGCCGCGGCGCGGGGGCGCGAGACCCCCGAGCACCTCGCCGGTGGTCGTGACGGTCGCGACCAGGGCGAGGGTGTGGCGGATCATCGCGGCGGTGTAGTCGGCGGGCACCCCCGCGATGGCGTCGGCCGGGACGACGGCGGTGTAGCCGAGGTTGACCGCGTCGAACACCGCGTTGGGGATCGCCACGTTGGCCGAGACGCCGGTGACGATCAGGGTGTGGCAGCCGAGGTTGCGCAGCAGGGCGTCGACGCCGGTCCCGTGCAGCGGGGAAAGACCGTGCAGCCGCCGTACGACGAGATCCTCCTCGGCGGCCTCGATCGGCGGCGCGACCCGCACCGCCGTACTGCCGGACAGCTGGTGCACGGGCAGCCGTTCGGCGGCGCGGAACAGCCGGGCGTTGCGGTTCGCGCCCCGGCCGTCCGGGCGGCGCTCGGCGATCGCGTGGATCACCTGGACACCGGCTCGGTGCGCGCCGTCGACCAGCCGGGCGACGTTGCCGAGGGCCCCCGAGGAGCGGGCCGCGCGGGCGAGTTCGGGCAGGGCCGCGTCCGGTCCCACCACGCCCCGCTGGCACTCGACGGTCAGCAGCACGGTGTGCGCGGGATCGAGGAGGTCGCCCAGCCGCTCGTACGCCGCCATCGCCTGCCTTTCGCCGGAGCCCGGGGCGGTGAGGGTAACGGCCGCGCGCGGGAGAGGGAAGACGAGGGCGGCCGGGCCGTTCCCTTTCCTGACGTCATGTCAGAGGATCGCCACCGGAAGGGATTTCCGGTACGCCGAGTACGACGAGTACGACGACGAGGAGGCCGCATGTCCGCCGCCGAGCAGCGCCGGGGCCGCAGGATCATGATGTCGCCCGGCGAACTGGACGCGTTCCTGGCCGGACAGCGCACCTGCCGGGTCGCGACCGTCTCCGCCGACGGCGCCCCGCACGCGAGCGCGCTCTGGTTCCTCTGGGACGGCGGCGCGCTGTGGCTCTACTCGCTGGTGCGCAGCCGCCGTTGGGCCCAGCTCGGCCGCGATCCCCGGGTGGCGGTGGTGGTCGACGCGGGCGAGGAGTACGGCGAGCTGCGCGGGGCCGAGCTGGCGGGCCGGGTGGAGTTTGTCGGCGAGGCGCCCCGCACCGGGCGGCCCTGCCCCGAACTCGTTTCGGTGGAACCGGCGTTCGCGCGCAAGTACTTCGGTCTGGACGAGCTGCCGCACGACGGCCGGCACGCGTGGGCCCGGCTGGTGCCGGAGCGGATCGTCTCCTGGGACTTCCGCAAACTCGGCGCCCTGTGATCCGCCGGCCCCGGGGTCAGTCGGCCTTCCGCGCGGCCTCGCGCAGGGCCTCGACCGCCGCGCGGATGGAGGGGCGGCGGTCGGCGTCGGCCCGCCAGATGACGTAGACGTGCCGGCGCACCCGCTGGGTGAGCGGTACGAGGATCACGCCGTCCGGCACCGGATGGCGGCCCAGCAGCGGGGCGATGCACACCCCCAACCCCGCTGACACCAGCTGGAGTTGGGTATGGGTCTCGCCCGCGCGATGGCCGACGATCGGCTCCACGCCCTTGGAGCGCAGGGTGAACATCAGCCACTCGTGGCAGAACTCGCCCTCGCCCCAGGTGATCCACTCGTCCTCGGCGAACTCGGCGAGGTCCACCTCGGCGTGGCCGGCGAGCCGGTGGCCCGCGGGCATGGCGACCTCGGCGGGATCGTCCAGGAGCGGCGCCTTGACCAGTCCGTCGGGCACCGGCATCGGCTTGTTGTACCAGTCCAGGACCACCGCGAGATCGAGGTCGCCGCGCACGACGGCGGCGATGCCCTGCTCCGGCTCCAGCTCGCTGGAGCGCACCCGCAGCCCCGGGTGCTCGGCGCGCAGCGCCCGCAGGGCCACCGGGAACAGGCCCCGGGCGGCGGTGGGGAACGCGGAAAGCCGCAGCTCGCCGACGACCTGCCCGCGGTGTGCCTCCAGATCCGACTCGGCCAGCTCCACCTGCGACAGGATGCGCGCCGCGTGCTCCGAGAGCAGCCGGCCGGCGTCGGTGAGCCGTACACCCCGGCCGTTCTTGGCGAGCAGCCGCTGGTTGATCTCGCGCTCCAGCTTGCCCAGCTGCTGGGAGACGGCGGAGGTGGTGACGTGCAGCGCGTCGGCGGCGGCGCTGACCGAGCCGTGCCGGGCCAGGGCGTCCAGGGTGCGCAGGCGCTCCAAGTTCAACATATAAGCGATCCTACGAGATACCTCGTGAGATTTCTCGATTGTGCTACGACGTCTGGTCCCGCATGGTAGGCGTCATGAGCACGGTCACCGCACCCCGAACCCCGTCCCCCGCCACGCCGGACCGGTCGCCCGCCACCCAGGACCAGTCGCCTCCTCGCCCGCGCCTCGACTGGCGGCTGCGCTTCGGCGCCCTGTCGCTGATCTGGGGCTTCAGCTTTCTGCTGATCAAGGTGGGGACGAGCGGGTACGCCCCGTTCCAGGTCACCCTCGGCCGGCTGGTCTTCGGTACGGCGGTGCTGGTGGCGGCGATGGCCGTCAAGCGGGAGCGGCTGCCGCGCGGAAGCCGGCTGTGGGCGCACATGGCGGTCGCGGCGTTCTTCCTGAACGCCCTGCCGTTCTCCCTCTTCGCCTATTCCGAGCTGACCATCCCCTCCACCCTGGCCGGCATCTGCAACGCCACGTCGCCGCTGTGGGGCATGGCGCTGTCCGTGGTCGCGCTCTCCGAGGACCGGCCCACCCGGGTCCGGGTGGCCGGGCTGGGGCTCGGCTTCCTCGGGGTGCTGACGGTGCTCGGCGCCTGGCAGGGCTTCCACGGCCTCGACGCCACCGGCACGGCGATGGCCCTGCTCGCCTCGCTGAGCTACCCGGTGGGCTGGATCTACGTCCGCCGGACGCTGGCGGGCACGGGCAACTCCCATCTGTCGATGACCGGCGGGCAGTTGCTGGTGGCCACGGTGCAACTGGCCGTCGTCACTCCCCTGTTCACCGGCATGCCGAAGCACTTCGCCCTGGTGCCGCTGCTGGCCGTCGCCGCGCTGGGCGCGCTCGGCACCGGACTCGCCGTGCTCCTCCAGTACGGGCTGGTCGCCGAAGTCGGTCCCACGACCGCGCAGATGGTCACCTACTTCATCCCGGTCATCGCGACCGCGGCGGGCGTCGCGATCCTCGGGGAGACGCTGCGCTGGAACACTCCGGCGGGCGCGGCGATCGTGCTCGCGGGGGCGGCGCTCACCCAGGTGCGGGGGCGGAAGGGCGCCTGAGGGGCCGGACGCGGCATGCCGCTAGCCGTAAAGACGCGGCATGCCGCTACCCGTACACCCGTGACGGAGACGGCCGTACCGCCGCCTCGATCGCCTCCGCCAGCGGTTCGATGTCCGCCGCGGTCAGCGGGGACACCGTGACCCGGACGGCCGGGGGGCAGGCCAGGCGGAAGCGGGCGCCCGGGGCGACGACCCAGCCGGACTGGAGCAGGCGGGCGACGGCGGTGGTCTCGTCGGGGACCGGGATCCAGAGGTTCACGCCGGTGCGGCCGTGGGCCTCGACGCCCCGGGCGGCGAGGGCGTCGATCAAGGGCCGGCGCCGGGAGCGGTACGACTGCGCCACCGCCGTACGGTCCACCGCTCCCCCGCTCCACAGATGGGCCACCGCGCGCTGGAGCAGCAGGCTCACCCAGCCGGGGCCGAGGCGCAGCCGGCCGCGGACCCGGTCGACGGTCACCGGGTCGCCCGCGAGGACGGCGAGGCGCAGATCGGGGCCGTAGGTCTTGGCCGCGGAGCGCGCGAAGGCCCAGTGCCGGGTGGCACCCGCGAGGGGGTGCGGGGGCAGGTCCACGATGCCGTGGCCGTGGTCGTCCTCGATCAGCAGGGTGTCCGGATGCGCGCGCAGCACCGCGCGCAGGGCATCCGCGCGGCCGGCGGTCACGGCGGCGCCGGTCGGGTTCTGGGCGCGGGTGGTGACGATCACCGCGCGGGCCCCTTCCGCCAGGGCGCGGGCCAGGTCCGCGGGCGACGGACCGTCGTCGTCCACCCCCACCGGGACCGTGCGCAGCCCGAGCGCCGGCATCAGATCGAGGACGCTGCCCCAGCCGGGGTCCTCGACGGCGACGGCGTCACCGGGTCTGAGGTGGGCGGCGAGGACGCGCTCGACGGCGTCGAGGGAGCCCGAGGTGACGGTGAGGGGACCCTCGGGGACGCCGTCGGCGTCGAGTTCGGCGCGGGCGACCCGGATCAGACCGGGGTCGACGGGGTCGTCGCCGTAGAGGACGGGCCGCCGGTCCCCCGCCTCGGCCGCCGCCGCGAGCGCCGGGGCGAGCAGGGGCAGCAGGTCCGGGTCCGGGTTGCCGGTGGACAGGTCGCGGGCGCCCGGCGGCACCTCCACCCGCAGCTGATCGCGTCCGGTGGTGACCGGCTTGGGCCGCACCCGGCTGCCGCGCCGCCCCGCGGTCTCGATCACCCCGCGCTCGCGCAGCGTGCGATAGGCGGCCGCGACGGTATTCGGATTCACCCCCAGCCGCGTCGCCAACTCCCGCATGGGCGGCAATGGTTGGCCGGGGCGCAGCTCCCCGGCGCCCACCGCGCGCTCGACGTCGGCCGCGATCTCAGCTGCGCCGCGCCCCTCGATCCGATACTCTCCTAGCACAAAATCCATTATGCACTAGTACAAAGCGAATCGCCTGTCGGCATCGCCTTGGAAGGACCGTCATGCCCGGCACCACCGCGGAGACCCAGCCCACCGCCTACTCCCCGACCGACCGCACCGTGCCCACGCGCGACGCGGACCGGGCGTCGTACGACAGGGAGGTGGTGCACGCGATACTGGACGAGGGGTACGTCTGCCATCTGGGCTTCGTGCGCGACGGCGCCCCCGTGGTGCTGCCCACGCTGTACGGCCGGGTGGGCGAGCGGCTCTACGTGCACGGCTCGACGGGTTCGCGCCCGCTGCGGATGACCGGCGCCGCCGATCCGGGCCTCCAGGTGTGCCTGACCGTGACCCACGTGGACGGTCTGGTCCTGGCCCGCTCCGCCTTCAACCACTCCGTCAACTACCGCTCGGTGGTGGTGCACGGCATCGCGCACGAGGTCACCGACCCCGAGGAGCGGCGCCGCGCGCTGGACGCCCTGGTGGACCATGTCGTGGCCGGGCGCGCCGCCGACTCCCGGCCCGCGAACAAGAAGGAGCTGGCCGCCACCGCGGTGATCCGCCTGGACCTGGACGAGGTCTCCGCGAAGATCCGCACCGGCGACGCCGTCGACGAGCCCGGGGACCTCACCCTCCCGTACTGGGCCGGCGTCGTCCCGCTCCGCAAGGGGTACGGCGCCCCGGTCCCGAACGCCGACCTGGCGCCCGGGACCGCGCTGCCGGACTACCTCACCGGGGAGTGACTCCCCTTCGGCGCGGCGGGGTTGTCACCGGACCCCGCCGGGTGTCCGCCCCCGCGCACCGCCCCCTCGCTCACGGTCAGGCCCGCGACCGCCGCGAGCATCAGCAGGGTGCCGGCCACGGTGGTGACCGTGAGCCGCTCGCCGAGCAGCAGCACGGCGAGGACGGCCGCGGTCACCGGTTCGAGGAGCATGATCACGGAGACGGTGGCGGAGCGCACGACGGCCGCGCCCGCGAAGTACAGGGCGTACGCGAGCGCCGTGGGCACGGCGGCGATGTAGCACAGGAGCCACAGCAGCCGGGCCGGGTGACCGGTGTGCGGGAGCAGCCCCTCGTGCAGCGCGAACGGCAGCAGGCACAGGGTGGTCACCGCGAACGCCCCGACGGTGGTCGCGGACGCGTCGGCGCCGCCGTCCCGGCCCCACCGGCGGGTCAGCAGGGTCATGGCGCCGTAGCCCGCGGCCGACAGCAGGGCGAGCAGCACGCCCTGGGGGCGGACGGTCGCGGCCGAGTCGCCGAAGGTCAGGACGGCGAGTCCGGCGAGGGCACCGGCGACGGACAGAACGCCGCCCGCGCCGAGCCGTTCACCGAGCAGCAGCCGGGCGCCGAGCGCGATGAGCACGGGGCCCGCGCCGAGGGTGACGACGGTGGCCACGGCGAGTCCGGTGGCCGCCACGGCCGCGAAGTAGGCGGTCTGGAACACCGCGAGTCCGAGCCCGGTGGCGAGGGCCTTCAGCACCCGGCGCGCCGTCGGTTCGGTGGTGGCCCGCCGGGCCCTCGGACGCAGACCGCGGCCGGCGAGCAGCAGCAGGAGCCCCAGCGCGCAGCGCCAGAAGGAGAGGCCGAAGGCGCCCAGGTCGCTGGTCCGGTAGACCAGCGAGGCGGCGGCCCCGGCGGTGCCCCAGGCGGCACCGGTGACGATCAGATAGAGCAGGCCACGCCCTACGGGCAGGCCGGTGGACGTGTTCGCGTTCGCGTCCGTATTCGCGTTCGCGTTCCAGTTCGAGTTCGAGTTCGACAAGGGAGTTTCTCCGCAGAAACGCACCTGAGAGGCGCGGAAGTTCGGGGGCGGCCCGATGGATCGGGTCGCGCGGACTTCGTCTGCGGGCAGCACCGTCCGGCCCGGCGCTCCTCGCGCCGGGCGGGTGTCCCGGAGGCCCGCCTCAGGCGGCGGGCGGCGGAAGTACGAGCGTGGACGGCATGACCAGCACCTTAAGCCGAGGTGCGCTGCCCGGACAACGCCCTTTCCGGGCCGCCGGCGGCCACCGGTTCCAGGGAGCCCTCGGCGGGCGCGGCGGACTGGGCGATGAACGCGCCGGCCAGGACGACGACACCGCCGAGGACCTGCGGCGCGGACAGGTGCTCGCCGAGCAGCACCCAGGCCAGCACGGTCGCGATCACCGCCTCCAGACAGGCCACGACCCCGGCGACCTGCGGGGACAGCCGTCGTACGGACACCACACCGGTGACGTAGGCGACCACCGTGGCGACCAGCACGATCCAGACGAGCAGGGCGAGGGCGGGTACGGCGGTGCCGTTCATCCGCGCCGAGCCGGTGAGCGCGGCCCAGTGGATCTCCCAGGGGCGGGCGACGGCGGTGAGCACGAGGGCGCCCACGATCAGGCCGTAGGCGATGACGCCCAGCGGGTCCGGCGCCCGGGTGCCCGCGTCGCTGCCCTGGTCGGAGAGGATGAAGTAGCCGACCTGGCAGCAGGCGGCGGCGAGCGCGAAGGCCAGGCCGAGCGCGTCGAAGCTCAGTCCCGACCAGACCTCCACCACACAGGCGAGCCCGCCGGCCGCGAGGACGGCACCGAGCGCGGCGGCGCGGGTGACGGGCCGCCGCTGCACGAACCGCACCCAGCCGAGCACCAGCGCGGGGGCCAGGTACTCGACGAGCAGCGCCACGCCCACGGGTATGCGGGAGATCGCCGCGAAGTAGCAGCCCTGGACGCCGGCGACGGCGAACAGACCGAATCCGAGGAGCAGCGCGGGACGGCTGCGCGGCAGGGCGCGATGGCGCCAGGCGAGCGGCAGCATCACCAGGGCGGCGCCGGTCACCCGCAGCCAGACCACGTGCAGCGGGTCGAGGCCCGATTCGATCAGCGGCTTGGCGGCCACTCCGGACCCGCCGAAGGCCAGCGCGGAGACGAGCGCGAGCCCCAGCCCGACGCCTCTGCCGCCGCTGTCACTGCTCTCAGAGGTACGCACCGGCACATGATGGCAGGCGGCGACAGGAGCGTCATCCTCGTTGACACCTGTCTCAGGAGATGGACCGCGGAGGGGAATCCGCCCGGGTTCGAGGCGGTCTCAGAAGGCCGCGTCCCCCGCGAGCTCCCCGGGCCCGGCCGCGCCGAACTCACCGGGACCGGCCTCGATCCAGGCGGAGCCCCGCTCGGCACCGCAGTCGGCGCCGCGGTCGGCGCTCAGGGCGGAGATCCGGCCGGAGAGCTCGTGGGCGTCGACGCCCGCGCGGGCGAGTACCTCGACGGCCCGGGAGTCCGGGTCGGCGACGAGCGCGGCGAACAGATCGGGCGCCTCGGCCGCGTCCCCGCCGCGCCGCCGCGCCCGCTCCCGGGCCCGGTGCAGTGCGGCGGCCGCCGCCGGGGACCAGTCCCCCGCGTCGCCCGCGGCGGGCCGGGGTACGACGGGGATGGCGTCCGAGTCCTCCACGCTGCCCTGCCAGCGCAGGCCGTAGCCGATGCTGCGCTGCACCAGATAGCCGAGGAGCCGGGCGAGTTGGGGCGGGCCGCCCACGACGGAGCGCACCTCGGGGTCCTGTTCGAGGAGCGAGTGCAGCAGATGGGCGGTGTCGATCTGCCGGTCGCCGTCCCGCACGGCCCGGCGGCGGGCACCGGCGACCACCGTCGCGAGCTCGGCGCCGAGCCCTGCGGCGTCCTGGTGCGGGTGCGCCTCGGGGGACCGGAGGCGGTCGGACGGGCGGTACGGGATTGCACAACCCCACCTCATCAGCCACAACGGGCCGAGTCATCCTCGAGCGGAACCATGTGGGCGTCCCACGCAGAGTGGACATCGCCCTCGGCGATCTCATCCTTGGGGAGGAGATTTCGGCCGATCCGTCTCGGGGGCGCGTGCCGGTTTGCGCACCACCGCCCGGGCAACCGCCGTACGTCACTCGGGACATGGAGGGCAGGGGCGGGTGGCACCGCCATGACGAGAGCGCCCTGCCGCGCGCGTGGGACCTGTTCGACGCGGCGATGCTCCGGCGCGTCGGCTGAGGCGCCCGCGCCCTTCGATTCCTGACGTTCCATCAGTATTGAATGTTCACGGCCCCGGGGCTACGTTCCGCGACACCGTAGCCGGATTCGCCCGAACCGAAGGGGTGGTCGCATGGCCGAAGTCAGCGCGGAGGCACGCATCGAGGCGCCGGCCGACAAGGTGTGGGCACAGCTCACCGACTGGTCGTCGTACGGGGAGTGGAACGCCACCCACACCGGCTTCCCCGCGGGCGGTCCGCGATCGCTCGCCGTAGGGGGCACGTTCCGGGAGAACATGAAGCTGATGGGGTTCCCGGCCGAGGTCGACTGGACGATCGAGGAGCTGGAGCCGGCCCGGGTGTTCGCGATCCGCGGCAAGGGCCCGATGGCGGTCACCGTCGCCACCCGCTACACGCTCACCCCGGACGGAAACGCCACGAACCTGCGTATCGACGGCGAGTTCACCGGCGCCGCGGTGTCGCTGATGGCGGCCCGGCTCAAGGACTCGGCGACGACGGCCTTGACCGAGTCGCTGCGCAAGCTGGACGGGCTGGTCGGCTGAGGCGGGGACGGCCGGAGACGGCCGGAGACGGACGGGGACGAACGGGGACACGGAAGGGGCCCCGCGGAACCGCTCCGCGGGGCACCCTGACCCCGTCTTCCCGCGACGACGGCTCAGTCCTCGTCGGCGAGGATGAGGTACAGCTTCTTGCGGGCCTCGTTGACGACGGCCAGCGCCTTCTCGCGCTGCTCCTTGGTGCCGGTCTTCCAGACCTGGCCGAAGGCTTCCATCAGCCCCATGCCGGCCTGCCGGATCTCGCCCAGCGCCTCCCAGTCGACCCCGCGCGACGCCTCCTCCCACGGCGCCTCCGGACCCTCCTCGGCGGCACCGCGACCGCTGTCGGTGAGGGAGAACAGCTTCTTGCCGCCCTCGCTCTCGCTGACGATCAGACCCTCGTCCTCCAGCATCTGGAGGGTGGGGTAGACCGAGCCGGGGCTGGGCTTCCAGGCGCCGCCGCTGCGTTCGGCGATCTCCTGGATCATCTCGTAGCCGTGCATGGGCCGCTCCTTCAGCAGGGCCAGGATCGACGCCCGCACGTCACCGCGCCGCGCCCGCCCCCTGGGGCCGCCCCGCCCCCGGTGCCCCCAGGGCCCGAACCCCGGACCGAAGCCGGGTCCACCGGGCCCGAACCCCGGTCCGCCCGGACCTCCCGGCCCCCCGGGCCCGAACGGCCCGAACGCGGCCCGCCGCGCCTCGAAGCCGCCCATGCCCGCGTCCATACCGCGACGGCCACGACCCTCGCGCCGCTCGAATCCATGTCCACGCATGGTGATCACTCCATTCCATCGCTGATCTATTGCGTCTGCATCGCGTATCGTTCGCGATGCCTCAACGATATATCGGAACCGATCGTCTGCCAAGCCCCTTTCCATCGATCGCCTCTGCTGTTCCGCACCGACAGGTCTCGCTAGGATTTCCCGATCATGGACGTGATGACGGGGAACGAGATGATCGCCATCCCGCCGGGGCAGGTGACGCTGTCGGACCGGCGGACACAGCGCAGTTGGTCGGTCGAGCTGGCGCCCTACCAGCTCGCGGCATCCCCGGTCACCCAGGCGCTGTACGCGCAGATCACCGGCCGGCGGCCGGGTGCCGGCCCTGAGGACCGACTGCCCGTCGCGTGCGTCTCCTGGTGGGACGCGGCGCGGTTCTGCAACGCCCTGTCCCGGCGCGCCGGCCTCACCCCCGCGTACCACTTCCGCGCCGAGGCCGAAGACATCGCATGGGACGCGTCCGCCGACGGGTATCGGCTGCCGACCGAAGCCGAGTGGGAGCACGCCTGCCGCGCCGGCACGACCGGGCCGCGCTACGGGGAGCTCGACGAGATCGGCTGGTACCGCGGTAACTCGCACGAGCGCGTCCACGACGTGGGCGGCAAACACCCCAACCCGTGGGGGCTCTACGACATGCTCGGCAACGTCTGGGACTGGTGCTGGGACGTCTACGACGCCGAGGTGTACGGCACCTACCGGGTGCTCCGCGGCGGTGGCTGGTTCGATGAGCACTGGAGTTGCCGGGCCTCCGCGCGGCGCCGCAGCCACCCGACTTTCCAGGTCGACGACGTGGGATTCCGCGTCGCGCGTTCCGTCGTGAGCTGATCCACGTCACCTGCCGCGACGGCCGCACGAGGCGAGCGCGGCCGTCGTGGTCGACACCCGTGCCGAGTGGTCCCGGGACCTGGCCGACCCGGAGGGGGGAACGGCGCCGCGCCACAACGATGTGTGCCCGAAGAACGTCGTCTTCCGCGACGGTCGTGCCGCGGCCCTGATCGATTTCGACTTCGCGGCCCCGGGCGCGCCCTCTGGGACCTCGCCACGACCGCCCGCTACCGGGTGCCAGGCGCCCATGCTCGATCCCGGGTCCGCGTCCGCGCTCCGTTCCGCCGGGCCGGACGCGGCCGCACGGCTGCGGACCCTAGCCGACGGCTAGGGCCTCCCCGCAGGGGACCGCGCCGCGCTGCCCGGCGTCATCGAGCAGGCCACGGAGGTCTGCCGGGCCTTCGTCGCCCGCCGCGCGGCCGGCCAGGACCCCGTCCTTCTCCGGGCGTTGGCCGAGGGCGGCGGGTGGGAGCGCCGGGACCGCGTGCAGACCTGGCTGGCGGACCAGCGCCGGACGTTCACGGCCGCCCTGCTGGACCGACCGGCGCGAACAGGCCGCGGATTCCGTCGTCCGCGCGGTGCGTATCGCCGAAATCCGCTCGAATCTCCCCGGTGTCGGGCATGCTGAGTCCGCAGAACAAAAGGGACTTCCAGGGAGTGGTCATGTCATACATCCCCACGGATCTGCGGTTCGCCGAGTCGCACGAATGGGCTCGGCCGGAGGCGGACGGCACGGTCACGGCCGGGCTCAGCGATCACGCCCAGCGTGCGCTCGGCGATGTGGTGTTCGTGGAGCTGCCGGGGGTCGGCAAGATCTTCGCGGCCGGCGACGCCATCGGGGTCATCGAGTCGGTGAAGGCCGCGTCGGACATCTACGCGCCGGTCGGCGGCGAAGTGATCGCCGTGAACGAGGAGCTGGCCGAGAGCCCGGAGCTCATCAACGAGGAGCCGTACGACGCCTGGTTCTTCAAGCTCAAGCCGTCGAACAAGTCCGAGCTGGACAAGCTCCTCGACGCCGCCGGCTACAAGGCGGCCATCGGCGAGTGACGGCGCCCCGGGCGCCCCGCCGGTCACGCACCGGGCACCGCGGGGACCCGAAAAGCGGGCCAGGACTCCCGGATTGGCCTTGGTACGGGGAGTCGCGGAGCCGCTAGCTTCGGCGCATGCGGATTCGAATCGTGGACGCCTTCACCGACCGGCCCTTCGCGGGCAACCCCGCCGGCGTGCTCCTCCTGGACGGCGACGACTTCCCGGCCGACGACTGGATGCAGAACGTCGCCATGGAGGTCCATCACGCCGAGACGGCCTTCGCGCACCGGCTGCCCGCGGGCGGTGACGCGGACTGGGCGCTGCGCTGGTTCACGCCCGTCACCGAGGTGGCCATGTGCGGGCACGCCACGCTGGCCACGGCCCATGTGCTGCACACGACCGGTGCGCACGAGGGACCCGTGCGGTTCGCCACCCGCAGCGGGGTGCTCGTCGCCACGCCCGCCGGGGACGGCGCGCTCACCCTCGACTTCCCGACCGCGCCGCTCACCCCGGTCGCCGTGCCGGACGGTGTCGCCGAGGCGCTGGGCGCGGAGCCGGTCGCCGTCTTCGACACCGGGGCGGCCGTCGGCGACCTGCTGGTGGAGCTGGCCGACGAGAAGACCGTCCGCGGACTCACCCCGGACCACAAGGCGCTCGCCGCGTACTCCGCGCGCGGCATCATCGCGACCGCCCGCGCCGACGACCCCTCCCGGGGCTACGACTACCTCTCCCGCTGCTTCTTCCCGAACGTCGGCATCGACGAGGACCCCGTCACCGGCAGCGCCCACACCGCGCTCGCCCCGCACTGGTCCGCCCGCCTCGGCCAGGCCGACCTCATCGGCCTCCAGGCGTCCCCCCGCACCGGGCTGGTGCGCACCGGACTGCGCGGCGAACGCACCCTGCTCACCGGCCGCGCGGTCACCGTCATCGAGGGCGAGCTGCTCGCCTGACCCGCGCCGGGCGCTCGGCTCAGGCCGTCGGCAGCCAGCCCACCTTGCCCGCGAGGAGCGCGTAACCGACGAACGCGCCGATGTCGAGCAGCGAGTGGGCGACGACCAGCGGGCCGACCCGGCCCCAGCGGCGGTAGAGCCAGACGAACACCACGCCCATGGCCATGTTGCCGAGGAAGCCGCCGATGCCCTGGTAGAGGTGGTACGAGCCGCGCAGGACCGCGCTGGCCACCAGCACGGTCCCCGGCGCCCAGCCCAACTGGCCCAGCCTGCGCAGCAGATAGCCGACGACGATGACCTCTTCGAGGACCGCGTTCTGCACGGCGGACAGGATCAGCACCGGGTACTTCCACCACACACCGGGCAGCGCCTCGGGCACCACGGTGAGGTTGAAGCCGAGGCCCCGCGCGGCCAGGTAGAAGGCGATGCCGGTGCTGCCGATCACCGCCGCGACCGCCGCGCCCCGGCCGAGGTCGGGCCAGGGCCGGGTGCGGTCGAAGCCGAGGGTGCGCAGGCTCCTGCCCTCGCGGAGCAGGAAGTGGGCGACCAGGGCGACGGGGACCAGCGCGGTGGCGATGCCGAACAGCTGCCAGGCGAGGTCCAGCCAGGGGCGGCCCGGGGCGGCCGAGGCGTTGAGGGTGGCCGCCTGGTCCTTCAGGCCGCCCGGCTTGGTCACCGAGCCGATGAAACTGATCAGCGCGGAGACCCCGCTCGCGCCCAGCGACAGCGCGAGCACGAGGATCGTCTCGTCGCGCAGGATCCGCCGCGTCCGCCGCTCCAGCCCGTCGCCCAGCTCGTCCCCCAACCCGGCCGCCACCTTCACCCCTGCCTCCCACACCTCACGAGCCGACTCCGGCATTGCCCGCAAGGATCGCAGAAGCACCTGGGAGAACCGCGCACCGGGCCACCGGGCCCGACGCGCGGCACCACCGCCGGCCGTCCGTCCGCCGCGAGGCGGCCGCTCACCCCGTCGGCACCGGCTCCGGCAGCCCCACCGGCCACATGTGCACCGGTTCCCCCCCATGCATCAGCTCGGCGTACCGCCGTGTCGTCGCGGCCAGCGCGGCCTCCCGGGACAGGCCCCCCTCCAGCGCGCGGTGGAAGGTCGCGGCCTGCCAGGAGGCGCCGTTGACCCGGCGCCGGCAGCGCTCCTCGATGACACCGAGGTAGAGATCGCGGTCGGCCGCCTCGACGCCCCACGCGTCCAGTCCCGCCGCGGCCAGCGGCAGCAGCTCGTCGCGGACCAGGGTGACCGCGTCGACCTCGCCCGTGCCGCCGTACCGCCCGCGCCGGGGCCAGACGAAGCGGGCGTCGATGCCGTGGCGGCACGCCGCGTCGAAGTTGGCCTCCGCGGCGGCGAACGGCAGCCGGGTCCACACCGGCCGGGGCTCCTCGGCGAGGGCGCGCACGAGGCCGTAGTAGAAGGCCGCGTTGGCGATGACATCGGTGATGGTCGGTCCGGCGGGCAGCACCCGGTTCTCCACCCGCAGATGCGGTACGCCGTCCGCGATGCCGTACACCGGCCGGTTCCAGCGGTAGATCGTGCCGTTGTGCAGCACCAGTTCGGCGAGTTTCGGGGTGCCGCCCGCGGCGATGACCTCCAGCGGCTCCTCCTCGTCGCAGATCGGCAGCAGGGCCGGGAAGTAGCGCAAGTTCTCCTCGAACAGCTCGTACGCCGAGGACACCCACCGCTCGCCGAACCAGGTCCGCGGCCGTACGCCCTGCGCCTGGAGTTCGGGCGGCCGGGTGTCGGTGGACTGTAGGAACAGCGGTGGCCGCGACTCCCGCCACAGCTCGTGGCCGAACAGGAACGGCGAGTTCGCGCCCACGGCGATCTGGGCAGCGCTCGCCGCCTGCGCCGCGTTCCACACGTCCGCGAACCGTCCCGGCGTCACCTGGAGGTGCAGCTGTACGGAGGTGCAGGCGGCCTCCGGGACGATGGACTTGGCGGTGCAGACCAGATGCTCCACGCCCTCGATGTCGAGCCGGAAGTCCTCCCCGCGGGCGGCCACGATCTGGTCGTTGAGCAGGGTGTAGCGGTCGACCTCGGAGAGGTTGGAGGAGACCAGGTCGTCCCGGCCGAGCGTGGGCAGGATGCCGGTCATCACGATGCCCGCGTCCACCTCCGCGGCCTTGCGGTCGGCATAGGCGAGCGAGGTCCGCAGCTCCTCGGCGAGGCGGTCGAAGACACGGCCGCCGAGCCGGTGCGGGGCGATGTTCACCTCCAGGTTGAACATCGCGAGTTCCGTCTGGAAGTCACGGCTCGCGATGCGTTCGAGCACTTGGCCGTTCAACATTTTCGGCATGCCGTCAGGACCGGCGAGATTCAATTCGATCTCGACGCCCATGAGGTTCCTGGGGCGGTCGAATCGCTTCTCGACCAGCAGCCGCTCCAGCCCCGTCAAGCACTTCTGGAGCTTTTCGCGATAGCGCTGGCGATCGGACAGGTCGAACTGCCCTGCCACGACCTTCTCCCCCATCGAATGTCCCTCCTCGGATGGGCGGGCCGGTGCTCCGGCCGCCCGGGGCTCCCGGTTCAGGTGGAGTAATGCCCAGTGAAAGCGATCGATAACGTCCCGCGCCACCCGGACGCCCGCTACGCTGTCGGAATGTTCCCTGCGGCACATTCACGGGGCATGTCGCGAGCGCATCTTCGGGTGCCCCGAACGCCTCGTGAAAAACGCCGATGACTTTCGGCCGTCCGCGAACGGAGCGTAGGGCGAGGTCAACGCCGCGTGACCACCCGTAAATCGGGAGGATTTCCGCGAATCAGCGGCCTATTCACGTCTTGTGGCGCCTGCCGCAAAGGGATAGATGAAACACCGCCTGAACACACGTCGTATAAACTTCGTCCACAAGGCGGGAGGGTGCGCCCTCGGTCCTGGTCCTGCCGCATTCCTGCCGCTCCGGTTGACGGGCGGCGGAGCGCGCCACACCCTCGTTCTTCACCGACCGGCCCCCACCTTTCCGGCCTTCCGTGAGCAGACAGCGCCGTCCGCCCCACCTTCCTCGCGCCCCGCGCCTGTCACATGAGAGGCGACCCACCATGCCGCTTCACGTTGCCCCTGCCCCCGCGCCCGCCCTGCGCTCCGTCCTCACCGCCTTGAGCTCGCCGACCGCGGTCCGTGAGGCCCGCACCCCCTCCCTGCGCGCCGCGCAGGGCCCAGCGACACCCGAACTCCCCTTGCCCGTCCATGTGTTGGACCGGATAACACCGCAGGGCCTGTCCGCCACCCGGCTGGCGGGCTGGCGCTTCTTGATCCGCTGCGGCGACCGGGCGGTGGCCGCGGCGGAGACCATGCTCACCCCCGACGGCTGGGCCTTCTCGCACTTCTTCGAGGGCCCGTACGTCACCTCCACCGAGCTGGCCCTGAAGCAGGCGGAGTCACTCCAACACCCTTATCAGCCAAGACTGTTGTCGGTTCCCGGTCTCTACATGCTCACCCTGTGGCTGCACGGCGACACCGCGGCCGACGGCGCGGCGGGGCACCCGGCCGCCACCGATCTGCTGGTGCCGCTCGCCCCGGCACCGCCCGGCATCGCGGCCTACCGTCCGCACCGGGTCGCCGATCTGCTCCCGGTGCTGACCCTGCGGGCCACCCGGCACCCGCTGCTCGGCTCACCGGCGGCCTGACACCGGGGCCCCGGACGGACTAGTCCGCCTCGGCCAGGCCGAACCACCCGAATTGACGGGGTAGTTGAGCTGAACCGTCCGCCCGGGTGACGCGTCCTCAACCTGTGGGAAGCGGTGCCTCGAAATGCCTGCGGAACGACTCCCGTGGGGCAAGACTGGGTTCCGAACGACTGCATGACGGGGGACGCCATGACCACCACAGAGCGAGAGATCCCATTCATGTGCCAGCACCAGCCACCGTGCCCGCCAGCCGAGTCCGCCGACCGGGAGTCCGCCCGTCTCGTGGCGCACCACCCGGAACAGGGATGGAGCCTGCTGTGCAACGGTGTCCTGTTCTTCGAGGACACCGGTGAGCTGCTGCCCGACGGTCGCGTCATCGCCCCGCACCGCCCGCTCGGCACGGACGAGGTGATGACCGCCGCCTGACCAGGGCGGCGCCGCGAGGACGGCGAGGACCCGAGGGGCCGGCCGCACCCACCCGGTGCGCGACCGGCCCCGACGTGTCCCCGGCCGGTGGTGTCTCCGCCCGGCCGTCTCCCCGGCTGGTCGTATCCCCGCCGCGGGGGTGGGATGGAAGGAGACGGCGCGGGACACCGGTGAGGAACGGTGAGTCATGTCCGGTGACGACGCCTCGGCGGTCGGACGTGTGGTGGTCGGGGTGAGCGGCTCCCTGGGCAGCGTCACGGCGCTGCGCCGGGCCGGGGCCCTCGCCCGGCGGCTGGGGGCCGAGCTGTGGCCGGTGCTGGCCTGGGAGCCGCCGGGCGGCGATCCGGCCACCCGTCGCTCACCCGCCGCGGCCGTACCCGACGAGGAGTGGCAGCGACTGGCCGGGGGCCGGCTGATCGCGGTGCTGGAGGAGATCTTCGGCGACCGGGGCCCGGGGTGCCGATCCACGCCCTGGTGGTGCGCGGCGCCCCCGGCCGGGCACTGGTGGCGATCGCGGACCGCGAGGACGATCTGCTGGTCGTGGGCGCGGGCCGGCGCGGCCTCCAGCGCGCCTTCTCCGGCCGGGTGCGCCGGCACTGCCTCGCCCACGCCGGCTGCCCGGTGCTCGCCGTACCGCCGTCCCCGCTGGAGTCGCAGCTGGCCGCGGTCCACCGGCGCAACGCCTGGCACCTGCCCATGGACACCCGGGGGCTGTGAGCGCCCCGGCCCGCGCGCGAGCCCCGCGAACCGGGCCCGCCGAGGCCCCCTCCCAGGCCCCGCAGAGGCCCGCCGAGGTCCCGCCGGGTGGCGCGCGCCGTCGTAGGAGACCCGTCAAGAATCCGGCCCCGCACATCAGAGCGCCGTCAAGGCATTGTGCCGTTCCTCCTCCGACTGTCTAACGTCGAGGTCATGGAGCACAGCGACGACACACGGGCCCGGGTGACGAGCCCGCAGCCTCCGCCCACCGCCACCACCGTCGCCCACGACCACGAGTGGGCCGGCGAGGTGCGCACCGCCGTGCGCTGCGCCGCCGCCCTGCTCGCCCTGCTGCTCTGCATCGACGGCGCGGCCGGCTCCCTCACCTGGTGGCGGGGCCTGCTCTGGGCCGCCCTGGCCCTGCTGCTGCTCCTCGTCCTGTACCCGGCCAAGGTGTCGGCCGGTGACGGCTGGCTGGCCAGCAGGCGGCTGCTGCGCACCCGCCGGGTCCACACCGATCTGCTGGTCGCGGTCCGCCCGCTGGACGGCGTCAACCAGCGGCTGGTGCTGCGCGACCTCCTGGGGAACCGGGTGGAGATCGACCCGGAGGTGCTGGTTCGCAACCCCGCCCTGTGGCACCGGCTCGACGACGGTGCCCGCCACTCCCTGGCCGGCGGCACCCTGCGCTGTGGCACCGCCGCCCTCGGCCGGCTCGCCAGCCGGCTGGACCGGGAGACGGCCCTCGCGGTCTTCCGGGCGTCCGGACTCGAGTGACCGTGCCCCGGACGATCCCCGCGCGCGATGACCCTCGGTGGCCACTGCTTCCCGGGAGGTGCCCCGCGCCACTCGTTCGGCCCAGCTCCCGGTGACCCGCTCCTGCCTCGGCTTCTTGATGCGCTCCTGATGGCACCGCGCCATTCTTAACGCAAGATTGACGCCCTCCCGCCCCTGATCCGGAGGCCCAGGCGTCACGCTCTGCATACGCTGGTGCCGCCGTCCGTGTGATGGCCGAAAAGAGCTGAGCCCCACATCAGGAGCGCCCCGATGGCCACGACCGAACACCCTCCCAGTACCGGTCGCCTGCGCGCCTGGATGCTGGAGGGCCTGTCCGACATGGGCAAGAGCGGCGGCCACACCGGGCCGCACGCCCAGCCGGAGCCCCCGCACAAGGGGCAGCGCTGGTGGCGGGTCATGTGCCTGACGGGTGTCGACTACTTCTCCACCCTCGGCTACCAGCCGGGCATCGCGGCGCTCGCGGCCGGCCTGGTCTCCCCCATCGCGACCATCGTGCTGGTGCTCGTCACCCTGGCGGGCGCGCTGCCGGTCTACCGGCGGGTGGCCGAGGAGAGCCCGCACGGCGAGGGCTCCATCGCCATGCTGGAGCGGCTGCTGTCCTTCTGGCAGGGCAAGCTGTTCGTGCTGACCCTGCTGGGGTTCGCGGCCACCGACTTCCTGATCACCATCACGCTGTCCGCCGCGGACGCCTCCACCCACCTGGTGGAGAACCCGCATCTGACGCACGCCCTCCAGGGCAAGCAGATGCTGATCACGCTGCTGCTGGTGGCGCTGCTCGGCGCGGTGTTCCTCAAGGGCTTCCTGGAGGCGATCGGGGTCGCGTTCGCCCTGGTGGGCGTCTATCTGGCGCTCAACCTGGTCGTGGTGGCCGTCGGCCTGTACCACGTGATCACCGCCGAGCACGTGATCACCGACTGGACCAACGCGCTGACCGTGCAGCACGGGAACATCTTCGTGATGATCGGCGTGGCCCTGATCGTCTTCCCGAAACTCGCCCTCGGTCTGTCCGGATTCGAGACCGGCGTCGCCGTCATGCCGCACGTCAAGGGCGACGCCGGCGACACCGAGGAGCACCCCACCGGCCGGATCCGGGACACCAAGAAGCTGCTGACGACGGCCGCCGTCATCATGAGCTGCTTCCTGATCACCAGTAGCTTCATCACCACCCTGCTGATCCCGGAGCAGGACTTCAAGCCGGGCGGCCCGGCCAACGGCCGTGCCCTCGCCTATCTCGCGCACCAGTACCTCGGCGGCGCCTTCGGCACGGTCTACGACGTCTCGACCATCGCCATCCTGTGGTTCGCCGGCGCGTCCGCCATGGCGGGCCTGCTCAACCTGATGCCGCGCTATCTGCCCCGGTACGGCATGGCCCCGCACTGGGCGCGCGCGGTGCGCCCGATGGTCATCGTCTTCACGCTGGTCGCCTTCCTGGTGACCTGGATCTTCGACGCCAACGTGGACAAGCAGGGCGGCGCCTACGCCACCGGTGTGCTGGTGCTGATCAGCTCCGCGGCGATCGCGGTGACCATCGCCGCGCGCAAGGCGGGGCAGCGCCACTGGACCATCGGCTTCGCCGTGATCTCGGTGGTGTTCCTGTACACCACGGTCGTCAATGTCATCGAGCGTCCCGACGGTGTGAAGATCGGTGCCTGCTTCATCGTCGGCATCATCCTGGTCTCGCTGCTGTCCCGGCTGGCCCGCGCCTTCGAGCTGCGCGTGACCAGCGTGACGCTCGATCCGCTGGCGGAACGATTCATCAGGGACATGGCCAGCCGCAAGATGCGGTTCATCGCCAACGAGCCCGGCCACCGGGACAAGGCCGAGTACCGCGACAAGATCGAGCAGATCCGCGCCGACAACGACATGCCGGAGCAGGAGGACTTCGTCTTCGTCGAGGTCACGGTCACCGACCCGTCCGAGTTCGAGGCGGGCCTGACCGTGCGCGGCGAGGTCCTGCACGGGCGCTACCGGGTGCTGACGCTGGAGTCGGCGTCCATCCCCAATGCCCTGGCCGCGCTGCTGCTGCACGTCCGCGACGTCACCGGCTGCACCCCGCACATCTACTTCGAGTGGACCGAGGGCAGCCCGTTCGCCAACTTCCTGCGCTTCTTCCTGTTCGGGCAGGGCGAGGTCGCGCCGGTCACCCGCGAGGTGCTGCGCGAGGCGGAGCCCGACCGGGACCGCAGGCCGCGGGTGCACACGGGCTGAGCGGCGCCCTATCGTTCTCGGCATGCAGTCCTACACGATCGGCCAGGCGGCGCGGCTGCTCGGCGTCAGCCCGGACACCGCCCGCCGCTGGGCCGACGCGGGCCGGGTGGCCACCCATCGCGACGAGGCGGGGCGGCGGCTGATCGACGGCCGTGATCTCGCCGCGTTCTCCGTCGAGCTGGCCAAGGGCGGCAGCGGCGAGGAGGAGAGCTCCTACACCTCCGTGCGCAACGCCTTCCCGGGCATCGTCACCGCCATCAAGCTCGGCGACGTGGCCGCCCAGGTGGAGATCCAGGCGGGCCCGCACCGGCTGGTGTCCCTGCTGACCCGCGAGGCCGTCGAGGAACTCGGCCTGGAGGTCGGGGTGGAGGCCACGGCCCGGGTGAAGTCGACAAACGTCCATATCGACCGCGTCTGACCGCGCTGCCCGGCTGAATCGACCTGACCGGCTGAACCACCCTGACCGGCCGACCGGCCCCGCCCTCCCCCGCCCCTCAGGGCACCGCCGCCACCTCCACCGGCGCACACCGATAGCTCCCGTCCACCCGGATCGCCGTGATCTGGCTGATGTGCCGGGCCCCGCAGCGGTCCTGGGGCAGCACCAGCTGGGGGCCGGCCGCGTCCAGCGGGGTGTCGTCGATGCTCACGCCCAGCAGGACGGGCGCGTCGGCGAAGTCCGGGTCGATCTCGGCCCAGGACAGCAGCGCGTGGTGACCGTCGGTGCCGGTGACGGCGATCAGGAAACGCAGCCGGTCCTTGCGGCGGACCGGGTCGAAACCGGGCCCCGCGTCGGCGAGGACGTCGTACAGCCGCGGTCCCGTGAAGCGGTGGTGCTGGGTGCCGCTGGTCGCGCACTCGAAGCTGACGGCCACCCGGTGCTGGGGCCAGCGCAGCAGGTCCGGCACGGTCAGCCGGGAAGGGCGTACGAGATCTCCGCTCAGGGCGAGTCGGGCGAGCGTCACCTGCGACCACCTCCGGCAGGAACGGTACCCGCGGCGGAGCACCGTACAAACGCACATGCCAGCCACACCGCGCAGGATCGCAGCTCATGCGATGCGACAAGGGACGTACAGGTGGCAGATGCGGCAGTATCATCGCGGCACGGCAGGTTCGTACAACCGTGCCAGGGCGCGACAGTCGTTCCGCACAACACGAGGAGCAGAACCGTGATGACCCCTTCCGTGCGCCGGACCCGGCGGATGTTCGAGCTGGCCGGCGCGGGAGCCGCCGCCCTGTTGACCCTCAGCGCCTGCTCGTCGTCCTCCGGGTCCTCGAACACGGCGTCGGACACGTCGGGTTCCGCCTCTCCCAAGCTGTCCGGCACGGTCACCGTGTTCGCCGCCGCCTCGCTCCAGGAGAGCTTCACCGCCCTCGGCAAGGAGTTCGAGAAGCAGCACCCGGGCACCAAGGTCACCTTCAGCTTCGGCGGCAGCGACACCCTCGCCGCGAGCATCACCGGTGGCGCCCCGGCCGATGTCTTCGCCGCCGCCAGCCCCAAGACCATGGCCACCGTGACCGACGCCAAGGACGCGTCCGGCGCCCCGGTCACCTTCGTCCGCAACCAGCTGGAGATCGCCACCCTGCCCGGCAACCCCGGCAAGGTCGCGTCCCTGAAGGACCTCACCAAGCCCGGTCTGAAGGTCGTCCTGTGCGACAAGACCGTGCCCTGCGGTGCCGCCGCGCAGAAGGCCCTCACCGCCAGCCACCTCAAGCTCACCCCGGTCTCCTACGAGCAGGACGTCAAGAGCGCCCTGAACAAGGTCGAGCTGAAGGAGGCCGACGCGGCGGTGGTCTACAAGACCGATGTGCACGCCGCGGGTGACAAGGTGGAGGGCGTGGAGTTCCCCGAGTCCGCCAAGGCCATCAACAACTACCCGATCGCCCTGCTGAAGAACGCCAGGAACACCGCGACCGCCAAGGCGTTCATCGCCCTCGTGCAGTCCGCCGAGGGCCAGAAGGTGCTGAGCGAGGCCGGGTTCCTCAAGCCGTGACCTCACCCGATGAGCCCGGCGCCGCGACCGGTCCCCGCACGGACCGGCCGCGGCGCCGCCGTGCCGATGCGGGCAGGGGTACGACGCCCCGCCGCATCCGCGCGGCCGGCCGCCGCGGTGTGCCCCTGCCCCTCCTCCTGCCCGGCGTCCTGGCCCTCGCCTTCCTCCTGCTGCCGCTGCTCGCGCTGCTCGTCCGCGCTCCCTGGCGGAGCCTGCCGAACCAGCTGACCAGCACCGAGGTGTGGCAGGCGCTCCAGCTGTCGCTGGTCAGCGCCACCCTGGCGACCGCCGTCAGCCTGGTCCTCGGTGTGCCGCTGGCCTGGCTGCTCGCGCGCACGGACTTCCCCGGGCGCGGTCTGGTGCGCGCCCTGGTGACCCTGCCGCTGGTGCTGCCGCCGGTCGTCGGCGGTGTGGCCCTGCTGCTCGCGCTGGGCCGCAACGGGGTCATCGGCAAGTGGCTCGACGCCTGGTTCGGGGTCACGCTGCCGTTCACCACCACCGCGGTGGTGCTCGCGGAGGCGTTCGTCGCGATGCCGTTCCTGGTCATCAGCGTGGAGGGCACCCTGCGCGCCGCCGACCCGCGTTTCGAGGAGGCGGCCACCACGCTCGGCGCCTCCCGCTTCACCGCGTTCCGCCGGGTCACGCTGCCGCTGATCGCGCCCGGTGTCGCGGCGGGCGCCGTACTGGCCTGGGCGCGGGCGCTCGGCGAGTTCGGCGCGACGATCACCTTCGCGGGCAACTTCCCCGGCCGCACCCAGACCATGCCGCTCGCGGTCTACCTCGCCCTCCAGAACGACCCCGAGGCCGCGATCTCGCTGAGCCTGGTCCTGCTGGCCGTCTCCATCGCGGTGCTGGCGGGGCTGCGCGACCGATGGCTGACGGGGGTGTGAGATGACGGCCGGACGGCGGACCACGCCCCCCGAGCGCACCCCACCCACCGAGCAGCCACGGCCGAAGGATTCCCGACGCATGACCGACGCCCCGGACCCCGGCGCCCAGGGCCCCGGCTCCCAGGCCCTCGATGCCCAGGCCCCAAAGCCCGCGGACCGGCCGGGGCTCGACGCCCGGCTCGTCGTGGACCGGGGCGGCTTCCGGCTCGACGTGGCCCTGACGGCGGCGCCCGGCGACGTGGTCGCGCTGCTGGGCCCCAACGGCGCGGGCAAGACCACCGCGCTGCGCGTCCTCGCCGGTCTGGTGCCGCTCGGCGAGGGCCATCTCCGGCTCGACGGGGCCCCGTTGGAGCGCGTACCGCCGGAGTCCCGCCCGGTCGGCGTCGTCTTCCAGGACTACCTCCTCTTCCCGCATCTGTCCGCGCTGGACAACGTGGCGTTCGGGCCGCGCTGCCAGGGCCTCGGCAAGGCGGAGGCGCGTGCGCTGGCCGCGGCCTGGCTGGAGCGCATGGGGCTGGCCGGGCACGCGGACGTGAAACCGCGCCGGCTGTCCGGCGGCCAGGCCCAGCGCGTGGCCCTCGCCCGCGCGCTGGCCACCCGGCCCCGGCTGCTTCTGCTGGACGAGCCGCTGGCCGCGCTGGACGCCCGTACCCGGCTGGAGGTGCGGGCCCAACTCCGGCGGCATCTGGCCGAGTTCGAGGCGGTCGCGGTCCTCGTCACCCACGATCCGCTGGACGCCATGGTGCTCGCGGACCGGCTGGTGGTGGTGGAACACGGCCGGATCGTCCAGGAGGGCGCCCCCGCGGACATCGCCCGCCGCCCGCGCACGGACTACATCGCCCAGCTCGTCGGCCTGAACCTCTACCGGGGCGAGGCCGCGGGCCACACGGTACGACTGGACGCCGGGCCCTCGATCACCACCACCGAGGAGCTGTCCGGACCGGCCTTCGTGGCCTTCCCGCCGGCGGCCGTGACGCTCTTCCGGGACCGGCCGACCGGGGCCAGTGCCCGTAATCTGTGGCGCTGCGAGGTGGCCGGCCTGGAGACGCACGGCGACCAGATCCGTGTCGATCTCGCCGGTGAGCTGCCGCTCGCCGCGGACCTCACCACGCCGGCCGCCGCCGAACTGGAACTCCAGCCCGGTGCATCGGTCTGGGCGACAGTCAAAGCGACCCAGACCCACGCATACCCCGCCTGAGCCGGTCGGCGCTCTACGGTGGGTGCCCATGACCCTGAGCATCCGCAACCAGCTCCCCGGCAGCGTCACCGCGGTCCACCCGGGCGAGGCCATGGCCACCGTCGAGGTCCGGCTGGAGGGCGGCCAGCACCTCACCGCGGCGATCACCCTGGCGGCCGCCGAGGACCTGGCCCTCGCCCCGGGCACCCCGGTACGCGCGCTGGTGAAGTCGACCGAGGTCGCCGTCGCCACGGCCCGGGTCGAGGGTCTGTCGATCCGCAACCAGCTGCCCGGCACGGTGGTCGGCATGACCACCGGCGCCGTCATGGCGACCGTGCGGATCTCCGTCCCGGGCGGCGAACTGACCGCCGCCATCACCCGGGACGCGGCCGTCCAGCTGGGCCTGTTCGTGGGCTCCGACGTGGTCGCCCTGATCAAGTCGACCGAGGTGGCCCTGGAGACGCCGTAGCCGGTCGCGCCCGCGTCCTCCCGGCGCACGACGGTCGAGGGCCCCGGCCGGATGTCCGGACGGGGCCCTCGGGGTGCGGCTGGGGTGCGGTCAGTCGTCGTACGCGTCCAGCGGCGGGCAGGAGCACACCAGGTTGCGGTCACCGAACGCCTGGTCGATGCGGCGCACCGGCGGCCAGTACTTGTCGGCCACCGAGACCCCGGCCGGGAAGACGGCCTCCTCGCGGCTGTAGGCGTGCGTCCACTCGCCGCCGAGCGCGCCCGCGGTGTGCGGGGCGTTGTACAGCGGGTTGTCCTCGGCGGGCCACGCGCCGGAGCCGACCTTCTCGATCTCCGCGCGGATGGCGATCATCGCGTCGCAGAACCGGTCCAGCTCGATGAGGTCCTCCGACTCGGTCGGCTCGATCATCAGCGTGCCGGCCACCGGGAACGACATGGTCGGGGCGTGGAAGCCGTAGTCGATGAGGCGCTTGGCCACGTCGTCCACGCTCACGCCGGTCGCCTTGGTGAGCGGGCGCAGGTCGATGATGCACTCGTGCGCGACCAGGCCGCCGGGGCCGGTGTAGAGCACCGGGAAGTGCGGCTCCAGGCGCTTGGCGATGTAGTTCGCGGAGAGCACGGCCACCTGGGTGGCCCGCTTGAGACCCTCGCCGCCCATCAGCCGGACGTACGCCCACGAGATCGGCAGGATGCCCGCCGAGCCCCACGGCGCCGCCGAGATGGGGCCGACGCCCGTCTCCGGTCCGGCCGCCGGCTGGAGCGGGTGGTTGGGCAGGTACGGCGCGAGGTGCGAGCGGACCGCGACCGGGCCGACGCCGGGGCCGCCGCCGCCGTGCGGGATGCAGAAGGTCTTGTGCAGGTTCAGGTGCGAGACGTCGCCGCCGAAGTGGCCCGGCTTGGCGAGGCCGACCAGGGCGTTCAGGTTGGCGCCGTCGACGTACACCTGACCGCCGGCCTCGTGCACCCGGGCGCAGATGTCGGCGACGTGCTCCTCGAACACACCGTGCGTGGACGGGTAGGTGATCATCAGCACCGACAGCTGGTCGCGGTGCTGCTCGATCTTGGCCCGCAGGTCCTCGACGTCGATCTCGCCGTCCTCGGACGTCTTGACGACGACGACCTTCATGCCGGCCATCACGGCGCTGGCCGCGTTGGTGCCGTGCGCGGAGGACGGGATGAGGCAGACGGTGCGCTGCTCGTCGCCGTTCGCGCGGTGGTAGCCGCGGACGGCCAGCAGACCGGCCAGCTCGCCCTGGGAGCCGGCGTTCGGCTGGAGGGAGACCTTGTCGTAGCCGGTGACCTCGGCGAGCCGGTCCTCCAGCTCGTGGATGAGCTGGAGGAAGCCTTCGGCCTGCTCGGCCGGCGCGAAGGGGTGCAGCGCGCCGAACTCGGGCCAGGTGATGGGCTCCATCTCGGTGGTCGCGTTGAGCTTCATGGTGCAGGAGCCCAGCGGGATCATGCCGCGGTCGAGCGCGTAGTCGCGGTCGGACAGCCGGCGCAGGTAGCGCAGCATCGCGGTCTCGGAGCGGTGCTCGTGGAAGACCGGGTGGGCGAGGAAGTCGTCGCCGCGCAGCAGCACCTCGGGCAGCGCCTCACCGGCGGCCGCGTCCAGCGCCGGCAGGTCGGCCTCGACGCCGAAGGCGGACCAGACGCTCTCCAGGTGCGCCCGCGTGGTGGTCTCGTCGCAGGCCAGGGAGACGTGGTCGGCGTCGGCCAGGCGCAGGTTGACGCCCTTGTCCCGGGCGGCGGCGACGATCTCGGCGGCCTTGCCGGGCACGCGCGCGGTGACGGTGTCGAAGAAGGCGCCGTGCGTGATCTCGACGCCGCCGGCCTTCAGGCCCTCGGCGAGGAGCGTGGCGTAGCGGTGGGTGCGCCGGGCGATCGTCTTCAGGCCCTCGGGGCCGTGGTAGACGGCGTACATGCCGGCCATGACGGCGAGCAGCACCTGCGCGGTACAGATGTTGCTGGTGGCCTTCTCGCGGCGGATGTGCTGCTCGCGGGTCTGCAGGGCCAGCCGGTACGCCTTGTTGCCGTCGGCGTCGACGGACACGCCGACCAGGCGGCCGGGCAGGCTGCGGGCGAACTTCTCGTGCACCGCCATGTAGCCGGCGTGCGGACCGCCGAAGCCCATCGGGACGCCGAAGCGCTGGGTGGTGCCGATGGCGATGTCGGCGCCCAGCTCGCCCGGGGAGGTCAGCAGGGTGAGGGCGAGGAGGTCGGCGGCGACGGTGACGAGCGCGCCCAGCTCGTGCGCCCGCTCGATCACCGGCTTGAGGTCGCGTACGGCACCGGAGGCGCCGGGGTACTGGACCAGCACGCCGTTGATGTCACGGGCGGCGATGTCGGCCGGGATGCCGTCGCTCAGGTCGGCGACGACGACCTCGACGCCGGTCGGCTCGGCGCGGGTCTGGATGACGGCGATGGTCTGCGGCAGGGCGTCCGCGTCGACCAGGAAGAGGCCCTTCTTGTTCTTGCCCATGCGCCGGGACAGTGCCATGGCCTCGGCGGCGGCCGTGCCCTCGTCCAGGAGGGAGGCGCCGGAGGTGGGCAGACCGGTGAGGTCGGCGACCATGGTCTGGAAGTTCAGCAGGGCCTCCAGGCGGCCCTGGGAGATCTCCGGCTGGTAGGGCGTGTAGGCCGTGTACCAGGCCGGGTTCTCCAGGACGTTGCGCAGGATGACCGGCGGGGTGAAGGTGCCGTGGTAACCGAGGCCGATCATGGAGCCGAGGACCTGGTTGCGGTCGGCCAGCTCGCGCAGCTCGGCCAGCACCTCGGCCTCGGTGCGGGCGCCCGGCAGGTCGAGGGCGTCGGCGTTCTTGATCACATCCGGGACCGCGGCGGCGGTCAGCTCGTCCAGGGAGCCGTAGCCGACCTGGGCGAGCATCTTGGCCCGCGCCTCCTGGTCGGGACCGATGTGGCGCTGTTCGAAGGGGATGCCCGCTTCGAGCTCGGAGAGCGGAATGCGATGGGCGGTCATGGCGGCGGCCTCCTGGTCTGACGACCTTCGAGGGGCACCACGGCGCGGGTGCCCGAACGGCCTCCCCCTCTGTCATCTCAACCTGAGAGCTTCACCAGGCGCCTCGCGGCGCCGGCTTTCACCGTCGGTGAGGGCGGAAGCCGTCGACACCCGCCCTGCTTTCCAGAGTGACCTCGTCCATGCGGTACGTGAGCCTGAGAGATTCCGGGGAGGATTTGCTCCTTCGGCGCCTCCGAGGTGGGTCGGAGGACTCTCCCGCACGGGGTCAGCAGCCGCCATCAGACTACCAGCGAGGTCAACGGCCGGATTCTCAAGTGGCCGCCGCAGTGAATGTGCTCTTTCGTAGTGCTTACGGATGAGTTGCGACCCATTGGAGGGAGAGGGACCGTGCAGACCGACATCGATCCGCGCAACCTGATCGGCCGCAAGGCGTTCGACCGCAATGGCACCAAGATCGGCACGATCGACGAGGTGTACCTGGACGACGCCACCGGTGTCCCCGAGTGGGCGGCCATACGCACCGGCCTCTTCTCCCGCGACGCGTTCGTCCCCCTGGAACCGAGCGAGCTCGTCGAGGGCACCCTCCATGTCCCCTTCGACCGGTCCCTGATCAAGGACGCCCCCGACTTCGGCGTGGGCCGCCACCTCTCCCCGAACAGGAACTCCAGCTCTACCACCACTACGGCCTCGACGTGACCCCGGACACCACCCCGGACCACAGCTTCGGCAAGCTGGCGGGCTCGGAGGAGACATAGCCCCGGGGACTCCCGCCGGTCACGGCTCGGCCGGCAACCGGGGGGCGGGCGAGGGGGCGGTCGCCGTGATGACGAGGGGCAACGGGTCCGCGGGCTCCAGGGCGGGGTCGGTGACGAGGAAGGTGCGTATCCGGCCCGGCGGCGACTGCGGGGTCTCGAAGCGCACCGTCACCCGGCCCGCCCCGCTCCCCTGCACCCATCCGTGCCCGTGCTCCGCGTGCCGCACGTCCTGGCCCGCCCGCCAGTGCGGCAGGACCGGCTCCCGCGCCACCGCGACCGGCTCGGTCACGGCCTCCTCCGGCGCCGGCTCCGCCCGCGAGGACGCCTGGGCGAACAGGTCCTCCTGGGTGTAGTCGGCGAGCCCGGACACGCCGACACCGAGCAGTCGCACCCCGCCCGTCGTGTCCACGGACTCCAGCAACCGCTCGGCGGCCTCGCGCACGACCGCCGGATCGTCCGTGGGGCCCCGCAGCGTCTCGGAGCGGGTCAGCGTCGAGAAGTCGTACCGCCGCACCTTCAGTACGATCGTGCGCCCGGACAGGCCCGCCTCGCGCAGCCGCCGCACGCACCGGTCCGCCAGCCGCCGTACCTCGAGGCCGATCCGCGGCCGGTCATGGATGTCCACGTCGTACGTGTCCTCGACCGACACGGACTTGGCCTCCCGCTCGGCCACCACCGGCCGCTCGTCCCGCGCCAGGGCCATGGCGTACAGCGCCTGTCCATGGGCCTTGCCGAGCAGCCGGACGAGTTCGTCCTCGCCCGCCTCGGCCAGTTCCTCGACCGTCGTGATCCCGGCGCGCCGCAGATGGTCCCCGGTGGCCGGACCCACCCCCGGCAGGGTCCGCACCGGCAGCGGCCCCAGCAGCGCCCGCTCGGTGCCCGGCTCGATCAGCACCAGGCCGTCCGGCTTGGCCCGCTCGGAGGCGATCTTCGCGAGCATCTTGGACGCGGCGAGCCCCACCGACCCGGTGAGCCCCGTGACGGTGCGGATGTCCGCGCGCAGCCGGACGCCCGCGCGCCGCGCCGACTCCGCGTCCTGCGCCGCGCCCGAGGCCGCCAGGTCCACGAACGCCTCGTCCAGGCTCAGCGGCTCCACCAGCGGCGACAGCTCCCGCAGCAGCGTCATCACCTGCTCGCTGACCGCCCGGTACAGGGTGAAGCGCGGCACCAGATACGCCGCGTTGGGCGCCAGCCGCCGCGCCTGGGCCATGGGCATCGCCGAGTGCACCCCGAAGACCCGCGCCTCGTACGACGCGGTGGCCACCACCCCGCGCGGCCCGAGCCCGCCCACCACGACCGCTTTCCCGCGCAGGCTCGGCTTGGATGCCTGCTCCACCGAGGCGTAGAAGGCATCCATGTCGAGATGCAGGATCGTGGGCGCGTTTCTCACATCTCCGATGCTGCACCACGGCACTGACAACGAGGCGGCGCCGGGCGGCCCGTCGCGTCTCAGGGCCGGTCGGACGTCGGGGGCGGGGCCGGTCAGACCGCCCGGTTGCGGCGCCGCGCCAGCTCGTCCGCCGGGTTGTGCCCGACCAGTGTCTCGCCCGTGTCGACGCGCTCGCCGTGCAGCTGGGACAGGGCGTTCTCCACGTCCCGCCACACCACGCCGACCGCGATCCCGAAGACGCCCTGGCCGCCCTGGAGAAGCGCGTGCACCTCGTCCGGCGAGGTGCACTCGTACACGGTCGCGCCGTCGCTCATCAGCGTCATGCGCTCCAGATCGCAGAATCCGCGCTCCCGGAGGTGCTGCACGGCCGACCGGATGTTCTGGAGCGAGACCCCGGTGTCCAGGAAGCGCTTGACGATCTTCAGGACGACGACGTCCCGGAAGCTGTACAACCGCTGGGTGCCCGATCCGTACGCGGGCCGCACGCTCGGCTCGACCAGGCCCGTACGTGCCCAGTAGTCGAGCTGCCGATAGGTGATGCCGGCCGCCGCACAGGCCGTGGGCCCCCGGTAGCCGATCTCCTCGGACGTCATGGACGCCGCCCCTTCGCCGTCCGGCACCGCCGTCGGCCGCTGCGGAGCGTGATCCATCGCGCTGCTGTGAACCGGGTACGGACCGCTCTCCCCGTAACCGCGCACGGGAGCACCCCCAGCCGTACCGTCGCCGCTGGTTCTCACGCCGACCTCCGTCCTTGACCTGCCTTCTCGACGGTAGGCAGTCACCAGGGGTGCGTCAACGATCGCCACACTCGGCACGCCGAGTGATAATCACCCAAGGAGTGGTTTCCCGTGTCCCACCGCGGGGAAAGGCTAGCCGAATGCCCTCGCGGGAACCCGTAGGACGCTCTCAATCGCCGGTGGCAATTGCCCCGGGAACCGGCCGCGAGAAGCCGCGGACCGACCCCCCGGGAACCCCGGCCGCGCAGGCCAGGGCCCCTGTGAACCGCTGCTGCGCGACCGCCGCCTCACTGGCTGCTGGTGCCGAAGTCCTCGGGCGAGATCTGGTCGAGGAACTCGCGGAACTTCTCCACCTCGTCCTCCTGCTCGTCCGGGATGGCGATCCCCGCGTCGTCGAGCACCGTGTCACTGCCGTAGATCGGCGTGCCGGTGCGCAGGGCCAGCGCTATGGCGTCCGAGGGGCGGGCGCTGACCTCCACCCCGCTGGCGAAGACCAGCTCCGCGTAGAAGACGCCTTCCCGCAGGTCGGTGATGCGCACTTCGGTCAGCTCCTGGCCGACGGCCTCCAGCACGTCCTTGAACAGGTCGTGGGTCAGCGGCCTGGCCGGGGCCATGCCCTGCTGGGCGAAGGCGATCGCCGTCGCCTCCCCCGGCCCGATCCAGATGGGGAGGTAGCGGTCGCCTCCCACTTCGCGCAGGAGCACGATCGGTTGGTTGGAGGGCATTTCGACCCGGACACCTACGACATCGAGCTCGTTCACACAGCAACCCTAGGCCGTGCCCGGGACGTTTGGGTAGTCGGGGCCTCGAGCGGACGCCCGATCCGGCCCCCGCCGGCCCACCCCCGGATCAGGGGAGACGCACTCCGAGGGCGCTCTTCACCAGGGCCGCGTGCAGCTTCATGGTGAGCGCCGCCAGCTCTTTCGTACGGGCCTCGGCGAGCGCTCTGGTCTGCGGGTTGCGGTGGCGCTTGAGCGGGGCCACCACCTGCTCGACCAGCCCGGCCTCCCGGTCGGCGGCCGCCTTCATCACCCGCAGATGGCGGGGCTCGATCCCGAAGCGCCCCAGTTCGGCGACGAGGGCGGCCACGGTGACCGCCTCCGCGTCGTACGTCCCGTCGGCGAGCGGCACCAGGAGTCCGTACGACTCCCACTCCTCCAGCTCGGCCTCGCCGATGTCCGCGGCGGCCAGCAGCTCGGACCGGCCGACCCGGGCCACGGTGGGCCCCTCCTGCACCTCCAGGACGTCGTCCCCGGTGCGCTGGCGCCCGACCACGGGCAGCGGGACGGCCTCGCCCCGCTCCATGGCGTCCAGATGCTCGCGGATCACCTTGAGCGGCAGATAGTGGTCCCGCTGCATTCTCAGGACATGCCCGAGCCGCTCCAGGTCACCAGGGCTGAACTTGCGGTACCCGGAAGGGGTCCGCTGCGGCTCGATGAGTCCCTCCGCCTCCAGGAAACGGATCTTGGAGATGGTGACTTCGGGGAACTCCTCGCGCAACGCGTTCAGCACCGTGCCGATGCTCATCAGCCCGGTGCCCCTGGCGGCGGTACCGCTTCCGGCACCGCCGCTCGGTGTGTGAAGCATGGACCTTCCCTGGGTTACCCCCGGAACGTGTCCGGGGGCGGGTCAGATGCCCTGCCGGCTCGGGTAGAACACCAGCCGGTACTTGCCGATCTGCACCTCGTCACCGGTGTGCAGGGCGACCTGGTCGATCGGCTCGCGGTTGACGTACGTGCCGTTGAGGCTGCCGACGTCGGCGACGGTGAACGAACCGTCCGGCGAGCGGCGGAACTCCACATGGCGACGCGAGACGGTCACGTCGTCCAGGAAGATGTCGCTCTGCGGATGACGGCCGGCCGTGGTCAGGTCGCCGTCGAGCAGGAAGCGGCTGCCCGAGTTCGGGCCCCGGCGCACCACCAGCAGGGCCGAGCCCGCCGGCAGCGCGTCCACCGCGGCCTGCGCCTCGGGCGACAGCAGCGGCATCGGCGTCTGGCCGGTCGCCTCCGCCTCGTACGCCTCGAGACCGGAGATCGAGATCGTGGACGTCGTCTCGGACGCGCGCTCGGGCACGGCTCCGGGACGCAGCGGCGCACCGCAGTTGGAACAGAAGCGGGCGTTCTCCGCGTTGCGGTTACCGCACCTCGTACACACCAGGGCCGACATGGACGGATCCTCCTGCCGCGGCTGCCCCGCCGGGGCATTGGACGCGTACGGGCCGGGAGCAAACTCTCCACCCGTACTTGAGGTTGACGGTTGCCCGAAACCTATGCCGCGGGACTGGGCAGGGTCAACTGACGGCGCGCCCTGGCCTCCCGAAATGTCACCGCCCGGACCAGCCACCTGGTCCCGGAACAGCGGCCGCTGACCCTGTGCGTCAGGCTGTGCGCGATGACGGGCGGTCGCGTTGTCGCCGCCCTCTCGCGCGCTCTTGCCGAACCACTTCGCAAACAACTTCACGGGCGATTCCCCTTGACCGAAACAGACCCGCCCGTGGGGCAGGACGAACCCTGATTGCCGACACCGGCCGACCCGGACACCCTCACAACGTCCGTGCCCACCAGACAGTTTCCACCACGCGTCACCTCGTCGGTGCGCCGACCCCCCGCAACCTCATGCCCTTGCCGGACCGCCCCCATGCACCGCCGGTTCACTGGGAGGACGACCGAGCGTAGTCAGGCTGCTTCGCCTGTCGCAAGGCGTCCACGACGATCTTGCCCGACTGTGCGACGGAGACCGTGGCCTGCTCCTTCTCCAGAGTCTGCACCACGCCTCCCGGGATGTTCAGCGCCGGCTCGAGATCCTGCGGCTTGCCGATGACCTTGAAACGATAGGGGGCGTTGATCTTGTTCCCGTCCACGCTCACGCTCTTGCCCGCGTCCGCGAAATAGGTGTTGGCCACCACGCGCACGCCATTGACCTGGATCGCCTCCGCGCCGGCCGCGCGCAGCTCCTGGATGGTGTCGAGCAGCATGTCCGACTGGACCGTCCCCTTCGTGTCCTCGATCGTCATGGTGATGCCGGGACCCTGAGCCGCCACGGTGCCCGCCAGGATGCCGAGTTGCCGTTCCTTCTCGGCGGTCTGCTTGCGTGCCTCCGCGGCCTGGTCGGAGCTGCTCTGGAGCTCCGACCGCTGCTTTTCGAGTCCCTGCTTCTCGTCCTCAAGACGCTGCGTACGCGAATCCAGTTCATCCAGGATGCGCACAAGATCTTCTTGACGTGCTCCGCGCAGCGCGCTGTCGGTGTCGCTGTTGGACGCCACCTGGACGGCCAGGCCGAACCCGAGGCCGAACAGGAGCACGGCGACGATGAGTTGGGGCCGGGTCAGACGTGGCGGCCACAGCCCCTTCGCGAGCCGCTGACGGCCGGTCAGCGACGCGTCGGGGCGCGACCCGGGCCGCGGCCCCGCCTCGGGCCCCGGTGCGGGGACCTCGGCCGGCAGTTCCTTGCGCAGCCGGTCGCCCGGCCGGGCCGCGTGCTCGCCGTGCGCGTGGCGGGGGTGCTCTTCGCGCCCGTCGTCTTGGTGCTGGTTGTCGCTCATCGCCTCATGCCCGGAAGACGTGCCGCCGGATCGCCGCGGCGTTGGAGAAGATGCGGATACCGAGGACGACCACGACGCCCGTGGACAGCTGCGCGCCCACGCCCAGCTTGTCGCCGAGGAACACGATCAGGGCCGCCACGACCACGTTCGACAGGAACGACACGACGAAGACCTTGTCGTCGAAAATGCCGTCCAGCATGGCCCGCAGACCGCCGAAGACGGCGTCCAGGGCCGCCACGACGGCGATCGGCAGATAAGGCTCCACGACCGCCGGAACCTCGGGCCGGACCAACAGGCCGGCCACGACTCCCACGACGAGGCCCAGTACGGCGATCACGATGTGCCCTTCTCCGTCTTCTCGGTGTTCTTGCTGTTGTTGCTGTTCTGGTCGTTCTTGGCGTTCTTGCTGTTCTTGGCGTCGGCGCTGTCGGGGACCGGGACCGGCTGCGCCGTGCGGACGATCACGCTCGGCGCGGCGGGCAGCCGGACGTCGTGCTCGGTGGAGATGGTGGCGCGGATGCCGTAGTTCTGCTCCAGCGCGTGCAGATACAGCCCGTCCCCGCTGTTCTGGAAGTCGCTGCTCAGCCGGGGTCCGTTCCCCACCGCCAGCACGGTGTACGGCGGCACGAGCGGCCTGTTGTCGACCAGGATCGCGTCTCCGGCGGCCCTGATCGCCGACAGGGCGGTCAGCCGCTGCCCGTTGACGGAGACGGCCTCGGCGCCGGACGCCCACAGCCCGTTGACCACGCGCTGGAGATCGCGGTCGCGCACCCGGCCGGTGTCGGAGAAGCCCGCGGTCTCCCGCGGGTTGGTGCCGTCACCGCCGCTGCTGGCCTCCTTGGCGTCGTTCACCACGAGCTTGACGCCCGGACCGTGCACCTCGGTGGCGCCCGACAGCATGCCCACCAGGTCCGCCTCGGCGCTGCCGCCGCTCGACCTCAGGGCGGCCCGCTGACGCGCGCTGACGTCGTCGCGCAGCTTGTCCACGCCGCCCTGGAGCTTGTCCGCGTCGGCGGTCTCCTTGTCGACGCGGTCGATCAGCTCCTGGTGCTCCTTGGCCACCACGGGCGCCGCGATCCGTGCCTGGGCCGCCCCGACGGTCACGACCAGCGCCGCGAGGACGAGGCCGCCCGCGAGGCCCAGCTTCGCCCTGAGGGTCTTCGGCAGGCCGCCCTCGCCCCAGGACTTCTTCCGGGCGGCGGCCTCGGCGTACCCGTCGTCGAGGCTGTGGTCCATGACGTTGGTGATCAACGACATGGAGGCGTCCAGGCGGCGCGGCCGCGTGGCGCTGCTCCGAACGGGGGGTTGCTGCGGCATGCCGCACATCGTCGCATGTCGCGCGCGATACTCCGAATGGCCCCACCGGCGTGCCGGACAGACCCCCTCGGGGGCGCCTGCCCGGCACGCACGCGTGCGGCTGTTCCGCGGTGGTACGCCCTACCGCCCGGCGCTGTCCACGATGCCGGACCACTCGTCCAGCAGGGCCTGCGCGGAGGCGTCGTCCGGGCCTTCGGCCCACAGATGGGTGACCGCCTCGGCCGGGTCGGGCAGCACCATCACCCAGCGCCCGTCGCTCTCCACGACCCGTACGCCGTCGGTGGTGTCGACCGAGCGGTCCCCGGCCGCCTCCACCACCCGGCGCATCACGAGCCCCTTGACGGCCCACGGCGTCGCCAGGTCCCGCTTGAGGACGTGCGCCCGCGGGATGCGCGCGTCGATCTGGCTCAGGGTGAGCTGGGTGCGCGCCACGAGCCCGATCAGCCGGACGAACGCCGCCGTGCCGTCGAACACGCTGCCGAACTCCGGGATGATGAATCCGCCCTTGCCGTCACCACCGAAGATGGTGCCCTCCTCACCACCCACACGAGTGAGGTCGTCGGGCGAGGTCGTCGTCCACTCGACCTGGGTGCCGTGGTAGGCGGCCACCTGTTCGGCGATGCGGGTCGTGGTGACCGGCAGTGCCACCCGGCCGCTGCGCCGCTCCGCGGCGACGAGGTCCAGCATCACCAGCAGCGCCCGGTCGTCCTCGATGATCCGGCCCTTCTCGTCCACGAGCGACAGCCGCTCGCCGACGGGGTCGAAGCGGACGCCGAACGCGGCGCCCGAGGACGCGACGATCTCGCCGAGGCGCACCAGACCGCTGCGCCGCATCTCGGCGGTCTCGGTGGGCCGGGACTCGTCGAGGCCCGGGTTGATGGTCAGGGAGTCCACCCCGAGCTTGCCCAGCAGGCTGGGCAGCACCAGGCCGGAGCTGCCGTTGGAGGCGTCCACGACGACCTTCATGCCGGAGTCGAGGATCCCGCTGGTGTCGACATTGCGCAGCAACGAGCCGGTGTACGAGTCGAAGACGCTGGAGGGGAAGTACAGGTCGCCGATCTCGCCGGGGAAGGCCCGCCGGTACTCCTGGCGCGCGAACACCCGGTCCAGCTTGCGCTGCCCGCCCTGGGACAGGTCCGCGCCCTGTCCGTCGAAGAACATGATGTCGACCGAGTCCGGGACACCGGGCGTGGTACGGATCATGATGCCGCCGGCGCTGCCCCGCGCGGTCTGCTGCCGGGCCACGGGCAGCGGCACGTTCTCCAGGTCGCGTACGTCGATGGCGCTCGCCTGCAATGCCGAGATGACCGCGCGCTTGAGCGCCCGGGCGCCTCGGGAGTGGTCGCGGGCCGTGGTGACCGTGGAGCCCTTCTTGAGCGTGGTCGCGTACGCGCCGGCGAGGCGGACGGCCAGCTCGGGTGTGATCTCCACGTTCAGGATGCCGGAGACGCCGCGGGCGCCGAAGAGCTGGGCCTGGCCCCTGGACTCCCAGATGACCGAGGTGTTGACGAAGGCACCGGCCTCGATCGTCTTGAACGGGTAGACCCGCACATTGCCCTGGACGATCGACTCCTCGCCGATCAGGCACTCGTCGCCGATGACCGCGCCGTCCTCGATCCGGGCGGCCCGCATGATGTCGGTGTTCTTGCCGACGACGCAGCCGCGCAGATTGCTGTGCTGGCCGACATAGACGTTGTCGTGGACGACGGCCTTGTGCAGGAAGGCGCCGCTCTTGACGACGACGTTCGAGCCGATGACCGAGTCCTCGCGGATCTCCGCGCCGGCCTCGACCTTGGCGTAGTCACCGATGTAGAGCGGTCCGCGCAGCACGGCGTCGGGATGCACCTCGGCGCCCTCGGCGACCCAGACGCCCGGGGAGATCTCGAAACCGTCGATGTCGACGTTGACCTTGCCCTCCAGGACGTCGGCCTGGGCCTTGACGTAGCTCTCGTGCGTGCCGACGTCCTCCCAGTAGCCCTCGGCGACGAAGCCGTAGATCGGCTTGCCCTCCTTCATCAGCTGCGGGAAGACATCGCCGGACCAGTCGACCGGAACATCGGGGTCCACGTAGTCGAAGACTTCGGGCTCCATCACGTAGATGCCCGTGTTGACGGTGTCGGAGAAGACCTGCCCCCAGGTCGGCTTCTCCAGGAAGCGTTCGACCTTGCCTTCCTCGTCCACGATGGTGATGCCGAATTCCAGGGGGTTGGGCACGCGGGTCAGACAGACCGTGACGAGCGCGCCCTTCTCCTTGTGGAAATTGATCAGTTCCGTGAGGTCGAAGTCGGTCAGGGCATCACCGGAGATGACGAGGAAGGCATCGTCCTTCAACGCCTCTTCCGCGTTCTTGACGCTTCCGGCGGTACCGAGTGGCTTCTCCTCATTGGCGTAGGTGAGCTCCATACCGAGCTCTTCGCCGTCACCGAAGTAGTTCTTGACGAGCGAGGCAAGGAACTGCACGGTGACGACGGTCTCGGTGAGCCCGTGCCTTTTGAGCAGCCGTAGCACGTGCTCCATGATCGGGCGGTTCACCACGGGCAGGAGCGGTTTGGGCATGCTCGAGGTCATGGGGCGAAGGCGGGTGCCTTCGCCTCCAGCCATCACGACGGCCTTCATGTCGGAAGCGTCCTCCTCTGAGAGACGACGGTCTCGCCGACTTCACCCGTCCAGATTGTCCCGCACTTTTGCACGGCGGGCCATCGAGGCGTCAGGTCAGGACAATCGCCGAGCTCAATCGGCCATGGCGTCCGCACGCACCAATCGGCGGACTTGCACCACGTAGAGCACTCCTGCCCACCAATAGAGGGTTGTACCCCACCCTGCGAACGCCCATCCGAAAACGGCGGCCAGTGACGCGATCCAACCACTGCCGTCGCTGAGGAGGAGGAGCGGGAAGGCGTACATGAGGTTGAACGTGGCCGCCTTCCCGAGGAAGTTGACCTGGGGCGGCGGGTAGCCGTGCCGGCGGAGGATGCCCACCATGACGAGGAGCATCAGCTCCCGGGCGAGCAGCAGGGCGGTCAGCCAGACCGGGAGGATCTCCCGCCAGGTGAGGCCGAGCAGCGTGGAGAGCACGTAGAGCCGGTCCGCGGCCGGGTCGAGGAGCCGGCCCAGGTTGCTGATCTGGTTCCAGCGCCGGGCGAGCTTGCCGTCCAGGTAGTCGCTGACTCCGCTGAAGGCCAGCACGAGCAGGGCCCATCCGTCGCTCTTGGGGCCCCCGAACTCCGGCCTGAGGATCAGCCACAGGAACAGGGGCACGCCGAGGAGCCGCGCCATGCTGAGGATGTTGGGGATGGTGAGGACCCGGTCTGTCTGGACACGGGTCTCCTGGACCTCCACCCGGGGGCCTCCTGTGGGAAAACGAGCCAACGATGCTCCCTGACTTTACCCCAACGCAAAAAAGCTCCGGCTCTCGGGCTGGTGCCCAAGAGCCGGAGCTGTAAAAGGAGTTCGGCGGCGTCCTACTCTCCCACAGGGTCCCCCCTGCAGTACCATCGGCGCTGAAAGGCTTAGCTTCCGGGTTCGAAATGTAACCGGGCGTTTCCCTAACGCTATAACCACCGAAACACTATGAAACTGACAACCGGCACTTTGGTTGTTCGTGGTTTCAGAACCAACACAGTGGACGCGAGCAACTGAGGACAAGCCCTCGGCCTATTAGTACCGGTCACCTCCACCAGTTACCTGGCTTCCAGATCCGGCCTATCAACCCAGTCGTCTACTGGGAGCCTTACCCCATCAAGTGGGTGGGAGTCCTCATCTCGAAGCAGGCTTCCCGCTTAGATGCTTTCAGCGGTTATCCCTCCCGAACGTAGCCAACCAGCCATGCCCTTGGCAGGACAACTGGCACACCAGAGGTTCGTCCGTCCCGGTCCTCTCGTACTAGGGACAGCCCTTCTCAAGACTCCTACGCGCACAGCGGATAGGGACCGAACTGTCTCACGACGTTCTAAACCCAGCTCGCGTACCGCTTTAATGGGCGAACAGCCCAACCCTTGGGACCGACTCCAGCCCCAGGATGCGACGAGCCGACATCGAGGTGCCAAACCATCCCGTCGATATGGACTCTTGGGGAAGATCAGCCTGTTATCCCCGGGGTACCTTTTATCCGTTGAGCGACGGCGCTTCCACAAGCCACCGCCGGATCACTAGTCCCGACTTTCGTCCCTGCTCGACCCGTCGGTCTCACAGTCAAGCTCCCTTGTGCACTTACACTCAACACCTGATTACCAACCAGGCTGAGGGAACCTTTGGGCGCCTCCGTTACTCTTTAGGAGGCAACCGCCCCAGTTAAACTACCCATCAGACACTGTCCCTGATCCGGATCACGGACCCAGGTTAGACATCCAGCACGACCAGACTGGTATTTCAACGACGACTCCACCCACACTGGCGTATGAGCTTCAAAGTCTCCCAGCTATCCTACACAAGCCGAACCGAACACCAATATCAAACTGTAGTAAAGGTCCCGGGGTCTTTCCGTCCTGCTGCGCGAAACGAGCATCTTTACTCGTAGTGCAATTTCACCGGGCCTATGGTTGAGACAGTCGAGAAGTCGTTACGCCATTCGTGCAGGTCGGAACTTACCCGACAAGGAATTTCGCTACCTTAGGATGGTTATAGTTACCACCGCCGTTTACTGGCGCTTAAGTTCTCAGCTTCGCCCCACCGAAATGGAGCTAACCGGTCCCCTTAACGTTCCAGCACCGGGCAGGCGTCAGTCCGTATACATCGCCTTACGGCTTCGCACGGACCTGTGTTTTTAGTAAACAGTCGCTTCTCGCTGGTCTCTGCGGCCACCCCCAGCTCAGGGAGTAAATCCCATCACCGAGCGTGGCCCCCCTTCTCCCGAAGTTACGGGGGCATTTTGCCGAGTTCCTTAACCATAGTTCACCCGAACGCCTCGGTATTCTCTACCTGACCACCTGAGTCGGTTTAGGGTACGGGCCGCCATGAAACTCGCTAGAGGCTTTTCTCGACAGCATAGGATCATCCACTTCACCACAATCGGCTCGGCATCAGGTCTCAGACACATGATGTGCGGATTTACCTACACACCGTCCTACACCCTTACCCCGGGACAACCACCGCCCGGGATGGACTACCTTCCTGCGTCACCCCATCACTCACCTACTAACCGCTTGGTCCGGCGGCTCCACCACTCCCCTCAACTCCGAAGAGATCAGGGCGGCTTCACGGCCTTAGCATCACGATGCTCGATGTTTGACGCTTCACAGCGGGTACCGGAATATCAACCGGTTATCCATCGACTACGCCTGTCGGCCTCGCCTTAGGTCCCGACTTACCCTGGGCAGATCAGCTTGACCCAGGAACCCTTAGTCAATCGGCGCACACGTTTCTCACGTGTGTATCGCTACTCATGCCTGCATTCTCACTCGTCAACCGTCCACAACTACCTTCCGGTGCTGCTTCACCCGGCAGACGACGCTCCCCTACCCATCACAGCACCCGTTGGGGCTATATGCTGCAATGACACGACTTCGGCGGTACGCTTGAGCCCCGCTACATTGTCGGCGCGGAATCACTAGACCAGTGAGCTATTACGCACTCTTTCAAGGGTGGCTGCTTCTAAGCCAACCTCCTGGTTGTCTGTGCGACTCCACATCCTTTCCCACTTAGCGTACGCTTAGGGGCCTTAGTCGATGCTCTGGGCTGTTTCCCTCTCGACCATGGAGCTTATCCCCCACAGTCTCACTGCCGCGCTCTCACTTACCGGCATTCGGAGTTTGGCTAAGGTCAGTAACCCGGTAGGGCCCATCGCCTATCCAGTGCTCTACCTCCGGCAAGAAACACACGACGCTGCACCTAAATGCATTTCGGGGAGAACCAGCTATCACGGAGTTTGATTGGCCTTTCACCCCTAACCACAGGTCATCCCCCAGGTTTTCAACCCTGGTGGGTTCGGTCCTCCACGAAGTCTTACCTCCGCTTCAACCTGCCCATGGCTAGATCACTCCGCTTCGGGTCTTGAGCGTGCTACTGAAACGCCCTGTTCGGACTCGCTTTCGCTACGGCTTCCCCACTCGGGTTAACCTCGCAACACACCGCAAACTCGCAGGCTCATTCTTCAAAAGGCACGCAGTCACGAGATGCAGCAAGCTGCATCCGACGCTCCCACGGCTTGTAGGCACACGGTTTCAGGTACTATTTCACTCCCCTCCCGGGGTACTTTTCACCATTCCCTCACGGTACTATCCGCTATCGGTCACCAGGGAATATTTAGGCTTAGCGGGTGGTCCCGCCAGATTCACACGGGATTTCTCGGGCCCCGTGCTACTTGGGTGTCTCTCAAGCAAGCCGCTGACATTTCGACTACGGGGGTCTTACCCTCTACGCCGGACCTTTCGCATGTCCTTCGTCTACATCAACGGTTTCTGACTCGCCCTACGGCCGGCAGACCGTAGAAGAGAGATCCCACAACCCCGCACACGCAACCCCTGCCGGGTCTCACACGCATACGGTTTGGCCTCATCCGGTTTCGCTCGCCACTACTCCCGGAATCACGGTTGTTTTCTCTTCCTGAGGGTACTGAGATGTTTCACTTCCCCTCGTTCCCTCCACTTGCCCTATGTGTTCAGGCAAGGGTGACAGCCCATGACGACTGCCGGGTTTCCCCATTCGGAAACCCCCGGATCAAAGCCTGGTTGACGGCTCCCCGGGGACTATCGTGGCCTCCCACGTCCTTCATCGGTTCCTGGTGCCAAGGCATCCACCGTGCGCCCTTAAAAACTTGGCCACAGATGCTCGCGTCCACTGTGCAGTTCTCAAACAACGACCAGCCACCCATCACCCCGAACCCATCAACGAGTCCGAGTGCACTGGGGCCGGCGACTGAGGAGAAGATCAGATCATTCCCTCAGACACCCAACAGCGTGCCCGACACCCCTCGCTGCATCCTTCATCCGTTCCACGCCGAAGCAGTACTAGGAAGAGAAGCCATCCGAAGTGTGCCGAGTAGTCAACGTTCCACCCATGAGCAACCAGCATCAGACATTCGCCGATGTACTGGCCTCTGACCGAACAAAGTCCGGTAAGAAGTGCTCCTTAGAAAGGAGGTGATCCAGCCGCACCTTCCGGTACGGCTACCTTGTTACGACTTCGTCCCAATCGCTGGTCCCACCTTCGACAGCTCCCTCCCACAAGGGGTTGGGCCACCGGCTTCGGGTGTTACCGACTTTCGTGACGTGACGGGCGGTGTGTACAAGGCCCGGGAACGTATTCACCGCAGCAATGCTGATCTGCGATTACTAGCGACTCCGACTTCATGGGGTCGAGTTGCAGACCCCAATCCGAACTGAGACCGGCTTTTTGAGATTCGCTCCACCTCACGGTATCGCAGCTCATTGTACCGGCCATTGTAGCACGTGTGCAGCCCAAGACATAAGGGGCATGATGACTTGACGTCGTCCCCACCTTCCTCCGAGTTGACCCCGGCGGTCTCCCGTGAGTCCCCAGCACCACAAGGGCCTGCTGGCAACACGGGACAAGGGTTGCGCTCGTTGCGGGACTTAACCCAACATCTCACGACACGAGCTGACGACAGCCATGCACCACCTGTACACCGACCACAAGGGGGGCACTATCTCTAATGCTTTCCGGTGTATGTCAAGCCTTGGTAAGGTTCTTCGCGTTGCGTCGAATTAAGCCACATGCTCCGCCGCTTGTGCGGGCCCCCGTCAATTCCTTTGAGTTTTAGCCTTGCGGCCGTACTCCCCAGGCGGGGCACTTAATGCGTTAGCTGCGGCACGGACAACGTGGAATGTTGCCCACACCTAGTGCCCACCGTTTACGGCGTGGACTACCAGGGTATCTAATCCTGTTCGCTCCCCACGCTTTCGCTCCTCAGCGTCAGTATCGGCCCAGAGATCCGCCTTCGCCACCGGTGTTCCTCCTGATATCTGCGCATTTCACCGCTACACCAGGAATTCCGATCTCCCCTACCGAACTCTAGCCTGCCCGTATCGACTGCAGACCCGGGGTTAAGCCCCGGGCTTTCACAACCGACGTGACAAGCCGCCTACGAGCTCTTTACGCCCAATAATTCCGGACAACGCTCGCGCCCTACGTATTACCGCGGCTGCTGGCACGTAGTTAGCCGGCGCTTCTTCTGCAGGTACCGTCACTTTCGCTTCTTCCCTGCTGAAAGAGGTTTACAACCCGAAGGCCGTCATCCCTCACGCGGCGTCGCTGCATCAGGCTTTCGCCCATTGTGCAATATTCCCCACTGCTGCCTCCCGTAGGAGTCTGGGCCGTGTCTCAGTCCCAGTGTGGCCGGTCGCCCTCTCAGGCCGGCTACCCGTCGTCGCCTTGGTGAGCCGTTACCTCACCAACAAGCTGATAGGCCGCGGGCTCATCCTGCACCGCCGGAGCTTTACACCATCAAGGATGCCCAAGATGGTCATATCCGGTATTAGACCCCGTTTCCAGGGCTTGTCCCAGAGTGCAGGGCAGATTGCCCACGTGTTACTCACCCGTTCGCCACTAATCCACCCCGAAGGGCTTCATCGTTCGACTTGCATGTGTTAAGCACGCCGCCAGCGTTCGTCCTGAGCCAGGATCAAACTCTCCGTGAATGTTTACTCGGCCGAAAAATAATTCAGCCGGTGACACATTGGAGAGCGGAACGGTCGGAGGAATAGTCCGACCGTTCACAGCGTCCTCGCTGTGTTTATTTCAAAGGAACCACGTCCCGGTCATGATGACCGGAGACGGGGTATCAACATATCTGGCGTTGACTTTTGGCACGCTGTTGAGTTCTCAAGGAACGGTCGCTTCCTTTGTACTCACCCTCTCGGGCTTTCCTCCGGGCTTCCCTTCGGTGTTTCAAACTCTATCAGGCTTTTTCTGTCTCTCTGACCACCGTTCTGCGAGCATGCAGAAGGAGATCCAGAGTCAGGATCCGACGAGTTTGTTTTCTGTTCGAGCGAGGACACTTTCGCGTCGCTCCGTCCCGAGCAGGAGTACGACTGTACAGGGGGCCCGGAACGGCATGCAAATCCGCTGGGTTGGTGGTCTAGACCACTAGCTGCTAGCTTTCATCCGGAACCGCCACTTCACATGACATACCCTGCTGCTCACGCCCGCGAGCAGCTCCACTTCTGGGAGGCTCCCATGACCACCGTGACGTCCCCTCTCGCCGGACGCGCCATCGGACTGGCCGCCGTGCCGGACCCCGTGTTCTCCGGGGCGATGGTCGGCCCCGGCACCGCGATCGATCCGGTGCGTGAGCCCTCCGAGGCCGTGTCGCCCGTGGACGGTGTGATCGTCTCCCTGCACCCGCACGCCTTCGTCGTGGTCGACGACAGCGGGCACGGTGTCCTCACCCACCTCGGCATCGACACCGTGCAGCTCAACGGCGAGGGCTTCGAGGTGCTCGTCAACAAGGGTGACACCGTGACCCGCGGCCAGGTCATCGTGCGCTGGAACCCGGCGGCGGTCGAGGAGGCCGGCAAGTCCCCGGTGTGCCCCGTCGTCGCTCTGGAGGCCACGGCCGAGGCCCTCTCCGACGTCCGTGAGAGCGGTGACGTGACGGCCGGCGCCGAGCTCTTCTCCTGGAACTGACACACATGCCGTCGTCATGAGGACGGCGTACAGGACGACCACCGCGGCGGCGGGGCCCGCCGCACTATCCGGAGACGGGTGAGATGGAGACAACGCTGCGAGGCGTCGGCGTGAGCCATGGCGTGGCGATCGGCGAGGTCCGGCACATGGGCACGGCGGTGCTGGAGCCGCCGGCCAAGCAGATCCCGGCGCAGGAGGCGGGCCGCGAGCAGGGCCGCGCCCGCCAGGCGGTCGACGCCGTGGCCGCCGATCTGATGGCGCGCGGCAATCTGGCCGGCGGCGAGGCCCAGGCCGTGCTCGAGGCGCAGGCCATGATGGCCCAGGACCCCGAGCTGATGGCGGACGTCGACCGGCGGATCGCCGTGGGCAGCACCGCCGAGCGCGCGGTGTACGACGCGTTCGCGGCGTACCGGGAGCTGCTGGCCGGGGCCGGTGAGTACCTCGCCGGGCGGGTGGCCGACCTGGACGACGTGCGGAACCGTATCGTCGCCCGGCTGCTGGGCGTGCCCATGCCGGGTGTCCCGGACAGCGACCACCCCTATGTACTGGTGGCGCGGGACCTGGCGCCCGCCGACACGGCGCTGCTCGATCCCTCTCTGGTGCTCGGCTTCGTGACCGAGGAGGGCGGTCCCACCAGTCACAGCGCGATCCTGGCGCGGGCCCTCGGGGTGCCGGCCGTGGTGGCGCTGCCGGGCGCGGTCGAGCTGGGCGAGGGCACGGTCGTCGCGGTGGACGGCAGCACCGGTGAGGTGTTCGTGCACCCGAGCGAGGAGCGCAAGACGGAGCTGACGGCGGCGGCCGCCGAGCGCCGGGCGGCGCTGGCCGCCTCGTCCGGTCCCGGCGCGACGGCGGACGGGCACAAGGTGCCGCTGCTGGCCAATGTCGGCGGTCCCGCGGATGTGCCGGCGGCGGTGGCGGCCGGGGCCGAGGGTGTCGGTCTGTTCCGTACCGAGTTCCTGTTCCTGGACGACAGTGAGCGCGCTCCGTCCGAGGAGAAGCAGGTCGCGGCCTACCGGCAGGTGCTGGAGGCGTTCCCCGAGGGCCGGGTGGTCGTACGGGTGCTGGACGCGGGCGCGGACAAGCCGCTGGCCTTCCTGACCCCGGCGGACGAGCCGAACCCGGCGCTGGGCGTGCGGGGGCTGCGGACGCTGCTGGACCACCCGGACGTCCTGCGCACCCAGCTGACCGCGCTGGCGAAGGCCGCCGAGGGGCTGCCCGTCCACCTCGAGGTGATGGCCCCCATGGTGGCGGACCGCGCGGACGCGAGGGCGTTCGCGGACGCCTGCCGTGCGGCGGGGCTGCGGGCGAAGTTCGGGGCCATGGTGGAGATCCCGTCGGCGGCGCTGCGGGCGCGGTCGATCCTCCAGGAGGTCGAGTTCCTGTCGCTGGGCACCAATGACCTCGCGCAGTACACGTTCGCGGCGGACCGGCAGGTGGGCGCGGTGTCGCGGTTGCAGGACCCGTGGCAGCCGGCGCTGCTGGACCTGGTCGCGCTGTCCGCGGAGGCGGCCCGTGCCGAGGGCAAGAGCTGCGGGGTGTGCGGTGAGGCGGCGTCCGATCCGCTGCTGGCCTGTGTGCTGACCGGTCTGGGTGTCACCTCCCTGTCGATGGGTGCGGCGTCGCTGCCCTATGTCCGGGCGACGCTGGCGAAGTTCACGCTGGCGCAGTGCGAGCGGGCCGCGGCGGCGGCGCGGGCGGCGGACAGCGCCGAGGAGGCGCGGAGCGCGGCCCAGGCCGTGCTGTCCGGCGAGTAGCCGCCGGGCGGCCGGTGGCCGTGTCGCGCAGGGGCGTCCCGCCTTCGGGTGGGGCGCCCCTGACGCGTTCCGGACGTGTCCGGTCGGGCGTGTCCGGTCGGGCGTGTCCGGTCAGTGGCGGTGGTCCGGTGCGGTGCCGTCCTCCCCCAGATCCGGTGGTGCGCAGTAGTCGACGCCGGGTTCCGGGGCGATGAGGTCGCCGGTCTCGGCGTCGGTGCAGTAGGCGTCGAACACCTCGGCGGCGGTGAGCGGTTCGAGGGCGCCGGCGCGCAGCCGCCAGCCGTGGACGCGGTCCGCCGTGCCCGGGGCGCTGGTGCGCAGGACGAGTCCGCCGGGACTGCGGGTGGCGAGGCCCAGGGCGAGGACGCTGGTGAACTCCAGGGCCTCGGCCTCGTCCAGACGGGTGGCGCCGTGCGCGTCCTCGTCGCCGTGCAGGACGGAGACGAGGGTCTCCGGTGCTCCCGTGACGGTGCACACGAGGTGCCGGTCGCCGGGCGGCGCGGTGTCGAGGATGCGGACCACCAGGTCGGAGGCGCGGGTGAAGGCGGCCCGGCCGATGTCCTCGCCGCAGGTGGGGCAGGGGCCGAGGCGGGTCAGCAGGGTGCTGGCGTACTCCCAGGTGGCCCGGCGGACGGCCGCGTCGACGAGGGTGGGGACGAGTGCGGTGAGCGGGCCGCCGTCGTAGGGGACGGTGGGTCCGGTGGCGGCGAGTGCGGCGGTGAAGCGGGTGCGGGTGGCGGGCAGGTCGGGGTCCAGGCCGGTCTCGGCGCAGTAGGCGGCATAGTCCTCGGGGTCGAACAGGGCGAGGGTGGTGTGGCCGCCGTGCGCGGCGCGGTTCCTCAGGACGTCCTCGACCTGCCGGAGGTAGGTCGGGTGGTCGTCGAAGGTGAAGCTGCGGTAGCGCCGCATGGCGCGGAAGTCGTGTTCGTCGGCGAGCAGGCCGATGGTGCCGGCGATCTCGCGGCGCAGGACGCTGCGCATGGTCCGGTGGTCGGTGTGCGCCATGTTTCCCCCATGTGTGCGCGGTCGATCAGTGCTCACTCACCGTAACCGTCACCACTGACAATGCCGGGCGGGAGCGCTCTGACCTGCGGTTCTCCTGGGGATGCCGACGGCCCCGGACCCCACCGTCGCGGCGGGGTCCGGGGCCGTGGGCACCCGGGTCGGGGGGTCAGCCGCGCTTGCGGGCCAGCTCCTCGTAGAAGGAGAGCAGCGTGAGGTCGTCGATGGAGCCGGGGTTGACCGCCTTCTCCAGCGGGGTGCCCTGGAGGAGGCGCTTGACCGGGACCTCGATGCGCTTGCCGGTGAGGGTGTGCGGGACGCCGGGCACCTCGATGATCTCGTCGGGGATGTGGCGCGGCGAGAGCTGTTCGCGGATGGCCCGCTTGACCTTGTCGAGGAGCGCGTCGTCCAGGCTCGCGCCCGGGGCGAGGTGCACGAACAGGGGCATCCAGTAGCCGCCGTCGGGCTGTTCGATGCCGATGACCAGGGATTCCTTGATCTCGGGCAGGCGCTCGACCACCTCGTAGATGTCGGCGGAGCCCATGCGGACGCCCTGCCGGTTGAGGGTGGAGTCGGAGCGGCCGTGGATGATCACGGTGCCGCGCCCGGTGCGGGTGATCCAGTCGCCGTGGCGCCAGACGCCGGGGTAGGTGTCGAAGTAGCTGTCGTGGTACCGGCTGCCGTCGGGGTCGTTCCAGAAGCGGATCGGCATGGAGGGCATGGGCTTGGTGACGACGAGTTCGCCCACCTCGTCCACGAGGGGCTCGCCCGCGGGGTCCCATGCCTGGAGGTCGGTGCCGAGGGCGGGTGCCTGGAGTTCGCCGGTGTACACGGGCAGGGTGGGCACGCCGCCCGCGAAGCAGGAGCAGACGTCGGTGCCGCCGCTGACGGAGGCGATCCACAGGTCCTCGCCGACCTCGTCGTGCAGCCAGCGGAAGCCGTCGGGCGGCAGCGGGGAGCCGGTGGTGGCGACGCACTTGACGCGGGAGACGTCGTGGTCGCGGGACGGGTGGACGCCGGCCTTGCGGCAGGCCATGACGTAGGCGGCGGAGGTGCCGTAGAGGGTGGCTCCGGTGCGTTCGGCGACCTTCCACTGGGCGCCGGTGTCGGGGTACCCGGGGCTGCCGTCGTACAGGACGATCGTCGTACCCGTGAGCAGGCCGGAGACGAGGAAGTTCCACATCATCCAGCCGGTCGAGGTGTACCAGAAGAAGCGGTCCTCGGGGCCGAGGTCGCAGTGCAGGCCCAGCTGCTTGAGGTGTTCGACCAGGATGCCGCCCTGGGACTGGACGATGGCCTTGGGCAGGCCGGTCGTACCGGAGGAGTAGAGCACCCACAGCGGGTGGTCGAAGGGGACCTGTTCGAAGACGGGCTCGGTGTCGCCGGAGGTCACGGCGGACCATTCGAGGGCGCCCTCGGGTGCCTCGGTGCCGAGGAGCGGGATGTGCACGACGGCCCGCAGGGTGGGCAGTTCGCGGCGCAGCTCGGCGACGGTCTCGCGGCGGTCGTGCTCCTTGCCGCCGTAGCGGTAGCCGTCGACGGTGAACAGGACGACGGGTTCGACCTGCTGGAAGCGGTCGAGGACGCTGCGGGCGCCGAAGTCGGGGGCGCAGGAGGTCCATACGGCGCCGACGGCGGCGGTGGCGAGGAGGGCGACGACGGCCTGCGGGATGTTGGGCAGGTAGCCGCTGACGCGGTCGCCGGGGCGTACGCCGAGGGCGCGCAGTTCGGCGGCGAGCGAGCCGACCTGGCCGCGCAGTTCGGCCCAGCTGACGGGGCGCGGCTCGTGGGTCTCGTCCACGTGCAGCAGGGCGGGCTGGTCGGGGCGGTCCGCGGCCGCGCGCAGGGCGTGCTCGGCGTAGTTGAGGGTGGCGCCGGGGAACCACTGGGCGCCGGGCATCGCGCGGTCGCCGAGTACCTGGGTGTACGGGGTGGAGAAGCGGACGTCGAACCACTCGGTGACGGCCTTCCAGAAGGCGTCCAGGTGGTCGACGGACCAGCGGTGGAGTGCGGCGTAGCCGCCGTCGGCCGGGGCCCCGTGGTGGGCGGCGGCCCACGCCTGGAACGCGGTGACGCGTGCCTGGGCGATCCGCGCGGGATCGGGCTGCCAGAGCGGCTGGGGGTTCGCGGTCGACATGGGGCGGCTCCCGGGCTGTACGCGTCGTGTGCGTCGGTCCGCGCACGGCTGGATGTGCGCGTGACGCGGCTGACAGGGACGATGCCATGTGATCGACTTCCGCACCAGGGTGAGCTTCCTATCATCCGTCTGGTGAAACTCGTCCGGCTGGTGAAACGGCGGGTCCGGCAGAGGTGAACGGAAATTGAACGGCACACGCGCGCGGGGCGCCCGGTGGCAGGGTGAGCAGCATGGACGGTCGTGACCTGGTGCGTTCGATGCGTGTGTTCGGTTCGGGACGGGCTGCTCGGGGGGTGCGGGCGGCGTGGCGCAGACGGCGGATCGACGCCGCCGGGCTGCCCCGGCGCGGGGCGGAGCGGGCGCGGGTGCCCGGGCAGGTGGAGGGTGCGGAGCCGGGGCCCGGCGGCGGGGTGATCCGGTTCGGCCGGTCGGAGCTGCGGGTCATGGTCGCGGTGAACGGCGCGGTGTTCTGGGGCTGGGACGGGGCGGCGCCGCAGCCGTCGTACGCGCTGGCGGGGAGCGGCCCCGAGCCGGACCCGCGGGCGGTCCTGGAGCCGGACAAGGACGGCGGCTGGCGGGTGGTGGCCGAGCGGGTGACGGTCGTGGTCTCGCGGCACGGTGCGGTGCAGGTGTGCACGCCGGGTGGTGTGGTGCTGCGCCGGGAGCTGCCGCCGCGCTGGTGGGAGCCGGTCGACGGGGGTGTCGCGCGGTGGATGCAGCGTGCGGAGGTGGCGGCGGACGCCCGGTTCTTCGGGCTCGGCGGGCGCGCGTCCGGGCCGCGGCTGCGCGACGGGTCGTACCGGCTGTGGAACACCGACCCCGGCACGTCGTTCGCCCCGGGTGACGATCCGCTGTATCTGACCATGCCGGTGCAGCTGGTGGTGGCGGACGCGGGGACGCACCTGATGTTCTACGACACCACGTGGGACGGCACGGTGGTGCTGCGCGAGGGCACGGAGGGCGCGGGGTCCGGGCACGACCGGGCGGGGCGCTGCGAGCTGCGGATGGACGGCGGGCCGCTGCGCTGCTGGGTGATGGTGGGGCCGCCGGCGCGGGTGCTGCTCACCTGGGCCTCGCTGACGGGGGCGCCCGCGCTGCCGCCGGCCTGGGCGTTCGGTCATCAGCACGCGCGGCGGGGGCCCGGCGGCGAGCAGGAGGTGCGCCGGATCGTCGCGGGCCATCAGGAGCACGGGCTGCCGCTGGACGCCGTGCATCTGGACGCCGGCCACTACGACGACCACCGGGTGTTCACCGTGGACCGGGAGCGGTTCCCGAAGCTGCCGGTGCTGGCGGAGGAGCTGCGCCGGGACGGGATCCGGCTGGTTTCGGTCGTCGATCCGGCGGTGCGGGTGGCGCCGGGTGACGCGGTGTACGACGGCGGTACGGCGGTGGACGCGTTCGTGCGGGACGCCGCCGGGCGGCCGGTGCGGGGGGTGGGGTGGGCCGGTGAGTCCGTGTACCCGGACTTCACGCGTCCGCGGGTGCGCGCGTGGTGGGGCGGGCTGTACGAGGAGCGGCTGGAGCAGGGGTTCGCCGGGTTCTGGCACGACATGAACGAGCCCGTGTCCTTCAACGCGTTCGGCGAACCGACGCTGCCGCGCTCGGCCCGGCACGCGCTGGAGGGGCGCGGCGGGGACCATCGCGAGGCGCACAACGTGTACGGGCTGTGCATGGCGCGCGCGGGGTACGAGGGACTGCGCGAACTGGCGCCCCGGGAGCGGCCGTTCCTGTTCACGCGGTCGGGCTGGGCGGGGATGCAGCGGTACGGCGGCACGTGGTCGGGCGAGGTGGCGACGGGCTGGCCGGGGCTGCGGGCCTCCCTGTCGCTGGTGCTGGGGCTCGGGTTGTGCGGGGTGCCGTACTCGGGCCCGGACGTCGGCGGCTTCGGCGGCGGCCCGTCGCCGGAGCTGTACCTGCGGTGGATCCAGCTGGGGGCGTATCTGCCGCTGTTCCGCACCCATGCGGGCCCCCGGGCCGGGCGGCGTGAGGCGTGGGAGTTCGGGGCGGAGGTGCTGGAGCACGCGCGGGCGGCGCTGCTCGAACGCCGGCGGCTGCTGCCGTACTTCGTGACGCTCTCCCATCTGGCCCGGCGCACCGGCGCGCCCTATGTCCGGCCGGTGTGGTGGGACGCGCCGGAGGACCGGGACCTGCGCGACTGCGAGGACACGTTTCTGCTGGGTGACGGCCTGCTGGTGGCTCCGGTGCTCGACCCGGGGGCGGACCGGCGCGTGGTGCGGCTGCCGCGGGGGCGCTGGTACGACACGGCGACGGAACGGGCGTACGAGGGTCCCGGCCAGGTCGTGGTGGACGCGCCGCTGTCGCGGATACCGGTGTTCGCCCGGGCGGGCGCGGTGCTGCCGGTCCGGGGCGACGACGGCCTCGCACTGGAGACCTGGGCCCCGGCCCCGGGCCGCACCGGCGGCGGCCTGGTGATACCGGACGCGGGCGACGGCTGGGACGTACCGGAGATGGAGCGCTACGTGGCCCGCCACCAGGCCGGCAAGGTGGTGGTCACACGAGAGGACGGGAACGGGGTGACCGAGCCGGCGTGGCCGGTGCGGGTGCGGGGGCTGGGATAGGAGCGCGGGGGTTGTGAGGGGGCGGGAGGCGCGGGGCCGGTAGGTCGGCTGTGGATGGGTCCCGGATCGGTGGCGGCGGACATCCGAAGGGCCGGGTGGCCCGGATGTCCGCGAGCCGCCCGGGCGCGGCACGTGCGGGTGACACCCGCGTGAGCCGGACGGGCGCGGGGCCCGGACATTCCGGGCACCGATGTGGCACGCGAATCAGCCGAAGTGCGGGGTACCGGGCGGGGTCCGGATCGGGGGGACCCGTGGAAGCGGGGCCTCCCGCTGAGCCGGGCTCGTGGGGGTGCCCGGCTCGGGCGGTGGGTCAGTAGCGGCCCTCGAACCAGGCTCGGGTGGCGGCGCTGTGGAGGGGGAAGGCGAGTTCCTCGGGGCGGCGCAGGAGGTGCCAGCCCTCGGTCTCGGAGGTGGCGGCGGACGCGGGGAGGGTGTCGGCCGGGCGCTCCGGGAGGAGGCCGAAGAGGAGCAGGTGGCCGTCGGGGGAGCTCATCGCGTCGACGAGGCGGACGTCGCGGGCGGCGGCGTCGATACCGGTCTCCTCCTTCAGCTCGCGGACGACGGCCTGCTTCCAGTCCTCGCGGTCGTCCACGTAACCGCCGGGCAGAGCCCTGCCGCCGCGGGCGGGGGCGATGGTCCGGGTGATGACGACCAGGGCGGTGCCCTCGGTGTCGTACACGGGCTGGAGCGCGATCGCCACGGGGAGCGGATTGCGGTAGGCGACCGTGCCGCAGGCCGGGCAGGTGCGCGGCCAGCCGGTGACGCCCGCTCCATAGGGCACCCCGCAGGCGGAACAGTGCGATCCCGGCGCGGAGTTGGCAAGGGGTTGCTGATTCTCGGACACGCGCGGACTGTATCCGATCACGGGAAGCGCGTCTTCCGTCAGCGGCGTTGTCCGGTACGGACACGGTCTGCCCATTTCCCGTCGCGCGTGCGACACTTCTGACGCACCGTCAGGTCCACTCGAACCGCACGATCCGCTCGATCCGTTGTGACGGGAGGGGCTTTGCCGTACACCGGGACACCCGTGATCACCGGCTGGTTCACCGGCGAGGGGGACGGCTTCCGCCTCCTCGGCACCCGCTGCTCGTCCTGCGCCTCGGTCTTCTTCCCGCGCGAGGACCTCCACTGCCGCAATCCGCACTGCGCCGGCGGCACCCTGGAGGAGACCCCGCTGTCCCGGACGGGGCGCGTCTGGTCGTACACCGACACCCGGTACCGGCCCCCGGCCCCCTTCGTCAGCGACGCCGGACTCCCCTGGGAGCCGTACGCGCTGATCGCGGTGGAGCTGGCCGCCGAGCGGATCGTGGTGCTGGGGCAGGCGGCGCCCGGCGTCACCGTCGCCGATCTGGCGGTGGGGATGGAGGTGGAGGTCGTCGAAGGCGTACTCCACGGCGACGGCGGGACGGAGCCGACGGCCACCTGGAACTGGCGGCCGGCGGGGGCGGCGTCGTGACGGGGGACGTCGCCGTGCTCGGCGCGGGCATGCACCCCTGGGGCAAGTGGGGGCGCGGCTTCGTGGAGTACGGCGCGGCGGCGGCCCGCGCGGCGCTCGCGGACGCCGGTGTCGACTGGCGGGACGTGGGCGCCGTCGTCGGCGCGGACACCGTGCGCGGCGGCTACCCGGGGTACGTGGCGGCGGCGACGTACGCCAGGGCGCTGGGCTGGCAGGGCGCCCGGGTCACCAGTGTGTACGCGGCCTGCGCGTCGGGGGCGCAGGCGATCGCGGCGGCGCGGGCGCAGATCCTCGCCCGCCTCGCCGACGTGGTCCTCGTGGTGGGCGCGGACGCGGCACCCAAGGGCTTCTTCCGGCCCGCGGGCGGGGACCGGCCCGACGATCCCGACTGGCTCCGCTTCCGGCTGCTGGGCGCCACCAACCCGGCGTACTTCGGGCTGTACGCGCGCCGCCGGATGGCGGTGCACGGGGACACACCGGAGGACTTCGCGCTGGTCAAGGTGAAGAACGCGGCCATGGGGGCGCTGAATCCGTACGCCCGCTACCGCAGGCGGGTCACCGCCGAGGAGGTCGCCGCCTCCGCGGTGGTCGCCGATCCGCTGCGGCTGCTGGACATCTGCGCCACCTCCGACGGCGGCGCCGCCCTGGTGCTGTCCTCCATGGAGTTCGCGCGCCGGCACGGCGCCGCCCGGCCGGTGCGGATCCGCGCGGTCTCCACGGTGACGCCCCGGTTCCCGAACCCGGTGCTCGACCTGCCGGACATCGCCACCGACCCGGCGGTCGCGGTGGAGCCCCCGCGGGAGACCTTCCGCGCCTCCCTCGCCCGCGCCGCCTACGAGGAGGCCGGCCTCGGCCCGGGGGATCTGGACCTGGCGGAGGTGTACGACCTGTCCACCGCGCTGGAGTTGCAGTGGTACGAGGACCTGGGGCTGTGCGGCGCGGGCGAGGGGGCGAAGCTGCTGCGGGCGGGCGCGACGGCACCGGGCGGCCGGACACCCGTCAACGCCAGCGGCGGCCTCGCCTCCTTCGGCGAGGCCGTCCCGGCCCAGGCCATCGCGCAGGTCTGCGAGCTGACCTGGCAGCTGCGGGGCGCGGCGGGCGAGCGGCAGATCGAGGGCGCGCGGGTGGGCATCACCGCCAACCAGGGGCTCTTCGGGCACGGTTCGTCCGTGGTGGCGGTGCGGTGAGGGCGGCCGAGGGGCGATCAAAACGATTGTCACGCTGTGCGATCGGCCTGGAATCCTGTGTGAACGTCTCATGAACTGGCCCTGGGCGTCCGCGCGCGGCGCCATCATGCTCCCGTGCACTCCTGGACGGACTCTCTCCGCTTCGCCTTCCAGCCGCTGGTGAACCTGAGGACGGGCGCGGTCGCCGCGCTGGAGGCGTTCGCCCGCCCGGAGACCGGCGACATCCTGGCCGAGGCCCGCCGTGACCCCGAACTGGACGGCGTGCTGGCCGTGTCGGCGCTGCGCGCGGCCATGCGCCGGGAGCGGCTGCTGCCGCTGCACGTGAACGTGTTCGCGGCCACGCTCGCCGACCTGGGCGGCCTCACCCCGCTGTACGACGCGGTGCGGGCGGGGGGCCGGGGGCCCTGGGAGGTGACGCTGGACGTCGTACCGCCGTACACGCACGTGCCGCACCGGGCGCTGCTGGAGGCGGTGGCCGCGCTGCGGGAGCAGGGGTTCCGGATCAGCGCGGACGGGGTCGGGGACGGCGATGTGCCGCTGCGGCTGCTCACCGACCTCTCCCCCGGCCTGGTCAAGCTGGACGCCTCGCTGCTGGCCCGGCCCGCCGCCGTGCGGGCGATGCGCACGCTGTGCGAGGAGCTGGACGCCCTGGTCGCCGTGGAGGGGGTGGAGACCGAGGGGCAGTACGCGGCGGCGGTGTCGGCGGGGGCGCAGCTGGCGCAGGGCGAGCTGTTCGCGCCGCCCGCCCGGATACCCGCGACCGCCGTCTATGTTCCGTCCGCCGCCCCCGCCGTGCCCGCCGCGCCCAAGGCAGGTCCGTCGGTGCGGGAGTTCGTGCGCCCGGCCGCCGTGCTGCCGGTGACGGCGTCGGCAGGGCAGGTGCGGGCCCTGCTGACCGGCTCGCCGGACGTCTCCGGGGTGCTGCTGGTGGACCAGGCGGGCAGACCCGTGCGGTCGGTGCACCGCTCGCGCTTCCTGCTGTCGATGTCCGGCCGTTACGGCCACGCCCTGTACGCCGACCGTCCCGCCGCGCGGCTCGGGGACACCCCGCGCACGGTCGGGGCGGACGCCACCGCCTGGGAGGTGCTGGACGTGGTGGCGGTCGGCGGCCCGGACCGGACCAGCGACGATGTGGCGGTGCTGGACGGGCACGGGCGGTGTGTGGGCGTCGTACGGCTCGCGGACCTGGTGCGGGCGCTGGCCGAGAGCCGGGTGGAGGAGGCGGCCGGGCTCAATCCGCTGACCCGGCTGCCGGGTTCGGACGCGATCACCGGCGAGGTGGACCGGCGGATCGCGGACGGGCGGCCGTTCGCGCTGAGCTGGCTGGACATCGACCACTTCAAGAAGGTGAACGACGGCGCCGGTTTCGCCGCGGGCGACGAGCTGATCCGCTCGGTGGGGCGGGCGCTGGCGCGGGCGGGCGCCGGGCGGGCGCGGGTGGGGCACATCGGCGGGGACGACTTCCTGGTGCTGGCCGACGAGGAGACGCTCGCCCCGCTGGCCGCGGCGGTGCTGGACGCGCCCTGGTCGGCGGGCGGGCGGCCCGTCACGCTGTCGCTGGCCACCGTGGTGTGCGGGCCGGGCAGTGTGCGCGACCACCGCCAGGCCGCCGCCCAGCTGGCCCCGCTGAAGCGGGTGGCCAAGGCGCTGGGCGGGGCGAGCTGGGTGCTCGGCCGCGCGGGGCTGGCCGGCCACGAGGTACGACGGGGCGGCGGGACGGCGGCTCCGGTGCGCGCCGTCGCGCCCCAGGGGTGAACGTCCGCCCCGCGCGGGCGACTTGGGTCTCCTGCGCAGGCGACCGGGTCCCGTGTGCGGGGACTTGAGCCGGCCCGTGCCTCAGTTGCCGACCGGCTGGCGGTGCTCCGCCGTGTAGCGCATCGCGTGCTGGATGAGGTCGATGAGCACGTCCTTGGCCGACTCCCGGTCGCGGGCGTCGCAGAGCACCACGGGCACCCCGGCGTCCAGGTCGAGCGCCCGGCGGACCGAGTCGGAGGGGTAGCGGTCGGCGCCGTCGAAGCAGTTGACGGCGACCAGGAAGGGGATGGAGCGCCGCTCGAAGTAGTCGACGGCGGCGAAGCAGTCCTCCAGGCGGCGGGTGTCGGCGAGCACGACGGCGCCGAGCGCGCCCTCGGACAGCTCGTCCCACATGAACCAGAACCGCTCCTGCCCGGGCGTGCCGAACAGGTACAGCACCAGGTCCTCGCGCAGGGTGATCCGGCCGAAGTCCATGGCCACGGTGGTGGTGTTCTTGGCCTCCACCCCGCTGGTGTCGTCGACCGGGCGCCCGGCCTCGGTGAGCCGCTCCTCGGTGCGCAGCGGCCGGATCTCGCTGATCGCGCCGACCAGGGTGGTCTTGCCCACGCCGAAGCCGCCCGCCACCAGGATCTTGAGCGTGACGGGCTCGACCGGGACATTGCCGTGCTCAGGACGCCCGAGGACCATCGTTCACTTCTCCTGCTTGCTGGGATTCGGGCGACGGCCGGCCGTAGCCGCCGCCACCGGGGGTTTCTACGACGAGCACGTCGCCGGGTCCGACCTCGGCGGAACCGCTGCCGCCGAGATCGGTGACGCCGCCGTCGGCCCGTTCGACACGATTGGCACCGAGCGCTCCGGGGGCGCCGCCCGCCATGCCGTACGGGGGCACGCGGCGGTGCTGGGAGAGGGTGGAGACGGTCATGGGCTCCAGGAACCGGATGCGGCGCACCGCGCCGTCGCCGCCGCGCCAGGTGCCGGCGCCGCCGCTCCCGTGCCGTACGGCGAACTCCTCCAGGCGGACGGGCAGCCGCCACTCCAGGATCTCGGGGTCGGTGAGCCGGGAGTTGGTCATATGGGTCTGTACGACGTCGGCGCCGGGGAAGCCGTCGCCCGCGCCGGAACCGGAGGCGACGGTCTCGTAGTACTGGTGGCGTTCGTTGCCGAAGGTGACGTTGTTCATCGTGCCGGAGCCCTCGGCCTGCACGCCGAGCGCGGCGTACAGGGCGCCGGTGATGGCCTGGGAGGTCTCCACGTTGCCCGCGACGACGGCGGCCGGGGGCTCGGGGGCGAGCAGGGAGCCGGGCGGTACGACGATGTCCAGGGGGCGCAGGCAGCCGTCGTTGAGCGGGATGTCGTCGGCGACCAGGGTGCGGAAGACGTACAGGACGGCCGCGTCGACCACGGCGGAGGGGGCGTTGAAGTTGGTGGGGAGCTGCGCGGAGGTGCCGGTGAAGTCGATGGTGGCGCGGCGTCCGGCCCGGTCGACCCGGACCCGGACCCGGATGACGGCGCCCGCGTCGGTCTCGTAGGCGTACTCGCCGTCGTCCAGGGCGTCGATGACGCGGCGCACCGCTTCCTCGGCGTTGTCCTGGACGTGCCGCATGTACGCCTGGACGACGTCGAGGCCGAACTCGCCGATCATGCGGCGGACTTCGTCGACGCCCTTCCGGTTGGCGGCGATCTGGGCGCGCAGGTCGGCGAGGTTGGTGCGGGGGTTGCGGGAGGGGTGGCGGCCCTCGGTGAGCAGCCGCCGGGTCTCCTCCTCGCGGAAGCGGCCGCCCTCGGTGAGCGGCCAGTTGTCGAAGAGGACGCCCTCCTCCTCCAGGGTGCGGCTGTGGGCGGGCATGGAGCCGGGGGCGATGCCGCCGATCTCGGCGTGGTGGCCGCGGGAGGCGACGTGGAAGAGAATCCGGGGCCGGCGCTCCGGGTCCGCGGGGGCGTCGGTGCCCGGGGTGCCGGTGCCGGGAGTGCCGGTGCCGGGGAGGTCGGTGCCGGGGATGTCGGTGTCGAACACCGGGGTAATCACGGTGACGTCGGGCAGATGGGTGCCGCCGTGGTACGGGTCGTTGACGGCGTAGGTGTCGCCCGGCCGCATCGAGTCGCCCCGGCGGCGGATGACCTCCTTGACGCTGGTGCCCATGGAGCCCAGGTGGACGGGGATGTGGGGGGCGTTGGCCACCAGGTTGCCGTCCGGGTCGAACAGGGCGCAGGAGAAGTCGAGGCGCTCCTTGATGTTGACGGACTGGGCCGTGGACTCCAGCCGGGCGCCCATCTGCTCGGCGATCGACATGAAGAGGTTGTTGAAGACCTCCAGGAGGACCGGGTCGGCCTCCGTGCTGACGGGGGAGCTCCGGGTGACCGCGGTGCGTTCCATGAGCAGATGCCCGTCGTCGGTGGCCGCGGCCCGCCAGCCGTCGTCCACGACGGTCGTCGCACCGGCCTCGGTGACGACCGCCGGTCCGGTGACGGTCTCGCCGGGGGGCAGGGCCTCGCGGCGGTGCAGGGGTACGTCCCGCCAGGAGCCGCCGGTGTGCAGGCGGACGGTCCCGGGTGCGGCGGTCCGTCCCTCGTACGGGGCGAGGGCGGTCAGATCGGGCGGTGCGGTGATGCCGGTGGCCTCGGCGGAGAGAGCCTCCACCACGATCGGGCGGTCGAGGGTGAAGGAGTAGGTGGCGCGGTGGCACTCCTCGAACGCGTCGCGCATGGTGTCGGGTCCGGCCAGTTCGACGGTGAGGGCGGTGTCGGTGCCGTCGTAGCGGAGCTGGGCCCGGTGGGTGACCCGGACGCGGTCCTCGGGGACGTCCTCGGCCGCGAGTTCGGCGCGGGCGGCGGCCTCCAGAGCGGCGGCGGCCTCGCGGATGCCGGGCATGGACGCCTGCTCCAGGGTCGCCTCGACGGACTGTCCGCGCATGGCGGTGGTGTCGGCCAGTCCGATGCCGAGCGCGGAGAGCACCCCGGCCATGGGGGGCACGAGCACGGTGCGGATGCCGAGCGACTCGGCGACCCGGCACGCGTGCTGGCCGCCCGCGCCGCCGAAGGTGGTCAGCGCGTAGCGGGTGACGTCGTGGCCCTTCTGGACGGAGATCCGCTTGATCGCGTTGGCGATGTTCGCGACGGCGATGTCCAGATAGCCCTCGGCCACCTGCTCGGGGGTGCGGTCGTCGCCGGTGGCCCGGTGGATCTCGCGGGCGTGGCCGGTGAACCGGTCGCGGACCAGACCGGCGTCCAGCGGCTGGTCGCCGCCGGGCCCGAACACGGCCGGGAAGTGGGCGCCTTGGATACGGCCGAGCATCACATTGGCGTCGGTGACGGTGAGCGGGCCGCCGGCCCGGTAGCAGGCGGGGCCGGGGGTGGCGCCGGCCGAGTCGGGGCCGACCCGGTAGCGGGAGCCGTCGAAGTGGAGCACGGAGCCGCCGCCCGCGGCCACGGTGTGGATGTCGAGCATCGGGGCGCGCAGCCGTACGCCCGCGACCTGGGTGTCGAAGACCCGCTCGTAGGCGCCGGCGAAGTGCGAGACATCGGTGGAGGTGCCGCCCATGTCGAAGCCGATGACCCGGTCGAAGCCCGCGCGCTGGGACATCCGGGCCATGCCGACGATGCCGCCGGCCGGTCCGGACAGGATGGCGTCCTTGCCGCGGAACTGTCCCGCCTCGGTGAGTCCGCCGTTGGACTGCATGAACATCAGCCGCACCCCGCGCAGTTCGCCGGCCACCTGGCGGACATAGCGGTGCAGCACCGGTGAGAGGTAGGCGTCGGCCACGGCGGTGTCGCCGCGCGGGACCAGCTTCATCAGCGGGCTGACCTCGCTGGACAGGGAGATCTGCGGGAAGCCGGTGCGGGCGGCGAGTTCGCCGATGGCGCGTTCGTGGGCGGGGTGCAGGTGGCTGTGCAGACAGACCACGGCGACGGCACGGATCCCGTCGTCGTACGCCTCCTGGAGCGCGGGCGCGAGCGCGTCCAGGTCGGGGGCGCGCAGCACGGTGCCGTCGGTGGCGACGCGTTCGTCGGCCTCGATCACCCGGGCGTAGAGCTGTTCCGGCAGGTCGATGCGGCGGGCGAAGATGCGCGGCCGGTTCTGGTAGGCGATGCGCAAGGCGTCGCGGAAGCCGCGGGTGATGATCAGCAGGGTGGGTTCGCCGGTGCGCTCCAGGAGCGCGTTGGTGGCGACGGTGGTGCCCATCCGGACGGCCTCGACGGGCTCCGGGGAGTCGCCGAGGAGGGCGCGGATGCCGGTGACGGCGGCGTCGGGGGCGACGTGGTGGGCGTGTGGGCCGGGCTCGGGCCGCGGGTGGGCCGGGTGGTCGGAGAGCACCTTGTGCGTGAGCAGGCGGCCGTCCGGGCGCCGGGCGACGATATCGGTGAAGGTGCCGCCTCGGTCGACCCAGAACTGCCAGCCTGTCACGTCAGTACTCCGCTTCCGCGCCGGTCACAGCGCCCGCAGGCCGTTGATCACGTCGCGCAGAATACTCTCGTCCGGCAGCTCGGCCGGGGGCACCGGCCGGGTGACATGGACGAGTTCCGCGTGCACGAGGTCGCCGACGAGGACCCGGACGACGCCGATGGGCAGGTCGAGTTCCGCGGCCAGCTCGGCGACCGACTGCGGGGCGCTGCGGCACAGGCCCACGATGTCCACGTGCTCGGGGGAGAGCGTCGGATCCGTCTCCGGGTCCCCGGCGGCGGGCTCCGTGACGACCACCGCGATCAGATCGAGGCGGTGCTGGGCCGTACTGGTGGTACGGCCGCGCGTCATGGCGTAGGGGCGGACGACCGGTCCGGCGTCGTCGTCGAACCAGTGGCTGCTCACCTGACCGTCTTCGCTCATGTCATTCCACTACCCGCCCGTGGGCAGGCCCGTGCGCGGGGCGGTGCCCAGGTGCACACCCACCCGCTTGACCAGGAGCGTCATCTCGTAGGCGACCTGGCCGACGTCGGAGTCGGCGTCGGACAGGACGGCCAGGCAGCTGCCGTCGCCCGCGGCGCTGACGAACAGGAACGCGTCGTCCAGTTCCACGACGGTCTGGCGGACGCCGCCCGCGTCGAAGTGGCGGCCCACGCCCTTGGCGAGGCTGTGGAAGCCGGACGCCACGGCGGCCAGATGCTCGCCGTCCTCCCTGGTCAGGTCCTTGGACACGCCGGTGGGCAGTCCGTCGCCGGAGAGAATGACGGCCTTGCGGATGCTGGCGACGCGGTCGACGAGCTCGTCCAGGAGCCAGTTCAGCCCCCCGTTGCCCATCGCCGTGTGGTCGGTCGCCTTCGGTGCGGTCATCGACCGTCCCCCTTAGTGGTTCCTTGTGCTGTGCCGGTGCGGGCAGTCTCGCCCGTGGCATTCTCCTCCCGGCCGCGCTGCCAGCCGCGCTGGAGCGAGGCCATCCGGCTGCGGACCTCGTCGGCGTCCCGGTCGTCGGGCGCGTCGCCGCGCCCTGGGCGCCGTTCGGGGTCCTGCCTGAGCTGGGGGGCGAGGCTGGCCTGCCGCACGCGTCGGGGCAGGGCGCTGTCGCCGGGTCCGGCGGCGCCGTCGCCGTCGCGGGGCGCGCGGACGGGGCCGCCGGGGGTGTCCGGGCCGCCGGGGACGCCCGTCGCGGGGCGGGAGCGCCGGGGCAGCGAGGCGATGCCGGGGCGGCCGCTCTCACCGGGGCCGGTCGCCGCAGCGGGGCCGTCGGCAGGTGCCGTTCCGCCCTGTCCGGTGCGGTCGGCGGGTTCCGCCGGACGCGGGGCGGCCGTCGCCCGGCGCGGCAGGGGGACCGGACCGGCCCGGCGCGGCTCGCGGTCGGCCCGGTACGGCTCGCGGCCGGTGCCGTGCGCGTCCCGGTCGGGGCCGTACGCGTCCCGGTCGGGGCCGTAAGCGTCCTCGGCGGTGCCGTACCCGCCCGTGTCGGAGCCGTACGCCTCCCCGGCCGCCCGCTCGTCCGGGTCCGCCGGGTCGCGGCGGCCGGGCTCGGGGCGGGGGGCGCGCTGGTCGGTGACCGGCCTGCCGTGCGAGCTGACCAGCTTGGGCGGCTGGCGGCGCGGCAGCGGTACGAGTCCGCGCTCGGCGCTCTCCTCCCCCGCCGGGCGTTCCTCCGGGCGGTCGCTCCCCGGGTCCGCCGCCGGGCCGTCCTCCCCGCCCCGGGGCAGGGCGCGGCGGTGGCGGAAGAGCCCGCCGCGCTCGCTGTCCTCGTCCGGCAGGGCACCGGGGAAGTCGTCCAGGGCGTCGAGGCCGACGGGGCCCTCCAGTTCCACCGGGCCGTCCAGGACGGTGGTGGGCAGGCCGGACAGCGGCAGCGGCGCCCGGGAGCCGCCGGCGGCGCGCCCGGAGTTCTCCGCCGTGCGCTCGCGGTCGAGGCGGAAGCCGATGCCGTTGGTGTCCGGGATCTCGTCGCTGAGCAGCGCGTCCGGGATGAACACGATCGCGGTGGTGCCGCCGTAGGGCGAGGGCTGGAGGGAGACGCGGACGTTCTGGCGCTGGGCGAGGCGGCTGACCACGAACAGGCCGAGCCGGTCGGTGTCGGAGAGTTCGAACTCGGGGGTCTCGGCGAGGCGCAGGTTGTTGTCCAGCAGCGCCTCGGGCGTCATGCCGAGTCCCCGGTCGTGTATCTCCAGGGTGAAGCCGTTGGCGACCCGCTCGCCGATGACCTGGACGGCGGTGTGCGGGGGCGAGAACACCGTGGCGTTCTCCAGGAGTTCGGCCACGAGGTGGGTGAGGTCGGCGACGGCCGGGCCGGTCACGGCGACCCGCGGCAGGCGCCGTACCTCGACCCGCTCGTAGTCCTCGACCTCGGCGACGGCGGCGCGGACCACGTCCATCAGCTGCACGGGGCGGCGCCACTGCCGGGAGGGCGCCGCGCCGGAGAGGATCACCAGGCCCTCGGCGTGCCGGCGCATCCGGGTGGTGAGGTGGTCCAGGCGGAAGAGGTCGGCGAGTTCGTCGGTGTCCTCGGTGCGGCGTTCCATGGTGTCGAGGAGGGTGAGCTGCTTGTGCAGCAGCACCTGGCTGCGGCGGGCGAGGTTGACGAAGACCTCGGAGACCCCGGCGCGCAGTTCGGACTGCTTGACGGCGGCCTCGACGGCGGCCCGCTGAAGGGTGTTGAGGGCCTGGCCGACCTCGCCGATCTCGTTCTGGTCGTACTCCAGGCGCGGCACCTCGGTCTCCACGTCGACCTGTTCGCCGGCCGACAGGCGGCGCATCAGGCCGGGCAGCCGGACGCCGGACGCCTCGTGCGCCTCCAGGCGCAGCCGGCGCAGGTCGCGGATGAGGCCGCGGCCGATCCGGACGGAGAGCACCAGGGAGAAGAGCAGGGCGAGCAGTCCGAGCAGGCCCGCCACGGCGCCCTGGGCGATGACCCGCATGGCGACCGGGTGCATACGGTCCTGGAAGCGGTCGCCCGCGTGGTCGTCCAGGGTGCCGAGGTCGGCGAGGGCGCTTTTGGCGGCGGAGTCCCAGCTCTTGGCGGTGATCCCGTCGGGGGTGCCGGCGCCGTGCTCGATGACGGACTGCTCGGCCGAACGCAGCGGGGCGGTACCGGCGTTGTCCCAGAACCGTTCGTAGCGCTCGCGTTCGGACGCGGGCAGCAGCGGCAGGCTGATGTCGTAGAGCAGGGTGCGCTGGGCGACGAGGTCGGAGATCTCGCGGATCTCCTCGCGGGTGAGCCGCCCCACCACGAGGGAGGAGCCGAGCAGGGCGTCCTCCCGGGAGAGCAGTTCACGGGCGCGGGTGAGGTTGACCAGGGCGTGCGACTGCTTGTCCATCTCGACGTCGTCGATGCCGTCGAGCCCGGCGAGCAGCGCGTAGCAGGGGTCGATCAGGCGGTTGTAGAGGTCGAGGGCCTGGGCGCGGCTGATGGTGCCGCTCTCGACGCTGTGGCGCAGCGAGTCCAGTCCGCCGAAGGCGTCCAGGACGGCGGTGAGGTGCTCGCCGCCCTGGGCGCCGAGGGCGTGGCGCAGATGGCGTTTTCGCGCGTTCTCACGGACCTTCGCGATCGCACGGTCGCTGGCGGTGCGGGTGCGCTGGAGCGCCGACAGGGAGTCGAAGGCGCGTGGGTCGGCGAGGTAGACGAGGGTCTGGCGGCGCTCCTGTTCGAGCACGCGGACGGTGTCGTCGGTGGGATAGCCGATGTTCTGCATGACATCGGAGACCCGGAAGAGCTGGGCCACGTCCCGGCCGGTGACCACCGTGGCGAAACCCCAGATGGCGGTCAGGGACAGCAGCGGCACGAGAAGCAGCGCCACGATCTTCCGGCGGATCGACTTCCCGCGAAAGCGCATGGCCTCCCCCAGCTCGACCCCCGCGGGCCGGGGGTGCGCATGTGCGTCAACAAACGGCGCGAGCCTACTACCGCCATACAGGTAACTCGAAGGCATGTCCGGAAGGTGAACTTCCGTCGCGGCGGCGGCAGAGGGTGAGTTGTCCGGGCATTGCGGGAGATTGCCACCGCGATCCGGGGGGTACCCCGGAGCCGGACACCATGGCAGGGCATGGCGGTTGGCTGGAATTTTTCCCAGGGCGGGAATCTTCGCGGGGTCTTGTTCGTCCTTCTCTACGGGAGTTGGGGGCGATTGGGCCGCGGAGGACCCGTCCCGCACACCGGCCGCGTAGATCCGCGCAAGCCGGGCAGCTACTGGGGAGTCGGGGCTTCGGGCATCGGGGCGAGGGTCCTCGGGCGGTGGGGAGTGAGTGAATCGGTGAAGGGCACTGCGGAGCGGTACGGGATACAGCCGGAGCACCGGCCGTTGTGGGTCGAGGAGCCCGCGCGGCGGCATCCGCTGCCCGATCCGGTGCGGGCGGCGGCGGTGCGGGCGCTGATCATCATCTCGGTCACGCTGATAGAGGCGATGGTGGCGTTCCTGTGCACCATGGCCGAGTCCTGGCCGGCGTTCCCCATGGTGATCAGCAGCGTGGTGAGCACCGTGGCGGCCACCTGGGCCGTGGTCGACGTGTGGGTCACCCGCCAGGTGTGGAACCAGCGGCACGGCGTGGTCTCCGAGCCCAGCAGCACGGCCCGCGCGCTGCGCCGTGAGCGGCGGGCGCGCCGGCGTGCGGAGCGGCGGGCGCTGCGGGAGCAGGATCGGATACGGCGGCGGGGCGGCGCGGGGCAGCTGTCGCACCCCTGAGCCGGCCTGTCCCGAACCCGCTCGGCCACCGGCTGGATTCGGCCACTTCGGTACGATGATGTTGCGTACGGCGCGGACATGAGCGCCGTACGGGACAGATGACGGACCGGCCGACAGGTGGTGGGAGACCAGCCATGGCCCACGCGCGAAAGCAGCAGGCGGCCGGGGCGGTGCAGTCGGTGGACCGCGCCGTGAGCGTGCTGGAGATCCTCGCCCGGGACGGCGAGGCGGGCGTGACCGACATCGCCACCGAGCTGGACGTGCACAAGTCCACGGCGTTCCGGCTGCTCGGCGTCCTGGAGCACCGGGGTCTGGTGGCGCAGGCGAAGGACCGCGGCAAGTACTACCTGGGCGCCGGTGTGCTGCGGCTGGCCGGGCCCGCGGCGGTGCGGCTGGACATCTCCCAGGAGGGCGTCCCCGTCTGCCGCGAGATCGCCGACGAGCTGGGCGAGACGGTGAACCTCGCGGTGCTGGACGAGGACGCGGCCGTCAACATCATGCAGGCCCGGGGTCCGGCCTCGGTGGCCGCGCAGAACTGGCTGGGCCGGCGCACCCCGCTGCACGCCACCTCCAGCGGCAAGGTGCTGCTCGCGCACCAGCCGCCCGCCGCGCGCGAGAGCCTGCTCGCCCGGCCCCTGCCCCGGTTCACCGAACACACCGTGACCGACGCCGGGACGCTGCGGGCCGAGCTGGCCGGCGTGGTCGAGCGGGGCTACGGCGTGACGGTCGAGGAGCTGGAGCCGGGCCTCGCCGCGGTGGCCGCCCCGGTGCGGGCGCACGACGGCGAGGTGATCGCGGCGATCAGCGTCTCCGGCCCGGTGTACCGGCTGAGCCCGGACCGGCTCGCGGAGGTGTCCCGGCGCATGGTCGCGGCGGGCACGGAGCTGTCCCGCCGCATGGGGTACGGCTTCTGACGGTTACGCGGTGACCGCCGTTACGGGATAACCCCGGTCACGGGGTGGCCGCCGGCTTCTTGAACATCCTCGTCGCCGTGATCTCGCTGTGCCCCGCCTCCCCCGCCTGCGGCTGCTGGGGCAGCCCGGGGCGCAGGTGCTCCTCGACGCTGATGTACTTCAGCCCCGCCCGCAGGTCCGCGTCGTTGCGCAGCCGGATGACCAGCGGGAACTCGGCCAGGGCCGTGGTGTCGAACAGGCCCGTGGTGTAGAGGAGCTGGACGCCGAGGGCGTCGGAGACGGCCCGCTGGAGTTCCAGGAGGTAGGTCGCGTTGGCGCGGCCGATGGGGTTGTCCAGGAACAGTGTGCCCGCGTGCCGGTGCTTGTCGCGGCCCCGGTCGTTCGAGCGCAGCGCGGCCATCGTGCAGTACAGGGCGATGGCCGCGGTGAGCAGCTGGCCGCCGGAGAAGACGTCGCCCATCTGCCCGACGGGGACCCGCTCGGCGCGCAGCACCGCGTCGGGCTTGAGGATCTCGACGGCCACGCCCTTGGGCTGGAGGGCCGCCGCGACACCGCGCAGCAGCAGGGACATGCCGTCACGCCGCATGTCGGAGTTCTTCTTGACGGCGGCGCGGGTGGCCTCGTCGATGACCTCGCCGAGCCGTTCGGTGAGCGTGGCCTGGTCGGGTTCCTCGAAGCGGATGCGCAGGAACTCCTGGCCCGACCACTCGCCGAGCCCCTCCGGGAGCCGGGACAGCCGCTGGGCGGAGCGCAGGGTGGCCAGGGCCGACTCCACGAGGCCGCGCAGCCGGTCCGTGATCGAGTCGCGGTTGCGCTCCAGCTGGGCCAGCTCGTCGGTGAGGACGCGCAGCCGGGGCGCGAAGGCGTCGGCCCACTTCTGCGCGTGCTCGGGCAGCGCGGCGGCGGGCAGCTCGCGGATCTGCTGCCGGGCGGGGGTGCGGACCTGCTCGTAGCGCGTGGAGTTGGCGTGCCGGACCAGGACGTCGCTCGCCTCGCGCACGCCCGCCTCGGCGGCGGACAGGTCGGCGGCGCAGCCGCGCAGCGAGCGGCGGGCCTCGGCGGCGGACTGCCGCGCCTCCTCCAGGCTGCCCGGGTACGGCTCCGGCTCCTCCTGGTCCTCCTCGGGCACCTGTTCGCGCAGCAGATCGCGGAGCATCGCGGCGGTCTCGTCGAAGCCGCCGGCCGCGTCCTCGGCGGCGCGGTGGGCGGACAGCAGTTCGCCGTGGGCGTCGCGGGCCTTGGCCAACGCCTCGGCGCGGGCGGCGAGTTCGGTGGTCGCGGTGCGCAGCAGCGCCTGGGCGTGTTCGGCGTCGCGGGGCGCCTGGTCCGCGGGCAGCTCGGTGTGCGCCTCGCCGTCCTCGGGGGCGTGCCGCTCGGCCTCGCCGCGCAGCCGCCCGAGCTGCTCGCTCGCGGTGGACATCCGGGTCTCCAGGAGCTGCACCAGCTCCTCGGCGCGGGCGGCGGCCGCCTGCCGGGAGGGCCCGTCGGAGCCGTCGGGCGACTGGAGGAGCTGCTCGGCGCGGGTACGGACCTTGTTGCTGAGCCGGTCCAGTTCGGTGCGGGCGCCGCTCTCGTCGCTCTCGGCGCGGGCCTGCTCGGCGCGCAGGTCGGCGCCGACCCCGACCTTCTCGTACACCTGGGACGCGGCCCGGTACGCCTCGCGCAGCGCGGGCAGCGACGCCTTGGGCGTGTCGCTCTCCTCGACCGGTACGTCGTCGGGGGCGCCGGCGATCTCCGCGCGCTCGGCGCGCAGCGCGCGGGCGGTGCGGCGGGCGTCGTCGGCGGCGCGCTGGGCGGCGCGGCGGTCCTCGTCGGCGGCGCGGGCGCGGTCCAGGCAGGTCTGGGCGCGGGCCTCGGACTCGGTGGCCTCGTCGGCGAGTTCGCGCAGCCGGGCCTGCCAGCCGGCGCGTTCGCGCAGCCGGAAGGCGAGTCCGGCGAGGGCGTCGGCGGCGCGCCGGGCCTTCTGGGCGGCCTCCTGGCGTTCGTCGCGCAGCCGTACGGCCTCGGCGGCGCTCTCCTCGGCCTCCGCGCGCAGGGTGCGGGCCTCGGCGAGTTCGGCCTCGGACTCCTCGGCGAAGGCGCGGGCCTCCTCGGCGGCGCGGGCCAGTTCGGCCAGGCGTCCGGCGGGGCAGCCGGTGCGCCAGGAGGTGAGCCGGGCGGCGAGTTCGCGGTCCTTGCCGAGCCGGGCGGCCAGGGTCCGGATCTCCTCGTCGCGCGCGGTGGCGCGGGCGCGCAGGGCCTGGCGTTCCTCGTCGGCGGCGTGCTCGTCGTGCATGGCCGGGTTCGGCGGCACCAGGAACACGCCGTCCGGGTCGCTGTCCTCGGCGGGGGCCGGGGCGAGCAGGGCGGCGGCGGTGCCGACGGCCACGGCGGAACGGGGCAGCAGGGCGGCGTCGGCCAGTGCCTCGCGGGCCCGGGCGTGGGTGGCGGGGTCGGTGATGACGACGCCGTCGACCAGTTCGGGCCGGGCGGCGAGCACCCGGGCGTGGTCGGCGGGGTCGACGGCCTGGGCGAGATAGCGCCAGCCGGGCAGCGCGGGGATGCCGTGCTCGCCGAGGAACTCGACGGTGGCGAGGACGTCGGGGCCGGGCGGCAGCAGCCCGCCGTCGCCGAGCGCGCCGAGGATGCGGGAGTCGTCGGCGGCGGCCGTGCGCAGGTCGAAGAGCTGGCGTTCGGCGGTGCCGACCGCGCCGTCGAGGAGTTCGCGCAGTTCGTCGGCGCAGCGGTCGAGTTCGGCGGCGGTGAGGGGTCCGGCGGCGGGCAGGCCGTCCTGGTCGGGGCGCGGGGCGGGGCCGGTGTCGTCGGTGCGCTGGGCGGGCAGGCCCGCGCGGGGTGCCGTACCGGGCAGGCCGAGGAGTTCGGCGAGGCGTTCCTCGGCGGCCAGCGCGTCCGCGAGGCGGCGTTCGGCGTCGTGGGAGCGCACGGCGGCGGTCGCGGCGTCGGCGGCACGGGCCGCGGTCAGCTCGGCGCGGGACTCGGCGGCGGCCGTCTCGCGGGCCCGCTCGGTGGCCGCGCGGGCGGCCTCGCGGGCGGTGTCCCAGGAGGCGACGGTGGTCTTCTCGGCGTCGGACGCGGCGAGCGCGGCGCGGGCCGGGTCGGCGTCCGGGGCGCTGTCGTCCAGCCAGCCGGCGCGGACCGCCTCGGCGGTCTCCTGCTCGACCTCGGTGAGCCGCTGGCGCAGGTGTCCGACCTCGCTGCGGGCGCGCTGGGCCTCGGTGGCGGCGGCGGTGGAGTCGCGGTAGGCGGCGTCGCCGGCCTCCTGGAGGGCGGCGGAGCGCTCCTCCTCCTCGTTGGCCAGGTCCTCGGCGCTCCCGGCGGCCGCGTGCAGGGCCCGTACGAGGTCCACGGCGGCCTTGGCGCGGGCGGCGAGGGCGGGGGCCGCGTCCCGTTCGGCCTCCTGGATGGCGGCGGAGACACGGGCGACGCGGTCGGCGGCGGCGCGGTGGCGCAGCACGGCCTCGGCGGCCTGCCAGGCGGAGTGCAGGGTGCGGGCGTCGGCCAGCTCGCGCTTCTGCGAAGCGGCGGACTTCTCCGCGGCGGCGAGGGCCAGCGAGGCGTGCCGGTAGGCGAGTTCGGCGGCGATCAGGGAGCTGCGCTCGCGGGCGCCCTCGGAGTGGGTGACGGCGTACGCGGCGGCGGTGACGCGCTGGGCGAGGTCGGCGGCCCGGACGCGTTCCTGTACGGCGCGCGCGGACAGCCGCCGGGCGAGGGTACGGGTGCGGCGCTCGGCGCCGGCGTGGATGTCCCGGGCGCGGCCGCGGGTGTCGGCGGCCTCCACGATCCGGCCGAGCAGGTCCACCGAGCCGGCCGTGAAGTCGCGTTCGGCGATCAGCTCGGCGCGCCGGCCGAGCTTGTCGCCGAAGCCGCTGACCAGGTCGGCGAGGCCGTCGGTGTCCCGGGTGTCGGTGACCGCGCGCAGCAGCAGGTCGGTGAAGTCGGAGTCCTTCTTGACCGCGAAGAGGCCGGCCGCCTCGCCCTCGTCGGCGTTCATCTCCCGCTGGTAGCGGAAGAGTTCGGGGTCGAGGCCGAGGTCGCCGAGGTGCTCGGTCCAGCGCTCGTGGGTCTCCTCCCAGTGCACCTCCAGGTGGGGGTACGCCTTGCCGCCCTCGGTGAGGGCGTCGCGGAAGCCCTTCATGGTGCGGCGGCGGCCCTGGGCGCCGGACGCGCCCTCCGCGGCGGGCCGTACGGCCGTGGACTCGGCCACGGGGAGGTTGTCCAGGCTGAGTCCGGGGCCGGGCCGGAAGGAGTACCACGCCTCGGCGAACTTGCGCGGGTCGTTGGAGACCTGGCGGCCGCGCCACTCGCTGGCCTTGCCGACGACCACGCACTCACCGGTCTGCACATGCTGCCATTCGAGGGCCACATGGCCGCAGTCGTCGGCGAGCAGGAACTTGCGCAGCACGCCGGAGCTGGCGCCGCCGAGGGTGTTGCGGTGGCCGGGGAGCATCACCGAGAAGATCAGCTTGAGCAGGACGGACTTGCCGCCGCCGTTCTCCAGGAAGAGCACGCCCGCGGGCGCGGGGCGGCGCGGCGGCCCGGACGGCTCCTCGGCGAAGAACTCCGCCTGTGTGGGCGCCGGATCGGGCACAAGCCCGCCCACGCCGCGCAGGTCAAGCACGGTGTCGGCGTAGCGCGCACCGGCGGGCCCGATGGAGTAGAGGCGGACCCGGGACAGCTCGTACATGGCGGACTCTCGTAAGTCTGGTGAAAGGTGCGGTCGTTCGGGGGCGGGCGCGGGGCGCTTCGGCGTTCAGTGCGTGAGCGCCTCGGCGCCTCAGGAGTGGAAGGGGAGGCCCGCGTCGGCCACCAGCTCCAGGTCGTCGGTGTCCTCGGCGGGCAGCAGGCTGGCGGTGCCGTCGGTCACCGGGACCACGCCCAGCTCGATCAGTTCGGCCAGGGCGGCGGTGCCGGCCATGTCGCGGACCTGGAGCTGGTAGCGGGCGGTGGTGCGGTAGGTGCCGCCGCCTTCGTCGCCGGTGCGCTGGAGGAAGCCGGAGTCGGTGAGGAAGGCGAGGGCCTTGGCGACGATGCCGGTGGTGGAGGAGGCGGGCCGGCGGGCGTCCTTGGTGGCGCCGGTGGCGCTGCGTCTGGCCCAGATCCGCCAGGCGGCCTCCAGGCCGGGCGCGTCGGTGGCCGGGTCGGTGTTCTCGCCCTGCTCCTCGGCGCGCTCCTCCAGGCGGCGGCATGCCTGGCGGACGAAGGCGTCGACGCCGTTGACCGTGACCCGGCCGATGTAGCCGTCGTCGGCCAGGTCCTCGGGGCGCGGGAACGCGAGGGCGGCGACGGCGAGATGGGCGAGGCCGTGCAGGAAGCGGTCGCCGGAGTCGGCGGTGGTGCGACGCGCGTAGTCGCCCATGCGGACGGCGAACACCGAGTCCTCGGCGGCGGTCACGGCCATGCCGGCGCGCGGCGACACCTCCAGGACGACGAGCCCGAGGCCGGCGGCGACGGCGTCGGCGAGCCGGGCGAACGCCGGGTCCTCGCGGTAGCGGCGCAGCAGTTCGGTGTAGTCCTGGTCGCGGGCAGGCTGGAGCTTGGGCTGCAGTCCGCAGGCGACGAGCCGCGCCGCGTCGGCGGCGTCGGCGGGGGTGACGGCGGCGGTGGCCGGCGGGGCCGGGGCCTCGGCGTCACTCCACTCGACGTGCTCGCTCACGGCGTTGACTCCTTGTCGCTCTCTGACTTGCTCATGCTGCTTCCGGACCACTCGCGCACGGTCCGCAAATGTCGCATACGGCCCGCTCGGATCGCACACGGCCCGCTCATGCCGCCAGGTCGGCTCCCGACGCTCATGCCGCCCGGTCCGCCGCCATGCCGGCCGCGTCCAGCAGCGCCATGCCGACGATCAGATCGGCGCCGCCGAACTCGCTGTCGTCCAGCTCGGTGCCGTCGTCCACGGCGAACAGCAGCTTCTCCTCGCCCTGCCGGTAGGCGGTGCCGACGGCGGGGCTGGCCGCGTGCACCGCGAGGAGGGCGACCAGGTAGGCGAGATCGGGGTCACCGGTGCGCCGGGCCTCGGCGAGCAGCCCGGAGAGCCTGCGCGGGGCGTCGGCGGGCAGGTCGAGCAGGTCCATGGCGGTGGCGAGCTGCTCCTCGCTGAACCGGCTGTCGTCCGGCGTCGCGATCAGGTCCGGCTCGGGCATCTCCGCGCCCAGGTGCTCGCGCTCCACGGGCGGGGTCAGCAGGATGTCCACGAGGTCGGCGACCCGCACCGAGACCGGGGTGCGCAGGCCGGTGCCGCGGGCGAAGAAGGCGTCCGTGACCCGGGTGGCCTGCTCGGCGGGGAGGGTCAGCACCGGGGCGACCAGATGGCCGTACAGGTCTATCCCGGCGGTGCTCGCGGGCGCGGCGAACGCCTGCCGGTCCTGTTCCGCGCGGAACAGCGGGCCCGCCTCCAGCAGCCGGGACTGGAGCTGGGTGTGCCGGCGGATGCAGTCCTTGACGATGTCGACCAGCTCGGCGGCGCGCCGCTTGTGCTCGGGCTCCTCGGTCTCGTCGCGGGCCTTGCGGATGTTGGTGAGGATCGCGTTCTCGTGCCGGTAGCGGTCGGCGACGTGTTCCAGGGCCTCGGCGATCATGTCGGGCACGGCGTTCAGCCAGTCGACCGCGCGGACGTTGCGCCGGGTGGCGTCCAGGGCGCGGCGCAGGGTCTCGGAGTACTGCACCGTGCGGTAGCGGGCCTGTTCGGCGGCGAGCTGGGCGTCGGCGAGCCGGCCCCGGTTGATCAGCACCTCCAGCTTGACCTCGGCGGCGATCTGGGCGCTGGTGACGTCGGTGTCGAGGGCGCCGACCAGGACGTTGACCGCCTCGTCGGTGGTGCGCAGGTACACGGTGCCGCCGGGGCCCGGAACCTCTTCGATCAGCTTGAAGTCGTAGTCACGCCGGACGTAGGTGCCGTCCGCCGCGAAGGTGCCGTAGACGGCGCGGAAGCCGCGGTCCACGCTGCCGACGTTGATCAGGTTCTCCACGACCCAGCGGGCCACCCGCTCGTGCTCGGCGGTGTGGCGGTGCGGGGCCTGGGCGGCGATGCGGGGGATCAGGCGGGCGACGATCTGCTCATGGTCGGCGCCGGTGTCGAAGTCCATGTTCAGCGTGACCAGGTCGATGGCGGCGAGGGCCACCTCGGCCATTCCGTAGACCGAGTACTCGCCCGCGAGGCTGCCCTTGCGGGCGTCCAGGTCGTGCAGCGGCGCGGTGCACGCGAGGGCGCGCAGCCGGCGGGCGAGGCCCTCGTCGGCTGCGGGTCCCGGCGCGGGGCGCTGCGCTGCGCTGAGCTGGGGCGGAGCGGTCTCGGAAGTCACGGTGCACAGAGTAGGTCCTCGGTCTGACATCTACCCAAACGGCTGGCTCCGCCGGTTTGGCCGACCGTGCGCACGTCGTCTTCCCGGTGCGGGTCCGTGGTGGCCGGTCGCGCGGTTCCCCGCGCCTCTACGGGGCGTGTTCCGCACTCACTCTGCGCCGGTAGACCTCCACCACCCGCTCCAGCGAGTCCGCCAGGTAGGTCTCCAGCAGCCTCTCCGCCGCGCCCCGCTCCCCCGCCTCCAGCGCGCCCAGGATCTCCCGGTTGCGCGTCAGGTACGGCTCGTGCAGCCGGCGCGGGTCGTCCACCAGGTGGAAGGCGAGGCGGAGTTCGGCGAAGACGCTGCGCATCAGTTCGTCCGTGCGGGCGCTGCGGGCGAGGGCGACCAGTTCCTGGTGGAAGTGGATGTTGGCCGTACCCACCGCTTTCCAGTCATCCTCTGCGGCCGCCGCCTCGCCCGCGGCGACCGCGTCGGAGAGGTGCCGCAGAGGGTACGGCGCCGCACCGAGGCCGCGGACGACGGCGCACTCGACGAGGGCGCGGGTGCGGTAGATGTCCTCGACGTCCTCCACGGTCAGCACCCGTACGAACACGCCCCGGTTGAGCTCGTGGACGAGGAGCCGTTCATGGGTGAGCAGCCGGAACGCCTCGCGCAGGGTGTTGCGGGAGACGCCGAGCGCGCCGCCGATGCTGTCCTCGGACAGCCGGGTGCCGGGCGGGAAGTACCCGTCCGCGACCCGGCTCCTGAGGATGTCCGAAACCCGCTCCGCCGTGCTCGTGCGGCCTAGGAGGGCGCGGTCGTCGGCCAGTCCCGCCAGCTGCTCTACCATGCCCGGAATTCAACCGCAGGCGACGGAACGAAACAACAGGGGTATTGAGGGATCGTTGAACAATCCTCTACGGTGCTCGACACGGCTCACTCCACCGCACCCTCCGTCCCCTTCTGCGAGGTGCCCATGAGCACGACCCCTCCTCCCACCGCCCCCGCGCTCGAACCCACCGCCCAGGACGGCGCGTTCGGCTGGCTGCGGGGCCTCGGCCCGAACGGGCGGCGCGCGTTCGCCGGGGCTTTCGGCGGATATGCCCTGGATTCCTACGACTACTTCACGCTGCCGCTGAGCATGGTGGCGCTCTCCGCGTACTTCGGCCTGGACAGCGGCCAGACCGGTCTGTTCACCACCGTCACGCTGGTCGTCTCGGCGGTCGGCGGCGCGCTCGCGGGTGTGCTCGCCGACCGGGTGGGCCGGGTCCGGGCCCTGGTGATCACGGTGCTCACCTACGCGGTGTTCACCGTCGCCTGCGGCTTCGCGCCGAACTTCGAGACGCTGCTGGTCCTGCGCGCGCTCCAGGGCCTCGGCTTCGGCGGCGAGTGGGCGGTCGGCGCGATCCTGGTCGCCGAGTACGCCTCCGCCCGCCACCGGGGCCGTACCCTCGGCGCGGTCCAGAGTTCCTGGGCGGTCGGCTGGGCGCTGGCCGCCGTCGTCTACACGCTGGTCTTCTCCTTCGCGGGCGACGACCTGGCCTGGCGGGTGATGTTCTGGACCGGCGCGCTGCCCGCGCTGCTGGTGCTGTGGCTGCGCCGCCGGGTGCACGACGCGCCGGTGGCCCTCGCGGCCCGCGAACAGGACCCGTGCCGCGGCTCGTTCACCGCGATCTTCCGGCCCGGCCGCGGCGGCGCCCCGGGCCTGCTGCGCACCACCGTGCTGGCGAGCCTGCTGTCCACCGGCGTGCAGGGCGGCTACTACACGCTGGCCACCTGGGTGCCGACCTACCTGAAGTCCGACCGCGGCCTCTCCGTCGTCGGCACCGGCGGCTACCTCGCCTTCCTCATCTCCGGCGCGTTCCTCGGCTATCTGACCGGCGGCCACCTCACCGACCGGCTCGGGCGGCGCGCCACCATCTGGCTGTTCGCGCTGCTGTCGGCGGTGTGCGTGCTGGCCTACGCCCACATCCCGCAGGGCGCCGACACGGTGCTCCTGGTGCTCGGTTTCCCGCTCGGGTTCTGCATGTCGGCCATCTTCAGCGGCTTCGGCTCCTACCTCAGCGAGCTGTACCCGACGGCGGTGCGCGGTACGGGACAGGGCTTCACCTACAACACCGGCCGCGCGGTGGGCGCGGTCTTCCCCACCCTGGTCGGCTTCCTGGCCGACAGCTGGGGCGTCGGCGGCGCGCTGGTCTTCGGCGCGGTCGGCTACGGCATCGCGGCGCTGGCGCTGCTCGGACTGCCCGAGACACGCGGGAAGGAACTGGCATGACACGGGTGCGGAGCACCGAGGACCGTCCCGTCACCACGCTCGACGAGCGGGCGCCCGCCTGGAGCCCGCAAGCCGCGCGAGCCCGGTTCCGCGCGGGTCTCGCCGGCCCCACGGCCGGGGTCGCGGCCGGGCACACCCAGGCCAACCTGATCGCGGTGCCCGCCGACTGGGCCTACGACATGCTGCTGTTCTGCCAGCGCAACCCCCGGCCCTGCCCGGTGCTCGACGTCACCGACGCCGGTTCCCCGACGACGGTGCTCGCCGAGGGCGCCGATCTGCGCACCGACCTGCCGCGCTACCGGGTGTGGCAGGACGGCGAGCTGGTCGCGGAGCCGACCGACGCGCGGCCCCACTGGCGCGGGGACCTGGTGGCGTTCCTCCTCGGATGCAGTTTCACCTTCGAATGGGCGCTGAGCCGGGCGGGTGTGCCGATCCGGCATGTCGAGCAGGGCCGCAATGTGTCGATGTACGTCACCGGGCGCGCGTGCCGCCCGGCGGGCCGGCTGAGCGGGCCGATGGTGGTGTCCATGCGGCCGGTGCCGCCCGAGCGGCTCGGCGCCGCGATCCGGGAGAGCAGCCTGCTCCCGGCCGTGCACGGCGGCCCGGTGCACTGCGGGGACCCGGCGGGGCTCGGCATCGCGGACCTCGACCAACCGGATTTCGGCGACCCGGTGGCTCGCCAGGAGGGCGACATCCCGGTCTTCTGGGCGTGCGGGGTGACCCCGCAGGCGGCGGTGATGGCCTCCCGGCCGCCGTTCGCCATCACCCACGCCCCGGGCCAGATGTTCCTGACCGACGCCCGCGACGAGCAGTACCGGATCGTCGGCGTCGACTGACACCACCGCATGACGGCCGGACCGGTGAACCGACGGAACGACAGAAGCACGGAACGAAGGAACGACAGAACGACGGAACGACCAACCGCCAAGCCGACAAGCCGATCAGCCGATGGCCCGACAACCCGGCAGAACAACAGACCGATGGGCCGATGAACCGATGGGCCGAAGGCCGACAGACCAACAATCCGGCAGGCCAACAAGCCGACAAGCTGACGGACCGACAGGCGAACAGACACACAGGCCGACAGACCTACAGGCGGACAGACGGATGAGCGACCGAGCCGACGAGTACCTGACCCACCAATCCGACGTACCGACAAGCCCATGAACCGACGAATCGGAGACACGGGAACGACCATGACCGCGATCGATCTGAACGCCGACCTCGGCGAGGGCTTCGGCCGCTGGCGGCTCACCGAGGACGAACAACTGCTCTCCGTCGTCACCAGCGCCAACGTGGCCTGCGGCTTCCATGCCGGGGACGCGGCCACCATGCGCCGGGTGTGCGAGCTGGCCGCCGACCGCGGGGTGACGATCGGCGCCCAGGTCTCCTACCGGGACCTCGCCGGGTTCGGGCGGCGCGCGATGGAGGTGCCGTCCGCCGAGCTGACGGCCGAAGTGGCCTACCAGATCGGGGCACTGGAGGTGTTCGCGCGCGCCGCCGGGGCCCGGGTGGCGTACGTCAAACCGCACGGCGCGCTCTACAACCGGGTCGTGCGCGACGAGGAGCAGGCGGGCGCGGTGATCGACGGCGTGCGCCTCGCCGGTCCCACGCTGCCGGTCCTCGGCCTGCCCGGCTCCCGGCTGCTGGCGCTGGCCGAGAAGGCGGGGCTGCCGGCCGTGCCGGAGGCGTTCGCGGACCGCGCGTACACCGACGAGGGCACGCTGGTGCCGCGCGGCCGGGACGGCGCCGTGGTGAGCGATCCGGAGGCGGTCGTACGGCGCTCGGTGGAGCTGGTGCGTTCCGGCACGGTCACCGCGCACTCCGGCGCGCGGGTCCGGGTGCACGCGCGCTCGCTGTGCCTGCACGGGGATACGCCCGGCGCGGTGGAGCTGGCCCGGCGGGTGCGGGCGCGGCTGGTCGCGGCGGGCGCCCGGCTGGCGGCGTTCGCATGAGGGCGCTGCCGGCCGGCCGGGAGGCGCTGCTCATCGAGGTGGACTCGGCCGAGGAGGCCGGGGCCCTGCACGCGGCGCTGCGGCGGCGCCGCGCGGAGGGCGCGCTGACCGTTCGCGAGATCGTGCCGGCCGCGCGCACGGTCCTGCTGGACGGACTGCCCGACCCGGCCCGCTGGGCATCCGAACTGACCGCGCTCGAAGGGGAGCTGCCCGCTCCCCCGGCACGCTCACCGGTCGAGATCCCGGTGCGCTACGACGGCCCCGACCTCGCCGCCGTCGCCGCGCACTGGGCGGTGTCCGAGCGGGAGGTGGTCCGTATCCACACGGGCACCGAGTTCACGGTGGCCTTCTGCGGCTTCGCGCCCGGCTTCGGCTATCTCACCGGGCTCCCGGCCCGCTACGACGTCCCGCGCCGGGCCACTCCGCGCACGGCGGTCCCGCCCGGCGCGGTGGCGCTCGCGGGCCCGTACACCGGCGTGTACCCGCGCGCCTCGCCGGGCGGCTGGCAGCTGATCGGCGCCACGGACGCGGTGCTCTGGGACCACACCCGCGACCCGGCCGCGCTGCTCTCGCCGGGCACCCGGGTGCGGTTCGCCCCCGTGGAGGGGGCATGAGCGAAGACCTGACGGCCCTACCGGTGGAGGGGACATGACCGACCGTGCGCTCGTGGTCGTACGACCCGGGATGCTGACCACCGTGCAGGACCTCGGGCGGCCCGGGTTCGCGCATCTCGGGGTGCCCCGCTCGGGGGCGCTGGACCCGCCCGCGGCGGCGCTCGTCAACCGGCTGGCCGGGAACGGGCCGGACGCCGCGGTCCTGGAGACGACGCTCGACGGGTGTGCGCTGCGCCCCCGTTCGACGGTGACCGTGGCGGTCGGCGGGGCGCCCTGCCCGGTGAGGGTCGGCGGCCGCCCGGCGGCGTGGGGCGCGCCGGTGCCGGTGCCCGCCGGTGAACTCCTGGAGGTGGGCGCGGTGTCGGCGGGAGTGCGCGGTTACGTCGCCGTGCGCGGCGGCATCGCCGTCGAGCCGGTGCTCGGCAGCCGCTCCACCGATCTGCTGTCCGGCCTCGGCCCGGCCCCGCTCGCCGCGGGCACGGTGCTGCCGCTCGGCCGTCCGGCCGGACCGCCCGCGCACGTGGACACCGTCCCGCAGCCGGGGCCGCCCGCCGAACTCGTGCTCCGGGTGACGCCGGGCCCGCGCGCGGACTGGTTCACGGCGCGCGGCCGGTACGACCTGACCGCGCGCGCCTACCGGGTGTCCCCGGCGAGCAACCGCATCGGCCTGCGCACCGAGGGCCCCGCCCTGGAACGCGCCCGCGAGGGCGAACTGCCCAGCGAGGGCATGGTGCTGGGCGCCGTACAGGTCCCGCCGGACGGCCGCCCGGTGGTCTTCCTGGCCGACCATCCGACCACCGGCGGCTACCCGGTGATCGCCGTGGTCCACCCGTCCGACCTCCCGGCGGCGGCCCAGGCGGCGCCGGGCACGCCACTCCGCTTCGTGCCGGTACGAGGGCGCTGACGCCGGTCCGGGGGCCGGTCCAGGGGCCGGTCCGGGGAGGGGGCCTCACCGGACGCCGGGCGGCGCCGCGCCCGGGCAGCGGACGACGCGGACCACGCGGACCCGGGCGACAGGCGGCGCCGGTCCGACGGCAGACGGCACCGGCCCGGGCGGCACGGACCTTGGTGGCCGCCGCGCCGATCCCGGCAAGGCCGACCGGGCGGAGGCCGGCCCGGCCGAGATCGCCCGCGTCCGATGAGTGGCCCAAGCGGTACCCCCGCCGCCACCCTCCGATGCGTCGAGGCAGGTGTCCCGAGCGGCCGCCGCACCCCGACCCGGTGACACCGGAGAACCGGCACACACCGACCCCGCGCCACCGGACGGCGGCCGCACCCGCGCCTCCCCTCACCGAGCGACGGCTGCGCCTCCCCTGTACCGGTCACCGGCCGGCAGACACCCCCTCCCCCGTCATCGCGGCGAGGGCCCCGGACACGGACCGGGTGAGCGTCGCCGCGTCGGTCTCCTCGCCGGCCCAGGCCACATGGCCGTCGGGGCGTATCAGCGCCGCGGTCACCGGGCGCCAGGCGTCCCGGTCGTGCGGGGCGAGCGGTCCGGTGTGCACGACGATGCCCGGTGTCCGTCCGGGCAGTCCCGCCGCCGCCTCGCCGGTCAGGTCCAGCAGCACCCTCTCGCCGCCGCGCAGCAGCTCGAACAGCCGCCGCCCGTCGGCGAACCGGAGGTCGGGCGCCCGGCGGCCGGTCAGCGGATGGGCCGGGGCGCCCTGGGCCGGGGATAGACCACGGAGAGTCCCGACATCCGCTCGGCGAGGGTCAGGCTGAACTCCGGCACGGTGGCGACGAATTCGCCCAGCAGCCCGCGGAGCGCCTGTCCCTCCGGCGAGTAGGTGGTCATCAGGGCGGTCTGCGCCCGGGTGTTGAGCAGCAGCTCGGCACCGACCGGATGGCGCTCGCCGTGGTAGCTGTCGAGGAGGCCGTCCGGGGCGGCGCCCCGGAGGACGGCGGCCAGCTTCCAGCCGAGGTTGGTGGCGTCCTGCACCCCCACGTTCAGTCCGGGGCCGCCCGCCGGGAAGTGCATATGGGCGGCGTCCCCGGCCAGCAGCACCCGGCCCTGCCGGTACGTCTCCGCCTGCCGGGTGGCATTGCCGAAGCGGGAGAGCCAGCGGGGGTCGCGCATGCCGAAGTCGGTGCCCGCGATGGCCGTCACCCGGTCCCGCAGCTCCTCGAAGGTCAGCTCGCCCGGCCGCGCCTGCCGCAGGGTGTCCGGGTCATTGCCCACGACCCGGTGCACCCCGCCCGGCAGCGGGAACACCATCAGCTGCCCGCGCGGCCCGTTGACCGCCAAGCCGGCCGGCGGCGCGTCCAGGACCACATCGCCCATCCAGGCCCACAGCGTCGCCGGGGTGCCGGGGAAGGCCACGCCGGCCGACTCCCGGACCGCGCTGCGCGTGCCGTCGCAGCCCACCACATAGGCGGCGCGGGTCCGGTAGGTCCCGTCCGGGCCCTCGACGGTCAGCTCCACCGCGTCCGTGCCCGCCTCGACCCCGGTGACCCGGTGGCCGCGCAGGATGCGCGCGCCGCGGCGCACCGCGTGCTCCTCCAGCAGCTCCTCGGTGCGCGCCTGGGGCAGCGAGAGGGTGAAGGGGAACGGGGTGTCCAGCGGCCGGAAGTCCATCCGCTCGGGCAGCGCGGCGAAGTGGCCGCTGGGTATGCGCACCCCCTCCGCGAGGAACGGCTCGACCACGCCCCGGCAGTCCAGCACCTCCAGGGTGCGCGGATGCACGGTGAGCGCGCGCGAGTGCGGGCTGCGCCGCGGCCGGGCCTCCAGCACGGTCACCGGCACGTCGCGCAGCCGCAGTTCCGCCGCGAGCCACAGCCCGACCGGCCCGCCGCCGACCACGACGGCCTCCTCCGTGTCCATGAACTCCGTCATCTCCGTGAACTCCGTGAACTCGGTCAACTCCATGAATCCCTCCCGGGCACAGTCCGTCCGCACCTCTTGGTCGGTGACCAAGGCGCATCTTCAGTAGACTAGGTCGGTGACCAAGAAGCAAGCTGCGGATGAGACAGCCACCCGATCGAGGCTCGATCTGGAGTCGGTCGTCCGGGCCGCCCTCGGCGTGCTCGACGAACGCGGCGCCGAGGCCGTCTCGGTGCGCGGCACCGCCGACCGGCTCGGCGTGCGGATGAACACCGTGCTGTGGCACGCCAAGACCAAGTCACGGCTGCTGGAGCTGATGGCGGACGCGATCGCCGCCGAGGTGCCGCTGGACGGCCTGCCCGAGGACTGGCGCGCACGGGTGCGCGAACTGGCCCGCCGCTACCGGGACGCGCTGCTCGCGCACCGGGACGGCGCCGCGCTGGTGACGGGCACCTACGCGGCCGAGCCGGGCACCCTGCGCTACGCGGACACCATGATGGAGGCGCTGCTCGACGGCGGTCTGTCCGAGCGGGACGCGGCCTGGGCCTTCTGGACGGTGCTGTATCTGACGCTCGCCCTCACCCAGGAGCAGCAGGCCCTGGGCGACGCCCGCGAGCACACGCTGAGCACCGCACTCGCGGGGGGCGACTACCCGTCGCTGAGCCGGGTGGCCCCGCACCTGGAGGACATCGACTTCGACGCGCGCTTCGACCACGGTCTGTCCCTGATCCTGCGTTCACTGACCCCGGCCGAGCCGGACGGCGGCACCCGCCCGGCGGCCGGGTCCGGGATCAGCTGATACCGATCCCCAGGTCGAGCGGGCCGGACCCGGGCGGCGCGGCGCGCGGCGCGAGACCGCCCAGGGCACGCGCCTGGGCCGGTGTCCGGACCGGCGTCCGGTCCGGGTGCCGCTCCGGAAGGGCGGCCAGGGCGGCGGCGACCGCGGCCGACGCGGCCGCGTCGAGATCGGCGCCGGTGCCACGGGCGTCGTGGCGCAGTTCGTCCACGGCGAGCCGCAGCAGCTGGGGCAGCAGGTCCCGGCAGCGCCGGGCCACCCAGCCGGTGCCGGCCGTGGCCAGCCACAGCAGGTTCGCCGCGCGGGTCGGCGCGGGGAGTTCCGGTTCCGGGCAGGGGGGCCGGCCGGTGGCGTGGCCCGCGTCCGCGAGCAGGGTGTGGAAGCGGGCGGCCAGCCGGCGGTGCCCGCGTTCGCCGGGATGCAGCCGGTCCGCGCTCCACAGCGCCCGGTCGGCGATCCAGCCGCCGTCGGACGCGTGCAGATGCACGGCGCCGTACCGCTCGGACAGGGCGTGCACGACCGCGTTGACCCCGCGCTGGCGCCGGGCCAGCGGGGCGGCCAGGGCGCCCGGCAGGCCGAGCATCGCGCCGGGATCGGGCAGACAGGCGGTGAGCAGGGTGGCGCCCTCGCGGGCACAGGCCGCGTAGACCTGGTCGAGGCGGGCGGCCACCGCGTGGATGTCGAAGGTCTGCCGCAGGGTGTCGTTGACGCCGACGACCACCGCGACCAGATCGGGGCGGAGCGCGAGGGCGGCCGGGATCTGCCGCTCCAGCACGTCCCGGGTCTGCGCGCCGCTGACCGCGAGGTTGGTGAACTCCGTGCCCGCGCCGAGCGCGGGCGCGAGCAGCGCGGCCCAGCCCCGCGGGCCGTCCTCGGTGAAGTCGCCCACGCCCGCGGTCAGCGAGTCCCCGAGGGCGACGAAGCGGACGGGTCTCGCCCCACGCCGGACGGGTCTCATGCCACGCCCTCCGGGACGCCCCGACGGGTACCGTCACGGCCGCCCGCACGGACCTCGGCGCGGTCCACGCCGTCACCGCCGTCCGCACAGACCTCCGCACGGTCCATACCGTGACCGCCGTCCCTTCGGACCTCCGCACGGTCCATGCCGTCACCGCCGTCCCCTCGGACCTCCGCGCGGTCCATGCCGTCACCGCCGTCCCTTCGGACCTCCGCGCGGTCCCGCACCTCCGCGTCGTGCGCGGCGAGGAACGCCTCCACCGCCGTGCCCCAGCCGAAGCACTCGGCCCGCGCGCGTGCCGCCTCCCGGCGCTCGGACGCGGGCCGGTCCAGCAGCAGTTCGACGGCGTCGGCGAACGCCTCTCCGTGGTCGGCGGCGGTCGCCCCGGCCGACCCGATGACCTCGGGCAGCGCGGAGGAGGCGCTGGCCACCACGGGCGTGCCGCAGGCCATCGCCTCCAGCGCGGCGAGCCCGAAGGTCTCGGCGGGCCCGGGGGCGAGCGCGAGATCGGCACTGGCCTGGAGCGCGCCGAGCGCGGCCCGGTCGGAGAGGTGCCCGAGGAAGGTCACCGGCAGCCCCCGGTCCCGGGCGCGCTGCTCCAGGCGGCCCCGCAGCGGTCCGTCCCCCGCGACCACCAGCACCGCGGGCCGTCCGCGTCGTATCAGCGCCTCCAGGGTGTCCAGGGCGGTGCCGGGGCGCTTCTCCACGGACAGCCGGGAGCACATCACCAGCAGCGCCTCTCCCCCGGGCGCGTGCCGCGTGCGCACGCCGGGGTCGCGCAGGGCGGGGTGGCGGGCCATCAGGTCGACGCCCAGGGGGGCGCGTACGACATTGCGCGCGCCGATCCGGACGAACTCGCGCTCGGCGTACTCGGTGGTGCACACCACGCGTGAATAGACATGCGCGGTACGGGTGTTGAGGGCGTCCGCGGTCCGCCTGGACAACCGCTCGGGCAGGCCCCAGGTGCGCAGCACACCGTCGGCGGTCTCGTGGGAGACCATCACGGCGGGCACCCGCGCCCGGCGGGCCCAGCGGCCGGTCCAGCGCAGGGTGGTGCGGTCGGAGACCTCCAGCCGGTCGGGGCCGAGGTCCGCCAGGAGGGCGGCGAGCCGGCGCCGGTCGGTCAGCACGCGGTAGCCGCCGGTGCCGGGGAGCAGCGGTCCGGGCAGGGTGATGACCCGGCCCTGCTCGGTCTCGGTGTCGGTGTGCCGGGCGCCGGGCACGATCAGCACCGGTTCGTGGCCCGCCGCCAGGAAGCCCTTGCCCAGTTCGCGCAGGGCGGTGCGCAGACCGCCGGAGGCGGGCGCGACGAAGTTGGCGAGCCGGACGATGCGCAGCGGCCGGTCGGTCGCACCGGTCGTCCCTGTCGCACCGGGCATGGCCATCGCCTCGCTCATGCCGCCACCGCCGTCCGGCGTCCGGCGAGCACGTCCGCGTAGTGTCCGATCAGCCGGTCGCCCACGGCGGCCCAGGTACGGCCCTCGACCAGGCCGCGGGCGGCGGCGCCGAACGCGATCCGGCGCCCGGGGTCCGCGGCCAGGGACCGTACGGCGTCCCGGACGGCCCCGGCGTCGCGCGGTGGCACCAGCAGTCCGGTACGGCCGTGCCCGACCAGGTCCAGCGGCCCTCCGACGGCCGGCGCGACGACGGGGACGCCGCTGGCCATGGCCTCCTGCACGGTCTGGCAGAAGGTCTCGAACGGGCCGGTGTGCGCGAACACGTCCAGCGAGGCGAAGATCCGCGCCAGATCATCGCCGGTACGGCGGCCCAGGAAGGCGGCGCCGGGCAGCGCCTCGGTGAGGTGGGCGTGACTGGGTCCGTCGCCGACGACCACGAGTCTGACGCCGTCCAGGGCGCAGACCCCGGCGAGCAGTTCGACGTGCTTCTCGGGGGCGAGCCGGCCGACGTAGCCGACGAGCAGCTCACCGTTCGGGGCGAGGTCCCGGCGCAGCGCCTCGTCACGGCGGTCCGGCCGGAAACGTACGGTGTCCACGCCTCGCGGCCACAGCCGCACCCGGGGCACCCCGTGCGTCTCCAGGTCGCCCAGGGCGGCGGTGGAGGGGGCGAGGGTGCGGTCGGCGGCGGCGTGCACGGAGCGGATCCGGCGCCAGGCCGCGGCCTCCCCGGCGCCCATGTAGGTGCGGGCGTATCCGGCGAGGTCGGTCTGGTAGACGGCCACGGCGGGCAGGCCGAGCCGGGCGGCCGCCGCCATCCCGCGGGCGCCGAGGACGAAGGGGCTGGCGAGGTGCACCACATCGGGCCGGTGCGTCACGAGGGCCGCGGCAAGCCGCCGGCTGGGGAGGGCGATACGGACCTGGGGGTAGCCGGGGAGCGGGAGCGAGGGGATCCGGACGACCGGGCACGGGGCGTCCGTGTCGGGCCGGGTGCCCGGAGCGGGGGCGGGGGCGACGACGAGCGGGTGGTGACCGCGATCTACGAGGTGCCGGGCGGTCTGGAGCGCGCAGTGGGCCACGCCGTTCACATCGGGGGGAAAGGATTCGGTCACGATGACGACACGCATACGGGTGTTGTCGCCGCGCCGGACGTGGCCGCGTCAACGTCGATCTTTCCGCCCGGGGAACGTCCCATGAGCGTTGTACTCCGCGACCGGGCGGCCCGGGCGGCGTCCACGGGACGCTGGGCCGGGGGTCACCCGGCGTTCACCCGGGGCCCCGCCGTTCCCGTCGTCCGCGAGGCCGCCCCGCCCCGCGCGGGTCGTCCGCGGTCCCCTCGCCGGCCCGTCCCGGCGGCCTCAGCCCGCCGACATGTCCGGCCCGAAGCGGCTGCGCACCGCCGTCTGGACCTCGTCCTCCTCGGCCGGGTCGGCGGCGAGGCGGCGGAGGCGTTCCACGACCCGGGCGTCGCCGGTCTCGGCGTGGCGGGCGGCGAGTTCGCGGGTGGTCTCCTCGCAGTCCCAGAGGCATTCGACGGCGAAGCCGGTGGCGAAGGAGGGATCGGTGGCGGCGAGGGCGCGGGCGGCGCGGCCGCGCAGATGGGAGGAGGCGGTCTCGCGGTAGACGTGGCGCAGCACCGGCGCCGCGCAGGCGATGCCGAGGCGTCCCGCGCCGTCGACCAGGGTCCACAGCGTGGGCGCGTCGGGGCCCTCGCCGCGCACGGCCTCGCGCAGGGCGCCGAGCACCAGCCGGCTGTCCTGGGCACCGCCGCGGCAGGCGAGGACGCGGCCGGCGGCGGCGCCGAGCACGTCGGGGCGCTGGGCCCAGCCGCGCGCGCGGTCCACGGCCGCGACACTGCGCATCCGTTCGAAGGCGTCGACGGCCGCCTCCACGACGGCCTCGGTGCCGTCGGCGACCGCGGCCTCGACCAGATCCAGCGCCTCGGGATCGTTGCTGTCCGCGAGATAGCGCAGGGCGGTGCAGCGGGCCCCGTCGGTGCCGGCGCGGGCGGCCAGCAGGATCTCCGGCCGGTCCTCGGGTCCGGCCACCGCGACCAGACAGCGGGCGGCGGGCACATGGAGGGCGGCGCCCCGGTCGAGGCCCTGCTGGGCCCACTCGAAGACGGCGCGCACGCTCCAGCCGGGGCGGGGCCCGGTCGGCCGCATCTGCCGTTGCCAGCGGTCGAAGCATCCGGCCTCGTGGGCGGCCCGCACCCGGGCGCCGATGCCGTCGCGCGGATCCTCGGCCCACAGCCGCCAGGGCCGGGGTTCGAAGGCGTCGCGCACGGCGGTGGCCAGCTCGGCCTCGCCCTCGGGGTCGGCGGGGAAACGGGCGAGCACGGGGGCGGCGAGGGCGCGCAGCCCCGCGTCGTCGTCGCGCAGCGCCAGTTCGTCCAGCGCCCAGGCCCAGTTGGCGCCCTGGGCGGCGTACCGGCGCAGCAGGTCGAGAGCGTCCCGGCGGCCGTACGAGGCGAGGTGGCCGAGCACCGCGAGGGCCAGGCCGGTGCGGGACTCGTCCGTCTCCAGGTGGTCCTCGGGGTCGAAGAGGTGGGCCTCGACGGCGTCCAGTTCGCCGTTCAGGTCGAGGAAGAGCCGGGCGTAGTACAGGGAGCGGTTCTCCACCTGCCAGTCGTGGCGGGGATCGCGCAGCACACAGTGGTTCAGGGCCGCCAGCGCTTCCGCGCGGGGGGCGGTGAGCGCGTGCAGCGTGCCGTCGCCGCGGCCCCGCTGGAGCAGGCCGAGCAGCGTACCGCTGGGCGCTATGACCGGATCGAACATGGGAAACAGCCTCACATCAAGCGTCGACGCAACCGGGGAACACGCACCTACCTGGCCGCGTGACACAACGTCGGAGCGCCCACCGTCTCTTGCTTGCTGTAGCCCATTTCTCTCTGCCTCTCGTCGGTGGCCCATGCGGACCGCATCACGGCCCGCGCGGTGCGGCAACACCTGCCCAGCCATCGCGTCCGTGAATCACGTCGTCATGATGACCCGCGGTGTGTGCTGCCGCGACCGTATTTCCGGCGGCCCTGTACCGCCTCCCCCGTTTTCCGTGTCTTAGCTGGTCAGAAGCCCGGCGTCAGCTGACGCCGAACAGTTCGAGCACATCGACCCGACCGAACATCCGGGCGGTGTCGACGGCCGACGGCGTGCCCTCGGCGGGGTCGGCGCCGCCCTCCAGGAGGGCCTTGACGACCTCCGCCTCCCCCTTGAAGACCGCGCCCGCGAGAGGGGTCTGGCCCCGGTCGTTGACCCGGTTCGCCTCGGCGCCGCGGGCGAGCAGCGCGCGCACCGCGTCGGCGTGCCCGTGGTACGCGGCGAGCATCACGAGGGAGTCCCCGCGGTCGTTGGTGAGGTTGGCCGGAACGCCCGCGTCGACGTACGCCACGAGTGCTTCGGTCCGCCCCTGCCGGGCCAGATCGAAGATCTTGGTCGCCAGCTCCACGACCTCGGGGTCGGGGGCTTCGCTCATCGGCCGGACCGCCTCTCATTACAACCGTTCAGGTGAACCGCAAGGGTACTGGCTCGCGCCTCACATGACCCGTTGTGCCCGACGTAAAGATCGCTACGGGCGGGGGTCCTCCGCAAGTCCCCCGCTTCGAGGGTGCCGTATCAAGCTCCACCGTACGGGCGAATAGTCACGATATTCACCCGCTTGCGCTCTTTGTCGTATAGGCACATTCTGTGATCCTGGAAGTACTGATGGTGACTGTCCCCCTCGACACCAGGAGGCACCCAATGATCCTCTCCATGTCAGGCGTCGTCCTGCTCGGCACCGTCGTGTTCCTTTACTTCCGCAAGGACGGCCTCAAGGGCTCGCACGCCTGCATCTCGACTCTGTTCGGCTTCTATCTGTCGAGCACGGCCATCGCCCCGAGCATCAAGGCCGGCGGGGAGAGCCTGGCCAGCCTCCTGGGCGGGATCAAGTTCTGACGCCGGTCCGGCACGACGCCCCGCCCGCACGCACCACCAGGAGACAGCAGTGGCCCGGCGCCCACTCCCCCGCATTCTGAGCAAGGACGGCGCGCAGATCGCCCGGACCCAGCTGGCCCGGAGCCGGGAGCTGGCCCGGACGGCGGCCGACAGCGCCACCGACGTCCTCCATCCGCTGATCACCCTCTCCCGCGGGCTGCGCCTGCTGGCCACGGCGGGGCGGGTCCGGTGGACCGGCACCCCCAAGGACCGGCGCGGACCGCTGCTGTTCCTGGTGGCCTGCGTGGTCCTGGTCGTGGCGCTGGCACCGTACGGGCCGCTGCTCGCCGTCATCACCGTGATGGCGGCGGCGGCCTGGCTGGGCCGCGACCGCACCCCGCCCGCGCCCGAGGGGCCCGACGAGTCCCAGACCGAGCGGCTCCGGGCGCTGTACGAGGCGCTGGTGCCGTACTTCTCCGTCCCCGAGGACCCGGCGCCGCTGTACACGCACGGCGGGGAATGGGAGAAGGCGTTCTCCGCGCACGAGTTCGACGACGCGGGGCGCGTCGGACACCTGGCGCTCCGCTACCCCGCGTACTTCCCCGACGGCGAACCCGAGGCCCGCGCGCGGATCGAGCAGGTGCTCGCGGCGAAGGCGGGGCGCGGGCGCGAGTACCGCTTCGGCTGGGACGAGGAGGGCAACCAGCTCGCCGTGACCGTCCTGCCGCCGCTGCCCGCCGACATCGTGGCCCAGCGGTTCGTGACCGCGCCCGGCGAGAGCGTGCTCGGCTTCACCGACCCGAGCGAGGTGCAGCGCACGCTCCCCCTCTCCTTCGGGGACTACGGGGACTCCTACGAGGAGCGGCGCGATGTCCCGCCGGTCGTGTGGCGCACCGGCACCCGCTCCACCGAGCCGCATCTGCTGGCGGTCGGCCAGCCCGGCAGCGGCACCTCCACCCTGCTGCGCTCCCTCGCCCTCCAGGCGCTCCAGTACGGCGACGTCCTCATCGTGGACGGCGGGGGCACCGGTGAGTACGCGTGCCTGACCGGGCGGGACGGGGTGGCGGCCGTGGAGTGCGCGCTGCCGGGGGCGCTGGCGAGCCTGGACCGGGTCGCGCGGGAGACCGAACGGCGGCTGGTCGCGATCAACCTCGCCCGGCAGGCGGGCGACCCGCCGCCGGCCGACACCCGGCGCCCGCTGTGGATCCTGCTCGACCGGCCGAGCGTCTTCACCCACCTCGCGGAGGTGGACGGCCGCGAGGACCCGCAGGACCTGCTCCGGGTGCCGCTGCGGCACGGGCGGGCGGCGAACGTGACCGTGGTCGTCGCCGAGCAGTACGACGGCCTCGACGCGCTCGGCGACGCGGTACGGCAGCACACCCGGGCCCGGGTCGCCCTCGGGCCCGCGGCGCCGCGGCAGCTGGAGGCGGTGCTGGGGGTTGCGCCCCGGACGACTCCGCCGGCGCAGGTGCCGCCGGGGCGGGGGTACGCGCGGCTGGGCCAGGGGCCGGTGCACCGGCTCCAGGTGCCGAGGACGCCGGACCCGTACGACGACGCGACGAGCGAGGGGGACCGGCGGGCGGTGCTGGACCTGCTGCCGCCGAGGACCGCGCAGCCGGCTCCCCCGGTCGACCTGACCAAGGAGGCTCCCGCGGAGCCGGTTCCCGTGGAGGCCGTGACGGCGCAGCCCGTGGCCGCCGAGCCCGTGGCCGCAGAGTAGTTCCACCGGGCGCGAGCGCGTCGCGGCTGCTGCCGCAGTTCCCCGCGCCCCCGAGGAACTGCGCCAACCGCCCCGGCTGCGACGTACCGCGCCCGCGGCGCCGGGGCCGGTCGCGCGGTTCCCCGCACCTCCGGGGAACCGGCGTCCCGCCGGCCGACCGGGCGCGGAACCGGTTCCTGCCGAGCCCGTGGCCGCGGAGCAGTCCGCCGGGCGCGGGCGCGTCGTGGTCGATCGCGCGGTTCCCCGCGCCCCTTCGGAGCGCTCTACGCCACGAACGTCCGGGGTGATTCCGCCGCCGCTCCCGTGCCGCCGGTCTCCACCAGCCGTGCCGCCGCGGCCAGGCGTACCGCCGCCTCCTCGGCCACCGCTCCCCCCACGGTGAACGGCAGCCGGACATACCCCTCGAACGCGCCGTCGACACCGAAGCGGGGGCCGGAGGGGACGCGGACGCCCGTGCGTTCGCCCATTTCGGCGAGGCGGGAGCCGGAGAGGCCGCCCGCGCGGACCCAGAGGGTCAGGCCGCCCTGGGGGACGGAGAACTCCCAGTCCGGCAGCTCCCGGCGGAGCGCGGTGACCAGGGCGTCCCGGTTCTCCCGGGCCTGCGCCCGCCGCAGCGCGACCGCCTGCTCCCAGCCCCCCGTGCTGAACAGCCAGTTGACGGCCAGCTGCTCCAGCACCGGCGTCCCCAGATCGGCGTACGCCCGCGCCGCGACCAGGCTGCGGACGATGTCCGGCGCCGCCCGCACCCACCCGATCCGCATCCCGGCCCAGAACGCCTTGCTGGCCGAGCCGACCGTGATCACCGTGGAGCCGGCGGGGTCGAACGCGCAGACCCGGCGCGGCATCCCCGCCGCGGCCACCTCCTCCTCCAGCCACAGCTCGCTCATCGTCTCGTCGGCGACGAGCACCGTGCCGGCCGCGCGGGCCGCGTCCACCAGGCGGCGCCGCTGGTCCTCGTCGGCCAGCGCGCCCGTCGGGTTGTGGAAGTCGGCGACCACATAGGCGAGCCGGGGCGCGGCCTCCCGCAGGACCTGGCGCCAGCGGTCCATGTCCCATCCGGCGAGCCCCTCGGCCATCGCGACCGGCACCAGCCGCGCGCCCGCCTCCCGCATCAGCTGGAGGATGTTGGCGTAGGAGGGGGACTCCACGGCGATGCGCTCGCCGCGGCCCGCGAAGAGATGGCAGATCGCGTCGATGGCGCCCATCGCGCCGGTCGTCACCATGATCTGCTCGGGCATCGTGGGGATGCCCCGCGCGGTGTAGCGCTCGGCGATCATCGCGCGCAGGGCGGGCAGCCCGGCCGGATAGTCGCCGTGCGTGTGCGCGTACGGCGGCAGTTCCTCCAGCGCTCCCTGCACGGCGCGGGTGAGCCAGGGCTCGGGCGCGGGCAGGGAGGCACAGCCCAGGTCGATCATCGAGCCGAGGGCCTCCGGGGGCAGCGGCTCCAGACCGCGCGCGGGCACCGGGTTGCCGGCCGGTACCGCGGTCCAGCTGCCCGCGCCGCGCCGGGACTCCAGGAAGCCCTCGCCGCGCAGCGCCTCGTAGGCGGCCGCGACGGTGGTGCGGCTCACCGAGAGGGAGAGGGCCAGTTCGCGTTCGGCGGGCAGCCGGGCGGCGACCGGGACGCGCCCCTCCAGCACCAGCAGCCGGATGCCGTCGGCCAGCGCCCGGTAGGCGGGCGGGCGGCGGCTGCCGGGACCGGCCGGCCGCTCCTGCTGGGAGGTGAGCAGCCGGGCGAGCTGCGCGGCCCCCACCGCCGAGGTCCACTGCGCCATGAGATCAGTCCACCTTCCCCGGATTGGCCATGGATGGAGTTTCCTCCCAAGCCACAGAGTGACATGCGTCAGGCCACCACCACTACCCAGGGGGGTATGTTGTGTCCGCTCCCGGACATAGAGGACACCGATTGGTCCGCCGGCTGGTCCAGCTCTACCTCGGACTCACGCTCTACGGCGTGAGTTCCGCGCTGCTCGTCGCCTCCGGCCTCGGCCTGGAGCCCTGGGGGGTGCTGCACCAGGGGCTCGCGCGGCGGACCGGGCTGACCATCGGCGAGGTGTCGATCGTCGTCGGAGCGGCGGTGCTGCTGCTCTGGATCCCGCTGCGGCTGCGCCCCGGCCTCGGCACCGTCTCCAATGTCTTCCTCATCGGCCTGTCCCTGGACGGGACGCTCGCGCTGCTGCCCGCGGCGCACTCGCTGCTCGCGCGCGTCCCGCTGCTGCTCGCCGGGGTCCTGCTCAACGGCGCGGCCACCGGCCTGTACATCGCGGCGCGCTTCGGACCGGGCCCGCGCGACGGCCTGATGACGGGTCTGCACCAGCGCACCGGGCACTCGATCCGGCTGATGCGCACGGCCATCGAAGTGGCGGTGGTGGCCACCGGGTTCGCGCTGGGCGGCACCGTCGGCGTGGGCACCGTGCTGTACGCCCTGTCCATCGGCCCGCTGGCCCAGTTCTTCCTGCGGGTGTTCGCTCTGCCCCCGGCATCGAGCGGCAGCACGGTCGTTGCCGAAAGGACACCCCGGGAAGCGATACTGCGTCGGTGACCACCGCGATACGCCACCCCTACCTCGACCATCCGGGCCCCCTCGCCTTCGCCCATCGCGGCGGAGCCGCCGACGGGGTGGAGAACACCGTGGCGCAGTTCCGCCGCGCCGTGGAACTGGGCTACCGCTACATCGAGACCGATGTGCACGCCACGGCGGACGGCCGGCTCGTGGCCTTCCACGACACGACCCTGGACCGGGTCACCGACGGCGCCGGCCGCATCGCCGACCTGCCCTGGGCCGAGGTCCAGCGGGCGCGGGTCGGCGGCCGTGAACCGGTGCCGCTGTTCGAGGAGTTGCTGGAGACCTTCCCCGAGGTCCGCTGGAACATCGACGTCAAGGCGGAGCCCGCGCTGCGGCCGCTGCTGGACCTGCTGGAGCGCACGGGCGCCTGGGACCGGGTCTGCGTGGGCTCGTTCTCCGAGGCGCGGGTGCTGCGCGCCCAGCGGCTGGCCGGGCCCCGCCTGGCCACCTCCTTCGGCACCCGCGGGGTGCTGAGCCTGCGGCTGCGCTCCTGGGGGCTGCCGGCCGCGGTGCGCCGCTCGGCGGTCGCCGCGCAGGTGCCGGAGGCCCAGTCGGGCGTCCCGGTGGTCGACGCCCGCTTCGTCCGCGCCGCCCACGCGCGCGGGCTGCACGTCCACGTCTGGACGATCAACGAACCGGAGCGCGTGCACCGGCTGCTGGACCTGGGTGTGGATGGCATCATGACCGATCACATCGACATGTTGCGCAAGGTCATGGAGGAGCGCGGGCTCTGGGTCTGACCGACCCGGCACCGGCCGCCCTTGCCTTCGCAGGGGAGCGGAAGCGAGGGCACGATGGGGACCGACACCGTGCGCGCGGGGGTGGCGGACGAGACCGCCGACCTCCGGCGCCAGCAAAGAGGCTGGTACTTCTACGACTGGGCGTACTCCGTCTATTCGGCGAGCGTCCTGACCGTCTTCATCGGCCCCTATCTCACCTCGGTCGCCGAGCACGCGGCGGACTCCGGCGGCTATGTGCACCCGCTGGGCATACCGGTGCGGGCGGGGTCGTACTTCGCCTACTCGGTGTCCCTGTCGGTGATCCTGGCCGTGGTGGCGATGCCACTGGTGGGCAGCGCGGCGGACCGCACGGGCCGTAAGAAGCCGCTGCTCGCGGCGGCGGCGTACACCGGCGCGGCGGCGACCACCGGCATGTTCTTCCTGGACGGCGACCGGTATCTGCTGGGCGGGGTGCTGCTCGTCGTGGCCAACGCGGCGGCGGCCGTCGGCGGGATGCTCTACAACTCCTATCTGCCGCAGATCGCCCCGCCCGAGGAGCGCGACGCGGTCTCCTCCCGGGGCTGGGCGTTCGGCTACGGCGCGGGGGCCATGGTCCTCGTCGCCAACCTGGTCCTGTACTCGGCCCACGACTCCTTCGGCCTGAGCCAGGGGCAGGCGGTGCGCATCTGCCTGGCCTCGGCGGGCCTGTGGTGGGGCGCCTTCACCCTCGTGCCGCTGCGGCTGCTGCGCGACCGGCGGGCGCGGGCGGCGGGCGGGGCCGCGCCGGAGGGGGTGCCGTCGACGGGACTGCGGCAGCTGGCGGCGACGGTACGGGACATGCGCCGGCACCCGCTGACGCTGTCCTTCCTGCTGGCCTACCTGATCTACAACGACGGCATCCAGACCGTCATCTCCCAGGCGTCCGTCTACGGCTCCCAGGAGCTGGGGCTCGGGCAGTCCACGCTGATCGTGGCGGTGCTGCTGGTGCAGGTGCTGGCCGTGGCGGGCGCGCTGGGGATGGGGCGCCTCGCGCGGACGTACGGCGCCCAGCGCACCATCCTCGGCTCGCTGGTGGCCTGGACGGTCACGCTCGCCGCCGGGTACTTCCTGCCCGCGAAGACGCCGGTGTACTTCTTCCTGCTGGCCGCCGCCATCGGCATGGTGCTCGGCGGCAGCCAGGCGCTGTCCCGCTCGCTCTTCTCCCATCTGGTGCCGCCGGGCAAGGAGGCCGAGTACTTCTCGGCGTACGAGCTGAGCGACCGCGGGATGAGCTGGCTGGGCCCGATGCTGTTCGGCGTGACGTACCAGCTGACCGGTAGCTACCGGTCGGCGATCATCTCCCTGGTGGCCTTCTTCATCATCGGATTCGCGCTGCTCGCGCGGGTCCCGGTGCGGCGTGCGATCGCCGCGGCGGGGAACCCGGTACCGGAGAGGATCTAGCGCCGATTTAGCGCTCGGCGCGAAAGGGCGGTAGTGTACGCGTTTGGCCTGCCAGGCGTACCGTTACTGCGCGTCAAAGATGCCGAAACGCTGGGTGACATCTGCTAGCAGATGTGACAAACCGGGCGCCTGTGGGTAGAACAAGGGGCGGCTACGACGGCGACGCATGACCCGGAACGGGACTCGGAACGGGAATCTTTACCGCCGACCGGACGTTGACCGGATGACGACGACAGCGACACCTGTCCTGTGGGCGACAAGCCCGGGAGGCACGATTCATGAGTGAGCGAGCTCTTCGCGGTACGCGCCTCGTGGTGACCAGCTACGAGACGGACCGCGGCATCGACCTGGCCCCGCGCCAGGCCGTGGAGTACGCATGTGAGAAGGGGCATCGCTTCGAGATGCCCTTCTCGGTCGAGGCGGAGATCCCGCCGGAGTGGGAGTGCAAGGTCTGCGGGGCCCAGGCACTCCTGGTGGACGGCGACGGCCCGGAGGAGAAGAAGGCCAAGCCCGCGCGCACCCATTGGGACATGCTGATGGAGCGGCGCACCCGTGAGGAGCTCGAAGAGGTCCTCGAGGAGCGTCTGGCCGTGCTGCGTTCGGGGGCGATGAACATCGCCGTGCACCCCCGGGACAGCCGCAAGTCGGCATAGCGGGCAAGCCGCGAGCGCACCTGCACAAGAGACCGCGGGCGCCGTACGTCCTTCAGGACGTACGGCGCCCGCGGTCTTTCGTGTCTCGGGTCTTTCGTGTCTCCGGGCTCGCGTGTTCTCGGGGCTCGCGTGTTCTTCGGAGCTAGCGGGTCAGCGGCGGCCGGTGCTCGTCCGGCCCCGGACGCCCGGCACGGTCCTCGCGGACGACCTCGCCCGGTACGACCTTGCCGTCCGGGCGGTGCATACGGGCCTGCTGGAAGGCGTCGCCCAGGCTGCCCGGGGCGGCGGCGCGCAGCCGCTTCTCGACGGTGTTCTCCGCCAGCCGGCTCACGGCCTTCTGGACCGGCGGCAGCAGCAGGAGCAGGCCGAGGACGTCGGAGATCATGCCCGGGATGATCAGCAGCAGGCCGCCGAGCATGGTCAGCCCGTTGCCCCCGCCGCGCTGGGGGGAGCCGCCCCGCTGGAGCGACTCGTTCAGGTTCTGGAAGGCCCGCCGCCCGGCCCGCTTGATCACCACGGAACCGGCCACCACGCCCGCCACGAGCAGCAGGAACACGGTCATGCCGCCCGCCGCGCCGGCGACCAGGGTCAGCAGCCAGATCTCCAGCACCAGCCATCCGGCGAGGCCCAGCGGCAGATACCTGCGCAGCCGGGAGCGCCGGGGCCGGGCGGTGTTCAGGGAGGTCGGAGCGCCTGTCGTCATACCCCCAGTGTGCCTGGCCCCGGCTCAACGCCGGATAAGGGGCTACGGGGTCCGCTTGTCCTTGCCGGTGAGCTTGGCGACGCGGTCCCCCGCGCCCCAGGCGGTGACCCGCCACAGCGCCTCGACCAGGATGTCCTTGCTCATCTTGGAGTCGCCCAGCTCGCGCTCCACGAAGGTGATCGGGACCTCGATCACGTGGTAGCCGGCCTTGACCGCGCGGCGGGCGAGGTCGACCTGGAAGCAGTAGCCCTGCGAGGCGACCTCGTCCAGGCCCAGGCCCTTGAGGGTCTCGGCGCGGAAGGCGCGGTAGCCGCCGGTGATGTCGCGCAGCGGCAGATCGAGGGCGAGCCGGGAGTAGAGGCTGCCGCCGCGGGAGATGAACTCGCGGGACTTGGGCCAGTTGACCACCCGGCCGCCGGGCACCCAGCGGGAGCCGAGCACCAGGTCGGCGCTCTTGAGGGCGGTGAGCAGCCGGGGCAGCTCCTCGGGCTGGTGGGAGCCGTCGGCGTCCATCTCGATCAGCACGCCGTAGTCGTGCTCCAGGCCCCAGCGGAAGCCCGCGAGGTACGCGGCGCCCAGGCCCTCCTTGCCCTTGCGGTGCATGACCTGGACGTTCTCGTCCTCGGCGGCCAGCTCGTCGGCGAGCTTGCCGGTGCCGTCGGGGCTGTTGTCGTCCGCGATCAGCACGTGCGCTTCGGGGACGGCCTTGCGCACCCGGCCGACGATGGTCTTGATGTTCTCCGCCTCGTTGTAGGTCGGGATGATCACCAAGGCCGTGCCGAGCGGACCGAACTGCCTCCCCTGGGCCGTGGCCGCGAGGGTCCCGTCGCCGTCGTTCACTGCTGCCCCTTCTGGTCGTACGCAGGCGTCCACCATAGTGGCCGCCGCCTGGGTAGACGTGACAGCTGGTACGTATGGTGGTGTCGATTGCACAAGAGTGGGGTAAGAACGCGCTTTTCGGGATGTTCCCGGCCTGTTTGCGCGACGTTCTTTTCCTCTTCCGACTGTTCGGATGATCCCGAACCCGGATGGGTTGCCTCCCCCGTGCTGCGGATGGGGGCCCGGCGCCCTTCGGGCCGACCTGGGACCCGCTGGCTGCGGATCGACCGAGAGCCGTTGTCTACTGAGGCCGGGCCCCACACCCGGGGTCACACCTGGCCGACCGGCTGGAACGCTTCCCCGCCGGCGCGGGCGCTGAGCCTGGCTGCCAGTGGCGGTGCCCCGGTGCGGGGCGCCGTCCCTGACCCAGCGACGCGGCGGGGAGGTGCGCGAACGCTTCCCGGTCGGGCGTCCGGTGGTGGACTCGGACGAACCTACCGGCCCTCCGCGCCCGACTGTCAACAGACCTCTGACCTGGGCGTCCACTGTGCCGCCCGGGAGTGGCGCGGAGGATGCGCAGGTCGCGCGAGGCGCCCGGGGCGAGGGGCGGCCGCCGCGCCACCCCCGGAGATCACTCGCCCGGCCGTACGAAGACCGTCCGGCCGCCCACCACGGTGCGCAGACAGCGCGGCAGCTCGCCGCCCGGGGTGAGGTCGGGCAGCCCGGGGGTGCCGGAGCGCGGGTCGGTCGACCAGCGGGCCACCCGGTCGTCGGGGGCCTGCACCACCAGCTCGCCGGTCTGCCAGACGGCGAAGTCGGCGGGCGCGCCGGGCACCAGGACGCCCGCGTCGTCCCGGCCGATCGCCCGCCAGCCGCCCCGGGTGTGCGCCGTGAAGGCGGCGCGCACGGAGACGCGGTGCTCGGGGGTGTGGTGGAAGGCGGCGGCGCGGACCGTGCCCCAGGGGTCGAGCGGGGTGACGGGGCTGTCGGAGCCGAAGGCCAGCGGGACGCCGGAGCGCAGCAGCGCGGCGTACGGGTTGAGGGTGCGGGCCCGCTCGGCGCCGAGGCGGCGGGCGTACATGCCGTCCGCGCCGCCCCACAGCGCGTCGAAGGCGGGCTGCACGGAGGCGATCAGGCCCAGCTCGGCGAAGCCGGCCACGGTCTCGGGGGTGAGCATCTCGGCGTGCTCGACACGGTGCCGGGCGGCCCGGATACGGGCGAGGCCGACCTTCTCGGCGGCGGCGCGCACCCCGTCGACCACGCGGGACACGGCGGCGTCCCCGATCGCGTGGAAGCCCGCCTGGAGGCCCGCCTCGGTGCAGGCGATCACATGGGCGGCGATGGCGTCGGTGTCCAGGTAGGCGGTGCCGGAGTGGTCCGCGTCGGCGTACGGCTCGTGCAGGCACGCGGTGTGCGAGCCGAGAGCGCCGTCGGCGAAGAGGTCGCCCGCGGCGCCGATCGCGCCCAGCTCGCGGGCCTTGTCGACGTCCCGCTCGGCCCAGTAGCCGAGGACCCGGGGCCCGGGCAGGGTGGCGGCGAGCTCCAGCAGGCCGGTGAAGTCGTCCTCGGAGGAGATCTGCGGTCCGCCGCACTCGTGCACCGAGCCGATGCCGAGGGAGGCGGCGTGCGCCAGCGCGGCGCGCTGGGCCTGAGCGCGCTGGGCGGGGGTGACGGCGGCGAAGGCGGCCGCGCGTACGGCGTGGTGGGCGTCCCCGGTCAGGGGCGCGTCGGTGCGGGGCAGGTCGCCGCCGGCCAGGTCCAGCAGGGCGGTGGTGACGACGGCGGAGTGCACGTCGATCCGGGAGAGGTAGAGCGGGCGTTTGCCGGTGGCCTCGTCCAGCTCCGCGCGCGTCGGCGGGCGGCCGCCGGGCCAGCGGGCGGCGTCCCAGCCGTGGCCCAGCAGGACGCGGTCCCCGGGCCGGGCGGCGGCGAACTCGCGGACCAGGTCCAGTGCGGCCGCCAGCGAGGGCGCGGCGCTCAGATCGAGGCCGGTCAGCGCGAGGCCGGTGGCCGTGGTGTGCACATGGGCGTCCGTGAAGGCCGGGGTCACGAGCGCGCCGCCGAGGTCGATCACCTCCCCCACCCCGTCGGCGAACGCGTCCGCCGCGCCCTCCGACCCGACCCAGGCGATATGGCCGGCCTCCACGACCATCGCGGTGGCGAAGGGATCGGCGGGACTGTGGACGTCGCCGTTGCGCAGGAGGAGGGTGCGGTCGCTCATAGGCGACAGTTTCTCTCGGCCGGCGGGGGGCGTCGCACCTGGGGCGGCGGGCAGCGGCGCGGGGGCGCCCGCAGCGCACGGGGCGCCGGCCGGCCGGTGGCGGACGGGCCGCCGTCAGATCTGCGGCGGCCGTGCCTCGTACGGCGTCGAGAGGACCACCGTCGTACGGGTCGACACCCCGGCCAGGCTGCGGAGCCGGGCCAGGAGTTCCTCCAGTTCGTGCGGGGTCGCCACCCGGACCTTGAGGATGTAGTTCTCGTCGCCGGCGACGCTGTGGCACGCCTCGATCTCGGGCACGCCGGCGAGGCGGTCCGCGATGTCGTCGGGGGCGCTGGGGTCGAACGGTTTCACCGAGATGAACGCGGTGAGGGGCAGCCCGACGGCCTCCGGGTCGACCACCGCGGCATAGCCGCGGATGACGCCACGCTGTTCGAGCCGGCGCACCCGCTGGTGCACGGCCGACGTGGACAGGCCCGTGGCCTTGCCCAGGTCGGTGTAGCTCATCCGCCCGTCCTTGACGAGCAGCTGCACGATCTGTCGGTCCAGCTCCTCCATGGCGCCAAAACCTACAGGGCGTTCGATCTTCTCGGACAGCGGACGGCCCTCCAGGGATGCCGGTACGGTCATCTGCCCGCACGATGTGACGAACGCCACACCATTCGAACAGGCTCCGTGATGTTCTCGTGATTACCGCGGAGAGCGGACGGGAAGTGCTTGCTGTGGTCGTGGCCGCCGAGCCTTTCACGGCCCAGCCTTAGGGGGAGAATCCCATGCAGAGTGTCAAGCGCCCTGGTCGATCCGCGTCCAAGCGGCAGCAGCCGGTGGTCTGGCCCGAGCCGGAGGGCGTCGAATCCGACGCCTTCGAGGACGAGCTGGACGCCTACGACACCTTGGAGATGTACCGGGTGATCTGCCCGGACTGCGCGCAGCCGATCGCGCTGCTGGCGGACGAGGAGATCCTGCCGGAGCACGCGCTGTGCGCCTCGCCGTGGAACCCGTTCGGGCTCACCGTGTGCGCCGGTACGGGCCGGTCGGCCACCGAGGCCCGTCCCGCGGACGCGTCCGTCACCCCGCAGGAGCAGGACACCGCCCTGCTGCTGACGCTCCCCCAGGGCCTGGACTGGCGGACGCAGCCCTTCTCGCACGTCGGCGGCCCGGGCTCGCGCCCGATGCGGGTGCCGGAGATGCGCCGCCGGGCCGCCTGAGCCCCGCGCACCGGACCCTCTGCGACGCCGGACGTCCCTGCACTGACGCTCGATTCGGGCGGGCGGTGACCTGTGCGCCGGGTGCGGCGTTCTCACGGGTATGACATCCCCGCACCCGGTCACCGGGCGTCGGCTCCCCATCTTCGTGCCGCGCCCCGCGGCGGCGGACCGGTCCGCCGCTGCGCAGGACCCGCCCATCTACCGCGATCTGCTGCGCGTCTGGGCCGATCGCGGCCGTACGCTGCCGGGCCGCCAGGACCCCGAGTGGGTGCGGCTGGCGGCGCCGGCGGTGCGTACGGGTCAGTTCGGCTCGGACCGGTTCAGCGGGCTTCGGGTCCCGCCACGTGACGGGCGATGACCATCCGCTGGATCTGGTTGGTGCCCTCGACGATCTGGAGCACCTTGGCCTCGCGCATGTAGCGCTCGGCCGGGAAGTCGGCGGTGTAGCCGTATCCGCCGAGGATCTGTACGGCGTCCGTGGTGACCTTCATGGCGGTGTCGGTGCAGTGCAGCTTGGCCATGGCGGCCTGCTTGGCGAACGGCTCGCCGGCGTCGCGCAGCCGGGCCGCGGCGAGGTAGAGGGCGCGGCCCGCCTCGATCTGGGTGGCCATGTCCGCGATCATGAAGCGCAGGCCCTGGAAGTCGGCGATGGGGTGGCCGAACTGCCGCCGCTCGGTGGCGTAGCCGACCGCTTCGTCCAGCGCGGCCTGGGCGACGCCGATGGCGCAGGCGGCGATGCCGAGGCGGCCGGAGTCGAGGGCCGCGAGGGCGATGCCGAAGCCCTGGCCCTCCTCGCCGATGCGGCGGTCGTCGCCGACCCGGACGCCGTCGAAGTGGACCTGGGCGGTGGGCGAGCCCTTCATGCCCATCTTCTTCTCGGGGGCGGCCGCGCCGAGGCCCGGGGCGTCGCCGGGCACCAGGAAGGCGGTGATGCCCCGGGGGCCGTCCTCGCCGGTACGGGCCATCACGGTGTAGAAATCGGCGATGCCGCCGTGGGTGATCCATGCCTTGGTGCCGGTGAGCACCCAGTCGTCGCCGTCCCGCACGGCCCTGGTACGCAGCGACGCGGCGTCGGAACCGGAGGCGGGTTCGGACAGGCAGTAGGCGCCGAGGAGTCCGCCGCCGAGCATCGCGGGGAGGTGTTCGACCTGCTGCTGCTTGGTGCCGTAGGTGGCGAGCGCGTAGGAGGCGAGGGTGTGCACGCTGAGGCCGAGACCGACGGTGAGCCGGACCGCGGCGAGCTCTTCCAGTACCTGGAGGTAGACCTCGTACGGCTGGTCGCCGCCGCCGTGCTCCGCGGCGTACGGCAGGCCGAGCAGGCTCGATGCGGAGAGCAGAGTGAAGACCTCGCGCGGGAAACGGCCCGCGTCCTCCTCTTCGGCGGCCCTTGGGGCGATCTCACGCCGGGCTATCTCCCGGACGAGGGTGAGCAGGTCCCTCGCCTCGTCCGTCGGCACGTGACGCTCCACCGGCTGCGGGTCGCGGTCGGACATGACGTCGGTCTCCTCCCTGGTGGGGAACCGGCGGCACGGCCCACGGGTCAGGGCGGCTCCGCCTGATCGTTCCGTTACGGCCACGGTGCGCGCCCCCGGATCACGGAAGCCCGCTGACCAGCGGCTGCGCTGAGTATGCCCGAACAACGGACTCCCGTCACCAGTTAACGACCGCTCACTCGAACATTCCAGCCGGGCGCCGGACGGGGGTGGCGTGACACGGTCTCCGGGGCAGGTGGGGACACGTCTGGGACCCGCCCGCGGCCGACACACGGCCGCGCGGCCGGAAACAGCTCCCGGGGCGTTGACCTACTGGTCTAGTCCTCCTACGGTCCATGACCGGCGCGTCAGCGCGTGCGGGTGTTTCTCTCACGGATGCGAGGAGGCACGATGCGGCATTCTCAGCGGTTTCGGGTGCGGACGCTGGTCTCGGCGGTGTGTGCGGCCGCGATCGGCGCCGGGCTGCTCCTCGGGGCGGGGGCCGTCAGCGGGGGCCGGGACGGGGCCCTCCCGCACGGCAACGCGCCGGGGCTGATCAAGTCCCTGGAGTAACCGCCGGGTTCAGAGCAGGCCCAGCTGGGTGACCAGCATCGCGGTGACCACGACGAGCACCCACCCCAGCACGTGTTCGAGGATCTCGGGCCCCTTGTCGCGGGGCCCGCCGGTGCGGGCGCGGGTGGCGGTGGCGGAGTGTGCGGTCATGCTGGTACTCACAGAGGTCGGACGTGCAGAGCGGTCTCCCCCACCCGTCCGTCCACCTTGCCACCCGCGACGGCGTACGCGGCGATGAGCTTGCTCACACGGTCAGCGCACCCCCACCGCGGCCAGGGCCTTGCGCTGGTGGGCGCTCGGATGGGCGGGGAAGTACAGGTAGCAGACCCCGCCGGTGCCGGAGGCGACGGCGCCGGAGGCGTTGTACCGCTTCGTCCTCAGCCAGATGTTCTCGAACTCCCGGCGCCGGTACACCCGTCGTACCGCGTCGTCCCCCGGCGCGGCCGGATCGTTGGCGATCACATCGCCGTCCGCGGTGAAGCCGATCACGGTCATGAGGTGTCCGGAGGTGCCGTAACCCGCCCCGGTCAGCTCGGTGCTCAGGAACGACTGGGACGTCATGGCCGGGATGCCGGCCGCGACCAGCGTCTCCAGATCCGTCAGCGAGACGAGCCGGGTGACGACGCCCTGGAGGTCGGCGAAGGTCGCCGCGTAGGCCGCGTTGAACGGCCAGTTGCCGCAGCCCTCGTACTGGTAGTCGTACGTGAAGCGCGCGGCCGCGTCGACCTGCGGGTCGGCGTAGGACGGGTCGACCCAGGACAGCTGGTCGGCCGTGAGCCGGCCGCCCCAGTACTCGACGATCATCTGCGAGGAGGTCGGACTGCACCATGCCTCGCCGCCGTTGTCGTACTGCGGGTACTGGCCCTTGTGGATCTCCTGCGAGTAGCGCGGCACCACCAGTTCCTGCGCGAGGCCGGGTGTGGAGGCCGGGACGGTGAAGCGGTCGGGGATGTCGGAGCCCATCGCGCCGAGCCGCCACACGGTCGGGGTGAGCCGGGTGCCCGGCCTGCGGTAGAGGGTCAGGCGCAGCCGGTACGACGCGAGGCGCAGCCCGGTGCTCGCGTCGTCGATGGCGAAGGTGTCGGTCCAGACGCTGCTCCGGCCGTCGCTCTGGCCGTCCACCGAGGTCCGCTTGATGTCCTGGTCGCCGGCCGCCCAGCGGCCCATCACGTACCAGGGCGTGTCGCCGCCGTCCGAGTACGTCCCGCTCAGCTCCACCTGGATCCAGGTGCCGTCGGGGGTGTGCGCGTTCCAGGAGGAGACGACCTCGGTGGCCGGGACGGTGAGCCGGTGGCGCGGGGAGGTCCAGGTGGCGTACTCCCAGGCCGCGGTGGTGCCGGTGTGCGGGTCGGTGTAGTCGACGGAGCCCGCAGGGGCACCGATGACCACACCGGGCCGGGGGCCGGAGACCGGGCGGGCGCCCTGGGCGCTCCCGGTGCGCCACTCGCTGTAGGTGGTCCAGGCGTGATAGTCGACGGGGCGGGCCGCCGTCGGACCGGTCGTGTCGGTGGCGAGCGCCCGCGCGGTGGCGGTCCCCCGCTGGGCGGCGGCCGCGGCGGGCGTGGCGGCGCCGGCCATCGCGGCGGCGACCGCGACGGTCAGAAGGGTTCGGCGGGACGGCTGTTGGGCTCTGCTCATGGGCGCGAATACCCCCAGGTCTCCGGAGTCATGGCTTGGATCATGCGCACGTCGTGCGCCAACTATGGAGCAGCCGCAGGGCCCCTGCCAGCACTTGGGCGGATGCCGCGCCATGAATATTGGTCTGATCCGGTGGCGGTGGGCCACCGGAGGGACGAAGGCCCCGGCCCCGGGACCGCGGAAGCGGTGCCGGGGCCGGGGCCTGGATGCGCGCGGACGCGCCGGGATCGGAACGGAACGGATCAGATGAGGTCCATGGCCGCGATCTCGTCGGGGCGGCCGTAGCTGATCGGGCCCTGGAAGCGGCGGCGGGCGGTGGCGAACCACCAGACGGTGGCCACGAGCAGGACGACGGCGAGCGCGATCGGCGCGTAGTTGAAGGAGTCCACGGTGATCGGGGACGCCTGCGGCAGCATGAACAGGATGCTGCTGAGCGCGATCCAGATCACGGCGAGCCAGCCGACCGGCTTGCTCCAGCGGCCCAGGTTCCACGGGCCGGACTCGAAGGCGTCGCCGAGCCGCAGCCGCAGGAAGATCGGGACGGCGTAGGCGAGGAACAGGCCGACCACGTTGACGCTGACGATCGCGGTGAAGGCGGTGTGCGACCACCAGCCGGGCACGATGAGCGCGAGCGAGCAGGCCACCGCGAGCCAGACCGCCTTGACGGGCGTCCGGGTGCGCGGCGAGACCGAGTGCCACAGCCGGGAGCCGGGCATGGCGCCGTCGCGGGAGAAGGCGAAGATCTGCCGGGTGTTGCTGGTGAGGTTGGCGAGGCCGCAGAAGAGCATCGCGCCAATGACGATGAGGAGCATGACCTTGGCAGTGGTCAGACCGAGGCCGTCGATCAGGATCTGCACGGGCGGCGCGCCGCCCCCGGCCTCCTTGGCGTAGTCCTTAATGCTGTAGACCAGCGCCAGCATCAGGATGAGACCGGTGATCGCCGAATAGCCGATGGCGCGGGTGATCCCCTTGGGCGCGTTGACCGTGGCTTGCACCGTTTCCTCGGACATGTGGAAGCTGCCGTCGAAGCCGGTGAACGTCCAGCTGGTGACCAGCAGCCCGAGCATGCCGCCGTAAAGTCCGCTCGTGAAGCCGGTGTTGTTCTCGAAATGCGTGACGAAGGACGCCGACTGATGGTGATCCGGTATCACTATGAGTGCGCCCACGATCACGACGAGTCCGATCAGCAGCCACCACACGGAAATGCGGTTGAGGACGGCGACGAGCTGGACCGTGTAGGTGTTGGCGAGCCCCTGGAGCACGATGATCAAGGCCGTGATCAGCACCGTCTGGTGGACGGTGGGCTGGTAGGAGGGCCACTGGAGCTGCACGAACGCCTGGATGAAGGTGGCCGCCGCATAGCCGGTCGCGGCGGTGCCGCCGATCTGTCCGACGAAGTTCAACCAGCCCGTGTACCAGGACCAGGCACCCTTGTGGCGCTTGGCGAGTTTACCGGCGGAGAAATAGAGGGCGCCGCTCGTCGGATACGCGGAGGCGACCTCGCCCATGGCCGCGCCGATGAGCAGGACCATGATCGAGACGCCGATCCAGCCGAATACGAGAATGCGGGGGCCACCCGCGTTCATACCGAATCCGAAGGACGAGAAGATACCCGAGAGAATATTGATGATGGTGAAGGAGATCGCGAAATTGTCGAACGCCTTGAAGCGGCGGGTGAGTTTCCGCGGATAACCCATGGCGTGCAGGGTCGCGTCGTCGTCGAGCACGACCGCGTCTTCTCCGGCACGGGCCTTGACCCGGGGAGCAGACATCCGTTCTGACACAGATCGGCCTTTCTCTCGTGCCTCTCGGACGCTCGGGGGGTGGCGCCCGATGAGGGGGGACGGGTGACGAGCAAAGGGGTCAGGCGGGCCCCGGGACCGGCAGCCCGCAGGCACGGCGCGCCCGGGAGAGCTGTTCGGCGGGGTCACCGAAGGCGCTCCAGGGCATGCGCGAGGCGTACGGGCCCATCGCCGTGAAGACCGCGCGCGCCTCGAACTCGCGCTGGCCCATGACCAGCGCGTGCGCGAGGTAGGCCAGGTCGAGCACCGGCGTGAAGCGGTAACCGGACACCGCCGGAAGCCAGTTGTGGTAGATCGCGAGCGCGGTGGCCCGCCACTGGGGCTGTTCCCAGACGCGGTCGGCGAGCAGCTGGGTCGGGTTGTAGCTCTCCACCAGGGCGACCAGGGGCAGCAGCCGCAGCGCGGAGTCGGCGGGCGCGCGCTGGCTGAGGAAGGCGGCCACGTCCCAGGCCGCGTTGACCGAGCCGCCGTGCCGGGCGAAGAAGGCGGAGAGGAAGCGGTGATGGGCCTCGCGGTGCCACGGGTCGAGGGTGAGGATGTGCGCGAACAGCCGCCAGGGGCCGGGCGGGGCGGTGAGCAGACCCTGCGGGGCGGGGTCGCGCAGCCGGTGCAGCCGGGCCATGGCGAGCTTGGCGACCCAGGGGGTGGGGTCCCGCGGGGCCAGCGCGGCGGCCCGCTCGCACGCGGTCAGCGCTATGCGCTCCAGGGCCTCGGCGCGGTCGTCGTGGCCGTCGGCGGCGCGCAGGGCGCGCTGGACGGCGACGCGGGCCCACATCAGGGCCGCCTCGGGCGAGGGCTCCTCGTCCAGCCAGCGTTCGACCAGGTCGGTGCCCGCCGCCTCGGAGGCGAGGACCAGGGAGCGGTGGGCGCGCAGCGCGAAGTCGTGCCGCGTCTCGGCCAGCGCCTCGTACGCGTGCCGATAACGGCCGGCGCGGACATCGACGCAAACGCCGGCCAGGACTCGGTCGTCGGCAGCCGGGTGCCACACATACTGCCCTTCGAATAACTCCGCGGCCATGTCCCCTGCCTTGTCCCCGTACCGTGTCCCCGGCCGCCGCTTCTCGCGGTAGCGCAGGAGGCACCTTACTCAGCACGGCGGACCCCCGGAACGCCGAATTCGACATATCGGTCAGCGATTCGAGAATGTTTATAGAAGTGCGCGGGGAGACCCTCGGCGGGCGATGGTTCAAGGGGTAACTTTCTTTCGCGGGCCCCTCGACGGCCCGGCCGCTATGCGCCGCCACTAGACTCTTTCCGGAAAACCCCCCACACCGCATCACACCTTCGGGAATCGTCATTCAGCACCTCGCCGCCCGGCTGCGCGCCCTGCCGCCCTCCCTCGGACCGGTCCGGCTGGTCGCGGTCGACGGGCACGCGGGCTCCGGGAAGTCGACCTTCGCCGGGCGGCTGGCCGCCGCGCTGGAGGGGGCACCGGTGCTCCATCTCGACGACATCGCCAGCCATGAGCGGCTGTTCGGCTGGACGGACCGGCTGATGACGCAGGTGATCGAGCCGCTGTCCCGGGGCGAGGCCGCCGCCTACCTCCCCTACGACTGGAGCGCCCGCGCGTTCGGGCCGGCCCGCCCGCTGCCGCCCGCGCCGGTGGTCCTGCTGGAGGGCGTGGGCGCGGGCCGTCGCGCGCTGCGGCCGTTTCTGGCCGAACTGCTCTGGATGGAACTGCCCCGCGAGGAGTCCTGGGCGCGCGGCCGGCGGCGGGACGGGGCGGCGCAGCGGGAGTTCTGGGACGGCTGGGTCGAGGCGGAGCGCGCGCACTTCGCCGACGACCCCACCCGCCCCCACGCCGGGCTTCTGGTGCGCCAGACGGACCGGGGGTACACGGTGCTGCCGGGGCCCGCGCGACCCCAGGGATCGGGCCAAGGAGTGACCCAGAGTGATGGCCCCACCCCCATGTGGTGAAATTGTGAAGGCTCTTGTCGGCCAAGTTCCCGAAGTGCCCCAACTTCGCTTGACCCGGGGGCCGTACAGGTCTTACGTTCTCAATGTGCGGCGAATCGAAGCCGCCCGAAGACGCGAAGCCCCCGGTTGTTCCCCCGTGATCGGGGGCTTCGTTCTGCCCGCGCACCGTTTTCCGGGCCCATTACGCGCCGATCCGGTCACCCTCGGTCACTGAAGCGTCCGGATTCCGTCCGTCCCCACCGCACCGAACGGCCTGTACCGCACCCTTCGGCAGCCGGTACCCGCGCGGGTACGATGCCCTTGGTGCGACCTTCGGCAACAGCCTCGCGCACCTGCAACTCCGGTCCGCGGCACGGCGGTTCGGCCGCGGCGGCCGCCGGGCGACCGTCCGGCGGTGAACCACGGGGAGCACGGTCTGTGGGGGACGTGATGGACTTCGGCACGCAGGGCCCCGAGGCCCCGGCCGACCTCGCCTGGCTGCGCGGGGTCGACGCCTACACCATGGGCGCCTATCCGCAGGCGGAGGAGGAGTTCCGGGCCGCGGTGCGGATGGACCCGGGCATGGCGGACGGCTGGCTCGGGCTGCACGCGCTCCGGGTCGACACCACCACCGCGCTGCTGCGGATGTTCCGGCACCGCGAGCGCTTCGGCGAACAGCGCGCCCGGCACCGCCGTACGATCAACTCCTGGTACTGGCTCGGCTGGTGGGTGCAGCCGGTGCTGGAGAGCCCGCGCGATCTGCTGCTGGCGCACGCCTCGCACTGGCTGGACGGCCGGCATGTGCCCGAGCTGGACCGGGCCCTGGCCGGGCTGCCCCCGGTCGACACCGATCCCCAGGTCCGCTTTCTGCACGCCTGCCGCTCCTACCTCGTCAAGGACTGGGAGCAGCTGGTACGGCACACCGATCCGCTGCTGGACGACACCCTGCTCGGCATAGAGGCGGGGCTGTTCGGCGGCATGGCCCGGGTCCGCCTGGAGATGTACGGCCAGGCCGAACCGCTTTTGTCGGCGGCGCTGATGCGGTGCCGCAGCGAGCAGCCCCAGCGCAAGGAGCTGCGCTACTGGCTCGCGCGGGCGCACGAGGGCACCGGCCGCTCCGCCGCCGCGCTCCCCCTCTACCGGGCCGTGCACCGGGTGGACCCCGCCTTCATGGACACCTCGGCGCGGCTCGCGGCGATCGCCGAGGGGGACGGGTACGACGACGCGGCGGACCTCGCCGCGATCACGCTGACCGGCGCCGGGCAGGACACGGTGGACGGACCCGACGGGTTCGATCCGTTCTTCGGCACCGAGGGGCGGGATCTGCGGCTGCCCGAGCCGGACCTGCCGACCGGGCCGCTGCCGGCCGCCGAGCCGGGGGTCCGCGACCGGGGCGGGGTGCCCGGCTCGCCCCTGCCCACCGGGCCGACCGATCCCGCGCTGCTCGAACAGGCGCTCGCCGAGCTGGAGCGGATGGTCGGGCTCGAACCGGTCAAACGCCAGGTGAAGGCGTTGTCCGCGCAGCTGAACATGGCGCGGTTGCGGGCCGGTCAGGGGCTGCCCGTGCAACCGCCGAAGCGGCACTTCGTCTTCTCCGGGCCGTCCGGGACCGGCAAGACCACGGTGGCGCGCATCCTCGGGCGGGTCTTCTACGCCCTCGGGCTGCTCGGCGGGGACCATCTCGTCGAGGCACAGCGGGCCGATCTGGTCGGCGAGTACCTCGGGCAGACCGCGGTGAAGGCCAACGAGCTGATCGACTCCGCGATCGGCGGGGTGCTCTTCGTGGACGAGGCGTACTCGCTCTCCAACTCCGGGTACGGCAAGGGGGACGCGTACGGCGACGAGGCGCTCCAGGTGCTGCTGAAGCGGGCCGAGGACAACCGGGACCACCTGGTGGTGATCCTCGCGGGGTATCCCGAGGGGATGGACCGGCTGCTCGCCGCGAACCCCGGGCTGTCGTCCCGCTTCACCAGCCGCGTCGACTTCCCCTCGTACCGGCCCGCGGAACTCACCGAGATCGGGAAGGTGCTGGCCGCGGAGAACGGGGACCGGTGGGACGAGGAGGCGCAGGAGGAGCTGCGGTCGATCGCCGGGCACGTGGTGGACCAGGGGTGGATCGACGAGCTGGGCAACGGGCGGTTCCTGCGCACGCTGTACGAGAAGAGCTGCGCGTACCGGGATCTGCGGCTGTCCACGTACGCCGGATCGCTGTCCCGGGACGACCTGGCGACGCTGCGCCTCGCCGACCTGATGCAGGCGTACGGCGAGGTGCTGTCGGGGAGGGGACCGCAGGACCCGTCCCCCGCGTAGCCGCCCCGAATGGCGCGGGGAACTGCGCGGGCGGCCCACCACCGGGCCGCACCCGCACCGCTCCCCGCGCCATTCGGGGCTACGTGGCGAGCGCCTGCTCCGGGATGTCGGGGATCTCCCGGTGCGCGGGGTCGCGGACCTCGCCCACCAGCATCTCCAGGACGTCCTCCAGCGCCACCAGGCCCAGCACCTTGCCGGACGGGTCGGCCACCTGGGCCAGATGCGTGGCGGCGCGGCGCATGACCGTGAGGGCGTCGTCCAGGGGGAGCTCGGCCCGCAGGGTGGTCATCGGGCGCCAGATGTTCTGCGGCACCGCCCGTTCGGAGTCCTCCAGGTCGAGTACGTCCTTGACGTGGACGTACCCCATGAAGGCGCCCTGCTCGGTCGCGGCGACCGGGAAGCGGGAGTACCCCGTGTGGGCGGTGAGCCGCACGATCTCGCCCGGGGTGACCGCGGGCGTGACCGTGACCAGGGACTCACGGCGCAGCAGGACGTCGGTGACCGGGCGGGAGCCCAGTTCCAGGGCGTCCTCCAGACGTTCCCGCTCCTCCGGGTCGAGCAGGCCGGCCTGTCCGGAGTCCTCCAGGAGCCGGTTGAGCTGCTCGCTGGTGACGACGGCCTCGACCTCGTCCTTGGGCTCCACCCGGAACAGCCGCAGCACGGCCTGGGCGACGGCGCCCAGCGACACCGTGATCGGCTTGCACACCCGGGCGAACCAGACCAGGCCCGGGCTGAGCCACAGCGCCGCCTTCTCGGGCGCCGCCATCGCGAGGTTCTTCGGCACCATCTCGCCGATGACCAGGTGGAAGAAGACCACCGCGGCCAGCGCGATGACATACCCGAGCGGGTGGATCACGCCGTCCGGGAGGTGGACCGCCTCGAACACCGGCTCCAGCAGTCGCGCGACGGTCGGTTCGGCGACCGCGCCGAGGGTCAGGGAGCACAGGGTGATCCCGAACTGGGCGGCGGCCATCATCTGCGGCAGCCGCTCCAGTCCGTACAGCACCTGCCGGGCCTGGGTGGTGCCGAGCGGTTCGATCTGGCTGCGGCGCACGGACACGAGCGCGAACTCGGCGCCCACGAAGAATCCGTTGGCCAGCACCAGCAGCGCGGCGAGGACCAGTTGGAGCACGCTCATCGGGCGGCCTCCGCGATGTTCGCCGCCGGGGCCGTCCTGACCAGGCGGACCCGCTCGGCGCGGTAGTGGCCGACCTGGCGGACCGCGAGCCGCCAGCCGGGCAGTTCGGCCCGGTCGCCGGGGGCGGGGATGCGGCCGAGCAGGTCGGCGACCAGCCCGGCGACGGTTTCGTACGGCCCCTCGGGCACGTCCAGACCTATGCGCTGGAGGATGTCGACCCGGCAGCTGCCGGCCACGTCCCAGGCGGGCCTGCCGTCCTCGGGCGGGGCGGCGGCCAGCTCGGGCACGTCCTTGGCGTCGTGCTCGTCGCGGACCTCGCCGACCAGTTCCTCGACGATGTCCTCCAGGGTGACCACGCCGGCCGTGCCGCCGTACTCGTCCACCACGACCGCGATGGGCTGTTCGCTGCGCAGCCGCGCCAGCAGGGGCTGGACGGGCAGGGTCTCGGGGACCAGCAGCGCGGGGCGGGCGATGCGGCCGGCCGGGGTGCGCAGCCGGTCGTGCGCCGGGACGGCGAGGGCGTCCTTGAGGTGGGCCATGCCGACGATCTCGTCGATCTTCTCCCGGTAGACGGGGAAGCGGGACAGTCCGGTGGCCCGGGTGAGGTTGACCACGTCCTCGGCGGTGGCCGAGTCCTGGAGCGCGCTGACCTTCACGCGCGGGGTCATGACGTGCTGTGCGGTCAGCTCGCCCAGCGAGAGGGTCCGCACGAACAGGTCGGCGGTGTCCTGCTCCAGGGCGCCGGCCTGCGCGGAGTGCCGGGCCAGGGAGACCAGTTCGCCGGGGGTGCGGGCGGAGGCCAGTTCGTCGGCGGGTTCGACGCCGAGGGCGCGGACCAGCCTGTTGGCGACCGTGTTGAGCGCGGCGATCACCGGCCGGAACAGCCGGGAGAAGTGGTGCTGGGGGCCCGCGACGAAGCGCGCGACCTGGAGCGGCCGGGAGACCGCCCAGTTCTTGGGCACCAGTTCGCCGATCACCATCTGGATCGCGGCGGCCAGCAGCATGCCGACGAGCACGGCGGCACCGGAGGCGACGCCGTCGGGCAGGCCGAGCGCGGCGAACGGGGGACCCAGCAGCCGGCCCAGGGCCGGTTCGGCGAGCATGCCGACGACCAGGGAGGTGATGGTGATGCCGAGCTGGGTGCCGGAGAGCTGGAAGGAGAGTTCCTTCAGCGCCTCCACGACCGTACGAGCGCGCTTGTCGCCGTCGGCGGCGGCCTTCTCGGCCTCGGGGCGCTCGACCGTCACCAGGCCGAATTCGGCCGCCACGAAGAATCCGTTGGCCAGAATCAGCACGAACGCGGCTGCGAGCAGCAGCAGGGGGGTGATCACGATGCCGCCGCCTCCCCGGTATGTCGGGTGGGGGCGGCGCAGGTACTACAGGACGATCCGTCCATCGCCGGAGGGATTCACTCCTCGGTTCGCAGGAACCCCTGGCACCGGGCGGCGCACAGGGGCGGAGGCGCGATCGGCGCGGCCTCCGCCCACCAGGTTAATCAAGACAGGGACCGGGCGGGCAGGGTGGGCGCCCCGGAGTCGGCTCCGGGTCAGCCCTGATCTTCCCCCAGGCGGACGGCCGAGTGGGCCTCGGCGAGCGCCCGCAGCGTCCTGGCGTCGGCGATCGCCCGCTGCCTTGCGATGCCCGGCTGGATGCCGAGCGCGGGCAGGCTGGTGCCGTCGCTGAGGTTGAGGAACACCCAGGGATCGCCCGGACGGAGGTTCACCTGAAGGATCTCCGCCCACTCCAGGCGCCGCCTGCTGGCGATGTTCACGACGGTGACGCCGCTCTCGTCGGCGACCACCTTGATCCGGGCCAGCTGGGCGAGCACCCAGAAGATCAGCGCCCCGGTGACCACGAAACTCATCCGCTCCCCCGGGCCGAGGCCCTCCAGGAGCAGGGCGACCGCCGAGATGGTGAGGAAGATCGCCACGGCGGCGGTGAGCAGGATGGCACGGGTGGAGCCCGGCCGGAAGGTGACGGGCAGGTTCGGCAGGTCGGACATCACATACCCCTCAGAGGCGGCAGGCGTGGATGGCCGTGGTCAGGATGGCGCGGGCGCCGATGGCGTAGAGGTCGTCCATGATCCGCTGCGCGTCCTTGGCGGGGACCATGGCGCGGACCGCGACCCAGCCCTCGTTGTGCAGCGGGGAGACGGTCGGGGACTCCAGGCCGGGGGTGAGGGCGACGGCCTTCTCCAGCTGCTCGACCCGGCAGTCGTAGTCCATCATCACGTACGTCCGGGCGACCAGGACGCCCTGGAGGCGGCGCAGGAACTGCTGGACCTTCGGCTCGGCGGCCTCCTCCGCGTCCGCGCCGGTGCGGCGGATCACGATGGCCTCGGACTTCATGATCGGCTCGCCGAAGACCTCCAGGCCCGCGTTGCGCAGGCTGGTGCCGGTCTCCACGACGTCGGCGATGACCTCGGCGACGCCCAGCTCGATCGCGGTCTCCACGGCGCCGTCCAGGTGGACGACGGAGGCGTCGACACCGCTGTCGGCGAGGTGCCGGCCGACGATGCCCTCGTAGGAGGTGGCGACCGTACGGCCCTTCAGGTCCTCGACGCTGCTCGCGGTGCCCGGCTTCCCGGCGAAGCGGAAGGTGGAGCGGGCGAAGCCCAGCGGGAGGATCTCCTCGGCGGCCGCGCCGGAGTCGACCAGCAGGTCGCGGCCGGTGATGCCGATGTCGAGGCGGCCGGAGGAGACATAGATCGCGATGTCGCGGGGGCGGAGGTAGAAGAACTCGACCTCGTTGCCCGGGTCGACGACGCGCAGTTCCTTGGACTCGCGGCGCTGCCGGTAGCCGGCCTCATGCAGCATGTCCGCCGCAGGGCCGGACAGGGAACCCTTGTTGGGGACGGCGATGCGCAGCATGAGGACGGCTTCCTTTGCGGTGAAGGGGGTCGGTGCGGTGTGCCGCGGCGGGGCGCGGCGGTTCGGTCAGAGGTGGGCGTAGACGTCGTCCAGGGAGATCCCGCGGGCGACCATCATCACCTGGACGTGGTACAGCAGCTGGGAGATCTCCTCGGCTGCCGCCTCCTTGCCCTCGTGCTCGGCGGCCATCCAGACCTCGGCGGCCTCTTCGACGACCTTCTTGCCGATGGCATGGACCCCCTTGCCGACGAGTTCGGCGGTGCGGGAGGTGGCGGGATCGCCGTGGGCGGCCTTGTGCTGGAGCTCGGTGAAGAGCTCCTCGAACGTCTTCTTGGACATGGTGGTCCTTACCCTACGCGCTCCGGCCGGCGCCTCAGTGCCAGGGTTCGGATACCGAACGCAGCGTCGCGGCCGTCGAGACCGCCGCGATCACCGCCTCGTGGCCCTTGTCCTCGCTGGAGCCCTCGATGCCGGCCCGGTCCAGGGCCTGCTCCTCGGTGTCGCAGGTGAGCACGCCGAAGCCGACCGGGACGCCGGTCTCCACGGAGACCTGGGTGAGGCCCTGGGCGACGCCCTGGCACACGTAGTCGAAGTGGGGGGTGCCGCCGCGGATGACGACGCCGAGGGCGACCACCGCGTCGTAGCGCGCGGCCAGCACCTTGGCGGCGACCGGGAGCTCGAAGCTGCCGGGGACCCGGATCAGGGTCGGCTCGTCGATCCCCAGGTCGCCGAGGGCGCGCAGGGCGCCGTTCACCAGACCGTCCATCACCTTCTCGTGCCACTGCGCCGCGATGACGGCGACCCTGAGGTCGCCGGCGTTGCGTACGGACAGTTCCGGTGCACCCTTGCCGCTCACGTCTCTCCTAAGTGCCTTCTGGCTCGACTGGTGTCGCTTGCTTGCTGGTTCTACTGGTTCTACTGGTTCTACTGGTTCTACTGGTTCGGGCAGGTGGCCGGGGTGTCCAGCCAGGGCAGGTCGTGGCCCATCCGGTCCCGCTTGGTGCGCAGATAGCGCAGATTGTGCTCCCCCGCCTGGACCGGCATCGGCTCGCGCCCGGCGACCCGCACTCCGTGGCGCTCCAGCGCGTCGGCCTTGTCCGGGTTGTTGGTCATCAGCCGGACGCTGCGCACGCCGAGGTCGGCGAGGATCTGGGCGCCGGCCCCGTAGTCGCGGGCGTCGGCGGGCAGGCCGAGCTCCAGGTTGGCGTCCAGCGTGTCGCGGCCCTGCTCCTGGAGCTCGTAGGCGCGCAGCTTGGACAGCAGGCCGATGCCGCGGCCCTCGTGCCCGCGCAGGTAGACCACGACGCCGCGGCCCTCCTCCTGGATGCGGGCGAGGGAGCTGTCCAGCTGGGGGCCGCAGTCGCAGCGCAGGGAGCCGAAGACGTCGCCGGTCAGGCACTCGGAGTGCACCCGGACCAGGACGTCCTCGCCGGTGCCGATCTCGCCGTGCACGAGGGCGACGTGCTCGACGCCGTCGACGGTGGAGCGGTAGCCGTGCGCGGTGAAGGTGCCGTGCCGGGTGGGCAGCAGGGTCTCGGCCTCGCGGCGGACGGTGGGCTCGGTGCCGCGGCGGTGGGCGACCAGGTCCTCGATGGAGATGATCGTCAGACCGTGCTTGCGGGCGAACGGGATCAGTTCGGGCAGCCGCAGCATCCGGCCGTCCTCGCCGGCGATCTCCACGATGGCGCCGGCCGGGCGCAGCCCCGCGAGCCGGGCGAGGTCGACGGCGGCCTCGGTGTGGCCGTTGCGCTCCAGGACGCCGCCGGGCCGGGCGCGCAGCGGGAAGACATGGCCGGGGCGCACGAAGTCGGTGGGCCCTGCGGTGCCGCTCGCGAGCAGCTGGAGGGTGGTGGCGCGGTCGGCGGCGGAGATGCCGGTGGTCACGCCGTGCGCGCCGGAGGCGTCCACGGAGACGGTGAAGGCGGTCTTCATCGACTCGGTGTTGTCCTCGACCATCTGCGGCAGCCGCAGCCGGTCGAGTTCCGCGGCCTCCATGGGGGCGCAGACCAGGCCCCGGCACTCGCTCATCATGAAGGCGACGATCTCGGGGGTCACCTTCTCGGCGGCGATGACGAGGTCGCCCTCGTTCTCCCGGTCCTCGTCGTCGACGACGATCACGGGGCGCCCGGCGGCGATGTCGGCGATGGCCTGCTCGACGGGGTCGAGGGCGAACTCCTCGATGCCGTCGCCGTCGTAGGAGTAGGAGTAGGGGTCGTAGAGCGGGGTGGCCGAGGTCATGCCGGTGCTCCTTCCAGAACGGGCCGCGGGCTCTTGCGGGAGCGCAGCCACCAGTCGCGCATGCCCCACAGGACGAGTGCGCCGTAGATGACGTAGACGAAGCCGGAGAAGGCGTAGCCGTTGGCGAAGTTGAGGGGGACGCCGACGAGGTCGACGAGCAGCCAGGCGAACCAGAACTCGACCATGCCCTTGGCCTGGGCGTACATCGCGACGACGGTGCCGACGAAGATGTAGGCGTCCGGCCAGGGGTCCCAGGACAGTTCCGGGAACGCGGTGAACAGCAGGGCGACGGCGACGGTGCCGATCGCGGCGGCGCCGATCAGGGCGGCGCGCTCGCGCCAGGTGGCGAACCGCGGGGAGATGTGGCCGTCGCCGGCCCCGCCCCGGCCGCGGTTCCACTGCCAGAAGCCGTAGAGGGCGACCACCATGACGACGGCCTGCTTGCCGGCGCTGCCGGTGAGGTGGCCGTAGAAGGCGGCGAAGAGGACCAGGCCGGAGACGAACTGCACCGGCCAGCTCCACAGGGAGCGGCGCCAGCCGAGGACGAGTCCGATCAGGCCGAGGATGTTGCCGGTCATGTCGGACCACAGGATGTGCTGTCCGAAGAGGGTGAACGCCTCGGTGTTGAGCGAGTTCACCGGCCGGCCTCCTGTCCGCTCCCGTCGGCGCGGCCCGCCGTGAGGAGGCGCTCGACGTACTTGGCGATGACGTCCACCTCGAGGTTGACCGGGTCGCCGGGCTGCTTCACGCCGAGCGTGGTCAGGGCGAGGGTGGTGGGGATGAGGCTGACGGTGAAGTGGTCGGACCCGGCGTCCACGACGGTGAGGCTGATGCCGTCGACGGTGATGGAGCCCTTCTCGACCACGTAGCGGGCGAGGTCGGCGGGCAGAGAGATCTTCACGATCTCCCAGTGCTCGGAGGCCGTGCGCTCCAGGACCTCGCCGGTGCCGTCGACATGGCCCTGCACGATGTGTCCGCCGAGGCGGGCGCCGACGGCGGTGGGGCGTTCGAGGTTGACGCGGGAGCCGGTGGTGAGCGCGCCCAGGCTGGAGCGCTTCAGGGTCTCGGCCATGACGTCGGCGGTGAACTCGTCGCCCTCGTGGTCGACGACGGTGAGACAGACTCCGTTCACGGCGATGGAGTCGCCATGCCGGGCGCCGTCGGTGACGACGGGGCCGCGGAGCCGGAAGCGGGAGGCGTCGCCGAGGTTCTCGACGGCGGTGATCTCACCCAGCTCTTCGACGATTCCGGTGAACACTTCCCGGGTCCTCCTGCCTCATGGGGCACGGACTCCGGGGCCTGTCGACGGACGACAGAATCTACGGATGAGCACACGCTGGGGACGTCGCCGAAGAGGGCTCGCCCGTGGAGGGACGAGACCGGATACGGCGGCGCGCACACGGAACGCATGCCCGCCCGCCGCGCACTGCCTCCCATCCGGACTTTAACCGTCGGTCCAGGAATTTCACCTGGTCAACCGGTCGCTGGAGGCGACCGGGTCGCGGACTGTAACCGCCGGTTCGGACTTTCACCGACCCCGGAGTGCGCTGCTTCTGGTACACGGCCAGTGTGCCACGCCGGGTGGCCACCCCGACAGGGGGTCCGTGTGGGCTCGCTCACAGTCCGTGTCCCCGCGGGCGGGCGCCGGGACACCCCGTCCGCAACTCCCTCCCGTCCGGCACACGTTGGCCCCTCCCGTCCCATTGACCGTAATGGTCTAGTCCTTTTAGGGTGCCGATCGGGCCCGGCGGCGGTGACGACGGCCCTTGCCCGCCGCCGGGTCGCCAGCGGTCCGGAACCGGGGCGATGCCACTCTTCCGGACGGCTGCCCGGCCCCCTCCGCGGAGGGCGTCCCCACTTACGGGACGGGCGGACCAACTCCGCCGGGCCGGTGCCGAATTAGGTCACCTCCACCGGCGGAACGGGGGCAAGCGGTTCGGACGGGCGACGGCTACGACGGGACCGGTGACCGCGGCGGGTCGGACCACAGGGTGTCCTGGGCGCGGTCGCGGGCGGTCAGCAGGGCGCCGCGCAGGACGGCGGAGCCGCCGAGGGCGCCGGCCCGGACCTCGGTGGGCAGGGGGGACATCCGGCGCAGGCGGTCCGCCACGAGTCCGGCGAGGACGTCCCCGCCGGCCCGGCCGACCTCCCCGCCGAGGACCACGCACCCGGGGTCGAGCACGGCGACGACGGAGGCCGCACCGATGGCGATCCGGTCCGCGAGGGCGGCGAGGAACCGACGGTCGGCACCGACATCCACCGCCGTCACGGGCTTGCGGTCCGCCGACTCGCCCGCCACCGAAGGGTCACCGGCCGGCGGCTTTCGCGCACCCTCCGCCGACGGCCCCCGCACAGCCGACCAGCCCCCTTCCGCCCCGCACGGGTCGGCCGCCACAGTCGGCCCCTGGTCCATCGACTCCCCCGCCACCGAAGGGTCACCGAGCGGGGACGCGCGCGTCTCGCCCATCGACGCCCCCCGCACGGCGGACCGGCCCTCCTCCGATCCGGCCCGGTCAGCCGCCGTAGCCGACTCCCGGTCCGTCGGGTCGCCCGCCACCGAGGCGTCACCGGCCAGGGCCTCCCCCGCCGGCAGTCCCCGTACGGCCGGCCGATGCTCCCCTGTTCCGGCCCGGTCGGCCGCCGGGCCCGACGCACGCCCCATCGGCTCGGCCGCCGCAGAGGAGTCGCCGGCCGGCGGCTTTCGCGCCTCGCCCGGCGATTCCCCCCGTACGGCCGACCGGTCCTCCTCCGTCGCCGCAGGCGTACGCGTCGCCGTATCGCCCGGTCCCGTCTTCGACGCCTCGTCCCGTGCCGCGGCCGGCTTCCCCGTGCCCGGCTCGGCTCCGGCGGACGCGGCCGTCGCGAGCACTCGCTCCACCGCGCCCCGCACCATCCCGGCCGCCCCCGGCCCGTCCGGCGTCGTGGGGGCCGGCAGGCCGTGCTCCGTGCCCAGGGCCACGACCGCCGCCGCGCCCGCCAGGGTGTGGAAGCCGCCCGAGCAGTCCGTGGCCGAGGGGAGCGTGGAGGTGCCCGGGACCGGGAGGAAGCCGATCTCGCCGGTGCCGCCGGAGGCACCGCGGCGCAGGGTGCCGTCGAGGACGACCGCCGCGCCGGTGCCGTGGCCGAGCCAGAGCAGGACGAAGGTGTCGCGGTCGCGGGCCGCGCCCTCGCGCTGTTCGGCGAGGGCCGCGAGGTTGGTCTCGTTCTCCACCGTGACGCGGGCCCCGGGCAGCCGTTCCTGGAGGGCGGCGGACAGGCTGCGGTGCCACGCGGGCAGCCCCGCCGAGTCGCGCAGGTCACCCGTGGCCGGGTCGATGAGGCCCGGCGCGCCGATGCCGACCGTGTGCGGCCGCTCCGCGCCGGCCCGCCCGACGGCCGCCGCCACCGCCGCCACCACCCGTCGCACCGCGGGCCCGGTCCCGGTGTCCCCCTCGATCGGCACGGACGCCTCCGCGAGCACCTGGCCCGTCAGGTCGGCGACCAGCACGTCGACCCCCTCGGTGCGCACGTCGAGCGCCGCCAGATGGGCGCGGTCGGCGGCGATGCCGTAGAGCCGGGCGTTCGGCCCCCGGCGGGCCGCGCCGGACTCGCCCACGACGCTGATCAGCCCGGCCGCGCCGAGCCGTTCGACGAGGTCGGCGACCGTCGGCCGGGACAACCCCGTCAGCTGCTTCAACTGCCCTGCCGTCAGCGGGCCCTGGTCCTGGAGGAGCCCCAGGGCCAGGCGGTCGTTGAGGGCCCGGGCGGTGCTCGGTGATGCGGGCATGGCGGGGATCCTTCCACATCGCCGGAGCGGGCCCGACCGGTCCCGCGGGGTCCGGCCGGCTCGGCCCCGGCGCGATAAGCGCTATCTATCAGGCAGGGTCCCTGATAGTTTACGGCGCACTGTCTCCCGGGGAGGAACGCACACATGGAGGACCTGAGCGAGGTGCGCCGCGCGCGGTACGCCGTCGCGGCCGTGTTCGCCGTCCACGGCGCCGTGACCGGCTCTTTCGCCACCCGGGTGCCCTGGGTCCAGGACCACGCCTCGCTCGGCACGGGCCGGCTGGGCTTCGCGCTCGCCTTCACCGCGCTCGGCGCCTCCTGCGCGATGCCGCTCGCGGGCCGGATCAGCCACCGCTTCGGCAGCCGCAACGCCCTGCGCGGGCTGATCGCCCTGTGGACCCTCTCCCTCGTGCTGCCCTCCCTCGCGCCGAACCTGGCCACCCTGTGCCTCGCGATGTTCGTCTACGGCGCCTGCGCGGGCATGGCGGACGTGGCGATGAACGCGCTCGGCGTCGAGGTGGAGCGGCGGCTCGGCAAGTCGGTGATGTCCGGCCTGCACGGGATGTGGAGCGCGGGCGCCCTGGTCGGCTCGGCCGCCGGCACCCTCGCCGCCCACCTCGGCGCCGACGCGCGCACCCACTTCCTGCTGGCCTCGGCCGTCCTGACCGTGCTCGGCGTGCTCTTCTGCGCCTGGGTGCCGGACATCCAGCCCACCGAGGACGAGGAGCCCCCGCCCCGGTTCGCGCTGCCGCCCCGCTCCGCGCTGCTGATCGGCATGGTCGGCTTCTGCGCGGTGTTCGCGGAGGGCGCGAGCCTCGACTGGTCGGCGGTGTTCCTGCGGGACCGGCTGGACAGTTCGGCCGCCCTCGCGGCGGCGTCGACCACCGCGTTCATGCTGACGATGGCCGTGGCCCGGATCGCCGGGGACGCGGTGGTGAACCGGTTCGGCGCGGTACGCACGGTCCGGGCCGGCGGCGTGCTGGCCGTCCTCGGCGGTCTGCTGGTCGTCCTCGCCGGGCAGCCGCCGGTGGCGATGGGCGGCTTCGCCCTGATGGGGCTCGGCATCGCGGTCGTCGTACCGCTGTGCTTCGCCGCCGCCGGGCACGCCGGACCCCACCCCAGCCAGGCCATCGCGGGCGTGGCGACCATCACCTACACCTCGGGGCTGGTCGCGCCCAGCCTGATCGGCGGGGTGGCGCAGGCGACCAGCCTGGTGGTCTCGTTCGGCGTGGTGACGGTGCTCGCGTGCGGGCTCACGGTGTGCGCGGGCGTGCTGCGCTCCGCCGAGCGCGGGGTGGGGCGGGAGGTCAGTCCGCGGGCCGCAGCAGCTCCCGGGCCGCGACCCTGAAGCCCTCGCTCCACGGCGCCGGGCGCAGGGTGGTCGCGTCGAGCCGCACCAGCACCCGCTCGCCCCGGGCGTAGGTCGCGGCGCCGTCCGCCGAGCAGAACCGGAAGCCGTAGGTCAGCCCGGTGGTGCCGAGCCGTTCCAGCCACAGGTGCACGGCGTAGCGGCCGGGGCTGGTGACCGGGGCCTCGTAGCCGATGCGCAGGTCGCGCACCGCGTTGCAGGCGTCCCCGGCGGCCACCCAGTCGCCGTCGAAGCGGATGCCGTGCTCGTGCCACAGCTCGGTCCAGGCGCGTTCGACCAGCAGCGGATAGCGGGCGTTGTGCAGCAGGCCGAGCGCGTCGAGGTCGTCGAAGTGGACGGTGACGGGCATCAGCCGGCCGTGGGAGACGGCGGCGGTGGAGGGGGCTTCGACGGTCACGGCGGGACTCCTGGACAGGGCGGTCGGGGGTGGCCCCCGGGGTCGTACACCCCTCCATACTAAGCGACCGCTCAGCACGTCCTCGGGGACACCCCCGGGCGCCCGGTGTGCGCGGACCGCGCCGACGACCAGCGACAATGGTGCGGATAACCCCTGTCCCCCGGCCCCTGTCGGCTGCCCGGACGCAAGGACGCACCACAGAAAGCGAAACCCCACCATGGACCTCGGCGTGCGCTGGAAACTGCACGGTGACGGGAAGACGCCCGCGCCCGGAGCAGTGGTACGGCCCGACGAACGGCTGTCCTGGCCCCGGACGGTGGGCCTCGGCGCCCAGCACGTGGTCGCGATGTTCGGCGCCTCCTTCGTGGCGCCGGTCCTCATGGGCCTGGACCCCAACCTGGCGATCATGATGTCCGGCGTCGCCACGGTCATCTTCCTGCTCGCCACCCGCGGCCGGGTGCCCAGCTACCTCGGCTGCTCGCTGTCCTTCGTGGGCGTGGCCGCCGTCATCCGCGCGCAGGGCGGTACCAGCGCCACGGTGACCGGCGCGACCCTCGCCGTCGGCGTGGTGCTGTTCCTGGTGGGCCTCGCGGTGCAGAAGTTCGGGGCGCGGATCATCCACGCGGCCATGCCGCCCATCGTGACCGGCGCGGTCGTGATGCTGATCGGCTTCAACCTGGCCCCGGTGACCGCCTCCACCTACTGGCCGCAGGACCAGTGGACGGCGCTGCTGGTGATGCTGTTCACCGGGCTCGCGGTGGTCTGTCTGCGCGGCTTCTGGTCCCGGATCGCGATCTTCCTCGGGCTGCTCTTCGGCTACGGCATCTCCTGGGTCTTCGACCGGGTCTTCGGCAAGATCCACTCCGTGGGCGGCGACGGGAAGCCGACCGACCACTGGCGCCTGGACCTCTCGGGCGTCTCCAAGGCCGACTGGATCGGTCTGCCGCACTTCCACGGCCCGTCCTTCCAGTGGTCGGCGATCCTGGTCGCGCTGCCGGTCGTCATCGCCCTGGTCGCGGAGAACGCGGGCCATGTCAAGGCGGTCGGCGAGATGACCGGCGACCCGCTGGACGACAAGCTGGGTACGGCGATCTCGGCCGACGGCGTCGCCTCCATGCTGTCCACCGCGGTGGGCGGCCCGCCGAACACCACGTACTCCGAGAACATCGGCGTGATGGCCGCGACCCGCGTCTACTCCACCGCCGCGTACTGGGCGGCCGCCTGCTTCGCGCTGCTGTTCGGCCTGTGCCCGAAGTTCGGCGCGATCGTGGCCGCCATCCCGGGCGGTGTGCTCGGCGGCATCACGGTCATCCTCTACGGCATGATCGGCCTGCTCGGCGCGCAGATCTGGCTCAACGCCAAGGTGGACCTGCGCAACCCGCTGAACCTGGTGCCGGCCGCCGCGGGCATCATCATCGGCGTGGGCAACGTCAGCATGAAGTTCACCAGCAACTTCTCGCTCAGCGGTATCGCGCTGGGCACCCTGGTCGTCATCACCGGCTACCACGCGCTGCGCGCCTTCGCCCCGGCCCATCTCAAGCAGCAGGCACCGCTGCTGGACGAGGGCACCTCCAGCTACGACCCGGAGTCCGGGCAGTCCCCGACCACGGAGTCGTAAGGACCCGTTCCCCCGTTCCGGCGACGCACCGGGCCGGTCGGCACCACGGCCGGGCCCGGGCTGCGACCCTTCCCCCATGTCGCAGTCGTCCCCCGTCCTCGGCCCCGCCGGCACCGCCGGCCCCCTCGACGCCGTGGTCTCCCGGATGCGGGCGCTGGCCGCCGTCCTGCCCGAGCGGGACGGCGTCGCCGTCTTCAACCGGGTGTACCTCACCGTTACCGAGGACATCGGCCGCCGTCTGGGCGCCAGGGAGTTCCGCGATCCCCGGGCGGCCGCGGCGCTGGACGTGCGGTTCGCCGCGCGCTACCTCACCGCCGTCGACGCCGCCGAGGCGGACCTGAGACCGCCCGCCTGCTGGCGGCCGCTGTTCCAGCTGCGCCGCCATCCCCATGTACGGCCGCTCCAGTTCGCGCTGGCCGGTGTCAACGCGCACATCGGGCACGACCTGGCCCTCGCCGTGGTGGACGCCTGCCGCGCCGTCGGCTGCCAACCCGCCGATCTGGCCGACGAGTTCGACCAGGTCGGCGAGGTCCTCACGGCCCTGGAGGAACAGGTCCGCGAGGACCTGATGCCCGGCCCCGACCTGCTCCAGCTCGCCGATCCGCTCACCCATCTGCTGGGCGCCTGGAGCCTGGAGCGCGCCCGGGACGCGGCCTGGACGGCGGCGCGGGCCCTGTGGGCGCTGCGGGGCAGCCCGGACATCGCCGGAGAGTTCGCCGAACGGCTGGACGCGGCGGTGGGGTTCGCGGGCAGGATGCTGCTGACACCGCTCGCGTGCTGAGCACCCCGCATGCTTGAGAATCACGCGTGCCTGAGAAACCTGCGTGCCCGGAAAGCGCGTGAGCCCGTCCCCCCGTTCGGCAAGAACCCGATGGCGAAGGAGCATTGGCATGACGACCCGGCTCGGTCTCGGTCTTCCCCAGATGCGGCAGTTCTCGATCGGCGCGGACGTCCCGGCGGTGGCCCGCGCCGCCGAGGGCATCGGCTACGACAGCCTGTGGGTCTTCGAACGGGCCCTGTTCCCGGAACCCGCCACCCAGGGGCTGTACGGCGTCGAGGGCCTGCCCTGGCCCGACCAGTACCGGTCGGTGGCGGAGCCGCTGGTCACCCTCGCCCTGGCCGCGGCGGCCACCGAGCGCGCGGAGCTGGGCACCAGTGTGCTGGTGGCGCCGCTGCATCTGCCGTTCCAGCTGGCCAGGGCGCTGGGCTCGCTGGACGCGGCGAGCGGCGGCCGGGTGCTGGCGGGCCTCGGCACCGGCTGGTCGCTGGACGAGTACGCGGCCGCGGGCGTACGGCCCTTCGCGGAGCGCGGCGCGGTGCTGGACGAGATCATCGACGTGTGCCGGGCGGTGTGGGGCCCGGACCCGGTCACCCACGACGGCCCCCTGACGAAGATCGCCCCGGCCGTCGTCGGACCCAAGCCCGCGCGCCCGATCCCGATCCTGCTGGCCGCGGGCAACCGGCGCGCCTGGCGGCGCCTGGTCGACAAGGCCGACGGCTGGCTGCCGGTGGCCATGGGCGGCACGCGGGTCGCCGACCAGTGGCGCCGGCTGCGCGAACTGGCCGAGGAACGGGGCCGTACGGAGCCGATCCGCACGGTGCTGCGGGTGAACGCCGAGCTTGCCCGCACGGCGCACGAGGGCGCCGACCGCCGCCCCTTCCAGGGCAGCGCCGACCAGATCGTGGAGGACCTGGTCGCGTACGCGGAGATCGGCCTGGAGGAGATTCTGCTCGACCTCCAGGGCACCGCGCGGGACGCGGCGGAGCTGACGGACGCCGCCGCCGAGGTGTTCGAGAAGGCGCGGGCCGCCGGGGTCTGACCGGCCGCCCGCGCCCCCCGGTTCCGGGCGGGTGCCCGGTCAGTCCTCCGGCAGCTCCACCGGAGCGATCTCGTCGTAGACGTCGCCCGGGCCGGGGTTGGTCGCGTCGGTCTCGCCGCCGAAGTGGTGCATGACGCCCCAGACCGCGTTCAGCGCGGTCTGGACGGCGCCCTCGGCCCAGCCCGCCGTCCAGGAGATGTCGTCGCCGGCGAGGAAGATGCCGCGCTTGTCGGCGGGCAGCCGGTCCTGCATGAAGTGCGTGAACAGGCGCCGCTGGTAGCGATAGTGGCCGGGCAGGTTGGCCTTGAACGCGCCCATGAAGTAGGGCTCGTTCTCCCAGGAGACGGTCACCGGGTTGCCGATGATGTGCTTCCTGATGTCGACCTTCGGGTAGATCTCGCCGAGCGACTTCAGCATGACCTCCATCCGCTCGTTCGCGGACAGCGGCAGCCACTTCAGGCTGTCGTCGCACCAGGTGTACGACAGGCAGATCACGGCCGGCTTGTCCGGGCCGTCGTCCAGGAGGTAGGTACCGCGCGTCATCCGGTCGGTGAGGGTCATCGACATGACGTCGCGCCCCGTCGGATGTCCCCTGTCGTCGACGGCCTCGTCCAGCCAGAACGGCCGGTCGACGGGGACGAACAGCTTGCTGGACTCCATGTAGTGGGTGCGCTCGATCGCGGTCCAGTGGTCGATCGGGAAGAGCGAGTCGTCACAGGCGATCTTGGACAGCAGCATCCAGGACTGGGCGGTGAAGATCGCCGCCTGGTAGGTGCGGATGTCGCCGTTCGCGTCCGTCACGGTGATCTGGTTGCCCGCGGTGCGGTGCAGCCGGGTCACGGCCGGACGCGGCTCGCCGTTCGGGTGCAGGGAGCCGAGCGAGGTGCCGTGCGGCCAGTGGACGATCTTCGCCGGCTCGCGGTCCCACAGGCGCAGCGGCAGCTGCTGGGAGCCGCCGACGATGCCGCGGTGGTGGTCGTCGGCCTCGGTGTAGACGACGCGCAGGATCTCCAGGATGGAGTTGGGGAAGTCGGTGTCCCAGCCGCCGGTGCCGAAGCCGACCTGGCCGAAGATCTCGCGGTGCCGGAAGGACTTGAACGCCTCGGAGTCGCACAGGAAGCCGTAGAAGGTCTGGTTGTCGAGCTTCTCGACCAGCTTCGCCCAGATCTCGCGGATGCGCGGCACGTCCCGCTCGCGCATGGCGCGGTTCATGTCGGAGAAGTCGGCGCCCTCTTCCAGGCACTTGTTCCAGGCGGCGGCGACGTCCCGGTACACCTGGGGCAGGTCGTCGACGGTGACGGCGTAGTGCGACTCGCCCTTGAGGTCCACGACGGTCGAGGGGGTCGTCTCGGCCAGCGGGTTGGGGAAGGGCCGGGTGGTGAGGCCGACCAGGTCGATGTAGTGCTGGAGGGCGGTGGAGGAGGGCGGGAAGCGCATCGCGCCCAGCTCGCAGTTCAGCTCCTCGTCGCAGCCCTCGAAGCCGACGGTGCGCAGCCGGCCGCCGAGCTGGTCGGCCTCGTAGACGACGGGCTTGAGGCCCATCTTCATCAGCTCGTAGGCGGCGATGACGCCGGAGAGGCCGCCGCCGATGACGGCGACCTCGGTGCCGTGCTCGGTCGCCGGGATCTGGCCGATGCCCGCCGGGTGGGCGAGGTAGTCGTCGTAGGCGTAGGGGAAGTCCGGGCCGAACATGGTGATCGGCGGCTGCTGCCCGTCGGTGTGCTCGACGGCGTTGGGCACCGTGGACGTCATGGGGTACGGACTCCTTGCGCGAAAGAACTGAGAGAAGAGAAGGGCCGGCCGAGGGAGCGTCGGGTCAGCTCAGGGAGCCGTACAGCTGCGGACGGCGGTCCTTCAGGTAGGGGTTGGCCTCGCGGGAGGCGGCCAGGAAGGCCGGGTCGGCGTCGGCGAACACCAGCTGCTCGGCGCGGCCCGCACGGGTCCGCGGGACGCCGTCGGGCCCGGCGAGGACGGAGAGGCCGACGAACTCGAACTCCCCTTCCGCACCGACCCGGTTGACGTACGCGACGTACATCTGGTTCTCGAAGGCGCGCACCGGGATCATCGACTCGGCGACGAACTGGTACGGGTGCATCTGCGCGGTCGGGACCAGCAGCAGATCGGTGCCGGCGAGGGCGTGGGCTCGGACGTTCTCCGGGAACTCGACGTCGTAGCAGATCAGCAGGCCGACGGTGAGGCCGTTCAGCTCGGCCTGTACGACCTGGTGCTCGCCCGGGGTGAAGTGGTCGCGCTCGAAGCAGCCGAAGAGGTGGGTCTTGCGGTAGTTCGCGAGCCGGGTGCCGTCGGCGGAGATCAGCTGCGCGGAGTTGTAGACCGTGTCGCCGTCGCGCTCGGGGTAGCCGTAGGCGATGGCGAGGCCGTGCCGGACGGCCGTCTCGGCGATCGCGGTGGCCGAGGCGCCGTCGGCGGGCTCGGCGAGGCGGCCGATCCCGTCGCCGATCGCGTAGCCGGTGAGGAACATCTCGGGCGCGGTCAGCAGCGCGGCGCCCGCGGCGGCGGCCCGGCCCGCGGCCTCGTCCAGAACCCGGAGGTTCTCGGCGACGGAGCCGGGGTGGCCGGAGCTCTGGAGCAGGGCGGTGCGCATGCGTCTACCTCACCGGTCACGGAGGGGGTTCGGGGTCAGATAGACGGTACGGGCGGCGCGCGCGGCCGGACAAGGAGCAGCCGTTGCGCGCCGGTGCGCGGTTCGTTGCGTGCGAGGGGGGCGGGGCGGTGATTCGTTGCGCGCCCGCGCCGGGACGCGGTCCGGGGGCGCTGTGCGGGCGCCCCCGTGCGCTTCGGGGCCCGCGTTACTTGCCGGTGCCGACCGGGTCGACGGTGATGCCGGGGCCGTCGCTGCCGTCGGTGACGGGGACGTTGATCCCGGCCTTCAGGGTCGTGGAGTGGGTCTCGTTCGGCGGGGTGACGACGAGCTGGGTGAAGGTCACGCCCGTGCCGCCGGAGTTGTTCGGCGGGTAGTGCAGGGTGAAGCGGGTCTCGGCGCCCGGCTGGAGGGTGACGGTGGGGGCGGCGAGCTTGCTGCGGGAGGCGCTGTCCGTGCCGTCCTTGCCCTTCAGGTCGACGCCCGGGAAGCCGTGCAGGGTGCAGTTGGCCGAGCCGGTGTTCTTCATGTTGACGATCAGCTGGCCCTCGCCCATGCCGCCCGAGGTGCTGAAGGCCAGGTGGGCGGTGGTGCAGCCGGCGCCGGAGGCGCGGCCGGAGCCGGTGGGGCCGTGGGCGCCGGTCGACTGGCCGCCGTTCTGGCCGGTGGAGCCGGTGGCGCCGGAGCCCGTGGAACCGGTGGAGCCCGTCGAGCCGCCGTCGCCGCCGGAGCCCTGGGAGCCCGAGGTGTCGGAGGCGGCGCTGCTCGGCGAGGAGTCGCTGCCGCCGGAGTTGCCGCCGCTGCTCCCGCAGGCGGTGAGCGACAGGCCCGCGGCGACGGCGACGGCGAGCAGCGAGATCTTCTGGACGCGCATGATTCCCCTTCGGAGGTACGGCTGACGTGCTGTTCCCTGAGACTGGCGGGGTGGAACAGGGGTTCCGGTCGGCACCTGTCCCCTACATGGCTGTTACAAACGAGGGGCCCTAGGGTCTTTCGTTTGGATCAGGCCGGATCAGGGAGCGGGGTCTGGTGCCGTGCATCGCAAGGCGGAGGAGGGCGACATGGCGGAGTCATGGCAACCGACGACAACGCCGCGAGGCGCGGTGCCAGACCCCCGCGAGCCCGGCAAGATCCAAACGAGAGGCCCTAGATCTCGCGCAGCCGGTCGACGATCTCCCGGAGCAGCCCGGGGTCGGCGGTGGGGCCGCCGGCCGGGTCGCGGCGGGGCGCGGCGATGCGGACGAGGCCCGCCTCGGCCAGGTCGCCGAGCAGGACCCGCACCACGGTCAGGGGCAGGTCGGCGTCGGCGGCCAGCTCGGCGACCGGGCGGGGGCCGCGCCGCACCAGGTCCAGCAGGGCGGCGCTCGCGTGGTCGACGCCGGCGCTCGCGGCGTCCGCGGCCGCCAGGGCGGTGACCCGGGACATCAGGTCGATGGAGTGCCGGTCCGAGGGCCGGGTACGGCCCCGGGTCACGGTGTACGGCCGCACCATCGACCCGGTCTCGTCCTCGTACCAGTGCTCGTCGCTCACGGCGGGATCATGGGGTGGCACGGGCTGCCGCGTCCAGATGGCTGCCGAGCCGGCGGACCAGCAGGGCCATCTCGTGGGCGAGCTGGCCGACGTCGGTGCCGGCCTCGCTGAGCACGGCGAGCCGGCTGCCGTGCCCCGCGGGGGTGATGAACAGGTACGCCTCGTCCAGCATCACCATGGTCTGGCGCACCCGGCCCGCGGCGAACCGCTCCCCCGCCGAGCGGGCGAGGCCGTGGAAGCCGGAGCAGACGGCGGCCAGGTGCTCGATGTCCTGCCGGGGCATCCCCTCGGAGCTGCTCAGCGCGAGGCCGTCGGCGGTCAGCAGCACGGCCTGGCGTACGTGGTCGGTGCGCGCCACGAGGTCGTCCAGCAGCCAGCCGAGGTCCGTGCCGGGTGTTCCGGCGGGCGCGGCGGCCTGGATACGGGTCTGGTCGTCACCGTGCATCGTCGGTGTCCGTCCCTTCGTCGACGTGGATGTTCACGGTGTCGCCATCGGTGGCCCCCGGCCGCTCGGGCCGCGCGGGCATCCCCTTGCGCCCCTGATCGAGCCCGCGCTGGAACGCCCCGAAGATCGCCCTCATCTCCTCGGCGTCGACCTCCCGCCGCCCGCCCTTCGCCTGGTCCTGCGGCTCGTCACGCAACTGGCGCGCGAGGGACGCTTGACGGACACGGGTGGGAAGCACGGGGGCGGCACCGGCGGCCTCGGCCGGGACGCCGCCGTCGGGAGCACCGCGGCGCCGGGTGGGGAGAGGCGGAGGAGGGGCGGACGCGGAGGCGCCGTGACCGGGAGCGGAGGCGTGCGGGGGCTGCCACGCGTCGGCGGACGCGGAGGGACCCGGACGCCTCGCGGGAAGGGGCGGAGGAGGAGTGCTCGCGGGGGCACCGGGCCCGGCGGTGGGGGCGTGCGGGGGCTGCCCCGGGGCGTCATGGCCGCCGGGACGCCGGGTGGGAAGGGGCGGGGGCGCACTGGCTGCGGGGCCTCCGCCGGACGGCGCCGCGGGGGCGCCGGGGCCGGGGGTGGACGAGGAGCCGTGCGGCGCGTGCCACGGGGTGGCGGACTCGGCGGCACGGGGACGCTCCGCGGGACGGGAGCCGGACTGCGCGGGCGGGTGCGAGGCGTCGCCGGGACCGGAGAGGCGATGGTCCGTGTACGACGCCTGCCACGGGGTGCCGCCCACGGACGGGCCGGAACCTCGCGCGGGCAGGGGGCCGGGCTGCGCGGACGGGTGCGGGGCGCCGCCGGGTGACCCGGTCGACGGTGTCCCGGGCTCCGCAGGACCGTTCCTGCGCCGGGACGGCAGGGGTCGTACCCCGGCCGACGGCAGCGGTCGTACCTCGCCGCGCTCCTCGGGCGGCAGCGGCACCCGCGCGCCCCCGCGACCAGCGCCTCCGTGCCCAGGGCCTCCGTGCCCGGCGCCTCCGTGCCCGGGGTCTCCGTGCCCGGGGTCTCCGTGCCCGGCCCACACCCCGGTCGGCGTGGCCGGTGGCGTGGCGGTCGGCTCGGGGTCCGGCCGCGTGTCCGTCTCGCCGGTCGCCGCCAGGATCGTCTCCGGGAGGAGGACCACCGCCGTCGTACCCCCGTACGGGGAGTCCCGGAGGCTGACGTCGATGCCGTGGCGGGCGGCCAGGCGGCCGACGACGTAGAGGCCGAGGCGGTCGTGGCGGGTGGGGTCGAAGGCGTCGGGGTCGGTGAGGGTGCGCTCGGCGTGCGCGTGGGCCTCGGCGTCGAGGCCGAGCCCGCGGTCGTCGATCTCCAGCACGAAGCCGCCGCCGACCCGCCCGGTGCGCAGCGTGACCTGGGTGTGCGGCGGCGAGAACACCGTCGCGTTCTCCAGGAGTTCGGCGAAGAGATGGACGACGTCGGCGACCGCGTCCGCCGCGATCCCGGTGTCCGGCATCGGCGGTACGACCACCCGCGCGTAGTCCTCGATCTCGCCGACCGCCGAGGAGACGACCTGCGCGATGGGCACCGGCCGGCGCCAACGGCGGCCCGGCGCCGAGCCGGAGAGGATGATCAGGCTCTCCGCGTGCCGCCGCATCCGAGTGGTGAGATGGTCGATGCGGAACAGCTCGCGCAGCACGTCGGGGTCCTCGGTGCGCCGCTCCAGCGTGTCCACCAGCTTCAACTGCCGGTGCACCAGCGCCTGGTTGCGGCGCGCGATGTTGAGCAGCACCGCGAACAGGCCCCGGCGCAGCGTCGCCTGCCGCACCGCCGCCTCGACCGCGGCGAGCCGCGCGGTGTTGAAGGACCGGCCGACCTGCCCGATCTCGTCGTCGCGGTCCCCCGCGGCGGCGAGCGGCGGCGCCTCGGCCAGGGCGTCCACCTCCTCACCGGCACTCAACCGGCGCATCACATCGGGGAGTTGCCGCTCCGCGAGCACATCGGCGGCGTCCCGCAGGGCCTCCAGCCGGCGCGAGATGCGCCGCGCGCCCCGCACCGCGAACCACAGCGACAGCCCCGCGACGACCAGTCCGGCGGCACCGGCGATCGCCGCCCTGGTCAGCTGCCGGTAGGCGAACGCCCGCCCGCGCGCGGCGGAGTTGTCGGCCGCGGCGGTGCACAGATCGCGGTACTGCTTGACGATCCGGTCGACGGTCGAACGCCAGCTGTCCGCCGCGACCGCCCGGGACGCCCCGCCGGCCCCGGCCCGCAGCAGCGCGTCCTCGCCCTGGTTCAGGGAGCGGTACAGGGCGCCGTCCTGGAACTTCTCGAACAGGGCCCGGGAGTCGGCGGGCAGGTCGGGCACATAGGTCTGCTGGAAGACGCGCCGGTCCTCGATGGTCTGGGTGAGCGCGTCGTACTGGCCGGGGGTCAGCGCGGTGCCCGCCGCCCGCGCGCCCGCGACCAGCGCGTCCTCGCGGGAGACGAACTCGCGCACCCGGACCAGCTCGAAGACGGTCTCGGTCTCCCGGGCGAGCTGTCCGGCCTGGAGCGCGGTCAGCGTGGACTGCACGTCGAAGGTGGGCTCGATCACCGCGCTGTACTGCTCGACCGCCCGGTCCCAGCTGATCTCCCGGGTGAGCACCCGCTGCCGCAGCCCGTCCAGCCGGTCGGTGGCCGTGACCATGGCGTCCAGCGACTGCCGCTGGCGCGTCGTGAGCCGGCCGCGGTCGCCGCCGCGGATCGCCTGCCGCATCGCGTCGACCATCTGGTCGGTACGGCGCTGCTGGCCCAGCAGCTGCCCCGCCCCCGCGGCGTCCCGGCCGCCGGCGCCCAGATAGGCGGCGGACATCCGGCGCTCGATCTGGATCTGCCCGACCGCGGTGTCCACGGGGGTGCCGAAGTCGGCGTACACCCCCTGGACCCGGATCAGCGCGCGCAGCTCCGCGGTGTCCGACACCATGGCGAAGCCCCACAGGGCCATCAGGGCGACGGCCGGTGCGAGCGCGAGCGCCACGATCCGGGTGCGGACGGTGGTGGGACGGCCGAGGGGCCAGCGCATGGAAGACCTACCGGTATTACCAGTCAGTAGAGAGCTCGCACAACTTACGGGACGGTCACCTCGAACCGCAACGCCGACCCCCGATAACCCCAGGTCAGCTCACAGGAAACGCAAAGGAGGCGAGGACCGCCGCATGGTCGGAGGGCCATTCGTTTTCGGCCACGTCCGGCCAGGGACGGGGGTCCCCGGTGACCACGGTGCGGGCGTCCCGGACGGTCAGGCCCCGGTGCAGGACGTAGTCGATCCGGTCCTGCGGCTCGGCCCGGCCGCTGCCGTCCTCGTGCACCGGGTGGATCGGCGACCAGGTGTGCCCGGGGGCCTCGGCGGGGTCGGGACGGGCCTGGCGGTAGGCGTCGGCGAACCCCGCCTGCTCGGCGGCCTGCATCACCGGCCAGGCGACGTCGGACCGGTCCAGGTGCGAGGGGCAGTTGAAGTCGCCGGTCAGGACGACCGGGACCCCCTCCTCGGACGCCTCCTCGATCCGTTCCAGCGCCTCGCGCATCTGGGCGAGCCGCGTCCCCTCGTGGGCGATCAGCTCGGCCGCCGGCAGCCCGTCGAAGGCGGACTCGTAGGGCCCGTACGGCGTGTAGTGCAGATGCGCGGTCCATACGTCGACGGCCCGGCCCGGCGCGACCTGGACGCGGACGCCGGTCGCGCCGTAGAAGCCGGGGTCCGGGTCGCCGAAGTGGGCCGTGATCGGGTGGCGGCTGAGGACGCCGAGGTTCTCGCCGGCCCGGTGGTGGTGCCAGCCGAGGGCCTCGGCCAGCTCCTGGGCGGCGGTGCCCGCGGTCTCCTGGAGCCCGACGACGTCGGCGCCGCTGTCCAGGATCACCTTGATCTGCTTGGCCCGGTGGTCGTCGATCCGCGCGCCGCCGAGCCAGAGGTTCCAGCTCATGACGGTCAGCGCGGGCGCGGTCATGGCCCTCAGCTCCTCGACGGTGACGTCCGCCAGGCTGTCCCGCACGGTGCGGCCGGGCGCGGCGCCGATCGGGGCGAGGGAGGGCACGGCGAGCACCGCGCACCCGGCGCCCTCGGCGGAGGCCACGCCGGTCGGGGTGTCCTCGACGGCCACGCAGCCGGCCGGCTCGACGCCGAGGGCGCGGCAGGCGGCGAGGTAGGGCTCGGGGTCGGGCTTGGTGCGGGCGGTGTCGTCGGCCGTGACGGAGTGCGCGAAGCGGTGGACGCCGAGGGCCTCGATGACGACGTCGGCGACCGCGCGCGGGGACGCGGTGACCAGCGCGGTCGGCACGCCGTCGGCGGCCAGCGCGTCCAGCAGGGCGAGGGCGCCGGGGCGGGGCACGATCGCGGTGCGGACCCGGTCGGCGAACTCGCGGTGGAGTCCGGCGGCGAGGTCACCGACGGCCCGCCCGGTGGTCCGGGCGAGCCAGTGGGCGGTGTGCTCCACCGGGCGGCCGAGCACATCCGGCTGGTCGGCCTCGGTCAGCGGCCGCCCGGCGACCGCCTCGACCGCCTCCCACCACAGGTGCTCGGTGTCCACGAGCGTGCCGTCCATGTCGAACAGGACGGCCTGGAGCGGGAGTCGGGAGTCGTGGGGGGTGGTCACGGGGGTGTCTGTCCTCAGTTCTCGGTGCGGGCGGCCACGAGCACGGGGCGCTTGGGCAGCGATGCGGTGACGGCAGCTCCGGCGCCCAGCCCCGCGGCCTCGTGCGCGGGCAGGTCGGCCTTGGCCTCGGTGCCGTCGGCGAGCCGTACGGTGAGCCGGACGACCGCGCCGAGGAAGGCGGTGGCGACGACCCGGGCGCCGCCCTGTCCGTCGACCCGCACCCGCAGGTTCTCGGGCCGTACCAGGACGTCCACCGCGCCGTCCGGGGCCTCGCCGTCGGCGGGCAGCCGCTGTCCGAGCACCTCGACGGTGCCGTCCTTCAGCTCGCCGGGTATCCGGCTCATGGTGCCGACGAACTCGGCGACGAAGGCGGTGGCGGGGCGGCCGTACAACTCGGCGGGTTCGGCGCACTGTTCGAGTCGTCCGGAGCGCATCACGGCGACCCGGTCGGCGATCGACAGGGCCTCCTCCTGGTCGTGGGTGACGAACAGGGTGGTGATGCCGAGTTCCTGCTGGAGCCGGCGGATCTCCTCGCGCAGGCTCAGCCGGACCTTGGCGTCCAGCGCGGACAGCGGTTCGTCGAGCAGCAGGACGCGGGGGCGCAGGGCGAGGGCGCGGGCGAGCGCGACGCGCTGCTGCTGGCCGCCGGAGAGCTGGTGCGGGAAGCGCTCCCCCTTGTCGCCGAGGCCGACCAGTTCCAGCAGCTCGGCCGCCCTGGAGCGCCGTTCGGCGGCGCGCACGCCCCGCATGCGCAGCCCGAAGGCCACGTTGTCGACGGCGGGCAGATGCGGGAAGAGGCTGTACGACTGGAAGACCATCCCGGCGTCGCGGCGGTGGGCCGGCACCCGGGTGATGTCCCGGCCGTCCACCAGTACCGCGCCGGAGTCGGGGTGTTCGAATCCGGCGAGCATGCGCAGGGCGGTGGTCTTGCCGCAGCCGGAGGGGCCGAGCAGGGCCAGGAACTCGCCGGGGCGGACGGTGAGGTCGAGGCCGTCGAGGGCGACGGTGGCACCGAACTCGCGGCGCAGACCCCGGAATTCGACGGTCGCGGCCTGTTCGGTGGCGGGCTTCTCAAGCGTGGTGGCGGTCATGGTGTGTGGTCATCCCCGGGAAGGAGCGGTTCGGTTGCGTCCGCCGCCGACACCGGCGAGCGCGAGGAGCAGGGCCCAGGTGACGAGCAGGCTGAGCACGGACACGGCGACGGACATCTGGGCCTGGTCGCTGCCGGCGTTGTAGATCCATACGGCGAAGGGCTGGTAGCCGAGCAGCTGGGCGACGGTGAACTCGCCGAGGACCAGCGCCAGCGTGAGGAAGGCCGCGTTCAGCAGCGCCCCGCGCAGATTGGGCAGTACGGCCCGCACCAGCGCCTGGGGCCAGGAGGCGCCGCAGCTGCGGGCGGCCTCCACCAGGGTGCGCACGTCGATGGCGCGCAGGCCCGCGTCCAGCGCCCGGTACACGAAGGGCAGCGCCATCACGACGTAGGCGAGGACGAGCACGACGGGGAAGCTGGGGTTCTGGATCGCCACGAAGGTCTGGAACAGCGGGGTCCTGGACAGATGGTCGGGTCCCCACTTGAGCACGGTGACGATGCCCGCGACGAACGCGATCGGCGGCACCACCAGCGGCAGCGAGCAGACCACCTCGACCACCGGGCGCAGCCGGGGCGCGCCGAGCCGCAGGGCGACCACGGCGGGCACCATCAGCAGCAGCACGATCACGATGGTGGCCACGGCCAGCTCCAGCGACAGCAGCAGGCTGGAGACGAAGCCGCCGGTGGAGAGGATCCGGGTGTAGGCGTCGAAGCTGATGCCGTCGGGGTCGTCCACCGTGAAGACCACGGAGGCGGCGAGCGGGACCAGGAAGTACAGGGCGGCGAGGCCGAGGACGGCCCACCGCCAGGGGGTCAGGCGTCGAGCCATCGGGCGCTCCGGCGTTGCAGGGGCAGGTACACGGCCATCACCAGGCCGGCCACCAGGACCATGTCGAGGCTGAGGGCGAGGGCGACGTTCTCCTGCCCGACCAGGACGTTGCCGGACAGGGCGTCGGCGATCTGGAGGGTGACCAGCGGGACCGCGCTGCCGACCATCGCGGCGGCGGTGGCGTAGGCGGCGAAGGCACTGCCGAACAGCAGCACGAATCCGCCGAGCAGGGAGGGGGCGAGCACGGGCAGGGCCACGTGCCGCCAGTACTGCACGCCGGTGGCGCCGTTGTTCAGCGCGGCCTCCCGCCACTGGGCGCGCAGGCCGTCGAGGGCGGGGGTGATGGTGAGGACCATCAGCGGGATGAGGAAGTACAGGTAGACGAGGACCAGGCCCCAGAAGCTGTACAGGTCCCAGCCGCTGTCCTTCAGGCCGAGGTGCAGGGTGAGCACGCCCGCGTTGCCGAGGGTGGCCACGAAGGCGAAGGCCAGCGGGACGCCGCCGAAGTTGGCGAGCACACCGGAGGCGGTCAGCACGGCCTCGCGCAGCGCGCGGGAGCGGGAGCCGGCGACGGCCTGGGCGAGCGGCAGTCCGAACAGGGCGCCGAGCACCGCGGAGACCGCGGACAGCTTGACGCTGCCGAGCAGGGCGGTGAGGTACGCGCCGTGCAGCGAGGCCGTCATGTTGGCGCCGGTGTAGGAGGTGGCGCCGGTGGTGGCGTCCTTCGCGGTGAAGGCGCCGTCGAGGATCGCGAGGGCGGGCAGGCCGAAGGCGACGGCCGTGAAGACGAGCAGCGGCAGCACGGCCAGCCAGCCCGGGGCGCGGCGCCGCCGCTTCGCCGAAGCGACGGGCGCCACGTCCGTGCGGGTCAGAGCGGTGGTCATCCGGAGACGGCCTTACCCCAGCCCTGCGCGATGACCGTCTTGGCCTTGCTCTGCTCGGCCTCGGTCGGGAAGGACGCCGACCCGCTGACCTTGGGCAGCTTGGCGGCGGCCGTCTTGTCGAGGGTGCCGGCCGACTCCATGGCGGTCATCAGGGCCGGGCGGGCGTACCCCTTGAGCCACAGGTTCTGGCCCTCGGTGCTGTACAGGAACTCCTGCCACAGGCGGGCGGCCGCGGGGTGCGGGGCGTCCTTGGTGATGGCCTGGGAGTAGTACTGGGCGTACTGGCCGTCGCTCGGGACGACGACCTTCCAGTCGAGGCCCTTGGACCTGAACTCGTCGGCGTAGCCGGCGTTCAGGTAGTCCCAGTCGATGGAGATCGGGGTCTCGCCCTTCTCCACGGTGGCCGGGGTGGACTCGACCGGCGTGTAGTTGCCGTTCTTCTTCAGCTTGGCGAAGAAGTCCAGGCCGGGCTGGACGCTGTCGAAGGAGCCGCCGTTGGCGAGCGCCGCCGCGTAGACGCCGCCGAAGGCCGAGCCGGACTTGGTCGGGTTGCCGTTGAGCGCGACCTGGCCCTTGTACTGGGGCTTGAGCAGGTCCTTGAAGGTGGTCGGGCACTCCTTGACGCGCTTGGCGTCGCAGCCGATGGAGATGTAGCCGCCGTAGTCGTTGTACCAGCGCGCCTGCGGGTCCTTCTGGCCGGCCGGGATGTCGCCGAAGGAGGTCACCTTGTAGGGGGCGAGCAGGCCCTGCTGGGCGGCGCTGAGCGCGAAGGAGCTGCCGAGGTCGAGGACGTCGGGGGCGCGGTCCTGGCCCTTGCGGGAGGTGACGGCGTTGATCTCGTCCTGGCTGGAGCCGTCGGGGCTCTCGTCCTGGATCTTGATGCCGTACTTCTTCTGGAAGGCGTCGATGATCGCGCCGTAGTTGGCCCAGTCGCGGGGCACCGCGATGATGTGCAGCGAGCCCTCCTTCTTGGCCGCCTTGACCAGGGCGGCCATGCCGCCGAAGTCGGCCGCGGAGGTGGCGGTGGCGGCGCTCTTGCCGTCCTTGGTGGTGGTCGACGCGTTGTCGGGGGCGGCGCCGCAGGCACTCAGCGCGAGCGCGGCGACGACGGCGAGGGAGCCGCCGAGCGCGGCGTTTCTCGGCAGGGACAACTTCACGGTCTCTCCAGGGGAAGCACGGGGAGTGAGGTGCTACGGGGGTTGGTCGACCTGTTCGACAAACTTGTCTGAACAAGTCGGCCTCAGTACGCCCGCCTTCGGTGTCCTGTCCGTGAACACGGAGGGAACACCAGCCGCTGTTTCCCTGCACAGTTGCGGCTCGCCCGGCACCCGGTGAAACGTCGATTAGGCTGCTCACGCTGTGCACAGTCGCCTACGCAGAGGGGAAGCATGACGGCGCGACACGAGGAGATCGCCGACGAGCTGCGCCGCGCGATCGACCGCGAGCAGTACACGGTCGGCAGCCGGCTGCCCTCGGAGTCGGAGCTGGCCGCCCATTACGGCGTCTCGCGCGGCACGGTCCGCCAAGCCGTCGCCGCGCTCACCGCCGAGGGGCTGATCGGCTCCCGTCAGGGCGCCCGCCGCGTGGTCCTCGCGAGCCGCCGCAGCCAGAGCTTCGAGGAGTTGCGCAGCTTCGCCCAGTGGGCCCGTGCGATGGGCCGCGAGGCGACCGGCCGGGTGGTCGAGCAGTCCTACCGGCCGGCCACCCACGAGGACGCCGTCCGCCTCCAACTCCCGCTGCGCACGCCGGTGTTGCACGTCCTGCGGCTGCGCGGCCTGGACGGCGACCCGGTCCTGCTCGAACGCACGGTCTACGCCGACTGGATCTCCCCCGCCGTCGAGTCCATCGAGCCCGACTGCCCCTCCGTCACCCAGCGCCTGTACGAGGACACCGGGCTGGTCTTCGCCTACGGCGAGCACATCATCGACGCGGTCGCCTGCGGCGCGCGCGATGCCGGACTGCTCCGGGTCCGCCGCACGAGCCCGCTGCTGCGGGTGCGCCGCGTGACGACGACGCGGGAGGGCCGCCCGGTGGAGTGGTCGGACGACCGCTACCGCCCGGACGCGGTGACGTTCAGCGTGCACAACTCGATCGGCAACAACGCGCTGTCGCGGAAGGCGGCGGAGTAGGCCGCCCCTGGAGCCCTATCCCGGCGCCCCCGAGGAGAACCGCCGCAGCAGGGGGGACAGCACCAGCACGGACTTCGTCCGTTCCACGAACGGCTCTCCCGCGATGCGTTCCAGGACCCGCTCGAAGTGGCGCATGTCGGAGGCGAACACCTGCGCGATCGCGTCCGCCTCCCCGGTCACCGTCGACGCCGCCACGACCTCCTGGTACCGCTCCAGGCCCCGCAGGATCGTCTCCGGCGAGGTGTTCCGGCGGCAGTAGATCTCGATGTACCCCTCGGTCTCCCAGCCGAGCGCCGCGGGGTCGACCCGCACGGTGAACCCGGTGATCGCCCCGGTGGCCCGCAACCGGTCCACCCGCCGTTTCACCGCGGGCGCGGACAGTCCGACCAGTTGCCCGATGTCCGCGTAGGAGCGGCGGGCGTCCTCGGCGAGGGCGTGCACGATGCGTTCGTCGAGATCGTTCAACACAGCGGGTGGTTCACTTACTTTTTCGCGAGACGGGACCGGCGGAAGCCGTATACGAAGTAGAACACGAGCCCGACCGCCAGCCAGACACCGAACACCGTCCAGGTCACGGCGGACAGACTGCCCATGAGCCACACGCAGAAGAAGAAGCCGAGCGCGGGCAGCAGCGGCGACAGCGGCACCCGGAAGGTGCGCCGCATCCCGGGCCGCGTCCGCCGCAGCACCACGACCGCCACATTGACGAGCGCGAAGGCGAACAGCGTGCCGATGCTGGTGGCGTCGGCCAGCTGTCCCAGTGGGACCGCCGCGGCGAGGATGCCGCAGAACAGGGACACGATGACGGTGTTCGCCCGCGGCGTCCCGCTCCTCGGGTCCACCCGCTCGAAGATCCTCGGCATGAGTCCGTCGCGGGCCATGGCGAACAGGATGCGCGTCTGGCCGTAGAGCACGGTCAGCACCACGCTGGCGATGGCGACGACCGCGCAGAAGGCCAGCAGGGTCGCCCAGAAGCGCTGCCCGGTGACGTCCCGCATGATCTGGGCGAGCGCGGCCTCGGAGCCGCTGAAGGTCCGCCACGGCCTGGCGCCGACCGCGACGGCGGCGACCAGCACGTACAGGGCCGTCACGATGACCAGCGAGAGCATGATCGCGCGGGGCAGGTCGCGCGGCGCGTCCTTCGCCTCCTCCCCGGCGGTGGAGGCCGCGTCGAAGCCGATGTACGAGAAGAACAGCGTGCCGCCGGCCGCGCTGACCCCGGCCATGCCGAGCGGCATGAAGGGCGTGTAGTTCCCGGCCCTGACACCCATGAGGCCGACCGCGCAGAACAGGATCAGCGCGGCGATCTTCACACACACCATCACGGTGTTGACCCGCGCGGACTCCCTGGCGCCGCCGAGCAGGAACACCATGGCGAGCAGAACGACGATCAGGGCGGGCAGGTTGAAGACGCCGCCGTGGCCCGGCGGGGCGGACAGCGCGGCCGGGAAGGTGACGCCGACGGTGCCGTCCAGCAGCTCGTTCAGGTACTGGCCCCAGCCGACCGCGACGGCGGCGACCGAGACGCCGTACTCCAGGAGCAGGCACCAGCCGCAGACCCAGGCGATCAGCTCGCCCAGCGTCGCGTAGGCGTACGAGTAGGAGGAGCCTGCGACCGGGATGGTGCCGGCGAGTTCGGCGTAGGACAGGGCCGAGAACAGCGCGGTGAAACCGGCGAGCACGAAGGAGAGGATGACGGCGGGGCCCGCCTTGGGCACGGCCTCGCCGAGGACCACGAAGATCCCGGTGCCGAGCGTGGCCCCGATGCTGATCATGGTCAGCTGCCACAGCCCGAGGGAGCGCCGCAGCGTACCGCCCTCGCCCTGGCCGCCCTCGGCGACCAGGAGTTCCACGGGCTTGCGGCGCATCAGGCGCGCACCGAGGCCCGCGGACGGCTGCTGACGCGTGATCATCCAGTCCACGGTACGTCACCTGCCGCGACGCCGCGCCCCACCGCCGGGCGCGGCGATGGGGCGGGGCGGGCGCGGGATCAGCTCCAGCTGGCGTGCAGCGGCTTGCCCTCGGCGTATCCGGCCGCGCTCTGGACGCCGACGATCGCCCGGTCGGCGAACTCCTCCAGCGAGTCGGCACCGGCGTAGGTGCAGGAGGAGCGGACGCCCGCGATGATCGAGTCGATGAGGTCCTCGACACCCGGGCGGGCCTGGTCGAGGAACATCCGGGAGGTGGAGATGCCCTCCTCGAACAGCGCCTTGCGGGCGCGGTCGTACGACGACTCCTCCGACGTGCGGTTGCGCACCGCGCGCGCGGACGCCATGCCGAACGACTCCTTGTAGGGGCGGCCGTTCGCGTCGTGCTGGAGGTCGCCCGGGGACTCGTACGTACCGGCGAACCAGGAGCCCACCATCACGTTCGAGGCGCCGGCGGCGAGCGCCATGGCCACGTCGCGCGGGTGGCGGACACCGCCGTCGGCCCACACGTGCTTGCCGTACTTCCTCGCCTCGGCGGCGCACTCCAGGACGGCGGAGAACTGGGGGCGGCCCACGCCGGTCATCATCCGGGTGGTGCACATGGCGCCGGGGCCGACACCGACCTTGATGATGTCCGCGCCCGCGTCGATCAGGTCCTTGACGCCCTCGGCGGAGACGATGTTGCCCGCGACGATCGGCACCTGCGGGTCGAGGGCCCGCACCACCTTGATCGCGTTGATCATCGACTCCTGGTGGCCGTGCGCGGTGTCGATGACGAGCGTGTCCACGCCCGCGTCGAGCAGTTCCTTGGCCTTGCCCGCCACATCGCCGTTGATACCCACGGCGGCGGCGACGCGCAGCTTGCCGTTCGCGTCCACGGCCGGGGTGTACAGGGTGGCGCGCAGGGCGCCCTTGCGGGTGAGGATGCCGGCCAGCCTGCCGTCCTTGTCGACGGCCGGGGCGTAGCGGCGGTTGTGCGCGTCGAGGGTGTTGAACGCCTCGCGCGGGTCGATGTCCGCGTCCAGCAGGAGCAGGTCCTTGGACATGACCACTTCGAGCTGGGTGAAGCGGTCGACGCCGCAGAGGTCCGCGTCGGTCACGACGCCGATGGGCCGCCGCTCGCCGTCCACGACCACGCCCGCGTTGTGCGACCGCTTGGGCAGCAGCGCGAGGGCGTCGGCGACGGTCTGGTGCGGGGCCAGCACGATGGGGGTGTCCAGCACCAGGTGGCGGCTCTTGACCCAGGAGACCACGTCGATGATCACATCGTTCGGGATGTCCTGCGGGATGACCACGAGGCCACCGCGTCGGGCCACGGTCTCGGCCATGCGGCGGCCGGCGATGGCGGTCATGTTGGCGACGACGAGCGGGATGGTCGTTCCCGTGCCGTCCGGCGAGCTGAGGTCCACGCCCTGCCGCGAGCCCACGGCGGAGCGGCTCGGCACCATGAACACGTCGTCGTACGTCAGGTCGTACGTGGGCCGGATGTCATTGAGGAAACGCACGTGCCGCACATCCCAGTCGTTCAGAGGTGACCCCCCGACGGGTGCGCCAGGGGGAAAAGAGCACGTACTTCATTCTCCCATGTCCCGCCCCGTAACGTCCCCGGGCGAAACCTCCAGCGTGCCGGGCCCGGCTTCGGAGGATCAGCCGAAAGATCTTCCGGTCACCGCAGCGCGGTGCGCGCCTCCCGCGGGAACGCCTCGCGCGCGCCGTCCGGCGCGTCCGGGCGGGCGTCGCGCCGGACCGGTTCCAGGAGCGCGGTGGCCGCGGCCGCCACCCCGCCGGGTCCCTCCAGGAGTACCGGGTCGTGGGCGCGCCGGAGGTCCGTACGGTCCCCGGGCCGCCCCGGAAGAGGCCGCCCTACCGGTCTGACCCGGCCTCGGCCGGCCCGAGCCGCGCCCGCAACTCCCGGGCACGCAGCGGGCGGGTGCCGCCGTCGTGATGCGGCGGTGTCGGCGGGACGGGTGTGCTCAGGCCAGCGCGAGGGCCACGGTCAGGGGTGCGGGGCGTTCGCTCGCCTCGGTGAAGACCTCGCGGGCCACGCGCCACTCGTCGGGGCGGGCCTGCGCGTACGGCTCCCATCCCGTGACGACGAGCAGCAGGCCGCGTTCGCCCGCCTCGGACGGCCAGACCGAGGGGTCGGAGAGGCTGTCGAGGAGGGCGTCCCAGTTCCGGCCGAACCAGTCGGGCAGGTGGAGCGCGCGGGCCACCGCGTCCATCAGGGCGGACTTGTCCGCGACGCCGGTGAGGTCCAGGGTGACGACCCGGCGGTCCGTGAGGTTCTCGGTCATCTCAGTACCGCCCGGAACGAGTTGTAGTGATCATCGGTGTAGTAGAACTCCCCGCCCTGCCCGGTGATGACGCGCCGCGCCCCGCGATCGCGTGAGCCCGGTGTCTTCACGGTGTACTCGTGGTAGTAGCCGCGCTGGTGCTTGGGCAGATGCCGCTCGAAGTTCCCGAAGACGATCCCGTCCCGCGCGTAGGGGTAGGGGCCGCCCCGGTCGATGAGCGCCAGCGTCCGCCGCGCCTCGGCCGGCAACCGCGACGCGGGCACGGTCGCCATGCCCTTGGCCCAGCCGGGAGTGGCGGCGGATCCGGCGGACGAACCCGCGGACGCGCCGGTGGGCGTCCGCGTCGTGCCGTTCCCCGTCGTCGCCGTCGGGGAGCACCCGGCCAGCAGAACGGCGAGGACGACGAGCAGCCCGGCGAACAGCCGGGACAGGGGCCGGGACGGAGACCGGCCGGGCGCCCGGGAGCGGGGCCGTTCGGACGGCGGGGGGCCGGAGCGGGACGACGACAGCATGCGGATGATGCTGTCACGGCGGTCGCGGGTACGACGACAGGACGTCGGCAGGACCGGACGACGATGCGACCGGGCCGCCTGGCCAAAGGCGGCCCGAGGCGTCCCGCGACCCGGTCACCGGGCCGCCCCGTCACCGCTTGCCCCGACGGCGGCGCTCCGGTGGCATCACAGCCGTGCCGTCGGCCCGGTCCCGGCGGGCCGACGGCACACGGCGGTCAGGGGGCCGCCCGGTCCCCTTACTGCCCGTCGGGGTCCTGGCGGCTGAGCGCGGGCTTCGGGGTCGGGCCCGCCGTCATCAGGTAGTCCGCGGCCGAGGTGTCCGTGACCAGGCTGGTGACCAGCCCGGAGCGGAGCACCGCGTCGATCGCGGACGCCTTGCGCTGGCCACCGGCGATCGCGACGACCTCCGGGATACGTCGCAGCTGGTCCGCCTTGACGGTGATGCACCGCTCCCCGAGGTCCCGCCCGATCCGGCGCCCCTCGGCGTCGAAGAGGTGCGCGGCCATCTCGGCGGAGACACCGAGCGAGGCGTAGTGCGCCCGCTCCTCGTCGCTGAGCATGTCGTGCACCGTCGAGATGCCCGGCTCCCAGGAACCGATGGAGACGCAGGCGACCGTGACCTTGTCGAAGTACTCGAAGGCGCGGGCGATCCCGGTCTGGCTGCGCAGGGCCGCCGCGGTGGCCGCGTCCGGCAGCAGCATCGGCGCGTAGATCGGGTGGGCGTCGCCGCCCGACACCTGGGCGGCACGGCGCACGGCCTCGACCGAGCCGCGCTCGGACGTACCGGCGTCGTACACACCCGTCAGCTGCACCACCGTGCACGGCGGCAGCCGGTCGAGGGCGGCCGCCATGTGGATGGTGGACCGGCCCCAGGCCAGCCCGAGCACGTCCCCCTCGTTGACCAGTTCGCCGAGCAGGTCCGCGGCGACCTCGCCGAGGTTCTCGGGGTCGGGGGTCTCCTCGGCCTCGGCCGGGGACTCGACCACGACGGCGTGCCGCAGGCCGTAGCGGGCGCGGAGCGCGTCGGAGCGCTCGGCGTCCAGCTCGGCCGGTACGCGGATCTCGATGCGCACGAGATCCCGTTCGAGAGCGGTCTCCAGGACCCGGGCCACCTTGAAGCGGCTGACGCCGAACTCCTCCGCGATCTGGATCTTGGACTTGCCCTCGAGGTAGAAGCGGCGGGCCATGGCCGCCGCCTGGACCAGCTCAGCGGGTCCCATCCGCATGGCTGACCGGCCCGCCGACATACCCGACACGGCGATCTCCTCACTGCTGTTCACACTCTGGATTCGCCGTTCATCCTTGCAGATCCGGCGCGACTGATCCGCCCTGATGGGCGGCGTTCTCTCAACCGTTCACATAGCCGTGGCTCAGTGGTCGCATGCCCAGGACGCCTTGGCGGTGGCCGTGTCCGCCTGGGCGCGCAGGGCACGCACCGCCTCCGCCGGGTCCTGCGCCCCGTAGACCGCCGAGCCGGCCACGAAGACATCGGCGCCCGCCTCCGCGCACCGCTCGATCGTGGCCGCCGAGACACCGCCGTCGACCTGGAGCCAGAGCTGGAGGCCGTGCTTGGCGATCAGCTCTCGGGTGCGGCGGATCTTCGGCAGCATGATGTCGAGGAACGCCTGGCCACCGAAGCCCGGCTCGACGGTCATGATCAGCAGCATGTCGAGTTCCGGCAGCAGGTCCTCGTACGGCTCGATCGGCGTCGCGGGCTTGAGCGCCATGGAGGCGCGCGCGCCCTTGGCGCGGATCTCGCGGGCGAGGCGGACCGGGGCGGCGGCCGCCTCCACATGGAAGGTGACCGACGAGGCGCCCGCCTCCACGTACTGCGGAGCCCAGCGGTCGGGGTCCTCGATCATCAGGTGGCAGTCCAGCGGGGTGTCCGTCGCACGGGCCAGGGACTCCACCACCGGCACGCCGAGCGTGAGGTTCGGGACGAAATGGTTGTCCATGACGTCGACGTGGAGATAGTCGGCGCCCTGGACCGCCTTGGCCTCCTCCGCGAGGCGTGCGAAGTCGGCGGACAGGATGCTGGGGTTGATCTGCGCGGCCATGCCCCAAGACTGCCATGTCCGAGGGACTGATGTTCGCGCCTGTCCACAGGCGAGAGCGCTCATCATACTGATCCGTCGTTCGTCGGATGGTCTGCCCGTTCCTGTGGATAACGGACAGCGACGAAGCGGCCGCATGCGGTGAAATGTGAACCGCGCAGCCGCTCTTCGCGACCGTCAGCCGGCGGTCCTGCGGATCAGCGCGAGGTACATCGCGTCAGTGCCGTGCACATGCGGCCACAGCTGGATGTCCGGGCCCTCTCCGAGCGCGGGGACCCCGGGCAGCAGCGGCCGGGCGTCGACGAGTTCGGCGTCCGGGTACTGCTTGAGCACATCGGCGACGACCACCCGGGTCTCGGCGAGGTGCGGAGAGCAGGTGGCATAGCCGACCACGCCGCCGACGCGCACCGAGTCGAGCGCAGTGCGCAGCAGGGCGCGCTGGAGGGGAGCGAAATTGTCCAGGTCCTCGGGACGCCGGCGCCAGCGCGCCTCGGGCCGCCGGCGCAGCGCGCCGAGCCCGGTGCAGGGCACGTCCACCAGCACCCGGTCGAAACTGCCGGGCCGCCACGGCGGCCGCGTGCCGTCCGCCGCGATGACCTGGTACGGCCCCGGGTTGCCGGCCAGCGCCTTGGCCACCAGACCGGCCCGGTGCGGCTGCTTCTCCGAGGCGAGCAGTACGGCACCGCGTTCGGCGGCGAGCGCCCCCAGCAGGGCGGCCTTGCCACCGGGTCCCGCACAGCCGTCGAGCCACTTGGTGTCCGGCCCTTCCAGGGGCGCGTTGGCCAGCGCGAGGGCGACCAGCTGGCTGCCCTCGTCCTGCACCCCGGCACGGCCCTCGCGCACCGCCTCGACCGCCCCCGGCTCCCCGCCCTCGGCCAGCCGCACGGCGTACGGCGACCAGTGCCCGGCCTCCGCGGCCTCCTCGCGCAGCAGCTCCTCGGCGGTGGCCCGGCCCGGCCGCGCGACCAGCGTCACCCGGGGCCGCTCGTTGTCCGCCGCGAGCAGTTCCTCGATACCGGCCCGCCCGCCGCCCAGGGAGTCCCACAGCGCGGAGACGACCCAGCGGGGGTGGGAGTGCACGACGGCGAGGTGGTCCTCGGGGTCCTCGTCGTAGGACGGCGCGACCTTGCCGATCCAGCCGTCGAGATCGTCCTGCGCGATCTTGCGGAGCACCGCGTTGACGAACTTGGCCCGGCCGTCGCCCAGCACGACCCGGGCGAGCTCCACGGTCGCGGACACCGCGGCGTGCGTCGGGATCCGCGTCCCGAGCAACTGATGCGCGCCGAGGCTGAGCACGTCCAGCACCGGCGGGTCGACCTCGCGCAACGGCCGGTCCACACACGCGGCGATCACGGCGTCGTACGTGCCCTGCCTGCGCAGCGTCCCGTACACCAGCTCGGTCGCGAGCGCGGCGTCCCGCGCGTCGAAGTCGTCCTTCTCCCGCGCCTTCCTCAGCAGCGGGGGCAGCACGAGGTTGGCGTACGCGTCCCGCTCGTCCACCGCCCGCAGCGCCTCGAAGGCCAGGATGCGGACGGGGTCCTTCTTGGGACGCCGGTAGGGCTTGGCGGGCTTATGGCCCCGCCGCGACTGCTCGCTCACGAAAAAGGTGCTCCGGAGGTGAAAGGGGTATGCGGCCAAGCCTACGTCGGCGGAGGTGACCGGGGGTGTGGGGGTGAGGGGAGGGGGTGGGGGGAGGGGGGGAGGGACCCCCGGGGGTCGCAGACCATCTCGCCCCCGGGCCGACCGGCCTCACCCAGCCGACCGCCTCCGTCGTCCGCATCCGGGAAAGGGCTCGCCCGGGCCCGCCCCGGCTCAGCCGCCCAGCACCTCTCCCTCGCCGATCCGCGCGCCCCGGGCCCAGTCCGCCGCGCGCATCGGCTTCTTGCCCTGGGCCTGGACCCAGAGGAGTTCGACGGCGTAGGAGCCGGTGCCCACGTGGACGTTGTTCTTGCCCGCGGCGAGGTGGCCCGGCGCGAGGTCGGTCCGCTCGGGGACGGGCGCGACCTGGATGAGCTTGAGCCGTTCGCCGCGGAAGGTGGTCCAGGCGCCCGGCGCCGGGGTGCATCCGCGCACGACCCGGTCGACGCGCAGCGCGGGCGCCGCCCAGGCCACCTCGGCATCCTCGACGTTGATCTTCGGGGCGAGGGTGATGCCCTCGCCCGGCTGCGGTACGGCCTTCAGCGTGCCGTCCTCGATGCCGTCCATGGTCGCCGCGAGCAGCCCCGCCCCCGCGAAGGCCAGCCGGGTGAGCAGGTCGCCGCTGGTGTCGGTGGGCCGGATCTCCTCGGTCACCGTCCCGTACACCGGCCCGGAGTCCAGGCCCTCCTCGATGAGGAAGGTGGACGCGCCCGTGATCTCGTCGCCCGCCATCAGCGCGTGCTGCACGGGCGCCGCGCCGCGCCAGGCGGGCAGCAGCGAGAAGTGCAGGTTGACCCAGCCGTGCGCCGGGATGTCGAGGGCGGTCCGGGGCAGGAGCGCGCCGTAGGCGACGACCGGGCAGCAGTCCGGGGCGATCTCCGTCAGCCGGGCCAGGAACTCGGGGTCCCGCGGCTTGGCCGGCTTGAGCACCTCGATACCGGCCTCCTCCGCCCGCTCGGCCACGGGCGACGCGACCAGCCTGCGGCCCCGGCCCGCGGGGGCGTCGGGCCGGGTGACGACGGCGGCCACCTCGTGCCGCCCGGAGGCGAGCAGGGCGTCCAGGGCGGGAACGGCGACCTCGGGGGTACCGGCGAAGACGAGCTTCATGGGCGGGATCGGGCCTCTCGGGCGGGGATCGGACGGGCAGCGCACCAGTCTATGACCGCCCGGGAACCGGCACCGCGCGGAGCACGGCGGAGATCAACTCGCCCGACGCGGGCGCCGGCTGGGAGCGGGGCGGCGCACGGGTGGTCCGACGGCGTACGCATATACCCGTACGCCCCCAGCCCGTGACCAGCGGAGCGCACACGCGTTGGTCAAGAAAGAGTTGACCACATAGGGCCGCTTCGGCCGCCCGATTCCTTTCAACGCCGGTTCGAGAGGCTTGTTCATGGCCGACCACGCAACCCACGACGCCCAGGCTCGGGCCAGCCTGCACTTGCTGGTGCGGGACATCGAGCGGGTCCGCCGGCAGGTGGACGCACTGCGCACGCTCACCGCCCAGTTGGGCAACGTCTACCGTCCGCGCCGCACCGGCCCGTCCACGGGCTTCGTCGTCTACGGACGCGCCCCCGCCCCGACGGTCCGCCTCGCCCAGGAGCTCCGGGACAGTGTCGAGACCCTGGTCACGGCCGCCGTGGACTTCGACCGCTCGCTCGGCTTCTCCTGGGACGCGGTGGGCTCGGCGCTCGGGGTCACCAAGCAGGCGGTGCACCGCCGTTACGGCGCCCGCCGCGCCGCGGCCCAGGCGGCCGCCGAGGCGGAGCGGTCCCCGGAGCCGTCCGGCACCCGCACGCTCAATGTGAACGCCGGTCTGCCCACGATGCCGGTGCCGACGGTCCCCGCCGCGCGTTCCATGCCCACCCAGCCGACCGCGGGCAGCCCCACGCTCCGGGAGGACCCTCGCCCGACGGCCTTTCCCGGCCCGCGCAACGGCTGACCGCCCCACGCCCTCCCGGGCCCCCGGGCACACCTCCGGGAGGGCTCCTCAGAGCCGCCCCAGCCGGGACTCGGGCCCGGGCCGGGTCCCGGAGACAGGCCCCAGGGCCGGGCCTCCGGGAAACCACGGGGAACGACCCCCGGAGTGCGCCCCTCTCCCGAGCGCCGGGCCGCCGGGAAAGCCCCCCGGGGTACACCCCCTCCCCCGGGCGCCCGCCCTCCCCTTCAGCAGATGCCGGCTCCCTCTCAGCCGATGGCCGCCTCCCCCTCAGCCGATGTCCGGCGGATCGATCCGCACCCGCACCCGCGCCGCCTCCCCACTCCCCCGCGCCATCCGCGCGGCCTGTGCGGTCTTCAGGGCGGTGGCCAGTGCCGAGCCACTGCCCGGCGGGACCCGTACGAGGGCCCGCTCCCAGTGCTCGCCGGGCGGCGGCGCCCCGGGCCTGCGCGGGCCGCCGGGCGCGGCGGGCGGCACCGGTACCGGACCCAGCACCTCTGCGTCCGGCGGCAGTTGGGCCGCGGCCAGGAATTCGGCGAGGGCCTCCGGCGTCCCCGACACGGCCGCCATCCGGGAGACCGGCGGAAAGCCCAGCTCGGCCCGCTCGGACAGCTCCCGCAGCGCGTGCCCGACGGGGTCCCAGCGCACCAGCGCCTGCACGGGCCGCAGCGTCGGCTCGGCCACCACGACCACCGTGCCGCCCTCGCCCTGCGGCCGGACCAGCGCCCCCGCCGCGATCCACCGGCGCAGTGCGTCCTCGCCGGCCCGCAGATCGGGTCGTACGAGCATGGCCCAGCCGTCGAGCAGCAGCGCCGCCGCGTAGCCGCCCTCGGCCACCGGTTCGGCGCCCGGGGTGCTCACCACCAGCGCGGGCGCGGACGGCACGGTGTCCAGTACGTGTTCGCGCCCCGAGGTGCGCACCGGTACGGCGGGAAAGGCGCGGCCCAGTTCCTCGGCGGTGCGCCGGGCGCCCACCACCTGGGCGCGCAGCCGGAAGCCGCCGCACTCGGGGCAGTGCCAGCTGCCCTCCGCGCGCCCGCACCAGCCGCAGCGCAGCACGCCCGCGTCCTGGCCCTGGAGCGGCCCGGCGCAGTGCGCGCAGCGCGCCGGGGCCCGGCAGCGGTCGCAGGCCATGCGCGGCGCGTATCCGCGGCGCGGCACCTGGACCAGCACCGGACCGTGCCGCAGCCCCTCGCGGGCCGCCTGCCAGGCGAGGGTGGGCAGCCGGGCGGCGCGGGCGGCCTCGTCGCGGGCGAGGTCCTCGTCCCCGACGGTGCGGACGAGGGGCGCGGACCGCCGTATCTGCTCCCGCCCGGCGATCAGGGGGCGCGCCCAGCCGCTCTCGACGAGCTGGGCCGCCTCCACGGTGCAGGCGAAGCCGCCGAGCAGGAAGGCGCACTTGTCGAGGGTGGCGCGCAGCAGCAGGACGTCGCGGGCGTGCGGCTGGGGGGCGTGCTGCTCGCTGTGGCTGTCGTCGCCGTCGTCCCAGATCGCGACGAGCCCGAGGTCGCGTACGGGCGCGAACATGGCGGCCCGGGTGCCGACGACCGCGCGCACGGCTCCGCGTCGTACCGCGAGCCACTGCGCGTACCGCTTCTCGGGACCGGCGTCGGCGGTGAGCAGGGCGTGGTGGCCCTTGCCGAGGAGGGTGGTCAGGGCGGCGTCGACGCGGGCCGCGGCCCGGCCGTCGGGTACGACGACGAGTGCGCCGCGTCCCGAGGCGAGGGTGGCGGTGACGGCGCGCGCGATCTCCTCGCTCCACCGGGGTCCCGGCAGGGCGTGCCATACGGCCCGGGGGGCGCCGCCGTCGGCCAGTGTCCGCAGGAAGGCGCCGCCCTGTTCGTACCGCGTCCAGGAGCCGGGGTCGGGGGCGTCGGGGGGTGGCAGGGGTGCGGGTGAGGTCCGCTGTTCGGCGCGGGCGCTGCGGGGCGGTACGGCGAGCTGGAGGACGTCGGCGAGGCTGCCCGCGTACCGGTCGGCGACGGCGCGGGCGAGGCCGAGCAGTTCCTCGCTGAGCACGGGTTCGGGGGACACGACCTGGGCGAGTGCGGCGAGGGGGCCGGAGTAGTCGGACTCCGCCCGGCGTTCGATGAGGAAGCCGTCGATGAGGCCGCCGCCCTCGCGGCGGCCCTCGCGCACCCGGTGCCGGCCCGCGCCGAAGCGCACGCGGACCCGTACGCCGGGCTGTGCCTGTTCGTCCAGTTCGGCGGGGATCGCGTAGTCGAAGTAGCGGTCGAGGTGGAGGACGCCCTTGTCGACCAGCACCCGGGCGACGGGCAGCCGCTCGGCGAGCGCGGCGCCCCGCCAGGTCCGCGGTTTGGCCCGGGGTGTGCCGGCCTTGCGGACGCTCTCCCGGATGAGCGCAAGCTGCTCCGGCGGCGCCCCTTCGGCCCCGCCTTCCCCGTCCGCCCGGGGCTCCCCGTTCTCGCTGCTCACGCTTGCATTCTTACCAAACCCCACTGACAACGACCCGGGGTGCCGGCCCGGGGCCGGGATCGTCCCGGCCGCGCCGTACGACGCCCGCCGCCCCATGCGCTACCGGCCCGCCCGGAGCCCTGCCTACGCTCGCCCCCGTGACCGAAGCGACCAGGCCCGGCCCGACCACGAGCGAACCGACCACGACCGAACCGGCGCCTGACCCGCTGGAGCGCCCGAGAGAGCGTCTCGTCGCCCCCGGGGAGGTGCTGACCTGCACCGTCGCCGGTTTCGACGGGACGATGTGCTGGTGCTGCTGGACGGCGACGCGCCGGGACGTCCTTCCGGGCTCGTCCCCCGGCACGAGCTGACCCGGCGCGAGGTCCGGCACCCCTCGGACGTGCTCACGGTGGGGCGGCGGATCCGCGCGGAGGTGACGATGCGCGGCGGGCTCGACGGCCGGACGCTGCTGTCCGCGCGGGCCCCCGAGGACGAGGAGCTCCACCGGTTTCTCCTGGGTCTGGGGCGCGGGGACGTCGTCGCGGGGACGGTGTCCTCCGTGCACCGCTTCGGGGTCTTCGTGCGGATCGACGGTGAGCCCCCGCATCCCATCTACGCGGGGACCGGGTTCATCAATGTCCCGGAGCTGACGTGGTCCCGGTTCGAGGATCCGGCGGAGGTGATGGTGCCGGGGCAGCGGGTCCGCGTCGAGGTGCTCGCCTCGGACACTCGCCGGGGCCAAGTTGCGCTGTCCCTCAAGGCGCTCCGGGACGGCCCCTTCGACCATCTGGCCGTGGGCGCCGGGGACGTCCTGACCGGGCCGGTGACCAAGGTCATTCCCTTCGGGGTGTTCGTGCGGGTGAACGAGTTCGTGGAGGGCCTCGTGCACGCCGACGAGCTGGGCGGACGGAGCGCCGGGGAGGGGCAGGAGCTTCGGGTCACAATCCTGGAGGTCGACCGGGCCCGGCGCCGGGTCCGGCTGGGACTCGCGGACTGAGCGCCGGGCCGGGAACGACGAGGCCCGGCCCCCGAAGGGAAGCCGGGCCTCGCAGTGCGGTCCGGGATCAGACGCCCGCGGCCTTGCGCAGGGCGTCCACGCGGTCCGTGCGCTCCCAGGTGAAGTCGGGGAGCTCGCGGCCGAAGTGGCCGTACGCGGCGGTCTGGGCGTAGATCGGGCGGAGCAGGTCGAGGTCGCGGATGATCGCGGCCGGACGCAGGTCGAAGACCTCGTCGATGGCCTTCTCGATCCGGTCGGTGTCGACCTTGTGCGTGCCGAAGGTCTCCACGAACAGACCCACCGGCTCGGCCTTGCCGATCGCGTACGCCACCTGCACCTCGCAGCGCGAGGCGAGGCCCGCGGCCACGACGTTCTTGGCGACCCAGCGCATCGCGTACGCGGCCGAGCGGTCCACCTTGGACGGGTCCTTGCCGGAGAAGGCGCCGCCGCCGTGGCGGGCCATGCCGCCGTAGGTGTCGATGATGATCTTGCGGCCGGTCAGGCCCGCGTCACCCATGGGGCCACCGATCTCGAACCGGCCCGTGGGGTTGACCAGGAGACGGTAGTTCTCGGTGTCCAGCTTGATGCCGTCCTCCAGCAGCGCCTTCAGCTCCGGCTCCACCACGAACTCGCGGATGTCGGGGGCGAGCAGCGACTCGAGGTCGATGTCGGAGGCGTGCTGCGAGGAGACGACGACCGTGTCGAGGCGGACGGCCTTGTCGCCGTCGTACTCGATGGTGACCTGGGTCTTGCCGTCGGGGCGCAGGTAGGGGATGGTGCCGTTCTTGCGGACGTCGGAGAGCCGCTTGGACAGGCGGTGCGCCAGGAAGACCGGCAGCGGCATCAGGGTCGGGGTCTCGTCGGACGCGTAGCCGAACATCAGGCCCTGGTCGCCCGCGCCCTGCTTGTCCAGCTCGTCGTGCTCTCCACCTGCGGCGGCGCCCTCGACGCGGGACTCGTAGGCGGTGTCGACACCCTGGGCGATGTCCGGGGACTGCGCGCCGATGGACACCGACACGCCGCAGGAGGCGCCGTCGAAGCCCTTCTTCGAGGAGTCGTAGCCGATCTCCAGGATCTTGCCGCGGACCAGGGTCGCGATGTCCGCGTACGCCTTGGTGGTCACCTCGCCGGCCACGTGCACCAGGCCGGTGGTGATGAGCGTCTCCACGGCGACCCGGGAGGACGGGTCCTCGCGCAGAAGCGCGTCGAGAATGGTGTCGCTGATCTGGTCAGCGATCTTGTCGGGGTGACCCTCGGTCACGGACTCCGAGGTGAACAGGCGACGGGACACAACGCTCCCTGTGGTTGCAGCGGCTGCTGGCTGATCATTTGCAGTCGACGCGGGGCTGCGCCCGGTCGACCTTCGACAGTTTATCGGTCGCGCTCGGCCGATGGGCCACTGTCTCGCCTCTCGGGAGCGCTGTGACCTGCGGCACGGGCATTGTGCACAATGCCCGACGACCTTGGCCAGGGTATCGGTCCCCGACTTGAGCATGGCCGGAATCCGTCTTCGGATGCGCCCGGCGGGCAGCGCCGAGGTCAGCCGAGGCGGTCCACGACGAGGTCCCAGACGATGTCGGCGAGGGCCTCCTTGGGCCCGTGCGGCACGGGGTTCTCGCTGCCGTCGGCGCCCAGTACGACGGCTTCGTTCTCCTCGGAGCCGAAGGTCTTGCGCTCCCCCACCTCGTTGACGACGAGCAGGTCGCATCCTTTGCGGGCGAGTTTGGCGCGGCCGTTGGCGAGGACGTCGTCGGTCTCGGCGGCGAAGCCCACGATCACCTGTCCGGCCCTGGCCCGTTCGGCCGAGACCTCGGCAAGGATGTCTGGGTTGCGGACCAGGACGATGGGCTCGGGCTCCTTGCCGTCCTTCTTCTTGATCTTGCCGGTGGCGTAGGCGGCGGGGCGGAAGTCGGCGACGGCCGCGGCCATGACGACGGCGTCGGCGTCCGCCGCGGCCTTCAGCACGGCCTCGCGCAGCTGTACGGCGGTGCCGGCCCGGACGACGTCCACGCCCGCGGGGTCGGGCAGGTGGGTGTTGGCCTCGATCAGCGTCACCCGGGCGCCGCGGGCGGCGGCGGTGCGGGCGAGGGCGTAGCCCTGCTTGCCGGAGGAGCGGTTGCCGAGGAAGCGCACCGGGTCCAGCGGCTCGCGGGTGCCGCCCGCGGAGACCACCACATGGCGGCCGCGCAGATCGGGCTCCTGGACGCCGCGGGCGAGGACGCGGCGGCAGACCTCGAAGATCTCGCCCGGGTCGGGCAGCCGGCCCTTGCCGGTGTCGACGCCGGTGAGGCGGCCGACGGCGGGTTCGACGACGACGGCGCCGCGGCGGCGCAGCGTGGCCACGTTCTCCTGGGTGGCGGGGTGCTCCCACATCTCGGTGTGCATGGCCGGGGCGAAGACCACGGGGCAGCGTGCCGTCAGGAGGGTGTTGGTGAGCAGGTCGTCGGCGAGGCCGTGGGCGGCCTTGGCGAGCATGTCGACGGTGGCGGGGGCGACCACGACGAGGTCGGCGTGCTGGCCGATGCGGACGTGCGGGACCTCGTGGACGGAGTCCCAGACGTCGGTGGCGACGGGGTTGCCGGACAGGGCGGAGAAGGTGGCGGCGCCGACGAAGCGCAGCGCGGACGCGGTCGGCACCACGCGTACGTCGTGGCCCGACTCGGTGAACCTTCTCAGCAGCTCACAGGCTTTGTAGGCGGCGATGCCACCGCTGACCCCCAGTACCACCCTCGGCTTGTCCACCATGTCTCCTCGATCCGGAAAACCTGCAACACCCATGACACACCACAGGCCCGGCAGCGTGGCTGCCGGGCCTGTGGATAAAACCATCTGCGGTCTGAACGTACTACCGGGCACGCCCTGAACTGCTGGGCGAGCCCTCGGAGTACTACTGCGCGGGGCCCTCGATGGCCTCGGAGGTCAGCAGACCGGCGTTGATCTCGCGCAGGGCGATCGAGAGCGGCTTCTCGTGGACGTGGGTGTCCACGAGCGGGCCCACGTACTCGAGGAGGCCCTCGCCGAGCTGCGAGTAGTACGCGTTGATCTGGCGAGCACGCTTGGCCGCGTAGATCACGAGGCTGTACTTCGAGTCGGTTGCCTCGAGGAGCTCGTCGATCGGCGGGTTGATGATGCCCTCGGGCGCGGTGATGGAAGAGGACACGCTCTACCTTCCGATGGATGGAAAAGAATCAATGATCGTGATCAGAGTCACGATTACACAACGTCCATCAAGGCTAGCAGCTCACGGGCCACGTCCTCGACGGAGGTGTTGACCAGGGTCTCGTCGAACTCCGGCTCGGCGGCCAGCTCGGTCCTGGCGGCCTCCAGCCGGCGCTCGATGACCTCGGGCGACTCGGTGCCCCGGCCGGTCAGCCTGCGCACCAGCTCCTCCCAGGAGGGCGGAGCCAGGAACACCAGCCGCGCGTCCGACATGGACTCACGGACCTGACGGGCACCCTGGAGGTCGATCTCCAGCAGGACGGGCTCGCCCTTCTCCAGCCGTTCCAGGACGGCGGCGCGGGGCGTGCCGTACCGGTTGCCGGCGAATTCGGCCCACTCCAGCAGCTCGCCGTTGGCGATCAGCTTGTCCATCTCGTCGTCGGTGACGAAGAAGTAGTGGACTCCGTGCTGCTCGCCGGGGCGCGGCTTACGGGTCGTCGCCGACACCGAGAGCCAGACCTCGGGGTGTTCCTTGCGCATATGAGCGACGACCGTGCTCTTGCCGACCCCGGAGGGGCCGGAGAGCACGGTCAGCCGCGGACGTACGTCCGGGGGCTCGGGGGTCGTCCCCCGGAATGTTGCAGCCATGCAGCGATTATTCCAGCAATCCCGGGGTGCCCGGGACTCCCGGTCCGGTGCGGGGCCGGACTCAGGCGCCGGTGCTGCCGAACTCCCGCTCCAGGGAGGCGATCTGGTTGGAACCGAGACCCCGCACACGGCGGCTCTCGGAGATGCCCAGACGCTCCATGATTTGCTTGGCGCGGACCTTGCCCACGCCCGGCATGGACTCGAGCAGTGCGGAGACCTTCATCTTGCCGATGACGTCGTTCTCCTGGCCCTGCTTGATCACCTCGTGCAGGGAGGCGCCGGAGTGCTTGAGTCGATTCTTGACCTCGGCCCGCTCCCGGCGAGCCGCGGCGGCCTTTTCGAGCGCGGCTGCGCGCTGTTCAGGGGTAAGGGGCGGAAGAGCCACGCCTACGTCACCTCGGATGTCGAACTGTCGGATACGGACCGGTGAGGAACCTAGTCGCCCCACACCTGGGGAGCCACGAGCAACACGCTTGCCCGTTCACCCTGCTCGGAGACTAGCGGCCAAGTCCGCCAGAGTCAGCGAGAACAGCGGAAAAGTCCTGGTCAGCCTCCGTCAGGCCGGACATTCCAGACATAATGCCCTTGATTTGAAGATGTATTCACACTCAAGTCGGCGCCGGTCCGCTCAACCGAGCACCAGAACGCGTGTCTCAGCCTCCGGCGACGGCCGTCCTGATCTCCTCCGCGAAGCGTTCGGCCGCCGCCCGCAGCGCCCCGACGTCGGGTCCGTGCCGCAGCACGCCCCGGCTGACGTTCGGTACGACATTGCGTACGGCGCTCCCGAAGACCCCCGGGAGGTCGGCCGGGGTCGCGCCCTGGGCGCCGATGCCGGGCGCGAGGAGGGGGCCGTTGATGTCCAGGTCGTACGCGGACAGGTCGCCGAGCGTGGCGCCGACGACCGCGCCGAAGGAGCCCAGCGGCTCCGCTCCCGCGTTCTCGGCCGCCAGATGGGCCAGCATGGTCGCGCCCACGCCCCGCCCGTCGGCGCGCACCGCGTGCTGCACCTCGCCGCCCTCCGGGTTGGAGGTCAGCGCCAGCACGAACAGACCGGCGCCGTTCTCCTCGGCCAGCTTCACGGCGGGGCTCAGCGAGCCGTAGCCGAGGTACGGCGAGACGGTCAGGGCGTCGGAGAACAGCGGGGCGTCCCGGTGCAGGAACGCCTCGGCGTAGGCGGCCATGGTCGAGCCGATGTCGCCGCGCTTGGCGTCCATCACGACCAGGGCGCCGGCCTCGCGCGCCTCCTGGACCGACTTCTCCAGGACGGCGACACCGCGCGAGCCGAACCGCTCGAAGAACGCGCTCTGCGGCTTCAGGACGGCCACCCGGTCGGCCATGGCCTCGACGACGGTGCGGCTGAACCGCTCCAGGCCCGCCACGTCGTCGGCCAGGCCCCACTCGGCGAGCAGGGAGGCGTGCGGGTCGATGCCGACGCACAGCGGGCCGCGCTCGTCCATGGCGCGGCGCAGCCGGGCGCCGAAGGGCTCCAGCGAAGTCATGCGGGCTTCCTCACGTCGGCGCCGACCGCGTCGGCGAGGGTGGCGTACGGGCTGGTGCGCAGGCGGGCGGCGAGGCCCTTGTGGATGGCGCGGCACCAGAAGGGGCCCTCGTAGATGAAGGCGCTGTAGCCCTGGACCAGCGTGGCCCCGGCCAGGATGCGCTGCCAGGCGTCCTCGGCGGTCTCCACGCCGCCGACGCCCACCAGGGTGATCCGGTCGCCCACGCGCGCGTACAGGCGGCGCAGGACCTCCAGGGAGCGTGCCTTGAGGGGTGCGCCGGACAGGCCGCCGGTCTCCCCCACCAGGGCGGCGGGCGCCTTCAGGCCGAGGCCGTCGCGGGCGATGGTGGTGTTGGTGGCGATGATGCCGTCCAGGCCCAGCTCCACGGCCAGGTCGGCGACGGCGTCCACGTCCTCGTCGGCGAGGTCCGGGGCGATCTTCACCAGGAGCGGCACGCGGCGGTTCGCGACGACGCGGTCGGCGGCCTCGCGGACGGCGCTCAGCAGCGGGCGCAGGTGGTCGACGGCCTGGAGGTCGCGCAGCCCCGGCGTGTTCGGCGAGGAGACGTTGACGACCAGGTAGTCGGCGTACGGCGCGAGGCGCTCGGCGGACTTCACGTAGTCGGCGACCGCCTCCGCCTCCGGGACGACCTTGGTCTTGCCGATGTTGACGCCGACGACCGTCCGGAAGACGGGCTCCCGGGTGGCCAGGCGGGCGGCCACGGTCAGCGAGCCGTCGTTGTTGAAGCCCATGCGGTTGACGAGCGCGCGGTCCGCGACGAGGCGGAACAGCCGCTTTTTGGGGTTGCCGGGCTGCGCCTCGCCGGTGACCGTGCCGATCTCGACATGGTCGAAGCCCAGCATCGACATCCCGTCGATCGCCACGGCGTTCTTGTCGAATCCGGCCGCGAGCCCGAACGGGCCGTGCATCCGCAGCCCGAACGCCTCGGTGCGCAGCTCCTTGTGGCGGGGCGCGAGGGCGGCCGCGACGAAGGTGCGCAGCACGGGGACGCGCGCGGCGAGCCGGATCCAGCGGAAGGCGAGGTGATGGGCCTTCTCGGGGTCCATCCGTGTGAAGACCAGACGGAAGAACAGCTTGTACATCGTGGGGAAGTCCTCTGGGGTCCTCGTGAGCACCGGGGGGTTCTCATGAAGAGGGGGACACCGTTTCCGGTGTCCCCCTCGGGGCTGCTAGTCGCGGGCGGCGGTCAGATGCCGTGCGTGTTCCTGGAGCGAACGGACGCCCACGTCGCCGTGGTTGAGGGCGTCGATGCCCTGGACGGCCGCGGCGAGCGCCTGGACGGTCGTCAGGCAGGGCACGGAGCGGGCGACGGCGGCCGTACGGATGTCGTAGCCGTCGAGGCGGCCGCCGGTGCCGTACGGCGTGTTGACGATGAGGTCGACCTCGCCGTCGTGGATGAGCTGGACGATGGTCTTCTCACCGTTCGGGCCGGTGCCCTCGGACTGCTTGCGCACCACGGTGGCGTTGATGCCGTTGCGCTTGAGGACCCCGGCGGTGCCGGAGGTGGCCAGCAGCTCGAAGCCGTGGGCGACCAGCTCGCGGGCCGGGAAGATCATCGAACGCTTGTCGCGGTTGGCGACCGAGATGAACGCGCGTCCCTTGGTGGGCAGCGGCCCGTAGGCGCCCGCCTGCGACTTGGCGTAGGCCGTGCCGAAGACGGAGTCGATGCCCATGACCTCGCCCGTGGAGCGCATCTCCGGGCCGAGGACGGTGTCCACGCCGCGCCCCTGGATGTCGCGGAAGCGCGACCAGGGCATCACGGCCTCCTTGACGGAGATCGGCGCGTCCAGCGGCAGCTCGCCGCCGTCGCCGTGCTTCGGCAGCAGCCCCTCGGCACGCAGTTCGGCGACGGTCGCGCCCAGCGAGATCCGGGCGGCGGCCTTGGCGAGCGGCACCGCGGTCGCCTTGGAGGTGAAGGGGACCGTGCGGGAGGCGCGCGGGTTGGCCTCCAGGACGTAGAGGATGTCGCCGGCCATCGCGAACTGGATGTTGATCAGACCGCGCACGCCGACACCCTTGGCGATGGCCTCGGTGGAGGCGCGCAGCCGCTTGATGTCGAAGCCGCCGAGGGTGATCGGGGGCAGGGCGCACGCCGAGTCGCCGGAGTGGATGCCGGCCTCCTCGATGTGCTCCATGACGCCGCCGAGGTACAGCTCCTCGCCGTCGTAGAGGGCGTCGACGTCGATCTCGATGGCGTCGTCCAGGAAGCGGTCCACGAGGACCGGCCGGGACGGGCTGATCTCGGTGGACTCGGCGATGTAGGCGGCCAGGCGGGTCTCGTCGTAGACGATCTCCATGCCGCGCCCGCCGAGCACGTACGAGGGCCGGACCAGGACCGGGTAGCCGATCTCGTCGGCGATGGCCTTGGCCCCCGCGAAGGTGGTGGCGGTGCCGTGCTTGGGGGCGGGCAGGCCGGCCTCCGCGAGGACCTGGCCGAAGGCGCCGCGGTCCTCGGCGGCGTGGATGGCCTCCGGGGAGGTGCCCACGACCGGCACGCCGTTGTCCTTGAGGGCCTGCGAGAGGCCGAGCGGGGTCTGGCCGCCGAGCTGGACGAGCACACCGGCGACCGGGCCCGCCTGCTGCTCGGCGTGCACGATCTCCAGGACGTCCTCCAGGGTGAGCGGCTCGAAGTACAGCCGGTCGGAGGTGTCGTAGTCGGTGGAGACGGTCTCCGGGTTGCAGTTGACCATCACGGTCTCGTACCCGGCGTCGGACAGCGCGAAGGAGGCGTGGACGCAGGAGTAGTCGAACTCGATGCCCTGGCCGATGCGGTTGGGGCCGGAGCCGAGGATGATGACGGCCGGCTTCTCGCGCGGGGCGACCTCCGACTCCTCGTCGTAGGCGGAGTAGAAGTACGGCGTGCGGGCGGCGAACTCGGCCGCGCAGGTGTCGACCGTCTTGTAGACCGGGCGGATGCCGAGCGCGTGCCGGACCTCGCGGACGACGTCCTCGCGCAGGCCGCGGATCTCGGCGATCTGCTGGTCGGAGAAGCCGTGCCGCTTGGCCTCGCCGAGGAGTTCGCCGGTCAGCTCGCCGGCCTCGGCCAGCTCGTCCGCGATCTCCTTGATGAGGAAGAGCTGGTCCACGAACCAGGGGTCGATCTTCGTGTAGTCGAAGACCTCCTCGGGGGTGGCGCCGGCGCGGATGGCCTGCATGACGGTGTTGATCCGGCCGTCGGTGGGCCGCACCGCCTCGCGCAGCAGCGCCTCCTTGTCGCCGGGCTCGCCGATGAAGGTGAACTGGCTGCCCTTCTTCTCCAGCGAGCGCAGCGCCTTCTGGAACGCCTCGGGGAAGTTGCGGCCGATGGCCATGGCCTCGCCGACCGACTTCATGGTGGTGGTCAGCGTGGAGTCGGCCTGCGGGAACTTCTCGAACGCGAACCGGGGCGCCTTGACGACCACATAGTCGAGCGTGGGCTCGAAGGAGGCCGGGGTCTCCTGGGTGATGTCGTTCGGGATCTCGTCCAGGGTGTAGCCGACGGCCAGCTTGGCGGCGATCTTCGCGATCGGGAAGCCGGTCGCCTTGGAGGCGAGCGCCGAGGAGCGCGACACGCGCGGGTTCATCTCGATGACGATCACCCGGCCGTCCACCGGGTCGACCGCGAACTGGATGTTGCAGCCGCCGGTGTCGACGCCGACCTCGCGGATCACGGCGATGGCGACGTCGCGCAGGATCTGGTACTCGCGGTCGGTGAGCGTCATCGCGGGTGCGACGGTGATGGAGTCACCGGTGTGCACGCCCATGGGGTCGAAGTTCTCGATGGAGCAGACGACCACGACGTTGTCGTTCCTGTCGCGCATCAGCTCCAGCTCGTACTCCTTCCAGCCGAGGATGGACTCCTCCAGGAGGACCTCGGTGGTCGGCGAGAGGGTGAGGCCCTGGCCGGCGATGCGGCGCAGCTCCTCCTCGTCGTGCGCGAAGCCGGAGCCGGCGCCGCCCATGGTGAAGGAGGGGCGCACGACGACCGGGTAGCCGCCGAGCGTCTCGACGCCCTGGATGACGTCGTCCATGGTGTGGCAGATCACCGAGCGGGCGGACTCGCCGTGCCCGATCTTGCGGCGGACCTCCTCGACGACGCCCTTGAAGAGGTCGCGGTCCTCGCCCTTGTGGATGGCCTCGGGCTTGGCGCCGATCAGCTCGACGCCGTACTTGGCCAGAACGCCGTTCTCGTGCAGCGAGATGGCGGTGTTCAGGGCCGTCTGGCCGCCCAGGGTGGGCAGCAGGGCGTCGGGGCGCTCCTTGGCGATGATCTTCTCGACGAACTCGGGGGTGATCGGCTCGACGTACGTGGCGTCGGCGATCTCCGGGTCGGTCATGATCGTCGCCGGGTTGGAGTTGACGAGGATGACGCGCAGACCCTCGGCCTTGAGCACGCGGCATGCCTGGGTGCCGGAGTAGTCGAACTCGGCGGCCTGGCCGATGACGATCGGGCCGGAGCCGATGACCAGGACGGACTGGATATCGGTGCGCTTAGGCACGCTGGCCCTCCATCAGGGAAACGAAGCGGTCGAACAGGTAGGCGGCGTCGTGCGGGCCGGCCGCCGCTTCGGGGTGGTACTGGACGGAGAAGGCGGGCTGGTCGAGCAGCTGGAGCCCCTCCACGACGTCGTCGTTCAGACAGACGTGCGAGACCTCGGCGCGGCCGAACTTCGTGTCGCTGACCTGGTCGAGCGGCGCGTCGACGGCGAAGCCGTGGTTGTGCGCGGTGACCTCGACCTTGCCGGTCGTACGGTCCTGGACCGGCTGGTTGATGCCCCGGTGGCCGTACTTCAGCTTGTAGGTGCCGAAGCCGAGGGCGCGGCCGAGGATCTGGTTGCCGAAGCAGATGCCGAACAGCGGCGTCCGGCGCTCCAGAACGGCGGTCATCAGGGCGACCGGGCCGTCCGCGGTGGCGGGGTCGCCGGGGCCGTTGGAGAAGAACACACCGTCGGGGGCGACGGCGTAGATCTCCTCGGCGGTGGCGGTGGCGGGCAGGACGTGCACCTCGATGCCGCGCTCGGCCATGCGGTGCGGGGTCATGCCCTTGATGCCGAGGTCGATCGCGGCGACGGTGAACTTCTTCTCGCCGACCGCGGGGACGACGTACGCCTCCTTGGTGGCGACCTCCTCGTAGAGGCTCGCGCCCTTCATGTGGGGCTGGGCCTGCACCCGGGCCAGCAGCTCCGGCTCGGCGGCGAGCGCCTCGCCGGAGAAGACGCCGGCGCGCATGGAGCCGCGCTCGCGCAGATGGCGGGTGAGGGCGCGGGTGTCGATACCGGAGATGCCGACGACGCCCTGCCGCTCCAGCTCGTCGTCCAGGGAGCGCTTGGCGCGCCAGTTGGACGGCACGCGGGCGGGGTCGCGGACCACGTAGCCGGAGACCCAGATGCGGCCCGACTCGTCGTCCTCGTCGTTCCAGCCCGTGTTGCCGATCTGGGGGGCGGTGGCGACGACGATCTGGCGGTCGTACGACGGGTCGGTCAGGGTCTCCTGGTAGCCGGTCATACCGGTGGAGAACACGGCCTCGCCGAAGGTCTCCCCCACGGCCCCGTAGGCACGGCCGCGGAAGGTGCGGCCGTCCTCCAGGACGAGTACGGCGGGAGTCTTCGCGGCTCCCCTGGTGGAGGTCGTCATCGTGCGCCTTCCGTGTCGTTGATCATGTGGTTGAGCGTGTCGACCCATGCGGGGTGCTCGGCCGCGTGGTCGGAGCGGAAGCCGGAGTCGATCAGCTTGTCGCCGTGCGCCCAGGTCACCACCAGCAGTCCGCCCTCGGTGAGGACCTTGCCGGCGATGCCCTTGTCGAGCCGGGCCTCGCGCAGGGCGGCGGCGGGGATGAAGAAGTCGTTCGCACCGGGGCGTTCGACCGTGAGGCCGGCGTCGGTGAGGGTGAGCTCGGCCAGGCTCCGGGTGCCCAGGCCGTGGGCCACGATGCGGTCCAGCCACTGCCCGGCGGTGGTGGAGCCGTGGTAGCGGCCGCTCATGGCCAGTCGCACCGGGCCGGTGTCCTCGGGCGCGCTGGGCAGCTCCGGGATGTCGCTCTGGAGCGTGGCGCGCCACTTCCAGCCCTCGCGCATCAGCCAGTAGACGAGCGTGATGAAGAGCAGCAGTCCGACGAGCCAGCCGAGGCGCGCCGGCCAGTCGGTGACCGGGGCCGACTTCTCTGCCTCGGCCAGGAGGATTACAGGTGTCACGTGAGCTTCCCGTCGACGAGCGTGGCCTTGCCCCGCAGCCACGTGTGCGTCACACGGCCCGGCAGCTCGCGCCCCTGGTAGGGGGTGTTGCGGCTGCGCGAGGCGAAGCCCGCGGGGTCCACCTGGCCACGGTATGCCGTGTCGACCAGGGTGAGGTTGGCAGGCTCACCGGCCGAGACGGGACGGCCGTGTCCGGTGGCCTGTCCGATCTGCGCGGGCCTGGCGGACATCCGGTCGGCGACGCCGGCCCAGTCCAGCAGACCCGTGTCGACCATGGTCTCCTGCACCACCGACAGCGCGGTCTCCAGGCCCACCATGCCCATGGCGGCGGCGGCCCACTCGCAGTCCTTGTCCTCGTGCGGGTGCGGGGCGTGGTCGGTGGCGACGATGTCGATCGTGCCGTCGGCGAGGGCCTCGCGCAGCGCCAGGACGTCGCGCTCGGTGCGCAGCGGCGGGTTGACCTTGTAGACGGGGTTGTAGGTGCGCACCAGCTCGTCGGTGAGCAGCAGGTGGTGCGGGGTGACCTCGGCGGTGACCTGGATGCCGCGGGACTTGGCCCAGCGGACGATCTCGACGGAGCCGGCGGTCGACAGGTGGCAGATGTGGACGCGGGAGCCGACGTGCTCGGCGAGCAGGACGTCGCGGGCGATGATCGACTCCTCGGCGACGGCGGGCCAGCCGCCGAGGCCGAGTTCGGCGGAGACGACGCCCTCGTTCATCTGGGCGCCCTCGGTCAGCCGGGGCTCCTGGGCGTGCTGGGCGACGACGCCGCCGAACGCCTTCACGTACTCCAGGGCCCGGCGCATGATCACCGCGTCGTCCACGCACTTGCCGTCGTCGGAGAAGACGGTGACCCCGGCGGCGGACTCGTGCATGGCGCCGAGTTCGGCGAGCTTCCTGCCCTCCAGGCCGACAGTGACGGCGCCGATGGGCTGGACGTCGCAGTAGCCGTGCTCCCGGCCGAGCCGCCAGACCTGCTCGACGACGCCGGCGGTGTCGGCGACGGGGAAGGTGTTGGCCATGGCGAACACGGCGGTGTAACCACCGCTCGCGGCCGCGCGGGTGCCGGTGAGGACGGTCTCGGAGTCCTCGCGGCCGGGCTCGCGCAGATGGGTGTGGAGGTCCACCAGGCCCGGCAGCAGCACCTTGCCCTCGGCCTCGATCACCTCGGCGCCCTCGGCGCGGAGCGCGGTCCCCACCTCGGCGATGGTCTCGCCGTCGATCAGCACGTCCCGCTGCTCGCCGCCGAGCACCTTCGCACCGCGGATCAGGATCTTGCTCATGTTCTTACTTCTCCTCAGCGCGAAGGGGGGCGGCGGCGGGCTCGTTGCCGCCGAGCAGCAGGTACAGGACGGCCATCCGGATGGACACGCCGTTGGCGACCTGCTCCACGACGGTGCAGCGGTCGGAGTCGGCGACCTCGGCGGTGATCTCCATGCCGCGCACCATCGGACCGGGGTGCATCACGATGGCGTGCTCGGGCAGCTTGGCCATGCGGTCGCCGTCGAGGCCGTAGCGCCGGGAGTACTCGCGCTCGGTCGGGAAGAAGGCCGCGTTCATCCGCTCCCGCTGCACGCGCAGCATCATCACCGCGTCGCACTTGGGCAGCGTGCTGTCGAGGTCGTACGACACCTCGCAGGGCCAGGACCCGACGCCGACCGGGATCAGGGTGGGCGGGGCGACCAGGGTGACCTCGGCGCCGAGGGTGTGCAGCAGGTCCACGTTGGAGCGGGCGACCCGGCTGTGCAGGACGTCGCCGACGAGGGTGACGCGCTTGCCGGCCAGGTCCTGGCCGAGGCCGGCGTCGCGGCCGACCAGGCGGCGGCGCATGGTGAAGGCGTCCAGGAGGGCCTGGGTGGGGTGCTGGTGGGTGCCGTCGCCCGCGTTGATCACGGCGGCGTCGATCCAGCCGGAGGTGGCGAGGCGGTAGGGCGCGCCGGAGGCGCCGTGCCGGATGACGACGGCGTCGACGCCCATCGCCTCCAGGGTCTGGGCGGTGTCCTTCAGGGACTCGCCCTTGGACACGCTGGAGCCCTTGGCGGAGAAGTTGATGACGTCCGCGGACAGGCGCTTCTCGGCGGCCTCGAAGGAGATCCGGGTGCGCGTGGAGTCCTCGAAGAAGAGGTTCACGACGGTACGGCCGCGCAGGGTCGGCAGTTTCTTGATCGGCCGGTCGGCGACCCGGGCCATCTCCTCGGCGGTGTCGAGGATCAGGACGGCGTCGTCGCGGGAGAGGTCGGCGGCCGAGATGAGATGACGCTGCATCTGTCAGGCTCCGTAAGGCAGTTCGGGAGGATTGGGGCGAACCCGGGCGCGGGCGGGTACGCCGAAGCGACCCTGGTGCGCCTGGCTCGCTACTGGTCGGCCGGCTTCACACCGAGCAGCACGGTGTCGCGACCGTCCTCCTCGGCGAGCTGGACCTTGACCGTCTCCCGCAGCGACGTGGGGAGGTTCTTGCCGACGTAGTCGGCGCGGATCGGCAGTTCCCGGTGGCCGCGGTCGACCAGGACCGCGAGCTGGACCGCGCGCGGGCGCCCGAGGTCGTTCAGGGCGTCGAGGGCGGCGCGGATGGTGCGGCCGGAGAAGAGCACGTCGTCCACGAGGACGACGAGCTTGCCGTCGAGGCCGTCACCGGGGATCTCGGTGCGGGCCAGCGCACGCGGCGGGTGCATGCGCAGGTCGTCGCGGTACATGGTGATGTCGAGGGAGCCGACCGGGATGGCGCGGTCGGTGATCTGCTCGAGTTTGGCGGCCAGCCGCTGGGCGAGGAAGACGCCCCGGGTGGGAATGCCGAGAAGCACCACGTCGTCGGCGCCCTTGGCGCGCTCGACGATCTCGTGGGCGATACGGGTCAGAACCCGTGCGATGTCGGGACCCTCGAGAACGGGCCGGGCATCGGTTGCCGACAGATGGGCGTGCGTGTCCATAGAAAACGGACCTCCTTCTCCGCCTCACGGGACGGACCTTAAAGGACGTCGGAATTGCGCCATCTACGGTAGCAGGTCGCGGGGACCGCTTCGATTCACCCCCTTGGCCCAACGCGTCGGCACTACCACGGAAGCGTCGGGGTGGCCCATTCGGCTTGACGCAGAAGAATCACGCTGCGTAACCTCACAGTGAGTTACCAAAACGCGCGGCGGGAAGACAGCCGACCGCGTCGACACAGTGTCCGGGGAGCTATATGTCCAGCGAATACGCCAAACAGCTCGGGGCCAAGCTCCGGGCCATCCGCACCCAGCAGGGCCTTTCCCTCCACGGTGTCGAGGAGAAGTCCCAGGGACGCTGGAAGGCCGTCGTGGTGGGTTCGTACGAGCGCGGCGACCGTGCCGTGACCGTGCAGCGCCTTGCCGAGCTGGCCGATTTCTATGGCGTCCCGGTGCAGGAGCTCCTGCCGGGCACCACGCCCGGCGGTGCCGCCGAGCCGCCGCCGAAGCTGGTCCTCGACCTGGAGCGGCTGGCCACGGTGCCGGCCGAGAAGGCGGGCCCCCTGCAGCGCTACGCGGCGACGATCCAGTCCCAGCGCGGCGACTACAACGGCAAGGTGCTCTCGATCCGCCAGGACGACCTGCGCACACTCGCCGTCATCTACGACCAGTCCCCCTCGGTCCTCACCGAGCAGCTGATCAGCTGGGGCGTCCTGGACGCGGACGCCCGCCGCGCGGTGGCCACGCACGAAGACGCGTGATCCCGTAGATGTGACGTGATCCCGTAGGTCGGAGCGGACGAACAAGCAGAAACGTGTCGCCGGGGTGGCCGGAACCAGACGGTTCCGGCCACCCCGGCGGCGTTTTCATACGACTGCTCAGATCGGCTCTCGAGGCCGGTTGCCGCCGCGGACACGCCTGAGGGGCGCGGGGCTCCGCCGATGCGCGGCTTCGCCGCACGGCGGTCACCCGGCGCCCCTCCAGGCGGTCTTCCTCCCGGCTAGTCCCGGCGGAGCGAGGGCTTCAGCTCCTTGAAGCGCCCCAGCAGACCGTTGACGAACGAGGGCGACTCATCGGTCGAGAACTCCTTCGCCAGCTGCACCATCTCGTCCAGCACGACGGCGTCCGGGGTCTCGTCCACCCAGATCAGCTCGTACGCGCCCAGCCGCAGGATGTTGCGGTCCACGACCGGCATCCGGTCGAGCGTCCACCCGACCGCGTACTGGGCGATCAGCTCGTCGATGCGCCGGGCGTGCTCGGCGTACCCCTCGACCAGCTGCATCGTGTACTCGCTGACCGGCGGCTGCCGGGTGTCGGACCGGGACAGGCGGACCCAGTCGGCGAGGACCGTCAGGACGTCGGCGCCGCGCTGGTCGCCCTCGAAGAGGATCTGGAAGGCGCGCTTGCGGGCCGTGTTGCGGGCAGCCACGGTTAGCTGTTCACCCGGCCGAGGTAGTCGCTCGTACGGGTGTCGACCTTGATCTTCTCACCGGTGGTGATGAAGAGCGGGACCTGGATCTGGTGACCGGTCTCCAGGGTGGCGGGCTTGGTGCCACCGGTGGAGCGGTCGCCCTGGACGCCCGGCTCGGTCTCCTGGATGACCAGCTCGACGGCGGCGGGCAACTCCACGAAGAGCACCTCGCCCTCGTGCTGGGCCACGGTGGCGGTGAAGCCCTCGATCAGGAAGTTGGCGGCGTCGCCGACGGCCTTGCGGTCGACCATCAGCTGGTCGTAGGTCTGCATGTCCATGAAGACGAAGTAGTCGCCGTCCATGTACGAGAACTGCATGTCGCGCTTGTCGACAGTGGCGGTCTCGACCTTGACACCGGCGTTGAAGGTCTTGTCGACGACCTTGCCGGAGAGCACGTTCTTGAGCTTGGTGCGCACGAAGGCCGGGCCCTTGCCGGGCTTGACGTGCTGGAACTCGACGACGGACCAGAGCTGGCCGCCTTCGAGCTTGAGCACCAGGCCGTTCTTGAGGTCGTTCGTGGAAGCCACGGTTGCGGAATCTCCTGGACTGACGTACGACCCCGGGTCACGCGCTACAGCGCGAGCAGCTCCTTGGTCGTGATGGTGAGTAGCTCGGGTCCGCCGTCCGCCTCGGGGCGTACGACGAGCGTGTCATCGATCCGGACACCGCCCCGGCCCGGGAGGTGGACCCCCGGTTCGACGGTGACCGGCACGCAAGCGTCCAGTTTACCCATGGCCGAGGGGGCCAGCTGCGGGTCCTCGTCGATTTCGAGTCCGACACCGTGCCCGGTGAGCGGCGGAAGGGCTTCCGCATAGCCCGCGGAGTCCAGCACATGGCGTGCCGCGCGGTCCACATCACGGTAGGCGGCGCCGGGCATGAGGGCCTCGCGTCCGGCGCGCTGGGCGGCGAAGACCAGGTCGTACAGCTGGATCTGCCAGTCCGCCGGCGAGGTGCCGATGACGAACGTACGGCCGATCTCGCAGCGGTAGCCGCGGTAGGTCGCGCCGAGGCACACGGAGAGGAAATCTCCCTCCTCCACCCGGCGGTCGGTGGGCCGGTGGCCGCGGCGGCCGGAGTTCGGGCCGGTGGCGACGGAGGTGGGGAAGGCGGGGCCGTCGGCGCCGTGGTCGACCAGACGGCGCTCCAGCTCCAGGGCGAGGTGCCGTTCGGTGCGGCCGACCAGGATGGACTCCAGCAGCTCGCCGAGGGCCTGGTCGGCGATCTCGGCGCCGATGCGCAGGCAGGAGATCTCCTCCTCGTCCTTGACGACCCTGAGCTGCTCCACGGCGCAGCCGACGTCGGCGAGGCGCAGGGCCGGGGCGATCGCGGCGATGGCCCGGTGCCGGGCGACCGTCAGATGGTGCTCCTCCACGGCGAGGGAGTCCGCGCCCTGGCCCCGGGCGAGGTCGGCGGCGGTCACCGCGGTGTCACCGCCCCGCGCGGGCAGGACCCGCACCCGCAGGGATTCGTCCGGGCGCCCCTCGAAGGGGCGGTCGTCGGGCGGGACCGCGCACACCAGGAGATCCTCGCGGCTGCCGAGGAGCAGCACGGCGCCGTGCGGGGCGGCGGCCGCGAGGTAGCGCACGTTGGCGGGGCGGGTGACGAGCGCTGCCGCGGTGCCGGCCGCGTTGAAGTGGTCCCGCAGGCGGGATCGGCGGTTCGCGTACACCTCTGACATGAGATGAGCGTAGAAGTTTTATGCGGTTTGTGCCGATTCAGGAGGGCCGAGTGGGGTTTGCGGGGGTGATCGCGCCCCGCTGCTCCACCGGTTCGGTCTACCAGTTCGGCGGGCTGGCTATCGCTCTCGCCAGGACCTCGTCCAGGACCCGTGCCGTGCCCGGGACGTCCAGTTGGGAGTTGTCGATGATCGGGAGGCCCGAGCCGTACCAGCCGGCCATGCGGCCGTGGATGCGGGCGACCTCCTCGTCGGTGAGGCGGCGGTTGCCGGAGCGTTCGGCGTTGCGCTCCAGGACGATGTCCAGGCCGGGCAGCAGGACGACCGGGAGCAGACCGGGGCCGACATGGCGCTTCCAGCCGCCGAGTCCGACGACCGGGCGGTCCGGGAAGACGGCGTCGTCCAGGATGCAGGAGATCCCGTTCGCCAGGAAGTTGCGCGCGGAGAAGCCGCAGGTGCGGCGGGCCAGGCGGTACTGGGCCTCGGAGTGGTCGTTCCACCCGGACTGGGGGTCGGCGAAGCCGGAGCGGACCCACTCGCGCACGTCGTCCAGGCTGATGTGGGCCGTGGGCACGCGCCGGTGGTCCGCCCAGTACTTCGCCACGCTGGTCTTGCCCGCGCCCGCGGGTCCGATCAGCAGGACGGCCAGCGTGGTCGTCGTCGGATCGGGCACCGCGGTGGCGGTCGGCGCGGGGGTCGGCACACCGAAGGGCGCACCCGGGGGCAGGTGCACGTGCCCGGTGCTGTCGGGGGCCTGTTGCTCGGATCCCTGCGGCCGGGCAGGCCCCTGCGGCCGGGCAGGCCCCTGCGGCCGGGCAGGCCCCTGCGGCCGGGCAGGCCCCTGCGGCCGGGCGGGCGCCTGCGGCGGCATGGGACCGGCGGGGGCCGGGGGCCGTGGGTGCCCCGGGACGCCCGGATGGGCGGGAGCCGGGGGCTGGCTGGGGGCCGGGGGCTGCGCCTGCGGGTGCCCCGACGGCGCCGGTGCGGGCGGCACCGGTGGCCGCTGCTGCCCCGGAGGGACCTGCGGCGACGGCGGCGGGAAGGCCGGGGGCGGGGCGGCGGGGCCCTGCGCGGGCGGTTCGCCCGGGGGCGGGGCGGCCGACGGCCAGCCGGTGTGCGGCCGGTGCCCCGGCTGATGGGGCGGCGGCAGCGGAGCTCCCACTGCGTGCTGCATCCGTTGCCACTCCGTCTCGTACAGGCAGTTGGGGGTGCAGGCGGCGGGGGCGTGGGCCCCGCACCTCTGCGAACGGTACCGTCCCCGGCCGTCGTTCGGTGAAACGGCCGGGGACGATCCGAAGTGCCCGATGCGCCGAGGAAGATGGCGCAACCTGCGAGAACGCGGAGCTACTCGCCGACTTCCCCGTAGGCGGCCAGCAGGACGGCCGGGTCGGGGCCCTCCAGGACGGTCGGCTTGGCCAGTCCGTCCAGGACGATGAAGCGCAGCAGGTCGCCCCGGGACTTCTTGTCGACCTTCATGTTCTCGACCAGCTTGGGCCACTGGTCGTAGCGGTAGTGCAGCGGGAGGCCGACGGCCTCCAGGATCGCCCGGTGCCGGTCGGCGGTCGCGTCGTCCAGCCGGCCCGCGAGACGGCCGAGTTCGGCGGCGAAGTGCATGCCGACCGCGACGGCGGCGCCGTGCCGCCACTGGTAGCGCTCGTTCTTCTCGATGGCGTGGCCGAGCGTGTGGCCGTAGTTGAGGATCTCCCGGCGGCCGGACTCCTTCAGGTCCGAGGAGACGACCTCGGCCTTCACCCGGATCGAGCGCTCGATCAGCTCGGCCGTGTGCGGGCCCCCGGGGCTGCGCGCGGCCTCGGTGTCGGCCTCGATCAGGTCGAGGATCACCGGGTCGGCGATGAAGCCGGCCTTGATGATCTCGGCGAGCCCGGAGACGTAGTCGTTGACCGGCAGGGAGTCCAGCGCGGCCAGGTCGCACAGCACACCGGCCGGCGGGTGGAAGGCACCGACCAGGTTCTTGCCCTCGGCGGTGTTGATGCCGGTCTTGCCGCCGACGGCCGCGTCCACCATGGCGAGCACGGTGGTCGGTACGGCGATCCAGCGCACCCCGCGCAGCCAGGTCGCGGCCACGAACCCGGCGAGGTCGGTGGTCGCGCCGCCGCCCACGCCGACGATGACGTCGGTGCGGGTGAAGTGGGACTGGCCGAGCGCCTTCCAGCAGTAGGCGGCGACCTCGGCGGTCTTGGCCTCCTCGGCGTTGGGCACCTGGATGGCGACCGCCTCGTAGCCCTGCTCGGCCAGGTCGGCGCGGAGCGCGTCCCCGGTCTCGGCCAGCGCCTCCGGGTGGATCACCGCCACCCGCTTGGCCTTGGGACCGATCAACCCGGCCAGTTCGCCCAGGAGCTGGCGGCCGACCAGCACCTCGTACGGGTCGGTGCCCGCGGTGCCCGCGACCTGGATCCGGGTGACTGCCTCGCTCATGCCTTCTTCAACTCCAGTGCGTCCAGCGCTGCTCGGGTGACCTCTTCGGGGGTGCGCCCATCGGTCGGTACGACGGCGGTGGCGACCTCCTCGTACAAATGGCGCCGCGCCTCCATCAGCTCGCGCCACTGCTTGCGCGGGTTGACCGCGAGCAGCGGGCGGGCCACGTTCAGACCGGTGCGCCGGACCGCCTCCTCCACGTCCATGGAGAGGTAGACCACCCGGTGCCGGGCGAGCAGCGCCCGGGTGTCCGCGTCGAGGACCGCGCCGCCGCCGAGCGCGAGGACGCCCTCGTGCTCGGCGAGCGCGGCGGCCACGGCCGCCTTCTCCAGCGCCCGGAAGTGCTCCTCGCCCTCGTCCACGAAGATCTCGGAGATCTCCCGGCCCTCGGCGGCCACGATGTCGTCGTCGGTGTCCCGGTAGCCGGCGTCCAGACGCTCGGCCAGCAGCCGGCCGACGGTGGACTTGCCGACGCCCATCGGGCCGACGAGGACGAGACGCGGCCCGCTCATCGGATTCGCAGGTGGTCGAGGTACGAGCGGACGTTGCGGCGGGTCTCGCTCACCGAGTCGCCGCCGAACTTCTCCGCGACCGCGTCCGCCAGCACCAGCGCGACCATGGCCTCGGCCACGATGCCCGCGGCCGGGACCGCGGAGACGTCGGAGCGCTGGTGGTGGGCCTGCGCGGCCTCGCCGGTGGTCACGTCCACGGTCCGCAGCGCGCGCGGCACGGTCGCGATCGGCTTCATCGCGGCCCGCACCCGCAGCAGCTCACCCGTGGACAGACCGCCCTCGGTGCCGCCCGCGCGCCCGGAGACCCGGCGGATGCCCTCCGGGGTGCTCACGATCTCGTCGTGCGCCTGCGAGCCCGGCACCCGGGCCAGCTCGAAGCCGTCGCCGATCTCCACGCCCTTGATCGCCTGGATGCCCATCAGGGCACCGGCGAGCCGGGCGTCCAGCTTGCGGTCCCAGTGCACATGCGAGCCCAGACCGACCGGCACGTCGTACGCCAGCACCTCGACCACACCGCCGAGGGTGTCGCCGTCCTTGTGGGCCTGGTCGACCTCCTCGACCATCGCCCGCGACGCGTCCGCGTCCAGGCAGCGCAGCGGGTCCGCGTCCAGCTTCTCCACGTCGGCCGGCGTCGGGTACACCCCGGCCGGGGCCTTCACCGAGCACAGTTCGACCACATGGGAGACGATCTCGATCCCGGCCGTCTCCTTCAGGTACGACCGGGCCACCGCGCCCAGCGCCACCCGGGCGGCCGTCTCCCGGGCGGAGGCGCGCTCCAGGATCGGGCGGGCCTCCTCGAAGTCGTACTTCTGCATGCCCGCGAGGTCGGCGTGACCGGGGCGCGGCCGAGTCAGCGGCGCGTTGCGGGCGAGCCCGTCGAGGATCTCGGCGTCGACCGGGTCGGCAGACATGACCTGCTCCCACTTCGGCCACTCGGTGTTGCCCACCATGATCGCGACCGGGGAGCCGAGGGTCAGTCCGTGCCGGACACCACCCAGAAAGGTGACCTCGTCCCGCTCGAACTTCATCCGCGCACCGCGGCCATAGCCGAGCCGCCGCCGCGCGAGGTGGTCCGCCACCATCTCCGTGGTGATCGGTACGCCGGCGGGAAGGCCCTCCAGCGTCGCCACAAGTGCGGGACCGTGGGACTCCCCCGCGGTCAGCCAACGCAGCCTGCTCAACGGTGCTCCTCAGTGTTCGCGCCCGGTACTGCCCGGCCCACGCGTTCTGCCGCGGGCACCGACGGCGTGACCGGATGCGCGACCCCGGTCCGCCATGTCCGATCCTCCCACGTCCGCGACGGGTGTCCGGTGTCCGGTCCAGCAAGCGGACGAGGTACGGGGGCCCGGCGGGCCGGACGGGGAGCGGTCGGCGGGCCCGAGGGGGGCGGTCAGCGGGCCGGACGGGGAGCGCTCAGCGGGCGGCGAGCGCCTGTTCCCCGGCCCGGCGCATGGCCTCCAGCGGCGCCGGGGCGCGCCCGGTCATCCGCTCGACCTGGAGGACGGCCTGGTGGACCAGCAGGTCGAGGCCGCCGACCACCGCGCCGCCGTACATGGACCAGCGGGCGGCCAGCTCGGTCGGCCAGGGCTCGTAGAGCACGTCGAAGAGGGTGGCGGGGCGCTCGGGCACGGCGGCGGCGAGGGCGTCGGTGGTGCCGGCCGGGGTGGTGGCGATCACCAGCGGGGCGCGCAGCGCCTCGGCCGCGTCCGACCAGTCGGCCGTACGGACGTCCACGCCGAGGCGGCGGCCCCACTGGCGCATCTCGGCGGCGCGGGGCTCGCTGCGCACATAGGCGACGACCTCGCCGGCGCAGATCCGGGACAGGGCGGCGAGCGCGGAGGAGGCGGTGGCGCCGGCGCCGAGGATCGCGGCGGACCCGACCTCCTCGATGCCGTGTTCGCGCAGCGCGGCCACCATGCCCGGGACATCGGTGTTGTCCCCGTGTGTGCGGCCGTCCGCGTCGAACACCACGGTGTTGACGGCGTCGACCGAGGCGGCGGTCTCGCTGATCTCGTCCAGCAGCGGGATGACCGCCCGCTTCAACGGCATGGTCAGCGACAGCCCCGCCCACTCGGGCCCGAGCTTCTCGAAGAACCCGGGCAGCTCCGCCTCGTCCACCTCGAACCGGTCGTACGACCAGCCGGTGAGCCCGAGTTCGGCGTAGGCGGCCCGGTGCAGCACCGGGGAGAGGGAGTGGGCGATGGGCTTTCCGAGCACGGCGGCCCGGCGGGCGTCAGTGGCCCGAGCTGGCATTGAACTTTTCCTTGAGTTGCTGGAATTCTTCGTAGGTCTTGGCGAATTCGGTATTGGTCGTACCGTCGGTCGCCACGAAATAGATCCAGCCGTCGTGGGTCGGATTCAGCGCCGCCTTGAGCGCGTCCTCGCCGGGGTTTCCGATCGGACCGGGCGGCAGGCCCTTGTGGGTGTACGTGTTGTACGGGCTCTGGTTGCTGTTGATCTCCTTCTCGGAGATATGGATGTTGCTGGTGCCCTTGGCGTAGTTGTACGTCGAGTCGAACTGGAGGAGCTGGTTGGTCTCGGTGTTGGTGGGCTTCAGGCGGTTGTAGACCACCTCGGCCATCTTGCGGAAGTCCTCGTGCGTCTTGCCCTCGGCCTGGACCAGGCTCGCGACCGTGACCAGCTCGAACGCGTCATGCAGACCAAGGGACTTGGCCTTCGCGTCCAGGCCGTAGGCGGCGTACCGCTCCTTGGCCTGGGCCACCATCTGCTTGAGGATCGCGTCCGGCTTCATGCCCTTCGCGGCCGGGTACGTACCCGGGAAGAGGAAGCCCTCCAGCGGGTCCTTCATGTCGGAGTTCTTCTGCACCCAGGACGGGGCTCCGAGGCTGCTGTAATCCTTCTGCGCGATCTTCTGGGTGCTGCCGGCGGAGAGTTCGAGCTTCTTGTCGATGGCCTGATAGACGCCGGAATTACGCTCGCCCGGCGTCACGACGACATTGTTCTGACTCTTCGGGTCGAGCATCATCCGCACCGCGCTCGCGGCGGACATCTCCTTCTTCAGGAGATAGGCGCCGGCCTGGATCGAGTCGCCGCCCGGAGTCGTGCCCTGGGCGTGGACGAAGGCGTCGGCGCTCTTGACGACACCGGCCTCTTTCAGCCGCCGGCCGATGTCCCAGCCGCCGGCGCCCTTGGGGATCTCGACGGTCACCGTCTCGCCGGTGCCGTCGCCCGCGTAGTCCGGGGCCGGGGCGAAACGATTTTGGTAGAACTTGTAGCCGTAGTACCCGACCCCGCCGAGGCCGCCGCCGAAGACCAGGACGACGACCATACAGGCGCAGCCGGTGCGGCGTTTCTTGCTCTTGACGGGTTTTCTGCCTTTGCCGCCGCGCCGCTCCCTGCGGCCGGCCAGCTCATGCTCCTCGCCGTCCTCGTCGTCCTCGCCGCCGCCCGCGAAGAAGGCGTGCTCCTCCTCGCCGTCGGCGGGCGCCTCGGGATCGGGTTCGGCCTCGGGGCGCCTGCGGCCGGGGGGCTCCGGCGGGGGGTAGGCGTCCTCGGTGCCGTAGAGGTCGGGCTGCTCGGCGCCGTACGCCACGGGCTGCTGGCCGTAGGGGTCACCGGGATCGGCCGCGTAGGGCACCTGGCCGTGGGTGCCGGTCGCGTCCCAGCCGCCCTGGTGGTGGCCGGGCTGCTGCGGATGGCCGGGCTGCTGGGGGTGCTGCGGATACTGGCCCTGGTACTGGGGGTCGTACGGGGGATGGCCCTGGTCGCCGTAGTACGGGTACTGCTGACCGTCGTAACCGGGCTGGGAGCCCTGGGTCCACTCGCCGCCGTACTGCTGCTGCGGCTGCTGCGGGTACTGCTGCTGCGAAAGGCCGCCGTAGGCAGCCTGATGGCCGGCGTACGCCTGCTGCCCTTCCCATCCGCCGTCCCCGTACAACGGGTCCTGCGGATGCCACGGTTCGGAGCCTGGGCCCCGGCCATACTCAGTCATCGATCCCCTAGAGCCGCGAGGCCGACGGTCTCCCGGCTCGGGGGCCGGCTTCCGCTCCGCCTCTTGCTGTGCGGCGGCTGTTCGAACGCCGCCGCATCGCGCGGAACGTTACCGTATCGCGATCAGATGACCACTTCGACGCCCTCGCCGGGTGGCTTACCTGACACCCGTTCGGATTCGAGGGCCTGCTGGAGGATGATCACGGCCGCGGCCTGGTCGATGACGGACCGGCCCTTCTTGGACTTCACGCCCGAGGCCCGCAGCCCCTGCGAGGCCGTCACGGTCGTCATCCGCTCGTCCACGAGGCGGACCGGCACCGGAGTGATGCCCTGGGCGAGCTCCTGGGTGAAGGCGCGGACCTTGACGGCGGCCGGGCCCTCGCCCCCCTTGAGAGAGCGAGGGAGACCGACGACTACCTCGATCGGCTCATACTCCGCCACCAGTTGACGCAACCGGCGGTGGGCGGCGGGGATGTCCCGGCCGGGGACCGTCTCCACCGGGGTGGCGAGGATGCCGTCGGGGTCGCACGAGGCGACCCCGATCCGGGCGTCCCCGACGTCGATCGAAAGCCGACGTCCTCTGCGCATTTCCGACCGTTTCCTTACTCGGATATCACTTGGCGGTCTCGGTGACGAGACGCTCGATGGCCTCGGCGGCCTCGCCGACGGCGGCCGGGTTCTGGCCGCCGCCCTGGGCGACGTCCGGCTTGCCGCCACCGCCGCCACCGAGGGTCTTGGCGGCCGTGCGCACCAGGTCGCCGGCCTTCAGACCACGCTCGCGGGCGGCCTCGTTGGTGGCGATGACCGTCAGCGGCTTGCCGTTGTTCACGGTGAACAGGGCGACCACGGCGGCCCGGCCGCCCTGGATGCGGCCGCGCACGTCGAGGACCAGCTTGCGCAGGTCGTCCGGCGTGGTGCCGTCCGGCACCTGGCCGGTGACCAGGGCGATGCCCCGCACGTCCTTGGCCGAGTCGGCGAGCCCGGCGGCGGCCTGGAGCACCTTCTCGGCGCGGAACTTCTCGATCTCCTTCTCGGCGTCCTTCAGCTTGCCGAGCATGGCGGAGACCTTCTCCGGCAGCTCCTCGGAGCGGCCCTTGAGCAGCTCGGTCAGCTGGTTGACGACCGTGTGCTCACGGGCGAGGAAGTGGTAGGCGTCCACGCCGACCAGGGCCTCGATACGGCGCACACCGGAGCCGATGGAGGACTCGCCGAGCAGCTTCACCAGGCCCAGCTGGGCGGTGTTGTGCACATGCGTGCCGCCGCACAGCTCCTTGGAGAAGTCGCCGATGGTCACCACGCGGACCCGCTCGCCGTACTTCTCGCCGAACTCGGCGATGGCGCCCTGCTTCTTGGCGTCGTCGATGCCCATGACCTCGGCGTGCACATCGAGGTCGCGGGCGAGGACCTCGTTGATCTTCTGCTCGACGTCGCTCATCACGGCCGTCGGCACGGCGGACGGCGAGCCGAAGTCGAAGCGGAAGCGGCCCGGCTGGTTCTCGGAACCGGCCTGGGCGGCCGTCGGGCCGAGGGCGTCGCGCAGGGCCTGATGGGTGAGGTGGGTGGCCGAGTGGGCGCGGGCGATGGCCTTGCGGCGGCGCACGTCGATGGTGGCCTGGGCCTTGGCGCCGACGGTCACCTCGCCGACCTGGACGACGCCCTTGTGCACGTACACACCCGGGACCGGCTTCTGGCAGTCGCGGATCTCGATCACGGCACCGGAGTCGGCCCTGATCCGGCCGGTGTCGCCGATCTGGCCGCCGCCCTCGGCGTAGAACGGGGTGCGGTCCAGGACGACCTCGACCTCGTCGCCCTCGGAGGCGGCGGGCGAGGAGACGCCGTCGACCAGGAGGCCCACGATGGTGGACTCGCCCTCGGTGTCGGCGTACCCGATGAAGTCGGTGGCACCGGCGCTGTCGGCGATCTCACGGTAGGCACCGAGGTCGGCGTGGCCGGTCTTCTTGGCCTGGGCGTCGGCCTTGGCGCGCTCCCGCTGCTCCTTCATCAGGCGGCGGAAGCCCTCCTCGTCCACGGCGAGGCCCTGTTCGGCGGCCATCTCCAGGGTGAGGTCGATCGGGAAGCCCCAGGTGTCGTGGAGCAGGAACGCCTTCTCGCCGGACAGGATGCCGCCGCCGGACTGCTTGGTCTCGGTGACGGCGGTGTCCAGGATGTTGGTGCCGGCCTTCAGCGTCTTCAGGAAGGCGTTCTCCTCGGCGACGGCGACCTTCTCGATGCGCTCGCGGTCGGTGACCAGCTCCGGGTACTGCTGGCCCATCATGGCGATCACGGTGTCGATCAGGCTCTTGACGACCGGCCCGGTGGCGCCCAGCAGCCGCATGTTGCGGATGGCGCGGCGCATGATGCGGCGCAGCACATAGCCGCGGCCCTCGTTGCCCGGGGTGACGCCGTCGCCGATGAGCATCACGGAGGTGCGCATGTGGTCGGTGACCACGCGCAGGGAGACGTCCGAGTCCTGGGCGTCGCCGTAGCGGACGCCGGTCAGCTCGGTGGCCTTCTCGATGACGGCCATCGAGGTGTCGATCTCGTACATGTTCTGCACGCCCTGCAGAATCATGGCGAGGCGTTCGAGGCCGAGGCCGGTGTCGATGTTCTTGCTGGGCAGGTCGCCGAGGATCTCGAAGTCGTCCTTGCCGGTGCCCTCGCCCCGCTCGTACTGCATGAAGACGAGGTTCCAGATCTCCACGTACCGCTCGTCGTTGACGGCCGGGCCGCCCTCGACGCCGAACTCGGGGCCGCGGTCGTAGTTGATCTCGGAGCAGGGGCCGCAGGGGCCGGGGACGCCCATGGACCAGAAGTTGTCCTTCTTGCCCAGGCGCTGGATGCGCTCCTTGGGCACGCCGACGACCTCGTGCCAGATCCGCTCGGCCTCGTCGTCGTCCAGGTAGACGGTGATCCACAGGCGCTCGGGGTCGAGGCCGTAACCGCCCTTGTCCCGGGAGCTGGTGAGCAGCTCCCAGGCGTACGTGATGGCGCCTTCCTTGAAGTAGTCGCCGAAGGAGAAGTTGCCGCACATCTGGAAGAACGTGCCGTGGCGGGTGGTCTTGCCGACCTCTTCGATGTCGGGCGTGCGCACGCACTTCTGCACGCTGGTGGCGCGCTGGAAGGGCGGCTTGACCTCGCCCAGGAAGTAGGGCTTGAAGGGCACCATGCCGGCGGGGACGAGGAGCAGAGTCGGGTCGTCCGCGATGAGCGACGCCGAAGGGACGACGGTGTGACCGCGCTCCTCGTAGAAGCTCAGCCAGCGGCGGCGGATCTCGGCCGACTCCATCAGTGGTCCTCATTCCGGTTGTACGAGTGCATCGGGGATTCGATGTACTTCGGGTTGGTGCGGTCGGTGCCCGGGGTGTACTCGATGGCGGTGAGCCGCCGGGGCGCCGGGAGCGCGTCGTCCTGGATGCCGAGGGCCTCCTGGAGCTCGTCCTCCCGCTGGGCCATGTTGTCGCGGACGTCGAGGGCGAAGCCGACCGCGCGGTCCTTCAGGCGCTGACCGGTCTCCAGAGCCTTGTTGGCCGCGGTCGCGGCCAGGCTCTCGGGGGTCAGCTGCCGCAGCTTGCGGTTGACCTTGGTGGTGGCCCAGACACCGGCGGCGACGCCGGTGCCGAACCAGAAGGTTCGACGGAACATGGCTCGGTCAGTCCCTCTTCCCGCGGAGGTTGCGCTTGCGTCGTGCGGCGGGGACCGTGCGGCCCACGATCACCGTACGCCGGGCCGAATTCCCGGGCACGTCCTCCTCCTTGCGGCCGCCGAGCGCCCTGCGGACGCCGTAGCCGAAGGCCGCGACCTTGACCAGCGGGCCGCCGAAGGTGGAGGCGACGGTGGTGGACAGCGCGGAGGCGTTGGAGGTGACCTCCTGGACGTCGGTGGCGATCGCGTCGACCCGGTCGATCTGGGTCTGCGCGGAGCGCACCGCCTGGGAGGCGTCCGCGAGCAGCGGGACGGCCTGGTCCGTCACGTCCGCCACGAGCTTGGTGGTCGCCTTGAGCGTCTGGGCCACCCTCGCGAGGGCCACCGCGAGGAAGGACACCAGGATCGCCCAGAAGACGGCCACCAGGATTCCGGCCACCTCGCCACCGGACACTGTGCGCACCCGCTCCCTGAAACGTGCCTGAGCATCGGAAAAGTCGTGTCCCGAGCCTATCGCGCCGGGGCGGACGCTCCGTACCGGATTACCGGCGGAAACGGTGGAGTTACAGGAAGCGATTGTACGGAATGAACACGGTTCAGTACGCTCCGTGTCCCATGCGAGGTCCTCAGTGCCCAGAACCTTTCGCCGACGGCGAGCCGCCCCTCGAACTGACCGGATTCGTCGGACGTACGGCGGAGGCCGCGGGGCTCGCCGCGGCGTTGCGGTCGGCCCGGCTGGTGACGGTGACCGGGGCCGGCGGGGTGGGCAAGTCCCGGCTGGCCGCGCGGGTGGTGGCGGACTGGGAGACGCCGCACGGCTGGGTGGAGCTGGCTTCGGCGCACGACCCGGAGTTCGTGGAGTACGAGGTGGCGGGGGCCCTCGGGCTGACCGACCACACCACCCGGACGCCGCGAGAGACGTTGCTGGAGCAGCTGGCCGGGCGCCCGATGCTGCTGGTCCTCGACGGATTCGAGCATCTGGTGGCGGCCACCGCCGAGCTGGTCGCGCGGTTGCTGCGCGGGCTGCCGCGGCTGCGGGTGCTGGCGGTGGGCCGGCGTCCGCTGGGCCTCGCGGGCGAGCGGCTGTTCCCGCTGGCGCCGCTCGGCACGGACGAGGCGGTGCGGCTGCTCACGGAGCGGGCCCGGGAGCAGGGGATCACGGTGTCCGACGATCCCGGGGTGCGGGAGCTGTGCGCACGGCTCGACGGCATCCCGCTGGCGCTGGAGCTGGCGGCGGCGCGGCTGCGGGCCCTGTCCCCCGCGCAGTTGCTGGACCGGCTGGACGACCGGTTCCGGCTGCTGACCGGCGGCGGCCGTGACGCGCTGCCCCGGCATCGGACGCTGCGCACGGCGATCGGCTGGAGCCATGAGCTGTGCACGCCGTCCGAGCGGCTGCTGTGGGCGCGGCTCACGGTGTTCGCGGGGACCTTCGAACTGGAGGCGGTCGAATACGTGTGCAGCGGGGACGGGCTGCCCGACACGGACATCCTCGATGTGCTCTCGGAGCTGCTGGCCCAGTCGGTGATCGCCCGCGAGGAGACCGAGGCGGGTTCGCGCTACCGGATGCTGGACACCGTGCGGGCCTACGGGGCCGGCTGGCTGGAGGCGACCGGGGACGCGGCGCGGCTGCGGCGGCGGCACCGGGACTGGTACCTGGGCCTGGCGACCTGGTGCGAGCTGGAGTGGTTCTCGCCCCGGCAGCGGGAGGTGGCCGCGCGGGTGGCGGTGGAGCTGCCCAGTCTGCGGGCCGCGCTGGAGTTCTGCCTGGGCGAGCCCGCGGAGGCGCATCTGGGGCAGTACCTGGCGGGGTCGCTGTGGTTCTGCTGGGTGGGCTGCGGGCGGCTGGCGGAGGGGCGGCGCTGGCTGGAGCGGAGCGTGGCGCTGGAGTCGGGCTACGAGCGGTCCCGGCTGAAGGCGCTGTGGGTGCTCGGCTATGTGGCGGTGCTCCAGGGCGACAGCGCTCCCGCGCGGCGGACGCTGGATGCGTGCCGGGAGCTGGCGGAGCGGTCGGCGGACGCGCCGGCGCTGGCGTACGCGGAGCACCGCCTCGGGTGTCTGGCGCTGGTCACGGACGATCTGCCGCGTGCAGAAACGCTGCTGCGCTCGGCGCTGGCGCGCTACCGGGAGATCGGCGAGCTGAACGGCAATGTGCTCATGGGGCGCGTCGAGCTGGCGATGGCGCGGGCCTTCCAGGGGGATCTGCCGGACGCGGTACGGCTGTGCGAGGACGTGCGCCGGGTGTGCGAGGAGCACGGGGAGCGCTGGGCGCGGTCGTACGCGCTGTACGTCCTGGCGTACGCGGCCTGGCGTGAGGGCGAGCCGGAGCGGGCGCGGGAGCTGCTGGCCGAGTGTCTGCGCAACGCCCATGCCTTCGACGATCTGCTCGGCTCGGTGCTGACCCTCGAACTGCTCGCCCTGGTGACGGCGGCCGAGGGCGATCCCGCCGAGGCGGCCGTGCTCCAGGGCGCGGCGGCCCGGCTGTGGCCCTCGGTGGGTCTGCCCCTGTTCGGTTCGGCGCACTACAACGCCCCGCACGTCCAGTGCGAGTCGGCCGCCCGCGGTGCGCTCGGCGACACCCGGTACGAGGAGTGCGTACGGCGCGGGGGGCGCCTGGACCGGGAGGCGGCGGTGAGCCGGGCGTTGGGCCGGGCGGAGAACCGGCCGCCGGCCTCGGTACCGGCGCCGCGCGGGGCGGGGCGGTGGGACGCGGTGCGCACCGGCGAGGGGCTCGAGGCGGGGCAGGGCAGGTAGAACGTTTCCCCGGGCCCGGGGAACGCGGAACCGCCGCCTCCCCCGTCCAGCGGGACGGGGAAGACGGCGGTCCGGAGTGCGGTGCTGCGCCGGGGCTGGGATCAGCGGGCGTAGTACTCGACGACGAGCTGCTCGTCGCAGATCACCGGGATCTCCTTGCGGTTCGGCTCACGGTCCAGGCGGAACGCCAGGGCCTTGAGGTTCACCTGGAGGTAGCGCGGGGTCTCGCCGTCCGCGGCGAAGCCACCCTCACGGGCGATCTGGAAGAGCGTCTTGTCCTTGGAGCGGTCGCGGACCTGCACGACGTCGTCCGGACGGACACGGAAGGACGGCTTGTCGACCTTCTGGCCGTTGACCTGGATGTGGCCGTGGACGACCATCTGGCGGGCCTGGTAGATCGTGCGGGCGAGACCCGAACGCAGGACCAGCGCGTCGAGGCGGCGCTCCAGCTCCACGATCAGGGCCTCACCGGTCTTGCCCTGGACCTTGGAGGCGCGGTCGTAGGCGCGGACCAGCTGGCGCTCGGAGATGTCGTACTGAGCGCGCAGGCGCTGCTTCTCCAGCAGACGGACCTTGTAGTCCGAGTTCTGCTTGCGGCCGCGGCCGTGCTCACCCGGCGGGTAGGGGCGGGCCTCGAAGTACTTGACGGCCTTCGGGGTCAGCGCGATGCCGAGGGCACGCGACTTCTTGACCTTGGGGCGGGACTGGTTCGCCACTGTCTCAATCTCGTTTCGTAGTGTTCGGCTTGCCAGAGGTTTCGGGAGGTCGCATCCGCAGCCGGGAAGACCCGCCGGTCCGCTCGGGACCCGCTGGGCAGCCGCTTCCCTGATCTGGGCACATACGTGCAGCACGCGAGTGGCCCACCGACCGCTCCGGAACTCCGGGTGGTGGTGGGCTGCCCGCGACACCGTTCGACGGTGCGCGACGCTCCTGGAGTCCGTCCCCGGGGGGACAGGGTCTCCGGCCCGTTGTCCCGCTCTGACGGCACGGGACTGGGCGCTTCGGAGCATTCTACAGGCTGCTCAGGACCGTCGGCGACCGAGGTGCTTGCGGGTCCAGTCGACCGCGTCCGCGTAGCGCGCCTCGGCGCCGTGCCGGGTCGGCGCGTAGTACTCGCGGTCCTTGATCGCGTCCGGGGCGTACTGCTGCTCGGCGATGCCCTCGGGCAGGTCGTGCGGATACACGTATCCCTGCGCGTGGCCGAGTTTGGCGGCGCCCTTGTAGTGGCCGTCGCGCAGATGCGTCGGCACCGAGCCGGCCAGGCCCTTGCGGACGTCCGCCAGGGCGGCGCCGATCGCGGTCGTCGCGGAGTTGGACTTGGGGGCGAGCGCGAGGGCGATGGTGGCGTGGCTGAGGGTGAGGGCCGCCTCGGGGAAGCCGATCATGGCGACGGCCTGGGCGGCGGCGACCGCGATGGGCAGTGCGTTCGGGTCGGCCAGGCCGATGTCCTCGCTGGCGGAGATCATCAGGCGCCGTGCGATGAACCGGGGGTCCTCGCCGGCCTCGATCATGCGGGCGAGGTAGTGCAGGGCCGCGTCCACGTCGGAGCCGCGGATGGACTTGATGAGGGCGCTGGCGACGTCGTAGTGCTGGTCGCCGTCGCGGTCGTAGGTGACCGCCGCCCGGTCCACGGTCTGTTCCAGGGTGGCGAGGGAGATCTCGCTCTCGCCCTGGTCGAGGGCGGCTCCGGCGGCGGCCTCCAGGGCGGTCAGGGCGCGCCGGGCGTCGCCGCCCGCGATGCGCAGCAGGTGTTCCTCGGTGTCCTCGGGGAGGGTGAGCGCGCCCTTCAGGCCGCGCTCGGCGTCCAGGGCGCGCCGCAGCAGGCCGCGGATGTCGTCGTCGGTGAGGGGTTCGAGGGTGAGCAGCAGGGAGCGGGACAGCAGCGGGGAGATCACCGAGAAGTAGGGGTTCTCGGTGGTGGCCGCGATCAGGGTCACCCAGCGGTTCTCGACGGCGGGCAGCAGGGAGTCCTGCTGGGCCTTGCTGAAGCGGTGGATCTCGTCCAGGAAGAGGACGGTCTCGGTGCCGAAGCCGCCGGTGGCCCGGCGGGCGCCGTCGATGACCGCGCGCACTTCCTTGACGCCCGCGGTGATCGCGGACAGCTCCACGAAGCGCTTGTTGGTGGCCTTGGAGACCACGTACGCGAGGGTGGTCTTGCCGGTGCCGGGAGGGCCCCAGAGGATCACGGAGGACGGTCCGGCGGGGCCGCCGGAGCCCTCGCCGACCAGGCGGCGCAGGGGCGAGCCGGGCTTGAGCAGGTGCTGCTGGCCCACGACCTCGTCGAGGGTGCGCGGGCGCATGCGCACCGCCAGGGGACTGGCCGCCGGGTCCTTCTCCTGGCGTTCTTCTGCTGCGGCGGTGAAGAGGTCGGGTTCCACGCTGAAACCCTAAGTCACGGCACTGACAATGCGGCGGCGGCCCGGTGCCGGGACCGGGCCGCGGGCGGGGTCTCAGGCCCAGAGGGCGCTGCCCCAGCGGGTCAGGATCAGCATGGCGATGATGCCGCAGTGGGTGACCGGCAGCACCCAGGTGAACTCGCCGAGGAAGGAGCGCAGCCAGCGCGGGGCGGGCAGGAAGGCGTGGCGGACGTTGAACGAGGTGACGTACCAGAACATGGTGATCGTGGCGACCCAGGCCAGCGAGCACCACAGGCAGAGCGCGTTGATCCGGTACAGGGACTCGAACTGGAGCCAGGTGACGAAGCAGACGCCGAAGAGGGTGCCGAAGTTGAAGGTCAGCCAGTACCAGCGCGGGAAGCGGGCGCGGGTCAGCAGGCTCATGCCGACGCAGATCACGATGCCGTAGCAGACCAGGCCGAGCATCGGGTTGGGGAAGCCGAAGGCGGCGGCCTGCTTGCTCTCCATCACGCTGCCGCAGGAGACCACCGGGTTCATGCTGCACCCGGGGGTGAAGGTCTTGCCCGCGACCTTGTATTCGAGGATCTTGAACTTGTCGAGCGTGATCACCCAGGCGGCCAGCAGCCCGGCGGCGCCGGTGATGACCAGCAGCAGGGCGAAGGCGCGGCTGCCGCCCGCGGTCCGGCCGTCGGCGGGGCGGTCGGGACCGGACACCGCGGAGACGTCGTTGACTGTCGTCTTGCTCATCACGCCGATTCCGTCACTTGAGAGTTGGACCATCTTCGGGCACCGGCCATTGTGCCGCACCCGTCCGTCCGTCCGCCGTTCGCTGTGCATAAGGAGGCCGCCCGGCGGTCACGGACCGTGCGGTTCCGGCCCGACCATCAAGGCCATGACAGCACACGTGGGCGAATTCGCGGTGAATGTACGGGTACGTGCACGCGGTAGGGAGGCGCGACCCCGGTGGCCGGCCCGATCCCGGCGTCCGGGCGCGGTGAGATGTTCGGCATCCTCTGGCAGGACGAATCGGCGCCCACCGGGTTGACGGCGGCCCCGGGCGCGCGGCGGCACGGGCTGCCGGGGCGTGACGAAAAGGGCGCCGGGGATGTCCCCGGCGCCCTTTCTCCACTCGCTGTCGGCGGCTAGCCGAGTCGCGACTCCAGCTCCGCCACGATCTCGTTGGCACCGATCGCGCTCTGCTCGCCGGACTCCATGTCCTTGAGCTGGACGACGCCCTCGGCCAGGTCGCGCTCGCCGGCAACCAGGGTGTAGCGCGCGCCGCTGCGGTTGGCGTTCTTCATGGCGCCCTTGAGGCCCTTGCCGCCGTACGCGAAGTCCGCCGCGATGCCCACCTTGCGCAGCTCGGTGACCTTGGCGAACAGGAAGCGGCGGGCCTCCTCGCCGAGCGGGACGGCGTACACGGAGGTGGTGGACGGGAGGTCCAGCGCCACGCCCTCGGCCTCCAGCGCGAGGACCGTGCGGTCGACGCCGAGGGCCCAGCCGACGGAGGGCAGCGCGGGGCCGCCGATCATCTCGGACAGGCCGTCGTAGCGGCCGCCGCCGCCCACCGCGGACTGCGAGCCGAGGCCGTCGTGCACGAACTCGAAGGTGGTGCGGGTGTAGTAGTCCAGGCCGCGGACCAGCTTCGGATCGTCCTCGAAGGCCACGCCCGCCGCCGTGATCAGCTCACGGACCTCCTCGTGGTACGCCTTGCAGGCGTCGCACAGGTAGTCCCGCAGCAGCGGGGCGCCGGTGAGCTGCTTCTGGACCGACTCGCGCTTGTCGTCCAGGACGCGCAGCGGGTTGATCTCGGCGCGCCGCAGCGTGTCCTCGTCGAGGTCCAGACCGCGCAGGAAGTCCTGGAGCGCGGCCCGGTACACCGGCCGGCACTCCTTGTCGCCCAGGCTGTTGAGCAGGATGCGGAAGTTCCGCAGGCCCAGCGAGCGGTACGCCTGGTCGGCCAGGATGATCAGCTCGGCGTCCAGCGCCGGGTCCTCCGCGCCGATCGCCTCGGCACCGACCTGGGAGAAGTGGCGGTAGCGGCCCTTCTGCGGGCGTTCGTAGCGGTAGTACGAGCCGGAGTACCAGAGCTTGACCGGGAGGTTGCCGCTCTTGTGCAGGTTGGCCTCCAGGGCCGCACGCAGCACGGAGGCCGTGCCCTCGGGGCGCAGGGCGAGCTTGTCGCCGCCCTTGGTCTCGAAGGCGTACATCTCCTTGGTGACGATGTCGGTGGACTCGCCCACACCGCGCGCGAACAGCTCGACGTTCTCAAAACCGGGGGTCTCGATGTAGCCGTAGCCGGAGTTGCGCAGCGGGGCGGCGATCGCCTCGCGGACCGCCAGGTACGTCGCGGAGTCCGGCGGGATCAGGTCGTAGGTGCCCTTGGGGGCCTGGAAGGTGCTCACGGAAGCTCTCTTGTCACATTCCTCGTCGGGGAGCCGCGGGGGCTCCCTGGCCTGCTGCCACGTCCCGCAGATAGGGGTTGGTGGCGCGCTCGCGGCCGATGGTCGTCTGGGGGCCGTGGCCGGACAGGACCACGGTGGAGTCGTCGAGCGGCAGGCACACCCGTGCCAGCGACCCGAGCATGTCCGCCATGGATCCGCCCGGCAGATCGGTGCGTCCGATGGAGCCGGCGAACAGCAGATCCCCGGAGAAGAACACCGACGGCACGTCCGCGCTCTCGGGCATCCGGAAGGTCACCGACCCCTTGGTATGGCCCGGCGCGTGCGCGACGGAGAACTCCAGCCCGGCCAGCTCCAGCTTCGCGCCGTCGGCCAGCTCCCGGACGTCGTCGGGCTCGCCCACGGTCAGCTCGCCCATGAGGGGCATGCCGATCGAGCGGCCGAGCGCCTTCTCCGGGTCGCTCATCATGAAGCGGTCCTCGGGGTGGATCCAGGCGGGCACGTCATGGGCGCCGCACACGGGGACGACCGAGGCCACATGGTCGATGTGGCCGTGGGTGAGGACGACGGCGACGGGCTTGAGCCGATGCTTCTTCAGCGCTTCCTCGACTCCCTCGGCGGCCTGGTGGCCCGGGTCGATGATCACGCACTCCTCACCGGCGGCGGGGGCGACGAGGTAGCAGTTCGTCCCCCAGGCCCCGGCGGGGAACCCGGCAATGAGCACGATCGTCCTTCGTTTCATCGGTGTACGAGTGGTGACAAGGCGGCCTCGGCCGCACTCAGAGCCTACCGGCGCTGCCGTTTCCTCAGCGAACCCATATACGGTACGGGGCTACACGCAGTGGTCGGCCCACGAGGACGCACGCGTACCGCTCGACACACGACACGCATGAGGAGAAACCCGGTGGTCAGCCAGGAGCAGCGGCGGCGTCAGCTCGCCCGGGAGAAGTTCTTGCGACAGCAGCAGCGGCGCACCGAGTCGCGGCGCAAGGCCCGCGTGCGCAACTCCGCGATCGCGTCGGTACTGGGCGTGATCGTGATCGGCAGTGTGGCGCTCTACACCACCCATGTGCTGGGGGGCGACGACAAGAAGACCGACGCGAGCGCCAAGACGCAGCCGAGCGCGTCCGCGAAGCCGAGCAAGGCGCCGGACCCGTGCCAGAAGCCGGCCGCGGGCTCGGTGAAGCAGCTCAGCTGGAAGAAGGAGCCGGCGATGTCGATCGACACGTCGGCGAAGTACACGCTCGACCTGTCGACGACGTGCGGTGACATCCCGGTCTCGCTGAAGACGTCGGCGGCCCCGCACACGGTCAACTCCTTCGACTTCCTCGCGGGCAAGGGCTTCTTCGACCACACCAAGTGCCACCGGCTGACCACGCAGGGCATCTTCGTGCTCCAGTGCGGCGACCCGAAGGGCACCGGCATGGGCGGTCCCGGCTACACGCTGCCGGACGAGAACCTGAAGGACGCCGCCCTGAAGAAGAACACCTACCCGGCGGGCACCGTGGCGATGGCCAACACCGGCCAGAAGCACACCGGCGGCAGCCAGTTCTTCCTGGTCTACAAGGACAGCCCGCTGCCGCCCCAGTACACGCCGTTCGGCACGATCTCCGCGTCCGGCATGAAGGTGCTGAACAAGATCGCGGCGGCGGGCGAGAGCACCGGCCAGGGTGACGGCGCCCCGAACGCGACCGTTGTGATCAACAAGGCGACGGTCGTCAAGTCCTGAGGGCGGCCGGGGCCGTCGGTGGAATTTCGGTCGCGCTGGATGCGGACAGGGAACCCGCTGGTCGCCTATGTTGGCCGTGACGAAACTGTGGTCGATGCCCGGGGCGCTGAGGCACCCCGCAGGCATCATGTGGAGGAGGCGCTGTGAGCAGCGACCCGTGGGGCCGCGTCGACGAGACGGGGACCGTGTACGTGCGTACGGCCGACGGCGAGCAGGTCGTCGGATCGTGGGCGGCCGGCTCCCCTGAGGAGGCGCTGGCCTACTTCGAGCGCAAGTACGAGGGCCTGGTTGTAGAGATCGGCCTCCTCGAGAAGCGAGTGCGGACCACCGACCTGTCGGCGAAGGACGCCCAGACCGCCATCGACCACCTGCGCGAGCAGGTGGACGCGCACCACGCGGTCGGCGATCTGGCCGCGCTGCGCGGTCGGTTGGACAAGCTGGTGGAGACGGTCGAGGCGCGCCGCGAGGAGCGCAAGGTCCAGCGGGCCAAGCAGTCCGACGAGGCCCGCAAGGCCAAGGAGGACCTGGTCGCCGAGGCGGAGCAGCTGGCGCAGTCCGACCAGTGGCGGGCCGCGGGTGAGCGGCTGCGGGCGCTGGTGGACACCTGGAAGGGGCTGCCGCGTCTGGACCGCAAGTCCGACGACGAGCTGTGGCACCGCTTCTCGCACGCCCGGTCGGCGTTCTCCAAGCGCCGCAAGGCTCACTTCGCACAGCTGGACGCGCAGCGCGAGGACGCCCGTCGGATCAAGGAGCGGCTGGTCGCCGAAGCCGAGTCGCTGTCGGGTTCCACGGACTGGGGTCCGACGGCGGCCCGTTACCGCGATCTGATGTCGGAGTGGAAGGCCGCGGGCCGCGCCCAGCGCGAGCACGAGGACGACCTGTGGAACCGCTTCCGCGGCGCCCAGGACGTGTTCTTCGCGGCGCGCAGCTCGGTGTTCGCCGAGCGGGACGCGGAGCAGGCGGAGAACCTGAAGCTCAAGGAGGAGCTGGCCGAGGAGGCCGAGAAGCTCCTGCCGGTCGGCGAGCTGAAGGCCGCCCGTGCCGCCTTCCGTTCGATCAACGAGCGCTGGGAGGCCATCGGCCACGTCCCGCGGGACGCGCGCCCGAAGGTCGAGGGCCGGATGCACACGGTCGAGCGGGCGATCCAGGAGGCCGAGGAGGCCGAGTGGCGCCGGACGAACCCGGAGGCGCGGGCGCGTGCCGAGGGTCTGACCGGTCAGCTCCAGGCCGCCGTGGACAAGCTCGGGACGCAGATCGAGCAGGCCCGCGCCCAGGGCAACAACTCCAGGGCCGACAAGCTCCAGCGGGAGCTGGAGGGCCGCCAGGCGCTGCTGGAGCAGGCGCTGAAGGGCCTCCAGGAGTTCGGCGGCTGATTTCCCTGTTGCCGATGTGAAAGGGCCCCGTACAGGCGTACGGGGCCCTTTCATCTGCGCTGCGGCACGGCGCTCAGGAGCGGGTGCGTCCCGAGGTCACGCGGTAGACGTCGTACACGCCCTCCACGCCGCGGACGGCCTTCAGGACGTGCCCGAGGTGCTTGGGGTCGCCCATCTCGAAGGTGAAGCGGGAGGTGGCGACGCGGTCGCGGGAGGTCTGGACGGCGGCCGAGAGGATGTTGACGTGCTGGTCGGACAGCACGCGGGTGACGTCCGAAAGCAGCCGGGAGCGGTCCAGGGCCTCGACCTGGATGGCGACCAGGAAGACCGAGGACTGGGTGGGCGCCCACTCGACGTCGAGGATGCGCTCGGGCTCCCGGGACAGCGAGTCCACGTTGACGCAGTCGCTGCGGTGCACGGAGACGCCGCTGCCGCGGGTGACGAAGCCGATGATCGGGTCGCCGGGCACGGGGGTGCAGCAGCGGGCCAGCTTGACCCATACGTCGTCGACGCCCTTGACCACGACGCCGGGGTCGGCGCTGGAGCGGCGCTTGCGGCGGCTGCGGGACGGCGGGACCGTCTCGTCGATCTCCTCGGTGGCGGCCTCCTCGCCGCCGAGGGCCTGCACCAGCTTCTGCACGATGTTCTGCGCGGAGACATGGCCCTCGCCTATCGCCGCGTAGAGCGCGGAGATGTCCGAGTAGCGCATCTCGTGCGCGAGCGTGATCAGGGAGTCGCCGTTGAGGATGCGCTGGATCGGCAGGTTCTGCTTGCGCATGGCCCGCACGATGGCGTCCTTGCCCTGCTCGATCGCCTCGTCCCGGCGCTCCTTGGAGAACCAGGCGCGGATCTTGTTGCGCGCCCGGGGCGACTTGACGAAGCCGAGCCAGTCCCGTGAGGGTCCGGCGCCGGGTGCCTTGGAGGTGAAGACCTCGACCAGGTCGCCGTTGTCCAGGGTGGACTCCAGCGGTACGAGGCGGCCGTTGACCCGCGCTCCTATGGTGCGGTGGCCGACCTCGGTGTGCACGGCGTACGCGAAGTCCACCGGGGTGGCGCCGGCCGGGAGCGCTATGACATCGCCCTTGGGCGTGAAGACGAAGACCTCGTTGCGCGACAGGTCGAAGCGCAGCGACTCCAGGAACTCGCCCGGGTCCTCGGTCTCCTTCTGCCAGTCGAGCAACTGCCGCAGCCACGCCATGTCGTTGATGGCGTCCTTGTCCTTGCCGGCGGTCTTGGGCGCGTCGGTGCGCACCTTGGAGGCGCCGGCGACGGCCTCCTGCTTGTACTTCCAGTGCGCGGCGATGCCGTACTCGGCACGGCGGTGCATGTCGAAGGTGCGGATCTGGAGTTCGACGGGCTTGCCGTTGGGGCCGATCACCGTGGTGTGCAGCGACTGGTACATGTTGAACTTGGGCATCGCGATGTAGTCCTTGAACCGGCCGGGGACCGGGTTCCATCGCGCGTGCACGGTGCCGAGGGCGGCGTAGCAGTCGCGGACCGTGTCGACCAGGACACGGATGCCCACCAGGTCGTAGATCTCCGCGAAGTCGCGGCCGCGGACGATCATCTTCTGGTAGACGCTGTAGTAGTGCTTCGGCCGGCCGGTGACGGTCGCCTTGATGCGAGCGGCGCGCAGATCGGACTGGACCTCGTCGGTCACTATGGCGAGGTACTCGTCGCGCTTGGGCGCGCGCTCGGCCACCAGCCGGACGATCTCGTCGTACATCTTGGGGTAGAGGATCGCGAAGGCGAGGTCCTCCAGTTCCCACTTGATGGTGTTCATGCCCAGGCGGTGGGCGAGCGGCGCGTAGATCTCGAGGGTCTCGCGCGCCTTCTTCTCCTGCTTCTCGCGCTTGAGGTAGCGCATGGTGCGCATGTTGTGCAGGCGGTCGGCGAGCTTGATGACCAGGACGCGGGGGTCCTTGGCCATGGCGACGACCATCTTGCGCACGGTCTCGGCCTGCGCGGCCTCGCCGAACTTGACCTTGTCCAGCTTGGTGACGCCGTCCACGAGCAGGGCGACCACGTCGCCGAAGTCGCGGCGCAGGTCCTCCAGGCCGTACTCGGTGTCCTCGACGGTGTCGTGCAGCAGGCCGGCCATCAGCGTGGCCGGGTCCATGCCCAGCTCGGCGAGGATGGTGGTGACGGCGAGCGGGTGCGTGATGTACGGGTCGCCGCTCTTGCGCTTCTGGCCGCGGTGCCAGCGTTCGGCGACCTGGTAGGCGCGCTCGATCTGGCGGAGGGTGGAGTTCTCGATCTTCGGATCGTTGCTGCGCACTATCCGCAGCAGCGGTTCCAGGACCGGGTTGTACGGGTTCGCGCGCTGGACGCCGAGGCGGGCCAGGCGGGCGCGGACGCGGTTGGAGGAGCCGGAGCGGCCGTTCTGCACGGCGGGCGGGCGCACGACGGGGGGCTGCGCGGGGCGCTCGGCGGGGGTCTCCGGTTTGGGACGCGAGGACTCCGCGGACTTCTCGACGGGCGCGGCCGAGGCGTGCTCGACCGCCCCGCGGGTGTCGTTCTTGGCGGTCGACACGTTCGGCGCGGGCTTGGCCGCGGGTGCCGAGGCGGGCTCGGGCTTGGCGGCGGTCAGTGGCTGGGCCTCGTCTGGCAAGAGGGCTCCTCGTGCGCGTTCCGGGTCCCCCGGTCAGGCTCCGGAGACCCCATGGTAGCGATCCCGCCGCCACGGATCGCCCGGAGGCGGATCGTAGGGTCCGACTACCCCTGTAACGCCAAAGGTGCACCTGGGATTCCGAAGGATGGCCGGAAGGTGATGTTTGGGAGCGGCGGGGGCGGTTGAAGGGGGCCGGGGAAGGCCGAAGCCGGCGGCGGAAACCGGGCAGCGCGGCCGGGGAATCGGCCTGACGCCGGGGAGCGGGCGGCCCGGGGAGGCGGGCGGGCCTCAGACCCAGGCAGGGGCCGGGCCCGGGTGGACGCCGGGAGGACAGGGCGGAGGCCAGGCCCCTCGCCCCCTCGCCTCCGGCCCCCGGCTGCCCCCGGGCTCTGCCGGGCCCTCGGCGCCCGCATGGGCCGGGGGCCCGGCAGAGGCCAGCGGGATCGGGGACGCGGCACCGAGGAAGACCAGGCTGCGGGGTCGGCTGTGGGAAGCCCCGCAGAGCCGAGAGGGCCGGGGGTGGCCGGGCCGAACTGGTGGGGACGGGGAAACCGGGGCGGGGACGCCGTACGGCCGCCTCGGTGGGGTGCCGGGGCGGCCGTACGGGGTTGCTTGCCGGGCGGAGCCTGGTCAGACCTGGAGGAGGGCTTCCAGGGGGACTCCGGCGAGGGTCGGTTCCAGGCGGGCGCGGGCGCCGAGGAAGCCCAGCTCCATCAGGACCGCGAGGCCCGCGACCTCGGCACCGGCGCGCCGGATGAGGTGGATGGCCGCCTCGGCGGTGCCACCGGTGGCCAGCACGTCGTCCACGATCAGGACGCGGTCGCCGGAGGTCAGGTCCTCGGCGTGCACCTCGATCTCGGCCGAGCCGTACTCCAGGTCGTAGCCCTGGCTCAGGGTGGCGCCGGGCAGCTTGCCCGCCTTGCGGACCGGGATGAAGCCCAGGCCCGCGCGGACGGCGACCGGGGCGCCGAGGATGAAGCCCCGGGCCTCCAGACCGACGATCTTCGTGGCGCCGGTGCTCGTGGCGATGCCGGCGAGCGCGTCGGTCAGGGCGGTGAACGCGGCGGGGTCCGCCAGGAGCGGGGTGATGTCCTTGAACATCACGCCCGGCTCCGGGTAGTCCGCGACGTCACGGATGCGGCTGAGCAGCAGCTCCTGGATGTCGGTCATCGGCGCTTGCCCGCCTGGCGGCCGCGGCCACGGCCGCGGGAGGAGGGCTGGTTGCGCGGGCCGACCACGGCGGGCGCGGCGTCCTCGGCGTCCACACCCGCGCCCACGGGACCATCCTCCGAGCCGGCCTGGGCACGCTTGGCCATGACCCGCTTGGTGAGGGCCTTGAGCGCGGGCTCGCGCTCCTTGAGGTCGGCGACCAGCGGGGTGGCGATGAAGATCGAGGAGTACGCACCGGCCGCGAGGCCGACGAACAGCGACAGCGAGATGTCGTTGAGGTCACCGGCGCCGAGGAAGCCGCCGCCGATGAAGAGCAGACCGGCGACCGGCAGCAGGGCGACGACCGTGGTGTTGATGGAGCGGACCAGGGTGCCGTTGATCGACCGGTTGGCGATCTCGCTGTAGGTGAAGCGGGTCTGCTTGGTGATGTCCTTCGTCTGCTCCTTGAGGCTGTCGAAGACGACGACCGTGTCGTAGAGCGAGTAACCGAGGATGGTGAGCAGACCGATGATCGTGCCGGGCGAGACCTCGAAGCCGACCAGGGCGTAGATACCGGTCGTGATGGTGATGTCGTGGATCAGCGCGACCAGGGCCGCGACGGCCATGCGCCACTCGAAGGCGATGGCCAGGTAGATCACGACGAGCACCATGAAGATCGCCAGGCCCTCCCATGCCTTGTTGGCGATCTCCTGGCCCCAGCTCGGGCCGACCAGGTCGGCGGCGAGCTTCTCGGGGTTGAGCTTCAGGTCCTTGGCCAGGCTCTGCTTGACCTGGTCGGACTTGGCCGTGTCCAGGCCGGCGACCTGGATGCGCAGGCTGCCGTTGCCGAGCTTCTGCACGACGGCCTCGTGGCCGGAGGCGTCCTTGGCGTACGACTCCGCCTGAGCGACCGAGGTGCTCATCTTGGTCGGCGTCGTGAAGACGGCGCCGCCCTGGAAGTCGATGCTCATGTTCAGGCCGCGCACCGCCAGGCCGAGGATGGCCGTGATGGTGATCAGGATCGAGACGCCGTACCAGATCTTGCGCTTGCCGATGAAGTCGTAGCTGATCTCGCCGCGGTGCAGCCGGGCGCCGATGGAACCGAGTTTCGACATCGCTCACGCCTCCTTCGGGTCGACAGGGCCGGCGGGACCGGCGGGACGGCGGGTGCGGCGCAGCGGCGGATGGGCGCCGAGGCTCTTCGGGTCGAGGCCGGACCACTTGTGGCCGTTGCCGAAGAACTTGCGGCGGGCGAGCAGGGTCATCAGCGGCTTGGTGAACAGGAAGACGACGACCACGTCGAGCACGGTGGTCAGACCCAGCGTGAACGCGAAGCCCTGGACCTTGCCGACGGTCACGATGAACAGCACGGCGGCGGCGAGGAACGACACGAAGTCGGAGACCAGGACGGTGCGCCGGGCGCGCGGCCAGGCACGCTCGACGGCGGGGCGCAGCGAGCGGCCCTCGCGGATCTCGTCCCTGATGCGTTCGAAGTACACGATGAACGAGTCGGCGGTGATACCGATGGCGACGATGGCACCGCAGACCGCCGGCAGGTTCAGCGCGAAGCCGATGGCCGGGCCGAGCAGCGACATGATCACGTAGGTGAGGATCGCCGAGACGATCAGGGAGGCCATGGCGACGAGCGACAGGCCGCGGTAGTAGACCACCAGGTAGAGCACGACCAGGGCGAGGCCGATGGCGCCCGCGAGCAGACCGGCGTGCAGCTGCGCGCCGCCGAGCGCGGCGGTCACGGTGGTGACGGACTGCTCCTGGAAGGAGAGCGGCAGCGCGCCGTACGACAGCATGTTGGCGAGGTTCTGCGCCTCCTGCTGCGTGAAGCTGCCGGAGATCTCCGCCTGGCCGCCGGTGATGGCGGTGCTGACATACGGGCTGGAGACGACCTCGCCGTCCAGGACGATGCCGAACTCGTTCTGCGGGGCCTGGTTCTTGGCCAGCGCGCCGGTGATGTCGGCGAACTTCTTGGCGCCCTTGGAGTCGAAGGTCATCTGGACCTGCCAGCCGGAGGCGCCCTGGGTGTCGAAGACGGCCTGGGCCTTCTTCACCTCGGTGCCGTCCACGCCGGCCGGGCCGAGCAGGTACTTGTAGTAGCCCTTGCCGACCTTGCCGCAGGCGATGGTCGGCTCACCCGGCTTGGCCTTGTTGCCGGCCTCGGCGCGATCGGCCGTCTTGGAGCAGTCCAGGGCGGTGTACGCGGCCTGGAGCTTGGAGGTGTCCGTACCGCCGGAGGCCGAGGGGGTTGGCTTGGGCGAGGAACCGCCGGTGGGCGTCGCGCTCGGCGAGGGGCTGGAGCCGGCCTTGAGGGCGTCGGTGACCGCACGGCCCTGCGTGGTCGCGGTGGCGGTCGGGGACGTGCTCGACGACGGCGAGGACGACGAGGAGGACGCCTTCTCCGAGGAGGAGGCGCTCGGGGAGGAGCTGGAGCCCGGCTTGGGCGAGGAGCCGCCGGTCGGGGAGGAGCTCGGCGAGGGGCTGGCCGCGGCGCCGCTGGGCTCGCTCGCCAGAACCGGCCGGAAGTAGAGCTTGGCGGTGGTGCCGACCTGCTGCTGGGCCTCCTTGGAGTTGGTGCCCCGCGGGATGTTGACGATGATGTTGTCGGTTCCCTGGGTCTGCACCTCCGCCTCGGAGACGCCGAGGCCGTTGACACGGCGGTTCATGATCTCGACCGCGGTGTCCATGTTGGCCTTGTTGACCGCGGAACCCTGGTCGGCCTTCGCCTTGAGCGTGATGCTCGTGCCACCGGCGAGATCGATGCCGAGACGCGGAGTGGTGTGCCCTGAGGCGAACATCCCTCCGGTGAGCGCCACGATGGCGATCAGGATCAGGGCCAGCGAGCGCCCTGGTTTGCTCTGGGCACTCGCGCTCCGGCCCTTCTTAGGTGCTGCCACCTTCTCGTACTCCCTCTCGGGCCGCTCCGGCGCCCGGTCGGCGCTCGGCGGCCATGACATGGTGTCGGGCTCCCGTGCGGGAAGCAGACGCGCCCGGTGGTGCGCGGGGCGTGATTATGCCGTCTCGCGCACCACCGGGGTGTGACTACTTCGCGTCGGAGTCGCCGTCGGCCTTCTTCGGCTGGTCCTCCGTCTTGGCCTCGGCGGCCTCGGACCCGCCGGCGACGTCCTTGTCGGCGTCCTTCTTACCGAGGTCGATCTTGTCGTCGGAGGCGGCGGCAGCGGCGGCAGATCCGTCGGTCTCGTCGGTCTCGGTGAGAGAGGAGGCGTCGTCCGGGACGATGCCGGCGTCGGACTTCAGGTCGTGCTCGATGCCGTGCACGATGCGGTTGTACTCGTCGTCGGTGAGGACGGCGCCGATCGCGTTCTTCGCGAAGAGGAGGTCCACGCCGGGAGCGGCGTCGAGGAGGACGGTGTCCTCATTGACTTCCTTGACCGTCGCGTACATTCCCCCGATCGTGCGGACACCGGAGCCGGGCTGCATCTCATTGCGCATCTGCGCGGCCTGAGTCTGCTTCTTCTTGGCAGAGCGCGTCATCAGGAACATGGCCGCGATGAGCACGATGAACGGGAGAAGGGTATACGGATTCACGGGGCGGGATTTCCTTCGCGCGACCGCGACGGAGAGCGGCCTTTTCGGGGATGGGGGTGTGTCGGCGCCACCCGCAAGGGCGGCATCGGCGGAGTCTAAGCGAGTCCGCACACATGGAACAACGCCCAGCATGGCACCTGGGTTCCGCCCCGGGCCACTGCCGAAGCGGAGGGCCGCCCGGGGCCGGTGGTGTCACGCCCCGAACAGGTCCGGTTGTCCGTTTCCCGGGGTGGCGGAGCCGGGCGGGGTGAGACCGAGGTGCGTCCAGGCGGCGGGCGTGGCGACGCGGCCGCGCGGGGTGCGGGCCAGCAGTCCCTCGCGCACCAGGAAGGGTTCGGCGACCTCCTCGACGGTCTCCCGCTCCTCCCCCACCGCGACGGCCAGCGTGGACAGGCCGACGGGGCCGCCGCCGAAGAGCTTCAGCAACGCCTGCAGGACCGCGCGGTCCAGCCGGTCGAGGCCCCGCGCGTCGACCTCGTAGACGGCGAGGGCGGCCGCGGCGATGTCCCGGGTGATCAGGCCGTCCGCCTTGACCTGCGCGTAGTCGCGGACGCGGCGCAGCAGGCGGTTGGCGATACGGGGGGTGCCGCGGGAGCGGCCCGCGATCTCGGCGGCGCCGTCCGTCTCGATGCCGACGTCCAGGAGCTGCGCGGAGCGGTGCACGACGCGCTCCAGTTCGCGGGGCTCGTAGAACTCCATGTGCGCGGTGAAGCCGAAGCGGTCGCGCAGCGGGGGCGGCAGCAGACCGGCCCGGGTGGTGGCGCCGACCAGGGTGAACGGGGGCAGTTCGAGGGGGATGGCGGTGGCGCCGGGGCCCTTGCCGACGATGACGTCGACGCGGAAGTCCTCCATCGCCATGTACAGCATCTCCTCGGCGGGCCGGGACATGCGGTGGATCTCGTCCAGGAAGAGCACCTCGCCCTCCTGGAGGGAGGAGAGGATCGCGGCGAGGTCGCCGGCGTGCTGGATGGCGGGGCCCGAGGTGATGCGGATGGGGGCGCCCATCTCGGCCGCGATGATCATCGACAGGGTGGTCTTGCCGAGGCCGGGGGCGCCGGAGAGCAGGACGTGGTCGGCGGTGGCGCCGCGCGCGCGGGCCGCCCGCAGCACCAGGTCGAGCTGTTCGCGGACCTTCTCCTGGCCGATGAACTCGCCGAGATCCTTGGGGCGCAGGGCGGCCTCGACGGCCTGGTCCTCGCCGTCGGCGGCGGAGCCCACCAGCCGCTCGGCGGCGGGCGTACCGGCGGTGTCGGCCATGTCGTCCCAGTTCATGTGGTGTGCCTCAATAGGGGTGGGGGTCAGCGTGCGCGGTTCAGGGTCTGCAGGGCGGCCTTCAGGAGCGGGCCGACCTGCGGGATGCCGCCAGCGGCCTCGGCCTGCGGGGCCACGGCGGTGACGGCTTCCTCGGCCTCGCGGGTGGCGTAGCCGAGGCCGATGAGGGCCGCGTGCAGCTGGTCGCGCCAGCCCTGGGTGACCGGGGCGCCGACGGCGGGGGCGGTGCCGGCGGGCGCGCCGAGGCGGTCCTTCAGTTCCAGGAGCAGTTTCTGGGCGCCCTTCTTGCCGATGCCGGGGACGGCGGTGAGGGCCTTCTCGTCACCGGTGGCGACGGCCCGGCGCAGCGCGTCGGGGCTGTGCACGGCGAGCATGGCCTGGGCGAGGCGGGGGCCGACGCCGCTGGCGGTCTGGAGCAGGACGAAGACCTGGCGGGCGTCGTCGTCCGCGAAGCCGTACAGGGTCAGCGAGTCCTCGCGGACGACCAGGGAGGTGTGGAGTTTGGCGGGCTGTCCGACGCGGAGCGTGGAGAGCGTGTCCGGGGTGCACTGGACGGACATGCCGACACCGCCGACCTCCACCACCGCGGCGTCGGGGGCGAGCGCGGCGACCGTGCCGCTGACGAACGCGATCATGCCGTACGGCCTTTCGTTGCGTGGGCGGTGTGCAGGGCGACGGCCTGCTGGAGGCGGTTCTGGGCGGGGGCGCGCCAGATGTGGCAGATGGCGAGGGCGAGGGCGTCGGCCGCGTCGGCGGGCTTGGGGGGCGCGGCGAGCCGGAGCAGCCGGGTGACCATGGCGCCGACCTGGGCCTTGTCGGCGCGGCCCGAGCCGGTGACGGCGGCCTTGACCTCGCTGGGGGTGTGCAGTGCGACGGGGATGCCGCGGCGGGCGGCGCACAGCATGGCGACGGCGCTGGCCTGGGCGGTGCCCATCACGGTGCGTACGTTGTGCTGGCTGAAGACGCGCTCCACGGCGACGCACTCGGGCCGGTGTTCGTCCAGCCACGCCTCGATGCCCTGCTCGACGGCGAGCAGCCGCCGGCTGAGCTCGGCGTCCGCGGGGGTGCGCACGACACCGACGCCGATCATGGTCAGCGGGCGCCCCGCGACCCCCTCGACCACGCCGACCCCGCACCGGGTCAGCCCCGGGTCCACCCCCAGTACCCGCACGGGGCCCCTCCCTTTGACCGCTCGATCACCTGTTTGTGCAGGCTATCGGGTGCCAGTGACAACGCCGCGCACCAACGCCCCCGTCGGCGTCCGCACGGGCACCGGTACGGCACCCGGGAACGCGACGGGCCGACGGGGTGTGTCCCGTCGGCCCGGTCGGTCAGCCGTACGCGTTACGCGTCGACCTTCTCCATGACCTCGTCGCTCACGTCGAAGTTGGCGAAGACGTTCTGCACGTCGTCGCTGTCCTCCAGGGCGTCGATCAGCTTGAAGATCTTCCTGGCGCCCTCCTCGTCCAGCTCGACCTGCATGGTCGGGACGAAGTTGGCCTCGGCGGAGTCGTAGTCGATCCCGGCCTCCTGGAGGGCGGTGCGGACCGCGACCAGGTCGGTGGCCTCGCTGAGCACCTCGAAGGACTCGCCGAGGTCGTTGACCTCCTCGGCACCGGCGTCCAGGACGGCACCGAGCACGTCGTCCTCGGTCAGCTCGCCCTTGGGGACGATGATGACGCCCTTGCGGTGGAAGAGGTACGACACCGAGCCCGGGTCGGCCATGTTGCCGCCGTTGCGGGTCATGGCCACGCGCACGTCGGAGGCGGCGCGGTTGCGGTTGTCGGTGAGGCACTCGATGAGCACCGCGACACCGTTCGGGCCGTAACCCTCGTACATGATCGTCTCGTAGTCGGCACCGCCGGCCTCGAGACCGCCACCGCGCTTGATCGCCGAGTCGATGTTCTTGTTCGGGACCGACTGCTTCTTGGCCTTCTGGACGGCGTCATAGAGCGTCGGGTTGCCCTCGAGGTCGACACCGCCCATGCGCGCCGCGACCTCGATGTTCTTGATCAGCTTCGCGAAGAGCTTGCCGCGCTTGGCGTCGATCACGGCCTTCTTGTGCTTCGTCGTAGCCCATTTAGAGTGGCCGGACATCTGCCTGTCTCCTTCGCGTTACCCATCCATGAACGAACGCCTGAGATCCTACAAGGACTCCGCGGTGGCGTTGGCGCGCACCATGTCGACGAACAGGGCGTGCACCCGGTGGTCGCCGGTCAGCTCCGGATGGAACGACGTGGCGAGCGCGTTGCCCTGGCGGACGGCGACGATGTGGCCGCCGTGCTCGGCGAGCACCTCCGCGTCCGCGCCCACGGACTCCACCCAGGGAGCGCGGATGAAGACGCCCTCCACAGGATCGCCCGCGACACCGCGCACGTCGACCGCGGCCTCGAAGGACTCGTTCTGGCGTCCGAAGGCGTTACGGCGCACGATCATGTCGATGCCGCCGATGGTCTCCTGGCCCGAGCGCGGGTCGAGGATCTTGTCGGCCAGCATGATCATGCCCGCGCAGGTGCCGTAGACGGGCAGGCCGGCCCGCACCCGGGCGCGCAGCGGCTCCATCACGCCGAAGAGCACGGCCAGCTTGGAGATGGTGGTGGACTCGCCGCCGGGCAGGACGAGGCCGTCGACCTCGGCGAGTTCCTCGGGGCGCCGCACCGGCCTGGCCACGGCGTCCGCCGCGGCCAGGGCGATGAGGTGCTCCCGTACGTCGCCCTGGAGCGCCAGGACACCGATGACAGGAGTGTTCATGGGGTTCGTATACCTGTGGGCCCGTGGTTACCAGCCGCGGTTCGCGTAGCGCTCGGTCTCGGGGAGGGTGTCGCAGTTGATGCCGACCATGGCCTCGCCGAGGTTGCGCGACGCCTCCGCGATGATCTTCGGGTCGTCGTAGAAGGTGGTGGCCTTCACGATGGCGGCGGCGCGCTTGGCCGGGTCGCCGGACTTGAAGATGCCGGAGCCGACGAACACGCCCTCGGCGCCGAGCTGACGCATCAGGGCCGCGTCGGCCGGGGTGGCCACGCCGCCGGCGGAGAACAGCACCACGGGGAGCTTGCCCAGCTCGGCGACCTCCTTGACCAGCTCGTAGGGGGCGCGCAGCTCCTTGGCGGCGGCGAACAGCTCGTTGTTGTCGCAGCCGCGCAGCTTGGCGATCTCGCCCTTGATCTGGCGCAGGTGGCGCACGGCCTCCACGACGTTGCCGGTGCCGGCCTCGCCCTTGGAGCGGATCATCGCGGCGCCCTCGGCGATACGGCGCAGGGCCTCGCCCAGGTTGGTGGCACCGCACACGAACGGGGTGGTGAACGCCCACTTGTCCGAGTGGTTGACCTCGTCGGCCGGGGTGAGGACCTCGGACTCGTCGATGTAGTCCACACCGAGGGACTGCAGGACCTGGGCCTCGACGAAGTGGCCGATGCGGGACTTGGCCATGACCGGGATCGAGACGGCGTCGATGATGCCCTCGATCATGTCCGGGTCGGACATCCGGGCCACGCCGCCGTCCTTGCGGATGTCGGCCGGGACCCGCTCCAGGGCCATGACGGCGACGGCGCCCGCGTCCTCGGCGATCTTCGCCTGCTCCGGGGTGACGACGTCCATGATGACGCCGCCCTTGAGCTGCTCGGCCATGCCGCGCTTCACGCGGGCGGTGCCGGTCTCGGGAGCCTGGTTCTCGGTGGTGGACACGGGCGACCTCACTGAAGGGAAAGAGGGTTCTCTGCTGCACCGAGGAAACGCGAGTGGACCAGGCCACAGCAAGGGCCAATGGAAAGCCCGTGGCTCGTTTTCGCTGGGAATGCCAGGTGAGGGGCGGTCAGGCGACGCGTTCCACCAGGGCGGCGGGGGGTTCGTCGTCCATCTCGAAGGCCAGCGGGAAGGGAGCGTGGCCGGCCAGCCGGAACCAGCGGACCTTGCGGTGCCCGCGCAGCCGGCGGGCGGCGCCCACGGCGTCGTTGTGGAAACGGCGGGCCATCGGCACCCGGCGCACGGCCTCGGCCAGCTCATGGGCCGCGTCCTCGCCGCCGGGCGCCTCGCGCAGGGCCTCCACCTGGGCCGGTTCCGCGAACACCGCGCGCAGGGCCTGGCTCAGCTCGCTCTCGGCGACCTCCCGCTGCTCCTCCTCGGCCTGCCGGGCGGCGTGCGCGGCCTCGTACAGCACGATCGAGGCGGCCGGGTCGAGCACGCCGGAGGTGGCGAGCTCCTGGGCCACGGAGGCGCGGCGCAGCAGCTGGGCGTCGAGCGCGGCGCGGGCGGCGTCCATCCGTACGTGCAGCCGGTCCAGGCGTCCTGCGGTCCAGCTCAGGTAGACGCCGATCGCGAGGAGGGCGACGAGGATCCAGATGAGGGTTGCGGTCACGCGGGAAGGCTATCGGCAGCCCCGCGGCCCGCCGGACGCGCGCCCGGAAGGCACCTGCTTCACTCCCGCGGCAGGTTTTGGTCCCGGCCGGGGCCTCAGTCCCGCGCCAGCCCGAACCGTGCCCGCAGTCCCGTCGACCGCTCGTCCGCCGCGACCGCCGTCGTGCCGTCCGTGACCGTCTCGTAGACGGAGAGGATGTCCGCGCCGACCGTGGACCAGTCGAAGCGCCGCACATGGGCGCTGCCGTGCGCGCGCAGCGCGGCCCGGCGCTCCGGGTCGGCCAGCAGCCGTACGGCGGCATCCGCGAGCGCGTCCGCGTCCTCATTGGCGAAGATCTCGCCCGCCCGCCCCTGGTCGAGGACCTGGACGAAGGCGTCGAGGTCGGAGGCGAGCACGGGGGCGCCCGCCGACATGGCCTCGACCAGGATGATGCCGAAGCTCTCGCCGCCGGTGTTGGGCGCCACGTACACGTCCACGCTGCGCAGCAGACGGGCCTTGTCCTCGTCGCTGACCATGCCGAGGAACTCCACCCGGGAGCGCAGCTCCGCGGGCAGGTTCTCGACGGCCGCCTCCTCGTCGCCGCGGCCCGCGACCAGCAGCCGTGCGCCGGGACGGGCGGCCATGATCCTCGGCAGGGCCTTCATCAGCACGGGCAGTCCCTTGCGGGGCTCGTCGATCCGGCCGATGAAGCCGATCGTCTCCCCCTGCCACTCGGGTTTCGGCGCGGCCTTCGCGAAGAAGTCGACGTCGACGCCGTTCGGGATGACCACCGCGTCCCCGCCCAGGTGCTCGACCAGCGTGCGCCGGGCGTACTCGCTGACCGCGATCCGGGCGCTGATCTTCTCCAGGGCGGCCTGGAGGATCGAGTACGCGGCGATCATCGCCCGCGAGCGCGGGTTGGAGGTGTGGAAGGTGGCCACGATGGGGCCCTGCGCCGCCCAGCAGGTGAGCAGGCCCAGCGAGGGCGAGGTCGGCTCGTGGATGTGCACCACGTCGAACGCGCCGTCGTGCAGCCAGCGCCGTACCCGCGCCGCCGACAGGAAGCCGAAGTTCAGCCGGGCCACCGAGCCGTTGTACGGCACCGGGACCGCGCGGCCCGCGGAGACGACGTAGGGCGGCAGCGGGGTGTCGTCGTCGGCCGGGGCCAGCACCGAGACCTCGTGGCCGAGGCGGATGAAGTACTCGGCGAGGTCGCGGATGTGGAACTGGACGCCTCCGGGCACGTCCCAGGAGTACGGGCAGACGATCCCGATTCTCACGAGGGTCCCTTCGCGGGGTCGAGGTCGGCGAGCCACAGCCGCTGGAGCATGTGCCAGTCCTCCGGGTGCTCGGCGATCCCGGTGGCGAAGGCGTCGGCCAGGGCCTGGGTCATGACGGACGCCTTCTCGGCGCGGGTACCCGTCTCCGGCACCTCGATCGGGGGGTGTACCTGGCCCCGCATGACCGGCGAGTCGTCGTACCAGAGGGTGACCGGCAGCAGCAGGGCGCCGGTGTGCTGGGCGAGCAGGGCGGGGCCCGCGGGCATCCGGGCCTTCTCGCCGAAGAAGTCGACCTCGACGCCGGAGGCGGACAGATCGCGGTCGGCGACCAGGCAGACCAGACCGCCGTCACGCAGCCTGCGGGCCAGGGTGCCGAAGGCGGAGCCGCCGCTGTGCGGCAGCACCTCCATGCCGAGGCCCTCGCGGTAGGCGACGAAGCGGTCGTAGAGCGTCTCGGGCTTGAGGCGCTCGGCGACCGTGGTGAACGGGGTGCGCAGCTCGGTGGTGACCCAGGCACCGGCCAGGTCCCAGTTGGCCAGGTGCGGCAGGGCGAGGATCACGCCCTTGCCGGCGGCCAGGCCCTCGGTCAGGTGGTGTATGTCCTTGGGGACGAAGCCGCCCTTGATCCGCTCGGGGCTCCAGGCGGGCAGCCGGAAGGACTCCATCCAGTAGCGCAGATAGGAGCGCATGCCCTCGCGGGAGAGCTCCGCGAGGCGCTCGGGGCTCGCGCCGGGCACCACGCGCGCATAGTTCGCCTCCAGGCGCAGCACGCCCTTGCCGCGCTTCTTCCAGACGAGGTCCGCGACGGTCCGCCCCAGGCGGGCGGCGACGGGCTCCGGGAGCTTCTTGACGGTGCTCCAGCCCGCGCCGTACAGCGCGTCGCTCAGCCGGTCCGCGACGCTCACCGCGCCGCCCCGCTCGCGTCCCGCGCGGCCGCCGCCTCGGCCTCCGCCGACTCGCGGCGCACGGTGACGACCCGCTGGATCAGCGTGACCAGGCTGCCCGCGGCCACGATCCACAGGGCGATCGGCAGCAGCCACTGGATGCCCGGCACACCGAATGTGTGCAGCCCCGCGAAACCGGCGGCGACCAGCGAGATCACCAGCCTCTCGGCACGCTCGACCAGTCCGTTGACGGCGACCGGGAGGCCGATCGACTCGCCGCGCGCCTTGGTGTACGACACCACCTGGCCGCTGGCCAGGCAGAAGATCGAGACCGCGCACATCATGTTGTCGTCGCCCTGCCCGGCGTACCAGAGCGCGAAGCCGCCGAAGATCGCGCTGTCGGCGACCCGGTCCAGGGTGGAGTCCAGGAAGGCGCCCCAGCGGCTGGAGCGGCCCAGCTGGCGGGCCATGTTGCCGTCGACCAGGTCGGAGAAGACGAACAGGGTGATCACGACCGTGCCCCAGAAGAACTCGCCCCGGGGGTAGAACACCAGCGCGCCCGCCACCACGCCCGCCGTGCCGAGCAGCGTGACCGTGTCGGGGCTCACCCCCCGCCGGATGAGAAACGCGGCGAACGGTGTGAGGACACGCGTGAAGAATGCACGCGCGTACTTGTTCAGCATGGCCTTCCCGACGGTCGGTGTCGCCGCGGCCCTGATGGCCGCCGGCTGGCCCATCGTAGCCACGCGCGCGTACGCGTGGCGGGCGGGCACCCGCGGCCCGTGCGCCGAGGTCGTGCGCCGGGCTCGCGCGAAGCCGCCCGGGAGCGGTGCGCACGACCCCGCGAGGGGCGCCGGTACGGGAACCGTACGGCCCCGCGCCGGGCACCGGCGGCGGGATCGGGTCCGTCGCGGGTCCGTCGTATGGACGCGGCGTGACGGGAGTGGAAAGCTCGAAGAACCGCGGGCGTCGCCGAAGCCGCCGCAGCACGCGGTTCGCGTGTCCGCGCCCCGATGACCTCACCGTGCACGGGAGGCAGGATCATGGGCGACAAGACCCAGACACACCCCGGGGCCGCCGGCAGGGCTCTGACGGCCGACCAGCCCGCGTCCATACGGAATGTGGTGCTGGTCGGCCACTCCGGATCGGGCAAGACGACCCTGGTGGAGGCGCTCGCGCTGACCGCCGGGGCGGTGAACCGGGCGGGCCGCGTGGAGGACGGCGGCTCCGTCTCCGACTACGACGAGATCGAGCACCGCCAGCAGCGCTCCGTCCAGCTGTCCCTGGTACCGGTCTCCTGGGACGGCATCAAGATAAACATCCTGGACACCCCCGGATACGCCGACTTCGTCGGGGAACTGCGGGCCGGTCTGCGCGCCGCGGACGCGGCCCTCTTCGTCGTCTCCGCCTCGGACGGCGTGGACGGCTCCACCCGCATGGTCTGGGAGGAGTGCGCCGCCGTCGGGATGCCCCGCGCGATCGTGATCACCCACCTGGAGGCGGCCCGCGCCGACTTCGAGGAGACCACCCGGATCTGCGCGGAGGCGTTCGGCGACGACGACCCGGACGCGGTCCTGCCCCTCTACCTGCCGCTGCGCGCAGCCGAGGGCCCCGACGGACACGCGCCCGTGACCGGCCTGGTGGGGCTGCTCACCCGCAAGCTGTTCGACTACTCGAGCGGCGAGCGCAAGGAGTCCGAACCCGGCGAGGACCAGCTCCCCGACCTGGACGAGGCCCGCAACCGGCTCATCGAGGGGATCATCGCCGAGAGCGAGGACGAGACCCTCATGGACCGCTACCTCGGCGGCGAGCAGGTCGAGATCGAGACCCTGGTCCAGGACCTCGAACGGGCCGTGGCCCGCGGCCGCTTCTTCCCGGTCCTGGCGGCCGCCCCCGCCGCCGACGGCGCCCGCCAGGGCCTCGGCACCGTGGAACTGCTCGACCTGATCACGGGCGGCTTCCCGACCCCCTTCGAACACCCGGTGCCCGGCGTGACCACCCCCGACGGCGAGGCCCGCGAGCTCACGCCGTGCGACACCGACGGACCGCTGGCCGCCGAGGTCGTCAAGACCGCGTCCGACCCCTACGTCGGCCGGATCTCCCTGGTCCGCGTCTTCTCCGGCACGCTGCGCCCCGACCGGACGGTGCACGTCTCCGGGCACGGTCTGACCGACCGGGGCCACGAGGACCACGACGTCGACGAGAAGATCGGCGCCCTGTCCATGCCCTTCGGCAAACAGCAGCGGCCCCTCACCCAGGCCGTCGCGGGCGACCTGGTCTGCGTGGCCAAGCTCGGCCACGCCGAGACCGGGGACACGATCTCCGCCAAGGACGACCCGCTGCTGATGGAGCCCTGGCAGATGCCGGACCCGCTGCTCCCCGTCGCCATCCAGGCGCACAGCAAGGCCGACGAGGACAAACTCTCCCAGGGGCTGTCCCGGCTGGTCGCCGAGGACCCGACGATGCGCCTGGAGCAGAACCAGGACACCCACCAGGTGGTGCTGTGGTGCCTGGGCGAGGCGCACGCGGACGTCGCGCTGGAACGGCTGCGCAGCCGCTACGGCGTCCAGGTCGACGTCGTACCGCACAAGGTCTCCCTGCGGGAGACGTTCGCGAACCGGGCCGCCGGACGCGGGCGGCACGTCAAGCAGTCCGGCGGGCACGGCCAGTACGCCATCTGCGAGATCGAGGTCGAACCGCTGCCGGGCGGCTCGGGCATCGAGTTCGTGGACAAGGTGGTCGGCGGCGCGGTGCCGCGCCAGTTCATCCCCTCCGTGGAGAAGGGCATCCGCGCCCAGGCCGCCAAGGGCGTCGCCGCCGGGCATCCGCTCGTGGACGTACGGGTCACCCTGCTCGACGGCAAGGCGCACTCGGTGGACTCCTCCGACGCCGCCTTCCAGACCGCGGGCGCGCTCGCCCTGCGCGAGGCCGCCGCCGACGCGCGGATCCACCTGCTGGAGCCGGTCGCCGAGGTGGGCGTCCTGGTCCCCGACGACTACGTGGGCGCCGTGATGAGCGACCTGTCGGGCCGCCGGGGCCGGCTGCTCGGCACCGAACAGGTGGGCACCGGACGCACCCTGATCCGGGCCGAGGTCCCCGAGTTCGAGATCGGCCGCTACGCCGTCGACCTGCGCTCGCTCTCCCACGGCACGGCCCGCTTCGACCGGGCGTACGCACGGCACGAGCCGATGCCCGCGCAGATCGCCGAACGCATCCGCGAACAGGGCGGGGAGGACGGGTAGTTCCCGGCCCCCGGGGCGGCCGGCCCCGGCTCCGGAGGGCGGACGGCTTCGGCCGTCCGCCCTCCGCTCGCCGGTGCCGGCCGATACGCTGATCACCTGGGCACGTCCCGCGCCGGCCGTCCGGTTTCGGTACGACGACGGGCCCAACAGGTGTGCGGGGCAGGGAAGTCGGGAAGGCCGCAGGAGCGACGCCGGCGGCGATGGGGGCGGGAATGTCGTTTGGAACCGAGTGGGACGGGCCCCAGGTGCCCGTCTCCGGCGACGGCCAGCAGGCGGCGACGGCCGCCCTGGCCTCCGCGGCCTACCGGGACGGCCCGGTCGACAAGATCAAGGACGCGGACAACGAGTGGCACCAGTCCAGCGTCAGGGGCGGCAGGATCGCGCTGTTCCGGCCCAACCTCGGCGAGGCGTTCTCGCGCGCCGTCGTGGACCGCATGCTCGGCGCCGGCCGCAAGCCGCTCATCCAGTCCTTCGGCTCCGAACCCCAGTTCGTGGTCGAGCACTGCCTGGCGGCCAACAACATCCGCCGGGAGCGCGACAACCGGCTGACGCTCGTGACGGTCCTGTGCGGCGTGCTCTTCCTGCCGGGCCTGATCGGCTGGCTGCTCGTCTTCCAGCTGCGCGCCTTCGTCGCCCGGCGGGACGACAAACGGGCCGGCACCCTGGGCACCACCCTGCTCCTCGGCGTGGGCCTGCTCGCCGCGCTGTTCCTGTGGAAGATGCCGTTCGGCGGCTTCTGGGGCTGGTACGCGCGAGCGGCCGTCGTGCTGCCCGTCGTCGGCTGGTACCTGGCCAAGCGGATCTGCGAACGCACCGCCCAGGACCTGCGCGCCCGCTGGGACGGCCTGCTCTCGGGCAGCAGCGTCGGCATCAAGGTGCCCGAGGCGGTGCCGCGCGGCCCGAACCAGACCGCGGCCGACGCGCTGCGCGAGTCCCTGGCCCGGCTCACCGCCGAACAGCAGTCCAACTCGGTCTTCTACGCCGGCCCCAAGGGCATACTCGGCATGGGCACCCGCTGGGGCTCCTGGCAGCTCGCCGAGGAACTGATCTCCGACGACCCCGGCCGCGAGATCCACCCCTTCCGCAGCTGGGACGTCATCCGCGCGATCCACGACAAGCTGTCCCTGCTGGAGCGCGGCCCGCTGAACACCGGGGGCTTCCCCAAGCCGTCGGTCAAGCACTGGATCGTCACCCCGATCCCCGAGGGCGCGGGCGCGGTGTCCCGGCCCGAGGGCGCCGACGTGGAAGCCTTCCAGGTCAAGCCGCACGCCATACAGGACATCTGCAACAAGCAGCAGTTCGGCAAGGGTGACCGGCACTACCTGGGCGTGCAGTGGACGCTGTGGGACGGCCAGCTGGTGATCACCATGATGATCACCGTCACCGTGCTGCACGAGACGCTGCGCATCGAGGTCACCGGCCACGCGCTCGGCCCGGTGAACGGCCTGTTCTGGAGCAAGCCGGAGGGACGGACCAAGGAGGTCACCAAGACCTTCAAGTTCTGGGAGACCCGCAAGATCAACCTGCCGCTGATGACCACGGACGAGGTCGTACGGCTCGGCGTGCGCGCCCCGCTGGCCTGGTACCCGCCACTGCTCAACTGGCTCGGCGGCTCGCTGGGCCTGCCCGAGCCGTTCGGCCTGCGGCACGCCTGGGCCGACCAGCCGTGGAAGCACCGCTTCATGGCCGACGACGCGCTGCGCGCGGCCACCCCGGTGCTGCGGGTCGTGCACTCGGCCGCGATCAAGGTGCTCAAGGACCACGGCGTCGACACGGAGAAGTTCGGCAACCGCTCCTCGGTGCTCAGCGGCATGGTCCAGGACCCGTCGCCGCGGAAGGCGGACCTGTACGACGCGTAGCGCGCCCGGAACCCGGAGAGGGCGCCTCCCCGCGTGGGGGGCGCCCTCTTTCCGCAGCCGTACCGGTCTACGCGGGCCAGGCGTCCGCCAGCATCGCGCGGGTGTCGTACCGGTCTACGCGGGCCAGGCGTCCGCCAGCATCGCGCGGGTGTCGGCGAGGAGCTGCGGGAGGACCTTGGTGTGGCCCACGACGGGCATGAAATTGGTGTCGCCGCCCCAGCGGGGCACCACGTGCTGGTGCAGATGAGCGGCGATGCCGGCGCCCGCCACCGCGCCCTGGTTCATGCCGATGTTGAAGCCGTGCGCCCCGGACGCGGTGCGCAGCGCGGTCATCGCCTGCTTGGTCAGCTCCGCCAGCTCGGCGGTCTCCTGGGCGGAGAGCTCCGTGTAGTCGGCCACGTGCCGGTAGGGCACGGTCATCAGATGGCCGCCGTTGTACGGATACAGGTTGAGGACGGCGTAGACATGCTCGCCGCGGCGGATGATCAGCCCGTCCTCGTCGGATTTGGCCGGGATCGAGCAGAAGGGACAGCCGTCTCCGGCCTCCGGGCCGCTCGGCTTGTTCTCGCCCTGGATGTAGGCCATCCGATGAGGCGTCCACAGGCGCTGGAACGCGTCCTGCGTCCCCACGCCGATCTGCTGCTCCGGCTCACTCGTCATGCTGTGCAGCATATGGCGTAAGGCCCCCGTACAGGCCAGGGCCCCCGGGGACGGACGTCCGCCGGGGGCCCTTCTCGGCCAGGGTCAGACCTGGGCCCGCTCCGCCACGATCGTGGCGATCTTGGCGATGGCCTCGTCGACCGGGATGCCGTTCTCCTGGGAGCCGTCGCGGTAGCGGAAGGACACCGAGCCGTTCGACATGTCCTCGTCGCCCGCGATGACCATGAAGGGCACCTTCTGCTTCTGCGCGTTGCGGATCTTCTTCTGCATGCGGTCCGAGGAGGAGTCCACCTCGACGCGCAGGCCCTGCTTGCGGGCCGCCGCGGCGAACTTCTCCAGGTACTCGACGTGCGCGTCGCCGATCGGGATGCCGACCGCCTGCACCGGAGCCAGCCACGCCGGGAACGCGCCCGCGTAGTGCTCCAGGAGCACCGCGAAGAACCGCTCGATGGAGCCGAACAGCGCGCGGTGGATCATGACCGGACGCTGCTTGGCGCCGTCGGAGCCGGTGAACTCCAGGTCGAACCGCTCGGGCAGGTTGAAGTCGAGCTGGATGGTCGACATCTGCCAGGTGCGGCCGATGGCGTCCTTGGTCTGGACCGAGATCTTGGGGCCGTAGAACGCGGCGCCGCCCGGGTCCGGGACCAGGGGCAGGCCCTGCTTCTCGGCGACCTGGCGCAGGGTCTCGGTCGCCTCCTCCCAGACCTCGTCGGAGCCGACGAACTTCTCCGGGTCCTTGGTGGACAGCTCCAGGTAGAAGTCGGTCAGACCGTAGTCCCGCAGCAGGCCGAGGACGAAGGTGAGCGTCTTGTCCAGCTCCTCGGACATCTGCTCACGGGTGCAGTAGATGTGCGCGTCGTCCTGCGTGAAGCCGCGGGCACGGGTGAGGCCGTGCACGACGCCCGACTTCTCGTACCGGTACACGGTCCCGAACTCGAAGAGGCGCAGCGGCAGTTCGCGGTAGGAGCGGCCGCGCGCGTCGAAGATCAGGTTGTGCATCGGGCAGTTCATGGGCTTGAGGTAGTAGTCCACGCCCTCGTCGAGCTGCATGGGCGGGTACATGCCGTCGGCGTACCAGTCCAGGTGGCCCGAGGTCTCGAAGAGCTTCCCCTTCGTCGCGTGCGGGGTGTAGACGAACTCGTAGCCCTCCTCCTCGTGGCGGCGCCGCGAGTAGTCCTCCATGGTGCGGCGGATGATGCCGCCCTTGGGGTGGAAGACGGCGAGGCCGGAGCCGATCTGCTCGGGGATGGAGAAGAGGTCCAGCTCGGCGCCGAGCTTGCGGTGGTCGCGCTTCTCGGCCTCGGCGAGGAACTCCAGGTACGCCTTCAGCTCGTCCTTGGACGGCCAGGCGGTGCCGTAGATGCGCTGGAGCATCGGGTTCTTCTCGCTGCCGCGCCAGTAGGCGGCCGCGTTGCGCATCAGCTTGAACGCCGGGATGAGGCGGGTGGAGGGCAGGTGCGGACCCCGGCAGAGGTCCTTCCAGCACAGCTCGCCGGTCTTGGCGTCCAGGTTGTCGTACATCGTCAGCTCGCCGGCGCCGACCTCGACGTCCGCGCCGTCGTCGTGCGACGCGGCGCCCTTGAGGCCGATCAGCTCCAGCTTGTACGGCTCGTCGGCCAGCTCCTCGCGGGCGGCCTCGTCGGTGACGACGCGGCGGGCGAACTTCTGCCCGCGCTTCTGGATCTCCTGCATCTTCTTCTCGATGGCCTTGAGATCCTCGGGCGTGAACGGCTTCTCGACGTCGAAGTCGTAGTAGAAACCGTCCTTGACCGGGGGGCCGATGCCCAGCTTGGCCTCGGGGAACAGCTCCTGCACGGCCTGCGCCATGACGTGCGCGGTGGAGTGGCGCAGGATGTTCAGGCCGTCCTCGGAGGCGAGCTCGACGGCCTCGACCTCGTCGCCGTCGGACAGTTCGTACGCGAGGTCCTTCAGCTCGCCGGCCACGCGCGCGGCGATGATCGAGCGCTCGCCCGCGAAGAGGTCGGCGGCCGTAGTGCCCGTCGTCACCACGCGTTCTTCCCGCTCGGAATCGCGTTGGATGATCACACGGACGTCTGACACCGGTCTCTCCTGACTGAAGGTGGGTGCGGCGCCATACCAGGAGCGCGCGCACAGGCGATCGTACCGACCCGAGGGCACCGACCGCGAAACGGTTACGGTCGGTCCCCGGCCCCTCACGCCTCCCCGCACGCCTCCTCGAAGAAGTCCAGGTTCTCCTGGAGGGATTTCATCAGCCGGTCCCGCTCGGCGTCGTCCACCTGCACGGGTACGACCCCGGAGGCGCCGGTCAGCCTGCGGAAGCCGCCGCGCCGCTCCAGCCGGCCGTGCACCCGCACCGGGAGGCCGACGAGATGGGCGTGGCCCGCGATGCGGTAGTCCTCCTCGTCCAGGGTGACGCGGACGTGCGGCACCTCGGCGCCCGCGAGGACGCGCAGCCGTACGGTGCCCTCGCCGCGCGGGCCCGAGCGGCGCAGGCGCACCACGGCGCCGGTGATCCGCACCGGCACGGAGGGTTCCTCGTGCAGATAGCGGGCGGCGGCCTCGCGCAGCACGGGCAGGTCGCCGGGGGAGAACTCGACGGGTTCGGCGCCCGGGGCGCAGCCCTCGGGGACGCCGGCGGCGGGTGCCCAGGCGACGGCGACCCCGGCGCCCTCGGTGCCGCGCACCAGCGCGCCGATGGCCTCGGTCAGCTCGCGGCTGACGCCCGCTTCGACGGCGCCGTCGAAGGCGTCCATGCCGCCGGTGGCGCGCCGGTAGTCGATGGCCTCGCGGGCGGCGTACAGGGCCTGGTGGAGGCGGACGGCGACGGGGCGGGCGACGGCCACCGGGGCGAAGGCGGTCAGCCGGCCGTCCTCGGCGGCGGGGCCGACGAGGACGTCGTCGAGGAGTGCGGTGGCGGCGCGGCGGTGGCGGGCGCCGTGGTAGCCGGTCCGGGCGCGGGTGGCGAGCGCGGCGGCGAGCAGCAACTGGCGCCCGGCCTCGCGCAGTTGCTCCTCGTGGCCCCAGGAAGCGGCGCCGGCCGGGCCGCTCGGGGTGTCGCGCCACCAGCGGATCTCGTCGCTGGGTACGGCGAGGCCGATCAGCACCTCGCGGGCGGCGGAGGTGCCGGCGCGGGCGAGGGCGTCCAGGGCCTCGGCGAGGAGGTCGTCGCTGTCGGGGAAGGCCCGGTTCTCGGGGACCAGCAGGCTGGTGCCGGCGCCGCCCGGTCCCGGCGGGGTCCAGCGTCCGTAGCGTCCGGCGGCCCCGCCGCGGCGCTGCCAGCCGTGCCGGCGCAGCAGGGCGGCGAGGACGGCGGGGTCGACGTCGGCGGGGTCCGGCGGGCGGTGCCACGGGAGGGCTTCGGGGTGCGGCCGGGGCGGCACCGGCTGCTCGGGGGGACGGTTCCTCATGGTCTGCCTCCCGTCCCGACACGGGTCATGATCTCGCACAGCGCCCGGTCGTCGAAGATGCGTGTGGTCGGTATCCGCACGGTGGTCCGGGTCCGGCCGGTGAGCGGGTGGCCGGCCAGGTTGACCCAGTAGCAGCAGTGCCTGAGGTCGAGCCGGTCGTGGCCGGCGCGCAGCCAGTCGTCCTGGGCGCGCGGGACCAGCATCACGACGAGGATCTTGTGCACCGAGACGGGTGTGCGGGCGAGCTTGCGCAGATGGTCGTTGTCGAGGGTGAAGGAGAAGGTGCGGCCCGGGGGATGCGGCGGTATCTGGTACGTGGCCTTCAGCTGGACCTTGACGGTGACCTCGTCGTCGACGGTGTGGCCGGGCGCGCTGTGGCTGACGTGCCAGTCGATGCCGTTGTCCGGGAAGGGCTGGGACAGCGAGCAGCCGGCCGCGGCGGCGACCGCGTGGAGGTAGCCGACCTGGAGTGTCTCCATGCAGGCGGTGATGGCGAGCGAGCCGCGGACGGTGCCCGTGCGCTCGGGCAGCAGCCCACCGCGCTCGGGCTGCAGAGTGGCCATGACCAACAGCCTTCCGAGCCAAGAGTTTCCCCGCTGCGGGCTGCTGAACTGCAAAGACCCGTACTCCTGTTGTCTCCGTCCGGCGTACGGCGCAAACGGCCCGGGTATCACCAAACGGGCAGAAGACGGGACGTCATCTGCCGAGGGTGAACGAGGAGTTGGGTTGGGATGACGTACTGGTACGAGGGGCCGCTGGCCGCCTTCGACACGGAGACCACGGGTGTGGACGTCGAGACCGACCGGATCGTGTCGGCCGCCGTCGTCGTCCAGGACGCCCCGGAGACCCTGCCCCGCGTCTCGCGCTGGCTGGTGAACCCGGGTGTCCCGGTGCCGGCGGGGGCGACGGCGGTGCACGGTCTGACGGAGGAGCACCTTCAGCGCAACGGGCGCTGGCCGGCGCCGGTGATGTTCGAGATAGCCGAGCAGCTGGCGGAGCACGCGGCGCGGGGGCGTCCGCTGGTGGTGATGAACGCGCCGTTCGATCTGACGCTGCTGGACCGGGAGTTGCGCCGGCACCGGGCGTCGTCGCTGGAGCGGTGGTTCCCGTCGGTGCCGCTGCGGGTGCTGGATCCGCGGGTGCTGGACAAGCATCTGGACCGCTATCGCAAGGGGCGCCGCACGCTGACGGATCTGTGCGCGCATTACGACGTGGAGCTGGAGGGGGCGCACGACGCGGCGGCGGACGCGCTGGCCGCGCTGGAGGTGGTCCGCGCGCTGGGCCGCCGCTTCGCCACCCGCCTCGAACGCCTCTCCCCCGCCGAGCTGCACACCCTCCAGGCCAACTGGCATGCCGCCCAGGCCCGCGGCCTCCAGTCCTGGTTCGCGCGCAACGGCTCGGAGGAGACGGTCCACACGGAGTGGCCGCTGCGGCCGGAGATGCCGGCGGCGGCGTAGGGCCTCTCGTTCGGATCATGCCGGGCTCGCGGCCCTGGGCAGCAGAAGAGCCGGTCCGCTGTGCGGACCGGCTCTTTCCCGGTGGGCGATACTGGGTTCGAACCAGTGACCTCTTCGGTGTGAACGAAGCGCTCTCCCACTGAGCTAATCGCCCGGGAACGCACTGAACAATACAGGTCCCGACGCCGATCCTTCAAACCGCTTCCAGCCGGCGCAGCAGTCCGCGCCGTCCGGCGCGCATCATCAGGCGGTGGTTGGCGCGGAAGACCGCGCGGCCGGGCACGGCCAGCCGCCGGAGCAGGGGCTTGCGGACGTCGACCTCCTGCTCGTAGACGGCGAGCGTGCCGGGGTCCGCGGCGGTGACCGTCCAGCGGGCCCAGCCCTCGATGTCGCCGCTCATGGCGATCTCCAGGATTCCCGCGGCCGGATCGCGGCGCCGCTCGTGCGCGGTGAAGGTCATGGCGTACGGCAGGGCGGAGCGGATGGTGAGGACGCCGGTGGTGTCGTCGAGCCGGGTCACCGAGCGCACCTGGGGCCACCAGTGGGGGTAGTCCTCGGGGCGTTCCAGTACGGCGAAGACGGCGGCCGGGGGCACGGGCAGGCGCCATGGGCTGCGGAAGCGGTAGTGGTTCCAGTCCATGTGCCGAGTCTGCCCGCCCCCGGGCGGCCACCCCCCGCCGCGCGCTGATCGGACCTCAGATCGCTTACTTTTTGCGGGCGTTGATGTCACCCGGAATTCCCGGCTCCCGGCGCGGCGCGCGGGAAAGCCGGCGGTTTTCCGGAAAACCCCGACGGGTTTGGCCAGTTGTGCGTGGCCGGAACTTCTCCCACCGGGTGACGGCTCGTCATGACCGGTGAATACGACGACGGCCCCTCCGCTCTTTCGCGGAGGGGCCGTCGGTCCGGGGTGGGCGATACTGGGTTCGAACCAGTGACCTCTTCGGTGTGAACGAAGCGCTCTCCCACTGAGCTAATCGCCCGGGCACAGGAAGAACATTACCCCATGTCAGGCGGTGCCTTCGACCAGCGGCCCGGCGGTGCGCGCGGGGAGCCGCGCGAGCGGCTCACCGGCCCTTGATCCTCCAGGGCGGCACGAACCCGAACCGCCACAGGTAGATCGTGCACAGCACAGCGATGATCACCGCTCCGGCCACCGTCAGCACGATGTTGCGGCGGCGCACCTCGGGGTCCAGGGCACGCTGTGCCGCCTCGGTGACCTTGCGTTTGGTCCAGCGGAGCACCACCTGGGCCCAGACGAACTCGGTCGCCCAGATCGCCATGCCCGCGAAGATCACCACCCAGCCGGGTCCGGGCAGCGCGAGCATGGCGACGCCGGCGATCACGACCGCGAGGCCGATCATGAAGACGCCGGCCTGCCAGCCGCGGTGCAGCAGCCGACGCGCCTTGATGAATTCGGGCGCGCGCGACCCGAGCCCCTGTTCGTCACTCCCCGTATTCATACCGACAACGCTACCCGAGTGATTCACGTCACCGGAATGGTCGTAGATCCGGTACGAGTTCTCGGCCGGAAGAGTGTCGTAAACGCACGCAAAACCCTCAGAGGGGTTTACAACGGCACCGTAGGTGGCATGTCGATTTCGCCGACGTGCGAATCCCCGAGCGCACACTGAGCGAAAGGCCCTGGCGCTTATGAACACCACGGTCAGCTGCGAGCTGCACCTGCGCCTCGTTGTGTCGAGCGAGTCCTCCCTGCCTGTCCCCGCAGGCTTGCGGTACGACACGGCCGACCCCTACGCCGTGCACGCCACCTTCCACACCGGAGCCGAGGAGACCGTCGAGTGGGTGTTCGCCCGCGACCTCCTCGCCGAGGGGCTGCACCGGCCCACCGGAACCGGAGACGTCCGCGTCTGGCCGTCCCGCAGCCACGGTCAGGGCGTTGTCTGCATCGCCCTCAGCTCCCCTGAGGGGGAGGCCCTGCTCGAGGCGCCCGCACGGGCCCTCGAGTCCTTCCTGAAGCGAACCGACGCCGCCGTGCCGCCCGGCACGGAGCACCGGCACTTCGATCTGGACCAGGAGCTCTCCCACATCCTGGCGGAAAGCTAGCCCGCCCTTCCGAGCAGCCCGGCGCCGTCCACTCGGGGAGACGGCTCGGGCCAGGACAACCGCATACGGCACGGGCCGGCGGCGTCACCGTGAGCGCTCACGGAAGCGGCGTCGGTCCGTCGTGCGCGCGCCCGCGGGCCGCCGAGACGGCCCGGGGACGGGCGTACGGCGGCTTCCGGACACTCCTGGGCCCCCGGCGGCGTTCCACCGGCGGCCGGGGCCGGACAGGGCCCGGTGCGGGGGACGCGTTGTCGCTACGATCGGCCAGCATCGGCGGGCGCCTGCCCGACCCCCAGGCCAGGGAGCGAAACGTGCTGATCACCCATGACACCCGGTGCGCCCTCGACACCGTGGTGGACCTGGTCAACACCGCGCCGGAGGACGAGTCGGCGCCGGAGGGGCTGCCCGATGTCCCGGCCCTCGCGGAATTCGTACGCAGTCACGGGATCAGCGATGTCGGTGTGGTCTCCTCGGCCGACCTCTCGGCGGTCCGGGCGGTGCGGGCGCGGTTCGCGGCGATCTTCGCGGCCCCGGATGCCAGGAGCGCCGCCGGGCTGATCAACGAGCTGGTCGCGGCGGCGAGCACCACCCCGCGGCTGACGAATCACGACGGCTACGACTGGCATGTCCACTACTACGCCCCGGGTTCCTCCGTGGCCGACCATCTCGCCGCCGACTGCGGCATGGCCCTGGCCTTCTTCGTCGTGGCCGGCGAGGAGGAGCGCCTGCGCCGCTGCGAGGCCCCGGACTGCCGCCGCGCCTTCGTGGACCTGTCCCGCAACCGCTCCCGCCGCTACTGCGACAGCCGCACCTGCGGCAACCGGCTGCATGTGGCCGCCTACCGGGCGCGGCGCAAGGAAGCGACCGGCTGACCGTTCTGATCCGACCGGGCCGATCTGGCCCGATCTGGTGCGAGCGGATGAATGCGACCGGGGACGGCGCCCTGTCGACGGCGGCGGTCCTCGGGCGACGTCGGTCCCGGCGGGTGGCGCCGGGACGGACGTGTACGGCTCACAGCAACAGCAGATCGTGCAGCGCAGCCATGAGGATCAGACACCCGATCACCGCAAGGAAGATCATCAGCGGTGGCTGGGAAAGGGCGAAGAGGCACCCGCGCGGCTCGTCCTTCGGCGGCGCGGCCTCGCTCTGTGTCGTATCCAGCATCTCGCGGCCGATGATGGCGCACCCGCCGCCCCGTCAGCGATCACGGCCCACGATCTTGCGGGAGTTCGCCGAATCCCATGATCTTGCTTCCGGCTCGCTTCGGCTGGTGAACGAATCCGGACGACCGCGGACGCACTGTGACGATCCGGCGAGTCATGTGACTGTCATATGCCGTGCTTCTTGAGGATCGCCTCGATGTCGCTGAAGTCGTCGCCGGACGCCGGGCTCTTGCCCTGGCTCTGGCCCTGCGCCTGCCCTTGCGCCGTTCCCCTGCCCCGGCCCTGGCGCAGGGCCGGGGTGGAGGAGGCGGGTGCCGTGGCCCCCGGGCGTATCGACCCGGTGTCGGCCGGCGTGCCGTGCTCCGCGCCCGCGCCGCCCCTGCGGCGCTCCACCGCGCGGGTGGCGGCGAACAGCAGCCAGGCCGCGGCCAGCACGCCGAAGCCGGCCCAAGCGGTGGGGCTGAGGGCGGTGTCCGAGAGCCAGCCCACGACGCCGGTCAGCACCAGGCCGACCGGCACCAGCGCGTAGGCCGCGATGCGGGCCGCCGCCAGGAAACGTCTGCGGTAGGCCGTGACCACCGCGATACCCAGGCCCGCCGCGGACACGGCGGAGCAGACTGTCTCGGCGATCATCCGGTCCTCCAGGCGGGCTCGGTCGGGTGGCGGAAGCGACGGCGGAGCGGCACCACGGCGTCGCCGACGTGCGCTTCGTCCCTTCCATCCTGCACCGCCGGGCCCGTGCGGGGCCACGGTCCCGGCCACAGATCAGGGTGATCTCCGGGTCCCCTCCTCCTCGGGTGCCGGTGGGCAGGGCCGCGAGGGGCAGGGACGCGGGGGCGGTGCCGGACCCCCGGGGGCGCCGCGGTCCCGTGCCCAGGTCCGGATTGGGGCGGTCGTGGCCGGCCTGGAAGACTGGGGGGTATGAGCGACTCCTCCCCCGTGCGCACCGACGCCGTCGTCCTCGACGTCTGGTGCGAACTCCAGTGCCCCGACTGCCGTACCGCCCTCGACGACGTGCGCGCCCTGCGTGCCCGGTACGGCGACCGGCTGGACGTGCGGCTGCGGCACTTCCCGCTGGAGCGGCACAAGCACGCCTTCGCCGCCGCGCAGGCCGCCGAGGAGGCGCTGGCGCAGGGCGACGGCTGGCCGTACGTGGAGGCAGTCCTGGCGCGGGTCGACGAGCTGGGCGGTACGGGGGAACCCCTGCTGGTCGAGGTGGCCCGTGAACTCGGCCTGGACGCCGAGGAGTTCGACACCGCGCTGATCGACGGCCGGCACATCCTGATCGTCGACGCCGACCAGGCCGAGGGCAAGGCGATCGGCGTGACCGGCACCCCGACGTACGTCATCGGCGGCGAGCGGCTGGACGGCGGCAAGAGCCAGGAGGGGCTGCGCGCCCGGATCGAGGAGATCGCGGACCGGCTGCTGGGCGAGCAGCAGAGCTGAGGACTCCCCCGGGCCCGGGAAGGCCGGGCGGCACCACGCGGCGCCGCCTCGCCTACAGCAGCGGCTTCGACAGGGAGTACGTCACCGTCTCGTAGCCGAGCGACTCGTACAACCGCTCCGCCGGGGCGTTGCCCGCGAACACGTTGAGGCCGAGGAGCGGGCGGCCGGACGCCAGCGCCTGGCGTTCCGCGAGGAGCATCAGGGCACGGCCGTACCCCCGGCCGCGCTCGGCCGCGGCGGTCTCGACGTCGTACACGTACGCCCGGTCCTCCCGCAGGGCCAGCCACAGGGTGCCGACCCGGGTGCCCGCGCGTTCCAGGACGCTGAGCAGCATGCCGTGGGTCGCGAGTCCGCGCGGCAGCAGCCGGGCCTGGTCGTCGAGGGCCTTGGCGCGGGCGACGGCCTCGGGGACGCCCCGCTCGGCCCAGTTGCGGGCGTAGCGCTCGTGCTCGCGGGCCTGCCACTCCTCGAACTCCCCCTCGGTCATAAGCCGTTCGCGGAGGTCGGGCGGCGGCGCGGGCGGTTCGGCGCCGAGGCGTTTCACCATGCCCCGGTTGCGCAGGGTGTAGCCGAGGGCGTCGAACAGCCGCAGCGCGCCGTCCGCCGAGGCCGCGGGCACGACGGTCTCGATCTGCCGGCAGCCCCAGCCGCGCGCCACCTCCTCCGCGGCGAGCGCGGCGATCGTCCCCCGGCCGCGCCGCCGGTCCCCCTCGGCGATCCGCAGCTCGTCGACGCGGGCCACCGTCTCCCCGAGGGTCGGCGAGGTGCCGAGGCGGATCTCGCCGACGGGACGACTGTTCACGCACACCTGGTAGCGGCGCGAGCGCGTGCCGTCGGAATGCTGCTGAAGCGGCTCGGCCGGCCGCAGGGTCGTGGTCATCACACCTGTTCTACCCACGACGGGGGCCGCGTCAGCCGGATCGGGCGGCCCACAGGGAGTTGGGGCCGGAGCCGGGCGGCGAGGCAGAGGCCGGGCGGCAAGGCCGGGACTCGGGACCAGGGGCTTCCGACCCGAGCCGGGTCGGAAGCCAGAGCCGAGGCTGGAGTCGGGGCCGGGGGTCGGGCGGCGAGGTGAGGAGTCGGGCCCGGGAGTCGGGCGGCGAGGCCAGGGACCAGGGCTGGAGCCGGGAACCGGGGCCGGAACTGGGAGGCGGGACCGGGAGCCAGAGCCAGGGCTGGAGCCGGGAGTCGGGCGGCGGGGCCGAGTCAGGGCCAGGGCCCGAAGCCGAGACCGAGAGCCGGAGTCCGGGACCGGGCAGCGAGGCCGGGAGCCAGGGCTGGGGCCGGGAGTCGAGGCCGAGAGCCCGGGCCGTGCGGCGAGGCAGAGGCTGAAGCCGGAAGCCGAGGCCGGGACCGGGAGTCGGGGCCCGGTCCGGGAGTCGGGGCTGGGGCCGGGAGCCGAGCCCGGGGACCCGAGCCGGAGCCGGGTGGCGAGACCGAGAACCGAGGCCAGGGCCAGGGCCGGGACCCGGAGCTGAGGCAAGGGCCGGGACCCGGAGCCGTGCAGCGAGGCCAGGAACCGGGGTAGGGCCGGAAGCCGAGGCCGGGACCGGGCGGCGGGGCCCGGTCCGGGAGTCGGGGCTGGAACCGGGAACCGAGACCAGGGACCCGAGCCGGAGCCGAGCGGCGAGACCGAGACCAGGGCCGGGACCCGGAGCCGGGCGGCAAGGCCAGGAACCGGAGCCGGGCGGCGAGGCCAGGAACCGGGGTAGGGCCGGAAGCCGAGGCCGGGACCGGGCGACGGGGTCCGGCCCGGGAGTCGGGGCTGGAACCGGGAACCGAGACCAGGACCGGGACCCGGAGCCGGGCGGCGAGGCCAGGAACCGGGGTAGGGCCGGAAGCCGAGGCCGGGACCGGGCGACGGGGCCCGGTCCGGGAGTCGGGGCTGAAGCCGGGAGCCGAGCCCGGGAACCGGAGCCGGAGCCGGGCCGCGAGACCGAGAACCGAGACCAGGGCCGGGACCCGGAGCCGTGCAGCGAGGCCAGGAACCGGGGTAGGGCGGGATGCCGAAGGCCGGGACCGGGCGACGGGGCCCGGTCCGGGAGTCGGGGCTGGAACCGGGAACCGAGACCAGGGACCCGAGCCGGAGCCGAGCGGCGAGACCGAGACCAGGGCCGGGACCCGGAGCCGTGCAGCGAGGCCAGGAACCGGGGTAGGGCCGGAAGCCGAGGCCGGGACCTGACGGCGAGGCCCGGTCCGGGAGTCGGGGCTGGAGCCGGAAGCCGAGCCCGGGAACCGGAGCCGGGCGGCGAGGCCGGGAGTCGGGCGGTGGAAGTCGGGCCGGGACGGCGGGATCTCGTCGCGTGTCCCGGGGGCCGGTCGGCGTGTCAGCGTGGGTCGAGGTTCTCCGCCGCGCGTTCCTCGAAGATCTGCATCGACTTCGCGGTCACCGGGCCCGGGGCGCCGGGGAGTTCGCGGTCGTTCACCCGGTGCACCGCCTGGATGTCGCGCAGGGTGGAGGTCAGGAAGATCTCGTCGGCGCGGTCCAGCACGTCGAGCGGGAGGTCGGTCTCCTTGGCGCCGGTCCATTCGACGGCGAGGGCGCGGGTGATGCCGGGGAGGCAGCCGGAGGAGACCGGCGGGGTGTGGATCTCGCCGTTCAGGACGACGAAGACGTTCGAGCCGGTGCCCTCGCACAGCTGGTCGACGGTGTTGGCGAACAGGGCCTCGGAGGCGCCCTGTTCGTGGGCGCGGGCGAGGGCGACCACGTTCTCGGCGTACGAGGTGGTCTTCAGGCCGGTCAGCGCGCCGCGCTCGTTGCGGGTCCAGGGGACGGTGATCACGGCCGTGCTGTCGGGGCGACGGGAGGTCTCGCCGAGGGCGACCACCAGGGTCGGGCCGTGCTCGCCGCGGTCGGAACCGAGCGGGCCGTGGCCGCCGGTGTAGGTGATCCGCAGCCGGCCGAGCGGCATCGGGTTGGCCGCGAGCACGGCGGCGCACGCCTCGCGGATCTCGTCGTGGTCGGGGTCGGGCAGCCCGAGGCCACGGGCCGAGCGGGTCAGCCGGTCGAGGTGCCGGGTGAGCGCGAAGGTGCGCCCCTCGGCCGCCTTCACCGTCTCGAAGATGCCGTCACCGACGGTCAGCCCGTGGTCGAACACGGAGACCCGGGCGGAATCCGCGTCCCGCAGCCCGCCGTCCAGCCAGATCCTCATGCGCATGCCTCTCCACTCGCCTCGTACGACCCCGACGCTACCGCGAGCAGCCGGGACGCCTTCAGTTCGGTCTCCCGCCACTCCCCCTCCGGGTCCGACCCCCAGGTGATCCCTGCGCCGGAGCCAAAACGCAGGACTCCGTCGGCGCGGTCGATCCAGAAGGTGCGGATGCCCACGGCCAGCTCGGCGGTGCCCTGGTCGGCGTCCACCCAGCCGATGCCGCCGCAGTAGGGGCCGCGCGGCACCGGTTCCAGGTCCTCGATGATCCGCAGGGCGCTGGACTTGGGCGCGCCGGTGACGGAGCCGGGCGGGAAGGCGGCGCCGAGCAGCTCGGGCCAGCCCGCGCCGGCGCGCAGCTCGCCGCGGACGGTGGAGACGAGGTGGACCAGCCCGGGGTGCTTCTCCACGACGCACAGGTCGGGGACGGTGACGCTGCCGGTGGCGCAGACGCGTCCGATGTCGTTGCGGACCAGGTCCACGATCATCACGTTCTCGGCGTAGTCCTTCTCCAGGAGGTCCGCCTCGGTGCGGCCGGTGCCCTTGATGGGGCCCGACTCCACGGTGCGGCCGCGGCGGCGCAGGAACAGTTCCGGGGAGGCGGTGGCGAGCTCCACGCCGTGCGCGGGCAGCCGGATCGTGCCCGCGTACGGCGCCGGGTTGCCGCGGGCCAGCAGGGCGGTCAGGGCGTCCACGTCGGCGTCGGGGGCGATCGGCGCGCTGAGCACCCGGCAGAGGTTGGCCTGGTAGACCTCGCCGGCCGCTATGTGGGCGCGGATGCGGCGGACGGCCGCGGTGTAGGCGGCGCGGTCCAGGGAGGTGGCCCAGTCCCCCACCGCGGGGCCGTGCCAGGCGCCGGGCGCCGGGGCGGGCACCGGGGCGTGTCGTACGTCCGCGAAGCGTGCGCAGGTCAGACGGCCCTCGAAGTCCGCGCACACGGCCCAGAAACCGGTGGACTCCAGGGCGGCGGGATCGCTGGTGACGTCGAGGAGGCCGGTGGCGAGACGGTCGCCGAAGCGGGCGAGCGGGGGAAGGCCGGGAGCATGGTGGAGCACGTGCCCGAGTCTAGGTGGGGTGTCCCGGAGGTGACCCGGGGATGTCCCGGAGGGGGCCCTGACCACCGGGTCCGCCGGGTGCACCGCAGCACGCTGCGCAAACGCGTTTTTGTACTGGCCCGGGAATCCGCTAGAGTTCAACACGTCGCCGGGACGCGGAAGCGGACCGAAACGACAAGCGGACGTAGCTCAGTTGGTAGAGCGCAACCTTGCCAAGGTTGAGGTCGCGAGTTCGAGCCTCGTCGTCCGCTCGAAGGAAGAAGGGGTCATCCCGATCCCCTACACTCCTGGTGGAGTGGCCGAGAGGCGAGGCAACGGCCTGCAAAGCCGTCTACACGGGTTCAAATCCCGTCTCCACCTCCAAGGACGATTAGCTCAGCGGGAGAGCGCTTCCCTGACACGGAAGAGGTCACTGGTTCAATCCCAGTATCGTCCACTGGATCCCCGGTCCGTCCGGAGATCCCGGGTCTCTCGAAGATCCAAGCCCGCGCGATTAGCTCAGCGGGAGAGCGCTTCCCTGACACGGAAGAGGTCACTGGTTCAATCCCAGTATCGCGCACTGACCGTGATCCCCGGATCACTGTCCGCGGACGATTAGCTCAGCGGGAGAGCGCTTCCCTGACACGGAAGAGGTCACTGGTTCAATCCCAGTATCGTCCACACACCGAGAAGCCCCCGGCCGTTTCCACGGCCGGGGGCTTTCTCGTGCGTCTCAGCTGGAGAACAGCATGTGCGTGAAGCTGCGGTGGTGACGGTCGTGGTGGCCGTGATGACCGTGGTGCCCGTGCTCGTAGTGACCGCCGCCGTGGCCGCCGTACGGCGCGCCCCAGGCGGGCGCGGACGGGGCCGGGTACCCCTGCGGGGCGGCGGGCGGGGCCGGCGGGACGGGCTTGGACCACTGGGACTCGACCTGGGTCAGCGCCTCCAGCTCGCCGTAGTCGAGGAAGATGCCGCGGCACCCGCCGCACTGCTCGATCTGGACGCCGCTGCGGTTGTACGTCTGCATGGGTGCGTGGCACTTCGGACACTGCATCGTCGGCTCAACTCCTCGCCGGTCGGTACTGCTTGGTGTTTCCCCTGCACAGACTCCGTTTCGCCGCGCGTGGTTGCAACGATTTCGCGGAAGTCCCCGGGTCACCGCGCGGGCATACGGGCGCAGGCGTCGACGACGGCCTGCTCGATCCCGTCCAGCGGGCGGCCCGCGGCGAGCGCCTTGGTGATCGCCAGGGCGGCCGTCTGGACGGTGAGGGCGCGGGCCGGGACGTCCAGGGCGGCCCAGGGGTCGCCGGTGGCGGGGACGGCGGGGCCGTTCGCCTGCCGGTAGGCGCTCAGGAAGCGGGTCCAGTCGTCGGGCGGCAGCAGTCCGCAGGCGTACCAGGCGGCGGGCCGGGCGAGGTCCCAGGCGGGGACGCCGAGTCCCAGGTCGTCCACGTCGATGAGCCGCCAGGGTCCGTCGGGGGCGGGGTACCGGACGAGTTGGCCGAGGTGGAGGTCGCCGTGGCAGAGGACGGCGGGACCGGGCATCGGGGCCTCGGCGCGGGCCCAGGCGGGGAGGGCGGCCCAGGCGTCGAGGACAGGGCGGCCGGCGGGGTGGGGGTCCGCGCCGAGGGCGGCCCGGAGCCGGGTGACGGCGCGGGCGGCCTTGGCGGGGCCGCGCATCGGGGGTGACGCCGGGTGGGGCGTGCTGGTGTGCAGCCCGGCGAGGAGGCCGGCCACGGCTTCCCAGGGGGCGGCGGCGGGGGCGTCGGGGTCCACGGGGGTGCCGTACGGCCAGGAGGTGACCAGGCGGTCGTGCAGTTCTTCCGTGGTGGACGTGAGCGGGGGCAGGAGGATGCCGGGGAGCGCGGCGGCCGTTTCGAGGCGGCGGGCCAGGCGGGCGGGGTCGGTGCCGGGGGCGTGCGCCTTGACGACGGTGTCCCCGAGGCGGAGGACGGTGGCGTCGGGGCGGTCGGCGAGGGTGGTGGGCGCGGCCGGGGTGCCGGCGGCGCGGACGTGTGCCGTGAGCGCGGGGAGGAAGGTCACGGGTCCTCGGTCGGTCAGGGACGGGGTGAGGGGTACGACGGCGGAGTGGGGGGTGCTGGTTCCGGCGCGGAAACGGCGATGCCGGCGCAGCTCCCCAGCTGCGCCGGCATATGTGCCGTCCGCCGCACCCCCGTCCCCACGGGGTTTCATGGATGGATGTCCCCGCCCGAACCGCTCTTTCGGGCCTGGGGTCGCCGCTCAGCGCCCCAGCATCGCACCCACGGACGACGCCTGTGTGGCCACCGTCTCCCAGCCGTCGAAGACGAGCAGGAGCAGGGCCGCCAGGGGAAGGGCCATGAGCGTCGCCACCAAGGGGTGGCGGCGACCCGTGCGGCGGGGTGCGAACGCGGGGCGTCGCGGTGCCGGATGGGTCATGGTCCCTCTCCTGACCGTCTCGTGTTGTCCATGCAGTTGTTCTGCTTGTTCTCGCAGTTCGTTCCGCTTGTTCTCGCAGTTCGTTCCGCTTGTTCCGCTGGTTCGTCCTGCTTCTTCACAGCGGCGGGTGTCCGACCTCGGGGGACGAGCGCTGCACCCGCCGCTTGAGCTCAAATCTAGGCGCGGGCCCCGAACCGGGCGTCATGCCCTCGTACCGATTGGCGGGCCTCCCGGAGGATGAGCCCCCGGCCGCCGACTACTCCCCTGGGTGGAGAGCCGGACCTAGGTCTCGGGGTCTTCCCCGAGGGGTCGCCCGCCGTGTCGGGCATGTCGGATGCGGGCGGCGCCCCGGAACGCGTGACTTCGATCACTCGGAACGGTCATGCGGCGGGTGCCGGGCACGGCTCGGGCGGCGGCCCGCGGCGGGTGCGGCGGGGCGTCCGCGGTGGGCCGCGGGAAGGGCGGACCGAGCGGTGGCCCCTGGTCGCGGCGGGGTCAACGACCCTGCGGGCAAGCCCGGTTGGCGGTGACGGTCGGTCAAGAGTGCGGTGTGCACTGGCGTCCTGACCGCGCCTCACCTCTCCGGCGCGGCGCGCACAATCCGTCGGGCCGAGAGGGCGCGGCCTCTGCGCGCGGGCGGCCCGGTAAACGTAAGCTGTGCCACGTCAGAGGGACCGGGCAGCGGGGATGAACATGGCGATGATGCGCCTGAGGCGCGAGGACCCGCGCGTCGTCGGCTCGTTCAGGCTTCACCGACGGCTCGGCGCGGGCGGGATGGGCGTGGTCTACCTCGGCTCCGACAAGAAGGGCCAGCGGGTCGCGCTGAAGGTGATCCGGCCCGATCTCGCCGAGGACCAGGAGTTCCGTTCGCGGTTCGCGCGCGAGGTCTCCGCGGCCCGTCGTATCCGGGGCGGCTGCACGGCCCGGCTGGTGGCCGCCGACCTGGAGGCCGAGCGCCCCTGGTTCGCCACCCAGTACGTCCCCGGGCCCTCGCTGCACGACCGGGTCGCCGACGAGGGCGCGCTGCTCGCGGCCGACGCGGCGGCGATCGGCGCGGCGCTGTCCGAGGGCCTGGTCGCGGTGCACGAGGCGGGGGTGGTCCACCGGGACCTGAAGCCCTCCAACATCCTGCTGTCCCCCAAGGGGCCGCGGATCATCGACTTCGGCATCGCCTGGTCCACCGGCGCCTCCACCCTCACCCATGTGGGCACTGCCGTGGGCTCCCCCGGCTTCCTCGCCCCCGAGCAGGTGCGCGGCGCGGCCGTCACCCCGGCCACCGACGTCTTCTCGCTGGGCGCGACCCTCGCCTACGCCTCGACCGGCGACTCCCCCTTCGGACACGGCAGTTCGGAGGTGATGCTGTACCGGGTGGTGCACGAGGAGCCGCATCTGCACGGCGTGCCCGACGCGCTCGCCCCGCTGATCCGGGCCTGTCTCGCCAAGGACCCCGAGGACCGGCCCAGCACGCTCCAACTGTCGCTGCGGCTCAAGGAGATCGCGGCCCGCGAGGCCCAGGGCCTGACCGAGGTACGGCCGCCCTCCCCGCGCGCGGCGGAGGCGGACCGGCCCACCGGGCGGCTCGTCGACACCTACCCCGAGCCGCAGCGCGCCGCGCGCCGCCAGGCCCCCGGCACGCCGCCGCCGCGCGGTACCGCCCCCCGGGGCGGGGTGCCCTCACGGGGTGGCGCACGCGCCGGCGGCACTCCCCCGCGTCCGGGCCGGCCCGCTCCCGAGCAGCGGGGCGGTGGCCCCCGTTCCGCCAGTGGCGGCCCTCGTTCCGCCAGTGGCGGCCGTCCCGGCACCCGCGGCGGCGCCCGGCGCCCGGCGGCGCGCACCACGAAGACCGGGCTGCGCCCCGCCAACCCCCGTCTGCTGCGTCAGCGGCTCACCGTGTTCTTCGTGGTGACCCTGCTCGTGGCCCTCGGCATCGCCCTGGCCCAGGGCTGCCAGGGCCCGACCCGGGGGCTGGGTGGCGGGCTCGGGAGCACGTTCGGGGGCACGTCCGGCGGGAGCGCGGGGACGGTCGTACGCCCGTCGCAGCAGCAGTCGGCCGACGGCTCGCGGGCGGCCGGGGGCACGCGGTCGTACGGCGACGTCCCGTACGGGTCCACGCGTTCCGGCACCGGGGCGTAGCAGAGGTCAGGACCTCGGTCGTCCCGTCGCCACCGCGTAGAAGGCGACCGCGGCCGCCGCGCCCACGTTGAGCGAGTCGACGCCGTGGGACATCGGGATGCGGACCCATTCGTCGGCGGCGACCAGGGCCTGCCTGGACAGGCCGCCGCCCTCGGCGCCCAGCATCAGCGCGACCCTGTCCATCGTGTGCGGGGCGGCCTCGTCCAGGCTGCGGGCCTTCTCGTCCGGGGTGAGGGCGAGCAGGGTGAAGCCGGACTCGCGGACCTGGTCCAGGCCCTTCGGCCAGTTCTCCAGGCGGGCGTACGGCACCGAGAACACGGCGCCCATCGACACCTTGACGCTGCGCCGGTACAGCGGGTCGGCGCAGTCCGGCGAGAGCAGGACCGCGTCCATGCCGAGGGCGGCCGCGGAGCGGAAGATGGCGCCGATGTTGGTGTGGTCGTTGACCGACTCCATGACCACCACGCGGCGGGCGGAGCCGAGCAGTTCGGCGGCGGTCGGCAGCGGCTTGCGCTGCATGGAGGCGAGGGCGCCGCGGTGCACGTGGTAGCCGGTGACGCGCTCGGCGAGTTCGGGGCTCACGGCGTAGACGGGGGCGGGGAGCTCGTCGATGACGTCGCGCATGACGTCGATCCACTTGGCCGAGAGCAGCATGGAGCGCATCGCGTAGCCGGCTTCCTTGGCCCGGCGGATGACCTTCTCGCCCTCGGCGATGAACAGACCCTCGGCGGGCTCGCGCTTGCGGCGCAGCTCGACGTCGGTCAGGTCCGTGTAGTCCACGAGGCGCGGGTCGTCGGGGTCCTCGACGGTGATGAGATCGGCCACAGGGTGATACTGCCTTGTCCTGGGTGTGGTGCCAACGGCTGGGTAGGATGCGTTACCCGAGGTTACGCGTGATCAAGAGGGTATTCGGTCAGTCGGCCCGGGCGGGGCCCTCGGTCACGACCTCGCCGATCACGATGACCGCCGGGGGCCTCACGTCCTCGGCGCGGACGGTCTCGGCGACCGTGGCGAGGGTGGCGTCGACCCGGCGCTGCGCGGCCGTCGTACCTTCCTGGACCAGCGCGACCGGGGTCGTCGGGGACTTGCCGTGCGCCATGAGCGTCTCGGCGATCTTCCCGATCTTGTCGACGCCCATCAGGATCACCAGCGTGCCGGTGAGCCTGGCCAGCGCCGGCCAGTCGACCAGCGAACGCGCGTCGTCGGGGGCGACATGGCCGCTGACGACCGTGAACTCATGGGCGACGCCCCGGTGGGTGACCGGGATGCCGGCCGCGCCGGGCACCGAGATGGAGCTGGAGATGCCCGGCACGACGGTGCAGGGGATGCCGGCCTCGGCGAGCGCCTGGATCTCCTCCATGCCCCGGCCGAAGACGAAGGGGTCGCCGCCCTTGAGCCGTACGACCGACTTGCCCTGTCCGGCGTGCTCGATCAGGGCGTTGTTGATGGCCTCCTGGGCCATGTAGCGGCCGTACGGGATCTTCGCCGCGTCGATCACCTCGACATGCGGCGGGAGTTCGGCGAGCAGGTCGCGGGGGCCGAGCCGGTCGGCGATGACGACGTCCGCCTCGGCGAGCAGCCGGCGGCCGCGGACCGTGATCAGGTCGGGGTCGCCGGGGCCGCCGCCGACCAGGGCGACGCCGGGGGTGCGGGTGCGGTGGTGGGGGGCGACGAGGGTGCCGTCGCGCAGGCCCTCGACGACCGCGTCCCGGATGGCGGCGGTGTGCCGGGGGTCGCGGCCGCGGGCTTGCGTGGTGAGGACGGCGACCGTGACGCCCTCGCTGGTGCCGGTGGCGGGGGTCCAGGCGGTGGCCCGGTCGGCGTCGTCGGAGCGGACGCACCAGACGCGGTGCCGCTCGGCCTCGGCGGAGGCGGCGGCGTTGGCGTCGGGGTCGCTGGTGGCGATGAGGGCGTACCAGGCGTCGGCGAGGTCGCCGTCCTGGTAGCGCCGCCGGTGCCAGGTGAGCTCGCCGGCGTCCGCCATCGCCTCGACCGAGGGGGTCGCCTCAGGGGAGACGAGGACGAGGTCCGCGCCGGCCGCGATCAGGGCGGGCAGACGGCGCTGGGCGACCTGTCCGGCGCCGAGGACGACCACGCGGCGGCCGGAGAGGCGCAGACCTACGGGGTAGGCGGGGTGTTCGGCCATGGCTCCTCCGGGGGCGTTGTGATGGCCCTGACGTGCGGATTTTACGTGGGCGTCGGTGAGTATGGAGCAGGTGTTCGGGGGCTGGGACGGATGGTCGGCGCAGACCGGCCGGGCACAGACCGGTGGGTGGTCGCGCCCACCCGTTCCGCCGCAGCGGAACGAATGCTCACGACCACCCAGGTGTCGCTACGGCGCCGATGTCCCGGACGCCGGACGGCTACTTCTCCGTGACGCCCGCCGAGTCGAACGTCGCCACCTCGTGCATCGCTCTCGCCGCGCTCTGCACCAGCGGCAGGGCGAGCAGGGCACCGGTGCCCTCGCCGAGACGCAGGTCGAGGTCGATCAGGGGGCGCAGGCCGAGCTTGTTGAGGGCCGCGACATGGCCCGGCTCGGCGCTGCGGTGGCCGGCGATGCAGGCCGCGAGGACCTCGGGGGCGATGGCCCGGGCCACCAGGGCCGCGGCCCCGGCGCTCACGCCGTCCAGGATGACCGGGGTGCGCAGGGACGCGCCGCCGAGCAGCAGGCCGACCATCGCCGCGTGCTCGAAGCCGCCGAGGGCCGCGAGGACGCCGATGGGGTCGGCCGGGTCCGGCTGGTGGAGTTCCAGGGCGCGCCGGACCACCTCGGTCTTGCGGGCCAGCGTCTCGTCGTTGATGCCGGTGCCGCGGCCGGTGACCTCGGCCGGGTCGGTGGCGGTGAAGACGGAGATCAGCGCGGCGGACGCGGTGGTGTTGGCGATGCCCATCTCACCGGTGAGCAGCGCCTTGTTGCCGGCCGCGACCAGGTCGCGGGCGGTCTCGATGCCGACCTCGATGGCGGCCTTGGCCTCCTCGCGGCTCATCGCGGGCCCGGCGGTCATGTCGGAGGTGCCGCCGCGGATCTTGCGGGGCAGCAGGCCGGGGGTGGCGGGCAGGTCGGCGGCGACGCCGACGTCCACGACGCACACCTCGGCGCCGACCTGGGCGGCGAAGGCGTTGCAGACCGCGCCCCCGCCCAGGAAGTTGGCCACCATCTGGCCGGTGACCTCCTGGGGCCAGGGGGTGACGCCCTGGGCGTGCACCCCGTGGTCACCCGCGAAGATGGCGACGGCCGCGGGCTCCGGGATCGGCGGCGGGCACTGCCGGGACAGGCCCGACAGCTGTGCGGAGATGATCTCCAGCATGCCGAGCGCGCCGGCCGGCTTGGTCATGCGCTTCTGTCGCTCCCATGCCTCGCCGAGGGCCTTGGCGTCGAGCGGGCGGATCTGGGCGACGGTCTCGGCAAGCAGGTCGTGGGGTTCCTCTCCGGGCAGGGCGCGGCGGCCGTACGTCTCTTCGTGCACCACCCAGGACAGGGGGCGTCGCTTGGACCAGCCGGCCTGCATCAGCTCGGGCTCGTCCGGGAATTCGTCGACGTACCCGACGCACAGGTAGGCGATGACCTCCAGGTGCTCGGGCAGGCCGAGGGCCCGCACCATCTCGCGCTCGTCGAAGAAGCTGACCCAGCCTACGCCCAGGCCCTCGGCGCGGGCGGCGAGCCAGAGGTTCTCCACGGCGAGCGCGGCGGAGTACGGCGCCATCTGGGGCTGGGTGTACCGGCCCAGGGTGTGCCGGCCGCCACGGGTCGGGGCGGCGGTGACCACGATGTTCACCGGGGTGTCGAGGATCGCCTCGATCTTCAGTTCCTTGAACTGCTTCGCCCGGCCCTTGGGCAGCGACTTCGCGTACGCCTCGCGCTGGCGCACGGCCAGTTCGTGCATGGTCTCGCGGGTCTCGGCGGACCGGATGACGACGAAGTCCCAGGGCTGCGAGTGGCCGACGGAGGGCGCGGTGTGCGCGGCCTCCAGGACGCGCAGCAGCACCTCGTGCGGGATGGGGTCGCTCCGGAAGCCGTTGCGGATGTCGCGGCGCTCGCGCATCACCTTGAGCACGGCCTCGCGCTCGGCGTCGTCGTAGCCGGGGGCGGCGGGGCCGGTGGACTGCGGCGCGGGGGCCGGTGCCTCGTCGGCCGGGATCTCTCCCCGCGCGGCAGCGGGCTCCGGGGCCTCGGCGTGCGGTACGGCCTCGGCCTCCCGGGGCGCGGGCACGCTGGCCTGCGGCGCGGGGCCCTGGGCGGGCAGCACGAGGGGGTGCGGCGGGGTCGGCGCGAGCTGCGGCGCGCTCGGCACCTGGCCCTCGACCGGCACGAACTCCCCGAGCGGCGGCTCGGAAGCCTGCTCCGGGAGCACCCCGGGCAGCTGCTCGGCGGGGACGGGCTCCACGGGGGCGTCCGTCGGCACGGGGCCCTGCTGGACGGGGACTTCGGCGGGCAGCGCGGCGCTCGCGGGCAGCGCGGCGTCCACGAGTGTCACGGCCTCGGCGGGTGTCACGGTCTCGGCAGGTGCCACGGCCTCGGCGGGCGCCGGGGCTTCGGCGGGCGCCGGGGCTTCGGCGGGCAGCGGTGCGTCGTCGGCGGGGGCCGCGGCTTCGGCGGGCACCTGAGCTTCGGCTTCGGCGGGCGCCGGGACGGCCTGCGGCTGCTCGGGAGCGGCGGGGGCCACGGGAGCGGCAGGGGCGACGGGTGCGGCGGTGGCCGGGTGGGCGACGGCCTGCGGCTGCGCGGCCTCGGCTTCCACGGCCGCGACGGCGCCCTGCGGCTCCGCGGCCACGGCGGCGACCGGTGCCGGGGTGGCGTCGGCGGGCTGCTGGGGAGCGGGTACGGCGGGGTCGGCCGCGACCGGCGCGGGGTCGGCGACGGGAGCCGCCTGGACCGCCGGGTCCTGAGCGGCCGGCTGCGCCTGCGCTTCGGCCGGTGCCTCCGGCTGTACGGGCTGCTGCGGGACGCCGGGCGCGGCCGGGGCGGCCTGGACGACGGGCTCCACGGTCTGCGGGCCCTGGGCCTGGTGGGCGTCCGGGGCGGGGACGGCGGGAACCTCGACCGCCTCGACCGCCTCGGCCTGCTCGACTGCCTGGACCTGCTCGACCGGGGCGGCCACGGGCTCGGCGGGCTGAACGGGCTGGGGGGCGTCGGCGGCCACGGGCTCGGCCGGCTGGATCACCTGGACGGCGTCGACGGCGACGGGCTCGACCGGTTCGGCGGCCGGCACGGCCTCGACGGCTTCGACGACCTCGGCGGCCTCGGCCGCGACCGGCTCGACCGGCTGGGACGCCTGGACGCCCTCGACCGGCTGGGACGCCTGGACGGCCTCGACCGGCTCGGTCACCTGCACGGGCTCGGCAGCGGCCGGCTCGACCGGCTGGGCGGCCTCGGCGACCGGCACGGCGGCACCCGCGACCTGAGCCTCGGGCCGCGCGGGCGCCCCCGCCTCGACGGGCCGCGCCTCCTGGACCGGCTGGACCTGCGGCGCGGGAGCGGCCTCGGCCACCTGGGCGTCCGGCACCTGAGCGGGCTCCGCGACGGCCGGCGCGCTCTCCTCGGCCTGCGGCGCCACCGCTTCCTCGGCCACCGCCTGCGGCACCACCTCGGGTCCCCGCGGAACCTGCGGTGCCAGGACAGCGTCCTGACTGTCGAGGGGCTGCGGACCGTCCTGGCCCGGTACCACCTGCGCGGCGTCCGCACCGGCGGCTTCGGGCGTCCCGGCGAACGCCGGGTCAACCGTTTCCGCACCCGGCACCTGCTCGGCGACCCGCGCCACGGGCACCTCCGCGGCGACCGGCCCGGCAGCCGCCGCAGCCTCCGCGGCCGGTGCCTCGGGCACGACGACCGCGTCCGGAGCCGCACCCGGCGCCCCGGCGTCGGCGGCCGCCTCGGCGGTCGCGTCGGCGGTCGCGTCGGCGTCCGGCACCGGCACCTCGATGGCGACCGGCACGGCCTCGGCGGCGGCCACCGGCACACCGATCACCTGGACGGCGACCTGTCCGGTCTCCACCACGCCCGGTGCCTGGGCCGCTGCCGGGGCGGTGTCCACCGCGCCCGGTGCCTGGCCGACGACCGGCGCCGCCACGGCCGTACCCCCCGGAGCCGCGCCCCAGGGGGCCGCGCTCTGCGGGCCCATCTCCCGCAGGGGCTGGGCGTCGAGATACTCGGGGCCCCGGTCGGCGAGGGTCCGGACCCGTCCCGCGGAGGTGTCGGGGATGGGCGGGCCGAGGTGCAGCGGGCGGCGCGGCGCCGACGTCTCCTGCGCGGACGGAAGGCGGACACCGGTGAGGTCCACGGACCCCGTGTCGCGCCCCGATGCCTCGTGGAGGGTCTCGACCACCGGCTCCGGGGCGGGCGGCGGCACCTCGTTGCCCCATGCGCCCTGGGCGCCCGGCAGCAGCAGGTCTTCGTCCTCGGCGGGAGCCTCGGAGAGGTAGGTGTACGCGCCGTGCGCGGTGACGCCCGGCTGCTCCACCATGCCTGCGCCCTCCGGCTGCCCCTCGCCCGGGACCTGGCCGGTGTCGGTCATGCGTACCCCTCGCCCAATCGGTTAGTGCTCCTACGACCAGCTCACCCGGAACGGCACACCGACCGCCCCATGGTGAAGAACGAGCGTGCGTGCCCAGCGGCACGAACGACCCGCCGGAAAAGGCGACAAAGCCATTCAGTGGCATTGTCCCGGTCGTTGCGCCGTCGCGACAGCATGATCCGCGACAGGCCGCTGTGGACTACGCCACGTTGCGCGTCCACGGGTTCGCCGTACCACCCCGGTCCGGAACGGGCGTGCGTTCCGGACATTGGCGAACGAAGTTCCGGGCCACCGGTGCGGTACAACGATCGGCCAGCCTACCGCGCGCGGTACGACTAACGGATCACGGGGCGATCGGACAGTACCCCGCTGAGCAGGAACGCGACGTTCCGCTCGGTCTCCCGCCAGGCACGGGTGTCGAGTTCGACGGACTGGAGCAGGGCGCACTCGACGCGGTATCCGTGCTCGGTCAGGTCGCGGCCGACGAGTTCGGCCGCGTCGCGGGTCGCGGCATGGGCGACGATGCGCTGCGGGCGCCGGTCCGCGACCGCCGACACCACGGCCGCTCCCCCGCCGCCGACCCGGACCACATCGGGTTCGGGCAGGTCCTCCAGGATGTGCGGGGCGCTGCCGTGCACCACTTCGAGCTGGACGCCGTAGCGGCGGGCGGCGCCGTCGGCGCGGGCGCAGGCGGCCGGGTCGCGGTCGACGGCGATGACGGCGGCGCCGGCGCGCGCCGCTTCGACGGCGAACGCGCCGGAACCGCAGCCGATGTCCCACACGAGGTCGCCGACCCGGGGCCCGAGGCGGGCGAGTTGGGCGGCGCGCAGCAGCTCGGTCTCGCCCTCGCCGAGCGGGGTGCCCTCGCCGTACACCTCGTCGGGCTGGACCCAGCCGCGCGGGCCGGAGCCCGGGTCGCGGCCGGCGATCCAGCCGCCGTCCTCGGCCGCGCTCACCGGGCCGCCGATGACGATGACGACGTTGGGGTCGCGCCAGGTGTGGTCGGGGGCCTTGTCGGAGGTGACGACGGAGACCTGTTCGCGTTCGGTGCCCAGTTCCTCGCAGATGACGAAGGTGCGGTGGACGCCCGCGAGGAGCAGGCCGAGTTCGGCGGGGCCCGCGCCCGGTGAGGTGAGGACGGCCACCTTGGCGTGGGCGCGGCAGACGTTCACGGCCCGGCGCAGGGTGCGCGGATGGGCCACGACGACCTGGGCGTCGTCCCAGGGCATCCCGGCGCGGGCGAAGGCGGCGGCGACGGAGGAGACACCGGGGACGACCTCCACCTCCAGGCCGAACTCCGGTGCGCGCAGGGTGCGTACGACGCCGAAGAAGCCGGGGTCGCCGTCCGCGAGCACGACCGCCGTGCCGCGGTGGCCGGCGATGCGGCGGGCGGCGAGCGCGACGCTGCCGAGCCGGACGCGTTCGGCAATGGGCGGGATCTCGGGCAGTGCCAGGTGGTGGGCCGCGCCTGCCACGAGGGTGGCGGCGCCGAGAGCGGAGCGTGCCGCGTCGGTCAGCGGCGAGCCGTCCCAGCCGATCACCGTGACCCGGTCGGCCATCGTCGTCCATCTCCAGGTTTTCGCAGGTCGTCAGGGGTACAGGGCCCATGAGCGGGCTCCGTGAGGGTACCCGGCCGGGCGGCCGTGGCGGGGATCAGTTCCAGTCGGCGTACGACGTGAAGCCGCTGGTGTCGGCGAGCTGCTCGTCGGCGCCCTCCAGGTCCTCCGGCAGCAGGCTCCACACGATGAAGTCGGTGCGCAGATCGGCCCAGCCCCCGTCCTCGGTGCGCACATGGACTATGCACGCGTTGCGCAGCACGCCCTCGCTGATGCAGCCGATCTTCTGGGCGACCTGCTGGGAGGCGGTGTTGTCGGCGGCGGTGCGCAGTTCGATGCGCTCGAAGCGCTGGTCGCCGAAGAGCCAGCGGGCGGTGGCGAGCGCGGCCTCCGAGGCGTAGCCCTCGCCGCGGGCCCAGGGGGCGACGATGTACGACAGCTCGGTGGCGCGGATGTGCCAGTTGGTCCTGGTCAGCTGGACGACGCCGACCAGGCGCTGGGTGAGGAACTCGGTGACGGCGAGGTCGAGTCCGCGGCCCGCGGCGCGTTCGGCGGGCGCGCGCTCGCCGATCCAGCGCCAGGCACCGGCCTCGGTGAACGGCTGGGGCACGTCGGTCCAGGCGGCGACCTGCTCGTCGTTCATCATCTCGGCCAGGGCGGGTACGTCGTCCTCGTCGAGGGGGCGCAGCACCAACCGCTCCGTGCTGATGGAGATGTTGGGGAAGGTGCTTGTCATGCGCCGCTCCGTAACCTTCGGAAGTACCTGCTGAACTGCCCAGCATGCAGCATGAAACCACCGAACCGCACGACGGGGTCAACTCCCGGTGAGGGAGCGGACCCCGTGCGTCGCGATGCCGTGCGCTGCCGGTGGCCGGATCAGAAGGACGGGATGACCGAGCCCTGGTACTTGTCCTCGATGAACTTCTTGACCTCGGGCGAGGTGAGGAGCTTGGCGAGCTTCTTGACCCGGGGGTCGTTCTCGTTGCCCTTCTTCACCGCGAGGAAGTTGCCGTACGGGTTGTTCTTCGCGGACTCCAGGACGAGGGCGTCCTTGGCGGGCTTGAGGCCCGCGGAGATGGCGTAGTTGCCGTTGACGACCGCCGCGTCCACGTCGTCCAGGGAGCGCGGGGTCTGGGCCGCCTCGACCTCCTTGAACTGGAGGTGCTTGGGGTTCTTGGCGATGTCCTCGGGGGTGGCCTCGTTGCCGGCGCCGGACTTGAGGGTGATGAGCCCGTTGTCGGCGAGCAGCTTCAGGGCGCGGCCCTCGTTGACGGCGTCGTTGGGGACGGCGACGGTCGCACCGCTCCTCAGGTCGCCCGCCTTCTTGACCTTGTGGGAGTACAGGCCGAGGGGCTCCAGGTGCACCGTGACGACGGGCACGATGTGGGTGCCGCGCTTCTTGTTGAAGTCGTCCAGGTACGGCTGGTTCTGGAAGTAGTTGGCGCCCACCGAGCCGTCCTCGGTCGCCGTGTTCGGCGTGATGTAGTCGGTGAACTCCTTGACCTGGAGGTCGAGCCCGGCCTTCTTCGCGAGGTTCTTCTCGACGAAGTTCAGGATCTCGGCGTGCGGGACCGGGCTGGCGGCGACGACCAGCGGTCCGCTGTAGTCGTGGGAGGCGGAGGAGTTTCCGGAGCCGCAGGCGGTCAGCCCGAAGGTGAGGGCTCCGGCGGCGAGGACGGCGGTGGTGAACTTGGCGGTGTTACGCACGAAAAGTGCCTTTCCTTAAGGGTGGTGCGACCCCGGATGAGGGGGGTGGGCGCGGAGCGCCTCGTCGAGGGGTGGTGGTCGGGTGACGGGTGGGCGACGGGGAGTTCTGGGGGCGGCCGCTCAGCAGAAACGTTTCGACGTGCGGGCCGGCCGATGCCTACGCGGCCTTGGCGACCTCGGCCGTGTCCGTGTCCGGCTCCTTGTCGCCCTTGGCCTTCAGCAGCCGCAGCCTGGGCCCGGGGCCCGAGCGGCCGCCGCGGCGGTGCAGGGCGCGGGCCGCGAAGTCACCGGCGAACTGGATGAGGGAGATGACGACGGCGAGGATGCCGACGGTGATCCACATCAGCTCGGTCTCGAAGCGCTGGTAGCCGTAGCGGACGGCGAGGTCGCCGAGGCCGCCGCCGCCGACCGTGCCGGCCATGGCGGAGTAGCCGATGAGGGCGATGACCGTGGTGGTGGTGCTGGCGATCAGCGCGGGCAGGGACTCGGGGACGAGCACCTTGCGGACGATGGTCCAGGTGTTGCCGCCCATGGACTGCACGGCCTCCACGAGGCCGCCGTCCACCTCGCGCACGGCCGTCTCGACCAGGCGGGCGAAGAACGGGATGCCGCCGATGGCGAGCGGCACGACCGCGGCGGCGGTGCCGATCGTCGTCCCGGTGACCCAGCGGGTGAAGCTCATCAGGGCGACCATCAGGATGATGAACGGCAGCGAGCGGCCGACGTTCACGATCTGGCCGATCACCTTGTTGGCGACGACGTTCTGGAGCAGGCCCCCGCGGTCCGTGAGGACGAGGAGGAGGCCGAGCGGGAGGCCCACGACGACGGCGATCAGGGTGGACCAGAGCACCATGTCGAAGGTCTGGGAACACGCGTCGGACAGCAGCGGCTGCATCTCGGACCAGGTCACTTGGCACCTTCCTTCACCAGTGCGGCCTCCTGGCCCACGACGTCGATCTGGAGCCCCTGCTCGCGCAGGAAGCCGATGGGCACCACGTTGTCCTCGTAGCGGCCGGGCAGTTCGATGCGCATCCGGCCGATCTGGAGGCCGCCGACGGTGTCGATGGCGGCGCCGAGGATCGAGATGTCGATGTTGTAGGTGCGCGACAGCTGGGAGATGACCGGCTGGGTCGCGGCCTCGCCGTGGAAGGTGACGTCGACGACGGTGCGCTCCGTGCCGGTGCGCTCGCCGCTCACCGGGAACAGCGCGGCGGCCAGCTGGGAGCCGGGGGTCGCCAGCAGCTCGCTGACCGTGCCGGACTCCACGATCCGGCCCCGCTCCATCAGGGCGGCGGAGTCGCAGATCGACTTGACCACGTCCATCTCATGGGTGATGAGCAGGACGGTGAGGCCGAGCTGCCGGTTCAGGTCGCGCAGCAGCTGGAGGATGGAGCGGGTGGTCTCCGGGTCGAGGGCGCTGGTGGCCTCGTCGGAGAGCAGCACCTTGGGGTCGCCGGCCAGGGCGCGGGCGATGCCGACGCGCTGCTTCTGGCCGCCGGAGAGCTGGGCGGGGTAGCTCCTGGCCTTGTCGGCGAGGCCGACCAGGTCGAGCAGTTCCAGCGCCTTGCGGGAGCGTTCCTTCCCGGAGGTGCCGAGGATCTCCAGCGGCAGCTCGATGTTGTCCTGCACGGTCCGCGAGGACAGCAGGTTGAAGTGCTGGAAGACCATGCCGACCCGGCTGCGCGCCTGGCGCAGTTCCCGGCCCGCGCGCGGGCCGCGGCCGGCCAGGGCGGTGAGGTCCTGCCCGGCGACGGTCACCGTGCCGGAGGTGGGGCGCTCCAGCAGGTTGACGCAGCGGATGAGCGAGGACTTGCCGGCGCCGGACTGGCCGATGACGCCGTAGACCTCGCCCTCGCGGACGTGGAGATCGACGCCGTCGAGGGCGGTGACATCGCGGCCGCGGGAGCGGTAGACCTTGGTCAGGCCCGATGTGGTGATCACAGGATTTCCGTCACTGTCGAGTGCGCGGGCGCGGGTGTGCCCGGGCACGGGTGCGTTGCGTGCGTTCGTGGGGTACGCGGCACGGTTCTCGGGTGGCGGTGAGGCGGGAGAACGTCGTGTGCGCGGTACGGCCCTCGGGTCCCACTCGCCCGGGTAGGGGCGTGGGACGGGCCGCGGCTCTCGCTTCGGGGCGCGAGGCTCAGGTGGTGCGGGGGCCCTCTAGAAGGCGCACATTCGACACGGACACAGACAAACAGCACCGGGCGTCATGGTCGCCTCGGTCGCAGGGATGCGGCTGTTCGTCGTGGTCATGCGGCCCAGTAAAGCAGAAGCCCGCCGAAGAGCGGTGGCCGCCGTCCGCATAGTGGACAGCGGCGGACACCCCGGGGGCGGGCTCAGTCGCGGACGGAGACCGCCACTTCCCCGTCGGTGACCAGTGCGCGCAAGGCCGCGAGGTCGTCCACGACGAGGTCGGCGTCGAGCTCCTCGGCCCGGTGGGTTGTGGCCAACGCCACGGTGCGCATGCCAGCCGCGCGGGCCGCGCGCAGTCCGGCGGGGGCGTCCTCGAAGACCACGCAGTCGGCCGGGTCCGCGCCGAGCTGCCGGGCGGCCAGCAGATAGGGCTCGGGGTCGGGCTTGCCCCGGGTGACGTCGTCGGCGCTGACCAGGCACTTCGGGGTGACACCCACGGCCGCCAGGCGGGCCTCGGCGAGCCGGCGGGTGGCGGAGGTGACCACGGCCCAGCGGTCGGCGGGCAGGGAGTCCAGGAACTCCCGGGTGCCGGGCAGCAGCCGTACGCCGGAGACGTCCGCCACCTCCAGCTGCTCGACCCGGGCGACGGCCCGGGGCACCAGGTCCGCGGGCAGCAGGTCGGCGACGATCTCGGCCGCGGTACGGCCGTGCAGCTCCACCTGCCCGAACTGTTCGGCCGTGACCCCGTACTCCTTGGCCCAGACCGTCCAGCAGCGCACGACGGAGTCGTAGGAGGAGACCAGGGTGCCGTCGTTGTCGAACAGGAGTGCGTGGGCGTGGATCGTCATGGCCTCGACCCTACGGCGTACGGCGGGGTCGGCGGCGTTGGCCCGTTTCCGCCGTAATAAGGTCGACCGCATGCTCACTGTCCTGACGCTGGTGACCGGGGTCGCCGCGCTGCTGCTCGCCGCGTGGTGCGGCTGGGCCGCCTATCGTGACCAGCCGACGAAGGACTGGCACTTCATCGGCATGGCCGTGGTGTCGCTGCTGGCGGTGGTCCAGCTGGTGATCGGGATCGTGCAGCTGGCCCGGGGCGAGAAGCCGGCGCAGGGGACCGCGATCTTCGTGGCGTATCTGCTGGGCGCGTTCGCGTGCGTGCCGGCCGCGGGCTTCATGTCGCTGGCCGAGCGGACCCGGTGGGGTTCGGTGACGGCCGCGGCGGGCGGCGTGGTGCTGGCCGTCCTTCAGGTCCGGCTCTTTGACATCTGGGGAGGCTGAGGATGACGACGGTCGAGGAGAAGCCGGCCCGGTTGATCAGCGGGCCGGGAATGCTGCTCGTGTGGTTCTACGGCGTGATGGTCGTCGGCGCGCTGTCGCGTTCCGTCTACCAGATCGCGACGGACTTCGGGCGGGCGCCGCTGGCGTACGCGCTGTCCGCGGTCGCCGGGCTGATCTACGCGTTCATCACGTACACCCTGGTGCGGGGCGGGGACGTGGCCCGGCGGGCGGCGCTGCTGTGCTGCGGGGTCGAGCTGGCCGGTGTGCTGCTCGTGGGCACGTGGACGGTGGTCGACCCCTCGGCGTTCCCCGACTCCACGGTGTGGTCCGACTACGGGATGGGGTACGTGTTCATCCCCGTGCTGCTGCCCGTCTCCGCGATGTACTGGCTGCGGAAGGCGCGGTCGCGGGCGGCTGGTTGAGGTGCGCGGGCGCGCCGCTCACGCCGTCGCCGCGTACGTGGCCGCCGGCTTCTCCAGCACGATCAGGTCGACGCCGTCCGTTCCCTTCGACCTGCCCACGGGCTCGTAGCCGACGCGGCGGTAGAGGCGCAGGTTGCCCTCGCTGCGGTGGCCCGTCCGGAGGCGGAAGAGGGTGGCGCCGCGCTCCCCGGCCAGGTCGGCCTCGGCGGCGCGCAGCAGGCGGGCGCCGATGCCGTGGCCCTGGAGCCGGGGGTGGACGCAGAGGCGGGCGATGGCGGCGGAGCCGTCCTCGGTGATCCTGCCGCGTACGGCGCCGATCACCTCGTCGCCGAGCCGGGCGACGAAGACGCAGTCGACGCCGATCTCCCCGCGGACGGCGTCGAGGGTCTCGACGAGCGGGTCGATGCGGTAGTTGCCGTACAGCCGCGCCTCGCTCTGGAAGCACAGGTACTGGAGGCGGAAGATGTCCTCCGCGTCCTCTTCGGTCGCCACCGAGATGGTCACGCTCATGCCCATGTGCGCATGCCTCCCGCTCACCTGATCACCTGTCGTCCCCCACACTCCTATCCCGCGCGCGGCGGGAGGCAACCGTCGTCGCCCGGGGACGCCCTGTGACATAGCCAACTCCCCCCGGCCTCCCGGCGAGGCGGGGCCTTCCGGGAGATCGCGGGGGGCAGCGCGGCGGGCGGTGTGCGGGTCAGCCCAGGAAGTCGGCGCGGGCCAGGACGCCGGTGTCGGCGTTGTCCGTGAAGACGCCGTCGATGCCGGTCGCGAAGTACGCCTTGAAGGCGCCGAAGGGGTCGCCGTAGCCGTCGGCCGCGCCGCCCTTGCGGAACTCGGCGGGCAGGAAGGGGTTCTCGTTGCGCATCGTGTAGGGGTGCAGGATCAGGCCGACCCGGTGCGCGTCGGAGACCAGGGTGGAGGGCTCGCCGAGGGAGCCGTCCGCCTTCTTGGGGATGACGAGGTCCAGGGTGGGGCCGATGCCCTGGGCGTAACCGGCGATCTCCCGCAGGCCCTTGGGGGTGATCAGGTCGGCGACCGTGCGCGGGTCGCCCGCCTCCACGAAGTCGAAGGGGCGGCTGTCGGCCGTGGACAGCAGCACCACGAGCGGGTTGTCGACCAGCCGGTTCAGCCTCTGGATGCTGGTGGGCTCGAACGACTGGAGGATCACCGGGGAGTTGCGGGTGTCCTTGCCGTGCCTGCGCAGCAGCTTGGCCACCCGCTCCTCCAGGGCGAGGCCCAGCTTGCGGAAGTAGGTGGGGTGCTTGGTCTCCGGGTAGATCCAGACCTGCTTGCCGCGCTTGCGGGTCTGCTCGTCCTGCCACTTCAGGACTTCCTCGAAGGTGGGGATCTCCCAGCGGCCGTTGTAGAGGGTGTTGTGCGGCCGGTTGGCCGGGATGCGCTCGATCGCGCGCAGCGTCTTCAGCTCGGCGAGGGTGAAGTCCTCGGTGAACCAGCCGGTGGTGGGGACGCCGTCGAGCACCTTGGTGGTCTTGCGGGCGGCGAACTCGGGGTGGTCCGCGACATCGGTGGTGCCGCCGATCTCCGGTTCGTGCCGGCACACCAGATGGCCGTCCTTGGTGGGGCACAGGTCGCCGGCCTCCACGATGTCGGCGCCGAGGTCGAGGGCCAGCTCGTAGGAGCCGAAGGTGTGTTCGGGCCGGTAGCCGCTGGCGCCGCGGTGGCCGACGATGGCCGGCACCGGCAGGCCCTTGAGCCCGCGCGCGGTACGCCTCGCCGCCGGGGCCTCGGCGGCCCGGGCGGTGCCGGACAGTCCGAGGACCGCGCCGCCCGCGCCCAGCATCGCGGCGCCGAGGAGCGCCCGCCGTCCCGTGGCCTGCGTCTGTGGCTGCGTCTCGGTCGTACGCTCGGTTCCCATGGCGGCCTCCTGCCGTCTTCTGTCTTCGCTCATCAGTCCGATGCTCATCAGTCCGGGAGATCGTAGGGGCGCGCATATGACAGGAGGGCGGCTTCGCGTCGAACTCGCGGGTGCGGGCGTATGGCCCGTGTGTGCGGGCAGGTGACGGAGTGTCGCGTACGGGGACGGGACGAGCGATGTCCGTCACATCGGCACAAGGGCGTCACACGCCGTCCGCCACGCGTCACCGCAGGTGAACCAGGTAAACCGATGTCAACACTTCGTAAGACGTCGGTGAACCGCCCGTCCCCGATGTGCGTCGGCGGCGGAGCCGCGAGTAATGTCCTCACCTGCACAGACCCATATCGCACAGATTCATATCGCCCCCTGACATCGGAGGACCCGTTGTCCCGCTTCCGCCTCATCAAGGCAGTGCTCGGCCCGATCATGCGCCTGATGTTCCGCCCACAGGTGGAGGGCGCGGAGAACATCCCGGGGGACGGCCCGGTGATTCTGGCCGGAAACCACCTCACCTTCATCGACTCGATCGTGCTCCCGGTCGTCACGAAGCGTCAGGTGCTCTTCATCGGCAAGGACGAGTACGTCACCGGCAAGGGCTTCAAGGGCCGGCTGATGGCGTGGTTCTTCACCGGCGTCGGCATGATCCCGGTGGACCGGGACGGCGCCAACGGCGGTGTGGCGGCGCTGATGACGGGCCGCCGGGTCCTGGAGGAGGGCAAGGTCTTCGGGATCTACCCGGAGGGCACCCGCTCCCCCGACGGCCGTCTGTACCGGGGGCGTACGGGCATCGCCCGGCTGACCCTGATGACCGGCGCGCCGGTGGTGCCGTTCGCGATGATCGGCACCGACAAGCTCCAGCCCGGCGGCAACGGCATGCCGCGGCCCGGCAAGGTCACCGTGCGGTTCGGCCCGGCGATGGAGTTCTCCCGCTACGACGGCATGGACCGCGACCGCTATGTGCTGCGCGCCGTCACCGACTCCGTGATGACCGAGGTCATGCGGCTGTCCGGGCAGGAGTACGTCGACATGTACGCCACCAAGGCGAAGGCCGCCTGAGTCCGGCGCAGCAGATGGCCGCGGGCCGTTCCGGTACGACCGGGGCGGCCCGCGTTCGTCCGTCTGCCGGTGTGAATCTGCCCTGGGGCAGGGTCATTCGGCCTACGCCCCCGAGCGCGTGATCCACAGAACATGTCTGATGCAGACATGGATACACCTTCGCGGCGAACCCTCCTCCGTGTCCCGATCGCAGCCGTCGGCGCGGGATTCCTGGCGGCCTGCGGCTCCGGTTCGGAGCCGGAGACCCGCTCCGGTCCGCACCACCCGGACACCGGTCCCCTCGGGGCGGGCATCGAGGGGAACTTCGTACCGGCGGGGCCCAAGGGGTACGTCAACCCGTCGGACCCGGAGGTGCTCGCCACCGAGCGGAAGCGCGGGGCGGGGCGGGTCCGCACCTACCGGTTCACCGCCGCGGAGACCAAGCTCGACCTGGGCGGGCGCTCGGTGCGCACCTGGGCGTACAACGACACGGTGCCGGGGCCGCTGGTCCGGGTGACCGCGGGCGACGTCCTCGATCTGACGCTCGCCAACCGGCTGCCGACCACCACCACCCTGCACTCCCACGGGGTGCGGCTGCGCTGCGACATGGACGGCGTCCCGGATCTGACGCAGCGGCCGATCCCGGCCGGCCTGGACTACCGCTACCGGTTCACCGTGAAGCACCCCGGCACGTATCTCCTGCACTCCCATGTCGGGATGCAGCCCGACCGCGCGCTGTACGCGCCGCTGGTCGTGGACGATCCCAAGGAGACGCTCGCCTACGACAAGGAGTGGGTCGTCGTCCTGGACGACTGGCTGGACGGCGTGGACGGCTCCACCCCCGACAGCGTGCTCGAACAGCTCAAGCCGGGCGGCTCCATGGCCGGCATGGGCATGGGCCCGGAGCACCCGCACGCGAGCGGGAGCCCCTCGCCGCGCGCGAGCGGGTCGGCCAAGGCGAAGCCGGCGCCGTCCAGGAAGGCCGGGGGCGGTCCGGACCGGGTGCTGCACGACTCCCACAGCCGCATGCTCGACGGCGACGGCGGCAGCGTCGACTATCCGTACTACCTCGCCAACGGGCGGCTGCCGCACCACCCCCAGGAGTTCCGCTGCCGGCCCGGCGACCGCATCCGGGTGCGCTTCGTCAACGCGGGTTCGGAGACCGCCTTCCGGGTCTCGCTCGGCGGCCACGCCATGACGGTCACGCACACCGACGGCTACCCCGTGCGGCACAAGGAGACCGACGCCCTGCTCATCGGGATGTCCGAGCGGTACGACGTGCTGGTGACCGCCAAGGACGGCTGCTTCCCGCTGGTCGCGCTGGCCGAGGGCAAGAAGGGCGGCGCGCTCGCCGTCCTGCGCACCGACAAGGGGAAGAACCTTCCCGCGCCGGATGTCCGCCCCGACGAACTGGACGGCGAGTGCGTGCCCGCGCGGCGGCTGGTGCCGGCCGACTCGGTGGCCCTGCCCGAGCGGCACCCGGACCGCCAGCTGCGCATCAAGATCACCGGCAGCATGGCGAAGTTCGACTGGGGCTTCGACCACAAGCCGTACGACGTCCGCCAGCGGCACGAGATCCATGCCGGGGAGCGGGTGCGGCTGACCCTCATCAACGCGACGGACATGTGGCACCCGATGCATCTGCACGGGCACACCTTCGCGATGACCGGGCTGGACGCGGTCGGCGCGCGCAAGGACACGGCGCTGGTGCTGCCGCATCGCAAGCTGGTGGTGGAGTTCGACGCGGACAACCCCGGGCTGTGGATGGTGCACTGCCACAACCAGTACCACTCGGAGAGCGGGATGATGACGGTGCTCGGCTACAAGCGCTGAGGGGGCGCCGAGCGGGCCGCGCTCACTCGGCGCTCACTCGGCGTTCTCCGGGTTTTCTGGGTTTTCTGGGTTTTCTAGGTTCTGCCCCTTCAGCAGGAACCACGCCGCGGCCGCCGTGCCCAGCAGGACCGCCGCGCCCGCGCCCGCGGCCAGGTGGAGGCCGTGCACGAAGGCGTCACGGGCCGCGTCCAGGAGGGGCTCGGCCGTGCTCGGCGGCAGCTGGGCCGACGCCTCCACGGCCGCGCCCAGCGATTCATGGGCGCCCGGCGGGGTGCCGGCCGGGCCCCTAAAGCCGCTGTAGACGGCGGTCACGATGGAGCCGAGCAGGGCGATGCCGAGGGCGGCGCCCAGTTCGTAGGCCGTCTCGGAGACCGCGGAGGCGGCGCCCGCCTGCTCCTTGGGGACGCTGGAGAGGATGACGTCGGCGGTGACCGTGAACGACAGGCCCGCGCCGGCGCCCACCACCAGCAGGGCGGCGCCGAGCACCGGGTAGCCCGTGGACTGGCCGAGGCAGGTCAGCACGGCCAGGGACAGGCCGACCGCGGCGAGGCCGGCCGAGACCACCGAGCGGACCGAGAAACGCCGGGCGGCGCGGCCCGCGAGCAGTCCGGCCACCACCGCGCCCACGGCGGCGGGCAGTTCGGCGAGGCCCGCCTCGAACGGGCGCCGGTCCTGCACGAGTTGGAGGTACTGGGAGAGGAAGAAGACCAGGCCGGACATGCCGAGCACGGTCAGCAGGTCGGCGAGCACCGCACCGCTGAAGCCGCGGTGCCGGAACAGCCGCATGTCCAGCAGCGGGGCCGGCATGGTCAGCTGGCGGCGCACGAAGCCGTACAGCGCGCCCGCGCCCAGCAGACCCGCGGCGAGCGTCGGCCAGGAGAAGCCGTGGGTGGCCGCCTCCTTGACGGCGTAGACCACGCCGATCATGCCGACGAGGGAGAGCAGCACGCTGGCCAGGTCCCAGGGGCCCGGGTTCGGGTTGCGGGACTCGGGCAGGGTGCGGATGCCGACCAGGACGAGGACCGCCATCACGGGCAGGTTGATCAGGAAGACCGAGCCCCACCAGAAGTGCTCCAGCAGGAAGCCGCCGACGATGGGGCCGACCGCCGTACCGGCCGAGGCCGTCGCGCCCCAGATGCCGACGGCGAGGCTGCGCTCGCGCGGGTCGTGGAAGAGGTTGCGGATCAGGGCGAGGGTGGCCGGCATCAGGGTCGCGCCCGCGACACCGAGCAGCGCCCGGGCGAGGATCATCAACTCCGGTGTCGTGGCATAGGCGTTGAGCACGGATACCGCGCCGAACGCGGTGGCGCCGCAGAGCAGGATGCGCTTGCGCCCGATGCGGTCGCCGAGGCTGCCCATGGAGACCAGCAGACCGGCGATGACGAAGGAGTAGACGTCACCGATCCACAGCAGCTGGGTGCCGGAGGGGTGCAGGTCCTCGCTGATGTAGGGGGTCGCCAGGCCGAGCACGGTGGCGTCGACGGCCACCAGCAGCACGGCCAGGACCAGGACGCAGAGCGCGAGCCAGCGGCCCGGGCGCGGCGTGGGCCGCGCCGTCTTGGCCGGCTGCACTGTGCTGGTCATGATTCCTCTCTCCGTAGAGCGCCGCCGAGCAGCAGCTCGGCGACCATGGTCGAAAAGTCGCGGGCGGCCACGCGGCCGTCCAGGGTGGCCCAGGCGCAGGAGGCGGTCAGGCCGTACAGCGCCTCGGTGAGCCAGACCGGGGTCAGGTCGATGCGGAACTCGCCGGCCCGCTGTCCGCGCTGGAACAGGGCGCCGATCCGGCTGTCGAGCCGCTGCCAGCCGTTGTTCTGCCGGTCGCCCTCCCACAGCTGGCTCTCGCCGTACAGGAAGGCGAGCAGTCCCGCGGCCGACTGGATCTCGCCGACCAGCCGGCGTACGGCCTCGGTCGCGGACCCCTCCTCAGGGCGGGCCCGCTCCAGCGCCGCCTCGCACTCGGCGATGCCGAGCGCCTCCAGCGCGCGTACGAGCGCGTCGCGGCCGGCGAAGTGCCGGTGCAGGGTCGCCCGGCTGATCCCGGCGGCCTTGGCGACCTCGTCCATGGTCGCGGTGGACTTGCGGGTCAGCAGGGCGGCGGCGCTGCGCAGTACATGGTCTCGATCCAGGGCCATGAGACAAGAGTAACCCATGTGAGACATGATTGTCTCATCATGGGCATGCGTGACTCATCACCGCTGGTCAGCGCGGGTCAGCGGAGGCCGGCGGGGCCGGTGGGGCCGACGGGGCTTTTCGACCGGGGAGGGTTTCCGGTCAGTGCCAGGGCAGCTGGCCGCGCCGCTCCCAGTACGCGCGCGGCTCCTCGGTGAGCGTGGCGAGACGCGTCATCCGGTCCGCGTCCAGGTCGACGGCGGGGGCGTGCAGATTGGAGGCGAGCTGGGCGACGGTCGCGGCGCCGGAGAGGACGACGCCCACCCAGGGCCGGCTCAGGATCCAGGCGACGGCGACGGCGTCGCAGCCGAGCCCCTCCTCGGCCGCGATCGACCTCAGCGCCTCGGGGGCGTTCGGGCCGGCGAGGCGGCCGTTGGCCATGCCCTCCTTGACGATCACGGTCAGCCCGGCGTCATGGGCCTCGGCGAGGGCGGGGGCGGCCGAGTGCTCCAGGATGTTGTACGTCGACTGCACGGTACGGAAGAGGGGCTCGCCGTCGACCGTCACCGCGAGGGCGGCGCGGACGGTGTCCGCCTGCCGGGGGCCGCTGGTGGAGAACCCGATGGTCAGTCCCCCGGCGGCGGCCTGGGCGAGCCTCGCGTGGAGTTCCTTGTCGGTGAGGGCGGGGCTGTCCGGGGTGAGCGAGTGGATCTGGTAGAGGTCGAGCCGGTCGCCGAGCAGGGCGTCGGACTCGGCGCGCTGCCGCTCGTACGTCGCCAGGGTGTGGTCCTTGACCTCGTGCCGCTCGGCGTCGGTGGACCAGTCGGCGGTGTAGGTGTAGCCCCACTTGCTGCCGACGACGACGTCGTCGATGCCGGGGTTCTTCGTCAGCCACTCGGCGAGGAACTCCTCCGAACGGCCGTAGGAGCGGGCGACGTCGACATAGCGGACGCCCTGCGCGTAGGCCGCGTCGAGGAGTTCATGGGTACGGGTGCGCAGGGCGTCGACGCTGCGGTCCGCGCCGAGGTCGCCGTCCCGGCCGAGGTTGATGTAGCCGGGGCGGCCGACGGCGGCGAGACCGAGGCCGATGTGACAGGTCGGCGTGGTCGCGGTGGCGAGACGGGCGAAGGGCATCGCGGGCTCCGGTTCGGTCGGTTCCGGTTCGGTTCCCGACCAACGTAACCCGCGCGTGGCTCCGCCCCAGGGCTCGGCTCGTACGGTGATCGCGCGAGTGCCCTACTTTTTGGCCGCCGCCCATACGTGCTGCTGGGCCACGTCCGTCTTCACCTCGGCCAGTTGGACGGCGACCGCGCTCGGGGCCGTGCCACCGCGGCCGTTACGGGAGGCCAGGGCGCCGGGGACGTCGAGGACGGTGCGGACCTCGGGGGTGAGGTGGGCGGAGATCTTGGCGAACTGCTCGTCCGTCAGCTCGTCCAGTTCCTTGCCCTCGGCCTCGGCGGCCTTGACGCACTCCCCCGCGACCTCGTGGGCCACCCGGAAGGGGACGCCCTGGCGGACCAGCCACTCGGCGATGTCGGTGGCGAGGGAGAAGCCGGCCGGGGCCAGCTCCTCCATGCGCTCCCGGTGCACGGTGAGGGTGGCCATCATGCCGGTGAAGGCGGGCAGCAGGATCTCCAGCTGGTCGCAGGAGTCGAAGACCGGCTCCTTGTCCTCCTGGAGGTCGCGGTTGTAGGCGAGGGGCAGCGCCTTGAGCGTGGCCAGCAGGCCGGTCAGATTGCCGATCAGGCGGCCGGACTTGCCCCGGGCCAGCTCCGCGATGTCCGGGTTCTTCTTCTGCGGCATGATCGAGGAGCCGGTGGAGAACGCGTCGTGGAGGGTGACGAAGGAGAACTCCTTCGTGTTCCAGATGATGATCTCCTCGGCGATCCGGGAGAGGTTCACGCCGATCATCGCGGTGATGAAGGCGAACTCCGCGACGAAGTCCCGGGAGGCCGTGCCGTCGATGGAGTTGGCGGCGCTGCCGCGCTCGAACCCGAGGTCCGCGGCCACCGCCTCCGGGTCCAGGCCGAGCGAGGAGCCGGCGAGGGCGCCCGAGCCGTACGGCGACACCGCCGTGCGCTCGTCCCACTGGCGCAGCCGCTCCGCGTCCCGGGACAGGGACTGCACATGGGCGAGGACATGGTGGGCGAAGAGCACCGGCTGGGCGTGCTGGAGGTGGGTGCGGCCGGGCATCGCCACGTCCGGGTGGGCCTCGGCCAGGCCGATCAGGGCGTCCTGGAGGTCGGCGATCAGGCCGCCGATGATCCGGGCGTGGTCCCTGAGGTACATCCGGAAGAGGGTGGCCACCTGGTCGTTGCGGGACCGGCCGGCGCGGAGTTTGCCGCCGAGGTCCGGGCCGAGGCGCTCCAGCAGGCCGCGCTCCAGGGCCGTGTGCACGTCCTCGTCGGCGATGGTGCCGGTGAAGGAGCCGTCGGCGACGTCCGCCTCCAGCCGGTCGAGCCCGGCGATCATGCGGGTCAGCTCGTCCTCGGTGAGGAGTCCGGCCTGGTGCAGCACGCGGGCGTGGGCACGCGAGCCGGCGATGTCGTAGGGCGCGAGCCGCCAGTCGAAGTGGACGGACGCGGACAGCTTCGCCAGGGCCTCGGCGGGACCGTCGGCGAAACGGCCGCCCCAGAGCCGTACGTCACCGCTTTTGCTGCTCACTGCGTTGCTCCTCGGAATGATGTCTCTGTGCCACCGCCTCCCCACCCTTGCAGGTGAGGAGGCGGCCGTCGGCGTGATGCGTGCGAGGTGAACCCGTAGGGGTTACGCGAGATCCCGCTTGGCGGCGATCTTCGACGACAGGCTGTAGATGTCGATGAAGCCCTTGGCCGCGGCCTGGTCGAAGCTGTCGCCGGTGTCGTAGGTGGCGAGGTTGAAGTCGTACAGCGACGACTCGGAGCGCCGGCCGGTGACGACCGCGCGGCCGCCGTGCAGGGTCATCCGGATGTCGCCGTTGACCTGCTGGCTGGCCTCGTCGATGAAGCCGTCCAGGGCGCGCTTGAGCGGGGAGAACCACTGGCCGTCGTAGACCAGCTCGCCCCAGCGCTGCTCGACCTGGCGCTTGTAGCGGGCCAGTTCGCGCTCGACCGTGACGTTCTCCAGCTCCTGGTGGGCGGTGATCAGGGCGATCGCGCCGGGGGCCTCGTAGACCTCGCGGGACTTGATGCCGACCAGGCGGTCCTCGACCATGTCGATCCGGCCGATGCCCTGGCCGCCCGCGCGCTCGTTGAGCTGCTGGATGGCCTGGAGGACGGTGACGGGCCTGCCGTCGATCGCGACCGGGACGCCCTGCTTGAAGCTGATGACGACCTCGTCGGCCTCGCGCGCGGTGGCGGGGTTGGAGGTGTACTCGTAGATGTCCTCGATCGGGGCGTTCCAGATGTCCTCCAGGAAGCCCGTCTCGACGGCGCGTCCGAAGACGTTCTGGTCGATGGAGTACGGGGACTTCTTGGTGGTGGCGATCGGGAGCTGCTTGGCCTCGCAGAAGGCGATCGCCTTGTCCCGGGTCATCGCGTAGTCGCGGACCGGGGCGATGCACTTCAGGTCGGGGGCGAGGGCGACGATGCCGGCCTCGAAGCGGACCTGGTCGTTGCCCTTGCCGGTGCAGCCGTGGGCGACGGTGGTGGCGCCGTGCTTCTGGGCGGCGGCCACGAGGTGCTTGACGATCGTCGGCCGGGAGAGGGCGGAGACCAGCGGGTAGCGGTCCATGTACAGGGCGTTGGCCTTGATCGCCGGGAGGCAGTACTCGTCGGCGAACTCGTCCTTGGCGTCGGCGACCTCGGCCTCGACCGCGCCGCACGCGAGGGCGCGCTTGCGGATGACGTCCAGGTCCTCGCCGCCCTGGCCGACGTCGACCGCAACGGCGATGACCTCGGCGCCCGTCTCCTCGGCGATCCAGCCGATGGCGACGGAGGTGTCCAGACCGCCTGAATAGGCGAGTACGACGCGCTCGGTCACGGGTTTCTCCTCACAGTGCATTCGCTGACATGCATGAGTATGCAGGGTTCCGCATGATTCGTCAATCACCCCTCCGGGTGACTGCGCGAGAACGGGCGGATCACGCGCGCTCGTCGTCGTGCACGCCGAGTTGGTGCGGGACGCCTGCGGGTCCGCCGTCCCCTTCATGGCGTACGGGAGGAGCGCGATCTGCCCGAGCGGCGCTTCGCGCGGCAGGACGACGCCTCCCCGAACGACTGCTTCACCAGGAAGGAGCACATCGCCCGGAGCCTGGACGGACCGCCCGGGCTGCCGTCGCCGCTGCCCCCGTCTAGCGTCTGGGCATGCGCCCCGGTGTCGTCGCCAGCCTCGTGTCCGCCTCCCTGCTCGGCCTGCTCGGGGCCGCGCCCGCGCCGCGCGCGCCGGTGCCGGTGCCGCTGCCCGCGCGCCTCGCGGACACCGGCGGCGGGAGCCAGCTGATCATCGCGCGGGCAGCGGACACGTCGGCCACGACGGGCACGGTCACCTGGTGGGACCTGCGGGACGGCACCTGGACGCAGGCCGGTTCCGCGCCGGCGCGGTTCGGGGCGAAGGGACTGGTCGAGGGGAACGCGCGCGTCCAGGGGACGGACACGACGCCGGCCGGGTTGTACGACCTGCCGTTCGGGTTCGGCGTCCGGGCGGCGCCGGCCGGGACGGGGATCTCCTACCGGGCGGTGACGGAGAGTTCCTGGTGGTGCGAGGACAACGCGTCCTCCTCGTACAACCGCTGGACGGATCCGCTGCCGGGCGACTGCCGGGCCGCGGAGGCGGAGCGGCTGAGCGCCTACGGCACGCAGTACGCGTACGCGCTCGTCGTGGGGTTCAACTACCACCGGCCGGTGCGGGGGCGGGGGCGGGGATCTTCCTGCACGTCGACGGGGCCGGAGCCACGGCCGGGTGTGTGTCGGTGCCGGAGGATGCCATGCGGCGGATTCTGCGGTGGGTGGTGCCGGGGGCGGCGCCGCACATCGCCATCGGCACGGAGGGCGGCGCCACCGCGGTCACCCGGTACTGAGCTCGCCGTGCGCCCGCGCGGCGAGGCGCGTACCGGCGCGGCCCCGCGCCCCGTTCAGGCGGGCAGGCAGACCCGGAACGTCGTGGCGCCCGGGGCGCTCTCCACGCCCACCGTGCCTCCGTGCGCCTCCACCACCGCCGACACGATCGACAGGCCGAGGCCCGCGCCGGTGGCGGACGCGTCGCCGTGGCGGCGGTGGTCGGCGCGGGTGAAGCGTTCGAAGACGGCGGAGTCGAGGTCCTCGGGTATGCCGGGGCCGTCGTCGTGGACGGAGAGGGTGACGGCGCGGGCGCCGGCGTCGGGGCCGGGGTCCAGGGTGATGGTGACCTTGGTGCCAACGGGTGTGTGCAAACGCGCGTTGGCCAACAGGTTGGCCAACACCTGGTGGAGGCGGTGGGCGTCGCCGGTGACCGTGACCGGGTCCGCCGGGAGGTCCAGGGCCCAGCCGTGGCCGGGACCCGCGGCGCGGGCGTCGGTGACCGCGTCCAGGACCAGCCGGGTCAGGTCGACCGGGCCGCGCTCCAGCGGGCGTCCCGCGTCGAGGCGGGCGAGCAGCAGCAGGTCGTCCACCATCAGGCCCATCCGCGCGGACTCGGCGGCGATCCGCTCCAGGGCCCGGGTGACCTCCGGCGGCACCGGGCCCGGGTGCAGCAGGCCCAGTTCGGCGTGGCCCCGCACCGAGGCGACCGGGGTGCGCAGCTCGTGGCTGGCGTCGGCGGCGAACCGGCGCAGCCGCTCCTCGCTCGCGTGCCGCTTGGTGAGCGCGTCCTCGACATGGCCGAGCATGCCGTTGAGGGCCGCGGCGACCTGGCCCACCTCGCTGTGCGGGTCGGCGACGGGGGCGCGCGCGGGCAGCGCCACCACGCCGCTGGCGAGCGGGAGTTCGCTGACCCGGGCGGCGGTGGCGGTGACCCGGCCGAGGGGGCGCAGGGACCAGCGGACCCAGAGCGCGCCGCTCACCCCGGCCGTCACGAGGGCGAGGCCGAAGACGATTCCGGCGACCAGTTCCAGCCGGTGCACGGCCGCCTCGACGGGCTTCAGCGGGAGCCCCGCCATCAGTACGTCGCCGTCCCGGCCGGGGGTGGCGAGTACCCGGTAGTGGCCCAGGGCGGAGAGTTCGACGGTGTGCGGGTGGCCGTCGTCGGGGACGCGGGCGAGGCGTTCGGCGTCCCGCGCGGTCAGGGTGATGTCCAGGTCGACGGATAGGTCGCCGGAGCGGATGAGGCCCTTGTCCGTGACGGCGCCGCCGCGCAGGCAGGCGCCGAAGGTGCCGGTGGCCATCCGGCGGGTGTCGGCGTCCTCGTCCCCGTCGTGGTCGTCGGGCAGCCTGCCGTCGTGCTCCAGGCTCTCCGGGAACCGGGTGCCGACCTGGGCGAGCTGCTCGTCCAGGCGCTGGGTGAGGAAGCCGTTCAGCTCGACCACGGCGGCCACCCCGACCGCGGCGCAGCTCACCGCGAGCAGCACGACCAGGCCGAAGGTGATCCGGGCGCGCAGGGTGCGGAACCGGGGCAGCCGGGCGAGCAGGCCGACGGGTCCCGTCCGGCCACCGGAGGCCGCCCGGCCACGTGACGTCATCCGGTCATGCGACGTCACCCGGTCACCGGTTTCAGTACGTACCCCGCCCCGCGCACCGTGTGGATCATGGGCTCGCGGCCGGCGTCGATCTTCTTGCGCAGGTAGGAGATGTACAGCTCGACCACATGGGCCCGGCCGCCGAAGTCGTAGGACCAGACCCGGTCGAGGATCTGCGCCTTGCTGAGGACGCGGCGGGGGTTGCGCATCAGGAAGCGCAGGAGCTCGAACTCGGTCGGCGAGAGTTCGATCAGCGCGCCGGCCCGGGTCACCTCGCGGGCGTCCTCGTCCATCACCAGGTCGCCCACGACCAGCCCGGGGTCCTCCTCCGGCTCCGGGCGGCGGGCCATGCCGGCGCGGCGCAGCAGTCCGCGCAGCCGGGCCACGACCTCCTCCAGGCTGAAGGGCTTGGTGACGTAGTCGTCGCCGCCCGCGGTGAGCCCGGCGATCCGGTCCTCGACCGCGTCCCGCGCGGTGAGGAAGAGCACGCACACCTCGGGCTGGGTCTCGTGCAGCCGGCGCAGCACGGTGAAGCCGTCCATGTCGGGGAGCATCACGTCCAGCACCACGGCGTCGGGCATCAGCTCGCGCGCCGCGGCGAGGGCGGCGGCGCCGTCGGCGGCGGCGCGCACCTGCCAGCCCTCGTAGCGCAGGGCGCCGGTGAGCACCTCGGCGAGGTCGGGGTCGTCGTCCACGACGAGGACGCGCAGCGCGGTGCCGTCGGGACGGGTGAGGGCCGGGCGGCCGGAACGGGTCGTGTTCATCGCGCCTCCCAGCATCGCGGGTGCGCGCGGCGGCCGGTCCCCGCGGCGGCTCTGAGTTTCCTCTGAGTCGGCTCGGCGGGTGTCGTACTGGCTGGTCAGAGCGGTTGGTGAGAGCTCTCTGAGACTTCTGTGAGAAGGCTCTCGGAGATCCGGCCGCGGGCCGCTTCTCAGAGGTGACTCAGAGCCGGGTCCCGCACAGTGGCTGCGCCGGCCGGTGGTCCGGACGGCGGACGGAGGGAACGGCACTGATGACAGCCGTGGACATGGGACGGGCGGCGCCGCCCCGGCCGGGGGCCGCGCGACGCTCCCTGGCGGGGCCGCTGCGGGCGGTGCTGTGGGCGGGGGCGGCGGCCGTCGTCGCGCTGTGGTGGACGGACACCGACTCCGTGGTCGGTACGGCCGGCCGGCTGACCGGCGCGGGGCGGCTCGCCGGACTGTTGTGCGGGTACGCCTGCGCGGTGCTGGTCGCCCTGATGGCGCGGGTGCCGGCGCTGGAGAACCGGGTGGGCGCGGACCGGGTGGCGCGCTGGCACGCGATGGCCGGGCGGTACACGGTGTGCCTGCTGGTGGCGCACAGCGCGCTGATCCTCGGCGGGTACGCCGCGCAGGACCGGGCGTCGCTGTGGCACGAGACGGTCACCGTGGTGCTGGACTACCCGGACATGCTGAAGGCCACCGCCGGCACGCTGATCCTGTTCGCGGTCGGCGTCACCTCGGCGCGGGCGGCCCGGCGCCGGCTCCGGCACGAGGTCTGGTACCACCTCCATCTGCTGACGTACGCGGCCGTGTTCCTGGCCTTCTTCCACCAGGTGTCGCTGGGCGAGCAGTTCAGCGGCGAGCCGGTGGCCACCGCCGCCTGGTACGCGCTGTATCTCGGGGTCGCGGCGCTCGTGGTGTGGTTCCGGGTCCTCGTGCCGGTCCGGCTCAACCGGCGCCACCGGCTGCGGGTGGAGTCGGTACGGCGGGAGGCGCCGGGGGTGTTCTCGGTCGTGGTGCGCGGGCGGGACCTCGACCGATTGGGGGCGCGCCCCGGGCAGTTCTTCCGCTGGCGGTTCCTCGCCGCGGGCCTGGCCTGGACGTCCACGCCGTACTCCCTGTCGGCGCCGCCGCGCCCGGACCGGCTGCGGATCACGGTGAAGGCGCTGGGCGACCACAGCGCGGCGGTGTCCACGCTCCGGCCCGGCACCCGGGTGTGGGCGGAGGGGCCCTACGGGGCACTCACCGCCGACCGGGCCACCGGCGGGCGGACCCTGCTGATCGCGGCCGGGGTCGGCATCACCCCGCTGCGGGCCCTGTTCGAGACGCTGCCCGGCGAGGTCACGCTGCTGTACCGGGCGCGTTCGGCACAGGACCTGGCGCTGGGCCGAGAGCTGGAGGCGATAGCGCGGTGGCGGGGCGCCGAGGTGCTGTACGCGCTGAACGGTCCGCATGGTGAGCGCCCCCGCATCACCGCCGAGTCGCTGCGGGCGCGGTTCCCCGATCTGCCCGCCCGTGACGTCTACGTCTGCGGGCCCCACGGGTTCGCCCGGGACGTGTACGAGGCGCTGCGCGCGGCGGGGTCGCCGGACCGCCGCATCCATCACGAGTCGTTCGAGCTGTGAGGCCGAGGTCATGCACGCGTTGAGGAAGAACCGCCCGCTGCGCCGCGTCGTGCTGGCGAGCGCCACGACGGTCTCCGCCGTGGTCCTGCTGCTGTCCCTGAAGCCGCACACCAGCCCGGGACTCGCCCTGGGCGCGTCGGCCCAGGCACCCTCGGGCGGCGCGAACGCCCCCGCCGCGTCCGGGAGTTCCCCGGCACCGGGAGACTCCCCGGCGGCCGGGGGCGCCCCCGCCGCCGGAGGTGCCGCGAAGACCGTCACCGGCGAGACCGCGCGGACCCGCTGGGGCCCGGTCCAGGTACGGGTGACGGTCACGGGCGGCAGGCTCACCGAGGTGGCGGCCGTCCGGTACCCGACGGAGAACCCGCGCGACCGGGAGATCGACGGCTACGCGCTCCCCCGGCTGCGGCGCGAGGCGCTGGCCTCGCAGAGCGCGCGGATCGACACGGTCTCGGGCGCGACCTACACCAGCACCGGCTACCGGCAGTCCCTGCAGTCCGCCCTGGACCGGCTCCATGGGTGAGGTCGTGCGGCACGCGGAGGAGGTGATGGGGACCGTGTTCTCCTTCGAGGTGCGGGGCGGCCGGTCGAGTGCGGTGCGGGCGGCGCTCGACGAGGCGGTGGCCCGGCTGCACGCCATGGACGCGGTGTTCAGCACCTGGCGCCCGGACAGCGCGGTGTCGCGGCTGGCCCGGGGCGAACTCGCGGTGGAGCAGTGCCCGCCGGAGGTCGCGCTGGTGCTGGGGCTCGCGGCGCGGGCGGAGCGGGTCAGCGAGGGCTGGTTCAGCGCGCGATACCGGGGGGTGCCGGACCCCACCGGGATCGTCAAGGGATGGTCGGCGGAGCGGGCGGCGCGGCGGCTGGCCGGGGTCGCCGGGGTAACCGGGGTGAGCGTCAACGGCGGCGGTGACGTACAGACGCTCGGCGCCCCGGAGCCGGGGCGCTCCTGGCAGGTGGGGATCGCGGACCCGCTGCGGCCGGGCGAGCTCGTCGCGGTGGTGTCGACGGCGGGGGCGGGCGAGCTGGCCGTCGCCACCTCGGGCACGGCCGAGCGGGGCGCCCACATCGTGGACCCGCGCACCGGACGGCCCGCGGTCACCGACCTGGTGGCGGTGACCGTGGTGGCACCCCGGCTGACCTGGGCGGACTGCTGGGCGACGGCCGCGTTCGCGCGGGGTTCGCGGGCGGGTCTGCGGTGGCTGGAGTCGCTGCCCGGCACCGAGGGACTGCTGATCACGGCGGACGGCGAGGTGCTGCACACCGAGGGACTGTCCATGGACAGAGCGTGAAAAAGGGGTTGAAAGGGAAATTTTTTCGCTCAGGAGCCATCCGCGTCGCGTTCTCGGACGTATTACCTGTGCAGCGAAATTTTCCGGGAGGAACGCTATGGCTATCTTCAGCAGTCTGCTGCCCAAGGGTTGCGGCGGCGGCCGCGGTCACGACCACGGCCACGGCCGTTACGACGACGACCGCTTCGACGCCTTCGACCGCTTCGACCGCCACGGAGACCGGCACGGCGACCGCCACGGTGGCCGCGACCACGGACGCGGTGGCCACGGTCACGGCGGCCGCGGCGGCCACGGCGGCTACTGACCGACCCGCACAGGCTGAGCGGACCGGGGCCCGGAGGACCCGGTCCGCCCGGCCGCTGTCCGAGGAACGCATCCCATGGCGCAAGTCCTGCGGCGTCTGCTGTCCTGGGGGACCCCGACGGCTCCTCCTCCGACACCCCCGAGGCATCCGGCGATGTCGTGGCGGCCGCGCCCGTGGTCTCCCCGCGCGCGGTCTTCCGCCGGTTCTGGCCCTACACGCGCGGCAACCGGCGCTGGCTCGTCCCGCTGCTGCTGCTCAGCCTGACCGGACCGGTCATCGACGCCGGGGAGCTGTGGCTGTTCAAGAGCGTCGTGGACCAGGTGCTGGTCCCCCGCGACCTGCGCCCCTTTCTGTGGATCGCCCCGGCCTACCTGGGGCTGATCCTATGTTCCGGCGTCCTCGGCTTCGCCGACGAGATGACCTCCACCTGGGTCGGCGAGCGCTTCCTGCTCTCCCTGCGCCGCGATGTCTTCCGGCATGTGCAGGGCCTGTCCCTCGGCTTCTTCGAACGCCGCCGGCTCGGCGATGTGCTCTCCCGCGTCACGGGTGATGTGGACGCGGTCGAGACCTTCCTGCTCTCGGGCGTGGCGGACGCCCTGTACTACGTGCTCCAACTGGCCGTCTTCGTCGGCCTGCTGTTCTATCTGAGCTGGGATCTGACCCTGCTCGCGCTGGTCATCGTGCCGCTGTTCTGGGGCGCGGCCCGGCACTTCTCACGGCTGATCAAGGACGCCTCCCGGGAGCGCAGGAGGCGCACCGGCTCGCTCAGCGCGATCGCCGAGGAGGTCCTCGGCAATGTCGCGCTGGTGCAGGCGTACAACCGGCAGAGCTGGGAGGCGCGCCGGTTCGAGCGGGAGAGCGTGGGCCGGTTCCGGGCGGTGATGGCCTCGACGCGGATACGGTCCCTGTACGCGCCCCTCGTGGAGATCATCGAGGTGGCGGGCGGGCTCGCGGTGCTGGGCCTCGGCACCTGGAAGCTGTCCCAGGGCCAGCTCACCCTGGGCGGGCTGCTGGTCTTCCTCGCCCTGATCGGCAAAATGTACAGCCCGGTGCACGGCCTGTCCGGGCTCGGCACCACCTTCTACACCGCCGCCGCCTCGGCCGAGCGGATCATCGAACTGCTGGACCAGCGGCCGCAGGTCACCGAGCGCCCCGGTGCCCGCCCCTCGGCCGGGCGCGCGGGGCGGTGGAGTTCGACGGCGTCTGGTTCCGCTACCCGGGCACCACGCCGTGGGCCCTCGCGGACGTGTCCTTCCGGGTGGCGCCCGGCGAGACGCTGGCGCTGGTCGGGGCGAGCGGCGCGGGCAAGTCCACCGCCGCGCGGCTCCAGCTGCGGTTCTACGACCCCGACCGGGGCGCGGTCCGGCTCGACGGCACCGATCTGCGCGATCTGCAGCTGGCCGACGTGCGCGAGAGCGTCGCGGTGGTACTCCAGGAGACCCTGGTCTTCCACGGCACGGTGCGGGAGAACATCGCCTACGGCCGCCCGGAAGCCGCCGAGGCGGAGATCGTCGCGGCGGCGCGCGCGGCGGACGCGCACGAGTTCATCGAACGGCTCCCGGAGGGCTACGACACCCTCGTCGGCCAGCGCGGCCGTACCCTGTCCGGCGGCCAGTGCCAGCGCCTCGCGATCGCCCGCGCGATGGTCAGGGACGCGCCGGTGCTGCTGCTGGACGAGCCGACCACCGGGCTGGACGCGCGTTCCGGCCGCCGGATCATGGAGCCGCTGCGCCGGCTGATGGCCGGGCGGACCACCATCGTCATCTCGCACAACCTGCTCACCGTGCGCGACGCCACCCGGATCGTGGTGCTCGACCGGGGCCGGGTCGTGGAGGACGGCGCCCACAAGGATCTGCTGGTGCGCGACGGGACGTACGCCCGGCTGCACCGGCTGAACACCGGCACCGTGGTGTCGTAGCTCTCGCCGTCCCCGTGGCCGCCCTCACGTCTGCTGGGACGGCGCATGCGTCTCCCGGGTCAGTACGTGCCCGGTCTGGAGGTGGGCGCGGGCGAGGACCGTGCCGTCGGTGGAGGTCAGCCGGGCGCCGGAGATCGCGTCCGCGTCGACGGGCGCCTGAGCCCCCCAGTGGCCCTGCCCGTTGCGCACGGTGAAGTCGCCCACCCGCACGGTCGTACCGTCGGAGCGCTCCAGCACACAGCTGACCCGGCCGGTGTACGCGCTGCCGTGCCCGGCGAGGTCGACGCTCACGAAGATCCAGCCGGGGCTGCCGGGATGGGCGTAGACCTCGCCGATGGGTGAGCCGTCGGCGGAGTCCGCGGTCATGTCGCCGACCAGCATCGGCTCGGACTCCATGGTGCGCGGGGACGAGGCGGTGACCGTCTCCACGGCGGTGCCGATGCCCCAGCCGGCGAACCCGGCGACCACGGCGAGACCGGCCGCGGCCGCCCCAGCCGGATCCGGGCCCGGCGCGCGCGGCCGCGCAGGACCGGGAACGCCAGGGTGCGCGCGCCGGTGCGCCCGTCCGCGGCCGCCTGCTGGGCGAGGCTGCGGGCCACCCGGGTCTCGAAGCCCAGCGGCGGCTCCTGGCAGGGCAGCAGGCCGATCAGCCGGTCGCCGACCAGGGTCAGCTGCCGGACGAACTCGCGGCAGTCCGCGCAGGTATCCAGATGGGCGACCGCCTCCGCACGCTCCCGCCCGGGCAGCACGCCCAGCGCCAGCTCGGCGCCGATCTCGCGCATTTTCTCGCAGTTCGCGTCACTGGACATGGCCGCCTCGCTCCGGAGCCGACAGTGTGGTGCGCAGTTTGCCCATCGCCGCTCTGATGCGGGTCTTGGCGGTGCCCAGCGGGATCTGTTCCGTGTCGGCGACCTGCTGGGCGGTCATTCCGTAGATGCCGGCCATCATCAGGGCCCGGGCCTGTTCGCGGGGCAGCCGGGAGACCGCGGCCCGCAGCCGGGCGGACGCCTCGTCGGCCAGCGCCCAGCGCTCGGGGTCTCGGTGACGGTGCCGAGGAGGGCGTCGAGGTCCTCGGGGGCCACCGGCTCGGTGCGCCGGGCGCGTACGGCGTCGATGGCCAGGTTGTGCGCGATGGTGGTCAGCCAGGTGGTGACCGAACCACGGCGCGAGTCGTAGATCTGCGCGTGCCGCCACGCGCGCTCGAACGTCTGCTGGGCGACGTCCTCGGCGAGCTGACGGTCCCCGGTGACGGCCATGGCGACGCCGAAGACCCGGTGCTGGAAACGTCGCACGAAGACGACGGCCAGCTCCTGGTCTCCGGTGGCCAGCCCGGACAGCAGAGCCTCGTCCGGGAGGCGACCCACGGGGAACCGCAAACCCGACACACCTCTTTATACGGCCGACGGCCACAAGGGGATTGCCGCTCCCATTCTCCGCCGGGGTGCCGGGGCCCGCATGCCGGTCGGCGCCGGGCACCGGGTCGGGGCCTCTCCCGCGGATCAGGCCGGGCGGCTCAGTGGCCGTTCTGCGCGAGCTTGAGCAGATGGTCCGCGAGGGCCTGGCCGCCGGTCGGGTTGCGGCTGATCAGCAGCAGGGTGTCGTCGCCGGCGATGGTGCCGAGGATGTCGTGGAGTTCGGCCTGGTCGATGGCCGAGGCGAGGAACTGGGCGGCCCCGGGCGGGGTGCGCAGCACCACCAGGTTGGCCGATGCCTCCGCGGAGATCAGCAGCTCCTGGGACAGACGCCGCATCCGCTCCTCCTTGGCGGACTCGCCGAGCGGTGCGCGCGGGGTGCGGAAGCCGCCCTCGCTGGGCACGGCGTAGATGAGGTCGCCGTCGTTGTTGCGGATCTTGACCGCGTTCAGCTCGTCGAGGTCCCGGCTCAGCGTCGCCTGGGTGACGCTGAGCCCGTCGTCGGCGAGCAGCTTGGCCAGCTGGCTCTGCGAGCGCACGGGCTCCCGGTTGAGGATGTCCACGATCCGGCGGTGCCGTGCGGTGCGCGTCTGCGGCACGGCGGGCCCGGCACCTGTCTGCTGCTCGTGCTCCTGCGCCTGGCTCATCGTCGTCTCATTCTCCGGATCGTCCGTCCCCGCCTGCGTCGAGGATGCCGGGCAGCGCCTGGAGCAAGGCGCCCGCCTCGTCGTCGCGCAGGTTCAGCGGGGGCATGAGCCGTACGACGTCGGGGGCGGGGGCGTTCACCAGGAACCCGGCCTCCTGGGCCGCCTGCTGCACCTCGTGCGCGCGCGGCCCCGTGAGCACGATACCCAGGAGCAGGCCCGCGCCCCGGACATGGTCGACCAGCGGGTGGCCGAGCGCCTCGATGCCGGCGCGCAGCTTCTCGCCCTGCCGCTTCACGTTCTCCAGCAGCCCCTCGCCCTCGATGGTGTCCAGGACGGCGAGGCCCGCGGCGCAGGCGACCGGGTTCCCGCCGAAGGTCGTACCGTGCTGGCCCGGCCGGAGCAGGTCGGCGGCGCGGCCGAAGGCGACGGTGGCGCCGAGCGGGAGGCCGCCGCCGAGCTGCTTGGCGAGGGTGACCACATCGGGCAGCACGCCCTCGTGGGCCTGGTAGGCGAACCAGGTGCCGGTGCGGCCGACGCCGGTCTGCACCTCGTCCAGGACCAGCAGGGCGCCGGTGGCGGCGGTGATGGCGCGGGCGGCCTTGAGATAGCCGGCCGGGGGCACGACGACGCCGTTCTCGCCCTGGACCGGCTCGATGATCACCAGGGCGGTCTCGTCGGTGACGGCCGCGGCCAGGGCCTGGGCGTCGCCGTAGGGCACATGGGTGACATCGCCGGGCAGCGGCCGGAAGGGGTCCTGCTTGGCGGGCTGCCCGGTGAGCGCGAGGGCGCCCATCGTACGGCCGTGGAAGCCGCCCTCGGTGGCGACGACATGGGTGCGCCCGGTGAGCCGGCCGATCTTGAAGGCGGCCTCGTTGGCCTCGGCGCCGGAGTTGCAGAAGAACACCCGGCCCTCGCGGCCGAAGAGCTGGAGCAGCCGTTCGGCGAGCGTGACGGGCGGCTCGGCCACGAACAGGTTGGAGACGTGCCCGAGGGAGGCGATCTGCTTGCTGACGGCGTCCACGATCGCCGGGTGGGCGTGGCCGAGCGCGTTGGTGGCGATGCCGCCGACGAAGTCGGTGTACGCGCGGCCCTCGGCGTCCCACACGGTGGCGCCCGCGCCGCGCACCAGCGGCAGCCGGGGGGTGCCGTAGTTGTTCATGAGCGCGCCCTGCCAGCGCCGGGTCAGGTCCTGGTTGCCGTTCTGCTGCCCCGTCACGGTGCGTCCCCTTCGGGCTCGTCGGGCACGACCATGGTGCCGATGCCCTCGTCGGTGAAGATCTCCAGCAGGATGGAGTGCTGTACCCGGCCGTCGATGACGCGGGCGGTGCGCACGCCGCCGCGCACCGCGTGCAGGCAGCCCCGCATCTTGGGCACCATGCCGGAGCTCAACTCCGGCAGCAGCTTCTCCAGTTGGGTGGCGGTGAGGCGGCTGATCACCTCGTCGGAGTGCGGCCAGTCCTCGTAGAGGCCCTCGACATCGGTGAGGACCATGAGAGTTTCGGCGCCAAGGGCCGCAGCGAGTGCCGCAGCCGCCGTATCAGCATTGACGTTGTAGACATGACCGTCGTCCTGACTGCGGGCGATGGAGGAGACGACCGGGATGCGGCCGTCGGCGAGCAGGGCCTCGATGGCGCCGGTGTCGATCGCGGTGATCTCGCCGACGCGCCCGATGTCGACCAACTCCCCGTCGATCTCGGGCAGATGCTTGGTGGCGGTGATGGTGTGCGCGTCCTCGCCGGTGAGGCCGACGGCGAGCGGGCCGTGCTGGTTGAGCAGGCCGACCAGTTCGCGCTGCACCTGTCCGGCGAGCACCATCCGGACGACGTCCATGGCGTCCGCGGTGGTGACCCGCAGCCCGGCCTTGAACTCGCTGACGATGCCGTGCCGGTCGAGGGCGGCGCTGATCTGGGGGCCGCCGCCGTGCACCACGACCGGTTTGAGCCCGGCGTGCCGCAGGAAGACGACGTCCTGGGCGAAGGCGGCCTTCAGCTCCTCGTCGACCATGGCGTTGCCGCCGAACTTGATGACGACGGTCTTTCCGTGGTGCCGGGTCAGCCAGGGCAGCGCCTCGACGAGGGTCTGCGCCTTGGGCAGGGCCGTGTGCTTACGGGTCGGGGTCATGAGGAGTAGGCGCTGTTCTCGTGGACGTAGTCGGCGGTCAGGTCGTTGGTCCAGATCGTCGCGGTCTCGGCGCCGGCGGCGAGGTCGGCCACGATGTGGACCTCGCGGTAGCGCATGTCGACCAGGTCGCGGTCCTCGCCGACGGAGCCGTTCTTGCAGACCCAGACGCCGTTGATGGCCACGTTGAGCTGGTCCGGCTCGAAGACGGCGCCCGTGGTGCCGATCGCGGACAGGACGCGGCCCCAGTTGGGGTCCTCGCCGTGCAGGGCGCACTTGAGGAGGTTGTTGCGGGCGATGGAGCGGCCCACCTCGACGGCGTCCGCCTCGCTGGCCGCGCCCACGACCTCGACCTTGATGTCCTTGCTGGCCCCCTCGGCGTCGCCGATGAGCTGGCGGCCGAGGTCGTCGCAGACCTGCCGTACGGCCTCGGCGAACGCGTCGTACTCGGGGGTGACGCCGGAGGCGCCGGAGGAGAGCAGCAGCACGGTGTCGTTGGTGGACATGCAGCCGTCGGAGTCGACCCGGTCGAAGGTGACCTTGGTGGCGGCGCGCAGGGCCTGCTCCAGGGTGGCGTCGTCCACGTCGGCGTCGGTGGTGATCACGACCAGCATGGTGGCGAGGCCGGGGGCGAGCATGCCGGCGCCCTTGGCCATGCCGCCGACGGTCCAGCCGTCCCCGGTGACGACCGAGGTCTTGTGCACGGTGTCGGTGGTCTTGATGGCGATGGCGGCCTTCTCGCCGCCGTGCTCGGACAGCTGGGCCGCGGCGGTGCCGATGCCGGGGAGCAGCTTGTCCATGGGCAGCAGGACACCGATGAGGCCGGTGGAGCAGACGGCGACCTCGATGGCGCCGCGGCCGAGGACCTCGCCCGCCTTCTCGGCCGTCGCGTGGGTGTCCTGGAAGCCCTGGGGGCCCGTACAGGCGTTGGCGCCGCCGGAGTTGAGGACCACGGCGGAGACCTGGCCGCTCTTCACGACCTGCTCGGACCACAGGACCGGCGCGGCCTTGACGCGGTTGGCGGTGAAGACGCCGGCGGCGGCACGGCGGGGCCCGTCGTTGACCACGAGGGCCAGGTCGGGGTTGCCGTTCTGCTTGATCCCGGCGGCGATACCGGCCGCCCGGAATCCCTTGGCTGCCGTGACGCTCACGGTGCGACTCCGATCGTGGAAAGCCCGGTGGTCTCGGCGAGACCCAGGGCGAGGTTCATGCTCTGGACGGCACCGCCGGCGGTGCCCTTGGTCAGGTTGTCGATGGCGCTGATCGCGATGATGCGGCCCGCGGCAGCGTCGTACGCGACCTGCACCTGAACGGCGTTGGAACCGTGGACGGCGGCCGTGGCGGGCCACTGCCCCTCGGGCAGCAGACACACGAAGGGCTCGTCGGCGTACGCCTTCTCGTAGGCGGCGCGCACGGCCTGCGCGTCCACTCCGGGCAGGGCCTTCGCGCTGCACGTGGCGAGGATGCCGCGGGGCATCGGGGCGAGGGTCGGCGTGAAGGAGACGGTGACCGGCTCCCCCGCGACCGCGCCGAGGTTCTGGATCATCTCGGGGGTGTGCCGGTGGCCGCCGCCGACGCCGTACGGCGACATGCTGCCCATGACCTCGCTGCCCAGCAGGTGCGGCTTGGGCGCCTTGCCCGCGCCGGAGGTGCCGGAGGCGGCGACGATCACGGCCTCGGGGCCGGCGATCCGCGCCGCGTACGCCGGGAAGAGGGCCAGGGTCGCGGCGGTGGGGTAGCAGCCGGGGACGGCGATCCGCTTGGAGCCGGTGAGCGCGGCGCGAGCGCCGGGCAGCTCGGGCAGGCCGTAGGGCCAGGTGCCGGCGTGCGGGGAGCCGTAGAACTTCTCCCAGTCGGCCGCGTCCCTCAGCCGGAAGTCGGCGCCCATGTCGATCACGAGCACGTCCGGGCCGAGCTGCTCGGCGACGGCAGCGGACTGTCCGTGCGGCAGCGCGAGGAAGACCACGTCGTGCCCGGCGAGGTTCGCCGCGGTGGTCTCGGCGAGCACCCGCCCGGCCAGCGGCCACAGGTGCGGCTGGAGCGCGCCGAGCCGCTGCCCGGCGTTCGAGTTCCCGGTCAGGGTCCCGATCTCGACCTCGGGGTGCGCGAGGAGCAGCCGCAGGACCTCTCCGCCCGCGTACCCGCTCGCCCCGGCAACCGCCGCACGTACCGCCATGTCCGTCCTCCTCTGGATGGCATGACTATACGCAGCATTGCACGTTTATGCAATGAGTATGCAGGGCGGGACGTCCGGGGCCGCTCCGAGGCCGTGACAGAACGCGGACAACGTGGAGAACCGCCTGTAACTGGCTGCGCGATACAAATATTTCCGACCACGCGCATTGCACTGTTTCTGGGGGAAACACCGTGAAGACCACTCGTATCATCGCACTCACATCCCTGGGCCTCGCCGCCACCCTCTCGCTCACCGCCTGCGGTGACGACTCCGGCAAGGGCACGTCCTCGAAGGGCTCTTCGGCCTCGTCCGCGCCCACGGACTCGTCCTCGGCGTCGTCCTCCTCGTCCGCGGACGGCGGCGCGCCGTCGCAGGGCGGCTCGGGCTCCGGCGGCTCGGCGGCCGGACAGTCGGCGTCGTCCTCCGGCGGGAGCGGCAAGTCCGGCTCCGGCGGCACGGGCGGCGGGACGGCGACCGGGGGCAAGGTCACGTTCTGCCGGACGGCGAACCTGGCCATCGACGCCGTCGACGCCTCGCCCGACAAGGTGTCCGGCAGGATCGACATCACCATGGTCAACCGGGGTTCGACCACCTGCTCGGCGACGGGTTTCGCGGGCGTCGACATCAAGGACGCCGACCACACCTCCAGCCCCGTCGACCGCGGGCACGCCGAGCCGCGTATCACCGTCCTGAAGCCCGGTGACGCCGCCGTCTTCGACATCGCCTACGACATCGACTCCAGCGGCAAGAGCCTCACGTCCCCGACCGACATCCTGGTGACGCCCCCGAACGAGACCCACACCGTGGACCTGAAGTGGCCCGCGGGCGCGAAGCCGGTCAAGGGCTCCTACATCGGTGTCCAGGTCTTCCCGACGCACAACAAGTAGGGGCGGCGGCCGTGAGACCCCGGATTCCGTCGGGCGCCGGCCGCATAGGATCGCCGGCATGGCGCTGCGACCCGTCCAGGTGAACATCGAGGCCCTCGACCCCTGGGCGGCCGGCCGGTTCTGGGCGGCGGCGCTCGGCTGGAGCGCGTCCCGCGCCGGAGCGGCCACTCACGTCGGACCCGCGGGCGGCCCCGTCCGGCCGGACCCGGCCCAGGTCGGCATCGGCCTGGTGCCCGTCCCGGATGCCAAGACGGCGGTGAAGAACCGCGCGCACCTCGATCTCGCCACCACCTCCCCGGCCCACCAGGCGGAGCTGGTCGCGTGTCTGACGGAGCTCGGCGCGACCCCCGTCGACGTGGGGCAGGGCGAGGTGCCCTGGCGGTGCCTCGCCGACCCGGAGGGCAATGAGTTCTGTGTGCTGGAGCCCCGGGAGGTCTACCGGGACACCGGGCCGATCGCCGCGATCGTGGTCGACTGCGCGGATCCGCGCGCCATGGCCCGGTTCTGGGGCGCGGCGACGGACTGGACCACGCACCGCGTGACCGCCGATCTCGCGGTGCTGCGCTCCCCCGAGGGCACCGGCCCCCACCTGGAATTCCTCCGCACGCCCGATGCGAAGACCGCTCCGGACCGGGTCCGCCTCGACCTGCTCCCCCGCCCGGGCGACGACAGGGAGGCGGAGGCGGCCCGGCTGCGGTCCCTCGGCGCCACCGGTCTCGGCCTTGCCCGGGGCGACGCCCCGTGGACCTGCCTGGCGGACCCGGAGGGCCACGAGTTCCGCGTGCTCGAGCCGTCCTGAGCCGCCGCCGAAACGGCTTTCGGAGATCGCCGGGCGAGGGGCGGGGTGCGCTCCGGCCGGTCGCCGGGGATCATTCCCCGGCCGCCACCCGCGGCGACGCCCCCGGCAGCATGATCCAGCGGGACACCACGAAGGTGATCGGGATCGCGGCCGCCGAGGCGAGCAGGGGGGCGAAGCGGCTGCCGGCGTGCAGGACGTCCACGATCACGTACACGCCCACCGTGGTGATCACGAAATTCGCGGCATTGGTCAGCGGGAACAGCAGGAATTTCCGCCAGGTCGGCCGTATGCGGTAGGTGAACCGCGCGTTGAGGAAAAAGGAACCGATCATGCTCAGCGCGAAGGCGAGAACATGCGCGGCGAGATACGGCAGCCAGGTGAGGAAGAGCAGGTAAAGACCGTAGTAGACGGCCGTGTTGAGCACGCCGACCACGGCGAAGGTGATGATCTGTCGCGCTATCAAGGAATGAGATCTTTCGTCCGTTCCACATTGGTCGCCTTCACCAGGAAGTGCGGGCGGCCCTTCACCTCGTAGTAGATGCGGCCGGTGTACTCCCCGATCACTCCCAGCATCACCATCTGTACACCGGCGAGGGCGGTGACCGCGGTGATGATGGTGACATATCCGGGCGTCTGCACACCGTGCAGCAGCGCGGCGACCACGATCCACGCGGTGTAGAGGCCGGCGCACAGCAGCAGGCTGATGCCGAGCCAGAGGGCGGCGCGCAGCGGACGGTTGTTGAAGGAGAGGACGCCGTCGAGGCCGTAGTCGAGCAGTCCGCGCAGGCTCCAGGAGCTGCTGCCGGCCTCGCGCACGGCGTTCTCGTACGCGAAGGTGGTGCTGGGGAAGCCGACCCAGGCGAACAGGCCCTTGGAGAAGCGGTTGTACTCGGTCAGCCCGAGCACCGCGTCCACCACCCGGCGCGACAGCAGCCTGAAGTCGCCCACGCCGTCCCTGAGTTCGACGTCGACCAGGCGGTTGACGAGACGGTAGTAGAGCCGGGCGGTGAGCGTGCGGGCGAGGCCGTCGCCGGTGCGGGTGCGGCGGGCGATGACCTGGTCGTAGCCCTGTTCGCGCAGCCGGACCATGCGGGCGATCAGCTCGGGCGGGTGCTGGAGGTCGGCGTCCATGACGACGACCGAGTCGCCGGAGGCGTGCCGCAGCCCGGCAAGCAGGGCGGCTTCCTTGCCGAAGTTGCGGCTGAAGGACACGTAGCGCACCCGCGGGTCGCGGGCGGCGAGGCGTTCGAGGACGGCGAGGGTGCGGTCGCGGCTGCCGTCGTCGACGTACACGAACTCCATGTCGTGGCCGAGCGGCAGCAGTTCGTCGGAGATCCGCTGGACGGCTTGGTGGAAGCGGTCCAGGACGGCTTCCTCGTTGTAGCAGGGCGCGACGATCGATATCAGCATGGCGGAGGTCCCCCAGGGGCGCGGTCGGATCGCGGTCAGGGCGCGGCTGTCACGCGCTCGCGCGCTGCCGGTGGTGTGGTCGGGGCGGGCGTCGGGACACGTCGGCGGCGAACCGCGGTCGCGGCGGTGAGCAGCAGGAGCGCCGCGAGCGAGGCGAGGCCGACGGCCGTGCCGAGGCGGCAGCCGGGTGGGTGGAAGGTGCAGGTCAGGCTGGTCTCGGTGCCGTCCAGGGGGACGGCGATCAGTCCGTGGTACTGCCGGGCGGGGCGGGCCGGGCCGTCCCCCGCGGCGCAGCGCCAGCCGGCGATGCGGGGCGCGGCGAGGACGGCGAGTCCCCTGCTCCCCGGGGGGAGTTGGGCCCGTACGGTGCCGTCGGAGACGGTGACGGAGGTGGCGCCGCCGGCCTTGAGGCGGGCGGCGGCGGCGCTCAGCCGGGCGGTGTCCAGACAGCCGACGGCACCCGGCGGGATGCGGCCGGGCCGGTCGGGGACCAGGTCGATCCGTACCCGCCCGGAGGCGGGGGCGCGGCCCAGCGGCTCCATGGCGGCCAGGGCGCGCCCGCGGTCGTAGTGGAACGGGGCGGCGCTCTCCGTGCCCCCGGCGAGCCGCGCGGTGCCGGAGAACTGCGGGGCGGCCAGGTACACCTGGGTGCCGGCCGGGCAGCGGGCACCGATCGCCGGCCCGGCCTGCGCGGTGCCCGAGCCGACCCGGCGGCCGGGCGCGGGGGCTCCGTCGTCGCCCCGCACGGTGATCCGGGGCACGGTGTAGACGCGGCTGCCGAGCAGCAGTTCCTGGTTGCGGTACGGCGAGGAGCCGAAGGGCGCCGCGTCGGGGTGGGTCCGCACGGTCACCAGGGGCGGCACGTCCCGCCGGGTGACGGTCGGCGCGGCGGTGTCCGCGGGCTGGTGGGTCTGGTGCGGGTCGGGCGGGCTGTGCACCCGGGCGCCGACGGAGAAGAGCACGTCGGTCACGGCGTTGTCGAGGCTCTGCACGCCCCGGCCGCCCGAGGTCCAGCCGCCGCCGAGGGCGGTGAGGGTGCGGGTCAGGACGTCGGAGGTCAGGCTGCTGTAGTAGGCGGCGCCCTGGCCGCCGACCGCCAACGGGTCGTTGGCGACGGTCTGTTCGCGGCCGGGGTCGGTGCGGTAGCGGGGCCAGCCGTCGGCGCGGGCGATCGCGGCGGCCTCCAGTCGCTGCCGCTCGCCCCAGGGCGCGTAGTCGTCCAGGTGTTTGAGACGCAGTCCGCTCGCCACGGCGGCGCCGGCGGCGCTCTCCCCCGCCTGTGCGCCGAACAGCACGAGCACGGCCAGCACGGCGAGCCGGCCCCGCTCCCCGCTGCGGCGCAGCAGGAGAAGCCCGGTGAGCGCCCCGGCGACGCCGAGCAGCAGCACCGGCCAGGTGTGCGCGTGGATCAGGTGCGTGCCGGTCGCGGCGGTGACGATGAGGGCGAGCAGGGCGGCCGCCGCGCCGAGGGCGGACAGCCCCGGCGGGCCGTACGCCAGCGCGTGCCAGGCGGCGATGACCAGCAGCCCGCACAGCACGAAGCTCTGCCGGTAGGAGCTGCCCTGGGGAACGGCGAAGGCGTGCCAGGCCAGGCTGGTGGGCGCCCATTGCAGGGAGAGGGCCACCAGGAGCACCAGCGCGGTCCAGCCGGCGCGGACGCGGCCGGGGACGGCCCGGTGGAAGGGCAGGGCGAGGGCGAGGAGCAGGGCGGTGGTGCCGACGTAGAGCGCCGGGGAGCTGTAGTCGTACGTCGCCGGGAGCAACCGGGCCAGCAGGTTCCCGGCCGGCACCGGGTGGAACGCGGCGAGGCGGCCCGGGTAGGCGTGCCGGGTGCCGAGGTAGACGACGGCCAGCAGCGGGGCGGCGAGGCCCGTGCCGAGGAGGACGGTGAGTACGGCGCGGCCGGCGGCGGCGAGGGCCCGGCGGCGCGGTGGGGCGGCGAGCAGCAGCCGTACCAGCAGGACGAGTGCGGCGCCGAGGGTGGCCATGTAGGCGGTGTAGAAGTTGGCGCTCCAGGCGAGCGTGACGATCAGTACGCCGAGGACCCGGCGCCGTCCGGCGAGAGCCCACTCGCCGACCAGGCAGAGCAGGGGCAGCGCGATCAGTCCGTCGAGCCACATCGGGTTGTAGTCCGCGGCGAGCGTCCAGCCGCACAGCGCGTACGACGCCCCGAGCAGCCCCGCCGCCCACCAGCGGCCGGGCCGCAGTCGGAGCAGCAGCCAGGCCATGGCGGCCGCGGCGGCCGCGATCTTCAGGACGGTGATCACGTACACGGCGAGGTCGATCCGGTCGCGCGGGAAGAGCGCGACGAGGGGTGCGAACGGGCTGGAGAGATAGGTGCCGAAGTCCGGCAGGAAGCTGGAGCCGTATCCGGACTGCCAGTTGACCAGGAGGCCGCCGTCCGCCCTGCCGTGCAGCAGGTCCCAGAGATGGGCGTGCAGCGGCACGTACTGATTGCCCAGGTCGTTGACGCTGCGGGTGCGGGAGCCGAAGGGATAGTTGCCGGCCAGCAGATCACCGGCGCACAGGGCCACGCCCGCCACGAGGGCGGCGAGCGACGCGGCGGCCCGGCGCCTCGCACCCGGCACGGTCGAACGGTCCATCGGTCGGCAGACCCCCAGTGAATTCACCTTGGATTTCGCCAACCTAGACGGGACGGCATTCCGATCGGTTGTGCCCGCGACGGAAGTTGATGCGTTTTACGGCGAACCTCACCGGAAATTGGACGAGATGATGTCCGGCCGGGAAACTCGGCCTTTCCTGCGCGTTATTCACAGATGTTTTCAAGGTGACGTGCTTTTCGGGCCGCACAGGCCGACGCCAGGTGCCCACACCGGCGGTCTCCCCCTACAGCACCTCGTCGCACGCCGTCCGCAGCCGCCGTACCCCCTCCGTGATCTCTCCGACGCCCGCCACCGCGGCGAAGCTCAACCGGACGTAGGAAGCGGGGGGTTCGGCGCTGAAGTAGGGGCGCCCCGGAGTGAGGGCCACACCGGCGCGCAGGGCGGCGGCGCCGAACGCGTCGTCGTCGGTGCCCTCGGGCAGCCGCGCCCACAGGTGGTAGCCGCCGGACGGGATGTGCGGCAGGGCGAGTTCGGGCAGCCGCAGCGCGAGCGCGCCCGTCATGGCGTCCCGGCGTTCCTTCAACTCCCCCGACAGGGAGCGCAGATGGCGGGACCAGGCCGGTGAGCCGACGAGTTCGAGGGCGGCCTCCTGGAGCGGGCGGGGCACGAAGAAGGAGTCCACCACCTGGATGGCGCGCAGCCGTTCCAGTACCGGGCCGTGCGCGGCGAGGGCGCTCACCCGGAAGCTGGGCGAGGTGGCCTTGGTCAGCGAGCCGACGTGCACCACCACGCCGTCGGGATCGTCGGCGGCCAGCGGGCGGGGCAGCGGGCCCGCGTCGGCGTGCACGAGGCGTCGTACGAAGTCGTCCTCCACGACGAAGGCGCCGGCCGCGCGGGCGATGCCCAGCACCTCGGCGCGCCGGGCGGGGGCGAGGACCGCGCCGGTCGGGTTCTGGAAGAGCGGCTGGCAGACGAACACCCGGGCGCCGGTGGCCCGGAAGGCGTCCGCGAGCAGTTCGGGCCGTACGCCGTCGCGGTCCACCGGTACCGGGACCGGGCGCAGGCCGCCCGCGCGGGCGAGGGCCAGCATGCCGGGGTAGGTGGGCGACTCGACCAGCACCGGGGCGCCGGGCGGGGCGAGCGCGCGCAGGGCGGTGGCCAGCGCGGCCTGGCCGCCCGCCGCGATCAGCACCTCGGCCGCGGTGACCGCGCCGCCGATCTCCCGCGCGAACCACTCGCGCAGCTCCGGCAGCCCCTCCAGCGGCGGCCGTCCCCAGGCGCCGGGCCGCCGCCCCGCGCGGGCGAGCGCCGCCGCCATGGCCCGCTCGGGCTGGAGCGAGGGATGCGGATAGCCGCCGTTGAACTCCAGCACCCCGGGCGGCGGGGCGGCGAGCGAGACGGTGACCCCGGTGGCGTCCACCGTGCGCGGCACGAGGTCGGCGGTGCCGTCGGCGCTCAGCGCGACCTCCTGCCAGGAGGTGTCCCCGGCCGGCGTCTCAAGGGTGCGCGGCCGGGCCCGGAAGGCGCCCGCGCCGGGCCGGGTGACGACCAGACCCTCGGCGGCCAGCTGGGCGAGCGCCCGCGAGACGGTCACCGGGCTCACCCGGAACCGCTCGACCAGCGCGCGGCTCGACGGCAGCTTTCCACCCGGAGAGTAGCGGTCAAGCTCCCTTCGGAGCTGCCCCGCCAGTTCTCCCACGCTGCTACGCTCATGCATGAAGACACAGAGTAGCGCTACTGCAGCCGGGCCGATAGCGATCACCGCTCCCCGGCCGGAGCACCGGACGCTCGGCACCGCGCTCGCCGCCCTCGGCGTCGCCGCCTTCTCCCTCACCTTCCCGGCCACCGCCTGGGGTCTGGAGGGCTTCGGCCCCTGGACGCTGGTGACCGTGCGCAGCGTGCTGGCCGCCCTGGTCGCGGGCGGCGCCCTGCTGGCCCTGAAGGTACGGCCGCCCGAGCGGCGCCGGCTGCGCGGCCTCGCCGTCGTCGCGCTCGGCGTGGTCCTCGGCTTCCCGGCGCTGACCACGCTCGCGCTGCGCACCTCCACCACCGCGCACGCGGCCGTCGTGGTGGGCCTGCTGCCGCTGACCACGGCCGTCTGCTCGGCGCTGCGCACCGGCCACCGCCCCTCGCGCCGGTTCTGGCTCGCGGCGGTGGCGGGCGCGGTGGCGGTGCTCACCTTCACCGTCGTCCAGAGCGGGGGCGCGCTCACCGCGGCCGACGGCTGCCTGTTCGCGGCCCTGCTGGTGTGCGCCGCCGGGTACACCGAGGGCGGGCTGCTGGCCCGGGTGATGCCGGGCTGGCAGGTCATCGCCTGGGCGCTGGTGCTCTGCCTGCCGCTGACGCTGCCGGCCGCCGCGCTGGCACTGTCGTACGAGCCGTCGCGGATCACCGCGCACGGGGTCGCCGGGCTGCTGTGGGTGGCGCTCGGGTCGCAGTTCCTCGGACTGGTCGTCTGGTACCGGGGGATGGCGGCCATCGGGGTGCCCCGGGCGAGCCAGTTGCAGTTGGCTCAGCCGCTGCTCACACTGGTGTGGTCGGCGCTGCTGCTGGGCGAACACTTCACGGCGGCCGCTCCCCTGACCGCCGTCGCCGTACTCGTGTGCATCGCCGTCACCCAGCGGTCGTGATCGTTGAGGAGGGCCTGGAGATGCGCGCAGCCAAGGGCGACCGGCTTGTCCAGCACGGCAGGGTGGTCGGCCAACACGACCAGGAGTCCGAAGTCGTCGAGGTGATGGGGCAGGAGGGCAGTCCGCCCTACCGGGTCCGGTTCACGGACGGGCACGAGGCGATCATGTCGCCGGGGCCCGACTGCCAGGTCAAGCACAAGGACGACCGGCAGCGGTAGTCCCAGCGGTCCCTCGGTTCACCGGCCCCTCGACTCACCGGCTCACCGGCCCTCATCGGCTCCCCGGTTCAGCGGGGCGGGCTCGCCGGTCGCGCGTAGTGGTCCGCGACCACGCGGCGCATCGCCCCGATCGGATCGTCCGCCACGTCCTTCGCGGCGAAGAAGATGTGCCCGCCCACCTGCGGACGGCGGGCGGCCAGGGTGAGGTGCCGGGTCAGCTCCGCCGGGTCCTGCCAGGCCGCGGGGCGGCCGTCCGCGCCGGCGGCCCCCGCGCGGTACAGGGCCTCGCCGATGTACAGGCGTGTCCCGGTGCCCTCGGCGACCCGCGACCACCAGTCCAGCAGCGTCGCGTAGTCGGCTCCGCTCGCGCCGATCTCCCAGTACAGCTGGGGCGCGATGTAGTCGATCAGGTTCTCGCGGACCCAGGTGCGGGTGTCGGCGTACAGGTCGTCGTACGTCTGCGCGCCCGCGTCCGTGTCGGAGCCGCGCGGGTCGGTCGACGCGTTGCGCCACACCCCGAAGGGGCTGATCCCGAACCGGGTGCCGGGCCGTACCCGCTTGATGCCCGCCGCCATCTCCGTGACCAGCCGATCGATGTTGTCCCTGCGCCAGTCGGCCCGGTCGGTGAAGGCGCCCCGGTGACGCGCGTACGCGTCGTCGTCCGCGAACGCCTCCCCGTCCTCGGGATAGGGGTAGAAGTAGTCGTCGAAGTGCACCGCGTCCACCGGGTAGCGGGCGACCGCGTCGAGCATCGCCCGCTGGACGAAGGCACGTACCTCGGGCAGGCCCGGGTTGTAGTAGAGCTTGCCGCCGTACGGCACCGCCCAGTCGGGATGGACGCGCGCCGGGTGGGTGGCGGCGAGCAGGCCCGGGTCGGTGTGGTTCGCGATCCGGTACGGGTTGAACCAGGCGTGCAGCTGGAGTCCCCGGGCGTGGGCCTCGCGCACGGCGGTGCCCAGCGGGTCCCAGCCGGGGTCGCGGCCCTGGGTGCCGGTGAGGAACCCCGACCAGGGCTCGTACGGCGAGGGCCACAGCGCGTCGGCGGTGGGCCGCACCTGGAGCAGCACGGTGTTCAGCCGGTCGCGCACCGCCCGGTCGAGGTGGGCGATCAGCTCGTTGCGCTGCGCGGCGGCGGTCAGACCGGGGCGCGAGGGCCAGTCCCGGTTCTCGACGGTCGCCATCCACACGCCCCGCATCTCGGTGGCCGCGCGGGCGCCGGGCGCGCCGGTGGCGCCCTCGGCCCCGGCACTCCCGGCGGGCGGCTTGATCCGCGCGGGCCCGGTCGTCGCCGTGTCGCATCCCGCCGCGGTCAGCGCCGACAGCGTCCCCAGGGCGAAGGCCCGGCGTGAGATGGGTGCCATCGGCCACTTTCCCTAACGTTCCGGATCCGTTCGGTCACGGATGGTCTCCGTGGCCAAGAATGCCCGCACCCCGACGATCGATCATCGATACTTCGCGGTAACGTGCACGATCGGAGCAGGCGCCGAAAACCGGAGGTCTGCCAGCCAAAGCCGGAGAACAGCGAAGGGGACGATGTGACAGGCATCCCATCGGGCGATATCGCGCGCGTCGGAGTCGTGGGCTGCGGCCAGATGGGCGCGGGCATCGCCGAGGTGTGCGCCCGCGCGGGTCTGGACGTGAGGGTCGCCGAGACCACCGGCGAGGCCCTGGAGATCGGCCGTACCCGGCTGCACAACTCCCTGTCCAAGGCGGCCGAGCGCGGCAAGATCTCCGCGGAGGAGCGGGACGGCACCCAGGCGCGGCTCAGCTTCACCACGGATCTCGGCGAGTTCGCCGACCGCGACCTCGTGATCGAGGCGGTCGTGGAGAGCGAGGCCGTGAAGACGGAGATCTTCCAGGTCCTCGACCAGGTGGTGACCCGGCCGGACGCGATCCTGGCCTCCAACACCTCCTCCATCCCGCTGGTGAAGCTCGCGGTCGCCACCTCGCGCCCGGACCATGTCGTGGGCATCCACTTCTTCAACCCGGCCCCGGTGCAGAGCCTGGTGGAGCTGATCCCGGCGCTCACCACCTCCGAGGGCACCCTCAGCCGTGCCCAGGCATTCGCCGAGAAGGTGCTCGGCAAGCACGCGATCCGCGCCCAGGACCGCTCCGGCTTCGTGGTGAACGCGCTGCTCGTGCCCTATCTGCTCTCCGCGATCCGGATGTTCGAGTCGGGCATCGCGAGCCGCGAGGACATCGACAACGGCATGGAGATGGGCTGCGCCCACCCGATGGGCCCGCTGAAGCTGTCCGACCTGATCGGCCTGGACACCATCGTCTCCATCGCCAACTCGATGTACGCCGAGTACAAGGAGCCGCTGTACGCCGCTCCCCCGCTGCTCCAGCGCATGGTCGAGGCGGGCCGGCTCGGCCGCAAGACCGGCTCGGGGTTCTACTCCTACGGCTGATCACGCTCAGCTACCAACGGATGTGCCCGGCACCGGATTCGGTGCCGGGCACATCCGTTTCACACACCGTGTGTGCGCCGGGCCCGCAGACACCCGGCGCACACGCTCCCCACGCGACCACCAGGCGAGTTCACTCTCTATGCGCATGCAAGGGGGTGCGGAACCCCCCGTTCTACTACGGAGAGGAGTGGACCCTTGACCGGCGATCCGGAGCACCCCGTGGTCCATGGAGAACTCGCAGAGTTACGGCGCCGACTGGACGTGGCCTACGCCCGGGTCGAGGGCGGACTCGCACTGCTCGGTCATCGCACCGAGGAGACCGCCAAGGAACTGGACGAGCTGAACTCCCGCATGGTCTCGCTGGAACACACGCGCTGGCCGCTGCCCTCGCTCGCCGCGCTGACCGCGCTCGGCGCGCTGGTGGTGACCGTCTGGGGAGCGCTGCGCGCCCATTAGCCCTCGATGAGCGGACCTCGGTGACGGGCGCTCAGCGACCGGCACTCGGTGACCGGCGCCCGGTGATCAGCCGTCGGCGAGCCTGAGGTGGTGCAGCAGCAGTAACGCGGCCGCCATGTTGGCGGCCGGGACCTCCCCGCGGGCGATCAGGTCGGGGACGAGCTTGAGGGGTACCCACTCCCGGCGGTCCGACTCGAAGTCGTCCACGGGGTGCCCGAGGTACTCGCCTTGGTCGGACCAGTAGATGTGGTGCCGGGCGTCGGTGAGGCCGTTGGACGGCTCCACCGTCATCAGGTGCCGCAGGGGCCCCGGCCGCCAGCCGGTCTCCTCCTCCAGTTCCCTGGCGGCCGCGCTCGCGATGTCCTCGCCGTCCTCGACGACGCCGGCGGGCAGTTCCCAGCCCCAGGTGTCGGTGATGAAGCGGTGCCGCCAGAGCAGCAGGACCTCGTTGGCCTCGTTGACGACCGTGGCGACGGCCACCGGGCGCATCCGGATGAGGAAGTGGTCCAGATGCCGGCCGTCGGGCAGCTCGACATCCGCGAGATTGACGCTGAACCAGCGGTTTTCATACACCGTTTGTTCGTTCTGTTTCGTCCACTGCATGGTTCTGCCACCTTTCGGGGGGTAGGTGGCAATATCGCAGCAGCGGACGTGCGCCCACAGGGCGCCTACAGGGGCACGCGCAGCGCCCCGTCGATGAGTTCGGCGGCCTCGGTGGTGCCGGGTGAGCCGCAGCGCGCCAGATGTTCGCGCACCGCACGCAGCCGGTCGCGCAGCCGCTGGGACTCCATGCCGCGCGCCTGCTCGGCCATCTGCACGGCGGTGACCACGGCCTTCTCCGCGTTGCCCTGGCGCAGTTCGATGGTGCTGAGCATGGCCAGTCGGTGCACCCGGCCCCGGTCGTGCGCGGGGTTGTCCACGGCGGCCGCCGCGTGCTCCCGGGCGGCGGCGAGTTCACCCAGGCTGAGCAGTGCCTCGGCGACCTGCACATTGACCAGGCCCGGCTGCACATAGCCGGTCTCGTCGGGTTCATGGCCGCGCCGGATGCGTTCGGCGGCGCTCTCCGCCCGCCGGATGCAGCCGAGGGCGCTGCCCGCGTCGCCCAGGTGCGCGTACGCCTTGGCCTGCATCGCGTACAGGTCGGAGGCGAGCGCGGGAGTGATGTGCCGGCCCGCGGTGCGCAGCGCGGCCTCCGCGAAGGCCACCGCCTGCCGGAACTCCCGCATGAACAGGGACTGGTTGACCAGCAGCGCTATGACGTAGGCGCCGAGTCCCCGGTCCCCGCTGGCCTTTGCCAGCCGCAGCGCCTGGTGGAAGTAGCGCTGGGCGAGTCCGTGCGCGTCGGAGTCGTACGCGCAGATCCCGGCGACGGCGACCAACCCGCCGGTGGCGCGGTGCAGTTGGCGGCCGGTGGCGTCGGTGTAGCTGCCGCGCAGCAGGGGCGCCGCCTCGGCGTTGAGGAAGCCGACGATCCGGGCGCGGGTCGCGACACCGCCGGCCTTGCGGTACATCTGCTCGTAGTGGGCGCGGGCCGCGCGCAGCGTCTCGATGTCGGCCGCCGTGACCCGGTGTCTGCCACCCCGCGAGACATCGGTGTCCTCCGGCGGGTTCTCCCATTCCCAGACCGGCATCACGGCGGGGGTGCCGGTGACGGCCGGGGCGCCCAGCACATGGGGGCGCTGCTGTTCGTCCGAGCGCCACAGGGCGGTGGCCCGCTCCACGAAGCCGGACAGGGTGCCGGCGGACCCGGTGCCGGGCCGGCCGGGCACACCGAGGCCGATGTCGTCCAGGGTGACGGGCCGGTGCAGCCGGGCGGCCAGCACCTCGCAGATCAGGTCGGGCACCTGGCCGCGGGGCCGCTGGCCCTTCAACCACCGCGCCACGGCGGTGTGTTCGTAGCGGAGCGCGAGGCCCCGGCGGCGCCCTGCCTGGTTCACATGGGCGGCGAGACCCGCGTGCGAGATCCCCGCCTCGTCCAGGATGGCGTCAAGGAGAGTGTTGGGCTGCATGGGAAGACCCCCGAGTGCCTGATGCCGTTCAGCGTACTGGCCCTGCCTTCACACGGGGTGTGAACCGAATGCCCGCATCCGGGGCGTGCGCGCGCTGTCGCGGAGCGTGGCCGGCCGCTTCACTGGTGGTCCTCCTCGAGAGGCCCGCCGGGCCACCGGCTCCCCCTCCTACAGCGGTGGTCCGGCGGGAACCATCAGCCGTGCGTGGTGGTGGCCGGGCGGGCCGGCTCCCGCGCCCTGGCCGACGGTCCCCGCTCGTTGCGCAGCACCAGCAGGGCCACGTCGTCGGTGGGGGCGCCGCCGGTGTGCCGCAGCAGCGCCGTGAAGAGGGCCCGCAACACCCGCTGCGGCGAGGCGGGCTGGTCCCGTACGGCGGTGCGCAGCGCGTCGGGCAGGGCGAAGAACCGGCCCCGGGCGTCCCGGGCGTCCTCGGCGCCGTCGGTGAACAGGACCAGCGACTCGGCGGGCCGCAACGGCGCGCAGCGCCGTGGGGCGAGGTCCGCCGGGAGCGGGAACGGGCCCAGCGGGGGCAGCGGTTCGGCACGGGTCAGGGGTTCGACGGCGGTGCCGGTGAGCCGATAGGGCCAGGGATGACCGCAGTTGAGGGCGCCGAGGGTGCCGTCCGGGCCGATCTCCAGGAGCAGGACGGTGACGAACTCCTCGGCGACGGGGTGGTCGAGGTCCGCGGTGCCGCCGGTCGAGGGGTGTTCGGCGCGGGCTCGTTCGCGCAGGTGCCGGGCGAGCGCCCGCTCCAGTCTGCGCAGCACGCCGTCGAGCCGGGCCTCGTCATGGGCGGCCTCGCGGAAGCTGCCGAGGAGGGCGGCGACGGTGCCGAGGGCGGCCAGGCCGTGCCCGCGCACGTCCCCCATCACCACCCGCACCCCGTGCTCGGTGGCGACGGCCTCGTACAGATCGCCGCCGACGCTCGCGCCCCGGTCCGCGGACAACTGGGCGGCGGCGAGGCCGAGTCCGTCGAGCCGTGGGGGCGGTGGCCGCAGGACGACGCCCTGTGCGACCCGGGCCGCCCGCCGGGCGAGCCGCAGCTCCCGCAGCAGGGCGCGCCGCACATGGACCAGCAGCCCGATGCCCACGCCGAAGAACACGACACTGGCGGCGATGCGGGCGCCGAGCCGCTCCTGGGTGGCGAGCGGGCAGCCGAACTTGTAGGCGACCGCCAGCGCGCCCCACAGTGTGGGGAGCACGGCGCCTCGCGCGGTGGGTGCCCGTGCCTTGATGCGGATCATGCCTCTGTCCCCCATGGAGAGTCCCTGACAGAGCGGACGAACCGGCCCCGAAAGGCCGGTCCGATTCTGTCGACGCCATGGCCCGAGCGGACTGGATCACCTCCGATGACCACTCGAACGAGTGAGAAAGCGCAGGTGGGAGTGCATTTATGCATCAGGGGACGGCAGGCCGGCGCTCCGCGTGTCCGGACAAGAGCGCACCCGGACAACAGCGCGCCCGGACAACAGCACGCCCGGCCACGGAACTCCGTGACCGGGCGCGCTCCTTGCTCCGAGGCGGGTCAGCCGCGCAGCACGGCTCCGGTGCGCTCGCCCGCCAGGGCGACGGCCGCGTCCCGGGCCGCCGACGCCTCGTCCACCGTCAGCGTCCGGTCGGGGGCGCGGAAGCGCAGCGCGTACGCCAGCGACTTGCGGCCCTCGCCCAGCTGCCCGTCGTTCTCGTAGACGTCGAACAGCCGGATGGACTCCAGCAGTTCACCGGCACCGGCGCGCAGCGCGGCCTCGACCTCGGCCGCCGGCACCGGCTTGTCGACCACGAGGGCGACGTCCTGCGTGGCGACCGGGAAGGAGGAGATGCCGGGCGCCATCGGGATGCCGTCGCCGGCCTCCTCCAGGGTGTCCAGGTCCAGCTCCATCGCGCAGGTGCGCTCCGGCAGGCCCAGCGCCTTGACGACGCGCGGGTGCAGTTCGCCCGCGTGGCCCACGACCCGCTCGGCGCCGTCCACGACGACGAGCAGCTCGGCGCAGCGGCCCGGGTGCCAGGGGCCGTACTGGCCCTTGCGCACGAGGAGTTCGGCACCGGCCTCGTGGGCCACGGTGCGCGCGGCCTCGACGGCGTCGGCCCAGTCGGCCGGGCGGCCCTTGCCCCACCAGCCGGCCTGCTCACGGGCGCCGGTGAGGACGACGGCGGCGTGCCGCGGCTGCTCGGGCAGCGCCGCGTTCAGGACCGCGATCTCCTCGTCGGTGGGACGCCGGTCCACCGGCAGGTGTCCGGCGGCCCGCCGCTCCGCGCGCGGGTGGAAGACCAGGCCGGTCTCGAACAGGGCCAGGTCGTGCCCGCCGCGGCCGGTGTTGCGCCGCAGCGCGCCCAGCAGGCCCGGCAGCAGCGTCGTACGGAGCGCGGGCTCCTCGTCGCTGAGCGGGTTGACCAGCTTGACGACCCGGCGGACCGGGTCGCCCGCGTCCAGGCCGAGCTGGTCGAAGACCTGCTCGCCGAGGAACGGGTAGTTCAGCGCCTCGACATAGCCGGCGCCGGCCAGCGCGCGGCCGATGCGGCGGTGCAGCCGCTGGCCGGTGGTCAGACCGCGGCCCGCCGGGGGCCTGGGCAGCGTGGCGGGCAGGTTCTCGTAGCCCTCCAGCCGGATGACCTCTTCGGCGAGGTCGTTCGGGTCCGTCAGGTCGGGCCGCCAGGACGGCACGGTGACGATCAGCTCGTCCTGGCCGTAGACGTCGCAGCCGACCTCCTGGAGGCGGCGTACGACGGTCTCGCGGCCGTAGGCGACACCCGCGACCTTGTCCGGGTGGTCCGCCGGGACGGTGATGGTGTGCGGTGCGGAGGGCGCGATGACCTCGGTGACGCCGGCCTCGGCGGTGCCGCCCGCGAGCAGCACCAGCAGGTCCACGGTGCGCTGCGCGGCGGCGGCCGCGGCGGCCGGGTCCACCCCGCGCTCGAAGCGGCGGGACGCCTCGGACAGCAGCTTGTGGCGGCGGGCCGTGCGCGCGATGGAGACCGCGTTGAAGTGGGCCGCCTCGATGACGACCTCGGTGGTCGCGTCCGCCGCGTCCTCGCCGTGGTCGGCGATCTCGGTGTTGGCGCCGCCCATCACGCCGGCGAGGCCGATGGGGCCGCGCTCGTCGGTGATGACCAGGTCCTCGGCGTGCAGCGTGCGCTCGACGCCGTCCAGGGTGACGAGCTTCTCGCCCTCCTGGGCGCGGCGCACGCCGATGGTGCCCTGGACCGAGGTGCGGTCGTAGGCGTGCAGCGGCTGGCCCAGCTCCATCATCACGTAGTTGGTGATGTCGACGGCCAGCGAGATCGGGCGCATGCCGACCTTCTGGAGCCGGCGCGTGAGCCAGAGCGGGGAGCGGGCCTCGGGGCGCAGGCCGGTGACGGTGCGCGCGGTGAAGCGGTCGCAGCCGAACGGGTCGGAGACCTGGACCGGGTAGCCGTACGCGTTGGGCGCGGGCACGTCGATCAGGGCGGGGTCGCGCAGCGGCAGGCCGTAGGCGATGGCGGTCTCGCGGGCGACGCCGCGCAGGGACAGGCAGTCGCCGCGGTTGGCGGTGACGGCGATGTCCAGGACCTCGTCCACCAGCTCCAGGAGCTCGATGGCGTCCCTGCCCGGCTCGGTCTCCGGCGGCAGCACGATGATGCCGTGCGTGCCGTCGTCGCCCATGCCCAGCTCGTCGGTGGAGCAGATCATGCCGTGCGAGACCCTGCCGTAGGTCTTGCGGGCGGCGATGGAGAAGCCGCCGGGCAGGGTGGCGCCGGGCAGCACCACGACGACCTTGTCGCCGACCGCGAAGTTGCGGGCGCCGCAGACGATCTCCTGGGGCTCACCGGTGCCGTTGGCCTGGCCGACGTCGACCGTGCAGAAGCGGATCGGCTTCTTGAAGCCCTCCAGCTCCTCGATGGTCAGCACCTGGCCCACGACCAGGGGGCCCTTGAGGTCGGCGCCGAGCTGCTCGACGGTCTCGACCTCGAGACCGGCCGAAATGAGCTTGGCCTGGACGTCACGGCCGGTCTCGGTGGCCGGCAGGTCGACGTACTCCCGCAGCCAAGAAAGCGGGACCCGCATCAGATCTCCATCCCGAAGGGCCGGGTGAACCGGACGTCACCCTCGACCATGTCTCGCATGTCTTCCACATTGTGGCGGAACATCAGCATCCGCTCGATGCCGAACCCGAAGGCGAAGCCGCTGTACTTCTCCGGGTCGACGCCGCAGGCGGTGAGCACCCGCGGGTTGACCATGCCGCAGCCGCCCAGCTCGATCCAGCCCTCGCTGGAGCAGGTGCGGCAGGGGCGGTCGGGGTTGCCGACGGACTCGCCCTTGCACACGTAGCAGAGCATGTCCATCTCGGCGCTCGGCTCGGTGAAGGGGAAGAAGTTCGGGCGCAGCCGGGTCTTCATGCCCTCACCGAACAGGGACTGGACCATGTGGTCCAGGGTGCCCTTGAGGTCGGCCATGGTCAGGCCCTCGTCCACGGCGAGCAGCTCGACCTGGTGGAAGACGGGCGTGTGCGTGGCGTCCAGCTCGTCGGTGCGGTAGACGCGGCCGGGGCAGATCACGTAGACCGGCAGGTCGCGGCCGAGCAGCGAGCGGATCTGCACGGGCGAGGTGTGGGTGCGCATGACCACACCCGACTCGGCGCCGCCGTCCGGGCCCTCGACGAAGAACGTGTCGGCCTCGCCGCGGGCCGGGTGGTCCGGGCCGATGTTCAGGGCGTCGAAGTTGAACCACTCGGCCTCGGCCTGGGGGCCCTCGGCGACCTCGTAGCCCATGGCCACGAAGATGTCCTCGATGCGCTCCGACAGCGTGGTCAGCGGGTGCCGGGCGCCGGCCTGGACGCGGTCGTACGGCAGCGTGACGTCGACGTCCTCCTCGACGAGCACCCGGGCGTCGCGCTCGGCCTCCAGCTCGGTCTGGCGGGCGGCGAGCCCCTTGTTGACGGCGCCGCGGGCCATGCCGACGCGCTTGCCGGCCTCGGCCTTGGCGTGCGGGGGCAGGGCGCCGATCTCGCGGTTGGCGAGCGAGAGCGCGGACGCGGGGCCGGTGTGGGCGACCTTGGCCTCGTGGAGCGCGTCGAGGGAGTCCGCGGCGGCGAAGGCGGCGAGCGCCTCGTCCCGCATGCGCTCGATCTCTTCGGGTTTCAACGCCTCGACCTCGACAGGGTCGTACGACTTATTGGGTGCCGACATCTCTTCCATGCTTCCGATTGCTGGCGGATGGTCCCCGTCACCGACTCGACTCGCGAGGGCCGTGTGCAGGACACAAAGGTGCCAAAGGCCGAGTCTAACGGGGTGGAGGGTGACGAAGAGCCCGTGGGCCGCTAGGCGAGATACGCCGGGGCGCTCACGGGCAAGGTAAATCGGAACTCGGCGCCGCCGCCGCGGGCACGGCCGACCGTGATGGTGCCGCCGTGGGCCTCGACGATGCCCTTGACGATGTACAGGCCGAGTCCGGTGCCGCCGCGCTTGCTGCCCCGCCAGAAGCGGGTGAAGACGCGGTTCATGGACTCCTCCGGGATGCCGGGCCCCTCGTCGCTCACCGTGACCGATGTGCCGGTCTCCTCGCCCTCGCGGGGAGACGCCGTGGGCGTGATGTCGATACTGACGGTTCCCTCGCCGTGCCGCACGGCATTTTCCAGCAGATTGCTGAGCACCTGGTCGATCTTGTCGGGGTCGGCCCACAGATCCGGCAGCGGCTGCTCGATGCGCAGCAGGAAGCGGCCGGCGCTCTGCCCGGCGGCGACGTACGCCTGGATGTGGCGGGAGACGGCGGCCCCTATGTCGACGGGCTGCCTGCGCACCTCCAGGCGCCCCGAGTCGATCCGGGAGATGTCCAGCAGCTCGGCGATGAGCCGGGTGACCCGGTCGGCGTCCGCGTCGACGGTCTCCAGCATCAGCCGCTTCTGGTCGTCGGTGAACCGCTCCCACTTGGCGAGCAAGGTCGCGGTGAAACCCTTGACGGAGGTCAGCGGGGAGCGCAGTTCATGGGCGACGGTGGCGATCAGCTCGGCGTGGCTGCGCTCGGTGCGGCGGCGGGCCTCGGTGTCCCGCAGGCAGATGATCAGACGGTGCACGGGGCCGAGGGGCGCGGTGCGGACGTACCGGGCGGTGACGAGCACCTCGCGGCCGCCGGGCAGCAGCAGATTGCGCTCGGGCTGCCGGGTCCGGGTGGGGAGGCCGCCGTAGGGGTCGGTGAGCTGCCACCAGCGGCGCCCCTCCAGGTCCTCTAACGGCAGCGCCTTCTCCAGCGACTGTCCGAGGGCCTCGGCGGCGGGTACGGCGGTGATGCGCTCCGCGGCCGCGTTGAACCCGACGACGCGGCCCTGCTCGTCGGCGACCACCAGTCCGTCGGGGAGCTGGCCGGGATCGAGCCCGCCCGCATCGCACGAGGACGCGGGCGCGCCCCGTGTGTCCCGTCCTTCCGGCCCGGTGCTCGTGCCGGCCACACTCATCCCCGTACCCCACCTCTCATACGGCGCAGGGCCCCGAGCTGGCCACCCTACTAGCTCTGGGTGACGGAACGGCACCCTCCGCGGGCGCGCTGCGCACGAGCCGAGGCGTACAGGCAGACGGCGGCGGCCGTGGCCAGGTTCAGGCTCTCGGCCTTGCCGTGGATGGGCACCCGCACGACGGCGTCGGCGAGCTCGCGGGTCTCCTCCGGCAGCCCCCACGCCTCGTTGCCGAACACCCAGGCGGTGGGCCCGCCCATGGTGCCCTTGTCCAGTTCCTCGTCCAGGTCGCGATCGCCCGCGCCGTCGGCGGCGAGGATGCGCACCCCGGCGCCCTTGAGCCGCTCGATGGCCTCTTCCACGGGGACGCCGACGGCGACCGGGAGGTGGAAGAGGGAGCCGACGGAGGCGCGTACGGCCTTGGGGTTGTACAGGTCCACGGAGGCGTCGGTGAGGACGACGGCCTCGGCGCCCGCGGCGTCCGCGCAGCGCAGCACGGTGCCCGCGTTGCCCGGGTCGCGCACGTGCGCGAGCACGGCGACCAGCCGGGGGCGGGCGGCGAGGATGTCCTCGAAGGGGGTGTCCAGGAACCGGCAGACGCCGACGAGCCCCTGCGGGGTGACCGTGGTGGAGATGTCGGCGATGACGTCCTCGGCGGCGAGATGCACCCGGGCGCCGACGGCGCGGGCCTCACCGACGATGTCGGCGTACCGCTCCGCGGCCTCGACCGTGGCGAACAGCTCGACCAGCGTCGCCTGCCCGCCGTCCCGGTGCGCCGCCGCCTCCCGCACGGCCTGCGGCCCCTCCGCGAGGAACAGCCGGTCCTTCCCCCGGACATTCCGCTTGGCGAGCCGGCGCGCGGCGGCGACACGGGCGGAACGGGGAGAGATCAGCTCGGGGCTGACGGGGACCATGCTCTTCTTCGCTTTCCGGGGGAGTCTTGTTGGTGTCGTGCCCCGAAGGGGCGCGGGAACTGCGCGAGCAACCACGGCGCACCCGCGGCCGAAAACGCACCGGGGAACCTCAACAGCGAGACCCGCAAGCCATACAGCCTGCGGGTCCCGGTATTACGACGGCTGAAGCCAGCGCAGCGTCACGCGGCCTTGGGCGCGTTGACGTCCGACGGCAGCGCCTTCTGCGCGACCTCGACGAGCGCGGCGAACGCGTTCACGTCGTTGACGGCCAGCTCGGCCAGGATCTTGCGGTCGACCTCGACGTTCGCGGCCTTCAGACCCTGGATGAAGCGGTTGTAGGTCATGCCGTTGGCGCGGGCAGCGGCGTTGATGCGCTGGATCCACAGCTGACGGAAGTCGCCCTTGCGCTTCTTGCGGTCGTTGTAGTTGTAGACCAGCGAGTGGGTGACCTGCTCCTTGGCCTTGCGGTACAGGCGCGAACGCTGACCACGGTAGCCGGAAGCCTGCTCCAGGATCGCCCGGCGCTTCTTGTGGGCGTTGACTGCCCGCTTGACGCGTGCCACTTGTTAACTCCTTGTAGCGGGGTCGTGGGTGTCCTCACACGACCCGGAAACGATTGGGTCCCGGTCCAGACGCACGGCGCTCGACGAGCGCCGCGGCGTCACTTGCCGAGAAGCTTCTTGATCTTCGCGGCGTCGCCCGGGGCCATCTCGGCGTTGCCGGTGAGGCGACGCGTCACGCGGGACGACTTGTGCTCAAGCAGGTGGCGCTTGCCGGCGCGCTCGCGGAGCACCTTGCCGGAGCCGGTGACCTTGAAGCGCTTGCTGGCACCGCTGTGCGACTTGTTCTTCGGCATAGCGCCGTTCTCTCCTCGTCGGTGGCGCTCCGGTGCCCGGTCACGAAAACCGGGCACGGTGGAGCGTCGCTCTTGTGTGGGTTACATCCTCGGGAGCCGTACGGCTCCCCGGGATCACGCCTCGGCAGGTTCCTCGGACGACGCCTCGTCCTCGACAGGTACCTCGGGCGAAGCCTCGGCCGGGTTCTGCGACTTGCCGGGGTTCGCCTTGGCCTCGGCCTTGCGGGCCTCCTGCGCCTGACGGGCCTCGGCCATCGCCTCGGTCTTCTTCTTGTGCGGACCGAGAACCATGATCATGTTTCGGCCGTCCTGCTTCGGGTTCGACTCGACGAACCCGAGGTCCTGGACGTCCTCCGCGAGACGCTGGAGCAGTCGGTAGCCCAGCTCGGGCCGGGACTGCTCGCGACCACGGAACATGATCGTGATCTTGACCTTGTCGCCCTGCTTGAGGAACCGGACGACGTGACCCTTCTTGGTGTCATAGTCGTGCGGGTCGATCTTCGGCCGGAGCTTCATCTCCTTGATGACCGTGTGCGCCTGGTTCTTGCGCGCCTCACGGGCCTTCATGGCCGACTCGTACTTGAACTTCCCGTAGTCCATGAGCTTGCACACGGGCGGACGGGCGGTCGCAGCCACCTCGACCAGGTCCAGGTCGTACTCCTGCGCAAGCTCCAGTGCCTTCGCGAGCGGCACGATGCCGACCTGCTCGCCACTGGGACCGACAAGTCGCACCTCGGGAACGCGAATCCGGTCGTTGATGCGGGGCTCGGCGCTGATGGATCCTCCTCGATAGCACCACGCGACGGCCTGGCGGACTGCCGCGTAACGTCTGTGTTCGTCAGACCAACCGCGCCGAGGCAGAAAAAATGCCCCGGACGATCACAGGCGGGGCTCCTGACTACCGGAACACCGCCGCGATGAACGCGGGGCGCGAATCGGGCGACTCCATCGTCCGTACGGAACGATGGCGGCCGCCTGACCGGAGACCCGCCGTCCCGGGGGACGGTGCGGGTGGGAGATCGGAGCCTCCACTTGTGGGCCGAGCGATGGGCATGCGCCCACGTCCGGCCGGTCGCCCACCAGATTAGCAGGATGCGAAGTCAAGGGCTAATCGGGCGGGCGTCACGGGCAGGGCGACCGGCCGCTTAGGGTGGGGGGCATGAGTGAGACCCCTGCCGAGAACCCCGACTTCGACGCGATGACCCGCGATATCGCCGAGGTCCCCGCCGTCGAGGTGATCGTGACGGTCGCCGTCAACCTGATGAGCGCCGCCGCCGTGAAGCTCGGGCTCAGCGAGGAGGGCGACACGTTCAAGGACCTGGACGAGGCCCGCAAGCTGATCACCGCCCTCGCCGGGCTGCTGGACGGCGGCGCGACCGAGATCAGCTCCTTCCACGCGGCCCCGCTGCGCGACGGTCTGAAGTCGCTCCAGCTGGCCTTCCGCGAGGCGTCGATCGTCCCGGACGAGCCGGGCCAGGGACCGGGCGAGAAGTACACCGGCCCCCTCTACGCCTGAGCTATTCCTTCACGTACAGGGGCTCGCCCGGAGGCGTCGTCCCGGCCGGCAGCAGTGCCAGGTCGAGGCCGCGCACCAGGCGGGCCCTCAGTGTTTCGTCGGCGGCGAGCCGCCCGGCGACCGCCTGCGCGGTGTCGGCGGGCGAGGCGGCCGGGTCGAGGACGAGGGCGAGGGTGCCGTCGGCCGGGCCGGGCACCAGGTGGGCACGGCGTACGGCGGGCTCGGCCGCCACCGCCGTACGCACGGCCTCGGTCACGGCCGGGTCGGCGAGCGGATCGGTACTGGTGCGGCCCTCGGCGAGGGCGAGCAGCGCGGGCCCGGTCAGCTCGAACGGCACCGGCCCTGCGAGGTCCAGCACGACCGTGTCGGCCTTCTCGTGCGCGGCGGCCTGGAGCGCCTGGTGCAGGGGGACGGCGACCGGGCGGGCCTCGGGGTCCCAGCGGGCCAGGGAATCGGTCGAGGTGAACGCGGGCAGCGCGGTGCGGCCGCCGGCCTTGAGGGTGGGTACGGCCATGTCGCTGGTCTTCTCGCGGCGCAGCCCGTTCTCGTCCTCCTCCACCTCGCCCAGCACGGCGACGACGGGCACCAGCAGCCGGGCGCCCTTCAGCGCCTGAAGGACCGGTCCGACGGCGGTGCGGTCCTCGGCCCACGCGGCGAGCGCCACGCCGAGCCGGGGGTCGGCGGAGCCGTCGTCGTCGGAGTAGCCGGAGTCGGGGATGTTCTTGTTCGCCACGGTGACCGACCCTATCGGGGGAAACGGGCCGGCCGGGCGGCGGCCCGGTGCCCGCCTCGTCAGGGGCGCCTCAGGGGTGCCTCAGGGGTGCCGGCCTCAGGGCCGCCTCCAGGGGTGCCGGCTTCAGGGGTGCCCGCTCAGAAGGGCTGCCGGCGGCCGCGCCAAAGGATCACGCCCATGACCAGCAGCACCCCGCCGACGCCGCCCGCGAGGGGCGCCGCCCAGTCGGCCGCCGATCCGGTCGCCCTGGGAGCGTCGGGCCCCGGGCCGAAGTACGTGCGGGGGTACGACGCCGGCCTCAGCTTCTCCGGCTCGAGGCGGTCGGCCGCGGCGAGGGCGGCCACCGGGTCGATCGCGCCGTAGCCCCGGGAGTCGTCGCGGCCGCCGGCCGGCGGGTCGTCGGCGGTGTGCTCCAGGAGCGACTTGATCTGGGCCGGGCCCAGCCCCGGGTGGGCCGACTTGATCAGCGCGGCGACGCCCGAGACGTAGGCGGAGGCGGCCGAGGTGCCCCAGCCCTCGTAGTACTTGTGATCGGGGTCGGCGATGACGACGTCGACGCCGGGCGCGCTGAGGGCGGCGTACCAGCGGCGGGTGGAGAAGTCGGCGCGGGTGCCGTAGCGGTCGACGGCCGTGGCGACGAGGACACCGGGATAGGCGGCCGGGTAGGAGACGTGGTCGCCCTTGTCGCCGCCGTTGCCCGCGGAGGCGACCACGACCACGCCCTTCTTCAGGGCGTACTGCACGGCCTCGTCCTCGCCGGGCTCGGGGTGGGCGGAGGCGGAGTCGTCGCCGAGGGAGAGGTTGATGACGTCGGCGCCGTGGTCGGCGGCCCAGCGGATGCCGTCGGCGAGGGCGGTGCCGCGGGTGGTGCGGGCCTTGGCGCGGGCGGGGTCGCTGTCCTCCAGGATCACCCGTACGGGAAGGATCTTCGCCTCGGGGGCTACCCCCATGACGCCGTCGGATGCGCCGGGCCCGTGGCCGTGGCCGGCGATGATCCCGGCCATGGCGGTGCCGTGCCGTCCCCAGATGCGGTCGCCGGGCCGGGCGCCGAAGCCGATCATGTCCTTGGCGGGCAGCACATTGCCGACGAGGTCGGGGTGGTCCTCCTGGACGCCGGTGTCGAGGACGGCGACGGTGACGCCCTGGCCCCGGGTGGTGTGCCACGCCTGGTCGAGGTGGAGGGCGGACAGGGCCCACTGCTGGGCGCGGATGCCGTCGGCGTGGGCGGCGGCGGTGGGCAGCAGGGTGAGGGCGCCGGCGAGCAGGGCGCTCACCGCGGCCCCGGTGGCACGCTTCATGAAGATCTCTTCGTCGCGTTCGTGGCGCTCGTGACGTTCGGGGCGCTCACGCTGTTCGGGGCGCTCATGCTGTGCAAGGCGCTCGTGGTGTTCGGGGCGGCGGAGCCGACGGCCCGGCGCAGCCGCCGCGCTATCTGTCCGGACAGTCCCCGCGCCTCGTCGCCGAGACCGGACTGGGCCTGCGCGGTGGTGGCGCCGGCCCGTACGGCGTCGGCGGCGGGCTGGGGGGTGTCCACGCTCCGGCCGTCCGCCCAGCCGGAGACGGCGTACACGACGACGGGGGCGTCGGTGCGCACGGAGATGGTCCAGGTGGCGCGCTGGTCGTCGCCGAAGCCGGCCGCGGGGGTGTTCCTCGCGGCATAGGGGCGGGGCATCAGGTCGGGGCGTTCGGCGAGGTGCTGGGTGCGGAAGCGGGTGGCGAGCGCGGACATGCCGGCGGGGTCGGCCTTGGTGAACAGCAGCCCGACGGTGGTCACATAGCTCTGGGTGGCGTCCGTGTAGGTGGCGCGCAGCAGCCGGCGGCAGCCGGCGTCGGCGAGGACCTTCCACAGCAGCGGGTCGAACCCGTCGGCGCATCCGCCGTCCGGGGCGACGGCGACCCGGGTCCAGGTCCGGTCCGCCCCGCCGGGCCCCTCCCCCGCGCCCGTCACGACGGGCGGGAAAAGGGTGTCGACGGGCACGTTGTGCCACGCGGGCGCGGCCGCGGCGAACCCCTGCGCGGCGCTGCTCTCATGATCCTCCGCGAGCCAGCTCCCGGCCGCGGCCCCGCCGATGAGCCCGAGGCCCAGCACGAGGCAGAGACCGGCGACGACGGCCCGCCCCCGCCCGCGCGCACGGAGCAGGTCGGGTTCCCCGAACGTGACATGGGGGCGGGCGGTGTTCCGCCGGAGCCGGGCGGGGGCGGGGGCGTGCGAGACGGGTGGCTGGGGGTGCCAGCGGGTGGTGGGCCGCGTCGCGGACGCGGGGCCGCCCGCGGGATCGCATGTGGGAGCGTCCGCGGGGATACCGGAGACGGGTCCGGGGCCGGACGGGTGCGGATCGGTGGCCGGGGGGCCAGGCGGGACCGGCCGAAACCGAGCAGTCGTCCCGGCGGCGTCCGCCGCGCCACCCGGGCCGGCCTGGTGCGGATCGGCGACCGGGGGGACCGGGCGCGGTCCGGCCGTCGTCTCCGGTCCGTCCTGCGTGGGCAGCGGGGCCGCCGTCCCGGGGCCGGTCCGCGCGGGTACCCCCGCCCGTCCGGCGCCGCGACCCGACGGCACGGAACCGGCGGGACCGCCGCTGCCGGACCGTACAGAATCGTCCCGCCGGCCGCCGTCCGGCGTCGCGGGACCGACCGTGCCGGCACCCGAGCCGGGACGGTCGCCGGCGCCCTCCGTACGCGTACTCCCCCCGTCGGCCGGCACGGCGCCGCCCCCGCTCGCGTCGGCGCGCGCGGGGCGCGGCGCGTCGGTCCCGGTGCGCGGGCGTGCCACGCGGGGCGGGGCGTCGGGGAAGCGGGCCGAGGCGGCGGGCGGCGGCGGGGTCACGGGGCCGGCGGCCTCGGGGACGGTACGGCTCCGGGGCGTCCCGCCCGCCGGTTCCCGGGCGCCGGACGGGCCGCGCGGGGTGAAGACGGACGGTTCGTCACCGGGGTCGTTTCCCAGGGGACCATCGGCACGCGCGGCGGCGGTCGCCCGCGGGCCGTTCGCGCCTCCCACGCCTCCCGCGCCGGGCACGCCGCCCGGGACGCCCGCGCTCCAACTGGCGCCCGCGCGGGGGCCGAAGGAGGGCGGAGGGCCTGGTGGTACGGAGGAGTCGCGTGCTTCCGTGGTCATGCGTTCCCCGTTTCCTCGCGACCCGGGCCGTCTCCTCGTACCCGTACGACCGGACCGGCATCCCGGGCGGGTCCGTCGTACGTGCGCGTCACTCTACGGGTTGTCGGGGCCCGGGGCGGAACCAGTGGGGCAGGCCGGGGCACTTGCCCGGAACGTCCCTCTACCCTGCGGTAATCCCTTCTGGCAGGCTTCCGGCATGACTGCGCGTGCCGCCGACCGGGCCCGGTACGACCGGGCCACCGCCCATCTCGAAGCGCCGCTGGCGCTCGTGGACCTGGAAGCCTTCGACGCCAACGCGGCCGATCTGGTCCGCCGCTCCGGCGGCAAGCCGGTACGGGTCGCGAGCAAGTCCGTGCGCTGCCGTGCCCTGCTGGAGCGGGTGCTGGCCAAGGACGGCTTCCAGGGCATCATGTCGTTCACCCTCGCCGAGTCGCTGTGGCTGGCGCGCTCGGGCTTCGACGACATCCTGCTCGCCTACCCCTCCGCCGACCGCTCCGGGTTCGCCGAACTGACCGCCGATCCCAAGCTGGCCGCCGCCGTCACCGTGATGGTGGACGACCCCGCCCAGCTCGACCTGATCGACGCGGCCCGCGACGGCGGGCGCGAAGTGGTGCGGATATGCCTGGAGTTGGACACCTCGCTGAAGCTGCTGGGCGGCCGGGTGCGGATCGGCGCCCGCCGCTCCCCGCTGCACTCCCCCGCCCAACTCGCCGAGGCGGCGCGGGTGGTGGCCGAGCGCCCCGGGTTCCGGCTGGTGGGGCTGATGGCGTACGAGGGGCATGTCGCGGGGGTCGGTGACGCCGTCGCCGGGCGGCCGCTGCGCTCCCGGGCGATCCGGCTGATGCAGGGCGCCGCCCGCCGGGAGCTGGCCGAGCGGCGCGGCGCGGCCGTGCGCGCGGTACGGGCCGTCGCGCCGGACCTGGAGTTCGTCAACGGCGGCGGCACCGGCAGTGTGCAGCACACCGCCGCCGAGCCCGCCGTCACCGAGATCGCGGCCGGTTCCGGGCTGTACGTGCCACGGCTGTTCGACAACTACACCTCCTTCAGCGGCCGTCCGGCGGCGCTCTTCGCGCTGCCGGTGGTACGGCGGCCCGGGGTGGGCGTCGTCACCGTGCTCGGCGGCGGCTACCCGGCCTCCGGCGCGCCGGGTCCGGACCGCTCGCCGGTGCCGTATCTGCCGCAGGGGCTGACGTACGACCCGCAGGAGGGCGCGGGCGAGGTGCAGACCCCGCTGCTCGGCTCGCCCGCCGACGATCTGCTGATCGGCGACCGGGTGTGGTTCCGGCACGCCAAGGCGGGCGAGCTGTGCGAGCGGTTCGCGTCGCTGCACCTCGTCGAGGGCGACGTGGTGACGGCGACCGTGCCCACCTACCGGGGCGAGGGGCACACCTTCCTCTGAGCGGGACGCGCAAGGCGGCGGCGGAATCGTCCGGGACGCCCGGAACGGTTCCGCCCGAGCCGTCGCGTCATGCGCCGCTGTCCGGACCGGGGCGGGAGGGGCGGACGAGGGGCAGGAAGATCGTGTCGACGATCTCCTCGATGCCTTCGTCCGGCATCGCCTGGAAGGTCATGAAGGCGTGGTGGCGCAGGAGGTCCACCGGCAGGGACCGGATGCGCGGGGTCAGCCGGCCGGGGTCGAGTTCGCCGCGCCCGGCGGCCGCGTCGAGGATCCGGTCGAGTACCGGTTCCTGCCCCTTGAGCAGCACATCGCGCAGCTCGGAGAGGGTCTCGCCGGTCTCCTGGTAGTAGCCGCCGAGCTGGACGCCCAGGACCACCGCGAAGTCCAGACGGGAGTCGTTGACCTCGCGCAGGAAGGCGACGAGGTCGCCGCGCAGGCTTCCGGTGTCCGGCATCGGGGTGCGCCGGGTCATGCCGGCGTGCGTGATGGTGGCGCGCAGCAAGTCGTTGCGGGTCGCCCACCGGCGGGCGATGACCGGTCGGCTGGTGGCGGCCCGGGCGGCCACGGCTTCGAGGGTGAAGCCGGCGTAACCGTGTTCCCGCAGCACCGCCCATGCCGCGGCGAGCAGGGCCTTCTCCAACTCCGCGCCGCGCCGGCGCTGGACCGGCCGATTCTCTTTAGGATGCACTTGCGCATCTTAACAGCCGCGCCTAGTCTCGGTCTCAGAAGATGCGGCACCGCATCTAATAAGTCGTTCGATGCCCTGCATCGGCACTTCGGGGAGGCTCGACATGAACGAGCACGGCGTGTTCCAGACCGATGTCCTGATCGTCGGAGCCGGCCCCGTGGGCCTCACGCTCGCCTGCGATCTCGCCCGACGCGGCGTCGGCTGCGAGATCGTCGAGCGGGAGGCGACCGCCGGCCGCGGGTCCAAGGCCAAGACGATCCAGCCCCGCTCCCTGGAGGTGCTCGACGACCTCGGCGCCGTCGAGCACATCGTGCGCCATGGCGTCGCCGGTCTGCCGCTGCGCTTCCACGACTCGGACGGCAGCGTCGTGGACCGGCCCTCGATCACCCTCCGCGCCAGGAGTTCCTTCCGGACGCCCTATCCCGACCCGCTCTGGATCGGTCAGTTCGACGTCGAGCACGCGCTGCGCGAACGGCTGCGCCGACTGGGCGGTTCGGTGACGCACCGGACGGAGGCGGTCGACCTCGTGCAGGACCAGGACGGGGTCACCACCACCCTCCGCACACCGGACGGCGTCCGTACGGTGCGGGCCCGATACGTCGTGGCGACCGACGGCGGCAAGAGCACGGTCCGCGGGCTGCTCGGTCTCCATCTGGAGGGGGAGACCCGCGAGACGGAGCGCTGGTACATCGGCGATGTCACCGTCGACGGCCTGGCCCGCGACCATATGCACGTGTGGACCTCCGGCGACGGGATGCTCGTCCTCACGCCGCTGCCCCACAGCGACCTGTGGCAGCTGCAAGCCCCCGTCCCGGCGGGCACGCAGCCGGGCACCCCGACCCGCGAGCTCTACCAGCGGCTGCTGGACGAGCGGAACGCCGGGGTCACGCTGACGAGCGCGACCTGGCTCTCGGTCTACCGCGTCAACATCCGCATGCTGGACGACTACCGCAGCGCACGGGTCCTGTTCGCGGGCGACGCGGCGCATGTGCACACGCCCGCCGGCGGCCAGGGCATGAACACCGGCATCCAGGACGCCTACAACCTCGGCTGGAAGCTGGGCGCGGTCGTCCGCGGCGCGCACCCCGACCTGCTGGACACCTATTCCGCCGAACGGGCGCCCGTCGCGCGGACGGTGCTCGCGCTGAGCACGCACAAGCTGGACCGGACGACCCTGCGCCTCGGCGACGACTCCGAGCTGCTGGGCACGGCCCTCGGAGAGCTCGCCGACGACGCCGTGACGACCGGCCTCAGCATCCGCTACGGCAGCCGCCGTGACGACCGCACCGAGGGGCCGGTCGCCGGAGACCGGGCACCGAACGCCACCGGGCTGCGCGGCCCTGGTTTCTCCGGCGACCTGTTCGACCTCACCCGCGGCCCGCAGTGGACCCTGATCGCCTACGGCAACGACGACCCGGCCCTCACCGACCGCGCCGACGCCGCCACCCTGCACGTGCACAGGATCGACACCGCCGGCGGGATTCTCGACGGCGCCGGCGAATACCGCCGGATCTACGCGCCGAGCCCGGGCGAGCTCATCCTCATCCGCCCGGACGGCCACATCGCCGCCCGCGTCCCCCACGACCGCTCAGCCGACCTCTTCGACGCCCTTCCCGCCGTCGCGCCGGTTCGCTGAGCGCCTCGGCGGACCTCCGCGCACGACGCTCCGGGGGAAACGGCCTAGACGGGCGTGACGTACGCGCCCGCGATGCCCCCGTCCACCAGGAAGTCGGTGGCGTTGACGAAGGAGGAGTCGTCGCTGGCCAGGAAGGCGACCGCGGCGGCGATCTCCTCGGCCTCGGCGAACCGGCCCACCGGGATGTGCACGAGCCGGCGGGCGGCCCGCTCCGGGTCCTTCGCGAACAGCTCCTGGAGCAGCGGGGTGTTGACGGGCCCGGGGCACAGCGCGTTGACCCGGATGCCCTCCCGCGCGAACTGCACGCCCAGTTCCCGGGACATGGCGAGGACGCCGCCCTTGGAGGCCGTGTACGAGATCTGGGAGGTGGCCGCGCCCATCCGGGCCACGAAGGACGCCGTGTTGATGATGGAGCCCTTGCCCTGGCGGCGCATGTAGGGGATCGCGGCCTTGCAGCACAGGTAGACGGAGGTGAGGTTGACCTCCTGGACACGCTTCCACGCCTCCAGGCCGGTCTCCAGGATGGAATCGTCGTCGGGCGGGGAGATACCGGCGTTGTTGAAGGCCACGTCCACGCTGCCGTAGGTGTCGTACGCCGTCTTGAACAGCGCCTCGACCTGCTCGGGGTCGGTGACGTCGACCTGGACGAAGAGCCCGCCCACCTCCTCGGCGGCGGCCTTGCCGCGGACCTCGTCCACGTCCGCGCAGACGACATGGGCGCCCTCGGCGGCGAGGCGGCGGGCGGTGGCGAGGCCGATGCCGCTGCCGGCTCCGGTCACGACGGCGGTACGGCCGACCAGGCGGCGGCAAACACTGTTGTCGGTCACTGTACGGGGCCCTCCGTGCTGATGAAGACGTTCTTGGTTTCGGTGAAGGCGGTCAGGGCGTCGGGGCCGAGCTCCCGGCCGAGGCCGGACTGCTTATAGCCGCCGAACGGGGTCCAGTAGCGGACGCTGGAGTGGGAGTTGACGGACAGGTTGCCCGCGCGCACGCCCCCGGAGACGCGCAGGGCGCGGCCGAGGTCGCGGGTCCACACGGAGCCGGACAGCCCGTAAGGGGTGTCGTTGGCGAGGCGGATCGCGTCCCGCTCGTCGGTGAAGGGGAGCAGGACGGCCACGGGCCCGAAGATCTCCTCGCGGGCGGCCGGGCTGTCGTGCCGCTCCCCCACGAGGACGGTCGGCGGGAACCAGAAGCCGGGTCCGTCGGGCGCGCTGCCGCGCAGGGCGGGGGCGCCGTCGGGGACGTACGACCGTACGCGCTCCCGCTGGGCCGCCGAGATCAGCGGGCCCATCTGGGTCTTCTCGTCGGCCGGGTCGCCCACGACGACGGCGGCGAGCGCGTCGGCGAGGAAGTCGCGGGCCTCGTCCAGGGCCGCCTCCTGGACGAGGACGCGGGTGCGGGCACAGCAGTCCTGCCCGGCGTTGTCCAGGAAGGAGAACGGGTCGAGGGCGGTCTTCAGGTCGGCGTCGGCGAAGACGACGTTCGGGCTCTTGCCGCCGAGTTCCAGGGTGACCGGTTTGACCAGCCGGGCGCAGCGCTCCATGATCTCGCGGCCGGTGCGGGTGGACCCGGTGAACACGATCTTGGCCACGTCCGGGTGGTCCACCAGGGCGCGTCCGGCGATGTGGCCGTGGCCCGGCAGCACCTGGAAGAGATGCTCGGGCAGACCCGCCGTCAGGGCGAGTTCGGCCAGGCGCAGGGCGGTGAGCGGGGTGGTCTCGGCGGGCTTGAGGACGACGGCGCTGCCCGCGGCGAGCGCCGGGAAGGAGCCCCAGGCGGCGATCGGCATGGGGAAGTTCCAGGGGGCGATCACGCCGACCACGCCCAGGGGTTCCTGGAAGGTGACGTTCCAGCCGCCGGGGACCGGGATCTGCCTGCCGAGCAGGCGCTCGATCCCGCCGGCCGCGTACTCCAGCAGATCGCGGGCGTTGCCGGCCTCCCAGCGGGCGTTGCCGAGGGTGTGCCCGGCCTCGCGGACCTCCAGGCGGGCGAGTTCCTCCAGGTGGGCGTCGACGGTGTCGGCGAAGCGGCGCAGCAGCCGGGCCCGGTCGGCGGGGGCCAGCGCGGCCCACCCGCTCTGGGCGCGGACGGCCCGTACGACGGCGGCGTCGACGTCCTCGGCGGTGGCGGCGGGGACGGTGGCGAGGACCTCTTCCGTGGCGGGGTTGAGGACCTTCAACTCGTCGGAGTCGGACACGGATCGACCTTTCACGGGCGGGCGGACCGGGGGGACGCGGGCGTGCTCACAGGCGTTCGAAGGAGCGGCGCAGCTCCCAGTCGGTGACGGCGGCGTCGAAGGCGTCCAGCTCGACGCGGGCCATGTTGCGGTAGTGGGCCACCACCTCGTCGCCGAAGGCGGCCCGGGCGATCGGGCTGTTCTCCCACAGCTCGGCGGCCTCGCGCAGGGAGGTCGGGACGTGTGCGAAGCCCGCGGTGTAGGCGTTGCCGGCGCAGGGCTCGGGGAGTTCGAGCTGGTGCTCGATGCCGTACAGGCCGGCGGCGACCAGTCCGGCGACGGCGAGGTAGGGGTTGACGTCGCCGCCCGGGAGGCGGTTCTCGAAGCGGGTGGAGGGGCCGTGGCCGACCACGCGCAGGGCGCAGGTGCGGTTGTCGTGGCCCCAGGCGACGGCGGTGGGGGCGAAGGAGCCGGGCTGGAACCGCTTGTAGGAGTTGATGTTGGGGGCGTAGAGCAGGGAGAAGTCGCGCAGGGCGGCGAGCTGTCCGGCGAGGAAGTGCCGCATCACCTCGGACATCCCGTCGGGGCCCGCCATGGCGTTGGCGCCGTCGGCGTCGGTGAGCGAGAGGTGGATGTGGCAGGAGTTGCCCTCGCGCTCGTTGTACTTCGCCATGAAGGTGATCGAGACGCCCTCCTGGGCGGCGATCTCCTTGGCGCCGGTCTTGTACAGGGCGTGCTGGTCGCAGGTGGTGAGCGCCTCGTCGTAGCGGAAGACGATCTCGTGCTGCCCGGGATTGCACTCGCCCTTGGCGGACTCGACGGTGAGCCCGGCGCCCGCCATGTCGTTGCGCAGCCGGCGCAGCAGCGGCTCGATGCGGCCGGTGCCGAGGATGGAGTAGTCGATGTTGTACTGGTTGGCCGGGGTCAGCCCCCGGTATCCCGCGTCCCACGCCTGCTCGTAACTGTCCTTGAAGACGATGAACTCCAGCTCGGTGCCGACCTGGGCGGTGTAGCCGAGTTCGGCGAGCCGGTCGAGCTGGCGGCGCAGGATCTGGCGCGGGGCGGCGGTGACCGGGGCGCCGTCGTTCCAGGCGAGGTCGGCGACGAGCAGGGCGGTGCCGGGGTGCCAGGGGATGCGGCGCAGGGTGGCGGGGTCGGGGCGCATGGCGAAGTCGCCGTAGCCGCGCTCCCAGGAGGACATCGCGTAGCCGTCGACCGTGTTCATCTCGGTGTCGACGGCGAGCAGGTAGTTGCAGCCCTCGGTGCCGTGTTCCAGTACCTCCTCGAGGAAGAACCGGGCGGCGAACCGCTTGCCCTGGAGGCGCCCTTGCATATCGGGGAACGCCAGGACGACAGTGTCGATCTCACCGCTCTCCACGCGGGCACGGAGTTCGTCGACGGGGAGCGGGGCTGTGCGGTCTGCCACGGAAAAGCCTCCTTGGGCGCCTTCGCGCTTCTTCGGCCGGGCCGGGAGCCATAAGGTATTGCTCAGAACCATTGCTTGGGAAGGGGGTACGGCGGATGTCGTCTCATACGGAGTGGCACGGGGTGGGTGACCACCTCGCTCCGGTGCTGCGGCCGGTGCGGGCGGGCAACGGCTTCGAGGAGGCCCTGGAGCAGATCCTCCAGGTGGTACGGCTCGGCCTGGTGCCGGGCGGCGAACGGCTGCCGGCGGAGCGGGAGCTGGCGGAGCGGCTGGGGATCAGCCGGGTGACGCTGCGCGAGGTGCTGAAGGTGCTCCAGGACCAGGGCCTGGTGGAGGCGCGGCGCGGGCGGTACGGCGGAACGTTCGTGCTGCCCCGCGCGGACGCCGGCGGCGAGGACGAGCTGCGGCGGCGGATCGCGGCGGTCGACGTGGAGGACGTGCTGCGCTTCCGCGAGGTGCTGGAGGTGGGCGCGGCCGGGCTGTGCGCGGCGCACGGGCTGAGCCGCGAGCAGGCCGAGCGGCTGCGGGAGGCGCTGGCCGGGACGCACGAGGCGCCGCTGGCCGACTACCGCCGCCTGGACACGCTGCTGCATCTGACCCTGGCCGAGCTGTGCGGCTCCCCCTCGCTGACCGCGCAGTACGCGGCGGTGCGGGCGCAGGTCAACGAGCTGCTGGACTGCATCCCGCTGCTGGTGCGCAATCTGGAGCACTCCCAGCGACAGCACACCGCACTGGTGGAGGCGGTGCTCGACGGGGACGCCGACGGCGCGCGGGAGATGATGCGGGAGCACTGCGCGGGCACGGCGGCGCTGCTGCGGGGCTTCCTGACGTAAGCGGATTCTGCAAAGGTATTCCTGTATACCTTTTTGGGGAGGCTGGCGTGGGCGGACGACCGCTGATCGGTGTGAGCACGTACCTGGAGGCCGGGACGCGCTGGGGGGTCTGGGAGCTGGAGGCCGCGCTGCTGCCCGCCGCGTATCCCCGGCTGGTCCAGCGGGCCGGGGGCCTCGTCTGCATGCTGCCGCCCGACGACCCCTCGCTGGCCGCGGCGGCGGTCGCCCGGCTGGACGGCCTGGTCGTCGCGGGCGGCCCGGACGTGGACCCGGCCCGCTACGGCGCCGAGCGCGACCCCCGCACCGGCCCGCCGGCCCCGGCCCGCGACGCCTGGGAACTCGCCCTGATCCACGCGGCGCTGGACGCGGGCACGCCGCTGCTGGGCATCTGCCGGGGCATGCAGCTGCTGAACGTGGCGCTCGGCGGGACGCTGGTCCAGCACCTGGCGGGGCACGCGGAGGTGGTGGGCGTCTTCGGCATGCACCCGGTGAAGCCGGTACCGGGCACGCGGTACGCCGCCCTCGCCCCCGAGGGGGTGTCGGTCCCCACGTACCACCACCAGTCGCTGTCCCGCCTCGGCCGTGACCTCGTGCCGTCGGCGTACGCGGAGGACGGCACGGTGGAGGCGGTGGAGCTACCGGCGGACCGGGGGTGGGTGGTCGGTGTGCAGTGGCATCCGGAGATGGGGGAGGATCTGCGGGTGATGGAGGGGTTGGTGCGGGCGGCGGGTTGATGCGTCCGCGCCGCAGGGGCCGGGGGGACCGCGGTGCCGTCGGCTTCCGGGGCGCCGCCCCCGTCGCTGCGGGCAGTCGTGCCGCTGGGGCGGCACGGGTGGGCGCTGGGGGTACCCCCTCTGGGGGAGGCACCCCGTCAGCGCGGGCAAGCGTCCCCACCCCCGCCCCGGCTCACGCCCGCGTCAGGGCCAGCAGATCCCGCGCCGGGCCCGTCGGCCGGTGCCCCTTCGGCCACACCGCCCGCAGATCGCGCCGTAGCGACACCCCCTCCACCGGCACCGCCACCAACCGTCGCAGGGCCAGTTCCTCCCGCACCGCCAGCTCGCTGAGCACCGACGGTCCCGCCCCGCTCACCGCCGACGCCTTCACCGCCGTGGTGGAGGACAGCTCGATCAGCGGACGGGCGAGCCCCCCGAGCGCCGCGTCCAGCACCTGCCGCGTCCCCGACCCCCGCTCCCGCAGGATCAGCGGCGTCTCCCCCAGCTCCTGGGGCGAGAGCGGCCGCCGGCGGCGGGCCCAGGGGTGGCCCGGCGCCGTCACCACGATCAGCCGGTCGTGCCCGATCACCACCGCGTCGAGACCCGCCGGCACGGAGAGCCCCTCCACGAACCCCAGGTCCGCCTCCCCCGACAGCAGCAGCTCCGCCACCCTCGCCGAGTTCCCGGCCAGCAGCGACACCGCCGTGTCCGGACGCTCCGCGTGCAGCGCGAGCAGCCAGCCCGGCAGCAGGTACTCGGCGATGGTCATGCTCGCCGCCACCCGCAGCCGCGAGTCCCGCCGGTCCCGCAGCGCCCGCGCCCCCGCGTCGAACGCCGCCGCCGCCTCCACCACCCGCCGCGCCCAGTCCGTCACCAGCACCCCCGCGTCGGTGAGCCGGGACCCCCGCGGGGAGCGGTCCACCAGGGCGACCCCCAGCTGCCGTTCCATCGACCGGACCCGGCTGCTCGCCGCCGGCTGCGTGATCCCGACCTCCCGCGCGGCAGCGCCGAGGCTCCCCAGCCGCGCCACCGCGAGCAGCAGTTCCAACGCCGCCAGATCCGGCACCCGGTGCGCCAACGACCCCGCGCCCTCGCGCCGCCCTGCGGACCCCTCCACCTCGCTCATAAGACCAGCTTATGCCCTCATAGAGACGAACTCCCTGGTCAGGGACGATTCCCCCGGGCACCGTGGATGCCATGGTCACCGTCGCCCAATCCCTCCCCGCCACCCGCGCGCCCCGCGCCGCCCGGGTCCGCCATCTCGGCCCGAACTGGTACGCCTCCGTCATGGGCACCGCCGCCGTCGGCACGGCCGGCACCGCGCTGCCGGTGGGCCTTCCGGCCGGCCTGCACACCCTCCTGGCGGCGGTCTGGGCACTGTCCCTGCTGATGCTGGTGACTCTGCTCGCGGCCCGCACCCTGCACTGGGTCCACCATCGCGACCAGGCCCGCGCCCATCTCCTCGACCCGGCGATGGCCCCGTTCTACGGCTGCCTCGCCATGGCCCTGCTGGCCGTCGGCGGCGGCGCGCTGACCGCGGGCCGCGACTGGCTCGGCACCGGGGCGGCCGTCGCCCTGGACACCGTGCTGTACACGGCGGGCACGGCGATCGGGCTGGTGGCGGCCGTGGCCGTGCCGTACCTGATGTCCGTACGGCATCGCATCGAGCCCTCCCACGCCTCCCCGGTGTGGCTGCTGCCGCTGGTGGCGCCGATGGTGTCGGCCGCGCTCGGCCCGCTGCTGGTGCCGCATCTGCCGCCGGGCCAGCCCCGCGCGACCCTGCTGCTGGCCTGTCTCGCGATGTTCGGACTGAGCCTGTTCGCCACCGTGCTGATGCTGCCGCTGGTCCTCGGCCGGCTGATCACCTCGGGCCCGCTGCCGCTCGCGCTCACCCCGACCCTGTTCCTGGTCCTCGGCCCGCTCGGGCAGTCCACCACCGCCCTCGGCTCGATCGCGAACGCCGCGCCGGGCGTCGTACCGGCCGCCTACGCGCACGGTCTCGCCGTGTTCTCCGTGCTCTACGGCGTGCCCGTGACGGGCTTCGCGCTGATGTGGCTGGCGCTGTCCCTGGCCCATCTGGTGCGGGCCCGCCGCCAGGGCATGAGGTTCGCGATGACCTGGTGGGGCACCACCTTCCCGCTGGGCACCTGTGTCACCGGCGCGGCCGCCCTCACCCGGCACACCTCCCTCACCGCGTTCCAGGCGCTGTCCGTCGGGCTGTACGTCCTGCTCCTCGCGGCCTGGCTCGCGGCGGCGTCCGGCACGGTGCGCGGACTGCTCAGCGGCGAGCTGCTCGCAGGGCCTCGCCCAGCGTCCGGGGCGCCCACGCCAGAGACGGGCCGTACCACGTCAGATCGCGCCCGCTGACCAGCGCGCAGGCCAGGCCCGGGAACGCCTCCGGGCCGTCCTGTGCCGTGAAGCGGTAGGGCTCGTCCGGGAGGACGACCACGTCCGGGGCGGCCGCCCGCAGCTCGTCCAGGGGGATACGGGGGTAGCGCTCCGCATGGTCCGCGTACAGGTGGTCGACGCCGAGGCGGGCCAGCACATCGCCCGCGAAGGTGTCCCGGCCGACGACCATCCAGGGCCGGCGCCAGATCGGTACGACCGCCGTGCGGCGCTCGGCGGGCGCCGGCAGCGCGCGCCAGGCCGCCTCGGCCTCCCGCAGCCAGTTCGGCCGCTCGGGCGCCCCAGAGGCCGCCAGCACCCGCGCCAGCTCCCCGAAGGCGTCCGGCACCGTCCGCACCTCGGTGACCAGCACGTCCAGGCCCGCGGCACGCAGCGCGTCGAGGTCCGGGACGCGGTTCTCCTCCTCGTTGGCGATCACCACATCGGGCGCGAGCTCGACGATGCGCTCCACCTTGGGGTTCTTGGTCCCGCCGATCCGGACGACGTCCAGCTCCCCCGGATGACTGCACCAGTCCGTGGCCCCGACGAGCGCCCCGGGCAGCGTCTCGGCCACGGCCTCGGTGAGCGAGGGGACCAGGGAGACGACGCGCTTCACCGGGTCCGGTCCCGCACGGCCTCGATGTGCTCGGCCACCGCCACCACGACGATCCGGGTGTCCGGCACGGTCGCCCGCCAGCGGTGTCTGACCCCGCCGGTGAGGTACAGCGTGTCGCCGCGGCCGAGGCGGTACGCGCGGCCCTCGGCCTCGATCTCGACGGCGCCGTCGGCGACGTACATCAATTCGTCGTTGCGATGCTGGAACTCGCGGCCCGCGTCGTGGTCGCCGGTGAACTCGGAGGCGTGCAGCTGGTGGTGGCCGCGGACCAGGTTGCGGGTGCGGGGGGCGAAGTCGTCCTCGGCGAGGGGTTCGGCGCGCACCAGGTCGACGGTGGCGGCCGGGTCGGCCGCGGCGAGGAGCTCGACGGCCGTGGTGCGCAGCGCGTCGGCCAGTTTCTCCAGGGAGGTGCTGCTGGGCCGCGCCCGGTCGTTCTCCACCTGGCTGAGGAAGGGGACGGACAGGCCGGTGCGCTCCGCGACGGCCGCGAGGGTCAGCTCCAGGGCGCGCCGGCGCCGCCGGACCGCCGCGCCCACCCGTACGGGCTGCTGCTCTTTGTGGTCGCCCATCGCTCCGGCTCCCTCCCCCGCTCGTCGTGCGTTCCTCGGATGGCTTCACTGCACCCTACGCATGTTCGGCAAACGGTTTCATGCGCGTGTCACATCCCCGTCTCACCGAATACCCCCTACCCTCGCGTTCGCGCCAGGCGCCGGCGGTCCCGGAGAGGTCCCCCGCGGCTTCCTCCCCGGGGATGAATATGCCCACCAGCCAGAGTCATCACGCTGGGTGATTGGCCGGATTCTTCCCGTAGGGGACGCGGGCGCCTCACCCCGGGAACGCCCCGAGGGGCGGACGGCTCCGTACCCCATCGTCGTACGGTGCCGTCCGCCCCTCGGGTGGCGGTCCGGGCCGGTCAGGTCACCCGGCCGCCCGGTCGGCGGGTCATCCCGCGGCCTGTTCGCCGGAGACCGGCGCCCACTTGTCGACCAGGCCGGGGTTCTCGTGCAGCCAGGAGCGGACCGCGTCCTGCTCCTTGCCCTTGCCGGCCCCCTGGATCTTCGCCTCCAGGCCGGTGAGCTGCTTCTCGGTCATGGAGAAGTTCTTCAGCCAGCGGCCGACCTGCGGGTTGTCCTCGGCGAACCCCTTGCGGGACAGGGTGTGCACGCCGTCACCCTTGCCCCAGGCGCCCTTGGGGTCCTGGAGCTTCTTCAGGTCGTAGCTGCTGTAGGCCCAGTGCGGGGACCACAGGGTGACGAGGACCGGCTGCTTGCGGGCGTAGGCGCGCTTGAGCTCGGCGAGCATGGCCGGGGTCGAGCCGTCGATCACCTGGTAGGTGCCGTCCAGGCCGTACTCCTTGAGGACCTTGGTCTTGAGCAGGCCCATCTCGCCGGCGCTGGGCTCGATGCCGACGATCTTCCCGCCGAACTCGGAGGCGTGCGCCTTGAGGTCCGCCAGCGAATCGACGTCCTTCACGTACGAGGGGACGGACAGCTCCAGGGAGGTGGGGCCGTACCACTTGCCGATGTCGTCGAGCTGCTTGCCGTACTTCTTCCAGTACTCGGCGTGCGTGGTGGGCAGCCAGGAGTCGGTCTCGAAGTCGATCTGCCCGGTGGCGAGGCCGGTGTAGAGGGGGCCGGCCGCGTACTGGGTGGTGGTGACCTTGAAGCCGCGCTCCTGGAGGATCTCCTTCCACAGGAACGTGGAGGCGATGCCCTCGTCCCAGGGGATGTAGCCGATCTTGATCTCCTTGCCCTTGCCGACATCGGTGCCGGACGCCTCGGAGGTGGTGCCGCTGGAGCCGAGGACGCCGACGCCGCCCGCCGCGAGCGCGAGGACGACGATCCCGACGACGGCGACGACCGGGCGCGGCCGGTACGACCAGGCGCGCTGCGGTGCCTTGGCGGCGGCGCGGCGGCCGGACGGGGACAGCTGGGTGCCCAGAGCGCCGGTGATGCGGTCCAGGTAGATGGCGAGGACGACGATGCCCACGCCGGCCTCGAAGCCGTAGCCGATGTCGAGCTGCCCGATGGCCTCGTTGACGGCGCCGCCGAGGCCGCCGGTGCCGACCATGCCGGCGATGACGACCATGGACAGGCCCAGCATGATCACCTGGTTGACGCCCGCCATGATGGTCGGCAGGGCGAGCGGCAGCTGGACGCGCCACAGGATGTCGCGCGGGGTGGTGCCGAACGCCTCGGCGGCCTCGACCAGGTCGGCGTCGACCTGGCGGATGCCCAGTTCGGTCATGCGGACGCCGGGGGCGAGGGCGAAGATCAGGGTGGCCACGACACCGGCCGCGGTGCCGAGCCCGAAGAAGAGCATGGCCGGGATCAGCAGGACCATGGAGGGCATCGTCTGGAGCAGGTCCAGGACGGGCCGTACGGCGGCGCCGACCGCCTTGGAGCGGGCCGCCCAGATGCCCAGCGGGATCGAGATCACCAGGGCGATCACGGTGGCCACCAGGACCAGGGCGAGCGTGGACATCGCCTGGTCCCACAGCTGGAGCGAGTCGACCAGGGCGAATCCGGCGAAGGCGAGGACACCGGCGAGCAGTCCGCGCAGCCACCAGGCGAGGACGGCGAGGATGCCGGCCATCAGCAGCGGCGTGGGCGCGCCGAGGACGGCGTCGATGCCGTTGTACATGCCCTCCATGACGGCCTTGATGGCGTCGAAGAGCCAGGAGAGGTGGGCGACCAGCCAGTTCACACCGGAGTCGACCCAGTCGCCGAGGGGCAGCCTAGGCACGGCTGATCACCTTCTTCCCGTCCGTGCCGAAGCCGTCGCAGGCGGTGGGCTCGCCCTGCTCGTCGCCGAGGAAGCCCACCAGGCGCTGCCGGGGCACCACGCCGACGAGGGTGCGGTCGGCGTCGAGGACGGCGACCGGGTGCGCCACCCGGGCGCTGATCGCGCACAGCTCGGTGAACGGGGTCTCGGGCGTCGCCGTCTCGCAGCCGCAGTCGGCCTCGTCGCCGCGCGGCGCGGTGTCCATGACGGCGCCCGCGGTGAGCACCCGGGAGCGGTCGACGTCCTGGATGAAGGACGCCACGTAGTCGTTCTCCGGGCGCAGCAGGATGTCCTCGGCGGTGCCGGTCTGCACGATCCGGCCGTCGCGCATGACGGCGATCCGGTCGCCCAGGCGCATGGCCTCGTTGAGGTCGTGGGTGATGAAGACGATGGTCTTCTTCAGCGTCTTCTGGAGCTCCAGGAGCTGGTCCTGCATGTCGCGGCGGATCAGCGGGTCCAGGGCGCTGAAGGACTCGTCCATGAGCAGCAGGTCGGCGTCGGTGGCCAGGGCGCGGGCGAGGCCGACGCGCTGCTGCATGCCGCCGGACAGCTCGTCGGGCCAGGACGTCTCCCAGCCGGCCAGGCCGCACAGGGCGAGCGCCTCGTCGGCGCGGCGTTCGCGCTCGGCGCGGGGCACGCCCTGCACTTCCAGGCCGTAGGCGGCGTTCTCGCGGACGCTGCGGTGCGGGAACAGCGCGAAGTGCTGGAAGACCATGCTGATCTTCCGGGAGCGCAGTTCGCGCAGGCCGCGGTCGCCCAGCGCGGTCAGCTCCGCGCCGTCGAAGCGCACGCTGCCCGCGGTCGGCTCCAGCAGGCCGTTGAGCATCCGCAGCAGGGTGGACTTGCCGGAGCCCGACAGGCCCATGACGACGAAGATCTCGCCGGCCTCGACCCGGAAGGACGCGTCGATCACGGCGGCCATGGTGCCGTCGGCGCGCAGTTCCTCCCGGTCGGTGCCCTCTCTCAGGCGCTCCACCGCTTCGTCCGGTCGTCTGCCGAACACCTTGAACAGGTGCTCCGCCTCAAGCCTCGCTCGCACGCGAACCTCTTGTCTCGGGAACAGGGGACAGGTGGCGAAGGTCCGTCCGGCCGTCAGCGGGGCGGGGCCCGGGGCCCCGACAGTTGAAAGGCGCACTACTTCGCTCCTGACGGCGCGCCTCCCCAGGTCAAGCAAAGGCAAACTCATTCGTGGCCGGGCTCACCGCGATGCGCAGCACGCAACGCGTTCCCGGACGGAAGGCGCGCGAGAGTGATCCCGGGGTGACTGTCAGTGGCGTACGGCATGATGCGAGACGTGACCGGACGACTGATGCTCCTCGACACCGCCTCGCTGTACTTCCGCGCCTATTTCGGCGTCCCCGACTCCGTGAAGGCGCCGGACGGCACCCCGGTGAACGCCGTGCGCGGACTGCTGGACTTCATCGACCGCCTGGTCAAGGACCACCGGCCCACCCACCTGGTGGCCTGCATGGACGCCGACTGGCGGCCGAAGTGGCGGGTCGACCTGATCCCCACGTACAAGGCGCACCGGGTCGCCGAGGAGCACACCGGCGCGCCGGACGCGGAGGAGGTGCCGGACACCCTCGCCCCGCAGGTTCCCGTCATCGATTCCGTGCTGGACGCGATCGGCATCGCCCGCGTCGGGGTCGCCGGCTACGAGGCGGACGACGTGATCGGCACCTTCACCGCCCGCGCCGCGGGCCCGGTCGACATCGTCACCGGCGACCGCGATCTGTACCAGCTGGTGGACGACGCACGGGGCGTGCGGGTGCTGTACCCGCTCAAGGGCGTGGGCACCCTCCAGCTGACCGACGAGGCGGTGCTGCGCGAGAAATACGGCGTCGACGGACGGGGGTACGCGGACCTGGCGCTGCTGCGCGGCGACCCGAGCGACGGACTGCCGGGCGTGCCCGGGGTCGGCGAGAAGACGGCCGCCAAGCTGCTCGCCGCCTTCGGCGACCTGGCCGGGATCATGGCGGCCGTGGACGACCCGAAGGCGAAGCTCACCCCCGCCCAGCGCCGGCGGCTGGCCGAGGCGCGGCCGTATCTCGCGGTCGCGCCCGAGGTGGTGCGGGTGGCCGGTGACGTCCCGCTGCCGGAGGTGGACACCGCGCTGCCGGGCGCCCCGCGCGATCCGGCGGGCCTGGACGAGCTGGCGGCCCGGTGGGGCCTCGGCGGCTCGCTCCAGCGGCTGCTGACCACGCTGAGCGCGTAGGGCCGCGCGTAAACAAAGCCGTCAGGTGGGCAATTTTCGAGCAAAGCGCGATCGTTGAACCACAAAGGAAGATCGGGCCGACAGGAGAGATGTTAACTTAGGTATACCTAACCCAGTTCGCAGGAGGCCGTGATGGCAGAGCGTCCGGAACGAAAGCCGCGCAAGGTCCACACCGCCCGCGTGGTGCGCACCGAGCGGCTGACCCCGCACATGCAGCGCGTGGTGCTCGGCGGCGACGAACTCGCCGGCTTCGCGGCGGACACCTGCACCGACCACTACGTGAAGCTCCTGTTCGGCCCGCCGGGCGTCACCTACCCGGAGCCCTTCGACCTGGAGCGGATCCGCGCCGAGTTCCCGCGCGAGCAGTGGCCGGTGACCCGGACCTACACCGTGCGCGACTGGGACGCCGAGCACGGCGAGCTGACCCTGGACTTCGTGATCCACGGCGACGAGGGCCTGGCCGGCCCCTGGGCGCTGCGCGTCCAGCCCGGCGAAAGCCTGCGCTTCATGGGCCCCGGCGGCGCCTACGCCCCGGACCCGGACGCCGACTGGCATCTGCTCGTCGGCGACGAGAGCGCGCTGCCCGCCATCGCCCGCGCCCTGGAGACGCTGCCCGCCGGCGCGCGGGCCCACGCCTTCGTGGAGGTCGCCGGGCCCGAGGAGGAGCAGAAGATCGACTCCGCCGCGGAGATCGTCTGGCTGCACCGCGGGGACCGCCCGGTCGGCGCCGCCCTGCTGGAGGCCGTCCGCGCCCTGGAGTTCCCCGAGGGCCGGGTGCACGCCTTCGTGCACGGCGAGGCCGGTTTCGTGAAGGAGCTGCGCAGCATGCTGCGGGTCGACCTGCGGATCCCGCGCGAGGACCTCTCGATCTCCGGCTACTGGCGCCTCGGTCACAACGAGGACGGCTGGCAGGCGTCCAAGCGCGAGTGGAACGCCCGTATCGAGGTGGAGCAGGAGAGCAGCGCGCAGGAGAGCGGCGCGCGGGCGGGCGGCGCCCAGGCCGCCGCCTGAGCACCCGCGGCACGAACCCCCCGGCTCTCAGCGTGCGTTGATCTCGCCGAACGGCACATGCACGCTCGGGGTCGTGCGTGCCGTGCTCTCCAGGTGTGTCACCTGGTCGTCGAAGAAGATGTGCGGGTCCAGCACCTTCATCACGGCGCCCTTGTCTATGCCGCCGAGGAAAAACGCGTCGTTGACCCGCACGCCCCACTGCTTGAGGCTGTTCACGGCCCGCTCGTGCGCCGGGGCGTTGCGCGCGGTCACGATGGAGACATGGACCCGCACCGCGTAGTCCGGGTCCGTCCTGCGCCGTTCCTCCTCCCGGTTCTGGATCCGGTTCACCCCGGCGAGGAAGTCCCGCAGCGGCCCCGCGTCGTGCGGAGTCGCCGCGTTGCGCAGCTCGTGCGCGCGAAATCCCTCCAGCCCCTCGGACTGGTAGACCTGTTCGGCCGCGTCGGTGGCGAGCACCCCGTCGAAGTCGAACGCGATCCGCAGCTCCCGGTCCGCCGCGTCGTCCGGGTACGCCGCCCCCGCACATGCCCCGCGGGCAGCCCCGCCGCGACGGCCTCCCGCACGTCGTCGCCGTTCGCCGACAGGAACAGCGACATGTTCAGCGCCGGCATGAACTTGTACGGGGACCGGCCCTGCATGAACACGGCCCGGCTGATGGCCAGTTCATGGGCCTGTATGGAGCGCATGACCCGCAGCCCGGTGTCGGGGTCGTTGCGGGACAGGATGATGACCTCGACCAGCGGATCGCCCGGCTCCCCGAGGTCGTTGAGCGAGAGCAGCCTGCGGATGAACGCGAACGCCACCCCGGGACGCAGCGTCGCGTCCCGGTTCTCCTCCTGGTAGGCCCGGTACGCCTCCTCGCCCTGCTCCCTGAACACCGCGTCGGACTCGCGCAGATCGAACAGAGCGCTGGAGGCGACACCGACGACGAGCCGGTCCGCGAGGTCATAGGCAGGCATGCGCCCCATCCTCACATCGGCCGGGCGGTCGGCGTCCCCCGGGCGCCCTCACGAGTTCAGTCCCCGCGCACCCGGGCGTGCAGATGCATGTCGTGCCAGCCGTCGAGGTGCAGATACGCCTTGCGCCGGGTGCCCTCGGGGGCGAACCCGGCCTTGGCGGCGACCCGGCAGGACGCCTCGTTGGCGGTGGAGTGCATCAACTCCAGCCGGTGGAAGCCGATCTCCTCGAACGCCCAGCGGGTCAGCGCACCGGCCGACCGGGTCGCCACGTCGCGGCCCCGGGCGTCCGCCACGGTCCAGTAGGCGAGTTCGGCCGAGCCGTCGGCCAGCTCGATCTGCCGCAGCGCGACCCGGCCCAGCAGCCGCCCGGTGCCCTCCGCCACGACCGCCCACTGCGGCTCCCGCTCCCCGGCCCACGCCCGCCGCCACTGCGCGATCCACCCGGCGGCCTCCGCCTCGGACGCGCAGGACCTGCCGTGGAAGCGGTGCATCAGCGGGTCCTGGAAGGCGGCGTACACGGCGGGCGCGTCCCGCTCCCGCCAGGGGCGCAGCACCAGGCCGTCACCGGTCGGGATGACGGGCTGGTCGGTACGGGCGAGGGCGCCGGCGGTCAGCACCGGAGTGGTGAGAAGGGGCATGACCGACATACTGCACCCGTCAGCCCTCCCCTCGTACCCTTGACCAGGTGAGACGCCGTACGCCGCCCCCGCCCGCCCCACTCCCCCAGCGCGACGGGGTCGACCCCGTGCGGGTGCGGCTGCCCGCGGGCGGCGCGTGGGCCACCGTCGGCGAGCACCTGGTGGAGCGGCTCTCCGGTGCCGGGCCCGGGGTGATCGAGGCGATGTTCGCCGCCGGGCGGATCGTGGGCGCCGACGGGCGGCCGGTACCGGCGGACGCGCCGTACCGGCCGGGGATGTTCGTATGGTTCTACCGGGAGCTGCCCGCCGAGGTGCCCGTGCCGTTCCCGCTGCCGGTGGTGTACCGGGACGAGCACATCGTCGTGGCCGACAAGCCGCACTTCCTGGCCACCACCCCGCGCGGCAGCCATGTCACCCAGACCGCGCTCGCCCGGCTCCGCCACGACCTGGGCATCCCGGCGCTCTCGGCCGCCCACCGCCTCGACCGGCTCACCGCCGGCCTGGTGCTGTTCACCGTGCGGCCCGGGGAACGCGGCGCGTACCAGACGCTGTTCGGCGCACGCCGGGTCGCCAAGGAGTACGAGGCCATCGCGCCGTACGACGCGGCGCTCGCCCTGCCCCGGACCGTGCGCAGCCGGATCCTGAAGGAGCGCGGGGTGCAGGCCGCCCGGGAGGTGACGGGCGAGCCCAACGCCGAGACCCTGGTGGAGCTGGCGGAGAAGCGGGGCGGGCTCGGCCGCTACCGGCTGCGCCCGCGCACCGGGCAGACCCACCAGCTGCGGGTGCATCTGAACGCGCTCGGCGTGCCCATCCTCGGCGACCCGCTCTACCCGGAGGTGCTCCCGCCGGTGCCGGCCGGTGACTTCCGCCGCCCCCTGCAACTGCTCGCACGGAGGCTGGAGTTCACCGATCCGGTCACCGGCGCCGCGCACGTCTTCACCAGCGGCCGCACCCTGCTGGCCTGGTCCTCCTACCCCGAGTGGGCGGCGGACTGACCCGGCCCCCTCACTCGCCGCGCCACCAGCGCAGCAGCCGCTGCCAGGGGCCCCGCGCCGGGGCGGTGGCCGGGACCGGCGGCCGGGGTGCGGGCCGGGGCGGCGGTACGGCCGCGGGGAGCGCCGCGCCCTGGGACTCCCGGCGCTGGACGGGCAGCCGCAGATCGGCGGGCAGGCCGGGGTCCCCGTAGGCGCGGGGCGGCATGTCGGTGTCCTGCTGCGGCTTGGGTTCGAACCGGACCGGCAGCGACACCAGGTGCCGGGAGGCGATGGCGGAGCGCCAGCGCAGATCGTCCTCGGCGCAGGCCAGCTGGACGTCCGGCAGCCGGGTCAGCAGGGCGTCGACGCCGACGTCGGCGATGGCGCGCCCGATGTCCTGCCCCGGGCACTCGTGCGGACCGCCGCCGAAGGCGAGGTGGGAGCGGTTGCCCTGCATGCTCGCGGCCAGGTCGGGCCGTACCCGCGGGTCGATGTTGCCCGGCGCGGGCGCGAACAGGATTCCGTCGCCCTTGGTGATGCGCTGCCCGCCCAGCTCGGTGTCCTGCTTGGCGTAGTAGCCGAGGACGGTGCTGAAGGGCGGCTCGTCCCACAGGGACTGCTCGATCGCCTCCGGCACGGTCATCTGCCCGCCGCTGAGCCGGGCCCGGAAGCCGGGCTCGGTCAGGACCATGCGCAGCGCGTTGGCGAGCAGGTTGGCGGTGGCCTCGTAGGCGGCGAACAGCACGAGCCGCAGGTGTTCGCGGACCTCGTCGTCGCTGAGCCCGGCCTCGTGCAGGACGAGGTGGCTGGTGAAGTCGTCCTCGGGCCGGGCGCGGCGGCGCTGGGTGAGCCGGTTCAGCGCGTCCATGACGTAGTCGTGGCTCTGGATGGCGGTCTCGGTGCCCTTGAGGGCGTCCCGGGCGGCCTGCACCATCCGGTCGTTGTACTCCTCGGGCATGCCGAGGATCTCGCACAGCACCGCCATCGGCAGATGCTCGGCGAACTGGGCGACCAGGTCGGCGCGGCCGCGCTCGCAGAACCCGTTGACCAGGTGCTGGGTGTGGCCGCCGATGTGCCGGCGGACGCTGCGGTGGTCGATGGTGGCCATGGCGGAGGTGACCGCGTTGCGCAGCCGCAGATGTTCGTCGCCCTCGGCGTGCGAGCAGATGGGCTGCCAGGCGATGTGCGGCATCAGCGGGTGGTCCTGCTTGACCCGGCCGTCCAGCAGCGGGGCCCAGATCCGGCTGTCGCGGGTGTACTGCGAGGGGCTGCGCACCACCTGGAGGTTCTCGGCGTGCCCGAGCACCACCCACATCGGTACGTCGTCGTGCAGCAGCACGGGGGCGACCGGACCGTACTGTTCGCGCAGCCGTTCGTAGAGGTCGTCCAGATCCTCCGCGCCCGCGCCGTAGAGCCGGTGCAGTCCCCCGGGGCCGAGGCCGTGCGCGGGGCAGCCGGGCGGCGGCCCCGGCAGGGGGTCGGGGGTGCCGGTGGCAAAGGTGGCGGTCGGAGGCTGGTGTTCAGGCGTCACAGTGATCGCTCCGGAACGGAAATAAGGAGTGCGGGTGAGTCAGGTGAGGGCGCCGGAGAGGGCGAGCGAGTGCAGGAACCGCATCAGGGTGAGCAGCACGTCCTTGCTGGAGGCGCGGCGGCGCACATCGCATTCGACGATCGGGATCTCGGGAGTCAGGTCGAGCGCGGTGCGCAGTTCCTCGACGGGGTAACGGGGCGCGTCCGGGAAGGAGTTGACGGCGACCACGAAGGGCACGCCGCGTTCCTCCAGGCGGCCCATGACGTCGAAGCTGACCTCCAGGCGCCGGGTGTCGACGAGCACGACGGCACCGAGCGCGCCCTCGAACAGGCCGTTCCACAGGAACCAGAAGCGCTCCTGGCCCGGGGTGCCGAAGAGGTAGAGCACCAGTTTGTCGGTGATGCTGATCCGGCCGAAGTCCATGGCGACGGTGGTGGCGGTCTTGGACTCGGAGCCGTAGTCGTCGTCGATCCCGATGCCGGCCTGGGTCATGGTCTCCTCGGTGGTCAGCGGTTTGATCTCGCTGACGGAGCCGACCATGGTGGTCTTGCCGACGCCGAAGCCGCCCACGATCACGATCTTCACCGCGGCCTGGGCCGTGTGCGGCAACTGGTCCGCTGCGCGCGGTCCGGGGATCGTGTCAGAGCTTTTGAAGTCCATGCATCACCGCTTCGAGGAGGGAACGGTCGGGGGCCGTGCGGCGGGTGGCCGGCGCGCGCGCCTGCACCAGTTCGGCCGTGATCATCTCCGTGATCAGTACGGTCATCGCGCTGAACGGCAGGGTGAGATACGCCGACAGCTCGGCCAGGGACAGCGGGGCGGCGCACAGGTCGAGCACCGCCGTGTGCTCCGGCGAGGCGCCGGGCGGCGGGGTCCGGCGGGCCACGATCAGGGTCACCAGGTCGAGTTCGGCGCGCCCGCCGTCGGCGGTGCCGGTGACGGCGTAGAGCCGCTCCGGGTTGCGGGGCGGGGGCTGGCCGTCCGGGGTGCCGTGCGCCTGCGGTCCCTCCGGGGCGCCGTGCGGGGACCGGCCGACCGCCACAACGTACGGGGTGCGGCCGTCCGCCGGGCCGTGCGGGACACGGCCGTCCGCCGTATCGGCGTACGGAGGCGGCCGTAACCGCGGCGAGGACGGGGAGGGTGGCGGGGTCGGCGGGTTCGGGCGGCGCCGTTGTCGTCGTGGAGGGGTCATACGGTCTGCCCGTCCCGCCGGGGCGGACTGGTGAGGTGGGCGCCGATCCGCACGACGAGGTCGCGCATCATGCCGCTCATCCGGCCGGGTTCGCAGGTGACGTCGGCGAGCACGGCGAGGTAGGCGTTGGCGCCCGCGTTCATCAGATAGAAGTAGCCGCCCTCGATCTCCACGACGACGACCTTCATCTCCCCGGCGCCGGGGATCTCCTGGATGATGGCGCCGGCCAGGCTCTGCACGCCCGCGCAGGCGGCGGCCACCCGGTCGGCGGCGTCGGGATCGCCGCCGTACCGGGCGATGCGCAGCCCGTCGGAGGAGAGCACCACGATCATCTCGATGCCCGGCACTCCGTCGTTGAGCTGCTTGAGCATCCAGTCGAAGTTGCCTCGCTGCTGGATCACTGGACGGTCCCCTCGTCGTCGGCCTCGGTGGGGGCGGCCGAGTCATCGATCAGGTGCAGGTACTTGGTGGGGTTGAGCGTGAAGTCGGTCAGCTCGGGGGCGGTGGCGTCCTCGGGCATGCCCTTGCGCAGTCCGTCGAAGAAGTCGTCGATCCACATGCCCGGCGGGCGTTCGATGAGCTTCCTGCGTTCGGGGTCCATCTCGCACTCGGGCTCGGGTTCCTGGCGGGTCCGGGACCAGATGGTGGGGCGGCCCTCGCGTTCGGCCCGCTCGATGGCGGCCTCCTCGGCCCAGCGCTGGCTCAGCGGGACCTTCACCCGGCTGCGGCGCTGCGGCAGCCCGCCCGCCGTCCACTCGGTGACCTCGGGGACGTCGTCCTCCATGGAGATCCCGGCGGGGATCTTGGGGCTGGTGGGGCGGCGCTTCTTGGGCCGCCGCTTGGGGCCCTCGACGGCGCCGAGCTCGGGCATCGGGATGCCGGTCGCGCCGATGCCGTGGGCGACGCCGACGCCGGGCTCGGTGGTGGTCATCACGCGCGGCACGATGAGGATGGCGCGCAGCCCGCCGTACGCGGAGGTGCGCAGCGAGACCTCCATGTCGAACTGCTTGCACAGCCGCCCGACGACGGCGAGGCCGAGGCGCGGGTTGTCGCCGAGGTTGTGCGCGTCGTCGCCGTTCTTGGCGTCCTCGATCATCTTCTCGATGCGGATCCGGGACTCCTCGTTGAGGCTGACCCCGGCGTCCTCGATCTCGATGACGATGCCCGTCTGCACCTCGACGGCGGTGACGTGCACCTTGGTGGTGGGCGGCGAGTAGCGGGTGGCGTTGTCGAAGAGTTCGGCCGCGGCGTGGATGACCGGCTCGACCGCGGTGCCCTTGATGTTGATGTTGCAGATCGACGCCAGGTGGATGCGGTGGTAGTCCAGGATCCGGGACATGGCGCCGCGCAGGGTGCTGTAGAGGGACACCGGCAGGGGCCACTGGCGGCCGGGACGCCCGCCGCCGAGGACGCCGATGGTGTCGGCGAGCCGGCCGATCAGCGAGCTGCCGTGGTCCAGGCGCAGCAGGTCGTCGAAGACCTCGGGGTTGCGGCCGTGGTCCTCCTCCATCTCCCGCAGCTCCACGGCCTGCTGGTGCACGATGGCCTGGACGCGGCGGGCGATGCTGACGAAGGAGCGCTCGGTGGCGATCCGCATGGTGATCTCGTGGTCGGCGCCGCGCAGCGCGACCCGGGTCATCTCGCGGTAGACGTCGGGCAGGACCCGCAGGTCGGGGTCGGCGTCGTAGACGTTCGCCATGACGTCGCGGAGCATCTCGCCGCGCGAGAGCCGGGCGAAGCCCCACGGCAGGATGTCCTTGGCGAAGCGGTGGATCAGCGCCTCGTGGTCGGCGAGCCGCGCCTGGAGGCAGGCGGTGTCGTGGGCGTGCGCGTCCCGCTCCTCGCGCAGCAGGCGGCCGCGCCGGGCGGCCTCGCCGCCGGTGACCAGGACGAGCAGCACGGCGAGGACCCCGCACAGGCCGACGGCGACCCGGGCCGGCTCCGGCACCAGGGCGACGGCGGCCGCGCTCGCCACGGCCATCACTATGGCGGGCGGCAACAGGACGCGGGCGTAGGGACGTTCCCGGCGACCGGGCGTCTTCGGAACACTCACCATGGATGCCTTCTGGGACGGATCGGCTGGGTGTCGGGAGAGTTTTCGGGGGGAAGATTCATGGCACAGACCGGATCTTCGGCATGTTTGGGAACAAGCGCGCGAATTACCTCAAGTTGGTGCGCTGCGGGCGAGCTTAGTCCGACCGGATCATCGCCGTGTCATATTCAGCGACCGCCTGAAATCCCCCCGGCACCAGGAGTACGCTCGACCCCATTTGCACGCTGAGCTTCCGTTCGAACACGTTCGGTCAAGGTGGACGGGTATACGAAAACCGGCTCACTCCGAGGAGTGAGCCGGTCGGCGCGGAGGTGTCGCGTCAGCCCACCGACGAGTAGGCCACCACGCCCCGCAGCAGCTGGTCGACGGCCTTGCGCGCGGCCTTGGCCACGGTCGAGTCCTCGCGGGGCGCCGCCGCGGAGATCTGCCCCAGCACATCGATCACCTGCTTGCACCAGCGCACGAAGTCGCCCGCGGGCATCTCCGCCTCGCGCAGCACCTCGTCCAGGCCCTTGCCCGACGCCCACATGTAGGCGGCCCAGGCGAAACCGAGATCGGGCTCGCGCTGGCCCACGCCCTCGGTCTGGCTGATCCGGAAGTCCTCCTCCAGACCGTCGAGCCGGCCCCAGATCCGCACCATCTCGCCCAGCGCGGCCTTCGCCTTGCCGGAGGGCACCTTGGGCGCCATCGCGTCGTCGCTGAGCCGCGCCTCGTACACCAGCGCCGAGACGCACGCGGCGAGTTCGGCGGGCGCGAGGCCCTCCCAGACGCCCTCGCGCAGGCATTCGCTGGCCAGCAGGTCCAGTTCGCCGTAGAGCCGGGCGAGCCGCCGGCCGTGCTCGGTGACCTCGCTGCCCCGCAGGTAGTCCAGCTCGGTCAGCAGCGCGACGATCCGGTCGAAGGTCCGCGCGATGGTGTTCGTCCGGCCCTCGATCCGGCGCTCCAGCTGCGAGGTGTCGCGCAGCAGCCGGTGGTAGCGCTCGGCCCAGCGGGCGTGGTCCTCGCGGTCGTCGCACCCGTGGCAGGGGTGCGCGCGCAGGGCGGTGCGCAGCCGGGCGATCTCCCGGTCGTCGGCGGCCCCCGAGCGCTTCTTGCGGGCCCGCTCCGGCGGGATGTGCCCGGCCTTGGAGCGCAGCGCGGACGCCAGGTCCCGGCGCGACTGCGGCGAGCGCGGGTTGAACGTCTTCGGGATCCGCATCCGGTCCAGCGGCTCCACCGGCACCGGGAAGTCCATCGACGCCAGCCGCTTGACCTGCCGCTCGGCCGTCAGCACCAGCGGACGCGGGCCGTCCTGGTGGTCGTAGCCGCGATGCCCGTTCGACCGCCCGGCGGGCAGGCCCGGGTCCAGCACCAGGGCGAGCCCCGCGTACTTGCCCGTGGGCACATGGATGACGTCACCCGGCTTGAGCTTCTCCAGCGCTACGGTGGCCTCGGCCCGCCGCTGGTGGGCGCCCTGCCGGGCCAGCTCGGTCTCCCGGTCCTTCAGCTCACGCCGCAGCCGAGCGTACTCCTCGAAATCGCCGAGGTGGCAGGTCATGGACGCCTGGTAGCCGGCCAGCCCCTCCTCGTTGCGCTGCACCTGCCGGGAGATCCCGACCACCGAGCGGTCCGCCTGGAACTGCGCGAACGACGTCTCCAGCAGCTCGCGCGACCGGTGCCGCCCGAACTGCTCGACCAGGTTGACCGCCATGTTGTACGAGGGCCGGAAGCTGGAGCGCAGCGGATACGTACGGGTGCCCGCGAGACCGGCCAGGTGCTCGGGGCTCATACCGCGCTGCCAGAGCACCACCGCGTGGCCCTCGACATCGATGCCCCGCCGGCCCGCACGGCCCGTCAGCTGGGTGTACTCGCCCGGCGTGATGTCGGCGTGCTGCTCGCCGTTCCACTTGACGAGCTTCTCCAGCACCACCGAGCGGGCGGGCATGTTGATGCCGAGCGCGAGGGTCTCGGTCGCGAACACGGCCTTGACCAGGCCGCGCACGAACAGCTCCTCCACGACCTCCTTGAAGGTCGGCAGCATGCCCGCGTGATGGGCGGCGATGCCCCGCTCCAGGCCCTCCAGCCACTCGTAGTACCCGAGGACGTGCAGATCCTCCGAGGCGATGTGCGCGGTGCGCTCCTCGACCAGGGCCCGGACCCGCTCCCGCGCCTCCTCGTCGTTCAGCCGCAGCCCCGCGTACAGGCACTGCTGTACGGCCGCCTCGCAGCCGGCGCGGCTGAAGATGAAGGTGATGGCGGGCAGCAGGCCCTCGGCGTCCAGGCGCTCGATGACCTCGGGCCTGCCCGGCGTCCACGCCCGCGAACGCTGCCGACGCTCCCGCTCCCGGTCGGCCTCCCGCATGGAGCGCCCCCGGCGGCGGTCCTGGTACGACGGCCGGGTCGCCTCCATCCGCGCGAGGCGCGCCAGGTCGGGGTTGACGGCCTTCTTGTGGCCCTCGCCCTCCTCGAACAGGTCGTACATCCGCCGCCCGGCCAACACATGCTGGAACAGCGGCACGGGCCGGTGCTCGGAGACGATCACCTCGGTGTCGCCGCGGACGGTGTCCAGCCAGTCGCCGAACTCCTCCGCGTTCGACACGGTCGCCGACAGCGAGACCAGGGTCACGGAGGGCGGCAGGTGGATGATCACCTCCTCCCAGACGGCGCCGCGGAAGCGGTCGGAGAGGTAGTGCACCTCGTCCATGACCACATGGCCGAGGCCCAGCAGGGTCTGGGAGCCCGCGTACAGCATGTTCCGGAGCACCTCGGTGGTCATCACGACCACCGGCGCCTCGGAGTTCACGCTGTTGTCGCCGGTGAGCAGGCCGACCTTGTCTGCGCCGTAGCGGCGGCACAGGTCGGCGTACTTCTGGTTCGACAGCGCCTTGATGGGTGTCGTGTAGAAGCACTTCTTGCCCTGGAGCAGGGCGAGGTGGACGGCGAACTCGCCCACGATCGTCTTGCCCGAACCGGTGGGGGCGGCGACCAGCACGCCCTTGCCGGCTTCGAGTGCCTGGCAGGCCGCGATCTGGAAGGGGTCGAGGCCGAAGTCGTACATCTCGCGGAAGGACGCGAGCGCGGTGGCCTGCTCGGCTGCCCGCTGGCGGGCCGCCGCGTACCGCTCGGCCGGGGAGAGATCCTCTGTCATCGTGCTTTCGAGCGTACCGGGCCCCACCGACAACAGGACGATCATTATCCCGAACGTGCGCTGAGCAGAGAAACGCCCCCGGCCCGGGAGAACCCGGTCCGGGGGCACACGCCTCGTCCGCCGTGTGGGTCAGGTCACATCGTCGTAGCCGTTGACGTGGTCCCTGCCCGGCAGCTCGGGGGCGGAGCTCGCGCGCACGGACTCCACCTCGCCGACCGCCTCGGGCGTGAGGTCCAGCTCCGACGCCTCGTCGTCCGACAGACCGTCGTCCGCGCGGCGGGCCCGGCGCCGGTCGTTGAGCAGCGAGAAGGCCACCGCGACGAAGAACAGCGCCCAGATCGGCGCCGCCAGCGCCAGCATCGACATCGGGTCCGCGCCGGGCGTGGCCACCGCAGCGAAGGCGGCGATACCGACGACCATGGCCCGCCACCAGCCGAGCATGCGCTTGCCGGACAGGATGCCCGTCAGGTTGAGCATGACCAGCAGCAGCGGCATCTCGAAGGCGAGTCCGAAGACCACCACCATGCGCGTGACCAGGTCGAGCAGCTTGTCCAGCGACAGCAGGTTCTCCACCCCGGACGGGGTGAGGTCGATCATCACCTTCGCCGTGATGGGCAGCACGTGGTACGCGAGGAAGCCGCCGCCGAGGAACAGCGGCACGCCGAAGCCGACGAACGCGTACGCGTACTTCTTCTCGTTGCGGTGCAGGCCGGGCGCGACGAACGCCCACAGCTGGTAGAGCCAGACCGGGGAGGCCAGCACCACACCGGCGGTCAGCGACGCCTTCAGCGCCAGCGTGAAGGGGCCCAGCAGGTCACCGATCGTGATGTGCGCGCAGTGGGTGTCCTTGCTGGCCTTCGACAGCTCGCCGAAGGACTGGTGACAGCCCACCGAACGCAGCAGCGGCGCGGTGATGAAGTCGATGATGTCCTTGTAGAAGAAGGCGGAGACGATCGTGACGACGACGATCGCCAGGACACCCTTGGTGAGCCGGTTGCGCAGCTCACGCAAGTGATCCCCGAGCGGCATGCGCCCCTCGGGGTCCCTCTCCGTGCGGGCGGACTTGGGCAACCCACATCCTCATCTCGTGCAGCGGACCGGGACCCCCGGTCCTCGCGTCAGCGCTGGGTGGAGTCGGTCGGCTCGTTGACCGGGCGGGAGCTGGTCACATCGCCGGGCGCGGCCTGGATCGTGCGCTGCGCGGGAGTCGGCTCCTCGGCGGGCTGGGCCGAGGTGGCGTTCTGCTTGCCGCCGTCGTCCTTCATCGCCTTGGCCTCGCTCTTCAGGATGCGAGCGGACTTGCCGAGGGAACGGGCCATGTCCGGGAGCTTCTTGGAACCGAACACGAGGACGATGACCAGCACCAGAAGCACCAGGTGCCACGGCTCAAGTGCGTTGCGGAACATAAGTCTTCACCTTCTCACTGAGGCGGGGCGACGGCTTGTCCGACCGATCGGACAGGTGTCCGACCATCGTGCCGGCAGCGATCGTATCGCCCGGGGGTGAACGTCGGACACCGCCCGTGCGTACTCCAGCTCTGCGGACCGCGCCTCGATCTCCGGGCCGCGACCAGCAGCGTACCTGGCCGAAGCGGCAAGGTGACAGGGCGAAGTGACCCAAAGCGCATCACAAGACGACATCACAGGGCGTCCACCGCCCGCCCCACGCTCACCGCCGACCGTTCCAGGTCCTCGGCGGCCCGGTTGATGCGCTGCGCGGAGTCCGCGACCTGTCGCCCGAGGCGCCGCGCCTCCACGAACACCCGGACGGCGAGGACACTCAGGACGGCGAGGCCCAGGAACCCCATGGCTACGGCGAGCATCGGCCAGAACATGACGCCGAGCCTAGACCGTCCGGCGGGCCGCCCCCTACCCGGCCGCACCGGGGGCGGCCGCCGGTCACACGGCCGAGTGGAGCCGCAGGGTCCGCACCCCGCCGTCCGTGAGCAGCTCCACGATGCGCTCCCCGGCCGGCTTGCGGACCGCGGCACCGCAGTCGGGGCAGGTGAAGGAGTAGAACGTGGTCCGGTCGCTGGCGCCGATGGCCAGCCGCAGCGCGCTCGCGGACAGCTCGAAGCGGCCCCGGCAGTCCGGGCAGCCGGCCCGGAACACCACGGGGGCCACGCCCCGCATCCCCGCGAACGCGGTCGCCACCGTCATCCCGTCCGCCTCGGACACCGCGGATTCGTTCACAGCCGTCACTCCTCTTCCGCCGGCCGGACCACCGGCCGGACCACCGGCCGAAGCACCCGCCGATCCATCAGCCGGCCCGCCGACCGGCCGGCGGGCCGATCCGTCGGCAGACCAGGAGACCGGTCCGCAGGCCGATTCGCCGGCAGGGCAGGAGACCGGTCCGCCGCCCGTCCGCCATCCGGCCGCCCGCGCCGCACACGGCAGGCACGGCGGGCACGCCGTAAGGAGCCGGCGGGGCCAGCCGCCCCGCGGCTCATCCGCGCGCCCCCGCGGCGTCCGGCGCCGGGCCGGGCGGGACGTCGTACGCCGCCAGCGCCTCGCCGGCCGCGCGGCGGGCGCTGTCGGCCAGCTCGGGCGGCGAGACGATCCGGCCGTCACGGCCCAGGCGCAGCGCCAGCCGGCGCAGGGAGGCCGGCTCGGGGGTGCGCAGGGTGATGCGCAGCCCGCCGTCGGACAGCTCCTCGGCGCTGTCGTGCGGGTAGTACTCGGCGACCCAGCGGCCGCCGGGCCCCACCTCGATGACCACCTCGGGGTCCTCGGCGGCGGGCTGCACCAGCGCCTCGGACAGGTCGCGCAGCTCCACCTCGGGCGGCGCGGACGGCTCGTCCAGGATGCGGATCTCGGCGACCCGGTCGAGCCGGAAGGTCCGCCGGGCCTCGGAGCGGCGGCACCACGCCTCGACATAGGTGTGGCCGACGCTGACCAGGCGGATCGGGTCGATCTCGCGCTCGGTGACCTCGTCGCGGGCCGGGGAGTAGTAGCGGATCCACAGCCGGCGGCGCTCGGAGATGGCGCGGTCCACGTCCGCGAAGACACCGCCCTCCGACTCGAAGGTCACCGACAGCCGGGAGCTGGCGCCCGCGGCCTCGCCCGCCGCCGTCTCCACCTTGGCGGTGGCCCGCAGCAGCGCCTGCCGGTCGCCCTCGCGCAGCCCCGGCAGGGTGGCCACGGCGCGGGCGGCCACCAGCAGGGCGGTGGCCTCGTCGGCGGCCAGCCGCAGCGGCTCCGCGGCCTCCTCGCCCAGCGCGGCCGGGTTGTGCCACCAGATCCGCTCGCCGTCGGTGTCGATGTCCAGCAGATCGCCGCCGCGGAAACTGGTCCCGCACATCGGCAGCAGATCGAGGTCGGCGACCAGCTCGTCCTCGGTGATCCCGAAGGCGCGGGCCACGTCCGCGATCCGGGCACCGGGCCGCTCGCGCAGATACGTCACCAGGGAGAGCATCCGCCGCGTCTGGTCGATGGCGTTGACCGTCCTGGCCGGTTTGCCTGCCACAGTCCTGCTCCCCCTCAGCCCTTGGCCACGGCACGCAGCCGGTCCACCACGTCGGCCCGCAGCTCGGCCGGCTCCACGACCACCACGTCCGGCCCGAACTCCACCAGCCAGGCGTCCAGGCCATGGCCGTACGGAATCTCCAGCTCGTCCCAGCCGTCCCCGAGCTCCCGCACCTTCGCGGCCTTCGCCCGCAGCGGGTACCCGGCGCCGGACCGCAGCCGGATCAGCGCCGAACGGTCGGCCGTCTCACCGGCCCAGCCCGCCACGGTCTCGCGCACGGTGACCACGTCGGGCACCGGCGCGGTGAAGCCCGTACCGCGCGAGCGGACCCTGCCGGTGATCCGGGACAGCCGGAAGACCCGCTCGGCGCCCCGGTCCCGGTCGAAGCCGGCCAGGTACCAGTGGCCGCGCCAGCACTCCAGCGCCCACGGCTCGACATGCCGGGGCTCGGGGTGGGCGGCGGACGCCTTGCGGTAGTCGAACAGGACCGGGCGGCGGTCACGGCAGGCCAGCATCAGCGGCTCGAAGGCGGCCTCGTGCACCGGGATGCGCGGCTCCAGCGCGGCATGCCCCTCGTAGGGGTCGACCTCCTCGGGCAGCCCGGCCGCGCGCAGCTTCTGCAGCGCGCCGCTGGCGGCACCGGCGAGCCGGGCCTGCTGCCAGACCTTGGCGGCCAGGCCCAGGGCGGCGGCCTCCTCGGCGTCCAGCGTGATGGGCGGCAGCCGGTTGCTGTCGCGGCGGGCAAGATAGCCGACCTCGCCGTCGAGGTTCTCGACGGTCTCGATCACCAGGCCCAGCTCGCGCAGATCGTCCTTGTCGCGCTCGAACATCCGGTTGAAGGAGTCGTCGCTGCCGCTCCCGCCCTTTTCGGACCGCGCGGACGCGCCCTTGTCCGGCCTCGCGGCCTCGACATATGCCTCGATGGAGTCGCGCAGCTCGCGCTTGCTGAGCGGCCGCCGTGCGCCGAGCAGACACAGCGCGAGGTTCATCAGCCGCTCGGCCTTGGCAATGGCCATCGACGCCCTTCGCCTTCTGTTTTGTGCTTCCGACCGTCGACCGTACCGCTCCCGGGCGCGGGGACAAAAGCCGAGGGCCCATGCCCGGACAGGCATGGGCCCCAGACGGTCGGATCCGGTCGGAAACGGCCGATGGCTCGGGTACGGCTCAGACCGCGAGCAGGTCCACCACGAAGATCAGCGTCTCGCCCGGCTTGATCGCCGGGGTCGGGCTCTGGTCGCCGTAGGCGAGGTGGGCCGGGATGGTCAGCTGGCGCCGGCCACCGACCTTCATGCCCTGCACACCGCGGTCCCAGCCCGCGATGACGCGGCCGCCACCCAGCGGGAAGCGGAACGGGGAGTTCCGGTTCCAGCTGGCGTCGAACTCCTCACCGGTGCTGAAGGCGACACCGACGTAATGCACGGTCACGGTCTGACCCGCCTGCGCGACCGGCCCCTCGCCCTCCCAGATGTCCTTGATCTCAAGGTCCTTCGGGGCCTCGCCCTCGGGGAAGTCGATCTCGGGCTTCTCGATGTTCACGTCAAAAGCTCCTGCGTAGGTACGACACGAAACACGGACAGTCTTTCATCCCCACTCCCCCACCACCCCACACGGACACCCCCCTACATCGCGGCCAGGATGTCCACCGTGAACACCAGCGTCGCCCCCTTGCCGACCGGGCTGCCGCTCGGCGGGGTGTCGCCGTACCCCAGCTGAGGCGGCACCACCACCAGCACCCGGCTGCCCACCTTCTTGCCGACCAGCCCCTGCGCCAGCCCCTTGACCGTCTCCTGCATCTGCGCCAGCGAGAACTGGCTCAACCGCCCCGAACCGTACGTCCGCTGGAACGTCTTGCCGCCGTCCCACACCAGCCCCTGGAACTGGCACAGCACCGTCTGATCCGCCTTCAGCTCCGGACCGTCGCCCTCCAGCACGTACGCGGACACCAGCTTGTCCGGCGCGTCCGTGTGCGGCACCTTCACCACCGGAACCGTGCCATCGGTGACCGTGGAGACCTTCGGCAGCGCCGGATCGTTCTGTGCAACGGCCCGGCCGCGCGCCGAACTCTTCGAGTTGAACGAATCGATCACATCGACGACGAACACCAGCGTGTCCGTCCCCTTGATCCCCGCCTGCGGATTGCCCGCCTTGCCGTACCCCCAGGTCGGCGGCACCGCGATCTCCACCCGGCTGCCCGTCTTCTTGCCGACCAGACCGTACCGCCAGCCGTCGATCAGACTGCCCTGCGCCAACTGCATCACCAGCGGCGCATGCCGGTCGTACGAATTGTCGAACACCTTGCCGGTGTCCCAGATCTGCCCCAGATAGTTCGCCTGGACGAAGTCGTTCTCCGCGACCGTACGGCCCGTACCCGGGATCGCCGTCCGCACCGCCAGATTCTTCGACGGCGCACCCGTGCCCTTCGCCACGGTCGGCTTCTCACCGAACCGCGTCCCCGCCGTGATCGCCGGCAGCGGCCCGTCCACGATCTTGGGCGGCGGCGCACTCGGCGCCGAGGGCGACGGAGACGCACCGGCCTTACTCGAACCGGACTTGCCGCCACACCCGGCGAGCGTGACCAGTCCAGCGGGAACGGTGGCGAGAAGAAGCGAACGTCGACGCACGGAAGAGCCTCGTAATCGGTCGGTCTTGCGGATGACGTGCGCGCAACTCTACGACCGACACGGGCGCCGCACACGAAACGCACGACGCGCGTGTGGCGCCGCGGCACACCATCACCACGACGCCACACCCACCACGACCAGCCGGACGGCTACATTCCGGCGATCAGCTTCTCCACCCGGTCGTCCACCGAACGGAACGGGTCCTTGCACAACACGGTCCGCTGCGCCTGGTCGTTGAGCTTCAGATGCACCCAGTCCACCGTGAAGTCCCGGCGCTGCTCCTGCGCCCGCCGGATGAAGTCACCGCGCAGCCGCGCCCGAGTCGTCTGCGGCGGAACCGACTTGCCCTCGAAGATCCGCACGTCATCGCAGACGCGCGCCGCCTGACCCTTCTTCTCCAGCAGGTAGTACAACCCGCGCCGACGGTGGATGTCGTGATACGCGAGGTCTATCTGCGCGACCCGCGGATGCGACATCGTCATGTTGTGCTTGGCCCGGTACCGCTCGATGAGCTTGTACTTCATCACCCAGTCGATCTCGGTCTCGATCCGGTCCAGCTCCTCCGACTCGATCGCGTCCAGGGTCCGGCCCCACAGCTCCAGGACCCGCTCGACCGTCCCCGTACGGATCCCGCGGCGGTCGCAGAAGTCCACCGCCTTGTCGAAGTACTCGCGCTGCACCTCCAGCGCCGACGCCTCCCGGCCACTGGCCAGACGCACCTTGCGCCGCCCCGTGATGTCATGACTGACCTCGCGGATCGCCCGGATCGGGTTCTCCAGGGTCAGATCACGCATCACCGTGCCCGCCTCGATCATCCGCAGCACCAGGTCGGTCGCCCCGACCTTCAGCAGCATCGTCGTCTCCGACATGTTCGAGTCGCCCACGATGACATGCAGCCGGCGGTAGCGCTCCGCGTCCGCGTGCGGCTCGTCACGGGTGTTGATGATCGGCCGGGAACGCGTCGTCGCCGACGACACGCCCTCCCAGATGTGCTCGGCCCGCTGACTCACGCAGTACACGGCACCCCGCGGGGTCTGCAGCACCTTCCCCGCGCCGCACAGCAACTGCCGCGTGACCAGGAACGGGATCAGAATGTCCGCGAGCCGGGAGAACTCGCCGTGCCGCGCCACCAGATAGTTCTCATGGCAGCCGTACGAGTTCCCCGCCGAATCGGTGTTGTTCTTGAAGAGGTAGACGTCGCCCGCGATTCCCTCCTCGTGCAGGCGTCGTTCCGCGTCCACCAGGAGTCCCTCGAGAATGCGCTCGCCGGCCTTGTCGTGGGTGACCAGTTCGATCACATTGTCACACTCGGGTGTCGCGTATTCCGGATGTGAGCCCACGTCGAGATACAGCCGGGCGCCGTTCCGCAGAAAGACATTGCTGCTGCGGCCCCATGACACGACACGGCGGAAGAGGTACCGCGCCACCTCGTCAGGCGACAGGCGGCGCTGTCCCCTGAACGTGCACGTGACGCCGTACTCGTTCTCCAGCCCGAAAATGCGGCGGTCCATGAGGGAACATTACGCCCGATCCGTTGAGCTGAAACGGGGTTCGACAGCACGATTTGGATCATTTTCCGATGAGGCCGCAACCACCGCGCCCCGCACAGGAGCTGCGAGGACCCGCCCCGTCGCCAGCAACACCAGCAACGACACCGCCCCCGCCGCACCCGGCACCGCGAAACCCCACACCGTGCCACCGGCCTGGACCACCGGCCCCGCGAGGCCCGTACCCACCGACGCACCCACCGTGAACGTCGTCACCAGCCACGAGAACGCCTCCGTGACCGTCCCCCGCGGCGCGTGCCGGTCCACCAGGATGAACGCACACGCGATGCACGGCGCCAGGAACACCCCCGACACCACCGACAGCAGCACCATCGCCACCGCACCCGGCATCAGCATCAACGGCAGATAACACACCGCCAGAAGCGCCACCAGCACCCGCAGTCGCCGCTCCGGCACCCCCGCCCACTGCCGCGCCCCGTACACCGAACCACCCACCAGGGCACCCAGCCCCAGCCCCGCCATCAACCAGCCGTACACCGCGTCCCCGCCATGAGCGTCCGCGTACGACACCGACGCCACCGTGATCGAACCCAGCGCCATCCCCACGAACAGGAACGCCCCCAGCAGCACCAGCAACCCCGGCGAACGCAGCGCACCCAGCCAGTGCGCCTCCCGCGGCGCCGACCGCCACGCCCGCGACGGCGCCGACACCACCACCGACAACGCGCCCAGCACCCCCAGCACATTCAGCACCAGCAGCGCCGCCCGCGCGTCCCACACCGCCGCGCACACCGTCACCAGCAGCGGCCCCACCGTGAACATGACCTCCTGCGCCACCGCGTCCATCGCGTACGCCGAGTGCACCTGCTCCTCACCCCGCAGCACCGACGGCCACAACGCCCGCAGCCCGCCCTCCAGCGGCGGCGCGCACAGCCCCGAGGCCGCCACCGCCGCATACGCCACCGGCAGCGAACCGGTGCCCGCGAACGCGAACACCGTCATCGACAACGCCGCCAGCACCGCCGCGGGCAGCTGCACCCGCGGCTGCCCGTACAGATCCACCAGCCGGCCCAGCACCGGCTGCCCCACCGCGTTCGCGACGCCGTACACCGCCGCCAGCGCGCCCGCCAGGCTGTACGTACCGCCCGACGCCCGCACGAACAGCACCAGGGCGATCGCCGCCGTCGCATTGGGCAACCGGCCCAGCAACGTGCCCGTCAGCAGCCGCAGCGCATGCCGCGCCCGGAGTATCTCCAGATAACCCGTGGCCATGTCGCGGCGCCTCCCGTGGCTCGCACCGGGCGCCTCGACGCCCCAAGTGTTACGTATAACTTCCGCTCTCATACGTACCATGTGCGCTGTTCAGGCGTCCAGGCGAAGGAGCAGGCCCACCCGTGGCACGCAGCAGCACGCGACCCACCAGCCGCGACGTGGCCCACGCGGCCGGCGTCTCCCAGGCCGCCGTCTCCCTCGTCCTCGGCGACAAATGGCGCGGCCGCGTCTCCGAGGCCACCGCCGAACGCGTCCGCGAGGCCGCCCGCGCCCTCGACTACCGGCCCAACCTCGCCGCCCGCAACCTCCGCCTCGGCCACACCCGCACCGTCCTCCTCGTCGTCCCCGCCCTCACCACCGAATTCTTCGCCGGCGTCTACACCGGCGCCGCCCGCGTCGCCGCCCAGCACGGCTTCGGCGTCGTCCTCTACCCCTCCCCCGAAGGCATCGGCCCGGCCCGCGACCCCTTCGCCTCCGCCCAGGCCGCCCTCGACGGCGTCCTCGCCTCCTCCATGGCCGCCGACGCCCTCACCGCCATCCGCGGCGACCGCCTCCCCCTCGTCATGCTCGACAGCGACCCCACCGCCAGCCCCGGCGCCGCCACCGTCAACCTCGACATCGCCGACGGCATCCGCCAGGTCGCCGACCACCTCCTCGGCCTCGGCCACCGCCGCATCCTCCACCTCGCCGCCGACGTACCCTCCTGGACCTTCGAAGCCCGCGCCCGCGCACTCACCACCCGCCTCGCCGGCACACCCGGCACCGAACTCAGCACCGCCCGCGCACCCATCTCCATCGAAGACGCCCGCACCGCCACCGAGACCGCCCTCACCACCCCAGGACCCCGCCCCACCGCCATCGTCTGCGACGACGACAAACTCGCCGCCGGCGCCTACAAGGCCGCCCGCCGCCTCGGCCTGCGCATCCCCGACGACCTCTCCGTCACCGGCCTCGACGACCTCGCCCTCGCCACCGCCCTCGACCCCGAACTCACCACCGTCCACCTCGACGCCGAACGCTTCGGCGAACGCGGCATGCACGCCCTCCTCGCCGTCCTGGAAGGCCACGAACCCCAGGGCGACGACATCCCCGTCCACCTCGTCGTACGCGGCTCCACCGCGCCCCCGCAGGCCCCCCGGGACTGAACGCGAAGTGCCCCGGCCGAAACGGCCGGGGCACCCGAGAACCAGGAAGACGGCGGACTACTCCGCGTCGTCGGACTCCTCCGAGCCGCCCGACACCGCGGCCGCGCCGCCCGCCTCCAGCAGCCGCGCCAGCTGACGGCCCACGATCCGCTTGAACTTCCGCTTCTGCGGCCGCGTACGGTCCAGCACCGCGACCTCCAGGCGCTCCGCCGGAATCTCCCGCTCACCGCCGTTCGTGTCCCGCGACAGCGCCTGCACGGCCAGCTTCAGCGCCTCGGCCAGACTCATCCCGTCCTGGTGCCGCTGGTCCAGGAAGTTGCTGATCTGCTCCGCGTTGCCACCCACCGCGACCGAACCGTGCTCGTCCACGATGGAACCGTCGTGCGGCAGCCGGTAGATCTGGTCGCCCTCCGGGGTCTCCCCCACCTCCGCCACCACCAGCTCCACCTCGTACGGCTTCTCGGCCGCCGAGGAGAAGATGGTGCCCAGCGTCTGGGCGTACACATTGGCCAGACCGCGGGCCGTCACATCGTCCCGGTCGTACGTGTAGCCACGCAGATCGGCGTAACGGACACCGCCGATGCGCAGATTCTCGTACTCGTTGTACTTACCGGCCGCCGCGAAGCCGATCCGGTCGTAGATCTCGCTGAACTTGTGCAGCGCGCGGGACGGGTTCTCGCCGACGAACACGATGCCGTCGGCGTACTGCATGACCACCAGGCTGCGGCCACGAGCGATGCCCTTGCGGGCGTACTCCGCCCGGTCGGCCATCGCCTGCTGAGGTGAGACATAGAACGGCGTCGACACCGGTTATCCGTCCCTTTCTGTCATGGTCACTGTGATCATTTCGTCAAGAACCGGGCGGCGCTCAGAGCAGAGCGGCCTTGGGGCCGTCCGGCTCCTCCAGGCGCCGCTGGAGCACCGAACGGGAGATCTCGGATGCCTCTTCCCCGGTGAGCCGGCGGAAACCGTCCTCGGTGATCACGGTGATGATCGGGTAGATCCGGCGGGCGACATCGGGACCACCGGTCGCCGAGTCGTCGTCAGCCGCGTCATAGAGGGCCTGCACCACCAGCGTGGTGGCCTGCTCCTCCGTCAGGTCGTCACGGAACAGCTTCTTCATCGCGCCCCGGGCGAAGACCGAGCCCGAACCCGTCGCCGCGAAGGCGTGCTCCTCGGAACGGCCGCCCGTCACGTCGTACGAGAAGATCCGGCCCTTGTCCCGGTCCACGTCGTACCCCGCGAACAGGGGCACCACGGCCAGGCCCTGCATGGCCATGCCGAGGTTGGAACGGATCATCGTCGACAGCCGGTTGGCCTTGCCCTCCAGGGACAGCTGGGCGCCCTCGACCTTCTCGAAGTGCTCCAGCTCCAGCTGGAAGAGCTTCACCATCTCCACGGCGAGACCGGCGGTGCCCGCGATGCCGACCGCGGAGTACTCGTCGGCCGGGAACACCTTCTCGATGTCCCGCTGCGCGATCACATTGCCCATGGTCGCGCGGCGGTCACCGGCGAGCACCACGCCACCGGGGAAGGTGACCGCCACGATGGTGGTGCCGTGCGGCGCCTCGATCACCCCCTGCGTCGGGGCAGCTGCCGGTTCCCGGGGAGCATCTCCGGCTGGTGCCCGGCGAGGAAGTCCATGAAGGAGGAGGATCCCGGCGTCAGGAAGGCAGCTGGTAGACGCCCGGTGCCACGAGTATTGGCTTCCACGAGTTTCCTTCCAGATAGGCGGCGGCCCGGCGTACGGCGTCGGGATCGTCTCCCAACTTGCCGATGGCCGAATTGCAGTTGAAGCACAGTACGCCACGGACCCTACCCGTCTTGTGACAGTGATCCACATGTGCGGCCGGAGCCTTCAGGCAGATCACGCACAAGCCCCGCTGGGAGGCCACCATCGCATCCCGCTCGGCTTCGGTGAGGCCGTACTGACGCTTGAGGTGGTCCGCGCGCCCCTTCACCGCCCGACATGCCTTGCAGCTCGTCGAGAGGCCGTCGGACGCGCTTGCGTTGCGATGCCATTCACTGTGCGGCTTGATTTCTCCGCAGCTACGGCAGAACTTGTGCTCTTCAGGCGCCTCCACCCGCGGGCGGACGTTCTTCCCCCTGGCCAGTTGGCGGGCCTGATGGTACTTGGAAGCACATTCTCGGCAGTAGCACTGAAGCCCGTCCGGCATCGCCTTGTTCCGCGCGAACGCGGCCCGCGGCCTGTACTGCGCGCACCGCGGGCAACGTTTCACGCTGTCTTCGCTTTCCAACCCCATCCCCCGGAGAGCCTTCGATTCAAAGGTGAAATCTACTCTCCACCCTTCTGAACGAAGGAGCGCACGAAGTCCTCGGCATTCTCCTCGAGCACATCATCGATTTCGTCCAGGACGGAGTCCACGTCGTCCGACAGCTTCTCCTGTCGTTCCTTGAGGTCCTCGGAGGACTGGGCGTCCTGCGCCTGCTCCTCGACCTCTTCGGTGGACCGTGTGGCCTTCTGCTGGCCGCCGCCGGTGTCCTTGGTTGCCATAACCCTCACCCCGCTCAGTTAGCCTGCCGATCGGTGATGATCAGACCCTACAAGCCGGGTCCGACATCGGCCCCGCAGTTCATGCAACGTACGGGGGCCATCTCGATGATTCCCGGGCGGCGGGATTTCCACCCGCCGCCACGGACCGCACCGCGTACTTCCCCGGCCCCGCTCACCCGCCCGACAGGACCCTGACCAGGTCTTCCGCGGTACGGCAGCGGTCCAGGAGCTCTTTGACGTGATTTCGCGTTCCGCGTAGCGGTTCCAGGGTTGGAACGCGCTGGAGGGAGTCCCGCCCGGGGAGGTCGAAGATGACCGAGTCCCAGCTGGCCGCGGCGACGTCGTCGGCGTACTGCTCCAGGCAGCGGCCGCGGAAGTACGCCCGGGTGTCCTCCGGCGGCTTGGTGCGCGCCCGCTCGACCTCGGACTCGTCCAGCAGGCGCTTCATCCGGCCGCGGGCCGCCAGGCGGTTGTACAGGCCCTTCTCGGGCCGTACGTCGGCGTACTGGAGGTCGACCAGGTGCAGCCGGGCGGCGTCCCAGTCGAGGTCGTCGCGGCGGCGGTAGCCCTCCATGAGTTCGCGCTTGGCGACCCAGTCCAGTTCGCCGGCGAGGCTCATGGGGTCGTTCTCCAGCCGGGTGAGGGTGTCCTCCCAGCGGCTGAGGACGTCCCTGGTCTGCTCGTCGGCGTCGGCTCCGTGGCGTTCCTCGACGTATTTGCGGGCCAGCTCGTAGTACTCCATCTGGAGCTGTACGGCGGTGAGTGTGCGCCCGCTGCGAAGGGTGACCAGGTGCTTGAGGCTGGGGTCGTGGGAGACCTGGTGGAGGGTGCGGACCGGCTGGTCCACGGCCAGGTCGACCGCGATGAAGCCGTCCTCGATCATGGCGAGGACCAGGGAGGTGGTGCCGAGTTTGAGGTAGGTGGAGATCTCCGAGAGGTTGGCGTCGCCGATGATCACGTGCAGGCGGCGGTACTTCTCGGCGTCCGCGTGGGGTTCGTCGCGGGTGTTGATGATGGGGCGCTTGAGGGTGGTCTCCAGGCCGACCTCGACCTCGAAGTAGTCGGCGCGCTGGCTCAGCTGGAAGCCGTGTTCGTGGCCGTCCTGGCCGATGCCGACGCGGCCGGCGCCGGCGAAGACCTGGCGGGAGACGAAGAAGGGCGTCAGGTGGCGCACGATGTCCGAGAACGGGGTCTCGCGCCGCATGAGGTAGTTCTCGTGGGTGCCGTAGGAGGCGCCCTTGTTGTCGGTGTTGTTCTTGTAGAGGTGGATGGGCTGGGCGCCGGGGAGCTGGGCGGCTCGTTCGGCGGCCTCGGCCATGATGCGTTCGCCGGCCTTGTCCCACAGGACGGCGTCGCGGGGGTTGGTGACCTCGGGGGCGCTGTATTCGGGGTGGGCGTGGTCGACGTAGAGTCGCGCGCCGTTGGTGAGGATCACGTTGGCGAGGCCGATGTCCTCGTCGGTGAGCTGGCTGGCGTCGGCGGATTCCCGGGCGAGGTCGAAGCCTCGCGCGTCGCGCAGCGGGTTCTCCTCCTCGAAGTCCCAGCGGGCCCGGCGGGCCCGGTGCATCGCCGCCGCGTAGGCGTTGACGATCTGGGACGAGGTGAGCATGGCATTGGCGTTGGGATGGCCGGGGACGGAGATGCCGTACTCCGTCTCGATGCCCATTACTCGCCGTACGGTCATGCGGCCCTCCTTGCCCGGCGGCGCCCTCGGTGATGGGTGCCGCTCACGTACCGCTGGCGCTCCGGTGCGTGTGCGGTGCCCGTGCCCGCACTGCGCGACTCGGCGGTAGGAAAGAGCCTAGAACGCCTTTGCGCTGGTGGGGAGATCATTTGCGTCATTGCCTGCTCCGGTCGTGGCCGGAATAGCAGTCGGCTGCGGGTGCCCGTGGTGGGCACCCGCAGCCGCCCTGCTTTTACAGGTACTGACCGGTGTTCGCCACCGTGTCGATGGAGCGTCCGGTGTCCGCGCCCTGCTTTCCGGTGATGAGGGTGCGGATGTAGACGATCCGTTCGCCCTTCTTTCCGGAGATTCGGGCCCAGTCGTCGGGGTTGGTGGTGTTGGGCAGGTCCTCGTTCTCCTTGAACTCGTCCACGCATGCTTGGAGGAGGTGGGAGACGCGGAGGCCCTTCTGGGTCTTTTCGAGGAAGTCCTTGATGGCCATTTTCTTGGCGCGGCCGACGATGTTCTCGATCATGGCGCCGGAGTTGAAGTCCTTGAAGTAGAGGACTTCCTTGTCTCCGTTGGCGTAGGTGACTTCCAGGAAGCGGTTTTCCTCGGATTCGGCGTACATCTGCTCGACCGCGGTCTGGATCATGGCCTGGACCGTGGCGTTCTTGTCGCCGCTGTGTTCGCCGAGGTCGTCCGTGTGGAGGGGGAGTCGCTCGGTGAGGTACTTGCCGAAGATGTCCTTGGCGGCCTCGGCGTCGGGACGTTCGATCTTGATCTTCACGTCGAGGCGGCCGGGGCGCAGGATGGCGGGGTCGATCATGTCCTCGCGGTTGGAGGCGCCGATGACGACCACGTTCTGCAGGCCCTCGACGCCGTCGATCTCGGCGAGGAGCTGCGGGACGATGGTGTTCTCGACATCGGAGCTGACGCCGGAGCCGCGGGTGCGGAAGAGGGACTCCATCTCGTCGAAGAAGACGATGACGGGGGTTCCTTCGCTTGCCTTCTCGCGGGCTCGCTGGAAGACGAGGCGGATCTGGCGTTCGGTTTCGCCGACGTACTTGTTGAGGAGCTCGGGTCCCTTGATGTTGAGGAAGAAGCTCTTGCCGGCGGCCTGGCCGGTGACTTCGGCGACCTTCTTGGCGAGGGAGTTGGCGACGGCCTTGGCGATGAGTGTCTTGCCGCAGCCGGGGGGGCCGTAGAGCAGGACGCCCTTGGGCGGGCGCAGCTCGTGCTCCTTGAAGAGGTCGGGGTAGAGGTAGGGCAGTTCGACGGCGTCGCGGATGGCCTCGATCTGGTTGCCGAGGCCGCCGATGGCTTCGTAGCCGATGTCGGGGACTTCTTCGAGGACGAGCTCCTCGACCTCGCTCTTGGGTACGACTTCGTAGACGTATCCGGAGCGGGGTTCGAGCAGGAGGGCGTCGCCGGGTCGGATGGTGACGTCGAGGAGGGGTTCGGCGAGGCGGACCACTCGTTCTTCGTCGGTGTGTCCGAGGACGAGGGCGCGTTCGCCGTCCTCGAGGATCTCCTTGAGGGTGACGATGTCGCCGACGCGCTCGTACTGCATGGCCTCGACCACGTTGAGCGCTTCGTTGAGCATGACTTCCTGGCCGCGCCGCATGTCGTCGAGTTCGACGCTGGGGCTGACGTTGACGCGGAGCTTGCGGCCGCCGGTGAAGATGTCGGCGGTGCCGTCCTCGTTGGCTTGCAGGAAGACTCCGAAGCCGGCCGGCGGCTGGGCGAGCCGGTCGACTTCTTCCTTGAGGGCCACGATCTGGTCGCGGGCCTCGCGGAGGGTGTTGGCCAGTCGTTCGTTCTGGGCGGACACGCCGGCCAGGTTCGTCTGCAGCTCGACGATCCGCTCTTCGAGAATCCTCGTGTGTCGCGGAGAGTCGGCGAGCTTGCGGCGCAGGACGGCGATCTCCTGCTCGAGATAGGCGATCTGCCCGGCCGGGTCGTCGGACCCGCGTCCCGGGCGGATGCCGCGGTTCATGTCGTCGTCGTGGGCTGCCACGGTCCTCACCTCCTCCAAGGGGAGCTGGACGCTTCCAGACCCTACCTGGGTGGGTGTCGATTGAAACCCCTAGATCACAATGACTGTCAAGGTGTGTCGTCGGTCACCCGGTGCGCACTCCCTCGCACGGAGTGGATACCCACTCAACGTGATGGGGAAGCCGCTTGTTCCTTGGTTGGCGCGGTCGAAACCCTTCGGGAGTGGCCGGAGTTGTCGGCTCCGGGCCGGGTGGGCGGGTTGTTGGGCAGGCCGGGGACCGCTCGTACGGTCATCACGTAGAGCGACGGTGTGGCCTGGCGGTGTCATGGCGGGTGTGGCTGGAAGTGTGCGTCCGGGGTCTGGAGCGTCCTGTCTCTGGTCGAGCGCTCGTACCCGAGCCGGTGGGCGCGGAAACCCGTGGGCGGCCGGAGGCGGCCGGTTCGGGGGGCGGGGGTAGGGTCGGGCGTGTTCGACTGCCGCTGGTGTGGTCCCGGTCGGTGTGTGCCGTGCCGGGGGTGCGGCGTACCGATGTCAGGAGAGGTGACCGTGCAGCAGGAGGCCCCGTCCGGTGAGGCGCTGGAGGTGTGGATCGACCAGGACCTGTGTACCGGCGATGGGATCTGTGTCCAGTACGCCCCGGAGGTGTTCGAGCTGGACATCGACGGTCTGGCCTATGTGAAGGGCGCGGACGACGAGCTGCTCCAGGAGGCGGGGGCGGTGACGCCGGTGCCGTTGCCGTTGCTCACGGATGTGGTGGATTCGGCCAGGGAGTGTCCTGGTGAGTGCATCCATGTGCGCAGGGTTTTGGACAGGGTGGAGGTTTATGGTCCGGACGCGGAGTGAACCGCGTTTTTCGGACGTGGCGTCGTCAGACGCTGTGGGCCCCGGCCGGGGTGGTGCGCAGGAAGGCTTTGCCGTTCCAGTGCCATGCGGCCGGGGTTTTCGTGTCCGGGCAGCAGCGGGGTACGGCCTCGGAGGAGTAGCCGAGCAGGGTGGCGCTGACGGTGCCGGTGTGCAGGGCGAAGTCGGTGACGGTGAGCCGGTCCTTGGGGTCGACGAGGGTGGCGACGACGCGGGGGGTGTGGCCGTCGGCGGCGCGGGTGAGGACGTAGACGCCGTCGGGTGGGGTGCCCATGGCGCTGTCGCAGCGGACGACGGCGGCGGTTTCGGGCCGGCCGTCGCCGTCGAGGTCGCCGGTGGCCTTTTTGACGACGATGGCCTTCTCGGGTCCGCAGTCGAGCGGGAAGGTGACGCCGGTGGTGGCGGGGGGCGCGGCCATGGTGCCGGGGGCGGCTTTGGTGGCGGTGGCGGGCTGGGCGGCGGTGGCCGGTCCGGGGTGGACGAGGGAGGAGAGGGCCAGGACGCCGGCGACGGCGGTGGCTGTGGCGAGCCAGTGGATGGGGCGGGTGTGGGTGTGGGCGAGCTCCGGAACGGCGGATTGCTGCACGAGGAGTGTCTCCTGTGAGGGCTGTGCCGGGGGGTGTGGCCTGCATGGTGCCACACGTCACAGGGCGTGGGAACGGCGGGGTCGGGATTCCCGGTGGTGGCGGGCCCGCGGGGGGGGGGGGTGACGTGCCGGTGGGCCGGGAGTCTGCTGCCCTGTCAACGCGTGGGCGCCGTGGCCGAGTTCCCGGGTCGGTCGGGGAACTGGGTCACGGCGCCCTGGTGTTGTGCGGGGTGCGGGTGGCTCAGCGGGCGGTGCCGCCGTCGGCGTTGGGTCCCGCGTAGTCCTCGCCGTAGGCGCCCTTGGCGGGGCGGCGGCGGCGCATGGGGGGCTCGACGCCGTCGGCGAGGCGGCGGGCGGTGAGCAGGAAGCCGGTGTGGCCGATCATGCGGTGGTCGGGGCGGACGGCGAGGCCCTCGATGTGCCAGTTGCGGATCATGGTCTCCCAGGCGGTCGGCTCGTTGAAGCAGCCGATCTCGCGGATGGATTCCACGGTGCGCGCGAGCTGGGTGGTGGTGGCCACGTAGCAGCACAGGATGCCGCCGGGGACGAGTGCCTTGGAGACGGCTTCGAGGCATTCCCAGGGGGCGAGCATGTCGAGGATGACGCGGTCGACGTCGGTGTCGGACAGGTTGTCCTGGAGGTCGCCGACGGTGAGCTGCCAGGCGGGGTGGGGGCCGCCGAAGTAGCGTTCGACGTTTTGCCGGGCGATGTCGGCGAAGTCGTCGCGGCGCTCGTAGGAGTGCAGCATGCCCTGGTCGCCGATGGCTCGCAGCAGGAAGCTGCTGAGGGAGCCGGAGCCGACGCCGGCCTCCACGACGCGGGCGCCGGGGAAGATGTCGGCGAAGGCGAGGATCTGCCCCGCGTCCTTCGGGTAGACGACGGCTGCCCCGCGGGGCATGGAGAGGACGTAGTCGGGGAGCAGGGGGCGCAGCGCGAGGTAGGCCACGTTGCCGGTGGTGCGGACAACGCTGCCCTCGGGAGCACCGATCAGTTCGTCGTGCGGGAAGGAACCCTTGTGGGTGTGGAAGTTCTTTCCGGCTTCGAGCGTGAACGTGTAGTGGCGGCCCTTGGGGTCGGTCAGCTGTACCTGGTCCCCGACCTTGAAGGGCCCGCGCCTGCGGGCGGCACCGGTCGGTTCGGACATGTGACCAGACTACCGGCAGCGGGGCGGGCCGCCGACCACTAGCTGGGGCGGGCCATGGCCTTGACGAAGGCGCGTTCCACGTCGGCGGCGGAGAGGACGCCGTAGATCTCGCCGGTGTTCTCGACCACGAGGTATTCGGTGGCGGGGGCGGCGCGCAGGGCGTCGAGGAGTTCTTCGCCGGAGAGTTCGGCGGAGACGCGCATGTCGTCGGTGAGGTCCTGGGCGAGGCCGCTGACGGGGACCCAGGGGCGGCGGTGTTCGGGTACGCCGACGATGGCGGATTCGCGGACCAGGGAGAGGGGGTGGCCGTCGGCGTCGACGACGACGAGGGCGCGGGCGCCCGCGGCGTTGGCGCGGCGCAGGGCTTCGGAGAGGGGGGTGTCGGTCTCGACGGGGACGGCGCGGCGGGTGAGGGTGCGGGCGCGCAGTTCGGGGAGGTGTTCGCGGAGCCTGGCCATGCGCAGGCTGTTGCCGGCGCCGGTCCAGATGATCGCGGCGAGGATGGCGGCGAGCAGGGCGTCGGTGACGGTGTCCATGCCGCCGGTGTCCTCGGTGCCGCCGCCGAGGCCGCCGGAGGAGTTGAGCAGGGGCAGTCCGACGAGGACGGCGACGGCGAGGGCGCGGCCGACCCAGGCGGCGGCGACGGTGCCGCTCATGGGTTTGCCGGTGATCTTCCAGACGACGGCGCGGAGCATGCGGCCGCCGTCGAGGGGGAGGCCGGGGAGCAGGTTGAAGGCGGCCACGATGAGGTTGGAGACCATGAGGCCGGCGAGGAGGACGCCGGGGACGGTGCCGGGCTGCACGGGTTTCATGGCGAGGTAGAAGAGTCCGGCGAGGACGAGGGAGAGCAGCGGGCCGACGAAGGCCAGGACGAATTCCCGGCCGGGTGTCTCGGCTTCCTTCTCGATCTCGGAGACGCCGCCGAAGAACTGGAGCTGGATGCGACGGACGGGGAGTTTGAAGCGGATCGCGGCGACGGTGTGGGCGAGTTCGTGGACGAGGACGGAGGCGTAGAAGGCGACCGCGAAGAACAGGGACACGAGGTAGCGGGCGGCGCCGAGTTCGGGCAGGACGCGGTCGAGTTGTCCGCCGAAGACCCAGGTGATCAGGGCGGCGACGAGGAACCAGCTGGGCGCGACGTACACGGGCACGCCGAAGGGGCGTCCCATGAGGATGCCGCCGCCGGGTTCCTTGGGGGGGCGCGGGGGTTCGCCCTTGGCCATGCCGGGGCCGGTGGGGGTTCGGTGTGGGGTTCGGTGTGGGCGAGGGTGCGGTGGGCTTCGGGGTCGGGGTGGGGGTGGGGCTCGTGGTGCGGGGCGGCGGGGGACGCGGTGTCGTCGTCGGCCGGAGTGTGCGCGGGACGCGTCCCGGCCTCGTCCGCCTCGTGCGTCCCGCCCTCGTGCGGCCCGGTTTCCGGCGTGGCCGGCTCGGCGGGGCCGGGCGTCTCGCCCTCGGGCTTCTCGGCGCGGGCGGTTTCGGGGCGGGCGGCTTCCGGGCCGGGGGTGCCGGTGGCGGCGGGGTCCGTGTCGGGGCCGTCTTCCGTCGGTGCCGGGGCCTCGGGGGCCTGCGGCGGGGGCGTTGGGACTGCGGGGTGCTCGGTCGGCTGGTCGTCGCCGGACCGCGGCTGCCCGCTCGCGCCGCTCACGTCCACGGTGTCCCCTCGTTCGAAGCGTCTTCCGCGCCTCTTGGGGCGGAAGGGTCTCTGATCGATGGTATGCGGCCGTGGTGGCACGTTTCGCCCCGGCACCCCTCGCCCCGGCACCCCTGGTGTTCGCCCCGTGGCCGGGCGCCCGGTCCGGGCCGCAACTGGGTCACTGTCAGTGGTGGGCCGTATGGTCTGTGGACATGGACACCAGCTTCGAGGAGGCGGGAGCCGCAGCGAGCGGTCCCGAGCCGACGGATCCGCCGGCGGCGGGCGCGACGACCGGCGCCGTGGCGACGGACACCGTGGCCCCGGACGCCATGGCGCCCCGCGCCGTGGTGCCCCCGGCGCCCGCCCCCGTGGCCGTACCGAGCCCCTCGGCCGCGCCGGACGCCGTAGCCGCGCCGAGCCCCTCGGCCACCGAAGCAGCCGGGACCGCCGAAACCGCGCAGACCGCGGGGACCACCGAGGCCGCCGGGCTCGCCGAGGCTGCCGTGACCGCTGAGGCCACCCGGACCGGCGCGGCCGCCGGATCCGCCGTGCCCGCCGCCGGTGCCCCCGCCGGAGCCGTCGCCGCCCCTGCCGCGGTGCCCGCGGCGCGCGTCCCCCGCCCGGCCTCCGCCCCCGCCTCGCTGTCCCCCTCCCGCGCCGGTGACTTCATGCAGTGCCCGCTGCTGTACCGGTTCCGGGTGATCGACCGGCTGCCGGAGAAGCCGAGCGAGGCGGCGACGCGGGGCACGCTGGTGCACGCGGTGCTGGAGCGGCTGTTCGACGCGCCCGCCGGGGAGCGGACCGCGCCGCGGGCCAGGGCGCTGGTGCCGGGCCAGTGGGACCGGCTGCGCGAGAGCCGCCCGGAGCTGGCGGAGCTGTTCGCGGACGATCCGGACGGGCAGCGGCTGGCGCGCTGGCTGGGCGAGGCGGAGCGGCTGGTGGAGCGCTGGTTCACGCTGGAGGACCCGACCCGGCTGGAGCCCGCCGAGCGGGAGCTGTTCGTGGAGGCGGAGCTGGAGTCGGGGCCCCGGCTGCGCGGCATCATCGACCGGGTGGACGTGGCGCCGACCGGCGAGGTGCGGATCGTCGACTACAAGACGGGCAAGGCGCCGCGGCCGGAGTACGCCGAGGGCGCGCTGTTCCAGATGAAGTTCTACGCGCTGGTGGTGTGGCGGTTGAAGGGCGTCGTGCCGCGCCGGCTGCAGCTGGTGTACCTCGGCAGCGGCGAGGTGCGGACGTACGATCCGGTGCTCGCCGATCTGGAGCGGGTGGAGCGCAGGCTGCGCGCGCTGTGGGACGCGATCCGGGAGGCCACGGAGAGCGGTGACTGGCGGCCGCGGCCGACGAAGCTGTGCGGCTGGTGCGATCACCAGGCGCACTGCCCGGAGTTCGGGGGCACTCCCCCGCCGTATCCGCTGCCGGTGAGGGCGCGGGAGTCGGGCGGTGTGCCGCAGGGCAGAATGGGCGCGGACTAGCGAAGGAGTGTCACGTGGCCATCCGCGTCCTACTGGTCGACGACCAGCCCCTGCTGCGTACGGGATTCCGGATGATCCTGGAGGCCGAGCAGGATCTCGCGGTCGTGGGCGAGGCCGGTGACGGCCTGCAGGCTCTCGATCAGGTGCGGGCCCTCCAGCCGGATGTCGTGCTGATGGACATCCGTATGCCGCGGATGGACGGGGTCGAGGCGACCCGGCAGATCAGCGGTCCGGAGCGGAACGGCCCGGCGAAGGTGCTGGTGCTGACGACCTTCGACCTGGACGAGTACGTGGTGGAGGCGCTGCGCGCCGGTGCCAGCGGTTTCCTGCTCAAGGACGCGCCCGCGGACGAGCTGGTGCAGGCGATCCGGGTGGTGGCGGGCGGTGAGGCGATGCTGGCGCCGAGCATCACGCGCCGGCTGCTGGACAAGTACGCGACGCATCTGCCCTCGGGCGAGGACCCGGTTCCGGACACCCTGCACACGCTCACGGACCGTGAGGTGGAGGTGCTGAAGCTGGTGGCGCGGGGGCTGTCCAACGCGGAGATCGCGGCCGATCTGTTCGTCAGCGAGACGACCGTCAAGACGCATGTCGGGCATGTGCTGACCAAGCTGGGTCTGCGGGACCGGGTGCAGGCTGCGGTGTACGCGTACGAGAGCGGTCTGGTGCGTCCCGGCGCGCAGTAGGCGGCCGGGAGGCCCGTTCGGTACGACGGCGAAGGGCGCCCCTCTCCCTGTGCGGAGAGGGGCGCCCTTCATCGCTGCTGTCGGCGTGTCAGCCGCTCACACCCCGGCCGAGCTCCCAGAGCTGGAGCGTGGAGGAGGAGTTGACGGCGTAGGAGACGCCGGTGATGTCGTCGCGGGCGGCGATGTACTGCTTGCCCTGCCACAGCGGGAGGACCGGGACGTCCTCGGCGACGTCGTCCTGGATCTTGGTCAGGCTGTCCGCGGCGGAGAGGCGGTTGGCTTCGCGGCGGGACTGCGGGATCAGGTTCCGCTGGATGTCGCTGTTGGAGTACGGCGAGCCGAGGAAGTTGTCCTTGTCGAGGAACGGCGCGAGGAAGTTGTCGGCGTCGGGGAAGTCGGGGAACCAGCCCATGCCGTAGACGTCGTACTGACCCTTCTCCTCGGCGGGGCGGAAGGCGTCCCAGGGGTGGCCCTGGATGGTGACGTCGAACAGGCCGCTGTCGTTGAGCTGCTTCTGGAGGACCTCGAACTCCTGCTTGGTGGCCGTGCCGTAGTGGTCGGTCGTGTAGTGCAGGGTCAGCTTCACCGGGGTGGTGATGCCGGCCTTGGCGAGGAGGTTCTTGGCCTTGGCGGCGCTGGGGTTGCCGTACTTGTTGAAGAACGAGTTGGAGTGCCCGGTGACGGTGGCGGGGACCAGCGAGTACAGCGGCTCGGCCTCGGTGCCGTAGACCTTGGAGACCAGTTCGCCGCGGTTGATGAGCTGGGCCATGGCCTGGCGTACGGCCTTGGACTTCACCGTGGGGGCGTTGGTGTTGAAGGCGAGGTAGCGGATCTCGAGGCCCGGCATGTCGACGAGGTCGACGTTGTCGTCGCTGCCGGAGTCCAGCTTCTGGATCTGGGCAGGCGACATGGTGCGGGTCATGACGTCGATGTCGCCCTTGTCGATGGCGGCGCCCATGGCGTCGGCATCGGCGAAGGAGCGGACCACGACCTTGTTGTTGTTCACCGTCTGGGCCCCCTTGTAGTGGGGGTTCTTGGTGAACGTCACGCTGTCGATCGCGTTGTTCTTGACCTCGGCCTGGAAGGTGTACGGGCCGGAGCCGTCCAGGTGGAAGCCGTCGCGCAGGGAGCCCTTGGGGTAGTCCTTGGGGTCGAGGATGCCCGCGACCGGGGTGGACAGCTTGTAGGGGAAGGTGGCGTCGGCCGTCTTGAGGTGGAAGACGACCTCGCGGTCGCCCTGCGTCTCGATGGTGTCGATGGTGTTCAGCAGCGAGGAGACACCGCTGTCGGCCTTGAGGTGCAGGGCGCGTTCGATGGAGAACTTGACGTCCTGGGCGGTCACCGGGTCGCCGTTGGCGAACGTGAGGCCCTCGCGGAGCTTGCAGGCGTAGCGCTCGCTGCCGCTGTCGGTGAAGCCGCAGCTTTCGGCGGCGTCCGGGACCGGGTCGCCCTCGCCCTTGGGCTCGGCCATGAGGGTCTGGACGGTCTGCCGCAGGAGGTTCCAGCTGCCGACGTCGTAGGCGTAGGCCGGGTCGACGGGCGCGGGGGCGTCCTTGGTGACGGTGAACCGGTCCGTGGTGCCGACGACGATGGCGTCGCCGCCCTTGCTCCCGCTGCCCGATCCGCCGCACGCGGCGAGGACCGGGGTGAGCAGGCCGGCCACCGCCGGCAGCACCAAAGTCTTGCGGTTCATGCGGGGGTTTCTCCAGAGCTGTTCGGGTCCGTGTTTCCGGCGCGCATGGGTGGCGCGCGGCGGGGCACGGGGGTTTCTTCGGTGATGTTCTCGCGTCGAGATTAGTCCGCGCCCCGTGGGGCGTTCACAGCCGCGTGAGTTGACTCTTCATCACGCTGTGAAACCGGGTGTGGACACACCGAAAACCCGACAGTGGCAGGATTAGTGCAGCGTCTCACCAATCGGGACACAAGGAACCGCCGTTCCCGGTCGAACCGGGTCGGTCTGCACACTCGTCACCTCTTGTCGAGGGGTCCCGGGGTGGCGAACGTCACAACTTCAACTGGGCGGGCCGGCGGTCGAATTCGGCCGTGTGGGCATGCCGTGAATTTCTCTGGACGTGCTTCCGCGGTTATTCGAGGCGGGCGGTCAATGGCCTTTGCACGCTGGGTGAACGGCTAGGGCATTTCCGTCATCAGGCCGTGCAGAAATGCGAGGTCGACGTGTTCCAGGGAGGGGACGACGGTGCGTCGTTCGGCCGGGCCGATGGGGGCGAGGGAGGGTACGGCGACGACGCGGCAGCCGGCGGCCTCGGCGGCGGCGACGCCGGTGGAGGTGTCCTCGACGACGGCGCACCGGGCGGGGTGGGCGCCGAGTCCGGCGGCGGCGAGGAGGTAGGGGTCGGGGAAGGGCTTGGTGCGGCTGACCTCGTCGCCGGCGATGGACAGGGCGAAGTGGTGCGGGCCGAGGACGGCGAGGACGCGGTCGATGATGCGCCGGTGGGAGGCGGAGACCAGGGCGGTGGGGATGCGGTGCTGGTGCAGTTCGGCGAGCAGCCGGGCGGCGCCGGGTTTGAGGGGCAGGCCGGTGCTGATGCGGGCCTCGAAGCCGTCGTTGAGCAGGACGCTGAGTTCGGCGAGGGTGATGTCGGCGCCGGTGGCTTCGATGAGGAAGCCGGCGCTGCGGGTCATCGGGCCGCCGACCACGATGTGCTTCCAGGAGTCGTCCAGGGTGTGGCCGAGGGCGGCGAAGACCTCCTCCTCGACGTCCCACCAGAAGCCCTCGGTGTCCACCAGGGTGCCGTCCATGTCGAGGAGGACCGCTTGCAGGGCGGAACCTTCGGCCGAACGGGTTCCGAGCGCGGGGACCGTGCTGGTCATCCGGGCGCACCTCCTTGAGGGACGTTCAGGCCGGTTCCCGTGCGGGGAACCGGCCTGCGGTGGACCGACCAGTGTACGACGCGGCGCGGCGAAGCGCTTCGTTTATCGCCGGTGGCCGGGGTATCCCGGAGAACACCCCCGGCGGGCCCGGAGGACGCTTCCTGATGCCCTTGGCATATGCCTCAGCGGGCGTTGAAGTACTTCGCCTCCGGGTGGTGGATCACGATGGCGTCCGTGGACTGCTCGGGGTGCAGCTGGAACTCCTCGGAGAGGTGGACGCCGATCCGCTCGGGCTCCAGCAGGGCCGCGATCTTGCCGCGGTCCTCCAGGTCCGGGCAGGCGCCGTAGCCGAGGGAGAAGCGGGCGCCGCGGTACTTCAGGGCGAACATGTCCTCGATGTCGGCGGGGTCCTCGCCGCCGAAGCCGAGTTCGGTGCGCACGCGGGCGTGCCAGTACTCGGCGAGGGCCTCGGCCAGCTGGACGGACAGGCCGTGGAGTTCGAGGTAGTCGCGGTAGGCGTTGGCCTCGAACAGCTTGGCCGTCTCCTCGCCGATGCGGGAGCCGACGGTGACGACCTGGAAGCCGACGACGTCCGTCTCGCCGGATTCCTCCGGGCGGAAGAAGTCGGCGAGGCACAGGCGGCGGCCGCGGCGCTGGCGCGGGAAGGTGAACCGGGTGCGTTCGTTGCCCTGTTCGTCCAGGACGATGAGGTCGTCGTCCTTGGAGACGCAGGGGAAGTAGCCGTAGACCACGGCCGCTTCGAGCAGGTTCTCCGTCTGGAGCCGGTCCAGGAGCCCGCGCAGCCGGGGCCGGCCCTCGGTCTCGACCAGTTCCTCGTACGACGGTCCCTCGCCGGTGCGGACCTGCTTCAGCCCCCACTGGCCCTTGAAGAGGGCGCCCTCGTCCAGCCAGGAGGCGTACTCCTTGAGCTGGATGCCCTTGATGACGCGGGTGCCCCGGAACGGCGGGGCGGGTACCGGGTTGGTGGTGGAGACGTCGGAGCGGACGTGGCCCTCCTCCGGGCGTTCGGTCACCTCGACGGGGGCCGTGGCGCGGACCCGGCGTTGCTTGAGTTCGGGGAGTTTGGCGCCGGGGACGCCGCGCTTGACGCCGATGAGGGCGTCCATCAGGCGCAGGCCCTCGAAGGCGTCGCGGGCGTAGCGGACCTCGCCCTGGTAGATCTCGTGGAGGTCCTGTTCGACGTAGGCGCGGGTGAGGGCGGCGCCGCCGAGGATGACGGGGTAGGTGCCGGCCAGGTCGCGCTGGTTGAGCTCCTCCAGGTTCTCCTTCATGATCACCGTGGACTTCACCAGCAGCCCGGACATGCCGATCACGTCGGCGCGGTGTTCCTCGGCGGCCTCCAGGATCGCGGAGACGGGCTGCTTGATGCCCAGGTTGACCACGTTGTAGCCGTTGTTCGACAGGATGATGTCGACGAGGTTCTTGCCGATGTCGTGGACGTCGCCGCGCACCGTGGCCAGCACGATGGTGCCCTTGCCGTCGGCGTCCGACTTCTCCATGTGGGGTTCGAGGTGGGCGACCGCGGCCTTCATCACCTCGGCGGACTGGAGCACGAACGGCAGCTGCATCTGGCCCGAGCCGAACAGCTCGCCGACGACCTTCATCCCGTCCAGCAGCGTCTCGTTGACGATGTCCAGGGCGGGACGGTCCTGGAGCGCGGTGTCCAGATCGGCCTCCAGGCCGTTGCGTTCACCGTCGATGATCCGCCGCTTGAGGCGCTCCTCCAGCGGCAGCGCGGCCAGTTCCTCGGCCCTGCCCGCCTTCAGCGACTTGGCGGTGGCGCCCTCGAACAGCTGCATGAGCTTCTGGAGGGGGTCGTAGCCTTCGGCGCGCCGGTCGTGGATCAGGTCGAGCGCCGTCTGCACCTCCTCCTCGGTGAAACGCGCGATGGGGAGGATCTTCGAGGCGTGCACGATGGCCGAGTCCAGGCCCGCCTTGACGCACTCGTCCAGGAACACGCTGTTGAGCAGGATGCGGGCGGCCGGGTTGAGGCCGAAGGAGATGTTCGACAGGCCCAGCGTGGTCTGCACGTCCGGATGCCGCTTCTTCAGCTCGCGGATCGCCCCGATCGTCGCGATGCCGTCCTTGCGGGACTCCTCCTGGCCGGTGCAGATGGTGAAGGTCAGGGTGTCGATCAGGATGTCCGACTCGAGGATGCCCCAGTTGCCGGTCAGGTCCGCGATCAGCCGCTCGGCGATCGCGACCTTGTTCTCGACGGTACGGGCCTGGCCCTCCTCGTCGATCGTCAGCGCGATCAGCGCGGCGCCGTGGCGGCGGGCGAGGTCGGTGACCTTCGCGAAGCGGGACTCGGGCCCGTCGCCGTCCTCGTAGTTCACCGAGTTGATCACCGCGCGGCCGCCCAGGCGCTCCAGACCGGCCTCGATGACGTTCACCTCGGTGGAGTCCAGCACGATCGGCAGGGTCGAGGCCGTCGCGAGGCGCCCGGCGAGTTCCGCCATGTCGGCGACGCCGTCCCGGCCGACGTAGTCCACGCACAGGTCGAGCATGTGCGCGCCCTCGCGGATCTGCTCCCGGGCCATCTCCACGCAGTCGTCCCAGCGGGCCTCCAGCATCGCCTCGCGGAACTTCTTCGACCCGTTCGCGTTCGTCCGCTCGCCGATCGCCAGGTAGGAGGTGTCCTGGCGGAACGGCACCGACTGGTACAGGGACGCGGCCCCCGGCTCCGGGCGCGGGTCGCGGGCCGGCGGGGTCAGGCCCCGCACGCGCTCCACGACCTGGCGCAGGTGTTCGGGGGTCGTACCGCAGCAGCCGCCGACGAGCGAGAGGCCGTACTCGCGGACGAACGTCTCCTGGGCGTCGGCCAGCTCGGGGGCGGTCAGCGGGTAGTGGGCGCCGTTCTTGCCGAGGACGGGCAGGCCCGCGTTGGGCATGCAGGACAGCGGGATGCGCGCGTTGCGGGCGAGATAGCGCAGGTGCTCGCTCATCTCGGCCGGGCCGGTGGCGCAGTTCAGGCCGATCATGTCGATGCCGAGCGGTTCGAGCGCGGTGAGGGCCGCGCCGATCTCGGAGCCCAGCAGCATGGTGCCGGTGGTCTCGACGGTGACCGAGACGATCACCGGGACGTCCAGGCCGAGCGCGGCCAGGGCGCTGCGGGCGCCGATGACGGATGCCTTGGTCTGGAGGAGGTCCTGGGTGGTCTCCACGAGGAGCGCGTCGGCGCCGCCCTCGATCAGTCCCTCGGCGTTCGCCTGGTAGGCGTCGCGCAGCGTGGGGTAGGGCGCGTGGCCGAGGGTGGGCAGCTTGGTGCCGGGGCCCATGGAGCCGAGGACCCAGCGGGGGCGGCCGTCGCGGGCGGTGAAGGCGTCGGCGCTCTCGCGGGCGACGCGGGCGCCGGCCTCGGAGAGTTCGTGGACGCGGTCGGAGATGTCGTACTCGCCGAGGGCGGAGTGGTTGGCGCCGAAGGTGTTGGTCTCGACGCAGTCGACGCCGACGGCGAAGTACTCCTCGTGGACCGAGCGGACGATGTCGGGGCGGGTGAGATTGAGGATCTCGTTGCAGCCCTCGAGCTGCTGGAAGTCGTCCAGGGTCGGGTCCTGGGCCTGGAGCATGGTGCCCATGGCTCCGTCGGCGACCACCACGCGGGTGGCGAGCGCCTCTCGGAGCGCGGACGCACGGGTCCGGCTGTCGGCGATAGGGGACGTTGGCAACGAGGCCATGTAAGGGCTCCCTGAAGGTGCGACGGCTGTCGGCTATGCGGTGCCCCACGTCAGGCGGGAGGGCCGCACGGCGCCAGACTAACCGGGAGTGGGCTTGGATGGGCACAGGCGTCCACGAGACGGACGCGGATGGCCCCGGCGCCACACGCGGGCCACGTGTGAGGTAACAGGTGTCGACCGACCATTAGCGGGAGGTCGACATGGACCGGTAGTGTTCGACATTGCCGAACGGTGGTAGCGAAGCGCAGGGAGTCGGCGGCGCTTCGCCCACAGATGTGTTTCGGCAGTCGAAGGGGACGGAGGCAGGACGGCGATGGCACGGAACATCCAGTCGCTCGAACGCGCGGCCGCGATGCTGCGGCTGCTCGCGGGCGGCGAGCGACGGCTCGGGCTGTCGGACATCGCCTCCTCGCTCGGCCTCGCCAAGGGCACCGCGCACGGCATCCTGCGCACCCTCCAGCAGGAGGGCTTCGTGGAGCAGGACGACGCCTCGGGCCGCTATCAGCTGGGCGCGGAGCTGCTGCGCCTTGGCACCACCTATCTGGACGTCCACGAGCTGCGGGCGCGCGCCCTGGTGTGGACGGACGATCTGGCCCGCTCCAGCGGGGAGAGCGTGCACCTGGGGGTCCTGCACCAGCAGGGCGTGCTGATCGTGCACCACGTCTTCCGGCCCGACGACAGCCGGCAGGTGCTGGAGATCGGGGCCATGCAGCCCCTGCACTGCACGGCGCTGGGCAAGGTGCTGTCGGCGTACGACCCGGTGGCGCACAGCGAGGCGCTGGAGGCGGAGCGCAAGGCGTTCACGGACCGCACGGTGTGCGGCGCGGCGGAGTTCGAGCACATCCTCGACCTCACCCGCGCGCGGGGCTACGCGGCCGACGTGGAGGAGACGTGGGAGGGCGTGGCCTCGATCGCCGCGCCGGTCCACGACCGCCGCCGGATGCCCGTGGGCGCCGTCGGCATCACGGGTGCGGTGGAGCGGCTGTGCCGGGACGGCGAGCTGCGGCCCGAGCTGATCGCCGCGGTGCGCGACTGCGCCCGTGCGGTCTCCAGGGACCTGGGCGCCGGGCGGTTCTGAGGGTCCCCGAGGGATCACGCTCTGTCGTGGGTATGGCCGGGACGCCGGGCGGCGTTCCGGCTCTCGGCCTACCCTGAAGTGGACAAAGCGGGGCTAAAACTACATAGCGTAGCGAAGAGTGATAGTCGTCGGCGATCAATAACGATCCGGTTTTCGATAAGAGAACTCTTGACGCACGCGTAACACCGAAGCGAGACTCCCGTCCATCGGTCGGCATTGTCGAACACCTATCGGTAATACGCGTTAGAGTGTGACAACGCCAAGGGCCGGTATCGCTCTCACCCCGAGGGCACCAGAACCCCCGGTGGGACCGGGGTTCGCTCACCCCTGGACGAAGGACAAAGGAGTCGCGGGTGTCCAGCTCCGACATCTTCATCGGCGAGACCCTCGGTACCGCCATACTCATCCTGCTCGGCGGCGGCGTCTGTGCCGCCGTCACGCTGAAGGCATCCAAGGCGCGTAACGCCGGCTGGGTCGCCATCGCCTTCGGGTGGGGCTTCGCGGTCATGACGGCCGTCTACATCTCCGCGCCGCTCTCCGGCGCCCATCTGAACCCGGCCGTCACCGTCGCCCTGGCCATCAAGAACAGCGACTGGAGCAACGTTCCGTACTACCTCGGCGGCCAGCTCCTCGGCGCCATGATCGGTGCGGTCCTGGTGTGGCTCGCCTACTACGGGCAGTTCCACGCGCACCTGACCGACAAGGAGATCGTCGGCGGTCCGGGCGCGCAGGACACGACGACCAAGGCGGTCGAGGCCCAGGAGCAGGGCGCCGGCCCGGTACTCGGCATCTTCTCCACCGGTCCGGAGATCCGGAACGTGGTGCAGAACCTCGTCACGGAGATCATCGGCACCATCGTGCTGATCCTCGCGGTCCTCACGCAGGGCCTGAACAACAATGGCAACGGCCTCGGCGCGCTCGGCGGTCTGATCACCGCCTTCGTGGTGGTGGCCATCGGCCTGTCCCTCGGCGGCCCGACGGGCTACGCGATCAACCCGGCCCGTGACCTCGGTCCGCGCATCGTGCACGCCCTGCTGCCGCTGCCCAACAAGGGCGGCTCCGACTGGAGCTACGCCTGGATCCCGGTGGTCGGCCCGCTGATCGGTGCCGCCATCGCGGCGGGTATCTACAACGTCGCCTTCTGACGAAACCCCCACAGGGAATTCGCGCACGCGCCGTACGTTCAGCCCCTCAACCACGGACCTTTCAGGAGCACACAGTGACCGACGCCCACACCGCAGGCCCCTTCATCGCGGCGATCGACCAGGGCACCACCTCCTCGCGCTGCATCATCTTCGACCGGGACGGCCGCATCGTCTCCGTCGACCAGAAGGAGCACGAGCAGATCTTCCCGAAGCCGGGCTGGGTCGAGCACAACGCCAACGAGATCTGGACCAACGTCCAGGAGGTCGTCGCCGGAGCCGTCGAGAAGGCCGGCATCACCCGCGACGACATCAAGGCCATCGGCATCACCAACCAGCGCGAGACCACCGTGCTGTGGGACAAGAACACCGGTGAGCCGGTCCACAACGCCATCGTCTGGCAGGACACCCGCACCGACGGCCTCTGCCGGGAGCTGGGCCGCAACGTCGGCCAGGACCGCTTCCGCCGCGAGACCGGCCTGCCGCTGGCCTCCTACTTCGCCGGCCCCAAGGCCCGCTGGCTGCTCGACAACGTCGAGGGCCTCAAGGAGCGCGCCGCCGCCGGGGACATCCTCTTCGGCACCATGGACACCTGGGTCATCTGGAACCTGACCGGCGGTGTGAACGGCGGCCGGCACGTCACCGACGTCACCAACGCCTCGCGCACCATGCTCATGAACCTGCACACGATGCGGTGGGACGAGAAGATCGCCGAGTCGATCGGCGTGCCGCTGAACATCCTGCCCGAGATCCGCTCCTCCGCCGAGGTCTACGGCGAGGTCACCGGCGGCAAGCTCGGCGACCTGCTGGGCGGCATCCCGGTCGCCTCCGCGCTCGGCGACCAGCAGGCGGCCCTGTTCGGCCAGACCTGTTTCTCCGAGGGCGAGACCAAGTCGACCTACGGCACCGGCACCTTCATGGTGATGAACACCGGCGACAAGATCATCAACTCGTACGCCGGTCTGCTGACCACCGTCGGCTACAAGATCGGCGAGCAGCCCACGATCTACGCCCTGGAGGGCTCGATCGCCGTCACCGGTTCGCTGGTGCAGTGGATGCGCGACCAGATGGGCCTGATCTCCACCGCCGCCGAGATCGAGACGCTCGCGCTCTCGGTCGAGGACAACGGCGGCGCCTACTTCGTGCCGGCCTTCTCCGGCCTGTTCGCCCCGCACTGGCGCTCCGACGCCCGCGGTGTGATCGCCGGTCTGACCCGGTACGTCACCAAGGCGCACCTCGCGCGCGCCGTCCTGGAGGCCACCGCCTGGCAGACCCGGGAGATCGCCGACGCCATGGTGAAGGACTCCGGCGACGAGCTGGTGGCCCTGAAGGTCGACGGCGGCATGACCTCCAACAACCTGCTGATGCAGACGCTCGCCGACGTCCTGGACGCGCCCGTGGTGCGCCCGATGGTCGCCGAGACCACCTGCCTCGGCGCCGCCTACGCCGCCGGCCTCGCCGTCGGCTTCTGGTCCAGCACCGACGAGCTGCGCGCCAACTGGCGCCGGGCCGCCGAGTGGACCCCCCAGATGGACGCGGACACCCGCGACCGTGAGTACAAGAACTGGCTCAAGGCCGTCGACCGGACCATGGGCTGGATCGAGGACGAGAACTGAGCGGCCTCTCTCGGCTCAGACCGCTCTGACGAGGAGTAAGTACCCCACATGACCAGTCAGTCCACCCTGCAGTCCGTGCCTGCCCTGGGAACGCGCCCGGCCTCCGGCTCCAACCCGAGTCGCGCCGAGACCAGGGACCAGCTCTCCAAGGCGTCGTACGACCTTCTTGTGATCGGCGGCGGCATCCTGGGCATCTCCACCGCCTGGCACGCCGCGCAGTCCGGGCTCAGGGTGGCGCTGGTCGATGCCGGCGACTTCGCCGGTGCCACGTCCTCCGCCTCCTCCAAGCTGCTCCACGGCGGTCTGCGCTACCTCCAGACCGGCGCGGTGAAGCTGGTGGCGGAGAACCACTTCGAGCGCCGTGCGGTGTCCCGTCAGGTGGCCCCCCACCTGGCGAACCCGCTGACCTTCTACCTCCCCGTGTACAAGGGCGGCCCGCACGGCGCGGCGAAGCTCGGCGCGGGCGTCTTCGCCTACTCGGCGCTGTCCGCGTTCGGCGACGGCGTCGGCCACCTGCTCTCCCCCGCCAAGGCGGCGCAGGACGTGCCCGAGCTGCGTACCGAGAACCTCAAGGCCGTGGCCGTGTACGGCGACGACCAGATGAACGACGCGCGCATGGCGCTGATGACGGTCCGCGCGGCCGTCGAGGCGGGCGCGGTCGTCCTGAACCACGCCGAGGTCACCGGCCTGCGCTTCACCCGCGGCCGGGTGACGGGCGCGGAGCTGAAGGACCGCACCTCCGGTGACGAGTTCGGTGTCGACGCCCGTCTGGTGCTGAACGCGACCGGCCCCTGGGTCGACCACCTGCGCACGATGGAGGACCCGAACGCGGCGCCGTCCATCCGGCTGTCCAAGGGCGCGCACCTGGTCCTGAAGCGGACCTCGCCGTGGAAGGCCGCGCTGGCCACCCCGATCGACAAGTACCGGATCACCTTCGCCCTCCCGTGGGAGGACATGCTGCTGCTCGGCACCACCGACGAGGAGTACGAGGGCGACCCGGCCGATGTTTCGGTCAACGACAAGGACATAGCCCAGATCCTGGACGAGGCGGCGTTCTCCGTCCGGGACCAGCAGCTGGAGAAGGACCTGATCACGTACGCGTTCGCGGGTCTGCGGGTACTGCCGGGCGGTCCCGGTGACACCGCGAAGGCCAAGCGCGAGACGGTGGTGACCGAGGGCAAGGGGGGCATGCTGTCCGTCGCGGGCGGCAAGTGGACCACCTTCCGCCACATCGGCCGTACGATCATGAAGAAGCTGGAGGCGCTGCCGGGCCACCCGCTGGGCGACGACTTCGAGCCGATCTCCTCGCTGCCGAAGAAGCTCCCGCTGCCCGGTGTCGCCAACCCGCGCGCGGTCGCGCACCGGCTGCTGGTGGACGGTCCGGCGCCCGGCCCGCGGATGGCCGCCGACACCGCCAAGCACCTGGCCACCCACTACGGCTCGCTGGCCTTCGACATCGCCCGTATGGCGAACGAGGACCCGGAGCTGGCGCGGCGGGTGCACCCGGACGCGCCGGAGATCTGGGCGCAGGTCGTGTGGGCCCGTGACCACGAGTGGGCCGAGACGGCGGACGACGTGCTGCGCCGCCGTACCACGCTGACCATCCGCGGCCTGGCCACGGACGAGGTCCGCGCGAAGGTCCAGGGTCTGCTCGACGAGAAGTAGTCCCGGCCGGACAGCGACACCGGGGAAGGGGCGGCGCCGTACGCGACGGGCCGCCCCTTCCGCGCGCACGCGCGCCCGTGTGCGCGGGTCCCGGGCCCGGGTCAGGGCTTTATCAGGGGCGCGAGGGGTGTTCGAGCGGGGAGCGCGGGGCAGTGATCCGTTCACTGCCCCCGACAAGGGGACTGCGGACGCCCTTGCGGGACGCCGTAAGGTTGGTGGGTCAAGCGAGGGCACGTCGGAAGGAGGCACTGGGTGATCGAGCTGGAGGGGGTTCCCGAGCTGATCGACCCAGTCATGGTGGCCGCGTTCGAGGGCTGGAACGATGCCGGTGACGCCGCCTCCACGGCGGTCGCGCATCTGGAACGCGAGTTCAAGGGCGAGGTGTTCGCGGCGCTGGACGCCGAGGACTACTACGACTTCCAGGTGAACCGGCCGACGGTGTTCATGGAGGACGGGGTGCGCAAGATCACCTGGCCGACGACCCGGCTCTCGGTGGTCCGCGTCGGCGGTGACAAGCCGCGCGATCTGGTGCTCGTGCGGGGCATCGAGCCGTCCATGCGCTGGCGTTCGTTCTGCAACGAGCTGCTCGGCTTCGCGCACGAACTGGGCGTGGAGCTGGTGGTCGTCCTGGGCGCGCTGCTCGGCGACACCCCGCACACACGTCCGGTACCGGTCAGCGGGGTCACCTCGGACACCGATCTGGCGCAGCGGATGGACCTGGAGGAGACGAAGTACGAGGGCCCGACGGGCATCGTCGGGGTCCTCCAGGAGGCGTGCACGCATGCCGGGGTGCCGGCGGTGTCGCTGTGGGCGGCGGTGCCGCACTACGTCTCCCAGCCGCCCAACCCGAAGGCCACGCTGGCGCTGCTGAACCGGCTGGAGGATCTGCTGGACCTGCGGATCCCGCAGGGCGAGCTGCCGGAGGACGCGCGGGCCTGGCAGGTGGGCGTGGACCAGCTGGCCGCGGAGGACAGCGAGGTCGCGGAGTACGTCCAGACGCTGGAGGAGGCCCGCGACACCGCGGAGCTGCCGGAGGCGTCCGGCGAGGCGATCGCGCGGGAGTTCGAGCGGTATCTGCGGCGGCGGGACACGCCGGGCGGCAAGGCACGGCCGCCGAGGCCCGATGCGGATGCCTCCGGCGGTTCGGCCGGGGACGACGAGGGTGACGGGTCGGAGGACTGAGGTAGGCCGAAGGGGCGGTCCCGGGTTGGGGGCCGCCCCTTCTTTTTGTCGTCGGTGCTTGTCGCAGATGCCTGTCGGCGATGCGCTACGGGGTGCCGCGCGATGCCGGCCGGGCGTCCGCGGGACCGTCGTGGTCGATCGCGCGGTTCCCCGCGCCCCTTCGGGGGCGCGGGGGTCGGCGGTGGCTACAGGGCAACGCCCAGGAGGGCGTCCACCGCCCTGCTCACCAGGCCCGGGGCGCCCGTGTCCGTGCCGCCCTCGGAGTTCTGGCGGTCGGCCCAGCGGTCCACCGCCATCAGGGCGGTGGGGGCGTCCAGGTCGTGGGAGAGGGCCTCGCGGATCTCCTCGACCAGGGCGTCGGCACCGGGCCCGTCGGGGCGGGAGACGGCGGCGCGCCAGCGGTCGAGGCGGTCGACGGCGTCCTGGAGGACCTGGTCGGTCCACTCCCAGTCGGCCCGGTAGTGGTGGGCCAGCAGGGCGAGGCGGATCGCGGCCGGGTCGACGCCGTCCCGGCGGACCTGGGAGACGAAGACCAGGTTGCCCTTGGACTTGGACATCTTCTCGCCGTCCAGGGCGACCATGCCGGCGTGCACGTACGCCTTGGCCATCGGGAACTCGCCGGTGAGCACCTGGGCGTGCGAGGCGCCCATCTCGTGGTGCGGGAAGGCGAGGTCGGAGCCGCCGCCCTGGACGTCGAAGCCCATGCCCAGGTGGTCGAGGGCGATGGCCACGCACTCGATGTGCCAGCCGGGCCGGCCGGGGCCGAGGGAGGCGCCGTCCCAGCTGGGCTCGCCTTCACGGGCCGCCATCCACAGCATCGGGTCGACCGGGTTCTTCTTGCCCGGGCGGTCCGGGTCGCCGCCGCGCTCGGCGGACAGCAGCCGCATGGCGGTCGCGTCGAGGTGCGAGACCGAGCCGAAGTGCGGGTCGGACTCGACGGAGAAGTAGATGTCGCCTTCCAGCTCGTAGGCCGCGCCGAGGTCGCGCAGCCGCTCCACGAGCGGGACGATGCCGGGTATGGCCTCGACGGCGCCTATGTAGTGCTGCGGCGGGAGCATCCGCAGGGCGGTCATGTCCTCGCGGAAGAGGGAGGTCTCCTTCTCGGCGAGAGCGACCCAGTCGACGCCGTCGCGCTCCGCGCGCTCCAGGAGGGGGTCGTCGACGTCGGTGACGTTCTGGACGTAGTGGACCTGCCGCTTGGTGTCGAGCCACACGCGCTGGACGAGGTCGAACGCGTTGTAGGTCGCCGCGTGACCCATGTGGGTCGCGTCGTACGGGGTGATGCCGCAGACGTAGATGCGGGCGACGGGACCGGGCTGGAGGGTGACCAGGCCGCCGGTCGCGGTGTTGTGGATCCTCAGGTCGCGGCCCTGACCAGGCAGGGCGGGGACCTCGGAAGCGGGCCAGGCATGCATGTACATGAGCCTAACCGGCCGCGCGTCGCGCACACGACCGGGATCGGGTCCGATGGCCTGTTGCGCGCTCTTGTATCTTCGGTCGCGCTGTGCTCACACGGGCGGCCAGGGGATCGCCGGCCAGTCCCCGCCGGGTTCGGGGTGCACCCCGGAGGCGAGGAGGGCGGCGACGCGGGCCCGGGTGGCGTCCAGTTCCGCGGCGGTGATCAGCGGGGCCAGGCGTGCGCCCAGGTCGCCGTCCAGGGCGTCGCCGAGCCGTTTGAGGACCCCGACGGCCTCGGCGGTGAGGGGTTCGCCCGCCCAGCCCCACAGCAGGGTGCGCAGTTTGTCCTCGGCGTTGAAGGTGACGCCGTGGTCGATGCCGTAGAGCCGGCCGTCGGCCGTGGGCAGCAGATGGCCGCCCTTGCGGTCGGCGTTGTTGATCACGGCGTCCAGGACGGCGAGGCGACGGAGCCGCTCGTCGTCGGCGTGCACCAGCAACGCGGTGCGCCCCTCACCGACCTCGGCGAGGCCGATGGCCTTCCAGCCGGGCTCGGGTTCCTCGCCGTCGACCAGGGCGAGGAGTTCGGGCTCCGGGGAAACCTCGATCCACAGCTGGCACATGCCCTCGCCGTAGGGGCCGTCGCGCAGCACCGTGGGCGGGACGAGGCCCCAGCCGGTGGCCTCGGAGACCTCGTAGGCGGCGACCTCCCGGGCGGCGAGGGTGCCGTCGGGGAAGTCCCACAGGGGGCGCTCCCCCGCCACCGGCTTGTAGACGCAGCCGGCTTCCCGGCCGTCCTGGGCGACGGTGCAGAACAGGGCGGCGTTCGAGGCGTCGCGGATGCGGCCGCGCACGGTCAGCTCACCGCGGGCGAGCAGTTCGGCGGCGCCCGGGTCGGCGGCGGTCACGCCCCGCGGCGGTATCCGTTCTGGCGCGGGCATACGTGTCCTTCCGGGTCGAGCGGGAGGCTGCACAGCGGGCACGGCGGCCGCCCGGCGTTGACGACGTCGAGGGCGCGCTTGGCGAAGGCACGGGCCTGCGTGCCGGTCAGCCGGACCCGCAGCATCGGGGGCCCGTTCTCCTCGTCTTGGAGCAGCCGCTCCTCGGCCTCGGCGAGGTCCTCCTCGGTGTCGGCGTCCAGCTCCACCAGGGCCTGCGCCTCCACGACCATGCGCTGTTCCTCGGCGTCCCAGGCCAGGGCCATGGTGCCGACCCGGAACTCCTCCTCGACGGGGGTCTCCAGCGGCGCGGTGTCGGAGATCTCGTTGGGCGCCATGGCCGGGACGGAGGCACTGCCGCCGCTGCGGCGCACCACCTCGTCCAGGAGTTCGTCCATGCGCTCGGCGAGCGCGGCGACCTGGGTCTTCTCCAGGACCACGCTGGTCACCCGGGGGCCCGCCATGGCCTGGAGGAAGAACGTACGGCGTCCGGGCAGTCCGACCGTGCCGGCCACGAAGCGGTCCGGCGGATCGTAGAGGAACACCTGACGGGACACGTCCTGTCTCCATGGGGTCGAGAGTTTCGGCGGTGCGGGTGCGGGCCGCTGCGGATACGCGACGGCGCGGATCGCTTCACCCTACTGCGGGCGACGATCACGGTGCGCCCGCACCGCCCCCGACCGGTGCGTCGCCGTCGGGGTGCTCCTCGCGCGGGGCGAGCGAGGCGAGATCGCCGGTGTCGCCGAGGCGGACGAGGAAGGGGCGCAGCCGGGTGTAGCGGATCGCGGTGACGGAACACGGCTCCACGGAGATCCGCTGGAAGAGATCGAGGTGGAGGCCGAGGGCCTCGGCGACCAGGGATTTGATGATGTCGCCGTGGGAGCACATCAGGTAGGTGGCGTCCGCGCCGTGGTCGCGTTCGACACGGGCGTTCCACTCGCGGACGGCCTCGGCGGCGCGGGTCTGCATGGCGCGCATGGACTCCCCGCCGGGGAAGGCGGCGGCGGAGGGGTGGGCCTGGACGACCTCCATCAGCGGCTCGTCCTTGAGTTCGGCGAGCTTGCGGCCGGACCAGTCGCCGTAGTGGCACTCCCCGATCCGGTCGTCGGTGTGGGGGGTCAGGCCGGGGCGGGCCGCGAGCAGCGGGGCCAGGGTCTCCTGGCAGCGCTGGAGCGGGCTGGTGACGATCTCGGCCAGCGGCAGGGCGGCGAGCCGGGCGGGCAGGGCGGCGGCCTGGGCGGTGCCCCGCTCGTCCAGGGAGACCCCCGGCGTCCAGCCGGCGAGCACGCCGGAGGTGTTGGCGGTGGAACGTCCGTGCCTTACGAGGATCAGCGTGGGCATGCGGACCAGGGTAGGCGCATCAGGTGATGCGCCGGTGATCTCGTGAAGGGAGAATGCGCTCCGTGATCGTCGACTGTGCCATCTACCGGCATGGAAAGCGGACCGAAGGTCCGGAGGATCTGTCCGACGCGCTCGCCGAGGCGCGGGCGGCCGGCGGGTTCGTGTGGATCGGGCTGTACGAGCCGTCCGAGCGGGAGTTCGACCTGGTGACCCAGGAGTTCGGGCTGCACCCGCTGGCGGTGGAGGACGCCCTCAAGGCTCATCAGCGGCCCAAACTGGAGGTCTACGAGGATTCGCTGTTCGTGGTGCTGAAACCGGTCGCCTACGAGCAGGAGAGCGACACGGTCTCGGCGGGCGAGGTGATGGTCTTCGTCGGCGACTGCTTCGTGGTGACGGTGCGGCACGGCGAGGCGTCACCGCTCGCGGCGGTGCGGCACCGCCTGGAGGAGGAGCCGGAGATGCTCGACAAGGGGCCCACCTCGGTGCTGTACGCGATCGCCGACGCCATCGTGGACCGCTACCTGGAGGTGGCGACCGAGCTGCAGACGGACCTGGAGGAGGTGGAGGCGGAGGTGTTCCGGCCCGAAGGGGGCGGCGCGCGCAACACCGCCTCGCGGATCTACGGCTTCAAGCGGCAGATCGTGGAGTTCCGCCGGGCGACCGGGCCGTTGACGGTGCCGCTGAACCGGCTGGCGGGCACGGGGCCGCTCGGCTCGGGCAGCGGGGTGCCGTACGTGCACGAGGAGGCGCGGCCGTTCTTCCGGGACGTCGGCGACCACCTCGCCCGGGTGAACGAGTCGGTGGAGGGCCTGGACCGGCTGGTGTCGGACGTGCTGTCGGCGCATCTCGCGCAGACGAGCGTGCGGCAGAACGACGACATGCGGAAGATCTCCGCCTGGGCGGCGATGGCGGCGGTACCCACGATGATCGCCGGGATCTACGGCATGAACTTCGACCACATGCCCGAGCTGCACTGGCTGTGGTCGTACCCGGTGGTGATCGTGGTGATGGCGCTGCTGGAGGTGGTCCTGTACCGGCTGTTCAAGCGGCGTGAGTGGCTGTGAGACGGTTCGGCCGCGGGGGCGCTCCGGAAGGAAGGGGCCGGGGAGTCGTAACCGCTCGCCGCCGGGCGCGTTGTTCCCCGTGACGGCCGTGGCGGGGAGGACCCCCGAGCCCCCACCACGGCCGTGGAAGACTTCCGGCTCAGGCGAGCCCGGCGCGCTCCAGGGCCTCGGTACCGGCGCGCAGGGAGGCGAGCCGCTCCTCCAGGGTGAACCCGGCGGGCGCGAGGCTGAGGGTGGTGACACCGGCCTCGGCGTACGCCTTCATGCGGTCCGCGATGCGGTCGACGGAGCCCAGCAGCGTGGTCTTGTCGATGAGGTCCTGCGGGATCGCGGCGGCCGCGCCCTGCTTGTCCCCGGACAGGTACTTCTCCTGGATCTCGGCGGCCTCGCGCTCGTACCCCATGCGCTGCGCGAGCTTGTTGTAGAAGTTCTGCTTGGCGCTGCCCATGCCGCCGACGTACAGCGCGGTGTAGGGGCGGAAGGTGTCGGCGAGCGCGGCCACGTCCTTGTCGTCGCCGACGGCCAGCGGCAGGGTCGGGCACACGTCGAACCCGTCGAGGGTCTTGGCCGCCTTCTGCCGGCCCGCGCGCAGATGCGTGAGGGTGGTCTCCTCCAGGTGCTCGGCCGCGGGGAAGATCAGCAGGGCGCCGTCGGCGATCTCGCCGGTCTGCTCCAGGTTCTTCGGGCCGATCGCCGCGATGTACAGCGGGATGTGCTCGCGCTTGGGGTGCACGGTCAGCTTGATGGGCTTGCCGGGGCCGCCGGGCAGCGGCAGCGTCCAGTGCTCGCCCTCGTACGACAGCCGCTCACGGGTCATCGCCTTGCGGACGATCTCCACGTACTCGCGGGTGCGGGCCAGCGGCTTGTCGAACCTGACGCCGTACCAGCCCTCGGAGACCTGCGGCCCGGAGACGCCGAGACCGAGCCGGAAGCGGCCGCCGGAGAGGGTGTCCAGGGTGGCCGCGGTCATCGCGGTCATCGCGGGCTGGCGGGCCGGGATCTGGAAGATGGCCGAGCCGACGTCGATGCGCTCGGTCTGGGCGGCGACCCAGCTGAGCACGGTGGCCGCGTCGGAGCCGTACGCCTCCGCCGCCCAGCACACGGCGTAGCCCAGCCGGTCGGCCTCCTGGGCCACGGCCAGATTGTCGCCGTCCATTCCCGCACCCCAGTAGCCGAGGTTGAGTCCGAGTTGCATGGCCGATTCCCCTTACCCATGAGTAACGTCCCTGTGGCGCAGACCTTAGCGCGGGGACGCGGGCGGCGCCCCGCGCGGGCCCGCGTGAGTTGTCCACAGGCTTCCCACCCCACTCGTTCCGGCCAGTAATCTCGCGGTCATGGAGCAGAGGCATCTCGGCCGTACCGGCCTGCGTGTGTCCCGGATCGGACTCGGCACCCTCACCTGGGGCCGGGACACCGAGGAGCATGACGCCGCGGACATGCTCAAGGCGTTCTGGGAGGCCGGCGGCACCCTCGTCGACACCGCGGACGTGTACGGCGGCGGGGAGGCGGAGTATCTGCTCGGGCGGCTGATGGAACGGCTCGTACCGCGCCGCGACCTGGTCCTCTCCACGAAGGCGGGCAGCGTCGCGGACCCCGGGCGCCGCTTCGACGGCTCCCGCGGCCACCTGCTCGCCGCGCTGGACGCCTCGCTGGTCCGCCTGGGCACGGACCATGTGGACCTGTGGCACATCCACGCGTACGACCCCGGGACCCCGCTGGAGGAGACGCTCCAGGCCCTGGACATAGCGGTGGCCAGCGGCCGGGCCCGGTACGCGGGCGTGTCCAACTTCTGCGGCTGGCAGCTCGCCAAGGCCGCCACCTGGCAGCTCGCGGCGCCGGGCACCCGCACCCGGCTGGCCAGCACGCAGATGGAGTACTCGCTGCTCCAGCGGGGCGTGGAGCGCGAGGTGCTGCCCGCCGCGCTGGACCTGGGCGTGGGCCTGCTGCCCTCCTCGCCGCTCGGCCGGGGCGTGCTGACCGGGAAGTACCGGCACGGCACGCCCGCGGACTCGCGCGGCGCGTCCGAGCATCTGGCGCCGTTCGTGGAGCCGTATCTGGACGACACGGCGACGCGCATCGTGGACGCGGTGACGACGGCCGCCGACGGGCTCGCGGTCACCCCGCTCCAGGTGGCGCTCGCCTGGGTCCGCGACCGCCCCGGCGTCACCGCCCCGATCGTCGGCGCGCGCACCGCGCAGCAGCTCACGGCGGCGTTGTCAGTGGAGGCGCTTAGTCTTCCTGACGAGATCTGCCGGGCGCTGGACGATGTGTCGGCGCCCTTGCACCGCTATCCCGATCACGACTGGAGCACGCTGTGAGCACGGAACCGGAGACCACGGAGGAAACGGGGCCGGGGACGCCGGAGACGCCGCGGGCGCAGGGAGCGCCGGGTGCGTCGGATACTCCGGACGCGTCGGGCGGGACGGCCGGGGACTCCGGGGCGGCCGGGGGCGGTCTCGCGGCGGACGAGGGTGACGGCGACGGCGCGTCCGCGGTGTCCGAGGTGGCCGGGGCATCCGAGACCTCCGGGGTGTCCGAGACGTCTGAGACATCCGAAACATCTGAGACGTCCGAGGTGGAGGGCGGCGGCGCGGGCGAGGCGGCGTCGGAGTCGGCGGAGTCGGCGGAGTCGGCGGAGTCGGCGGCCGATGGTGCCGGGAAGCCGGAGTTGTCCGAGGCGGCGGCCGAGTTGGCGGCGCAGCGGGTGGAGCGGGAACGGATCGAGCGGCGCAGGGCGGAGCGGGCGGGGCCGGTCGAGAGCGGCGCCAAGCTGAGCGGGACGGCGGCCGATCTGCTGGCCGCGGTGCGGGCGGTGGAGGGCGGCGGGAAGCCGGCGTCCACGGTCTTCGCGGAGCCCTCGCGGCCCGCGCCCGAGCGAGCGCCCGAGCCGGGCCCCGCGGCCACCCCGGCCGCCCCGGTCCGCCCGGTACCCGAGCCGGAGCCGAGGCGTCAGGAGCAACCCACCCCTGCCCCCGCTCCCGCGCCGGCCGGGCCCTCACCGCGGACGGTGGAGGCCGTACGGCGGGTGCTCGCGGAGGGTGGTGCCCCGGAGGCGCTGGGGCAGCAGGCCGCCGCGGTGCTCGGCGAGGGTGCCGCAGACCTGCTGCGGGAGGACCCCTGGCAGTTGCTGCGGGTCCCCGGGGTGCGCCCCGAGCAGGCGGACGGTTTCGCGCGGGCGCTGCTCGGCGCCGAGTGCGGGCCGCAGGACGAGCGGCGAGGCCGGGCGGTGACGGTCTGGCTGCTGGAGCAGGCGGCCCTCGCCGGGCACACCGCCCTGGAGCTGCCCTCGCTCACCGCGGCCCTGGCCCAGCGGGGCGTGCCGGACCCGGACGAGGCCGTGCAGAGCGCTCTGGCCGAGGGCGAGGCGCTGGTGTTCGAGGACGCCCTGGAGGAGGCGGGCGCCCCGGCCACGCGGGCGGCGGACGACGAGGAGGGGGAGGAGGCGGAGCGCCCGGTGCGGGTGCTCATCGCCCTGGAGCGGTACGCCATGGCCGAGGAGAGCCTCGCCGACGGCCTGGCCCGGCTGATCAACTCCCCGGCCCAGGAAGCCGGGGAGACCTGGGCGCCGGTCGTCGCGGCGCTGTCGGGCGGCGCCGCCGAGCTGGCCCGCGCGGTCGCCGGGCACGGCCTGGTCCTGCACACCGGCGGCGACGCCTCCCGCGCCGAACCGGCGGCACTGCTCGGCGCCGCCCGGGACGCGGGCCTGCGGACCCTGGCCGTGTGCCACACCCCCGACGGCCGCGACCGTCTCGCCGCGCTGCCACCGGTGCGAGGGGCGGGCGCGGGCACGGTCGCCGGGCTGCTGGCCGGGGCCGAGGGGCCGGGCCGGGACGGGGACGGAGCGCTGGAGCTGGACCTGCTGATCGTGCTGGACGCGCCCCAACTGGACGTGGAGAGCGCGGCGATGCTGGTGGAGTCGCTGCCCGACGGGGCGCGGCTGGTGCTCAGCGGGGATCCGGCGCTGCTGTGGTCGGCCGGTCCGGGACGGGTCTTCGCCGACCTGCTCGCGGCCCGCGCCTGCCCCCAGATCGCCTCCCGGCTGCCCGACCCCGGTCCGATCGGCGAGCTGGTCTCCGGGATCGGCATCGGCGAGCTGAACCAGGTCGAGGCGCCCGGCAAGGAGGTCGTGATCGTGCCGGTGCGGGACGCGGGCGAGGCCGTGCACCGCACTGTGCAGCTGGTCGCGGACTCGGTGCCGCGGGCCTTCGGGGTGCCCGTCGAGGGCACGGTGGTGATCACGCCGGGCCATGGCGGCGCGGCCGGTACCCGGGCCCTCAACTCCGCCCTGAAGGAGCGCCTCAACCCCGGCCCCGGCCGGTTCGGCGGCTTCGACCCCGGCGACCGGATCGCCTACTCCCCCGCCCCCGGCCGGACCCTGCCGGGCACGGTGGTGAGGGCCGACGCCGAGGGGCTGCACCTGTCCTGCGCGGGCGCCCCCGTGGTCGTACCGCGGGAGCGGGTCGAGGCGTGGGTGCGGCACGGGTGGGCGCTGACCGCGCACCAGGCGGTGGGCGGTCGCTGGCCCGCGGCGGTCGTGGTGCTGCCCGGCGACGCCGCCCAGGCGCTGAGCAGGCCGTGGGTGTACACGGCGTTCGGCCGGGGCGAGCGGCATCTCTCCGTGGTCCACGGCGTCGAGGGGGCCCTTCCGCAGGCGGTCGCGGAGATCCCGGCCAAGCCCCGTACGACCCGGCTGGCGACCCTGCTGCGCCCGCAGCCGCCGACGGACTGAGGGCCCGACGGACCGGGGCCCCGGCGCCGCCGTGGTGAGGATCACCCGTGGCGGCGCTGTGCGGCGGTGCCGTACCGGCTTCGCGCCGTCACGGCACCGCCGCCGAGGTCACCTGCCGGCGCCCCGGACGCCCGCGCCGTCGGCCTCGCCGTCGTGCGCGTCGCCCTGCGCGCCGTCGTGCTCTTCCAGGTCCTCGTCGTCCACGAATTCCAGGTCGTCGTCGGCGTCCGGGTCGGTGTCGTCGTGCTCATCGTGTTCGTCGTCGTGTTCGTCGTCCTCGTCGTCGAACACCGCGCTGACGTCGAAGCGGCACACGACCGCCTGTGGATCGAAGTGCTCGAAGGGGGCCTCCAGCCACTCCCCGGCCTCCGGGGCCTCGTCGGCCGCGGTGACCCAGAGCGTGGAGTCGCCCTCCTCCAGGCCGAACTCCTTGTGCCGGGAGGCGATCTCGTCCGGTTCGAACTCGCCGAAGAGCAGGCCCAGCGCCCCGGGGACGGTGCCGGCGGCGTCCTCGTCCAGGCCGGCGAGGTCCTCGAAGTCCTCCGCGGCCTCGACCCGCTCGGCCTGGGCCAGCAGCCGCTGGGGCTCCGCCACGGTGTAGTCGCGGCGGATCAGCACGCTGATCGCGTGGGGCTCCTCGGGGCCCGCGTACGGCGGCAGCGTCTCGTCGGCGCCGGGGATCTCGAAGGGGGTGACCTCGTCGTAGCGGTCGTAGAGCAGCTCGTCGTACACCTCGGCGGCCGCGGCCAGCTGGTTGAACGCCTCGAAGACGGCCGGGTCGTCGTCTCCCGACCTGCGTTCGACCGCCGCCAGGTGACGGTCGAGCGCGGTCTTGATCGCCTCGGCGGCGGCGCGTACCTCGGCAGCGGTGGGCTGCGCAGCATCAGACATAGTGCAGACGCTATCCGTACCGGGCACCAGCCCGCACAATAGATGCGATGCCGGAATACGAATTTGTCGACGTGTATGTCCCTCGCGGGGTGTCCCGCAAGGAGACCGCACGTCTGCTGACGGACCATGCCGAGTACGGACACTGGGAGTTGGACCGCCTGAGCCTGCTGCGCGACGGCAGCCGCAAGGTCCGGCTGCGGCGGCGGATCATCCGCCAGGTGCGGGCCACCTGGTGAGGCGGCACCGCTGAGGGCGACAACGGCGCGAAAGAGGCGGAGCGGGCCCGCCCACAGGGCCGGACCCGCTCCTCATGTGCCGTCCGTCACGGCATGATCGTCCGCCGGGTCAGGCCCCGGCCCGTGCCTTGCGGTAGAGCACGGCGCCCGCGATCAGCGCGCCCGCGCCGGCCGGCAGCGCGAGGCCCAGCGGCAGGTCGCTGCCGGTGTGCGCGAGCTGCCCCGTGGTCACGGACGCCGGGGGCGCCTGCGGCACGTGCACCTGGTGGGCGGGCGGGGTCGCCGGGGTGCCCGGGGTGCTCGGCTTGCCTGGGGTGGTCGGCGTGCCCGGCTGAGTCGGGTGGCTCGGGTGGCCGGGGTGACTCGGGTGACCGGGGTGACTCGGCTGGCCCGGGTGGCCGGGGTGGCTCGGCGGGATGGTGTGGCCGCCGCCCGGCGGGGTGCTGGGCGTACCGCCGCCGTTGGAGCAGTGGTTGCCCAGGGCCGGGTTGCCCACGCCGACGACGTCGACGCTGTTGCCGCACGCGTTCACCGGGACGTCGATCGGCACCTGGACGGTGTTGCCCGATCCCACGCCCGGCGAGCCGGAGGTGTGGCCGCCCGCGCTCGAGCCGCCCGAACCGCCGGCGCCGCCGTGGCCCTGACCACCGTGGCCGCCGCCGGAGTTGGTGCAGGCGTTGCCCATCGCCGGGTTGAGGAGCCCGACGACGTTGACGGTGTTGCCGCACACGTTCACCGGCACATGGACCGGTGCCTGCACGGTGTTGCCGGACAGGACGCCGGGTGAACCGGTGGCGGCGCCGGACGCGCCCGCGTCCGCGTGTGCCATACCGGTCGCGGCGGCGAGTACCCCGGTCGCCGCCGCCATGGTCATCAGACCTTTACGGGTTCCTGGTCGCATTGCTGCGTACCCCCCTGCCTTCGCTTGCCTTCACTGTCTGGAAAAGGCCGGTCGGCCTCGGAGCACATGGCGCGCGCTCCGAGGCCGACGGCTGGAAGAAGACGCCCCTCGGGGTGGAAAGCCCCTGCGGGGAACCGGTGTCAGCCGTTGACGCAGGTGTTGCCGAAGGCGGGGTTCAGGAGCCCGATCACGTTGATCGTGTCGCCGCACACGTTCACCGGAACGTGCACGGGCACCTGGATGACGTTGCCGGAGACGACACCCGGGGAGTTCAGGGCGGCACCCTGGGCACCGGAGTCGGCGACGGCCAGGCCCGCGCCCGCGAGAACCAGCCCACCGGTGGCAGCCGCGGCAGCGACGACCTTCTTGATCATTGTTCCTCCTCGTTGGCAAGGCGGCCCCAAGGTGCGGGGTCGCATCACCTGTAACGAGGAGGGAGTAATGGAGCTACGAGCTTATGGTCGCATTCACCCTTCTCAGTCGATCTCGAACGCGCGGCCGAAACCGAGGCGGCCCTGCTCGAACGCCCCGGCGGCCGCTCAGGAGGCGTCGAACCGGCGGCCGCTCAGAAGGCGTCGATGAAGGCGCTCAGGAGGCGTCGATGAACCGGTCGAGCACCCGCACGCCGAACTGGAGACCGTCCACCGGCACCCGCTCGTCCACGCCGTGGAACATGCCGGCGAAGTCCAGCTCCGGCGGCAGCTTCAGCGGGGCGAAGCCGAAGCCGCGGATGCCGAGGTCGTCGAAGGACTTGGCGTCGGTGCCGCCGGAGAGCATGTACGGGATCGCCTTGGCGATGGGGTCCTCGGCGAGCAGCGCGGACTGCATGGCCTCGACCAGCGCCCCGTCGAAGCTGGTCTCGACGGCCTTGTCCGCGTGCACGTCCTCGCGGCGCACGTGCGGGCCGAGCAGCCGGTCGAGGTCGCCGAGGAACTCCTCCTCGTACCCGGGCAGGAAGCGGCCGTCGATGTGCGCGGTGGCCTCGCCGGGGATGACGTTGACCTTGTAACCGGCGTTCAGCTGGGTCGGGTTGGCGGTGTTGCTCAGGGTCGCGCCGATCAGCTTGGCGATGCCGCCGAGCTTGGCGATGGTCGCCTGCATGTCCTCGGGGTCCAGCTCGGTGCCGAGCGCGTCGCCCAGCTCGTCGAGGAAGGCCCGGGTGGTCTTGGTGACGCGGACCGGGAACGTGTGGCGGCCGACGCGGGCGACCGCCTCGGACAGCTCGGTGATGGCGTTGTCGCGGTGGATCATGGAGCCGTGCCCGGCGGTGCCGGCCACGGTGAGCTTCATCCAGTGCATGCCCTTCTCGGCCGTCTGGATCAGATAGAGCCGCCGCTGCTCGTTCACGGTGAAGGAGAAGCCGCCGACCTCGCTGATCGCCTCGGTGACGCCCTCGAACAGCTCGGGGTGGTGGTCGACCAGGTGACGGGCGCCGAAGGTGCCGCCCGCCTCCTCGTCGGCGAGGAAGGCGACGACGATGTCGCGCGGGGGCCGCCGCCCGCTGCGCAGCCGGTCGCGCACCACCGCGAGGGTCATGGCGTCCATGTCCTTCATGTCGACCGCCCCGCGCCCCCAGACGCACCCGTCGGCGATCTCGCCGGAGAAGGGGTGGTGGGTCCAGTCGTCGGCGTTGGCCGGTACGACGTCCAGGTGGCCGTGGATCAGCAGGGCGGGCCGGGAGGGGTCCTCCCCCGCGATGCGGGCCACGGTGGAGGCGCGGCCGGGGTGGGACTCGTAGATCTTCGGCTCCAGGCCGACCTCCGCCAGCTTCTCGGCGACCCACTCGGCGGCCTGGCGCTCGCCGGGCCCGGAGTGGTCGCCGTAGTTGCTGGTGTCGAACCGGATCAGGTCGCGGCAGAGGTCGACGACCTCGTCCTCACCGGTGATGCCCTGGGCCGTGTCCTTCTCGCTCACGCTGCTTCCTCCCGCTTCCCTGCTGGTGGGTCCCCCTCATCCTCTCTCCGCGCGCGGCCCGGGCCCAAGACCGGTCCCGGCCCGTCACACGCCGTTCACGCCCGCCGGCCCCGGACCGGGGGTGATCAGCCACCCCCGAAAGCCTGGTAATGTTTCCTCTGTCGCCGCGAGGAAAACCCCGCCGAGGGAACACCGCGCACGACAGACACCTTGTCCGGGTGGCGGAATGGCAGACGCGCTAGCTTGAGGTGCTAGTGCCCTTTATCGGGCGTGGGGGTTCAAGTCCCCCCTCGGACACCAGCAGAGACCCCAGTTGATCTGGGGTTTTTTGCGTTCGTGACCTCCCCGTGCCTCCAGTCGTGAATCCGGAAGACCATCGAGGACGGGAAACGGCCTGGCACCTCACCAGTCCTGGTTTCTTGATTCGTCCGGACGCCGGGCGACAGGTGAGTCTCCCCGTACGGCGCGGACCAGAAGCGTGCCTGTGGTGCGCGTGTCCTGCTCCGGGGCCGGGAGCACGGTGGCGGTCACCTCGGCGAACCCGTGGTCCTCGAGCCGTGAGCACCAGATCTCGGGCTCGTAGTCCCATCGTTTCACGATGGCCGGATCTTCGTCGGCTCCGCGGGGGATGTAGGACGCCTGGCAGCCGTAGCAGCCTTCTACCGGAGGGCGCTGAGAGAAGGCGAAGACGCCGCCCGGCCGGAGACTGCCGTGGATGAGGGGCAGCAGCAGGCCGGGGTCGGTGAACCAGGCTGCGCCGAAGACGCTGTAGATCGCATCGAAGATCGTGGACGTGTCCCGCAGGTATGCCGGTGCGTCGCTCTGGTGAAGTTCCATGCCGCCGACGTCGGGCCAGCGGTCACGCGCCTTGCCGAGCTGTTTCGCGGACAGGTCGACGCCCACCGGCTTCATGCCGAGGGTGGCGAGGTGGGCGAGGTTGCCGCCGGACCCGCATCCGAGGTCGAGCACGGCAGCCCCCGGTTCGAGCGCCAGCGCTTCCGCCCCGGGGCCGTGGTCGGCGTACTGGGTCCAGTTGAACCAGGTGGTCTCGCCCTTGGCATTGGTGAGCCTCCGCTGCGGCTTGGTCTGTGAGTAGGTGTCCCATGCGGAGCTACGAGCGTCAGTCATGCGGGGGTCCGTTCTCATCCATGGCCTCAGCCGCCCGGCACGATACCGGGCGGCTGAAGCGGATGCGGGCGTTCTGCGGCTGTTACTTGCTCCTGCCGCTGTTCGGGCTGTCGGTGCACCCGGCGTACGACTGGGTGCAGTCGGCGGCGCCGTTGACGGGCCAGAACTCGGAATCGGTGACGAAGCCGGCCGCGCGGATCATCTCGGCCGTCCGACGCATCGCGGCCCGGCCCTCAGCCGGGTCGTGTGCGACGCTGTCGCGGTCGGGAACGTGATGGATGAACCCGCCGAGCGCGCCGCAGAAGTCGGCGTAGGGCTTGGTGTGCAGGATCGCCGCGTGCCAGAAGAGATCCACCCGGAGGCTGGGGGCCGCCTTCTCCGTGGTGCGCGCGGCGACGGCGAGGAACGCGGCGAGCTGGTCGACACCGCGCTCGCCCTGGTCGTCGGTCATCTCCGGCCAGTGGTCCTCGCGGACCATGGTGATGAGGTCCGCCCGGAAAGCTGGGCTGATCAGGCTGAGGACGCTGGTCCTGTCGTGCTGTGTGGTCGTCACGTCTGTGCCTTTCTGGTCAGGAGACCGGGTGATCCCGTGGGGTCGGTCCCGGACGCGCACCGGGCGCATCGGCAGAGCGGCACGCCTTGCCGGAGCCGCGGGACACCCGAATGGTGAGGGTCACGTCGATGAGGTGATGCTCCCGCTGCCGGAATGACGGAACGACGACGCTTCCGGCGTCGTCCGGATGTCACTCAGAGGGGCGTCAATGACGCCTTAGTGGGCGTCAAACCGGTGTCATCGGCGTGGTGTCGGGACTAGCTTTGACGTCATGACGACGACCGCCGTGGTGCCGAATGATGTGCTGCGGGCCGTGCGTATCGGCCTGCGCTTAAGCCAGGACGACTTCGCCAAGGCTCTACGCCGGGCCGGGCAAGAGCTGGGGGAGCCCAACGAAGCGTCGAAGCGTCTGGTACAGCGCTGGGAATCCGGCACGAGCAAGACGCCCCGGGGTGTGTACGCAAGGGCGTTGGAGCGAGTCACGGGCCGCCCGGTAGAGGCCCTGGGGTTCACCCTGCCGGTACCGATGGCGAGGGTTCACGCAGACGGCGAAGGAGGGCATGACATGGACGCAGGAGGAGACGGGGTCGCCTCCGCTGCCGTGACCTCGCAGACAGTGCGGACGACCGCTGAGAACTACTCGGGGGTGTGGCTCAGCCGCTACGAGTTCTTCTCATCGAGTCGGGATGAGACCTACGAGGGCAAGCACTACGTGGTGATCGTCCAGCACGGGAACCGGCTGACGGCACAGAGCCTGCCAGGCGCGTCCTCGAACCCGGACAGCCCTCTCACCCTGGACCTGACCGTGGATCGCAACGTCATCACTGGTTCGTGGGTGGAGCAGACCGCTTCGGACGGCTACTACAACGGCGCTCGCTATCACGGTGCGGTGCAAATGCTTGTGGAGCCGACCGGCCGGCGCATGGCGGGAAAGTGGGTCGGGTTCGGCAAGGACTTCGATGTGAACACGGGTCCGTGGGAGCTGCGACTGGTGGACCGGTCCACAGCGAAGGCCGCGCTGGAGCGGTACAGCCGACCGCCGGAGTAGCTAGCTGGGGGCGCCGCGTGGCGGTCTGGTTTTTAGACTGGGGGTGTGGCCCGGGTCAATGGTGAGGTCGAGGCGATTTTGCGGGAGTACGCCGATCTCATCGCGATCACCGGAGGTGACGCGTTCAAGGCGCGTGCCTACGAGAAGGCGGCGCGTGCCGTCGGGGGGTATCCGGCCGATGTCTCGAAGCTGGACGAGGAGGGGCTGCGGGAGATCCCGAACGTGGGGCGGTCGATCGCGGACAAGGTGATCGAGTACCTGCGGACCGGGAAGATGGCGGCCGTCGAGGAGCGGCGGGCGAAAATTCCCGCCGGGGTGCGGGAGCTGATCACCATCCCGACGCTCGGGCCGAAGAAGGCGCTGCGGCTGTACGAGGACCTGCACATCTCCTCGGTGAGCGAGCTGGCCGCGGCGATCGAGGCGGACCGGCTGGCCGATCTCAAGGGGTTCGGGGAGAAGACGCAGGACAACATCCGGCACGGGATCGAGCTGCTGCGGCAGGCGGGGGCGCGGGTGCCGCTGTCGGTCGCGCTGGACACCGCCGAGGAGATCGTCGGCGCGCTGGAAGCGGTGACCGGGTGCCGGCGGTGCGCGTACGCGGGGTCGCTGCGGCGGATGCGGGAGACCGTCGGGGACCTGGACATCCTGGTGGCGGCGAGGAAGTCGGGGCCGTTCATGGCGGCGCTGTGCGAGCTGCCGGGCACGGCCGAGGTGATCGCGCGGGGCACGAAGAAGACGTCGGTGCGCACCGGCAAGGGGCTCCAGGTGGATCTGCGGGTGCTGCCGCCGGACTCGTGGGGCGCGGGGCTCCAGTACTTCACCGGGTCCAAGGCGCACAACATCCGCACCCGGACGATCGCCGTGCACCGGGGGCTGAAGCTGTCGGAGTACGGCGTGTTCGACGCGGAGAGCGGGGAGAGCGGGGAATCGGTGGCGTCGCGCACCGAGGAGGAGGTGTACGCGCGGCTGGGGCTGCCGTGGATCGTGCCGACGCTGCGGGAGGACCGCGGGGAGATCGAGGCGGCGCTGCGCCGGGAGCTGCCGCAGGTGGTGACCGAGCGGGACGTCTGCGGTGATCTGCACACGCATACGGATCTCACCGACGGTCTGGCGTCCCTGGACGCCATGGTGGAGGCGGCGGCGGAGCGCGGGTACGCGTACTACGCGGTGACCGATCACGCACCGGACCTGTACATGCAGCGGATGACGGACGAGAAGGTCCTCGCCCAGCGGGAGCGGCTGCGGGAGCTGGACGGTACCCGTCGCCGGATGCGGCTGCTGCACGGCACCGAGCTGAACATCGGGCCGGACGGCGGGCTCGACTGGCCGGACGCGTTCCTGGCCGGCTTCGATCTGTGCGTGGCCTCGCTGCACTCGCACTTCGACCTCGGGCGCACGGCGATGACGCGGCGCCTGGTGCGGGCGGTGGAGAACCCGCACGTGAACATCCTCGGGCATCCCACCACCCGGCTGATCGGCCGCCGGGCGGGGGTGGACGCGGACTGGGACGAGGTGTTCGCGGCGTGCGCGCGCACCGGTACCGCGCTGGAGGTCAACGCGCAGCCGGACCGGCTGGACCTCGGGGACGAGGACATCCTGCGGGCGCGGACGCACGGGGTGCGGTTCGCGGTGAACACCGACGCGCACTCGGTGCCGCATCTGGCGCAGCTGCGGTACGGCATCGGCACCGCCCAGCGCGGCTGGCTGACCCCGGACGAGGTGATCAACACCTGGCCGCTGACCCGGCTGCGGCGGTTTCTGCGCAAGGGCGGGCGCTGAGCCCGGCGCGGACGCAGCGGCGGCGGTGGGTTTTACACGTGCGCGGCCGCCAAGTGGTCCGTGAACCAGTCGCGGGCCAGTTCGGTGACCCGTTCCAGCGTGCCCGGTTCCTCGAAGAGGTGGGTGGCGCCGGGGACCGTCTCCAGCCGGTTCTCGCAGCGCAGCCGGGAGCGGGCGTCCCGGTTGAGGTCGAGGACCAGCGGATCGGCGCCGCCGACGATCAGCAGGGTGGGCGCGGTGACCTCGGGGAGCCGGGGTCCGGCGAGGTCGGGGCGGCCGCCCCGGGAGACGACGGCGGCGGGCCGCCCCTCGACGGCGGCCCACAGGGCGGCGGCCGCGCCGGTGCTGGCGCCGAAGTAGCCGAGGGCGAGGCCGCGGGCGGAGGGCTCCGCGCGCAGCCAGTGGGTGGCGGCGAGGAGCCGGCCGGCCAGCAGCGGGATGTCGAACACGTTGTCGCGGTCCGGTGCCTCCGCGTCGGTGAGCAGGTCGAACAGCAGGGTGCCGAGTCCGGCGCGGTGCAGGCCCTCGGCGACGTGCCGGTTGCGGGGGCTGTGCCGGCCGCTGCCGCTGCCGTGCGCGAAGGCGACGACGCCGGTGGCGCCCTCGGGCACGGTCAGGCTGCCGCCCAGCCGTACGTCCCCGGCCGGCACGCTCACTTCCCGCTCCGTGCCCCCGGCGCGCGTACGGCGCCGCCGTGCCCGGCGCAGACACGCCGTGACCTCGGCGTCCTCGGTCTGCGTGAAGTCGTCGTAGAACTGTCCGACGGCGGCGAAGTCCCAGGGTGTCAGGAGGCAGACGACGTCGTCGGCGTCGCCGCCGAGGCGGCGGGTGAAGTCGCGGGGGGCGACGGGGACCGCGAGCACGACGCGGGCGGCGCCGCGGGCGCGGGCGACCCGGCAGGCGACGCGGGCGGTGGAGCCGGTGGCCACCCCGTCGTCGACGACCAGGGCGGTACGGCCGGCGAGCGAGATGGCGGGGCATTCGCCCCGGTAGCGTGCGGCGCGTTCGGCGAGCACCCGGCGCTCGCGTTCCTCGACCCGGGCGAGTTCGTCGTCGGATACGCCGGTACCGCGCAGCACGTCGTCGTTGAGCACCCGTACGCCGTCCTCGCCGATCGCGCCCATCGCCAGTTCGGGCTGGTACGGCACTCCGAGCTTGCGTACGAGGCAGACGTCCAGCGGAGCGTCCAGGGCCTCGGCGACCTCGGCGGCCACCGGCACTCCCCCGCGCGGCAGCCCGAGCACCACCACGTCCGGGCCCCGCAGACGGAGCAGGCGGGTACCGAGCCCGCGCCCCGCCTCCAGCCGGTCGGCGAACCGCACGGCGGTCACCTCACTCCCGGGGGAGCCAGAGCGGCGTGGGGTCCTCCGTGTCGGCCGCGCCCAGCGCCCGCATGTCGCCGTTGGCGGCGCGCACCAGCAGCCGGCCCATGGCGATCAGGGCGCGCCCGGCGGCGAGTTCGTCGCCGATCTCGGGGATGTCGCGGTCGTACGGGTTGCGGCGGGCCTCGGCGTGGCTCTCCAGGACGTTGTCCCCCGTGTCCAGGACGATCCGGGCCGTGGTGTCCGGGTCGTGCTCGGACAGGTACAGGTTCAGCCGCCACTCCTTGACGGCCGGCGGGTGATGGCTGGTCACGGGTCGGGTCATCGTCCGTCCCTCCTCCTCGCGGCGCGGCCCCCCGGGGGACGTCGGGCCGTACGTCCGCTGCGGGTCCGCCCGTTCTCCACTGTGCACCCGCCCGGCGGTGGACGCCTCCCCTGCCCCGGGCCCGGTGCGGCCGTCCCGTCCCGGCACAATGGGGCGCATGACCACGCACGCCACCTGCCCCTGCGGACTGCCGCAGTCCTACGACGCCTGCTGCGGCCGTTTCCACTCGGGCGCCGCGGGCGCGCCGAGTGCCGAGCTGCTGATGCGCTCGCGCTACTGCGCCTTCGTCAAGGGGGACGCGGGGTATCTGCTGCGCACCTGGCATCCGCGGACCCGGCCTGAGCGGCTCGATCTCGATCCCGGGATGCGGTGGACCGGTCTGGAGATCCTCGACGGCACCGACGGGTCCGCCTTCCACGCCACCGGGACGGTGACCTTCCGCGCCTCCTACCGGGGCGGTTCGCTGTGCGAGCGCAGCCGGTTCGAGCGGGTGGCGGGGGCGTGGGTGTACGTGGACGGGGACTTCCTGGAGTAGCGGGACCCCGGAAAACACCCTCCGGCGCCCGCGTCACGGCGCCAGGATGTCCAGTTCCTGGAGCGCGCCCACGGTGATCTGCCGGGTGAGTTCCTCGGCGCGCACCGCGTCCCGGGCGCGCACCGCCTCGGCGACCCGCACATGCAGGGTGACGGCCGCCGGGTCGGGGTCCTCGAACATGACCTCATGCTGGGTGCGGCCGGTCAGCACCTCGGCCACGACGTCGCCGAGGCGGGCGAACATCTCGTTGCCCGAGGCGGTGAGGATGACCCGGTGGAAGGCGACGTCGTGGAACAGGTACTCCGCGAGCCGGTGGCCGCGGGAGTGGGCGACCATGCCGAGCGCGCACTCGGTGAGTTCGGCGCACTGCTCGGCGGTGGCGTGCCGGGCCGCGAGTCCGGCCGCGGCCGGTTCGATCGCGGAGCGCAGCACGGTGAGGGAGCGCAGCTGGTGGGGGCGGTCGGCGCCGGCCAGCCGCCAGCGGATGACCTGCGGATCGTAGACGTTCCACTCGCACTTGGGGCGGACGGTGACGCCGACCCGGCGGCGGGACTCGACCAGGTGCATGGATTCCAGGACCCGCACCGCCTCGCGCATCACGGAGCGTGACACCTCGAAGTGCTGAGCGAGTTCGTCGGTGCGCAGGATGCTGCCCGGCGGGTACTCGCCCGCGGTGATCGCGGGGCCGAGGCTGTCCAGTACGCGGCCGTGCAGCCCCCGGCCCGGTGTGCTCATGCACTCAGCGTACGGCGTAGGTCACGGAAACAAAAAGTCAGACTTATACATCACAGACTCTTGAATTCGTCGTACCTAATGGGTTTCAGTGTGGCGACGCCGCCGTGGCGTCGGATGTCGAGGAAGACAGCGAGGCAGTACATGCGAACCCCCCAGGTCGTCGTCGTGATGGGCGTCGCGGGGACGGGCAAGACCACGATCGGTCCCCTGCTCGCCGCGCGGCTGGGCGTCCCGTACGCCGAGGGCGACGACTTCCACCCCAGGGCCAACATCGACAAGATGACGGCCGGGACACCGCTGGACGACAGCGACCGCTGGCCCTGGCTGGACGCCATCGGCCACTGGGCGCACGGGCGGGCGGGACTGGGCGGAGTGGTCAGCAGTTCGGCGCTGAAGCGGGCGTACCGCGACCGGCTGCGGGCGGTGGCGCCCGGGGTGGTGTTCGTACACCTGACGGGCGACCGGAAGCTGATCGAGGACCGGATGGCGCACCGGCGGGGCCATTTCATGCCGACCGCGCTGCTGGACTCGCAGTTCGCCACGCTGGAGCCTCTCGGACCGGACGAAGCGGGCGTCGCCGTGGACGTCACCGGCGGCCCGGAGGAGATCGCCGAACGCGCCGTACTGGCACTGGACGGGCTGTCCACCGCATCCGCGCAGCAGTAGCGTTCCCCAACTCCCCGTAACCGCAAGGAACCCCCGTGACCAGACTCAGCGTCGAGATGCTGGCAGCGGACGCCCCTCCGCCGATCTCCACCGCAGGACACGCCCAGCTGGGCATCGCCGTCCTGGTGGGCATCGCGGTGATCGTCCTGCTCATCACCAAGTTCAAGCTGCATGCCTTCCTGGCGCTGACCATCGGGTCGCTGGCGCTCGGCGCGGCGGCCGGCGCGCCCCTCGACAAGGTGCTCACCAGCTTCACCACCGGGCTCGGCGCCACGGTCGCGAGCGTCGGTGTGCTGATCGCGCTGGGCGCCACGCTCGGCAAACTGCTCGCCGACTCCGGGGGCGCGGACCAGATCGTGGACACGATCCTGGCCAGGGCGAGCGGCCGGGCGATGCCGTGGGCGATGGTGCTCATCGCCTCCGTGATCGGACTGCCGATCTTCTTCGAGGTCGGCATCGTGCTGCTGATCCCGGTCGTGCTGATGGTCGCCAAGCGCGGCAACTACTCCCTGATGCGCATCGGCATCCCGGCGCTCGCCGGTCTGTCCGTGATGCACGGCCTGATCCCGCCGCACCCCGGCCCGCTGGTCGCGATCTCCGCGCTGCACGCCAACCTGGGCGTGACGCTGGCGTTCGGCATCCTGGTCGCCGTCCCGACGGTGATCGTCGGCGGTCCGCTGTTCTCGAAGGTCGCGGCCCGCTGGGTGGACGTCCCCGCGCCGGAGCGGATGCTGCCGCAGCGGCCCTCGCAGGAGCTGACGCGCCGTCCGAGCTTCGCCGCGACGCTGGTCACCATCCTGCTGCCGGTGGCGCTGATGCTGCTCAAGGCGCTGGTGGACATCGTCATCGACGACCCGGCGAACACCACGCAGCGCGCCTTCGACGTGATCGGCGCCCCGCTGATCGCCCTGCTGGCCGCCGTGATCGTCGGCTTCTTCACGCTGGGCCGGCCCGCCGGGTTCAGCAAGGAGCGGCTCCAGGCCACGGTGGAGAAGGGCCTGATGCCCATCGCGGGCATCCTGCTGATCGTGGGCGCGGGCGGCGGCTTCAAGCAGACGCTGATCGACTGCGGTGTCGGCCAGATGATCCTGGACGTGTCCAAAAACTGGTCGATCCCGGCGGTGCTGCTGGCCTGGCTGATCGCCGTGGTGATCCGGCTGGCGACCGGTTCGGCGACGGTGGCGACGGTCTCGGCGGCCGGTCTGGTGGCCCCGCTCGCGGCCGACATGTCGACCGCGCACACCTCGCTGCTGGTCCTGGCGATCGGCGCCGGCTCGCTCTTCTTCAGCTTCGTCAACGACGCCGGGTTCTGGCTGGTCAAGGAGTACTTCGGGCTCACCGTCGGCCAGACCGTCAAGACCTGGTCGGTCATGGAGACGATCCTGTCGGTGGTCGGCGGCGCGCTGGTGCTGGTGCTGTCGCTGGTGGTGTAGCGGCCGACGGCGGTACGACGCGAGAAGGCCCGCCCCCTCTGTGGGGGCGGGCCTTTTCGTGGGCCTTCTCGCGAACCTTCGCACGGGCCTTCGCGCGGGCCGGAATCCGTTCACGGGCGCGGCCGCCACAGCGGGTGCCGCCGTTTCGCCCACTCCCGGCTGACCGTCCCCGTGCGCAGCCCCTCCCTCGCCTCCGGGTCGCCCAGTGCCATGCCGATGTGGCCGGCGAGGACGACCGCGATGGTGAGGGCGAGCCAGTCGTGGACGAAGGTGGCGGAGGTGCGCCAGACCAGCGGGGCGAGATGGGTGAACCACATCAGCAGGCCGGTGCCGAGCATGACCAGGGTCGCGCCGGCGATCCAGGCGGCGTAGATCTTCTGCCCGGCGTTGAACTTGCCCGCCGGGCGCGACCCCCGGCGCCGGTCGCGGAGCAGGGCGGCCCGCAGCCAGACCCTGTCGTGCGGGCCGAACCGGTTGAGGAAGCGCAGGTCGGCGCGGAAGGCGCGGGAGGCCAGGCCCAGCAGGACGGGGACGGGCAGGGCGAGCCCGGCGCACTCGTGGACGCGCACGACCAGTTCGCGGCGGCCGACCAGGACGGCCAGCTGGGGGATGTAGAGGACGGCCGCGGTCAGCACGCAGACGCCCATCAGCGCGGCCGTGGCCCGGTGGATCCAGCGCTCGGCCGCGGAGAAGCGGCGGATCCGGGCGGCGGGGCGGGCCGGGGTGTCAGCTCGTAGGCTCATCGGTGCGTCCGTTCGAACGGCCGACCCAGGCGTCGACGTCGTAGCCCAGCTTCTCCCAGTAGCCCGGCTCGACGCGGTCGGTGACGGTGATGCCGGAGAGCCACTTGGCGGACTTGTAGAAGTACATGGGCGCGACATAGAGGCGGACGGGGCCGCCGTGGTCGTGGCCGATGTCCTTGTTCTGCATGCGCAGGGCGACCAGGACGTCCGGGCGGCGGGCCTGGTCGAGGGTGAGGCTCTCGCTGTAGGTGCCGTCGAAGCAGGTGAAGCGGATCGCCCTGGCGGTGCGGCGGACCCCGGCGGCGTCGAGGAGGTCGGCGAGGCGTACCCCCTCGAAGGGGGTGCCGGGGACCCGCCAGCCGGTGACGCACTGGACGTCCCTGACCAGCCGGGTCTGCGGGAGGGCGCGCAGGTCGGCGAGGGTGTAGGCGCGGGGGCGGTCGACCAGGCCGCCGACGGTCAGGCGGTAGTCCGTGGCGTTCTTGTCCGGGACGGAGGCGGCGACCGAGTAGTAGCGGAAGCCGCCGCCGTTGGGCAGCAGACCGGTCAGGCCCGTCGGATCCTTGCCCGCGATGCCCTCCAGGGCACGTTGCAGGGTGGGCGCGGCGAGCACGCCGAGGGCGCCCAGGCCGAGGGTGCCGAGGAAGACGCGGCGGCCGACGGGGGTGCCGTCCCGTTCCTCGGGGGGTTCGGGGTTCACCCCCTCATTCGAACACCGGGCGCGCGGGGTGACCAGGGAACCGGGGCCCCGGTCAGGGATTCGTAAGAAATGCGGAGGCGCGGGCCGCCCGGAAGGCGGCGCGCGGGTCGCGGTGCGGGTAGCTCCAGGGGGCCCGGGTGGCATGGGCGCCGATGCGCCGGAAGAGGGCGGCGGCCTCGGCCGGGCGGCCCGCGCAGGACAGCGCGAACGCCAGGTGGTTGAGGTCGATGTGGCGGCGGGGGTGTTCGTCCTGCTCCCACTCCAGCCACCAGTCGAAGCCGGCCCGCAGGATCCGGCGGGCGCGCGGCCCGGACCAGTGCGCGCCGGCGGCGGGCTCGGCCGGGGCGAGGCCGGTGGCGGCGAGCACCCGGTAGCGCTCGGCGAGGGCGACGACCGGCAGCACGGCCAGCGGGGAGTCGGCGGGGGCCTCGGCGGCGGCCAGCTCGGCGAGGTCGTACACCTCGTGGGACTCGTACCGACCGCCCGAGGGGCGTTCGGCGAGGCGGGCGACGAGGAGATGGTGGGCGTGGTGGTGCTCGGGGTGGCGGCGGCACACCTCGGCGAACACGTCGAGGACCTCGCGCTCGGGTCCGGCGATCCGGGCGAGGCGGAGCAGTCCGAGCCAGGGGGTGGGGTCGGCGGGGGCGAGCGCGGCGGCCCGCTCGCACGCGGCACGGGCCCGTGCGGGGTCCTCCCGGCCGCGCAGGGCGCGCTGGACCCGGGCGAGGGCGAGCAGGGCCGCGGCGTCCGGGGAGCCGGGTTCGGCCCGGAGCCAGTCCCGGGCCCAGGCGGCGGCGTACGGCTCGCGGGCGAGCACGGTCAGCCGGTGGCCCCGGCGGTCCCAGTCGTCGCCGGTGTGCAGCAGCAGGGAGCGGGCGGCCTGGCGGCGGCCCTGGACCAACGCGGCGCGCGCGGCGCGCAGGTCCGCGTCGTCGAGGGCGTCGTCGTAGCCGCCGGGGAGGTCCGGTGCGGGGGCGCCGGACCGGACCGTGCGGGCCCGGCGCACGTCGAGCAGGGGCGGGAGTGGTGACACCGCGGGACTTCCTGTTTCTCGGGCTGCCATCGGCCGATCACACACAGCAAACCCGCAGGCCAAGGTTTGCGTCAAGCGGAACGCTGATGTTGGTGGGTTCAACTACCGTTCGTAGCAGGGACATTGGGGTATGAGCGCGGATACGTGACCGACCGTGAGGCCGGGCCGGAACCGGTGCGGGACCGGCGCGCGGCGGGGCGCAGCGGTCTACGCCGTGCCGTCGCGCGTCCCGTCGCCCCGAGGCGTGTGGCGTACGTCATGGCGCCCCCCGCCCCGGGCGCCGACCATGGCGGGTCGACCACCCCTTTCCGGGCGCTTGTGGGGCATGCCGCCCCGAGGGCGCTACAGTCGGCCCCTACGCGTCCGTGGTCCGGCCGGATGATCGAGGTACGCAGCGTGTCGGTTCTGGTTCTCCTCCTCGCCGTGAGCGCGGCCTGCTGTCTGGGCCTCGGCTTCGTGCTCCAGCAGAACGCCGCGCAACAGGCGCCGCTGAGCGACTTCCTGTCGTTCCGGCTGCTGCTCGACCTGATGCGGGTGCCGCGCTGGCTGGGCGGGCTCGCGCTGATGGTGGCCGGCATGGTGCTGGGCGCGGTGGCGCTCGGCAAGGGCGAGATCTCACTGGTGGAGCCGCTGCTGGCGACCAATCTGCTGTTCGCGCTCGCGCTCTCCCGGCACCAGACCAAGCAGCCGCTGGGACGCCAGGGCTGGGCGGGGCTGCTGCTGCTCGCGGGCGGGGTGAGCGCGTTCATCACGGGGGGCGAGCCCCGGGCGGGCAACGCCATCGCCGATCCGCTGCGGCACTGGCTGATCATCGGCGTGGTGGTGGGCGTGGCCCTGGCCCTGACGACGTACGCCAAGCGCTCCCGGCTGCACTGGGCCGCCGTGTTGCTGGCCCTGGCCGCCGGGCTGCTCTACGGGGTGCAGGACGCGCTGACCCGGGTGAGCGGCACCCTCTTCTCCGACGGCGGCTTCGCGGAGCTGTTCACCAGCTGGCAGCCGTACGGCGTGTTCGCGTGCGGGGTCACCGGTCTCGTACTGGTGCAGAGCGCGTTCGAGACGGCCCCGCTGCGGATGTCGCTGCCCGCGCTGACCGCGGCCGAGCCGCTCGCCGGGATCCTGTGCGGGGTGGGCTTCCTCGGCGACCGGCTGCGCACCGACACCGGGGCGCTGGCCTGGGAGGCGGCCGGGCTCGCGGGCGTGGTCGCGGGCATCGTGCTGCTCGGGATGCACCCGGCGATGCCCTGCGGCACGACGGAGTCGGAACCGCCGGCCCACGAACTCCAGCGCCGCTGAAGCCCTCCGCCGGGGCGCTGCCCCCGTGCTTGGATGAGGGCATGAATCCTGCTGACGAGATCCTCGACGTCGTCGACGAACACGACCGCGTCGTCGGGCAGTTGCCGCGCGGTGAGGTGTACCGGCGCGGGCTGCGCCACCGCTGTGTCTTCATCCAGGCCCGAAACGCGCAGGGGCGCCTGTTCGTGCACCGGCGCACGGCGACCAAGCTGGTGTTCCCCGCCCTGTACGACCCGTTCGTCGGCGGGGTCGTGGGCGCGGGCGAGTCCTACGACGAGGCGGCGCTGCGGGAGGCCGAGGAGGAGCTGGGCGTGTCCGGGCTGCCCCGGCCGACGCACCTCTTCACGTTCCTCTACGACGACGGCGCCGGGAAGACCTGGTGGTCGGCGGTGTACGAGGTGCGCTGCGAGCTGCCCGTGAACCCGCAGGCGGAGGAGGTGCAGTGGCACGACTTCCTCTCCGACGAGGAGGTCGAGGCGCGCCTCGGCACGTGGGAGTGGGTGCCGGACGGACTGGCCGCGTACGAGCGGCTCGCGGAGTTCCGCGCCGGGAACGCCGAGAACGCCGAGAACACAGGGAAGGCCAGGAACGCCGAGGACTGAGCCTCCCCCGCCGCCGGGAACCCGGTGGTCCCCGTCACGTTTCCCGTCCTGTTCGCCGCACCCACTGGACGACATACCGACCGGTCGGCATCATGAGTCGGGTCCTGATACCCGATCGTTCGCAGGAGTGACCCATGAGCGCCGACCACCCGCCCGGACTGGACCTGGACCGGCTGCGCGCCCTGCTGGAGCGGGAGCGCCCGGGACTGGTGCGGGGGCCGCTCACCGGGCGGCTGATCGAGGGCGGCCGGTCGAACCTCACCTACGCGCTCTCCGACGGCACCTCGCAGTGGGTCGTGCGCCGCCCGCCGCTCGGCCATGTCCTCGCCACCGCGCACGACATGAAGCGCGAGCACCGGGTGATCAGCGCCCTGCACCCCACCTCGGTACCGGTCCCCGCGCCGGTGCTGCTGTGCGAGGACGAGGAGGTGCTCGGCGCGCCCTTCTACATCATGGAGTTCGTGGCGGGCACGCCGTACCGCACCTCCGCGCAGCTCGCCCCGCTCGGCGAGCAGCGGGTGCGGGGCGCGGTGCTGTCCCTGGTGGACACGCTGGTCGAGCTGCACGCGGTGGACCCCGCCGGGGTGGGCCTCGGCGACTTCGGCCGCCCGGAGGGCTATCTGGACCGGCAGCTGCGCCGCTGGGGCAAGCAGCTGGACGCCTCCCGCGACCGCGAGCTGCCCGGCATCGACGAACTCCACGCCGAGCTGGGCCGCAAGCTCCCCGCCTCGCCCGGCGCCACCGTGGTGCACGGCGACTACCGGCTGGACAACGTGCTGATCGGGGCGGACGACCGGATCACGGCGATCCTCGACTGGGAGATGTCCACCCTCGGCGACCCGCTGACCGACCTCGGCCTGCTGGTGATGTACAGCCGCTCCCTGGACATGCCGCACTCGCCCGTCTCCACCACCGCCGAGGCACCGGGGCACCCCGCGCCCGAGGAGCTGATCGAGCGGTACGCGGCGCGCTCGGGGCGCGATGTCTCGGCCGTCTCCTGGTACGAGGCGTTCGCGTTCTTCAAGCTCGCCGTGATCCTGGAGGGCATCCACTACCGCTTCACGCTGGGCCAGACGGTCGGGCGCGGCTTCGACCGGATCGGCGAGCTGGTGCCCGTCTTCATCGACCACGGACTGACCACCCTTCAGGAAGGCTGACCGTCATGGACTTCGCGTTCGACGCGCGTACCGAGGAGATGCGGGCCAAGCTGCTCGCCTTCATGGACGAGTACGTCTACCCGGCCGAGCCGGTCGCCGAGGAGCAGCGGGCCGCGCTCGCCTCGCCGTGGGACACCCCGGCGGTGGTGGAGGAGCTGAAGGCGCAGGCGCGCCGGCAGGGGCTGTGGAACCTGTTCCTGCCCGACACGGAGTACGGCGCGGGCCTGACGAACCTCCAGTACGCGCCGCTCGCCGAGATCACCGGCCGTTCCCCGCACCTGGCGCCCGTCGCGACCAACTGCGCGGCGCCCGACACCGGGAACATGGAGGTGCTGGCGCAGTTCGGCGACGAGGCGCAGAAGAAGCAGTGGCTGGAGCCGCTGCTCGCCGGTGAGATCCGGTCCGCGTTCGCGATGACCGAGCCGGAGGTGGCCTCCTCGGACGCCACCAACATCACCACCCTCATCGAGCGGGACGGCGACGAGTACGTCGTCACCGGCCGCAAGTGGTACATCTCCGGGGCGATGGGCCCGGACTGCCGGATCTTCATCGTGATGGGCAAGACGGACCCGGACGGCGCGGACATCCGCCGCCAGCAGTCCATGGTCCTGGTGCCGCGCGACACGCCCGGGGTGACCATCAAGCGGGCCATGCGGGTGTTCGGTTACGAGGACCACTCGCACGGCGGACACGCCGAGGTCGTCTTCGACCGGGTGCGGGTGCCGGTGGCCAACCTGATCGGTGAGGAGGGCGGCGGCTTCGCCATCGCGCAGGCCCGGCTCGGCCCCGGCCGGATCCACCACTGCATGCGGCTGATCGGCATGGCCGAGCGGGCGATCGAGCTGATGTGCCGGCGCGCGGTCTCCCGTACCGCGTTCGGCAAGTCCCTGGCCCAGCAGGGCGTGGTGCAGAACTGGATCGCCGACGCCCGGGTGACGGTCGAGCAGCTGCGGCTGCTGGTACTGAAGACGGCCTGGCTGATGGACACCGTCGGCAACCGGGGCGCGCACACCGAGATCCAGGCCATCAAGATCGCCACACCGCGCGCGGTGGTCGACATCCTGGACCGGGCGATCCAGCTGCACGGCGCGGGCGGGGTCAGCCAGGACTTCCCGCTGGCCGAGGTCTACGCGGCCGCCCGCACCCTGATGCTGGCCGACGGCCCGGACGAGGTGCACCAGCGGTCGCTGGCCCGGCGGGAGCTGAAGAAGTACCTGTAGGCGGACACGCGTGCGGGGCGGCCCGGGAAGGGCCGCCCCGCACCGGCGTTCAGGGACGCAGCGCGCGCAGCAGCAGGTCCGCGAGGTGGTCGGCCACCTGCTGGGGGCTCAGCGGCCCGTTGGGGCGGTACCAGGTGGACAGGTGGTGGACGGAGCCGAAGTGGTAGTCCACGACCAGGTCGGCCGGGGTCGCGGTGGAGAAGACGCCGGACTCCTGGCCCTCCTCGATGAGCGCGCGGAACCGTTCGTGGTAGCGGCGCCGTTCGGCCCGTACCTGCTTGTGCTTCTCCGGGCTCAGCTGGTGCATGGAGCGGAAGAAGATCGAGGCGTCGTCCAGGTTCTCGATGGTCGACACCACGACGTCCGCCGCCGCCTCGCGCAGCCGCCGCTCCACGGGCGCGTCCATGTCGGCGAAGTGGTCGAGCCGCTCCTGCTGGACGCGCAGCATGCGCGCGTACACCTCGTGCAGCAGATCGTCCTTGGAGCCGAAGTAGTGGTACAGCGCCCCCTTGGTGACGCCGGCCGCCTCCACGATCTCCTGTACGGATGTCCGGTCGTAGCCCTGCTCGGCGAAGAGCCGGGTGGCGGCGGCCAGAAGCCGCTGCGGAACAGGTGCTCCGTCGCCGTCCGTCGTCCTGGGCACTGCCGCCACCTGCCTTTCCGTGAGGTCGCTAGTCCTGGTGTCCGCCGTCGCCGCGGGAGCGGAGCTCCCGCCGGAGGATCTTCCCACTCGAGGTCTTGGGCAGCTCGGGCAGGATCTCCACCTGGCGCGGATATTTGTAGGCGGCCAGTCTCTCCTTGCAGTACACCGCGAGTTCATCCGGGTCCGCCTCGGCACCCGGACGCAGGCTGATGTACGCCTTGACGGTCTCCCCGCGGTAGCCGTCCGGGATGCCGACGACGGCCGCCTCGCGCACCGCCGGATGGGCGTACAGGACGTCCTCGACCTCGCGCGGCCACACCTTGAACCCGGACGCGTTGATCATGTCCTTCTTGCGGTCCACGACGTAGAGCCAGCCCTGCGGGTCCATGAACCCGATGTCGCCGGTGCGCAGTTCGCCCCCGGGGAAGGTCTCGGCGGTCGCGTCGGGGCGGCGCCAGTAGCCGGGGATCACCTGGGGTCCGCGCACCGCGATCTCGCCCTGCTCGCCGAACGGCACGTCCGCGCCGTTCTCGTCCACGATCCGTACGAGCGTGTCCGGTCCCGGCAGCCCGACCGCGAGCGTCCCGGAGACCGGGTCGACCGGTGCCTCCAGGCCGGAGGGCACGGAGGCGCAGGGCGCGGTGCACTCGGTGAGCCCGTACCCGTTGCGGATGTACGCCCCGAACCGCGCCCGGAACCCCTCCACCAGGGCGGGCGGCAGCGGGGCGCCGCCGGAGGCGAGGTGGACGAAGGAGGAGAAGTGCTCCGGGCCCGCCCCGGGGTGGGCGCCGAGCGCCATGAACGCGGTGGCGGGGCCGACCGTGAACACCGGGCGGTGCTCGGCGAACGCCTCCAGGACCACGCCCGGCTCGAACCGGTAGGCGAGCACCAGGGTGCCGGCGCTGTTCAGACAGGCGCCGAACTGGCAGACCATGCCGGTGATGTGGAACAGCGGCGCGAGCGCGAAGTAGACCGGGCCCTCGGGCAGCGGGAGCCCGGTGCGCTGCCGTTCCACGGTGTACATGATGTTGCCGTGGGTGTTGGTGGCGCCCTTGGGGGTGCCGCTGGTCCCGGAGGTGTAGCTGATCAGCGCGATGTCGCCGGGCACCGGGTCCCGCCCCGCGGGCGGCCGCCCGCCCTGCCGGGCCACGGCCACCAGGTCCTCGGCGTCCGGGGCCGCGGGCAGCCGCTCGAAGGCCAGCACCCGCTCGTCGTCGCGGGTCTGGAAATCCAGCTCGCACCCGGTGAGCACGATCCGCACCGGCGAGCCGGCCGCCGTCTCGCGCAGGTACGACTCCCACGCCCGGTCGGAGCAGATCAGCGCGGCCGCCTCGGCGTCCCGCAGCACATGGCCGACCTCGGCCGACTTGTACATCGGGTTGACCGGCACCACGGTCGCGCCCGCCTTCCAGGCGCCGAGCACGGCGAGCACGAAGTGCGGGGAGTTCTGCAGGAGTACGGCCACCCGGTCGCCGCGTTCCAGGCCGCGCGCGGCGAGACGCGCGGCGACCGCGTCGCTGAGCTCGTCCACCTCGCGGTAGCTCAGGCGGGCGTCGAAGTAGGCGAGGAAGGTGCGCTCGGGCGCCTTCGCGGCGGCGGCGCGCAGGGCGTGCACCAGCGAGTCGGCGGGGGCGACGGGCACCCGCTGGGCCTCGTTCAGCAGGGCCAGCCAGGGCCTGGCCGCGTACGGGGAGTCGCTCACGAGACCTCCTCCACCTTCTGCTGGAGGTGGTTCATGCCGGCCAGCCAGCGCTCGGGGTCCGCCGCGCGCACCTGGTAGCGGGAGCCGGTCTCCGGGTGCGGCAGGATCAGGAAGCGGTCCTCCTCGATGCCCTTGAAGAGCGCGTCGGCCACGTCCTGCGGCTCGATCGCGGTCGGCACCAGCACCACCTCGCCCGCGGTGCCGGTGGCCGCGAGCATGTCGGTGCGCACGCCCTCCGGGCAGATGGCGTGCACCTTCAGACCGCGGTGGCGGTACGTCAGGGACAGCCACTCGGCGAACGCGTAGGCGCCGTGCTTGGTGACGCTGTAGGAGGGGGCTCCGACCATGGTGAGCAGCCCGGCGGCGGACACGGTGGTGACGAACCGGCCGCCGCCCCGCTCCAGCCAGTGCGGCAGCAGGGCGTGGGCCGCGCGGACGTGCGCCATCACATTGACGTCCCAGGCCAGCGCCCAGGACCGCTCGTCCAGCGGCCCGGCGATGTCGCCGTCGGAGAAGCCCACCCCGGCGTTGGCGCAGTACACGTCGATGGTCCCGCCGAGCGCGTCCCGGGCGTCCTCGACGATCGCGGAGGCGTCCCCGGGCACGGCGGTCCCGCCGATCTCCTCGGCCACCGCCTTCGCCTTGCGCTTGTCCAGGTCGTTCACCACGACCCGGGCCCCGGCCCCGGCGAATCGCCGGGCCAGCGCGGCCCCGATCCCCCCACCGGCCCCGGTGACGACGACTCCCGCATCCTGCATGGCTTCCACCATCGGTCTCCTTCGACACGACGCGACTCGGCTCAGCGCGGCCAGACTAACCGGTCGGTATGTGTGAAGGAAGGGCCATCGCACCAACCTCTAGAGGCCCGTACCTTCCGCAGCAACGGAGGTCCCATGCAGCTGTCCCGAAGAAATCTCCTGGCCACGGCCACCCTGGCCGCCGTGCCTGCCGCGTCCCCCGAGCCGGCCGCCTCCCCCGCACCGGCCGCGTCCGCCCACCACCGGGCGTCCCTGCGCACCGGCTTCGAACGGCTCGCGGCCGACGGCTACCGGCTCCTCGACGGCCGGCGCGTCGGCATCGTCACCAACCCCACCGGCATCACCCGCGACGCCCGGCACATCGTGGACGTCATGCACGAGGACGGCCGGGTGAGGCTGACGGCGGTCTTCGGTCCCGAGCACGGCTTCCGCGGCACCGCGCAGGCCGGTGGCTCCGAGGGCCGCTACGACGATCCGGAGACGGGCCTGCCGGTCTACGACACCTACCTCAAGAGCGGCCGGCCGCTGGCCGACGTCTTCACCGCGTCCGGCGTGGACACGGTCGTCTTCGACATCCAGGACGTCGGCGCGCGCTTCTACACGTACATCTGGACGCTGTACGACTGCATGGAGGCCGCCCGCCTCGCCGGGAAGCGGTTCATGGTGCTCGACCGCCCGAACCCGGTCACCGGCCGCGCGGCCCAGGGCCCGGTGCTGCACAAGGAGTTCGCCACGTTCGTCGGCCGGCAGCCCCTCGCACAGGCGCACGGGATGACGGTCGCGGAGCTGGCCCGCCTGTTCGACAAGGAGTTCCTCGGCGGGTCCGTCGCCTTGGAGACCGTGTCGATGACGGGCTGGCGGCGCACGGAGTTCTACGACGCCTCGGCGCTGCCCTGGGTGCCGCCGAGCCCCAACATGCCCACCCCGGACACGGCGCTGGTGTACTCCGGCACCTGCATGTTCGAGGGCACGAACCTCTCCGAGGGGCGCGGCACCACCCGGCCGTTCGAACTCCTCGGCGCCGAGGGCATCGACGGCCGCTGGGCGGCGGCCGCGAACGCGCTGGGGCTGCCCGGGGTGCGCTTCAGGGAGGCGTACTTCGCGCCCACGTTCTCCAAGTTCGAGGGGAAGACGGCGGGCGGGGTGCAGATCCATGTGACGGACCGGGCCGCCTACGACCCCGTGCGCACCGGGATCGCCCTGCTGGTGACCGCGCGCAAGGTCTGGGACGGCTTCGCCTGGCGGCCGGACGACTGGATCGACAAGCTCACCGGTTCGGACCGGGTGCGCACGATGATCGACGCGGGCGCGGACACCGACGAGGTGGTGGGCGCCTGGCAGCCGGAGCTGGCCGCGTTCCGGCGGCTCCGGAAGGAGTACCTGCTGTACGGCTGAGACGCGCGGACTGGTTTCAACTCCTCTGTGTCGCGGGACAATTACACCGGGTAACGTGTCGTTCTCCGCGGGGCGAGGGAGCCTGACATGGCGGATTCCGGGATGAGCGTGTCTCCCTACTGGGAGCTGACCTTCGACACGAGCGGGGACGCCGACCCGCCCGAACGTCATCACCTGCTGGCCCAGGTCACCGAGCACGGCGTGCGTGACCTGGTCGTCTTCGCACACGGCTGGAACGAGGACCGCTCGGCCGCGACCGCCCTGTACCGCCGCTTCTTCGCGCCGTTCCCGGGGCTCGCGCCCAAGGCGCGCCTCGGGTACGTCGGGGTGGTCTGGCCGTCGATGCGGTTCAGCGACGAGCCGATCCCCGACTTCCCGAAGTCGGTGGCGGCCACGGCGGCGGAGGCGGCACCCGGGCCCGCGCTGGACGAGGACACCCGGCGCGGGCTGCTCGTCGCCTTCCCGGAGCGGGCGGACGTCGTCGACCAGTTGGCCCGGCTGCTCGACGAACGGCCGGCCGGCGAGGCGGGGTTGCCCCGGTTCGGGCGGCTGGTGCGGCTGCTGCTTGCGGGGACGGGGAGCGCGGCGGCCGACACCGACGAGGAGGGCGAGCCGGCCGTGTTCACCGAGGACCCGGCCACCGCGTGCGCCGAGTTCGCCCAGGCGCTGGCCGCCGTCGCGGCGCCGGGCGGCACCGAGGGGTTCACTCTGCCCAATCCCTGGGAGGGCGCGAAGGAGCTGCTGCGGCAGGCGGCGTACTACCAGATGAAGGGACGCGCCGGGACCGTCGGCGAGCATGGGCTCGGGCCGCTGCTGGGCAAGCTGGCGGCGCAGGCACCGGGGGTGCGGGTGCATCTGGTGGGGCACAGCTTCGGCGCGCGCCTGGTGGCGTTCGCGCTGCGCGGGCTGCCCGCGAAGGCGTCCCCGGTGAAGTCGGTGACCCTGCTCGAAGGGGCCTTCTCGCACTACGCGTTCGCGGAGCGGCTGCCCGACGACCCGCACAGGTCCGGCGCGCTGAAGGATCAGCAGCGGCGGATCGACGGCCCGTTGGTGTGCTGCCACTCGCACTTCGACGCGGCGCTCGGCACGTTCTACCCGCTGGTCTCGCGGCTCTCCGGGGACGACCGGTCCTGCCTGGGCGACGAGATCGCGGCCGTGCTGGGCCCGCGGTGGGGCGCGCTGGGCCATGACGGGGTGCAGGCGGTGCCGGGCACGGCCCGGCTGGACCTGGCCGGCGCCCTGGCGGGGAAGCTGCCCGCGGCGGGGTGTGTGAACGTGGACGCGGCGGCGGTGGTCCGCCGGGGCGGTCCGCCGGCCGGGGCGCACAGCGACATCCTGCACCCCGAACTGGCCCGGGTGGTGCTGGCGGCGGGCCGGGTCGCCTGACCCGCCGCCAGTCACCGCTCGCTCGCCCGGGTCACCGGTGCGAGGTGTACTCCACGACCTGCTGGAAGGTCGGCCGGTTCTGCCAGCTGATGTTGCCGTGCTTGATGCCGCCCAGCGTGCGCTGGACGATCGAGTCGGCGCACCACTGGTCACCGGCGGAGCAGAGGCTGTCGCCCGGGTAGACCTGGGCGGCGGTCATCCCCGCGGCCTGCTTCAGGGTGCTGATCAGGGTGTCGCGGCAGGCGCCCAGGTCCCCGTTGCCGCAGTACTTCGCGGCGAGGGGGCCCTGCACGTTCTGCCCGAGCACCGACCGGATGTCCTTGTCGACATAGCTCCACCAGCCGTACTGGAAGGAGCTTCCGGCGTGCGAGCCGGTCGGTCCGTGCCCGGCGGACGGGGCCTCGTCGACGGACAGGTTGCCGGTCAGCGCGTTGTACAGATCGCTGCCGAGGCCGGGCTGGAACTCGGCCTTGACCAGCAGCGGCCACCAGGCGTCCAGGATGCGGATCGCGTCGGCGTTCGCGTACGTCTTGGAGCCGGCCGAGGTCTCGGTGCGCTGGGCGCCCGCGGTCACCCACGCCTGGAGCTTGTTCACCGCGTCGGCGGCCGCGGAGTCGGTCACCGGCGAGGAGCCGATCACCTGGAGCAGCTCGGGCAGCACGTCCTCGGCGCGCAGGTCGGCGACGCCCGCGGAGGCCATGGCCTGCACCAGCTTGGCGCGGGTCACCCCGCCGGCCGCGACCAGCTTCTTCACCCGGTCGTCCAGCAGATTGGCGCGGTGCACGGAGCCGTCGCCCCAGGAGGCGGTGGTGTAGTCCTTGGCCTGCTTGTTGTTCCAGGAGACGTAGTAGTCCTGGTCGATGGAGTTGGGGTGGGCGGAGGGCGGCGTGTAGTCGGCCGTGTTGGTGTCCGAATTCCAGTTCTTCCACTCGTACGCGGGCTGCGCCCACACCGGGAACTCGGGGTCGACACCGTCCGCGCGGACCGGGTTGTCACCGCTGTTGTAGTAGGCGGTGTGCTGGGAGTCGGCGTAGAACCAGTTGAAGGTGTAGTTGATGTGCTGCGCCGCGCTCTGGAAGTCCTGGGGGCCCTTGATGTAGCCGGGGTCGTTGAGCATCTGGAAGCCGATGATCGAGTCGACCTCGTGCAGGTACGAGGAGCGCAGGCTGGTGTAGGCGACCTTCTTGCCGCCGACGGTCGCCCGGTACTCCACCGGCCCGTACTTGGTGCGCCAGACCCGCATGGTGTACGACCCGGCGGCGGTGCCGTCGGCCAGCGTGGGCGACCAGGAGTTCTTCTGCTCGACCTTGTCCATGGCGGTGCAGGTGCCGTGGTACAGGTAGTGGTAGTCGTCCTGGCACAGCTCGACGGCGTAGGTGTCGATGATGTCCTGGCCGGAGGTGGTCGCGCTCCAGGAGTAGTCCTGGCCCCGGCCGAGTTCGACGTACATGCTCAGGCCCGCGAAGGAGGCGCCGCGGGCGCTGATGCCGGGGCCCTGGATCTCCTGGAGCATGAGCAGCTGCGGCGCGAAGTAACCGGTCTGCGGCCCGAAGACGGCGATCGGATGGCCGCTCGCGGTGTATTTGCCGCTCACCACCAGGGCATTGGACATGCCCCGGTGGGCGGAGCTGAGGTCCGTCTTCGCGGCGCTGGTGGAGGCGCTCTTGGCGGCGGCGGTGGCCGCGCTGCCGGTGCGGTCGTAGACCAGCGGCTCCTGGGTCACCGAGCCGGCGTCGGGCAGCGCCTGCCCCTTGGCGGTGGCGGGCTTGGTGCCGTACGGGAAGCTCTGGCCGCCGTGGACGGTGAGGACGGCCTCGGGGTCGTTGCGCTCGCGGAAGGACTCCCAGACCTTGGTGCCCTGTTCGACGCCGTACTTGTCCTGCGCGGCCATCAGGGAGAGGGCGTTGTTCACCTCTCCTCCGCCGCCGGAGCCGAACAGGGAGCCGATGACCGAGGCCAGCGCCACCAGGTCGGTGATCTTGAAGTGGTCGATGGTGCCGGCGTTGGTGATCGCGTCCTTGTGGCCGGTCAGGTCGTACTCACCGGGGAAGTAGCGGCCGCTGTCGGAGGCGTCGATGTAGGAGTTGATGCCGTCCAGGTAGGCGTCGGCGTCGGCGAGGGCCTGCTGGCCGCGGGCGCCGTTGTTCGCCACGGCGCGGTCGAGCTGCGCCTGGAGGTCGGCCTCGGTGTAGGGCGCGTTGCGGTAGAACTGCTGCTCCAGACCCTGGTTGGCGGCGGCGCCGCCCGCGAAGGAGGTCAGCTGGCCCCGGCCGACGTGCCGGAAGACGTCCATCAGCCAGAGCCGGTCCTCGGCCGCCGCGTACCCGGCGCCGAACTCGGTGCCGTAGCGGGTGGTGCCGGTGATGTGGGGCACACCGGTCTTCTTGTCGCGCACGATCGTCACATCGCCGCGCCCGTTCGGCTTCTCGGTCGAGGCGACCTGGTCGGACGGGACGCCGAACGAGGCGTCGTTGAAGAAGTTGTTGACGGTCGTGTCGCTCAGGCCCTTGTAGCCCGTGGCCAGGTTGGCATACGGGCCGAGCTGGTCCTCGGCGTGCGCGGGCTGGGTGCCGAATGCCTGGTTGAGGAGGATCTGCGCGAGGGTCGCGTTGCCGTTCTCACCGGCCGGCAGGATGTCCGAACACTGGCCGCCGCAGTAGTCGTTCGAGGCGGCCGCGGGGGACGCGGAGGTGGCCGCGCTCGCGGCGCTCTGGGTAATGGGGGAGACAAGTCCGGCTATCAGAACGCATACCGAGGCCGTCTTCAGGAACCCGGGAAGTCTGCGGAACGTTCTCACTCTGTCAAGGGCGGTCCGTGGGGTGCGCCATGGCATGGCAGCTCCTAGCGACTGGGGTGCGCGAACGTTACCGCCGGTATCCCCGAAGTTGAAGATGAACATGCGTCACGTTTTGGAGTTTGCGGCAGGGCCGAACCGAACAAGCGCGAGAAGAGATGGAGCCGAAGCGCCTGTCGATACGTCTATCAGGCGACGTTCGTACGACGACGCCGAAGTAGCCGCGGAACAGGTGCAGGTGTGACGGAGGTGCAGGGCGATGGCCGGTTTCAGGAGTCTGGCGAGACAGGTACGCGATCCGGGCTGCGATCTGGCACTGCGGCGCTATTCGCTGCGCAAGTGCCTTGAGAAGTTCGCCCCTTACGGACATCGGGCGACATGGGACCATCTGTGCGGGCGGGCCGGATTCGGCCCCGAGGACCGCTCCCCCGACCCGGCGCGGCTCGTGGCCGCACTGGAGGAGCTGGAGGAGGCCCGCTCCGTCTGGCTCGGCTACGAGCACGACTTCACCGAGCGCCGCCGCCGCGAGAAGCACGACGGGCTGCGCAGACCGGGCAGCGTGGACGACTGGCACCGGCTGACCTGGGGTGGCTTCGGGGTCGCCTGGTGCGACGACCCGCGGGTGCACCCCTCCGATCCGCTGGCCGAGGTGCTGCGCAGGCTGATCGACGCGCTGGAGCGGAAGCCGGGGGCGAGCTGCCCGGTCTGCGGCGCCGACCGGCTCGCCTGGCGGTACGGCCTCGACCACGAGCCGTCCTCGGGACCCGTGTGCGGCGACTGCGGGATACTCGTTCCGCGCCCGGTGCTCTCCCCGCAGGCGCTGGCGTACGCCCGGCGCGGGCGGCTGCTGATGCCGGCCTGACCGAGCCGGCGAGGACCTCGGCAGGGGAAATGTCCGGGGGCCGCGCAGGGGATGCCGCGCCCCCATGTTCCATCGACTTCGCTCCGCTGACTACACCGGCGGGGACTGGCACCATCGAGACATGGTGCAGGCATGTCTGAACGGAAACCGTACCGCCGAGCACGGCGCGGCCGTCCCGATGTCACCGGGGGACCTGGCGCGCTCCGCCGCGGGCGCCGTCGCGGCCGGGGCCACGGAGATCCATGTCCATCCCAAGTGCCCCTGCGGGCACGACAGCCTCTCCCCGCGTGTCCTGACCCCGGTCCTGGAAGCGCTGCGCGCCGAGGTCGCGGTGCCGATCGGGGTGACCACCGGCGCCTGGGCCGAACCCGACCCCGCCGCACGGCTCGCCCGGGTGCGCTCCTGGCCGGCGCTGCCCGACGTCGCCTCGGTCAACTGGCATGAACCGGGCGCGGAAGAACTGGCCGCCCTGCTGCTGGAGCGGGGCGTGGCCGTCGAGGCGGGCATCTGGTCCGGCACGGACGGCGCGGCCCGCTTCACCGGCTCCCCCCTCGGCCCCCGGGTGCTGCGCGTCCTCGCCGAGGTCACGGACACGGACCCGGTCACGGCCGAGACCTCGGCCCGCACCCTTCTGACCGCCCTGGGCGAGGCCCACGGCCGCCCCCTCCTCCTGCACGGCGAGGAGAGCGGCGCCTGGCCCGTCCTGCGCCTGGCCGGCCGCCTCGGTCTCGCGACCCGCATCGGCCTGGAGGACACCCTGGACCTGCCGGACGGCGAACGGGCCGGTTCCAACGCCCGGTTGGTGGCGGAGGGGCTGCTCCAGTACGGGGCGGCCCGGCGCGCGTCCTAGACCGACGGGACGGTATCAGGCGGGAATCGGGTCGTTCCACGGGTTTGGCGTCCGCGACAGTGGCGGGAGTCGAAGCCGGAAGGAACAGGGGGATCTCCATGTCCACGCTGCGGGTGACCGCCGAGGTGCTGACCGTCCGTGAGCACCCGAACGCCGACGCGCTGGAGCTGGCGCAGGTGGGGCTGTACCGGGCCGTGGTGGCCAAGGGGGCGTTCCGCAGCGGGGAGGCGGCGCTGTACATCCCCGAGCAGGCCGTGCTCCCGGACGAGCTGATCGAGGAGCTGGGGCTGACCGCAAGGCTCGCGGGGAGCGCGGCCAACCGGGTCAGGGCGGTGCGGCTGCGCGGCGAGCTGTCCCAGGGCATCGTGTGCCGGCCGGAAGCGCTCGACGGCGTCGATCTCGCGGCCGCGGCCGTCCGGGGCACGGACTTCGCGGAGCGGCTCGGCATCACCAAATGGGTGCCGCCCATCCCGCCCACCATGAACGGCGAGGTGGAGCAGGCGCCCGAGCTGCTGCCCTGGGTCGACATCGAGAACATCCAGCGCTACCCGGACGTCTTCGCGCCCGGCGAGCCGGTGGTGCTCACCGAGAAGCTGCACGGCTCGGCCTGCCTGCTGACGTACGTCGCCGACGAGGGGCGGGTGCACGTCTCCTCCAAGGGCTTCGGCGCCAGGTCGCTGGCGCTCAGGGAGGACCCCCGCAACCTGTACTGGCGCGCCGTGCGCGCCCACGGCGTCCCCGAGGCCGCCGCCCGCCTCGCCGAACGGCTCGGGGCGCGCCGGATCGGCGTCTTCGGCGAGGTGTACGGCGCGGGCGTCCAGGACCTGACGTACGGCGCCGACGGCCGCCGGGAGACCCTGGGATACGCGGTGTTCGACGTCTCGGCCGAGATCGGGGGCACCGTGCGCTGGCTGGACACCGGCGTACTGGACGGCGAACTGCCGGTGGTGCCCCGGCTGTACGAGGGGCCGTACGACATCGACCGGGTGCTCTCGGTCGCGAGCGGCCGGGAGACCGTCTCCGGCCGCGGACTGCACCTGCGCGAGGGCGTGGTGATACGGCCGGCCACCGAGCGGTACAGCGCGGTGACCGGCGGCCGCGCGATCGCGAAGGCGGTGAGTCCGGCGTATCTGACCCGCAAGGGCGGCACGGAGTACGAGTGACCGGGGCGGGGCCGCCGGGCCCTCGGCTCAGCGGCCCTCCGCCATCAGCCGCGATCCCGCCCGCCGCTGACCGAAGGCGTCGTCCGGGTTGGACAGCACACAGGTGTCCAGCGACAGGCATCCGCACCCGATGCAGTCGGTCAGGTGGTCCCGCAGCCGGTTGAGCTGGGTGATCCGCTCCTCCAGCTCCGAGCGCCACGCCTCCGAGAGGCGCGCCCAGTCCTCCCGGGTCGGCGTCCGCTCCTCCGGCAGCTCGGCCAGCGCGGAGCGGATCGTGGCGAGGGGGATGCCGACACGCTGCGCCGCCCGGATGAACGCCACCCGGCGCAGCGTGTCCCGGCTGAACCGGCGCTGGTTGCCCCCGGTGCGGCGGCTGGCGATCAGGCCCTTGGCCTCGTAGAAGTGCAGCGCGGACACGGCGGCACCGCTGCGCGCGGACAGCTGGCCGACGGTCAGCTCATGGATCTTCTCGGGAATCTGCGGCACTCCTCAGAGCCTAGTCACTCCGTTGACATCGACGCCCCACCCGACCATGCTAAGCAGTTGCTTAGGCAGACGATCGAGAGGCCGGGAACATGGCAGAACCGAGGATCTTCACCTCCCCCGCCGAGCTGAGGGCGGCCGTGGGCGAGCAGCTGGGGCACACCGACTGGCTGGAGGTCGACCAGAAGCGGATCGATCTGTTCGCCGAGGCCACCGGGGACCACCAGTGGATCCACGTGGACCCGGAGAAGGCCGCCGCGGGGCCGTTCGGGACGACCATCGCGCACGGCTACCTCACCCTGTCGCTGCTGCCGCTCTTCGGCCCCCAGCTCATCCGGGTCGAGGGCGTGAGGATGGGCGTCAACTACGGCACCAACAAGGTCCGCTTCCCCGCCCCCGTCCCCGTCGGCTCCCGGCTGCGCGCCACCGCGACGATCACCGGCGTCGAGGACGTCAAGGGCGGTGTGCAGGTCGCCGTCGCCTTCACCGTGGAGCGCGAGGGCGGCGACAAGCCGGTGTGCGTGGCGGAGTCGGTGTCCCGCTACTACCTGTAGGAGTCCGGAGCCGCCGCGGGCCGGGGCTGCTTCGCCCCGACCATCCGCAGCACCAGCTCGGCGTACAGCTCGCCGACCGCCTCCGGCGTACGCGGCCCGTCGATGTTGAACCAGCGGGCCACGTCGATGCACAGCGACAGCACGGCGAGCGTGGTGCCCTGGACGTCCAGCACGTCGAACTCGCCCGCGGCGACGCCGTCCTCGACGATCCCGCGCACCTCGGCATCGACCTGCCGGCGCAGCCCGAGGATCTCGGCGCGGGCCTCGGGGCCGAGGGCGTCGAGCTCGTACTGCACGACCCGGGCGGTGGTGCGCCGGCCGGCGTGCCAGCGGACGAAGGAGCTGACGGCGTCGGCGAGCCGCTCCGTCGCGGGGCCCTCGCGGCGGGCCGCGGTGCGCAGGATGTCGAGGGCCTTGTCGTGACCGATGCGGCTGATCCGGTGGAGCAGCTCTTCCTTGGTCTTGTAGTGGATGTAGAGCGCGGCGGGGCTCATTCCGGCGCGGCCCGCGATGTCCCGGGTGGTCGTCGCGTGGTACCCGCGCTCGGCGAAGGCTTCCACGGCGGCCACCAGCAGCCGCCGGGCCGCGTCAGGGGTGACCTCCTCCCACGGCTCCGCCTCGCCGCCGGTCGTCTCCGCCGCCGTACTCATCGCTCTTACGCCCCTCTCGGTGACCGGAGCACCACCATACCGCCGACGGTGAGCGAGCGCTTAGCGCAGCAGCCCACAGGCCGTGCGGAAGATCAGAGCTTCTCGGCGAAGGGGTCGTGCTCGGCGAGGAGCTTGTCGAGCCGGGCCTGGTCGACCCGGCTGACGATCTGTCCGGCCTCCTGGCGGTCCCGGATCACCTTGGCGAGGGTGAAGGCGGAGGTGACGAGGTACAGGACGGCGATCGCGAGGAACGCGCGCACCCATGCGTCGGTGTCCAGCCGGAAGATGCCGATGGACGTGGCCGCCATGGCGATGGCGAAGGACGCGACGGACTGGCCGTAGAAGGCGGCCGTGCTCTGCTGTTTGACCGATGTGTCACTCATGAGGGAGAGCATCGGCGCAGGCGGCCCGCGCCACATCCGCTCGGCTACTCAGACGGTACTCAGAACGCCGAGACCCCGGTCAGGGAGCGGCCGATGAGCAGCTTCTGGATCTGGCTGGTGCCCTCGTAGAGGGTCATCACGCGGGCGTCGCGCAGGAGTTTGCCGACCGGGTACTCGTCGATGTAGCCGTAGCCGCCGAAGACCTGGAGCGCGTTGTTGGCGGCGCGGACCGCGGCCTCGGAGGCGAACAGCTTGGCCTTGGAGGACTCGACGGCGAACGGCTCGCCGCGGTCGATCAGATCGGCTACCCGCCAGGTCAGCAGCCGGGCCGCGTCCACGTCCACGGCGATGTCGCTGATCAGCTCCTGCACCAGCTGGTGGCGGGCGATCGGCTTGCCGAACTGCTCGCGCTCCCCCGCGTACCCGACGGCCGCGTCCAGCGCGGCCCGGGCTATCCCGACACAGCCCGCCGCCACCGACATCCGGCCCTTGGCGAGCGCGGACATGGCGATCGAGAAGCCCTTGCCCTCCTCGCCCAGCATGGCGGTGGCGGGCACCCGCACGTCCTCCAGGACGAGTTCGGCGGTCGCCTGGCCGCGCAGGCCGAGCTTGCCGTGGATCGGGCGGCGGCTCAGGCCGGGCGTGTCGGCCGGCACCAGGAAGGCGCTCACACCCTTGTGGCCCGGGGCGTCGGTGGAGCGGGCGAAGAGCAGGACGACGTCCGCCCAGGTGCCGTTGGTGATGAACATCTTGGTGCCGTTGACGACGTACTCGTCGCCGTCGCGGACCGCGCGGGTGGTGAGGTTGCCCGCGTCGGAGCCGGTGCCGGGCTCGGTGAGGCCGAAGCAGCCCACGGACTCGCCCGCGGTCAGCCCCGGCAGCCAGCGCCGCTTCTGCTCCTCGTCGCCCCAGGCCGCGATCGTCTTGGCGACGAGACCGAGGGAGACGGAGACGATGCCGCGCACCGAGGAGTCGCCGCGGCCCAGCTCCTCGGTGACCAGGCAGTACGACAGGTGGTCGCCGCCGCTGCCGCCGTACTCCTCCGGGACCGTCAGCCCGAGGAAGCCGATCTCGCCGAGCTTCTTCACGATGCCCCGGTCGACCTCCTCGGCCCGGTCCCAGGCGATCACGTGCGGGGCGATCTCACGGGTCACGAAGTCCCGCGCGAGCCGCCGTACGGCCGCCTGCTCGTCGCTGAGCCCCAGGTTCACCACGAGATCACCTCTCCCTTTAAATTAGCACTGCTAGTTTACAGACGCAGCCCTACTATGTGCGCCATGGCCCGACCGCGCAAGCCCCTGCTCAGCACCGACCGGATCGTCCGGACGGCCCGCGAACTCGTGGACCGGGAGGGGCTGGCGGCCGTCTCCACCCGCCGGCTCGCCGCGGAGCTGGGGGTGAGCGGGCCCTCGCTGTACAACCACTTCCGCACGAAGGACGAGATCCTGGAGGCGGTCGCGGACTCGGTGAGCGCGCTGGTCGACCTGTCGATGTTCGAGGACGGCCGGGCGTGGCGGACCGCGCTGCGCGACTGGGCCGTCTCCTACCGGGCCGCGCTGCGCGCCCACCCCAACATCGTCCCCGTGCTCGCCCGCGGCCCCGGGCGCCGGCCGGCCGCACTGCGGGTGGCGGACGCGGCGTACGGCGCGATGGTCGACGCGGGCTGGCCGCCGGCGCAGGCCACGTCCATCGGGGCGCTGATGCGGTACTTCATCATGGGCTCCGCGCTCGGCTCCTTCGCCGGCGGCTTCGTGGACGACGCGAGCGCGTACGACCCGGCCGACTATCCGCATCTCGGGCAGGCCCATCTCCTCGCGGAACAGCAGGAGAAGATCGACGAGCGGGCGTTCGAGACGGGCCTGAGCGCGCTGCTGGACGGGCTGGCGCAACAGTACGAGCGGGTGGGCCAGGGGGCCTAGAACCGGTGGCGGCACTTCGGTGCCGGCCGAAGTGTTCCGGGCGCATGCTGGGAGGCATGACCAGGATCGAGGACCCCCGGGCCGCGGGGCTCGCGGCGCTGGCCGGGCTGTTCGCGGACGAGACCCGGGCCGTGTGTCTGCTGGCCCTGCTGGACGGGCGGGCCTGGACGGCGGGCGAACTGGCGCGCCACGCCGGGGTGGCCGCCTCCACGCTGAGCGAGCATCTGGGCAAGCTGGTGGCGGGCGGCCTGCTCGCGGAGGACCGCCAGGGGCGGCACCGGTACGTACGGCTGGCGGACGCGCGGGTGGCGACGCTGGTGGAGGACCTCGCAGCGCGGGTGCCCCCGGTGGCGGGGCGGGAGGCGGCGCGTTCCCTGCGCGCGTCGAGCGCGGGGGCGGCGATGGCGCGGGGGCGTACGTGTTACGACCATCTCGCGGGGCGGCTCGGGATCGCGCTGACGGACGCGTTGACCGCGCGGGGGCTGCTGCGCCAGGACACGGGCTTCGCGCTGACGGACCCGGGGCTGGAGTGGTTCGCGGCGGCGGGGATCTCCCTGGCGCCGGGCGGCCGGCGTCCGCTGGCCCGCGGGTGCCTCGACTGGACGGAGCGCCGCCCGCACCTGGCCGGGGTGGCGGGGGCGGCGCTGTGCCGGCACGCGCTGGACGCGGGGTGGTGCGAGCGGATCGGGAGCGGGCGGGCGGTCCGGGTGACCCGGGAGGGGCAGCGGGTGCTGTCCGCGCTGCTCGGCATCGCCCCGGACGCCCTGGGCTGACCGCGCCCCCGCTCCCCTTCCGGGCCGCTCCCCGTCAGAACACCACCAGCGCCCGTCCGCCCTTCCCCGCCCTCATGTTCTCGAAGGCGGCGGGGATGTCCTCCAGTCCGATCCGTTCCGTGACCAGCGCGGCCAGGTCCAGGCGGCCCGCGCGGACATGCCCGGCCAGCACCGGCAGATCCCGGGCCGGGTCGCTGTTGCCGTAGACGCAGCCGGAGAGGGTGCGGCCCCAGTGGAAGAGTTCCAGGGCGTTGAAGGTGACCTGCTGGTCCTTTCCGCCGATGCCGACGACCGTCGTACGGCCGCCCCGCCGCGTGGACTCCCAGGCCGCACGGATGCTGACCGCGCGGCCCGCGCACTCGACGGCGACGTCCACGCCCTGCCTGCCGGTGCGGGCGCGGATCTCACGGGGCGTGGTCGTGGTGGCGAGAAGGAAGTCCGTGGCGCCGGCGGCCCGCGCGAGCTCCTCCTTGGCCGGGGAGACGTCGACGGCGATGATCCGGGACGCGCCCGCGATCCGGGCCGACTGGAGCGTGGCGAGCCCGACCCCGCCCGCCCCGAACACGGCGACGCTCTCACCGGGCCGTACCCGCGCCGAGTGGTGGATCGCGCCGTACCCGGTGAGCACGGCGCAGCCGAGGAGCGCGGCCTCGGTCAGCGGGACACCGTCCGGCAGCGGCAGCACGCAGGACGCGGACACCACGGTCTCCTCGGCGAACGCGGCGACGTTCAGACCGGGGTGCAGCGGGGTGCCGTCGGCGGCGTGGGCGTGGACGGCGGCCGCGCCGTTCAGCGCGTCGGCGCACAGCCAGACCTCGCCGAGCGAGCAGGCGTGACAGGTCCCGCACGCGGGCGCCCAGTTGAGGACGACGGGGTCCCCGGGCGAGACATGGGCGACGTCCGGGCCGACGGCGACGACCGTCCCGGCGCCCTCGTGGCCGAGGACCGCGGGCACCGGCACGCTCATCGTGCCGTCGGACAGGGACAGGTCGGAGTGGCACACCCCGGCCGCCGCGAGCCGGACCCGGACCTGTCCGGGGCCGGGTTCGGGCAGCTCGATGCCGGTTATCTCCAGGGGTGCGCCGACGGCGGGAAGGACAGCGGCTCGTACGGCCATGGCGGGCGGACTCCCTCTAGAACTGGAAGGACTTGGTCTGGAGGTACTCGTCGAGGCCGTGGCCGCCGAGTTCCCGGCCGACCCCGGACTGCTTGTAACCGCCGAACGGCGCGCGCGGGTTGAAGCGGCCGCCGTTGATGTCGACCTGCCCGGTGTCCATGCGCCGGGCGAAGGCCACCGCCTCGTCCTCGTCACCGGCCCAGACCGCGCCGGCCAGGCCGTACACCGTGCCGTTGGCGATGCGCAGGGCGTCCTCCTCGTCGTCGTAGGCGAGGACCGAGAGGACCGGGCCGAAGATCTCCTCCTGGGCGATGGTCATCCCCGGCGTGACATCGGCGAAGACGGTCGGGCTGACGAAGTAGCCCTTCTCGCGCGGCGCTTCGGGCCCGCTCGCGACAAGGCGGGCGCCCTCCGCGACACCCTGCTCGATGTAACCGCGCACCCGCTCCCGCTGCTTGGCGTTGACCAGCGGCCCGATGCGGTCGCCGTACTTGGCGGCGGCGGCCGCGGCCAGCCCGACGGCCTCCTCGTACCGGTCGCGGTGGACCAGCATCCGGGTCCAGGCGCTGCACGTCTGGCCGGAGTTGGACATCACGTTGGCGACGCCGGCGTCGACCGCCTTGGCGAGGTCGGCGCTCGGCAGGATGACATTGGCGGACTTGCCGCCGAGTTCGAGGGCGACCCGCTTCACGGCCCCGCCGGCCAGCGCGCCGATGCGGCGGCCGACGGCGGTGGAGCCGGTGAAGGAGACGAGGTCCACGTCCGGGTGCTCGGCCAGCGCCTGCCCGGCGACCGGTCCGAGGCCGGTGACCAGGTTGAACACGCCCGCCGGGACGCCCGCCTCGTGCATCGCCTCGGCGAACAGCTGGGCGGTGAGCGGGGTGTCCTCGGCGGGCTTGAGGACGACCGTGCAGCCGGCGGCGAGCGCCGGGGCGACCTTGGCGACGATCTGGTGCAGCGGGTAGTTCCAGGGGGTGATCGCGCCGACCACGCCGACGGGCTCGTGCAGGACGGTGGAGTTGCCGACCTTCTCCTCGAAGGGGCGGGTCGCGGCGAGTTCGGCGTAGGTGCCGGCGACCGCGATGGGCAGGCCCGCGTGCACGGCCTCCGAGAAGGCGGGCGGGGAGCCGAGTTCGGCGGTGACCGTCTCGGCGATCTCGTCCTTGCGGGCCGCGAGCGCGTCCCGCAGCGCGGCCAGGCGGGCCGCGCGCTCGGCGGGCGGGGTGGCGGCCCACCCGGGCAGGGCGGCCCGGGCCGCGCGCACGGCGGCGTCCACGTCGTCCGGACCGGCGGCCGGAACCCGGGCGATGACCTGTTCGTCGGCCGGGTTCACGACCTCGATCACCTCGTCCGGACGCGCGGCGGGGCGCCAGCCGCCGTCGATGTACAGACCGTCGTGTGCCTTCATGCTGCTTCCTCCCGGCGGATGCGCGTCGTCCGCCCCACAAACTAGCGGCGATAGTTTTGCGGCGCCAGAGACGCTGGCCGAGCGGACTCACCTGGTCGCGGTGAGATGGGCGAAGACCACCACATTGCTGCTGTACCCGGTGCGCCTGCTGAACAGGCCCCCGCAGGTGAGCAGGTGCAGCTCCGGGCGGCGGGCACGGCCGTACACCTCCTTGTCGGGGAAGCCGGACTTGTCGAAGACCTGTACCCGGTCCACGGTGTAGACCGCGGTACGGCCGTCCGCGCGCCGTGCCTCGATCGTCTTGCCGGGCTTGACCATCGGGAGCGCGGCGAACACCGCGGGCCCCGAGGGGGTGTCGCGGTGGCCGACGGCGATCGCGGTGCCCGCCTCGCCGGGGGTGGCGCCGCCCTCGTACCAGCCGGCCGCCTTGGGCCGGTCGAACGGCGGGGTCTCCAGCTGCCGGTCCTTGCCCAACCGCACCCCGACGATCCGGGCGTCGAGGCCGAGGGAGGGGATGCGCAGGGAGGTGGGCCGGGACCGGGGCAGCGGGCGGGCCGAGCCGGTCGCACCCGGGTCCGCCCCGGCGGCGACGGCCTCCGCGTGGTCCGGCGGGCCGTCGTCCCCGCACCGGCCGACGAGCGTCACCAGGACGGCCGTGAGAGCGGCCGTCCTGGCCAGGCGAAAGGCGCGGGTCCGGTACCAGGGCCTGCGTCTGCGCCTACGCGGCGCCATGGGGGTGACGGCGGCCGCGCCGGACGTACACGGCCCCGCCGACCGCGATCAGGCCCACCGCCGCGGCGGCGCCCACCGGGGAGTACGCGGCCGCGGTGTCGACGAGACCGCCGCCACCGGCGTGCACCCCGCCCTGCGGGCCGCCGTGGTCGCCGCCGCGGTCGCCGCCGTGGTCGCCGCCCTGGCCCCAGCTGGCGTCGTTGTGCTCCTGCTGCTGCTGGTGGTCGTCGATCTGGCCGGGCGCGCCCGGGTTGCCGTTCTCCCGGCAGTTGACCCGGAAGACCTTCTCCTTGAGGGCGCCGGCCACGGTCCAGGTGACCCGGTACTGGCCGTCCGCGAGGCCCAGCGGGTCGGTGTGCCCGGCGCCGCCGGCGAGCTGGATGGTGCCGGTGACGGTGGCGGAGGTGGGCAGCGGGGGCTGCGGCGTGATGGTGTAGGCGATGACCGGCAGGATGTCGAAGTTGACGGCGTCCAGGTAGAACCGGCAGACCGTGGGGTCGTCCTTCGAGACGCCGAAGGGCGTGCCGACCCGGTGGACTCTGATGTCGCCGTTCTCCCCCTGGGCCATGGCGTTCGGTGCCGCCACCCACGACGCACCCGCCGCGGCGAGAGCGGTCAGGACGACGGTGGCGCCGGCGCGGGTACCGGCGGTGCGTGGGAATGTCCGGGTGGGCATACGCATTTCCTCCGAGTCAGATGATTTTCATACAAATCGATCCCATCTGGACTCTGCCCAATGCGCACGACGACCGGCGGCACCGGGGCCCGGCGCGCCGTCAGATATCCCCCTGGCGGAGCAATGTGACGATATGACTAATTAGCGGCCACTGTGGGCTCCACCGGGATGCCGCGGAGGACCGCGTTGCCGGACAGCGGGTCGAGCGGGCTCCCGTCGAGGAGTTGGCCGGCGTTGATTCCCGGCGTGGTGGCGGCGCGCCCGAGCCGGGTGCCGGGGCGGCCGTGGTCCCAGCCGTGCGGCGGGCCGACCACGCCGGGGCGTACCGCGTCGGCGACCTCGGCCGGTGCCGCCGCCTCTCCCCCGGCGCCCTCGACCCGTACCTCCGCGCCGCCCAGGTCACCGGGCCGGTCCGCGTCCTCGGGACGCAGGTGCGGGGTGCGGCGGTTGGAGCCGCCGGTGAGGGGGGGCACGACGGGGTGGGCGGCGCGGGCGGCGCGCGGCCGGGGCAGGCCGGCGGCGAGCGGCGCGGGCGGCAACTCCACTTTGCCGCCGCGGGACTTGAGGGCTCCGGGCAGGCGCGGGCGCACCGGGGGCCTGCCGACCGGTTGGCATGCCGGGGTGCCCCTCCGGCCGGCCGGTCAGTCCAGCAGCCGTGCCAGGTAGGCCCGCAGCAGCTCCCGGGTCTCGCGGATGATCGCCTCGTCGCCCTCCGGGTCGAGCCGGAAGGCCAGTTGGACCAGGGTGTCCGCGCTCTCCACGGCGACCAGGAAGGCCCGCCGCAGCTCCTCGTCCGGGGTGCGGCCGATATAGCCGGCGAGCAGCTCGGAGAGCCGGTCGGCGATCCGGCTGTTGGGCTCCGCCTGGCGGGCGCCCACCGGGATCTGGTTGCCGAAGTCGACCAGGGAGAAGCCGGGCGCGGTGCGCTTCATCGCCAGGTACTCGTCCAGGACGGCGTCCATCGCGGCCCGCCAGTCCCCCGCCGCCGCCCGCTCCAGGCGCCCGGTGACCTGCGCGGTGTACAGCTCCAGATTGCGCTGCGCGAGGGCGTCGGCCATCTGCCGTTTGTTGCCGAAGAAGCGGTAGACGGAGCCGATGGGCACACCGGCGCGCACCGCGACGGCCCGGGTGCTCAGCGCGTCGTAGCCCACCTCGTCGAGGAGTTCGGCGCAGGCGTCGAGAATCCTGGTCAGCCGTTCGGCGCTGCGCCGCTGGACGGGGGCGCGGCGGAGCGGGGTCGCGTGGGGCACGGGCTTCATGATGCCTTTCCGCCGGGGTCCGGTGAACCTGGTCCCAGGGTACGGAGACGCGTGCGCGAATCCCTCAGCCGTCCGGCAGGCGGTCGGCGCTCCCAGGCGTGGGCCCCGGCGGCCGGGTGCCCGACACCGTTATGTCGGCGGTGCTCTGGACCGGCTTGCCGTGCACGGCCCACACCGTGCCGTCGTCGGCGTACAGGCGGGCGGTGACATGGTGGGTGCCGTGCGGGACGAGCCGGGCGGGCAGCCGGTACCGGGGCGTGTACAGGCGGGCGATCCGGCGGCCGTCCACGAAGAGGCAGGCGGGCCCGCGCCCGGTCACCGCGGTGGGGTGCGCGCCGGGTGCGGAGACCCGGAAGTGGCGGAAGGTCAGCCGCACGTCCCAGCCGTCGGCGGAGTCCGGGGTGACCTCGACGCCGACCCCGGGGGCGTCCTTGCCGCCGACCTCGCGCAGAGGGCGTCCGCTGTCGTCGGTGTCGTCCAGGACCTTGCCGACGGGTGAGGGCGCCCCCGCGGCGGCCGCGCCCGCGCTCGCGCCCCCGCCCGGGCCGGGGCCCGTGCCGCCGTGCGCCGTGCCGCAGCCGGCCGTGCCGAGGGGCAGCAGAACGCACACCGCGAGCGCGGCCAGGCGTCCTCGGGTCTCCTTCGTCCACGACATGTGCGCGAGCGTAGAACACGGGGGCGGCCCCGGGAATCCGCCTGAAGTCGGGTTCCCGGCCTACCCCGGAGGGAGGAGGCCCCGCCCTCTTGCGCCGGGCCCCGCTGATTCCTACGGTGTCCCATAGGAATGAACGGACGCAGTCAACAAGCGCGAAGGAGCGTGGGGGCGACCATGAGCGGGGACGCGCGCAAAAGGGCCGAGGGGCTGTCGTATCTGACCGGGTTCGGCAATGAGCACGCCTCGGAGGCGGTGCCGGGCGCCCTGCCCGAGGGCCGCAACGCACCGCAGCGCGCACCGCTCGGGCTGTACGCGGAGCAGCTCAGCGGCGCGGCCTTCACCGAGCCGCGGGCGCACAACCGCCGCTCGTGGCTGTACCGGATCCGCCCGTCGGCCGCGCATCCGCGGTTCACCCGGACGGCCAACGGCTCGATCCGCACGGCGCCCTTCACCGAGGCCGTGCCCGATCCGAACCGGCTGCGCTGGAACCCGCTGCCGGAGCCGGCCGCGGGCACCGACTTCCTCGCGGGCCTGTGGACGCTCGGCGGCAACGGCGACGCGACCCAGCGGGCGGGCATGGCCGTGCACCTGTACCACGCCAACGCCTCGATGGAGCGGGTCTTCTCGGACGCCGACGGCGAGCTCCTGATCGTCCCCGAGCACGGCGGGCTGCTGCTGCACACCGAGTTCGGGCGGCTGCACGTGGAGCCCGCGCACGTGGCGCTGGTCCCGCGCGGGGTGCGGTTCCGGGTGGAGCTGCTCGACGAGTCGGCCCGCGGCTATGTGTGCGAGAACTACGGGGCGCCGTTCCGGCTGCCCGACCTCGGCCCGATCGGCGCCAACGGGCTCGCCAACGCGCGGGACTTCCGTGCGCCGGTCGCCGCGTACGAGGACACCGAGGGCCCGGTGGAGGTGGTGAACAAGTTCTGCGGCAACCTCTGGACGGCCGCGTACGACCACTCGCCGCTCGACGTGGTCGCCTGGCACGGCAACCATGTGCCGTACGTCTACGACCTGCGCCGCTTCAATGTGATCGGCTCGATCTCCTACGACCACCCGGACCCCTCCATCTTCACCGTCCTGACCTCCCCGTCGGACACCCCGGGGCTGGCCGGCGTCGACTTCGTCGTCTTCGCGCCGCGCTGGCTGGTGGGCGAGGACACCTTCCGGCCGCCGTACTTCCACCGGAACGTGATGAGCGAGTACATGGGCCTGATCGAGGGCGCCTACGACGCGAAGGCGGAGGGCTTCGTGCCGGGCGGCGGCTCGCTGCACAACATGATGTCGGCGCACGGCCCGGACCGGGAGACGTTCGACCGGGCGAGCGCGGCCGAGCTGAAGCCGCAGAAGATCGACGACGGCCTCGCCTTCATGTTCGAGACCCGCTGGCCGCTGACGCTCACCCCGGACGCGGCCCGCGCCGACCACCTCCAGGGGGCGTACGACGACGTGTGGCGGGGGCTGACGCGCAACTTCCGCATCTGACGCCTCTGTTGCGCCCGTCGTTCCCGACCCGGTACGGATATCAGCGTGACCTCATTCGCCCCTGACTCGATCGTCCTGAACCGCAAGCTGCCGCTCTGGTACCAGGTGTCGCAGTCGCTGCGCGCCTCGATACTGGGCCGCTCGCCCGCGGACCCGCTGCGCCTGCCCACCGAGGAGCGCCTGGCGGAGCACTACGGCGTGAGCGTGCTGACCATGCGGCAGGCGCTGAAGGAGCTGGAGGACGAGGGGCTGATCAGCCGGCACCGGCGGCGCGGCACGTTCATCGAGCCCGACGCCCGGCGCGGCGCCCCGGTGCGGCTGCTGGGCTCGGTGGACGCGATCGTGGCCCAGCAGTCCGGGATGCGCACCGAGTTGCTGGCGCACGGGCCCGCGCCGGTGCCGGGCGGGCTCACGGACTGCTTCCCGGGGCTGGCCGAGGTGGCGACGTACCACCGGCTGCGCTTCGACGAGCAGACCGGCGAGCCGACCAACCACGCCGTCAACCATGTGCGCCCCGAACTGGCCGAGCGGATCGACCTGGACGATCTGGTCCGCTGGCCGATGACGAAGGTGCTGCGGGACGTCGTCAAGGCGGACATCAGCCGGATCACGGACACTGTGGAGGCCCGGCTCGCCGACCCGGAGACCGCCCGCCTCCTCCAGGTCCCGCTGCTCAGCCCGATCCTGCACTACACGGGCATCACCTACGACACCGAGGGGCGGGTGCTGGACGTGGCGGTGATCCACTACCGGGGCGACCGCTTCTCCTTCACGGTGACCCTGGACGCCACCTGACCCGCCGCGCGCCCTCGGCCCGTACGATGCCCAGCGTGCCGTACGACGACGACGCTCCGCTGCTGGCGGACCTCATGCCGTGGTCCGTCGCACCGCCGCGGCCGGGCCGCGCCTGGCCGACGGCCCCCGATCCGGGCTGTCTGCGGGCCCGCTGGGACGCCCTGCTGGCGGCGGAACTCCCGGACCGCGAGGCGCTGTTCGAGCCGAGCCGGGCCCGCACCCTGCACTCGGCCGTGGGCCAGCTGCCGGGCCGGACCGGCGGCACCGAGCGCCTGGCGCGTGCCGGGGGGCCGTGCGCGGAGCCGGTGCGGGTGCTGGCGGCGCCCTTCGACGAGCGGTGGCTGATCCCGGACCACCGGCTGCTGGACGCGGCCCGCCCGGAGCTGTGGCGGGTGGCGGACGAACGGCAGGTCTTCCTGGTGGAGACCCCCGACGAGCACCATCCGCTGCTGGCCACCGGCCTGCTGCCCACCCTGCGCACCGGGCGCGTCCGGCCCCTGCACCGCCGCCCGGCCGCGGCGGACCCCAACCTGGCGCCCGGCCTCCTGGACCATCTCTCGTCCCGCCTGGACACCCGGGTCACCCCCCTCGACCTGGCGGCCTGGTTCCTGGCCACGGCCCGCCCCGACCGCACCGTCCCGCTGACCGACGACGCGGAACTGTGGTCATCCGGTGTGGCGTCGGGCCGTCGGCTGCTCTGGCTGCTGCGCCGCGACGGCGACCGCCCCAAGCTCCCCGGCGGCCGCCGCCCCTACGTCCGCGCCCCGCTGCCGCCCCGCCCGGCCACCCTCCACTACGACCCCGAGGAGGAGGCCCTGCACCTGGACGAGGGCCGCGTCTCCCCCGTCCCCGCCGGGGCCTGGGAGTATGAGCTGAACGGGGTACGGGTCCTGGAGTCCTGGTTCACCGCCCGCACGGCACCCGGCGCCCCCGGGACCCTGGAGGCGATCCGGCCCGCCGGCTGGCTCCAGTCGTGGACCTCGGAACTGCTGGAGCTGATCACGGTCCTGGCCCTGCTCTCCGAAGTCCGCGCGGAGAGGGCCGGCTTGACGGTCCCCTCCTCGATCACGGCAACCGACCTGCGCCACCGCGCCGTCCTCCCGCCCCCGCCCTCCTCCCGCCGCCCCGCCTCGGTCCTGGACCAACCCGAGGAGGGCCCGGAGGGGCAGTTCGCGCTGCTGTGACGGACGAGGTCATGCGTAGGAGTCGAGGATCCTCGTGAGCGCCCGCTCGAAGACCGCCTCCAGATCGATCGGGCCCGGGTCCTCCGCGAACGCCGCCGCCATCCTCGGGTACTTCCCGGACGCCACCTGCCGGGCCAGATACGCGCCGCGCACCGCGTTCTCCTCGTCCTCCGACCACGGCAGCGCCCGCACCCGCTCGGCGGTGTCCAGCTCATTGCGCACGTACGTCGTCACCACGCCGTTGAGCATGGCGATGAGTTCGAGCTTCGTGCCGTAGCGGGCCTCCAGCGGGTCCAGGCAGGCCAGGCAGTGCTCCAGATAGCGCAGGGTGTGCGGGCTGAACCCGTAGACCGGTGACATCAGGCGCGGCATCCACGGATGCCGGTGCATCAGCGCCCGCGCCTCGTGCGCCACCCGCGTCAGATCCGCCCGCCAGTTGCCGCTCGGCGGCCACAGCGCGTGCTCCGCGCCGACCGCGTCCATCATCAGCTCGTACAGGTCCTCTTTGCGCGGCACGTAGTTGTACAGGGACATCGTCCCGCACCCCAGCTCCGCCGCGACCTGCCGCATCGACACCGCGTCGAGCCCGCGCGCGTCGGCGATCCGCACGGCGGCGGCCGCGATGTCGTCACGCGTGTACGCCGGTCTCGGCCCTCGTCCGGTGCGCTCGGGGCGCGCCCAGATCACCTCGGGTACGGCCCCTCGGACTGCCATGTCATCACCTCGCCCACCATCCTAGTTACGTACACCGTACGTAGTGCGCTATGGTCGACGCATGCCAACTACGTACGCTGTACTTAGTGAAGGTCTGGAGAAGCGCTTCGGCGCCGTCCCCGCCCTGCGGGGGCTCGATCTGGCGGTCCCCCGGGGCACGGTCTGCGGGCTGCTGGGGCCCAACGGCGCCGGGAAGACCACCGCCGTCCGCCTGTTGACGACGCTGGTGCGGCCGGACTCCGGCTCCGCGCGGATCGCCGGACACGACCTGGTCCGGGAGGCGGCCGCCGTCCGGAGACTGATCTCCGTCACCGGCCAGTACGCCTCGGTGGACGGCGATCTGACCGGCCGGGAGAACCTGCGGCTGTTCGCCCGGCTGCACCGGGTCGGGGGGCCGGCCGCGCGCGCCGAGGAGCTGCTGGCGCGCTTCGGGCTCACGGAGGCCGCCGGCCGCAGGGCCGCCACCTACTCGGGCGGTATGCGGCGCCGCCTCGACCTCGCCGTGAGCCTCGTGCGCCGCCCGGAGGTGCTCTTCCTGGACGAGCCGACCACCGGCCTCGACCCGGCGGTCCGCGGCTCCGTCCGGCAGGCGGTACGGGACCTCGCCGCGAACGGTACGACGGTCCTGCTGACCACGCAGTATCTGGAGGAGGCCGATCAACTCGCCGACGACATCGCCCTGATGGACCGGGGCCGGATCGCGCACACCGGATCACCCGCCGGACTCAAGGCGCTCATCGGGTCGTACGCCGAGGCCGTGGTCGCCCACCCGGACGCGCTCGGCGCGGCGGCCGCCGTGCTGGACCGGCTCACCGGCCGGGAGCCGGCGTTCGACCGCGCACGCGCCGCCGTCGGCGTCCTCACCACCGACCCGACCCTGACGCTGCCCCGCCTGGTGCGCGAACTCGACGCGGCCGGCGTCCCCCTGCTGGACGCGAGCCTGCGTCCGCCCACCCTGGACGACGTCTTCCTGCGGCTCACCGGAACCGCGGTCACGTCCCGGACCGAAGCCGGCCCCATCGAGGAGCGAGCCGCGTGAACGCACTGGTGTACGACGGACTCGCCATGACGGGACGGCAGTTGCGTCGGGTCCGCAACAGTCCGGGCCTGACGGTCCTGACCCAGATGATGCCGGTCAACATGCTGCTGTTCTTCGGCTATGTCTTCGGCAGCGCGCTGGCCATGCCGGGCCGGGAGTACCGCGCCTTCCTGGTGCCGGGACTGCTGGTCGCGACGGCGGCGGGCGGCCTGATGACCGGGATGTTCCAGGCCGCCGCGGACACCCACCGGGGCGTGACGGACCGCTTCCGCACGCTACCGGTGAGCCGGGCCGCCGTCCCCCTGGGACAGGCCGCCGCGGACCTCGTCGTCACCGCCCTCGGCACGATCCCGCTGCTCCTGGTCGGGCTCGCGGTGGGCTGGCGGATCGAGGCAACGGTGCCCGAAGCCGCGGGCGCGGTGGGGCTGTTGCTGCTCTTCCGGTTCGCCTGCACCTGCGCCGGCATCCACCTGGGCCTGCTCACCCGCAGCGAGGACGCGGCCGGGCAACTCGGCGCCGCCTCCTTCGTGCTGCCGCTGCTGTCCGACGCGTACATCCCGACCGGCCATCTGCCCGGCTGGCTGCGCACGATCGCCGAGTGGAACCCGATCAGCGCGGTGACCACCGCGCTGCGGGACCTGTTCGGCAACGCGCCCGTGCCACGCGCCGCCGCCTGGCCGGTGGCCCATCCGGTCGCCGGGTCGCTCGCCTGGAGCCTCGCCCTGATCGTGGTGTTCCTGCCGCTCGCGGTGCGCCGTTACAGCCGTGGCGCGTGACATACGCCGTACTGACAGGCCCGCGCGAGGGGGAGATCATCCACCCCATGGAGCACCTCGCGGACCACCCCTCGCGCACCCCCTTGGAAGACCCCCGGGACCCCAGCCGCTGCCGCTGGAGGGGATCACCGTCGTCGCCGTCGAACAGGCCGTGGCCGCGCCCTTCGCGACCCGGCAGCTCGCCGATCTGGGGGCCCGGGTGATCAAGGTGGAGCGGGTGGACGGGGGCGACTTCGCGCGGGGCTACGACACCGCGGCGGGCGGCCTCGCCTCGCACTTCGTGTGGTGCAACCGGGGCAAGGAGTCGCTCGCCCTGGACCTGAAGGATCCGCGCGGCCGGGAGGTCGTACGGCGGCTGGTCGCGGACGCGGACGTGTTCGTGCAGAACCTGGCGCACGGGGCCGCGGCCCGGCTCGGCCTGGACGCGGCCACCCTGTGCGCGGCCCATCCGCGGCTGATCGCCGTGGACATCTCGGGCTACGGCTCCTTCGGCCCGTACGCGGACAAGCGGGCCTACGACATGCTGGTGCAGTGCGAGGCGGGCCTGGTGTCGCTCACCGGGACGCCGGAGCGGCCGGTGAAGGCGGGGATTCCGGCGGCGGACATCGCGGCGGCCATGTACGCCTTCTCGGGGGTGCTGGCGGCCCTGGTGCGCCGGGGCGTCACCGGGCGCGGCGGTCCGGTGGAGGTGTCCCTGCTGGACTCGCTCGCGGAGTGGATGGGCCATCCGCTGCACCACACGATGCACGACGGCGAACCCCCGGCGCGCACCGGACTCGCACATCCCGTCATCGCGCCCTACGACGCCTACCCGACGGCGGACGGCGGCCAGGTGCTGCTGTCGGTGCAGAACGACCGGGAGTGGCGGCGCCTTGCCGAACAGGTCATGGAGCGGCCGGAGTTGGGGACAGACCCGCTGTTCGCGACGAACGCGGCGCGGGTCGCGCACCGGGCGGAGACGGACGCGGCGGTGGCGCGGGCGCTCGGGGCCCTGGACGCGGACGAGGCGCTGGCGCGGCTGGAGCGGGCGGGCCTCGCCTGTGCCCGGCTGCGGGATCTGCGCGAGCTGGCGGAGCATCCGCAGCTGGCGGCCCGGGAGCGCTGGCGTCAGGTGGGTTCGCCGGTGGGGCCGTTGCGGGCGCTGCTGCCGCCCCTCACCCTGCCGGGCGGGGACGAACCGCGGATGGGCGACGTGCCCGCGCTCGGACAGCACACCGGAGCGCTGCTGCGTGCCGTGGGGATGACGGACGACGAGATCGCAGCGCTGCGCCGGGACGGTGTGGCGGCCTGAGCGCGGGCCCGGACGAGGTCCGGAACCGCCGGGATTCACCCGGTGAGCGCCGGACGGGCGCTCAAGGGGATCAGTGGCCGGATCGGGGCCGGATCACAGGCCGGTCGAGGACCGGACTAGTGGCTGCCGAACAGCGAACGACGCAGTCGGCGCAGGGGTGCGAAGAGGGAGACCCGGCGGACCCGCGCGCCCCGGTCGCTGTGCGTGCGCCGAGTGTCCCGCGCCGTCAGCTCCCGCATCAGCGAGGTCGCCTCGACGGTCTTCTGCTGCGGTATCGCGGGACCGCCCAGCACCGCGAGGTGCCGGTCGAGGCGCGAGCTGGTCGCGCTGCTCCCGCAGGTGATCGCAGGGACCCTGGCCCTGCTGCGCACTGTTATCTGTTCCATGTCACTCCCCACCCGTACGAGTCCACCCGGCCCCGGGCAGAGTAACCCTATCTCCCCACCGGGGCACTCGTGTATCGCGCCTTCAGGATTCACCTTCCCCGTAAGGGGGTTGACCATCCCAAGCTGACTACTCTCCGAATCCGACCGGTTTCAGGGCGAGTTGGACAATGAGCTGGCCGACGGCTCGCGCCGGACCGCCGCTCCGGGGCCGCCGTCACGGCGCGTGACGCCCCCTGGGGTGCCGACCCCCTGGTGATCAAGGGCGTGTCGGCCCCGTGGAGCCCCAGGGTGACGACGGGCCCCGGCGGCGGCCCGGCGGCGGCCGCCCCGTCGCCGCGACCGCGACCGCCCGCACCGGTCGCGGCGCGGGCGGAGGAAGCCGTGCGGAGGCGGCCGGGAACGTGGTCCATCTCACGCGCCCGGCCGTCCGGTCGGCGAAGGCCCCATCGGCCAGGGCCCCCGCCGCCGCGGTGGGCGGTCCCGCCGGGTGCACACGGCGGGCTCACCCGGGAGATACCAAGTGTTACGTCGACACCCCTGGCCGGAACGGGAGTTCACCCTGACGGGCGGGCCCGGCGGTGTGCCAGGGGGTGCTCACCCGTTCGGGTCAGCCGGCGGCGGTGGTGAGGGCCGGCAGGTAGCCGCCGGACTGGCCGTCGGCGGTGGGGTGGTACGACTCGGTGAGGTCGAGCACGTTGAGGCTGTGGAGCCAGGAACTGCTGGAGCAGATCTCGTGGCTGGAGAAGGCGCTGCGGACGTCACCGAAGACGAAGCCGTGGGCGGCGGCGCGGGACTGGACGGTGCCGTCCAGGGTGTCGGCGGCACTGTTGATGGCCGACCGCTTGGTGTCGGACAGGCCGAGGCAGACCTGGCCGAGCAGGTAGAAGCGCGGGTAACCGATCACGACCACTCGGGCGTTGGGCGCCTTGGAGTGGATGGCGTTGTAGACGGTGTCGAGCTTCCCGGGCAGCGTGTTGGTCGCGTAGGACTTCGCGGTGGCGATGGCGGACAGACAGGTGCTGTCGGAGTTCAGCACGCACGTCTGCATGACGCTCGCGAACCCGGCGTCGTTGCCGCCGATGCTGATGGACACCAGCGAGGTGGAGGAGTTGAGCGAGCCGAGCTGGTTGGCCATCACATCGTCCGTCGTGGCGCCCGAGCAGGCGTTGAAGGCGAAGGAGGCCGGCTTGTGCGCGGCGTTCCAGAGGTAGGCCGCGGAGTTGGTGCTGCGGTCGCAGTCGCCGCTGGAGCTGATGTAGCTGCCCGCGCCGACGCCGGAGGCGTAGGAGTCGCCGAGCGCCACGTAACCGCCGCTGTTGGATGCCGCCTGCGCCGACGCCGCCTGCGTGAAGCCGAGGCCCAGAGCGAGGAGGAGTGGCGCAACGAATCCGACAAGCCGGGAACGTCTCATGGTGTATCTCCCAGGTGAGCAGGAAGTCTGCGGCAACTTAAGTAGCAACTACGCGCGTTGAGCGGAAGTGTTCATGTCAAGAATTTTTGACTCTCAATAAGACCGTCTTCAAAGATTTACTGCGTATGTATTGCGCGTACATGTCAACTATGTTGACCGGGTCTCAGACACCTGCTCCAGCCGTTCATTTCGGGGTGAGGGCGCCCTTGACGCCCCCTCGGGCCTGCGCCACATTGAAGCCCGGCATCCGGCGCTCCGGAGGGCAAATTCGCCAATGCGCACCTTACGGGTCAACAGGGAACTGTCGCCGCTGCTCGCGGGCGCCGCGGCCGCCGTCCCGACGGCCGGCGCGCTGCTCGCCCTCACCGGCTCCGGCGCCGCGCTGCGCGGCCCGGGCGCGCTGCTCTTCCTGTTGCTCGCGCCGGCCGCCGCGCTCGCCGCGGCCCTGCGCGGCCTCGATCCCTTCGCCCGCGCCCTGTGCGCGCTCGCGGGCGCCGTGGTCGTGGACATGCTGGTGGCCCAGGTGATGCTCGCGACGCACCGGTGGTCCGTCCGGGGCGGGGTGGCCGCCGTCGCCGTGCTGAGTCTGCTCCTGCTGCTTCTCGTACTCCTTCGGGATCGAATCCCCGGTAAAAGCACACAAGAGTGAGCAAGGTGAGCCACTGTTGCGCAACGGACCAATCATGGAAAAGGCGATGCACCGTCCAGGTCTTGCCTTTCGGGCCGAACCGTCAATACCGTCATACAGCTCAACCGCGGCGGTTCGCCGGTGCGCGGTCCCTGGGGAGGGCCGGGCGCCATGGCGGGGTCCGCCGCGCAGCGCGGTAGGGGGGTGCCGTGCTCGGTGACCGAGAGCGGTGACCGGGCCCGGGCCGCGCGACCGGCCGCCATGCCCGCCCGGCGGCCCGGACAGCTGTGCCAAGCTCGTCCGCGGGTACGGAGCTCCGCTCGCCGTGCCCCGGAGGAGAACCCCCCTTTCGAACCGGATCCCAAGCCGGGCCGCCCGGCGGCGGGCGGCCCACCGGACGAGAGGGAACCAACCATGAGTTCAGCGCTGCGCCCGCCGAGTCCGGGCCGCGAACCGCTGCTCGTCACGCACTACCGGCCCATCTCCTCGCACCTGGCGATCACTCCGCCGGTGAGCGTGGTGATCCCCGCCATGAACGAGGCGCGGAACCTGCCCTACGTCTTCAAGAGCCTGCCCGACTGGATCCACGAGGTCGTCCTCGTGGACGGCAACTCCACCGACGGCACCATCGAGGTGGCCCGGTCCCTGTGGCCGCGCCTCAAGGTCGTCCCGCAGCGCGGCCGGGGCAAGGGGGACGCCCTGATCACCGGGTTCGAGGCATGCACCGGCGACATCATCGTGATGGTCGACGCGGACGGCTCGGCGGACGGCGGCGAGATCGTCAGCTATGTCTCCGCGCTGGTCTCCGGCGCCGACTTCGCCAAGGGCTCCCGCTTCGCCAACGGCGGCGGCACCGACGACATGACCTTCATACGCAAGCTCGGCAACTGGGCGCTGTGCACCGTCGTCAACCGCAAGTTCGGCGCCCGCTACACCGACCTGTGCTACGGCTACAACGCGTTCTGGCGGCACTGCCTGGACAAGATCGAGCTCGACTGCACCGGCTTCGAGGTCGAGACGCTGATGAACATCAGAGTGGTCAAGGCGGGCCTGAGAGTGCAGGAGATCCCGAGCCACGAGTACCTGCGCATCCACGGCACCAGCAATCTGCGGGCGGTGCGCGACGGGCTGCGGGTGCTGCGGGTGATCCTGCGCGAGCGCTCCAACCGGCGTGCGCTGCGCCGCCGTAAGCGGCACTCCGCGCTGCTCGAGTCCCGGCGGGGAGAGGTGTCTTGAGCGATCCCGGCATCTCCGTGGTGATCTGCGCCTACACCGAGGACCGCTGGGAGGACATCCTCGCGGCGGTCTCCTCAGTGCGCGCGCAGTCGTACCCGGCCCTGGAGACCCTCCTGGTCGTGGACCACAACCCGGCCCTCGGCGAGCGGCTGGAGCGCGCGTACCGGACGGCCGGGGGCGTGCGGGTGCTGCCCAACTCCGGTCCGCGCGGCCTGTCCTCGGGCCGCAACACCGGCATCGCCGCCGCGCGCGGCGAGGTGATCGCCTTCCTGGACGACGACGCGGTCGCCGAGCGGGACTGGCTGCGCCGCTTCGCCGAGGCGTACGCCGATCCCCGGGTGCTGGCGGTCGGCGGGCGCACCGAGCCGGTGTGGGCGTCGGGGCGGCGGCCCGCCTGGTTCCCGGAGGAGTTCGACTGGGTGGTGGGCTGCACCTACCGGGGCCTGCCGCCGGGCCGGGTGCGGGTGCGCAATGTGCTGGGCGGCAACGCCTCGTTCCGGCGTACGGCCTTCGAGGCGGCGGGCGGCTTCGCCACCGGCATCGGGCGCGACGGCGGCCGGCGCCCGCTGGGCGGCGAGGAGACGGAGCTGTGCATCCGCCTCGCCCGCGCCCGCCCCGACGCTGTGCTGCTCGTCGACGACCGCGCGGTGATCCACCACCGGGTGCCGCGGGCCCGGGAGAACTTCGCCTACTTCCGCACCCGCGCCTACGCCGAGGGCCTTTCCAAGGCCCTGGTGGCCCGCAGCGTCGGCGCGGACAAGGGCCTGGAGTCCGAACGCCGCTACGCCACCCGGGTGCTGCCCGCCGGAGTCGCCCGGGGCCTGCGGGACGCGCTGCTCGGCCGGCCGGGGGGCGCGGGCCGCGCGGGCGCCATCGTCGCCGGGGTGCTCACGGCCGCGGGGGGTTCGCGGTGGGGAGCCTGCGGGCGCGGCGCGGGTCGTACGCGGACGCGGGGACCGGCGCCCGGCCAGGGGGCCCGCGTGAGTGAGCCGCCCGTGCCCGTCCTCATGTACCACTCCGTCGCCACCGCGCCCAACGCCGCCACCCGGACCCTGTCCGTCGCACCCGGGACCTTCGCCGAACAGCTTTCCCTCATCGAGGAGTTCGGCTGCACGCCCGTCACCACCGCCGAACTGGCGGCACACTGGCGCGGCGGCCGGGCGCTGCCCGCGCGGCCGGTGCTGATCACCTTCGACGACGGCTACGAGGGCGTGCACCGGCACGCCCTGCCGCTGCTCGCCCGGCACGGCTTCCCGGCCACCCTGTTCGTCTCCACCGGCTGGCTGCGGGGCGCGTACGACACCGGGGGCGGCCTCGACACCATGCTCGACTGGGACCAGGTGCGCCGGCTCGCCGCGTCCGGGGTGGAGATCGGCGGGCACAGCCACACCCATCCGCAGCTGGACCAGCTGGACGAGGCGGCGCTGGACGGGGAGCTGGGCCGGTGCACGGAGATCCTCACCGCCGAACTCGGCGCGCGGCCGGTGTCGTTCGCGTATCCGTACGGCTACTCCAGCCGCCGGGTGCGCCGGGCGGTGCGCGCGGCCGGGTACGCGCAGGCGCTCGCCGTCGGCAACGGGCTCGCCCGCCGCGCCCAGGGGCCGTACGCGCTGCGCCGGGTCACGGTGCGCCGGGGCACGGGCGCCGAGGAGTTCACCCGGCTGCTGCGGGGGCAGGACATCGGCCGTGCGTTCGCCCGGGACCGGGCCCTCACCCGGGGGTACGGGCTGGTGCGCGGGGCACGGCGGATCGGCCCGGCGCTGCGGAAGGCCGGTCTGATCCGTGACTGACACGACCACCGCGCCCGGGCCGAGGGCGGCGCGGGCCCCCGGTACCGGCCGCGCCCCGGGCGGCGGCCCGCTGCTGCGCAACGCGTACGCGCTGATGCTCAACACCGGGATCTCCGCCGTCCTGGGCCTCGGCTTCTGGCTGGCCGCGGCGCACTACTACTCCGATGCCGCGGTCGGCCGGGGCTCGGCCGCCATCGCCGCGATGAAGCTGCTCGCCGGGCTCACCGCGGTGACCCTGACCGGCGCACTGGCCCGGTTCATCCCGGTGTCCGGGAAGCACACCGGCCGCTTCGTCTTCCGTACCTACGCGGGCAGTTCCCTGCTCGTGGCGCTGGCCGCCGGGGTGTTCCTCGGCACCCTGGACGTCTGGGGGCCGTCGTACCGCTTTCTGCACGGCCCGCTCCCCGGCCTCGGCTTCGTGGCGGCCGTGGTCGCCTGGAACCTGCTCACCCTCCAGGACGGGGTGCTGACCGGGCTGCGCAGCGCGCCCTGGGTACCGGTGGGCAACACGGTGTTCTCGGCGGTGAAGCTGGTGCTGCTCGCCGTGTTCGCCGTCGCCGTGCCGGCCACCGGGGTCTTCGTGTCCTGGGTGGCCGCGATCGGCACGTCCGTGGTGCCGCTGGGCTGGCTGGTGTTCCGGCGGCTGGTGCCCCGCCATGTCGCGGCGACCGCCGGGCGGCCCGGGCCGCCGCCCGCCCGGGAGATCGGGCGGTTCCTGGCCGGGGACTACACCGGCTCCCTGTTCTCGCTCGCCGTGGTCTACCTGGTGCCGGTGATCATCGCCGCGCAGGTCAGCTCCGCTCAGAACGCGTACTTCTACATCACCACCACCATCGGCGGCACCTGCAACCTGCTCGCCGTCAACATGGGCGCGTCCCTCACCGTCGAGGGCTCGCACGACCCGGAGCGGCTGGCCGCCGACGCCCGCGCGGCGCTGTGGCGGATGGCCCGGATCATGCTGCCGATCAGCGCCGTGCTGTTCGTCGGCGCGCCCTGGATCCTCGGTGTCTTCGGCGCGGGCTACGCGGACGCGGCGACCGGGCTGCTGCGCCTGTTCGCCGTCGGCACCCTGCTCCGGGTCGTCATGGAAACCTACTTCGCCGTCCTGCGCGCGCGGAGCCGAACCGCCGGACTGGCCTTTCTCCAGGGCCTGTTGTGCGTCCTGGTCCTCGGGCTCACCCTGCTGCTCCTGCCCCGGATGGGGCTCACCGGGGCGGGGGTCGCCGAGGTCTCCAGCCTGACCGTGATCGTCTCGATCGCCGCGCCGCGGCTGTGGCGGACGGTGCGGGCGGGCGCGGGGGCGGCGCCGGCGCGCGGGTTCGCGCGGGGCGCGCCGGTGCCGGACGCGGTGGCGCCGGACGGGGATCTGGCGGATCTGGGGCTGCGGGAGGAGGAGCCGGTACGACGGCGCCGGGTGCCGGCGTGGGCACGGGAACGGGCCGCCGAGGAGGGACGGGCCGCCGAGGAGGCCGTACCCCCGACGCGTCCCGCGCCCCCTGCGGATCAGGACCCCTCACCGGGCCCCTCGCCGGACCCCGCTCCCCGCGCCCACCCCCCGCGTTCCGCCCTCCTCCTCGCCTCCCTCCTGCTCACCGCCCTCCTCCTGTACTGGCTGCCCGCCCTGCGTCTCGGGGAGGGGGACCTGGACCGGATGGGCGGCCTCGGTCTGGTCTCGGTGCTGCCGTGGCCCACGCTCGTCGGCGCGGCGCTGCTGGTCGTGGTGTTCGCCGGGCTGCTGGGGCAACGGCGGGAGAACCGGGCCCTGCTGGTGGTGACGCTGGTCGTCACGGTCGTCTCGCTGCACGCGCTGCCGGCCGTGATCGAGACCGAGCCGAGGTTCGCGACGGCCTGGCAGCACCTGGGCTTCCTCGACTACATCGACCGCACCGGGTCGGCCGTCCCGGACCTGGACGCCCGCTGGAGCTGGCCGGGCTTCTTCGCGGTGGCCGCGTTCGTGGGCCGGGCCTGCGGGGTCACCGACTTCACGGAGGTCATCCGCTGGTGGCCGACGGCGATCCAACTCGCCTATCTGGCACCGATGCTGCTGCTGGTCCGGTCGGTGCGCGCGGACTGGCGGGCGCGGTGGACCGGCGTCTGGCTGTTCGTGCTGTGCGGCTGGGTCGGCCAGGACTACTTCTCCCCGCAGGGCTTCACCTTCCTGCTGTATCTGCTCTTCACCGCGATCCTGCTGGTCTGGTTCCGGCCGCCCCGGGCGCTGACGGCGGGGCTGCGGCCGGGCGAGACGGAGCCGCCGCCCGCCGACCGGCGCGGGCGGACCGTCCTCCTGCTGCTGTTGCTGGGCCTGTACGCCGCGACGGTGCCCGCGCACCAGCTGACCCCGTTCGTGATGCTGGGCGTGCTCGCGGCCCTCGTCCTGCTGCGCCGCTGCGAGCTGCGCGGCCTGCCCCTGCTGTGCGCGGTGCTCGCCGCCGTCTGGCTCGGCTTCATGGCGGAGCCGTACTGGTCCGGGCACTTCGACGACCTCTTCGGCGGGATCGGCGGGATCGGCGGCAATGTCTCCACCTCCGTCTCCGGCCGCATCCGGGGCGGCGACCCGACCCACCAGCTGGTCCTCTACACCCGGGTGCTGCTGGCCGCCGCCGTCCTGGCCCTCGCCTGCTGGGGCTGGTGGCGCCGGCGCCTGCACCGGTACCGCGAACGCTCCCTGCCGGTGCTCACCTTCGTCCCGTTCCTGGGCTTCGGCATGCAGTCCTACGGCGGTGAGATGGCGCTGCGTGTCTTCATGTTCGCGGTGCCGGGCGCGGCCCTGCTCGGCGCGCTCGCGTTCTTCCCCCGCCCCACGGGACCGGGGCGGCGGCCGGTCCTCGCCCCCGTGGCCGCGCTGCTCGCCGGGCTGCTGCTGATGGGCGGCTTCCTGGTGGCCCGGTGGGGCAATGAGCCCTTCGAGCGCACCCGGCCCGGCGAGGTCGCGGCGATGAACTGGGTGTACGCCCATGACCGGCCGACCGTACGGCTGCTGTGGCCGAGCAACGACACGGTGAACGACGTGACGCCCTCGCTGCCCTGGGGCGCGAGGGACATGGAGCGGGTCGACTACGTCCCGACGCTCGCGCCGGCCGACCCGGCCCGGGTGTCCGGGCTGGTCACGGCGCTCAAGGAGGCGGGCCCGCGGTCGTATCTCATGGTGAACGAGAGCCAGGTGACGTATCTGCGGCTGGACGCGGGCTATCCGGCCGCCTGGGGGGCCCGGCTCACCCGGAGCCTGGACGCCCGGCCGGAGCTGACGAGGGTGCTGGTCAACGCCGATGTCACGGTGTACGCCCTGCGCGCGCCGCCCCCGGGTCCGGTCCCCGGGCCGCACCCCGGGCCGGCCGGGCCCCGGGTGACGTGGACGCCCTGGTCGGTGGCCGGCGCGCTGGCCGCCGTGGTCCTGATGCTGCTGCTGGCCGCACGCGAGGCGGTGCGGGTGGCGGTGCCCCCGGGGACGCGCCGAGTGCGGTTGCTCCAGGGGAGTTTCTGGTTCTGCCTGCCGTTCCTGGCGGTGGTGCTGGGGGTGCTGGTGCAGCGGTTCCTGACCCTGAAGTGAGGATCAGCGGTCGAGCCACCTCACCTCGTACGGCCGCAGCGTGAGCCGCCCGCCGTCGACCCGCGCGACGGCCGGGCGGTCGCGGGTGTTGACGACGAGGACGGTGCGGTCGCTCGCGAGGACGCGCAGGCCGGGCCCGGCGGCCGGGTCGACGGGGACCGCGCGGTAGCGGGTGCCCGGCGGGAAGGCGGCGGCGAACCGGGACAGCAGGCCGTACATGGGCAGCGGCCGGCCCCCGTCGGCGCGGTCGGTCGGGGTCCACAGGCAGCCGGGGCACGTGGGGCCGGTGCGTTTCTCCGGGTTCCAGTAGAAGCCGGAGCCGGCGCCGCCCCGCACCAGGGCGATCAGGCCGGTGGCCTGCACGGCGACCCGGTGCGGCTCGGACCAGCCGGCGTCGCCGTCGCCGGGCTCCACGTAGTACTCCGCCCACCACAGGGGCAGGTCATGGGTCTGCCGCCGTACCCAGGCGCTGACGGCGGTCAGCTTGTCCGTGGCGGTGAACTCGTCGGGCCGCGGGCTGCCGCCGTCGGGGTAGGTGGCGCCGTCGACGACGGTGAAGTCGGCGCCGGCCTTGTGCGCGTTCCAGTAGGAGAAGGCGTCGAGCACCCGCTGGTCCATCGCCCCCCAGTCGCCCCGCAGCCGCGGGGACGCCTCGGGGTCGGTCGGGGCGACGCTGTCCATCGGCAGATAGGGCCCGCCGACCAGGACGTCCTCGCCGGTCCGCTTCAGCGCCCGGTACACGAGGTTGTACAGGTCGGTGTACCCCTCGTAGTCCCAGCGGCCCGCGGCCTCGTCCCAGAAGCCCTTGAACTCGTTCCAGACGAGGAAGTGCCGCACGTCCGGATAGCGCCGGGCCACGGTCGCGGCGAGGTCGGCGAAGTCCCGGTAGTGGCCGGGGTCGGGCGCGGTCTCCAGGGCCGAGCGGCTCCAATCGGTGTGTTCCGCACCGGACTTGCCGCCCTTCATCCAGTCGGGGGCGCAGCACAGGGTGATCACCGGGGTGCCGCCGGAGGCGCGGACGAAGGCGATCCGGCGGTCCAGGGCGGCGAAGTCGTAGTGCCCCGGGGACGGTTCGGGGTTGTCCGCGCCCCAGCCCATGATCGCCTGGTCCTGCGCGGGCCCGCCGTCCGCCTTGAGGAGCCCCCGCACCCGGGCGGTCGCGGCGGGCGCGCCCTCGTCGGCGCTGAACTGGGTGTGGGTGAACCCCCAGCCGACGGACGCCCGCACGGTGCCGCGCGGCGCGGCCGAGGTGCCGGGTGGTCCGCCGGGCGGTCCGCCGGGCAGGCCCACCAGCAGGGCGAGCGCCGCCGCGATCCCCCCGAGCAGGGCGGCGAGCCGCCATCGCCGGCCGACCGATTCCCACCCATGACGTGCCATCGGGGGCCACAGTATCGGCGCGGTCCGGGGCTTGGGCAGACCCGGGGCGGCCCCGGGACACCCGGAACAAGCGGTGGAAATGCCGTGCACGGAGGGCATCGGTGACGGATCATGGCGACATGCCTGCGAACCCGCACGACGCTCTGCCGATCCGGCTCCACGTCGACGATTCCGACTCGCCGTCCGACGTCGTCGACGCGCTGTTCCTCGGCCGTTTCGCGACGGGCGAGCAGCCGTACGCGCACGCGGTGAACATCGACCGCGTGCGCTCCGGCGCGACCCTGCTGCCCGAGGGCGCCCGGGTGCTCCGGGTCGCCCGGGACGACGACCGCAGCGCCACCCTCGCCGAGGGCGAGGGCTGGACCCTGCTGGTCTCCCGCTGGAGCCGGGGCGCGGACGTCACCGTGACCGCGACCAGCGCCGAACTGGCCCAGGAGATCCTCGACCGGGCCACGGACGGCGCGGCCGACGAGCCCGAACCCCAGCCGGAGAACGTGACGATGGGGTTCTGGTACGTGTCCCCGCGCCGCGGCCCGCACCGCACCACCCGGCAGATCTCGGCCGGCACCTGGTCGGAGGTCCGCGCCAACTACACCGCGCCGGTCGCCGAGGCGATGGACCAGCTGATGAAGACCACGCCGGAGGACATCGCGGGCCGCCTCCTGCTGCTGCACGGCCCGCCGGGCACCGGCAAGACCTCGGCGCTGCGCACCCTGGCCCGCTCCTGGCGCGACTGGTGCCAGGTGGACTGCGTCCTCGATCCCGAGCGGCTCTTCTCCGACGTGGGCTATCTGATGGACATCGCGATCGGCGAGGAGGACGGCGCGGGCAAGGGGCGCTGGCGGCTGCTGCTCCTGGAGGACTGCGACGAGCTGATCCGCGGCGAGGCCCGGCACACCGCGGGCCAGGCGCTGTCCCGGCTGCTGAACCTCACCGACGGCCTGCTCGGCCAGGGCCGCAACGTCCTGGTGGGCGTCACCACGAACGAGGACCTGGAGCGCCTGCACCCCGCCGTGGTCCGCCCCGGCCGCTGCCTGGCCCGCATCGAGGTGGGCCGGCTCACCCATGACGAGGCGGTGCACTGGCTCGGCACGGAGGAGGGCGTCGGCCGCGAGGGCGCCACCCTGGCCGAGCTGTACGCGCTGCGCCGGGGCACCACACCGACCTCGGTACCGGGGGCGCGCAACGGCGCGGACGCGGGGCTGTACCTGTAGTGCTTTCATGAAGAGGTGACCTTGCTGGTCGGCACCTCCGGGTGGCAGTACAAGGACTGGCGGGACCGTGTCTATCCGGCCGGGGTCCCGGCGCGGCTGTGGCTGGAGGAGTACACCCGGCTGTTCGCCACGGTGGAGCTGAACAACGCGTTCTACCGGCTGCCTTCGTACGACCATTTCGCCGCCTGGCGGTCCCGGGTGCCGCCGGACTTCCTGGTCGCGGTCAAGGCCAGCCGCTATCTGACCCACATCAGGCGGCTGACGGACCCCGCCGAGCCGGTGCACCGGCTGATGACCCACGCGGCGGGCCTTCGCGACCGGCTCGGACCGGTCCTGCTCCAGCTCCCGCCCACGCTGCGTGCCGACCCGGCCCTGCTGGACGCCTGTCTGGCCTGCTTCCCGGCCGGTACGAGGGTCGCGGTGGAGCCCCGGCACGACTCCTGGTGGACGCCCGAGGTGCGCGAGGTCCTCGTCTCCCGCGGCGCCGCCCTGTGCTGGGCCGACGTCCTGTCCCGCCCGGTCACCCCGCTGTGGCGCACCGCCGGCTGGGGCTATGTCCGCTTCCACCAGGGCCGCGCGCACCCCTGGCCCCGCTACGGCCACCGCGCCCTGGAGACCTGGGTGGACCGGATCGCCACGGCCTTTCCGGACGACGAGAGCGTCCACGCCTACTTCAACAACGACCCGGGCGGCGCGGCGGTGCGGGACGCGGCGGCCTTCGCCGGGGCGGCGCGACGGGCGGGCCTGGCGGTGACGCGATTCCCGGAACCGGCGGGCCGGCGCTGACGCGCCCCGGTCCCCTCCCTCCGCCTACCCCCCGTAGGCCGCCCGCAGGGCATCGCGCACCGCCGCCAGCGCCTCCTGCTCTCCCAGCCCCAGCCTCCGCGCCCGGTCGGCGTACGCCTGCGCGGCCGCGGACGCCTCACGCTCCGCGGCCGAGCCGGCGGCGGCCACATACGTGCCGAGGCGCCCCCGCGTCTCGATCACCCCGTCGCCCTCCAGCGCCCGGTACGCCTTGGCCACCGTGTTCACCGCGAGCCCCAGGGACTCGGCCAGCCCCCGCACGGTCGGCAGCCGGTATCCCACGGGCAGTGCCCCGGACCGTGCCTGTTCGGAAATCTGCGCCCGCACCTGCTCGTAGGGGGGCGCGCTGTCGTCGATGCGGATCTTCAGGCTCACAGCCCGATTCTGACGCACGCGCGGAAAAATGAGAGGCACCCCCGGAACAACTCCCCGTACGGTCCCTCCCCATGACATCGATCGTCCGCGACCTGCGCCCCGGCGCCCCGGCCGACACCGAGGGCTTCGCCCGGGTGCGCCGACTCGCCCTGCCGTACATCCTGTTCACCTCGGAATCGGTCCGGCACAACACGCTGCACACGCACCCCGACGCCCACTACCGCCCGCTGGTCGCGGAGGAGGACGGCGAGATCGTCGGCACCGCCCAGGTCCTGCTGGCGTACGACAGCACCGAGCCGGACCAGGGCCTGCTGAACATCTACGTCCGGCCGGACCGGGCGGGCCGGGGCGCGGGCACGCTGCTGCTGCGCACGGCCGAGGAGTACCTCGCCTCGCTGGGCGCGACCACGGTGTTCAGCTGGGTCCTGGACGAACCGGCCCACCGCGCCTTCGCCGAGCGGCACGGCTATCGGGCCGGCCGGTCCGCGCACTTCCTCCGCCTGGACCTGGCCGGCGGCGAACTGCCGCCGCTCCCGCCCACCCCGCCGGGCGTCGAGCTGCGCCCGGCCGCCGAGTTCGCCGACGACCCGCGCCCGCTGTTCGAGCTGGACATGGAGACCGTCCAGGACGAGCCGAGCGATCTCGACTTCGCCTCCCGGGGCTACGACGACTGGCTGGCGAGCACCTGGCGCCACCCGCTGCTGAACCGCGAGCTGACCATGGCCGCGTGCGTCGACGGCCGCCCGGTCGCCTTCACCGTCGCCTACACCGACGGCGACGGCCGGTACTCCACCGCGATGACCGGCACCGCCCGCGCCCACCGCGGCCGCGGCCTGGCCAAGCTCGCCAAGCTGCACTCCCTGCACCGGGCCCGCGCCGCCGGTGTCACCGACGCGTTCACGGGCAACGACGCGGGCAACGAGCCGATGATCGCGATCAACACATGGCTCGGCTACGAGATCTGTGCGACGGAGGTCCGCCATGTCCGCGAACTCGGCTGAGCCGACGAGCGAGCTGACCGTCAGCCTCATCAAGGGCGGCCGTACGAAGATCCGTTACCCGGCCGGGCTGCTCGGGGACGACGGCACCCGGGTCGTGGTCCGGGCGCCCTGGGCGGGCGCCGGCACCCGTGACTTCGGGTTCGTGCGCTTCGAGCCGGGCGATGTGTTCACCGAGTACTACTGGCGCGACCGGTGGTACGCGGTGAAGGAGGTGCGCGCCGCGGACGGCCGGGTCAAGGGCTGGTACTGCGACATCACCCGGCCCGCGGTCCGCACCGGGGCGGAACTGGTGGTGGAGGACCTCGACCTGGACCTGTGGCGCTCGGCCGACGGCGGGGACGTACGCCGCCTGGACGAGGACGAGTTCGCCGCGAGCGGGCTGGCCGGGCGGGACCCGGGGGCCGCCGCGGCCGCCGTGGCCGCCCTCGACGAGCTGGAGCGGCTCGCCCGCGCGGACGGTTTCGGCGACCTGCTGGCCTGAGCCCGCACGGGTGCCGGTCAGACGCCCGCCACCACCGCGTACCGCTCGTCCGTCACCTCCTTCCCCCACAGCACGGAGTCGCCGGACAGCCGCTCCACGCGCGCCCCGGACGTCAGCGGCGCCAGCAGCGCGAGGAGCCGGTCCGCGGGTATGCCGACCGGGTGCAGCTCGCCCCAGACGCCCTCGACCAGCACGAACCTGCCCCCGGGGCGCAGCAGCCGCCGCCAGCGCCGCAGCGCCCGGGCCTGGCCGGGCAGCGCCCACAGCACATGGCGTACGAGGATCACGTCGAAGCGGTGCTCCCCCACCGGCGGGGCCTCGGCCGGTCCGCACAGCACCTCGGCCGGGTGCCCGGGCAGCCAGGAGGAGAGTCTGGCCGCCCAGGCGGCCCGCACGGCGGGATCGCGCAGGCCGTGGTCCGGTTCGTCGTCGAATCGGGCGGCCCGCGCGTCCCAGTCCGGCGGCTGGGCAGTCGTATCCCCGTGCTCACGCTCATCGGTCATGGCCGGAGAGTGACACACGCCACTGACAGTCCCGCACGGATGGGGAACTCTCACCCCACACGCCCGCCTCCGCCGTCACGCGGAACCCGGTGGGCGCCGAAGGAGGCAGCCATGCGCCGTACGACCGTGCAGAAGCCGCTGAAGAGGACGGACGTCCGCCGGATCCGCGAGGAGGCGGAGGAGCGTCCGGCGGGGCGCCCCGAGGTGCGCAAGGACATCGCGCGGACCTGGTGGCCCGACGGCTGACCCCGCCTCCGGCCGTCAGCTGAGGGCGGAGGCGCAGGTGGTCGGGGTGGCGTGGGCCGGGTCGAGGGCGTTGGCCGCCTCGTGGAAGACGATGCGGTCGCTCAGGCCGGCCAGCACATGCTCGGAGAGGTCGAGCGGGCACAGGTCCTGGAGCAGGACGTTGTGCACGTCGGAGCCGCTGAGGTACTGGCTGCGCCAGGGGGTGGCCACCTCGTCGTACTGGGTGGCGATGACCGTGTAGTGCACCCCGGGGACGGTGTCGCCGCCCGCGTTGAGCTTGGTGAGGAAGGCGGAGCCGGGGATCTGGTCGGCGAGGCCGGGGGTGGTGGCCTTGACCAGGTCCGTGGCGCCGGGGAAGTACGGCAGCAGGTTGGTGAGTCCGCTGATGGTGGCGCCGTGGTTGTCGGGGGCGATGCCGACGAGCGCGTTGACCTTGGCCGCGCCGCCGAGGAACTTCAGGTAGTAACGGGGCATCATGCCGCCCTGGGAGTGTCCGACCAGGTCGACCTTGGCGGTGCCGGTGGCGGAGCGCACCTGGTCCACGAAGGTGGCGAGCTGCGCGGCCGACTGGTCGATGGGGCCGAGGCCGTGGAAGACGGGGACGCCGGGGAGCTGGCCGTAGTCCAGGGAGAAGACGCAGTATCCGCGGGCCTCCAGATAGGGGGCGAGGCCGAGCCAGTTGTCGACCGAGTTGCCGAGGGTGCCGTGGACCAGGACCACGGGGCGGGGGTGGGCGGCGGACGGCTTGCAGGAGTAGTCGTTCCAGCCGCTGTGGGTGGCGGTGTCGGCGTGCGCGGCCGTGGCGGGCAGGGCGACCGCGGCGGCGGACAGCAGCAGCGCGGTGAGGGGTCTGAGCACTCTCTTCCAGGGCAGCATCGGGTGATCTCCTTGCGGCTCAAGGGGGCATACGGCGGACTGGCCCTGTGATCCGGATCACGGGATGCTGTTCATCCGTCAAGTTACGGGCGGGTAGCCTCCGGGGGAAGTTACGCGCAAGTAAAACTTCCAGCCCCGGCAGCCCGCCTGACGCGCCGTCACCACAGGGGCCGCACCGGCCCATGGGGCGCGATCCTCGCCAGACTCCCCCACAGCGCCCGCACTTCCGCCTCCCCCAGCAGCTCGCGCCACCCGCCGACGACCTCGGCCGCCGCCTCCTCCGCCGCCCGGGTGCAGGCCCGGCCGCGTTCGGTCAGCACGACCAGCCGGGCCCGCGCGTCCCCCGGGTGCGGCCGCCGCTCGGCATAGCCCCTGCGCACCACCTCGTCCACCAGCTGGCTCGCCGCCTGCTTGGTCACCCCGAGGTGCGCGGCGAGTTCGGTGACGGTGGCCCCGTCCGGCGCGAGCCGCGCGAAGGCGAATCCGTGCGCGGGCCGCAGATCGGCGAAGCCGCGCGCCACGACCCCCTCATGGATGCGCTGGGTGAGCCCGCCCGCCGCGGCGAGCAGGGTGGCGGACAGGGCCATGGCGTCGGAGTTCTGCACGGGGGCATTGAAACACCCTTGACGTATTGGTCAAGCAGCCTGACCATATAGTCAAGCTGCTTGACCATATGATCGAGAGCCCGGGCGCCCGAAATCCGCGCGCCCGGAACCCGCTTGTCCACCCGCTCGAACGGAGAGCCCTGCCATGCCCGTCGTCCGCTCGTCCGACGCCGTGACCCACGAGATCCACGGCGCCCGTTTCGTCTCCTACGCCGCCCCGCTCACCGGCAGCGAGGAACTGTGCGCCTGGCGGGGGGAGATCCCGGCCGGCACCCGGGCCCCGGCCCACGTCGTCAGCCGCGAGGAGATCTTCCATCTGCTCGTCGGCGAGCTGCTGATCACGCTCGACGGCCGCACCGAGCGGGTGCGCGCGGGCGACACGGTGATCGTCAACGCCGGGTCCACCCTGGGGGTGGAGAACCCGACCGGGCACACGGCGATCTCCTGGGTCACCACCTCCGTCGGGCTCACGGCCGAGCTGGCGGACGGCACCCTGCTCACCCCGCCATGGGCCAACTGACCCCGCCGCCACGGGAGTCACGCGAAAGACGCGCCGTCGCCGCGGGCCGTACCGCGTCCGGGCCGAAGCGCCGGCGGGCCCGGTCGGCGGCGGCCTCGGCGGCGCGGGCGCGGGCGTCGCCGGGGTCCAGAGAGAGCTGGTGGAAGGCGTCGGCCACCGGGCGGAGACGGTCGGCGCGGAGCGTGAAGGCGCGCACCCGGGCCCGTTGCAGACCGAGGGAGGACAGCAGGCCGAGGGCCGCCGCGGCGAGGGCGGGCGAGTGGTCGGTGGCCTCCGGCAGCGTGTGCGCCCGGGTGCTGGAGCTGCGGTCGGCGTAGCGCACGGTGAGGGTGACCCGGCCCGCCACCCGCCGCTGACCGCGCAGGAGTTGCCCGATCCGGTCGGCGAGCCCGAGCACGGAGCGGTGCCGCTCCGCCGGGTCGAGGCAGTCCCGCTCCAGCACCAGATCGGCGGTCAGCCGGTCCGCCGGCTCCCCGGGCGTGACCGGGCTCGGGTCGTGGCCCCGGGCGCGTTCGGACAGCAGCCGGGCGGTGCCCGTGCCGAGCAGGCGTTGCAGGGTCGCCGGGGACAGGTCGGCGAGCTGTCCGACGCTGTGCAGTCCGTACCGGCCGAGCGTCGCCGCCGTACCGCGGCCGATCCCCGGCAGCGCGGTGACCGGCCGGGGGCGCAGCCATGCGGCGGCCCGCTCGGCGGGCACCCAGGTGGTCTCCCCCGGCGCGGACGCGTCGGCCGCCATCGCCGCGAGCATCCGGTTGCCCGCGAGCCCCGCGCTGCCGTCGATGCCGTAGAGGGCCTTCAGGCGCATCATCGTCATCTGGACCACGTCGTAGGGGGACAGCCCGAAGTACCGGAGCGCCGAGGTCAGGTCCAGCTGCACGGCGTCGGGCGGCAGTTCCCGCACATGGGGCGTGACATCAGACATCAGTTCGATTACATGGCCGTACCGCTCCTCGTTCGGCGAGCCGTGCAGATACAGATGGGCGATGTGCCGCTGACGGATGCTCATCCCGCGCTCCCCGGACTGGTGTGACCGAACTTCTTCAGGTCGGCCGAGCGGCTGCCGGCGGGCAGCAGATCGGCGTACGGGTGCAGGCGGGCACCGGTGGTGCCGTTGGCCAGGGTGCGCCGCGGCTGGGCGGGGGTCGGGTGCGGGCGGCGTTCGCCGAGGAGGGCGAGCGCGGCCTCGGGACCGTCGTCCCGGCGGGCCGCGGCGATCTCGTCCAGGTCCCAGGCCATGGTGCCGACGACGCTGCGGCGGGTGCCGCGCACCTGCACCGTGCCCCGTACCAGCAGCAGCCCGCTGTGGAAGACGGTGTACGCGCAGGCCGGGTGGGAGTCCTCGAAGAACGCCAGGTCGACCAGGCCGGAGCCGTCCTCCAGGGTGACGAAGATGATCCGCTTGCCGCTCGCGATCGGCGGGGTCTGGGTCGACGCCCGGACCCCGGCGACCAGCACCTGCTGCCCGGCCCGCAGCCCGGCCAGACGCACCGCGTCAGTCGCGCCGATCTCCCGCAGCAGCCGGTGGTGGTGTTCCATCAGGTGCCTGGAGACATCGATGCCGAGGGTGTTCAACTCGGCGCCGAGCGCCTCGCGTCCGGTCATCTCCGGCAGCCCGCTCGGCTCGGACCCGCCGACGGCCCCCGCGATCAGGGGCAGTTGGCCGGTGCCCGCGGACCGGTTGCGGGCGGCCCGGTGCAGTTCGGCGAGCTGGAGCAGCAGATCGCGCCGGGTGAGCCGGCCGTCGTGCAGGGCACCCAACGCCCCGATCTCCGCGAGGCGTTCGGCGACCGGGCGGCTGGGCCGGGCCCGCTGCCAGAAGTCGGACAGCGATCCGTAGGGCTGCCCCGCCTCGATCCGCGCGCACTCCTGCGCGCCGATGCCGTGCACGGCGGACAGCGCGAGGCGCACCCCCCACCGGTCCCCGTCGGTCTTCTCCACGGTGTGCCGGGCCGCGGACCGGTTGACGTCGACGGGCAGCACCGGCACCCCGCGCCGGCGCGCGTCGGCGACCAGCACCCGCTTGGGCCACATCCCGGGGTCGTGTTCGAGCAGCCCGGCCAGCAGGAAGGCCGGGTGGTGCGCCTTGAGCCAGGCGCTCTGGAGGGCCGGTACGGCGAAGGCGACCGCGTGCGCCCGGCAGAAGCCGTACGCCCCGAACGCCTCGACCGTCCGCCAGACCTCCTCCCGCACCGCCCCGTCGTAGCCGCGCGCGCGGGAGCACCGGTGGAACCAGTCCCTGATCGCGGGCAGCCGCTCCCTGTCGCCGAGCGCCCGCCGGGTGATCTCCGCGAAGGCCGGGTCGCAGCCGGTCAGCACCACCAGCGTCTCGATGATCTGCTCGTGCCAGATGGTCACGCCGTAGGTGTCGGCGAGCACCGGCTCCAGGTCCCGGTGGGCGTACTCGGGCGTGCCGCCGTGACGGGCGGCGATGTACCGCTCGGGCATGCCGCCCGCGACCGGTCCCGGGCGGAAGAGGCTGATGTCGGCGATGACGTCCTGCTGGTTGCGCGGCTGGAGCCGGGACAGCAGGTCCTGCTGGCCGGGCGACTCCAGCTGGAACAGGCCGAGGGTCTGGCTCTCCTGGATGAGTTTGAACGCGAACACGTCGTCCAGCGGCACCTGTCCGGGGTCGTCCAGGTCGACGCGGTCGCCGGTGGTCCGTTCGATCTCCGCGACCGCGTGGGCCATCGCGGACTGCATCCGCACGCCCAGGACGTCGAGTTTGATGTTGCCGAGCGCCTCGATCTCCTCCTTCGCGGCCATGGCCATCGGGTAGTCGCCCTGCGGGGTGGGCTGCACCGGCAGCCGGTCCAGCAGGGTCGCGTCGCTGATGACCACGCCGCAGGGGTGCATGGCCATGCCGTGGACCAGCGAGTCGAGCCCCTCGGCCAGTTCCCACAGGGGCCCGAACCGGCCCGCCTCGGCGGCCAGTCGACGCAGTTCGGGCAGTTCCGCGAGGGCGCCGGTGATGTCCGAGGCGCGCAGGTGCGGGAAGCTCTTGGCGATCCGGTCGACCTCGGCCGGGGCGATCCCCAGCGCGAGGCCGGTGTCGCGCAGGGCCCGGCGCGCCCGGTACGTCTCGGGCATCGCGGTGACCGCGACCCGCTCCTTGCCGAACCGCTCGAAGATCGTGTCGTAGCCCTCCAGGCGCCGCGCGGACTCCACGTCGATGTCGATGTCGGGCAGCGAGACCCGGCGGTCGCTGAGGAACCGTTCGAACAGCAGCCGGTGTTCGAGCGGGTTGGCGGTGGCGATGCCCAGCGCGTGGCAGACCAGCGAACCGGCGCCCGAGCCGCGGGCCGCGACCCGGATGCCCTTGGCGCGGATGTCGGCGACGACCTGGCCGACGGCGAGGAAGTACGCGTCGTAGCGCAGCCGGGAGATCACGGCGAGTTCCTCGTCGAGGCGGCCGAGCGCCACCGGGTCGCGGTCGAGGCCCCGGCGGGCCAGGCCCTCCGCGCTGCGCCGGCGCAGCAGCCGGGCGGCGCCGTCCGTCCCGGGGCCGGCGCCGAAGAGCGCGGGCTCGGGAAAGTGGTGGGCGCCGAGGCCCAGGTCGGCGCGGGGGTCGAGGGCGCATGCGGCGGCCGTGGCGGCGGTGTCCGCGAGCAGCCGGCGGGCCCGGCGCTCATCGGCTCCGGCGCACTCGGCGATCATGCACGCGAGGACCGTCATCGCCCGCTCGTCCTTGAGCCAGCGCTGCCCGCTGTCCAGGCGGGCCCGGTCGACCGGGCGCAGCAGCCGGGCGGCGTCCAGGACGTCGGCGAGGCGGTGCTGGTCGGGGTCGGCGTAGCGGACGGCGTTGGCGAGGACGGCGGTGGTGCCGGTGCGGTCGGCCAGCGCCAGGGTGCGGGCGGCGAGGCGGAGGGAGCCGGGACCCGTGCCGGAACGTTTCTGCGCGACGGCCTCCAGCCGGACCTCCCGCCCGAAGACCTCCCGCCAGGGCGCCAGCAGCCGTACCGCGACGTCCTCCCGGCCCACCGACAGCGCCCGGGCCGGCTCCGAGAGGGGGCCGAGCAGGGCCAGCAGCCCGGGGCCGCCGTGCTCCCGCAGCGCCGACCACGGCACCACGGGCGCCCGGCCGCCGAGGGCGTCCGCGTGGGCGGCCGAGGTGATCCGGCACAGCCGCGCCCAGCCCTCCCGGTTCCGGGCGAGCAGGACGACGCGCAGCGGCGGCTCGACCACATGGGCGCCGCCGCGCGCCGGGGTGCGGCGGCGGGCGGGGGGCGGCGGGGCGAGGGCCGCCACCGCGAGATCGACGCCGAAGAGCGGCCGTACCCCCTCCTTCGCACACGCCCGAGCGAATCGAACAGCGCCGGTGACGGTGTCCCGGTCGGTCAGCGCGAGCGCCGCCATGCCCCGCTCGGCCGCGCGGCGCGCCAGTTGTTCCGGGTGAGCGGCGCCGTAGCGGGCGGAGTAACCGGACGCGACATGCAGATGGGCGAACCCCGCCATGCCGCACCTCCCTCACTCCACCCCTTTTCAGCCATACGTCCGATACGTTCATCGTACGCTCGTTCGAATACTCTAGCTCCATCGACGCTGGTCGGCGAGTCTGTTCGAACAGATGAGTGATTCTTCACCGAGGGTGAGACGCGAGTGCGAGAGGTGAGCGGTGGCCAAAACAAGGCGTCCCGCCCCGAGGAATCGGGACGGGACGCCGGGTCGGTGCTGCGGTCAGCCGAGCGTGGTGCCCGTGGCGGAGAGGGCGGCGGTGACCGGCTGGAAGAAGGTCTGCCCGCCGGAGGTGCAGTCACCGCTGCCGCCGGAGGTCAGGCCGATCGCCTTGTCACCGGAGAACAGCGAGCCGCCGCTGTCGCCGGGCTCGGCGCAGACGTCGGTCTGGATCAGCCCGCTGACCGAGCCCTCCTGGTAGTTCACGGTGGCGTTCAGACCGGTGACCGTGCCGTCGTGCACATGGGTGGTGGACCCGCTGCGCGTGACCTTCATGCCCACCGTGGCCTCGGCGGCGCCGGAGATCTTCTGGGTCGAGCCGTCGTAGAGGTCGACCTCGCTCGGGTGGGCGGCGTCCGAGGTGTACTTGACCAGGCCGAAGTCGGTGCCCGGGAAGTGCGACTCCGCGTTCTGCCCGATCGCGTTGCCGTCGGCGTCCGTCCAGCTGGAGATGTCCGCGGTGCAGTGCCCGGCGGTCAGGAAGTACGGCTGGCCGTCCTTGACCACGTTGAAGCCGAGCGAGCAGCGGCCGCCAGAGCCGTTGATGGCGTCACCGCCGGCCACGAAGGGCTTGTACTCGCCCTGGAACCGCTTGAGTTCGGCCGTGCCGCCGAGCCCGTCGACCACCTTGCTCAGCTTGTTCCAGCGGGCGCCGGTGACGGACTTGTCGGCCGTGACGACGACCTTGTTCGACACCGGGTCGAGGGACCAGGACGTGCCCGGGATGGTCGCGTCCTTCTTCAGCGTCGTCCGGGCGCCGTCGAGCTGGGCGAGGGTGTGGGTGACGATTCTGGCCTTGGCGCCCTTGGCCTCGACCGCCTTGGCGGCCGTCTTGTCGAGCACGTTCACGACGAGGCTCCTGGCCTTGGCGTCGTAGTAGCTGCCCGCCGTGTCCGCGCCGAGGCGGGCGGTCAGGTCGGAGGCCAGCGTCGCGGCCGCCGGAGCGGACAGCGGCCGGGCCTGGACCGCGGGCTTCACGGGCTCGCTGGCGTTCGCATTCTGCAAGGTGACACCCGCTACGGCCAGCGCGGCGACACCCGCGCCGGCCATCACGAGCCGGCGCCTGGGTATGCGTCGGTGCTTCAACTCACGTCCTCCTGTGGGGGGACGGCCGCCGGGTTGTGGGGACCCGACGACCGGAAGGCTGGTTGACGGGCGCTCACTCTTCCGAAGCCCACAGGGAACCCACAAGGCCGAGTTCCGGACGCACCGGAGAGCGGCCCTCGCACGCCCGTTCACAGGTGACCCGCCGTCACCACCGAGGAAATTTCGGGGCGCAAACACTACGGGCGAGTGGCGCTCATCGGAACGTGACCATGACGCATGGCTTGTTTCATTCGCCGCCGTCGCCCTTCCTTCACAAGCCGGACAGGAAGAAGCCCCCGCACAGGCGCATATGTGCGGGGGCTCACATCGACCGGGCCGAAGCCGGGTCCGGTTAGGGGAGCGTGACGCCGTAGTAGCTCAGCGCCTCGGTCACCGGCTGGAAGAAGGTCGTACCGCCGGAGGTGCAGTCGCCGCTGCCGCCGGAGGTCAGGCCGTAGGCGACGGACCCGTTGTACAGCGGGCCGCCGCTGTCGCCGCCCTCGGCGCAGACCGTGGTCTGGATCAGGCCGGAGACGATGCCGTCGCTGCCGTAGTTGACGGTGGCGTTGAGCGCGGTGACCTTGCCGCTGTGCGTACCGGTGGTGGAGCCGCGCCGGTAGACGGTCTGGCCCACGCTCGGGGTGGCCGCGCTGGAGATGGTCTGGCTGCCGACCGCGCTCGGGTGCGCGATCGCCGAGTTGGTGTACTTGACCAGGGCGAAGTCATTGCCCGGGAAGCTGTAGCCCACGTTGGTGCCCAGCGTGGTGGTGTGCCCGGAGTTGCTGTACCAGGTGGAGGCGACCTGGCCGCAGTGTCCGGCGGTCAGGAAGTAGTACGTGCTGCCGCTGTGCACGTTGAAGCCGAGCGAACAGCGGTACTGGCCGCCGTAGATGGCGTCGCCGCCGCTGATCAGCGGCTTGAACGTGCCGGCCGTGCGCTTGATGGTGAGCGCGCCCGCGCCGGCGCCGGCCTGCTTCTTGATCTTGGCGATCCCGGCCTGGGAGACCGTGTCGTCGACGGTGACGACGACATGGTTGTTCTTGGCGTCGACGGCCCAGGCGGTGCCGGGGACGTCCGCCTTCATCACCGAGTCGCTCGCCTGGGTGAGCTGCGCCGCGCTGAAGGGGTGGGCGTCGCTGGCGCTCGCCGTGGGGGCGGCGAACGCCGCTGCGGCCAGGAAGCCCGCGGCGACGGCGATCGACCGGGTCCGTCTCGCCGAGCCGTTCGGGGCGGTGGTGCGCTTGATCCTCACTTTTCGTTCCCTCCAAGGGGAGTCGGGGGCCCGCGTGGGGTCGGGGCCCGTGAGGCGCAGTCAGGGCCGTGACCGGGTTCCGGTTTCTCATGTCCCTGACAAGCGCTGAGGGGGAGTATTCGGCCGACCGACCGGTAGGCACAAGGGTGCCTTTCGGCCGTCGGACTTTAGTCCTCCTTTGCCCAACGGCCGCCGCTTCCACTCCCCTTGAGGTCAGCTCAGCGCCCGCTCCCCCGCTTCCACCGCCGCATCCAGCGTGTTCCCCGGTGGCGGGAGGGGGCAGAGGAAGTGGTCGGCGAAGGCGCAGGGCGGCAGTTGGGCGCGGTTGAAGTCGACGGTCGTACGGCCCTCCGCGTCCGGCGCCTCGGGGTAGAGGAAGCGGAACCGGAAACTCGTGTCGCCGCTGGTGGCGTCGGCGAAGACCGCCCACAGCGGCCCCTCGCCCTGCCGGGCCACGGCCAGTGTCCGCTCCCGGCCTGCCAGGGTGAAGGCGAGTTCACCGGCGAGGGCGAACCCCCGGGTGCGGCCGTCCGCGTTGCCGAGCCGCAGCACGCGCTGCGCGTCGTACGGCGTGAAGCGGCCCGGCACCGACCAGCCGGGGTCGTACCCGGTGGCCTCGATGCCCCGGAAGGTCCGGCGGCCCTCGGCTCCGGGGTCGTAGACCCGCACCCCCCAGCTGCCCTCGCGCACCAGGACGACCAGCCGTTTCTCGCCGTGCGAGACACGGGCGGCGGCCTCCGGGCCGGTGTCGGCGGTCAGCCGGACCTCCCCGGCGAAGGGGCGGCGGTCCACCTGGAGCCCGTCGGCCTCGGTGGCGGTCAGCACCACGCCTTCGCCATCCGCCAGCCAAATCCCGGGAATGTCCGGAAGTCGTCCCTCCGGCCGGTCCTCGATCCAGTGGGTGCCGGTCAGCGCGAGCGGTCCGTAGGGCGCGGTGACCGACTCCTCCCGCTTCTCCCGCCACTGCTTCCATGCGTCGAACGCGTCGATTGCCATGCCGTTCCATCTCTTGGGGTGGTTTGTCATCTCCGGTCGCGGTGGCCGCGGCGCGGGGCGGGCCAGGCCCAGGTGTTCGCGCAGGGTGCCGCCCGGATAGAAGGTGCGGAACAGGCCGCGGTGCTGGAGTAACGCGACCGTGCCGTTGACCAGCCGTTCCAGGTCCCGGCGGGGTTCGACGGGGACCAGGTGGAAGCCGTCGGCGGCGCCCTCGGCGTGCCAGGCCGCGAGCAGGTCCGCGAGATCGACCGGGCCGCCCCGGTACAGCGGGCCCCGCGCGGTGGGCCGGGGGCCGCCCCCGCCGTGCCCGGGCTCGGCCGCGCACTCCCCGCCGCCGAGGTCGACCCGCAGGCTCACCAGGACCCGCGGGACGCCCGGCTCCCGCCCCGACCTCGCCGCCCGGACGCGCAGTTCCTCGCGGGCGGCGGCGGCCTCCTGCGGGGTCGCGGCGCGCACCAGGGCCACCTCGGCGCGCCGGGCGGCGAGGGTCCGGGCGTCCCGGGTGCTCGCGTCGACCAGGCGGAGGGGGCCGAGGCGGTACGGCGATCCGACGCCGAGGCCGTCCGCCCCGCCCCCGAGACCGGTGGCGTCCTCGGGGTGCTACGGGTGCTCCGGGTGCTCCGGGTGCTCCGGCGGCTCACCGGCGTGGGAGGGGGCTTCGCCCGCGCCCGGAACCCCGGCCGCACGGCCGTCCTCACCCGCCCCCGCGCCGGGCCCGGTGCCGGGCGCCTCGGCCCACCGGCCCGCACGGCCCTGGGCGACCCGGTCCAGGAGGCCGGACAGCCCCGCTCCCCTCGGCACCAGCCCGATCCGCCGGGTCGCCGACGCCATCGCCGCCACCAGGTCGAGCACCTCGGGCCCCGGCCGTCCCGTGGGATGGTCCAGGGTCACGAAGTCCAGCCGGCCCTGCTCGGCGAGCCGTACCAGTTCGGTGCGGGGGCCGGCGTCCGGGCGGTCGGAGAGGTCGAGGGCGGCGGCGAGATGCAGCATCCCGCGGCGGTACCGCCCGCCCACCTCACAACACCTTCGCCAGGAACGCCCGGGTCCGCTCCTCGCGCGGCGCGTCCAGCACCGCCTCGGGCGGCCCCTGTTCGACGATCCGGCCGTCGGCCATGAAGACCACCGTGTCGGCGACCTCCCGCGCGAAGGCGATCTCATGGGTGACGACGATCATCGTGGTGCCCCGGTCGGCCAGATCGCGGATGACGTCGAGGACCTCGCCGACCAGCTCGGGATCGAGCGCCGAGGTCGGCTCGTCGAAGAGCAGCAGCCTGGGCTTCAGCGCCAGCGCCCTTGCGATGGCGACGCGTTGCTGCTGCCCGCCGGACAACTGCCGTGGGTAGGCGGCGGACTTGTCGGCGAGCCCCACCCGCGAAAGGAGCCGGTGCGCTTCCCGGACCGCCTCCGCGCGGGGCTGTTTCAGCGCGGACACCGGCGCCTCGATCACATTGTCCAGGACGGTGAGGTGCGGGAAGAGGTTGAAGTTCTGGAAGACGAAGCCGATCTTGGTGCGGCGGCGCAGCACCTCGCGTTCGGGCAGCTCGTGCAGCCGGTCCCCGGCGCGCCGGTAGCCGATCGGCGCGCCGTCCACCGTGATCTCGCCCCGGTCCGCCTTCTCCAGGTGGTTGATGGTGCGCAGCAGCGTGGACTTGCCGGAGCCGGAGGGGCCGAGCACGACGGTGACCTCGCCGGTGCGGACCTGGAGGTCGACGCCCTTGAGGACGTCGAGCGGGCCGAAGCTCTTGTGCACCGACCGGATGTCGACCATGACGGTCATGGGATCAATTCCTTTGTGTAGAGGTGAAGTTCATGCGGCGGCGCGGCCGGCTCCGGCGCGCAGGAAGGCCAGCGCGGCCCGGGCGGTGGCGTCGTTCTGCCCGAAGGCGGGTCCGCCGGTGCGCGGCCGGGTGAAGGCGCCCGGCGTGCGCGCGTCGGTGTAGGGGCCGAGCGCGAAGCGGCGGGGGTGCGGGCGGCCGGCGCCGTCGAGGAGGCGGCCGTCGCGCGGGTCGACCCGCAGCAGCCCCTCGGGGGTCTCGGCGGCGCCGTCGGCGTGCAGTTCGCGCAGCAGGGGGTCGCGGGCGCGGGCGACGGTGGGCTCGGGCAGCCGGGCCTCGACCAGCGCCCGTGCCGTGACCGAGTACCCGGGCACGGTGGGACCGGCCGCCCGGAACACCCCGTCCTCGGCGGTGACGGCCATGTCGGCGCCGAGGAAGCGCAGCAGCCCCGCCCGGGACAGCGCGAGCATCTGCCGCAGCCGGGGGCCGGGCGGCCCGGACGCCAGATAGCTGAAGAACCCGTGCCACCAGGGCCCGATGTCCCCGAGCCGCACCAGCTGCCCGTAGACGGAGAGCAGTCCGAGGAAGACGCCCAGGTCGGCGCTGTGGGAGGGGTCGTGGCGCCGGGACAGGTCGGCCTCGACGTAGGCGCGCAGCCCGTCCTGGAGGTCCTCGTGCGAGGCGTGGCGCACCCCGGCGAGCGGATGGTCGAGCGCGGTGAGGTCGAGCCGGTCGGCCGGGTCCGGTACCGCGGCGGCGGCGAGCGCGTCCCGTTCGGCAGCGCCGTCGGCGGCCGCGTACTTCTCCTCGAAGTCGGCCCAGGCGCTCGCGGTGCGCTCCGGATGGGCGGTGAACAGCCGGTGGTAGTGGGCGAAACCCAGCTCCTTCTCGACCAGCGGCCACACATCGCGCCGGAAGTCGAAGCCGCCCGGCCGGGACCGCAGTTCCGCGATCTCGGCGGGGCCGAGGAAGCGCGGCAGCGGGGGCCGGTCGCCGCTCCAGTCGTAGCCGATCTTCGCGTGGTACGGCACTCCGCGCCGCGAGCCGACGTACAGCACCGGCTCCCGCCCCGAGGGCAGATAGGTGTCGCCGTCGTACCGGCCGCCGCGGCCCTCGGTGAGCAGCACCATCAGGTCGACGAAGGCCAGCCCGAAGCCCCGCACCAGCACCGGTTCGCCGGGCTCCAGCGCGGACAGGTCGGTGTCGGCGGTGAAGTCGGGCGGCAGGTGCACCAGGCCGTGCGTCCGGGCATATGCGGCCAACTCGGCTTGTTCCTGGTCGAGTTCGGCATCCAGGTGGCCGATGGCGAGGATCACCAGGTCGGCGAGGAGGGGGCGCGCCCGGCCCGCCAGCCAGACCTGCTGGCGGCCCTCGCGGGGGCCGCCGATCCGCAGGGCGCGGACGGGGTGGTGGTGGACGGTGATGTCCGGGGGCAGCCCGGCGAGGGCCCGCTCGTACACGAAGCGCAGGTATCTGCCCTGGAGCCGGCGGTCGGCGAAGGTACGGCCGTCCAGCGCGGCCCACTCGTGCAGCGTGGGGCCCTCGCGCACCGGTCCGTCCATGCGCACCGTGTCGTCGGTGAACATGGTGACGTCCTCGGCGTGCGAGTTCATCCACAGCAGCGGCGACTGCTGCTGGCGCCAGATGCGTCCGCCGCCCGGGGGGTGCGGGTCCACGAGGTGGATGTCGAGGCCCGAACCCGCGTACAGCTCGGGGGCGTTGGCGGCGATGCGTTCGAGGAGGCCGGTCCCCCGCGGCCCGGCGCCCACGATCACCAGCTGAGGTCTCATCGGGCCCCGCCCGTGCCGCGGGCGTAGTACTTCTCGACGTACACCTGACCGATGCCGAGCACGGTGGTGACCACCGCGTACCAGAGGGTGGCGACCATCAGCAGCGGGATGACCTGGTAGGTGCGGTGATAGATCAACTGGGCCGAGAACAGCAGGTCGTCGACCGCGATCACGCTGACGATGGAGGTGCCCTTGAGGGTGCCGATCAGCATGTTGCCGGCGGGCGGCACGATGGAGCGCATCGCCTGCGGCAGCACGATCCGCCGCCAGCGGCGCCACCGGCTCAGGCCGAGCGCCTGGGCGGCCTCGATCTGCCCCCGGTCGACGGAGAGGATGCCGCCGCGCACCACCTCGGCGGCGTAGGCGGCCTCGTGCAGGGTGAGCCCGACGACGGCGACGGCGACCGGGCCGAGCAGGTTCACCGTCCTCACCCCGAGGACGGTCGGGTACAGCGCCCCGATGTTGAACCACAGCAGCAGCTGCACCAGGATCGGGATGGACCGGAACAGCCAGACATAGCCCCAGCCGACGGCGCGCAGCACGGGGTTGGCGGAGAGCCGGAACGCGGCGAGCAGGGTGCCGAGGGCGAAGCCGAGGACCATCACCACGGCGGTCAGCCAGAGCGTGAGCCACAGTCCGCGCAGCACCGAGCCGGTGGTGAAGTACGCGGCGACCACGTCCCACTGGAACGCGCGGTTGCGGACCACGGAGTCGAGGGCGAGGCCGAGCAGGACGAGGACGACGACGGCGGCGGTCCACTGTCCGTAGCGGCGCTGGGGCACGATCCGGGGGACGGCCGGGGGCCCGGGTATCTCCGGGGCGGTGGGTGCGTGGGCGAGGGTGTCGGATGACATGCGAAGGCTCCGTGACGCGATCGGTCGAACGTCGGAACGGGTGATGCCTTCACACGGGTGCGCCGTACGGACGGCGCGGTCACGGCCGAGCCCCTCAGCAGGGCCGTGCACCGAGAGTACGCAAGCGGTCGCCCGCGCTGTCAAGGGTGTCCATAGTGTGGGCGGTACGTCTCACGTCAGTTGACGCGGAACCGGATGCCTGTTCCACTTGCCCCATGCATCCACAGCAGTGGCTGGTCACCCGCTCCCACATCGACTTCGGTCGCGTGTGGTCCTCCTCCTGTTGAGCTGACCCCCTGCGCACGCCTGTCTCCGGCGGGCCCGCTTCGCGCTCTCCGCGTTGCTGATCTCCCGCGTTGCTGATCTCCCGATCCCCCGCGTTCCTGATCTCCCGCGTTTTCGCGCTTCCCCCGCTCCACCGCGCCTTCACACGCGCCCCTCCCCTCACAGCCCCTCGCAGCCCCTCGCACTCGTGCACACCCTTTTCCCGTTCAGGTCTCCCGTTCAGGAGAACGCCGTCGATGCGTACGCCGATCTATCGATTTGTCATGCCCTTTACCGCCGTGGCCTCGACCGCCCTGCTCCTCACCGCCTGCGGCTCCGGCGCGGGCGCCGGCGCTGCGGACGCCTCCGGCGTGGCGGCCGGGTCCGCGGCGGTGCCGACCACGGACGTGGTGTCGAAAGAGCGGACCGACCCGGCGGCGGCGAAGCTGCTGCCGCCCGGCACCAGGCACCTCACCGTCGCGATCAGCGTCGGCGGCACCCCGCCCGGCACCACCTACCTCGCCGACGGCACAACGCTGACCGGCCAGGACGTCGACTTCACCAAGGCGGTCGCCAGGGTGCTGGGGCTGAAACTGACCGTGGACCAGGCGAGTTTCGAGGCGATCCTGCCCGCCCTGGACAGCGGCAAGTACGACGTCGGCGCGAGCAACTTCGGCGTGACCGACGAGCGGCGCAGGACCATCGACTTCGTCACCTACATCAACGACGGCCAGGGCTTCGCCACCCGCAAGGACAGCAAGCTCGGCCGGATCACCGATCTGAGGCAGCTGTGCGGGCTGAACGTGGCGACCGGCGCCGGCACCACCTTCGAGGCCACCCTGGAGGAGAGCAGGCACCTGTGCACCGACGCGGGCAAGAAGCCGTACCAGGTGCAGACGTACGCCGAGCCGAGCGCGATCTGGTCCTCGGTGCAGCAGGGCCGCAGCGATGTCGTGATGTCCACGATCAACGGACTGCGCTACGCCGTCGCGCGGCAGCCGGGCGTGAAGTTCCTCAACGAGTTCCACCGCCTGGACGTCGGCTTCGCCTTCAAGAAGGGCACGAGACTCGCGCCCGCCTTCCAGGCCGCGGTGGACCGGCTGATCGCCGACGGCACCTACGACAGAATCCTGAAGAAGTGGGGCACGACGGGCTCGGCGATCACGAAGTCGGAGATCTCCCCGCCGGAGATCAAGGGCTGAGCGGGGTCAGCGATCCGAGCGGGGGTCAGCAGCCGCAGTCGCAGGCACAGCACTCGCAGCACTCGCAGCACTCCAGGGCCTCACAGCACGACCAGTCGCAGTCGCAGGAGGCGCAGCAGCCGTCGCGCCGCTTGCGCGACCACGGCCCCTCGAACTCGTCGGCGCAGCACACCTTGCAGGTGCAGCACACGGCCAGAGCGGCGGCGCAGCCCGCCCAGAAGCCCCGCTTGTCCGGGCCCTGCGGCCCCCCGCCGTGCGGGACGCCGTAGGGGTTGCCGTGCGGGGTGCCGTACGGGCCGCCCGGCGCGTACGGCCCGGTCGGCGGCCCGAACGCGCCCTCCGCGCCGGTGTGTCCGCAGGTCGTCGCGCCGAACGCCCGGTCCACCGAGCGCCGCAGTTCGTGCACGAGCAGCAGATGCACCAGCGCGCCCTCGCTGAACTCGGCGTCCTTCAGCGCGAGTCGGATGCCGTGCACCGCGTCGTCGGCGAGCCGCCGGGCCTCGGCGCGGGGGGTGCCGGTGGCGGTGAGCGGGTTCCAGGCGCCGCCGGCCGCGTCGGCCTCCTGGTCCTCCACCGCGTCCAGCAGATGCGCGAGCCGCCCGAAGAGCCGCCCGGCCTCGGCGAGCGAGGCCGCGTTGCCGGGCCGCCCGGACAGCCGCGCGGTGTGCGCGAACGCGGCCGCGGTGGCCGTCTCGGTGGGCTCGGTGACGGTCAGCAGCGGGGTGCCGGGCCCGGCCAGCGTCTCGATGCCGAGCTGCCGGTCGACGGCGTCCACCAGGACACCGGTGTCGAAGCCGACCGCCGCCCCGCCCGCCGCCCCGGCCCGGCCCCAGCCCGCCGCGACCTTGCGGGCGGCGAGGGCCACGGGCCGCCGGGCCAGCAGCCCGTCCCGGTCGGCGACATGGTCGCGGACCTTCGCCGCGGCGAGCACCAGGGAGACGGCGGCAGCGAGCCGCGCGCCCTCGCCCTGTGCGACGGACGCCGTCCGCATCCCGCGCAGCGCGCACGGTCCCGCCGTACGCCGTCCGCCCTCGCTCCGGCCGAGTTGAGCCTCCGTCAACACGGAGATCAGCAAACCGTCATAGTTGGTGACGACACGTGCGAGCTGACCATGGTCGCGGCGCAACGCGAGGCAGAGACCGCACAGATGCGCCATCCACTCGGACTTGAAGCGGTCACCGAGCCGATGCGAGCAGGGTCTGACTATTCCGAACACAGCGTTTCCCCCGTGTGTTGAGGCGGCAATGGCTTCACCCGGACGCACCGGGCGTCACCCATCCGCCGCCGACCATCATATTTCACTCACAGTCAGCAGCCGTACGTGTCACAACCCTTGGGGGACAAGGAGTCTCGACGGATCGGCTGTGCACCAGTACCGTCACAAACCCCCCGTGCGGCGACTATCCACTTGGCGCGTTGTCAGCATCATGGATGACCATAGGGGAAGGTGCGGAAGCACGAGAGACCGCTGTGAGAGGAGGCGTCCATGGGATCGGTACGCAAGGCGAGTGCGTGGCTCGGCCTCGTCGACGACAATGATGACGAGCGCTACTACGACGACGACTACTCCGAGGGCACCACATCCGGGGACGCCTGGGTGACCGACCCGCGGGTCCAGGTGGCCGCGGACAAGGCCGAGGAGAAGAGCCGGCGGATCGCCACGGTCACCCCGGACAGCTTCCGGGACGCCCGTGCCATCGGCGAGCTGTTCCGGGAGGGGGTCCCGGTCATCGTGAACCTCACCAGCATGGAGCCCGGCGACGCCAAGCGGGTCGTGGACTTCGCGGCAGGGCTGATCTTCGGTCTGCGCGGCTCCATCGACCGGGTCTCCACGCGGGTGTTCCTGCTGACCCCGGCCGACACGGAGATCATCAGCGGTGACGCGTCCGCGCACCGCTCGGACGGCTTCTTCAACCAGAGCTGAGGCGGGGCCGCTCACCGGCCCCGTCCCGTCCGGTGGCTCACCGGAAGGCGTCGAGCCCGGTGAGCGCCTTGCCCAGCACCAGCTGGTGCATCTCGACGGTGCCCTCGTAGGTGAGCACCGACTCGAGGTTGGTCGCGTGCCGCATCACGGGGTATTCGAGGGAGATCCCGTTGGCACCGAGGATCGTCCGCGCCGTACGGCAGATCTCGATGGCCTCGCGGACGTTGTTGAGCTTGCCGAAGCTGACCTGCTCGGGACGCAGGCGGCCGGCGTCCATCCGCCGCCCCAGATGGTGGGCGAGCAGGATTCCCTTGTGCAGTTCGACCGCCATGTCGGCGAGCTTGGCCTGGGTGAGCTGGAAGCCGCCGATGGGCCGCCCGAACTGCTCCCGGGTCTTCGCGTACTCCACGGCCGACTCGAAGCTGCTGCGCGCGGCGCCCATCGCGCCCCACACGATGCCGTAGCGGGCGTGCGAGAGACAGCTCAGCGGGCCGCGCAGCCCGACGACCTCCGGCAGCGCCGCGCTCGCGGGCAACCGCACGTCGTCCAGGACGAGTTCACTGGTGACGGAGGCGCGCAGGGACCACTTGTGCTTGATCTCGGGCGCCGAGAAACCGGGCGTGTCGGTCGGTACGACGAAGCCGCGGATGCCGTCCTCGGTCTGCGCCCAGACGACGGCGACCCCGGCGACCGACCCGTTGGTGATCCACATCTTGCGCCCGTCGAGCACCCAGTCGCCGCCGTCCTTCTTGGCGTGCGTGCGCATCGCGGCGGGGTCGGAGCCGTGGTCCGGCTCGGTCAGGCCGAAGCAGCCGATCACCTCGCCGGCGGCCATCCGCGGCAGCCACTCCCGCTTCTGCTCCTCGCTGCCGAAGCGGTGGATGGCGTACATGGCGAGGGAGCCCTGCACGGAGACCAGCGAGCGGATGCCGGAGTCGGCCGCCTCCAGCTCCAGGCAGGCCAGCCCGTACTGCACGGCCGACGCGCCCGCGCAGCCGTACCCGGTCAGGGACATCCCGAGGGCGCCGATCCCGCCCAGCTCCCGGGCGAGTTCCCGGATCCGGGGCAGCTCGCCCTTCTCGTACCAGTCGGCGACGTACGGCAGCACACGGTCGGCCGCCCAGCCGCGGACGGTGTCCCGGATCGCCAGGTCCTCCGGGTCCAGCAGATCGTCGATCCCGAGCGGGTCGGCGGCGTCGAACGGGGGCAGCTTCGCGGACATGGGACACCCTCCGGATACGGAAAACTAGCAGCGCTAGTTACGGCTGTGCGGCCGACGTTACGGCGCAGTGTCCCGCACGTCCAGAGGGGTCAGGCGGAGACCCGCGGCTTCCCGGGGACCTGCGGCTTCCCCGCGGCGCGCGGCCGGTCGGAGGCCCGCGGGGAGGGCACCCCGGCGGCACCCGGCTCGGCGGCAGCCAACTCGGGGGCACCCGGCCCGGCATCCGCTTCGGCGGCGCCCGGCACGGTCCGCGACTCCCCGGCGGTCCCGGCCGCCGCGCCGGTCTCCGGCTCCGCGCCGCACTGCATGATCCGCGGCAGCCGCAGCGCCATCACCGCGCCCAGCAGCAACAGGCCCGCGCTCACCAGCAGGGTCAGATGCAGCCCGTGCACGAAGGAGTCCCGGGCCACCCGGCGCAGCAGGGTCCCGGTGGGGCCGCCGAGCCGGCCGGCGACGTCGTACGCCTCGCCCAGCGAGTGCCCGGCGGCGGTCGCGTCCGGGGCGGAGACCCCGGGGACCGCGTGCAGCCGGGGCGTATAGGCGGCGTTCATCACACTGCCGAGCAGTGCGATGCCGATCCCGGCGCCCAGCTGGTACGAGGTCTCGCCGATCGCCGCCGCCCCGCCCGCGCGGTCCGCGGGGGCCTCGCTGAGCATCGACTCGTAGGCGCCGAACAGCGTGGTCTCCAGGCCGAAGCCGAGCAGCACGAAGCCGGACAGCAGCAGCGGGGAGTTGTCGGTGGCGCCCATCGCGGTCAGGGTCAGCACCGCGGCGGCCGTCAGGCAGAAGCCGGCGCACACCATCCGGCGCGGTCCGAACCGGCGCAGCACGCGCGCGCCGAGCAGACCGGCCGCCATCGCCGCCACGGTCAGCGGCAGCAGCCGCAGCCCGGTGGCGAGCGGGGACAGGCCGAGCACCAGTTGCAGGTACTGCGCGGCGATCAGCTCCAGGCCGACCAGCGCGAGCATGGCCAGCACGATGCAGCCCACCGAGGTGCTGAAGGCGGGCCTGCGGAACATGCCCAGGTCCACCAGCGGATGCGGCAGCCGCCGCTGGCGTCGTACGAACAGGACGAGGAGGGCCGCGCCGGCCAGCAGCGGCAGCAGGGTGAGCGGGCTCGTGGGGTCCTCGCCGCCGCCGAGCCGCTTCACCCCGAGGACGACGCCGAACAGGCCCGCGGCCGCCATCAGCGCGCCGGCCACGTCCCAGGGGCCGTCGGCCGTGCCCCGGGACTCGGGCAGCAGCAGCCGTCCGACGGGGAGGCTGACCAGCATCAGCGGGATGTTGATCAGGAAGACCGAGCCCCACCAGAAGTGCTCCAGCAGGAAGCCGCCGAGCAGCGGTCCGACCGCCGCGCCGACCGCGGCGACCGCGCTCCACACCCCGATGGCGAGGGCGCGCTCGCGCCGGTCGGGGAAGACCTGGCGCAGGATCGACAGGGTCGCGGGCATGATCATGGCGCCGCCGACGCCGAGCAGGGCGCGGGCGAGGATCAGCACCTCGGCGGTGTGCGCGCAGGCGGCCACCGCGGAGGCCACGCCGAACAGGGCGTAGCCGAGCAGGAGCACGCGTCTGCGTCCCACGCGGTCGCCGAGGGTGCCGAAGAGGATCAGCAGCGCGGCGCAGACCAGCGGGTAGACGTCGACGATCCAGAGCAGCTGGATGGCGCTCGGCCGCAGGTCCTCGCTGACCGCGGGGACGGCCACGTGCAGCACGGTCGCGTCGAGGGCGACGAGCAGCAGACTGGCGCAGAGGACGACGAGGACGACCCAGCGGTTGGCACCGGGCCCGGCCGTCCGACGGCGCGGCCGGAGCGCGGCCGTGGTCGTCCCGGACATGTGCGTACCTCCCAGATGTTCCCTCGTGCGGGGCGGAGCGATCGGCTCTCCCTCTTTGTCGTACGGCCGGGAAGAAGTGGTGTTCCCGGACCCCGCTGAACCCACGGGAATGGCTCGTCAGCCTACGCGAGTCCGCCGCGCGCCCGCGTGGCGGACCTCTCACCCCGGGCGTCGGCCCCTGTGGGGTGCGCCACGCCGGACCGGCCCGGCCGCTCCCCGGGGGCCGGTGCGTTCCCCCGTCCGGTCGATAATCGAGCCCGTGACCGATCTCAGCACCGGCGTGGCCGCACCCCACGCCCCGCCCCCTGGCCCGCCCGCCGCCCCGCTGCTCCGCCGGGCGGCCCCGGCCGTGCTGGCGTACGCGGCGGTCCGCGCTTTGGGCCTGGTGGTGCTGGCGGTGTGGAGCGCCGCGCGCGGCACGAGCGCGCTGACGCTGCTGACCGGCCGCTGGGACTCCCTCTGGTACACCCGGGTCGCCGGACTGGGCTACGGCTACCAGGTGCGGCTGCCGAACGGCGACGTCCACTCGAACCTGGCGTTCTTCCCGCTGCTGCCCTGGCTGGAGCGGCTGCTGCACGCGCTCACCCCGCTGTCGTACGCGCACGCGGGCCTGGTGGTCAGCCTGGTGGCCTCGCTGTGCGCGGCGGCGGGGATCTTCGCGGTGGGCGAGCGGGTGTACGGCGCCCGGGTCGGGCTGTGCGCCGTACTGCTGTGGGCGGTGCTGCCGGTCGCGGCCGTGCAGTCGATGGCGTACAGCGAGTCGCTGTTCACGGCGCTGGCGGCCTGGGCGCTGTACGCACTGCTGACCGGGCGGTGGGTGTCGGCCGGGCTGCTCGCGGCGCTCGCGGGGCTGACCCGGCCGGTGGGCGGCGCGGTGGTGGCGGCGGTGTGGGTCGCGGCCGCGGTCTCGTTCGTGCGGGACCGAAGCGCGGCGCGTACGGACGGCGCGCGGCCATCGGCACACGCCCCCGCGCACTCCGCCGTCCGCCGTCTCCTCGGCGTGCTGCTCGCCCCGCTGGGCGCGGCCGGTTACGTCCTGTGGGTGGGCCGGCGCACCGGCGAGGGCCCGCTCGGCTATCTGGACGTCCAGGCCGGATGGCGCAACGGCTTCGACGGCGGATACGCCTTCGCGTGCTTCGTGGCCGGGAAGTTCACCTCGTTCCCCGGCGCGCTCGCGGGCGTCGGCCTGATCGCGGGCGTCGCGCTGCTGCTCTGGCTGTACGTCACCGGCGTCCGCCGGGGCCAGCCGCTCGAACTGCTCGTGTACACCGGTGTCGTACTCGCGCTCGCGCTGTGCGCGTCGAGCTACTTCGGCTCCAAGCCCCGGCTGCTGCTGCCCGCCTTCCCGGTGCTGCTCCCGCTCGCCGCCGCGCTCGCCCGGCTGCGGACCTCCCGATCCGCCCTGGTCACGGTGGGGTTGGCGATCGTCTCCGCGGTGTACGGGGCGTTCTGGCTGAACGGCTCCGGACCTCCATGATCCACTTTGGCCGGCCCGGTGACGCCCCGGGGAATGGCGGCCCAGGACCGGGTTAACGCATTTATAAGTGCCATATAAACAACACCCGGCATGATCAAAGGAATTACAGAGGACGGCCTCACCGGATTGCGGAATCCTGTGGAATTCGGCCGCCCTTGAGAGGTTTCCCACATCACATCGTCATCACAAAGACGCTGTTTCGACCGGGACCACAGCTCACTCGCTGTAACGTCGATTGGGTGCGTACCGAACGGAACCTCACCCGGCGTCTGGACCGGGTGTTCGCCAGGCTGGACCGCGAGCCGGAACGGCCGGCCCATATCGATGTGCCGGTGATGAGCCGGCACCGGGTCGTGCTGTTCTCCGCGACCCTCGCCTTCTACCTGGCGATCGTGTGGGCCGTGGTGACCACCTCCTGGCTCGTCCGGCTCGACTGGCAGGTCATGTTCTTCCGGCCGTACCAGCAGTGGCCGCAGATCCACGCCTTCCTCGACTACTACGTGGTGCTCGGCCAGCGCGGCCCCACCGCGGTGATGGTCGCGGCCTGGCTGGGCTGGCGCTCCTGGCGGCAGCACACGCTCCGCCCGCTGCTCACCCTCGCCACCTCGCTGCTGCTGCTGAACATCACGGTCGGCGCCGCCAAGTACGGCATGGGGCGGCTCGGTCCGCACTACGCGACCGTGATCGGCTCGAACGAGATGGTCAGGGGGGGCGATATATTTCCCAGCGGCCACACGGCCAACGCGGTGGTCACCTGGGGCATCCTGGCCTACCTGGCCTCCACCCCTCGCGCCCGCCGCTGGCTCTCGGCCGTCTCCGCGATCACCTCGCTCGGTGTCGGGCTCACCACCGTCTACCTCGGTACGCACTGGCTGAGCGACGTGCTCCTCGGCTGGGCCGCCGGTCTGCTGATCCTGCTCGCCCTGCCCTGGTTCGAGCAGCTGATCGCCCGCACCGAGATGTGGCTGTTCGACCTGCGCGACCGCTGGCGCGCCCGGCGCAGCCGGCTGGTGCCCGAACCGGCCGTCCCCGTCGCCCCGGTGGTGCTCACCGGGCCGCGCGCCGCCGCGGCCGAGCAGTCCGCGCCGGCCCGCGAGCCGGTCTCCTCGACCCGCGCCTCCCGGGGCCTGGCCCATCTGGCGCCCGGCCCGCACACGGCCCGTTCGGAGCGCAGCCCGGTCACCCCGGCGGGCCCCCGTCGCCCGCCCGGCGCCGACCGGGCGCCGCGCGGCACCTCCCCGGCCCGCCCCCTGACGGGCGGCTGAGGACCGGGCGGCACACCCCGGTACGCACACGGCGAAGGCCCCGCTCCCTCCCTGGGAGCGGGGCCTTCGCGCCGTCCGCGGCCGGGACGGGGCCGCTCAGCCCTTCCAGGCGCGGGCCACCCGGCCGTCGCGCACCTCGAAGTTGAGCCGCCCCACGCGGTACTCCATGGTGATGATCGCGCCCGGCGGCAGTGCGCGCACGGTCGACCAGCCGCGCCCCCGGGCGCGCCGCTCGGCCTGCTCGGCGTCGAGGCCGACGTACCCGTCCGGGCTGTCCTGGGGCTCCGCTGGCGGAGTGGGAATCGGTGCCATACGGCCACGCTAGGGCGCCACCCGCGGTGACGGAAGCCGGGCGCGGCAGGGTAAGAGCAGGATCAGACTCCCGTCACACTTCTGTCACAGCTTCCGGAGTCCCGTTCCGGTCGAACTTCCTCACACGATCGGGGGTTTCCGTACCGCCCGACGGGGGATTCGAACTGAATTCCCGTGTGCCGTGCCGCTCCCTCGAATTACCCGGCGGAAAGTGCCGGGGTGCTGATCGGGACGGGCCCGTGAGCATGATTACCCGGCGGAATCCGGCGCTATGTCACCGGAGCTGACACCGCATAAGAAATTTCACGGATTCCGCACATGCCGGTGCGCGGCCGCCCGGGGGCGGGGCGCACGCCGTCCGGGCCCGCGTCACCCCGCGTACACGGCACAGGCCCCCCGGCCGGAGCCGGGGGGCCGTCAGGCGTGGGACCGAGCGTCGCTCAGAAGGTCAGATGGGTGCCGGGAACGATGAGGTCGGGGTCGCCGCCGATCACGGACCTGTTGGCCGCGTACAGGCGGTGCCAGTCCATGCCGTGCCGCGTGGCGATCCTGGACAGGGTGTCGCCCTCGCGGACGGTGTAGCCGCCGGTGCCCCGGGAGTGGTGGCGCGGTGCCTTCGAGGCCGTCGGGGTGTTCGAGGTCCTCGGGGTCCTCGGGGTCCTGGACGGCGCCGACCTCTTCGTCGGGCCGCCCTTGTCGAGGCTCACCGGCGAGGGGGCGGAGCCCATCGCTCCCGCGCGGCCGGAGCAGACCGGCCAGGCGCCCCAGCCCTGGGCCTGCTGGACCCGCGTCGCGACGGCGATCTGCGCGCTTCTGGAGGCCCGGTCGGCCGTCGAGGCGTAGGCGCCGCCGCCGTACGCGCTCCAGGTGTGGGCGGAGAACTGGAGTCCTCCGAAGTAGCCGTTGCCGGTATTGATGTGCCAGTTGCCGCCGCTCTCGCACTGGGCGATGCGGTCCCACACCCCGTTGTCCGCGGCGGCGGCGTTGCCGGTCACGGCCAGCAGCCCCAGCGGGGCCAGCAGCGCGGCGCCGGCGAGTACGGCCGTCGTACGGCCCCTGCGCGCGCTGTCGTCACGGGTGGTGGTACGGCTGGTATCGGCACACTCGGACATGTAACTCCCTCTCCACGAACCCGGGTTCCCCCGGGCGGAGCGCGCCTCGCCGCGCAGGACCGCGGTTCCTCGCGCCCGCCCCGTCCGTGGCCCCCGGTGCCGGCGATGACGCGTTGCCGGTGCCGGGTGACGGACGAACCCGAGCGGTGCTCGTTGCACACGGCGGAGGAATGTAGGGAAAGCGTGTGCCGGACATCAACCACATGGCCGTCGTGCCAGGCCAGTTGGCAGTTACCGCCGGTATCGGCGATTTCCGGACACCCACTACATGCACCGATTTACCGATTTTTCGCCTCTACCCGACGACTCCCTGTGACCCACTTCACCCGTTCAAGTAGCTTGACCCACCATGGAGTTGACGATGCGTGTCCGATTCCACACCCAACGTGACCGCAGACGGAGGTTGATTCGAACCGGTGCTCCGCCATGCGTGACCCCCACCACAGAACGCCCGTTGTCTTCTTCATGAGCCCGGAACCCTGGGGCTCATCGGCCGGGAGCCACCCGACCGGTCCAGCACGCATCCCAAGGGAGCCCCCCGTGCCGCGCATGCTCGACGTCAGTGACGCCGTACGCGCCGAGATCGGCGACGAAGAAGCCGACCGGCTGCTCGCCGGAGAGAACGCCCCGGGCAGTTACGACTGCACGTCCTGCCGCACCCCGGGCGACTCCGAGCAGGAGCGCACCAGCACCGTCCTCTTCGTCGGCGAGGAGACCGCGGTCCTCGCCTTCGCCCACGCGAGCTGCCTGCCCTCGCAGGTCGTCCAGGTCACCGAGGAGCAGTTGCAGGGCGCCGTCCGCTCCATCGGCGCGCAGGCCGAGGGCGGCGAGCCGCAGCGGCCCGTGCCCGAGCAGGCGGTGCTCGGTGTGACCAGCGGACTCGTCCTGATCGAGGGCGAGTTGCACCCCGCCCTGGTGGTCGAGCCCACCTCCCCCATCGTGCGCCCCGGCACCTTCGGGGCCGGGGACGACTTCCTGCCGCTCCTCATCGAGCAGGGCTTCATGCCGGTGACCGAGCTGCTCGCGGTCCCGCCGGTGCTGCACGGCTGGTCGGTGCTGCTGGCCGTGGGCCAGCTGCACGCGGTCCTCCAGCCGGGGCCGCCCGGCGGCCACCCGGTCGCCTGGTGGCAGGCCCATCAGCCGCTCCAGGTCACCGACGGCTGGCGGGCCGCGGCCAACAAGCACCAGCAGGTGCTGATGTTCGCCGCGCCGGTGGGCTCCATCGGCCGCCAGCCGCGCGAGGACCTGCTGCGCGACTCCCTCGACAGGGCGGCGGCGGGCGGCCGGCTGGTCGCCGCGGCGCTCCCGCTCGCCGGGACCTGACCCGCGCGTCCAAGGGACCGGCGCCAAAGGAAGGTTGCGAAACCGCATCTCTTCCCGCGCCCTGTCGTTTGGACATACGTGCACGCATACGACACTTCGCCCCGACGGTCCTCGTTCACCTCCGTTCCGTCCGCCCGGACGGGGCACGAAGGGGCGGGTGGTGCCTCGGCCACGCCGATCTTCGACATGCTCGCCTCGGAGTGGGTCAAGGCATTTCGCACACTGCCGGGCGACCGCAGCGGCGAGGAGGGGATGAGGTTCGTCCCCTTCGGCCTGCCGGACCGCACCGGGTGGTCGTACGGCGGACATCGGGCGGGTTCGTTCAGCAGCTCGTACAGCGCCTACAGCGCGGGGGCCTACAGCGCCCGCCAGCAGTCGCAGTGGCAGCGCGTCGGCACCCTCGGCCGGCCGCAGCAGGACACCGGGATGCACCATGTGCCCGCCGCGCTGCCCCCCGGACCGCGCCGCGGCGCGTGACACACCCGCACACGAAAGGGCGGCCCCTGTCGGACAGGGGCCGCCCTTCGCGTCGTACCGGCGTTACTTCTTCTTCGAGCCGCGCTTCTCGCGCACCCGCACCGAAATGTGGATCGGGGTGCCCTCGAAGCCGAACTCCTCGCGCAGCCGGCGCTCGATGAAGCGCCGGTAGCCCGCCTCGATGAAGCCGGAGGCGAAGAGCACGAAGCGCGGCGGCTTGGTGCCGGCCTGGGTGCCGAAGAGGATGCGCGGCTGCTTGCCGCCGCGGACCGGGTGCGGGTGGGCCGCGACCAGCTCGCCCAGGAAGGCGTTGAGCCGACCGGTGGGCACGCGGGTCTCCCAGCCGGCGAGCGCGGTCTCGATGGCCGGGACCAGCTTCTCCATGTGGCGGCCGGTGCGCGCCGACACGTTCACCCGGGGCGCCCAGGCGACCTGGGCCAGCTCGGTCTCGATCTCCCGCTCCAGGTAGTAGCGGCGCTCCTCGTCCAGCGTGTCCCACTTGTTGAAGGCGACGACCACCGCCCGGCCCGCCTCCACGGCCATGGTGACGATCCGCTGGTCCTGCACGGAGATGTTCTCCGAGGCGTCGATCAGGACGACCGCGACCTCGGCCTTCTCCACCGCGGCGGCGGTGCGCAGCGAGGCGTAGTAGTCCGCGCCCTGCTGGAGGTGGACGCGCTTGCGGATACCCGCGGTGTCCACGAACTTCCAGGTGACGCCGCCGAGTTCGATCATCTCGTCGACCGGGTCGCGGGTGGTGCCCGCCATCTCGTTGACGACGACGCGCTCCTCGCCCGCGACCTTGTTCAGCAGGGAGGACTTGCCCACGTTCGGGCGGCCGATGAGCGCGATGCGGCGGGGGCCGCCGATGGCGGTGCCGAAGGACTGCGCGGGCGCCTCGGGCAGCGCCTCCAGGACGGCGTCCAGCATGTCGCCGGTGCCGCGGCCGTGCAGCGCGGAGACGGGGTGCGGCTCGCCGAGGCCCAGGCTCCACAGGTACGAGGCGTCGGCCTCGCCGCTCTGGCCGTCGACCTTGTTGGCGCACAGCACCACCGGCTTGCCGGCCTTGCGCAGCAGTCGTACGACCGCCTCGTCGGTGTCGGTGGCGCCGACCTTGGCGTCGACCACGAAGACCACCGCGTCGGCGGCCTCGATCGCGTACTCGGCCTGGGCGGCCACGGAGGCGTCGATGCCGAGGACGTCCTGCTCCCAGCCGCCGGTGTCGACCACCTTGAAGCGGCGGCCCGCCCACTCGGCCTCGTAGGTGACGCGGTCGCGGGTGACGCCGGGCTTGTCCTCGACGACCGCCTCGCGGCGGCCGATGATCCGGTTGACCAGGGTCGACTTGCCGACATTCGGGCGGCCGACGACGGCGAGCACGGGCAGCGGGCCGTGGCCCGCCGCCTCGATGGCGCCCTCGACGTCCTCGACGTCGAAGCCCTCGACCGCGGCGAGCTCCATGAACTCCGCGTACTCGGCGTCGCCGAGAGCCCCGTGCTCGTACTCGTGCGCGGCCGAGCCGTCGGGCTGGATGTCGTCGTTCATGAAGTCCGTACCTCGTTGTTCATCGTGGTGATCGGTGGAACAGGCCCTGGTGGGCTTAACCCTCGGTGGGCTGATCCACTACTCAAGTGTCGCCCAGCGCCCGGTCAGGCGCCTGGCGTTTTCCAGGTGGGCGGTGAGCTGCTTCTGGATACGCTCGGTCGCCTCGTCCAGCGCCCGGCGCGTACGGCGCCCGGAGCCGCCGCCCGCGTCGAACGGGTCTCCGAAGACGACGTCCACCCGCGAGCGCACCGGGGGCAGCGCCTTGATCAGCCGCCCCGGCCGGTCCGAGCTTCCCATGACGGCCACCGGCACGACCGGCGCCCCGCTGCGGACCGCGAAATAGGCGAGGCCCGCGCGCAGCGAGGCGAAGTCGCCCTCGCCCCGGGTGCCCTCCGGGAAGATGCCCAGCACTCCCCCGGCCGCCAGGAGGTCGAGGGCCCGGGTGATCGCGGCGCGGTCGGCGGCGGTGCGGTCCACCTTCAGCTGGCCGATGCCGCTCAGGAAGGCGCCCAGCGGGCCGATGAACGCCTCCTTCTTGATCAGGAAGTGCGTCGGCCGGGGCGCCACCCCCATGACCATGGGGCCGTCGATGTTGTGGGAGTGGTTGACGGCGAGGATCACCGGGCCGCTCGCCGGCACCTTCCAGGCACCGAGCACGCGCGGCCGCCACAGCCCGTACATCAGGCCGACGCCGATGCGCCGGCCGACCTCGGCGCCCTTCTCGGAGGGCAGGCTCGCGACCCGTCTCTCGGAGGGCAGGCTCACTTCCCTGCCCGCTTCTCCTCGACCAGGGTGACGACGCACTCGATGACCTGGGCGAGGGTGAGCTCGGTGGTGTCCACCTCGACCGCGTCGTCGGCCTTGGCGAGCGGGGAGGTCTTGCGGCTGGAGTCGGCGGCGTCGCGCTTGATCAGCGCCTCGCGGGTGGCGTGCAGGTCGGCGCCCCTCAGCTCACCGCTGCGGCGGGCGGCGCGGGCCTCCGGGGAGGCGGTGAGGAAGACCTTGAGGTCGGCGTCCGGCAGCACCGTCGTACCGATGTCCCGGCCCTCGACCACGATGCCCCGCTCGGCGCCGGCGGCCAGCGAGCGCTGGAGTTCGGTGATCCGGGTGCGCACCTCGGGCACCGCGCTGACGGCGCTGACCTTGGAGGTGACCTCCTGGGTGCGGATCGGGGCGGCCACGTCCACGCCGTCGACCGCGATGGCCGGGGCGGACGGGTCGGTGCCGGAGACGATCTCGGGCTTGCCCGCCACGGCGGCGACGGCGGTCGGGTCCGCCAGATCGATGCCGTTGTGCACCATCCACCAGGTGATCGCCCGGTACTGGGCGCCGGTGTCCAGGTAGCTCAGGCCGAGCTGTGCGGCCACGGCCTTCGACGTGCTCGACTTGCCTGTGCCGGAGGGACCGTCGATCGCGACGATCACGGGCTTGGCGGTCGGGGCGGCGCCGTTTTCCACGAGGGGACACCTTCCTGGTGCGGTGTGCGGGCGGGGTCGGGGAGCGAGAGCGCCCCGCACAAGGTTACTGGGTGTGGGTCACTCGTCCGGACGCATACCACCGCCGGGCCCCGCCCGGTCCCCCGCCCCGCCCGTGCCGGGCTACTGCCGCAGCGCCCAGCCCCGCTCGCGCAGCGCGTCGGCGAGCGCCGGCACGGCCCCCGGCTCGACCATGAGCTGCACCAGACCGGCCTGCTGCCCGGTGGCGTGCTCGATGCGCACGTCCTCGATGTTGACCCCGGCGCGGCCCGCGTCGGCGAAGATGCGCGCCAGCTGGCCGGGCTGGTCGTCGATGAGCACGACGACGGTCTCGTAGGCCCGCGGCGCGCTGCCGTGCTTGCCGGGCACCCGCACCTGGCCCGCGTTGCCGCGGCGCAGCATGGCCTCGATGCCGGTGCCGCCGGCGCGCCGCTTGTCCTCGTCGGAGGATTGCAGGGCGCGCAGGGCGCCCACGGTCTCGTCCAGGTCGGCGGCGACATCGGCGAGCAGGTCGGCGACCGGGCCCGGGTTAGCGGAGAGGATGTCGATCCACATGCGCGGGTCGGAGGCGGCGATCCGGGTCACGTCCCGGATGCCCTGCCCGCACAGTCGTACGGCGGCCTCGTCGGCGTGTTCCAGGCGGGCGGCGACCATGCTGGAGACCAGGTGGGGCATGTGGGAGACGAGGGCGACGGCGCGGTCGTGGGCGTCGGCGTCCATGACGACCGGGACGGCCCGGCAGTGCGAGACCAGTTCCAGGGCGAGGTTGAGCACCTCGGTGTCGGTGTCCCGGGTGGGGGTGAGCACCCAGGGCCGGCCCTCGAAGAGGTCGCCGGTCGCGGCCAGCGGGCCCGACTTCTCCCGGCCGGACATCGGGTGGGTGCCGAGGTAGGCGCCGAGGTCCAGGCCGAGCGCCTCCAGCTCCCGGCGCGGTCCGCCCTTGACGCTGGCCACGTCGAGGTAGCCGCGGGCCAGACCCCGGCGCATGGCGTCGGCGAGGAGAGCCGCCACATGGGCGGGCGGGGCGGCGACGATCGCCAGGTCGACGGGTCCCTCGGGGGCCGCGTCGGTGCCGGCGCCGAGCGCGGCGGCGGTACGGGCCTGCTCCGGGTCGTGGTCGGCGAGGTGCACGGTGACCCCGCGCTGCGTCAGGGCCAGGGCGGCGGAGGTGCCGATCAGACCGGTGCCGATGACGAGGGCGGTTCTCACTGGGCGATGTCCTTGCGCAGGGCGGCCGCGGCGCCCAGGTAGACGTGGGCGATGTCGGCGCGCGGGCGGTCCGACTCGACGTGGGCGAGAATCCGGACGACCCGGGGCAGGGCGCCCGCGATGTCCAGCTCCTGGGCGCAGATCAGGGGCACGTCGACGATGCCGAGCTTGCGGGCGGCGGCCGCCGGGAAGTCGCTGTGCAGATCGGGGGTGGCGGTGAACCAGATGCTGATCAGGTCGTCCGCGGTCAGTCCGTTCCGCTCCAGGACGGCGGTGAGCAGGGCTCCGACCTGCTCACCCATGTGTCCGGCCTCGTCCCGCTCCAGTTGGACGGCCCCGCGGACCGCTCGTACCGCCACGGCGCTGCTCCTAGCTAACCAGTGCTGACAGGTGTTGTCGTGCTCGCCCGTCCAGCCTAGTCAGCCCGCGTGGGCACGGCGCGCGGCGCCCGATCACTGAGACGATACGAGCGGTCCGGTTCATCCCGGTTTCCACGCATTCTTTCCGGCATCGGTAACGGTATCCGCATCCCGACATGTGTACGGAGTGGTGACATGACCCAGGGCGCGACGCGGCGCACGGTGATCGCGACGGGCGCGGCGGCGCTCGCGACCGGCTGCGGCGGCAACAAGAGCGACACGAGCACGGCGGCCGACGGCACGGACAGCCCCTCGCCGACGGGTCCGACGAGCCCCGCGACGGCGGCGTCCCCGACCGGCGCGGGCACCTCCGCGGCGGCCGACGCGAAGAAGCTCGCGAGCACGGGCGACATCCCCGAGGGCGGGGGCAAGGTCTTCGACGCGCAGAAGATCGTGGTGACGCAGCCGGCGAAGGGGCAGTTCAAGGCGTTCTCGGCGGTCTGCACGCACATGGGCTGCACGGTGAGCCGGGTGCAGAACGGCACCATCGACTGCCCGTGCCACGGCAGCCGGTTCAAGATCGAGGACGGTTCGGTGGCCGACGGTCCCGCGACGAAGCCGCTGGCCGAGCGCCCGATCAAGGTCGACGGAAACTCCATCCAGCTGACCTGAGGTGCCGCGTAGGCTCCGGGAATGCAGCCCGAGGACCTGGTACGCGACCACACGATCTACGCCTGTGTCATGGGCTCCCGGGCCTTCGGCCTGGCCACGGAGGCGAGCGACACCGACCGGCGGGGCGTGTATCTCGCGCCCACCGCCCTGTTCTGGCGGTTCGAGAAGCCGCCGGCGCATGTGGAGGGGCCGGGCGAGGAACGGTTCTCCTGGGAGCTGGAGCGGTTCTGCGAGCTGGCGCTGCGCGGCAATCCGAACATCCTGGAGTGCCTGCACTCCCCGCTGGTGGAACACCTGGACGACACCGGCCGCGAACTGCTGTCCCTGCGCGGGGCGTTCCTCTCCGCGAAGGTGTACGACACCTTCACCCGCTACGCCCTCGGCCAGTGCAAGAAGCTGGACGCCGACGTCCGTACGACGGGTGCCCCGCGCTGGAAGCACGCCATGCATCTGCTGCGCCTGCTGACCAGCTGCCGCGACCTGCTGCGCACCGGCGAGCTGCGTCTCGACGTGGGCGACGGACGCGAGCCCCTGCTGGCGGTGAAGCGGGGGGAGGTCCCCTGGACGGCCGTCGAATCCTGGATGGCCCGCCTCGCCGCGGAGACGGAGACCGCCCTGCACCACACCTCGCTCCCCCCGGAACCGGACCGGGTCCGGGTGGCGGACTTCCTGTTCCGCACCCGCCGCGACTCGGCCGCGGAGTCGGCGCGACAGGGGTGAGGGCGGCCGGGGGTACGGCTGCTCGGGGCCGGGCGTGCCGGTGACCGCGGGTGGGGCCGCTCGGCGGGACGCGGACCAGCTCGCCGCGTGCGGACCGGACCGGGGCCTGAGGAGACCGGGGCGTGAGAACCGGACCGGGGCGGGCGCCGGGTGGGTTCGCCCGCACAGGAGAGCCGGGTGGATTCGCCCGCGCAGGGGAGCGGACACCGACGCCGGACGCCGGGGCGCCCGGGCCCGGTGGTCGGCCGGCGCCCGGCCCGAAGGGCTGTCGCGTCGGCGGGCGGCCGGACGCCGCCCCTGCTCAGGGTCCTGGCGCCCTTCCTGGGCACACGCCGGGCCCACCCGTACGGACAGTTCCCCGCCCGCGCCCCCTTGAAAGCCTGTCCGGCACCGGCCGCGCAGCCGACGAGGAGGACGCCCCGGACGCCCCAGCCACCCGGCCGGTGCCGGACCCGCCTCTCCCCCGGCTCCCCGGTCGGCCGATCCCCGGAGACCGGACACCACCGCACCCGGCCCATGCCTCACCGGCGCCGCCCCGGCCGCGGCCCTCCCGTGCGGGCCCGACGGTGGACACGGCGGCCGCGCGGCAGGCGGCGGAGCGGTACCGGCGGTGGCCGCCGGACCGGGCGCCACCACCCGGCCGCCCGGGAGCCGGCCCGCGCCTCGACCCCAGCCGCAGGCGCCGCCCCCGACGCCCCAGCCGTGCCGGAACCGACCCACCCCGGAGGCCCCCACCCGCGCCGGAGCCGACCCGCCCCCGATGCCTCGGCCGCCCGGTCCGTGAAAACGCCGGTCCGGTCCGGGCGGGTCCGCCCCGCTTCTCAGCCGCCCAGCCGCAGCCGCACCACGAAGTCGTGCAGTGCCTCATGGCCGGTCGCCGCGTCCGGCAGGGTCGACGCGGCCTGGGCCTCGTCGAGGGCCGTGTGCAGGCGTTCCACGTCGTCGGCCACGCGCGGCTGGTCGAGGCCGGGGAACGTGCCGTGTTCCCGGGCGGCCTTGGCGGCGATCAGTTCGGGGAGGTAGGCGGGGGCGTCCAGCTCCCGCACCAGCGTGGGCAGATGGGGCTGGACCTCGCCGGTGCGCATGAGGTGGATGCCGGTGAGCAGGACGCGGAACGTGTAGAGCAGCGGCTTGAGTTCGGCGGTCTTCTCGAACAGGCGCCACTGGGTGACCGCGAACCCCCGGTAGTGGTGGGCGTGATGGCTGGTGATCACGTCCGGGGCGAGCGCGGACAGCTCGCGGTGCGCGTCGGTGGTGTGCACGACCAGCGGGGACAGCAGCTGCTCCAGCACATAGCCGTTGCGGCGCAGCATCAGCCGTACGAACTTGCGCAGATCATGCGTCACGAGGTCCAGCTCGGCGCCGTAGTGCACCCATGTCTTCGACCGGGTCTCCTCCGGCTCGCGCAGGCCCAGGAGGTCCGCGGCGGGCAGCAGGTGGACACCGCGCAGGTCCACGTCCGAGTCCTGCGAGGGGAAGCCGTACAGATGGGCTCCGGAGACGGTGGCGAACAGCAGGGGATCGGGCTGTTCGGCGACCACCGGCGCGAGGTCTATGTCGAGGCTGTCGATCATGGGCCTAAGCGTCCCAGAGTGTGCCGAGCGCCAACAGATCTTCCCGGTACTCGATCCGCTCCGCCCAGTCCGCGGGCCAGGCGTCCGCGCCGAGCCACGCGCCCGCGAAGGCGCCGGTCAGGCAGGCGATGGAGTCGGAGTCACCGGCGGTGCAGGCGGCCCGGCGCAGGGCGGTGCGGGGCTCCTCGGCAAAGAGCAGGAAGCACAGCAGCCCGGTCGCGAACGCCTCCTCGGCGATCCAGCCCTCCCCGGTGGCCAGGCACGGATCGTCCTCGGCGCAGTGGGTGCGCACCGCCTCCCGGAGGCGGTCCAGGATCGCCAGGCACTCGTCCCAGCCGCGCGCGGCGAAGTGCTCGGGCGTGGGGTCCTGGGAACGGGTCCACAGATCGCCGAGCCACGTCTCGTCGTAGCGGGTGCGGTTCGCGCGGGCGTAGTCGCGCAACTCCCCCACAAGCGCGGCCGGTTCGGTGCCCCGCGCCAGCAGGTGGACCGCGCGGGCGGTGAGATCGGACGCGGCCAGCGCGGTGGGGTGGCCGTGCGTGAGCCCGGACTGCAACTGGGCGGCGCCGGCGCGCTGTTCGTCGCTCAGGCCGAGTGCGAGCCCGATCGGCGCGACGCGCATATTGGCGCCGCAGCCCTTGGAGTCGAGCCGACTGGCGTCCTGCCAGGCCCGGCCCTCGGCCTCCAGCAGCCGGCAGGCGGTCAGGCAGGTGTTGCCGGGCGCCCGGTTGTTGTCCGGCGAGTGGTACCAGTCCACGAACTCCTCGCGCACCGGCCTCTCCAGCCGCTCGGGCGCGAGAGGGCCTCGCTCCAGGGCGGTGCGCAGACCCCGGCCGAGGGCGAGGGTCATCTGGGTGTCGTCGGAGACGAGGGCGCGCCGCGCGAGCGGCATCTCACGCCAGGGCCCGAACGTGGCCAGGATCTCGGGCACCTTGGCGAACTCGGTCGGGAAGCCGAGCGCGTCCCCCAGGGCGAGACCGAGGAGCGAGCCGGTCGCGGGCCGCTTGGACATGTACATCATCCCCCTTTATCGTCATCGTGACAATAAAGGGGGACGAGTGAGCGACGCAAGGCGCTTTCGGAGCCCGGCCTACAGTTCGACTTCCTTCAGCAGCATGCCGACCTCGGTGTTCGACAGCCGCCGCAGCCAGCCGGACTTCTGGTCGCCCAGGGTGATCGGGCCGAACGAGGTGCGCACCAGCTTGTCGACCGGGAACCCGGCCTCCGCCAGCATGCGCCGCACGATGTGCTTGCGGCCCTCGTGCAGGGTGACCTCGACCAGGTAGTTCTTGCCGGTCTGCTCCACCACCCGGAAGTGGTCCGCGCGCGCGTAGCCGTCCTCCAGCTGGATGCCGTCCTTCAGGCGCTTGCCGAGGTCGCGCGGGATCGGGCCGACGATGTGCGCGAGGTACGTCTTCTGCACGCCGTACTTGGGGTGGGTCAGGCGGTGCGCCAGCTCACCGTGGTTGGTGAGCAGGATGACGCCCTCGGTCTCGGTGTCCAGCCGGCCGACGTGGAAGAGCCGCGTCTCACGGTTGGTGACGTAGTCGCCGAGGCACTGGCGCCCCTCCGGGTCCTCCATGGTGGAGACGACACCGGCGGGCTTGTTCAGCGAGAAGAACTGGTACGACTGCGTCGCCACGGTCAGGCCGTCGACCTTGACCTCGTCCTTCTCCGGGTCGACCCGCTTGCCCTGCTCGGTGACGATCTCGCCGTTGACCTCGACGCGGCACTGCTCGATCAGCTCCTCGCAGGCGCGCCGGGAGCCGTAGCCCGCGCGCGCGAGCACCTTCTGGAGCCGCTCGCCCTCCTGCTCGGCGCCCGGGAAGGTCTTGGGCAGCTTGATGTCCTTCTTGCCCGCGTACCGGTCCCGGTTGCGCTCCTCGACCCGCGTCTCGTACTCACGCGAGCGCGAGGGCTCCGTACGGCCGCCCTGCTGGGCCCGCCGGGGTCCGCCCTTGGCGCCGCCGCGGGCCGCGCCGCCGCGCCCGGCCTTGGGGCCGTCCTTGGTCGCGCCGGGACCCACGTCGTAGCGGCGCTCCTCGGGGCGGGGCTTGCTGGGACGGCCCTGCCCCTGGCGCTCGTCCCGGTTGTTGCCGGCGCCGCGCTGGTTACCGCGCCCGCCACTCTTGCCGCTGCCGCTGCTTCGCATCAAAGTTCCGTCTTAGTCGTCTGCGTCGTCTGCACCCGGCGCGTCGGGCGCGTCCGGGTCGAACGACGGGACTCCCTCCTGGGTCTCGGCCTCGATCGCCTCCGCCTCCGGGAGGAAGGGCGCGAGCTCCGGGAGCTCGTCCAGGCCGCGCAGGCCCATCCGCTCCAGGAAGTAGTTCGTCGTCCTGTACAGGATCGCACCTGTTTCGGGTTCCGCGCCCGCCTCCTCGACCAGACCGCGCTGGAGCAGGGTGCGCATCACACCGTCGCAGTTCATTCCGCGCACGGCGGAGACCCGGCTGCGGCTGACCGGCTGGCGGTAGGCGACGACCGCGAGGGTCTCCAGCGCGGCCTGGGTGAGCCGGGCCGTCTGGCCGTCCAGGACGAGCCGCTCCACGGCGGGCGCGTAGGCGGCCCGGGTGTAGAAGCGCCAGCCGCCCGCGACCTGGCGCAGCTCGAAGCCGCGGCCCTGCACGGTGTACTCGTCGGCCAGCGCCCGCAGCGCGTCCGCGATCTGCCGCCGGGGCCGCTCCAGAATCCTGGCGAGGTGCTCCTCGGTCGCGGGCTCGTCCACGACCATGAGGACGGCCTCCAGGGCGGGCCGCAGCTCCAGCCCCGCGACCTCGCCCGGTCCCGCCGGGGCCTCGGGAATCTCGGTCGTCTCGCTCACGGCTTCCTCTCCTCCTCGGGCCCGGGCCGCTCGGGCGGCCGGTCGAACTCGTCGGTGACCACCGGCGCCGCCGCCCCCTCCCCGCCGGTCCAGCGCACCAGCAGCTCCCCGAGGGCGGCCTCCTGCTCCAGGGCGACGGCCTTCTCCCGGTACAGCTCCAGGAGGGCCAGGAAGCGGGCGACGACGGTGAGCGTGTCGCCGGTGTCCGCCACGAGCACCCGGAAGCTGGCCTCGCCCAGCTCGCGCAGCCGCTCGACCACGACCTGGGCCTGCTCCTGCACGCTGACCAGCGGGGCGTGGATGTGGTCGACGTACACCCGCGGCTCGGGCCGGGGCTGCATCGCCTTGACCGCGAGCTTCGCGAAGCCCTCGGGCCCGATGCTGATCACGACCTCGGGCAGCAGCTCGGCGAGCTCGGGTTCGAGGCCGACGGTACGGGGGTAGCGGCGGGCCTCCTCGTCGACGCGGGCGTTGAAGATGTCGGCGATCTGCTTGTACGCCCGGTACTGGAGCAGCCGCGCGAACAGCAGGTCGCGCGCTTCGAGCAGCGCCAGGTCGCCCTCGTCCTCCACCTCGGCGGCGGGCAGCAGCCGGGCCGCCTTCAGATCGAGCAGCGTGGCCGCGACGACGAGGAACTCGGTCGTCTGGTCCAGGTCCCAGTCCGGCCCCATCGCGCGGATGTGCGCCATGAACTCGTCGGTGACCTTGGACAGCGCGACCTCGGTCACGTCCAGCTTGTGCTTCGAGATCAGCTGGAGCAGCAGATCGAAGGGCCCCTCGAAGTTGGCGAGGCGGACCTTGAAGACGCCGTCGGGTGTCTCTTCGGGGTCGGCGGCGGGCTCGGGGGCCTCGGGTGCGGGAGTCTCCTGCGGTACGACGGCCTCGGGCACCTCGTCGGCGACCGGTGCCCCCGGTCCCCGGCCCAGCGCACGCCGACGACCGGCACCAGGGCCGGGGAGGAGCGCGTCGTTCGAGGTCATCGCCCCGCAGGCTACCGCTAACGCCCCCGCAGCCGCCGTACGAGGATGCTCGCGTCTCCGCGGGACTCCAGGTCCGCCAGCACCACGGCCACCGCCTCGCGCACGATGCGGCCGCGGTCCACCGCGAGCCCGTGCTCGCCCCGGAGCACCAGACGGGCGTGCTCCAGGTCCATCAGCTCCTCGGCGGAGACGTACACCGTGATCTTCTCGTCGTGCCGCTCGCGCCCGCTGGGCCGCCGGTTCGCCGCCCGGCCCCGCTTGCGCGGCTCGGCGGCGGAACCGTCCGGCGCGGGCCCCCGGCGCCGGGCGCGGGACTCGGCGTCGGCCGGTTCGGCCTCCGCCGCCACGTGCTCCGCGCCCTCGCCGTCCCCGCCCCGCACGGGCACGGCCTGCGGCGCGTCCTCGGCGGCGGCCACGTCGTCGCTGTCCTGCGCGGGTGCCGGCACCCGGGCCTCGGTGCCCGCGGCGCGCCGGGGCGCCGACGGCTGGAGTGCCGTCCCCCCTGTCGTACGGAAGAGTTCGTCGGCCCCCGGCAGACTCACTCGGCGTGACACCGGGCGAGCACCTCCCTGGCGAGCTGGCGATAGGCGGCGGCACCGACCGAGTTGGAGGCGTACGTGGTGATCGGCTCGCCGGCGACCGTGGTCTCCGGGAAGCGGACGGTACGCCCGATGACCGTGTGGTAGACGTGGTCGTCGAACGCCTCGACCACCCGGGCCAGGACCTCGCGGCTGTGCACCGTGCGCGAGTCGTACATGGTGGCGAGGATGCCGTCCAGCTCCAGGTCGGGGTTGAGCCGCTCCTGGACCTTCTCGATGGTCTCGGTCAGCAGGGCCACACCGCGCAGCGCGAAGAACTCGCACTCCAGCGGCACGATCACCTTGTGCGCCGCGGTCAGCGCGTTCACCGTGAGCAGGCCCAGCGAGGGCTGGCAGTCGATCACGATGTAGTCGTAGTCGGGCAGCAGCGGCTTGAGCGCGCGCTGGAGCGTGGACTCGCGCGCGACCTCGGAGACCAGCTGGACCTCGGCGGCCGACAGGTCGATGTTGGAGGGCAGCAGGTCCATGTTGGGGACCGCGGTCTTCAGCAGGACCTCGTCCGCGGCCATGCCCCGCTCCATGAGCAGGTTGTAGACCGTGAGGTCGAGTTCCATGGGGTTGACGCCGAGACCCACCGACAGCGCGCCCTGCGGGTCGAAGTCCACGAGCAGTACCCGCCGGCCGTACTCCGCGAGCGCGGCACCCAGGTTGATGGTCGACGTCGTCTTGCCGACGCCGCCCTTCTGGTTGCACATCGCGATGATCTTCGCGGGGCCGTGGTCGGTCAGCGGGCCCGGGATCGGGAAGTACGGCAGCGGGCGACCGGTGGGACCGATGCGCTCACGGCGCTGGCGGGCCGCGTCGGGCGCGAGCGTGGCCGCGTACTCCGGATCGGGCTCGTACTCGGCGTCGGGGTCGTAGAAGTGCCCCTCGGGCAGGTCGTCGTAGTCGGCGAGTTGGTTGTGGGGCGCGCCACTTCCGTCGCCGGCCATGGCGTTCACGTGATGGCCATCCATGCTCTGGTGTGCTGTCCGGGGCATCGGGGTTCCCGGACACGGGTGGGCTGCGAAGGTGCGCACAGCTACGGAGCCGACAGCCTCGAATCCCGCGGGCCCCTGGCCCCCTGCGGGCATTCCTGGTTGACCACCCCCGGGAGAAAATGTCGACTCATTCACAAGTCGTCTTACCTCCTTGGTGACCAGGAAACTTCTAGACAAGGTCAGCGTGGCACCATGCCGACGGTTGGCGACTCTATGGCGTGTCGGCGGTCCGCAGCAACACAATCCGCCGGACCCGGCAGGATGTGTCGGCAATGAAACATGTCGCTGTCAAGGGCGTACGGCCGTCGCACAGCAGGTTTCACCGGGGTGCGAATCGGTTGAACGGTTACGTTCGAGGCGAGTTGACCGAGCGTCGCAAAGTGACCATACACACATCCGGCCGGACCTTGTCGGGCAAGGTCCGGCCGGGCGTGGGCGGTTGACGAGACGTGTTGACGAATCGCCTTTCACCAGGGGGCGACTCGGTGACTCACGAGGTCGCGCGCCGGGTCACGAGGATCAGCCGAGCAGCGAGGCCAGCTCGATGTGCTCCAGGCCGTGGGCCTCCGCGACCTCCTTGTAAACGACCTTGCCGTCATGGGTGTTGAGACCCCGGGCGAGCGCGGCGTCACGGCGCAGCGCCTCGACCCAGCCGTTGTCGGCGAGGGAGACGATGTACGGCAGCGTCGCGTTGGTGAGCGCGTTGGTGGAGGTGTTCGGCACCGCGCCCGGCATGTTGGCGACGCAGTAGAAGACCGAGTTGTGGACCGGGAAGGTCGGCTCGGCGTGCGTGGTGGGACGGGAGTCCTCGAAGCAGCCGCCCTGGTCGATCGCGATGTCGACAAGGACACTTCCGGGCTTCATGCGGGCGACCAGCTCGTTGGTGACGAGCTTCGGGGCCTTGGCGCCCGGGATCAGCACCGCGCCGATGACCAGGTCGGCCTCCAGGACGGCCTTCTCCAGCTCGAAGGCGTTGGACATGATCGCCTTGACCTTCGTACCGAAGATCTTGTCGGCCTCGCGCAGCTTGTTGATGTCGCGGTCGAGCAGGGTCACGTCGAAGCCCATGCCGACGGCGACCTGGGTGGCGTTCCAGCCGGAGACGCCGCCGCCGATGACCACGGCCTTGGCCGGGGTCACACCCGGGACACCGCCGGGCAGCACACCGCGGCCGCCGTTGGCGCGCATCAGCTGGTAGGCGCCGACCTGCGGGGCCAGCCGGCCCGCGACCTCGGACATCGGGGCGAGCAGCGGGAGCGCGCGGTTCGGCAGCTCGACCGTCTCGTAGGCGATGGCGGTGGTGCCGGACTCGATCAGCGCGTCCGTGCACTCCTTGGAGGCGGCCAGGTGCAGGTACGTGAAGAGGATCTGGTCCTTGCGGAGGCGGTGGTACTCCTCCGCGATCGGCTCCTTGACCTTGAGCAGCAGGTCGGCGGCGGCCCAGACCTCGTCGGCGGTGTCCAGGATCTGGCCACCGGCGGCGACGTACTCGGCGTCCGTGATCGAGGAGCCGAGGCCGGCGCCCCGCTCGATGACGACCTGGTGGCCGTGGCGCGCCAGCTCGTGCACGCCGGCGGGGGTGATGGCCACCCGGAACTCGTTGTTCTTGACCTCGCGGGGGATGCCGACCTTCACGTCGATCACGGTCCTTGGCTCAGAGGGTTTGGGGGGTGCATATACGGGTGTACCCAGACATGCCCAGGCATACCGGGAGACACCGCGGGGACATGCGGCAGAGCCAGTTTAATGAAGGTGTTCCGCGTGTCTAGCCTTTCATTGCATCAATCTTCATTGGATGCACTACGGATTTCGCAGGCGTCAGGGCCCTGTTCCAGGCTTGTGGCCTGCTGCGACGGCCGCTCCGGCGCCTCCTCGCTCAAAAGACGCCCGGCCGTCGCGCGGTGCAACCGGGCCGCCGTCGGGTCGCCGAGGCGCTCCAGGGTGTCCGCGAGCCGCAGCTGCAACGCGGCCTGGAGGCGGAGGTCGTCCGCGCGCCGCGCCCACTCCACCGCGTCCTGGCAGGTGCGCAGCGATTCCTGGGGGCGTCCCGCGTACTCCTGCACCCGGGCCGTCTCGCTCAACGCCCGTGCCAGGGAGGCGACATCGTCGCCCTTGCGGTGGGCCGCGCAGGCCGCCCGCCAGTTGCGCAGCGCCTCGCCGTAGCGGCCGGCGTAGGTGTGGGCGGTGGCGATCCGGCCGTAGAGCCGCGCGGCCTCCGCGCGCTCGCCGCGGGCCAGCCGGTCGGCCAGCGCGCGCCCGAACCAGTCGGCCGCCCGGTCGTAGTCCCCCAGCTCCAGGTGGGCGCCGCCTACGGATTCCATCGCGCGGCCGGTCGCGTACGGGTCGTTCGCCTCGCGTCCGGCGTCCAGCGCGGCCCGGAAGCGGGCCAGCGCGCCCTGGGTGCGGCCGGTCTGGGCGTCCAGATCGCCCAGGTTCAGCAGCGCCGCCGCCCGTTCCCGGGGCAGTCCGCGCCGCTCGGCGACATCGAGGACGAGGCCGTGCACGCCGTACAGGTCGACGGCGGCGGCCTGGGTGCCGACATGCGCGGCCAGCGCCCTGACCAGCTGCGACAGCAGCCGCCTGGCCAGGGTGTCCAGCTCTCCGTCGGCCACCGCGAGCCGGGCGGAGGCCAGCAGCGCGGGCCTGCGGACCCGCAGCCACTCCGCGGCCGCGCGGGGGTCGGCGAAGCGCAGCGGCCGGGGCAGGCCCTGGATCTTCTCCCGGGACCGGTCGCCGTCCGTCTCGGTGATGGTCCGGCAGGAGTGCAGCAGCCGTACGGTCCGCTCCAGCATCCGGGCCCGGGCCAGCTGGAGCTCCCCCGGCCGCTCCTGGGCCTCGGCGAGCGAGCGCAGCAGCGGGTGCAGCCAGCCGGGGACGTCGTACTCGGCGAGCGGCGAGCCGGCCGGGCGCAGCAGGCCGAGGGCGACGAAGTCGTCCAGGGTGGCGCGGGCCGCCTCGACGGAGCAGCCGGCCAGCGCGGAGGCGGTCTGGTCGTCGACCGGACCGGCCGGGGCGAGGCTCAGCAGGCGCAGGGTCCGGGCGGCGGGGCCGGGCAGTTCCTCGTGGACCAGCCGGAAGATCCGGGCCAGCGGGGTGGCGTCCGGCTCCTCCGCGCCCTCCCCCGGGGTGTGCATCCGCTTGGCGAGGTCGGCGACGGACGCCTTGGGGCGGGCGGCGAGCCAGCCGCCCGCCAGCACCAGCGTGGCCGGGTGGCCCTGGCACGCCTCCACCAGGCTCTCGGCGGAGCGCGGGTCCACGGTGATGCGCACCGAGCCGGTGTAGCGGGTGAGCAGTTCGAGCGCGGACTTGGTGTCCAGGCCGCCCAAAGTGCAGGGGCGGACGTCCGAGATGCCGGTGAGCGGGCCCTTGGAGACGGCCACCACCAGGCAGTCCGGGGCGTCCGGGAGCAGGGCGTCGACCTGTTCGGCGCCGGTCGCGTCGTCCAGCAGGAGGAGTTTTTTGCGGCCGGCGAGGGCGGCGCGCAGGGCCGCGGCGAGGTCGTCCTCGGCGGCCCCGGCCGGGGCGGGCAGGCGCAGCGCGCCGAGCAGTTCGCGGGCGGCCCGCTCGACCGGTACGGGGGTGCCGTCGGGCTCGGCGAGCCGGGCGCGCAGCACCCCGTCGGGGTAACGGTGGGCGACCTGGCGGACCAGTTCCTCGGCGAGGGCGGTACGGCCGGATCCGGGGCGGCCCGCGATCAGCAGCACCCGCGCGCGGGGGGGCTTGCGGCCGGCCAGGGTGTCCAGGCCCGCGCGCTCGATGTCGGCGCGCAGCTCCTTCAACTCCCGTGCCCGGCCCAGGAATCGGTCCCCGCCGGCCGGGGGCGCGGACAGCCGCGCATCGCCTGTGTCCACCGCCTGATCCGTCACGGGCCACACTCCCGTCCCACACCGCACGCGCAAGCCCGCCGGATCTTCCGGTACGGGCGTTCAAGAGCCTAGTTCACTCTCTGCGACGTTCCGCTCGGAGCACGGCGGGGACGGCGGGGACATCGCCCGATCGGATCAGGCGATGGTCACACCAATGCAGGCGAGGGTCCCGAGGAGGGGTTCCGGGCGACGGCGGTCGGCACGTGCGGGGCGGGTCGGTGCGGACGGGAGGTGCCGGGCGGTCAGGGTGTGCGAGGCCGGGCGGTCAGGAGGTGAAGGGCCGGGCCGGCCACTGCGCGTCCGCCGGGCGCAGCGCGTCCAGGCCGTCCCCGGCGCGCGCGGCCACCAGCGAGAGGACCCCGACGACCAGGCAGTTGTTGTGCACGTCACCGGCGAGGACGCGGCGCACCAGCTCGTCGACCGGCACCCGCGCGTACGCCATGTCGGTCTCCTCGTGCTCCACCGCGAAGCGCTCCCCCTCGGCCTCGGAGACCCCGCGGGCGAGGAAGATCCGTACGGCCTCGTCGCAGCCGCCGGGGGTGGTGTACACGTCGGTCAGCACCCGCCAGTCCTCGGCCTTGACGTGCGCCTCCTCGTACAGCTCGCGCTGGGCCGCGTGCAGCGGGTTCTCGCCGGGCACGTCGAGCAGTCCGGCCGGGATCTCCCACAGCTTGTGCCGCACCGGGTGGCGGTACTGGTTGATCAGCAGCACCCGGTCCTGCTCGTCGAGGGCGAGGACGGCGACCGAGCCCGGGTGGACCTGGTAGTCGCGGTGGACGACCGAGCCGTCGGGCATGACCACGTCGTCGGTGCGCACCGAGGTCTTGTTGCCGACGAAGGGGGTGGCCGTCGCCCGGATCTCCCACTCCTCGGGGGTGTCCTTGATCGTCGTCATGCCCTCTTCCTTCCCCATACGCGCAGGTGGCCGGGGCGCGCTCCGTTCGGATGCGCGCCCCGGCCACCGTACAGCGCCAGGGTTACTCGGCGATCTTCCGCTCGACGGCCGCCTTCACCAGACCGGCGAAGAGCGGGTGCGGGCGGGTCGGACGGGAGCGCAGCTCCGGGTGCGCCTGGGTGGCGACCAGGTAGGGGTGCACCTCACGCGGGTACTCGACGTACTCCACGAGCTTGCCGTCCGGGGAGGTGCCGGAGAACAGGATGCCCGCCTTCTTCTCCAGCTCCGCGCGGTAGGAGTTGTTCACCTCGTAGCGGTGGCGGTGGCGCTCCTCGATGTACTCCTTGCCGTCGTACACCTCGCGCACGATGGAGCCCTCGGCCAGCTTGGCCGGGTACATGCCCAGGCGCATGGTGCCGCCCATGTCGCCCTCGCCGGCCACGATGTCCAGCTGCTCGGCCATGGTGGAGATGACCGGGTGGGCGGTGGCCGGGTCGAACTCGGTGGAGTTGGCGTCGGCGATCTCGGCCAGGTTGCGCGCGGCCTCGATCACGATGCACTGGAGGCCCAGGCAGAGGCCGAGCAGCGGGATCTTGTTCTCGCGGGCGTAGCGGATGGCGCCGACCTTGCCGAGCACACCGCGGTCGCCGAAGCCGCCCGGGATGCAGATGCCGTCGACACCGGCGAGCTGCGCCTTGGCGTCGGCCGGGGTCTTGCAGTCGTCCGAGGTGACCCACTTGATCGTGACGCGGGCGCGGTTGGCGAAGCCGCCGGCGCGCAGCGCCTCGGTGACCGACAGGTAGGCGTCGGGCAGGTCGATGTACTTGCCGACCAGGGCGAGGGTGACCTCGTGGTCGGGGTTGTGGACGCGGTCCAGCAGGTCGTCCCAGGTCGTCCAGTCCACGTCCCGGAAGGGCAGGTCCAGCTTGCGCACGACGTAGGCGTCCAGGCCCTCGGTGTGCACGACCTTCGGGATGTCGTAGATCGAACGGGCGTCCGGGCAGGCGACGACCGCGGCCTCGTCGACGTCGCACATCAGCGAGATCTTGCGCTTGATGGCGGTGGGGACCTCGCGGTCGCAGCGCAGCACGATGGCGTCCGGCTGGATACCGATGTTGCGCAGGGCGGCGACCGAGTGCTGGGTCGGCTTGGTCTTCAGCTCGCCGGAGGGGCCGATGTAGGGCAGCAGGGAGATGTGCACCACGAAGACGTTGTCCCGGCCCACCTCGTGGCGGACCTGGCGGACGGTCTCCAGGAACGGCAGCGACTCGATGTCGCCGACGGTGCCGCCGACCTCGGTGATGACGACGTCCACCTCGTCGGTGGCCATGCGCCGGATGCGGTGCTTGATCTCGTTGGTGATGTGCGGGATGACCTGCACGGTGTCGCCGAGGTACTCGCCGCGGCGCTCCTTGGCGATCACCGTCGAGTAGACCTGGCCGGTGGTGACGTTGGCCGAGCCGTCGAGGTCGCGGTCGAGGAAGCGCTCGTAGTGGCCGATGTCCAGGTCGGTCTCGGCGCCGTCGTTGGTGACGAACACCTCACCGTGCTGGAAGGGGTTCATCGTGCCCGGGTCGACGTTCAGGTACGGGTCGAGCTTCTGCATCACGACGCGCAGGCCGCGGGCCTTGAGCAGCATGCCCAGACTGGAGGCGGTGAGGCCCTTGCCGAGCGAGGAGGCGACACCCCCGGTGACGAAGATGTGCTTGGTCGTCGTGGATTTGGGCGGCATGGCCAAGAGGGGGCTCCCGTGGTCGCTGGCTGTCGTGCGGTGCGGCTGTACGTCCCGGATCGCTCCGAGGGTGCCGTCGCTGCGGTTCGGGGGTTTTGGGCCCACCGGTCCACGGGCTACCAGGGTATCAGCGCCCGGAGGGGATGGCTTCCGGCCACGCTCCGTACACGGATGCGTCGACTTTCGGCCACCTTCCGCGCGGGGGCACGTACGGTGGGGCCCGCACCGGTTCGCACGGGGGAGGTACGACGCCACAGCTCCCCCAGGCGTCCCGGGCATGAGCACCGTCCCGCGGGGCACACACGATCATCACCGGGGGGTCACTCGTTCGGCCCACACGGGTTGCCCGGAGCGGCACGCGGATCCGGTGGGTGCGTCGTATCCTGCTCGGACATTCCCTGCCGGGCCCGGCCGGACGACGGCACACCCCCGCCTGGATCCCCCGGAACAACGAGAGCGCGGCAGTTCGTTGAGCAAAGACTGTCGTTTTGCCTCAGGGCCCGGCGGGCTGCTTTGCTTCACCGCTCAACGACGCACAACAACGAACCCTTGACCGCACTAGCGACAGCCCCCTCGCGCGGGGGTGTGACGTGGCCGTTCGACTGGAGTTGCACGTGGCCGGGCGCATCGAAGACTACGCACTCATCGGAGACATGCAGACCGCCGCACTGGTCTGCCGGGACGGCACGGTGGACTGGCTGTGCCTGCCCCGCTTCGACTCGCATGCCATCTTCGCCGGTCTGCTGGGCACCGAGGAGCACGGCTTCTGGCGGCTCGGCCCGGCGCACGCGGCCGACGCCCAGCCGCCCTCGGCCGCCCGCCGCAGCTACCGGGGCGACTCGCTGATCCTGGAATCGGAGTGGGACACCCCGCGCGGCACGGTCCGCGTGACCGATTTCATGCCCCCGCGTGACGGCGCGCCCCAGCTGATCCGGATCGTGGAGGGCGTCACCGGCCGGGTGCCGATGCGCTCGGCGCTGCGGATGCGTTTCTCGTACGGCCGGGTCGTGCCCTGGGTGCACAAGCACGAGGGCCGCACGGTCGCCGTCGCCGGGCCCGACTCGGTGTGGTTCGACACCGAGGCCGAGACCTACGGGAAGTCCCTGACGACCTACGCCGACTTCACGGTCGCCCCGGGTGACCGGATCGCGTTCACCATCTCCTGGGAGCCCTCGCACAAGCGGCCGCCCGCCCTGCCGGAGCCGGAGCAGTCGCTGGAGGCCACGGAGAGCTTCTGGCGCGAGTGGGTCGAGCAGTGCACGTACCACGGGCCGTACCGCGAGGCCGTGATCCGCTCGCTGATCACCCTGAAGGCGCTGACGTACGCGCCCACCGGCGGCATCGTCGCGGCCCCCACCACCTCGCTGCCCGAGGACATCGGGGGCGTGCGCAACTGGGACTACCGCTACACCTGGCTGCGCGACGCCGCGATCACCCTGTCCTCGCTGCTGCGCACCGGCTACCGGGAGGAGGCCCGCGCCTGGCGCGAGTGGCTGCTGCGCGCGGTCGCGGGCGACCCGGAGAACCTCCAGATCATGTACGGCATCGCGGGCGAGCGCGAGCTGGGCGAGGCCGAGCTGGACTGGCTGCCGGGCTACGAGGACTCGGCCCCGGTCCGGGTCGGCAACGGCGCGGCCCACCAGCTCCAGCTGGACGTGTACGGCGAGGTCACCGAGGCCCTGCACCTGGCCCATATGACCGGCCTGGCCCGCAACGACTACGCGTCGCTGCTCCAGCTGAAGCTGATCCGCTACCTGGAGGACCACTGGCAGGAGCCGGACGAGGGCATCTGGGAGGTGCGCGGCCCGCGCCGGCACTTCGTGCACTCCAAGGTGATGGCCTGGGTCGCGGTGGACCGCACCATCAAGCTGATCGAGTCCGGGGACGCGGACGGCCCGCTGGAGCGCTGGCGCGAGCTGCGCGACGACATCCACCGGGACGTGTGCGAGAAGGGTTACGACAAGGAGCGCAACACCTTCACCCAGTCCTACGGCTCCCGGGAGCTGGACGCCTCCCTGCTGCTGATCCCGCAGATGGGCTTCCTGCCGCCGGACGACAAGCGGGTGATCGGCACCATCGAGGCGATCCAGCGCGAGCTGTCCACCTCCGACGGCTTCATCCTGCGCTACCCCACGGAGGGCCAGTCCGAGGGGGTGGACGGTCTGCCGGGCGACGAGGGCGCGTTCCTCGCGTGCTCGTTCTGGATGGCCGACGACCTCGCGATGATCGGCCGCGTCGACGAGGCCCGCAAGCTGTTCGAGAAGCTGCTGGCGCTGCGCAACGACCTCGGGCTGCTCGCCGAGGAGTGGGACCCGCGGCTCAAGCGGCAGGTGGGCAACTTCCCGCAGGCGTTCAGCCATGTGCCGCTGATCGACACGGCACTGCGGCTGACGGCCTCGGGGGCGTACGGGGGCTGAGGACGTCCCGCGCCGGGCGCCTACGCTGGGAGTCGTGGCTTTCCGCTGCACGGCGCGGAGCGCCCTCGCCGCCCTCCGCGAGGATCTGGCCGGTGAGGTCCTCGCCCCGGAGGACCCCGGTTACGACGCCGCCCGTGCCGTCTTCGACGGGAGGAGCGACCGGCGCCCGGCCGTGATCGCGCGGTGCGCGGGCGCGGCCGACGTCGTGCGCGCGGTGCGCTTCGCGCGGGAGCTGGATCTGCCGGTCGCGGTGCGCGGCGGCGGGCACGGCCTGGCGGGCACCGCGCTCGGTGACGGCGCGCTCGTGGTGGATCTGCGCCGGATGCGCGGGGTCGCCGTCGACCCGGTCTCCCGGGCGGTGCGGGTCGAGGGCGGGGCCACGACGGGCGACCTGGACCGGGCGGCCCAGCCGTACGCGCTGGCGACGACCGGCGGCCGGGCCCCCGGGACGGGGGTCGGCGGGTTCGTCCTCGGCGGTGGCACCGGCTGGCTGGACCGCGCGTTCGGACCCGCCGTGGACAACCTCCTCGGGGTGGAGCTGGTGACCGCGGACGCCGAGCGGGTGCGCGCGAGCGCCGACGAGAACCCGGAGCTGTTCTGGGCGCTGCACGGCGGGGGCGGCAACTTCGGCGTCGCCACCGCGCTCACCCTGAGACTGCACGAACTCCCGCTGTTCTGCGTCGCGTCGCTGATCTTCCGGCCGGAGCACGGTCCGCGGGCGGTGCGCGCCTTCCGGGAGATCCTGCGCACCGGCCCGGGCACGCTGGGCGGCGCGGTGCTGTACCTCACCGGTCCCGCCGCGGATCTCGTTCCTCCCCCTCTGGTGGGCCGGCGGCTGTGCCTCGCCCTGCTGACCTGTGCGGGCCCCGAGGAGGAGCTGCGGGGGCTCGCCGGGCCGCTGCTGGCGCCGCCGCACGAGGCACAGGCACTGGGCGCGCTGCCGTACGCCGAGGCGCAGTGCCTGCTCGACGTCCCGGCCGGACCGCGGAACCACGGGTCCGCGGAGTGCCTGCGCGCGCTCCCGGACGACGCGGTGGACGTCTGCCACGCCCTCGGCGACGGCCCGCCGGCCCTGGCCCCCACCCGGCTCGCGCTGCTCCCCCTGGGCGGGGCGAACGCGGCCGGTCCGCACACCTACCCGGTGCCGTACCGGGACGCGCTCTGGATCGTGCGCCCGGCCGCCGGCTGGGCGGACCCGGCCGACGACGAGCGGTGCCTCGGCTGGGTGCGCGCGGCGGGTGCCGCCGTCCGGCCGTGGAGCACGGGGGACGTCTGTCTGGACCTCATCGGCGACGAGGGGCCCGAGCGGGTCCGCGCGGGCCTGGGCGCGGGGAACACGCTGCGCCTGGAGAAGGTGAAGCGGCGCTGGGACCCCGACAACGTCTTCCGGTTCAACCACAACATCGAGCCGGTGTAGCACCCGGCCGCGCACGGAGATGTTCCTGAGGCGTTATCGCAGGTAGCGTCCGCTTCATGGACAGCGGCACGGACAGCAGACCCGACACCCACGGCGGCGGCATCACCGTTCAGCGGGCCCTGGAGCTGCCCGGGCTGCGCAGCGGGCTGCCGGAGATCATCGCGGGCGCGGACCGGCTCAGCCGTACCGTGCGCTGGGTGCACGCGGGCGAGGTGCCGAACATCGCCTCGCTGCTCAAGGGCGGCGAGCTGCTGCTCACCACGGGCTACGGCCTGGGCACCCGGCCGGCCGAGCAGCGGGCGTTCGTGCGCACGCTGGCCGAGCGCGGGATCGCCGCGCTGGTGGTGGAGCTGGGCCCGCGCTTCAGCCGGCTGCCGGCCGCGCTGGTGGACACCGCCCGCGCGGCCAATCTGCCGCTGGTGCAGCTGCATCGCGAGGTGCCGTTCGTGGCGGTCACCGAGGAGATCCACACCGAGATCGTCAACGGCCACTACGCGCTGCTCCAGCGGGCCGAGGAGGTGCACCGGCGCTGCACCGAGGCGCTGCTGGGCGGCGGCGGGGTGCCGCAGGTGCTGGGCATCCTGGCCGCGTTCAGCGGCAACCCGGTGTTCCTGGAGACCGCCGACGGCCGGCTGCTGTACGCGGCCGGCGAGGGGCCCGAGGGCGCGGATCCGCTCCAGGTGTGGGAGGGGCTGCGCGGACCGCACAAGAACGCGCCGCCGCCCGCCGGTTCGGTGCTGGTGGACGTCCCCGGCGGCGGTCCCGGTACGAGCGGTTCGGTGCGCGCCCGCCTGGTGCTGCTGCCGGTGTGCTCGCCGCTGTCGCCGGTGCACCGGATCGCCGCGGAGCGGGCCGCGGGCATCCTGGCCGTGGTGCTGATGCAGGCCCGGCAGGAGGAGGAGCTGGCGGCGCGCGGGCGCGGCGACTTCCTCACCGATCTCGCCGAGGGCCGTATCTCCGCGCAGGACGCGCCCGCCCAGGCCCGGGTGCTCGGCTTCAAACCCGGCGCGAGCCCGCTGCTGCCGGTCGTGATGCGGGTGGGCGATCCCCTCTCCCCCGGGGGCGGCTGGGCGGTCCTGGCCCGCGCGGTCTCCGAGGAGCTGGCCGCGGTGGGCATGCCGGTGCTGCTGGGCGTGCGGCCGGTGGAGGGCCGGGTGCTGGTGCTGCTCGGGCTGCGCTCGGAGTCGGAGCGGGAGGCGGTCGCGGACCGGGTGGCGGCGGCGCTGCGGGCGGGGATCGAGCGCGCCGGGATGCGGCGGCCCGGCACTCCCCCGCCGGTGGTGGTCGTGGGCATGGCGGGCGGCTGGGCGGCGGCCTCGGCGGGGCTGCGGCACGCGGCGGAGACGGCGACCGCCGCGCAGGGCCTGACCGACCGTCCCTGGTACGACGCCCGGCGCCTCGACATCGACCTGCTGCTGTGGCGGCTGCGCGACCACCCGGACCTTGCGGCCTTCGTGGAGCGGGCGATCGGTCCGCTGCGCGACCACGACCGGCGCTCCAAGCCGCCGCTGCTGCCCACCCTGGAGACGTATCTCGCGCACGCGGGCCGCAAGGCGGAGACCGCCCGCGAACTCCATCTGAACCGGCAGACGCTGTACAACCGGCTCGCCCGGATCGGCGAGTTGCTGGGCACCGACCTCGACGACCCGCAGACCGTCCTCGCGTTGAGCCTCGCCCTGCGCGCCCGGCGGCACGCACCCTGACCCCCCTCAGAGAATCAGGGGCCGGGTCAACTCGTCGTAGACGCTGAGGACCTGGGCGAGCGTCTCGTCCTCGCTCGGCCAGCCGGCGGCCTGCCGCGCCCCCTTCTCGCGCAGCGACTCGCGTCGCGCCGGGTCGGCGAGCAGCCGTCCGACGGCGTCGGCGAGGGCCGGCGGATCGCCGTACGGCACGAGTTCGGCGCCGTCGCCCACCAGGTCGGGGATGCCGCCGACCCGGGTGGCGACCAGCGGGACGCCCGCGTACAGCGCCTCCTGGGCGAAGGCGGAGCGGGACTCCCGGCGGCTGGTCAGCAGGGCCAGATCGGCGGCGCCGAGCAGTTCGGGCAGGTCCTCGCGGTGGCCGAGCAGCCGTACCGGGAGCCGCTCGGCCTCGATGCGCCGCTGGAGCAGCGGCCGCAGCGGTCCCTCCCCCGCGACGGCGACCAGCGGCAGGGGGTCGAGGTCCCGCCAGGCGCGGGCCGCGTCCAGCAGGGTCTCGTGGCCGCGGTGCCGGTCGAGGGGTCCGGCGGCGAGGATCAACGGGCGGCCGGTGGCGCCGAGTTCGGCACGGGCCTTGGGGCGCAGCCGGTCGGGGTCGTCGGGTGCGGGGGCGGGGCGGGTGCGGCCGGGCAGGGTCACGGCGGCGAGCCGGGCGTCCCGGGCACCGGTTCTGCGGGCGCGGTCGACCAGGTCCGGGCTGGTGCCGAGGACCACGGTCGCGGCACGGGCCACGCGCCGCTCCAGCAGGCGCAGCAGATGGGCCCGCGCGCCCTCGGCGTACGTCCGGTCGTGCCAGGTGACGACCAGCGGGGTGGTGCGCCCGCCGAGCGCGAGCACGGCCCGGAAGGAGGCGTGCAGACCGTGTGCGTGCACCACGTCGGCGTCCGTGCAGGCGGCCCGGAGCGCGCCCACCGAGGCGGGGTCGCTGCTGCGCGGCACATGGATGTGGCCGGCGCCGGTCCCGGCGAAGTCGTAGGTACGGTCGGCCTCGACGGGGGCGCACACCGTGACCCGCACGCCCCGGGCGACCAGACCGGCGGTCAGGGAGCGCACATGCGCGCTCCCGCCGGCATTGCCTCCGCCCAGCACCTGCACGGTGCGCAGCGGCGGCCGGCCGTGCGGTGCGTTGCTGCTCAGGGGGCTCACGAAGCCGGGCTCCTGGTTCGGCGCGGGGCGGACACGAGGCAACGTACAGAAAGTAGCGGGCGCACGGGGGCGGTGGGACGCGCCCCGCGCGCCTCCCGCGCGGTCGGTGTCTCCGTCCAGCATGCCAGCAGGCAGGGCCGTCGGGGCAATACCGGGCGGGCGCACGGGACGGCGGGCCGGGGCAATGCGCCGGAGCACATCACCCACACGGGTGAGTACGGTCGGTTCGAAGGTGGCCGGATCTCCTCGTGTCCCGCGAGGTCAGGCGGTCACCGCGCCCGCGCCCACCGGGTGACCCGGTCCCCGTACACGGCGGCGGCCAGGACGGCGACGGCGTGCGCGAGCAGTCCCGCACGCCCGTTGCCCGCCACCACGGCCGCCCCCAGCGCGGCGCCGAGGGCGTGCGCCCCCGTGTCCCCGAGCATCGTGCGCTCGCCGAGATCCTCGCGCAGCACCGCGGCCGCGGCGCCCGTGGCGACGGCCGCCAGTTCCCCGCCGGGCCCCGCGCGCAGCAGTCCCGGGGCGCCGAGCGCGAGCACCGCGCCGAGCGCGCGTCCGGGTCGTACGTCGACCAGGTTCACACCGTGCGCGGCGCCCGCGATGACGACTCCGGCGAGCAGCCTGTCCAGCGGCCGCCGCTTCAGCAGCGCGCCCGCGACGAGGGAGGCCGCGCAGATCCCGGACAACTTGACGGCGCCGCTGGTGACTTCGCCGTCGCGCAGGGCGCCGAGGTGTTCCCGGAAGCCGTGGCGGTGGTCGCCCGCCGCGTCGTCGTACGCCCCGCAGGCCCCCGCCGCCAGCACGGCGAGTCCGGCCGCGGGACGCACCCGCGCGGCCGCCAGCGCCGTACCGACCGCCACGGCGGGCCCGGCGTGCAGCTCGACGGTCCGGCCCGCGTGGTTCTTCCGCTCCCACCGCGCGTCCCCTCGGGGCGCCTTGGCCCGCAGCAGGACGAACCCGGCCCGGGTGAGCGCGGCGGCGAGCAGGAAGGAGCGGGACTTCGGGGTGCCGGTCATCCCGACACCCTAAGTCCCGCCGCCGGCCCGCCGGTTACCGCCGCCGGGCCGCCGGTTACCGCCGCCGGGCAAGCGGGCGGCCGGGCCGCCGGTTCCGGCTACTGATCCGCCCGTGCCGTCGCCAGCAGTTCCTCCGCGTGGGCGCGGGCCGCCTCCGAGTCCTCCTGGCCCGCCAGCATGCGGGAGAGTTCGCGGATGCGGTCCTCGCCCTCCAGGACCTTGACGCCGGAGCGGGTCACCGAGCCGTCGTTGGTCTTCTCGACCAGCAGCTGCCGGTCGGCGAAGGCGGCGACCTGGGGCAGGTGGGTGACGACGACGACCTGGGCGCTGCGGGCGAGCTTGGCCAGACGCCGGCCGATCTCGACCGCCGCCTTGCCGCCGACGCCCGCGTCGACCTCGTCGAACAGGTACGTCGGCACCGGGTCCGTGCCCGCGAAGACGACCTCCACGGCGAGCATCACCCGGGACAGCTCACCGCCGGACGCGCCCTTGGCGATGGGCCGCGGCGGGGCGCCCGGGTGCGGGGCGAGCAGCAGCTCGACCTCGTCCACGCCCGAGGGGCCGTACGCGACCGTCCGGCCGCCGACCTCGACGCCCTCGGGGTCCTCGGTCTGCCGGATGTCGAAGGAGACCCGCGCGTGCGGCATGGCCAGCGAGGCGAGTTCGGCGGTCACCGCGGCGGCGAACCGCTCGGCCGCCTCGGCCCGCGCGTCGGTCAACGCCTGGGCGAGCCCGCCCAGTTCGGCGCCCAGCGCGTCCCGCTCGGCGGTCAGCTCGCCGATCCGCTCGTCGTCGCCGTCCAGCTCGGTCAGCCGCGCGGCGCTCTGCTCGGCCCACGCGAGCACGGCGTTCACATCGTCGCCGTACTTGCGGGTCAGGGCGGTCAGGGCGGCCCGGCGCTCCTCCACCGCGGCGAGCCGCAGCGGATCGGCGTCCAGGTCGCCGGCGTATCCGGCCAGCTCACCGGCGACATCGGCGAGCAGGATCCCGACCTCACCGATCCGCTCGGCGAGCGCGGCGAGCGCCGGGTCATGGGCGCGGACGGCCTCCAGCGCCCGGTGGGCGCCCGCGACGAGGGCCTGCGCGTCGATGCTCTCCGGGTCCTCGGGGTTGCCCGCGAGGGCGGCGTGCGCGACCGTCGCGGCGGACGACAGCGCCTCCGCGTGCCCGAGCCGCTCGGCCTCCTCGGCCAGCTCCGCGTCCTCGCCGGGCCGCGGCTCCACGGCGGCGATCTCGTCGAGGCCGTAGCGGAGCATGTCGGCCTCCTGCGCCCGCTCCCGCGCCCGCGTGGTGATCTCGTCGAGCTCGACGGCGACGGCCCGCAGCCGGCGGTACGCCTCGCGGTACTTGGCGAGCGGCACCGCGACCGCGTCGCCCGCGTACCGGTCGAGGGCCCCGCGCTGCCGGGACAGCTTCAGCAGCCCCTGCTGGTCGGTCTGCCCGTGCACGGCCACCAGGTCGTCGGCCAGCTCGGCGAGCAGCCCCACGGGCACGCTGCGCCCGCCCAGATGGGCCCGCGAGCGGCCCTCCGCGGAGACGGTACGGCTGATCAGCAGGGCACCGTCGTCCAGCTCGGCCCCGGCCTCCTCGGCGCGTACGACGGCGGCGGCGCCCTCGGGCACGGAGATCCGCCCCTCCACGACCGCCTTCTGGGCCCCTATCCGCACGAGCGCCGGGTCGGCCCGGCCGCCGAGCAGCAGCCCCAGGCTGGTGACCACCATGGTCTTGCCCGCACCCGTCTCACCGGTGACCGCGGTGAACCCCGGCGACAACTCGACGACGGCATCGTCGATGACCCCGAGCGACCGTATCCGCATCTCCTCCAACACGGAACAGACCATACGAGGTCTCGGGCGGCGAGCGCACATGCCCCACCCATCTCACCCCGTCGGCCGTCCGCCCCCGCAGGCGAGACCGGACCCCGCCGGAAAGCTAGTGCGCGCCCCGCCACCCGGTCGTCGGCAGGGCGAACTTCGCCACCAGCCGATCCGTGAACGAGGAATGATGCAGCCGCGCCAGCCGCACCGGCACCGCTCCCCGCCGCACCTCCACCCGCGCCCCCGGCGGCAGCTCGATCGTCCGCCGCCCGTCGCACCACAGCACGCCCGGCGGGACGTGCGGCAGCACCTCCACCGCGAGCACCGAGTCCGGCGACGTCACCAGCGGCTTCGCGAACAGCGCGTGCGCGCTGATCGGCACCATCAGCAGCGCCTCCACCTCGGGCCACACCACCGGGCCGCCGGCGGAGAACGCGTACGCCGTGGACCCGGTCGGCGTGGACAGCACCACGCCGTCGCAGCCGAACCCCGTCACCGGCCGCCCGTCGATCTCCAGTACGACCTCCAGCAGCTTCTCCGCGCCGGCCTTCTGCACGGCCGCCTCGTTGAGCGCCCAGTCGGTGTGCACGATGTCCCCGTTGCGGTGCACCACCACATCGACGGTCATCCGCTCCTCGACCTCGTACGACCGCGCCACCACCCGGTCGACCACCCGATCGAGGTCATCGCGTTCCGCCTCCGCGAGGAATCCCACGCGCCCCAGGTTGACGCCGAGCATCGGCACCCCGGAGGCGCGGGCGAACTCCGCGCCCCGCAGCAGCGTTCCGTCGCCGCCGAGCACGATCAGCAGCTCGCAGCCGTCGAGACACGCCGGGGTCGCCTCGCCCACCAGCCTCACCTCGTCGGGGAGCGGCAGGTCGCGCGCCTCCTCCTCCAGCACCCGCACACCGATGCCATGCCTGAGCAGGCCCTTGACGACGAGTTCCGCGCTGCGGATCGCCGCCGGCCGGCCGGTGTGGGCCAGCAGGAAAACAGTACGCGCCAGATTCTGTGTCAACGCGGCCCCTCCGCCACTGCACGGTCGACATCGGCCGGGTCCAGGCGGGGGGCGCCGGACCGCAGCCACAGGAAGTACTCGACATTGCCCGAGGGCCCCGGCAGCGGACTCGCGGTGACCCCCCGCACCCCGAGCCCGAGCTCCCACGCCTTCTCGGCCACCCCGCGCACGGCCTCCGCCCGCAGCTGCGGATTCCGTACGACACCCCCGCTGCCGAGCCGTTCCTTACCCACCTCGAACTGCGGTTTGACCATCATCACGAGGTCGGCGTCCTCCTTCACGCACCGCTTCAGGGCCGGCAGCACCAGCCCGAGCGGGATGAAGGACAGATCGCCCACGACGAGATCAACAGGTTCCCCGTCGATCGCGTCGAGCGTCAACTCCCGTACGTTCGTACGGTCCTTGACGGTGACCCGGGCATCGCTCTGCAACGACCAGGCGAGCTGCCCGTAGCCGACGTCCACGGCCACCACATGGGCGGCGCCCGCGCGCAGCAGGACATCGGTGAAACCGCCGGTGGACGCGCCGGCGTCCAGCGCGCGCCGGCCCTCCACCACCAGGCCGAGCGGCACGAAGGCCGCGAAGGCGCCGGCGAGCTTGTGGCCGCCCCGGGAGACGTAGTCGGGGTCGCTGTCGTCGGCCTGGACCACGATCGCGGCGGCGGTCTCCACCTGCGTGGCCGGCTTGGTCGCCACGGCCCTGCCGACGGTGACCCGCCCGGCGGCGATCAGCTGGCTGGCGTGCTCACGCGAGCGCGCGAGCTTCCGGCGGACCAGCTCCGCGTCCAGACGACGGCGTGCGACTCCTGCCACGTTCGGTTCAGCTCCTGCTTTGTTCGTACGACGGTGACGGGACCGGAGGTCCCGGGCGGCCGTCGAGCGCGGTCAGCGCGTCGCGCAGCCCCCGGTGTACATCCTCGTACACCTCGACATGTCCGTCGGTGGCGAGGTGGTCGGCATCGGCCAGCCGCGCCAGCCGGGCGTCCACCCCGGCGTCGCCGGTGGGGGTGCGCGGGAGGTTCAGGGGGCCGGGGCCGCGGGGTCGTACGCGGGTTCGGGCACCGCGTGGGACTCGGCCGGGGACGCTGCCGGGGGCTCGGTCCGCCCGGCGCTCCCGGCGGTCTCGGCCTCGGACACGGACTCGCTCATGCCCAGACGCTACCTCGAACCGCTGGGGTACCGTCGGTGGCGATGGCCACGATCGAAGAGTGCCGTACCGCACTGCGAAAGCTTTCGGACACCATGGGGGGCGCCGAGGGCGACGCGCGCGACGCCGCCACGCTGGAGCGCTCGGTGAGCTGCCACATCACCGACCTGGACGTCACCTTCGCCGGCCGGATGACCGGCGGCCGCCTGGAGGTGGCCGAGACCCTGCCGGGACCCCCGCGCGAGCGGGCGCAGATCCGGCTGGCGATGGCCGGTGACGATCTGCTGGCCCTGGTGGACGGCGGGCTGCACTTCGCCACCGCCTGGGGCAAGGGCCGGGTGCGGCTGGAGGCGAGCCTGCTGGATCTGCTCCGGCTCAGGAAGCTGCTGTGACCCGCTGAGCGCGTACCTTGCGCGCGGCCGGCACCACCAGCGGGGTCCCGGTCTCGGGGTCCTCGATGACCTGGCACTTCAGCCCGAACACCCGCTCCACCAGCTCGGCCGTGACGATGTCGTTCGGCGCGCCCTCGGCGATCACCTCGCCGCCGCGCAGGGCGATCAGGTGGGTGGCGTAGCGGGCCGCGTGGTTGAGGTCGTGCAGGACGGCGACCAGGGTGCGGCCCTGGGCCTCGTGCAGTTCGGCGCACAGGTCGAGGACGTCGATCTGGTGCTGGATGTCGAGGTAGGTCGTCGGCTCGTCCAGGAGCAGCAGCGGGGTCTGCTGGGCAAGCGCCATGGCGATCCACACCCGCTGCCGCTGCCCGCCGGAGAGTTCGTCCACGTACCGCTCGGCCAGCTCCGCGACCCCGGTCTGCCGCATGGACTCCTGGACGACCCGCTCGTCCTCGGTGGACCACTGGCGCAGCAGGCCCTGGTGCGGATAGCGGCCCCGGCCGACCAGGTCGGCGACGGTGATGCCGTCGGGCGCGACGGCCGACTGCGGGAGCAGGCCGAGGGTGCGGGCGACCTGCTTGGCGGGCAGCGACCCGATGGCCTGACCGTCGAGGAGGACCTTGCCCTGGCTGGGCTTCAGCATCCGGGACAGGGCCCGCAGCAGCGTCGACTTGCCGCACGCGTTGGGTCCGACGATCACCGTGAAGGAGTGGTCGGGTATCTCCACCGACAGCTGCTCGGCGATGACCCGCTGGTCGTAGGCGAGGGTGACGTGGTCGGCGGACAGGCGGTTCACAGTGCTCCTTGAGAAGTTGGCGGCGCTCATATCCGGCCCGCGCGGCGTTCGGTGACCAGCAGCCACAGCAGATAGCCGCCGCCGAGGACGCCGGTGACCACACCGACGGGCAGCCGGCCGGCGCCGAAGACGCGCTGCGAGGCCCAGTCGGCGGTGACCAGGAGGGCGGCGCCCATGCAGAGGGAGGCCACCAGGTTGGGGCCCGGCGAGCGGGTGAGGCGGCGGGCGAGCTGGGGGGCGGTGAGGGCGACGAAGCTGACCGGTCCGGCGGCGGCGGTGGCGGCCGCGGTGAGCAGCACGGCGCTGACCATCAGCACCAGCCGCACCCGCTGCACCGGCACCCCGAGGGCGCCCGCGGTGTCGTCGCCCATCTCCAGCATCCGCAGGCCCCGGCCGTGGGCGAGGACCAGCGGCAGCAGGACGGCGCACAGCCCGAGCAGCGGCCAGACCTGGTCCCAGTCGCGGCCGTCGAGCGAGCCGGTCATCCAGACGACCGCGCGGGCCGCGTCGACCAGGTCGGCCTTGGTGAGCAGATAGCCGTTGACGGCGGTGACGACCGCGCTGACGCCGATGCCGACCAGGACGAGCCGGTATCCGTGCACACCCTGCTTCCAGGCGAGCAGATAGATGGCGAGCCCGGTGACCAGGCCGCCGATCAGCGCGCCCAGGGTGACCTCGGCGGCGCTGCCGGACATCAGCACGATCACCACCAGCGCGCCCGCCGTCGCCCCCTGCGAGAGGCCCAGCACGTCCGGGCTGCCCAGCGGGTTGCGGGAGACGGACTGGAACAGCGCGCCGCCGAGCCCGAGCGAGGCGCCGACCAGCAGCCCCACGAGGACCCGGGGCAGCCGCAGTTCATGGACGATGAAGTGCTGGTAGGCGTTGCCGTTCCCGGCGAGCGTCTTCAGTACGTCGGCCGCGGGTATCCGCGCGTCGCCGGTGCCGATCAGCGCGACACCGGCGGCGAGCGCGACGGCCACCAGCAGGACGACGACGATCAGCGCACGCGCGTCCAGACGCAGCGACAGGCCGCCGGGGACGCGTACGGCACGGCTCCTGGGATGTGTCCTCACAGCTGGGCCGTCCTCCGTCGTCGTACCAGAAAGATGAAGACCGGGCCGCCGATGACCGCGGTGACGATGCCGACCTGGAGCTCCGCGGGGCGGGCCACGACACGGCCGACGACATCGGCGCCGAGCAGCAGCGCGGGCGACAGGACGGCGGCGTACGGCAGGATCCAGCGCAGGTCGGGGCCGGTGAAGGAGCGCACCGCGTGCGGGACCATCAGGCCGACGAAGACGATGGGACCGCAGGCGGCGGTCGCGGCGCCGCACAGCACGGTGGCGGCCAGCATGGCCAGGGCGCGGGTGCGGTTCAGATGGGCGCCGAGGGCGCGGGCGGTGTCGTCGCCCATGGTCACGGCGTTCAGCGGCCGGGCCAGGCCGAGCGCGAGCACACTGCCCGCCGCGAGGAACGGCAGCACCTGGGTGATGGTCGACTCGCTCGCCGAGGCCAGCGAGCCCACCGTCCAGAAGCGCATCCGGCCGAGCGCCGCGTCGTCCATGATCATCACGGCTTGGAGATAGCCGTACAGGGCGGCGCTGATCGCCGTACCGGCGAGGGCGAGGCGGACCGGGGTGGCGCCCCGGCTGCCGCCGAGGAACCAGACCAGCGCCCCCACCGCCGCGGCGCCGACGAAGGCGAACCACACGTAGCCGCTCAGGCTGGTGACGCCGAAGAAGGAGATGGCGGTGACCACGGCCGCCGAGGCGCCGGCGTTGATGCCGAGCAGCCCGGGGTCGGCCAGCGGATTGCGGGTGAGCGCCTGGAGCACGGCGCCGGACAGGCCGAGCGCGGCGCCGGCCAGCAGCCCGAGCACGGTGCGCCAGAGCCGCTCGTCCACGACCACGTCGCCGTACGAGCCCGTGTCGCTGAACAGGCCGTGCCAGACCTGTGCCAGGGTGAGCGCTTTCGCCCCGATCGCGATGCTCGCCACGGCGACGAGCACCAGGAGCGCGACGGAGAGCAGCAGCCCAAGGGGCCGCACCGCCCGGCGAGTTGGGGGCGCGGGGGCGGTCGCCGCGCGCGGTTCCGGAGGACTGTCGACCAACACGAGGTTAGGTTAGCCTATCCTCGCCGTCGGTCGAGGTCCCCGGGTACCGAAAGCCGCGCGACGCCACCGCGGGCGGCGCGCCGCCGGGGGAAGCCGCCCGCCGCCGATGTGAAGGCGGCTCAGAGTCCGAGCCGCGCCAGCGCCTTCCCCCCGTCCAGCTCGCAGGAGCCCTCCCCGGCCGCCGTCCACGACGCCGCGCACAGCGCCCGCAGTCCGTCGAGGGCCTCGCCGTCGCCGTCCAGCTCCAGCCGGGTGTCCCCGGCCGTCGCCGTCCACCCGCCGCACCGGAAGCCCTCACCCTCCCGGGTGATTTCCGGCTGGCCGGTGAGCAGCCCCCGCAGATCCGCGTCCACGTACGTCGGCCGGTGCTCCGGAGTCGCGGCCAGCAGCCGGGCGCCGTCGGTGACGCCGGTCAGCACCAGGAGCGAGTCCACACCGCCGTTGAACGCGCCCTCGATGTCGGTGTCCAGCCGGTCCCCCACCACCAGCGGCCGCTTCGCGCCGGTCCGGATGACCGTCTCCCGGTGCATCGGCGGCAGCGGCTTGCCCGCCACCTGCGGCTCCTTGCCCGTGGCGATCCGTACGACCTCCACCGCCGCCCCGTTGCCCGGCGCGATCCCGCGCCCGCTCGGGATCGTCAGATCGGTGTTCGACGCGAACCACGGCACCCCGCGCGCCACCGCGTACGACGCCTCCGCGAACCGGCTCCAGGTCAGGTCGGGCCCGCCGTACCCCTGCACCACCGCGGCCGGGTCGTCGTCCGCCGAATCCACCGGCTCCAGGCCCCGCTCGCACAGCGCCACCCGCAGCCCCTCGCCGCCGATCACCAGCACCCGCGAACCGGCCGGCACCTGCTCCGCGATCAGCCGTGCCACCGCCTGCGCCGAGGTGATGACGTCCTCGGCCGCCGCCGGTATCCCCAGCTCGGTCAGGTGCTCGGCGACCGCCCCGGGCGTGCGCAGCGCGTTGTTGGTGACGTACGCCAGGTGCATTCCGCCCGCGCGGGCCCGCTCCAGGGAGTCGACGGCGTGCGCGATCGCGTTCCCGCCCGCGTACACCACTCCGTCGAGGTCGAGCAGCGCCGTGTCGTACGCCTCGCTCAGGGGCCGTCCACTGCTCTCGGGCCCGGTCCTGACGCCGTCGCTCATATCCGCATCGCTCCTCGCTCGCTCGCTTACCCCCGATCATCCCGCATGCCGCTGACATACGATGCCGGGATGGACATTGCAGGTCACTCGGAAGCAACGGCGCGCCGGGGCCTGGAACTCACCCCGTTCCGCGGCCTTCGATACGACCCCGACCGGGTCGGCAGCCTGGCCTCCGTCACCTCCCCGCCGTACGACGTCGTGGTGCGGCCCGACGGGGTGCACCACCTCCAGTCGGCGGACCCCCACAACATCGTCCGGCTGATCCTTCCCGAGGCCCACACGCCGAGCGAACGCACCGAGCAGGCCGCCGACACGCTGCGCCGCTGGCTCGCCGAGGGCATTCTCGCCGCTGACCCCGAACCCGCGCTGTACGTGTACGAGCAGAGCGACGGCGAGGGCATGCTCCAGCGCGGCGTCATCGGGACGCTGCGGGTCTCCGAGCCGGCCGAGGGCGTGGTGCTGCCGCACGAGGGTGTCATGGCGCCGGTGGTCGCCGAACGCGCCGCCCTGATGCGCGCCACCCGCGCCAATCTGGAACCGCTGCTGCTGACCTACCGCGGCGACGGCACGGCCGCCGAGGTCCTGGAGCGCACCGCCGAGAAGCCGCCGCTGCTGGCCACGACCACCGAGGACGGCTTCCGGCACTGCCTGTGGGCGATCACGGACGCCGCCGACATGGCCCTGATCCAGTCCGACCTGGCCCACCACCAGGCTTTGATCGCCGACGGCCACCACCGCTGGGCCACCTATCTGCGGCTGCGGGACGAGCAGCCCGCGCCGGGCCCCTGGGACCACGGGCTGGTGCTGCTGGTCGACACGGCCCGCTATCCGCTGCGGGTGCGCGCCATCCACCGGCTGCTGCACGGCCTGCCGGTGGCGGACGCGCTGGCCGCCGTGGAGGGCCTGTTCCAGGTACGGCGCCTCCAGGTGCCGCTGGCCGAGGCCCTGGCCGCGCTGGCGGACGCGTCCTGCGCGGGCAACGCCTTCCTGCTGGCCGGCGACGGCGCCTTCCATCTGCTGGACCGCCCGGACCCCGCGCTGCTGGCCCGCACCGTCCCGGCGGACCGCCCGGCCGCCTGGCGCTCCCTGGACGCCACGGTCCTGCACGCCGTCCTGCTGGAACACGTCTGGCACATCCCCGAGGACTCCCCGGCGCACATCGCCTACATCCACGACACGGCCGCGACCGTGGCGAAGGCCGAACGCGACGGCGGTACGGCCGTGCTGATGCACCCGGTGCGCGAGGACGTCGTACGCGATCTGGCCCGCCAGGGCGTGACCATGCCGCGCAAGTCGACGTCGTTCGGGCCGAAGCCGGCGTCGGGGCTGGTGCTGCGGGCGCTGGAGATCTGATCCCGCGCGGCTCCGGGCATGCGAAAGGGGGCAGGTTCCTTCGGGAACCTGCCCCCTTGGTCATTCACTGACGGGTGTCAGTCCTTGTCGCGCTCCGCGTCGCTCTTGTCCGCGCCCTTGCCGGCAGCCGCGTCCTCGTCCGCGTCCTGGACCAGGTCGTCATCGGCGCTGTCGTCGTCGACCTCGGCCGCGGGGGCCTCGGTCCCGGGAGCGTCGGCCTCGGGGGCCTTGGCGCCGGCGGCGTCGTCCTCGTCCTCGTCCAGGGCGTCCACGAACTCCACGCCGTCCATCTCGGCGAGCCGGTCGGAGGCGTCGGTGCTGCCGTCCCGGTCGGCCTCGACGGCCTTCGCGAACCACTCCCGCGCCTCGTCCTCGCGGCCGACCGCGAGCAGGGCGTCGGCGTAGGCGTAGCGCAGCCGGGCGGTCCAGGGCTGGATGGAGTGGGAGGCCAGCTCCGAGCTCTGGAGGGTCACGATGGCCGCGTCCAGCTGGTCCATGTCGCGCCGGGCACCGGCCGCGACGAGCCGCATCTCGACCTGTCCGGCCTTGTCCAGCTTGTGCACCTCGGGGGCGCCGGCCATGTCCAGCGCCTTCTCCGGCCGGCCGAGCCCGCGCTCGCAGTCGGCCATGACCGGCCACAGCTCCACGTTGCCGGTCATCCGGCGCGCGGCACGGAACTCCGCGAGGGCCTCGCTGTACTTCTGGTTCGCGTACGCCGCGAAACCGGCGGCCTCGCGTACGGCGGCCACCCTGGACGCCAGGCGCAGGGCCACCTTGGAGTACCCGTAGGCGCCCTCGGGGTCCTCGTCGATGAGCCGCGCGACCATCACCAGGTTGCGGGCGACGTCCTCGGCGAGCGTCTTGGGCAGGCTCTGGAGCTCCTGCCGGACGTCCTTGTCGATCTCGTCGCCGGTGACGTCCTCGGGGATCGGCAGCCGCTTGATCGGCTCGCGATCGTGGTGACGGTCGCGGTCACGGTCCCGGTCGTCACGGCGGCCGTAGCCACCGCCACGGCGGTCGTCGCCCCGGCTGTCCCGGCGGTCGTCGCGGCGGTCGTCGCGGCGGAAGCCGCCGGGGCGTCCGCCACGGTCGTCACGGCGGGGACCGCGGTCACCGCGGTCGTCGCGCTGGAAACCGGGACGCGAGGAACGGTCGTCGTCACGGCGCCCGTACGACGGACGGTCGTCACGTCGGCCGTAACCGCCGCCGCCACGGTTGTCATCACGGCGGTTGTCGTCACGGCGGTCGTCGCGACGGAAGCCACCGCGGTCGTCGTCACGGCGACCGTACGACGGACGGTCGTCACGGCGCCCGTAACCGCCACCACCGCCACGGTTGTCATCACGGCGATCGTCACGACGGAAGCCGCCACGGTCGCCACCCCGGTCGTCGTCACGACGGAACGAGGGGCGCTCGTCACGCCGGTCGTCGCGGCGGAAGCCGCCGGGGCGGCCGCCACGGTCGTCACGACGGGGACCACGGTCACCGCGGTCGTCCCGCTGGAAACCCGGACGCGAGGAACGGTCGTCGTCACGACGCCCGTACGACGGACGCTCGTCACGCCGGCCGTAACCGCCGCCACGGTTGTCGTCACGGCGGTTGTCGTCACGACGGTCGTCCCGACGGAAACCACCGCGGTCGTCGTCACGGCGACCGTACGACGGACGGTCGTCACGGCGCCCGTAACCGCCACCACCGCCACGGTTGTCATCACGGCGATCGTCACGACGGAAGCCGCCACGGTCGCCACCCCGGTCGCCGCCACGGTCGTCATCACGGCGGAACGAGGGGCGCTCGTCACGCCGGCCGTCGCGGCGGAAGCCGCCGGGGCGGCCGCCACGGTCGTCACGACGGGGACCACGGTCACCGCGGTCGTCCCGCTGGAAACCCGGACGCGAGGAACGGTCGTCGTCACGACGCCCGTACGACGGACGCTCGTCACGCCGGCCGTAACCGCCGCCGCCACCGCCGCCACGGTTGTCGTCACGGCGGCCGTACGAGGGACGGTCGTCGCGGCGGTCGTCACGACGGTCATCGCGGCGGAAACCGCCGCGGTCGCCGCGGTCGCCGCGGTTGTCGTCGCGCCGGAAGCCGCCACGGTCACTGCGGTCACCACGGTCGCCGCGGTAACCGCCGCGGTCGCCACGGTCCCCACTGTCCCGTCGCCGCTGATCGCGCTCCGGTCGGTCGTCGGGAGAGTTGGTGGACATGGTGACTCCTGTCTTCGGTACCACAAGCATTGTAAAAACAAAAGGACCCCTGGTCCCAGCTGAACGCTGGGACCAGGGGTCCTCCAAAGATTGTTCGGCGGCGTCCTACTCTCCCACAGGGTCCCCCCTGCAGTACCATCGGCGCTGTAAGGCTTAGCTTCCGGGTTCGATATGTAACCGGGCGTTTCCCCTACGCTATGACCACCGAAACCCTAATGGTTTCGAGCGAACAAGCACACTTTGTAGTTATGCGTTCAGCTCTAGCCGGCAACTGTTCGTTGCCTCAGAACTAACACAGTGGACGCGAGCAACTGAGGACAAGCCCTCGGCCTATTAGTACCGGTCACCTCCACCAGTTACCTGGCTTCCAGATCCGGCCTATCAACCCAGTCGTCTACTGGGAGCCTTACCCCATCAAGTGGGTGGGAGTCCTCATCTCGAAGCAGGCTTCCCGCTTAGATGCTTTCAGCGGTTATCCCTCCCGAACGTAGCCAACCAGCCATGCCCTTGGCAGGACAACTGGCACACCAGAGGTTCGTCCGTCCCGGTCCTCTCGTACTAGGGACAGCCCTTCTCAAGACTCCTACGCGCACAGCGGATAGGGACCGAACTGTCTCACGACGTTCTAAACCCAGCTCGCGTACCGCTTTAATGGGCGAACAGCCCAACCCTTGGGACCGACTCCAGCCCCAGGATGCGACGAGCCGACATCGAGGTGCCAAACCATCCCGTCGATATGGACTCTTGGGGAAGATCAGCCTGTTATCCCCGGGGTACCTTTTATCCGTTGAGCGACGGCGCTTCCACAAGCCACCGCCGGATCACTAGTCCCGACTTTCGTCCCTGCTCGACCCGTCGGTCTCACAGTCAAGCTCCCTTGTGCACTTACACTCAACACCTGATTACCAACCAGGCTGAGGGAACCTTTGGGCGCCTCCGTTACTCTTTAGGAGGCAACCGCCCCAGTTAAACTACCCATCAGACACTGTCCCTGATCCGGATCACGGACCCAGGTTAGACATCCAGCACGACCAGACTGGTATTTCAACGACGACTCCACCCACACTGGCGTATGAGCTTCAAAGTCTCCCAGCTATCCTACACAAGCCGAACCGAACACCAATATCAAACTGTAGTAAAGGTCCCGGGGTCTTTCCGTCCTGCTGCGCGAAACGAGCATCTTTACTCGTAGTGCAATTTCACCGGGCCTATGGTTGAGACAGTCGAGAAGTCGTTACGCCATTCGTGCAGGTCGGAACTTACCCGACAAGGAATTTCGCTACCTTAGGATGGTTATAGTTACCACCGCCGTTTACTGGCGCTTAAGTTCTCAGCTTCGCCCCACCGAAATGGAGCTAACCGGTCCCCTTAACGTTCCAGCACCGGGCAGGCGTCAGTCCGTATACATCGCCTTACGGCTTCGCACGGACCTGTGTTTTTAGTAAACAGTCGCTTCTCGCTGGTCTCTGCGGCCACCCCCAGCTCAGGGAGTAAATCCCATCACCGAGCGTGGCCCCCCTTCTCCCGAAGTTACGGGGGCATTTTGCCGAGTTCCTTAACCATAGTTCACCCGAACGCCTCGGTATTCTCTACCTGACCACCTGAGTCGGTTTAGGGTACGGGCCGCCATGAAACTCGCTAGAGGCTTTTCTCGACAGCATAGGATCATCCACTTCACCACAATCGGCTCGGCATCAGGTCTCACCCTTATATGAATGGCGGATTTACCTACCACTCGGGCTACACCCTTACCCCGGGACAACCACCGCCCGGGATGGACTACCTTCCTGCGTCACCCCATCACTCACCTACTAACCGCTTGGTCCGGCGGCTCCACCACTCCCCTCAACTCCGAAGAGATCAGGGCGGCTTCACGGCCTTAGCATCACGATGCTCGATGTTTGACGCTTCACAGCGGGTACCGGAATATCAACCGGTTATCCATCGACTACGCCTGTCGGCCTCGCCTTAGGTCCCGACTTACCCTGGGCAGATCAGCTTGACCCAGGAACCCTTAGTCAATCGGCGCACACGTTTCTCACGTGTGTATCGCTACTCATGCCTGCATTCTCACTCGTCAACCGTCCACAACTACCTTCCGGTGCTGCTTCACCCGGCAGACGACGCTCCCCTACCCATCACAGCACCCGTTGGGGCTATATGCTGCAATGACACGACTTCGGCGGTACGCTTGAGCCCCGCTACATTGTCGGCGCGGAATCACTAGACCAGTGAGCTATTACGCACTCTTTCAAGGGTGGCTGCTTCTAAGCCAACCTCCTGGTTGTCTGTGCGACTCCACATCCTTTCCCACTTAGCGTACGCTTAGGGGCCTTAGTCGATGCTCTGGGCTGTTTCCCTCTCGACCATGGAGCTTATCCCCCACAGTCTCACTGCCGCGCTCTCACTTACCGGCATTCGGAGTTTGGCTAAGGTCAGTAACCCGGTAGGGCCCATCGCCTATCCAGTGCTCTACCTCCGGCAAGAAACACACGACGCTGCACCTAAATGCATTTCGGGGAGAACCAGCTATCACGGAGTTTGATTGGCCTTTCACCCCTAACCACAGGTCATCCCCCAGGTTTTCAACCCTGGTGGGTTCGGTCCTCCACGAAGTCTTACCTCCGCTTCAACCTGCCCATGGCTAGATCACTCCGCTTCGGGTCTTGAGCGTGCTACTGAATCGCCCTGTTCGGACTCGCTTTCGCTACGGCTTCCCCACGCGGGTTAACCTCGCAACACACCGCAAACTCGCAGGCTCATTCTTCAAAAGGCACGCAGTCACGAGATGCAGCAAGCTGCATCCGACGCTCCCACGGCTTGTAGGCACACGGTTTCAGGTACTATTTCACTCCCCTCCCGGGGTACTTTTCACCATTCCCTCACGGTACTATCCGCTATCGGTCACCAGGGAATATTTAGGCTTAGCGGGTGGTCCCGCCAGATTCACACGGGATTTCTCGGGCCCCGTGCTACTTGGGTGTCTCTCAAGCAAGCCGCTGACATTTCGACTACGGGGGTCTTACCCTCTACGCCGGACCTTTCGCATGTCCTTCGTCTACATCAACGGTTTCTGACTCGCCCTACGGCCGGCAGACCGTAGAAGAGAGATCCCACAACCCCGCACACGCAACCCCTGCCGGGTCTCACACGCATACGGTTTGGCCTCATCCGGTTTCGCTCGCCACTACTCCCGGAATCACGGTTGTTTTCTCTTCCTGAGGGTACTGAGATGTTTCACTTCCCCTCGTTCCCTCCACTTGCCCTATGTGTTCAGGCAAGGGTGACAGCCCATGACGACTGCCGGGTTTCCCCATTCGGAAACCCCCGGATCAAAGCCTGGTTGACGGCTCCCCGGGGACTATCGTGGCCTCCCACGTCCTTCATCGGTTCCTGGTGCCAAGGCATCCACCGTGCGCCCTTAAAAACTTGGCCACAGATGCTCGCGTCCACTGTGCAGTTCTCAAACAACGACCAGCCACCCATCACCCCGAACCCATCAACGAGTCCGAGTGCACTGGGGCCGGCGACTGAGGAGAAGATCAGATCATTCCCTCAGACACCCAACAGCGTGCCCGACCAGAACCCGTCCGAGGATCATGCGTTCCACACTCCGAAGAGCAGTACTAACAGCCCCCGACCCGGATAACCGGCCGAGTAGTCAACGTTCCACCCATGAGCAACCAGCATCAGACATTCGCCGATGTACTGGCCTCTGACCGAACAAAGTCCGGTAAGAAGTGCTCCTTAGAAAGGAGGTGATCCAGCCGCACCTTCCGGTACGGCTACCTTGTTACGACTTCGTCCCAATCGCTGGTCCCACCTTCGACAGCTCCCTCCCACAAGGGGTTGGGCCACCGGCTTCGGGTGTTACCGACTTTCGTGACGTGACGGGCGGTGTGTACAAGGCCCGGGAACGTATTCACCGCAGCAATGCTGATCTGCGATTACTAGCGACTCCGACTTCATGGGGTCGAGTTGCAGACCCCAATCCGAACTGAGACCGGCTTTTTGAGATTCGCTCCACCTCACGGTATCGCAGCTCATTGTACCGGCCATTGTAGCACGTGTGCAGCCCAAGACATAAGGGGCATGATGACTTGACGTCGTCCCCACCTTCCTCCGAGTTGACCCCGGCGGTCTCCCGTGAGTCCCCAGCACCACAAGGGCCTGCTGGCAACACGGGACAAGGGTTGCGCTCGTTGCGGGACTTAACCCAACATCTCACGACACGAGCTGACGACAGCCATGCACCACCTGTACACCGACCACAAGGGGGGCACTATCTCTAATGCTTTCCGGTGTATGTCAAGCCTTGGTAAGGTTCTTCGCGTTGCGTCGAATTAAGCCACATGCTCCGCCGCTTGTGCGGGCCCCCGTCAATTCCTTTGAGTTTTAGCCTTGCGGCCGTACTCCCCAGGCGGGGCACTTAATGCGTTAGCTGCGGCACGGACAACGTGGAATGTTGCCCACACCTAGTGCCCACCGTTTACGGCGTGGACTACCAGGGTATCTAATCCTGTTCGCTCCCCACGCTTTCGCTCCTCAGCGTCAGTATCGGCCCAGAGATCCGCCTTCGCCACCGGTGTTCCTCCTGATATCTGCGCATTTCACCGCTACACCAGGAATTCCGATCTCCCCTACCGAACTCTAGCCTGCCCGTATCGACTGCAGACCCGGGGTTAAGCCCCGGGCTTTCACAACCGACGTGACAAGCCGCCTACGAGCTCTTTACGCCCAATAATTCCGGACAACGCTCGCGCCCTACGTATTACCGCGGCTGCTGGCACGTAGTTAGCCGGCGCTTCTTCTGCAGGTACCGTCACTTTCGCTTCTTCCCTGCTGAAAGAGGTTTACAACCCGAAGGCCGTCATCCCTCACGCGGCGTCGCTGCATCAGGCTTTCGCCCATTGTGCAATATTCCCCACTGCTGCCTCCCGTAGGAGTCTGGGCCGTGTCTCAGTCCCAGTGTGGCCGGTCGCCCTCTCAGGCCGGCTACCCGTCGTCGCCTTGGTGAGCCGTTACCTCACCAACAAGCTGATAGGCCGCGGGCTCATCCTGCACCGCCGGAGCTTTACACCATCAAGGATGCCCAAGATGGTCATATCCGGTATTAGACCCCGTTTCCAGGGCTTGTCCCAGAGTGCAGGGCAGATTGCCCACGTGTTACTCACCCGTTCGCCACTAATCCACCCCGAAGGGCTTCATCGTTCGACTTGCATGTGTTAAGCACGCCGCCAGCGTTCGTCCTGAGCCAGGATCAAACTCTCCGTGAATGTTTACTCGGCCGAAAAATAATTCAGCCGGTGAACACACTGAAGAGCGGAACGGTCGGAGGAATAGTCCGACCGTTCACAGCGTCCTCGCTGTGTTTATTTCAAAGGAACCACGTCCCGGTCGTGATGACCGGAGACGGGGTATCAACATATCTGGCGTTGACTTTTGGCACGCTGTTGAGTTCTCAAGGAACGGTCGCTTCCTTTGTACTCACCCTCTCGGGCTTTCCTCCGGGCTTCCCTTCGTGTTTCCGACTCTATCAGATCCTTTCGGCTCCGATTCCCGGTCGGCGGGTTTGTCTCGGGGTTTTCGGCTTTCGCCTCGGCCCTTTCGACATTCACTACGTTAGCGCATTCCCTGCGGGCCTCATAATCGAGTCCCTCGGGTTCGAATTCGGGCACGCGAACGCGACGAAAACGACCCCGGTGAAGGGGTTGGACTAGGTAGTGGGTTGGCCGCTCCGGCTGCAGGCGATCGCCGTACCCGGTTCAGCGGCTCGGGATACATTACGCACCTTCGGAGGGCGAGTCAACTTCGCCTGCGCCGCGGGACATGGGCCCGGTACGGACTCACCGTCGGATCGTCGGCCACCCAGTAACGCCAGGGGTGGACCTCGCCGTTGCCGCCCTCGCCCGCCACCCCGGTGCGCGGGCCGCTCCGTACCTGTCCGGCCGGGACGGGGGTGCCGGTCAGGACGCGCAGCGGGGTCTCGCCCGCGGCGCAGGCGTCCGTGCCGTCCAGGGCCCGGTCCACCTCCAGGGCGGTGGCGAGCCGGGCCGGCCCCTTGGCCAGTTCCCTGTCGTTACGGGCCGTAGGGCGGCGCTTGCGGGCCAGCTCCACGCCCTCGACCACCTCGCCGGCCCGCAGCAGCACGGCGCTCGCCCGGCCCTCGGGTCCGCAGACCAGGTTCATGCAGTGCCACATGCCGTAGGTGAAGTAGACGTACACATGTCCGGGCTCCCCGAACATCACCGCGTTGCGTGCGGTGCGGCCGCGGTAGGCGTGGGAACCGGGGTCGTTCGGGCCGTCGTACGCCTCGACCTCCGTCAGCCGTACCGAGATCGGGCCGTCGGGTGTCGTACGGACCAGGACGCGGCCGAGGAGGTCGGGGGCGACGTCGAGGACCGGGCGGTCGAAGAACTTCCTGGGCAGGGGCATACGGTCCCGGGGCGCGATCATGCCGTCCGAGGGTAGTCCACGGGGGTGGTCCGGACGGGGCGCGGCCGAGGCGGAACCGGCCACGGGGGTGATCGCGTTTGTAGGGGCGAGGTCCGTTCGTAAAGGGAGAGTCAATGGCGTTCAAGAAGCTGCTCGCGAGCCTCGGGGCCGGCGGTGCCTCGGTCGAGACGGTGCTGACCGAGGTGAATGTCGTACCGGGTGGCGTGGTCCAGGGCGAGGTGCGGATCCAGGGCGGTTCCGTGAACCAGGCCATCGAGGGGCTGTCCGTCGGTCTTCAGGCGCGGGTGGAGGTCGAGAGCGGCGACGAGGAGTACAAGCAGGACATCGAGTTCACCAAGGTGCGGCTCGGCGGTGCCTTCGAGCTCCAGGCCGGTGCCGTGCACGCGGTGCCGTTCGGTCTGGAGATCCCCTGGGAGACGCCGGTGACGATGATCGACGGCCAGGAGCTGCGCGGGATGCACATCGGGGTGACGACCGAGCTGGCGATCGCGCGGGCCGTCGACTCCGGTGACCTGGACCCGGTCAATGTGCACCCGCTGCCGGCGCAGCAGGCGATCCTGGACGCGTTCATCAGCCTCGGATTCCGGTTCAAGAACGCCGACATGGAGCGCGGACACATCCGGGGTACCCGGCAGCGGCTGCCGTTCTACCAGGAGATCGAGTTCTACCCGCCGTCGCAGTACCGCGGTCTGAACCAGGTCGAGCTGAGCTTCGTGGCCGACGAGCACGCCATGGACGTCGTACTGGAGATGGACAAGAAGGCGGGTCTGTTCAGCGAGGGCTCGGACACCTACCGCTCCTTCCAGGTGGGTCATCACGACTGGCAGGGGACCGATTGGGCGGCCTACCTCAACCAGTGGCTGTCCGAGGTCGGCAGCCGGCGCAGCTGGTTCTAGAGTTCGCTCTGTTCTTTCCAGAGCATCGATCAGGAGGTACCAAGGTGACCGAGCTCGAGCGGCGACCGCTCCCCCATGACTTCCACCCGCCGGTGCCGTCGTTCACGGTGACGAGCGAGGACGTCCAGGAGAACGCGACACTGAAGGGCGCTCAGGTCCACGCGGACGGGAACACCTCGCCGCAGCTGCGGTGGGAGGGTTTCCCGCCGGAGACCAAGAGCTTCGCCGTGACCTGCTTCGACCCGGACGCGCCGACCGGCAGCGGTTTCTGGCACTGGGTCCTGTTCGACATCCCGGCCTCGGTGACGGAGCTGCCCGCGGGCGCGGCGAGCGGCGAGTTCGAGGGCCTGCCCGAGGGCGCCGTGCACGCGCGCAACGACTACGGCACGCGGGACTTCGGCGGCGCCGCCCCGCCGCCCGGTGACGGCCCGCACCGTTATGTGTTCACGGTGTACGCGGTGGACGAGGAGAAGCTGGGTCCCGACGCGGACGCCTCGCCGGCCTTCGTCGGGTTCAATCTGCGCTTCCACACGATCGCGCGGGCGCAGCTCATCGGCGAGTACGAGAACACCGAGCAGGGCTGAGGGCCCCGTCTCGTTTCAGCCAAGCGTTCATTGAACGTTTGCCCGCCTCCGGTCTTGGAAGTGATCGGGGGCGGGCATTTTTTATTGCGTTGTCCATCTCGGCGCGCCCGTCCAGAGTTGATCCGAGCCCGCCGGGGGGTGGGCAGGTGCGCACGGGAGGTGGGCTGGATGCGTGACACGCTGGTGCTGAACGCGAGTTTCGAGCCGCTGTCTACGGTGACTCTGAACCGAGCCGTCGTCCTGGTGCTCCAGGACAAGGCGGTGGTCGAGCAGGCCCATCCCGAGCTGCGGATGCGGGGGGCCGAAGTGGACATCCCCGCGCCCCGGGTGATCAGGCTGTGCAGATATGTACGGGTGCCGTTCCGAAGACAAGCGCCGTGGTCGCGGCGGGGGGTGCTGGTGCGGGACCGGCACCGGTGCGTGTACTGCGGGCGCAGGGCGACCACGGTGGACCATGTGGTGCCGCGGGCGCAGGGGGGTCAGGACACCTGGCTGAATACCGTGGCGGCGTGTGCGGAGGACAATCACCGCAAGGCGGACCGGACTCCGGAGGAGGCCGGGATGGCGTTGCTGAGGACGCCGTTCGAGCCGACGCCGGCGGATGCGATGCTCTTCGCCTTGCGGCGGGACGACGTGGACGGGCTTCCTGATTGGCTCGCGCGGGAAGCGGCCTGAGCGTCTGCCGCGTTCTGTCCGACGGTGGGTGCGGGTCGGGGAAGGCTGAACGCCGGTTCCCCGCGCCCCTTCAGGGGCACCACGGGGAACCGGCGTTCAGTGGAAGCAGCCCTCTCAGTCGATGCTCGGCTTTTCGCGGCGTTCGGTCGCGGGGCCCTTGTTCTGGGCCGGGAGGGTGGCGCCGCCGCTGTTGCCGCCGCCGCCCAGAGAGCCGAAGTTGCCCATGGCGCCGGAGAGGCCCTTGAGGGCGTCGCCGATCTCGCTGGGGACGATCCAGAGCTTGTTGGCGTCGCCCTCGGCGATCTTCGGGAGCATCTGGAGGTACTGGTAGGAGAGCAGCTTCTGGTCCGGGTCACCGGCGTGGATGGCCTCGAAGACCGTACGGACGGCCTGGGCCTCGCCCTCGGCGCGCAGGGCGGCGGCCTTGGCCTCACCCTCGGCGCGCAGGATCTGGGACTGCTTCTCGCCCTCGGCCGTGAGGATCGCGGCCTGCCGGGTGCCCTCGGCGGTGAGGATCGCGGCGCGCTTGTCACGGTCGGCGCGCATCTGCTTCTCCATCGAGTCCTGGATGGAGGTCGGCGGCTCGATGGCCTTCAGTTCCACGCGGTTGACGCGGATGCCCCACTTGCCCGTGGCCTCGTCCAGGACGCCGCGCAGGGCGGCGTTGATCTCCTCGCGGGAGGTCAGGGTGCGCTCCAGGTCCATGCCGCCGATGATGTTGCGCAGCGTGGTGACGGTGAGCTGCTCGATCGCCTGGATGTAGCTGGCGACCTCGTAGGTGGCCGCGCGGGCGTCCGTCACCTGGTAGTAGATGACGGTGTCGATGTTGACGACCAGGTTGTCCTGGGTGATCACCGGCTGGGGCGGGAACGGTACGACCTGCTCGCGCAGGTCGATGCGGTTGCGGATGGTGTCTATGAACGGGACCACGATGTTCAGGCCCGCGTTCAGGGTCCGCGTGTAGCGGCCGAAGCGCTCGACGATGGCCGCGCTGGCCTGTGGGATGACCTGGATGGTCTTGATCAGGGCGATGAAGACCAACACCACCAGAATGATCAGGACGATGATGACCGGTTCCATCGTGTTCCCCGTACCCCTCTCCGCCTGAACGCCGTCGGACGCTCGTGTGTCCGTTGCTCGTGCCTGTTCAAAGGATCTTGCCCGTCGAGTCTGACAGACTCCGGCCCAACTCGCAGGCAGGATGGCTCAGATGACGATCGCGGTGGCTCCTTCGATGTCCACGACGTCCACCTCCTGGCCCGCTTCGTAGGCCCGGCCGGAGTCGAGGGCGCGGGCCGACCAGATCTCCCCGGCGAGCTTGACGCGGCCGCCGGCGCCGTCGACCCGTTCCAGCACGACGGCCTGCCTGCCCTTCAGCGCCTCGATGCCGCTGGCGAACTGGGGCCGCTGCCTGCTGTGCCGGTTGGCGATGGGCCGTACGACGGCGATGAGCGCGACGGAGACGACGAGGAACGTGATCACCTGGGCGACGACGCCGGGGCCGAGGGCGGCGACGACAGCGGCCGCGACGGCTCCCACCGCGAACATGCCGAACTCGGGCATGGCGGTGACGACGAGCGGGATTCCGAGCGCGGCCGCGCCGACGAGCCACCACACCCATGCGTCGATGTCGTTCACGTGGTCATCGTAGGGCCACGACCGGGCGGCGGACAGGGCGCGTTGGGGACCCCGGCGGGATTGCGCAAGGGTCCGGGCGGGGTGCGGTCAGGGTCGGCCGGGAGTGGCCGGGGGCGGCGGCGGGGTCAGGAGAGCGGCAGGCCGTGGGCGGTCCAGCGGTCGCCGACCTGCTCGACCACGAGCGGGAGGCCGAAGCAGCGGGAGAGGTTGCGGGAGGTCAGCTCCAGCTCGATCGGGCCGGCGGTGAGCACCTTGCCCTGACGGATCATCAGGACGTGGGAGAAGCCGGGGGCGATCTCCTCGACATGGTGGGTGACCATGATCATCGAGGGCGCGATCGGGTCGCGGGCGAGCCGGCCGAGGCGGCGCACCAGGTCCTCGCGGCCGCCGAGGTCGAGGCCGGCGGCGGGCTCGTCGAGGAGGAGCAGCTCGGGGTCGCTCATCAGGGCGCGGGCGATGAGGGTGCGCTTGCGCTCGCCCTCGGAGAGGGTGCCGAAGCGGCGGTCGAGGTAGTCGCTCATGCCGAGGCGGTCGAGGAAGGCGCGGGCGCGCCGCTCGTCCACGTCCTCGTACTCCTCGTTCCAGCTGGTGGTCATGCCGTAGGCGGCGGTGAGGACCGTCTGGAGGACCGTCTGGCGCTTGGGGAGCTTGTCGGCGAGGGCGATGCCGGCCACGCCGACGCGGGGGCGCAGCTCGAAGACGTCCGTGCCGGGCTTGCCCAGGGTCTCGCCGAGGATGGTGACGGAGCCCGTGGTGGGGTAGAGGTAGCTGGAGGCGACGTTCAGGAGGGTGGTCTTGCCGGCGCCGTTGGGGCCCAGGATGACCCAGCGCTCGCCCTCCTTCACCGACCAGGAGACCTGGTCCACCAGAGCCCGGCCCTCACGGACCACGGATACGTCCTGAAGCTCCAGAACATCGCTCATGAGCGCGTTGTCTCCCCTTGCAGTGTGGCCGGTCTCGGCTGTCGCGTACGCCTGTGGCGCGGTCCGCCGCGCCGGTGGGCACGGCCCTTATGAAATCTACGCCACCGGTGCGCCGGTCCATTCCATCGGTCCGGTCCTTAGGGTGGGGGCATGCTCACGGAACCGCGTTCAGGACGCCTTGCCGCTTGGGGAAATGCCCTTTTGGCCGGACTTGTCTCTCCGGATGACGCCGCGCTCGCCATTGTGGGTGACGACGCCGCGCACCGGGTGGCCGGGCTGCCCGGGGAGCCGGCGCCGGTGGGGCTGACGCTCGCGCTCGGGCGGCTGCGCGCGCTGGGGGCGACGGGCCTGCGGGTGGCGCTGCCGGCACCCGGCCATCCGCTGGGGCTGAGCGGACCGCCCGAGTTCAACGCGCGGGCGCTGGACGCGGCGGAGGCGGTGGTCTGCTTCGGCACCGCGTTCGGGCTGGTGCCGCAGGTGCACGAGGCCGGTCCCGCGGGTGATGTGCATGTCGAGGTGGTCTGGCACGCCCTGCCGGTGCGCGAGGCCCCGCCCGCGGACGTGCCCTCCCTGGGCGAGGCGGAGCGGGAGCTGGCGGAGGCCCTGCGGGACGCGACGGCGGTGCTCGCCCGGCTGGACGTGGCCGCCTCGGGCCCGGTGGCCGAGTCCGCGATCGACGCGTACCGGGCGCGGGCGCAGGCCGGCCGCGAGATCCTGGCCCCGGGCTACCCGCCGCGCGCGGCCCGGGTCCTGGAGCTGGCGCAGCGCATCGCCCTGCTGATCTCCCTCGCGCACGACCACGGCCACGGGGCCGCGGTGACCGCCGCGGAGATGGCGGCGCGCACCCAGGCGCTGCGCCCGGTGGAGCGGACGGCCCGGCGGGCGCAGGTGGCGGCATACAACTCGATGGTGGAGGAGAGGGAGCGGGGGGTCCGGTGACCCCGGGAGGGGTGCCGCCCTCAGGGGGGCGGCGTGGCGGTCGTATGACAGGACGGGTCGTGCGACCGTCGTACGGCAAAGGGGCGGGCCCCCCGGTGGATCCGGGGGGCCCGCGCCGCGTTCGGGATGCCTCAGTGGTTGAGGCCGACGTTGCCGAAGGCCGGGTTCAGCACGCCGATGACGTCGATGCTGTCGCCGGTCACGTTCACCGGGACGTGGATCGGCGCCTGGATGGCGTTGCCCGAGACGACGCCCGGGGAGTTCACGGCCGCGCCGCCCGCCTCGCTCTGGGCGGAGGCCAGGCCGGCACCGGCGGCCAGCAGGCCACCGGCCACCATCGTCACGGCCGCTGCCTTCTTCAGGTTCTTCACTGTCAAACCCCTCTTGGACGTTCACCACGGCGGTTCTCCGTGGCACGCACTGGAGAACGGCGGAGATCGCCGGGGGATGCGCCATCCGGGTGACATTCCCACGACGGTATGAATCTCAGTCCGGAACGGGTCTTCTGGGGAGAACCGGCGTACGGCGTCCGTACGGACGTTTCAGCCGGCCACCCCGTGCCGTACGGCCCACAGCGCGGCCTGGGTGCGGTCGGCGAGGTCGAGCTTCATCAGGATGTTGGAGACGTGCGTCTTGACCGTCTTCTCGGAGAGCACCAGCGCACGGGCGATCTCCCGGTTGGAGCGGCCGTCCGCGATCAGGCCGAGCACCTCGCGCTCCCGCTCGGTGAGCGAAGTCCCCCGGCCCTGACCGGAGTTGGCCTCCTCCTGGGACAGCAGCGCGCCCGCCACCTCGGGCTGGAGCAGGATGTGCCCGGCGTGCACGGAGCGGATGGCGCCGGCGAGCGCGTCGGGGTCCACGTCCTTGTACACATACCCGGCGGCGCCCGCGCGCAGGGCCGGTACGACCGTGCGCTGCTCGGTGAAGCTGGTGACGATCAGCACCCGTGCGGGGTTGTCGAGTTCGCGCAGCCTGCGCAGGGCGTCGATACCGTCCATGCCCGGCATCTTGACGTCCATGAGGACGACGTCGGGCCGCAGTTCCTCGGCGCGGGCCACCCCCTCCGCGCCGTCGCCCGCCTCGCCGACGACCGCTATGTCCTCCTGCACCTCCAGGAAGGTGCGCAGACCCCGGCGGACGACCTGGTGGTCGTCGACGAGCAGCACCTTGATGGGCTCAGCCACCGGGGACCTCCATCTCGATCGTGGTGCCCTTGCCGGGCGCCGATTCCACGGTCAGGGTGCCGCCGACCCCGCTCGCCCGGTCCCGCATCGAGACCAGCCCGAGGTGCCGTCCGGCGCGGCCGACCGCGGCCGGTTCGAAGCCGGCGCCGTCGTCGCTGATCCGCAGCACCGCTCCGGGGCCGCGCCGCTCCACACTCACCTCGACGTGCTCCGCGTCCGCGTGGCGCAGCGCGTTGTGCAGGGCCTCCTGGGCGACCCGGAGCACGGCCTCCTCCTGGGCGGCGGGCAGTGCGCGGTAGCCGGCGCCGGTGAAGGTGACGCGGGCGGTGTGGGCGCGGTCGAGGACCTGGATCTGGGTGCGCAGGGTGGCGATCAGCCCGTCCTCGTCCAGCGCGGCGGGCCGCAACTCCACGACGGCGGCCCGCAGTTCGTCGGCCGCCTCGGCGGCGAGCGCGGCGACCTGGTGGAGTTCGTCCTTGGCGCGGGCCGGGTCCCGGTCGACGAGCGCGGCGGCGGCCTGTGCGGTCAGGCGCAGTGAGAACAGCTTCTGGCTGACCGCGTCATGGAGTTCATGGGCGAGGCGGGAACGCTCCTCGGCGATGGTGAGTTCGCGGCTGCGCTCGTAGAGGCGGGCGTTGGTGAGGGCGATCGCGGCGTGCTGGGCGAGGAGGGCGAGCAGTTCCTCGTCCTCCTGGGTGAAGCCGCAACCGCCTTCCGGCTTCGGGCAGTTCTTGTTGGCGAGGAAGAGCGCGCCGATGGTCTCGTCGCCGTCGCGGATGGGCAGCCCGAGGAAGTCGACGAGGTCGGGGTGGGCGTCGGGCCAGCCCTCGAAGCGGGGGTCCTCACGGACGTCGGCGAGGCGTTCGGGGCGGGCCTCGTGCAGCATCGCGGCGAGGACGCCGTGCTGGCGGGGCAGCGGGCCGATCGCCTTCCACTGGGCGTCGCTGACGCCGTCCACGACGAACTGGGCGAAGCCGCCGTGGTCGTCGGGGACGCCGAGGGCGGCGTACTGCGCGTCGAGGAGTTCGCGGGCGGAGGCGACGATCGTCTTCAGGACGTCGCGCATCTCCAGATGCCTGCTCATGGCCAGCAGCGCGGAACTCACCGCGGCGAGGCCGGACCGGGGGCGGTGGCTCATGTCCTCACGGTACCGGCGGGGTGCGCCGGTACGGATCGGACCGCTGGCGGCCCGGCACCGTCCGCTGGTCCTAGGCCGGACGGTGTAGGACCCGGGGACCGGGCCCGGTGCCGTACGCCGGAGGTTCCCGGGCGGCCGTCGTACGCCGAAGGGCCCCCGCGCCACGGGACCCGCGGCCGAGGCGGGGAGCGAGGGGGCGTTCCTACGGTGATCGGCATCCCGTCCGGCCGGGCGGGGAGCGACGAGGGGACGGTAGTCATGCCGGTAGGGATCATCACGGGCGCCTCCAAGGGGCTGGGGCGGGCGCTCGCCGAGGCACTGGCGGCGCGCGGCTGGGACCTGGTGCTGGACGCGCGGGGCGAGGCGGCGCTGGCGGAGGCCGCGGCGGCGGCCGGCCGGTACGGCACCCGGGTGTCGGCGCTGCCCGGGGACGTCACGGACGCCGGGCACCGGGCCGCGCTGGTGGCCGCCGCCCGGGCGCTGGGCGGCCTCGATCTGCTGGTGGGCAACGCGAGCGCGCTGGGCGCCGAGCCGCTGGTACGGCTGGACCGGCTGCCGCTGGCCGGGCTGCGGCGGGCGCTGGAGGTGAACGTCACCGCCGCGCTGGGTCTCGTGCAGGAGGCGCTGCCGCTGCTGCGGGCGGCGGCCGCGGGCACGGTGATCGCGGTCGGCTCGGACGCGGCGGCCCAGGCGTACGCGACCTGGGGCGGTTACGGCGCCTCGAAGGCGGCCCTGGACCAGCTGGCGGCGGTGCTCGCCGTGGAGGAGCCGGGGCTGCGGGTGTGGGCGGTGGACCCCGGGGACATGGCGACCGACCTGTACGCGGCGGCGGTACCCGACGACCGGGACGAGCGGCCGGCGCCGGACACCGTCGTCCCCGCGTTCCTGCGGCTGCTGGACGAGCGCCCGGCGAGCGGGCGGTACGCGGCGCCGGCGCTCGTGGCGGGCCGATGAGCACGATCGTGCGGGTGCCGGAGGAACGGTCCGCGCGGGTGCCGGCCGAGCAGCGCGGTCCGGGGCGGGCCCGGGACGACGTACGGCTCCTCGTGTCCCACGGCACCCGGGTGACGCACCACGCGTTCCGCGAGCTGCCGGGGCTGCTGCGGGCCGGGGACCTGCTGGTGGTGAACACCTCCCCGACGCTGGCCGCGGCGGTGGACGGCCGGATCGGGGACGCGCCGGTGGTGGTGCACTTCTCGACCCGCGGCGACGACGGCCGCTGGGCGGTGGAACCGCGGGAGCCGGACGGCCGGGGCACCACACGCGCGCGGGCGGGCACCCGCGCGGGTACAGAGGTGCGGCTGGCCGGCGGGGTCCGGCTGGTGCTGGCGGAGCCGGTGGGCGGGCGGGCGCCCGCGGGCGGGCACCGGGAGAGGCTGTGGTGGGCGCGGGTCGAGGGCGGGGCCGTGCCGGGGCTGCTGCGGGAGCACGGGCGGCCGATCCGGTACTCCTATACGACGCGCGATCAGCCGCTGTCGGCGTACCAGACCCTGTTCTCCGTCCCCTCCCCCGACGGCACGGGCAGCGCGGAGATGCCGAGCGCGGGGCGGCCCTTCACCGAGCGGGTGGTGGCGGAGCTGGCGCGCCGGGGCGTGGGCCTCGCGCGGGTCACCCTGCATACGGGGGTGGCGTCGGCGGAGGCGCACGAGCCGCCGTACCCGGAGTGGTTCTCGGTGCCTCGGGCGTCGGCGCGGGCGATCAACGCGGTGGCGGCCGGGGCGGGCCGGGTGATCGCGGTGGGTACGACGGTCGTACGGGCGGTGGAGTCGGCCGCGGGGCGGACGGCATCGTGCGGGCGGGCAAGGGGTGGACGGACCTGGTGGTCACGCCCGGGCGCGGGGTGCGGGTGGTGGACGGGCTGCTGACCGGGCTGCACGAGCCGGAGGCGTCGCATCTGCTGATGCTGCGGGCCATCGCCGGGCGGGCCGCGGTCGACCGTGCGTACGAGGAGGCGCTGCGCGGGCTCTACCTGTGGCACGAGTTCGGGGACGTCCATCTCCTCCTCCGGGAGGAGACCGCGCGCCGAGCCCTCACAGAATGAGTTGCGATGGCAACTCGCCGTGAGGTTGATCTGCGTTCCCTGTGAGCCCGCACATAGGGCCTGCATCACGTACGAACGGACATAGGAGATACACCCCCCGCCACGAACGGGACAGATGGTCCAATCTGTCCCGTTTTGGCCTTCCCTGATCCACTACCGGGCTTCGTACGTCACACCTTTGCCAGGGCATTTTGCGGCCGCTAAGAATTGCTCTCGTCGCTCGGCGCCGCGGGTTTCTCCCCGCGGCTTCTGTGCGGGAGGAACCGATTCCCCCGGCGGACGCAGGAGCGGCCTCCGCGCCAACGAAGAGGTCCTACGCCATGCCCAAGAACATCCTCAGTCGTGCTCGAAATCGGGCCCTGACCAAGCAGCACAAGATCGCCGTCGCCGGTGTCGCCGCTCTCGGCACCGCCGCCATCGCCCTGTCGGCCGTCCCCGGTAACGCGGACACCGTCACCACCGGCTCCCCGGCCACCGCCGCGCAGGTCGCGAAGGTCGCCACCCAGGACGCCACGCTGCCGAACGTCAAGGGCTCGGTCACCGACCGCGCCGCCGCGCAGAGCGTCAAGCTCGACGCCATCGCCGCGCAGCAGAAGGCCGCCGACCAGGCCGCCGCCAAGCAGCGCAGCGACGCCGCCGCGAAGAAGGCCGCCGTCGACGCCGCCGCCAAGAAGGCCGCGCAGGAGCGGGCCGCCAAGCAGAGCGCCAACCGTTCCGCGCAGCGCCCGCAGATGCAGGACGTCGCCGCGAAGACCTACGCGAACAACCTCGACGGCTGGATCCGCCAGTCCCTGGACATCATGCACGCCAAGGGCATCCCGGGCAGCTACAACGGTCTGTACCGCAACATCATGCGGGAGTCCTCGGGCAACCCGATGGCCATCAACAACTGGGACATCAACGCGATCAACGGCATCCCGTCCAAGGGCCTGCTCCAGGTGATCCAGCCCACCTTCAACACGTACCACGTGCCCGGCACCTCGTGGAACATCTACGACCCGGTCGCCAACATCACCGCGGCCTGCAACTACGCTGCCCACCGCTACGGCTCGATGGACAACGTCAACAGCGCGTACTGAGGTCGGCGCGGACCTCTGACGAACGCCGAAGGGCGGCACCCCCACCGGGGTGCCGCCCTTCGTGGCGTACCGGGACGCCGACGTGCCGGGGACGCTACTTGCGCATGACCTCGGGCTCGTGGCGGCGCAGGAAGCGGGCCACGAAGAAGCCGCAGACCGCGCCGAGCGCGAGCAGCGCGATCATGTCCAGGGTCCAGGCCCCGGCCGTGTGGTTCCACAGCGGGTCGGTGCTGCCCGGGTTGTCGTTGTTGGGGGCGATGTTGTTCAGGTCCAGCGTGGTGCCGGCCGCGGCCACCGCCCAGCGCGAGGGCATCAGGTACGAGAACTCGTTGACGCCGAGCGTGCCGTGCAGGGTGAACAGGCAGCCGGTGAAGACGACCTGGATGATCGCGAACATCACCAGCAGCGGCATGGTCTTCTCGGCGGTCTTCACCAGCGAGGAGATCACCAGACCGACCATCATCGAGGTGAAGCCCAGCGCCATGATCGGCAGGCACAGCTCCAACAGGGTCGAACCGCCGAGGATCACACCCCGGTCCGGGATCGTGCGGGGCGCGAAGCCGATCAGGCCGACCAGCAGGCCCTGGAGCACGGTGACGGCGCCGAGCACGACCACCTTGGACATCAGGTAGGCCGACCGGGACAGGCCGGTCGCCCGCTCCCGCTCGTAGATCACCCGTTCCTTGATCAGCTCACGCACGGAGTTCGCGGCGCCCGCGAAGCACGCGCCCACCGAGAGGATCAGCAGCACGGTGGTGGCGGTGCCGTTCGGCACGTGCAGACCGGTGCGCGGGTCGACCGCCGGGTTCACCAGCAGGCCCCGGTCGTGGTTCATCAGCAGGCTGACCGAGCCGAGGACCGCGGGCAGGATCACCGTCAGCGCGAGGAAGCCCTTGTCGGAGACGATGACCGACACATAGCGCCGGATCAGGGTCAGCAACTGGGAACCCCATGCCTGCGGCTTGGGCGGCTTGACCGCCGCCGCCGGGGGCATGGACGCCGCCTGCTGCGGGGCGACGGCGTCGAAGTCCGCGGCGTACATCTGGTAGTGCTGCGAGCCCTTCCAGCGGCCCGCCCAGTCGTAGTCGCGGTAGTTCTCGAAGGCGGAGAAGACGTCGGCCCAGCTGTCGTAGCCGAAGAAGTTCAGCGCCTCCTCCGGCGGGCCGAAGTAGGCCACCGCGCCGCCCGGCGCCATCACCAGCAGCTTGTCGCACAGCGCCAGCTCGGCCACCGAGTGGGTGACGACGAGCACGGTACGGCCGTCGTCGGCGAGGCCGCGCAGCAGCTGCATGACATCGCGGTCCATGCCCGGGTCGAGGCCGGAGGTCGGCTCGTCCAGGAAGATCAGCGACGGCTTGGTCAGCAGTTCCAGCGCCACCGAGACGCGCTTGCGCTGACCGCCGGACAGGGACGTGACCTTCTTGTCCTTGTGGATGTCCAGCTTCAGCTCGCGCAGCACCTCCTCGATGCGGGCGTCGCGCTCCTGGCCGGTGGTGTCGGCCGGGAAGCGCAGCTTGGCCGCGTACTTCAGGGCCTTCTTGACGGTGAGTTCCTTGTGCAGGATGTCGTCCTGCGGGACCAGACCGATGCGCTGGCGCAGCTCCGCGAACTGCTTGTACAGGTTGCGGTTGTCGTACAGCACCTCGCCCTGGTTGGCGGGCCGGTAGCCGGTGAGCGCCTTCAGCAGGGTGGACTTGCCGGAGCCGGACGGGCCGATGACCGCGATCAGGGACTTCTCCGGGACGCCGAAGGAGACGTCCTTGAGGATCTGCTTGCCCCCGTCGACCGTGACGGTCAGATGGCGCGCGGAGAAGGAGACCTCACCGGTGTCGACGAACTCTTCCAGCCGGTCGCCGACGATACGGAAGGTGGAGTGGCCGACGCCGACGATGTCGGCCGGGCCGAGCTGCACCGAGCCGCCCTTGGGCACCGGGTGGCCGTTGACGTACGTGCCGTTGTGCGAGCCGAGGTCACGGATCTCGAAGCGGCCGTCGGGCGTCGAGTGGAACTCGGCGTGGTGACGCGAGACCTGGAGGTCGGAGACGACCAGCTCGTTCTCCAGGGCACGGCCGATGCGCATGACGCGGCCGAGGGAGAACTGATGGAACGTGGTCGGGCTGCGGTCCCCGTGCGCGGGCGCCCCCGGTCCGGACTGCTGCGGGAAGGCGGCGGGTCCCGGGTCCTGCCGCTGCGGGAAGCCGGCCTGCTGCGGGGCGTGCTGGGCCGGCTGTGCCTGCGGCGGCTGCGGCGTCTGCTGCGCCTGCTGCGCCTGCTGCCAGCCGGGCTGCTGGGCGGGTGCCTGCTGGGGGGCCGCCTGCTGGGCCCACCCCGCGGGAGCCGCGGCGTACGGCGCCTGCTGCGCCTGGCCGACGGCGGCACCGGCAGCGGCACCGGCGAGATCCAGCCGCGGTCCGTCCGTCGCGTTGCCGAGGTGCAGCGCCGTCCCCGGGCCTATCTCCGTGCGCTGGATCCGCTGACCCTGGAGGTAGGTGCCGTTGGTGCTGCCGTGGTCCTCGATGACCCAACCGCGGCCGTCGAAGCTGACCGTGGCGTGTCGCCAGGAGACCCTGGCGTCGTCGAACACGATGTCACCCTGCGGATCTCTGCCGAGGGTGTATGGCCTGGACGGGTCGAGCGTCCAGGTACGTCCGTTTGTTTCCAGTACGAGTTCCGGCACTCCATGCCCCACTGAGTTGTCCCCCGAATTTCCCCCGTCGCAGGGAGTCTAGGGATGTCGAACATCGTGGGGAACTATTTCAGGCCCACCCCCCTGACCAAAACCCGGGCCTTGCGCGAATCGCCGTGCGGCGCTCCAGCGGAGAACGCAATTCAGGCGAGGGGGGATAAGTGGGGGCGGCGCGTACAGCGGTGGGTGCGGAGGGAGTTGGGTGTACGGGGCGGCGCGTACGGCGGTGGGCGCGGGAGGAGTTGGGTGTACGGGGCGGCGGAGGCGGGGGGGCGCGTACGGCGGTGGGCACGGGAGGAGTTGGATGTGCGGGGCGGCGAAGGCGGGAGCAGCGCGTACGGCGGTGGGCACGGGAGGAGTCGGGTGTACGGGGGCGGCGAAGGCGGGAGCAGCGCGTACGGCGGTGGGCACGGGAGGAGTTGGGTGTACGGAGCGGCGGAGGCGGGGGCGGCGCGGGTGCCCGGGGGAAGCGGGAGGCAGCACGGTACGACGATCCGTGCGCGGGAGACCGGTAGGCGCGGGGCGTGGCTTCCGGGTTGGGGGCAGCCCCCGAGCCGGAGGCGGCTTCCGAACTGCGGGCAACTCCGGGCCCGGGCACAGCTCCTGAACCAAGGGGCTTCCGGACCGTAGGGCGGGGATAGCTACCGGGCCGGGGGGCGGCCACTGAGCCGGGGCACGGCTTCCAAGCGCGGACGGTGTGCGACTTCCGGGCCGGGGGCGGGCCCCGAGACGAAGGCGAATCCGGGGCGGGGACAGCTACCGAACCGAGGGGCGGACACCGAGCCGGGGCACGGCTTCCGAGCGCGGGCGGCGTGCAGCTTCCGGGCCGGGGGGCGGGCACCGAGACGGGGGCGAATGCCGGATCAGGGGCGGCTTTCACGCTGGGGGTGGTTCTGCGCGGGGTCGGGCCCTTGGACCGAGAGGCGACCACCGAGCCGGGGCACGGCTTCCGAGTGCGGACGGCGTGCGGCTTCCGGGCCGGGGGCGAATCCGGGACGGGGTTGGCCCCCGGGGCCGACGGGGCGGAACCGAGCCGGGGCACGGCTTCCGGGTCGGGGGCATAGCCGGGCCGGGGAAGGTCCCCGAGCTGGAGGCAGTGGCTGCTGGGCGGGGGGCGGTGCTGGCGGCGGGGCGGCGGGCGCGGGTGGAGCAGGGCGTCCCGGCGCTTTCGGTCGCGGTCGGACGGCCCCGGGGGAAGCTGTCGGCAAGATCCTTGATGCCGGGACGCCACCCATTGTTCCGTGTCCGTCAGGCGGACCGCGGCGGCGGGCGGCACCCGGTGCCGGATACGGTGGTGAGACCATGACTGCTGCGCAGACCCCCGAGGTCCCCACTCTCCTCGTCAAGATCTTCGGCAAGGACCGGCCGGGCATCACGGCCGGACTCTTCGACACCCTCGCCGCGTACTCCGTCGACGTGGTCGACATCGAGCAGGTCGTCACCCGGGGACGCCTGGTCCTGTGCGCGCTGGTGAGCCAGCCGCCGGCCGGCATCGAGGGTGATCTGCGGGCCACCGTGCACAGCTGGGCCGAGTCGATGAAGATGCAGGCGGAGATCATCTCGGGGCACGGCGACAACCGGCCGCGTGGCCTCGGACGCTCCCTGGTGACCGTCCTCGGCCATCCGCTGACCGCCGAGTCGACGGCCGCCATCGCCGCCCGTATCGCGAAGGCCGGCGGCAACATCGACCGTATCTTCCGGCTCGCCAAGTACCCCGTCACCGCAGTGGAGTTCGCGGTCTCCGGGGTGGAGACCGAGCCCCTGCGCACCGCCCTCGCCTCGGACGCCGGGGCGCTCGGCGTGGACATCGCGGTCGTCTCCGCGGGCCTGCACCGGCGGGCGCAGCGGCTCGTGGTCATGGACGTGGACTCCACCCTCATCCAGGACGAGGTCATCGAGCTCTTCGCCGCCCACGCGGGCTGCGAGGACAAGGTCGCCGAGGTGACCGCCGCGGCGATGCGCGGCGAGCTGGACTTCGAGCAGTCGCTGCATGCCCGTGTCGCCCTGCTGGCCGGCCTCGACGCCTCCGTGGTCGAGAAGGTGCGCAACGAGATCCGGCTGACCCCCGGTGCCCGCACCCTGATCCGCACCCTGAAGCGGCTCGGCTACCAGGTCGGCGTGGTCTCCGGCGGCTTCACCCAGGTCACCGACGACCTCAAGGAACGCCTCGGCCTCGACTTCGCGCAGGCCAACACGCTGGAGATCGTCGACGGCAAGCTGACCGGCCGGGTCACCGGCGAGATCGTGGACCGCGCGGGCAAGGCGCGGCTGCTGCGCCGGTTCGCGGCGGAGGCGGGGGTGCCGCTGGTGCAGACGGTGGCGATCGGTGACGGCGCCAACGACCTCGACATGCTGAACGCGGCCGGTCTCGGCGTCGCCTTCAACGCCAAGCCCGTGGTGCGCGAGGCCGCGCACACGGCCGTGAACTTCCCCTTCCTCGACACGGTCCTCTACCTCCTCGGCATCACCCGCGAAGAGGTCGAGGCGGCCGACACCCACGACGAGAGCTGAGCCGGCCCCGGGCGGGGGTCACCTCACTCCGACGGCGCCCAGTAGTCCGTCAGCGTGGCCACGCCCGGCTCCAGGCCCTTCCACGAGCCCTCGAAGGAGAGCACGGCGAAGGCGGCGGCCGGGAAGCCGCGGCGGTTCATCCGGTCGCGGGCGTCCCCGTCGGCCGAGCCGGCCAGGATCTCGGCGAGGCCGTGGACCCCGGGGTTGTGGCCGATGAGGATCAGGGTGCCCACGTCGTCCGGGACCTCGTTCAGCAGCGCGATCAGCTGGCCCGGGGACGCCTCGTACACCCGCTCCTCGTAGACGGTCTTCGGCCGGTGGTCCAGTTCGTGTACGGCGAGCTTCCAGGTCTCGCGGGTCCGGGTCGCGGTGGAACACAGGGCCAGGTCGAAGGCGAGGCCGGAGTCGGTCAGCCTGCGCCCGGCGACGGCCGCGTCCATCCGGCCCCGCTCGGCGAGCGGGCGCTCATGATCGGACACCTGGGGCCAGTCGGCTTTCGCATGCCGGAAAAGGGCGATCCTGCGGGGTTCTGCGACGCTCATGCGTCCCAGCTTCGCATGAAACAGGCCATGGGGCGCAGGGAGTTGACATGCGGATTCACCAGGGGGGCGGCTTCCCGGTCAGCGCGTGAGCAGCAGCCGCGCGCGCTCGATGAGGTGGGCTATCGCCGGGTCCGCGTTCGCCGCGTGCGCGTCCGCGGGGTTCAGTATCAGCAGGAACAGGACGCCGAAGGCGAGCACGGGCAGCGCGAGGGCCCACCAGGGCAGCCGCATGTCGACGCCGCCCGTGGTCGCCGGGTGGGTCCGGAAGTGGGTGCGGGCGGGCATGGTCGCCTCCGTGGTCCTTGAGCGTTCGTGCGACCGCCCCCTGCGGTCACCACTCGAAGGTACGGAATCCCAGGCCGCCAACCCATCAGGTTTTCCACCCAGTTACCCCTGACCCTTACCCCCTAGGGGATAGGGGGGCCAGCACCACCGTCCGCCGGAAACGCCTGGTGGGCGGGGCCTGGCCGGGCGGTGTCACGGGCGCGCGGCGGGGGGTGTCACGGGGACGCGATGGTCGCGACGATGGCGATGATGACGAAGATCGCGAAGAAGGAGCCGAAGACGAGCAGCATCTTCTTCTGACCGTTTCGCGGATTCGGGTCGAGCACAGGCTGCATGCGCCCAGTCTGACACCCCCGCCCCGGCGGGGGTGCGCGGGGGTCAGCGCGCCGCGGCCTCTTCCTCGACCGTGCGGTCGCGGCCGGCCAGGAAGCCCACCGCCATCTGGGGCAGCATGAGGCCCGCCATCAGGGCGATCGGCAGTCCCCAGCCGCCGCTGTGCTGGTAGAGCACGCCGACCAGCAGCGGGCCGGGGATGGAGATCAGATAGCCGGTGCTCTGCGCGAACGCGGACAGCTGGGCCACACCGGGACCGCTGCGGGCGCGCATGCCGACCATGGTCAGCGCGAGCGGGAAGGCGCAGTTGGCGATGCCGAGCAGCAGCGCCCAGGCCCAGGCGCCGGCGGCCGGGGCGAGGTACAGCCCGGCGTATCCGGCGAGCCCGCACCCGCCCAGGACCAGCACGATCGGGCCCTGGTGGGGCAGCCGGGTGGCGATCCGCGGGATGACGAAGGCCAGCGGCACGCCCATCACCATCGTGAGCGCGAGCAGCAGCCCCGCGGTGCCGGCGGAGACGCCCGCGTCCCGGAAGATCTGCGGCATCCAGCCCATGGTGATGTAGGCGGCGGTGGCCTGGAGGCCGAAGAAGACGGCGAGCGACCAGGCGGTACGGCTGCGGGTGATGCGCAGCGGCGGCTGCTCCCCGGTGGTCGCCGCGGCCGACGCGGCCGGTGCCGACGTCTGCCGCGCGGCGGCCGCCGACTCCTTGCGGCCCTCCCGCGCCAGCGGTATCCACGGCAGCACCGCCGCCGCCGCGAGCACGGCCCACACCGCGAGCCCCGGCTTCCAGTTCCCGCCCATGGCGTGGGTCAGCGGAACCGTGACCGCGGCCGGCAGGGCGGTGCCGAGCGCGAGGACCATCGAGTACAGGCCGGTCATGGAGCCGACCCGGTCGGGGAACCAGCGCTTGACGATGACCGGCATCAGCACATTGCTGACGGCGATGCCCATCAGGGCGAGCGCGCTGGCGGCCAGGAATCCGGCGGTGCCGCCCGCGTACGGCCGTATCAGCAGGCCCGTGAAGATGGCGGCCATGCCGGCGCACACCACGGCGGCCGGTCCGAAGCGGCGCGCCAGGCGGGGCGCCATCACGCCGAAGACGGCGAAGCACAGCGGGGGCACGGAGGTGAGCAGTCCGGCCACGCTGCCGCTCATGCCGAGCCCGTCGCGGACCTCCTCCAGGAGGGCGCCGAGGCTGGTGATGGCCGGGCGGAGGTTGACGGCGGCCAGCACGATGCCGACGACCACCAGCCGGGTCGCCCACGTGCGCGCGGGACCCTTGTGCGGGCTCGTCTCGGTCACGCCCGCCGCGGCGGGCGTCTCGCGTTCGGTCGGTGACATCGCCGTACGGGTGTCCACTGCCCCTGTTTCCTCACTAGCCATGAGACCCATCATAGAATCATAGGATGATTGGTTGTCCATTCCCGGAACCTCCGGGGCGTGCGTGCCCCGGTCCCTCGTGCGAAGGTGTGCCATGCCTCTGAGCCACCCGCGCCGTTCGGCCCTCTCCGAGCAGGTGATCGCCGAACTGCGCAACCAGATCGCCACCGGTGAGTGGCCGGTCGGCTCCCGTATCCCGACCGAGCCCGAGCTGGTCGAGCAGCTGGGAGTCGCCCGCAACACGGTCCGCGAGGCCGTGCGCGCGCTCGCCCACAACGGACTGCTGGACATCCGGCAGGGCTCGGGCACCTATGTGGTGGCGACCAGCGAGCTGGCCGGCGTGATGCACCGCCGGTTCGCCGACGCGGACCCCCGGCACATCGCCGAGGTGCGCGCCACGCTGGAGTCGGCCGCGGCCGAGCTCGCCGCCGAACGGCGCACCGAGAAGGACCTCAAGCAGCTGGACGCGCTGCTGCTGCGGCGCGAGGAGGCGTGGGAGAGCGGCGAGGCGGAGTCCTTCGTGGCCGCGGACGCCACCTTCCACCTGGCCGTGGTGGCCGCGTCCCACAACGAGGTCATGACGGCGATGTACGCCGACCTGGGCGAGCTGCTGCGGGACGCGCTGCGCGCGGACGTCGGCGCCGAGCTGACCCCGGAGGCGCACATGGACCACACCCGCCTGGTGGACGCGATCCGCACGGGCGACACCGAGGCGGCGGCCAGGGAGGCGGCGAGCTATCCCTTCCAGTGCCGTCCGGGACGGCCCGGCATCGGCATCGGCATCGGCTGACGGCCCGGTCTCAGCGCACCTTCTGGTGGCTGATCCACGCCGAGCCGACCTCCTTCCAGCAGCGCCCGGTGAGCCGTACCGTCAGGGCGGGCCCGGCGTCCACCGGCGCGCTGTCGGTGTCGATGTCCCACCAGCGGGCGCACTCGATGTGCAGGCGCACCCGGTCGGTGTCGACATAGGGGTTGTGGCAGTAGGCGACCACATGGGAGCCGTTCACCGCGGTCCGGCAGGCGGCCCCGAACAGGCTCGGCGCGGGCGGGACCGCGTTCGCGTGCGCGTGGGGCGTCGCGTCGTACGGCAGGGCGAGCGCGAGGGCGGCGGCCAGGGTCAGCGGGGCCAGGCAGCGGGACAGGCGCACAAGGGGGACCTCCTCGGCCGGGCTGCGGAGGGATGCGCCGGATGACCGCGCGCCTCTTCAGGGTGCGCCGCGCGCCGGGTGGGCCGCCCGACCGGTGAGCCGAACGGGTGAGGGCGCCAGGCGCCACCGGAGGGCACCGGTGACGGCGAAGGCCCGCCCCCGTTGTGGGGTGCGGGCCCTGCGCCGTCCCGCCGTGCGGCGGGTTTCGGCCTGGCGTGAGCGCTCAGGCGCCGATCGCGTGCAGACCGCCGTCCACGTGGATGATCTCGCCGGTGGTCTTCGGGAACCAGTCGCTGAGCAGGGCGACGACGCCCTTTCCGGCCGGCTCCGGGTCCTTCAGGTCCCACTCCAGCGGGGAGCGGCTGTCCCACACGGCGGCCAGGTCGCCGAAGCCCGGGATGGACTTGGCGGCCATGGAGCCGATCGGGCCCGCGGAGATGAGGTTGCAGCGGATGTTCTGCTTGCCCAGGTCGCGTGCCATGTAGCGGCTGGTCGCCTCCAGGGCGGCCTTGGCCGGGCCCATCCAGTCGTACTGCGGCCAGGCGAACTGCGCGTCGAAGGTGAGGCCGACGACCGAGCCGCCGTTCTGCATCAGCGGCAGGCAGGCCATGGTGAGCGACTTCAGGGAGAACGCCGAGACGTGCATGGCGGTGGCCACGGACTCGAACGGCGTGTTCAGGAAGTTGCCGCCGAGCGCGTCCTGCGGCGCGAAGCCGATGGAGTGCACGACGCCGTCCAGGCCGCCCAGCTCCTCGCCGACGAGGTCGGCCAGGCGCGCGAGGTGCTCCTCGTTGGTCACGTCCAGCTCGATGACCTTGGCCGGCTTCGGCAGCTTCTTGGCGATGCGCTCGGTCAGCGTGGGCCGCGGGAAGGCGGTCAGGATGATCTCGGCGCCCTGCTCCTGGGCCTGCTTCGCGGCGTGGAAGGCGATGGAGGACTCCATCAGCACACCGGTGATCAGGATGCGCTTGCCCTCGAGGATTCCACTCATGGTGATCAGTGACCCATTCCCAGTCCGCCGTCAACGGGGATGACGGCTCCAGTGATGTACGAGGCGTCGTCCGACGCGAGGAACCGGACCGCCGCGGCGATCTCCTCCGGCCGCGCGTACCGGCCGAGCGGCACCTGCGACACGATGCCCTGGCGCTGCTCGTCGCTGAGCACCTTGGTCATGTCGGTGTCGACGAAACCGGGCGCGACGACGTTGAAGGTAATGTTGCGCGAGCCCAGCTCACGGGCGAGCGAGCGCGCGAAGCCCACCAGGGCGGCCTTGGAGGCGGCGTAGTTCGCCTGTCCCGCCGAGCCGAGCAGGCCGACCACGGAGGAGATCAGGACGACGCGGCCCTTCTTGGCGCGCAGCATGCCGCGGTTGGCACGCTTGACGACGCGGAAGGTGCCGGTGAGGTTGGTGTCGATGACCGAGGTGAAGTCCTCCTCGGACATGCGCATCAGGAGCTGGTCCTTGGTGATGCCAGCGTTGGCGACCAGCACCTCGACGGGACCGTGCTGGTCCTCGATCTCCTTGTACGCCTGCTCCACCTGCTCGGGGTCGGTGATGTCGCACTTGACGGCCAGGAAGCCCTCCGGCGGCTCACCCGAGCGGTACGTGATCGCGACCTTGTCGCCGGCGTCGGCGAAAACGCGGGCGATGGCGAGGCCGATGCCCCGGTTTCCTCCGGTGACGAGAACCGAGCGGCTCAACGGATCACCCTTTCGATAGCGGTCTGCTAGAGGTCCCACAACCCGCCCGAACACCTGGATGACAGGCGGCTTCATCGAAAACCTATCGGTACGGCCGCGTCCGTGGGCATTCGGGCACCGACAGTGGCGCGGGACCGTCGCTGTCGGGTCTCTACATAATCGCGGGGTCCGGGTCCGAAAGAGGTGTGGCTCGTGGGGCCGCTCGCGCGCCATGATCGGAGCTCACAGGCCACGACAGCAGGGAGACCTCCGTGCCCCATTCCATCGACGAAGCCTTCACGGCGCTTCCGCTCAGGTCGCTCGCCGACGCCGCGCTCGCCCGCGCGCGTTCGCTCGGGGCCGAGCACGCGGACTTCCGCTTCGAGCGGGTGCGCAGCGCGGCGCTGCGGCTGCGCGACGCCCGGCCCTCGGGTTCCTCGGACACCACCGACCTCGGGTACGCGGTCCGCGTCGTGCACGGCGGTACGTGGGGCTTCGCCTCCGGGGTCGATCTGACCCTGGACGCGGCGGCCCGGGTCGCCTCCCAGGCGGTCGCCATGGCCAAGCTGTCCGCGCAGGTGATCAAGGCCGCGGGGTCGGACGAGCGGGTGGAACTCGCCGACGAGCCGGTGCACGCCGAGCGGACGTGGGTGTCGTCGTACGAGATCGATCCGTTCACCGTGCCCGCCGAGGAGAAGGCGGCGCTGCTCGCGGACTGGAGCGCGCGGCTGCTGGCGGCGGACGGGGTGAGCCATGTGGACGCCTCGCTGCTCACCGTGCACGAGAACAAGTTCTACGCCGATACGGCCGGGACCGTCACGACCCAGCAGCGGGTGCGGCTGCATCCCGAGCTGACCGCGGTGTCGGTGGACGGGTCCAGCGGGGAGTTCGACTCCATGCGGACGCTGGCGCCGCCGGCCGGACGCGGCTGGGAGTACCTGACCGGGACCGGCTGGGACTGGGCGGACGAGCTGGCGCGGATCCCGGAGCTGCTGGCCGAGAAGATGCGGGCGCCGAGCGTGGACCCGGGCCTGTACGACCTGGTGGTCGACCCCTCCAACCTGTGGCTGACCATCCACGAGTCCATCGGGCACGCCACCGAGCTGGACCGCGCGCTCGGCTACGAGGCCGCGTACGCCGGCACCTCCTTCGCCACCTTCGACCAGCTGGGCAAGCTCAGGTACGGCTCCGAGCTGATGAACGTCACCGGCGACCGGACCGCCGAGCACGGCCTGGCCACCATCGGGTACGACGACGAGGGCGTCGAGGCGCAGTCCTGGGACCTGGTGAGGAACGGCACGCTGGTCGGCTACCAGCTGGACCGCAGGATCGCCCGGCTGACCGGGTTCGAGCGGTCCAACGGGTGCGCGTACGCCGACTCCCCCGCCCATGTGCCGGTGCAGCGCATGGCCAACGTGTCGCTGCGCCCTGACCCCGCGGGGCTGTCCACCGAGGATCTGATCGGGGGCGTGGAGCGGGGCATCTACGTGGTCGGGGACCGCTCGTGGTCGATCGACATGCAGCGCTACAACTTCCAGTTCACCGGGCAGCGCTTCTTCCGGATCGAGAACGGGCGGCTCGCCGGGCAGCTCAAGGACGTCGCCTACCAGGCCACCACGACCGACTTCTGGGGTTCGATGGCCGCGGTCGGCGGGCCCGGGACGTACGTCCTGGGCGGCGCCTTCAACTGCGGCAAGGCCCAGCCGGGGCAGGTCGCCGCCGTCTCCCACGGTTGCCCCTCCGCCCTCTTCCGGGGCGTAAACATTCTGAACACCACGCAGGAGGCCGGTCGATGAGCGCCCGTAGCAACAAGCCGCACGAGATCGTCGAACAGGCTCTCGCGCTGTCCCGGGCGGACGGCTGCCTCGTCATCGCCGACGAGACGTCCACCGCCAATCTGCGCTGGGCGGGCAACGCGCTCACCACGAACGGCGTGACCCGGGGCCGCAGCCTCACGGTGATCGCGACCGTGGACGGCCGGCAGGGCACGGCCTCCGGTGTCGTCTCCCGGTCGGCGGTGACGGCCGACGAGCTGGAGCCGCTGGTGCGGGCCGCCGAGGCCGCCGCGCGCGGGGCGGGTCCCGCCGAGGACGCGCAGCCGCTGGTCTCGGACGTGGCCGCGGCCCCCGACTTCACGGACGCGCCCGCCGAGACCTCCTCCGCGGTGTTCGCCGACTTCGCCCCGGCGCTCGGCGAGGCGTTCGCCCGCGCCCGGGCCGGCGGCCGGGAGCTGTACGGCTTCGCCAACCACGAGATGGTCTCGACGTACCTGGGCAGCTCCACCGGGCTGCGGCTGCGGCACGACCAGCCGACCGGCACCCTGGAGCTGAACGCCAAGTCGCCGGACCGCACCCGCTCCGCGTGGGCCGGACGCTCCACCCGGGACTTCAAGGACGTCGACCCGGCCGCCCTGGACGCGGAGCTGGCCGTGCGCCTGGGCTGGGCGGAGCGGCGCGTGGAACTGCCCGCGGGCCGCTACGAGACGCTGCTGCCGCCGACCGCGGTGGCGGACCTGCTCATCTACCAGCTGTGGTCGGCCTCGGGCCGGGACGCGGCGGAGGGCCGTACGGTCTTCTCCCGGCCCGGCGGCGGCACCCGGGCCGGCGAACGGCTCTCCGAGCTGCCCCTGACCCTGCGCAGCGACCCGGACGAGCCCGGCCTGGAGTGCGCGCCCTTCGTGATCGCCCACTCCTCGAACGGCGACCGGTCGGTGTTCGACAACGGTCTCGCGGCGCCGGCCACCGACTGGATCGAGCGGGGCACCCTGCGGAACCTGACGACGACCCGGCACAGCGCCGCCCTGACCGGGCTGCCGGTCACCCCGGCCGCGGACAACCTGGTCCTGGACGGCGGCGACCGCTCCCTGGACGAGATGGTCGCGGACACCGAGCGCGGGCTGCTGCTGACCTGCCTGTGGTACATCCGCGAGGTCGACCCGGCGACGCTGCTGCTCACCGGCCTGACCCGGGACGGGGTCTACCTGGTGGAGAACGGCGAGGTGACCGGGCAGGTGAACAACTTCCGGTTCAACGAGTCGCCGGTGGAGCTGCTGCGGCGCACGACCGAGGCGGGCCGCACGGAGAAGACGCTGCCGCGCGAATGGGGCGACTGGTTCACCAGGGCCGCGATGCCGCCGCTGCGGGTCCCCGATTTCAACATGAGTTCTGTCAGCCAGGGCGTATAACCTCGTAGTCGGCTGTCACCCGACCGCCGAGGATCTTCAAGGAGACACGAGAACCGTGACGGACATCGTCGACGAACTGAAGTGGCGCGGGCTCATCGCCCTCTCCACGGACGAGGACGCATTGCGCAAGGCGTTCGCGGACGGTCCCGTCACGTTCTATTGCGGCTTCGACCCGACCGCGCCCAGTCTGCACCTGGGCAACCTCGTGCAGATCCTCACGATGCGCCGTATCCAGCAGGCGGGGCACCGCCCGCTGGGCCTGGTCGGGGGCGCGACCGGTCTGATCGGCGACCCCAAGCCGACCGCCGAGCGCACGCTGAACGCGCCGGAGACCGTCGCCGAGTGGGTCGAGCGGCTGCGCGGCCAGATCGCGCCGCTGCTGGACTTCGACGGTCCGAACGCCGCGGTGATGGTCAACAACCTGGACTGGACCCAGGGCCTGTCGGCGATCGAGTTCCTGCGGGACATCGGCAAGCACTTCCGGGTCAACAAGATGATCGCCAAGGAGGCCGTCTCCCGGCGGCTCAACTCCGACGCGGGCATCAGCTACACCGAGTTCAGCTACCAGATCCTCCAGGGCATGGACTTCCTGGAGCTGTACCGGCGGTACGGCTGCACGCTGCAGACCGGCGGCAGCGACCAGTGGGGCAACCTCACCTCCGGCACCGACCTGATCCACCGGGTCGAGCCGGACGCCGTGGTGCACGCGCTGGGCACCCCGCTGATCACCAAGGCGGACGGCACGAAGTTCGGCAAGACCGAGTCCGGCACGGTCTGGCTCGACCCCGAGATGACCACGCCGTACGCGTTCTACCAGTTCTGGATCAACGCGGACGACCGTGATGTCGCGGGGTTCCTGCGCATCTTCAGCTTCAGGTCTCACGAGGAGATCGAGGAGCTGGAGCGGCTGACCGAGGAGCGGCCGCAGGCGCGGGCGGCGCAGCGGGCCCTGGCCGAGGAGCTGACCACGCTGGTGCACGGGGCCGGGCAGACCGCCGCGGTGATCGCCGCGTCGAAGGCGCTGTTCGGGCAGGGCGAGCTGGCGGAGCTGGACGGCCGGACGCTGGCCTCGGCGCTGTCCGAGGTGCCGCACATCCAGGTCGCCGAGCTGGGGTCCGTGGTGGACCTGTTCGCCGAGGTGGGGCTGGTCGCGAGCAAGTCCGCGGCGCGCAGGACCGTGAAGGAGGGGGGCGCCTACGTGAACAACGTCAAGGTGACCTCCGAGGACGCGGTGGCCTCGCCGGAAGAGCTGCTGGACGGGCGGTGGCTGGTGCTGCGGCGCGGGAAGCGGAATCTGGCGGCGGTGGAGGTCGTCGCCGGTTAGCGCGGTGCGGGGCACCCCGGTGGGTGCCCCGCACCGAGGTGATCGGAGGGGCCGGCGTCCTCAGATCCGCTCGCGTTTGCGCTTGCCCAGCGTCGCCATGTAGAGCGAGTCGACCACGGCGACGATGATGATCGCGGCCACCAGCTGGAAGATGTGCCGGCTCCAGTCGATGCCCCGGGTCTCGCGGACGTGCAGCGCGGCGGCGATCGCGTTGCCCGCGATGGCGCCCAGGATGCCGCAGAGGGTGGTCAGCCAGAGGGGGCTGTGCTGCTTGCCCGGGATGACCGCCTTGGCGATCACGCCCAGCACGAATCCCACGATGATCGCCCACAACCAGCCCATGGCTGCCTCCTCGTCCGGATCGACGTGAGCTTTACGGTCAGTGTCGGCCGGGGCACCCTGGGGCGCATGTCGGGTGCCGCCGTACGGCCGAGGGTGTCGCCGCAGGCAGCGGGCGACCCGGTCTCGTCGGCCGGGCGCGCGCGGCGTACCGTAAGACGCGTGAAGGCGACGCGGAAGCAGCACGGCGACGGCGGCCAGGTGTTCCGGATCACCGGCGCCCGGACCGGTCTCGCCGAGGACGTGCGCGGACGGCAGCGGCGGTACGTCATCTCGATGCTGATCCGTACGCTGGCGGTGATCCTGGCGGCCACCTTGTGGAACGTCGAACGGCCCTTCGCCGTCGTGGCGTTGGTGGCCGGCGCGATCCTGCCCTATATCGCGGTGGTGATCGCGAACGCGGGCCGTGAGCGGCCGCCCTCCCTGCCCTCGACGTTCGTCACCGCGCCGACGCGCCCGGTGATCGGGGCGCCGCGCGGCGAGGACGAGCAGCCCCCGTGTGATCAGGGCTGACGCGAAGGAAGCGGACGCCGGTCGCATTTCATGCTCAAGAAAAGCTCAGAATCAATCACGCAGTTCCGGTGCCGGGCGACGGGTCGGCCGTGACATACTGCGTAAGCGCTCCGCATCCCCCGTCGGAGCGACGGACCGACGCCGGGCAGCTCCCCCCGTGGCTGCTCGGCGTCGCCTCGTTCTGCACCCGATCTGGTGAGACGCATCTGTGAGTGACGAGACCCCCATCTGCTCCGCCAAGGGCTGCCGCGCCGCCGCCGTGTGGGTGCTGGCCTGGAACAACCCGAAGATCCACACGCCGGAGCGGCGCAAGACCTGGCTCGCCTGCGAGGAGCACCGCGAGCATCTGTCGGCGTTCCTGGGCGCGCGGGGGTTCCTGAAGGACGTCGTCCGGTTCGACGAGTGGGAGCCGAGCGGGAGTTGAGGCGCTCCGCTCAGCCGCCGATCGCCGACATCGGACGGTCCGGCTGGATGAAGGACGGGTCGTCCAGGCCCGCGCCCGCCTTCTTGCCCCACATCGCCACCCGCCACAGCCGGGCGATCTCCTCGTCGGGCGCGCCCGAGCGCAGGGCGCCGCGCAGATCGGTCTCCTCGGTGGCGAACAGACAGGTGCGTATCTGGCCGTCGGCGGTCAGCCGGGTGCGGTCGCAGGCCGCGCAGAACGGGCGGGTGACCGAGGCGATCACCCCGACCCGGTACGGGCCGCCGTCCACCAGCCAGCGCTCCGCCGGTGCCGAGCCGCGCTCGCCGGCGTCCTCGGGGGCGAGGTCGAAGCGGGTGCGCAGGGAGGCGAGGATGTCGCCGGCGGTGACCATGCCCTCGCGCTTCCAGCCGTGCTGGGGGTCCAGGGGCATCTGCTCGATGAACCGCAGCTCGTAGTCGTGCTCGATGGCCCAGGCCAGCAGGTCGGGGGCCTCGTCCTCATTGAGCCCCGGCATCAGGACGGTGTTGACCTTGACGGGGGTGAGGCCGGCCGCGCGGGCGGCGAGGAGCCCTTCGAGGACGTCCTTGTGGCGGTCGCGGCGGGTGAGGGTCTTGAAGACGTCGGGGCGCAGGGTGTCCAGGGAGACATTGACCCGGTCCAGGCCCGCCGTTTTCAGGGCGGCGGCGGTGCGGCCGAGGCCGATGCCGTTGGTGGTGAGGGACATCCGCGGGCGCGGGCCGAGGGCCGCGACGCGCTCGACGATGCCGACCAGGCCGGGGCGCAGCAGAGGTTCGCCGCCCGTGAAGCGGACCTCCTCGACGCCGAGCAGGCGCACCGCGATGTCGATGAGGCGGACGATCTCGTCGTCCGTGAGCAGCTGGGGCTTCGCCAGCCACTGCAGGCCCTCCTCAGGCATGCAGTACGTACAGCGCAGATTGCACCGGTCGGTCAGCGAGACCCTCAGGTCGGTGGCCACGCGGCCGTACGTGTCGATGAGCACGTGGGCCCCCTCCCTCGATCATCGGTGTTGTTTCCGTGTCATCTGCGAGCCTACGTGACACCACTGACAGCGGCACCGGCCCGATCGAACGAGGTGTCCGGCGGTCGCGTCGTAGGACCGTACAGGCGGTCGCGTCGTAGGACCGTACAGCTCGGGAGCCGTGCGGCCCCGCCGACGCGGGCCGCCGTACGACGGTCGCGGGAGCGTCAGTAGGCGCCCGTCCCGGTCAGGGAGCGCACCTCCAGTTCCGCGTACTTGCCGGCGTCCGGCACCTCCTTCGACAGCAGGGTTCCCACGGCGCCGAGCAGGAATCCGACGGGGATGGAGATGATCCCGGGGTTCTCCAGCGGGAACCAGTGGAAGTCCGTGCCGGGGAACATCGAGGCCGGGCCGCCGGAGACCACCGGGGAGAACAGCACGAGGCCGACCGCGGTGACCAGGCCCCCGTAGATCGACCACAGGGCGCCGGTGGTGGTGAAGCGCTTCCAGAAGAGGCTGTAGAGGATGGTCGGCAGGTTCGCGGAGGCGGCGACGGCGAAGGCGAGCGCCACCAGTCCGGCCACATTGAGGTCGCGGGCCAGGGCGCCGAGGACGATGGAGACCGCGCCGATACCGACGGTCGCCCAGCGGGCCGCGCCCAGTTCCTGCTTCTCGGTGGCCCGCCCTTTCCTGATGACGTTCGCGTAGATGTCGTGCGCGAAGGAGGAGGACGAGGCGAGGGTGAGGCCGGCGACGACGGCGAGGATGGTGGCGAAGGCGACGGCGGAGATGGTGGCGAGCAGGACGGCGCCCCAGGTGGAGTGGGTCCCGCCGAGGTGCAGGGCGAGCAGCGGGGCCGCGGTGTTGCCCGCCTTGTTGGAGGTGATGATCTCCTGCGGTTTGATCAGCGCGGCGGCGCCGAAGCCGAGGGCGAGGGTCATCAGGTAGAAGACGCCGATCAGGCCGATGGCCCAGAGCACGGACTTACGGGCGACCTTGGCGGTGGGCACCGTGTAGAAGCGGATCAGGATGTGCGGCAGGCCCGCGGTGCCGAGGACCAGGGCGAGGCCCAGGGAGAGGAAGTCCAGCTTGGTGGTGCCGGTGGCGCCGTACTTCAGGCCGGGCCCAAGGAACGACGCGCCCTTGCCGCTGTTGCCGGCGGCCCGGCCGAGCAGGTCCGAGACGTCGAAGTGGAACTTCATGAGGACCAGGAGGGTCAGCAGGAGGGCGCCGGCCATCAGCAGCACCGCCTTGACCATCTGGACCCAGGTGGTGCCCTTCATGCCGCCGATGGTCACGTAGACGATCATCAGGACGCCGACCAGGGCGACGATGCCGACCTTGCCCAGCTCGCTGGTGATGCCGAGGAGCAGGGAGACCAGGACGCCCGCGCCGGCCATCTGGGCGAGCAGATAGAAGATCGACACCACGATGGTGGAGACGCCGGCGGCCGTGCGAACGGGGCGCTGGCGCATCCGGTAGGCGAGCACGTCGCCCATCGTGTAGCGGCCGCTGTTGCGCAGCGGCTCGGCGACCAGGAGCAGCGCGACGAGCCAGGCGACCAGGAAGCCGACGGAGTAGAGGAAGCCGTCGTAGCCGAAGAGGGCGATGGCGCCGGCGATGCCGAGGAAGGACGCGGCGGACATGTAGTCGCCGGAGACGGCGAGGCCGTTCTGGAAGCCGGTGAACTGGCGCCCGCCCGCGTAGAAGTCGGCGGCGTCCTTGGTCTGCCGCCCGGCCCATACGGTGATGGCGAGGGTGGCGGCGACGAAGACGGCGAACAGGGTGACGATCAGCGTCCGGTGCTCGCTCGCCTCGCCGGCGGCCAGCAGGGCGCGGTGGGTCGCGGGGCTCATTCGGCGCCTTCCATGCGGGTCTTGATGGCCTGCGCCTTCGGGTCGAGCTCGGCCGCGGCGTGCCGGGCGTACCACCAGGCGATCAGGAAGGTGGTGAGGAACTGGGCGAGTCCGAGGACCAGGGCGACATTGATGTTGCCCGCGACCTTGGTGCCCATGAACCCGCCGGCGTAGCTGGAGAGCAGCACGTACAGCAGGTACCAGGCGATGAAGGCGACGGTCAGCGGGAAGGCGAACGCGCGGTGGGCGTGGCGCAGTTCGGCGAAGTCCGCGCCGCGCTGCACCTCGGTGAACTCCTCGGTGGTGGGAGTGCGGGGAATGGGGGTCTCCGGGGTGGCGGGGGGTGGTGTCTCGGTGGCCACGGGTTCTCCTCGCGGGTGCGGTCGGGCAGGGCGGCCGGGGGCTCGATGGTGCTGGCACTCCCCGCCCAGGTCCACGGCGCCACGCGACGGCCGATTCAAGTGCTCTCAGTTCTTCCGCAAGCGATCTGATTGAGTCATTGCCAAGTCATTGCCGGTCACAGAGATGACGGGATACGTTCCGCCTGCACCACTCGCCATGCACCTGCCCGAGCACCGATCCGTGTCTCGGGCAGCTTCGTATCGGGATGAAGTGGAGAACCCATGGCTCATCTGCGCACCGGACGCCGGCCGTCGCTCGCCGTGCCTGCCGTGCTCTCGCTGACCGCCTCGCTCGGCTTCCTGCCCGCGGCGGCCTCGGCGGCGGCCGGTCCCGGCCTGTCGTACGTGGTCAACACCCGCACGGACCACCGCACGCTCGCCTCGGTGCGCCGGGAGATCGGCCGCGACGGCGGCACGCTGGTGGCGGGTTACGACCGGATCGGGGTCCTCGTCGCGCACTCCGCGAACCCGGACTTCGCCCGGCTGATGCGCGCGGTGCCCGGGGTGGCCTCGGCCGGAGCCACCCGGCACACCCCGCTGGCCTCCGCGTCCACCACGGATCTGGGCGCGCCGCAGATGCTGGGCGGCGCGCAGGCGGCCGCGGCCGAGGCGGCGGCGACCGGGGACCAGGACCCGCTGGAGCCGTTGCAGTGGGACCTGCCCGCCATCAAGGCGGACCGGGCCCACCAAAGGACGCTGGGCAGCCCGGACGTGACGGTCGGGGTCATCGACACCGGCGTGGACGACACCCACCCGGACATCGCGCCCAACTTCGACCGCGGCGCCTCCGTCAACTGCGTGTCGGGCCGGCCGGACACCACCGACGGCGCCTGGCGGCCCGGCGCCTCGGAGAGCCCGCACGGCACCCATGTGGCGGGCGAGATCGCGGCCGCGCGCAACGGCGTCGGCATGACGGGAGTGGCGCCGGGCGTGCGGGTGGCCGGCATCAAGGTGGCGAACCCGGACGGGTACTTCTACGCCGAGTCCGTGGTCTGCGGCTTCGTCTGGGCGGCCGAGCACCACGTGGACGTGACCAACAACAGCTATTTCACCGACCCCTGGTACTTCAACTGCACCACCGACCCGGACCAGAAGGCGCTGGTGGACGCCGTGGACCGGGCCTCGCGGTACGCACAGCGGCGGGGCACGGTCAACATCGCGGCGGCGGGCAACGAGAGCTACGACCTGGCCGCCGACTCGCTCACCGACCCGCAGTCGCCGAACGACGGCACCGCGTCGGACCGGGTGATCGATCCGCGCCGGTGCTTCGACATCCCGACCCAGCTGCCCGGCGTCGTCACGGTCGCCGCGACCGGCGCCAAGGGGCTCAAGTCGTCGTACTCCAACTACGGCCGGGGGGTCGTCGACATCGCGGCGCCCGGCGGCGACTCGACGGCCTACCAGCCGCCGGCGCCCCCGGCGACCAGCGGCCTCATCCTGGGCACGCTGCCGGGCGGCAAGTGGGGCTACATGGCGGGGACGTCCATGGCGACCCCGCATGTGGCCGGGGTTGCCGCATTGATCAAGTCAACCCATCCGCACGCGTCCGCCGCCCTGGTCACGGCTCTCCTGTACGCGGAGGCGGACGCCACGCCGTGCACGGACCCGTACGACATCAACGGCGACGGCAAGGTCGACGCGGTGTGTCAGGGCCCGGCGAACCGCAATGGTTTCTACGGCAGGGGAATGGCCGACGCCCTCGCCGCCGTGACCTATTAGCGCCGCCGTACGGGCGGGTGCTGCGCCGGGTTCCGGCCACCCGCCCGTACGTCTTGACCGGTCACGCTCGGCTTCCCTCAGGGGTTGATTGAATCAATAGTGCATAGTGCAGTCATGACGGATATCGCGTGCGCATGGACCGCGCTGGGCGGCGACCCCGCCCTGCTCTCCCGGGTGACGGCGGTCGAGCGGCCCGGCACCCTCCCGGCCCGCCTTCCCGTACGGCACCTCGCGCGCGCCTGTGTCGGCGCGTGCGCCCTGGCCGCCGCCGAACTGGGGGCCCGCCGGACCGGGCGCGCCGAGGTGCCCGGGGTCCGGGTCGACGACGGTGCCGTGGCGGCGGCGTTCCACAGCGAGCGGCTGCTGCGGGTGGACGGCCGGGCGCCGGTCTCCTTCGCGCCCCTGTCGCGGTTCTGGCGCACGGCCGACGGCTGGGTGCGCACCCACGCCAACTACCCGCACCACCGGGCCCGGCTGCTGGACGCGCTGGGCCTGCCCGCGGACGCCGCGCCCGAGACCGTGGCCGCCCTGCTCGCCGGACGCACCGCCCTCGGGACCGAGGAGGCGGTGTACGCCGCCGGCGGCCTCGCGGTGGCCCTGCGCACCCCGGACCAGTGGCGGGCGACCGGCCAGGCGGCCGAGGTCGGCGCCCGCCCCCTGGTGGAGCGCGCGGTGCTCGGCACGGCCCCCGCGCGCCCGCTGCAGCCGCTCGACCCGGCCGCCGCCCCGCTGCTGCCCGCCGCCGGGGTGCGCGTCCTGGACCTGACCCGGGTCCTGGCGGGCCCGGTCGCCACCCGCACCCTCGCCCTGCTGGGCGCGGACGTGCTGCGCCTGGACCCGCCCTGGTCGCCCGAACTCCCCGACCAGCACGCCGACACGGACTTCGGCAAGCGCTCCGCGGCCCTGGACCTGGCGGCCGACCGGGACACCGTCGAGGAGCTGCTGGCCGGGGCGGACGTCGTGGTCACCGGCTACCGGCCGGGCGCGCTGGACCGCTTCGGGCTCTCCCCCGAGGCGCTCGCGGAGCGGCATCCCGCACTGGTGGTGGCGCAGGTGTCGGCCTGGGGCGCGTACGGGCCCTGGGGCGGGCGGCGCGGCTTCGACAGCCTGGTGCAGGTCGCCACCGGCATCGCGGCGACCGAGGGATCGGCGGCGGAGCCCGGCGCGCTGCCCGCGCAGGCCCTGGACCACGGCACCGGCTATCTGCTGGCGGCGGCCGTCCTGCGGGCGCTGACCGAGCGGTCGTACGACGGCGCCGGCCGCTCGGTCCGGCTGGCGCTGGCCCGCACCGCGCACTGGCTGACGGACGGGGCACCGTACGGCGCGGGGCCGGGGGCGGACGAGACCCCGGAGACGGACGACGGCGCCCCTGTCGCCCCTGTCGCCCCAGTCGCCCCAGTCCCCCCGGACGCCTGGCTCGCCGAGACCGGCGGTCCTCTCGGCCGGCTGCGGCACGCCCTGTCCCCGGTGAACTTCGCGGGCGGGCCCGCCGATTGGGCCCGCCCTCCGACGCCCTGGGGTTCGGACCGGGCCGTCTGGGAGTGAGCGCGGGTCACCCGGGCGCCGGCGTCCCGGTCCCCTGGACACCGGCCGGACTCACACGCCGGCCGCCCCCAGCAGACTGCCCGCCGCGTACGTGACCGCCATCGCCAGCGCCCCGCCGCCCACATTGCGCAGCACGGCCCGCCGGGGGGCCGCGGCGCCGAGGCGGGCGCTGGTCCAGCCGGTGAGGACGAGCGCGGCGAGCACAAAGAGCACGGTGACCGGCAGCCGCCAGCCGGCCGGGGGCAGCACGATGGCCAGCAGCGGCAGCAGGGCGCCCACGGTGAAGGCCAGGAAGCTCGCCCAGGCCGCGTGCCACGGATTGGTCAGCTCGTCGGGGTCGATGCCCAGCTCCACGCTGGCGTGGGCGCGCAGCGCGTCCCGCTCGGTGAGCTGCTCGGCGGCCTCCCGGGCCACCTCCTCGGAAAGACCGCGCGCCTGGAGCATCTGGGTCAGCTCGCGCAGTTCGGCCTCGGGCCGCTCGCGCAGTTCCCGTTTCTCCACGGCCAGCGCGGCCAGTTCGGAGTCGCGCTGAGTGGAGACGGAGACGTACTCGCCCGCCGCCATGGACATCGATCCGGCGAGCAGTCCGGCGAGGCCCGCGGTGAGCAGCGCGGCGCGGCTCCCGGTCGCCCCGGCCACGCCGACGACGAGGCCCGCGGTGGAGACGATGCCGTCGTTCGCGCCGAGGACGGCGGCGCGCAGCCAGTTCAGCCGCGAGCCGAGCGCGCCGCCGTGGTTCTCCTCGTGCTGGGGTTCCGTCACATCAGGGAGGATCGCACTCCCGGCGGCGCCCGCACCGCTGCGACGCTCCATGGAGCGACAACAGGCCCACGAGGGAGGGCCGTTCGGCGCGCCCGGGGGCCGCGCCGGGGCCCGGGCGGGGCCACCGCCGGGTGACCTGTGGGGCGGAGATGTCGGTGGTGGCCCGTATCCTCAATGACCATGCTCGAAGACCGTGCGACCGCAGTGTCCTCCGCCACCCGGTGGCCGACCGTGTATCCCCAGGGATACGCGGTCGTTGACGTGGAGACCACCGGCCTGGCCCGGCACGACCGGATCATCTCCGCCGCCGTCTACCGGCTGGACGCGCGCGGCGAGGTCGAGGACCACTGGTACACCCTGGTCAACCCGGAGCGCGATCCGGGACCCGTGTGGATACACGGTCTGACGAGCGAGGTGCTTCAGGGCGCGCCGCTGTTCGCGGACATCGCCGAGGAGTTCGCCACCCGTCTGGACGGCCGGGTGCTGGTCGCGCACAACGCGGTCTTCGACTGGCAGATGATCGCGCGGGAGTACGCGCGCGCCGAGCGCCGGGCGCCGGTGCGCCAGCGGCTGTGCACCATCGCGCTGTCGAAGGAGCTGGGGCTGCCGCTGCCCAACCACAAGCTGGAGTCGCTCGCCGCGCACTTCGGCGTGGTGCAGCAGCGGGCGCACCACGCGCTGGACGACGCGCGGGTGCTCGCGGAGGCGTTCCGGCCCAGCCTGCGGGCCGCGGCGGCGGGCGGCGTACGGCTGCCGCTGCTGGAGTGCCGCCCGCTGACGGAGTGGTCGGACGCGCCGGTGCCCCGGCAGCCCTCCCCCGGCTACGGCGGCTACCGCCCCGGCAGTTGGCGCCCCTCCCGCAAAAAGCCCGTATGCCCCTATCCCAACCCGGGCCGCTATGAAGACGGCAAACCTCTCAAACAGGGCATGCGGGTGGCGTTCTCCGGTGACACCTCCACCGAGCGGGAGCTGCTGGAGGACCGGGCGACCGAATGCGGGCTGCACGTGGCGTCCAGCATCTCCCGGCTGACCAGCCTGCTGGTGACCAACGACCCCGACTCGGGCACCTCCAAGACGGTCAAGGCCCGGCAGTTCGGCACGCCGGTCGTGGACGAGGCCGCGTTCGGGCAGCTGCTGCGGGACGTCGAGCCCGCGGACGAGTGAGACGACGGGACACCGGCCTCACGGACGGGTGAGACGACGGGACACCGACCTCACGGACGGGTGATCGTACGAAAGGGTGATTGACGCACGACTCACCCGGCGACCGCTCGCCCGGGCACCCGCGACGGATCACCCTGTGGCCCATGGCGAGATGCGAAGTCTGCGGCAATGACTACGGAATGACCTTCGAGGTCCACGCCCAGGGCGCGGTCCACGTCTTCGACTGCTTCTCCTGTGCGATCCATCGCATGGCCCCGATCTGCGAGCACTGCCGGGTGCAGATCATCGGGCAGGGCGTGGAGGTGGACGGCCACTGGTACTGCGGCGCGCACTGCGCCCGCGCGGAGGGCCGTACGGGGGTCGTCGACCGGGTGTGACGGCCGGCCGGGCGCCACCGGGCGGGACCCGGTACCCGCCGCACCGCACCCCGCGGCCCGGATGTACCGTCGTGGGGTGCATCGCTACCGCTTCCTGTTGTCCCTCCAGTGGGTCATCCTCACCATCGTCGCGATCGCGCTGATCCCGACGATGATCAAGCTGGGTTTCTGGCAGAAGCACCGCTACGAGGAGCGCACCGCGCGCAACGACCTCGTCTCCTCCGCGCTGCACGCCGAGCCGGTCCCCGTGGAGCAGCTGTCCTCCCCCGGACACGCCGTGACCCGGACCGAGAGGTACCGCACCGTCACCGCGACCGGCACCTTCGACACCGCGAAGACGGAAGTGGTCCGGCGCCGGACCAACGACAACGGCGATGTCGGCTACCACGTGCTGACCCCGTTCGTGCTCGCCGACGGCAAGGTGCTGATGGTCAACCGCGGCTGGATCGCCACGGACGCGTCCCAGACCGCCTTCCCGAAGATCCCCGCGCCGCCGGCCGGCCGGACCACCATCAGCGGGCGCCTGATGGCCGACGAGACCACCGCGGCCAGCGGCATCAAGAACCTCAAGGGCCTGCCCGACCGGCAGATCATGCTGATCAACAGCACCGAGGAGGCGCACCGGCTCGGTGTGCCGGTGCTCGGCGGCTACATGGAGCAGACGGCGCCGGCGCCCAGGGGCGGCTCCCCGGAGCAGATCTCCGACCCCGGCACCGAGGACGCCCCGCTGAACTACGCCTACATGATCCAGTGGTGGCTGTTCGCGGCGGCCGTCCCGGTCGGCTGGTGGTTCCTGCTCCGCCGGGAGATCCGGGACCAGGAGGAGGCCGCGGCGGCGCCGCAGCCGCGGGAGGGCGAACCGGCCTCGGTCTGACGGCGCGCGGGACCATCGTTCACTCCCCCGGGTTCACTTCCTCCGGTCTGCTCCCCCGGCTTCCCTCCCTCCGGTTCACTCCCCCGGCGCACCACCTGATTGGCCCTCGGGACCGACGGGAAACCGCATCCCGTGAACGCCCGTGACCGCGCCCGCATCGAGGACTACGCCCTCATCGGCGACGAGCAGACCGCGGCGCTGGTCGGCAGGGACGGCTCGATCGACTGGCTGTGCCTGCCCCGCTTCGACTCCGGCGCCTGCTTCGCCCGGCTGCTGGGCGGGACGGAGCACGGCCACTGGCGGATCGCGCCCGAGGCCGCGGGCGACGAGGGCGCCTGCACCCGCCGGGCCTACCGCCCCGACACCCTCGTCCTGGACACCGAGTGGGACACCCCCGAGGGCACGGTCCGCGTCACCGATCTGATGCCGCAGCGCGAACACGCCCCCGATGTGGTGCGCATCGTGGAGGGCGTCAGCGGCCGGGTCACCGTCCGCGGCACCCTGCGGCTGCGCTTCGACCACGGCTCGATCATCCCGTGGATGCGCCGCTCGGACGGCCACCGGGTGGCGGTCGCGGGCCCCGACTCGGTGTGGCTGCGCTCCGAGCCGCCGGTGCGCACCTGGGGCGAGGACTACTGCACCCACTCCGAGTTCACCGTCGGCGAGGGCGAGCGGGTCGCCTTCGTGCTCACCTGGCACCCCTCCCACCAGCGGCGCCCCCGGCTCGTCGACCCGTACGAGGCCCTGGAGAGCAGCGTCGCCGACTGGCGGCGCTGGGCCCGGCGCTGCCGCTACGCCGGACCGCACCGGGACGCCGTCGTCCGCTCCCTGATCACCCTCAAGGCGCTCACCTACGCCCCGACCGGCGGGATCGTCGCCGCGCCCACCACCTCGCTGCCCGAGCGGCTGGGCGGGGTGCGCAACTGGGACTACCGGTACTGCTGGCTGCGCGACTCCACCCTCGCCCTCGGCGCGCTGCTCACCGCGGGCTACCAGGAGGAGGCCGAGGCATGGCGCAACTGGCTGCTGCGCGCGGTCGCCGGCGACCCCGCCGCGCTCCAGATCATGTACGGCGTCGCGGGCGAGCGGCGCCTGCCGGAGACCGAACTGCCCTGGCTGCCCGGCTTCGCCGGCTCCTCCCCGGTGCGCATCGGCAACGGCGCCGTGCGGCAGCTCCAGCTCGATGTGTACGGCGAGGTGATGGACTCGCTGTCGCTGGCGCGCGGCGCGGGCCTGCCCACCCGGCCGCACATGTGGGCCATCCAGCGGGCGCTGATGGACTTCCTGGCGTCGGCGTGGCGGCAGCCGGACCAGGGCCTGTGGGAGGTGCGCGGCGGGCGCCGTCAGTTCACGCACTCCAAGGTGATGGTGTGGGTGGCCGCCGACCGGGCGGTGCGTACCCTCGAACAGGGCCAGGAGACCAGCGGCGACCTGGCGGGCTGGCGGCGGCTGCGCGCGGAGGTCCACCGGGAGGTCTGCGCGAAGGGCTACGACCCGCGGCGCAACACCTTCACGCAGTACTACGGCTCCCGCGCACTGGACGCCGCCCTGCTGCTCATCCCGCGCGTCGGCTTCCTTCCGCCGGACGACCCCCGGGTGATCGGCACGGTCGACGCCATCCGCGCGGACCTCGGCCACGACGGCTTCCTGCGCCGCTACGACTCCGCGGCGGACGACGCCTCGGTGGTCGACGGACTGCCGGGCGGCGAGGGCGCGTTCCTCGCCTGCTCGTTCTGGCTGGTGGACGCGCTGTATCTGACCGGGCGCCCGCAGGAGGCCCGGGAGCTGTTCGAACGGCTGGTGCGGGTGGCCAACGACGTGGGGCTGCTGGCCGAGGAGTACGACCCCGGCGCGGACCGCCAGCTGGGAAACTTCCCGCAGGCTTTCAGCCATCTCGGCCTGGTGAACTCCGCCCTCACACTGTTCGGGACCGAGGGGGCAGGATAGGGACCATGGATCTTGGACTGAAGGACCGGGTGTACATCGTCACCGGGGCCACCCGCGGCCTCGGCAACGCGGCCGCGCGGCAGCTCGTCGCGGACGGCGCGAAGGTGGTGATCACCGGCCGGGACGAGCAGCGGGCCGCGGCGGCGGCCGCCGAACTGGGCCCGGACGCGGTGGGCGTGGCCATGGACAACGCCGACGAGCAGGCGCCCGAACGGCTGATCGAGACCGCCCGGGAGCGCTTCGGCGGCTTCCACGGGGTGCTGGTGAGCGTGGGCGGGCCGCCGCCCGGTTTCGTCGCCGACAACACCGACGACCAGTGGCGCGCCGCGTTCGAGTCCGTCTTCCTCGGCGCGGTACGGCTCGCCCGCGCGGCGGCGGCCGAGCTGGACGCGGGCGGTGTCATCGGCTTCGTGCTGTCCGGCTCGGTGTACGAGCCGATCCCGGCGCTGACGATCTCCAACGGCCTGCGCCCCGGGCTCGCCGGGTTCGCGAAGTCCCTCGCGGACGAGCTGGGTCCGCGCGGCATCCGGGTGCTGGGCCTGCTGCCGGCCCGGATCGACACGGACCGGGTGCGCGAGCTGGACTCCCTGTCCGCCGACCCCGAGGCCACCCGTGCCGCCAACGAGTCCCGCATCCCGCTGCGCCGCTACGGCGCCCCGGAGGAGTTCGGCAGGGTCGCGGCCTTCCTGCTGTCCCCGGCGGCGTCCTATCTGACCGGGCTCATGGTGCCGGTGGACGGCGGGATGCGGCACGGGTTCTGAGCCGCACCCTCGCGGTCCGTGCCCCTCGGCGTGCGGGCCCCTCGGCGTGCGGGCCCCTCGGCGTGCGGGCCCCTCGGCGTGCGGGCCCCTCGACGTGCGCGCCCCTCGCGCTCCGCGCCGCTCGCCGTCCGTGCCGCTCGCCCGGTCAGGTGACCCGTTCCGCCCGGTGCTTGACCGCGCCGAGGCGGACCTCCGCCGGGAGGGAGGACAGGCCCGCCGACTCACGGGCACGGGCCAGGGGCCCGGTGGTGAAGTCGGCCAGCGCGGTCGAGGGGTCCACCTCGGGCTCCAGCCGCAACAGTGCACCCGCCCTGGGCTTCTTGCGCCGGCCCCGCAGCCGGACTCGGGCATCGGCCACCCCGGTTCCCCTGGCGGCCTCCTCGGCCAGGGCGCTCTCCAGTGCCCCGGCCCGCAGGTCGGCGGCGCCGCCGTCGCCGGTGTCCACGCGGAGGCCGGCGAGGCGGTGCCGACGCAGGATCGCGGTCAGCCACCACAGGGCGCCGAGCACGAGCAGGGCCAGGGCGGCGATGAGCGCCGGCCACCACCAGCCGGCGCCCCGGTAGCGGGTGCGCTCGGCGTGGCTGAGCAGGACGTCGTGCGGGCCGCCGTGGATCCACCAGGAGGGCGGCCGGACGCCGAGGCCGACGGCGAGCACCGCGCCGCCGAGGGCGAGCAGGATCAGTCCGGCCAGGGCGAGCAGGACGCGGTTGAGTCCGCCGGAGCGCATCGCCGTCACCCCTTCCGCGCGGCCCGGGTCACCCGCAGGGCGAGCCGGGGCGTATGGGTCAGCCCGAGGCCGCGGATGGCCTCGGTGAGCGTGGTGTCCAGATCGGCGCGAACGTCGTCCAGTTCGCGGAAGTGCGAGACGGCGTGGACGGCGGCCTTGCGGCGGCGCATCCGTACCCGTACGGACCGTACGCCGGACAGTTCCATGGCGCGGTCGCGCAGCACCTGGGCCGCCGCGTCCCGCTTGAGCGCGGCGCGGACGTCCGGGTGCGGGCGGCGCATCGGCAGCAGGGAGCGGTGTCCCGGGGTGAGCGCGAGGGCGAGCAGCCACAGGCCGAGGGCGACCGCGAGGGCCGCGCCGGCCAGGACCCAGGTGTCGTCCAGGGGCCGTTCGGCCAGCTGGCGGGCGAGGGTGCGGCGCCAGCGCATCGCGGGCCGGTGGGCGCGTACCGCGACGATGTCGTAGAGCAGCAGGCCCGCGCCGGCCAGCAGCAGGACGGCGACGATGCCCGCGGGGACGCGGCGCGGCGCCCAGAAGCGGCCGCTGCCGCCCGCGTCGGCGGGGGCGTCGGTGGCCTGGTCGAGGGTGGGGGCGTCCGGCCCGCTCATCGGGTCCTCCCGCCCGTGGCCGCCGGCGGGTGCAGCCGCTCCACCTGGACGGCGACCTCGGCGACCCGCATGTTCACCAGCGCGCCCACCCGCTCGGTGACCCGGCGGCGCACGGCGGCGCAGCGGGCGCCGATGTCGCAGGGGTAGCCGAGTTCGAGAAAGACGCGGATCCGGGCGGTGTCGCGGTGGACGGCCACCGCGGCGTGGGGTGCCCCGGCGTCGGCGGGCGGCGGGCCCACCGCCTCGCGGGCGGCCTGTGCGGCGATCTTCTCCACCACCCGGTCGGCGATCCGGGTGGCGCCCCGCTCCCCGGGCGGCACCCGGGCCGGCGGGTGTCCTACCGCTCCCGTCCCGGTGGTCACGGCGCTCACCGCCGCCGGTCGCGGCCGCGGAAGAAGTCACCGGGGGGCAGGTCGCCCTCGGCGAACCGGCCGACCACGAACCCGACGGCGCCCAGCGCCGCCACCAGCACAAACGCGCCGAACCCGCCGAAGTACCCGGCGAACCCCAGCGCCATTCCGGCAATCATGCCGATCATGGCCGTGCTCATCAGCGCTCCTCAGTTCATCACGTGCGGGGGTCCGGCGCGGGCCCGGTCACTGGATCCGGGGCTCCGGCTCGTCCTCCTCCTCGTCGGGCAGCTGGACGTCGCTGACCGCGATGTTGACCTCGACGACCTCCAGACCGGTCATCCGCTCCACCGCGGCGACCACGTTCTCGCGCACATCACCGGCGACATCGCCGATGGAGACGCCGTAGTCCACCACGATCTCCAGATCGAGCGCGGCCTGCACCTCGCCGACCTCGGCCTTCACACCGCGGGTCACCGATTTGGAGCCGCCGGGCACCCGGTCGCGCACCGCGCCCAGGGTGCGGGCGAAGCCACCGCCCATCGCGTACACACCGATCACGTCCCGGGCGGCCATCCCGGCGATCTTCTCCACCACGCCGTCGGCGATGGTGGTCCGTCCCCGGGTGGCGGCAGCCCCGCCGCCACGCCGGACGGCCTTCCGGGTCGACGTGTGCGGCTCGCCGCCGCCTTCGGGGGTCGTCGTCATGTCGGTCATCGCCGTACGTCCTTTTCGGTCGTCGTCCTGAAACCACCGTAAGCAAGGTTGCGCGACCGCGCGCCGGGGATGGGGCAGGCTGGAGGAATGACGGACGCGTGGACCCAGGTCGTACGACATCAGGTGGGACTCGGCAGGCTGCTGCCGTTGGGCGGGCCGGGTGACGGAGCGTGGATCGCGGAGGACGCCGCGGGGGCGGCCCTGCGCGTCGCGGTGGCGGACGGGATGCCCGGGGTGCGCCTGGGCGCGCTGCGGATCGGGCTCGCCGACCCGCGGGCAGCGGCCGAGCCCGTGGTGCCGGCCCCGCCGAGCGCGCTGCCGCCGGGCGCCCTGCGGGTGACGGCGGACTGCGCGGCGACCTCCGTGGAACCGCTGCCGGCCACGGCGGAGCGGCTGCGGGAGCTGCTCGCGACGGCGGCGGCCGAACGCCTCGGCCTGGTGGTGGCGGAGGTCGATCTGCGGATCACGGATCTGCTGGAGCCGGACGGGCGGCTCGTGGAGGTACGGCCGCCCCAGCCGCCGGCGGCCCGGGACGAGACGTCCCTGTCCGGGCTGCGCGCGGCCGAGGCGGCGCGCGCGGTGCCGGGAGTCGTTCGGCTGACCGGACCGGGCCGGGCGGTGCGCATCGAGGAGCGGGCGGACGGCACGGCCGAGCTGGTCCACCGCCATGTGCGGGTGGACCTGGCGGCCGACGCGGCCCACCGGACCGTGGAGGTGGCCCGGCGGGTGCGCGCGGCCGTACGGGACGCGCTGGAGGACAGGCCGACGGTGGCCGTCCTGGTCACCTCGGTGGGCTAGCGCCTCTCGTCCGGGTCATGCCGGGCGGATTCATTCGCCGATGCCGGCCAGGTCGCGCAGACGGCGTGCCTGGGCCGCGCGCTCGGCGGAGCGCTGTTCGTCGTACGAACGGCCGGCTGCACCGCCGAGCAGGGCCTTGGTCTCGACCACGGCGTCCCGCGGCGCGGCCACCAGCGCGGCGGTCAGGTCGCGTACGGCGCCGTCGAGTTCGTCCCCGGCGACGGCCAGGTTCGCCAGGCCCGAGGCCACCGACTCCTGCGCGCCGACGAACCGCCCGGTCACGCAGATCTCCAGCGCGCGGGCATACCCGACCAGGCCGACCAGCGGATGCGTGCCGGCCAGGTCGGGAACGATGCCGAGGCTGGTCTCGCGCATGGCGAACTGCACATCGTCGGCGACGATCCGCAGGTCGCAGGCGAGCGCCAGCTGGAACCCGGCACCGATGGCATGTCCTTGTACGGCGGCGACGGACACGATGTCATTGCGTCGCCACCAGGTGAACGCCTCCTGGAATTCGGCGATGGTCGCGTCGAGCCCGGCGTCGTCACGACGCGCGATATCGGTGAAGGTCGGCTCGCCCGGGATCCCCTCCGGGGTGAACATCTGACGGTCCAGCCCGGCGGAGAAGGACTTGCCCTCGCCGCGCAGCACCACGACACGGACGGAGCCCGGCAGCAGCCGGCCGGCCTCGGCGAGCGCCCGCCACAGGGCGGGGCTCTGTGCGTTGCGCTTGGCCGGATTCGTCAGCGTCACCGTGGCGATCGCGTCGTCGACGGTGAGCCGTACGCCGTCCTTGTCGAGTACAGGAGCGAGGTCCTTGTCGGGCGTGGCCATGGGGCGCCTCCGATGGGTGCGGTCAGCGAAGCGAAGCTAAGTGACTGCACAGTAACCACCCGGCCGGTCGGTACGCCGACCGGGTGGCCACCATCGAAGCCGATGGGCCGCCCGGAGTCAGGACGTCGCGGCCTTCTTGCCCCGGGTCGCTCCGCCACGCCCTCGCAGCGTGACGCCCGACTCGCTGAGCATCCGGTGGACGAAGCCATACGAGCGGCCGGTCTCTTCGGCCAGTGCCCGGATGCTCGCACCGGAGTCGTACTTCTTCTTCAGGTCTGCCGCGAGCTTGTCGCGCGCGGCGCCGGTCACCCGGCTGCCCTTCTTCAGAGTCTCGGCCACCCGTGCCTCCTCATGGGAAGTGCGCTCTGGTCTCCTCATGATCACCCCTCCGGGGCGTGATGGCCACCCATTCGGCAAGGTCGATGGGACATCGTTGTGACGACAGGAGCGGGTCCCCACAAGAGGAACGCCGGATTCCAGCCCTCTCCGTCGACAGGGCCGAACGGGTGGGCCCGCGAAGTACCAGGTCAGAGACGCGACACGGCCGACCCCTTGCTGGACAAGGAATCGGCCGGGAAATCGGTGTACGACACACCCTGGTATGAGGAGATCTCACACAGATGGCGGATCACGGCTCGGCCGAATGATCCATACTCAGTGGATCAGGCTTTCGATCACGCCAGGGCGACGAGATCCGCGTAGTCGGAGCCCCACAGGTCCTCGACGCCGTCGGGCAGCAGGATGATCCGCTCGGGCTGGAGCGCCTCCACGGCGCCCTCGTCGTGGGTGACGAGGACGACCGCGCCCTTGTAGGTGCGCAGCGCGCCGAGGATCTCCTCGCGGCTGGCCGGGTCGAGGTTGTTGGTCGGCTCGTCCAGCAGCAGCACATTGGCGGAGGAGACCACCAGCGTCGCGAGCGCGAGCCGGGTCTTCTCGCCGCCGGACAGGACGCCCGCAGGCTTGTCCACGTCGTCGCCGGAGAACAGGAACGAGCCGAGCACCTTGCGGACCTCGACCAGGTCCATGTCCGGGGCGGCCGAGCGCATGTTCTCCAGGACCGTGCGCCCGGGGTCGAGGGTCTCGTGCTCCTGCGCGTAGTAGCCGAGCTTGAGCCCGTGCCCGGGGACGACCTCGCCGGTGTCGGGCTGCTCGGCACCGCCGAGCAGGCGCAGCAGGGTCGTCTTGCCCGCGCCGTTCAGGCCGAGGATGACGACCCGGGAGCCCTTGTCGATCGCGAGGTCGACGTCGGTGAAGATCTCCAGCGAGCCGTACGACTTCGACAGGCCCTCGGCCATCAGCGGGGTCTTGCCGCAGGGCGCGGGCTCGGGGAAGCGGAGCTTGGCGACCTTGTCGGACTGGCGGACCGCCTCCAGACCGGAGAGCAGCTTGTCGGCGCGGCGGGCCATGTTCTGCGCGGCGACCGTCTTGGTGGCCTTGGCGCGCATCTTGTCGGCCTGCGCGTTCAGGACGGCGGCCTTCTTCTCGGCGTTGGCCCGCTCGCGCTTGCGGCGCTTCTCGTCGGCCTCGCGCTGCTGCTGGTAGAGCTTCCAGCCCATGTTGTAGACGTCGATGTTCGAGCGGTTGGCGTCCAGGTAGAACACCTTGTTGACGACCGTCTCGACCAGGTCGACATCGTGGGAGATCACGATGAAGCCGCCGCGGTAGGTCTTCAGGTAGTCCCGCAGCCAGATGATCGAGTCGGCGTCGAGGTGGTTGGTCGGCTCGTCCAGGAGCAGGGTGTCGGCGTCCGAGAACAGGATCCGGGCCAGCTCGATACGCCGGCGCTGACCGCCGGAGAGGGTGTGCAGCGGCTGGCCGAGCACCCGGTCGGGCAGGTTCAGCGCGGCGGCGATGGTGGCGGCCTCGGCCTCGGCGGCGTACCCGCCCTTGGTGAGGAACTCGGTCTCCTGGCGCTCGTACTGCTTCATCGCCTTGGCGCGGGTGGCGCCCGTGCCGTTGGCGATCCGCTGCTCGTTCTCGCGCATCTTGCGCAGCAGCGTGTCCAGGCCGCGCGCGGACAGGACGCGGTCGCGGGCGAGGACGTCCAGGTCGCCGGTGCGGGGGTCCTGCGGGAGGTAGCCGACCTCGCCGGAGCGGGTGATGGTGCCGGCCGCGGGGATGCCCTCGCCGGCCAGGCACTTGGTGAGGGTGGTCTTGCCCGCGCCGTTGCGGCCGACCAGGCCGATGCGGTCACCCTTGGCGACCCGGAAGGTGGCGTTCTCGATGAGGATGCGGGCGCCGGCGCGCAGCTCGATTCCGGTGGCGGAGATCACGGACAGGCTCCTGGGCGTACAGAGGTTGGCGGGTGGGCGGCTGAGGACGTTCCCGCCGTCTAATGCGCGAGGAGAATGGCCATGGGAAGAAGTCTAACGGGGCGGTGCAAGCCGTTTTCCCGCCTCAGCGCCCCGGGGCCGCATCCAGGGGCGGCGGGCCGGGGAGAACTTCCCGGGAGCCCCGGGAGGAGTGATCCGCATGGCATCGATGGGTTCGCTGGGTGGGGGACGGCCGGGAATCTGTCCCACGCTGCTGTACACGGACGCGAAGGCGGCGATCCGGCAGCTCACGCAGGGCCTCGGTTTCACCGAGCTGACCGTGTACGAGGCGGCCGACGGCAAGGTGCTGCACGCCGAGCTGGTCCAGGGCAACGGCGCGGTGATGATCGCCTCCAAGGGCCGCGGCGGACCCTTCGAGGCGGCGATGCGGGACGCGGGGCCCGCCGGGATCTACGTCGTGGTGGACGACGTGGACACCCATCACCGGCGGGCCGCGGCGCACGGCGTGGAGATCCTCATGCCCCCGACGGACCAGGACTACGGCTCGCGGGACTATCTGGCCCGGGACGTCGAGGGCAACATCTGGAGCTTCGGGACGTACGCGCCGGAGATCGGCGTCTGAGCCGCCCCGGCGGGCGCGGGCCGCGGGCCCGCGCGCGCCGGCGCGCCGTCCTCAGCCGCCGGTGTGCACCTGGAACGCGGCCCGGCGCACGGCCTTGGCGAGGGCCGGGTCGGGGTGCGCGGCGGCGAGGGCGACCAGGACCTGCACGGTGCGCGGGTGGCCGACGGCACGGACCTCGTCGAGCAGCCGGGGCACGGTGGGCTGCACCGCGGACTCCAGGTGCCGTACCAGCATCGGTGCCTCGCCGTGGTCGGCGACGGCCGCGGCGGTGTCCACCCAGAGCCAGGTGGCCTCCTCGCGGGTGAGCACCTCGTGGGCGTCCTCCGGGTCGAGGCCGTCGTGCTCGGCCAGCCACAGCAGGGCGTACGGCCGCAGCGCCGGCTCGTCCACGACGGCGCGCACGTCGGGCTCGGCGGGGGCGCCGACCACGCGCAGCGCCTCGAAGGCCAGCCCGCGCAGCAGGGCGTCCTCGCCGCGCGCGGCGTCGATCAGCTCGCTGACGGCGCTGCCGACGGTGCGGGCGGCGAGCCAGGCCCGGTATTCGGCGCGGGCCGCGTTGGGGCGCAGCTGGGCGCAGCCGCGCAGCATGTCCTCGGCGGACCGCTCGATGTTGCCGGCCGGGCTCTGCGCGGCCACGCAGATCTGCTCCAGCTTGACCCACACCGCCCAGCTGCCCAGCGGGGTGAGGGTGGCCTGGCCGGCGCCGCGGGTGAGGGCGCCGACGGTGGCGAGGGCCTCCAGCGCCCAGCCGAGGAGCGGCGCGAGGGAGGCGGGCGGCGCGTCCGGGGTCCCGGCGGGCTCGGCGGCGGCCGCGGCGGGGGGCGCGCTGCCGGGCTCGTAGGTGACCTCGCAGCGTTCGGTGCGCAGCTCGATGACCCGCTGCCGGAGCAGGTCGAGCAACTGTTCGACCGGGACGGGGCCGGCGGACAGCTGGAGGAGGGAGAGCACCTGCGGCATGGCGGAGACGGCCTCCGCGACGGCGGCCGGCTCGTGTCCCGCGGGTTCGGGCAGGGCGAGCGACCAGGCGTCGAAGAGGGCGACCCAGCCGCGCAGCACGGCGCTGTCGTCCCGGTCCCAGGCGCGCAGCCGCCAGCCGGGGCGCGCGCTGTCGCCGTGCACCTCGACCAGTCCGGCCAGGCGTGCGGTGTCCCAGTCGGCGCGGATCTGCTCGGGGGTGAGCCCGAGCTCGGCGGCCGCGCGGTCGGCGGTGGCGGCGGAGAGGGTGGCCTTGCCGTCGGCGGTGGCGGCGTCGCGGCCGGGGCCCAGGGTGTTGTCCGCCCAGCGGGCGACCCGGACCGCGCCGGCCAGTCCGGCGCGGGCCATTCTGGCCAGCTCGCCGGGCGCGGGGGTGCCCTCCGGCGGCCGGGGTGCGGGGCGGCGCGTGGGCCGCTGGTTCACAGCTGCGGGGGCGGCGGCCAGGGGTCGAGGTCGGACGAGTCGGAGCCTGGAGTCGCGCGGGATACGGGACGTCACAGGGGCAGTCTTCCGGTTGACGGTCCGAAAACCCAAACGGAATGTCACGGGGGGCGACGGGGCTGGCCAACGCACCGGGCTCCGCAGGGGGTCGGCGGGCATGTTCCGGCCAACCACGCGATCACAACCGGAACGACCCCGGCCGATCACGGCGCGCCCGGTACGTCCCGGCGCGCGCCGTCACATCAGCGGGGTCAGGAAGCGCCGCAGCCGTTCCTCGTACGCCGTGGGGGCCGGATTCCACATCGCCGCGTGCGGGGCGTTCGGCACGGTGTGCAGGGCGACGCGGTCGGGGCGGCGGGCGGCGAGCAGCCGGGAGAACTCCCAGGGGGCGACCCGGTCGCCGGGCCCGTGGACGATCAGGGTGGGCACGGCGAGCCGGTCGGGGTCGGTGATCTCGGCGACCCGGTCGGCGTGCAGGCCGGCCCGGCCCTGGGCGGCGCGGACCGCGAGCGGCAGCAGCGGGGCGGGGGTGTGCCGGGCGCGGGCGAGGGCGCGCAGCGTGGCCTCCCAGCTGAGCACCGGCGAGTCGAGGATCAGCCCGGCGATGTGCTCGCGCACGGCGGAGTGCTCGGCGGCGCGCAGCGCCATGGTGGCGCCGGTGGACCAGCCGAGCAGGACGACGCGGCGGGCGCCGTAGCGCACGGCGTAGCGGATCGCCGCGTCCACGTCGCGCCACTCGGTCTCGCCGAGGTGGTTCAGGCCGTCCGCGGGGCGGGGCGCGCCGAGGTCGCCGCGGTAGGCGAGGGCCAGCACCGGAAGCCTGCGCAGGTGCAGGAAGCGCATGACGTTCATGGCGTGCTCGCGGGTGGTGCCCAGGCCGTGCACGGCGATCACCCAGGTGTCCCGGTCGCCGGGCAGGAACCAGGCGGGCAGCGGGCCGAGTTCGCCGGGCACGTCCACGTCGGCGTGGTCGAGGCCGAGCGCGGTGCGCGGGTTGCCAACGTACAGGTTGGGGGTCAGCCAGACGGAGTCGCCGGGCGCGAGGGTGCCGTGCGTCACGCCGTCCAGGCGGCGTACGACGGCGTCGGCGGTGTGCCGTGCCGTCTCCAGGACGGGCCCCACGACCGCGTGCGAGCCGTCGCCCGCGAGGCCGTAGGTGCCGGGGCGCAGTGAGGCCAGGTCCCGGGTGAGCGTGATCTGGCCGGCCGCGGTGCCGTGCACGGTGAGCCGGGGCTCGGTGGGCAGCGGCCGGCCGCCGCTGGTCTTCAGCGCGGCATCGCTGGCGAGCCGCCCGGCGGCCACGGATGCCAGGCCGGCGGCGACGACGGCGGTGACCGCGGCGGCGGTCGCTCTGAGGGGGCGCACGGCACCAGTGTCACGGGGGGTGCGGCGCCCGGCCAGTGGAGAGGCGGGGCGGGGTGAAGGGGGGAGATATCGGGACGAAAGGCGCAGAGTCGAGGCCAGGTCGCGGATCGGGGAGCTGCTCGGGAGACTGCGGGACACGGGTCACCTCCGTTGGCCGTATCCCTTCAGGCGTTCCCCGACTTCGGCGAGTTGTGCCTCCGTCAGCAGAGACGGGGTCAGGCCCGGGACCGAGGAGGCGGTCAGCCAGAGGCGGCACATCCACTCCAGCTGGGCGGTGCGGTCGTACGCCTGGTCGAGGGTGGCGCCGTAGGTGAGGGTGCCGTGGTTCTGCAGGAGGCACCCGGAGCGGCCGGCCAGGGCCCGGAGCATGTGCCCGGCCAGTTCGTCGGTGCCGTAGGCGGCGTAGGGCGCGACCCGCACCGGTCCGCCGAGCGCGGCGGCCATGTAGTGGACCAGCGGCAGCTCGGGCACCAGCGTGGAGACCGCGGTGGCGTGCACGGCGTGGGTGTGGACGATCGCGCGGGCGTCGGTGGTGCGGTAGACGGCGAGGTGCATGGGCAGCTCGCTGGTCGGCACCAGGGTCCCGAGCACCTGACGGCCGGTGAGGTCCACGCCGGTGATGTCGTCCGGGGTGAGCCGGTCGTAGGGCACGCCCGACGGGGTGACCAGCACCAGGTCCCCGACGCGCGCGGAGACATTGCCGGAGGTGCCGACGACCAGCCCGTCGGCGACGCTCCGCCGCGCCGTCGCCACCACCGCCGCCCACAGCTGAGCCGCTTCCTCGCGCACGTCCCCGCCCGTCTCCCGCAGCTTCGAGGTCATGCCCGCGATCCTGCCAGCCGCTTGTACACCAGGGGGCCGGTCGCCGCACTTCCGCCCGAACTCCCGCGCCTCCAAAAGGGTGTATATCTACCCAAACGTTAAGAATCTCCACTGATTCGATGATCGCCGGCCCTTGAATGAGCGCTCCTTGCCCTCCGGGCGACCTGGTCGTCCGTCACCCCCGGGGAGCCGGCCCATGGCCCGTCACCGCACCCGACTCCGCCGTCGCGCCGGCGCCCTCGCGGCGGCCACGGCGGCCCTCGCCCTGACCTGCGCCACCGCCGCCGCGGCCGACCCGCCGGACCGGGCGGCGAGCCCGCCCAAGGGGCATGACGTGTCGTCCCACCAGAAGAACGTGGACTGGCCGGCCGCGCAGGCCCGCGGGGCGCGCTTCGTCTACGTCAAGGCCACCGAGGCGACGGGCTACCAGAACCCCTACTTCCACCAGCAGTACGACGGCGCCCGGGACGCGGGAGTGATCCGCGGCGCCTACCACTTCGCGCTGCCGGACGAGTCCTCCGGGGCGAAGCAGGCCCGGTACTTCGTGGCGCACGGCGGGGACTGGCGGGCCGACGGCTGGACGCTGCCGCCCGCGCTGGACATCGAGTACAACCCGTACAGCGCGAAGCACCCGTGCTACCGGCTGGGCTGGAAGCGCATGACGGCCTGGATCTGGTCGTTCAGCGACGAGCTGGCCCGCGAGACCGGCCGCCGCCCCGTGATCTACACCACGGCCCACTGGTGGAGGCAGTGCACCGGCGACAGTCACGCCTTCGCCTCCCGGCACCCCCTGTGGGTCGCCCGGCACGGCACCTCGGACCCGGGCGAGCTGCCGGGCGGCTGGCAGTACTGGACCTTCTGGCAGTACGCCACCTCCGGCCGGCTGCCGGGTGACCAGAATCTCTTCAACGGCACCTCCGGCAGGCTGCGGACCTTCGCCGCGGCCGGCGACCCAAGGGGCGCAGGGGCACCGGGGGTTCCGGAAGCGGAAGCGGAGCCTCATACCCCCGATGCGGTCACTCCTCTGCCCGCCCCAGTTCATCTTCCGTTCACCCAGGTTGCCTACGTTCATCCGGACAACGACCTCGAATGATTGTCTGGGTAAATGGAAAGCTTCTCGCTGATCCTCGCGATTGTGGTGGTCACCGCACTCGCGTTTGATTTCACGAACGGTTTCCACGACACCGCGAACGCGATGGCCACCACCATCTCCACCGGCGCGATGAAGCCGAAGCTCGCGGTAGCCATGTCCGCCACCCTCAACCTGGTGGGCGCCTTCCTCTCCGTGGAGGTCGCCAACACGATCTCCAAGGGACTCGTCGACGAGAGCGGCATCCGCCCCGAGGTCATCTTCGCCGCCCTGGTCGGCGCGATCCTCTGGAACCTGCTGACCTGGCTGGTGGGCCTGCCCTCCAGTTCCTCGCACGCCCTGATGGGCGGTCTGATCGGCGCCGCCGTCGCCTCCGCCGGATTCGGCGCCGTGCACGGCGAGGTGCTGGTCACCAAGGTGCTGCTGCCCGCGGTCGCCGCGCCGGTCGTGGCGGGTCTCGCCGCGCTGGTGGCGACCCGGCTCTCCTACCGGGCCGGCACCAGGACCGAGGGCGAGGCCACCCGCAAGGGCTTCCGCGCCGGACAGGTCGCCTCCGCCGCGCTGGTCTCCCTCGCGCACGGCACCAACGACGCGCAGAAGACGATGGGCATCATCACCCTCGCGCTGATCGCGGGCGGCGCCATCGCCCCCGGCTCCAACCCTCCCACCTGGGTGATCCTCTCCGCGGGCCTCGCCATCGCGCTCGGCACCTACATCGGCGGCTGGCGCATCATCCGCACCATGGGCACCGGCCTCACCGATCTGGAGCCCCGCCAGGGCTTCGCCGCGCAGACCAGCGCCGCGACCGCCATCCTGGCCTCCTCCCACCTCGGCTTCTCCCTCTCCACCACCCACGTCGTCTCCGGCGCGGTGATGGGTTCGGGCCTCGGCCGCAAGGGCGGTGTGGTCCGCTGGTCCACCGCGACCCGGATGGCCGTCGCCTGGGTGCTCACCCTGCCGGCCGCCGCGCTGGTCGGCGCGGGCGCCGAGGCCGTCACCGGACTCGGCGACGGGGGCACCGCCGCGGTCGCCGTCTTCCTGGTCGCCGCGAGCGCCTGGATCTACAAGCTGTCCCGGCGCGAGGTCATCGACCACACCAACGTGGTCGCCGACCCGGCCGCGGAGCCCTCCGGCGTGGTGACCACCGCCATCGCCGCGGTGAGCCCCCCGCCCGCGGGCACGATCACCGAGGACCTGACGGCCACCATCCCGGCCCCCGCGCAGGCCCCGGCCGCCGAAGCGACGGCCTCCGCCGCCGCCACGGCCCCGCCCGCCACCGTCTGACCCCCGAGCCCCGTTCACCAAGGAAGCGACCCCATGAAGATCGACTGGGCGGCCATCGGCTCCGTCTTCGGCGTCAGCCTCGCGTTCACCGTGGGCCTGGTGGTCCTGTTCACCCTCGGCGTCAACGGCCTCGCCCGGCGCGAGAAGGCCGCGGCCGAGGGCGGCTCCGCCACGCTCGCCGTCACCGGCGCCTACGTCTGCTTCGCGGCCTGCGCGGCGGCGGTGGCGTACGGCATCCTCCTGATCGTCGCCAAGCCCTGAGCCCGGGGCCCGCGTCGGCCCCGGCAGTTCCCCGAAGGCTCCCCTCCGCGCCCGCGGCAGGGGAGCCTCTCGCATGCCCCGGCCACCCCTCGTGGTGTGGGAATCTGCACACTCCCGCAGGTCAACGGCAAGTTGACGGCCGTTCCGGGGGCGTGGTGGACTGCCCACGCCATCTACGGCAGCAGAAGAGGAAGCCGGTGCGAATCCGGCGCGGTCCCGCCACTGTCACCGGGGAAGAACTCCCCGGGTAGCCAGGAACTCTCGCCGCCGGATCACGTCGAACCAGGGCGCGGACACCCTGAGTGAGGACACATCGCCATGCTCGGCTGCCGAAGGACCAGTACCAGCACCACTGCCGCGGTGACCACGGCCGGCTGAGCCGATGGCCGCCGATCGCAGTTACGCGTACGGCGCCGCCGCCGGACTCCTCGGCGACCTCCTCCTCGGCGATCCCCGCCGCGGGCACCCGGTCGCCGCGTTCGGGCGTGCGGCCGCCGCCGTCGAGGGCGCGTTGTGGCACGACCACCGCGGCTGGGGCACCCTGCACACCACCGTGTGCGCCGGTGGCGCCGTCGCGCTCGGAGCGCTGGCCGCACGCGTCGTACGCCCCTCCCCCGCCGCCTCCGCCGCCCTGACCGCCGCGGCCGCCTGGGCCGTCGTCGGCGGCACCTCCCTCGCCCGCGAGGCCGAGGCCATCGGGGCCGCCCTGACCGCCGGGGACATCGAGGGAGCCCGCGCCCGGCTGCCGCATCTGTGCGGCCGGGACCCGCAGGCGCTGGACGCCGACGGGATCGCGCGGGCCGTGGTCGAGTCGGTCGCCGAGAACACCTCCGACGCGGTCGTGGGCGCCCTGGTGTGGGGCGCCGCCGCCGGCGTGCCGGGGCTGCTCGGCTTCCGGGCCGTCAACACCCTGGACGCGATGGTGGGTCACAAGTCCGCCCGGTACCGCCGCTTCGGCTGGGCGTCCGCGCGCCTGGACGACGTGGCCGGCTGGCCGGGAGCCCGGCTGACCGCCGTCCTCGCCGCCGCGGCCGGACCCGATCCGCGCCGCGCCCTGCGGGCCTGGCGCGCCGACGCCCGCCGCCATCCGAGCCCCAACGCCGGTCCCGTGGAGGCATCCTTCGCGGGCGCCCTCGGCGTACGCCTGGGCGGCACCCTCTCCTACGGCGGCCGCGTCGAGCACCGTCCCGTGCTGGGCGGCGCCACCGGACGGGCCGTACAGGTCGCCGACATCGGGCGGGCCGTACGGCTCTCCCGGCGCGTCGGCCTGCTCGCGCTCGGCACCACGGTCGCCGCGCGCCTCCTCGTCAACGCACGGAAGGGACGCGGGAAGTGAACGGTGGGCTCCTCGTCGCCGGCACCACCTCCGACGCCGGCAAGAGCGTCGTGACGGCCGGGATCTGCCGCTGGCTGGTGCGCCAGGGCGTGAAAGTCGCGCCGTTCAAGGCGCAGAACATGTCCCTCAACTCCTTCGTCACCCGCGAGGGCGCCGAGATCGGGCGGGCCCAGGCCATGCAGGCCCAGGCGTGCCGGATCGAGCCGACCGCGCTGATGAACCCCGTGCTGCTCAAGCCGGGCGGCGAACAGAGCAGCCAGGTGGTGCTGCTGGGCAAGCCGGTGGGCGAGATGAGCGCGCGCGGCTACCACGGCGGACGCCAGCAGCGGCTGCTGGGCACGGTCCTCGACTGTCTGGCCGAGCTGCGCGGACAGTACGACGCGGTGATCTGCGAGGGCGCGGGCAGCCCGGCCGAGATCAATCTGCGCCGCACCGACATCGTCAACATGGGGATCGCGCGCGGCGCCCGGCTGCCCGTGCTCGTCGTCGGCGACATCGACCGCGGCGGCGTCTTCGCCTCCTTCTTCGGCACCCTCGCACTGCTCTCGCCCGAGGACCAGGAGCTGGTCGCCGGGTTCCTGGTGAACAAGTTCCGCGGCGATGTCTCGCTGCTGGAGCCGGGGCTGGACATGCTCAAGGGCCTCACCGGGCGGCCGGCGTACGGCGTGCTGCCGTTCCGGCACGGGCTCGGCATCGACGAGGAGGACGGCCTCCGCGTCTCCCTGCGGGGCGCGGTGCGGGAGTCGGCCGTCGCTCCCCCGCTCGGCGCGGACGTGCTGCGCGTCGCCGTGTGCGCGATCCCGCTGATGTCCAACTTCACCGACGTGGACGCGCTGGCCGCCGAACCCGGCGTCGTGGTGCGGTTCGTGGACCGCCCGGAGGAGCTGGCCGACGCCGACCTGGTCGTCGTCCCCGGCACCCGGGGCACCGTCCGGGCGCTCCGGTGGCTGCGCGAGCGCGGCCTCGCCGACGCGCTCGCCCGCAGGGCCGCCGAACACCGGCCCGTGCTCGGCGTCTGCGGCGGCTTCCAGATCCTCGGCGAGCACATCGAGGACGACGTGGAGTCGCGGGCCGGCGCCGTCCCCGGCCTCGGGCTGCTGCCCGTGCGAGTGCGGTTCGCCCGCGAGAAGACCCTCACCCGCCCCACCGGCCGGGCCCTCGGCGAACCGGTCGAGGGGTACGAGATCCATCACGGCGTCGCCCGGGTCGGCGGCGGCGAACCCTTCCTGGACGGCTGCCGGGTGGGCGCCACCTGGGGCACCCACTGGCACGGCTCCCTGGAGTCGGACGGCTTCCGCCGGGCCTTTCTGCGCGAGGTGGCCGCCGCCGCGGGCCGCCGCTTCGTGCCCGCGCCGGACACCTCCTTCGCCGCGCTGCGCGAGGAGCAGCTCGACCGGCTCGGCGACCTGATCGAACAGCACGCGGACACGGACGCGCTGTGGCGGCTCATCGAGTCCGGCGCGCCGCAAGGACTGCCCTTCATCCCACCGGGAGCGCCCGCATGAGCACAGTGTTGTTGTTGTCCACCGCCGACACGGATCTGCTGGCGGCCCGGGCCAGTGGGGCCGGCTATCTGATCGGCAACCCCACCCGGGTCGACGTCGCCGAGGAGCTGCCGCGGCTGCTGGCGGGCGCGGACCTCGCCGTCGTACGCCTCCTCGGCGGCAAACGCGCCTGGGAGGACGGGCTGGCCGCGCTGAAGGCGTCCGGCGTCCCGGCGGTGCTGCTGGGCGGCGAGACGGTGCCGGACGCGGAGCTGATGGCCGACTCGACCGTGCCCGCCGGAGTGGTCGCCGAGGCGCTGCGCTACCTGGTCGAGGGCGGCGGGGACAACCTGCGCGAGCTGGCCCGCTTCCTGTCCGACACCGTGCTGCTGACCGGCGAGGGCTTCGAGGAGCCGCGCCGGATGCCGGAGTTCGGCGTGCACGGCGGCTACGAGATCCAGGACGGCCGCCCGACCGTGGGCGTGCTCTTCTACCGGGCCCATGAACTCAGCGGCAACACCGCCTTCGTGGACACCCTGTGCGCGGCGGTCGAGGCGCAGGGCGCCAACGCCCTCCCGGTGTACTGCGGTTCGCTGCGCGGCGCGGACGCCGGGCTGTACGAGCTGCTGGGCCGGGCCGACGCGCTGGTGGCCACCGTGCTCGCGGCCGGCGGCACGCACGCCTCCGAGGCGTCGGCGGGCGGCGACGAGGAAGCCTGGGACATCGGCGCGCTGGCCGACCTGGACATCCCGGTGCTGCAAGGGCTCTGCCTCACCTCCTCGCACACCGCCTGGGACGAGTCGGACGCCGCCCTCTCCCCCATGGACGCGGCGATGCAGGTCGCCATCCCCGAGTTCGACGGCCGGCTGATCACCGTGCCGTTCTCCTTCAAGGAGCAGGGCCCCGACGAGGTCCCGGTGTACGTCGCCGACCCCGAGCGGGCCGCCCGGGTGGCCGGGATCGCGGTGCGGCACGCCCGGCTCGGGTACAAGCCGAACGCCGAGAAACGCGTCGCGCTGGTCTTCACCGCCTACCCGACCAAGCACTCCCGGGTCGGCAACGCGGTCGGCCTGGACACCCCCGCCTCCGCGGTCCGGGTGCTGGACGCGCTGCGGGACGCCGGGTACGCGCTCACCGCATATCCCTGCGAGGGCGACGAGCTGATCCACCGGCTGATCGAGGCCGGCGGCCACGACGTGGAGTGGCTGACCGAGGAGCAGCTGGCCGCCGCGCCCGCGCGGGTGCCGCTGGCCGACTACCGGGCGTGGTTCGCGACGCTGGACCCGGAGCTGCGCGAGGCGATGACCGAGGCGTGGGGCGAGCCGCCGGGCAACCTCTACGTGGACGGCGACGACATCGTGCTCGCCTCCCTCCAGTTCGGCAACGTCGTCGTGATGATCCAGCCGCCGCGCGGCTTCGGCGAGAACCCGATCGCGATCTACCACGACCCCGACATGCCGCCCTCCCACCACTACCTGGCGGCCTACCGCTGGCTCGACCAGAGCTTCGGCGCGGACGCGATCGTGCACATGGGCAAGCACGGCACCATGGAGTGGCTGCCGGGCAAGGGCCTCGGCCTCTCGCGCGGCTGCGCCCCGGACGCGGTGCTCGGCGAACTCCCGCTGATCTACCCGTTCATCGTCAACGACCCCGGCGAGGGCACCCAGGCCAAGCGGCGCGGGCACGCCACGGTCGTGGACCACCTGGTGCCGCCGATGGCCCGCGCCGACACCTACGGCGACCTCGCCAAGCTGGAACAGCTGCTGGACGAGTACGCGCTCGTCTCCGACCTCGACCCGACGAAGGCGCCGGCCGTCCGCGCCCAGATCTGGACCCTGGTCAAGGCCGCCGAGCTCCACCACGACCTGCATGTCGACGAGCAGCCGGACGACGCGGCGTTCGACGAGTTCGTGATGCACATCGACGGCTATCTGTGCGAGATCAAGGACGTGCAGATCCGCGACGGCCTGCACATCCTGGGCGGCGGCCCGGTCGGCGAGCCCCGCGTCAACCTGGTCCTCGCCGTGCTGCGCGCCTCCCAGGTCTGGGGCGGGCAGGCGAACGCGCTGCCGGGCCTGCGGGCCGCCCTCGCCGAGCACTTCGGGCTGGTGGAGAAGGAGCTGCTGGCCGAGCCGGGCACGCCCGTGAAGGTGCCCGTGGAGCTGACGGACCTGGTGGACGGTCCGGCGCGGACGGCCGCCGACGCGATCGATCTGCTGGAGCAGCTGTGCCGGCGGATCGCGGAGGGCCTGGAGGCGCGGGACTGGACCCGCGAGGCCGTACCGGAGGTCGTGCGCGAGGCGCTCGGCGGCACCGAACTCCCGGACGCCGTCGCGGTGTCGGAGTTCGCCTGCGACGAGGTCGTACCGCGGCTCGCGCGCACCACGGACGAGATCGGGCACATCCTGCGGGCGCTGGACGGCGGTTACGTCCCGGCGGGGCCCTCGGGCTCGCCGACCCGCGGCCTGGTGAACGTCCTGCCGACCGGCCGCAACTTCTACTCCGTCGACCCCAAGGCCATCCCGTCCCGGCTGAGCTGGGAGGTCGGGCAGTCGCTCGCGGACTCGCTGGTGCAGCGGTACCTGGCCGACACCGGCGCGTACCCGAAGTCCGTCGGCCTGACGGTCTGGGGCACCTCCGCGATGCGCACCCAGGGCGACGACATCGCCGAGATCCTGGCGCTGCTGGGCTGCCGCCCGGTGTGGGACGACGCCTCGCGCCGGGTGACCGGCTTCGAGGTGATCCCCCTGGCCGAGCTGGGGCGCCCGCGCATCGATGTCACGGTCCGCATCTCCGGCTTCTTCCGGGACGCGTTCCCGCACGTGGTCGGGCTGATCGACGACGCGGTGCGCGCGGTGGCCGCGCTGGCGGAGCCGGCCGAGTCCAACTATGTGCGGGCGCACGTGGAGGAGGACACCGCCGAGCACGGCGACCGGCGCCGCGCCACGGCCCGTGTCTTCGGCTCCAAGCCGGGTGCGTACGGCGCGGGGCTGCTGCCGCTGATCGACGCCCGCAACTGGCGCTCCGACGCGGACCTCGCCGAGGTGTACGCGGTGTGGGGCGGCTACGCGTACGGCAGGGGCCTGGACGGGCGGGCGGCGCGCGGGGACATGGAGACGGCGTTCCGGCGGATCGCGGTGGCGGCGAAGAACGTCGACACCCGCGAGCACGACCTGGTCGACGCCGACGACTACTTCCAGTACCACGGCGGCATGGTGGCCATGGTGCGCCATCTGACGGGGGCCAACCCCGAGGCGTACGTGGGTGATTCGGCGGTGCCGGACCAGGTGAGGACCCGCACGCTGGGCGAGGAGACGCACCGGGTGTTCCGGGCGCGGGTGGTCAACCCGCGCTGGATGGCGGCGATGCGCCGGCACGGGTACAAGGGCGCCTTCGAGATGGCGGCGACCGTGGACTACCTGTTCGGGTACGACGCCACGGCGGGCGTGGTCGACGACTGGATGTACGAGAAGCTGTCGGCCGAGTACGTCTTCGACCCGGAGAACCGGGACTTCATGAAGAAGTCCAACCCGTGGGCGCTGCGCGGCGTCACGGAGCGGCTGCTGGAGGCGGCGGACCGGGGCCTGTGGGCCGAGCCGGACGCGGAGACGCTGGAGCGGCTGCGCGCCACCTATCTGGAGCTTGAGGGCGACTTGGAGGGCGACGACCAGTGACCACCCCCTTTCCTTTCACGGCCGTGGTCGGCCAGGACGATCTGCGGCTCGCGCTGCTGCTGAACGCCGTGTCCCCGGCGGTCGGCGGCGTGCTGGTGCGCGGCGAGAAGGGCACCGCGAAGAGCACCGCCGTGCGGGCCCTGTCGGCGCTGCTGCCCGAGGTGGCCGTGGTGCCCGGGTGCCGGTTCTCCTGCGACCCCGCGGCGCCGGACCCGGGGTGCCCGGACGGGCCGCACGAGACGGGTCCCGGCGGTGAACGGGCCGCGCGGATGGTCGAGTTGCCCGTCGGCGCCTCGGAGGACCGGCTGGTCGGCGCGCTGGACATCGAGCGGGCGCTCGCGGAGGGCGTGAAGGCGTTCGAGCCGGGCCTGCTGGCCGACGCGCACCGCGGCATCCTGTACGTGGACGAGGTCAACCTGCTCCACGACCACCTGGTCGATCTGCTGCTGGACGCGGCGGCGATGGGCGCCTCCTACGTGGAGCGCGAGGGCGTCTCCGTGCGGCACGCCTCGAAGTTCCTGCTCGTCGGGACCATGAACCCGGAGGAGGGCGAGCTGCGGCCGCAGCTGCTCGACCGGTTCGGACTCACCGTCGAGGTCGCCGCCTCGCGGGAGCCGGACCAGCGGGTGGAGGTCGTACGACGGCGCCTCGCGTACGACGACGACCCCGCCGCCTTCGCCGCGCGCTGGGCCGGCGAGGAGGCCGCCGTACGGCAACGGATCGTCGCGGCACGGCAGTTGCTGCCCCAGGTGCGCCTGGGTGACGCGGCGCTGCGGCAGATCGCGGCGACCTGCGCGGCCTTCGAGGTGGACGGCATGCGCGCCGACATCGTGATGGCGCGCACGGCGACCGCGCTGGCCGCGTGGGCCGGGCGGACGGACGTACTCGCGGAGGACGTACGGCAGGCGGCGCTGCTCGCGCTGCCGCACCGCAGGCGCCGCAACCCCTTCGACGCGCCGGGCCTGGACGAGGACAAGCTGGACGAGACGCTGGAGCAGTCCGCCGGCCAGGACGGGGACGGCGACGACGACCCCGACGGTCCCGGTGGCGGCGGGCGGCCGGCGCCCGAGTCCGGTCCCGAGGGCGGCGGGGACACCGCCGCGCGGCCCGAGGCCGGTGAGGGCGGGGAACCGCAGCCCGCCGGCGCCGGTGCGGGCGAGCAGGCCCCGGCGCGGGCGGCCGAGCCGTTCCGGACGAAGGTGCTCAGCGTGCCCGGGATCGGCGAGGGTGCCGCCGGGCGGCGTTCGCGGGCGCGGACCGAGCACGGGCGGACCACGGGGGCGCTGCGGCCGCGGGGCGCCCTGACCAAGCTGCATCTGTCGGCGACCGTGCGGGCGGCGGCGCCGCACCAGCGGGCGCGCGGCCGGTCCGGACCCGGGCTGGTGATCCGCCGGGACGATCTGCGGCAGGCCGGCCGGGAGGGCCGCGAGGGCAATCTCGTGCTGTTCGCCGTGGACGCCTCGGGGTCGATGGCGGCCCGGCAGCGGATGGGCGCGGTGAAGGGTGCCGTGCTGTCGCTGCTGCTCGACGCCTATCAGCGGCGGGACAAGGTGGGCCTGGTGACCTTCCGGGGTTCCGGCGCGGACGTGGCGCTGCCGCCGACGTCCTCGGTGGACGCGGCGGCCGTACGGCTGGAGTCGCTGCCGACGGGCGGCCGTACGCCGCTCGCGGCCGGGCTGCTCAAGGCGCACGAGGTGCTGCGGGTGGAGCGGCTGCGGGACCCGGCGCGGCGGGCGCTGCTGGTCGTCGTCACGGACGGCCGGGCGACCGGCGGTCCCGAGCCGGTCGCGCTCGCGGGGCGGGCGGCGCGGCTGTTCGCGGCCGAGCAGGTCGCCTCGGTGGTCGTGGACTGCGAGTCGGGGCCGGTGCGGCTCGGGCTCGCCGGGCAGCTCGCGGGTGAACTCGCGGGTACGGCGGTCACGTTGGACGAGCTGCGGGCGGACTCCATCGCCGGTCTGGTGCGGGATGTGCAGGGGACGACGAGGAGGGCCGCGTAATGCCGCAGGGACAGCCGAGTGTCGTACCGGACGACGGGCTGACGACCCGTCAGCGCCGCAACCGGCCGCTGGTCGTGGTGCACACGGGCGTCGGCAAGGGGAAGTCCACCGCCGCGTTCGGGCTCGCGCTGCGGGCCTGGAACCAGGGGTGGCCCATCGGGGTGTTCCAGTTCGTCAAGTCGGCGAAGTGGAAGGTCGGCGAGGAGAACGCGCTGCGTGTGCTCGGCGCCTCCGGCGAGGGCGGGCGCGTCGACTGGCACAAGATGGGCGAGGGCTGGTCCTGGGTGCAGCGGGACGCGCAGATGGACAACGAGGAGAAGGCGCGGGAGGGCTGGGAGCAGGTCAAGCGGGACCTGGCGGCCGAGACGTACCGGTTCTACGTCCTCGACGAGTTCGCGTACCCGATGCACTGGGGGTGGGTGGACACCGAGGAGGTCGTGGAGGTCCTGCGGGGCCGTCCCGGTACCCAGCATGTGGTGATCACCGGGCGGAACGCGCCGGCCCCGCTGGTGGACTTCGCGGATCTCGTGACCGACATGTCCAAGGTCAAGCACCCCATGGACGTGGGGCAGAAGGGCCAGAAGGGCATCGAGTGGTGACACCGTCGACGCCACGGCTGGTCGTCGCCGCGCCCTCCTCGGGCAGCGGCAAGACCACCGTGGCCACGGGGCTGATGGCCGCGTTCGCCGCGCGGGGGCTCGCCGTGTCCCCGCACAAGGTCGGGCCGGACTACATCGACCCCGGGTACCACGCGCTCGCGACCGGGCGGACGGGGCGGAACCTGGACGCGTACCTGTGCGGCCCCGAGCTGGTCGCTCCGCTGTTCCTGCACGGGGCGCGGGGGTGCGACATCGCCGTGGTCGAGGGCGTGATGGGGCTGTACGACGGTGCGGCCGGGGAGGGTGAGCTGGCGTCCACGGCGCAGGTGGCGAAGCTGCTGGGGGCGCCGGTGGTGCTGGTGGTGGACGCGTCCGCGCAGTCGCGGTCGGTGGCGGCGCTGGTGCACGGGTTCGTGTCGTGGGATCCGCAGGTGCGGGTCGGGGGCGTGATCCTGAACAAGGTGGGGTCGGCGCGGCACGAGGAGCTGTTGCGGGACGCGCTGGACTCCGTCGGGGTGCCGGTGCTGGGCGCGCTGCGGCGGGCGCGGCCGGTGGAGACGCCGTCCCGGCACCTGGGGCTGGTGCCGGTCGCCGAGCGGCGGGCGCTCGCGGTGGACGCGGTCGCGGAGATGGCGGCGCTGGTGTCCCGGGGGTGTGATCTGTCCGCGCTGGAGAAGCTGGCGCGTTCCGCGGGTGCCGTCCCCGGGGGCGCCGCTCCCTGGACCCCCGGCTTCTCGCCCACCCACGACCAGCCGGCTCGGTCGGCTGGAAGGCTGGACCAAGGGTTGGCTCGGTCGGCCGGGAGTGCGGCTGACCGCCCAACGCCGTCCGCCGGAGGGCCGGAGCCCCGTATCGCCGTCGCCGGTGGCCCCGCCTTCACCTTCTCCTACGCCGAGCACACCGAACTGCTCGCCGCCGCCGGCGCCGAGGTCGTCACCTTCGATCCGCTCCACGACGAGGAACTGCCCGACGGCACCGCCGGTTTGGTCGTCGGCGGCGGGTTCCCCGAGGTGTACGCGGCCGAGCTGTCCGCCAACGAGCCGCTGCGGGCGGCCGTCTCCGCACTCGCGGGGCGTGGCGCGCCGGTCGCCGCCGAATGCGCCGGACTGCTCTACCTGTGCCGGGAGCTGGACGGCAGTCCCATGTGCGGCGTGCTGGACGCCACCGCGCGGATGGCGGAGCGGCTCACGCTCGGGTACCGGGACGCCGTGGCCGTCGGGGACAGTGTGCTGGCCGCCGCCGGGACGCGGATGCGGGGGCACGAGTTCCACCGCACCGTGGTCGAGCCGGCCGCCGGTGCCGCGCCCGCCTGGGGCATCCGGGGCCGGGAGCGGCGGGTCGAGGGTTTTGTACAGCGGGGCGTGCACGCGAGTTATCTGCACACGCACTGGGCGTCCGAGCCCGGTGTGGCCCGTCGGTTCGTGGAGAGGTGCCGGACGTCATGAGCAGCAGGCTGATCGGTGTCGGGGTAGGCCCGGGGACCCGGAGCTGGTGACCGTGAAGGGGGTCAACGCGCTGCGGGCGGCCGAGGTGGTCGTCGTACCCGTGATGGACAGCGGTGAGCGCGGGCGGGCCGAGGCGACCGTGGCGCACTACGTGTCCGGGGAGAAGATCGTCCGCGTGGTGTTCGCGCTGAACGAGCGGTCCGACCGGGCGCGCCGGGAGGCCGCCTGGGACGCGGCGGGCGCGCGGGTCGCGGAGCTGCTGGGGCGGCACGGCTCGGTCGCGTTCGCCACCATCGGGGACCCGAACGTGTACTCGACGTTCACGTATCTCGCGCAGACCATCGCCGGGCTGGTGCCCGGGGTCGTCGTGGAGACCGTGCCGGGGATCACCGCCATGCAGGATCTCGCGGCGCGCTCCGGTGCGGTGCTGACCGAGGGCACCGAGCCGCTGACGCTGGTGCCGGTGACGGCGGGCGCGGCGGTGCTGGAGGAGGCGCTGGCCGGTCCGGGGACGGTGGTGGCGTACAAGTTCGGGCGGCAGGCCGCGGAGGTCGCCGGGGCGCTGGCGCGGGCCGGGCGGCTGGAGGACGCGGTGTGGGGTTCGGCGCTGGGGCTGCCGGAGGAGTCGGTGCGGCGGGCGGCGGAGCTGGACGGTTCGCCGCTGCCGTATCTGTCGACGCTGATCGCGCCGCCGCGGCGGGACGGCGGGCGGGGCGGGAAGCTGTGAACGGTGTCCGGCGCCCGGCGTGGTCAGCCGGAGATGCCGACCACCAGCCAGATGAACGCGGCCCCGGCCACCGTGCACAGCAGGGTGGAGCGGGCGGGGTGCTCGTGATGGGCCTCGGGCAGGATCTCGGCGGCGGCGAGGTAGAGCAGGACGCCGCCGAAGAGGCCGAGATAGCCGCCGAGCACCGGTTCGGGGATGTGGAAGAAGACGGTCGACAGCGCGCCCACCAGGGGTGCGCAGGCGTCCGCGACCAGCATGCCGATGGCGCGCCGGCGGGCGTTGCCGTACAGGCTGGTGATGGTGAAGGTGTTGAAGCCGTCGGCGAAGTCGTGGGCGATCACGGCGAGCGCGACGGCCGTGCCCATGCCGCTGCCGACCTGGAAGGCGGCGCCGATGGCGACGCCGTCCATGGCGCTGTGGCCCACCATGGCGCCGGCCGCGGTGAGGCCCACCTCGGGCGCCCGGTGGTGGTCGTGCTCGGCCCCGCCGTGGGCGGCCTGGCGCGCGGCGAGGGTGCGTTCCACGAGATGGGCGAGGAGAAAACCGGCCACGAACAGCAGCAGGGCCGCGGGGACGCCGAAGATCTCGCGGTCGGCGGCGCGCAGCGCCTCCGGCAGCAGGTCGAGGCCGACCACGCCCAGCATCAGGCCGCCGGCGAGTCCCAGGACGAGATGCCGACGGTCGGTAACCCGCTGAGCCGTCCAGCCGCCGGCCAGCGTCATCAGGAACGCGCCGAGCGCGACGAAGACCGCCATAGGCACTTGCTATCCGATGAAGGCGCCTTCGCGCACATCGGGCACCTCACATATCGCCTCGCATCCTGACATTTCACCCCGCTACTGCCGTGTGCTTTCCGTACGAGAGGACTTTCCCGATGGCCGACGCCGTCCCCGACGCCGCTGCCGGCGCCCCCACCGAGACCACTGCCGAGGCCGCCGCCACCCCCCAGGGCGACGGTGGCGGAAAAGTGACGTTCGTCGGGGCGGGTCCCGGCGCCGCCGATCTGCTGACCTTCCGGGCCGCGCGGGCGATCGCCGAGGCGGACGTGGTGATCTGGGCGGCGAGCCTGGTCCAGGCGGAGGTGCTGGAGCACGCGCGCGCGGACGCGGAGGTGCTGGACTCGGCGGCGATGTCCCTGGAGCAGGTCGTCGCGGTCTACGCGCGGGCGCGCGCCGAGGGCCTGCGGGTGGCGCGGATCCACTCCGGCGATCCGGCGCTGTGGGGCGGCACCCAGGAGCAGCTGGACCGGTGCGCGGAGCTCGGCATCGCCACCGAGGTGGTGCCCGGGGTGTCGTCGTTCTCCGCGGTGGCCGCCCTCGCGCAGCGCGAGCTGACGATCCCCGAGGTCGCGCAGTCCGTCGTGCTCACCCGGCTCGGCGGCGGCAAGACGCCGATGCCGCCCGGCGAGGAGGTGCGCGAGTTCGCCCGGCACGGCACCACGATGGCGCTCTTCCTGTCGGCGGCGCGCAGCGGTCAGCTGGTGCGGGAGCTGCTGGAGGGCGGCTATCCGACGTCCACGCCGGTGATCGTCGCCTACCAGGCGACCTGGCCGGAGGAGCTGATCGTGCGGTGCACGATCGACACCCTGGAGGAGACGGTCAAGGAGCACAAGCTCTGGAAGCACACGCTGTTCCTGGTCGGCCCCGCGCTGGCGGCGCGGGGCACCCGCTCGCACCTGTACCACCCCGGGCACTTCCACGGCTTCCGCAAGGCCGACCCGGGGGCCCGGCGTGCGCTGCGCGAGCGCGGGGCGGGCAGGTGATCACGGTCGTCGGTACGGGGACGGGGGCACCGCTTCCGGAGGACGTCGCGGCGGGCGCCGCGCTCGTCGTCGGCGGGCGGCGGCACCTGGAGTCGGTACGGCTGCCCGCCGGGGCCGAGCGGATCGTGCTCGGCCCGCTGGCGCCCGCGCTGGAGGCCGTCGCCGAATACGTCGGCAAGGGGCTGCCGGTGCTTGTGCTGGCCTCCGGGGACCCCGGCTTCTTCGGGATCGTGCGGGCGCTCGCCGAGCGCTTCGGCCCCGAGCCGCTGGCGGTGCGCCCCGGGGTCTCCTCGGTGGCCACCGCGTTCGCGCGGCTCGGGCTGCCCTGGGACGACGCGCTGGTGGTCAGCGCGCACGGCAGGGACCCGCGCACCGCCGCGAACGTCTGCCGCGCGCATCCGAAGGTCGCCGTCCTCACCGGCCCGGGCGCGGGTCCGGCCGAGCTGGGCGCCGCGCTCGCCGGCCGCGACCGGACCCTCGTGGTGGCCACCGCGCTGGGCGATCCGGAGCGGGAGCGGGTGGAGCGGGTGACGCCCGCCGAGGCGGCGGCACGGGACTGGGGTACGGCGGTGAGCGTGGTGCTGTGTCTGGCGGAGCCCTCGGCGCCGGGCCCGCCGCGCACCGTCGCGGGGGTGCCGGCGGGTCCCGCCCGCTGGGCCCTGGAGGAAGCCGCGTTCGCCCACCGCGATTCCATGATCACCAAGTTCGAGGTGCGCGCGCTCGCGCTGGCCCGGCTCGGGCCGCGGCTCGGTGATCTGGTCTGGGACGTCGGTGCCGGGTCCGGGTCGGTCGCGGTGGAGTGCGCGCGGCTCGGCGCGGCCGTCGTCGCGGTCGAGAAGGCCGCGGACGGGGTGGACCGGATCCGGGAGAACGCCCGTGCCCACGGCGTCGAGGTGGACGTCGTGCACGGCACCGCGCCCGACGCGCTGGCCACGCTGGCCGACGACCCGGACGCCGTGTTCATCGGCGGCGGGGGGCGCGAGCTGCCCGCCGTCATCCGGGCGTGCGCGCTGCGCGCGCGCCGGTCCGTGGTGGTGGCCATGGCCGCCCTGGACCGGGTGCCCGCGGCCCGCGAGGCGCTGACCGGCGCCGGGTTCGGCTGCGAGGGCGTGCTGCTCCAGTCCTCGCGGCTCGCCCCGCTGCCGGGTGAGGTCACCCGGCTCGCGGCCACCAACCCGGTGTTTCTGCTCTGGGGCGTCAGAACCCCCGTTCCCATCGAAGGAGTTGACCAGTGATCGGCCTGATTTCCGCCACCGCGGCGGGGGCGGCGGCACGGGACCGGCTGGCCGCGGCCTGGCCGTACCGCACCCGGGTGTACGAGGGTCCGGCCGGGCAGGCGGTACGGTCCGCGTTCGCCGAGTGCGAGCAGCTGGTGTGCTTCCTGGCGACGGGCGCGACGGTACGGCTGCTCGCGCCGCTGCTCGCCGGCAAGGCGGCCGACCCCGGCGTGGTCTGTGTGGACGAGGGCGGCCGGTTCGCGGTGTCGCTGCTCGGCGGCCATGGCGGCGGCGCCAACGAACTCGCCCGGGAAGTGGGCGGCTTGCTCGGCGCCGAGCCGGTGGTGACGACCGCCACGGACGCCGTGGGACTGGCCGGTCTCGACACGCTCGGGCTGCCCTGCGAGGGCGCGGTCGCCGCCGTGTCCCGGGCCCTGCTGGACGGCGAGCCGGTCGCGCTCGACGCCGAATCGGCGTGGCCGCTGCCGCCGCTGCCGGTGTCGCCGCGGGGGGAGTACACGATCCGGCTCACCGACCGGGACGTCGAACCCGGCCCCCGGGAAGTGCTGTTGCGGCCGCCGTCCCTCGTCGTCGGGGTCGGCGCGTCCAGGGGCGCCCCGGTGGACGAGGTGCTCGCCCTGATCGAGAGCACGCTGCGGGAGGCGGGGCTGTCCCCGCGGTCCGTGGCCGAACTCGCCACGGTGGACGCCAAGTCGGAGGAGCCGGGCATCCTGGGCGCCGCCGAGCGGCTGGGCGTGCCCGTGGTGACGTACTCCGCCGAGGAGCTGGCCGCCGTGGAGGTGCCCAACCCCTCCGCCGCCCCGCTCGCGGCCGTCGGCACCCCGTCGGTCGCCGAGGCGGCCGCGCTGCTCGGCGGCGGTGAACTCCTCGTCCCCAAGCGGAAGTCGGACGCCGTCCCGGCGATGGCGACCTGCGCCGTGGTGCGCAGGGCCGGGCGCGGGCGGCTCGCGGTGGTCGGGCTCGGGCCCGGTGCCCGGGATCTGCTCACCCCGCGCGCGACGGCCGAGCTGCGCCGCGCCTCGGTGCTGGTCGGGCTCGACCAGTACGTGGACCAGATCCGCGATCTGCTGCGGCCCGGCACCCGGGTGCTGGAGTCCGGGCTCGGCGCCGAGGAGGAGCGGGCCCGCACCGCCGTGGCGGAGGCCCGGCGCGGGCACGCGGTGGCACTGATCGGCAGCGGGGACGCGGGCGTGTACGCCATGGCCTCGCCCGCGCTCGCCGAGGCGTCCGACGACATCGACGTGATCGGGGTGCCCGGGGTGACGGCCGCGCTGGCCGCCGCCGCGATCCTGGGCGCGCCGCTGGGCCACGACCACGTGTCCATCAGCCTCTCCGACCTGCACACGCCGTGGGAGGTCATCGAGCGGCGGGTGCGGGCGGCGGCCGAGGCGGACCTCGTGGTCACCTTCTACAACCCCCGTTCCCGGGGCCGGGACTGGCAGCTGCCCAAGGCGCTCGGCATCCTCGCCGAGCACCGCGCGCCGACGACGCCCGTGGGTGTCGTACGCAACGCCTCCCGGCCGGACGGGTCGAGCCGGGTCACCACGCTCGCCGGGCTCGATCCGGCGAGCGTCGACATGATGACGGTCGTCACCGTGGGGAACACCGCGACCCGTACCGTCGCCGGGCGCATGGTGACCCCGCGCGGCTACCGCTGGCAGAGCGGGCGGCCGCAGGAGACGGAGGAGACCCGGTGAGCCGGATCGTGCACCCCATCGAGCAGGAGTCCTTCCGGCGGCTGCGCGCCCGCCTGGACACCTCGCACTTCCCGCCGCTGACCCGGGCGGTGGTGGAGCGGGTCATCCACTCCGCCGCCGACCTGGAGTACGCGAGCGACCTCGTCCTCGCGGAGGCGGACCTGGTGCCGGCGCACGCCGCGCTGCACGCCGGGGCGCCGGTCGTGGTGGACGTGGAGATGGTCGCGGCCGGCATCACCCGGCGCGCGACCGTGTGCCGGCTCAAGGACGCCAGGTCGGGCCCGGGGCTCACCCGTTCGGCGCACGCGATCCGGCTCGCCTACGAGGAGGTCGGGCCCGGCGCCCTGTGGGTGATCGGCTGCGCGCCGACCGCCCTGGAGGAGCTGCTGACCCTGGACGCCGACCCGGCGCTCGTCATCGGCCTGCCCGTCGGCTTCGTCGGCGCGGCCGAGTCCAAGGCCGCGCTGCGCGAGAGCGGGCTGCCCGCCGTGAGCAACGTGTCCGAGAAGGGCGGCTCGGCGGTCGCGGCCGCCGCCCTCAACGCCCTGCTGTACCAACCGATTTCCCCCGAGGAGACCCTGTGACCACCCCGCCCGCCCTGCTCATCGCCGGCCATGGCACCCGTGACGACGCCGGAGCCGAGGCGTTCCGTGCCTTCGTCCGGGAGCTGGGCCTGCGCCGTCCCGACCTGCCCGTCGCGGGCGGCTTCATCGAACTGTCCCCGCCGCCGCTCGGCGACGCGGTGGCCGAGCTGGTGGAGCGGGGCGTACGCCGGTTCGCGGCGGTGCCGCTGATGCTGGTGTCCGCCGGGCACGCCAAGGGCGACATCCCGGCCGCGCTGGCCCGTGAGAAGGAACGGCACCCGGGCATCTCGTACACCTACGGCCGCCCGCTGGGCCCGCACCCGGCGCTGCTGAACGTGCTGGAGCGGCGCCTGGACGACGTGATCGGCGACCAGGACCGGGCGGAGGTGACCGTGCTGCTGGTCGGTCGCGGCTCCACCGACCCGGACGCCAACGCGGAGGTGTTCAAGGCGGCCCGGCTGCTCTGGGAGGGCCGGGGGTACGCCGGCGTGGAGACGGCGTTCGTGTCCCTCGCGGCGCCGGACGTGCCGAGCGGCCTGGACCGCTGTGTGGCGCTGGGGGCGCGGAAGATCGTCGTGCTCCCCTACTTCCTGTTCACCGGCATCCTCCCGGACCGGGTGCGGCGGCAGACCGAGGAGTGGGCCGCCGCGCACCCGGAGACCCCCGTGTCCTCGGCCGATGTCATCGGCCCCGAGCCGGAGTTGCTCGACCTGGTGCTCGAACGGTACGAGGAGGCCGTCCAGGGCGATCTGCGCATGAACTGCGACTCGTGCGTGTACCGGATCGCGCTGCCGGGCTTCGAGGACAAGGTGGGCCTGCCGCAGCAGCCGCACTTCCACCCGGACGACGACGGCCACGACCACGGGCACGGCCATCACCACCACGGCGGGCACACGCACAGCCATGCCCACTGAGGACTCCCCCGGGCCCGATCTGCGCCACCACGGGGACGCCGAGGTACGGGACGACGGCGCGGCGCTGGTCGACCTCGCCGTCAACGTACGGTCGGACACGCCCCCGCCGTGGCTGCGGGAGCGGATCGCCGCCTCGCTGACCTCCCTCGCGGCCTACCCGGACGGGCGGGCCGCGCGGGCGGCGGTGGCGGCGCGGCACGGGCTGCCGGTGTCGCGGGTGCTGCTGACGGCGGGCGCGGCGGAGGCGTTCGTGCTGCTCGCGCGGGCGCTGAAGGTCCGCCAACCGGTCGTGGTGCACCCGCAGTTCACCGAGCCGGAGGCGGCGCTGCGGGACGCCGGGCACACGGTGGAGCGGGTGCTGCTGCGGGCCGAGGACGGCTTCCGGCTGGATGCCGCGCTGGTACCGGAGCGGGCCGATCTGGTGGTGATCGGCAACCCGACGAACCCGACGTCGGTCCTGCATCCCGCCCCGGTGATCGCCTCGCTCGCCCGGCCCGGGCGGGTGCTGGTGGTCGACGAGGCGTTCATGGACGCGGTGCCGGGCGAGCGGGAGGCGCTGGCCGGGCGGACGGACGTGCCCGGTCTCGTGGTGCTGCGCAGCCTCACCAAGACCTGGGGGCTCGCGGGTCTGCGCATCGGCTACGCGCTGGCCGAGCCCGAGATCATCGCCGAGCTGGAGCGGGCCCAGCCGCTGTGGCCGGTGTCCACACCGGCGCTGGCCGCCGCCGAGGCGTGCGTGTCCGCCCGTGCCCTGGCGGAGGCGGGCTACGCGGCCCATCGCCTGGCGAGCGACCGGGCGCACCTGGTCGCGGGCCTGTCCGCGCTCGCCCTTCGCGGGGTGCGGGTCGCGGGGCCCGCCGAGGGGTCCTTCGTGCTGGTGGGCGTGCCGGGAGCGGCCGGTGTACGACAGCGGCTGCGCGAGCTCGGCTACGCCGTGCGCCGCGGGGACACCTTCCCCGGGCTCGGCGCCGACTGGATACGCCTCGCCGTCCGCGACCGGCCCACGACCAACGCCTTCCTGACCGCGCTGGCCACCGCCCTCGACTGACGGACGCCTCCACCGCCCACGACCGACCACCGCCTCCCGGACCGCGCCGACGGCCGCCCGGCATTTGACGGGGCCGCGCCCCGGCTCGCACAGGCCCCGGCGCAGGGCGGAACCGGTCCGGCCGAGGGACCTCCGCGCCGGCGCCCGTCCCGGAGGCGAGCCCCCCCTCGACGGACGCCTCCCGGACCACGCCCGCGCCCGCCCGAGATGTGGCGGAGGCCGCGCCTCGGTCCGGGCGCGGGGCGCTACCGGCCGAGGGACCTTCGTGCATCGCCGCCCCCGAAGCGACCCCCGGCCCGCACAGGCCCCGGCGCAGGGCGGAACCGGTCCGGCCGAGGGACCTCCGCGCTGGCGCCCGCCCCAAGGGCGAGCACCCCACGACGAACGCCTAACGGACCGCGCCCGCCCGGGATCTGGCGGAGGCCACACCCCGACCCGCACAGGCCCCGGCGCAGAGCGGGACCGGTCCGGCCGAGGGACCTCCGCGCTGGGGCGCGTCCCGGGGGCGAGCACCCCACGACCAACGCCCTCCTGACCGCGCTGGCCACCGCCCTCGACCGACGGACGCCTCCACCGCCCACGACCGACCACCGCCTCCCGGACCGCGCCGACGCGCGCCCGGGATTTGAGGGAGGCCACACCCCGACCCGCACAGGCCCGGGCGCGGGGCGCTACCGGCCGAGGGACCTCCGTGCATCGCCCCCCGGCCCGCACAGGCCCCGGCGCAGAGCGGGACCGGTCCGGCCGAGGGACCTCCGCGCCGGCGCCCGCCCCAAGGGCGAACACCCCACGACGGACACCTTCCTGACCGCACCGCATTGACAGCCGCCCCGGACTGACGGCCCCCGGTCCGCGCAGAGCCCCGGCGCGAGGCAGGACCGGTGAGGCTCCCCTGGCCCCTCCGGTCCCGCCCCCGTTCCTCCTCCTGCCGTCAGCTCCTGCGCCGGCGCGCCACCAGCACCGCGCCGCCGCCCGCCGCCAGCAGCGCCACCGCGCCGCCCGCGATGTACGGCGTCGCCGGGTCGCCTCCCGTCTCCGCGAGGTTCGTGTCCGAGGCGCCGCCCTGCGGTTTCACGTCGGAGACCGGGGCGGCCGAGCCGGGCTTGGTGCCGGAGCCCGGGTCGTGGCTCTGCGTCGGGGGCTTCGAGGGCGGCGCCATCGGAGACCGGCAGGTCGCCTTGGCCAGCGTGACCGTGCCCTCGACGTCCGCCACGTTCAGCTTCAGCGGGTTGACGGAGACCTTGAGCTGGAGCGCGGTCGCGGCGGCCGTGCGGGACGTGGTGCCGTGCCGCGCCAGGTCGAGGCGGACCTCGCCGACGCCGGGCACCGTGACCTCGACCGGCCCCCCGGCGGTGACCGAGACCTTGCGGCCGAGGACGGTGACCGTGCCGACGATCTTCGCGTCGGCGCTCGGTGCCTTGCCGGCGTCGCAGGTGGCCCGCGCGGTGACGGTGTCGACCTCGATCAGGGACAGCAACGGCAGGCCGGGGACGTGCAGCCTGGCGTGCACGAGGCGGACGGAGCCCTCGGCGCGCCGGTCGGTGACGGTGGCCCGGGACTGGGCCACGTCCGCGCTGAGGACGGTGAACGGGTGGCCGCCGGACACCCCGTCGAGGCGGGTGGACAGGGCGGTGCGGTCGGCGCTCCGCGGTGCCGTGACCTCGTTGAGGGAGACGGCGAGCGGGACGTCGACGGACTTGTCGAGCAGGGACACGTCGAGCCCGGTGTGCAGGACGGAGGCGGTGGCGCGGCCGGGATTCCCGGACGCGTGCGCCGCGCCCGCGCCGAGGACGGCGGGCGCGGCGGCCAGCGCGGTGACGGTCGCCGCGGCGGCCAGACGGCGCACGGGCAACAGGAAGTTGGTGCTGTTCAAGGCGGTGGGACCCCCCACTTGAAACTGCTTGGGACCCGTCAACCTTGTCGTCAGTGTGGGTGAACGGTCAGCAAACCTGGGTCACTTCACTCAAACGTGGAAATTCCGCACGCCTCTTCGAATCATCTTGCACACGCGTTCCCTCATGCGCGCGCCGCCCTACTCCACCACCGCTCCGTTCAGCACCACCCGGCGCGGTGCCGCCAGCACCCCCACCTCGGCCCGGGGGTCCTCGTCGTACACCACGAGGTCCGCCGGGGCGCCCTCCTCCAGGCCGGGCCGCCCGAGCCACGCGCGCGCGGCCCAGGTGGTCGCCCCGAGCGCCTCGACCGGCGGGATGCCCGCGGTGACCAGCTCGGCGACCTCCGCCGCGACCAGGCCGTGCGGCAGCGAGCCGCCGGCGTCGGTGCCGACGAACACCGGGATGCCGGCGTCGTACGCGGAGCGCACGGTGTCGTAGCGGCGCTCGTGCAGCCGGCGCATATGGGCCGACCAGTTCGGGAACTTGCTCTCGCCGCCGTCCGCGAGCCGCGGGAAGGTGGCGATGTTGACGAGGGTGGGGACGATGGCGACGCCCCGCTCGGCGAACAGCGGGATCAGGTCCTCGGTGAGACCGGTGGCGTGCTCGATGCAGTCGATGCCCGACTCGACCAGATCGCGCAGGGAGTTCTCGGCGAAGCAGTGCGCGGTGACCCGGGCGCCCAGCCGGTGGGCCTCGGCGATCGCGGCCTCGACCGCCTCCCGGGGCCAGCAGGGGGAGAGATCGCCGGCCTCGCGGTCGATCCAGTCGCCGACCAGCTTGACCCAGCCGTCACCGCGCCGGGCCTCCTGGGCGACGTAGGCGACGAGGTCGTCCGGCTCGATCTCCCAGGCGTAGTTGCGGATGTAGCGGCGGGTGCGCGCGATGTGCCGCCCGGCCCGGATGATCTTCGGCAGATCGGCGCGGTCGTCGATCCAGCGGGTGTCGGAGGGCGAGCCCGCGTCCCGCATCAGCAGGGTGCCCGCCTCCCGGTCGGTGAGCGCCTGCTTCTCGGCGGTCTCCGCGTCGACCGGGCCGTGCGCGTCGAGGCCCACATGGCAGTGGGCGTCGACCAGGCCGGGCAGCGCCCAGCCCGTCACGGTCCGGACGTCCCGGGCCCCGGCGGGGCGGTCGTACGACACCCGGCCGCCGACCACCCACAGTTCGTCGCGTTCGTCCCGCGGTCCGACGAGGACCCTGCCCTTGACATGCAGCACCGGCTGATCGCTCATACCGGCACCCTAGGCCGGGCCGGTTCCCCCCTGGTCCGCGACCCCCTCCTCCACCTCGGCCATCGCCGGGTCGAGCAGGCGGGAGAGGAAGTGGCGGGTGCGTTCGTGCCGGGGGGCGCCGATGACCTGCTCGGGGCGGCCCTCCTCCACGATCACGCCGCCGTCCATGAAGACGACCCGGTCGGCGACCTCGCGCGCGAAGCTCATCTCGTGGGTGACGACCATCATCGTCATGCCCTCCCGCGCGAGGCCCCGCATCACCGCGAGGACGTCGCCGACCAGCTCGGGATCGAGCGCCGAGGTCGGCTCGTCGAAGAGCATCACCTCGGGGCCCATGGCGAGCGCGCGGGCGATGGCCACCCGCTGCTGCTGGCCGCCGGAGAGGGCGGAGGGGTAGGCGGCCGCCTTCTCCGCGAGGCCCACCCGGGCCAGGTTCTCGGCGGCGACGCGCTCGGCGTCCCCCTTGTCCCGCTTGAGCACCCGGCGCTGCGGCAGCGTGAGGTTCTCGGTGACGCTGAGGTGCGGGAAGAGGTTGAACTGCTGGAAGACCATGCCGATCCGGCGGCGGACGGCGTCGATGTCGACATCCGGGTCGGTGACCTCGGTGCCGCCGACGAAGACCCGCCCCTCGGTGGGCTCCTCCAGCAGGTTCACACAGCGCAGCAGCGTGGACTTGCCGGAGCCGGACGGGCCGATGACGCAGACGACCTCGCCCTGGGCGATCTCCAGGTCGATGCCGCGCAGCACGTGGTTGTCGCCGAAGGACTTGTGCAGACCCTGGACGCGGATCTCGGGGGTGCTCACCTGATCTCCCTGAGGGCCTTGGTTTCCATACGGCGTACGACGAGGCTGAGCGGGATCGTGATCAGCAGATAGCACAGGCCCGCGACCAGGATCGGCGTGGAGTTGGCGGTCTGGCTGGCCAGGTCGTTGCCGAACTTGGACAGTTCGCGCTGTTCCAGGGTGACCCCGAGGAACAGCACCAGCGAGGAGTCCTTGAAGAGCAGGACGAGTTCGTTGGTCAGCGGCGGCAGGATGATGCGGAACGCCTGCGGCAGGATGATCGAGACCATGGCCCGCGCGGGCGAGAACCCGAGCGACCGGGCCGCCTCCATCTGCCCCTTGGGCACCGCCTGGATGCCGGCCCGGATGGTCTCGGCCATATAGGCGGCGGAGACCAGGCCGAGCGCGACGGCGACCTTGCCGTAGGTGCCGCCGGGGTACTGGACGGCCGGGAAGGCCAGCGGCACCCCGACGCCGACGAAGATGAAGATCAGCAGCGCGGGCAGGCCGCGGAAGATCTCGATGTAGATGCCGGCGAGCCAGCGGTAGGGGCCCACGGAGGACAGCCGCATCAGGGCGATGACCATGCCGAGGGCCAGGCCGACGACGAACCCGGACAGCGTGTACAGCACGGTGTTCTTCAGGGCGACCGTGATCAGGTCGGGGAACAGCTGCTTGGCGATGGCGGGCTGCGCGAACTGGTTCTGGAGCCGCCCCCAGTCCGCGGTGAGCGCGAAGGCGATCACCGCGGCGGCGAGGACGGTGTACTGGGCGCCGCGCGAGAGCCTGCGCTTCTGCGTGCGCGTCAGCCCCGTGCGCTTCGGCTGGATGCCGGTGTCCGTGTCCGCCATGGGGTCAGGAACCGGCCGGGGAGGCGACGGAGGAGTCGTACGGGCCGATCCACTTCTCGTAGATCTTCTTGTAGGTGCCGTCGGCCTTGGCGTCCTTGAGCGCCTTGTTGATGGCGTTCAGCAGGGGCTTGTTGCCCTTCTTGACCGTGAAGCCGTACTGCTCGCCGGTCTTCAGGTTGCCGACCACCTTGAACTTGTCCGCGGTGGCCTTGTCCTTCAGCCAGCCCTGGACCACCGGGTAGTCGATGATGACGGCCTGGACCTGGCCGGTGCGCAGGCCGTTGAGGACGGCGTCGGAGGAGGCGAAGGAGACCGGGTCGAGGCCCTTCTTCTTGGCGAAGTCCTCACCGGTGGTCTGCGCCTGGGCGCCGAGCTTCTTGCCCTTGGCGCCGTCGAGCGAGGTGATCCCGCTGTTCCTGGCGACCAGCACGGCCTGGGTGGCCTCGAAGTACGGGTCGGAGAAGTCCACGTTCTTCGCGCGCTCGGGGGTGATCGTCATACCGGCGGCGGCCAGGTCGCACTGGCCGGAGTTCAGGAAGGCGCCGGTCTTGAAGTTCTCGAACGGCGTGTCCACGATCTGCTGCTTGACGCCGAGGTCCTTGGCGACCAGGTCGATCAGGGAGACGTCGAAGCCCTGCACCTTGCCGTGGACCACGGACTGGAACGGTGGGTAGGGCAGGTGGGTGCAGGTGGTGAGCTGCCCGGCCCTGGCGAGGTGGACACCGCCCGCCACGGTCTGGCCGCTTCCCGAGCCGCCGGAGGAACAGCCCGCCACGACGAGCACGAGGCCCGCGGTCGCGGTGGTGGCGGCCAGCAGGCGGGTCCGGCGTCCGAGGGGCGTTTTCATGGCGGAAGTCTCCTGAGGGGGGAACAATAGGTTCCGATTATAAGGAAATGTTTGGGTATCTCAAACCAAACCCATGGCCCTGGGGGCCTGGACCTAAGATCGGGGGGAGCAGGCCGCTGTGACCCCTGCGAACCGCCCGACGAAGAGAGAGCACCGCCGTGACGCACCCCCTCCTCGACCTGCCCCCGCTGACCGCGCGGCGCTTCGCCGCCATCGAGGACCGGGTGGCCCGGCTGCTGGACACCCGGCAGGACGTACTGATCACCCAGGGCGAGGCGCTGCTGCCGCTGGAGGGCGCGATCCGCGCCGCCGCCGGTCCGGGCACGGTGGCGCTGAACGTGATCACAGGCCCCTACGGGCAGACCTTCGGCGACTGGCTGCGGGACACCGGCGCGACCGTGTACGACCTCTCGGTCCCCTTCCACACGGCGGTGCGGGCGGAGCAGATCCGTGCCGCGTTCGCCGAGCACCCGGAGATCGACTTCGTCTCGCTGGTGCACGCGGAGGCGGCGACCGGCAACACCAACCCGGTCGCGGAGATCGGCGCGGCGGTACGGGAGCAGGGCGCCCTGTTCTACCTGGACGCGGTCGCCTCGGTGGGCGCCGAGCCGGTGCTGCCGGACGCGTGGGGCGTGGACCTGTGCGTGATCGGCGCGCAGAAGGCGATGGGCGGTCCGGCGGGCGTCTCGGCGATCTCGGTGAGCGAGCGCGCCTGGGCCCGGATGGCGGCGAACCCGGACGCGCCGCGCCGCTCCTACCTCTCCCTGCTGGACTGGAAGGAGCGCTGGCTGGACGCCGGCCGCACGGCCCTGCCGCACGCCCCGGCCCAGCTGGAGATGCTGGCGCTGGACGCCTGCCTGGAGCGGATCGAGACGGACGGCCCGGACGCGGTGATGGCCCGCCACCGCCGGGCGGCCGAGGCCACCCGCGCGGGTGCGCTGGCCCTCGGCGGCGGCCTGGAGCCGTACGTCCACGACGCCGCGGACGCCGCCCCGGTCGCCACGACCCTGCGTGTCCCCTCCTCGCTCACGGCCTCCGGCCTGGTCGCCGCCGCGCTGGCCGACGACCCCGCCCTGCCGCTGGCCGCGGGCGGCGGCGCCCTGGCCAAGGAGATGATCCGGGTCAACCACTACGGCCCCGACGCCACCGAGTCCGCCGTCCACGCCTCGCTGGCCGCCCTGGGCGCGGCCCTCGCCGCGCGGGGCGCGACGGTGGACCCGGCGGCCGCCCGGCAGGCCGTGGAGCGGGCCTGGCGGTAGCCGCCGCGCATCCCCGGGCACGACGACGGCCCGCGCCCGGTGGCGCGGGCCGTTGTCATACCCGGCTGCCATGCTGCGCCCATGACCAGTGCCAGTGATCACACCTCGCGGCCGGAACACACCCCCGCGCGCCCGACCCTTCCCGACGGCCGTCCGGTCCCCCTGCCGACCGGCCCCGAGCGCCCCATGCTGGAGAGCTGGCTCGACTTCCACCGGGCCACCCTGGAGCTGAAGTGCCGCGGCCTGTCCGACGCGCAGGCGAGGACCGCCTCGGCCGAGCCGTCGGCGCTGACCCCGCTGGGTCTGGTGCAGCATCTCGCGGAGGTCGAGCGGACCTGGTTCCAGCGGGTGCTGGGCGGCCTCGACCTGCCGCCGCTGTTCGAGGAGGAGTCCGGGTACGGCCTCGATCCGGCGCGCGGGCTGGACGAGGCGCTGACCGTCTGGCACCGGGAGATCGCGCGCGGCCGTGAGCTGTGCGCCGGGCGGCCGCTGGAGGCCACCGGCAGGATCGCGGACGGTCCGATGGCCGGGACGGAGGTCAGTGTGCGGTGGGTGCTGATCCATCTCATCGAGGAGTACGCCCGTCACAACGGACACGCGGACATTCTCCGTGAACGAATAGACGGAACCACCGGGGCTTGAATTCAATTTGGATTCACAATTCCCGCCAATTTCCCGGACGGTAGCTTCCCATAGTCTTCTGCCCGCTTTTTGCACGACTAAACGGGCCAGTTTTCCGGGAGATTTCCGACGGTTTCAGGGGTGTGACAGACCCCACAATCCCAGGGTTTTGTCCGGGTTTGCCATAGGGCAAAACCGGCATTTCACGCATCATCCCGAGCGACGCCGCATCCACGGTCGTGCATTTTTTAATTTGCCTCGCTAAATTCGTGCCGCATGACCGCCGCATCCGCAGACCTGCTCATAGACCGACCGGAAACGGCCGACGGCGCCGCGCTCTGGCGCCTCGCCAAGGACTCGAAAACGCTCGATCTCAACTCGTCCTACAGCTATCTGCTGTGGTGCCGGGACTTCGCCGGCACCTCGGCGGTGGCGCGTGATGCGGACGGCACCCCCGTCGGATTCATCACCGGGTACGTGCGGCCCGACCGCCCGGACACCCTGCTCGTCTGGCAGGTCGCCGTGGACGGCGCCCACCGCGGCCGCGGCATCGCCGCCGCCCTGCTGGACGGACTGACCGCGCGCCTCGCCGCCGAGCGCGGGGTCACCGGCATCGAGACCACCATCACGCCCGGCAACACCGCCTCCGAGCGGCTGTTCACCTCGTTCGCCGAGCGGCACGGCGCGCACCTCTCCCGCGAGGTGCTGTTCCCCGCCGAGCTGTTCCCGGACGGCCCGCACGACTCCGAAGTCCTCTACCGCATCGGCCCGTTGACCGATTCCCACGCCCACTGAGGAGCGAATCACCGTGACCATCACCCAGCCCGACCTCAGCGTCTTCGAGACCCTCGAGTCCGAGGTGCGCAGCTACTGCCGCGGCTGGCCCGTCGTGTTCGACCGCGCGCAGGGCAGCCGGATGTACGACGAGGACGGCCATGCGTACCTCGACTTCTTCGCCGGCGCGGGATCGCTCAACTACGGCCACAACAACCCGGTGCTCAAACGGGCGCTGATCGACTACCTGTCCCGGGACGGGGTCACCCACGGCCTGGACATGTCGACCACGGCCAAGCGCCGCTTCCTGGAGACCTTCCAGAACCTGGTGCTGCGCCCGCGCGACCTGCCGTACAAGGTCATGTTCCCCGGCCCGACCGGCACCAACGCGGTGGAGTCGGCGCTGAAGCTGGCCCGCAAGGTGAAGGGCCGCGAGGCCATCGTGTCCTTCACCAACGCCTTCCACGGCATGTCCCTCGGCTCGCTCGCGGTGACCGGCAACGCCTTCAAGCGGGCCGGCGCCGGCATACCGCTGGTGCACGGCACCCCGATGCCGTTCGACAACTACTTCGAGGGCACCGTCCCGGACTTCCTGTGGTTCGAGCGGCTGCTGGAGGACCAGGGCTCCGGCCTGAACAAGCCCGCCGCGGTGATCGTGGAGACCGTGCAGGGCGAGGGCGGCATCAATGTGGCCCGGCCCGAGTGGCTGCGCGCCCTCAAGGAGCTGTGCGAGCGGCAGGACATGCTGCTGATCGTCGACGACATCCAGATGGGCTGCGGCCGTACCGGCGCCTTCTTCTCCTTCGAGGAGTCCGGGATCACCCCCGACATCGTCACGGTGTCGAAGTCCATCAGCGGCTACGGCCTGCCGATGTCGCTGTGCCTGTTCCGGCCCGAGCTGGACGTCTGGGAGCCGGGCGAGCACAACGGCACCTTCCGCGGCAACAACCCCGCGTTCGTCACCGCCGCCGCGGCCCTGGAGGCGTACTGGACCGACGGCTCGGCCATGGAGAAGCAGACCCGCACCCGTGGCGAGCAGGTCGAGCAGGCGCTGATCTCCATCACCGAGGAGAACCTCGCCGACGTCAAGGAGTACCGCGGCCGCGGTCTGGTGTGGGGCCTGGAGTTCCACGCCAAGGACCGCGCCGGGCGCATCGCGCGGCGGGCCTTCGAACTGGGCCTGCTCATCGAGACCTCGGGGCCGGAGAGCGAGGTCGTCAAGCTGCTGCCGGCCCTGACCATCACCCCCGACGAGCTGGACGAGGGCCTGAGCATCCTCGCCCGCGCCGTCCGGGAAACCGCCTGAACCACCTGAACCACACCGTCTGACCGCACCGTCCAACCAGGAGGAAGCACCACCGTGATCGTCCGATCGTTCAAGGACATCGAAGGCACCGACCGGCACGTCAAGGCGAAGTCGGGCACCTGGGAGAGCAAGCGCATCGTTCTGGCCAAGGAGCGGGTCGGCTTCTCCGTGCACGAGACCATCCTGTACGCGGGGACCGAGACCCAGATGTGGTACGCCAACCACATCGAGGCCGTCGTCTGCACCAAGGGCGAGGCCGAACTGACCGACCGCGAGACCGGGCAGACGTACACCATCACGCCCGGCACCATGTACCTCCTGAACGGGCACGAGCGGCACACGCTGCGTGTCAAGGAGGACTTCCACTGCATCTGCGTGTTCAACCCGCCCGTCACCGGACGGGAGGACCACGACGAGAACGGCGTCTACCCGCTGCTCACGGAGCCCGAGCCCGAGGAGGTGTGAGCGACCATGACCACCGCCACCGTGAAGGACCTCTACCCGACCCGCGGCGCCACCGAGGTGACCGTCCCCCGCCAGGACCCGGTCCTGTGGGGCGCTCCGGACACCCCGGGGCCGATCGCGGCGGCCGAGCTCCACTCGTACGAGCGTGACGGCTTCCTCGCCGTCGACCAGCTGATCGGTCCCGACGAGGTCGGGATCTACCGGCAGGAGCTGGACCGGCTGGTCAGCGACCCGGCGATCCGCTTCGACGAGCGCTCCATCGTGGAGCCGTCCTCGCAGGAGATCCGGTCGGTCTTCGAGGTGCACCGGATCAGCGAGGTGTTCGCCCGGCTGGTGCGGGACGAGCGCGTGGTCGGCCGGGCCCGCCAGATCCTCGGCTCGGACGTGTACGTCCACCAGTCGCGGATCAACGTCAAGCCGGGCTTCGGCGCGAGCGGCTTCTACTGGCACTCGGACTTCGAGACCTGGCACGCCGAGGACGGCCTGCCGAACATGCGCACGGTGTCCGTCTCGATCGCGCTGACCGAGAACCACGACACCAACGGCGGCCTGATGATCATGCCGGGCTCGCACCGGACGTTCCTGGGCTGCGCGGGCGAGACACCCAAGGACAACTACAAGAAGTCGCTCCAGATGCAGGACGCGGGCACCCCCTCCGACGGGGCGCTGACGGAGCTGGCGGGCGAGCACGGCATCAAGCTGTTCACCGGCAAGCCGGGCTCGGCCACCTGGTTCGACTGCAACTGCATGCACGGCTCCGGGGACAACATCACCCCGTTCCCGCGCAGCAACGTCTTCATCGTGTTCAACAGCGTGGAGAACACGGCCGTGGAGCCGTTCGCCGCGCCGGTGCGCCGGCCGGAGTTCATCGGCGCGCGCGACTTCACCCCGGTGAGGTAGGCGCCTTCCGACACCGGGCCGGGGCCTCCACGTGTGGGACGGGAGGCCCCGGCCCGGTCATGTCCGGACGGTGTCAGCCGGCCAGCGCGTCGAGCAGCCGGTCCACGTCCGCCGCCGTGTTGTAGAGGTGGAAGGACGCCCGCAGATTGCCCGCCCGGTCGGACACCTGGATACCCGCGCGGCTCAACTCGGCCTGCCGCGCGCCGAGTCCGGGCACCGAGACGATCGCCGAGCCGGGCGCGGGCAGCGGCTCGTGCCCCAGCCGGGCGAGCCCCTTGGTGAAGCGGTCGGCGAGCGCCAGGTCGTGCGCGTGCACGGCGGCCACGCCCAGCTCCTCGATCAGGGTGAGCGAGGAGTACACCCCGCTGTAGGTGAACAGGCCGGGGCTGACGTCGAACCGGCGTGCGGAGCGCGCGAGTTCGGCGACCGGGCCGTAGCAGCTGCGCCAGGGGTCCTCGGCCGCGACCCAGCCCGCGAGCAGCGGGGTCAGCCCGCCGAGGTCCTCGGGTACGACGAGGAAGGCGGCGCCGTGCGGGCCGAGCAGCCACTTGAAGGTGGTGGTGACGGTGTAGTCGTAGCCGTCCGCGTCGATCGGCAGCCAGCCGGCGGCCTGGGAGAAGTCGACATAGGTGCGCGCGCCATGGGTGCGGGCCGCCGCGCGCAGGGCGGCCAGGTCGGCGACCCGGCCGTCGGCGGACTGCGCGGCGCTGACCGCGACCAGCGCGGTCCCGGGACGCACCGACTCGGCGAGCCGCTCCAGCGGCACGGCGCGCACCTTGAGGTCGCCGCGCACATGGAAGGGGTTCACCACGGAGGTGAAGTCGTCCTCGGCGGTGAGGACTTCGGCGCCGGCGGGCAGCGAGGCCGCGATCAGGCCGGTCTGCGCGGCGACCGAGGGGCCGGCCGCGACCCGGCTCGCCGGGACCCCGGCCAGCCGGGCGAAGGCGGCGCGGGCGCGCTCGACGTCCTCGAACAGCGGGTCCAGCGGCCGCCCCTCGGCCCGGATCGCCATCGCCTCCTGGAGCGCGGTGAGGGTGCGGGCCGGGAGCAGGCCACTGGTCGCGGTGTTCAGATAGGTGTTCTCCGGGCGGAACTCGGCGCGGACGAGGCTCTCGAAGGTCTCCATGAGCCCACTGTGCGGGTCGGCGGGGTCCCCGTCCATCGCGTGTTGTCACAGGGACGCACCAAGGTTTTCTTATACGACCGCGCCGGCCTGCGGGTTCGCGTCCCGCGCGGTCAGCCCCTCGGCGGCACCGCGCAGCCGTCCGGCCCGCAGGCGTCGGCGTCGCCCTGGTCGACCAGCTTCAGCGGGGCGCGCTCGTCCCATGCCTGGCCGAGCGCCTGGGTGAAGACCTCGGCGGGCTGGGCGCCGGAGACGCCGTACTTGCGGTCGAGCACGAAGAAGGGGACTCCGTTCGCGCCCAGCTCGGCGGCCTCGCGCTCGTCCTCGCGCACCGCGTCGGCGTACGCCTGCGGGTCGGCGAGCACGGCGCGCACCTCGGCCGCGTCGAGCCCGGCTCCGGTGGCCAGCTCGGCCAGCCGCTCGTCGCCCTCGCTGAAGACGGACCGCTCCTCGGCGAAGTTGGCCCGGTACAGGGCCTGGATCAGCTCGTCCTGCCGGCCGCGCTCCTTGGCCAGGTGCAGCAGGCGGTGCATGTCGAAGGTGTTGCCGTGGTCGCGGCCCCGGGTGCGGTAGTCCAGGCCCTCGGCGGCGGCCTGGGCGCCCAGGTTGTCCTCCCCGGCCTCGGCCTGTGCCTCGCTCATGCCGTACTTCCTGGTCAGCATGGTGAGCACGGACTCGACATCGCCCTTGGCGCGGCCGGGGTCCAGCTCGAAGGAGCGGTGCACCACCTCGACGTCCTCGCGGTGCGGGAAGGCGGCGAGCGCCTTCTCGAAGCGGGCCTTGCCCACATAGCACCAGGGGCAGGCGATGTCGCTCCAGATCTCGACGCGCATGTCTTCGGCTCTTTCCAGGTCGTACGGGTACGGAGGCGATCTCCGCCGAGTACGTGAACGTTCAAATGCCGCCGGTCATTCCCCCGGCGCCCCCGGACCCACCGCGTACCGCAGAAACAGGTGGTGGTCCCCCGCCGCGGGCGGGTTCTCCGGGTCCGGCACCCAGCCCTGCCGGGCGTAGAAAGCCTGGGCCCGCAGGTTGTCCACGTGCACGTCGAGCACGGCCGTGCGCCGCCCGGCCGCCCGCCACCGCTCCGCGCAGGCGGCGTGCAGGGCCGTACCGATGCCGCCCCGCCAGCGGTCGGGGTCCACATGGAACTGGAACAGCTTGACGGTGTCCGGGCCGGCTCCGTCGGGGGTCCGGAAGGAGGCGACCCCGGCGAGCCGGCCCTCCCGGACGGCGCACAGCACCCGCCCGTCGGGCCGCTCGATGGAGCCCCGCCACGCCTGCGTCCAGTCGACCTCCGCCTGCGGGACACCGTCCGGGTAGTACGTCGAGCGCGCGCGCAGGTGCAGTGCGGCGATGACCTCGGCCTCGGCGGGCAGCGCGGCGCGGATCTCCAGGGTGCTCGCGGGTTCACTGATCATGGGAGGGAGGACGCCGCGTCCGTGCCGCCGGTTCCGGGCCTTCCTCTCCGCTGAACGCCGGCCGCCCCGGCCTGCACTCCCTCGCGGCCGTGCAGAAGACCCTCGGCCACCCCACGCCCAGCCTGCGGACGCGACGGGCACGCGGTACGGCATCGGGGCGCGGGAGCGGGGCTTCGCGCTCGACCGCGAGGAGAACACGGCGGGGCTGCGCTGCTTCGGCGTGGCCCTGCCGTACCGCACCCCGGCCCCGGGACGCGGTCAGCTGCTCGGTGCCGGTGGCCCGGCCGACCCCCGCCCATGAGCGGACGGCCGAGGACGCGCTGTCCGGGGCCCGCGACCGGCTGGCCCTGGCGACGCGCGGGCTCTGGGCGCGCCGGGGGCCGGGCGCGGACCGGGGGCGCGCACCGGACCGGGACGCCGCCCGGGGCCGTGCGCGCGGCGCGGACCGGCGTGACGGTCCCGCCGCCGTAGTCTCGGGCCCCATGAAGATCGCGCTGCGGAGCGTCCACGACGAGGATCTGCCGGTGTTCTTCCGGCAGATGACCGACCCGGTGGCCCTGCGGATGGCCGCCTTCGGCCCTCAGGACCCGACCGACCGGGACGCCTTCGAAGCCCGCCTCAAACGCGTCCGCGCCTCCCGTGACGTGCTGCGCACGGTGCTGGCCGACGGGCGGGTGGCCGGCAGCGCGGCGGTCTACGGGGAGCCCGGCGAGCGCGAGGTGACGTACTGGATCGACCGCGCCTACTGGGGCCGGGGCGTGGCGACGGCCGCGCTGCGCGCCCTGCTCGCCGAGGTCCCCGAGCGCCCGCTCTACGCGCGGGCGGCGGCCGACAACACCGCCTCGCTGCGGGTCCTGGCCAAGTGCGGCTTCCGCGAGTCCGTCCAGGCCCGGGGCTTCGCCAACGGCCGGGGCGAGGAGATCGAGGAGGTCGTGCTGATCCTGGACGCGGGAGCCCCGGACAGCTGATACCGGACGGATGAGTACGGGATGAACGGGGGCGCTCGGGATGAACGGGACATGAGAATTCCCGGCGCGAGGGAACGTTCATGCCCTCCCCGGACGTCTTCCGTGCGGGATGAACGGGATGAACAAGACGATCAGGCGAGCGTCCGTCTTCTCGCTGCTGCTCGTGGTCGCCCTGCTGGTCAGGGCGACCTGGGTGCAGTTCTACGACGGACAGGCCCTCGCGGACGACACGAACAACCGGCGCAACGCGATCGCGACCTACTCGCAGCCGCTCGGGAACATCATCGTGGCCGGAAACGCCGTCACCGGCTCGGCCCGGACCAAGGGAGGCGACCTCGCCTACAAGCGCACGTACAAGAACGGCAAGCTGTACGCGGCGGTGACCGGCTACGCCTCGCAGGCGTACGCGCCCACGCAGCTGGAGGGCATCTACACCGATCTGCTCAACGGCACGGACCCGGGCCTGAAGACGATCATGGACACCCTCACCGGTGAGCGGGCCGACCCCGGCGACGTGGTCACCACCATCGACCCGGCGGTGCAGAAGGCCGCCTACGACGCGCTCGGCGACAAGAAGGGCGGGGCCGTCGCCATCGACCCGAAGACCGGCCGCATCCTGGCCGCCGTGTCGACGCCGTCGTACGACCCCTCGCAGCTCACCGACGCCAACACGGCGGGCGGCGCCTGGAAGCGGCTCAACGCGGACCCGGACAAGCCGATGAACAACCGCGCGCTGCGCCAGCCGCTGCCGCCCGGTTCGACGTTCAAGCTGGTCGTGGCCTCGGCCGCGCTGGAGAGCGGGCTGTACAAGAACGTCGACCAGCACACCGACAGCCCCGATCCGTACCGGCTGCCGGGCACGGTGACCGACCTGGCCAACGAGAACCGCTCGGCGCCGTGCCGCAACGCCCCGATCCGGGTGGCGCTCCAGTACTCCTGCAACAACGTCTTCGCCAAGATGGCCGTCGACCTCGGCCAGGACAAGGTGCGGGCCATGGCGGAGAAGTACGGCTTCAACGACGACCACCAGGACGTGCCGGTGCGCGCCTACCCCAGCGTCTATCCGAAGGACATGGACAAGTCGTCGACCGGGCTGACCGGCATCGGCCAGTACAACGTCACCGCGACCCCGCTCCAGATGGCCATGGTGTCCGCGGCGATCGCGAACGGCGGTGAGCTGCCCTCGCCGCACATGGTGTCCCGGACCGTGGACAGCGGCGGCGACGTGGTGCACGACGACGACGGCGACACCGGCACCAAGCGGATCATCAGTTCCCGGACCGCGAGCCAGCTCCAGTCGGCCATGGAGACCGTGGTCAAGGACGGCACCGGCACCAACGCGCTGATCGACGGCGTGACCGTCGGCGGCAAGACCGGTACCGCGCAGCACGGCGAGAACAACAGCAAGACGCCGTACGCCTGGTTCACCTCGTTCGGCAAGTCCGACAGCACCGGCAAGGAGGTGGCCGTCGCGGTGATGGTCGAGCAGTCGGACGCGGCGCGCTCGGAGGTCAGCGGCAACGGGCTGGCGGCGCCGGTGGCGCGGGCCATGATGGCGGCGGCGCTGAAGAAGTAGGGCAGACAGAGGCACCGGCCGCCGGCGAGAACCGCCGCGCCCCCGCCACGGCGCCGTCCATGCGGCGGCCGGTGGCGGGGGCGCGGGCGTCAGCGGGCCCTACCGGGCCCCGGACGGAGGCCCGGGGGACCTCAGGAGACGAAGTACGTCGGGTTCGGCAGCTTGTACGTACGGCCGGAGTAGCCGCCGTCCAGGTCCGAGTACTGGTCGCCGAAGTCCGCGATGATCCGGTAGCCGAGGTCGTCCTCGACGTGCTCGCGGGTACCGGCCTTGTACTGGACGGTCGTGCACTTCCAGGCACCCGGGGTGGCGCAGTCCTGGAGGTACGCCGGCGGGTTGGCCGGGTCCTTGAGGAACATGTGGTCCGCGTCCAGGTTGACGTCGGCGCCGACCTTCTTCAGGTTGGCGACCGCGGCACCGCGCTGCGCCTCGGTGAGACCCGAGTTGTAGAAGACCGTGACGCCCTTGGACTGGGCGTACCGGATCAGCTCGGGGCTGCCGAAGACGGCGGGGCGGCCGGCCTGGTTGACGTAGTCGTTCCAGGTGGCCGAGTTGTAGCCGTAGTTGTTGCGCTTCTCGTAGTCGAGGCTCAGCAGCACCGTGTCGTCGATGTCGAACATGACGGCGGGCTTCTGGTGGTGCGCGCGCGAGCTCCGGGCGGCCCGGTCGATGTACTTCTTGGCGTCCGCGTCGATCCGCGCCAGGTCCTTGGCGTACGGGCTGGTCGGCGACGCCTGGTAGACGCCGTTGCTGTCGGCGGTGGTGCCGTAGTAGGTGTCGATGTCCTTCGTCAGGAGCCCGATGTTGTAGGGCTCGTGGGTCGAGTTGGCCGTCGACTGACCGGCGGTGGCCGCGCCCGCGCCGTACAGGGCGGCACCGGCGACGACGCAGGCGGCGCCGGCGGCGGCCGCTCTGAGGGACTTCCGCATGGATTCTCCGGATCTGGTGGCTAGAGTGAGTGACCAGGTCACGGATTGTCTACGCGCATAACAAGCGGTGACGCGAGGGCTGTTACCCGATCGATACGGACGTCTTTTTCCGGCCATGTCCGAGCGCCCTGCCGGAACTCTGTGTTCCGGTAAGGGAATTCGGGCATCAAGCCGTGTTACCCGCCCGCGACCGCGCCGGACAGGTCCACCCCGCCCGCGCGGGTCCGGCGGCGCGGCGTGAGGCGCCTGCGACCGCGGCCCCGCCGCGTCAGCGCGCCGCCAGCGCCTCGCGCACCGCCGCGAGGTCCCCGTCCGACGCCAACCCGGCGTGATACAGCCGCAGTTCGGTGGCACCGGCCGCCCGGGCGCGGGCCGCGTCCGCCGCGAGGGTGCGGGGGCTGCCGCCCATCTGGGAGACGACGGTGAAGTTGGCGGCCAGCACGGTCCGCTCGCCCGCGTGCGCCGCGAAGGGCGCCAGCAGGGAGGTGCCCGTGGCGCAGGGGACCACGACACCGTCGGCCACGGAGAGGATGTGGGCGGGGTCGGTGCCCGCGTTCGCGCCGCAGTGCTCGGGGACGGGGTCGGCGTGCAGCAGGACCTGGAACCCGGCGGGCGCGGCGGCGCGCACGGCGGCCACGGCCTCCTCCTGGAGGCCGCGGGCGGTCCCGTCCCGCCAGGCCCGGACGGCGGCGGCCCACTCCTCGCCGAGCAGTTCGGCCACCATCGGCAGGCCCCGGTCGGCCGCCGCGCCCCGCCACAGCGGCTCCAGGGCGGCCCGCACGGCCGCGGCCAGTTCCTCGGCGTCCAGGCCCTGCCCGCCGTAGCCCCTGCGGCAGGAGGGACAGAAGCAGAGGGACATCAGGTACTCCCCCGCCTCGCCGAGGGGCACACCGGAGATCTTGTCGTGGGCGTGCAGATGCGGCAGCCCGTACCAGCCGAGGGACTCCAGTTCGGTGCCCTGCGCGCCGGGGCGGACGGCGGCCTCGGCGGCGAGGTCGGTGAGATAGGCGCGGGTGGCCTCCTGGGCGATGCAGGGCGCCCAGGGGTAGCGGTCGCCGTAGGCGTTGACGACGGAGGTGCCCGGATGCTCCGCGCCCAGGCGGGAGTTGTGCGCGAGGACCACCCAGGTGTGCACCGCGAGACCGGCGCCGGCGAGCGCCCGCGCCGCCTCGCCGTGGGCGTCACCGGGGGCCCAGCGGCCGGCCGGGTACGGGCGCGGGACACGGCCGCTCCAGTGGCCGCCCGGCGGATAGAGGACGGCCGCGTGCTCGGCGGTGACGATGCGGTGACGGGGGTGGCGCGGGGTCAGGGCGCGGACCGAGTGGTAGGCGGCGGCGAGGGTCACCTGCTCGACGCCGAGCCCGGCGATGCGGGCGGGGGCGTCCGGGTCCCCGTTGACGTCCCAGGGGTAGACGAACGCGGCGGCCTTCACGCGGACTCCTCGGCGTACATTCCTCTGCCTCGTACATTCCTCTGACCGGCGTCCATACGCATGAGCTGCCTCACGCTAAGGGGCCTCCGAGGGGCGGTCAACACCGGTCGCCTGCCGGTCGGTGCCGGTCTGCGGAGCGCCGTACCGCGCCGTATCCAGCCACACCGGGCCGCACCGCGCCGGGCGCACACGGGCGGACGGGCGCCGAACGGGCCCGCCCGGCACCGCATCCGGGCACGCGGGCCGCCCGTTTCCACCCCGTCCGGCACCGCCGCGCAGGTCCGCGACGGGCGGTGTGCCCGGCAAACGGGCTCAAGCGGGCAGCATCGGGCGGGCAACAAGCCTGGTCAGGGCGGCGGAGCGGCGGTAGAACTTTGCCCCATGGGCCCGAACGGGCAGTTTTGCGGGGAGGAGGGTGACGAGATGACCGGATCGGCGGAGGAACGCCGGCGCGAGATCGTGCGGGCCGCGCGCGCCACCGGCGCGGTCGATGTCACCGCGCTCGCCGCCGGACTGGGCGTGGCCAAGGAGACCGTCCGGCGCGATCTGCGCGCGCTGGAGGACCACGGGCTGATCCGCCGCACCCATGGCGGGGCCTACCCGGTGGAGAGCGCCGGCTTCGAGACCACGCTGGCCTTCCGGGCCACCAGCCAGGTGCCCGAGAAGCGCAGGATCGCCGCCGCCGCGGCCGAGTTGCTGGGCGACGCCGAGACGGTCTTCGTCGACGAGGGCTTCACCCCGCAGCTCATCGCCGAGGCCCTGCCGAGGGACCGGCCGCTGACCGTGGTCACCGCGTCCCTGCCGGTCGCGGGCGCCCTCGCCGGGGCGGACCACATCCAGGTCCTGCTCCTCGGCGGCCGGGTGCGGGCCGGCACGCTGGCCACCGTCGACCACTGGACGACCACGATGCTGTCCGGCTTCGTCCTCGACCTCGCCTATGTCGGCGCCAACGGCATCTCCCGCGAACACGGCCTGACCACACCCGACCCGGCGGTCGGCGAGGTCAAGGCACAGGCGATGCGGGCGGCGCGGCGCACCGTGTTCGCGGGCGTGCACACCAAGTTCGGCGCGGCGAGCTTCTGCCGGTTCGCGGACGTCGGCGCGCTGGAGGCGGTCGTGACCAGCACCCAGCTCCCCGTGGCCGAGGCCCACCGCTACGCCCTGCTGGGCCCGCAGGTCATCCGGGTCTGAGCCGCCCGGCCCCGTCCCCCATGGGCATCCCCCGCCCACCGAACATCCTTTATCTCCCCATACATCCAGGAGTGATCCATGCGCACCCCGAGCCGACGGAGGCCACGAGCCACGCTCGTCCTGGCCGCCGCAGGGACGCTGCTCACCCCCCTGCTGTCCGGCTGCTGGGTCGGGGCGGGCGGAGCCGGATCCGGCGGCGACTCGATCAACGTACTGATGGTCAACAACCCCCAGATGGTGGAGCTCCAGAAGCTCACCGCCGCGCACTTCACCAAGGAGACCGGCATCAAGGTGAACTTCACCGTGCTGCCGGAGAACGACGTCCGCGACAAGATCAGCCAGGACTTCGCCAACCAGGCGGGCCAGTACGACGTCGCCACCCTCTCCAACTACGAGATCCCGATCTACGCCCGCAACGGCTGGCTGCGCCCGATGGACGGCTACGTCGCGAAGGACCCGTCGTACGACGAGAAGGACGTACTGGCGCCGATGCGCACGTCCCTCACCGGCGACGACGGCAGGCTCTACGGGCAGCCCTTCTACGGCGAGTCGTCCTTCCTGATGTACCGCAAGGACGTCTTCGCGGCGAAGGGCCTGACCATGCCCGCCCACCCGACCTGGCAGCAGGTGGCCGACCTCGCCGCGAAGACGGACGGCGCCAGGCCCGGCATGCGCGGCATCTGCCTGCGCGGGCTGCCCGGCTGGGGCGAGATGGCGGCGCCGCTGACCACGGTCGTGAACACCTTCGGCGGTACCTGGTTCGACAAGGACTGGAAGGCGCGGCTGGACTCGCCCGCCTTCGAGAAGGCGACGAAGTTCTATGTCGACCTGGTCCGCGCGCACGGCGAGTCCGGCGCCGCGCAGTCCGGGTTCGCCGAATGCCTGAACGACATGACGCAGGGCAAGGTCGCCATGTGGTACGACGCCACGTCCGCGGCCGGCTCCCTGGAGGCGAAGGGCTCCCCGGTCAAGGGCAGGCTCGGCTACGCCCCCGCCCCCGTCGAGCGGACCCGGTCCTCCGGCTGGCTCTACACCTGGGCCTGGGGCATCCAGCACGCCTCCCACAACCCCGACAAGGCGTGGAAGTTCGTCTCCTGGGCGTCGAGCAAGGAGTACGAGCGGCTGGTCGGCGAGACCAGCGGCTGGCCGGACGTCCCGGCGGGCAAGCGGGCCTCGACGTACGGGAACGCCGACTACCGGCGGTCCGCCGCCGCCTTCCAGGAGATGACCCGGCAGGCCATCGAGAACAGCCGCCCGGACGACCCCGGCGTGCAGCCCCGCCCCGCGCCCGGCATCCAGTTCGTCGACATCCCCGAGTTCACCGACCTCGGCACCCGGGTCTCCCAGGAGATCAGCGCGGCCATCGCCGGACGCCAGTCCGTCGACACGGCCCTGAGGAAGTCCCAGCAGCTCGCCGAGAAGATCTCCAAGGAGTACGAGGGACGATGACCGCCACCACCACGGCCCCGTACCCGGCCGCGCCCGCCCGGCCGGTGAAACGGCCCCCGGCCCGGCTGCGCGCCTGGGCCACCCGGGCCCCGCTGCTCCCCGCCCTCGTCTTCATGATCGCGGTCACCCAACTGCCCTTCGTGGCCACGCTGGTGATCTCGTTCTTCGACTGGAACGCCCTCTACCCCAAGGCCCGCCGCTTCACCGGCCTCGCCAACTACCGCCAGGTGCTCACCGACGCGGACCTGCGCCACTCGGTGTGGACGACGGTCCTGCTCACCGTGGCGGTGGTGCTGGCCAGCCTGGTGCTCGGGCTGCTCCTCGCCCTGCTCCTGGACCGGCGCTTCCGCGGCCGGGGCCTCGTCCGCACCCTGCTGATCGCGCCCTTCCTGGTGGTCCCGGTGGCCGCCGCGCTGCTCTGGAAGCATGTGCTCTACAACCCCGAGTACGGCCTGCTCAACGGGCTGCTGCACTACGTCGGCGGCCCCCAGCCGGACTGGATCTCGAACACCCCGCTGCTCGCGGTGGAGGCGTCCCTGGTGTGGCAGTGGACGCCGTTCATGATGCTGATCCTGCTGGCCGGATTGCAGAGCCGGGACCGGGAGCAGCTGGAGGCGGCCCGGGTCGACGGCGCGAGCGACTGGCAGATCTTCCGCCACCTCACCCTGCCGCACCTGCGCCGCTACCTCGAACTGGGCGCCCTGCTCGGCTCGATCTACATCGTGCAGAACTTCGACGCGGTGTTCACCATCACCTCCGGCGGCCTCGGCACGGCGAACCTGCCGTACACCGTCTACCAGAGCTTCTACCAGGCCCATGAGAACGGACTCGCCTCGGCCGCGGGCGTCCTGGTCGTCATCGGCTCGATCGTCATCGCGACCTTCGCCCTGCGCGTGGTCTCGTCCCTGTTCCGCGAGGAGGTGGCCCGCTCATGACCGCGCTGCGACGCCATGGCCTGGGCCTCGTGGCCTGGCTGGCCGGCATCGTCTTCTTCCTGCCCATCGCCTGGATGGCGCTGACCTCCTTCCACTCCGAGCAGGACGCGGCGACCAACCCGCCCTCCTTCGGCGCCGCCCTCACCCTGGACGGCTACCGCGAGTTCTTCGGCGCCGGCGGCGGGGCGAGCCCCTGGCCCGCGCTGGTCAACTCGGCGGTGGCATCGGTGGTCTCCACCCTCCTCGTACTGCTGCTCGCGCTCCCCGCCGCCTACGCGCTGTCCATCCGGCCGGTGCGCAAATGGACGGACGTGCTGTTCTTCTTCCTGTCCACGAAGATGCTCCCGGCCGTCGCGGGACTGCTGCCGATCTACCTGTTCGCCAAGCACACCGGGACGCTCGACGACATCTGGCTGCTGGTCGTCCTCTACACCGCGATGAACCTGCCGATCGCGGTGTGGATGATGCAGTCCTTCCTCGCCGAGGTGCCCGTCGCGGTGATCGAGGCGGCCCGGGTGGACGGGGCCCGGCTGCCGACGATCCTCGCCCGGGTGGTCGCCCCCATCGCGCTGCCCGGCATCGCGGCGACGGCCCTGATCTGCTTCATCTTCAGCTGGAACGAGCTGCTGTTCGCCCGGGTGCTCACCGGCGTCGTCGCCGAGACCGCGCCCGTCTTCCTGACCGGCTTCATCACCAGCCAGGGCCTGTTCCTGGCCAAGGTGTGCGCCGCCTCGCTCGTCATCTCCCTGCCGGTGCTCGCCGCGGGGTTCGCCGCCCAGGACAAGCTGGTCCAGGGCCTGTCGTTGGGAGCCGTGAAATGAAGGCCGCCGTCATCGAGTCCGTGGGCCGCGCCGTCGTCACCGAGGTCCCCGACCCGGCGCCGGGACCCCGCGAGGTCGTCGTCGAGGTCGCCGCCTGCGGGCTGTGCGGCACCGATCTGCACATCCTCCAGGGCGAGTTCGCGCCCAAGCTGCCGATCGTGCCGGGCCACGAGTTCGCGGGCACGGTGGTCGCCACCGGCGCCCAGGTCACCGAGGTCACCACCGGCGACCGGGTGGCCGTCGACCCGTCCCTGTACTGCTACGAGTGCCGCTACTGCCGCAGCGGCCACAACAACCTGTGCGAACGCTGGGCCGCGATCGGCGTGACCACGGCGGGCGGGGCCGCGCAGTACGCCGTCGCCCCCGTCGCCAACTGCGTCAAGCTGCCCGAGCATGTGCGCACCGAGGACGCGGCCCTGATCGAGCCGCTGTCCTGCGCGGTGCGCGGCTACGACGTGCTGCGCACCCGGCTCGGCTCCCACGTCCTGATCTACGGCTCCGGGACCATGGGCCTGATGATGCTGGAGCTGGCCAAGCGCACCGGCGCGGCGAGCGTGGACATGGTGGACCTGAACCCGGCCCGCCTGGAGACGGCCCGGCTGCTCGGCGTCTCGGGCGCGGCGGCCGGCGCGGACGAGCTCGACCGGCCGGGGGGCTGGGACGTGGTGGTGGACGCGACCGGCAACGCGGCGGCGATCCAGGACGGTCTGGGCCGGGTGGCGAAGGCGGGCACCTTCCTTCAGTTCGGGGTCGCCGACTACGCCACCCGGGTGCAGATCGACCCGTACCGCATCTACAACCAGGAGATCACCATCACCGGTTCGATGGCGGTGCTGCACAGCTACGAGCGGGCGGCGGAACTGTTCGCGAACGGCGTCCTCGACCCGGGGGTCTTCATCAGCGACCGGCTGCCGCTCGCGCGGTATCCGCAGGCGCTGGAGCAGTTCGCGGCAGGGGTGGGACGGAAGATCGTCGTCGTGCCGTGAGGGGCGCTGCCGCGAGTGACGGGTGAGGCCGGTGGTAAGGGAACGGTAAAGCGGTTTCGTTCGTTACCCCCCACATGACAGCTATGACCCCTGGCTCGAACGTTCCGCTCTCCGCCGCGCGCATCACGGTGGACGTGGCCGCTCCGGTGCGGCTGGACGTCTCGGGCCTGCTGCTCACGGGCGGCGGCAAGGTGCGCTCGGACGACGACTTCATCTTCTACAACCAGCCGTCCGGACCGGGCGTGGCCTACCGGTCCGGCGGCGGTGCCGCGCCCGACGCGATCACGGTCGACACCGCGGCCGTGCCGCCGGACATCGAGAAGATCGTGGTCACGGCCAGCCCGGACGCGGCCGGCCAGACCTTCCAGGGCATCGAGCCGACCGCCACCCTTCGCGACGCGGACGGCGGCGCGGTGCTGGCCACGTTCACACCCCCGCAGCTGGGCGCCGAGACCGCGCTCGTGGTGGTGGAGATCTACCGGCGGGGCGGTCAGTGGAAGGCCCGCGCGGTCGGCCAGGGGTACGCGAACGGACTCGCGGGCATCGCGACGGACTTCGGTGTCACGGTCGAGGAACCGGCGGCCGCCGCCCCGGCGGTGGCACCGCAGCCGGTGGCACCGCCGGTGGCGCCCTCGACGGCCCCGCCGGTGCCCGCCGCGCCGGCCGCGCCCCCGGCGCCGGCCCCGGGCGCGGGCGCGGGGAAGATCAACCTGGACAAGGGCCGGGTGAGCCTCCAGAAGAACCAGACGGTGTCGCTGGTCAAGGGCGGCCGGCCGCTGCTCTCCCAGGTGCGGATGGGACTCGGCTGGGAGCCGGCGTTCCGGGGCGGCGACATCGACCTCGACGCCTCCGTCATCGCCTTCGGCCCGCAGCGCAACCACATCGACAGCTGCTACTTCGGCAAGCTGACCATCCTCAAGGGCGCGGTCAAGCACTCCGGCGACAACCTCACGGGCGAGGGCGCGGGCGACGACGAGGTGATCGTGGTCGACCTCGGCCGCATCCCCGAGGAGGTCAGCGGTCTCGTCTTCACGGTCAACTCCTTCTCCGGCCAGAAGTTCACCGATGTCGCCAAGGCGTACTGCCGCCTGGTGGACGCCGCGACGGAGGAGGAACTGGTCCGCTTCGACCTCACGCAGGCCGAGCCCCGCACCGGGGTGCTGATGGCCAAGCTGATCCGCCAGTTCTCGGGCGAGTGGGAGATGACCGCGATCGGCGACTTCGTGAAGGCGAGGACGGTCCGCAACATGGTGGACCCGGCGGCGAAGGCCCTCTGAGCGAAGGGGGGCGCGGGGACCGCGACCGCGCCCCCCTCGGTGGCCGCTCCGCCGCCTGCCGTCACCTCTTGTGCCGCTTCCAGGGCCCGGTGATGGCCACCATGATGCCCGGCGTCTGGATGTTGGCGTACAGGGTCCGCCCGTCGGGCGAGAAGGTGACGCCGGTGAACTCGCTGTACTCCGGCTCCGCCGCGGTGCCGATGTTCAGCTCGTTGCGCGCGATCGGGTAGGTGCGGCCGCTGTCGGTGGCCCCGAACAGGTGCTGGACGCCCTCGCCGTCCTCGGCGACGACCAGACCGCCGTACGGCGAGACGGTGATGTTGTCCGGGCCGTCGAACGCGCCGTCCTCGCCCGGGTCCTGGTTCACGCCGAGCAGCACCTTGAGGGTGAGGGTCCGGCGCCGGGGGTCGTAGAACCAGACCTGGCCGTCGTGCTGGACCGGGCTCTCCGCGCGGGCGAAGGAGGAGACGACGTAGACGCCGCCGTCACCCCACCACATGCCCTCCAGCTTGCGGGCGCGGGTGACCTGGCCCTCGCCGAACTGCTTGCGCGTGGAGACCTGCCGGGCGTCGCGGTCGGGCACGTCCACCCAGTCGACGCCGTAGACCGTGCCGGTCCTGGTGGCGCGGGAGAGGTCGTCCACGAACCGGCCGCCGGAGTCGAAGCACTTGAACGCCTGGAGGACGCCCGCGTCGTCGGCGAGGGTGCGCAGCCTGCCGCGGCCGTGGCGGAAGCCGGTGGGCGGGGTCCAGCGGTAGAGCAGGCCGTTGGGGCCCGCGGCGTCCTCGGTGAGGAAGAGGTGGCCGCGCCGGGGATCGACCACGACGGCCTCGTGGGCGTACCGGCCCAGCGCCTTGACCGGCTCGGGGGCGCGGTTGGCCCGGCGGTCGGCCGGGTCCACCTCGAAGACGTAGCCGTGGTCCTTGGTCATGCCGTTGTGGCCGGCCTTGTCCTCGGTCTCCTCGCAGGTCAGCCAGGTTCCCCACGGAGTGCTGCCGCCCGCGCAGTTGGTGGAGGTACCGGCGATGCCGACCCACTCGGCGACCCGGTCGCGGCGCACCTCGACCACCGTGCAGCCACCGGCCGCGGCGGGGTCGTACACCAGGCCCTCGGCGAGCGGCACCGGGTGGGCCCACTTGGCGCGCGGGCCCGCCAGCTCGTGGTTGTTGACGAGGAGGGTGGCGCCCCGGGGGCCCTCGAAGGGGGCGGTGCCGTCGTGGTTGGACGGCGTGAACTCGCCCGACTCCAGGCGGGTCCGGCCGCTGTAGGTGATGATCTGGTAGCCGAAGCCGGCGGGCAGCGCGAGGAGGCCCTCGGGGTCGGGCTCCAGGGGGCCGTAGCCGACGCCGGGCAGGCCGTGGCCATGGCCCTGACCGTGTCCCGGACCCCGGCCATGGGCCGCCGCGTCCCCGTGCGCGGCCTCGGTCTCCGTGGACGCGAGGGCGTTCGGCGCGGTGGCGAGCACGCCGGCGCTGCCCGCCAGGGCGATTCCGGCACCGGTGATCGCGGAGGTTCTGGCGAAGTCCCTGCGGGTGAGCGACATGGTGTCTCCTGTGACGGATGGGTGGGCCGTGGAGGGCGGCGGACCTCGTTCGGCGCACACGCTCCCGGCGGCGCCTGAACGGGAGTTGAACGCGGGGCCACCAGGGACACCCTTGTTCAAGAAACCGTATGCGCCACCCCAAGGGCGGACCAAGCACCGCGGCGGGCCGGTCCCGCACCGGCTCCCGCCACGCTCACCCACTCCGACCCGGCCACCCCACCGGCCGGGTCACTCCACCCGCCCGGTCACCGCACCGGCCGGGTCACCCCACCGGCCCGCTCAACCTCCGTGCTGCGACCGTGCCTTGAACGCCGCCTTACGGGCCTCCTTGGCCACCTTCTTGTCCGGGTGCAGCCGGCCCATCGCCTCCAGCACATCGGCCGTCGCCGGGTGCTCCACCCGCCACGCGGCCGCGAAGAACCCGCTGTGCTGCTCGGCGAGCCCCTCCACCAGGGCCTGGAGTTCCTCGGAGTTGCCCTCGGCGGCCAGTTGGGCCGCGACGGTGTCGATGGTCAGCCAGAACACCAGGTCCTCGGAGGGCGCGGGCACCTCGGCGGCGCCCCGCTCGCTGAGCCACACCCGGGCGAGCCCGCCGAGTTCGGGGTCGTCCAGCACCTCCCGCAGCGCGGGCTCCGCCTCCCCGCCGACCAGGGACAGCGCCTGCTGGCAGCGCAGCCGGCGCAGCGGCCCCCCGGCGTCGGCGCCCCGGGCCGCGGCCAGCAACTCCCGTGCGCCGGAGAGCGGTTCGTGCCGGTTCAGCCACAGCTCCGTCTCGGCGAGGGCGGCCGCGGGCCCGAACCCGGCGGTGCCGTCGAGCAGTACGTCCGCGCCCTTGTCGGCGAGTTCGCCGACCACCGGGGCCTCGAAGCCGGCCTCCATCAGCCGCGCCCGCAGCCCGTACGCGCCGAGCGGGGTCAGGCGCACCATGCCGTAGCGGGAGACGTCGGCCTCCTCCACCGGCGCGGCGAGTTCCTCGTCGGCCTCCGCCATCAACGCCTCGTCCACCGGCCGGTACTCGACCAGGCCGACCGGCTCCAGCGTCCGGAACTGGTCGTCCAGCCGCATCATCGCGTCGGACACCTGTTCAAGGACGTCGTCGGTGGGCTCGTCCATGTCGTCCGGCACGATCATCGACGCGGCCAGGGCGGGCAGCGGCACCGGCTCGTCCCCGGCGCCGTCCTCACTCACCGTCAGGAGGTAGAGGTTGCCGAGCACCCCGTCGAGGAAGTCGGACTCGGCCTCGGGGTCCCAGTCGAGTGACGCGAAATCGATCTCCCCGCCCTCGTCCAGCGCGTCCACCAGGCCGTCCAGATCGGGCACGCTCGCGTCCGCGAGCACGGTCTCCAGCGCGGCGAGCCACACCGTGAGCACCTCGTGCGGGGAACCGGTGAGCAGGGCCAGCGCCTCGCCCGTGCGGACCGTCCCGCTCTCCTCGTCGGCGATCTCGACCAGGCCGGAGTCCAGCGCGATGCGCCATGCCTCGGCGGCGTAGGCGGCCGCGTCGTCGCCGGTCAGTCCGAGCTGGCCGGCCGCGGCGGGAAGCTGCTCCTCGACCAGGCTGCCGCCCGCGTCCACCCGGGTGCCGGGGCCGGCCCAGCGGGCGAGCCGGGCCGCCCGCTCCAGCAGGGGCGTGGACAGCGCGGCGCGTGCCAGCTCCGCTTCGGAGTGCAGCCGTACGGGCGGCAGGGGGGAGCTGTCTGACATCGGCTGGATCTCCTCGGACCGTGAAACGTGCTCAGCCCCTCAGCCTAGACGGATTTGGTCCCATGCCGCCCGGTTCATCTCCTCGTCAACCCCGGTACATGGCCGAAACCTTGACAAGTCCCGTGCGCAGGCTGGAGATTGACGCGCGTAGAAGTCGGGGGAACGACCGTTCACTCGGCCCTGCGCGTGTCACGGAGGGCAACGGCCCCCACACGCAACCGATCCACCTCGTCCCGGCACCCCGTCACATCCCCGGAGGGATCCCTTGCCGAGCAGGTCCACCGCGCGTCTCGCCGCGCTCACCGTCGCCGCCGTCTGCTCCGCCGCGTCGGCCGTCGTCCTCACCTCCCCCGCGCACGCCGACGCGGTGCGTATCCACGACATCCAGGGCACCACCCGGCTGTCGCCGTACGCCGGGCAGAAGGTGACGGACGTGCCGGGCATCGTGACCGCCACGCGTACCTACGGCTCGTCCAAGGGCTTCTGGCTCCAGGACGCGACGCCCGACGACGACCCGGCCACCAGCGAGGGCATATTCGTCTTCACCGGCTCGGCGCCGAAGGCCGCGGTCGGCGACTCGGTGACGGTGACCGGCACGGTCTCCGAGTACGTCCCGGGCGGTGCCGCCTCCGGCGAGCAGTCCGTCACGGAGATCACCAAGCCCACCGTCACCACGGTCTCCACCGGCAACGCCGTCCCGGCGCCGGTCGTCATCGACGCGCGGTCGGTGCCGAGCCGGTACACGCCGCAGGGCGACACCGCGAACGGCGGCTCGATCAACAGCCTGCCGCTCCAGCCCAAGAAGTACGCCCTGGACTACTACGAGTCCCTGGAGGGCATGAACGTCCAGGTCAAGAACGCCCGTGTGGTCACCGCCACCGACCCCTACAGCGAGCTGTGGGTCACGGTGAAGCCGCACGAGCACCACGACCGCCGCGGTGGCACGGTCTACGGGTCCTACGACTCGCAGAACACCGGCCGCCTCCAGATCCAGTCGCTGGGCGCCACCGCCGACTTCCCGAAGGCGAACGTCGGCGACACGCTGACCGGCACCACCACCGGCCCGCTGGACTTCAACCAGTACGGCGGCTACACCCTGGTCGCCGGCCGGCTCGGGACGCTCAAGAGCGGTGGCCTCCAGCGCGAGACCACGAAGAAGCAGACCGGCAGGCAGCTCGCGGTCGCCACGTACAACGTCGAGAACCTCGACCCGTCGGACAAGACGTTCGACCAGCACGCCGCGGCGATCGTGAACAACCTCCAGTCCCCCGACATCGTGTCCCTGGAGGAGATCCAGGACAACAACGGCGTCACGGACGACGGCACGGTCGACGCGAGCGTCACCGTGAACAAGCTGATCGACGCGATCGTCGCGGCGGGCGGCCCGAAGTACGACTGGCGTTCCATCAACCCGGTCAACGACCAGGACGGCGGCCAGCCGGGCGGCAACATCCGCCAGGTGTTCCTGTTCAACCCCGAGCGGGTGTCCTTCGTGGACCGCGCGGGCGGCGACTCCACCACCGCGGTGGGCGTCGTCAAGGAGCACGGCGAGGCCCAGCTGACCGCGTCCCCGGGCCGGATCGACCCGGCCGACGCCGCCTGGAAGGACAGCCGCAAGCCGCTCGTCGGTCAGTTCGCCTTCCAGGGCAAGACCGTCTTCGTGATCGCCAACCACCTGATCTCCAAGGGCGGCGACCAGAGCCTGACCGCGCAGTACCAGCCGGTCACGCGCAGCTCGGAGACCCAGCGCCACGCCCAGGCGCAGGAGGTCAACGCGTTCGTCAAGGACATCCTGAAGGTCCAGAGGAACGCGAACGTGCTCGCCCTCGGCGACATGAACGACTTCGAGTTCTCCGGCACCGCGAAGATCCTGGAGGGTGACGGCGAGCTGTGGTCGGCGATCAAGTCGCTGCCCCGGAGCGAGCGTTACACCTACGACTACCAGGGCAACTCGCAGGTCCTGGACCAGATCCTGATCAGCCCGGCGGTGCGCCGCGACTCGTTCCAGTACGACAGCGTGCACATCAACTCGGAGTTCAACGACCAGATCAGCGACCACGACCCGCAGGTGCTGCGCTTCCGCCCCTGACCCCGGGGGTTCAGGACTGGCTGAACACCCCGTTCAGCCAGTCCTGCCAGGCGGCCCCCTCCGCCCCGGCGTCGGCGCCCGGCGCGAAGTCGTGCACGCTGATGCCGAGCGGCGCGCCCCAGCGGCCCCGGCCGAAGAAGCGGACGAGGGCGCTGTCGGTGCGCAGTCCGATGAACTCCGGTTCGCGGTAGTCGAGCACGGCGTCCAGGGCCCGCCCGCCGGGTCCGCGGACGCTCACCCTCGTCCCCGGGGCCGCGTCGTCCGGCAGTCCGAGCGCGCGGGCCGCGGCGCCGAGCGCCTCCGGTACGGCCGAGACGGCGGGCCCGGTCGCCTGCGCGAAGGCGACCGGGGCCGGCGCGAAGTGCGTCAGGTACGCGCGCAGGGTGTGCAGATAGAAGTCGGTGTGCTTGCTCGCGCCGTCGTACTGGGCGTCCCAGTCGTCGGTGAAGATCCCGCTGTGGACATAGCGCACGAAGGCGCGGCGGCCCTCGTCGCGCGGCTCGATGGTGTGGTCGAGCTGGTTGAGCGACTGCGCGGGCATGCCCGTGTCCTCGCTGCGGTTGACGTAGCGGTGGGGCGGCTCCCAGACGACGACGGTCGAGCCGAACGGTCCCCGCCCGCCCTCCCGCGGCTCGGGCGGCTCCATCGGCCACAGATACGCCCCGGTCCCGGTGGTGATCGCCGCCCAGACCCGCTCCGGCGGCACATCGACCTCGAACGCGCGGACGATCTCGAATTCCTTGCTCATGGCGGGGCTCCTACTCGGCTTCCGGTGCGGGTTCCACGGCCGCGGGCCGGTCCTCGACCGCGGGATGCAGGGCGACGACGATCCGGTGGTCGCGGCCGCCCTCGGCGTCCGGGGCGTCGTACTTGCGGATCAGCGCGCCGACGCCCGCCGTCAGCTCCCGCACGAAGTCCGCGCGGTCGGCGGCGGAGGCGAACCGCACCCCGCCGTCCAGGGCGTACGTCGCGAGGGGCTTGCGGGCCCGGGCCGCGCCGCCGATCAGGGTGCCGACGTCGCGCACCAGGCGGGCGCCGAGCGCCAGCAGCCAGCGCGCGGACAGCTGGTCCCGGAAGCGGTCCGGGTCCGGCTGCACGGCGGGCAGGGCGGCGGGCGAGATGACGTACGACGCGGCGCTCGCGCGCATCAGCCGCTCGGTGACATTGCCCTTGCGGCGCTCCCCGGCCAGCTCGACCAGGCCGTGCCGCTCCAGCGTCTTGAGGTGGTAGTTCACCTTCTGCCGGGGCAGTCCGACCTTGCCGGCCAGCATCGCGGCCGACGCGGGTCCGGCGGCCAGTTCGGCCAGCAGCCGGGCCCGGACGGGGTCCAGCGACACGGCCGCGGCCTCGGGGTCCTCGATCACGGTCACATCCAGCATGCGCCCACCCTCCCACCGAAAACTTTTATTGTCCAGACGGACTCAGTTTTCGGTGGGAGGGTGGGAACGGCAGGCCGGGGACGGTGGGTGCGCCGTCGAGCCCTTCAGGCGCGCAGGTGCTCAGGCACCCAGGCGCTCAGGCGCTCAGCAGGAGCAGGGGCGGCGGCGCATGACGCGGGTCGCGCCACGGGTCGTGCCGCGGCTCGTGGCGCCGCGCAGCACCCCGGCCGCGATCAGGGCGACCACCCCGGCGGCGCCCGCGATCAGCACCGGGCGGGGCACCCCGCGCAGGCCCTCGGCGGCCTTGCGGGCGGGCGGCGCGAGCTGCCGCTGGGCCACGGCGGCCCGGTCCTGCACGCGGTGCCCGGCGTCCACCGCCCTGCTCTGGGCGTGGCGTCCGGCCTCCAGGGCGCGATCGCGCAGGGGCTGCCCGTCGTGGGCGCCGCCGTGCTGGGCGGCCCGGCTCTGGAGCGTGTGCCCGGTGCGCGCGGCCGTGCCCTGCACCGCGTGGCCCGCCTGCGCGGCCCGCCCCTTCATCGCGTGCGCCGCGTGCGTGGCCCTGCCCTGGGCGCCGTGCCCGGCCTGGGCGGCGCTGGAGCGCAGCTGCACCTTCATGGCGCCGGCCTTGTCCTTCAGATCGGCGGCCCGGGCCCGCGCGCGCCCCTTCACATCGACGCGGTCCACCAACTGGGCCACGGTGTCGCCGAGCTGGTTCCTGGTCTGCTCGATCTGCGCGCGCAGCTCGTCGGGGCCCTTGGCGCCCGAACCGTGCGGGTTCCTGTGGGTCATCGATGTGCCCTTTCCTTGATCACGTCGACATCGGCCCGGACGCTGCCGAGGGTCTCCTCGGGCACGGGCGATCCGGCGCGGCGCAGCTGGGCGCGTCCGGTGGCGGCCAGGACGGCGGCCACGGCGAACAGCACGGCCGCGACGATCAGCGCCGCCGCCCACAGGGGCAGCACCAGGTCGAGGGCGGCGGTGGCCGCGCCGGCCAGCACGATCAGTCCGACGTAGCCGAGGGCGCCCGCGGCTCCCAGCAGCCCGCCGCCGGTTCCGGCGCGCTTGCCCTTCTGGGCCAGCTCCGCCTTGGCGAGGGCCACCTCCTGCCGCAGCAGCAGGGAGAGCTGTTCGGTGGCGCGATTGACGAGTTCCCCCGTGGAGGGGTGCCCGTCGAGTGCGGGGCGCGTGTGCGGTCGCGTGTGCGAGGTCATGGTCACGGTGTCCCGCCTCCTTCCTGTACGGGAACGTCCGGGTACCCGGGCCGGGGAGCGTCAGCCCTTGTCCGCTCCCCCGGTCCCGCGGTCGCCGAGCCGTGCCAGCTGGGACTGGAACCAGTCGAGCCGCGCCTGCAACAGGGCTGCCTCGGCGACCAGTTCGGGCACTCCCATTCCGGTGCCCGCACCCAGCAGGGCGACGGTCCCGGCCGGGGCGCCGTCGTCCGCCCGTACCCGCAGGCCCTCCCCGGCGAGCCGGGCGAACTCCGCGAGGGTGACGGACGTACGGCCGCGCGTACAGCCCGCGCAGCCGGGGGCCAGGGCGCGCCAGCCGGGCCGGCCCCAGCCGGCGTCGGCCAGCAGGGACGCGGTGGCGCCGCAGGCGCAGGGGCCCGCGGTGGCGGTGCGCACCCGCTGGCGGGCGTAGCGGAATCCGCGCTCGAAGCGGAGGTAGGCGCCGAGCACGGAGACTTCGAGCAGCAGCGCGGTGCGGTGCTCGGCGGTGCAGCGCAGGGCGTCGGCGGTGGCGCGGTCGTGGACGCAGTGGAAACCGCAGTCGCACAGGCGCGCGGGCGGGCGGTGCCTGCGGCCGTAGACGCAGGACGCCTGGTCGAGAACCCCGTACGGAAGCGCACCGCCGAGCGACACCCCGGTGAACCCCGCCCGGGTACCGTCCTGGGACAGCACCGGGTGGGCGATCTTGTAGCCGGTCGGCGGCTCCGCGGGGCGTTCCGCCGGGAGCCGGAGCCTCATCGGCCGGCCGGGACCTCTTCGCGGGCCGGCTCGGCCGGTGCGGTACGGGCGGCCTCGGCGGGCCGCCGGACCGTCTCTTCCTCGTCGTGGATGTCCGGCCGCTCCTCGGCGACCCCGGTGGCCAGTGCCTTGCCGAGCTTCATGGTGCCTCCATGGCTGACGTCGGTGATGACCCTTCGCCCATAGTGACCCATGAACGGCCGAGTTGGACACACGACCTTGCGCCACTCCCGAACATGTAAGCAAGCTTACGAATACCCTGAAGGAGAATTAAGTAGATCTACACGGAGGACCTGCCGACACTGACGGGTATGACGATCACACACAGTCCCTCCCCCTTCGGCCGCGTCCTCTGCGCGATGATCACCCCGTTCACCGAGGAGGGGGCGCTGGACCGGGCCGGCGCCCAGGAGCTCGCCGCCCGCCTGGTGGCGGAGGGCTGCGAGGGGCTGGTCCTCAACGGCACCACGGGCGAGTCGCCGACCACCACCGACGGCGAGAAGGCGGAGCTGATCACGGCCGTACGGGAGGCGGTCGGCGCGCGGGTCCCCCTGATCGCGGGCGTCGGCACCGCCGACACCCGGCACACCACCGAACTGGCCCTCGCGGCCGGGAAGGCGGGTGCCGATGCCGTGCTGGTCGTGGCGCCCTACTACAGCAGGCCGCCGCAGGAGGCCGTCGCCGCGCACTTCCGCGCCGTCGCCGACGCCGCCGGACTGCCGGTGCTGCTGTACGACATCCCGGGCCGCACCGGCACCCGTATCGAACCGGAGACGGTCCTCCGCCTGGCCGAGCACCCCCGGATCGTCGGCGTCAAGGACTGCTCGTACGACCTCCTGGGCGCCCAGAAGGTGCTGGCCCGCACGGAGTTGGCCTATTACGCGGGCTGCGACGAACACAACCTCGCCCTGTACGCCGTCGGCGCGGCCGGCTGCGTCAGCACCGTCGCCAACGCGGCCCCGCGCCAGGTCCGCGCCGTCCTCGACGCCTTCGACGCGGCCGACACCGCGCGGGCCCGGCAACTCCAGCTGCGGGCGACCCCGTTGATCGAGTCCATGATGGCGGCGGGACTGCCCGGGACGGTCACCGCCAAGGCCCTCCTGTCCCGGCTCGGCCTGCCCGCGGGCCCGGTCCGCGCCCCGCTGCTGCCCGCGTCCCCGGAGGTGACGGCCGAACTGCACGCGCGCTTCGAGGAACTGACCGAATCCTGAACCGCGCTCCCCTGGCCTGCCGTACGGTGTCCCCGTGAGCCGCCCCCTGCTCTTCCTGGACGTCGACGGTCCGCTGAACCCGTACGCGGCCCCGCCGGAGCGCCGGCCCGAGGGATACACGACGATCCAGGTGCCGGTGGCCTCCTCCCGCAGCCCCCTGCGGGTCCGGCTGAACCCGGCCCACGGCCCCGCGCTGCTGGCCCTCGGCTACGAGCTGTGCTGGGCGACGACCTGGATGGCCGAGGCCGACCACTGGATCGCCCCCGTCCTCGGGCTGCCCGAACTGCCGTACGTCGACTTCGGCACGGGCCTGTTCGCGCACCGGCCCGACGGGGTGCACTGGAAGACGGAGGCGATCGTGGCGTACGCCGGGGGCCGGCCGTTCGCCTGGGTCGACGACGAACAGAGCACCGCGGACGCGGTGTTCGTGGCCGACCACCACCCCGCCCCGGCCCTGCTCCACCATGTGGACCCCCGTATCGGCCTGCGCGAGGGCGACTTCACCACCCTGGCGGAGTTCGCGGCCGGCCTGTCCGCGTCATGACGGAGCGCCCCGCACCACGTGGGTGAGGGGCGCTCCGGACCTGCCTGGCTGATCAGTTGTGGCTGTGCAGGACGTCGTTCAGACCGCCCCAGACCGCGTTGTTCGGGCGGGCCTCGACCGCGCCGGTGACCGAGTTGCGGCGGAAGAGGATGTGGGACGCGCCGCTCAGGTCGCGGGCCTTGACGATCTGGCCGTCGGGCATGGTGACGCGGGTACCGGCGGTGACGTACAGACCGGCCTCGACCACGCACTCGTCGCCGAGGGCGATGCCGACGCCCGCCTCGGCGCCGACCAGGCAGCGCTCGCCGATGGCGATGATCACATTGCCGCCGCCGGACAGGGTGCCCATGGTGGAGGCGCCGCCGCCGATGTCCGAGCCGTCGCCGACCACGACACCGGCGGAGATACGGCCCTCGACCATCGAGGTGCCGAGCGTTCCGGCGTTGAAGTTGACGAAGCCCTCGTGCATCACGGTGGTGCCCTCGGCCAGGTGCGCGCCCAGGCGGACCCGGTCGGCGTCGGCGATGCGGACACCCTTGGGGGCCACGTAGTCCGTCATGCGGGGGAACTTGTCGATCGAGGTGACCTGGAGGTGCAGGCCCTCGGCGCGGGCGTTCAGCCGCACCTTCTCGACGTCGTCCACGGCGACCGGGCCGAGCGAGGTCCAGGCGACGTTGGCGAGGTGGCCGAAAATGCCGTCCAGGTTCTGGCCGTGCGGCTTGACCAGGCGGTGCGAGAGCAGGTGCAGGCGCAGATAGGTGTCGTGCGCGTCCAGCGGCTTCTCGTCCAGCGAGGCGATGACCGTACGGACCGCGACCACCTCGACGCCCCTGCGGGCGTCCGGGCCGATCGCCGCGGTCGCGCCGCCGCCCAGCAGTTCCGCCGCGCGCTCGGCGGACAGCCGCTCGGTGCCGGCCGGGCCCGGCTCGGCGACCAGCTCGGGCGCGGGGAACCAGGTGTCGAGAACGGTGCCGTCGGAGGCGATCGTGGCGAGGCCGGCGGCGACGGCGCCGGTGGTACGGGAAGCAGTGTCGGTCATGGGACAAAACCTAACGTGGCACGGGGTGCGGGGGCGAACCGTGTCTCATGTGCCGGGCGGCTGATCCGGCCGCGCCCGGTCCGCACCGCCGCCGATCACCCGCGCGAGCGCCTCCCGCGCGTACTCCTCGTCGTAGGACCCGCCGGTCAGCAGCACCTGGAGGCAGATCCCGTCCATCAGCGCGAGCAGCGCCCGCGCCGTCACCGCGTCGACCCGGGCGGACAGGCGGGCGCCGGTCTCCTCGGCCCACTGCGCGGCGACCGGCCGCAGGGCCGGGCGGCGCAGCGCGGCGAGGTACAGCTCGTACTCCAGCTCCGCGCCCGGGCGGTCGCCGTTCAGCCAGTCGCCGAGGACCCGGGCGAGCCCGGCCGCGAGGTCGCCGTCGGCCGGCACCCCGCCGGCGTCGAGCGCCGCCGCGAACCCCTCGTTCGCCTGGCCCAGGGCGGCCACCAGCAGATCGTCCAGGGTGGCGAAGTGGTACGTGGTGGAGCCGAGCGGCACATCCGCCTCGGCCGCGACCGTGCGATGGCTCAGCCCGGCGAGACCGTCCCGCCCGGCCACCCGGATCGCCGCGTCGATGATCCGCCGGCGCCGGTCCGGATCGTAGCGCCGGGCCATCAGTGGCTCGCCCCGCCGAGATTCAGCACCACCACGCCCCCGATGATCAGCAGGATTCCCGCGATCTTGACCGCGTCGAGCCCCTCCCCGAACAGCAGCAGCCCGAGCACGGCGATGGCCGCGGTCCCCACCCCGGACCAGATCGCGTACGCCGTGCCGATCTGCACCGTCTTCAGCGTCTGCGCCAGCAGCAGGAAGGACACCAGGTACCCCAGCGCCGTCACCAGCGAGGGCCCGAGCCTGCTGAAGCCGTGGCTGTACTTCATCGCCGTCGTGGCGGCCACCTCGGCGGCTATGGCACCGGCGAGCGTCAGATATCCCATGCGTACGAGCGTACATATCGTATGTACGACCGTACATAACGACGGGGCGACGGGACGGCGAACAGGAGGGGCCGGAACGGGCGGCGGGCATGCGAAAGGGGCCGCGGCAGCCCTGCCGCGGCCCCTCGCACAAGCCCTGTGCCAGACCCTGGGTCAGACGTTGAAGCCCAGCGCGCGCAGCTGCTCGCGGCCCTCGTCCGTGATCTTGTCCGGGCCCCACGGCGGCATCCAGACCCAGTTGATCCGGAGCTCGTTGACGATGCCGTCCGTGGCGGACTTGGCCTGGTCCTCGATGACGTCCGTCAGCGGGCAGGCCGCGGAGGTCAGGGTCATGTCCACGGTGGCCACGTTGGAGTCGTCCACGTGGATGCCGTAGATCAGGCCGAGGTTGACGACGTCGATGCCCAGCTCGGGGTCGACCACGTCCATCAGGGCCTCGCGGAGTTCCTCTTCCGAGGCCGGCTTCATCTCGACGGTGTCGCTCATGCGGTCTTCCTTTCGGCTTCGGCGCCACCCAGCGCCTGGGCCGTCGCGTCCTTCCACGCCATCCAGCTCAGGAGGGCGCACTTGACCCGCGCGGGGTACTTGGAGACACCGGCGAACGCGACCGCGTCCTCCAGCACCTCCTCCATCGCGTCGTCCGGCTCGATCTTGCCCTTGGACTGCATCAGCTCCAGGAAGGTCTCCTGGATCTTCTGCGCGTCGGACAGGTCCTTGCCGACCAGGAGGTCGTTCAGCACGGAGGCCGATGCCTGGCTGATGGAGCAGCCCTGGCCCTCGTACGAGACGTCCGCGATCTTCGTGCCGTCGTACTTCACACGGAGCGTGATCTCGTCGCCGCACGTCGGGTTCACATGGTGCACCTCGGCGTCGCCATCCCGGAGACCACGCCCGTGCGGGTTCTTGTAGTGGTCCAGGATGACTTCCTGGTACATGGAGTCCAGCTTCACGGTTTTCGACACGCCTCTCAGCCGAAGAAGTTCCGTACGTGCTCCAGGCCGTCGACCAGAGCGTCGATCTCGGCCGGCGTGGAGTACAGATAGAACGACGCTCGCGTGGTCGCGGGAATTCCGTAGCGCAGGCAGACCGGGCGGGCACAGTGGTGGCCGACGCGGACCGCGATGCCCTGTTCGTCCAGGACCTGGCCCACGTCGTGCGGGTGGATGTCGCCCAGGGTGAAGGAGATCGCGGCGCCCCGGTCCTCGGCCGTGGTCGGGCCGATGATCCGCAGATCGGGGACCTGGGCCAGCCGCTCCACCGCGTACTGGGTGAGCGCGTGCTCGTGCGCGAGGATCTTCTCCATGCCGATCGCCTGGAGGTAGTCGATCGCCGCGCCCAGGCCGACCGCCTGCGCGATCGGGGGCGTGCCCGCCTCGAACTTGTGCGGCGCCGGGGCGTACGTGGAGGAGTGCATCGAGACGGTCTCGATCATCTCTCCGCCGCCCAGGAACGGCGGCAGGTCCTCCAGCAGCTCCTGGCGGCCCCACAGCACGCCGATGCCGGTCGGACCGCACATCTTGTGGCCGGTGAAGGCCACGAAGTCGGCCTGGAGGGCCTGCACGTCCAGCGGCATGTGCGGCGCGGCCTGGGAGGCGTCGACGCACACCAGCGCGCCGACCTCCTGGGCGCGGCGCACTATCGCCTCGACCGGGTTGACGGTGCCGAGGATGTTGGAGACCAGCACGAAGGAGACGATCTTCGTCTTCTCGGTGATGACCTCGTCGATGTTCGACAGGTCCAGGCGGCCGTCGTCGGTCAGGCCGAACCACTTCAGCTTCGCGCCGGTGCGCTGCGCCAGCAGCTGCCACGGCACGATGTTGGAGTGGTGCTCCATCTCCGTGATGACGATCTCGGTCTCGTGGTCGACCCGGTAGGGCTCGTCGGCCCAGCCCAGCATGTTGGCCACGAGGTTGAGGGACTCGGAGGCGTTCTTGGTGAAGATCACCTCGTCGCGGCTCGGGGCGTTGACGAACTCCGCCACCTTGTCGCGCGCGCCCTCGTACAGCGCCGTGGCCTCCTCGGCGAGGACGTGCACGCCGCGGTGGACGTTGGCGTTGTAACGCTCGTAGTACTCGTTGAGGGCGTCCAGTACCTGGCGCGGCTTCTGGCTGGTCGCCGCGTTGTCCAGGTACACGAGCTTCCTGTTGTCGTGGACGACACGGTCCAGGACGGGGAAGTCCTTGCGGATCGCCTCGGTGTCGAGGAGGCCCGACAGCTGTGTCACGCGGATGCGCCACCCTTCACATATGCCTCGTAGCCCTCGTTCTCCAGCTTGTCCGCGAGCTCCGGGCCGCCGGACTCGACGATGCGGCCGCCGGCGAACACGTGGACGTGGTCGGGCTTGATGTAGCGCAGGATGCGCGTGTAGTGCGTGATCAGCAGGGTGCCGACCTCGCCCGTCTCGCGGACGCGGTTGACGCCCTCGGAGACGATGCGCAGCGCGTCGACGTCCAGGCCCGAGTCGGTCTCGTCCAGGATCGCCATCTTCGGCTTGAGCAGTTCGAGCTGGAGGATCTCGTGGCGCTTCTTCTCGCCGCCGGAGAAGCCCTCGTTGACATTGCGCTCGGCGAAGGAGGGGTCCATGTGGAGACGCTCCATGGCCTCCTTGACCTCCTTCACCCAGGTGCGCAGCTTGGGGGCCTCGCCGCGCACGGCGGTGGCGGAGGTGCGCAGGAAGTTGGAGACCGAGACGCCGGGGACCTCGACCGGGTACTGCATGGCCAGGAACAGGCCGGCGCGGGCGCGCTCGTCGACGGACATCTCCAGGACGTCCTCGCCGTCGAGCAGCACGGTGCCCTCGGTGATCGTGTACTTCGGGTGACCCGCGAGCGAGTAGGCGAGGGTCGACTTGCCGGAGCCGTTGGGGCCCATGATGGCGTGCGTCTCGCCCTGCTTCACGGTCAGGTCGACGCCCTTGAGGATCTCCTTCGTGGCGTTGTCGGCCTCGACGGTGACGTGCAGGTCTCGGATTTCAAGCGTTGCCATGGATGCCTCAGGACTCCTGGGTGAGGGAGACGAGCACGTCGTCCCCTTCGATCTTTACGGGGTATACGGGTACGGGGCGCGTCGCGGGGAGACCGGACGGCTTGCCGGTGCGCAGGTCGAACGCGGAGCCGTGCAGCCAGCACTCGATCTGGCAGTCCTCCACCTCGCCCTCGGAGAGCGAGACGTTCGCGTGGGAGCAGATGTCGTAGATGGCGAACACCTCCCCCTCGGTGCGGACGACCGAGACCGGCGTGCCGTCGAGTTCCACCCGTTTGGGGGTGTCCTCGGTCAGCTCGCTCAGCCCACAGGCGCGTACGAAACTCATGCGACCGAGGCTCCCAGCTCCTGCTCGATCCTTTCGAGCAGGCGCTCCTCGATGTCGGGGACGCCGATCTGCTGGACGAGCTCGGCGAAGAAGCCGCGGACCACCAGGCGGCGGGCGTCCTGCTCGGGGATGCCGCGGGCCATCAGGTAGAACAGCTGCTCGTCGTCGAAGCGGCCGGTGGCGGAGGCGTGGCCGGCGCCCACGATCTCGCCGGTCTCGATCTCCAGGTTCGGCACCGAGTCGACGCGGGCGCCGTCGGTGAGGACCAGGTTGCGGTTCATCTCGTAGGTGTCGGTGCCCTCGGCCTTGGCCTCGATGAGCACGTCGCCGATCCAGACCGCGTGCGCGTCGTCGCCCTGGAGCGCGCCCTTGTAGACGACGTTCGACTTGCAGTGCGGGGTGTTGTGCGTGACCAGGAGGCGGTGCTCCTGGTGCTGGCCCGCGTCGGTGAAGTACAGGCCGTACAGCTCGGCCTCGCCGCCGGGGCCCGCGTAGGCGACGCGCGGGTGCAGCCGTACGACGTCGCCGCCGAAGGTGACGACGACCGACTTGAAGGACGCGTCCCGGCCGATCAGCGCGTTGTGCTGGGCGGTGTGGACGGCCTTGTCGTCCCAGTCCTGGACGGAGACGACGGTGAGCTTGGCGCCGTCACCGAGCACGTAGTCGACGTTGGCCGCGAGGACCGCGTCACCGGTGTGGTCGATGACGACCACGGCCTCGGCGAAGGCGCCCAGCTCGATCACCTGGTGGGCGAAGGCGGTGCCGCCCTCGCCGTGCACGGCGATGCGGACCGGCTCGGTGAGCACGGTCTCCTTGGGGACGGTCACGACCGAGGCTTGCTCGAAGGCGGAGTACGCCTGGGCGGCGATCCGGTCCACCGGGGTGCCCGCGCGGCCGAGGCGCGCGTCGTCGCGGCCCACGGTCTCGACGACGACGCCCTCGGGGGCCTGCACATCGACCTTCACGCCGTCACCGGTGGCGACGGCGGTGCCGTCGTGCAGCCCGCGCAGGCGCTCCAGCGGGGTGAACCGCCACTCCTCCTCGCGGCCGTGCGGGACGGGGAAGTCCGCGACGTCGAAGGACGGGGGCACGCTCATGCGCGTGGCGACGGTCGACTCCGCGGCCACCGCGATCTGGCCGGCGGTGGTGGAGCCAACCGGGATGTTCTGAGCCTCAGCCATGGCTGTCGTATTGCTCGCTTTCTCAGGTCAGTGGCTTGATGGTGGGGCGGTGGGCGGTCAGCCAACCGCGCCCTCCATCTGAAGCTCGATCAGCCGGTTGAGCTCCAGCGCGTACTCCATGGGCAGCTCCTTGGCGATCGGCTCGACGAAGCCGCGCACGATCATCGCCATCGCCTCGAACTCGGTCAGACCGCGGCTCATCAGGTAGAAGAGCTGGTCCTCGGAGACCTTGGAGACGGTCGCCTCGTGGCCCATGGACACGTCGTCCTCGCGGACGTCGACGTACGGGTACGTGTCGGAGCGGGAGATGGTGTCGACGAGCAGCGCGTCGCACAGCACGTTCGACTTGGAGCCGTGGGCGCCCTCGCCGATCTCGACCAGACCGCGGTACGAGGTGCGGCCGCCGCCGCGGGCCACGGACTTCGAGACGATGTTGGACGACGTGTTCGGCGCCATGTGGACCATCTTGGAGCCGGCGTCCTGGTGCTGGCCCTCGCCCGCGAAGGCGATGGACAGGGTCTCGCCCTTGGCGTGCTCGCCCATCAGGTAGACGGCCGGGTACTTCATCGTCACCTTGGAGCCGATGTTGCCGTCGATCCACTCCATGGTCGCGCCCTCGTACGCCACGGCGCGCTTGGTGACCAGGTTGTAGACGTTGTTCGACCAGTTCTGGATGGTCGTGTAGCGGCAGCGGGCGTTCTTCTTGACGATGATCTCGACCACGGCGCTGTGCAGCGAGTCCGACTTGTAGATCGGCGCGGTACAGCCCTCGACGTAGTGCACGTAGGCACCCTCGTCGACGATGATCAGGGTCCGCTCGAACTGGCCCATGTTCTCCGTGTTGATACGGAAGTAAGCCTGGAGCGGGATCTCCACGTGCACGCCCTTCGGCACGTAGATGAAGGAGCCGCCGGACCACACGGCCGTGTTCAGCGCGGCGAACTTGTTGTCGCCGGCCGGGATGACCGTGCCGAAGTACTCCTTGAAGAGCTCCGGGTGCTCCTTGAGGGCGGTGTCGGTGTCCAGGAAGATGACACCCTGCTCCTCCAGGTCCTCGCGGATCTGGTGGTAGACGACCTCCGACTCGTACTGGGCGGCCACGCCGGCGACCAGGCGCTGCTTCTCGGCCTCGGGGATGCCCAGCTTGTCGTAGGTGTTCTTGATGTCCTCGGGCAGGTCCTCCCAGGACTCCGCCTGCTTCTCCGTGGAGCGCACGAAGTACTTGATGTTGTCGAAGTCGATGCCCGAGAGGTCGGAGCCCCAGTTCGGCATGGGCTTCTTCTCGAAGAGCCTGAGGCCCTTGAGGCGCAGCTTGGTCATCCACTCCGGCTCCGACTTCTTGCCGGAGATGTCGCGGACCACGTCGTCGTTCAGACCGCGCCGGGCGGAGGCACCGGCCACGTCGGAGTCGGCCCAGCCGTATTCGTACTTGCCCAGGCCCTCCAGCTCAGGGTGGGCAGTCTCCGTGGGGAGAGTCATGCGGGGTTCCTCCCGGCCGTGCTTGCAGGTGCGTCAGTGGAAATCTTGGGAATGAACGTCGTGCAGACGCCGTCGCCGTGCGCGATGGTCGCCAGTCGCTGGACGTGGGTACCCAGCAGCTCGGCGAAAATCTCCGTCTCCGCCTCGCACAGCTGCGGGTACTGCTCCGCGACATGGGCGACCGGGCAGTGGTGCTGGCAGAGCTGCTCGCCGACCGGTGCGCTGCGCGCCGTAGCAGCGTACCCGTCCGCGCTCAGGGCCTTGGCCAGCGCTTCCGTGCGCTTGTCGGGGCTCACGCTCTCGATCGCCCGGCGGTACGCCGTCGCCTGGGCGGCGATCCGGGCGCGCGCGAAGGCGGAGACCGCGCCGGCCCCGCCCTCGTGCTCGGCGATCCAGCGCAGCGCGTCCACGGCCAGCTTGTCGTACGACTGGTCGAAGGCGTCGCGGCCGCAGTCGGTGAGCGCGAAGACCTTGGCGGGGCGGCCGCGCGTGCGCGTGCCGTACACCCGCTGCTCGCGGGGCTCCACCACGTCGTCCGCGGCCAGCGCGTCCAGATGACGCCGGACGGCCGCCTGGGTCAGGCCCAGCCGGCCCGCGAGTTCGGCGACGGTCGAGGGCCCGTGGTCCAGGATGGATCGCACGACGCGGTTGCGCGTGGAGCGCTCACCGGTCGCGAACTCCTCCTGCGGGGCCCCCGTGAGGGCCTCCCGAGCCTCGCCGACGTTTTTCACAACGCCATTGTTGCGTAATTCATCCGGGCCTGACAAGCGCCGTAGGGATCATCGACGGTGCCCTGCATCACTTAGGTATACCTAATCTGACCTGCGGAAATGATCTCTGATCGATCACCCGGAGGCCGGTCGGCGAGGAAACCGGTGGCGCCCCGCCGGCCCGTCCGGAAGACTCCCCGGCCATGGCCACACCCCCTCCGACCGGGCCTCTTGTCACCCAGGACGACATCACCTCCGGACTCCGGCGGCTCGGTGTCGAGAGCGGCGAGACACTCCTCGTACATTCGTCCCTAAGTTCCCTCGGGTGGGTGAACGGTGGAGCCGTGACGGTCGTCCGGGCACTCCTCGACGCCCTCGGTCCCCGCGGCACCCTCGCCGTCCCCGCCCAGTCCTCCGACCTCTCCGACCCGGCCCGGTGGGAGAACCCGCCGGTGCCCGAGGAGTGGTGGGACCGCATCCGGGCCACCATGCCGCCGTACGACCCCCTGATCACCCCCAGCCTCGGCGTCGGGGTGATCCCGGAGACGGTGCGCACCTGGCCGGGCGCCCTGCGCAGCGCGCACCCGCAGACCTCCTTCGCGGCCCTCGGCCCCCGCGCGGGAGATCACCGACGGCCACGCCCCCGACTGCCGGCTCGGCGAGCACAGCCCCCTGGCCCGCATGGAGGAGCTGGGCGCCCGGGTCCTGCTGCTCGGCACCGGCTACGACACCTGCACCGCCTTCCACCTGGCCGAGTACCGCCTGCCCGGCCCGCTCGCGCGGATCGGCCGGCCCGCGCCCGGCGGCGGCTGGGAGACGGTGACCGAGGTGTCGATCACCTCCGCGCCCTTCGCGGAACTGGGCCGCGACTTCGAGCGGGAGCGGCCCGTCGTCCGGGGCATGGTGGGCGCGGCCGGCGCCCGGCTGTTCCCGCTGGCGGACGCCGTGGCCTACGCCGAGGGGTGGCTCCGGGCGCGGGGACCGGGCGCGCGCGGGTTCCCGCACCCCCGCGACTGATCGGCGGGCGCTCTCCCTAGACTCAGGTCCCATGCGAAGTGAGCCCGTGGTCCAAGTTGCGGCCCTGGTGAAGCGGTACGGCACGAAGACCGCGGTGAACGGCCTCGACCTGACGGCCGGGGCGGGGGTGACCGCCGTGCTCGGCCCCAACGGCGCCGGCAAGACGACGACGGTCGAGACCTGCGAGGGGTACCGGAAGCCGGATTCCGGCACGGTGCGCGTCCTGGGCCTCGACCCCGTGCGGCAGTCGGCCGAGCTGCGGCCCCGGATCGGCGTGATGCTCCAGTCCGGGGGCGTGTACTCCGGCGCCCGCGCGGACGAGATGCTGCGCCATGTCGCCAAGCTGCACGCCCACCCGCTGGACGTGGCCGCCCTGATCGAACGGCTCGGCCTCGGCAGCTGCGGCCGTACCTCCTACCGCCGGCTCTCCGGCGGCCAGCAGCAGCGCCTCGCGCTCGCCATGGCCGTCGTCGGCCGCCCGGAGCTGGTCTTCCTGGACGAGCCGACCGCGGGCCTCGACCCGCAGGCCCGCCGGGCCACCTGGGAGCTGGTGCGGGACCTGCGCGCCGACGGCGTCTCGGTGATCCTCACCACGCACCACATGGACGAGGCCGAGGAACTCGCCGACGACGTCGCCATCATCGACGGCGGCAAGGTCATCGCCCAGGGCTCCCCGGACGAGCTGTGCAAGGGCGGCGCCGAGAACACCCTGCGCTTCTCCGGCCGCCCCGGGCTCGACGTCGGCTCCCTGCTCAAGGCGCTCCCGGACGGCTGCACGGCCGCCGAGCTGACCCCGGGCGCCTACCGGGTCGTCGGCAAGGTCGACCCGCAGCTGCTGGCCACCGTGACCTCCTGGTGCGCCCAGCACGGGGTGATGCCGGACCGCATCTCGGTCGAACGGCACACCCTGGAAGACGTTTTCCTGGAAATGACCGGCAAGGAGCTGCGCTCATGACCACCGCGTCGGGTACGTACGCGCCCAAGCCGGGGGCCGCGCCCCTGCCCCGCATGATCGCGGCGCAGGCGGCCCTGGAGACCAGGATGCTGCTGCGCAACGGCGAGCAGCTGCTGCTGACGGTCGTCATCCCGACCCTGCTGCTGGTGCTGTTCAGCTCCGTGGACATCGTGGACACCGGCAAGGGCAAGGCCGTCGACTTCCTTACGCCGGGCATCCTCGCCCTGGCCGTGATGTCGACCGCGTTCACCGGGCAGGCCATCGCCACCGGCTTCGAGCGCCGCTACGGCGTGCTCAAGCGGCTCGCCGCCTCGCCGCTGCCGCGCTGGGCCCTGATGACCGCGAAGACGGCGTCCGCGCTGGTCACCGAGATGCTCCAGGTGATCCTGCTGGCGGTGATCGCCCTCGCGCTCGGCTGGTCCCCGCACGGCAACCCGGCCGCCGTACTCCTGCTCCTGGTCCTCGGCACCGCCGCCTTCTCCGGGCTCGGCCTGCTGATGGCCGGCACCCTGAAGGCGGAGGCGACGCTGGCCGCGGCCAACCTGGTGTTCCTGCTGCTGCTCGTCGGCGGCGGGGTCATCGTGCCGCTGGACAGGTTCGGCTCGGCCGGACAGCACATCCTCGGCCTGCTGCCCATCTCCGCCCTCTCCGGCGGCCTGCGGGACGTCCTCCAGCACGGCGGCGGGATGCCCTGGGGCGACCTGGGCATCCTCGCGGTGTGGGCGGTCGTGGGGCTCGCGGCGGCGGGGAAGTTCTTCCGCTGGGAGTGAGCGGGCCACCCCGGGGCGGCCGGTGGACGTGAGCGGCGACACGGCGCCGGTACGGGACCCTCGTGAAAGCGTGCACAAGCGGCGGCCTACGATGGTGGACGTGCCCAAGCTGAACCGCGCCGACGCCGTAGCGGCCCTGCGTAATCCGCTCGCCTTCCTCGCCGACCGCTGGACCCCGAAGCCGGGGACCGTGCAGCGGGCGGCCCTCATCGCGCTCGTGATGTCGGTGGTGATCGTCGTCACCGGCGGTGCCGTACGGCTGACCAGCTCGGGCCTCGGCTGCCCGACCTGGCCCGAGTGCACCGACGGCTCCCTGACGCCGACGCAGGCGCTGAGCTATCACAGCGCCATCGAGTTCGGCAATCGCATGCTGACCTACGTGCTGTGCGCGGCGGTCGGCTGGGCGATCATCACCGCCCGCGCCGAGAAGCCGTACCGGCGCGCTCTGACCCGGCTCGGCTGGGCGCAGTTCTGGCTGGTGATGGGCAACGCGGTGCTCGGCGGCATCGTGGTGCTGGTCGGCCTCAACCCGTACACCGTCGCCGCGCACTTCCTGCTGGCGACCGCGCTGACCACGGTCGCGGCGGTGATGTGGCAGCGCACCCGCGAGGGCGACACGGAGCCCCGGCCGCTGGTCGGCAAGGCCGTGGTCCAGCTGGTGTGGTTCCTGGTCGTCGCGGCCGGGCTGCTCGTCGCGGCCGGCACGGTGGTCACCGGCGCGGGCCCGCACGCGGGCGACTCCAGCGATGTCAAGCGGATCCCGATCGACTGGGAGACCGTGGCCAAGCTGCACGCGGTGCTCGCGTGGATCGTGGTGACGCTGACGTTCGCCCTGTGGTTCATCCTCAAGGCCGTCGACGCCCCGCGCGGCCCGCTGGTCCGCACCCGGGAGCTGTTCCTGATCCTGCTGAGCCAGGGTGTCATCGGCTACGTGCAGTACTTCACGCACCTGCCCGAGCTGCTGGTCGGCCTCCACATGCTCGGCTCCTGCCTGGTGTGGATCGGCGTCCTGCGGGTCCTGCTGGCGCTGCGCGAGCGCCCGGAGACGGAGCTGGAAGCACCCGAGCCCGCTGCCGGGGCCGCGGTTCCCACGAACGTCTGACGCCCCCGCTCACCCGTACGCGGCGACCAGCGCGTCGATCGCCGGGCCCAGATAGGACCGGGTCAGCGCGGCGCGCCGGGTGAGCCAGGTGTCGTCACCGGCCGGGCCGGGGTCCTCGTACCGCCTGCGGGTGATGTCCTCGACGACCTCGGCGGGCGCGCCGAGGTCCGGCAGCTCGGCCAGGGCCTCCCGCTTGGAGATCAGCCGTCCCTCGCGCAGGGTCACGGTGGCCCGGGCGAAGGTCAGCAGCCCGAGGTCGACCCAGACGTCCTGGCGCCACAGCCGGGCCCGGTCCACGGCGGGCCGCCAGAAGTCCCGCTGGTCCGCCACGACGAACGCGCGCAGGTTCTGGTCCGGGACCGGCGGTAAGAGGCGCGCCGGTGCCTCCCCGTGCAGCACCCGGCCGAAGGCGTGCAGCTCACGCCGGGTGACGGGGGTGACCGGGCGGCGCAGCACATGGCCGTGCGCCCAGGTGAGATGCGCCCGGCCCGGATCGTCGGCGTTGGCCGGGGCGAGATAGCTGCAGTGCAGCTTCGCGGCGAGCGGCTCCCGGCGCAGCCCCCAGTGCAGGGATACGACCTCTCGTACGGTCTTCAGACCCGGCGGCGCCGGAAGCACCGCGATCAGGTCGAGATCGCTGCGGCCCTCCTGGTAGTCACCGCCGGCGAGCGAGCCGTGCGCCCAGACGGCGCGGGGGCGCAACGGCGTGAGGGCGTCGAGAAATCGTCCGAGCAGTGCTTCCGTCCGCATGCCGCCCAGTGTGGCGCCCCGGCCGGGCGCGCGGGGCGGTATTCGGCAGCGGGCTCCGCGGCGGGAGCGCGCCCACCGCGGCGCTCCCACGGCCGGGGATCAGCCCCCGACTTGGATGCCGGCCATCCGCTTCCACTCGTACGGCCCGGTCGTCACCTTTGCCGCGAACTCGCCGTCGAACGCCTCGTGCCGGGTGATCCCGGCCTTCTCCACCGCCTGCTCGGCGATCGCGTAGGAGGGGGCCACCACATCGCCCCAGCCGCCGTCCTCGCCGACGAGCACGATCCGCGCCCCGCGCTCCCCGATGTACGCCACCTGCCCCTCCGCGCCGCCGTGGGCCCGGGAGAAGGCGCTGATCCTCTTGGCGAGCCGGGCCACCGTGCGCTCGGCCTTCGCGTCAACCTGCTGCGTGTCTGCCATGCCTGGATGCTACCGACGAGTAGATCGAACGGCGACGGGAGGGGTGCGTGGCCTTGACCACGCACCCCTCCCGTCAGAACGCCCTGGGAAGAAGAAGTGCGTCAGCGCAGGAACGGGTCCACCGCGACGGCGACGAAGAGGATCGACACGTAGGTGATCGACCAGTGGAACAGCCGCATCTCCTTGAGCTTCGCGCCGGTGACCTCGGCCTTCGCCCGGTTCTGGAGGCCGTGCGCCTCCCACAGCCAGAAGCCGCCGGCCGCGAGGGCCACGACCGTGTAGAACCAGCCCGTGTACCCCAGCGGGGTGAGCAGCAGCGAGACGACGACCATCACCCAGCTGTAGATGACGATCTGCCGGGCCACGACCTTGTTGGAGGCGACCACCGGGAGCATCGGCACACCGGCGCGCGCGTAGTCGTCCTTGACCTTCATGGACAGCGGCCAGTAGTGCGGCGGCGTCCAGAAGAACATCACCAGGAAGAGGATGATCGGCGCCCAGGACATCGAGTCCGTGACCGCGGACCAGCCGATCAGCACCGGCAGGCAGCCCGCGATGCCGCCCCACACGATGTTCTGCGCGGTGCGGCGCTTGAGGATCATCGTGTAGACGACGACATAGAAGAGCAGCGCGCCGAGCGACAGCCAGGCGCTGAGCCAGTTGACGGTCAGCCCGAACAGCAGCGTGGAGACGACGCCGAGGCCGATGCCGAAGGCCAGGCACTCGCGCGGGCTGACCATGCCGGTCACCAGCGGCCGCTGCGCGGTGCGGTCCATGACGGCGTCGATGTCGCGGTCGATGTACATGTTCAGCGCGTTGGCGCCGCCCGCGGAGAGGTAGCCGCCGAGGCAGGTCAGCAGCACCAGCTTCAGATCGGGCACGCCCTGCTGCGCCAGGAACATCACCGGCACCGTGGTGATGAGGAGCAGTTCGATGATCCGCGGCTTGGTCAGCGCCACGAATGCCTTGGCACGGGCCCCGAACGGCCGGTGGACCGGGCTCGGGCTCGTACCACCGAGCACCGCAGCTGGACGGGATTCGACGGCCGTCACGCACACCCCTGACAGAGACATCCCAGCGAGCCTCCCCCGGATGAGGTCTTCATGAAGGGCTCGCGCGTACCACGCCACTTTAGACGTTGCCCATACCCCGGCCTTCGCGGGGGTGGGGTCGTGTTGGCGGTCACACGGACGGCTCCCCGCGAGCGGCCCCGAAGTCCCCTCGGAACACCGCTTCGCCGGAGATCGCAAAAGAGGGCCCCCACCACTCTTTTGAGCGGTCAGATGAGCGCCTCTTTATTCATGTGCCAAATGCCGTCTCGCCCAGTCGGGAGGCGGATCCCGTCGATGCCCGGCAGTCTGGAAACACCCGCGAAAACGCACGTCCTTACGAGGGTAGGCTCGACAACGGCCGGCGGGCAGAAGCACGCCGGCGGCCGGGTGGGCGCGTGCCCCGAAGACCGGCGACCGACATGTGGAGAGGAGCCCTGACCCAGGGTGAGCACCAAGCCGACCACCACAGACCTTGAGTGGACCGACCTGGACCAGCGGGCCGTGGACACCGCCCGAGTCCTGGCCGCCGACGCCGTACAGAAGGTCGGCAACGGCCATCCCGGTACGGCGATGAGCCTGGCCCCCGCCGCCTACACCCTCTTCCAGAAGGTGATGCGGCATGACCCGGCCGACCCGGAGTGGGTGGGGCGCGACCGCTTCGTGCTGTCCGCCGGCCACTCCTCCCTGACCCTCTACACCCAGCTCTACCTGGCCGGCTTCGGCCTGGAGCTGGCGGACCTGGAGTCCTTCCGCACCTGGGGCTCCAAGACCCCGGGCCACCCGGAGTACGGACACACCAAGGGCGTCGAGACCACCACGGGCCCGCTGGGCCAGGGTGTGGCCAACGCGGTGGGCATGGCGATGGCCGCCCGCTACGAGCGCGGTCTGTTCGACCCGGAGGCCGCCCAGGGCGAGTCGCCGTTCGACCACTTCATCTACTGCATCGCCGGTGACGGCTGCCTCCAGGAGGGCATCTCCGCCGAGGCGTCCTCGCTGGCCGGCCACCAGAAGCTCGGCAACCTGATCCTGCTGTGGGACGACAACCACATCTCGATCGAGGGCGACACCGAGACGGCCGTCTCCGAGGACACCGCCAAGCGCTACGAGGCGTACGGCTGGCATGTGCAGCGCGTGGAGCCGAAGGCGGACGGCGACCTGGACCCGGCGGCGATCTTCGCCGCGATCCAGGCGGCCAAGCAGGTCACCGACCGGCCCTCCTTCATCGCGATGCGCTCGATCATCGCCTGGCCGGCCCCGAACGCCCAGAACACCGAGGCCGCGCACGGCTCGGCGCTCGGCGCGGACGAGGTCGCGGCCACCAAGCGCGTCCTCGGCTTCGACCCGGAGCAGTCCTTCGCCGTCGAGGACGACGTGATCACGCACACCCGCAAGGCCCTGGAGCGCGGCGCCCGCGCGAAGGCCGAGTGGGACAAGGACCTCCAGGTGTGGCGGGACGACAACCCCGAGCGCGCTGCGGAGTTCGACCGCATCGCGGCGGGCGAGCTGCCCACCGGCTGGGAGGAGAAGATCCCGGTCTTCGAGCCCGGCAAGTCGGTCGCCACCCGTGCCGCCTCCGGCAAGGTGCTCCAGGCGCTCGGCCCGGTGATCCCCGAGCTGTGGGGCGGCTCCGCCGACCTCGCCGGCTCGAACAACACCACGATCGACAAGGCCAGCTCCTTCCTGCCCGCGGGCAACCCGCTGCCGGAGGCCGACCCGTACGGCCGTACGGTCCACTTCGGCATCCGCGAGCACTCCATGGGCGCCGAGCTGAACGGCATCACGCTGCACGGCAACACCCGTGTCTACGGCGGCACCTTCCTCGTCTTCTCCGACTACATGCGCAACGCCGTGCGCCTGTCGGCCCTGATGCACCTGCCGGTGACCTTCGTGTGGACGCACGACTCCATCGGCCTCGGCGAGGACGGCCCCACCCACCAGCCGGTCGAGCACCTGGCCTCGCTGCGCGCCATCCCGGGCCTGAACATCGTCCGCCCGGCCGACGCCAACGAGACCGCGATCGCCTGGCGCGAGGTCCTGGGGCGCTACACCAAGGAGTTCGGCAAGGGCCAGCCGCACGGCTTCGCGCTGACCCGCCAGGGCGTGCCGGCCTACGAGCCCAACGAGGACGCGGCGAAGGGCGGTTACGTCCTGTTCGAGGCCGAAGGGCCCGAAGGACAGAGCGCGGAGCCCGAGGTGATCCTGATCGCCACCGGTTCCGAGGTGCACGTGGCCGTGGGGGCGCGTGAGCTGCTCCAGGCCGACGGCGTCGCGACGCGCGTCGTCTCCATGCCCTCGGTCGAGTGGTTCGAGCAGCAGGACCAGGGGTACCGGGACTCCGTGCTGCCGCCGTCCGTGAAGGCGCGCGTCTCCGTGGAGGCGGGCATCGGGCTGACGTGGCACAAGTACGTCGGGGACGCCGGCCGCATCGTCTCCCTGGAGCACTTCGGTGCCTCCGCGGACGGCAAGGTGCTCTTCGAGGAGTTCGGCTTCACCGCGGAGAACGTGGCCGCGAAGGCCCGGGAATCCATCGCCGCCGCCCAGCGCTGACGCTCATATACGACACGTAGGAGATGTAATTCCATGACAGACGCACTCAAGCGCCTCTCCGACGAAGGCGTCGCGATCTGGCTGGACGACCTGTCGCGCAAGCGGATCACGTCCGGCAACCTCGCCGAGCTGATCGACCAGCAGCACGTCGTGGGCGTCACCACGAACCCGACGATCTTCCAGAAGGCAATCTCGGGGGGCGACGGCTACGACCTCCAGGTCTCGGACCTCGCCGCCCGCAAGGTCACCGTCGAAGAAGCGATCCGCATGATCACCACGGCGGACGTCCGCGACGCCGCCGACATCCTGCGCCCGGTCTTCGACGCCACGGACGGCCAGGACGGCCGGGTCTCCATCGAAGTGGACCCCCGCCTCGCGCACAACACCAAGGCGACCGTCGCCGAGGCCAAGCAGCTGGCCTGGCTGGTGGACCGTCCCAACACCCTGATCAAGATCCCGGCCACCCAGGGCGGTCTGCCGGCGATCACCGAGGTCATCGGCCTGGGCATCAGCGTCAACGTCACGCTGATCTTCTCCCTGGAGCGCTACCGCGCGGTCATGGACGCCTACCTCTCCGGTCTGGAGAAGGCCAAGGAGCGCGGCCTGGACCTGTCGAAGATCCACTCGGTGGCGTCCTTCTTCGTGTCCCGGGTGGACACCGAGATCGACCGCCGTCTCGACGAGATGGGCACCGACGAGGCCAAGGCGCTGCGCGGCAAGGCCGGCGTGGCCAACGCGCGCCTCGCCTACCAGGCGTACGAGGAGGTCTTCTCCTCCGACCGCTGGAACACGCTGGAGAACGCGGGCGCCAACAAGCAGCGTCCGCTGTGGGCCTCCACCGGTGTGAAGGACCCGGCGTACAAGGACACCATGTACGTCGAGGAACTGGTCGCGCCCAACACGGTCAACACCATGCCGGAGGCCACCCTGGAGGCCACCGACGACCACGGCGAGATCCGCGGCGACGCGATCACCGGCACCTACGCCGGGGCCCGCGCCGACCTGGACGCGCTGGAGAAGATCGGCGTCTCGTACGACGAGGTCGTACAGGTGCTGGAGGACGAGGGCGTCGAGAAGTTCGAGACGTCCTGGAACGACCTGCTGAAGTCCACCCAGGCGGAGCTCGAGCGCCTCGCCCCTTCGGAGGGCTGACTTGTCACCCGTTTCGGGATCCGGAGCGAACCCGCTCCGTGACCCGGCCGACCGACGGCTCCCGCGTATCGCGGGGCCGTCGGGTCTGGTCATCTTCGGGGTCACGGGCGACCTGTCGCGCAAGAAGCTGATGCCCGCGGTGTACGACCTCGCCAACCGGGGTCTGCTGCCGCCGGGCTTCTCGCTGGTGGGCTTCGCCCGCCGCGAATGGGCCGACGAGGACTTCGCGCAGGAGGTCCACGACGCCGTCAAGGCGCACGCCCGTACGCCGTTCCGTGAGGAGGTCTGGCAGCAGCTCATCCAGGGGATGCGCTTCGTGCAGGGCACCTTCGACGACGACGAGGCGTTCGAGCGGCTGCGCTCCACCATCGAGGAGCTGGACAAGGCACAGGGCACGGGCGGCAACTTCGCCTTCTACCTGTCGGTGCCGCCGCGCTCCTTCCCGGTGGTCATCCAGCAGCTGAAGAAGCACGGACTGGCCGACCAGTCCGGCGGCTCCTGGCGGCGCGCGGTCATCGAGAAGCCGTTCGGGCACGATCTGAAGTCGGCCGAGGAACTGAACGCCATCGTGCACGAGGTGTTCGCCCCGGACCAGGTCTTCCGGATCGACCACTACCTCGGCAAGGAGACCGTCCAGAACATCCTGGCGCTGCGCTTCGCCAACACGATGTTCGAGCCGATCTGGAACCGGTCCTTCGTGGACCATGTCCAGATCACCATGGCCGAGGACATCGGCATCGGCGGCCGGGCCGGTTACTACGACGGTATCGGCGCCGCCCGTGACGTCATCCAGAACCACCTGCTCCAGCTGCTCGCGCTGACCGCGATGGAGGAGCCCGCCTCCTTCGACGCGCAGGCGCTGGCCGCGGAGAAGACCAAGGTGCTCGGCGCCGTACGGCTGCCGAGGGACCTGGGCAAGGGCACCGTGCGCGGACAGTACGCGGCGGGCTGGCAGGGCGGCGAGAAGGTCATCGGCTACCTCGAAGAGGACGGCATCGACCCGAAGTCGAAGACCGACACCTTCGCGGCGATCAAGGTGGGCATCGACAACCGCCGCTGGGCGGGCGTCCCCTTCTACCTGCGCACCGGCAAGCGGCTCGGCCGCCGGGTGACGGAGATCGCCGTCGTCTTCCAGCGGGCCCCGCACTCCCCCTTCGACCACACGGCGACGGAGGAGCTGGGCCAGAACGCGATCGTGATCCGCGTCCAGCCGGACGAGGGCATCACGGTCCGCTTCGGCTCCAAGGTGCCGGGCACCTCGATGGAGATCCGGGACGTGTCCATGGACTTCGCCTACGGCGAGTCGTTCACGGAGTCCAGCCCGGAGGCGTACGAGCGGCTCATCCTGGACGTGCTGCTCGGCGACGCCAACCTCTTCCCGCGCACGGAGGAGGTCGAGCTGTCCTGGAAGATCCTCGACCCGATCGAGCAGTACTGGGACCGGCACGGCAGGCCCGCGCAGTACCCCTCGGGTACCTGGGGCCCCGCCGAGGCGGACGAGATGCTCGCACGAGACGGACGGAGCTGGCGCAGGCCATGAAGATAGACCTGACCGACACCACCGCCGGCGAGATCAACAAGGCGCTCGTGCAAGGCCGCCGGGCCATCGGCACCCCCGCCGTCGGCATGGTCCTGACCCTCGTCATCGTCACCGACGAGGAGAACGCCTACGACGCCCTGAAGTCCGCCAACGACGCCTCGCGCGAGCACCCCTCGCGCACCCTGGTGGTCATCAAGCGGATCTCCCGCACCTCGCGCGACCGCACCACCTCGCGCCTCGACGCCGAGGTGCGGGTGGGCGCGGACGCGGGCAGTGGCGAGACGGTCATGCTGCGGCTGTACGGCGAGGTGTCCCAGCACGCCGACTCGGTCGCGCTGCCGCTGCTGCTGCCGGACGCCCCGGTCGTCGTGTGGTGGCCGGTGAACGCTCCGCTGGACCCGGCGAAGGACCCGCTGGGCGCGCTGGCCCAGCGCCGGGTCACCGACACCTACGCGGCCGAGGAGCCGGTGCGGGAACTCGCGGCCCGCGCCGACGCCTACACCCCCGGCGACACCGATCTGTCCTGGACCCGGATCACGCCGTGGCGCTCGATGCTGGCGGCCGCCCTGGACCAGGTCGACTGCCGGGTGAAGGCGGTCGAGGTGGAGGGCGAGGCGTTCAACCCGAGCTGCGAGCTGCTGGCGATGTGGCTCGCGGACCGGCTGGACGTGCCGGTCCGGCGCTCCCCGTCCGCGGGGCCCGGGCTGACCGCCGTCCGCATGGACACCACATGCGGCCCGATCTCCCTGGACCGCGCGGACGGCTCGCTGGCCACGCTGTCCATCAAGGGGCAGCCGGCCCGCGCGGTGGCGCTCAACCGGCGCGACACCGCCGAGCTGATCGCGGAGGAGCTGCGCCGGCTGGACCCGGACGACACCTACGCGTCGGCGCTGCGGTACGGCGTGGACCGGCTGGACACGGTTCCGGAGCAGGGGGCCTCGGATTCGGCTTCCGCTGCGGGCTCGGCCGCGGATTCGGCTTCCGCTGCGGATTCGGACGCGGATTCGGCTTCGGCTTCCGCGGACGAGGCGAAGCCGGCCTCCGCCGAGGAGGCCCCGGCCGCCGAGCCGGAGCCCGTGCGTGCGGCCAAGGCTCCCGCGAAGAAGGCGACGTCGTCCAGGGCCGCGAAGAAGGCACCCTCCAGGAAGGCGTCGGCGAAGTGAGCACCCCTCAGCTGGTCGTCCACCGCGACAAGGAACTGATGGCCCAGGCCGCCGCGGCCCGCCTGATCACGAAGATCGTGGACGCGCAGGCGTCCCGGGGCACCGCGTCCGTGGTCCTCACGGGCGGCCGCAACGGCAACGGTCTGCTGGCCACGCTCGCCGAGGCGCCGGCCCGGGACGCCGTGGACTGGACCCGTCTCGACCTGTGGTGGGGCGACGAGCGCTATCTGCCCGAGGGCGACCCCGAGCGCAATGTCACCCAGGCACGCGCGGCCCTGCTGGACTCCGTCCCGCTGGACCCGGCGCGCGTGCACGCCATGCCCGCCTCCGACGGGCCGTACGGCGCGGACGTCGAGGCGGCGGCCGAGGCGTACGCGGCGGAGCTGGCGAAGTCGGCCGGGCCGGAGAACCATGGCTCGGTGCCCACCTTCGACGTGCTGATGCTGGGCGTCGGCCCGGACACCCATGTGGCCTCGCTCTTCCCGGAGCTGCCGGCCGTACGGGAGACCGAGCGCACGGTGGTGGGCGTGCACGGCGCGCCCAAGCCGCCGCCGACCCGGATCTCGCTCACCCTGCCCGCGATCCGCTCGGCCCGTGAGGTCTGGCTGCTCGCGGCGGGCGAGGACAAGGCGGAGGCCGCGGCCATCGCCCTGTCCGGCGCGGGTGAGATCCAGGCCCCGGCGGCGGGCGCCCGCGGCCGCAGCCGCACCCTGTGGCTGCTGGACTCGGCGGCGGCCTCCCAGCTGCCGCGCTCGCTGTATCCGCCGGCGTCTCCGTGACACCGGTCCACGGATAGGCGAAGGAGACGGCGGGGAGCCGATGGTCCCCGCCGTCTCCCGTTGGGGGGCTCAGCGGCCCTACGCGTAGCGGGGGTCGTACGGTGTCCGGCCGAGGTGCAGCGCCGGATGGTCCGCCAGCCGTATGCCGAACCGCCGCTTCAGGACGGCCAGTTCGTACAGCGCGATACCGGTGACCGTCACCGGGGCGCCGAGGATGAAGACGATGCCGAGGGTGAGCCCGAGGCCGTGCAGATCGCCGGTGAACAGGTCGGGCAGGGCCATCAGCCAGGTGGTGACGAGGGCGAGCAGCGGCGGCAGACCGCGGTGCACGGCGGCCGTGCCGAAGAAGTTGCCGGTGACGCGCAGGGCCCCGGCGCCGACGAACCAGATCAGCCACAGCGTCAGCAGGCCCACGGGGAGGATCAGCAGTCCCATGTCCGTCCGGCCGTTGTTCTGGAGCAGGAACAGGGTCAGGCCGGCCGCCGCCACGAACGTGAGCAGCAGTCCCAGGGCGCGCAGCAGCGGCGGCCGCAGGGAGCGCAGGCTGCCGCCGCGCCGCCAGATCCACAGCATCACCCCGACCGTGAGCGGGGCGATCACCAGCAGGACCCCGCAGGCGATCAGCAGGTTCTCCAGCATCTCCGCGACGGCGAAGCCGCCCTGCACGAAGGTGTAGACGCCGACGGCGGCGACCGTGCCCGCCGCCACCCGGATCCGCTTGAGCTGTTCGACGCCCGGATCGAGCGGTTCCGGTATCCACGCGGGGTGGAACACCGCCCATGCCGCGTGATGGGCCTTCAGGTAGTTGCGACCGCTCTGGGCGCCCGGCGCCCGGTTCCCCCGTGCCACTGCGTACTCCCCGAGTAGCGTTGTCCATGATCATCGGGAGTGTACGGGACACCGGACGGCGGACCGCCGATGCCCCGTGCTCCCCGCTCCGGTCAGCCGCGGCCGCGCAGCTCCCGGTACGTGGCGACCAGCGCCGTGGTGGAGGGGTCGAGGCCGGGGACGTCCGCGCCGTCGGTGAGGGCGGGTTCGACGCGTTTGGCGAGGACCTTGCCCAGCTCCACGCCCCACTGGTCGAAGGAGTCGATGTCCCACACCGCGCCCTGGACGAACACCTTGTGCTCGTACAGCGCGATCAGCTGGCCCAGCACGGACGGGGTCAGCTCGGCGGCGAGGATCGTCGTGGTCGGGTGGTCGCCGCGGAAGGTGCGGTGCGCCACCTGCTCCTCGGGCACGCCCTCCGCGCGGACCTCCTCGGCGCTCTTGCCGAACGCCAGCGCCTGGGTCTGGGCGAAGAAGTTCGCCATCAGCAGGTCGTGCTGCGCCTTGAGTTCACCGCTCAGCTCGCCGATGGGGCGGGCGAAGCCGATGAAGTCGGCGGGGATCAGCTTGGTGCCCTGGTGGATCAACTGGTAGTACGCGTGCTGCCCGTTGGTGCCCGGCGTGCCCCACACCACGGGACCCGTCTGCCACTCCACCCGGCGTCCCTGGCGGTCCACGGACTTGCCGTTGGACTCCATGTCCAGCTGCTGGAGGTAGGCGGTGAACCTGGACAGGTAGTGGCTGTAGGGCAGTACGGCGTGCGACTGGGCGTCGTGGAAGTTGCCGTACCAGATGCCCAGCAGGCCCAGCAGCAGCGGGGCGTTGGCCTCGGCGGGCGCGGTGCGGAAGTGCTCGTCGACCAGGTGGAAGCCGTCCAGCATCTCCCGGAAACGGTCCGGCCCGATGGCGATCATCAGGGAGAGACCGATCGCGGAGTCGTACGAGTAACGGCCCCCGACCCAGTCCCAGAACTCGAACATGTTGTCCGGGTCGATACCGAACTCGGTGACCTTCTCCGCGTTGGTCGACAGCGCCACGAAATGCTTCGCGACGGCCTTGTCTCCCCCGCTCCCGGCTTCGCTCGGGCGGGAGGTGCCCCCACCGTCGAACGCATCGAGCAGCCACGAACGCGCGGACGTCGCGTTGGTGATCGTCTCGATCGTCGTGAACGTCTTGGACGCCACGATGAACAGCGTCTCGGCCGGGTCGAGATCGCGGGTGGCCTCGTGCAGGTCGGCGCCGTCCACGTTCGACACGAAGCGCACGGTCAGGTCCCGGTCGGCGAAGGCGCGCAGCGCCTCGTACGCCATCGCGGGACCGAGGTCGGAGCCGCCGATGCCGATGTTGACGACATGACGGATCCGCCTGCCCGTATGGCCCGTCCAAGCGCCGGAGCGCACCCGGCCGGCGAAGCCGGCCATCTTGTCGAGGACGGCGTGCACCTGGGGCACCACGTTCTCGCCGTCGACCTCGATCACCGCGTCCCGGGGCGCGCGCAGCGCGGTGTGCAGCACCGCCCGGCCCTCGGTGACGTTGATCTTCTCGCCGCGGAACATGGCGTCCCGCAGCCCGAACACGTCGGTGGCCGCGGCCAGCTCGCGCAGCAGCCGCAGTGTCTCGCCGGTGACCAGGTGCTTGCCGTAGTCGATGTGGAGATCGCCGACCCGCAGCGTGTAGCCGGTGCCGCGCTCGGGGTCGGTGGCGAACAGATCCCTCAGATGGGTGTCGGCCAGCTCCTCCCGGTGTTCCGCGAGGGCGGTCCACTCGGGCAACTGGTCGAGCCTGGTACGGCCGTCTGCGTTCATTTCCGACTTCCGCCTTCTTTCGTGCCTGTCCCAGTGCTTCCAACCTAATTGATCACCCGGGGGCGCGAGCCGTGGTGACGCCGTCCCGCGGCGCCGGGACGGACGCGTCCGGCCGGGCGGCCGGTATGAGTGCGACGACGGAGAGGACGAAGAAGGCGGCCGCGAGCAGGGCCGGCGTGCCCCGGCCCCAGGCGGTGGCCACCGCGCCGCCGAGCAGGGCGCCCAGCGGGGCCCCGGCGACGCTCAGGGTGCGGAAGGCGGAGCTGACCCGGCCGAGGGCGCCGGCGGGGCTGCGCTGCTGCATCAGGGTGGTGCTGTTGACGTTCCACAGCATCCCCATGAACCCGAAGGCCGCCATGGCCGCCACCAGGGCGGTCAGGCGCGGCACCGAGCCCATGACGACGAGCGCCGCGGTCTGTGCCGTACCGGCGAGCAGGACGGTGCGCACCGGGCCGAGCGCGGCGGTGAGCCGCCGGTTCACCGCGCCCCCGGCCAGGCCGCCGACGGTGTACGCGGTGGTGGCGGCCGCGTAGCCGGCGGTGCCCGCGTGCAGCCAGCCGGTCACGAGCACGACCAGGGTGGCGATCAGGGCGCCCATGCCGATGTTGCACAGGGCCGTGGCGGCGCACAGTCCGCGCAGCGGCCGGTCCCGCCACAGGGTGCGCACTCCGGCGGCGATCTCCCGGCGCAGGGTGCTGCCCGCCGGTCTCGGGGCCCGCTCGGGGGCCCCGGTGCGCAGGGAGGCGACCAGCGCGGCGGCCGCCAGGAAGGTGCCCGCGTCGGCCAGGAAGGGCGCGGCGGCCCCGGCGGCGAGCAGCACCGGCACGACGGGGGCCCCGAACAGCCCGCCCGCGATCGTCTGCCCGGTCATCAGCCGGGCGTTGGCGCTGCCGAGGGCCTCGGGGCCGACCAGGGCGGGCAGCAGGGCGGTGGCGGCGTTGTCGAAGAGGGTCTGAAGCGTGGTCAGGGTGAAGGCCAGCGCGACGAGCAGCGCGATCGAGGCGTGTCCGAGGGCGACGGCCACCGCGAAGGCGGCGACCAGCACTCCTCGTACCGTGTCCACGGTCCACATGGCGCGCCGTTGGTCGACCCGGTCGGCGATGGCCCCGCCGCACAACCCGAAGAGGATCCAGGGCAGATAGCCGCAGGCGGCCACGGTGGCGATGAGCAGGGGCCGGTCGGTCAGCGAGGCGGCGAGCAGCGGCAGCGCGGCGATGCGCAGCGCGTCGCCGAAGCGGGACAGCACGGCGGCGCTCCACAGCCGTCCGAAACCCCCGCGCCACACGGGCGCCCGCGTCTGGCCCGCCGCCACCGTCGTCACAACTCCCCCTCGCGGTCGTCGCCTTCACGAGAACCGTAGAGGGTGCCACTGACAATCGATCGGGAGCGAGCGGCGGATACGGCTCCGGCCAGGCACCCGAGGGTGCCCGGCCGGGCTCAATGTCCAGGGTCTTCCGTGTGGATCAGGCCGGATCAGGCACCAGGGCCCGCGAGCCCGGCAAGATCCGAACGAGAGGCCCTAGATCTCGCCGCGCAGTTTGGCGAGTGCCTCGGCGAGGATCGCCTCGCCGTCCGCGTCGCTGCGCCGCTCCCGCACATACGCGAGGTGCGTCTTGTACGGCTCGGTGCGCGGCGGGTCCGGCGGGTTGTCCCGGTCCTGGCCGGCCGGAAAGCCACAGCGCGGGCAGTCCCAGGTGTCGGGGACCTGTGCGTCGCTGGCGAAACTCGGCTGGGTCTCGTGCCCGTTGGAGCACCAGAAGGAGATGCGCAGCCGCGGTGCGGACTCGCCGCGCTCGGCCTCGCCCATCGGCCCCGCCCCGACCCGGCTTCCTCGGATCGCGTTGCCACTTGCCACGGTCGTAACTCCCTGCGTGATGGTGCCGCGAAGCGAGTCGGCGTACCGCTTCGCCGCGAGCGCCTCAGTCTACGTAAGGCCCAACGCGCGTCCAGTGATGGGAGTTACCGCCCCCGCACGCAGACGCAAGCCCCATGATAGGCCGCGCTCGGGAGCGCGTACCGAACATGGGGCTCAACGTACGGAATGAGTGTGCCTGGAAGGCCGGGATCAGCTGTTCGTCTTCATCAGGATGCCGAGGACCACGATGCACGTGATCCACAGCAGGCCGATCACGACGGTGATCCGGTCGAGGTTGCGCTCGGCGACCGAGGAGCCGCCGACGGAGGACTGCATGCCGCCGCCGAACATGTCGGAGAGGCCGCCGCCCTTTCCCTTGTGCATCAGCACCAGCAGCATCAGCAGCAGGCTGAAGACGATCAGGGCGATCGAGAACCCCAAAACCACGGCTGGACCAACTTCCTCGGATTCGGATGGACGACGGGGGCACAGCACCTGGGCCGTGCCCCCGCAAGAGTACGACGTATCGCGGCTACCGCCTACTCATGGACGGCACAGCCGCCCCGTCACTGATCGCGGAAGCGGACGATCTTGACGAACTCGTCGGTGTCCAGCGAGGCGCCGCCGACCAGGGCGCCGTCGATGTCGGCCTTGGCCATGATCTCGGCGACATTGCCCGACTTCACGGAGCCGCCGTACTGGATGCGGACCTGGTCGGCCACGTCCTGGGAGTACAGCTCGGCGATCTTGGCGCGGATGGCGGCGCAGACCTCTTGGGCGTCGTCGGCGCCGCAGACCTTGCCGGTGCCGATGGCCCACACCGGCTCGTAGGCGATCACGATCGTCTCGGCCTGCTCGGCCGGGAGGTCCTTCAGACCGCCCTCGACCTGGGCGAGGGTGTGGGCGACGTGGTTGCCCGCCTCGCGGACGGACAGTTCCTCGCCGACGCACAGGATCGGGGTCAGGCCGTGCTTGTAGGCGGCCTTGACCTTGGCGTTGACGATCTCGTCGGTCTCGGCGTGGTACTGGCGGCGCTCGGAGTGGCCGATGACCACGTAGGCACACTTCAGCTTGGACAGCATCGGGCCGGAGATCTCGCCGGTGTAGGCACCGGAGTCGTGCTGCGAGATGTCCTGGGCGCCGTACTTGATCTTGAGCTTGTCGCCGTCGACCAGGGTCTGTACGGAGCGCAGGTCGGTGAAGGGCGGCAGGACGGCGACCTCGACGGCCTCGTAGTCCTTGTCGGCCAGGGCGAAAGCGAGCTTCTGGACGTGGGCGATGGCCTCGAGGTGGTTGAGGTTCATCTTCCAGTTGCCCGCCATCAGCGGCGTGCGGGTGGTCATACGGGGTCAGTCCTCCAGTGCGGCGAGACCGGGAAGCGTCTTGCCCTCGAGGTATTCGAGGGAGGCGCCGCCACCGGTCGAGATGTGGCCGAATGCGTTCTCGTCGAAGCCGAGCGTGCGCACGGCCGCGGCGGAGTCACCGCCGCCGACGACGGTGAAACCGTTCGAGTCTACGAGCGCCCGGGCGACCGCCTTGGTGCCCTCGGCGTAGTCCGGGTGCTCGAAGACACCCATGGGGCCGTTCCAGAACACGGTCCGGGCGTCGGCGAGCTTCGAGGCGTACAGCTCCCGGGTCTTCGGGCCGATGTCCAGGCCCTCCTGGTCGGCGGGGATCTTGTCCGCGTCGACGGTGTTGTACTGGCTCGGCGCCTTGGTCTTCAGGTCCGGGAACTCCCGGGAGACCAGGACGTCGACGGGGAGCAGCAGTTCCACGCCGAGCTTCTCGGCGCGTTCCATGTACTCGGTGACGGCCGGGACCTGGTCCTCCTGGAGGAGGGAGATGCCGACCTCGTAGCCCTTGGCCTTCAGGAAGGTGTAGGCCATGCCGCCGCCGATGAGCAGCCGGTCGGCCTTGCCGAGCAGCTGGTCGATGACGGCGAGCTTGTCGGAGACCTTGGCGCCGCCGAGCGCGACGACATAGGGGCGCTCGACGTCCTCGGTGAGCTTCTTCAGGACGCCGACCTCGGTGGCGATGAGGTAGCCGGCGTAGTGCGGCAGCCGGGCCGGGAGGTCGTAGACGGAGGCGTGCTTGCGGTGCACGGCGCCGAAGCCGTCGCCGACGTACACGTCGGCGAGGGCGGCCAGCCGGTCCGCGAACTCGCCGCGCTCGGCGTCGTCCTTGGCGGTCTCCCCGGGGTTGAAACGCAGGTTCTCGATGACAGCGACCTGGCCGGGCTCGAGGCCGTCGACGGCGTCGTGGGCGGCGGGGCCGACCGTGTCGTCCGCGAAGGCGACCGGGGCGCCGAGCAGTTCACCGAGGCGCTCGGCGGCGGGCAGCAGCGAGAAGGCGGGGTCCGGGGCGCCCTTGGGGCGGCCCAGGTGCGAGGCGACGATCACCTTGGCGCCCGCTCCGGCGAGCGCCTTGACGGTGGGCAGCACGGCGCGGATGCGGCCGTCGTCGGTGATCGTCCCGTCGGCCAGCGGCACATTGAGGTCGGCGCGGACGAAGACCCGCTTGCCGCTTACGCCGTCGGCGAGAAGTTCGTCGATCGTCTTCATTGAGTGGACTCCTGAGGAGGGCTCGTGGTGCACCTTGATCGTATGAGGACGTGGTCCGTGCGCGAGACAGGGCCCGGTCAGCGCGACGGTGCGCTGGCCGAGCCCTGCTCTCATGTCACGGTCGTACTGCTGCGGTCTTCGGCGATCAGAGCTGGTTGCCGACGAAGACCGTGAGGTCCACGAGACGGTTGGAGTAGCCCCACTCGTTGTCGTACCAGCCGATGACCTTCACGTTCTTGCCCTCCTGGACCATGGTCAGGGAGGAGTCGAAGGTGCAGGACGCCGGGGCGTTGACGATGTCCGAGGAGACGATCGGGTCCTCGGTGTAGTCGAGGAGGCCCTTCAGCTCGCCCTCGGCGGCCTTCTGGAAGGCGGCGTTGACCTCTTCCTTGGTGACCTCGCGGCTGAGCTCGACCACGAGGTCGGTGACGGAGCCGGTCGGGACCGGGACGCGCATGGCCAGGCCGTCCAGCTTGCCCTTGAGCTGCGGCAGGACCAGAGCGGTGGCCTTGGCGGCACCGGTGGTGGTCGGGATGATGTTCTCGGCGGCGGCGCGGGCGCGGCGCAGGTCCTTGTGCGGGAAGTCCAGGATGCGCTGGTCGTTGGTGTACGCGTGCACCGTGGTCATCAGACCCTTGACGATGCCGAAGTTCTCGTCCAGGACCTTCGCCATCGGGGCCACACAGTTGGTGGTGCAGGACGCGTTCGAGATGACGTGGTGGTTGGCCGCCTCGTACTTGTCCTGGTTGACGCCCATCACGATGGTGATGTCCTCGTCCTTGGCCGGAGCCGAGATGAGGACCTTCTTGGCGCCGCCGGCCAGGTGCTTGGCGGCGTCCTCGCGCTTGGTGAAGATGCCGGTCGACTCGATGACGATGTCGACGCCCAGCTCACCCCAGGGGATGTCGGCCGGGTTGCGCTCGGACAGCACCTTGATGGTGTGACCGTCGACGGTGATCGTGTCGGCGGTGTGGGAGACCTCCTGCTTGAGGCGTCCCAGGATCGTGTCGTACTTGAGCAGGTGGGCCGTGGTGGCCGTGTCACCCAGGTCGTTGACAGCCACAACCTCGATGTCCGCACCCTGCTCCAGCAGTGCGCGGAAGTAGTTACGACCGATGCGGCCGAAGCCGTTGATGCCTACGCGGATCGTCACGAACCGATCTCCTCGTTGGTACGCCGACCACGCGAGCCGGCGAGCTCTGTTTGGGATGTCCCCGACCACCACCGACCCTACCTCTCCGCGACCCCCTCGGTGACATCGAGATGACGCATACACGGGCAGGTGTTCCGTACCTGGCAGTAGAGGTACGGACCGTCTCGGATCGGCAGTTGATTCACCCGTTTTTGCTATCGAATGTCGCCCCTTGTTGACGTCGATGTCACTCGTTCGTGAGCGGGTCGGCTCACCTGTTGACTACCCCGATTCCGCACCGTTGATGGGGCCTCCGCTCACCTGTGGTATGAGCACTCCGGTTCACCGGCCGCGGGCATACGAACGCCGGTGCCGAATCCCCTCGAACGGGGTTCGGCACCGGCGTGTCGGTGTCGGTGTCGGTGTGGGCCGGGTCAGCCGACCAGGTTGTCCGCCAGCTCCTCCGACAGATTCGCCTCGGTGCCCGGGATGCCGATGTCCGAGGCGCGCTTGTCGGCCATGGCCAGCAGCCGGCGGATCCGGCCCGCGACCGCGTCCTTGGTCAGCGGCGGGTCGGCGAGCGCGCCCAGCTCCTCCAGCGATGCCTGCTTGTGCTCCATGCGCAGCCGTCCGGCCGCCGCGAGGTGCTCGGGCACCTCCTCGCCGAGGATCTCCAGCGCGCGCTGCACCCGCGCCCCCGCGGCCACCGCCGCACGGGCGGAGCGGCGCAGGTTCGCGTCGTCGAAGTTGGCGAGCCGGTTGGCCGTGGCCCGCACCTCGCGGCGCATCCGGCGCTCCTCCCAGGCCAGCACCGACTCGTGGGCGCCGAGCCGCGTCAACAGCGCGCCGATCGCATCACCGTCCCGGACGACCACGCGGTCCACCCCGCGCACCTCCCGGGCCTTGGCGGCGATCGACAGCCGGCGGGCGGCGCCGACCAGCGCCAGCGCGGCCTCCGGGCCCGGGCAGGTCACCTCCAGGGAGGAGGAGCGGCCGGGCTCGGTCAGCGAGCCGTGCGCGAGGAACGCCCCGCGCCAGGCCGCCTCGGCGTCACAGGTAGCCCCCGAGACCACCTGCGGGGGCAGCCCGCGGATCGGCCGGCCGCGGCCGTCCACCAGGCCCGTCTGCCGGGCGAGTTGGTCCCCGCCCGCGACGACCCGGACGACGTAGCGCGAGCCGCGGCGCAGTCCGCCGGGGGCCATCACGATCAGTTCCGAGCTGTGGCCGAAGATCTCCAGGATGTCCCGCTTGAGGCGGCGGGCCGCCATCGCCGTGTCCAGCTCCGCCTCGATCACGATGCGCCCGCTCACCAGATGCAGGCCGCCGGCGAACCGCAGAATGGCGGAGACCTCCGCCTTCCTGCAGCAGGTCCGGGTGACGGGGAGCCGGGAGATCTCGTCCTTCACCGCTGCCGTCATCGCCATGGGCCGATCCTTCCATGCATCCGAAAAATACGGTCGTACGCGGCGGCCAACAGCTCCGGGTCGTGCCGGGGTGTTCCGTCGGTCCGGGCCACGGGGGCCAGCTCGACCGCGGCTCCCAGCCGCTTGGCGGCTTCGGTGAGCGAGTCGCGGTCGGGCACGGCGGCCTCGTCGGCCAGCACCACGTCCAGGGCGAGTTTAGGGGCGTGTCGCCCCAAAACCTCCAAATGACGCTGCGGGGAGAAGCCGTCGGTTTCCCCCGGCTGCGGAACGAGGTTCAGGGACAGGACCTTGCGGGCCTTGGTCTCGGTCAGGGCGTCCAGCAGCTCGGGCACCAGCAGATGCGGGATCACCGAGGAGAACCAGGAGCCGGGGCCGAGCACCACCCAGTCCGCGTCCAGGACGGCCGCGAGGGCCTCCGGGACGGCCGGCGGGTCGTTCGGCACCAGGTGCACGGACTGCACCTCGCCGGGCGTCAGCGCAACGGTGGCCTGCCCGCGCACGGTGTCGACGGCCTCCGGGTGCTCCAAATCGTGCCCCTTGACCAGGGCCTGGAGCTCCAGCGGCACGGCGGACATGGGCAGCACCCGCCCGTGCGCGCCGAGCAGCTTGCCGACCAGGTCCAGCGCCTGGACGTGATCGCCGAGCTGCTCCCACAGGGCGACGATCAGCAGATTGCCCACCGCGTGGTCGTGCAGATCGCCCTGGGAGTGGAAGCGGTGCTGGATGACGCGGGACCAGGTCTGGCCCCAGTCGTCGTCCCCGCACAGCGCGGCCAGCGCCTTGCGCAGGTCGCCGGGCGGCAGCACGCCCAGTTCGTCGCGCAGCCGGCCGCTGGAGCCGCCGTCGTCGGCCACGGTGACGACGGCGGTGAGATCGCCGGTGATCCGGCGCAGCGCGGCCAGCGAGGCCGACAGGCCCATGCCGCCGCCGAGCGCGACGACCTTGGGCTGTGCGCCCCGGCGGCGGGGCCGACCCCCGCGGGCCTCGACCGGGCGGCCGGCGCGGGTCTCGCCCGGGCGGCCGGAGCGCGCCTCGGGCACCATCCGGCGCAGCCGGCCCAGCCGCGGTGTACGTTCCGTCATTCCCGTCCCATGTCCCGGTGTACGACCACCGTTTCCACACCCTCGGCCGCGAGGCGCGCGGCGAGTTTCTCCGACATCGCGACCGAGCGGTGCTTGCCCCCGGTACAGCCGATCGCGATGGTCACATAGCGCTTGCCCTCGCGCCGGTAGCCGGCCGCGATCAGCCGCAGCAGCTCGGCGTAGCGGTCCAGGAACTCCTTGGCGCCGGGCTGGTTGAAGACATAGGCCGCCACCTCCTCGTTGAGGCCCGTGAAGGGGCGCAGCTCCGGGACCCAGTGCGGGTTGGGCAGGAACCGCATGTCCGCGACGAGGTCGGCGTCGACCGGGAGGCCGTACTTGAACCCGAAGGACATCACGGTGGCCCGCAGTTCGGGCTCCTCCTCGCCGGCGAACTGGGCGTCCATCTTGGCCCGCAGCTCGTGCACGTTGAGGCTGGAGGTGTCGATCACCAGGTCGGCGTCGCCGCGCAGTTCGCGCAGCAGCTCCCGCTCGGCGGCGATGCCGTCCACGATGCGGCCGTCGCCCTGGAGCGGGTGCGGGCGGCGCACCGACTCGAAGCGGCGCACCAGGGCCTCGTCGGAGGACTCCAGGAAGACGATCCGCCGGGTGACGTGCTTGGCCTCCAGGTCCGCCAGGGACTCGCGGAGGTTGTCGAAGAAGCGCCGGCCGCGGACGTCCACCACGACCGCGATCCGCGCCACGTTCCCCTGGGAGCGGGCGCCCAGTTCGACCATGGTGGGGATGAGCGCGGGCGGCAGGTTGTCCACGACGAACCAGCCGAGGTCCTCCAGGCACTTCGCGGCCGTCGAGCGGCCCGCTCCGGACATGCCGGAGATGATCACCAGCTCGGGGATCGCCGCTTCGGGGACCCCGGGTGCCTCGCCGCCCGTACTCACCTGTGCTCCGTTGTCGTCGCCCGTGTCCTGGCCGCTTTCGAGGCCGGGCGGTGGGGCGGTCTCCCCGCCCGGGTCCGCGTGCGCCTGATCTCGGCGCTGTGTGGGCTGTGCGTCGTTCTCGCTCATGTCTCCTGCCCCCGTCGTTCGTCCGAGGGGCCCGCGGTCACGGGCTCCCCCGAGGAACCCGCCGTCGTCTCGGGTTCCTCGTCTTCCATGATCTCTCCGGTCGCCGTGTTCACGGCGGGTGCGGCCGGGGCCGCCTGGGCGAGGGCCGCGGCGATGGTCTCGGCCGTCTTGCGGCCTATCCCGGGCACTTCCTGGATCTGTTCGATTGTGGCGGACCGCAGCCGCTTCACCGAGCCGAAATGCTTGATGAGCGCCTGTTTCCTCGTCTCGCCGAGGCCGGGGACGTCGTCCAGGGGGCCGGCGCGGAAGCGCTTGGCGCGCTTGGTGCGCTGGTAGGTGATCGCGAACCGGTGCGCCTCGTCCCGGACGCGCTGGAGCAGATACAGGCCCTCGCTGGTGCGGGGCAGCACCACGGGGTCGTCCTCGCCGGGCAGCCAGACCTCCTCCAGCCGCTTGGCCAGGCCGCACACCGCGATGTCGTCGATCCCCAGTTCGTCCAGCGCCCGCCGGGCCGCCGCGACCTGCGGCTGACCGCCGTCGACCACGACCAGCTGGGGCGGGTAGGCGAACTTACGGGGGCGGCCGTCGTCGTCCTTGAGGGAGCCGTTCAGAGGGGCGGCGAGGGGGTCGTCGAGCGGGTCGGGCCTGGTGGGATCCGGCCTGGTGGTGGTGAGGGGGCCGGGCCGTGGGGCGGTCTCCGGGGCGGCGGCCACGTGGGGCGCCGTGCCAGCGGGGACGTCGGGGCCCGTGTCGGCGGAAGCGCCGGACTCCGGGGCGGCGGGCACGCCGGGGTCCGTGGTGACGGGGGCCGACGGGGGCACGGTGCCGGTGGGCGTGGCTCCGGCGTCCGTGGACGTGTGCGGGGCGTCTTCCGGCGCGGTGCCGGCGTCGGCGGACGCGGCCCCGGTGGCGGTGGCGGTGGGCACGGGCCTCTCGTCCGTGGGCGGGGCCCCGGCGGGCGTGGGCGCGGCACCCTCGACCGGGAGGGTGATCCCGGCCCCGGCGGGCGCGGCCTCTTCGTCCGGAAGGGTCATCCGGGCGTCGGCGGGCGTGGCTCCCTCGTCGGGGAGCGCGGCCTCGCCGTCGGTGCCCGGCTCCTCGCCGTCGGCCCACTCCCCCGTCCGCTCCTTCTCCGCGAGGTACCGCTTGAAGCGGCGGGTGATCACCTCGTGCATGGAGCGGACGTCGTCCTGCCCGGCGAAGCCCTTGATCTGGAAGCGGCGGTACTCGCCCTTGCGCTGGAGGCCGTCCTCGAAGACGACCATGGAGGCGACCACGTCGTCCCCCTGGAGGTGCGAGATGTCGTAGCACTCGATGCGCAGCGGGGCGCTGTCCAGGTCGAGGGCGTCGGCGATCTCCTCCAGGGCGCGCGAACGGGTGGTGAGGTCGGAGGCGCGCTTGGTCTTGTGCAGGGCGAGCGCCTGCAGCGCGTTGCGCTGCACGGTCTCCATCAGCGCCTTCTTGTCGCCGCGCTGCGGGATGCGCAGCGACACGTTCGCCCCGCGGCGGACGGTCAGCCACTCCTGGACCGGCTCGACCGGCTCGGGCAGCGCCGGGACCAGCACCTCCTTGGGCACGGCGTCGCCGGTCTCCTCGCCGTACAGCTGCTGGAGGGCGTGCTCGACCAGGGCGCCGGTCGTGATCTCCTCGACCTTGTCGGTCACCCAGCCGCGCTGGCCGCGCACCCGGCCGCCGCGTACATGGAAGATCTGCACGGCCGCCTCCAGCTCGTCCTCGGCGACCGCGATGAGGTCGGCGTCGGTCGCGTCGGCGAGCACGACCGCGCTCTTCTCCATGGCCTTCTTCAGGGCCCCGATGTCGTCGCGCAGCCGGGCGGCCCGCTCGTACTCCATGTCCTCGGCCGCCTCCGTCATCTGCTTCTCCAGGCGGCGGAGGTAGGCGCCGGTGCGGCCGGCCATGAAGTCGCAGAACTCCTCGGCCAGGTCCTGGTGGTCCTCGGGGCTGATCCGGCCGACGCAGGGGGCGGAGCACTTGCCGATGTAGCCCAGCAGGCAGGGGCGGCCGGTGCGGGCGGCGTTCTTGAACACACCCGCCGAACAGGTGCGCACCGGGAAGACCCGCAGCAGCAGGTCGACGGTGTCCCGGATGGCCCACGCGTGTCCGTAAGGACCGAAGTACCGCACGCCCTTCTTCTTGTGACCGCGCATCACCTGGACGCGCGGGAACTCCTCGTTCATCGTCACCGCGAGGTACGGGTAGCTCTTGTCGTCGCGGTACTTGACGTTGAACCGGGGGTCGTACTCCTTGATCCAGGAGTACTCCAGCTGCAGCGCCTCGACCTCGGTGGACACCACGGTCCACTCCACGGACGCGGCGGTGGTCACCATGGTCCGGGTGCGCGGGTGCAGGTTCGCCAGATCCTGGAAGTAGTTCGCCAGGCGCTGGCGCAGGCTTTTCGCCTTTCCGACGTAGATCACCCGGCGGTGCTCGTCGCGGAACCTGTACACCCCGGGGGTGTCCGGGATCTCACCCGGCCTGGGGCGGTAGCTGGAGGGATCGGCCATGTCTCACACCCTACTGGCGAGCGCCGACACCGCGTCGGGCCTGTGGATAACCCCGGCCACGCGGCTCGCCGGGCGGCCCCCGCGCGGACCGCCGGAGGGCTTGCCCGCCGCTGCCGGAGGTGGTGCCCGCCGGTGCCCGAGGACCGCCGAGGGGCACGGTCCGGCCAGTAGTACGGGGCGTACGACCCCAAGGTGTTGTCGGGTTCTGGTCAACACGCTTCAATGCGGGGGAACTCGGGGCCGGCCCGCGCAGGAAGGGGCGCGGCGCGCGCGGCCAGGGGCGTCCACGACGCCACGGGGTGGCCCCGCACACCCGCGCAGACGGTCTGACCAGCCGTTGTGACACCGACAGAAAGGCCCCACGGCATGCGGCATGCCCTAGAGCACGCGGACCTCCCCACCGGGGAACTGGACACGGCCCTGCGGGGCGGCCCGTTCCACGTGGCGTTGCGCGCCGCGATCGCCGCGCGCGGGCTGCCGCTCCAGCGCGTCCAGCACCATCTCTCGCGCCATGGTGTCAAAGTCGGTGTGACCAGCCTGAGTTACTGGCAGCAGGGTGCCCGCCGCCCGCAGCGCCCGGAGTCGCTGCGCGCCGTCCGGGCCCTGGAGGAGATCCTCCGGCTGCCGGACGAGTCCCTGATCCGGCTGCTCACCGAGTCCGACCGGCACGGGGAGGCCGACGCCCCGGCGGGCCGCTCGTACCGCTCCCTGGTCGAGGCCGCGGGCGTGCTGGACCGGCTGCGGGCCGAGCTGGACCGGCCGGCCGACAGCGGGCTGCACACCCTGGGCCACCACGAGTGCGTCCGGATCGGCGCCGGGCGGGAGCTGGCGGCCCGCGAGGCCCATCACATCGTGCGCGCCCACCGCGACGGCGTCGACCGCTTCCTGGTCGTCCACCGGGGCGACCCTGGCTGCGCCCCGCACGAGATGAGGGTGCGGGCCCTGGAGAACTGCCGCACGGGCCGGGTCCGCCGGGACCAGGACGCCGGAGTGCTGGTGGCCGAGCTGCTCTTCGACACCCGGCTGCGGGCCGGCGACACCTTCCTCTTCCGGTACGCCGTCGAGGACGGCACGGCCGAAGCCGCGCACGAGTACCTGCACCACTTCGACGCGCCCGGCGGTCAGTACGCGCTCCAGGTGCGCTTCGACGCGGCGGCGCTGCCCGTGCGCTGCCGGCGCTTCACCCAGCACTCGCCGGAGGCCCCGCGCAGCGCCCGGCAGGAACTCCCCGTCACCGGGCCGCACCATTGCGCTCACGTCGTCGAGCCGCGCATCCGGCCGGGCATCGTGGGCATCGCCTGGGACTGGCCCCGGTGAACCCCGGGGCGTGAGGGCGCGCCGCCCATCGGCCGATCCGACCGCTGATGCCGGACGACGCGGGCAGGGCGGTGGGGACGGAACAGCGCGCCGGGATCAGGCGGCCGGGCCGGCGACGATCCTGCCGTTCTCCGTCTTCACCGACAGCTCGGCCAGCGGCTCGGTGGCCGGCGACTGGACCACCTTGCCGGTCACGGCGTCGAACTCGCTGCCGTGGCAGGGACAGATCAGGGTCGTGCCCTGGAGCTTGTTGATCGGGCACCCGGCGTGCGTGCAGACCGTGCTGTACGCCTTCAGCGCGCCGCTCTTGTCCCGGCTGACCACCACGTTGTGGTCCTTGTAGAGCTTGGCGCCGCCCTTGGCGACATCGCCCTCGGCGCCGAGGTCCACCGGCGCGGTCGGGGTGGCGGCCGATCCGCCGCCGCCCGGCCCGGAGCACGCGGCCACACCGAGCCCGGCGACCGGGACCACGGCGGCTCCTCGAAGGACGGTACGACGGCTCGCGGAAGGACGCGCAGGCATCTCGGACTCCACTAGTCAAGGGGTGTACACGGCGACGATACCGGGGCGGGAATCCGCTCCCGGGGCGGGGTGCGGTGCGCGGGGACGGGGTGCCGGCAGAGCGCGGCACGGCGCGTACCGTACGGCGGGATCGGGCACGTAAACGTTTGCGCAAGCGTTTACGCGGGGTCTGCCGATGGGGTACGTTCCCCGCCGAGCGCCCGACGGCGGGCGGCGAGGAGGGGAGCACGATGGCCACCATGGCGGACGTCGCGCGGAGCGCCGGAGTCTCCGTGGCGACCGTCTCCCATGTCCTCAACGGCACCCGCCCGGTCTCGCCCGGCACCCGTCGGGCCGTCCTGGACGCCGTGGACGTCCTCGGCTACACCCCCAACACCCTGGCCCGTTCCTTGGTGACCGCGCGCACCCGCTCCATCGGACTCGCGGTGTCGGCGATCAGCAATCCGTACTTCACCGAGATCCTCCAGGGCGTCGAGACCGCCGCCCTCGATGCCGGTTACGGGCTGCTCCTCGCCGATCCGCACGACGACCCCCTTCATGAGCGCGAGGTCGCGCAACTCCTCCATGAGCGCCGGGTGGACGGCATGATCGTCGCCCCGTCGGCGCGGCCGGGCGAGCTGGTCGGCTACCTCGGCCGTCATGCCGTACCGACCGTGTTCCTGGACCGGCTGATCGACCCGCCCGGATGCGGCGAGGGGACGGACCCGGCCGCGGGCGCTCCGTTCTTCGATCAGGTCTGCGCGGAGAGCGCCGAGCCGACCGCCCGTCTCGTCACCCATCTCGCCGGGCTGGGGCACCGCCGGATCGGCCTGATCGCCGGGCTGCCGGGGCTCAGTACGACCCGTGAGCGCGTCACCGGCTATCTGGACGGTCTCGCCGCCGCGGGCCTCGCGCCCGACGACCGTCTCCTGGTGCCCGGCAACTCCGAGTCCGCCGGTGCCGAGCGGGCCACCGCCGCCCTGCTCGCCCTCCCCGATCCGCCCACCGCGCTCGTCACCGCCAACAACGCGATGACCCTCGGCGCCCTGCGCACCCTGCGCCGACACGGCCTGTCCGTGCCCGGCGACATCGCCCTGTGCTGCTTCGACGACTTCCCCTGGGCCGACCTCTTCTCGCCCCGGCTCACCGCCGTCGCCCAGCCCGGCCGGGAACTGGGCGCCCTGGCCGTACGACTGCTCCTGGAACGCCTGACCGAGCCCACCCGGCCGTCCCGGACCGTGCGGCTGCCCTGCGCGTTCGTCCACCGCACGTCCTGCGGCTGCCCGGAGGAACCCGCGCGGCCCGGGGCGACCTCGGGCACTGTGCCGTCCTCCGTGCCCGAACCCCTGCCCGAGCCCCCGTCCGAGAAGGGAACCACCTCGTGATCGTCGTCGCCGGTGAGGCACTGATCGACCTGGTACCGCAGGGCCCCGGCGCCCTCGCGGCCCTGAAACCGGCGCCCGGCGGCGGCCCGTACAACACCGCCCTGGCCCTCGGCCGCCTCGGCTCCCCCACCGCCTTCTGCTCCCGGACGTCGTACGACGCCTTCGGCGAGGCCCTGCTCGACGGGCTCCGGCGGGCCGGGGTGGAGGTCGCGGGCGTGCAGCGCGGGCCGGAGCCGACGACCCTCGCGGTGGCCACGCTCGACGGCGGCGGCTCGGCGTCGTACTCCTTCCATGTCGACGGCACCGCCGACCGTCTCTTCTCCGCGCCCGGCCCGCTCCCCGCGGGCACCCGCGCGGTGTCCTTCGGCACCCTGTCGCTCGTCCTGGAACCGGGGGCGAGCGCCTATGCGGAGCTGATGCGCGAGGCGGCCGGGCAGGGGCTGTTCACCGCGCTCGACCCGAACATCCGGGCGGGACTGATCCCGGACGCGGACGCCTACCGGGCGCGTTTCGCGAGCTGGCTGCCCTCGGTGACGCTGCTGAAGGTGTCCGCGGAGGACGCGGCGTGGCTGGGCGGGACGCCGCGCGAGTGGCTGGCCGAGGGACCGTCGGCCGTGGTGGTGACCCGGGGCGGCGAGGGGCTGACCGCGTACACCCGGGACGGCGGGGAGTGGTCCGTGCCCGGCGAGAAGGTCGACGTCGTGGACACCATCGGCGCCGGTGACACGGTCAACGCGGCGCTGCTGCACGGACTTTCCGCTCTGGACGCGCTGTCGCGGGAGGCGCTGGCCGCCCTCGGAGCGGAGGGCTGGGCGCGGCTGCTGCGCTTCGCGGCGCGTGCGGCGGCGGTCACCTGTTCACGGGCGGGCGCGGAGCCGCCGTTCGCGGACGAGGTGGGCGCTGTGTGAGTCGTCCGCTTTCCGTCTGCTCTTGTCAAGGAACGGCCGACGGTTCGTGCGGCTGAGGGTGGAACGGACGGCGCCCCGCGGGGAGTTCCCGCGGGGCGCCGTATTTTTGACCCGATGTCAGGCTTTGCTCGCCCGCGTCGTCTTCTTCGCGGGTGCCGCCTTCTTCGCGGCGGTCTTCTTCGCGGGCGTCGCCTTCTTCGCGGCCGTCTTGGTCGCGGCCGTCTTCTTCGTGGCCGCGGCAGCCTTCTTGGTCGCCGTGTTGTTGGCCTCGGCCGTCACCGTCTTCTTCGCCGGTGTCCCGGCCGCGGCCGTCTTCCTGGTGGCGCGCGGCGCCTTCACGGGCTCCGCGTCGCTGACCCGGTCGGCGCCCAGGACCTCGCGCAGGAACTTGCCGGTGTGGCTGGCCGGGACCCCGGCGACCTCCTCGGGCGTGCCCTCGGCGACCACCAGGCCACCGCCGGCGCCGCCCTCCGGGCCCATGTCCACGAGCCAGTCGGCGGTCTTGATCACGTCGAGGTTGTGCTCGATGACGATGACCGTGTTGCCCTTGTCGACCAGGCCGCCGAGCACCGTCAGCAGCTTGCTGATGTCCTCGAAGTGCAGACCGGTGGTGGGCTCGTCCAGCACGTAGACCGTGCGTCCGGTGGAGCGCTTCTGGAGTTCGCTGGCGAGCTTGACGCGCTGGGCCTCGCCGCCGGAGAGCGTGGTGGCGGACTGGCCGAGGCGGACGTAGCCGAGGCCGACGTCGTGCAGCGTCCTCAGGTGGCGCGAGATCGCCGGGACCGCCTCGAAGAAGTGCATGGCCTCCTCGATCGGCATGTTCAGCACCTCGGCGATGGACTTGCCCTTGTAGTGGACCTCCAGGGTCTCCCGGTTGTACCGGGCGCCGTGGCAGACCTCGCACGGGACGTAGACGTCCGGGAGGAAGTTCATCTCGATCTTGATGGTGCCGTCGCCCGCGCAGTTCTCGCAGCGGCCGCCCTTGACGTTGAAGGAGAAGCGTCCGGGCTGGTAGCCGCGGACCTTGGCCTCGGTGGTCTCGGCGAACAGGCGGCGGACGTGGTCGAAGACGCCGGTGTAGGTCGCCGGGTTGGACCGCGGGGTGCGGCCGATCGGCGACTGGTCGACATGGACGACCTTGTCCACCAGGTCGTCGCCGGCCACGCGCGTGTGGCGGCCCGGGACGGTGCGCGCGCCGTTCAGCTCGCGTGCCAGGTGGGTGTACAGGATGTCGTTGACCAGGGTGGACTTGCCGGATCCCGACACGCCTGTGACGGCCGTGAACACGCCCAGCGGGAAGGACACGTCGATGTCCTGGAGGTTGTTCTCGCGGGCGCCGTGCACGGTGAGTTGGCGCGAGGGATCGCGGGGGCGCCGGATGTCCGGCAGCGGGATGGCCTTGCGTCCGGAGAGGTAGGCGCCCGTCTGCGACTCGGTGTTGGCGAGCAGTTCCTTCAGGGAACCGCTGTGCACCACCTTGCCGCCGTGCTCACCGGCGCCGGGGCCGATGTCCACCACCCAGTCGGCGACCTTGATGGTGTCCTCGTCGTGCTCCACGACGATGAGCGTGTTGCCCATGTCGCGCAGCCGGACCAGGGTCTCGATCAGCCGGTGGTTGTCGCGCTGGTGCAGGCCGATGGAGGGCTCGTCCAGCACGTACAGGACGCCGACCAGGCCGGAGCCGATCTGGGTGGCCAGGCGGATGCGCTGGGCCTCGCCGCCGGAGAGGGTGCCGGCCGCACGGTTGAGCGAGAGGTAGTCCAGGCCGACGTCGACCAGGAAGCGCAGTCGCTCGTTGACCTCCTTCAGCACGCGTTCGGCGATCTTCTTGTCGCGGGCGCTCAGCTTCAGCTCGCCCAGGAACTCGGCGCAGTCGCTGATGGACATCGCCGAGACCTCGGCGATCGACTTCCCCATGACGCTGACGGCGAGGACGATCGGCTTCAGGCGGGTGCCTTCGCAGGAGGGGCAGGGCACCTCGCGCATGTAGCCCTCGAAGCGCTCGCGGCTGGCGTCGCTCTCGGCCTCGCTGTGCCGGCGCTTGACGAAGGGGACCGCGCCCTCGAAGGGCGTGGTGTAGACCCGCTCGCGGCCGTACCGGTTGCGGTAGCGCACCTCGATCTGGGTCTTGTGGCCGTGCAGCAGGGCCTTCCTGGCGCGCTGCGGCAGGCCCGCGAAGGGGATGTCGGTACGGAATCCGAGCGCGTCGGCGAGGGCACCGATCAGGCGGCCGAAGTAGTCCTTGGTGTGTCCGTGCGACCAGGGGTGGATGGCGCCTTCGTCCAGGGACTTGTCGGGGTCCGGGACGATCAGCTCGGGGTCGACCTCCATGCGGGTGCCGATGCCGGTGCACTCGGGGCACGCGCCGAAGGGCGAGTTGAAGGAGAAGGAGCGGGGCTCCAGCTCCTCGAAGGACAGGTCGTCGTACGCGCAGTACAGGTGCTCCGAGTACATGCGCTCGCGCTCGGGGTCGTCCTCGGGGAGGTCCACGAAGTCGAGCACGACCATGCCGCCGGACAGACCGAGGGCGGTCTCCACGGAGTCGGTGAGGCGGCGCTTGGCGGAGTCCTTCACCGTGAGGCGGTCCACGACCACCTCGATGGTGTGCTTCTCCTGCTTCTTCAGGGTCGGCGGTTCGGACAGCTGGATGGTCTGGCCGTCCACCCGCGCGCGGGAGTAGCCCTTGGTCTGGAGGTCGGAGAAGAGATCGACGAACTCGCCCTTGCGCTCGCGCACCAGCGGCGAGAGCACCTGGAAGCGGCTCCCCTCCGGCAGCTCCAGGACCTTGTCCACGATGGCCTGCGGCGACTGGCGCGAGATCGGGCGGCCGCACTCGGGGCAGTGCGGCTTGCCGATGCGCGCGAAGAGCAGACGCAGGTAGTCGTAGACCTCGGTGATGGTGCCGACGGTCGATCGGGGGTTGCGCGAGGTCGACTTCTGGTCGATGGAGACCGCCGGGGACAGGCCCTCGATGAAGTCGACGTCCGGCTTGTCCATCTGTCCGAGGAACTGCCGTGCGTACGAGGAGAGCGACTCCACGTAGCGCCGCTGGCCCTCGGCGAAGATCGTGTCGAATGCCAGGGAGGACTTGCCCGACCCGGACAGGCCCGTGAAGACGATGAGCGAGTCACGAGGCAGGTCGAGCGAGACATTCTTCAGGTTGTGCTCGCGCGCGCCACGGACGATGAGACGGTCGGCCACGCCGGTCCGCACCTTTCTTGGGAGAAGTGACAGGGGCGAAGCCCCCGTGCTTCTTCACACTAGGGGGAGCCACTGACAACGCCGGTCGGATTGCTCGGTTGCATAACAACCCCCGGCCTTCCAGCATGCCCGACGCCGCCTTCGACCATATAGCACGCGCATTCGAATAACGGACGAGCTTCACCAGCTTCACCCGAACGTGTGGCGGGGCTAGGGTCGGGCCCATGATTGATCACGCTCATGACCTGGCATGTGTACGTGACGCGACCGAGCGGCTGCTCAACGCGGTCGCACAACTGGACAACGCCTCACTCGCCGAGTCGTCACGGCTTCCCGGCTGGAGCCGCGGCCATGTCCTCGCCCACCTCGCCCGGAACGCGGACGCGCTCGTGAACGTCCTCGAGGGCCGGCCCATGTACGCGAGCGCCGAGGCACGGGACGCCGACATCGACAACGGCGCCGCGCGTCCCCTGGAGGTCCAGCTCGCCGACCTGCGCGAGACCGCGGAGCGGTTCCGGGCGGCGGGGGACGCGCCCGCGGACTGGACGCGCACGGTGGAGCTGCGCAACGGGGTCACCGACGACGCGGCCCGGGTGCCGTTCCGCCGGTGGATCGAGGTGGAGCTGCACCATGTGGACCTCGGTATCGGGTACGACCTGGAGGATCTGCCGGCCGAGTTCCTGGAGCGCGAGGCCGGCTTCCTGACCCGGCGCTTCTCCGGCAGCCCCGACGTCCCCGCGACCCGCGTCGCGGACGGCGCCCACGAGTGGACCACGGGAAGGGCCGCGGACAAGCCCGAGGTCACCGTCACGGGCACCCTCGCCGACCTGGTCGGCTGGCTCGCCGGCCGCCGCGACGGCTCCGCCCTGGCGACGGAGGGCGGCACCCTGCCGAAGCTCCCGCCGCTCTAGGTTTTGAACCCGGGGTACGGCAGAGCGGTCGCCGGCGCCGGACGAAGATGCCGGACGAGGGCCGAGGGCGAAGAGGTGGGCGCTCCGGTTCGGGGGCGTGTGACGATCAAGGCGTGAGGACTTCTGATGCCGCGTTTCGCCGCCGCCTCCCGACAGAGGCGCTCACCGTCGTCGCCGCGCCCGCTCCGGCGCAGACGGCGTGGCTGGAGCGGCACGGTGTCCTGACCGATGAGATCGCGCTCGATCTCGATGGACGCCGGGCGGGGCGCGGGAGATCGCCCGGCGGGTGCTCGCGCGGGAAGGTGGGGACGCCTCCGTGCTGCCGGATATCCGCGTCATCAGGTGAGGAGTTCCGCGCTTCGGACCGCTTGTGCCGGTGGGGCGTCGCCGTCACCGCGAACGGCATAGGCTGATCACCATGACGTACACGGGCGAGGTCAGGGTCGGCGGGCCGGCGGATGTGCATGAGCTCAAGGACCTGATGATCACGAAGATCGCGGTCGGGCCGATGGACAACAACGCCTATCTGCTGCGCTGCCGGGCCACCGACGAGCAGCTTCTGATCGACGCCGCGAGCGAGCCGCGGACACTCCTGGGGATGATCGGGGACGACGGCATCGCGTCCGTCGTCACCACCCACCAGCACGGCGACCACTGGCAGGCGCTCGCCGAGGTCGTGGCCGCCACGGGCGCGCGCACGCACGCCGGACGCGAGGACGCGCCGGGCATCCCGGTGGCCACCGACGTGCTCGTGGACGACGGCGACGTCATCCGGGTGGGACAGGTGGAACTCACCGCGCGCCACCTCGTCGGGCACACGCCGGGCTCCATCGCGCTGGTCTACGACGACCCGCACGGCCATCCGCACGTCTTCACCGGCGACTGCCTCTTCCCGGGCGGCGTCGGCAACACGCACAAGGACCCGGAGGCGTTCGCCAGCCTGATCCACGACGTGGAGACGAAGATCTTCGACACGCTGCCGGACGAGACCTGGGTCTATCCGGGGCACGGCGACGACACCACGCTCGGCGCCGAACGCCCGCATCTGCCGGAGTGGCGCACGCGCGGGTGGTGAACCCCGGCCGCCCATAAGGGAGATGCCGTACGCCCGGCACGTACGACCAGCGTGTACGACCGCCCCGTGCGCCCGGCGTGGACGCCGTTCCGCGCGCCCCGTGTGAACGTTTCGCACGCGCCCGGTGCCCCCGCACGCTCCCCCGAACCGGCGACCCGCGGTCAACTGGTCGCAGCCCCGCCCGGGATGACGGCTCCCGAGCGGCAGGGCCGCCGGTCTGCCCACCCTGCCCTGGGCCGGCGGCCCGGGCCGGGGCACCACCGCCCCGGTTCGCGTTCACACAGCCGCAACACCCGCTCCCACTATGCGGACAAAAATGGTCGTGACCTCGACAAACGCCGAGTTCGCTGCCACTCTCCCGCCATGCACCTCGCCCCTCGCCCAGTGCGCCGCGCGGCAGCGGCCGCCGCCCTCGCCCTGCTCGCCACCGCCGTCGGCTGCGCCCCGCAGCCCGAGGCGAAGTCGTCGGCCACCGCGCCCGGTTCGGCCGCCGCGAGCTGCGCCAAGGGCAAGCTGGCCACCAAGACGTCCGGGAAACTGACCATCGCGACGGACGAACCCGCCTACGAGCCGTGGTTCAAGGACGACAAGCCCACCGACGGCAAGGGCTTCGAATCCGCGGTCGCCTACGCCGTGGCCGGGCAGCTCGGGTACGGCAAGGACAAGGTGGTCTGGCAGAGCGTGCCCTTCAACAAGGCGTTCGCGCCCGGCGTGAAGACCTTCGACTTCGACATCAACCAGGTTTCGATCAGCACCGAACGCAAAAAGGCCGTCGACTTCTCCTCCGGCTACTACGACGTGCGCCAGGCCGTCATCGCGCTCAAGGGGAGCAAGGCCGCGAAGGCGAGGAGCATCGCGGACCTGCGCGGCCTCAAACTGGGCGCCCAGGTGGGCACCACGAGTCTCGACTACATCACCGGCGTGGTGAAGCCCAAGCAGGACCCCGCCGTCTACGCCAAGAACGACCAGGCCAAGTCCGCCCTGAAGAACGGCCAGGTCGACGCCGTCGTCACCGATCTGCCGACCGCGTTCTACATCACCTCCGCCGAGGTGACGAGCGCCGAGATCGTCGGCCAGTTCGAGAACCAGGGCGGCACGCCCGAGCAGTTCGGCCTGGTGCTCGACAAGGGCAGCGCGCTGACCCCGTGCGTGAGCGGCGCCGTCGACGCCCTGCGCAAGGACGGCACCCTGGCGCGGCTCGACCAGCGATGGCTGTCCGACGCCGTCGGCGCCCCGGTGCTCAAGTGACCGTCACCAAGGGCGAGTCCGCGCGGGAGGGAGCCGACGACGAGGACGGCATGCCCGGCGACGGCTACGTCCCCTCCGCACGGCGGCTGGAGCGCGAACGCCACAAGCGGACCCGGGCCCGCCGCGCGACGGCCGTCGCGGCGCTGTCCACCCTGGTCACCGCCGCCGTGCTCTACCTGGTCGTGGTCGACGCGCCCGGCTGGCCGCGCACCAAGGAGACGTTCTTCAGCGCCCAGTACGCGCGCGAGGCGCTCCCGAAGGTCCTCGAAGGGCTGTGGCTGAACGTCCGCCTGCTGCTGATCTGCGGTGTCACCGTCCTGGTCCTCGGCATGCTGATCGCGATCGCGCGCACCCTGCGCGGCCCGGTGTTCTTCCCGCTGCGGGTACTGGCGGCGGCGTACACCGACTTCTTCCGCGGGCTGCCACTGATCATCAATCTGATGATCGTGGTCCTCGGCGTACCCGCGCTGCGGCTCCAGGGGGTGACGGTCGATCCGGTGCTGCTCGGCGGCACGGCGCTGACCCTGACGTACTCGGCGTACGTCGCCGAGGTGTTCCGGGCCGGCATCGAGTCGATCCACCCCTCCCAGCGCGCGGCGGCCCGCTCGCTGGGCCTGACCAACCGCCAGGCCCTGCGCTACGTGGTGCTGCCCCAGGCGGTGCGCCGGCAGGTGCCGCCGCTGCTCAACGACCTGGTGTCGCTCCAGAAGGACACCGGCCTGGTGTCGATCGGCGGCGCGGTGGACGCCGTACGGGCGGCCGACATCATCGTGGGCCGCAGCCTGAACTACACGCCGTATATCGTGGCGGGCCTCGTGTTCGTGGCGCTGACCATTCCGATGACCCGCTTCACGGACTGGGTGACGGCCCGCCTTGACCGGCGGCGGGAACAGGGAGGATCCCTATGAGCGACGCGCCGGTGCTGCGCATGGAGTCGGTCCGCAAGACCTTCGGCGGCTCGGCTGTCCTGCGGGACGTCGGTCTGGAGGTCGCCCCGCACACGGTGACCGCGCTGATCGGCGCCTCCGGGTCCGGGAAGTCGACGCTGCTGCGGTGCGCCAACCTCCTGGAGGAGATCGACGACGGCGCGATCTGGCTGGACGGCGAGGAGATCACCGATCCCCGGGCCGACCAGGACGCGGTGCGGCGTCGGATCGGCGTGGTCTTCCAGGCGTACAACCTCTTCCCGCACATGAGCGTGCTGGACAACATCACGCTCGCCCCGCGGCGGGTGCACGGCGTCTCCCGCGCCGAGGCCGAGGAGCGGGCCAGAGGACTGCTGGAGCGCCTCGGGCTGGCCGGTAAGGCGGACGCCTATCCGGACCGGCTCAGTGGCGGCCAGCAGCAGCGGGTGGCGATCGTACGGGCCCTCGCCGTGCGGCCCCGGCTGTTGCTACTGGACGAGATCACGGCCGCGCTCGACCCCGAACTGGTGGGCGAGGTGCTGGAGGTGGTCCGGGGGCTGAAGGACGAAGGCATGACCATGGTGCTGGCCACCCATGAGATGGGCTTCGCGCGGGACGTCGCCGACCAGGTGTGCTTCCTGGACGGCGGGGTCGTCCTCGAACACGGCACAGCCGAGCAGGTGTTCGGGGATCCGCAGCAGGAACGCACCCGGCGCTTCCTGCGGCGGATCGTCGAGGCCGGCCGCCTGTAGGACCGCCGCGGGGCCCCGCGCGGCGCGGGGACTACGCGTCGGCTCGCGTTGCGCCCAGGAGTGCCACGACGCGCTCGACGCCGAACGCGTAGCCCTGCACGCCACAGCCCGCGATCACGCCGTCGGCGCGCAGGGAGACGTACGAGTGGTGCCGGAACGTCTCGCGCCGGTGGATGTTGGAGATGTGCACCTCCAGGACGGGCATGCCGTCGCAGGTGTTGAGCGCGTCCAGGATCGCCACCGACGTGTGGGAGTAGGCGCCGGGGTTGATGACGATGCCGCAGTGACCCAGGCGCGCCTCGTGGATCCAGTCGACCAGTTCGCCCTCGTGGTTGGACTGCCGGAAGTCGGTCGTGCCGCCGTGCCTCGCCGCCGCCTCGGCGCACAGTGCCTCGACGTCGGCGAGGGTCTCCCTGCCGTAGATCTCCGGCTGGCGCCGGCCCAGCAGGTTCAGGTTGGGCCCGTTGAGGATCATGATCGGGGCGTTGGCCAGGGTGCGGGGCACGGTTCCTCCGGTCGTTCGGGGCGGTGCGTCCGCGACCGCCGCTCGATCCCGGTCTATCACGGCTCCGGCGTGCGCTCCGGCCTCGTCCCCACTCGCCCCGGGCGCGCGCTTCGGCCACTCGGTCACCCCTGTACGCCCCCGTAATCCGTGATCACAGTGGGTAGTTGACGCACCATGCACGACGTACGCGCTGTCACCACCGCCTCTCTGCCGCGCCTGGCCGCCGCCTCGCTCGCCGGCACCGCGGTCGAGTTCTACGACTTCTACGCCTACGGGACCGCGGCCGCGCTGGTCCTGGGGCCGCTGTTCTTCCCCTCGTTCTCGCCGGCCACCGGGACGCTGGCGGCGTTCGCGACGTTCGGCGTGGGTTTCGTGGCCAGGCCGCTGGGATCGGTGCTGTTCGGGCACCTCGGGGACCGGCGCGGTCGGCGGCCGGTGCTCATCGCCTCGCTGCTGCTCACCAGCGCCTCCACGATCGCGGTGGGCTGTGTGCCCTCGTACGCCTCGATCGGTGTGGCCGCGCCCGTGCTGCTCCTGCTGCTGCGGTTTCTGCAAGGGCTCGGGCTGGGCGGCGAGTGGGGCGGGGCCGTCCTGCTCACCGTCGAGCACGCGCCCGCCGGACGGCGCGCCCTGTGGTCGAGCATTCCGCAGCTGGGGCCCGCGATCGGTTTCGTGCTCGCCAACGGGGCGATGCTGGCGCTGTCCACCGGGCTCTCCGACGCGCAGTTCGCGCGGTGGGGCTGGCGGGTGCCGTTCTGGGCGGCGGCGGTGCCCGCGCTGGCGGGGCTGTGGCTGCGCTCGTCGCTCGCCGAGAGCCCCCGGTTCCTGGAGCTCGACGACCACGCGCGCGTGCCCTTCATGGAGGTCGTACGGCACCACAGACGGCTGGTGCTGCTGGCCGCGGGGGCGCTGTCCGCCGGGTACGCGGTGTTCTACGCGGTGACGACCTGGTCGCTGTCGTACGCGACGGAGCGGCTCGACGTGAGCCGGAACGTCATGCTGACCTGCGTCATGGCGGCGGTGCTCGTGCAGGCCCCGCTCATCCCCGCCGCGGCGCTGCTCGGTGACCGGTACGGACGCCGGCCGATGTGCGTGACCGGATGTACGGCCTGCGCGCTGTGGATGCTGCCCATGGTCTCGCTGCTGGCGACCGGCGATCCGGTGCTCATGTTCCTCGGGATGCTGGGCGCGCTGCTCGCCTTCGTCACGGTGTTCTCGGTGGTCTCCGCCTATCTGCCGGAGCTGTTCGACGCCCGGGTGCGCTGCACGGGCGCCGCGGTGGGCTACAACCTCGGCGGGGTGCTCGGCGGCGCGCTCACCCCGATCGTGGCCACGGCGCTCGCGCAGGGCGGCGGGCGCGTCCCGTGGGGCGTGGGCGGCTATCTGACCGGTATGGCGCTGCTCAGCGTGGGCTGCTTCGCGCTGCTGCCGGAGACGCACCCGGCGCCGGTGCCGGCGGTGGAGACGGTGGCCGGCCCGGTCAGGGGTTGATCGCGAGTTCCAGGTAGGCCGCGAACAGCACCAGGTGGACACCGCCCTGCAAGGGGGTGGCCCGGCCCGGCACCACGGTCAGGGAGGCGACCACCACCGTGAGCGCGAGCAGCAGCATATGGACGGGGTCGAGGCCGAGGACGAGCGGCCCCGGCAGCCAGAGGGAGGCCAGCGCCACCGCCGGGATGGTCAGTCCGATGCTGGCCATCGCCGAGCCGAGCGCGAGGTTGAGACTGGTCTGCACCCGGTCCCGGCGGGCGGCACGCAACGCGGCGATGGTCTCGGGAAGCAGCACGAGCAGAGCGATGATCACACCGACGACGGCCTGGCGCAGGCCCGCGGCCGCCACCCCCGACTCGATGGCGGGTGACACGCCCTTGGCCAGGCCGACGACGCCGATCAGCGCCAGGCCGAGCATGCCGAGGCTGATCAGGGCGGTGCGCTTGGACGGGGGGCTGGCGTGGTCCTCGGCGTTGATGACTTCCCCCTGCCGGGTGATGGGCAGGAAGTAGTCCCGGTGCCGCACCGTCTGGGTGGTCACGAACAGGCCGTAGAGGATCAGCGAGGACAGCGCGGCGAAGGTCAGCTGGAGTGAGGAGAACTCCGGTCCCGGCTTGCTGGTGGTGAAGGTCGGCAGCACCAGGCTCAGCGTGGCCAGGGTGGCGACCGTCGCGAGCGCGGCGCCGGAGCCCTCGGGGTTGAAGACGGCGGTGCCGTGCCGCAGCGAGGCGACGAGCAGGCAGATGCCGACGATGCCGTTGCAGGTGATCATCACGGCGGCGAATACGGTGTCCCTGGCCAGGGTGGAGCTTTTGTCGCCGCCGTCGGCCATCAGCGTGACGATCAGCGCCACCTCGATGACCGTGACGGCGACGGCCAGTACCAGGGAGCCGAGGGGTTCGCCGATGCGGTGGGCGATCACTTCGGCGTGGTGCACCGCCGCGAGGACGGCCCCTGCGAGCACCACCGTCACCAGGGCGATGACGGGACCCGGCATGGCCCGGTGCCAGGTGAGGATCAGCAGGACGACCGCGAGCACCGGCACGGGGATCGTCCATCGCCGGGCGAGCGATCGCAGCCAAGTGATCATGCCGCGATCGTCGCAGAGAGCCACATGGTTCGCATTCTGTTCGTTCCGGATGCTTCCGTCCCTTCCCCTCGGGGTCCGGCGCCGGCTCGGGCCGGGCCCCGCGTGCTGGATCGTGTCCCACGGAGGGGCCTCCGCTCGCGGAGGCCCCTCCGTGGATGGCGGCCCTGCCGAGCCGTGCGGGCCGTGGGGTCAGACGTCCACGGACTCCCGCTTCCCGGCGTCCTCGCTGTCGGCGGCCGCCGCGAGGGCCGCCTGCTTCCTGGAGGCCATGAGGCTGGTGACCGTGGTGACGACCAGGACCGTGCAGATCACGCCGAGCGAGACCGGGATGCTGATCTCGGGGACCGGCACGCCCGACTCGTGCAGGGCGTGCAGCACGAGCTTCACGCCGATGAAGCCGAGGATGACCGACAGGCCGTACGAGAGGTGGACCAGCTTCTTCAGCAGACCGCCGAGGAGGAAGTACAGCTGGCGCAGACCCATCAGCGCGAAGGCGTTGGCGGTGAAGACGATGTACGGGTCCTGGGTCAGACCGAAGATGGCGGGGATCGAGTCCAGGGCGAACAGGAGGTCGGTGGTGCCGATGGCGAGCATCACGACCAGCATCGGGGTCATGACCCGCTTGCCGTTCTGCCGGATCCACAGCTTGGTGCCGTGGTACCGGTCGGCCACGCCGAACCTGCGCTCCGCGGCCTTCAGCAGCCGGTTCTCCTCGAACTCCTCCTCGCCCTCGTCGTCGGCTCGGGCCTCCTGGACCAGCTTCCACGCGGTCCATATCAGGAAGGCGCCGAAGAGGTAGAACACCCAGGAGAAGCTGGTGACGATCGCGGCTCCGGCGGCGATGAACACCGCGCGCAGCACCAGGGCTATGAGAACGCCGATGAGCAGGACGCGCCGTTGGTAGAGGGCGGGAACCGCGAACTTCGCCATGATCAGGACGAAGATGAAGAGGTTGTCGACGCTCAGCGACTTCTCGGTGATGTAGCCCGCGAAGAACTCGCCGGCCGGCTGTCCGCCGCCGAAGAGGAACAGGCCGAGGCCGAAGAGGCCGGCCAGGACGATCCAGACGACGGTCCAGATGCCCGCTTCTTTGATCGACACCTCATGGGGCTTGCGCCCGATGAGGAAGTCGAATCCGATCAGGGCGGCCAGGCCCACGATGGTGAGGACCCACAGGGTCATGGAAACTTCCACGGCAACCTCCGGCATGTCGAGACGGCAAGCACATATGTGTTGTCACTGCCGGAGGTCTCTTCCACCCGCACGGGGGCCGACGCCCCGGGACCGGAACCGGTCCGTATTGACGGGTGCGCCGCAGTCAGGGAGTACTCCCCTCCGCTTGGAAAACAGTACCCCAATCACCAAGCATTGGTAAAGTGAACGGCAAAGGAAAGCACAAAATCCCAGCTCAGAGCGCCTTTACTTGTGCTTGATCAAGACGGTGGCGATCTCGCCGAGCACCTGTTCCACGATCCGGCTGCCGACCGGCGCGAGCGTGGGCTCGTAGGTCCAGGCATGACCCACCCAGGGGTCGGCGACGTGTTCGTCGGGGACCGGGGTGAGGCGCGTCAGCGAGCGCCACAGCGGGTCCAGCAGGGGGCCGTAGGCGGCGGCGTCCGCACGGTCCGCCACCAGCAGCAGGTGCACGCCGACGGCCGGGCCCTCGTCCGCCAGGTAACGCAGCCGTGTGATGGCCCGGTCGTCGAAGCCGTGCGGGAAGTCGTTGACGATCAGCAACTGCCGCGCGGTGTCCACGTCGTCCGGCAGCGCCCCGGTCGCCCCGCCCGCACCGCCATCTGCACCAGGTCGACCCGCCGGGTGAGCCGCTCCAGCGCCTCCGCGACGCCCGCCGCGCCGGTCGCGGGCGGTGCCGCGAGGACTCCGGCGCCGGTCAGCGGCCGCAGCGCGCGGGTCCCCGTGCCGGCCGGGTCGACGACCCGCACGGCGAACTCCCCCGCCGGATGCGCGGCGAGCAGCCGGGCCGCGAGCACCACCGCCACCTCCATGGCCGCCTGCCGCAGCGCGGCCGAGTCCGCGAAGGATCCCTCGGGCATGGCCGTGGCACCGCTGTCGATCCACAGGCCGTGCTCCAGCGGCAGTCTGACCAGCAGCGGGATGCGCAGGGGCAGGCTTTCGGGCAGATGCAGCTCACCGAGCCGAAGCGCCATCGGCGGCTCGGTGGGCACGCGGTAGCCGTGCCAGGCGGGGCTGTCCCAGCGGGCGTAGGCGGGCGGGAGCGCCGGTTCGACGACCTCGGACTCCGCGGTGAGCTGGGCGAGGTCGCGGTCGAGGGCGGCGCGCGCCTGCTCGGCCAGCTGGTCCCGGCGGGCCCGCGCCGCCTCGCGCGCGGCCGTGTTCCCGCCGCCGAGGCGGGCGCGCGGGTCGGCGAGGGCCTCGTCGAGTTCCCGTTCGAGGCGGGTGTCGGCGAAGTCGACGGCACCGCGGTACGCGGCCGTGGTGCGCGTCAGGTCCTCGAACATGCCCCATACCTGGTTGTACAGCCGCTCCTCCATCGACCAGCCCGTGGCGTCGCCCGCGACCGGCGGGGCGGGCTGTCCGTCGGCGGCCGGGGCGGCCGTGGGCGCGGGCGGTGCGGTGTCGCGGGGCCGGCGGGGGTGGGAGTAGTCGATCGGGCCGCCGGGCGCGGGTACGTCCGCCGGTGCCGGGCTCTCGTGGGGGTTGCGGCCCGCGTGGTCCGCGCGGTGCGTGTCGTGGGCGGCCGCGGGGCCGGTGTTCGTGGTCGCCTGTATGACGCCCGCGAGCGCGTCGGCCTCGGGCAGGCCCTGGTCGGCGAGGAGGGCCGGGAGGCCGTCGGCGTAGCCCTGGCCCATCGCGCGGATCTTCCAGGCGCCGTGCCTGCGGTACAGCTCCAGAGCGACCACGGCCGTCTCGGTGTCCAGGCCGGTGACGGCGTAGCGGGCCAGCTCGGTGCCGTCGGGGCCGTGCACCGTGGTGTGCGGGGCGGGGACGGCGCCGAAGCGGAGCGGGCCCGTGGTCCCGGTGGGCAGGGCGAGGAAGACGCCGACCCGGTGGACGGCCTCGGGCACGGCCGACAGGTCCACGGCCAGCCGGTGTTCGGCGGCGGTCTGCCGGGGGACCTCGACACCGGAGAGCGCGGGGGCGCCGGGGTGGGCGACCCGCTGGGGGCCCCGCACCGTGCCGTTCTCGTCGGCGAGCGTGGCCCCGGCCAGGACCGGGATCCCGGCCGAGATCCGGATCTCCAGCCGGAGCTGGGACAGCGGGTGGTTCTGTCCCCGCACCAGGTCGGCCGTCATCCCCGTCGCCCCCGTCGTGTTGTCGTGGAGCCCCGCCCGCCGGATCCGCGGCTACAGGTGCGGCAGGATCGCCGGCATCAGGTCCTGGAAGGTGCGCCCGTTGGCGGCGGTACCGAGGGCGGTCATCGTCCAGCCCGGGCCCGCGCGGTGCACCTTGGCCATGATCTGGGCGGTGTACTCGCCGCCGCCGGCCAGCGTGTAGCGGGCGAGTTCCTGGCCGTTGGACTCGTCCACCAGGCGGCAGAACGCGTTCTCCACCTCTTGGAAGGTCTGGCCCGTGAAGGAGTTCACGGTGAAGACGATCTGGTCGATGTGGACCGGGACGCGCTGGAGGTCGACGAGGATCGCCTCGTCGTCGCCGCCCTGGCCGACGCCGCCCACCAGGTTGTCGCCGGTGTGGCGCACCGAGCCGTCGTCGCTCACCAGGTGCCGGAAGAAGACGACGTCGACCGGCTGCTTCTCGGCGAAGAGCACCGCGGAGGCGTCCAGGTCGATCTCCCTGGTGCGTGAGCCGAACAGCCCGCGGCGCTTGGCCGCCTGCCAGCCCAGCCCCATACGGACCGCGGTGAGGGTGCCCCCGTCGTTCTTCTCCAGGCTGATGGCCTGACCCTTGCTCAAGTTGACGGACACGGCTGAATCCCCTCTCGAAGGTCCCCTGTTGCCGCAGACCGCGCGGCTGATCAGAACCCTACGCAGGGGCAGCGACACCGCCGCACCCCGGTCCGCGCTTTGTGTCGGTGTTGCAACACTCGGCGCGTATGCCGAGGTCCGGCGGTGTCTCGCGGATCAGGCGATGCCCGCCTCCCGCATCTGGCGCAGCTCCTTCTTCATCTCCGAGACCTCGTCGCGCAGCCGGGCCGCGATCTCGAACTGGAGCTCCGCGGCGGCGGCGCGCATGCGCTCGGTCATCTCCTCGATCTGTTCGGCGAGTTCGGCCGCCGGACGGTCCGTGGGCACCGTCGCCGCGGCCTTGCCCTTCGCGCCCTTGGCCGCCTTGCCGCCCTTGACCGCCTTGTCGCTCAGCGCGGGCACGGGGGTCTTGGCGCCCTTGCCGTCCTTCGACTTGCGGTAGCCGCTGCCGAGGAGCTGCTCGGTGTCGACCTCCTCGCGGGCGATCTGCGCGACGATGTCGTTGATCTTCTTGCGCAGCGGCTGCGGGTCGATGCCGTTGGCCTTGTTGTAGGCGATCTGCTTCTCGCGGCGGCGGTTGGTCTCGTCGATGGCCCGCTCCATCGCCGGGGTGATCTTGTCGGCGTACATATGGACCTCGCCGGAGACATTGCGCGCCGCGCGGCCGATGGTCTGGATCAGCGAGGTGCCGGAGCGCAGGAAGCCCTCCTTGTCGGCGTCGAGGATCGCCACCAGGGAGACCTCGGGCAGGTCGAGGCCCTCACGCAGCAGGTTGATACCGACCAGGACGTCGTACTCACCGGCGCGCAGTTCGCGCAGCAGTTCCACGCGGCGCAGGGTGTCGACGTCGCTGTGCAGATAGCGCACCTGGATGCCCAGTTCCAGGAAGTAGTCGGTGAGGTCCTCGGCCATCTTCTTGGTGAGCGTGGTGACCAGGATGCGCTCGTCCTTGTCGGTGCGCTTGCGGATCTCGTGCACCAGGTCGTCGATCTGGCCCTCGGTGGGCTTGACCACGACCTCGGGGTCGACCAGGCCGGTCGGGCGGATGATCTGCTCGACGACGCCGTCGGAGCGCGACAGCTCGTAGTTTCCCGGGGTGGCCGACAGGTAGACGGTCTGGCCGATGCGCTCCTGGAACTCCTCCCACTTCAGGGGCCGGTTGTCCAGGGCGGAGGGCAGGCGGAAGCCGTGGTCCACGAGGGTGCGCTTGCGGGAGGCGTCGCCCTCGTACATCGCGCCGATCTGCGGGACGGTGACGTGCGACTCGTCGATGACGAGCAGGAAGTCGTCCGGGAAGTAGTCGAGCAGGGTGTTGGGCGGGGAGCCGGGCAGGCGGCCGTCGAAGTGCATCGAGTAGTTCTCCACGCCGGAGCAGCTGCCGATCTGGCGGAGCATCTCGATGTCGTAGGTGGTGCGCATCCGCAGCCGCTGGGCCTCCAGGAGCTTGCCCTGCTTCTCCAGCTCGGCCAGGCGCTCGCCCAGTTCCTTCTCGATGTCGTTGACGGCCCGCTCCATGCGTTCGGGGCCGGCGACGTAGTGGGAGGCCGGGAAGACGTACAGCTGCTGGTCGTCGCTGATGATCTCGCCGGTGAGCGGGTGGAGCGTGGACAGCGCCTCGATCTCGTCGCCGAACATCTCGATGCGGACGGCGAGCTCCTCGTAGACCGGGAAGATCTCGATGGTGTCGCCGCGGACGCGGAAGGTGCCGCGGGTGAAGGCGAGGTCGTTGCGCGTGTACTGGATGTCGACGAAGCGGCGCAGCAGCTCGTCCCGGTCGAGCTCGTCGCCGACCCTGAGGGGGACCATGCGGTCCACGTACTCCTGGGGGGTGCCCAGGCCGTAGATGCAGGACACCGAGGCGACCACGACGACGTCACGGCGGGTGAGCAGCGAGTTGGTCGCCGAGTGGCGCAGCCGCTCGACCTCCTCGTTGATCGAGGAGTCCTTCTCGATGTACGTGTCCGACTGCGGGACGTACGCCTCGGGCTGGTAGTAGTCGTAGTACGAGACGAAGTATTCGACCGCGTTGTTCGGGAGGAGCTCGCGGAACTCGTTGGCCAGCTGGGCGGCCAGTGTCTTGTTCGGCGCCATCACCAGGGTGGGGCGCTGGAGCTTCTCGATCATCCACGCGGTGGTGGCGGACTTGCCGGTGCCGGTCGCGCCCAGCAGGACGACGTCCTTCTCCCCGGCCTTGACGCGCTTGGCCAGGTCGGCGATGGCCGTCGGCTGGTCGCCGCTGGGCTGGTAGGGACTGACGACCTCGATGGGCGCCACCGTGCGTTCGATGTGGGAAACGGGCCGCATGCCATCAACCGTACGACCCCCCACTGACAACGGGTCCCGGTCAGCGGTTCTGCGGGGTGCGGGCGCCCTGCCCTGCGGGCCTGCGGTCGGAGTGTCGGTGCTGGTGGGGGGCGGGGCGGGGGGCAAGGGCGGCAGCCGGGACGCCCGGGGTGGCCGCCCGCTCGGGGTGGCGCAGGACCAGCATCGGATCGAGGATCACGACGACCCCGGCGAGGACCAGGAGGACGAGAGGGCCGAGCAGCATGGGTACGAGCGCGGACGCGTCCGGCGTGTCGGCGGCGGTCTCGGCGGTGCCGTCGAGGTGCACGCTGAGGGCGGACATGGCCATGTAGTGCATGCCGCTGACGGCGGCACCCATCAGGAGGCTCGCCCCCACGGTGGGCAGCAGGCTCCGGGCGCGGCCGGCGGCCCACAGGGCGGCGGTGGCGGCGGCGACCGCAATGGCGACGGAGGCGACGACTTTGGGCGTGCTGTAGGCGAAGCTTCCGTGGAAGCGCATCCCGGCCATGCCGAGGTAGTGCATCGAGGCGAGGCCCAGTCCGGTGACGGTGCCGCCGGTGAAGAGCGGTGCCCCGGTGGCGCCCCTGTAGCCGACGATGAAGACCCCTACGCCGACCATGACGACGGCCAGTCCGAGGCTCGCGTAGGTGACCGGCTCGTCGTAGTGGACGGGTGTCTGCGCGATGCTGAAGCCCATCATGGCGACGAAGTGCATGGTCCAGGTACCGCAGCCGAGCGCCGCGGCGCCGAGGGCCAGCCAGGCGGGCCGCCGCGCGTGGGTGACCAGCAGGGAGCGGGTGATGCAGCGCAGCCCGAGAGCGCCGCCGAGGCACGCCATCAGATAGGCCACCAACGGGGTGACGGCCCCGTAGCCGAAACCGTCGACCGTGCCCTGCATCTGCGGCTGCCCTTCGCCCTTGTCTGTCCCGGAAACCCTGAAAATCCGCGCCGTACCAGGACCGCGCGGGCGGCCGGGGGTGTCGCAGAGAGTATGACTGCCACCGCAATGGTCGAACGACTTTCCGACAAAGAAACACGGCCTTGCCCCAGTTGTGGGGCACCGGTGAGCACCCGGAGGCGACACACCGCGATATGTGGCCTTCGTGCGGTCGCGTACCGTTGGCGCTCTGCTGTCACTCTGGTGCTGTCGGTCGCCGGTCCGGCGTCGGTGGGTTTTCGTTCGACGCGAGGAGTAAGCATGCGCGCGCGCCTGGTCGCCGCTCTGGCCGCCGTGGTCCTGACCGTGCTGTCCGCGGTGGCCCTGGTGAGTCTCACCTCCGACGCCAGGGCGGGCGTCCGGCCGCCCCTGGTGATCGCCCACCGGGGTGCCCCCGCCCACGCTCCCGAGAACACGCTGCCCTCGATCGACCAGGCGGCGCGGCTGGGCTCCAACTGGGTCGAGAACGACGTCCAGCGCACCAAGGACGGCGAGCTGGTGGTCATCCACGACGACAGCCTGAAGCGGACCACGAACGCCGAGAAGGTCTTCCCCGGCCGGGCGCCGTGGAAGGTGAAGGACTTCACCGCCGCCGAGATCGCCCGGCTGGACGCGGGCAGCTGGTTCTCCCCCGCCTTCGCGGGCACGCGCGTGCCGACCCTGGAGCAGTACATGCGCCGGGTCGAGCACAACCACGAGAGCCTGCTCCTGGAGGTCAAGAACCCGGAGCTGTACCCGGGCATCGAACAGCAGATCCTGAAGGTCCTCGGCAACGAGGGCTGGCTGGACCGCGGGCATCTGCGGCGGCTCGTCGTGCAGAGCTTCAGCGCGGACAGCGTGCGGACCGTCCATGAGCTGAAGCCGGCGCTGACCACGGCCTACCTGGGGGCACCCCCGGTCTCGCAGCTGAAGCGGTACGCGTGTTTCGTCGACCTGGTCAATCCGTCGTACGGGCCGCTCACCAAGTCGTACGTGTCGGCGGTGCACGGTGTCCGCGGGCCGCACGGCCGGCCGCTCGGGGTGTACGCCTGGACGGTGGACGACAAGGCGGCCGCCCGCAAGGTCGCCGGGTACGGCGTCGACGGGATCATCAGCAGCAAGGCGGACGTGGTGCGGGCGGCACTGAACGCGAAGTGAGCCGGTCCCCGAGGGGGGCGGGCGAGCGGGCGGCGCCGGACCTGCGGGCGTTGTCAGTGGCGGGTCGTACCGTGGGCGCATGGACAGCCATGGGCAGGACGAGCAGCGGGTGGTGTGGGCCGTCGTCGAGACCGACATCGGCCCGCTGATGCTGGCGGCGACCAGGCACGGACTGGTCAACGTGGTCTTCCACGCCACCGACGCGGTGCGCGAGCGGACGCTGGAGCGGCTGGCGGCCCGGTTCGGCAGCACGCCCGAGGCGGACCCGCGGGCGCCGGTCCTGGTCGAGGCGATACGGCAGCTGCGGGCGTACTTCGCGGGCGAGCGGCAGGACTTCGAGCTGCCGCTGGACTGGTCGCTGATCTCCGGGTTCAACCGGCAGGTGCTGCGGGAGCTGGCGTCCGGAGTGCCGTACGGCAGCGTGGTGGGGTACGGCGATCTGGCCGGCCGGGTCGGGCAGCCCGGCGCGGCGCAGGCGGTCGGCGTGGCGATGGGCGCCAATCCGCTGCCGCTGGTCGTGCCGTGCCACCGGGTGGTCGAGAGCGACGGCGGGATCGGGGGTTTCGGGGGCGGCCTGGAGACCAAGCGGCAGCTGCTCGCCCTGGAAGGGGTGCTTCCCCAGCCGTTGTTCTGAGCGGCCGCCCGCCGTATCCGGCCAGGGCCGGTCGCCGTTCGGCCAGGTACGGACGGTTCGCGTGCGGCGCCGGGTCCCTGGGCGTTTAGCCGTGTCCAGTGCCCGCCAGAGATACCGGCAGGGACCGGCGGACAGGAGGCGGGCACATGGTGCTGGTGGTGTCGGAAGAGGTCCGGGAGGCGATCGAGGCACGGCGGCCGGTGGTGGCCCTGGAGTCCACGATCATCGCCCACGGTCTGCCCCGCCCGCGCAATCTGCGGGTGGCCCTGGAGCTGGAGGAGGCGGTACGCGGCGAGGGCGCGGTACCGGCGACCGTCGCCGTGCTCGACGGCCGCCCGTTGATCGGCCTGGACAAGGCGCAGCTGGAGCGGGTCGCCAAGGACGACGGCATCCGCAAGCTGGGCTCCCGCGATCTGCCGTTCGCCGTGGCGGCGCGGGCGAGCGGGGCGACCACGGTGTCGGCGACCGCGCGGCTGGCCGCGCTGGCGGGCATTCGGGTCTTCGCCACCGGCGGGCTGGGCGGGGTGCACCGGGAGTGGACGGTGACCCAGGACGAGTCGGCCGACCTGGGTCTCCTGGCGCGGACCGGGATCACGGTGGTGTGCGCGGGCGTGAAGTCGATCCTGGACGTACCCGCGACCCTGCAACGGCTGGAGACGCTGGGCGTGGCCGTCGCCGGATACGGCACGGACCGGTTCCCCGGCTTCTACCTCTCCGACTCGGGACACCCGGTCGACTGGACGCTGAACGACGCCGAGGAGGTGGCGGAGGTGATGCGCGCCCAGGATGCGCTGGGCGCGGCGGAGTCGGCGCTGATCGTCGCCAATCCGGTGCCGGAGGCGGAACAGCTCGATCCCGAGCTGCACGCGCGCGTGCTCGGCGAGGCGCTCGCCGCCTGTGCGGAGCGGGGCGTCACCGGTCAGGCGGTGACCCCGTTCCTCCTCGACCACCTGGTGCGGCACACGGACGGCGCGTCGCTGCGCGCCAACCTGGCGGCGGTGCGCGGCAATGTGCGGCTGGGGGCGCGGATCGCCACGGCGTGGGCGCGGGGGTGACCGGGGACCGCACGGGGGCGCTGCTGGTCGTCGGGGATGTCGTCACCGATGTGGTCGCCCGGCACCGGGGACCGCTCGCGACCGGCACGGACACGGCCGCGGTGATCCGGACGCTGCCGGGCGGCGCGGGCGCCAACGTGGCCTGCTGGGCGGCCCATTCGGGCTGCGCGGACGTACGACTGCTCGGCCGGGTCGGCGCGGACGCGGCGGCATGGCACGAGCAGGAGCTGCTCGCGGCCGGGGTTCGGCCGCGGCTGGTGACCGACCCGGAGGCGGCGACCGGGACGGTGGTGTGCCTGGTCGACGCGGGTGCGGCGGCCGAGCGTACGTTCCTCACGGACAGCGGGGCGTCGTTGCGGCTGGAGCCCGCGGACTGGTCGGACGCCTTGCTCGACGGAGTCGCCTGGCTGCATCTGTCGGGTTATCTGCTCTTCACGGAATCGAGCCGGGCGCTCGCAGGGACCGCGCTCATTGCCGCCCGCGCCCGGGGTGTGCCGGTCAGCATGGATCCGGCGTCGGCCGGCTTCCTGGTGGAGCTGGGGATCGACCGGTTCCTCGCCTTCGCCGAGGGGCTGGACGTGCTGCTGCCCAGCCGCGACGAAGCATGCCTGCTGACAGGGGCGGCGGAACCGGCCGACGCGGCGGCCGAGTTGAGCCGTGTCGTCCCGCTGGTGGCGGTCAAGGCGGGGGCGGACGGTGCGCTGGTGGCCCGTTCCGGGGGCGCGCCGGTGCGCGTTGCCGCCGTACCGGCGAGCGCGCGGGACACGACGGGCGCGGGTGACGCCTTCACCGGGGCCTTCCTCGCCGCCCTCCTCGCGGGCGCGGATCCGCAGGAGGCGGCGGCACGGGGATGCCGGGCGGGCGCGCGGGCGGTGGGCCGGGTCGGTGGCAGACCACCGCACCGGGGAGGGGTGGCCGAGGAGGGCGTGGCGCGGGGCGGGTGAGGAGCGTCGGGCGGGACGGCTGGGAGGACCGCGGGTGGGACGGTCGGGAGGGCCGTGAGCGAGACGGTTGGGACGGCAGCGGGCGGGAGACGGGTTGGGGAGGGCCGTGGGGCGAGGGGTTGAGGCGGTGGCGGTCGAGGCGGGCGCGGGCAGGTCGGCCGGGGCGGGAGTCGGGCGGGTCGCCGCGTCGGAAGGGGGGCCTCGGGGCAGCGGGTTACGCCTTGCGGCCCCACGCCGAGATCATCGGTGCCGTGGTCAGGTCCATGTCGCCGGCCTCGACGTTGGCGAGGTGCCGGTCGATCTCCTCGTCGGTGGCCAGGCCCGCGGCGAGGAGCCGGCCGCGGATCTGGCGGACCGTCGCGGCTTCCAGCGCGGTGCAGGCGGGCGAGGTGATGGGGAAGAAACCGTCCGCCCCGACCTCGTGCAGTCCGGCCTCGCGGAGCAGGCGCGGCAGTCGGCGGCCGTAGGAGAGGTCGGCGCCGCGTTCGGCGAGCAGGCCGCGGAAGCCCTGGCGGAGCCGGTTGGCGAGCCGCTGTTCGGGACCGTGCTCATCGGGGCAGGTCAGCGGCTGGAGGGCGGGGTCGGCGTCCTCGATCAGGAGTCGGCCGCCGGGCTTCAGCGCCTTGATCATGGACGCCAACGCGCGTGCGCGATCCGGGACATGGACGAGGACGAGCCGGGCGTGCACCAGGTCGAAGCCCTCCCCCGGCGGTTCCTCGGCGCCCACGTCGTGGGTGCGGATCTCCACCGGCGGGTGGTCCACGGGGGCCAGCCGCGAGGTGTCGATGTCGGTGGCGACGACCGCGCCGTCCGGCCCCACCTTCCGCGCGAGCCAGGACACCACGGAGGTGCCGCCGGCCCCGACCTCCCAGCAGCGCCAGCCCCGCTCGATACCGAGGGTCTCAATGTGCCGGAAGGTCGTGGGGTCGAACAGGGTGGCGAACGCGTCGAACCGCTCCCCCGCCTCGCGCTGCTGGTTGTCCAGGAGATACCCGTCGGATGCTGTCATGACGCGCATCATCCCAGGTGACGGGCGGGGCGCACGGCTGGCTCCGGGGGTGGGGACGGTCGGCTCGGCGGGGTGCGGGAAGCCGGCGCCCAGGTGCGGACGGCCGGTTCCCTGGGCGCTGGATGAGGTTTTCCACAGGCGGGAACAAAGCGGAACACCACGTTCCCACAGGCTTGCCCGCTCTTTGCCCAGGACTGGCACACTTTCGGGCCAGGGCGCGAAAGCGTCGCACGGGGAGATCCACACGAGGAGACCCAGATGTCCATGGCAGGGAATCTGCGGAAGGTCACGAAGCTGGGCACGGCCGGCGGCCTGCGCAAGGTCGCACAGCTGGCCCGGCGGCGGCCGCGCGTGGACCTGAGCCATCCCGCCCGCTCGCCGCTGGGCTCCTCCGTGGTCAACTGCGTGACCTACCAGGACGGCATACGGGTACCGCAGTGCACCGATCTGCTGGAATCGGTACGGATGGTCCGCAAGACCGGCGAGGGCTTCGTCTGGCTGGGGTTGCACGAGCCGACGGACCGCGAGTTCGCGGGCGTCGCCGAGCTGTTCGACCTGCATCCGCTGGCGGTGGAGGACGCGGTCGAGGCCCATCAGCGGCCGAAGCTGGAGCACTACGGCAACACCCTGTTCGCGGTGTTCAAGACCGTCTGCTACGTCGAGCACGAACGGCTGACCGCGACCAGCGAGGTGGTGAACACCGGCGAGATCATGGCCTTCGTCGGCGAGGACTTCGTCATCACGGTGCGGCACGGCCGGCACGGCTCGCTGGGGCCGCTGCGCGAGGAGTTGGAGGCGCACCCGCACCAGCTCTCCAAGGGCCCGGCGGCGGTGCTGCACGCACTCGCGGACCATGTGGTGGACGGCTATCTCAGCGTGACGGACGCGGTGCAGGCCGACATCGACCAGGTGGAGACGGAGGTGTTCTCGGAAGGGGGTGCGCGGCTCGACCCGGGGCGCATCTACCAGATGAAGCGTGAACTGCTGGAGCTGAAGCGGGCGGTGATGCCGCTGGCCCGCCCCGTGGAGGACCTGGCCACCCGGCCCCTGCGGGTCGTCGCCCCGGACATACAGACGTACTTCCGGGATGTGCTCGACCATCTGACGCGGGCCAAGGAGCAGATAGCCGCCTTCGACGAGCTGCTCAACTCCATCCTCCAGGCGCACCTGGCGCAGGTGACGGTCGCGCAGAACGAGGACATGCGGAAGATCACGGCGTGGGCGGCCGTGATCGCCGTACCGACCATGGTGTGCGGGGTGTACGGCATGAACTTCGACCACATGCCGGAGCTGCACTGGCGATTCGGCTATCCGCTGGCCATGGCGGTGATGGCGGCGGCCTGTCTGGCGCTGTACCGGGGCTTCCGCCGCAACGGCTGGCTCTGAGCCGGGACGGCCGCCCCTGCCGGCGGGCATGCCGGGCGACGGGTGGGTGCCGCTGGTCCGGCGTGGGCGAGTTCAGCGGGTCCGGCGCGGCGGTGGTCCGGGGTCAGCCGCGCCAGGCGGGGTGGCGTGGGTCGTCGGCGCGGACGAGGACGTCCGCCGTGGCGGCCGGATCGGTCTCCGACTCGTAGCGCTCGAAGGCGGGGAGCGTCCAGTGGTCGGCTTCGGGAGTACGGCGGCGCAGGGCGGCCGGGGACAGGAGGACGTGGACGGTCAGGTCGAACGGGAACCAGTGGCGCAGCAGAAGGGGGCCGTGGAGCAACAGGACGCCACCGGGCGGGAGTTGGATGTACGGGCTGCGGGTGGCGCGGTCGGTGGCCGGGTCCCACAGGTCGGGCAGGACGCGCCCGCTGCCGCCGGGGTCGAGCGGGCCGAACACCTCCCGCCACAGGGCGCCGGTGTCGAGCCAGCCGCCGTAGTACGACTCCGCGTCGCGCCGCCCGCGCTCCAGGCGCAGTGAGGCGGGGCGCAGGAAGCCCGCCGACCCGACGACCAGCGAGGGCCGGCCGCGCACCCGGAGCGCCTCGCCGACCCGCTCGGCCAGGTCGCCGGGACGGGCGGCCGGGGCTCCGTCGAGGGCGACGCGCAGCCACGCGCCACCGTCGGCCGGCTCCAGCCCGGTCAGCCGGTCGGCGAGCAGTTCGGCGAGCCGGTCCCAGGTGATCGCTTCGAGTCGCACAGGGCCATGATGCCGGGCGCGTTCGGGGGGCGGGGGTGGGGGGCGAGGGGTGGGGGAGGGAGGGGGCGGGGGGGAGCCCCCCCGAGAGGTGGAGAAAGAAGCCCACCCGAACGGCACGGCACAAAACCCGACGAGAGCCAAAGCCCCGCACAGGGAAGAACCGAACCATGGGAATCCCCTCAACTCCCCACCTCACCCACGGCCTTGTCGTCATCCAGCCCCTCAAGCACCAGCGCTGCTCCGCCTGCCGGCGTGGCCCGCTGTCCCTGCTCGTGCTGGAGAACGGCGTCCCCCGCTGTCTGAGCTGCGCCGATCTCGGTCACCTGGTCCTTCTTCCGCGTGGTGACACGGCGCTGACCCGCAGGTCGCGGGAGGAGAGCGCGTTGTCCGCGGTGGTGGTGCGGTTCAACCGGCGCAAGGGCCGGTACGAGCGCCAGGGTGTGCTCGTGGAGGAGGCGGCGCTGGCCCGTGCGGAGGAGCGGTGTCTGGCGGATGCGGAGGTCCGGCGTCGGCGGCGGGCGCGGGACGCGCGGCGAAGGGGGGTGGAGGACGAGCGGTTCGCTGCGGCGTTCACGGCGGAGATCCTCCGGCTGTTCCCGGGGTGTCCGGCGGAGCGGGCGCGGGCGATCGGGGCGCATGCCTCTGTGCGGGGCAGCGGGCGGGTGGGGCGCAGTGCGGCGGGCCGGGCGTTGTCCGAGGGGGCGGTGATCTCGGCGGTGGTGGCGGGCGTACGGCATGTGGACACGCCGTACGACCAGCTGCTGATGAGCGGGGTGCCCCGGTATGAGGCCCGGCGGCGGATCGCGCCCGCAGTAGAGGGCGTGCTGCGGGCGTGGCAGGGGCCGGGGAGGAGGGAGAGGGGGCGGGCTGAGGGCGGCGCGGGCACTCTCGGCTACGGACCGTGATCCCCGCTCTCCTCTCCTCCGCCCAGCGTTCTCCTCCACTCCGCCACCCACCCTCCTCCGCCACTCCCGTCGCCCTCCTCCTCCACCCCCGCCACCCTCCTCCTCCACCCCCGTCGCCCACCCTGCGCCACCCCCCGTGCGGACGTATCGTGGCCGGAAGAATGCCGATACGTGCCGTCCGGTGGCGTAAGGCCGCTCGGGTGGCCGGTGCCGGGTGCCCGTAGGCGAGGAAGATGATCATGGCCGATCCCAAGGGGTTCATGACCACGCCGCGTCAGGAGTGGGCGCGGCGGCCCGTCGAGGAGCGGGTGCGGGACTGGGACGAGGTGTATGTGCCGGGGGCGCTGCTGCCGATCATCAGCAAGCAGGCGGACCGGTGCATGGACTGCGGGGTGCCGTTCTGCCATGATGCCTGTCCGCTGGGCAATCTCATCCCCGAGTGGAACGACCTGGTGGCGCGGGAGGACTGGCGGGCGGCGAGCGACCGGCTGCATGCGACGAACAACTTCCCGGAGTTCACCGGGCGGTTGTGTCCGGCGCCCTGTGAGGCGGGGTGTGTGCTGGCGATCAACCAGCCGGCCGTCACGATCAAGAACGTCGAGTGTGCGATCGCCGACCGGGCCTGGGCGGAGGGGTTCGTGCCGGCGCGGCCGCCGGAGCGGTTGTCGGGGAAGACGGTCGCGGTGATCGGTTCGGGGCCGACGGGTCTCGCGGCCGCGCAGCAGTTGACGCGGGCCGGGCACACGGTCGCGGTGTACGAGAAGGACGACCGGATCGGTGGGTTGATGCGGTACGGGATTCCCTCGTTCAAGATGGAGAAGCGGCATCTGGAGCGGCGGCTGGGGCAGATGCGGGCCGAGGGAACGCGGTTTCGTACGTCGGCGTCGGTGGGGCGGGATGTGGACGCGGCGGAGTTGCGGACGCGGTTCGACGCGGTGGTGCTCGCGACGGGTGCCACGGCGTGGCGGGAGCTTCCGGTGCCGGGCCGGGAGTTGGAGGGGATCCATCAGGCGATGCGGTATCTGCCGCTGTCGAACCGGGTGGGTGAGGGGGATCTGGCGGTTTCGCCGTTGTCGGCGGCGGGCCGGCATGTGGTGATCGTCGGTGGTGGGGACACCGGGGCGGACTGTCTGGGGACGGCGGTGCGGGAGGGTGCCGCGTCGGTGACCCAGCTGGACATCTACGCGCAGCCGGAGGCGGCGCGGGACGAGTACGCGGAGCCGTGGCCGACGTATCCGAAGATCTACCGGTTGTCGCCCGCGCACCAGGAGGCGGGTGAGCTGCGGACGGCGCCGGCGGCGGACGCGGACGCGCGGTTGTTCGCGGCGTCGACGCTGCGTTTCTCGGGGGACGGGGACGGGCATGTGCGGGCGCTCGAACTGGTGGAGGTGGACGAGCGGCGGCAGCCGGTGCCGGGGAGCGAGCGGACCGTCCCGGCGGACATGGTGCTGCTCGCGCTGGGATTCTCGGGGCCGGACCGGGAGGACGGGCTGGTCGAGCAGCTGGGGCTGGCGCTGGACGCGCGGGGGACGATCGCCCGGGACGTCGGTTTCGCGACCAACGTTCCGGGGGTGTTCGCGGCCGGGGACGCGGCGCGCGGCCAGTCGTTGATCGTCTGGGCGATCGCGGAGGGGCGGGCGGTGGCGGCGGCCGTCGACCAATATCTGACGGGCAGTTCGCAGTTGCCCGCGCCGATCTCGCCCGGGGACAAGCCGATGCGAGTGTGAGCGGGCCGAGGAGGGTGTGAGCGGGCCGGCGCGGATGGGTGCGGGGGTAGTGCGAATGGGTGCGGGGCGGCGACATGCCCGGGGCCGTACGCCACCCCCCACCCCGCCTACCCGGGGCCGTACGCCACCCCCCACCCCGCCTACACTCCAGGCTTACGGCTCACCGCTTGAGGGCCACCGCGCCGTACCCGGGGATCACTCCGTCGTCCTGGCCCGGTACCGGCTCGCCGAGTTCCGGGTGCCACTTGTGGACGATCTCGACGCCGGGGTCGACGAGTTCGAGGCCGTCGAAGAAGCGGGTGAACTCCTCGCGGGAGCGCAGGGCGATGGTGATGCCGGCGCCCTTGAGCTTGTCGGTGGCGGTGACGGATTCCTCGGGGGTGAAGTCCGAGGTGGCGTGGGTCATCATCAGGTAGCTGCCGGAGGGCAGTTCGGACAGGAGGCGGCGGACGAGTTCGTGGGCGCCGTCCGCGTCGGTGATGAAGTGCAGCAGGGCGATCAGGGAGAGGGCGACCGGCTGCTTCAGGTCGAGGACCTCGCGGGCGCCGGCGATGATCGCGTCGGGGTCGCGCACGTCGGCCTGGAGGTACTCGGTGGCGCCCTGGGGTGTGCTGCGCAGCAGGGCGGCCGCGTGGGCGAGGACGATGGGGTCGTTGTCGCAGTAGACGACCCGGGCGTCGGGTGCGACCCCCTGGGCGACCTGGTGCAGGTTCGGTTCGGTCGGTATGCCGGTGCCGATGTCCAGGAACTGCCGTACGCCCTGCTGGGCCAGCCACCTGGTGGCGCGGTGCATGAAGGCGCGGTTGACCCGGGCCATGACCGGGACGCGGGGTTCGAGCGCCAGCATCTGGCGGCCCATTTCCTCGTCGACGGGGTAGTTGTCCTTGCCGCCGAGGTACCAGTCGTACATCCGCGCGGGGTGCGGTTTGCTGGTGTCGATCTCTACGGCCGTCGGGTCCTGCCCGCTCATGCGGCACTCCGTAAGCGTCTGTGGTGATGTGTAGTCAAGTCTGTTGTCAATACGAGAAGTCGAGCAAGTAGCAACACAAGCGACACGTGTCAGGAAAGCAGGAAGTCGGCCTCCCCCGCCTTGGCTCCTTCTATGAAGGCGGTCATCTCGTCCGTGGTGTAGATCAGGGCCGGTCCGTCGGGGTCGGTGGACTGGCGTACGGCGATACGGCCGTCGGCCAGTTTCATCGCTTCCAGGCAGTTGCCGCCGTTGCCGCCGCTCCAGGGTTTGTGCCAGCCCTCGCTGCCCAGTTCCCGTGCGGGCATGCCGTTGTAGACACGGGCGCGCGGCTTGATGTGTTTCATTCACAGCTCCTTGCAGAGATCCCGGAGGATCTCTTTCGTGCGTTGTGCCGTGGCGGCCTGCGCCGCCATGCGGTCCATGACCTCGAGGTGGGTCGCCACCTCTGAGCGCGCGTCGAGGTAGACGGCGCCGGTCAGGTACTCGCTGTAGACCATGTCCGGCAGTTCTGACATGGCGAATCGGAACAGCACGAAGGGCCCGTACGTCCCCGGGTGCGGGCCGTTCTCGAACGGCGCGACCTGGAGGGTCACGTTCGGCAGGCTCGCGGCCTCGATGAGCCGTTCGAGCTGGGCGCGCATGACTTCGGGGCCGCCGACGGGGCGGCGCAGGGCGGTCTCGTCCAGCACGGCCCAGAACCGGGGTGCGTCGGGCCGGTGGAGGAGTTCCTGGCGCCGCATGCGCAGGGCGACATGGCGTTCGATGTCGTCCGGGCTGGTCTCGCCGATCGCCCCGGATCTGAGTACTCCGCGTGCGTAGTCCTCGGTCTGGAGGAGTCCGGGGACGAAGTGCGGCTCATAGGAGCGGATGAGGCTCGCGGCGCCCTCCAGGCTGACGTACATGGAGAACCAGCCCGGCAGGATGTCGTGGAAACGCTGCCACCATCCGGGGCGGTTGGCCTCCTCGGCCAGCTGGACGAAGGCGTCGGTCTCCTCGTCGGGGACGCCGTACGCCTTCAGCAGCAGCTGGAGGTACGGAATCTTGAGGGCGACCTCGGCCATCTCCATGCGGCGGACGGTCGCGGGGGCGACGCGCAGGACCCGAGCGGCGTCCTCGCGCTTCAGTCCGGCGCGTTCCCGCAGGTCCAGCAGGCGTCGTCCGAGGACCACCTGACCCACCGTCGGCGCGGACCGCGGTTCGCTCACGCTCCCACCTCCACCGAAAGCCTTCTCCCAAAGGAACCCTGACAGCCGTGCGGCGCCGTTCGAAGACTCGCTCGGAGATCGGGGCGGACCTCCGGTGGACCCAATTGGCGCCGCTCGACGTGCTGTTGCGAGCAGTGTGCCACGGCCCCTGACCGAGTCACTACGCACTCTGCATTTTTCAGAGTGACTCTTGCCAAGTGTCTGCGGCGGGGCGATAGTGGCAGGCGTGATTCCGTCCGCGCCTTTAGGAACAGACGCCGCCGCAGACCGTTTTGGTCGCGGCGCCGCAGCGGCGGCGAGCCCTCGGGGTGGCGCCGCCGTCGAGCGCCGGTTCCGCTTCGAGCTGGCCGCGCATCCGGGTTCGGTAGCCCGGGCACGGCGCCTGGCGCATGCCCGGCTGACCGGCTGGTCGGTGTGCGCGGACACCTGTGACAGCGCGGCTCTGGTCGTATCGGAGCTGGTCACCAACGCGATCGTGCACACCGCGAGCACGCGGGTCGTGTGCGAGCTGCGCGACCGTGACGATCTGGTGCGCATCGCCGTGCGGGACGAGGGCTGTGCTCCCGGCGAGCCGCACCCGTCCCCGCAGCGCCCCGACGAGGAGCACGGGAGGGGGTTGCTCCTCGTCGAGGCGCTGTGCCATTCCTGGGGCGCGCAGGAGCACGGCTCGGGGCTGCTGGTCTGGGCGGAGCTGGCTCGCCGGGGCGAGGTGCCGGGATGTGCCGAGCCGCGCGACGACCTGGGCTGGGGTGCCGCCCGCCCCAAGCCGGACCAGCCGGACGGCCCGGGCGGCGACGAACCGGCCGAGGACCATGGCATGGGGCACGGCATGGGGCACGGATCGGATCATGCTCCGGGTGCCGGCCCGGGCCTCGGTCCGGATCACGACAAGGGCCGCGGCCCGGATCACGGCAAGGGCCTCGGCCCGGATCACGGCAGGGACGGTGACATGGGTACCGACCGACTCGGGGGCGCTCTCGACATGCCCGCGCACCGGGTGCCCGCACAGCATCCTCCGTACGAGCCGTCCGGCCGGCCCCCGCTGCGGACCCCGGATCACCGGTGGCACGGGGCGCAGGAGCGGTACGGCGTGCCGGACCGCCGTCCGCACCGGGCTCCCGAGCAGCGTCAGTGGGAGCGGCCGTGACCGGCGCCGCGGGCCGGAGGCGGCACGACGCCCGGGGGTCCGGCAGGCGCCTCGACGTCCGTTCCGAGGCCGCCGGGTCCGAGCGGGCGATGGGGATGGACACGCTGGTACGGCTCCAGCGCCGTCGCCCGGCCGTGCAGCCGCTGCACCGGCTCCAGGTGCCGCAGGGGATGACGGTGCCGCTCGGCTGTGACGCCGTAGGGGTGCCGGACCGGCTCGGGCCGCTCGTCGTGTCGCGGCTGCCGCGGCTGGGATGTGTGTACGCCGACGATGCCTACTGGTGGTGGATCGTCCCGTCGGACTCCGACTTCGCCCTGCCGTGGCCGGCGCCCGCCCAGTACGCTCCCGGTGCCCTGGTCAGGGGCACCGCCCGGCTGATCCACCGGCCCGGGGGCACGGCGCCGTACACTCCGCCGATCCCCCTCTACCTGGCGCTGTGCCGGGCGACGGGCACCACCCCGGACTGGTCGCGCACCATCACCGCGTAGGGTCCGCCGTCATCGCCGCGTAGGCCCGCCGCCGTCGCGCAGGGCGCACCGCCGTCGCGGGAGGGCCGCCGTCGCGGGAGGTCCGTCTCCGTGGAAGGCCCGTCGTCATCGGGCGGGCCTCACTCGGCCGTCCCGCTCCCCCGCACGATCACCAGGAACGTGTCCGTCGAAAGGTCCATGACGACCTCCGCGGGCAGGCCCTCCAGCCGTCGCGCGTGCGCGAACTCCTCCGCGGGCCACGATCCGCGCGGCCCGCCGGCGGGAAAGCGTTCGAGCACCGTTCGCCCGTTCACCATCGCGCACCTCCATGAAGCGTCGTCCTTGTGGGAGTTAACGCGCTGGAGGTGCCGAACGGCTCGCCCGGTGATCCGACTGAGACATGGATGACACGATTCCGGCACAGATGGTGATGATTAGGTCACCTGTCGGCATGAAGGGTGTCGTGCGGGTCAGAAGTCGTACTCGTCGTGCAGGCGGAGTTCCTCGCTGCCGGCGGGGCGGCGGCCGAGGGCGGTCAGGTCGAGGAGGGCGGCGGTGGTTCCCAGTTCGTCCAAGGCCGCGTCGAACACCGAGTAGGTGTGGAAGACCCGGTCGTGTTCGCGCAGGAAGCAGCTCAGCCCCGGTCGTTCGACCGGTTTCCCGTCGTCCCACACGGTCGCCTCGAAGTCGTCGTTGAAGTCTCCCGGCGACGAGGAGTACCAGGGCACCGTCCAGCCCATCCGCGCCTTGAACGGCAGGATGCAGGTGAACGGCGCCCTGGAGACCGCGGCGAACGAGGTGTCGCGAGCGCGCAGATGCGCGAGATGGCCGACCTGGTCCAGGAAGGCGGCGCAGCACGGGCAGCCGGTCGCCTGGCCGGGGGCGAACATGAAGTGGTGGACGACGAGCTGGGAACGCCCCTCGAAGAGGTCGAGGAGGGTGGCCTTGCCGTCGCCGCCCTCGAAGAGGTGGCCGGGGTCCACCTCGACCACGGGCAGCCGCCGTCGCTCGGCGCCGAGTGCCTCGCGCTCCCGCCTGGCCGCCTCCTCCCGGCGCCGTAACTCCTCGCGCGCGGTTTGCCATTGCTCGCGCGAGACGATCTCCGGTAGCGGCATGGGCCCTCCTGTCCGACGGTCGGTTCGGGGTGGTGACCGGCGGCGGACGGGGAACTCATCGGCCGGGCGTGGATTTTCTCCGGTGGGTTTACGACGGCGATGTTCACCGAGTCGGGGGCAGTGCCCCGGCGAGGATCTCCTCGGCCCTGGTGACGGCCGCGACCAGGGCGTCGGGGGTGGCCCGCAGCCGGCCCGTCACCTCGTCGAACTCCCGCAGTCCGGCCCGCTCCAGCAGCCGCTTCTCGTTGGTGACCCACTCGCCGCGGGCCGCGAGGACCGCGTGGGCCGCCTGGGCCGCGGCGGTGGCGAGGGCGCCCGCGGTCTCGGTGAGGCGGCCCTGGGGCGCGTGGTTGGCCCTGGCGTAGCCGAGCGTGGCGCGGGCGGTGCCGCCCCACCGCTCGGCGGCGGTGCGGCGCAGCGGCTCCGGATAGCCGGCCGGGCGGGGCAGTTCACCGCGGAGCACCTGGTTGAGGGCGAGCTCGGCGACGATCAGATAGGTGGGGATGCCGGCGAGATGGAACAGCAGCGGCTCCACCCGGAACCGTCCCTGCTCCGCCTCGGCCGACTCGTGTTCCACGACGTCCAGATCGCGGTAGTGCACATCGACGCGGCGCCCGTCGACGGTCAGCCAGGCGCCGCCGTTGAAGACGCCGCCGCCCCAGCCGCCGACCTCGCTCACCTCGCCGGACCAGCCGAGGGCGCGCAGGTCGGCGGGGTCGAAGGGGCCGCGGTAGTAGACCGCCAGGTCCCAGTCACTGTCCGGGCGCTGGGTGCCCTGCGCCCGGGAGCCGCCGAGGGCCACCGCGCGGACGGTGGGGAGCGCGGCCAGCCGGTCGGCGGTGGCGGAGAGGAAGGCGGCGTCAGGGACGAGGCCGGGGCCGGTACGCGCGTCCGGGTCGGGATGAGGCATGGGGCCGGCCTGCGTCATCGGCTGCCGGGTTCGCTCGCGGGATTTCCTCCGTGTCCCTTGCCGCGCCCGGAAATTGAGGTGCGCGCGGGTCCGGCCGGGCCGATGATCGGGAGATCGTCCGCTGACCGCCGTAGGAGCCGCTCGATGATCCAGCGCGTCATCGTTCCCACTCTGTTCCCGCCGCCCGCCTACTCCCATGTCTCCGTCGTGGAGGCGGGCACCAGGCTGGCGTTTCTCGCCGGGTCCGTGCCGCTCGACGAGCACGGTGAGATCGTCGGACCGGGTGATCCGGTCCGCCAGGCCCGGCAGGTGATCGCCAATCTGCGGGAGCAACTGCGCGCCGTGGGCAGCGACCTGACGCAGGTGCTCAGCACGGAGGTGTACGTCGTGAGCGCCGAGCCCGCGACGCTGTCCGCGGTCTGGGAGGTCGTGGAGGGCTCGGGCCTGGGCAAGGGGCCGCACTCCTCCACCCTGCTCGGGGTCGCCTGCCTCGGCTACACCGGGCAGCTGGTGGAGATCACGGCGACGGCGGTGGTACCGGACGGCGGGACGGCCGAGGGCGAGGACCGCGAGGACCGCGGGGACGACGGGGTACGGCGATGACCGGTGTCCTCATCCGGCGGGCGCGGGCCGCCGACGCGCGGGCCGCCGCCGAGGTCTGGCTGCGTTCCTTCGCCGCCGCGCTGCCCACGGTCGTCCGGCCGCGCACCGACGACGAGCTCCGCGACTACTTCCGGGACGTCGTCGTGCCGCTGCGGGAGACCTGGGTGGCGGAGGAGGACGGCGGGCGGATCACCGGGGTGATGGTGCTCGACGGTCAGCTGCTGTCCCAGCTCTACCTGGAGCCGGACCGGCGGGGGCGAGGGCTCGGGGACCGGTTCGTCGCGCTGGCCAAGGAACGCAGCCCCGACGGGCTGACCTTGTGGACCTTCCAGGTCAACGGGCCCGCGCGGCGCTTCTACGAGCGGAACGGCTTCCTCGCCGCCGAGTCCACGGACGGCGGCGGCAACGAGGAACGGGAGCCGGATGTACGGTACGTCTGGCGGCCCTGAACCCCGGGTCACGGCTCACGGGTCACGGCCCACCGCGGCGTCCGGCGCGGGGGCGGTTCAGGACACCGGCAGCCCGGCGGTGCGCGCCGCCGTGCCCAGTACCTCGCGCAGCATCTCCGGCGTGAGCTTGCCGGTGAAGGTGTTGCGCTGGCTGACATGGAAGCAGCCGAAGAGGTCCAGGCCGTCGAGCGCGACGCGGGCGCCGTGGCCGAAGGGCGGACGGGGGCGGGGCACCGTCCAGCCGGCCTCGGTGAACGCGGGCAGCGCCGCCTGCCAGCCGAAGGCACCGAGGACCACCGCGGCCCGCAGCGTCGGACGCAGCAGCCTCAGCTCCTGGACCAGCCAGGGCCGGCAGGTGTCGCGCTCCCCGGGGGTCGGTTTGTTGGCGGGCGGCGCGCAGTGCACGGGGGAGGTGACCCGGACCCCGTGCAGCTCCAGGCCGTCATCGATGTGCAGGGAGGTGGGCCGGTTGGCGAGCCCGAGATCGTACAGCGCCTGGTACAGCACATCGCCGGAGCGGTCGCCGGTGAACATGCGGCCGGTGCGGTTGCCGCCGTGCGCGGCCGGGGCCAGGCCGATGATCAGCAGCCGGGCGTCGGCGGGGCCGAAGCCGGGTACCGGGCGGCCCCAGTACGTCCAGTCCGCGAAGGCGGCGCGCTTGGTCCGCGCCACCTCCTCGCGCCACTCCACCAGCCGGGGGCAGGCCCGGCAGCCCGTGACCCGCCGGTCCAGCCGGGCAAGGGGACTGCTGTCGTCCATAGGCTCACCGTATGCCCGGGCCGCCACCGCTCATGTCCACGGACCTGAGCTCTCGCACCGGTCTTCGCGTGCCGGTCTTCGCACACCGGTCCTCCGCGAGCCGCCCCTCTCCGCGTCCTCGCTCCGAGCGCCCCCCTTCTGTGGGCCTTCCCCCGCCCCGGAAATCCTGTCCAGGTCGTCCGGCCCGTGGCGCTAGGGTCGGGACATGGCTTCCGAGGATGCGGACGAGAACGTGGACCGGGACACCGGCGGGCCGGTGGACCATGGGGCAAAACCCCCGGCGAACACCACGGCGGACACCGCTGCCAACCCCGCGACGGACCCCGAGGTCGCCGCCGCGGTCGCCGCCGCCGAGGCCGCCGGGCCCGGCAGCGGTGAGACGGTCCGGATCGACAGCTGGATCTGGGCCGTGCGGCTGATCAAGACGCGTTCCCAGGGCGCCACCGCCTGCCGCGGTGGGCATGTGCGGGTGAACGGTGAGCGGGTGAAGCCGGCCTACGCGGTGCGGGTCGGCGACGAGGTCCGCCTGCGGAACGAGGGGCGGGAGCGGATCGTGATCGTCAAGCGCCTCCTCCGTAAGCGGGTCGGCGCGCCCGTGGCCGTGCAGTGCTACATCGACAACTCCCCTCCCCCGCCGCCCCGCGAGGCCGTCGCCCCCGTCGGGATCCGCGACCGGGGCGCAGGCCGGCCCACCAAGCGCGACCGCCGGGACATGGAACGCCTGCGGGGCGTCACACCTCCGGGATTCAGCAGCGGCATGAGCGGACCGGAAGGACGGCCGCGGGGGCGGTGACGGGCAACGCCGGGCGCGCCGTTCCCCACCCGCGGTGTCCGCGTCGCGCCCACCACGTCCCCCGGGGCCTACCGCGTAGTCCGCGCGGCCCGTACGGCCCGTACCCACATACCGTCCGGTGTCAGGTACGTGTCCACCTCCAGTCCCGCTTCCGCCAGCGCCGCCTCGAACTGTTCCTTCGTCAGGGGCCGGGCGAGGAAGGTCTGGGTCCAGGTGCCGTCCGGGAATGCGTACTCGACACGGACGGAATTCACTCCGTCGCCGACGGGGGTCACCGAGGCGACGCGCACCGTGAAGCCGGCCGGGTCGACCCGCTCTCTCGGCACATCGGTGTGATGGTCCGCGCCCTCCCGCTGGATGAGCACACGGCCGCCGTCGGCCACATGGCGGGCGCAGGTGCGCAGCAGGCCCCGGCGCACCTCCTCGTCGCCCGCGTGGACCAGGAACGAGGCGAGCATCACCACGTCGAACTTCTCGCCGCCCAGGTCCAGTTCCTCGATCGGGGCGCATATGGTGCGGGCTCCGTGGATCCGGGCCAGCATGTCGGCGGACTCGTCCACCGCGGTGACCGTGAAACCGCGTTCCAGCAGGGGATGGGTCATCCGGCCCACCCCGCTGCCCAGTTCCAGGATGTGCGCCCCGGCCGGTACCGCCGCGGCGATGATGTCCGGCTCCGGCCCGATCGGCAGCCGCGTGTAGACCTCCACCGCGCAGCCGTCCGGGGTGATCGCACCCGCGCCCGTGCCCTCGTATCCCTCGCGCATCTCGACCGTCATGCCCGGAGAACGGCCCGTTCCCGCCCTCCCGTTCCCGTTCGATCACAGTTCACCCGTTCGAGCGATCCACTGCCGAGCGGGAGCTCGCGGCGGAGAGTACGTTGCAAGAAGGAGTGGTGATCCGATGCGTACGGGCAGTGAACCGGCGACCGCGCGCAGTGCTCTGCGGGCGCGGTTGTGGCTGAGCGTGTGGGGGCTGGTCTGGGCGGTCTTCGGTACGGCGGTCTTCGCGCTCGTCGGACGCCCCGGCTGGGCGGTCGCCTGCGGGGTGCTGCTGCTGATCGTCACCGTCGACCTGGCCCTCATCGTCCGGCACATCCGGCAGGGCCCGCACTACCAGCCGGGCCGGGACGTGCCGCCGTACCAGCCGCCGGACGACAACGGGCCCGGTCGTCCCCGCATGTCACAGCGCGGCCCCTCCTACTCCTGGCCTCCGCGCCACCGGCACCCCTGACGGACGCCGGCCGTCCCGGCCTCAGCCGTCGCACTCCCAGCCGTCGGACTCTCAGCCGTCGCACTCCCGGTCGGCGAACTCTCAGCCGTCGAACCGGGCCGCCTTCAGGTACTCCGGGTTCGGATCCAGCGCCGCGGCCAGCCTGAAGTGGCGCTTGGCCTGGCCGGCGCGGCCCTGGCGCTCGTAGGTGCGGGCCAGGGCGAAGTGCGCGAACGCGTTGTCCGGCTCCCGCTCCAGGACGATGGTGAACTCCAGCTCGGCGGGCCGCAGTTGCGCGGCGGCGAAGAAGGCACGCGCGCGCAGCAGCCGGGCCGCGGTGTTCTCGGGATGCGCGGCGATGACTCCGTCGAGCAGCTTCACCGCGCCCCGCGGATCCCGCGCGTGGAGCAGCTGCTCGGCGGCACGGAAATCGATGACATGCGTCTCCGGAGTGGGTCCGGGGGAACCGCTGGTCTCGGGCACGGCAGAGTCCTTCCCTTGTTCCCGAGATTCAACGCCCCTGCCCGGTCCGCTATTCCGCGGGGCGGTCCGCGGCGGAGCCCGCGTGAGCCCGGCGTACGAGGTCCTCCCAGACCGCGTCGACCCGCTTGCGCAGCGCGTCCAGGGGCACGTCGTTGTCGATCACGAGGTCCGCGATCGCGTGCCGCTGCTCACGGGTGGCCTGGGCGGCCATGCGGGCGCGGGCGTCCTCCTCGGTCATCCCGCGCAGCCGTATCAGCCGGTCGAGCTGGGTCCCGGGGCTCGCGTCCACGACGATCACGAGGTCGTAGAACGGCGCCAGGCCGTTCTCGGTGAGCAGGGGTACGTCGTGGATCACCACGGCGTCGGGGGCCGCGGCCTCCTCCAGCTCGCGGGAGCGGGCGCCGACCAGCGGATGCACGATCGAGTTGAGGACCGCGAGTCTGTCCGGGTCGGCGAAGACGATCGAGCCGAGGCGGGGCCGGTCCAGGCCGCCGTCCCCGGCGAGGATGTCCGGGCCGAACGCCTCGACCACGGCGGCGAGGCCGGGCGTGCCGGGCGCCACGACCTCCCGGGCGATACGGTCCGCGTCGATCAGCACGGCTCCGTGCTCCACGAGCAGCCGGGAGACCTCGCTCTTGCCGGCGCCGATCCCGCCGGTCAGGCCAACTTTCAGCATGAGCGGAAGCTTAGGCCCTGCCACCGACAGCGGCAGGACCGGAGCCCGGCGGACAGCGGACGGCGAGGCTCAGGTCTCCCCCTCGCGTTCCGCGAGGAAGCGCTCGAACTCGCGCCCGATCTCGTCGGCGGACGGGATCTCCACCGGTTCGGCGAGCATGTTGCCCCGGGTCTCGGCGCCGGCCGCCGCGTCGTACTGGTGCTCCAGGCCCTGGACGAGAGCGGTCAGCTCCTCGTCGCCCTCCTGGATCTGCCGGTCGATCTCGGTCTGGGTGCGCCGCGCGTCCGTGCGCAGGGAGTGCGCGATGCCGGGCAGGACCAGTCCGGTGGCGGCGGTGATGGCCTCCAGGACGGTCAGCGCGGCGTCCGGGTACGGGGAGCGGGCGACGTAGTGCGGGACGTGTGCGGCGACACCCAGGACGTCGTGGCCGGCCTGCATCAGCCGGTATTCCACCAGCTGCTCCAGGCTGCCGGGCACCTGGGCCTCCTCGAAGGGGCTGGTGTGGCCGGGGACCAGGTCGACGCGGTTGCCGTGCGGGGTGAGGCCCACGGGGCGGGTGTGCGGCACGCCCATGGGCAGGCCGCTGAAGTTCACGGCCAGGCGGACGCCGAGCCGGTCGGCGATCTGCCGTACCGCCGTCGAGAAGCGCTCCCACTCCACGTCCGGCTCGGGCCCGGACAGCAGCAGGAAGGGGGCGCCGGTGGTGTCCTGGACGAGGTGGACCTCGATGGCCGGCGTCTCGTAGTCGGTCCAGCGGTCGCGCTTGAAGGTGAGCAGCGGCCGGCGGGCCCGGTAGTCCACGAGCCGGTCGTGGTCGAACCGGGCGACGACCTGGTGGGGCAGCGAGTCGAGCAGCCGGTCGACGATGAGGTCACCGGTCTCGCCCGCGTCGATGTATCCGTCGAAGTGGTAGAGCATGACAAGACCGGCCGATTCCTGGGCGAGCGCCATGTCGACCACGGCGAGGCCCTTCGGCTCCCATGCGTACAAACCCTGCGGATCAAGCACTGTGACCGCTCCTCCTCCTGTTCCTCCGCTACAACGCGCCCCGCAACGGGCGCATTCCCGCGACCCGCCGCTGATCAGCGATCTTCCGCAGACCGTCTTGACGCTCCGTCACCTGGTCCGTACCTTCACGGTGCACTGTTCACGATGGCGGCCGCGATCCACCTATGAGATCGCGCGTGATCTCCCGTAAGAGATCGCCCCTGGGACAGGAAGGCACCCCCCTATGCGCATATCCATGCCGCTCACCTCCCTGCTCGCCGCGGCCACCGTCACCGGTGGGCTGCTTCTCGCCGGCCCGGCTCCCGCCATGGCCGCCTCGACGGTCGAGGTGACGACCGCGGCCCAGCTGAAGACTGCGCTCGGAAACGCGCGGCCCGGCGACACGATCCATCTCGCGGACGGCACCTACCAGGGCAACTTCCACGCTGTCTCACCCGCCACGGCGTCGGCCCGGATCACCCTCACCGGCTCCGCCAAGGCCATCCTCACCGCGAGCGGCGGCTACGGGCTGCATCTGAACGGCGCCTCCTACTGGACGGTCAGCGGGCCGACCGTGACCGGGGGCCAGAAGGGCATCATGATCGACGCGGCCCAGGGCGTCATCGTGGACGGCGTCACGGTGCACGGCCTGGCCATGGAGGGGGTGCACTTCCGCGATTCCAGCACGTACGGCGTGATCAGGAACTCGACGATCTACGACACCGGGAACGACGGCGACGGTATGGGCGAGGGCGTCTACGTCGGCACGGCCGGCACCCTGTCCGACCACAGCGACCGCGTCCAGATCCTCGGCAACACCATCGGCCCGGACGTGGGCGGCGAGAACGTCGACGTCAAGGAGGGCACGACCGGCACGCGGATCATCGGCAACGCCTTCGACGGCAGCGGCCTGACCGGCGCGAACTACGACGACTCCTGGGTCGACGTGAAGGGCGACGACGCCTTGGTCCAGGACAACACCGGCACCCGCACCAGCAATGACGGCTACCAGACCCACGGCCAGCAGCCCGGCTGGGGCTGCGGCACGGTCTTCAAGGGCAACACGTCCACCCTGACCGGCGCCACGAGCCCCACCCAGCTGGCCGTCGACGTCACCGACTACGCCGCCGACTGCCCGACGACGGTCTCCACCTCGAACACGGTGACGGGCGGCAAGGGCCTGACAAACATCGGGGTGACTCCCTGACGCGGGCTGCGGTGATCCCCCAGGGGCGCGGGCAACTGCGCGACAAGCCACGACGGACCCGCAGCGGCGCAAGCGGCGCACTACCGGACCACGCCGGGAAAACCCTGAGGGGCCCCACCTCGAAAGGTGGAGCCCCTCAGCAGCTACCTGCTAAGCCTCAGCGGCCTGCGTTCAGCTCTGGCCGCCGGCCAGCTTCTCGCGCAGTGCAGCCAGGGCCTCGTCCGACGCCAGGGCGCCAGAGGTGTCCGCACCCTCGGAGGAGTACGAGCCACCGCCGGTCGCGGCCGGAGCCGCAGCCTCGCCGCCCTCGGCCGCGGCAGCGGCGTCGGCCTCGCGGGACTTGATGACCTGCTGCTGGTGCTGCTCGAAGCGGGTCTGCGCCTCGGCGTACTGGCGCTCCCACTCCTCGCGCTGCTTCTCGTAGCCCTCGAGCCAGTCGTTGGTCTCGGGGTCGAAGCCCTCGGGGTAGATGTAGTTGCCCTGGTCGTCGTAGGACGCGGCCATGCCGTACAGGGTCGGGTCGAACTCGACGGCCGACGGGTCGGCGCCGAAGGACTCGTTGGCCTGCTTCAGCGAGAGGCTGATGCGACGACGCTCGAGGTCGATGTCGATGACCTTGACGAAGATCTCGTCGTTGACCTGGACGACCTGCTCCGGGATCTCCACGTGGCGCTCGGCCAGCTCGGAGATGTGGACCAGACCCTCGATGCCCTCGTCCACGCGGACGAACGCACCGAACGGAACCAGCTTCGTGACCTTGCCGGGCACGACCTGGCCGATCTGGTGGGTGCGGGCGAACTGCTGCCACGGGTCTTCCTGGGTCGCCTTCAGCGACAGGGAGACGCGCTCGCGGTCCATGTCCACGTCGAGGACCTCGACGGTGACTTCCTGGCCGACCTCGACAACCTCGGACGGGTGGTCGATGTGCTTCCAGGACAGCTCGGAGACGTGGACCAGACCGTCGACGCCACCCAGGTCCACGAAGGCACCGAAGTTGACGATCGAGGAGACCACGCCGGAGCGGACCTGACCCTTCTGGAGGGTCGTGAGGAACGTCTGGCGGACCTCGGACTGGGTCTGCTCCAGCCAGGCACGGCGGGACAGGACCACGTTGTTGCGGTTCTTGTCCAGCTCGATGATCTTGGCCTCGAGCTCCTTGCCGACGTACGGCTGGAGGTCGCGCACGCGGCGCATCTCGACCAGGGAGGCCGGCAGGAAGCCACGGAGGCCGATGTCGAGGATGAGACCACCCTTGACGACCTCGATGACGGTACCGGTGACGATGCCGTCCTCTTCCTTGATCTTCTCGATGGTGCCCCAGGCACGCTCGTACTGGGCGCGCTTCTTCGAGAGGATCAGGCGGCCTTCCTTGTCCTCCTTCTGGAGGACCAGGGCCTCGATCTCGTCGCCGACGGCCACGACCTCGTTCGGGTCGACGTCGTGCTTGATCGAGAGCTCGCGGCTCGGGATGACACCTTCGGTCTTGTAACCGATGTCGAGCAGGACCTCGTCCCGGTCGACCTTCACGATGACGCCGTCGACGATGTCGCCGTCGTTGAAGTACTTGATCGTCTCGTCGATCGCGGCGAGGAAGGCTTCCTCGTTACCGATGTCGTTGACCGCTACCTGCGGGGTGGTGGCGGTGGTCTCGGTGCTGCTCGTCATGTGGGAAAGGGCTCCGGTACGGACATTGAAGTCGTAGGTACTGCTTACGCCGGGAGCCTGTTTCGCTCTGCAGAAGCCGAACAGCCAAGGAAGCGCCACCTTTACGGACACCGGGTGCCCGGTGGCGCCTCGAAAACCGAGGGGACATACATACAGATGCGAGCGCAGCCTGCTACGTCTGAGGCGCGCAGGCCCGCAGCGCAACTTGTAGCATACGGGGGCAGCCGGAAAGGGTCAATGCGCGAAGGCGGACACCCGGGGCGGATCACCGTATACCCGGCACAAAATGTCCCGCAGAGCCGCGCGGCAGGGCTGTTCACCCCCGTCCGCGGCGTACCGCCGTCCGGTGGGTCGGGACGGAAGATTACGACGAGGGAGCCGATCATCCAAGAGTCCGAACGGCCCGAGCCCGAGGGGTTCGAGCCCGAAGCCACCCGCCGTGACGCCGACGTTTCGGAGAGCAGCCGGGCCAACCGGGGCTGGTGGGACCGCAACGCGGACGAGTACCAGGTCGAGCACGGCACGTTCCTCGGCGACGACCGCTTCGTGTGGGGCCCGGAGGGGCTGGACGAGGTGGAGGCCGAGCTGCTCGGGCCGCCGGAGGAACTGAAGGGCAAGGACGTCCTGGAGATCGGCGCGGGGGCCGCGCAGTGCGCGCGCTGGCTGGCCGCCCAGGGCGCTCACCCGGTGGCCCTGGATCTCTCGCACCGCCAGCTCCAGCACGCGCTGCGCATCGGCGGATCGTTTCCGCTGGTGTGCGCGGACGCGGGCGCGCTGCCCTTCGCGGACGGCTCCTTCGACCTGGCGTGCTCGGCGTACGGCGCGCTGCCGTTCGTGGCGGATCCGCGCCTGGTGCTGAGCGAGGTGCGGCGGGTGCTGCGGCCCGGCGGCCGGTTCGTGTTCTCGGTGACCCATCCGATCCGCTGGGCCTTCCCGGACGAGCCGGGTCCCGAGGGCCTGTCGGTGTCCGCCTCCTACTTCGACCGCACGCCGTACGTGGAGCAGGACGAACAGGGCCGGGCCGTCTATGTGGAGCACCACCGGACGCTGGGCGACCGGGTCCGCGACATCGTGGCCGCCGGGCTCCGCCTGGTGGATCTGGTGGAGCCGGAGTGGCCGGCCTGGAACAGCTCGGAGTGGGGCGGCTGGTCCCCGCTGCGAGGCGGCCTGATCCCGGGTACCGCCGTCTTCGTGTGCGAGCGGGACTGAAACCTCCCCGATCGGGGACGCGCGGGGCGGGTTCGGCCGTCGTACGACACTTATGGGCGTGATCCGTTATGACGCCCTGGACGCGCTGCCCGTGCGCTCCGCTCTGCCCGCCCTGACCGACGCGCTCGCGGCCGACGGGACCGCCGTGCTGGTGGCGCCGCCCGGCACCGGCAAGACGACGCTGGTTCCGCTGGTGCTGGCGGGGCTGGTCGGCGGCGGTCCGGCGCGGCGGGTCGTGGTGGCCGAGCCGCGGCGGATCGCGGCGCGAGCGGCGGCGCGGCGGATGGCGTGGCTGCTGGGTGAGCGGCCCGGCGAGAGCGTGGGCTTCACGGTGCGCGGCGAGCGGTCCGTGGGGCGGCGCACTCGGGTGGAGGTCGTGACCACGGGTGTGCTGCTCCAGCGGCTCCAGCGTGATCAGGAGCTGGCCGGGGTGGACGTCGTGGTGCTGGACGAGTGCCATGAGCGGCATCTGGACGCCGACACGGTGGCGGCCTTCCTGTGGGACGTACGGCAGGCGCTGCGGCCGGAGCTGCGGCTGGTGGCCGCGTCGGCGACCACGGACGCGCAGGGGTGGGCGCGGCTGCTGGGCGGGGCGCCGGTGGTGGAGGCGGCGGGGACCGCGTATCCCGTGGAGGTGGTGTGGGCGCCGCCGGCGCGGCCGGTGCGGCCGCCGCACGGGATGCGGGTGGATCCCGCGCAGCTGGCGCATGTGGCGTCGGTGGTGCGGCGTGCGCTGGCCGAGCGGGACGGTGACGTGCTGTGCTTCCTGCCCGGGGTGGGCGAGATCGCGCGGGTGGCCGGGCAGCTGGGCGCGCCGGCCGGGGTCGAGGTGCTCCAGGTGCACGGGCGGGCGCCGGCGGCCGTGCAGGAGGCGGTGCTGTCCCCCGGAGAGCGGCGGCGGGTGGTGCTGGCGACGTCGGTCGCGGAGTCCTCGCTGACGGTGCCCGGGGTGCGGGTGGTGGTGGACTCGGGGCTGGCCCGGGAGCCCCGGGTGGACCACGCGCGCGGGCTCAGCGGGCTGACGACGGTGCGGGCGTCGCGTGCGGCCGGTCGGCAGCGGGCGGGGCGGGCCGGGCGTGAGGCGCCGGGTGCGGTGTACCGGTGCTGGGCGGAGGCGGAGGACGGCCGGCTGCCGGCGTTTCCGGCGCCGGAGATCAAGGTGGCCGATCTGACGTCGTTCGCGCTCCAAACCGCCTGCTGGGGTGATCCGGACGCCTCGGGTCTCGCGCTGCTGGATCCGCCGCCGGGCGGTGCGATGGCGGCGGCGCGCGCCGCGCTGGCGGCCGTGGGCGCGGTGGACGCCGCGGGGCGGGCGACGGATCGCGGCGTACGGCTCTCCCGGCTCGGGCTGCATCCGCGGCTGGGGCGGGCGCTGCTGGACACGTCCGGGGCGGGGGCGGAGGTGGTCGCTCTGCTGTCGGAGGAGGTGCCGCGGGAGTACGGCGACGATCTCGCCGGCGCGTTGCGCTCCGCTCGGCGCGGGGGTGACGGCTACGCGGGGCGGTGGGCGGCGGAGGTACGGCGGCTGCGGTCCGTCTCGGCGGAGTTCTCCGGCCGGGACGACCGGGGCGTTCGTGGCGGCCGGGACGGCCATGGCGACGGGGACGGCCGTGGCGGCGGGCCGCGGGGGGACGCCGGGCCGGGAGCGGGTGGCCGGGCCGGGGGGCGTGGCGGGCGGCCGTCGGCGGGCGCTCCGGGTTCTCCGGCCGCCGCGTCCGCATCGGTGCCCGGCGCCCCGGGCCGTCCGGACGCCTCCGCGCCCGCCGTGGCTCGGGCCGATGCGGCCGGGCGATCCGGTGCCGGGGAGGACGGCCTCGTCGGGCTGGTGGCCGCGCTCGCTTTCCCCGAGCGGGTCGGGAAGCTGGACGGTGGGTCGTACCTGATGGTGTCCGGGACGCGGGCCGAGCTGGTGGAGGGGTCGGCGCTGCGGGGGGCGCCGTGGATCGTGGTGGCGGTGGCCGACCGGCCGGGCGGGAAGGGGCATGCCCGGGTGCGGCTCGGGGCCGCCGTGTCGGAGGAGGTGGCGCGGGCGGCGGCGGGCGCGGTGCTGGACGAGCGGGACGAGGTGCGCTGGGCGGACGGCGATGTCGTGGCCCGGCGGGTGGAGCGGCTCGGGGCCGTCGAGCTGGCGGTGCGGCCGTTGCGGGACGCCGCGCCGGAGCTGGTGCGTGCGGCGCTGCTCGACGGGCTGCGGCAGGAGGGGCCCGCGCTGCTGCGGTGGACGCCGGACGCGGAGGTGCTGCGGCAGCGGCTGGCGTTCCTGCGCGCCCGGCTCGGGGAGCCGTGGCCGGAGATGTCGGACGAGGCGTTGTACGCGCGGGCGGAACAGTGGCTGGAGCCGGAGCTGGGGCGGGCCCGGCGGCGGGCGGATCTCGCGCGGATCGACGCCGGGCAGGCGCTGGCGCGGCTGCTGCCCTGGGCGAGCGGGGAGGCCGGGCGCCTGGACGAGCTGGCGCCCGAGCGGATGACCGTGCCGAGCGGGTCCAGGATCCGGATCGACTACCGGGATCCGGAGCGGCCGGTGCTCGCGGTGAAGCTCCAGGAGATGTTCGGGCTGCGCGAGACGCCGTCCGTGGCGGGCGTGCCGCTGCTCGTGCATCTGCTCTCCCCCGCCGGTCGGCCCGCGGCCGTCACGGCCGATCTGGCGTCGTTCTGGCGGGACGGCTACCGGGCCGTGCGGGCCGAGCTGCGCGGCCGCTATCCCAAGCACCCCTGGCCGGAGGACCCGGCGGCGGCCGAGCCCACCCGGCACACCAACGCGCGGCTCAGGCGCTGACCGGCTCCGGTTCCGCCGTGTCGGCGGAGGCCGGGTCCCCGGGGCGGCGGGCGCGGGCCTCCAGGACGAGGGAGAGGGCGAGCAGGAGCAGGCCGAGGGTCAGGGAGCCCCAGGGGACGTAGGAGGTGAGCGCGAGGACGAGGGTGCGGTTGTGCTTGACGAGGGCGACCGTGTGCGCGACGTAGTCCGCGCGCATCTTCACGTCCCCGGCGAACGCGGTGACCTTGGCGCGTCCGCCGAGCAGGGTGCCGCCGCGCAGTTCCTCCTGGTGGCTCTCCTCGCCGTAAACGGGTGCGCCGGTGACCGGTTCGACCCAGAAGCGGCGCACGGTGGTGTACCAGCGGGTGGTGCCGGTCCTGGCGACGGTCTGCGGGGTGATGCCCTTGACCGGCATGGACTTGGGCATGGGGACCTTGGTCCAGGGGACGGTCTGCTCGAAGTAGTAGACCTTGAGGCCGTGGAACTCTCGGGTGCCCCGGTAGTGGATGGGGCTGGTGGTGCGGGTCTGCGCGTCGAAGTACTCGTAATCCCGTTTCCGGGTGAGGAAGGGCCACTTGAACTCGATGCCGTTCCGTCGGACCGGGTCGCCGTCGACCATCTCGCCGGTGGCGTGGACGGGGGCCTGGCTGTGCGCGTCGAAGATGTAGCGCTCGGGGACCTCGGAGACCATCGTGCCGTCGGGGCCCTGGACGTAGGACAGGGCGTTCCAGACGACGACCGGCCGGTGCGCGCTCTTCTCGATCTTCTCGGCGGCCGTCACATCGCCCTTGAGGGTCTGCACGATGGTGACCTGGGGGACCTTTTTCGCGCGCATGGTGCCGTAGTCGAGGAGGGTGGCGTTCCTGGCCTCCAGGACGACGTCCTGATACTGGTTCGCGGGGATCCGGGCCAGCCGCGGGAAGGCGTACCAGCGCGTCAGTGGCGACAGTGCCGCGCAGAAGACGGCACAGGCGAGCAGGATCAGGCTTGCCGTGCGGCGCATCGCGGCCTCCCTCCCGGGCGGGTTACGGATGTGCGGGGACCGTGGTCAGCAGCGGCTTCGGTGAGGTGCGGCCGGACGGCGCGCCGAGTGCGCCGATCGTGAGGACCAGGGCGAAGGCGAGGGCGAGGCCGGTCGCGGCGGCGATCAGGGCGCGCATGCGGGGCCTCCCGGTGGCGGTCGGTGTCCTGACGGTTTCTGATGCCGCGTCAGTTCCGGGCACCGTAGCAACGGGCGGGCGAGATGAGAACAGCGGTGCGCCCACGAACGACGGCGCCCTCCCCGCCGGAAGCGGGGAGGGCGCCGTGGGGGTCCGGTCGGCTCAGGTGCCGGCCGACGCGCTCGGGGACGGGGACGGGCTCGCCGTGGCGGTGCCGTCGGGGGCCACCGTCAGGAGGACGGTGAGGGTGCCGCCGCCGGGCGTGGTGACGCGCAGCAGGAACGTGCCGGTGGTGTCGTCCGCGTACAGCTTCGGCAGTGTCAGCAGGCCCTTGGCGTCCGTCTTCAGACCGGTGAGGGTGCGTACGGCCTTGCCGGTGGCGGCGTCCTTGAAGTAGGGGCCCTTGTCGTTCTCGGTGGCGTCGAGGGCGGACCTGACCAGGGTGGCGGTGGCGGCGACCTTGTCCGCGACGGCGCCCTTGTACGTCGCCTTCACCTGGATCCGGTCGGCGAACTCGCCGCCCGGGACGCAGGTCGGCACGGTGCCGCTGCCGGTGGTGGCGGTGAGGGTGTCGGCGGTGCGTTCGGTGACGGTCGCCTGGTAGTCCACGCCCTTGAGGGAGCGGCCCACGAGGGTGGCGGTGACCTTGAAGTCGCCGGTCTTCTCGCCCGCCTGGAGGGCGGGGGCCGTCGCGACGCCCTTGTTGTCGGTGGCGACCGTGGCCACGTCCTCGCCGCCGGTGAAGGTGGCGTCGGTGTCCCCGGAGATGGTGAACCGGATCCTGACCTTGGCCACGGCGGCGCCCGCCTTGGTCTCGGCGCGGGCGCTGATCGTCTGGGTGAAGGCGTCCCCGGCGGTCGCGGTGAGCTTGGCCGTGCCCGTGCCCGCCTTGTCCAGGTGGTCCACCGTGTCGGTGGGGGTGGGCGTGGTCGGGTCGGGCTTCCCGGGCGGCCGCGGGGCCGGGTCGCCGCCGTCCTGGCCGCCGCCGGGCTTCGACGGCGAGGGTGAGGGGCCCGGCCGGCCGCCCTGGTCCTTCGAACCCGGCTTGCCCTGGTGCGGGTCCGCGGGCTCGGCGGGGACGGACGGCGTGGTGCGCGGGGTGCCGTCGTCGCTGCGGCGGCCGGGCGCGGTGCCGGTGCCGTCGGGCACGGAGTAGGTGCCCTTGCTGTAGTACTCCATCCACGACAGGACGGTGTTCAGGTAGTCCTGCGAGTTGTTGTAGCCGAGGATCGCGCTGCGCAGATCGGCCGCCTGGGACAGGTCCCGGTCGCCGCGGCACAGGTAGTGGCCGGCGGCGAGGGCGGCGTCGTAGATGTTGTTGGGGTCCTTGACGCCGTCGCCGTTGCCGTCGCGGCCGGCCCAGGCCCAGGTGGACGGGATGAACTGCATGGGGCCCACGGCCTGGTCGTACTGGGCGTTGCCGTCGTACAAGCCGTGGTCGGTGTCCTGGATGAGCGCGAAGCCGTTGCCGTCGAGGACCGGGCCGAGGATCGGTCGCAGCGTCTTGCCGGTGGCGTCGACCTCGCCGCCGCGGGCCTGGCCGGACTCCACTTTGCCGATGGCGGCGAGGAGTTGCCAGGGCAGGTTGCAGCCGGGCTTGGAGCTGCGCAGCTCCGTCTCGGCCTTCTTGTAGGCGTCGAGGACCGTGGCGGGTATGCCGGCCTCGGCGGCGCCCTGGGCGACGGGGGTGCCGGTGCTCGGTGAGGGGCTCGGGTTGGGGCTGTTCAGGGGCGGCAGGTCCGTGTAGTACGGCGAGTTGCCCGTGGCATCGTCGCCGATGGAGTCCGGTACGGGGGCGGAGGCGCCGGCCGTCGTCTGTCTGCCGTGGTCCTCGCCGGTCGCTCCCGGAGCCTGGGACGCGGAGAGAGCCGCGACCGCTGCCGCGGCCACGGCGGTGGTCGCCGCCCCCTTGCGCAGCCGCCTGCCGATATGCGCCGCCATAGAGTGAACCCCTCCCAAGGACGCCCTGCGTCCGTATCCACGTGTGTGTCTCGCCCTGGTCTGACGTACGACCCGGCGTTCCGGTTGCCCCTGCGCGGCCCTTTCCCTGCGTGACGTGTCCGGCTCGTGCGCCCGGCACCGCGCCGCAGGCGACCCTACGGCAACTTGCTTTGCCGGGGCACCCGTTCATGCCCGATTTTCACCGGTTGGCCACCTGCCGTTGAAGTGGGCGCGCCGGGCGGTCGGCCAGGGCGGTGACAATGGCCCGCTGTTGAGTTGGGGGGAGGGGGAGGCTTGCGGGGGCCTGCCTCTAGCGGACGGCGCGCGGTCCGGGGTCGCGGGGGTCCTGGCGGGCCGGGCGTTCGGCGAGGGGGGCGACGAAGACCGTGAGGGTGGGACGGGGGCGGGATCTCGGGATCAGGGTGAGCGTGAGCGCGAGATAGCCGCGGACCAGATCGGTCCACTGGCGCCAGTCGTGGGCGCGGGCGGCGGCCCCGGTCCGGGCGGTGCGGTCCCTGAGGCCGCGCCGGACGTTCCGGGCGGCCCTGCGGACGGTCACGGCCGGGTCGGCGGGGATGCGGGCGGTGCTTGCGTCGGCCGCGAGGGCCGGGACCGGCGAGGCGGGCAGTGCCTGTGCCTGCGCCGAGGCGGTGTCCGCCCAGACCCGGGTGACTGCCTCGGGCGTCCGGCGGTGAAGCATGCGTATACCCATGCCCGCAGTTTTGCGGCTGCGGGGGGTGCGGGGCGTTTTGGCGGGGGCCACGTGAGTGACGGTCCCGCCGGGGGTTGAGCCGTCTTTGTGGTGCTGACGCGGAATGGCCGATTCCGGGTTGCGCGAGCCGAAGGGGGCGCCGTGTTCCGTCGGAATACGGCGCCCCCTTCACAGGTGCGGTCCAGGACAGGTGCGGTCCGGGTCGGTGGCTCCTGCGGTGGCGCGGCGGCTAGTGCGCGGCCGACTCCCAGTCCGGGCCCACGCCGACCGAGACGTCCAGGGGAGCCTTGAGGGTCACCGCGGCGGACATCTCCCGGCGGACGATCTCCTCGACTCGGGCGCGCTCGCCGGGGGCGATCTCCAGGACGATTTCGTCGTGGACCTGGAGCAGCATCCGGGACTTCAGGTCCGCGGCCCGCAGGGCGGTGTCCACCTTGAGCATGGCGATCTTGACGATGTCCGCCGCCGTGCCCTGGATGGGCGCGTTGAGGGCCATCCGCTCGGCGGCCTCGCGGCGCTGGCGGTTGTCGCTGTTGAGGTCGGGCAGGTAGCGGCGGCGCCCGAAGACGGTCGCGGTGTAGCCCGTGGCCCGGGCCTCGTCCACCGCGCGGCGCAGGTAGCCGCGGACCCCGCCGAAGCGCTCGAAGTACGCGTCCATCAGGGCGCGGGACTCCGCCGCCTCGATGTTCAGCTGCTGGGAGAGGCCGAACGCGGACAGGCCGTACGCCAGGCCGTACGACATCGCCTTGATCTTGCGACGCATCTCCGCGTCCACCGCGGCCGGCTCGACGCCGAAGACCTGGGAGGCGGCGGTGGTGTGCAGGTCCTCGCCGGAGGTGAACGCCCTGATCAGGCCCTCGTCCTCGGAGAGGTGCGCCATCACGCGCAGCTCGATCTGGCTGTAGTCGGCGGTCATCAGGGACTCGAAGCCCTCGCCGACCACGAAGCCGCGGCGGATCGCCCGGCCCTCGTCGGTGCGGACAGGGATGTTCTGGAGGTTCGGGTCCGTGGAGGACAGCCGGCCGGTCGCGGCCACCGTCTGGTTGAAGGTGGTGTGGATACGGTCGTCGGTCGCGATGGTCTTGATCAGGCCCTCGACCGTGACGCGGAGCTTGGCCTGCTCGCGGTGGCGGAGCATGATCACCGGCAGCTCGTTGTCCGTCTGGGTGGCGAGCCAGGCCAGGGCGTCGGCGTCCGTGGTGTAGCCGGTCTTGGTCTTCTTCGTCTTCGGGAGAGCCAGTTCGTTGAAGAGGACCTCCTGGAGCTGCTTGGGCGAGCCCAGGTTGAACTCGTGGCCCGCGGCCGCGTGCGCCTCCTTCACGGCCTGCTGCACCGCGCCCGCGAACATCTGCTCCATGGCGTCGAGGTGCGCGCGGTCCGCGGCGATGCCGTGCCGCTCCATGCGGGCGAGCAGGGCGGAGGTGGGCAGCTCCATGTCGCGCAGCAGATCGGCGGCGCCGACCTCCTCCAGACGCCCTTCGAACGCCTCGCCGAGGTCCAGGACGGCGCGGGCCTGGATCATCAGGGCCTCGGCCTCGGCGGCCTCGTCCGTGCCGAAGGCCAGCTGGCCGTCGGCCGCGGCGGCGGGGACCAGCTCGCGGTGCAGGTACTCCAGGGAGAGCGCGTCCAGGTCGAAGGAGCGCCGGCCGGGCTTGACCAGGTAGGCGGCGAGCGCGGTGTCCATGCGCACGCCCTCGATGCTCCAGCCGTGCTCGGCGAAGACGCGCATGGCGCCCTTGGCGTTGTGGAACACCTTGGGGCGCTCGGCGTCCGCCAGCCAGGCCGCGAAGGCGTTCTCGTCGGCCTCGTCCAGCTCCGCGGGGTCGAACCAGGCGGCCGCTCCCCCGGCCGCCGCCAGGGCGACCTCGGCGACCGAGCCGGTGCCCAGCGCCCAGGTGTCGACGGTGGCGACGCCCAAGGGCTGCGTGGCGTGCTCGGCGAGCCAGGAAGCCAGCTCGCCGGTGCGCAGCACGGTGCCGTCGATCTCGACGCCCTCGGTGGTGACCGGGGTGGTGTCGGTCTCCTCGGCTCCGGGATCGACGGCGAAGAGGCGCTCGCGCAGGGACGGGTTGCGGATCTCCAGGGTGTCCAGGACCAGCGAGACGCCCTTGCGGTCGTACGGCGCGCGCTCCAGGTCGGTGACCGCCTTCGGCAGCTCGACCTGGCGCTCCAGCTCGGTGAGGACCCGGTTGAGCTTGACCGACTCCAGGTGGTCGCGGAGGTTCTGGCCCGCCTTGCCCTTGACCTCCTCGGCCCGCTCGACCAGCTCGGCGAAGGAGCCGAACTGGTTGATCCACTTCGCGGCGGTCTTCTCGCCGACGCCGGGGATGCCGGGAAGGTTGTCGGACGGGTCACCGCGCAGGGCGGCGAAGTCGGGGTACTGGGCGGGCGTCAAGCCGTACTTCTCGAAAACCTTCTCCGGGGTGAACCGGGTCAGCTCCGAGACGCCCTTGGTCGGGTAGAGCACCGTGGTGTGCTCGCTGACCAGCTGGAAGGAGTCGCGGTCGCCGGTGACGATCAGTACGTCGAAGCCCTCGGCCTCGGCCTGGGTGGCGAGGGTGGCGATGATGTCGTCGGCCTCGAAGCCGTCGACGGCGAAGCGCGGCGCGTGCATCGCGTCCAGGAGCTCGCCGATCAGCTCGACCTGGCCCTTGAACTCGTCGGGGCTCTTGGAGCGGTTCGCCTTGTACTCGGTGAAGCGCTCGGAGCGCCAGGTCTTGCGGGAGACGTCGAAGGCCACGGCGAAGTGGGTGGGCGCCTCGTCACGCAGGGTGTTGGCCAGCATCGACGCGAACCCGTAGATCGCGTTCGTCGGCTGGCCCGTCGCGGTGGTGAAGTTCTCCGCGGGCAGCGCGAAGAACGCGCGGTAGGCCAGCGAGTGCCCGTCCATGAGCATCAGCCGGGGACGGGAGCCGCCGGGGGTCTTGTCGGTCTTCTTCGATGCTGTCTCTGCCACGCCACCGATCCTGCCACGCCCCACTGACACTCCGGACCGCGTGTGCCTCCGGCGGCCGGGCGGACGGTGCCGGCGGGGCCCGGTCCGGCGTCATCGGGCCCCATGGGTCGCCGCCGTCGCGCCCGCTCGCCGGAAGGCCACCGGCTGGGGAGAGCGACACATCGCGGGCGGCCCGGCGCCGGGCCCCGAGGGGGCGCTCGGCCGGGCCCCAAGGGGGCGCTCAAGGGCAGCGGGCGGCCGAGGACGGCCCAGGTCGCGGACCGGGCCGCCGACCGGCGCGGGCGGGGGCGCGGGCCGGGCACCGTCGCGGCGGGGAAGGGCGCCCCGGTCAGGCCGACCGATCGCCGCCGTCGCGCTTCACCGCCTCGCGGCGAATAAACCGGCGGCCCCGGGCGGAACAGACCGGAGCCCCGGGCGGAGACACCGCACGGGCAGCCCCCTCGGAGCCCCGGGGACGGCGGCTCACGAGGCGGCGGGGGCGGCGCAGGACGGTCCCGTATCGCCGCCGCGCCGGGTCACCGTCGGGCTTCCCCAGGTAAGCCGATCACCATCACCCGCTGACCAGCCTCCAGGCAAGCCCATCCCCGCCACCGCTTACCGCCCTCCAGGCGAGCCCATCCCCGCCCACCGCTCACCGCCCTCCCGGCCGAGAAACCCCACCCCACCGGCCGTCCCACGAACCCCGGCAAGCCGGACCCGCACGCCCCCGCCGCCGCGCCCCCACCCTCCTCCCTCGCTCCCTCCTCGCGCCCTCCCCGCCCCCCTGGAGCCGCCCGTTCCCCCTGTCAGTCCCCCGTGGGAGGATCGGCCTTGTACGTGGTACACGCAGTCGAAGGGGAGCGCGCGATGGCGACGAAGCCGCCCAAGGGTGATCCGGTGCAGGACGCGCCGCAGGTCGCGGAGCCGAAGCACGCGGCGGCGGGGTTGCCGGCCATCGGGCACACCTTGCGGATCGCCCAGCAGCAGATGGGGGTCCGGCGCACCGCGCTGACCCTGCTGCGGGTGAACCAGAAGGACGGCTTCGACTGCCCGGGCTGCGCCTGGCCGGAGCCGGAGCACCGGCACACCGCGGAGTTCTGCGAGAACGGCGCGAAGGCGGTGGCCGAGGAGGCCACCCTGCGCCGGGTCACCCCGGAGTTCTTCGCCGCGCACCCCGTCGCCGACCTGGCGGACAGGAGCGGGTACTGGCTGGGCCAGCAGGGGCGGCTCACCCATCCCATGTACCTCCCCGAGGGGGCGGCGCACTACGAGCCGGTCACCTGGGAGCGCGCCTTCGGCATCATCGCCGAGGAGATCGCCGCCCTCGCCTCCCCGGACGAGGCCGTCTTCTACACCTCGGGCCGCACCAGCAACGAGGCGGCGTTCCTGTACCAGCTCTTCGCCCGCGAGCTGGGCACGAACAACCTGCCGGACTGCTCGAACATGTGCCACGAGTCCTCGGGCTCGGCGCTCACGGAGACCATCGGCATCGGCAAGGGCAGCGTCCTCCTGGAGGACCTGTACCAGGCCGATCTGATCATCGTGGCGGGCCAGAACCCGGGCACCAACCACCCCCGGATGCTGTCCGCGCTGGAGAAGGCCAAGGCGAACGGCGCGAAGGTGGTCAGCGTCAACCCGCTGCCCGAGGCGGGCCTGGAGCGGTTCAAGAACCCGCAGACCCCGCAGGGCATGCTCAAGGGCGCCGCGCTCACCGATCTGTTCCTCCAGATCCGCATCGGCGGCGACCAGGCACTCTTCCGGCTCCTCAACAAGTTGATCCTGGAGACGGACGGCGCGGTCGACGAGGAGTTCGTGCGGGAACACACGCATGGATTCGAGGAGTTCGCCAAGGCCGCGGAGTCCGCCGACTGGGACGAGACGCTGGCCGCGACCGGCCTGAGCCGCGCGGAGATCGAGCAGGCGCTGGAGCTCGTGCTCGCCTCCGAGCGGACCATCGTCTGCTGGGCGATGGGCCTGACCCAGCACAAGCACTCCGTGCCGACCATCCGCGAGGTCGTCAACTTCCTGCTGCTGCGCGGCAACATCGGCCGGCCCGGCGCGGGCGTGTGCCCGGTGCGCGGTCATTCGAACGTGCAGGGCGACCGCACGATGGGCATCTTCGAGCGGCCCGCGCCCGCCTTCCTGGACGCCCTGGAGCGGGAGTTCGGGTTCGCGCCGCCCCGGGAGCACGGCTTCGACGTCGTACGGGCGATCCGCGCGCTGCGCGACGGCGAGGCCAAGGTGTTCTTCGCCATGGGCGGCAACTTCGTCTCCGCGTCCCCGGACACCGAGGTGACCGAGGCGGCGATGCGGCGGGCGCGGCTGACGGTGCACGTGTCGACGAAGCTGAACCGCTCGCACACGGTCACCGGCGCGCGGGCGCTGATCCTGCCCACCCTGGGCCGTACCGAGCGCGATGTGCAGGCGAGCGGCGAGCAGTTCGTGACCGTCGAGGACTCCATGGGCATGGTGCACGCCTCGCGCGGCCGGCTGGCGCCCGCGAGCACGCGGCTGCTGTCCGAGCCGGCGATCGTGTGCCGGATGGCGCGCGCGGTGCTCGGGGAGCGCAGCGTGGTGCCGTGGGAGGAGTTCGAGAAGGACTACGCGGCCGTCCGCGACCGGATCGCGCGGGTGGTCCCGGGGTTCGGGGACTTCAACGCGCGGGTGGCCAGGCCCGGCGGTTTCGCGCTGCCGCACGCGCCGCGCGACGAGCGCCGCTTCCCGACCGCCACCGGCAAGGCCAACTTCACCGCGGCGCCGGTGGAGTACCCCGAACTGCCCGAGGGGCGGCTGCTGTTGCAGACGCTGCGTTCGCACGACCAGTACAACACCACGATCTACGGTCTGGACGACCGCTACCGGGGCATCACGGGCGGCCGCCGGGTGGTGCTGGTGAACGCCGAGGACGCGCGTTCGCTCGGGTTCGCCGAGGGGACGTACGTGGATCTGGTGAGCGAGTGGCGGGACGGCGTGGAGCGGCGGGCGCCCGGTTTCCGGGTGGTGCTCTACCCGACGGCCCGGGGCTGCGCGGCGGCGTACTACCCGGAGACCAATGTGCTGGTGCCGCTGGACGCGACGGCCGACACCAGCAACACCCCGGCCAGCAAGTCGGTGATCGTACGCCTGGAGGCGCGCGCGGAAGGCCGTCTGGAACAATCGACGACCGACTGAGCGTTCGCTCAGGTCACGACAGATGTCAGGTCATGGCGGATGTCGGGTCACGACAGGCGCACGACGAACGGAGCCGGCTCATGGGCGAGCAGCAGCAGGTGCAGTTCCCGCAGGAGGTCATCGAGGAGTACGCGGCGCTCGGTGTGGACCTGCCCGCGCTGTTCTCGGCCGGTGACCTCGGCACGCGGATGGGCGTGGAGATCGTGGAGGCGTCCCCGGAGAAGGTCGTCGGCACGATGCCGGTGGAGGGCAACACCCAGCCGTACGGCCTGCTGCACGGCGGCGCCTCGGCGGTGCTCGCGGAGACGCTGGGCTCGATCGGCGCGATGCTGCACGGCGGCAGCACCAAGGTCGCGGTCGGCGTGGACCTCAACTGCACGCATCACCGCGGGATCCGCTCGGGCCTGGTGACCGGTGTGGCCACGCCCGTGCACCGGGGCCGTTCGACGGCGACGTACGAGGTCGTCATCAGCGACGAGCAGGGCCGCCGGGTGTGCAGCGCCCGGCTGACCTGCCTGCTCCGTGATCTTGGAAAGCAGAGCGGCGAGCAGGCGCCCGCCGCGGTCTGACGCTCCCTCACAAAAGGCCCGGTCCGCTCCCCAAAAGGGGTGCGACCGGGCCTTTTTGTCACCGATGCGGCGTCATCCCCCGCACGGAAAAGTGGAATTCTTTCGTCCGGGCGGTACGACCCCTTGACGGCCGCCGGGAGCGGGGCGGGGATATCGGCATCCGGCCGCGCGAAATTGCTGTACACCGCACCTTTCTTTTCCGGCGTAACGCTGCGTAACGCGCGCGCAATAAGCACCCCTCGCGTCCCCTCCGGGGGCGCACCCCTGGGTGATCTTCCCCGGGCGCCCCGGGGCCACGGCGCCCACCGGCCCGCGACCTCGGCTCGAGGGCCAACCGGAAGTGCGCATTCTCAAAATGTGGACCGAGCGGAAATTCCGCCAAATCGGCCGAGAGTATCCCCGGCGGAACTTTCCCGTCCACGCCGTCATAACAAGAAAGTCACAAGGACGCCTACGGCGCTGCCCAGGTCTCCATAGCGGGCTTAGAGTCACGGCCAGTCACCGCTCCAACGGGAGTTCGGTACCAACGCGGCTTCATGCCGTCCCGTTCCAGGGACCGCTCATGCCTGCGGAAAGGATCGATTGTGCGACAGCGTTCTCTGGTGATTCTTACCTCCGTTCTGACGACCGGGGCTCTGACTCTCACCGCCTGCGGCTCCCGCAACAATGACAGCAAGGGCGGCGACAACGGCGACGTCACGGTCACCATCGGCGTGGACGCCCCGCTGACCGGCCAGAACTCCGCGACCGGCCTCGGCATCCAGTACGGCGCGCAGATAGCGGTCGACGACGCGAACAAGAACAAGACGGTCCCCGGTGTGACCTTCAAGGTCAAGGCGCTGGACGACAAGGCGATCCCGGCCACCGGCCAGCAGAACGCCACCCAGCTGGTCGCCGAGAAGGACGTCCTCGGCGTGGTCGGCCCGCTCAACTCCGGTGTGGCCACCCAGATGCAGCAGGTGCTGGACACCGCCAACCTGGTGGAGATCTCCCCGTCGAACACCGCTCCGGAGCTGACCCAGGGCAAGAACTGGCAGACCAAGAAGGTCCGCCCGTTCAAGAACTACTTCCGCACCGCGACCACCGACGCCCTCCAGGGCGCGTTCGCGGCGGACTACGCCGCCAACGGTCTGCACAAGAAGAAGGCGTTCGTCGTCGACGACAAGCAGACCTACGGCGCCGGCCTCTCCAAGATCTTCAAGGAGCAGTTCGCCAAGCAGGGCGGCAAGGTCATCGGCACCGACCACGTCAGCGTGGGCGACCGCGACTTCTCCACCCTCGTCACCAAGATCAAGAACTCCGGCGCCGACATCCTGTACTACGGCGGCCAGTACGACGAGTCCCAGGTGCTGACCAAGCAGCTCAAGGACGCCGGCGCCAAGATCCCGCTGTTCGGCGGCGACGGCATGTTCACCCCGACCTACATCAACACCGCCGGCAAGGCCGCCGAGGGCGACCTCGCGACCTCCATCGGCGTCCCGGTCGACACCCTGCCCGCCGCCAAGGACTTCGTGGCCACCTACAAGGCCAAGAAGTACCCCGGTGACTACGGCACCTACGGCTCGTACTCCTACGACGCCACCACCGCGATCATCAAGGCCGTCGGCCAGGTCATCAAGGACGGCAAGCTCCCCGACGACGCCCGCGCCAAGGTCGTCGACGCGGTCCAGCACAACTCCTTCGACGGTATCTCCGGCAAGATCTCGTTCGACGAGTTCGGTGACACCACCAACAAGCAGCTGACCGTCTACCAGGTCGTCAACGGTGCGTGGAAGTCCGTCAAGAGCGGCGTCGCCAACCCCAAGTAGCCCGCGGCACACATCGCGACTCCAGGGCCGCGCGGCACCGACCACCGTCACCGCGCGGCCCGCCCTCTACCGCCCCCTTGACTCTCCCCACCACATGGAGGCCATGCGGTGAACACCCTGCCGCAGCAGCTGGCCAACGGGCTGTTCCTCGGCTCGATGTACGGTCTGATCGCCATCGGATACACGATGGTGTACGGCATCGTCCAGCTCATCAACTTCGCTCACGGCGAGATCTTCATGACGGGAGGCTTCGGCGCCCTCACGGTGTATCTCGTCCTGCCGGACGGCGTATCCATGTGGATAGCCCTGCCGGCGATGCTCGTCGGCGGCGCCCTGGTCGCCGTACTCATCGCCGTCGGCGCCGAACGCTTCGCCTACCGGCCGCTACGCGGCGCGCCACGCCTGGCGCCGCTCATCACGGCCATCGGTCTCTCGCTCGCGCTCCAGCAGCTCGTGTTCAACCTGTACCCGAACGCCAAGTCCGCCCGGGTCTTCCCCCAGCTTCCCTTCGGGCCCTACCACCTGGGCTCGGTCACCGTGCAGAGCGGCGATCTCTTCCTGATCATCGCGGCCCCGGTGTGCATGGCGATCCTCGCCTTCTTCGTGCGGCTCTCGCGCACCGGCCGCGCCATGCAGGCCACGGCGCAGGACCCGGACACCGCCCAGCTGATGGGCATCGACACCAACCGCATCATCGTGATCGCGTTCGCCATCGGCGGCCTGTTCGCGGCGGTCGCGGGCACCGCGTACGGCCTCAAGTACGGGGCCGTCGACTACCAGATGGGCTTCCTCGCCGGTCTCAAGGCGTTCACCGCGGCGGTCCTCGGCGGCATCGGCAACATCTACGGCGCCATGCTCGGCGGTCTCGTCCTCGGACTCGCCGAGGCCATGGCCACCGCCTACATCGCGGACATCCCCGGCATGCACCAGCTCGGCGGCCAGGGCTGGGCGCCGGTCTGGGCCTTCGTCCTCCTCATCCTCGTACTCCTCTTCAGGCCACAGGGCCTGCTCGGCGAACGCGTCGCGGACAGGGCGTGAGCACCATGACCGACACCTCTCTCCAGACCCCGGCGGAGCGCGGTCCCCTGCCGCTCCCGGCCGCCGTGGCCCGGCCGCTCATCGCCGTCGGCGCCGTCGGCACCATCGCCAGCGCCTTCATGAGCTGGACCTGGACGCCCGACTTCCCGGGCAACCTGACCATCTACGGCTACCCGGCCGGACTCCAGATCCTGGCCCTGGTCGCCGGCGCGCTCACCCTGCTGTACGCGCTCGCCCTGTGGCGGGTGAAGGGCCTCGGCTGGCTGAACCCGTCGGGCGCCACCAGCCCGGTGTTCCTGACCGCCCTGTCGGCGTTCGCCGTCTGCTGGTTCACCGGTATCGCCATCGCCGTCGATCTCGGCGGCCTGGTCAACCTCGACCCGGGCGCGTTCGTCGCGATGGTGGCCTCCCTGCTTCCCGTGCTCGGCGCGCTCGCCCTGCCGCACCCGGCCCCGGGCACCGGTCTCAAGGGCTATCTCACCAAGCCCGACCAGCCCCGCCCCGGCACCCTGTCGCCGCTCATGGAACGCGCCGCCGTCACCGTCGGCACCGCCGTCGGCCTGGTGGTCTTCACCTACGGCATCGGCATCGACGACGACGACAGCGAGACCTTCATCGGCTTCCTGCTGATCTGCGTCTTCGCCGCCTGGGGCCTGGTGCACGCCGGACTCCTCGACCGGTACACGACGATGTCCACCCGCCACAAGGGCTTCGCGGCCTGCCTGGCGTTCGTGGCCGCCGTGATCTTCCCGTTCACGCAGAGCAACGACCACAACGCCAACATCGGCGTGAACATCCTCATCTTCGCCACCGTCGCGCTCGGCCTGAACATCGTCGTCGGCCTCACCGGTCTGCTCGACCTCGGTTACGTCGCGTTCCTCGGCGTCGGCGCCTACGCGGCCGCCCTGGTCTCCGGCTCCGAGTACTCGCCCTTCCAGGTCCATTTCCCCTTCTGGGCCGCCGCGCTCACCGGCATGGCGGCCTCGCTGGTCTTCGGTGTCCTGATCGGCGGTCCGACGCTGCGGCTGCGCGGTGACTACCTGGCCATCGTGACGCTCGGCTTCGGAGAGATCTTCCGCATCACCGTCAACAACCTGGACGGCGACTCCGGTCCGAACGTCACCCGCGGGCCCAACGGCATCACCCAGATCCCCGACATCCAGCTCTTCGGGTTCAACCTGGGCGACTCCCACACGCTCGGCTCCTTCACCCTCGGCCGGTTCGCCAACTACCTGTTCCTGATGCTGATCATCACGGCCATCGTGGTGCTCGTCTTCACCCGTGCCGCCGACTCCCGTATCGGCCGCTCCTGGATCGCCATCCGCGAGGACGAGACCGCCGCGACCGCCATGGGCATCAACGGCTTCCGGGTCAAGCTGATCGCGTTCGCGCTCGGCGCCTCCCTGGCGGGCCTGGCCGGCACCGTGATGGCGCACGTGAACTACAGCGTCAACCCGCAGCCGTACCAGTTCGCCGGCGCCGCCCCGCCCAACTCGGCCTTCCTGCTGGCCGCCGTCGTCCTCGGCGGCATGGGCACCGTCAGCGGCCCGCTGCTCGGCGCCAGCCTGCTCTACCTCATCCCGGAGAAGCTCCAGTTCATGCAGAACTACGAGCTGCTCGCCTTCGGTGTGGCGCTGATCCTGCTCATGCGCTTCAGGCCGGAGGGCATCATCGCCAACCGCCGCCGCAAGCTGGAGTTCCACGAGACCGGCCAGCTCGACGTACCGGCACAGACGACGCTGTCCGAGGACGCGGTCGTCACCAAGGCAGGGGCGTAAGGAACCATGACGACACCTGTACTCGAAGCCCGTGACGTCACCATGCGGTTCGGCGGTCTGACCGCCGTACGGTCCGTGGACTTCACGGTGAACAGCGGCGAGATCGTCGGCCTGATCGGGCCGAACGGCGCCGGCAAGACCACCTTCTTCAACTGCCTCACCGGCCTGTACATCCCCACCGAGGGCACCGTCGCCTACCAGGGCAAGGTGCTGCCGCCCAAGCCGCACCTGGTGACGCAGGCGGGCATCGCGCGGACCTTCCAGAACATCCGGCTCTTCGCCAACATGACCGTTCTGGAGAACGTCCTGGTGGGCCGCCACACGCGGACCAAGGAGGGCCTGTGGTCGGCGCTGCTGCGCGGCCCCGGCTTCCGCAAGGCCGAGCGCGAGTCCGAGGCGCGGGCCCTGGAGCTCCTGGAGTTCGTCGGCCTCGCCGGCAAGCGCGAGCACCTGGCGCGCAATCTGCCCTACGGCGAGCAGCGCAAGCTGGAGATCGCGCGGGCGCTCGCCAGCGAACCGGGCCTGCTGCTCCTGGACGAGCCGACGGCGGGCATGAACCCGCAGGAGACCCGGGCCACCGAGGAACTGGTCTTCGCCATCCGGGACATGGGCATCGCCGTCCTCGTCATCGAGCACGACATGCGGTTCATCTTCAACCTGTGCGACCGCGTCGCCGTGCTCGTGCAGGGCGAGAAGCTGATCGAGGGCACCTCCGAGGTCGTCCAGGCCGACGAGCGGGTCATCGCCGCCTACCTGGGCGAGCCCTTCGAGGGCGAGCCGGGCGAAGCGGAGGCCGCCGAGGTCGAGGCGGCTGAGGCCGGCGTGGCCACGGCCGGAACCGTGGCCACGGCGAAGGCCGCGGCGACCGCGGCCGACACCGCGCGCGCGGGCACGGCCGAGGGCGAGGCGACGGAGGCCGGCGCGGCCGAGGTCGAGGCGGCTGGTTCCGCCGACAGCACAGAGGGAGAGACCCAGTGACCGCACTGCTGGAGGTCGAGGACCTCAGGGTCGCCTACGGCAAGATCGAGGCCGTCAAGGGCATCTCGTTCAGCGTCGAGGCCGGCCAGGTCGTGACCCTCATCGGCACCAACGGCGCCGGCAAGACGACCACCCTCCGCACCCTGTCCGGGCTGCTCAAGCCGGTCAGCGGCAAGATCCTGTTCGACGGCAAGCCGCTCACCGGCGTCCCCGCGCACAAGATCGTCGCCCTGGGCCTCGCCCACTCCCCCGAGGGCCGGCACATCTTCCCGCGGCTGAGCATCGCGGAGAACCTCCAGCTCGGCGCCTTCCTGCGCAAGGACAAGGACGGCATCGAGCGGGACATCCAGCGCGCCTACGACCTCTTCCCGATCCTGGGCGAGCGGCGCAAGCAGGCCGCGGGCACCCTCTCGGGCGGCGAGCAGCAGATGCTGGCCATGGGCAGGGCGCTGATGTCCCGGCCCAAGCTGCTGATGCTGGACGAGCCGTCCATGGGTCTGTCGCCGATCATGATGCAGAAGATCCTGGCGACCATCGCGGAGCTGAAGTCCCAGGGCACCACCATCCTGCTGGTCGAGCAGAACGCCCAGGCGGCGCTCTCGCTCGCCGACCAGGGCCATGTGATGGAGGTCGGCTCGATCGTGCTCTCCGGCAGCGGACAGGATCTGCTGCACGACGAGTCGGTCCGCAAGGCGTATCTGGGCGAGGACTGACGCCCTTCTTGTACGACGGTGCCCGCGCCCCCTTCCGGAAGGGGGCGCGGGCACCGTCGTACGCGGGAGCGGGCTCAGCCGTTCTTGGCGGCCTTCTTCTCCTCGTTGTCCGTGATCACGGCCTCGGCGACCTGCTGCATCGACATGCGGCGGTCCATGGAGGTCTTCTGGATCCAGCGGAAGGCGGCCGGCTCGGTCAGGCCGTACTCGGTCTGGAGGATCGACTTGGCGCGGTCGACCAGCTTGCGGGTCTCCAGGCGCAGGGTGAGGTCGGCGACCTCCTGCTCCAGCTGCTTCAGCTCGGTGAAGCGGGAGACGGCCATCTCGATCGCCGGCACCACGTCGCTCTTGCTGAACGGCTTGACCAGGTACGCCATCGCACCGGCGTCCCGGGCGCGCTCGACCAGGTCGCGCTGGGAGAAGGCGGTGAGCATCAGGACCGGGGCGATGGACTCCTCGGCGATCTTCTCGGCCGCGGAGATGCCGTCCAGCTTGGGCATCTTCACGTCCAGGATCACCAGGTCCGGCCGGTGCTCACGGGCCAGCTCGATCGCCTGCTCGCCGTCGCCGGCCTCACCGACGACGGTGTACCCCTCCTCCTCCAGCATCTCCTTGAGGTCGAGCCGGATCAGTGCCTCGTCCTCGGCGATGACGACACGGGTCGTCAGCGGAGGCACGTGCGACTTGTCGTCGTCGGGCGCGTCTACGGGCTGGGGCGACTCGGCGGTCACGGGGGCTCCTCGTTCGGTGCAGGGCTACTGCTGACAAGAGCCTACCTAGCTACGGTATGGTGGACGCGCGGAGGGTCGGGGGAAACCTTTGATTCTGCGAGCCCCGGTAGCCCAATTGGCAGCAGGCAACGGATTCAAAACCCGTACAGTGTCGGTTCGAGTCCGACCCGGGGCACCTTTTCCTTGTTTTCCAAGGTCACCGGATTTCGTGATCCGCAGGTTTGTGCGGGCCCCTTTCACGAAGGGGCCCTTTTTCGTACCTGCCGGTCGCCTACGCCTCGGAGTCGTCGTCCTCGCCGATGCGGTGGACGCGGACCATGTTGGTGGAGCCGGAGACCCCGGGCGGGGAGCCCGCCGTGATCACCACGACGTCGCCCTTCTCGCAGCGGCCGTACCGCAGCAGCAGCTCGTCCACCTGGTCGACCATGGCGTCGGTGGAGTCCACGTGCGGGCCGAGGAAGGTCTCGGCGCCCCAGGTGAGGCTGAGCTGGGAGCGGGTGGCCGGCTCGGGGGTGAAGGCGAGCAGCGGGATCGGCGGGCGGTAGCGGGAGAGCCGGCGGGCGGTGTCCCCGGACTGGGTGAACGCCACCAGGAACCTGGCGCCGAGGAAGTCGCCCATCTCGGCGGCCGCGCGGGCGACCGCGCCGCCCTGGGTGCGCGGCTTGTTCCGCTCGGTCAGCGACGGCAGCCCCTTGGCCAGCATGTCCTCCTCGGCCGCCATGACGATCTTCGCCATGGTGCGCACGGTCTCGACCGGGTACTTGCCGACGCTGGTCTCGCCGGAGAGCATCACCGCGTCCGTGCCGTCGAGGACCGCGTTGGCCACGTCGGACGCCTCGGCGCGGGTGGGCCGGGCGTTGTCGATCATGGAGTCGAGCATCTGGGTGGCGACGATGACCGGCTTGGCGTTGCGCCGGGCCAGCTTGATGGCGCGCTTCTGGACGATCGGCACCTGCTCCAGGGGCATCTCCACGCCGAGGTCGCCGCGCGCGACCATCAGCCCGTCGAAGGCGGCCACGATGCCGTCCAGGTCGGCCACCGCCTGCGGCTTCTCGATCTTGGCGATCACCGGGAGGCGGCGGCCCTCCTCGGCCATGATCCGGTGCACCACCCGGGCGTCGTCACCGCTGCGCACGAAGGACAGGGCGATGATGTCGACGCCGATGTGCAGCGCCCAGCGCAGGTCCTCCTCGTCCTTCTCGGACAGGGCGGTCACGGAGACGGCGACGCCGGGCAGGTTGAGGCCCTTGTGGTCGGAGACCATGCCGCCCTCGACCACGCGGGTGCGCACCCGGGGGCCGTCGACGGCGGTGACCTCCAGGCAGACCCGGCCGTCGTCCACCAGGACGCGCTCGCCGGGGGCGACGTCCCCGGCGAGTCCCGCGTAGGTGGTGCCGCAGCGGTGGCGGTCGCCCTCCACGCCGTCCTCGACGGTGATGGTGAACTCGTCGCCGCGTTCAAGGAGTACCGGTCCTTCGGCGAACCGGCCGAGGCGGATCTTCGGACCTTGAAGGTCGGCGAGGATTCCGACACTGCGGCCGGTGTCGTCGGCAGCCTTGCGCACGCGCTGGTAACGCTCCTCGTGTTCGGCGCGGGTGCCGTGGCTGAGGTTGAAGCGGGCGACGTCCATTCCGGCCTCGACCAGTGCCTTGATCTGGTCGTACGAGTCGGTGGCGGGCCCCAATGTACAGACGATCTTTGCTCGGCGCATGGTTCGAGCCTAGGGCTTACCCGTCGGTAGAGATTCCGGGCCGCATGACCACTCAACAACCTTTACGTGAAGCCTTATTGACAAGTGTTGAATTGTGCGGACGGCCGCTCCTATGAGCGAATTCCGCTCACTTCTCTTCGACGAGCGGAGTGAGTTGCCGGGCGGAGTGCCGGGCCTGAGGGACGGCGGAATGCGGTTCGCGCAGGCCGAAGGTGGTGAAGGCCGTACGGGCCGGAAGGGGGTACGGGTCCTTTCCGGTGAGCGAGTTGAGAATGGTGGCGCCGCGCCAGGCGGCGAGGCCCAGGTCGGGGGCGCCGACGCCATGGGTGTGCAGTTCGGCGTTCTGGACGTAGACGGAGCCCGTGACCGAGGGGTCGAGGACCAGGCGGAAGTCCGCGTCGACGCGCGGCCGGTCGCCGGCGTCGCGGCGCACATAGGGGTCGAGCCCGGCGAGCAGCCGGCCGAGGGGCCGCTGCTGGTAGCCGGTGGCGAGGACGACGGCGTCGGTGGCGAGCCGGGAGCGGCTGCTCTCCTCCAGGTGCTCCAGATGGAGCTCGATCTTGTTGCTCGCGATCCGGCCCGCGGTGCGCACCCGCACGCCCGGGGTGAGGACGGCGTCGGGCCAGCCGCCGTCCACGGTGCGCCGGTACAGCTCGTCGTGGATGGCGGCGAGGGTGCCGGCGTCGACGGCCTTGTGCAACTGCCACTGGGTGCCGACCAGCCGGTCGCGGACGGGTTCGGCGAGGGCGTGGAAGTAGCGCGTGTAGTCGGGGGTGAAGTGCTCCAGGCCGAGCTTGGAGTACTCCATCGGGGAGAACGCGGGGCTGCGGCCGATCCAGTGCAGCCGCTCCTCGCCGGCCGGGCGGCGGCGCAGCAGGTCGAGGAAGATCTCGGCGCCGGACTGCCCGGAGCCCACCACGGTGATGTGCCCGGCGGCCAGCAGTTCCTCGCGGTGGTCGAGGTAGTCGGCGGCGTGTACGACGGGCAGGCCCTCGGCGTCGACCATGGGCTTGAGCGGGGCCGGCACATGGGGGACGGTGCCGACACCGAGGACCAGGTTGCGGGTGTAGGCGCGGCCGAGGGCGTCGGCCTCGCCGTCGGCGTCGAGCTGGGTGAAGTCGACCTCGAACAGGGCGCGTTCGGGGTTCCAGCGGACGGCGTCGACCTGGTGCCCGAAGCGCAGTCCTGGCAGGTTGCGGGCGGCCCAGCGGCAGTAGGCGTCGTACTCGGCGCGTTCGATGTGGAAGCGCTCGGCGAAGTAGAACGGGAACAGTCGTTCGCTGGTTCTGAGGTAGTTGAGGAAGCTCCAGGGGCTGGTGGGGTCGGCGAGGCTCACCAGGTCGGCGAGGTAGGGCACCTGGATGGTGGAGCCGTCGATGAGCAGGCCGGGGTGCCAGCTGAAGCCGGGCCGCTGTTCGTAGAAGACGGCGTCGAGTTCGGGCAGCGGCTGGGCGAGGGCGGCGAGGGAGAGGTTGCAGGGGCCGATGCCGATGCCGACCAGGTCGCGGGGGGCGTCGGGGTCGCGGCGGGGCAGCAGGGTGGTCCGGGGGGCCGTCTGGGGAGCCGGGTGGGGGGTCATCTGGGGGTGCTTCCTTCGACGAGTTTCAACAGGTGGGCCAGGTCGTCCGGCCGGGTGTGGGGGTTGAGGAGGGTGGCCTTGAGCCAGAGGCGGCCGTCGAGCCGGGCGCGGCCGAGGACGGCCCGGCCCTCGTGCAGCAGGGCGCGGCGGGCCTCGGCCACGGCGGCGTCGGTGGCCTCGGCGGGGCGGAACAGGACCGTGCTGATGACGGGCGTGTCGTACAGCTCGAAGCCGGGGTGTGCCTCGATGAGCGCGGCGAACTCGCGGGCCAGGTCGCAGACGTGGTCGACCAGGGCGCCGAGGCCGCGGCGGCCGAGGGTCCGCAGGGTGACGGCGGCCTTGAGGATGTCGGGGCGGCGGGTGGTACGCAGGGAGCGGCCGAGCAGGTCGGGGTGGCCGGCCTCGGTGTCGTCGTCCGCGTTCAGGTAGTCGGCCCGGTGGTGGAGTACGGCGAGTTCGGCCGGGTCGGCGACGGCGAGCAGGCCGGCGGCGACCGGTTGCCAGCCGAGTTTGTGCAGGTCGAGGGTGACGGTGTGGGCGGCGTCGAGTCCGGCGAGACTGGCGCGGTGCCGGTCGCTGAAGAGCAGTCCGCCTCCGTAGGCGGCGTCGATGTGCAGCCGGGCGCCGTGGGCCCGGCACAGGGCGGCGATCTCGGGCAGCGGGTCGATGAGACCGGCGTCGGTGGTGCCGGCGGTGGCGGCGACCAGGAGGGGGCCGGGGAGCGCGGTGAGGGCGGCGTCGAGGGCGGCCGGGTCGAGGGTGCCGCCGGGGGCCGGGACGAGCACCGGGTCGGGCAGTCCGAGCAGCCAGGCGGCGCGGGCCAGCGAGTGGTGGGCGGCGCCGCCGCAGACGAGCTGGACGCTGCCGTGGCCCGCCTCGCGGGCGAGCAGCAGGGCGAGTTGGTTGGACTCGGTGCCGCCGGTGGTGACCAGGGCGTCGGCCAGTCCGGCCGCCCGCGCGAGGGCCCGGGTGACGACGGCTTCCAGGGCGGTGGCGCCGGGGGCCTGGTCCCAGGAGTCGAGGGAGGGGTTGAGCGCGCTGACCGCGAGGTCGGCGGCGGTGGCCACGGCGAGGGGCGGGCAGTGCAGATGGCCGGCGCACAGCGGGTCGGCGGGGTCGGCGGCGCCCTCGGCGAGCAGCCGGACGAGAGCGCGCAGGCCGTCCGGGTCGCCCTCCTCCGGCAGTACGTCCCCGAGCGCGTCGGCGACCTGCCGGGCGGTCGCCTCGGGTCCGCCCGCGGGCAGGGGCCCGCCGCGCGCCTTGCGGCCTTCCGCCAGCGCGTCCAGCACCGTGTCCAGGAGGGGGCGGAGGGCGTCCGGGCCGTACGGGCCCGAGGCGAGGGACTGGGTGGGCATGGGCTGGCCTCCGCTCTCGGGGCTGCTCGGGGGCGTGCCGCGTGGGCTCCGGGTGGTGCGGGAACAGGGGCGGGTGTCCCGTACGTCCAACGAGCGGAACCCGCATGTGGGTACTGCCGTACGGGGAAAACTTGTCGGAGCGGGGGGATCCGCGAAGATCTGCCACTACCGTCGGCCGGATGGTGGACACGTGGATGCTCGAAGTGCCCGGCGAACGGGTGGTGGTGCGGGAACTCGCCCCGGCGGACGAGGCGCCGCTGATCCGGCTGTTCGAGGAGTGCGAGGACTGGTTCCTGGCGGCCACCGGGCTGCCGTCGGCGCCGGGCGATGTGCAGAGCCTGTATTACGGCCTGCCCGAGGGCGCGCACCCCGAGGACAAGGTGCTGCTGGTGCTGGAGCGGGACGGGGTGGTCGCGGGCGTCGTGGACGCGGTGCGCGAGCACCCCGAGCCGGGCGCGATCGCCGTCGGCCTGTTCCTGCTGGCCCCCTGGGCCCGGGGGCGCGGCCTCGGCCACCGCCTGGCCCGCTCCCTGCTGGCACGGGCCGGGGACCCGCCCCTGGTGACGGCGACGGTGCCGCCCGGCTGGCACCCTGGCGAACGCTTCCTGGAACGGCTCGGCTTCAGCCTGGACCCGGAGCCCGGTCCGGGCAGCGCCAACCGCAGGCAGGGGCCGCGGGAGACGGCGGTGCGGCGGGCGGTGCTGAGGCGGGGCGGGGCCGTGTGAGGCGGGGGCCTGTGAGCTGCGGCGGGGTTGAGCCGGGGCGGGGCGTGTGAGCCGCAGCGACGCTGAGGGGTGGCGGAGGTTTGCGAGCCGCGGTGGCGCCAAGGCGGGGCGGGGGTTGGCGAGCTGCGTCGGAGCGGGGCGTGTGAGCCGCAGCGACGCCGAGGCGTGGCGGAAGTTTGCGAGCCGCGAGGGCGCCAAGGCGGGGCGAGGGTTTGCAAACCGCGGCAGCGCTGAGGCGGGGGCTGGGCTTGCCAGCCACGGCGGCGCTGAGCCGGGACGGGGGCTTGCGCACCGCGGCGGAGCCGAGGCGGGCCGGGGTTTGCGAGGCGTGACGGCGCCGAGGCGGCCCGGTGGCCGCACGCGCCGCTGAGCGCCAAGCCCCGAAATCGCCCTCCGGGGCCTGTCCGGCGGATCATGCCGGAGTCGCGACGAGCCCCCGCTCCCCCGCGCCGCTGAGGCACCGTCGGCCGACGCCCGGCTGATCCGCCGGACGGCCCTACGCGCCGAAGTCCGCCGCGTGGTCCCGGGCCCACCGGGCGAAGGTGCGGGCAGGGGTGCCCGTGATCCGCTCGACCGTGTCGGTGATCTCCGGGGGGACGCCGATGGTGTCCTCGAAGGTCTTCAGGAGACGGTCGAGCATGCGCGGGTCCAGATGGGGGAACAGCTCGGGGCCGGCCGCGGCGGGGTCGATCTCGACGAAGGTCAGCTCCTTGCCGACGGCCGCGCCGATCGCCGCGACCTGGTCGGCGTTGGTGGCCGCCTCCGGCCCGGTCAGGCGGTGTACGGCGCCCTGGTGGCCGTCGTCCAGGAACACGCGCTCGGCGACGGCGGCGATGTCGTCCTCGTGGATCGGCGCGGTGACCGCGTCCGCGTAGACGCCCCGGACGGTGTTCCCGGCGCGGATCTGGGCGGCCCACTGGAGGGCGTTGGTGGCGAACCCGTTGGGCCGCAGGAACGTCCAGTCCAGGCCGCTGTCGCGGATCAGCCGCTCGGCGGTGGCGTGCAGGACGTGGATGGGGTGGGTCTCGTCGGCGCCCTCCTGGACGATGCCGCTGGAGAGCAGGACGGCGTGGCGGACCCCGGCCGCGCGGGCCGCCGCCAGCAGGGGCTCGGTGACGGCCTGCGCGTAGAGGAAGACCCCGGTCACCCCCTCGAACTGGGCGGCCGGGTCCTCGGGACGGAACCGCACCACCTCGGCCCGCTCGGGCAGCGCGGCCCGCTCCGGATCGCGGGTCAGCGCGCGTACCGGCCGGTCCGCGGCGAGGAGTCGGTCCACCAGGGCGCGGCCCACGTTCCCGGTCGCGCCGGTCACTGCGATCACGATGTTGCCTCCCGGCTCGGTCGATCTTGTCGGTCCACCGAGCCTAGGAGGGTGCCCCGGGCGCCGCATCGGCATTAAGGACCAGCGGAGCCTAGGCCGTCGGTCCTACTGCCGTGCCTCCTGCTCGCGGGCCCGCAGCGCGCGGCCCAGGTCGTCCAGGCGGTCGGCCAGGGCGCGGCGCAGGGACGGGGTGAGGTCGTCGCGGTCCAGGCATGCCTCGCCGAGGTGCACGTGCTCGGCGTCGACGACGTGGGCCGGGAAGCACCAGCGGCCGACGGAGGCCGCGATGGCGGGGCCGCGGCGGGCGGCGAGGGGGACCGACCCCTCGTAGAAGCGCGGCACGTACTCCCGTACCAGGTCGGCCTGTTCGGGCTGCCAGAAGCCGTGGGCCGTGGCCGTGAACAGGTAGTTGGACAGGTCGTCGCCGTCGAACATGGCGGCCCAGGCCGCGCGCTTGGCCTCCGGGTCGGGCAGGGCGGCGCGGCAGCGGGCGGCGCCCTCCTGGCCGGTGGCGCTCGGGTCGCGGGCCAGTTCGGCGGCGATGGCGGCCTCGTCGGTGGCGCCGAGTACGGCGAGCCGGGCGAGGATGCGCCAGCGCAGGTCGGGGTCGAGTTCGGGGCCGCCGGGCACGGTGCCGTCGGCGAGCCAGGCGTCGATGGTGTCCGGGTGCGCGGCCACGTTGATCAGATGGCGGACGGCGATCAGCCGCAGACCGGGCTGGTCGCCGTCCTCGGTGCGGCGCAGCAGGTCGCGGCAGAGGGCGGTGAGCGTGGCGAGGGCGGCCGGGCGCTTCTCGGCCGGGAGGTACTGGTCGGCGATCTGGGCGCTCGCGAAGACGAGCACGCCCTGCACGATGGCGAGGTCGGTCTCGCGCGGCAGATGGGCGCGGGCGATCTCCAGGTAGGCGCCGGGCGCGAGTTCGCCGTCGCGCACCGCGTCGCGCAGGGAGTTCCAGACGATCGCGCGGGTGAGCGGGTCGGGCAGCCCGGACAGGCTGCTGCCCACCGACGCGAAGGAGGCGGCGTCGAAGCGGACCTTGGCGTAGGTGAGGTCGCCGTCGTTGAGCAGGATCAGCGCGGGGCGCTTGCCGATGGGGCGCGGGGCGTCCTGCGGGACGTCGAGTTCGAGGCGCTCGCGCAGGATCAGCCGGCCCTCGTCGGCGACGTCGTGGTCGTACAGCCCGGCGACGATGCGGTGCGGGCGGCTGCCCTGGTGGTCGACGGTCAGCGCGCAGGCGCCGTCGACGGTCTCGATCACGGGCGTGAGGGTGTCGACGCCGGTGGTGCGCAGCCAGCTGTCGGCCCAGGCGCGCACATCGCGTTCGGTGACGGAGGCGAGGGAGTCGAGGAAGTCGGCGAGGGTCGCGTTGCCGAACTTGTGGCGGGCGAAGTGGGTGTTGATGCCCGCGAGGAAGTCCTTCTCGCCCAGCCAGGCGGCCAGTTGGCGCAGTGCGGAGGCGCCCTTGGCGTACGAGATGCCGTCGAAGTTGAGCAGGGCGGTGGCGGCGTCGTCCACGCCCTCGGGGGCGACCGGGTGGGTGGTGGGGCGCTGGTCCGCCTCGTAGCCCCACGCCTTGCGGGTGACGCCGAACTCGGTCCAGGGGTCGGTGAAGCGGGTGGCCTCGGCGGTGGTCTGGTAGCCCATGTACTCGGCGAAGGACTCGTTCAGCCAGATGTCGTCCCACCACTTGAGGGTGACCAGGTCGCCGAACCACATGTGGGCCATCTCGTGCGAGATGACCATGGCGCGCAGCTGGCGCTCGGTGTCGGTGACGGCGGAGCGGTAGACGAACTCGTCGCGGAAGGTGACGAGGCCCGGGTTCTCCATGGCGCCCGCGTTGAACTCGGGCACGAACGCCTGGTCGTAGGAGTCGAAGGGGTACGGCTCCTCGAACTTCTCGTGGTAGCGGTCGTAGCACGCGCGCGTGACCTCGAAGATCTCCTCGGTGTCGACGTCGAGGTAGGGCGCGAGGGAGCGGCGGCAGTGGATGCCGAAGGGCAGCCCGCGGTGCTCGGTGCGCACCGAGTGCCAGGGGCCGGCGGCGACGGCGACCAGGTAGGTGGAGATCGGCGGGGTGGGCGCGGCCCGCCAGATGCCGTCCGAGCCGCGCTCGGTGACGCCGTTGGCGAGCACGGTCCACGCGTCGGGCGCCTTGACCGAGACCTCGAAGACGGCCTTCAGGTCGGGCTGGTCGAAGGCGGGGAAGACGCGCTGGACGTCGTCCATGGCCAGCTGTGTGTACAGGTAGGTCTCGCCGTCGACCGGGTCCGTGAAGCGGTGCATGCCCTCGCCGGTGCGCGAGTAGCGCATGGCCGCCTCGGCGCGCAGCTCGTGCTCGCCCGCGGCGAGGTTCTTCAGCAGCAGCCGGTCCTCGCGCAGCGCGTCCGGGTCCAGGGGCTGTCCGTCGAGGGTGACGGAGCGCAGCTCGGCGGGCTTCACCTCGAGGAACGTGTCGCCGTCGGACCGCATGGCGAACCGGATCACGGTCCGGGAGTCGAAGGTCTCGTCCCCGGTGGTGAGGTCCAGTTCGACCGTGTAGCGGTGGACGTCGAGGAGCTGAGCTCGGAGCTGCGCTTCATCGCGCGTGAGTACGGACATGCACGCCATGCTGCCCGATGGGACTGACAGCGCACAGCGGAGGAGCGTTACACGGTTATTATCCGACCCGCCCCTTTCCTTCCCCTTGTTCGGAATTCGGTGCCCGGTATCCGGGTTCCGGATTCAGCTCCCGTTGGTGTCCTCGGCGATGCGTTCGTGGTGCCTGATCACCTCGGCGATGATGAAGTTCAGGAACTTCTCGGCGAACGCGGGATCGAGCTTGGCGTTCTCGGCGAGCCGGCGCAGCCGGTCGATCTGGCGGGCCTCACGGGCCGGGTCGGCGGGCGGCAGCTGGTGCACGGCCTTGAGCCGGCCGACCTGCTGGGTGGCCTTGAAGCGTTCCGCGAGCATATGGACGACGGCGGCGTCGATGTTGTCGATGCTGTCGCGCAGCCGCTCCAGTTCCTGGCGGACCGCGGGGTCCACGTCACCCGTACCCGTGTTGCTGGTGGTCATGGACGCCAACCCTATGTGGTCGACGGGCCGGGACTCATACGGTGTCCGGTGGATGGATCGCCGGACGGATGACCGGGGGGTCGTCCGGGTCCGGGACCAGGTCGCTCCAGCCGCCCGGGACGCTGCGGCCCTGCTGGGCGCGGAAGCGGACCGGGGCGAGGCCGACGCGGCGGGTGAACAGGCGGGAGAAGTAGGCGGGATCGTCGTAGCCGACGCGGCGGGCGACGGCGGCGACGGGCAGTTCGGTGGCGGCGAGGAGTTCCTTGGCGCGGCCGAGCCGGATGCCGAGCAGATAGTCCTTGGGGGTGCAGCCGGCCGCCCGGCGGACCGCGCCGCGCAGTTCGGCGGTGGTCATGCCGTGCCGGGCGGCGTGGCCGGCGACGCTGAGCGGGGCGCAGGCGTCCCGGGCGAGGGCTTCGAGCACCTGGTCGCCGTCGGGGGCGAGGTCGGCGCGGGCGCGGCGCAGGGCGACCAGCAGTTCGTGCACGGCGGCGCCGGTCTCCACCTCCAGGAGGGGGTTGCCGCGGCGGGCGGCGCGGGCGATGCGGGCGACGACCGCGCGCGGGCCCGCGGCGTCGGAGAGGGCCACGACGGGCCGTTCGGGCTCGATGTAGCCCAGTTCCGTGTAGGTGGTGGCGGCGGGCCCGGCGAAGTCCACGAAGCCCTCGTCCCAGCCGGTGTCCGGATCGGGGGCGTAGTGGTGGGACACGCCGGGGGTGAGCCAGAGCAACGCGGGCGCGGTGACGGTCGTACGGCGGCCGTCCGCGCCGGCGTACCAGCCGCCGCCGGAGCTGATCACGACGGCCACATGGTGGTCGAGGGTGCGCGGGCCCACGGTGGGCAGCGCGCCGTGCTGGAGTCCGACGCCGAGGCAGACCAGGCCGAGGCGGTGGTGGGCGGGGCCGGGGCTGAAGAACCGCATCCAGGTCTGGTACATCGCTGCTCCTGCCGGCGTCGGCGGCGGCCGGTCTTTAATCCAAGTGGTGCCGATCTTCGTCCATGGCACCGGGCACCGGAAGGGGTGAGCCTTGGCGGTATGAGCGAGTTCACCGTGGGCGAGCGGGACTTCCTGCTGGACGGGCGGCCGGTGCGGCTGCTGTCCGGCGCGCTGCACTACTTCCGGGTGCACGAGGAGCAGTGGGGGCACCGGCTCGCGATGCTGCGGGCGATGGGTCTCAACTGCGTGGAGACCTACGTGCCGTGGAATCTGCACGAGCCGGCCCCGGGAAGTCACCGGGACGTGGCGGCGGTCGGCCGGTTCCTGGACGCGGCGCGCGCGGCGGGCCTGTGGGCGATCGTGCGGCCCGGCCCCTACGTCTGCGCCGAGTGGGAGAACGGCGGCCTGCCGGCCTGGCTGACGGGCGAGCTGGGCGGGCGCGTACGTACCCGGGACGAGCGCTACCTGAGCCATGTCCGCGACTGGTTCGGCCGGCTGCTGCCGGGGATCGTGTCCCGGCAGGCCGACCGCGGCGGTCCGGTGGTCCTGGTCCAGGTGGAGAACGAGTACGGCAGCTACGGCTGCGACGCGGACCATCTCGCCGAACTGGTCGCCCTGTTGCGCGCCGAGGGGGTCACCGTGCCGCTGTTCACCTCCGACGGCCCCGAGGACCACATGCTGACCGGCGGGACGGTGCCCGGGGTGCTCGCCACGGTGAACTTCGGCTCCCGCGCGCGCGAGTCCTTCGCCGCGCTGCGCCGCCACCGGCCCGGGGGCCCGCTGATGTGCGCGGAGTTCTGGTGCGGCTGGTTCGACCACTGGTCGGGCACGCCCGCCGTGCGCGATCCCGGGGAGGCCGCCGAGACGCTGCGGGAGATCCTGGAGTGCGGTGCCTCGGTGAACCTCTACATGGCGCACGGCGGTACGAGCTTCGGCGGCTGGGCGGGCGCGAACCGGGCCGGCGAGCTGCACGAGGGTGAGCTGCGGCCGGATGTGACGTCGTACGGCTACGACGCCCCCGTGGACGAGTACGGCCGCCCCACGGAGAAGTTCTGGCGCTTCCGGGAGGTGCTGGCGCGCCACCAGGAGGGACCGTTGCCGACGCTGCCGCCGGAACCCGTGCGGCTGGCCTCCCCGGTGGAGGTTTCGCTCACCGAATGGGCGCCTATGGACGCCGTGCTGGCCGCACTCGGCGGTGCGGAGACGACACGCGTCCTGGCTCCCACGTTCGAGGATTTGGGCGTCACCCGCGGCCTGGTGCGCTACGAGGTGGACGTGCCCGGGCCGCGCGAGCCGTACCCGCTGTCCGTGCGGGGGCTCAGGGATCTGGCCGTGGTGTACGTCGACGGGGTGCGGGCCGGGGTGCTCACCGAGGCGGAACCGCGGCTCAAGGAGCCCGTCGCGGGTCCGGCGCGGGTGGAACTGTGGGTGGAGTCCCTCGGCCGGGTGAACTACGGGCCGCTCCTGGGCGAGGCGAAGGGGATCACCGGGGGTGTGCTGCACGAGCGGCAGTACCTGCACGGGGTGCGGGCCCGGGGGCTGGACCTGGACGCGTTCGAGGACGGCGTGTCGGGGGTGCCGTTCACCGCGCCGCCCCCGGCGGGGGGACCGGGGCTGTACCGGGGCACCGCCACGGTCCTCGGGGCGCCCGGGGACGCGCGGCTGGAACTGCCCGGCCTGACGCGCGGATTCGTGTGGGTCAACGGCTTCTGCCTCGGCCGCTACTGGGCGGTGGGACCCCAGCGCTCGCTGTACGTCCCCGGGCCGGTGCTGCGGGAGAGGGAGAACGAGGTGTGGGTGCTGGAGCTGGAGAACACGGAGAGCGCAGAAAACGCAGAAAGCGCGGGGAACACGGAGGGCGCGGCGGGGGCGCAGGGGGCGGGGGCGGCCGTGCCGCGGCTGCTGCCGGTGTGAGGGGCGCGGCGGGGGCGGCGCGGCCCCTACCCTGGAGGGACGGTCGCCGAGGCTCGTCGGGGACCGGCGCGGGATGTCCGGTGTCTGGGGGTGCCGAGGTGGCGAACGGCGGACCGGTGGAGCACGGGTTCCCGCATCTGGAGACGGTGCGGGCGGCGATCACCGCGCTGTACCGGCGGCTGTCCCCGACGACCGTACAGACGTTCGCGACCAGCGTGGCCCCCGCGGACGTGGCGTTCTGCGACACCGACGATCTGCATCTGGGGGCGCAGCGGGTGGCCCGGGAGATGGTGCGGCACTTCCGGTTGCCGGACGCGCGGCTGATCGTCGGCTTCCGGGAGATGACCCACGCGGCGAACATCGAACTGGCGGCGGGGCCCGAGTACTTCGTGGAGCTGAACGACCGTTTCCGCACCCATCGCGAGGACATCGGCGCGGCGCTCGCGCACGAGGTGGCGCACGTCTATCTGCACCGCCTGGATCTCGCCTTCCCCACGACGGCGGAGAACGAGATCCTCACGGACACGGTGACGACGTACCTGGGCGCGGGCTGGCTGCTGCTGGACGCCTACCGGGAGGACGCGCTCTCCTCGCAGAAACTGGGCTATCTCACCCCGGAGGAGTTCGGGTACGTGCTGGCCAAGCGGGCCCTGCTGTTCGACGAGGACCCCTCGATCCGGTTCACCAGCCCCCAGGCGTACACCGCGTACACCGAGGGGCTGGCGCGGGCCCGCCAGGACACCCGGCAGCCCCCGCTGACCGGCGCCGGCTGGACGGGCCGCCGCCGCTACGCGCACGACCGCCGCCACGCCGCACCGGCTCTATCGGGCGCCCCCTACTCCTTCGGCACCGACCCCTCCGGCGCCCTCCAGGTCACCTTCCCCTGCCCGACCTGCCACCAACGGATCAGGGTGCCGGTGCGGGGGCGGGTGCGGGCGCGGTGCGGGTTGTGCGGGGCGGTGTCGGAGTGCGATACGTGAGGGGAGCCTGCCGGTGAGGGGCACGGGGCTCCGCAGACCGCGCCCCTGGCCGGCCGACTGCCGGGTCAACCGAGCTCCGTCCCGTACACCGCCCCCGGTCGTTCCGCCTCCCCCAGCAGCCGCAGCGCCTCCTTGCCCACCTCCTCGACCTCCCAGCGGGCCCCCTTGTCCGCCGTGGGGCCGCGGTGCCAGCCCTCCATCACGCTGAGCCGACCACCCTCGATCTCGAACACCCGTCCGCTCACGCCCGCGCTCGCGGCCGAGCCCAGCCACACGACCAGCGGCGAGACGTTTTCCGGGGCCATGGCGTCGAAGCCGGTCGCCGGGGCGGACATCGTCTCGGCGAAGGCGCGCTCGGTCATCCGGGTCCGGGCCGCGGGGGCGATGGCGTTGACCTGGACGCCGTACCGGGACAGTTCGGCCGCGGCGACCAGGGTGAGCGCCACGATCCCGGCCTTGGCCGCGCTGTAGTTCCCCTGCCCGAGCGAGCCCAGCAGACCGGCGCCGCTGCTGGTGTTGACGACCCGCCCCGCCGGCCCGCGCCCGCCCTTCGCCTCGGCCCGCCAATACGCGGCGGCGTGCTTCAGCGGCAGGAAGTGTCCCTTGAGATGGACCCGGAGCACCGCGTCCCAGTCGTCCTCGCCGAGGTTGACGAGCATCCGGTCCCGCAGGAAGCCCGCGTTGTTGACGAGTGTGTCGAGCCGCCCGTACGCCTCCAGCGCGGTCCGCACCAGCGAGGCCGCGCCCTCGCCGGTCGCGATGTCCCCGCCGTGCGCCACCGCTTCGCCGCCCGCCGCGCGGATCTCCGCGGCGACGGCCTCCGCCGGGTTCCCACCGCCGGGCCCGCCGTCCAGCCGTACCCCGAGATCGTTGACGACGACCCGCGCGCCCTGCGCCGCGAAGGCGAGGGCGTGCGCCCGCCCCAGCCCCCGCCCGGCGCCGGTGACGACGACCACCCGTCCCGCACAGACTCCGCTCACGCCCATCTCAGCTCTCCTTTGGGGAAGTCGGACATTGCGCGGACCCCCGCCCCACCGCTCCCAGGAACCCCGGCCACTCCCCGCCTCCGTGCACCTGGAGGCTCGCCCCGCTGATGTACGCCGCGGCGTCGGAGGCGAGGAAGACGGCGGCGGTGCCGACGTCGGCGGGAGTGGCCAGCCGGCCGAGCGGGACGGTGCGGGCGACGGCGGCGACCCCGTCGGGTCCGCCGTAGTGCGCGGCGGACCGCTCGGTGCGCACCATGCCCACCACGAGCGTGTTGACCCGCACATCCGGCGCCCACTCCACCGCCATGGACGCGGCCAGAGCGGCGAGCCCCGCCTTGGCCGCGCCGTAGGCCGCCGAGCCGGGCGAGGGGCGGCCGCCGCTGACGCTGCCGATCATCACGAGGGAACCCCGGCTGCGCCGCAGGTGCTCGTACGCGGCGAGGGACGCGGTCAGCGGGGCGGTCAGGTTCAGCTCCAGGACCCTGGCATGGTGTTCGGCGTCCGCGTCGAGCAGCCGCCGGTACGGCGTCCCGCCCGCGTTGTTGACGAGTACGTCGAGCCGGGGCAGCGCGCCGAAGAAGGCCCGGACGGCGGGCGGGTCCCGCAGATCGAGCGGGGTGAACCCGACGCCGTCCAGCGGCTGTTCGGGAGGTCTGCGGGCGCAGGTCAGGACGTGGGCGCCCGCGTCCGCGAAGGCCCGTGCGATGCCGGCGCCGACCCCGCGGGTGCCGCCGGTGACGAGGACGGTGCGGCCGCGCAGGGAGCCGGCCGGGTCGTGCCAGGAGTTGTCCACAGGACGCGCGGTCGAGTTTTCCACAGGGCCTCCCGCTGGTCCGCGGCGGCTGCTAATTTCGAAGCCATCGCACCTAACAAATGTTTGGTGGAAAGGTAGCTGATGCGCCCATGGGTGTCTCCCGTTCGTCCCCGGAAAAAGGGATTTCCGTGGTCACCGTCGACTTCCCGCCGGTCAACGCGCTCCCGGTGACCGGCTGGTCCGCGCTGGCCGAGACCGTGCGCGCGGCGGGCCGCGACCCCGAGGTCCGCTGTGTGGTGCTGGCCGCCGAGGGCCGGGGGTTCAACGCGGGCGTGGACATCAAGGAGATACAGGCGCACGGCCGGCGGGCGCTGATCGGCGCGAACCAGGGCTGCGCCGACGCCTTCGCCGCGGTGTACGAGTGCGAGACGCCCGTGGTCGCCGCGGTGCAGGGGTTCTGCCTGGGCGGCGGGATAGGGCTGGTGGGCAACGCGGACGCGATCGTGGCGAGCGAGGACGCCGTCTTCGGGCTGCCCGAGCTGGACCGGGGCGCGCTGGGCGCCGCGACCCATCTGGCCCGGCTGGTCCCGCAGCATCTGATGCGCGCCCTGTACTACACGGGGCGGACGGCGAGCGCGGCGGAGCTGCACCGGCACGGCTCGGTGTGGCGCGTGGTGCCGGGCGCGGAGCTGCGGGCGGCGGCGCTGGAGCTGGCCCGGGAGATCGCCGCCAAGGACGGCGGGCTGCTGCGCATGGCCAAGGCCGCGATCAACGGCATCGATCCGGTCGATGTGCGCCGCAGCTACCGCTTCGAGCAGGGCTTCACCTTCGAGGCGGGCCTCAGCGGCCTGGCCGACCGGGTGCGCGACACCTTCGGCAGGGACACGGGCGGGGACGGGAAGGAGGGGGCGTAGATGGGCGACAAGACGATGACCGCCGAGGAGGTCGTCGGGCGGCTGGAGAGCGGAATGACCCTGGGCATCGGCGGCTGGGGCGCGCGCCGCAAGCCGATGGCCCTGGTGCGGGCGCTGCTGCGGTCCGGGTTACGCGATCTCACGGTCGTCTCCTGCGGCGGCCCGGACATCGGGATGCTGGCCGCCGCGGGAAAGGTGCGAAGGCTGGTCACGGCCTTCGTCACCCTCGACTCGATCCCGCTCGAACCGCACTATCGGGCGGTCCGCGAGCGCGGCGGACTGGAACTGACGGAGGTGGACGAGGGGATGCTGCTGCGCGGTCTGGAGGCGGCGGCGCAGCGGCTGCCCTTCCTGCCGGTGCGGGCGGGCGTCGGCTCGGACGTCATGCGGGTCAACCCCGCCCTGCGGACGGTCACTTCGCCGTACGAGGACGGGGAGACACTGGTGGCGATGCCCGCGCTGCGGCTGGACGCGGCCCTGGTGCACATGCACCGCGCCGACCGGCTGGGGACCGGCCAGTGTCTGGGCCCGGACCCGTATTTCGACGATCTGTTCTGCGCGGCGGCGGACGCGGCCTACGTCTCCTGCGAGCGGATCGTGGACACCGCCGAGCTGACCAAGGAGGCGCCGGCGGAGTCGCTGCTGCTGCGGCGCCTGACGGTGACGGGCGTGGTGGAGGCGCCGAACGGCGCGCATTTCACGTCCTGTGCGCCGGACTACGCGCGGGACGAGGAGTTCCAGCGGCTGTACGCGAGGACGCCGTGGCCGGAGTTCGCCGGGCGGTTCCTCGGCACCGACGAGGGCGGTTACCGGGCGGCGGTGGCCGAGTGGCGTGCGGAGGAGGGGCGATGAGGGCGACCCGGGCCGAGTACTGCGTGATCGCCTGCGCCGAGGCGTGGCGCGGGGCCGGGGAGATACTGGCGAGCCCGATGGGGCTGATCCCCTCGCTGGGCGCCCGGCTGGCCCGGCTCACCTTCGCGCCGGACCTGCTGCTGACCGACGGGGAGGCCCTGCTGGTCCGCCCGGACGGCACCCCGGAGGGCCGGCTGACCTTCCGGGAGCATCTGACGCTGGTGGCGGGCGGCCGCCGGCACGTGATGATGGGCGCGAGCCAGATCGACCGGTACGGCAACCAGAACATCTCCTGCGTCGGCGACTGGGCCCGCCCCCGCCGCCAGCTGCTCGGGGTGCGCGGTGCGTCGCTCAACACGCTGAACAACCCGACGAGTTACTGGGTCCCCCGGCACTCGCGGCGGGTGTTCGTGGAGCGGGTGGACATGGTGTGCGGGGTGGGGTACGACCGGGCGGCCGCGCTCGGCCGGACGGCCCGCTTCCATCACCTCGGGCGGGTCGTCTCCGACCTCGGGGTCCTGGACTTCCCGGCGCCGGACCACGCGATGCGGCTGGCCTCGCTGCATCCGGGGGTGAGCGTGGCCGAGGTGCGGGAGGCGACGGGGTTCGAGCTCGTGATGCCGGACGAGGTCCCCTTCACCCGGGAGCCCGCGCCGGACGAACTGCGGCTGATCCGCGAGGTGCTGGACCCGGACGGGGCCCGTGAGCGCGCGGTGCCCGAGGGGGTGCGGGGCTGATGGAGACCGCGCTCACCCGGCTGACCGGCGTCCGTCATCCGGTGGTGCAGACCGGGATGGGCTGGGTGGCCGGACCCCGGCTGGTGTCGGCGGCGGCGAACGCGGGCGCGCTGGGCATCCTGGGCTCGGCCACGATGACACCCGCTCAGCTGCGGGCGGCGATACGGGAGGTGCGGTCGCGCACGGGGGCGCCGTTCGGGGTGAACCTGCGCGCGGACGCCGGGGATGCGGCCGAGCGGGTGGAGATCCTGCTGGCGGAGGGCGTGCGGGTGGCCTCCTTCGCGCTGGCTCCCTCCCGCGAGCTGATCGACCGGCTCAAGGAGGCGGGGGTGGTGGTGATCCCGTCCGTCGGGGCGCGACGGCACGCGGAGAAGGTCGCCGCGTGGGGCGCGGACGCGGTGATCGTGCAGGGCGGCGAGGGCGGCGGCCACACCGGCGAGGTGGCCACGAGCGTGCTGCTGCCGCAGGTGGTCGACGCGGTGCGGATACCGGTGGTCGCGGCGGGCGGGTTCTTCGACGGGCGGGGCCTGGTGGCGGCGCTGGCGTACGGGGCGGCGGGGGTGGCGATGGGCACCCGGTTCCTGCTCACCTCGGACTCGACGGTGCCGGATCCGGTGAAGGCCAGATATCTGGCGGCCACGGTCCGGGACGTCACCGTGACCCGCGCGGTGGACGGCCTGCCGCACCGCATGCTGCGCACGGACCTGGTGACGGCGCTCGAACGCTCCGGCCGCATACGGACCCTCGGGCACGCGGTGCGGCGGGCGGCCGGATTCCGGCGGCTGTCGGGGCTGACCTGGCGGCAGCTGGTCCGCGACGGTCTCGCCCTGCGGCACGGCAAGGAGTTGGCCTGGGGTCAGCTCCTGCTCGCGGCGAACACACCGGTGCTGCTCAAGTCGGCGATGGTGGACGGCCGTACGGACCTGGGGGTGATGGCCGCCGGGCAGGTCACCGGGCTGATCGAGGACCTGCCCTCGTGCGCGGAACTGGTGGAGCGGATCGTGAAGGAGGCGGAGGAAGTACTGGAGCGGCTGGAAGGGTTGACGGAGAGGGCGGGGGGCGCGGGGGCCGATGGGGCCGGCGTGGACGGGAGACCGGCGAACCCGGGAGCCCGGCGGACCCGGGGCTGACGGGTCCCGGGCCCGGAAGAGAGGGGCGGCTCGCGCTCAGAGGCGTTCGATGATCGTCACGTTGGCCTGGCCGCCGCCCTCGCACATGGTCTGGAGGCCGTAGCGGCCGCCGGTGCGCTCCAGTTCGTGGAGCAGGGTGGTCATCAGGCGGGCGCCGGTCGAGCCGAGGGGGTGGCCGAGGGCGATCGCGCCGCCGTTGACATTGACCTTCTCGGGGTCGGCGCCGGTCTCCTTCAGCCAGGCGAGGACGACCGGGGCGAACGCCTCGTTGATCTCCACGAGGTCGAGGGCGTCGATGGTCAGGCCGGTCTTCTTCAGGGCGTGCGCGGTGGCCGGGATGGGGGCGGAGAGCATGCGGATGGGGTCCTCGCCGCGCGCGGAGAGGTGGTGGACACGGGCGCGGGGACGCAGTCCGTGGTCGCGTACCGCGCGTTCGGAGGCGAGGAGGAGCGCGGCGGCGCCGTCGGAGGTCTGGGAGGAGCAGGCGGCGCTGATGGTGCCGCCGTCGAGGACCGGCTTCAGGGCGGCCATCTTCTCCAGGGAGGTGTCACGGCGCGGGCCCTCGTCCACGGCGACCGGACCGTAGGGGACGGTCTCGCGCTCGAAGCGGCCGGTGTCGATGGCCCACACCGCCCGGCGGTGCGAGCGCAGGGCGAACTCCTCCTGCTCGGCGCGGCCGATGCGCCACTGGGCGGCGATGGCCTCGGCGCCGGCGAACTGGTTGACGGGTCTGTTGCCGTAGCGGGCGCGCCAGCCGGTGCTGCCGAGGAAGGGGCCCTCGGTCAGGCCGAGCGGGTCGGCGGCCCGGCGGGAGGCGAAGGCGATGGGGATCTGGGACATGTTCTGCACACCGCCCGCGACCACCAGGTCCTGGGTGCCGGAGAGCACGGCCTGTGCGGCGAAGTGCACGGCCTGCTGCGAGGAGCCGCACTGCCGGTCCACGGTCACACCCGGCACCTCCTCGGGCAGTCCGGCGGCCAGCCAGCTGGTGCGGGCGATGTCCCCGGCCTGGGGGCCCACCGCGTCCAGACAACCGAACACGACGTCCTCGACGGCGGCCGGGTCGACGCCGGCCCGCTCCACGAGGGCGCGCAGGACATGGGCGCCCAGGTCGGCCGGGTGGACGCCGCTGAGTCCTCCCCCGCGTCGCCCGACGGGCGTGCGGACCGCTTCGACGATGTATGCCTCGGCCATGCCACTCGACTCCCTCACCAGGAAAGGGGTGTTATCCGCTGTGCCCGCTCTTCTCGCTGCGCCCTTCGTGCTCTTGGCGCTTTTCACGCTCTTCGTGCTGTGTGCGTACGGCGATGCCGTCCAGCACCATCGACAGGTACTGGCGGGCGATCTCCTCGGGGCTGTGCTGCCCGCCGGGCCGGTACCAGGAGGCGGCGACCCACACGGTGTCGCGGACGAACCGGTAGGTGAGCCGGACGTCCAGGTCGGCGCGGAAGACGTGTTCGGCGACGCCGCGTTCCAGAGTGGAGAGCCAGGCCCGTTCGAACCTGCGCTGGGACTCGGCGAGGAAGGCGAACCGGTCCTGGGCGACGAGTTGCCGGCTCTCCTTCTGGTAGATGGCGACGGCGGCGCGGTGCCGGTCGATCTCCCGGAAGGACTCGGTGACGAGGGCCTCCAGCGTCTCGCGGGGCCCGAGTCCGGCGGCGAGGACGGTGTCGTAGCCGCCCCACAGCTCGTCGAGGAAGGTCCGCAGGATCTCTTCCAGCATCGACTCCTTGGAGTCGAAGTGGTAGTAGAGGCTGCCCGCGAGCATGCCGGCGTGGTCGGCGATGCGGCGGACGGTGGTGGCGTTGTAGCCGTGCTCGGCGAACACGTCGGCGGCGGTGTTGAGGAGTTCGCCGCGCCGGACCGCGGCGGCGGTCACCTGGGGCTTCTTCTTGGTCGGCACGCACCCATTCTGGACGCTCCCCCGCTCGCCCTAGGCGCGCTGGCTGCTGACGGCGACGGTCTCGCCGGTCATGTACGAGGAGTAGTCGGAGGCGAGGAACACGATCACGTTGGCCACCTCCCAGGGTTCGGCGGCGCGGCCGAACGCCTCGCGTCCGGTCAGGTCCGCGAGGAGTTCGGGGGTGGTGACCTTCACCAGGTGGGGGTGGTGGGCGAGGCTCGGCGCGACGGCGTTGACCCGCACCCCGTAGGCGGCGGCCTCGATGGCGGCGCAGCGGGTCAGGGCCATCACCCCGGCCTTGGCGGCGGCGTAGTGGGCCTGTCCGGCCTGGGCGCGCCAGCCGACGACGGAGGCGTTGTTGACGATCACCCCGCCGCCGGTGGTGCGCAGGGCGCGCAGGGCGGCGCGGGTGCAGCGGAAGGTGCCGTTCAGGGTGACGTCCAGGACGCGGGTCCACTGGTCGTCGGTCATGTCGGCGAGGGGCGAAGTGCCGCCGAGGCCCGCGTTGTTGACGACGATGTCCAGTCGGCCGTGCTCGGCGGCGGCCGTCTCGAACAGGGCCTGGACCTGCCGCTCGTCGGTGACGTCGCAGGGCAGGGCGGTCACCGCGCCCGGGAACCGCCGGGTCAGTCCGGCCGCGCACTCCGCGAGGCGCCGGGGGTGTGCGTCGCTGAGCAGGACGCGGGCGCCCTCCTCCAGGAAGCGGCGCGCGGTGGCCCCGCCGATGCCGGTGCCGGCCGCCGCGGTGACGACGGCGGTGCGGCCGTTGAGCAGTCCGTGCCCGGGGACGTAGGCCGGGCTCTCGACGCCTGTCATAGGGCCACGCTAACCTACCAAACACTTGTTAGGGAAGGATGGTGACGGCGGCCATGGACCTGACCTTCTCCCCGGCCGACGAGGAGTTACGCGCCGAGGCCCGCGCCTGGCTGGCGGCGCATGTGCCGCGGGTGCCGCTGCCCTCGCTGGAGACCGCGGCCGGGTTCGCCGCCCATCGCGCCTGGGAGGCCGAACTGGCCGCGGACCACTGGTCGGTGGTGTCCTGGCCGCGGCGGTACGGCGGGCGGGACGCGGGACTGCTGGGCTGGCTGCTGTTCGAGGAGGAGTACTGGGCGGCGGGCGCGCCGGGCCGGGTCGGGCAGAACGGGACCGATCTGCTGGCGCCGACCCTGCTGGCGCACGGGACACCGGAGCAGTGCGCGCGGGTGCTGCCGCCGATGGCCTCGGGCGAGGTGGTGTGGGCACAGGCGTGGTCGGAGCCGGAGGCGGGTTCGGATCTGGCCTCGCTCAGCTCCCGGGCGGTGCGCGCGGACGGCGGCTGGCTGCTCAGCGGCCAGAAGACCTGGTCCTCGCGGGCGGCCTTCGCGGACCGGGCCTTCGGGCTGTTCCGCAGCGATCCGGGGGCGGAGCGCCCGCATCAGGGGCTGACCTATCTGATGTTCGACCTGCGCGCCCGGGGGGTCACGGTGCGTCCGATCGGCCGTCTCGACGGCAGGCCCGCGTTCGCGGAGCTGTTCCTGGACGAGGTGTTCGTGCCGGACGGGGACGTGATCGGCGAGCCGGGACAGGGCTGGCGGATCGCGATGTCGACGGCGGGCAACGAGCGGGGGCTGACGCTGCGTTCACCGGGCCGCTTCCTCGCGGCGGCGCACCGGCTGGTCGCGCTGTGGCGGGCGCGCGGCTGCCCCGAGCACGCGCGGGAGCGGGTGGCGGACGCGGTGATCGGCGCCCGCGCCTACCGGCTGTTCACCTACGCGGCCGCCTCCCGGTTCCTGGCCGGCGACCGGCTCGGCCCGGAGACCAGCATGAACAAGGTGTTCTGGTCCGAGCTGGACCTCGCACTGCACGAGACGGCGCTCGATCTGCTGGGCCCGGAGGGCGAGGCGGCGGAGGGCGCCTGGGCGCAGGGGTACGTGTTCGCGCTGGCCGGGCCGGTCTACGCGGGGACCAACGAGATCCAGCGCGACATCATCGCCGAGCGGCTGCTCGGTCTGCCGAAGGGACGCCGCTGATGCGCTTCCTGCCCGATGCCGAACAGCGGGCCTTCACCGGCGTGCTGGACGCCCTGCTGACGGCGGCGGACACCCCGGCGGTGGTCCGGGAGTGGGGCCGTGGCGAGCACGCGCGCGGGCGGGCGCTGTGGGCGCGGCTCGGAAAGGCGGGGGTGTTCGGGCTCGCGGTGCCGCAGGAGTACGGCGGGGCGGGGCGGCGCCCGGTGGAACTGGCCCTCGCGTTCGTGGAGCTGGGGCGGCACGCGGTGCCCGGCCCGCTGGTGGAGACGGTCGTGGCGGCGGTGCTCCTGGACGCGCCGCCGTACGCCGGGCGCTTTCTGCCGGGGCTCGCGGCGGGCGAGGAGGCGGCCACCGTGGCGCCGCCCGGCGGTCTCGCCCTGGACGGGGACGCGGCCGCGCTCCGGCTCGCGCTCACCCCCGGCGGCCTGTACCTGGCGAAGCCGGGGCCGGTGCGCGCGTCCCTCGATCCGGCCCGCCGGCTGACCCCGCTCGCCCCGGACGGCGCGCCGCTGCTCACCGCTCCCCCCTGCGAACGGGCCCTCGGCTGGGCCCGGCTGGCCGTCGCCGCCCAGGCCCTCGGTGTCGGCCTCGCGCTGCTCGACCGCACGGTGCGTTACGTCGGGCAGCGCACCCAGTTCGGGGTGCCCGTCGGCTCCTTCCAGGCGGTCAAGCACCGGCTGGCCGACGCGAAGACGGCCCTGGAGTTCGCCCGGCCCCTCGTGCTGGGCGCGGCGGTGTCGATGCGTCCGGCGGACGTGGCCGCGGCCAAGCTCAGGGCGTGCGAGGCGGCGTACACCACCGCGCGGACGGCGCTGCATCTGCACGGCGCGATCGGCTACACCGCGGAGTACGACCTCTCCCTGTGGCTGACCAAGGCCCGTGCGCTGCGCACCGCGTGGGGGACGCCCGAGGAGTGCCGGGCGCTGGTCCTGGCCGACGCCCTCGGGGAGGTGGCGCCCTGAGCGGGCCGGTTCAGGAGGGGCGGACGACGCCCGCGGCGCGCGCGGCCGACAGCCAGGAGGGGAACTCGCCGACGAGACGGTCGTACAGCTCGGTGTCGGGGACGCGCCGGGGGTCCTCGCCCGCGTGGAAGAAGCCGGCGTTGTCCACGATCCGCTTGCCGGGCACCGGGAGTTCGTCGAGCTTGCGCAGGAAGTCGAACTGCTTGCTGTGCGGGTCGCCGAAGCCGATGAACTGCCAGAACAGGGGGAGCTTGGCGGACTTGCAGAGATAGCGTTCCGCGGCGAGCTTGTTGATCGGGCCGCCGTCGGTCTGGAAGACGACCAGGGCGGGATCGGTCGCGCCGCTGTCCAGGTAGTGGTCGATGACGGCGTCCATCGCCAGGTGGTAGCTGGTCTTGCCCATGTGGCCGAGCCCGGCGACGATCCGCTCGACGCTGCCCGCGTGCCGGGCGAGGGGGATGTCGGTGACGGCGTCGATGTCGGTGGAGAAGAACACCACCGGCACCCGGCCGTCGTCGTCCAGGTGCGCGGACAGCCCGAGCACCCGGTCGGCGAGCGCCTGGACGCTGCCGTCCTGGTAGTAGGGGCGCATGGAGCCGGAGTGGTCGAGGACGAGGTAGACGGCGGCGCGCAGTCCGTCCAGGCCGTGTTTGCGCAGGCTGACCCCGGCCGAGCGGTAGGCGCCGACGAGCGCGGGCGCGGTCTCCTCCACCTTGCGCAGGCTGATCGCGGCCATGGCCCCCTCTGGCTGTTCCGAGGGGCCGAGCCTACGTGATCACGCGCACGGGGCGGCACGGCCGGCCCACCGGTTCGCTGTTTTGTTCGCCGCCGAGTCCCTCGTGACGACCTGTTGACCCGGCTGGGCCGCGTGCGCTCCCTCGCCCTGTATCCGCTGTCGGCGCTCGGCGGTTCGGTGGGGCTCACTTCCTGGCAGGGCAACCTCGGGGGCTGCTCTCGGGCAGCCGCGGTGACGCCGGCGTACGCCTACGCGCCCCGCGAGGGGCGGCGCGCGCTGGTGCAGGCGGGGGTGTGCGTGGCCCTGCTCGCCCTGCTGCTCGCGCTCGCCTGGCTGACGGCGGCCTCGCTGACCGCCGGAGCCGGGGCACCGCGCGGCGGGGCGGAAAAGTCAACGGCGTCTGCCCGGTCGTCCGGTCGGGGACAGGTGGGCAGACGCCATTGGTGTTCCGCACGCCTTTGTGCGGGACGTTCCAGGGGTGCCGTCAGACCGCGAGCGCGCGGTCGGTCGGGCGGATCGGGGCCGGCAGGTCGCTGGCCCCGGTCAGGTAGCGGTCGACGCCGCGGGCGGCCGAGCGGCCCTCCGCGATCGCCCAGACGATGAGGGACTGCCCGCGGCCGGCGTCACCGGCGACGAACACCCCCGGCACATTGGTCTGGAAGTCGGCGTCGCGGGCGATGTTACCGCGCTCGTCGAGGTCTAGACCAAACTGCTCCACCAGACCGTTCTCCCGGTCGGTGCCGGTGAAGCCCATCGCCAGGGTGACCAGCTGGGCCGGGATGCGGCGCTCGCTGCCCGGCTTCTGGGTCGGCTTGCCGTCCACGAACTCGACCTCGGCGATGTGCAGCCACTGCACATTGCCCTCCTCGTCGCCCTCGAAGTGGGTGGTGGAGGCGGAGTAGATCCGGTCGCCGCCCTCCTCGTGGGCCGAGGTGACCTTGTAGAGGATCGGGAAGGTGGGCCAGGGCTGCCCGGTCGGGTGCCGCTCGTCGTTCGGGCGGGGCATGATCTCCAGCTGGGTGACCGAGGCCGCGCCCTGCCGGTGGGCGGTGCCCACGCAGTCCGCGCCGGTGTCGCCGCCGCCGATCACGACGACGTGCTTGCCCTCGGCCGTCACGGGCGGGGCCACGTAGTCGCCCTCCTGGACCTTGTTGGCCAGCGGCAGGTACTCCATCGCCTGGTAGACGCCCTTCAGCTCCCGCCCGGGGACGGGCAGGTCGCGGGCGGTGGTGGAGCCGGCGGCGATCACGATCGCGTCGTAGCGCTTCTTCAGGTCACGGGCGCTGAGGTCGCGGCCGACCTCCACACCGGTGCGGAAGCGGGTGCCCTCCGCGCGCATCTGCTCGATACGGCGGTTGATGTGCCGCTTCTCCATCTTGAACTCGGGGATGCCGTAGCGCAGCAGGCCCCCGATGCGGTCCGCGCGCTCGTAGACGGCGACCGTGTGGCCGGCCCGGGTCAGCTGCTGGGCGGCGGCCAGGCCGGAGGGGCCCGAGCCGATCACCGCGACCGTCTTGCCGGACAGGCGCTCGGGGATGCTCGGGGCGACGTGCCCGCCCTCCCACGCCTTGTCGATGATGGAGACCTCGACGTTCTTGATGGTGACCGGCTGCTGGTTGATGCCGAGCACGCACGCCGACTCGCACGGCGCGGGGCACAGCCGCCCGGTGAACTCCGGGAAGTTGTTGGTGGCGTGCAGCCGCTCGTAGGCGGCGGCCCAGTCCTCGCGGTAGGCGTAGTCGTTCCACTCGGGGATCAGGTTCCCGAGCGGACAGCCGTTGTGGCAGAACGGGATGCCGCAGTCCATGCACCGGCTGGCCTGCTTGCCGATGATCGGCAGCAGGGAGCCGGGGACGTAGACCTCGTTCCAGTCCTGGACACGCTCACCGACGGGACGGGTCGTGGCGACCTCGCGGCCGTGGTTGAGGAAGCCCTTCGGATCAGCCATTGGTCGCCGCCTCCATCATCTTCTCGGTGATCTCGGTCTCGGAGAGACCGGCTCGCTCGGCGGCGTCCTTGGCGGCGAGCACTGCCTGGTACGTGCTGGGGATGATCTTGCTGAACCGGGCCGCGGCCGCGTCCCAGTCGGCGAGCAGCTTCGCGGCGACGGTCGAACCGGTCTCCTCGGCGTGCCGGCGCACGACGTCGTGCAGCCACGCCTTGTCGGACTCGGTCGGCTCCTGGACCGCGTCCGCGTTGCCCGCGTTGACGTTGTCGGGGTCGAGGTCGATGACGTAGGCGATGCCACCGGACATGCCCGCCGCGAAGTTGCGGCCGGTCGGGCCGAGGACGACCGCGTGACCGCCGGTCATGTACTCGCAGCCGTGGTCGCCCACGCCCTCGGAGACGACCAGCGCGCCGGAGTTGCGCACACAGAACCGCTCACCGGTACGGCCGCGCAGGAACAGCTCGCCGCCGGTGGCGCCGTAGCCGATGGTGTTGCCCGCGATCGTCGAGTACTCGGCGAGGTGCTCGGCGGCACGGTCCGGGCGGACCGCGATCCGGCCGCCCGAGAGGCCCTTGCCGACGTAGTCGTTGGCGTCGCCCTCCAGGCGCAGCGTGACACCACGCGGCAGGAAGGCGCCGAAGGACTGGCCCGCGGAACCGGTGAAGGTGATGTCGATGGTGTCCTCGGGCAGGCCCGCGCCGCCGAACTTCCGGGTCACCTCGTGGCCGAGCATGGTGCCGACCGTGCGGTTGATGTTGCGGATGGCGACCTGGGCGCGCACCGGCTGGGCCTCGGTCGCGTCGTTCGCGGCCAGGGCGTCGCCGGCGAGCTTGATCAGCTCGTTGTCCAGGGCCTTCTCCAGGCCGTGGTCCTGGGCGATCAGCCGGTGGCGGACGGCGCCCTCGGGCAGGTCCGGCACGTGGAACAGCGGCTCCAGGTTCAGGCCCTGCGCCTTCCAGTGGTCGACGGCGCGCCGCACGTCCAGCGCCTCGGCGTGGCCGACGGCCTCCTCGATGGAGCGGAAGCCCAGCTCGGCGAGCAGCTCGCGGACCTCCTCGGCGATGAACCGGAAGAAGTTCACGATGTGCTCGGCCTTGCCGGCGAAGCGCTCGCGCAGCACCGGGTTCTGGGTGGCGATGCCGACCGGACAGGTGTCCAGGTGGCACACGCGCATCATGACGCAGCCGGAGACGACGAGCGGCGCGGTCGCGAAACCGAACTCCTCGGCGCCGAGCAGCGCGGCGATGACCACATCGCGGCCGGTCTTGAGCTGACCGTCGGTCTGGACGACGATCCGGTCGCGCAGCCCGTTGAGCAGCAGCGTCTGCTGGGTCTCGGCCAGGCCCAGCTCCCAGGGGCCGCCCGCGTGCTTGAGGGAGGTCAGCGGGGAGGCGCCGGTGCCGCCGTCGTGGCCGGAGATCAGCACGACGTCCGCGTGCGCCTTGGACACACCGGCCGCGACCGTGCCGACGCCGACCTCGGAGACCAGCTTGACGTGGATCCGCGCCCGGGGGTTGGCGTTCTTGAGGTCGTGGATCAGCTGGGCGAGATCCTCGATGGAGTAGATGTCGTGGTGCGGCGGCGGGGAGATCAGGCCCACGCCGGGCGTCGAGTGACGCGTCTTGGCGACCCACGGGTAGACCTTGTGGCCGGGCAGCTGGCCGCCCTCGCCGGGCTTGGCGCCCTGGGCCATCTTGATCTGGATGTCGTCCGCGTTGACCAGGTACTCGGAGGTGACGCCGAAGCGGCCGGAGGCGACCTGCTTGATCGCCGAGCGGCGCGCCGGGTCGTACAGGCGCTCCGGGTCCTCGCCGCCCTCACCCGTGTTGGACTTGCCGCCCAGCTGGTTCATGGCGATGGCGAGGGTCTCGTGCGCCTCCTTGGAGATGGAGCCGTACGACATCGCGCCGGTGGAGAACCGCTTGACGATCTCGCTGACCGGCTCGACCTCCTCGACCGGGACCGGCTCCCGGCCCGAGGCGAAACCGAACAGGCCGCGCAGCGTCATCAGGCGCTCGGACTGCTCGTTCACGCGCGCGGTGTACTTCTTGAAGATGTCGAAGCTCGCGGTGCGCGTGGAGTGCTGGAGGCGGAAGACCGTCTCCGGGTCGAACAGGTGCGGCTCGCCCTCGCGGCGCCACTGGTACTCGCCGCCGATCTCCAGGGCGCGGTGCGCCGGGGCGATGCCGGAGGCGGGGTACGCCTTGGCGTGGCGGGCGGCGACCTCGCCGGCGACGACGTCGATGCCGACGCCGCCGATCTTGGTGGCGGTGCCGTTGAAGTACTTCTCCACGAAGCCCTCGTCCAGGCCGACGGCCTCGAAGACCTGGGCGCCGCGGTAGGAGGCGACGGTGGAGATGCCCATCTTGGACATGACCTTCAGGACACCCTTGCCGAGGGCGTAGATCAGGTTCTTGATGGCCTTCTCGGGGTCGGCGCCGTCGAGGAAGGTGCCCGCGCGCACCAGGTCCTCCACCGACTCCATCGCCAGGTACGGGTTGACCGCGGCGGCGCCGAAGCCGATCAGCAGGGCGACGTGGTGGACCTCGCGGACGTCGCCGGCCTCGACCAGCAGGCCCACATGGGTGCGCTGCCTGGTGCGGATGAGGTGGTGGTGGACGGCCGCGGTGAGCAGCAGCGAGGGGATCGGCGCGTGCTCGGCGTCGGAGTGCCGGTCGGAGAGGACGATCAGGCGGGCGCCGTTCTCGATGGCCGCGTCGGCCTCGGCGCAGATCTCCTCGATGCGGGCGGCCAGCGACTCGCCGCCGCCGCTCACCCGGAACAGACCGGAGAGGGTCGCGGCCTTGAAGCCGGGCATGTCGCCGTCGGCGTTGATGTGGATGAGCTTGGCCAGCTCGTCGTTGTCGATCACCGGGAAGGGCAGCAGGACGGACCGGCAGGAGGCGGCGGTCGGGTCGAGCAGATTGCCCTGCGGGCCGAGCGCGCTGCGCAGGGAGGTGACCAGCTCCTCGCGGATGGCGTCCAGCGGCGGGTTGGTGACCTGGGCGAACAGCTGGGTGAAGTAGTCGAAGAGCAGCCGGGGGCGCTCGGACAGGGCCGCGATCGGGGAGTCGGTGCCCATGGAGCCGATCGGCTCGGCGCCGGCGCGGGCCATCGGGGCGAGGATGACGCGCAGCTCCTCCTCCGTGTAGCCGAAGGTCTGCTGGCGGCGGGTGACCGAGGCGTGGGTGTGCACGATGTGCTCGCGCTCGGGCAGGTCGCCCAGCTCGATCTCGCCGGCCTCCAGCCACTCGGCGTACGGCTGTGCGCCGGCGAGGCCGGCCTTGATCTCGTCGTCCTCGATGATGCGGTGCTCGGCGGTGTCCACGAGGAACATCCGGCCGGGCTGGAGGCGGCCCTTGCGGACGACCCGGGCGGGGTCGATGTCGAGGACGCCGACCTCGGAGCCGAGGACGACCAGGCCCTCGTCGGTGACCCAGTAGCGGCCGGGGCGCAGACCGTTGCGGTCGAGCACGGCGCCGACCTGGGTGCCGTCGGTGAAGGTGACGCAGGCGGGGCCGTCCCACGGCTCCATCATCGTGGCGTGGAAGCCGTAGAAGGCGCGCCGGGCCGCGTCCATGGAGGCGTGGTTCTCCCATGCCTCCGGGATCATCATCAGCACGGAGTGCGGCAGCGAGCGGCCGCCGAGGTGCAGCAGCTCCAGGACCTCGTCGAAGGAGGCGGAGTCGGAGGCGCCGGGGTGCAGAGGGGGAAGATCCGCTCCAGCTTCTCCGGGGGGCCGAACAGGTCGGAGGCCAGCCGGGACTCGCGGGCGCGCATCCAGTTGCGGTTGCCCTGGACGGTGTTGATCTCACCGTTGTGGGCGATGAAGCGGTACGGGTGCGCCAGCGGCCACGACGGGAAGGTGTTCGTGGAGAACCGGGAGTGCACCAGCGCGATCGCGGAGGCGAAGCGGCGGTCGGACAGGTCCGGGAAGAAGGGCTCCAGCTGGCCGGTGGTCAGCATGCCCTTGTAGACGATGGTGCGCGCGGACAGCGACGGGAAGTAGGCGGCCGCCTCGCGCTCGGCGCGCTTGCGCAGCACGAACGCCTTGCGGTCCAGGGCGATGCCCTCGCTCGCACCGTCGGTCACGAAGATCTGCCGGAAGACCGGCATGGTGGCGCGGGCGGTGGCGCCCAGCAGCTCGGGAGCGACCGGCACCTCGCGCCAGCCGAGGACGGTCAGGTCCTCCTCGGCGGCGATCGTCTCGATCGCCGAGACGGCGTCCTCGGTGCCCTCGCCGGGCAGGAAGGCGATACCGACGGCGTACGAACCGGCGGCGGGCAGTTCGAATCCGGCCACCTGGCGGAAGAAGGCGTCCGGCACCTGGGAGAGCAGGCCGGCGCCGTCGCCCGAGTCCGGCTCGGAACCGGTGGCGCCGCGGTGCTCCAGGTTGCGCAGCACGGTGAGTGCCTGCTCGACCAGGGTGTGGGATGCCTCGCCGGTGAGAGTGGCGACGAAACCGACGCCGCAGGCGTCGTGTTCGTTGCGGGGGTCGTACATACCCTGCGCAGCAGGGCGAGCATCCATGAACGACCAGTTCTGGCCGTTCTCGGAATGCTGGGACGGCTGGCGCGGCGTACGCATCGGCTCTCCCGTCGTCGTCATATGGCATGTGGCGTGTGCCGAGGGACGACGTTGGCCCTCTGCGGAGATGGCGAAATTTCGTGCAGGTTACATGATGGCCCGGTTCTCGGGAAGTGGATACTCCGTTTCATCATGCGGACACCACGGGGGTTCTGGGCGGGTGTCCGGAAGCCGCGCGAGACGGCCTGTCACCGCACGAAGCGGCCGGTGCCGCATGGCGCGACGACCGGGTGCCGCAGGGGGCGACCTGGTCGCCGCGGTGGCGGCGAACGCGTGGGGGGTGGACCGCTGGGCACCATCGGTCGGATCGGTGGCCATCGGTCCGGGGGGAGCAGGGGGGTCTTCGTCGGCCCGTCCCACAGGGGTGCGGCAGGCGTCATTGCCCACAGCGCTTACGGCTCATGCCCCGTGGTCACGCATCCGAAACCAACGGGTAACGGGTACTTATTCGCCACCACGTATAAGTACCGGCGCGCATCATCCTACGGCCGTTCCGAACAGTGCGCCGAGGGCGTACGTCACACCGGCGGCCGCGCCGCCCAGGGCGAGTTGCCGCAGTCCGCTGAACCACCAGCTGCGCGCGGTCACCTTGGCCACGACGGCGCCACAGCCGAAGAGCCCGAGCAGCGCGAGCAGCAGGGCGGGCCACAGGACGGTCGCGCCGAGCAGGTACGGCAGCAGGGGCAGCAGCGCGCCGAGCGCGAAGGAACCGAAGGAGGAGACGGCCGCGACCAGCGGGGAGGGCAGGTCGCCCGGGTCGATGCCCAGTTCCTCGCGGGCGTGTATCTCCAGGGCCTGCTCGGGGTCCTTGGACAGCTGCCGGGCGACCTCGCGGGCCAGTTCGGGGGTCACGCCCCGGGCCACGTAGAGCGCCGCGAGCTCGTCCTCCTCGTCCTGGGGGTGGCGGCGCAGTTCACGGCGCTCGACGGCCAGCTCGGCCTCGACCAGCTCGCGCTGGGAGGCGACGGAGGTGTACTCGCCGGCGGCCATGGAGAAGGCGCCGGCGGCAAGACCCGCGAGTCCGGTGATGACGATGGTCTGATGACCCACGGCGCCACCGGCCACACCGGTCATCAGGGCGAGGTTGGAGACCAGGCCGTCCATCGCGCCGAAGACGGCGGGGCGCAGCCAGCCGCCGTTGACATCGCGGTGCGTGTGGTTGTCGCGGTGCGCTTCGTGCAGCGCCGCCGTGGTCTCGATGAGGGCCATGATCTTCTTCCCCGATTTAGCTTAGCCAAAGCTAACTTTGGACGAGTTCTACTTTTCGACACTCCAGAATCTACGCCGTTCCCGATCACTCCGCCAGCAAGGAAAGGCTGGGCTAACCTGGGGTTTTACGGTTTTTGCGCTCATCCGCGCTCCTTACCGCTCAGGTTGCCGAGCGGGTGACAGGCCCCCGCCCCAGGCTCGTACGGCGGCTCGCCGTGGGACACATCCGCAAAGGGTCCGCGGGCCCAGGTGGGCCCCGCCGAAGGAGGCCGCCCATGGCATCGACCGCCTGCACTCCCCCGCTCCCGGCGCCCGGGGAGCTCGTCGGTCCCCGGTCCCGGGCCCGGGGCGCGCTGCTCGGCCTGGCCGTCGGCGACGCGCTCGGCGCCCCCGCGGAGAACCTGAAGCCCTCCGAGATCCGGGCCCGCTGGGGCCGTATCACCGGGTACGTCGCGGATCGGCCGCAGGGCACGGACGACACCGAGTACGCGCTCTTCTCGGGGCTGCTGCTCGCCCGGCACGGCTCCGCGCTCACCCCGGCGCACGCGGAGGCGGCCTGGCACGAGTGGATCGCCGAGCGGGCGGCGTTCCGCGGCGCGGGCTTCAGCGAGCGGGGCACGCTGGAGAATCTGCGCCGGGGCCTCGCGGCACCGATCTCCGCGCAGCACCGGCACGCCTGGAGCGACGGGCTCGCGATGCGCGCGGCTCCCTTCGGGGTGTTCGCGGCGGGCCGCCCCGGGGAGGCGGCCCGGCTGGTGGCGATCGACGGTTCCGTCAGCCACGAGGGCGAGGGCATCTACGGCGGCCAGGCCGTCGCGGCGGGGGTGGCGGCGGCGATGGCGGGCGCGCCGGTCCCGGTGGTGATCGCCGCGGCTCTCGCGGTGATCCCGGACGACTCCTGGACGGCCCGGTCGCTGCGCCGCGCGGTGGCCGTCGCCCACCGCGGCGAACGCGCGGTCCGCTCCGCGGTCGTCATCGGCGGCTACCCCTGGACCGACCTCGCCCCGGAGGCGGTCGCCCTGGCCTTCGGCGCCTACGCCACCGCCGACGGCGACTTCCGCGAGGCGGTCCTGACCGCCGTGAACATGGGCCGCGACGCGGATACGACGGCGGCGGTGGCGGGCGCGCTGTCGGGCGCGACGCAGGGCCTGCCGGCCATCCCGCCCGCCTGGGCCGCCGCGATCGGCCCGGCACGGGGGCGGTGCCTGCCGTCGATGGGGGGCCGGCATGTGCTGGAGGTGGCGGATCTCCTGGTGCGGAAGGCGAGCGCGGGTCCGGCGGGCGAGGCGAGTGGCCGACAGGGGACCGAGGGGGCCGGCGAGCGGGCGAGAGCTGAGGAGGCGAGCGTGCAGGTCGGGGACCTGGAGGCGAGCGGGCAGGTCAGGGTCCAGGGGGCGGTGGGCAGGGGGGAGTCGAGGAGACCGGTGGGCAGACGAGGGTCCAGGAGGCGAGCGGGCTGGGGGAAGTCGAGAAAGCCGGTGAACAGGCGAGGGACCAGGAGGCCGGTGGACAGGGGGGAGCCGAGGAAGAGGCGAGGGACCAGGAGGCGAGCGGGCAGGCAGGGGCCCAGGGAGTTGATGGACAGGGAGAGGCCGAGGAAGCCAGCGATCAAGTACGGAGCCAGGAGGCCGGTGGGCAGGGAGGAGCCGAGGAAGCCGAGGAAGAGGCGAGGACCCAGGAGGCGAGCGGGCAAGGGGGAGCCGAGGAGGTCGGGGGCAGGGGGAAGCCGAGGGGGTCGGCGGGCGGGGAGGAGAAGGGGGCAGAGAGCGGACGGCGGGGGAAGCGGGCGAGGCGGCCCGCGAGCGAGTCCCCGGCGTGATCTTGCCGACGCGGCTCCGCGAGCCGTGCTTGCCCACTCCGGCTGCTCCCGTCGCTCTGGTCGTTCCGACCACTCTGACCACTCCGGTCGCTCCGGTCGCTCCGGTCGCTCCGGTCGCTCCGGTCGCTCCGCCCCAGCCCACACCACCGGACCTGCGGCCGGCCGCCGCCCTCAGGGCCGCCCTCACGTCCCTGCAACCGACCACCCCACCCCGATCCGCCCTCGCGCCCCTCCAGCCAACACTCACCCCCACCCCCCAGCCGACCGCCGCGCCTCAGCCCGCCCCCACGTCCCGCCGGCCGGCCACCACTCCCCTGCTCGTCCCCACCCTCCAGCCGACCGATCCGCCCCAGCCCGCAACCGCCGCCCGGCCGACCGCTCCGCCCCCACCCGCCGCCATCCAGCCCCGCGACCCATCCCCACCTCCTCCCACGACGGCCCGGACCGCCGAACCACCCCCACCCGCCACTCCCCGGCCCTCCGAACCGCCGCCGCCCCCACCTGCCACCTCCCCGCCCTCCGAACCGTCCCCGCCCCCACCCACCGCTTCCCCGCCCTCCGAGCCACCCCCACCCCTCTCCACAACCCGCCGCCCGATCACTCCACCCCCGCCCCTCGCTCCGGCCTCCCAGCCGACGGATTCGGATGGTGGGTGGGCGAGGGGCCCGGGGTCCGGGGGCGGGGCCCCTTGGACGGGGCGGGCGTCGCCGGGGCGGCGACGTGGGTGTGGTCGGCGTCGATGCCGGGGGCGGCGGCACGGACGTGGCCGGCGTCGATGCGGGGGTCGGCGAAGAGGGGGCGCCGTGATGGCCGGGCGCGTCGAAGGGATGCTGCTGGGGCTCGCCGCCGGGGACGCCGCCGGCTGGCCCGCCGCCCGGCACCGCGCCGCCCGCATGCCCGAGTGGACCCGCCGCCTCACCCGTGAGCTGGACACCTTCGCGGAGCAGAACGCGACCACCACCCTCCCGGTGCCGATCGCCCTCAACCAACCCCCCGAGCCCCTCCGCCTCGGCCCCTCCGACGACGCCGAATGGGCGGCCTTCGCCGCGGAGGCGGTCCTGCGGGCCGGTGCCGACGACGCCTTCGGCGACCTCAGCCGTGACCGTCGTATGCGGGCCGCCATCGACCTCACCTGGTCCGCCGTCGCCTGCGAGGTCGCCGCCGCCGCGGACCGCGCGCCGGAGATCGAGTCCGCCGTACTGCCGCTGCGCGCCCGCATCTCCGTCCGCGCGGGCCTCGGCAACCTGGCCACCGGCCTGCGCCCGCCCGCCAGCGGCCACGACAACCCGCACTACTTCGACGACGCCGCCTGCGTACGCGCCTGCGCCCTCGCCGTGGCCCACCCCGGCGACCCCGAACGCGCCGCCGACCTCGCCGAGTTCGACGCCCGCTACACCCAGGACGGCGACGGCGTGCACGGCGCCCGGGCCATGGCGGCGGCCGTCTCGCTCGCCCTCACCGGCGCGGACACCGCCGCCTGCGTCACCGCCGCCCTCGCCGAACTCCCGCCCGACACGGAGATCGGCCGCAACGCCCGGCACGCGCTCGCCCTCGCCGCGGACGGCGCGTCCGCCTTCGCCCTCGTACCACTCCTCGAACACCAGATCGTGGACCACGTCTACAGCTACGGCGTCGCCGCCGCCGAGACCGTCCCCGTCGCGCTCGCGCTGGCCACCGCGACCGACGGCCGGATCGCCGAAGCCGTACCCGCCGCCGCCTGCCTGTCCCGGGTCGCCGACTCCGCCCCCGCCCTCGCGGGCGCCCTCACCGGCGCGCTCGGCGGCGCCGCCGCGATCCCGGAGCCCTGGCGGGACGCCTGCCGGGTGCTGCCCGGCTGCGCGCTGCCCCGGCTCACCGGCACCGACCTGGTGGAACTCGCCGGACTCCTGGAAGCCGCGCAACCGGCCCGCCCGGGAGGATGATTCGGGCATGACGCCCAAGCAACCCAAAGGCACCGGACAGTCCGATCTGGACGAACGGATCACCGGCGCCCTCGTCGGCGCCGCCGTCGGCGACGCCCTCGGCGGACCGGTCGAGGGTTACTCCCCCGACCAGATCACCGAGCGCCACGGCGGTCTGGTGCACGGCGTCGTCGGCCCCTGGCACGGCGACGCCTGGCGCACCGCCCGCCCGCTGGCGCCGTACCACAAGGGCGACGGCCACGTCACCGACGACACCTTGATGACGCACGCCCTGGTCCGGGTCTACGACCGCGTCCGCGACCACCTCGACGCCTACGCGCTCGCCGAGCACCTGGTGCCCGACCTGATGACCAACCCCCGCTGGATCCCCGAGCTGGAGGCGGAGGCGCTGCCGCTGCACCGCCTCTTCCTCGCCGAGAAGTGGCTGGTGGCCCGGCTCGCCTACGGTCACGCGGACCCCCGGGAGGCGGGCGTGGGGAACATCGTCAACTGCGGTGCGGCGATGTACATGGCCCCCGTCGGCCTGGTCAACGCGGCCGACCCGCGCGCCGCCTACGCCGAGGCGCTGGACGTCGCCGGTGCCCACCAGTCGTCGTACGGCCGGGAGGCGGCCGGTGTCTTCGCCGCGGCCGTCGCCGCCGCCACCGCGCCGGACGCGACGGCGGACTCGGTGGTGACCGCCTGCCTGGCGCTGGCCAAGGACGGCACCCGCCAGGCGATCGAGAAGGTCTGCGAAGTGGCCTGCCGGCACACCGACTTCGCCTCGGCGCTCGGTCCGCTGCGCGCGGCGGTCGAGCCGTACGACACCGTCGGCCCCGACTATCGCGCCCCCTCGCTCGGCGCCCGCCGCCCCTCGCGGCTGCACTCCATCGAGGAACTCCCCGTCGCGCTCGGCATGCTGGTGGTCTCCGGCGGCGACTACCGGCACGCGGTGCTCGGTTCGGTCAACTACGGGCGCGACTGCGACTCGATCGCCACCATGGCCGGTGCCCTCGCGGGCGCGCTCGGCTCGCCGGTGCCCGAGGAGTGGGCGAAGACGGTCGCGGAGGCGAGCCGCCTGGACCTGTGGCAGCCGGCCCGGACGCTCGCCCAGGTCGCGCGCGAGGTGTTCGCCCTCGACCGCGCCCGGCGCCGCGCCCATGAGCGGGCCTTCGCGGCCCTGGGAGGCGCCCCGGACCCGGGCGACGCGACCCCCTCCGACCAGGGAGGCACCCCGGCCCCGGGCAACACGGCCCCCTTCGAACCGGGGAGCACCCCGGCCCCGGGCGACACGGCCCCCTCCGACCAGGAGGGCGCGCCGTGCTTCGGCTGACCTGGGTCCAGCCCGAGGATCTGCTCGGGCACGAGCTGCGCCAGGCCCGCCTCGACGGCCGCGAGCCGTCCCGGATCGAGGAGCGCTGGCGCGCGGCGGGCGGCCCGGACGCCCCGGACCGCGCGGGCGCCTCCCCGCACCGCGTCTCCCGCTATCTGCGGCTGCTCGCCGAGGACCTCTTGGACGAACTGGCCGATCTGCCCAGCCGGCTGGCCGAGGACGAGCCGACCGAGCTGTCCGCGATCCGGGCCGCCTGCCCCGACTGGCCCACCGCGCGGCTCGCCGGGACGCCGGGGCCGCTCGCCTTCGAGGCGTCCTGGCTGGGCCGGGCCGCCGGCTGTCTGCTGGGCAAGCCGGTCGAGAAACTGCCCCTGGACGCCGTGCGCGCCCTCGCCCGGGCGAGCGGCAACTGGCCGCTGAACGGCTACTTCACCGCCCGGGGCGTGCCCGCCGAACTGCTCGACACGCATCCGTGGAACCGCCGCTCGGCCGCCACCTCGCTCGCCGAGAACATCGACGGCATGCCCGAGGACGACGACCTCGACTACCCGCTGCTCAACCTGCTGCTGCTCCAGCGGCACGGCAAGGGCTTCAGCACCGCGGACGTCGCCCGGCTGTGGCTCGAAGAGCTGCCGCCGGGACGCACGTTCACCGCCGAGCGCCTCGCCTACCGCAATCTCCTCAGCGGTGTGGAGCCCCCGCACACCGCCCGCCACCGCAACCCCTTCCGGGAGTGGATCGGCGCCCTGATCCGCGCCGACGTGCACGGCTGGACCAACCCGGGCGACCCGGCCGCGGCGGCCGAACAGGCCCACCGCGACGCGGCGTTGACCCACACGGCCAACGGCGTCTACGCGGCCATGTTCACCGCCGCCACGCTCGCCGCGGCCGCCACCGGCGACCACGATGTGCACGCCTGCCTGCGCGCGGGCCGTTCGGTCGTCCCGCACCGCTCCCGGCTGGCCGAGGCCGTCGACCACGCCGTTCGACTGGCCGCCGGACACGAGGACTTCGACACCGTGGTGGACCGACTCCACGCCCGCTACTCCGCCACCCACCACTGGGTGCACGCCCTGCCCAACACCGCCCTGCTGGCCGCCGCGCTCACCCACGCGGACGGCGACTTCACCGGCTCGATCCGGCGGGCCGTCGCGGGCGGTCTGGACACCGACTCGGTCGGCGCGAGCGCGGGCAGCGTCGCCGGGCTCCTCGCGGGCTCCCCCGCCGCGCTCCCCGAGCACTGGCGGGCCCCGCTGAAGAACCGGCTCGCCACCACCGTCGCCGACTTCGACGGCACCGGCTTCGACACCCTCGCCCACCTCACCCACCTGGAGGCGAACCGCCCATGACCCATATCGCCGTGCTCGGCAGCACGAACATGGACCTCGTCACCTTCGTCGCCAAGGCCCCGCAGCGCGGCGAGACGGTGACCGGCCGGGAGTTCCGTACGATCCCCGGCGGCAAGGGCGCCAACCAGGCGATCGCCGCCGCGCGGGCCGGCGCCACCGTCTCGATGGTCGGCGCGGTGGGCAACGACGCGGCCGGGTCCCGGCTGCGGGAGACCCTCGAACACTCCGGCGTGGACACCGACTTCCTGCGCACGGTCGAAGGCCCCTCCGGCACCGCGCACATCGTGGTGGACGACGAGGGCGGCAACTCCATCGTGGTCATCCCGGGCGCCAACGGCACCGTCGACCATCTCTCGCCCGGCGACGAGGGGCTGATCGCCTCCGCCGACACCCTGCTGCTCCAGCTGGAGATCCCGCTGGCCGCGGTGGTCGCGGGCGCCGCCGCGGCGCGGCGGCACGGGGTTCGGACGATCCTCACGCCTTCCCCCGTCCAGCCGCTGCCGGACGAACTCCTCGCCGCCACCGACCTGTTGGTGCCCAACCAGTACGAGGCGATCACCCTCACCGGCCGCACCGACCCGCGCGAGGCCGCCACCGCGCTCCTCGAACTGGTGCCGCGCGCGGTGGTCACCCTGGGCGCGACGGGCTGCCTGTACGTCTCCCGGGACGCCGAGCCGCTGGTGGTGCCCGCGCCCCGGGCCGAGGCGGTGGACAGCACGGGCGCGGGCGACACCTTCACCGGGGCGCTCGCGGTGGCCCTCGCCGAGGAGAAACCCGTACGGGAGGCCCTGTCCTGGGCCGCCGCCGCGGCGTCCCTCTCGGTCGAGCGGGCCGGGGCGTCGGCGTCGATGCCGTACCGCCCGGAGATCGACGCCCGGTTCACCGCATGAACGGGGCCACGGGAGCAGGGGCGAGCGGGGATACCGGAGAAGGGGCGCGCGGAGGTAAGGGAGGAGAGGCGCGCGGGGGTACGACGGCGCGCGCCGCGGCGCTGGACGGGCTGCGGGTGCTGGACCTGGCGACGCTCTTCGCCGGGCCGATGGCCGCGACGCTGCTCGGCGACTTCGGCGCCGAGGTGATCAAGGTCGAGCATCCGGGGCGCCCCGATCCGTCCCGGGGGCACGGTCCGGCGAAGGACGGGGTCGGCCTGTGGTGGAAGGTGCTCGGCCGCAACAAGCGGGCGATCACCCTGGACCTGTCCCGGCCGGGCGGGCGGGCGACCCTGCTGCGGCTCGCCGCCACCGCCGACGTCGTGATCGAGAACTTCCGCCCCGGGACGCTGGAGAAATGGGACCTGGGCTGGGCGGAGCTGTCCGCGGCCAACCCGCGCCTGGTACTCGCCCGGGTCACCGCGTTCGGGCAGTTCGGACCGTATGCGCACCGGCCCGGGTTCGGCACCCTCGCGGAGGCGATGAGCGGCTTCGCGGCGCTCACCGGGGAGCCGGACGCGCCGCCGGTGCTGCCGCCCTTCGGACTCGCCGACTCGGTCGCGGGCCTCACCACCGCGTACGCCGTGCTCACGGCGCTGGCCGCGCGGGAGCGCACCGGCATCGGGCAGGTCGTGGACATGGCGATCATCGAGCCGATCCTGTCCGTGCTCGGCCCGCACGCCACCTGGTACGACCAGCTCGGCTACGTCCAGGAACGCACCGGCAACCGGTCCGCGAACAACGCCCCGCGCAACACGTATCGCACGGCCGACGGCACCTGGGTCGCCGTCTCCACCTCCGCGCAGTCGGTGGCGGAGCGGGTGCTGCGGCTGGTGGGGCGGCCGGAGCTGATCGAGGAGCCCTGGTTCGCTACGGGCGCGCAGCGGGCCGCGCACGCGGAGGTGCTGGACGCGGCGGTCGGCTCCTGGATCGCCGGCCGCACCCGTACGGAGGTCCTGGCGGCGTTCGAGAAGGCGGAGGCGGCGATCGCGCCGGTGCAGGACGTGCGGGACGTGTTCGAGGATCCCCAGTACCAGGCGCTGAACACGGTGACGACGGTGCCGGACCCGGAGCTGGGTTCGCTTCGCCTGCAGAACGTGCTGTTCCGGCTGTCCGCCACGCCCGGCGCGATCCGCTGGGCCGGGCGGCCGCACGGCGCGGACACCGACGCGGTCCTCGCCGAGCTGGGCCTCGCCCCGGCCGACATCGCCGCCCTGCGCGCGGAGGGCGCCCTGTGACCCCGCTGACCTGGTTGTACGTCCCCGGGGACCGGCCCACCGTGGTCACCAAGGCGCTGGCGGCGGGCGCGGACGTGGTGGTGATCGACCTGGAGGACGCGGTGGCACCGGAGCGCAAGGAGTACGCGCGCGCCGCCACGGCGGAGCGGCTCACGGCGGCGCAGCCGGTGCCGGTGCATGTGCGGGTGAACGCCCAGGACACCCCGTGGGCGGCCGCCGACCTGGCCGCGCTGCGGGGGCTGCGCGGACTGTCGGGGCTACGGCTGCCGAAGGTGACCGGTCCCGCGGAGGTGCGCCGGGTCGCCGCCGCCGTGCCGTTCCCGCTGTACGCGCTCCTGGAGTCGGCGCCGGCCGTCGAGCACGCCTACGCCATCGCGGGCGCGCATCCCTCGCTGCGGGGCATCTCCCTCGGGGAGGCGGACCTGCGGGCGGACCTCGGGGTACGCGCCGACTCGGGGCTGGACTGGCCGCGCTCCCGGGTGATCGTCGCCGCGCGCGCCGCCGGGCTGCCCCCGCCGGCGCAGACCGTGCACCCCGACATCCGGGACCTCGACGGCCTGGCCGCCTCCTGCGCGCACGGCCGCGCCCTCGGCTTCCTCGGCCGGGCCGCGATCCATCCCCGCCAGCTCCCGGTCATCGAGCGCGCCTATCTGCCCACCCCCGCCGAACTGGAGCACGCCGAGACCATCCTCAAGGCCGCCACCGCCGAACCCGGCGCCCAGGCCCTCCCCGACGGCCGCTTCATCGACGCGGCGGTGGTGGCGATGGCCCACCGCACACTGTCCCTGGCCCGGCGAAGGTGATCGCAGGGGTGCCCGGCCCGGCCGTGCCCGGTGCCGGAAACGCCGAGGGCGCCCGGGGTGATCCGGGCGCCCTCGGCGTCGTACGGGCGGGCGTCAGCTCTTCTTCGTCGCCGGCCCGGTCTCCTCGGCGGTCGCCTTCGGCTCCGGCTCGTCCGCCGGTTCGTCCTCCGGCTCCGCAGCCGCGGGCTTACCGGTCTCGGTGTCCGGCTCCGCAGCGGCGGGCTTCCCGGTCCCGGCGTCCGGCTCCGCGCCGCTCTCGGCCGAAGCGCCGGAGGCGAGCGGTTCCACGACCTCTTCGCGGCCGGGGCGGAGGCGGGCCGAGACGATCATGTAGGTGACCGCCAGGAGGAAGACGATCAGCGCCGTCCAGTCGTTGAGGCGCAGACCGAGGATGTGGTGGGCGTCGTCCACCCGCATGTACTCGATCCAGCCGCGGCCCACGCAGTACGCGGCGACATAGAGGGCGAACGCCCGGCCATGGCCCAGCGTGAAGCGGCGGTCGGCCCACATCACCAGGAAGGCGACGCCGATGCACCACAGGGACTCGTAGAGGAAGGTCGGGTGGTAGTACCCCGGCACCCGGCCGCCCTCGGAGGACGTGATGTGCAGCGCCCAGGGGAGGTGCGTCTCCCTGCCGTACAGCTCCTGGTTGAACCAGTTGCCCCAGCGCCCCATGGCCTGTGCGAGGGCGATACCGGGCGCCACCGCGTCGGCGTACGCGGGCATCGGGATGCCCCGGCGCCGCGCCCCGATCCACGCGCCCAGCGCGCCGAGCGCGATCGCGCCCCAGATGCCCAGACCGCCCTGCCACACCTTGAAGGCGTCCACCCAGTCACGGCCGGGGCTGAAGTACAGCTCGTAGTCCGTGATCACGTGGTAGAGCCGGCCGCCGACCAGGCCGAACGGCACGGCCCACACCGCGATGTCGGCGACCGTGCCGGACTGCCCGCCACGGGCGACCCAGCGCCGGTTGCCGAGCCAGACGGCGATGAAGACGCCGATGATGATGCAGAAGGCATAGCCGCGCAGCGGAATGGGGCCGAGGTACAGCACCCCGCGGGACGGACTGGGAATGTAGGCAAGTTCCATGGCAAGTCCGACGCTACCGTGCCGGGCCCCGGCGACACCAAGCCGCCTGGCTACGGGTGCGTAACAGGGACAGGGGATTCGCCGGCCCGCGGCCCGCTACCCCTGGTCCGCCGACTCCACCATCTGCTTCAGCTTGGCCGGGGACATCGACTGGTCCTGGTAGATGTTCTTGCCGCCGAGCAGCACCGTGGGCGTGCCGCTGAAGCCGCCGCCCTGGAACGCCTTCTGCGAGCGGTCCACCCAGCTGTCGTGCGTCCCCGCCTTCACACACTTCTGGAAGGCCGGGGTGTCCAGGCCGCCGACCTTGCCCGCCAGCGTGATCAGCTTGGCGTTGCTCGCGAAGGCGTCGTCGGTCTCCTTGGGCTGGTTCGCGTACAGCGTGTCGTGGTAGTCGCGGAACTTCCCGGCGTCCTGGGCGCACGCCGCCGCGTTGGCCGCGCGCAGCGAGCCGGTGCCGCCGAGATTGCCGTCGATCAGCCGGACGAGGTGGTACTCGACGCGCAGCTTGCCCGCGTCGACCAGCTCATGGAGGGTGGGCCGGTACGCCACCTCGAACGCCTGGCAGGCGGGGCAGCGGAAGTCCTCCCAGACGGTGAGCGTCGACTTCGCGCCGTCCTTGCCGACCGGGATCGCGAGGCTGTCCTTGCCCAGCGCGCCGGAGGGCGCCACGACCGGGCCCGCGCTGCCGCTCGCCTTGTTCTTGCCCGCGTTCGCGGCGATCACGCCGATCACCGCCGCGAGGGCCAGGACGCAGACGACGCTGGCGCCCACGATCAGCGCCCGCCGCCGCTTCTCCGCGGACTTCTGCTTCTCGCGCTCGACCGCCAGCCGCTGGCGGGCGGTCCGCTTTCCGTCACCGTTCTTCTCGCTCACACCCCCAGAACGAACCGGGGAGGCGCAGCGCGCCTCCCCGACCCGAGGTCCACCCGTTCGAGTGACCGGAATGCCCGATACATGACGACCGGCGCCCGCCGGGCCGCCCTGTGGCGGGCCCGCGCGTCACGCCTGGCCGCGCACGCCCTTCGCCAGATCCCCGGCCAGCTCGCGCACCGCCGCCAGGCCGGACGCGTGGTCCGGGGCGTCCAGCATCCGCTTGACGAAGGCCGAGCCGACGATCACACCGTCGGCGAAGGTGGCGACCTCGGCGGCCTGGACCGCGTTGGAGACGCCGAGACCGACGCAGACGGGCAGCTCGGCACGGGTGACGCGGGTGCGCTGCACCAGGTCCTGGGCCTGCGCGCCGACGGACTCCCGGGTGCCGGTGACGCCCATGAGCGAGGCGGCGTAGACGAAGCCGCTGCCCACCGCGGTGATCTCGGCGAGCCGGGCGTCCCTGCTGCTCGGCGCCACCACGAAGACCGTGGCGAGGCCGTGCTTGTCGGCGTGCTCCCGCCACAGCGCGGACTCCTGCACCGGCAGGTCGGGCAGGATGCAGCCCGCGCCGCCCGCCTCGGCCAGCTCGGCGGTGAACCGCTCGACGCCGTAGCGGTCGATGGGGTTCCAGTACGTCATCACGAGCACCGGCTTGCCGGTGGCCGCGTGCGCCTCGCGCACCGTGCGCATCACGTCCGCGATCTTGACGCCGCCGCGCAGGGCGATGTCGTCGGCGGTCTGGATGACCGGGCCGTCCAGGACCGGGTCGCTGTGCGGCAGGCCCACCTCGACCACGTCGGCGCCGCCGTCGAACACGTTCTTGATCGCCTCGATGCCGCCGTCCACGGTCGGGAACCCGGCCGGGAGGTAGGCGATGAGCGCGGCCCGGCCCTCGGCCTTGGCGGCGGCGAGGGTGTCCGTCAACAGCCGGATGTTCCCGCTCACTTGGCGTCCCCCTCGATCTCGGCGGTGGCGGCGGCGTCCGCGGCCACCTCGGCGTCGGTGTCGTACAGCCCGAAGTAGCGGGCCGCGGTGTCCATGTCCTTGTCGCCGCGACCGGAGAGGTTGACGACGATCAGCCCGTCCGGGCCCAGCTCCTTGCCGACCTCCAGGGCGCCCGCGAGGGCGTGGGCGCTCTCGATGGCCGGGATGATGCCCTCGGTGCGCGACAGCAGGCGCAGGGCCTGCATGGCGGCGTCGTCGGTGACCGCGCGGTACTCGCCGCGGCCCGAGTCCTTGAGGTAGGCGTGCTCGGGTCCGATGCCCGGGTAGTCCAGACCGGCCGAGATCGAGTACGGCTCGGTGATCTGGCCCTCCTCGTCCTGGAGGACGTAGGAGCGGGAGCCGTGCAGGATGCCGGGCTCGCCCGCGGTCAGGGTGGCCGCGTGCTCACCGGTGTCGATGCCGTGGCCCGCCGGCTCGCAGCCGATGAGGCGGACGCCCTCGTCCGGGACGAAGGCGTGGAAGAGGCCGATGGCGTTGGAGCCGCCGCCGACGCAGGCGACGGCCGCGTCGGGCAGGCGGCCCGCGCGCTCCAGGATCTGGCGGCGGGCCTCGACGCCGATGACCCGGTGGAAGTCGCGGACCATGGCCGGGAAGGGGTGGGGACCCGCGACGGTGCCGAACAGGTAGTGGGTGCGGTCGACGTTGGCGACCCAGTCCCGGAACGCCTCGTTGATGGCGTCCTTGAGGGTGCGGCTGCCGGACTTCACGGCGACCACCTCGGCGCCGAGCATGCGCATCCGGGCCACGTTCAGGGCCTGGCGCTCGGTGTCGATCTCGCCCATGTAGATGGTGCAGTCGAGGCCGAACAGCGCGCAGGCGGTGGCGGTGGCCACGCCGTGCTGGCCCGCGCCGGTCTCGGCGATGACCCGGGTCTTGCCCATGCGCTTGGTGAGCAGCGCCTGGCCGAGCACGTTGTTGATCTTGTGCGAGCCGGTGTGGTTCAGGTCCTCGCGCTTGAGGAACACCCGTGCGCCACCGGCGTGTTCGGCGAACCGGGGCACCTCGGTGAGCGCCGAGGGGCGGCCGGTGTAGTGGACCATCAGGTCGTCCAGTTCGCGGGCGAACTCGGGGTCCTGCTTGGCCTTGTCGTACTCGACGGCGACCTCGTCCACGGCGGCGACGAGGGCCTCCGGGATGAACTTGCCGCCGAACGCCCCGAAGTAGCCCTCGGAGCTGGGGACCTGACCCTCCGGGTCGGGGAAGAAGTAGTTGCTGGGCATGCCGGTACCTCACGGTGAGTGCGTGTGAAAAGACACGGTGCGCCGTGGGGCGGCGGGTCGGCTGTCAGCTGTCGGCCGTCAGTGGCCGCTCGCGCAGCCCCCCGCGCCCCTTCGGACGCGGTGCCATCGCATGCCGTTGACCTGACCCGGTTCGTCCCCGATGACGTAGCGGACCCGGCGGCCGTGGACGCGGCGCGCGGGCGCGCGGCAGCCGCGGGGGCGGCAGCCGCGGGCGAGGCGCGCGTAGCGGTCCGCGGTCGTCAGGGTCGCAGTCATCGGGGTCAGCCTAGCGGGAGCTCAGTCGCGGCCGTGGCGCAGCGCGGGGTGCTCGCCCGCGGCCACCATGTCGGAGACGGCGGTGCGCGGGTCGCGGCCGGTGACCAGGGACTCGCCCACCAGGACGGCGTCGGCGCCGGCGTTGGCGTAGGCGATCAGGTCGTGCGGGCCGCGGACGCCGGACTCGGCGACCTTGACGATGCCCTCGGGAATCTCGGGGGCGATCCGCTCGAAGGTGCCGCGGTCGACCTCGAGGGTCTTGAGGTTGCGCGCGTTGACGCCGATGATCCGGGCGCCCGCGGCCACGGCGCGCTCGGCCTCGTCCTCGTCGTGCACCTCGACCAGCGGGGTGAGACCGATGGAGACGGCGCGCTCGATCAGGGACTCCAGGGCCGGCTGCTCCAGGGCGGCCACGATCAGCAGGGCGAGGTCGGCGCCGTACGCGCGGGCCTCCCACAGCTGGTACGAGGTGACGATGAAGTCCTTGCGCAGCACCGGGATGTCCACGCGGGCGCGGACGGCCTCGAGGTCGGCGAGGGAGCCGCCGAAGCGGCGCTGTTCGGTGAGGACGGAGATGACGGCGGCACCGCCCGCCTCGTAGTCGGCGGCGAGGCCCGCCGGGTCGGCGATCGCGGCCAGCGCGCCCTTGGAGGGGCTGGAGCGCTTGACCTCGCAGATCACCTTGACGCCGTCGCCCCGGAGCGCGGCCACCCCGTCCTTGGCGGCGGGTGCTTTGGCCGCGCGCTCCTTGAGCTCGTCGAGGCTGACGCGTGCCTGCCGCTCCGCGAGGTCGGCACGGACTCCGTCGATGATCTCGTCGAGCACACTCACGCGAGCGGCCCCCTTTCAGACGGTTGGTTCCTTCAGGTTCCTTCAGGTCGTGAAAACCCTTGGTCACTCGATGGTATCCGGAGCAGGGCAATGGCCTCGCATCCGGTGGATGCCGGTTTCACTCCTTGGACGTCGGCGCCGCAGGTCAGGGGTGCAGCCAGGCGCCGAACGGCAGATTGCGGACCACGGTGAACACCAGCAGCAGCGCGCCGACGACCCACATCTGGGCGTTGCCGAGCGCGAGCCGCATGGGGCGGCCGCGCCAGGCTCGGGCGGCCCAGACCGCCCACAGCACCGCGAAGAGGAGGTAGCCGGCCACGGCGGGCGCGTTGTCGTGCAGCGCCGCCGCCAGGTCCCCGTGCGCGAACGCGTGGGCGCTGCGCAGCCCGCCGCAGCCCGGGCAGTACAGGCCGGTGAACCGGTAGAGGGGGCAGACCGGGTAGTGACCGGGGTGGTTCGGGTCGACGATCCCGACGTAGGTGAAGGCACCGGCGACGGCCGCGAGCACACCGGCGGGGGTGGCGAGGCGCCGCCACCGGGGGGCCGGCGGGGCGGCGGGGGCTCCGGACCAGGAGAGGGACCCGGACCAGGGAGGGGCGGCGGGGAAGGACGCGGCGGGCGGGGCCGGTCGGTCGGCGGCGGTCACGTCAGGCATTCTCGCCGACGCGGCGGCCGTGCGCGCGGGAAGGCGGCCCTGCCGGGACCCCGGGGGACGCCGAAGGGCGGCCCGGGTCCGTCAGGGACACCGGGCCGCCCTTCGCGCAGAGGTGCCGTGCTCGGCGGCTCAGCTCTCCACCGCGACGGGCTCGCGCGCGGCGATGGGAGCGCCGCCGACCATCGCGAGGGGCTTCTGGTGGTCGCCGAGGCCCATGGCCTTCATGATGCCGCCGACGATCGCGCCGCCGATGATGAGGGCCATGCCGACCCAGAAGCCGATGGTGTTGGCCATCACCATGAAGGCGCCGGCGACCAGGAAGCCGACGAAGGAAATGATGACGCCGGTCCAGGCGGCCGGGGTGTGACCGTGGCCGTGGCTGCTGCCCGCCATGTCTGTGCTCCTCGTTGCTGTGTACGTGTCCCAGAAGAGCGACGTACGTGTCGTACGGCTCCGAGCCCGCCCGTCAAGCCGGACGCTCGCCGTCCATTGTCCCGTACGCGCACACGCGCCGGACGCGGGGGTGGCGTCTGGTTCGCCACATCCGCGCGGGGTCAGGCGCCGGTGGGGTCCTCGCCCCGGTCCAGGGCCTTCCAGATCTCCTCGGGCCGCTCCGGATCGAGGGGCCTGGCGGCCTTGCGGGGGCGGTCGGTGCCGCGCTCGTAGCGCCCGGACATGGCGGGCCAGCCGCTGCCGAAGCGCAGCGCGAGCAGCCCCGCGAGCAGGATCAGCAGGCCGCCGGCGGCCGCCACGTACGGCCAGCCGGTATGGCTCAGCGCCGCGACCGTGGCGGTGGTGTCACCGCTGGCCTGGGCGGCCTTCTCGTCCAGCGCGCTGCTGTCGGTGGCGGCGACCAGGGCGGCGGCGATGATGCCCGCGCCGGACAGCGCGAGCAGCCCGGAGACGAGGAAGCGGCCGGCCCGGCGGACGGCGAAGACGGCGACGAGCGCGGCGAGACCCACTATGGCGAGGGCCGCGGGCACGCCCGTGACATCGCTGCCCTTCGCGGTGAGCGGGAACGCGCCGCCGGCCACCGACGCGGTGCCCTCCGCCCAGCGCTGCCGGCTGGCGAGCAGCGCCACGGCCGCGCCGAGCGCGCCGAACAGGAGGGCCACGGCGAGGCTCCGGCGGCCGGACCGTGAGGGCGCGGCGGCTTCGGAACGGGGGTGAGGAACGGCAGTCACGTACTCCACTATCGCCTGAACCCCGGGCGAACCGTCACCCGGGGTTCCGTGAGAAGCGCCCTATGCGCCGAGCCGGTTGGCCGTGTGCACCGCGCGCAGCACCGCCGCGGCCTTGTTGCGGCACTCCTGGTCCTCGGCGACCGGATCGGAGTCGGCGACGATGCCCGCTCCGGCCTGCACATATGCCGTGCCGTCGCGCAGCAGGGCGGTACGGATGGCGATCGCGGTGTCGGAGTCGCCCGCGAAGTCGAGGTAGCCGACGCAGCCGCCGTACAGACCGCGCCGGGACGGTTCGAGTTCGTCGATGATCTGCATCGCGCGGGGCTTGGGGGCGCCGGAGAGGGTGCCGGCCGGGAAGCAGGCGGTGAGCACGTCGAAGGCGGTGCGGCCGTCGGCGACCCGTCCGGTGACGGTGGAGACGATGTGCATCACGTGCGAGTAGCGCTCGACGGACATGAAGTCGACCACCTCGACCGAGCCGGGCCGGCAGACCCGCCCGAGGTCGTTGCGCCCGAGGTCGACCAGCATGAGGTGCTCGGCGCGCTCCTTGGGGTCGGCGAGCAGTTCCTCGGCGAGCGCCTGGTCCTCCTGCGGGGTGGCGCCGCGGTGCCGGGTGCCGGCGATGGGGTGCACCATGGCCCGGCCGTCCTCGACCTTGACCAGGGCCTCGGGGGACGAGCCGACGACGTCGAACACGCCTGCGTCCCCGTCGGGGAACCGGAACAGGTACATGTACGGCGAGGGGTTGGTGGCCCGCAGCACCCGGTAGACGTCCAGGGCGCTCGCCGTGCACGGCGTCTCGAAGCGCTGGGAGGGCACGACCTGGAACGCCTCGCCTGCGCGGATGCGCTCCTTGACGTCCTCGACGGCGCGCCGGAAGTCGGGGCCGCCCCACAGCGCGGTGTACTCGGGCAGTTCGGAGGGCGGCAGCACGGCCGGGGGCTGGGCCACGGCGCGACTGAGGTCGGCCTCCATCGCGTCGAGGCGGGCCACCGCGTCGTGGTACGCCTCGTCCACGCCGGTGTCCAGGTCGTTGTGGTTGATCGCGTTGGCGATCAGCAGGACCGAACCCTCCCAGTGGTCCATCACGGCGAGGTCGCTGGTCAGGAGCATGGTCAGCTCGGGCAGCCGCAGATCGTCGCGCTCGCCGGGGCCGATCTTCTCCAGGCGGCGCACGATGTCGTAGCCGAGGTAGCCGACCATGCCGCCGGTGAAGGGGGCAGGCCCTCGGTGTGCGGGGTGTGCAGGGTCTCGAGGGTGGCGCGCAGGGCCTGGAGGGGGTCGCCGTCGACGGGGACGCCGACCGGCGGGGTGCCGAGCCAGTGGGCCGCGCCGTCGCGGGCGGTGAGGGTGGCGGCGCTGCGCACGCCCACGAAGGAGTAGCGGGACCAGGAGCGGCCGTTCTCCGCGGACTCCAGCAGGAAGGTGCCGGGGCGTTCGCCGGCCAGCTTGCGGTAGAGGGCCACCGGGGTGTCGCCGTCGGCGAGCAGCTTGCGGGTGACCGGGATGACACGCCGGTCGGCGGCGAGCTTGCGGAAGGTCTCCAGGTCCATGGCGGCGGGCCTCACTGGTCCGCGCCGGACGGGAGACCGGCGTCCTTGAGCAGCACGTCCTCGTCGAAGCAGGTGCGCGCGCCGGTGTGGCAGGCGGCGCCCTCCTGGTCGACCTGGACCAGCACGGTGTCCGCGTCGCAGTCCAGCGCGACCGACTTCACCCACTGGACGTGGCCGGAGGTGTCGCCCTTGACCCAGTACTCCTGGCGGCTGCGCGACCAGTAGGTGCAGCGGCCGGTGGTCAGGGTCCGGTGCAGCGCCTCGTCGTCCATCCAGCCGAGCATGAGCACCTCTCCGGTGTCGTGCTGCTGGGCGATGGCGGGCAGGAGGCCGTCGGCGCCGCGCTTGAGGCGGGCGGCGATCTCCGGGTCGAGGCTGCTGGGCCGGGGGGTGCCGGGCGTACTGGTCATGGGTGCCATTGTGCCGCGCGCCACGGACGACACCGGGCGGGTGTCCACTGCGCGGACCGGCGGCGGGCCGTAGGCTGACCCCATGTCGACCTTCGCCAAGCGTGAACGGCTCCTGTTCGCCGACCTCTTGGAAACCGTGGGCCCGGACGCGCCGACTCTGTGCGAGGGCTGGCGGACCCGGGATCTGGCCGCGCATGTGATCGTGCGCGAGCGCCGCCCGGACGCGGCCGGGGGCGCGCTGGTCAAGCGGCTCGCCCCGCGCCTGGAGAAGGTGATGGCGGAGTACACCGCGAGGCCGTACGAGGAGCTGATCCGGCTGATCCGCACGGGTCCGCCGCGGTTCTCGCCGTTCCAGGTCAAGCAGGTGGACGAGGCCGCGAACACGGTGGAGTTCTACGTGCACACCGAGGACGTGCGCCGGGCGCAGCGGGACTGGAGCGCGCGGGAGCTGGACCCGGTGTTCCAGGACGCGCTGTGGTCGCGCCTGGAGCGCACGGCGCGGCTGCTGGGGCGCGGGGTGCCGACGGGGCTGGTGCTGCGCCGGCCCGACGGGCAGACCGTGGTGGCGCACAAGGGCGCCCCGGTGGTCACGGCGACCGGCGAGCCGTCCGAACTGCTGCTGTTCGCGTTCGGCCGGGACCGGGCGGCGCGGGTGGAGCTTGAGGGCGAGGCGGACGCGATCGACAAGCTGCACTCCTCCAAGCAGCTGGGGTTCTGACCAGGGAGGCCGTCCGTGATCAAGGTCGCGATGACCGGGGTGTACGTGGACGACGTGGTGCGGGCGCACGCCTTCTACACGGAGGTCCTCGGCTTCGAGACGCGCACCCGTATGGATCTCGGGGACGGCGTCCTGTTCGTCACGGTCGGCGCGCCCGGGGGCGCCCAGCCGGACCTCCAGCTCCTCCTGGAACCCGGCGAGGGCCCCATCGCGGAGTCCTACCGCCGCGCGCTGTACGAGGCGGGCATCCCCTGCATCGTCTTCTCCGTGGACGACCTCGCCGCCGAGCACCGGCGGCTGCGCGGCCTGGGTGTCCGCTTCCCGCACGGTCCGCGGGAGCAGGGCCCGGTGCTGGCGGCGGTGTTCGACGACACGTGCGGCAATCTGGTGCAGCTGGTTCAGCCGAAGGGATGAACGCCGGGGGGCGTGGACCCCGGGCGGCCGGTCAGGGGCCTCGGGCGGGCCGTCCTGGGCGTCAGGCGGGCAGTTCGGCGCGCCGCAGGGCCGGTACGACGAGGGCGACGACCCCGCCGAGGGCGCACACGAAGGCGCTGACCAGGTAGACCGGGCCGAGTCCCCAGACGCCGATCGCGGCGGCGGCGAGGGGCATGCTCAGCGGGGTGAAGCCGAGGCTGATCAGGCTGGAGACGGCGGTGACCCGGCCGAGGTAGGCGGGGTCGGCCTGGGTCTGGAGCAGGGCGCCGCACATGGCGCCGCTGAGCCCGGTCAGCAGGCCGACGAGCAGGGCGGTGCCGACGGCCGTCCAGAGTCCTGGCGCGTAGGCGAGGGCGCCGACGGCCAGGGAGCCGACGACGATGGTGACCCCGGCGACCAGTCCGGCGCGCGGCAGCCGGCCCCGCAGGGTGAGCAGCAGCGAGGCGGCGCCGGCGCCCACGCCGAACCCGGCGAGCACCCAGCCCATCCCGGAGGCTCCCCAGCCGCGGTGGTCCGCGAGCAGGGTCAGACCGACGTTGAGCGGGCCGACGAAGCCCAGGTCGCCGAGGGCGATGGCGAGCATCAGCGGGGCGAGGACGCGATGGCCGCGGATGTAGCGCAGCCCGGCCGCGAGGTCGGCCCGGGCGGTGGCGCGGGGGCCGGCCGCCCGGTCGCCGGGCAGCTCCCGTATCCGCACGCAGAGCAGCAGCGGCACGGACACGGCGATCAGCAGACCGGCGAGGGCGAAGGCCGCGGAGGCGCCGCCGACGGCCACGCCGAGTCCGCCGAGCGGGGCGCCGACGACGCTCGCGAAGCGGATGGCCAGGCCGCGCATGCCCTGGACGCGGGCCAGCTGGTCCTTGCCGGTGACCCGGGCGGGCAGGGCGCCCACGGCGGGCACGAACACGGCGTCCACGGTGCCGAAGACCAGCGCGAGCAGGGCGAGCGGCCACAGTCCGGGGCTGGTGAGGTACAGCAGGGCGGCCACCGCGAGGACGGCCGCGCAGCGCAGCGCGTCGCTGCCGATCACGACCCGCCGGGGCCCGAGCCGGTCGGCGATCACTCCCCCGCCGAGCATCAGCACGGCCCGGGGCAGCGCGCTCGCCGACATCACCAGACCGGCCTGCGCCGCGGTCCCGGCCCGTACGGCCGCCCAGGACAGCGCCAGGTAGTACACGCTGTCGCCGAGCATGGAGCACGTGTAGGCGCTCAGCCAGCGCCGCACGTTGGGGTCCCGGTGGGCCGGTACGGCGGCCGGGGTGAGGAGGGTCGAGCTCAAGGCGGGCTCCTTGCGAGGCCGGGGCGGAGGGGCGGGGAGGCGTCGGCGGGGCTCAGGCACGGAAGGGGAAGGCGTAGGTGTGCACCGCGACGTTCTCGCGGCCCTCGCTCTCCCCCCGCGGCCTCCGCCGCCCGCCCGCGCTCGTCGTACCGGCGCACGAGGGCGCGCATCTCCCCGGTCAGCTCGGTGAGTTCGGCGGGCGTGAGCCGCAGCATGGCCTCTGCGGAGACCGCGCGGCTTCTCTTTCGTATCCGGGGCGTGCGAAGGCCCCGGCGGCTCAGCCACCGGGGCCCGGGGAACGCGCGCGTCAGCGGACGGGGTGTCCCGCCTCCCGCAGGGTCTCCTTCACCTCGCCGATCCGCAGGTCGCCGAAGTGGAAGACGGAGGCCGCGAGGACCGCGTCCGCGCCGGCGGTGACGGCCGGCGGGAAGTGGGCCAGGCTGCCCGCGCCGCCGGAGGCGATCACCGGCACCGAGACGTGCCCCCGGACGGCCGCGATCATCTCCAGGTCGTAGCCGTCCTTGGTGCCGTCGGCGTCCATGGAGTTCAGCAGGATCTCGCCCGCGCCCAGTTCGGCGGCCCGGTGTGCCCACTCGACGGCGTCGATGCCGGTGCCCCGGCGGCCGCCGTGCGTGGTCACCTCGAAGGACCCCGACTCCGTGCGCCGGGCGTCCACCGACAGGACCAGCACCTGCCGGCCGAAGCGCTCGGCGATCTCGCGGATCAGCTCGGGCCGGGCGATCGCCGCGGTGTTGACGCCCACCTTGTCGGCGCCGGCCCGCAGCAGCTTGTCCACGTCCTCGGCCGTGCGCACGCCGCCGCCGACGGTGAGCGGGATGAACACCTGCTCGGCGGTGCGGCGCACCACGTCGTACGTCGTCTCCCGGTCGCCCGAGGACGCGGTGATGTCCAGGAACGTCAGCTCGTCGGCGCCCTCGGCGTCGTACACCTTGGCCATCTCGACGGGGTCCCCCGCGTCCCGCAGGTTCTGGAAGTTGACGCCCTTGACGACCCGGCCGTTGTCCACGTCCAGGCAGGGGATGACTCGGACCGCCAGGGTCATGACTGCTCAGGCTCCTCTGAATGCTTCAAGCTCTACTTCGACCAGGATGCGCGGGTCCACGAAGCCCTCGACCACCAGCAGGGTCGAGGCGGGACGCACGGAGTCGAACAGCTCCTTGTGGGCCCGCCCGGCCTCGTCGACGTCGCGCACATGGCTCAGGTACATACGGGTGCGGATCACGGACTCGACGCCGAGCCCGAACTCCTTGAGCGCCTCCAGGGCGTTGCCGAAGGCGACCCTGGTCTGCTCGTACGGATCGCCCTCGCCGTACAGGACCGTGCCCTTGAAGGACGTGGTGCCGCCCACCGACACCCGGTCCCCCGCCGCGACGGCGCGCGCGAAACCGAAGCTCTCCTCCCAGGGACTCCCGCTCTGCACCCGCCGTACGGATTCCGATGTCATGACGCCACAGCCTCCAGGGCCTCTTCCAGGGTGAACGCCTTCGCGTAGAGGGCCTTCCCGACGATGGAGCCTTCGACACCGAGCGGCACCAGTTCGGCGATGGCGCGCAGGTCGTCCAGGGACGACACGCCGCCGGACGCCACGACCGGCCGGTCGGTGGCCGCGCACACATTGCGCAGCAGCTCCAGGTTGGGGCCCTGGAGGGTGCCGTCCTTGGCGATGTCGGTGACGACGTAGCGCGCGCAGCCCTCCTTGTCCAGGCGGTCCAGGGTCTCGTAGAGGTCGCCGCCGTCGCGGGTCCAGCCGCGGCCGCGCAGGGTGGTGCCGCGCACGTCCAGGCCCACCGCGATCTGGTCGCCGTGCTCGGCGATCACCCGGGCCACCCACTCGGGGGTCTCCAGGGCGGCGGTGCCGAGGTTGACGCGGGTGCAGCCGGTGGCGAGGGCGGCGGCGAGGGTGTCGTCGTCGCGGATGCCGCCGGACAGCTCCACCTTGATGTCCATGGCCTTGGCCACCTCGGCGATCAGCGCGCGGTTGTCACCGGTGCCGAAGGCCGCGTCCAGGTCGACCAGGTGCAGCCACTCGGCGCCGGACCGCTGCCAGGCGAGGGCGGCCTCCAACGGGGAGCCGTAGGAGGTCTCGGTCCCGGACTCGCCGTGGACGAGGCGGACGGCCTGGCCGTCGCGGACGTCGACGGCGGGGAGGAGTTCGAGCTTGGCCATGGTCTACAGGGTTCCGATCCAGTTGGTGAGGAGCTGGGCGCCGGCGTCGCCGGACTTCTCGGGGTGGAACTGGGTGGCCCACAGGGCGCCGTTCTCCACCGCCGCGACGAAGGGCTTGCCGTGCGTGGCCCAGGTGACCTTGGGCGCGGCGATCAGCGGGTTGTGGGTCTCCTGCGTCCAGTCGTGGACGGCGTAGGAGTGCACGAAGTAGAAGCGGGCGTCGGCGTCCAGGTGCGCGAACAGCTCGGAGTCGGCCGGGGCGTCCACGGTGTTCCAGCCCATGTGGGGCACGACATCGGCCTCCAGGGGGCCGACGGTGCCGGGCCATTCCTCCAGGCCCTCGGCCTCGACGCCGTGCTCGATGCCGCGCGAGAACAGGACCTGCATGCCGACGCAGATGCCCATCACCGGGCGCCCGCCGGACAGCCGCCGGTCGATGACCCAGTCACCGCGGGCGCCGAGCAGGCCCCGCATGCAGGCGGCGAAGGCGCCGACGCCCGGCACCAGCAGGCCGTCCGCGTTCATCGCCGCGTCGAAGTCGCGGGTGATCTCCACCTCGGCGCCGACGCGCGCGAGGGCGCGCTCGGCCGAGCGGACGTTGCCGAAGCCGTAGTCGAAGACGACGACCTTCTTGGCGGCCGCGGTCAACTCCACACCGCCAGTCGCATGACGCCGGCGACCAGGCACATCCCGGCCGCGATGGAGAGCAGCACGATCAGGCTCGTGGGCATCTTCTGCTTGACGAAGGAGATGATGCCGCCGACCAGGAAGAGGCCGACGACGATCAGGATGGTCGACAGACCGGTCATGGGTTACAGCGCGCCCTTCGTCGACGGGAGGATGCCGGCCGCGCGCGGGTCGCGCTCGGAGGCGTAACGCAGCGCCCTGGCGAGCGCCTTGAACTGGCACTCCACGATGTGGTGGGCGTTGCGTCCGTACGGTACGTGAACGTGCAGCGCGATCTGCGCCTGGGCCACGAAGGACTCCAGGATGTGCCGGGTCATCGTGGTGTCGTACTCGCCGATCATCGGCGCCATGCGCTCGGGCTCGGTGTGCACGAGGTAGGGGCGGCCGGACAGGTCGACGGTGACCTGGGCGAGCGACTCGTCCAGCGGGACCGTGCAGTTGCCGAAGCGGTAGATGCCCACCTTGTCGCCGAGCGCCTGCTTGAAGGCGGCGCCGAGCGCGAGGGCGGTGTCCTCGATGGTGTGGTGGGAGTCGATGTGCAGATCGCCGTCGGTCTTCACGGTCAGGTCGAACAGACCGTGCCGGCCGAGCTGGTCGAGCATGTGGTCGTAGAAGCCGACGCCGGTGGCGATGTCGGTCCGCCCGGTGCCGTCGAGGTCTATCTCGACCAGGACCGAGGTCTCCTTGGTGGTGCGCTCGACGCGCCCTACGCGGCTCATGCCTCAAGCTCCTTCTTGACTTCACGTGCGGCGTCGAGGAACGCGTCGTTCTCCTCGGGCGTGCCCGCGGAGACCCGCAGCCATCCCGGTACGCCGTTGTCCCGGACCAGGACGCCCCGGTCGAGGATCTTCTGCCAGGCCCCGTGGGCGTCGGCGAACCGGCCGAACTGCACGAAGTTGGCGTCGGACTCGACGACGTCGTAGCCGATCGCGCGCAGCTCGGCGACCAGCCGGTCGCGCTCGGACTTCAGCTGCTCGACATAGCCGAGCAGGGTGGCGGTGTGCTCCAGCGCGGCCAGCGCGGTCGCCTGGGTGATCGCCGACAGGTGGTACGGCAGCCGGACCAGCTGTACGGCGTCCACCACGGCCGGGTCGGCCGCGAGGTAGCCGAGGCGCAGGCCCGCCGCGCCGAACGCCTTGGACATGGTGCGCGAGATCACCAGGTGCGGGCGGCCTTCGAGCAGCGGCAGCAGCGAGGCGCCGTGGCTGAACTCGACGTACGCCTCGTCCACGACCACCATCGACGGCTTGGCCACCTGCGCCGCGTCGTACAGCGCGCGGACCGTCTCGGGCGGCACCGCGTTGCCCGTGGGGTTGTTGGGGGTGGTGAGGAAGACGACGTCCGGCCGGTGCTCGGCGATGGCACGCGCGGCGGAGTCCGGGTCGATCGTGAAGTCCGCCGCGCGCGGACCGGGGATCCAGCCGGTGCCGGTGCCGCGGGCGATGAGCGCGTGCATCGAGTACGACGGCTCGAAGCCGATCGCGGTACGGCCGGGCCCGCCGAAGGTCTGGAGCAGCTGCTGGATGACCTCGTTGGAGCCGTTGGCCGCCCAGACGTTCTCCCGGGCCAGCGGGAGCCCGCCGGTGTCGGTGAGGTACTTGGCCAGCTCGGTGCGCAGCTGGACCGCGTCCCGGTCGGGGTAGCGGTTCAGGTCGCGGGCGGCCTGCCGGACCCGCTCCGCGATCCGCTCGACCAGCGGCTCGGGCAGCGGGTACGGGTTCTCGTTGGTGTTCAGCCGGACCGGCACGTCCAACTGGGGCGCGCCGTAGGGGGACTTGCCGCGCAGCTCGTCCCGGATGGGGAGGTCGTCGATCCTTACGTCGCTCACTTGCTCTCCGGTACCTTCCAGCCGAACCTCGCCTTGACCGCCGCGCCGTGCGCCGGCAGGTCCTCCGCCTCCGCCAGCGTCACCACGTGGTGCGCGACCTCGGCCAGCGCGTCCTCGGTGTAGTCGACGATGTGGATGCCGCGCAGGAAGGACTGCACGGACAGGCCCGAGGAGTGGCAGGCGCAGCCGCCGGTGGGCAGCACGTGGTTGGATCCGGCGGCGTAGTCGCCGAGGGAGACGGGGGCCCAGGGGCCGATGAAGATCGCGCCCGCGTTGCGCACCCGGTCGGCCACGGCGGCGGCGTCGGCGGTCTGGATCTCCAGGTGCTCGGCGCCGTACGCGTCGACCACCCGCAGGCCCTCCTCGACGCCGTCCACCAGGACGATCGCGGACTGCCTGCCCGCGAGGGCCGGGCGGATCCGGTCCTCGACGTGCTTGGTGGCCGCGACCTGCGGCTCCAGCTCCTTCTCCACCGCGTCCGCGAGGTCCGGGGAGTCGGTGACGAGGACGGCGGCCGCGAGCGGGTCGTGCTCGGCCTGGCTGATCAGGTCGGCGGCCACGTGCGCCGGGTCGGCGGTGTCGTCGGCGAGGATCGCGATCTCGGTGGGTCCGGCCTCGGTGTCGATGCCGATCCGGCCGGTGAAGTAGCGCTTGGCGGCGGCCACCCAGATGTTGCCGGGCCCGGTGACCATGTTGGCGGGCGGGCAGGACTCGGTGCCGTACGCGAACATCGCGACGGCGGTGGCGCCGCCGGCCGCGTACACCTCGTCCACGCCGAGCAGGGCGCAGGCGGCCAGGATCGTCGGGTGCGGGAGGCCCCCGAACTCGGCCTGCGGCGGGGAGGCGAGCGCGATGGACTCGACGCCGGCCTCCTGGGCCGGGACCGCGTTCATGATCACGGAGGAGGGGTAGACCGAGCGGCCGCCCGGCGCGTACAGCCCGACGCGCTCGACCGGAACCCATTTCTCGGTCACCGCGCCGCCCGGGACGACCTGGGTGGTGTGGGCGGTGCGGCGCTGGGCGCGGTGCACCAGGCGGGCGCGCCGGATGGACTCCTCCAGGGCGGCGCGCACCTCCGCGTCGAGGCCGGCCAGCGCGTCGGCGAGCGCCTGGGCCGGGACACGGACGGATTCCAGCCGTACTCCGTCGAACCTCTCCGCGAAGTCGATCAGCGCCGCGTCGCCACGATGATGCACGTCCTCGCAGATCGGACGCACCTTCTCGAGGGCGGCCTGAACGTCGAAGTCGGCTCGGGGCAGCAGGTCACGCAGGGCGGGTCCCTCGGGGAGGGCGTCGCCGCGCAGATCGATTCGGGAAATCACGGTTCCAATTCTCTCAGACCGCCGTCCGTAGTCGTCCGCACGTATCAATGGCTGATACAGGCCGTGGACCAATGTCTGGTACAGACGCTGGCCGGAACGCGGAAGATCCCCTTCACCCCGGGTGTTCCAGGCGTCACTCAGCGGGCATCAACCGCAGGACGAACCACCCGAACAGCGGAGAAAGCCCGATCAGCGGAGAAAGAAGGAACAGCGGTGACCGAGGGGACCGGCTTCGCCGCCGGGGACCTGCCGGACGACCTGACCGCGGCCGAGGCGGGCATGTGGCAGGCATTCCGCAACGGCAGTGTGTACGACCTGAGCAGCGGCGACTCCGTCGTGGACGATCCGCACGGCGGCCACCCCTGGGGGCCCGAGCGGTCCGTGCGGGCGCGCATCATCGCCTGGCTGCTGCTGGACGGACCGCCGGCGCTCGCCGGGCGGGTGTCCGCGCTCAAGCTCGCCGGGGTGCGGGTGACGGGCGCGCTGGACCTGGCGGGCGGGACCGTGCGGCCGTACGTGGAGCTGCGCGACTGCCGCTTCGACGAGCAGGTGCTGGTGCCGGAGGCACGGTTCAGCACGCTGCGCCTGGTGAACTGCTCGGCGCCGCGCCTGGAGGCGGCCCGGCTGCACACCGAGGGCGATCTGCATCTGCCGCGCTGCCGCTTCCAGAACGGGGTCCGGCTGACCGACGCGCACATCGGCACCGATCTGCTGCTCAACCAGGCGATCGTCTACCGGGACCGCGGCGGGCGCTCGATCTCCGCGGACGGGCTCAATGTCGGCCAGGACCTCCAGGCGGAGCTGCTGGAGTCGCACGGCGAGCTGCGGCTGCGCGGCGCCCAGATCGGGGTCTCGCTGAGCCTGCGCGGGGCGCGCCTGTCCAACCCGTACTCCCGGCTGGCCCTGAACGCGCCCCAGCTCAGCGTGGAGCGCACCCTGTACCTGACCCCGGCCGGGGTGGGGAACCCGCTGCTCAGCGGGACCACACCGGCGCGCGGGACCCGGATCCAGCGGTTCGAGTGCCAGGGCGGGATGCGCCTGGACGACGGGCGGTTCGGGGACGCGGTGGACCTGGAGCGGGCCCGGTTCACCCTCACCGACGACCAGGAGCTGTCGCTGCGCCGGGTGCACGCGCCCGAGCTGCGCTTCCTCGGGGACGGTCCGCAGCGCGGCCGGGTGGTGCTGTCGGGGGCGCAGACCATGAACCTGGTGGACCGCGCGGGCGCCTGGCCGGGCGCCGGGCGGCTGCACATGGGCGGCTTCACCTACGAGAACCTGGTGCCGCAGGGCCCGTTCCCGCTGGAGCGGCGCCTGGACTGGGTCGCCGCGGCCACCGCCGAGTACGCCCCGGAGCCGTACGAACGCCTGGCCTCGGTGCTGCGGGAGGCCGGGGAGGACGAGGACGCCCGGGAGGTGCTGCTCGCCAAGCAGCGCAGGCGCCGGGAGACCCTGCCGCTGGCCGGCAAGCTCTGGGGCTACGTACAGGACCTGACGGTCGCGTACGGCTACCGGCCCGGCCGCGCCGCGGTGTGGATGGCGGTGCTCTGGGCGGCCGGCACCCTGGCCTTCTCGCATGCCGCGCATCCCCCGACGAACCACGACGAGCACCCGTACTGGAGCCCGGCCCTGTTCACCCTGGACCTGCTGCTGCCGGTGATCGACCTCGGGCAGGTCGGCGAGTGGCAGCTGCGCGGCCCCTGGGTGTGGCTGTCGGCCGCGATGATCATGCTGGGCTGGATCCTGGCGACGACGGTGGCGGCGGGGGCGACCCGGCTGCTGCGGCGCAGCTGAGTGCGCGGACCCAACGCGGACACGGACCGGGTGCGCGGTCATGTGCGGGCATGTGTGGTCATGTGCGTAAAGACCGCCCTTGGGCCTCGCGTCGTACAAAAGTCGAACAGTCGCCCTTTACTGCTCCTTGACCCTCGGCCGTACAACCTTCCATGACTTCCCCCCAGCCTCTGGCGCAGCCCCGACCTGCGGACTTTCAATGGTCCGCACCATGGTTCCGCTGCCCTCGTTCATCCGCCGCCCCTGGATGTCCCGACGTTCCGCGCTCCCGGCCGGGGGAATTCCCGCCGGGGACGAGGCCGTGCTCGACGCGCCCGACGACCGGCTCTCGCCCGCGCTGGTCGCCGCCGGGCGGGGCGAGTACCGGGCCGCGGCCGAGCTGCTGACCGGCACCCGGGCCGCGGCCGAGTGGGAGAGCCACGACCGGTACGCCCGGCGGCTGGCCGCGTTCGCCCGGATGCGCTCCGAGTGGTTCGAGGACTGGCGGGCGGCCGAGCCGGACGACCCCGGCGCCCTGCTGGTCGCGGCCCAGCTGGCGGTGGACCGGGTGTGGTCCTCGCCGGCCCGCGCCGAGCTGCTGCGCGAGGTCAGCCCGCTGATCACGGCCGCCGCGCGGGCCGACGACCGGGACCCGGTGCCCTGGCGGATCGCGCTGGACCACGCGCGCGGCTCGCGGGCCGGGCACCGCTACTTCGAGGAGCTGTGGGAGGCGGCGCTGCGCCGCGCCCCGCACCACTACGGCTGCCATGTGGCCGCCCTGCGCTATCTGGGCGCGTTCTGCTGCGTCCGCTTTGGGGACACCCCGCACGTGCCGAGCGCCGCGGACCGCGCGTGCTTCGACTTCGCCGAGCTGGCCGCGCAGGACGCGCCGGCCGGCTCGCTGGTGCAGGCGCTGCCCGCGTGGGCCGCGTACGGCTATCTGACCGAGGGCGGCGGGCCCGGGGTGCCCCGGCAGCGGCTGGACTCGGCGGCCGACCGCGCGATAGCCCTGTCCGCGCGGTTCGCGGCGGCCGATCCAGGGCCCGCCGCGGTGCGCAACAAGCTGCTCTACGTGCTGCTGCGCCTGGACCGCCCCGAGGACGCCCGCGCCCTGGTGCGGCTGATCGGCCCCTATGTGACCTCCTGCCCCTGGGACCGCTTCTCGGACGACCCGCTCGGCCACTTCCTGCGGCTGCGCGAGCACCTGCTGTCGGGGGGCGGCGCACCCGCTCCGGCCGGGCTGCTGCCGGCGCCGGAGGACCTTCTGCCCGGGCACCGCGGACACGCGCGCCCCGCCGACCATTAGGCTGGGGCGCCGTGACCACCGTCCGTCTGCCGCTCTTCCCGCTGAACACGGTCCTCTTCCCAGGACTCGTGCTGCCGCTGAACGTCTTCGAGGAGCGTTATCGCGCCATGATGCGCGAACTGCTGAAGACTCCCGAGGAGGAGCCGCGGCGGTTCGCCGTCGTGGCCATCCGCGACGGGTACGAGGTGGCGCCCAGCGCCCCCGGAATGCCCGACCCCACGGCGGAGCCCGAGCGGGGCCCGGCCGCGGGCTTCGGCCCGGACCCGCTCAAAGCCTTCCACCAGATGGGCTGTATCGCGGACGCGGCGACGATCCGCGAACGCACCGGCGGCACCTTCGAGGTGCTCGCGACGGGTACGACCCGGGTGCGGCTGCTGTCCGTGGACGCCTCGGGGCCCTTCCTGACGGCCGAGCTGGAGGAGCTGCCGGAGGAGCCGGGCGAGGAGGCCGGGGCGCTCGCCGAGGGCGTGCTGCGGGCCTTCCGGCAGTACCAGAAGCGGCTGGCCGGGGCGCGGGAGCGGTCGCTCGCCACGAGCGCGGAGCTGCCGGACGACCCGAGCGTGGTGTCGTACCTGGTGGCGGCCGCGATGGTGCACGACACGCCGACCAAGCAGCGGCTGCTCCAGGCGCCGGACACCGCGTCCCGGCTGCGCGACGAGCTGAAGCTGCTGCGCGGCGAGACCGCCATCATCCGTAACCTGCCGTCGCTGCCCGCGTTCGAGCTGACGCGGACCCCGACCAGTCTGAACTGAGTCCACCTCCCCATGGCGAAGAAGTCCAAGAAGCAGCAGCAGTCCGGGGGCACCCCGGCGACCGTGGCGCTGAGCGCTGCGAGCGTGGAGTTCACGGTCCACGCCTACGACCACGACCCCTCCCACCCCTCCTACGGCGAGGAGGCGGCGCAGGCGATGGGCGTCTGCCCGGAGCGCGTCTTCAAGACCCTGGTGGCCGACGTGGACGGCAAGCTCGTCGTCGGGGTCGTCCCGGTCGCGGGCACCCTCGATCTGAAGGCCCTGGCCTCGGCGGTGGGCGGCAAGCGCGCCGCCATGGCGGACCCGGCGCTGGCCGAGCGCACCACCGGCTACGTCCGCGGCGGGATCTCCCCGCTCGGCCAGCGCAAGCGGCTCCCCACCGTCCTGGACGACTCGGCCCTCGGCCACGCCACGATCTGCGTGTCGGCGGGGCGGCGGGGCCTGGAGGTGGAGCTGGCACCGGGCGACCTGGCGGAGCTGACGGGCGCGGTGTCGGCGCCCATCGGGCGGGGCTGAGGAAAGCCCCCGGGGGCCGCCCGCGTGCCTACTGGACCGGGGTGAGCGGCGCCTCGCCCGGGTGCTCGGGCTCGGGGTCGCGGGGGCCGAACAGCGCGGTCAGGCCGAGATGGACCAGCACCGCGGCGAACGGCCAGGACAGCAGCGCCGCCTTCGCGCCGAGGCGCAGCGGGGCCGGGAAGGTGACCCCCTGGCCGACCGCCCGGGCGTGGGCGATGACATCGGACGTGGGGCCGAGCCACACGCCGAGCCGCCAGGCCAGCAGGGAGCCGAGCAGGGCGCCGAGCGCCAGGCCGGCGACCAGCGGTACGCCGCCGCGCCTGCGCCACAGGAACACCGCTATCCCGCTCACCGCGCCGAACGCGAGCGCCAGCAGGGTGAACGTGCCGTCCACGCCGACCGCCTGCTCCCCCTCGGTGTCCTTGAGATAGACCACCCAGCTGTTGCCCGACTGGTCGCCGACCAGCGGCACATGGGGCGCCAGCCGCCACCACAGCAGCCCGAGCAGCGCGCCGCACACCGCCACCAGCACGGTGATCACGGCGGCCTCGCGCGCTTCGGTCTTCATCCCGGGGCCGTCCTCTTCGTAGGCGCCCGCCATCGGCACCCCGGCGGGCGGTGCCTGCCGGACCTGGTGCGCGGAGTGGTCGTGCGGGGGCGGGGGCGGATTCAGCGGTGCGGTCACCCTGCCATCGTGCCAGGTCGGCCTGTGCGCCGCGTCACCGGACGGCGGCCCTGCGGTACGCCCACGCGGCCACGGCCAGCGAGATCACCCCGACCCCCGCGCACACCCCCAGGTCAGCGAGGACGACGGCCCAGTCCGGGTGCGCGCCGAAGGTGCGGGCGTACGCCTCCACGCCGTAGGTGGAGGGCAGCAGGTCCCGTGCCAGCCGGACGGGCTCCGGCATCCGGTCGGGCGGCAGCACCCCGAGCAGCAGCGCCGCCGACATGCCCAGCTGCCCGAGCAGGGTGGCCAGCTCGGGGCGGGGCGCCAGCAGGCCGAGCGCCGCGCCGAGCCCGGACAGCGCGGCCCCGGCGAGCGGTACGACGGCCAGCAGCACCCACAGGTTGGCCAGCGGCAGCCCGAACAGCACACAGCCGAAGACCGCGGTCACCAGCGTCCCGGGGAGCGTGAAGGAGGCGTACGCCGCCGCCGTGCCCAGCACCACCGCGGCGGGCGGCACCGGCAGCGTGGCGTAGTGGTCGAGGCCGCCGCCGGCCCGCAGCTGCCCGAAGTACTGGGCGAGCAGATTGAGCGCGACGAACGCGACGACCAGCACGGACGAGCCGGCCACCACGGACCGCGCCTCGAAGCCGTTGCCGACGACGCCGCGCATCATCACGGTGATGCCGATGGACTGGAAGGTCGCCACGAACAGCAGCGGGATCCGCGCCACCCGGGCCCGGGACAGCTGCGCCCGGTACACGGCCGCCAGCGACGGCCACAGCCGCGCCGCGGGGGCGAGCTCGGCCGCGACCGGCCCCGCCTCCGGCACGCCCCGGGCTGTGTCCGGCAGAACCTGCGCGGGTACGACACTCACGACGAGCTGCTCCTCTTCCCTGCGGCAGTCGTATTCCCTACGGCAGTCGTACCGGCCCGGCCGCGTGCGGCGGCCGGTACGCTCATGGCGGCGTGTGCGCTCATGGCGGCCTGTGCCCTCGTGACGGCCTGTGCGCTCATGCCCTCGGCCGTCATGCCTTCACCAGCCCCTGCCGGGCGGCGCCGCCGAGGGCCAGATAGACGTCCTCCAGGCTCGGCGTGGCCAGGGTGAAGTCGTCCAGGGCGGCGAAGGCGGCGCCGCCGGTCACGGTGGCGACGGCGGCACGGGCCTCCTCGGGCGCGAGCCGCAGCGTCCAGCGCCGGCCGGCCTCCACCGCGCGCTCGCGCAGCACGGCGACCTCGGGCACGTCCAGCGGCGCCCGCTCCCGCCACACCAGCTCCACCCGGACCTCGCCCGCGACCCGCTCCTTCAGCCCGGCGGGGGTGTCACAGGCGATCACCCGGCCCCGGTCGAGCACGGCGACCCGGTCGAGGACGGTCTCGGCCTCGATGACGTTGTGGGTGACGAGGAGGACGGTGGCGCCGTGTTCGGCGCGCCGCCGGTCCACGGCCGACCAGACCGCGCGCCGGGCCACCGGGTCCATGCCGGTGGTCGGCTCGTCCAGGACCAGCAGCGGGCGCTCGCCGACGAGGACGGCGGCGAAGGTGGCGAGCCGGCGCTGCCCGCCGGACAGCTTCTTCAGGGGCCGCCCGGCGATCGGGGTGAGCCCCAGCTCCTCCAGTACGGCGTCCCGCTCGGCCCGCGCCCGCGTCGCGTCCAGGCCGCGCAGGCGTCCGGTGGTCTCGGCGGCGAGGGAGACGGTCAGCTCGTCCAGGGCGGTGGACTCCTGGCCGAGGTAGGCGAGCAGGCGGGCGGCCCGCTCGGGGTGGCGCACGATGTCGTGGCCGAGGATCTCGACGCTGCCCCGGTCGGGGCGCAGCAGCCCGGTGAGCTGGCGTACGAGGGTGGACTTGCCGGCGCCGTTGGGGCCGAGCAGCCCGAAGATCTCCCCGCGCCGCACCGTCAGCTCCAGGACGTCGGTGGCCCGCACCTCGGGGGTGCCGGGTGCGCCGCGGCGGCCCTTGACGGCCGGATAGGTCTTGGCGAGCCCGCGTACGCGGACGACCTCGTCCTGCCGAAGTGCCTGCCCCACGCGCGTACTCACAAGGGAAGAGGGTACGGGGTCGGGCCCTTTACCCGTCCTTGGGGCCACCCGGACACGCGCCGGCCGGCCGCCTCACCCCGCCCTCCCGCCACCCCTCGGTCCCGTCCGGCCCCCGGCTTCGCACCCGCGCGCTCCGGAGTCCCGGCTCCCCTCGTCGCTCCCGCGCGTCCGCCGTCTCACTCCCCCGCGCTCGCGTGCTCCGCGGCGGCCGGGATGTCGAACTCCCGCCAGAAGCCCGCCCGGATGGCGTAACGGTCGTGCTCGTCGATCTGGTCGTCCTTGTGCGCGAGCAGCCCGAAGCGCGCGGCGTAGCGCAGCAGCTCCCCGTCGATGCGGTGCGGGATGCGCGGGTACATCTGGGACAGCCGCTGGAGGTGGCTCTGGTCGCCGAGCCGGGAGATCCAGCGGCGGGCGAAGACCTGCCCCACCTCGTACGGATCGCCGCCGACGGTGGTGATGTCCTCCTCGCGGTCCGCCCAGCGCTGCTCGGCCGTGGTGAGCTGGGCGAGCGTCGGCATGGCGGCGGCCTCGGCCGGTTCGGCCACCGCGCCGGGCCGGTCCACCCACCCCTTGTCGGAGGACCAGCGCAGGGTGGCGGTGGTCGGGTGCTGGGCGGGCTGGACGGTGCCGGGGGCGCGCAGCGCGGCGAGGTCCTTGGGGGTGGGCACGCCCTTGGCCGCGGGCACCCGCTCCTGGCCGCCGTTCTCGGCGGTGCCGGCCGGCGGGCGCGGCTCCTGCTCGGGGGGCCGCTCGGCGGCCGCGGCGAGCGCGGACTCGGGCAGCGGGGCGGAGAGGATCGCGGCGATCTCGGGGCGGGGCACCGGCGGCGGGGCGCACACACCGGTCAGCTCCTTGGCGCGGACGGCCTGGGTGATCCAGGCCCGGTCCAGCACGCGCCGTTCGTCGGCCTCGGCGACCAGGTCCTCGGACTGGTTGTAGTCCCCGTCGGCGGCCTGCACGGCCCACAGGTGTACGGCGACACCGTGCTCCTTGGCCGCCATCATGCCCGGCAGCAGATCGCCGTCACCGGTGACGAGGACGACGTCGGAGCAGGCCCGGTTGCGGGCCAGCTCGGTCAGCTCGGCGTGCATGGCCGCGTCCACGCCCTTCTGCGCCCAGCGTCCGTCGCTGCGGGTGAGGGCGCCGAGGCGGACGGTGACCCGGGGCATCACCCGCAGCCGGCGGTGCTCGGGCTGGGGAACCCGGTCGGGGGCGCCGTCGAACCAGTAGATGCGCAGCAGGGGCCGCTCGGTGTCGGACTCGGCGCGGTCGCGCAGCGCCTGGATCAGCGCGGGGTGGTCGACGGTGATCCGGGACCGCGAGGGCTCGCCCGCGAGAAGGCTGGCGGCCGCGCCCAGCAGATACCCGGCGTCCACCAGGACGATGCAGCGGTCCACGCGACTCACCCTCTTCCCGGGAGGTTTTGCTTCGGACTTCCTTCGAGTCTGCCCGACCGCGCGGGGGTTAACGGCCCGAACTCGATCTTCGGCGTGGCGTTTGCGGCTGTTACGCGCCAACCTACCCTGTCACACAGGGTAATTGTCCGACATGCGATTGATGTCAGCGTATGTGAATCTGAATCCGGCCCTGGCCCCTAGATCCCCCGCAGGAGGCAGATCACCATGGCCAAGAACAAGAACCGTAAGCAGGGTGGCTCGCAGAACCGCGCCGCGCAGCACGCCGGTCAGGCTCACGAGCAGGCGCAGCACACCACGGAGTCCCACGAGTCTCCCGTGACGCACATCCAGGGCAGTTCCGGTGATACCGGGCGCGGCAAGAAGCAGAAGAGCTTCGGCCACAACTAATGGGCGTTTGAAGCCTGTTGCGTAAGAAAAGAGGGGCGCACCCATGACGGGTGCGCCCCTCTCACGCTGCCGGGAGCCGGCTCAGCCCGCGAGGCAGGACGGGCCGAGCAGCACCTTCAGGTCGCCGAAGAGCGCCGGATCGGGCTTGACCCGGTGCCGGTCCAGGCGTAGCACCGTGGTCTTGCGCGGCCCCTGGAGCTTGATCCGCACCTCGCTGTCGCCCTTGTGGTGACTGAGGATCTCGCCGAGGCGGCTGACCATGGGCGGGGTGACCCGGGTCGCCGGGATGGTGAGGACCACCGGCGCGTTGGCGCCCGCGTTGGACAGGTCCGGCACCATCAGCTCCATGGCGACGAGCCGGGGCACGTCCTCGCGCTTGTCGAGGCGGCCCTTGACGAACACCACGGCGTCCTCGACCAGTTGGGTCGACACCAGCTGGTAGGTGGCCGGGAAGAACATGCACTCGATGGAGCCCGCGAGGTCCTCGACGGTGGCGATCGCCCAGGCGTTGCCCTGCTTGGTCATCTTGCGCTGGAGGCCCGAGATGATGCCGCCGATGGTCACCACCGCGCCGTCCGCGTGCTCGCCGCCGGTGAGCTGGGAGATGCCCGCGTCGGCCTTGTCGGACAGCACGTGTTCGAGGCCGAACAGCGGGTGGTCGGAGACGTACAGACCGAGCATCTCCCGCTCCTGGGCGAGCAGATAGGTCTTGTCCCACTCGTCCTCGGCGAACTGCACGTCGAGGCCGAAGCCGGGCTCGTCCGCGCTGTCCTCGCCCATGCCGCCGAAGAGGTCGAACTGGCCCTCGGCCTCCTTGCGCTTGACCGCGACCACGTTGTCGATCATCGGTTCGTACTGCGCGGTGAGGCCCTTGCGGGTGTGCCCCATGGTGTCGAACGCGCCGGCCTTGATCAGCGATTCGGTGGTGCGCTTGTTGCAGACGACCGCCTCGACCTTGTCGAGGTAGTCGGGGAACGTGGCGTACTTCCCCTTGGCCTTGCGGCACCTGATGATCGACTCGACCACGTTGGTGCCCACGTTGCGCACCGCGGAGAGGCCGAAGAGGATCACGTCGTCACCCTGGGCGGCGAAGTTGGACTCCGACTCGTTGACGTTCGGCGGGAGCACCCGGATGCCCATGCGGCGGCACTCGTTGAGGTAGACCGCCGACTTGTCCTTGTCGTCCTTGACGGAGGTCAGCAGGCCCGCCATGTACTCGGCGGGGTGGTTGGCCTTGAGGTAGGCGGTCCAGTACGACACCAGGCCGTACGCGGCCGAGTGGGCCTTGTTGAACGCGTAGCCGGCGAACGGGACCAGCACGTCCCACAGCGCCTGGATGGCCTCGTCGCTGAAGTCCTTCTTGCGGGCGCCCTCCTGGAAGAGGACGAAGTTCTTCGCCAGCTCCTCGGGCTTCTTCTTGCCCATCACACGGCGCAGGATGTCGGCCTCGCCGAGCGAGTAGCCGGCGATGATCTGCGCGGCCTTCTGCACCTGCTCCTGGTAGACGATCAGGCCGTGGGTGACGTCCAGGACCTCCCTGAGCGGCTCCTCCAGCTCGGGGTGGATCGGCGTGATCTCCTGCTGCCCGTTCTTGCGCAGGGCGTAGTTCGTGTGGGAGTTCATGCCCATCGGGCCCGGCCGGTACAGGGCCGACACGGCGGAGATGTCTTCGAAGTTGTCGGGCTTCATCAGGCGCAGCAGCGAGCGCATCGGGCCGCCGTCGAACTGGAAGACGCCGAGGGTGTCGCCGCGCTGGAGCAGTTCGAAGGTCTTGGGGTCGTCCAGCGGCAGGGACAGCAGGTCGATGTCGAGGCCCTTGTTGGCCTTCACCATCTTGACCGCGTCGTCCATGATCGTGAGGTTGCGCAGGCCCAGGAAGTCCATCTTCAGCAGGCCGAGCGACTCGCAGCTCGGGTAGTCCCACTGCGTGATGGTCACGCCGTCGGTGTGCCGGACCCAGACCGGGACGTGGTCGGTGATGGTCTCGCTGGACATGATCACGCCGGCCGCGTGCACACCCATCTGCCGGACCAGGCCCTCCACGCCGCGCGCGGTGTCGATGACCTTCTTCACGTCCGGTTCGTTCTCGTACATCCCCCGGACCTCGCCCGCCTCCGAGTAGCGGGGGTGCTGCGGGTCGGTGATGCCGGAGAGCGGGATGCCCTTGCCGAGGACGTCGGCGGGCATGGCCTTGGTGATGCGGTCGCCCATCGCGTACGGGTAACCCAGCACGCGCGCCGAGTCCTTGATCGCGTTCTTGGCCTTGATGGTGCCGTAGGTGCCGATCATGGCGACCTTGTCGGCGCCGTACTTCTCGGTGACGTACCGGATCACCTCGACGCGCCGGCGCTCGTCGAAGTCGATGTCGACATCGGGCATCGAGATGCGCTCGGGGTTGAGGAACCGCTCGAAGATCAGGCCGTGCGGGATCGGGTCGAGGTCGGTGATGCCCATGGCGTAGGCGACGATCGAACCGGCCGCGGAGCCTCGGCCGGGGCCGACCGCGATGCCGTTGTTCTTGGCCCACATGATGAAGTCGGCGACCACGAGGAAGTAGCCGGGGAAGCCCATCGAGATGATGACGTCCATCTCGTAGTCGGCCTGCTTCTGGCGGTCCTCGGGGATGCCGCCGGGGAAGCGGCGGTCCATGCCCCGGCGGACCTCCTCCTTGAACCAGGTGACCTCGGTGTAGCCCTCGGGGATGTCGAACTTCGGCATCAGGTCGCGCTTCTCGAACATGCCGGTGGTGTCGACCATCTCGGCCACCAGGAGCGTGTTGGCGCAGCCCTCCTGCCAGGCGTCCGAGGAGTCGATGGCGTACATCTCGTCCGTGGACTTCAGGTAGTAGCCGGTGCCGTCGAACTTGAAGCGGTCCGGGTCGGAGAGGTTCTTGCCGGTCTGGATGCACAGCAGCGCGTCGTGGGCGGTCGCCTCGTGGGCGTACGTGTAGTGCGAGTCGTTGGTGACCAGCGGGGGGATGCCGAGCTTCTTGCCGATCTCCAGGAGGCCGTCGCGGACCCGGTGCTCGATGTCGATGCCGTGGTCCATCAGCTCCAGGAAGTACTTGTCCTTGCCGAAGATGTCCTGGTACTCGCTGGCGGCCTTGAGGGCCTCGTCGAACTGGCCGAGGCGCAGCCGGGTCTGCAGCTCGCCGGAGGGGCAGCCGGTGGAGGCGACGATGCCCTCGGACCACTGGGAGATGGTCTCCTTGTCCATCCGGGGCCACTTCTGGAGCCAGCCCTCGGCGTACGCGTCGGAGGACAGCCGGAAGAGGTTGTGCAGGCCGGTCCGGTTCACCGCCCACATCGTCTTGTGGGTGTAACCGCCGGAACCGGAGACGTCGTCGCGCTTCTGGTGCGGCTGGCCCCACTGGATCTTGCGCTTGTTGCGCCGGGATTCGGGGGCGACATATGCCTCGATCCCGATGATCGGCGTGATCCCGGACTTCTGGGCGGTGTGGAAGAAGTCGTACGCCCCGTGCAGGTTGCCGTGGTCGGACATGGCGATGTGCGTCATGCCCATTTCATTGCAGGCGTTGAACATGTCCTTCAGCCGCGCGGCACCGTCCAGCAGCGAGTACTGGGTGTGGACGTGCAGGTGCGTGAACGGCGGCTTTGACACGGTTTGGCCTCCAACGGGGAACGTCAGGCGACGGGCGGGCGGACACTCGGGGGGACAGCGTCGAATCCTATGCCCTGGCACTGACAGGCGGAGTGGATCCCCGCGTACGTCCGGGCGGGAACCGGGCACTCCCGCGCGGCGTCGCCCGTTGGAGACGGCGAAAGCGCTGTCGCACACATGAACGCACAGTGACGCACCACTCCCGCACCAGGAGGCATCCCGCGATGTCGGTCCCACAGCTCAGCGCCGAGCAGCGCGGCGAGGAGATCCTCGCCGTGTTCGACACCGCCTTCGGCAGGCTCCTGGCCGCCGACCCGGCCGCGTTCCGGGTGAAGTTCCGGAAGATGGCGGCCTCGGCCTTCGCCTTCTACCGGGGCACGGCGTGCCTCTTCTACCACGACCTCGACGCCGAGCGCCGGGGCGGCCCCTACCTGGACGACCGCACCTCGCGCGTGTGGATCCACGGCGACCTGCACGCCGAGAACTTCGGCACGTACATGGACTCGTACGGCCGCCTGGTGTTCAACGTCAACGACTTCGACGAGGCGTACGTCGGCCCCTTCACCTGGGACCTGAAGCGCTTCTCCGCCTCGGTCGCGCTCCTCGGGTACGCCAAGGCGCTGAGCGACGAGCAGATCACCGAGCTGGTGACGGTCTACGCGGACGCGTACCGGGAGCGGATCCACGCCCTGGCCACCGGCGCCAAGAGCGACGAGGTGCCGCCGTTCACCCTGGACACCGCCGAGGGCCCGCTGCTCGGCGCGCTGCGCGCGGCCCGCTCGCTCACCCGGTTCGAGCTGCTGGACTCGATGACCGAGATCCGTGACTTCGAACGCCGGTTCGCCTCGGGCCCCGGCACCGTGGAGCTGGACGCGGCCGACCGCTACAAGATCCTCGCGGCCTTCGACGGCTACCTGGAGACGCTGCCGGACTCCTCCCTGGCCCGCCCGGACTCCTACCGGGTCAAGGACGTCGTGGGCCGCCGGGGCGTGGGCATCGGCTCGGCCGGGCTGCCGTCGTACAACATCCTCCTGGAGGGCCACAGCGACGCCCTGGAGAACGATGTCGTGATCTACATCAAGCAGGCCCAGACCCCGGCCGTCTCCCGGCACCTCACCGATCCCGCCGTCGCCGGGTACTTCCAGCACGAGGGCCACCGCACGGTGATCTCCCAGCGCGCCCTCCAGGCGCACGCCGACCCGTGGCTCGGCTGGACCGAGCTGGACGGCGCGGGCCAGCTGGTCGCCGAGGTCTCGCCGTACGCGGTCGACCTGGACTGGAGCGACCTCGACGACCCGGAGGAGATCGCGCTGGTCGTGGCCGACCTGGGCCGGGCCACGGCGACCATGCACGCGGCGGCGGACGACACCTCCGGCGAGTCCCTGGTGCCCTTCTCCACCGAGCGGGCCATCGACGCGGCGATCGCGGCCGACGAGGAGGGCTTCGCACCCCTGCTGGTCGACTTCGCGCACACCTACGGCGCCCGCGCCCGCGCGGACCACCACCTCTTCGTGGAACTGTTCCGCAACGGCCGTATCCCGGGCCTGTAGGACGTACCGCCGAAGCGGTGGCGTGCGCGTACTCACAGGCCCCCTTTAGGGGTCCCTTACTCCGGTTCGTGACAGACTCTGCTCTCGCTATGGACATATCCGGGACCCACCTCAGAGCCGTACGCGCGGTGCTGTTCACGGCCTTCGTCGTGACCCTCGGCACCGCGTCGCACGTGCTGCTGTCCCGGACCCCGCTGCCGGGCGCGACCGTGGCCGCGGTCGCCGCCGGTGTCTTCGCCGGGGCGTACGCGCTGGCGGGCCGCGAGCGCGGCTTCGGCCGGATCGCGGCCCTGCTGGTCCCGCTGGAACTGGCCGCGGACACGGTGTTCACCACCGGCCAGCAGACCTGTTACGGCCGGGCGGGCGGCCCGGTCGCCGGCCCCCTGCACGCCTTCGGCTTCGACCTGCTGTGCCACGGCGGCGCGGTGGGCACCCCGCTGGCCCAGGTGGGCCGCGGGCAGGCCGCCGGAGTGCTGGCGAACGCCTCCCCGGCCACCGCCTGGCTGCTGCTCGCCGCGCACATCGGCGTGAGCCTGCTGGCCGCCGCCTGGCTGCGCCGGGGCGAGCGGGCCCTGGTGCAGCTGCTGCGCGCGGTGGCCGCCGCCTCCTTCCGGCCGCTGCTCCTCGCGGTGGCCGCGGTCTGCGGACGACTCCTGCCGGAGGGGCGCCCGCCGCGCCCGGTCCGGCGCCCCTGCGCCGCGCGCGACCGGCTGCTCGCCCACTCCCTGGGACGGCGTGGACCGCCGTGCTCCGCCCCGCTCACCACCTGGTGAGCGGCCCCGAGCACGCCACCCGTATTCCGCGCACGACAGCTGCGCGACCCCCAGGGAGAACACCGACATGAGCAAGCGGAACAGCCAGGCGTCGAAGAACGCGGCCCGGGAGCGGCTGCGCGTGGAGCGCGAGCGCCAGGCCAAGCGGGACAAGGCCAAGCGCCAGGCGTTCGTGGCCGGCGGCGTCGTGGTCGCGCTGGCGGCCGCGGGCGGCATCGGCTACGCCGTCGTCCAGGCCAACAAGCCCAGCTACTGGGAGGGCCTGAAGGACGCGAAGGTCGTCGCCCCGGCCCACACCGAGGGCGCCAAGGGCACCACGGTCGTCATCGGCAAGGCGAGCGCCAAGAAGACCCTCAAGATGTACGAGGACCCGCGCTGCCCGGTCTGCGCCCAGTTCGAGCAGACGGTCGGCTCGACGCTGCACAAGGACATCGACGACGGCAAGTTCAAGTACCAGTACGTGGGCGCCACGTTCCTGGACGCCCACGACAACGGTGTGGGCTCCAAGAACGCGCTGAGCGCGCTGGGCGCCGCCCTGAACGTCAGCCCCCAGGCGTTCCTGGACTACAAGTCCGCGCTTTACTCCACGAAGTGGCACCCGGACGAGAACGACGACAAGTTCAAGGACGACAACTACCTCATCAAGATCGCCGACACCGTTCCGGCGCTCAAGGGCAACGCCACCTTCCAGAACGCCGTCAAGAAGGGCACCTACGACGCCTGGGCGGTGAACATGTCGAAGCAGTTCGACCACAACAAGGACGGCGTGACCGGCACCCCGGCGTTCGTCATGGACGGCAAGCAGCTCAACGGCGGCAACATGATCACGTCGGTGGACGAGTTCAACAAGGTCATCGACGCGGCCATCAAGGGCTGAATACCCCATAGGTCCCATCCGGCCGGCGAACGCCAGGGGCTGACGCCCCGTCGAAAACCGACGGCTCGGTGAAGAGCGGGCGAACATTCCCTGTTCGCCCGTTCTTTTGTTCTACCGATCGGTAACCTGATCGGCCGTGACCAGTCGAAACAGATCGCTGCCGGCCTCCCAGGGCCTCAACTCCCTCTCCCCCCGCCGCCGTACGGTCGTCAAGGCCGTGGCGGCGACCGCTGTGCTGGCCGGGCCGCTCGCCGCCGCCCTCCCGGCCCGCGCCTCCGGCCAGGCCCCCGCGTTCCTGCACGGCGTGGCCTCCGGCGACCCGCTGCCCGACGGCATCCTGCTGTGGACCCGCGTCACCCCGACCCCGGACGCCACCCCCGGCTCCGGCGTCGGCCCGGACACCGCGGTGAGCTGGGTCGTCGCCACCGACAAGGCGCTCACCCAGGTCGTCAGCAAGGGCTCCACCACCGCGACGGCCGCCTCGGACCACACGGTGAAGGCGGACATCCGCGGCCTCCAGCCGGCCACCGACTACTGGTTCCGTTTCTCCTCCGGCGGCACCGACTCCCCCGTCGCGCGCACCCGCACCGCCCCGGCCGCCACCGCGGACATCTCCGGGCTCCGGTTCGGCGTGGTCACCTGCGCCAACTGGGAGGCCGGCTACTTCTCCTCGTACCGCCACCTCGCGGCGCGCAGCGACCTCGACGCCTGGCTGCACCTCGGCGACTACATCTACGAGTACAAGACCGGCGAGTACGCGGCCCGCGGCAAGGTGATCCGGCAGCACGCCCCCGCCAACGAGATCATCACCCTCGCCGACTACCGCACCCGGCACGGCAAGTACAAGACCGACGCCGACCTCCAGGCCCTGCACCTGAAGGCGCCGGTCATCGCGATCTGGGACGACCACGAGTTCGCCGACAACGCGTGGTCGGGCGGCGCGGTCAACCACACCGAGGGCGCCGAGGGCACCTGGACCGCCCGCAAGGCCGCCGCCAAGCAGGCGTACTTCGAGTGGATGCCGGTGCGCCCGGCGATCGAGGGCACCACCTACCGGCGGCTGCGCTTCGGCAAGCTCGCCGACCTGTCCCTGCTGGACCTGCGCTCCTTCCGCTCCCAGCAGGTGTCCGGCACCAGCGGCTCGGTGGACGACGCCGGCCGCACCATCACCGGCCGGGCCCAGCTCGACTGGCTGAAGGCGGGCCTGACCGCGTCCGACACCAAGTGGCGCCTGGTCGGCAACTCGGTGATGATCGCGCCGTTCGTCATCGGCTCCCTCACCGCGGACCTGCTGGGGCCGCTCGCCCAGCTGCTCGACCTGCCGCAGGGCGGCATAGGCATCAACACCGACCAGTGGGACGGCTACACCCACGACCGCCGGGAACTCCTCGACCACCTGACGTCGAACAACATCGGCAACACCGTCTTCCTGACCGGCGACATCCACATGTCCTGGGCCAACGACGTGCCGGTGGACGCGGGCACCTACCCGCTGTCCCGGTCGGCCGCCACCGAGTTCGTCATCACCTCGATGACCTCCGACAACCTCGACGACATCGTCAAGGTCCCCGAGGGCGTGGTCTCCGCGGTCGCCGCGCCGCTCATCGAGGCCGCCAACCGGCACGTCCACTGGGTGGACACCGACCGGCACGGCTTCGGTGTGCTGGACATCACCGCCGACCGCGCGCAGATGGACTACTACGTCCTCTCCGACCGCACCGACCAGAACGCCACCGCCAAGTGGGAGCGCTCGTACCGCACCCGCACCGGCACGCAGAAGGTCGAGCGCACCTACGACCCGGTCTAGGACCTCTCGTGTGGATCTTGCCGGGCTCGCGGGGTCTGGCACCGCTCCCTGATCCGGCCTGATCCGAACGAAAGACCCTGGGGCCGCACGAGAGGTCCTAGGCGGTCCGCAGGCCGTCGAGGAAGCCGAGCGCCACGCGCCAGGTCGCCTCGGCGGCCTGCGCGTCGTAGTCCGGCAGGTCGGGGTCGGTGTAGAGGTGCCCGGCCCCGGCGTACCGGTAGACCTCCACATCGGCGCCCGCCCGGCCCATCTGGAGGTACCAGGCGCTGAGCCAGTCGTCCGTCTCGAACGGGTCCGGCTCGGCCACGTGCAGCTGCACCGGCAGCTCGTCCACGGACGCGTTCGGCGCGATGTCCGAGGTGCCGTGCAGAAGCAGCAGCCCGCGCGCCTTGTCGTCGCCGAGGGCCAGGGTCTGCGCCACGGAGGCGCCGAGCGAGAACCCGGCGTAGACCAGCCCACGCTCCGAGTAGGGCGCCGCCGCCAGCACGGCCCGCTTCAGCAGCTCCTCCTTGCCGATCCCGTCGCCGAACTCCATGCCCTCCTCGACGGTGCCGAACGTCCGCCCCTCGAAGAGGTCCGGCGTCCACACCTCGTGGCCGGCCGCGCGCAGCCGGTCGGCGGCGTCGCGCACCGCGGGCCCGAGCCCGTAGGTCGAGTGAAAGAGCATGATGTTCATGAGCCCATGGTGCCAGCCGCGGGGCCGGGGCCCCGCCGGGCCCGGAGCGGCTCAAGTCACAGGTTCACGATCGCCGTGTGCGGTTACGTTCGAAGGCATGGAGACCGTACTGCGCCCTGTGATCGTGGTCGGCGCGTCCGTGTTCCTGACCGTCCTCATCGGCTGGGCCACCGACGTGCTGCTGCGTAAAGCGGACGAACGCCACTCCGAGACCCCCCTGTGGGACCGGCTGCGGCGCGCCCGCGTTCCGTATCAGCTGGTCCTGTGCGCCGCCCTGCTCAGAGGCTCGTACGACCAGGCGGAGCTGTTCGAGGAGCACCGGGTCGGGGTCGGCCGGACCCTGACCCTGGTACTGATCGGGGCCGCGGCCTGGCTGGTGATCCGGATCGCGAGCGCCGTGGTCGAGACGACGTACAGCCGCTACGCCCGCGTCCACCACGACGCGGCGCGGGTTCGGCGGGTGCGCACCCAGGTCACGCTGATCATGCGCGTGGTCTCGGCGATCGTCGGTGTGGTCGCGGTGGCCTCGATGCTGCTGACCTTCCCGGCGATGCGGGCCGCGGGCGCCTCCCTGCTGGCCTCGGCCGGTGTCCTCGGCATCGTGGCCGGTGTCGCCGCGCAGTCCACGCTGTCGAACCTGTTCGCCGGGCTCCAGATCGCCTTCGGTGACATGGTGCGCATCGGGGACACCGTGGTCGTGGACGGCGAGTGGGGCGCGGTCGAGGAGATCACCCTGACCTTTCTGACGGTACGGACCTGGGACGAGCGCCGGATCACCATGCCGGTGTCGTACTTCACCTCCAAGCCGTTCGAGAACTGGTCGCGGGGCACCCCGCAGATGACCGGGATCGTGTTCTGGCAGCTCGACCACAGCGCGCCCCTGGAGGCGATGCGCGAGAAGCTGCGCGACATCCTGCGCCAGTGCGCGGCCTGGGACGGCCGCGCCTCCAACCTGGTGGTCACCGACTCCACCGCCAACACCATGGAGGTGCGGGCGCTGGTGACCGCGAAGGACTCCGACGACATATGGACGGTGCGGGTCGCGGTCCGCGAGCAGATGATCACCTGGCTCTCCGCGGAGCACCCCTACGCGCTGCCCCGGGTCAACACCTCGGAGGCGGTGCTGCCGCCCTACCGCGTGCCCTCCCCGGACCGGCACTCGCTGCGCAAGGCGTACGAGTTCCCGCGCACCGGCCGGAGCTGACCGGGCGGTACCGGTGGCGCCTAGGCGCGGCTCAATGCCCGCGTTCCGCGCCTCCGTTGACCTGGATGATCTGTGAGGTGATGTGCCCGGCGGCGGGCGAGGCCAGCCAGTGCAGGGTGGACGCCACGTCGCCCGGCTCGCCCGCCCGGCCGGTGGAGGTCTCGGCCACGAGCTGTCCGCGCCGCTCCTCGGGCAGGCCGTCGCCGAAGAAGTCGGTGTCCTCGATGTAACCGGGCGCGACCACGTTCACCGTGATGCCCCGGTGGCCCAGGCGGCGGGCCAGGTCGTGGGCGTAGGGGTGCAGCGCGGCCTTGGACGCCGCGTAGGCGCCGGTGCCCGAGCCCCGGTAGGCGGCGATGGAGCTGAGGAAGAGCACCCGCCCGCCGGGCTCGGCGAGCCGCTCCTGGAGGGCCTCGGTGAGCAGCACTGCGGTGAGGGTGTTGAGTCCGAAGGCGACGGTCCAGGCATGGGCCACCCGGTCGAGGGGGTCCTCGCCGCCGGCCGGCGGCTCCAGGCCGCCGGAGCCCCCGGCGCTGTGCACGAGCACGTCGACGGTGCCGAACTCCCGGGCGACGAGCCGGGCGGTCTCCCGCACGTCGGCGGGCTCGGTGAGATCGGCCGCGTGGGTGAGCGCCCCCGGCACCCCGGCCTTCTCCAGCACCTCCGCGCGCCGCCCGAGGAGCAGCACCCGGTCCCCGTCCGCGGCGAAGGCGCGCGCCGTCGCCAGCCCGATGCCCGTGCCGCCTCCACTGATCACGATGTTGCGAGTCATGATCCGAGAGTAGGAGTACGGGGCGGACGGCGCTTCCGGTTATCCACAGACCCCATACATACGTATGACCGGATATACACAGCTAGCCGATCCACGCGGCTCGCTGATCCACACGGCCGGCTGATCTGCGCGGCCGGCTGATCTACGCGGCCCGCCGAGCGTCCGGCCGAGCCTCCCTAACGCAGGCTGCGCACATCGAGGTGCCGCAGAACCCGGTCCACGATCTCCGGGTCCACCCCCGGCTCGCTGCGCGCGGCGAGCACCTCGTGCCGGGCCGCGCTGAGCATCTCGCCCTGGATGCGCCGGATCCGCTTCAGCCGCTTGGCCCGCTGGTGCTGTGCCTCGCGGCGCTCCTCCTCGCCCATGTCGGGGCTGATCCGGATGCCGATGTCGAACGCCTGCCGCAGCATCTGCTCGGACAGCTCCTCGGGCAGTTCCTCCACCTGCTCGATCTCGCGCAGCCGGCGCTTGGCCGCCTTGGCCGCGCGCACCGCGAGCTCCTTCTCGTACTCCTTCTCCCGCTCGGCGTCCGCCCGCACCCGCAGCCGTTTGACCAGCCACGGCAGGGTCAGCCCCTGGATCACCAGGGTCGCGACGATCACCCCGAAGGCGATGAAGACGATCTCGTCCCGGTCCGGGAAGGGTTTCCCGGCGTCGGTCTCCAGCGGGATGGCCAGCGCCAGCGCGACCGAGGCCACCCCGCGCATCCCGGACCACCACATCACGACCGTCTCCCGCCAGCTCGCCGGGATCTCCTCCTCCACGTCGCGCCGGGCGTGCAGCCGTTTGGTCAGCCAGGTCGCCGGGAGCAGCCACAGCAGCCGTACGACGATCACCACACCGGCGACGGCGGCCGCCCAGCCGAGCAGCTCGCCCCACCGCCCGCTGGCCGTGCGGATCGCGTTGTGCAGCTCCAGGCCGATCAGGCCGAAGGCGACGCCTGTGACGAGGGTGTCGATGATGTCCCAGAAGGTGTGCCCGGCCAGCCGGGTCATCACGTCGTCGGCGCCGGTGGCGTACTCGGAGAGGTAGAGGGCCGTGGTGAGCACGGCGAGCACGCCGGAGCCCTGGAGCTTCTCCGCGAGCACGTAGGAGGCGTACGGCACCAGCAGGGTCAGGCCGATCTGGAGCGTCGGGTCCCCCAGCAGGTCCATCACCCGGTTGGCGCCCCAGCCGAGCAGCAGCCCGACGGCCACCGCGACCACGGCGGACAGCACCAGCGCGAGCCCGGCCCGCCAGGGCGAGAACAGGCCGCTCACGGCGGCGGCGATCGCCACGTGGTAGAGCACGATGGCCGTGACGTCGTTGAACAGCCCCTCGCCCTCCAGGATCGACACCAGGCGGCGCGGCAGCCCGAGTTGTCCGGCGACGCTGGTCGCGGCGACCGGGTCGGGCGGGGCGATCAGGGCGCCGAGCGCCACGGCGGCGGCGACCGAGAGGCCGGGCACGATCGCGTGGGCGACGAAGGCGACGCACACCGTGGTGACGAACACCAGGGCGACGGCCAGGGTCAGGATCGGGCGCTTGTTGGTCGTGAACTGCCGCCAGGAGGTGCGTCGTACGGCCGCGTAGAGCAGCGGGGGCAGCAGTCCGGGCAGGATCAGCTCGGGCGGGATGTTCACGTTGGGCACGAAGTCGGCCACCGCGAGGACCCCGCCGAACAGCGTCATCAGCACCGGGGCCGGCACCCCGAGGCGGTCCCCCACCGGGACGCTCACCAGGGCCCCGAGCAGCAGGGCGAACAACAGAGCCAACTGATCCAAGGCCGGCACTCCGGGGTCGACATGGCACACGAGGCTTCAAGCCTGCCATGCCGACCGGCCGGCGGCCGTTTCAGGGCATCGCCCCGGGGCCTGCCCCCGCACCCCGTTCACCGGCTCTTCCGGCGGTGGTCACAGGGCGCGGCGCATCGCCCGGTGGGGCATGTCGGCGTCCAGGAACTCCGGTCCGTAGGCCGCGTAGCCGAGCCGCTCGTAGAAGCCCAGCGCCTGGGTCTGCGCGTGCAGGTCCACGGCGGCCAGACCGCGGGCGCGGGCCGCGTCCTCGATGGCCCGCACCAGGGCGGCGCCGATACCGAGCCCGCGGGCCTCACGGGAGACCGCGAGCCGCCCGAGGGAGCCGACGGAGGCGTCCGCGCCGGTCTTGGCGACGGCCGCCTCGCCGGTCAGCAGCCGGCCGGTGCCCAGCGGGGTGCCGTCCGCGCGCAGGGCCAGCACATGCACCGCGCCGGCGTCGTACGCGTCGTACTCGATGGCTTCGTCCACGCCCTGCTCACGGACGAAGACGTCCTTGCGGACCGCGAAGCACGCCTCCAGGTCGGCGGGGTCCCCGGCGACGCGGACGGTGGGCGCCCCGGTCATCCGTAGGTCTCCTCGCGGACCAGGTCGAGGGCCTGCTCAAGGTCCTCGGGGTAGTCGGAGGAGAACTCCACCCACTGGCCGTCACCCGGGTGTTCGAAGCCGAGGCGCACCGCGTGCAGCCACTGGCGGGTGATGCGCAGCCGCTTGGCGAGGGTGGGGTCCGCGCCGTAGGTGAGGTCGCCGACGCACGGGTGGCGGTGGGCGGCCATGTGGACGCGGATCTGGTGGGTGCGGCCGGTCTCCAGCTTCACATCGAGCAGCGAGGCGGCGCGGAAAGCCTCGATGAGGTCGTAGTGCGTCACCGAGGGCTTGCCGTCGGCGGTGACCGCCCACTTGTAGTCGTGGTTCGGGTGGCGGCCGATCGGGGCGTCGATGGTGCCGCTCGTCGGGTCCGGGTGGCCCTGGACCAGGGTGTGGTAGCGCTTGTCGACCGTGCGCTCCTTGAACTGGCGCTTGAGCGAGGTGTACGCGTACTCCGACTTGGCGACCACCATCAGGCCGGAGGTGCCCACGTCCAGGCGGTGCACGATGCCCTGGCGCTCGGCGGCGCCGGAGGTGGAGATGCGGTAGCCGGCGGCGGCGAGACCGCCGATGACGGTCGGCCCGGTCCAGCCCGGGGAGGGGTGCGCGGCCACGCCGACCGGCTTGACGATGACGACCACGTCGTCGTCGTCGTGCACGATCTCCATGCCCTCGACGGGTTCGGCGACCACCTGCACCGGGGCGGGCGCCTGCGGCATCTCGACCTCCAGCCAGGCGCCGCCGTGCACCCGCTCGGACTTGCCGACGACCGCGCCGTCGACCTGCACCTTGCCGGACGCGGCCAGCTCGGCCGCCTTCGTGCGGGAGAAGCCGAACATGCGGGAGATGGCGGCGTCGACGCGCTCGCCCTCCAGGCCGTCGGGCACGGGCAGGGTACGGATCTCGGGAATCGTGCTCACCCGTCGAGTATGCCGGACGGGCACGGCGGCCCTGACCGGGCCTGTGGAAAACCGGGCCCGGACCCGGTCCGCCGGGGCCGTGCCGTCAGTCCTTGTGGACCGTGCCGTCCGGGTCCAGACCGCGGAAGGACAGCAGCACGATCAGGATGCCGCCGCACACGATCGCCGAGTCGGCGAGGTTGAAGATCGCGAAGCCCTTGGGCGCGATGAAGTCCACGACCTGGCCCTCGAACACCCCGGGGGCGCGGAAGATCCGGTCGGTGAGGTTGCCGAGCGCGCCGCCGAGCAGCAGGCCGAGCGCGACGGCCCAGGGGAAGCTGTAGAGCTTGCGGGCCAGCCGCATGATCACGACGATCACCGCGGCGGCGATCACCGTGAAGATCACGGTGAAGGCCGCGCCGAAGCCGAAGGCGGCGCCCGGGTTGCGGATGGCGTTCAGTTCCAGCAGGTTCCCGACGAGCTTGATCGGAGCGTGGCCCTCCAGCTTGGCCACCACCAGCGTCTTGCTGATCAGGTCGAGCGCGTAGGCGAACGCGGCCACGGCGAACAGCACGGCGATCCGGCGGCCACGGCCGGTCCGCTCCTGCGCCGGGGCGTGCTCCGGGGTCCGATGTGCGCCGTCCTCCGGGGTGTCCGGCGTATTGATGATGCGCTCCGCCTCTGCCACGTGCGTCCCTCGACCTAGGTACCTGACTGGGGACGAGACTACGGCACGCTTCGGCGGCCCCACACGCTCAGGAGCGGCGTTCCTGCTTCTGCTTGCACTCCACGCAGAGGGTGGCCCGCGGGAACGCCTGCATCCGGGCCTTGCCGATGGGATTGCCGCAGTTGTCGCACAGGCCGTAGGTGCCCGCGTCCAGCCGTTCGAGCGCGCGTTCGGTCTGGGTGAGCATCTCGCGCGCGTTGGCGGCCAGCGCCAGCTCGTGCTCGCGGGTGATGTTCTTGGTCCCGGTGTCGGCCTGGTCGTCGCCCGCACCGTCCCCGGAGTCGCGCATCAGGCCGACCAGAGACTCCTCGGACGAGCTGATCTCCCGCCGCAGCCGCTCCATCTCGGACTGGAGCTCCGCACGCGCCTCGGCGACCTCCTGCCCGGTCCAGGGGTCCTCGCCGGGGCGCACCGCCAGCTCGCCGGGGTCCGCCGCGGCGAGGCGCGCCTTGGGAACGGCGGTGTCGTCCGCCGTGGCCGTGCCAGGGGTCTTCTTCGCAACCACCTTCGTGGCTCCTGTCTGCTTCGCGGCCCGTGCCGCGCCCGCCTTCTTGGCCGTGCTCTTCTCGTCCGGCTCCGCCGTGCGGGCCGCGCTCTTCGCGGCCTTCCCGGCGGCGGTTCCCGCCGCGGTGGCGTGCTTGGCCGCCGTACCGCCGGCCGCCGCGTCCCCGGTCGCCGTGTCCTTGGCCGCCGTCTCCTTGGCGGCGCTCTTCGTGGCGGGCGTCTTCTTCGCCGCCTTCCTGGCCGCCGGTTTCCCGGCCGCCGACTTCTCCGCCGCGGCCGTCCCATGCGCGGCCGCCGCGGTCTTCCCGGCCGCCGCCCTCTTCTCCGGCGTCCGCCTGGCGGCCGTCTTCCTCGCCACCGGGTGGGCGGCGGCCTCGTCGGCCGCGCCCGTCTGCTCCAGGACCGGCTTCACGGTGGCTCCCTTCTCGGCGGCGGCCTTTCTGGCCACCGCCTTCCCGTCCCCCTCCTCGGCCGCCTTCTTCGCCGCCGCCCTGTCGGCGCCGGTCCTGTCGGCGGTGGTTCTCTCGGTACCCGTCCTCCCGGCCACGGCCTTCTTCGCGCTCTCTCTCGCCACCATGGCCGCGGCCCCTTCACCTAGGGTGAGCTTGCTCGCGAATCGTGCTGGGACGATAAATCGACTTGCCTCCCGCGGCAACGGGGCACACCGCCTGATTCGCCCGGCCGCACCCCCGCGCGACGGGCCTGCATCCGTTGTGCCCAGCTCCCCGCCGGGTAATCCGCCCCGCCGGGCATCACCCCCCTGCCCTCGCCATTCGGGGCATCGGGCGCCCGCGCCGGGCCCCCGCCGGCCGCCGCCCCGAAAAGCGGTCGGCCGCTGTCCGCGGGGCGCCGTACACTGGGCGCAGCGAGAAGCATGGATGGGGACGAGTAGCGCCGTACGCAGCCCAGAGCGACCCGGGGTCGGTGGAAGCCCGGGGGCGAGCGCGACGTGAAGATCACCCCGGAGCCGCCGGAAGAAAGCCGCAGCCGCAGGGCCAGGCCAGTAGAACCGGTTTCGCGAACCCAATGAGGGGGCTCACCGACGCCCGAGGCGCGGCGGCGGGCCAAGGAGGGTGGTACCGCGGGAGCGCGCCGCACACGGCGTGAGGAATCGAAGCTCTCGTCCCTCCGACGGAAGGCAGAAAGTCCGTTGGAGGATGCTCGCAGATGACAGCGCCGACGTACCGCCAGGTGCCCGCACAGGTCGACCTGCCCGCGCTTGAGCACGCCGTGCTCGACTTCTGGCGCGAGCAGAAGATCTTCGCCAAGACCCTGGAGCAGTCCGAGGGCCGCCCCGAATGGGTGTTCTACGAGGGGCCGCCCACCGCCAACGGCATGCCCGGCGCCCACCACATCGAGGCGCGTGTCTTCAAGGACGTCTTCCCGCGCTTCCGCACCATGCGCGGCTACCACGTGGGCCGCAAGGCCGGCTGGGACTGCCACGGCCTGCCCGTGGAGCTGGCCGTGGAGAAGGAGCTGGGCTTCTCCGGCAAGAAGGACATCGAGGCGTACGGCATCGCCGAGTTCAACGACAAGTGCCGCGAGTCCGTGACCCGGCACACCGACGCCTTCGCCGCGCTGACCACCCGCATGGGCTACTGGGTCGACCTGGACGACGCCTACCGGACCATGGACCCGGAGTACGTGGAGTCGGTCTGGTGGTCGCTGAAGGAGATCTTCGGCAAGGGCCTGCTGGTCCAGGACCACCGCGTCGCCCCCTGGTGCCCGCGCTGCGGCACCGGCCTGTCCGACCACGAGCTCGCGCAGGGCTACGAGACGGTCGTCGACCCCTCGGTGTACGTCCGCTTCCCGCTGACCTCCGGACCGCTGGCCGGCGAGGCGGCGCTCCTGGTGTGGACGACGACCCCCTGGACCCTGGTCTCCAACACGGCGGTCGCCGCGCACCCCGAGGTCACCTACGTCGTCGCGACGAACGGCGAGGAGAAGGTCGTCGTCGCCGAGCCGCTGCTCGCCAAGGCGCTCGGCGAGGGCTGGGAGCCCACCGGGCAGAGCTTCACCGGCGCCGAGATGGAGCGCTGGACGTATCAGCGCCCGTTCGAGCTCGTCGAGTTCCCCGAGCCGGCCCACTACGTGGTGAACGCCGACTACGTGACCACCGAGGACGGTACGGGTCTGGTCCACCAGTCCCCCGCCTTCGGTGAGGACGACCTCAAGGTCTGCCGCGCCTACGGTCTGCCCGTGGTCAACCCGGTGCGCCCCGACGGCACCTTCGAGGAGGACGTGCCGCTGGTCGGCGGCGTCTTCTTCAAGAAGGCGGACGAGCGGCTCACCGAGGACCTGGGGCAGCGCGGTCTGCTCTTCCGGCACCTGCCGTACGAGCACAGCTACCCGCACTGCTGGCGCTGTCACACCGCGCTGCTCTACTACGCGCAGCCCTCCTGGTACATCCGTACGACGGCCGTCAAGGACCGTCTGGTCCAGGAGAACGAGAAGACCAACTGGTTCCCGGAGACGGTCAAGCACGGCCGCTTCGGCGACTGGCTGAGCAACAACATCGACTGGGCGCTCTCCCGCAACCGCTACTGGGGCACCCCGCTGCCGATCTGGCGCTGCGAGGAGGACCACCTCACCTGCGTCGGCTCCCGCGCGGAGCTGTCCGAGCTGTCCGGCACCGACCAGTCGGAGCTCGACCCGCACCGCCCGTACATCGACGCGATCACCTTCGCCTGCCCCCACGAGGGCTGCGGGAGCACGGCCATCCGCGTGCCGGAGGTCATCGACGCCTGGTACGACTCGGGTTCCATGCCGTTCGCGCAGTGGGGCTACCCGCACAAGAACAAGGAGCTGTTCGAGAGCCGTTACCCGGCGCAGTTCATCTCCGAGGCGATCGACCAGACCCGCGGCTGGTTCTACACGCTGATGGCCGTCGGCACCCTGGTGTTCGACAAGTCGTCGTACGAGAACGTGGTGTGCCTCGGCCACATCCTCGCCGAGGACGGCCGCAAGATGTCCAAGCACCTGGGCAACACCCTGGAGCCGATCCCGCTGATGGACCAGCACGGCGCGGACGCGGTGCGCTGGTTCATGGCGGCCGGCGGTTCCCCGTGGGCGGCCCGCCGGGTCGGCCACGGCACCATCCAGGAGGTCGTCCGCAAGACGCTGCTGACGTACTGGAACACGGTCGCCTTCCAGGCGCTGTACGCCCGTACGTCGGACTGGGCGCCGAGCGCGGCCGACCCGGCCCCGGCCGACCGCCCGCTGATCGACCGCTGGCTGCTGTCCGAACTGCACGCGCTCACCGACCAGGTGACGCAGGCGCTGGAGGGCTACGACACCCAGCGCGCCGGCAAGCTGCTGTCCGCGTTCGTCGACGATCTGTCCAACTGGTACGTCCGCCGTTCGCGCCGCCGCTTCTGGGGCGGCGACAAGGCCGCGCTGCGCACGCTGCACGAGGTCCTGGAGACGGTCACCAAGCTGATGGCGCCGATCACCCCGTTCATCGCGGAGCGGGTGTGGCAGGACCTGATCGTGCCGGTCACCCCGGGCGCGCCGGAGTCGGTGCACCTGGCGTCCTGGCCCGAGCCGGACCTCGGTGCGATCGACCCGGAGCTGTCGCGGCAGATGGTTTTGGTGCGCCGGCTGGTGGAGCTGGGCCGTGCCACGCGCGCCGAGTCGGGCGTCAAGACGCGTCAGCCGCTGTCCCGCGCGCTGATCGCGGCGAGCGGTTTCGAGACCCTGGACCGCGAACTTCACGCGCAGATCACGGAGGAGCTGAACGTCTCCTCGCTGGCGTCGCTGTCCGAGGTCGGCGGCTCCCTGGTGGACACCACCGCCAAGGCCAACTTCCGTGCGCTGGGCAAGCGGTTCGGCAAGCGGGTGCAGGACGTGGCCAAGGCGGTCGCCGCCGCCGACGCCGCCGCGCTGTCGCTGGCGCTGCGTCAGGGCACGGCCTCGGTGGAGGTCGACGGTGAGACGGTCACCCTGGCGCCGGACGAGGTGATCATCACCGAGACGCCGCGCGAGGGGTGGTCGGTGGCGTCCGACTCCGGTGCCACGGTGGCGCTGGACCTGGAGATCACCGAGGAGCTGCGCCGGGCGGGACTCGCCCGGGACGCGATCCGGCTCATCCAGGAGGCGCGCAAGAACAGCGGCCTGGACGTCGCGGACCGGATCGCGCTGCGGTGGACGTCCACGGACCCGGCGGTGATCGCCGCCCTCGGTGAGCACGCCGAGCTGATCGCGGAAGAGGTCCTGGCGACGGACTTCGCCCAGGGCGAGGCCGACGACAGTTACGGCGACGCCTTCACCGACGAGGGTCTGAGCCTGGTGTTCCGGCTGCGCAAGGCGTAGGCGCCGGCAGTCACATGAGAAGGGCCCGCCCTCCGGTTCGGAGGGCGGGCCCTTCTTCGTAGGCGGAAAAGCACACCGCACACAGAAGAACGCGGCCCCGGACCGGAGTCCGGGGCCGCGTTCTCAGCGCTGCCGACGCTATGGCGTACTACTCACCGTCGCCGGCGCTCAGTTGTCGTCCTCATCGATCAGGAACCCGCGCATCGGCGAGGGAGCCTGGCCCATCGGGGACGGGCCCTGCGGACGGACCGGAGCCATCGGCTGGGTCATGGCGGGCGTCATCTGCTGCTGACCGCCGTAGGACGGGCCGGACGTCTGGGCGGGCGAACCACCCATCGCCTGGCCGCCGCCGTAGGACGGGGCGCTCGCGCCGGCCGGAGCCATGGAAGGCGCCGGGGACGGCGGCAGGGACGCGGCGGCCGGGGTACGCGGCGGGGCCAGCGAGTCGTCGGCCTGGGTCTCCAGCTGGCGCAGCTGCGACTCCAGGTACGACTTCAGGCGCGTGCGGTACTCGCGTTCGAAGCCGCGCAGGTCCTCGACCTTGCGCTCCAGCGTGGCGCGAGCGGACTCCAGGGAGCCCATCGCGACGCGGTGCTTCTCCTGCGCGTCCCGCTCCAGGGCGTCGGCCTTGGCACGGGCGTCACGCTCCAGACCCTCGGCGCGGCTGCGGGCCTCGCCGACGATCTTGTTGGCCTCGGAGCGGGCCTCGGCGATCGCCTGGTCGGCGGTCTGCTGGGCCAGCGAGAGGACACGAGCGGCGCTGTCGCCACCGGGGCCCTGACCGGGACCGCCCATGGGACCGCCCATCGGGCCACCCATGGGACCGCCCATGGGGCCACCCATCTGCTGCTGCATGGGCGGCTGACCGCCCATCGGGCCCTGTCCCATGGAGCCCTGGCCCATGGAACCCTGCCCCATGCCGCCTTGGCCCATGGAGCCCTGTCCCATCGGGCCCTGTCCCATCGAACCCTGTCCCATCGGACCCTGGCCCATCGGACCCTGGCCCATCGGACCGGGACCCTGAGGACCGCCCTGCCCGCTGGGACCGGCGGGCAACTGCGGGGCACCGCTCGGCAGCTGGGGCGGACCGCCCATGGGGCCACCCATCTGCTGCTGCGGCGGGCCCGATATGCCGGCGGGTACCGGAGAGCCGGGACCTCGCATGCCCTGCTGCTGCTGTTCCTGCTCCGGAGGCTTGCGGGAGTTCTGCTGGTTCTGCGCCGCGGCACGCGTGGCGGCGGCCAGCTTCGCGCGCAGGTCCTCGTTCTCCCGGAGCAGACGGGTCAGTTCGGCTTCGACCTCATCGAGGAAGGCATCGACCTCGTCCTCGTCATAGCCTTCTCGGAGGCGGACGGTCGTGAACTGCTTGTTCCGCACGTCCTCGGGGGTCAACGGCATCTCTTCACCTCAACGTAGTCATCGGCAGTCGGCAAGACCGGATCGTCCACACGCTCATCTCACGAAGTTCTGCACGATGGCGATGAGAATGTAGACGATGATCATCAGTACGAAGAAGGACAGGTCGAGCGCCACGCCCCCGAGACGCAGCGGCGGAATGAACCGCCGCAGAAGCTTCAGCGGTGGATCGGTGACAGTGTAGGTGGCCTCCAGTACGACCACCATCGCCTTGCCGGGTTGCCACGAGCGGGCGAACTGGAAGACGTAGTCCATGACCAGCCGGAAGATGAGCACGACGAGAAACACCATCAGCGCGATGTAGATCACCTGCGCGAACACGCCCATGGCCTGTGTTTCCCTCTCCCCTGTTCCGAGCTCTTGCGTACTGCGGTCCGGTCTGCGTCTCAGCTCTGGTTGAAGAACCCGCCCTCTGCGATGCGGGCCTTGTCCTCCGCCGTGACATCGACGTTAGCAGGAGACAACAGGAACACCTTCTGCGTCACCCGCTCGATACTGCCGTGAAGACCAAACACCAAACCGGCCGCAAAGTCGACAAGTCGCTTGGCGTCTGTGTCATCCATCTCAGTCAGATTCATGATCACCGGGGTGCCCTCACGGAAGTGTTCCCCGATGGTACGGGCCTCGTTGTAGGTCCGCGGGTGCAATGTCGTGATCCGGTAAGGCTCTCGTTCCGACACGACCTTGGGCATGATCACCGGCGCGTTCTTCTCCAGGGACTGACGTTCTTGTGTGATGGACGCCACGGGCGCGATCCGCGCCGGGCGACCGGATTCCGCGGGTAGCGAAGCCGCCCTGGACACCGGTTCGCGGGGTGCCGGAGGCTGCACCACTCGCACCGATTCATCCCTTTGGGGCTGATGTGCCTCATGCGGTTGATGCAGCGGCTCGTGCCGCCGGTGGTCCCGCTCGGGCTCCGGGTCCAACTCGGGCTCGAAATCGTCATCGGGGTCGAATCCGCGGCCGTCGTACCCATCGTCCTCCACGAGGCCGAGGTAGACCGCCATCTTGCGCATCGCGCCGGCCATGCTCTGAGTCCTCCGCTCTGTGGTGGATCGGCTGACCTGCCAAGTGCCCGCGATCCACGCGGTCGTTGTGTCCGTTTCGCGAACACTGACCATATTTTCTGCTGTGGTCCGACTTCTTGGCGACGTTACCCGAGCCGGGGACGGACACCGAGTACCGCAGTGCCGACGCGCACATGTGTCGCCCCGGCCGCCACGGCCTGCTCGAGGTCCGCACTCATCCCTGCCGACACCATGGTTGCAGTCGGATGGGCTCGGCGCAGGTCGGTCGACAAATCCATGAGGCGCCCGAACGCCGCCTGTTCGCGTCCCGCGTACTCGCCGGTGAGCGGAGCCACGGTCATCAGACCGTCGAGCCGCAGTCCCGGCGAGCCGGCGACGAGGTCGGCCAACTCTTCGATTCCTTCGGGGGCCACGCCCCCGCGCTCACCTCGTCCGCCCGCGTCCGCGTCGAGCGCGACCTGGACCACGCACCCCACCTCGCGCCCCGCGCGCACCGCCTCCTTGGACAGCGCGGTGACGAGCCGCGCGCGGTCGATCGACTGCACGACATCGGCGTAACCGACCACGGAGCGCACCTTGTTGGTCTGCAACTGGCCGACAAAATGCCACTTCAGGGGCAGATCCGCACAAGCCGCCGCCTTGGGCGCGGCGTCCTGGTCGCGGTTCTCGGCGACATGGCGCACCCCGAGCTCCGCCAGGAACCGCACATCGCTCGCCGGGTAGGTCTTGGTGACCACGATCAGGGTCACCTCCTCCCGCCGCCGGCCCGCGGCCGCACAGGCGCGGGCGATGCGCTGCTCCACATGCGCCAGATTCCCGGCGAGTTCGGTCTTACGCTCCGTCATGCCCCATCAGTCCAGCCAGACATAGGCCGCGAGCCGACCGGTGGTGCGGTCGCGACGGTATGAGAAGTGGTCCCCCGACTCCAGCGTGCACACCGGCGAATGCGCCCGGTCGCACACCCCGAGCCGGTCGAGCTGCGCGTGCACTCCGGCGCTCACGTCGACCGCCGGAGTGCCCCAGCTGGTTTCGGCGTGCGCCGTCGGCTCCACCGCGGTCACCTCGGCCCGCAGCGTCTCCGGTACTTCGTAGCACCGGCCGCAGACGGCCGGTCCGGTCCGGGCGACGATCCGCTCGGGCGCGGCGCCCAGTTCGACCATGGCCCGTACGGCGGCGGGGACGACTCCCCCGACCATGCCGGGCCGGCCCGCGTGGGCCGCGGCGGCGATGCCCGCGACCGGGTCGGCGAGCAGCACCGGCACACAGTCGGCGGTCAGCACGGCGAGGGCGAGTCCGCGCCGCGCGGTGACGAGGGCGTCGACCTCCGGCACCGGACGGGTGCCCCAGGGCTCGTCCACCACGGCCACCTCGGCGCCGTGCACCTGGTTCATCCACACCACGCGGGTGGGGTCCAGGCCGAGCGACGTGGCGGCCAGTTCCCGGTTGGCCGTGACCGCCTCGGGCGTGTCGCCGACCGCGCCGCCGAGGTTCAGCTCCTCATACGGAGCGGCGCTCACCCCGCCCCACCTGTCGGTGAAGGCGAAGTGCGCGCCGCTCACGCTCTCGCGCCGTCCTATCACTTCAGGAAGTCCGGGACGTCCAGTTCCTCGGCCGCGCTGTCCGAGTAGGCGGGACGCTGCGCCGGGGTGATCGGCGGGGCGACCGGGATGTCGGCCACCGGCTCGGGGGCCGGCTCCGGCTCCTCCTTCGGCTTCACGCTGCCGAGCGAGCCGAAGGACGGACGGCTCTCGGACTGCCGTACAGGCGCGGGCTCCTCGCGGCGGGCGGGGGCCGAAGTGGAGGCCGAGCTCAGGGCGCTGTCCCGGCGGGCCGGCGGCTGGCCGCCGTCGAAGCCGGCCGCGATCACGGTGACCCGGACCTCGTCGCCGAGGGCGTCGTCGATGACCGCGCCGAAGATGATGTTGGCCTCGGGGTGGGCCGCCTCGCTGACCAGCTGGGCCGCCTCGTTGATCTCGAAGAGGCCGAGGTCGGAGCCGCCGGAGATGGAGAGCAGCACGCCGCGGGCGCCGTCGATGGACGCCTCCAGCAGCGGCGAGGAGATCGCCATCTCGGCCGCGGCCACCGCGCGGTCGTCGCCGCGGGCCGAGCCGATGCCCATGAGGGCCGAACCGGCCTCGGACATGACCGACTTCACGTCGGCGAAGTCCAGGTTGATCAGGCCCGGGGTGGTGATGAGGTCGGTGATGCCCTGGACACCGGAGAGCAGGACCTGGTCGGCCGACTTGAAGGCGTCCAGGACCGAGACCTGGCGGTCCGAGATGGACAGCAGCCGGTCGTTCGGGATCACGATGAGGGTGTCGACCTCTTCGCGCAGCTCTGCGATGCCGTCCTCGGCCTGGTTCGCGCGGCGCCGTCCCTCGAAGGTGAACGGGCGCGTGACCACGCCGATGGTGAGCGCGCCCAGCGAGCGCGCGATGTTGGCCACGACGGGCGCGCCGCCGGTGCCGGTGCCGCCGCCTTCACCGGCGGTCACGAAGACCATGTCGGCCCCCTTGAGGACCTCCTCGATCTCCTCGCGGTGGTCCTCGGCGGCCTTGCGGCCGACGGCCGGGTTGGCGCCGGCGCCGAGTCCGCGGGTGAGTTCCCTGCCGACGTCCAGCTTGACGTCGGCGTCGCTCATCAACAGCGCCTGCGCGTCGGTGTTGATGGCGATGAACTCGACACCCTTGAGACCGACCTCGATCATCCGGTTGATGGCATTGACACCACCGCCGCCGACACCGATGACCTTGATGACTGCGAGGTAGTTCTGCGGTGCTGCCACGTCGAAGGCCTCTCGCCTCGAATTACGTCGCCGCCGCGGGCGGTTGCCCGCGCCGTGACGACAGATGCCGAATGGGACGGTCCGTAGCGCCGACCCGAACCCTAAGCCTGAAGTTTAGGGTTACCAGTGTGTGTGTTCCCTGGAGTCTTCTGAACAGGACACTAAGTCGACAAGTGGCGCCCGTTCAACGAACACGCCGAACCTCCCGTTTTTCTTTTCACCCTATGTGATCAGCCATAGGGGTGCCCAACCAGGGTGCTGGCCTGCACTGATGCGCGTCAACTCGCCGATGACGCAGGGGCGGTGGGGACGCTGACGTCGAAGTGGCGTGCGCCGGAAGCTGCTTTCATGAGTGCGGTGAGGGTCCGTGCCTTGGCGCGGCCGTTCTCCGCGCTCCCCCAGGCGACGGTGCGGCCGTCGGCCAACTCGAGCCGGATGTCGTCGTAGGAGTGCACGTCGACGGTGCCGGTGAGGCGCCTGACGGGGCCCGGCAGTTCGCCGGCGACCAGGACCGCCTCGCGCACCAGCCGGTCGGTGCCGAAGCGCCGCAGGCTCGCGGCGGACGAGCCAGGCGAGGACACGGACATCCGCAGCAGCGGTGAGCCCTTGGGGGCCTGCGCGACCGTGGCGAACCGGACCCCCTTGTGGTCGACTTCGACGAAATTCTTCCCCTTCCGCACCAGGAGGACCGGGGTTCGCTCGGTCACCTTCAGCTCGATGCCGTGCGGCCAGGAGCGGGAGACGTCGACCGTGTCAATTCGTGGCAGTTTGTGGCGCATTCGGGCCGCGATGGCATCGGTGTCGACCGACACCAAAGGCGCCCCCACCGGTACGGCGGCGGCGTCACGCACCTCGGCGGGCGTCAGCACCCGGGTACCCGAGACCGGTACCCGTTCCACGCGCAGCCATGAGGAGCCGTACAACACCCAAACGGAACCGGCTGCCAGGAGCACCACGGCCACGGCCAGGATGACGATCGTACGAAGACGTAGTCGCCTTATCCTTCGGACGAGCGGCGGACCGGACGACTCCTGCTGGCGTTCTCCGCGTTCACGAGTCGTCGGTCCAGCCACCCTCACTACCCTTTCGTCATACGGTCCTAACGGCGCGAGGCGATGGCCTCGTACACCATGCCGACGAGCAGCTCGTCGGCGTCCCGGCGGCCGAACTCGCTTGCGGCGCGCGACATCTCGTAGAGCCGGTGCGGGTCCGCGAGCACGGGCAGCACATGGTGCTGCACCCACTCGGGCGTCAGTTCCGCGTCGTCCACGAGGAGTCCGCCACCCGCCTTGACCACCGGCTGGGCGTTCAGCCGCTGTTCACCGTTGCCGATGGGCAGCGGTACGTAGGCGGCCGGCAGTCCGACGGCGGAGAGTTCGGCGACGGTCATCGCGCCCGCGCGGCAGAGCATCATGTCGGCCGCGGCGTACGCGAGGTCCATCCGGTCCAGATAACTTACCGGGATGTAGGGGGGCATCCCCGGCATCTGCTGGACATGCGGCAGTTCGTTCTTCGGACCGACCGCGTGCAGGATCTGGATACCGGCCTGCTGGAGCCACGGGGCGACCTGCTGGACCACCTCGTTGAGCCGGCGCGCGCCCTGCGAGCCGCCGGAGACCAGCAGCGTGGGCAGGTTGGGGTCGAGGCCGAAGCGGTGCCGGGCCTCGGGACGCGCGGCCGCGCGGTCCAGCGTGGCGATGGAGCGGCGCAGCGGGATGCCGATGTACCGGGAGCCGCGCAGCTTGCTGTCCGGCATCGAGACGGCGACCTGCGCCGCGTACCGGGACCCGATCTTGTTGGCCAGGCCCGGGCGGGCGTTGGCCTCGTGGATCACGATGGGCACGCCGAGCCGCTTGGCGGCGAGGTAGGCGGGCAGCGCGACATAGCCGCCGAAGCCGGCCACGGCGTCCGCCTTGGTGCGTTCGAGGATCTGCTCGGCGGCCTTGATGGTGCCGCGCAGCCGCCCGGGGACGGTGATCAGCTCGGGGGTGGGCTTGCGTGGCAGCGGCACCGCGGGGATCAGCGCCAGCTCGTAGCCGCGCTCCGGGACGAGCCGGGTCTCCAGGCCGCGTTCCGTGCCCAGGGCCGTGATCCCCACGCTCGGGTCCTGCCTGCGCAGGGCGTCCGCGAGGGCGAGCGCGGGCTCGATGTGGCCGGCGGTCCCCCCACCGGCGAGTACGACATGCACCGAAATTCACCGCTCTCCGGACGAACGCGCCGCCGAGGCACGCCGTCGCATCGTGTTCCATCTCCGAGACCCGCGATCCGCGCCGGAGCCTCCCGCCCGCTTTCTACCAAAGCGAGGTTGCCGCAACGCAAGCGCCGTCCGCGCAGCGGGGTCGTCGCGCGCGAACGCGATCAGCAGCCCGATGGCGAACATGGTCGGCAGCAGGGCGGATCCTCCGTAGGAGAACAGCGGGAGCGGTACACCGGCGATCGGCAGCAGACCGAGCACCGCACCGATGTTGATCACCGCCTGAGCGATGATCCAGGTGGTCACGCCTCCCGCGGCGTACCTCACGAAGGGGTCTTTCGTGCGTCCGGCCACGCGGATACCTGCATAGCCTAGAGCCGCGAACAGCGCGAGCACCGACAGTGTCCCCGCGAGACCCAGTTCCTCACCGGTGACCGCGAAGATGAAGTCGGTGTGCGCTTCCGGCAGTTGACCCCATTTTTCCACACTCGCGCCGAGCCCGGAGCCGAAGAATCCGCCGGAGGCGAGCGCGTAGATGCCGTGCACGGCCTGCCAGCAGTCGGCGCCCTGGGCGCGGGGCTCGGTGGCGCCGATGCAGGCGAGGCGGGCCATCCGGTTGGGGCTGGTCTCGATCAGGATCACCCCGATCACGACCGCGACCGAGAGCACGCCCGAGAACAGCCGGGTCGGGGCGCCCGCGAGCCACAGCAGCCCGAACAGGATCGCTGTGAGAATGATCGCGGTTCCCATGTCGCCGCCGAGCATGATCAGTCCGAGCAGCAGGAAGGCGGCCGGCACCAGGGGCACCAGCATGTGCTTCCACTGGGTCAGCAGTTTCCGCTCCTGTTTGCGGGCGATCAGGTCGGCGCCCCACAGCACCAGGGCGAGCTTGCCGAACTCGCTGGGCTGGATCTGGAAGGAGCCGCCGAGGGAGATCCAGTTCTGGTTGCCGTTGACCGACATCCCTATCCCGGGTACCTGCACCAGGGCCATCATGAAGACGGCGCCGGCGAGGATCGGGTAGGCCAGGGCCCGGTGCAGTCTCACCGGCATCCGGGAGGCCGCGAACAGCAGGATGCCGCCGATCACCGCGGCCAGCAGCTGCTTGCGGAAGAAGTACGAGCCCGGCAGCGACATCTGGAGCGCGGTGACCTGGGAGGCCGAGTAGACCATCACCAGGCCGAGCACCGTGATCAGCACGCTGCCGCCGACGATCAGGTAATAGGCGGTCAGCGGCCGGTCCCAGGCCCGCCGGGCGCGCGTGACGAACCGCCGTACGGGGTTCTCGCGCGCGGAGCCGGGGACGACGGGACGCCGGGACGCCCGCTGCACAGGGGGCTTTCCGGTACGGCTACTGGGCATCGGCGCCTCCACTGGACGTCGGCCGCCCCGCGCGTCCCTCCCAGGATCCGCCCGGCGGGCGGCCGGGGTCAGGCGCGGAGTTCGCCGACCGCCGTCGCGAACGCGTCACCGCGCTGGTTGTAGTTGGTGAACATGTCCATGGAGGCGCAGGCCGGCGCGAGGAGCACCGTGTCCCCGGCGACCGCGAGCCGCTTGGCCTCCGTCACCGCCTGGAGCATCGCCCCAGTGTCGGTCCGGTCGAGGTCGACCACGGGTACTTCCGGGGCGTGTCGCGCAAGGGCCTCCCGGATCAGCGCCCGGTCGGCGCCGATCAGGACGACGGCGCGCAGGTGCTCGGCCGAGGCGGCGACCAGTTCGTCGAAGGTCGCGCCCTTGGCGAGGCCGCCTGCGATCCACACGATCGAGTCGTACGCCGCCAACGATGCCTGCGCGGCATGGGTGTTGGTGGCCTTGGAGTCGTCCACGTAGGCCACGCCGTCGAGGTCGGCGACGTGCTCGATGCGGTGGGCGTCCGGCCGGAAGGCGCGCAGTCCGTCCCGTACGGCCTGGGCGGGCACCCCGAAGGCGCGCGCGAGGGCCGCCGCCGCGAGGGCGTTGGCGATGTTGTGCGGGGCCGGCGGCCGGACGTCGGAGACCTCGGCCAGCTCCTGCGCGTTCTTCTGCCGGTTCTCCACGAAGGCGCGGTCGACCAGGATGCCGTCCACGACGCCGAGTTGGGAGGGTCCGGGGGTGCCGAGGGTGAACCCGATGGCCCGGCAGCCCTCCTCGACGTCGGCCTCGCGCACCAGGTCCTCGGTGGCCCGGTCGGCCACGTTGTAGACGCAGGCGACCCGGTTGCCCTCGTAGATACGGCCCTTGTCGGCGGCGTACGCCGCCATGGAGCCGTGCCAGTCGAGGTGGTCGGGCGCGAGGTTGAGGACGACGGCGGAGTGGGCGCGCAGCGAGGGCGCCCAGTGCAGCTGGTAGCTGGACAGCTCCACGGCGAGGACGTCGTACGTCTCCTCCCCGAGGACGGCGTCCAGCAGCGAGACCCCGATGTTGCCGACGGCCGCCGTGCGCAGGCCCGCCGCCTTCAGGATGGAGGCGAGCATCTGCACGGTGGTGGTCTTGCCGTTGGTGCCGGTGACGGCCAGCCAGGGGACCGCGTCGGGCCCCCGCAGCCGCCAGGCCAGCTCCACATCGCCCCAGACCGGCACGTCCGCCTCGGCGGCCGCCTGGAAGAGCGGCTTGCCGGGCTGCCAGCCGGGGGCGGTGACGATCAGCTCGGTGCCCTCCGGGAGGGTCGCGCCGTCACCGAGGCGCACGGTGACGCCGAGCGCCTCCAGGCCCTCGGCCTGCTCGCGGGCGCGGGCGTCGTCGCCGTCGTTGACGACGGTGACGATCGCGCCGCGCGCGTGCAGTGCCCTGGCCGCCGGGACACCGGAGACGCCGAGTCCCGCGACGGTGACGTGCTTGCCCTGGAAGTCGAAGGGCGCCGAGCCGGTGGTCACTTTTCCGCTGCCCATCCCGCGTAGAAGAGGCCCAGTCCGACGATCACACAGATGCCTTGGATGATCCAGAAGCGGACCACGACCAAGACCTCGGACCAGCCCTTGAGTTCGAAGTGGTGCTGGAGTGGCGCCATCCGGAAGACGCGTTTTCCGGTGAGCCGGAAGGAGCCGACCTGGATGACGACCGACATGGTGATGAGGACGAACAGGCCGCCCATGATGGCCACCAGCAGCTCCGTGCGGGAGAGGATGGCCAGGCCGGTGAGGACACCGCCGAGGGCGAGCGAGCCGGTGTCGCCCATGAAGATCTTCGCCGGGGACGTGTTCCACCACAGGAAGCCCAGGCAGGCGCCCATCAGCGCGGAGGCGACCACGGCGAGGTCGAGCGGATCGCGCACCTCGTAGCAGGCGGCCGGGTTGGTCAGGGTCTGCGCGTTGGCGCAGGACTCCTGGTACTGCCAGACGCCGATGAACGTGTAGGCGCCGAAGACCAGGACGGAGGCGCCGGTGGCGAGGCCGTCCAGACCGTCGGTCAGGTTCACGCCGTTCGACATCGCGAGGATCATGAACAGCGCCCAGATCACGAACAGCACCGGGCCGATCGACCAGCCGAAGTCCGTGATGAACGACAGCTTGGTGGAGGCCGGGGTGTTGCCGCGGGAGTCGGGGAACATCAGCGCCAGGACGGCGAAGGAGATGCCGACGATCAGCTGGCCGGCCATCTTCGCCTTGGCGCGCAGACCCAGCGAGCGCCGCTTGACGATCTTGATGTAGTCGTCCAGGAAGCCGACCAGGCCCATGCCCACCATCAGGCCGAGCACCAGCAGGCCGGAGAAGGACGGCGGCTTGCCCGCGATCACCTTGGACAGAAAGTACGCGGCGACCGTGGCGAAGATGAAGGCGATACCACCCATGGTCGGCGTACCGCGCTTGCTGAGGTGCTCGCGCGGGCCGTCGTCACGGATGAACTGGCCGTAGCCCTTGCGGGCCAGCAGCTTGATCAGCAGCGGGGTGCCGACCAGGGTGAGGAAGAGGCCAATGACACCCGAGAACAGGATCTGGTTCATCATCGGGCGGCAACCTCACCCTCGGCACCGGTCTCCAGCAGCGCCGCGGCGACACCTTCGAGCCCCACCGAACGGGACGCCTTCACGAGGACGACGTCCCCCGGGCGCAACTCGCTGCGCAACAGGTCGATCGCCGCCTGTGCGTCGGACACGTGCACCGACTCCTCACCCCACGAACCCTCGTTATATGCGCCCAGTTGCAGCCAGGAGGCTTCGATCCCCCCGACGGCGACGAGCTTGCTGACGTTGAGCCGGACGGCGAGCCGTCCGACGGCGTCGTGCTCGGCGAGCGCCTCGTCCCCCAGCTCGGCCATCTTGCCGAGCACCGCCCACGTACGCCGCCCGTTGCCCATGGCCGCGAGTGCCCGGAGGGCGGCCCGCATGGACTCGGGGTTGGCGTTGTAGGCGTCGTTGACGATGGTCACGCCGTCCGGGCGCTCGGTGACCTCCATGCGCCAGCGGGAGAGGGAGCCCGCACCGGAGAGCGCGGTGGCGATCTCTTCCGCGGACATGCCCAGCTCATGGGCGACGGCGGCCGCGGCGAGCGCGTTCGACACGTGATGCTCACCGTACAGGCGCATGGTCACATCAGATGCACCGGAGGGTGTGTGAAGCCTGAAGGCGGGCTGTCCGGTGTCCGTGAGTCGTACATTCTCGGCACGTACGTCCGCTTCGGCCGACTCTCCGAAGAGAATCACCTTCGCCTTGGTACGCGGTGCCATGGCACGCACCAGCGGGTCGTCCGCGTTGAGCACGGCCGCGCCGTCCTCGGGCAGCCCCTCGATGATCTCGCCCTTGGCCTGGGCGATCTGCTCGCGGCCGCCGAACTCGCCGATGTGGGCGGAGCCGACGTTGAGGACGACACCGATCCGCGGCGGGGTGAGGCCGGTGAGGTAGCGGATGTGGCCGATGCCCCGGGCGCCCATCTCCAGGACCAGGAAACGGGTTTCCTCGGTCGCGGTGAGGGCGGTCAGCGGCAGCCCGATCTCGTTGTTGAACGAGCCCGGCGTGAACACCGTCGGCGCCTTGCCGCTCAGCACCTGGGCGATGAGGTCCTTGGTGCTGGTCTTGCCTGCCGAGCCGGTCAGGGCGACGAGGGTCGCGCCGAGCCGGGCGACGACGTGCCGGGCGAGGGCGCCGAGGGCGCTCTGGACGTCCTCGACCACGATCGCGGGCACCCCGACCGGGCGCGAGGCCAGCACGGCGACCGCGCCCGCCTCGACGACCTGCGGCGCGAAGTCGTGGCCGTCCACGCGCTCGCCGACGAACGCGGCGAACAGGCTGCCGGGCACCACCTCCCGGGAGTCCCGGACGACCGGTCCGGTGACCTGCACGGACGGATCCGGTATGTCGTGCGTCTGCCCGCCGACGACAGCTGCGATCTCGGCGAGGGAGAGGGCGATCACAAGTTCATCCCTGGGTCTTCTGGATAGCTTCGCGAAGCACCTGGCGGTCGTCGAAGGGACGGACCACACCGGCGATGTCCTGGCCCTGCTCGTGGCCCTTGCCCGCGACCAGCACGGTGTCGCCGGCCTGGGCGCGGCCCACGGCGGCGGCGATGGCGGCGGCCCGCTCCTCGAAGAGCAGCACCTCGCCGCGTTCGTGCGCGGGCACGGAGGCCGCGCCCTGGAGCATGGTCGCGAGGATCGCGAGCGGGTCCTCGGAGCGGGGGTTGTCCGACGTCAGTACGGCCGTGTCGGCGAGCCGGGCCGCGGCGGCGCCCATCGGGGCGCGCTTGGTCAGGTCGCGGTCGCCGCCGCAGCCCAGGACGATGTGCAGCCGGCCCTTGGTGACCTTGCGCAGCGCCTTGAGCACCGACTCGACCGCGTCGGTCTTGTGGGCGTAGTCCACGACCGCGAGGTAGGGCTGTCCGGCGTCGACACGCTCCAGGCGGCCGGGGACGCCCGGGACGGCGGCGATGCCGTCGGCGGCGGTCTGCGCGTCGAGCCCGGCCGCGGCGAGGGCGACCACGGCGGCGAGGGTGTTCGCCACGTTGAAGGGGCCGGCCAGCGGCGACCTGGCCTGCACCCGCTCGCCGTTCGGGCCGAGCACGGTGAACGTCGAGTCCAGCGGGCCGACCTGGACGTGCTCGGCGCGCCAGTCGGCGTCCGGGTGGCCCTCGGCGGAGAAGGTGACGACGGGGACGGTGGCCTCGTCGACGAGGCGGCGGCCGTACTCGTCGTCCACGTTGACGACGCCGAGTCTGCTGCGCTTCGGCGTGAAGAGCTGCGCCTTGGCCCGGAAGTAGTCCTCCATGCCGGAGTGGAACTCCATGTGTTCCGGGCTGAGGTTGGTGAAGACCGCGATGTCGAAGACGCAGCCGTCGACCCGGCCGAGGACCAGGGCGTGGCTGGAGACCTCCATGGCGACCGCCTCGGTGCCGCGTTCGCGCATGACGGCGAACAGGGCCTGGAGATCGGTGGCTTCGGGGGTGGTGCGCTCGGACTTGATGCGCTCGTCGCCGATGCGCATCTCGACGGTGCCGATCAGTCCGGTGGCCTTCACGGTCCGCAGGCCGCCCTCGACCAGGTAGGCCGTGGTGGTCTTGCCGGAGGTGCCGGTGATGCCGATCTGGAGCAGGTCGCGCCCCGGGTGGCCGTAGATGGTGGCGGCCAGTTCGCCCATCAGGGCCCGCGGGTCGGGCACCACCAGGACCGGCAGTCCGGTCGCGGCGGCACGCTCGGCGCCGGTCGGGTCGGTGAGCACGGCGGTCGCGCCGAGGCCGGCGGCCTGGGTGACGAAGTCGGCGCCGTGCAGGCGGGCGCCCGGCAGGGCGGCGTACAGGTCGCCGGGGCGGACGGCGCGCGAGTCGTGGGTGATCCCGGTGATCTCGGCGGTGGCGTCCGGGGCGGCGGCACCCAGCTGATCGGCCAGCTCCGCGAGGGGTGTGGCGGAGACGTGGACCGGTCGCGGCGGTCCCGGATATGTCACGGAAGCGCCCTTCTGGGTGGTTTGGGACTGATCAGCGTGTGGCACGGCGGTGAGCGTACCGGGCGTACCCGCCTCGGAGCGAAGCGAGGGCGCGGAGGGCCGGTGGTTCCCGGGTCCTGGGGTGATCGTTGTCACTGGCTGGATCCTGTGCTTTCGGTGCTGGTCAGGGCTTGTACTCGACCGGCAGGTTCGCGGCCGGCGCGCCGGTGGGCGGGACCTGGAGGGTCTTCAGGGCGAACTCCATGACCTTCTTGTAGATGGGCCCGCAGATCTGGCCGCCGAAGTAGCCGCCGGAGGTGGCGTTCTGGATGGCGCAGTAGACCGTGATGCGGGGCTTGTCCGCGGGGGCGAATCCGGCGAAGGACGAGGTGTAGCCGCGGTATCTGCCGGTGGCCGGATCCACTCGGTTGGCGGTGCCGGTCTTGCCGGCGACGTTGTAGCCGGGGATGCGCGCGGAGATGCCGGTGCCCTGTTCGTCGTCGACCACGGACTCCAGCATCTCGGCGACCGACTTGGCGGTCTTCGCGCTGACGACCCTGTTCTCCTCGGGCTTGGCCGCGGGGGTGAACCGCCCGTCCGGTCCCTTGGTGCCGCGGATCAGGCTCGGCTGGACCCGGACGCCGCCGTTGGCGATGGTCGAGTACACGGACGCGGCCTGGAGGGCGTTGATGGAGAAGCCCTGGCCGAAAGGGATCGTGTACTGCTGCGAGGTGGACCACTTCTGCGCGGGCGCCAGGATGCCCGGGGTCTCGCCCGGGAAGTGCAGCCCGGTGTAGCTGCCGATGCCGAACTTGCGCAGGTAGGAGTAGAGGACCTGGTTGGCCTGCGGCTGGGTCTTGCCGAGCTGGCCGGTGGCCAGGATGGTGCCGATGTTGCTGGACTTGGCGAGCACGCCGTTGAGCGTGAGGTCCCAGGTGGCGTGGTCGACGTCGTCCTGGAAGAGCCGGTCGCCGCGGTGCAGCCGGTTGGGTACGACGACATGGGTGAGCGGGGTCGCCGCGTTCTCCTGGAGGACGGCCGCCATGGACATCACCTTGGCGGTGGAGCCGGGCTCGTAGGCGTCCTGGACGGCCGCGTTGCCGAGGGCGTCCGGGTCCGCCTTGGAGAGGTCGTTGGGGTCAAACCCCGGCGCGTCGGCCATGGCGAGGATCTGGCCGGTGCGGGTGTCCTGGACGACGACGTAGCCGCGGTCGGCCTTGGACTTCTTCACCTGGTCGGTGATGGCGTTCTGGGCCGCCCACTGGATGTCCCGGTCGATGGTCAGCTCGACGTCGGAGCCGGGCACGGCGGGCGTCTCGGCGGAGCCCGCGGTGGGCACCTCGCGGCCGCCGGACTGGGCGTAGCGGATCTTGCCGTTCTTCCCGGCGAGCTGCTTCTCCAGCATCTGCTCGATGCCGCCGCCGCCCTTGCCTTCGGCGTTCACCCAGCCCAGTATCGCGGCGGCGAGGTCGCCGTTGGGGTACACGCGCTGGCTGCTGGGGTCGGCGAAGACACCGGCCAGGACGTTGGCGGAGCCGGCCTTCTGGGCGAGGGCCGACCTCAGGTCCTTGATCTGCTTCCAGACCTGGGGGGTCTGCCGGGTGGCGAGCCGCGTGTAGCGGGAGTTCTTGTCGGCGGGCCGCAGCTTCTTCACCAAGGCGGCCTGGTCCTGGCCGAGGATCGGCGCGAGGAGGGCGGCGGCCCGCTCGGGTCCGTCGGCGATCTTCAGCTGCTTGGCGCTGAACATCGTCGGGTCGGCCGTGATGTCGTAGGCGTCCTCGCTGACGGCGAGGGCCACGCCGTCGCGGTCGGTGATACCGCCCCGCTCGGCGGCCAGCGTATGGACGACGTACCGGTTGACCTCGGCCTTCGCGGCGTACGCGCTGGCCTCCACGGCCTGTACCTGGAGCAGTCGTACGACGAAGACGGCCAGCACCAGGCCGAGGGCGAGGCCCACCAGGCGCAGCCGGGGCCGGGGGCTGCCGAGCCGCAGTGGGCGCTGGGCGGGCACCCGGCCCGCGCCCGGGCGCCGGGCCGGGCGGGCGCCGGGCCCTGACTGCCGGCGTACGGCGCCCTGCGGCCGGGCCGGCTTCGCGGGGCGGGGCACGCGACGGCGCGGGGGTTCCCTGTCGGACACTTCCGTCACCTGCCGGGGGTCGGGGTGGGAGCGGACTGGGGGGTGGTGGCGGCCGGGGCCGCGGGGGTGGCACCGCCGGGCGGTACCGGGCTCTGCGCCCCGGCCGCCGGGGCGGGGGTGGCCGGGAGGCCGGGCGGCGGGGTGAGCTCCAGGGACTCGGGGGCGGGCGGGCCCTCGAACACGGCCGGTGCGGGGGAGGCGGCGCCGGGTACGCCCTTGACCGTGCCGTTCGGGTCGAGGAAGGCGGGGTCGCCGCCCGGGACCATGCCGAGTTCGTGGGCCCGGCGCTCCAGGGCGTCGGGAGACGAGTAGGCGTCGATGTCCCGCTGGAGGGCCTGTTCCTCGTCGGTGAGGTTCTGGGTCCGCTTCTGGAGGTCGGCGAGTTTGAACGAACCCTCGCTCAGAGCGGAGTTCAGCACCAGCAGCCCGATGAGGCCGCCGCCGAGGAGCAGGACGACGAGGAGGACGAACGGAGTGCGGGCGGCCTTGGCGCGGCCGGCCGGGAAGAGCCGGGCGAGCCGCGCGGCCCGCCCCTTCAGTTCGGGTTTCCTAGGCACCGCTCCCCCAGTGGGTTCCGGGGACCGGGGTCCCGGGGACCAGCCCACCCGTCCGGCTCACTCGGCGTCCTCCCTGATGCGCTCGGCGCCCCGCAGCCTGGCGGGGGCGGCCCGGCGGTTCTCGGCGATCTCTTCCTCGGTGGGAAGTTCGGCACCGCGGGTGAGCAGCTTGAGCCGCGGCTGGTAGCGCTCGGGCACCACCGGCAGTCCGGGCGGCGCGGTGTTGGCCGCACCCGCCGCGAACACCTGTTTGACCAGTCGGTCCTCCAGCGAGTGGTACGACAGCACGGCGACCCGCCCGCCGACGGCGAGGGCCTTCACCGCGGCCGGGATCGCCCGCTCCAGGACCGAGAGTTCGCCGTTGACCTCGATGCGCAGCGCCTGGAAGGTGCGCTTGGCCGGGTTGCCGCCGGTGCGCTTGGCGGCCTGCGGCAGCGCGTCGCGGATCAGTTCCACCAGCCGGGCGCTGTTGTCGAAGGGCTCCTTCTCGCGCTCGCGCACGATCGCCCCGACGATCCGCTTGGCCTGCTTCTCCTCGCCGTACGCGCGCAGGATGCGCACCAGTTCGCCCGCCGGGTAGGTGTTGAGGACCTCGGCGGCGCTCATCCCGGTCGTCTGGTCCATGCGCATGTCGAGCGGCGCGTCCTGGGCGTAGGCGAAGCCGCGGTCGGCCTCGTCCAGCTGCATGGAGGACACGCCGAGGTCGAACAGGACGCCCTGGACACGCGGGACGCCCAGCCGCCGAAGGACGTCGGGCAGTTCGTCGTAGACGGCGTGCACCAGGGTGGCCCGCTCGCCGAAGGGCGCGAGGCGCTCCCCCGACAGGCGCAGCGCCTCCTTGTCCCGGTCGAGGCCGATCAGGCGGGCCTCGGGGAACCGGGCCAGCAGCGCCTCGCTGTGCCCGCCCAGGCCCAGGGTGCAGTCGACGACCACCGCTCCCGGGCGCTCCAGGGCGGGTGCCAGCAGGTCCAGGCACCGCTGGAGCATCACCGGGACGTGTCGACTCTGGCTCAAGGGGGCCTCTCATTCCGGCGAGGCGCCGTGCGCACCGCGGGCCCCGCCAGCTCGTGAACAGGGGGGCGGCCGGCGCCGGAAGCGTCAGCCGACCGGGGAGCGGGAGGAGGCCGAGCCGTACGTACGCGCCGCGCACGCGGGGAGACGGATCCGGGCGGGTGCCGGGTCTCCGGGGGTTTCACCAGCAGGGAGAAGCACGCCTCCCGCTTCGCGTCACTTTAGTCCACGGTGTCGCACGGTCAATCAACCGGCCTGCGCGTCGCGCACCGCCTCCGCACGGACGCCGTCTTTCGAATGGATTCACCCTTCCGGCCCTGGTTTGCCGTCCGTATGGGGTAGCTCACAACAAGCCACGATGACGTTCTTTGTCCGCTCTCACACCAGGCCACGCCCACGGGTGACCAGTAACGTCATGAGTATGTCGACTTCCGCAGCAGTTCCCACTGGATCCGAAGGCGCCATAAGTGGCCGTGGCGCCGTGACCGACCGCCTGGTGAAGGCCAACCAGCGGTACGCCGCCGAGTTCACCGATCCGGGCATGGACGCCCGTCCCGTGCTCAAGGTCGCCGTCGTGGCGTGCATGGACGCCCGTCTCGACCTGCACGCCGCGCTCGGCCTGGAGCTGGGTGACTGTCACACCATCCGCAACGCGGGCGGCGTCGTCACCGACGACGTCATCCGCTCCCTGACCATCAGCCAGCGGGCGCTGGGCACCCGCAGCGTGGTGCTCATCCACCACACGGGCTGCGGCATGGAGACCATCACCGAGGAGTTCCGGCACGACCTGGAGATGGAGGTCGGCCAGCGCCCGGCGTGGGCGGTGGAGTCCTTCCGCGACGTCGACCAGGACGTACGGCAGTCGATGCAGCGGGTGCGCACCTCGCCGTTCCTGCTGAGCACCGAGGACGTGCGCGGCTTCGTCTTCGACGTGCGCACCGGCGCGCTGCGCGAGGTGGACCCGGCCTGACCGGCGCCCCGGTCGCCCGGGGCATTTTCCGTACCGGCTTCCGCCCCGACGCGACACCCGCCGAAACATACCGAAAGCCTGGTCGAAAGGGCCGTACGACCGACATCGTGCGGGCAGTTGTCCACAGGCGGTGACACGAATCGGTAACGGCAGCGAGAATGCGGTGTGCGACATCGCGCGGAACCATTTCCGCGTGGTGTCCGTGTTTCGGGGTGGGCCGGCCGTGATCAAGCGTGCCGGCCCGGGAAGAACGGGCCGAGGAGGGCCGGGTGACGACCTATGACGGTCGAGAGAACCTCAGCGATCTGAGCGCCACGGTGGAACGGGTGCGCGGCTCGGTGGAAGGCGTGATCGAGGGCAAGCCCGAGGTCGTGCGGATCGCGCTGACCGTGCTGCTCGCCGAGGGCCATCTGCTGATCGAGGACGTTCCCGGCGTGGGCAAGACGATGCTCGCCAAGGCGCTGGCGCGGTCCATCGACTGCTCGGTGCGGCGCATCCAGTTCACGCCCGACCTGCTGCCCTCGGACATCACCGGTGTCTCCATCTGGGACCAGCAGCGCCGCGACTTCGAGTTCAAGCCGGGCGCGGTCTTCGCGCAGATCGTGATCGGCGACGAGATCAACCGCGCCTCGCCCAAGACCCAGTCGGCGCTGCTGGAGTCCATGGAGGAGCGCCAGGTCACCATCGACGGACAGTCCTATGAACTGCCCAGTCCTTTCATGGTGGTGGCCACGCAGAACCCGGTCGAGATGGAGGGCACCTACCCGCTGCCCGAGGCCCAGCGCGACCGCTTCATGGCCCGGGTCTCCGTCGGCTACCCGAGCATGGCGGCCGAGCTCCAGATGCTGGACGTACACGGCGGGGCCAACCCGCTGGACGACCTCCAGCCGGTGGCGCACGCGCACGAGATCGTGAAGCTGATCGACGTGGTGCGCGGGGTGTACGTCGCCGAACCGGTGCGCCGGTACGCGGTGGAGCTGGTCGCCGCCACCCGCGTCCACCCCGACCTCAGACTCGGGGCCTCGCCGCGGGCCACGCTGCATCTGCTGCGCGCCGCGAAGGCGTCCGCCGCCCTGGCCGGCCGGGACTACGTGCTGCCGGACGACCTCCAGGAACTCGCCGTGGCCGTCCTCGCGCACCGGCTGCTGCCCACCGCCCAGGCCCAGCTCAACCGCCGCGGCGCGGAGCAGGTGGTGCAGGAGATCCTCCAGCGCACCCCGGTGCCCGCGGCCCCGGGCCCGCGCGGCGGACTCGACGGCATCGGCCGCGGCGTGCCCGCCTATCCCCAGCAGCCCCCGCGAGGTCTGTGATGAGCGCCGGGGGGACGGAGCGGGCGGCGGCCGAGCGCGCGGAGGCGGGCGGCGTCCGTACCGCGCTGGCCGGTCTGACCACCCGCGGCCGCTCCTTCCTGGCGGCCGGGATCGCCGCCGCGATCTGCGCCTACGTGCTCGGCCAGAGCGAACTGCTGCGCGTCGGCCTGCTGCTGGCCGCGCTGCCGCTGACCTGCGCGACCGTGCTCCACCACACCCGCTACCGGGTGTCCGGCACCCGTGCGCTGTCCCCCGCGCGCGTCCCGGCCGGCGGCGAGGCCCGGGTCCGGCTGCGGATGGAGAACATCTCCCGGCTGCCCACCGGGGTGCTGATGCTCCAGGACCGGGTGCCCTATGTGCTCGGGCCCCGGCCCCGGTTCGTGCTGGACCGGATGGAGCCGGGCGGCCGGCGCGAGGTGTCCTACCGGGTCCGCTCGGACCTGCGCGGCCGCTATCCGCTCGGCCCGCTCCAGCTGCGGCTCATCGACCCCTTCGGGATGTGCGAACTGACCCGCTCCTTCGCGGAGTCCGACACCCTCACCGTCATCCCCCGGGTGACCCCGCTGGCCCCGGCCCGGTTCGCCGGCGAGGCCAGGGGCTACGGCGACGGACACCGGCGCGCCCTGGCCCTGGCGGGCGAGGACGACGTCATCCCGCGCGGCTACCGGTACGGCGACGATCTGCGCCGCGTGCACTGGCGCTCCACCGCCCGCTACGGCGAGCTGATGGTGCGCCGCGAGGAACAGCCCCGGCGCGCCCGCTGCACCGTCCTGCTGGACACCCGCGCCGGCGCCTACGAGGGCGCGGGCCCCGACTCGGCCTTCGAGTGGGCCGTCTCCGGCGCCGCCTCCACGCTGGTGCACCTGCTCGAACGGGGCTTCTCGGTACGGCTGCTGACCGACACCGGCAGCGCGGTGCCCGGCGAGAGCGCCGACGGGTTCGCGGGCGGCGGCCAGGAGTCCGCGGACACGGCCGGACTGATCCTGGACACCCTCGCGGTGATCGACCACTCCGGCGGCGAGGACCTCTCCCGGGCCCACGACGCGCTGCGCGGCGGCGGCGAGGGCCTGCTGATCGCCTTCCTCGGCGACCTGGACGAGGAGCAGGCCACCACGGTCGCCGGGATGAGCCGGCGCGGCGGCGCCGTCGCCTTCGTCCTGGACCCGGCCGCCTGGACCCGCGACCCGTCCGGGCCCCCGCGCCCCGAGGAGCAGCACACGGACCGGCTGCACCTGCTGCGCGACGCGGGCTGGACGGTGGTGCGTGTACCGCGCGGCGCCGCCCTCGACGAGCTGTGGCGCCGGGCGGACCGTGAGCGCTCGGGCCTGGCCGCGGTGGCGGGGAGGTACGGACGTGAGCGGGCGGGCGCGCTTGGCGTTGTGCGCGGCGGCGGCCACCTTGATGGCCTCGTGCGCGCTGCTGCCGCTGGTGAACGGGCCGTCCTGGCTGCTGGAGCTGGTGCCGCTGGTGGCCGTGCAGAGCGGGGTGGGCGCGGCGGCGCGCCGGGTGCCGCTCGGCCGGCCGCTGACCGTGCTGGCGCAGGCGGTGGCCACGCTGCTCCTGCTCACCCTGGTCTTCGCCCGCGGGCACGCGATCGCCGGGGTGATCCCCGGCCCCGACACCTTCTCGTACCTCGCCGAACTGCTGCGGCAGGGCGGGCAGGACGTGAGCCACTACGCGATACCGGCACCGCTCACCGACGGCATCCGGCTGCTGCTGGTCGGCGGAGTGCTGCTGATCGGCCTGCTGGTGGACACCCTCGCGGTGACCTTCCGCAGTGCCGCGCCCGCCGGGCTGCCGCTGCTCGCGCTGTACTCGGTGGCCGCCGGGCTGTCCCAGGGCGGCCCGGACTGGCTGTGGTTCCTGGTGGCGGCGGGCGGCTATCTGATGCTGCTGCTCGCCGAGGGCCGGGACCGGCTCGCCCAGTGGGGCCGCGTCTTCGGCACCGCGTCCCGCGCCGAGGGCGGTCCCCCGGACGGGGGCACGGTCGCCCCGGTGCGCACCGGGCGGCGGATCGGCGCGGTCGCCCTCGGGGTGGCCCTGCTGGTACCGCTCGTGCTGCCCGCGATGCAGGGCGGACTGCTGGCGGCCGACGGCGCGGGCGTGGGCGCGGGCCCCGGCCGCGGCGGCACCATCTCCGCGGTCAACCCGCTGGTGTCGCTGCGCGACAGCCTGAACACCACCGACGACCGCACGGTGCTGTCCGTGCGCACCAGCAGCCCCGACATCTCGGACCTGTATCTGCGCATCGTCTCCCTGGACGAGTTCGACGGCACCACCTGGAAACCGGCGCAGCGGCACATCGTGGGCGTGCCGAGCACGTTCCCGGCGCCGTCCGGGCTGAGCCCCGACGTCCGGCGGGACACGCTGCGGACCACCGTCAAGGCGGCGGACTGGTACGCGCAGGACTGGCTGCCGATGCCCTATCCGCCGAGCAAGGTGCGGATCGGCGGCAGCTGGCGGTACGAACCGGTGGGCATGACCCTGGTGGGCGACCACGGGCAGACCACGCGCGGCACGACGTACCAGGTGACCAGCCTGGACGTGCGGCCGACGGCGGGGCAGCTGGCGACCGCGCCCGAACCGCCGGCCGCGCTGCGGCGTGCGTACACCGAGGTGCCGGGCACGCTGCCGAAGGTGGTGGCGCGGACCGCCCGGCAGGTCACCGCGGGCGCGAAGAACCACTACGAGGAGGCCGTACGGCTCCAGGACTGGTTCTCCACCGACGGCGGCTTCCAGTACGACACCCAGGTGGCGGTGGGCAGCGGCCCGGACGCCATAGCGAACTTCCTGGAGAAGAAGCAGGGGTTCTGCGTCCACTTCTCCTTCGCGATGGCGGCGATGGCCCGCACCCTGGGCATCCCGGCCCGGGTCGCGGTGGGCTTCGCGCCCGGCACCGCGCAGGCGGACGGTTCGGTGGCGGTGAGCCTGAAGGACGCGCACGCATGGCCCGAGCTGTACTTCCAGGGCGTGGGCTGGACCCGGTTCGAGCCGACGCCGACGCGGGGCGTGGTGCCGTCGTACACCCAGTCGGTGACGCCCGGGACCTCGCAGCCGGACCAGTCGCTGCCGGACAGGAACGGCTCCTCGAAGCCGTCGGCGGCCCCGTCGGCCGGTGCGCGCTGCGCGGGCGGTCCGGGGGCGTGCGACACGCCGTCGGCGGCGGCGGTCCCGGCCGGGGGCGGCAGCGGTCCGGGCCCGTGGTGGTTCGCGCTGACCGCGCTGGCCGTGCTGGTGGTGCTGGCCGTCCCGCTCTCACCGCTGCTGTGGCGGGCCCGGACGCGGTCGGTGCGGCTCGGCGGGCATGCCCGGACCGGTGAGGGGGCGGCGGCGCACACGCTGGCCGCGTGGCGGGAGCTGACCGACAGCGCCTGGGATCTAGGCATCCCGCCGGACGAGTCGCAGACCCCGCGGAGCGCGGCCGACCGGATCATCCGCCTGGGCCGTCTCGACGGTCCGGCCGGCGCCGCGGTCCACCGCGTCGCCGGCGCCCTGGAACGGGTCCTGTACGCCCCCCGGCCGCAGCCCGCCCCCGGGGTGGCCGAGGACGTGCGCCAGGCCACGGCGGCCCTCTACGGCAGGGCCCCCCGCACGGCCCGCCTGCGGGCCCGCCTCCTGCCCCGCTCGGCGGTCCGGCTGCTGTGGGCGGCCTCGGCCCGCTGGTCGACGCTCCGCGCCCGGGCGACGGCGGCCCGGCCGGTGATACGCCGCCCGCGTTCCTCGGAGCGCTAGCCAGACGCACACCCGCGCCTCGTGCCCCGCAAGGGGCGCGGGGAACCGCGCGAGCAGCCACCACGGCGAGTCGGCGCGGAGCCGGGGGTATAGCCCGAGGGGTGACCACCGGTACCGGTGGTCACCCCTCGGAAAAGCTTCAGACAGCCCGGCCGAACCAGCGGAGCGCTACCGCCCCTGTTCGTCCCGCCGTCTCTGCCATCGTTCCTCGATGCGATCCATCACGGACCGCTTGGCCCGCACCGGGCGCCGTACCGCGCCCGCGGGTTGTTCCCCCGGCTTGGGCGCCTTGCGCCAGCCCGTGACCGCGAGTACCGCGCAGCCGAGCATGACGAGAAAACCTACGACGCTGACCCAGATCAACTGGGCGACCATTCCGGCCATGAGGAGCGCGATACCGACGAGGAAGCCCGCGACCGCCTGGTAGACCCGCCGCCGGGTGTACGTACGCAGCCCGCTTCCCTCAAGCGCTGACGCGAACTTGGGATCTTCGGCGTACAGCGCTCGCTCCATTTGCTCGAGCATGCGCTGCTCGTGCTCCGAGAGCGGCACGGAGTCCTCCTCATCGTGCGGTCGCCGGGGCGACCCGGGGGGTCCCTTCAGGATAGGCAGGGAATCGCCCCCGTGAAACCCGCCCCTCTGCGCCAATTGACCAACCGGGGTCCCGTCATGGCCGTCCCGGCTCGCCGATGCTTCCATTCCCCGGCGGCCGACCCGTCATGCCGGGTGGTGTACCTCGATCATACGGCGCAAACCCCTCGATCGGGGGTCTTGTGCTGTACTCCATCCGCCGCCGATGCCCTGATCAGCGGCGGGTCGGCCGCGCGCTCAGACCTCGGTGGCGCCCGGCGTCTCGCCGAGCACGTGCAGCTGGGTGGCCACGGAGTGGAACGCGGGCAGCTCGGCCGCGGCCGCCTCCAGGCGCAGCAGCGCGTCCAGCGCGGCGGGCTCGGTGTCCACCAGGACGCCGGGCACCAGGTCGGCGAAGACCCGCACGCCGTGCACCGCGCCGACCCGCAGGCCCACACCCTCGACCAGCGCGGTCAGCTGCTCGGCGGTGAAGCGGCGCGGCATCGGGTCGCCGGGGCCCCAGCGGCCGTCGGGGTCCTGGAGGGCCTGCCGGGCGTCGGTGAAGTGGCCGGCGAGGGCGCGGGCGAGCACGGCGCCGCCGAGGCCCGCGGCCAGCACGCTGAGGACGCCCTCGGGGCGCAGGGCCGCGACCGCGTTGCGCATGCCCTCGGCCGGGTCGTCCATGTACTCCAGGACGCCGTGGCACAGCACCGCGTCGTAGCCGCCGCGCTCGACCACCTCGAACAGGCCGTGGGCGTCGCCCTGGACGCCCCTGACCCGGTCGGCGACGCCGGCCTCGGCGGCGCGGCGCTCCAGCGCGAACAGCGCGTTGGGGCTGGGGTCGACCACGGTCACCCGGTGGCCGGCCCGGGCGAGGGGCACCGCGAAGTTGCCGCTGCCGCCCCCGGTGTCGAGGACGTCCAGCGCGTCCCGTCCCGTCGCCTTGACCCGCCGGTCGAGAGCGTCCTGAAGGACCTCCGAGACCACGGCGGTACGCAGCGAGGCGCGGGTGCCGGAGCGGTCGGAGCGCAGCGAGGCCGTATGCGGCTGGTGAGGGGAGACGGGCGGGCGCATCGGGTCCGGCACGGCAGTTGGCTCCTCGGCAGGGCTGGACGTCTTTCCGGCGTCTCCACCCTATTGCCTTCGGCGCTCCACCTGGTCATCGCGGGGCCGCGCCCGGCGTCCGTCTCGCTCGGCGGACGCCGGGCGCACCACCCGTGGTCAGCCCGCATCCGATAGGTCACCGCGGACCCCGGGGCCGCCGGGTTCCCCGGTGTCCGGGCGGGGCCGGGGCAGGACCGGCTGGAGGACGAGCATCCGCTCCACGAGGCGCAGGAACATGGCCGCGTCCCGGACGAGGTCGTCGGCGTCCCGCCGGTTCGCGGCGCCCCGGATGCCGGCCTCGGCGCGGGCCCGGCGGGCGGCGCCGGAGGCGAAGAGGGCGCTCCACTCGGCCAGTTCGGGGGCGATCTCGGGCAGCACCTCCCAGGCGCTGCGGATCCGGGCGCGGCGGCGCGGGGAGGTCTCGGGGCGGCCGCGGGCGGCGAGCACGGCGGCGGCGGTGCGCAGGGCGGCGAGGTGGGCCGTGGCATAGCGTTCGTTCGGCGCTTCCAGGGCGGCGGCCTCGGTCAGTCCGGCGCGGGCCTGGGCGAGCAGGTCGAGGGCGGCGGGCGGGGCCGTGGACTGCCGGACCACGGGGTGCACATCGCTCGCGGGGCCGGTCGCCAAGGGGACGGCGCTGGTCAGTGAGGGGGCAGGGCCGAGGGCGCGGCGCCGGGGGGCGGCGGTCGCGGACGAGTGGGCCATGACGAACCTCCTGTCGTCTGGGTGACGGCACGAATGCCGTATGCCCCCATCGTGAGGTATGCCACTGACAATCCGATCTGACCTGGACTTTTGCTTCGGGCGAAGGTGGGGCATATTTTGTACTGACCAGTCAGTTCAAAATACCGAACCGCAGGGGGGCTTGTGGACGGCGCGCACGTCACGGCCGAGGGCCTCGGGCTCAAGGGACCACGGGGGTGGGCCTTTCGGGGCGTCACCCTCGACGCGGAACCCGGCTCGCTGATCGCGATCGAGGGACCGTCCGGCTCCGGCCGGACGTGTCTGCTGCTCGCACTCACCGGACGGATGAAGTCCACCGAGGGAGTAGCCACTGTCGGCGGATCCACACTTCCCCGGCACCTGGCGGCCGTGCGCCGCTTCGGCGCGCTCGCCAATGTGGCCGGGGTGACGGACCTGGAACCCGCCCTGACCGTCGGCGAGCACCTGCGCGAACGCGCCCTGCTCCAGCACCGGTTCGGCGACTCCCTGCGCGAGCTGCTGCACCCGCGGGCCGGGCGCTCGCACGAGGCGCGGCTGCGCGTGGACGAGGCGCTCGCCGCGGCCGGACTCGACCTGGAGTCGCTGCCCAAGGGCTCCCGGACGGCAGTACGCGACCTGGAACGGGTGCAGGAGCTGCGTCTGTCGGTCGCCCTGGCGCTCATCGGCCGGCCCCGGCTGCTGGGCGTGGACGACCTCGACACCAAGCTGTCGGAGGCCGAACGCGCCGAGGTGTGGGACCTGTTGGGGGCCCTGGCGCGCGCGGGCACGACGGTCCTGGCGGTGTGCCGTACCGCCCCCGAGGGCTGCGTCACCGTGTCCACGAGCCGGATCGACGAGGACGCCGCGGGCCGGCGGGCCGAGCGCCGCACCGAGGAGGACGCCGATGCGCTCGCCTAGGCTCGCCGCCCTCGAACTGCGGCGCTTCGGGCGCGGCAGGCTGCCGCGCGCCGCCCTCGTCGCCCTGCTCGTGCTGCCGCTGCTCTACGGCGGCCTGTACCTGTGGTCCTTCTGGAACCCGTACGGCCGCCTGGACCGCATCCCGGTGGCCCTGGTCAACGACGACAAGGGCGCCACCGCGGGCGGCAAGAAGATCACCGCGGGCGACGACCTCGAGTCCCGGCTGCGCGACAGCAAGACCTTCGACTGGCACGAGGTGAGCGACGCCGAGGCCCGCAAGGGCGTGGAGAACGGCACGTACTACCTGTCGCTCACCATGCCGAGCGACTTCAGCGAGCGCATCGCCTCCAGCTCCGGCGCCGACCCGGAGACCGGCGCCCTCCAGGTGCGCAGCAACGACGCGAACAACTACATCGTCGGGCAGATCTCCCGCACGGTCTTCAACGAGGTGCGCTCGGCGGCGTCCAGCAAGGCGTCGCGGTCCTTCCTGGACAAGATCTTCATCTCGTTCTCCGACATCCACGACAAGACGACCACGGCCGCCAAGGGTGCCGACAAGCTGAACTCCGGCCTGGGGAAGGCCGAGAAGGGGTCCAAGGACCTCGCCGACGGGCTCACGGACGCCAAGAGCGGCAGCGGGAAACTCGTCAAGGGCATCAAGAAGCTGGACACCGGCTCCGGCGACCTCCAGGAGGGCTCCCGGCAGGTCGCCGACGGCACCCAGGCGCTCGCCGACAAGGTCGACGGCGTCTACGCCGAGGCCGGTCCGTTCCTGAAGGACAACGAGAAGACCATCGGGGACACCGCGCGCCTGGTCGCCGACTCGGCCAAGACGGTCCAGGACAACCTCGACGTCCTGGTGAAACACGCGCCCCTGGCCGCGAAGGCCGCGCATCTGTCCGCCACCGCCCTCGCGGACATCTACAAGGAGCGCTGCGAGAGCGCCACCGTCCCCGATCCGGCCTGCCCGCAGCTGAAGAAGGCCGAGCAGGCCGCCGCGGAGGTGGCCGGTGTCGCGGACGACCTGAACACCCTGATCGCCGACCAGAACGGCGACCTCGCGACCATGCGGGACAACCTGGGCACCCTGCGCACGCAGGCGACCGCCCTCCAGAAGAGCGCGCCCCACCTGTACGAGGACGTCAGCGACGCCGTCAAGAAGATCGACAAGCTGAACGCCGGCGCGCAGAAGGTCGCCGACGGCGCCAAGAAGCTGCACACCGGCCTGGCCACCGCCAAGACCGGTGCCACCACCCTGGACGCGGGCATCGGCACCGCCAAGACCGGCGCCCAGACCCTCGACGGCGGCCTGTACAAGCTGTCCGACGGCTCCGAGAAGCTCGCCGGCGGGCTGCACGACGGCGCCAAGAAGATCCCCGACTACGACAAGCACGACCGCGACCAGCGCACCGGCGTCATGGCCGACCCGGTCCAGCTGGCCTCCCACGATCTGCACAAGGCGCCCAACTACGGCACCGGTTTCGCCCCGTACTTCATCCCGCTGTCCCTGTGGGTGGGCGCGATGGTGGCCTACATGCTGATCGCGCCGCTCAACCGGCGTGCCCTGGCGGCCGGTTCACCGCCGTGGCGGATCGCGTTCGCCGGCTGGCTTCCGGTGGTCGCGCTGGGCGTGCTCCAGGTGAGCGCGCTGATGGCCGTACTGCACTGGGCGATCGGGCTCCAGATGCTGCACGTGGCCGGCACGATCGGCTTCCTGTTCCTGGTCACCACGTGCTTCGCGGCGATCGTGCAGTGGCTCAACGCCCGCTTCGGCGCGGCCGGCCGGATCCTGGTCCTCGCCCTGCTGATGCTCCAGCTGACCTCGGCGGGCGGCACGTATCCGGTGCAGACCAGCCCGGGCTTCTTCAACGCCATCCACCCGTATCTGCCGATGAGTTACGTCGTGTCGGCGCTGCGCCGGCTGATCACCGGCGGCGGGCTGGGCCCGGTGTGGCAGGCGTGCGCGGTGCTGACCGCGTTCACCGTGGGCGCCCTCGCGCTGACCGCGCTCGCGGCCCGCAAGCGGCAGGTGTGGACGCTGGACCGGCTGCACCCGGAGCTGACCCTGTGAGCCCCGGACCGGCCCGGCCGGCCCGGGTACCTGTGAGAATCGGTGCCATGGAAAGCAGCAGCGCCAGGGCCGGCGGCAGCACGCGCCGGGAGGCGACCCGGCAGAGGCTCTACGAGGCGGCCGTCACGCTCATCGCCGAGCAGGGTTTCTCCGCGACCACCGTGGACGAGATCGCCGAGCGCGCGGGGGTCGCCAAGGGCACCGTCTACTACAACTTCGCGAGCAAGTCGGTCCTCTTCGAGGAGCTGCTGCGGCACGGGGTCGGCCTGCTCACCGCCTCTCTGCGGGAGGCCGCGGAACAGTCCGCGCACGAGGGCGGCAGCCGGGTGGACGCGCTGGACGCGATGGTCCGCGCCGGACTGGTCTTCATCGACCGCTACCCGGCCTTCACCCAGCTGTACGTGGCCGAGCTGTGGCGCACCAACCGGGCCTGGCAGTCCACGCTGATGGTGGTGCGCCAGGAGGCCGTGGCCGTGGTCGAGGGCGTGCTGCGCGAGGGAGTGGCGGGCGGCGAGTTCAGCGAGGAGATCGACGTCCAGCTGACGGCGGCGGCGCTGGTCGGCATGGTCCTGGTGGCCGCGCTCGACTGGAAGTCCTTCCAGCCGCAGCGCTCCCTGGACGATGTGCACGCGGCCCTGTCCCGGCTGCTCCAGGGCCGGGTCAGCGGCCGGGTCTGAGGCCACCGGGGCGGCGGCGCGCCGCCGGAAGGCGCCGGTCCCTTGGACCGGCGCCTTCGCGTTCCCCCGTACCCCTCCCCCGTGATCCCCCCTGATCCCCCGTAACCCCCGTACTCCCCCTGGGCCACGGCCAGGCGGCGGGCACCGTTCCGCCGCCCCGTGCCGGCGGTACCGGGCCGCGCCCCCTTGCCGAGCTCCACTCTTCCGTGCCGGCCCCGTCCGGCCCATCCGTGCGCCTACTCATCCGGCGGCCTAGGTACGGATACTCAGACCTGCGCGCACCTGCCCAGGACGGTCGCCCCCCGGCCTCGCTACCATCGCCTGCGTGTCCGTACTCCCGCTCGTCTTCACCAGTGGCTGGGCCAGCGGCATCAACGCCTACGCGGTGGTGCTCCTGCTCGGCCTGTTCGGCGTGACCGGGGTGAGCGACGACGTCCCCCAGGCCCTCCAGCGGCCCGAGGTGCTGATCATCGCGGGCGTGCTGTTCCTGTGCGAGGCGGCCGCCGACAAGGTGCCCTACGTCGACTCGGTGTGGGACTCCGTGCACACCGTGATCCGGCCCGCCGCGGGCGCCTGGGTGGGCGCGCTGCTCGCCGGGCACAGCGGCTCGTACTCGGAGGTGACGGCCGCGCTGATCGGCGGTTCGACGGCGCTGGCCAGCCACTCGGTCAAGGCCGGGACGCGGATGGCGGTCAACGCCTCGCCGGAGCCGTTCAGCAATATCGCGCTGAGCATCGGCGAGGACCTGGGCGTCGGCGCGCTGGTCTCCTTCGCGCTCTTCCATCCGCAGGCGGCGGCGGTCATCGCGGCGGTGCTGCTGGTCGCGGGGCTGGCCACGCTGTTCTTCCTGGTCTCCCGCATCCGGCGCTTCCTGCGCCGCCGCGCACAGCGCCGCGAGGAACGCCGGCTGGCCTCACGGGTGCCCTGAGCCGGTCCGCGGGTGTCCTGAGCCGGCCTCTCCGGCACCCCGAGTCGGCCTCACGGGTGCCCTGAGCTGCGCGGGGGCCCGCCCCGGGATCGCGTTGTCGGTGGTGGTCGCTAGAGTCGCGGACATGGCACGGATCGCGGTGATGGGCGCCGGTATGGGCGCGATGGCGGCGGCCGCCCGGCTGGCCGTCGCGGGCCACCGGGTGGTGGTGTACGAGCGCACGGACACCTACGGCGGCGGGGTGCGCCGGCTGACGCGGGACGGGTTCGGCTTCGACACCGGCCCGGGGCTGCTGACCCTGCCCGCCGTCTACCGCGATCTGTTCGTCAAGACCGGCAAGGAGCCGCTGGAGGACCGCGTCGAGCTGGTCCAGGTCGACCCGTCCGCGCGGCACCTCTTCGCGGACGGCACCGAGGCCGCCCTGCCGAACGCCTCCCGCGCGGGCGTCGTCGCGGCACTGGACGAAGCGCTGGGCGGCGGCGCGGGCGGCCGCTGGGGCGACTTCCTGGTGCGGGCCCGCGAGGCATGGGACCGCACCCGCCGGCCGCTGCTGGAGGAGCCCCTGTGGCCCGACTGGCAGGTACTGAGGGACAAGGAGCCGTATCCGGCGGTCCCGCACAAGCGGCTGCTGCGCACCCGGCGGGCGAGCACCCTGGCCGAGATCGGCGCCTGGGAGCTGCGCGACCCCCGGCTTACGGCACTGCTCGCCGGATACGCCCTGGCCTACGGCGTCGACCCGGCCGCCGCCCCCGCGAGCGCGGCCGTGCTGCCGTACATGGAGCACGCCTTCGGCACCTGGTATGTGCGCGGCGGCATCCGGGAGCTGGCACGCGCGGTGTACGAGCGGTGCCTGGCCCGGCGGGTGGAGTTCGTCTTCGGGGCCGAGATCAGCCGGGTGTTGCTCCAGGACGGCCGGGCGGCCGGGGTCGAGCTGGCCGACGGGACCGTGGCCGAGGCGGACTTCGTGGTCGGGGCGCAGCCCTGGCGGCTGGGCGGCCTGGTGGCGGGGACGCCGTACGGACCGGGGGCGGTCGCACCGGAGCCGGAGGACCGGTTCCCGGGGCGGATGGTGGTCTGCCTGGCCCTGCGCGGCGCCCGCGAGCCGGGAGCCGCGCACCGCACGGTGGTGCACTCGGCCGACAGCGAGGGCGAACTGGACCTGTTCCGGCACGGCACCCCGCCGGGGCTGCCGACGGTCCGCGTCGACCGCCCGGACGACCCCGCGCTGCGTCCCGACGACGCGCACGAGTCGATGGTGCTGACGGCGACGGTCCCGGCGGCGACGAGGTACGACTGGGGCGCGCCGGGTGTCGCCGACGCGTTCGCCGAGCGCATGATCACCGCGGCCGAGCGCGCGGTGCCGGAGCTGCGGGAGCGGATCCTGTGGCGCGAGCTGCGCACTCCCCTGGAAACCGCGCGGGAGACGGGCGCCACCGGAGGCGCGGTCCCGCCGCCCGCGCTGGCCGCCCCCCGGGGCGCGCTGCACCCGGCCAACGCCACGGGGACACCGGGCCTGTTCGCCGTGGGCGGCTGGTCCCACCCGGGCGGCGGGCTGCCGCACGCGGGCATGTCGGGCGCGCTGGTGTCCGGACTGATCGTGGAGGGACCGGACTTCAGGGGCTCGCAGTGACCCGGGCATGAGCCGGAACCGGCCCGGGGCCCGAGCCCGGGCAGCGACCCGGGCCGCACCCGGCGCCCGGGCCGCGCTGCGGCCGGCGTCCGCGGCTCAGTAGCGGTACTGCTGCTCGTCGTACCCGGCGCCCGGCTGCTGCTGGCCGTTGCCCTGCCCCTGCCCCTGCCCCTGCCCCTGCCCCTGGTGGGGATACGGCTGCTCCTGCGGGAGTTCGCCGTCATGGCCCTCGTCGGTGCGCTGCTGCGGCACCCACACCCCGCCGGCCGGGGTCTCCCCGTAACCGCCGGTGGCGTACGGGTCCTGGGGGTAACCCTGCTGGCCGCCGTACTGCTGGCCGTACCCGGGGTCGTAGCCGCCACCGTAGGACTGGCTGCCGATGTAGGGGTCGGAGTAGTTGGCGTAGCCCTGCTGGGGGCGGCCTCGTAGCCGTACCCCTGCTGCTGCCCGTAGCCGGAGTAGTCGTAGGACTGGTCCCGCTGGGGGGCGGTGTGGGTGGCGGTGTCGCCGTAGACGCCGTAGTTGCCGGTGTCCTCGGGCAGGGGCAGCGGCTCGTAGACGGAGCCGGGCTCGGCGGCCGGGGGGCGCGCGGGCGAGAAGACGTCGTCGCGGTCGTAGTCGTCGTACGCGTCCGGGGCGGAGCCGTCCTGGGCGTACGGGTCCTGACCGGGGGCCAGGTCGTCGTCCGGGCCGGCCGACGCGGGCGCGGGGGCCTGCGGCGCCGGGGTGTTGCGGCCGCGGCGGCGCTTGCTGCCGCCGGTCGGCGCGGCGTCCGCCTCGGGCCGCCGGACCGCCCAGCCGGCCGCGAAGCCGCGGCGGAAGGAGAGCGTGACGAGGGTCTGCCCGATGGCGAAGGCGATCGCGCCCCCGCCGATCACGAGGACGGACGGCATCATGACGCCGACCACCACCCCGAGGAAACCGGCGAAGGCGAGCAGCCGCCAGCGCAGGCGCGCCTTGTACTGCAGCAGCACCTCGCCGAGCAACCACAGCGCGACGCCGCCGAACGCGATGTAGAGGACCGTCCAGCCCATGTACGCCCCTCTCCCAATGGCCGTTACGCAGTGTGTCCCACCACCACGCGGCAGGTCTAGGCCCGCGGGGGGTGGTGCAGGCCCAGGTTCTCGTAGATCTCCAGGGTCGCCGTGGAGCTGTTGAGCGTGATGAAGTGCAGTCCGGGCACGCCTTCGGACAGCAGCCGCGCGCAGAACTCCGTGGCGAAGTCGATACCGATGGAGCGTACCGCCGCCGGATCGTCCTTCGCCGCGAGGATCCGCTCTTTCAGGACGTCAGGGAACCGGGCGTTGCTGAGCTTGGGCAGCCGCTCCAGCATCCGCACGCTGGTGACCGGCAGGATCTCCGGGATGACCGGGGTGTCGCAACCCGCCTCCACCACCCGGTCGCGCAGCCGCAGATAGGACTCGGGCTGGAAGAACATCTGGGTGATGGCGTAGTCGGCGCCCGCGCGGCACTTGTCCACGAAGTGGGCGACATCGGTGTCCCAGTCCGCGGAGCGCGGGTGCATCTCCGGGAAGGCGGCGACGCCCACGCAGAAGTCGCCCGACTCCTTGATGAGGCGCACCAGTTCGGCCGCGTAGGTCAGGCCCTTGGGATGGGCCACCCACGCGCCCATGGGGTCGCCGGGCGGGTCGCCGCGCACGGCGAGGATGTTGCGGATGCCGGCGTCGGCGTACTGGCCGATGATGTTGCGCAGTTCGGCGATGGAGTGGTCGACCGCGGTGAGGTGGGCGACCGGGGTGAGCGTGGTGTCGGCGACGATCTGCTGCGTCTCCTTGACGGTGCCCGCGCGGGTCGAACCGCCGGCGCCGTAGGTCACGGAGACGAAGTCGGGGGCGACCGCCTCGACCCTGCGCAGCGCGGTCCACAGGTTCCGCTCGCCCTTGGGGGTCTTCGGCGCCGAGAACTCGAAGGAGTACGTGGTCTTGCCGCCGGCGAGCATGTCACGCACGGTGCGCGCGCGATCAGTCCTGGTGGATGCGGTTCCGAGGGCCATACCCGCAGGTTAGCCAGGGGACGGCGGTCCCCCAACCGAACTCCGGAAATTTGCCCGAATTGTCGACTTACCGTCCACCCCTTGGGACGCGTCCGTGAGACGGGGCCCCTCAGGAACGCCGCAGCCGCCGGGCGAACTCGGCCGCGGCGGCGCCCGGGTCGTCGGCCTCGGTGAGCGCGCGCACCACGACCACCCGGGAGGCCCCGGCCGCCAGGACCTCGTCCAGGTTGCCGAGGTCGATGCCGCCGATGGCGAACCAGGGGCGCTCGGTGCCGAGCGCGGCCGTGTACCGGACCAGGTCGAGGCCCGGGGCGGGACGGCCGGGCTTGGTGGGGGTGGGCCAGCAGGGCCCGGTGCAGAAGTAGTCCACGCCCTCCTGGACGGCGGCCGCGGCGGCCTCGTCCTCGGCGTGGGTGGAACGGCCGATCAGCACGTCGTCGCCGAGGATCGCGCGGGCCGCGGGGACCGGCAGGTCGCCCTGGCCGAGGTGGAGCACATCGGCTCCGGCGGCGTGCGCGACATCGGCCCGGTCGTTGACCGCGAGCAGCCGGCCGTGCCGGGCGCACGCCTCGGCGAAGACCTCCAGGCAGGCCAGTTCCTCGGCGGCCTCCATGCCCTTGTCGCGCAGCTGCACGATGTCGACACCGCCGGCCAGTACCGCGTCCAGGAACTCGGGCAGGTCGCCTTGGCGCCTGCGGGCGTCCGTGCACAGGTACAGCCGGGCGTCGGCGAACTCGGCGCGGGCGGTGTCGGACATGCGTGGGCCCCCGGGGGTCGGTGTGGGTGCTGGGCGGGCGGTGGCGTACGGCGCGCGGGGCGTCGTACGCCACCCCCTCAGATGGTCGGGCTCAGACGGCGAGCGCCTGGGCGCGGCGCTTCACCTCCGTGCCGCGATTCTCGCTGAGGGCCTGCGCGGGCGTGCCGGGCAGGGTCGGGTCGGGGGTGAAGAGCCATTCGATCATCTCTTCGGCCGTGAAGCCGTCGTCCCGCAGGAGCGTCAGGGTCCCGGTCAGGCCCTTGACGATCTTGTCCCCGTCGATGAAGGCGGCGGGGACGTGCAGCGCGCGGTTCTCGCCTCGGCGTACGGCGATGATCTGGCCGTCCTTGACCAGCTGCCGCACACGCGTCACCTCGACGCCGAACTGTTCGGCGATGTCGGGGAGGGTGAGCCAGGCGGGGACGAGAGCGTCGATCTTCGTGTCAATCTCGGTCACGGGTACAGGGTAGGCGGTCGGCCGGGAGTGTGGCGTGATGCCGGTGGCCGAATGCCGCTCCGTCCTGGCCCTCGCGCGGTTCCCCGCACCTCTTCCGGGCCGCTAATCCGTGCTGGCGTCCTTCAAGGGGCGGGCCGGGTCCGCCAGTGCCTCCGGGTCCAGGGCACGGCCCGCCTCGATCAGCTTGCGGCCCTGGGCGAGATCGCGCGGCCGGCCCACGGCCAGCAGGGCGGCCAGGCGGCCCTCGCGCAGCCAGCACACCGTCCAGGCGGGGCCCGCGGGGTCGCCGCGCCAGACCAGCCGGTCGGCGGCGGCGTGGTGGCCGGCGTACTGGACGAAGCGGCCGAACTGCTCGGACCAGAAGTACGGCACCGGGTCGTAGACGGCGGTGGTCTCGCCGAGGATGCCGGCGGCGACGGTGCGCGGGCCCTGGAGGGCGTTGTCCCAGTGGTGCACGAGGAGGCGCTCGCCGTAGCGGGCCGACGGGAAGGACGCGCAGTCGCCGACGGCGTACACGTCGGGCGCGGAGGTGTGCAGCCGGGCGTCGGTGACGACCTCGCCCGCCGCGCCCAGCTCGATGCCGGAGCCGTCCAGCCAGCCGGTGGCGGGGCGGGCGCCGATGCCGACGACGACCGCGCCCGCGGGCAGCCGGGTGCCGTCGGCGAGCACCACCGCGCCGGGCTCGACGCGCTCCACCCGCGCGCCGGTGCGCAGTTCGGCGCCGCTGTCGGCGTACCAGCCGGCCATGGGGGCGGCGACCTCGGCGGGCAGCACCCCGGCGAGCGGCCGGTCGGCGGCCTCGACGACGGTCACCGCGCAGCCGGCCTCGCGGGCGGCCGTGGCGAACTCGGCGCCGATCCAGCCGGCGCCGGCGACCACGATGTCGTGCTGCCGGGCGAGCACCGGGCGCAGCCGTTCGGCGTCGTCCAGGGTGCGCAGCAGATGGACACCGGGGACGCCCTCGGTGCCGGGCAGGGTGACCGGTTCGGCGCCGGTGGCGAGCACCAGGACGTCGTACGGCACCGGGCCCGCCTCGGTGTCCAGTTCATGGTCGGCGGGGCGGGCGCCCAGGACCTCGCAGCCGAGCCTGAGGCAGACGCCGAGCGCGTCGAAGTCGAGGTCGAAGGCGGAGCCCTCGGCCTTGCCGAGCAGCACGGCCTTGGACAGCGGCGGCCGGTCGTAGGGCTGGTGCGGTTCGGCGCCGATGACGGTCACCTCGCCCGCGAAACCCCGCTCCCGCAGCGCGACCGCGGTCTGCACCCCGGCCATGCCCGCGCCGACGACGACCACGCGCCGGACCCCTGCCGTGCCCTCCTGGGCTGTCTGCTCGCTCACCCGGTCACCATAGACAGATGACGATCAGTCGGTCAGGGGGCGTGCGTCGTGACCTGTTCCACGACGCTGGTGCCGGAGCCGGGCCCCGACTCCCATTCCCAGCTCTCCTCCAGGCGCACCCGGCCGTCGGGCAACTCCACGACCGTGGACACGCAGTGGCCGCAGGCCGTGCTGCCGTCGGTGCGCAGCTGCACGTACCGGAAGTCCAGGCGGTCGCCCGCGCGGGTGCCGACCAGATGACCGCGGACGATGTCGCCGCCCCGGTACTCGGCCCAGATCGCGCCGTCCCGCTCGTGGTAGGCGAAGCGGGTGCGGGTGCCGACCTGACCTGCGCACTGGTCGGCGACGGGGGCGAGGAGCAGTCCGTCCAGTGACGGGGCCATGGCCAAGGGCTCCCTTACGGGTGGCGAGGGGGGCGGGCTAGGGTGGCCACCGTACAAGCACTCGCGGGAGCCCGGACGCACCGGGCTGAGAGGGAGGCTGGCGGCCTCCGACCGTACGAACCTGATCCGGGTCATGCCGGCGAAGGGAGGGGCTGGACGCCCATGTCCACACGTACGCCCGAAACCTCGGGCAGCTTCGACGTCCTGGTCGTCGGGGGCGGGATCATCGGGCTGGTGACGGCCTGGCGCGCGGCGCGCCGGGGGCTCGCGACGGCCCTGGTGGACCCGGCTCCGGGCGGCGGGGCCGCACAGGTCGCGGCCGGGATGCTGGCCGCGGTCACCGAACTGCACTACGGCGAGGAGACGCTGCTCGCCCTCAACCTGGAGTCGGCGCGCCGCTACCCCGGCTTCGTGGCCGAGCTGACCGAGGCGAGCGGCCGGGACCTCGGCTACCGGCGCTGCGGCACCCTCGCGGTCGCGCTGGACGCCGACGACCGCGCCCATCTGCGCGAACTGCACGCCCTCCAGCAGCGCTGCGGCCTGGAAGCGGAGTGGCTGTCGGGCCGGGAGTGCCGCCGTCTGGAGCCGATGCTGGCGCCCGGGGTGCGCGGCGGGCTGCGGGTCGACGGCGACCACCAGATCGATCCGCGCAGGCTGGCCGCGGCGCTGGTGACCGCGTGCGAGCGGGCCGGGGTGGTGTTCCACCGGGTGTGGGCGCGGCGGCTGGACGTCGTACGGGAGCGGGCCGTCGGGATCACCGCGGCGGACGGTACGGCGCTCACCGCCGGGCAGGTGGTGCTCGCGGGCGGCAGCCTCAGCGGGCGGCTCGCGGGGGTGCCCCCGGAGGTGGTGGTGCCGGTGCGGCCGGTGAAGGGGCAGGTGCTGCGGCTGACGGTGCCCGCGCGGTACGCGCCGTTCCTCAGCCGCACGGTGCGGGCCGTGGTCCGGGGCGGGCAGGTGTACCTGGTGCCCCGGGAGAACGGCGAGCTGGTCGTCGGCGCCACCAGCGAGGAGCTGGGCTGGGACACGACGGTCACCGCGGGCGGGGTGTACGAGCTGCTGCGCGACGCCCACGAGCTGGTGCCGGGCATCACCGAACTGCCGCTCACCGAGACCCGGGCCGGGCTGCGGCCCGGGTCCCCCGACAACGCGCCGCTGCTCGGGCCGTCCGGGCTCGACGGGCTGCTGCTGGCGACCGGGCACCACCGCAACGGGGTGCTGCTCACGCCGGTCACCGGGGATGTGATGGGGCAGTTGCTGGCGGGGGGCCCGCTGCCCGAGGAAGCCCGTCCGTTCACGCCGGAGCGCTTCGGCGCGCCGCGCGCCCAGCAGCTGGAGCAGACCGTATGAGCGCCGAGTCGTCCACCATCACCGTCTCCGTCAACGGGCAGCGCCGCGAGATCGCGCCGGGGACCGCGCTCGACGCCGTCGTACGGTCCCTCGTGCGGGCCCCCGCCGGGGTGGCGGCCGCCGTCAACGAGACGGTCGTACCGCGCACGCGGTGGGCCGGGACCGCGCTCGCCGAGGGCGACCGGGTCGAGGTGCTCACCGCGGTGCAGGGAGGCTGAGCCATGAGCGACGACCGGCTTGTCATCGGGGGTACGGCCTTCGGGTCGCGGTTGATCATGGGTACCGGCGGGGCGCCCAGCCTCGACGTGCTGGAGCGGGCGCTGGTGGCGTCCGGGACGGAGCTGACGACGGTCGCGATGCGGCGGGTCGATCCGTCCGTGCACGGCTCGGTGCTGTCCGTGCTGGAGAAGCTCGGCATCCGGGTGCTGCCGAACACGGCGGGGTGCTTCACCGCGGGGGAGGCCGTGCTCACGGCGCGGCTGGCGCGGGAGGCGCTCGGGACCTCGCTGGTGAAGCTGGAGGTCATCGCCGACGAGCGGACGCTGCTGCCGGACCCGGTGGAACTGCTGGAGGCGGCGGAGACGCTGGTGGACGACGGGTTCACGGTGCTGCCGTACACCAACGACGATCCCGTGCTCGCGCGGAAGCTGGAGGAGGTGGGGTGCGCGGCGGTGATGCCGCTGGGCTCGCCGATCGGATCGGGGCTCGGCATCCGCAACCCGCACAACTTCCAGCTGATCGTGGAGCGGGCCGGGGTGCCGGTGATCCTGGACGCGGGGGCCGGGACGGCGTCGGACGTGGCACTGGCGATGGAGCTGGGGTGTGCGGGGGTGATGCTGGCGTCGGCGGTGACGCGGGCGCGGGAGCCGGAGCTCATGGCGGAGGCGATGCGGTACGCCGTGACCGGGGGACGGCTGGCGCGGCTGGCGGGGCGGATCCCTCGCCGGTACTGGGCCGAGGCGTCGTCTCCCGCGGAGGGCCTGGCCGTGCTCGACCCCGAGCGTCCCGCCTTCTGAGCCCGCGTCCGCCCACCGCCTTCGTCTCCCACCCGCGCACCACCCGAAACCGTCGGCGGGGAGGCCGGACCTCCCCGTGGTGCGCCATCGCCGTCGGTGGCCCTCCGCGCGGCGGAATACGGCGTCCCCGCGTAAGAAGCGTCACAGGTCGGCTTCAGTGCCCAGGTGGGGACGGCGGAGGGGCGGGGGATGTCCGTGGGGGCTCGTAGACTCGGCCGTGTGGATATGACCCTTCAGGACGCCCTCGTCGGGCACGTGCTCGACGGTCGGTATCGCGTGGACGCGCGGATCGCGGCCGGCGGGATGGCGACGGTGTACCGGGCGCTGGACATGCGCCTGGACCGGGTGCTCGCGCTGAAGGTGATGCATCCCGCGCTGGCGGCCGACGGCGTCTTCGTGGAGCGGTTCATCCGCGAGGCGAAGTCCGCGGCCCGGCTCGACCATCCGAACGTGGTGCAGGTCTTCGACCAGGGCACCGACGGCTCGTATGTGTACATGGCGATGGAGTACGTCGCCGGGTGCACCCTGCGTGACGTGCTGCGCGAGCGCGGCGCGCTGCGGCCGCGGGCCGCGCTGGACATCCTGGAACCGGTGCTCGCCGCCCTCGGCGCCGCCCACCGGGCCGGTTTCGTGCACCGCGACATGAAGCCCGAGAACGTGCTGATAGGCGACGACGGACGGGTCAAGGTCGCCGATTTCGGCCTGGTCCGCTCCGTGGACACGGTGACCAGTACGACCGGCTCCGTGCTCGGCACCGTCGCCTACCTCGCCCCCGAGCAGATCGACCAGGGCAGCGCCGACCCCCGGGTCGACGTGTACGCCTGCGGTGTCGTGCTCTACGAGATGCTGACCGGCGCCAAGCCGCACTCCGGGGACTCCCCCGCGCAGGTGCTCTACCGGCACATCAACGAGGACGTGCCGCCGCCCTCCGCGCTGGCGCCGGACCTGGCCCCGCAGCTGGACGAGCTGGTCGCCTCGGCCACCGCCCGCGACCCCGAGGTGCGCCCGTACGACGCGGTGGCGCTGCTCGCCGAGGCCCGCGAGGCCCGCGCCGCGCTGGCCGAGGAGCAGCTGGACGCCGTACCGCCCCAGGCCAGGACGGTGGAGCACGAGAACGCGGAGAACCGTACGAGCGTGATCCCGCGCGCGCTCACCGTGCCCCGGCCGCTCCCCGTCGGCGAGGACGGCGACGACGGTGTCAGCCGCACCACCCGCTTCCAGGCCCCGCCCGCGGTGCCCCCGCGCCGGTCCCGGCGGCTCGTGCTCTCCATCGCCGTCGCCGTGCTCCTGGTGCTCGGCGCCGGCACCGGGTTCTGGTACATCAACTCCGGCCAGTTCACCAAGGTCCCGCCGCTGCTGACGAAGACCGAGGCGCAGGCCCGGCACCGGCTCCAGGACGCCGGACTGGACGTCGGCAAGGTGAGGCGGGCCTACGACGACACCGTCGAGCGCGGCACCGTGATCAGCACCGACCCGGCGCCCGGGGCGCGGATCCGGGACCATGACGCGGTGACGCTGACCGTCTCGCTCGGCCCCGAGACGGTCAAGGTGCCGGACCTGGCCGGCCTGCCGCTCGCCGAGGCCCGGAAGAAGCTCAAGGGCGCCGGTCTGGAGCCGGGCATGGTCACCCGGGAGTTCAGCGACGACATCGACGCGGGCGAAGTGATCTCCACGGCCCCCAGGACGGGCACCGAGCGGCACGCGGGCTCGGCGATCGCGCTGACCGTCAGCAAGGGCAGCCCGATCGACGTCCCGGACGTCACCGGCGACGACCCGGCCGACGCGCGGCAGGAGCTGACGGGCGCCGGACTCAAGGTGAAGATCGCGAGCGAGCAGGTCAACTCCGAGTACGACAAGGGCAAGGTGGCCCGGCAGAGCCCCGGCGACGGCAAGCAGGCCGCCTCGGGCGACACGGTGACGCTCACCCTGTCCAAGGGCCCGCAGATGATCGAGGTCCCGGACGTGACCGGCGACAGCGTGGACGACGCCCACCAGGCACTGGAGGACGCCGGATTCCAGGTCAGCGAGGACCGCGGCATCCTCGGGCTGTTCGGCGACACCGTGCGGAAGCAGTCCGTCGAGGGCGGGAAGACCGCGCCCAAGGGGTCCACGATCACGATCACCATCAGGTGAGGCCGTGCGGACGCCGGGGCCGGTGACCGGGTTCACCCCCGGCGCCGGTCCGGGCGCCCCCGCGGACATGACACCCTGAACAGGTGAGTTCCGTTTCCGCGTCCCGCTCCCTCCCCCGCAATCCCGTCGGCGGCCATGTGCCGGTGGCCGGCGGTCTGCACTCCGTGGGGCTGTCGTACGCCCGTGAGCTGAAGGCGGAGACCGTCCAGGTCTTCGTGGCCAACCCGCGCGGCTGGGCCACCCCCGCCGGGAACCCGAAGCAGGACGAGGCGTTCCGCGCGGCCTGCGCCGAGGAGTCGGTCCCGGCGTACGTGCACGCCCCCTACCTGATCAACTTCGGCTCGCACACCGAGGCGACCGTCGAGAAGTCGGTGGAGTCGCTGCGGCACTCGCTGCGCCGCGGCCGGGAGATCGGCGCGCTCGGCGTGGTGGTGCACACCGGCAGCGCGACCGGCGGACGGGCCCGCGAGGTGGCCCTGAAGCAGGTACGGGAGCACCTGCTGCCGCTGCTGGACGAGCTGACCCATGACGACGACCCGTTCCTGCTGCTGGAGTCCACCGCGGGCCAGGGCGCCTCGCTGTGCTCGCGGACCTGGGACTTCGGGCCGTACTTCGACGCGCTGGACGCCCACCCCAGGCTGGGCGTGTGCCTGGACACCTGCCACATCTTCGCCGCCGGGCACGATCTGACCGGCCCGGCCGGCATGAACCAGACGCTCGACCTGCTGGTGGAGACCGTCGGCGAGGGGCGGCTGAAGCTGATCCACGCCAACGACTCCAAGGACGTGGTCGGCGCGCACAAGGACCGGCACGAGAACATCGGCTCCGGCCACATCGGCGAGGAGCCCTTCCGCGCCCTGATGAACCACCCGGCGACCGCGGGCGTCCCGCTGGTCATCGAGACCCCCGGCGGCAAGGAGGGTCACGCGGCGGACGTGGCCCGGCTCAAGCGCCTCAGGGACGGCTGACGCGAGCCCCCGGGGCCGTCGGGCGGCGAGCCTCGGGGGCCGCCGCCCGGGTCCTCACAGCTCGGGCCCCTCCCCCGGCTCCTCCTGGTAGGAGTAGCGCTGTTCCTTCCAGGGATCGCCCACGTTGTGGTACCCGCGCTCCTCCCAGAACCCGCGCCGGTCGGCCGTCATGTACTCCACGCCCCGCACCCACTTGGGCCCCTTCCAGGCGTACAGATGGGGCACGATCAGCCGGACCGGGAAGCCGTGCTCGGCGGTCAGCAGCTCGCCGTCCTTGTGGGTGGCGAAGAGGGCGCGGTCGGAGAGGAAGTCGGCGAGGCGCAGGTTGGAGCTGAAGCCGTACTCCGCCCAGACCATCACATGGGTGACGTCCGGGGCCGGCGGGGCCAGGTCCACGATCGCGGCGGCCGGGACTCCGCCCCACTCCGCGCCGAGCATGCTGAACTTGGTCACACAGTGCAGATCGGCCACCACGGTGGCGTACGGCAGGGCCGTGAACTCCTCGTGGTTCCAGCCGTGCTTGTCGCCGTCGGCGGTGGCGCCGAAGACCCGGAAGTCCCAGCGCTCGGGCCGGAACTTGGGGACGGGTCCGTAGTGCGTGACCGGCCAGCCGCGCTGGAGTCGCTGCCCCGGCGGAAGCTCGGACCCTGCCGCTGCTCCAGACTCTCGCTCCACCGGATGACCCATGTAACCATCCTGACAGACCTCGGGCAGTGCCCTTGACCGCCCCTCCTCGAAACGGGCAAAGGCCACCAAACCTCAGCAGACTTACTAAGTACGCACTTACTGGACGATCTTCGCGTCCGGTGCAATCATGCGGCCCACACCTCCCCCGATTCCGTGCGGGAGACATCCGTGTGGAAGGAGCCGCTGCGATGCAGGGCGACCCCGACGTCATCGAACTGCTCAACGAGCAGCTGACCGCCGAGCTGACGGCGATCAACCAGTACTTCCTGCACTCCAAGATCCAGGACCACCGGGGGTGGGCCAAGCTCGCGGAGTACACCCGGCGCGAGTCCTTCGACGAGATGCGGCACGCGGAGATCCTGACCGACCGCATCCTGCTGCTCGACGGGCTGCCGAACTACCAGCGGCTCTCCCACATCGAGGTGGGGCAGACGGTGACCGAGATGTTCCGGGCCGACCGGCAGATCGAGGTCGAGGCGATCGACCGGCTGCGCCGGGGCGTGCAGGTCATGCGCGACAAGGACGACATCACGTCCGCGAACATCTTCGAGGCGATCCTGGCCGACGAGGAGCACCACATCGACTACCTGGACACCCAGCTGGAGCTGGTCGACAAGCTGGGCGAGGCGCTGTACATCTCGACCGTGATCGAGCAGAACCAGCCGGACCCCTCGGGACCGGGCACCGGCAGCTTCTAGCGGGGCCTCAGGCGGCGTCGTCCAGCCGGTCGAGCGTCGCCGGGGCGCGCTGTTCGATCAGCTCGCGGCGGGGGCAGGCACCCCGGCCGAGCAGGGCCTGGATGCGGCGTACACAGCGGCCGCAGTCCGTGCCGGCCTTGCACGCGGAGGCGATCTGGCGCGGGGTGGCGGCGCCGTCCTCCGCGTGCTGCTGGACCTGGGCCTCGGTGATGCCGAAGCAACTGCACACGTACACGCGGACTCACCTCCCGACGGGATCGCCGTAACTCTGCCATCCCGTTCCCGGTGAGGCAAACCTAACCTTACCCGCCGCTTCGCGACCGCAAAAGGGCGAGGGGCGCGGATCCCCTGTGATCCGCGCCCCAGCCCGCCTGCTGCGAAGGCATCGCCTACTGGTCCCGGTACATCTCCGCGACCAGGAAGGCCAGGTCGAGGGACTGGCTGCGGTTGAGCCGCGGGTCGCAGGCCGTCTCGTAGCGCTGGTGCAGGTCGTCCACGAAGATCTCGTCGCCGCCGCCCACGCACTCGGTGACGTCGTCGCCGGTCAGCTCCACATGGATGCCGCCCGGGTGGGTGCCGAGGCCCTTGTGCACCTCGAAGAAGCCCTTGACCTCGTCGAGCACGTCGTCGAAGCGGCGGGTCTTGTGCCCGGAGGCCGCCTCGAAGGTGTTGCCGTGCATCGGGTCGGTCACCCACGCCACCGTGGCGCCGGACGCCGTGACCTTCTCCACCAGCTCGGGCAGATGGTCGCGGATCTTGTCGGCGCCCATGCGGACGATGAAGGTCAGCCGGCCCGGCTCCCGCTCGGGGTCGAGGCGGTCGATGTACCTCAGCGCCTCCTCGGCCGTGGTGCTCGGGCCGAGCTTGATGCCGATCGGGTTGTTGATCTTCGAGGCGAACTCGATGTGCGCGTGGTCCAGCTGGCGGGTGCGCTCACCGATCCACACCATGTGCCCGGAGACGTCGTACAGCTTGCCGGTGCGGGAGTCGACCCGGGTCAGGGCGGACTCGTAGTCCAGCAGCAGCGCCTCGTGCGAGGAGAAGAACTCGACGGTCTTGAACTCCTCCGGGTCGGTGCCGCAGGCCCGCATGAAGTTCAGCGCGTTGTCGATCTCCCGGGCCAGCTGCTCGTAGCGCTGGCCGGAGGGGGAGGTCTTCACGAAGTCCTGGTTCCAGGCGTGCACCTGGCGCAGGTCGGCGTACCCGCCGGTGGTGAAGGCGCGCACCAGGTTCAGCGTGGACGCGGAGGCGTGGTACATCCGCTTGAGCCGCTCGGGGTCCGGGATGCGGGCGGCCTCGGTGAAGTCGAAGCCGTTGACGGAGTCGCCCCGGTAGGTCGGCAGCGTCACCCCGTCACGGGTCTCGGTCGGCTTGGAGCGGGGCTTGGAGTACTGGCCGGCGATGCGGCCGACCTTCACCACGGGCACGGAGGCCGCGTAGGTGAGGACGGCGCCCATCTGGAGCAGCGTCTTGAGCTTCTGCCGGATCTGGTCGGCGGACACGGCGTCGAACGCCTCGGCGCAGTCGCCGCCCTGGAGGAGGAACGCCTCTCCCTTGGCGACGGCCGCCATCCGGGCGCGCAGCTGGTCGCACTCGCCCGCGAAAACAAGCGGCGGATACGACTCGAGGTCCGCGATCACTGCGCGCAGAGCCTCGGTGTCGGGGTACTCGGGCTGCTGCGCCGCGGGCAGGTCTCGCCAGGTGTTGCCAGCGCTCGCGCTGGTCTTAGCGTTCACGGTCACCTCGTACACATTACGGGGTCCTGTCCGGTGTTCCACGAGTCGCCCGGAAAATGAGACGCGATGCCTGATGGGTGGACGGGCCGGGGTGAGGTAGGGTCTCTCGCATGTTCGCGCTTTCCGACCAGAACTGGTGGTGGACCGCTTCTCCGGCGGCCCACTGAATCGCGCGCACCCAGACTTCGCGAAGGCCGCCCGAGGGGCGGCCTTCGGTGTTTTCCGGGGTCGTTCCTCTCCTTTCCCTGATCGAGTAGGAGACCGACCCGTGGACCTCGAGGACCTGTTGTCCGACCCCCGCCCCTTCGCCCTGCTGCGCCGCCGGGTGCCCGGTCGCGCCGAGCACCCGGTGGAGGTGCTGATCGGTCCCGTCGCCGACCGGGACCGGCTCGCCGAGCTGCCGGACGAGGGGCTCGCCCTGGTGCCGTTCCGGCAGATCCGCGAGCGCGGCTTCGACGTCCGCGACGACGGCACCCCGCTCCTGGTGCTGACGCCCGAGGAGTCGTACGAGATCCCGCTGGACGAGGCGCTGCGCCGGCTCCCGGCGCACGAGGTGCGGGTCGAGGGCGGCGGCTTCGACGTCGGCGACGAGGAGTACGCCCGGATCGTCGGCCGGGTCCTCGAGGAGGAGATCGGCGGGGGCGAGGGCGCGAACTTCGTGATCCGGCGGACGTACGAGGGCGAGATCCCCGGGTTCGGCCGGGCGGACGCGCTGGCGCTGTTCCGGCGGCTGCTGGAGGGCGAGCGCGGGGCGTACTGGACGTTCGTGGTGCACACCGGGGACCGGACGCTGGTCGGGGCGAGTCCCGAGGTGCATGTGCGGATGTCGGGCGGCACGGTCGTGATGAACCCGATCAGCGGGACCTACCGCTATCCCGCCGAGGGGCCGACCCCGGAGCACCTCCTGGACTTCCTCGCCGACGGCAAGGAGATCGAGGAGCTGTCGATGGTGGTCGACGAGGAGCTGAAGATGATGTGCACCGTCGGCGACATGGGCGGGGTCGTCGTCGGGCCGCGGCTGAAGGAGATGGCGCATCTCGCGCACACCGAGTACGAGCTGCGCGGCAAGTCCTCGCTGGACGCCCGGGACGTGCTGCGGGAGACCATGTTCGCGGCGACGGTCACCGGCTCGCCGGTGCAGAACGCGTGCCGGGTGATCGAGCGGCACGAGGTCGGGGGGCGCGGGTACTACGCCGGTGCGCTGGCCCTGCTCGGGCGGGACGCGGGCGGCGCGCAGACCCTGGACTCGCCCATCCTGATCCGCACCGCCGACATCGGCGCGGACGGGCGGCTGCGGGTGCCGGTCGGGGCCACGCTGGTGCGCGGCTCGCGGCCGGCGGGCGAGGTCGCCGAGACCCACGCCAAGGCGGCGGGCGTGCTCGCGGCCCTCGGGGTGCGCCCCGGGCGGCCGCGCGCCGAGCGGGAGCTGCCCCGGCTGGCCGACGATCCCCGGGTGCGGGCCGCGCTGGACGGGCGGCGGGCCTTCCTCGCCCCGTTCTGGCTGCGGATGCAGCGGCCGACCGCCGAGCCGCGCGGGCACGCCTTGGTGGTCGACGGCGAGGACACCTTCACCGCGATGCTCGCCCATCTGCTGCGCGCGACGGGCCTGGAGGTGACGGTGCGGCGCTACGACGAGGCGGGGCTGCGGGCCGCGGTGCGCGCGCACGAGGGCCCGGTGGTGCTCGGCCCCGGCCCCGGGGACCCCTCGGACCTGGCCGATCCGAAGATGCGGTTCCTGCGGGAGCTGGCCCGGACCGTCCTGCGGGAGCACCGGCACGGAGTGCTGGGCGTGTGCCTGGGCCATGAACTGCTCGCGGCGGAGCTGGGGCTGGAGATCGTCCGCAAGGACATGCCGTACCAGGGGGCGCAGACGGAGATCGAACTGTTCGGGCGCCCCGAGACCGTCGGCTTCTACAACAGCTTCACCGCCCGCTGCGACGAGGACGCGGCACGGGAACTGGCGGCGCACGGGATCGAGGTGAGCCGGGCGGCGAACGGCGAGGTGCACGCCGTACGGGGGCCCGGGTTCGCCGGGGTGCAGTTCCACCCGGAGTCGGTGCTGACGCTCGACGGGGTGGCGATCGTCGGGGAGTTGACGGACCGGCTGCGCGGCGCGAGCGCGTTCTGAAGCGGCCGGCCGCAGGGCTGCGCTGCCGGCCGGAGGGCTGTGGGAGGGCTGTGGGCCGGGTGTCCGGCCCACAGCCCGGTGCGTCCGTCCGGCCTCAGCCGAAGAACACCCCGACCTCGTCGTACAGCTTCGGGTCGACCGTCTTCAGCTTGGCGGTCGCCTCGGCGAGGGGCACGCGCACGACGTCCGTGCCGCGCAGGGCGACCATCTTGCCGAAGTCGCCGTCGCGCACGCAGTCCACGGCGTGCAGCCCGAAGCGGGTGGCGAGCCAGCGGTCGAAGGCGCTGGGGGTGCCGCCGCGCTGGATGTGCCCGAGGACGGTGGTGCGGGCCTCGTTGCCGGTGCGCTTCTCGATCTCCTTGGCCAGCCACTCGCCGACCCCGGACAGCCGCACATGCCCGAAGGAGTCCAGCGTCTGGTCCTTGAGCACCATCTCGCCGTCCTTGGGCATCGCGCCCTCGGCGACCACCACGATCGGGGCGTACGACGCCTTGAAGCGCGAGGTGATCCAGGCGCACACCTGGTCGAGGTCGAAGCGCTGCTCGGGGATGAGGATGACGTTGGCGCCGCCGGCGAGGCCCGAGTGCAGGGCGATCCAGCCGGCGTGCCGTCCCATCACCTCGCAGACCAGCACCCGCATATGGGACTCGGCGGTGGTGTGCAGCCGGTCGATGGCCTCGGTCGCGATATTGACGGCGGTGTCGAAGCCGAAGGTGTAGTCGGTGGCGGACAGGTCGTTGTCGATGGTCTTGGGCACGCCGACGCACGGCACGCCGTACTCACCGGACAGCCGGGCGGCCACCCCGAGGGTGTCCTCGCCGCCGATCGCGATCAGCGCCTCGACCTCCTGCTTGGCGAGGTTGTCCTTGATCCGGCGGATGCCGCCCTCGATCTTGAGGGGGTTGGTCCTGGAGGAGCCGAGGATGGTGCCGCCGCGGGGCAGGATGCCGCGCACGGCGGGGATGTCGAGGCGGACGGAGCGCCCTTCGAGGGGGCCCCGCCAGCCGTCCCGGAAACCGACGAACTCGTAGTCGTAACTCTGCACGCCCTTGCGCACGATGCCCCGGATGACGGCGTTGAGCCCGGGGCAGTCGCCGCCTCCGGTCAGTACTCCGACCCGCATGGAAATGTCCCTTCACCCGCAGTGCCTGACGCTTTGTCACGCTAATGGTGATGCGCGTCACATCGGGAGAGGCGGTACGGGTGAATCGGGGGTATTTCCACGGAAGTCGGGGCACGCCCGCGGGAGCCGGGGCCGGTGCGGCGGGTGTGCCGGGTGCTACTCCTCGTCGAGGCCGCGCTCGATCGCGTACCTCACCAGCTCGACACGGTTGTGGAGTTGGAGCTTGCCGAGGGTGTTCTGGACGTGGTTCTGCACGGTGCGGTGGGAGATGACGAGGCGTTCGGCGATCTGCTTGTAGCTCAGGCCCTTGGCGACCAGCCGCAGCACCTCCGTCTCCCGCTCGGTCAGCCGGGGCGCGCCCGGGGCGTCGGTGTCGGGCGCGGGCACCGGTTCGGCGGCCAGGCGCCGGTACTCACCGAGGACCAGTCCGGCCAGGCCCGGGGTGAACACCGCGTCGCCGACGGCCGTACGGCGCACCGCGTCCAGCAGTTCGCCGGTGGAGGCGGACTTCAGCAGATAGCCGGTCGCGCCGGACTTCACCGCCTCCAGGACGTCGGCGTGCTCACCGCTCGCGGACAGCACCAGGACGCGCAACGCCGGGTTGTGCGCGACCAGTTCCTTGCACACCTGGACGCCGGGCTTGGCGGGCAGGTTGAGGTCCAGGACCAGCACGTCGGGGGCGGCGGCCTTGGCGCGGCGCACGGCCTGTTCGCCGTCGCCCGCGGTGGCGACCACCTCGAAGCCGGACTCGCCCAGGTCCCGGGCGACCGCGTCACGCCACATGGGGTGATCGTCCACCACCATGACCCTGACCGGGTCCTGCCGCTGTGTCATCGCCGCTCCGCCTTCTTCCCCCGCGCCGTCACGGCGCCCTTCGGTATCTTCAGTTCGACCTCGGTGCCCTGGCCGGGCACCGAGATCAGCTCGGCGCTGCCGCCGAGGTCGCGCAGTCGGCCCCGGATGGACTGGGCGACGCCGAGCCGGCCCTCGCCCTCGGCCTCGGCGAGCCGGCCCTCGGGGATGCCGGGGCCGTCGTCCCGGACGGTGACGAGGATGTCCGCCGGTTCGTCCTCGACCAGGATCCAGGCCCGCGCGGCGTCACCGGCGTGCCTGCGCACATTGTCCAGGGCGGCGCCGACGGCCGCGGCCAGCTCCCGGGCGGCGGCCGGCGGCAGCGGCACCGGGGCGCCGGGCTCGGCCAGGCTCACCCCGTCGCGGGCGAACGGCGCGAGGAGGGTGCGCAGATCGACCGGCCCGGCACCGTCCGGCCCTGCGCCGTACGGGTCTTCGCCGTACGCCGGGCCCGGCGTCGCCCCGACGGGTACGGCGGTGTCCTCGGCGGTCCGGGCGACCGGCAGCAGGCCGCCGGCGACCAGGGTGCGCAGGGCCACCTCCTGCTCCCCGGCCAGCCGGCCCAGTTCGGCCGCCTCGCCGCCGAGGGCGGTGCCGCGCCGCTTCACCATCGCCAGGATCTGGAGCACGCTGTCGTGGATGTCCCGGGCCAGCCGCTCCCGCTCCCGGGTCGCGGCCTGGATCTCCAGGGCGCGGGCGAGGGTGCGTTCGGAGGCGCGGGCCACCTCCACGACGTAGCCGATGCCGATGGAGGCCACCCAGACGAGGATCAGGCTGTGCAGGGTGTCCCGCGCGAGCTGGCCGCGCTCGACCAGGTTGGCGACGGCCACCGCCGTGGAGGCGACGGCGGCCCAGCGCCAGCCGCCCTTGACCGCGAAGGCGAGGACGGCGCCGCCGGTCCATATCGTCGGCAGGGTGGGGCCGCCCGCGATCCGCTGATGGCTGTCGGCGAAGGCGGTGAGCAGCACGCCGGCGAGGGCGATGGTCAGGTCGGCGGCGAGGAAGCCCCTGGTGCAGGTGGCCGCGCCGCGCACCCTCGGCAGGGTGGCGAGGGTCCAGACGGTGAGCACGGCGTCGTAGCCGATCGCGATCCACGGACGGGTGAACTGGTCGTACGAGGTGACGCACAGACCGAGCGCGTACAGCATGGTCAGCACGCGGTACCCGGCGAGCGCGCGCCACAGCGGCAGCTCCACCGACATCCTCAGCACGCGCTCGCGCCCGGCCATCCCCCGCCTCCCGTGAACCCCGCGAACCCCGTGAACCCGTGAACCCGTGCGGCTACTTGCTCTCCGCTTCCTCGGCCTTCTCGGCTGCCTTGGCCTTCTCGGCTTCCTTCTCCGCCTTGTCGGCCTCCTTGGCCGCCTTCGCCGCCTCCGCGATCTGCCGCTTTGCGGCGGTCGCGTACATGTCGACGTACTCCTGGCCGGAGAGCTTCATGATCTCGTACATGACCTCGTCGGTCAGCGCGCGCAGGACGAAGCGGTCGTGCTCCATGCCCTGGTAGCGGCTGAAGTCGAGGGGCTTGCCGATGCGGATGCCGGGCCGCATCAGCTTCGGCATCACCTGGCCGGGCGGCTGGATCTTCTCGGTGTCGATCATCGCCACCGGGATCACCGGGGCACCGGTCGCGAGCGCCACCCGGGCGAGGCCCCCGGGCTTGCCCCGGTAGAGCCGGCCGTCGGGCGAGCGGGTGCCCTCCGGGTAGATGCCGAACAGTTCGCCGCGCTCCAGCACCTCGATGCCGCTCTTGATCGCGGCCTCGCCGGCGCCGCGAGCGCCGGAGCGGTCCACCGGGAGCTGGCCGACGCCCTTGAAGAAGGCGGCGGTGAGCCGGCCCTTCACCCCGGGTGTGGTGAAGTACTCGGCCTTCGCGATGAAGGTGACCTTGCGGTCCAGCATCGTCGGCAGGAAGAACGAGTCGGAGAAGGACAGGTGGTTGCTGGCCAGGATGGCCGCCCCCTCGGCCGGAATGTTCTCCAGGCCCTCCACCCAGGGCCTGAAGGCGAGCTTCAGCGGCCCTCCGATGGCGACCTTCATCGTGCCGTACAACACCCGTGTGCCTCCCGTTTCCGTCGAACAGACCTTAACCCCCTGGACCGTCAAAGCACCCGACGGCCCTGGTCGGTGTCCGTGCGGTCGCGTACGGTGAAGCACATCCGCGTGTTCTCTCTTAACGCCCCGGCCGGACGGACGGCGGGGCCCTTCCCCAGGAACAGGAGCGTCGAAGGTGCCGGTTCTCCCTGGAGCCGAGCCGTACCGCCACTCCGGCGGCGAGGTGGGCGTCCTCTTCTGTCACGGCTTCACCGGCTCGCCGCAGTCGCTGCGTCCCTGGGCGGAGCACCACGCCGCGCACGGCCTGACGGTGTCGCTGCCCCTGCTGCCGGGACACGGCACGCGCTGGGAGGACATGCAGCTCACGGGCTGGCAGGACTGGTACGCGGAGGTGGACCGCGAGCTGCGGCTGCTCTCCGAGCGCTGTTCCCAGGTGTTCGTCGCGGGCCTGTCGATGGGCGGCGCCCTCGCGCTGCGGCTGGCGGCCCTGCACGGCGAGCGGATCAGCGGTGTGGTCGTCGTCAACCCGGCGAACAAGGTCCACGGCCTGTCCGCGTACGCCCTGCCCGTGGCCCGGCACCTGGTGCGGTCCACCCAGGGCATCGCCAGCGACATCGCCAAGGACGGCGTGGCCGAGACGGGTTACGACCGGGTGCCGCTGCACGCGGCGCACTCGCTGCGCCGGTTCCTGCGCCGGCTGGACGGCGAGCTGCCCCGGATCGACCAGCCGCTGCTCCTGCTGCGCAGCGCCCAGGACCATGTCGTACCGGCGGCCGACTCGGCCCGGGTGCTGGAGCGGATCTCGTCCGCCGATGTCCGGGAGATCGTGCTGGAACACAGCTACCACGTCGCGACGTTGGATGTGGACGCGGACCGGATCTTCGAGGAGAGCCTCGGTTTCATCGGCCGGCTCGCACCGATTCCGGGCAAGGAAGGGACGGCCGCAGTTGGCTGAGCACGACCCGGGTCCCGAGGGCCGCGAGGACCGGGAGGACCGGCAGGACCGGGAGCCGGAGGAGAGCGGGCTGCGTTTCGACGAGGACGCCGCCTGGCGGGCCATCGTGGCCGGGTACGGCGAGGAGCCGCCGGACCCGCCGGGCAGCAAGCCCTTCAAGCCGGTCGAGGACCTGGCGCTGCTGGAGAAGGACGCGCTGCTGGAGAAGCTGGAGAAGGACGCCGCGGCGCACGAGAGCGACGACGGCGAGAAGGGCGACGGCGAGAAGGGCGACGGCAAGAAGAAGGAAGAGCCGCGGCCCGCCCGGCCGCTGGGCAGCTCCATCTCCTTCGCGCCCGGCGTCGGCCCCCGCGACCACCGTGCGCCGCAGGCGTCCGAGGACGACTTCGACGAGGACGACGAGGGCCACTTCGTGCCGCCCGAGCCGCCGCCGCTGGACACCGGTGACGCCACGTCGAGGTTCGCCTGGCTCGGCGTGGTCGGCGGTCCAATCCTGCTGCTGGTGGCCGTGCTGCTCGGCTGGGACATGACCTGGTGGCTGACGACCCTCGGCATCGGCGGTTTCCTCGGCGGCTTCGCGACACTGGTGGCGCGGATGCGCACGGACGAGGACGACGACGACGATCCGGGCCGGGGGGCCGTGGTCTAGGGTCCTTCGTTCGGATCAGGCCGGATCAGGTCGCCGGGATCACGCCGGGCCGGACGGCTGGCCGGCCTGGCCCGGTTCGCTCCGCTGTGATGCGGCGGGGACGCGCAGGGCGGCCAGGACCGGGAGGTGGTCCGTGGCGGCGGCCAGGTCGGCGCCGGTGACGCCCGGCAGGTCCGCCGGGACCCCGCAGCCGAGCACCTCGATGCCCTTGGTGGCGAACACCGCGTCGATACGGCGCGCCGGAGCGGTGCGCGTCCAGGTCTCCTCGCCGCCCCAGGGGGCCACCGCACGGCCGTCCTGGAGAGCGCCGGCCAGCAGCCGGAAGGTGCGGCCCCCGGGCCCCTCGTTCAGATCGCCGCCCACGAGGGCGTGTTCCACGCCGAGGCCGTCGAGCCGGTCGAGGAGCAGCCCGCCCTGGGCGTACCGCTCGGCGCCGTCGAGGCTGAGATGGCAGCTGATCACCCCGAGCCGGGCACCGCCGAAGCGGACCACCGCGGTGGCGAGACCGCGCCGGTGCCGGCCGGGGGTGAGGGGCAGCAGGACGTCCTCGGTGCGCTCCACGGTGGCGCGCAGCGAGCACAGGATCGCGGGCCCCGCGCTGGTGCCGCCGCCGCTGAGGACGACGAGACCGCAGGCCCCGGCGAGCCGCGCGAGCTTCTTGCGCCAGCGGAAGAACCGGGGCGCCTCCTGGAGGAGGACCAGGTCGGGGGCGCAGGCGGTGATCACCCGGGCGAGGGCGTCGGTGTCGTCGCGCAGGGAGCGGATGTTGTAGCTCAGCACGCGGACGACGGCTGAACCATCGGGCTCTGTGTGGGAGTTGGGGAGCGGCGCCATGTGGATCAATGTACGCCCAGGAGGACAGGACGCGGGGGCGGGTGCCCGGCGGCCGGTCCGTGGTGACCGGCCGCGCCCCGAGGCGGGCACGGCCACCCCCGCTCACCCGTGGTCGCTACATGATCGGGTCGGGCTCGCGGGCCAGGTCAGCCGCGCCGACCATGCCCGCCTTGTTGCCGAGCTGCGCCGCGATCACATCGGCGACGGGCCGCCAGTTCCCGCCCACCAGCCACCGCTTGTACGACTTACGGATCGGGTCGAGGACCAGCTCGCCCTCGTCGGAGAGACCGCCGCCGACGATGAAGGCGGACGGGTCGAAGAGCGAGGCCAGGTCGGCGAGGCCGGCGCCGGCCCAGCGGGCCAGCTCGCGGTAGGAGTCGACGGCCACCGGGTCGCCCTGCCGGGCGGCCATGGAGATGTGCTTGCCCTCGATGCCGTCCGGGGTGCCGTCGCCGAGCGAGAGCAGCACCTCCGCGTTCTCGGGGGTGGCGTTGGCGCGCTGCTTGGCGTACCGGACCAGGGCGCGCCCGGAGGCGTACTGCTCCCAGCAGCCCTGCGAGCCGCAGCCGCACAGCAGGCCGTCCGGGACCATCCGGATGTGGCCGAACTCGGCGGCCACGCCAAAGTGGCCGCGGCGCAGCTTGTTGCCGATGATGATGCCGCCGCCGAGGCCGGTGCCGAGGGTGATGCAGATGACGTTGCGGTGGCCCTTGCCTGCGCCGAACTTGTACTCGCCCCAGGCGGCGGCGTTGGCGTCGTTCTCGACCACGACGGGCAGGCCGGTGCGGGCCTCGACCTTTTCCTTGAGCGGCTCGTTGCGCCAGTCGATGTTGGGCGCGAAGTAGACGGTGGAGCGCTGCCGGTTGACGTAACCGGCCGCACCGATGCCCACGCCGACGATCTCGTGCCCGGCACGCGCGCCCTCCACCGCGGAGGCGATGGCGTCCACGATGGCCTCGGGCGTGGTGGGGGTCGGCACCTTGAAGGTCGAGAGGATGTTGCCTTCCTCGTCGACCACGCCGGCCGCGATCTTTGTGCCGCCGATGTCGACGCCGATGGTGAGTCCCATGAATCCCTCAGTTCGGTCGAGCCCCGCTACGGCCAACCGTACCCGAGGCCCTTGCGGGCGAGGGCTTCAGTCCAGGTCGATGCGCTCCCCGGAGCCGGTCCCCTCGCCCCGGTCGCGGCCCTTGTCCCCCTTGCCGCCGTCGCCCTCGCGCTCCGTGCGCCACTCGTCCGCGACGTCGTCCGGGCGGCCGGTCCAGCGCCGCTCCTGGGACTGGACGGCGGAGCGGTAGGCGGCGAGCAGTTCGCTGCCGGCGGCGGCGAGGTGGTCGAAGACGCCGGGGTTGCGCTCCATGACGGGCTCGACGGCGGCCTTCGCCTGCTGGACGACCTGCTTGACCATCTGCTGGGCGGCGGGTCCGGCGAGGGCGCCGAGGGGTGACTGGGGGCCGGTCAGCCGGTCGGCCACCGAGTCCACGAGCTTCCTCAGTTCCTCGGCGGCGGAACCGGGGGGCGCGCCGTGGTCGGTGCGGCGGCGGGCCTTCTCGGCCTCCAGGTCCTCGCCGCAGGCCGTGGCCCAGGCGTCGGCGTCGCTCACCCGCGGCTCCTCGTGCGGTTCGGCGGGGCGCTCTTCGCTCATGGCGGACTCCTGACTGCGGTACGCCCTTACCTGTACGACGTTACCCGAACCGCTGTGCCCCGTTCACCGTGCGGCGGCGGGCCACAGGCCGGGGTCGGGGGCGAAGCGCACCCGCAGCTCGCCCTCGCGCAGCCCGGCGCCCGAGACGGTGCAGCGGCGCAGGGCGGAGGGCAGGGGCACGATCCGCCGGAAGGCGCTCGCGGTGATCACGAGTTCGTCGCCGCGCCGGATCAGGTCGAGCTCCTCCCGTATGGCGCCGGGCAGCGGGATGTGCCAGACCAGCACCCCGTCCTCGGCGATCCGGTCGGCGACGGTCCACTCGACGGGCCGGTCGGTGTCGTCGACGGCGGGAACGGCGAGGGCCGCGAGGTCGTCCGGACCGTGCGGGTCGCGGCCGAGGTGCGGCACGGGGTGCACGGCGAGCTCCCCCTCGCCCTCCCATTCCCGGAGCACCTTGCGCTGCTGGGCGGCCAGACCGGCGAGCCAGGTGTCGGGGGTGGTGTCGGGCAGGACCCGGTTGGCGACGAGCGCCTCGGTGCGCAGGCCGCGCAGGGCGAGGCCGAGGCGGGCGGTGCGCAGGGCGTCCACGGCGGCGGGGGCGGGCTCGGCGACCAGGCGTACGGCGGTGTCGCGGTCGGTGAGCACGGCCTCCACGGCGGCCAGCTCCACGTCCCAGCGCCCCGCCGTCTCGTACAGCCAGTCGGCGGGCATGGGGACACCGGCGAGCCGGCCGAGCACGGGGCGCAGGGCGCGGGCGGCCTGGCGCTCGGGGGGCAGCAGGCGGCGCAGGTAGCGGCGCAGTTCCTCGGGGAGGGCGAGCAGCGCGAGGGCTCCCGGGAGCGGCGGCAGGTCCACGACGAGGAGGTCGTACCGCTCGCAGAGCGCGGCGTCGCGCAGCGCGCGCAGGAACGTCAGCTCCTCGGCGCCGGGCAGCGGGGTGACCTCTTCGGCGTCCAGGCGGGAGGCGCCGAGCAGATCGAGGACGCCGGCGGCGCGCTGCTGGAACTCGGCGAGGTCCTGGCGGAAGCCGGCGGCGGCGTCGGGGCGCCAGGCGGTGAGCCGGGGCGCGATCTCCACGGGCCGGGCCCCGGTCGGCGTCCCCAGCACCGCGCCGGGGGTGTCCGCACGCTCCGCGCTCAGCAACAAGGTCCGGCCGCCCTCGCGGGCGGCGCGCAGCGCGGTGGCGGCGGCGACGGTCGTCCGCCCGCTGCCACCGGGCCCCGTGATCAGGATGGTCCGCATAGGTCCGAACGGTAACGGACGCTCCGCGGGGGGTGGCGCGGTACGGGGACCGGCGGCCCCTCCGGGCCCACCACCCCGGCCGACCGAGTCGGGCGGGCTGGTGGTCGAAGCGGCGCCGGCGGCGTCAGGGGGTCTCGACGCGCTTCTTCAGGCCCGCCAGGGCGCGGTCGATGATGACCTTCTCCGCCTTGCGCTTGATCATGCCGAGCATGGGGATCTTGACGTCGACGGTGAGCCGGTACGTGACCTCCGTGCCGCCCGGACCGGCCGGCGCCAGCAGGTAGGACCCGTCGAGCGAGCGCAGCATCTGGGACTTGACCAGCGTCCAGGAGACCTCGTTGTCGCCGGCCCAGGTGTACGCCAGCGTCTGGTCGTCCTTGATCGCACCGGCGTCCATGACGAGCCGTACCTCCTGGGCACGCCCCCGCTCGTCGGTCTTGAGGACCTCCGCCTCCTTCACCTCACCGGTCCAGTCCGGGTAGCGGGCGAAGTCGGCGATCACCGCCATGACGTCGGCCGGAGCCGCCTCGATCGTGATGCTCGAACTGGTGTGTTCCGCCATCGCCGTGGCTCCTCCAGATGCGGACCGAAGAGACTCTTGCCGTGCGCGGTCTGCGCACGTGTGTGCAGCGTGAAGGCTACCGCGCGCCCGCGTCGGCCCCGTCCTCGCCCCGTCACCACTCAAGGGCCCACGGCCGCCCGCTGCTCGCGAAGTGCCCCACGTTCACGCACTCCGTCGCCCCGATCCGCATCCTGCGCGCCAGCGGCTGGTGCACATGTCCGAAGAGCGAATACCGGGGCCGGGTACGCCGGATGGCGTCCAGCAGCGCCCGGCTCCCCCGCTCGAAGCGGCGCGCGACGGTGTCGTAGACCAGCTCCGGCACCTCCGGCGGGATGTGCGTGCACAGCACGTCGACCTCGCCGACCGCCTCGATCTTCGCGGCGTACTCCTCGTCGGAGATCTCGTACGGCGTCCGCATGGGCGTGCGCAGCCCCCCGCCGACGAAGCCGAACGTCCAGCCGCCGATCTCCACCCGCCGCGCGTCGAGGACGGTGGTGCCGGGACCGGCGTATTCCGGCCACAGCTGCGGCATGTCGACATTGCCGTAGGTGGCGTACGTCGGGGTGGGGAACGCCGCGAAGAGTTCGGCGTACTGCTTGCGCACCGCCTTCTCGATGGCGGTGAAGCGGTCGCCCTCGATCCCGCCCCACAGCTCGGCGCCGAACGCGCGGGCCTCCTCGAAGCGCCGGGCGGTGCGCAGCGCCACGATGCGGTCGGCGTTCTCCTCGCCGAACAGGTCGGGGAAGATGCCGCGCGAGTGGTCGGCGTAGTCGAGGAAGAGCACCAGGTCACCCAGGCAGATCAGGGCATCGGCACCCTCGCCGGCCCGCGCCAGGTCCCGGGCGTTGCCGTGCACATCGCTGACCACATGGACGCGGTGGCGGCTGCTTCGAGGGGGTGTGGGTGCCATGGCGATCAAGCGTAGGCGTGTGTGTCGCAGGTGAACAGTCCTGGTCGTGGCCTGCGGTTACTCGCCGGTCGGAGAGGCCGTGGACTACTGTGCGCGAAGGAAAGCCAACCTGTGTGACGCAGCGAACATCTGGCCGGGAACCCCTGTCGGGAACCGCATACCGACGGGTAACGTCCGGGCAGTCCAGTCGTGCTCTGGGTTTCAGCCACCGGTAGCCCCGAGCACCACCCGAGCCTTGGACCGCACCGTCGCAGCACACAACGTCGTGGCGCCGGCGCCCTATGAGGAGCAGCAGTCTTGCGCGAGTTCAGCCTTCCGGCCTTGTACGAGGTCCCTGCGGACGGAAACCTGACCGACATCGTCCGCAGAAACGCCGCGCAGCATCCCGACGTCGCCGTGATCGCCCGCAAGTCCGGCGGCATCTGGCAGGACGTGACGGCCCGGGAGTTCCTCGCCGAGGTGCACACCGCGGCCAAGGGGCTCATCGCCGCCGGGGTGCAGCCGGGCGACCGGGTGGGCCTGATGTCCCGGACGCGCTACGAGTGGACGCTCCTCGACTTCGCCATCTGGAGCGCGGGCGCGGTGACCGTGCCGGTGTACGAGACCAGCTCGCCCGAGCAGGTGCAGTGGATCCTCTCCGACTCGGGCGCGACCGCCTGCGTCGTGGAGCTGGACGCGCACGCGGCCGCCGTGGAGGCCGTCCGCGACACGCTGCCCGCGCTGAAGAACGTCTGGCAGATCGAGGCCGGCGCCATCGAGGAGCTGGAGCGGCTCGGCCAGGACGTGTCCGAGGAGACGGTGGACGAGCGTTCCTCGCTCGCCTGCGCCGACGACCCGGCCACCATCGTCTACACCAGTGGCACCACCGGCCGTCCCAAGGGCTGTGTGCTCACCCACCGCAGCTTCTTCGCGGAGTGCGGCAACATCGTGGAGCGGCTGCGCCCGCTGTTCCGTACCGGCGAGTGCTCGGTGCTGCTCTTCCTGCCGCTGGCCCATGTCTTCGGCCGCCTGGTGCAGATCGCGCCGATGATGGCGCCCATCAAACTGGGCTGCGTCCCGGACATCAAACACCTCACCGATGAACTGGCCGCGTTCCGGCCGACGTTGATCCTCGGTGTGCCGCGCGTCTTCGAGAAGGTCTACAACTCCGCGCGGGCCAAGGCGCAGGCGGACGGCAAGGGCGGCGTCTTCGACAAGGCGGCCGACACGGCGATCGCGTACAGCAAGGCCCAGGACACCCCGGGCGGGCCGTCGTTGGGGCTGAGGATCAAGCACAAGGTCTTCGACAAGCTGGTCTACGGCAAGCTGCGCGCGGTCCTCGGCGGGCGGGGCGAGTACGCCATCTCCGGGGGCGCCCCGCTGGGCGAACGCCTCGGCCACTTCTTCCGGGGCATCGGCTTCACGGTGCTGGAGGGGTACGGCCTCACCGAGTCCTGCGCGGCGACCGCGTTCAACCCGTGGGACCGGCAGAAGATCGGCACGGTGGGCCAGCCGCTGCCCGGCTCGGTGGTGCGGATAGCGGACGACGGCGAGGTGCTGCTGCACGGCGAGCACCTGTTCAAGGAGTACTGGAACAACCCGGCCGCGACGGCGGAGGCGCTGGCCGACGGGTGGTTCCACACCGGGGACATCGGCACCCTGGACGAGGACGGCTATCTGCGGATCACCGGCCGCAAGAAGGAGATCATCGTCACGGCGGGCGGCAAGAACGTGGCGCCCGCCGTGATCGAGGACCGTATCCGCGCGCACGCGCTGGTCGCGGAGTGCATGGTGGTCGGCGACGGGCGGCCGTTCGTCGGCGCGCTGATCACCCTGGACGACGAGTTCCTGGCGCGCTGGGCCGCCGAGCACGGCAAGCCGGCCGGTTCCACGGCGGCGTCCCTGCGCGACGACCCGGACCTGAACGCCGCGATCCAGGAGGCCGTGAACGACGGCAACGCGGCGGTGTCCAAGGCTGAGTCGGTGCGCAAGTTCCGCGTCCTCGCCGCCCAGTTCACGGAGGACTCGGGCCACCTCACCCCGTCGCTGAAGCTCAAGCGGAACGTGGTGGCGAAGGACTACGCGGACGACATCGAGGCGATCTACGCGAAGTAGGCCGCCTCGCGCCAAGCGGCTCACCCGGTACGGGAGTCGGCTTACCCGGTACGGGAGTCGACGGCCTGCCGGCTCGCGGCCGGCAGACGGTCAGAGCAGCTCCTTCAGCCGCTCCGCCAGCAGGTCCCAGCGCCACTTCTCCTCCACCCACCGGCGGCCCCGCTCCCCCATCCGGCGGCGCAGTTCGGGGTCGCCGAGCAGGGTGACGATGCGGTCGGCGGCGTCGAAGGGTTCGCCGCCGCGGACCACCCAGCCGGTCTCGCCGTCCAGGACCGCGTCCGGGGCGCCGCCCGAGTCGCCCGCGACGACCGGCAGACCGGTCGCGGACGCCTCCAGGTAGACGATGCCGAGGCCCTCCACGTCGAGCCCGCCGCGGCGGGTGCGGCAGGGCATGGCGAAGACGTCGCCCGCGCCGTAGTGGGCGGGCAGCTCGGACCAGGGGACGGCGCCGGTGAAGCGGACCGAGGCGTCGACGCCCGTCTCCCGGGCGAGGCGGCGCAGGTCCTGCTCGTAGGGGCCGCCGCCGACGATCAGCAGCACCGCGTCCGGCTCGGCGGCGAGAATCCGGGGCATGGCCCGGATCAGCGTGTCCTGGCCCTTGCGCGGCACCAGCCGGGAGACGCACACGACGACCGGGCGGTCGGCGAGGCCGAGCCGGGCGCGCACCTCGTCGCCGCCGGAGCCCGGGTGGAAGGTCTTCTCATCGACGCCGGGCGGCAGCTGCACCATCCGCCCGGCCGCCTCGGCGGTGAGCGCGCCGGCGATCCGGGAGCGGGTGTACTCGCCCAGGTAGGTGATCGTGTCCGTGCCCTCGCCGATCCGGCGCAGCAGCTGCCGGGCCGCGGGCAGCTGGGCCCAGCCGGCCTCGTGCCCGTGGGTGGTGGCCACCAGGCGCTCGGCACCGGCCCGGCGCAGCGCGGGGGCCATCAGGCCGAGCGGCGCCGCCGCCCCGAACCACACCGAGGTGCAGCCGTGCTCGCGCAGCAGCCCGGTGGCGCGCCGAGTCGCCCCGGGGGTGGGCAGCAGCATGGTCGTACGGTCACGTACGACGGTGAAGGGCTGCTCGGCGTCGAAGGCGGCCGCCGCCTCGACGCCCTCCCGGCTCCGCTTCCAGGTGGAGGCGTAGACGACCAGCCGGCCGGGGTCCAGGCGCAGCGCCATGTTGTGCAGGAACGCCTGGATGCCACCCGGGCGGGGCGGGAAGTCGTTGGTCACGATCAGGGTCTTGTGCATCGCCGCCGACCCTACCGAATCGGCCGTCCGGCGCCGGGCGACGACCGCCGCGTTGGCACGGTCCGGGGCGCTCGGGACATCATGGTCCCCCGGCACGGGACTCGAAACGGAATCGAACGGCAGGGGAACACGTGGAGACCAAGGACGCCCGGCGCTCGCCGGCGTACCTGCTCGCGACCTGGTGCGTCACCCGTGCGGTGCTGCTGCTCTTCGTCCTCGGGGTGTACGTCTTCCCCGGCCCGGACGTCACCACCGATGTGTCGGTGATCTACCGCAACTGGTACGAGGTGCTGCGCCAGGGCACGTTCCCGCTGGACGACGTCACCTGGCAGTACCCGCCGGCCGCCGCGCTGGCGATCCTGGCACCCGGCCTGCTGCCGTTCCTGTCCTACCCGCACGCCTTCTTCGTGCTGGCGTTCCTCGCCGACCTGGTGGTCCTGGCGCTGCTGCTGCGCTCGGCCCGGCGGCCCGGCCGCTCCCGGCGCGGGGCCTGGGTGTGGGTGGTGGGCGTACCGCTGCTCGGGCCGACGGTGTACGCGCGCTACGACGTGATGGTGACCGCGGTGGCCGTGGCCGCGCTGCTCGCGGGGGCCCGGCATCCCCGGGTGATGGGCGCGCTGACGGCGTTCGGGGCGCTGCTGAAGGTGTGGCCGGCGCTGCTGCTGGCGGGTGCGGTGCGGCGCCGCGCGTGGGGGTCGGCGGCGGTGACCGGGGCGGCGCTCGCGGCGGGGTTCGCCCTGTGGATGCCGGGCGCGTTCACCTTCCTGACCTTCCAGCGGGAGCGGGGTACGGAGGTGGAGTCGCTGGGCGCCCTGGTCTTCCATGTGGCCCGGCACTTCGGCTGGAGCGGGCAGGTGCTGCTGAACTACGGCTCGATCGAGTTCCTGGGCCCGTACGTGCCCGAGGTGAGCGCGGCGGCGCTGGCCCTGTCGGCGGGCGCGTTCGGCTGGCTGCTGCTGTGGCGTCTGAGGGCCCGCCGCTTCCCGCCGCACACCCTGACGGACGCGGCGCTGACCGCCGTCCTCCTGTTCACCACCACGAGCCGGGTGATCAGCCCCCAGTACCTGGTCTGGCTGATCGGCCTGGCCGCCGTCTGCCTCACCCACCGCGCCTCCCGGATGACCGTGCCCGCCCTCCTCGTCCTGGCGGCTTCCCTCCTGACCGTCCTGGAGTTCCCCGTCGGCTTCGTGCACGTGGTCACCAGCGACTGGTACGGCATCACCCTCCTGCTCCTGCGCAACGCCCTGCTGGCCACCGCCACCCTGCTCGCCGCCCACCGCCTGTGGCGCACGACCACCTCTCCGCCGACCACCCCCCTCCACCCCTTCCCCGCCCGTCAGGAGACCCCGGTCTCCCCCTGAGCCCGCGCGTCCTCAGCGCAGTTCCGTCCTGACGTAGCTCTGCCAGCGGGTGGTGAAGGCGGCCGGAGTCAGGCCGAGGACGTCGTGCAGGGCGGATGCGACGGCGCCGGGGCGGGTGGTGCGGGTGCCCACCGCGCGGTAGAAGGCGGCCAGGCGGGCCGGGCTCCACTGGGCGGCGATCATGCGGCAGGCCAGCCAGCCGCTCTCGTAGGCCCGGGCCAGCTCGGTGGGGTCGCTGGTGAAGCCGAAGTCCTTGTCGGTGGGGAGCGCGGCCGGCACCTGGCCGTCACCGACGGCGCGGGCCAGTTCCGGGGCCGCCTCGGCCGGGGTGCGGTCGGTGCCCAGGTAGCCGATCCAGTCGGCGTAGCCCTCGGAGAGCCAGAGGGGGGTGGCCGCGGTGGTGTGGGCGCGGGTCGCCACATGGGTGGTCTCGTGGGTGAGGACGACCTGTTTGCCCATCGCGCCGAGGACGGCGTACGCGTCCGGGTTGATCACCACCCGGTCGGCCGGCGTCTGCCCCGCGCCGCCCGCCTCCCCGGTGGTCACGGCGGCGATCCCCCGGTAGTTCGCGGCGGGCGAGCCGAGCAGACCCGCCATCCCCTGAAGGGACTTGGGCACCAGGACGACCACCCGGCGGGTCCAGTCCGTGCCCCACTCCCTGGACACCGCCGGGACCGCCTCGTCGGCCATCCGGGCGTACATGCGCAGATCGTCCGCCGACTGCCCGGTGCCGAGCACGAGACTGTGCGCCCCGGGTACGGCGGTCACCGTGCCCTGGTCCCACAGCTGCTGCCCGGACGTGCCGGCGGGCCGGTCGGCGCTGACGTACCAGGTGCCGGAGGCGGTGCGGGCCAGGGTGAGGGTGCGCCGGGTGTCGACGGGGGCCCGGTCGTACCCGGCGACCCTGTAGCTGAGCTCGGCGTCCGCGGTGGCCCCCGCCGCGGTGCGGCGCAGGGTGGTGATCCGGTACGCCCAGGAGGCCAGCGGCAGGGCGCGCAGCCTGGTGTACTCGGTGCCCGCGCCCGTCGCGCCGTACGCGCCCGCGTCATGCCGCAGCAGCGCCGCCGAGCGCAGGTCGAGGAGGTGCTGTACCTCGCTCTTCGCGGAGTCGGCCGCCGTCCGCCCGGCGCACCCGGTCAGGGACAGCAGCAGACACAGGGCCGCCGCCCCGACGCTTCTCACCCGCCTGCCACCGGCCATCACACGATCGTACGGCGCGCCGCGGGGGCGTCAGGGCCGGGTCACCGAGGAGATCGGCATCATCCCCACCGGGTCGTAGCGCACCGCGGCCCCCGGATGGGGCGCGTGGATGACCTGGCCGTGGCCGACGTACATGGCCACATGGCTGGCGTCGGAGCGGTAGACGATCAGGTCGCCGGGGCGGGCCTCGGAGAGCGGGACGCGCCGCCCGGCGAACCGCTGCTCCTGGGAGGTGCGGGGCAGCTGGATGCCGGCGTGCGCGTACGACCACTGCATCAGGCCCGAACAGTCGAAGCCGGAGGGCCCGTTGGCGCCCCACACATAAGGGCGGCCGAGCGCGGAGCGGGCGGCGGCCAGGGCCGCGGCGGCACGCGCGCCGGGGGCGCCGGCCAGGCCGGTCAGGTCGGGCAGGCCGAGCCGGTCGGGGCCGGCCGAGCGGGAGGACCGGTCGTAGGCGGCGCGGTCGGCCGCGGACAGCGAGTTCAGCAGCTGCCGGGCCCGGGCGAGCTTGGCCTCCACCGTCCGCTTGTGCGCGGCGACCGCCCGGCGGCTGCGGTCCAGCGCGTCGAGCTCGCCGGCCGCCTCCGCCCGCTCCTGCTCCAGCTCGCGCAGGGCGGAGCGCAACTCCCGCAGCCGGCCCGCTTCCTGGGCGCTGATCCGGTCCAGGGTGGCGGCCTTGTCGAGGTAGTCGTCCGGGTCGTCGGAGAACAGCAGCGCGACGGCCGGGTCGATGCCGCCCGAGCGGTACTGCGCCCCGGCCAGCGAACCCAGCTCCTCGCGCAGCGCGTTGACGTCCTGCTGGCGGCGGGCGACCCGGTCCTGCGTGTGGCGGACCTCGCGGCGCAGCGCGTCGGTGCGCTCCTGGGCCTGGTCGTACGCCTGGGTCGCCTGCTCGGCCTGGGTGTAGAGCCGGTCCACCTCGGCGCGGGCGTCACGATGCGGCGCGGCGTGCGCCGGTACCGCGCCGAGGGCCGCGGCGGCGGCCGACAGGGCGCACAGGGCTGCTGCACCCCGGTCGAATCCGGCCGGTGCGCGACGCTGACCGGACGGTGCAAGGCGGCGATGGGACCCCACGGGTTGCCGAACCCCTTCCACTGGCTGACACGGACGGCGTTCCCCGGCGCCTGGGGACGGGGAGGCCCCGGCGCCGGGGAAACGCGGCAGACAGTAGCCGTGTGGAAGGGGCGCGGCCAAAGACCGCGACGGCAACAAAGAGTGACGCCCCGCCGCTGACGCAGGTCAACGGCGGGGCGTGGAGTCAGTTTGCGTCCCGCGGATTCGCCCGATCGGGCGCCCTCCCCGGGTGCGTCGGAGGTTTAGACGCGGACGCCGAACTGGAAGGGCATGTCGGCCATCGCCTCGTAGCGCACGACGGCACCGGTGTGCGGGGCGTGCAGCACCTGGCCGTTGCCCGCGTACAGGCCGACGTGGTGGATGTCGCCGTAGAAGAACACCAGGTCGCCGACCTGGAGGTCGCTCTGGCTGTAGATCCGGGTGCCGATGTTGGCCTGCTCCTCGGAGGTGCGCGGGATGGAGACGCCGGCCTGCGCGTAGGCGTAGGAGGTCAGACCCGAGCAGTCGAAGGAGGAGGGGCCGGTGGCACCGTAGACGTACGGCTTGCCGATCTCGCCCTGGGCGGCGGCGAAGGCGGCACCGGCCCTGCCGGAGGCGGGCGGGGTGTCGCCGAGGTTCACCCGCTGGCTGGAGGAGCGGTCGGCACGCTGCTGCTGGGCGGCGAGGTCGGCCTTCTCCTTGGCGGTGAGGCTGTTGAGGATCTTCTGGGCCGCGGCGAGCTTGCCCTGGACTTCCTTCTTCTTGTTGCCCAGTTCGGTGCGGGTGTCCGCGAGGTCCTTGAGCTTCTCGGTGGCCTCGGAGCGCTCCTGGGCGAGCTCGCGCTGCTTGCTCTGGATCTTGCGCAGCGCGTCGACCTGCTGGCTGCTCAGCTGGTCGAGGGTGGACGCCTTGTCGAGGAAGTCGTCCGGGTTGGAGGAGAGGAAGAGCTGGACCGAGGGGTCGATACCGCCGGAGCGGTACTGGGCCGTGGCCAGCGAACCCAGGCCGTCGCGCAGCTTGTTGAGGTCTTCCTGACCCCGCGCGACGTTGTCCTGGATCGTGGAGATCTCCTTCTGGAGCTTCTGCTGCTTCTCCTTGGCGCCGTTGTACTTCTCGGTGGCCTGCTCGGCCTGCTCGTACAGCGTGTCGACCTTGGACTTGACCTGGTCCTTGCTGAGCTTCTCGCTCGGCGCGGCGTTCGCGGCGTTCGCGCTGAGCACGACGGCGGCGGCTGCTGCGGTGGTCAGCACGGTCACGCGTGCACGGCTCTGCTGCTTGGGTCGACGGTGGGACGCCACGGAGGACGAACTCCTTCTTGTGAGTGTTCACCCGTTCGGAGGTTCGAGCCCCGACCCTAGTGACCATGTTGTAATCATTCAAATCCTCACGGCAAAAATTCCCGCGCCGCAATGCATTCTTTGCACACAATCCACGAGCAGTGATGGCGGATTGACCGTACGTCGCGTGACGGGGCGGCCAATTCGGGCATTACCTACGCCGGTTGGGCCTTCAGGACAGTCGCTTCAGAAGTACCGCAGAGGCCACGGGACGGGCACCCGCGCGCGCCACGCCGTCGGCCACCTCCCGGTCGGTGGAGGCGACGATGACCGGCCGGCCCGGCGGCTCCGCGCGCACCAGCTGGCGGATCAGCTCATCCGCCGTGACACCCGGCTTGGAGAACAGCACCCGCACCCCGCGCGGCGGCGCGAGCAGCACCGGAGCGGCCAGCTCGGCGCCGTCGAAGACGCAGGTCACCTCGGCGCCGGTCTGCGCGGCGAGCGCGGACAACTGGCCCAGCAGCCGCAGCCGCTGCTTCTCCAGCGGCATCTGCGGATAGCCGGTCTTGGTCACGTTGTAGCCGTCGACGACCAGATGCGCCTGCGGCAGCGCGAGCAACTGGTCGAGGATCGCCGGGTCGTGCTCGGACAGGGCGCGCGCCGCGATGTCCTTGGGCGTCATCCGGCCCGGCTCCACCGCGTCGACGGTCTCGGCCGGGCGCACGGACACCGGCGGCAGCGCCAGCTCGCGGCGCAGGCCCTGGGTGGCGTCCAGCAGGGTGTCGAGCAGCAGCCGTACCCGCATGTCCTCCACGCTGCGCCCCTCGCGGGCGGCCTTGCGGGTGGCCTCCAGGGCCGCCTCCGCCTCGCCGAGCCGCGCCTTGAGCCGCCGGGACTCGCTCTCCGCGGCCGACGCCCGGGTGCCCGCCTCGGCGCGTACGGCGTCCATCTCGCCCTGCGCCTTGCGCAGCGCGGCCTCGCCCCGGCGCACATCGCTCTGCGCCGAGCGCAGCTTGCGGTGCAGCGACTCCAGGTCCCGCTTCGTCGACTCCAGCTCCGTGCGCAGCCGTTCGGTCTCGGTCCTGGTCTGCTCGCGGGCGCGGTCCAGTTCGGCGCGCAGCCGCTCCAGTTCGGCGCGGCTCTCCTCGTCGGCCCGCTCGGCGTCGGCGCGCTGGGCCTCCTCGCCGGCCGCGGTGACCAGCTTCACCCAGCCCGCGGGACGCAGCACATAGGCCGCCGCCGCCACATCGAGCGGGTCGACGGCCGCGGGCGCCGAGCCGGCCTCCAGGGCGCCGGCCAACTCCGGCTGCGCGTCCCGGAACTTCTCGCCGATCCGCTGCCGGAACAGCGTGTCGGTCTCCAGCGCCGCGGCCATCGCGTTCCCGGCGAACTTCGCGCGACGATTCGGGGCGAACCGGGCGTACTGCCGCAGCTGTGCGGGCAGTTCGGCCACGGTCAGCCTGCCGAAACACTCCGAGACGATCGCGACGACCCGGCGCCGCACCCCGTCGGGCAGCGGACGGTCAAGCACCTCGGCGGTGCCGTCGCCCGGCCCCCCGCCTTCGCTCTGAACCATCCGTCACACCCCACTACCTTGCCGAAGAAATGCCTCTTCGGGCCCCGGCCCCGTCAGGAGTCGGTGCCCGGCCTGTCCACGAGTTCCACCTGGTCCACCGCGTTGCACCAGCGGCAGCGCACCGATTCGATCGTCTCATCGACCACCTCGCGCTCCTCCACCGTCGGCTCGCCCGCGAGATCGAGGTGGACGTACTCCACGACCTTCGAGGAGCGCGTGACGTCGAAGCGGGTGAGGTTGCCGCACAGGGTGCAGCGCCATCGCGTCGTGGCGGTCGGCTGGGGAACCGTCATCGTGCCCTTCTCAGGTCGGTCGGACCGCGCCGGCGGGCCGACGCGTATGGCTCGTAACCCTACGGCCTGGCGGCCTCTCGCCGCCCGTCCATCCGAGGCGGCGAGGCGCTCTGTCAGCTTGCGTCCGGTTACGTCATGCTCTGTGTTCATGATCAGCGAGTGGAGCGCGGCGGCCGGCAGGACCTTCAGGGCACTGCGGGGCGCGTCGATGACGTACGGCCTGATCGCCCTGTGCTGTCTGATCTTCGCACTGGGACCGGCCTCCGGGATCGTCCCCGGGTACGGCACCGGGTATGTGCTCCAGGACGCGCAGCGGGTGTACTTCCGGACCTGGGGGGTGGTCCCGGCCGAGCTGTTCGCCGGACCCCTGACGCACGCGCTGACCCCGGTCACGGCGCTGTTCGTGCACGGCAACTGGGTGCATCTGCTCGGCAACATGCTCTTCCTCCTCGTCTTCGGCGTGCTGACCGAGGAGCGGATGGGCCGGGTGGAGTTCACCCTCTTCTACGTCGGCTGCGGCTATCTGGCCCTGCTGGGGTACGCCGTCGCCAACGACACCTCCGAGCAGTCGCTGGTGGGCGCCTCGGGGGCGATCTCGGCGGTGCTCGGGGCGTTTCTCTTCCTGTTCCCGCGAGCCCGGGTCACCAGTCTCCTGCCGTTCCTCTTCTTCCTGCCGCTGCGCTTTCCCGCGTGGGTCGTGCTGCCGTTCTGGGTGACGCTCCAGTGGCTGGCGGCGGGGCGCTCGGTGCAGGGGCCCGGGGTGGCGTATCTGGCGCACCTGGTGGGGTTCGGGGCGGGGTTCGTCTACGCGTGGGTGCGCTTCGGACGTGGGGATAGAGTGAAATGCGCACCTGAACCGGCCCCCGAGGGAGAGAACCAGCCGTGATCACCGCGATCGTCCTCATCAAGACCAGCGTGGACCGGATTCCCGAGATCGCCGGGCAGATCGCCTCGCTGGAGTCGGTGAGCGAGGTCTTCTCCGTCACCGGTACGTACGACCTGATCGCCATGGTGCGGGTGCGGGAGCACGAGGACCTGGCCGATGTGATCCCCGGCCGGATCAGCAAGATCCCCGGTGTCGAGGCGACGGACACGCATGTGGCGTTCCGGACGTACTCGCAGCACGACCTGGAGGCGGCGTTCGCGATCGGTCTGGACTCCTGACCGTCCGCCGAAGGCCGCCCCGCCGGCCGTCCGCCCCCGTCACGCCACCGGCACGCAGCGCCCCTCCTCCGTACGGTACGTCCACTTCGCACCCTCGGTCACCAGCTGCCGCACGGCCGTGACGAAGCGGTCCACATGCTCGTCCGGGGTGCCCGCGCCGAAGCTCGCGCGGATGGCGTTCAGGGACGGGGCGCCGCACTCCGCGGGGGTCTCGGGGGCGGTGCCCAGCAGGGTGCGCAGCAGCGGGTGGGCGCAGAAGAGGCCGTCGCGGACGCCGATGCCGTACTCGGCGGAGAGCGCGGCCGCGAAGTGGGAGCTGTTCCAGCCGTCCACCACGAAGGAGAGCACGCCGACCCGCGGGGCGTCGTCCCCGAACAGGGACAACACCCTGACCTGCGGGATCTCGGCGAGGCCCGCGCGCACCCGGTCGATCAGGTACTGCTCGCGGGCGACCAGCGCGTCCCAGCCGGCCTCGGTGAGGGCCTGGCAGGCGGAGGCGACGGCGTAGGCGCCGATGACGTTCGGGGAGCCCGCCTCGTGCCGGGCGGCGCTCTCGTGCCACTCCACCTCCACTCCCCCGTCCGCGCGCCGGGCGACCGTGCGGCTGGCGCCGCCGCCCGCGAGGTAGGGCTCGGCGTCCCGCAGCCAGTCCGCGCGCCCGGCCAGCACGCCCGCGCCGAACGGGGCGTACAGCTTGTGCCCGGAGAAGGCGACCCAGTCGACGTCCAGGCCGGCGAGGGAGACCGGGTGGTGCGGGGCCAGCTGGGCGGCGTCCAGGACGATCCGGGCACCGTGGGCGTGCGCGGCGGCGGCCAGCTCGCGCACCGGCCACAGCTCCCCGGTGACATTGGAGGCACCGGTGACACAGACGAGGGCCGGGCCGTACGGGTCCCGGTCGGCGAGGGCCCGCTCCAGCGTCTCGACGGCCCCCCGCGGGCTGCGCGGCGCGTCCAGGTAGGTGACCTGGTCGTCCCGCCAGGGCAGCAGCGAGGCGTGGTGCTCGGTCTCGAAGACGAAGACCTGGCAACCGGCCGGGACCGCCCGGGCCAGCAGGTTCAGCGAGTCCGTGGTCGAGCGGGTGAAGACCACCTGGTCGTCGGCGCGGCAGCCGAGGAACTCCGCGACCGTGCGGCGCGCCTTCTCGAACAGGTCGGTGGAGAACTGGGAGAGGTACCCGGCGCCCCGGTGGACGCTGCCGTAGTACGGCGCGTAGGCGGCGACGTCGTCCCAGACGCGCTGGAGGGCGGGGGCGCTGGCCGCGTAGTCGAGGGCCGCGTAGGCGATGGTGCCGCCGGTGACGAGCGGAACGGTGACATCACGTCCCAGAACGGGCAGCGGGGTGGAAATCGACGGGTCGACGGCAACGGTGGAGACGGACATGGGGGACTCCCGTGAGAACGCACGCCGAAGGAGGCGTACGGAAGAAAGGTGAAAGGGGTGCGCGGAGGCGGGGCTCGGCGGCCCTAACGCATTCGCTTGCTCACGGGAGGCTCCCTCGCGGTGACCAGGACCCCTGGCCCGGCGCCGTCAACAGCGCCCGAGGGGTCCGCGCTTGCCGTAGACCTCGCTGCCTACGACCTGGTCCTCACCCGGGGCACCCCGCCACGGACGGAGGGTTGCCGGACAGTCGGCCGGGGCCTCATGACTGTCACTCATGACCTGACAGGGAACGTACGCGAAAAGATCGATGCCCCGCAACCCGTGTCCGGATCGCGGGACGATCAACTATCGGGCGAGAGCGCTCAGGCGTTGCTGGCGGCCACCCAGCGCTCCAGGGTCCGCTTCGCCGCGCCCGAGTCGATGGACTCGGCCGCCCTCGCCATCCCCGCGCGCAGCTGCTCCGTGAGCGGGGCGTCGGCCGGCTCCAGGGCCACGAGGGCCGCCGCCGAGTTCAGCAGCACCGCGTCCCGTACGGCCCCCCGCTCGCCGTCCAGCACCCGGCGGGCCACCTCCGCGTTGTAGGCCGCGTCCGCGCCGCGCAGGGCCTCCACGGGGACCAGCTCGATGCCGACGTCCCGCGGGTCGAAGAGCTCCTCGGACACCTTGCCGTCGCGCACCACCCACACCCGGGAGGTGGCGGTGACGGTCAGCTCGTCCAGGCCGTCGTCGCCGCGGAAGACCAGCGCGGAGTTGCCGCGCTCGGCGAAGACCCCGGCCACCACGGGCGCCATCCGCGGATCGGCGACGCCCACCGCCTGGGCGCGCACCTTCGCCGGGTTGGTCAGCGGGCCGAGCACATTGAAGGTCGTACGGATGCCCAACTGGCCGCGAGCGGCGGCGACATGGCGCAGCGAGGGGTGGAACTTCACCGCGAAGCAGATGGTGATGCCGGCCTCCTCGGCGACCTCGGCGACCCGCTTCGGGGTCAGCTGGAGGTTGATGCCCAGCTTCTCCAGGACGTCGGAGGAGCCGGAGGCTGAGGAGGCGGCGCGGTTGCCGTGCTTGACGACCTTGGCGCCGGTGCCCGCGACCACGATCGAGGACATGGTGGAGATGTTCACCGTCTTGGCGCCGTCGCCGCCGGTGCCGACGATGTCCACGGCCGGGCCCGGCACCTCGATCACGTTCGCGTGCTCGTACATGGTGCGCACGAGACCGGAGATCTCCTCGACGGTCTCGCCCTTGGCGCGCAGCGCCACCATGAACCCGGCGATCTGGGCGTCGGTCGCCTCGCCCCGCATGATCAGGTCCATCGCCCAGGCGGTGTCGTCCGCGGACAGGTTCTGGCCGGTCAGCAGGCCGTTCAACAGGGCGGGCCAGGAGCGGGCCGCCGCGGTGTCGCCTCCAGCGGGGGTCACAGCGCTCATCAGCCGCTCCTAGGGAAAAGTCGTGCTCGGTGGTGCTCAGGCGTGCTCGGTGGTTCGGTGGTTCGGTGGGAGAACCCGTACCCACCTTATCGACCCCCCGGCACGGGGAAGGGCCCCGTCCGGCTCGCGGACGGGGCCCTTCTGTGGCGTGGCGACGCGGGGATCAGTGGTGGCCGTGGCCGCTCGTGATCTCCTTGTACTCCTCGGAGGTCGGCTTCGGGATCTGGTTGTCCTCGCCGTAGTAGGCGTTGGACAGCTTCGCCCGGAGCTTCTCGGACGCCGTCACCTTGCGCTCGACACCGTTCTCGTCGACCGCGGGGCCGATCTCGGCCGGCGCGTACTGCGTGTGCGTGGTGAGCGTGTGCAGCTGCTCCTGGCTGAGCGGCTCGTGCACCTCGATGAACTCACCGTGCGGCAGCCGCTTGATGATGCCGGTCTCGCGACCGTGCAGCACCTTGTCGCGGTCGCGGCGCTGGAGGCCGAGGCAGATCCGCTTGGTGGCGATGAACGCGATGACCGGACCGACGAAGAAGAAGATCCGCACGAACCAGGTCACGGCGTTGATCGACAGGTGGAAGTGGGTGGCCCACAGGTCGTTGCCACCACCGACCAGCGTGATCATGTACATCGTCACCCAGGCGACACCGAGACCCGTACGGGTCGGGGCGTTGCGCGGGCGGTCCAGGATGTGGTGCTCGCTCTTGTCGCCGGTGATCCAGGACTCGATGAACGGGTAGGCCGCCATCGCGCCCAGCACCACACCGAAGAGGACCAGCGGGATGAACACGCCCAGGACCAGGGTGTGGCCCCAGAAGTTGATCTCCCAGCCCGGCATGAAGCGGATCAGACCCTCGGCGAAGCCCATGTACCAGTCGGGCTGGGCGCCGGTGGAGACCTGGTCGACCCGGTAGGGGCCGATGGCCCAGATCGGGTTGATCTGCGCGACCGCGGCGATGGCCGCGATGACACCGAAGACCAGGAAGAAGAAGCCTCCGGCCTTGGCCATGTAGACCGGCAGCAGCGGCATGCCGACGACGTTGTTGTTGGTCTTGCCCGGACCCGCGAACTGCGTGTGCTTGTGGTAGAAGACCAGGATCAGGTGCGCCACCATCAGGCCGAGCATGATGCCCGGCAGCAGCAGGATGTGGATCGAGTAGAACCGGGCGACGAAGTCGTGGCCGGGGAACTGACCGCCGAAGAGGAAGTACGAGATGTACGTGCCGACGATCGGCATGGACAGGATCGCACCCTCGGTGAAGCGCACACCGGTGCCGGAGAGCAGGTCGTCCGGGAGCGAGTAACCGGTGAAACCGGTGAACATGCCGAGGACGAACAGCAGGAAGCCGAACAGCCAGTTGATCTCACGCGGCTTGCGGAACGCGCCGGTGAAGAACACGCGCATCATGTGCACGAACATGCCGGCGAGGAAGATCAGCGCGGCCCAGTGGTGGATCTGCCGGACGAGCAGACCACCGCGCACGTCGAAGGAGATGTGCAGGGTCGAGTTGAACGCCTCCGACATCATCTGCCCCTGGAGCGGGACATAGCTGCCGTGGTACACGACCTCGTTCATCGACGGGTGGAAGAACAGTGTCAGATAGACACCCGTCAGGATGATGATGAGGAAGCTGTACATGCACACTTCGCCCAGCATGAACGACCAGTGGTCGGGGAAGATCTTGCGCATGTTGGCCTTGGCCAGGGAGTAGATCCCGAGCCGGCCGTCGGCCCAGTCGGCGATGCGCTCGCCGGCCGGTGCCTTCCCGCGTGCGCGGGAGGTGTCGTTCGCTGCAGTACTCATCCGCGCTCCCAGAATGCAGGACCGACGGGCTCCTCGAAGTCGCCGAGCGCCTGGAGGTAACCCTCACTGTCCACACCGATGCGCAGCTGCGGCAGGGCGTGGCCGGCGGGGCCGAAGATCACTCGGGCGCCGTCGGAGAGGTCGAAGGTGGACTGGTGGCACGGGCACAGCACGTGGTGCGTCTGCTGCTCGTACAGCGAGATCGGGCACCCGACGTGGGTGCAGATCTTGGAGAACGCGACGACGCCCTCGTGCGACCAGTCGAGCTCGCGCTTGTCCTTGATGTTGTCCGGCTGGAGCCGGACGATCATCAGCGCGGCCTTGGCCATCTCGTTCTGGAACTCCTCGTCCGTCTCCTCCAGGCCGTCCGGCTTGGCGAAGGTGAGGGAGCCCACCGCGATGTCCTCGGGACGCAGCGGCTGGTTGGTGTTCATGTTGACCAGACGCTTGCCCTTGGCCCACAGGGTGTGCCGCAGCGAGGTGCCGGGCAGCGGGCCGAGGTCGCGCAGCAGCATGACGCCGGAGAGCGGCACCAGGGCCAGCGCGCCGAACATCGTGTTGCGGATCAGCTTGCGGCGGCCGAGCGCCGACTCCTTGGCGCCCTGGCGGAAGTCCGCGTGGACCTTCGCCCGGACCTCGGGAGTGGCCGCGATCGCGTGCCGCTCGTCGGCGACCTCGACGTCGGACATCAGGGTGCGGGCCCAGTGGACCGCGCCCGCGCCGATGCAGAACAGCGCCAGGCCCAGGGTCAGGCCCAGCGCGAAGTTAAGCGCGCTGATGTGCCCGATCGGGAACACGAAGATGCTCTTGTCGTGCGGGATCGTCACGTACGAGACGATGAAGCCGACGGTGGCCAGCATCGAGATCGTGAACAGCAGGGCGACCATACGCTCGGACCGCCTGGCGGCCCGCTCGTCGATGTCCTGGATGCGGTGCTCGTGGGGCGGCAGCCCCGGGTCGGTGAACGGGTTCTCCTCGTCCGCGACCGCTACCGCGCCATGCGCGTGGTCCTGCTCAGCGGGCAGGTTCTCTTCTGGAATGTCTTGGCTACTCATGACTTCTTGGCCTTTGCGGTCCGAGCGGCGACCCAGACGGCGACGGCGATCAGCACGCCGAGACCGAAGATCCAGGCGAACAGGCCCTCACTGACCGGCCCGAGGCCGCCCAGCTCCAGACCGCCCGGGTTCGTCGTCTCGCTGCTGTCGACCGCGTGCAGGTACGCGATGATGTCCTTCTTGTTCTGCGAGGACAGCGTGGTGTCCGGGAAGGACGGCATGTTCTGCGGGCCGGTCTGCATGGCCTCGTAGATGTGCTTCGGGTCGACGCCCTCCAACGTGGGGGCGAACTTGCCCTTGGTGAGGGCACCGCCCTTGCCGGTGAAGTTGTGGCACTGCGCGCAGTTGGTGCGGAACAGTTCGCCACCCTTGGCGATGTCCGCGCCGTCCGGACCGTACTGCTGCTTGGTCGGCACCACCGGACCGGCGCCCAGCGACGCGATGTACGCGGCGAGCTGGTCGATCTGGGGCTGGGTGTACACGGTCTTCTTGCGCGGGACCTGGGCGCCCTGCGAGGTCGCGGCCGGCATACGGCCGGTGCCGACCTGGAAGTCGACGGCCGCGGCGCCCACGCCGACCAGGCTCGGACCGTCGGAGGAGCCCTGCCCACCGGTGCCGTGGCAGCTGGCGCAGCCGACCTCGAAGAGCTTCTTACCCTCCTTGATGGTCAAGGACTGGGAGCCTGCGTCGGCCTGCGCCTTGCCCGCGGGCGCGAACGCGGTGTACAGCCCCCCCGTGGCCGCCAGCGCGAGGAGTAGGACGACGACCGCCGCCAGCGGATGGCGTCGTCGTGCGGAGAGCTTTTTCACGGATTACCCCGGTGTCAGGATCTTCTGCGTCGGTGCTTCTGGACTTAGCGGGAGCGGTCCCGGCTACTTGATCAAATAGATCGTGGCGAAGAGGCCGATCCAGACGACATCCACGAAGTGCCAGTAGTAGGACACGACGATGGCGGCCGTCGCCTGCTCGTGGGTGAACCTCTTGGCCATGTAGGTGCGGCCGAGGACCAGCAGGAAGGCGATGAGACCGCCCGTCACATGCAGGCCGTGGAAGCCGGTGGTCAGGTAGAACACCGAGCCGTACGGATCGGAGGAGAGCGAGAGGCCGTCCTCCTTCACCAGGCTCGTGTACTCGTAGATCTGACCGCCGATGAAGATCGCACCCATGATGAAGGTGAGGATGAACCAGCCACGGAGCTTCTTCACATCGCCCCGCTCGGCCGCGAACACGCCGAGCTGACAGGTGAGCGACGAGAGCACCAGGATCGTGGTGTTCGTCGCGGAGAAAGGCACATTGAGGCTTGAAGCCATGTGCTTCCAGTGAGCCGGTCCGGTCACCGACCGGAGGGTGAAGTACATCGCGAAGAGGGCCGCGAAGAACATCAGCTCGGAACTCAGCCAGATGATGGTTCCGACGCTGGTGAGGTTCGGCCGGTTGACCGACGGGTGCGCGTGCCCGGTTTCTACTGTCGTTGCTGTCGCCACGACCGACATTATGTCGGTCGCTTATCTCGCCCTCACTCCGGGGGGTGCCGTTCGGAGTGTTGCTGCCCTCCGAACCGGTGTTGACGTGGTGTTCATGGGAGTAACATCCGCCCAAACGGCCCCGTCCGTCCTGTCCGTACGACGCCGACGTCGACCCGGAGGAACAATGCAGCCGACCGCCACCGTGCTGGTCTACAGCGACGACTCCAACACCCGCGAGCAAGTACGGCTGGCCACCGGGCGGCGTCCCGCCCCGGATGTGCCGTACGTGGAGTTCCTGGAGTGCGCCACCCCCGCGGCCGTGCTGCGCGAACTGGACCGGGGGGGCATCGATGTGTGCGTGCTCGACGGCGAGGCCGTCCCGATGGGCGGCATGGGGGTGTGCCGGCAGATCAAGGACGAGGTGTTCCGCTGCCCGCCCGTGCTGCTGCTCATCGGCCGGCCCCAGGACGCCTGGCTGGCCACCTGGAGCCGTGCGGACGCCGCGGTGACCCTGCCGGTGGACCCGGTGGAGTTCGCCGCCTCGCTGGCCGCCCTGCTGCGTCAGCGGCGGCTCGTGAGCGCCTAGCGTGAGGGGGCGCGGGACCGTGCCGGCGCACGGCTCGCGCCCCGTCGAGACGCTGCTCACACGGCCGCTGGCTGGAGGCGGACGGTGTCCGCGGAGGACTGGCCGTTGGTCTGGGTGCCCGTCAGCGCGGAGCCCGTACGCCACTTCTTCCAGGCGATGTTCCAGTCGCCGAAGCCGTTGCCGAACGGCTCCATCGGCTGTCCCTTGGAGTTGACGACGCGGACGACGTCACCCTCGTGGACGGTGTCGAAGAACCACTTCGCGTTGGCGGTGCTCATGCCGGTGCAGCCGTGGCTGACGTTGGCGTAGCCCTGTGAGCCGACCGACCAGGGCGCCGCGTGCACATATTCACCGGACCAGGTGACGCGGGTGGCGTAGTACACCGGCAGGTCGTAGTTGTCCCGGCTGCCCTCGGCGATGCCGACGGTGGTACCGCGCATGCGTACGAAGTACTGCTTCTCCAGGACCACCTTGACGCCGTTGCGGGTCTCGAAGCCGGGCTTGCCGGTGGTGACCGGGATGGAATTGATCACGGCACCGTTCCTGAACACCGTCATCTCGTGCGTGGAGGCGTCCGTGAGGGCCTCGACGCGGTCGCCCGTGGTGAGCTTCACCGGGGCCGTCCTGCCGCCCCACAGCCGGTCGCCGATCTTCACGCCGTCCAGGTTGCTGTGCACCAGGATCTGGGCGTGGGCGGGCCAGTAGTCCTTGGGCCGGTAGTGCAGCTCCTTGCCGCTCACCCAGTACCAGGAGCCGGGCACGGCGGGCACGGAGTCCACCCGCAGACCGCGCTCCACCACGGCCCGCTGCGCGGGGTCCTTGACCTCCTCGCTGAGCTGGGCGGTGATGATCTGCCCGACGCCGTACTCGCCCGCCTTCGGCCCGAAGGCGACGCCCAGCTGCTTCTTGGCGGTCGGCTGGGTGGTGTCGAAGCTGAGGACCTTGCGGCCGGGTGCCCCGTCCCCGTCCTCGGTGCTCACCGTGACCGTGTAGTGGGCGCTCGCGGCCAGCGGGGAGGTGCTGTGCCAGCGACTGCCGTCGGCGGTGAGTTCGCCCGCCACAAAGCGTCCTGTGGAGTCCTGGGCGGTCACGTCGGTGATGCGGCCCTCGTCCTTGACGCTGACCTCCAGGGGCTTGTCCGGGTCGGCCCGCTTGCCCACCTCGGTGGGGGCGTTGAAGGAGATCAGGCCCGCTGCGTCATACGGCGTAGCGGCCAGGGGATCGCCGTCCGAACCGCAGGCGGTGATGCCCGCGCCCAGGGCGGTCACCAGCACGACACAGCTGACGACGGTACGGGTCCGCGGAATGTGGTTCATACGATCACGCTATGAGATGGAGACCCTACTGGCGCGGCACGTAACCCATACGAGGGAATGACACTCCGGCATCCGAGCGACGCCCGGTCGGGACCGGAAAAGGCCGGGAGCCCGGACCCTCCTGACGGAGGGTCCGGGCTCCCGGGGTGGTGCTCGGGTCGTGCTTACTGGGTGCGGTTCTCACCGTGGTAGTACTCGAACACCCAGCCGAACAGACCGATCACGATGAACGGCGCCGAGAAGTAGATCAGCCACCAGCCGACCGCGATGCTGAGGAAGGCGATCGCACCGCCGAAGCCCAGCATGAGCGGCTGCCAGCTGTGCGGGCTGAAGAAGCCCAGCTCGCCCGCGTCGTCCGCGACATCGGCCTCCTTGTCGTCCTGCGCACCGGCGTCCACCCGGCGGGCGGTGAAGCCCAGGTAGAAGCCGATCATGATCGACAGGCCGAAGGCCAGGAAGAGCGCCGTGGTACCGGCCGGCTCCTTCGACCACACGCCGTACACGACGGCCATGATCAGGATGAAGAAGCTCAGCCAGATGAACATCCGGCCCTGGATCTTCACTTGCCGGCCTCCTTGCTGTCCGCGACGGCAGGCGCGTGACCGGCGTACTCGAGCTGCTCGAGCGCGGCGATCTCGGGGTGGTGCAGGTCGAACGCCGGGGATTCACTGCGGATCCGCGGCAGGGTGGTGAAGTTGTGCCGCGGCGGCGGGCAGGAGGTCGCCCACTCCAGCGAACGGCCGTAGCCCCACGGGTCGTCCACGCCGACCGGCTTGCCGTACTTGGCCGTCTTCCAGATGTTGTAGAGGAACGGCAGGATCGACAGGCCGAGCACGAACGAACCGATGGTGGACACCGTGTTCAGCGCGGTGAAGCCGTCGGCGGCCAGGTAGTCGGCGTACCGGCGCGGCATCCCCTCGGCGCCCAGCCAGTGCTGGACGAGGAAGGTGGTGTGGAAGCCGATGAACAGCGTCCAGAAGGTGATCTTGCCGAGGCGCTCGTCCAGCATCTTGCCGGTGAACTTCGGCCACCAGAAGTGGAAGCCGGAGAACATCGCGAACACGACCGTACCGAAGACCACGTAGTGGAAGTGGGCCACCACGAAGTACGAGTCCGAGACGTGGAAGTCCATCGGGGGCGCCGCCAGGATGACACCGGTCAGACCACCGAACGTGAAGGTGATCAGGAAGCCGGTCGCCCAGAGCATCGGCGTCTCGAAGGACAGCGAGCCCTTCCACATGGTGCCGATCCAGTTGAAGAACTTCACACCGGTCGGTACCGCGATCAGGAAGGTCATGAAGGAGAAGAACGGCAGCAGCACACCGCCGGTGACGTACATGTGGTGCGCCCACACCGTCACGGACAGACCCGCGATGGAGATCGTCGCGGCGATCAGGCCCATGTAGCCGAACATCGGCTTACGGGAGAAGACCGGGATGACCTCGGAGATGATGCCGAAGAACGGCAGGGCGATGATGTACACCTCTGGATGGCCGAAGAACCAGAAGAGGTGTTGCCACAGCAACGCGCCGCCATTTGCCGCGTCGAAGACATGCGCACCGAATTTACGGTCCGCCTCCAGGGCGAACAGCGCGGCGGCCAGCACCGGGAAGGCCAGCAGGACCAGCACACCGGTCAGCAGCACGTTCCACACGAAGATCGGCATGCGGAACATCGTCATGCCCGGAGCGCGCATGCAGATGATCGTGGTGATGAAGTTGACCGAGCCGAGGATGGTGCCGAAGCCGGACATGGCCAGACCCATGATCCACATGTCGGCGCCGGCGCCCGGCGAGCGGACCGCGTCCGACAGCGGGGAGTAGGCGAACCAGCCGAAGTCGGCCGCGCCCTCGGGGGTGAGGAAGCCACCCACCGCGATCATCGAGCCGAACAGGTACAGCCAGTAGGCGAACATGTTCAGCCGCGGGAACGCCACGTCGGGCGCGCCGATCTGCAGCGGCATGATCCAGTTCGCGAAGCCCGCGAAGAGCGGCGTCGCGAACATCAGCAGCATGATCGTGCCGTGCATCGTGAACGCCTGGTTGAACTGCTCGTTCGTCATGATCTGCAGGCCCGGACGGGCCAGCTCGGCACGCATGAGCAGCGCCATGACGCCGCCGATCAGGAAGAACGCGAACGACGTGACGAGGTACATCGTCCCGATCGTCTTGTGGTCGGTGGTCGTCAGCCACTTCACCACGGAATTGCCGGGCTGCTTGCGCCGAACCGGCAGCTCGTCCACGTACGAGCCTTCAGCGGCCGCGGCACCCTGGGGTTCGTTGAGGATGCTCACAGGTTGTTCGTCTCCCGGTTCTTCTCGTGGCTCGTCTGCGCGATGCCGGCGGGAATGTAACCGGTCTGCCCCTTCTTGGCGAGGTCCTTGAGGTGCTGCTCGTACGCCGCCGGGGAGACGACCTTCACGTTGAACAGCATCCGGGAGTGGTCGACGCCGCAGAGCTCGGCGCACTTGCCGAGGAAGGTGCCCTCCTTGTTGGGGGTCACCTGGAAGGCGTTGGTGTGGCCCGGGATGACGTCCTGCTTCATGAGGAACGGCACCACCCAGAAGGAGTGGATGACGTCACGCGAGGTCAGGACGAAGCGGACCGTCTTGCCCTTGGGGAGCCAGAGCGTCGGACCAGGGTTGCCGGTCTGCGGGTTGCGCGTGCCCGGGGTGCCGACGTCGTAGACGCCGCCGGCGTTCGCCGGGAAGGCGGTCTTGAACCGGTCGGGGATCGCGGACAGGTTGGTGTCCGTCTTCGCGTCACCCGAGACACCGGGGACGTTCTCGATGTAGTTGAAGCCCCAGCTCCACTGGAAGCCGACCACGTTGACCGTGAGGTCGGGCTTCTTGTCGAGGCTCATGAGCTTCGTCTCGTCCCGGGCCGTGAAGTAGAACAGCACCGAGATGATGATGATCGGGACCACCGTGTACAGGGCCTCGATCGGCATGTTGTACCGGGTCTGCGGAGGTACCTCGACCTTGGTGCGGCTGCGCCGGTGGAACATGGCGCTCCACAGGATCAGGCCCCACACCAGCACGCCGACGGCGAGCGCGGCAGCCCAGGAGCCCTGCCACAGGGAGAGGATCCGCGGAGCCTCTTCCGTGGTCGGGGTGGGCATGCCAAGGCGGGGGAAGTCCTTGTATGTGCAACCGGTTGCGGTCGCCAGGACCAGGCCCGCGGTCAATGCCTGCAGCAGCTTCCGCCGCATCGGGCGCCGCGGCGAGCGGTCGGAGCCGTTGGGACTCACGTAGCGCCTTCCCGAGAGTCTCGCCCGCGCGGTCGGCTGCGGCCTTCTCGCTGGTCGGTCGCCGCCCTGCGTCGGGCAGGGGTTTGGATGTTTATGCGGACCAAACCCTAGCCGACGCCCTCCGGGGGTTCGCGGGGAGGGGGGCATACGCGTCGCGCCTCACTCAGTTGGGGTGTGGATGGGTGCCCAATAGCTCGGGTTGTGGGGGTTTGGGGGGCGGGTGCGGATGCGTGGCCGGGTCCCGCGCCACGCGGCGGAACCGCCGGCTGCACAGCCCGCGCCCCACAGGTCCGCACAGGTCACCGGCGTTCTACCGTGGAGTCGTGGCCTACTTCGACGCGGCTTCCGCCGCCCCTCTCCATCCCGTCGCCCGTCAGGCGCTGTTGGCTTCCCTGGACGACGGCTGGGCCGATCCCGCGCGGCTGTACCGGGAGGGGCGCAAGGCACGGATGCTGCTGGACGCGGCGCGGGAGGCGGCGGCCGAGGCGGTGGGGTGCCGGGCGGACGAGCTGGTCTTCACCCCGTCGGGGACGCGGGCCGTACATACGGGTGTCGCGGGGGCGTTGGCCGGAAGGCGGCGGGTGGGACGCCACCTGATCGTGTCAGCGGTCGAACACTCTTCTGTCCTCCATTCGGCGGAGGTGTGCGAGGCGGAGGGCGGCTCGGTGACCCGGGTGCCGGTGCACCGGACGGGCGCCGTGTCCCCCTCGGGCTACGCGGCCGCGCTGCGCGGCGACACCGCCCTCGCCGTGCTCCAGTCGGCCAACCACGAGGTGGGCACCGCCCAGCCGGTGGCCGAGGTCGCCGAGGTCTGCCAGGCGGCCGGGGTGCCGCTGCTGGTGGACGCCGCGCAGTCGCTGGGCTGGGGGCCCGTCGAGGGCGGCTGGTCGCTGCTCGCGGCCAGCGCGCACAAGTGGGGCGGCCCTTCGGGGGTCGGGCTGCTCGTGGTGCGCAAGGGCGTGCGGTTCGCCGCCCAGGGTCCGGCGGACGAACGGGAGTCGGGGCGCGCGCCGGGGTTCGAGAACATCCCGGCCGTCGTGGCGGCGGTCGCGTCGCTGCGCGCGGTACGGGCCGAGGCGGCCCAGGAGGCGGTACGGCTGCGGGAGCTGACGGAGCGCATCCGGGCCCGGGTGCCCCTGCTGGTGCCCGAGGTGGAGGTGGTGGGCGACCCGGAGCGGCGGCTGCCGGGGATCGTCACCTTCTCGTGTCTCTATGTCGACGGGGAGACACTGCTGCACGAGCTGGACCGCGAGGGCTTCGCCGTCTCCTCCGGGTCCTCCTGCACCAGCGGCACCCTGACCCCGAGCCATGTCCTGAAGGCCATGGGCGTGCTCAGCGAGGGCAACGTCCGGGTGTCGCTGCCGCCGGGCACGGCCCGGGAGGACGTGGAGCGCTTCCTGGCCGTGCTGCCGGGGGTCGTCGCCGGGGTACGGGACAAGCTGGGCGCCCCCGCGGCGGCCGCCGGCCCGGCGACCGGGCCGGCCGTCCTCGTCGTGGACGCCCTCGGCAAGCGCTGCCCCGTCCCGGTCATCGAGCTGGCCAAGGTGTTCCCCGGCGTCCCCGTGGGCGGCACCGTCCGCGTCCTGTCGGACGACGAGGCGGCCCGCCTGGACATCCCGGCGTGGTGCGAGATGCGGGGACAGGAGTACGTGGGCGAGGAACCGGCGGACGGCGGAACGGCGTACCTGGTCCGCCGGCTCGGCTGACCGGCGCCCTCGGCGCAGGCACTGCCGTCGGCGCAGGTGCCGCCCCCGGCGCAAAGCGCGGCCCTCGGCACGGATGCTGCCGTCAGCGCAGGTACTGACGGACCTCCTCGCCCGCCTCGTCGCCGTACGCCTTCACGAACCGCTCCATGAAGTGGCCGCGGCGCAGCTGGTACTCCTGCGTGCCCACGGTCTCGATGACCAGCGTCGCGAGCATGCAGCCCACCTGCGCCGCCCGCTCCAGCGAGACGCCCCAGGCCAGGCCGGACAGGAAGCCCGCGCGGAAGGCGTCGCCGACACCCGTGGGGTCGGCCTTGCGCTCCTCCTCCGCGCAGCCGACCTCGATCGGGTCCGCGCCGGCCCGCTCGATGCGCACACCGCGCGAGCCGAGCGTGGTCACCCGGTGGCCGACCTTGGCGAGGATCTCCTCGTCGGTGAGGCCGGTCTTGGTCTGGATGAGGCCCTTCTCGTACTCGTTCGAGAAGAGGTAGGTGGCGCCCTCCAGCAGGATCCGGATCTCCTCGCCCTCCATGCGGGCGATCTGCTGCGAGAAGTCGGCGGCGAACGGGATCGAGCGGGACCGGCACTCCTCCGTGTGGCGGAGCATCGCCTCGGGGTCGTCGGCGCCGATCAGCACCAGGTCGAGGCCGCCCACCCGGTCGGCGACCGTCTTGAGCTCGATCAGCCGGGCCTCGCTCATCGCGCCCGTGTAGAAGGAGCCGATCTGGTTGTGGTCGGCGTCGGTGGTGCATACGAAGCGCGCGGTGTGCAGGGTGTCGGAGATGCGGACCGACTCGGTGTCGACGCCGTGCCGGTCGAGCCACGCCCGGTACTCGTCGAAGTCGAAGCCTGCCGCGCCGGCCAGGATCGGCCGGGTGCCGAGCTGGCCCATGCCGAACGCGATGTTCGCGGCGACACCGCCGCGGCGCACGTCGAGGTTGTCGACGAGGAAGGAGAGCGAAACCGTGTGCAGCTGGTCCGCGACGAGCTGGTCGGCGAACCGGCCGGGGAAGGTCATGAGGTGGTCGGTGGCGATGGAGCCGGTGACTGCGATGCGCACGACGGGGATTCTCCTGCGGAATAAGAAGGTGCGCGCGATAGCGCTCGTGGGAAGGGCGGCGGTGGGAGACGGGAGGCTGCGTTGACAGTTCACGCTACCCGGTCAGGGGCGGGCGCTGTAGTTGACGAAACTACCCGATAGTAGATCTTTCTTCGCGGCCTCGACCGTGCCTACGGTTCCCTCATGACGAACCTCAAGGGCTCCTCGTCCGCCGCGTCCGGCACCCCCGTCTCCCCCGCCCCCGGTGATCTGGAGGGCGGCCTCGACACCCTGCGCGGCGACTGCGCGCGGATGGCCCAGCGCTGGCCGGCGCCCGCGCGCACCGCGTCCCGCCCGGTACCGCCGTCCCGCATCCGCAGGGTCTCGGTGTCGAAGCGCTCGGTGCGGCTGCTGGAGGGCATGTCCGAGTACGGCGACTGACCCCCGCTCACCCGTACGGCGTAGGCCCGGGAACCTCCCGCCCACCTCCCTCGTCCCATGGTCGTCCCCCCACGCGGGGCACGCGTGACACGGACCGGCGAGGAGCGATGCGGTGAACACGGAGCGACCTGAGAACCCGTCGGGGGAAGTCCCCGAGGCACCGGACGAGCGGGAGATCCCCGCGGGGCGTTCCCGACGGCGCTCGCGTGCCGTCGTCCTCTCCGCCCTGGCCGCCGTCCTGCTGGTCGGCGGCGGTGGCGCGTACGTCGCGGCGAGCGACGGCCCGGGCGGTCGTACGACCCCCGCCGCGGCGGACTCCACCACTCCCCCGCCGCTCGCCCTGGACGCGGGACCGGACCCCTACGGCGCCCGTTACGTGGCGCAGGGCGCGCTGCCGAAGGGGCCCGGCGCGGCGGCGGTGTACGGGGCGGGGGCGGAGGTCCGCGAGGACCAGGTGGTCCGGCTGGCGAAGGCGCTCGGGGTGAGCGGGACGCCGGTGGCCGAGGCGCACGGCTGGCGGATCGGCGGCAAGGACGGTTCGGGACCGACCCTCCAGGTGAACCGGGACGCGCCGGGCAACTGGACCTTCAGCCGGTACGCGCCGGGGACCGACGACTGCGGGAAGGGCCCCCTGTGCGCGCCCGGTCCGGTGGGTCCGACCGGGGCGCCGGTGAGTGCGGCGGCGGCCGAGAAGGCGGCGGCGCCCGTGCTGCGGGCGGCCGGTCTGGACGGCGCGCGGACCGATGCGGGACAGCTCATGGGCAAGCAGCGGGTGGTGACCGCCGACCCGGTGGTGGGCGGGCTGCCCACCACCGGCTGGTCGACCGGGCTGACGGTCGGCGGCCAGGGTGAGGTGGTCGGCGGGCACGGGCTGCTGTCGACGCCGGTGAAGGGGGCGACGTACCCCGTCCTGGACGCGGAGAAGACCCTCGCGCTGATGAACGCGGCACCGAAGGGCGACCACCGGATGGGGCCCGGCGGCTGTGCGAGCCCGGCGCGGTTCGCGACGCGTCTGGAGGGGCCGTGCGGGCAGGCGTCCCCGACGTCCTCCGGGACGGTCGCCGTGGACAAGGCGGTGTTCGGCCTGACCGCGCACACGGTCGGCGGCCGGCCGGCCCTGGTGCCGTCCTGGCTGTTCACGACGCGGGACTCGGGGACGGTGTCGTACCCGGCGATCGACCCCCGCTATCTGACTTCCTCGTCCCCTTCTTCGCCCTCGTCGCCCTCGGCGTCGCCCACGAGCCCCGGGAACGCGGTCAAGATCACCGGCTACACGGCCGACGACCGGAAGCTCACCGTGAGCTTCTTCGGCGGGCTGTGCGCCGACTACACGGCGGCGGCCCGGGAGAGCGCCACCCGGGTGACGGTCACGGTCACCGAACACCGGCAGGAGGGCAAGGTCTGCCCGATGATCGCCAAGGAGTTCACGCGGACCGTGCGGCTGAAGGCGCCGGTGGACGGCCGGACGGTGGTCGGCGCGGACGGCGCGCGGCTCCCGCAGGCGAAACCGGGCGCGGCGCGGCCGTAGCCCCCGCCCGGCAAAGGCTCGCTCCCGTACGGCAGGCGCTCGCCTGCCGGTGATCCGTTCGAGCGGTTGTCCAACAGCCCTTCCTTCGCCCTCTGCGACCGCATCGATGTGCCGGTTAACGTGACATTTCAGCGGTTTTCCGACGGGCGAGCAACGGAAGGGCCCGGCATGTCCAACCACTTCACCGGCCTCAGTCTTGGACCACCACTCGGCGACCAGCGCCTGGATCTGTGCGACCTGTACGCCTTCGCGGCACCCGCCGATCCGAGCAGGACCGTGCTCATCCTGAACGCCAACCCGAACGCGGACGCCCTGCATCCCGACGCCGTGTACCGCCTGAACATCGACAACGACGGCGACTATCTGACCGACGTCGCCTTCAGCTGGGTGTTCGGCCCGCCGGCGGCGGACGGCTCGCAGACCTACAGCGTCTTCATGGCGACCGGCGCGGAGGCCCGGCGGTCCGAGGCGGTCGGCACGAAGCTCGTCGCGGATGCCGCGGTCTCCTTCGGCCCGGGGGCCAATGTGGTCACCTTCGGCGAGTACCAGGTGGCCGCGGGCAGCCGCAGCGATGCCTTCTTCTTCGACTTCGACGGGATCAAGAACCTGTTCGACACCAGCGGCAAACGGAATTTCACCGCGCCGCACCTGGGCGGCGAGTCCCCCTGGACGGGGGTCGATTCCAACGCCTCGGCCAATGTCTTCTCCATGGCCGTCGAACTGCCGACGGCGGAACTCGCCGCCCAGTCCGACCTGCACATCTGGGGCCGGTGCAGCGTCCTGCGCGAGGGCGAACTCGTCCACGCGGACCGGGCAGGACACCCGTCGATCAGCAGCTTCTTCAACACCGACGACACGAAGGAGGAGTACAACGCGAGCGAGCCGGCGAACGACCGGGCCAGATGGACGGACCAGTTCGTCCATCTGCTGGGCCACACCGGCGGCTACTCGCGCGAGGAGGCGATCGCCGCGCTCGACGAGCACGGCATCCTGCCGGACGTACTGCACTTCGACCCGTCCAGGCCCGCGGTGTACCCGAACGGCCGGACGTTCACGGAGGACGTCATCGACATCCGCGTCGCGTTCCTCACCAAGAACGAGGCGCCGCCCACCGGTCTGTCGCCGCACACCGACACCCTGGACCGGTTCCCCTACCTCGGCGACCCGCACCCGGCTTCCTGAGGGAGTCCCGAGCGGGTACGACGGAGGCGGCGAGCCCCCTTCACGGGGGCCGCCGCCTCTGTCGTCAGCCGATCTTCACACCCGATGGCGATCGCTCAGCCGGATGATTCAGCTGAAGGAGTCACCGCAGGCGCAGGAGCCGGTCGCGTTCGGGTTGTCGATCGTGAAGCCCTGCTTCTCGATCGTGTCCACGAAGTCGACGGTGGCGCCGCCCAGGTAGGGGGCGCTCATGCGGTCGGTGACGACCTTGACCCCGCCGAAGTCCTTCTCCACGTCGCCGTCGAGGGCACGCTCGTCGAAGAACAGCTGGTACCGCAGGCCCGAGCAGCCGCCGGGCTGAACGGCGACGCGCAGCGCGAGGTCGTCACGGCCTTCCTGGTCGAGCAGGGCCTTGACCTTGGCCGCGGCGGCGTCGGTCAGGATGATGCCGTCGCTGACGGTTGTGGTCTCGTCCGATACGGACATCTACATCTCTCCCGGGTTGTACGGAGACTGCTTGCCGACGAGTGCAACCGGCGCTTCCGCGGATTCATTCCGGGCCGGGCGTCACGTGGTCGCGATTTTGCCTTCTGCCCCTTCATGCTCGCATACGCGGGCGAAGGCGCACAGCGGCCCGCGGGGGGATCGGGGGTGGACGGCCCGGGATTCACGTCACATGAACACGAGGGCCATCGTCAAACTGACGTGAAGCGTTTATGATAGATAGCGTCAGATAGACGAAAAATAGAAAGGGTGCGTGTCGTGACCACCGCCCAGACCCCGGAGCTCGACGTCCAGCCGACTCCGCTCGCCCTGTTGCTGCTCGGCCGCGAGGCCGACCCGAAGAGCGAGCGCGGTGTCGAGTGCCCCGGCGATCTGCCCTCGCCGTCCGATCCGGACCTGGTCGAGCGCGCCCGCGCCGCCAAGGAGAAGCTCGGCGACAAGGTGTTTGTGCTCGGTCACCACTACCAGCGTGACGAGGTGATCCAGTTCGCCGACGTCACGGGCGACTCCTTCAAGCTGGCCCGGGACGCGGCCGCGCGTCCGGAGGCCGAGTACATCGTCTTCTGCGGTGTGCACTTCATGGCCGAGTCGGCGGACATCCTCACCTCCGCCGACCAGAAGGTCGTCCTGCCGGACCTCGCGGCCGGCTGCTCCATGGCCGACATGGCGACGGCCGAGCAGGTCGCGGAGTGCTGGGACGTGCTGACCGAGGCCGGGATATCCGAGCAGGTCGTGCCGGTGTCGTACATGAACTCCTCGGCCGACATCAAGGCGTTCACCGGCAAGCACGGCGGCACCATCTGCACGTCCTCCAACGCCGAGCGGGCGCTGGACTGGGCGTTCGAGCAGGGCGAGAAGGTGCTCTTCCTGCCCGACCAGCACCTCGGCCGCAACACCGCCGTGCGGGACATGGGGATGTCCCTGGAGGACTGCGTCGTCTACAACCCGCACAAGCCGAACGGCGGCCTGACCGCGGACGAGCTGCGCGCCGCGAAGATGATCCTGTGGCGCGGCCACTGCTCGGTCCACGGCCGCTTCAGCCTGGAGTCGGTCGAGGACGTGCGCGCCCGTATCCCCGGGGTGAACGTCCTGGTCCACCCGGAGTGCAAGCACGAGGTCGTGGCCGCGGCGGACTACGTCGGCTCGACCGAGTACATCATCAAGGCCCTGGAGGCGGCCCCCGCCGGCTCGAAGTGGGCGATCGGCACGGAACTGAACCTGGTCCGCCGCCTCGCCAACCGCTTCGCCCCCGAGGGCAAGGAGATCGTCTTCCTCGACCGCACGGTCTGCTTCTGCTCCACCATGAACCGCATCGACCTCCCCCACCTGGTCTGGACCCTGGAATCCCTCGCCGAGGGCAACCTGGTCAACCACATCCAGGTCGACGAGGAGACGGAGAAGTTCGCGAAACTGGCCCTGGAGCGGATGCTGGCCCTGCCGTAGCCTCCGGCGCGCTGCCGTCACCACCCGCGGTACACACGAAGAGGGGCACCCCCGGATCTCCGGGGGTGCCCCTCTTCGTGTGGGACCGGTGTCAGACCTGGGCCAGGTCCGGCTTCGCCGGGGCGGGCGGCTGCCGTTTGGCCGACTTCTTCTTCGCGCGGCGTTCCTTGCGGAGCTCCAGCATGGCGTAGAGGGTCGGGACCAGCAGGAGGGTCAGCAGGGTGGAGGTGATCAGGCCGCCGATCACCACGACCGCGAGCGGCTGGGCGATGAAGCCGCCCTCGCCCGTTATGCCCAGGGCCATCGGCAGCAGGGCGAAGATCGTGGCCAGGGCGGTCATGAGGATGGGGCGCAGACGGTGGCGGCCCCCCTCGATCACGGCTTCGACCACGCCGTAACCCTGGGCCCGGTACTGGTTGATCAGGTCGATCAACACGATCGCGTTGGTCACCACGATGCCGATCAGCATCAGCATGCCGATCATGGCGGGGACGCCCATCGGGGTGCCCGTGATGATCAGCAGGCCGAGGGCGCCGGTCGCCGCGAACGGGATGGAGACCAGCAGGATCAGCGGCTGGGCCAGCGAGCGGAACGTCGCGACCAGCAGCATGAAGACGATCGCGATCGCGGCCAGCATGGCGAGGCCGAGGTTCTTGAAGGCGTCGTTCTGGTCGGAGGTGACACCGCCGATCTGGGCCTCGGCGCCCGCGGGCAGCTTCAGGGCCTTGATCTTCGACTGGAGCTGGGTGCTGACCGCGCCCGTGTTGTCACCGGTCGGCTTGGCCGTGATCGTCGCGGCGCGCTGGCCGTCGATCCGGGTCAGCGAGACCGGCCCGTCCACCAGCTTCACCGTGGCGATGTCGCCGAGCTCGACCGGGCCGAGGCGCAGCTTCTTCAGCTGGGCGACGGTCGTCGCGGGCTCGGCCGACTTGATGACGACATCGCGCTCGGTGTCGTCGAGGGTCGCCTTCGCCGTCGTCGTACCGCGCACCGCCTGCGCCACCGCCGCGCCGAGCTTCTGGTTGTCGAAACCGGCCGCGGCCGCCTTGGCGTTGGCCGTCACCGAGATCCGCGGCACGCTGGTGGACAGGTCGCTGGTGACGTCGGTGACGCCGTCCAGCCCGGCCACGGTGGAGCGGACCTGCTCGGCCGCCGTACGCAGGGCCTGCGGGTCGGCGGACTTCACCACGACGCTGAGGTTCTGGCTGCCGAAGCCGCCACCGGCCGACACCGTGGTCGTACCGATGCCCTTGAGGTCCTTCAGGCCGCTCTCCAGGTGCTGCTGCACGCTGTCGTACGACTTCGAGTCCTTCAGCATCACCTGGTAGGACGCCTGGTTGGTGTCCGTGCCGCCGCCGAAGGCCGCCATGAAGCCGGAGGAGCCCACGGTGACCTGGTAGTCCTTGACGCCGTCGGTGGCGGCGAGGAGCTTCTCGACCTTCTTTGCCTGCGCGTCGGTCGCGGCCAGGCTGGTGCCGGGCCTCAGCTCCTGCTTGATCGTGATGACCTCCTGCTCGCCCTGGTCGAAGAAGTTGGTCTTGAGCAGTCCGGACATGCCGAACGTGACGACCAGGACGACGATCGCGATCAGCACGCTGGTGAGGCGGCGGCGCGTCGCGAAGCGCAGCACGGGGACGTAGGCGCGCTGGAGGCGGCTGTTCGCCTCCTTCTCCTCGGCCTTGCGGCGGGCCTCCGCCGCGTCCTCGGGGGTGCCCTTGGGGGCGCGCAGGAACCAGAAGGACAGCACGGGGACGACGGTCAGCGAGACCAGCAGGGAGGCCAGCAGGGCCGCCGTGACGGTGATGCTGAAGGAGCCGAACAGCGCGCCCACCATGCCGCCGACCAGGCCGATCGGCAGGAACACCGCGACCGTGGTGAGGGTGGAGGAGGTGACCGCGCCGGCCACCTCGCGCACCGCCTCGATGATCGCCGAGCGGCGCTCCTCGCCGTAGCCGAGGTGCCGCTTGATGTTCTCCAGGACCACGATCGAGTCGTCCACGACCCGGCCGATGGCGATGGTCAGCGCGCCGAGCGTGAGCATGTTCAGGGACAGGCCGTCGGTCCACAGCACGATCAGCGCGAGCACGACGGACAGCGGGATGGACACCGCGGTGACCAGCGTCGAGCGCAGCGACGCGAGGAAGAGCAGGATGACCAGGACCGCGAAGAGCAGGCCGAGCGCGCCCTCGGTGGTCAGGCCCTTGATGGACTTGGAGACGGCCGGGCCCTGGTCGCTGACGACCGTCAGCTTGGCGTCTGCGCCGAGCTGTTCGCGCAGCCCGGGCAGCTTGTCCTTGACCGCGTCGGAGATGGTGACGGCGCTGCCGTCGTGGTCCATGGTCACGTTGACGGCGAGGCTGGGCCGGCCGTCGGTGCGGGTGAGGGAGTCGGCCGGGGCGGGCTGCTCCTTGACCGTGGCCACATCACCGAGCCGTACGGCCTTGTGGGCGCCCGCGCCGCTGACGGTGAGGTCCTTGATCTGCTCCAGCGTGGTGAAGCCGCCGCCGACCTGGACGGTGCGGTTGGCGCCGTTCTCGTCGAAGGAGCCGGCCGGGACGCTCGCGCCGCCGGCCTGGAGCGCCTGGGCGAGAGCGGCGGGGGTGAGGCCGTCCCGGGCCAGCTCGGCGTTGTCGGGCGTGACATTCACCTGGAGGTCGCGGACGCCGGTGACCTGGACGCGGCCGACGCCGTCGATGTCCTTCAGGGCCGGTACGACCGTCTTGTCCAACTGGTCGGCGAGCGCCTGCTGGTCCTTGCCGGAGGTGGCGGCGAGCACGACGGTCGGCATGTCGTCGGTGGAGCCGGAGATGACCTGCGGGTCGACCTCGGAGGGCAGCTGGTTGCGGGCCCGGTTCACGGCCTGCTGCACATCGGCGACGATCTGCTTGGTGTCGTTGCCGTAGTCGAAGGACGCCATGATCACGGCGTTGCCCTCGCCCGCGGTGGAGGTGACCGAGGTGACCCCATCGACGCCCTGAAGGCCGTCCTCGATGGGCTCGACCACCTGCTTCTCGACCGCGTCGGGCGCGGCGCCCTGGTACGGCGCGATCACCGAGACCATGGGCAGGTCGATGGTGGGCAGCAGCTGCTGCTTGATCTGGGGTATCGCGATCGCGCCGAAGACCAGGGCGACGATCGAGATCAGGCCGATGAGGGCCCGTTGGGACAGGCTGAATCTGGACAGCCAGGACATGGGTGAGGGTCTCTCTTCCGTGAGCGGCAGAAGCGCTCCCGGTCACCGAGGAGACAGGGGACACCAGGGACCCCAAAGGTGCGCGGGAAGCGGCGACGGACGCCCAGGAGCGTCCACACCCCACCACCTTCGGCCATCCGGGAGGCCCGGCCGTAGGCCGCAGGTCCCGTTTCCTTACCCGCCTCCTACTCCGCGCGCAGTACACGCGGGTGGAGATGTACGGAGGTACGCGGGTGGAGATCAGTCCACCCGCGGCCGGACGAGCCCGGACTCGTACGCGATCACCACGAGCTGGGCGCGGTCGCGCGCGCCGAGCTTGGCCATGGCCCGGTTGACGTGCGTCTTCACCGTCAGCGGGCTGACCGCGAGGCGTTCGGCGATTTCGTCGTTGGAGTGGCCGCCGGCCACCTGGACGAGCACCTCGCGCTCGCGTCCGGTCAGCGCGCCGAGGCGTTCGGCGTGCACGGGGGAGCGGCCGTCGTCGCCGTCGCCCTGGGCGAGGAAGCGGGCGATCAGGCCCTTGGTGGCGGCCGGGGAGAGCAGGGCGTCACCGCCCGCGGCGATCCGGATGGCGTTGAGGAGTTCCTCGGGTTCGCTGCCCTTGCCGAGGAAGCCGGAGGCGCCGGCGCGCAGCGACTGCACGACGTAGTCGTCCACCTCGAAGGTGGTCAGGATGACCACGTGTACCTGGTCGAGTTCGGCGTCCTCGCTGATCAGGCGGGTGGCGGCGAGGCCGTCGGTGCCGGGCATGCGGATGTCCATGAGGACGACGTCGGGGCGGCGCTCCTTGGCCAGCAGAACCGCCTGCGCGCCGTCGGACGCCTCCCCCACCACGTCCATGTCGGGCTCGGAGTCGACCAGCACCCGGAACGCGCTGCGCAGCAGGGCCTGGTCGTCGGCGAGCAGGACACGGATCGTCATACGGGCTCCCCCGGTGCCGTCGTACGGCCCTCGATGCGGGTGTCGGTGGTGCTGACCGGCAGGATCGCATGGACGCGGAAACCGCCGCCGTAGCGGGGGCCGGTGGTGAGGGTGCCGCCGAGGGCGCCGACGCGTTCGCGCATGCCGAGGAGGCCGTGGCCGCCGCCCTTCCCGTGGTCGGAGTCGGGGATGTTCTCGGGGTCGTGCTCGGGGTGGGAGCCGGGGGCGGGGGCCGCGCCGGTGCCGTCGTCCACGACCGTGACCTCGATGTTCCGTCCGACGCGTACGACGCTCACCTCGGCCCGCGCGCCCGCGCCCGCGTGCTTGCGGACGTTGGTCAGGGCCTCCTGGACGATCCGGTACGCGGCGAGGTCCACGGCCGCGGGGAGGCGGGTGTCCTGGTCGGTGCGGGCGACCGCCACCGGCAGGCCCGCGCTGCGGAAGGTGCCGGCCAGCTCCTCCAGGAGGCTGAGGCCGGGGGCGGGTTCGGTGGGCGCCTCCGGGTCGCCGGACTGGCGGAGCAGGCCGACGGTGGCGCGCAGCTCGTTGAGCGCGCTGCGGCTGGCCTCGCGGACATGGGCGAGGGCCTCCTTGGCCTGGTCGGGGCGCTTGTCCATGACGTGGGCCGCGACACCGGCCTGCACATTGACCAGGGCGATGTGGTGCGCGACGACATCGTGCAGGTCGCGGGCGATGCGCAGGCGCTCCTCGGCGACCCGGCGGCGGGCCTCCTCCTCCCGGGTGCGTTCGGCGCGTTCGGCGCGTTCCCGGATGGCCTGGACGACGGCCCGGCGGCTGCGGACCGCGTCGCCCGCGGTGGCGCCGATGCCGGTCCAGGCGAGGACGCCCAGGTTCTCCTGCGCGTACCAGGGCAGGGGTCCGGCGAGCATCGCGGCGGCGGTCAGCACGGTCATGGTGAGCAGGCCGACGCGGAAGGTGGTGGTGCGGTCGGTGGTGGCGGCGACCGTGTACAGGGCGACGACGGCGGACATCGTGACGGGCGCGCGGGGGTCGCCGGTGACGCACTCCACCACGGAGAGGGTGCCGGTGAGGGCGAGGACGGTGCGGGGGACGCGGCGACGGAAGACCAGGGCGAGGGCGGCCAGCAGCATCAGCAGCAGGCTCAGGGGAGCGGGGATGTGGGTGCCCCAGGTGACGCCCTGCCCGTCCTTGGGAGTGGCGAGGGAACCGGCGACCATGCAGGCGAGAACGGCCGCGGCGAGGCCCGCGTCGAGCGCGAGGGGGTGGGCCTTGAGCTCGCAGCGGGCGCGTTCGAGAGTGGTCACACGAGGAACAGTACGGTCCGGGCACCGGCGGACGGCGGCGTTCACGGAACGAGGCCGGCCGGGGGTGCGCGGGCGCTCAGTCCGGGATCAGGCCGTCCTCGTCGAGCATGGTGCGGACCTCGGCCAGGGACGCGTCCGGGCCCGGGAGGATCAGGTCGGAGGGTTCCAGTTCGTCGTCGGCGAGGGAGGTGCCGAGCCGGCGGACCGCGTCGAGGAGGGCGGCGAGGGTGCGCCGGAAGCCCTCCTCGTCGCCGCTCTCCGTCTCGGCCAGCAGCTCGTCGTCGAGCTTGTTCAGCTCGGCGAAGTGGGAGTCGTCCAGCCTGACCTGGCCCTCCCCCATGATCCGTACGATCACGTCGGCCTCCTCGGCTCGTCTCCCGGCTGCGGACCGGCTGGTGCGCGCTACTGCTTGTCGAAGCGCGGGGTGTCCTGCGGCTGCTGCTGGGCCTGCGGCCGGCCCTGACCGGCGCCGCCCTCGATGGCCTGCTGCTGGGTGCCGCCGGCCAGTTCGGCCTTCATCCGCTGAAGTTCCAGCTCTACATCACTACCACCGGAGAGCCGGTCCAGCTCGGCCGCGATGTCGTCCTTGGCCATGCCGGACGGGTCGTCCAGGGCACCGGAGGCGAGCAGCTCGTCGATGGCGCCGGCCCGGGCCTGGAGCTGCTGCGTCTTGTCCTCGGCGCGCTGGATCGCGAGGCCGACGTCGCCCATCTCCTCGGAGATGCCGGAGAACGCCTCGCCGATCCGGGTCTGGGCCTGGGCGGCGGTGTAGGTGGCCTTGATGGTCTCCTTCTTGGTGCGGAAGGCGTCCACCTTGGCCTGGAGGCGCTGGGCCGCCAGGGTGAGCTTCTCCTCCTCGCCCTGGAGGGTGGCGTGCTGGGTCTCCAGGTCGGTCACCTGCTGCTGGAGCGCGGCGCGCCGGGACAGCGCCTCGCGGGCGAGGTCCTCGCGGCCGAGCGCGAGCGCCTTGCGGCCCTGGTCCTCCAGCTTCCCGGACTGCTGCTGGAGCTGGTTGAGCTGGAGCTCCAGGCGCTTGCGGCTGGTCGCCACGTCGGCGACCCCGCGACGCACCTTCTGGAGCAGCTCCAGCTGCTTCTGGTACGAGTAATCGAGGGTCTCGCGCGGGTCCTCGGCCCGGTCAAGGGCCTTGTTCGCTTTCGCGCGGAAGATCATCCCCATACGCTTCATGACACCGCTCATGGGCTTCGCGCGCCCCCTTCTGACGGACTCCAGCTCACCGATCCTGCGACAAGACCCACAGTACGGGCCTTGCCTCCATTACCGCACTGTCCGGGGCGTGATGCGCTCATCCCCAAGAACGACTGCGGACAGTACCGCTCCGGCGCAGGGAGGAGACGGTCCCCCGACCCGGACCTCACCCGAAGCCCGCTCGAACCCGCCGGAACGCCCCCTCTGCGTCGTACAGACGCACGGTGTTGCCGGATCGTTCCCGGCCGGGCTGGGGTCCATGCCCCGGATGCCCTTACCCTTGGTCTTTGTGTTCCGTAGCCGTGCCAAGGAAGAGAAGTCCCAGGCCGACCAGCCGGTGAACTTCTCCAAGCAGCCCCGTGACCCGCAGGCCCCCAAGGGCAGGCCCACGCCCAAGCGCAGTGAGGCCCAGTCCCAGCGCCGCAGCGTCGCCAACACGCCGACGACGCGCAAGGACGCCTCCAAGCGTCAGCGCGAGGAGCGCCGCGAGGCGCTCCAGAAGCAGCGCGCGGCGCTGGCCGGCGGCGACGAGCGGTACCTGCCGGCCCGCGACAAGGGCCCCGTCCGCAGGTTCGCCCGTGACTGGGTGGACTCGCGGTTCAACGTGGCGGAGTTCTTCCTGCCGCTCGCCATCGTGATCCTCGTGCTCAGCGTGGTGCGGGTGCCCTCGATCCAGAACATCGCGCTGCTGCTGTGGGCCGTGGTGATCGTCCTGATCGTGGTGGACGCCGCCGTCAGCGGTCTCCGTCTGAAGAAGCGCCTCAAGGAGCGCTTCCCGGACGGCAACACGCGCGGCGCGGTGGCCTACGCCCTGATGCGTTCGCTCCAGATGCGCCGGCTCCGGCTGCCGAAGCCGCAGGTCAAGCGCGGAGAGCGGCCCTGAGCGCAGACGCTTTCACCGGGGGTGCGGCGCACTCCTGGCTGGACAAAGTGGGCGGGCTCCGGGATGTCGTACGCCAGGAACTGGTGGCGCGGCAGCTGGACGAGCAGATAGCCGGGCGGTTCCCGGTCGGGCGCCGACTGCGGGTGCTCGACGTGGGGATCGGGCAGGGCACCCAGGCCCTGCGCCTGGCCCGCCTCGGCCATCAGGTGACCGGGGTCGAGCAGGACCCGGTGATGGTCGCGGCGGCGCGCGAGGCGCTGGCCCGGGAGCCGGAGGGCATCCGGGAGCGGGTGCGGCTGGTGCAGGGCGACGGCCGGGACACCGGGGTGCACTTCCTGCCGGGCAGCTTCGACCTGGTGCTCTGCCACGGTGTGCTGATGTACGTCGCCGAGCCCGATCCGCTGGTGGCGGGCCTGGCGCGGATGCTGGCGCCGGGCGGACTGCTCTCGCTGCTGGTGCGCAACGGCGACGCGCTCGCCATGCGGCCCGGTCTCGCCGGTGACCCGGCGGGCGCGCTGGCCGCCTTCGACACCACCTCGTACACCAACCGCCTCGGCCTGAACGTGCGGGCCGACCGGCTGGCCGAGCTGACCGCGACCCTCGCGGGCATCGCCGCCCCGCTGCACGCCTGGTACGGCGTGCGGGTCTTCTCCGACCTGGCGGCGGACGACGCGCCGCCGCCGCACGACCTTCCGGCGCTGCTCGCCGCCGAGGAGCGGGCGGGCCGCACGGACCCCTACCGGGGCGTCGCGGCGCTGCTGCATCTGTGCGGGGTACGGGGCTGAATCCCCCCGGGGTCGTACCGGCCGCGTCCCGCGGGGTCGTACCGGCTGCGCGGAGTACGGGGCCGAGCCCGATCGGGGCAATACGGCGGGCCCGCTGACCGGCGCGCGGCCAGACTCGGTGCATGGACGCTTCCGCTTCCCGTACCCCGGCCCTGTGCCGCATCTTCCTCGCCGTCGTCCTGCTGTGCTGCGCGGCGCTCGCGACGGGCTGCGAGGGCCCCGGCGTCCCGAGCGCGCGGCGGCCCGGTGCGGCGACGGCGAGCCCGGTGACCGTGCCGATGGCGGCGGGCGATCTCCAGAGCGCCTACCAGCGGGTGATCAGGCAGGCGCTGCCCTCGGTCGTGCAGATCGAGGCGAGCCGCGATCTGGGCTCCGGGATCGTGTTCGACGACCGGGGGCACATCGTCACCAACGCGCATGTCGTCGGCGACGAGAAGACCTTCCGGGTGACCACGGCGGGCAACGAGGAGCCGCTCACCGCGAGTCTGGTCTCCTCCTACCCCCAGCAGGATCTCGCCGTGATCAAGCTGGACCGGGTGCCGGACGGGCTGAAGCCCGCGGTGTTCGGGGACTCCGAGAAGGTGGAGGTCGGCCAGATCGTGCTGGCCATGGGCTCGCCGCTCGGGCTGTCGTCCAGCGTGACCCAGGGGATCGTCTCGGCGACCGGACGGACCGTCAGCGAGGGCAGCAGCGGCGGGGGCACCGGCGCCACCATCGCCAACATGGTGCAGACCTCGGCGGCCATCAACCCGGGCAACAGCGGCGGCGCGCTGGTCAACCTCGACGGGCAGGTCGTCGGCATCCCGACGCTGGCCGCGGCCGATCCCAACCTGGGCAACGCGGCGGCCGGGATCGGCTTCGCCATCCCCGCGTCGATGGCGCGGACCATCGCCGGTCAGATCGTGCGCGAGGGCCGGGTCGTGGACTCGGGCCGGGCCGCGCTCGGCATCACCGGGCGGACCGTGGTGGACGACCGCCTCCAGCCGGCCGGGGTCGCCATCGCGACCGTACACAGCGGGGGCCCCGCGGCGCGGGCCGGGCTGCGCACCGGCGACATCGTCACCAAGGTCGGCAGCCAGTCCATCACCACCATCACCTCGCTCCAGGAGGCCCTGGCGGCGGACAGGCCGGGCCAGCGGACGACGGTCACGTACCAGCGCGACGGGGCGGAGCGGACGGCGCAGGTGACGCTGGGCGAGCAGTGAGGGCGGGGGCGAGGGGGGTGAGGAGGGGTACGGCCTTCCGGGTGCCGGTGTCCGGGCATCCGGGGGCGCCCGGGGCGCCGGGGGTGCGCCCCCTCCTCACCGCGGTGTCAGGAGGCGTCGGCGTGCAGGCTCATCGGGCCGTAGATCTCGGTGGTCTCCTCGAACAGCCGTACCTGGTCCGCGCCGCCCTCCATCAGGTCCCGCCAGTGCTCCCCGACCCAGGACTCGGCGTCCCCCTGGGTGGTGAACTCCTCGGGCTGGACCGCGGGCTGGACCTCCGTCCCGTCGGCCTTCTCGAACCGCCACGTCCATGCCGTCATATGGGCCTCCTAGTGATCCGACACCTGCTGGAAGAGTAGACGGAAGCGCACTACCCGCTCGGACAGGCGAAAATCGTCCCGTGGAAGTGACTCTGCTCGGTACCGGTGCCCCCGCCGGCCTGCCCCGCCCCGACTGCCCCTGTGCCGCCTGCGCGACGGCGCTGGGCCCGCACGCGCGGGCGGCCACCGCGCTGCTGGTGGACGGCGTGCTGCTGCTCGACCTCACCCCCGGCGCGGCCTTCGCGGCGGCGCGGGCCGGGCACTCGCTGGGCGGGGTGCGCCAGGTGCTGCTGTCCCACCCGCACGACGGGCCCCCGGTGGAGGTCCCGGCCGGGGTGCCGCATCCGGTACGGGTGCCGGACGGGCGGGAGCTGACGCTGCTGACGGGGCATCGGGTGCGGGCGGTGGCGATGGACGCGGGCGGCACGGGGTACGCGGTGACCGGTCCGGACGGCCAGCGGCTGCTGTACCTGCCGCCGGGCGGGGCGCCTGCGGGTCTGGAGACGGCGTCGGCGGAGTCGTACGACATGGTCCTCGCCGATGTCGTCGGCCGGCCGGACGCGCTGGCCCGGCTGCGGGCGGTCGGCTCGGTGGGGCCGACGACGGATGTGCTCGCGGTCCATCTCGGCCACGATGTGCCGCCGGGCGGTGAACTGCGCCGCCGGCTCGCGGCGGCGGGGGCGCGGGCGGTGCCCGACGGTACGACGCTGGTGGTCGGCGCGTACGAGGACGTGCCCGATGTGCCCCGGCGCACGCTGGTGCTCGGCGGGGCGCGTTCCGGCAAGTCGGTCGAGGCGGAGCGGCGGCTGGAGTCCTTCCCCGACGTGCTGTACGTCGCGACCGGCGGGACGCGGGGCGGGGACACCGAGTGGGCGGCGCGGGTGGCGGCGCACCGGGAGCGGCGGCCGGGGTCGTGGCGTACGTCCGAGACGACGGATCTGCTGCCGGTGCTCGCGGCGGACGGCCCGCCGGTGCTGATCGACTGTCTGTCGCTGTGGCTGACGGACGTGATGGACGAGGTGGGGGCGTGGGACGACGCGGAGTGGGCGGGCGGGGGCGAGAAGGCGCTGCGGGAGCGGGTGCGGGAGCTGGCGGAGGCGGTGCGGTGCGCGCGGCGGACGGTGGTGGCCGTGTCGAACGAGGTGGGCTCGGGGATCGTGCCCGCGACGGCGTCCGGGCGGCGGTACCGGGACGAACTGGGGCGGCTGAACGCAGCGTTCGCGTCGGAGTGCGAGCAGGTGCTGCTGGTCGTGGCGGGGCAGGCGATGGTGCTGCGGGGGTGAGCCGGGCGGCCCCGTGAGGACGTCGGGCGGTAGCGGCCGCTATCCGGCGGCCTTGCGGGCCACGAGCCGGTGGTGGTGGAGGTACGGAATCCGCAGGACGCCGGGCAGGATCGCACAGGAGGGGATCTCCACGTCGGCCGGTGTCCAGGTCCCGCCGAGGACGAGATGGCCGCCGGGGCGCAGGACCGTCAGCGCGCAGTGGAGTTCGGCCGGGTCGGCGGGCGGCCCGAAGAGGCTCACCACGTCGTAGCGGGCGCGCAGGCGGGGCGCCACGTCGCTCAGCCGGCCCCGGTACGCCTCCTCGACCCGCTCCTCGGCCAGCGCCCGCTCCACCCGGTCCGTCGGGTCGACGCCGTCGAAGCTCGTGTACGGGAAGAAGCGCTTCGCCGCCTGGGGGAAGTGGCCGTATCCGGTGCCCACGTCCAGCCAGCTCTCCGGTTCGGGGAGCGACGACAGCGCGCGGGCGGTGAGGCGGTGCCGCATCCGGGCCAAGTGGTGTGCGTAGAAGCTGCGTTGGAGGAGGGGCTCCGGTGTGCGGGGCGAGGTCGGCATGGACGGCGGCTCCCTGTGCGACATTTCGCTGCAAAACGGAACGTATGGGATGCCGATCCTGGACGCAATGACATCGCCGGGTCGTGGTGGCGATGTGGCGCGGAGCCGTTCGCCCGCTGGCGGTACTGTTCGGCGAATGAGCAGGATTGATCTGGACGAGTTCACCGATCTGATCGAGCGCCCGGACGGAGGCATGCGCCGTGACGCCGAGACCCGGCGAGAGCGCCAGATCGTGCCGCCCGGGGCGCTGGGGCGCCTGGACGAGCTGGGCGAGTGGCTGGCCGCCGCGCAGAGCGCCGTACCGGTACGGACCGTCGAACGGCCGCGGCTGATCCTCTTCGCCGGCGACCACGGCATCGCCGGACTGGACGTCTCGGTGCGGCCCGCGGGCGGCGCGCGGGAGCTGGTGCGGGACGTGCTGGAGGGCGTGAGCCCCGCCGCGGTGCTGGCGCGCCGGCTCCAGGTGCCGGTCCGGGTCGTGGACGTGGCCCTGGACTGCGACCCGGCCGACCTCCCCGAGGACGTCGTACGGCACCGGGTGCGGCGTGGCAGCGGCCGTATCGACATCGAGGACGCGCTCACCGAGGAGGAGGCGGACGCCGCGCTGCGGGCCGGTATCGCCGTGGCCGACGAGGAGGCCGACTCCGGTACGGACCTGGTGGTGCTCGGCGACATCAGCGTGGGCGGCACCACCGCGGCCGCGGTGCTGATCGCGGCGCTGTGCGGGACCGACGCGTCGGTGGTGACCGGGCGGGGCGGTGTCGCGATCGACGACCTCGCCTGGATGCGCAAGTGCGCGGCGATCCGGGACGCGCTGCGCCGGGCGCGGCCGGTGCTCGGCGACCAGACGCGGCTGCTGGCCGCGGTCGGCGGGGCGGACCTCGCGGCGATGACCGGGTTCCTGCTCCAGTGCGCGGTGCGCAAGCTGCCGGTGATCCTGGACGGCGTGGTGAGCGCGGCGTGCGCGCTGGTCGCGCAGCGGGTCGCGTTCCGGGCGCCGGACTGGTGGCTGGCGGCGCACGACAGCGGGGAGCCGGGGCAGGCGAAGGCGCTGGACCGGATGGCCCTGGAGCCGCTGCTCCAGCAGGGCGTGAAGGTCGGCGAGGGCGCGGGCGCGCTGCTGGCGCTCCCCCTGGTGCAGGCCGCGGCGGCGCTGGCCGCGGAGATGCCGGAGCGGGAGCCGGAGCCCGAGCCCGAGCCGGAGACCGAGAAGGAGCCGGAGCCGGGGCTGGAGTCGTAGCCGGAGCCGGCGCGAAAGCCGGAGCCGGGGCCGGAGTCGGGACCGGGACCGGAGTCGGAGCCGGGGCCGGAGTCGGGACCGGGACCGGAGTCGGAGCCGGGGCCGGAGTCGGGACCGGGACCGGAGTCGGAGCCGGGGCCGGAGTCGGGACCGGGACCGGAGTCGGAGCCGGGGCCGGAGTCGGAGCCGGGGCCGGAGCCGGGACCGGGGCCGGAGCCGGGACCGGGGTTGGAGCCGGGGCCGGAGTCGCGATCGGGACCGGAGCCGGAGCCGGGGCCGGAGCTGGAGCCGGGGCCGGAGCCGGAGCCGGGGCCGGAGCTGGAGCCGGGGCCGGAGCTGGAGCCGGGGCCGGAGCTGGAGCCGGGGCCGGAGTCGGCATAGACGGGTGGCGGCCGGTTCGGCACCGCCGGGCCGCGCCGTCCCGGCCGAGCGCCGTCGCGGCCGAGCGCCGTCGCGGCGGGATGACACTCCTGCGCCACCGTGCCGGTGAGACCCGCGCGGGCCCTGGCTCGATAAGAGCGGTCCGTCAAGGTGGCGCCCATATGATCCGTTCCCATGGGAGATGCCCGGATTGCCACCGCGCCGCGCGCGGGGCGGAGCGGTCGGTCGAAGCGGAGCGGTCGGACGAGGCCGGGCGGCGGTCGGGCGGGGTGGCCCCCAAGGCCGCGGCCTTCGCCGTCTGGTACCTGCGGGTCGTCGCGTTCATCAACTTCCTCACCGCGGTGTGGGTCTCGCTGTACCAGGACGTGCGCCGGCACAACCAGGACGACTTCTTCACGCCGTACCTGCTGACCGCCGGCTTCGCCTCCGGTGTGTTCACCGCGTTCCTGGCGGTCACGATGCGCCGCCGCAAGCGCGCGGCCTGGATTCTCAACCTCGTGCTCAGCGGCGTCTTCCTCGCGCTGTTCGCGTTCGCCATGGCGTTCCCGGAGATCCACCGGTACGCGCAGAACTGGGTGTCGCTGGTACTGACGGCCGTGTTCGTCGCGGCGCTGCTGGTGGGGCGGCGGGAGTTCTACGCGAAGGGCGACCGCGCCAACCCCCGGCTCGCCGCCACCGTCGCCGTCGGCGGCGGGCTGGCCGCCAGCCTGCTGGCCGGGCTGCTGGTGACGGTCACCAACCACGCGCCGGACGCGGCCCGTTCGACGTTCTGGGAACGCTGGCACTACGGCACCCTGCGCCTGGTCTCGGTCTCCGCCGACGAGCGCCACTTCCCCGGCATCGCCCCTCCCACCTGGGCCAACGTGGTCGTCAACGTGCTCAGCACGGCCCTGGTCCTCGCCGTGTTCTACGCCGCCTTCCGCTCCCGGCGCGCCGTCGACCCGCTCACCGCCGACGACGAGGAACGGCTGCGGGCGCTGCTGGAGCGGCACGGCGAGCGGGACTCCCTCGGCTACTTCGCGCTGCGCCGGGAGAAGAGCGTGGTGTGGTCGCCGACCGGCAAGGCGGCCGTCGCCTATCGCGTGGTCGGCGGGGTGAGCCTCGCCTCCGGGGACCCGCTCGGCGACCCCGAGGCATGGCCGGGCGCGATCGTGCCGTGGCTGGCCGAGGCGCGGGCGCACGGCTGGATCCCGGCGGTGATGGGGGCGGGCGAGGAAGCCGGCACCGTCTACCACCGGCACGGCCTGGACGCCCTGGAGCTCGGCGACGAGGCGCTCGTGGAGGTCGCCGACTTCACCTTGGAGGGGCGGGCGATGCGCACCGTGCGGCAGGCGTACAACCGGGTGCGGCGGGCCGGGTACGAGGTGCGCGTGCGGCGCCACGAGGACATCCCGGCGGCCGAGATGGCGGTGCTCGTCGAGCGCGCGGACGACTGGCGGGACGGGGCGACCGAGCGCGGGTTCAGCATGGCGCTGGGGCGGCTCGGGGACCCGGCGGACGGCCGGTGCGTGATGCTGGAGTGCAGGGACGCCGAGGGACGGCCGCGCGCGCTGCTGTCCTTCGTGCCGTGGGGCCCGGGCGGGCTGTCGCTGGACCTGATGCGGCGGGACCGCGCCTGCGAGAACGGGCTGATGGAGTTCATGGTCATCGAACTGCTGCGGCGCGCCGGGGAGATCGGGGTCACACAGGTCTCGCTCAACTTCGCGATGTTCCGCTCGGTCTTCGAACGTGGTGCGCGGCTCGGCGCCGGACCGGTGCTGCGGCTGTGGCGCTCGCTGCTCAGCTTCTTCTCCCGCTGGTGGCAGATCGAGTCGCTGTACCGCGCCAACGCCAAGTACCGGCCCATCTGGGAGCCGCGGTTCCTGCTCTTCGAGAAGAGCGCGGACCTGCCGCGCATCGGCCTCGCCTCGGCCCGCGCGGAGGGCTTCCTGGAGGCGCCGGGACTGCCCAAGTGGGCGCACCGGGGACGGCTCGGGGCGCGCCGATGACCGTACCGGGGTAGGGATTTACGCATGGGATCGCTCGTCCGCTGGGCCCGCGCCGAGTGGGGACCGCTGTACGGCACCGTGCGCGGACCCCTGCTGGGACCGCGCCGGTGGGCGATGCCGATGACCGCGCTGCCGATGACCGCCGCGGCGGTGCTGCTGACCGCGCTGCTCCAGTTCGCGCAGAACCGGCCCTGGGGCTTCCGGCTGGTGCAGAGCCTCGGCGCGGTCCGGGCCGAGGACCCCCTGTGGCTGGGCCTGCTGCGCACCCCCCTGTCCCTGTTCGTGCCCGCGCTCGACCTGCCGGTGTGGGGGCGCTGGCGCAGATCCTGCTCGTGTTCGGGATCGCCGAGCTGTGCCTGGGCTGGTGGCGCACGCTCCTCATCGCGTATCTCGCCACCCTCGCCGGGACGCTGTACGCGCGCCTCGGCATCACCCTCGGCGCGCACGCCCCCTTCGGGCTGCCCTGGACGGACGCGCAGGTGGTGGACACCGGCCCGTCGGCCGCCGTGGTGGGCCTCGCGGTGTTCGTGGCCTGGCGGCACGGCGCGTACGCCACCACGGGCGCGGTGACCGTGGCGATGGTCGCGGAGGTGCTGCTGAAGGAGAACCTGGCGGGCAAGGAGCATCTGGCCGCGCTGATGGCGGTGGGCTCGCTGTGCCTGGCGGTGGCGGTACGGCACCGCCCGTACCCGCTGCTTCAGCGGCGGCCGTCGGGCAGCCGGGCCGGGTCGGGCCTGCCGCCGATCCAGTCCTGAACGGCGCGGCTGCGCGGGGTCCAGCGGCGGTCGTGGCGGTAGGCGCGCAGGGTGGCCCGGGCGCGGGCGCGGGGGCGGCGGCCGTAGAAGCGGCGGGCCCAGAAGGAGTCGGGGCGGGCCAGGCGGAGCGCGCCGACCAGCGCGACCAGCGGCACGATCGCGCCGAACACCGCGGTGCGGGTCTTGCCCTTGCTCAGGGCGACCAGGGAGAGCGCGAAGTTGGCCGCGATGTTGGCGATGACGGTGCCGCGGTCGGCGACTTCCTCCTGGGTCAGGTCGTTGACGCCGAACGGCACGAACCCCGCGAGCAGCAGTCCCACCAGGGCGGCGGTGAGCACGACGGCCTCGACGCTCTGGCGGCCCTCCTCGGTCCAGTAGACGTCCTGCAGATGCAGGATCAGCGCGAACTCGTCCAGGACCAGGCCCGCGCCGATCCCGAAGACCACCGCGGCCAGCGCCCCGCCGGTGCCGTGCCGGTCGCTGGCGACCGCGCCGAAGCCGCCGACGACGGTGAGCACCACCCCGGGGACCACATGGTGGATGTGCAGGCCGCCCGCGCTGACATTGCGGAACGGGCCCCGGCCGGCCCGGATCAGACGGGTGATCACCCGGGTGACGACGAACGTCAGCACGAACGCGGTGAGGGCGAGCAGCAGCGGAAGCTTGCCCGGCTCGACGATGTTCCGCACCCACCAGTGCCCCATGTGCGCACTTTATCCCCGGAGCCCGGCCGACGGCGGGCCCGCGGCCGCCGGGTAGCCTGCGCCGATGCGCACGTCCTCGCCCCTCGACGGTCTCCGGTTCGCCTTCGGCACGCTCACCGTGCTGCCCGTACGGGTGCACCGCTGGGACCGGGGGGCCGCGCGCGGGGGCATGCTCGCCGCCGTCCTGGTGGGCCTGGTCGCGGGCGCCCTCTCGGTCGCCCTGGCGCTGCTTCTGCTCCTGCTGGGCGCGGGCCCGCCGCTCGCCGCCGTCGGCTCGGTCGCCGTACCCGCCGTCCTCACCCGGGGGCTGCATCTGGACGGGCTCGCCGACACCGCCGACGGGCTGGGCAGCGGCAAGCCGGCCGAGGAGGCGCTGAGCGTCATGAAGCGGTCGGACATCGGCCCGTTCGGGGTGCTCACCCTGGTCCTGGCGCTGCTGGCCCAGGTGGCGGTGCTGGCGCAGTCGTACGACGACTCGTGGGCGCGCGGCGCCGCGGCGGCGGTGATCTCCGCGGTGACCGCCCGGCTCGCGCTCACCCTGGCCGCCCGCGGCGGGGTGCCGGCCGCGCGGCCCGAGGGGCTCGGGGCGGCCGTCGCCGGGGTGGTACCGGTGCCGGGCGCGCTCGCGCTCACCGTGCTGTGCGCCGCGGGCGCGGCCGCCTGGGGCCTGGAGTCCGGCCCGTACGGCGCCCTGCGCGCTGCGGCCGCCGTGCTGTTCGCGCTCGCCGTCGCCGAACTCCTGCTGCGCCGCTGTGTGCGCCGCTTCGGCGGGGTGACCGGGGACGTGTTCGGCGCGCTCGCGGAGACGGCCGCGACGGCGTCCCTCGTGGTGCTGGCCTTCGGACCCTGACGGAGCGTGTCGCAACTCCCTCGCGCGAGGGGGTATTTGAATACGAAAAGCAAGGCCACAGGGCCTGCCCCGACGGGTGGTGGGGGCCGCCGCGCCGCGTACGGGTGAACACCGGGGGCATGAGCGCGGGGTGGCACGCGCGTAGTCTCGTCCCGGGTGTCCGCCCGAACGGCGGTAACCCCGGTTGCCACCTGCCCCCAGACCTGGACCTAGGGTCGGCTGTCGGGCCCGGTCGACCCACCCCAAGCAACTTCACACCGGAAGCGAGAATTCACCACCGTGACTGCTCTGACTCTCAGCACCGCCGCGGCGCCCGGCCTGCGGGCCGACGCGATCGTGATCGGTGTCGCCAAGGGCGCCAAGGGACCCGTCGTCGCGCCGGGCGCCGAGGCCGTGGACAAGGCGTACGACGGCCTGGCCGGCGTCCTGGAGACCCTCGGCGCCTCGGGCGCGGAGGGCGAGCTGACGAAGCTGCCCGCCCCGGCGGGCTTCAAGGCCCCGCTCGTGGTGGCGGTGGGCCTGGGCGCGGAGCCGGACCCGAAGGACGCGGAGGCCGGCTTCGACGCCGAGGCGCTGCGCAAGGCCGCGGGTACGGCGGCGCGCGCGCTCGCCGGCGTCAAGAAGGCCGCGTTCGCGCTGCCCGTGGACGGCCCCGGCGCCCTGGAGGCGATCGGCGAGGGCGTGCTCCTCGGCGCGTACACCTTCGACTCCTACAAGGAGAGCAACCGCAAGGCGAAGGGCGCCCGCGCGAAGAAGGGCAAGGCCCCGCTGGGCGAGGGCGTGCTGCTCGGCGCCAAGCCGCGCGACGCCGCCCACAAGGGCGCCCTGGCCCGCGCCCTCGCGGTCGGCGAGGAGCTGAACCGCGCCCGCGACCTGGTCAACCTCCCGCCGAACGACCTCACCCCGGAGAGCTTCGCGGGCATCGTGCAGGGCGCGGCCAAGGAGCACGGCCTCAAGGTGCAGGTGCTCGACGAGAAGGCGCTGACCAAGGGCGGCTACGGCGGCATCCTCGGCGTCGGCGGCGGCTCGGCCGCGACCCCGCGCCTGGTCAAGATCGCGTACACGCACCCGAAGGCCGAGCGGAGCCTCGCCTTCGTCGGCAAGGGCATCACCTACGACTCGGGCGGCATCTCGCTGAAGCCGGCCGGTCACAACGAGACGATGAAGTGCGACATGGCGGGCGCGGCGGCGGTCTTCGCGGCCGTCGTCGCGGCGGCCCGGCTCGGCCTCCAGGCGAACGTCACCGGCTGGCTGGCGCTGGCCGAGAACATGCCGTCCGGTTCGGCGGTGCGCCCGGGTGACGTGCTGCGCATGTACAGCGGCAAGACGGTGGAGGTGCTCAACACCGACGCCGAGGGCCGGCTGGTGCTCGGCGACGCGCTGTGGGCCGCGTCGCTGGAGGAGCCGGACGCGATCGTGGACGTCGCGACGCTGACCGGCGCGATGATGGTGGCGCTGGGCAGCCGGACGATGGGTGTCCTCGCCAACGACGACGCGTTCCGCACCGCGGTGTACGAGGCGGCGGAGGAGACCGGCGAGCCGGCGTGGCCGATGCCGATGCCGGAGCACCTGACCAAGGGCCTGGAGTCCCAGGTCGCCGACATGACCAACGTGGGCGAGCGCTGGGGCGGCGGGCTGCTGGCCGGCCTCTTCCTGCGCGAGTTCGTGGGCGAGGGCATCAGCTGGGCGCACCTCGACATCGCGGGACCGGCCTTCAACGAGGGCGGGCCCTTCGGGTACACGCCGAAGGGCGGCACCGGCACCGCGGTGCGCACGCTGGTGCGCCTCGTGGAGCTGACCGCCGCGGGCGAGCTGGGCTGACCCAAGGGAGAGCCCGGCCGCTCCCGTTAGCGGGGCGGCCACCGGGGGCGTGGGGGCCGCGTGCGCGGTCCCCACGCCCCTTCGGGCCGGCTGCCGCCGGACTTCGTGGCAGGTGAGACCCGACAAATGCGCGCGCCCACACGGCGGAGCCGCACACCGGACGGGGCCCCGCACCCCTTCGGGGCGCTGGAGTGGGACGTCTCACACACCAGCCCGGCGTCTCGTCCGCCTCCAACAAGTGCAAAGATGGAGCCCGGCAGGACAGGGCCCCCACCGAAGGGCCGAAGCATCAAGCGGCCGGACACCAGCCGCCCGCCGGTCATCGGAGATCGGCGCAAGGCGCACATGCATGGAGGACGTGACGTGGCGAACGACGCCAGCACCGTTTTCGACCTAGTGATCCTCGGCGGTGGCAGCGGTGGTTACGCCGCGGCCCTGCGCGGGGCGCAGCTGGGCCTGGACGTCGCCCTGATCGAGAAGGACAAGGTCGGCGGCACCTGCCTGCACCGGGGTTGCATCCCCACCAAGGCCCTGCTGCACGCGGGCGAGATCGCCGACCAGGCCCGCGAGAGCGAGCAGTTCGGCGTCAAGGCCACCTTCGAGGGCATCGACGTCCCGGCCGTGCACAAGTACAAGGACGGCGTGATCGCCGGCCTGTACAAGGGCCTCCAGGGTCTGATCGCGTCCCGCAAGGTGACGTACATCGAGGGCGAGGGCCGGCTGTCCTCCCCCACCTCCGTCGATGTGAACGGTCAGCGTGTCCAGGGCCGTCACGTCCTGCTGGCGACCGGCTCCGTGCCGAAGTCGCTGCCGGGCCTGGAGATCGACGGCAACCGGATCATCTCCTCCGACCACGCCCTCGTCCTGGACCGCGTGCCCAAGTCCGCGATCATCCTCGGCGGCGGTGTCATCGGCGTCGAGTTCGCCTCCGCGTGGAAGTCCTTCGGCTCCGACGTGACCGTGATCGAGGGCCTCAAGCACCTCGTGCCGGTCGAGGACGAGAACTCCTCGAAGCTGCTGGAGCGCGCGTTCCGCAAGCGCGGGATCAAGTTCAGCCTCGGCACCTTCTTCCAGAAGGCCGAGTACACCCAGGACGGTGTCAAGGTCACCCTCGCCGACGGCAAGGAGTTCGAGGCCGAGGTCCTCCTCGTCGCCGTCGGCCGCGGCCCGGTCTCCCAGGGCCTCGGCTACGAGGAGCAGGGTGTCGCCATGGACCGTGGCTACGTCCTGGTCGACGAGTACATGCGCACCAACGTCCCGACCATCTCCGCCGTCGGCGACCTGGTCCCGACCCTCCAGCTCGCGCACGTCGGCTTCGCCGAGGGCATCCTGGTGGCGGAGCGCCTGGCCGGTCTGAAGACCGTCCCGATCGACTACGACGGTGTCCCGCGGGTGACGTACTGCCACCCCGAGGTCGCCTCCGTCGGCATCACCGAGGCCAAGGCCAAGGAGATCTACGGCGCGGACAAGGTCGTCGCTCTGAAGTACAACCTGGCGGGCAACGGCAAGAGCAAGATCCTGAACACCTCGGGCGAGATCAAGCTCGTCCAGGTGAAGGACGGTGCCGTGGTCGGCGTCCACATGGTCGGCGACCGCATGGGCGAGCAGGTCGGCGAGGCCCAGCTGATCTACAACTGGGAGGCGCTGCCGGCCGAGGTGGCCCAGCTCATCCACGCCCACCCGACGCAGAACGAGGCGATGGGCGAGGCGCACCTGGCCCTGGCCGGCAAGCCGCTGCACTCCCACGACTGAGCCCTCGGTCACGGGCGCGACGACACAGACTTCCGCAATTCGTAAGGAGCAACCGAAACCATGGCGGTTTCCGTAACCCTTCCGGCGCTCGGTGAGAGCGTCACCGAGGGCACCGTCACCCGCTGGCTGAAGGCCGAGGGTGAACGCGTCGAGGCCGACGAGCCGCTGCTCGAGGTCTCGACCGACAAGGTCGACACCGAGATCCCCTCGCCCGTCTCCGGCGTGCTGGCGTCCATCAAGGTCGCCGAGGACGAGACCGTCGAGGTCGGTGCCGAGCTGGCCCTGATCGACGACGGCAGCGGCGCCCCCGCCGAGGCCCCGGCCCCGGCCGCCGCCGAGGCCCCCGCCGAGGCTCCGGCCCCGGCCGCCGAGCCCGCCCAGGCGCCGGCCGCCGAGGCCCCCGCCGCGCCGGCTCCGGCCGCCGAGGACGCCGCCCCCGCCGGTGGCGCCCAGGGCACCGACGTGGTCCTGCCCGCGCTCGGTGAGTCCGTCACCGAGGGCACCGTCACCCGCTGGCTGAAGTCGGTCGGCGACTCCGTCGAGGCCGACGAGCCGCTGCTCGAGGTCTCCACGGACAAGGTCGACACCGAGATCCCCGCGCCCACCTCCGGTGTGCTGCTGGAGATCGTGGTCGGCGAGGACGAGACCGCCGAGGTCGGCGCCAAGCTCGCCGTCATCGGCGCCCCGGGTGCCGCCCCGGCCGCCGCTCCGGCTCCGGCCGCCCCGGCCCCGGCCGCCGCCCCGGCCCCGGCCGCCGAGCCCACCCCGGCTCCCGCCCCGGCCGCCCCGGCTCAGGCTCCGGCCGCCCCCGCGGCCCCGGCTCAGGCCGCTCCGGCTGCGGCTCCGGCCGCCCCGGCGCAGCCCGCCGCCCCGGCTCCGGCTCAGGCGCCCGCTCAGGCTCCGGCGCCCGCTCAGGCTCAGGCTCCGGTCACCCCGGCCACCGCGCCGACCTCCCCGACCGCCACCCAGGCGACGGACGAGGGCGCGTACGTGACCCCGCTGGTGCGCAAGCTCGCCGCCGAGAACAGCGTCGACCTGGCCACCGTCAAGGGCACCGGCGTCGGCGGCCGTATCCGCAAGCAGGACGTCATCTCCGCCGCCGAGGCCGCGAAGGCGCCCGCCGCCGCTCCGGCTCCGGCCGCCGCGACCGCCCCGGCGGCCAAGAAGGCCCCGGCGCTGGAGGTCTCCCCGCTGCGCGGCCAGACCGTCAAGATGACCCGCATCCGCAAGGTCATCGGCGACAACATGGTCAAGGCGCTGCACGAGCAGGCCCAGCTGTCGTCGGTCGTCGAGGTCGACGTGACGCGTCTGATGCGGCTGCGCGGCCAGGCGAAGGACTCCTTCGCGGCCCGTGAGGGCGTCAAGCTCTCCCCGATGCCGTTCTTCGTCAAGGCCGCCGCGCAGGCGCTGAAGGCCCACCCGGTCATCAACGCCAAGATCAACGAGGCCGAGGGCACGATCACCTACTTCGACACCGAGAACGTCGGTATCGCGGTGGACTCCGAGAAGGGCCTGATGACCCCGGTCATCAAGCGCGCCGGCGACCTCAACATCGCGGGCATCGCCAAGGCCACGGCGGAGCTGGCCGGCAAGGTCCGCGCCAACAAGATCACCCCGGACGAGCTGTCCGGCGGGACCTTCACCATCTCCAACACCGGTTCGCGCGGTGCCCTGTTCGACACGATCATCGTGCCGCCGGGCCAGGTCGCGATCCTCGGCATCGGTGCCACGGTCAAGCGTCCGGCCGTCATCGAGACCGAGGAGGGCACGGTCATCGGCGTCCGCGACATGACCTACCTGACCCTCTCCTACGACCACCGCCTGGTCGACGGCGCCGACGCGGCCCGTTACCTGACGGCGGTCAAGGCGATCCTGGAGGCCGGCGAGTTCGAGGTCGAGCTCGGCCTCTGACCCCCGATCGAGGCTTTTGCCCTGATCAAGCGGTACGACACCCCGTCCGGAACGTTCCGGGCGGGGTGTTCGCGTTTGTCGTCATGCCTCCCGTGTAAGCCTCGTCTCACCTGCATCGAAGCGCCCCCCGCGCACGCTCCCGCCGAGCGAAGCCGCCGTATTGTCTAGATGTCAGCCCCCGGGAGGAGCCCTCATGACCGCGCCCGTAGTCCACTCGCTGCGCGAACAGATCCGCGAGCACATCGTGGAGGGAATCGTCAGCGGGCGCTGGCAGCCGGGTGAGCGCATCGTGGAGCGCCGTATCGCCACCGAGCTGGAGGTCAGTCAGACCCCGGTGCGCGAGGCGCTGCGGGAGCTGGAGACGCTGCGGCTGATCGAGTCCGCGCCGAACAAGGGCGTCCGGGTCCGCAATCTCACCGCGGCCGACCTGGAGGAGAGCTACCCGGTCAGGGCCGGCCTGGAGGCCATCGCCGCCGAGCTGGCCGCCGACCGCCTCTCCACCGACTGCTCGGCCCTGGAACCCCATGTGCTGGCCCTGTACGAGGCCGACCGCGCCGCCGACGGCACCGCGCAGGTGCGGCACACCGTGGGCTTCCACCGCGAGCTCGTGCGCGCCGCCGACAACTCGGTGCTGCTGCACACCTGGGAGGGGCTCGGCATCGAGGTCTTCACCGCGCTGTCGATCCGCTGGCTGGGCACGGTGCAGCAGTCGTACGCCGAGGAGCACGAGGAACTGGTGCAGGCGTTCAAGCGCCGGGACCCGCGGATCGCGGAGCTCGTGAAGGCGCACGTCCTCGGCTGCGCCCCCCGCGCCTGACCGGCCGCTGCCTGACGCCGCACTGGCCCCGTACTGACACGGGCTGACATCCGGCTGACGCTCGCACCCCCGAGCGCACCCCCGCTCACCTGCGAATTCCCTGATCAAAGTCGGCACCGGGTGCCCAGTTCCAAGGCACCGGGTGCCGACTTTCTTGGAATCAAGAGGTTTTCCCGCTCAACCCTTTGATCGATCATCGATCAGGGAGTTACAGTCACCGACGGACTTCCACCCGAGGTCCTCTGCCCTGTCCTGCCAAAGACCAAGGGCACCCCCGAACCCTTACCGATGAGGGAACCCCCTTCGACTGAGGAAGGCGGCGACATGACCGACCCCCACGCCATCCAGCAGAGCGAGCTCGACCAGCTCCCGGACCGCGACCCTGAGGAGACCGCCGAGTGGCGGGCCTCCCTGGACGCCGTGGCCAGGGAGGCAGGCCCGCATCGCGCCGCGTACCTGATGCGGCGCACGCTGGAGCGCGCCGAGGCGGGCGGCATCGCGCTGCCGAAGCTGCTGGAGACGGACTACGTCAACACCATCCCCACCTCCGCGGAGCCGGGCCTGCCCGGCGACCCGGAGATGGAGGCCCGGATCACCGCCTGGAACCGCTGGAACGCGGCCGCGATGGTCACCCGGGGCAGCAAGCACGGCGTGGGCGGCCACATCGCCACCTTCGCCTCCGCGGCCTGGCTCTACGAGACCGGCTTCAACCACTTCTTCAAGGGCAAGGACACCGGGGAGGCCGCCGGGTCCGGCGACCAGCTGTACATCCAGGGCCACGCCTCCCCCGGCATCTACGCCCGCGCCTTCCTGGACGGCCGCCTGAGCGAGGCGCAGCTGGACAACTTCCGCCAGGAGGCGGGCGGCGACGGTCTGCCGTCGTACCCGCACCCGCGCCGGCTGCCCTGGCTGTGGGAGTTCCCGACCGTCTCCATGGGCCTCGGCCCGCTGTCGGCGATCTACCAGGCGCGCTTCAACCGCTACCTGACCAACCGCGGCATCAAGGACGTCTCGGCCTCGCACGTATGGGCGTTCCTCGGCGACGGCGAGATGGACGAGCCCGAGTCGACGGCGGCCCTCGCGCTCGCCTCCCGCGAGGGTCTCGACAACCTGACCTTCGTCATCAACTGCAACCTCCAGCGCCTGGACGGCCCGGTCCGCGCCAACTTCAAGATCGTGCAGGAGCTGGAGGCCCAGTTCCGGGGCGCCGGCTGGAACGTCGTGAAGACGCTGTGGGGCACCGCCTGGGACGAGCTGTTCGCGCTCGACACCACGGGCGCGCTGGTCCGCCGGCTGCGCCAGGTGCCGGACGCGCAGGTGCAGACGTACCAGACCCGCGACGCCGCCTACATCCGCCAGGACTTCTTCGGCGCCGACCCGGCGCTCGCGGAGATGGCGAAGCTGCTCTCGGACGACAAGATCCTCGAGTGCTTCCACCTCTCCCGCGGCGGTCACGAGGCGCGCAAGGTCTACGCCGCGTACAAGGCTGCCGTCGAGCACAAGGGCGCGCCGACCGTGATCCTGGCCCAGACGGTCAAGGGCCACACCCTGGGCGACGGCTTCGCGTCGAAGAACGCCAACCACCAGATGAAGAAGCTGACGGTGGACGAGTTCAAGACGATGCGGGACCTGCTCGGCCTGCCGATCAAGGACAGCGACTTCGCCGACGGCGTGGTGCCCTACGGCCACCCGGGCGCCGACTCCCCCGAGGTCCGCTACCTCCAGGAGCGCCGCGCGGCCCTCGGCGGCCCGGCCCCGGCCCGCCGTACGCACGCGCTCGCCCCGCTGCCCGCCCCGGCGGAGAAGGCGTTCGCCTCCTTCGACAAGGGCTCCGGCTCGCAGAACGTGGCGACCACGATGGCCTTCGTACGCCTCGTCAAGGACCTGGTCCGCGACAAGGAGACGGGCAAGCGCTGGGTGCCGATCGTCCCGGACGAGGCGCGCACCTTCGGTATGGAGTCGCTCTTCCCGTCGCTCGGGATCTACTCCCCCAAGGGCCAGACGTACGAGCCGGTCGACCGCGACCAGCTGATGTACTACAAGGAGGCCAAGAACGGCCAGATCCTCAACGAGGGGATCACCGAGGCCGGTTCGATGGCCGACTTCATCGCCGCGTCCACCGCGTACGCGACGCACGGCGAGGCGATGATCCCGTTCTACATCTTCTACTCGATGTTCGGCTGGCAGCGCACCGCCGACCAGATGTGGCAGCTCGGCGACCAGCTCGGCCGCGGCTTCCTCGTCGGCGCGACGGCCGGCCGTACGACGCTGACGGGCGAGGGCCTCCAGCACGCCGACGGCCACTCGCCGGTGATCGCCGCGACCAACCCGGCCGCGCTGTCGTACGACCCCGCGTTCGCCTACGAGGTCGCGGTGATCGTCCGCGAGGGCCTGCGCCGGATGTACGGCGAGGCCCGGCCGGGCGAGGACCAGAACGTCTTCTACTACCTCACCGTCTACAACGAGCCGCTGCCGCAGCCCGCGAAGCCCGGTGTCCCCGGGATCGACGAGGGCATCGTCAAGGGCCTGTACCGCTTCAACACCGCGGAGTCCGCGGGCGTGACCGTCCCGGCCAACGCCCCGCGCATCCAGCTGCTGGGTTCCGGTACGGCGATCCACTGGACGCTTCAGGCGCAGCGCCTGCTGGCCGAGGAGTGGGGGGTCGCGGCCGACGTCTGGTCGGCGACGTCCTGGACCGAGCTGCGCCGCGACGCGCTGGACGCCGACGCGGCCCTGCTGCGCGGCGAGGAGCGGGTGCCGTACGTCCGCCGGGCGCTCCAGGGCGCCGAGGGCCCGGTCCTCGCGGTCTCCGACTACATGCGTCAGGTCCCGGACCAGATCGCGCAGTGGGTCGACCAGGACTGGTCCTCCCTCGGCACCGACGGCTTCGGCATCTCGGACACCCGTCCGGCCGCCCGCCGCCACTTCGGTGTGGACGCCGAGTCCATCGTGGTCGCCGCCCTCGCCCAGCTCGCCCGGCGCGGCGAGGTCAAGGCCACGGCGGTCAAGGAGGCCCGGGAGAAGTACGGGCTGTGATCGCCGCGCGGTGACGCGCGAGGTGACGTGAGAAGGGGTACGGCGAGGAGCCGTACCCCTTTCTCTGTTCAGTGCCGCTTCTCTGTCGGTGCCGCCCGGCATCATGGGGCCATGCGTGCGGCCCGGCTCATCAAGATGGTCCTGCTCCTCCAGTCGCGGGCGGCGATGACCGCCGGTGAGCTGGCGCGGGAGCTGGAGGTCTCGGAGCGGACGGTGAACCGGGACGCGCGGGCGCTGTCGGAAGCGGGGGTGCCGGTGTACGCGGACCGGGGGCGGGCCGGCGGATACCGGCTGGTCGGCGGGTACCGGACGCGGCTGACGGGGCTGGCGCGCGACGAGGCGGAGGCGCTGTTCCTCAGCGGGGTGCCGGGGGCGCTGCGCGAGATGGGCCTCGCGGACGCGGCGTCGGCGGCCCGGCTGAAGGTGGCGGCGGCGCTCCTGCCCTCCCTCCAGGACGCGCCCCGGGCCGCGGCCCGGCGCTTCCACCTGGACGCGCCGGGCTGGTTCAAGGCGCCCGGGACGCCCGCGCTGCTGCCCGCGCTGGCCGAGGCGGTGTGGGACGACCGCTGTGTCACGGCCCGCTACCGGCGCGGGGACGGCGAGGTGGCGCGGCTGCTGGAGCCGTACGGACTCGTGCTGAAGGCGGGCGCCTGGTACCTGTGCGCCCGGGTGCCGGACCCGGGGGCCTTCCGCACCTACCGCGTCGACCGGTTCACCTCCGTCGAGGCCCGGGAGACCCGTTTCGAGCGGGACGAGGACTTCGACCTGCCCGCCCACTGGTCCGCCCAGGCCGAGCGGTTCGCGCGCTCGCTGCTGCGCGCCGAGGCCGTCGTACGGCTCTCCCCGGCGGGGGTGCGCGGGCTGCCGGACGCCGTCGGTGTCCCGGCCGCCCGGGAGGGGCTGGCCGGTGCCGGGGAGCCGGACGGGGCGGGCTGGGTGACGGTGACGCTGCCGGTGGAGTCGGAGGAGGTCGCGCACGCCCAGCTGACCGGGCTCGGCCCCGAGGCGGAGGTGCTGGCGCCGGGCAGCCTGCGGGCGCGGTTCGCGCGGGACGCGGCGCGGCTCGCGGCACTCTACAAAGCGGCGTGACGCGGCCGCCGTACTCCCGCGTGCGCCCCACCGGCGCAGGCCCGATGCTGGAGCGGTGATGGACGAGACGGAGTTCTGGGAGCTGGTCGACGGCACGCGCGAGGCCGCCGGGGGCGATCCCGAGGACCAGGCCGAGCTGCTGGTGGAACGGCTCACCCGACTGGACCCCGAGCGGGTCCTGGACTTCGCCCGTCATTTCGAGGCCCGCTACAACCGCGCCTACCGCTGGGACCTGTGGGGCGCCGCCTGGGTGCTCCTGGACGGGGCCAGCGACGACGCGTTCGACTTCTTCCGGTGCTGGCTGATCGGCCAGGGCCGGGAGGTGTTCGAGGGCGCCCTGCACGACCCGGACGCGCTGGCCGGGCTGCTGGGCGACTTCGACGAGGAGGTCGACGGCGACGCCGAGGAGCTGGGGTACGCGGCCGACGAGGCGTACGAGCAGCTCACCGGCACGGTGGCGGCCGACCTCGGCATCCCGCCCGCGCCCGCGGAACCGGTGGGCGGCCCGGTCGACCTGGAGAACGAGGCGCTGCTCGCCGAGCTCTACCCGAGGCTCTGGGCGCGCTTCAGGGGCTGAGGGGCGGATGTGGTGGGGGTGTGGGACCCGGGGGACGTGGGTGTCGCGGGCGTACGCGAGGGTGTGGCGGGCGTACGCGAGGGTGCGCGCGGGGCGCGCGGTGTCGGCGCGCCGGGCGCCCGGCCCTGGAGGCGCGCCGCCGTCTCCCTGATCTCCGGCAGCCGGGCGGTGAGGGCGGCGCCCGGGCAGTTGGTCATGAAGCCGTCGTTGTGACCGGCGACGGCGGGCAGCGTGACAGTGGTGCCCGCGCGGAAGCGGCTGTGCCCGTTGCTGGAGACCAGCCGCACCCGGGCGCGCGGATCGATGTCGGCCGGCCCCAGCTTCCAGGCGGCGACGGCCGCGATGGCGTCCGTCATGGCGCGCGGCACCGGTACGCCCGCGGTGAAGGTGCCGATCGCGGCGATCCCGGCGGTGCGGTGGTTGAAGCCCTGCGCGTGGGCGCCGGTGACGGCCCGGTCGGCGCCGCCCGCCCGGCCCTCGTAGATCGTGCCGCAGCGGTCGACGAGGAAGTTGTAGCCGATGTCGTCCCACCGCCGGACGCCGGTCTGCCCGGCGTAGAGCCGGCGGATGACCTCGGGGGTGTCCGCGCACCGGTAGGCGTTGGACGAGTCGGTGTGGTGCACGAAGACGGCGATCACCTTGTCGTCGTAGCGCGGCGGCGGCTGGCTGTGCCCGGCGGGGGTGCCGGCCAGCCAGGCGGAGCGCGGCACGATCAGGGGCCGGCCGGCGAGGTGGGTGCTCCTGGTCCCGGGCGCGGCGGAGCGCAGGCCGAGCGCGGCGGGCCGCTCCGTGCCGCGCGCGTACAGGGCGAGCGCGAGGACGGCCATCAGACCGGGCAGGGAGCCCAGCAGCACCAGCAGCGGGCCGGGGAGCCGGCCCCGGCGCGGGCCGCGGATTCCCCTGGCTCTTCGGACGACGGACATGGCCCCACTCTCGGACCGGTCGCCCCTGCCCGCGATGTGCGCTGTGCCACCTGGCGGAACCAACGTCCCGGTCCGGGACGTTTCTGCGGTTACGGGCACACGTGGCCGGTTCGCCGTCGGCACCCGATCATGTACCTGTGACCCTTCAGCGGGCCCGACCCGCCCGAGTGAGGGGTCCGAAGAGAAAGGCGGCTCCGTGGACCTGCTCGACCTGCTCCTGGTGCTGGTGATCCTCCTGTACGCCGCGTCCGGTTACCGGCGCGGCCTGGTGGCCGGGTGTGTCTCGCTGGCCGGGTTCGTCGGCGGCGCGGTCGTCGGCGTATGGGCGCTGCCGTGGGTGACCGGCCAGGTGGCGCGGGGTACGGCGACGGCGACGGTGCTCGCGGTGCTGACCGTGCTGGTGCCCGCCGCGGTGGGTCATGAGCTGGCGGGCCGGCTCGCGCTGCGGCTGCGCGGCGGCCTGGACAAGGGCCCGCTGCGGGTGGTGGACGGCGTCGGGGGCGCGGCGGCCAACGCGGTCGCGGTGCTGATCGTGTCCTGGGTGGCGGCGAGCGTGCTCAGCGCGGCCCCCTCCCCCGCGCTGACCACGGCGATCCGGGACTCCTCGCTGCTCGGCGCCGTCCAGCGGACGATGCCGGAGACGACGCCCGCGTGGTTCTCCCGGGCCACCTCGGCGCTCACCGACGCGGGGTTCCCGCAGGTCTTCAACCCGTTCGAGAACGAGTCGACGGCCCAGGTGCCCCGCCCCACCGGGGACAGCGTCACGGCGGCCGCGGCGACCGCCGCCAAGACGAGCACGGTCAAGATCGAGGGGGTCTCGGGCAGCGAGGGCCGGGAGGGCAGCGGGTTCGTGTTCGCGCCGGGGCGGGTGATGACCAACGCGCATGTGGTGGCGGGCATCGCCCGGCCGAGCGTGCGGGTGGGCGGGGTCGGCCCGGTGTACCCGGCGCGGGTGGTGCTCTTCGACCCCGACCGGGATGTGGCGGTGCTGTACGTGCCGGGGCTGAGCGCGCCGGTGCTGCGCTTCGACACCGCCGCCTCGCGCGGGGACTCGGCGGTGGTGGCGGGCTATCCGCAGGACGGCAGCCTGAACCTCCAGGCGGCGACCGTGGGGAACCTGGTGCGGGCGACCGGGCAGAACATCTACAGCGACGGCGCGGTCACCCGGGAGATCTACTCGATCCGCTCCACGGTCCGGCCGGGCAACTCCGGCGGGCCGCTGCTGACGGCGGACGGCCGGGTGTTCGGGGTGGTGTTCGCCCGCTCCACCTCGGACGCCGAGACGGGGTACGTGCTGACGGCGTCCGAGGTGGCGGCGGACGCCCAGCGGGGGGCCACGGCGACGGCGGCGGTGGACACGGGCGCGCTGGTGGGCTGAGCGTGGCCGCCCGGTCCGGCTGGTCCGCCCGTCCGCCTGGTCCGCCTACAGGGCGCGGCCCATGGAGATGTCGTCGACGTAGGTGCCGTCGAGCAGGAACTCGTCCGGGCTGACGCCCTCCACGGTGAAGCCCTCGGCCTCGTAGAGCTTCCTGGCCGGGGTGTTGTGGCCGAGCACGCGCAGGTTCAGCCGGCGGGCGCCGCGCGCGCGGGCCTCGGCCACGGCGGCCCGGATCAGCGCCCGCCCCAGGCCCCGGCCGCGGACCTCCTCGGCGACCACGAAGCCCTGGATGGTGAGGATGTGCGCGTGGGCGGGCAGCGGGATCATCTGGGCCAGGCGCACGTAGCCGACGAGATGCCCGTCCAGCTCGGCGACGAGGAAGTCGCCGGGGTGGTGGCGCTCGTCGAAGAGCGGCGGGTACGGCGGCTCGGGGCGGGGCGTCACCGCGTGCAGGGTGGACCAGGTGGTCCGGTCGAGGCGGGCGAGGGGCTCCTCGTCCGCGGGCGTGGCAAGGCGTATGTGCGGCTCGGGCATGGGGGTCACCCTAAGTGGGCGTCCCCCGGGCGGCCTACGGGGTTTCCCGGCCCGTGCCCCGGACGCCCCCGGGGTTCCGGGTCCGCGCCCCGGGCGGCCTCGGGGGCTCCCTGTCCGCGCTCCGGGCGCGCGCGGGCGCTTCGTGGTGGCGCGCAAGGGCATCGTGCGGCGCGCGGAACGGATGTGACCATATGCGACCTCCATGCGACCGTGCCCTGCCCATGCGCGACTCCTTATGACCGATCCCGGCGCTGATACTCGACCCGAACTCGGGTATTCCTGAAGCCGGTTGGGGCACAACGTCTCCACCGACCGCTCAGCGCAACCACAGGAGGGGCCTCGTGCTTGAGCCCGCGAACCAGGTGGACGTCGTCATCGTGGGAGCCGGCATCGCCGGACTCTCGGCGGCCCACCGGCTCACCAGCGCAGGAGTGACGACCGCAGTCCTGGAAGCCGCCTCGTGCGTCGGCGGCCGCATGGCGACGGAGAAGGTCGACGGTTTCCGGCTCGACCGGATCGGACAGCTGCTGTCCACGGCGTATCCCGAGCTCCGGCTGACGCCGGGGCTGGACTCCCTGGCCCTGCGCTCCTTCGCGCCGGGCGTGCTGCTGCACCGCGACGGGCGCACCCACCGGGCGGGCGCGCCGGCGAACGGAGGAAGCGCGAGGGGCGCACTCCATGCGGTGCGCGCCCTGGCAAGCGCCCCCAGAGGGGTGACGGCGCCGCCCGGACGGGGCGGTGGCGCGCCGGTGGGCGGCGCGATGGACCAGGCGCGGCTGGGCGCCGCGCTGAACCGGATCGCCGCGATGCCGGTCGAACGGCTGCTCGCCCGCCCGGAGCTGCCCGCCGCGCAGGCCCTCGCGGCCCGGGGGATACCGGCCCGCACGGTCGAGGGCTTCCTGCGCCCGCTGCTCGCCGCGCTGCTGTGCGACCCGGACCTGACGACGTCCAGCCGGTGCGCGGACCTGGCGCTGCGGGCGTTCGCGAGCGGGCGGCTGTGTGTGCCGGAGGGCGGCGCGGACATGATGCCCGAGGTGATGGCGCGGGCGCTGCCGCCGGGGACCGTGCACACCGGGGTGCGGGTGACGTCGGTGTCCACGACGTCCGTGACCACGGCCGAGCACGGGGAGATCCGCTGCCGTGCGGTGCTGCTGGCCACCGACGCGCGCGCGGCGGCGGAGCTGCTGCCGGGACTCAGGGTGCCGGAGTTCCACCCGGTGACGGTGGTCCACCACACGACGGACGAACCGGCGGCGGCGTTCTCCACGGGCGCCTCGCTGCTGCTGGACGCGGACCGGGGCGGCCCGGTGGCGCACACGTCGGTGCTCAGCAACGTGGACCCGAGCCGGGCGCCGGGCGGCCGGGTGCTGATCTCCTCGACGGTGCTCGGCACCCCGCCCGAGGGCGTGGACACCGCGGTCCGCATCCACCTCTCCCGCCTCTACGGCATGTCCACGCGCCGCTGGGAGACGTTGGCCGTGCACCACTCCCCGCAGGCCGTCCCGGTCATGCGCGCCCCGCACGACCTCCGCCGCCCGGTGCGCCTGCTCGCCGGCCTCTACGTCTGCGGCGACCACCGCGGCACCAGCACCCTCCAGGGCGCCCTCCACTCCGCCCACCGCGCCGTCCGCTCCCTCCTCGCGGACCTGGGCACCACGGGCTCCCTGCACGCGGCCGACCCGGCCCCGACCATGCCGAAGGCCGCCTGACGCCGGCCTGCCCGCCGGGCCACCACGACAGCGTGGCCCGGCGGTGCCGGTCCCGTTCCCCGCCACGTCGGCCGGTGGCGGCCTCAGTTCAGGGCCGCCACCTTCTCGTGGTACGTCCGCGCCGGGGCCGCGTCCTTGTAGGGCTCCAGGCGGCGTTCGAAGTCGCGGATGTATTCGACGGCGCGGGCGCTGCGCATGTCCGCGGCCTGGGCCGCGGCCTCCGTGGCCAGCGCGCACGCCTGGTCGAGTTCGCCGAGGCCGAGGCGGGCCGTGGCGAGGACGACCCGGCAGAAGAGCCGGCTGCGGGCGTACGCGGGGGCGCGCAACTGGAGCGAGCGCTCCGCGTGTTGCGCGGCCGCCCGGAACTGCTGGAGGTCCCGGTAGCAGTGCCCCAGCTCGTCCGCGAGCTGGGCCTCGTCGAAGAACCGCGCCCAGTACGGCACTTCGTCCCCCGGCCGGGCCGCCTCCAGCGCCCGCTCGGCCCGCACCAGCGCCGCCGTGCACGCCCGCACCTCCCCCAGCACTCCGTGCGCCCGCGCCTCCGCCGCGTGCAGCAGCGACTGCACGGCCGGTGGTCCCCCGGTGCCGATCCCCTGCTGGGCGACCCGCGCGAGCTGCACCGCCTCCCTGCCGTGCCCGAGGTACACCGCCTGCCTGCTCATCGTGACCAGCACGAAGGAGCCGTACGGCCGGTCCCCCGCCGCCTGCGCGAGCCGCAGCGCCTGCACGAAGTACCGCTGGGCCAGCCCGTGCGCGGCGATGTCGTACGACGTCCAGCCCGCGAGCCGGGTCAGGTCCGCGGCGGCCGAGAACAGCCGGCGCCCGGTGGGCTCGTCGTAGCTCCCGCGCAGCATCGGCTCGCACTCGTGCTCCAGGTAGCGCACCAGCGCCTGGCGGGCGTGGCCGCCGCCGAACCGGTCGTCCAGGGTGCGGAACAGCTCCCCCACCGAGCGCAGCGCGGCGATGTCGCCCCCGACGACCCGGTGCCCGGGGATGCGCTCCAGGGGCCCGCTCGCCCGGGGCCGCCCGACCGGTGTCCGCAGCACGCCGGGCCGCCCCTGCGCGGGCACCCGGGGCGCCGGCTCCCGGGCCACCCGGTCGTCGGGCTTGCCGATCAGCCAGTCCCGGCTGGGCACGACGAGCCCCGCCGGGGTGAACGCGATCTTGCGCAGCTCGGCATGGCTGCCGGAGTCCTTGCGCCACAGCCCGCTGACGATGTCCACGGCCTCCTCCGGGGTGGCCGCGAACTCCAGCCCGGCGTACACCGGCGCACACGCGTCCAGGCCGAGATCCTGGGCGGAGAGCCGGCGCCCGAGCCGGCGGGTGAACACCTCGGCGATCAGCGCGGGTGTGGTGCCTCTCGGCTGCTGGCCGCGCAGCCAGCGGGTGACGGATGTCTTGTCGTATCTGAGGTCCAGCCCGTGTTCCAGGCCGAGCTGGTCGACGCGCCGGGCCAGACCCGCGTTGGAGAACCCCGCCTCTGCGATGAGCGCGGCGAGCTGGCGGTTGGGGGTGCGCTGCGCGGGTCGGTCCGTCATCTGTGGTGCGGTCTCCTGCCTCCGGGCGTCGTGACGTGCCGGGATTGCCTGTGAGCAGCCCTTTTGGCCTCATGAACGGCGCGAATGTAGCGGAGAGTGAGCACCCGCTCGGATACTTCAGCTTTCATTCATCCGATCGTGTGAGGAACGCCCTCAGGGCTGACGTCCCACGGACGGACGTACAGTGGCGTGGGCGCGTTACGTGCCTGACATCGCTAGGGAGGCGCTTGCCGTGAGTGAATTGCGGTTCGTCCGAATGGGGTTCGGCGCGGAGGCCGTCGACTACCAGGAGGCATGGGACGAGCAGCGCCGGGTGCACGCCGCCCGGTTCGCCGACGAGATCCCGGACACGCTGCTGCTCCTGGAGCACCCCCCGGTCTACACGGCGGGCCGGCGCACGGAGGACAGCGAGCGCCCGCTGGACGGCACCCCGGTGATCGACGTGGACCGCGGCGGCAAGATCACCTGGCACGGCCCGGGCCAGCTGGTGGGCTACCCGATCCAGAAGCTCCCGCGCCCGGTGGACGTGGTGGCGCATGTACGACGCCTCGAAGAGGCCCTGATCCGCACCTGCGCGGAGTTCGGCCTGGAGACCACCCGCGTCGAGGGGCGCAGCGGCGTCTGGGTGCTGGGCGACCCCGTCGAGCAGCGGCCCGCGATCGGCGGCCTCTCCCTCGACTTCGACCCCCGGCTGACCGACGACGAGTTCGATCCCCGGCTCGACGGTCCCGAGTACGCCCCCTCCAACGCCGGCCAGCGCCGCGAGGACCGCAAGATCGCCCAGATCGGCATCCGGGTCGCCAAGGGCGTCACCATGCACGGCTTCTCGTTCAACGTCTGCCCCGACATGAAGTGGTTCGACCGCATCATCCCCTGCGGCATCCGCGACGCGGGCGTGGCCTCCCTGGCGAGCGAGCTGGGCCGGGACATCACGGTGGAGGAGGTCGTACCGGTGGCCGAGAAGCATCTCGGGGAGGTCCTGGAGAACGCCGACCTGAGGCCCCGGGCGATCGAGAAGGCGTCGGCCTGAGAATCCCCCGGACGGGAATGCGCCCTGCGGTCATGAGGTTGGTCTCGTCGCCAGGGCGTGCAGAACACGGGCGTACCCTGGGGGACGCCGAAGAATCAAAGCTGAGGGAGCCGGTCGTGTCCGCAGTCGCACCCGACGGACGCAAATTGCTGCGCCTGGAGGTCCGCAACAGCCAGACCCCCATCGAGCGCAAGCCCGAGTGGATCAAGACCCGGGCGAAAATGGGCCCCGAGTACACCAAGATGCAGAACCTCGTGAAGAGCGAGGGCCTGCACACGGTCTGCCAGGAAGCCGGCTGCCCGAACATCTACGAGTGCTGGGAGGACCGCGAGGCGACCTTCCTCATCGGCGGCGACCAGTGCACCCGCCGCTGCGACTTCTGCCAGATCGACACGGGCAAGCCCGAGGCCCTGGACCGCGACGAGCCCCGCCGGGTGGGCGAGTCCGTGGTCACGATGGACCTCAACTACGCCACCATCACCGGCGTCGCCCGCGACGACCTGGCGGACGGCGGCGCCTGGCTGTACGCCGAGACCGTGCGCCAGATCCACCAGCAGACCGCGGAGCGCGCGGACGGCCGTACGAAGGTCGAACTGCTCGCCCCGGACTTCAACGCGGTCCCCGAGCAGCTGGCCGAGGTCTTCGAGTCCCGCCCCGAGGTCTTCGCGCACAACGTCGAGACGGTGCCCCGGATCTTCAAGCGGATCCGCCCCGGCTTCCGCTACGAGCGGTCCCTGAAGGTCATCACGGACGCCCGCGACTTCGGCCTGGTCACCAAGTCCAACCTGATCCTCGGCATGGGCGAGACCCGCGAGGAGGTCAGCGAGGCGCTCCGGCAGCTGCACGAGGCCGGCTGCGAGCTGATCACCATCACGCAGTACCTGCGCCCCTCCGTGCGCCACCACCCCGTCGAGCGCTGGGTGAAGCCGCAGGAGTTCGTGGAGCTGAAGGAGGAGGCCGAGGAGCTCGGCTTCTCCGGTGTGATGTCCGGCCCGCTGGTGCGCTCCTCGTACCGCGCCGGCCGCCTGTACCGGATGGCGATCGAGAAGCGCGGGAGCTACGTCGCCGGCCAGGCGGTGTGAGCCCCGTACCCCCGCCTGTGTGTGAATTCGCGCACAAGTGATTACCAGCCGGTAACGGCCGGTTCGGCGCGGTCCTGACCGTCCTCCCTGATGAGGACGCCCGTCAGGGCCGCGTCAGCGTTTACGGGCCCCGTATCAAGGTTTCATTGGCGTTTGACCGCTCGGACACGCCCTGGTAACACCGATCAGTGACCCTCGAATCACACCCCGTACACCACCCGCTCGCAGGGGGTATCCCGACCATGCAGGCCACGCCGGTACGCGCCACCGCCATCCCCTCCCTCACCGACGCCCTCCGCGCCGTCGAGTCGCTGCTCATGAGCGGCGGCCAGCGCACCGCCCGCCGCAACGCCTGGACCTCGGTCCTGGAGGACCGCCGCCGGGCCAGGGACCGGGTGGAGGCGCAGCGCTTCTACGAGCGGTCCGCGGACGGCTCGTAGCACCGTCCGCGCACGGTCCGCGGCGCCGCCGCCGCCCGCGGGCACTGCCGTCGTCCGCGCTCCCGGGGCCACGTAGACTTCGTGCCATGGCGAGGAAGGAAACCGCGGCGGACGCCGCGAATGCCGGGCGACTGAAGCAGATCGCCCTCACATACAAGATGACCCGCAAGGTCGACACCAAGATCGGCCTTGTGCTCGCGGCGGTCGGCCTCGGCACGCTCGCGGTGTTCCTCGTGATCGGCTTCTTGCTGGGCCACCCGGTGTACCTGGGCATCTTCGGCCTGCTGGTCGGCCTGCTGGGGGCGGCGGTGGTCTTCGGCCGCCGGGCCGAGCGGGCCGCCTTCGGTCAGATGGAGGGCCAGCCGGGCGCGGCGGCGGCGGTGCTGGACAACGTCGGCCGGGGCTGGACCACCACCCCCGCGGTGGCGATGAACCGCAGCCAGGACGTGGTGCACCGCGCGGTCGGCAAGGCCGGCATCGTGCTGGTCGCCGAGGGCAACCCGAACCGGGTGAAGAGCCTGCTGGCCGCCGAGAAGAAGAAGATGAACCGCATCGTCGCCGATGTGCCGGTGCACGACATCATCGTGGGCACCGGCGAGGGCCAGGTCGAGCTGAAGAAGCTGCGGACCACCATGCTGAAGCTCCCCCGGGTGCTGACCGGCCCCCAGGTGACCACCACCAACGACCGGCTGCGCGCGCTCGGCGACCTGATGAGCAACATGCCGGTGCCGAAGGGTCCGATGCCCAAGGGCATGCGGATGCCGAAGGGCGGCAAGAGCGGCCGCTAGGCCCGCGACGCGGCACGCTCGCGGTACGACTCGTAGTACGACGATGGGGGCGCCCGGTGTGACACCGGGCGCCCCCATCGTCGTACCGCTCGCCCCCCTGAGGGCTCAGACCCGGACCTCGACCGTCTTCGCCAGCCGGTCGTGCAGGCCGCGGCCGTCCCGGTCCCAGACCAGGGCGGGGATGGCGAGGCACAGCAGGACGGTGCGCACCAGGGAGCGCAGCGGATTGACGGTGCCGGTCTCCAGGGCCACGACCCGGATGCCGAAGAGGCGCTTGCCCGGGGTGAAGCCGATGGTGCCGACCAGCAGGGCGCTCATGACGAAGAAGACGCCGAGCGCCCAGTTGCCGGTGCCCTGGTCGTAGCCATGCGTGATCAGGCTGTATGCGATCAGCAGGCACAGCGCCCAGTCGACCGCGATGGCCCCGAGCCGCCTGCCCGGCCGGGCCAGAGAGTTGGGGCCCTCCTCGGGAAGACCCAGCTGTTCACCCCGGTAACCGAAGTCCGCGCCGGCGTCTTCCATGGCCGCGCGAGGGCCGGAGAGCCACGATCCGATTGCCTGCCTGTTGTCCACCCGACCACGGTACTGCGTCCCCATATGCCCGGGGGACGCCGGGGTGTCCCGGGGCTACGGTTGAGGAGGACCCGGTTAACTTCTGCGAAACAATCGGGTCACGCCGGAGAAATCACCCGTCCCTAGGGTCATGACGAGCGTGTGCCACCGCACTGGCCGCACGAACGATCTACCACCCCGGCGAGGACGGTCGGGAGTAGGAGGAGCTGGATGTTCCAGAACGCCGACGAGGCCAAGAAGTTCATCGCGGACGAGGACGTCAAGTTCATCGACGTCCGGTTCTGCGACCTGCCGGGCATCATGCAGCACTTCACCGTGCCCGCCGAGGCGTTCGACCCGGACGAGGAGCTGGCCTTCGACGGATCCTCGATCCGCGGTTTCCAGGCCATCCACGAGTCCGACATGGCGCTGCGGGCCGACCTGTCCACGGCGCGGGTCGACTCGTTCCGCCGGGACAAGACGCTCAACATCAACTTCTTCATCCACGACCCGATCACGGGCGAGCAGTACTCCCGTGACCCGCGCAACGTGGCCCGCAAGGCGGAGGCGTACCTCGCCTCGACCGGCATCGCGGACACCGCGTTCTTCGGTCCCGAGGCCGAGTTCTACGTGTTCGACTCGGTGCGCTTCCAGACCAGCGCGAACGAGTCCTTCTACCACATCGACTCCGAGGCGGGCGCCTGGAACACCGGTGCGGTGGAGAACAACCGCGGCTACAAGGTCCGCTACAAGGGCGGCTACTTCCCGGTCGCGCCGGTGGACCACTTCGCCGACCTGCGCGCCGAGATCTCCCTGGAGCTGGAGAAGTCCGGCCTGAAGGTGGAGCGCCAGCACCACGAGGTGGGCACGGCCGGCCAGGCGGAGATCAACTACAAGTTCAACACGCTGCTCGCCGCCGCCGACGACCTCCAGCTCTTCAAGTACATCGTGAAGAACGTGGCCTGGCGCAACGGCAAGACCGCGACCTTCATGCCGAAGCCGATCTTCGGTGACAACGGCTCGGGCATGCACGTGCACCAGTCGCTGTGGAGCAACGGCGACCCGCTGTTCTACGACGAGGCCGGGTACGCGGGCCTGTCCGACACCGCCCGCTACTACATCGGCGGCATCCTCAAGCACGCCCCGTCGCTGCTGGCCTTCACCAACCCGACGGTGAACTCGTACCACCGCCTGGTGCCGGGCTTCGAGGCGCCGATCAACCTGGTGTACTCGCAGCGCAACCGCTCCGCCGCGATGCGTATCCCGATCACCGGTTCCAACCCGAAGGCCAAGCGCGTCGAGTTCCGCGCGCCCGACTCCTCCGGCAACCCGTACCTCGCCTTCTCGGCCCTGCTCCTCGCGGGCCTGGACGGCATCAAGAACAAGATCGAGCCGGCCGAGCCGATCGACAAGGACCTCTACGAGCTGGCTCCCGAGGAGCACGCGAACGTCGCCCAGGTCCCGACCTCCCTCGGCGCCGTCCTCGACCGCCTGGAGTCCGACCACGAGTTCCTCCTCCAGGGCGACGTCTTCACGTCCGACCTGATCGAGACCTGGATCGACCTCAAGCGCACCCAGGAAATCGCCCCCCTCCAGCTGCGCCCGCACCCGCACGAGTTCGAGCTGTACTTCGACGTGTGATCCACCCCCCACCGGGCCCGCCGCACGAGGGGCCCGGTGGCCCGCGCACGCACCGGGGCCGCCTCCTTCGCGGGAGGCGGCCCCGGACGTATGTCACGACCTGGACGCGTCAGGGCACCACGACGACCACCACGGGGGAGTTGTAGCCGTAGCCGAAGCCGTTGTTGAAGCCGTAGAAGCCGCCGCGGTTGAAGCCGCGGTTGAAGTTGTTGAAGCCGAAGCAGTTACGGCCGTAGCAGCCACGGTTGGTGGAGACGTGGGTCTGGGTGGACGCCGACGCGGTGCTCGCGGCGGCCACGGTGGCCCCGCCCGCCAGCAGAACGCCGACGGCGGACACCGCGGCGAGACGCCTCGCGCGCTGTGCATTCATCGAACTGCCCTCCTTCCATTCCCCCGGGCCGTTTCGGGCACCGGAAGATGGCCGCACCCGCGCGGTCGGCGGGACGCGGTCGTGGGTGATGCCGCCTGGATTCAGGAAGCAGGGCTGACGTTCCCCTGGTCGACGGGGATGGCGCACGTCCGGCGCACCCTGCGGCGCGGCTCTGCTGAAAATGCTAGCGGCCGGACCAGCACCCGGCATCCGGACACGAAACGGGCGTAAACGGGCTGCTCAGAGCCCCTGCGCAACCTTTCGCACCGCTCAGGCTTCCTACTTCCGGGGGCCCCACGGGATCATGCCCCGCAGCTGTCCGGACGAGAGAGGTTGAACGGGGAATGTCTGAACAGGACGACTGGGAGCGGGAGTTCGATCATGGCTGGGCGGACTCCGCCCCGCACAAGGAGCCTTCCGCCCGCGCCCGGATGCTCGCCGCCCGCTGGAAGGAGAACCCGCCGGACTCGGCCCGCTTCCGCGGCGACCCGGAGCACACGGGGTCGCGCCGCTCGTCCTGGGTGTCGACCGCGGTGGTCCTCGGCTGCGTGGCCGCGGTGATCGTGCTGCTCGGCTACGCGCGCCTGCGGAACGGTTACTGATCCGTCACGGTGGGTCATGCCGTCAGGAGTGAGGAAAACAGTAAGGCGGCCGAGCGGGGCCTGTCGGCCCCCTCGCCATACCGGGCCGCAGGTGCACACTGGACAGCGGGACGAAGGTGCCCGACTGCGGGGTGATGCAAGATGCAGAGCCGCTTGAGGAGCGACCGGCGGCTGACCGTGCGGATGACGGTCACGATGTTCCTGCTCGGACTGCTGTACGTGGCCTTCATCGCCGCGCTGCTCGTACTGCTGAAGTCCTGGCTGCTGGTCGTGGTCCTGATGGGCGCGATGTTCGTGGCCCAGTTCTGGTTCTCCGACCGGATCGCGATGTTCGCCATGCACGGGCGGGTCGTGGAGCGCGAGGAGTATCCGGAGCTGCACGCGGTGGTGGACCGGCTGTGCGCGATGGCGGACATGCCGAAACCGACGGTCGCCGTGTCCGAGATGGACATGCCGAACGCGTTCGCGACGGGCCGCAACCCCGATCACGCCGTGGTCTGCGTGACCACCGGGCTGCTGCGCCGGCTGGAGCCCGGCGAGCTGGAGGGCGTGCTGGCGCACGAGCTGTCGCACGTGGCGCACAAGGACGTCGCCGTGATCACCATCGCCTCCTTCCTCGGCGTGGTCGCGGGCCTGCTGGTGCGCTTCGCCTTCTACTCGCAGATCTTCGGCGGGGGCCGCAGGGACCAGAACACCGCCGTCGTCTTCGCGGGCGTGATGGGCGTCTCGGCGGCCGTGTACGCGATCAGCTTCCTGCTGATCCGGACGCTGTCGCGGTACCGGGAGCTGGCCGCCGACCGCGCCGCCGCGCAGCTGACCGGGCGGCCCTCGGCGCTGGCCTCGGCGCTCACCAAGGTCACCGGGGACATCGCCCGCATCCCGACCAAGGATCTGCGCACGGCCCAGGCGTTCAACGCCTTCTACTTCACCCCGGCGACCGGCAAGGAGCCGGGCATCGAGCGGTTCTTCTCCACCCACCCGACACTCCAGCAGCGGCTGGACCAGCTGGGCCGGATCTCGGCGGAGCTGGGTGACACGACCGTACCGCCGGAGGCCGACCGGGCATGAGCCGACCGGAATCCGGTACCTCACCACAGAAGGCGGGCTGAGCGTTGGGGTTGCTGGACATCCTGCTGGGGCGCACCAAGCCCGTCGCCCCCGACCTCGACCGGCTCTTCGCGCTGCCCTCGGCCGCCATCACGCTCCAGGCCGCGATGGGGTTCGCCCCGACCGGCCGGGGCGCGGTGTGCTTCGCGACCGTGGAGGGCGCGGCCTTCGAGCAGACCCACCGGGAGGTGCGGGAGCTGCTGGACGCGGACGCGGAGCGCGCCGGGTCGCCGGTGGAGCTGAGCCGGGACGACTACGGCTACTCGTGGCTGGTCTCCCGCCGCTCCCCCGACCAGCTGCCGCAGCTGGTCAACGATCTGCACGCGGTGAACAGCTCGCTGGAGATCAACGGCTTCGGCCCGCAGCTGCTGTGCTCGCTGGCCGGCTTCGCCGACGATTCGGGGCGCGCTCTCGCGCTCGTGTACCTGTACAAACGGGGGACCTTCTATCCCTTCGCCCCGCTGCCCGGGGGCGGCGAGCGCCGGGACAACGCGCTGGAGCTCCAGGCGCGGTCCGTGCTCGCCGGTGATCTGCGGATCGAGCAGGATCTGTCCCGCTGGTTCCCGGTGTGGGGCGCCCCCGGTCTGTGAATCCCGGGGGCGGGGGCCGGGGCGCCAGGGCCCACGGACCGGGACCCGCACGGGCCGCGCCGTCCGCGGCGCCGGGCGCCCCGCCCAGGGGGTCGCCCGGCGCGGCGGGGATCAGCGGCTGTAACGCATGAACGCCCGCACCATGTGGCACGTGGTGCCGGACGGCGGGCGCATGCCGATCGTCTCGGCGGTGCCCCGGATGGTGTCGTCGCGCGCCTGGTCCGGCAGGTAGACGCCGGAGTCGAGCAGGGCGATGGCCAGGCGCATGGCCTTCAGGCGGCGGTTGTGCGAGACGTACCACTCCCGGGGCCGCCCGGCCGGCAGGGGCCGCTTGGCGGCGGGCTCGTACGGCGAGTCGAAGGGCACGGGGTGCTGGGCGGTGGACTGGGTCGGCGACGGCTTCGGCTTGAGAGCGGCAGCGGGCACGGGCATCCTCCAGACGCGATCAGGGCACCGGCCGGCGAGCCCGGCGGCACCCTCGAACACTGCTTCTATTCTACGGCGGACCACTGACAAAAGGCCCTGGCCACAAGGGCTTTCGGGGCTCCCGGGGCAGGGGTGGCGAACGGGTTCTCGCGTACCGTGGGGGCATGGAGATCTGGATCAATCCGGCCTGTTCGAAGTGCCGCAGCGCGATCAGCCTGCTCGACGCCGAGGGGGTCGGGTACACCGTGCGGCGCTATCTGGAGGACGTGCCGAGCGCGGACGAGATCAGGGCCGTACTCGGGCGCCTCGGCCTGGAGCCGTGGGACATCACCCGGACCCAGGAGCCGGCCGCCGCGGAACTGGGGCTCAAGGACTGGGCGCGGGACGAGGACTCCCGGGAGCGCTGGATCCGGGCGCTGTCCGAGCACCCGAAGCTGATCCAGCGGCCCATCATCACGGCGGACGACGGCACGGCGCTGGTGGCCCGGACGGAGGAGACGGTACGGGAGGCGATCGCGCACGGGACGAAGTCCGGGTGACGGGGGTGCGCCGGGGCGGGTGAGCGGCCCGCGTCGACGTCCGGGTGAGGGGACGTGAGGGGCCGCCGCGCGGGGCCCGGTGCCGCCGTCGCCGGTCTCCGGACGGCTCGGGCCGATTGCCGAGGGCGGTGCGCCGGGCGCCTCTCAATGGCGGAACGTGCCGCACCGGGCGGTTCGGTCGGCGGGGAATCCGATCTCCCCATCCCTATTCTGTGGACGGATCAGCGGGGGGTGAAACGGGCCGGAAAGGCCCCCTCACCGGGAGATCACGCGCATGAGCGACCAGAAGAACACGGATGAATTCCCCCGGCGCCGATTCGTCGCGCTCTCGGGCACCGTCGGCGGCGCGGCACTGTTGGCCGGCGCCGGAGTCATGACGGGGACGACCGCCACCGCGGACACGGCGCACGGCGGGCCCGCGCCCACCCCGTCGTGCTCGACCACCCCGCCGCCCGGCGGGGCGAATCCCTGTCCGCCCGCCCAGCTCCAGCCCCTGTGCGGCATGCCCAGCGACAACGACCTGCTGTGGAACGACGTCAAGTACTGCACGCAGGGCATCACCCCGCCGCCCCCGCAGGGCAAGCCCGACTGCCTGAAGGTGACCCCGAACTACGTCGTGCTGCACGGGAGTCCGGAGAACACGCACAACTATCTCCTCCTCCCCTCGTGCCGGATCACGGGCATCGAATGCCCGTTCATCCACATGGACTCGGCGGCGAACTACTGGCACGAAGCCTGGGAGAACGCGCGGCACGGGGGAAGCGTGCCGGTGCAGTACGCGAACATCGGCCTGGGAATCAATTCGCAGCACGCGCGCCGCTATCAGCAGCTGCACATCCACATGGCCGGGATCAGGCCGAGCACCCAGCGGCGGCTCCAGGAACTGGAGGCCCAGGGCCGTATGGCCACCCAGCCCTCCCAGTGGGCCGCGCCCGCCAGCCAGGCGCCCGTCTCGGGGCCCGCGGGCTCGGGGGACCGCGTCTACCGCATCCTCAGGCTCCAGGACCTCCAGCAGAACCTGTTCACGCTGCTGTACCGGAACGTGGTGGTCCCCAACTCGCTGAACATGGCGGACCAGACCCTCATCGTGGTCCCGAAGATGACGGCCGCCGGGGTCTTCGCCGGTTCCTTCTACGTCCTCAACAGCGACACGTCCCTCCACGACGGCACCAGCACCTGCGACTACCTGCTGGTGTACGGCTGACGGGGCGCCGGGGTCGCGGCCGGCCGGTTTCACCCGGCCGGCCGGGTCCCGTAGGTGATCCGGGGCACAGAACCTCCAGGTAACACGGGGTTCACATAAGGGCAATGGTCGGGAAACGGCCTGTTGACAAGCTTCCGCGCAGATCGACAGACGGCGCGCGGCGCCGCACCGGCACCCGCAAGTGCGCCCGAACCACCCCGAAGGATGTGTCCCCCCGTGACCTTCAAGGCCGAGTACATCTGGATCGACGGCACCGCGCCGACGGCCAAGCTCCGTTCCAAGACGAAGATCATCACGGGTGCCCCGGCCGGTCTCGACACGCTGCCGCTGTGGGGCTTCGACGGCTCCTCCACCAACCAGGCCGAGGGGCACGCCTCGGACCGCGTGCTCAAGCCGGTCTTCACCTGCCCGGACCCGATCCGCGGCGGCGACGACGTGCTGGTGCTGTGCGAGGTCCTGAACACGGACATGACGCCGCACGCCTCCAACACCCGCGCCGAACTGGCCGAGGCCTCCGCCCGGTTCGCCGCGCAGGAGCCGGTCTTCGGCATCGAGCAGGAGTACACCTTCTTCGACGGCACCCGCCCGCTGGGCTTCCCCGAGGGCGGCTACCCGGCCCCCCAGGGCGGCTACTACTGCGGTGTCGGCGCCGACGAGATCTTCGGCCGCGACGTCGTCGAGGCGCACCTCGACAACTGCCTGAAGGCCGGCCTCGGCATCTCCGGCATCAACGCCGAGGTCATGCCGGGCCAGTGGGAGTTCCAGGTCGGCCCGCTCGCCCCGCTGGAGGTCTCCGACCAGCTGTGGGTGGCCCGCTGGCTGCTGTACCGCACCGCCGAGGACTTCAAGATCTCCGCGACCCTCGACCCCAAGCCGGTCAAGGGCGACTGGAACGGCGCGGGCGCGCACACCAACTTCTCCACCAAGGCGATGCGCGAGGGCTACGACGCGATCATCACCGCGTGCGAGGCGCTCGGCGAGGGCTCCAAGCCGCTGGACCACGTCAAGAACTACGGCGCCGGCATCGACGAGCGGCTGACCGGTCTGCACGAGACCGCCCCCTGGGACGAGTTCACCTACGGCGTCTCCGACCGCGGTGCCTCGGTGCGCATCCCGTGGCAGGTCGAGGTGGACGGCAAGGGCTACATCGAGGACCGCCGCCCGAACGCCAACGTCGACCCCTACCTGGTGACCCGCCTGATGGTGGACACCTGCTGCACGGCGCTGGAGAAGGCCGGCCAGGTCTGATCCGCCCGAGGACCCTGACAGGGGCGCTCGCCGTTCGCGGCGGGCGCCCCTGCCGTATGCCCGGGCGCGCCCCGGAGAGGCGGCCGGGGCCGACGCCGGCCGGCCCTGACCGGCCCAGCTCGCCCCTGGCTGGTCCCGACCGGCCCCGACCGGCCCCGGACAACCCTCGCCTGTCCGCATGCTGAGACAATGATTCAGCCGTCTCCTCACCTACAACCCGCTGATCAGGGGCTTGACTACGGCTCTCGCGACTCTCGCAACGCAGACTTCACGCCAATGACACGTCCAACCTGTGAGAGGACTCTCGTGCCCGGCGCGCGCCTCTGCTTCAATGGGCGCATGGCCAGCTTCCAGAAGATCACCGCGACGGGTCGCCACGACCTCGAGCCCTTCTGGCCCTCCCGCCAGCATCACGACTTCGACCGGGTGTGTTGTCGCGCGATCTGCGCGCGGGCCCTGTGAAGCCGTAACCCCGGCCTTCGGCCAGCGCGGAACGACGTACGTCCCGGCGCGCCCCGACCACGAATCGCGGCCGCCGTCCCTCCCGACGAACCTCTCGCGCGAAAGAGCTGACCTCTCATGGCGACCACTCGTTCCGTCTCCCCCGTCTCCGCTGTCTCCCCGGCCCCCTCCGCGGTCTCCCCGAACGTCCCCGCCCGGCACCGGCTGCGCGCCGTCGACCGGGACGAGGTGGTCGACGTCGCGGACTTCCTGCCGCCGGGCGCCACCTGGCTGCCCGCGCCGCAGCACACCCTGCCCGTCCTGCCCGGCCACCCGCCGATGGTCGGCTATCTGGTGCTGGTCCCCGCCGACCAGCAGCCGCCGTTCCTGCCGGTCGCGGTGCCCGACCAGCCGGGACAGGCAGGACCGGCAGGACCGGCGGGACTCGCCGGCGAGAGGGGACTGGCGGGACAGCGGGGACAGGCCGGGTTCGCGCAGCAGGCCGTGCCGGCCGGCCAGAGCATCCAGGCGGACCGCGCCGGACGGGCGGCCGCGACGGGCCTCGCCGCTCCCGAACCGCTGGTGCGGATCGACTCCGGGCGCCGTACGGCCTTCATCGAGGGCCGCGAACTCGACCTGACCTACCTGGAGTTCGAGCTGCTCGCGCACCTGGTGGCCCATCCGCACCGGGTGCACACCCGCGACCAGCTGGTCACCACGGTGTGGGGGTACGGCCATGTCGGCGACGGCCGCACGGTCGACGTCCACATCGCGCGGCTGCGCCGCAAGCTGGGCGCCGAGCACCGCCGGACCATCCAGACCGTGCGCCGGGTCGGCTACAAGTACATTCCGCCGACCGGGCGTTGACCCTCCGGGTTCCGCCCTCGGCTGAGTCCCGTGACCTCGCGCCCCCGGCCGGGCAGGCTGCCCGGCATGAGACTTCTGGTGCTGGGCGGAACGGAGTTCGTGGGGCGGGCGGTGGCCGAGGCGGCCCTCGGGCGCGGCTGGGAGGTGACCGTCTTCAACCGGGGACACCGTCAACCCCCGCCCGGAGCAGACCTGTTGCGCGGCGACCGCACCGCGCCGGGGGGTCTGGACGCGCTCGCCGAGGGCGACTGGGACGCGGTGGTGGACACCTGGTCGGCGGCGCCCCGCGCGGTGCGGGAGACGGCGCGGCTGCTGCGGGGCCGCGCCGGGCGGTACGCGTACGTCTCCAGCTGCTCGGTGTACGCCTGGCCCTGGCCCGCCGGGGACAGGGCGGACGCGCCGCTGGTCGAGGGCGCGGCGGCGGACGCGGAGCAGCGCGAGTACGCCCTGGACAAGCGGGGCGGTGAGCTGGCCGCGCTGGAGTCGTTCGGCGTGGACGGCTCGCTGCTGGTGCGGGCGGGGCTGATCCTCGGGCCGTACGAGAACGTGGGCCGGCTGCCCTGGTGGCTGACCCGGATCGCCCGCGGGGGTCCCGTCCTCGCGCCCGGCCCGCGCGACCTGCCGCTCCAGTACATCGACGCCCGCGACCTCGCGAATTGGCTACTGGGCGCTCTGGAGCGGGCGTTGAGCGGCCCGTACGACCTGGTGAGCCCGCCGGGGCACACCACCATGGGCGCGTTCCTCGACGCGTGCCTCGCGGCGACCGGCGCGGACGCCGAGCTGTGCTGGGCCGACCCGCGGGCGGTGCTGGACGCCGGGATCGAGCCGTGGACCGAGCTGCCGGTGTGGGTGCCGCCGGGCGGCGAGCTGCACGACGCCGTCCACCGGTCCGATGTGTCCCGGGCGCTCGCCACCGGCCTGACGTGCCGCCCGGTGACGGAGACCGTCGCGGACACCTGGCGCTGGCTGGCCTCGATCGGCGGCACCCCGCCCCGGCGGCCCGACCGCCACGCCCCGGGACTCGCCCCGGAGGTGGAGGCGCGGGTACTGGCCGCCCTGCGCGACGGCGCACCCGGCACCGCGTCCGAAGGCGGCGGCGCGACCGGCGCCGCTCCCGAGGCCGATGGTGTACCTGGCACCACCCCCGAGAGGGGGTCTCGGGCCAGTGACCCCCGGCGGCGGGTCGGCGAGACTCCCCGTATGAACAGCGACGACATGCGCGACGCGGCCCGCCGCTCCCTGCTGGCCGCCGTACGGGGGCTGACGCTGGCCCTGATCACGATGCCCTTCGGCATAGCGTTCCTGGTGCTGACCCTGGTGTCCCTGGCCTTCGTCCCGCTCGGTATCGGGCTGCTCACCACCCCCCTCGTGCTGACGGGGGTCAGGGCGCTGGCGGACGTGCGCCGGAGGCTGGCGGCCGAGTGGTGCGGGGTGCGGATCCGGGCGGTGTACCGGCCGGTCCCGCGCGGCGCCAATCCGTGGACGCGCACCTTCACCATGCTGGGCGACCCGCAGACCTGGCGGGACGTGCGCTGGCTGCCGGTGGACTTCACGGCCGGTTTCGTCAGCGCGCTGCTCCCGGCCGTGCTGCTGTTCTACCCCGTCGAGGGGCTGATGCTGCCCTTCGGGCTGTGGCGGGCGTACACCCATGGCGGGGAGACCTACTGGTACGCGTTCGTCCCGGTCACCGGGGAGGCCACCGCCGTCGGCGCGGCCCTGCTCGCCCTGGTGATCGCGCGCGTCGCCCTGCGGATCGTCCCGAACCTGCTGACCGCGCACTTCCGGCTCGTCCGGGCGGTGCTCGACAACAGCGAGGGCGAACTCGTGGAGCGGGTGCGGGTGCTGACCGAGACGCGGCGGGACGCGGTGGACACCTCCGCCGCCGAACTGCGCCGCATCGAACGGGACCTGCACGACGGCGCGCAGGCCCGGCTCGTCGCCATGGGCATGGACCTCGGCACCATCGAGATGCTGCTCGACAAGGACCCGGAGCAGGCCCGGCGGCTGCTCGCGCAGGCCCGGCGCAACTCCGTGGACGCCCTGGAGGAGCTGCGCGACCTGGTCCGGGGCATCCATCCGCCGGTGCTCGCCGAGCGCGGACTCGGCGACGCCGTACGGGCGTTGGCGCTACGGCTGCCGCTGCCCGCCGAGGTCGCGGTGGAGCTGCCGGGCCGCGCCGACGCGCCGGTGGAGTCGGCCGCCTACTTCGCGGTCGGCGAGGTGCTCACGAACGCGGCCAAGCACGCGGGCGCCGACCGGATCTGGGTGGATCTGCACCACACCGACGGCCGGCTGCGGATCACGGTCACCGACAACGGCAGGGGCGGCGCCGCGGTCGGCACCGGCTCCGGGCTCGCCGGGATCGAGAAGCGGCTCGGTACATTCGACGGCGTCCTGGCCGTCAGCTCTCCCGTCGGCGGCCCCACCATGGTGACCATGGAGATCCCGTGCGTGTTGTCCTAGCCGAAGACCTCTTCCTGCTGCGCGACGGACTGGTGCGGCTGCTGGAGGCGTACGGCTTGGAGATCGCGGCGGCCGTCGAGTCGGGGCCCGAACTGACGCGGGCGCTGGCCGAGTCGGCGCCGGACGTGGCAGTGGTGGACGTACGGCTGCCGCCCACGCACACCGACGAGGGCCTGCAGTGCGCGCTGGCCGCCCGGCGGGCCCGGCCGGGGCTGCCGGTGCTGGTGCTCTCCCAGCACGTGGAGCAGCTGTACGCGCGGGAGCTGCTCGCGGACGGGGACGGCGGGATCGGGTATCTGCTCAAGGACCGGGTGTTCGACGCGGAGCAGTTCGTGGACGCCGTACGGCGGGTCGCGGCGGGAGGCACGGCGATGGATCCCCAGGTCATCCAGCAGCTGCTGGCGCGGAGTTCGGCCGACGACCGGCCGCTCGCGCGGCTCACCCCGCGCGAGCGGGAGGTGCTGGAGCTGATGGCGCAGGGCCGGTCGAACGCGGGGATCGCGGCCCAACTGGTGGTCACCGAGCGGGCGGTGGCCAAGCACACCTCCAACATCTTCGGCAAGCTGGGCCTGGAGGTGTCGGACGACGACAACCGGCGGGTGCTCGCGGTGCTGGCGTACCTCGACGGCGGGCCCCGCTGAGCACCGGCTCGCAGGTCCCGCTGAGCGCCGGCTCGCAGGTCCCGCCGACACCGGCGCACGGCCCCCGCTGGGCTCCGGCTCAATTCCGGTGACCGCGGGGGCCCGGGTGTGCGAGGGTGACGCGGTGAACCAGGACTGGGAAGACCGTGTGGACGCCGCTTGGGCCGCCTTCGCCCGCGACGAGTATCCGGAGGAGCGGGCGGCGGAGTTCCGCGCCCTGATCGACGGGCTCGTCGCCGAACTGCCCGGGGACAGCCCGCGGGGCCCCTTCGAGCGGGCCTGTGCCTTCGACTCGACCGGGCACTCGGACCGGGCCGTGCCGCTGTACCGGGAGGCGCTGGCGCGCGGCCTCGACGGCTACCGGGGCCGGCGGACCCGGATCCAGCTGGCGAGTTCCCTGCGCAACACCGGGCAGCCGGAGGAGGGCGTCAAGCTCCTCACCCCCGAACTGGACGGGCCGAGCGACGAGTTGGACGACGCGGTGCGCGCCTGTCTCGCGCTGTGCCTCTCCAGCCTCGGCCGCGACCGCGAGGGCCTGTCCCTGGTGATCGAGGCGCTCGCCGCCCATCTGCCGCGCTACCAGCGGTCGATGGCCAACTACGCGCGCGCCCTGGTCGGTCCCGGGGCCTGAACAGGCCGCTCCGTGGGCATGTACGCGACGCTTGACGGTGACCAACCAAGGGCTCGCTCGTTCTCCCGGACGTGCAGTCACAGGATGTAGCCCACCGTCACGCACCCGCCTCCGCACCGGCCGACGTCGAGCGGGCCGAGGCCACACTCGTCGAGCACTACCCACGGCTGGTCCGGCTCGCCCATCTGGTGCTGCCGCCGGGCCTCGGCCGCGGGCGCCGGGTGCTGACCGCACACGCCCTCACCCAGCGCGCCCTGCCCCGGGGCCGCAAGCAGGCCGACCTGATCCCGGCCCAGCCCTCGGGCCGCATCCAGGGCCGCCGGGACACCGCGGACCCGGCGGGACGGGAGAGCGACCCCGGCTACGTCTATCTGCGGGAGCGCGTCCTGCGCGCCGCCCTCGCCGCCGCCCGCCCGCACCGGGGCCTGCCCCCGCTGCTCCCCCGCGTCTGGGGTCTGCGGCTGCTGCCGCGCTCGGGCGGTGCCGACGAACTCGCCCTGGACCAGCGGCTGTCGAAGCTGTCCGCGCCGGCCCGCGCCGCCTATGTGCTGCGCGGCCTGGACCGGCTGCCCGACCAGGAGATCCGCGAGATCCTGGACGCGGCCGGGGTGGACGACCCGGGCGGCGCCCTCGCCATGGCGAACAGCGTGCCCGCCCAGCCGGGACTGCTCTCCTCCCCCGAGTTCGACCCCTGCACTCTCCAGGCCCGGCCCACCGATCTGCTGCGCCGCCGCCAGCACACCCGGGCCGCCCTCGGCGCCGCGGCCGCCCTCGTGGTGTGCGGGGCGCTGCTCGCGCTGCCGCACTCCGGCTGGGGTCCGGACGGCGCCGCCGCCCCCGTCTACGCCGAGAACCCGGCCGCCCAGGCCGCCCTCGACCCGGGCAGGCTGACCCGGGTCGCCCCCGCCGCCTGGCGCACCGCGGCCCGTACCGACTTCTCGGCCTGGCCCGCGCGCGGCCCGCTCACCGGCGACAAGGACCTGCTGCGCCGCGCCCTCGCGGTCTGGGCCCGCCCCGGGCAGAACGTCCGGGTCTCGGCCACCCCCGGCACCATGACCGGCGGCCCCGCCGGCCCGCCCCAACTGCTGTACGCGGGGCGGGTCGACGCCGCCCGGGTGGTGATCCTCTACGACGGTCTGCGCATCGCGCGCTACGCCGAGCCGGCCGACGGCACCCAGGGCGCCGCCCTGGACTTCGCCCGGGTGGACGGCGCGACCGGCGCCGAGGCGAGCGCCGTGGTCCTCGGCCGCGCCGACGGCAATGTGCAGTACCTGCTGGCCCCCTGGGTGAAGAAGGCGGCCACCCGCGATCTGCTGAAGCCCGCCGCGGCGCCCACGCCGCTCACGGTGACCGGCGGCGTCACCGCCCCGCTGACCAGCCCCGCCCTGGCGACCGGCAACTGCACCTCCTGGACCGTGCTCCAGGTCTCCGGCGGCGCGGGCACCCAGCTCGCCACCGACCTCGGCGAGCTGGTCCCGGCCCGTCTCACCGCGGGCCGCCCCGGCGCGGCCGGCGAGGCGTCCGGGTCCGAAGGGCTCCGGGCGTGGGCGCCGTTCGCCTGTTCGCTGGCCACCGAGCGCTCCTCGGGGGTGCGCAGCGTCAACGCCTGGGACTACGCGGAGCAGCCGCTGCCCGACGGCAGCGGGGCCGGGCAGTGGGCCTGCACCCGCGCCGAGACCTGGCGCGGTGACGGCAGCGCGGCGCTGGCCCAGTTCCGGACCCCCGGCTCCCGCTACGGAGCCGTCACGGCGAAGGGCACCGACACCGCGGCCTGCGGTCCGCGCGATCCGCATGTGCTGGCCGGGGTGCTGTGGAAGTCCCGGGGCGGACACTGGTATCTGCTGGCCGCGGGCTCCCCGGACACGGTGGCGATCCACGCGAGCGGCGGGATCACCGCCTCGGCGCCGGGCTCGCTGCTGATCTCCAAGGCCGCCAAAGGGGCGCAGGCCCAGCTGAAGGGCACACTGGCGGGCGGCAATGCGATCGAGGGACTGCACTAGACAGGGGCCGTGGGGCGGGCGCTGCTGACATCGCCGTAAACAACCCCTGCCGTAACCCTTCTCAGAGCGTCTACCCGTCAGTACATTGACGCCATGTCTAATACGCAGGCCCGGCCGGTGGAGTCCGAGCGCATCGCGCTCAAGGCTCGCAACGTGTCCTTCTCGTGGGAGGACACGCCGCTGCACTGGGTGCCCGGGGACCCGTTCACCACGCACACCATCAATGTGCTGCATCTGCTGCTGCCGGCCGGCGAGCGCTGGTTCGTAGAGGTGTACAGGCAGGCGCTGCCGCTGATCAAGGACGACCGGCTGCGCGAGGACGTCATCGGGTTCATCGGGCAGGAGGCCATGCACTCCCAGTCCCATGACGAGGTGCTGCCGCATCTGCGCGAGCAGGGCCTGGACCCGACGCCGTACACCGCGCAGGTCGACTGGTTCTTCGAGAAGCTGCTCGGCGACCGCACCCTGCCGCCGGGCCGGGCCCGCCGCTGGTGGCTGCTCGAACGGGTGGCGCTCATCGCGGCCATCGAGCACTACACCGCCTTCCTCGGCGACTGGGTGCTCGGCGCGGCCGAGCTGGACCGGCGCGGCGCCGACCCCACCATGCTGGACCTGCTGCGCTGGCACGGCGCGGAGGAGGTCGAGCACCGCTCGGTCGCCTTCGACCTGTTCACGCATCTGGACGGCAGCTACCGGCGCCGGGCCCGCACCTGGGCGAGCGCGTTCTCCGCCCTGCTCTTCCTGTGGCAGCGCGGGGTCCGCTTCTTCATGGCGAACGACCCGACGCTGACCGGCCCCCAGGCGGCCAAGGCGTCCTTCAAGGACTTCTACGACCGGGGCCGCGCGGGCGTGCTGCCCGGCACCGGTGCCATGCTGCGTTCCATCCCGCGCTACCTCGGCCGGGACTACCACCCCTCGCACGAGTTCTCCACCGCCCAGGCCGTCGCCTATCTGGCCGCCTCCCCGGCCGCGCTCGCCGCCGAGCAGGCGGAGCGCTCCCTGAAGGGTGCCGCCTGATGCCCAAGCCGCTCACGGTCGCCCTGCTCGCGGGCGCCGCCCTGCTCACCCGGAGCGCGCTGCGCCGCCGCGTCCAGGTCTCGCCGCTGTGGCCGATGCCCGCGCTTCAGACGCCGGTCTCCGGCCGGCCGCGCTCCCGGGCCCTGCGGCTGCTGCTCACCGCGCACGAGACGATCGCCGAGGGTGTCGTACAACTGCGCCTGGAGGGCACTGAGTTGCCACGCTGGACGCCGGGCGCGCATCTGGATCTGGTGCTGCCCTCGGGGCTGGTGCGGCAGTACTCGCTGTGCGGGGACCCCGAGGACACCTCCGTGTACACGGTCGCCACCCGGCTGGTCGAGGACGGGCGGGGCGGTTCCCGGGAGGTGCACGAGCAGCTGGCCGAGGGGATGGAGCTGGAGGTGCGCGGGCCGCGCAACCGGTTCCCGCTCGCCGAGGCCGAGTCGTACGTCTTCGTGGCCGGCGGGATCGGCATCACCCCGGTGCTGCCGATGCTGCGCGCGCTGCCGGCGGGGGCGGCGTGGCGGCTGCTGTACTGCGGGCGGACCCGGGCCTCGATGCCCTTCCTGGCGGAGGTGCGGGAGCTGGCCGGGGACCGGCTGACGCTGGTGGCGGAGGACGAGGACGGGCGGCCCGACCTGGACGCCCTGTTCGCGGGGGCGGACCCGGGCACGGCGGTGTACTGCTGCGGTCCCGAGGGGCTGATGGAGGCGGTCGCCCAGCGGGTGCCGGAGGGGGCCGTACTGCATCTGGAGCGGTTCGCGCCGCGCGTCCCGGCGGACGGGAACACCGCGTTCGAGGTGGAACTGCGGCGCAGCGGGCGCACGGTGAGCGTGCCGGCCGACTCCACGGTGCTGGCCGCCGTGCGCCGGGAGCTGCCGGGCACCGTCTACTCCTGTGAGCAGGGATTCTGCGGGACCTGCCAGCAGCGGGTCCTGGAGGGTGAGGTGGAGCACCGGGACGAGCTGCTGACGGACGCGGAGCGCCATGACTCGATGCTGATCTGTGTGTCGCGGGCCCGAAGCGAACGCCTTGTGCTCGATCTGTGACGCAGTGAGGTGAACACCGGTCCGGGTCCGAACCGTTGGCGGCCGGATCCGCTCGGTAAGGTGTTCGTATGACTACCGGGGTGCGCCGCAGGATGGGTGTCGAGGAGCGGCGGCAGCAGCTGATCAGCGTCGCTCTCGACCTGTTCAGCCGCCGCTCGCCCGACGAGGTCTCCATCGACGACATAGCGGCGGCCGCGGGCATCTCGCGGCCGCTGGTGTACCACTACTTCCCGGGCAAACTCAGCCTGTACGAGGCCGCCTTGCGGCGGGCCTCCCAGGAGCTGAAGGCCCGCTTCACCGAGCCGCACGAGGGGCCGCTGGGCGAGCGGCTGCTGCATGTGATGCAGCGCTTCTTCTCCCATGTGGACGAGTACGGCCCCGGTTTCTCGGCCCTGATGCGCGGCGGCCCGGCGGTGTCCGCGGCAGGGTCCCGGGAGAAGGAGCACGTCTCGGCCACCAACGCGCTGATCGACGACGTACGGCAGGCCGCGTACGAGCAGATGCTCTCCCACCTCGGGATCGCCGAGGCGCCCGCGCGTCTGGAGCTGGTCATCCGCTCCTGGATCTCGCTCGCCGAGTCCACCGCGCTGATCTGGCTGCACGGCCGCCGCATCCCCCGCGAGGAGCTGGAGCTCCAGCTGGTGCACGACTTCGCCGCGCTGGTCGCGGTGAGCGCGACCCGGGACGACGCCATGGCGGACGTGCTGCGCGCCATGCTCAAGGACGAGCCGGCCGACGGCCCCTTCGCGGAGCTCGTCGGCCGGCTCACCTCGCTGGCTTCCTAGAGCGGGCTAGGGTCTTTCGTTTGGATCAGGCCGGATCAGGGCCCGCGAGCCCGGCATGATCCAAACGAGAGGCCCTAGGACCGGGTGAAGACCGCCACGGTCCTGGCCGGCACGGTGAAGGTGCCGGTGGCCGCCGTGTAGCCGGAGGTCTTCACCACCGGGTCCGCGCCGGACGCCTGTGCCGGGTGCAGCCGGTAGTCGGTCCCGGCCAGCGCGGCGACCGTCTGCTTCTGCGCCTGCGGGGTGGCGTTGAAGACGACGACCAGGTCACCGAGGGTCATGGTGATCACGCCGGGGGTCTCGTCCTTGCCGGACAGCGGGAAGGACAGCTCGCTCTGCACCCGGCCCGCCGTGTCGAGCGAGAACGCCTTCTCTGTCGTACGGATCTTCAGCAGGTCCTGGTAGGCGGCCGAACTGCCCTCGATCTGCGGGCAGCCGACCTTGACGGAGGTCAGCAGCGGTCCGGCGTACGACCACTTGTCCTGGTTGTCGGCCGCCATGGGCAGGCCCCGGCCGAAGCCGTTGCCGTCGGCGCAGTTCCAGTGGATGCCGTTGAACCAGTCGCCGCTGTCGAAGGAGTTGCGGTCCAGCGACTTCGAGCGCAGCAGATCGGTGCCCGCCTGCGACAGGGACGGGCCCTGCGAGAGGGTGGCCGTGGCCATCGCCAGGACCTGCATCCGGGCCCGGTCGGCTGCCGGGGTGTCCCCCGGCAGCTTGTAGGCGAGGGCGTCGAACAGGGACTCGTTGTCGTGCGCGTCCACATAGGCGAGGGCGTCGCCGGGTGCGGCCGCGTATCCGGCGGGCGCGCCGTTGTAGTCGATCCTGGCGCCGGTGACCTCCTTGCCGTCGGTGTCCGTGAAGCGGTACGCGGCGAGGTTGCCGGTCAGCCCGACCTTGATCAGGTCCTGGTAGTGCAGCAGCCGGGCCTTCTGCTCGGCCGGCGTGCCGTTCGCGGCGGAGCCGTTGGGGTCGGTGTACAGGCCGGAGGCGAAGCCCTGGACGCCGGGGTCGGAGTCGAAGGGGCTGCCGCCGCGCACCGCGTCGCGGGCCCGGTCGGAGAAGGTGGCGATGCCGGTGCCCGCCATGTTCCGCTGCGTGGCCTGCACGAAGCGGGCGTTGTCGGCGACCTCGCCGAAGTTCCAGCCCTCGCCGTACAGGATGATCTTCCTTCCGTCGACGCCGTCCTTCTTCAGGGTGAGTGCGTCGAGGGCCTTCCTGACCGCGAGGATGTTGGCCTTGGGGTGGTGGCCCATGAGGTCGAAGCGGAACCCGTCGACCTTGTACTCCTTGGCCCAGGTGACGATCGAGTCCACGACCAGCTTGCCCATCATCGCGTTCTCGGGCGCGGTGTTGGAGCAGCAGGTGGAGTTCGCCACCGAGCCGTCGGCGAGCAGCCGCTGGTAGTAGCCGGGCACGATCTTGTCCAGGACGGAGGTGTCCGCCTGGCCGCTGGCCGAGGTGTGGTTGTAGACCACGTCCATCACGACCCGCAGGCCGTCCTGGTTGATCCCCTGCACCATCTGCCGGAACTGCCGGGTGCGCGCGGTGCCGTCCGGGTCGGTGGCGTAGGAGCCCTCGGGGACGGTGAAGTGGTACGGGTCGTAGCCCCAGTTGTAGGCGTCTTTCGCGGCGCTCTTCGCCACGCACGCCTGCTGCTGGTCGGAGTCGGCCGGGTAGCCGGCGAGATCGCAGCCGGGGCTCTGCTGGTCGGCCTTCTTCTCGGGCACGGTGGCGAAGTCGAAGACGGGCAGCAGATGCACGTACGACGTCCCGGACTTCGCCAGCGCCTTCAGGTGCCGGGAGCCGTCGCTGCCCTGGTCGGTGAAGGCGAGGTAGGTGCCCCGGTCCTTCGCCGGGACGGTCTTGTCCGCGACCGAGAAGTCCCGGACGTGCAGCTCCTGGATCTGCGCGTCGCGCAGCGGTACGGCCTTGGGCTTGCGCAGGGTGGACCAGCCGCTCGGGGCGAGGGACCTGTCGTCCAGGTCGGCCACGACGCTGCGCTCGGAGTCCGCGGTGAGGGCGACCGAGTAGGGGTCGGTGACCTTGTTGGTGACCAGCCGGCGGACGCTGGGCGCCCATACCGTGACCACGTACCGGTAGCTCTCGCCCTTCCAGGACGCGGGCCCGGTGACCGACCAGACGCCGGTGGTGTCGTCGCGGTGCATGGGCCTGACGGCGCCGCCGATCTCCAGGGCGACGCTCTGGGCGGTCGGCGCCCACACGGAGAGGGTGGGCCTGCCGCCGTGGAAGACCGGGCCCAGGTGCGCCTTGGCGGCGGCCGGGTAGAGGTCGTCCAGGACGCCCGCGGTCTGGACGCCGGTCGCGGCGAGCACGGCGCCGTTGGCGGCGCGCTGGGAGGCGATCAGCTGACCGGTGAGCGCCTCGCGCACCCGGCCGCGGTCCCGCGGGTCCACGGACCAGGCCGTGTCGTCCTTCAGATAGGGGAACCTGGCCTTCTGGGCGTCCGTGAGGGTGGTCTTCCCCAGTCGCAGCCAGCGCTCGTCGTCGCTGGTCAGGGCCCCGTCCTTGGCGGTGATGGAGCCGTCGTGGGAGTAGACCAGCTGGGTGGAGGCGGCGCCGTCGGCGCCGTCCCAGGCGACGGTGTCCCGGTCGATCCAGACCGCCTTGGAAGTGGTCAGGTCGAGGGCGGCGGCGCTGCCCGCGGGCTGCGGCAGCAGGTGCTTGTCCTGGCCGTTCAACAGCCACACCTCGTAGCCGTCGGCGGTGAGGTCGAGCGACTGGTCGGTGGCGAGGTCCTTCTCGTCGCCGTGGTGGATGATGTAGCTGAGGCTGGTGGCACCCGCGGCGAGCGGGACCTCGAAGACGGCGCCATAGGCATCAGTCTTCACCGGCTTCAGCGGGGCCGACCAGTCGGTGGGGTGCGCGGCGCCCGTCCAGACGTGCAGGCCCCAGCCGTCGTAGTCGCCGTCGGCGCGGTGGTAGTGGATGACCGCCTTGGTGGTGTCCGGCGCGGGGTACGACGACGGCCGCTGGGTCTGGACGTCGGCCTTGCCCTGCTGGACCCAGACCTCACCGGCCTTGGTGACGTCGATGCTCCGGTCGGAGTCGGTGTCCTTGTTCCCGTTCTTGTCCACGACCAGGAAGCCGACGTTCGAGGCGCCCGGCTTGACCTTGACGTAGGCGAAGGCGCCCCAGGCGTCCCGGCCGGTGAAGGGGTGCCCGGCCGGCCAGGTGGTGGACTCGCCGTCGGCGATGTCGCCCCAGGCGTACAGGCCCCAGTCGCCGTAGTCGCCGTCGGCGCGCTGGTAGTGGACGATCACGTAGTCGCGCGAGGAGGCGGTGGGCGGGGCGGGCGCGGGTACGGCGCCGGTGGTGCTCTGCGCCGTGGCGCTCGCGGTGTGCCCGGCGCTGTCGGTCACGACGGCCTTGTAGCGCAGCGCGGTACCGGCCGGGACCTCGGCCCCGAGGGTCTGGGTGACCTGGTAGGGCGCGTGGTCGGCGGAGCCGAGGATCTGCCACTTCGCGTCGCCGACCTGGGCGGCGAAGACCACCCGGTTCAGCTGCCCGCCGTCGACCTGTGCGCCCAGGGTCACGGTGCCGGTGGCGCCGGCGGCCGGGGCGTTCAGGGTGAGCGCGGGCTTGGCGGCCGGCGTGTCGAGGGGGCCGGACGCCTTGTAGACGACGGCGGACTCGGCGGGGACGGTGACGGTGACCTTGCGCCCGCCGTCGGAGGTCACGCTGCCCGTCGCTCCGTGGACACCCCGGTACGGCATCCCGGCCGAAGCGGTCGCGAACGTCGCCGACTTGGTCTCGCCCGCGTTGTTGAACGCGACGATGTACTCCTGGCCGCTCCTGGCGTCGGTGCGGGTGAAGGCGTAGATCCCGGCGCCGTCGGCCGCGTACCGCTCGCTCTGCACGCCGTCGGTCAGGGCCGGGTTGGCCTTGCGCAGGGCGGCGAGGTCGGCGATCTGCCGGTACAGCGGCGCCTTCGTGTCGTACGAGTCACTGGCGTGCGTGCGGTCGGTGCCGATCTCGTCGTCGGCGAGGTAGGCGGGCACCTTGGAGGCGAACATGGTCTGGCGGGCCGCCTTGTCGCCGCCGTTCCCGGTGAAGCCCTGTTCGTCGCCGTAGTAGACGACCGGGTTGCCGCGGCTGAGGAACATCACCTCGTTCGCCAGCTCGTCCTTCTTCAGGAGTTCGGCGTCCGAGGCGTGCGGGTTGTCCTGCTTCAGGAAGTACCCGATGCGGCCCATGTCGTGGTTGCCGAGGAAGGTGACCTGCTCGTAGGCGTTGGACCGGCCGGTCGTGTACTTGTAGTCGTCGCCGAGGACGCCCGCCAGCTTGGCGGCGCTCGCGCCCTGGGAGGCGTAGCCGCGGGCCGCGCCCTGGAAGGGGAAGTCGAGGGTGGCGTCGAGGCGGCCCCGGGTGACGTACGGGGCGGTCACCGAGGTGTCGGTGTCGTACGTCTCGCCGAACAGGAAGAAGTTCTTCCGGCCGTGCGCCGCCGCGTACGTGTCGAGTGCGGTGGCCCACTGGGTCCAGAAGTCCAGGTCGACGTTCTTGGCGGTGTCGATGCGGAACCCGTCGACGGCGAAGTCCTTCACCCACCGCTCGTAGATGCGCTCCATGCCGTGCACGACCTCGGGACGCTCGGTCCACAGGTCGTCCAGGCCGTCGAAGTCGCCGTAGGTGCCGGACTCGCCCGCGAAGGTGGAGTCGCCCCGGTTGTGGTACATCGTCGGGTCGTTGAGCCAGGCCGGGACCTTGCTCCGGCTGGTGACCTCCGGGGTGTACGGGAAGGAGGCGTCGGAGACGGCCGGGAACCCCTTGCCGCCGGCCGCGTAGTCGGCGTCGTCGAAGGGCCTGCCGTCCTTGGTGAGGTACGGGTAGGCGCCCTTGGAGCGGTAGTCGGAGGAGTTCTCCTTGTCCGTCACCACGTCGGCGGTGTGGTTGGTGATGACGTCGAAGAAGACCTTCATGCCCTTGGCGTGCGCCGTGGAGATGAGGTTTCTCAGGTCCTGGTTGGTGCCGAAGTGCGGGTCGACCTGGGTGAAGTCGGTGATCCAGTAACCGTGGTAGCCCGCCGAGGCGTTGCTGCCCGTGCCCTGTACGGGGATGTTCTTGAAGATCGGCGCGAGCCACAGGGCGGTGGTGCCGAGGCCCTTGATGTAGTCCAGCTTCCGGGTGACGCCCTTGAGGTCGCCGCCCTGGAAGAAGCCCGCGTCGGTGGGGTCGTAGCCGGTCGTCATCCGCGAACCGGTGAGCCCGCCCTTGTCGTTGGCCTTGTCGCCGTCGGCGAACCGGTCCGGCATGACGAAGTAGAACTGCTCGTGGGTGTCGCCGTGCCGGGCCGGCTGGGCCGCGAGGGCCGAGTCCGACGGGGGCGGGGGCGGGGCGGCGGCCTGCGCGGCGGGCGCGGCCAGTGGCTGCACGAGTGCGGCCGTGAGCGCGGCGACGGCGAGGGCTGCGGCTCTCCCGCGGTGGGTGGTGCGACGCCGTGCGGGCGTCGGCCATCTCGGTATCACAGGCATGAACTCCTTGCGATGGCGGCTCTGATGGGTCCGACCCCACGCCGCGGCTGGGCCTCGATGCCGGGCGCCCGCGCGACCGTACCCCTCCCGAAAGGGTTGCAGCAAGAGTCCTGAAAGCATCGGAAAGGAATTTCAACCACCGCGGCCCGCACCGCCATGGGGGTGCGGTGCGGGCCGACTCCCCGTTCAGCAGGAGGACTTGCCGGCGTAGATCGCCAGCGCGGTGTTCGGGGCGACCGAGGCCGTGAACCAGCCGGTGCCGTTGACCGTCACCGTGGTGTTGTTCTGCACGTTGCAGTAGGTGCCGGCGGGCAGCGAGGTCTGGAAGGAGCGGCTGGCCGTCGCGCCCTCGTGGTTGATGACCACATAGCCCTTGCTGCCGCGGCCGAAGGCGATCAGGTTGTCGCCGTCGTCCCACCAGTTGGAGACCGCCTGGCCGCGGGTGGTGTTGCGGAAGGCGACCATGGACTTGATCTCCGGCCAGGCGTGCTGGCACTTCCAGCCGTCCTGCCAGCAGGCGTTGACCTGGCCGTTGTCGGGCGGGCCCGCGTCCGCGTCGCTCCACTCGTAGCCGGAGTTGATGTCCGGGGAGCCGTAGGGCCAGGCCAGCATGAAGACGTTGGCCAGCGTGTAGTTGGCGCCGTCCTTGTAGTTCAGGGTGGCGCCGTTGCGCTCGGTGTCGTGGTTGTCCACGAAGACACCGGCCACGCTGCTGGGCATATAGCCCCAGCCCTCGCCGAAGTTGTTCAGGTAGGCGAGCTTCTCGCTGTTGAAGACGCGCTTGAGGTCGTAGCCGTAGCGGAACTCCTGGACGTCCCCGTTGCCCGTGTACTCGGTGGGCTGGACGGCCTCGCCCGCGCCGTAGATGACCTCCTGCTTCCAGTAGACGCCCGGGTTGGTCAGCCGGCTCTTGATGTTCGCCAGGTCACCGGCGGCGATGTGCTTGGCCGCGTCGATGCGGAAGCCGTCGGCGCCGAGCGAGAGCAGGTCGTTCAGGTACCCGGCGATCGTGGCGCGCACGTGCTCCGCGCCGGTGTCCAGGTCGGCCAGGCCGACGAGTTCGCAGTTCTGGACGTTCGAGCGGTCCTGGTAGTTGTCGATCGACGTCCGGCAGGTGTGGAAGTCGGAGTCCGCGTACACGCCCGGGTAGTTGTACTTGGTGTACTGCGTGCCGCCGGTGCCGGTGCCGCTGCCGGAGGTCATGTGGTTGATGACGGTGTCCACCACGACCTTCACCCCGGCCGCGTGGCAGGTGGAGATCATGTTCTTGAAGGTGGTCCGGTCGCCGAGCCGGCCCGCGATCTTGTACGACACGGGCTGGTACGAGGTCCACCACTGGGAGCCCTGTATGTGCTCCTCGGGCGGCGACACCTGCACGTATCCGTAGCCGGCGGGGCCCAGCGTGCTGGTGCACTCGCGGGCCACCGAGGCGTAGTTCCACTCGAACAGGACGGCGGTGACGTCCTTGGTGCCGGGCGGGGAGGCGTGCGCGGTCGTCGGGTTCATGACAAGGGCGGCGGCCGCGAGGGCGACCGCCCCGGAGAGCATCTTGCGTACCATGTGGGGTTCCTTCGTCGCTGAAGGTACTTTCTGCAAAGTTTCAGAAACCTTGCGGTGACGCAGATGTTAAAGGCCCGCTGCCGGAAAAGGCAGCGGGCCGTAGAGAAGTTGATGCAAGAAATTTCACACGGGGTGTCAGACCGCCGCGGTCCACCACACCGTGGTGTCGGCGGGCACCTTCGCCTCGCCACCGGTCTCGGCCACCTCACCGCTCGCCAGCAGCACCCGGCCGTACGCCGGGGTCGTCACCGACTCGCCCGTGGTGTTGGCGACGCACACGAACTCGCCCCGGCGGAAGGCCAGGACGCCCTCCGGGGCGCGCAGCCACTCCAGCGTGTCCCCGGCGCCCAGGTCGGGCTGGGCGCGGCGGGCGGCGAGGGCGGCGCGGTACAGCTCCAGGGTGGAGCCCACCGTCCCGGTCTGCGCCTCGACGCTCAGCTCGCCCCAGCTCGCCGGCTGCGGGAGCCAGCTGCCGCCGTCGCCGAAGCCGTACGACGCGCCCGTGCGGGTCCACGGGATCGGCACCCGGCAGCCGTCGCGGAAGCCGTCCTGGCCCGCGCCGCGGAAGTACGCCGGGTCCTGGCGCACCTCGTCGGGCAGGTCCACGACGTCCGGCAGGCCCAGTTCCTCGCCCTGGTAGAGGTAGGCCGAGCCGGGCAGCGCCAGCATCAGCAGGGTCGCGGCGCGGGCCCGGCGCAGGCCGAGTCCGCGGTCGCCGGCCGTGCGGATCTGGGTGCCGAGGCCCGCCGGGTTGGCGAAGCGGGTGGCGTGCCGGGTGACGTCGTGGTTGGACAGCACCCAGGTGGCGGGGGCGCCGACCGGGCGCATCGCCTCCAGCGTGGAGTCGATGACCGCCCGCAGTTCGGCCGCGTCCCAGGCCGTCGACAGGTACTGGAAGTTGAACGCCTGGTGCAGCTCGTCCGGACGGACGTAGTTGGCGGTGCGCTCGACGGTCGGGGTCCATGCCTCGGCGACGAAGATCCGCCCACCCGTCTCCCGCCGCCGCCCTTCTGACGACGGCCCTTCGGGCTCCATTTTATTGGCGTACTCGTCGAGGATCGTGCGCCACTGCCGGTAGATGGCGTGCACGCCGTCCTGGTCGAAGAACGGCATGACATCGTTGCCCAGCAGCTTCAGCTGCTCGGCGGAGCCGAGGTCGGGCAGGCCCTCGGCCTTGACCAGGCCGTGCGCCACGTCGATGCGGAAGCCGTCCACGCCCATGTCCAGCCAGAAGCGCAGGATGGAGCGGAACTCGTCGCCGACCGCCGGGTGTTCCCAGTTGAGGTCGGGCTGCTCGGGGGCGAAGAGGTGCAGGTACCACTCCCCCGGCGTCCCGTCGGGCTCGGTGACCCGGGTCCAGGCCGGGCCGCCGAAGATGGACTCCCAGTCGTTGGGCGGGAGTTCGCCGTCCGCGCCCTTGCCGGGGCGGAAGTGGTAGCGCTCCCGCAGCGGGGAGCCGGGGCCCTCGGCGAGGGCGCGCTTGAACCACTCGTGCTGGTCGGAGGAGTGGTTGGGCACCAGGTCCACGATGATGCGCAGGCCGAGCCCGTGGGCCTCGCGGATCAGCGCGTCGGCGTCCAGCAGGGTGCCGAACATCGGGTCGACCGCGCGGTAGTCGGCGACGTCGTAGCCGGCGTCGGCCTGCGGGGAGGCGTAGAAGGGGCTGAGCCACACCGCGTCGACGCCGAGGTCGCGCAGGTACGGCAGGTGGGAGCGTACGCCCTCCAGGTCGCCCATGCCGTCGCCGTTGCTGTCGGCGAAGCTGCGCGGGTAGACCTGGTAGATGACCGCCTCCCGCCACCAGTCGCGGCGGTGGCCGGCGACGGTGGCGGTGGCGGAGTCGGTGGCCGGGGCGGCAGTGTGCTGCTGGCTCATGGCTTCCTTGGTGGTGACGGAGTTCGGGAGGGGGCACCGCCCGGCTCGAGCGAAGCCGGGAGTCGGGGAGGACGCGTGGGGACACGGCGTCGCGTGGGGGACGCGGGCCGTGCGGCCGCGAGGCGGGCCGGGGGAACGGATGCGAGGCGGCCGCGGTGTCAGCGGGGGCTGGGGGAGGACACCGCGGCCGCCTACCCGCGCGTCAGGCACGCGGGAGCCTCGTCGCGCCGAGGGCGTCAGCCCTTGGTGCCGCCGGAGGTGAGACCGGTGACCAGGTTCTTCTGCACGAGGTAGAAGAACACCGACACGGGTATCGCGATCAGCACCGCGGTGGCGGCCATGTAGTTCCACTCGGCGTCGTGCTCGCTGACGAAGGTCTGCAGGCCGACGGAGAAGGTGTACTTGGAGTCGTCCAGCATGAAGGTGGTCGCGAAGGCCACCTCGGCGACCGCGGTGATGAAGTTGTAGAACGCGGCGACGGCCAGGCCCGGCCGGGCCAGCGGCAGGATCAGCCGGAAGAAGGTGCCGAACGGCGTGAGCCCGTCCACCCGGCCCGCCTCGTCGATCTCGATCGGGATCGTGTCGAAGTAGCCCTTGAGCAGCCAGGCGCTGTACGGCACCGCGGTGGTGCAGTTGACGAGGATCAGCGCCCAGTAGGAGTTGATGAGGCCCAGGTCGCTGAAGATCTGGTACATCGGCACGATCAGGACGGCGATCGGGAACGCCTGGGTGAGCAGCAGGACCCACATCAGCTGCTTGTGCCCGGGAAAGCGCATGCGGGAGACGGCGTAGCCGGTGGTCGCGGCGAGCAGCACCCCGACGACGGTGGTGCCGAGGGCCACGATCATCGTGGACTTGAACCAGCTGAAGAACTCCGTGTGCTGGAGCACGAAGCTGTAGTTGGCGAAGCTCATCTTCCCGGCGATGCCGCCCGGGTGCAGATAGTCGTTCTTGTCCGGACCGAGCGAGAGGTAGACCAGCCAGGCCACCGGGGCCAGCGCGATGAGGCTCGCGACCATGAGGCCGGCGTGCAGCAGGACGGTGCCGAGGGGCCCGCGCTCGCCCGGCCGGCGGCCGCGCCCGGCGGGCTTCGCGGCGGGGGCCGGTGCGCCGGCCCGCTTCTCGAGGGTGGTGGTGCTCATGGCGGCGGCTCCTGCGGCGTCAGACGGCGAGCTGGTCATTGCGCTTCAGCCAGCGGAAGTAGAAGGAGGTGAAGACGGTGACGATCGACAGCAGCAGCACGCCGTAGGCGGCGGACTGCGCGAAGTCGCGCGGCTGCTGGCCGAAGCCCAGGTAGTAGGCCCAGGTGACGAGGATCTGGGCGTCCGGGGCGCTGGTCGGGCCGAACAGCAGGAAAATGATGGCGAACTGGTTGAAGGTCCAGATGACGCCGAGCAGGACGACGGTGGAGCTGACCGAGCGCAGCCCGGGCAGGGTGACGTGCCTGAAGCGCTGCCAGGAGGTGGCGCCGTCCATCTTCGCCGCCTCGTACAGGGTGGTGTCGATGGACTGAAGGCCGCCGAGCAGCGAGAGCATCATGAACGGCACACCGCACCAGGTGTTGACCATGATGGCGGCGAAGCGCTGCCAGAAGGTGTCCTCCAGCCACTGCGGCTGCGGCAGGTGCAGCGCGTGCAGGATCTGGTTGATCGCGCCGGAGTCGGCGAGCATGATCCGCCAGGAGAAGACGGTGACGAAGGTGGGCACGGCCCACGGCAGGACGAGCAGCACCCGGTAGACGGTGCGGCCGCGCAGCTTCTGGTTGAGCATCATCGCGAGGCCGAGGCCGAAGGTGTAGTGCAGGGTGACGCACGCGACCGTCCAGACGACCGTCCAGATCACATGGGACCAGAAACGGTCGTACGACAGCGGGCCGAACAGGATGTTCTTGTAGTTGTCCAGACCGACGAACTTGTAGGTCGCGGCGATGTGGTTGACGCCGATGGTGCGCGCCGAGTTGAGGCTGTTGGCGTCGGTCAGCGTGATGTAGAAGCCGCGCACCAGCGGGTAGCCGACCAGCACGGCGAGCACGATGACCACCGGGGCGATCATCGCGTAGGCGTACCAGTATTTCTGAAGACTGCTCTTGATGCGCTGCCCCAGCCCTGGCCGAGGCGCGCGGTCACCGCGGCTCTTGCCGGTCGCGCGGTCGATGGCGACTGTCATGGTTCGACACCTTCAAGTGGTTCAAGGATGGCCGGGCACAGGGCGGTGGCCGCCGGCTGCCTCCTCGTGGGTGAGGCAGCCGGCGGCCATCCGGGCTTACTTGCCGAAGTCGGGGACCAGCTTGCCGATGGCGGCACCGGCGTTGCTCAGGCCCTGGTCCAGCGACTCCTTGCCACTGGCGATCTTCGGCAGCTCGGTGTCGAGCGGCGCCCACAGCGAGCCGTACTCGGGCAGCGCCGGGCGGGGCTGGGCGGCGGACAGCACGCGCTGGAAGCCGGCGGTGCCCGGGTCGGCCGTCACCTTGGCGGTGTAGGCGTCCGTACGCGTCGGCAGGGTGGCGTTCCCCAGCGCGATGGTCTCCTGGGAGGAGGCCGACGTCATGAAGTTGACGAACGTCAGGGCCGCCGCCTGGTGCGCCTTGTCGGAGCCGGCGTAGACCGCGAGGTTGTGGCCGCCGGTCGGGGCCTCCGCCTTGCCGGTGGAGCCGGCCGGGACGACCGCGACGCCCAGGTTGGTCTTGTCCTTGAAGGCGCTGCCCTTGTAGATGTTCGTGTTCTCCCAGGGGCCCTGGATGATCGCCGCGACCTTGCCGCCGGAGAACGCGTCCATGATGTGGGCGTAGGCGTCGGCGGTGATGTCGGCCTTGTGCAGACCCTTGCCGGAGAACAGGCTCAGCCAGGTGGCGTACGCCTTCTTGGCGGCCGGCGTGTCGACGGTGACCTTCTTGGCGGCGACGTCGACGGTGTCGGTGCCCTCGCCGTAGAGGAACGGCTGGCCGTAGTAGCCCGCGGTGGAGCCCCAGTAGCCGTCCTGGCCGGTCTTGTCCTTGATCTTGGCCGCGTCGGACTTCAGCTCGTCCCAGGTCTTGGGCGGCGTGGTGATGCCGGCCTTCTTGAACAGGGCCTTGTTGTAGACCAGGGCCAGGGTGTCGGTGACCAGCGGCACGCCGTAGGTCTTGCCCTGGTACTGCGCCTGCTTGATCAGGTTCGGCTCGAACTTGGCCTTGTCGGCGAGGGCCTCGGTGCCGTCCAGCGGCAGGAAATAGCCCTTCTTGGCGAAGGCGGGGGTCCAGCCGACCTCGGAGCGCAGCACGTCCGGGGCGCCGGAGGCACCCGCGGCGGTGTCGAACTTGTTCTGCGCCTGGTCGAAGGGGACGTTGACGTACTTGACCTTGATGTTCTTGTTCGCAGCTTCGAACTTCTGAACAAGGGTCTTGTAGGTCGGTGCCTCATTCGTGGCGTTGGAGGTGTCCCACCAGGTGATGGTCACCGGCCCGTCCGACTTGCTGTCGCTGCTCCCGCCGCCGCAGGCCGTCGCCGCGAGGGCGAGGGACGCCACCAGCGCGGAGGCCGCTATGCCACGCCGCATGAGTTCTCCTTGAGGGTTATGCCCGTGTGATGCCGACTGCGCCGATGGAGGAGGCTGCCGGGCGTCAGGGAACGTAACAGCGATGTAAGCGTTGCGAAAGACCTTGCAGAAAAAAAGTGCAAGGGAACACGATGGTTACCCTGTCGTTACCGCTCAGCGGACCGTAGGAAGTTGTGCAAGACTCTGCAAGCTCTTGCCACCGGCGAACACAGACGAACTCGAGGGAGCGCAATGAGGCAGCAACCCGCAGGGGGTCGTACGACCGCGCGCACCCGGCGCCCGGGCGGTGTGCAAGGCGAGAGACGACCGGTACAGTCCAGTGGCGTGACCACACGGCTTGCCGACATCGCAGCGCAGGCGGGGGTGAGCGAAGCGACCGTCAGCCGGGTCCTCAACGGGAAGCCGGGCGTCGCCGCCACCACCCGCCAGTCCGTGCTCGCCGCCCTCGACGTGCTCGGCTACGAACGGCCGGTACGGCTGCGGCAGCGCAGCGAGGGTCTGGTCGGGCTCATCACGCCGGAGCTGGAGAACCCGATATTCCCTGCCCTCGCGCAGGTCATCGGCCAGGCGCTGACCCGCCAGGGCTACACCCCGGTGCTCGCCACCCAGACCCCGGGCGGCTCCACCGAGGACGAGCTGACCGAGTTGCTGGTGGACCGCGGGGTCGCGGGCATCATCTACGTCTCCGGACTGCACGCCGACACCACCGCCGACATGCAGCGCTATGAGCGGCTGCGGGCGCAGGGCGTGCCGTTCGTGCTGGTGGACGGGTTCTCGCCGCGGGTGCAGGCGCCGTTCATCTCCCCCGACGACCGCGCCGCGATGACGCTCGCGGTGACCCACCTCGTCTCGCTCGGCCACACCCGGATCGGGCTCGCGCTCGGCCCGAAGCGGTTCGTGCCCGTGCAGCGCAAGATCGAGGGCTTCCTGCGGGCGATGCAGGACCAGTTGGGGCTCGGCGCCGAGATGGTGGAGACCGAGCTGGTGCAGCACTCGCTGTACACCCTGGAGGGCGGCCAGGCGGCCGCGACGGCGCTGATCGAGCGGGACTGCACCGCGGTGGTCTGCGCCAGCGACATGATGGCCCTCGGCGCCATACGGGCCGCCCGGCAGCGGGGCCTGGAGGTGCCGCGGGACGTGTCCGTGGTCGGCTTCGACGACTCCCCGCTGATCGCCTTCACCGACCCGCCGCTCACCACGGTCCGCAAGCCGGTCCCGGCGATGGGACAGGCGGCGGTGCGCACGCTCCTGGAGGAGATCGGCGGTACGCCCGCGCCGCACAGCGAGTTCGTGTTCATGCCGGAACTGGTGGTGCGCGGGTCCACGGCCTCGGCGCCGCATCTGCTGCGCGCGCAGTAGCGCGGCGCCGCCAGAACATGCGGGGCGGGCCCGGCTCCGGGATGATCGGGCACTGAGGCCGTTTTCTGGCAGACTTGATGGCTATGAGTGACTCGACCGTGACGCAGTGGGAAGGTCGCGAAGAGGCGGCCGGTCCCCGGACCGACACGGGCAGGGACCGCGGCGGCGCGCGGGGTCTGCTGGGCCGGCTGCGGCGGCCGCGCAGACCCCGGCTCTGGTTCGAGATCCTTCTGATCGCGGTGAGTTACTGGCTGTACTCGCTGATCCGCAACGCGGTGCCCGAGCAGAAGGGCGAGGCGCTGCGCAACGCGGACTGGATCTGGCGGGCGGAGCAGACGCTGGGCATCGATGTCGAACGGTCCGTCAACCACGCGGTCAATTCCGTGTCTTGGCTGATCATCGGCATGAACTACTACTACGCCACACTGCACTTCGTCATGACGGTCGGGGTCCTGGTGTGGCTGTACCGCCGGCACCCGGGCCGGTACGCGGCCGCGCGCCTCGCGCTCTTCGCCACCACCGGGGGCGCGTTGGCCGGCTACTACCTGTTCCCGCTCGCCCCGCCCCGCCTGATGCGGGGCGGGCTCTTCGTGGACACGGTGATGGTGCACCACACCTGGGGCTCGATGGCCTCCGGGGACCTCAAGCACATGTCCAACCAGTACGCGGCGATGCCGTCCATGCACATCGGCTGGTCGCTGTGGTGCGGGCTGACGATCTTCGCGCTGGCGTCGGTGCCGTGGGTGCGGGTGCTGGGGCTGCTGTACCCGGTGGCGACGCTGGTCGTCATCGTCTCCACGGCCAACCATTTCTGGCTGGACGCGGTGGGGGGCGTGCTCTGCCTCTCCTTCGGGTTCGGGGTGGCGCGGGTCTGGTACGGGGCGGGGCCGTACGGGTCGCCCCGGGGAGCGCGCGAGGGTGCGGGCCCCCGGCCCGGTTACGCCTCGTCGTCGTAGAAGAGTTCCTCCATGACCGTGCGCGCCTTGCGCGTCGTACGGCCGTACGCGTCCAGCATGTCGCCGACGTGGCCCTCGCCGTAGCCCAGGTAGCGGCCCACCGCGGCCAGCTCGCGGGGCTGGGTCGGGAAGGTGTCGCCCGCCCGGCCGCGCACCAGCATCACCGCGTTGCGGACCCGGGTGGCCAGCACCCACGCCTCGTCCAGCGTCGCCGTCTCCTCCTCGCCCAGCAGGCCCGCCTCCCGCGCGGCCGCCAGCGCGGCCCGGGTACGGGTCGTGCGCAGCCCCGGGATCTCGTGGGCGTGCCGCAGTTGGAGCAGCTGCACCGTCCACTCCACGTCCGAGAGGCCGCCGGGGCCCAGCTTGGTGTGCAGCCGGGGGTCCGCGCCGCGGGGCAGCCGCTCCGACTCCATGCGGGCCTTCAGCCGGCGGATCTCGCGCACGGAGTCCTCGGTCAGGCCGCGCGCCGGGTAGCGCAGCGGGTCGATCAGCTCCACGAAGCGGCGGCCCAGACCGGCATCGCCCGCGAACGGCTCCGCGCGCAGCAGCGCCTGCGACTCCCACACCAGTGACCAGCGGCGGTAGTACGCCCCGTACGACTTCAGCGTGCGCACCAGCGGGCCCGACTTGCCCTCCGGGCGTAGATCGGCGTCGATCAGCAGCGGGGGGTCGGCGCTGGGCAGCTGGAGCAGCCGGCGCATCTCGGCGACGACCTTGTTCGCGGCGGCGGTGGCCTCCTGCTCGGCCACGCCGTCCTGCGGTTCGTGTACGAACAGGACGTCCGCGTCGGAGCCGTAGCCCAGTTCATGGCCGCCGAACCGGCCCATGCCGATGATCGCGAACCGGGTGGGCAGCGTGTCGCCCCAGCCGGCCCGCACCACGGCGCGCAGCGTGCCCGCGAGGGTGGCGGCGGTGAGGTCGGAGACGGCGCCGCCGACGAGGTCGACCAGGGCGCCCTGGTCGGCCTGGACGGGGGTGGCCTCGGTGCCGTAGGAGGCGACGATGTCGGCGGCGGCGGTGCGGAAGAGTTCGCGGCGGCGGACGCCGCGGGCGGCGGTGACGCCCTGCTCGGCGTTCTCCGCCCGGCCGACGGCGGCCAGGATCTCCTGTTCGAGCGCGGTACGGCCGCGGGGGGTCAGGCCGCTCGCCGCGCCGTCGCCGTCGCCGAGGAGGGCGACGGCCTCGGGGGCGCGCATCAGGAGGTCGGGCGCGAGGCGGCCCGCCGACAGCACGCGGGCCAGGTTCTCGGCGGCGGCGCCCTCGTCGCGGAGCAGGCGCAGGTACCAGGGGGTCTTGCCGAGCGCGTCGGAGACCTTGCGGAAGTTCAGCAGGCCGGCGTCCGGGTCGGCGGAGTCGGCGAACCAGCCCAGCAGGACGGGGAGCAGGGTGCGCTGGATCGCGGCCTTGCGGGTGACGCCCGAGGCCAGGGCCTCCAGGTGGCGCAGGGCGGCCGCGGGGTCGGCGTAGCCGAGGGCGACCAGGCGTTCGCGGGCGGCTTCCGGCTTGAGGCGGGCCTCGCCGGGGGCGAGCTGGGCGACGGCGTCCAGGAGCGGGCGGTAGAACAGCTTCTCGTGCAGCCGTCGTACGACGCCGGCGTGCCGCTTCCACTCGCGGTTCAGCTCGGTGACCGGGTCGGTGCGCAGGCCGAGGGAGCGGCCGAGGCGGCGCAGGTCCTCCTCGGCGGTGGGCACGAGGTGGGTGCGGCGCAGGCGGTACAGCTGGATGCGGTGTTCCATCGCGCGCAGGAAGCGGTACGCCTCGTCCAGGCGGGCGGCGTCCTCGCGGCCCACGTAGCCGCCGGCGGCGAGGGCGGCGAGGGCGTCCAGGGTGGAGCCGCTGCGCAGGGAGGGGTCGGTGCGGCCGTGCACCAACTGGAGGAGCTGTACGGCGAATTCGACGTCCCGCAGGCCGCCGGGGCCCAGCTTCAGTTCGCGGTCCACTTCGGCCGCGGGGATGTTGTCGACCACGCGCCGGCGCATCTTCTGCACGTCCGCGACGAAGTTGTCGCGGTCGGCGGCCTGCCAGACGAGGGGGTGCAGCGCGGCCAGGTACTCCTGGCCGAGGTTCTCGTCGCCGGCGACCGGGCGGGCCTTGAGGAGGGCCTGGAACTCCCAGGTCTTCGCCCAGCGTTGGTAGTAGGCGACGTGGGAGGAGAGGGTGCGGACGAGGGGGCCGTTGCGGCCCTCGGGGCGGAGGTTGGCGTCGACCGGCCAGATGGAGCCCTCGACGGTGGTCTCGGAGCAGATCCGCATCAGGTGGGAGGCGAGGCTGGTGGCCGCGCGGAGGGCCTTGGTCTCGTCGGTGCCGTCGGTGGCCTCCGCCACGAAGATCACGTCCACGTCGGAGACGTAGTTCAGTTCGTGGCCGCCGCACTTGCCCATGCCGATCACCGAGAGGCGGCAGGCGGCGGTGTCCTCGGGGGCGGCGGCCTGGGCGAGGGCGAGGGCGGCGCGCAGGGTGGCGGTGGCGAGGTCGGCGAGTTCGGCGGCGGTCTCGGCGACGTCGGTGGTGCCGCAGACGTCGCGGGCGGCGATGGACAGGAGGCAGCGGCGGTAGGCGACGCGGAGGGCGACGGGGTCGGTGGCGTCTTCCAGGCCGCGTTCGAACTCGGTGACGCCGGGGTGGAGGTCCTGGGGTTCGTACGTGACCAGGGCCTGCCAGTCGGTGGGGTGGCGGGCGAGGTGGTCGGCGAGGGCGGCGGAGGCGCCGAGGACGCCCAGGAGGCGGTCGCGCAGGGGTTTGGCCGCGATGAGGGTGTCGAGGAGTTCGCGGTGGGAGTTCGGGGCGGGCTGGGCTTCCAGGAGGCGGACGAGGCCGTGCAGGGCGAGGTCGGGGTCGGCGGTGGCGCCCAGGGCTTCGAGGAGGAAGGGGTCGTCGCGGACCGGGGAGAGTTCGGGGGTGTCGAGGAGGCGTTCGGCGGCGGTGGCGTCGGTGAAGCCGTGTCGGAGCAGGCGCGTGAAGGTGCTGCTTCTGCGGCCCGGCGTCATTGGTGGGGCTCCCCTCGGGGTCAGCTCTGGTCCTGGGGGGAGCGTAGTCGCCTGCGGCGGGGTGTGCCGGGTCGGGTGGCTGTGGCTGGCTCGCCGTCGTGGTGCGGGTGCCTGCGGTGGCCCCTTCGACGCGGTCGCCGGATGCCTGCGGCGGCCCCTTCAACACCGTCGCCGGATGCCTGCGGCCTCGCCGTCGCCGGGCGCCTGCGGCTGCCCCGCCGTCGTGCGGCTGCCTCGCTGTCGTGCGGCTGCCTGCGGCGGCCCCTTCAACGCCGTCGTGGTCGCACGCCTGCGGCCTCGCCGTCGACGGGCGCCGCGGCTGCCTCGCCGTCGTGCGGATGCCCGCGGCGGCCCCTTCAACACCGTCGTGGTCGCACGCCTGCGGCCTCGCCGTCGTGCGGATGCCCGCGGCGGCCCCATCAACACCGTCGTGGTCGCCCGCCTGCGGCCTCGCCGTCGCCGGGCGCCGCGGCTGCCTCGCTGTCGTGCGGATGCCTGCGGCGGCCCCTTCAACGCCGTCGTGGCTCGGGTCGCGCCTGAGGGGAGGCGGTGACTCGGTGCCCCGGCGGGTGGTGTCCGTCCTCGGTCCGGCGTGCTGGAGGTTCAGAGGTGTGACGGGTTCTCGCCGGCCGCTGCGGGCGGACACCACCCGCCGTGTCACCTTCCCGCCGTGCGCGGGCGCGGCGGCGTCGTGGCGAGGAGGGTCGTCTGCATCGTCTCCGCCGCTTTCGCGGCGGCGTCGCCGCAGCAGTTGTTGAAGAGGAGGTGGACCTCGTCGGTGCGGGTGGCCAGGTGGTGGATCGAGGGGAGCCATTCCGACAGTTCCTGGGGGTGTAGGCGTGGCGGAAGCGGTCCTCCTTGGTGCCGGTTCCCCAGTGGGGGCTGCGGCCGTGGAAGCGGATCAGGGAGAGGTGGGGGGTGGTGACGAGGGGGGTCGGGGGGAGGGTGGGGGCGTCCACGGACACGGCGGTGGCGTCGAGGTCGGTGAGGAAGGGGAGGGTGCGGGTGCTGTGCCACCAGGCGGGGTTGCGGAACTCCACGGCGAAGGGCCAGTCGCGGGCGCGTTCGCGGGCCGCGCGGATGAAGGTCTCGGCGGCGGGGCCGGGGGTGAGGGACGGCGGGTACTGGAAGAGGAGGGTGCCGAGGCGGCCGGCGCGGCGCAGGGGGTCCAGGGCGGCGGCGTAGCGGGTCCAGAGTTCGGTCAGGAGGGCGTCGTCGCGGGGGTGTCCGCGCAGGTCCTCGGGGAGGGCGGAGGGGCGGGTGGGGTGGCCGGTGAGGAGGGAGTGTGCCTTGACGTCGAAGCGGAAGCCGTCCGGGGTGCGCTCCGCCCAGTGGGTGGTGGTGCGGGGGGTGGGCAGGGCGTAGTAGGGGGAGTCGGCCTCGACCAGAGGGAAGCGGGTGGCGTAGTGGCGCAGGCGGCCCTCGGTGTCGCGGTGGCCGGGCGGGTACCAGCCGCTGGCGAGGAGGGCGCGGTCGGTCCAGCCGCAGGTGCCGATGAGGATGTTCGCCATGGGGGTGGGGGTACCCCGTGGCGCGTCGGGTACGGGTGCGGCCGACTCAGGTGCGCTGGGTCGGGAACTCGCCTACGCCGCGCAGGAGTTCGAAGAGTTCCGTGGAGGAGGCGGCCACTGCCGTGCCGCCCGCGTCGGTGATCTCATCGCGTAGGGAGAGGGCGCGGGCGGTGGCGTAGATGAAGACCGGGGTCGGGTCGTCATGGGCGCGCAGTTCGCGGATCAGGTCGAGGCCGGCGGTGCGGTTGGTGCGGGTGCGTTCCCTGCGGCTCATGTCCGAGATGACGGCGTCGAAGGGGTGGCGGGGGCGGGCCAGGGCGCGCAGGGCCTCGTCGGTGGAGCCGGCCAGGACGACGTCGACGCCCAGGGCGCGGAGTTGGGCCACCTCGGTGGCGTTGTTCTCGGGGCGGTCGTCCACCCAGAGCACGGAGTCCAGGATGCGCGTGGCCGCCGGTGCGTGCACGGAGGCCAGGCGGCCCTGGAGGTCGGCCGTGGTGCGGATCAGGCTCTCCGAGACCTCCTGCACCGACAGTTCGGCCTCGCCCACCTTGATCGTGAATCCCCGGGAGCGGACTATCTCCTTGATCAGGGGAAACAGCCGCCAGAGCACGACGCCCGTCATCAGCGGCCAGGCCAAGCCGGTCAGGGCCTTGATCAGCTCCGTCGCGTCCTTCACCAAGCTCCCCCCGAGATCGAATAGGCGTGCGCCTGATTCTGGCAGGGGAAGGCTGGGGGGGCGGTGGTTTTCGGTCGGGGGGCCGGTCGCCTCGGCAAGGGGGAGATGCGTGTGGGGCTGAACTACGGCTATGACATGTGCCTGCGTCCTCGTGACGTCGCCGGGGCGCTGGGCAAGCTGGTGGAGCCGGCGCCGCCGAAGCATCGTGTGCCGCTGCTGGAGGTCACGCTGCCCGGTGGTGACCGGCCCACCCTCCCGTTCACGTCGAACGAGTACGTGGTGTCACAAGCGCACGGCCGGCCGGCCGAGGGCGGCGACGTCGGCGATGAGCCGCATGTTCGCGCGGTCGGTCCGGCCTGTTCGACACCGGGGAAGGCGGTCCCGAGGAGGTGTGCCGGCTCAGCGGAGGGAAGGTGCGGGAGATCGTCTCCGGACTCCGCTTTCCGGATCTGCGGGCCCTGGCGGCGACGTGGCCCGATCCGGATGAGTGAGCACCGGTGGGGCCGACGGCGGGTCGTGTCCGTCGGCCCCGGGGCGTCGCCGTGGCTCAGGGCCCGTCCGCCGGTTACAGCACCGGCAGGTTCTTCCGCAGCTCGAACGCGGTGACCTCGCTGCGGTACTCCTCCCATTCCTGGCGCTTGTTGCGCAGGAAGAAGTCGAAGACGTGCTCGCCCAGGGTCTCGGCGACCAGGTCGCTGCGTTCCATCAGGGAGAGGGCCTCGCCCAGGTTCTGCGGGAGGGGTTCGATGCCCATCGCGCGGCGTTCGGCGTCCGAGAGGGCCCAGACGTCGTCCTCGGCGCCCGGCGGGAGCTCGTAGCCCTCCTCGATGCCCTTCAGGCCCGCGGCGAGGAGGACGGCGTAGGCCAGGTAGGGGTTGGCGCCGGTGTCCAGGGAGCGGACCTCGACGCGGGCCGAGCCGGTCTTGCCGGGCTTGTACATCGGGACGCGGACCAGGGCGCTGCGGTTGTTGTGGCCCCAGCAGATGTAGGAGGGGGCCTCGCCGCCCGCGCCCGCCGTGCGCTCGGAGCCGCCCCAGATGCGCTTGTAGGAGTTGACCCACTGGTTGGTGACGGCGGCGGCCTCCGCGGCGTGCTTGAGCAGGCCCGCGATGAAGGAGCGGCCCACCTTGGAGAGCTGGTACTCCGCGCCGGACTCGTAGAACGCGTTGCGGTCGCCCTCGAAGAGGGAGAGGTGGGTGTGCATACCGCTGCCCGGGTGCTCGGAGAAGGGCTTCGGCATGAACGTGGCCTGGACGCCCTGTTCGAGCGCGACCTGCTTCATGACCAGGCGGAAGGTCATGATGTTGTCGGCCGTCGAGAGGGCGTCGGCGTAGCGCAGGTCGATCTCCTGCTGGCCCGGGGCGCCCTCGTGGTGGGAGAACTCCACCGAGATGCCCATCGACTCCAGCATCGTGATCGCCTGACGGCGGAAGTCCATGCCCACGCTGGTCGGCGTGTGGTCGAAGTAGCCGGAGTTGTCGGCCGGCGTCGGGCGGCTGCCGTCCAGCGGGCGGTCCTTCAGCAGGAAGAACTCGATCTCCGGGTGGGTGTAGAAGGTGAAGCCCAGGTCGGAGGTGCGGGCCAGCGCGCGCTTGAGGACGTAGCGCGGGTCGGCGAAGGACGGGGAGCCGTCCGGCATCAGGATGTCGCAGAACATCCGGGCCGTGCCCGGGGTCTCCGCGCGCCACGGCAGCATCTGGAAGGTGGACGGGTCCGGCTTGGCGATCATGTCGGACTCGTAGACCCGGGCGAAGCCCTCGATGGCGGAGCCGTCGAAGCCGATGCCCTCGTCGAACGCCTGCTCAAGCTCGGCGGGGCCACGGCGACGGACTTGAGGAAGCCCAGCACGTCCGTGAACCACAGGCGTACGAACCGGATGTCGCGCTCCTCCAAGGTACGGAGCACGAACTCCTGCTGCTTGTCCATCTTCCGATTCCCCATCCTTGCTGGTCAGGAGCATCCCACCACAACAGCGTTTCATCCGTGTTGCGGACCTTGATCGCCCCGACGTCCACCGTCTGAACGCCTCTCCTACGGCAGGTGTACTGCCCTGCCGCCCATCTTGCCTGTCGGCGGCGGCATCCGTAACGGCCGGGCGGGGTGGGGACGTGAGGCAGGACACCCCTCTTAAATTTGCATCTCAGATGCAAGTTTAAATAGCGTTCGATCAGCCGAGACCGCAAGGAGCCCGCGATGTTGTCCGAGAAGTCCGCCACCACCGTCCGCGCCACCCTCCCCGCCGTGGGGGCCGCCATCGAGCAGATCACCGAGCGCTTCTACGCCCGGCTCTTCGACGCCCACCCCGAGCTGCTGCGGGACCTGTTCAACCGCGGCAATCAGGCGTCCGGCGCCCAGAAGTCGGCCCTCGCGGGCTCCATCGCCGCCTTCGCCGGGTACCTGGTCGAGCACCCGGACCAGCGGCCGGACGCGATGCTGGGCCGGATCGCCCACAAGCACGCCTCGCTGGGCGTCGCACCGGAGCAGTACCCGGTGGTGCACGAGCACCTCTTCGCCGCCATCGCGGAGATCCTCGGCGAGGCCGCCACCCCCGAGGTCGCCGCCGCCTGGAGCGAGGTCTACTGGCTGATGGCCAACGCCCTGATCGCCGTCGAGAAGCGGCTGTACGAGGAGAGCGGCAGCCGGGAGTTCCGGGACTGGGAGGTCGTGGGGCGGGAGGAGGAGACCGAGGACGTCGTGTCCTTCCGGGTGCGGCCCCTCGACGGGTCCCCCGTCCGGGGCTTTCGCGCGGGGCAGTACGTCTCCGTGGGGGTGAAGCTGGCCGACGGGGCGCGGCAGATACGGCAGTACAGCCTGTCCGGGGCGCCGGGCGAGGACGTGCGGCGGTTCAGCGTCAAGCGGGTGCACGGGGGCACGACGCCGGAGGGGGAGGTGTCCAACCAGCTGCACGCCCACGTACGGGTGGGTGACGTGCTCCAGCTGTCGGAGCCGTACGGCGATCTGGTGCTGGACGGCGGCGCCGGGCGGCCCCTGCTGCTCGCCTCCGCGGGCATCGGGGTGACCCCGATGGTCGCCATGCTGGCCTCGCTCGCGGCTAACGGGTACGACGCGCCGGTCACCGTCCTGCACGGCGACCGCTCCCCCGCGGACCACGCCCTGCGCGTCGACCACCGGGCGTACGCGGACAAGCTCGCGGACTCGGCCGTCGCGTTCTTCTACGAGCGGGACGCCGGGCCCGGGGACCGCACCGGCCTGGTCGACCTCTCCGGGACCGGCATCGCGCCCGGTACCCGCGCCTACCTCTGCGGGCCGCTGCCGTTCATGCGCGCCGTACGCGGTCAGCTGATCGAGAGGGGCGTGGACCCGGCCGACATCCACTACGAGGTCTTCGGGCCCGATCTGTGGCTCGCCGCCCGGTGAGGTGACGAGCGGTGCGCGGGGCCGTCCGGCGGGAGAGCCGGGCGGCCCTCCGCGCGTGCGGGAGAGCCGCTCAGGAGAGCGGGGTCCCGGCAGGGCGCAGCGAGATGCCCAGCAGGACCGGGCCCGTGGGGTCCTTGACGATCTGGTCCAGGGTGATCGGGTCCAGGGACGCGTAGAACGCCTCCTGGGCCCGGCGCAGGGCGCCGCGCAGCCGGCAGTCCGAGCGCAGCGGGCAGGGGGTGGCGCCCTCGCACTCCACCACCTCGTCGTCGCCCTCGAAGGTGCGCACGACCGCGCCGACGGAGGCGGTACGGCCCCGTCCGGTCAGCGCCAGTCCGCCGCCGCGACCGCGGCGGGCGTCCACCAGGCCCAGGTGCTGGAGCTCGGCGACGACCTTCGCGGCATGCGTGTAGGGCACGCCCATGTCCTCGGCGACCTTGCGGGTCGCGGGCATGTCGTCGGTGGATACGGCGAGGCGCATCAGGATGCGCAGGGCGAGGTCGGTGGAACGCAGCAGCCTCATGGCGCGAGCGTAAATAATACGCATCCCGGGTGCAAATTCAACCCTTTTGCCGTGCTCGCTCTACGGCGGCCCGCCACTCCCCCATTACGATCAGCGGGCTCCACCCCTGTCCGTTCTCTCCCCCCAGAAGGACATCGCCTCATGGGTTCCGCCAACAACAGCAGCAGCGCGGCGCGCAAGGCGCGCATCGAGGAGATGCGGCGCGCGGAGCGTTCGCGCGAGCGCCGGAAGCGGACGCTCGTCATCGCCGCGTCCGTGGTCGTCGTCACCGGCCTCGTGGTGGGCGGTGTCGTCCTCGTGGACTCGAGGTCCGGCACGAAGGACTCGGCCGCGAGCGGCGCCAACGGCAAGGACGCCGGCAAGGGCACCGGCGATGTGAACAGCAAGAGCTCCGGGGACTCCGGGCAGTTCACGACCGCCAAGGACGGCGTGCGCACCTGGAAGGGCACGCTGTCGCGGACCCATGTGACGACCCCGGTGTCGTATCCGATGCATCCGCCGGTGGGCGGCAACCACAACCCGGTGTGGGCGGACTGCAACGGCGACGTCTACACGCAGCAGTTGCACGACGAGAACGCGGTGCACTCGCTGGAGCACGGCGCGGTGTGGGTGACGTACACCCCCAAGGCGGCGAAGGCCGACGTCGAGGCGCTCGCGGCGAAGGTGAAGAAGACGCCGTACTCGCTGATGAGTCCGTACGAGAACCAGGCCGCGCCGCTGATCCTGTCGGCGTGGGGTCACCAGGTGGCCGTGAAGAGCGCGAGCGATCCCGAAGTGAACAAGTTCTTCGCGGACTTCGTGCAGGGGCCGCAGACGCCGGAGCCAGGTGCCTCGTGCACCGGTGGGGTGATGAAGTGAGCCGGCGCGCCATCGGCTGGGCGGCGGGGGCCGCGGCGGGGGTGCTCGTCGCGGCCGGTGCCGTCACGTACGCGGTCGCCGACTCGGATTCCGGTTCCGGCTCCGGTGACGCGAAGGCGGCGCAGAAGACGCCGAGCGCGGACTCGGCGGACGCGGGCTTCGCGCGGGACATGGCGGTGCACCATCAGCAGGCCGTCGAGATGTCGTACATCGTCCGCGACCACACGAAGGACGAGGACGTACGGCGGCTCGCCTACGACATCGCGCAGACACAGGCCAACCAGCGCGGGATGCTGCTGGGTTGGCTGGATCTGTGGGGGCTGCCGAAGGTCTCCGCGGACCCGCCGATGACCTGGATGGGCATGGGCGGCATGGTCACCGCCAAGGACGGCTCGCTGATGCCCGGTATGGCCACCAACACGCAGATGAGGAAGCTCGCGACCCTGAACGGCAAGCAGGCCGAGGTCTTCTACCTCCAGCTGATGACGAACCATCACAAGGGCGGCATCCACATGGCCGAGGGCTGTGTGGCCAAGTGCACGGTGGGCGTGGAGAAACGGCTGGCCCAGGGCATGGTGGACGCGCAGCAGTCGGAGCTCCAGGTGATGGCCCAGATGCTCAAGGAGCGCGGAGCCGAACCGCTCTCCTGAGAAGGGAACAAGTCCCTTCGTAACACAGCCGTAAGGAAAAACCACCCAAATGCCCCTAGGTGACGGTTACTTGAGCTTCTCTTTCCGTCCCATTTACCTGGCATGAACGGTTCATCGGTCAGAGTTGCCCCCATCGTGTGATCCATTCGCCGGCTGTTCACCACCGCCGCCGGCCGGCGCGGAGCCGCGTGTACCTACCTACTACGTGCATGCGCAACGCATCGCAGGGGGTTCTATGAGATCCAATAGCGCCAAGACGCGTGCCGTGAGCATGGCAGCCGCGCTGCCCATGATCGCCGGTGCGCTGGCGCTGGGCATACCCGCGGCCCACGCCGCGGACAGCCCCGCCCGCAATGCTCTGAAGGGCACCAAGCCGCTCTGGGCCACGGCCAAGGCGGACAAGGGCGCCACCAACAACGGTGCCCAGGTCAAGGCCCGGGTGTACCTGGCCGGCCAGGACGCGGCGGGCCTCGCGGCCTACGCCAAGGCCGTGGCCGACCCCAGCTCGCCGTCCTACGGCAAGTACCTGTCGGCCAAGCAGGCCCAGGCCCGCTTCGGCGCCACCAAGGCCCAGGTCGCCGCCGTCAAGTCCTGGCTGACGACGGCCGGTCTGAAGGTCACCGAGGTCACGCAGCACTACGTCGCCGTCTCCGGTGACGTCGCCTCCGCCGAGAAGGCGTTCGGCACCCAGCTGCACAACTACGCCAAGGGTGCGAAGACCTACCGCGCCCCGGCGCAGGCGGCCTCCGTCCCGGCGGGCCTGAAGGGCACGGTGCTGACCGTCACCGGTCTGGACAGCGCCCCGCACAAGGCCGACCACGACGACACGCTGCCGCCCCCGGACGCGGTGTTCAAGAACGCCGGTCCGTTCTCGTCGTACTACGGCTCGAAGACCGCGAGCACGCTGCCGGACGCGTACGGCTCCAAGCTGCCCTACGCCGTCAAGGGTTACACCGGCAAGCAGCTGCGCTCGGTCTACGGCGCCGGCAAGTACACCGGCAAGGGTGTCCGCGTCGCCATCACCGACGCCTACGCCTCGCCGACCATCGCCTACGACGCCGGCACGTACGCGCTGAAGAACGGCGACAAGGCGTGGAAGACCGGTCAGCTGCACCAGTCGCTGCCGGCCAACTTCACCCGGACCGGCGAGTGCAAGGCGGCGGGCTGGTACGGCGAGGAGACCCTCGACGTCGAGGCCGTGCACGCGGTCGCGCCGGACGCCGACGTCACCTACGTCGGTGCGGCGTCCTGCTACGACGACGACCTGCTCGACTCGCTGAGCAAGGTGGTCGACAACCACCTGGCCGACATCGTCTCCAACTCGTGGGGCGACGTCGAGGCCAACCAGACGCCGGACCTCGCGGCCGCCTACGACCAGGTCTTCCAGCTGGGCGCGGTGCAGGGCATCGGCTTCTACTTCTCCTCCGGTGACGACGGCGACCAGGTCGCCAACACCGGCACCAAGCAGGTCGACACCCCGGCCAACTCCGCCTGGGTGACCGCCGTCGGCGGCACCTCCCTCGCGGTCGGCAAGGGTGACAAGTACCTGTGGGAGACCGGCTGGGGCACCGAGAAGTCCGCCCTGTCGGCCGACGGCAAGAGCTGGGCCAACTTCCCCGGCGCCTTCACCTCGGGCGCGGGCGGCGGCACCAGCAGCACGGTCGCCGAGCCGTACTACCAGAAGGGCGTCGTCCCGGACTCGCTCGCCAAGGCGCACAACGCCTCCGGCAACCGCGTCGTCCCGGACATCGCGGCCATCGCCGACCCGAACACCGGGTTCCTGGTGGGCCAGACGCAGACCTTCCCCGACGGGTCGCAGCAGTACAGCGAGTACCGCATCGGCGGCACCTCGCTGGCCGCGCCGACCATCGCGGCGGTCCAGGCCCTCGCCCAGCAGGCGGGCGGCGGCAAGGCGATCGGTTTCGCCAACCCGTCGATCTACGCGAAGTTCGGCAAGAAGGGCGTCTTCCACGACGTCACGGACAACCCCACGGGCCACGGCCTGGGTGTCGTCCGCGTCGACTACGCCAACGGCCTCGACGCCACCGGCGGCCTGCTCTACTCCGTCCGCAGCCTGGGCAAGGACAGCTCCCTGTCCGCGACCAAGGGCTACGACGACGTGACGGGCGTGGGCTCCCCGGCGGACGGCTATGTCGCGTCGTACGCCAAGAACGACAGCAAGAAGCACTGAACGCTCCGCTGAGCTGAGCTGAACGAGCTTCGAAGAAGGGGACGTGGGGCCGGCATCGGCCACGCGTCCCCTTCGCGTTTCCGGGAAAGAGCCGGGGTCAGTTCCCGCGGCGCCGGTCGAGCAGGCGGAAGACGAGGAAGGACGCGGCGAGCAGGACGATGCCGGTCAGGAGGAAGGGCAGGGGGGCGAATTCGTCCGTGCAGGAGGTTTCCGTCGCCGTCGACCGGCATACGGTTCCCGGGCCGCCCCGGTTGGAGTACGCGAGGTAGAAGAGCGGCAGGGCTACGCCCGCGAGGGCGCCGATGGCGGTGGTCCGGTGTCCCTTGCGGAGCAGGAGGGCGGCGGCCACCGCAGCCGCAGCGAGCAGGATCACGCCCACCGACAGCAGCGCGGCCAGCCCCAGCGCGGCACCCGCGCCGACCGCGGTCCAGGCCAGGAACCAGCCCCAGGGCGCGCCGCGCTCTCCGACGGCTTCGGCGGTTCTGTCACGGTTGTCCCGCATGGTGCCTCCCGGTACGACGAGGCCGAGCCGGCCCCCGTGTTCAGCAGGCTCAGCACACCGTGAATCTTCCCAAGTCGGCATCTGTGCAGGCAGGTCGGGGGCCGTGACAGTGGTCACGAGGCGTTCGGCCGCCGGGCGGGGGCAGGGAGCGGGGGGACGGGCGCGCGGAGGACCGGCCCGCCGGTGATCGGCGCCCGGGCCCACGCGGACCGGTGGCCCCTCGCGGTGCGGGCGGACCCCTGGGAACCCTTACACCTAGGCTGCACCACCATGACCACTCCACCGCAGGACAGCATCCGACCGTTCCGCGTCGCGGTCCCGGACGACGAGCTGGAGGATCTGAGGCGCCGCCTGGACGACACCCGCTGGCCGGACGAACTGCCGGGCGCCGGCTGGGAGTACGGAGTACCGGGCGGCTATCTGCGGGAACTCGCGCACTACTGGCGGCACGGGTACGACTGGCGGGCGGCGGAGGCCCGGCTGAACCGGTGGCCGCAGTTCACGACCACGATCGACGGCGCCCACCTCCACTTCGCGCACCTCCGCTCCCCGGAGCCGGACGCCACCCCGCTGATCATCACGCACGGCTGGCCCGGTTCCATCGCCGAGTTCGCGCGAATCACCGGCCCGCTCACCGACCCCCGGGCGCACGGCGCGGACCCGGCGGACGCCTTCCACCTGGTCCTGCCGAGCATCCCCGGCTTCGGCCTCTCCGGGCCCACCCGTGAGAAGGGCTGGGAGTACCGCAGGGTCGCGGCCGCGTTCGCCGAGCTGATGTCCCGTCTGGGATACGGCCGTTACGGCGCCCAGGGCGGCGACTGGGGCGCGGCGATCTCCCGCGAGCTGGGCCGTATCCGCCCGGACCAGGTCATCGGCGTGCACCTGAACCTGCTTCCCGGCGCGGGCGCCACGGCCGAGCCGACGCCGGCGGAACTCGCCGCGCTCACCCCGGCGGAACGGGAGCGCACCCGCGCGTCCTGGGAGCGGATGCGGGCCTGGAGCCGCGAGCGGCAGGGCTACGCGGACATCCAGTCGACCCGCCCGCACACCCTCGCCTACGGGCTCTCCGACTCCCCCGTCGGCCAACTTGCCTGGATCGCGGAGAAGTTCAAGGAGTGGACGGACTCCGCCGACCGCCCGGAGGATGCCGTCGACCGCGATCACCTGCTGACGAACGTGATGCTGTACTGGCTGACCAACACCTCCGCCTCCTCCGCGCGCCTCTACTACGAGCGCGCCCATGCCGCCTCCTGGGGCCGGCCGCCGGAGCCGTCCCGGACCCCGACCGCGTTCGCCTCCTTCCCCCGGGAGAACTTCATCGCGCTGCGCCATGTCGCCGAGCGCACCGACAACATCGTCCGCTGGACGGAGTTCGACCGGGGCGGCCACTTCGCGGCGATGGAGCAGCCGGATCTGCTCGTCGGCGACATCCGGGCGTTCTTCCGGGACCTGCGCACCGTGCGCCCCGGCTCCTCGTCCTGAGGACGGACAGCTCAGTAAGTTCCCCACCTGGAAAGGTAGTTGCATGACCGAGACCGAGATCGTGATCGCGCAGACGACCGTCGACGACGAGGAGCGCGCCGACGCCCTCGCCCGGGGCGCGGTGGAGCACCGCCTGGCGGCCTGCGCCCACATCGACCCGCCGTTCACCGCGGTGTACCGATGGCAGGGGGCGGTCGAGACGGCGCGGGAGTGGCGGATCTCCTACAAGACGACCACCGGCCGGCTGCCGGAGCTGACGGCCTGGGTCGCCGAGCACCACGGCTACGACGTCCCGGAGTGGATCACGCTGCCCGTGACCGGGGGTTCCGGGGCCTATCTGGCCTGGGTGACCGAGGAGACCACACCGCACCCGGCCGGATGACGCGTCACGCCTCAGGCCCCGGACGGGTCCCGGCCCTGGATTCGCGCGGCGCTGACGCGCAGCTCGGCGAGGACGGTCCGTACGGCTTTGCGGGCGGTGCGCTCGGGCCGGTGGAGTACGTCGATACGGCGCCGGGCGTGCACGCCGCTCAGTGGTCTGAGGACGATGCCGGGGTGCGCGCGGGCGGTCCAGCGGGGCATCAGCGCGACGCCGCCGCCCGCGGCCACGACCTCGGCGACCACGGTGAACTCGTTGATCCGGTGGACGATGTCGAGCCGCCGGTCGGCGAAGGCGGCGATGGCCTCGATGGTGGCCATCAGCGGGAAGCCGTCGTGGACCGTGATCCACGGCTGGTCGGCCACGTCCCGGGGCGCGAGCCGCGGCTCGGCGGCCAGCGGATGGCCCACCGGCAGGGCCACGTCGAGGGGCTCGCGCAGCAGCGTGGCCGAGGCGACGGCGCGCGGCCAGGGCGGGGCGTGGTCGAGGCGGTGGGCGAGTACCAGGTCGTGGTCACGGGTGAGCGCGGGGAAGCGGTCCTGGGCGACGTCCTCGTCGGCGAGCGCGAGGCGGGGGTGGTCCGGGCCGGTGAGGCCGCGCAGCAGGAGCGGGAAGAACGCCGAGGCGGCGCTGTGGAACGCGGCCACGGACACGACGCCGGCGGGCTCTTCGGCAAAGTCGGCGACGGCGTGCCGGGCCCGGGCCAGGGCGGACTCGACCTCGACGGCGGCCGCGGCCAGGGCGTGTCCGGCGTCGGTCAGTACGACGCGACGGCCGGCGCGTTCGGTGAGCGGGACGGGGATCGAGCGCTGGAGCAGCCGCAGCTGCTGCGAGATCGCGGAGGGCGTCACATGCAGCGCCTCGGCGACGGCGCTGACGCTGCCCAGGTCGCCGAGTTCGCGGAGGACCCGCAGCTGCCGTTCGTCCACGTCGACAGTGTAGAACTGCTACACCCTCGTTGTAGAAGTTGGTTCTGTGCTTCAACGAGCTGGGGGTGCAGCGTGGGGGCATGAACGTCACCCGCCGTACCGATGCGGTACTTCTGCTGGTCGCGCTGGTCTGGGGTTCCAGCTATCTCGCGGCCAAGACGGCCACCACCGCGCTGCCGGTCATGGCGGTGCTGTTCGCCCGGTACGCGCTCTCCGCGCTGGCGTGCGGAGCCCTGGTCGCCTTCCGGTCCCGTCGCTCCTGGACCCGGGGGGAGATTCGCGTCGGGTCGGTGCTGGGGGTCACGCAGGCGGCCGTACTCGTCCTGGAGACGTACGGGGTGGCGCACACCAGCGCCGCGAACGCCGGGCTGATCATCAGCCTGACGATCGTGCTGACGCCGCTGCTGGACCGGGGCGGCGGTCGCCGGCTCCCCGGGACGTTCTTCCTCGCCGCGGGCCTGTGTGTGGCGGCCGTCGGGCTCCTCACCGCCGGCAACGGGCTGCACGCCCCACGGCTCGGCGACATGCTGATGCTGGCCGCGGCCGTGGTCCGGGCGGCTCATGTCACGCTCGTCGGACGCCTGACGGCCGGTCGCCGTAGCGACCCCCTGCACCTGACGACCGTCCAGACCGCCCTCGGCTCCGCCCTGCTCCTCCCCGCCGCCGCCCCCTCCCTTCCCGCCCTGCCGCACAACGGCGCCGCCACCTGGGCCCAGCTCGGCTATCTCGCCCTGTTCTGCAGCGTGTTCGCCTTCCTCGCCCAGACCTGGGCGGTCCAGGGCACCTCCGCCACCCGGGCCAGCCTGCTCCTGGGCACGGAACCGATCTGGGCCGTCGCCATCGGGGTCGCCCTCGGCGGCGAGCGGTGCACGCTGTGGGCGACGCTGGGGGCGGGGCTCATGGTGGCGGGGACGTACTGGGGGCAGAGCATCGAGCGACGGCATCGCGGGGCGAGCATGGCGGGAGAGCGGGAAGCGTGCCCGGCGATGACAACTACCGGAGCCTGATCGCTCCCATGGCCGGTCAGCGCAGATACGTCTGCTGCCGTTCGATCGAGGTCATGTCGAGCGCGGCCTCGGCGAGGGTCCGGGCCGAGGGTGTCCTGAGCGCCGCGAGGCTGCTGTCGATCCAGGGCTGCACGTCGGCGCAGCCCTGCTCGCGGTACCCGACGGCCTGAAGGAGGCATTCGAGCTTGTCGGCATCGTGCGCGCAGGTCACTTCGGGGGAGTCGCCGTTCTCGTACTCCTCCACGATCCGCTGGGCCCCGGCCTGGACCGCCGGGTGCGCGGCGGAAACCTGGTCGGCGGTGACCTTCTCGTTGCCGGTGGCTTCGAGGTAGCGGCGGCCGATGTGCGGGATGTCGCCGACGCGGGTCTCCTGCGTGTCGTGCCACAGCCCGAGGAGGGCCGTCCTGGCGGGGTCGGCGCCCTCCATCATGGCGAGCACGGAGCCGATGAGCGCGGCCCGGAACGAGTGCTCCGCGATGGTCTCCGGATCCTTGACCCCCGCGATCCACCAACCGGATCTCCTGGCCCGCTTCAGCATCCCCATCTCCAGCAGGAAGCCTGCCGTACCCTTCGCCTGCTCCTGCTCCGCGTCCGCCATGTGTCGTGTCCTACGGCGTGTCAGGTGCGGTCGGAGCGTAAGACGTAGTGCACCGCGTCGAGTTCCCGCCGTGCCCGCGGAGAGATTGTCGTGATCGAGGAGTTGGGCGGTGTGCGGGAGGAGGAGGGGGCCTGGACGGTCCGCCAAGGCGGCCCGCTCCCTCTGTGGGACACGATCGAGCGGACCCTCATCGCCTGGCAGGACGCCGGAGCCCCGGACATCACCGAGGTGCGGCTGCACCTCACGCAGGAGGCCCACACCTACTGGATCGAGGGGCACCCGGAGCTGTGCCGGCAGCACCGGGTGCTGTGACATCCGGGGACCGGACGCCTTCACCGCCGGTCCTGCGGCCGCGGGCGGTGGTCGCGCCGACCACCCGCGGCCGCGCGGGTGGGATCAGCGGATGTGGACCGTGGCCACGCCGGAGGTGTGCAGGTGCACGGGGTGGTGGTCGTGCTTGTTCTTCAGGCCGTAGAGGACGGCGCGGAGTTGCAGGTCGCCGCGGTGGGCGGCCGAGCCGTGGGTGGTGATACGGGCGTCACCCTTGGCCGGGGTGGTGCAGTTCTCCTGGTGCCAGGTCTGCTTGCCGGTGCGCTCCTCCAGGCACAGCTGGTGCAGGTAGCCGGCGATGTCGTCGTCGCCGTCCGCCTTGATGGTGAACGTCTTGCCGACGTGCGCCGTGCGCGGCACCGTGACCGCCGCGTCCCCCTTGGCGAACGCCGGTACGGCGGCCAGCGTCACCGAGGCGAGCCCCAGTGCGCCGATCACGACCGCGCGAACGCCTCGCGCCTTCTTCGTCCCGTTCATATGCTTTCCTCCCCCGGGTCCCCCTGGTCTGGAGAGACCCGTTTCCTTCCGAAAGCGCCGGATTGCGCCTCGCTGGTTCTTGAGATGGACGGGGAGCGGGGTCGGGTTGGGTCCCGTACGACGGCTTTACGAAATCATGCCGAATCCCCGGCGGCGGGGAGAGCCGGATTCAGATGGCGGGGAGACCCAGGGAACGGAGCGTGCCCGGAGGTACGTCGGCGCCCGCGAGGGCGTCGGCCAGGCGCAGGGCGCGGTCGGCGACGAGGAGGTCGCAGGGTGTCTCGGGTACGTCGTCACCGACGCGGGCCAGCCATTCGGTGATCCCGCGCCAGGAGTAGAACTCCGTGCCACCGGTGCCGGGTTCAGGGTCCGGGAACCCGGCGGATTCCTTGCGCTGCCGGGCCGGCTCCCGCCCGCAGCGCTGCGTGGCCTCCTCCAGGGTCACGATGTCGTCGTACCGCTCCGCTTCGGCACGGCGGGGGTCCCTTTCGGCGCCGGTCAGGGGATCGGGATGGCGGCGTGGTCGCCCGGGGCGCACCACCAGACGGGGTGGTCCGACGACAGTCCGGGATGGGTGCCGGTGCGGTGGGCCGGGCAGAGGGGCCAGACCCTGCGGTGGCGGTCGGCCAGGTAGGTCTGGAGGGCCTCGGCCACCTCCACGTAGACCTCCGGGGGTTCGGCGGACCAGATCGCCGAACCCCCGAAAGAGAGCATGCCGACGGGGAAGTCGGCGGACGGCTCCTCGGGGCAGAAGTCCCCGGGCACGTCGATGCCGGTGTCGGCGCGTGCCGCTGCGGACACCTGGGTGAACGCCCTGGTGATGTCCTCCAGCCTGCGCTCGAACGCCAGCACCGCGAAGCGCTTCGCCGGGATCTCGCCGTTCGCCTCGAATGCCGCCCGTATCCAGGGAGGCGGGGCTTCGGGGTCGGGGTAGTCCAGCTCGCGGTGCAGGTCGGACAGCCAGGTACGGAAGGCTTCCTCGTAGTCCACTACTGCGGCTTGAGCGACGCGACGAAGGGGGTCCAGGCGGTGGCCGTGAGGAGAAGGGCGGGGCCGTCGGGGAGCTTGGAGTCGCGGACCGGGATGAGGCCGGGGATGTTGTCGGCGACTTCGACGCAGTCGCCGCTGCCGGCCTCGGAGTAGCTCGGCCTGCGCCAGAGGGCGTCACGCAAGTGGGCGGGGGTGCTTGCCATTTCGGTAGTCCTCAGCTGCTTGCTCGATCAGTCTCAGGGACGTCTCGGGGTCCAGTGCGGCGGCCCTCAGGCGGCCGTATGCCTTTGAGTATTGCCTCACGAGTCCTGGCTCGTCGATCAACTGCCCGTGGTACATCCCCTCGGTGTACATGACCGGAGGGGCATCGTTGAACGTCAGGAATCTGGACATGCCCATCATGAAGGGGTGGGTGCCCGATTTCTGGGGCACGAGCTGCGGGAACGCCCGGCGCTTGCGCATCACCTCCGCCACATGGGCCAGCTGCTCGGCCATCTCGTCGGGCGGCAGGAAGGGCTGCCGGAGCACGGACTCGTGCAGCACCACCCAGCTCTCCGGCGAGTCCTTGTCCTCGAAGAGCCAGGCCCGGGCCCGCCGGGCGGCCACCCTGGCCGCCAGCACTTCCTCGGACTCCCTCGGGAACGCGGCGAGGACCAAGGCCCGCACGTACGGCTCCAGTTGAAGCGGTCCCGGGATCAGCAGCGGCTCCCACTCCTCGATCTCCACCGCCTGCTTCTCCAGTTCGAGCACATCCACGAAGTACTCGGCGTGACCGCCCTTGCCCGCCTTCTGCACGTCCTTGCAGTTCCGCTCGAAGAAGCCGTCCGTCCCCAGCTTCCGGTCCGCGTGCCGGGCCAGAGCGAGGGGCATCCTCCGCCCACCGCGCTCGATGTCGCTGAGGTAGGACTTGCCGTAGTAACTGCCTTCGAGGAACGCCTCCAGTGACAGCCCAGCCGTCTCCCGCTTGTACCGCAGCTCCTTGCCGTAGAAGCAGGGCACGCTCAACGAGCCGTCGATCTCCTTGCGCCGAACCACACGCCCACCGCCGCATCCCATTCCGCTGATCGCGTTGTGAACGCGAAACGGCTTCCACCGTAGCGATCACCACGACACTCTGTGAGGCGTTTGTCACACAACGCACCGAAGGCTGGCTACCCCATGTCCGACCACTCCCCCACCACCCCCTACGACGTCACCCTCTGCGTGGAAGAGCTCCGCGCCGCTCTCGCCCTGCACGACATCAAGCTGCCCTCCCTGGCCGTCCATCTGCCGAGCTTCGCGGGGAAGTACGGGCACACGCAGGGGCTCGTCACGCTGGGGAACTGCAACATGGCCACCGCGCGGGCGCTCGCCGCCGTGCTGAAGAAGACGGCGGGCGGGGAATGAGGGCCGCCGTCGAACTGCGCCTGACGGCGACACCGAAGGCCGTGCCGGAGCTGCGGCAGCGGCTCCGTGGGTACGACTACGACGTCCGCCTGTGCGCGACAGAGCTGCTGACGAACGTCGTCGAGCACGTCGGCGACGCAACCCCCGTGTGCGTGCGCATCGTTGACCTGAGCGGTCCCACCCGTACCCGTATCGAGGTGACCGACCCGGACCCGCGCGCAATGCCCACCGTTCTGTCGGCGGCCGGAACGGCGGAGTGCGGGCGCGGGCTCGTTCTCGTGTCCGCGCTAGCGGAGCGGTGGGGGGTGGAGCGCGGGCCCGGGGGTAAGACGGTCTGGTGCGAGGTGGTCCGGGGGCGGGAGGCGGCCGGTCTCGGCGATGTCGCGGTGCCGGCGGGCCTCGCCCGGTCCTGGCCCGGGGTCATCGGTGATGCGTGATGAGCGAGCCGACGACGAAGGCGGCCAGCAGGACCAGACCGGCCAGCGCCCCGAGGACCGCGGAGCGGTCGGAGCGGGCCCGGTGGTCGTGGTCCAGTTCCGCGTTGTCCCGGTCCCGCAGGCGCCGGTGGAGTTCCGTCGCCGTCGGGTCGGCGGCCGCCTCGCGCTCGCCCCGCCGGACCAGGCGGGCGAGGTCGCGGTCCGTGGGCTTCCAGGTCATCGCGCACCTCGTGGTCGGCGGGGTGGCCGCATCGTCGCACGAGGTCGCCCCGCTCACGGGGATCAGCGGTGCAACGCCTCCGAGCCCTCCGGCAGGTGCGAGGTGACGACCCGGCCCACCGAGGGGACCGTACGGCGGCGGTCCACCGTGTACGCCGCGAACGCCACGCCCACCCCCAGCACCGCGAGTGCCGCGCCGGCGAGCGCCGGGGACGTCGTACCGTAGCCCGCCGCCAGGGCGATGCCGCCGACCCAGGCGCCACCCGCGTTGGCCAGGTTGAAGGCGGCCTGGTTGGCGGAGGAGGCCAGGGAGGGGGCCGCCGACGCCTTTTCCATCACCATCAGCTGGAGGGGGGAGCCGGTGACGAACGCGGCCATGCCCAGCAGCATGACCGCCAGCGCGGCGCTCCATTCCGCCCGCATCAGCAGGGGGAACAGGGCCAGGACGACGGCGAGGGAGATCAGGCCGCCGAACAGGGTGCCGCGCAGGGAGTGGTCCGCCAGGCGGCCGCCCAGCAGGTTTCCGGCGGTCGCGCCGACGCCGAACAGGGCCAGCAGGAGGGTGACGCTCGTCTCCGCGTAGCCCGCCGCGTCCGTCAGCATCGGCGTCACGTAGCTGTACGCCGCGAACAGGGCGCCGAAACCCGCCACCGTCGTACCGAGCGCCAGCCACACCGGCAGGGAGCGCAGCGCGGCCAGCTCGCCGGCGAGGCCCGTCGAGGAGGCGTGGGTGTGGTCGTGCGGGATCAGCAGGGCCAGGGAGGCGATGGCCGCGAGGCCGATCGCGCTCACGCCGAGGAAGGTGGCCCGCCAGCCCAGGTGCTGGCCCATCAGGGTGGCCGCCGGGACGCCCGCGATGTTGGCGACCGTCAGGCCGAGGAACATCAGGGAGACCGAGCGCGCCTTGCGCTCCGGCGGGACCATGCCGGTCGCCACCACCGCGCCCACCCCGAAGAACGCCCCGTGCGGCAGCCCGCTGAGGAAGCGCGCGGCGAGCAGGGAGCCGTTGCCGGGGGCGAACGCGGACAGGGCGTTGCCCACGACGAACAGGACCATGAGGGCGATCAGGACCGTACGGCGGGACATCCGGGCGGTGACGGCGGCCAGCAGCGGGGCGCCGATGACGACGCCCAGCGCGTACGCCGAGACCAGGTGCCCGGCCGAGGGTATGGAGATGTGCAGGTCGGACGCGACGTCGGGGAGCAGCCCCATCATCACGAATTCGGTGGTTCCGATTCCAAAGGCGCCGACGGCCAGCGCGAGCAGGGCCAGGGGCATGGAGAAGCCTGTGCCTTTCGGGAGCGTAGGGAGAGCGTCGTACCGGGGACGCGGCGTTATCGAGCACGCGTCGTACCGGGGACTGCCGTACCGGGGACGTGTCAAAGTTCAGGTACGGAACAAAGTCTCCCAGGCTCGCTATTCCGGCGGGTTACGAGGGCGTGTCCAGGTTCACACGGGCCGCCACCGGGAGGTGGTCGCTGCCCGTGCGCGGCAGGGTCCAGCTGCTCTCCGGCTCGACGCCCTTGACCATGATCTGGTCGATCCGCGCCATCGGGAACGCCGCCGGCCAGCTGAAGCCGAAGCCGCTGCCCGCCGCGCCCTGGGTGGAGCGCAGCTGGGAGGTGACGCCGTTGAGCGAGCGGTCGTTCATCGTGCCGTTGAGGTCGCCGAGGAGGATGACCCGGCTCAGGGTCTCGTCGGCCACGGCCTCGCCGAGCGCGTCGGCGCTGGTGTCCCGCTGCCGGGCGGTGAAGCCCGCCTTCAGCTTCACCCGCACCGAGGGCATGTGGGCGACGTACACCGCGACGGGCCCCTCGGGGGTGGCGATGGTCGCGCGCATCGCCCGCTTCCAGCCGAGCTTGATGTCCACGGCCCGTTCGCCGGTCATCGGGTACTTGCTCCACAGCCCGACGGTGCCCTCGACCGCGTGGTACTTGTACGTCGAGGAGAGCGCCTGCTCGTAGACCGACACCTTGGAGCCGGGGATCTCCTCCAGCGCGAGGATGTCGGCGCCGGAGCCGGCCACCGCGCGGGCGGTGCCGACCGGGTCGGGGTTGTCGGCGTTGACGTTGTGCGTGGCCACCATCAGCTGGCCGCCGCCGCCCGACTTGTCGGTGAGCAGTCCGCCGAAGAGGTTGAGCCAGACGATCGCCGGCAGGAGTACGGCGATGAGCGTGATCGCCGACTTGCGCCACAGGCCGAGCAGCAGCAGGACCGGGACGAACACGCCCAGCCAGGGCAGGAACGTCTCGGTGAGGCTGCCGAGGTTGCCCACGGTGTTGGGCACGTGCGCGTGCAGCAGCATCACCAGCGCGAGCAGCAGGGCGAGCGCGGCGAGGACGGCGCCCCGGCGCCAGATGCCGGGGTCGTTGCGCCAGGGGGCGAGCATCTGGTGCAGCAGGCGCCGGAGCCGGGATCCCGGTCGCTCGGGCCCCGACCCGCCGTCCGCCGTCTCCGTCATGTATGCCTGCTGCGCCATGCCGTCTGCCTCACTGCCCGCCGTGCACACCGTTCGCCCCCCATGTTCCGACCCTAGGGGATGACCGGCTCCGATCTCGCCGTCCCATGACGGCCGTACGGAAGACGATGACGAACGGGTGGCGCGGGGAGTTCCGGTCACCGGGGCGATGTGCGTGCTCTGTGACAAAACATGCACATCAACGCTACGAGACTGTGGAGCTGACGGGCCGTAGCCCTTCCAGGGTGATGTCCACGACGCGCTCCGCCAGGTCCTCGGGCAGGGCACCGTCGGGACGCATGACGGTGCGGACCAGCAGGGCGCCGACGAACATGTCGTTGGCGAGGTCGAGGTCGATGTCGGGGCGCAGTTCGCCGTCGCGCTGGCCGCGCCGCAGCACGTCGAGCATGAGGACGCGCCGGGGGGCGACGACGCCCGCGTGGTACGCGGCCCAGATGCGGGGGCTGGACTTCATCTGCACGTACACGTTGTGCAGGATCGCCGACGAGCGGCTGACCAGGCCGCGTTGGCGCAGGGACTCCAGGATGACGATCAGGTCGTCGCGCATGGAGGTGCCGGGGAGTTCGGGGTCGGGCGGTTCGGCGGTGCGCAGGACGTCGACGAACAGCTCTTCCTTGCCGCTCCAGCGGCGGTAGATGGTGGCCTTGCCGACCCCGGCGGTGCGGGCGATGCGCTCGATGGAGAGTTCGGCGAGCGGTACGCCGTCCTCCAGGAGCTGCATCACGCCCTCCAGGATGGCCTGTTCCGCGGCCTCGCTGCGGGGGCGGCCCCGAGCGGGTCCGGCCGGGCAGGACCGGTTGTCGGCAAAGCTCACGTCGATCCGTCCTCTCACTGTGCTGCGGGAATTCTCCCGCAACCGCCTCCTCCCCCCGTGGAGCCGCCGTCGAGCCGTTCATGGAGCGGGCCCGGTGTGCCGTCCGTCCGGTCGGCGCACCGGGCCGGGTGCGGGGCCGGCGCCCCGCTCCCCCGCCTCACTCCATGGCGGCGACCAGCTCCTGCTCCTCGTCCTCCTGCTCGCCCGCCCGCACCTTGCCCGGCAGGTACAGGGCGGTGATCACGGCGCCGATCAGCGCCACGCCCGCGCCCCAGAAGGCGGTCACGTGCATGGCGTGCAGGAAGGCGTCGTCGGCCGGGCCGACCAGGAGCCTGCCCTGCGGACCGAGCTTCTGGGCGATGCCGAGGGTGGCCTCGATGGAGTCGCCGGCCTGGTGGCGCAGCCCGGCGGGCAGCGCGGCGAGCTTGTCCTCGATGCCGTTGCGGTAGGCGGTGGCGAGCACCGAGCCGAGGACGGCGATGCCGAGGGCGCCGCCGACCTGGCGGAAGGTGTTGCTCAGCGCGGAGGCGGAGCCGGCCTTCTCGCGGGGCAGCGCCTGCATGATGACGACGGAGGTCGGCGTCATGATGTGCGCCATGCCGGTGCCCATCAGGAAGAAGACGACCTCCAGCAGCCAGATCGGCGTGTCGGCGTCGAAGGTGGCGAAGGCCGCCAGGGTGCCGGCGATCACCACCAGGCCGGCGGTCGTGGTGGCCTTGTTGCCGAACCGCTGGACCACCAGGCGGGCACGCGGCGCGAAGATCATCTGCGCGGCGGCCAGCGGCAGCATCAGCAGGCCGGACTGGAGCGGCGAGTAGCCCCGCACGCTCTGGGTGTAGAAGACCGAGAAGAAGGTGACGCCCATCAGCGCGAAGAAGACCAGCGCGATGGCGGCCATGGCGCTGGAGAACACCTTGTTCTTGAAGTAGCTCACGTCCAGCGACGGGTGGTCGCTGCGCTTCTCGAACACCACGAACGCGGCGAGCACGACGACGCCCGCGCCGATGGTGGCGAGCACGGTCGGGTCGGTGAAGTCGGCCAGCTGGCCGCCCTTGATGATGCCGTAGACCAGCAGGACGAGGCCGACGACGGACAGGACGACGCCGATCGGGTCCAGCCGGCCCGGGCGCGGGTCGCGGGAGTCGGGGACGAGCCAGACCATCAGCACCAGCGCGATGATCACGATCGGCACGTTGATGAAGAAGACCGAGCCCCACCAGAAGTGGTCGAGGAGGGCGCCGCCGGTGATCGGGCCGATGGCGATGGCGAGGCCGACGCCGCCGGCCCAGATGCCGATGGCCTTCGGCTGCTCCTCGCGCTCGAAGACGTTCATCAGGACGGCCAGCGTGGCCGGCATGACGAACGCGGCACCGAGGGCCATCAGCGCGCGGTAGGCGATCAGCTGGCCCGGGGAGCCGGATTCGGCGGCGAGGGCGGAGCCGATGCCGAAGACGGCGATGCCGCCCAGCAGCACCTTCTTGCGGCCGACGCGGTCACCGATCAGACCGGAGGTGAACAGCAGGCCCGCGAAGACGAGGGTGTACGCGTTGATCGCCCACTCGATCTGGCTCTGAGTGGCGCCCAGGCCGACGGGGGCCGGGGTGGAGATGGTCTTGATGGCGACGTTCAGGATCGAGTTGTCGAGCACCACGATGAGCAGGCTCAGCATCAACACGCCGAGGATCGCCCAACGGCGGCGGTGCACCGCCTCCGGTATGCGGGAGGCAGGGACGGAAGTTGTCATGTGTTCGAGCGTAGGGGGATTCCGATACGGAACCGTCTCGTATCGGAATCTCTTTACCGAGAACTTACCCGTTCGGGGGCTTGACGTTGCCCGAAGTGGAGCGGTGGGTTCGGCGCCTCCCGAGGATCACCGGGGCCCCTCTGGCCCTGGTTGGCACGAGGTGCCACCATGGAGGGGATCCGGGGACGCCGTCAGGGCGCCTCGAGATGACTTGAAGGAGCCGTTGCCATGACGCAGCTTTCGGCTGCCCAGAACCAGTCCTCCGACGGCAGCAAGGCGCTGTACGGGGGCAAGGGCACGCGCCGCATCACGGTCCGCGACATCGCCCTCGCCAAGGAACGCGGCGAGAAGTGGCCCATGCTCACCGCCTACGACGCGATGACCGCGTCCGTCTTCGACGAGGCGGGCATCCCGGTCCTGCTGGTCGGCGACTCGGCGGGCAACTGCCACCTCGGCTACGACACCACGGTGCCGGTCACCCTCGACGAGATGACGATGCTCTCCTCGGCGGTCGTACGGGGCACCAGCCGCGCGCTGATCGTCGCCGACCTGCCCTTCGGCACGTACCAGGAGGGCGCGACGCAGGCGCTGCGCTCGGCCACCCGGCTGGTGAAGGAGGCCGGGGTCGGCGCGGTCAAGCTGGAGGGCGGCCAGCGCTCGCACGAACAGATCCGGCTGCTGGTGGAGGCCGGCATCCCGGTCATGGCCCACATCGGGCTGACCCCGCAGTCCGTCAACGCGATGGGCTACCGGGTACAGGGGCGCGGCGAGGAGGCGGCCGCGCGGATGCTCCAGGACGCCAAGGCCGTGCAGGACGCGGGCGCCTTCGCCGTCGTCCTCGAACTGGTCCCGGCCGAGCTGGCCGCCGAGGTGACGGGCCTGCTCCAGATCCCCACGGTCGGCATCGGGGCGGGTCCCGACACCGACGCGCAGGTCCTGGTCTGGACGGACATGCTGGGCCTGACCTCCGGGCGCGTCCCCAAGTTCGTGAAGAAGTACGCCGACCTGCGCGAGGTGATGGGCTCGGCGGCGAAGTCCTTCGCCGAGGACGTGGTCACCAGCGCGTTCCCGGCGGCGGAGCACTCCGTCCACTGACCTCGGACCACCACGGCACCACCGGCAGCCCCGCCGATCTTCCCCCGTCGGCGGGGCTGCCCCCTCTCCCGGCCGTACGTCAGCCGCTCTCCGCGACCGCGACCCGGCCCGAGTCCAGGGACGTCCGGTTGCGGGCCGGGGTGCCGAGGGTGCGGGCGACGGCGAGGAGGCCGTCGTCGGAGGTGACGCGCAGGCCGTACTCCGTGAGCAGGGCGGCCATCTGCCGCGGTGTCCACAGGGAGAGCCAGGGTTCGCCGGCGGTGGCGGAGCTGCCGAGGAGGCGGGCCAGCAGCCGGCCGGCGGTGGCCTTCGGGGACGGCGTCTGGTAGTTGACGACCAGGGTGCTGCCGGGAGCCGTCCGGGCGGTGAGGGCCCTCAGGGTGGCGCGGACCTGGTCGCGGGTCAGATAGGGGACGACGCCCTCCCACAGCCAGGTCGTCGGCGCCGCGGGGTCGTGGCCGGCGGCGTCCAGGGCCGCGCCGAGACCGTCGGCGGCGAAGTCGACCGGGGTGAACCGTACGGAACGGGCGAGGGCCACCGGCGCGGGCTCGGCCGCGCCGAGGCGGGCGCGCTTGTCCCGCTGGGAGGCGGGGTGGTCGACCTCCCAGACATCCGTCCGGGCCAGCTCCGCCAGCCGCCAGGCGCGGGTGTCCAGACCCGCGCCGAGGATCACCAGCTGACCGGCCGGGCGGGCGCGCAGCGCCTCGTCGATCGCGACCGTGCGCGCCCCCACCACCTCGGCGCACGCCCGCACACTCTCGTACGCCGTGCGCGCCTGCCAGCCCCGCGGCGGGGTGCCCGCGCGCACCTCGTCCACCCGTACGCGCTCCTCGGCGCGCAGCAGCCGCACCGCCACCGGATCGGCGAACCGGCCCACCGCCGTCCTGCCGTCGGCGGCCGCCCGCCCCTGGCAGACCAGCACGGCCGTACGGCTCGCCGCGCGCTCGTTCTGGCTCATGGGGCCGATTCAACACCACCCGCCGACATGCGCGGAGGGGCTGTCGGCACCCTGTCGGGGCGCTGTCGGTGGTTTGTCGGTGGGGCCTGGCACTGTCAAGGGCATGACGCGAATCGATGAGAACCCCGGCGGCGGACGCAACGCCGTGACTGTGCGGGGGCTGGTCAAGCACTACGGCGAGACCAAGGCGCTGGACGGCGTCGACCTGGACGTGCGCGAAGGCACCGTGATGGGCGTGCTCGGGCCGAACGGCGCCGGCAAGACCACGCTGGTGCGCATCCTGTCGACCCTGATCACCCCGGACGCCGGGCAGGCGACGGTGGCCGGGTACGACGTGGTGCGGCAGCCCCGGCAGCTGCGGAAGGTGATCGGGCTGACCGGCCAGTACGCCTCCGTGGACGAGAAGCTCCCGGGCTGGGAGAACCTGTACATGATCGGCCGGCTGCTGGACCTGTCCCGCAAGGACGCCCGCACCCGCGCGGACGAGTTGCTGGAGCGGTTCTCCCTGACGGAGGCCGCGAAGCGCCCCGCGAGCACGTACTCCGGCGGTATGCGCCGCCGGCTGGACCTCGCCGCCTCGATGATTGGCCGCCCGGCCGTGCTCTACCTGGACGAGCCGACGACCGGCCTCGACCCGCGTACCCGCAACGAGGTGTGGGACGAGGTCCAGGCGATGGTGGGCGAGGGCGTGACCGTGCTGCTCACCACCCAGTACATGGAGGAGGCCGAGCAGCTCGCCTCGGAGCTGACCGTGGTGGACCGCGGCAAGGTGATCGCGACCGGCGGCATCGAGGAGCTGAAGGCCCGGGTCGGCGGCCGTACCCTGCGGGTGCGCCCGGCGGACCCGCTGGAGCTGCGCCCGCTCGCCTCGATGCTGGACGAGCTGGGCATCACCGGGCTCGCGGCCACCACCGTGGACGGCGAGACCGGCACCCTCCTCGTGCCGATCCTCAGCGACGAGCAGCTGACCGCCGTGGTCGGCGCGGTCACCGCGCGCGGTATCACCCTCTCCTCCGTCACCACCGAACTCCCCAGCCTGGACGAGGTGTTCCTCTCCCTCACCGGCCACCGTGCCGGTGACACCGAGGACGCCAAGCCCGCCGACGCCCGCCAGGAGGTCGCCGTATGAGCGCCGTCACCACCGCCGCCACCGCGGCCACCACCACCGCCGACGACGTCCGGATCCCGCTGCGCGGGCACCTGCGGCACACCGGCGCGCTGATCCGGCGCAACCTGCTGTGGATCCGGCAGGACCCGGAGTCCATGTTCGACGCGCTGCTGATGCCGATCGTCTTCACGCTGCTGTTCGTGTACGTCTTCGGCGGCTCGATCGGGCAGGCGCTCGGCGGCGGCCAGGAGAAGTACGTCCAGTACGTCATCCCCGGCATGCTCGCGATGATGAGCATGACCCTGTCCCAGGGTGTCGGCACCGGCTTCAGCCAGGACTTCAACAGCGGTGTGATGGACCGGTTCCGGTCGCTGCCGATCGGGCGCGGCTCGGTGCTGTTCGCGAAGATCGCGGTGGAACTGGGCCGGATGCTGTTCGCGACCGCCATCCTGATGGTCGTCGCCGTGCTGGTCGGCTTCCACATCGCCAACTGGCCCGGGCTGTTCGCCACGGTGGGTCTGTCGGCGCTGTTCGCCTCCTCGATCATGTGGGTGTTCCTCACCCTCGGCGTGATCCTGAAGAGCGCGCAGTCCGTGCAGGGCGTGGGCTTCCTGGTGCTGTTCCCGCTCCAGTTCGGCTCCTCGATCTTCGCGCCGACCGCGTCGATGCCGGGCTGGCTCCAGGCGTTCACCGACTACAACCCGCTGTCCACGCTCGCGGACGCGGCCCGGGGTCTGATGATCGGCGGCCCGGTGGCGCACGACCTGTGGGTGACCGTGGGCTGGTCGGTGGTGATCACCGCGGTGATGGCGCCGGTCGCGATCCACAAGTTCCGTACGAAGAGCTGACGCCGGCGCCGGGCCGGTGTCCGTGAAGGACCGGCGCGCACGCCGTACGTCACACCAGGGCGGTGGCCTCCACGAGGGAGAGGCCACCGCCTTCGGCGTACGCCCTGTCGTACGCCTTCTCGTCCAGCACCTCGCGGATCCGGGCCTCGGTGATGCCGCGGCCCCGGCGCTCCACGCCGGAGGAGACATGGCCCACGGGCAGCATACGGTCGGCGGCGGCCAGCACTCGGGCGGCGTCGGCGGCGCGGGCGCCGGAGTCGATGCGGGCGAGCGCCATGGCGCCCACGGTGAGCGCGGTGGAGGGCAGTTGGGGGACGACGGCCTCGGCGAGCGGGTCGGAGGTGTGCCCGAGCGCGGTGCGGGTCTTGTCCAGCGCCTCCTCGTACAGGCCGTCCATCGCGTCCACCCATGCCTCCTGGCAGAGGAGCAGCGCGTCGAAGACGACGAAGTTCGCGATCCTGAACTCCTCGCGCAGCAGCCGGAGTTGCTCCCGGGCCTCGGGGATACGGTCGACCAGGCCCAGCCAGCAGGCCAGGAAGAGCCGGGCGGCGGGCATCGCCTCGCTGTGCGCGGCGTCCTGGCTCGCGACGACCTCCCACAGCAGCCGTTCGCCCTCCTCCAGCTCGCCCGACTCCATGAGCACGCTGCCGAGGCGGGCGCCGAGCACGGCGGTCTGGGCGCGGGCGCCGAGGCGCTCGGCGTGCTCGATGGCGGCGCGGTAGTCGGCGGCGGCCGCGCTGTACAGGCCCTTGCGCTCATGGGACTCGCCGCGGGCGGACAGCGCCTCGGCGGTGCCCCAGTCGTCGCCGAGGCGGCGGAAGATGGCGAGCGCCTCGTCGGCGTCGCGGGTGGCGTCACCGGCCCAGGCGGTGCGGTTGGCCAGGAAGTTGGCGCGCATCTGGAGGGCGCCGGCCAGCTCCCACTCGAAGCCGGGGGTGTTGCGGCAGGTCTCCACGTTGGCGTCGGCGATCGTCCGTATCCGCTCCGCCCCGCCGGTGAGCATCACCGCGAAGAACCACACCATGCCGGGCGACCGGCAGGTCTGCGGCATCCCCGCCTCGTAGACCTGGGCCACGGCGCGCAGCTTGGCCTGCGCCGCGGGGGTCTGCCAGGCGTCCAGCTCGGTGTCCATGCAGGACAGATGGGTGAGGTGGACGCCGCGCCGGGCCTCCAGGAGGACTTCGCCGGTGTAGGGCGGCGGGGCGTCGTTGCAGCGCTGCCAGACCGGTTCGGCGCGGCGCAGCGGCTCGGCGAACGGGTCCGGGCCGAGCGCCATGACCTCACGGCACCAGGCGCGGGTCTCCAGGCGCTGGTCCCGCATCTGCCAGAACCACACCAGGGACAGCACCAGGCACAGCCCCTCCTGCTCGTCGCGCGCGGCGACGGCGTGCCGGAGGGCGGTGCGCACGTTCTCGTACTCCGCCTGGAAGCGTTCGATGGCGGCGCGCTGTCCGGGGCCGCGCAGCAACGCGTCGGTGGTGCGGGCGAGTTCGCGGTAGTACGTCAGATGGGCGCGCTCGGCCTCGGCGCGGTGGCCGGCCTGGACGAGCCGCTCGATGGCGTACTCGGCGACGGTCTCCAGGAGCCGGTAGCGCATGGTGCCGTCGGCCGCGGGGGCGGCCACCACCAGGGACTTGTCGACCAGGGAGCCGAGGGCGTCCAGGGCGACGGGTCCGCACACGGCCTCGGCGGCGGCCAGGTCGCAGCCGCCCGCGAAGACGGACAGCCGGGCGAGCACATCGCGTTCGTCGGCGTCCAGCAGGTCCCAGGACCAGTCCACGACGGCGCGCAGGGTCTGCTGGCGGGGCAGCACGGTGCGGCTGCCGGAGGTGAGCAGCCGGAACCGGTCGTCGAGACGGTCGGCGATCTGCCGGGGGGTCAGCATCCGCAGCCGGGCGGCGGCCAGTTCGATGGCGAGGGGCAGTCCGTCCAGGCGGCGGCAGATCTCGGCGCACGCCTCGGGGTCGTCCGCGACGCGGAACCCGGGCCGCGCCGCCGCGCCGCGCTCGGCGAACAGCCGCAGCGCGACGGGTTCGGGCAGCGGCTCCACCGGGCGCACCAACTCGCCGGGCACGCCGAGGGGTTCGCGGCTGGTGGCGAGGACGGTCAGTTCGGGGCAGCGGGCCAGCAGCCGTTCGGCGAGGTGGGCGGCGGCCTCGATGACGTGCTCGCAGTTGTCGAGGACGAGCAGCATCCGGCGCCGGGCGCAGTGCTCCACCAGCCGGTCCAGCGGGTCGTGTCCGTCGACCACCGCGCGCATGCTCTCGGCGCCGGCGCCGTGCAGCACGGTCTCGCGGGCGCCGATCGCGGTGAGCACGGCCTGGGGTACGGCGTCGGGGTCGTCCACGGGCGCGAGTTCGGCGAGCCACACGCCGTCGCGCACCACGTGCCGTACCGCCTCGGCGGCCTCCTGGGAGAGCCGGGTCTTGCCCGCGCCGCCGGGCCCGAGCAGGGTGACGAGGCGGGCGGTCCCCAGATCGGCGGCCAGGGCCGCGAGGTCGGCTTCGCGGCCGACGAAGGAGGTGAGGCGGGCGGGGAGGTTGCCCTGGGCGGGCCCGTCGGGGGCCTGGGAAAGGTCGGTGGCCTGGAACCGGTCGGGGGCCTGGGAAGGGTCGGTAGCCTGGGAACGGCCGGAGGGGTGGAGCGCGTCGGACGGGTGGGACCCGTCGGACGCGTGGGTTCGGGCGGACCCGTGGAACCCGTCGGACGCGTGGGAGCGGGCGTCGGGGGTATGCCGGTCGGGGTGGACTCCCTGGACGACATCGCCGAGCCTGCTGCCCCGGGCGCCGTCGCCGGGTCTGCCGTCCCGGTCCCGGCCGCCCCGCGCCGCGCCGAAGCCGCGCCCGGACCCGCCGTCCGCACCCGCGCCCGCACCCGTCCCCGAACCCAGCAACTCCGCGTGCAGAGCCCGCAGTTCGGCGCCCGGGTCGGAGCCGAGCCGGTCGGCGAGGAGCCGTCGTACGTCCTCGTAGCCGGCGAGGGCCTGGGCCGGGCGGCCGAGGTCGCGCAGGGCGCGCAGCCGCAGCGCCTGGAGGGGTTCGTCCAGCGGGTGCAGGTCGCACAGGGCGGTCAGTTCGGGCAGGGCGCTCTCGGCCTGCCCGAGGGCGAGGGCGGCGGTGTGCCGGGCGCGCCGCGCGTCCAGCCGCCGGGTCTCCCAGCGGGCGGCCTCGGCGGTGCGGTCGGGCAGGTCGGCGAGGGCCTGGCCGTGCCACAGCGCGAGGGCGTCGTCCAGCAGGCCGGCGGCCTTGGCGGGGTCGCCGTCGGCGAGGGCGGCGAGGCCGTCGCCGGTCAGCCGGTCGAAACGGGTGAGGTCGATGTCGTCGGCGGAAGCGGCGAGCCGGTACCCGCCGTCGGCGGAGGCCACGGCGTCGGCGCCGAGCGCGCGCCGCAGCCGGCCCACGAGCGCCTGGAGCGCGCCGGCGGCGTCGGCGGGCGGTTCCCCGCCCCACACCTCGTCCACCAGCACGCCCACGGGCACGGTCCGCCCGGCCCGCAGCGCCAGCACGCTGAGCAGCGCGCGCAGCCGCGCTCCGCCGACGGGGACGGCCGTACCGTCGGGGCGGAGCGCCTGGGTGGGACCGAGAAGGCGATAGCGCACGGGGTCCATTGTCTCCGGGGGCTCGGGAAGCGGTCAGGGGGTGGTCGCCGGACGCGGCGGGCGCGCCCGGCGAGGTCCGGGGTGACGAGGACGCCCACGGTACGACGGATCGCCCGCGGGCCGTCCGCGGCGCCGAGGTCCCCGGCCTTCGGCCACCTCGGGCGGCCGTCGGCCAACTCCATTGTCCCGGACCCGGCCACAGGCCCGGGGCGGCGCCCCGCGGCTCCCCCGCCGCCGGTCCGCGGAGGGCACACTCTTCCGGGGCATTCACCCACTCTCCAGGAACCGGACGGCGCGTGCGAGACGTTTTCCGCGTGTCGGCCGGAACCGTCCCGCCGGTCCGATCCGTCCGCCCAGCCCAGGAGCCGCTCATGACCACCGCCACCACCCGGCATCCCGGCGACCGCAGGATCAGCCCGGTGTTCCTCGGCATCCTGGCCGTCGCGGCGGTGGCCGGCTGGGCCACCTGGACCGGGTTCGCGGCGCGGCCGGGCATCGCGGTGTTCCTGTTCGTGACCGCCGCCTGGGTCGTCTCCCTGTGCCTGCACGAGTACGCGCACGCGCGCACCGCCCTGCACAGCGGCGACATCACGATCGGCGCCAAGGGCTATCTCACGCTGAACCCGCTGAAGTACACGCACGCGCTGCTGAGCATCGCGCTGCCGGTGCTGTTCGTGATCATGGGCGGGATCGGCCTGCCCGGCGGCGCGGTGTTCATCGAGCGCGGCCGCATCCGGGGCCGCGGGCGGCTGAGCCTGATCTCGGCGGCGGGCCCGCTGACGAACGCGTTGTTCGCGCTGGTGTGCACGGCGCCGTTCTGGCTGCACGCGCTCGACGGGGTGCCGATGGTGTTCCGCTTCGCGCTGGCGTTCCTCGCGCTGCTCCAGGTGACGGCGGCGCTGCTGAACCTGCTGCCGGTGCCCGGGCTCGACGGGTACGGAGTGCTGGAGCCCTGGCTGCCGGACGGGGTGAAGCGGCAGGTGGAGGCGTTCCCGATGTTCGGGCTGCTGATCGTGTTCGCGCTGCTGTGGATTCCGTCGCTGAACATCGCGTTCTTCGGCCTGATCCACGACATCCTGCGCGGGCTCGGGGTGGACCCGGCCTACTCGGACTGCGGGTACTGGCTCTACCGGTTCTGGAACGGGACGCCGGAGGTGTGCCTGGCCGGCCAGTGACGGCCGCGCGGCGCGGTCAGCCGGTGACCGGTCCGTCCTGCGGGACGGCCCGGTCCCGCTCGGCGGCGCGGGCGCGCTTGACGTAGTACCAGGTCATGTTGGACGCGAGGCCCGCCAGCAGCACCCAGACGATCCCCAGCCAGCTGCCCTGCGCGAAGGAGACGACGGCCGCGGCCAGCGCGAGGACGCAGACGACGAGGGTGTAGAGGGCGATGCGGGGCATGGCGGGTGGCTCCTGTCGGGGGACACTGCTACGGCGAACAGTGTCCCCCATCGCCATGGCCGGCTCACAGGAAGGTCGGCCCGCTCTCGCGGGACGAACGGCTCATACGTCGGTGAGCCGGAGCCCCGCATGCGCCTTGTAGCGGCGGTTGACCGAGATCAGGTTGGCGACCAGCGACTCGACCTGGTGGGCGTTGCGCAGCCGCCCCGCGAAGATGCCGCGCATGCCGGGGATACGCCCGGCGAGCGCCTGCACGATCTCCACGTCGGCGCGCTCCTCGCCGAGCACCATGACGTCGGTGTCGATCTGCTCGATCTCCGGGTCCTGGAGCAGGACGGCCGACAGATGGTGGAAGGCGGCGGCGACCCGGGAGTCCGGCAGCAGGGCGGCGGCCTGCTCGGCGGCGCTGCCCTCCTCGGGCTTGAGGGCGTAGGCGCCCTGCTTGTCGAAGCCGAGCGGGTTGACGCAGTCCACGACGAGCTTGCCGGCCAGGTCGGCGGCGAGCGACTTCAGGGTGTCGCCGTGCCCGTCCCACGGGACGGCGACGATCACGATGTCGCTGCGGCGCGCGGCCTCGGCGTTGTCGGCGCCCTCGACGCCGTGGCCGAGTTCGTCCGCGGCGGCCCGGGCCCGGTCGGCGGACCGGGAGCCGATGATCACCTTCTGCCCGGCCCTGGCGAGCCGGTAGGCCAGTCCCTTGCCCTGCGGTCCGGTGCCGCCGAGCACGCCGACGACGTGCCCGGAGACGTCGGGCAGGTCCCAGGGATCCTTGGCGGGGGCCTTCTGTGCGCTGTCGGTAGAGGTCATGGGGCGACTCTACGTCGCCGGGTGCGCACGGTGACCGGGAAAGCACGAGTGCGGCCGGCAGGCGTGCGGGCGGGATCGCGAGGCGTGCGGGCGTGGCCGGCGACGGGCGCGGCGGAGAAAAGCAGTTGCCCCGGCGCCCTGTTCGTCCGGAGCATGCCCAGGTGACTTCCGCGCTGCTTCCCGATCTCGCTCCCTGGCGGGCCTCCGCCGACTTCCGACGTCTGTGGAAGTCGGGGCTGATCAGCGGCTTCGGCAGTTTCCTGACCCTGGTCGCGCTGCCCGTGCAGCTGAAGGACCTCACGGGGTCCACGGCGGCCGTCGGGGCGATCGGCGCGGTGGAGCTGCTGCCGCTGATCGTGTGCGGGCTGTACGGCGGCGCGCTGGCCGACGCGCTGGACAAGCGGGGCCTGATCCTGTGGACGGAGGCCGGCCAAGGGCTGCTCAGCGCGGCGCTGCTGCTCAACGCGCTGCTGCCGAGCCCCGCGATCTGGCCGCTGTACGTCGTCGCCGCGCTCTCCTCCGCGCTCGGCGCGGTGCAGCGCCCGGCCCTGGACTCGCTGTGGCCGAGGATCGTCGCCCATGACGACATGGCCGCCGCGGGCTCGCTGAACTCGCTGCGCTGGACCGTGGGCGGCGTCGCGGGCCCGGCGCTCGCGGGCGTGGTGGTGGCGTACGCGGGCCTGGGCTGGGCGTACGCCGCCGATGCGCTGACCTTCGCCGTCTCGCTGGCGTACATCCTGCCGATCGCGGCCTCCCCCGCCGCCCACGAGGCCGCGAAGCCCTCGCTGCGGGCGATCGCGGAGGGCGCCCGGTACGCGTGGAGCCGCAAGGAACTCCTCGGCACCTATGTCGTGGACCTCGCGGCGATGTCGCTGGCGATGCCGCTCGCGGTGCTGCCGTTCCTCGCCGACGAACTGCACGCGGACTGGGCGCTCGGGCTGATGTACGCGAGCATCCCGGCGGGCGCCCTGCTGGTGAGCCTGACCAGCGGCTGGGCCTCGCGGGTGCAGCGGCACGGCCTGATGGTGGTGCTGGCGGCGGCCGGCTGGGGCCTGTCGATGGCCGCGGTGGGGCTGACGCGCGAGGTCTGGCTGGTGCTGCTCCTGCTCGCCGTCGGCGGCGGGTTCGACATGGTCAGCGGTGTCTTCCGGTCGGCCATGTGGAACCAGACGATCCCCGACGAGCTGCGCGGCCGGCTCGCCGGGATCGAATTGCTGTCCTACTCGGTGGGCCCGCAGCTGGGCCAGGTCCGCGCGGGCGGCCTCGCCGCGTGGACGGGCCTGCGCACGTCCGTCGCGTGCGGCGGTCTGGCCTGCGCGGGCGCGGTGGGCCTGCTCGCGCTGTGCCTGCCGGGCCTCATGACGTACGACGCGCGGACGAACACGCACGCGGTACGGATGCGGGAGCGCCGCGCCGAGGCCGCCCCCGCGAAGGCGTGATCACTCCTCCCCGGCGCCCCCGGAACCCGGCTTGGAGGCGTCGTGCCAGCGCGGGTCGTTCTCCCACTCCAGATTGCGCTCGGCCGCCGACTCCATCGCGTGCTGGGCCTCTTGCGGGGAGGCGTACGGCCCGAACCGGTCCTTGCCCGGACAGTCCGGCCCCTCCTCGACCTTCTTGTGCTCCAGGCAGTAGTACCACTCACCCGGCTTGCCCACGGTTCGCTTCTTGAACAGGGCCATGGACTGCTCCTCTCACCGACCAACGTCATGTTCCCCCATGTCCGCTGGATAGACTCGCCGACATGTCTGGCCAGTCGCTGCTCGTACCGGGGGAACAGTCCCCCATTCGCTCCGTCCCGGGGAACATCCGTCGCCCCGAGTACGTCGGCAAGCCCGCGCCGACGCCGTACACCGGGCCCGAGGTGCAGACCCCGGAGACCGTCGAGGCCATGCGGGTCGCCGGGCGGATCGCCGCCCGGGCGATGGAGGAGGCCGCGAAGATCATCGCGCCCGGGGTCACCACGGACCAGCTGGACCAGGTGGCCCACGCCTACATGTGCGACCACGGCGCCTACCCGTCCACGCTCGGCTACCGCGGCTTCCCCAAGTCCCTGTGCACCTCGGTCAACGAGGTCATCTGCCACGGCATCCCGGACTCGACGGTCCTGCGGGACGGCGACATCGTCAATCTGGACGTGACCGCGTACATCGGCGGGGTGCACGGCGACAACAACGCCACGTACCTGGTCGGGGACGTGGACGAGGAGTCGCGGCTGCTGGTGGAGCGCACCCGCGAGGCCCTCAGCCGGGCGATCAAGGCGGTCAAGCCGGGCCGGCAGATCAACATCATCGGCCGGGTCATCGAGTCGTACGCCAAGCGGTTCGGCTACGGCGTGGTGCGGGACTTCACCGGGCACGGCATCAACACGTCGTTCCACTCCGGCCTGATCATCCCGCACTACGACAGCCCGCACGCCACCACGGTGATGCAGCCCGGCATGACCTTCACCATCGAGCCGATGCTGACGCTGGGCACCCACGAGTACGACATGTGGGAGGACGGCTGGACGGTCGTGACGAAGGACCGCAGGCGCACCGCGCAGTTCGAGCACACGCTGGTGGTCACGGACGACGGCGCGGACATCCTGACCCTGCCCTGAGCACGCCGGCACCGGCTTCGGCACCGAGCGAACCCGCCCCTGCGAGGGCGGGTTTTCTCTTGTACAGTTTTACCGACACACTGTCGGGAACGTTGCCGACACGGGGTCGGTAAAGCTCTTGACTTAGGTAAGCCTTACCTTAGAGGATGTGGGTCATGGACTCCTTCTCGTGCCTCATCCGCACCGCGTCCCACGAGCAGCACACGGAGGCGGAAACCTCGACGTTCATGAGCGATCTGCTCGGCGGCCGGCTCGGCGTGGACGCCTACGCCCGCTACACCGAACAGCTGTGGTTCGTCTACGAGGCACTGGAGAGCGCGGCCGAGCGGCTGGCCGGGGACCCGGTGGCCGGTCCGTTCGTCCGGCCGGAACTGCTCCGACTGGCCGCCCTCGAACAGGACCTGGCGCATCTGCGGGGCCCGGACTGGCGGGCGGGACTGAACGCCCTGCCCGCGACCCGGGCGTACGCCGACCGGGTGCGCGAGTGCGCCGAGGAGTGGCCCGGCGGCTATGTCGCCCACCACTACACCCGCTACCTCGGCGACCTGTCGGGCGGCCAGATCATCCGCGACCGGGCGGAGAAGACCTGGGGCTTCGCCAGGAAGGGCGCCGGGGTGCGCTTCTACGTCTTCGAGGAGATCTCCAACCCGGCCGCGTTCAAGCGCGAGTACCGGGAACTGCTGGACGGGATAAGGGCGGACGACCTGGAGAAGCAGCGCGTCACGGCCGAGTGCAAGCGGGCGTTCGCCCTGAACACGGACGTCTTCCGGGCCCTGGGCGAGGAGTTCCCGCTCTCGGCGTGAGCGCCCGGCCGGCCCCCGGTCAGCGGCCGCCCGGTCCGCTCCCGGCGGCGAGTTCCCGCAGCTCCGCGATGTCCTCGGCGTCCAGGCCCAGTTCGGCCGCCGGGGCGAGCAGCGCGGCGATCTCGCCGGACCGGCCCCGGTCCGCGAGGTACTGGGCGTAGGAGACGAAGGCGACCTCGTCCCGGTGCTCCATCGCGTCCCGGTAGCGGCGGTCGGCCGCCTCCCACTGCTCCAGCTCCTCGTGCAGGAGGGCGAGGTTCAGATAGGCGTTGATCTCCCCGTCCTCCTCGGCGGCGGCCTCGTAGTGGGCGATGGCCTCCCGGGGGGAGCCGGTGTCGGCCAGGTACAGCGCGTAGGGGAAGTGGGACTCGGGAATCCGCTCGGCGACGGCCTCCCGCAGGTGGACGCCGGCCGCCTCGGTGTCGCCGAGGGCGTGCTCGGCCTCGCCGAGGACGGGCAGCACCGAGCGGTATCCGTTCGCCAGCGCCTGCCGCAGCCAGGGCAGGGCCTCCTCGTACCTCTCCTCGTCGACCAGGAGCCGGCCGAGGTTGCCGGCCGCCATGTCGTCGCCCTGGCGGATCGCCCGGCGCAGCAGGTCGGCGGCCTCGTCGAGGCGGTCGTCGTCCTCGCTGAGGAAGGCGCCGTAGTCGTTGAGCGCCTGGGGGTCGTCGTCGGTCAGCGCCTGCCGGTAGTACGTCTCGGCGCGTTCCCGGTCGCCGAGTTCGTCGGCGAGGACCGAGGCGATCCGCAGGGTGACGTCACGGCCGCGGTCCGCCGCCTTCCGGAGGGCCATCAACGCCTCCTCGGGCCGGTCGAGTTCGACGAGCAGGGCGGACATGGCCTCGTAGGCCCCGGCGTTGCCGCCGGTGGCCGCGGTCTCCATGATCTCCAGCGCGGTGCCGGTGTCCCCCCATGCGAGGACGAGGTCGTCGATCCGGTCCGCGACCTCGTCGTCCGGACGGTTCCACACCTGGAGGTAGAGGGAGAGGGCCGCGGCCGGATCGCCTGCCGCGAGACGCTGTTCCGCCTGGGATACAAGATTGATTTCTGCCATGCGGACATCCTCTCGAACCGGCGTACGGGGTGGCGCCACCGCCCTGCGCCGGAACGCGCACCCTCGTCCGGGAACCGGGCCGGCGTCAGCGCTCCAGGAGGACCCGGCCGCCCAGTTCCACCCAGCCCGCCGGCTGCGGCGCGGTGAGCAGCTGGGAGCCCCTGCCCTGGGTGATGTTGAGGGCGCGGTCGAGATGGCCGGTGAGCTGGAGCGCGGCGGCGCCGGTGGCCTCGTCCTCCTCGACGCCGTCGCCGCGGCCGGGGAAGCCCCGGGCCCGGACCCGGCCCGCGGCCTCGTCCTCCCAGGCCCAGGCGTACCGCCACTCGCCCGGCGGGGGCACGGGGAGCGCGTCGACCTCGGCAGGGGTGGCGTACCGGCGCAGGGTGCGCGGCGCGGCCCACTCCGGGCGGGCCTCGATCCAGCAGAACTCGCCGTCCTGCCGGGCGCCCACCGTGCCCGCCGGGACGACGAGTTCGGGCACGTCCAGCAGCCAGGCGGCGCCGACGCACGGGTGTCCGGCGAACCGCAGCCGCGTGGAGGGCGTGTAGATGTCGATGACGCCGCGCTCGGGGTCGTCCACGAACACGGTCTCGCTGAAGCCGAGTTTCGCGGCGAGCGCCTGCCGGTCGGCGCGCCCGGGCAGCGTGGAGCCGTCGCGGACGACGCCGAGCTCGTTGCCGTAGCCGCCGTGCGGTGCGCAGAAGACGCGCAGTACGTCGTAGTCGGTCACCGGGGAATTGAAACACCGTGCGCCGCGAGCGCGTCCCAGGCGGGGGCGCCGCCGGGGAGGGACCGGGTGGGGTGCCGGGGGTCTCGGCGGCAGCGCGTGCCCGGCCCGCTCCCCCGCCGCGAAACACCCGAGGGTACGGGACGGCCCGGTCCTGAGCGTCCAGGACCGGGCCGCCGGTCTGATGGGCCCGTGGGCTCATGCCTCCCTATGGCCTCGGTGTCACGCCTCGGCGCCCGCCGGGCGGCGCCTGCGGACCGCGACCAGCACGCCCGCGCCCGCCGCGACGGCGACCCCGGCCGCCGCGCCCAGGGCGCCGACCGGGGCGTCGGAGCCGGTGGAGGCCAGGCTGCCGCCGGCCACCCCACCGCCGCCGACGGTGGAGCCCATGGCCGCCGCACCGCCCGCACCGGAGCCGCCCGCCGTACCGGAGCCGCCCGCCGTGCCCGTGCCGCCGGTGCCCCCGGTCGTGCCCGTGCCGCCGGTGCCGGACGGGAGGGTGGCGGCATCGGTCAGGGCCACGGACAGGGCGACCGGGTCGAGGGCGGTGCCCTTGGTGTAGTAGCCGCTGAACGCCTTGGCGCCGGCGTCGGTGAGCGTGGCGGTGACGCCGTTGACGGTGATGACGTCGTTCTTCGCGGTGAGGCCGGTGGACTTGGCCTTCAGGTCGGCCAGCACCACGTCCTCGGACCTCTTGCCGAGGCTGGTGACATCGGCGGTCAGTGTGCCGGTGCCGTGGTTCAGCCTGGCGTGCAGATCGCTGAGGGTGAGGTCGAGGCCGTACGTGCCGTTGCTCTCATGGCCCCTGAAGTTGACCGCGCCCTTGAAGGCGGCGGAGAGGGTGCCGGCCTTGGTGTCGTAGCTGCCGGTGGCGCCGGGGAAGGTGAACACCCCGTTGCCGGACGCCTGCTTGGCGCCGCCCGAGGTGGTGATCCTCCCCTGGGCCGGGCCGCTGACGACGTAGGTGCGGAAGGTCTCCTTGACGCCCCAGCCGAGGATGCCGTCGGCTATGGCGCCCTTGGCGGGAGCCGTGGAGGGCTTCGGGGCCGGGCTCTTGGAGGGGGACCCGGTGGGCTTCGGGGTCGTGGTCCTCGTCGGCTGCGGGGACGGGCTCGTGGTCTTCGTGGGCTCGGGGGACGGACTCGTGGTCTTCGTCGGTTCCGGCTTTGGGGTCTGCTTCGGGGCGGCCACGGTCAGCGGGTCGCCGGCCGCGCCCGCGTAGGAGGAGCTGCCGAGGAAGGCGCCCGCCTCGGTGGTGAGCGTGGTCGCGAGGCCGCTCATGTCCGGGCCGGTCGGCGCGGCGACCTTGGCGAGCGGCACGTCCTGCTGCTTGGCGCCGCCGTCGGAGACCAGGTCGGCGGTGAGGGCGCCGGTGGCGCTGTCGTACTGGACGTCGGAGATCTCCCGGGTGAACCCGTGCAGCGTGGACTTGATGGTGAGGGTGCCCTGGAAGGCCAGGTGCACGGTGTGCTTGGCGCTGTCGTAGGTCCCCTTGCCGTCGGTGAAGGTGAAGGCGCCGTTGCCCGCGGCCTGGGAGGCGCCGCCGGTGGCGGTGAAGGTGCCCTGGGCGAAGCCGGTGACGTAGGAGCGGTACGACTGCTTGATGCCCCAGGTCAGCTGGTAGCCGGTGAGGGGGACGTCGGCGGCCGAGGCGGCGGTCGCGGTGAGGGTGCCGCAGCCGAGGGTGACGGCGACGGCGGCGGCGAGGGCGAGTCGTCTGGGAGCGATGGCGGGCATGGGTGGTTTCCGTCTCCTTGGAAAGGGGGTGGGCGGGGGTCAGTTGCCGTCGGCGGCGCGGCGGGCGCGGTGCCTGCGCAGGGCGTGGACACCGGCCGCGGCGAGCAGCAGCGCGCCGGCCGCGGCGCCGAGGGCGAGGGGCAGGACGGGGGTGCCGTCGTCGGCGGTGGCGGCCTTCGTACGGGCCGGGGCCGCGGCGGCGGGCGCGGGCGAGGACGGGGTGGCGGTGATGTGGCCCGGGTCGGGCAGGGCGGGCAGCTCGGCGTCGTCGGTGAGGGCGACGGCGAGGGACACGGGGTCCATCGCGGTGCCCGGCTGGTACATCCCGCCGAACGCCCTGGCGCCCTCGGCGGTGAGCTTGGTCGGGGCCTCCGTCAGTTCGGCGAGGCCCTTGACGGGGGTGAGGTCCTTGGCGGTGAAGGTCACCAGCGGGACCTTCTTGCGGGTGGCGTCCGCGGTGGTGACATCGGCGTAGAGGGTGCCCTCGCCGTCGTGGACGGCGACCTGGACCGCGCCGAACCGCAGGTCGAGTCCGTGCTCGCCGGTGAAGCGGATCGCGCCCCGGAAGCGGGCGGTCAACCCGCCCTTGGCGTACGTTCCCCGGCCCCCCGTGAACCGGAAGAGGGCACCGCCGTCGCGGGCGCCGTCGCTGAGCTTCCACGCGCCCTGGGCGATGTCGCCGCTGACGTACTCGCGGAAGGTGCGGCGCACGCCCCAGTCGACGGCGCCGTCCACGAGGGCGCCTGGCGCGGCGGGCTTCCGGTGCCCGGCGCTCCTGGACGGGCCCGGCGAGGGCGAACCGGCGGGCTCGACGTCGACCGCGAGGCTCACCGGGTCCAGCGCGGTCCCGGCCGTGTAGTACCCGGCGAAGGACGTGGCGCCCTGCGCGGTGAGCGTGGCGGGCACCCCGCTCAGGACGACCTGACCGCCCGCGCCCCGCATGTCGATGCCGCGCAGCGAGAGGGAGGCGAAGGGCACCTGTGTGGACGCCGTGACCGCCCCGGTGCCCTTCGCCTTGCCGGTGACGTCCAGATACAGGGTGCCGGTGGTACCGGAGATCCGGACGGTGGGACGGCTGAGGGTGAGGTCGAGCTGGTAGCCGCCGCTCGCCCGGTGGCCGACGAAGCGGACCCCGCCGGCGAAGGAGGCGCCGAGTCTCCCGGTGTCGCCGTCGTACGAGCCGGTCGCCGAGGGGAAGCGGAACTGGCTGCTGCCCACGGTTCCGGCGCCCCCGGTCAGGGAGTAACCGCCGTTGGCGATGGGCCCGGTGACGTAGCTCTGGAAGGAGGATTTCACCCCCCAGTCGAGCCGTCCCCCTTGCACGGTACGGCTCGCGGCGTGCGCGGTACCGGCCGGGAGCAGCAGGGCTCCCAGGACGGCCGTGCACACCACGGTGACCAGGGCACGAAGGCGCGCGGGCATGGGAATCCTCCGGAAACGACGGCCGGTAGCGAACTAAGGTAAGGCTAACCTAAACTCCCCTCGGGGGATCAAGAAGCCGACCGAAGGGAACGGGACGAGGCCGTGAGACGGTTCCGCACACAACTGGCGGGGGCACTGGTGTCCTTGGCCGTACTCCTCACAGGCGCCACCGGATGCGGGGGCTCCCCGAAGGCCGCCGCGCAGGCCCCGGCAAGCGCCGCGGCCGACCGGGTGGAGCCGCTGAAGGACACCCCCGTACCGCGGCTGCCGGTCACCGTCGCCTCGGCCGACGGGCGCGAGGTGACCGTGCGCGAGGCGCGGCGGATCGTGCCGCTGTCCGGCAGCCTCAGCGAGATCGTGTTCACCCTCGGACTGGGCGGGCGGGTCGTGGCGCGGGACATCACCGCCACCTTCCGGCAGGCGGCGAGGCTCCCGGTCGTCACCCGCAACCACGACGTCTCCGCGGAGAGCGTGCTGTCCCTGAAGCCCGATCTGGTCATCGCCGAGACGACGTCCGGGCCCGCCGAGGCCGTCGGCCAGATCCGCGCGGCCGGTGTCCCGGTGCTCGTCGTCGCCCCGGCCAAGGGCCTGGCCGACGTGAGCCCGCGCATCGAGACCGTGGCCCGCGCCCTGGGCGTCCCGGGCGCGGGCAAGGAGCTGGCCCGGCGCTCGGAGGCGCGGATCGCCGCCGTGCGCAAGGAGATTCCGGCGCACAGGGACCGGCCCCGGGTCGCGTTCCTCTATCTGCGCGGCTCGGCCTCCGTCTATCTCATCGGCGGCAAGGGCTCGGGCGCGACCTCGCTGCTCGAAGCCGCCGGAGCGGTGGACGCCGGGGCCGCGTCCGGGCTCACCAAGGACTTCACCGCCATCACCGCCGAAGCCCTCGCCCAGGCCGCGCCGGACGCGATCCTGGTCATGACCGAGGGACTTCGGTCCGTGGGCGGCGTCGACGGACTGGTGAAGATCCCGGGGGTCGCCGAGACGCCGGCCGGGATGCACCGCAGGGTCGTCTCGGTCGAGGACGGGGTGCTGCTGAACTACGGGCCGCGCACCGACCAGGTGCTGTCCTCCGTGGTGCGCCAGCTCTACGGGGGCGGGGACAAGTGACCGTGCTCGACAAACCGGCCGAGCGGACCGCGCCCGCCCCGGCCCCCGCCCGGCGCCCCGGCACCTGGCTGGTGACCGCCGCCCTGGTCCTCGCCCTGCTGGTCCTGGTGCCGGTCGCCGCGGGCCTCGGCGCCTACCCGATCCCGGTCGCCGACGTCCTCGGCTCGGTGCTGCACCGGGCGCACCTCGGCGGTGCGGGACTGGACCGGGTGGCCGAGTCGGTGCTGTGGAACGTGCGGTTCCCGAGGATCGCGCTGGCGCTGCTGGTCGGCGCCTCGCTGGGCTGCGCGGGGGCGCTGATGCAGGGCGTGTTCGGCAATCCGCTCGCCGAACCGGGCGTCATCGGCGTCTCCTCGGGAGCGGCGGTGGGCGCGGTCGCCGCGATCGCGTTCGGCCTCGGCTTCCTCGGGATGTGGACCGTGCCGGTGCTCGCGTTCGTCTCCGGCCTCGGCACGGTGCTGCTCGTCTACGCCATGTCCCGCGCGGGCGGCCGTACCGAGGTGGTGACGCTGATCCTCACCGGGATCGCGGTGAACGCCTTCGGGGGCGCGCTGATCGGGCTGTTCCTCTTCTTCGCGGACACCGCCGCCGTGAACCAGATCGCCTTCTGGCAGCTCGGCTCGCTGTCCCAGGCGACCTGGCCGAAGGTGCTCGCGGTGCTGCCCTGCGCGCTGCTCGGCCTCGGCCTCGCCCCGCTGTACGCGCGCCGCCTCGATCTGCTGGCGCTGGGCGAACGCCCGGCCCGGCACCTGGGCGTGGACGTGGAGCGGCTGCGCCTCGTCCTCGTCCTGGTGATCGCGCTGCTGACGGCGGCGGCGGTCAGCGTCGCGGGCATCATCGGCTTCGTCGGCCTGGTCGTCCCGCATCTGCTGCGGATGCTGGCGGGTCCCGGCCACCGCTTCCTGGTGCCGGGCAGCGCCCTGCTCGGCGCGCTGGTGCTGCTCGCCGCCGATCTGGTCGCGCGCACCGTCGCCGCCCCGGCCGAGCTGCCCCTCGGCGTGCTGACCGCGCTGATCGGCAGCCCGTTCTTCTTCCTGCTGCTGCGCAGGACCCGGCGCAGGCAAGGGGGTTGGGCATGAGTGCCCTGTTCGACCGGGCCCGGACACGGCTGCGCCGCCTTCCCGCGCCGCCCGCTCCCGCCGCCCCCGGTGAGGTGCTCGCGGAGACCGAGGCCCTTCGGGTACGGCTGGGCGCCCGGCCGGTGCTCGACGGGGTCGGGGTGAGCGCCCGGGCCGGCGAGGTGCTCGCGCTCGTCGGGCCCAACGGGGCCGGGAAGTCGACCCTGTTGGGCGCGCTCGCGGGGGACGTCCCGGCCGCCGGAGGTGTCGTACGCCTGCACGGCCGGCCCGTCGACGCGTGGACGGCGGCCGAACTCGCGCTGCGCCGGGCGGTGTTGCCGCAGTCGGCGGCGCTCGCCTTCCCGTTCACCGTGGCGGAGGTCGTCCGGATGGGCCGGGCGCCGCACGCGGCCTCGCCCGCCGAGGACGATCTCGCCGTGGCGCAGGCGATGGCGGCGACCGAGGTGACCGGCTTCGCCGGGCGGCCGTTCGGCGCGCTCAGCGGCGGCGAACGGGCCCGGGTCGCGCTGGCCCGGGTGCTGGCCCAGCGCGCCCCGCTGCTGCTGCTCGACGAGCCGACCGCCGCGCTCGACCTGCGGCATCAGGAGGCGGTGCTGCGGCTGTGCCGGGAGCGGGCGCGGGCCGGTGACGCGGTGGTGGTGGTGCTGCACGATCTGGCGCTCGCGGCGGCCTACGCGCACCGGGTGGTGGTGCTGCGCGGCGGGCGGGTCACCGCCGACGGGCCACCGGCCGAGGTGTTCACCGAGGCACTGCTGTCCGAGGTGTACGAGCACCCGGTGGAGGTGTTCGCCCATCCCCGCCACGCCGGCGGCGTCGTCGTCGGTCCGAGGCGGACGCCCTGAGAGCCGGATCACGTCGCCCGAGGGTAGGAGGAGGGTAAGGCTCAGGTAAGTTAGGGCAGCCTCACCACACTGGATCGCCAGGGAGTCCGCATGCGTGCCGTCCGTCCGACCGTCATCGCCGCCGTCACCGCGGCCGCACTGACCGCCCTTTCGGCCTGCACCGCCAAGAGCGAGGCCAAGGACGGCGACGCCATCCAGGTCACCGCCGCGGACTCGGCCTGCGACACCTCCGCCGCCTCGGTCCCGGCCGGCCAGGTCACCCTGAAGATAGAGAACAAGGGCTCCCGGGCCACCGAGGTGGAGATCCTCTTCCCGGACGACCGGATCGTCTCGGAGAAGGAGAACATCGGCCCGGGCACCAAGTACACGCTGACCGCCGAGGTGAAGGCGGGGTCGTACGAGATAGCCTGCCGCCCCGGCATGAAGGGCCACGGCGTCCGGCAGAAGCTCACCGTCACCGGTGGCTCGGCGTCGGCGAAGCGGGACCCGAAGCTGGACCAGGCGGTCGCCGGGTACCGGCAGTACGCGCAGGACCAGGCCGACGCCACCGTGCCGCTCGCCCAGAAGTTCGCCGACGCGATCAAGGCGGGCGACCTCGACGCAGCCAAGAAGGCGTACGCCCCCTCGCGCCTGGGCTGGGAGCGCACCGAGCCGGTCGCGGAGTCCTTCGGTGACATCGACCCGAAGACCGACACCCGCGCCGACGGCCTGGAGAAGGGCCAGAAGTGGACCGGCTGGCACCGGCTCGAGAAGGCCCTGTGGGCCGACAAGAAGATCGGCGCCGAGGAGAAGACCCTCGCCCTTCAGCTGGTGAGCGACCTCAAGGACTGGCAGCACCGGGTCGGCCAGGCCGAGATCACCCCGACCTCCATGGCCAACGGCGCCAAGGAGCTGCTGGACGAGGTCGCCACCGGCAAGGTCACCGGCGAGGAGGACCGCTACTCGCACACCGACCTCGCCGACTTCAAGGGCAACGTCGAGGGCGCGCAGAAGTCGTACGAGCTGCTGAAGCCGGTCGCCGTGAAGAACGACCCGAAGCTCGTCAAGGAGCTGGACAAGCAGTTCGCCGCGCTGGACAAGGTGCTGGACGGCTACCGCTCGGACACGTCCTCGTACGACTTCGTCTCCTACGACAAGGTCACCGAGACCCAGCGCAAGGAGCTGTCGGACGCGGTGAACGCGCTCGCCGAGCCGCTGTCGAAGCTCGCCGCCGCGGTCGTGAAGTAAGCAGGGTCCGGGCAGATGACGGAAGTTGAGCAGAGCCGTCCCTCGCGCCGCGCGCTGATCGGCTGGGGCGGGGCCGGGATCGCGCTCGGGGCCGTGGCGGCCGGGGGCGCGGTGGCGCTGACGAACGCGGGCTCCGGTGCGGCGGACGCGGCCGGGGCCGAGGGCGCGGTGGAGTTCCACGGCGCCCACCAGGCGGGCATCGCGACGCCCGTGCAGGACCGGCTGCACTTCGCCGCGTTCGACGTGAAGACCGACGACCGCGAGGAGTTCGTCCAGCTGCTGAAGGACTGGACGGCCGCGGCCCGGCGGATGACCGCGGGCAGGGCCGTCGGCGAGGGCGCCTACGGCGGGCTCCCCGAGGCCCCGCCGGACGACACCGGCGAGGCGCTGGGCCTCACCCCGTGCCGGCTGACCCTGACCATCGGCTTCGGCCCCTCCCTCTTCGACCGGTTCGGGCTGCGCGGCAAGCGGCCCGAAGCCCTCGTCGACCTGCCCGAGTTCCCCGGGGACAACCTGGAGAAGACCCGCACCGGCGGCGATCTGTGCGTCCAGGCGTGCGCGGACGACCCCCAGGTCGCCGTGCACGCGATCCGCAACCTCGCCCGCATCGGCTTCGGCAAGGTCGCCGTGCGCTGGTCCCAGCTCGGCTTCGGCAAGACCTCCTCCACCACACCGGATGCGCAGACCCCGCGCAACCTGTTCGGCTTCAAGGACGGCACCCGCAACATCGCGGGCACCGAGACCGACCGGCTGGAGAAGCACGTGTGGGTCGGCGACGGTGACGGACCGCACTGGATGAGCGGCGGCTCGTACCTGGTCGCCCGGCGCATCCGGATGAACATCGAGACCTGGGACCGTACCTCGCTCCAGGAGCAGGAGGACGTGTTCGGGCGGGACAAGCGCGAGGGCGCGCCGGTGGGCAGGGCGGGCGAGCACGACGCGCCGTTCCTGAAGGCGATGAAGCCCACCGCGCACGTGCGGCTCGCGCACCCGGACGCGAACTCCGGGATCACCATCCTGCGCCGCGGCTACTCCTTCACCGACGGCACCGACGGCCTCGGCCGGCTGGACGCGGGCCTGTTCTTCCTGGCCTACCAGCGCGATGTGCGCCGGGGCTTCATCCCGCTCCAGCGGAGGCTGTCGGCGCACGACGCGCTCAACGAGTACATCCAGCACGTGGGTTCCGCGGTCTTCGCCGTCCCGCCGGGCGTGCGGGACGCCGCCGACTGGTGGGGCCGTTCACTGTTCTCGAAGGAGGCGTAGCCCGTGTTCTCCAACTACCTGATCGGCCTGCGGGAGGGTCTGGAGGCGTCGCTCGTCGTCTGCATCCTGATCGCGTACCTGGTCAAGACCGGCCGCCGGGACGCCCTGCGGCCCATCTGGACCGGCATCGCCGTCGCGATCGCGCTGGCCCTCGGCTTCGGCTGCGCCCTCGAGTTCGGCTCCCAGGAGATGACGTTCCAGGCGCAGGAGGCGCTCGGCGGCTCGCTGTCGATCCTCGCGGTGGGCCTGGTGACCTGGATGGTGTTCTGGATGCGGCGCACCGCCCGGCACCTGCGGTCGGAGCTGCACGGCAAGCTGGACGCGGCCCTCGCGATGGGCACCGGCGCGCTGGTCGCCACGGCGTTCCTCGCGGTCGGCCGGGAGGGCCTGGAGACCGCCCTGTTCGTGTGGGCCTCGGTGCACGCGGCCGGGGACGGCACCCCGCGCCCGCTGATCGGCGTCGCCCTCGGCCTCGCCACGGCGGTGGTGCTGGGCTGGCTCTTCTACCGGGGCGCGCTGCGCATCAACCTGGCGAAGTTCTTCACCTGGACCGGCGGCATGCTGGTCGTGGTCGCGGCGGGCGTGCTGGCGTACGGCTTCCACGACCTCCAGGAGGCCGGCTGGATTCCCGGCCTCACCCACCTGGCCTTCGACATCAGCGACACCGTGGAGCCGGACAGCTGGTACGGCACGCTCCTGAAGGGCGTGTTCAACTTCCAGCCGGACCCGACGGTCGTCCAGGTCACGGTCTGGGCGCTGTACTTGGTCCCGGTGCTCACGGTGTTCCTCGCCCCGGTAGGGTTCGCCTCCGGGAAGGGGAAGGTGAAGGAACCCGATGACCAGGGAACGCAGCCCTCGACGGCTTCGCCGGCGTGACCGGAACGCACTGACAGCGGCCACGCTGACCGCCTTGGCTTTCACGGCGAGCGGCTGCGTGGTGGTGCACGGGGAGCGCGAGGTGCTGCCCGGCGCCACCCGGGCCGGGGCCGCGAAGGCGGTGGCCGCTTTCACCGACGCGTACAACAAGGCCGACCAGGCGTACGACAGTTCGCTCGACGCGCCCTATGTCACCGGGCCGCTCGCCGACATCGACGCCGCCCGGCTGAGGGCGGGGCACGTCAACAGCCCGTCCGGCAACGCCGGTCACGTGCCGCTGAAACTGTCGGACGTGAAGATCACGATCCCGAAGAAGGCGGGCTGGCCCCGCTGGTTCCTCGCCGACGCGCGGGGCAACAAGGGCGGGAACTACCGCTGGTTGCTGGTGTTCACCCGGGCGGATCTGGGCGAGCGGTGGCGGGTGGCGTATCTGACGCTGGCGGCGCCGGGTGCCGTGCCGGAGTTCGCCAAGGACAAGGACGGCTGGGCCGAGGCGGTCCCGGCGTCCTCGGCGCGACTGGCGGTGGCGCCCGAGGATGTGAGCCGCTCGTACGCCGACTACCTGAAAAAGGGCGGCAGGACGTTCGCCGACGGGCCGAACACGAGCGAGTTGCGCGCCTATCGCCGGACGCAGGCCCGCAAGCCGGGTCTGGTGCGCCAGTACATCGACCAGCCGCTGACCCGGGGCGACCACGCCCCGCTGGCGCTGCGCACGGCGGACGGCGGTGCGCTGGTCTTCTTCAGCACGCACCACTACGAGAAGGAGACCGCCGCCGCGAACACCTCGGTGCCTTCGCCCGGCAAGGCCGTACAGGCCCTGACGACGGGCGAGATCCACCAGTCCCTCACCCTGGAGTCGGTGGCCGGGCAGGCCGCGCTGGACCCGGCGGGCCGGGGGCCGGTGTCGATCGTGGCGAAGGTGACCGGGGTGACGGGGGCGAAGGGCGAGTAGCCCCTCGGGGCCGCCCCCCAGGGGTCAGTGGCGCAGCGGCCAGGGCCGGTCCAGGTCGGCGGCGGGCTCCCCGGCGGCGTGCCGGGCGCAGGCGTCGGTGAGGGACTCCAGCAGGGTCAGGGGCTCGGGCAGCGGATGCTCCGGGCCGCGCAGCCAGCGGACCTGTCGGCCGTCGTCGCCGGGCAGGCGGGCCGGGGGGACGAGGACGTAGGAGCCCCGGCAGTGCCAGCGCAGTCCGGGGTGCTCGGCCATCGTCTCGGGGTGGCAGTCCAGCTCGCAGGGCCACCACTCGTCCTCGTCCTCGGGGGTGCCCCGGGTGAGGGTGAAGAACAGCATCCGGCCGTCGTCGCTCTCGGCGACCGGCCCCACCTCGACGCCCTGGGCGAGCAGCCGCTCCAGCGCCGCCCGCCCGGCCTCCAGGGGCACGTCCAGGACGTCGTGGACCATGCCGGTCGCGGTGACGAAGTTGGCCTGCGGCTGGTCGCGGGCCCAGCGCTCGATCTGCGGGCGGTCGATCGTGGACTGCGTCTGCCAGGCGAACGACACGGGGTGCCGGGCCGGGGTGGGACAGCCCACCCGGTCGCAGGAACACCGGTAGCCGGGCGCCGGATACGCGGCGGGCGCGAGCGGCAGTCCCGCCTCCGCGGCGGCGAGCAGCAGGGCCTCACGGCCGCCGTCGTCGGCGACGTCCTCCTTGGGGCGGCGGCCACGCAGCCACTGGGAGAGTTTGCCCTGGCGGCCGCTGCGGCCGCCGAACGTCGCGCTCATCAATCCCCTCGCCTCGCTGGTGTGCGGACAGCATGCCTCATGGTCCCACCTTCGTGCGCTTCGGGGGGCGGCAGGTGGATACGGGGGGAAATCGGACGAGACGCGGCGAGACGTACCTCACATCGACGGTTCCGGTGGCCAGGCGGCGCCCCAGTCCGTGTCGCGGGCCGCCTTGTACAGGTCGCCGTGGCGTTTGGTGACCGTCGTACGGCGCAGCTGCTCGTCCGCCTCGCACAGGTCCAGCAGGACCTGCCCCTTGCGGATCTGGGGGCGGCGTACGACGCGGGCGGGGGCGGGCTCGGCGGGCAGCCGGGTGGCGGCGACGTAGGAGAACTTCTCGTCCTCGTAGGCCAGGGAGCCGCCCTTGACCCTGCGGTGCAGGGAGGAGCGGGGGACGCGGGCGGAGAAGTGGCACCAGTCGGTGCCGGGGACGATCGGGCAGGCGGCGCTGTGCGGGCAGGGCGCGGCGACCCGGAACCCGGCGCGGATCAGCCGGTCGCGGGCCTCGATGACCCGGGCGTACCCGGCGGGCGTCCCGGCCTCCACGATCAGCACGCTCCCCGCGGCGGCCGCGGCGGCGTCGACGAGCGCGGTGCGGTCGGACTCGGCCAGCTCGTTGAGGACGTACGACACCGTGAGCAGGTCGGCGGGCGGCAGGTCGAGCGCGGAGCCGATGCGGGCGCGCTGCCAGCGGGCGCCGGCCAGGTCCGGGTTGGCGGCGGCCAGGTCCCGGCCGAGGGCGAGCGCGGGCTCGGCCCAGTCGAGGACGGTCACCGGGCGGGCGCCGGCCCAGGTGTCGCTGACCGCCCAGGTCGCGGCGCCGGTACCGCCGCCGACGTCCACATGGCTGCCGGGGACCCACCCGGGAACGGCGTCGGCGAACGCCCCCAGCGCCGCGCGCACGGCCTCGAAGGTGGCCGGCATCCGGTACGCGGCGTAGGCGGCCACATCGGCGCGGTCGCGGAGGATCGGCGCGTGGGTCGGGGTGTCGCCGCGATAGGTGGCGATGAGCCGTTCGACGGCGCCGGCGGCCTGACTGGGCGGCAGTCCGTCGAGCATCTCGGCGAGGCTCCGGCGGAGGATGTCGGCCGGTGGTACGGGGGCGGTCACCTGGAGATTCTATGGCGCACGGCGAACACGCCGGACCGGCCGACCCTCGTCTCCCGGACCGGCATCACCCGGCACCTGGACCGGCATCCCCCGTCTCCCGGACCGGCCTCGCCCGCGCCCCTCACCCCACCGCCCGCGCCGACCACGTCCCGATCGTCGTCCCCGGCGGGCGCGGGCTCCACGTGCGGGTGGCCCCGGTGAGCGGGGGGAGCCGGCATGCGGGCCGGATCCGGCGAGCGAGCGGACCCGTCGTGCGGGCCGGCCGGGCGGGCCCGGTCGGCCCTCCGGCGCGGCGGGCGGGCCGTCGGGACGTGCGGCCGGACCCGGTCGACGGCCCGGACCCGTCCACGGCCGGACCCGGTGGACGACCGGGCGGCATGCGACCGAGCCCGAGAAGCCGGCCGGCCCCGCGCACCATCCCGCCGGTCCCTCACACCACCGCCCGCGCCAGCCATGTCGCGAGGGCCGCCCTCGGTGCGCTGTCCGCCGGGCGGCGGCGGGGGTGCACCGTGTTGGCCAGCAGGACCAGGAACGTGTCCGTCGCCCGGTCGAGGACCAGGGACGTGCCGGTGAAGCCGGTGTGGCCCGCGGCGCCGCGGCCGCAGAGGGCGCCCATGAACCAGGGCTGGTCGAGGGCGAAGCCGAGGCCGGGCCGGGCGAGGAGGAGGTCGGTGAACTCGGGGGCGAGGATGCGCGCCGGGCCGTAGGAGCCGCCGGCGAGCAGGGCGCGGCAGAAGACGGCGAGGTCGCGGCCGGTGGAGAAGAGCCCGGCGTGCCCCGCGATACCGCCGAGCGCCCAGGCGTTCTCGTCGTGCACGACGCCCCGCAGCATCCCCCGGTCGGCCTTGGCCCACGGCCGCCACTGGTCCTCGGTGGCCGCCGCCCCCGGGCAGGGCCCGAACCCGGTCGCGGTCATGCCGAGCGGCCGGGTGATGCCGTTGCGCACGAGGACGTCGAGGCTGCGGCCGGTGACGCGCTCCAGGACGAACTGGAGCAGCAGCATGTTCAGGTCCGAGTACCGGTAGCCGCCGGGCGGGGCCGACGGCGCCTCGGTGCGCAGCATCGTCAGCCGGGCGGTGCGGTCCGGGCAGTCGTACAGCGGGAGTTCGGGGCGCAGCCCGGAGGTGTGGGTGAGCAGCTGCCGTACCGTGACCCGGTGCTGGGACAGGGTCCGGAACTCCGGCAGGTAGTGGCCCACCTGGGCGTCCATGGCCACGGTGCCGCGCTCGATCTGCTGCACCGCCGCGACCGAGGTGAACAGCTTGGTCAGGGACGCCAGGTCGAAGGGGGTGTGGACGGTGGCCGGCACCCGGTCCTCGGGGCGCAGCTCGACGCCGGTGTCGGTGCGGGGGTCGTAGGAGGAGTAGCGCACGGCCCAGCCCGCCGCCTCGGCCACGGCGATCACGGGCCCGCGCCCGGCCACCACGACCGCGCCGGCCGCCCAGGGGCGCGGTCCGGCGGTGAGGGCGCGCACCTCGCCGGCCAGGTGCCCGAGCGCCTCGGGGTCCAGCCCGGCCCGCTGCGGGGTGTCGGCGCGCAGTCTCGGTGCGCTCAGCTCTCGTCTCCTTCCGACCCCGCACGCGCGTTCTCCCGCGTGTTCCAGGGACGGCACAGTCCCACGAAGCAGGCCCCCGCGACCAGTGCGGCCGCCAGTTGGACGACGGCCATCGGGACGGCGGTGTGCTCACCGGCGATCCCGACGAGCGGCGAGGCGACCGCGCCGACGAGGAAGGAGGAGGTGCCGAGCAGCGCGGACGCGGACCCGGCGGCGTGCTTGGTGCGCAGCAGGGCGAGGGTCTGGGCGTTGGGCATGGTCAGGCCCATCGCGGACATCAGGACGAACAGCGCGGCGGCGATGGGCGCGAGGCCCACCTCGCCGAAGACGCCGCTGGACATCAGCAGCAGCGCGGTCGCCGCGAGCGTGATCACCGCGAGCCCGGCGGCCAGCACCTTGTCCAGGCTGACCCGGCCGACCAGCACCTTGCCGTTGATCTGCCCGGCCACCACCAGACCGACCGAGTTGAGGCCGAACAGCAGGCTGAAGGTCTGCGGCGAGGCGCCGTAGATCTCCTGGATCACGAAGGGCGAGGCCGATATGTAGGCGAACAGCGCGGCGAAGGCGAAGCCGCCGGCCAGCATGTAGCCGGTGAAGGGCAGATCCGCGAGGAGCGTCCGCATCGAACGCAGCGCGTGCCCCACTCCCCCGCCGTGGCGCTCGGCGGGCGGCAGCGTCTCGGGCAGCCGCAGCCAGACCAGCGCGCCGAGCAGCGCCCCGATCACGGTGAGCACCAGGAACACCCCGCGCCAGTCGGTCACCCGCAGGATCTGCCCGCCGATCAGCGGCGCCACGACCGGCGCGACCCCGGAGATCAGCATCAGGGTGGAGAAGAAGCGGGCCATGGCGACACCGTCGTAGAGATCGCGTACGACGGCCCGCGCGATGACGATGCCGGCCGCGCCCGCGAGACCCTGGACCAGCCGGAAGGCGACCAGGGTCTCCACGTTCGGGGCGAGGGCGCACAGGGCGGTCGCCACGAGGTTCACGGCGAGGCCGGTCAGCAGCGGGCGGCGCCGGCCCCAGCGGTCGCTCATCGGGCCGACGACCAGCTGCCCGAGGGCCATGCCCAGCAGGCACGCGGTGAGGGTGAGCTGGACGGTGGCGGCGGGCGCGTGCAGGGACCGGGTGACCTCCGGCAGCGACGGGAGGTACATGTCCATGGCGAGCGGGGGCGTCGCGGTGAGGCCGCCGAGGACGAAGGTGACGAGGAGGCCGGTGCGGCGGGCGGCCGGGGACGCGGTGGTGTTCTCCGTACGGTCGTCGTCCTGGTCCGTCCGCGGTGCAGGTGCCGCCGCGTGCTCGGGCATGGGTTCCCTCCCTGGGTCGGGGCGTCCGGGCCGGGACGCCCTGCTTGAAACTTCCACTTCAGCGCGGCTCCCATGTTCCCAGCTCGGACAAAGTGCCGAGGAACATATGAGCGACGACCGGGCCGCCTACGCTCCGTGCCATGACTGACACCCAATCGAAGATCGCGGTGGTGACCGGCGCCGGTTCCGGGATCGGCCGGGCGGTCGCCGTGGAGCTGCTGCGCGGCGGCTGGTCGGTGGCGCTGGCCGGACGGCACGTCGAGACGCTGGAGGAGACGGCCGCGCTCGCACCCGGGGCGCCCTCGATCGCCGTGCGCACCGATGTGGCGGTGCCCGAGGACGTGGCGGCGCTGTTGGCGGCGACCGTGGACCGGTTCGGCCGGCTGGATCTGCTGTTCAACAACGCGGGCACGTTCGGACCCGGCGGGGTCCCGGTCGAGGAACTCCCCTACGACGCCTGGCGGCACGTGGTGGACACCAACCTGAACGGGGCGTTCCTGTGCGCGCAGGCGGCGTACCGGACGATGAAGGAGCAGCGCCCGCAGGGCGGCCGGATCATCAACAACGGCTCCATCTCCGCACACGCGCCCCGCCCGCACTCGGTCGCCTACACCGCGACCAAGCACGCGCTGACCGGTCTCACCAAGTCCCTCTCCCTGGACGGGCGTCCGTACCGGATCGCGGTCGGGCAGATCGACATCGGCAACGCGGCGACCGAGATGACCCGGCGGATGAGCAGCGGCGTGCTCCAGGCGAACGGCGAGACGGTGCCCGAGCCGATGATGGACGTGGCCGAAGTGGCGCGCACCGTACGGCACATGGCGGAGCTGCCGCTGGAGACGAATGTGCAGTTCGTGACGGTGCTGGCGACGGCGATGCCGTACATCGGGCGGGGCTGATCACCAACTCCCGCCAGCCATACGCACATACGTGCGCGCGGAATTCCAACGCCCCGGGTATTGCGGCCGGTTGAGGCCCTGTGCTCAACTCTTCTCCACAAGAGCTTCACACTTGGGCAGTCGCATTCCGAGACCATCGCGAGGGGGGGGATGCGGCGGTCGTCCCATCGCACCGGCCATCCCACCGGCGGCGGGACGACCGTCGCACGACGTCAGCGCCGGTGCGGTCCGGGGTCAGTGCCGGTGCGGCCCGACCGTCAGCGCCGGTGCCGGCCGCCGCCCGGCTGCTCCGTGGGGGCCGGGGGCTCCTGGGGGTCCGGCTCCGCCGCGCGGGGCGCGGGGGGCCGGTGGGTACCGGCCGCGTCCCGGGTCGCGTTGGCCCGGCGGCGGCGCCACAGCAGAAAACCGCCGGCCGCCGCGAGCAGCGCCGCGGTGCCCGCCGCACCCTCCGCGAGGCGCTCCGCGGAGGGGCCCTTGCCCGGTGCGCCCGACGCGCCCGCCGCCTGCCCGTGCCCGGGCACCGCCGTCGCGGGCGCGCCGCCCTCGCTGAGCGGCTTCACCAGCGCGCCCACCGGCCGGGCCGTACGGCCGTGGGTGAAGCCCCAGTCCAGGAGGGCGGCGGTCTGCTCGTAGACGGCGTTGCTGCCGGTGGCCGGGTGCATGACCGTGACCAGCAGGGTGCGGCCGTCACGGGTGGCGGCCCCGGTGAAGGTGTTGCCCGCGTGGCTGGTGTAACCGTTCTTCACGCCGATCAGGCCGTCGTACGTCTTCAGACCCCACGCCCCGCTGAGCAGGCGGTCGGTGTTCTGGATCTGGAAGGTCTTCTTGCCGCCCGCCGGGAAGTTCGCGATACGGGTGCCGCAGTAGCCCCGGAAGTCGGGGTTCGCCAGCCCGTGCCGGGCGAAGAGCGTGAGGTCGTACGCCGAGGACAGCTGGCCGGGGTGGTCGAAGCCGTCGGGGCTGACCACATGGGTGTCGAGGGCCTGGAGGTCCCGCGCCCTGGCCTGCATCTCGGCGACGGTCCTGGCGATGCCGCCGTTCATGTGCGCGAGGACGTGCACGGCGTCGTTGCCGGAGCGCAGGAAGACGCCCTGCCAGAGCTGCTCGACGGTGTAGGTGATGCCCGCCTTGACCCCGACGAGGCTGGAGCCGGCCGGGACGTCGGCGATGTCGGAGTCCTTGACCGTGTACTTCTCGGTGCGGTCGAACTTGTTCAGCACGGTGTCCGCGAACAGCATCTTCAGCGTGGACGCGGGCGCGAGGCGCTGGTGGGCGTTGAAGGAGGCGAGCACCTCGCCGGTCGTCGCGTCGGCGACCAGCCAGGCGCGGGCGGTGAGCAGCTTCACGGGCACCGCCGCGGCGCCGTCCGCCTGGAGACCGCGGCGGGCCAGCCGCTCACCGCCGATGGCGGTGGCCGGGGACGCGGCCAGGGCCGGGGCGGCGGCCAGGGGAAGGGCCGCGGCGGACATGGGAAGGGCGGCGGCCGTCAGCCCGAGGACGGCACGCCGGCTGAGCCGGGATGATTCGCGCACCCCGGGACGGTACACCGCGCCGAGCAGCGGATTCGGCACCCAAGGGTGGTGACGGCCAGGGAATTTGCCACGTTATGAAAATCTGACCGGATAACGTGACGCAGCCAACGTGAGCAGCTTCACGCCTGACCGGTCTCGAAGCGGGAGATCAGTCCGTCCTCGTCGACGGTGAAGCTCCACCTGGTGTTCATCTCGCCCCAGGTGTCGTTCCGGTAGCGGGCGACAAGGGCACGGCCGCCGCGGGACTCGTTGTCGACGTCCAGATGGCCGTGGGACGAGAAGATCTCCCGGTCGATCCAGTCGGCGAGATCGCGGTCGGAGCCGTCGTCGGACATGGTCGCGTCGGGCGCGAGCAGCGCCAGGAAGCCCTCGCGATCATGGGAGTTGACGGCGTTGACGAAGGCCCGGACGGCCGGATCGCTGAGTTTGGCTGGCTGAATCGTCATGGCGTCAGGCTCACACCGGCGTCGTGACCCCGCCACTGGAGCACGCGACGGGACGCGTCCGATGGTGTGACCGGTGTGTCGGTGGTAACACGGGAGGGGTTTTGTCACCTGGGCTTGGGAGTCGCCATGAGCTGTTACGACCGACGTGATCTGGGCCTGCTGCTGCTCCGGCTGGGCACGGGCGGGGTGCTGGCGGCGCACGGCACGCAGAAGCTGTTCGGCTGGTTCGGCGGCCACGGCCTGGAGGGCACCGGCCAGTTCATGGAGTCCGTCGGCTACGCACCCGGGAAGGCGAGCGCCATGGCGGCGGGCCTCGCGGAGACCGGCGGCGGCACCCTGCTCGCCCTGGGCCTGGCCACCCCGGCGGCGGGCGCGGCGGCCGCGGGGGCGATGGCGGGCGCGGCGGCGGTGCACGCCCCGAACGGCTTCTTCGCCCAGGCGGGCGGCTACGAGTACGCGGCGACCCTGGGCCTGGCCGCAGTGGGCCTCGCGATCAGCGGTCCGGGCCGGCTCTCCCTGGACCACGCCCTCGGCCACGTCTTCAACCGCGGCTGGATGGTGCCGGCCGCCCTCGCGGCGACGGCGGCGGGTACGGCGGCGGTGGTGGGGGCGCGGACGAGGCGGGTGCGGGCGAAAGCGGAGGGGAAGCAGGAGGCGCTGTTCGAGGAGGTCGAGGAGTCCTAGTCGGGGAGTCCTGGTCGGGGAGTCCCATTCGAGGCGTCCCATTCGAGGCGTCCCGGGAGGGGTGTATCCCGGGTGGATCTCCACGGTCCACGACGTGCCGGGTGACCCCGCGTGGGAGGCTGCCCGCATGACCGACCAGGACGCGACCGCCCCGCTCCCCCTCTGGCCCGCCATCGACGAGCTGTTCTCCCGTCTGGAGGCGACCCGGACGGGCCAACCCGGCCGGGAGGACCTGCTGTTGCGCATCCTCAAGCTGTCGGAGGAGACCGGCGAGGTCGCGGAGGCGGTGATCGGCGCGACCGGCCAGAACCCGCGCAAGGGCGTCACCCACACCTGGGACGACGTCCAGGCGGAGCTGTGCGACGTCGTCATCACCGCCCTGGTGGCCCTGCGGACCCTGACCCCGGAGGCGGGGGAGGTGTTCGAACGGCATCTGCGGCGGGTGCGGGACCGGCCACTGCGGCCCTCGGCGCGGGCGGGCCGCCCGGCTCAGCCCTCGCCGGCCGGCACGGCGAGCTGCCCGGCGACGACCGCCAGCCAGCCGCTGGGCGAGTAGGGCGCGGGAGGGTCGACCTCCATGCCGAGTTCCGCGACGGCGAGGGCGAGGTCGGACTCGTCCAGGTCCAGCGCGAGCAGTTCCTGCACCTCTCCGACGAGGCGGGCCACGAGCTGCCGGTCGGTGGAGTCGCGGTAGTCCTCGACGGCGGCGTGCTGGCCGACGAACTCGTCCGGCATGTCCTGGGAGAACCAGCCCCCGAGGAACTGACCGAGCTCCGAGAAGCGGGCGTGCCACTCCCAGCGGGTGGCGGGGACCGCGGGCGGCGGCACCTCCCCCGTCTCGACGCTGTGCCTGATGTGGTCGGCGAGGCAGCGCAGCCAGGACTGGATCTCGCCCTGGGGCAGGCCGACATCGGGGATGGCGTAGAACTCGCCGAGCCGCAGCCGGAGCCGTCCCGGCGGGTTGTCGGCGTACTCCCGCACCTGCCGCTCGGCGGCGGCGAGGGCCCACGGCCGGGTGTGCCAGGTGTGCCGGAGGTAGGCGGTCAGGGCCGGGCCTGGCTGTTCCGGGGTGTCGTCCGCCGGTTGCCCGAGGTAGGCGCGCATGACCTGGTCGAGCTCGCCGTAGCGGCGGTCGTGTTCGAGGGGGCTCAGGGGCACGGTGGTCAGCCTCTACGGGTGTACGGGTCTACGGGTCTAGAGATAGATCGGGAACGTGGAGTGCACGGTGAAGCCGTGCGGGCGGGCGGGGTCCCGCCGGAGGACCACCCGGGCGGCCCGCACCTCGACGGGTTCGCGGCCGGCCAGCATCATCGCCTGCAACAACACCCGCCCGACCGGCTCCTCCCGCGCGGGCCAGGCCGCCTCGATGCTCAGCCGCGCCCGCGTGGACTGCGCGAGCCAGCGGTGGATGAGCTGCTCGTTGGCGGTGACGACCTGCTGGGTGGCCCATTGGGCGGTGTCGCGGTCGGGGTAGGTGGCGGATCGGGTGCGCATGATGGGTCTCAGTCCTCGAAGAAGGCCCAGAAGACTCCGACCTCGGCGTCGGAAACGACGACGAGACCGCAGTCCGTGGTGAACTCGGACAGGCAGTTCCACTCGGTTTCAGGATTCATGAGGTCGGCGCTCGGATCATCCCGGGCCTCGGCCGCATTCGTATAGCATCTGGCGTCCCGGCCGAAGCGGGAAAGAATGTCACGGGCACAGCCGATAAGCCGCTCTTCACGGTGTGCGAAATCCGGAATATTGGCCGACTGGTAGTACTCCCCTTGCAGTGCGACCAGCAACTGCGTGGCGGAATGCCTCCCCACCGGGTACAGGAGTCGGTCGAATTCTTCGAGGCGGAGATCGGCGAACGGCTTCTCGTCGGTCATCGCGGTGGTGCTGCTCGGCGGGGGGACGATCAGAGTGTTCCAGCCACGCGGGTCCTTGGCCTCGAGCATCATGACCGCCCGCACATCGCGGCGCCAGTCGTCCTGTGTCCGCGGACCCACCGCCGCGAAGGCGAAAGTCCCCCCGAACAATTCCAGCAGGCCGGCCTGCCAGGCGGCGGAATCGAGCACCCTGTCCCCTCTCATGGCTACGGCTGAACCGTGTCGCTGGGCATCGAGGTGAGCACGACATACGGAGGATGGCCACCCGGGCGTGGTCTCAGCGTCACGTTGACCATATGTGAGTCATGGGCGGAGGAGTCACCGCGAGTCCACGTCCTGCCCACGGCGTCGGGGAAGGCGAGGCCCAGGGTCCGGGTGGACCGCCGCGGATCCGGATTTCCCGCCAGCCAGCGGGAGACCTTCTGCTGGTTGGCCGGGTCGTCGAGAACCTCCTGGGTGTAACGCTGCGCCGAGCCCAGGTCGGTGAAGGTCGAGGCGGCGATCGGCGCGACCGTGCCGTCCGCGCGGACCCGCGCCTGATCACGGAGCCGCTGTTCCAGCTGGGCGTCCGTCTTGCCCACGTGTTTGTCGATGACGTGCGAGCCCGAGACGCCTTCCTGGTTCGCGAGATCGACGGGGTAGCGGTGGTGGGACTCGTCGTCGCCGGGGACCGTGTAGAGCGGATCCCCCTTGAATTCCGTCAGGGCGCGCGCGCCGAACGCCTCGGCCCTCGCCGTTTCGGCGTTGAAGCTCGGCGCGCTCGTGAAAGCCTCGTCCAGCGCCGCCATCAGGTCCTCGATACGCCGTGCCTGGCGGTTGACCCGGTTGTCGTAGGCGGTGACGGCGTCGTTCATCGCGCCCTCGTCGATGTCCAGGACGATACCGATCGAGATGTCCGTCACCACGCCCTTGCCCATGTGCCACAACCCCTTGAGCACACTGGTGGGATGGCTGATCTCCATCTTCTCCGGGTCCAGCTGCCGGATGCTGTCCTTCACGGCCTGGGTGTAGATCCGGTGCAGGTCGCTGCGCACGTCCTGCGCCGCCAGGGCCACGTTGTACACCGCGTCGACCATGGTGTCGCAGGTGTCGAACAGGACGGCGAAGACGGGGTGGCTGGTCCCTCTCTTGCGCGCGCCGTCGTTCGACCAGTCGTAGCCGTCCCGCGTCTGGCCCCAGGCGGACGTGCCCCACAGCGTGCTGCAGAACGCCCGCATCGCGTCGTACCACTCCTGGTTGGACTGGTCGGTGATGCCGCTGATGTAGCCGGTCAGCATCCCCTCCACCATGCCGAGCGTGCCCTGCGGCATGCGCCACGCCTCGGAGATCGAGTACAGCCGCAGGTGGTTGGGGAGCGGGAGGATCTCCGCCGCCTTGCCCCACCGGCACTCGTGCTCCAGCAGGGGCCGCATGACGGTGAGGACCACGCCCTCCAGCCCCTCCAGGATCTCCTGTGCGAGGCTCTGGCCGGCGTCGATGTCACCCCACTTGAAATCGGTGACGGGCCCGTACGCGGGCGGTGTGTCGATCACCCGCGGGGCGGGGCGTTGCGCCGGAGGACCGCTCGGCGCGGGGTGCGTGGCGTGGTCGGCCGCCGCGTAGTTGTTGGCGGTGCTGTTGAAGCCGACCGCCGCACCGCCCACGCTCACCACGGACTTGGCCCAGACGTCGAGGAACCGGTTGGCGACCTTCACGTAGGACGTGGTGAAGCCCTTCATCGCCGAGCCCTTGCCACCACCGTCCGGATACCGCGCCAGCTCGGTGAGGAACGCCTTGATGCCCTGGTCGAGGGGGCTCTGCTCGCCCGCGACGTTGGTGGACACCTGGTGGAGGACCGAGGGCGTCACATCGATCGTCCCCTGGCCGGGCTGTGCCGGGGTGCCCATCAGGCCGCTCCCCAGCCGCGCAGCACCGCCCGGTGCGCCGCCGCGTAGTTGGCGTGCCCGGTGGTGACGTACGCGTGCAGCCACTTCTGGGCCGCCTGCAAGTCCTGTGCGGAGCGGTCCCATTCGTCCAGCTTCTCGACGAAGATCTCGCGGGCCTCGCCCTTCCAGGACAGCACGACCGGTTCGACGCGGTCGTACAGGTCGCCCAGTTCGCCGTTGAGCTTCTTGAGGATGTCCTCCAGCTCCAGGGCGAGTTCATGGAGCGTGGCGAACGAGACGGTGATGTGGTCGTCCTCGGCACCGGTCGGCATGTTTTCCCCCTTGTTGTCGGTCACGCCGCCATGCGGCGGTGTCAGAAGCCGTCCAGGCTGCTGTGCGGGCGCGTCGCGGCGTCGTCCGCCGCGGTGTTCGGCGTGGACAGCTTGTCGACCTCGCTGTCGATGTCCACATGGATGCGCCGCATCTGCTCCAGCACGTGCAGGTCATCGCTGCTGAAGCCGTCCCGGCTCAGCCGCACCGCCTGTTCCAGGCCCTTCATCACTTCCCGGATGCGCACGGCGTCCTCGGCCGCGGCGCGGTGGAAGTCCCGGTACGCCGTCGCCGCGGGCCCCCGCCAGCCGGCCTCGACCCGGTCGACCAACTCGTCCATGCGGCGGACCTGTTGGTCGAGATGGCCCTGCATGTGGTCGAGGTCGTTCGCCAGCTTGGTGAGGTCCTCGGACGACACACGCAGATCGGCACCTTGCTGGTGCCCCTGCCCCGTCCCTCGCGTGCCCATGTCGTATCTCCCCCCGGTCACCGGCGGTACGAGCGGCCCGCCGACGGGGTCAGTCTACGGCGGCCCCCTCGTCAGGCCCGCTGCCCGTCGGGGCCCCGGTCCGTACCGCGTACTCCGCCCACACCGTCTTGCCCGGCCCCTCGGCCCGCGGGTGCCAGCCCCAGCGCCCGCCCGTCAGCCGGGAGACGAGGAGCAGCCCCCGGCCGGCCTCCTCGACCCCGGCGCCGTCGGGCGCGACCGGCCGTTCGGGCAGGCGTTCGCCCCGGGTGTCGGTGACCTCGACGCGGACGGTCCCGGACAGGGGCACGAAATGGAGCCCGAAATGGAAGTCCCGGCCGGGTACGCGTCCGTGCCGTACGGCGTTCGCGGCCAGTTCGGCGACGATCAGCACGATGTCGTCGTGCGGCCCGGTGTCGTACGGGATGCCCCAGACGTCCAGCCGTACGGCGGCCAGCCTGCGGGCGAGGCGGGCACCGCGCGGGGTGGAGGTGAAACGCATCCGGAAGATCGTGAGTTGTGGAGTGCCAGCGGTGCTGGCGGGTTTCGTCGTCACGCCGATTACGGTGCCGTCGGTGGCGTAGCGTGACGAGTGGTGACGCACTGACGCCCGCCGGTTGTACGTGCGTTGAGTCCACGAGTACGAGGCGTGCGGCGTGACGGCGTTCCCCTGCGGGGCGTTGGCCGGGGGAGGTGGTGGAGATGGCAGAACATGCGGATACGGCCGCGGAATCCGGGGTGGTGCCGGAGGGCGCCGGTACGGGTGTCGTCGCGGCCTTCGGGCGGACCCTGAAGACGCTGCGGCTCCGAGCGGGGCTGGACCGGGCGGAGTGCGGACGGCGGATCGGCTACTCGGCGTCCACGGTCGCCTCGTTCGAGCAGGGGCGGAGAATCCCGTCCCCGAAGACGATCGACAAGGCGGACGAGGCGCTGGGCGCCGGCGGGCTGCTGAGCGTGTGGAAGGAGGAGGTGGAGAGGGCTCAGTATCCGCTCTTCTTCCAGGGCATGGCCCAGCTGGAGAAGGAGGCCATGGAGCTGCTCATGTACGACACGCACGTCGTCAATGGCCTGCTTCAGACCGAGGAGTACATGCGGGGCCTCCTCTCCATGCGCCGGCCGCCGCTGGACCAGGAGACGATCGAGCAGCGGGTAGCCGTACGACTGGCTCGGCAGGAAATCTTCGACCGGCGCCCTGCACCACTGTTGAGCTTCGTGATGGACGAGGCAGTGTTGCGACATCGGTACGGCGGCAACGTCGTACTGCGGGGACAGCTGGAGCATCTGTTCCTGGTCGGCCAGAAGCGCAACGTCGAGATCCAGGTCATGCCAATCGAGTCCGAGGACAACGCGGGTGTGAACGGGCCGTTCACGGTCGCCACTCGCAAGGACGGCAAGAAGTTCGTCTACGCCGAGGACCACTCGACCAGCAGTCTGGAAACCGACCCGGAGCAGACGGTTCTCGCAGCGGCCCGCTATGGGATCATCCGATCACAGGCTCTCAGTCCGCGAGGGTCCTTGGATTTCATCGAAGGGTTGTTGGGATCGCTATGAACAACGCTGAGTCCTCGACCGACGCACTCGGCCTCGCCTGGTTCAAGAGCAGCTACAGCGGAACCGAGGGCGGCCAGTGCGTAGAAGTCGCGGCTGATACGGCCACCGTGCACATCCGGGACTCCAAGGCCACTACCGGACCCCGACTCACCGTGTCGCGCAAGGCATGGGCCGGGTTCGTCGGGCTGGCCTCGGGGACGAGCTATGAGCAACACTGAGCCCTCGACCGTCACATCCGACCTCGCCTGGTTCAAGAGCAGCTACAGCGGAGCCGAAGGCGGCCAGTGCGTAGAAGTCGCGGCTGGTACGGCCGCCGTGCACATCCGGGACTCCAAGGCCATCACCGGACCCCGACTCACCGTGTCGCGCAACGCGTGGGCGGGATTCGTCGGGCTGGCCTCGGGAGGCGAGCTATGAACAACGCTGAGTCCTCGACCGACGCACTCGGCCTCGCCTGGTTCAAGAGCAGCTACAGCGGAGCCGAAGGCGGCCAGTGCGTAGAAGTCGCGGCTGGTACGGCAGTTGTGCACATCCGGGACTCCAAGGCCATCACCGGACCCCGACTCACCGTGTCGCGCAAGGCATGGGCGGGGTTCGTCGGGCTGGCCTCGTCGGAGTGGTGACGTAAGCGGCGGACGGGGTCAGTCGTCCTCGAAACGCCAGAGCACCAGGACGTGTTCGACCGACACTCCGATGAGGCAGACGTCGACGGTGAGGCCCGCGAGGGTGTCGGCGTGGAACGACGAGGCCAGGAAGTCGGCCCCGTCGCCGTCCTCCGCGTGGCCGTGGTTGGTGAAGAAGCGCGCGTCGTCCCCCACGGCCCCGAGGACTTCCCGCAGACAGATGTCCCGTTCCGCGTTCGGTACGCGAAGGGACGGGTGGGGGCCGTGCAGCAGGGATCCGGCCGAGATCAGCCCGGCCAGCTCCAGGGCCTGGGCGGCGAACACCTCCCGGAGGCTGTCCCGCAATTCCCCGGAATCGACCTGCCGTAGTACGGGATCTACCTGGATCGTGTTCATCACCGTGTCGTGCCAGTCCGACTCCCCGCGGGCGGCGAGCGCGGCGAAGGACCGGCCCGTCTCGAACCGTCCTCGCGCGCAGGCGGGCAGGACCGCCCGGCCTTGCGTCACAGCTCCTCCTCATACGCGCTCATGCTTGGACATCGAGGTCATCGAGGTCATCGGCGGTGTCACAGAGCGGCGCCCTGATGAGGGCGCCCGCGTCGGGGTCCTGGTCCACGTTCCCGTACCAGCCGGAGGCCCAGGGTCCATAGTGTTCGGCCAGGGCGCGGGCCACCGAACGGGACGGCCCCGGCCCTCGTGGGCCGCCTGTTTGCGCATCCGGCGCGGAAACCACCGCGCGTATCACGGCACGTGCCCGCTCGGGATCGAACGGGTGCGTGGCCGGATCCATGTCCGCCCACCTCATCGGCTCGGGCCCGGCTCTCCGCCCCGGGGCGTCCAGAGTGGTGAGTGGGCTTCCTTGAGGTGCTCGACGCAGCGCCGGGCGAGCAGCGGGAAGAAGCCGAGGAAGTCCTCGCTGCCCGAGCCACCGCCCATCGCCTCGCAGAAGAACGCGTCCATCTGCTCCTCGGTGTGGAAAAGAGCGAGGGCCTGGGAACACTCCGACACGACACCCGGCAGCTGCCACGGGCACCGCGGATGGGTCTCCGCGAGGAACAGGCTGATCCCCTCCTCGGCCGTGGAGTCCTGCATGTCGTCACTGATCGCCACGCCGTCCTGGCCCCAGTAGATCGGCAGGATCTGGGAGAACCGCGGGAACCGCAGAAGCAGTTCATCCGTACCCAGCGGGACATCTTCGGAGGACCGCCAATCACCGCTCTCCAGGTGTCCGGCGATCTCCCGGAGAACCTGGGGCGTGCGGCCTTCGGACTCCGCGCGAGGAATCCGGCCCAGCGCCTCGTCCTCGGGACGAGCCTCGAACAGGTCGGCGGCCACGCGCAGTTCGGCGGCGATCTCCCGCAGATTGCGCCCGCCGTCCGCTTCGGCGGTCCGCATGCCACGGATGCGGGGGAACAGCCGCCTCCGCCATCGAGCGGGGTCGTCGGGAATCCTCGCGTCCCATCCGTCGTACGGGGCCAGGAGCACGCGGGCACCCTCAAGGCTCCGGTAATCCACGGATACCGAATCCGCCACGCGACCATCCTCATTCCAGGACCCGCTCGGTCCACCGAGAAACGATCGCCAACGCAAAGCGGCAGACGAGCCGGGCCGTACGCCGGGTTCTGTGTCTCCGGGGTCCTCGCGGGCCCCGGAGCGACGGCCATCCATCTAGGGCCAACGTTGCCGTTGGCCTCGTGCGGTCTACCCGCGGACTCGGGCGGGCAGCCCTCGAACGTCCGCGCAGAGCGCTTTTCACGGCGCTCCTTTTGACCTTGCTCCGGGTGGGGTTTACCTAGCTGCCCAGGTCGCCCTGGGCACTGGTGGTCTCTTACACCACCGTTTCACCCTTACCGAGGACCGAGGTCCCCGGCGGTCTGTTTTCTGTGGCACTGTCCCGCGGGTCACCCCGGGTGGCCGTTAGCCATCACCCTGCCCTGTGGAGCCCGGACGTTCCTCGGGAAGCCCCCTAAGGGGACTCCACGCGGCCGTCCGCCCGGCTCGTCTGCCGTGCCGACCATGGTACCGGTCGTGTGCGCCGCCGCGGACCGGCCGCCGTCGCCAGCACCGAGCCCGCCAGGATGAACGCGAAGGCGAGCAGCACGGTGAGGGTGAGCGGCTCGTGCAGGAAGGCCGCGCCCGCGGCGACCGCCACGGCCGGGTTCACGTAGGTGATGACCGTGGCGCGGGTGGGGCCCGCCTCCCTGATCAGTTCCAGGAACGCCACGAAGGCGAGGGCCGTGCAGATCACGCCCAGGGCGGCGAGCGCGGCCAGCGCCTGGGGCGAGGGGAGGGCGGTCGGGTGGGTGAGGGCGGCGGCCGGGGCGTAGACCAGGGCGGCCAGGGTCAGGCAGGGGGCCGTCAGGTGCAGGGAGGGGACGTCCCCCAGGTGCCGGGCGGCTATCAGGGGCGCCGTGGCGTAGCCGACGACGGTGAGCAGGACCTCGGCGAGGGAGCGGGCGTCGCCCCCGGTGAGGTGGGGCAGGGCCAGGACCGTGACCCCGGCGAGGCCCAGGGTGAGTCCGGCCAGCCGCCGGGGGCTGAAGTGCTCCGTCGTACCGAGGAAGCGCGCCGCGATCAGGCCCACGATCGGCACCCCCGCGATCAGCAGGCCGGACGTCGAACTGGACAGATGCCGCTCGGCGTCGGTGAGGGTGAACCAGGGGACGACGATCTCCAGGACCGCGAAGGCCAGCATGGGGCGCCAGTGGGTGCGGATCGTGCGGGGCAGGCCGCCCTGGCGCAGCGCGAACGGCAGCAGCAGGACCGCGCCCAGCGCGCAGCGGGTGAACACCAGGACGGGCGGCGACACCTCGGCCACCGCCACCTTGATCAGCAGATAGGGGATGCCCCAGACGACTCCCATCAGGGAGAACAGGAACCAGCCGCGTGCAGTCATGCGGCGAGTCTCGGCCACTTCCTCAGCGGGCGTCTTGAACGCTGTTGCGGTACACCGCCGGGGTCACCCCGAGCACCCTGCGGAACCAGCGGGTCAGATGCGCCTGGTCCGCGAAGCCGACCAGCCCCGCCACCTCGGCCGGCCGCAGCCCCGCCTCCAGCAGCACCCGCGCCCTGCCCACCCGGTACTGGGCGAGCCAGGCGTACGGCGGTATGCCCGTCGCCGTACGGAAGGCCCGCAGCAGCTGGTACCGGGAGAGGCCCAGGTCGGCGGCGAGCGAGGCGAGCGCCGGCGGGGCGGTCAGTTCGTCGGCGAGCCGGTCGCGGACCGTCCGCGCGATGCCGGCCGCGCCGGGCACCCGGTCGTCCGCCGGCCGGGCGCAGGAGTGCCGCCGGGCGAGCGCGGTGAGCAGCCAGGGCAGCCGGGACTCGGCCTCCAACGGGTCCGGGCAGGCGCTGAGTTCGGCGTGCGCGCGGGCCAGCGCCAGGGCCAGCTCGGGGTCGTCCAGCAGGGGTTCGGAGAAGTGCGGGGCGCCCCCGGCGGTGCCCTCCCCCAGCAGGGACGGCTCGGCGTACAGCGCGCGGTAGGCGTATCCGTCGGTGGCGTTGCCGGGTCCGCCGGTGTGCACCTCACCGGGGTCCAGTACGACGATCGTGCCGGCGCCGGTGCGGATGTGGCCGCCCCGGTAGTCGATCACCTCGTACCCGCCGACGCAGACGCCGATCGTGTACTCGTCGTGGGCGTGCGGGGCGTAGGTGTGCCGCTGGAAGCTCGCGGTGAGCAGGTCGAGGGGTGGTCCCCCGCGGCCGAGTCTGGCCCGTCGCCACTGGGCCTGTTCGGGCCCGGGTGTGCTCACTGCTCCGGTCATGGACGCCCCCTCGTCGTAGGGCGGTCACGCCGCCCGCCGTGGGAACACCCGGCGGGTCCCGTTCCTTCCGCGTCGGCGGCGGCCAGCCGGGCGACCGCACCAAGGGCGCGGGGGCCCGGGCGCCACCCCGTACGCTGGCGCCCTGAGCGCAAGAGAAGGAGTACGTGTTGCTGGTCCTGCTGCCGCCCTCGGAAGGTAAGGCCGACCCGGGCAAGGGCGCCCCGCTGCGGCTGGAGTCGCTGTCCCTGCCGGGGCTGACCGGCGCGCGCGAGGCCGTGCTCGGGGAGCTGGTCGAGCTGTGCGCGGGCGACGAGGAGAAGGCGCGCGAGGTGCTGGGGCTCAGCGAGGGGCTGCGCGGCGAGGTCGCCAAGAACGCGGCCCTGCGCACGGCCGGCGCGCGCCCCGCCGGGGAGATCTACACCGGTGTCCTGTACGACGCCCTGGACCTGGCCTCCCTGGACGCGGCAGCGAAGCGGCGGGCGGCGCGTTCGCTGCTGGTCTTCTCCGGGCTGTGGGGCGCGGTGCGGGTGACCGACCGGATTCCCTCCTACCGCTGCTCGATGGGGATCAAGCTGCCGGGCCTCGGCGCTCTGGCCGGGCACTGGCGGGCACCGATGGCCGAGGTGCTGCCGGAGGCGGCCGGGGACGGACTGGTGCTGGACCTGCGCTCGGCGGCGTACGCGGCGGCGTGGAAGCCGAAGGGCGAGGTGGCGGGGCGTACGGCGACGGTACGGGTGCTGCACGCGCCGACCCGCAAGGTCGTCAGCCACTTCAACAAGGCGACGAAGGGCCGGATCGTCCGCTCCCTGCTCTCGACCGGCCTCGCGCCGCGCGACCCCGCCGAACTGGTGGTGGCGCTGCGGGAGTTGGGGTACGAGGTGGAGGCGCAGGCCCCGGGCAAGGCGGGGAAGCCGTGGGGGCTGGACGTGCTGGTGGAGGAGATCCACTAGGGGGCGTTGCACTCTGCGCAACAGTGATTGCGGGGAGTGTGGCAGGTCGACACGATGAGGGCATGATCCCGCCCGAGCCCGAGCCTGAGCCCGTGCCCGAGACCGAGCCCGTGCCCCAGCCGGTGCCGATGCCGCTGCCGTCGTCGCCGCCGCCCTCGCCGTCGCCGGGCGGCTCCGTGCTCGATCTCGCGGCCGTCGTGCCGGTGGTCGTGCTCCCGGACGCCTCCGCCGCCGTGCCGCTCGCGCGGGCGCTCGTGGGCGGCGGGTTGCCGGTGGTCGAGGTGACGCTTCGTACGCCTGCCGCGCTGGAGGCGATCCGGGCGATCGCCGAGCAGGTGCCCGAGGCCGTGGTCGGGGCGGGGACGGTGATCACGCCGGGGCAGGTGGCGGCGGCCGTCGGGGCCGGGGCGCGGTTCCTCGTCAGCCCCGGGTGGACGGAGGGGCTGCTGGCGGCGATGCGGGGGTGCGGGGTGCCGTTCCTGCCGGGGGTGTCGACCGCTTCGGAGGTCGTGGCGCTGCTGGAGCGCGGGGTGCGGGAGATGAAGTTCTTCCCGGCGCAGGCGGCGGGCGGTACGGCGTATCTGCGGTCGCTGGCCGGGCCGTTGCCGCAGGCGCGGTTCTGTCCGACCGGCGGGATCGGGCCCGGGAACGCGGCGGAGTATCTGGCCCTGCCCAACGTCGGTTGTGTGGGCGGGAGTTGGATGGTGCCGGCGGACGCGGTGGCGGCCGGGGACTGGGCGCGGATCGAGGCGCTGGCGCGGGTGGCGGCCGGGCTGCGCGGGCCGGCGTCAGCGCAGGTGTGAGGTGTCGTTGAAGAGGCGGACGCTCGCGTTGCCGTCGGCGTAGTACGCCACCGCGGAGAGCGAGGCGGCCGAGAGTTCCATGCGGAACAGGGACTCGGGCGGGGCGCCGAGGGCGAGGCGGACGAGCGTCTTGATCGGCGTCACATGGGTGACGAGCAGGACGGTGCGGCCCGCGTGCGCGGTGACCAGTTCGTCCCTGGTGACGGCGATGCGGGCGGCGACCTCGGCGAAGCTCTCGCCGCCGCCGGTGGGACGGGCGGCGGGGTCGGCGAGCCAGGCGTTCAGGTCGTCCGGGTGGCGGTCGCGGACCTCGCCGAAGGTCAGGCCCTCCCAGGCGCCGAAGTCCGTTTCGCGCAGGCCGTCCTCGACGACGACGTCCAGGCCCAGGCGGGCGGCGACGATCTCGGCGGTCTCGCGGGTGCGGGCGAGGGGGGAGGCGAGGACGGCCTGGACGGTGCCGCGTCCCGCCAGGGCGTCGGCCACCCGACGGGCCTGTTCGCGCCCCGCGTCGGAGAGGGACGGGTCGGTGCCGCCGCTGCCCGAGAAGCGCTTCTGGGGGTCAGCGGGGTCTCGCCGTGGCGGAGGAGGACGAGGGTGGCGGGGGTGCCGAGGTCGGGGGCGGCGGACCAGCCCCGAGCGGTGGGCTGCTGCCGGCCCGCGCTGTCGGGGTGCCGTTCCCCCGGGGCTTCGGGGCGCTGCTCGCCGAGAGGTGCCGCCGCGCCGGCCTCCAGCTCCGCCGTCGACTCCCCCGGGCTCCACCGCTCCCCCCGCGCCCCCGCGTCCATCGCCTCGTTGGCCAGGCGGTCGGCGTGCTTGTTCTCGGCGCGCGGAATCCACTCGTACGTCACCCGGTCCGGAGGGAACACCCCCCGGGCCTGGGTCGCCAGGGGCTTCATCGAGGGGTGTTTGATCTTCCAGCGGCCCGACATCTGCTCGATGACCAGCTTGGAGTCCATGCGGACATGGACCGTGGCGGCGGGGTCCAGGGTGTGGGCGGCGCGCAGGCCGGCCAGCAGGCCCCGGTACTCGGCGACGTTGTTCGTGGCGACGCCGATGTACTCGGCCGCCTCCAGCAGGGTCTGGCCCGTCGCCGCGTCGCAGACCACCGCGCCGTAGCCGGCGGGCCCCGGGTTGCCCCGGGAACCGCCGTCCGCCTCGACGATGAACTCCCGCACGCCGTAAGCCCCTTACAGCCCGGACTCGGCCGTACGCACCAGGATCCGGCGGCAGTTCTCGCAGCGCACCACGGTGTCGGGGGCGGCCGAGCGGACCTCGTTCAGCTCGGTGATGGCCAGCTCCTGGCGGCAGCCCTGGCAGGTGCGGGCGTACAGCTTGGCCGCGCCGATGCCGCCCTGCTGCTCGCGCAGCTTGTCGTACAGCTTGAGCAGGTCCGCCGGGACGGAGCCCGCCACGACCTCGCGCTCCTTGGTGACGGACGCGGCCTCGCGGTCGATCTCCTCGAACGCGGCGTCCCGGCGGCCGGTCGCGTCGTCGATCTTCGACTGGACGGAGGCGGCGCGCTCGGTCAGCTCGCTCACCCGCTCCTGCGCGGACTCGCGGCGCTCCATGACCTCCAGGACGACGTCCTCCAGGTCGCCCTGCCGCTTGGCGAGCGAGGCGATCTCGCGCTGGAGGTTGGCCAGGTCCTTCGGCGAGCCGACCGCGCCGGAGTCCAGGCGCTGCTGGTCGCGGGTGGCGCGCTGGCGGACCTGGTCGACGTCCTGCTCGGCCTTGGTCTGCTCGCGGGCGGTGTCGCTCTCCTCGGTCTGCGCGGCCACGAGCAGGTCGCGCAGCTGGGTGAGGTCCTTGTTCAGCGTCTCGATCTCGGCGTGCTCGGGCAGCGACCTGCGCTTGTGCGCGAGCTGCTGGAGACGGACGTCGAGGGCCTGGACGTCGAGGAGTCGGATCTGGTCGGCGGGCGCGGCGTTCAGTTGGGGGCTCCCATTAACTAGTGGTGGCGGAGGACGCCGCGTGGGCGGTCCAGGGGTCGGTGACCGTCGTGGAGACATGGACCCGCAGGTCCCAGCCGTGGCGGTCGGAGATCTCGTCGAGCTGGCCGGCGGCCTGCTCGCACCAGGGCCACTCGGTGGCCCAGTGCGCCGCGTCGAGGAGCGCGAGCGGGGACTGCGCGACGGCCTCGGAGGCCGGGTGGTGGCGCAGGTCGGCGGTGAGGAAGGCGTCGGCACCGGCCGCGCGCACCTGCTCGAAGAGGCTGTCGCCCGAGCCGCCGCTGACCACGAGGGTGCGCACGACGGTGTCGGGGTCGCCGGCCACCCGGATGCCCTGCGCGGTGGCGGGCAGCCGCTCGGCGGCGCGCGCGGCCAGTTCCCGCAGGGTGAGCGGATGATCGAGCTCGCACACCCGGCCGAGGCCCCGGCGCCCGTTCGGGTCGGTGGGGTCCGGCACGAGGGGGCGTACGACCCGGACGTCGAGCGCGCCCGCGAGGGCGTCGGAGACGCCCGGGTCGGCGGTGTCGGCGTTGGTGTGGGCGACGTGCAGCGCGATGTCGTTCTTGATCAGCGTGTGCACGACCCGGCCCTTGAAGTGCGAGGCCGCGACCGTGGTCGTGCCGCGCAGATAGAGCGGGTGGTGGGTGACCAGCAGGTCGGCGCCGAGCCCGACGGCCTCGTCGACGATCTCCTGGACGGGGTCGACGGCGAACAGGACCCGGGTGACCTCCTGGCCGGGGTCGCCCACGACCGTGCCGACCGCGTCCCAGGACTCGGCCCGCTCGGCGGGCCACAGGTTCTCCAGCGCGGCGATGACTTCAGACAGACGGGGCACGGGAAAAGGCTACCTGGCTGTTCGGCGGGGCCGTACCGCGTCCGCCCCTTCCGGCCCACCCGCAGCACAGTCATGCCCGCTCCCTCGGAGGAATCGGTTCTGCGCCACCCATATGTGTGAAGCGACGGTCGGCCCCCCGCACGGCCGTGCGTTCAAAACTAGCTTCGTCGCCGGAGGTGACCGAACGATGACGGTCTGTGCCATCGAGTCCCCGTCCGCCGGTACGGACGACCGCTCCCCGGCGCGCGGTTGCGTGCTCACGGCGGACGGCGCGTACGCCGCGCGGCTCACGCGGGACGGTGACTCCTGGTTCCCGGAGCGCTGGACACTGGACGGCCCGGAGCCGTACGCGGTGCCGCTGCCCGGCAACCAGCCGGAGGAGCCCGGCACCGAGTTGCAGCCGCTGGGCGACGGACGGGTCCTGATCCACCGGCGGGCGGGGGTACGGCACCTCTTCGCGCTGCTGTATCCGACCGGGCCCGGCACCGGGGAGCTGCCGCTGGGCGCCATGGAGTGCGCCGGGCCCGGGGTCCGGCTCGACCTGCTGCCCCCGGCGCCGGGGGGCGCGCGGGCCTACGCCGTCACGGTCGGCCCCCGCAGCAGCGCGGTGTGGCAGGTGACGGGCGGGCCGGGCGGGCCCGAGCGGCTGGCGGAGGTGCCGGGGCGCTGCTCGGGCGGGGTCTGGCTGGACCGCACCGGGCGGCTGCTGGCGCTGGACCGGGAGCTGGAGGGGTGCGTCAAGACGGTCGTGGTGGACCTGGAGCTGGGCGAGGTGACGCCGCTGCTCCAGATCACGCCGGGCAGCGACGACCGGCTGCTGATGGCCGACCCGGACAGCGGGCTGCTGCTGATCTCCTCCGACGCGCCCTCGCCGGGGCGGGAACGACTGGGCTGGGGCGTCCTCGGTTCCACCCTGCCGGTGCGCTTCCCCACCTCGCTGCTGCTGCCGGAGTGCACGGCGGTGCCGTTCGCGATCCAGCCGGGGCAGGTGCTGGAGCCGGAGAGCTGCGCGGTGGCGCTGCGCATCGAGGGGCCGGTGGGCACCTGGGTGGGCATCTGGCGGCCGGCCGAGCGGCGGGTACGGCATCTCGCCGCGCCCAAGGGCTGGCTGACCGGGTCGGGGCTGTGGACCCCGGAGGGGGTGCTGCGGCTGCCGTACGCCACCCGGGAGACGCCGTGCGGGGTGGCCGAGCTGCGGGCGCCCGCGGGCGAGCCGCGCACGCGTCCGGGCGGGGCGGACCGGACCCGCGCCGGGGCCGCCGGGGCGCCGGCCGACGCGCTCGCCGACGCACCCTCCGGGGAGATCGCCGAAGCGGCCGGTGCGGGCGCGGCGGAACCGGTGGCGCCGCGTCCGGTGCCCTTGGCGCAAGCACCTCTGGGACGTCTTGTAACGAACTAGTGCCGGTTGGCGTGTGCGCCTGGATTGGGCCCGTGGTGTGCCGGTTACACTCCTCCGGCTGTACGAAAGATGATGTTGACGGGGTGAATACGTCCAATGAGCGACACCAGCACGACGGAGCAGCTGTCTGCCGACTCTCTGGAAGACGCCGGCCACGGCCGGCACCGCGGCCAGGTCTCGGCCACGGAGACGGACACGTCTCCGCACGGCCGGCACCGCAAGACCGCCGAGGAGACCACCGAGGCGGCTGCCTGAAAGCAGTGAGAGGAGGAGGGGGCACCCGCCAGGGTGCCCCCTCCTCGCGCTTCCCGCGCCACCGAGCGCTATCGCCCCCGTTTCAGGGCCAGCACCTCCGCCGCCGCGAACGTCTCCTCCGGCGGCCTGCGCGCGTAGTGCGGGGTGAGCAGCGCGTCGAGTTCGTCGTACGTGAACGTCTCCTGCTTGCTGTCGAACCGCTCCCGGACCCTGGGCCGTTCGACGATCGCCACCATGCCGCCGTGCACCACGAGCAGCTGTCCGTTGACGCGGGCGGCGGCCGGTGCGGCCAAGTAGCCGACGAGCGGGGCGACATGCTCGGGGGCGAGCGGGTCGAGACCCTCGTCCGGTGCCTTCAGGCCCGCGAAGACGTCCTCGGTCATCCGGGTGCGGGCGCGCGGGCAGATGGCGTTGGCGGTGACGCCGTACTTGGCGAGGGCGAGGGCCGTGGAGGTGGTGAGGCCGACGATCCCGCCCTTGGCCGCCGCGTAGTTGGGCTGCCCCGCTGATCCGGCGAGGAACGCCTCCGAGGAGGTGTTGACGATCCGCCCGTAGACCGGTTCCCCGGCGGCCTTGGAGCGCTCCCGCCAGTGCGCGGCGGCCCAGCGGGTGGTGTTGAAGTGCCCCTTGAGATGGACGCGGAGCACCGAGTCCCATTCGTCCTCGGTCATGGAGAAGATCATGCGGTCGCGCAGGATGCCCGCGTTGTTGACGAGGATGTCCAGCTTGCCGAACGCGCCGATCGCCAGCTCGACGAGTTCCTCGGCCTGTCGGGAGTCCGCGACGTCCCCGGTGTGGGCGACGGCGGTGCCGCCGAGGGTGTCGCGGATCTCGGCGACGACCTGTTCGGCGGGTCCGGCCGAGGCGTCCCCGGTCCCGTCCCGGCCCGGGCGGCCGTAGTCGTTGACGACGACGGCGGCGCCGAGGCGGGCGAGTTCGAGGGCCTCGGCCCGGCCGAGCCCGCGCCCGGCCCCGGTGACGACGGCGGACAGCCCCTGAAGTGGCAGTGTCATGGGCGGTGTTCCTCAGATCTCGATGCACGTACGCAGGGCGGTCCCGGTACGCATCTGGTCCAGTGCCTCGTTGACCGCGGCGAGCGGGACCCGGTGGGTGATCAGCCCGGCCAGGTCGATGCGGCCGGCCCGCCACAGGGCGATGGCACGCTCGTAGGAACGGACCACGTCCCCGCCGCCGTAGAGGGACGGCAGGATGCGCTTCTCGTCGAAGAACAGCTCGAACATGTTGAGTTGGAGGAAGTCGTCCATGGCGCCTGCGCCGACCACCACGAGGGTGCCGCCGCGCCGGGTGTTCTCGTAGGCGGTGCGGGCGGTCGCGGACCTGCCGACGACCTCGAAGACGTAGTCGAAGCCCTCGCCGCCGGTGACCTGCTGCTTGGCCTCGGTCAGCCCGTCGGGGGAGACGGCCCTGGTGGCGCCGAACCCGAGGGCGGCCTCACGGCGGGCGGGGACCGGGTCGACGGCGACGATCTCGGCGGCGCCCTTCAGCCGGGCCCCCTGGATCGCGGAGATGCCGACGCCCCCGCAGCCGATGACGGCGACCGACGAACCGGCCGCCAGATCGGCGGTGTTGAGGGCGGCGCCGAGTCCGGTGGTGACCCCGCAGCCGATCAGGGCGGCGATGTCGTACGGCACGTCGTCCGGGAGGGGGACGGCGCAGCCGGCGTCCAGCACGACCTCCTCGGCGAAGGTGCCGGTGCCCGCGAAGCCGAAGACATCGCCGCCGGGGCGGCGGAAGTTGGGGGTGCCCGCGTTCAGGAACCCGGCCAGGCACAGCTCGGTCTGGCCGCGCCGGCACGCCGGGCAGGCGCCGCAGGCGGGCAGCCAGCAGACGACCACCCGGTCACCGGGCTTCACGTGCCGTACTCCCTCGCCGACTTCGAGCACCTCGCCCGCGCCCTCGTGGCCCGGCACGAACGGCGCGGGCTGGGGCAGTACGCCGTTCATCGCGGACAGGTCCGAGTGGCACAGCCCGGTGGCCCGTACCCTGACGCGGACCTTGCCCGGGCCGAACCCGGCCGCCTCGATGTCGTCGAGGACGTCGAGCTTGTCCTGGCCGATCTCGTGCAGTACGGCTGCGCGCATGCCGAAACTCCCCTCGCGATCATCGCGGTACTGGCGTACCGGCGGTACTGGCGTGCTGGGTCAAGGAGTGCTTCAGGAGTGCTCGACGACGGTGTCAGCGAGCACCGGTGCCTCGTCCCGCTCGACGGCCGCGACGGCGACCCGCACCCGGTCCCCCGGCTCGCGCCACATGCGGATGCGCAGGGTCTCGCCGGGGAAGACGACGCCCGCGAACCGGGTGGTGTACGAGCGCACCCGGCCCACGTCGCCGTCGAGGAGGGTGTCGGTCACGGCCTTGAGCGTCATGCCGTAGGTGCACAGCCCGTGCAGGATGGGCCGGTCGAACCCGGCGAGCTTGGCGAACTCGGGGTCGGCGTGCAGGGGGTTGAGGTCGCCGGAGAGCCGGTAGAGCAGGGCCTGGTCGGGGCGGACCGGGCGCTCGACGGTCCGGTCCGGCTCGCCGTCCGGCTCCGGCAGCCGGGCAGATGGGCCGCGGTCGCCGCCCCAGCCGCCCTCGCCGCGGACGAAGATCTGCGCGTCGTTGGTCCACAACGGGCCCTCGGCGTCGGCCGCTTCGGTGCGCAGCACCAGGACGGCGGCCTTGCCCTTGTCGTACACGGCCGCGATACGGGACGTGGCCGTGGCACCGCCCTCGACCGGGATGGGCCGGTGCACCCGCAGGGTCTGCCCGCCGTGCAGCACCCGGGCGAGATCGACGTCGACGCCCGGCATGGACAGCCCGCCGGTCACCCCGGGTTTGCCGGCGCCCGCGACGGTGGCGAAGCTCGGCAGCACGTGCAGCCGGGACTCCAGCGTGTAGCGCAGCTCGTCCGGGTCGGTTGCGGGGCGGCCCGCGCCGATGCCCAGGTGGTAGAGCTGGACGTCCTTCGCGGTCCAGGTGATCGCACCCGAGCGGGGTTCGGCGGCGAGGGCCTTGGCTGCGTCGATGGGCATAGGGCTCCCAAGAGGTATCGAGACCTCGGCGCGGTCGTCCGCACCGTCGGCCGCGCCGAGGTCGTCCACGGGCGGACGCGGAACGCCGTACGGCCGACGGGAGTGCGCCGCACGGTCGACGGGCCTAGAACTCGTTCCAGTCCGGCGCCCCTTGTATAGCCCAGCCCTCCGCAGTTGTGAAGGCTCCTGACGGTACGTCAGCTCGGCTGGAGCCGTGGCCCCAGGACCCGTGACATTTGTCCTGCCCGAGTCCGTACAACCGCCTCTGCCGGTGCGCCGGGCCCGGCTTCTACCGTCGTAGGCATGACACAGAGGGACGAGGACACCGCCGCCGTGTCCTTCACGGGGGCGGTCCGCGCGTTCGGGTCCGTGCGCGCCGTGGACGGGGTGGACCTGAGGATCGGGCGCGGCGAGACCGTGGCCCTGCTGGGCCGCAACGGCGCCGGCAAGTCGACCACCATCGGGATGCTGCTGGGGCTGTACCCGCCGGACGCCGGCCGGGTGGAGCTGTTCGGGACCGAACCGGAGCGCGCGGTGCGGGCCGGCCGGGTGGGCGCGATGCTCCAGGACGCCCGGCCGGTGCCCCGGGTCACCGTGGGCGAGCTGGTCGGCTTCGTGGCCTCGCGCTATCCGGCGCCGATGCCGGTGGCGCGGGCCCTGGAGCTGGCCGGGATCTCGGCGCTGGCCGGGCGCCGGGTGGACCGGCTGTCCGGCGGGCAGGTGCAGCGGGTGCGGTTCGCGGTGGCGCTGGCCGGCGATCCCTCGCTGCTGGTCCTGGACGAGCCGACGGCGGCGCTGGACGTGGCGGCGCGGCAGGTGTTCTGGGAGTCGATGCGGGGGTACGCCCGGCGCGGGCACACCGTGCTGTTCTCCACCCACTATCTGGAGGAGGCGGACTCCTTCGCCGACCGGATCGTGGTCATGGACCGGGGCCGGATCGTGGCCGACGGCACGGGCGAGGAGCTGCGGCGGGCCGCGGGCGGCAGCCTGGTCTGTGTGGACCTCGCCGGACGCGCCCCGGACGACCTCGCCCTGCTGCCCGGCGTCCGCTCGCTGGAGGTGGACGGCGACCGGGCCCGGCTGCGCACGGACGACTCCGACGCGACGGTGATCGCGCTGGCGGAACGGGGCGCGATCCGCCGCCTGGAGGTGGCTCCGGCCTCGCTGGACGACGCGTTCCTGACGCTGACCTCCCCGGCGCGGCACCCCGCCGGCCCCGAGAGCCGGGTATCCGTTCCCCTCGACACCGTGAAGGCTCTGTGATGCTCGCCTACGTCCGGCTGGAGATCCGTCGCACCCTGCGCGACCCGGGATTCGTGATCGGCGGGATCTTCATGCCCGTCATGATGTATCTGCTGTTCACCAACGTCGGCGAGAACGACGGGACATGGCGGACCGCGGCGATGGTCGGCATGGCGGCGTACGGCGCCGTCGGCTCCGCCCTGAACACCGGCGGCGCGGTCGCCGAGGACCGCGCGGTGGGCTGGCTGCGGCAGCTGCGGGTGACGCCGATGACCCCGCGCGAGGTGGTGGCCGGGCGGACGCTGACCGGTGTGGTGACGGTGCTGCCCGCGATCGTCGCCGTGCTGGCGGCGGGCGGCCTGGTCGACGGGGTGCGGCTCGCGGTGTGGCAGTGGGCGGCGATCGCGCTGCTGCTGTGGGTGGGCTCGGTGCCGTTCACCCTGCTGGGCCTCGGCAACGGCTACCGGCTGACCGGTCCCGCCACGGGCGTGGCCAACATGGCGTGCAATCTGGGCCTGGCCGTGCTGGGCGGGCTGTGGTTCCCGACCACACTGTTCCCGGGGTGGCTGCGGTCGGTCTCGGGGTACACACCGGCCAACCGGTTCGCCGAGCTGGGCGGCGCGGTCGCGGCCGGGCACGCCCCCGGTGCCGGTGCGATCATCGTGCTGACGGGCTGGCTGCTGGTGTTCGGATCGTACGCCGTGCTGTCGTACCGCCGTGCGGCGGGGACCGTCTGACCTGGGGGAACGTGGATATGACGGGATGGCGGAGGATGCGCTGCCAGGCGCGGTCCTGGCAGACGGCGCGGCGGGAGTGGAAGGCGGACCTGGCGCGCTGGAAGGCGGAGCACGAGCGGTTCAAGGCCGCCGCGCGCGCCGCCCGGAAGCGGGGCGAGACACCGGCCGTCAGCGATCCCGGGCCGCCGCCCACCGGCTTCGCGCTGCTGCCCTGGCTGCTGATGGGGATGGGGGCCTTCGCCAATCTGCTCCAGGGGCGGACCCCGAACCCGCTGATCGGCGGGCTGGGCCTGTTCGCCTTCAACTCCCTGTACATCTACGTCACCTTCCGCTCCTTCGACCGCGCCAAGCGCGAGGAGCCGCGCACCCGGGTGGCGCTGCTGCTCATGGGCCTGCTGACCACGGGGCTCGCGCTCGGCTACGGCGGCAACTGGCTGATGTTCTTCCCGCTGCTGGGCCTGGCCGCGGGCGCCGCCCTGCGCGGACCGTGGCTGGGCCGCTCGGGAATCCTGCTGGCCGTCTACGCGGCCGCGCTCTCCGGGGCGCACGGCGGCTGGTCGGACGCGACGAACATCGGGTACGCCACCTTCCTGTCCACCATGGTGACCGCCGCGATCCTCGGACTGGCCGAGGCGGTACGGGAGTTGCGTGCCGCCCGGGAGGAACTGGCCCGGCGCGCGGTGGAGAAGGAGCGGCTGCGCTTCTCCCGCGATCTGCACGATCTGCTGGGCCACACCCTGTCGGTGATCGTGGTGAAGTCGGAGGCGGCCCGGCGGCTGGCCCCGCGCGACATGGACGCGGCGCTGGGCCAGATCACGGACATCGAGTCGGTGGGCCGGCAGGCGCTCACCGAGATCCGCGAGGCGGTCACCGGCTATCGCGAGGGCAGCCTGGCGACCGAACTGGACCGCGCCCGCTCGGCGTTGACGGCGGCGGGCGTCGAGCCGGTCGTCCGCCGGTCCGGCACCCCGCTCGCGCCCCAGCCGGAGGCCCTGCTGGGCTGGGTGGTCCGCGAGGCGGTCACCAATGTGATCCGGCACAGCGACGCGGGCCGCTGCGAGATCGCCGTGACCGGTGCCGCGGAACGCGTCCGGCTGACGGTCACCGACGACGGCTCCGGCACCCCGGTCAGCCGCCCCGCCCCGGGCATCGGCGGCACCGGTTTGACGGGCCTCACCGAACGCCTGGCCGCCGCGGGCGGCTCCCTCACGGCCGGACCCGCGCCCCGCGGCGGCTTCACGGTGACGGCGGAACTCCCGCTGCCGGCCGGGGAACCGGCGGCGGCCGGGGTGACGGCGCCGGATCCCTCCTGAGGCGGTCGGCCGTACGCTGCCCCCATGAACGAGACACCCCGGGGGACGGTCCGGGTCCTGCTCGCCGAGGACCAGGGCATGATGCGCGGCGCGCTCGCCCTGCTGCTCGGGCTGGAGGAGGACATCGAGGTCGTGGCGCAGGTGGCCGCGGGGGACGCCATCGTGGCCGCCGTGCTGCGGCACGAGCCGGATGTCGCGCTGCTGGACATCGAGCTGCCCGGGATGAGCGGCCTCGACGCGGCGGAGGAGCTGCGGGCGCGGGCGCCGGGCTGCCGGGTGCTGATCCTGACGACCTTCGGGCGGCCGGGGTATCTGCGCCGGGCCCTGGAGTCCGGGGCGGCCGGGTTCCTGGTCAAGGACGGGCCGGTGGAGGAGCTGGCGGTGGCGATCCGGCGGGTGCTGGCCGGGGAGACCGTGGTCGATCCGGCCCTGGCGACGGCCGCGCTCAGCGCCGGGCCGAACCCGCTCACCCCGCGCGAGCGCGAGGTGCTGAAGGCGTCCGTGGACGGCGCGACGGTCGCCGATGTCGCGGGCCGGCTGCATCTGTCCGAGTCCACCGTGCGCAACTACCTGTCCTCGGCGATCGGCAAGACCGGCACCCGCAACCGCGCGGAGGCGGTGCGGGAGGCCCGTCAGCAGGGGTGGTTGTGAGACCGGAGGCGGTGCGACGTGCGGTCGTGGGACTCGTGACCGTGGGACTCATGGCCATGGGACTCGTGGCCGTGCGGCCGGAGGCGGCGGAGGCGCCCCCGGCGGACGCTCACCTGTGCGGCAGATGGCGCGGCAGCCACAGCGCCATCAGCAGCGCCCCGCCCAGCAGCACCGCCGTGGAGGCGCGGAAGGCCAGCGCGTAGCCGTCGGTCAGGGCCTGCGGTCCGGTGCCGGTGCCCGTGCCGGTGGCGGCGATGGTCGACATCACGGCGAGACCGAGCGAACCGCCCATCGTGCGCGAGGTGTTGACCAGCCCGGAGACCACCCCTGCCTCGCCGGGCGCCGCCCCCGAGGTCGCCAGCGCGGCCAGCGGCGTCATCGCCAGACCGCCGCCCAGCATCATCAGGATGCCCGGGAACATGATCGCGGTGACGTACGCCTCGTGCGCGCTCATCGTGGACTGCCAGGCGAACCCGCTCGCGCCGATCAGCGTGCCCAGCACCGCCACGAGGCGCGGTCCCGCCGTGCGCATCAGCCGGGGCGCCACCTTGGAGCCGATGATCACGGCCAGCGAGCTGGGCACGAGCGCGGCACCGGCCGCCAGCGGGGAGTAGCCGAGCACGTTCTGCGCGTACAGCGTCATGAAGTACCACATGCAGAACATCGCCGAACCGGACACCAGCATCGCCGCGTTCGCCGAGGCCACCGAGCGCCGCCGCAGCAGCCCGAGCGGCATCAGCGGGGCCTGGGTGCGCGCCTCGACCAGCAGGAACAGGGCGATCAGCAGCACTCCGGCGGCCAGCGGCAGCAGGCTCGCCGGGGCGGTCCAGCCCGTCTCCTGGGTGCGCGAGATGCCGTACGCGAGCGTGGCGAGACCGGCGGTGACCAGCAGTGCGCCGGGCAGGTCGAGCCGGCGCCGGTTCCCGGCGCGGCTCTCCACCAGCCAGCGCAGCGAGCCGGCCAGCACGACCGCGCCCACCGGCACGTTGATCAGCAGCACCCAGCGCCAGGACAGCACGTCCACCAGGACCCCGCCGACGAGTCCGCCCGCGGCGCCGCCGCCCGCGCCGACCGCGGCCCAGGTGGCGATGGCCCGCGCGCGTGCGGCGCCCTCCGGCACCGCGGCGGTCAGCAGGGTGAGCGTGGAGGGCGCGAGGACCGCCGCGCCGAGGCCCTGCACGGCGCGGGCGAGCAGCAGTTGCCAGCCCTCCTGGGCGAGGCCGCCGCCCAGCGAGGCCAGGGTGAACAGGCCGAGGCCGACGAGGAACATCCGCTTGCGGCCGTACAGGTCGCCGGCCCGGCCGCCGAGGAGCATGAACCCGGCGAAGGCGATCGCGTACGCGTTGACCACCCATTGCAGGCCGGAGGCGCTGAGACCGAGGTCGGTGCGCATGGACGGCAGCGCGACGTTCACCACGGAGACGTCCAGCACCACCAGGAACTGTCCGGCGCAGGCCAGAGCCACCACCAACCAGGTCGGGGGCGTCGTACGTCGGGATATGAGGGGCGGGGTGTCGGCGGTCTCCAGCATGAATGTCATGGTCTCAGGCCGGTTGCGGTCCTTGCATCGGCATTTCGGACCAGGGGTCCTACTCCGCGCGGACTACGTCACCCGGCCCGGCCTGATCACACCGCCCTCAGTACGGTCACCACCGCCGCCCCGCCGAGACCGATGTTGTGCGCGAGCCCCACCCGCGCCCCCTCGGCCTGCCGCAGGCCCGCCTCGCCCCGCAGCTGCCAGACCAGTTCGGCAATCTGGGCGAGGCCCGTCGCGCCCAGCGGATGCCCCTTGGAGATCAGGCCCCCGACGGGTTCACCACCCACCGGCCGCCGTACGTCGTCGCGCCGGACTCGGCCAGCTTCCCCGACTCCCCCGGCTCGCACATGCCCAACGCCTCGTACGTGAGCAGCTCGTTGACCGAGAAGCAGTCGTGCAGCTCGATCACGTCCACGTCCTCGATGCCGAGCCCGGCGCGGTCGTACGCCTGCCGGGCGGCCGCGCGGGACAGCGGCTGCCCGACGACGTCGATACAGGAGCCGGACGCGAAGGACTCCTCGGTGTCGGTGGCCATCGCCTGCCCGGCGATCTCGACGAGGCCGGTCAGGGACCGCCGCTCGGCGAACCGTTCGGAGACGACCACGGCGGCCGCGGCGCCGTCGGAGGTGGGCGAGCACTGGAGCCGGGTCAGCGGCGGGTGCACCATCGGCGCGGCGAGGATGCCGGCGATGTCGTACACCTCCCGGAACTGGGCGCGGGGTTGTGCGCGGAGTGCCGGTGGTTCTTGGCGGCCACGGCGGCGAGCTGCGCGTCGGTGGTGCCGTACCGCTCCCGGTGCTCGCGGGCCGCGGCGGCGAAGAGCTGGGCGGTGGGCGGGGTGCGCGCGAAGCCGTGCCGGGCGGCCAGGACGCCGTAGTGCCGGGCGACCGGGGACGCGGCGAGGTCGCCGGAGCCGGCTCCGCCGCCGAGCGAGCCCCTGCTCATCTTCTCGAAGCCCAGGGCGAGCACGCAGTCGGCGGCGCCGCCCTCGACCAACTGGCGGGCGAGCATCAGCGCGGTGGCGCCGGTGGCGCAGTTGTTGTTGACGTTGTAGACGGGGATGCCGGTGAGCCCCAGTTCGTAGACGGCGCGCTGGCCCGCTGTCGAGGGCTGGAAGCAGTATCCGACGGGAACGTGTTCCACCTCGTCGTATCCGATCCGGGCGTCCGCGAGCGCGGCTCCACCGGCCTCGCGCACCATGTCCCAGTACTGCCAGTCACGGGTCTCGGGCTTCTCGAACCTGGTCATCCCGACCCCGGCTACATAGGCCGTCATGGCCCGCAGACTAGAACGTGTTCCACAATATGGCCATCCCTGACGACGACTCAGAAACCCATGGGATGGTCAAATAAACATTAGAGGCCCGAAGCAACGGAATAGTTGCCTGTGCATACGAGGTTTACCCCGCACTTATGTCTACGGGAGGCCGCCCTCAATGACCCACACGACGACCGACGAACCGCGCCGCGAGGCCAGCGGGGCCGTCGTCCCGGTGCTCGCCTTCGCGGGCATCGTGGTCGCGGTGATGCAGACCCTGCTCGTGCCGGTCATCAAAGACCTGCCCCAACTGCTGCACACCGCGCCCAGCAACGCCACCTGGGTGCTCACCTCGACCCTGCTGTCCGGCGCCGTCGCCACCCCGATCATGGGCCGGCTCGGCGACCTGTACGGCAAGCGGCGCATGCTGATCGCCAGCCTCGCCGTGATGGTGATCGGCGCGCTGGTCAGCGCGCTCACCAGCCAGCTGCTCGTCATGATCGCGGGCCGTACCCTCCAGGGCTTCGCCATGGGCGCGATCCCCCTCGGCATCGGCCTGATGCGGGACATGCTGCCGCGCGAGCGGCTCGGCTCCGCCATGGCCCTGATGAGCTCCTCCATAGGCGTGGGCGGTGGCCTCGCCCTGCCCGCCGCCGCGCTGGTCGCCCAGCACATGAACTGGCACGCGCTGTTCTACGGCGCCGCCGGTCTCGGCGTGCTCGCCATCGCCCTCACCCTGCTCACCGTCCCCGAGTCCCCGATGCGCGCGGCGGGCTCCTTCGACCTGCCCGGCGCGCTCGGGCTGTCCGCCGGTCTGGTGCTGCTCCTGCTGCCCATCACCAAGGGCAGCGACTGGGGCTGGTCCTCGGCGACCACGCTCGGCCTGTTCGTCGCGTCCGTCGTGGTCCTCCTCCTGTGGGCCTGTACGAGCTGCGCGCCGAGGCGCCGCTGGTCGACCTGCGCACCACCGCGCGCCCCGCGGTGCTCTTCACCAACCTGGCGTCGATCATGGTCGGCGTCGCGTTCTACGTCGTCTCGCTCGTCCTGCCCCAGCTGCTCCAGCTGCCGAAGGCCACGGGGTACGGGCTCGGTCAGTCGATGGTCGTCGCCGGTCTGTGCGTGGCGCCGCTGGGCCTGACGATGATGTTCACCGCGCCGGTGTACGCCCGGCTCTCCGCCCGCTACGGCCCCAGGACCACCCTGATCATCGGCCTCCTGATCATCGCGATCGGCTACGGCGGCGGGCTCGGCCTGATGCAGGCGGCCTGGCAGACGATCCTCACGTCCGTGATCCTCGGCGCGGGCATCGGGCTCGCGTACTCCTCGCTGCCCGCGCTGATCGTCGGCGCGGTCCCGGCGTCGGAGACGGGCGCGGCGAACGGGCTCAACACGCTGATGCGCTCGATCGGCACGTCGGTGTCGAGCGCCGTCGTCGGCATGGTGCTCGCCAACACGGCGCACACCGTGGGGGCATGGCGATCCCGACGATGCACGGGTTCCGGGTGTCGTTCCTCATCGCGACGGGCGCGGTGGCGGCGGGCCTGGTGCTCGCCCTGTTCCTGCCGAAGGCGGGCCGCCCGGTGCGGGAGGTGCGGCTGCGGGCCAGCAGCGCGCAGGACGATGCCGTGCTGGAGCTGGCGGAGGAGGTGCTGCGGGGTTCCGGGGCGGGTGCTGGACGCCACCGGTGTGCCCGTCGCCCGGGCCAAGGTGACGCTGATCGACCACCGGGGGCGGCAGGCCGGGTCGGCCGTCTCCGACGAGGCGGGCCGGTACGCGCTCGCGGTGCCGATGGAGGGGGCGTACGTCCTCGCGGCACGGGCCCTCGGCCATGGACCGCTCGCCTCTTCGGCGACGCACCACGGCGAGGAGCGGGCGGTCGAACTGGACCTCTCGCTGCCGGGTGAGACGGTGAGTCTGTAGCCGATCTCGTAGCGGATCGCCGTGGTGCGACCGGCCGGGGCGCGGCGTGCGCCGCGTCGTGGCCGATCGCGCCGTTCCTCGTGCCCCGCGGAAGGGCGCCCCACGTCACGCCCGTTCACGGCGGTGCGGCAGCATGGGCCCGAACAGCCGTGCCACCCCGAAAGGCGTCCTATGGCCATCGCCCCCAGCCCGAGACACTCGCCGCGTTCGAGGCGGCCAAGGGGTTCATGCCCGTGGACGAGGGGCTCGCCCTGTACGCGGCGGCGGTGGAGGCGGGGGCGCTGGGGCTGCCCCTGCTGGAGGTGGGGACGTACTGCGGGCGGTCGACCCTGCTGGTGGCCGACGCCGCGCGGGCGGCCGGGGTGACCGCGCTGACCGTGGACCACCACCGGGGCAGCGAGGAGCAGCAGCCGGGCTGGGACTACCACGACCCGGAGACCGTGGACGCCGAGGTCGGGCTGATGGACACGCTGCCCGCCTTCCGGCGCACGCTGTTCAGGGCGGGTCTGGAGGAGCACGTGGTCGCGCTGGTCGGCCGGTCGCCGCAGGTCGCGGCGGTGTGGGGCGGCCCGCTCGGCTTCGTGTTCATCGACGGCGGCCACACCGACGAGCACGCGAGCGCCGACTACGAGGGCTGGGCCCCGCACCTCGCCGACGGCGGACTGCTCGCCATCCACGACGTGTTCCCCGACCCGAAGGACGAGTTCACCGGCCAGGCCCCCTACCGTATCTACCTGCGCGCCCTCGCCTCCGGCGCCTTCACGGAAACCTCGGCCACCGGTTCCCTGCGCGTCCTGCGCCGAACGGGGACGGGGATCTGAGGTCCCTCACCCCGCCGTCGTCACGCGTTCGGGCAGCAGCGCCCGTGCCCGTGCCGTCAGCTCCGGATCGCCCAGCGTGAACCGGCCCGCGTGCACCCGATGGTGCCCGTAGTAGGAGCCGTCGAGGTCGACGGTCCGTGCCATGTCCAGCGTCCAGGCCGCCTCCTGCGCGTCGATCGTGTCCGGCTTCCGTACCGTGCGGGAGCCCGACCCGGTACAGGCCAGCCAGCAGGCGGCCCGCTGTTCGCGCGCCCCTTTCCACTCCCCGACGAACCCGTGCCGTACGGCCGTCGCGAACAGATCGCCCGGCTCGAAGACATTGCCTGCCACGGGGACACATCCGAGGACGGCGGTGAGGCCGTTGTCGGCGGTGGTGTAGGCGAGGACGCACCGCGAGGCGGTCTCCCAGTCGTGCAGCAGGCTGAAGATCGTCACTCGCCCGGTCCCCGTGATGGTCCTTGCCACGTGTTCGCTCCCGGTGCGGTCGCACCCCGTCAGACGCCGTGCCCGCAGTCGGGCGGATTCCCGGGCACGCCGTCGTCGCCGCAGGTGTCCCCGCAGTCCGTGCCGGCCGTCCACAGCCCGGGCTCCACCCGGTAGCCCGCGGCCTCGATCGCCGCCACGGTCGGGGGAAGCGCCTCGGTCCCCGGCGGGTAGACACGCGCGCCGTCCGGACCTCCGTCGCAGGGCTGGTGGTGGACCTTGGGCCAGCCGTGGCGCTCGAAGAACCGGTCGTACTCGAAGGTGTCGTGCATGAACTCGTGCCAGGCCGGGTCGACGGCCGCGCTCATGTACAGCGTGGGAGCGCCCGCGGGCTTCCGGGCGGCGGTGGCGAGGTAGGCGAGGGCCTGGTCGGTGATCTCCTCGGCCCTGGTCATGTCCAGTCCGTGGTTCCTGGCCACACGGCGGCTGAGCCGCCCGAAGAAGAGGGCGTCCACGAGGGACCTGCCGAGCACGGCCTCGATGACGGGTGCGGACAAGGCTCACTCCTCTGGTCGGAGGGCTGCTGAAATGCCCTGGCCCCGACCGTATGCGGAGAGATCGCCCGGCCTCGCGGCGATTGCGCGGGATTGCGCGCACCGTCGGCGGAGTTGGCGGTGATTGCCTACGAAAGGCCGAGGGCGGCCCGGGCACGGCCGATCAGGCGCCGTGCCGGGGGCCCGTACTCGGCGGATTCGGCGAACCAGTCCCATGCCCGCTCGTACAGCGCCACGTCCTCGTCGCCGGTCAGCCAGAGTTCCTCGCCGATGGTCTCCACGATGACCAGCCGGCGGTCGTAGATCCAGAACGCGTGCGGTGCCGTGCGGCGCAGCTGCGCGCCGAACGGGATGATCCCGAGTTCGACGCGCTTCTGCCCGACGAGGTTGTAGAGGCGGTCGAGCTGCTCGGCCATCACGTCGGCCGGGCACGGGCGGTGGTACAGGGCGGCCTCGCAGACGAGGAAACGGAACGTCTTCTCCGGGTCGTACAGGGCCTCTTGCCGGCGCATCCGCCGTTCGACGGCCGCGTCGGTGGTCGAGGGGATGCCCCGGAACTCGGCGAGCGAGTCGAAGACGACCCGTGCGTATTCGGGCGTCTGGAACAAGCCGGGGACACGGGAGACTTCGAGGCCGCGGATCTGCCGGGTGTTCTCGGTGAGCCGGACGGCGATCTCCTGCCGTCCTCGGTGGCCGCCGGCCAGCTGCTTGCGCCAGGACCGATTGCGCTGCTTCATGTCCAGGCCGGCCAGCAGCCCGTGCAGTTCGTCCGCGACGCCCGGCCGGCCGACGGCGCCGGCCCACGCGGTCAGATCACCGCGAGTGGGTGTCTGCTTGCCGTTCTGCAAGCGGCTGACCTTCGACGTCTGCCAGCCGATGCGGGCGGCGAGCTCCTTGCCCTCCAGTCCGGCCTCGGTGCGCAGCTCGCGCAGCCGGGCACCGAGAGCTTCACGGGCCGTCTGGAAGTCGGTGGTCACACGGTCGAAGCTACCCCGCGGGCGAACTCCCGTGTGGGCACGGCGTGATGCCAGGCGGCATCCCGGGCCTGGCAGGCCGCGAGCACCTCGGCGGGGTCCTCGGTGACGTACACGCCGAGGGTGACGTCGTCCTCGTCGAAGGCGAACCGGGCCAGGGTCTTCGCGTCGAACAGCCAGAAGTCGTCGTCGGGCAGGCGCAGCCGCGCGGCCTGTGCGCGGGTCAGGTTGCGGATGTCCTCGCCGACGGCGACGTTGGCCGGCGCGCACGCGAGCAGGAAACGCTGGCCCTCGGTGGCCGGTTCGTCGACCAGGCGCACCCGCTCGAACCGCTTCCCGGCCGCCGTCTGTTCGGCGACGTTCTCCAGCCACCCGCTGGTCCCGGCGGTGATGTCCGCACCGGCCTGCCAGCGCGTCCATTTCGGGCCGTGCCGGTCGGAGGCGTACCCGCGGCGGGTCTCCAGCCGCCAGGCCGTGTGCCGGAACTCGCGGAAGAGGTGCGAGATCGCCGAGAACGGCCGGAGCTCGGGGGCCGGACTTCTCGGCGCGTAGCGGGCGAGGAGATCGCGGGGGACGCGGACGAACGTCTCGCAGGGCTTCACGTCCCGCAACCGTGCCAGGTGCCGGGGATCGGTCTCGCGATCCCCCTGGACGAGGATCTCGTCGGTGCCTTCGATCTCGTACAGGGTGGGGCAGTCACCTTCGTCACTGGTGGTGCCGATGAACCTGAGGGCCATGCCGTCTCCGTCTTCGGCGGTCGGGGTCCCAGGATGCGCGGGACGGGCGAGGCGACGCCGTGCGATTGCGGGAGATTGCGCACGGCCAAGTGAAATCAGCGATTGCGCGCAAGCGGCTGCCGCGCGGGAGCCCCGACGCGGGGCCCGGATGCGCGGGTCACCCGTAGGGCCCGCCTGAACCGTCCGGGCACTCCGGACTGCCGTTAGGGTGGCTGACGTGTCATACACAGGTCCGGAGTCCGAACCCCCGAAGCAGCGTCGTTCCTGGCGGGTGCCGATCGTCGTGGCCGGGGGTGCCCTGGTGGCCGGGGGGCTCGTCGGGTGGGGGGCGTACGCGGCGGGCGGCGGGGCGGGCGAGGACGCGGCGAAGCCGGCCGGGCGCAGTGCGCCGGCCGCTGCCCCGGGCGCCGATGACAAGGCGGCCGCCCCGCTCGCGGGGAAGGTCGTGGTCGTCGATCCGGGGCACAACGTCGACAACTTCCGGCACCCGGCCGAGATCAACCGCCAGGTGGACGTCGGCAACGGCCGCAAGGAGTGCGACACCACGGGTACGTCCACGAACGACGGTTACCCGGAGGCCCGGTTCACGCTCGATGTGGCGCACCGGCTGCGCGCGCTGCTGGAGCGGCAGGGTGCCACCGTGCGGCTGACCCATGACGAGAAGGGCCCGGAGTGGGGGCCGTGCGTGGACGAGCGGGCGGCGATCGGCAACAAGGCGCACGCGGACGCGGCGATCTCGATCCACGCCGACGGGGCGCCGGCGGGCGACCGGGGCTTCCATGTGATCCTGCCGGGCGCCGTGCACGCGGGCGGCGCGGACACCCGGCCGATCGTCGGGCCCTCGCGCGCGCTGGGCGAGCGGATCGCGTCGGACTTCCGCCGGGTGACCGGTGAGCCGCCGTCCAACTACATCGGCCACGGCACCGCGCTCGACACCCGCACCGATCTCGGCGGTCTCAATCTGTCAACGGTTCCCAAGGTGTTCATCGAGTGCGGCAACATGCGCGATACCAAGGACGCGGCACTACTGACCAGCGGGACCTGGCGGCAGAAGGCCGCGCAGGGGATGTCTGAGGGAATCGTGAGTTTCCTGCGCGGGTCCTGACCGGCGCCTCGACCGGCCGGACAGCCGGATCTTGCGGACGGTAGGGTCTAGCGACGACGAGACGACTCACGAAGGACCTGAAGTGAACATCCGCTCCCTCACTAGAGGCGACGGCGTGGTGATCGGAGCAGCGGTGTTGCTGTTCATCGCGTCGTTCCTCGATCTCTACTCCTACTCGGCCGCCGGATACTCGGGCAGCCAGAGCGTGTGGGACAACCTCGGGACGGGCCTCGGCACGTACATGGGGGCCGTCATCGGTGCCGCGCTGATCGTGCTCAACCGCTGCCTGCCGCAGCCGCGCAAGGTGCTGGGCCTGGATCTCGGCGTGGTGGGCACGGCCTTCACGATCCTCGCCGCCTGGACCCTGTTCTGGACGCTGGTGGACGTGCCGAACGGGGTCGACGCGGGCGCCGGGCTCGTGCTCGGGTTCATCGCCGCGCTGGTCCTCGCCGGTGCCGCCGTCGCCACCCCGCTGGTCCCGGCGCTCCAGGGCGCGCTGATCCCGGCGCCCAAGCCGGCCGCTCCGAGCCCGTACGGCGCCCAGCAGCCCAGCGGTTACGGCTACCCGGGTGCCCAGGGTGCCCCGCAGCAGCCGTACGGCGCCCAGCCGCAGCAGGGCCAGCCGTACGGCGCGCCGCAGCCGGCGCCCACGCAGGGTGCCGCGCCGCAGCAGGCCGCGCCGGCGGACTTCTCGCCGTTCTGGTTCGCGGTGCCGGTGACCCGTCCGCTGTTCGCGGAGGACGGCTCGCCCACCCCGATCGCCGAACTGGCGCCGGGCACCTGGTACTTGGCGGTCGAGCAGCGTGGTGCCACGCTGATCGCCCAGACCCAGGACGGCCGTCGCGGCGTGCTCCAGGACACCTCGGGCATCCAGCGCGGCTGACCGACCCTCCAGGGCCACGGCCCCTCGCCCTTCCGGGCGGGGGGCCGTTGTCGTACAGTCGCTCCCCTGCACGGTGAACTGACGGTACGTCAGGAGGAGTGCGCATGCGGCTCGGTCTCGCGCTCGGGTACTGGGGACGCGGCCCCGACGCCGCCCATGTGCCGCTCGCCCAGGAGGCGGAACGGCTCGGTTACGGCTCCGTGTGGACGGCCGAGTCCTGGGGCTCGGACGCCTTCACCCCGCTCACCTGGATCGCCGCGCGGACGTCCACGATCGAGCTGGGTACGGCGGTTGCCCAGATGGCAGCGCGCTCCCCGGTCACCACCGCGATGCACGCGCTCACCCTGGACCACCTCTCCGGCGGCCGGATGACGCTGGGGCTCGGGCTGTCCGGGCCGCAGGTGGTGGAGGGCTGGTACGGCCGCCCGTTCCCCGCGTCGCCGCTGACCGCGACCCGGGAGTACGTGGACGTCGTACGGCAGGTGCTGCGCCGCGCCGCGCCGGTGTCGCTGGACGGGCGGTTCCATCCGCTGCCGTACCGGGGGCCGGACGGCACGGGGCTCGGCAAGCCGCTCAGGCCGATCACGCATCCGCTGCGGCCGGACCTCCCCGTGCTGCTCGGCGCGGAGGGCCCCCGGAACGTGGCGCAGACCGCGCGGATCGCCGACGGCTGGCTGCCGCTGTACTGGGCGCCGGACCGGCCCGAGGTGTACGGCGACGCGGTGCGCGACCTGCCCGAGGGGTTCCGGGTGGCGCCCATGGTCCGGGTGAAGGTGTGCGAGGACGTGGCCGAGGGGCTGCTGCCGGTGAAGGCGATGCTGGGCTTCTACATCGGCGGCATGGGACACGCCTCCCGCAACTTCCACGCCGACCTCATGGCCCGGATGGGATATCCCGAAGCGGCCCGCCGGGTACAGGAGTTGTTCCTGGCGGGGCGGCGCGAGGAGGCGGTGCTCGCCGTGCCGGACGCCTTCGCCGACGAGATCTCGCTCATCGGCCCGCGCGAACGGATCGCAAAGCGGCTGGAGTCGTGGCGAAGGGGCCCGGTGACCGACCTGCTGGCCCTGTCACCGGACCCCTGCACACTCCGCGTACTGGCGGAGCTGAACTCCTAGGCTCTCCGGGGGACTTACTGGCTGCCGCTGCGGAGCTGGCCCGCCGACGGCACCTTGTTCTGCACGGGTGCGCCCGCGCTCTTCCCGGCGTCCTTCACGTTGTTGATGACGTCGTTGAAGCCGCCCGCCGCGCCGGTGTCACCGTGCCGCAGCTTGGTCGACAGGTCCTTCAGGCTCTCGATGCTCTTGCTCAGCGGCGCGAGGGCCTTGGAGAGCAGCGGGTCGCCCTTGGCGTTGCGCTCGGCGGCCTTCAGCCGGTTGTAGGTGAACAGACCGGCGGCACCGGCCTTCACCAGGGCCAGCTTGCGGCCATGGGCGCCCTTCTTGAACTTGCCCGCCTTCCACGGCTTGTAGATCCACTGGTAGGTGGCACCGGCCGCGAGGCCCGCGTTCGCCACGAACCTGGTCTTGGCGAACTTCTGCTTCTCGGCGGAAGTGGTGGGACTGGGCTCGGCCGCGGGCTGGTTCAGCGCCACGGTGGTGACCGCCGTCTTGGTGCTGGGGTGGGCACCGGCGTTGCTGTTTCCGCAGGCCGTGCCACCGGCCACCAGGGCGCAGCAGACGGCCAGCGCCAGACAGAGACGCCGTATCGGTACAGGCACGAGGTCCTCCCGACGTGTCTTTCCGAGTGGGGAGCTTCCTTCTCCACCGTCACTCCGCACACGCGGTTACGCCACTCGGGGCAAACGCCGGGGGACCACGCCAAGGACCGGACGGGACCGGGTCAGGCCAGGTCAGGTCGGGTCAGCGGTGGGGTCGGGTCGGGTCAGCGGCAGCAGTCCGGGTCCAGGCCCGCCGGGAGGTACGTGCCGCCGAAGACCGCGCAGGTCGCCTCGTGACCGCCGAGCGCGGCGACCGCGAGCAGCAGCGAACCCGCGGTCCAGGTGGTCAGTTCGCGCGGCCAGATCGCCTCGTCGTCGAAGACGTAACCCGTCCAGTACAGACCGGAGTCGGCGTCCCGCAGATGCTGCACGGACTTGAGGATCTCCAGCGCCCGGTCCGACTCCCCCACCGCCCACAGCGCGAGCGCCAGTTCGCAGGACTCGCCGCCGGTCACCCAGGGATTGGGGACGACGCAGCGCACCCCGAGGCCCGGGACCACGAACCGGTCCCAGGAGCCGGCTATCCGCGCCTCGGCCTCCGCGCCGGTCAGGGCGCCGCCGAGGACCGGGTAGTACCAGTCCATCGAGTAGCGGTTCTTGTCCAGGAACCGCTTTGGGTGCCTGCGGATCGCGTGCCGCAGCGCGCCGGCCGCCAACTCCCAGTCCGGCTGCGCCTCTTCACGCTGCTCGGCGATGGCGAGCGCACAGCGCAGCGCGTGGTGAATGGAGGAGCTGCCGGTGAGCAGGGCGTCCGCGGTGGGCGTTCCGTCCTCGTCGCGCCGCCAGCCGATCTGGCCGCCGGGCTGCTGGAGGCCGAGCACCCACTCCATGGCCGCGTAGACGCAGGGCCACATGCGGTCCAGGAACGTGTCGTCGCCCGTGGACAGGTAGTGGTGCCAGACGCCGACGGCTATGTACGCCACGAAGTTGGACTCGCGGCCGCGGTCGGTGACCTCGTCGTGGGCGCCGTCCGCGTAGGCCGCGTACCAGGAGCCGTCCTCGTTCTGGTGCCGGGCGAGCCACAGGTAGGCGCGCTCGGCGGCCTCGTGCTCACCGGCCGCGTCCAGGGCCATCGCGGCCTCGGTGTGGTCCCACGGGTCCAGGTGGTGACCCCGGAACCACGGGATCGCGCCGTCCTCCCGCTGCACCGCGAGGATGCCGCGTACGGTCGCGGCGGCCTGCTCGGCGGTGAGGACCCCGGGCAGGACGAGGTGTTCTGTCCGGGGGGTGGTCACTGGGCGGCCGCCTCCTCGGCGAGCCGGGGCAGGTGGGGCTTGGTCGCGTAGACCACGAAGCTCTTGCCCATCACCGGGTTGAGGGTGCGCTCGGCGAGCCGGGTGGCCAGCGGCTTCTTCATGATGTCCCAGACCAGGAGCTTGTGGTACGCGCGCACCGGCAGCGCCTTGTCGTTGTCGACGCCGAAGGCGCACTTCAGCCACCAGTACGGCGAGTGCAGGGCGTGCGCGTGGTGGCTGCCGTACGGCTTCAGACCGGCCCCGCGGACCTTCGCCACCAGCTCGTCCGCCTTGTAGATGCGGATGTGGCCGCCCTCGACCTCGTGGTAGGCGTCGGACAGCGCCCAGCAGACCTTCTCCGGGCCGTAGCGGGGCACGGTGACCGCGATCCGGCCGCCGGGGCGCAGCACGCGCACCATCTCGGCGAGCACGCCCTTGTCGTCGGGGATGTGCTCCATCACCTCGGAGATGATCACCACGTCGAACGAGTCGTCCGGGAACGGCAGCGCCAGCGCGTCGCCCTCCATCGCGGTGGCGGTGGCGCCCTCGGGGGCCTCGCCGGCCTCCTTCATCGCCGCGAACCACTTGGTGACCTCGCGGATCTCCTCGGGGTTCTGGTCGAGGGCCACGACCCGGGCGCCGCGCCGGTAGCACTCGAACGCGTGCCGGCCGGCTCCGCAGCCGAGGTCCAGCACGCGGTCTCCCGGGGCGATCGGGAACCGGGAGAAGTCGACGGTCAGCACGTGGCCCTGCTTTCGGGATAGACGCTGGTGTCACTCGGGGCGGCCGCGGAGAGCGCGGCGACCGAAGGGGCCGCGGAGCGGCCGGGGGTCTCGGGCGCGGGGCGGCGGGTGCCGGCGGCGGAGCCGCGGGCGGCGATGGCCTCGCGGTACCTCGCCACCGTGCCCTGGGCCGCCCGGGCCCAGGTGAAGTTGGCCAGGACGCGCTCGCGGCCCGCCGCGCCGAGCCGGGCGCGCAGTCCGGCGTCGCCCAGCAGCCGGCCGAGGCCCGCGGCCAGCGCCCCCGCGTCGCCGGGCGGCACCGCGAGGCAGGTCTCGCCGTCGCGGCCCGCGACCTCGGGGATCGCGCCGCCGGTCGTGGCGAGCAGCGGGGTGCCGGTGGCCATGGCCTCGGCGGCGGGCAGCGAGAACCCCTCGTACAGCGAGGGCACGCAGGCGACCTCGGCGGAGCGGATCAGGTCGACCAGTTCGGCGTCCGAGATGCCCTTGACGAACTCGACGGCGCCATCCAGGCCGTACCGCTCCATCGCCTGGGCGACCGGCCCCTCCTCGGGGCGCTTGCCGACGACGACGAGATGCGCGGCCGGGTGCTCGGTGCGCACCTTGGCCAGCGCCTCCACGAGGAACACCAGCCCCTTGAGCGGCACATCGGCGCTGGAGGTGGTGACGATCCGCCCCGGCACCTCGGGCACCGCCGGATTCGGCGCGAACAGATCGGTGTCGGCGCCGATGTGCACCACATGGACGCGGTCCTGCCGCACCCCGAGGTGGTCGACGATCTCCTGCCGGGAGCTGCCGGAGACGGTGAGCACCGAGGGCAGCCGGCGCGCGACCCGCTTCTGCATCCGGGTGAAGGCGTACCAGCGCCGCACCGAGTACCGCCGCTGCCAGCCCTCGGCCGCGTCCAGCTCCAATTGCCGGTCCACGGTGATGGGGTGGTGGATGGTGGTGACCAGCGGGGCGCCGACGTCGCCGAGGAGGCCGTAGCCGAGGGTCTGGTTGTCGTGGACGACGTCGAAGTCGCCGCGCCGGGCCCGCAGCAGCCGGCGGGCGCGCAGCGAGAAGGTGAGCGGCTCGGGGAAGCCGCCGGTCCACATCGTGCCCACTTCGAGGGCGTCGATCCAGTCCCGGTACTCGCCGCGGCCGGGGGTGCGGAAGGGGTCGGGCTGGCGGTAGAGGTCGAGGCTCGGCAGCTCGGTCAGGGTGAGCGCGGGGTAGCCCTCGTCGAGCACGGGGTAGGGCTGGGAGCCGATGACCTCGACGCGGTGTCCGAGGCGGGCCAGTTCGCGCGAGAGGTGCCGTACGTAGACGCCCTGCCCGCCGCAGAACGGGTTCCCCTTATAGGTGAGGAGCGCGATGTCGAGCGGTCGCTCCCCGTCGGCGGCGAAGTCCTCACGGGCACCCGCTTGCCGGGCCTCGGCGGTCACTCTGTGCCCCCTTCTGCCTGCACTGTCCCGCGAGACTACGACGGGACGCTAATCTAGAACAAGTTTCAGACTTGATCGTTCAAGAGCCTCTGAATCTACCGGCAGGTAGGGGTGCTGTGAGCAGTGGATCAGGTGATTCGCGCCACGGCGCGCGGCCCTGCCATGCTGTCCGATCACGTGCCCTACCGACACCCTCACCGATTGTCACGGAACGGGACCCATGCCTGCGGAAGCCAGTACGTCGCGCACTCCCCCGCCGCCCCTGACGGAGCGTCAGGAAGCCCGCCGTCGCCGCATCCTGCACGCGAGCGCGCGGCTGGCGGGCCGGGGTGGTTTCGACGCGGTGCAGATGCGCGAGGTGGCCGAGTCCTCCCAGGTGGCCCTCGGCACGCTGTACCGGTACTTCCCGTCCAAGGTGCATCTGCTGGTGGCCACGATGCAGGACCAGCTGGAGCGCATGCACGGCACCCTGCGCCGCAAGCCGCCCGCCGGTGACACCGCCGCCGAGCGGGTCGCCGAGACCCTGATGCGGGCCTTCCGGGCGTTGCAGCGCGAGCCGCATCTGGCCGACGCGATGGTCCGCGCCCTGACCTTCGCGGACCGCAGTGTCAGCCCCGACGTGGACCAGGTCTCCCGGCAGACCACGGCGATCATCCTGGACGCGATGGGCCTGGACGACCCGAGTCCCGAGCAGCTCTCCGCCGTCCGGGTCATCGAGCACACCTGGCACTCGGCCCTCGTCACCTGGCTCTCCGGCCGTGCCTCCATCGCCCAGGTGAAGATCGACATCGAGACGGTCTGCCGGCTGATCGACCTGACCGGCCCGGCTCGATAGCGCCCGGCGCGCTCACTCCTCGGGCGGGAACACCGGCTCCCCGCTGCCTTCGAGGGTGAGGGAGATGGCCTCCGCCGGGCAGGTCTCGGCCGCCGTGAGGACGGGTTCGGCGGCGTCGGTGTCGGGGTCCACCGGGTGGGACTGGCGGGCGGAGTCGAGGCGGAAGCGGCCCGGCGCGTGGTGCAGGCACTGGCCGGAGCCGACGCACAGGGACCGGTCGACCTCGATGTGCCAGCGGTCGGCCATGGTTCACGCCCCCGCCGGGAGGTGGATCATCTTGTGCTCCAGATAGGCGCCGTAGCCCTCGGGCCCGAACTCCCGCCCGATCCCGGAGTTCTTGTAGCCGCCGAAGGGGCCCAGCATGTCCAGGCTGAAGGTGTTGACGCTGTAGGTGCCGGTGCGCACCCGGCGGGCGACGTCGATACCGCGCTCGACGTCGGAAGTCCACACACTGCCGGAGAGGCCGTACTCGGAGTCGTCGGCGATCCGTACGGCCTCCCGCTCGTCGCCGTACGGCAGCAGGCAGACGACCGGCCCGAAGATCTCCTCGCGGGCGATCCGCATGGAGTTGTCGACGTCCCCGAAGAGCGTCGGCTCGACGTACCAGCCGCGCTCCAGGCCGACCGGACGGCCGCCGCCGCACAGGACCTTGGCGCCCTCCTCCTGGCCGAGGCGGATGTAGTCGAGGCTGCGCGCCTGCTGGCGGCGGGCGACCAGCGGGCCGATCTGGGTGGCGGGGTCCAGCGGGTCGCCGACCACGAGCCCGTCCGCGGCGCGGGCGAGGGCGTCGGCGAACTCGTCGTAGCGGGCGCGCGGCACGAGGACGCGGGTCTGGGCCACGCACGCCTGCCCGTTGTTCATCCAGGCCGCCGGTACGATCCCCGCGACCGCCGTCGCGAGGTCCGCGTCCGGCAGCACGATCGCCGCCGACTTGCCGCCCAGCTCCAGGGTGACCCGGGTGAGTTGCCGGGCCGCGACCGCCATCACGCGTTTGCCGGCCGCGACCGACCCGGTGAAGGACACCTTGTCCAGGCCCGGATGCCCGACCAGGTACTCGCCGACCTCCCGGTCGGCGGGCAGGATGGACAGCACCCCTTCGGGCAGCCCGGCCTCGCGGGCGATCTCACCGAGCAGGTAGGCGTCCAGCGGGGATTCCGGGGACGGTTTGAGTACGGCGGTGCAGCCGGTCAGCAGCGCGGGCGCGAGCTTGGCGGCGGCGACGAACTGGGGCACGTTCCACGGCACCACGGCGGCCACCACGCCGACCGGCTCCCGGCGCACCAGCAGCGGCCCGAGGGCGCCGTCGCGCCGCTCCTCGTACACGTACTCCCGGGCGACGCGGATCGCCGAGTCCCACACCATCATCGCGCCGAGCGCCTGGGCGAGGACGCTCCAGGAGTACGGGGAGCCGTTCTCGGCGGAGATCACCCGGGCGATCTCCTCGTGCCGGGCGGCGATGCCGTCCTTGATCCGGGTGACGACGCCGATCCGTTCCTCGGGGGTCATGCGTGGCCAGGGCCCCTCGTCGAAGGCCCGGCGCGCCGCGGCCACCGCCCGGTCCACGTCCGCGCGCGAGGCGTGTGGCACCCGGCCGATGACCTCCTCGGTGTGCGGGGAGATCACCTCGATGACGTCCTCGCCCAGCGGCTCCGTCAACTCCCCGCCGATGTAGAGCTGTCCGTGTTCCACGAGCCCGGTCATGGCTGCCTCCCACCGCGCCGCCTGCCGCACACCACTTCTGGCGATGCACTTTCTGACGCTGCATCAGAACTGATATCAGTTCCGGTAATGGTGGGCAATGGGCGGGTCGGAGACCGGCGGGCGAAGGGGCGGACCATGGCGCGGACGTTCGATCACGGCGGGGGCGTGCGGTCGATCCGGGTGCCCATCCCGGACAACCCGCTCGGCTACACGCTGGTGTACGTGGTGGACACCGGCCGGGGGCCGGTGCTCGTCGACACCGGCTGGGACGACCCGGACTCCTGGGACACCCTGGTGGCGGGCCTCGCCGCCTGCGGCACCGGGGTGTCGGAGGTGACCGGGGTGGTCGTCACCCATCACCACCCGGACCACCACGGGCTGTGCGGGCGGGTGCGCGAGGTGTCCGGGGCGTGGGTGGCGATGCACGCGGCGGACGCGGCGATCGTCCGCAGGACGCGCGAGGCGCGGCCCGAGCGGTGGTACGCGTACATGGCCGCCAAGCTGACGGCGGCGGGGGCGCCGCGGGAGCAGGTGGCACCGCTGCGGGCGGCCGCGGCGGGCGGCCGTGCGCTGCCCCGCTTCTCCCCCGCCGCGCCGGACCGGGAGATCGTCCCCGGTGAACTCCTCGACCTGCCGGGCCGCCGGCTGCGCGCGGTCTGGACCCCGGGGCACACCCCCGGCCATGTCTGCCTGCACCTGGAGGAGGCGCACCCGGGCGGACTCCCGGGCCGGGGCCGCCTGTTCAGCGGCGACCACATGCTGCCCGGGATCACCCCGCACATCGGCCTGTACGAGGATCCGGACGACGCCACCGTGACCGACCCGCTCGGCGACTACCTCGGCTCCCTGGAGCGGGTAGGCCGCCTCGGCCCGGCCGAGGTGCTGCCCGCGCACCGGCACGCCTTCACCGACGCGCCCGCCCGGGTACGGGAGTTGCTGGACCACCACGAGAAGCGGCTGCGGGGCCTGCTCGCCCTGCTGGCCGTCCCGCTCACCCCCTGGCAGCTGGCCGAGCGCATGCGCTGGAACCGGCCCTGGGCCGACATCCCGCCCGCCTCCCGCACCATCGCCGTCTCGGAGGCCGAGGCCCATCTGCGCCACCTCCTCGAGCGGGGCCGGGTGGAACAGGTGCCGGGAAGCGATCCGGTGACGTACGCGGCGGTGTGAATTCCTTTCGCGGCCATGGTTCCTGGACTGGTACACGGGCACATGAACGCTGTGCGGCAGCTGCTCGCCTTCCGGGTGCTCCACCTGCCCTTCGGCGGTCCTACGACCCGGGTGTGAGGTCGGACAGGAAGGCGCGTTCGGCGGTCGTCAGCGGGGGGCCCGACAGGGCGGGGAGCGGGGGGCCGGTGAGGGCGTGGAGGAGGGCGTCGGGGCGGAACAGCCGGGCGGGCGAGGTGCGCAGGGTGGTGACGTCCCAGAGGGCGGAGGCCGCGCTGTAGGAGCCGGTGGCCGCGTGGTTCAGGCGCCGGGAGTAGGCGGCGGCCAGCCGGTCCCCGAGCGTCGCGCGGGCGCCCTGAACCCCCGGGTAGAGGACATCGGTGCTGACGGCCGCCGTCCACGCCCCCTGCCCCGCGCGGGCCACCGCGCGCTGCACCCGCCGCGCCAGCCCCGGCGCCTCGACGCCGTACGCGCGCACCGCCTCCGCCAGGGCGCGGGCGCCGAACGCGGCGGCGGACATGCCCTGCCCGTAGATCGGGTTGAACGTGGCCGCCGCGTCCCCGATCGCCACCAGGCGCTCCGGCCACCGGCGCGCGTCCTCCAGGTACCGGCGGGAGTTGCTGGTGCTGCGGCTGACGTGCACCGGGCCGAGCGGCTCGGCGGCCTCGATCAGCCGGCCCACCAGGGGACTCGGCAGGTCCAGCGCGTAGGCCACGAAGGCGTCCGGGTCCTTCGGCGGCTCGCTGCCCCGCATCCCGCCGAGGCTCACCATCCACTTGCCGTCCTCGATCGGCACGATCATGCCGCTGCGTCCGGGCCGCCCGCTCCAGGGGTCGGCCTGCATCAGGGTCATCGGCCAGTCGCGGGCGCCGGGCGGGGTGCGGTAGACGCGGGTGGCGTTGGCCAGGCCGCTGTCGACATGGCGCTCGCGGATGCCGCCCACGCCGAGGGCGTCGAGCCAGGGCAGCAGCCGGGTGCCCCGGCCGCTCGCGTCCACCACCCAGTCGGCGTCCAGGTCCTCGGGCGGGCCGCCGCCCTGCCCGGCCAGGCGGACGCCGGTCACCCGCAGGGCGCTGCCGCGCAGCCCGCTCACCCGGGCGCGGCGCACCCTGACCTGGGGGTGCGTGTCCAGTACCGCCCGGCGCACACCCCACTCCAGCAGCGGGCGGCTCGCGGTCATGGTGATGAAGGTGCGGTGCCGCCAGCGCCGGAACCAGCCCATCGGGGCGAGGGTCAGCAGGTCCGAGCTCAGCGCGGTCTCCCTGGCCCCGGCCGCCACCAGCCGCCCCCGCAGGTCGGCCCCGGCGAGCAGTTCCTCCATCACCGCCATGCCCCCGGGCATCAGCAGATGGGCGTGCCGGGACTGGGGCACCCCCTTGCGGTGCCCGGGCGTCTCGGGCAGTTCGTCGTGGTCGAGTACGACGACCTCGGCCACGGCCGGCGCGAGCGCGGCGGCGGCCAGCAGACCGGCCGGTCCGGCCCCGATGACAACGGCTCTTCGTGCGTTCACGGTTCCCCATTCTTCTGGTGAGACGTCCGGATTCTCCTGGTCGGACGTCCCGGTGGGACGCCCGGTGGGACGTCAGGTGACACGTGCGCATGGACCTCGCTCCCGGCGCCCGCACCGGCGGGCGCCGGGTTCCGGACCGGCCCCTCAGCCGCGGGCGGTGCGGGCCGCGCCCTCCCGGGCCGCCCGGACGACCGGCGAGCCGGCCAGCGCCCGGGCCAGCCGCACCAGTTCACCCGTGTCGGAGAAGAGCGCGGTGTGCAGCCGGGAGCCGCCCGCCTGCTCGGGGCCCGCCGGGGGCCGCGGACTGCCCGCCTGGTGGGCCGCGTCCACGACCATCGCGGCCGCCGCGATGAAGTGCGCCTCGCCCGGCGGGCTGCCCTGGCCGCGGGCCTGCCGGTACGCCGTCTCGCGCACCCGGCCGTCGCAGCGGGACTGGAGGGCGAGCAGCGCGTCGAGGATGCGCAGCTCGCGGTAGTAGAGCCGGCCGCGCGGCAACTGCCAGCGCGGCGGGGCGGGTTTGGGCGCGGTCGGCACGTTGCGCAGCTCCGCCCACAGGGGACCGAGCGCCCGGTAGTCCCAGATGCTGCGCCACTGGGCGAGGGTCGCGGGCAGCAGCCGGGGCAGCACGAAGCCCGCCGCGCACAGCAGGGCGCCCAGCGCGGCGGCGCGCGGGGCCAGCCCGGTGGACAGCCGGTCCAGGTCGTACCCCGCCCAACGGGCCATCACCGCGGTCGCCTTGGCGCCCTCGAAGCCGAGCACGTCCACGGCCAGGCCCGCCATGATGAGCCGCAGCCCGGTCCGCAGGATGCCGGTCACCTCCCGGGACCAGCGCAGACACACATAGATGGTGATCACCGCGCAGGCGCCGTGCCCGAGGAGGTACAGCACGATCATCTCGCGCATGTACGGCGTGTTCGCGTAGTAGGTGTCGAGGTCCCGCAGCCGTTCGACGGGCGCGTGGGCGAGCGCGAACAGCGTGATCACGGCGATGATCAGCAGGCTGTACACGGTGGCGACCCGCACCACCTGGCCGCGCACCCGCTCGGCGGGGCCCCCGCGCCAGTTGATCAGCAGGATCAGCAGGGAGGCGCTGTAGGCGGAGATGACGCTGTAGGTCATCGGGGCGCCGAAGTTGGGGACGTGGGTGAGGTCGTTGACCGCGCCCAGGGTGACGGGGGCCGAGCAGAAGAAGCAGAGCCCGCCGAGGAAGATCGACACACAGGTGGAGGCGGTCAGCGGGTCCCGCAGGGCCAGGCGCGGCCGGCGGAAGATCAGCAGGGCGGTCACGGTGAACAGGCTCGCCACCGTGTACACGATCAGGCTCATGGTGCGGCGGGCCCCCTCAGCACACGGCCAGGGCGCGGTGGCCGGTGCCCTCGGCGAGGGCGTCGGAGATGCGCAGCAGCACCGGGAGGTCGGGCCGGCCGGTGAGCGGGACGACCGTCTCCGGCCCCCCGTCGCGCGGTGCCCGCAGGGCGGCGGCGATGACGGCGGCCCACGCGGCGGCCTCCGCGTCCTGCGGATCGGCGCCCGCCCGCGCCCGGTCGGCGTACGTCTGCCGGAACAGCCCCTCGTCCAAGTGGCGCCCCAGGTGGTGCAGTCCGTTGTAGATGGAGCTCTGCCGCCAGGTCAGCCAGCGGGTGGCGGAGGGCCACAGCGGGCGCGGCGCGCGCAGGCCCTCGCGGGTGAGCAGCCCGGTCAGCGTCCGCTCCAGCGGACCGAGCCGCGCGAACGCCCGCCAGCAGCGGGCCCGTACGGCCAGGAAGGGGGCGAGCAGCGGGATCACGATGCCGATCACGGTGATCGCGGCCCCGAGTCCGGCGCAGGCCGCCGGGAACGTCGTACCGAGCACGACCCAGTCCCGGCCGCACCAACGGGCGCCCACGGCGAGGAGTTTGGCCACGCTGTAGCCGCAGCCGACGAGGTTTCCCGCGCCCATCGTGACCAGTCCGGCGCGCAGCGGGCCGCGCAGCTGCCGGGCCCAGGACAGGGAGCGGCACGCGGTGACGACGACGGCGGTCAGATGCGCGCCGAGGTACAGGACGATCATCTCGGCGATGTACGGCGTGGTGGCGTAGTACGTGTCGAAGTCCGTACGGCGCTCCACGGCGGCGTCGCCGAGCAGGAACAGGGCGGCGACGCCCGCGAGTACGGCGGTGTAGCCGAGGGTCCAGCGGCGGATCGCGCGGCCGGTGCCGGGGCCGCCGCGCCAGCGCATGACGAGCGCGAGGGAGGCGGCGCCGTACGCGGTGACGGACCCGTAGGTCAGCGGCGCGGCGAGGTTGGGCACGCCGCTCGCGTCGTTGACGAAGCCGACCGTGCCGGGGGCGCCGAGCAGGAAGCCCAGCGAGGCGAGGGCCAGCACCGCGCTGAGGGTGAGCAGGAAGGGGTCCCGCCAGCGGCGCGCCAGGTCGGGCGCCTTGGTCAGCAGGCCGAGCCAGAGCAGCCCGCAGCTGGCGTAGTTGATCACGTCGCTCATCTGGCCCCGCGGTAGTTGAGGGCCGCGCCGATGCGTCCGGCGAGGTCGTCGTGGCCGGAGGTGTGCGCCGCGTACACGGAGTCGGGGGACGCTTTCAGCCAGGGCCGCAGCCGGTCGCCGATCAGCATGCCGAAGAGGTCGGCGCGCTGCTCGGCGGCCTCCAGGAAACGGGTGCGGGCGGCGGTCGCCACGGTGCCGTCGGGCGCGGGGGCGGCCTCGGTGTGCGCGGCCCGGTGGGCGGGGTCGTCGTCGGCCATGTGCCACAGCTCGTGGCCGAGGATCACGAGCTTCATCCAGGGCGGGGCGTCGGCCTCGATGACGATGTCGTCGCGGCCGGCGCGCTCGATCCACAGTCCGGTCGCGGAGGTCCCCGGCGGAAAGTTCGCCTGATGGACGACGATGGGGCGCCCGCGCCAGCGGATCGCGGACTCGACCAGGGCGTCCAGCAGGTCGGCGGGGTCGGCGGGGATCGACACGCGCAGGGGGTCGATCAGCTCGTTGGCGAACCGGCGCATCTTCCTGGTTGTCCGCACCATTCCCCCGGAGGCTGCGAGCGGTCACGTCTGACCGCAATATGCCAACTCCGCGCCGCTCGGGCCACCTTCACCCGGGGAGCCCGGCCGGCACAAATGCGATGTACCTCGCCAACGGGACACCACCCACCCCACCCTCTGGCCGAAACAGCCATGCGCGCTCCGGTGGGGTACCCGTACTTTCAGCCAACACGCAAGTCCGCTCAGGTCAGTTGTGCCACCTTTCGCACCAACTCGCCCGCTTCTCGGAGCGATTCCGTCTCCTCCGCGCTCATCGTCGGATTCGCCGCCCTGCGCCGCAACGCCTCCGCGACCGCCTCCCGGCCGAGCGGGGACGGTCCGGCGAGCAGTGCGACGAGCGAGGCGCGGGCCGGTTCGGCCAGCGCGGTGGAACCCACGGCGACCTGGCCGAGGATCACCGCCGACATGCCCCAGTCCAGGCCGGGGCCGCCGTCCTCGGCGTTGGACCAGTCGATGACGCGGGGCCCGTCCGGGGTGAGCATCACGTTGTCGGGATGCAGATCCAGGTGCAGCACCCGCGCCCCGGGATCGGCCGGGTCCCGTCCGGGCAGGGCGTGCAGCCGCCGCAGCAGCCCGGCGAGCAGCGCGCCCGCCTCCGCCGGACCCACCCGGCCCGCGACGAGGGCGGCGAGCAGGGTCGGCCCGGACAGCCGCTCCAGGACCAGTTCGGTGCGCGAGCCGGTGGGGCGCACCCGGGGCGCCGGGTAGCCGTGCCGTCGTACGTACGTCATCACGGCCGCCTCGGCCGCCGCGTCCCCCCGGCCCTCGCGGTCGCGGCGCAGCACCCACCCCGTGTCGAGCACGTAGACGTCGGCCGTGCGGCCCGATCCGAGGAGCTCTCCCGGTGTTGTCATGGCCGTGACCCTAGTCACCGTCACGGTGTGCTCACGGGCACTCCCCGGCCTCCGCCGGGCTGCCGGTAAAGTGGCGGGGTCGTCATCACACCCGTACGGGGGGAAGCCGGTGCAATTCCGGCGCTGGCCCTTCCCCGCTTCTCGGCTTCGCTCGAAGCGGGGAGGCCCCAATCCGTGAGCCGTTCCCGCGGGAACCGGTGAGCCGGAACGCCCCGGGGCGGACGTGACCGGCTCGCGTGCGTCGGCCCCCGCCGCGCACGGCACCGTCGAGGTATACGGAGTCGAGCCGCCCGGGTCCCTCCCCGTGCGCTGCCCGGCTCCCCGCAGGGAGAGGCAGTCGCCGACCATGAACGTCCGCCGCAACGCCGCGGCTCTCGCCGCCATAGGTGTGCTGGCAGCCGCCGCACCCGCCGTGGCCGCCGGCCCGTCCCCTTCCCCCAAGGCATCGGTCCCGGCCGGTCTCTACGGCAAGTCGGACCCCACCTACGACGGTGTGTGGCGCCAGTCGCTCACCCTCGTCGCGCAGCGCACCCTCGGCTACCGCCCGGCCGCCGCCGCCGTGGACTGGCTCACCGGCCAGCAGTGCGCGAACGGCTCCTTCGCCGCGTTCCGCGCCACCCCCGCCGCGTCCTGCGGCGCCAAGACCATGGTGGACACCAACAGCACGGCCGCCGCGGTCCAGGCCCTGCACGCGACCGGCGGCCACGACGCCGCCGTCACCAAGGCCGTGGACTGGCTGAAGTCCGTGCAGAACAAGGACGGCGGCTGGGGCTACAACCCGGGCAGCCCCAGCGACACCAACTCCACCTCCGTCGTCATCGGCGCGCTCGCCGCGACCGGCGCCGACCCGGCGGGCGTCGAGAAGGACGGCAAGTCCCCGTACGACGCGCTGGCCACCTGGTCCATCCCGTGCGGCCACGACGGCGGCGGCGCGCTCGCCTACCAGCCGGACAAGAAGGGCGAGCTGGCCGCCAACGCCGACGCCACCGCGGCCGGTGTGACCGCCGCGCTCGGCAAGGGCTTCGTGGCGGAGGCCGGCAAGGCCCCGGCGTCGGACGCCTGCGCCAAGGCCGGGCACCCGGCCCCGGCCCAGCTCGCCGACAACGGCGGCGCGTACCTGGCGGCCGCGATCGCGAAGAGCGGCCACCTCATGTCCGCGATGCCCGGCGCCACGGACCAGCCCGACTACGGCAACACCGCCGACACCGTCGTCGCCCTCGCCGCCGACGGGCGGACCGCGGCGGCGAAGAAGGCGTACGCCTTCCTGGAGAAGAGCGCCGGACCCTGGGCCGCCCGGACCGGCCCGGCGGCGTACGCGCAGCTGATCCTCGCCGCGCACGCCGTCGGCGCCCAGCCCGGCGACTTCGGCGGCACCAGCCTCGTCACCTCCCTCAACGCCCTCGGCCCCGAGCCGCGGATGCAGGCCGCCGCGCAGCAGGCCAAGGCGTCCGACGGCGGCTCGCACGCCGGGGTCTGGTGGAGCGTCGGCATCTGCCTGGTCGCGGGCATCGGCATCGGCTTCCTGCTGAGCACCCGCAAGAAGCGGCAGCCGTGACGGCCGTCCGCCGTGCCGTGCCGGTGCTGCTGGCCGCGCTCGCCCTGCTGCTCGGCACGGGCGCCGGGCAGGCGGCGGCCACGGGGTACCGCTACTGGTCGTTCTGGGAACGCTCCGGCGGCCACTGGACGTACGCCACCCAGGGCCCCTCGCTCGCCCGCCCGAGGACGGCTCCGTGGAGGGCTTCCGCTTCTCCGTGAGCGCGGACTCGGGCGACGCGAGCAAGCCGCGCGGTACGGCGGACTTCGCCACGATCTGTTCGGGGACGGCCGCGAAGCCGGGCACGAAGCGGGTGGCGCTGGTCGTCGACTTCGGCGTCCGGGCGGACGCGCCCTCCGGCGAGACCCCGCCGGCCGGCCGCACGGCGTGCGCGCGCGTCGCGCCGTCGGCCTCCGCCGCCGAGGCGCTGGCCGCGGTGGCCAAGCCGCTGCGGTACGACACGAACGCGCTGCTGTGCGCGATCTCCGGGTATCCGCGGCAGGGGTGCGGGGAGCAGGTCGGCTCCGCCGGTCCGGCCGCCTCCGCAAAGCCCGCCGCTTCGTCCGGTGGCCCGTCGTTGGGGCTGCCGATCGGGGCCGGTGTCGTCGCCGTCCTGGCGGGCGCGGCGGTGTGGCAGTTCCGGCGGCGTCGCGGATGACTCCGCCGGAGCGGCCGGTGGGGGCGGAGCGCGCGGTTTCGCGCGGGCGGGAGGGCGTCGGGAGCGGCGGCCGTCCCGCCCCGGCCGCCGTGCCCGGCCGCGGGCCGTCCGTGGCCGAGCGCGGGCCGTCCGTGGCCGAGCGCGGGCCGTCCGTGGCCGAGCGCGGGCCGTCCGTGGCCGAGCGCGCGGTTCCCCGCGCCCCCTCGGGACGGGAGCGGCGCCGGAGCGGCGTGCACCCCGGGGCCTGGTGGATCTGGGCGATATCCCTGGGTACGGCGGCCACCCGGACCACCAACCCGCTGCTGCTCGCCCTGCTCATCGCCGTGTCGGCGTACGTCGTGGCGACGCACCGCTCCCCCGCCCCCTGGGCGCGTTCCTACTCCGCGTTCGCCAAGCTCGCGTTCGCCGTGCTGCTCATCCGCCTGGTCTTCGCGGTGGCCCTCGGCTCCCCGATCCCCGGCACCCATGTCCTGCTCACCCTGCCGGAGATCCCGCTGCCGCACTGGGCCCAGGGCATCCGGCTCGGCGGCGAGGTCACCGCGGAGGCGCTCGTCTTCGCGGCGTACGACGGGCTGAAGCTGGCCACCCTGCTGATCTGCGTCGGCGCCGCGAACGCCCTCGCCAGCCCGTCCCGGCTGCTGAAGTCGCTGCCCGGCGCGCTGTACGAGACCGGTGTCGCCGTCGTCGTCGCCCTCACCTTCGCACCGCATCTCATCGCCGACGTCCAGCGGCTGCGCGCCGCCCGCCGGCTGCGCGGCCGCCCGGACCGGGGCGTCCGGGGGCTGCTCCAGGTCGGACTCCCGGTCCTGGAGGGCGCGCTGGAACGCTCCGTCGCCCTCGCCGCCGCCATGGAGGCCCGCGGCTACGGCCGCACCGCCGACGTCCCGGCCCGGGTCCGCCGTACGACCGCCGCCCTCACCCTCGGCGGCCTGCTCGGCGTCTGCGCGGGCACGTACGGGCTGCTCACCGCGGCGGGCGGCGGCTACGGCGCCCCGCTGCTGCTCGCCGGGGTCCTCGCCGCCCTCGCCGGACTGCGCCTCGGCGGCCGCCGTTCGCCGCGCACCCGGTACCGGCCCGACCCCTGGGGCCCCCGCGCCTGGCTGGTCGCCGGTTCCGGCATCGCCGTGGCCGCGCTGCTGACGCTCGCCGCGTCCCGCGCCCCGGACGCCCTGCACCCGGGCGTGGTCCCGCTGGCCGCCCCCACCCTGCCGCTGTGGCCGGCCGCGTCGGTCCTCCTCGCCCTGCTGCCTGCCTTCGTCGTCCCGAGGGAGCACTCGTGATCCGCTTCGAGAAGGTCAGCGTCACGTACGACGGTGCCCCCGAACCCACCGTCCGCGACGTCGACTTCGAGGTGCCGGAGGGCGAACTGGCGCTGCTCGTCGGGCCGTCCGGGGTCGGCAAGTCCACCGTGCTCGGCGCGGTCAGCGGGCTCGTCCCGCACTTCACCGGCGGCACCCTCGGCGGCCGTGTGACCGTGGCCGGGCGCGACACCCGCACCCACAAGCCCCGTGAACTCGCCGACGTGGTCGGCACGGTGGGCCAGGATCCGCTCGCCCATTTCGTCACCGACACCGTCGAGGACGAACTCGCCTACGGCATGGAGTCGTTGGGCCTGGCGCCGGAGGTGATGCGCCGCCGGGTCGAGGAGACCCTCGATCTGCTGGGCCTCGCGGGGCTGCGCGACCGCCCCATCGCCACTCTCTCCGGCGGCCAGCGCCAGCGCGTCGCCATCGGCTCCGTGCTCACCCCGCACCCCCGGGTCCTCGTGCTCGACGAACCGACCTCCGCGCTGGACCCCGCCGCCGCGGAGGAGGTCCTCGCGGTGCTCCAGCGTCTCGTGCACGACCTCGGTACGACCGTCCTGATGGCCGAGCACCGCCTCGAACGCGTCATCCACTACGCCGACCGCGTCGTCCTCCTCCCCACCCCCGGCGCACCCCCCGTCACCGGCGCCCCGTCCGACATCATGGCCGTCTCCCCGGTCCACCCCCCGGTCGTCGCCCTGGGCCGGCTGGCCGGCTGGTCCCCGCTGCCGCTGACCGTGCGCGACGCCCGCCGCAAGGCCGGTGACCTGCGCGACCGCCTCGCCCAGGCACCCGCGGGCGGCCCGGCGGCCCTCGCGGCACCCCGCCCGCGCGGACAAGCGGCCCCGCCCCCGGCCACCAGCAACGCCGGGCGCCGCTTCCGGCGCCGTCCCACCCCCGAGGACCGACCGCCCCGCACCGCCGACGCCCACGACCTCACCGTCCGCCGCGCCCAGGTCACCGCCCTCCACCGCGTCAGCCTCACCGTCACCCCCGGCGAGACCATCGCCCTCATGGGCCGCAACGGCGCCGGCAAGTCGACCCTCCTCAACAGCTTCGTCGGCCTCCTCGAACCCTCCACCGGCACGGTGACCGTCGGCGGCCGGACCCCCCACCGCACCCCGCCCCGCGACCTGATCCGCCACGTCGGCCTGGTCCCCCAGGAACCGCGGGACCTCCTCTACGCCGACACCGTGGCGGCGGAGTGCGCCGCCGCCGACCAGGACACCGCCGCGGCCCTGGGGACCTGCCGCGCCCTGCTGGACCGGCTCCTGCCGGGCATCGCCGACGACACCCACCCCCGCGACCTCTCCGAGGGCCAGTGCCTCGCCCTCGCGCTGGCCGTCGTACTGACCGCCCGCCCGCCCCTGCTCCTCCTGGACGAGCCGACCCGCGGCCTGGACTACGCCGCGAAGGCCCGCCTGGTCACCGCGCTGCGCGAACTCGCCGCCGAGGGGCACGCGATCGTGCTGGCCACGCACGACGTGGAGCTGGCCGCGGAGATCGCCCACCGGGTGGTGCTGCTCGCCGAGGGCGAGGTGATCGCGGACGGTCCGACGGCGGAGATCGTCGTGTCCTCCCCCTCCTTCGCCCCCCAGGTGACCAAGATCCTCGCCCCCCAGCAGTGGCTGACCGTGTCCCAGGTCCGGGAGGCCCTGGGATGACCCCGCCCTCCCCCACCACCCCGCACGCTCCCACCACCGCGCCCGCCGCGACCGCCGCACCCCCGCGCGTCCGCGCCGTGCGTGCCGTCCGCCTCGGCCCCCGCTCCGTCGCCGCCCTCGCCCTCGTCACCGCCGTCGGCGTGATCGCCTTCGGCTGGCCCTTCCTCGCCCCGCCCGCCTCCCAGCTGAGCGCGCACGCCCAGGACGCCCCCTGGCTGTTCGCCGGTCTGCTGATCCTGCTGGTGGCGGTGGTCGCGGCGACGATCTCGGAGTCGGACCTCGGTCCGAAGGCGGTCGCGATGCTGGGCGTGCTCGCCGCCACGGGTGCCGCGCTGCGCCCGATCGGCGCGGGCACGGCCGGGATCGAGCCGATGTTCTTCCTGCTGGTGCTCAGCGGCCGCGTCCTGGGCCCCGGCTTCGGCTTCGCGCTGGGCTCGGTGACGATGTTCGCGTCCGCGCTGCTGACCGGCGGCGTCGGCCCCTGGCTGCCGTTCCAGATGCTGTCGATGGGCTGGTTCGCGATGGGCGCGGGCCTGCTGCCGGGACCGGTGCGGCTGCGCGGCCGGGCCGAGCTGCTGCTCCTGGCCGGGTACGGCTTCCTCGCCTCCCTCGCCTACGGCACGGTCATGAACCTGGCCGGCTGGCCCTTCATGGGCGCCACCGCCTCGGGCATCTCCTTCCACCCGGGCGGCTCGGTCGCCGCCAACCTGGCCCGCTTCGTCGCCTACTGCCTGGCCACCTCCCTCGGCTGGGACCTGGGCCGGGCCCTGTGCACGGTGGTGCTGACCTTCGCGCTCGGCCCCGCCGTGCTGCGCGCGCTGCGCCGGGCCACCCGCCGGGCCGCGTTCGAGACGCCGGTCACCTTCGACGACCCCGGGGCGTGAGGGGCCGTACCCACGCGGTGAGCGGGCCGGTGAGGCACCCCACATGACGCAGCTCACCTACGAACCGGGGTCGTAGTGGGTTATGTCCGATACGTTCCGTGCCGCACCCCCGCCGACCTGGGGTTTGAGAGCTGCGCCACAGAACGCTCATTCCCGCTCCATCCGGCCACAACTAGTAAAAGGGGTGATTGCGGACGGATTTCCGGGCTGCTTATCTGGTCGGCGTCGCCAGGCACCACGAGCCCTCAGGGTTCACGCCGGCCATCCCCGTCCCCGACGCAAGAGGTGCTCCGTGTCCGTCATCCGTCGCTTCGCCTCCCCGAAGAAGGCCCTCACCGTCGCCGCCGTGGCCGCCGCCACCGCCGGCATGGCGCTGTCCGCCGCCCCCGCCCAGGCCGCCGCCCCGGCCTCGGCCTCCTCGGCCCAGGCGATCGCGCACAAGATGATCCCGGACGCCGCGCAGTTCAACGCGTTCAGCCAGATCGTCCAGCGCGAGAGCGGCTGGAACCCGAGCGCCACCAACGCCTCCTCCGGCGCCTACGGCCTGGTCCAGGCGCTGCCGGGTTCGAAGATGTCGTCCGCCGGCGCGGACTGGAAGACCAACCCGGCCACCCAGATCAAGTGGGGCCTGGACTACATGAACTCCCGCTACGGCAGCCCCGCCAAGGCGTGGGCCTTCTGGCAGGCCAACCACTGGTACTAAGCCGGCCCCCGGCAGCCAGAACTTCGGAAAGCACCCTCGCCCCGTTCGGCGAGGGTGCTTTCCGCATGTCCGGGCATGGCCGGGCGGCGCGTGGTGAAGTGGTTCCCGCCCCTGTCCGTCCGGCGCACCGGAGGAACCGTGACGACACCGCCGCCACCCCCGACACCCCCGACGACGCCGCCGCCCGCCCCCGAAGCCGCGCCGGACCCGGAGGCGCGCGGGCTGCGGCTGGTGCTCGTTCTGATCACGCTGACCGTGGTGAGCGGCCTGATCGACGCCGTCAGCTATCTGGGCCTGGGCCGCGTCTTCACCGCGAACATGACCGGCAACGTGGTGGTGCTGGGCTTCGCGGCGGCCGGGGCGCCCGGGTTCTCGGTGCCGCGCACCGCGACCTCGCTGTGCTGCTTCCTCGTCGGCGCGGTGGCGGGCGGCCGGGTGGCCACCCGGTTCGGGGACGGCGGGTCCCGGCGCCGCTGGGCGCGGCTGACGCTGGCGGCCGAGGCGGTCCTGGTGGGGCTGTCGGCGGCGGCCGCCTTCGCCTGGCCGGGCCGGGGCGGCACGGTCTACGCCCTCATCGCCCTCACCGCCTTCGCGATGGGCGTGCGCAACGCGACGGTCCGCAGGCTCGGGGTCCCCGATCTGACCACCACGGTCCTGACCATGACCCTGACCGGCCTGGCCGCCGACTCCCGCCTCGGCAACGGCACGGGGCACCGCTCCCCGCGCCGTACCGCCTCCGTGCTCGCCATGCTCGTCGGGGCCTTCGCCGGGGCGTGGCTGGTGCTGCACCACGGCCTGGGCATCCCGCTGCTGATCGCGGCCGCCGCCTCCGCGGTGCTCGCGGTGTCCGCCTCCGGGAAGGAGTGAGGCCCGGGTGACCGTTCTCAGCCGGTGGTCACCTGGAGCTGCTTGATGCCGTTGATCCAGGCCGAGCGCAGCCGGCGCGGGGCGTCGACGAGCCTGAGGTCCGGCATGGCGTCGGCGAGGGCGTGGAAGATCAGGTCGATCTCCAGGACGGCGAGGGACTTGCCCAGGCAGTAGTGGGGTCCGCCGCCGCCGAAGCCGAGGTGGGGGTTGGGGTCGCGGGTGATGTCGAAGGATTCGGGGTCGGTGAAGACGGCCGGGTCGTGGTTGGCGGAGGCGTAGAAGAGGCCCACCCGGTCGCCCTTCCTGATGGGCGTCCCGCCGAGTTCGGTGTCCTGGGTGGCGGTGCGCTGGAAGGAGTTGACCGGGGTCGCCCAGCGCACGATCTCCTCGGCCGCGGTCGCCGGGCGCTCCCGCTTGAAGAGGTCCCACTGCTCGGGGTGGGTGAGGAAGGCGTGCATGCCGTGGGTGATGGCGTTGCGCGTCGTCTCGTTCCCGGCGACCGCCAGCATCAGCACGAAGAAGCCGAACTCGTCGGAGTTCAGGTTGCCCTCGTCCTCCGCCGCGACCAGCGTGGTGACGATGTCGCGGGCCGGGCAGCGCTTGCGTTCGGCGGCCATGTCCATCGCGTAGGAGATGATCTCGGCCGCGGACCGGGCGCCGATCTCCTCGGTGATGGCGTACTCGGGATCGTCGTAGGCGATCATCTTGTTCGACCAGTCGAAGATCTTCGCGCGGTCCTCCTGGGGCACGCCGATCAGCTCGGCGATGGCCTGGAGCGGCAGTTCGCAGGCGACCTCGGTGACGAAGTCGAAGGGCCCCGTACGGCTGCGGGCCGCGCCGACGATCGCCTCGGCGCGGGCGCGCAGCCGGTCCTCCAGGGCGCGGATCGAGCGTGGCGTGAAGCCGCGCTGCACGATCTGCCGTACCCGCGTATGTTCCGGGGGATCCATGTTGAGCAGGATCAGCCGCTGTACGTCGATGGCGTCGCGCGAGATGTGCTCGTCGAAGCGGATGACGGCGGTGTTGAGGAAGGAGGAGAACAGCTCCGGGTGCGTGGAGACGTACTTGACGTCCGCGTGCCGGGTCACGGCCCAGTAGCCGGCGTCGGCGAATCCGGCGATGCCGTGCGGTTGCGGTATCCAGCGGACCGGCTCGGTGCGGCGCAGCTCGGCGAACTCCGGCAGGGGCACCCGGTGGTGCAGCAGGTCGGGGTCGGTGAAGTCGAACCCGTCGGGCAGCGCGGGGCAGTGCATCGGCGGCTCCAGCCATCCATTCTGCGACATCTGACGAGGCATCTGACGAGGCATCCGACAAGGTATCTGACGAACCATCAGGTGATGTCCCGAACGTAATAACCCGTTCTAGAAGTGGCAAGGGGCGACGTCCGGCCAATCCGTGCGGAATTCGTGCAGATCACGACTTCGGCGGTTGCACGCCCCTTGCGGTGACGGACGACACGTCCCCAGACTGCACCACAGAACTAGTACGCGTTCTAGTTCTGGAGGAGCGCCCCGCTCGGAGAGGACCCGCACGCATGGCCGCGGAACCCGTGATCGTCGAAGCCGTCCGAACCCCGATCGGCAAGCGCGGCGGCGCGCTCGCCAACCTGCACCCCGCCTATCTGCTGGGCGAGACCTACCGTGAACTCCTCGGCCGTACCGGCATTCCCGCCGACGCGGTCGAGCAGATCGTCGGCGGCACGGTGACCCATGCCGGCGAGCAGTCCATGAACCCCGCGCGCACCGCCTGGCTGACCGTGGGACTGCCGTACGAGACCGCCGCGACGACCGTGGACTGCCAGTGCGGGTCCTCGCAGCAGGCGTCGCACATGGTGGCCAACATGGTGGCGGCGGGCGTCATCGACGTCGGCATCAGCTGCGGTGTCGAGGCGATGTCCCGGGTGCCGCTGGGCTCCGGCTCCAAGCACGGGCCGGGCAAGCCCTTCCCCGACGAGTGGAACGTCGATCTGCCCAACCAGTTCGAGGCGGCGGAGCGGATCGCGCGCCACCGGGGGCTGACCCGCGAGGACGTGGACGCGTTCGGGCTGCGGTCCCAGGAGCGGGCGGCGCTCGCCTGGGCGGAGGAGCGGTTCAAGCGGGAGACGTTCGCGGTGCAGGTGCCCACCACGGAGGAGGAGCAGTACGCCGGCCAGGGCATGTGGCGGCTGGTCGACCGGGACGAGGGGCTGCGGGACACCTCCATGGAGGCGCTGGCCCGGCTCAAGCCGGTGATGCCGACCGCGGTGCACACGGCGGGCAACTCCTCGCAGATCTCGGACGGTTCGGCCGCGATCATGTGGGCGTCCAAGCGGATGGCCCGCGCGCTGAAGCTGCGGCCCCGGGCGCGGATCGTCGCGCAGGCGCTGGTGGGCGCCGACCCGCACTTCCATCTCGACGGGCCGATCGACGCGACCCGGGCGGTGCTGGGCAAGGCGGGGATGTCGCTGAAGGACATCGACCTGGTGGAGATCAACGAGGCGTTCGCGTCGGTGGTGCTGAGCTGGGCGCAGGTGTTCGAGCAGGACCTGGCGAAGGTCAACGTCAACGGCGGCGCGATCGCGCTCGGCCACCCGGTCGGTTCGACGGGCGCCCGTCTGATCACCACGGCCCTGCACGAACTGGAGCGCACCGACAAGGAGTTCGCGCTGATCACGATGTGCGCCGGGGGCGGCCTGGCGACCGGCACGATCATCCAGCGGCTGTAGCGGACCGCCGGGCGCGCCCCGGCGGCCCGGCCGCCCCCGTCGCCCTACTTCACCGGCACCGGTTCCATCAGCCCCGACTCGGTGAGCGCCGGGGCCCGTGCCGCCCGCGGCCCCTGGACCACGTACGACAGGGCGAAGCCCGCGGTGACCACCACGGCGCCGCCGACCGCGTCGAGGACCCAGTGGTTGGCGGTGGCGAGGATGGCGGAGATGGTGCACAGGGGGTGCAGCAGGCCGAGGGCCTTCATCCACCACTTGGGGGCGAGGACCACGATGACGATGCCGCACCACAGGGACCAGCCGAAGTGCAGCGACGGCATCGCCGCGTACTGGTTGGTGAGGGCCGTCATCGCGCCGTAGTCCGGGTGGGCGAGGTCCTGCGCGCCGTGCACGGTGTCGATGAAGCCGAGGCCCGGCATCAGCCGCGGCGGGGCCAGCGGGAAGAGCCAGAAGCCGATCAGGGCGAGGAAGGTGGCGAAGCCGAGGGAGGTGCGGGCCCAGCGGTAGTCCACGGGGCGGCGCCAGTACAGGACCGCGAGGACCGTGAGCGGCAGCACGAAGTGGAAGGACTCGTAGTAGAAGTCGAAGAAGTCCCGCAGCCAGCCGATCCCCGCCACCGTGTGGTTGAGCCAGTGCTCGATGTCTATGTGCAGGAACCGCTCGATGTCGACCACGATCCGCCCGTGGTGCTCCGCGGCCGCCCGCCCCCGGTCGTCCCCGCTCGCGCCCGCGGCCAGCCGGACCTTCGCGTACGCGGCGTACACGACGCGGATCAGCAGCAGCTCCAGCAGGAGGTTCGGGCGGGTGAGAACCCGGCGCAGGAAGGGCAGCAGCGGGATGTGCCGGAAGCGGGCGGGGACCGCGGGGGCGTACTCGGTGGGGACGGGCTCCCGGTAGTACGGCGAGGTGCGCGACAGGAACGGTACGGCGACGGCGGCGGCCAGCGCCGCGACCAGCACCAGGTCGTCGCGGAGCGCGTACAGCGCCGGGGTGTTCGGCAGCATCATCTTCGCCGGCAGGGTCATCACCAGCACCACCGCGACCGGCCACACACTGCGGTCCGAGGCCCGGCGGCCGACCCGGCCGACCACCGCGAGCAGCAGCCACAGCAGCTGGTGCTGCCAGGTGGTGGGCGAGACGGCGACCGCGGCGCAGCCGGTGATCGCCACGGCGAGCAGCAGCTGCCCGTCGTGCGCGTAGCGGACCGCGCGGCGCAGGGCGAGGACGGAGACGGCCGCGCCGAGCAGCAGGAACAGCGCGATCTCCAGCGGGCCGGTGAGGCCGAGGCGGAGCAGGGCGCCGTGCAGGGACTGGTTGCCGAGGGCGTCGGCCTTGCCGCCGAGGCCCACGCCCGCGGTGTGCTGGAGCCAGTAGGTGACCGAGTCGTGCGGCAGCGCGGCCCAGGCGAGCGCGGTCAGCGCGGCGAAGGTGCCGGCGCCGCTGAGCGCGGCCCGGCGGCGGCCGGTGAACCACAGCAGCGGCGCGAACAGCAGCACGGTCGGCTGGAGCGCGGCGGCGAGGCCCAGGCACAGCCCGGCGGCCCGCTGCCCCCGCACGGCGAAGCAGGCGAGCAGGACCAGCAGGACCGGGATGATGCTGGTCTGGCCGAGCCAGAGCGCGTTGCGCACCGGGAGCGACAGCATGAGCAGGCTGATCGCGACCGGCGCGGCCAGCAGGGAGGTGCGCCGGCTCACCGGCTGGGGCAGCGCGCGGGCGGCGATCATGCCGAGCGCGACCACCAGCAGCAGGCTGGCGAAGGTCCAGCTCCAGCCGAGGGCGGCCTCCGCGGCCCGGGTGAGCGGCTTGAGCACGAGCCCGGCGAAGGGGGTGCCGGTGAACTGCGTGGAGTCGTACAGGGAGCCCTTGACGTGCAGCACGCCGTTCGGTCCGACCCAGGTCTCCAGGTCGGTCAGGCGTTTGCCGCTCGGGGTGGTGAGGACGGCGGTCAGCTGCCGGACCGCGAGGACTGCGGCCACCGCCCACAGCGCGAGCCGCGCCGCCCGCAGCCGTCCTTCGGCGTCCGGGGTCCCGAAGCCGTCGCTCGGTCCCCCACCGTGTTCCACGTTCGCCACGCCTCGTCGGCCTCCCGCCCCGTTTTCGTCCCGGTCGTGTGTCGTTCACGCCGGGTCACCTCTGCGCAACCCTACGAGGCTCGCAGACCCCCTGGAAGGGGAAGCGGGCAACCCCCGGTTCACCCGCCCCACCCTCCCCTTTTGTCCGGATGACGATAGTGCGCGGGGGGTTCGGTTGCGGCACGGGGGCGCGAGAAGCATCACAGCGGGAGCGGGGATCAGATGGCCGCGAGGGGGCAGAGTTACCAGCTGACGCGCCCTTTAGCTGCACTATGCACGCATCCGTGCACGTCACGTAACGGCGCTTTCCGCGCCTATGGTCGATTTTCGGCCCTTCGCACGTCCGGTGTTCCCACGCCGTCGTCGGGGGCCGTGCCCTTGTCCCCGACGAAAGGCAGGCGAGCCCCGTTTTGGCGACCGTCACAGCCGTCACTCCCCCGATGAAGGCCCGCGGGGCCGCTCCGGCAGCCGCCCGCGACGTCACCGTCACCGATCCCGCGCTCGTCAAGCGCGCCGTGAAGGCCGCCGCGCTCGGCAACGCCATGGAATGGTTCGACTTCGGTGTCTACAGCTACATCGCGGTCACCCTCGGCAAGGTCTTCTTCCCCTCCGGCAACCCGACGGCCCAGCTGCTGTCGACGTTCGGCGCCTTCGCGGCGGCGTTCCTGGTGCGCCCGCTCGGCGGCATGGTCTTCGGACCGCTCGGCGACCGGGTCGGCCGGCAGAAGGTCCTCGCGCTCACCATGATCATGATGGCGGCGGGCACGTTCGCGATCGGGCTGATCCCCTCCTACGCCTCGATCGGCGTGGGCGCACCGCTGCTGCTGCTCGCGGCACGGCTGGTGCAGGGATTCTCCACCGGTGGCGAGTACGCCGGCGCCTCCACCTTCATCGCCGAGTACGCCCCCGACAAGAAGCGCGGCTTCTTCGGGAGCTGGCTGGAGTTCGGCACGCTCGCGGGGTACATCGGCGGCGCGGGCCTGGTGACGCTGATGACGGCGCTGCTGTCCTCCGCCGACCTGCTCTCCTGGGGCTGGCGCATCCCGTTCCTGATCGCCGGTCCGATGGGCATCATCGGCCTGTATCTGCGGATGCGCCTGGAGGAGACCCCGGCGTTCGCGGCGGAGGTCGAGAAGGCGGAGGCGTCGCGCCCGAAGGTGCCGCTGCGCGAGATGGTGGCGGGCCAGTGGAAGGCGCTGCTGCTGTGCGTGGGCCTGGTGCTGGTCTTCAACGTCACCGACTACATGCTGCTGTCGTACATGCCGAGCTACCTCACCAGTGAGCTGAAGTACGACGAGACGCACGGCCTGCTCGTCGTGCTCGCCGTGATGGCGCTGATGATGATCGTCCAGCCGTTCGCCGGTGCGCTGACCGACCGGATCGGCCGCCGCCCGGTGATCGCGGCCGGGTGCGCGGGCTTCCTGTTCCTGTCCGTCCCGGCGCTGCTGCTGATCCGCCAGGGCAGCCTGCTCGCGGTGGGCCTCGGCATGGGCGCGCTGGGCCTGCTGCTCGTCTGCTTCACGGCGGCCATGCCGGCGGCGCTGCCCGCGCTGTTCCCGACGCGGGTGCGGTACGGGTCGCTGTCCATCGGCTTCAACGTGTCCGTGTCGCTGTTCGGCGGCACGACGCCGCTGGTGGTGACGGCGCTGATCGGGGCGACCGGCAACATGATGATGCCCGCGTACTACATGATGGGCGCGGCCGTGGTCGGCGGGTTCGCGGTGTGGCGGATGTCGGAGACGGCGGGTCGCCCGCTGCCCGGTTCCGCCCCGGCGGTGGAAGGCCGCTAGGCGCCGCGGGGGTGCGGGTGCGTCGCCGGTCGCGGGTCCGCCGTGGCCGGCCGCGCGGTTCCCCGCGCCCCCTTTCGGGTACCGCCCCCGCCGAGGGAACCGAGACCTCACCCTCCTCGTCCGTACCGGTCGTAACCGCACGACGGGGGACGGACATTGCGCACGCCAAGAACCGGACGAATCCTCTCGGTCGTCCTCGCACTCCTCGGCATCCAGCTCACCTGGCTGATCTCGCCCGCCTGGGCCTGCGGCTGCGGTGCCATGGTCGTGGACCCGGCCCAGCGGATCGCCGTGTCGGACGAGGAGTCCGTGCTGCGCTGGGACGGCCGCCAGGAACAGATCGTGATGCGCCTGACCGTCACCGGCGACGCCCGCGACGCCGCCTGGATCATGCCCGTCCCGCACCGCGCCACCGTCCGCCTCGGGGACCCCGCCGTCTTCGACCAGCTGGCCCGCGCCGTCGCGCCCGTGCACCGCGTCCGGCACCATTTCTGGCCGCAGGACGGCGACTGGCCCTTCGACGACCGCGCGGCCGGCGCCGCGGCCGGCGCCCCGGCGCCCGGCGCCGCCGTGGGGGTCGTCGGACGCCAGCGCCTCGGCCCGTTCGACGTGGCGCGGCTGACCGCCACCGACCCGGCCGCCCTGGCCACCTGGCTGCACGCGAACGGCTTCACGCTCCCCGCCCGGCTGCGGACGGCCCTCGCGCCGTACGTGGCCGAGCACTGGGAGTACGTCGCCGTCCGCCTCGCCCCCGGCACCGCGGGCACGGCCCTGCACGGCGCCCTCGACCCGCTGCACCTCACCTTCGCCGCCGACCGCGCCGTCTACCCGATGCGGCTGTCCCGGCTGGCCGCCACCCCGCAGTCGCTCGGCCTGTACGTGCTCGCCGCGCACCGCATGGAGCCGGCCACGGCGATCGGCGGGCTGCCGCCCCGCACGGTCTACGCCGGCCGCCTCACCGCCCCCGGCGGCGCCCTCGGCACCCTCGCCCGCGGCACGCCGTACCTGACCGCGCTCACCCAGCGGTTCCCCCGGCCCGCCCGGATCTCCGGCGACCACGAACTGCGCCGGGCCGCCTCGGACACCCCCGTCCAGCAGGTGGTCCACGAGGACGAGCTGGACCGGGTGGCGGGCGTCCCGGCCTGGCTGCTCACGGCCGGCGGCCTCGCCGTGCTCCTCGCGGGCGCGCTCGCCGCGCTCGCCGTACGACACGCACGGCGGCCCGTGCCGCCCCCGCCGCCGCTCGCCCCACCCCCGCCCCTGGCCTGATCCCGGCGGGCCGGCGATCCCGCGCGCCCGGCCGATTCCCTGTCCCTCCCCGCCGCCCGGCTGAGATGATCGGGTCGACGGCTGCGACGCGGCCTCGGCAGGCACTCGGGAAAGGCAGCAGGCGCATGAGCGGGCAGCAGCTCTGGGACGACGTCGACGACTACTTCATCAGCAACCTCTCGCCCGACGACGAGGCGCTGCGGGCGGCCCTGCGGGAGAACGACGCCGCCGGGCTGCCGCCCATCGGGGTCACCGCGGCCCAGGGCAAGCTGCTCCAGCTGCTCGCCCAGGTGCAGGGCGCGCGGACCATCCTGGAGATCGGCACGCTCGGCGGCTACAGCACCATCTGGCTGGCCCGCGCCCTGCCCGAGGACGGCAGGCTGGTCACCCTGGAATACAGCGCCCGGCACGCCGAGGTGGCCACCCGCAACATCGCGCGCGCGGGCCTGGACCGGATCGCGCAGGTGCGGGTGGGCCCGGCCCTGGAGTCGCTGCCCAAGCTGGCCGACGAGAACCCGGCCCCCTTCGACCTGGTCTTCATCGACGCGGACAAGGCCAACAACGCCCACTACGTGGAGTGGGCGCTGCGTCTGACCCGGGCGGGCAGCCTGATCGTGCTGGACAACGTGGTGCGCGGCGGCCGGGTCGTCGACCCGGGCGCCACCGAGCCGGACGTGGTCGGCACCCGTACGGCCATCGAGCTGATCGCCTCCCACCCGAGGCTCAGCGGTACGGCCATCCAGACGGTCGGCGCCAAGGGGTACGACGGCTTCGCGCTCGCCCGGGTGCTGGGCTGACGCCGGGCGCTCAAACCTCCTGGTAGAAGCCGACGTTGACGATGCGCGGGCCGCTGCGGTCCTGGACGACTATCTCGCCGGAGCCCCCGCGCGGCAGTGGCACGGTGGCGCCGTAGCCCAGCGGCTGGGTGCTCCCCCCGGCCGTCAGCCGCACCTCGGACGCCGGGTCGGGCTGGGAGCCGCGCAGCCAGGTCAGCCGCCAGGTGCCGTCGGGGCCGCAGCGAAACTCCAGATGGACACGGGAGACGAACAGCCAGTCCTCGGGGGTGACCAGCCGGCATCCGGCGGCGTCCCGGCCGACCCGCAGCACCGCGCCCGGCTCGCTCGGCGCCTGCGCCATCGTCATGCCGGCCGTGGCCCCCGCGTCGGCCGCGGAGATGGTGGCCATGGTGAGTTCGAGCACCTGCGTTCCCCCTGAAACCTCGTTGCGCGACGGGCCGTTGCCCCGCGCGCCGCCGCCGCATGATAGAACGCGCGGCCGGGCGCCGTCCGGCACAATGGGGGTCATGACCGAGCGAAAGCCACCTGGCGTGCCGTTCGAGAGCTGGGTCGACAAGCAGATCCAGGACGCGCAGGCGCGCGGCGAGTTCGAGCGGCTGCCGGGCGTGGGCGAGCCGCTGCCCACCGAGGTCGAGTCCGCCTACGACGAGCTGTGGTGGGTCAAGCGGAAGATGGCGCGCGAGGGCCTCGCGGTGCTGCCGCCCGCCCTGGCCCTGCGCAAGGAGGCCGAGGACGCGCTGACGGCGGCGTACGCGGCGCCCTCGGAGCGGATGGCCCGGAAGATCATCGAGGACGTGAACGTCAGGATTCGCGACATGATGTTCAAGCCGCCGCCCGGTCCCCCGCTGGGGAAGAAGCCGTACGACGTGGAAGAGGTCGTGACGGAGTGGCGGCGGCTGCGGGAGGCCCGGGCCTGATCCGGACACGCGACCCCGGCCCCGTCGCGCGGGCGCCCGACGCGCTCGGACGGGCGGCGTGCCACCGTCCGCCGCCGGGCGGATGAGCCACTCGCGCAGCACCCCGGCGTCGTCGGGGAGGGCGGCGCGCAGCGCGCGGGCCGCCCCGGCGGGACCGGACTCCGCGGCGGGGACCGCCTGGTTCGGCGCGGGTGACGGCCGCGACCAATGACCCCGCGCAGGACGGTCGGCAGCACCGGATCGCGGCGCTCGGCAGGGATGGAGCAGCGCCAGGTGGTGACCCCGCCCAGGCCGGCCGCCCGGATGACCTGGGCGGCCGGTCCCTCGCCGACCCGCGGACACCCGCCGGCCGGCGCGGGTGACGGCCGCGACCAATGACCCCGCGCAGGACGGTCGGCAGCACCGGATCGCCGCGCTCGGCAGGGATGGAGCAGCGCCAGGTGGTGACCCCGCCCAGGCCGGCCGCCCGGATGACCTGGGCGGCCGGTTCCCCGCCGACCCGCGGACACCCGCCGGCCGACGCGGGTGACGGCCGCGACCAATGACCCCGCGCAGGACGGTCGGCAGCACCGGATCGCCGCGCTCGGCAGGGATGGAGCGCCAGGTGGTGCCCCCAGGCCGGCCGCCCGGATGACCTGGGCGACCGGTTCCCCGCCGACCCGCGGCCACCCGCCAACCGGCGCACCCGCCCGTGCAGGATCTCCAGGCCGCACCGTCGGACGCCTCCTGGAGCGCGTCCCCGCCGAACGCGCCGGTGTCAGCGTCCGCGACCCCCGCAAGGCCGAGGACCTCGCCGCCGCGCGGCGCCCCGGCGCCGGTCGCCGCCCTGATGCCCGGCGTCTTCGCCGCCGCGCGCGACGGCGAGTTCGCCGCGGTCGACCCGGCGCTCGCCGAACGGATCGGCCGCGGGCCCGCCGCCTTCCGCACCGAGCTGGAGCGTGCCTGGGCCGCGTAGATCCCGCCGCCCGACGTGGCTCAGCCGCCCTCGGCCGCGCCGCCCGGGACGAGGGCTCGTACCGCCTCGACGCAGGCCGCGACCGGGGGCTCCTGGCTCGCTCCGTGCCGTACGGCGACCTCGATGGTGCGGGCGAGCGAGGGATCGGCCACCGGCCGGACGGCGAGCCCGGGCGGGAGGTGGGCCGCCGCCATGCGCGGGAGGACCACGGGGAGGCCGCAGCTCGCGGTCAGGGCGATCATGGCGGTGAAGTCGGTGCAGGTGTGCCGCACCCGCGGGGTGAACCCCGCGGACCGGCAGGCGTGCAGGACGGCCGCCCCGCACGCGGTGTGCGCGGGGGCGGAGATCCACTCGCTGTCCGCGAGCTCCCGCAGCGCGACGGGTGAGCCCTTCGCGCGGGCCGCCGGGTGGTCGCGCCGCAGGACGGCGACCAGCGGGTCGACCCCGAGGACGAGGGACTCGACACCGGAGGGGGTGGGGTCGGCCAGGTTGGTGTAGCGGTAGGTCAGCGCGAGGTCGGCGCGCCGCTGGAGCAGCAGGCGCGCCGCCGGCTCGGGCTCGGCCTCGGTGATGTGCAGGTCCAGGCCCGGATGGGTGGCCCGCAGCGCTTGGGCGAGCGGCGCGGCCAGCGGGACGAGAGCGCTGGGGAAGCAGGCGAGGTGGAGCGGCCCGGCCGGTTCCGCGGCCGCGCCGCGCAGGTGGCTCCGCGCCTGTTCCAGGGCGTCGAGCACGTGCTCGGTGTCCTCGGCCAGGCGGCGCCCGGCGGCCGTGAGGTGGATGGAGCGCCCGGTGCGTTCCAGCAGACGGGTCCGGGTCTCCTCCTCCAGGAGCCGGAGCTGCTGCGAGACGGCGGAGGGGGTGACACGGTGCAGTTCGGCCACGGCGGTCACGGTGCCGTGGGCGGCCAGATCGCGCAGGAGGACGAGCCGTCGGACATCGAGCATCAGCTGAGCTTAAACCCATGGTGAAGACGATGTAGCTGGACAGAAGGAACCCCGGGCGGCGACGCTGGGCGTCTCCCCCCGTTCCGTCCCGCAGCACCAGGAGTTCCCCGCATGCGCGCCACCGTGATCCACGGCCCGAACGACATCCGGATCGAAGAGGTACCGGATCCCCGCGTCCAGCATCCTTGCGACGCGGTGGTGCGGGTGGTGAGCGCCTGTATCTGCGGCAGCGACCTGTGGGCCTACCGGGGGGTCGCCGCGCGCGTACCGGGGCAGCGCATCGGGCACGAGTTCCTGGGCGTCGTCGAGGAGACTGGCTCCGAGGTCACCGGCTTCGCGCCCGGCGATTTCGTGGTCGCGCCCTTCGTCTGGTCCGACGGCACCTGCGACCACTGCCGAGAGGGCCTTCAGACTTCCTGCCCGCACGGCGGCTTCTGGGGCGAGGTCGGCTCCGACGGCGGCCAGGGCGAGGCTGTGCGCGTGCCGTACGCCGACGGAACCCTCGTCCAGCTGCCCAGGGACGCCGCCACCGACGACAAGCTCCTGCCCGGCCTGCTGGCCCTGTCCGACGTGATGAGCACCGGGCACCACGCCGCCGTCTCGGCGCGGGTCCGGCCCGGTGCCACGGTCGCGGTCGTCGGTGACGGCGCCGTCGGCCTGTGCGGTGTGCTCGCCGCCCGCCGCCTCGGCGCCGACCGGATCATCACCCTCGGCCGCCACCAGGCCCGCACGGACATCGCCCGCTCGTTCGGTGCCACCGATGTCGTCGCGGAGCGGGGCGAGGCGGCGATCGAGGCGATCCGTGAACTGACCGGCGGGCAGGGCGCCCACGCCGTGCTGGAGGCGGTCGGCACCGAGGAATCGATGCGCACCGCCCTCTCCATCGCCCGCGACGGCGGCGCCGTGGGCTACGTCGGCGTGCCCCACGGCGGCAGCGCGGGGGTGGACATCAGCCAGATGTTCAACCGCAACATCACGCTGGCGGGCGGCGTCGCCCCGGCCCGCGCCTACATACCCGAGCTGCTCACCGACGTACTGGCGGGCGTCATCGACCCCGGCCCGGTGTTCGACCGGACCGTCGGCCTCGACGGCGTACCGGACGGCTATCGCGCCATGGACGACCGCTCGGCGCTGAAGGTCCGGATCGCCTTCTGACGGACCGCCCGCCTCCGGCGCGGGACCGCGTCACCGGCGCGCCGCCAGGGCTGTCCGCCGGATCATCTCGGAGCGGCCGGGGCCGGCACGCCCGTCCGAGGCGTGCCGGCCTGATCCAAACGGAAGACCCTAGCCGTGCAGCAGCCGTTCCGCCAGGTCGCGGTAGTCCCGCATCGCCAGCCGCAGCTGCTCGGTGTCGGTCTCGTTCCCCGCGCTCCGCTCCTCGCCATTCTCCCAGGACATCCGCAGGCTGCGCCGGCGCCGGGTCACGGCCTCGCCGAACCGGGCGGCGATCTCCTCCAGCGCCCGGTCGGCCTCCTCCACGGCCGCCCTGGGCCGGTCCACGAACCCGGCCGCCAGCTGCCGTATCCGCTCCTCCCACCGCTCGGTCTCCTCGTGCGGCAGCAGCGGGGCGGCGGCTTCCGAGGACGCGCCCGCGGCCCCGTCGCCCGCCGTCGCCGGCCAGGCGTCCGGCGCGGTGCCCTCCGTGGTGCGCGCCTCGCGCCCGCTGAGGTCCCCGGGCGAGGGCGCGCCGAGCCCGTCGTCCTGCATCCGCGCCGCGTCCGGGGCGGCCGCAGGCGTCCCGAGGCCGGGCTCACCGCGCCCGGTCATGGACGCCTCACGCCCGGCCATCTCCGGGTCGTACCCGGCCATACCCGGCTCGCGCCCAGCCGTCTCAGGGTCGTACCCGGCCATCCCCGGCTCCTGCCCGGACCCAGCCATACCCGGCTCACGCCCGGCCATCTCCGGGTCGCGCCCAGCCATACCCGGCTCACGCCCGGCCATCTCCGGGTCGCGCCCAGCCATACCCGGCTCGCGCCCGGCCATCTCCGGGTCGCGCCCAGCCATACCCGGCTCGCGCCCGGCCATCTCCGGGTCGTACCCGCCCATCCCCGGCTCGCGCCCGGCCGTCTCGGGGTCACGCCCAGCCATCCCCGGGTCCCGCCCAGGCCCGGCCATCCCCGGCTCACGCCCGGCCGTACCGGCGGGATCGCGTCTGGCCGTCCCCAGGTCCCGTCCGGGGCCTGCCGTCCCCGGCTCACGCCCCGCCGTCCCGGGGTCGCGCCCCGCCATCCCGGGGTCGCGCCCGGCCATCCCCTCGGTACCGGGGCGCAGCCCCTCCGTACCGTGTTCTCGCTGCTGCTCGGTCTCCGGCGCCCACTCGCCGTCCGGCGGGCGGGCGTAGCGGCTGCTGGAGTACCGCTCGTCACCAGGGCCGTTCTTCCTGTCCGGCATGGTGTTCGTCCCTTCCTTCTTCGCTGAGGCTTGGTGAAGCTTCGCCGGGGCGGTCCCGGTCAGGCGGCGCGGTGCCGCCCGGCCGTCGACGCGTCGCTCCCGGCGCCGGTCAGGTCGTCGAACAGCTCGTGCGCGCCGACCAGGGCCGACCGCATCTCCTCGGTCCCGGCACCCGGCGTGGCGGGACCACCCGCCGCCTGTGCCATCCGGTGCACCCGGCGGTAGCCGTCGACGTGGTCGGCGTGGTGCACGGACAGCGCGGCCAGCTGCTCGTCGTACCGTCCGCCGTCGGGATAGCCGCGCACCGTGGCGACCTCGCCGAGCAGCTGGTCGGCCTCGGCCACCGCCTGCCGCGGGGACTCCACGAAATGTTCCTGGACGCTCGACCAGCGGGCCGCGTACCGGTCCCGCTCGTCCTGGGCGAGGGGACGCTCCCGCAGGTCGCCGTGGCGTTCGACGCGCTGGTTCAGCTCGCGCTCGGCGGCCTGGGTGTCCCCGTCGTGGGCGGCCACGGTGCGCTCGTACTCCGGACCGAAGCGCCGCTTCAGACCGGGTCCGGCGCCGCGGCGGCGGCCGATCAGCACCGTCACCAGCGCGGCGACGACCACGAGCGCCACGATCACGACCAACAAGATGATCAAGCCAGTGGACATGGTTGCCTTCCGCTCGGATCGCGGACCGGTCCGGCGGACCGGTCCCCCCTAGCGGGTCACCCGGAAGCCCGCTCACAAACGGCGCAACGGCACACCGGGTCGTCCGGCCCGGAAAACCGCTCGGCCCGGTCCGGCCCGCGCCCCACAATGAGCCGCATGACGACGTGGACGATCACCCCGCAGGCGCCCGGCTCGCCGGTCGCCACCGCGCTGTGGCGGGCGTACTACACCGAGGTCAGCGACCGCTGGTACCTGCTGTACGAGGGCCACCGCACCGACCCGGCGGAGCTGGAGCGGGGGATCGCGGCCGACCCCGGCGCCGAACTCGCCCCGCCGCACGGGCAGTTGCTGGTGGGGTGGTACGACGGGACACCGGCCGGCAGCGCGGGCGTACGGCTCCTCGATCCCGAAACCGCCGAACTGACCCGGGTGTTCGTGGCCGAGGACCGGCGCGGCAAGGGCGGGGCGGCGCTCCTGGTGGCCGCGGCGGAGGACGCGGCCCGCGCGCTCGGCGTCCGCCGGCTCGTCCTCGACACCCGCGGCGACCTGGTCGAGGCCCGCGCCCTGTACGCCCGCCTCGGCTATACCGAGACCGGCCCCCACAACGCCGACCGGTACGCCGAGCACTGGTTCGCCAAGGAGTTGGAGACGGTCAACTGAGCCTCTCCTGCGGCGCGTTGTGCGGGTGCTCGGGCACGGTGTGCGGGCGTTCGCGTTCGGCGCCGCACAGTTCCGCCGACAGTTCCCTGACCAGTTTCACCAGGTCGGTGGAGCGGCCGGGCTGCCACCAGTCGCCGAGCAGTTCGGCGAGCGACTCCTCGCGGGCCACGGCGAGCCGTTCGGCGGCCTCGCGTCCGGTCGCGGTCAAGTACAGGTCCAGACCCCGGCGTTCGGCCAGCCGCCGCTCCTCGACCTGGCGGGCGGCGGCCATGACGGCCTCCAGCGGGACGGGGCTGCGCTCGGCGAGCACCCCGGGTTCCACGGAGCCGTTGCGGCGGATGCGCAGCAGCATCCAGCTGGCCGCGGGCAGCAGGTCGTACCCGGCCCGCTCGGTGATGTCCCGGTAGATCTCGCGCCGCCCCTCGCGGGTGCCGAGCGCGGACAGGGCGCGGCACACCTCGTCGTACGAGGAGCGCTGGACCGGGTTGGGCGGGAGGGTCTCGGAGGCGTCCGGCGCGGTGACCGAGCCGCGCAGCGGGTCCTCCTTCAGCAGCCAGGCCAGCAGGAAGCCGAGAAGGGCGACGGGGGCGGCGTAGAGGAAGACGTCGGTGATGGACGACGCGTAGGCGTGCAGGGCGGCGGGGCGCAGGGCGGGCGGCAGGGCGGCGATGCCGCGCGGGTCGGCCTTGAGGGTGTCCGCGTCCACCCCGGGCGGCAGCCGGACGCCCGCGAAGGCGGCGGTGAGCTTCTCGGCGAGCCGGCTCGCGAAGACGGTGCCGAAGATGGCGACGCCGAAGGAGGCCCCGATGGAGCGGAAGAAGGTCGCCCCGGAGGTGGCGACGCCCAGGTCCTCGTACGAGACGGCGTTCTGCACGATCAGCACCAGGACCTGCATGACCAGGCCGAGGCCGAGACCGAAGACGAAGAAGTAGGTGCTCATCTCGGCGGTGGAGCTGGTCTCGTCCAGGCGGTGCAGCAGGAGCAGGCCGATGGCGGTGACGGCGGTGCCGGTGACCGGGAAGACCTTCCAGCGGCCGGTGCGGCTGACGATCTGCCCGGAGACGGTGGAGGACAGCAGCAGCCCGAAGACCATCGGCAGCATGTACACGCCGGACATGGTCGGGGAGACGCCGTGCACGACCTGGAGGAAGGTCGGCAGATAGGTCATCGCGCCGAACATGGCGAAGCCGACGATGAAGCTGATGACGGCGGCGAGGGTGAAGGTGCGGATGCGGAACAGGCCGAGCGGCAGCACCGGTTCGGCGGCCCGGCGCTCCACGGCCACGAACGCGACCGCGAGCAGCACCCCGGCCACCGCGAGGGCGATGATCTGCGGGGAGCCCCAGGCCCAGGTGGTGCCGCCGAGGGAGGCCACCAGGACCAGGCAGGTGGCGACGCAGGCGATCAGGAAGGTGCCGAGGTAGTCGATGACGTGGCGGGCGCTGCGGACCGGTATGCGCAGGGCGGCGGCGATCACGGCGAGCGCCACGATGCCGATCGGCAGGTTGACGTAGAACACCCAGCGCCAGCTCAGATGTTCGGTGAACAGCCCGCCCAGCAGCGGTCCGAGCACGCTGGTGGCGCCGAACACGGCACCGAACAGGCCCTGGTAGCGGCCCCGGTCGCGGGGCGGCACGATGTCGCCGACGATCGCCATCGACAGCACCATCAGCCCGCCGCCGCCCAGGCCCTGGAGCGCGCGGAAGCCGATCAGCTGGGGCATGTTCTGCGCCATGCCGCACAGCGCCGAGCCGATCAGGAAGATCACGATGGCGGTCTGGAACAGCTTCTTGCGCCCGTACTGGTCGCCGAGTTTGCCCCACAGCGGGGTCGCGGCGGTCGAGGCCAGCAGATAGGCGGTGACCACCCAGGACAGGTGTTCGAGGCCGCCGAGGTCGCTGACGATGGTGGGCAGCGCGGTCGACACGATGGTCTGGTCGAGCGCGGCGAGCAGCAGCCCGAGGAGCAGCGCCCCGATCGAGACGAACACGCCGCGCGCCACGTGTTCCTCCCCGCCCACGTCCTTCGCCGCACCGTGCGTGTCCAGGGCCATGAAGACCTCCCGGGGCTGGGGGCTGGGATGCGCCCCTTCCATCCTGGGCGGTGTCGCCGTTTATGGCCTGTCGAGTCCTGCGGATGTGGAGGGAATGGGCATACCCTGTGTGGCTTCGGGGGTTCCAGGGGAGGGGACGGACGTGACCGGGGAGAAGGGCACGGCCTGCCCGGAGTGCGGCACACCGAGGGACGCGGCGGGCGCCCCGTGCTGCGACTGCGCCGAGCGCACGGGCGAGGCGCTGCGCCGGACGCGGACCGCGCAGGCGGCAGCGGTGGAGGACTTCGACCCGCTGCGGATCCGGCCCTACGTGGATGTGGGGTCCGGGGACGGCGAGGGGTCCGGGGACGGCGAGTGTCCCCCGCCCGCTCCGCCCACCCCGCCCGCTCACCCGCCCGTCGAGGCCACGATGCCGCTGCGCCCGGTGGCCGTGCCCGGCGTACGGCCCTTGGCGGAAGCCCCTGGCGGACCCGGCCCGTCCCCCGAGTCCCTCACCGCCGGAGCACCCGAGGTACCGGCCCGGCGCCGCCGATTTGGCCGTACCGCGCTGATCGCGGCGGCGGGCGTGGGCGTGGCGGCCGTCGCGGCGGCCGGTGTCGCGCTGTTCTCGTACCACACGCCGTCTAGGGACGACGCGGCCCCGGAGGTCAGGGAGAGCGTCCCGGACGTGCCGCCGCCGGCCACCGCGACCCCCTCGGCGCACGGCACCTCCGCCCCGTCCCGCTCGGCGGCACGCCCGGTGCCCGCGCCCCCGCCGAGCCCCTCGCCCACCCCGACGCGGTCCCCGTCGCCGACCCCGACCCCGGCCCCGCGCCGTACGCCGTCCATGGCACCCTCCCCCACCGCCGCCGCGCCGGGCGCCCCGGCGAGCGCGGCGGTCCTGGAACGCGGGGACTCCGGCCCCCAGGTCGTCGAACTGGAGTACCGGCTGTGGGAGTTGAACCTGTACGAGGGTGAGGCGGACGGCGTCTACACGCATCCCGTGGAGAACGCCGTCAGCTCGTACCAGCTGGCCCGCGGCATCCAGGGCGACCCCCTGGGGGTGTACGGGCCGCAGACCCGGGCGAGCCTGGAATCGGAGACCTCGGGGCCGTAGGGGCCGTAGGGGCCGTAGGGGCCGTAGGGGCCGTAGGGGCCGTAGGGGCCGTAGGGGCCGTCGACCCCTTGTACGCCCCGGAGCTTGCGGCCGTCAGCCGATGTGCAGCCGGATGCCGCCCCCGGGCACACCCTCCACCCGCACGCACGTCAGATCGGGCACGACCACATCGGGACCGTGCGCGGCCGCCCGGGGCCCCACGCCCACCACGACCATTCCCGCGGCGCGTCCCGCCGCGATGCCCGCGCCGGAGTCCTCGAAGACGACGCACTCGGCCGGGGCGATGCCCAGTTCCGCCGCGCCCTTGAGGAAGCCCTCGGGGTCCGGCTTGCTCGCGCCGACCGATTCGGCGGTGACCCGGACCTCGGGCAGCGGCAGCCCCGCCGCGTTCATCCGGGCGGTGGACAGGCCGACGTCCGCCGAGGTCACCAGGGCGTGCGGCAGCTCACGCAGCGCGGCCAGGAAGACGGCAGCCCCGGCGATCTCGACCACGCCGTCCATGTCGGCGGTCTCCTCGGCGAGCATGCGCGCGTTCTCGGCGAGGTTCTGCTCCACGGGCCGCTGGGGCAGCAGCGCGGCCATCGTGGCGTGACCCTGGCGGCCGTGCACGACCTTCATCACGGCGTCGCCGTCCAGTCCGTGCCGCCCCGCCCAGCGCCGCCAGACGCGTTCGACCACGGCATCCGAGTTGACGAGGGTGCCGTCCATGTCGAGCAGCAGGGCGCCGGCATCGAGGACGGTGGGGGTGGGCGCGGGGGTGGCCGTCATCGGCAGTTGCTCCAGGAACGAGAGGCCCCGCACGGATGCGGCGGGGAGGGACAAGGCGGCCCCGCCCGCCGGTCAGGGAAAACGGGCGGGAGCCACTTTGTTTTTCTACGGTACAAAACCCGGCGGCCTTCCCGCCACCGCCCCCCGCGATGATTCACCCGGCGTTCAGCTCAGCCCGCGACCGCCTCGTACAGGCTCCAGGCGCCGAGACCCAGCATCAGCAGCGCCGCGATCTGCGTGATCAGCCGCAGCGGCACCTTCTTCATCAGGGCCTTTCCGCCCACGATGCCGAGACCCGCGACGGCCCACAGACCGAGCACCGCGCCGAGGCCGACGGAGATCGGGTCGTCGTAGCGGGCGGCGAGGTTGGCGGTCATGATCTGGGTGAGATCGCCGAACTCGGCGACCAGGATGAGCATGAAGCCCGTACCCGCGACCTTCCAGAAGGACTGGTCGGCGGGCTTCTTGATCTCCTCCTCTTCCTCGCCCTTGGCGAACAGCAGCATCGCGGCGCCGCCGAGGAAGAGCAGGCCGGTGATGGCGTGCACGAGCCGCTGGGGCAGCAGGGTGAGCACACTGCCCGCGGCCACCGCGAGCACGACATGCACCAGGAAGGCCGCGGCGACGCCCGCGAAGACGTAACTGGCGCGGTAGCGGGTGCCGAGCACGAGGCCGGCGAGCGCGGTCTTGTCCGGCAGTTCGGCGAGGAAGATGACGCCGAAGACGAGCGCCGTCACGGTGATGCTGATCAAGGGTCCTCAATCGGTCGGGGCCACCCCACCGAGAGTGCGATACATCTTCCGACGACACCTCGGCACGGCAGCACACTCGGCGCCCGCGCCTGGTCGCGCGGACGTGCACTGCTTTGCCGAAGGTCTCGCTGGCGGTACCGAGGGTCCGCCTCCGGGCGCCGGCTCAGGCTCGCTGAGCAGTATGTCGACGGTCCGGCGAAGAGCTACTCCCCTTCTGCGCTCCCCATGATACGGGACGGCAAAGTCCCTCCCTCGACCTTGCATTGACATGATCATGTCACTAGCTTCTTACCGGGCGCTCACCCTCCGGTAACTCCACGTCGCGAGCATTCCCTGACTCGTGGCCCAAAACCCCACCCCCACAAGGGAGTTCAGCAATGCCCAAGTTCTACGCGCGTCGACGCCTCAGTGTCCTCGCCGGCCTCACCGGCCTGGTCGCCACCGCCGCGCTGTTCAACTCCCCCACCGCCTCCGCGGCCCTGCCGACGCCGGTCAGCGGGTCCACCGCCCGCGGCTACCTCTCCCAGCTCACCGTCGCCGCCGAGGACCGCACCGGTTACAGCCGCGACAAGTTCCCGACGTGGATCACCATCGAGGGCACCTGCAACACCCGGGAGTACATCATCAAGCGGGACGGCACGAACGTCGTCACCAACTCCGCCTGCACCGCCACCAGCGGCAGCTGGTACTCGCCGTACGACGGCGCGACCTGGACCTCCGCCTCCGACGTGGACATCGACCACCTGGTGCCGCTGGCCGAAGCCTGGGACTCCGGCGCGAGCAAGTGGACCACCGCCCAGCGCCAGGCGTTCGCCAACGACGTCACCCGCCCCCAGCTCCTCGCCGTCACCGACAACGTCAACCAGTCCAAGGGCGACCAGGACCCGGCCACCTGGATCCCGTCCCGCACCGCGTACGACTGCACGTACGTCCGCGCCTGGGTGCAGGTGAAGTACTACTACAACCTGTCCGTCGACCCGGCGGAGAAGACCGCGCTCCAGAACGACCTCTCGGGCTGCTGACCCGGGCCCACGCGCGCGAGCCCGGCCGGAGCGACTCCGGCCGGGCTCCTCGCCAGTCACGGCGGTCGGGGGCCTCAGGAAGCGGGCTGCCTGCGCACCAGGAACCCCGCCGCCGCGCCCGCCCCGAACAGCGCGGCCAGGGACACCCCGGTCGCCAGCCAGGTGGCGCCGAGCCAGCGGGCGCCGAAGTAGCCGAGGGCGACGCTGTAGGCGGCCCAGGACAGACCGGCGAGGGCGGACCAGGGGAGGAAGTCGCGGGCCCTGCGGTGAGCGGCGCCGGCACAGAAGGAGACGACCGAGCGCCCGGCGGGCGCGAAGCGGGCGAGGACGACGAGCGCGCCGCCGCCGCGGGCGAGGGCGTCACCGAGACGTTCCTGCGCGACGGTCAGCCGTCGGGAGCGGGCTATCGCGCGGTCCAGCCGCTCCCCGCCCCGCCAGGCCAGCCGGTAGGCCACCAGATCGCCGAGGACCGAGGCCGCCGCGGCCAGCAGGACCAGGGCCAGCAGATCCGGCACCCCGTGCGGGACCCGGCCGGTCGCGGCGGTCGCCGCACCCGAGCCCGCGGCCGCCGCGGTGCCCGCCGTGATGACGAGCACACCGCTCGGCAGCACCGGCAGGAACACGTCGAGCAGCACGGACAGGGACACCACGGCATAGATCCACGGTCCGGCCGCCAGCGACCCCACACTCTCGAACACGTCTTCTCCTGTTACTTCCCCCGATGACAGCCGTACAGCGTACGCCGAGGGTGTGACAGGAGGTGCGCGGGGGGCTACGGAACCGGTCGAACAGTACGGCGCCCCACCCCGGCCGAGCCGGAGCGGGGCGCCGTGGGGACGACGCGGGAGGGTCCCGTCACGCGGCTATCGGGGCCTGCTCCGGAACGCGCTCGTCCTGCGCCGCCGCGCGCCGGACGAAGAGCCGGTCGAGGCCGAAGGCGCCGGAACCGGTGAAGACCAGCAGGAGGAAGGCCCAGCAGAACATGACCGCGGGCTCGCCGCCGTTCTGGATGGGCAGCAGCGCGTGCTGCTGGTGGATGTCGAAGTACGCGAACGCCATCGAGCCGGAGGCGATCAGCGCGGCACCGCGGGTGCCGAGGCCGATGAGCACCAGGGCGCCGGCGACCAGCTGGATCACGGCCGCGTACCAGCCGGGCCAGGTGCCGGTGGCCACGGTGCCGCCGTGGGTGCCCATGGCCCCGCCGAGGACGCCGAAGAGCGAGGCGGCGCCGTGCGCGGTGAAGAGCAGGCCGACGACGATGCGGAACAGCCCGAGGGCATAGGGCTGCGCGGAGTTGAGGCGAGCGGAAGGCATGGGAGGTTGACCCTCTCGGTGTCGGACGAGTCCGCCGGGGACAGGCGGACCGGTGGGGGTGGCGGTACCGAATGAGGGGTACAGGTTAGGTGCACCTAACCATTGCTTGCAAGTTCAAGTTCTGGCCAGCGTTCCACTTCAGGTGGGAGCCCTGCCCCTGACCCGACAGCATGTAGGGTGGCATGGGCGCACGGGCGGGCAACCGAAAATATGACCGAAACTCGCCCTGGCCGACCGGATCGATCGCGGGAAAGGCGCCACGAGGGACGCTACGGGCGTGGTGTTACGGACGTTCTTCCGCTTCCGTAACAGCGCGTGGCGCATGCCCGCGCACCTCCAGGCCACCGAGCAGTTCGGCCGTGGCGCGGGCGACGGCGGCCACGGCGGCGTCGAAGACCTCGCGGTTGTGGGCGGCGGGGGCGCGGAAGCCCGAGACCTTGCGCACGTATTGCAGCGCGGCGGCGTGGATGTCCTCCTCCGTGGCCTCGGTGGGCAGCACGGGCGGACGCAGCGTCTTGATACTCCGGCACATGCCTTCAGTCTCACGCCGCGGCCGGAGCGCTGAAAGAGGTGAGGGGGCGAGAGGGCGAGAGAGGCCGAGAGGGGCGCGGGCGGAAAAAGCAGAGGCAAGGAAGTCACAGGACTCCTTGCCACTTTCAACATATAGCGCACGGGGGGCCTTGCGGCAAGGCCCCCCTGATGCCGCAGAATCGCCCGTCCGGCCCGAAAACCGCCGAAACACCGAACCGCAGAACCACCGAACCTCCGAACCGGGGAACCGGGGAGCCGAGAGCACGGCCCCCTCACTCCCTTCCGCCTCCTCCCCCTCCTCCCCCTCCTCTCCCTCCTCCCCCTCCTCTCCTCCTCCCTCTCGAACCGGAGCCTCCCGTGCCCACCGCCACCAGCGCCTTCGACCTCCCCGACCGCCTGTCCGCCAAGGCCGCCCCGGAGCTGATCGCCACCGACGAGGCGCACTTCGCGGCGATCGCGCGCTGCCTGGAGCGGACCATCGCCGAGGTCTCCGGCCGGCTCGACCAGGAGCGCCGGGCCCCCGGCGGACTGGGCCGCCAGGCGCTGGACCGGGACGCCGAGGTGCACCGGCTGACCTCCCGCCTGCGCGCCCTGCGCCGCTTCGGCCTCGACCTGTGCCTCGGCCGCATGGTGAGCGCCGAGCACCCCGACGAGCCGGTCTACGTCGGCCGGCTCGGCCTCACCGACCACACCGGCCGCCGGCTGCTGCTGGACTGGCGCTCCCCGGCCGCGGAACCCTTCTTCGGCGCCACCCACGGCAACCCGATGGGCCTGGCGAGCCGCCGCAGATACCGCTGGACGGACGGCCGTATCCGCGACTACTGGGACGAGGTGTTCGCCCCGGACGCGCTGGACGGGCACGCCGCGCTGGACGACCAGTCGGCGTTCATCGCGAGCCTGGGCGGCGAGCGCTCACCGCGGATGCGCGACGTGCTCGGCACCATCCAGGCCGACCAGGACGCCATCATCCGGGCGGGCTCGCGCGGCGCCCTCGTCGTGGACGGCGGCCCCGGCACCGGCAAGACGGTCGTCGCCCTGCACCGCGCCGCCTACCTCCTCTACTCCGACCCGCGCCTCGGCCACCGGCGCGGCGGCGTGCTGTTCGTCGGCCCGCACCGGCCGTACCTGGCGTACGTCTCCGATGTGCTGCCGAGCCTCGGCGAGGAGGGCGTGCGGACCTGCGTCCTGCGGGACCTCGTCGCCGAGGGCGCCGCCGCGCGCACCGAGCCCGACCCCGGGGTCGCCCGGCTGAAGGCGTCCGCACGGCTGGTGGGGGCGATCGAGCGGGCCGTACGGTTCTACGAGGAGCCGCCCACCGAGCCGTCGAAGGTCACCACCCCCTGGGGCGAGCTCGAAGTGACCGTCTCCGACTGGGAGTCGGCGTTCGACGCGGCCGAGCCCGGCACCCCGCACAACGAGGCACGCGCCCAGGTCTGGGACGAACTCCTCACCCTCCTGACCGACCGGCACGACGGCGCCCCCACCGAACTCCTGCGCAGATCGCTGGCGGGCGACCGGGAGCTGCGCACGGCCTTCGACCGCTCCTGGCCCCTGCTGGAGGCGGCCGACCTCGTCGGCGACCTCTGGTCGGTACCGGCGTACCTGCGGCTGTGCGCCCCCTGGCTCACCCCCGAGGAGGTACGACTGCTGCGGCGCCCGGACGCCCAGGCGTGGACGGTGTCCGACCTGCCGTTCCTGGACGCGGCACGGCAGCGGCTCGGCGACCCGAAGGCAGCGGTGCGCGAACGCCGGCGCAAGGCGGCCGTCGCCGCCGAACACGCGCGGATGGCCGGGGTCATCGACAACATGCTCCAGGCCGACCACGACGGCGAGGGGGCGGTGACGATGCTGCACGGACAGGATCTGCGGGACGCCCTGATCGACGAGACGGTGCTGCCCACCGCCGAACCGGACGCGCTCGCGGGCCCGTTCGCGCACATCGTGGTGGACGAGGCACAGGAACTCACCGACGCGGAATGGCAGATGCTGCTGTCGCGGTGCCCCTCGCGCAGCTTCACCATCGTCGGCGACCGCGCCCAGGCCCGGCACGGCTTCACCGAGTCCTGGCAGGAGCGGCTCGCCCGTATCGGCTTCGGCCGGGTCGAGTTGGCCGGTCTGACCGTCAACTACCGTACGCCGAAGGAGATCATGGCGGAGGCCGAGCCGGTCGTACGGGCCGCGCTGCCGGACGCCAACGTGCCGACCTCGATCCGCGGCAACGGCCTGCCGGTGCGCCGCGGCGCGGCGGCCGAGCTGGCCGCGGTCCTCGACGACTGGCTCGCCGCCCACCCCGAGGGCACCGCCTGTGTCATCGGCGCCCCGGACTTCCGTCCGACGAGCCCCCGCGTCCGCTCCCTGACCCCCAGCCTGTCGAAGGGCCTTGAGTTCGATCTGGTCGTCCTGGTCGACCCGGAGCGGTTCGGGGAGGGTGTCACGGGCGCGGTGGACCGCTATGTGGCGATGACCCGGGCCACCCGGCAGCTGGTCATCCTCACGAGCCCGGCCCCGGAGACCGACGTCACCACCGTTGTCCCCTCCGCCGCCCCCGCCGTCGATGAACGCCCGTTCGGATGAACCTCTCGATCGACCTCGCAACCGTAAATCGAACAGGCGTACCATTGCCGTGTGGCTACGACCTACCAATTCCCCAGTGACCTCCTCGCCGGTCAGGAGGAGCTGCACCAGGTCAGGGCCGAGCTGTCGGCCCTGCTCAGGCGGCTGCCCTGGTCGGTCGAGCCGGTCGACGGCTTCAGTGACGACAACGGATGGCGCAAGGCGGAGCGCCCCGCCTCCCCGGGCTGGACGGCCGACGAACAGGCCGAGGTGGAGAAGCTCCGCCGCCGCGAACACGAACTCGCGGTGTTCATCAGCACCCACCGCTTCTGGGCCGAGGTCGCGGCCGAACAGCGCATGCAGGCCCGCAGCCGCCTGAAGCACGCCCACGAGGGGCAGGCACCCGGAAACTCCTGACGACCGATCTGGTCCAACCAGTTGACCACCACCCCAGGTGTCCCCACTCTGATCGCCATGGCTGAGGGACAGGTACCGGAGCGAGGCGGCCCACGACCGGCTCTCCAGCGTCCGGCACGGGCGGCAGGGGCGCCGCCGCTGATCGTGGTCTTCGCGGTGCTGTGCCTCGTCGAGCTCATCGGGGTGGCGACCGGGAAGCACGCCATGGAGTGGATCGCCAAGCCCCTCCTGGCCCCGCTCCTGGCCGCCCACCTGTGGCGCCTGACCGGCACCCGGCACGCCTGCGTCCTGACCGGACTGCTGCTCGCCGCCGCCGGGGACATCGCCCTGCTGATCCCCGGCACCCCGGCCTTCGGCATCGGCCTCGCCCTCTTCCTGGGCGCCCAACTCTGCTGGATCACGGCCTTCCTGCGCGCCGGCGCCCTCGACCACCTGCGCACCCGCCGCGCCGTCTGCGCCGCCTACCTCGCGGTCTGGGCCGCCGCCGTCGCCGCCCTCGCCCCCACCCTCGGCCCCGCCCTGGGCTGCGCCGTGGCCGTCTACGCCCTCGCCCTGCTCACCATGGCCCTGACCGCCCGCGCCCTCGGCACCCGGGCCCTGTGGGGCGGCCTGGTCTTCGTCGCCTCCGACTCCCTGATCGGCCTCGGCGCCGCGGGCCTCGACTTCCCCGGCCGCTCCACCCTCTGCATGACCACCTACATCGCCGCCCTGGCCCTCCTGGTCACCGCCTTCACCACCGACCCCCCACCCACGAACGCCCCGGCGTAACCCGCCCCGACACAAAGAGCCCCCGGCCGCATTCGGCCGGGGGCTCTCCCCATCGGTGGGCGCGGACGGTTTCGAACCGCCGACATCCTGCTTGTAAGGCAGGCGCTCTACCACTGAGCTACGCACCCGAGTCCCGGGCGGCTGCCCAGGTCGAGTCGACAGCCTACCTTGCCCGAGCCGGTGCGGGGCAAACCCGGACGGCGGGGTACCGGAGGCGGCCCGGGGGTTGTCCCCAGCTGGTCTCCGGTGGGCCGCCGGATGGGTTGGGAGGCGGCTGGGTTCCACCGTCGGGTGAGACCTGATTCGGGGGATTCGGACGACTCCGCGCTGGAGATCGTCGCCGTGCGCGTCACCGGCTTCACCGGTCCCCTCGACCTGAGCCCGGACGACGGCTCGTTGCACGCGGACGTCGCCTCCCGTCAGGTGCGGGCCCGGGCCGAGAGCGGCTCGGTGCGCCTGGGCCTGAGCCGCGTACCCGGCCGCGTGGACATGGGCGGCGACGACGGGAGCCTCACGGTGCTGCGACCTCGGACCACGGGGGCGTCCAGCTGTCCGTGCCGCGGGAATCCGCGCGGCGGGCACCGGGTGACCGCCGGTTCCGCCGACGGAAAGGTCACCGTGGATACGGTGAACTGACGGGCCCGTGTGTTCGTCTGTACGGGGTGGGAGAATGGCACCACCCAGGGCCGACCACAGCACGGGAGAGGGATGTGACGGCGAGACCGGGCACGCCAGCGACACAGCCGTACCCACCGTCGTCCACCGCGAGGACCCGGCATAGGGCAGCCGCCGCGCTCCGCGACACCCTCACCCTGGTGAGCCTTCCGGCGCTCGTCGCGCTCGCGCTGCCCGCCGCCTTCGCGGGCGGCGGCACCCGGCGCTGGTTCGGCGGCCGGGCGGAGAGCCAGCGGGCGCAGGCGCAGGAGGCGAAGGACGCGGCGGCGGCCGCGTTCTACGAACTGGACACCGCGCAGCGGGATCTGCGGATCTCGATCGAGACCATCACGGCGGTCGACGACTCCCCCGCCGCCCGGCGTGCCGCCTCGGACTTCGAGGGCCTGGGCCGGCGGATCGACGAGGTCAGCCGGCGCTATATCCAGGCGGTCGACGCCCATGACCTGGACCGGGCCGACCTGGAGGCCGCCGCGGCGACGCGGGCGCGCACCGAGCTGACCGCGGCGCGGGACGAGCTGGTGCGGGTCAAGCAGGAGCTGGACCGGTTCGGCAGCTCCCTCGGCCCGCTGCTGGGTTCGGCCGAGACGCTGCTCGCCCGGGTGGCGCCCGCCGTGGAGCGGGCCCGTCAGGCGCTGCTGGCGGCGAGCGACGCGCTGGACGGCGTCCGCGCGCAGGGGCTGCGCGCCGACGACCTCGCGGGCCGGCTGGCCGCGCTGGCGCCGGAGCTGACGAAGCTGAACCAGGGCGCCGGCCAGCACGGGGTGCAGCAGACGCTGGAGCGGGCCGAGCGGGTGCAGCGGGAGGCCGGGGCGATCCGGGCCGAGGCCGAGGGGCTGCCGCAGAAGGCTGCGGAGATCGACCACCGGCTGGTCTCGCTGCGGACCCGCGCGCAGGCGCTGACCACGCGGGCCGGGCAGGTGGACCCCGTGCTCAGCGAGTTGCGGCGGCGGTTCGCCGCGGCGTGCTGGCAGGACCTCCAGCAGGTGCCGGCGCAGGCGGTGGAGAACGTCGGGCAGGCCGAGCGGAAGCTGGGCGAGGCGCAGGCCGCGCGGGACGCGCAGCGCTGGGCGGACGCGGCCTCGCTGCTGTCGACGGTGCGGGCGCTGCTGAACGCGACGGACGACGCGGTCTCGGCGGCCGGTGACCGGCTGGCCCGGCTGAACGCCGTACAGAAGGATCCGCAGGCGGAGATCGAGCGGACGCGGTTCGCGATCCGGGACGCGCAGCGGCTGGCGATGTCGGGGCGGGCGACGCCGGATCCGCGTCATGCCCGGCCGCTGGACGACGCGGTGGCCCAGTTGGAGCGGGCGGTCGCGGGCCTTGAGGGCGGCCGGCATCCGGACTACTGGCACTTCCTGACCGAGACGGACGCGGTGCGGCAGGCGGCGGCGCAGGTGGTGGCCCGTATCCGGGAGGAGCGCGGGGGCGTCGCGCACTAGCGGGGGCGTCGCGCACCGGCGGGGGCGCCGGGCGCTCATGGCGGCGGTGGGGCGTCATGTTGCCGGTTGCCCCGGTTCGGGCGGATATTGATGAGAGCCATGTTCTGGGATGGACAGCCGCCGCCAGCGCCCCGAGGGAGGCCCGGATGGCCACGCACGCAGCGCGTACGCAGGACAAGCAGCGGATCCGGTTCGATCAGCATCTCCCCGTCGATCACAAGCTGAATCTGGTGTACCGGATCGGCGCGGGGCTGATCGGCGCGTTCCTCGTCGTCTTCGGCATCCTGGGCCTGATCAACCACATCGGGTTCTTCGACATCGGCGGTGCGACGGTCGCCGGTCTGAACACGAACGGCACGCTCAGTGTGCTGTCGATCTGCATCGGCGCGCTGCTGCTGGTCGGCATGGTGATCGGGGGGAACGTCGCGTCCACGCTGAACATGGTGCTCGGCATCCTGTTCCTGCTGAACGGGTTCCTGTTCCTGGCCCTGCTGGACACCCCGAACAACTTCCTGGCGTTCAGGATCCAGAATGTGCTGTTCAGCTTCGTGGTGGGGCTGCTGCTGATGACCTTCGGGATGTACGGCCGGGTCGGTCACGCGCTGCCGCACGACAATCCGTACTGGCGGGCCCGCCACCCCGAGGCCGCCCCGCACGGCGCGGCCGGGGCGCGGGAAGCGCACGGCACGCGTGAGGTGGGGGAGGACCCGGGGCGGCAGGACCGGCGGGGTCAGGTCCTGTAGGCGTAGTAGTACGCCGTCGGGTAGGACGCGACCAGGCTGGCCACCGACCTGTTGTAGGTGTTGGTGGAGTGGTAGGTCACGTACGGCACGCCGGCGGCGTCCCGGTAGGTGACGACCATGGTGTGGTCCTTGGACCCGTCCCGGTTGAAGTCCATCTGGATCACGTCACCGAGGTCCGCCTGGTACACGTCGGCGAGCGGGGTGACGCGCTTGGAGGCCAGCGCGAACCAGGAGAACTCGTTGACGCCGACGAAGGAGTCGGACTGGATGTCGGCGGTGCCGAACCACTTGGTGTAGTCGTCGGTGTAGCCGGGGACGTGCTTCCAGCCGCCCGCCTTCAGCACCTGGCTGACGAAGTTGGTGCAGTCGCCGCCGGCACCTTCGCCGTTGTAGTCCGGGTACGCGGTGTTGTAGTGGTTCCAGTACTTCTGCGCGTACGTGACCATCGCCTTGTAGTCGTACGCACCCCCGGTGAGCTTCTTGGGGTTCGCCGGTCCCGGGTAGCTGATGGCCGCGCGGGGCGCGGTGGGCGGCCCGTCGTCGGAGGTGGCGGGCGTCTTGTCCTTGGGCGCGGCAGGCGTGGCGACCTGGTTGACGGCGAGGTAGCCGTCGTCGGTGTCCTTGATGCCCGTGAGCTGCCAGTCGCCGTGCCGGCCGGACTGGAAGGTCAGCTCGTGGTGGGCCTGGAAGCCGGTGGTCTTCGGGCCCTTGGCCGAGGTGGTGCCCGGCTTGTAGGTCAGCGAGGTGGTCTCGGTGACGGCGACCTTGGCGCTGCGGCCGTGCACCTCGGTGGCGTCGAGCGTCACCGTGGTGCTGCCGGCGCTGTACTTCTCGCCCAGCTTGGCGAGGCGGTCCTTGCGGGCGCGCAGCTGGCCGAGGGCGGAGGACTGCTGGTGGCTCTGGCCGCCGGAGAGGCGGACGGAGCCGTGGAAGCCCTTGGTGTGCTCGGTGCGGGCGCCGGTGGAGCCGTCCACCAGGGCCTGGGTGCGGTCGGTGAAGACCGCGTCGGCGAGCTTCTGGAAGGTCGCCTTGGTGGCCGCGTCCACGGTCGGGTCGTTGGTGACCGCCGCGCCCGCGCTCCAGTTGGGTATGAGCGCCACGCCGGCGACCACTGCGGCGGCGGAGGCGCCGACGATGGTGGTGCGACGCCCCTTACGGCTGAGTCTTCTTGACTTCAATGATGTTCCCCTCTACGCCGGTACACCTACCGGGAGGGGGCATCTTCGCATGGTCTGCTGGGCGCGTGTGAAGGGGGTTGCACAAGTGGAACCTGGTCTGCGTTTCTGTCACTTGACGACGGTGGACCAGTCCGGGGACTGGGCGGGGTCGAGGCTGCGCAGCGCGGCCAGCGTGGAGGGCTTCTGGACGTCCATCCAGTCGGCGAGTTCCTTGAAGGAGACGCACTTGACGCCCTTCTTGGTGCAGATCTGCGGGATGATCTGGTCGATGGACTTCATGTAGATGCTGCCGTTCCAGTGCTCGAAGTGGTTTCCGATGAACAGCGGTGCGCGGCTGCCGTAGTAGACGCGGTTGAAGCCGGCCATGTAGGAGTCGACCGTCTGCTGTTCCCACTGGGCGTACTTGGCGGGGTCGCCGTCGGTCTCGCCGTTGGACTGGTTGTAGAGGAAGTTGAAGTCCATCGACAGGCCCTGGAACTTGCCGTTCTCGTACGGGAGCATCTGGAGCGGGAAGTCCCAGACGCCGTCCTTCTTGGCGGGCCATATCTGGAAGTCGCCCGGGGAGCTGGCGTCGTAGCGCCAGCCGTAGCTCTTGATGGCCTTCAGCAGGTTGGGCTGGCCCTCCAGGCAGGGCGCGCGGCCGCCGGTGACCTCCTGCTTGAAGTCGAAGGGCAGGGGCGGGATGTCGGTGTAGCCGGTGTTCGTCTTCCAGTTCTCCACGAAGGAGTAGAACTGGTCGATCTCGCTCTTCCACTCCTGGACGCTCCAGTCGCCGCCGCCCTTGGCGCCGCAGAAGTGGCCGTTGAAGTGGGTGCCGATGTCGTTGCCCTGCTCGTAGGCGAGGCGGAGCTGTTCCAGGGTGGTGCGGATGTGCTCGTCGGTGGGGTAGTCGATGGCGGCGTCGCCGGGCTGGTGCATCGGGCCGTGGTAGAGGTCCTTCTTGCTCTTGGGCAGCAGGTAGATGCCGGTGAGGAAGAAGGTCATGTGGGCGTTGTACTCCTTGGCCATCTCCCGGTAGTGCGAGAAGAGATGGTCGTCGCCCTGCAGGGCGCCGTCCCAGGAGAAGACGACGAACTGGGGGGGCTTCTCCCCGGGCTTGAGCGGTACGGGCTTCAGGGTGCCCTTCTGCGGTCCGGTGTAGGAGGTGGAGCCGTCGCCGAGGACGTGGGTCTTGCCGTCCCATTTGGTGGTCGCGGAGGGCGCGGGGCCGCCCTTGCCGTCCTTGCCCGAGGCGGCGGTGGGCGTGGTGTCGTCGGGGCGGCTCAGGGCGAGGTAGCCGGCCACCAGGGAGGCCACGACGAGGAAGGCCGCGAGCGTGAAGATCTGCGGGCGGGTGGCGGCGGGGACGCGGCGGCGGCCGGGGGCGCGACGCCGGCCCCGGCCCGTCTGTTGCTTGTTGCGAGACATGCGCGGCTCAATCTCCGTGTGGTCGTGGGTTCGGGGCCCGGGCGGTCAGTCCAGGCCCATGGCGGCCGACCAGAGGGCGTAGGGCACGGTGTCCGGCGACGCGCCCGCGAGTCCCTTCAGGGGCAGCGGTTCCAGGGACTTGGCCAGGTCCATGCGGTAGACGACGACCGCCGTGGACACGGAGTCGGCCGTGCCGGCGTACCAGGCGGCGGTGTTCTGGCCCGTGCCGTTCTCGTCGGTGGTGCCCTGGTCGGCGGTCCCGGCCTTGCCCGCCACGTCCGGGGTGGTGACGTCCGGGTGGGCGGCCCGGAAGGAGTCGGTGAGCGCCTGGTCGACGTCCTGCGCGACGCCGGCGCCGACCGCGCGGGTGGGGCGCGGGGTGGCCAGGGCGACGGGGGCGCCGTTGCGGGTGATACGGCGCACCGAGTACGGCTCCGTGTGGGTGCCGTCGGCGGCGAAGGTGGCGTATCCGCTGGCCATGCGGATGGCGCTGGGTGTGGAGCTGCCGAGCGAGAGGGTGGGCACCTGGGGGCCGATGCTGGTGGACAGCAGCCCGGACGCCTGGGCGGTGCGGCGGACCTGGCCGAGGCCGGTGTCCATGCCGAGCTGCATGAATGGCGTGTTGACCGATTTGGCGAGGGCCTCGCGCAGGGTGATCTTGCCGTACGACTTGTCGCCGTCGTTGTGGGCGGAGACTTTCTTGCCGCTGCGGTCCCAGTAGGGGCCCTCGGGGGTGGTGACGGGGACGGCGTCGTCGCCGTCGTAGACGCTGTCGGGGGTGACGGGGGTGACGGGTCCGCCGCGGGTCTTGTGGACGCCGTGTTCGAGTCCGGCGGCGTAGACGAAGGGCAGGAAGGCGGTGCCGGCCGGGACGGTGGTCGCGTTGGACTCGTTGTAGCCCTGGGTGCGGTGGTCGGGGCCGCCGTAGACGGCGAGGATCCGGCCGTCGGTGGCGACGGAGGCGGCCCCGTAGTGGCCGTTCTTCGCGGCGTCGGGGTCGTCCCGCTTGGCCTGCTTGCGGGCCTTGGTGACGGCGCCGGTGAGCGCGTTCTCCCGCTTGCGGTCGAAGGTGGTGTAGATCTGGTAGCCGCCGAGGTCGAACTGCTGGTCGGTCAGGTGGGCGGACTTCTTGGCGTACTGGGAGGCCAGCTCCACCAGGTAGTCGCTCTGCTCGCCGGTGTTGTACAGCGGGTTGGACTTCAGCGGCTCGGGAAACGTCTTGTACTGGGCGCGCTGGGCCGGCGTCAGCTTGTGGATCTTGACCATGCGGTCGAGGATCCAGGACCACCGTTCCTCGGCCCGCTGGTGGTTGGCCTTGCTCAGGGTGGGGTCGTACAGGCCCGCGCCCTTGAGGAGTCCGGCGAGCATGGCCGCCTCGGACACGTTGAGCTTGCTGACGTCCTTGCCGTAGTACGCCTGGGAGGCGCGCTGGATGCCGTAGGTGCCGCGGCCGAACCAGCTGGTGTTGAGATAGCCCTCGAGGATCTTGTCCTTGCTCATCTTGTTGTCGAGCTTGAGCGAGATCATCGCCTCGGTGAACTTACGGCTGACGGTCTGGTTCTGGTTCAGATAGACGTTCTTCACGTACTGCTGGGTAATGGTGGATCCGCCCTGGGTGTCCCCCTCTCCCACGGTGCGGAACAGGGCGCGGCTGATGCCCTTCACGGAAATTCCGGGGTCGGAGTAGAAGGTCTCGTTCTCCGCGGCGAGCACCGCCCAGCGGACGTCCGGGGGGATGTCCTTCAGGGGCATCGCCTGCCGCTGCACCCAGCCCGTACGGGCCATCGGGGTGCCGTCGGACCAGAAGTAGACGTTGTCCTGCTGGGTGGCGTACGAGTTCAGGTCGCTCGGCACGTCGGTGAGCGCGTACGCGGTCATCAGGAAGGCGCCGAGCAGGCCGAAGGAGGCCAGGATGCCGCCGAGCCACTGCCGCCAGGAGGGCATCCAGCGCCGCCAGCCGCTGCGGCCGGGGCGGGGGTAGGCGGGCTTGAGGCGCCGTGCGTAGGGCGCGAGCGGGCGCAGGTACGGCGCGAGCCGGCGCGTCAGTGGCGCCGGCAGGCCCATTATTCGGGCCGTCACGCTGCCCGCACGCTCCCGCGGGGTGGGGCGCGCGCTGCGCCTGCGCTCGGCCCGTCCGCCGCCGGACGGCGCCTCGGGCGGCGCGGGCACCCGCAGCTGCATGGTCTCGTCGGCCCTGAGAGCGTCCACTCTCAGATGCAGGGTCCGGTCGGCGTCGAGCGGCTGCTCGCCCTGGCCGGAACGGCCCTCCCCTTGCGACGCATCGGTCACTATGCGTCTCCCCTCCGCACTCGCTCCTGCTCGCGCGGTGAGCTGAGCGTCCTCGCTACGGCGTTCACAAGTTATCAGCGAAGTTTTCGATTCCTCCGCACGAGTACCTGGTGCATCCCAACACTCATCAAACATTGAGACGCCACGTTTGCCCCCACGGTTACGCTGTGCTCATGCCTCGCTATGAATACCGCTGCCGGAGCTGCGGCGACACGTTCGAACTGAGCCGGCCGATGTCGGAGTCGGCGGCCCCGGCCCAGTGCCCCGCCGGGCACGCGGACACGGTGAAGCTGCTGTCCACGGTCGCGGTGGGCGGTTCGGCCCCGTCCTCGGCCTCCGCGCCCCAGGGGGGCGGTGGCTGCTGCGGCGGGGGCTGCTGCGGCTGACCCCGGCCGGGGCCCCACCGGGCCCCCACCGGGGGTCACCTACGGGGCGGCCGTGCGCGTCGCCTTCAGGAACTCTCTCAGGATGCGCTCCCCCGCCAGCACCCCCCGCTCCGGCAGCGCGCTGATCCCCGGCGCCAGCCATCCGGTGTCCGCCAGCTCGCCGTGGCCCGGCCGCCAGCCCCGGTCCGCGGCCAGCAGGAGATCGGCGTCCAGCAGGGAGTCACCTGCGGCCAGGGTCAGCTCCGCGCCGGTGCGGCGGGCCACCTCGCGGACGGCGGCGCTCTTGGTGAGCGGCCTCGGCACGGCGTAGAGCTTGCGGCCCTGGAGCGAGACGGTCCAGCCGCGGCCCTCGGCCCAGGCGGCCAGCTCCTTCACCCAGTCCTCGGGCAGCAGCTCGCGCTCGAGGACGAGGTAGGCGAACAGGTCCTCGGCGACCCGCTGCTTGCGCAGCCACACCGGGTCGGCGGCGCGCGTCAGATGCTCCTGGACCTCGGCCAGCGGAGCGCACTCGTCGGCGAGCCGGGCCAGCACCCGGGCGTGCCAGTCGTGGTCGGTGACGCCGTCGACGAGCAGATGGCCGCCGTTGGCGCAGATCGCGAACGCGGGCTGCGGGCCCGGCAGGTTGATGCGCTGGTACTGCTTGCGGGTCCGGGTCGTGGTCGGCACGAACACGGCCGCGTCCCCGAGGTCGGTCAGCAGCTGCGCCGCCGTCTCCGTCAGGTACGACAGCGGCCTGCTCTCGTGCACCTCCACGCACAGCAGCCGGGGCGCGCGGGCGTCCGGCATGGTCAGCGCGAGGGCCGCCGAGGAGTAGATCAGCGTCCGGTCGAGGTCGCTCGCCACCAGTACCGGCATCAGCCGTTCACCGCCCTGCCGTCGGCGCCGGTCGCCCCGCGCGTGTAGCGGGGGTGGATCAACCCGACGCAGGTGTACGGCAGTTCGTCCACCTCCTCGACCGGCACCCCGCGCTGCTCGGCGAGCAGCCGGACATGGTCCAGGTCGGCGCCCGCGCCCTTGTGCGCGAGGATCTTCCAGGGCACCCGGCGCAGCAGCACCCGGGTGGTCTCGCCGACGCCCGGCTTGACGAGGTTCACGTCGTGGATGCCGTACTCCTCGCTGATCCGCTCGACGGCCCGCCAGCCCGCCCAGGTCGGGGTGCGGTCCTCGGCCAGCAGTTCCTTGACGGCCTCCGCCACACCGTCGGCGACCTCGGGGAAGCGTGCCTCGACGGCGTCGAGGAAGGCCACGGAGACGTCGGCGTCCGCGAGTTCGCGGTAGAACTTCGCGCCGTGGAAGTCGTCCGGGCCGACCAGGTCGGCGCGCAGGACCGTACGCGAAATGAGCCCGGAGACGGTCGAGTTGAGGCAGGCGGAGGGGATGAGGAAGTCCTCGCGGGTGCCGTAGGTGCGCACACAGGAGCCGGGGTCGGCGAGGACGGCTATCTCCGGGTCGAACCCGCTGACGCCCTCCGCCTTCTCGAACTCCTCGATGGCCTGGGCGAGTTCGCGGGTGATGGCGCCCTTGCCGGTCCAGCCGTCCACGAACACCACGTCCCTGGGGTCGTGGTGGGCGGCGAGCCAGCGCAGCGCGGTGGCGTCGATGCCCCGGCCGCGCACGATGGACACGGCGTAGTGCGGCAGTTCGAGGCCGTGCCGGAAGTGCGCCCAGCGGCGCATCAGCACACCGACCGGGGTTCCGGCGCGGGCCAGCGACACCAGCACCGGGCGCGGCGACCTCTCGCCGAGGACCGTGTCGGTGACCACGCCGACGGCGCGGGCGATCCGCGCGGCCGAGGTGTCGAGGGCCGCGTGGAACAACTCCTGGTACTGGGCGCTGGGCTGGTACTCCACCGGCAGCGACTCGGCGTAGTGCGCCCCGCCGCTCTGGATGGCCTCCTCCCGCTCCTCGGTCGGCGCCTCCAGGGTGACGTCGGAGAGGTCCTGGAGCAGCCAGCCGACCTCCTCGGGCGGGTACGAGGAGAACGCGGGGCCGCGGAGGGGCTCGGGCAGCATGGCCGGCCTTTCGGGAGCGTGCGGGGGCGCGGGGACGTAGGAGGGGACGACCGCGAGCAGGACGTGCGGCACCTGCTCGGCGAGCCGCGCGAGCAGCCCGTCCGGAACGTGCAGCGCGGGGGTGTCGCCGGCCGAGTCGACCACGGCGACGACGGCGTCGAATCCGCCGCCCGCCACGTTGTAGGCGTACCGCTCGCCGGGCCCGTCGGCCGGGTCGTCGTGCGCCGGGAAGACGATGCGGCTGCGGATCGCGTAGCCGGGGTCGTCCACCGCGAGCACGGGCGAGCGTGTGGTGGTGGAGAACCGCACCGCGCCGTCCCGCGTCCGCTCCAGCTCACCGGCGAGCCGCAGGGGGGCGTACATCAGCTCCTCGGAGCCGAGGACGAGGACGTCGCGGGCGCCGGCGGGGAGGGCGTCGGCGATGCGGCCGGCCATCGCGGGGAGGGCGGCTTCGAGGCGGGCGCGGTGGGCGGGGGTGAATCCGTGCCGGCCGCCGTCGGGCAGACCGGCGGGCCAGCCGAGGTCCACGGTCCCGGGGGCGCGGGGCGGGACAGGCCGGGGCTCCGCCGCCCGGGCGCGCGCGACCGCGTCCGGCCCGTCCCCGGCCTCGTACCGCGCGACCAGCTCCTGCCCCTTCTCCAGCACGCCCTCCGGAAGCAGTACCGTCCCCGAGGCCGCGGCGACGAGATCCACCCGCGCCCCGATCTCCGCCGCGAACTCCTCCAGCCGCCGGACGTCCCGCGCCGAGCGCATGTCCACCAGCGCGACCACCGCGTACCGCGCCCGGGGGTGCCGGGCGTGCAGATCGCGGATCGTGTTCAGCACCGTGTTCCCGGTGGAGAACTCGTCGTCCACCAGCACCAGCGGCCCGTCCCCGGCCAGCAGCGCGGGATCCGAGGGCAGCAGCAGATGCGACGTGGCGTGCGAGTGCGCCTCCTCGAACCCGCCCGCGGGGGCCACCCCGGCGACCGGCCGGCGGGTGGAGTGCAGATACGGCGCCGTGCCGAGCCCGTCGGCCACCGCGTGCCCGAGGCCGGTCGCGGTCTCCGCGTACCCGAGGACGACCGCGCGGGCCGCCTCCCGCGCACCGAGCAGCGCGTGCACCCGCCGGCCGAGCCGCACCCCATGGCCGTACACCACCGAGGGTGTCTGCGGTACGTGCTTGCCGAGCACGTGGGAGACCAGCAGATGGGCCCGCTTGGGGTTGCGGCGCAGGGCGAGGCCCAGCATGGCCCGCAGCTCCTCGCCGCCCACTCCGTCGTCGCCCCGGAGTCCGACCCCGAGTCGCTCGGCGACCCAGCTGCCGGACCAGACCCCGTCGTTCACTGCGTTGTTCATGCGTTCCTTGGATGCGTCTCCCGGTGCGGGAGAGGTCAGTCGGGTATGCCGGCGGCGAGCAGTTCCACGAAGTTGACGTCCTCGTGCGCGACGCCGAACACCTCCGCGCGCAGCAGGGTCCGCTCGGCCCAGGCGCGGTGGGGTTTCACCTCGTTCATCTTGTTCGTATAGGCGGACCTGAGGACGCCCCCGCCGCCGCGTTCCGGCCGCAGGATGTCCTGGGCGTCGCTGTACTCCTCGTGGCTGACCACGGACAGCGTGTGCACGGGCAGCACATGGGAGGGGTGGATGCAGGTCTTGCCGAGCAGGCCGTTGGCCTGGTCGAGGGAGATCTCGCGCAGCAGCCCGTCCATGGCGTGCTCCAGCAGCTTCGCGCGCAGCTCGGCGGCCCGCACCTCCAGGAAGGGGCTCTGCCGCAGCTGGGGTTTGAACATGCGCTCGGAGAGGCGGAAGTACTCCCACACGGGCCCGGTGACCGTGAATCCGGTGCCGTCGGCGCGGCCCAGCATGTTCACCACGTCGGCGATGACGGAGGCGACGACCTGGACGTCGTAGGCGGTCATGTCGGGGGCGCGGCGCAGGCCGTAGGAGGAGCAGAAGTCGGTGACGCCGAGGCGCAGCGCGAGGACGCGGTCGCGGTACTTGTCCACGGTGCGGAAGATGCCCTCCAGGGTCTCCACGCGCGACTCGCGGTAGAGCAGCTCCGGGGACTCCAGGACCGGCATGGCGAAGAGCCGGCGCCCGGCTTCGGCCTCGGCGGCGGTCAGGGCCTCCAGGAAGGACAGGCCGCGCTCCCCGGTGAACTTGGGCAGTACGAATCCGGACAGCAGCCGCACGGAGGGGCCGAGGCGGCGGACGAGGTCGGGGATCTGCTCGGGGGTGCGCACCCGGATGAACAGCAGCGGGGGCTCGGCGTCCGCCCGGGAGCCGAGGTCGGCGAACTGCCGGACCAGGTTCTCCTCACCGGCCGGTACGTCCGCGTCGCCGATGGAGTCCTCCAGGCACAGCACCATGGAGACCACGCCGTTGCCCGCCTGCCGGAGGATGTCGTCGGCGAGCCGGGGCCGGGTGGCCGGGCTGTACAGCGTGGCGCCGAGGGCGGCGGCCAGCAGCCGGGCCGGGGAGTCGGCGGTGAACGCGCACGGCTCCCGATGGAAGAGGCGCTGCCGGACCTCGGGGGCGATATGCCCGAAATGACGCATAGGACTCCCCCAAGAGGTGCGACCCGGGATTGAGGATTCGGTAAAGGGTGGCCGGTAATAGTACGTAGGGTGACCTGTCCGAAGTTCCCTCCTGGCGTGAATTTCCGGTAACTCCACTGTGTCGGTCACGGGCACCCCCCGCATTGTCGTGGCCAGGACCGAGAGGGCAGGATGACGGCATGACGCACGCGATGCTGAAGGGGTCGAACGTCCCGCTGGAGGCCACCACGGTGCGCGCCGTGCTGCGCTGGACGCCGGGGACGTCGGTCCCGGACGTGGACGCCTCGGCGCTGCTGCTGGGCGCCGGCGGCCGTGTGCGCTCGGACGAGGACTTCGTGTTCTACAACCAGCCCCGGCATCCCTCGGGCAAGGTGTGGCGGCTGGGCAAGAAGCGGGTCACCGAGGGGCTGACCGACACGATCCAGTCGGAGCTGACGGGGGTCGAGCCGGAGATCGGCCGGATTCTGCTGGTCGCGTCCGCGGACGGGGTCACCTTCGACCGGGTGCCGAACCTGAGCATCGCGCTGTACGACGCCGCCGTCGCCGACGGTGAGCCGTGGGCGGAGTTCGAGATCAAGCCGGAGACCGGCGCGGAGACGGCGATGATCTGCGGTGAGCTGTACCGCCGCGGGGAGGGCTGGAAGTTCCGGGCGCTGGGCGAGGGCTATTCCAATGGCCTCAAGGGACTGGCCACGGACTTCGGCATCTCGGTGGACGAGTCGGAGGAGCCGACGGCCGCGGAGCCCGCGGCGGACGAGGGCGTCACGGTGTCCCGGCCGCTGCCCCCGGAGCAGCCCACGTCGGCGGTGCCGCCGCAGCCGGGATACGGGTTCCCGCCGCCGGCCTCGGCCCCGGTGTACGGCTATCCGCAGCCCGTACCCGCGCCCTTCGCCCCGGACCCGGGCTTCCGGCTGCCGCCGCAGGGGCCGCAGTTCATCGGGCGGTAGCGGCCCCGAGCGCCGGCGGAGGTCAGACCTTCGCCTTGTAGCCCCGGCCCCACTGGAGCCCCCATCCGTACAGCCGGTCCAGCTCGGCCTGGAAGCCGTAGACGAACTTGACCTCGCGGCGGACCATCAGCTCGCCCTTGACGTTCTCGATGAGCAGGACGGCGCAGGAGCGGGCCTGGGGGTGGCGCTCGTCCAGGCTGATCTCCAGCCGGGGGCCGCTGCTGGGGTACAGGGTGACGATGGCGTGCGTGCGGTCGAACGCCGGGGTCTGGTCGTAGATGTAGACGAAGACCAGGATGCGTTTGATGGACTCGCGGTGGTCGAGGTTGATGTACATCGTCTCGCCGGAGCCCGAGCCGAACCGGTCGTCACCGCTGATCTTGATGTACGGCACCGCGTTGATGTCGCCCAGGTAGTCGCCCAGCGGCTGTACGACGCCCTTGGTGCCGTCGGCCAGTTCGTACAGGCAGCCCAGGTCGAGGTCGACGTCGACCATGCTCTGCCCGTGGCCCTGGATCTCCGGCGGCTTGAGGGCCTTGAGGGGGTGCCGCAGCAGGCTGGGGCGCTGTGCGCCGAAGTCGGAGGTGCGCATCCGCCAGGTGAGGTTGACCCGCAGATGCCCGGTGGCCGCGCCCTGCTTGGTGAGGGAGGCCGACTGGCGCCGCTTGGTGAGCTCGATGGCGTTGGCGGCGTTGCCGGAGTCGAAGTCGACCGCGCGTGCGCCCAGCAGTCCGTCGAAGAAGCCCATGTCCCGCCCCCAGGTCGTCGTCCGCATGCGTGCGGGGCGGCGGCCGTGCCCGCCGCCCCGCACAGAGCGTTCCTCATGGATCAGGGTGTCACACCCCGGAGGAGACCTCGGCCTTCTCCCCGGTGCCGCCTTCGGCCGCCGCGAGGGCCCGGTTCCTTCGTACGGAGGACCAGAAGGACAGGGCGATCAGGACGACGCCGACGAGGCCGGTGATCACCTCGTTGATCTGGTACTGGATGGTGACCATCAGGATGATGGCCAGGGCGCCGATCGCGTAGTGGGCGCCGTGCTCCAGGTAGACGTAGTCGTCGAGGGTGCCCTGGCGGACCAGGTAGACGGTGAGCGAACGGACGTACATCGCGCCGATGCCGAGGCCCAGGGCCATCATCACGATGTCGTTGGTGATGGCGAAGGCGCCGATCACACCGTCGAAGGAGAAGGACGCGTCCAGGACCTCCAGGTAGAGGAACATGAAGAACGCGGCCTGGCCGGCCAGCAGGACGGCCGACTTCTTCTTGCCGGTGCGGGCGGCCTCTTCCTCCTCCTCGTGCTCGCGCTCCTCCTCTTCCTCGAGCCGGTCCTCGAAGAAGCCGGAGAGACCGCCGACGATCATGTACGTGATCAGACCGGCGATGCCGGAGATCAGGACCGTCTGCGCCTTGTCGATGTGCGCGCCGCCGTGCTGGTGGGCGTGGGTGGCGAAGGTGAAAGAGGTGATCAGCAGGACGATCAGGGCGATGCAGACCGACAGCATGTCGACCTTGCCGAGCTTGGCCAGCGGACGCTCGATCCACTGGAGCCACTTTATGTCCCGGTCCTCGAAGATGAAGTCCAGGAAGATCATCAGCAGGAACATGCCGCCGAAGGCCGCGATCGCCGGGTGGGCGTCGGTGACCAGCTGCTGGTAGCGGTCCTTGTCGGCGAAGGCGAGGTGCACCGCGTCGATCGGGTTGAGCTTGGCGGTGATGGCCACGATGACGACGGGGAAGACCAGCCGCATGCCGAAGACGGCGATGAGGACGCCCACCGTGAGGAAGATCTTCTGCCAGAAGGCGTTCATCTTCTTCAGGATCCCGGCGTTGACCACCGCGTTGTCGAAGGACAGCGAGATCTCCAGGACGGCGAGGATCGCCACCACCCCGAACGCCTCCCACCCCCCGTAGAGGACGGCGGCGACCAGGCCGATCGCGGTGACCGCGAACGACCAGCCGAAGGTTTTCAGTAGCACTGGTTACCCCATCGTGTTGTGGGGGCGCCTCCCATGAGGGTCTCCCCCGCGCCGAGCACGGCTTTACGAAACGTTGACCCCAAAGTCTAGAGCGATGCCGCGCAGTCCCGACGCGTACCCCTGACCGACCGCCCGGAATTTCCATTCGCCCTGGTAGCGGTACAGCTCGCCGAAGATCATGGCGGTTTCGGTGGAGGCGTCCTCGCTGAGGTCGTACCGGGCGAGTTCTTGACCGTCCGACTGGTTGACGACCCGGATGAAGGCGTTGGAGACCTGTCCGAAGGTCTGTCCGCGCTCGTCGGCCATATGGATGGAGACCGGGAAGATGATCTTCTCGCACTGGGGCGGGACCTTGGGGAGGTCCACCAGGATCGACTCGTCGTCGCCCTCGCCCTCACCCGTGAGGTTGTCGCCGGTGTGCTCGACCGAACCGTCCGGGCTCTTGAGCTGGTTGTAGAAGACGAACCACTCGTCGCCCATCACCCGGTTGTTGGCGCCGCACAGCAGCGCGCTGGCGTCCAGGTCGAAGGGGGCGCCGGTGGTGGAGCGCGCGTCCCAGCCGAGCCCGATCATGACGTTGGTGAGGTTCGGTGCGGCCTTGGAGAGGGAGACATTGCCTCCCTTGGCGAGCGTCACGCCCATGATTGCTGGTCCTCCCCTGACAGTGCTTCCTGTTTCCTGCGCGTCCGGCGCCGGCCGTAAACGGCGCGGCGCCGGACGGTGTCCCAGCTGACGGACGTCAGACGTTGACGCCGAAGTCCTGGGCGATGCCGCGCAGCCCGGACGCGTAGCCCTGGCCGATGGCGCGGAACTTCCACTCCGCGCCGTTGCGGTACAGCTCGCCGAAGACCATGGCGGTCTCGGTGGAGGCGTCCTCGCTGAGGTCGTAGCGGGCGATCTCGGCCTCGCCGGCCTGGTTGACGACGCGGATGAACGCGTTGCGCACCTGGCCGAAGGACTGCTGGCGGTTCTCGGCGTCGTAGATCGACACCGGGAACACGATCTTGTCCACGTCGGCGGGCACGCCGGCGAGGTTGATCTTGATCTGTTCGTCGTCGCCCTCGCCCTCACCGGTGATGTTGTCGCCGGTGTGCTCCACGGAGCCGTCGGGGCTCTTGAGGTTGTTGAAGAAGACGAAGTGCTGGTCGCTGATGACCTTGCCGGAGTTGTTCAGCAGCAGCGCGCTCGCGTCGAGGTCGAAGTCGGTGCCGGTCGTGGTGCGCACGTCCCAGCCCAGTCCGACGATGACGGCGGTCAGGCCCGGGGCCTCCTTGGTCAGCGAGACGTTGCCGCCCTTGCTGAGGCTGACTCCCACGAGTCCTCCATGTGGTGTCGAGGGGCGGGGAGCCCCGTCGTGCTTCGGATATGGGATCAACGAGCCGATCCTAGTGACGAGTTCCCGCCCCCCGCAGACCCTGGACCCGAAGAATCACAGGTTCGGCCGACCGGCCGACTAGAGGGTGTCGAGCGCCTTCACGTACTCGTTCAGGTCGCGCGCGTCCGGCAGCCCGTTGACCACGGTCCAGCGCACGACGCCGTCCTTGTCGATGATGAAGGTGCCCCGCACCGCGCAGCCCTTGTCCTCGTCGAAGACGCCGTAGTCGCGCGAGACGTTGCCATGCGGCCAGAAGTCGCTGAGCAGCGGATACTCCAGGCCCTCCTGCTCGGCGAAGACGCGCAGGCTGTGGATGGAGTCGTTCGAGACGGCGAGCAGCTGGGTGTCGCGGTCGGCGAACCTCGGCAGGTTGTCGCGCAGCTCGCACAGCTCGCCGGTGCACACGCCGGTGAAGGCGAAGGGGTAGAAGAGCAGGACCACGTTCTTCTCGCCGCGGAAGTCGGCGAGCCGCACCGTGCGGCCGTGGTTGTCCTTGAGCTCGAAGTCGGGTGCCTTGTCGCCGACCTGGATCGCCATGTCGTGCTTCCCTTCGGTGGGCTGTTCGGGTGAGAGCACAGCAAACGCTCTGATCCACCCTACGCAGCGATCACCTGGGGTCCGGACGGGCCGGGGCGAGATCCGGCCCGTCCGGTCGCGGTCACCGCTTCGACTTGGCCGCCTTCGGCGTGGCCAGCCGGCTGCCGCTCCAGTCCTTGCCGACGCTGACGCTCTTCGCGGCGGTCAGGCCGGCCGTCGTCGCGGCTTCCGAGATGTCGCTCGGCTCGACGTATCCCGAACGGCCGGTCTTCGGCGTGAGGAGCAGAATCGCGCCGCCCTCTTCGATGTACGTGGTGGCGTCCACCAGCGCATCCGTCAGGTCGCCGTCGTCGTCCCGGAACCAGAGCACGACGGCATCGGCCACGTCGTCGTATTCCTCGTCCATCAGGTCGCCCTCGACGGCTTCCTCGATGGCCTGGCGGAGTTCCTGGTCGACGTCGTCGTCGTAGCCGATCTCCTGGACCACCTGTCCGGGCTGGAACCCCAGCCTGGCGGCAGGGTTCGTCCGCTCCTCCGCGTGGTCCGCGGTCGCGCTCACGGGTTGCCTCCTGATCATGTCTGGTGAATATCTCAGCCACGCGCGTGCGCGAAGCATTGGCCGTAGTCCACACGGGCGGGGCGGATAGCGCAAGTACCCGGCCGTCCCGGCCGTCGAAACGGTGACGATACCGGCCGTGTCGTGGCAACTCCTGGCACCGTATCTCGATTCCTCGCCACCCACATCACCCGCATGTGCCCGGTTTGCGCTCAGCGGAATCATCCGCGGCCGGAACCATCGAACAACTTTGCCAAGCGCGTCACACCCCGGGCGTATCGTTGCGTTTTGACCGGCGGTGTGCTCCGGCGGTACGCGGGGTGGCGCAGGTGGAGATGACGGGCGTCCCCCCGAGGTACACGATGGGGAACGGCGCGGGCACTGGCAGTAGGCATGAGCGGCAGCGCTGACGAGCAGTAGGCACGAGCAGCGACAACCGGCCCTCCGACAGGTAAGGAACAGCGTGGCTTCCGGATCCGATCGCACCCCGATCATCATTGGCGGCCTTCCGAGTCAGGTGCCTGACTTTGATCCCGAAGAGACCCAGGAGTGGCTCGACTCCCTGGACGCCGTCGTGGACGAGCGCGGCCGTGAGCGGGCGCGCTATCTCATGCTGCGGCTGATCGAGCGGGCCCGCGAGAAGCGCGTGGCCGTGCCCGAGATGCGCAGCACGGACTACGTGAACACGATCCCGACCAAGAGCGAGCCGTTCTTCCCGGGCAACGAGGAGATCGAGCGCAGGATTCTGAACGCGACGCGCTGGAACGCGGCCGTGATGGTCTCGCGCGCCCAGCGCCCCGGCATCGGCGTGGGCGGCCACATCGCCACCTTCGCCTCCTCGGCGTCCCTGTACGACGTGGGCTTCAACCACTTCTTCCGCGGCAAGGACGAGGGCGACGGCGGCGACCAGGTCTTCTTCCAGGGCCATGCCTCCCCCGGCATCTACGCCCGTGCCTATCTGCTGGACCGGCTCACCGAGAACCAGCTGGACGGCTTCCGCCAGGAGAAGTCGGCGTACCCGAACGGACTGTCCAGCTACCCCCACCCGCGCTCCATGCCGGACTTCTGGGAGTTCCCGACGGTCTCCATGGGCCTCGGCCCGCTGGGCGCGATCTACCAGGCGCGGATGAACCGCTACATGGAGGCGCGCGGCATCGCGGACACCTCCAAGTCGCATGTGTGGGCGTTCCTGGGCGACGGCGAGATGGACGAGCCGGAGTCGCTCGGCCAGCTCACCCTCGCGGCCCGGGAGGGCCTGGACAACCTGACCTTCGTGGTCAACTGCAACCTCCAGCGCCTGGACGGCCCGGTGCGCGGCAACGGCAAGGTCGTCCAGGAGCTGGAGTCGGTCTTCCGGGGCGCCGGCTGGAATGTGATCAAGCTGATCTGGGACCGCTCCTGGGACCCGCTGCTCGCGCAGGACCGGGACGGCGTCCTGGTCAACAAGATGAACATGACGCCGGACGGGCAGTTCCAGACGTACGCGACCGAGTCGGGCGCCTACATCCGCCGGCACTTCTTCGGCGACGACCACCGGCTGCGCGCCATGGTCGAGAACCTGAGCGACGACCAGATCCTGCACCTGGGCCGCGGCGGCCACGACCACCGCAAGATCTTCGCGGCGTTCAAGGCGGCCAACGAGCACAAGGGCCAGCCGACGGTCATCCTGGCCAAGACGATCAAGGGCTGGACGCTGGGCCCGAACTTCGAGGGCCGCAACGCGACCCACCAGATGAAGAAGCTGACGGTCGACGACCTGAAGCGCTTCCGGGACCGGCTGCACCTGCCGATCTCCGACCGCGAGCTGGAGTCCGGCCTGCCGCCGTACTACCACCCGGGGCGGGACTCGGAGGAGATCCAGTACATGCACGACCGCCGCACGGGCCTCGGCGGGTACGTCCCCACGCGCGTGGTGCGCTCCAAGGCGCTCGCGCTGCCGGACGACAAGGCGTACGCGACCGTGAAGAAGGGCACCGGTCAGCAGTCCATCGCGACCACGATGGCCTTCGTACGGCTGCTCAAGGACCTCATGCGGGACAAGGAGATCGGGCGGCGCTTCGTGCTGATCGCGCCGGACGAGTACCGCACGTTCGGCATGGACTCCTTCTTCCCGAGCGCGAAGATCTACAACCCGCTCGGGCAGCAGTACGAGTCGGTGGACCGGGAGCTGCTGCTTGCCTACAAGGAGTCGCCGACCGGCCAGATGCTGCACGACGGCATCTCCGAGGCGGGCTGCACGGCCTCGCTGATCGCGGCGGGCTCCGCGTACGCGACGCACGGCGAGCCGATGATCCCGGTGTACGTCTTCTACTCGATGTTCGGGTTCCAGCGCACCGGCGACCAGTTCTGGCAGATGGCGGACCAGCTGGCGCGCGGCTTCGTCCTCGGTGCGACGGCGGGCCGTACGACGCTCACCGGCGAGGGGCTGCAACACGCCGACGGGCACTCGCAGTTGCTGGCCTCCACGAACCCGGCGTGCGTCGCGTACGACCCGGCGTACGCCTACGAGATCGCGCACATCGTCCAGGACGGGCTGCGCCGTATGTACGGCAGCTCGGACGAACACCCGCACGGCGAGGACGTCTTCTACTACCTCACCGTCTACAACGAGCCCATCCAGCACCCCGCGGAGCCGGCCGGGGTGGACGTCGAGGGCATCGTCAAGGGCATCCACAAGCTCTCCGACGGCCCCGGCGGGGCGATCCCGGCGCAGATCATGGCGTCGGGCGTCGCGGTGCCGTGGGCCCTGGAGGCGCAGCGCGTCCTCGCCGAGGACTGGAACGTACGGGCCTCGGTGTGGTCCGCGACGTCCTGGAACGAGCTGCGGCGTGAGGCGGTGGCCTGCGAGCAGCACAATCTCCTGCACCCGGAGGAGGAGCAGCTCGTGCCGTACGTGACGCGCAAGCTGAGCGGCTCGGAGGGTCCGTTCGTGGCCGTGTCCGACTGGATGCGGTCGGTGCCGGACCAGATCGCGCGGTGGGTGCCCGGCACGTACCAGTCGCTGGGCGCGGACGGCTTCGGCTTCGCGGACACGCGGGGGGCGGCGCGGCGCTTCTTCCACATCGACGCGCAGTCGATCGTGGTCGCGGTGCTCACGGAGCTGGCGCAGGCCGGCCAGGTGGACCGCTCGGTGCTGAAGCAGGCGATCGACCGGTACCAGGTGCTGGACGTGACGGCGGCGCACCCCGGTGCCGCCGGGGGCGACGCGTGACGCTGCCGTAGGGGCGCGGGCCGGCCGCGGCGAAGCGCCCCTCCAGGGGCGCGGGGAACCGCGCGACCGGCCACGACGCCCGCGCGGCCCGCACCCGGCGGCGGACCGCGGCCGCACACTGCACCCCTCCCGCAGTGTGCGGCCGCGGCCGGGCTTCCGGTGGGAAACTCTGTCCCGCGCGGAGCGCACCGCGCCAGGGATCTTGGCCGGAGTCACTCTGATAGGCGACCGGGGTCAGATGTGCCCCACGCCCGCCCCGCCTCCGCGTTCCCGCCCCGCTTGGTGAGCAGCGCGACCAGGACCGCGGCCACGGCGACGCCCGCCGCGACCAGGCACGCGAGGCTCATCCCGGAGATGAACGTGTCGTGCGCCACGGTCGTGATCCTGGCGGCTATCTCGGCCGGTATCCCCTTCTGCACCGGCGCCACCCCGGCCTGCACCGCCTCCGACGCCTGGTCCAGCTGGGCCGGCTTCAGCGGCGGCAGCCCCGCGCGGGACCAGTTGCCCGGCAGCGCGCTGTCGACCCTGGAGGCCATCACCGCGCCCAGCACCGCCGTGCCGAGGCTGCCGCCGATCTGCATGGCGGCCTGCTGGAGGCCGCCGGCCACACCGGACAGCTCCATCGGCGCGTTGCCCACGATGACCTCGGTCGCGCCGACCATGACCGGGGCGAGGCCGAGGCCGAGGAGGGCGAACCAGACGGACATCACGCCGCCGCCCGTGCCGGCCTTGAGCGTGGACATGCCGTACATGGCGATCGCGGTCGCGGCCATGCCGCCGGCCAGCGGGACCCGCGGGCCGAGCTTGGTGATCGCGGCGCCGGCGAGCGGCGAGGCCACGATCATCATGCCGGTGAGCGGCAGCAGGTGCAGACCGGCGTCGACCGGGGACATCCCGTGCACGTTCTGGAGATAGAAGGTCACGAAGAACAGGCCACCCATGAAGGCGATGGCCATCAGGACCATGAGGACCACACCGGCCGACAGCGGCACGGAGCGGAACAGGCCGAGCGGGATGAGCGGTTCGGCGACCCTGGTCTCCCAGAACGCGAAGAACGCGAAGAGCAGGACCGAGGCGACGATGAAGCCCCACGTCCTGCCGTCGCCCCAGCCCCAGCTCGGTGCCTTGATGAGGGCCCAGACGAGGCAGAACATCGCGCCGGACAGCAGCGCGATGCCGAGCACGTCGAAGGAGCGCGGCGCGTTCCGGGCGCGGTGGTCGAGCAGGATCAGCAGGCCCAGGACCAGGGCGAGCGCGCCGACCGGCACATTGATGAAGAACACCGACTGCCAGTTGACGTGCTGCACGAGCACGCCGCCGAGGATCGGGCCGCCCGCGGTGGACGCGCCGATCACCATGCCCCAGATGCCGATGGCCATGTTGAGCTTCTCGGCCGGGAACGTGGCCCGCAGCAGGCCGAGCGCGGCCGGCATCAGCAGCGCGCCGAACAGGCCCTGGAAGACGCGGAAGGTGACGACCGCGGCGATGCTGTCGGACAGCCCGATCGCGCCGGAGGCGACGGCGAAGCCGGTCACGCCGATGAGGAAGGTCTGCCGGTGCCCGAAGCGGTCACCGAGCTTGCCCGCGGTGATCAGGGTGACCGCGAGGGCGAGGAAGTAGGCGTTGGTGATCCACTGCACATCGGCGAAGGTCGCGTGCAGATGGTCGCGGATGGCCGGGTTGGCGATGGCCACGATGGTGCCGTCCAGGGCCACCATCATGACCCCTACGGCGACGGTGATCAGGGTGAGCCACGGGTGGCCGCGCATCCCTGTGGCCGGCGCTCGCTCCGTCTGGGCCGGCGAGGCTCCGTCACCCGGGCCCGTCGTGTCGATGGTGGTCTGACCAGTCATGCGTTCGAGACTAGTGACAGCCTCTGACAGTTGACAAACATTTTCATAAGTCGGTAACTGACCGGGCAGACTGCACATAGGCTGAGCTGGTCGAACGTTCGGAAAGGGGCAGTCGAGGGGCCATGGAGACGCTGCGCGAGCGCAAGAAGCGGCGTACCCGGGAGTCGCTGCTGCGGGCCGCTCTCGAACTGTTCACCGCCCAGGGGTACGAGCGCACCACGGTGGACGAGATCGCCGCCGCCTGCGAGGTCTCGCAGCGCACCTTCTTCCGCTACTTCGGGGGCAAGGAGGACGCCGCCTTCGCGGTCCAGGAGATGACGGAGGCCCACTTCCTGTCCGCGCTGCGCGCCCGGCCGCCGCACGAGGCGCCGATGGAGGCGCTGCGGCAGGCCGTCCTGGAGGACTGGGAGTCGATCCGCGAGACCGTCGAGTCGGCCGTGCCGATGGAGCTGTATCTGCGCATGTACCGGACGATCGAGTCCACGCCCGCGCTGCTCGCCGCCCATCTGCGCCGCTCGACCGCCGTGGAGGAGAGCCTCGCCCGGCTGCTGGCCGAGCGGGAGGGAGTGGACGTGGACGCCGACCCCCGGCCGAGGCTCGCGGTGGCCGTGTTCGGCGGGGTGATTCGGGTCACGGAACGGCAGTGGTGCCTGGGCCGGGACTTCAGCCTGGAGGCCGTCAGATCGCTCACCGTCTCCTACCTCGATCAGGTGAGTTCGGCGCTCCAGGGGAACTGGCGCGCGGACTGAGGCCGTTGGCACGACGTCGGGAAGATCGACGGAAGCGCGTTCGGGGGCCGCCGACGGGGTGTTCGGCAGATCGACCGCGACAGGTTCGAAAGATCGTTCACCGGGTGTTCGATCTCCGTCGAAACGTGATCCCGGTCACTGGGTTACCGCGAGACCGTCTCGTTCTCCTAGTGTGTCCTCCCAGTGACTTCCTTCGACACCTCCTCCCCGCAACTCAACGTCTGGCGCGCCATGCTGGCGCTGGCCGTCGTGTTCGTGATGCTCGCCACCACCGGTTGGACCGCCCTGCGCACCCACCCGGAGTCCGGCGAACTCCAGGCGTCCCGCGCCAAGTGGACGCACGGCAGCCTGCACGGCCGGCCGCTGCCGGCCCCGGGTGCCGACCCGGCGCGGCTCACCCGCTTCTTCGCCTCGCTCTCCGCGCAGGACCGCTCCCGCCTCGCCCACCGCTATCCGCTCGCGGTGGGCAACATGAACGGCGCGCCGGTCTCCCTGCGCTACCAGGCCAACCACCTCGCCCTGGCGCAGCAGCACACGGTCGAGCGCGAGCGCATGCACGACAGCCGGCTCAGCACGGCCGGCCAGCAGGACGCGGGCCGTCGTATGCACCGCTACGAGTCGCTCATGACCCCCGGCCGCCAGATCCTCTCCTTCGACCCGGCGGGCGCCGGCCGCATCTCCGAGGTGTTCGGGAACCTGACGAAGGCGCAGCGGATCTCGGTCGTCGTCCCCGGTGTCGACACCGACCTGCTCACCTTCCAGAAGACCAACCGCCCCTACACCGCCCCGGTCGGCATGGCCAAGGCGCTGTACGCGGCGGAGCACGCCGCCGCCCCGAGGACGCGTACGGCCGTGATCGCCTGGGCCGACTACACCTCCCCCGACGGCCTCGGCGTGGACGCGGCGACCGGGGCGCGCGCGGCGGAGGGCTCCCTGCGGCTGAACGCGCTGCTGCGGTCCCTGCCCGGCCGGGCCCCGGTGTCGATGTTCTGCCACAGCTACGGCTCCGTGCTGTGCGGGGTCGCCGCCCACGGCATGCCCGGGCGGGTCTCCGACATAGCGGTGGCCGCCAGCCCCGGGATGCGGGTCTCCAGGGCCGCCGACCTGGACACCACCGCCCGGGTGTGGGCCATGCGGGACGCCACCGACTGGATCCAGGACGTGCCGTACCTGGAACTGGGCGGGCTCGGGCACGGCGCCGATCCGGTCGCCGCGGGCTTTGGTGCCCGGGTGCTGTCCGCGCGGGACGCGCAGGGCCACGCCGGCTACTTCACGCCGGGCACGGACAGCCTGCGCAACCTCGCCGAGATCGGCACGGGCGCGTACGGCTCGGTGACGTGCGCCGGTGGAAACGACGTCTGCCGGGCCGGTCTGTCCGCGACGACGACGGCCCGACGCGCGTAGAAACAGCAGGAAGTGCGGTCCGCGAAGGTGGCGACGGAAAAGGACGTGCCGCATACGATGAGCCGCATGGGTGACGTACTGGCGGGTTTTCATGCCGTCTGGGAGTTCGAGTCCGACTCCGTGCTCATCCGCTACGAACGGGGCATTCGAACACCGAAGTTGTTCCAGGCGCTCGGCGAACGGCGGATTCCGCTGTCGGCCCTGGAAGAGGTCACGCTCGCTCCGGGCCGGCGTGGCACCCTCGTCCTGCGGCTGGTGCCCCGTGCGGGCGCGGACCCGCTCATGGAGGCGGCGGACGGACAGCTGAAGGAGGGTTCCGACCCGTACCGGCTGGTCCTGCCGGCCGAGCGGGAGCCCCAGGCGGCGTCCCGCGCGGAGGAGTTGGCGGCGCGGCTGACCGAGTCGGGCCCCGCGGACCGGTATCTGGTGGCCGCGCCCGAGGCACCGCTCCAGTTCAAGGCGTACGACGGGAAGGCGACGTTCGACGGGACGTCCGTGCAGTTCCGCTGGTCCTGGACCGGCGCGTCCACGGCCAAGTGGAAGGCGGGCGACCAGAGTTACGCGGTCGCCGACCTCAGCGGGGTGGAATGGCGCTCACCGGAGGCCCTGGAGGGGTTCCTGCGGCTGCGCGCCTCGGGCACGTCCTCGGTCCCGGAGCCCGACCAGGACCCGGCGGCGGTGGTGTTCGGGCTGGGCTACGGCCCCGTGCACGAGTCGCTGCCGTTCGCCGCGGCGGTGCTCGCGGCCGTGCGGGCGCGCCGGCCGGTGCCCGCGGTGGCGCAGTGCCGCCGCGACCCCGCGGACATCGCCGAACGGATCCGGCATCTCGGGGAGTTGCACCAGGCCGGTCTGGTCACCGACGAGGAGTTCGCCGGCAAGAAGGCGGAACTGCTCGCGGAGCTCTGATCACTCCCGGCCGGCCGAGGTGAACGCCATGTCCGCGTACCGCTCGCCCGCCACCTTGCCCGCGATCGGCTCCAGCCGCGCCAGCTCGTCCTCGGTCAGGGTGATCCGGGTCGCGCCCACGTTCTCCTCGACCCGGCTCGCCTTGCGGGTGCCCGGGATCGGGATCACCGGCAGCGAGTCGACCGTCGCGCGCTGCTGGACCCAGGCCAGGGCGATCTGGGCGGCGCTCGCGCCGTGGGCGGCGGCGATGGTGTGCAGGGGCTGGAGGAGGGCCGCGTTGGCGGCGGCGTTGTCACCGGTGAAGCGGGGCTGCTGACGACGGAAGTCGTCGGACGTGAGGTCCTTCTCCGCGTTGGCGAACGCGCCGGTCAGGAAGCCGCGGCCGAGCGGCGAGTAGGGCACCAGGGTGACGCCCAGCTCCCGTGCGGCGGGCACCACATGCGCCTCGATGTCCCGGCTGAACAGGGACCACTCCGACTGCACGGCCGCGATCGGGTGCACGGCGTGCGCGGCGCGCAGTTCGTCGGCGGTGACCTCGCTGAGGCCGAGGTGCTTGACCTTGCCCTCGCGCACCAGCTCCGCCATGGTGGCGACGGTCTCCTCGATGGGCACGTTCACATCGCGGCGGTGCATGTAGTAGAGGTCGATCACGTCCACGCCGAGCCGCTGGAGGCTGCCCTCGACGGCCTCGCGGATGTACGGGGCGTCGTTGCGGATGATCCGCCGGTTCGGGTCGTCCTTCGGGATGGACAGGGCGAACTTGGTGGCGATCACCACCTCGTCGCGGTGGGCGCGGAAGAACGGGGCGAGGAACCGCTCGTTCTCGCCGGCGCCGTACGCGTCGGCGGTGTCGTAGAGGGTGACGCCCAGCTCCAGCGCCCGGTCCAGGGCGGCGCGCGCCTGCTCGGTGTCGGTGGGGCCGTAGCCGAAGCTCATGCCCATGCAGCCGAGTCCCTGTACACCGACCTCGGGCCCCTGCGCTCCCAGGCGGGCCGTCGGAATCCTGGTGTCGGTCATCGCGTGTTCCCCTCGGTAGCGTAAAAATCGATCTTGCGGTCGAGCACGGCGAGCGTGTCCCGCAGCTCCGCGATCCGGCCGAGCACGTCCCGGCGGGTCCGCTCCAGCAGTTCCTGCCGCTCCCGGTAGGTGCCGGCGCCCTCGCGCACCAGCTCCGCGTACCTGACCATGTCCGCCACCGGCATGCCGGTCAGCCGCAGCTTGGTCACCAGGTCCAGCCAGTCCAGGTCGCGGTTGGTGTACCGGCGCTGACCCGTGTGCGAGCGGTCGACGTGCGGCATCAGGCCGATCCGCTCGTACCAGCGCAGCGTGTGCGCGGTCAGGCCGGTGCAGGCGACGACCTCGCTGATCGTGTAGTGGTCTTGGCCGTCCGGGCGCGGGTGGCGCGGGGGCCGGGCGGAGCAGATGTCGGCGGGGTGTGAGTCCTCAAGGGTCGCAGGCGTGGTCTGCATCACCGTCATGCCTCAACGCTATGACCTTGGAGTGCACTCCAAGCAAGCCGAGCCGGTAAGAAAACCGCAGGACCGGGCGCCGGGTGGCTGGATAGCGTGCGGGGCATGAGTCTCGCACGCAGGGCCACGCCCGAGGACGCCGCCGAAGTGCTGCGCCTACGCCAGGTCATGATCGATTCGCTGGGCAGGCCGGGATTCACCGGGGAGACGGGCTGGCATGCCGAGTCCCTGCCGCTGCTGCGCGCGCGGCTCGGCGACGCCGGTGCGGACTTCGGGGCCTTCGTCGTCGAGTCGCCCGAGCGGCCGGGCAAGCTGGCCGCGCTGGCGGCGGGCACGGTGGACTACCGCGTCGGCACCCCGCACAATCCCCGGGGCCGGGTCGGCTACGTCTTCAGCGTGGCCACGGACCCGGACGCCCGGCGCCGGGGCTACGCGCGGGCGTGCATGGACGCGCTGCTGGCCTGGCTCCGGGAGCGGGGCGCCGGACATGTCCTGCTCACCGCCTCGCCGGACGCCCGGCCGCTGTACGAGTCGCTGGGCTTCACCCGCGATCCGGACCCGTCGATGCGGCTCATGCTGTGAGCGTCATAGTCTCGACGGCATGTCGTTGAACAGCCTGGCGTCGATCGAGAACTGGCCCGTGCCCACCGCGGCCGCGGGTGTCGTACGAGCCGACGGGACCGTCCTCGGGACGCACGGACCCCTCGCCCACCGCTTCCCCCTCGCCTCCGTGACCAAGCCGCTGGCCGCCTACGCGGCGCTGGTGGCGTACGAGGAGGGGGCGATCGAGCTGGACGAGCCGGCCGGGCCGCCCGGGGCGACGGTGCGGCACCTGCTGGCGCACACCTCCGGCCTCGCCTTCGACGAGCACCGGGTGACGGCGCCGCCCGGGGAGCGGCGGCTGTACTCCAACGCCGGGTTCGAGCAGCTCGGCGACCACATCGCGAAGGCGACGGACATCCCGTTCGCGGACTACGCGCGGCAGGCGGTGCTGGAGCCGCTGGGCATGACGGCCACCTCGCTCGCGGGCTCCCCGGCGAAGGACGGCGTCTCGACGGTGGCGGACCTGCTGCTGTTCGCGGCGGAGGTGCAGGCGCCCCGGCTGCTGGACCCGCGCACGGTCGCGGCGGCGATGACCGTCCAATTCCCGGGCACCAAGGGTGTGTTGCCGGGCTACGGCCATCAGAACCCGAACGACTGGGGCCTCGGCTTCGAGATCCGCGACGGCAAGTCCCCGCACTGGACCGGGAGTTCCTCCTCCCCGCGCACCTTCGGCCACTTCGGCCAGGCCGGCACCTTCCTGTGGATCGACCCGGACGCGGGCCTCGCCTGCGCCGCCCTCGCCGACCGCGCCTTCGGCCCCTGGGCGATCGAGGCATGGCCGGTCCTCACCGACGCGGTGCTGGACGAGACGCGCGGCATGCGCTGACCCGTCGGCGCCGGGGCTGCGAGCGGGGGGACCCGTCAGTCGGACAGCTCCCAGACGAGCAGCTCCGCCGGGGTCTCGGCCACCGCCTCCAGGCCCCGCGCGCCGGTGATCCGGGCCGCGTCCCCGGCGGCCAGCCCGGCGCCGTCCAGCCGCACCTCGCCGCGTACGACATGGACGTACAGGCGGGCCGCGTCCGGTACGGCGGTCCGCTCCCCCGCGCCCAGCCGGCGCACATGCAGCATCGCGCCCGCGGCCGGGACGGCGTAGGGGGTGGCGTCGGCGATGCCCGGGACGACGCCGTACGACGGCTCACCGCCCGGCTCCAGCGGGGCCAGCCACATCTGGAGGAAGGCCAACGGGCCCTCGCCGTCGTTGCGTTCGACGTGCCGCACGCCCGTCGCGGCGCTCAGATGCTGGACGTCCCCGGCGCGCACGGTCCGTTCGTGGCCCGCGGAGTCGCGGTGGGTCAGCTCGCCCTCGATCACCCAGGTGACGATCTCGGTGTGGCTGTGCGGGTGTTCACCGAACCCGGCGCCGGGCGCGAGCCGTTCCTCGTTGCAGGCGATCAGCGGGCCGAAGCGCAGATTGCCGGGGTCGTAGTGCGGGCCGAACGAGAAGGCGTGGCGGGTCTCGATCCCGGCCGCCGGGTCCCCGCCGGGGTAGCGCTCGGCGGCGCGCCGTACGTCGATCACGACCCCACCGTAGTCCCGCTCCCGGTGTGCGCGGGCCCCGGGTTGCCGACCCGCCGACGCATGGTCCCGTCCGGATAAGGCACTCTTGTCCCCGTGCCCGAACCCGAATCCCACCCTGGTGACCCCGCAGCATCCTTCGTCCATACGCACGCCGCGACCCTGAAACGGCTGGAGAAGTCCTCCGGGAGTCTCGCCGCCCAGGCGATCGCGCGGATGGACGAGACCCTGCCGTGGTACCGGGCGATGCCCCCGGAGAACCGGTCCTGGATCGGGCTGGTCGCCCAGGCGGGCATCGCGGCGTTCACCGAGTGGTTCCGGCACCCGGACACCCCCCAGGCGATCTCCACGGACGTCTTCGGGACCGCGCCGCGCGAGCTGACCCGGGCGATCACCCTGCGGCAGACCGTGGAGATGGTGCGCACCACCATCGAGGTCATGGAGAGCGCCATCGACGAGGTGGCCGCCCCGGGCGACGAGCGCGTGCTGCGCGAGGCGCTGCTGGTGTACGCGCGGGAGATCGCCTTCGCGACCGCCCAGGTGTACGCCCAGGCCGCCGAGGCACGCGGTGCCTGGGACGCGCGCCTGGAGTCGCTGGTGGTCAACGCGGTGCTCAGCGGCGAGGCCGACGAGGGCGCCGTCAGCCGGGCCGCCGCGCTGGGCTGGAACTCCCCCGAGCATGTGTGCGTCGTCCTCGGCACCGCCCCGGACGGGGACAGCGAGCTGACCGTGGAGGCGATCCGGCGGGCCGCGCGGCACGCCAAGCTCCAGGTGCTCACCGGCGTGCTCGGGGACCGCCTCGTGGTGATCGCGGGCGGCAGCCCCAACCCGCTCGCGGTGGCGAAGTCTCTGATCGGGCCGTACGCGGCGGGCCCGGTGGTGGCCGGTCCCGTCGTACCGGACCTGCTGGCGGCCACCCGGTCCGCGCAGGCCGCCGCGGCCGGACTGAAGGCGTGCACGGCGTGGCAGGACGCGCCGCGGCCCGTGCTGGCGGACGATCTGCTGCCGGAGCGCGCCATCGCGGGCGATCCGAGCGCCCGTGAGCAGTTGGTGGAGGAGATCTACAGACCACTGGGAGAGGCCGGATCGGCGCTCCTGGAAACCCTGAGTGTCTACCTGGAGCAGGCGAGCAGCCTGGAGGGCGCGGCGCGCATGCTCTTCGTTCACCCGAACACCGTGCGCTACCGGCTCCGACGTGTGACAGACGTCACCGGGTGGTCGCCTTCGGATGTACGATCCGCGTTCACGCTGCGGATCGCGCTCATCCTGGGGCGCCTGGCCGACGGTGACCCCCAGGCGTAGGTTTTTGTCGGAGGTCAACAAAAGCCCTCCGTGTTCTTCGTCCCTGTCCCCACGGGCGGCCGTGCCCGTCCCCAAGAGAGAGTGTGAGAGTGCTCGTACTCGTCGCTCCCGGCCAGGGCGCTCAGACGCCCGGCTTCCTGACCCCCTGGCTCGAACTCCCCGGTGCCGCCGACCGTGTCGCCGCGTGGTCGGACGCCATCGGCCTCGACCTGGTGCACTACGGAACCCAGGCCGACGCCGACGCGATCCGGGACACCGCCGTGGCCCAGCCGCTGCTGGTCGCCGCCGGCATCCTGTCCGCCGCGGCACTGGGTGCCATGTCGGAGATCGCGCCGGGCGCGGTGGCCGGGCACAGCGTCGGCGAGATCACCGCGGCCACCTTCGCGGGCGTGCTGCCGGACGCCGCGGCCCTCAGGCTGGTCCGCACCCGCGGCCTCGCCATGGCGGACGCCGCCGCGATCACCGGGACCGGCATGTCGGCGCTGCTCGGCGGCGACCCCGAGACCTCCCTCGCGCACCTGGAGAAGCTGGGCCTGACCCCGGCGAACATCAACGGCGCGGGACAGATCGTCGCGGCGGGCACGCTGGAGCAGCTGGCCGCGCTGGCCGAGGACAAGCCCGAGGGCGTGCGCAAGGTCGTCCCGCTGAAGGTGGCCGGCGCCTTCCACACCCGGCACATGGCCCCCGCGGTCCAGGCGCTGGCCAAGGCCGCCGAGGACCTCTCGCCCGCCGACCCCAAGGTCCCCTACGTCTCCAACAAGGACGGCGCCTCCGTCACGTCCGGCGCCGAGGTGCTGGAGCGCCTGGTCGGCCAGGTGGCCAACCCGGTGCGCTGGGACCTGTGCATGGAGACGTTCAAGGAGCTGGGCGTCACCGCGCTCATCGAGGTGTGCCCCGGCGGCACGCTCACCGGACTGGCCAAGCGGGCGCTGCCCGGCGTCAGGACGCTGGCCCTGAAGACCCCCGACGACCTCGACGCGGCCCGTGCGCTCATCACCGAGCACGTTTCGACGCCTGACGCCTAAGGAGCCGTAGATGGCGAAGATCAAGCCCAGCAAGGGCGCCCCGTACGCGCGCATCCTCGGTGTCGGCGGCTACCGCCCGACCCGGGTGGTGCCCAACGAGGTGATCCTGGAGAAGATCGACTCCTCCGACGAGTGGATCCGCTCCCGCTCCGGCATCGAGACCCGGCACTGGGCGGGCCCCGAGGAGACGGTGGCCGCGATGTCGGTCGAGGCGGCCGGCAAGGCGATCGCCGACGCCGGTATCGACGCCTCGCAGATCGGCGCGGTCGTCGTGTCGACGGTGTCGCACTTCGCGCAGACCCCGGCCATCGCCACCTCGATCGCCGACCAGCTCGGCACCGACAAGGCGGCCGCCTTCGACATCTCGGCCGGCTGCGCGGGCTTCGGCTACGGCCTCACCCTGGCCAAGGGCATGGTCGTGGAGGGCTCCGCCGAGTACGTCGTGGTGATCGGCGTGGAGCGGCTCAGCGACCTGACCGACCTGGAGGACCGGGCCACGGCCTTCCTGTTCGGCGACGGCGCCGGCGCGGTCGTCGTCGGCCCCTCCAAGGAGCCGGCCATCGGCCCGACCGTGTGGGGCTCGGAGGGCGACAAGTCCGAGACCATCAAGCAGACCGTCTCGTGGGACCGGTTCCACGTCGGCGACGTCAACGAGCTTCCGCTGGACAGCGAGGGAAACATCAAGTTCCCCGCGATCACGCAGGAGGGCCAGGCGGTGTTCCGCTGGGCCGTGTTCGAGATGGCGAAGGTCGCCCAGCAGGCGCTGGACGCGGCCGGGATCAGCTCGGAAGACCTGGACGTCTTCATCCCGCACCAGGCCAATGTGCGGATCATCGACTCGATGGTGAAGACTCTCAAGCTGCCGGAGCATGTCACGGTCGCCCGTGACATCCGCACCACCGGCAACACCTCGGCCGCCTCGATCCCGCTCGCCATGGAGCGGCTTCTGGCGACCGGGGAGGCGAAGAGCGGTGACACCGCGCTCGTCATCGGATTCGGGGCGGGTCTCGTCTACGCCGCCACGGTCGTTACCCTCCCCTAGGCACTCCGTGCCGGATCATGCGGTCCGGTGGGGGGACGAATGCCACAAACCGTCTGGATTATCGAAGAAGGAGCGCCTGACATGGCCGCCACTCAGGAAGAGATCGTCGAAGGTCTCGCCGAAATCGTCAACGAGATCGCCGGCATCCCGGTTGAGGACGTCCAGGTGGACAAGTCCTTCACCGACGACCTGGACGTCGACTCGCTGTCCATGGTCGAGGTCGTCGTCGCCGCCGAGGAGCGCTTCGACGTGAAGATCCCGGACGAGGACGTCAAGAACCTCAAGACCGTCGGCGACGCGACCGAGTACATCCTCAAGCACCAGGTCTGAGCCATTCGCTGACGTCCCGCGGCCCTCGGGCCGCGAGGCCGTCAGGCTGGCAAGGCCCCGCCACCCGGCGGTGGCGCCGTAGATTCCCGCATCCGTTGGAGAGAGAATTCCCGTGAGCCCGACCAATCGCACCGTGGTCGTCACCGGTATCGGCGCAACCACACCGCTGGGTGGCGACGCAGCTTCGTTCTGGGAGGCCCTGATCGCCGGCGAGTCCGGTGTCCGTCTCCTGGAGGAGGAGTGGGCGGCGGACCTCCCGGTCCGCATCGCCGCTCGTATCGCCGTCGAGCCGGGTGAGATCATCCCCCGGCCGCAGGCCCGCAAACTCGACCGCTCGGCGCAGTTCGCGCTGATCGCCGCGCGCGAGGCGTGGCAGGACGCCGGCTTCACCGCGCGGGCCGGCGAGGACGCGTCCGTCGACCCCGACCGTCTCGGCACGGTCATCGCCTCCGGCATCGGCGGTGTGACGACGCTTCTGGACCAGTACGACGTGCTGCGGGAGAAGGGCGTTCGCCGCGTCTCCCCGCACACCGTGCCGATGCTCATGCCCAACTCCCCGGCGGCCAACGTCGGTATCGACCTGGGCGCCCGCGCCGGCGTGCACACCCCCGTGTCGGCCTGCGCCTCCGGCGCCGAGGCCATCGGGTACGCGATCGAGATGATCCGCACCGGGCGTGCGGACGTCGTCATCGCCGGTGGCACCGAGGCCGCGATCCACCCGCTGCCCATCGCCGCGTTCGGCAACATGATGGCGATGTCCAAGAACAACGACGACCCCTCGGGCGCGTCCCGGCCCTTCGACACGGGCCGCGACGGCTTCGTGCTCGGCGAGGGCGCCGGTGTGATCATCCTGGAGTCCGAGGAGCACGCGAAGGCGCGCGGCGCCCGGATCTACGTGGAGGCGGTCGGCCAGGGCATCTCCGCCGACAGCCACCACATCACGCAGCCCGAGCCCTCGGGCAACGGCATCGCGCACGCGCTCCAGAACCTGCTGGACAACACGGACCTGAAGCCGGCCGAGGTCGTGCACGTCAACGCGCACGCCACCTCCACCCCGCAGGGTGATGTCGCCGAGATCAAGGCGCTGTGGAAGGTGTTCGGCGACGACGTCGAGCACATGGCGATCTCCGCGACCAAGTCGATGACCGGTCACCTGCTCGGTGGCGCGGGCGGCATCGAGACGGTGGCGTCGATCCTGGCGCTGGTGAACCGTACGGCGCCCCCGACGATCAACATGAAGGAACTCGACCCCGAGGTCAACGCGGACATCGTGGTCGGCGAGGCCCGGCAGCTGCCGGAGGGCCGCGTCGCCGCGCTGAACGACTCGTTCGGGTTCGGCGGGCACAACGTGGTGCTGGCGTTCCGCACGCTCTGAGTACGCAGCAGAAGGGCCCCCACCGGCTGGTGGGGGCCCTTCCTCATGCATGCGAACGGACGGGGACGGACGCGGCCGCGCTCAGACCACCTGGTGCAGCCACCGCACCGGCGCGCCCTCCCCGGCGTACCGGAACGGCTCCAGTTCGTCGTCCCACGGCTTGCCGAGCAGCTTGGCGATCTCGGCCTCCAGGTCGGTCTCCTCGCGCTGGGAGCGGGTGAGAGCGGCGCGCAGCCGGTCCTCGGGGATGAGGATGTCGCCGTGGATACCGGTGACGGCGTGGAAGATGCCCAGGTCGGGGGTGCAGCTGTAGCGCTCGCCCTCGGCGGTGGCGCAGGGCTCCGCGGTGACCTCGAAGCGCAGCAGATGCCAGCCGCGCAGCGCGGAGGCGAGCTTGGAGGCGGTGCCGGGGCGGCCCTGCCAGGAGAACTCCGAGCGCCAGGTGCCGGGGGCCGCGGGCTGCCGGATCCAGTCGAGGTTGACGCGTGTGCCGAGCACGCCGGCGATGGCCCACTCGACGTGCGGGCACAGCGCGCGCGGCGCGGAGTGCACGTACAGAACTCCACGTGTCGTCACCGGAACCTCCGGGCAGAGCGGGACATCTTGCTGGCTGGCCGGCGGCTGTGACACCACGGCCGCGCTGATGGCGAGGCTACCTTGCGGCGGGGCAAGGAGAGTGACGTACCGTCGGTCCCGGTGCCAGGAATCCTTCACCATTCACCCAGGGGGACGCTTGTACGGGCCCCGTTCGTTCCAGCGGACCCGGTACCGGGAACCCTCGCACGTTGTCATGGGGGGAAGCACCCGACGTCGAGCGAGGAGAACACCAGGGATGCGGAAGCGAAGCCACCGGGCGCGGCTCGCCCTGGCCGTGGCGGCGGCCACCGTGCTGGGCGTCGCCGGGTGCGACGCCCAGGGCTCGTCCGCGGCCCGGGGCAGCGGGACGCGGACCGCCAAGGCGCCGGTGTGGAACCGCAGTCCGGCCTCGGTCGCCGCGGTCGGCGACTCCATCACCCGGGGCTTCGACGCGTGCACGGTGCTGTCGGACTGCCCCGAGGTGTCCTGGTCGACGGGCAGCGACGCCCAGGTGGAGAGTCTGGCGGTACGGCTGCTCGGGGCCGAGGGCGCGGCCACGCACAGCTGGAACTACGCGATGACGGGCGCCCGGATGGCGGATCTTTCGCAGCAGATGGCGGATGCGGCGAGTCGCGACCCCGAACTGGTCACCGTGATGGTCGGCGCGAACGACGCCTGCCGCTCCTCCACCCGGGCGATGACCCCGGTCGCCGGGTTCCGCGCGGACTTCGAGGAGGCCCTGCGCACCCTGCGCGCGACCGCCCCCGGAACGCAGGTGTACGTCGCGAGCGTGCCGAACCTGAAGCGGCTCTGGGAGCAGGGCCGGGGCAATCCGCTGGGCAGGGAGGTCTGGAAGCTCGGCATCTGCCCCTCGATGCTGGGGGACGCCGACGACCTGGGCGGGGCGGCGGAGCACCGGCGCGACCAGGTCGAGGACCGGGTGGTGGCCTACAACAAGGTGCTGGAGGAGGTCTGCGCGGCCGACCGCCGCTGCCGCTTCGACGGCAACGCGGTGTACGACTACCGCTTCGGCACCGACCAGCTCAGCCACTGGGACTGGTTCCACCCCAGCAGGGACGGCCAGGCCCGGCTGGCGTCGATCGCCTACCGGACGGTCACGGCCGCGGGTCCGGCGGCATAGCGCCCCCGCCCCCGCCCCCGTCCTCACCCCCGCCCCCGTCCTCGTACCGGGCCAGTTCCGCGGCCAGGCGGCGCATGACGGTGTGGTTGGCGCGGCGCATCGTGGCGCGCACGACGGGGGCCAGCAGGCGTTCGGGCAGGGGGGCGCGCAGCCAGGTGTAGGTGAAGGAGACCCGGCTGCCGCCGCCGTCCGGGAGCGGGGCGATGGTGTATATGCCGTGGGCCTGGCGGCGGCCGGCGGCGCTGGTGTTGTGCTCGACGATGCGGTACGGCGGCTCGGAGTTGATGACCTCGATGCCGACATCGGTCCGCGTGCCGCCCAGGACGGCGGTGACGATGGCACGGGCGCCGTAGCCGCGGCTCGGGCCGCTGTAGCGCCAGTCGGTCAGATAGTGGTCGGTGAAACGCTCGTGATGGGCCATCACTTCGAGGAAGTCATGGACCCGCGCGGGCGGGTACGGAACCTCGGTCGACACGGTGACGGGTCGCATGGACGGCACGCTACAGAGGACCGCGCCGGTCACCTAGGGTTTCGGCATGAGCGAACTCTTCGGCACACTTCCCGACGGCACCGAAGTGCACCGCTGGACGCTGGAGCGGGGCGGGACGCGGGTGGAGGTGCTGACGTACGGCGGGATCGTGCGCTCCGTCGAGGTGCCGGACCGGGAGGGCCGGACGGCGGACGTGGTGCTCGGGTTCGCCGGCCTGGACGGCTATCTCGCGCACCCGGAGCCGTACCTGGGCGCGCTGATCGGCCGGTACGCCAACCGGCTCGCGGGGGCGCGGTTCCCGCTGGACGGCGCGGTGTACGCCCTGGAGCCGAACGAGGGGCCCCATCTGCTGCACGGCGGCGCGCGGGGGTTCGACAAGCGGGTGTGGGAGGCGACGGGCGTCGAGCACGGGGTGCGGCTGGCCCGGGTGAGTCCGCACGGCGAGGAGGGCTTCCCCGGCCGGCTGGACGTGACGGTGACGTACACGCTGGACGCCTCCGGTGCGCTGCGGATCGCGTACGAGGCGACGACGGACGCGGAGACGGTGGTGGCGCTCACCAGCCACGGCTACTTCAACCTCGCGGGTTCCGGGGCGGGTTCGGCGGCCGGGCACGAACTGCGGCTCGCCGCCTCCCGGTTGACGCCGACCGGCGAGGACCTGATCCCCACGGGTGACCTGCGCGAGGTGGCGGACTCGCGCTTCGACTTCCGTACCGCCCGCAAGGTGGGCACGGGCTACGACCACAACTTCGTGCTGGACAAGGGAATCACCCGGGTACCCGAGCAGGTCGCCGAGCTGCACGACCCGTCCTCTGGCCGTACCCTCACCGTCTCGACCACCGAGCCCGGCCTCCAGCTCTACACCGGCGACCACCTGCCCGCGCCCTTCGCCCCCTGTGACGGGATCGCGCTGGAGACCCAGCACTTCCCGGACTCCCCGAACCACCCGGACTTCCCGTCCACGGTGCTGCGCCCCGGCGAGGTGTACCGGTCCCAGACGGTGTACGGCTTCTCCGTGCGCTGACGGGGCCCGCGGGTGTCCCCCGGCCGGCGCCGGCCGGGGGACACCGCTGCTCACGCCCTGGCGGTCCGCCCGGTGATCGGGCAGGCGCCGGCCGCGGCGGCGCCGAAGGCGGCGGTGTGCGCGGGTGCCGAGCCGCCGATCTGCCGGAGGATCTCCTTGGACAGCAGGTCCTCCTTGCCCTTGAGCGCGTCCGCGACATCGAGGGCGGTGTTGAAGACCATCTCGGCGGCCACGTTGTCCTGGACGATGCGGGCCAGGTTCTCCAGGGCCACGCCGATCGGGTCGGCGGGGGTCTCCGCGGTCGGCAGGTCGATGAGGTGGGTGTTCACCTTGGCCTGGTTCATGGTGCGCCGGATGATGATGGACGCCTGGTTGAGTTCGGCGGTCGTCCAGATCGAGAGCACCATGACGTACAGGTCGCTCCACGCCTGTTCGCCGATCCGTGCCCGCCAGCGCTTCATCAGCGCTTCGATCCCGGTGATCTGCGCGGTGGCCGCCGCGGTCATGTTGACGCGGACGGACGGGTACACGGTGGCGGCGAACTGGTTGAAGGCCACCATGTCGAAGGACTTGGCACCGACGGCGGTGTCGATGAACTTGACGGCCTCGGTGAGGATCTTGTTGCTGGAGGCCGCCAGGTCGGTGGGGAGGTTGGCGGTCGGCAGCTTGGTGCGGGCCGTGGCGAGGGTGCTCCGGAAGGCGGTCAGCGGGGTGATCCAGCCGGCGTCGCCCGCGGGCTTGAAGGCGACCATGTCCAGGTCGTGCGGGTCGATGCGCTCGGAGTTGGCGATGTTCGGCACCTTGCCGCTGAGGTAGGCGGCGATGACCGAGTAGATGCCGAGGGGTACGTGGGCGATGGACTTGGCCAGTTCGAAGTACTCCGGCACCGGGTCCACCGTCTCGACCTGCGCCCCCTTGTCGATCAGGGTGAAGCGCCCGCCGACGGCGTTGTTCTGCACGACGACGACCGGGCTGAGGTGCTTGGTCAGCTCGGACTTGAGGGAGGCGTAGTTGGCGCGCATCCCGGCGTTGACATTGCGTATCGCGTCCCGCGCGGCCTTCTCGTCGGTCGCACCGGCGGCGCCGGTCGCGGCCGACGCGCCGGTGGCCGCCTGGGTCTCCATGAGGAGGGTGGCTGCGCCTACGGCGGAAACGGTCCCCAGAAATCCTCTGCGAGTGGTCATGCCCCGTCTTTCCGTGATGAGTGGTCGTGCTCCTGTGGGGTGGGGGGAAAGATGTGGGGGGAGTTCTCGGGGGGTGGTGCGCCGGCGAGAGGGGAGTCGCCGGGGCCATGGGGGTCTCCACGGCCCCGGCGGGGGTGTCTCACCGGGTCGAGCCGGACCGGGCCTGGCCGGCTCGGTGCAGGCCGGATCGGGTCGGTTCGGGTCAGGCAGGGTCAGGTCAGGTCAGGGACTTCTGGGTGGGTACGACGACCCCGTAGAGGTCCTGGACCGTGGCGAGGGCGGCTTCGTGGACCTGCCGCGCGGGGATGCCCTCGGGGTCGCCCTTCAGCGGCAGCGGCCGGGTGGCCGAGGCGTCGGCGACGACGGTCGGGTGGTAGCCGGCGAGGAACGCGCCCTGGGTGGTGAACAGGACGCACATGTTGGTCATGAAGCCGGCGACGATGACGTTCTTGCGCCCGGCCCGCTTCACCTTCTGCGCGAGGTCGGTGCCGTGGAAGCCGTCGGGGACGCTCTTCTCGACCACCGGCTCGCCCTTGGCGGGCTTGAGCTCCGGGACGATCTGCCCGGCCTTGGACGTGAGGTCGTAGCCCTTGTCGACGATGTGGATGACCGGCGTGCCCGCCGCGCGGGCCCGGTTCAGCAGGGCCTTGGCGTTGGCCACGGCCGGTTTCCAGCCGTCGAGTTCCATCACACCGTCGGTGTAGGTGTTCTGGTAGTCGACCAGGATGAGCGTCGCGTCGGAGAGCGTGGCCGGGGTCTCGCCGAGGCCGTTGAGCTTGCGCAGCGTCGTGGTGTGCTCGGCCACGTTCGCGTGGGCGGCGGGCGCGGCGGACTCCTTCTTGGGGGAAGCGGAGTCCGAGTCGGAGCCGCAGGCGGCGAGCGTGGCCGTGAGGAGGGCGGCGACGCCGAGCGCGGCGGTACGGCGGGTCGCGTTCATCAGCCGATGCCCTCCTGACCGGCGACGACGACCCCGTACAGGTCGGCGATGGTGGCCAGGGCGCTGAGGTGCACGCCGTGGGCGTCCACCTCCTGGCCCGCGACCGGCAGCGCGCGGGTGGCGCAGGCGTCGGCGACCACGGTGGGGCGGTTGCCGCGCAGGAAGGCGCCCTGGGCGGTGAACGCGACGCACATGTGGGTCATGAAGCCGGCGATGACCAGGTCGCCGCGGCCGGCCTCGTCCACCAGCCGCCCCAGGTCGGTGCCGTGGAAGGCGTCGGGGGCCTGCTTGACGACGACGGACTCGCCGTCGGCCGGGGCGACGCTCGGGTGGATCTGCCCGATCTCGGCGCGGATGTCGTAGGGGGTGCCCTCGCCGCCGTCGTTGACGACGTGGATCACGCGGGCGCCCTCCCGGCGGGCGCGTTCCAGCAGCCGGGCGGCCGCGTCGAGGGCCGGCTGCCAGCCGTCCAGCTCCATCACACCGGTGGTGTAGGTGTTCTGGTAGTCGATCAGGACCAGCGTGGAGTCGGCGAGCTTCGGAGGCGTCTCGTCGAAGCCGTTGAGCTGACGCAGAGTCGTTCTGGGCATGGCAAACCACCTGGGGGGATCGGGAGTTGGGAGGCGGCGCGCCGGTGCGGCGGCCTGTGCTCCAGACGCTATGGCCGGTTCCCCTACGTCGGCAATGACGTCTAGCATGCAGAAACCGACACCGCCGTATTCCGTCGCCCGGGGGGCCCGTGCACATCGTCGACCAGCTGATCGTGATCGTCCTCTTCGACCAGGTGGACCTGCTGGACGTGACGGGACCGCCGGAGGTCTTCCACCTCGCCCGCCGGGAGTCGGCGGAGGCCGCGGCGTACGACGTCGTCCTCGCGGCCGAGACCATGGACCCGGTCGTCACGGCCGCCGGGGTCCGGGTGCTGCCCGATGTCACCTTCGACGCGCTGGCGTCCCGGAGCATCGACACGGTGATCGTGCCGGGGGCGGTCGGGCCCGACGGCGACGGCCGGCTGCGGCCGACGGTGGACCCGGTGGTCGTACGGCGGGTACGGGAACTCTCCGCGCGGACCCGGAGGATGACCTCGGTCTGCGTCGGGGCACACATCCTCGCGGCCGCCGGGCTCCTCGACGGCAAGCGGGCCACCACGCACTGGTCGACCGCGCAGCAGCTCGCCGCCGACCATCCGGCCGTGGAGGTCGACGCCGACCCGATCTTCATCCGCCAGGGCGATGTGTGGACCGGTGCCGGCATCAGCGCCTGCCTGGACCTGTCCCTCGCGCTGATCGCCGACGACCTCGGCGAGGCCGTCGCGCTCCGGGTCGCCCGGCAGCTGGTGATGTACCTGAAACGGCCCAGCGGGCAGAGCCAGTTCAGCGTGCCGCTGGAGCAGACGTCCACGACCCGGCGGATCGAGGATCTGCGCCACTACATCCTGCGCCACATCGCCGAGCCGCTGACCGTCGCCCAGCTCGCCGAGCACGCCCACATCAGCGACCGGCAGCTGACCCGGATCTTCAAGAACGATCTGGGTACCACCCCGCACGCCTATATCGAGTCGGTCCGCGTCGAACGTGCCCGCAATCAGCTGGAGTCCACCGACGCCACCCTCGAACGCGTCGCCGCCGCCTGCGGGTTCGGCACCCTCGACACCCTCGTCCGGTCCTTCCGCCGCAGGCTCGACACCACCCCGACGGAGTACCGCCGCCGCTTCCGGACGACTCCCGCCTGAACTCTCCTGTGCGGCAGGCGGGTTCGGGCCGGCCCCGGCCGCCCCGGAGGGGGCCCGGGTGCCCGCCCGCCTTCACACCCTCGTCCGCGACGTGATCAGCGGTCCGTCGTCCGCTCCCGGGCGGCGGGCTCGGGTTCCGCCGGAACGGACTCCTCCCCCAGCAGGTCCCGCGCCAGCAGCGTCGCGCCGGCCACCGCGCCCGGCATCAGGAAGACGGCGACGAAGGGGACCAGGAAGGCGAGGCCGAGCGGGGTGCCGTAGCCCCAGACCAGCAGGCGGCGGGAGCGCAGCAGGGTGAGGCGGGTGCGCAGGCCGAGGCCCCGGCGCTGCAAGGGGATGGAGGTCAGCTCCTCCGCGAGGAAGAAGCCGGTCACGAAGAAGCCCAGCACCGGGATCACCGTCTGTCCGACGAACGGCAGGAAACCGAGGGCGAAGAGCAGGAGGCCCCAGAGCGTCGCCCGGATCAGGACGCGGACGCTGTCCCGCGCCGACAGCCACAGCTCCCGCCAGAAGGTCAGCGTGGACCGGGGGGCCGTACCGTCGGGCGACTGCGAGGCGTCGACCCGCTCCGAGAGGCTGTCGTAGAAGGGCTGCCCGATCAGCAGCGTCACCGCGGTGAACGTGAGCACCGCGAGCAGCAGCCCCAGCGCGAACAGCACCGCCGTCAGGAAGCCGCGGAACAGCCCGCCCCAGGGGCCGGACCAGTGGTCGGCGAAGGGCGTGGCCCAGGTCACCGCGTCCGCGCCCCCTATCGCGAGCGCGACCAGCGCGGCGGCGTAGAGGACCAGTGCTATCAGGCCCGGCAGCAGGGCGACGCCGTACTGTCGGCCGTGCCGGGCCACCCACCGCTGGCCCTCGACCAGGTACTTGAATCCCGCCCCCAGATCACGCATGGCGAAAACCCTACGCGTCGAGCATGCGCCGCAGCAGGTCCCGCAGGGTCCCGCGCTCGTCCGCCGACAGCCCCGCCAGCGGCTCCCGCGCGAAGTGCAGCCCCTCCCGCAGGTCGCGGGCCACTCGCAGCCCCTCCTCCGTGGCCGCGGCCATCTTGATCCGGCGGTCGGCGGGGTCCGGGCGGCGCTCGGCCAGGCCCCGGACCTCCAGGCGGTCCACGATCCCCGTCACGTTCGAGGGCTCGCACTTCAGCTTCTGCGCGAGCTTGCGCATGGGCAGCGGCCCGAGGGACAGCAGGCTGAGGAGCTTGGCCTGCGCGCCGGTCAGGGCGTGCTCGGCCGCCGCCTCGTCGTAGTCCGCGTGGTAACGCGCCACGACCTCGGCGATCAGTTCGACGACATCCAGGGTCAGCTGGTCCGGACGGCGGGGATGCGGTGGTGCCATGCCCTCCAGCCTACCCCGTTACTTGACAAGCTGAAATATTCAGCCTAACCATTGTTTCAGGTGATGAAATAAATGAAAGGCACCGCCACGATGACGACACAGACCAACCGCGAATGGCACCTGCTCAGCCGCCCCGTCGGCTGGCCGAAGCCCGAGGACTTCGCGCTCGTGGAGACGCCCGTCCCGACCCCGGGCGAGGGCCAGATCCTGGTACGGAACACCTACCTCTCCGTGGACCCGTACATGCGGGGCCGGATGAGTGCCGCGAAGTCGTACGTCGACCCGTTCGAGCTGGGCGAGGTCATGCAGGGCGGCGCGGTCGGCGAGGTGATCGAGTCCCGCGCCGAGGGGATCGCCGCCGGCGACCATGTGCTGCACTTCCTCGGCTGGCGCGAGTACGCCGTGCTGGACGCGCGGCACGGCGTGAAGGTCGACCCGGAGGCGGCGCCCCTGTCGGCGTACCTCGGCGTGCTCGGCATGCCCGGTCTGACCGCGTACGCGGGCCTGCTGCGCACCGCCTCCTTCAAGGAGGGCGACATCGTGTTCGTGTCCGGCGCCGCGGGGGCCGTCGGCAGCCAGGTGGGGCAGATCGCGAAGCTCAAGGGGGCCTCGCGGGTGATCGGCTCGGCCGGGTCGGACGACAAGGTGCGGCTGCTGGTCGAGGAGTACGGCTTCGACGCGGCCTTCAACTACAAGAACGGGTCGGTGTCCAAGCAGCTGCGCGAGGCCGCGCCCGACGGCATCGACGTGTACTTCGACAACGTCGGCGGGGACCACCTGGAGGCGGCGATCGGCTCGCTGCGCGAGGGCGGCCGGATCGCCGTCTGCGGCATGATCTCGGTCTACAACGACACCGAGCCCGCGCCCGGCCCGCGCAACCTGGCGCGGCTGATCCAGACGCGGGGCCGGATCGAGGGCTTCCTCGTCAACGACCACCGCGATCTCCAGCCGCAGTTCGTGCGGGAGGTCGGGCCGTGGGTGGCCTCGGGGCGGCTGAAGTACCGCGAGACCGTGGTGGACGGCATCGAGAACACCGTGGACGCGTTCCTGGGGCTGCTGCGGGGTGACAACACGGGGAAGATGGTCGTCAAGCCGTAGCCCCCGGCGCGCCGGGCCGCTGGGTGGGGAGGCGGGTCCCCACCCGGAAGGGGCGTCACCCGACGGCCGTCGCCGCCCGGTGCACCGCCCGTACCAGCCGGTCGTTCTCCGGCGCGGCCCCGTGCGGGAAGGTGAAGCGCCGCCGGGTGTACCCGTACGCCAGTGCGGCGTGCGGGTCGGCGAACGCCTGGGTGCCGTTGGCGCCGCTGTGGCCCACGGAGCCGGCGCCCAGGAAGGGGTGCCAGAGGTCGGCGGTGGCCTGGAAGCCGAGGCCGAAGGACCGGTGGTCGCGGGTGACGAGGTCGTAGCCGGCCGAGTGGATCCGGCCGAACTCGGCGACGGTGTCCGTCTTCAGCAGCGGCGCCTTGCCGTCGACCTCCCCGATCATCGCCGCGTACATCCGCGCGAGCCCCCGCGCGGAGGCGATCCCGCCCGCCGAGGCGGGGCCCTTGGCGCGGATCAGCGGGTCCTCGTACAGCCGCTCCAGATCGGTGGGTTCGGCGCCGTGCCGGTTGAAGGCGATCGCCTCCAGGGTGTGCGGGCCGCGCGGCGAGGCGTCGATGAGCGCCTGCTGTCCGGGGGTGGGGAGCAGCGGCCGGGGGGCACGGAAGCGGGGGCCGGCGGTGGCGGGCAGGCCCAGGTGGAAGTCGAGGCCGTAGGGGGCGCGGACCCGGTCCTCGTACAGGTCCTGGATCGTCCGGCCCGTCGCCCGGCGCACCACCTCGCCCGTCAACGCGCCGATGACCAGGGCGTGGTAGCCGAACGCGGCGCCCGGGCGCCAGAACGGCCGCTGGTCGGCGAGGTGTTCGGCGATCGCACGGTCGTCCGCGAGCTCCGCGCGGGTGAACCCGGTGTCCGTGCCGACCAGTCCGGCCCGGTGCGCGAGCAGGTCCCTCAGGGTCAGCTCGCCCTTGCCCTCGGCCCCGAACTCCGGCCAGTAGTACGTGACTTTGCGATCCAGCTCCAGCGTGCCGTCCTGCGCCAGCAGCGCCGTGACCAGGTGGGCTGCGCCCTTGGTGGCCGAGAACACGCCGTACAGCGCGTCACCGGCCCCGGTCTCGCCCGCCCACAGGTCCACCACGCACCGCCCGCGCACATAAGCGCACAACTGGCCCTCGTAGTCGTCCCGTTCGTCCGCGACTAACGCGGCGAATTCCTCGCGTACCGCCTCGAAACCCTCGGCGACCGTGCCGCGCACGGCGATGTCCTGCGTCATCCGCTCTCCTTCAGAACCTGTCCCTGTAACGACACAACCGCCGCGAAGGTCCTTCGGTGTCATCGATGCCCCGAACGGCCGATGGCATGAAAGAGGCGCAATTCAGGCGGCCCTGATCAGGCGCACCACCACAGGAAGCGGTCGCAGGTGCGGGTCGGGGAGGGTGCCGGGGGCGGGGCGGAGGTCGCGGGGGCGGTGGTGGGGGGTACGGCGGTCGGCCCGGTCGCGGGCGCGGTGGTGGGGGCGGTGACGGGCGCGCCGGGGCCGGTGGTGGCGGGGGGTGGCGGCTTCGTCGTACCGGTGGCGGCGGAGGGGGAGGGCGGGCCGGAGGCACTCGCCGACGGGGAGCCGCCGGCGGAGGCGGTCGCGCCGGAGGCCGCCGAGACGACGGTGACCCGCGGCGGAGCGGTCGTACGACCCGAGGGGGTGGAGGAGTCGCCGTCGTCGGCCGAGGTGTCCTTGACGGTGGCCGTGCCGCCGCCGGTGAAGGGCAGCGGCGCGTCGGTGCCGAGTTCGGCGAGGCCGAGGCCGCCGGCCGCGAGCAGGAACCCGGCGGCGAGGAGGACGGTACGGCGACGCCGTCGCCGGTGCGCGGCGGCCTTACGGCTCCGCCGCTCCGCCCGGCCCGGTGCCGGCTCCCCTTCCGGGCGTCCGTCCGCCGGTCCCTGCGCAAAGGCCCCGGGCTCCGGCTCCGCCGCCGCCGGACCGGGTATGCGCTCGGCCGGTGTGCCGCACCCCGGGCAGACCAGGGCGCCGTTGAGGTGCCGTCGGCACGGGAGGCAGTAGTCCATGAGCCCGGAAGACTAGGGTCGACGCGCGTCACGTTCCTAGGCACCGCTGTGAAGGTTTGGTGCGAGATCGAAAACATTCTCGAAAGGCGCCGCCCCGCGCCCGGACTCGGTGAGCGGCGGAGCCGGGGTCACGTGTCCGGGGCGGGGCGGGGGGGGGTGGTGCCGCCCGGTCAGGCGTGGGCGACGACCGCCGGTTCCACCACCGGGGCGACCCGCTCGGGGCGCATCAGGATCAGGGCCAGGAGACCGGCGACCAGGCCCACGACTCCGGCGACGGTGAAGCCGGCCCGCAGGGCGTGCGCCGCGGCGCCGTGCAGGGCTTCGGCCAGCTCGGCGCGGCCGGCGGCCGGGGTGGCGGCCAGGACGTGTCCGGCACCGCCCCCGGAGAGGGCCCGGCCGAGGCCGGAGGCGCCCCGGACGTGGTGGTCGGTGAGCCACGCGGCCGACGAGGACGCGAAGACGCTGCCGAGGACGGCGATGCCGATGGCGTGGCCCAGCTGGCGCGCGCTGTTGGTCGCGCCCGCGGCCATCCCGGCCCGCTGCCAGCCCACCGCCGCGGTCGCCGAGGAGCCCAGCGTGGGCAGCGTGGCGCCGACACCGACGCCGATCACCGCGTAGCCGACGATCAGCGCCGTCCAGCCGGAGCCCGCGCCGATCAGCAGGCTCTCGGCCAGGGCGCCGGCGCCGATCAGCACCATGCCCACGCCTATCAGCAGCTGCGGGCGGGCGCCGTGCAGGAAGCGGCCGACGACCAGCGAGGTGAAGAACGAGGCGACGGACAGCGGCAGTCCGGTCAGGCCCGCCTCCAGCGGAGTCAGGCCGAGCAGGGACTGAAGCCAGATCGAGGTGTAGGCGAGCATCGCGAACGCCGCGACGTTCACCGTCAGCGACGCGATCATGATCCCGGTGAACGAGCGGCTGCGGAACAGGGACAGGTCGAGCATCGCGTGCGACGAGCGGACCTGGACGGCCAGGAAGACGACGAAGGCGACGACCGCGAGGGCGAACAGGCCCAGCACCGGGCCGGAGGTCCAGCCGTGCTCCTGGGCGCGGATCACCGCCAGGACGAGGGCCGAGGCGGCCACGGTGAACAGCGCGGTTCCCGTCCAGTCGGGCCGGCGCCCGGGCGTGGGCCGGTCCGCGGAGAGGGCCTTCACCGCGAGCAGGACCGCCACCACGCTGATCGGGATGTTGACGTAGAAGATCCACCGCCAGTCGACGGCCTCGGTGAGCAGACCGCCGAGGACGGGGCCGACCGCGGCGGCGGCGCCGGAGACCGCGCCCCACACGCCGTACGCGGTGCCCCGGTCACGCCCCTGGTAGGAGGCGTTCAGCAGCGGGAAGGCGGTCGCGAACATCGCGGCACCGCCCAGCCCCTGCACGGCACGGGCGGCGATCAGCAGGCCCGGGTTCGGCGCCGCGCCGCACACCGCGGAGGCGAGCGCGAAGGCCACGAGGCCGCCCAGGTAGACGCGCCGGTGCCCGGTCAGGTCGGCGAGCGCTCCCACACCGAGCAGCACCACGGCGAGGGCCAGGGCGTAGGCGTCGATCACCCATTGCAGCGAGGCGAACGTGCTGTGCAGGGCGAGGGACATGTCGGGGAGGGCGACATTCACGATGGTGACGTCGATCAGCAGCATGAACGAGCCGAGACAGACCGCCAGGAGGGGCAGCCACTTGCGCATGGGAACACGCGTCCTTTCCATGGGTACGGCCCTCACCCTCGGCGACCACCGGACCCTGCTCCAACCCACCCGCTCTCCCCGGTCCAAAACCTCCATAGCCGGCCCATTCATGGCACGATCCACTCATGCCCGATGCCATGGACCGACAGATCATCCGCGCCCTCCAGTGCTCGGCCCGTGCCCCCTTCGCCCGGATCGCCGAGGCCGTGGGCGCCTCGGAGCAGACCGTCGCCCGTCGCTACCAGGCGCTGGTGCGCAGCGGTGTGGTCCGCGTCCACGGCCGGGTCGCGCCGGCCTCGTACGGGCAGGTCGAGTGGGTCGCCCGGATCGCCTGCCGGCCCGACCGGGTGGGGGCGCTGGCCGAGGCCCTGGCGCGCCGCCCCGAGGTGTCGTACGCACGGCTCGCCTCGGGCGGCTCGGAGATCATCTGCCTGCTGCGCTCCTCGGTGGGCGAATCCGGGGACACCGTCCTGCTGAAGGAACTCCCCCGCACCTCGGCCGTGCTGAACCTGCACATCGACATGATCCTGCACGACTTCGGCACCGGGCTGTCCGCCGAATGGAACGGCTACGGCGGCCTTCTGACCCCGGAGCAGCAGGCCCTGCTGACCGCCGGCACCGAACCCCCGGCGGGGCCGTACCGGGAGATCACGGACGAGGACCGGCCGCTGCTCGCCGCGCTCGCCGAGGACGGCCGTGCCACCCATGCCCGGCTGGCGACCGAGACGGGCTGGAGCAAGGGCCGGGTCCTGCGCCGGCTGGCGGCGCTGGAGGAGTCCGGCACCCTCTCCTACGACGTGGACCTGCTCCCCGAACTGCTCGGGCACCATCTGCACGCCACGCTCTGGCTGCGTGTCCCGCCGCACCGCCTGGAGGCGGTCGGCGAGGAGATCGCCCGGCACGACCAGATCGCCTTCGCCGGTGCCATCAGCGGGCCGCACAACATCATGGCCGTCGCCATCTGCCGTGACACCGACGACCTCTACCGCGTCCTGACCCGGCGGATCGCGTCGATCCCGGACATCGACGGCTACGAGGTGAGCATCCGCGCCCGCGGCTTGAAGCAGGCCGGTTCCCTGATCACCGGGGGGCGCCTCACGCCCGCCCCGGGGCCCTACGTCCGCCCGCCGGGCACGGGCCGCGGGGAGCGGCCCCGCGGCCCGAAGGGGTGAGGACCGGGCCGGCCCAAGGCCCCGGCCGGCGCTACGGGTTCTCCCACGCCGCCGGTTCCGCCACCAGCGCCCGGACCGGGTCCGGCAGGGTGCCCGAGGCGAGGTCCGCGAGCGTCACGCCCTCCAGGATGCGGCGGACGCCCGCGCGCAGGGCGATCCACAGCGGGAGCAGGGGTTCGGCCGTGCCGGTGTAGGTGAGGCCCGTCGGGCGTTCGCCGCGGACGGAGACGATCGGGCCGTCCACGCCCCGGATGACATCGGCCACGGTGATCGCCGTGGCCGCGCGGGCGAGCCGGTAGCCGCCGCCCCCGCCGCGCCGGCTGTCCACGATCCCGGCGCGCCGCAGGTCGCCGAGGATGCCCTCCAGGAACTTGTGCGGGATGCCCTGCGCGGCCGCGATTTCCTCTGCCTTCACCGGCCCGTTACCCTGCCGTACGGCCAGCTCCAGTACCGCCCGTACCGCGTAATCCGCCCGTGCCGAGATCCTCATGAATCCATTGTGGGACGTCCTCGCGTGGAGAATGGCCGGAACCCGCGCCCCGTAAGACCGCCGGGAGGACCCACCTTGGCGCTCAGCAGACGTACCTTCAGTGCCCTGTCCGGCTCGGCCGCGCTCGGCCTCGCCCTGGGCGGCAGCGGCGGAACCGGGGCGCCCTCGGCGTACGCGGCCCGCAGCGTGCCGACCGGCCCGATGCCCGCGCCGCCGCGCGCGGACGGCGAGCACCACACCATCGGGTACGACCGCTACTCCCTGCTGGTGGACGGCAGACGACTGGTCGTGTGGTCCGGCGAACTGCACCCCTTCCGGCTGCCGAGCCCCGCCCTGTGGCGGGACGTGCTGCAGAAGATGCGCGCGCACGGCTACAACGCGGTGAGCGTCTACGTCGCCTGGAACTACCACTCCCCCGCCCCGGGCTCGTACGACTTCTCCGGCGTCCGCGACCTGGGCCGGTTCCTGCGCACGGCCGCCGAGACCGGGCTCTACGTCATCCTGCGCCCGGGCCCGTACATCAACGCCGAGGTGGACGGCGGCGGCTTCCCCGGCTGGCTGACCGCGACGAAGGGCCGGGCCCGTTCCGCCGACCCGACGTACCTCGGCCATGTGGACGAGTGGCTGACGCGGGTGAACAGGATCGCCCGCGAGCATCTGTTCACGCAGGGCAAGGGCACCGTGCTGCTCTACCAGATCGAGAACGAGTTCGACGCCCACGTGGAGTCGGCGGACAGCCGCGCCTACATGTCCCACCTGTACAAGAAGGTGCGCGCCGACGGCATCGACGTGCCCCTCTTCCACAACGACAAGGGGCGCAACGGGTACTGGAAGCCCGGCTCCTTCGACACCGGTGGCGAGCGCGGCGGTTGGCTGTACGGCTTCGACGGGTACCCCTCGCCGTCCCAGACCCCGCCGGACTGGGGGACGTTCGGGCCCGGCGGGGCGAAGGGCGGCGCCAGCGCCTCGCCCGCCACGCCCGGGTTCGTGCCGGAGTTCGGCGGCGGCTGGTTCGACCCGTGGGGCGGTTCCTTCTACGACGGCAAGGGGTACGCCGAGGCCCGACGCACCCGGGACTCCGCCTACGAGCGCCGCTTCTACCTGACCAACCTGGCCAACGGCATCACGCTGCACAACGTCTACATGACCTTCGGCGGCACCTCCTGGGGCTGGCTGCCCGCGCCGGTCGTCTACACGTCGTACGACTACGGCGCCGCGATCGACGAGGCCCGCAACGTCACCGCGAAGATCGCCCCGATGCACCAGCTCGGGCATCTGCTGCAACGCGTTCCCGACTTCGCCAAGCTGGACCGCGCGGCGGAGGTGCGCGTCAAGGGGCTGAAGGTCTACCACCTGACCAACCCGGACACCGGCGCCCATGTGTACATCGCGCGCAACGACGCGGCCGAGCCGGTGGCCGCCGATCTGCCCACCGCCGAGGGGCGGGTGCGGATCACCGTGCCGGGCAAGGACGCCAAGCTGCTGGCCACCGGTCTGTCGCTGGGCAGCCGGAAGCTGAAGTACGCGACCGTGCAGCCGGCCATGTGCCTGACCGCCGGACGGCAGGACGTCGCCGTGTTCACCGGCCGCAAGGGCGAGATGGCCGAGCTGGTCCTGGAGTGCGACACCGACCCGGACGTCATGCGGCTCGACCCGGAGGCCGCCTGGGGCGTGGACGACTCGGGCCTGCATGTGAACGCGCCCCTCGGGCAGAGCGGGCTGATCCGCGTGCTGGTGGAGAAGGGCGACACCGGCACCCCGCTGCTCCTCCTCTTCGCCGACGACGCCACCTCCGTACGGCTGTTCCCGTACGACACCCCGTCCGGGTCGCTGCTGGTGTACGGCCCCCAGCTGCTGCGCCATGTCGAACTGCGTGGCTCCGAGGTGCACTTGACGGGTGACGTCACCGATCCGACGAGCGTGGAGGTGTGGGGGCCGCGCGGCATCTCCGGCCTGGTGTGGAACGGGCGGAAGCTGGCCACCCGGGTGACGATGTCCGGCAGCCTGATGACCACCGAGATGCTGCCCCGGGTACCGGAGGTCCGACTGCCCGCGCTCGGGAAGTGGCGGATGTGCCGCGAGAACCCCGAAGTGGGCCCGAGCTACGACGACTCGGCGTGGAAGAGGGCGGACAGGAAGACGTCGTACAGCACGTCGGCCGTCCCGGACGGTCAGCCGGTGCTGTTCGCCGACGACTACGGCTTCCACTACGGGGACGTCTGGTACCGGGGCGTCTTCGACGACTCCGGCGACATCTCGGAGGTCGCGCTCGGCTACAGCACCGGCACCCAGGGGCTGTTGATGGCGTGGCTGGACGGGGAGCCGCTGGGCACGCACCGGATGCCGGTGCCGGACGCCGCCACGATCCGCAAGGGGACCTGGTCGGAGACGGCCGCGTTCCCGGTGCGCGACGCGCTGCGCTCGCCCGGCCGGCATGTGCTGTCCGTCCTGGTCCGGCGGATGCAGCGCGACCAGGACGGCAAGGCGGACGACACCCACAAGGCCGCGCGGGGCCTCACGGCGGCGGTCTTCAAGGGGGCTTCGCCGAAGGTGAGTTGGCGTATCCAGGGCGAGGGCCGCCCGGACCCGGTGCGCGGACCGCTGAACAACGGCGGGCTGCACGGCGAGCGTTCGGGCTGGCATCTGCCGGGGTTCCGGGACGGCGACTGGGAGTCCGTGGACTTCCCGCGCGCCGAGCGGTACCAGGGGGTGACCTGGTACCGGACGTCCTTCCGGCTGGCCGTGCCCGGCGATGTGGACGCCTCGATCGGGCTGACCCTTCAGGACGACCCGTACCGGGCCTACCGGGCGCAGATCTTCCTCAACGGCTGGAACATGGGCCAGTACGTCAACAACGTGGGCCCGCAGCACACGTTCGCGCTGCCCAACGGGGTGCTGCGGACGCGCGGCGAGAACACGCTCGCGCTGGCCGTGCTGTCCGAGTTCACCACGCTGTCGGGTCCGGGCGAGGTCCGGCTGACGCTGCTGGGCAAGGCCGCGGGAGGGTTGGTTGTGTCGTGAACCACGCCCCCGGGATCGCGTGACGTGGGCATATCCCGGCGCGTAGGCTCGATGGGGCGGCGACGGACGGCGGGAAAGGGAACGGATGGGCATCGCGGGCGCGCGACAGCGGGCGGCACAGCTGACCGCACGACTGCGACGCCCCGGCGGCTCCGGCACGGCCATGCGTTCGCTCGCCGGCGAACTGGCCTCGGCGGTCCGCGCCCGGCCCGAAGCACCCGACGACGTACGGGGGTTGTGCCGGGCGCTGTGCGAGGAGATGAGCGCGCTGCGCGGCGGCCGGCCGCTGGAGCTGCGCTTCGAGCGCTTCCCGGACGAGATCGAAGTGACCGGGCTGTGGGTGGAGTTCGCCGACTTCGACCTGGTCATCGTGGAGGACCGGGCCGAGGACGTGCAGCAACTGGTCATTCTCGGACACGAGTTGTGGCACCTGCACGCCGGGCACCGGCACCACCACCTCGCCGGTGACGCGGCGGCCCGCGCCTTCGCCGAGGCGCCCGGCTGGCCGGACACCGCGCTCACGGTGGCCGCGCGCAACGGGTCCCGGGAGACGGACGAGGCCGAGGCGGACGACTTCGGGCACCGGCTCGCCACCCTGTTCCGGGCCCGGCCCGGCGGGTCCGGGGACACCCCGCAGGACCCCTTGCAGCGTGCCCTCGGCTATCGCGGGCGGGGCGGAGCGGCGCGGTGAGCACGCTGGCACTGGATCCCTCGGTGCTGCTCGGCCGCTTGTACATCTCCTTCTGGATTCCGGCGGCGCTGCTGACCGTCGCGCTGCTGCTGAAGCTGCCCACGATCATCCGGCTGTGGCGGGACCCGCTGCTGCGCGCGGTCGGCGGGATGCTCCTGTTCGCCTGCACGGTGTTCGTGTTCTGCGTGCCGTCGATGATCCACCGGATGAACGTGCTCACCGGGGTGCCCAACTTCGCGGCGCCCTGGTGCTATTCGCTGATCACCGCGAACTCCGGGGCGGGGCTGCTGTTCATCGTCACCTGGCGCAACGGCCGGGCCGGGCGGGCCGGCCGGCCGGCCCGCGCCCGGCGGGCGACCTGGTGGATCGGGTCGGGGTACACCCTGGTGGTGGCCGCGCTGTGGGTGCTGTTCCTGCTGGCCGACGTGCCGGTGGAGCGGGTGCGGGACCTGGACACGTACTACGCCCGTACGCCGTTCATGCGCGAGGAGATCCTGCTCTATCTGCTGGCCCACACCGTCGCCTGTGCGCTGAGTTCCCGGGTGATCTGGGACTGGGTGCGGGACCGGGGGCTGGACGCGTGGCTGCGGTGGGGGCTGCGGCTGCTGGGCGGGGGGTACGCGCTGAGCCTGCTGTACGACGCGGCCAAGGTGACGGCGGTGGTCGCGCGGTGGACGGGCCGGGACCCGGACTGGCTCAGCACGAATCTGGCGCCGCCGGTGGCCTCGCTCTCCGCGATCCTGCTGGCGGCGGGCTTCATCCTGCCGCATGCCGGGCAGGCCCTGCACGACCGGTACCGGCTCCGGCGGGCGTACCGGGGGCTCGGGCCGCTGTACCGGGTGCTGCGGTCGGCGACGGGTGCGGGGCCCCGGTTCTCGCTGCGGGCCACGGCGGAGCTCCGGCTGATCCGCCGGGAGACGTACATCCGCGACGCGCTGCTGCCGCTCGCCCGCCATCTGGACACGGGCCTGACGGACCGGGCGTACGCGGCGGCGATCGCGCTGGGCCACCCGGCGGCGCGGGCCCGCGCGGTGTCGGCGGCGGTGGGCGTCCTGGGCGCGATCGAGAACGGCGGGCGTCCGGTGCCGGGGGACGCCGACCCCACGGTGCTCCTGCGGGACATCGCGGCCATCTCCGCGGCGCTGCGCCGCCCGGCGGACGTGGCGGCGGTCCGTGCGCTGGCGGCGGCCGCGCCGGCTCCGCCGAGCATCACGGTGCCGGAGTGACACACCGACCGGGCACCATGGGTGGCGTGACTCTTGATTTCCAGCTGGTGCTGCTGCGTCGTATGGCCGATCACCAACCGGAGCTCGTGGACGAGGCCCGCAGGACGCTGGGGGTCTCGGTCGGCGAGATGCGGGAGGCCAACAAGCGCTGGCAGGCGATGGTGCGGTCGCCGCGGGCGCGGGGCGCGGCGGCGCGGTACCGGTCGGTGCTCGGGGAGCCCGAGAGCGTCGAGCCCCGCACGCTCGGGGACGTCGACTGCGAGGCCCGCCGGTGGGCGCTCCCGCTGTGGCCCGGCCTCCGGTTCGAGGTGCTGGTGGGTCCCGACGGCGCCGTGTGGAACGAGTGGCTCGTACGGGCACCCGGCGCCGCGGCCCCCGCCCTGCGCACCGTCGAGGACCTCGCCCCCTGGTCCTGCACCGTGGACGAGGTCGCCCGCGCCTTCCCCCCGGCCCGCCCCCTGGAGGGCACCGCCCCCACCCGCTGGGGCCTCGCCTTCACCGCGCCGGACCGGGACGGCGTCCCCCACGAGATGGTCGCCGAGTTCACCTGGGGCCTGCTCCAGCGCACCGGGGCCGCACGGCCCCGGGGGTCCTAAGCCGTCGCCTCGGCGAGGATCGCGGCGGCGGTCCGGGGCAGGGAGTCCGGGTGCAGGAAGAGGAAGAGGTTGGGTTCGACCAGTTCGAGTTCCATCAGGCGGGGTGCGCCGTCCGGGCCGTCGGCGAGGTCCACGCGGGCGTAGAGGAGGGGCGCGGTCGAGCCGGGCACGGCCGCCAACGCCTTTTCCGCCACGGCGAGTTCGGCGTCCGTCGGCTGCCAGGGGGTGAGGTCGGGGTGGGCGACCTTGGCGGCGTCGTACGGGGTGCCGGGGGAAAGGACGGCGCCCTTGCGGCTGGCGTGCAGCAGGCGGCCGCCGAAGAACTGGAGGGCGCGTTCACCGGTGACGTCGACGCCCTGGAGATAGGGCTGCACCATCGCGGTGAAGCCCTCGGCGTGCATCCGCGCGAGGTGCCGTACGGCCGTCTCGTGGTCGGCGGGCGTGTAGCGGGCGGCGAAGCGGGCGCCCGCGCCGGAGGTCGGCTTGATCACGTACTCGTGGTCCGCGGGCAGGACCGGGGCGCCGTCCTCACCCGGGGCGAGGTAGCTCGTCGGCACGGTGGGGACGCCGGCCGCGGCCAGCTCGCCCAGGTAGCGCTTGTCGAGGTTCCAGCGGATGACCTCGACGGGGTTCGCGATCCGGGTCGCCGCGGCCACCCGCTCCAGCCAGGCCGTGAACTCCGTCGCGCGCCAGCTGTAGTCCCAGGTGGAGCGGACGACCACCAGGTCGTACGACGGCCAGTCGATCCCGGGGTCGTCCCAGTAGGGGGCGTCCGCGTGCGCGCCGGCGTCGGTCAGCGCCCGCACCAGCACCGGCAGGTCCGCGTCCCTGCTCGGGGCGGTGCCGGGGTCGTAGGTGGCGAGGGCTATGCGGGGCACGGCGGGACTCCCTGTCGTACGACGTTCGAACACCCGCGAGGCTAACAAGCGGCCCGGAACCGGGACAGGGGGTTTGACCTTCACCTTTGGTGAAGCCCCAGCATCGGTGGTGGACGACGAGGGACGGGGGCGCGATGGAACTGCTGACGATCGGGGCGTTCGCCAGGGTGAGCCGGCTGTCGCCGAAGGCGCTGCGGCTGTACGACGAACTGGCGCTGCTGCGGCCCGCCCGGGTCGACCCGGAGACCGGCTACCGGTACTACACCGCCGGGCAGTTGGGGCGGGCACGGCTCGTGGCCTGGCTGCGGCGGCTCGGCATGCCGCTCGCCGAGATACGCGCCGTGTGCGCGCTGCGACCGGGCGAGGCCGCTCGGGAGATCGGCGCGTACTGGGCGCGCGTCGAGGCGCAGACGGCCGTGCGGCGGGATCTCGCGGCCTTCCTCGTCGACCAGCTGACCGGCACGGCCGACACATCGGAGAGGGACCCCATGACGACGCTGGAACTGCGGCACTGCGCGCACACCGACCGCGGGCTCGTCCGCCCCGCCAACCAGGACACCCTCTACGCGGGCCGCAGGCTGCTCGCCGTCGCCGACGGGTTCGGGCCCGCGGGTCTCGCGGCGAGCGGGGCGGCGGTGGAAGCGCTGCGGTACCTGGACGAGGCGGAGTCGCTGCCCGTGGACGGCGAGCTGGGAGAGCTGGGGGTGCTCGGGGCGCTGGAGGACGCGGTGCGCGCCGCGGGGACGGCGGTGGCGGATCTGGCGGGCGGCACGGGCGAGGACGGCAGCACGCTCACGGCGCTGCTGTGGACGGGGTCCCGGCTGGCGCTCGCCCACATCGGGGATTCGCGGGCGTATCTGCTGCGGGGCGGGGAGCTGTACCGGATCACGCAGGACCACCGGGTCTCGCCCCAGGATCTGCTGCTGTACAAGGCGCTGACCGGTGGCGCGGATCCCGTGCCGGACCTGCGCCTGCAGGAGCCGCTGCCGGGGGACCGGTACCTGTTGTGCTCCGACGGTCTCACGGAGGCCGTGCCCGATGCCCGGATCGGGGAACTGCTGGCGTCGGCGGCCGGGCCGGAGGAACTGGTCGATGCGGCGCTGGCGGCCGGGGCGCCGGACAACGTGACGTGTGTCGTCGCCGACGTGACCGCCGCCGCGGGCTGAGACCGCCGGGACGGCGCCGCCCCCGCGCCCACCTCGGGGGCGGCACTGTCGTCCCGGCATCGATCCTGGTGTAGGAAGGGGCTGAATGGTCGCGAGCGTGAAGGGGTGCGTGCGGTGTCCTCACTTTTTGCTGGGCTTGCCGGTGGGTCGCGGGAGCGGGTCGCGGTGGAGTTCGGTGAGCGGTCGTTGACGTACGGCGGGCTCGCGGACGCCGCCGGGGCGGTGGCGCGGCGGGTCCGCCGGGGCGAGCGCGTGGCCGTGTGGGCGACGCCCGAGCTGGAGACCGTGGTCGCCGTCGTCGGCGTCCTGCTCGCCGGTGCCGCCGCCGTGCCGCTCAACCCCAGGTCCGGGGAGAAGGAGCTGGCCCACATCGTCTCCGACAGCGCCCCCTCCCTCGTCCTCGCGGCCCCGGACACCCAACTGCCCGCAGCCCTGGGCGACTTGGCGCGCGCCGATGTCGACGCCGACGCCCGCGCGGACTTCCCGCACCCCGAACTCCCGGACGACGCCCCCGCCCTCGTCGTCTACACCTCCGGCACCACCGGCCCGCCCAAGGGCGCCGTCCTCCCCCGCCGGGCCCTCACCTCCACCCTCGACGCGCTCGCCGACGCCTGGCAGTGGACCGAGGCCGATGTGCTGGTGCACGGGCTGCCGCTCTTCCATGTGCACGGGCTCGTGCTCGGCGTTCTCGGCCCGTTGCGCCGCGGCGGCTCGGTGCGGCACCTGGGGCGCTTCTCCACGGAGGGCGTGGCCCGCGCCCTGTCCGACGGCGCGACCATGCTGTTCGGGGTGCCGACGATGTACCACCGCATCGCCGAGACCCTGCCCGGCGACCCCGGGCTGGCCAAGGCGCTCGCCGGGGCCCGGCTGCTGGTCTCCGGCTCGGCCGCGCTGCCGGTCCACGACCATGAGCGGATCGCGGCGGCCACCGGACGCCGGGTCGTCGAGCGGTACGGCATGACCGAGACCCTGATGAACACCAGCGTCCGCGCGGACGGCGAGGCCCGCGCGGGCACGGTCGGTGTGCCGTTGCCCGGCGTGGAGCTGCGGCTCGTGGAGGAGGACGGGAGCGAGATCGGCGCCCGCGACGGGGAGAGCGTCGGGGAGATCCAGGTCCGCGGGCCCAACCTGTTCACCGAGTACCTGAACCGGCCGGACGCCACCGCCGCCGCGTTCACCGCCGACGGCTGGTTCCGCACCGGCGACATGGCCGTGCGCGAGCCGGACGGCTATGTGCGGATCGTCGGGCGCAAGGCCACCGACCTCATCAAGAGCGGCGGTTACAAGATCGGCGCGGGCGAGATCGAGAACGCGCTCCTGGATCACCCCGGCGTCCGGGAGGCGGCGGTCACCGGGGAGCCGGACGCGGACCTGGGCGAGCGGATCGTCGCCTGGATCGTCCCGGCCGATCCGGAAAGCCCGCCGGACGTCGAGGAGCTGGCCGGTCATGTGGCCCGCCGGCTCGCCCCGCACAAGCGGCCCCGCGTCGTGCGCCACCTGGACGTCCTGCCCCGCAACGACATGGGGAAGATCATGAAGCGGGCCCTCACCGATACCGACGCCCATGCCCACGCCGATATCGACACCGGTACCGATGCCTGATCAGCGGCGCACCGCGCGCGAGGTGCTGGCCCTCGTCACGGACGGCGGCACCTTCGCCGAACTCCCGTCCCCGGCACGCGAGTCCGGGACCGACGGCCCACTCGCCTGGCAGGGGTACGACGCCTCGCGCGCCCGCGCCGCCGAACGCACCGGCGAGGCGGAGTCCGTCGTCTGCGGCACCGCCACCGTCGGGGGCACCCGCGCCGTGCTGATCGCCTTCGAGTTCGGCTTCCTCGGCGGCTCCCTGGGCGAGCGCACCGGGGACCGGCTGGAGGCGGCGTACGCGCACGCCCGTGAACACCGGCTGCCCGTCGTGCCGTTGATCGCGACCGGGGGCAGCCGGATGCAGGAGGGCATGGTCGCGCTGACCCAGCTCCAGCGGGTCGCCCGCCAGTCGGCGCTCACCCGGGCGGCGGGACTGCCCCAGATCGCCGTGCTGCGCGACCCCACCACGGGCGGCGGCTGGGCCACCCTGGGCGCGGGCGCCGACATCGTCCTCGCCCTCCCCGGCGCCCAGGTGGGCTTCGCCGGCTCCCGCGTCCGCCCGTCCGACGCCGACCCGGCCGCGTACACGGCCGAGGCCCAGGTCGCGGCGGGGGCGGCGGACGCGGTCGTACGACCGCAGGACGTGCGGGAGGTCCTGGGGGTGTGGCTGCGGCTGCTGTCCGGGACGGACGGCCAGGCCCCGGCGCCGACCCCGACCGCGACCGGCCCGGCGGGCCGGCCGCCGTCCGTCCCCGCGTCCACCCCCGCCGACCGGCCCCCGCCCGTCCCGGCCCCCGTCCCCGCGGCTCTCGCCCCGACCGGCCTCCCCGACACCGGCTGGTCCGCCGTGCAGCGCGCCCGCTCCCCCGAACGTCCGCGCGCCCACGCCTACTTGGACGCCTACTTCACCACCCGTGTCCCCCTCAGCGGCGACCGGTGCGGCGGTACCGACCCCGACGGCATCCTCTGCGGGTTCGGTGAACATCAGGGCCGTACGGTCGCGTTCGCCGCGCAGACCGGGGCCGGGACGCGGCCCGCCGGGTACCGTACGGCGGCGCGGCTGATCCGGCTGGCGGACCGGTTCGGGGTACCGGTGCTGACGCTGGTGGACACCCCGGGCGCCGCGAACGACGCCGAGGCCGAGCGACAGGGGGCCGGTGCGGCCATCGCCGAGGTGTTCGGGGCGGTGGCCGGGGCGCGGGTGCCGGTGACCACGCTGGTGATCGGCGAGGGCGGCTCCGGCGGCGCCCTCGCCCTGGCCGCGCCGGGCAACACCTGGGCCACGCCGGACAGTTACTTCTCGGTGATCGCCCCGGAGCTGGCGGCGGCCATCCTCAAGCGCCCGCGAGAGGAGATCGAGAGCACCGCCGACCAGCTCCGCATCCGCCCGCAGGACCTGCTGGAGCTGGGGATCATCCGGGGCATCGTGCGGAACTCCGTTCAGGACAGCGCCCCTTAGGGCTGTCTCACCCCCACCGCCCTGACGATCTCCTGCGCGACCGAGGCGCCCCTGTCGTCCCGGGCCGACGCCCGCAGCGAGACGGACGTCGCCCCGCCCGGCACCGCCAGCGTCCCGTGCCAGGACGCCCCGGCGCCGGTCAGCCGTACCTCCCGCCAGCTCGCGCCCTCGTCGTACGACACCTCCAGCCGGCCCCCGCCGAGCGTGCCCGTCCCGGTGGCGCCCGCCAGATAGCCCGCGCCCAGCGTCACCGGCAGCCGCCGCCCGCCGGGCACCGTGCCCGCGAGGTCGGTGTCCAGGCCGTAGGAGAGGTTGATCAGCGGCAGCGTCGTCGCGTGGTCGTCCGGTGTCCGGGCCGACCGGAACGTCCACTCGGTGTGCCCCCGGGCGGTGAGCGTCCAGTGGTCCGCGTCGAGGGCGGTGTCGGTCACCACCCGGAACGTGTGCGCGTCGTCCGGCGCGTCCCGGACGAACGCGGTCGGGCCGGACTCGCTGTCGGCGAGGGTGCCGTCCTGGTAGACGGAGGTGGTCTGGGTCATCCCGCTGTCGCCCCAGACATCGCCGAACCCGGTGTGGTCGGGGCCGGAATCGCCCCAGCCGGGCGTGTTCAGCTGGATCTGGTCCCCGGTGCGCTGCTCGCCCCAGCCGAGCCCGGTGCCGAGCCAGGGGTGCCACACCGGCTGGAACCAGTGGAGCCGGGGCCGGCTGCCGCCCCGGTAGCGGACCGGACCGCTGCGCTCCTCCAGGGTGCCCATGCCGATCGTGACGGACTCGGTCCACAGCTGGCCGGGGCCGGCGGAGACGTAGTCCGTGCGCCCGGCGGGCAGGTCGACGCTCTCCTGGAAGCCGATGCCGACGGGGAAGGCATCGGTGAGGGAGTAGCGGAACTCGCCGCCGGTCGTCGGCCGCGCCGCGTGGAACGACACGTGCAGGGCGGCGAGTCGGCCCGGTGCGGGCCGGTAGGTGAGGTCGTGGTCGGGGATCGCCCCGGTGTGGCCCTCGGACAGGTCGTACACGTAGGGAGAGTCGGGCGTGCCGGTCAGGTCGACCGTCGAGGACGCCCGCAGGCGGGCCGCGTCCGCTTGGTCCACCGTGGCGATCAGCAGCGGGCGGTCGGTGTTGTCGTCGTTGCCCCACCAGTCCATCAGCCGCCCCGGCGCGTCGTCCGTGACGAACAGCGCCCTGGCGCCCGCGTCCTGCGCGGCCCGGGCGAGCGCCGGCGGGTCCGCGCCGTCGGCGAGGCGGGCCAGCACCGCCTTGCCGGCGGCGGAGGCGGGCACGGGGCCGGCGCCGGCGTCCACCAGCGGGAGCCGCCGCCGTCCGGCGGTCAGGGTGCCGCCCGACTGGACCGTCGCCTCGCCGATCCCCCTGACCTCCAGCCGCGGCTTCGCCAGCCGCCACACCGTGCGGTACTCGAAGCCGCCCTTCGTGACCGGGGGCGTGGGCGCGGCGAAGACGCTGTCGTAGGCGAGGGGCACCTGGACCGCGCCGGACAGGTCGGCGCCGTTCTCGGCGCGGTCGTACTCCATCAGGAGCTGATGGGTCTCGGTGCGGCGCGGGACCGCCGCCTTGATCTCGCGCAACCTGGTGCCGTCGAGGGTGACTTCGCGGTCGTGGTCGAGGGCGATCTCGGGCGCGGCGAGGAAGCCGAGGCCGAGCGAGTCGGCGCCGTGGCTGCCGTGCACGTCGAGGAACGACGTGAGGGCGTAGGTGCCCGGTTTCAGGCGGAGTCCGAGCGTGCCGGAGCCGTCGACGTGGTCGGACTCGGGGTCCGCGTCCGGGGCGAGCCGCCGCACGGTGAGGTCGGCGGCCGCGGGGGCGCCCGCGCGGTCCTTCACATGGACCGTGAGGGTGTACCGCTCGTCCTCCTTGACCAGCCCGAACACGGTGTGCGCGCGCACCGCGCCGGTGTCGTCGGCGGCCACGATCTGGCCGCTGGTGGTGCCGACCGGCGCCTGGGCGCCGTCGCCGGTGACGGTGGTGGTGGCGGTGCCGTGCGCGGGGACGGTGAGGGAGGAGTCGGCGAGGGTGGCGACGCCGTCCGGGGCGCCCTGGGCCGCCAGGGTCAAGTGGACCGCCTGGTCACCGGAGTTGGTGTAGGTCAGGGTCCGGGTGACCGGCTTGTCCGCGGGGTAGGGCCAGCGGCAGAAGCCGAGGTCGGCGCTGCCGGTGGCGGTCACCGTGGCCCGTACGGCGTCGGGGACGCTCACCCGTCCGGCGCCCACCGTGTAGGCGGAGAAGCCGAGTTGTTCGGAGGTCGACATCAGGGCGTCCTTCAACTGGGCGCCGGTCCAGTCGGGATGCTCCTGCGCGAGCAGCGCGGCCACCCCGGCGACGTGCGGTGTCGCCATCGACGTACCGCTCATGGTCGTGTAGTAGCCGCTGCCGTCGGTGAGCTGGGAGCGGGCGGCGAGGATGCCGACGCCGGGGGCGGACAGGTCGGGCTTGAGGGCGTCGTCGCCCGCGCGGGGGCCCGCGCTGGTGAAGGAGGCGGGCCGGTCGGCGGGGTCGACCGCGCCGACGGTCAGGGCGGCGTCGGCGGCGCCGGGCGAGCTGATGGAGGAGGGCGCGCCGGTGTTCCCGGCGGCCACGACGAAGAGCGCGCCGGTCTCCCGGGAGAGGCTGTCGAGGGCCTGGGACATCGGGTCGGTGCCGTCGCCCGGGTCGCTGGAGCCGAGGCTCATGGAGACGATCCGGGCGCGCACGTCCCGGGCGGCCCACTCCATCCCGGCGATGATCTGCGACTCGCTGCCCGAGCCCGCGTCGCTGAGCACCTTGCCGACCGCGAGGGTGGCGTCCGGCGCCACGCCCTTCTCCTTGCCGCCGGAGGCGGCGCCGCTGCCGCCGACGGTGGAGGTGACATGGGTGCCGTGGCCGTCGCGGTCGGCGACCTCCTCGCCGTCGACGAAACTCGCGGTCCGGCCGATCCGGTCGACGAGGTCGGGGTGGGTCAGGTCGGCGCCGGAGTCGAGCACGGCGACGGTGACGCCCTTGCCGGTCAGCCCCGCGTCCCACGCGGCCCGCGTGCCGATCTGGGCGTTGCTCCCGGCCATGTCGGCCGTCACCCGTCCGTCCAGCCACACCCGGTCGACCCCGTCACCGCGGGTGAACGACCGCCAGAACGTACGCCCCTTGCCCGCCTCGACGGCCGCGCCGCGCAGGCTGGGCAGGCTCCGGGTGCGCGTGGTGCCGGCCGGGGCGGCGGCGGGGACGCGGGTGCCCTCGCCGTAACCGACGATCAGGGGCAGGGAGCCGGCCCGGGTGTCGGTGAGTCCCTGCCGGATCAGCGCGCTCACGTCGAACAGCCGCCGGTCCAGCTTCCCGGAGCGCAGGTAGGGCAGTGCCTCGTCCGGTACGACGGTGAGGTCGCCGTCGCTCGCCTGCGTGCGTACGGCTCCGGTGGCGCCGGGCGGGCGCTCGACGGTGACGGTCTTCCTGCCGTGTCCGAGGCCGGTGACGGTCACCTGGTCGCCGGTGACCAGGGTGACGGTCTTCGGGGCGGGCCCGGACCGCTCCCCCGGCGCGGCCTTCACCACCGGTGCCGCCCCCTGCGCGGCGACCGCCCCGGGGACCGGCACCGCGGCCAGCACGAGCCCCGCCGACAGCAGCGCCGCCCGGCGTCCGACTGCTCCTCTGGTCATCCACGCCCTCTTCCACGTGCTCTTCCCTGTCCGGGTCGCGCGCCCGGAACGGCCCACCCGAGCCTGTCGTGCACATGCCGTGCGGCTGGAGAAGAGTGTGCTGCGGGCGCCGGGAGCGCGCAGGGGGCCGCGCGTGGCGGGTTGTCACGGTGGCGGGTTCTCGCCATGCCGGGCCGGTTGACCCGCCGGGGCGTATTGAGTGGGACGTGCGAAGCGCCGTCCGTACCATGGGGGTTGCCCACAGCTCTGCGACGGGACAGGTCTTCTACGAGGGGGAGCGAGCGGCCGCATGGACCAGCTGGTGGAGTTCAGGACCGAGGACGGCGCGCTCGTCGTGGTGGAGGGGGCCGGTGTCACCCCCCGGCCCGGCACCCGGCTGGTCTCGCGCGGCGACGAGGTGGTGCGGGCGGCGGCCACCTTCGAGGGCGCGCTGGACGGCGTGCGGGCGGCGGCGGAGGCCGCGCTGCGGGTCTTCCGGGACGGCGCCCTGCGGCCCGACGCGGTGGAGATCGAGTTCGGGGTGAAGATGTCCGCCGAGGCCGGCGCGATCATCGCCAAGGGTTCCGCGGAGGGCCAGCTGGTCGTCAAGCTCCACTGGAAGCCGGGGAGTTCGGCGGGCGACGCGCTGCCCGCCGTACCGGGTCAGGCCGCCGCCGGGCCGGAGTCCGCCGAGCGCCCATGAACAGTGCCGCCTGGCATGCCCGGATCCACTGCGGCCAGGAGGTGGGCGCGGGATTCCTGATCACCGACCGCCGGGTGCTCACCTGCGCGCATGTCGTGCGCGCCGGCGGTCCGGACGCGGTGACCGTGGTCTTCCCGCACGCCAGGGAGCTGGGCGAGGTGTCCGCGTCGGTCGTCGCGCACGGCGGCTGGGCGGGCGGCCTCACCGACCCCGGCGACGTGGCCGTGCTCGAACTCGACCGGGCGGTGCGTCTCGCACCGGCCGGCTTCGCGCCGCCGGAGGCCGCCTACGCCGAGCCGCACCCCCGGCTGCTCGCCTACGGCTTCCCGGCGGGCTACGACGAAGGCACGCTCGCCGAATACCGGGCGCTTTCGGGGCAGTTGATCGCGGGCGAGTGGCTGGAGCTGGTGGCCTGGCAGGGGCACGGGCAGCCGATCGAGGCCGGGTTCAGCGGGGCGGCGGCGACCCTGCCGGACGGCCGGGTGGTCGGCATGGTCACCTCCGCCTCACAGGCGCCGGACGTGCGCAAGGGCCGGATGCTGCCGCTGGACGTACTGGCCCGGCACTGGCCGGAGTTGGGCGAGCTGGTGCCCACCCCGGGCCATCGCGCCGACGTCCTGCGGGAGTTGTACGCGCTGCTGCGGAGCGCCCCCGGCGCCCGGGAGTGCGATCCCGACCGGCTGTATGTGGACGCGGTGGGCGCCTTCGGGCCGCCGCTGCCCGAGGGCGGGTTCCCGACGCTCGGGGCGGCCGCCGCGTACGTGCAGTGGGAGGTGCCGGACCCGGCGGCGGTGGGCCGGTTCACGGGGCGGCTGCGGGAGCTGGTGGGCGCGGGACCGGCGGCCGCGCCCACCCCGCGGCTCACGGACGCCCCACAGCTCACGGACGCTCAGCGGCTCACGGACGCCCCGCGGCCCACCGAGGCCGCACAGGTCACGCGGGGCCCGGATGTCGCGCAGGCCGTGCAGGTCACGCGGGTGTCCCCGTCCTGGGCGCCGGTCGTCGTGGAGATCGACCACAGCGGCGCCGGCCCCGACCAGGTGACCGTGGAGGTGTCGGCGTATCGCGACGGGCAGCGCCGCCCGGTGGGCACCCGGCGGCTGCCCCGCTCGGGCGTACGGTCGTACGTCCAGCACCGCATCGACGAGGCCGTCGCCCATCTCGACCCGGACGCCGAGGAACTGGTGACCTTCGTGCTGCCGCGCGAGTGGCTCAACGAGGCGGTGGCGCACTGGGAGTGCGGCGCGGACGACAGCACCCCGCTGGGCTGCGCCTACCCCCTGGTGGTGACCGACCGCGCCCGGCATAGCAGCAACCGGCTGCGCCATCAGCTGCGCAAGAAGTGGCAGAAACTGGACGCCGGGCGCCCGGTGCCGGTGCACCGGGTGGAGTGCGGCAGCCAGGAGCGACCGCCGAGCCTGCGCAAGCGGCTGTGGGACGGCGAGGCGGGGCTCGCCGGGTTCGCGGTCCCGCCCACGGCGGCTCGGGCGCACTTCGAGATCGGCCTCACCGTCCCGGTCCCGGTCCTGCTGTGGTCCCGTACGGGCTGCCCCGCCGGGGAACACGGCGCGGCCCGGTGGGCGGGGGCGACGGGACACGGCACGGGCGGGTACGAGGACCCACGCCGGGCGTGGAGCGGCCCCCGGGACACGGCCGCCGCCACCGCGATCGCCGCCCCGCCCCGCGCCGAGGCCGCCGGCTGCCCCGGGACCGTCTTCCTGGACCAGCTCGCCGCCGCCGTCGCCGAGGTGCCGCCCGCCGAACTCCCGCGCCACATCCTCTCGTTACGGCTGACCGCGGACGCCGCCGACGAACCCGACCGGCACTGGGCCCGGGACCTCCAGCTGCTCTGGGACGACCCCCGCTGCTTCCCCGAGCCCGCCGCCAGCCTGCGCTCCCCCGTCGACTGACCGCCCGCACCCCCACCACGGAGAAGAAGAAGCCATGCCCCTGTGGCCCGTCTACACCGGTACGAACGCGCCGCACGACGGCATCGAGCGGCTCCCCCCGCCGCCGCCCTGGCGCGCCTTCGACGGCGGCCCCGTACTGGATCCGCCGGACGCGGATGCCGACCGCTCGGCCGTCTCCCCCGACCGGGTGCACCGCGCCGAGACGTACCGGGCCACCGAGGACACGGTGCAACTGGTCAACGCCGCCCTGTATCTGCGCCGCCCGCTGCTGGTCACCGGCCCGCCCGGCACCGGCAAGTCCTCCCTGGTCTACGCCGTCGCGCGGGAGCTGCGGCTCGGCCCGGTGCTGCGCTGGAACATCACCAGCCGCAGCACGCTCCACGACGGGCTCTACAGCTACGACCCGCTGTCGCGCCTGTACGCGGCCCGGCAGCAGGCCGCGCATCAGGAGGCGGGACCCGGGGCGCCGGACGAGGGGGCCGGCGTGCCGGACGAGACGGGCATCGAACACCATCTGCGCCTCGGCCCGCTCGGCACCGCCCTGCTGCCCTACGCCCGCCCCCGCGCGCTGCTCATCGACGAGATCGACAAGAGCGACCTCGACCTGCCCAACGATCTGCTGAACGTGCTGGAGGAGGGCCAGTACCAGATCCCCGAGCTGGTGCGCGCCGCCCGGCTCGCCCCGGACGGCACCGCCCGGGTCCCGGCCGACGGCACCGGCGAACCGGTCCCGGTGGCGGGCGGCCAGGTGCGCTGCCGCGCCTTCCCGTTCGTCGTCCTCACCAGCAACGGCGAGCGCGAGTTCCCGCCCGCCTTCCTGCGCCGCTGCGTCACCCTGCGCCTGCGCCGCCCGGACGACCGGCACCTCGCCGACATCGTCCGCGCCCATCTGGGCGAACCCGACGCCTACGCGCAGGAGTTGATCGGCCGCTTCCTGGACCGCACCAGCGCCGGCGACCTGGCCACCGACCAGCTTCTGAACGCGATCTACCTGGCCCGCACCAGCAACCTGGACACCGGCTCCCTGGACCAGCTGGCCGAGCGGCTGATGCCCCATTTGGGACAGAGCGCGCAGACCGATGTCTTCTGACATCCCGGACTCACCGGACGCCGTCGGCCGCCCGGACACCGCGCCGGGCCGCCCGGCCGCCCCGGACGCCCTGGCCCGCCTCGCCGCCGTACTGGCCGAGGCGGGCCAGGGCGCGCCCCCGACCCCGCGCGAACTGGCCGAACTGCTGTGGCTGGCAGGGCACATGGGCGCCGAGGGCACGGCGGTCACCGGAGCGACCGGGGAGACCGGGGGGACCAGGGAGAGCGCCGGGGACGACAGGGGCCCCGAGAACCCCGAGGACGCCGAGGGCCCGGGTGACGGCAGGGCCGCGGCGCCGGGGTCCCCGCCCGGCCCCGCCCAGCACCCCCGGCCGCCCGAGGCGGAGACCCACCGGCCGCGCCCCGGCGCCCCCGCCCGGGTCCCGCTGCGCCTCCCCTCCCCCGCGCCGTCCCCGGACCACGCGCCCCACAGCACCCTGCTGGCCCCCGCGCCCCCGATGCTGCGCCACCCGCTCGCCCTCCAGCGCGCGCTGCGCCCGCTGCGGCGCCGGGTCGACGCGCCCGTGGGCCGGGAGCTGGACGAGCGCGCGACCGCCGACCGCATCGCCCGCCTCGGCGCCGGCCCCGACCGCTGGCTCCCGGTGCTGCGGCCCGCCCGGGAACGCTGGCTGAGCCTGAACCTGGTGTACGACGCCGGTCCCACGATGCCGGTCTGGCGGCCCCTGATCCATGAACTGCACACCGCGCTGGCCCAGTCGGGCGCCTTCCGCACGGTCACCCTGCACCGCGCCGACGCCGACGGCACGGTACGCGGCCCCGACGGGCGGCTCCCCGCCGACGGCCGGACCGTCACCCTGCTGATCAGCGACTGCATGGGCCCGCAGTGGCGCGAGGGCCCGGCCGGCACCCGGTGGTACGCCACCCTGCACCGCTGGGCACGCCGGATGCCGCTGGCCGTCGTCCAGCCGCTGCCCGAACACCTCTGGCGGGAATCGGCGTTGCCCGCCTGTCCCGGCCGCCTCGCGGCCCCGCATCCCGCGGCAGCCTCGGCCGCGCTGACCTTCACTCCGTACGACACCCCGGAGCCGTACGACACCCCGGAGCCGGACGCCGGGGCGGGCGCGGTGGTCCTGCCGGTGCTGGAGCCCGAGCCGCGCTGGCTGGCGAACTGGGCCGGGCTGGTCAGCGCGCCCGGCGGCACCCGGTTCCCCGCCGCCGCGGCCCGGCTGACGCGTCCGCTGCCGGTCGACGCGGAGGACCGTACGGACGTCGGCCGGCTGTCCGCCGAGGAGTTGGTGCTGCGGTTCCGGGCGACGGCGTCCCCGGAGGCGTTCCGGCTGGCCGGGCATCTCGCGCTGGGGCGGCCGGATCTGCCGGTGATGCGGCTGGTGCAGGCCGCGGTGGAGCCGGACCCGAGGCCCCGGCACCTGGCCGAGGTGGTGCTCAGCGGCATGCTCACCGCGCTGCCGGGGGCACCGGCCGGGTCGTACGCGTTCCGGGAGGGCGTACGGGAACTGCTGCTGCTCGGCCTGCCCCGCACCGAACGCAACCGCACGGTCGAACTCCTGGACCGGATGGGTGAGTTCATCGACGAGCTGGCGGGCCGGGCGCCGGGCGGGTTCCGGGCGGTGGTGCCGTCCCCGGGGGGCGCGCCGACGCCGGTGGAGCGGCAGCCGGTCGCCATGCTCAGCGAGGAGAGCGTGCGCAGGCTGGCACCGGCCGGCGGCGGGGGACTGCTCGCGGGGCGGTACCGGCTGCTGCGGAAGTCGGCGGCGGGGCACGGCGGTTGGGTCGCCGAGGACGCGTGGAACGGGGACGCGCGGGTCGTCGTGTGCCGGTATGCGCCGGGCGAGTACCAGGAACCCTTCGGCCCGCTCTGCCAGGACCTCGCGGAGCTGCGGCACCCGGGGATCGCGCGGGTTCTCGACCATGGCTTCGCCGAGGGAAAGCCTTATCTGGTACGGGAGTTCGTGGCGGGCAGCACCCTGCACGAGCGTCTGGCCGAGGGTCCGGGCGGGCTGTCCCCCGACGAGGTGCGCGAACTGCGGCCGAGGCTGCGCGAGGCGGTCCTCGCCCTGCACGCGGCGCAGGGACCGCGCGGCGAGCTGACCGCCCGGTCCGTGGTCCTCTCCCCGAACGGGCCGGTCCTGACCTGCCTGGACGCCGCGCCGGCCGTGCCCGGCAGCCGCGCCGAGGCCCTGCGGACGGTCACCGAGCTCCTCGCCGGACTCGCCCCCGGCCCCCTGAGCACCCACCCGGACACCACCCGGGTCCTCTTCACCACCGACGATCTCACCGGCCGCCCCGAGACCCGGATCTCCCTCGAAGCCGCCGTGCACGAGATCCTCACCCGCTCGCTGCCCCCGGGCCGGTTCCAGGTGCGGGTCCGCCCGGACGGCTACCGGGTGGACGTCGAGCCCGGCACCTATCTGCTGCCGGTCCTGGTCGCCGTGCTGCGGGAACTCCCGCCCGCCCTGGCCCGGTTCGCCGAGCGCACCCGGCTGCGGGTGGCGTTCGGGCAGCGTCCGGTACGGCTGCCGGAGGCCGCCACCGGCATCGACGTCCTCGTCCCCCCGCGCTCCACGACGAGTTCGCCGCCAGCTCCGCCGCCCGGGGCGCCCCGCCGTTCGAGCCGCTGTACGCCGACGACGTCCCGGCCGCGCCGCCGCTGGCCTGGTACTGCCCGCTCACCGCCGGGCACCCCCGACGCGACCTGGTCCAGGGCCCGTTCCTCACCCAGGACCTGCGCGAGCTGGGCGTGCCCACCCCGGGCCGCGCCGCCGTCGTGCACACCCGCGCCGACGGCCCGCTGACCGTGCTCGACCCGATCCGGCCGTACGGCGGACGGGCGCCGCGCGCGGAGACGTACTACACCGTGGACCTCACCGTGCAGCAGGCGCGGCACAGACTGTCCCTGCCCAGCTCCGGGAAGGCCGAGTTCACCGCCTCGGCGGAGCTGACCTGGCGGGTCGAGGACCCGGTCGCCTTCGTGCGGTCCGGCGCCACCGGGATCTCCGCCCTGTTGCGGGAGCGCCTGCGGGCGGCCGCGGCGCGGATCACCGGCCGGCATCCGGCACGCCGGCCGGGCGCGGCCGAGCGGGCGGTGAACGACGGGGTGCGCGACTGGCCGGTGCCGGGGCTCGCGGTGACGTACACCGTGCGGCTGGGGGCGCGGAGCGAGCCCGAGCCCGCCCCGGCCCCGCGATCGCCGGTGACCGCGCGGCACCGGGCGGTGGCCGCGCTCACCGGCGCCGCACATGTGCTGATCGGCTTCGACGGCCCCCTCACCCGGCTGTTCGCGGCGCATCGCGCGCGGACGGCCGTCCTCACCCTGCTGGAGGTCGTGGCCGAGAACCGCGACCCCGAGAGCGCCCTGGCGGGACTGCCGTTGTCGGTGTCCCCGTGGTCCGCGGCCAGGAGTCCGTTCCCGCACCCGCTGGATCTGCTGCGCGCGTTCGCGCGGGATCCGCTCGGGCCGTCACTGCGGGACCGGCTGGAGGAGCTGGAGCTGGCCGCCGTACCGGACGCGCCCATGACGCACCGTTCGCTCGCGCTGGTGCGGGCGCTGCACACGTCGGGTCGGCGGGTGAGCGTGGTGTCGGACGTGAGTTCCCGGGCGGTGCAGCACGGTGTGCAGTCGTACCGGCTGCCGCTCGCGGGGGTGCACGGGCGGCGCGCGGATCTCGGCCTGCTGACGCCGAACCCGCACTGTCTGCTGCGGGCCCTGGAGCATCTCGGCGCTCCGGCCCGCACCGGGGTCCTGCTCGGTTCCTCGGTGGCCGAGCTGACGGCGGCTCAACGGCTCAATCTGCCCTTCATCGGGTTCGCGCCGTCCGCCGACGCACGCCAACTGCTCCAGGACGCCGGGGCGGAGGCCGTGGTCGGCACGCTCGAACCGCTGCTGGAGGCCGTCCGCGCCGGTTGACCCGGCGACACTCCGGGAGCCCGGGCGATTACCCCCGTTCGGCGGCGCCCCGCCCGGCCCCCCAGAAAAGGCGGCCCGGGCCGCGTGCCGCGCAGGATACGAAGAGCAGGAAGAGCCGAAATCCCGCGCCCGGAAGGAGCTGCCGTGTCCGTCAGCCTGGAGCAGTTGCGCCGCTGTCACTTCGCCGTCGACCTGGGCGCGGCCCGTACCCGGGTGTATGTGAAGGGCGCGGGGCTCGTCGTGGACCAGCCCTCGGTGGCGGCCGTGAACGTCCGGTCAGGCTCGCTGATCGCGGTGGGCGACTTCGCGGAGCAGATGACCGGCCGCACCCCCGACTACATCAGGGTCGTACGGCCCATCTCCGGCGGCACGGTGGTCGACATCGACATGGCCCAGCGGATGCTGCGGCATCTGATGGGCGACAAGATGCGCCGGGCGCTGCGCCGCAAGGCCCGGCTGCGCGCGGCCGCCTGCACCCCGCACGACGCCGATCCGCTGGCCCAGCGGGCGACGATCGAGACGCTGCTCGGGCTCGGCGCCCGCCGGGTGGAGCTGGTGGACACGCTGATCGCGGCGGCGGTGGGCTGCGGGCTGCCGGTGGAGCGGCCCGAGGCCACCATGATCATGGTGTGCGGGGCGGCGGCCACGCAGGTCGCGGTGCTGTCGCTGGGCTCGATCGTCACGGCCGAGCGGATTCCGGTGGGCGGGGAGGCCGTGGACACCGCGGTCGTGCAGTACCTGCGGCACCAGCATGAGCTGCTGCTGCCCAGCCAGTCGGTACGGCCGCTGCAACTGGCCCTGTCCGGCAACGGGCTCACCCCGCAGGGTCCGCCCCAGACGGAGATCAACGGCCGGGACGTGGTCACCGGGCTGCCGCGCACCGTACGGGTGGACACCTCGGCGGTGCGGGGGGCGGTGCAGACCCCGCTGACGGCCGTCCTGGACGGCATCGGCAAGGTGCTGCGGGAGTGCCCGCCGGACCTGGTGGCCGATCTCGCCGACCGGGGGATCATCATGGTCGGCGGTTCGGCGCTGCTGCCCGGCTTCGACCAGATGGTGCGCGAGGCCACCGGGATGCCGGTGTTCATCGCCGAGCGCCCGGACGTGTGCGCGGCCCGGGGGCTCGGCGAGATGCTGGAGGGCCGGATCGAGCCGCTGGTCCTGGACCCGCTGGCGGCGTGAACTCCCCTTCTTCTCCGTGGGGTTCAGTAGGCGTGGTCGGCCGTGATGTCCGCCGACAGGTCGAGATGGCGGCGCGCGGTCTCGGGGCGCAGGCCCATCAGGAGGTGGGTCAGGGCGTCCACCGCGGCGAGATGGGCGATCCGGCTGGCGGAGGTCTCCAGGCCGAACACGAGGTCCTGGCCGCCGGCGACGAGCACCTGACTGCTGGTCTCGCTCAACGGTGAACGGGCGTAGCTGGTGAGCGTGACGACGCTCGCCCCGGCCGCCCGGGCGCGCCGGGCGGTGTCGACCGTGGTGCGGGTGGCCCCGGTGTGGCTGATCGCGAGACAGACGCCGTCCGGCGGGAGCTGGGCGGCGGCGAGCTGTGCGGTGAGCGGGTCGGGCGGCGCGTCGACCTGGCAGCCGAGGGCGCGCAGCCGGTAGGCGACGTCGAGGGCGACCGCGCCGGAGAGCCCCGCGCCCACGACGACGACCCGGGACGCCGTGTGCAGGGCCTCGGCCGCGGCGGCGAGCGCGCCGGTGTCGAGGGTCGCGGCGACGCCGTCCAGGGCCTCGCGGGAGGCGCGCAGCGTGGCGGCGAGGGCGTGCGCGGCGGGTTCGTCCACGAGCGGCGGTGGCGGTTCGGGCGCCTGCCGGGCGGCCTGAAGCTTCAGCTCCTGGAACCCCCGGAAGCCGAGCCGCTGGCAGGTGCGTACGACGGTGGAGGACGCGGTGCCGGCCAGCGCGGCCACGTCGCTGACGCTGAGGTGGACCAGCCCGGCGCCCTGCTCCAGCACCGCGCGCGCCACCCGGGCCTCGGTCTCGCGCAGCTCGGGCAGCCGGGCGCGGATCCGGGCGGAGAGGGAGCCACGGGGGCCGTCGGCACCTCCGGGACCACTGGTGGCGCCGCCGGCACCCCCGGCACCGCTGGTGGAATTCTGTTCCATGGAGATAGCGTACCGTGGAATCAAATTCCACAATTCCAGACCACGAGCACGGTCCCGATCCCGATCGCGGTGCCCACCCCGCCCCCCTTCCCCTCCCGCTCGCACCTCCCCGCCAGGAGTCGCTTCGCCATGCCAGGAACCATGTCCGCCCCCGTGCTCGCCGCCGTCCTGACGGCCGCGGTGCTGCACGCCGTCTGGAACTCGATCGCCCACCGGATACCGGACAAGCTCATCGGATTCACGCTGATCAGCGTCGCGTGCACCGGGTGCGCGGCCGTCCTGGTCTGCCTCACCCCGCTGCCTCCGGCGGGCGCCTGGCCGTTCCTCGCGGCCTCGGCCGCGCTCCAGGTCACCTCGCAGCTGTTCCTGCTGCGCGCCTACCAGCTGGGCGACTTCGGGCAGATGTACCCGCTGGCCCGCGGCGTCGCCCCGCTGCTCGTGGCCATCGCCTCGGTGACCCTGCTCGGCGGGGTGCTCACCGCGCTCCAGGCGGCGGGCGTGCTGCTGGTCTCCGGGGGCCTGGCCACCCTGGCCCTCGCCTCCGGCCGCATCCGCCGCGACCAGCTGCCGGCCCTCGGCGCAGCCCTCGGCTCGGGCACGATCATCGCGTCGTACACCCTGGTCGACAGCCTGGGCGTACGGCACTCACCCGACGCCCTGGCCTACACCGCCTGGCTCTTCCTGCTCCAGGGCCCGCTCATGCCGCTGATCGCGCTGGCCAGGCGCCGCGGGCGGTTGCTCACCCAGCTGCGCCCGGTCCTCGGCACCGGGCTGCTGGGCGGCGTGCTGTCCATGACGGCGTACGGGCTGGTCGTCTGGGCCCAGGCGCACGGCGAGGTCGCGGCGGTCGCGGCGCTGCGGGAGACGGGCATCCTGGTCGCCGCGGTCATCGCGACGCTGCTGTTCCGGGAGCCGTTCGGACGGCTGCGGCTGGTGGCGGGGGCGGTGGTGCTGACGGGGATCGGGCTGATGCGCTGAGGCGGCGGATCGCCGTACCGGCGGGCTCGCGTTTCGGCCCCCTTACGACCACGGGGGGTGTAGGCGTCCACACGCAGGGCAGGCGACCGCTGGGTGCCCAAGGACCGAGCGGGAGGGGAGACATGACCTCAGCGGGACTCGCAACTCACACCGTGCGACTGAACGCCCTGGTGATCGATGCCCGGCGGGAGGGCCGGCGCGCCCTGCTGACGGTCCGCGGCGAACTGGTCCACGGCGGCACGGACACCCTGGGCGACGCCTTGGCCGCCCTGCCGCCGGGCATCACCGCGATCGAACTGGACGTGGCCGGGGTGTCCTTCCTGGACACGACGGGCCTCGCCTGCCTGGATCTGCTGAACGAGTACGGCGGGCAGCACGGCGTACGGGTCACCACGCGCGGGTGGCGGGGCCAGCCGCGCCGCGTCCTCGAACTGGTGGGCCTGGACACGACGGACACCCCGCGCACCGGCGGGACCGCCGGGTTCGCCGACCTCCCGCCCCGCACCGGCTCCGCGGTCGCCCGGGAACGCGCCGAGCAACTGGACCTGCTGCGCCTGGAGATAGCGCAGCTGCGGCAGGCGCTGGACTCCCGCCCGGTGATCGACCAGGCCCGCGGCGTCCTGATGGCCGCCCATGGCTGCACCCCCGACCAGGCGTGGGAGATCCTGCGCGAGGCGTCCCAGCACTCCAACGTCAAACTCCACCGGATCGCCGCCGCCATCACCGCGAGCGCGTCCCCCGGCGGCCCGCCCCCACCGGAGCCGCTGCGCCGCGCCCTGCGCACGGCGGTGGCCCATCACGTCCCGTGAGGCGGGGCGGCTTCAGTACGGCAGCACGCGCCCCGACGGCGTCCTGCGATCGATCTCCTGCTCCCGCGGCGCGATGGGCCGCCGGCTGACACGTACTCGGATCCGACGGTCCATGACGCCTCCTCCTGCCGACATCGGTAGGAGGTCCGTGCCCACGGAAGGGGGACTTCAAGCCCCGCGGCCGCCACGGATCCACGCCGTGGCCTCCGCGCGCCGACAGCCGGGCGCCGTAACGGACTTAGCGGACTGGAAGGCGAAGTAGAAGAACTCGCCTTTCAACTTACGATGCCGCCGAAGAAAGTTTCAGCCCGAACTCCTTGTTCACCGTGGCGTTGTACTGGTCCTTGTCCATCCCGGCGAGAACCGGCGCTTCCACGCCGGGGACCGTCTCCGCGGTCGCCAGGTCACGCCCCATGCCCTTGAGGGTCTGATCCGAGACGTCGAGGCCGTCCCGGAAAGGACTTCTCGCTGTAGTCGATCTGCTGCTCGCAGGCATGGGGACACCACACCGCGGGCCCCCGCAGGGGACATCGCTCCTGGAGACCCAGGTCGCGATCGATTCTTCTTGGTGGGGCGGGTGGGACTCGAACCCACGGCCGACGGATTATGAGTCCGCTGCTCTAACCGGCTGAGCTACCGCCCCATAGCGGCGTGTCGCGTACAAGTGTGCGCGCCGTCTGCCGCAGCATAGCCGCTCATACGATCTCCTGCTTCGGATGGTCGGCTTCCGCTCGTGCTCACGACGATGAGGACATCCGTGCAGGCTCGGCGGTTCCCGCGGACATGAAAAAGGACCCCTGAGGGGCCCTCGTTCAGCGTGCTCCCCCGACTGGACTCGAACCAGTAACCTGCCGGTTAACAGCCGGCTGCTCTGCCAATTGAGCTACGGAGGACCGAAGCTCCCCCGACTGGACTCGAACCAGTAACCTGCCGGTTAACAGCCGGCTGCTCTGCCAATTGAGCTACGGAGGATCGCCTCGATTGCATCGAACGCGCCTCCCTGGGTATTCGCCGGGGGCGGTTGCTCGCTGCGACACATACATTAGCGCAAGCAGGGGGGTGCTCCGCCAATCGGTACCCTCCGGACCCTGCGCCGCACCAGACACCTCCACACGGGAAGGGTGACAGCCATGCGCTACCGGCTCACGTTCATCGCCGGACTGGCCCTCGGTTACGTACTCGGCACACGGGCCGGACGCGAGCGCTACGAGCAGCTGAGGAAGGCCGCTCGTCAGTTCGCCCAGAACCCGGCCGTCCGCAACACCGCCGAAACCGCGGCCCAGCAGGGCCGCACGTACGCCGGCAAGGCCGTGCACACGGTCGCGGACAAGGTGGGCGACCATGTGCCCGACTCCGTGGCCCAGCGGGTCCGCTCCCTGCGCGACCGCTCCGCGGACGGCTCGGCGGGCGACGACTGGGGCACCAGCACCACCTAGCCCCCGGCATACGGCAAGATTCTCCGCATGGGGATAGTCGCCGGTTTGGACAGCTCACCTGATTTCACCCGCATCGTGGTCTGCGACACAGACACCGGTGCCGTACTGAGGCAGGGGTACGCGCCCCATCCGGTCGACTCCCCGGAGGGCGGCCGCCCGAGCGACATCGACCCCCAGGCTTGGCTGCTCTCCCTCGGGGAGGCGGCCGGCGGCGGCCTGCTGGAGGGTGTCCAGGCCATCGGCGTCTCCGCCCAGCAGCACGCGCTGATCCCCCTGGACGCCCACGGCAACACCGTGCGCCCGGCCCTGGTCGGCGGTGACCGACGCGCGCAGGTCGCCGCCGCCGATCTCGTGGACGCCCTCGGCTCCCGGGAAGCATGGGCGCACGCCGTCGGCTGTGTGCCGGGGGCCGCGCAGCCGGTCACCAAGCTGCGCTGGCTCGCCAAGAACGAGCCCGAGAACGCCCAGCGCACCGCCGCCCTGCTCCAGGCCCACGACTGGCTGGTCTGGCAGCTGCTGGGGCGCCCGGCGCGCCGCACCACCGACCGGGGCGGCGCCTCCGGCACCGGGTACTGGTCGGCGGCCACCGGTGTCTACCGCCCCGACCTGGTCGAGCTGGCGCTCGGCCACCAGGCGATGCTGCCCGAGGTGATCGGCCCCGCCGAGGCGGCCGGTACGACCCCGGAGGGGCTGCTGATCTCGGCCGGCACCGGCGAGACCATGGCGGCCGCGTTCGGGCTCGGCATCGGGCTCGGGGACGCGGTGGTGTCCCTCGGCGCCTCCGGCTCGGTGATGGCCGTACACCCCGAGCCACTGGCCGACCAGTCCGGGATGATCACCTCGCTCGCCGACGCCACCGGCATGCACCTGCCGGTCGTCACCACCCTGAACGCCGTACGCACCCTGCGCGGCACCGCCGAACTCCTCGGGCTGCCCGACCTGGAGAGCCTGTCCGAGCTGGCGATGAAGTCGACGCCGGGCGCGCACGGCCTCGTCCTGCTCCCCTACCTGGAGGGCGAGCGCACCCCGAGCCTGCCGCACGCCGCGGGCACCCTCACCGGGCTGCGGCGCGAGTCGATGAAGCCGGAGCACCTGGCGCGGGCCGCGTTCGAGGGCATGCTGTGCGGGCTCGCCGACGCGCTGGACGTGCTGCGCGGGCGGGGCGTGGAGGTGCGGCGGATCTTCCTGCTGGGGCCGGCCGCCGAGCTGCCCGCCGTGCAGGCCGCGGCGCCCTCCCTGTTCGGCGCGCAGGTCGTCGTACCGCAGCCCGCGGACTACACGGCGATCGGCGCGGCCCGGCAGGCCGCCTGGGCGCTCGGGGTCTCGCAGGGCACGCTGGACCCGCGCACCCCGCCGGCCTGGCAGGGGGCCGCGGCGCAGGTCCTGGAGCCGGGCGAGGAGCTGGCCGTGGGGCAGGCGGTACGGCAGCAGTTCACGGCGGTGCGGGAGCAGACCCACCCGGGCGCGTTCCAGTAGGCGGAGCGAATCGCCGCACAGCACCCCGTACCACCCGGCACCCGGAAGGCCGTACGAAAATCCGCTGTCGGGTTAATCAGTTGAGGTAACGCGGGTGGAGTGTCGGACGATAGGGGCCAAGGGCACACCGTCCTGCCCCTGCCGCCCACTCCGAGAGACGTAGCGTGCTCATACGACTTCTACGGACCTATCTCAGGCCCTACAAGAAACCCATCACCGTTCAGGTCCTGCTCCAGTTCCTGCAGACCTGCGCCACCCTGTACCTGCCCACGCTGAACGCCCACATCATCGACAACGGCGTCGTGAAGGGCGACACGGGCTACATCCTGTCCTTCGGCGCCCTGATGATCGGCATCTCGCTGGTGCAGGTCGTGTGCAACATCGGCGCCGTCTACCTGGGCGCCCGTACCGCCTCGGCGCTCGGCCGGGACATGCGCGCCGCCGTCTTCGACCGGGTGCAGTCCTTCTCCTCCCGTGAGGTGGGTCACTTCGGCGCGCCCTCGCTCATCACCCGCACGACGAACGACGTCCAGCAGATCCAGATGCTGGTCCTGATGACGTTCACGCTGATGGTGTCGGCGCCCATCATGTGCGTCGGCGGCATCGTGCTGGCGCTCGGCCTCGACGTGCCGCTGTCCGGGGTGCTGATCGCGGTCGTCCCGGTGCTGGCCGTCTGCGTGACGCTGATCGTGCGCCGGCTGCGGCCGCTGTTCCGCACCATGCAGACCCGCCTGGACAAGGTGAACCGGGTGCTGCGCGAGCAGATCACCGGCAACCGGGTGATCCGCGCCTTCGTCCGCGACGAGTACGAGCAGGCCCGCTTCGCCCGGGTCAACGGCGAGCTGACCGAGATGCAGCTGGCCACCGGGCGGCTGCTGTCGCTGATGTTCCCGATGGTGATGACCGTGGTGAACGTGTCCTCCATCGCGGTGGTGTGGTTCGGCGCGCACCGCATCGACAGCGGCGGGATGCAGATCGGCGACCTGACGGCGTTCCTCGCCTATCTGATGCAGATCGTGATGTCCGTGATGATGGCCACCTTCATGTTCATGATGGTGCCGCGCGCGGAGGTGTGCGCCGAGCGGGTCCAGGAGGTCATGGACACCGGGTCCAGCGTGCTGCCGCCGCTCGCCCCGGTCACCGAGCTGCGCCGGCACGGGCATCTGGAGATCCGCGCGGCCGGCTTCCGCTATCCGGGGGCCGAGGAGGCGGTGCTGCACGCCGTGGAGCTGACGGCGCGGCCCGGCGAGATCACGGCCGTGATCGGGTCCACCGGCAGCGGCAAGTCGACCCTGCTCGGGCTGGTCCCGCGGCTCTTCGACGCCACCGAGGGCGAGGTCCTGGTGAACGGCGTGGACGTCCGCGAGGTCGAGCCGGCGCTGCTGGCGCGCACGGTCGGGCTCGTGCCGCAGAAGCCGTACCTCTTCGCGGGCACCGTCGCCACGAACCTGCGCTACGGCAATCCGGACGCCACCGACGAGGAACTGTGGCACGCGCTGGAGGTGGCGCAGGCCAAGGGGTTCGTCACCGAGCTGGAGGGCGGCCTGAACGCGCCGATCGCCCAGGGCGGCACCAATGTGTCGGGCGGTCAGCGCCAGCGGCTCGCGATCGCGCGCACGCTGGTGCAGCGCCCGGAGATCTACCTGTTCGACGACTCCTTCTCCGCGCTCGACTACGCCACCGACGCGGCCCTGCGGGCCGCGCTGGCGCAGGAGACCGCCGAGGCGACCGTCGTCATCGTCGCCCAGCGGGTGGCGACCATCCGGGACGCCGACCGGATCATCGTCCTCGACGAGGGCCGGGTGGTCGGCTCCGGCCGGCACCAGGAGCTGATGGCGGGCAACGACACCTACCGGGAGATCGTGCTCTCCCAGCTGACGGAAGCGGAGGCCGCCTGATGTCCGGGCCCATGGGACGCATGATGGCGGGGGGCGGCCCCGACCAGCGGTCGATGGACTTCAAGGGGTCGGGCAAACGACTGCTCGCCCAGTTCAAGCCCGAACGGCTGACCGTGTACGGCCTGCTGGTCTGCGTGGTGGTCAGCGTGGCCCTCAGCGTGATCGGCCCGAAGATCCTCGGCCGCGCCACCGACCTGGTCTTCTCCGGCATCATCGGCCGGCAGCTGCCGGCCGGGACCACCAAGGCGCAGGTGCTGGCGCAGATGCGGGCGCACGGCAAGGGCTCCGTCGCGGACATGCTCCAGAGCACCGACTTCACCCCGGGCAAGGGCATCGACTTCGGCGCGGTCGGCGACGTGCTGCTGCTCGCGCTCGTCACCTTCCTGGTCGCCGGGCTGCTGATGGCCGTGGCGACGCGGCTGGTCAACCGCTCGGTGAACCGCACGATGTACCGGCTGCGCGAGTCCGTGCAGACGAAGCTGTCGCGGCTGCCGCTGTCGTACTTCGACAAGCGCCAGCGCGGCGAGGTGCTCTCCCGGGCGACCAACGACATCGACAACATCGGGCAGACGCTCCAGCAGTCGATGGGCCAGCTGATCAACTCGGTGCTGACCATCGTCGGCGTGCTGGTGATGATGTTCTGGGTCTCCTGGATCCTCGCGCTGGTCGCGCTGGTCACGGTGCCGCTGTCGTTCTTCGTGGCCACCCGGGTCGGCAAGCGGTCGCAGCCGCACTTCGTGCAGCAGTGGCGCTCCACGGGCAAGCTCAACGCCCATGTGGAGGAGATGTACACCGGGCACACGCTGGTGAAGGTGTTCGGGCGGCAGGAGGAGTCGGCGCAGCAGTTCGCGGAGCAGAACGAGGCTTTGTACGAGGCCGCGTTCAAGGCGCAGTTCAACAGCGGTGTGATGCAGCCGCTGATGATGTTCGTGTCGAACCTGAACTATGTGCTGGTGGCGGTCGTCGGCGGGCTGCGGGTGGCGTCCGGCGCGCTGTCCATCGGTGACGTGCAGGCGTTCATCCAGTACTCGCGGCAGTTCTCCATGCCGCTGACGCAGGTGGCCTCCATGGCGAACCTGGTGCAGTCCGGGGTGGCCTCGGCGGAGCGGGTCTTCGAACTCCTCGACGCCGAGGAGCAGGAGGCGGACCCGGTGCCGGGCGAGCGGCCGGAGCAGCTGCGCGGGCGGGTGCACCTCGAGCACGTGTCCTTCCGGTACGACCCGGAGAAGCCGCTGATCGAGGACCTCTCGCTCACGGTGGAGCCCGGGCACACGGTGGCCATCGTCGGCCCCACGGGCGCGGGCAAGACCACGCTGGTCAACCTGCTGATGCGGTTCTACGACGTCTCGGGCGGGCGGATCACCCTGGACGGGGTGGACGTACGGAGGATGACCCGGGACGAACTGCGGTCCGGGATCGGCATGGTGCTCCAGGACACCTGGCTGTTCGGCGGCACCATCGCGGAGAACATCGCGTACGGCGCCTCGCGGGAGGTCACCCGGGGCGAGATCGAGGAGGCCGCGCGGGCCGCGCACGCCGACCGGTTCATCCGGACGCTGCCCGAGGGCTACGACACCGTGATCGATGACGAGGGCACGGGGGTGAGCGCCGGTGAGAAGCAGCTCATCACCATCGCGCGGGCGTTCCTGTCCGACCCGGTGATCCTGGTGCTGGACGAGGCGACGAGTTCCGTGGACACGCGGACCGAGGTGCTGATCCAGAAGGGCATGGCCAAACTCGCCGCCGGACGCACGTCGTTCGTGATCGCGCACCGGCTGTCGACCATCCGGGACGCGGACACGATCCTCGTCATGGAGAACGGCTCCATCGTCGAACAGGGCGCGCACGCCGAGCTGTTGGCTGCGGACGGGGCGTACGCCCGGCTGTACCAGGCGCAGTTCGCGCAGGCGGTGGCCGAGGTGGACTGAGCGGGACGGAAAGGGGGCCGCTTCCGGAGTGTCTCCGGGCGGCCCCTTTTTCCTTCTCCGGCCTCGGTCTTCCTCTCCGGCCTCAGTCGAGGTAGCCCCTCAGCTGGTCGGCGTACGCGTGGTCCCGGAGCTTGTTCAGCGTCTTGGACTCGATCTGGCGGATCCGTTCGCGGGTGACGCCGAAGAGGCGGCCGATCTCCTCCAGGGTGCGGGGGCGGCCGTCGAGGAGGCCGTAGCGCAGCTGTACGACCTTGCGCTCGCGCTCGCCCAGCGTGGACAGCACGGCGTCCAGGTGCTGCTTGAGCAGCAGGAACGCGGCGGACTCCACGGGGCTCGCGGCGTCGCCGTCCTCGATGAGGTCGCCGAGCGCCACATCGTCCTCCTCGCCGACGGGGGCGTGCAGCGAGATGGGCTCCTGGGCGAGCCGCAGCACCTCGCCGACCCGCTCGGGCGGCAGGTCGAGATGGGCGGCGACCTCCTCGGGCGTCGGCTCGTACCCGCGCTCCTGGAGCATGCGGCGCTGTACCCGCACGACCCGGTTGATCAGCTCCACGACATGGACCGGGACGCGGATGGTGCGGGCCTGGTCGGCGAGGGCGCGGGACATGGCCTGGCGGATCCACCAGGTCGCGTACGTGGAGAACTTGTAGCCGCGCGCGTAGTCGAACTTCTCCACGGCGCGGATCAGCCCGAGGTTGCCCTCCTGGACGAGGTCGAGCATGGTGAGCCCGCGTCCGACGTACCGCTTGGCGACGGAGACGACGAGCCGCAGGTTGGCCTCGATCAGCCGTCTCTTGGCGACCCTTCCCATGACCACCAGCCGGTCCAGGTCGTGCGCCAACTCGCCGTCCAGGTCGGGGGTGTTGCTCAGCTTCTCCTCCGCGAACAGCCCGGCCTCGACCCGGCGGGCCAGCTCGACCTCCTCGGCGGCGGTGAGCAGCGGGATGCGGCCGATCTCGCGCAGGTACTGCCGGAACAGATCGGCGGACGGCCCGGCGCTCTCGGTGCGCGCCGCGGCGGGTGCCTCCTCGGCGGCCGCCTCCGGATGCAGGGGGGCACGCCCCTGCGGCGGCACGGCGGCGACGCCGTCGGGCTCCGCGTCCGTCTCGTCCACGCCGGCACCGGTGCTCTGGGCAGTAGGGGTGAGGGTCTGGGTCTGCACGAGGGCGACCTCCAGGATGTACGCCGGACTCGGCATCCCCCACAGTGTGGAGTACGACACATCGCCGCCACGAGGGGTGTGCGGTGACTTTTTGCGTCCGATCCGTGACCCGCTGCTGACGACCCCCGCCCGAAGGGCTCCTAGAGCGCCGTCGCGCCCCGTTCCCGGAGGGACTGGTCGTACTGCTGGAGGATCCACATCTCGTTCTGGACGGCGGCCAGTTGGCCGGGGTCGCCGCCGGAGGAGAGGCGGGTCATCTGGAACTCGATGTCGCGGATGCGGCGTTCGACCGCGCGGCGGCGGATCTGGACCAGGACGGTGCCGGCGTAGGTCTCGTCGACCGTGCGGCGCAGGATCGGTTCGACGGCCAGCTCGGTGACCATGGCGCGCGCGGCGTCGTCCGGCGCGGCCTCGCGGACCCGGACCAGGTACTCCTGCGGGTCGGACACGCCGAACTCCGCGCCGCCCGCCTCCGCGATGGTCTGCCGTACGGCGGCGTACGGCGGGGCGGTGAACTCGTCCACCCCGTACGCGTCGAAGGCGGGTGAGACCAACTCGGGCCGCTGGAGGGCGAGTTTGAGGAGTTCGCGTTCGGCGGCGTACACCGGGTTGCGCAGGGTGAGGGCCGGTCCCGAGTTCGCGGTGCGCGGGGCCTGCTCCCACTGCTGCTCGCCGCCGCGCGGCCGGTCCTGCGCCGGGCCCCGGCCGCCCCGGTCCCGCGCCCAGCGGGCCAGCTGGGCCACCCTGCGCACCACGAACTGCGTGTCCAGGATGCCGAGCAGCCCGGCCAGTTCGACCGCGACCTCGTGCTGCGCGCCGCTGTTCTTGATCCGGGCCACGATCGGCGCGGCCTCGTCCAGGGCGGCGGCGCGGCCGCCCGAGGTGTCCAGGTCGTACCGGCTCACGACCTGCCGCAGCGCGAACGCGAAGAGCGGGGTGCGCGGTTCGGCCAGGTCGGCCACCGCCTCGTCGCCCTTGGCGAGCCGCAGCTCGCAGGGGTCCATGCCGTCGGGCGCGATCGCGATGTACGTCTCGGCGGCGAACTTCTGGTCGTCCTCGAAGGCCCGCAGCGCCGCCTTCTGGCCCGCCGCGTCGCCGTCGAAGGTGAAGATCACCCGGGCCGAGCCGTTGTCCATCAGCAGCCGGCGCAGGATCTTGATGTGCTCGCCGCCGAAGGCCGTACCGCAGGTCGCGATGGCCGTCCGCACCCCGGCGAGATGGCAGGCCATGACGTCGGTGTAGCCCTCGACCACGACCGCCCGGCTGGACTTCGCGATCTCCTTCTTCGCCAGGTCGATGCCGTAGAGGACCTGCGACTTCTTGTAGATCGCGGTCTCGGGGGTGTTGAGGTACTTGGGCCCGTTGTCGGACTCGTACAGCTTGCGCGCGCCGAAGCCGACGACCTCGCCGCCGATGTCCCGGATCGGCCACATCAGCCGGCCCCGGAAGCGGTCGATCGGTCCGCGCCGGCCGTCCTGGGAGAGACCGGAGAGGATCAGCTCCTTGTCGCTGAAGCCCTTGCCGCGCAGATAGCGGGTGAGGTGGTCCCAGCCCTGGGGGCTGTAGCCGACGCCGAAGTGCACCGCCGCGCCCTGGTCGAAGCCGCGCTCGGCGAGGAAGACCCGGCCGGTCTCCGCCTCCGGGCTGTCCGCCAGCTGCTCGGCGTACCACTGCGCGGCGATCTTGTGCGCCTCGACCAGCCGGATGCGTTCGCCGCGCTGGTGGGCGGGGTTGTACCCGCCCTCCTCGTACCGCAGCGTGATGCCGGCCTGGGCGGCGAGCCGCTCCACCGCCTCCGAGAAGGAGAGGTGGTCCACCTTCATCACGAAGGTGATGGTGTCGCCGCCCTCCTGGCAGCCGAAGCAGTGGAAGAGCCCCTTGCCGGGGCTGACCTGGAAGGACGGCGACTTCTCGTCGTGGAACGGGCACAGTCCCTTGAGGTTTCCGCCACCCGCGTTGCGCAGTTGTAGGTACTCGGAGACCACGGCGTCGATCGGGACCGCGTCCCGTACCGCCTTCACGTCCTCGTCGTTGATCCGTCCTGCCACGGATGAATTCTACGGTGGCGGAGGGAGCACCACGGGGCCGCCGGGGTTCAGGGGGCGAGCTGCTCCAGGGGCATGTGCGGGTCGGCCAGCGCGTCCGTGTCCACCTGGGCCCGGGAGCGGATGAGCCGCTGGATCTGTTCCGTGACGTTCCACACATTCACGTTCATGCCCGCGAGCACCCGCCCCTCGCCCACCCAGAACGCGATGAACTCCCGCTTGCCCACGTCGCCCCGGATGACCACCTGGTCGTACGACCCCGGCGGCGCCCATCCGCTGTACTCCATGCCCAGGTCGTACTGGTCGGTGAAGAAGTACGGCACCCGGTCGTACACGGTGTCCTGCCCGAGCATGGAGCGCGCCGCCGCCGGTCCCCCGTTGAGCGCGTTGGCCCAGTGCTCGACCCGGATCCGGGTACCGAACAGCTCCAGCGGGAAGGCGGCCACGTCGCCGGCGGCGTAGATGTCGGGGTCGGAGGTCCGCAGCCGCTCGTCCACCACGATGCCGCCGCCGTGCGCCCGGTCGGCGATCTCCAGGCCCGCCGCCTCGGCGAGCGCGGCCCGGGGCACCGCGCCGATCGCCGCGAGGACGTCGTGCGCCGGGTGCTCCTCGCCGTCGTCGGTGCGCACCGCGAGGACCATGCCGTCCTGGCCGATGATCTCGGTGAGCCGCCGTCCGAACTGGAAGCGCACCCCGTGGCCGCTGTGCAGCTGGGCGAAGACGTTGCCCAGCTCGGGGCCGAGCACGCCGTGCAGCGGGGTCGGCTCCGACTCGATCACGGTGACCTCCGCACCGTACTCGCGCGCCGCCGCCGCGACCTCCAGGCCGATCCAGCCGGCGCCGGCGATCACCAGGTGCCCGTTGTCCCGGCCGAGGGAGGCCAGCACGCCCTTGAGCCGCTCGGCGTGCGCGAGCCGGCGCAGATGGTGGACGCCCGCGAGACCGGTGCCGGGGATGTCGAGGCGGCGCGGCTCGGCGCCGGTGCACAGCAGCAGCTTGTCGTACCGGACGAGGGTGCCGTCGTCGCCGTAGCGCACGGTCTTGGCCGTACGGTCGACGCGGTCGACGCTCTGGCCGAGGTGCAGCTCGATGTCGTTGCGCGCGTACCAGGCCGGTTCGTGCACGAAGACGCTGTCGCGCTCCTCCTTGCCGAGCAGGAAGCCCTTGGACAGCGGCGGTCGCTCGTACGGGTGGTCGCGTTCGTCGCAGATCAGTATCACCCGGCCGGTGAAGCCCTCCGCGCGGAGCGTCTCCGCCGCCTTCGCGCCGGCGAGGCCGCCTCCGACGATGACGAATGTCTGATCCGCGTCGACCACTTGTCTGCCTCCTCGTAAGGGTGCCGCCACCCGCGAGCGTCCCGCACACGGCGTGCCGCGGGAAGGGGGAGTGACCCGATCAGGCCACCGGGTGCACGTTCTTCTCACATATGCCCGGTCAGTCTCGCGTGCAGAGAGAGCGCGGAGGCGTCGGTGAGGGATGCGATCTGGTCGACGATCACCCGCTTGCGCGCGTGGTCGTCGGATGCCCCGTCGAACAGGGCCCGAAACTGCGGATCCAGGCCGTCCGGCGCGCGGACGGTGAGCGCCTCGGCCAGCTCCGCCACGATGATCCGCTGATCGGCCCGCAGCCGCTCCTGCTCGGCGCGCTGCATCACGTACCGGTCGGCGACCGCCTTGAGCACCGCGCACTCCAGCCGGGCCTCGCGGGGTACGACGAGACGGGCGTCGTAGCGGGTGAGCGGGCCGTGTCCGTAGGCGGCGCGGGTGGCGCTCTCGGCGGCCAGGCAGAACCGTCCGATGAGCTGACTGGTGGCGTCCTTCAGGCGGGCCTGGGCGGCCGCGGTGCCGTCGTAGCCGTGCGGCCACCACTCGGCGTCCTGGAGGCGGTCGAGGGCGTCGGCGAGTTCGGCCGGATCGGTGCCGGCGGGGACGTAGCGGCCGATGGCCACCTCGAACACGGCCTGCCGTTCGGGCTCGGCGTGCAGGCAGTTGGGGTCGATGTGGCCGGCGTGCAGGCCGTCCTCGACGTCGTGCACCGAGTAGGCGACGTCGTCGGCCCAGTCCATGACCTGGGCCTCGAAGCAGGTGCGGGTGCCGGGGGCGGCGGCCCTGACCCAGTCGAACACCGGGCGGTCGTCCTCGTACACACCGAACTTCACCGAGGCGGGGTCGGTGGGGTGGGCGCCGCGCGGCCAGGGGTACTTGGTGGCGGCGTCGAGGGCGGCGCGGGTGAGGTTGAGGCCGACGGAGCCCCGCTCGGTGAACCGCTTGGGCTCGATCCGGGTGAGCAGCCGCAGCGACTGGGCGTTGCCCTCGAAGCCGCCGCAGTCGTCCGCGAACGCGTTGAGCGCCTGTTCGCCGTTGTGGCCGAAGGGCGGGTGGCCCAGGTCGTGGGAGAGGCAGGCGGCCTCCACGAGGTCGGGGTCGCAGCCGAGGGCCGCGCCCAGTTCGCGGCCGACCTGGGCGCACTCCAGGGAGTGGGTGAGCCGGGTGCGGGGGCTGGCGTCCCAGACCTGGCTGTGGCTGCCCGGGGTGACGACCTGCGTCTTGCCCGCGAGGCGGCGCAGCGCGGCGGAGTGCAGGACGCGGGCGCGGTCGCGCTGGAAGGCGGTGCGGCCGGGGCGTTTGTCGGGCTCGGGCGCCCAGCGTTCCAGGTCCTCGGGGCCGTAGGGATCGGGGGGTGCGCTGCCTTCCATGATTCGACACTAGACGCAGGGGGTGACCGATGGGGGTGCCGGGTGGCCCAGTCGTATGGCGGGAGCGGGAATTCGGCAGGCCCGGCGGGGCGGATTCGCCCACCGCGGCGAACCGGACGGCCCCCGGTGGCGTCCTCCATGACCGGAGCGGAGTACCGGGGCCGAGAGCCGGGACCGGGCAGAAAGCTTCGTGCCGGGGGGACCGTATGAAGATCCGCAGACCGCGGCTGCCGCGCACCCGCGCCGGTCAGCGGCGGCTGGTGCAGGCCGTGGTGGCCGGCTGTGTGCTGGCGCTGCTGCCGGGGGCCTGGCTGTTCACGTCCACGGCGGACCGGCTGCGCACGGTCGCGGACGCGCCGCCCGCGCCGGTCGCGGTGGTGTTCGGGGCCGGGCTGTGGAACGGGGAGCCGTCGCCGTACCTCGCCCGCCGCCTGGACGCGACGGCGGCGCTGTACCGGGCGGGCCGGGTCAAGGTCGTCCTGGTCACCGGCGACAACAGCCGCAAGGACTACGACGAGCCGGACGCCATGCGCACCTATCTGACCAGGCACGGCGTGCCGGGCGGCAGGATCGTGCGGGACTACGCCGGCTTCGACACCTGGGACAGCTGCGTACGCGCCAGGAAGATCTTCGGTGTGGACCGCGCGCTGCTGGTCAGCCAGGGTTTCCACATCCGGCGGGCGGTCGCGCTGTGCGAGGCGGCGGGCATCGACGCGTACGGCGTCGGGGTCGACGAGCCGCACGACGTCACCTGGTACTACGGCGGCACGCGCGAGGTGTTCGCGGCGGGCAAGGCGCTGCTGGACACGGCCTTCCGCCCGGACCCGACGTTCCTGGGCCCCCGGGACAAGGGGGTCGCCGACGCGCTCGCCGGGGCGGGGAGCCCGGCCCGGCGCGCGAAGGGCTGAGCGCGTGGACCTCACCGACCTCACCGACCTCACGCCCGCCGAGCGCCGGGTCCGGCATGCCTTCCCGCTCGGCGAGGGGGTCGACTTCCGGGAGGGCGACGACGACGATCCCGGGCGGGGCGCCGACTGGGGGCCCGAGCGCACGCTGCGGGCCGAGTTCCTGCGGGAGTTGCTGCTGGCCGGGCCGGTGGCGCAGGGCCGTACGGCGGGCCTGAAGGTGACGGGCGCGCGCGTCACCGGGCGGCTCGACCTGAAGTACGGCACCGTCACCTGCGCCGTCCGACTGCGCTCCTGCCACTTCGAGCAGGCACCCGATCTGTACGGGGCGCGGATCGGCGCCCTGGTCCTCAGCGACTCGGTGCTGCCGGGGCTGACGGCGGGGACGCTGCGCGCCGACGGGGTCGTGCGGATCACCTGCTGCCGTATCGCGGGCCCGGTACGGCTCCAGGGCGCCAGGCTGGCCGGGGGGTTCTTCGCCAACGGGGCGCGGCTCGGCAGGCCAGGACAGGCCCCGGAGACGGCCGTGCTCCAGCTCAACCACGCCGAGGTGGCCGCGGACGTATGGGCGCCGGAGCTGGTCGCGCACGGCATGGTGCAGCTGAACGGGGCCGTCGTCGGCGGGCAGGTGCGCCTCGACGACGCGGTGCTCGACGCCCCCGGCGGCACCGCCCTGCACGCCGAGGTGCTCACGGTCGGCACCGATCTGCACGCGATGCGGCTGCGCGCGCGGGGCCGGGTGAATCTGAGCGGCGCCCGCATCCCGCGCCAACTCAACCTGGCGTACGCCCGGTTGGCGAACCCCGGCGGCCAGGCGCTGCGCGTCAGCAGCGCGGTCGTCGGCGAGCTGTGGCTGCGCGACGCCGCGCCGGTCGAGGGCACGGTCAATCTGCGCCGCGCTCAGCTCGACCTGCTGCACGTACCGCCCAAGGTGTGGCCCGGGAGGGTCCGGCTCGACGGTCTCGCCTACCGCGTCCTGACCCCGCACCTCCCCGCCGAACAGCGCCTGCCGCTGCTGGAGCGGGAACCGGACGGGGGCTATCTCCCGCACCCCTACGAGCAGTTGACCACCGCCTACCGCACGGTGGGCGACGACGCCGCCGCCCGCACCGTCCAGCTGGCCAAGCTGCGCCGGCACCGCCGCACCCTGCCGGCGTACGCCCGGCTGTGGGGCCATCTCCAGGACGCCGCCGTCGGCTACGGCTTCCGTCCGATGCGCGCCGCGCTCTGGCTGCTCCTGCTGCTGTGCTCGGGCACCCTCGCCTTCGCCCTGCACCACCCGCCCGCCCTCAAGCCGTCCGAGGCCCCCGCCTTCAATCCGCTCTTCTACACCCTGGACCTGCTCCTCCCGATCATCGACTTCGGCCAGGAATCCGCGTACGCCCCGCGCGGCGGCTTCCAGTGGCTGTCGTACCTGCTGATCGCGATGGGCTGGGTGCTGGCGACGACGATCGCGGCGGGCGTCACCCGCTCCCTGAACCGGCAGTAGCCGGGGGACGGTCGAAACCGGCCGGACAGGGCGCCCTTCTCCTCTTCCTGTGAACTTCCTATGGACATGGATTGTCATGCCCCCTTAAATCTCAGGGGCGTCCACGCCATCCCCCCATGCCTGGATGGCGCCCTTTCCGAGGAGACAGATGAGCCGAATACGGCAGCACGTCCGAGGATCCCGTCGTCTCGCCACCGCCGGTGTCGCCGTCAGCGGCGCGACCCTGCTGGCCGCCACCCTCTCCCCCGCCGCCCACGCCGCGGCCGGACCCACCCGGGCCACCGCAGTGCGGCACGCGGCGTCGGCGCTGCGCGCGCACGCGTCGAGCCTGGGGCTCGACTCCGCGCAGGCCACGAGCGTCCGGGACGTGATCGTGGACAAGGACGGCAGCCAGCACGTCCGCTACGACCGTACCTACCACCGACTCCCCGTGCTGGGCGGCGACTTCGTCGTCCACCTGAACCCCGACGGCGGCTACCGGGGCGCCGACCGGGCCGCCCGCGCCCCGATCGCGCTGCCCTCCACCACGCCCGGGGTGGCCGCGCCCCAGGCCGCCGGTCTCGCGGCGAACGCGCTGCGCGCGGCCAACCCCGGGCAGCGGCTGCGGCAGGTCAAGGCCAAGCCGCAGCTGATCGTGGACGCGCTGCACGGCACGCCCCGGCTCGCCTGGCGGACGACCGCGGTCGGCCTCGACCCGCTCGGCAACCCGGTCGCGCGCACCGTGCTGACCGACGCCCGCACCGGCGCCCGGATCGACGCCTGGGACAGCATCGAGACCGCCGCCGGCGACGGCCGGTCGCTGTACAGCGGAACGGTGCCGCTGGAGACGACCCCGTCCGGATCGTCGTACCAGCTCAAGGACCCGACCCGGGGCAACACCTACACCGGGGACGCCGCGAACAAGACCGACCTGTGCATCTTCGGCATCTGCATCAGCCGGGCGCCCTCGACGGTGTTCACCGACACCGACAACCACTGGGGCACGGGCGCCACCGCCGACCGCTCCTCGGCCGCGGTCGACGCCCAGTACGGCACCGACGAGACCTGGGACTACTACAAGAACGTGCACGGCCGCAACGGCATCGCGGGCGACGGCAAGGGCTCGTACAACCGCGTCCACTACGGCAGCAACTACAACAACGCCTTCTGGGACGACAGTTGCTTCTGCATGACGTACGGCGACGGTGACGGGACGACCTTCGGGCCGCTGGTCGCCCTCGACGTCGCCGGGCACGAGATGTCGCACGGCGTCACCTCCAAGACGGCCGGCCTGACCTACTCGGGCGAGTCCGGCGGCCTGAACGAGGCCACCTCCGACATCCTCGGCACCATGGTCGAGTGGTACGCGAACAACCCCTCGGATCCCGGTGATTACCTCATCGGCGAGCAGATCGTCCGCTCCGGCTTCGGCGGGACCGCGCTGCGCTACATGGACAAGCCCTCCAGGGACGGCAGTTCGGCCGACTACTGGAGCAGCTCGGTCGGCAGTCTCGACGTCCACTACTCCTCCGGCGTCGCCAACCACTTCGCCTACCTCCTCGCGGAGGGCAGCGGCGCCAAGACCATCAACGGCGTCAGCTACAACTCGCCCACGTACAACGGCTCCACGGTCACCGGGATCGGCCACGACAAGGTCGGCAGGATCTGGTACCGGGCGCTGACGGTCTACATGACGTCCTCCACCAACTACGCGGGCGCCCGCACGGCCACCCTCGGCGCGGCCAAGGACCTCTACGGCGCGGGCAGCGCGGAGTACAACGCGGTGGCGGCGGCCTGGAGCGCGGTCAACGTGAACTGACCGAACGCCGGTCGACGTGTCGGCGTGAACCGGCCGAACCGGTCGGCGGTACGGGCCCGGGGGCGTATCCCCGGGCCCGTATGACGTCCCGTCACCCGCCCCGCCATCCACCCCGTCACCCGTTCAACGGCCCCTCGTCGCTCCATTCGTGTGTTCTTCGTACTTTCTTCTCGTGCTCCCCGGCACACCAGCCCTGACCTGCCCCGACTCCGTCACGGCTCAGCCGTATGGCCGCCGGGCCCGCCACCCGTTCACCGCAGTCCGGCCGATCTCTCGGCAAGCGGATCCCGGCGCGAGCCCGTTACCTCGGAAGGGCAGAGGACACACCCGTCGGACAAGCTCGACAAGCTCTGGGGAGCACCATGCGACGCACCGCCCGTCTGCTGACCGGTACCGCGCTCGCCGTGGGGACGGCGGCGCTGGCCGCCGCGCCCGCCTACGGCAGCGCCACGGCGGCGAGACCCCTGCGCGCCCCCACCGGCACCCTGGAGGTGTACCCGTCCACCGCCATCCCCGGCGGACAGGTCACGGTGAACACCGCCGCCTGCGGGGACAAGAGCGGCGCGACGGGGGACGCGGGCGCGGTCGGCGCCGGCGTCTTCACCCTGGCGCCCACCACGCACCAGGGCGAGGCGATCGGACAGTTCCAGGTGCCGCCGAGCGCGCAGCCGGGGACGTACGAGATCGTCGCGAAGTGTGCGGAGGGCAGCGCCCAGGTCGTCGGCGACCTGGTGGTGGCCCTCGGCGCGGCGCACGAGCAGGTGCAGCCGCGCGGCAGCCTGAAGACGGGGGTCGGCGGCGCGCTCGGTCCCGACCCCGTGCAGACCGCGGCGGGCGTGACGGCGCTGGCCGTCGCCGCCGCGGGCGGTACCTGGCTCCTGCATCGCCGGGCGAGAGGCGACGGGATCTGACGGACACCCTCCGCTGTCCGTCCGCCGGTACCGCATGTCCCGCCCCCTCCGGGTCCGATGCCCCTCGCGGCCCGGAGGGGGAGGGGGTCCGCCCCAGGTCCAGTTCGGGGGTCCGCTCCCGGGAGAGGGGTTCGTATGCGCAGCACACGTCTGGCCGGGAGGCGTACCCGTGGCATCCGCCGGGTCCGCGGGCGTCGCGCGCGGCGGCTCGGGGACACCGCGATAGCCGCGGTCACCGTCGTGGCCCTCGCCTCGGGGGTCTGGCTGCTCGGCGGCCAGTCGCACACTCCCCCGCAGCCGGCCGCCGCCGAGGGCCGCCCCGACCCCGGCGAGGAGCGCCTGTCCGCGCCCTCCCTGCCGCCCTCCCCGCCGCTGCGCATCCGCATCCCGGCCATCCGCGTGAACGCCCCGCTGATGGGCCTCGCCCTCACCGCCTCCGGCAGCCTGGACGTGCCGCCCGCGCAGAACAAGAACCTGGCCGGCTGGTACGAGGCCGGGACCATGCCCGGCGAGCGGGGCACCGCGATCGTCGCCGGACACGTGGACAACACGGAGGGCCCGGCCGTCTTCTACGACCTGGGCGCGCTCAGGCGGGGCGCCCGGATCGAGGTGGACCGCCGGGACGGCACGGTGGCCGAGTTCACCGTGGACGCGGTCGAGGTCTATCCCGCCAGCGGCTTCCCCGACCAGAAGGTCTACGGCGCCGCCCCGCGCCCGGAGCTGCGCGTGATCACCTGCGGCGGCGGCTACTCGAAGACGACCGGCTACCAGGGCAACGTGGTCGTCTTCGCCCATCTGACCGGCAGCCACTGAGCCACCGTCCCGTCTCCGTCTCTGGTCCCCGTCTCGGTCTCAGTCGATGCCGGATCGCTCCACGCCCGCCACGATCCACCGCTGGAAGCACAGGAACACCACCAGCAGCGGCAGGATCGAGACGCCCGCCGCGATGAACAGCTCGTGCAGGCGTACGACTTGGGCGGTGGTGAAGGAGGACAGCGCCACCTGGACCGTCCAGGCGTTCTGGTCCTGCCCGATCACCAGCGGCCACAGGAAGGAGTTCCAGGCGCCGAGGAAGACGATGGTGCCGACCGCCGCGAACACCGGCCGCGCGTTGGGCACGACCACCAGCCAGTACGTCCGCCAGTGGCCGAGCCCGTCGACCTGGGCCGCGTCCTCCAACTCCCGTGGGAAGCCCAGGAAGTACTGCCGGAAGACGAAGCAGGCGAACGCCGAGAACAGGGTCGGCACGATCAGTCCGCGCAGCGTGGAGACCCAGCCGAGGGACGACACCAGCACGAAGGTCGGTACGAAGGTGACGGCGGCCGGGACCAGGAGGGTGCCGAGGATGCCGTAGAACACCTTGTTCGCGTGCCGGTAGGGGATGCGGGCGAGGCCGTACCCGGCGAGGGAGGCGAGCAGCAGGGTGCCGAGGGTGGTGGCGACGGCGATCAGCGCGGAGTTGAGCAGCGAACGGGCGAACGGCACGGAGGGGTCGTCGAACAGCTCCCGTACGTTCCCCCACCTCAACTCGCGCGGAAAGAAAGCCCATTCGGGCGAGGTGATGTCCTGCTCGCTGGACAGCCCGTTGCGGACCAGCAGATAGAAGGGGATGAGGAAGAGCAGCGCGAGCACGACGAGCACCACGGCCCGCAGCGCCCGCCCGGCCCTCACCAGGCCGTCATCCATCGACCCCCTCCCCTCGTTGCTCCTCGTTGCCCCTCGTTGCTCCTCTTTCCACTTCACTCCTCCCCGCTCTTCCCGAGCCTGAGCCAGCGCGCCTGGCCCACCGTGACGATCGCGATGATCAGCGCGAGGATCACGGCGCCCGCGCTGCCGAGTCCCAGGTTCTGCCCCTGGCCGAGGGCGGTGTAGTAGAGGTAGACGAGCGGCGGGCGGGCGTACGGCGGGTAACCCCGCGCGTCCGACAGCAGGTTGTAGAACTCGTCGAACGCCTGGAAGGCGTTGATGACGAGCAGCAGCAGCACCGCGACGGAAGTGGCCCGCAATTGGGGCAGGGTGATGTGCCGCAGCACCGTCCAGCCGGGCCGGGCCCCGTCCACGGCGGCGGCCTCGTACAGCACCGGATCGATCCGCTGGAGCCCGGCGAGGAACAGGATCATGTAGAACCCGGCCTGGAGCCACAGCCGTACGGTCACGATGACCAGCCAGTACCAGGGCGGATGGGTGGTCGACAGCCAGGCCACGGAGTCGGTGCCGAATAAGCCGAGCAGGGTGTTGGCGAGCCCGAAGCGCACCCCGTTGAAGATCGACATCTTCCAGATCAGGGCGGCGACGACGTAGCTGCACGCGGCCGGGAGGAAGAACACCGACCGGAAGAACGCCTGGGCCCGCCGCACCCGGTTGACCATCAGCGCGAGGGCCAGGGAGAGGGCGAAGGTGACGGGCACGATGAAGGCGGTGAACACCAGGAAGGTGCGCAGACTCCCGGTGAACGCGCCGTCCTTCAGCATCGCGGTGTAGTTGTCCAGGCCGACGAAGTCCGTGGGCGTCACGGTGTTGTGCGCGTCGAAGAAGCTCAGGCCGACGCTCCACAGCAGCGGGACGTACGTGAACAGCGCGAGGCCGGCCGCGAAGGGCCCGACGAACACCCAGAACCAGAGAGCCCTGCGGCGCCTCACGAGGTGTGCTTGACCCGGTCGAGTTCGGCGGACACCTTCCGTACGACACCTCGCAGTTCGCTCTCCGGGTTCGCCCCGTCCTTGATGATCCGGCTCAGCGCGTCCTGGTAGGCGGTCTGGGAGGCGGGGGTCCACAGCAGCGGCTGGGCGTACCCGTGCTCGGTGGCGAACCGCACGGCGTCGGCGGCGGCGCCCGTCCTCAGCTTGCCGGCCTTCTTCGCGAGCGAGATCCGCGCGGGGATGTGGAACCCGTAGCCGAGCGCGAAGTCCTCCTGATAGTCGGTCCGTTCCACCCAGAGCCACTTCACATACGCCTTGGCGGCCGCCTTGTCCTTGCTCCGCGCGCTGACGGCTGCGCCGTACGCCCCGACCGGAACGGTCGGCTTCCCCGCAGGGCCGTCCTTCGGGAACGGCAACACCCCGAAATCATCCCCGAGTTCCTTCTGCACCTGCGGCAGCGCCCACAGCCCGGACCACTGCATCGCGGTGAGCCCCTGGAGAAAGGCCGAGGGATCCGACCAGTCGGTGGGCGCGCCGAGGAGCAGGGCTTTACGGGCGTACAGCTCCCGCAGCTTCCCGAGCGCCCGCGCCGCCGCGGGATCGTCGAACCCGGCCTTCCCGTCCTCGGTGACCAGCCGCAGCCCCGCCGCGTACAGGGGCGTCCCGCCGAGCACCCCGGCTCCCCCGTCGTTCCCCAGGAAGAGCCCCTTGACCTTGTTGCCGGTCAACTTCTGCGCGCTGTCCACCAGTTCGTCGAGCGTCTGCGGAGGCTCGACCCCCGCGTCCCGCAGCATGCTCTTGCGGTAGTAGAGCATCTGCGTATCGACGGTCTGCGGAATGCCGTAGACCTTCCCCTGATACGTCTTCGGCGCCAGCACCGCCGGATTGAAGTCGTCCTCGACCCCGTCCAGCAACGCGGTCAGATCCTCGACCTGGCCGCCCTGGATCTGGTCCAGCGAGGGCCCGTTGACCTCGAAGACATCGGGCCCGGAATCGGTGAGCAGGGCCGCGGCCGTCTGCTGATCGTAGTTCCCGGGCCGCCACTGCACGGTGACCCGCGCCTTCGTATAGGCCGCGGCATACCGCTTCACCGCCTGCTCGGTCCCGGGCTCCCCGTACTGGTGATACCACTGCGCGAGCCGCGTCCCCCCCAAACCCCCGCCCCCGCGCCCGGTATTGGACCCACAGCCACTCACCACCCCCACACCGATCCCGGCACCCGCACCCAGCAGCGTCCTACGGCTGATCGTCACACACTCCCCCTGACGTCGGTCCTCAACGCACGGCCCAACGATCAACCATGCGGGCCGATTACGAAAGGGGGATTACGGCGGTGTGTCACTGGGCGCGGACGGTGGGTGAGGGCTCGACGCCTACGCTGAGGATGCCGAACGGGTCTGGGATACGACCCGCCCCGCCTCCTCACCCACCGACCCGCGAGGCCCACACGCATGAGCCGAGTCGACTACTTCCGTGACCCCGACGCCCCTGCCGCCAACTCTGTCGTTCCCTCGGTCACGGCCGTGGTGTGCGACGACGCGGGCAGGCTCCTGATCATCCACAAGACCGACAACAACCTGTGGGCGCTGCCCGGCGGCGGCCACGACATCGGCGAGCGCGTCGGCGACACGGTCGTACGCGAGGTCGAGGAGGAGACTGGGATCAAGGTCGAGGTGGACGGCATCATCGGGCTCTACACCGATCCCGAGCACGTGCTCGCCTACGACGACGGCGAGGTGCGGCAGCAGTTCTCCATCTGCTTCCGGGCCCATCCGGTGGGCGGAACCCTCCGCACGAGCAGCGAATCCAGGGAGGTCCGCTGGATCGACCCGGCGGACCTCGATTCGCTGGACATCCACCCGTCCATGCGACTGCGGATCCAGCACGGCCTGGACGAGACGCGCGGCGAGCCCTACATCGGCTGAGTACCCGCCTCGACGGCGGCCATCCGGCTTTCCACTCGCTCCACGGCGGCGTGGATCTCGGGCGCCGCCCGCTGGATGAAGCGGCCCACGATCGTGTCCGCCCCGTACCGCCGCACGATCTCGTTGATCCGGGCCGCCGACGTCGTGTGCTCACCGTCCGGGGTGGTCGTCATGTCCGCCACGATGAGCGCGTCCACCAGCTCCGGCCGCTCCCTCTCGAACTCGGCCTCCAGATCATCCCGGAGCCCCCTCTCCTCCGCTTCCAGGAGCGCACAGGAGTGGTGCGCCACGAGCCGTACGACCCGCTCGTCCACGCCCTCTTGCTCGCGGAGGAACCGGGCTCCGTCCAGCGGGTGGAAGCCGGTGACGGCAATGGAGGGCGAGTATCCGACGTCATGCAGGACGGCGGCAGCCTCCAGCAACTCGGAGTCGCGGCCGAGGATCGGGCTCAGGGAGCGAGCCCTTTTGGCTACCCCGAGAGAGTGCGCCCAGCGGCGCGGCAGCGGTTCGGCCAGCATCGCTTCGGCGAGGGAGTACGCCCACTTGGTAAGCCCCATGGATGGCAAGGTTATGACTCCTCTCGGGAGGTCGAAAGGACAAGCACAGCGCGCCTTTTGCCGTGCACGGTGGCGAGGAGGCCGGTGCCTTCCATCTGGGCCAGCGCGTGGCGTACAGCTGTCCGGGACATTCCGAAGCGCTCGCAGAGGTTCGCCTCTGACGGGTATCTGTCGCCGACTTCGAGCGAGTCCTCCGTGATGACGGCGATCAGACGCTCGACGAGAGGCGGGATGGGGGCTCGGGACACGCGCCAGCCGGCGCCCGGGACGGACGTGATCAGCTTCTCACTCCAGAGCCTTGAGGGCCCGACGGCTCGTGTTGCGGGAGACGTCGTGGGCCTGCATCAGGGCGGCCTCTGACGGAAGAGCGACGTCCTTGAACTGCCCCTCCTCGATCTCCTTCCGCAGTGCATCAGCGATGAGCAGATAGGTTCCGCGCGGGCTGACGTCCGGTACGGCATCTCCTTTCTATAAGGGCGCGCATGCTGCAGTTAACCTAAGTGGCTGACTCGGAGTTGCCGGGTCCGTTTTGTGTGCAAGTGGACACCTCCGAAGGACTGAGAGTTCCGACCCTAACCAAAACCCGCCCTACCCTGCCTCTCGCTACGAAGTTTAGGATTCGACGAGGAGTGGATTCTGTAGCGCCTTTTCAGCGCTCCGCATGAACAGATGATGCTCATCTTGAAAGGCGGAAAGCTCGACCCTAAGTTGAGTAAGATGCCGCTCTGGCAATTCCCTTGACGCCGCTATTGAATCCAATATGTCACGTGCCGCCAATAGGTTTAGCCAGGCATCCCCTGAGTGCTTTGCGACCGAGCTGGGTCCTGCCAGGTCAACCCTGCTGACTGCTTGGAACATGGCGTGCTGCACGTCCTGCAGCTCGCTAGATACTCGGGAGATGAGTTCCCAGTCGAATCCTCCTGAATCCGCCTTCGGGACATCCTGCAGGGATGTGTAGTTTATCGGGTTGAATTGCCTTAGAAGAAGTTCCAATTGCTCAGTAGTGGAAATATATGAGAGGTAGGATTCACGTCGCTCCTCTCGCAGTCTGGTCGCATGTGACAGCGCGGCCCCATCCGTTATCTGCTTCCGAGATGTCTGATACCCCAACCATGCAGACCCAAGCGTCCCTGAGACACCAACTACCGCTCCAAGGAGCGCCGCGATTCCGCCATCCATAAGGCCATGCTGCCATGAGTCCTAACCTTTCCGTGGCGCAATCTACAATGGTCACCTGGTGTCCGTATTATCCAGCTAAGGACGCGCATCAGCCGGAAGTTCGTAGAGCTGTCCTGCACGACAGCGGTGGTGCCCAGGAGCACCCCGAGGCGCCAGCCGAACCGGTGGGAGTAGGAGGCTGCTCGCTGAATGGCCGTGCGGCGTGGCGCACGATCAAGCCTGAGACGTCCGCTTCGGGCCGTCGGCGATACAGCAGCGAAGGCTGCGCTGGTCGACAGTCCGCCTTCTGACGCCCGTCCCTCCTAGACCCCGTGCCGCCCAGCACTGTTCGTTGCCCCGGCAGCGGTCCCCGAAGTTAACCCTGGCGAAGCCTGGCGAACGGGTGCGTCTGGTCGTGCGGACCCCTGGCGCGCCGGTAGGTTGCCAGAGGCCGATGCGTCTCTCCTGGAACGCCTGCCGGATCGGCAGGTCCCAACAAGGTTGGGAACGCAGAGAGATGGGAGATCGGCGAGATGGAGCGATCGACGGGACGAAGTAGGCGCCGGCGGCGACGCCAAGAGGCGGACTGGGTGCAGTTGGCGGCGCTATTCCTCACGGCGGTCACGGCCATTGCGGGATGCGTTGATCACTTCATGTGACGCGTAAGAGGGTGAACCGGACGGCTGGTCAGGGCGAGTGGGCCCGACCGCTGCATACTCGGCCGGACCCACCCTGTCCCCGCGCACTGGCCCGGCTACGGGGTGCATCCCGAGGCCGGGCCTTCTGCGTACGCGGGAAGTCATCGCGTCGGGCGACTGCTTCGCCCGACGTCACCAGACGAGATAACCGCAAGTAGACGGCGTACTCAAGCATGGTCAAGATACGCTCGGCAGTTTGCCCCAATTTGGGTAGCGAATCTGCCTTGCGAACAGGGTGGCGCGCCAAGTGGCGAAACAGGAATGCGCTGGTCGCGGGCTGGCCAGGGTAGCGAATCCTGGCGTATGCACATGATCGGCAGAGGCCGGGGGGTCGGTGGCGTCGTCCCTCGACTCTGAACCGCCCGTTGCCCTGGTCTGTTCAGGCTCCCGAGGGCGCGGCGCCCGTCTCAGTTTCCCTCTCGTTCGTCGCCGTACGAGACCGTCCACAGCCGTTCTCCGCTCCCCTGCGGGTGCATCCCGTGTACGGCTCCGAACGCCGACGACCGATCGGTACCACGCTCTCACCAGCCCGGACAAACCTGCAAAGTGGGTTGCACGGGCTTGGCGGCCGCCACAGCGCGTGGCAGGAACCAGCCTCACCGGGAGGGCACAACGAGGGCACAACGGCGTCACGCGGGTTCAACGGAATCCAACGCGAGCAAACACCATTTACGCTGGTCAGCAGCCTGACTTGACAGCCTCCGCAGATCATGCACGAAGAGGCGGCACCCCCGCACAGGGTGCCGCCTCTTTTCGGGGCCGGGGCCGGGCCGGCGTCGGTCGGGTGAGGGTCGGGGCCGACGGCGGGCCCGGGGGTCGGGGCCCGGCAGGGGTCAGCGGTGGTCGCTGCCCGTGGACTGGGTCGCCGCGCGGCCCGCTTCGAGGCGGGCGACCGGGATGCGGAACGGGGAGCAGGAGACGTAGTCCAGGCCGACCTCGTGGAAGAAGTGGACCGACTCCGGGTCGCCGCCGTGCTCGCCGCAGACGCCGAGCTTGAGGTCGGGGCGGGTGCGGCGGCCGGCCTCCGCGGCCAGCTTCACCAGGGAGCCCACGCCGTCCTTGTCGATCGTCTCGAAGGGGGAGACACCGAAGATGCCCTTCTCCAGGTAGGCCGTGAAGAAGGATGCCTCCACGTCGTCCCGGCTGAAGCCCCAGACCGTCTGCGTGAGGTCGTTGGTGCCGAAGGAGAAGAACTCCGCCGCCTCCGCGATCTGACCGGCGGTCAGCGCGGCCCGCGGCAGCTCGATCATCGTGCCGATCGCCAGCTTCAGCTCGGTGCCCGTCGCCGCCTGGACCTCCGCGATGACCCTGTCGGCCTCCTCGCGGACGATCTCCAGCTCCTGGACCGTGCCCACGAGCGGGATCATGACCTCGGCGCGCGGGTCGCCCTTCGCGCCCTTGCGCTCCGCGGCTGCCTCGGCGATCGCGCGGACCTGCATGGCGAACAGACCGGGGATGACCAGACCGAGGCGCACGCCGCGCAGGCCGAGCATCGGGTTCTGCTCGTGCAGCCGGTGCACGGCCTGGAGCAGGCGCAGGTCGTTCTCGTGCGGCTCCTGGCGGGACTCGGCGAGGGCCACCCGCACGGAGAGCTCCGTGATGTCGGGCAGGAACTCGTGCAGCGGCGGGTCGAGGAGGCGGATGGTGACGGGCAGGCCGTCCATCGCCTCGAACAGCTCGACGAAGTCCTTCTTCTGGAGCGGGAGCAGCTCGGTGAGGGCCGCCTCGCGCTCCTCGCCGGTGTCCGCGAGGATCAGCTTCTCGACCATCTCGCGGCGCTCACCGAGGAACATGTGCTCGGTGCGGCACAGGCCGATGCCCTGGGCGCCGAAGCGGCGGGCGCGCAGCGCGTCCTCGGCGTTGTCGGCGTTGGCCCGCACCCGCAGCCGGCGCTTGCGGTCGGCGAAGGCCATCATCCGGTGCACGGCCTCGACCAGTTCGTCCGCGTCGTCCGCGCCCGGGTGCATCCGGCCCTCGAAGTACTCCACGACCGGGGAGGGGACCACCGGGACCTCGCCCAGGTAGACCTTGCCGGTGGAGCCGTCGATGGAGATGACGTCGCCTTCCTCGACCACATGGCCGCCGGGGACCGTCATACGGCGCCGCTTGGTGTCGACCTCCAGCTCCTCCGCGCCGCAGACACAGGTCTTGCCCATGCCGCGCGCGACCACGGCCGCGTGCGAGGTCTTGCCGCCGCGCGAGGTCAGGATGCCCTCGGCCGCGATCATGCCGTCGAGGTCGTCGGGGTTGGTCTCCCGGCGGACCAGGATGACCTTCTCGCCCGAGCGCGACCACTTGACGGCCGTGTACGAGTCGAAGACCGCCTTGCCGACCGCCGCGCCCGGCGACGCCGCGATGCCGCGCCCGACCTGCTCGACCTTCGCCTGCTCGTCGAAGCGGGGGAACATCAGCTGGGCCAGCTGGGCGCCGGTGACGCGCTGGAGCGCCTCGGTCTCGTCGATCAGGCCCTGGTCCACCAGCTGGGTGGCGATGCGGAACGCGGCGCCCGCGGTGCGCTTGCCGACCCGGGTCTGGAGCATCCACAACTGACCGCGCTCGATCGTGAACTCGATGTCGCAGAGGTCCTTGTAGTGGTTCTCCAGCGTCTCCATGATCTGCATCAGCTGGTCGTACGACTTCTTGTCGATCTGCTCCAGCTCCGCCAGCGGGACGGTGTTGCGGATGCCCGCCACCACGTCCTCGCCCTGGGCGTTCTGGAGGTAGTCGCCGTAGACGCCCTGGTGGCCGGAGGCGGGGTCGCGGGTGAAGGCGACGCCGGTGCCGGAGTCGGGGCCGAGGTTGCCGAAGACCATGGAGCAGACGTTGACGGCGGTGCCCAGGTCGTGCGGGATGCGCTCCTGGCGGCGGTAGAGCTTGGCGCGGTCGCCGTTCCAGGACTCGAAGACGGCCTTGATGGCGAGGTCCATCTGCTCCCGCGGGTCCTGCGGGAAGTCCCGGCCGGCCTCCTTCTTGACGATCTTCTTGAAGGCGGTGACCAGCTTCTTGAGGTCGGCGGCCTCCAGGTCGGTGTCGACCTTGATCTTCTTGGCGTCCTTGGCCTTGTCCAGGGCCTCCTCGAAGAGGTCGCCGTCGACGCCGAGGACGGTCTTGCCGAACATCTGGATGAGGCGGCGGTAGGAGTCCCACGCGAAGCGCTCGTCGCCGGCCTGCTTGGCCAGGCCCTGCACCGACTTGTCCGACAGGCCGATGTTGAGGACCGTGTCCATCATGCCGGGCATGGAGAACTTGGCGCCCGAACGCACCGACACCAGCAGCGGATCGTCCGCCTGGCCGAGCTTCTTGCCCATGCGGGCCTCGAGGGCGTCGAGGTGCGCACTCACCTCGTCACGCAGTGCCGCCGGCTCCTCGCCGTTCTCCAGGTAGCCCTTGCAGGCTTCCGTGGTGATGGTGAAACCGGGAGGAACCGGAAGACCCAGGTTGGTCATCTCGGCGAGGTTCGCGCCCTTGCCACCGAGGAGGTCTTTGAGGTCCTTGTTTCCCTCGGTGAAGTCGTAAACGAACTTCGCTACGTGGGGTGCTTTGTTTTCCGACACGGGACTCGACTCCTTGAGGCCACGGTGGCTGCCCTGACGGCCAGGAACATACCCAGATCGAAGGCACATGGGTACGTCCACTTGCGGGTCATGTGCATGTAACCACCCGTCCGCCAGCGGATCGAAAGTCAAAGCTTGGCAAGTCGACACGCGTTCATACGTTCACTTCTTGAAGACAAACCCACCGAATGAGGGGGTTTAATGCTCACATGAGCGTCACACGCCACGCCTGAGTTCGATCGATGAACGATCAAAGGGTGGCACCCAGTGCCACCCTTTGGAGAAGTGCAGCCACCTTCCAACCGCTCATATGAGCGCGACCCTTATCAAGGGTGGCGAGAATCACGCTGTCACAGAGCCCCGGATTTCACCATCCGGACCCCGCTCCGGCGCCCTCTCACACCCCCAGCGCCCGCAATCTCTCCTCCACCCGCTCCGGCGCATACAGGTGTTCCACCACGAGCGCCCCCGCTCCGATGAGCGCGGCTCGTTCCCCCAGCCGGGAGGTGACCACGTCCAGGTGCGCCGTGGAGCGCGGCAGCGCCCGCTGGTAGAGCAGTTCCCGTACGCCGGTGAGGAAGGGTGTTCCGGCCAGATCTCCGGCGATCATCAGCACGCCCGGGTTGAGCAGCGTGACGACGGTCGCCAGGACGTCCCCGACCCGGCGCCCCGCCTCCCGGGCCAGCGCCGCCGCCTCCGGGTGCCCCGCCGCCAGCAGATCCCGTACGTCCGAGCCGGAGGCGGCCGGCACCCCGGTGGCCGCGAGGCGCCGGGCCACCGCGCCACCGCTGGCGACGGCGGCGAGACAGCCGTACGAACCGCACCGGCACAGCGCGTCCGCGCCCACCCTTATGTGCCCGATGTCGCCCGCGCCGCCGTCGATCCCCCGGTATATGGAGCCGTCGACCACGACGCCCGCGCCTATGCCGGTGGACACCTTGACCAGCACGAAGGCCGCGCAGTCCGGGTGTCCGGCGCGCTGCTCGCCGTACGCCATGAGGTTGGCGTCGTTGTCCACCAGGACCGGGACCGGGGGTGCCCCGGTGTGTTCGGTGAAGGCGCGGGAGAGGCGGCCCGTCAGGTCGTACCCGTCCCAGCCGGGCATCATCGGGGGCTGCACCACCCGGCCGGTCGCGCTGTCCACCGGGCCCGGGACCGCGAGCCCGATGCCGCACACCTCGGCCGGCCGCTGCCCGGTTTTCTCCAGCAACTCGCCGAACCAGCGGCCGAGTTCGGCGAGGACCAGGTCCGGGCCCTCCTCGATCACCAGGGTGCCGGAGTGCTCGGCCAGGATCTCGCCGGTCAGGGAGAGCACGGCGGCGCGCGCGTGCCGGGTGTCGAGGTCGGCGACGAGGACGACCGCGTGGTCGCCGTCGAACTCCAGGGTGATGGAGGGGCGTCCGCCGAGCGGCGAGTCGACCGGCCCGCCGGCGCCCTCGCGCAGCCAGCCGGCCCGGAACAGCCGGTCCAGGCGCTGGCCGACGGTCGCCCGGGAGAGCCCGGTCGCCTGCTGGAGCGCGCCCCGGGTCACCGCCCGTCCGCTGCGCACCAGTTCGAGCAGATCTCCGGCGCCTGCCTGACTGCCGTTCCTGGAGTTCATCCCGTTCCTCCCCGGACGTCCGGTCATGCGCACCCCCTTGTGTTTCCCTAGCGTGCATTACATAGTGGGTTTTGCGTGTTAAATAGACGTAACTCTACGGCGGCCGATGCCGAACCCGGTCGGCCGTGCGTCCGGACGTCGTCGTCTTCGGGGAGCCCCGAGTGGACCGCACCGCCCAACTCACCGCCCACGCACTGTCGTACGCGCCCCCGGACGCCCTGCCGGTGCGGGCCGCGCGGGTGCTCGACGCCAACTGGACGGGCGCCTCGACGGTCCCCTCCCGGGGCCTGTATCCGCACCAGTGGTCCTGGGACTCGGCGTTCATCGCGATCGGGCTGCGGCACCTGTCGCCGCTGCGCGCGCAGACCGAGCTGGAGACGCTGCTGTCCGCCCAGTGGGCGGACGGACGCGTGCCGCACATCGTCTTCAACCCCTCCGTCCCCCTCGACGCCTACTTCCCCGGCCCGGACTTCTGGCGCTCCAGCACCGCGGGACGCGCGGCGGGCGCCCCGCGCACCGTACAGACGTCCGGCATCGTGCAGCCACCGGTGCACGCGCTGGCGGCCTGGCTGGTGCACCGCGCCGACCCCGGGCTCTCGCACGCCCGGGGCTTCCTGGCCCGGGTCTACCCGAGGCTGGCGGCCTGGCACCGCTATCTGCTGCGGCGCCGGGACCTGGGCGGCGGCGGTCTGGTGTCCGTCGTACACCCCTGGGAGCAGGGGATGGACAACAGCCCCTGCTGGGACGCGCCGCTCGCGCGGATCGAGCCGGCGCCGGCCCGCTCCTTCCGCCGGGCCGACCTGGACCACGGCGCGCCGGAGGACCGGCCGACGGATCTGGACTACGGGCGGTACGTACGGCTGGCCGTGGCCTACCGGGACCACCGGTACGAGGACGGACACGGGGAGTTCGCGGTGGAGGACCCGTCCTTCAACGCCCTGCTCATCGCCTCCGAGCACGCCCTCGCGCAGATCGCGGCCGAGTTGGGCGCGAGCCCCGGCGCCCGGCACGCGCGGGCCGAGCGGCTGACGTCGGCACTGGTGGAGCGGCTGTGGAGCGCGGAGTCCGGGATGTTCCTGTGCCGGGATGTGAGCGGCGGCGAACTGATTCCCGAACGCGGTGTGTCCGGCCTGATTCCGCTTCTTCTGCCCACGCTCCCCGGCGAGTTGGTCACCGCGCTGGTGCGCACCCTGACCGGGCCGCACTTCGGGTTCGGCGGCGCGACCCGGCTGGTGCCCAGTTACGACCTGCTCGGCGAGGCGTTCGATCCGCACCGGTACTGGCGGGGCCCCGCCTGGTTCAACACGAGCTGGCTGGTGGAGCGGGGGCTGCGGCTGCACGGCGAGCGGGGGCCGGCCGACGCGCTCGGGGCGGCGCTGCTGGAGCTGGCCGAGGCGTCCGGCTTCGCCGAGTACGTCGATCCGTACACGGGCGAGGCGTGCGGCGCGACCGGCTTCGGCTGGACGGCGGCGCTCGCGCTCGATCTGCACCACAGACTGCTCGACCGGCCCGGGTGACGGGCCACCCCCGCGCACGAAGGGCGTCTCGGGCGGCTAAAGGGCGTCTCAAGCGACCTGCATGAAGAGCTCAAGCGCCCGTCGCGAGGCGTGTCCAAGGCGGGCACCGGCACGTTCGACAGAGCGACGAGGGAAGGGACCGGGGATGACCGACCGGCAGCATCTGCTCGTGCACGGCGCCACGTTCGCCGCCGTGGGCGATCGGGGCGACATCAGCGGGGTCCGGGGCGGCGGCTCCCCGGACGGGTTGTTCGTGCGCGACGCCCGGCATCTCAGCCGCTGGCAGCTCACCGTGGACGGGGCGGTGCCCGAGGTGCTCACCCCGGTCGCGGACGGCGGCACCGCGCGCTGCGTCCTCGTACCGCGCGGGGCGCGTCCGGAGCCGCCCGCGCACACGCTCTTCCGTGAACAGGCGGTCGGGGACAACTCGTTCGTGGAGACGGTCCGGGTGACGAGCAATCGTCCGGTGCCGACGACCATCCGGCTGGCGATCACCGCGGACGCGGACTTCGCCGACCAGTTCGAGCTGCGTCCCGATCACCGGACGTACGTCAAGGCGGGTGCGCTGCGTTCGCGGATGGTGCTGGACGACGGGATCGAGTTCACGTACCGGCGCGCGGAATGGCGTTCGTGTACGACGATCACGGCGGATCCGGCGCCGCAGGCGGTGGAGGAGACGGGGACGGGCGCCCGCCGGCTGGTGTGGACGCTGGAACTGCCGCCGCACGGGACGCGGGAGCTGGTCCTGCGGGTGATGGCGCGGCCGCACGGCGACCGGCGCGCGCTGCGGGTGCCCCGGGACCCGTCCGCCATGGCGGACCAACTCAACGCCCTGGAAGCCGAGTTCGTGGAGGGCGTGGCGTTCCCGACCGGATGGCCGGAGCTGGCGGCGGCCTGTGCGCGGGGGCTCACCGACCTGGCGGCGCTCCAGGTCGCGGCGACGGGTCCGGACGGCGAGGAACTGCGGGTGCCGACCGGCGGGGCGCCCTGGTATCTGACGCTGCTCGCCCGGGACGCGCTGCTCACCTCCCTGTTCGCGCTCCCCTACCGGCCCCGGCCGGCCGCCGCGACGCTCTTCGCGCTGGCCGCGACCCAGGCGGGCGGTGCCGGGGGCGCGCGGGGCGCCGAGCCGGGGAAGATCGTGCACGAGGTACGGCACGGGGAGCTGGCGCACTTCGGGCAGGTGCCGTACGCGCGGTACTACGGCTCGGTGGACGCGACCCCGCTGTTCCTCGTGCTGCTCGGCGCGTACACCGAGCAGACCGGTGATCTGGCGCCGGCCCGCCGGCTGGAGGCGCACGCGCGGGCCGCGGTCGGCTGGATGCTGGACCACGGCGGGCTGACCTCGCGCGGCTATCTCGTCTACCGCGCAGACGAGGGCGGTCTCGCCAACCAGAACTGGAAGGACTCGCCCGGCGCGATCTGCCGCGCCGACGGTACGCGGCCCAGCGGGGCGGTGATGGCGGCGGGCGCGCAGGGCTATGCGTACGACGCGCTGCGGCGGACGGCGTGGGTGGCGCGGACGGTGTGGGCCGACGGGACGTACGCGGCGCTGCTGGAGCAGGCGGCGGCCGATCTGCGCGACCGCTTCCAGCGGGACTTCTGGATGCGGGAGGCGTCCTTCCCGGCGCTGGCCCTGGACGCGGAGGGCCGCAGGATCGACGCGCTGGCCTCCGACGCGGGGCATCTGCTGTGGACCGGTCTGCTGGACAAGGAGTACGGCGAGGTGGTGGGGCGGCGGCTGCTGGAGCCCGACTTCTTCTCCGGCTGGGGCGTGCGCACGCTGGCCGCCGACCAGCCCGCCTACCACCCGCTCTCCCCGCACCGCGGCTCCGTCTGGCCCCACGACAACGCCCTGATCGCCCTGGGCCTGGCCCGTTACGGCCTGCACGACGAGGCCCGGACGGTGGCGCACGCGCTGGTGGAGGCGGCGTCCCTCTCCCCTGCCCACCGTCTCCCCGAGGTGCTGGCCGGCTACCCCCGCGCCACCCACCCCGAACCGGTCCCCTACCCCCACGCCTGCACCCGCGAATCCCGCTCCGCGGCGGCCCCGCTGGCCCTGCTGACAGCGGTGGGAGGGGCGTAGGGACACCAGGAGGGTGCCGGGACCCCGGGGGTGCCGGGCCCCGGGGGGGTGCCGGGACCGGCTCTGCGGCCCGGAGTCCGGCGATGGGCCCATGGCCCGGCCCGGCTCTCCGGCCGCGCACGGCTCAGCCGCCCGATGTGTCCAGTTCCGCGTCCTCGGTCACGCCCGCGCAGTCGTACGGGTCCTTCAGCCAGCCGTCCGGGAGGACGACCCGGTTGTTGCCGGAGGTGCGGCCGCGGGGGCCGTCGGCGCCGGTGGGCCAGGGCTGGGAGAGGTCGAGTTCGTCGAGGCCGGAGCGGAGTTCCGCGAGGGAGGAGGTGATGGCGAGGCGCTTGCGCATCTCGGAGCCGACCGCGAAGCCCTTCAGGTACCAGGCGACGTGCTTGCGGAAGTCGATCACGCCCTTGGACTCGTCGCCGAGCCATTCGCCGAGCAGCCGGGCGTGCCGGACCATCACGTCGGCGACCTGGCGCAGCTCGGGCCTCTGGAAGTCGGAGCGGCCCTCGAAGGCGGCCACGAGGTCGGCGAAGAGCCAGGGGCGGCCCAGGCAGCCGCGGCCCACGACCACCCCGTCGCACCCGGTCACCCGGACCATCCGCAGCGCGTCCTCGGCCGACCAGATGTCCCCGTTGCCGAGCACCGGGATCTCCGGCACATGCTCCTTCAGCCGCGCGATCGCGTCCCAGTCGGCGGTGCCGCCGTAGTGCTGCGCCGCCGTACGGCCGTGCAGCGCGATCGCCGTCACACCCTCCTCGACGGCGATCCGCCCGGCGTCGAGGTAGGTGATGTGGTCGTCGTCGATGCCCTTGCGCATCTTCATCGTCACCGGCAGGTCCCCCGCCCCGGACACCGCCTCGCGCAGGATCGCCCGCAGCAGGTTCCGCTTGTACGGCAGCGCCGAGCCGCCGCCCTTGCGGGTCACCTTGGGGACCGGGCAGCCGAAGTTCAGGTCGATGTGATCGGCCAGGCCCTCCTCCGCGATCATGCGGACGGCCTTGCCGACGGTCGCGGGGTCGACGCCGTACAGCTGGATCGACCGCGGCGTCTCGCTCGCGTCGAACCTGATCAGCTGCATGGTCTTGTCGTTGCGCTCGACCAGCGCCCGAGTCGTGATCATCTCGCTGACGTACAGCCCCTTGCCCCCGCTGAACTCGCGGCACAGCGTGCGGAAGGGCGCGTTCGTGATCCCGGCCATGGGTGCGAGCACGACGGGCGGAGTCACGGTGTGCGGGCCGATGGAGAGCGGGTTGGTCATCAGACGGCTCCGGGACGGACGTACGGATGTACAACGGAAGGGGGCAAGGAACCATTGTCCCTCACCGGTCGGCGTGCCCCGAGCCCGTGTACTAGTCATTAGTTAGACGCACTATCGAAGTCGGCGTACGATGACGCGCATGCCAGAGCTGAGTCCCCGCAGGCGCATGCTCGTGCTCGCGATCTGCTGCATGAGCCTGCTGATCGTGAGCCTCGACAACACCGTGCTGAATGTGGCGCTGCCCTCGATGCAGCGCGATCTGCACGCCACCACCTCCGGTCTTCAGTGGACCATCGACGCATACACCCTGGTCCTGGCCTCGCTGCTGATGCTGGCCGGCTCCACCGCCGACCGGATCGGCCGCAAGCGCGTCTTCATGGCCGGCCTCGTGGTGTTCACCATCGGCTCGGTGCTGTGCTCGCTCGCCCCCAGCCTGTCCCTGCTCGTGGTCTTCCGCATGGTCCAGGCCATCGGCGGCTCGATGCTCAACCCGGTCGCCATGTCGATCATCACCAACACCTTCACCGACGCCCGTGAGCGCGCCCGCGCCATCGGCGTCTGGGGCGCGGTGGTCGGCATATCCATGGCGCTCGGCCCGCTGGTCGGCGGCCTGCTGGTGCAGTCCGTGAGCTGGCGCGCGATCTTCTGGATCAACCTCCCGATCGGCCTCGCGGCGCTGCTGCTGACCCTGCGTTTCGTCCCGGAGTCCCGCGCCCCCAAGGGCCGCCGCCCCGACCCGGTGGGCCAGGTGCTGGTGATCGCCCTGTTCGGCGCGCTGACCTACGGCATCATCCAGGCGCCCGGCTCCGGCCTCGCCTCGGTCGCGCCGTACTTCGTGATCGCCGCAGCCGCGCTGGGCGCCCTGCTCTGGTACGAGCCCTGGCGTGACGAACCCCTCATCGACCTGCGCTTCTTCCGCTCCGCGCCGTTCAGCGGGGCGACCGTGATCGCGATCAGCGCCTTCGCCGCGCTCGGCGGCTTCCTGTTCATGTCGACGCTGTACCTGCAGAACGTCCGCGGCCTCGACGCCCTGCACGCGGGCCTGTGGATGCTCCCCATGGCCGCGCCGACCTTCCTGTGCGCGCCCCTGTCCGGCCGCCTGGTCGGCACCCGCGGCCCCCGGCTGCCGCTGCTGGTCGCCGGTACGGCCATGACGCTCAGCGGCCTCATGTTCGCGCTGTTCGAGGCCGAGACCTCGAACACCACCCTGTTCCTCGGCTACGTCCTGTTCGGCATCGGCTTCGGCTTCGTCAACGCGCCGATCACCAACACGGCCGTCTCCGGCATGCCCCGCGCCCAGGCCGGGGTGGCCGCCGCCGTCGCCTCCACCAGCCGGCAGCTGGGCCAGACCCTCGGCGTCGCGGTGATCGGCGCGGTCCTCGCCGCGGGCATCGGCTCGTCGTCGTACCGCAGTACCTTCGTCGACGCCGCGCGGCCCGGCTGGTGGATTCTCACGGCCTGCGGTCTCGCGGTGCTCGCGCTGGGCCTGCTCACCAGCGGCCACTGGGCCCGCCGTACGGCCGAGCGCGCGGCGGAGCGGCTGGAGAGCACGGAGATCCGGCAGGCGGTGGGCGTGCCCGGCCGCGTCTGACACCGCGGGGACCGCGACCGCGAGGGCCGAGGAAGAGCCGGTCCGGGTACGGCACCCGGGCCGGCTCCCTCTCGTTCGGTGGTCCGTGCTCCGCGTCAGCGGCGGGCGGCCCTGGCCAGCGACTTCACGAAGCTCGGCGCGTCCAGCGTGCCGACGCCGGTGGCCATGTCGTAGCCGTCGACGGCCTGGTAGCCGGTGACCCCGCCGTAGGTGTTGTCCGTGCCGTCGTTGACGTCCACGATGCCGGTGCCCTTGTGCCCGGCGAGGCGGTAGAGCGCGGCGTTGACGTTGCCCAGGCGGTGCCCGGCGACCTGGTCGGCGAGCGCGACGATGCCCGAGAAGAGCGGGCTGGACTCGCTGGTGCCGCCGTAGACGTTCCAGCCGACGGCCGTCGGGTCGTAGCTGGAGTACACCCAGGCACCGCCGTTGACGGCGGCGGACATCGAGATGTCCGGGGTGCCGCGGTGGTTGCCGACGATCTTCTTCACGCCGTTCTGGAAGGCCGGCCGGGAGAACACGTGGGAGACACCGCCGCCGCCCGCGCCGTAGTCGTTGTAGACGCTGTCGGGCTTGATCCGGTTGCCCTGGTCGTCCAGGTGCAGCTGGGTGCCGCCGACGGAGGTGACCAGCGGGTCGGCGGAGGGCCAGGAGTTGACCTGCTTGGTGTAGTCGCCCGAGCCGTCCAGCGTGCCGTTGGTGGGGCCGTCGTCACCGGAGGAGGCGAGGACCGTCACCTGCTTGCGGGCCGCGTCCTTGAACGCGTACCGCAGGTTGCGGATGCTGGAGGAGTCGCCCTGGTCGACGCCCGGGAAGGTGTTCTCGGTCGCGTCGAAGCTCTGCGTGATGACGTCGCCGACCCCGTGGTCGATCAGGGCCTTCTCGGCGCTCATCATCTCCGGCAGACCGGTGACGCCCTCGGTCTCCGCGACCCCCGTCTCGACCAGCACGATCCGGGCGCCGGGCGCGGCGGCGTGGGCCATCTCGACGTCCAGGGTGGTCTCGCCCGCCCAGCCCGTCATGTCGCTGTTCTTCGGGTCGAAGGGGGGCACCTTGCCCCACTTGACGACCGAGACCTTGGTGCTCGCCATGCCGAACTGCTTGCTGTACACGTCGAGGTCGTGCTGGATCGTCGGGGAGCCGAACGAGTCCACGATGACGATCGTGCGCCCCTTGCCCGTGACGCCCTTGCGGTAGAGCGAGTTCAGGTTGTACGCGGTGCGGTACTGGAGCGGGGTGTAGCAGTTGATGTGCCACTTGGCCTGGCACTGGGCGATGGAGATCGGGCTGTCCACGTCGTGGGCGAGGGTGTGCCCGGCGATGGCCGGAGCCGCGAAGGTGTGCGGCACGGCCGCGGGAGCCGCGGTGGCGACGCTCGCGGGGGCGGCGGTCGCCAGCGCGGCGGCGACGAGAGCGGCAGCCCCGGTGGTGGCGGCCGCGATGCCTCGCCCGGTACGGGATATGTGCATGAAATCCCCTGAGAGGTCTGGTGTCGACCGAAGTGGTCTCGCGCATCCCATCGAGCAAGTCATGCACAGGACAACCCTGTTGAACTGTAGATTTCGAATCTTTTACCGAAGCCGCACCCGTACGCGGCGGACTGATCAGCTCCCCCGCGCCAGCCGGTGGAGCCGCTCCAGCCGCTCGCGCGTCTCCTCGTTCTTGGGCGTGTACGTCACCATCCGGCCGCCCAGTTCGGGGGCCAGCCACAGATCGGTGTGCTCCAACGTCAGGTGTCCCACCTGGGGGTTGACGAACTCCTTGGTCTTGGAGCGGTGCCCGACCACCTCGTAGCGCTCCCAGTTCTCCCGGAACTCCGGTGATTCCTCCAGGCGTTTGAGCAGCATCTTCCAGGCGGGCTCGCCCAGATGACCGGCGAGGGCGGCCCGCAGCCGGGCGGCCATCAGCCGCTGGGTCTCCTCCAAATTTACGATCGCGGCCCGCCAGTGGGGGTCGGTGTAGGCGAGCAGGACGCAGTTGCGGTCCTCGGGCGGGATCTCGTCCAGGTCGGCGCCCATGAGGAGGGCGTAGGGGCGGTTGTAGGCGAGGATGTCGTACCGGCTGTTCTGCACGGCGGCGGGGATCGGCCCGAGCCGGTCCAGCATCTCGCGCAGCGCGGGCGTCACGCTCGGGCAACGGGCCCCCGGCGTCGGGTCGTTGGCGCCGGCCAGCTGGAACAGATGGGCACGCTCGCTGGCGTCGAGCCGCAGGGTGCGCGCGAGGGCGTCCAGGACCTGTACGGAGACCTGGATGGCACGCGCCTGTTCCAGCCACGTGTACCAGGTGACGCCGACCGCGGACAGGTGCGCCACCTCCTCGCGGCGCAGCCCCGGCGTCCGGCGGCGGGGGCCGCGCGGCAGGCCGACCTGCTCGGGGCTGATGCGCTCGCGCCGGCTGCGCAGGAAGGCGGCCAGTTCGTGGCGCCGGATCTCCGCGCCGCCCGCGGCGCTCCCGAGACCGGGTGCGGTGGTCGTCATGGTGGCCATGCCCTCCAGGGTGCCGTGCCGGTCAGCCTGTTTCCAGGTACTCCTGGTACCAGGATGAGAACACTCTGGTACCCGTCTGGGCCGCGGCGCAGGCTCGGTGTCATGAGTGAGACCGTCACCGTCACCGCCGCCCGCCGGGCGGCCGCCGCAGCGCCCGTGCTCGGCGGCCCCGGGCTGTTCACCGTTCTGCTGGCCGCGGCGCTGCCGCTGGTCGACTTCTTCATCGTCAATGTCGCCCTGCCGACCATGGGCACCGATCTGCACGCGGGCGAGGCCGTGCTGGAGCTGGTCGTGGCGGGGTACGGCGTCGCCTACGCCGTGCTGCTCGTGCTCGGCGGCCGGCTCGGGGACCTGTTCGGGCGCCGCCGGCTGTTCCTCGGCGGCATGGCGGCCTTCGGGCTGACCTCGCTGGCCTGCGGCCTGGCGCCGGACGCGTGGAGCCTGGTGGCCGCGCGGGTGGCGCAGGGTGCCGCGGCGGCGGCGATGCTGCCGCAGGTGCTCGCCACCATCCAGTCCGCCACCCAGGGCGCGCGCCGCGCCAAGGCGATGAGCTTGTACGGCGCCACGGCCGGACTGTCCATGGTGGCCGGGCAGGTGCTCGGCGGGGTGCTGGTCGCCGCCGACATCGCCGGCAGCGGCTGGCGGTCGGTGTTCCTGGTCAATGTGCCGGTGGTCGCGCTGGGCCTGGTGCTGGCCGTACGACTCGTACCGGAGACCCGTTCGCGGCACCCGGAGCCCGTCGACGGCCCCGGCACCGTGCTGCTCGCGGTGTCCCTGCTGACGCTGCTCGCGCCGCTCACCGAGGGCCGGGCGGCGGGCTGGCCGCTGTGGACCTGGCTGTCGCTGGCCGCGTTCCCGTTCGCGGCGGCCGGGTTCTGGCTGGTGGAGCGGCGGGCGGACCGGGCGGGGCGCACTCCCCTGGTGCCGCCGAGCCTGCTGCGGCCGGCCTCGCTGCGCCGCGGGCTGGTGCTGATCGTGCCGTTCTCGGTCGGCTTCAGCGGGTTCATGTTCGTGATCGCGCTGGCGCTCCAGGAGGGGGCGCGGCTGGGCCCGGTGCCGGCGGGGCTGGCGCTCGCGCCGATGGCCGTGGTGTTCCTGTTCGTGTCGCTCGCGGGCCCGCGGCTGATGGGGCGGTTCGGCACCCGGGTGATACCGGTCGGGTCCGCCGTGCAGGGCGTCGGTGTGCTGCTGATCGCGGCGACCGTGTGGCGCGACTGGCCGCAGGTGAGTGTCGCCGCGCTGCTGCCGGGAGTGGCGGTGGCCGGCGCCGGTCAGGCGCTCCAACTCCCCAATGTGATGCGGCTGGTGCTGTCCGAGGTGCCCGCGGCGCGCGCCGGTGTGGGCGGCGGGGTGCTGGTCACCACGCAGCAGTCGGGGCTGGCGCTCGGGGTGGCGACGCTGGGGACGCTGTTCCTCACGCTGGTGCCGCACGTGGGGATGCGTGAGGCGCTGGTCGTCACGCTGCTCACGCAGCTGGCGGGGATCGTGCTGACGGGGGTGCTGGGGCTGCGGCTGCCGAGGCGGGTGGGCTGAGGGGATCGAGAAAACTGTCGCAATGCGCCGCTGACCTGCGCTTTCATAGATCACCAGGGGCGGTTACGCAGCGCTTCGAGTGGCCGACGGAGCGAAGTCGGGTCAGCCTGGGTTACGTCCGATCGAGCGAACGATCGAGCGACAGGAGATAACCATGACCTCCGTACTCCGCCACCACCGCTACGGGCGTGCTCTGGGCGCCGGCGTACTGTCCGTGGCGCTGCTCTCCGGCGGTACGGCCGGAGCCGCCGCGGCGACCAGCGCCCCCAGCCCGAAGGTGACCACGACCAAGAAGCCGATGCCCACGCGCACGGCGACGATGAAGCCGAAACCGATGCCGACCCGCTCGGCGACCAAGAAGGCGATGCCGAAGACCGCCGCGGTGACCACCGCCGCGGGCTCCATCACCGTCGCGGCCTCCCACAAGACCGTGAAGCACGGCGAGTCCGTGGCCTTCGCCGGTCGCGTCAAGGGCGTGAAGGCCGGCACCACGCTGGTCCTCCAGCACCGGATGAACGGCAAGTGGACCACGCTGCGGTCCACCACCGCCGTCAACCGGAACGGCACCTTCACCATCCGCCGCGCCTTCACCGCCAAGGGCAACGAGACGGTGCGTGTGGTGACGAAGGACGGCAAGGTCATGTCCTCGCCGGTCAGCGTGAAGGTCAGCTGACGCCGGTCACCGGCGTCAGCGCAGACCCCGCACCAACAGGTCCACGACGGCCGTGAACTCCTCGCCGACACCGGGCAGCGTCCACTCCCGCGCATAGCAGGGATCGTGGAAGCGGCCGGTGGCCTGGAAGACGGCTCGGGCCGCGGCGGCCGGGTCGGGCACCGAGAAGGTGCCCGACCCGGCCCCTTGCGTGAGGATCACGGTCAGCTGCGCGGTCAGCTCGGCTATGTGCTCGCCGACGACCGCGCCGTTCTCGTCCGTCAGCACGGTGTACGTGGCGAACAGCTCCGGGTCGTCGCCCGCCTTGTGCCGCTTGGCCTCGAACAGCGCGGCGAGCCAGTCCCGCAGCCGGGCCTCGGGGTCCCGCTCGCTCGCGGCGGCGATCACGGCGAGCTTCTCGGAGGTCCGGTCCAGCCAGCGCTTGGTGACCGCCTCGCGCAGCGCGGCCTTGGTACGGAAGTGCCGGTAGACACTGCCGTGGCTGACGCCGAGCGCGCGGGCCACGTCCACGACGGTGGCCTTGGCCGGGCCGTGCCGGCGCAGCACGTCCTCGGTCGCCGCCAGAATGCGCTCGGCGGTCAGGGTCTCGCTGGTCGATGCCATGCCTAGACCGTACCCGGCGCCCGGATCAGCGCTCGCTGTCGAGGTGTGCCATCTGCGCGCTCGGGTAGCGGTCGCCGGCCGCCGCGTCCGCGGGTACGGCCTCCTCGATCGCCGCCAGGTCGGCCGCGTCCAGCGTCACGTCGAGGGCGCCGAGCGACTCGGTCAGCCGCTCCCGGGTGCGGGCGCCGACCAGCGGCACGATGTCCTCGCCGCGGGAGAGCACCCAGGCGATGGCGGTCTGCGCCACGGTGGCGCCCTTGCGGTCGGCGATCTCGCGCAGCGCGTCCACCAGGTTCAGGTTGTGCCGGAGGTTCTCGCCCTGGAAACGCGGCGAGTGGGCGCGGAAGTCGCCGGCCGCGAGCTGCCGGTCCCGGGTGAAGTGGCCGGAGATCAGGCCCCGGGAGAGCACGCCGTAGGCGGTGATGCCGATGCCCAGCTCACGGGTGGTCGGCAGGATGTCCCGCTCGATGCCCCGGGAGATGAGCGAGTACTCGATCTGGAGGTCGGAGACCGGCGCGGTGGCGGCGGCCCGGCGGATCGTCTCGGCGCCGACCTCGCTGAGGCCGACATGGCGGACGTATCCCTTCTCGATCAGTTCGGCGATGGCGCCGACGGTCTCCTCGATCGGGACGTCCGGGTCGAGGCGGGCGATCCGGTAGACGTCGATGTGGTCGACGCCGAGGCGCTGGAGGGAGTAGGCGGCGAAGTTCTTCACGGCGGCGGGCCGGCCGTCGTAGCCGGACCAGTTGCCCTCCGGGTCGCGCAGGGCGCCGAACTTCACGCTGACCAGGGCCTGTTCGCGCAGTGCGGCGGGCGCGGTGCGCAGGGCCTCGCCGACCAGCGTCTCGTTGTGCCCCATGGCGTAGAAGTCGCCGGTGTCCAGCAGGGTCACGCCCGCCTCCAGGGCGGCGTGGACGGTCGCGAGGGACTCGGCGCGGTCGGCGTCGCCGTACAGCGCGGACATGCCCATGCAGCCGAGGCCGAGGGCGGAGACCCGCGGGCCGGTGGTGCCGAGGTTTCGGGTGTGCGGTGTCGTCGTCATGGATTCAGCATGACATGACAGCTGACAGATTTCAATATCTGTCATTCCATACCTGTCACCACTCCCGCCGTCCGGCGCGGGCCGACTTGGTCCAGACCTCTTGACGAAAGGTCTGGACCACAGCATGGTCATGAACAGGACACGTCCATCCGGTACCTCACTGCACCCCACCAGGAGGCCCTGATGCTCCGCCGCCCGCTGTCCCTGCTCGCCGCCGCCCTCGCGACCGCCTGTCTCACCCAGCTCCCCGCCGCGCACCCCGCCTCGGCCGCCGACACCTGCGCGGTGAAGTCCCGCCCGGCGGGCAAGGTGCTCCAGGGCTACTGGGAGAACTGGGACGGCGCCGCCAACGGGGTGCACCCGCCCTTCGGCTGGACCCCGGTCACCGACTCCCGTATCCCCGCGCACGGTTACAACGTCCTGGACGCGGCCTTCCCGGTGATCCGCTCCGACGGCACGGCGCTGTGGGAGGACGGCATGGACACCGGGGTGAAGGTGCCCACGCCCGCGGAGATGTGCGCGGCGAAGGCGTCCGGCGAGACGGTCCTGCTCTCCATCGGGGGCGCGGCGGCCGGCATCGACCTCAACTCCACCGCGGTCGCGGACAAGTTCGTCTCGACCGTCGTACCGATCCTGAAGAAGTACAACTTCGACGGCATCGACATCGACATCGAGACCGGTCTGACGGGCAGCGGGAACATCGGTCAACTGTCCACGTCCCAGGCCAACCTGGTCCGGATCATCGACGGCGTCCTCGCGCAGATGCCGGCCGGCTTCGGGCTGACGATGGCCCCGGAGACGGCGTACGTCACCGGCGGCAGCGTCACCTACGGCTCGATCTGGGGCGCGTACCTGCCGATCATCAAGAAGTACGCGGACAACGGCCGGCTGTGGTGGCTGAACATGCAGTACTACAACGGCAGCATGTACGGCTGCTCCGGCGACTCCTACGAGGCCGGCACGGTGGCGGGCTTCACCGCCCAGACCGACTGCCTGAACAAGGGCCTGGTGGTACAGGGCACGACCGTGAAGGTGCCCTACGACAAGCAGGTCCCGGGGCTGCCCGCCCAGCCCGGCGCGGGCGGCGGCTACATGTCCCCGTCCCTGGTCTCCCAGGCGTGGCGGCACTACGGCACCTCGCTCAAGGGCCTGATGGACTGGTCGCTCAACTGGGACGGCTCGAAGAACTGGACCTTCGGCGACAACGTCAAGGCGCTGCAAGGGCGTTGAGGCACCACAGACACGAAAGCGCCCGCCCACCGGCCGACGGGATCGGACGGTGGGCGGGCGCGGGCCGGGAATCCGGGGGCGGGGCCCCCGGGACGGCGACGGCGGCCCGGGTCAGCAGCCCAGCAGGCGCTGCGCCAGGTAGCCCTCGATCTGGTCGAGGGAGACCCGCTCCTGCTTCATCGTGTCGCGCTCGCGCACGGTGACCGCGTTGTCCTCGAGGGTGTCGAAGTCGACGGTCACGCAGAACGGCGTACCGATCTCGTCCTGACGGCGGTAGCGGCGGCCGATGGCGCCCGCGTCGTCGAAGTCGATGTTCCAGTTCTGCCGCAGCGCCTGCGCGAGGCCCTTGGCCTTCGGCGACAGCTCCGGGTTGCGGGACAGCGGCAGCACGGCCACCTTCACCGGGGCGAGACGGTGGTCGAGGCGCAGCACCGTGCGCTTCTCCATCTTGCCCTTGGCGTTGGGCGCCTCGTCCTCGACGTACGCGTCGAGCAGGAAGGCCAGCATGGTGCGGCCGACACCCGCCGCCGGCTCGATGACGTACGGCGTCCAGCGCTCCCCGGCCTCCTGGTCGAAGTAGGAGAGGTCCTGGCCGGACGCCTTGGCGTGCGCGCCGAGGTCGTAGTCCGTGCGGTTGGCGACACCCTCCAGCTCGCCCCACTCACTGCCACCGAACTGGAAGCGGTACTCGATGTCCGCGGTCCGCTTCGAGTAGTGGGAGAGCTTCTCCTTCGGGTGGTCGTACCAGCGCATGTTCTCGGTGCGCAGGCCGAGGCCCGTGTACCAGTTCCAGCGCTGCTCCATCCAGTATTCCTGCCACTGCTCGTCCTCGCCCGGCTTGACGAAGAACTCCATCTCCATCTGCTCGAACTCGCGGGTGCGGAAGATGAAGTTGCCCGGCGTGATCTCGTTGCGGAACGACTTGCCCATCTGGGCGATGCCGAACGGCGGCTTGCGGCGCGAAGTGGTCTGCACCTGGGCGAAGTTGGTGAAGATGCCCTGGGCCGTCTCGGGGCGCAGGTAGGCGACCGAGCCGGAGTCCTGGGTCGGGCCGAGGTGCGTGGACAGCAGGCCGGAGAACTGCTTGGGCTCGGTGAACTGGCCCTTGTTGCCGCAGTTCGGGCAGTTGATGTCGGCCAGGCCGTTCGCCGGGGCGTGGCCCTTCTTCTCCTCGTAGGACTCTTCGAGGTGGTCGGCACGGAACCGCTTGTGGCACGCGGTGCACTCGGTCAGCGGGTCCGTGAAGGTGGCGACGTGGCCGGACGCGACCCAGACCTCGGGGGCCAGGATGACGGACGAGTCGATACCGACCACGTCCTCGCGGGACGTCACCATGTAGCGCCACCACTGGCGCTTGATGTTCTCCTTGAGCTCGACACCCAGCGGTCCGTAGTCCCAGGCGGCACGCTGACCGCCGTAGATCTCACTGCACGGGAAAACGAAGCCACGGCGCTTGCTCAGGCTGACGATGGTGTCGATCTTGTCGGCGGCCACGGTGCTCTCTTCATTACGACGACGGGCGTTGAAGCGAGATGCTTCCAGCGAATGCTTCAGGTTACCGGCGCAGGCTCCCCCACAACCAAATCGGCCCCGGTATACGGGCACCTCGGGGGCATCTCGGGCGGCTTGTTGACAACGGTTTCCATTTTTGTTGAAAATGACTGTCATGAACATACGTGGACGCCTCATACCCGCCGCCGCCCTGACCGCCGTCACCGCCCTCGGCCTCGGCACCCTCTCCGGCTGCTCCGGGAGCGGCACGGCGGCGACCGGTGACGGCAGGCTCGACGTCATCGCGTCCTTCTATCCGATGTCCTTCCTCGCCGAGCGGATCGGCGGCGACCACGTCCACGTCACCAGTCTCACCACCCCCGGCCAGGAGCCGCACGACCTGGAGATCAGCCCCAAGCAGATCGCGGCGATCGACGACGCCGACGCCGTCCTCTATCTCAAGAACCTCCAGCCCTCCGTGGACGCCGCGGTCGCGCAGTCCTCGGTGAGGACGAAGGTCGACGCCGCCTCCCTGGTCTCCATGGAGGCGCACGGCAACGAGGTCGGCGGGCACGCGGCCGCGCACGACACCGGCAAGGGCGAGGAGTCCGCGGGCCGGGACCCGCACATCTGGCTCGATCCGGTGCGCTACGCCCAGGTCGCCCAGGGCGTCGGCAAGGCCCTGGAGAAGGCCGACCCCCGGCACGCGGCCGACTACCGGAAGAACACCGCGGCCCTGGTCGGGCAGCTCGGTGACCTGGACCGGCGCTTCCGCACCGGCCTCGCGCACACCGAGTCCAAGGTCTTCATCACCACCCACGCCGCCTTCGGCTACCTCGCCGAGCGCTACGGCCTCACCGAGGAGGCGATCAACGGCCTCGACCCCGACTCGGAGCCGAGCGCCGCACGCGTGCGGGACCTGGAGCGGCTGGCGAAGGCCGACCACGTCTCGACCGTCTTCTACGAGACGCTCGTCAGCGACAAGACCGCGAAGACCATCGCGCACGACGCGGACCTGAAGACCGATGTCCTCGACCCGATCGAGGGGATCACGGGCAAGTCCCGCGGCAAGGACTACTTCTCCGTCCAGAACGCCAATCTCAAGGCGCTCCAGAAGGCGCTGGGCACCAAGTGACAGGAGTCAGCATGGAGACGCACGGCGAACCCGTCATATCCCTGCGCGGTGTACGGGCCGACCTCGGCGGCCGCCCGGTGCTGCGCGGCATCGATCTGACCGTCGGGAGCGGCGAGGTCGTCGCCCTGCTCGGGGCCAACGGCTCCGGCAAGTCCACGGCGATCCGTACGATCATCGGCCAGGTCCCCCTCGCCGACGGCGCCATCGAGCTGTTCGGCACCCCCCGGCGCGCCTTCCGCGACTGGTCCCGGGTGGGCTACGTACCGCAGCGCACCACGGCCGCGGGCGGTGTCCCGGCGACCGTCACCGAGATCGTCTCCTCCGGCCGGCTCGCCCGCACCCGCTTCGGCCCCTTCCGCAGGGCCGACCGGGACGCCGTGCGCGAGGCCCTGGAGCACGTCGGCATGGCGGACCGGGCCAGGGACTCGGTGAACGCCCTGTCCGGGGGCCAGCACCAGCGCGTGCTGATCGCCCGCGCGCTCGTCGCCCGCCCCGAACTGCTGATCATGGACGAGCCGATGGCCGGCGTCGACCTGGCCAGCCAGGAGATCCTGGCCCGGACGCTGAAGACGCAGGTGGAGGCCGGTACGACGGTCCTCCTCGTGCTGCATGAACTGGGGCCCCTGGAACCGCTGATCGACCGCGCGGTCGTCCTGCGCGACGGCTGCGTGCTGCACGACGGGCCGCCCCCGAGAGCCGTCGGCCAGCATGCGCTGCCGGGCCATGACCACGTACACCCGCACGCGCCCGCGGGCGCCGAACCGATCCGCACGGGACTGCTGAGCTGATGGACTTCCTGAACTACGCCTTCATGCAGCGGGCCCTGCTCGCCGCCGTCCTGGTCGGCATCACCGCCCCCGCCATCGGCATCTACCTGGTCCAGCGCCGCCAGGCCCTGATGGGCGACGGCATCGGACACGTCGCCATGACCGGCGTCGGCCTCGGCTTCCTGCTGTCCACCTCCCCGGTCTGGATGGCGACGGCGGTCTCCGTGCTCGGCGCCCTCCTGATGGAGCTGATCCGCTGGTACGGCAGGACGCGCGGCGACATCGCGCTGGCCATGCTCTTCTACGGCGGCATGGCGGGCGGCGTGATGTTCATCAACATGGCGCCGACGGGCTCCAACGCCAACCTGACGACCTACCTCTTCGGCTCCCTGTCCACGGTCTCCCCGTCCGACGTCCTCGCGATCTGCCTGCTGGCCGCGTTCGTGGTGCTGGTCACCCTCGGCCTGCGCCGCCAGCTGTTCGCGGTCAGCCAGGACGAGGAGTTCGCGCGGGTCACCGGGCTGCCGGTGCGCGCCCTGAACCTGCTGACGGCCGTCACGGCGGCGATCACGGTGACGGTCGCCATGCGCGTCGTCGGGCTGCTGCTGGTCTCCGCGCTGATGGTGGTGCCGGTGGCGGCGGCCCAGCAGCTCACCCGCAGCTTCGCCATGACGTTCGCGATCGCGGTGGCGCTCGGCATCACGGTGACCGTCAGCGGCACGATCGCGTCGTTCTACCAGGACGTTCCGCCCGGCGCGACGATCGTCCTGCTCACCATCGCCGCGTTCGTCGTCCTGACCGCGCTGGCCGCCCCGCTGGCCCGCCGACGCGCCCGCGCGGCCACGGCCGCGGGGTCCGGCGGGGACCCGGCGGAGTGTGTGATTCCGGCCGCGCGCGGCACGGGGGAGGAGATCGGCGCCTGACCCCCGGGGCCGCGGGCTGGCACAATGGCCCGCGTCAGGGGTGAGACGTGAGGAGGCAGCAGTGACGACCGCTGGACCGCCCGTGAAGGGCCGCGCGACCCGTCAGCGGGCAGCAGTGGCGGCCGCGCTGGACGAGGTCGACGAGTTCCGCAGCGCGCAGGAGCTCCACGACATGCTCAAGCACAAGGGCGACTCCGTCGGGCTCACCACCGTCTACCGCACGCTCCAGTCGCTCGCCGACGCCGGCGAGGTCGACGTGCTGCGCACCTCCGAGGGCGAGTCCGTCTACCGCCGCTGCTCCACCGGCGAACACCACCACCACCTGGTCTGCCGCGGCTGCGGCAAGGCGGTGGAGGTGGAGGGCCCGGCGGTGGAGAAGTGGGCCGAGGCGATCGCCGCGGAGCACGGGTATGTGAACGTGGCGCACACCGTGGAGATCTTCGGTACGTGCGCGGAGTGCGCCACGCGGAACGGCTGAGGGCGGCGGCTCGGTCGTCCAGGGGGCGGCCCAGCCGTTCGGGGGGACGGCTCAGCCGTCGCCCTCCATCGCCAGCAGCTCCTCGTTCGGGATCGCGCCGCCGAACCGCCGGTCGCGGGAGGCGAATTCCAGGCAGGCCCGCCACAGGTCGCGCCGGTCGAAGTCCGGCCACAGCACGTCCTGGAAGACCAGCTCGGCGTAAGCGCTCTGCCAGAGCAGGTAGTTGGACGTCCGCTGCTCCCCGCTGGGCCGCAGGAACATGTCGACGTCCGGCATGTCCGGGTAGTACAGGTACTTCTGGATCGTCTTCTCGGACACCTTCGACGGGTCCAGCCGCCCGGCCCGCACATCCTCGGCCAACGCCTTGGCCGCGTCGGCGAGTTCGGCCCGGCCGCCGTAGTTCATGCAGAAGTACAGGGTGAGCTTGTCGTTGTCCTTGGTCTGCTCCTGCGCGACCTGGAGCTCCTTGGCGACCGACTTCCACAGCCGGGGCATCCGCCCGGCCCAGCGCACCCGCACGCCCAGCGCGTCCAGCTGGTCCCGGCTCTTGCGGATGAAGTCGCGGTTGAAGTTCATGAGGAAGCGCACCTCCTCGGGCGAGCGCTTCCAGTTCTCGGTGGAGAAGGCGTACAGCGAGATGTTGCCCACGCCCATCTCGATCGCGCCCTGGAGCACGTCGAGCACCTGCTCGGCGCCGACCTTGTGCCCCTCGGTCCGCGGCAGCCCCCGCTCCTTGGCCCAGCGCCCGTTGCCGTCCATGACGATCGCCACGTGGTTCGGGACCAGCTCACCGGGGAGCCTCGGCGGACGGGCCCCGGAGGGGTGCGGCTCCGGCGCCGTGTACTCGCGCCGCTGGCGCCCCAGGATCCCGCGTACCACCATGTGCTCCGACTCCTCTACGACTTCTCCGGGCCGGCTCTCCTGGCCCGGCTAGGACTTTTCCACGTACCGCAGCGAGCGCAGCCCGCGTTCCAGATGCCAGTGCAGATAGGCGGAGACCAGCCCACTGCCCTCCCGGACGAACCGCGCCTCGCAGGCGTCCGCCGTCTCCCAGTCTCCCGTAAGCAGCGCGCCCAGCAGTACCAGGGTCCCCGGGGACGGTACGACGCTGCCGGGCACCCGGCAGTCCACGCACACGGAGCCGCCGGAGGCGACGGAGAAGAACCGGTTGGGGCCGGGCATCCCGCACCTGGCGCAGTCGCCGAAGGTGGGCGCGTACCCGTTGACGGCGAGCGAGCGCAGCAGGAACGCGTCCAGCACGAGGTTCGGGGCGTGCTCCCCCCGGGCCAGCGTCCGCAGGGCGCCGACCAGCAGCAGGTACTGCTGTACGGCCGGCTCGCCCTCGTGGTCGGTGAACCGCTCGGCGGTCTCCAGCATGGCCGTACCGGCGGTGTAGCGCGCGTAGTCGGTCACGATGCCGCCGCCGTAGGGCGCGATCGTCTCGCTCTGGGTGCACAGCGGCAGCCCCCGGCCGATCAGTTCGCTGCCGCGCGCGAAGAACTGCACGTCCACGTGGGAGAAGGGCTCAAGGCGGGCCCCGAACTTCGACTTGGTGCGCCGCACGCCCCGCGCCACGGCCCGCACCCGGCCGTGCCCCCGGGTGAGCAGGGTGATGATCCGGTCCGCCTCGCCCAGTTTCTGGGTGCGCAGCACGATGCCGTCGTCGCGGAACAGACTCATGCGGTCCATTGTCCCGTACCGGGAACCGGTCAGGGGCACGAACGCGTTCGTTACGATCGCGGCATGACAGCGAGAAGAGAGCCGGCCAGCCGCCGGGAGCGGCCCGCGAAGCCCGCGCTGACCCGGCGGGGCATCGTGGACACCGCCGTACGGCTCATGCGCGCCGAGGGGCTGGAGAAGGTCACCATGCGCCGGCTGGCGCAGGAGCTGGACACCGGCCCGGCCTCGCTGTACGTGTACGTGGCCAACACCGCCGAGCTGCACGCGGCCGTGCTGGACGCGCTGCTCGGCGAGGTGGACCTGGCGGCCGAGGGCGCCGGGGAGGACTGGCGGGAGCGGCTGCGGGCCGTCCTCGCGTCGTACACCCGCGTCCTGTTCACGCACCCGCAGCTCGCGCGGTCGGCCCTGGTCGCGCGGCCCAGCGGCGCGAACTACCTGCGGCTGCTGGAACGGATTCTGGACCTGCTCTCCCGCAGCGGCGCCGCGCGCGAGCAGGTCGCGTGGGGCGTCGACAAGCTGCTCCAGGACGCCACGGCGGCCGCCGCCGAGCACGCGACGCAGGCGCACGATCCCGCGCACACGGACGACTGGGACGCCCTCGCCCGGGCCCTGCACGCGGTGAGCGGGACGACGCATCCGGCGATCGCGGCGCACATGCCGATGCTGCTCGGCGGCGCGGTCGCGGACCGGATGCGCTGGAGCTTCGACGTGCTGGTCAACGGCATCACACGGACCCCGGTCCCGGACCCGGCGGACTGAGCGGAGCCACCCTCGCCCCCCCTCCCCCGGCCTCGCCGTGCGCTGCGACGAACTTGTTCGTCACGAACATGTTCGTTACAGTGACGGCGTTCGGTAGAGACCCCTTGGCCGCTCGGGAGGCCCCCTGTGACGTACGACAACCACGTCCCCATCGCGATCGTCGGCGCGGGCCTCGGCGGTCTGACGGCCGCCCGGGTGCTGCGGGTGCACGGGATCGAGGCGGCGGTCTTCGAGGCAGAGGCGTCCGCGGCGGCGCGTACGCAGGGCGGGATGCTCGACATCCACGAGGAGAACGGGCAGCGGGCACTGCACGCCGCGGCACTGCACGACGCGTTCCGGGAGCTGATCCACGAGGGCGGCCAGGCGATGCGGCTGGTCGGCCCCGACGGCACGGTGCACGTGTCCCGGGCGGACGACGGCGCGGGCGGCCGCCCGGAGGTGGACCGCGGTGCCCTGCGCGATCTGCTGCTGGACTCGCTGCCCGAGGGCACGATCCGGTGGGGCGCCAAGGTGACCGGGGCGCGGCCCCTGGGCGGGGGCCGGCACGAGGTGACGTTCGCCGACGGTTCCGCCGTCACCACGGATCTGCTGATCGGCGCGGACGGCGCGTGGTCACGGGTCCGGCCGCTGGTGTCGTCCGCGCGGCCCGCGTACACCGGGATCTCCTTCGTGGAGACGGATCTGCTGGACGCCGACGCCCGCCATCCGCGCAGTGCGGCGCTGATCGGGGGCGGGTTCTTCATCAGCCTGGGCGGCGGCCGCGGCTTTTTGGCCCACCGGGAGACCGACGGGAGCCTGCACGTCTACACGGCGGTGCGGGCGGACGAGGGCTGGCTCGGCACGATCGACTTCGGCGACACGGCGGCCGCGAAGGCGGCGGTGCTGGCGGGCTTCGAGGGCTGGGACGAGGGCCTGCGGGGGCTGGTCGCGGACGCCGACGGCGCGCTCACGCCGCGCCATATCCACGCCCTGCCCGCCGACCACCGCTGGGACCGGGTCCCGGGGGTGACCCTGCTGGGCGACGCCGCCCACCTGATGTCCCCCTTCGCCGGCGAGGGCGCCAACCTGGCCATGTACGACGGCGCGCTGCTCGCCGAGGCCATCGCCGCCCACCCCGGCGACACCGAATCCGCCCTGGCCGCCTACGAGTCGGCCCTCTTCCCCCGCGCCGAATCCTCCGCCCGCGAATCCGCCGCCAGCCTGAACGCCATGTTCGCCGACGACGGCATGGCCCGGATGCTCACGTTCTTCACGATGCGCGACTAACCCATTCGTGTAGGCCCCCTTGACCGCCCACATGGGTGCTTTTATGGTCACGCTGATCGAACCGGACGTAGGACGTCGTACCTCTTCTCGCCTCCCCGACCTCGCTGGAGGACCCGTGCGCGACGACGTGACCCGCGATGTGACGGCCCCGGGCCGGCGGTCTCTGCTCAGGGGGGTCGGGGCGTTCGGGCTGGCCGCCGCGCTGCCCGGCCTCGGTGCCTGCTCCGCGGGGCCGCAGTCCACGAACGACACCGGGAGCGGCGGCAGCGGCAGGGACCGGACGCTCACCGCCGTGATCGGGTACGGCAACGACGGCAGCTGGGATCCGACGCAGACCGCGTCGGCGTTCTCGATGGCGGCCAACAACCATGTCTACGAAGGGTTGTTGGACACCGATCCGATCACCCGGGTGCCGTACCCCGCGCTCGGCACCGAGGTGCCGAGCGACCGCGGCGCCACCACCTGGCACTTCCGGCTGCGGCCCGGCGCCACCTTCCACGACGGCAGGCCCGTCACCGCCGACGACGTCGTCTTCGTGTTCGACAGAATCCTCGACCCGAAGACCCCGACCCTCGCCAAGGGATTCTTCGAGAGCTGGCTGAAGGAGGTCCGGAGGACCGGCGGCGACAGCGTCGAGCTGGTGCTCAAGTTCCCCTTCCCGGACGGGCTCTCACGGCTCACGCTCGCCAAGATCATGCCCCGGCACGTGTTCGGGCGGCCCGGCGCGTGGGACGACGCGATCAAGGGGCTGGCGGTGGGGTCGGGGCCGTACCGGCAGACCGCGCACCACCCGAAGTCCAATACGACGTTCGAGGCGTACGACGGCTACAACGGCCCCCGCAGACCCGCGTTCCGGCGGATGAACTGGCTGACCATCGTGGACGCAGCCCCCCGCGTCGCCAGGATCTCCGGGTCCGACGCGGGCGCGCAGATCGCGGACAACATCCCGTACGCCAACATCGGCAGGCTCGAACAGGGCGGCCTGAAGGTCGCCGGCGGGGCCGGGATGAACAACCTGTTCCTGATGTTCGACACCCAGCACAAACCCTTCGACGACGTCCGGGTGCGCCAGGCCCTGCACTACGCCATCGACAAGGAGAAGATGGTCAGGGTCGCGCTCAAGGGGCACGGGAAGGCCGCCTCCTCCTTCCTCGACCAGGGCAACCCCGCGTACCGGCGGGCCAGGACCGTGTACGACTACGACCCGGAGAAGGCGAAGGCGCTGCTGAGGGCCGCCGGCGTCTCCGGCCTCGGCATCAACCTCCTGGCTGTCGACGTCAGCTGGATCGTGGACTGCCTGCCGACCGTCAAGGCGTCCTGGGACGCGATCGGCGTCCGCACCACCCTGGCCCCGCAGGAGACCACCGCCGTCTTCACCAAGATGGATCAGCGGCAGGACTACCAAGTCGTCGCCGCGGCGTCCGACCCGAACCAGTTCGGGCTCGACGCCGACCTGATCATGCACTACAACTACGGGCCGCAGAACCTCTGGATGCGGTACACCCGCTGGGCCGGCCACCCCGTCGCCAAGCGGCTCTTCACGGACATGGACCGCGCCACCCGGGAGCCGGACCCCGCGCGGAAGAGGGCGATGGTCCAGGACTACATCGACGTCGTCGCCGAACAGGCCGTGCTCTACCCGGTCGTCCACAACGAGCTGATGACCGCCTGGGACCCGCGCCTGCTCACCGGGATAAGGGCGCAGCCGTACCCGGGGATCAACGTGCTCCAGGCCACGTGGGTCTGACCGGATGACGGCCGTCGTCCGCATCCTGCTGCGCCGGATCGCCCTGCTGGTGCCGCTGATGCTGGGGATCGTGCTCTTCGTGTTCCTGGTGATGCGGTTCTCGGACGTCGACCCGGCCTCCGCGTTCTTCCAGGGCGCGAACCCGACCCCCCGGCAGCTGCACGAATTCCGTGAAGCGAACGGTCTGTCGGACCCGCTGCCCCTGCGCTACGTCCACTTCGTCGGCGCCCTGCTGCACGGCGACCTCGGCACCAGCGCCCTGACCCGCGCCCCCGTCGCCGACCAGGTCACCACCGCGCTCCCCCTCACCCTCCAACTGACCTTCCTGGGCCTCGCGTTCGCGGTCGCCTTGGCGCTCGCGGGCGGGGTGACGGCCGCGGTGTACCGGGACCGGTTCCCCGACCAGGCCATCCGGGTCCTGTCGCTGATCGGGGTCGCCGCGCCCGGCTTCTGGCTGGCGCTGCTGATGATCCAGTACCTGGCGGTGGACCGGGGCTGGTTCCCGGCCGGCGGCTACATCAACCCGGCCGACTCCGTCACCGGCTGGCTCAGAACCATGGCACTGCCCGCCGTCGCGCTGTCACTGCCGGTGGCCGCCCAGCTCACCCGGATCGTGCGCACCTCGGTGGTGGAGGAGCTGGACAAGGACTACGTGCGCACCGCGATCGGCGGCGGGCTGCCGCCCTGGGTCGTCGTCGGGCGCAACGTCCTTCGGAACGCCCTGGTCAACCCGCTGACCGTGCTCGGCCTGCGGGTCGGCTATCTGCTGGGCGGCGCCGTCGTGATCGAGACGATCTTCTCGCTGCCGGGGATGGGGAAGCTGATGATCGACGCCGTGCAGAACGGCGATCCCGCGGTGGTCCAGGGCGTCGTCCTGACCACGGCCACCGGGTTCGTCGTGGTCAACCTCGTCATCGACCTCCTGTATCTGCTGGTCAACCCCCGGCTGCGGGCGTCCTGATGATCACCCGTGCCGGGCTCGCCGAACGGCTCGCCGCCCCCCGGGTGCGGCCGCGCGGCCGGCGCCGGCTGCCACCGCTGTCCCAGGCCGCCGCCTGCTTCCTCGCCCTCGTCGTCCTCGTCGCCCTCCTCGCGCCCCTGCTCGCCCCCGACGACCCGCTCGACCAGCAGGACCCGGTGGGCGGCACCGGACATCCGTCCGCCGCGCACTGGATGGGCCAGGACAGCCTGGGCCGGGACATCCTCAGCCGGCTGATGTACGGCGCCCGGTGGTCGCTCGCGATCGGGCTCGGCGCCACCGCGCTGGCCCTGGTCGTCGGGGCGGTGCTCGGGGCGGTCGCGGCGACCTCGCGCAAGGCCGTCGACGAGACGCTGATGCGCTGTCTGGACGTGGTGATGGCGTTCCCGGGGATCGCCCTCGCGGCCGTGCTCGTCGCGGTGTTCGGCGGCGGGATCGGCGTGCTGATCTGCGCCATCGCCTTCCTGTTCACGCCGCCGGTGGCACGCGTCGTACGGGCCAATGTGCTCGACCAGTACGGCGAGGACTACGTCACCGCGGAACGGGTGATCGGCGCCCGCACCCCGCACATCGTGCTGCGCCATGTGGCCGTCAACTGTGCCGCCCCGGTACTGGTGTTCTGCACGGTGCAGGTCGCCGAGGCGATCGTGTTCGAGGCGTCGCTGTCCTTCATCGGGGCGGGGGTGCGGCCCCCGGACCCCTCGTGGGGCAGTGTCATCGCGGACGGCAAGAACATGGTGCTGACCGGCGGCTGGTGGGCGACCGTCTTCCCCGGGCTGCTGATCCTGCTGACCGTGCTCTCGCTGAACATCCTCGCCGAGGGCGTCTCGGACGCGTGGGCCGCCCCGGCGCCCCGGGAGGTCGAGGCGGCCGACGAGCCCGGGGCAGCGGCGGGTCCGGGCGAGGTGCTGCGGCTGCCCGGCCTCGCCGAGGCCGCCGGCAGGCTGCGCTCCCGTGCCCGGCCGCTCCCGGACCGCACCGGGCCGCCCGTGCTCGCCGTGGAGAACCTGGCCGTCGGATTCCCCGGCCGGCACCGGGGCGTGGACATCGTCGCCGGGGTCGGCTTCGAGGTGTACCCCGGTGAAGTGCTGGGCCTGGTCGGCGAGTCGGGGTGCGGGAAGTCGCTGACCGCGCTCACCGTCATGGGGCTCCAGCCGCCCGGCGCCCGGGTGCGCGGCCAGGTCCGCTTCCGGCGGCGCGATCTGCTCGCCGAACCCGCCCGCGCCCGGCGGAAGCTGCTGGGCCACGAGATGGCGATGGTCTACCAGGACGCGCTGTCCTCCCTGAACCCGGCCATGACCGTCCGCGCCCAGCTGGGGCAGCTGGTACGGCGTGGCGGACGCCGGAGCCCGGCCGAACTGCTGGGACTCGTCGGCCTCGATCCCGAGCGCACCCTGCGCAGCTATCCGCACGAGCTGTCCGGCGGGCAGCGCCAGCGGGTGCTGATCGCCATGGCGCTGTCCCGCGACCCGAGCCTGATCATCGCCGACGAGCCGACGACCGCGCTGGACGTCACCGTGCAGGCCCAGGTGATGGAACTGCTGCTGCGGCTGCGCGCGGAACTGGGCTTCGCGCTGGTCCTGGTCTCGCACGATCTGGCGCTGGTCGCGGACGTCACCGACCGGGTGGTGGTGATGTACGGCGGGCAGATCGTGGAGAGCGGGGTGACCGCCGAGCTGGTGGCGGCGCCGGCCCACCACTACGCGCGCGCTCTGCTCGGCAGCGTGCTCTCGCTGGAGTCCGCCGCGGAACGGATGACACAGATCCCGGGCGTCGTACCGTCCCCCGCCGACTTCCCGCCCGGCTGCCGGTTCGCCGGCCGGTGCCCGCTGGCGAGCGAGGTGTGCCGCACACGGGCTCCGGTCCTCACGGGCCCCGCGACCCACACGGTCGCCTGCCACCACCCGGCACCCGCCGACCGCGAGGAGGCCGTCCAGTGAACGCCGTGACCAAAGCCGCGTCCCCGTGGCGGAGGTGCCGGGCGGGCGCCGGGGGCCCGTTCCCGCCGGGCCGGGCGCACCCACCGGCCGGCGGGACGCGCCGCACACGGTCACCGGCCCTCGCCGGCCCCGCCCGGCACACGGCCACCCGCCGCCGACCCGCCCCCGCCGGCCGCGAGGAGGCCGTCCGGTGAACGCCGTGACGGATGCGGGCCGGCCGATGAACCCCCTGGCGGAGGCGCCCGTCGTGGAGGTGCGGGGGGTGCACGTGGTGCACCGGGCGCGCAGCGGGGGCCTGTTCAAGCGGGACCGGGTGTACGCGCTGACCGGTGCCGATCTCACGGTGGCGGCCGGCGAGACGGTGGGCGTCGTCGGGGAGTCGGGGTGCGGGAAGTCGACGCTGGCGAAGGTGCTGGTCGGGGTGGAGCGGCCGGCCGCGGGGACGGTGGCGTTCCGGGGGCGGGACCTGTGGGCGATGCCGGGCGCCGAGCGGCGGGCGGCGGTCGGCGCGGGCACCGGCATGATCTTCCAGGACCCCGCGACCGCCCTGAACCGGCGGCTCACCGTCCGCCGCATCCTGCGCGATCCGCTGGATGTGCACGAGCGCGGCACCCGGACGAGGCGGGAGGCGCGGGTAAGGGAGTTGATGGGGCTGGTCGGGCTGCCCCGGGGGCTCGCGGAGGCGCTGCCCGGGCAGTTGTCCGGCGGGCAGCGGCAGCGCGTCGCCATCGCCCGCGCGCTCGCCCTGGACCCGGCACTGGTGGTCGCCGACGAGCCGACCAGCGCGCTGGACGTGTCGGTGCGCGCGCAGATCCTCAATCTGCTGCTCGACCTCAAGGACCGACTCGGGCTGGCGCTGGTGTTCGTCTCGCACGACATCCAGACGGTACGGCGGATGAGCGACCGGGTGGTCACCATGTACCTGGGCCGGATCGTGGAGGAGACCCCGGCGGACCGGGTGAGCGACCGGGCCCGGCATCCGTACACCCGCGCCCTGTTCTCGGCCACCCCTGGGCTGCTGCACCCCGTCGACCCGATCCCGCTGGCCGGCCCGGTGCCGTCGGCGACCCGGCCGCCGAGCGGCTGCCCCTTCCGCACCCGGTGCTGGAAGGCGGACGCGGTGTGCGCACAGGTGATGCCGGATTTCTCGGCCGCGTCGCACCCGGCACATCGCTACCGCTGTCACCATCCTGTGCAGGAGGACCTGTCGACCCGCGGCCTCACCCGCAGGAGCCGTGAATGACCTTCCCCGCCCCGCTCACCGGAGTCGTCCCGCCCGTCTGCACGCCGCTGACGCCCGAGCGCGAGGTCGATGTGCCCTCGCTGCTGCGGCTGGTGGACCATCTCGTGGGCGCGGGGGTGCACGGGCTGTTCGTGCTCGGCTCGACCTCGGAGGCGGCCTTCCTCACGGACACCCAGCGGCGCCGGGTGGTGGAGGCGGTCGCGGGGCACGTGGGCGGTCAGCTGCCGGTGCTGGCCGGGGTGATCGACATGACGACCCCGAGGGTCCTGGACCAGGTCCGCACCGCCACGGCGGCGGGCGCGGAGGCCGTCGTGGTCACCGCGCCGTTCTACGCCCGCACCCACCCCTCGGAGATCGTCCACCACTACCGCCGGATCGCGGCCCTGAGCCCGGTGCCGGTGATCGCCTACGACATCCCGGTCGCCGTGCACACCAAGCTGCCCCCCGAGCTGGTGCTGGGGCTCGCCGGGGACGGGGTGCTGGCCGGGATCAAGGACTCCAGCGGTGATCTGGCGGCCTTCCGCGAGCTGGTCACCGGGGCTCGCGCCCACCCCGGTTTCGCGGTGCTGACCGGCTCCGAGCTGATCGCCGACGCCGCGCTGGCGCTGGGCGCGGACGGGGCGGTCCCGGGGCTCGCCAATGTCGATCCGCACGGATACGTACGGCTCTACCGGCAGTGCCGGGCGGGCGACTGGGAGGGGGCGCGGGCCGAACAGGACCGGCTGTGCGCGCTGTTCGGGCTGACCGGGGCGGGTGATCCGGCGCGGATGGGCGGCAGCTCCTCGGCGCTGGGCGCGTTCAAGGCGGCCCTGCATCTGCGGGGCGTGATCGACTGCCCGGTCACCGCGGAGCCGCAGGTGCCGCTGTCGGGCGAGGAGACGGAGAAGGTCGCCAAGTTCCTCGCCTCGGCGGGGCTGTTGTAGCCGGTCCGCGCCGGGGGTCCGCACGGCGCGGACCCGCGCCCGCCCGGCTCAGTCCGGTTCGGGTCCGCCGGTGACGCGGGTCTCCGCCCAGGTGAGCAGCTCCGGTTCGCGCAGCGACGGCAGCCACAGGTCGGCCCGCTTCGCGCCGTCCGCGGCGGGGCGGGGGCCGACCCCGAGGACCCGCAGTCCGGCGCGGTGGGCGGACTCCACCCCGGTCAGGGAGTCCTCGACGGCGAGCGCCCGGAGCGGGGGCACCCCGCACAGGCGGGCCGCCAGGAGGTAGACGTCCGGCCAGGGTTTGGGCCGTACGGAATCCCCGGTCTCGGGGACGACGATGTGCTGGAAGTGCGTGCGCAGCCCGGCCCGTTCGAGGCTGCCCTCGACCACCACCATCGGGCAGTTGCTGGCCACCGCCAGCGGCAGCCGCCCGGACAGCGTCCGTACGAGCTGGACGGCGCCCGGCATGGTGACCGGGTCGTCGGTGACCAGCTCCAGGAAGTGGTCCAGGAGCGCTCCCGTGAGGCCGGCCGCCAGCTCGGGCTTGTGCACCGAGTCCGCCATCAGGCGGCCGCACTCCTCGTAGTGCATGCCCTTGGCCTGCTCGGCGAAGCCGGGCGGCGCCTGGAGGCCGAATTCCCGGAAGGCCAGGACGCGGGCCTGAACCCAATGGCGTTCGCTGTCCATCAGGGTGCCGTCGCAGTCGAAGACGACGGCCTCGGGCGACCAGTCGAGCAGGGGGCGGACATGAGGGGTCACAGGGGCCTCCTAGGGTGGCAGGGACAGGGGGTGGCGTGCGGAGCACGCGGCATTGAAATGCGTCATTCCCGACGTTCCACAGGAAACGGAAAGATAGCGACGACTACGATATTTTCGTGGCGGCAAATCAGGCAATAACCCCATGGAGGGACTGGACCGCAGCGCTGTCCGGGTGTATGGGACGGAGAGGACACACCCCTTACCACCCGCTCGCGTTCCCCCTCGAAAGACATACGTGATTACCGCGCGAGTGTGATTCCTGTTTGCTCCCGGCGCACGCGGGCGCACTACATTCTTGGCCGTCGGACATGCCGAGCGAGGGCGGGCGGAACGTTGCAGGAACGGGCCAGGACAACCCGCAGATCACTTCTGGAAGCGGCCGCCCAGCTCTTCGCCGAACAGGGATACGCGGGCACGAGCGTCAACGACATAAGCGCGCGGTCCGGCCGGACCAGCGGCGCCGTCTACTTCCACTACGCCAGCAAGGAGGGCATCGCCCTCGCCGTCGTCCAGGACCGCTTCGCCACCTGGCCCCAGCTCACCGCGCGCTACGCGGACGCGGCCGTCCCCCCGGTCCAGCGGCTCGTGGCCCTCAGCTACGACATCGCCCGTGCCCTCGCCGAGGACCCGCTGACGCGCGCGGGCGCACGCCTGTGGGCCGAGCGCGCCACCATCGACGCCCCCCTGCCCGACCCCTTCGCGCTGTGGACCGCCGCCGCGACCCGGCTGCTCGCCGAGGCCCGCAACGCCGGTGACCTGGCGAAACACGTACGCCCCGCGCCCACCGCCCGGACCCTGGTGCGCGCCTTCTTCGGCCTGTGCTCCCTCACCGAGGCGCTGGAGGGCGCGGCCACCGTCACCGACCGGCTCACCGACTGGTGGCAGCTGACCCTGCCCTCGCTCGTGGCCGCCCCGGGGATTCACCCGCGGGACGGCGCCCCCGCGGGTGCGTGGGCGCCGATCCCGGTGAGCCGGCGGAACGACAGGCCGTCGTAGGAACCCGTCTCGTACAGCACGCCCACCGCGCCGGTGCCGAGCTGGACCAGGTCGGAGTAGGCGGCCGGGCCGTCGTCCAGGGTGGTCAGGCGGGCGAAACCGTGGCCGGCGTCGGTGCTGGACCAGACGGCCATGGTGCGGCGGGCGGTCGGCACGGAGGGCGCGGAGAAGAGCAGCGGGGCGTGAGTGCCCTGGAGCTGGAGGACGCTGCCCTGGACCACCGGGACGTCCTGGAGGGTGCCCTGGGCGGCGTAGGGGCGGTCGAGGGTGGCGCCGCCGTCGGAGGAGTAGCTGTCGACGCGGTTGCCCGGGGCGCTGCCGTACTGGTCGCGAGCGCTGAAGTAGACCCGTCCGTCGGGGAGTTGGGTGGCGCTGGTCTCGTTGACATTGACGACGCCGCTGGGCCCGGTGGCGGTGTAGCCGAGGTGCCAGGTGCGGCCGCCGTCGTCGCTGTAGAGGGCGTGGCCCGCGTAGTGGCGGGGCTCGCGGCCGGTGTCCTTCGAGCCCTTGGGCGGGGCGGTGGAATGGTTGGCGGGGACCAGGATGCGCCCGGCGTGCGGGCCCCGGGTGAGGGCGACGGCGTGGCCGGGACCGGTGGCGTACCAGCGCCAGCCGGGCCGTTTCACGGCGGCGGTGATGTCCCGGGGCGCGGTGAAGGTGCGGCCGTCGTCCGAGCTGCGCTGCACGTAGACCCGGCGACCCCGCTCGGCCGTGACCTGGCCCCGCATGATCTGGTCCTCCGTCACATCTCCCGCGTTTCCGCAGGTCACGAGGATGATGGCGCCGGTGCGCGGGTCGACGGCGGGGGCCGGGTTGCCCCGGGTGTTCCCGTCGCCCGCGGCCACCACGGCGAGCGGGCCCCAGGTGCAGCCGCCGTCGGTGGAGCGGCGCACCACCACGTCGATGTCCCCGCTGTCGCCGGAGCCGTGGCGCCGGCCCTCGGCGAAGGCGAGCACCGTGCCGCGCGGGGTGCGCACCACGGCGGGGATGCGGTAGGCGGCGTACCCGCCCTGCCCGGAGACGTACGGCCGCGAGGAGGCGCACTCCGGCGCGGAGCCGAGCGGCCCCGCGGCGGCGGGCAGCGGGGCCGTCGCGAGGGCGGCGAGGGCGGTGAGGAGGGCGAGGCCGGTGAGTACGGTGCGTCGCAGCGGGGTCACGCCGTGATGCTGCCCCCGGTACGGACCGACGCCACTACTCCGTTCGAGGTAATCAGCGGGAGCCGGTACCGCGCCCGCCGGGGATCAGGACGGGGTGCGCGCGGCCTCCAGGAGCCGGGTCACGTCCTCGGCCGGAAGCGTCAGGGCGGCGCCGACCGTGGTCAGCGCGTCGCGTTCGGCGGGCGTGTAGGGGCCGTCGGCGAGGGCGACATGGGCGCCCTGGAGGAGCAGGGCCTCGCGCCCGGCGGGGGCGAGGTGCGGGGCGAGCGGGTCCAGCGCCTCGTGCAGCTCTATCGTCAGGCCGGCCCCGCAGGGCTCGCCCAGGACCCGTCCGGTGTCGGCGGCGAGGGCGTCGACCAGGGCGGCGAGCCGCTCCTCGGTGCAGTCCTCGACGCCGCCCGCGCGGACCGCGGCGCAGGCCGTCTCCAGGGTCGCGCGGGAGCCGGTGCCGCCCGCGGCGAGGACGGCGAGGACGGCGGTGTGCACGCCGTCGCGGAGCATCGCGGAGAAGCGGCGGGTGGTGGGGTGGTCCAGGACGTCGGTGCCGTAGTGGCGGCCGCAGGCGGCGCACTCCACGACGGGTCCGGTGGTCCCGCGCGGCAGCACCGGCACCCCGAGCAGGGTGAGCCGGCGGCGCCCGGTGAGCCGCTGGTAGTTGCGGTCGCCCCCGCAGCCGGGGCAGTAGAACTCGCCGTCGCCGACGGGTGTCCACGCGGTGCGCGTGCCCAGGACGCACAGGGCCCTGGTGGCACGGTCGTCTCGTCCCCTTACCGGCAGCACGTCGCACCTCCCTAGAGCACGGCACCATCGCCGCGCTGGCGTGATGTTAGCCACATCACGGAGGCTGAGTCAGTACCCCGGACGAGACCAGTCTGTGACCTGTCCGGCCCTATGGCCGAGAAGCGACGAGGCTCCGGTCGCCGTGGGCGGCGGCCGGAGCCTCGAAACCCCCGGTGGGGGTGGGTCAGCGGGTGGCGCGGTTGACGGCGGAGACGACCGCCTTCAGGGAGGCACGCGTCGTGTTCGCGTCGATGCCGATGCCCCACAGGACCTGGCCGTCGATCGCGCACTCGATGTACGAGGCGGCCTGCGCGGAGGCGCCCTCGCTCATGGTGTGCTCCTGGTAGTCCAGCAGGCGTACATCGATGCCGACGGCCTGCAAGGCATCGAAGAAGGCCGAGATCGGACCGTTGCCGGAGCCGGTCAGCACGCGGTCCTCGCCGTCCACGGTGGCCTCGACGGTCAGCGTGTCCACCCCGTCGTTGTCCGTGGTCGACTGGCCGTTCCTGACCTGGATGCGGCCCCACGGGTTGGCGGAGTTGGGCAGGTACTCGTCCTGGAAGGCGGCCCAGATGTCCTTCGGGGTGATCTCCCCGCCCTCGGCGTCCGTCTTGGCCTGGATGATCTTCGAGAACTCGATCTGCATCCGGCGCGGCAGGTCCAGCTTGTGGTCGTTCTTCAGGACGTACGACACACCGCCCTTGCCGGACTGCGAGTTGACGCGGATGACGGCCTCGTAGGAGCGGCCGACGTCCTTGGGGTCGATGGGCAGGTACGGCACCGCCCACTCCAGGTCGTCCACCGTGACGCCCTTGGCCCGCGCGTCGGCCTCCATGGCGTCGAAGCCCTTCTTGATGGCGTCCTGGTGGGAGCCGGAGAAGGACGTGTAGACCAGGTCGCCCACGTACGGGTGGCGCGGGTGGACCTCCATCTGGTTGCAGTACTCCCACGTACGACGGATCTCGTCGATGTCGGAGAAGTCGATCTGCGGGTCGACGCCCTGGGAGAACAGGTTCATGCCCAGGGTCACCAGGTCGACGTTGCCGGTGCGCTCGCCCTGGCCGAACAGGCAGCCCTCGACGCGGTCGGCGCCGGCCATCACGGCCAGCTCGGCCGCCGCCACCGCCGTACCGCGGTCGTTGTGCGGGTGCACGGACAGGCATACGTGCTCACGGCGGGACAGGTTGCGGTGCATCCACTCGAAGCGGTCCGCGTGCGTGGAGGGGGTCGAACGCTCCACCGTGGCGGGCAAGTTGAGGATGATCTCGCGGCCCGGGCCCGGCTGGTAGACGTCCATGACCGCCTCGCAGACCTCCAGGGCGAAGTCCAGCTCGGTGTCCGTGAAGATCTCCGGCGAGTACTGGTAGCCGAACTCGGTCTCCGGGCCCAGCAGTTTCTCCGCGTACTCCATCACCAGGCGGGTGCCGTCGACGGCGATCTGCTTGATGTCGTCCCTGGAGCCGCGGAAGACGACCCGGCGGAAGACCGGGGCGGTGGCGTTGTACAGGTGGACGGTGGCGCGGCGCGCGCCCTTGAGGGACTCCACGGTCCGCTCGATCAGGTCCTCGCGGGCCTGGGTCAGGACGGAGATCGTCACGTCCTCGGGGATCGCGCCCTCTTCCTCGATGATCGAGCGCACGAAGTCGAAGTCGGTCTGGCCGGAGGCGGGGAAGCCGACCTCGATCTCCTTGTAGCCCAGCTTGACCAGCTGGTCGAACATCCGGCGCTTGCGCTCGGGCGACATCGGGTCGATCAGGGCCTGGTTGCCGTCGCGCAGGTCGGTGGAGAGCCAGCGGGGGGCCACCGTGATCCGCTCGCCGGGCCAGGTGCGGTCCGGGATGTCCACCTGGTCGTAGTGGCCGTACCTGTGGATCGGCATGGAACTGGGCTGCTGGCGGTTGGCCATGATGCGTGGCTCCTCAAGGGGGTCCGGATGTCCGACTGGACGGCCGACGACGCAACGCCAAGCTCCGCGGGGAGGGAGTCGGCCTCGACTACAGACCCTCGCCGCGGCAGCTAAGAAGAAGCAGCACGAAACGCATGATGCAGCGCAGCCTAGCCGAGCGGTTCAGGATGTGGGGACGCGGTCCAGTATGCGGGACCGGTAGGACAAACAGGGCAAAAAGTGCGACAGGCCACAGGAGTGCCGCACGGGCCACATACAGGGGGCGCGCCGCCGTACCACAGCGTCACGCTGCGTCGCGCCCCCTGTCCCGGTATTTCACCAATCATGGTTGCGAGTAGTGACTTTGACATCACTCAGTGCAATGGTCGATGGCATGACGACGAGGAACGGGGCCCTCGAGCCCGTCTTCTGCACCATCGTGCCGCCGCACGTCCTCGACCAGCTCTCCCGCGCCGAGGACCCGGATGTGTCGGCACCCGCCCGCCGCTCCCTGGAACACGACGCCTACCAGCGCACCCGGCGGCGGCTGACCACGGTGATCGGCGCGACCGCCGCGGCGCCGCCCGCGGGCGCCGCCGCCGACCAGCCGCACCGCACCATCTACGACACCCACCACTCCCAGGACCTGCCCGGCGACAAGGTCCGCGAGGAGGGCTCGGACCCCGGCTCCGACGCCTCCGTCAACCGCGCCTACGCCGGTCTCGGCGCCACCTTCGAGCTGTATCTGAAGGTCTACGGCCGCCACTCCATCGACGGCAACGGAATGCCGCTCGACGCCACCGTGCACTTCGGGGAGGGCTACGACAACGCCTTCTGGAACGGCGAGCAGATGGTGTTCGGCGACGGCGACGGCAAGGTCTTCCTCGACTTCACCATCCCGGTCGACGTCATCGGCCACGAGCTGACCCACGGCGTCACCCAGCACACCGCCAACCTGGAGTACTTCGGCCAGTCCGGCGCGCTCAACGAGTCGGTGTCCGATGTCTTCGGCTCGCTGATCAAGCAGTACACGCTGGGGCAGACCGCCACCGAGGCCGACTGGCTGATCGGCGCGGGACTCCTCGCCCCGGGCGTGCACGGCACCGCGCTGCGCTCGATGAAGGCCCCGGGCACGGCGTACGACGACCCGAACCTCGGCAAGGACCCGCAGCCCGCGACCATGGAGCACTATGTGCGCACCGGCCGCGACAACGGCGGGGTGCACATCAACTCCGGCATCCCCAACCATGCCTTCTACCTCGCCGCGACGGCCCTCGGCGGCCATGCCTGGGAGAAGGCGGGACAGGTCTGGTACGACGCGCTGACCGGCGGCGATCTCAAGTCGGACGCGCAGTTCGCCGACTTCGCCAGGCTCACCGTGAAGGCGGCGCGCCACCGGTTCGGCGCCGACGAGCTGGAGGCCGTGCGGAAGGCATGGCAACAGGTCGGGGTGCATACGCGGTAGTACGCACCCGGTAGTCCCCCCGCGGCGGCGCCCGCGCTGCGACACTGGACCCATGCGGATTCAGGTGACGCGCACAGGCGGTTTCGCGGGCATCGAGCGCCGGGCCGAGGTGGACACCTCGGACCGGCCCGACGGCGAGGAGTGGCAGGCGCTGGCCGGACGCGTCCTCGCGTCCGGCCAGGCCCTTCCGCCGGCCGGTGTGCCGGACGGGTTCAGCTACGAGATCACGGTGGACGACCGCACGGTCTACGCGGCCGACCCCCGGCTGACCGAGGACCAGCGGGAGTTGGTCTCCCGGGTGCTCAAGGAGGGCGCTTAGCTCCGGCCCTCGGCTCAGCAGTAGCCCTTCTGGAGGAAGCCGCGCTGGTTCGGGTTGCCGAGGTTCAGCGGGATGTCGACGTGGCTCGGCAGCTCCCCGAAGGACGCGTTCGGCAGGATGAACTCCCGCCCGGTGTACCGCTGTCGTACGGTCTGGGCGGCGGCGGACTTGCACACGAACGGGTTGGCGTACGTGTTGTAGCCGAGGCCCACCCCGGTGTTGAGGAACCCGGCGTCCTGGCACTGGTACAGCACCCCGCGCAGGGCGGCGGCGTCGCGCGGGCCGGTGTAGCCGGACTGGAAGTTGGCGAAGCAGGCCAGCGAGGACGCGCCGTCGTACGGGGAGGGCCCCGCGGCGGCCAGCGCGTCGAGGAAGTCGCGGCCGCACCCGATCGCCGCCGAGGGCGCGGCGCCCTGGAGGAGCTTGCCGCGCCTGCACCCGGTGACGTCCTGGAAGGCGCCGACGACGTCCTCGCCCTTGCCGAGGCGTGAGTAGGCGAGCACGAGGTCGCGCTGGGCGGCGAGCGGGTAGGCGTCCGTGTGGCCGAACTTCTCGTCCAGCAGCCGGAACCAGGTCTCGAACGCCGGGACCTGGGCGCGGGTCCCGGAGGGCAGGGTGTAGACGGCGAGGTCGGTCGGGGTGTCCCAGCTGTCGAGCCCGGGGTAGCCGACGAAGGACAGCACGCCGATGCCGGTCTTCGGGGGCTGGTCGCCGTACCGGCTGCGCAGCTGGAGGTACCGCTCCAGGTTGGTGTTCGAGCCCGCCCACGCGTACCAGAAGCCGCTCGGGTAGAGGGTGGTGTCGCCCCGGGTGTGGGTGGTGCCGAACAGGGACGGGGACACGCAGCGCACCTGGCGGGCGTTCCAGGCGGCCTTGTACTCGGCCGGGGTGGAGATGCAGGTCGCGGGGTCGCGGCGGGTGTCGGCGAGCGCGCCGGGCACGCCGCCCAGCAGGACGAACAGACACGCCGCGAGCACGGTGAGCAGCCGTGCGCGCGGCCCGGTGGTCAGCTGATGGACTGTCATACGGTTCAGTTTCGGAACCATCGGGCCCCGAATGCCAGTCGATTGGGCCATGCGGCCCACATCGGATGACCGCTGGAGCCGCTGGGTGCGCGGACGTTGACCCACACGCGGGCGTTGACCCACACGCGGACGTTGACCCACGCACGGGCGTTGACTTCGTTACCGGCGGTACGGATGATCCGGCCATGGCGACTGACGCAGGCGATCCGATCCCCCGGTTCCCGGCCGGCTTCCTGTGGGGCGTGTCGACCTCCGCCCATCAGATCGAGGGGGCGGCGGACGAGCGCGGGCCCTCGGTGTGGGATGTGTTCACGGCCGGGCCGGGCCGGGTGAAGGACGGCTCGACGGCGGCGGTGGCCTGCGACCACTACCACCGCTACCCCGAGGACGTGGCGCTGCTGGCCGGTCTCGGCGTGGACGCCTACCGCTTCTCCGTCTCCTGGCCCCGCGCCGGCTCCCCGGGCGGCCTGGACTTCTACGACCGGCTGGTGGACGAGCTGTGCGCGGCGGGCGTACGGCCGGTGCCCACCCTCTTCCACTGGGATCTGCCCGCTTCCCTGGACTGGCTGGAGCGGGACACGGCGCACCGGTTCGCCGCGTACGTGTCGACGGTCGCCGAACGCCTGAACGACCGGGTGAGCACATGGATCACCCTCAACGAGCCCGCCGAGCACACCCTGCTCGGCCACGCCCTCGGGGTGCACGCCCCCGGCCGGCGGCTGCTGTTCGACGCCCTCCCGGTCGCCCATCACCAGCTCCTCGCCCACGGTCTCGCGGTACGGGCCCTGCGCGCGGCCGGCGCGGGGGACATCGGCATCGCCAACTCCCACGGTCCGACCTGGCCGGCCTCCGCCGATCCGGCCGACGTGCAGGCGGCCGCCTTCTACGACACGCTGCTCAACCGGCTCTTCGCGGAGCCGCTGCTGCTGGGCGAATATCCGGACGGACTCGGCGAGTTGATGCCCTCGCCCGACCTCGCGGCGGACCTGAAGACGATCGCCGAGCCGCTCGACTGGTACGGCGTCAACTACTACGCGCCGACCCTGGTGGGCGCGCCGCTGGGCACGGAGACGGAGTCCGGCGGCGTCCCGATACCCGCCGAACTCCCCTTCTCGGTACGGGAGATAACGGGCCGGCCCCGGACCGACTTCGGCTGGCCGGTGGTCCCGGAGGGGCTGACCGAGCTGCTGTGCGGCTTCCGGGCGCGCTACGGAGACCGGCTCCCGCCGATCGTCATCACCGAGAACGGCTGCTCGTACGAGGGCCTCGACGACCAGGACCGCATCGCCTACCTGGACGCCCATCTGCGCGCCCTGCACGCCGCGGTGGCGGCCGGGGTGGACGTGCGCGGCTACTTCGTGTGGTCCCTCCTGGACAACTTCGAGTGGGCCGAGGGCTACGCACGGCGCTTCGGTCTGGTGCACGTGGACTACGCGACGCTGGAGCGGGTGCCGAAGGCGTCGTACCACTGGTTCCGGGATGTGCTGCGGGCCCAGAGGTGACCACCGGCCGCCCGCCGGCCGCGCTCGCCGAACCGGCCGCACCGGTGGGGCGGGGCTGGACGGCGGCCCTCTCGATGGCCAACGGGGCGATCTGGGTGGGCTGGTTCGGCCCGCTCCAGATCCTGCTGGCCGACCAGGCGAAGGACCTCGCGCCCGGCGCCGGGATGTCCAAGGAGACCCTGCTGGCCTGGGTGACCGGCACGGGCGCGGTGGTGTCCCTGCTCGCGAACCCGTTCTTCGGCGCGCTGTCCGACCGTACGACGGCTCGGGCGGGCCGCCGGGCGCCGTGGGTCGCGGCCGGGGCGGCGGGCGGGGCGCTGTCCCTGCTGCTGCTCGCGGGCGCGGGCGGCCCGTGGTCGATGGCGCTCGGCTGGTGCCTCGTCCAGTTCACCCTGAACGCGGCCTTCGCGGCGGTGACCGCGGCGGTCCCGGACCGGGTGCCGAGGCGTCAGCGGGGCGTGGTGGGCGGCTGGTTGGGCGCGGCCCAGATCCTGGGCGTGGTCGCGGGCACGGGCCTGGCGACGGCGGCGGGCGGAACCGGCGCGGGGTACGTGGCCTGCGCGGTGTGCGCGGCGGCGGGCGTCCTGCCGTACCTCGCCTTCTTCCGGGACCTCCGCCTCCCGCCCGGGGACCGGCCCCCGTGGTCCTGGCGGGATTTCCTCGCGGGCTTCTGGCTGAGCCCGCGCCGGCATCCCGACCTGGGCTGGGCCTGGCTGACCCGCTTCCTGATCAATCTCAGCAACTCGCTGGTGCTGCTGTACCTGCTCTACTACCTGCGCGACCGGGTCCACTACCCCGACCCCGGCCGGGGCGTCCTGGTCCTGACGGCGGTGAACGGCGTGACGCTGCTGGCCACGGTGGTGATCGGCGGTGTCTGGTCCGACCGCACGGGCCGCCGCAAACCGTTCGTGGTGGGGTCGGGCGTGCTGATGGCGGTGGCGACGGCGGCGCTGGCCGGCTGGGAGACCTGGCCGGGCGCGGTGACGGCGGCCGCCGTCCTGGGCGTCGGCTTCGGCGTCTTCACCTCCGTCGACTTCGCCCTGATGACCGACGTCCTCCCGCACGCCGCCGACCGCGGCAAGGACCTGGGCCTCGTCAACGTGGCCAACGCCCTCCCCCAGGCCGCGGCCCCGGCCCTGGCGGCGCCGCTGGTGACGTACCTGGGCGGCTACCGGGTGCTGTACCTGGTGTCGGCGGCGATCGGGCTGGCCGGGGCGGTGCTGGTGGGGCGGATCAGGGGGTGGACTGAAAGGTGGACCGAGGGCGAGGGTCAGAAGCCGAGCTTGCGGAGCTGCTTCGGGTCGCGCTGCCAGTCCTTGGCCACCTTGACGTGCAGGTCCAGGAAGACCGGCGTGCCCAGCAGCGCCTCGATCTGCTTGCGGGACTTGATGCCGACTTCCTTGAGGCGCTTGCCCTTGGGGCCGATGATGATCCCCTTCTGGCTGGGGCGCTCGATGTAGACGTTCGCGTGGATGTCGAGCAGCGGGCGCTCCGCCGGCCGGTCCTCGCGCGGCAGCATCTCCTCCACGACCACCGCGATGGAGTGCGGCAGCTCGTCGCGCACGCCCTCCAGCGCCGCCTCGCGGATCAGCTCGGCGACCATCACCTGCTCGGGCTCGTCCGTGAGGTCGCCCTCGGGGTAGAGCGCGGGGCCCTCGGGCAGCAGCGGCACCAGCAGGTCGGCCAGCAGCTCCACCTGCTTGTCGCCGACCGCCGAGACCGGCACGATCTCCGCCCACTCGAACCCCAGCTCCTTGCCGAGCTGGTCGATGGCGATCAGCTGCTCGGCGAGGGCCTTGGAGTCCACGAGGTCGGTCTTGGTGACGACGGCGACCTTGGGCGTCTTCTTGATCCCGGCCAGTTCCTTGGCGATGAACCGGTCGCCGGGGCCGAGCTTCTGGTCGGCCGGCAGGCAGAACCCGATCACGTCGACCTCGGCCCACGTGGTGCGCACCACGTCGTTCAGCCGCTCGCCCAGCAGCGTGCGCGGCTTGTGCAGGCCGGGGGTGTCGACCAGGATCAGCTGGGCGTCCGGCCGGTGCACGATGCCCCGCACCGTGTGCCGCGTGGTCTGCGGACGGTTCGAGGTGATCGCCACCTTCTGCCCGACCAGAGCGTTCGTGAGGGTGGACTTGCCCGCGTTGGGGCGGCCCACGAAGCAGGCGAAGCCGGCGCGGTGGACGGTTTCCGCCGGCTGCTCGGATGACTGGGTGCGAACGCTCATGCCGTTCATTGTCCCTGATCCCGGAGCCCCCGCCGCACCGCGAAGCGATGGTGACGCAGTGTGGCCCTGCCGTCACGGAAACGTGCCCCCATCCGCCACCCGGCCACCATCGCCACCACCACGAACACCAGCACCGTCAGCGGCAGCCACGGCACCGCGTAGAAGGACACTCCCGCCGAAGCCGACGCCTCCCGCGCCCGCGCGTCCACCCGGACCGCCGCCCGGTCGAGCACCGGTGTGCCGCGCCAGGTCTCGGTGAGCCGTACCGACTGACCGGGCAGCAGCTCGGCGGGGACCCGGGCCGCCCGCCGGTCCAGCAGGGTACGGCCGAACAGCCCGCGCGCCGTCAGCCGCACACTCGGCCGTAGCGTGACGTTGCCGGTGTTCCGCAGGGTGTACGACACGGTCGCCGTGCCCGTGCCGTAGAGCAGCGGCCGGTGATGGCCGACCCGCAGCCGGGACACCGCGAGCGCGGGCAGCGTCGGACCGCTCACCCGCAGATACACCCGCGCGCCGACCGCCCGCCGGATTCCCAGCGCGAGCTTCCCGCCGCCCGGCTCGACCCGCTCGTCCAGCGCGATGATCGCGCCGGGGTGGTCCCCGGGCTCCGCGCCGGCCGGTACCCGCAGCGTGAACGGCACGGTCACGGTCCGGTGCCCCGCCACCGTGATCCGGGACCTGGCGAGCCGCGCCCACGCCCCGACCCCGCGCATCGTCTCGTCGGCCGTGCGCACGGCGAAGCCGCCGTCCCGGGGGGTGTTGTAGGCGTCGGCCGCGTACAGCCGGAAGGTGAGCGGTTCGCCGGTCCGGTTCTGGACGGCGACCTTGTCGGTGAGGGTCTGGCCGGGCCCGGCGGAGAGGTAGAAGTAGGGCCGCGCCGCGGCCTGGGCGGCGACCGGGTACACGGACCAGCTGCCGTTGTCGGCGGCCCGCGCGGGCGCCACCGGCACAAGGGCCAGCATCAGGGACACCACGACGACGTACGCCCCGCGCACGGCCGCGGGCCCCCACGGCCGGGTGCGGGCCGGGGCACGGGCGGGTGCGGGCGCCCGTACCCTCATGACAGCGTCAGCGTGAGCACGCCGGAGTACCCGCCCGGGGGCGTGAACGCCGGTACGTCCAGGGAGAGTCCGGCGTCGACGGTGAACTCGCCGCCGGTCAGCGTGCCGTCCGGGGTCCCCGCGAGGGTGGCCCCCGAGGAGCCCACCGTGCCCGCCGAGCCCGCCGTACAGGTACTGGGACTGCCCGCCTTGGCCGCACACGACGGCGTCCAGCTCAGCCGGTCCGCGCCGATCGTGCCGCCGGGCCCGGTGAAGTCCGTGACCCTGCCGGTCAGCGACCAGCCCGCCGGACCGCCGCGGAAGTCCTGGACGGTCACGGTCCGCAGGGCGCCGGTCGAGGCGCCGCCCCGGCCGAAGTCGACGCCCGACAGCGCGACCGAGTCCCCGGCCTGGGTCATGGCGAGCGTGCCCGCCCTGACCGTGGTGGTGAGCTTCTGACTACCGGGCGGCACCGGCGTGTTGACGACGTAGGCCGCGGGGCCCGCGCCGGTGCCGGCGTTCCAGGAGGCACCCTCGTACGCGACGATCCCGGTGGTCGAGGTGTCGTTCACGACGAGGGAGCCTTCGAAGGAGCCCTGTCCGTCCGCGGTCGCGCTCGCGGTGTCCCCGGTCTGGGTGGTGCCGGAGCGTCCGGCGAGGGTGACGGCGGCGCCCGGGATGAAGCCCGTGCCACTCACCCGGACGCTCGCGCCCGGGTCACCGGTGGCCGAACCCAGCGTGATCGCCCGGGTGTTGGCCGGGGTCCCCGCCGTCGCCGTGATGGTCTCGGACACCGGTGCGGGCGGGTTCGTGACCGTGCAGGGGGTGTCCAGTTCCATGATGTAGCTGGTGTGGATGTTGTAGTCGCCCGGCGCGAGGGTGATCTTCCCGGGCTTGGTGACGGTGAACGTGCCGGTCATGGAGAAGGACGGGAAGGCGGCCTTCCCCGGCACCGGGGGATTCTTCTTCGGCCCGGCGACCGTGATGTCACCGCTCTGGGCGCCGCCCAGGGTGACCTTGCCGGTCGGGGTCATGATGTCGGCGGGCAGCGCCAGGTCGGTGGGGTTGCTCGCGGCGGCCCCGACCACCGTGTAGGTGACGGTGACGGTGTCACCGACCTTCGGGCTGGTGTCGTCCGCCGACACGGTGGCGGTCGTGGTGCCGTCGATCGGCGGCAGGCCCGCGATGGCGGGCGGGATGCAGTGCGTGGCGAAGTCCACGTCGGTGCCGGCGGCGCCGGCCGGGCAGGCCAGCGCGCCGCCCGCGCTGAGGGCGAGCGCGGTCGCGCCGAGCAGTGACGCCCAGCGCCACCGTCCGGATCTTCGGATGGTGAGACCCATGGGCCCCCTCCTGAGGGTGGTGGGCGCGGCCGAACGGGCGCCCCGACAGGGGGCATTGGCGGGGCGGCGGGACGAGAAGTCAAGAAGGATGCCGCAGAATCCTGACAGTTCGTCAGTTCCTGCGGCATCCGGGGGGAACCGGAACGGACCGGTCGGCCGGGGCGGGCTCAGAACACGAACGGACCCGGCGACTGCGGACCGCTCGCGGTACACGTCACGGTGACGCCGAAGATCACCATCTTCAGCGAACCGCCGTACGCGTCCAGGCTGTAGCCGGAGGCGACGGTCCCGGAGAGCGGGCCGACGCTGACCGGGTCGCCCGGGTTCATGACCGGGTTCTTCGTGCCGCTGAACACGACGCTGCCGCCGCCCGCCTTGGCCATGGTGAGCGTGGAGGTGATCGAGTTCGCGGACACCGTGACCGGGGCGGTGATCGCGGTGGAGGTGAGGCTCAGAGTGGCCGAGGTGCCGCTCTGGGTGGCGGTGAGCGTGGCCGGGCCACCGCCGAAGATGCCGCAGCTCGCGGTGATGGTCGCCGTCTGGGGAGTGACGGCGGCCGCGGAGGGTGCGAGGGCGAGACCGGTGACCGCGAGGGCCCCGGCCGCCAGGGCCGCACCTGTTGCCGTGCGCTTGGCTCTCATGGGGATCCGCTTTCCTTCCTGCTGGGCACGCCGGACGTGCCGTGTGGGGTGATCGGAAGGTGCGCCGACGAACGGCAGGCCGGTCGGGCGGGTGCGGACGCGCCGGACGGCGGTGCGGATCTGACGGGTCGTCGGGACGTACGCGTTCATTGACGCGCGCGCCCCGCGACCCAGCAAGGTTGAATTCCAGCCGACCTTGCGGCCGGTTTGCTTCGGGCGGTCAGCCCTCGGCGCGGCCCGCGGCGACGGTCGTACGGACCGTGCCGTCCACCCCCGCGAGCAGCACCGGCGTGTCCGCGCCCCCGAGGTCGGCCACCGCGGCCAGGTCCTCGGCCGGCACCGACTCCGCCTCGCCGACCACCGCCGCCGCCTCCAGCGACGCGGCCCCGGACGCCACCGCCATCGCGACGGCGGTACGCAGCGCGCTGAGCCTCAGCGAGGGCAGGTCCACCGTGCCCGCGACATAGGTGCGCCCGGTGTCGTCCCGTACGGCCGCGCCCTCGGGCACGGCGTTGCGGGCCCGCGCGGAACGGGCCAGGGTCACGATCTTGCGGTCCTCGGGGTCAAGCGCGCTGCTCTCGGTCATGCCCCGAGCATACGAAGGGGTACGGCGCTCATCCCGCCACGGGGTACATCGCGCCCCGGCGGCCCTCCGGGGAGGCCAGCCACTCCAGCTTCTCGGCGGTGTTCGCCTCGTCCAGCGGGGTGTGCAGCACGATCATCAGATCGGGGCGGGCGGGCACCTTCAGGACCGTCGACTCCACGACCAGCAGCCCGGCCAGCGGATGCGACAGCTCCTTGCGCACCTGCCCCTGGTCCTCGATGTCCCGCTCGGCCCACAGCGCCGTGAACTCCTCGCTGGCGGCGCTCACCTCGGCGAGCACCTCGCGGAAGCCCTCGTCGTCGGGGCGCGCCGCGCACGCGGCCCGGAACTGCGCCACCACCGTGCGCGCGTTGCGCTCCCAGCTGTGGCTGCGCTCGCGGTAGAGCGGGTCGGTGAAGAAGTCGATCAGGCAGTTCTGGGTGATGCCGGGGCGCATGCCGAGCACGATCGCGGCCGCGTCGTTGTACTGCACGCAGTTGTAGTAGAGGTCCATGATGTGCGCCGGATACGGCATCCAGGTGTCGATGAGCCGCCGCAGCCCGTCGCACATGTCCGTGCGGCCGGGCACCACCTCGGGCGTCGGCGGGTTCAGCCCGGCCAGCAGATACAGGTGCCGGCGCTCGGCGTCGCTCAGCCGCAGCACCCGGGCGACCGCGTCCAGCACCTGCGGGGAGACGGAGATCTCCCGCCCCTGCTCCAGCCACTGGTACCAGGAGGCGCCCACCCCGGCGAGCACGGCGACCTCCTCGCGGCGCAGTCCGGGCGTACGGCGCCTGCCGCCGCCGGCCGGCAGTCCGGCCTCCGCCGGGCTGACCCGGGCGCGCCGGCTCATCAGGAACTCCCGCAGTTCGTCACGCCGATGACTGCGCGTCGCCTCAGCAGCAGGCACGTGCCGCCCCTCCCCCGTCGGTCCGGTCCGGTGGCCCGGCTGGTGGTGCCACCACCACCATAAGTTCCGACTCCCCACCGCTATTCCGTTCGCCCGAAGCTCTTTCCATGGCGATCGACACCACCACCCAGACCTCCCCCGCAGCGGACACCGCGGCGCCCGGCATCCCCCGGTTGTCGACGCGTGACAAGCTCGTCCTGTTCGTCCTGTGCGCGGCCCAGTTCATGGTCGCGCTGGACTTCTCCGTGCTGAACGTGGCGCTGCCCGGCCTCGGCCGCGACCTCGGCATGAACACCTCCGCGCTCCAGTGGGCCGTCACCGCGTTCGCGCTGCCCTCCGGCGGCTTCCTGCTGCTGTTCGGCCGCGCCGGCGACCTCTTCGGGCGCCGCCGGCTCTTCCTGACCGGCCTCGCCCTGTTCGGCGCGGCCTCGCTGCTGTCCACCCTGGCCTGGGACCCGGCCTCGTTCCTCACCGGGCGCGCCCTCCAGGGGCTCGGCGCGGCGGCGATCGTCCCGACCGGGATGTCCCTGCTGACCACCACCTTCCCGGAGGGCCCGGCCCGCGACCGCGCCCTCGGCATCTCCGGCACCCTGCTGTCGCTGGGCTTCACCATCGGCATGGTCGCGGGCGGCACCCTCACCGACACCTTCGGCTGGCGCTCCACGATGGCCCTGCTGACCCTGTTCGCGCTGATCGTGCTCCCGCTGGCGCCCAGTCTGCTGCCGGAGTCGCGCACACCCCACTCCCCACACCTGGACGTACCCGGCGCCATCACCGTCACCGCCGGACTGCTGTCGCTGATCTACGCCCTGTCCACCGCCGCCGACCACGGCTTCGGCCGCGCCGACGTCCTCGCGGCCCTGGCCGCCGGGCTCGTGCTGCTCGCCGCGTTCGTGCTGGTGGAGTCCCGCGCGGCGGCGCCCCTGGTCTCCCTGCCGATGCTGCGCCGGCGCACGGTGGCCTGGGGCAACATCGGCGGTCTGGTCACCTTCTCGATGATGTCCACGATCGTGTTCGTGCTGACCCTGTACCTCCAGGAGATCCTGGGCCTGTCCGCCTTCGAGACCGGACTGGTCTTCGGCTTCCAGGGCCTGCTGTCCGTGGTCGCCGGCACCCTGGCCCCGAAGGTCATCGGCCGCCTCGGCGCCCGCCGCACCCTGGTCGGCTCGCTGACCGGCCAGGGCGTGCTGACCGCGTCGCTGCTCCTGCTGAACACCCACGTGTGGTCGGCGTGGCCGGCCACGGTCGCGGTGGCCCTGGCCAGCATGTGCCACCTGGGCGCGATCATCTCGTACGGCGTGACGGTCACCTCCGGTGTCCCGGACGAGGAACAGGGCCTGGCCACCGGCCTGGTGACATCCACCCAGCAGGTCGGCATCACGGTCGGCATCCCGCTGCTCGGCGTGCTGGCCACCACCTCCGGCGACCTGCTGACCGGCGTGCACACGGTGATCGCCCTGGACACGGTGATCGTGCTCGGCGCCGCGCTCCTGACCGGGCTGGGCCTGCGCCGCTCCCGGGCCTGAACCCCGGCCCGGCGTCTCAGTCCAGGGTCTGGACGATCTCGCTCCGCGCGGCCGTGTGCACCACACGGCCGCGCGCGCCGTTGACCAGCGGGAGGTACGGCGCCACATGCCCGCACTCGACATCGGCGAGGACCGGCACGCCCAGCGGCCCGAGGGCGTCGAGGACGGCCGCGTCCTGGGTGAGGGTCGGCGCGTCGGGGGCGTGGGTGCGGCCGACGAGGACGGCGGCGGCCCGGTCGAAGAACCCGGCCAGGCGCATGCCGTGCAGGTGGCGGGCGATGATGAGCGCGTTGTCCTCGCACGCCTCGACGTAGACGAGCAGCGGTTCCTCGCCCGCGAAGCGCGTGGTGTCCAGGTAGCGGCTCCCGGCGAGCGGGGCCACGGTCTCGATACAGCCGCCGATCAGCCGCCCCTCGACGTCCACGTCGCCCGCGCCGTCGAGCCGCCGCCAGCCGCCCGCGCCGTCCAGGGTGAACTCGCTGATCGCCGGGTCACGGGTCCAGTCGTCCCAGCCGCCGGTGCGGTGCCGGCCGGGCGGCCTCTGGGCGAACGGGCCGCCCTGGGGCGCGGCCACGATGTCCAGCCAGGACAGCAGCCCCTCGGGCACCCGGTACGGGGTGTCCATGAGGTTGTTGCCGTGCACGGTCGCCACCCCGGTCAGCAGGGTCAGCGGGGCGAGCACGGTCGACATGTCCGAGTAGCCGACCAGCCAGGTGGGTTCGGCCCGGCCGATCGCCTCGAAGTCCAGGTGGGGCATCAGGTCGATGGCCAGCTCGCCGCCCCACGGGGGATCACGGCCCGGACCGCGGGGTCGGTCAGCATCGCGGTCAGCTCGGCGGCGCGGTCGGCGGCCGGGGCGCTGACGTGGGTGGTGCCGTCCATGCACCGGCCGACCACCACCTCGTAGCCGCGCTTCTCGATCTCCTCGACCGCGGCATCGAGGCGGCCCCGGAGCGGCTCGGCCACGCCCGCGGAGGGCGAGGTCACACCGACACGGTCACCGGGGCGCAGGGGGCGCGGGTATCGAATGGTCATACGGGATGATCTCGGAGTCCCCGGGCCCCGGGCAACGCGATTAGGGGCGGTCCAGCCGCAGCCGCTCCGCCCTCGGCAGTCCCGCGACGACGAGGTCGTAGGAGTCCTCGATCAGCTCGCGCAGCAGCGGGTCCGGCAGGCCGCCGTCGGCGGTGACGGTGTTCCAGTGCCGCTTGTTCATGTGCCAGCCGGGGACGATCAGACCCTCGTGGTCGGCGCGCAGCCGCGCCGCGTCCTCCGGGTCGCACTTGAGGTTGACCGTCAGGGGCCGCGCGCCCAGGTTCGTCAGGGCGAACAGCTTGCCCAGCACCTTGAAGACCGAGGTCTCCGGGTTGAACGGGAAGTCCTCCACGGCCGCGTTGAAGGACAGGCAGAAGGCGCGCAGCTCCTTCGGGGTCACTCCGGTTTCTCCTCCCCGGCGGGCCCGGCGGGCTCCACCAGCACGGTGACGATCTTGTTCCGGCGGCCGGCGGAGGATTCCGCGGTGAGCTTCAGCCGCCGCTCGTCGGGGAGTTCGACCTCGGCGGACGCGCCCGCGATGGGGACGCGGCCGAGCGCCTTGGCGAGCAGTCCGCCGACGGTCTCCACGTCCTCGTCGTCGTACTCCTCCAGGCCGTACAGCTCGCCGAGGTCGGTGATGTCCAGGCGGGCGGTGACCCGGAAGCGGCCCTCGCCCAGGTCCACCACGGGCGGCAGTTCCCGGTCGTACTCGTCGGTGATCTCGCCGACGATCTCCTCCAGGATGTCCTCGATGGTGACGATGCCCGCGGTGCCGCCGTACTCGTCGATGACGACGGCGACGTGGTTGCGCTCCTTCTGCATCTCCCGCAGCAGGTCGCCCGCGTTCTTGGTGTCGGGCACGAAGACCGCCGGGCGCATGGCCGTGGAGACCAGGTCGCTCTCCGCGTCCCGGCTGATGTGCGTCTTGCGGACCAGGTCCTTGAGGTACACGATCCCGACGATGTCGTCCTCGCTCTCCCCGGTGACCGGTATCCGGGAGAACCCGGAGCGCAGGGCGAGGGTGAGGGCCTGCCGGATGGTCTTGAAGCGCTCGATGGTGACCAGGTCGGTGCGCGGCACCATGACCTCGCGCACCAGGGTGTCGCCCAGCTCGAAGACGGAGTGCACCATGCGGCGCTCCTCGTCCTCGATCAGCGAATCCTTCTCGGCCAGGTCGACCAGCGCGCGCAGTTCCGCCTCGGAGGCGAACGGGCCGCGCCGGAAGCCCTTGCCGGGGGTGAGCGCGTTGCCGATGAGGATCAGCAGCGAGGGGATCGGGCCCATCACCCGGGCCAGTGGCAGCAGGACGTAGGCGGCCGCGGTCGCGGTGTTCAGCGGGTGCTGGCGGCCGATGGTGCGCGGGGAGACCCCGACGGCGACGTACGACACCAGGACCATCACGGCGATGGCGACCAGCAGGGCCTGCCAGGTGGCCGAGAAAGCCTCCAGGCAGGCGTAGGTGACCAGGGCCGCGGCCGCCATCTCGCAGGCGACGCGGACCAGCAGGGCCACATTGAGGTAGCGGGTGGGGTCGGCGGCGATCTGCGCCAGCTTCTCGCCGCCGCGCCGCCCGGACTTCACGGCCTCCTCGGCCCGGAAGCTGGAGACCCGGGCGAGGCCCGCCTCCGCGCAGGCGGCGAGCCAGGCGACGACGACCAGCGCGATCGCGCCGATCACGATCTGCGGGGACATCCGGCCGCTTACGAGACGGTCGGCGCGGGAGACGGGCCGGTCAGGCCGTGCTCGGCCCGCCAGCCGTCCACGATGGCGGCCTGCAGCCCGAACATCTCGGCCTTCTCGTCCGGCTCCTCGTGGTCGTAGCCGAGCAGGTGCAGCACGCCGTGGACGGTGAGCAGCTGGAGCTCCTCGTCCATGGAGTGCTGCGTCGGGGCCTCGGCCCCCTGCCTGGTCGCGACCTCCGGGCACAGCACGATGTCACCGAGCAGCCCCTGCGGGGGCTCCTCGTCGTCCTTGCCCGGCGGACGCAGCTCGTCCATCGGGAAGGACATGACATCGGTGGGCCCGGGCAGATCCATCCACTGGATGTGCAGCTGCTCCATGGCGTCTTCGTCCACGACAATCACCGAGAGCTCGGAGAGCGGGTGGATGCGCATCCGCGCGAGCGCATAGCGGGCGATGTCGAGGATCGCCTGCTCGTCGACCTCGGTGCCGGATTCGTTGTTGACGTCGATCGACATGCTCGTGCCGGTCTACTTCCCCTTGGTGCCCTTGGCGCCGGTCCTGCCACGGCCCGCGTGCGAGCCGTTCTCCGTGCCGTTCTTGCTGTCGTACTTCTCGTACGCGTCGACAATACGGCCCACCAGCTTGTGCCGTACGACATCGTGGGACGTCAGCCGGGAGAAGTGCACGTCCTCGACGCCCTCCAGGATCTCCTGGACCTGGCGCAGACCGGACTTCGTGCCGTTGGGCAGGTCGACCTGCGTCACATCACCCGTGATCACGATCTTCGAGTCGAAGCCGAGGCGGGTGAGGAACATCTTCATCTGCTCGGGGCTGGTGTTCTGGGCCTCGTCCAGGATGATGAAGGCGTCATTAAGGGTACGGCCGCGCATGTATGCCAGCGGCGCGACCTCGATCGTGCCGGCGGCCATCAGCTTGGGGATGGAGTCCGGGTCGAGCATGTCGTGCAGCGCGTCGTACAGCGGGCGCAGGTAGGGGTCGATCTTCTCGTAGAGCGTGCCGGGCAGGAAGCCCAGCCGCTCGCCGGCCTCGACCGCGGGGCGGGTCAGGATGATCCGGTTGACCTGCTTGGACTGCAGGGCCTGGACGGCCTTGGCCATGGCCAGGTAGGTCTTGCCGGTACCGGCGGGGCCGATGCCGAAGACGACGGTGTGCTTGTCGATGGCGTCGACATAGCGCTTCTGGTTGAGGGTCTTGGGGCGGATGGTGCGGCCACGCGAGGACAGGATGTTCTGCGTCAGCACCTCGGCCGGGGTCTCCGAGCCTTCGCTCGTACCGTTGTCGCTCGCCTTGAGCATGGCGATCGAGCGCTCCACTGCGTCCTCCGTCATCGGCTGCCCGGTGCGCAGCACCAGCATCATCTCGTCGAACACGCGTGAGATCAGGGCGACGTCGGCGCTGTCGCCGACCGCGCTGATCTCATTGCCCCGGACATGGATGTCGGCCGCCGGGAAGGCTTTCTCGATCACGCGCAGGAGGGAGTCGCCGGAACCAAGAACGGTCACCATGGGGTGCTGGGCGGGCACGGTGAGCTGTGCTCTCGCCCGCTCCTGCGCGGGGGTGTGAGCTGTGGGTGTCTGTGTCATGGGCCGGCGCGAAGCCTTGTGCTTCCTCCTCATCGCGACCGCACCACCTAGGGCGGCCTCGTCGCTGTCCAGGGTACGCCGGACGGTTCAGAAGCCTGTAGGACTTTTCCTCCGGCCGGGGGGTGCGCCGCCGTCCGTCAGCCGGGGCCCCGGAAGCCGATCGTGGGCACGGCCCGGCGCAGCGGCCAGGGGCGGTCCAGCTCCTCCGGGACCAGGTGGTCGAGGAAGGCGTACCGCTGGAGCGCCATGGGGTCCTGGGCCGGCACGGACTGGACGCGGCGCCACCACGCGCCGATCTCCGACCAGCCGGGCGCCGACAGGGAGCCGCCGAACTCCTGCACGGACAGCGCGGCCGTGAGCCCCGCGAACGCCAGCCGGTCGGCCAGCGGCCAGCCCGCCAGGGAGCCGGTCACGAAGCCGGCCACGAAGACGTCCCCCGCGCCCGTGGGGTCCAGCGCCTCCACCGCGATCGCCGGGACCTCCGCGGCCTCGCCGGTGCGGCGGTCCACCGCGTACGCGCCCTCCGAGCCCAGCGTCACCACCGCCACCGGCACGTACGCGGTGAGCGCGTGCGCGGCCAGCCGGGGGCAGTCGGCGCCCGTGTACCGCTTGGCCTCCTCGGCGTTGGGCAGGAACGCCTCGCAGTGTTCGAGGTCGGACAGCCCCGCGAGGTCCCAGGCGCCGGTCTCGTCCCAGCCGACGTCGGCGAAGATCCGGGTCCCGCCGCGCGCGGCCTGGGCGATCCAGGGGGCGCGGCGGCCCGGGGTGAGGGAGGCGACGGCGGCGCGGGCGCGGGGCGGGCAGTCGGGGGCCGGCTCCTCCGGCGGCGGCTCGTGCCCGTGCGAGACCATGGTCCGCTCGCCCTCGTACGCCATGGACACGGTCACCGGCGAGTGCCAGCCGGGCACCGTCCGCGACGGGGTGAGGTCGATCCCCTCGCCCTGTTCGAGGGCGTCCCAGCAGTACTCCCCGTAGTGGTCGTCCCCGAAGGCCGCCGCGAGCGAGGTCCGCAGCCCGAGCCGGGCCAGCGCGCTGGCCATGTTGGCGACCCCGCCGGGGCTGGAGCCCATGCCGCGTGCCCAGGACTCGGTGCCGCGCACGGGCGCCGAGGCCAGGCCGGTGAAGATGATGTCGAGGAAGACGGTGCCCGTGAGATAGACGTCCCAGGGCGGGTCCCCGGGGGCGCGCCGCGCGGCGAGCGGATCGATCTGGGCCTGGCGGTGGCCCGCCCGGGTGAGGTGCTCGGGTTCCTCTCCGATGAGGGTGTGCGACGAGGTCACGGTGCGCTCCCTGGTGTGCTGGGTCTGGCCAGTGTGCACCACCGGGGCCGCCGTGCACGGGTATACGGCCGGGCCCGCGCACACGGGGACAAGTGCGCGCGCGCAGCGAAGAGCCCCGCCCCGCTCACGGCGGGACGGGGCTCTTCGGTGGAGCGCTGGGCAGGTCTTGCACCTGCATTTCCCCGCAGGAAGCGGGGCGTCTTGACTTGGACCACCAACGCACTGTCCGGCTACCGGAGTTCCGGCGGCCTCGACATGATCAATCATAGCCCATGCCGGGGCCGGTGCCGAACACGTGTCGGACCACGTACGCGTCCACCTCCAGAAGACGTACGCGTCTAGAAGACGTACGCGTCCACCTCGGCGAGATACCGGGCGCGGCGCTCCTCGTCGTCCTCCAGGAAGGAGGCGAGGAAGGAGTTGCGGGCCAGTTCGCGCAGCCGGTCCTCGGTCAGCCCGAGACTCTCGCGCACCGCCTGGAAGTTGTCGTCGGCGTACCCGCCGAAGTAGGCCGGGTCGTCGGAGTTGACCGTGCACAGCAGCCCCGCCTCCAGCATGGCCGGCAGCGGGTGGTCGGCCAGGGTGTCCACCGTGCGCAGCCGGACGTTGGACAGCGGGCACAGGGTGAGCGGGACGCGCTCGCGCACCAGCCGCTCCACCAGCTCGGGGTCCTCCATGCAGCGCAGCCCGTGGTCGACGCGCTCGATGCCGAGCAGGTCCAGGGACTGGGTGATGTACTCCGGCGGCCCCTCCTCACCGGCGTGCGCCACCCGGCGCAGCCCGAGCCCGGCGGCGGTCTCGTACACCTGGCGGAACTTCGCCGGCGGGTGCCCGACCTCGGCGGAGTCCAGGCCGACGCCGGTGATCCGGTCGAGGTACGGCCGCGCGGCCTGAAGGGTCTCCAGCGCGGAGTCGGCGGACTCGTCGCGCAGGAAGCACAGGATGAGCCTGGTGGAGACGCCGTGGTTCTCCTCGCTGCGGCCGAGCGCCGCCCACAGCCCCTCCACGACGGTGCCCATGTCCAGACCGCGGGCGAGGTGGGCCTGCGGGTCGAAGAAGATCTCCGCGTGCCGTACGCCCTGCGCCGCGGCGCGGGTCAGGTAGGCGTTGGCCAGGTCCTCGAAGTCCCGCTCGGTGCGCAGGACGGTCATCAGCTCGTAGTACAGATTCAGAAAGGACTGGAGGTCCGCGAACCGGTACGCCTCGCGCAGCTCGTCCGTGTCGGCGTAGCGCAGCTTCACGCCGTTGCGGGCGGCCAGGTCGAAGGCCAGCTCCGGCTCCAGGGTGCCTTCGATGTGGAGGTGCAGTTCTGCTTTGGGGAGGGGCATCAAAGCATCGTACGGCGCACTTACCGTCGTTTCGGAACCGGCACTCGCTGGAGGTCGTACGCCACCGTCAGCTCACCCGCGAAGCCCGCGGTCCGCGCCTGCCGCTCGAATTCGCCGGGCTCCGCGTACCGCTGGCTGAAGTGGGTGAGCACGAGATGCCGTACCCCCGCCCCGCGCGCGACCGCCCCCGCCTGCCCGGCCGTCAGGTGCCCGTGCTCCACGGCGAGTTCCTCGTCCTCGTCGAGGAACGTGGACTCGATGACCAGCAGGTCGCAGCCCTCGGCGAGCGTGTACACGCCCTCGCAGAGCCGGGTGTCCATGACGAACGCGAACCGCTGTCCGCGCCGTACCTCGCTGACCTCCTCCAGCGTCACGTCCCCGAGCCGCCCCTCGCGCTGGAGCACGCCCACGTCCGGCCCCTTGATGCCGTGCGCGGCGAGCCGCTCGGGCAGCATCCGGCGGCCGTCGGGCTCGGTCAGCCGGTATCCGTACGACTCCACCGGGTGCGAGAGCCTGCGGGCGTCCAGGGTGTACGCCGGGGTCACCGCGAGGGCGCCGTCGGCGGTCACCGGGACCTCGGTGACGCCGACGGTCTCCCGGTACGCGGTGGCGTACCGCAGCCGGTCGAAGAAGCGCTGCCCGGAGGCCGGGTAGTGCGCGGTGATCTCGTGCGGCACCCGGTCCAGGTTGATGCGCTGGATGACCCCGGCGAGGCCGAGGCTGTGGTCGCCGTGGAAGTGGGTGACGCAGAGGCGGTTCAGGTCGTGCGCGGCGACCCCGGCGCGCAGCATCTGCCGCTGGGTGCCCTCGCCGGGGTCGAAGAGGATGCCCTCGCCGTCCCAGCGCAGCAGATAGCCGTTGTGGTTGCGGTGCCGGGTCGGGACCTGGCTCGCGGTGCCGAGGACGACGAGTTCACGGACGGACACGGCGTTCTATCCGGGCGGCCACTGGAGACCGCGGCCGCCGAGCACGTGTCCGTGGGCGTGCCAGACGGTCTGTCCCGCGCCGGCGCCGGTGTTGAAGACGACGCGGTAGCTGTCCAGCTTCTCCTCGTCGGCCACCGCCCGGGTCTCGCGCAGCACGTCCGCGGCGACCTCGGGGGCGCCGGCGGCGAGCGCGGCGGCGTCCCGGTAGTGGACCTTGGGGATGACCAGGACGTGCGTGGGGGCCTGCGGGTTTATGTCCCGGAAGGCGAGGGTGGTTTCCGTCTCGCGGACGACGGTGGCCGGGATGTGGCCCGCGACGATTTTGCAGAACAGGCAGTCGTCCTGCGGTTCTCCAGCCATTTCGCGTGCGCTCGCTTTCGCCGGGATCGGGTCGAGGGGATCATCGTAGTCGGTGGGGGCGCGGGTGGGTCGTGGTCGTTCACGCCCCCGGGAAACCCGGCCGCCTATCATCGATGGATGATCTTCATCGTCGTCAAGTTCCCCGTGAAACCCGAGCACACCGAAGCGTGGCCGCAGCACGTCGACGCCTTCACCCGGGCCACCCGCGCCGAACCCGGCAACCTGTGGTTCGAGTGGTCCCGCAGCCTGGAGGAGCCCGACACCTACGTCCTCGTCGAGGCGTTCCAGGACGACGCCGGCGAGGCGCACGTCAACTCCGACCACTTCCGCGCCGGTCTGGAAACGATGCGCCCCCTGCTGCGCCGCACCCCCGACATCGTCAGCACCACCATCGAGGGAGCGGACGGCTGGAGCGCGATGGGCGAGCTGTCCGTCGACTGACGTACGAGGCGGCTAGAGGGGCGGCAGCGCCGGGGGTGTCCTGGCGGGTGCCGCCTCCAGCGCTTCCAGGGCCAGCCTGATCGCCTCGTCCAGTTGCGGGTCCGTGCCTCGCGCCCAGTCCTGGGGGCGGTGGACGACCTCCACGTCCGGGTCGACGCCGTGGTTCTCGACGTTCCAGGCGGGCCCGTCCAGCCACATGGCGTATTTGGGCTGGGTGACCAGGGTGCCGTCGACCAGGCGGTAGCGGCTGTCGATGCCGATGACACCGCCCCAGGTGCGGGTGCCGACGACGGGGCCGATGCCGAGGGCCTTGATGGCGGCGTTGACGATGTCGCCGTCGGAGCCGGAGAACTCGTTGGCGACGGCGACGACGGGGCCGCGCGGGGCGTGCCGGGGGTAGCTGAAGGGGCGGCGGCCGCGGGGCATGTCCCAGCCCACGACGCGGCGGGCCAGTATCTCCACGACCAGCTGGGAGGTGTGGCCGCCGCGGTTCTCCCGGACGTCCACGATCAGGCCCTCGCGGGCGACCTCGACGCGCAGATCGCGGTGGATCTGGGCCCAGCCGGGGGCCTGCATGTCGGGGACGTGCAGATAGCCGAGGCGGCCGCCGGAGTGCTCGTGGACACGGGCGCGGCGGCCCGCGACCCAGGCGTGGTAGCGCAGGGGTTCCTCGTCGGCGAGCGGGACGACCACGACGTGCCGGGGGTCGCCGCCAGCCGCGGGCGAGACGGTGAGTTCGACGGGGCGGCCGGCCGTGCCGGTGAGCAGGGGGCCGGGTCCGGTCACCGGGTCGACGGGGTGGCCGGCGACGGCGAGGATCGTGTCGCCGGGGCGGACGGCGACGCCGGGCGCGGCGAGCGGGCTGCGGGCCTGCGGGTCGGAGGTCTCCGAGGGCAGGACGCGGTCGACGCGCCAACCGCCGTCCCCGTGGCGGGAGATGTCGGCGCCGAGCAGGCCCTGGCGGGGGCCGTGGCCGTGGCCGCCGCGGGGGACGACGTAGGCGTGCGAGGTGCCGAGTTCGCCGTGCACCTCCCACAGCAGGTCGACCAGGTCGTCGTGGGTGGCGAGGCGGTCCAGGACCGGGCGGTAGCGGTCGAGGACGCCGTCCCAGTCGACGCCGCCGAGGTCGGGGCGCCAGAAGTTGTCGCGCATGAGGCGGCCGGTCTCGTCGTACATCTGCCGCCACTCGGCGACGGGGTCGACGGTCTGCCGGATGCGGCCGAGGTCCACGGTGATGTTGGAGTCGCTGTCCTCGTCGGCGGAGGCGCGGCGGTCGCTGGGTACGACCTTGAGCTTGCCGTCGGTCCACAGCAGGACCCGCTTGCCGTCGCCGCTCACCTCGAAGTGGTCGGCGTCCGCGGCGAGATGCTCCAGGCGCCGCTGGGCGAGGTCGTAGCGCTCCAGCTCGGTGCCGGGGGCGGCCTCGTCGGGGGTGGCGCGGGTGGTGCCGAGGACGCCGTGCAGCGGGTGGCGCAGCCAGAGCACGCCGTCCTTGGCGGCGCGCAGATTGCCGTAGCGGGCGGACTCGACCGGGAAGGGCACGATGCGGTCGGCGAGCCCGTCGAGGTCGATCCGGGTGGTGGGGACGCCCTCGCTGTCGGGGGTCTCCTCCTTGTCGGAGGTCTCGAACGGGCGGCCGTGGCGCTGCGGTCCGAACGGGGAGGGGGTGGTCGCGGCGAGGGTGATCAGGTAGGGGCGGGTGCCGCCCACGAAGGCCAGGTCGAAGACGTGTTCGTCGTAGACCGGGTCGAAGGAGCGGTTGGAGAGGAAGGCGAGGTGCTTGCCGTCGAGGGTGAAGGCGGGCGCGTGGTCCTTGAAGCGCAGCGGGGTGGCCTCGCCGACGGTGAGGTCGGTGGTGTGGGCGAGCCGCAGCTGGCTCAGCGGGCGGGGGCCGGGGTGGGTCCAGGCGAGCCAGGCGGAGTCGGGCGAGAAGGTGAGGTCGCGGACGTCGCCGTCCTCGCTCTGGTCGACCTCGCGGACCTCGCCGGTCTCCCGTTCGACCAGGAGGAGCCGGCCGTCGTGGGCGGCGACGGCGGCGCGGCTGCCGTCGGGGCCATGGCGAGTTCCAGGACCCGGCCGAGGCGTCCGGCGGCGAGCCGGCGCGGGGTGGCGCCCAGGGCGGTGCCGGTGGCGGGGGCGAACTCCAGGGCGTCCTCGCCCTCGGCATCGGTGACCCAGACGACCCATTCCTCGCCGTCGGCACGGAAGGTGCGGGGCAGCCGGGTGCGGACGCCGGGCTCGGCGGCGAGGGCGCGCACCGGGCCGGAGCGGTGGGTGACCCAGTGGACGGCGCCGCGCAGGCCGACGGCGCTGCCGCGGGCGGTGTGGTCGGGGGCGGCCGAGCCGTACCAGGGGGAGGTGTGCGCCTGGAAGGGCTGGAGTTCGAGGCGGGGGCCGCCGAGGTGGATGTCCAGGGGGCGCGGTTCGGCGCCGTCGAGGTCGTCGAGGAGCCAGAGCCGGCCGGCGCTGGTGTAGACGACGCGGGTGCCGTCGGTGGCGGCGTGCCGGGCGTAGAAGCCGTCGAGGGGGGTGTGCCGGCGCAGGTCGGAGGCGTCGGCGCGGGAGGAGTAGACGGCGCCGGTGCCCTCGTGGTCGGAGAGGAAGGCGATGCGATCGCCGGCCCAGAGGGGGTACTCGATGTTGCCGTCGAGTTCCGCGTGCAGCCGGGTGAACTCGCCGTCTCCGTCCCGGTCGATCCACAGCTTGCCCGCGGTGCCGCCGCGGTAGCGCTTCCACCAGGCGGCCTCGCGGCCCATCGGGGCGGACAGCAGCACCGGGTGCGGGCCGTGGGCGACCTCGCCGACGGGGCCGTACGGCAGGGTGGTGGCGGGTCCGCCGTCGAGGGGGACGGCGCGGGCCCAGGTGCGGCGCGGGCTGGGCTGGCCGGTGGTGCTCAGCGCGAGGACCCGGCCCTCGGGGGTCCAGCCGCGGACCTGGGTGCGCCGGCTGCCCCAGTGGGTGAGGCGCTTGGACGGTCCGCCGTCGACGGGGGCGATGTGCACCTCGGGGGCGCCGTCGCGGGTGGAGGTCCAGGCGAGGGTGGCCCCGTCGGGCGAGATGCGGGGGTGGTCCACCGGGGTGTCGTCGGCGCTGGCCCGCCAGGCGCGGCCCCCGTCGAGGGGGGCGAGCCACACGTCGTCCTCGGCGACGAAGGTCACCAAGTCGCCGTGCAGGTGCGGGTATCGGAGGTAGCCGGAGGTTCCTGTCGAAGCGCCCTGAGTCACTCCGTCACCTTACGCAGCGGCCACCGTCCACGGGTCTCTTTTCGATCACTTGCCCGCCACGGGCAGGCAGTTGGGGTCGCTCTGGCACCAGAGGGTCCGGGTGACGGTGACCGTGACGGCGGGTTGCGCGCCGGCGGGCGGGTAGCCGGGCGGGCGGTACGTCGGCTCCGGCGCGGCCGAGCAGTCGCCGAGCCCGCTGACGTGGAACACCTGCTTCCCGCCGACCCTGGCCCGCAGGTCGCCGCGGACACAGGCGCCGCTCACGGCCCGGGTCACCTCTCCGTTGACGGTGATCCGCCCCGGTCCCTGGTCTCGCCCTGGCAGTCCACGGAGACGACCGCGCTCTGTCCCGGCGCGAGGGTCGCCCCGGCACCGCCGCCCGGATCGCCGACGCAGTTGAGCCAGCTGACGTCCACGTCCGCCCGTTCCAGCCGCGCGCTCGCCATCGTGCCGGTGGTGTAGGCGACCCCGGACGCACCGAGCACGTCCGCCTGGCAGCCCACGGCCCCGGCACCGATCACGCCGACGATCCCGGCAACAGCGGCCACACGCGGCCGAATCCACCTGAATGCCCCCATGCACGGCAGACTGCCAGCACGGGGAGGCGGAGGGAAGCCTGTGCCCGAGCACTCACCCGTTCGGCGTGCACCTCGAGTGATCCGATGCGCGGCGAACGCAGGCGGCGGCAGCTCGTGTTGCCGGACGGGACGGCGTACCGGTGGACGGTCCGGCACCGGCACACCGAGGGCGGCCCGTGCGCGCGGACCCTGTCCCTGTACCGGGAGGGGGCGCTCACGCGCCTCGCGTCCCGGGCGGTGGCCACCGGCGCGGGCGCCCGCGCGGGCCTGGTCGCCGACGGCCTCGGGCACGTCGTCGATCTGCACGAGCCGAGCGCCGTACGGACGTTTGCCGAGGAACTGCGGCGGCGCGGGCAACCGGCCGGTGACCTGGACGGCTGGGCTCTGCCGCCCGCCGTCGCCCGTGCCCTCAGCCCCGCAGCAGCAGCCACTCCTGGAGTTCCACCAGGTTGTCCTCCGGGTCCTTGAGGTGGGCGACGCGCATGCGGTCGGTCAGGGCGGTGGGGGCTGGAGGAGGGTGGCGCCGCGGGAGGTGATGTCGGCGCAGTAGGCGTCGAGGTCGTCGACGCGCAGGACGACCAGGGAGCGGTGGCCGTCGGCGGGACCGGCGAGTTCGGGCAGGAGTTCGGCCATCATGGCGCGGTCCTGGAGGGCGATGCCCGCGGAGCCCGCGTGAGGGCTGAACTTCTCGTAGGGGCCCTCGGTCGCGCCGGACTGCGGCTTCAGGCCGAGGACCTCGGCGTAGAAGCGGTAGCAGGCGGCGAAGTCGCTGACGAGGAGCCGTACTTGGGCGAGTTCCATGGTGTCCCCAGTCGATGTTCAGGACCAGCGGCCGGTGCGTCCCAGGAGGAGGGCCGCGGCCGCGGTGCCGGCGGTGGAGGTGCGCAGAACACTGGGTCCGAGGACGTACGCCCGCGCGCCCGCCTCCTCGAAAAGCGCCAACTCGTCCCGGGAGACGCCCCCTTCGGGACCGACCACCAGCACGATCTCGCCCTCGGCGGGGAGTTCGGCGGTGGCCAGCGCCGCGCTGGTGTGCTCGAAGTCGGAGTGCAGCACCCCGGCGAAGTCGGCCCCGGCCAGCAGCGCCGCGACCTGCTTGGTGCTCGCCGCCTCCGCGACCTGGGGGAACCGCACCCGCCTCGACTGCTTCCCGGCCTCGCGCGCGGTCGCCCGCCACTTGCCGAGCGCCTTCAGCCCCCGCTCGCCCCGCCACTGCGTGATGCAGCGCGCGGCCTGCCACGGCACGATCGCGTCGACCCCGACCTCGGTCATCGTCTCGACGGCCACCTCCCCCCGGTCGCCCTTGGGAAGAGCCTGCACGACCGTGATCCGGGGCCGCGGCGCGGGCTCCTCGGACACCTCCGGCAGCCGGACGACGAGACGGTCCTTGCCCTCGCTGCCGAGCACCTCGCACACCGCGTAGCGCCCCGCGCCGTCGGTGAGCACGACCTCCTCGCCGGCCTCGAGGCGCTTGACCGAGACCGCGTGCCGGCCCTCGGGGCCGTCCAGGACATAGCGGTCGCCGTCCGCGGTGAAGTCCGCCACGACGAAGACGGGCGCGGTCATCGGGCGCCCCCCTGGGCGAACGCCGCCCGGGCCTCGGCGAGTTCGGCCGCCAGCACCTCGACGAGGTGCCCGGCGGGCAGCTCCCGGGCCAGCCGGTGGCCCTGGCCCGCCCACAGCGCCATGCCCTGCGCGTCCCCGGCCTTCGCGGCGGCCTTGCGCAGCGGCGAGGTGAGGTGGTTGATCTCCGGGTACGCGGCGGGCGCGTACGGACCGTGCTCGCGCAGGAAGCGGTTGACCAGGCCGCGCGCCGGGCGGCCGGTGAACGCGCGGGTCAACTCGGTGCGGACGAACAGGGGGTTGGTCAGCGCCTCCTTGTGCACGGCGGGCGCGCCGGACTCGGGGGTGGCGAGGAAGGCGGTGCCCAGCTGGGCCGCGCTCGCACCCGCCGCGAGGACCGCGGCGATCTGGGCGCCGCGCATGATCCCGCCGGCGGCGACGACGGGGAGGCGCACCGCCTCCCGGATCTGGGTGATCAGGGACAGCAGGCCGAGGCCGGTGCCGTCGTTCTCCGGGACGTCCCGGTGCGTGCCCTGGTGGCCGCCCGCCTCCACGCCCTGGGCGATCACCGCGTCCGCCCCGGCCCGCTCCACCGCGACGGCCTCCTCGGCGGTGGTGGCGGTGACCAGCGTGAACGTCCCGGCCCGCCGCAGCCGTTCCAGCGCCTCCCGGCTCGGCACCCCGAAGTGGAAGGAGACCACCGGCACCGGGTCGTCCAGGAGCACCGCGAGCTTCGCGTCGTAGCCGTCGTCGCGGCCGCTGTCCGGATCGCCCAGCTCGGTCTCGTACCAGGCGGCCTCGCCGGCGAGCTGGTGGGCGTAGACCTCGACCGCGCCGCTCTCCGCGTACTCGGGCTGGGGCATGAACACGTTCACGCCGAAGGGCCGGTCGGTGAGGCTCCGCAGCCGCTTGATCTCCTGGTACACACCGTCGGCCGTCTTGTACCCGGCGGCCAGGAATCCGAGCCCGCCGGCCTCGGACACGGCGGCGGCGAGCTCCGGCCCGGAGACGCCGCCCGCCATGGGGGCCTGCACGATCGGGTGAGGGAGAAGATCGGTCAGCGCGGAGGACATGACCGCATGGTGTCACGTCCTTTGAACAAGTCCGAATCGGGTGCCATGATCGGCATATTCCATTACGGGCCCGGTCAGAGGCGGTGCCGGCGTCCGCGAACAGGCCGCGGCGGCCTCCGCCCGGAGGCCGCCGCGGCACCTGTCGCCATCGGGCGGTCAGCGCCCGTTGAACGCGTCCTTCAGCCGCGAGAACAGCCCCTGCTGGCCCGGCTGGAACTGCCCCTGCGGGCGCTCCTCGCCGCGCAGCTTGGACAGCTCGCGCAGCAGCCGCTCCTGCTCGGCGTCGAGCTTCGTCGGGGTCTGCACCTCGACGTGCACGATGAGGTCGCCCCGGCCGCCGCCCCGCAGATGCGTGACGCCGCGGCCGTGCAGCGGGATCGACTGCCCGGACTGGGTCCCGGGCCGGATGTCGATCTCCTCCATGCCGTCCAGCGTCTCCAGCGGCACCTTGGTGCCGAGGGCCGCCGCGGTCATCGGGAGGGTGACCGTGCAGTGCAGATCGTCGCCGCGGCGCTGGAAGCGCGGGTGCGGCAGCTCGTGGATCTCGACGTACAGGTCGCCGGCCGGGCCGCCGCCGGGGCCGACCTCGCCCTCGCCCGCGAGCTGGATGCGGGTGCCGTTGTCGACACCGGCCGGGATCTTCACGGTCAGCGTGCGGCGCGAGCGGACCCGGCCGTCACCGGCGCACTCCGGGCAGGGCGTGGGGACCACGGTCCCGAAGCCCTGGCACTGGGGGCACGGCCGCGAGGTCATGACCTGGCCCAGGAAGGACCGGGTGACCTGCGAGACCTCACCGCGGCCGCGGCACATGTCGCAGGTCTGCGCCGAGGTGCCGGGGGCCGCGCCCTCGCCGTTGCAGGTGTTGCAGACGATCGCGGTGTCGACCTGGATCTCCTTGGTCGTCCCGAAGGCCGCCTCGTCCAGTTCCACCTCGATCCGGATCATCGCGTCCTGGCCGCGCCGGGTGCGCGAGCGCGGCCCGCGCTGCGACGCCGTGCCGAAGAACGCGTCCATGATGTCGGAGAAGTTGCCGAAACCACCGGCCCCGAAGCCGCCCGCGCCGGCGCCGCCGGACTGCGAGAGGGGGTCGCCGCCGAGGTCGTAGACCTGCTTCTTCTGCGGGTCCGACAGCACCTCGTAAGCGGCGTTGATCTCCTTGAACCGCTCCTGGGTCTTCGGATCCGGGTTGACGTCCGGGTGCAGCTCGCGTGCGAGCCGACGGAACGCCTTCTTGATCTCATCCTGCGACGCGTCGCGGCGCACGCCGAGAACGGCGTAGTAGTCCGTGGCCACTTACGACTCCGCCAGGATCTGTCCGACGTACCGTGCCACTGCGCGTACCGCTCCCATCGTTCCCGGGTAGTCCATGCGGGTCGGTCCGACCACGCCGAGCTTGGCAACCGCCTCGCCGCCCGAACCGTAGCCCACCGACACCACGGAGGTGGAGTTGAGTCCTTCATGGGCGATCTCGTGCCCGATGCGCACGGTCATGCCCGGATCCTTCGCCTCGCCGAGGAGTTTGAGGAGCACGACCTGCTCCTCGAGGGCCTCCAGGACGGGCCGGATCGTGAGAGGGAAATCATGTCCGAAGCGGGTGAGATTGGCGGTGCCGCCGATCATCAGCCGCTCCTCGTTCTCCTCGACCAGTGTCTCCAGAAGGGTGGAGAGCACTGTGGAGACCGTACCGCGATCCTCGTGTTCGAAGGCGTCCGGCAGGTCCTCGACCAGCTTCGGCACATCCGCGAACCGGCGTCCCGCGACCCGGCTGTTGAGCCGCGCGCGCAGATCCGCGAGGGATGCCTCGCCGAACGGCGCCGGGCAGTCGACCATCCGCTGCTCGACCCGGCCGGTGTCCGTGATCAGCACGAGCATCACGCGCGCCGGGGCGAGCGCGAGCAGTTCCACGTGCCGCACGGTGGACCGGGTCAGGGACGGGTACTGCACGACGGCGACCTGCCGGGTCAGCTGCGCGAGCAGCCGCACCGTGCGCGCCACGACGTCGTCCAGGTCGACGGCGCCGTCCAGGAAGTTCTGGATCGCGCGGCGCTCGGGCGCGGTCATCGGCTTGACGCCCGCGAGCTTGTCGACGAAGAGGCGGTAGCCCTTGTCGGTGGGGATGCGCCCCGCACTGGTGTGCGGCTGCGCGATGTATCCCTCGTCCTCCAGGGCCGACATGTCATTGCGCACGGTCGCCGGGGAGACGCCGAGGTTGTGCCGCTCGGTCAGGGCCTTGGACCCGACCGGCTCCTCGGTGCCGACATAGTCCTGGACGATGGCGCGCAGCACCTGAAGCCTGCGTTCACTCAGCATTCGCGCGCACCTCCAGCACGTCGTCCCCTCACTCCCGCGGTTGTCCCTCTTGTGTCCGTCTTGTGTCCGTCTTGGCACTCTTCGCATGCGAGTGCCAGCGTTCCCCGGCCAGTGTACGGCCGTGGGGTACGCACCGGGCAAGGTCGGTGCCCGCGCGACCCCGGCTGCGGCTAGCGTCGCGGTATGACGGTGACTTGGGAAGAGCACGGCTGGGAACGGCTCGCCGCCGGGGTGGGGCGGTGCCGGCTGCCGGGCTGGGACTGCACGGCGGGGCTGGTCCTGGGCGCGGGCACGGCGCTGATGGTGGACGCCGGGTCGAGCCTCGCGGAGGGTGCGCGGCTGCGGTCCTCGGCCGAGGCGCTCGCCGGTGGACGTGTGACCCATCTCGCGCTGACCCATGTCCATTTCGACCATGTCTTCGGGGCTCCGGCGTTCGCGGGGGCGGCGGTGTACGCGGCGGTGGGCGCGGACGGGGTGATCCGCCGGGGGCGGGACGAGCTGCGGCAGGACGCGGTCCACCACGGGCTCCCGGCGGCGGAGGCCGAGGAGGCGGCGCCGGCGCTGGTGCCGCCCCGGCAGCTGGTCTCCGGGGAGCGGACCCTGGACCTGGGCGGCGGCCGTCAGGCGCTGCTGGCCAATGTGGGGCCCGGGCACACCGCCCATGACCTGGTGGTGCTGGTGGCGGGCGATCCGGAGGTGGTGTTCTGCGGAGATCTGGTGGAGGAGTCCGGGGAGCCCCAGGCGGGCCCGGACGCCGTACCCTCGCGTTGGCCGGACGCGCTGGACCGGCTGCTGGCGCTGGGCGGCGAGGACGCGCTGTACGTGCCCGGTCACGGCGCGGTGGTCGACGCGGCCTTCGTACGACGCCAACGGGACGCGCTGGCCAGGCGATTCGGCGTGAACTGAGCCGCACCGGCGCTCGGTTTCCGGCGTGTCGTGGGCGCCGGCCCGCCGCTTCTCCTATCGTCATCCGAATGCGCCAGTACTCCACCAACCTCACGCCTCCGTGGAAGAAGTCCGAGCCGGTGCCCGAGGTGCCCGCTGACCCCGGTCTGGTCGTGGAGGAGCCCGGCACCGGGTTCTGCGGGGCGGTGATCCGCTGCGAGGCGGGCACGGTGACGCTGGAGGACCGCTTCGGCAAGCACCGGGTGTTCCCGCTGGAGCCGCGCGGCTTCCTGCTGGAGGGCAGGGTGGTGACGCTCGTACGGCCTTCCGCCGGCCCGGCGCGCCCGACCCGCACGGCCTCCGGTTCCGTCGCCGTCCCCGGCGCCCGGGCCCGCGTCGCCCGGGCCGGCCGGATCTACGTCGAGGGCCGGCACGATGCCGAGCTGGTCGAGAAGGTCTGGGGCGACGACCTGCGCGTCGAGGGCGTCGTCGTGGAGTACCTGGAGGGCGTGGACCACCTTCCCTCGATCGTCGCCGACTTCGCGCCCGGCCCCGACGCCCGCCTCGGCGTCCTCGTGGACCACCTCGTGCCGGGCTCGAAGGAGTTCCACATCGCGCGGTCGGTGACCAGCGAGCACGCGCTGGTGGTGGGCCACCCGTACATCGACATCTGGGAAGCGGTGAAGCCCGCGGCCGTGGGCATCGCGAAGTGGCCCCGGGTGCCGCGCGGCCAGGACTGGAAGACGGGCGTGTGCCGCGCCCTGGGCTGGCCCTCGGACAACACCGGCGCGGTGTGGCAGGCGATCCTGAAACGCGTGAGCTCCTACAAGGACCTGGAACCGGAACTGCTGGGCCGGGTGGAGGAACTGATCGACTTCGTCACGGGTGGTGGTGGGGCCTGACGTGCTCGTAGCCCGCGAATCCGCTGGTGTCCGGCTCGATGCCGAGGGGTCCCGGCGGCGTGGGATCGCCGGACGCGGCGATCCGCCGGCACCGGTGGTCCGCGCCTTCGCCGTGTCCCGCGGGCTCCGTGAACAGCGCGCACCGGGCCATGACCGGATCGATGATCAGGTACGCGGGCACCCTCGCGGCGGCACCCGAGCCCGGTGCGATGACGATGGTCCGCCGCGGCAGCTCGGCCCTGGCGCCCTCGGGCGGGCGCAGCCCCTGGAAGTACTCGACGATGATCCGATCCCGCACGGCCGCACCCTACGAACCGAGCCGCACCCGGGTCGGGCTTCCGTGCGGGTTCACCCGGTCGAGTGATCAGTCCACCAGGTCCCGCACCACCGCGTCCGCCAGCAGGCGGCCGCGCAGGGTGAGGGTGGCGCGGCCCTCGGCGTAGGGGCCGGGCTGGAGGAGGCCGTCGGTCAGGGCGCGGCGGGAGGCGGCGAGGCCCTGGTCCTTCAGGAGGGCCAGCGGGACGCCCTCGCGCAGCCGCAGTTCCAGCAGGACGCGCTCGACGCGGCGGTCCTCGGCGGACAGCAGCTCGCGGCCCGCGCCCGGGGAGCGCCCGGCGGCCAGGGCGGCGGCGTACGCGCCGGGGTGCTTCACGTTCCACCAGCGCACGCCGCCCACATGGGAGTGCGCGCCGGGGCCCGCGCCCCACCAGTCCGCGCCGCGCCAGTACAGCTCGTTGTGCAGGCAGCGGCCCGCCTCGGAGGTGGCCCAGTTGGAGACCTCGTACCAGTCGAAGCCCGCCGCGGCGAGGGTCTCGTCGGCGATCAGGTAGCGGTCGGCGTGCACGTCGTCGTCGGTCATCGGGACCTCGCCCCGGCGGATCCGGCGGGCGAGCTGCGTGCCCTCCTCCACGATGAGGGCGTACGCGCTGACATGGTCGGGACCGGCGCCGATCGCCGCGTCCAGGGAGGCCCGCCAGTCGTCGTCGCTCTCGCCGGGGGTGCCGTAGATCAGGTCGAGGTTCACATGCGTGAAGCCCGCCGCACGGGCCTCGGCGACGCACGCCTCCGGGCGGCCGGGGGTGTGGGTGCGATCGAGGATCTTCAGCACATGCCGGCGCGCGCTCTGCATCCCGAAGGAGATCCGGTTGAAGCCGCCCTCGCGCAGGGTGGCGAGATAGGCCGGGTCGACCGACTCCGGGTTCGCCTCCGTGGTGATCTCGGCGTCCGGGGCGAGCCCGAACTCGTCGCGGATCGCCGCGAGCATCCGGACGAGGTCGCCGGCGGCCAGCAGCGTGGGCGTGCCGCCGCCGACGAACACCGTGCGCACCGGCCGGGGGTCGTCCCCGAGCACCTTGCGGGCCAGCCGGACCTCGTCGACCAGCGTCTCGGCGTAGTTGTCCCGGGACGCCAGCACCCCGCCGGTGCCGCGCAGCTCGGTCGCGGTGTACGTGTTGAAGTCGCAGTACCCGCAGCGGGTCGCGCAGTACGGCACATGCAGATAGAAACCGAGCGGACGCTCCCCCGCCCCGTCGAACGCGTGCGGGGGCAGCGCGCCGTCGTCGGGTACGGGCTCACCGTCGGGGAGTGCAGAAGGCATAGGCCCATTGTCCAGCACCGCCGGCAATCCCCTGGCGCCGAGCGCGGGAGCCTTCTCACTCCGCCTGGAGCACCAGCAGGGCCAGATCGTCCTCCGGAGGTGCCTCGCCGAAGGTGTGGACCAGGTGGCGGATCCTTTCGGCGATCTCGTCGGCGGTGAGGCCGGCGCAGGAGGCGAGGGCGGTGGCGAGACCGTCGGAGTCGTCGAACTGGTGGGGGCCGCGGCGGCGTTCGGTCACTCCGTCGGTGACGCACAGCAGGCTGTCGCCGGGCCCGAGGTCCAGGGTCTCGCTGGTGTAGGTCTCGTCCTCGACCACACCGAGCAGCGTCTGCGGGCGGGCCGCGGTGCGCACCGTGCCGTCGGGGCCGAGGACCAGCGGCAGCGGATGCCCCGCCGAGGCGAGGGTGCAGCGGACACCGCCGTCGTACGGGATCAGCTCGCCGTACAGGAGCGAGAGGAAGCGCGTCTGCGGGCCCTCCCCGCGGCCGTCCGCGGCGACCAGGGCGCGCGCCGCGGCGTCGGCGGTCTCCGTGGCGTCGTCCAGCAGGAGCTGGTTGAGCCGGTCGAGGACGTCGGCGACCCGGTATCCCTCGCGGGCGAGCAGCCGCAGCCAGGGCCGGGCGAGGCCGATCACGACCGCCGCCTCCGGGCCCTTGCCCTGGACGTCGCCGATCGCGAAGCACCAGCGGCCGTCGCCCGCCGGGAACAGGTCGTAGAAGTCGCCGCTGGGGCCGTTCTTGTCGCACGGCTCGTAGACCAGCGCGCTGCTCATCCCGGGGATCTCGGCGACCGCGCCGGGCAGCAGACCGCGCTGGAGGATGGCGCTGATGGTGGCCTGCCGGGCGTACTGCCGGGCCGCGCCGATGGCGAGGGCCACCCGGCGGCCCAGGTCCTCCACCAGGCCGGTGATCTCGTCCGGGAAGCGCGCGAGCCCGCACCGCCCGATGACCAGCGTGCCCAGCGGCCGCCCGCCTGCCACCAGCCGGTACGCCAGCGCTGTGCCGTCCGCGCCCCGGGCGCCCAGCGCGTCGCCGGGCCACGGGTAGGGCGAGGGGCCGAAGCCGACCCCGTCCCCCGGCTGCGGCGGCTCCTTCTCCAGGGTGCGGCGCAGTTCCTCGATGCGGTTCTCGCTGGCGTGCCAGACCCGCGCGGGCCCGTCGCAGGACCCGCCGCGCGCCGACGCCTCGTCCTCCAGCCACACCGCGCACCAGTCGGCGAGCCGGGGCACGATCAGCTGGCCGGTGAGGGCCGTGACCAGGTTCTCGTCCAGCTGGCCCGCGAGCAGGTCGGACGCCTCGGCGAGGAAGGACAGCGCGCCCCGGCCGAGCCAGTCCCGGTCGCTGTCCGCGCGCTGCGACTGCGGGGCCAGCACCTCGGCGACCTCCAGCGCGTCCTGCGCCCCAGCACCGGCGGGCGGCTCGCTGCCGCCCGGGGGCAGCCTGGCCCACACCGACTTCGCGCCGGTGCGGTAGGTGACCCCCCAGGACTCGGCGAGCGCCCCGACCAGGCGCAGCCCGCGGCCGTACTCCAGGGTGTCGTACGACGGCTCGCCCGCGGTCGCGTCCCGCGGGGGCCGGGCGGGGTGCTGGTCCCCGACCTCGATCAGGAAGGTGCCGCCGTCCTCCAGGCACCAGTCGAGGGATATCTCGGTGCCCGCGTGCACCACGGCGTTGGTGACCAGCTCGCTGACGACCGCCATGGCGTCGTCGACGAGCCGGGGCGCCACGGGTGTCTCGGCCAGCGCGGCCCGCACCAGGGCCCGCGCGGAGCCCGGCGCGAGGGGACTGCCGGGCAGCGCGGCGTGCCCGCGCGCCCGGCCCGCCGTCTCCCGCTGCGTGGGTATGGCCGCCATGTCCATGCGGCCAGGGTGACAGACGGGGGTCGCGCATAAGCGTGAAGTCACCGAAGTGGCCACGCATGGCCGAGAAGCGTGCTAGGACGGCATCGGAAGGGGAACCTTTTCGAGCGCCGGTGGCCAAAAAGGCGCCCCTGACCCGCGCGGACTCCGGCCCGGAACGGCGGGCCGGGCGGGAGCCCTACTTCTCCCGCGCCCCGGCGTACATCTCGTCGATCAGCCCCTTGTACGCGCGCTCCACCACCGGCCGCTTCAGCTTGAGGCTCGGCGTGATCTCGCCGTGCTCCACATCGAGGTCCCGCGGCAGCAGCCGGAACTTCTTGATGGTCTGCCAGCGCTGGAGCCCGGCGTTGAGCTGCTGCACGTACCCGTCGACCATCTCCACGGTCTGCGGCGCCGCGACGATCTCGGCGTACGGCCTGCCCTCCAGGCCGTTCTCCTTCGCCCAGTCCTCGATCGCGAACTCGTCCAGGGAGATGAGCGCGGTGCAGTAGTTCCGGTCGGCGCCGTGCACCAGGATGTTGGAGACGTACGGACAGACCGCCTTGAACTGGCCCTCGACCTCGGCCGGCGCGACGTACTTGCCGCCGGAGGTCTTGATCAGGTCCTTCTTGCGGTCGGTGATCCGCAGGTAGCCGTCGGGCGAGAGCTCGCCGATGTCGCCGGTGTGGAACCAGCCGTCGGACTCCAGCACCTCGGCGGTCTTGTCGGGCAGCTTGTGGTAGCCCTGCATGATGCCGGGGCCGCGCAGCAGGATCTCGCCGTCGTCGGCGATGCGGACCTCGGTGCCGGGCAGCGGCTTGCCGACGGTGCCGGTGCGGTACGCCTCCCCGGGGTTCACGAAGGACGCCGCCGAGGACTCGGTCAGGCCGTAGCCCTCCAGGACGTGGACGCCGGCGCCCGCGAAGAAGTAGCCGATCTCGGGCGCGAGCGCGGCGGAGCCGGAGACGCAGGCGCGCAGCCGGCCGCCGAACGCCTCGCGGATCTTGGCGTAGACGAGGGCGTCGGCGACCTTGTGCCTGGCGGCGAGCCCGAAGGGCACACCGCGGTTGCCGGTGTGCCGGAAGTTGTCCTGCTCGGCCTTGGCGTACGCGCGGGCGACCTCGGCCGCCCACTGGAAGATCTTGTACTTGGCCGCGCCGCCCTCCCGGGCCTTGGCCGCGACACCGTTGTAGACCTTCTCGAAGATGCGCGGCACGGCGGCCATGTACGTCGGCCGCACCACCGGCAGATTCTCGATGATCTTGTCGACGCGGCCGTCCACGGCGGTGATGTGCCCGGTCTCGATCTGGCCGGAGGTGAGCACCTTGCCGAAGACGTGCGCGAGCGGCAGCCACAGGTACTGCACGTCGTCCGGGCCGAGCAGCCCGGTCGCGGCGATGGCCTTGGCCATGTACGACCAGTTGTCGTGCGGCAGCCGCACGCCCTTGGGGCGGCCGGTGGTGCCGGAGGTGTAGATGAGGGTGGCGAGCTGCTCCTTGGTGATCGCGCCGACCCGATCCTTGATCAGCTGCGGGTGCTGCTCCAGGTAGGCGGCGCCGCGCTTCTCCAGCTCGGCGAGGGTGATCACCCAGTCGTCGCCCTCGGGCACGCCGGCCGGGTCGATGACGACGACCCTGGTCAGCTCGGGCAGCTCGGCGCGCTTCTCCACCGCCTTGGCGACCTGGGCCGCGTTCTCGGCGATCAGCACCCGGCTCTCGGAGTCGGCGAGGATGAACGCGGACTCGTCGGCGTTGGTCTGCGGATAGATCGTGGTGGTGGCGCCGCCGGCGCACATGATGCCGAGGTCGGCGAGGATCCACTCCACGCGGGTGGAGGAGGCGAGCGCCACCCGCTGCTCGGGCTCGATGCCCAGCTCGGTGAGTCCGGCCGCGATCGCGTACACCCGGTCGGCCGACTGGGCCCAGCTCAGCGACTTCCAGTCGTCCGGGCCCTGCCCGGCGGCGGGAGGCACCGGGTAGCGGTACGCCTCGGCGTCCGGTGTCGCCGCGACGCGCTCAAGGAAGAGGGCCGCGACGGACGGCGGACGGTTCTCGATCTGGGTCTGTGTGTCGCTCACGACATCCTCCGGGGCCCGCGACAGCGCGGTTGGTACTCGTGCGGCTGGGTTAACTCACGGTGGGGTTCGGGCTGTTGTTTAACTCGCGAGTAACTATCGAGCAGGCATCAGGGTAAGGCGCGACCGCCCGCTGCGTAAGGGGCTTCACCCTGTCTCTTTCCCCGCATCGACGACGCGGAGTGACGGCGCTCACGCACAGGGGCCCGCCGCGCTTTTCGCACGACGGGCCCCCTGCTGTCCGTTTTGCGGACGCAACCAGTGGTTACCTTCGGTTACTTCCCGATGCCCGCGGTCACTTCTTGGCCTTGCCCGAACCCGCGCTGTCATCGCTGGACAGGACGGCGATGAAGGCTTCCTGCGGAACCTCCACCGAACCCACCATCTTCATCCGCTTCTTGCCTTCCTTCTGCTTCTCCAGCAGCTTGCGCTTACGGGAGATGTCGCCGCCGTAGCACTTGGCGAGGACGTCCTTGCGGATGGCGCGGATGGTCTCGCGGGCGATCACCCGGGAGCCGATGGCGGCCTGGACCGGCACCTCGAAGCTCTGCCGCGGGATCAGCTCCCGGAGCTTGGCGACGAGCCGCACGCCGTACGCGTACGCCTGGTCCTTGTGGGTGATCGCGGAGAAGGCGTCCACCTTGTCGCCGTGCAGCAGGATGTCGACCTTGACCAGGCTGCTGGACTGCTCGCCGGTGGGCTCGTAGTCGAGCGAGGCGTAGCCGCGGGTCTTGGACTTCAGCTGGTCGAAGAAGTCGAAGACGATCTCCGCGAGCGGCAGCGTGTAGCGGATCTCGACGCGGTCCTCGGAGAGGTAGTCCATGCCGAGCAGGGTGCCGCGCCGGGTCTGGCACAGCTCCATGATCGCGCCGATGAACTCGGTGGGCGCGAGGATGGTGGCCCGTACGACCGGCTCGTAGACCTCGTCGATCTTCCCCTCGGGGAACTCGCTCGGGTTGGTGACCGTGTACTCGACGCCGTCCTCCATCAGCACGCGGTAGACCACGTTGGGGGCGGTGGCGATCAGGTCGAGGCCGAACTCGCGCTCCAGGCGCTCGCGGATCACGTCCAGGTGCAGCAGGCCGAGGAAGCCGACGCGGAAGCCGAAGCCGAGAGCGGCGGAGGTCTCCGGCTCGTAGACGAGGGCGGCGTCGTTGAGCTGGAGCTTGTCCAGGGCCTCGCGCAGCTCGGGGTAGTCGGAGCCGTCCAGCGGATACAGGCCCGAGAACACCATCGGCTTCGGGTCCTTGTAGCCGCCGAGGGCCTCGGTGGCGCCCTTGCTCTGGCTGGTGACGGTGTCACCGACCTTGGACTGGCGGACGTCCTTCACACCGGTGATCAGATAGCCCACCTCGCCGACGCCCAGGCCGTCGGCCGGGAGCATCTCGGGCGAGCTGACACCGATCTCCAGCAGCTCGTGGGTCGCGCCGGTCGACATCATCCTGATGCGCTCGCGCTTGTTGAGCTGGCCGTCGATGACACGGACGTACGTCACGACACCGCGGTAGGAGTCGTAGACCGAGTCGAAGATCATCGCGCGGGCGGGGGCGTCGGCGACACCGACCGGGGCCGGGATCTCCGCGACGACCTTGTCCAGCAGCGCCTCGACGCCGAGACCCGTCTTGGCGGACACCTTGAGCACGTCGTCCGGCTCGCAGCCGATCAGGTTCGCCAGCTCCTCGGCGAACTTCTCCGGCTGGGCGGCCGGCAGGTCGATCTTGTTGAGCACGGGGATGATCTTGAGGTCGTTCTCCATCGCCAGGTAGAGGTTGGCGAGGGTCTGCGCCTCGATGCCCTGGGCGGCGTCGACGAGGAGGACGGTCCCCTCGCAGGCGGCCAGCGACCGCGAGACCTCATAGGTGAAGTCGACGTGCCCCGGGGTGTCGATCATGTTGAGGATGTGCGTCGTGCCCTGGTCGGGGCCCTCGGTCGGGGCCCAGGGCAGACGCACCGCCTGGGACTTGATCGTGATGCCGCGCTCGCGCTCGATGTCCATCCGGTCGAGATACTGAGCACGCATCTGCCGCTGCTCGACCACGCCGGTCAGCTGGAGCATCCGGTCGGCGAGCGTGGACTTGCCGTGGTCGATGTGCGCGATGATGCAGAAATTGCGGATCAGCGCCGGGGCGGTACGGCTCGGCTCGGGCACGTGGTTAGGGGTCGCGGGCACGCAGGGTCCTGTCTCTTGAGGCGCCTTATGCCTCGGGTCGGATCGATACGTAGTCTCCATGGTCCCACGCGGAGGGACCGAAGGGCGTTTTGGGCCGCTCGCAGGGCCACTGGTACTGTAGATGGCTGTGCCTCATGCCCTCTCGGCCCGAGGCACGATCAGAGAAATTTTGGATCACCGGCTCGGGACCTGTACGGCCCCGTGCCTGAACCTGAAAAGGCTCCTTCGTGGCGAACATCAAGTCCCAGATCAAGCGGATCAAGACCAACGAGAAGGCTCGGCTGCGCAACAAGGCCGTCAAGTCCTCCCTGAAGACCGCGATCCGCAAGGCCCGCGAGGCCGCTGCCGCGGGTGACACCGCCAAGGCGACCGAGCTGCAGCGCGCCGCCGCGCGTGCGCTCGACAAGGCCGTCTCCAAGGGCGTCATCCACAAGAACCAGGCCGCCAACAAGAAGTCGGCGCTTGCTTCCAAGGTCGCGTCCGTCAAGGGCTGAACTTCCCTTTGATCTGACCGCCGGAAAGACCAAGAGCGGGCCCTCTCTCATCCGCTCCCGACCGGCAGCCCCGAAGCCTCACGCGGCCTGCGTTCGCCACGCGGGTGAGGCTTCAGCATCGTGAACCGAGAACCCCGCCGCCGCCCTTCCCCAGGGTGGGGGCGGGGTTTTCGGCATGCTCTGGGGGCGGGGCGGGGCGGGGCGGGGACGGGGGCGGCCCTTCTCCGGTTCTCCGCCCCCCGGGTGATTACCCGCGCCCCCGGGAACGGGCGGCGCGGGCGATGACCACGACCGCCTTCTCCAAGGCGTACTCGGGATCGTCGCCCCCGCCCTTCACCCCGGCGTCCGCCTCCGCGATCGCCCGCATCGCCACCGACACCCCGTCCGGCGTCCACCCCCGCATCTGCTGCCGGACCCGGTCGATCTTCCACGGCGGCATCCCCAGCTCCCGCGCGAGATCACCCGGCCGGCCGCCGCGCGCGGACGACAGCTTCCCGATCGCCCGCACTCCCTGCGCCAGCGCGCTCGTGATCATCACCGGCGCCACCCCCGTCGACAGCGACCAGCGCAGCGCCTCCAGCGCCTCCGCCGTACGCCCCTCCACCGCCCGGTCCGCGACCGTGAAGCTGGATGCCTCGGCCCGCCCGGTGTAGTAGCGCCCGACGACGGCCTCGTCGATGGTCCCCTCGACATCCGCGGTCAGCTGCGCCACCGCCGACGCCAGCTCCCGCAGATCACTGCCGATCGCGTCGCACAGCGCCTGGCACGCCTCCGGCGTCGCGGACCGCCCCGCCGTACGGAACTCCCCGCGCACGAAGGCCAGCCGGTCCGCCGGCTTGGTCATCTTCGGGCAGGCCACCTCCCGCGCCCCCGCCTTGCGCGCGGCGTCCAGCAGGCCCTTGCCCTTGGCGCCGCCCGCGTGCAGCAGCACCAGCGTGATCTCCTCGGCGGGCGAGCCGAGATACCCCTTCACGTCCTTGACGGTGTCGGCCGACAGATCCTGCGCGTCGCGTACGACGACGACCTTGCGCTCGGCGAACAGCGACGGACTGGTCAGCTCGGCGAGCGTGCCGGGCTGCAACTGGTCCGGGGTCAGGTCCCGTACATCCGTGTCGGCGTCGGCGGCGCGCGCGGCGGCCACCACCTCCCGCACGGCGCGGTCCAGCAGCAGGTCCTCCTGGCCCACGGCAAGCGTCACCGGGGCGAGGACATCGTCATTCGCAGTCTTCCTGGCCATCGCACCAAGCATCCCACGCCCCACCGACAACGCCCCGGGCCCGAGGCCGCGGCCGCCGCTCCCCGCGGCTCACAGTGCCCCAGGGCCGACGACTCCCCGCGGCTCACGACGCTCCGCGGCTCACGGCTCCTCGCGGCTCACGGGCCGAAGGAGCTACGGCTCCTCGCGCCATCCCTCCCACTCCCCCGCGAACTCGTCCAGCTCACGGGGGTCCAGCCGCTCCGCCTCGTCGGCCAGCACGATCAGCCACTGCGCGTCCTCGGCATCGTCCTCGCCGGCCAGCGCGTCCCGGAGCAGCCGGGGTTCCTCGTCGAGGGCGAACCGCTCCCCGAGCGCCTCCGCCGCCTCCTGCGCCGCGTCCCGGTCGGGCAGCACCAGCACATGTCTCACATCGCTCACGCCGCCATTGTCCGGCACGCCCTGGGCGCCGGACCGCCAGGTCAGACCTCGGGTCCCTGGGGCACGAGCTGCACATCCAGGTCGACGCGGATGCTCGGCCCCACCGCCGCGATCCCCCGGGCCAGCATCGACTGCCAGCTGACCGTGAAGTCGTCCCGGTGCAGTTCGGTGGTGGCCCGGCAGGCGGCCCGCGTCTCGCCCTCGATGCCGTTGCCGAGCCCGAGGTACTCGGTGTCGAGCGACACCGTGCGGGTCACCCCGTGCAGCGACAGCGCGCCGGTGACCGCCCACCGGCTGCCGCCCCGGTGCGTGAACCGGTCGCTGTAGAACTCCAGCGTCGGGAACCGCCGTACGTCCAGGAAGTCCCCCGACCGCAGATGGTCGTCCCGCATCCGCACCCCGGTGTCGATGGACGCCGCGTCGATCACCACATGCATCGCCGACCGCTCGATCCGCTCGGCGATCCGCACGGCCCCCGCGAAGGAGTTGAACCGCCCGTGGATCCGGGCCAGCCCGATGTGCCGCGCGGTGAAGCCGATCGAGGAGTGCCCGGCGTCGAGCTGCCACTCACCCGCCACCGGCGGCTCCGGCGGCGGGGCGACCTGGAGGGTGACATCACCCAGTGAGGCGAGGGTGTCCTCCGCGACCAGCACGGTGGCCCGGTAGGGCGTGTACCCCTCGGCCGTCACCACGATCCGGTACTCCCCCGCAGGCACCGTCGCCAGGAACGATCCGTACGGGTCCGTCCCCCCGGTCACCACCTTGCGCCCCATGGTGTCGCTGACCGTGAACTCGGCCCCGGTGACGGGCTGGTCGACCGGATCGACCACCCGGCAGCCGATCACCCCCGCCCCGGCCGGCGTCCGAACCGCCCCAGAGCGCTCGCCGGTCGCGTCCCGTGCGTCCGGTTCCCCAGCCAGCGGCCGAACATCCACTGCACCCCTGTACATCTCGACATCTTCTGTTGCCGAAGATCCATTCGATCACCGTTGCGGCTTTCGAGGCAACACGGGCCCACATCAAGGGAATCCGGCGCATGCGCCGCAACTGAGCGCATTTGACCGCCCCATGCCCCTTTCGCCTCACCTTCGCCGCATCACGAACAAGAGACTTCCGCACAAAAACTTCACATGAACATCACATGCGGAGTTACGGTCTTACCTCCGACGCACCTTGGGGGGTCCCATGAGCAACCCGTACCAGCCGTACGCCATGCCACCGCAACCGCCGGGGCCGCCCATCCGTACGGCCCCCAAGTGGGCGCGCAAGCGTTATGTGCTGCCCGCCATCGGGCTCGCCTTCTTCCTCGGCCTCGGAGCCGGCGCCGGCGGTCAGGACGACGGGTCCGACGCCAAGCCCACGGCCGCCAAGGTGCGGCCGGCCGCCACGGTCACGGCGACCGCCACCGCCACGGAGACGGCGACGCCCGAGCCCGCGCCGACGGTCACGGAGACCAAGACCGTCAAGGTGAAGGTGACCGTCACCGCTCACGCACCGGCCACCGGTTCGGGCGGCGGCGGGAGTTCGTCGGGCGGTTCTTCCGGGGGTTCGTCGGGAGGCTCGTCCGGCGGTTCGTCGGGAGGATCGTCCGGCGGTTCGTCCAGCGGCGGCGGCTCCGGCTCCTCGGGCGGCTCGACCGGCGCCGGCAACGGTGCCACCGCCCTGTGCAACGACGGCACCTACTCCTACGCCGCCCACCACCAGGGCGCCTGCTCGCACCACGGCGGCGTGGCCGTCTTCTACCGCTAGGCCCCGTCCCGCGTCACCCTCACCTCCCGGTCCGCGCCTCCGGCCCCGCCCACCGCGAGCGCCCCGTCCCGGTCGGTCCGCAGCACCAGCGCGCCACCGGCCCGCAGCGCGGCCACCGTCGACGGGGCCGGGTGCCCGTAGGGGTTCCCGGTGCCGCACGAGATGAGCGCCACCCGGGGTGCCACGAGCCGTATCAACTCCGGGTCCTGGTAAGCCGATCCGTGATGGGCCACCTTCAGCACATCCACCCCCGCTATCCCCGCCGCCTCCGGAGACCTCAACAGCGCCTGCTGGTCCGGGGGTTCGAGGTCCCCCAGCAACAGCAGCCGCAGCCCGCCCGTGCGGACCAGCAGCGCCACGCTGGCATCGTTCGGCCCGTCGAACTCGGGGGCGGCGACCGGACGGGATTCGGTGACCGGTCCGGGTCCGGTGACCGAGTCGGGGCCGGTGAGTGGGCCGGGTCCGGTGAGCGGTCCGGGTCCGGTTGGTGAGCCCGGTCCGGTGAGTGGGCCAGGTTCGGTGAGCGGGCCCGGTCCGGTGAGCGGGCCGCTTCTCGTCGGTGGGCCCGTGGCGGCCGGTGGCCACAGCACCCGCCAGGACAGTGGGCCGGTGCGCCGTTCCTCGCCCGCGACGGCCCGGACGACCGGGATATGCCGCCCGGCCGCCTCTCGTTCGACGAACTCCGCCTCCTGTCTGGGCTCCTCGAACCCCGTCGTCTCGATCGCGGCCACCTCCCGCCCCCGCAGCACCCCGGTCAGCCCCGCCACATGGTCGGCGTGGAAGTGGGTCAGCACGAGGAGGGGGACGCGGGTGATGCCCAGCTGCCTCAGACAGCGGTCCACCGCCGCCGGATCGGGCCCGGCGTCCACGACCACCCCGGCACCGGCGCCCGCCGCCAGCACGGTCGCGTCGCCCTGTCCGACGTCGCACATCGCGTACCGCCATCCCGGCGGCGGCCAGCCCGTCACCACCCGGGTCAGCGGCGCGGGGCGCACCAGTGCCAGCAGGAGCAGCGCCCCGAACAGCCCGCACCACCACGGGTGCCGCACCAGCCGGCGCCCGGCCAGGACGACGGCCACCGTGACCGCCGCGAGCAGCAGCGCCCCCGGCCAGTTGCCCGGCCAGTCCACTCCCGCGCCGGGCAGCGCGGCCCCCGCCCGCGCGACACCCGCGATCCACCGGGTCGGCCAACTCGCGCCCCAGGCGAGCAGCTTGGCCAGGGGCATCGCCACCGGCGCGGTCGCCAGCGCGGCGAACCCCAGCACGGTCGCGGGCGCCACCGCCGCCTCGGCCAGCAGATTGCACGGCACCGCCACCAGGCTCACCCGGGCCGACAGCACCGCCACGACCGGTGCGCACACCGCCTGCGCCGCGGCGGCCGCGCCCAGCGCCTCGGCGAGCCTCGGCGGCACCCCGCGCCGCCGCAGCCCCTCGCTCCAGCCCGGGGCCAGCACCAGCAGGGCGCCGGTGGCCAGCACGGAGAGCAGGAAGCCGTAGGCGCGGGCGAGCCAGGGGTCGTACAGCACCAGCAGCAGGACGGCCGCGGCCAGGGCCGGGACGAGGGATCTGCGGCGGCCCGTGGCCAGGGCGAGCAGGGCGATCGCCCCGCAGACGGCGGCCCGGAGCACGCTCGGGTCGGGCCGGCACACCAGCACGAATCCCAGGGTGAGCGCCCCCGCGGACAGGGCGGTCGCCCTGAGGGAGAGGCCCAGGCGCGGGGCCAGGCCCCGGCGTTCGGTCAGCCGGGCCAGGCCGGGCGGGCCGATGAGCAGGGCGAGCAGCACGGTGAGATTGCTGCCGGAGACCGCGAGGGTGTGGGTCAGGTCGGTCGCCTTGAAGGCGTCGTCCAGCTCGGGCGTGATCCGCGCGGTGTCCCCGACGACCAGGCCGGGCAGCAACGCCCGCGCGTCCCCGGGCAGCCCGTCGGTCGCCGCCCGCAGCCCGTCCCGCAGCCGCCCCGCCCACCGCTGTGCCGTGCTCGGCCCCGCCAGGACCCGCGCCCCGGGCAGCCCCCGCACCCTGAGCACGGCCGCCGTCCGGTCACCCCCGACGAGAGCGGGCGCCAGCCGCCCGCCCACCCGCAACCGCGTGGAGGGCAGCAACCCGAGCCAGCCCGCCTGCCCGGCGCGCGCCCGGGAACCCCCGGCCGACGCCGCCCCCTTCTCCGATGACGCCCCGGAAGCCTCGCCCGACACCACCACCCCGTCCGAGGACGTCCCAGACCCTTCGGCCGAGACCGCCATCCCGTCCGAGGACGTCCCAGACTCTTCGGCCGACGCCGCCACCCCGTCCGAAGGCGTCCCGGACCCTTCGGCCGACGCCATCACCCCGTCCGAAGGCGTCCCGGACCCTTCGGCCACCGCCACTGACCCGTCTCCGGCCGCCCCACGCGCCCTGCCCGGTACCTCAGGCCCCTCGGTGCTCCCCCGCAAGGGCGGTGGTCCGGCACTCCCCTCCGGCCCCGCGGCCCCCGCGTCGACCACCACCAGAACCGGCGCCCGAGTCCGCGTGCTCCTTCCGTCGCCCTCCTCGACGCGCCTCACCTCGGCCCGGATCAGCACCGCCGCCGGTGCCGTGTGGTCCCCGCGCACCCGGGGTCTGCTCAGCCATGGATCGCCGGTCAGCTCGATGTCGGCGGTCACGGTGGCGGAGCGGCGGGCCAGTGCGGGGACCGGTCCGCGCCGTACGTCCGCGCCCTGCAATCCGGCGGAGGTGGCCGACGCGGCGACGCAGAGGAGCACCGCGGCGAGGGAGGCCCGTGCCCAGGCGGGCCGGCCGCTCGGGGCGCCCGGGGGTGCCGGGCCCGCCCGGCTCGCGCGCAGCAGGACGATCCCGCCGAGCAGGGCGACGGCCGCGATCCACACGGTCCGGCCCGCCGGGGCGTCCAGGGTGAGCGCCGCCGTGGCCCAGGCGGCGAGCGCGGGTGGTACCAGGCGCAGGTCCAGGGGGCCCGGCACCGGGTCGGGCGCGGTGCGGGGCTCGGTGTCGGGCTCGGCGCCGTGCTGAAGGGTCGCGCTCATGGCCGTACCAGGTCGCGGAGGTCGGTGAAGCGGCGGTCGCCGATGCCGTTGACCTGGCGGAGTTCGTCCACCGAGCGGAAACCGCCGTGCCGGGTGCGGTAGTCGATGATGTGCCGGGCCAGCACCGGGCCGACTCCCGGCAGGGTGTCGAGCTGGTCCTCGGTGGCCGTGTTGAGGGAGATCTGCGCGGCCGGGCCGGACGGGGCCGCGGTGCCGGCGGGGGCGACGGCGGGCACCGACTCGCCGACGAGCACCTGTTCGCCGTCGACCAGGAAGCGGGCCCGGTTGAGGCCGTCGGTGTTCACGCCCGGCCGGACCCCGCCCGCCGCCCGCAGCGCGTCGGCCACCCGGGAGCCCGTGGGGAGCCGGCGGATTCCCGGAGCGCGGACCTTGCCGCCGACGTCCACGACGATCTGCCCGCCCGAAGCCGCCGTACCGCCCCCACTCGCGGCGGGTGTTCTCGCGTACGTCGGCCGGGCGCGCACCACTGGGGGCGCGCTCACCGGCTCGGGCCGGCCCGCCCAGAAGTGCTGCACGGCGAACAGCGCGGCCACCACCAGCAGCACGGCGAGCGCCACCGTCCCGCGCCGCTCCACCCCGCACCGCGACTGCAGCCACACCGGCAGCCGCTCCCGCATCGCCGTCCCGGCCCGCTCCCGCCAGTCCGGGGGCGGCGGGTCCGGGTGCTCCGGCGGCGGGTCCGGTTGCTCCGGCGGTCGGTCCACCGGTTCGTAAGTGGCCGACGGCGTCTTTCCCGACTCCCGTCGCTGCACGGCCTGTTCGCCGAAGAGGAGCTCCGCCCGGCGCCGCAGGTCCTCCGTGGGTGCGTGCGCGCGGTGCCGGACACGGCGGTGTTCGGACGCGCGCTGCCGCACGCGCACGTCGGAGGCGGGGCCGCGGCCGGGGCCGCTGGTCGGGGTGACGGTGCGAGGATGTGAGCGAAGTGCCATGCGACGAGGATCGGGCATCCCGCCGCTTCGCGATGATCTTGGTCAATTCCCGGGGAAACCCGGCGGGTTGTGGATAACTTGGCCACTCGTGTGGGTGACTCTCCGCAGGGCCCCGACCCGATCACCACCCCAGTCGCGCCGAGGCGACACTCCCGCCGCGGGGAAGCGGACCCGCGGCAGAAACGCACCCGCCGCGAGGTCGCGGACGCCCCTCAGCGCGGTGAGACGACCGCCCCCAGCAGCCCCGGCCCGGTGTGCGCCCCGATCACCGCTCCCACCTCGCTGACGTGCAACTCCCCCAGCCCCGGCACCCGTTCCCGCAGCCGGTCGGCGAGCGCGGCGGCGCGTTCGGGGGCGGCGAGATGGTGGACGGCGATGTCGACCTCCGCGCCCCCGGCGCGCTCGGCGGCGAGCTCCTCCAGGCGGGCGATCGCCTTCGAGGCCGTACGGACCTTCTCCAGCAGCTCGATACGGCCGCCGTCGAGGCTGAGCAGGGGTTTGACCGCGAGCGCGGAGCCGAGCAGGGCCTGGGCGGCGCCGATACGGCCGCCGCGGCGCAGATAGTCGAGGGTGTCCACGTAGAAGTAGGCGGAGGTGCCGGCGGCCCGTTTCTCGGCGGCGGTGACGGCTTCGTCCACGGTGCCGCCCGCCTCCGCCGTCTCGGCCGCGGCGAGGGCGCAGAAGCCGAGGGCCATCGCGACCATCCCGGTGTCCACCACCCGCACGGGCACCGGCGCCTGACGGGCCGCGAGGACGGCCGCGTCGTAGGTGCCGGACAGCTCTCCGGACAGGTGCAGGGAGACGATGCCCCGCGCGCCGGACTCGGCGACCCGGCGGTAGGTCTCGGCGAACACCTCGGGGCTGGGGCGCGACGTGGTGACGGAGCGCCGCTTGGTGAGGGCCTGGGCGAGGGCACGGGTGGAGATCTCGGTCCCCTCTTCGAGCGCCTGGTCGCCGAGGACCACGGTCAGCGGGACCGCGGTGATGCCGTGCCGCTCCATCGTCCGGTGCGGCAAGTAGGCCGTGGAATCGGTGACGATGGCGACATGGCGGGACATGAGCTGGAGGTTACCCGCCGGGGCGCACGCGTGGCAGCCCGGCCCCTGACGTGTGCCCGCGCATGGCGCCCGCAAGCCCGGATCGAGCCCCGACCGAACCCGGGGCCCCGGGTGATGCGGTGCCGGTCAGGTGGTGCTCTCCGGTCGGGGGCTCTTCTGCCACGGGTAGGACGGGCGCGGTGTGGGCGGGGTGAGGGAGTGGGGCGCGGGCTCCGGGGCCGGCTCCTCGGTGCCGCCGGGCCGGGTCCAGTGGCGCAGGGCGTCGGCCTCGATGTCGATCTGGGCGCTGAGGGTGCCGAGATCGTCGTCGGCGAAGCGGCGGGCGCGGTCGCGGACGGCCCAGCGCAGGGCGTCGGCGGACTGGGTGATCCGCTCGGTGCGGGCGCGCAGGCCGGGCAGCCGGGCGGCGAGCGTGGCGCGGTCGGGCTCGGACTCCAGGCGCTTGAGGTCGGCGTCCAGCTCGTGTCCGTGCGCGCTGAGGCGCTCGAAGAGGCCCAGGGACTCCTTCAGCGACTCGTCCTCGGCCGCGCCCGCCTGGAGCGCGTCCTGGGTGGCGCGCATGGAGGTGCGCAGGGTGAGCCGGAGCTGGGCCAGCTCGGCGGCCGGGCCCACCTGGGCGAAGGACTTGGCACGCAGCGTCTGGTCCTCGACGGTGCGCCGGGCCTGGACGATGGTGCGGTCCACGCCGCGCTTGGCGGCGCCCACCACCTTGATCGTGGCATAGGCGCCCAGGGCGACGAAGGCCAGGAAGAACAGGGAGATGACGATGATCACTGCTTCCACGGCGCTCCTCCTCGGGCAGGTGCGCCGCGCGTCGCGGCACTCCTCAACGGTAAACGCAACGGGCAGGCCCGAGGTTCCAGAAGAACCCCGAACCTGCCCGTAGGGGAGGACCCCGAGAGGCGTCGCGATTACGCCGGAACGATGTTCACCAGCTTCGGCGCGCGCACGATGACCTTGCGGATGCCCGCGCCGTCCAGTGCCGCGACGACCTTCTCGTCGGACAGGGCCACCTTCTCCAGCTCCTCCTCGGAGATGCCCGGGGGCACCTCCAGGCGGGCCTTGACCTTGCCCTTGATCTGGACGACGCAGGTCACGGTGTCGTCCACCACGTACCGCGGGTCGGCGACCGGGAAGTCCCGGTGGACGACCGAGTCGGTGTGGCCCAGGCGGCGCCACAGTTCCTCGGCGACGTGCGGGGCCAGCGGGGCGACCATCAGCACCAGCCGCTCGGCCACCGACCTCGGCAGGGCGGCGTTGGCCTTGGTCAGGTGGTTGTTCAGCTCGGTGACCTTGGCGATGGCGGTGTTGAAGCGCAGGCCCTCCAGGTCCTGGCGCACTCCGTCGATCGCCTTGTGCAGGGCGCGCAGCGTGTCCTCGTCGGGCGCCGCGTCGGTCACGGTCGGCTCGCCGGTGTTCTCGTCCACGATGTTGCGCCACAGCCGCTGCAGCAGCCGGAACTGGCCGACGACCGCGCGCGTGTCCCAGGGGCGGGAGACGTCCAGCGGACCCATGGCCATCTCGTACAGGCGCAGCGTGTCGGCGCCGTACTCGGCGGCGATCTCGTCCGGGGTCACCGCGTTCTTCAGCGACTTGCCCATCTTGCCCAGCAGGCGGCTGACCTTCTCGCCCTCGTACCAGTACGCGCCGTCGCGCTCCTCCACCTCGGCGGCCGGCACGGCGATGCCCCGGCTGTCGCGGTAGACGTACGCCTGGATCATGCCCTGGTTGAACAGCTTGTGGAACGGCTCCGCGGAGGAGACGTGTCCCAGATCGAACAGCACCTTGGACCAGAAGCGGGCGTACAGCAGGTGCAGCACGGCGTGCTCGGCGCCGCCCACGTACAGGTCGACACCGCCGTGCGGCTGGCCCTCGCGCGGGCCCATCCAGTAGCGCTCGATCTCCGGGTCGACCATCTGTCGGTCGTTGTGCGGGTCCAGGTAGCGGAACTCGTACCAGCAGGAACCGGCCCAGTTGGGCATGGTGTTGGTCTCGCGGCGGTACTTCTTCGGTCCGTCGCCCAGGTCCAGGGTGACGTGGACCCACTCGTCGTTGCGCGACAGGGGGGTCTCGGGCCGGGTGTTCGCGTCGTCGGGGTCGAAGGTGCGCGGGCTGTAGTCCTCGACCTCGGGCAGCTCCAGCGGCAGCATCGACTCGGGCAGCGCGTGTGCGATGCCGTCCTCGTCGTAGACGATCGGGAAGGGCTCGCCCCAGTAGCGCTGGCGGCTGAACAGCCAGTCGCGCAGCCGGAAGTTGACGGTGCCCCGGCCGATGCCCTTGCGCTCCAGCCACTCGGTGATGCGCGCCTTGGCCTCGGTGACGCCCAGGCCGTCCAGGGTGATGCCCTCGCCGGCCGAGTTGACGATCGTCGCGTCGTACGAGGCGAACGCGTCGTCCCAGCCGGCGGTGTCGGTGCCGCGGCCGTCGGTCGGCTCGACCACGCAGCGCACGGGCAGCTCGAAGGCGCGCGCGAAGGCGAAGTCGCGGGTGTCGTGCGCGGGGACGGCCATGATCGCGCCGGTGCCGTAGCCCATCAGCACGTAGTCGGCGATGAAGACGGGCACCTGCTCGCCGTTGGCCGGGTTCACGGCGAAGACACCGGTGAAGACGCCGGTCTTGTCCTTGGCCTCGGCCTGGCGCTCGACGTCGGACTTGGCGGCGGCCTGGGCGCGGTAGGCGGCGACGGCCTCGGCGGGGGTGGCGTGGCCGCCGGTCCACGCCTCGCGGGTGCCCTCGGGCCAGGTCGCGGGGGTGAACTTGTCGGCCAGCGGGTGTTCGGGCGCCAGCACCATGTAGGTGGCGCCGAACAGGGTGTCCGGGCGGGTGGTGAAGACGGTGATCCGCTCGCCGTCGACGGGGAAGTCGACGCGGGCGCCCTCGCTGCGGCCGATCCAGTTGCGCTGCTGCAGCTTGATGGCCTCGGGCCAGTCCAGCTCGTCCAGGTCCGTCAGCAGGCGGTCCGCGTAGGCGGTGATGCGCATGTTCCACTGGCGCAGCTTGGACTTGAAGACGGGGAAGTTGCCGCGCTCGGAGCGGCCGTCGGCGGTGACCTCCTCGTTGGCCAGCACGGTGCCCAGGCCGGGGCACCAGTTGACCGGCGCGTCGGAGGCGTAGGCCAGGCGGTACTCGCCCAGGACGTCGGCGCGCTCGGCTGCGGTCAGCTCGTTCCAGCCGCGCGTGGTGCCCTCGATCGCGCGCTCACCGGTCTCGAACTGGGCGATCAGCTCGGCGATCGGACGGGCCTTGCGGGCCTCGTCGTCGTACCAGGAGTTGAAGATCTGCAGGAAGATCCACTGGGTCCACTTGTAGTAGTCCGGGTCGATCGTGGCGAAGGACCGGCGCTTGTCGTGGCCCAGGCCCAGCCGGCGCAGCTGGGCCTTCATGTTCTCCATGTTGGCCTCGGTGGACACGCGCGGGTGCGTGCCGGTCTGCACGGCGTACTGCTCGGCGGGCAGGCCGAAGGCGTCGAAGCCCAGGGTGTGCAGGACGTTGTGGCCGGTCATGCGCTGGAACCGGGCGTAGACGTCGGTGGCGATGTAGCCCAGCGGGTGGCCGACGTGCAGGCCGGCGCCGGAGGGGTACGGGAACATGTCCATGATGAACTTCTTGGGCCTGCCGGCGCCCTCGCCCGCCAGGTCGCCCTCGGGGTTGTCGGCGGCATACGTGCCGTCGGCGTCCCAGACGTCCTGCCAGCGTGCCTCGATCTCGGCGGCCATGGCGGCCGTGTAGCGGTACGGGGCGGCCTCCGCCGGTGGCGCGGCGGCAGCGGGGTTCGTCTCGCTCATGATCCTCAAAGCTCCATCGATCGTCTCTGCCTGCAGAAATGAAAAATCCCCTCACGCAGGAGGGGACGCCGCGCCGATGCCGACCTCACGGGTACCACCGGGGTCGGTACTGATCAGCGCGGCCCGCTAAGCAGAAGGCGTACGGCACGCATGGCGCCTAGGGTACCGCAGGCGTCGATCCGACGGGGACGTAGGGCGCGAATAGGCGAAGAGCGGACCATCCTTTTGGATGATCCGCTCTCGACTTCTGTGGAGCTAAGGAGAATTGAACTCCTGACCTCCTGCATGCCATGCAGGCGCTCTACCAACTGAGCTATAGCCCCTTGTTTTGTTTCTCCGCCCGGTTCCCCTGGCGACGTCGTAAACATTACAGGCACCGGGCCGGAGCGCCAAATCGGTTTCCACTGCGACCAATTGGTCGCGAATGTCCGTTTCTATGATGATCGATCCACGCTGCCCGGCTCAGGCGGCGACGAAGGAGTAGAACCGCTTGAGGGTGCAGTGCTCCTCCAGGAGGCGACCGTAGATCGGCTCGCCCTCCAGCTCCCGGTACGTCTCGATGGGGTCGCCTTTTATGATCAGCGCCCGCGCGCACTCCTCGCACCAGTACTGGTAGTCGGCGTTGACCGGCTCCATGTCGCGCACGATGGGCGTACCGCTGCCGCACCAGTCGCACTTCCGCCTGTGTGCACCCATCGATCAGCTCCCGTCGGACCGCGCCCCCTTCCGGCCGTCCGATTCTGCCACGAGGGGACCGACACGGTCAGCGACGCTTCAGTAGCACAAACAGAAGATCCCGCCCCCCTGACGGGGACGGGATCTTCCTCCTGTGGAGCTAAGGAGAATTGAACTCCTGACCTCCTGCATGCCATGCAGGCGCTCTACCAACTGAGCTATAGCCCCTTGCTGTGTTCTTCCCGCTCGGCGGGGCGAACAAGAAGAACTTTAGCCTGTGACCTGCCGGAAAGTGAAATCCGGGGGTGCGGAGCCGCCGCGGGCTCAGTCGTCGTCGCCGAGGACCGGCTCGGGGAGGGTGCCCGCGTTGTGCTCCAGCAGGCGCCAGCCGCGCGCGCCCTCGCCCAGCACGGACCAGCAGCAGTTGGAGAGACCGCCGAGGCTCTCCCAGTGCGGGGCCTGGAGGCCGAGCAGCCGGCCGATGGTGGTGCGGATGGTGCCGCCGTGGCTGACGACCACCAGGGTGCCGTCCACGGGCAGCTTCTCCACATGCCGCAGGACGACGGGCGCGGCCCGGTCGGCGACCTCGGTCTCCAGTTCGCCCCCGCCACGGCGGATCGCCTCGCCGCGCTTCCAGGCGGCGTACTCGTCGCCGTGGCGGGCGATGATCTCCGTGTGCGTCAGCCCCTGCCAGACGCCCGCGTAGGTCTCGCGCAGGCCCTCGTCGCGGGTGACGTCGAGACCGGTGAGCGCGGCCAGCTCGGCGGCCGTGTCCGCGGCCCGCGTCAGGTCCGAGGAGACGATCGCGTCGGGGTTCAGCGAGGCCAGCAGCCGGGCGGCGCGGCGGGCCTGCCCGATGCCGGTCTCGGTCAGCGGGACGTCGGTGCTGCCCTGGAAGCGACGCTCCACGTTCCACGAGGTCTGGCCGTGCCGCCACAGGATGACGCGGCGGCCCCGGTCCCTGCGGTCGGTCACCTCACCCGTGGCGCTCATCACCACTGCCCGCCCGGCTCCTCGTCGGCCTCGGACTCCAGGAGCTTGGCGTGCTCCTCACCCTTGCCGCGGGTCGCCTTGGCGTCGGCGGGCAGCTCCAGCTCGGGGCAGTCCTTCCACAGCCGCTCCAGGGCGTAGAAGACGCGCTCCTCGCTGTGCTGGACATGGACCACGATGTCGACGTAGTCGAGCAGGATCCAGCGGGCGTCGCGGTCGCCCTCGCGGCGCACCGGCTTGGCGCCGAGCTCCTGCTGGAGGCGCTCCTCGATCTCGTCGACGATGGCCTTGACCTGGCGGTCGTTCGGCGCGGAAGCGAGCAGGAAGGCGTCCGTGATCGACAGGACGTCGCTGACGTCGTAGGCGATGACGTCATGGGCGAGCTTGTCGGCAGCCGCCTGGGCGGCGGTGGTGATGAGCTCAAGGGAACGATCGGTGGCGGTCACTGCGTGGCTTTCCGTCGACGGGCACTGAACCTCAAGGGTCTCACGGACCGCCGGGGGCACCCCACGCGATCAAAGGCGACGCGAAGGGCGCCCCGCGCGAGCCGGGGTATCGCGGGAGGCGCCCCGGAGCACGCTCGGGAACCGGCGCTCAGGAACCGGACGGCTTGTAGTCCTGGCCCAGGACCACCGAGACGTCGGCGCCCGAGGAGACCGGGCCCTTGCCGACCGAGCCCGCGGGCAGGCCGAGGGTCTTGGCGACCTCGGTGGCGTTCTGCTTGTCGGAGGCGTCCTGGTAGACGACCTTCGAGGTGGCCCGGCTGCCGCCGCTGCCGCCCTCCAGGAAGGTGAAACCGCCGTTCAGGAGCACCACGCGGGCCTGCTCGGTGTCGTCCTTGACCCCGGTGGCGTTCTGCACCGAGACCCGGACCGCGCTGCCGGCGTCGGGGCTCTTGGCGGTGCCGCCGAGGATGTCCTTGACCACACTGTCGCTGGTCTGCGCGGTGAGCGTGCCGTCCGGCCGCACCGGCAGCAGGGCCGTCTTGTAGTCGCCCTCCTTGGCGAGGCCCGCGAGCTTGGCCAGGAAGGTGCCGAGGTCCTTGTCGGTGAGCGAGGGGTCGAGGATCTGCGCGAGGCTCTGCACGGTGACCGTGGCGTCCGAGGCGTCGGTCGAGATCTTGCGCAGCACGCCCTGCATGACCTGCCCGAACCGCTCCAGCTGGGCGTTCTCCGACTCGCCGGGGGCCCGGTAGGTGGCGTAGGCGACGGCCATCTTGCCGCTGAGGGTCTGGTCGGCGCCCTTGGAGACGAGCGGCTCGGCGCCCTTCTTCTTGCTGTCCGGGTCGGGCACGTCGACATTGGTGTCCATGTCGATGTTGCCGACGAGGTCGACCAGGTTCTGCAGGTAGGGCGTGTCCAGCCGCCAGGTGCCCTGGATGTTGGTGCCGAGGACGGTGTCCAGTTGGTCGCGGGTGCCGGAGGAGCCGTCGTCGTCCACCGACTTGGCGAGCGTCGTGGTGGAACCGTCGTCGTCGGTCAGCGCCAGGGAGTTGGGCAGCAGGACGGTGCTGCCGCGCTTCGTGGTGGTGTTGTCCACCAGCAGCACGGTGGAGGTGCCGCGCTTGCCGGTGTTGTGCAGATGGACCACGATCACGTCGCGCTTCTGGGCACCGGCCGCCACCGCCGCGCCCCCGCCGGCGCCTGAGGAGGACAGGAAGGGCAGCTTCCCGGCGTACCAGAGATAGCCGACGCCGCCGGCCGCGACGAGGGCGAGGACGACGCCGAGGGCGACGAGCCGGCTGCGGGCGCGGCGGCGGGCCTCCTCGCGGCGCTCGGTGCGGTTCTCGGTGAACTTCAGCCAGTCGATGACGTCCTCGGAGTCGCCGTCCGGCTCCTCCACGAACGCGAACTGCTCGGTGTGGTAGTCCGGTTCGCCCGTCGCGTGCCCGTCGTCCGCGTCGTCGCTCGCGAGCTCCGCGTAGGGGTTGTGCCGGGGCGGGTCCTGGGGGCGTGCCTGCTGGGGGATGTGCGCGGTCTGCTCGGCGACCCGGGGCTGCTGTCCGCTGCTCGCGGCCTGCCCGTAGGGGTCGTACCCGGAATTCCCCCCGTGCCCCTGGCTCTGCGGGCTCTGGGTTCCGTAGGGGTCGTACCCCGGGTCGTACCCGCCGTAGCCGTCGCCGCCGGAATAGCCGTCGCCGCCGGGGTAACCGCCGTCGTCCGAGGGGTGCGACGGCACCTGCGGCTGCTGCCCGGTGCCGTACGACCCGTACGGCTGGTTCGGCTGGTTCGGCTGGTTCGGCTGGGAGGCGCCGGTGCCGTAGGGGTCGTAGCCGTATCCCTGCTGCTGGGCGTAGGGGTCGTAGGACCCGCCCGGAGCCTGCTGTGCCGGAACCTGGCGGTAGACGGGCTGTCCGTACTCGTCGTAGCCGACGATCTCGTACTGCCCCGCGTCGTATCGGTCGTTCACCGGTGCCCCTCTCGGCTCACTCGCCGCGGTACAGCTCGCGCTTGTCGATGTAGCGCACTACTCCGTCCGGCACCATGTACCAGATGGGGTCGCCCTTGGCGACTCTCGCACGGCAGTCCGTGGAGGAGATGGCGAGCGCCGGGACCTCGACCAACGAGACGCCGCCCTCGGGCAGTCCGGGGTTGCTGAGGTGGTGGCCGGGCCGGGTGACGCCGATGAAGTGCGCGAGGGAGAACAGCTCCTCGCTGTCGCGCCAGGTCAGCAGCTGGGCGAGGGCGTCGGCACCGGTGATGAAGAACAGGTCGGTGTCCGGGTTGAGGGCGCGCAGGTCGCGCAGGGTGTCCACGGTGTAGGTGGGGCCGCCGCGGTCGATGTCGATGCGGCTGACGGAGAACTGCGGGTTCTCGGCGGTGGCGATGACCGTCATCAGATAGCGGTCCTCGGCCGGGGAGACCTGGCGGTAGGACTTCTGCCACGGCTGGCCGGTGGGCACGAACACCACCTCGTCCAGCTCGAACTGCGCGGCGACCTCGCTGGCCGCCACGAGGTGCCCGTGGTGGATCGGGTCGAAGGTGCCGCCCATGACGCCCAGGCGCCGCTTGCCGGAGCGGGCGGGGCCGTGGCCCGGCCGGTGCCGGCGGTACTGCGGCTGGTCGGTCATGTCGGCGGCGGCGTCGGCGTCGGCGGCGTCATCGTGTGCCGGACCGGTAGGCATGTCCTGCTCTCCCATGCGTGCAGACCCTACCGGCCCGGTCCTCGGCGTCCGGCCGGGGCCGGTCCCCCGGCTCAGCGGTCGCGGTTGAAGCGGGTGGTGATCCACAGCAGCAGAAGCAGGACGATGAAGGCGGCGCCGCCGGTGATGGCGGGGTTCAGGCTGTCGTGGTGGCCGCCCTCTTCGGCGGCGAGGGAGAGCAGCGGGGCTGCGGCGCTGGTGAGCATCATCTTCGACAGGACCTATCGCGTGTGGGCGGGATAAAGACGTCGGCTCATCGTATGCGGGCGGTCCTGCGGCGATCACGCCGACTCCGCCGTTGGGAAGCGAGGGGGCCGGGGCGGGGAACTCCGGCCGCCCGTCAGTCGTCCTTCTGCTTGTAGCCGCGCAGCAGGAACCAGGCGGTCAGCGCGCAGCCCACGATCATCACGAGCAGCACGATGCGGAGCATGTCGCCTCCGCCCCCCTGCTGCTGGGCGGCGCTCGCTGCGGCCTCGGTCAGCCGGGCGGCTGCGGGGTGGTGCTCCATGGCGTGGACTCCTTCGGCTGTCTGCCCGTCCACGGTATCTCCGCCTAGGCTGAACCCCGCCTCGGGGGCTCACCGCACTCACACGCACTTGGGGGAAGACATGCACGACGGCGATCGGCAGAGCGGGCACGAGCGGGTGCCCGGCAGGCAGCGGGCGCGCTTCCCGGGGATCTCCTCGCGGGCGTACGAGCACCCGGCGGACCGGTCCGCCCTGGTGGCGCTGCGCAAGCTCAGCGGGTTCGACCAGGTGTTCAAGGCCCTGAGCGGGCTGCTGCCGGAGCGGAGCCTGCGGCTGCTGTTCCTGTCCGACTCGGTGCGCGTCTCCGAACGGCAGTTCGGCCATCTGCACGACATGCTGCTGGACGCCTGCTACATCCTGGACCTGCCGAAGGTTCCGCCGATGTACGTCACCCAGGACCCGCAGCCGAACGCGATGTGCATCGGCCTGGACGAGCCGATCATCGTGGTCTCCACGGGTCTGGTGGAGCTGCTGGACGAGGAGGAGATGCGGGCGGTCGTCGGCCACGAGGTCGGACACGCGCTGTCCGGGCACTCCGTGTACCGCACCGTCCTGCTGTTCCTGACGAACCTGGCGGTCAAGGTCGCGTGGATCCCGCTGGGCAATCTCGCGATGATGGCGATCATCGCGGCGCTGCGGGAGTGGTTCCGCAAGTCCGAACTCTCCGCGGACCGGGCCGGACTGCTGGTGGGCCAGGACGTACGGGCCTCGATGCGCGGCCTGATGAAGATCGCGGGCGGCAACCACCTGCACGAGATGAACGTGGACGCGTTCCTGGAGCAGGCCGAGGAGTACGACGCCGGCGGCGACCTGCGCGACTCCGTGCTGAAGATCCTGAACGTGCTGCCGCGCTCGCACCCGTTCACCACCGTGCGCGCCGCCGAGCTGAAGAAGTGGGCCGAGTCGCGGGACTACCAGCGGATCGTCGACGGCCACTACCCGCGCCGCGACGACGACAAGGACACCAAGGTCAGCGACTCCTTCCGGGAGTCCGCGGCGAGCTACGCGAGCGATGTCAAGGACTCCAAGGACCCGCTGATGAAGCTGGTCAGCGACCTGGCGGGCGGCGCGGGCGACCTGGGCGGCCGGGTCAAGCGCGGCTTCGACGGCTTCAAGAGCCCCCCGCCGGCCAAGGGCGGCCCGGCGCCGGCGGCCGAGTAGGGCCTTCCGCCTCACGCCCTGGGCTGCGCCCCCGTGGCCAGCGTGCCGCACAGGGAGGCGGGGCTGTCCGTCCGGTACGGATCGGTGCCCGCGGGGGCGCCCGGGTGGGGGGCCTGGCCCGCCAGCAGGGGGTGGAGGTACGACGTGGAGTCCGCGGCGCAGGACAGCGGGCCGGCCTCCACATAGGCCGTGGTCAGCTGGACCTGGCGGGTGCGCAGGTCGTCGCGGGTGAAGCGGAAGGTCAGCGCGCGGCGGACGGTGAAGAGGGAGACGGGGGCGCTCGCGGTGCCGGTGGGGCGCAGGGCGTAGACGAAGGTGTGGTCGGCGCTGACCTCCAGGGTCGCCGGGTCCGCCTCCGTGAGGCGCAGCACGCCCCGGACCCGGATCCGGTCGTCGGCCAGCCGGTCGCGGGCCGGGTCCAGGCGTACCAGCCAGCCGGTCGGGGCGTGCCGTCCGTCCGCCGCCGGGCGGCCGAAGCTCTGGTCGAACTGGGCGAGCTGGTCGGAGTCCACCAGCGCCCGCGCGGGGGCCGTCCCGTGCCCGGTGAGCACCTCCGGGTAGAGCGAGGAGCGGACGATGTAGTCCTTGGCCGTGGTCAGCGCCGTCATGACCTGGCTGTCGGAGAAGTGCGCGGTGCCCCGCGCGGCCGGCAGCGGGACCCCCTCGGCGCCGATGTCGAACTGTGCGGCGGGGCTGTGCGCGTACAGCGTCTCCGCGTCCGCCCCGCCGGGCACCCGGCCCTGCGGGGCGAGCGGTATGACCGTCATCCGCAGGGGCTCCACGGGCCGCGGGGCCTCGGCGGAGTCGTACGGATGGCGCACCCCCATGTAGACGGCGGTGCCGAAGGCCACGGCGATCAGCAGGACCAGGATCATCGCCTGGCGGACGAGGCCCCGGTGCAGCGGCCGGCGGCGCACGGCGAGCGCGTGGTCGGCCATCCGCTCCTCGGCCGAGTACTCCTGGAGGCGGGCAGCGCGGACGAACGACTCGTCGAAGACGACGGATCGGTATTCGTCCTCCGCACCGCCGGGGCCGCCCTCGGGTGTCCCCTCCGGTGGGTCTCCAGGCCCGCCCATACTTTCAGAGTGGGTTCCGGGGGCCCGGGGTAAACGCCCCGCTCCGCCACAACTTCTGACAACTCCTCACCCGGAGCCGATCAGGGCAGGTGGGGCACCGCCGACACCGTGGGGCGCGCCGGAGCCGCCGTGGGGATCTGGTTCTGGCCGGTCGTGGTGGACGCGGGCAGCTGGTCCCGGGTGCCCGAGGAGGCGCCCCGGTAGACCGCGGCGAAGGCGAGGGCGACCATGCCGACGCCCATCACCACGGCGAGCACCCAGGCCACCGGACGGTGCCAGCGGGCCTGCTTGCCGTGCCCGTCGAAGGGGCCCCGGTCGAGGGCGTGGAGGTCGTCCGGTTCGTCGAGGTCGTCGTCCGGCTCGTCGCCGGGATCGGCGCCCCCGTAGACGTCGTCGTAGCGCTCGCTGCGGGCGCGGGCGCGGCGGGCGGCCTCGGACGCCTCGGCTCTGGCCTTCGCGGCGGCAAGGAGGCGTTCGACGGCGGTCGGCTCATGGACCGTGGCCGCGCGTACGAAGTCCTCGTCGAAGACCACGGAGGCGAACTCTTCGTCCGACACTCCGCGGTCGTGGTCGTCGTCGGGCTCCCAGCCGTCCGGGAACGGCGTGCCCCCCACGTCCTCCGGCACGTATCCAGAGTAGACCTGGGGGGTCAATTTGGGCAGACGGTACGGATATTCGTCCGCCCGTCGAGACGCCCCGCCGGGGCGGGTGTCAGCGGCGGACGTGCCCGTCGCCGGTGACGATGTACTTGGTGCTGGTCAGCTCCGGCAGGCCCATCGGGCCCCGGGCGTGCAGCTTCTGGGTGGAGATGCCGATCTCCGCGCCGAAGCCGAACTGGCCGCCGTCGGTGAACCGGGTGGAGGCGTTCACGGCGACCGTGGTCGAGTCGACCAACTGGGTGAACCGGCGGGCGGCCTGCTGCGAGGTGGTGACGATCGCCTCGGTGTGCCCGGAGGTCCACAGCCGGATGTGCTCGACGGCCTTGTCGAGGGAGTCCACGACGGCTGCGGCGATGTCGTACGACAGGTACTCGGTCTCCCAGTCCTCCGGGGTCGCCTCGACCACGGTGGCCTTCGAGCCCTCGGCATGGGCCATGACCCGCTCGTCGGCGTGCACGGTGACGCCGGCCTCGGCCAGCGCGTCCAGGGCGCGCGGCAGGAACTCGGCGGCGATGTCCCGGTGGACCAGCAGGGTCTCGGCCGCGTTGCACACGCTGACCCGCTGGGCCTTGGAGTTGACGAGGATGTCGATCGCCATGTCGATGTCGGCCTGCGCGTCGACGTAGACGTGGCAGTTGCCGGTGCCGGTCTCGATGACGGGCACGGTGGACTCGCTGACCACGGTCCTGATCAGGGAGGCGCCGCCGCGCGGGATGAGGACGTCGACCAGGCCCCGGGCGCGCATCAGCTCGCGCACGGACTCGCGGCTCTCCCCCGGCACCAGCTGTACGGCGTCGGCGGGCAGCCCGGCGCCGCCGACCGCGTCCCGGACGACCCGGACGAGGGCGGTGTTGGACTCGTAGGCGGAGGCCGAGCCGCGCAGCAGGACGGCGTTGCCGGACTTCAGGCAGAGCGCGGCGGCGTCCACGGTGACATTGGGGCGGGCCTCGTAGACGATGCCGACGACGCCGAGCGGGACGCGGACCTGGCGCAGGTCGATGCCGTTGGGCAGGGTGGAGCCGCGCACCACCTCGCCGACCGGGTCGGGCAGCTTCGCCACGTCGCGGACGTCGGCGGCGATGGCCCGGACCCGCTCGGGGGTGAGGGTGAGCCGGTCCACGACGGCCTCGCTGGTGCCGTTCTCGCGGGCCTTGGCCACGTCCTTGCCGTTGGCCTCGATGATCTCCCCGGTCCGTACCTCCAGGGCGTCCGCGATCGCCAGCAGCGCGTCGTCCTTCACGGCGCGCGGCAGCGGCGCGAGGTCGGCGGCGGCGGCCCTGGCCCGGTAGGCGGCCTGGGTGACCGGGGACATCGAGTCGTACGGCGAGAGCGTGGTCATGGGGGAAGGGTAGTGCGCGGTGCGGAGCCCTTCCGCGCACGTCCCAGCCCCCGAGACGAAAAGCCCGGTAAGGGCTCAGAAGGGGTGGACCCCTACGGGGGTCGCGGGCGGCGGCCCGTACCCCTCCGCGACGCGCTGGTGGTACGTCTCCCGGTCGATGACCTCCAGGCCGACGATCTCCCACGGGGGCAGTCCGGCGCTGAGCCGGTGCTCGCCCCACAGGCGCAGTGCGACCGCGGCCGCGTCATGCAGGTCGCGGGCCTCTTCCCAGTACCGGATCTCGGCGTGATCGCCCGCGTATCTGCTGGTCAGCAGGAAGGAATGGTCGTGAGCCAGCTGTTCCAGGGCCCGGCGCAGGTCCGTGAGGGGGACGCTCTTGCCGGCCACGCTGAGGGTGACGTGCCACAGCCGGGGCAGGTCCCTGGGCTCCTCGTAGGTGTCCCCGGCCGCGACGCTCGTCAGGGCACCTCGGGTGGTACCCCCAGGGCGCACTCGTCTCACGACGGCCTCCTTCACCCAAGTGCTCGGAAACATGTCTCGCACACAAAGTTGAGCAGGCCGTAAGGCTTCGCGGGGCGGTTTTACGGAACGTCCCCCACCGGAGGCCCCGAGGGGCGCCCCGGTGTACGAGTGTCACCCGTGCAGGAGCACCAGGTCGTCCCTGTGTACGACCTCGCGTTCGTACGCCGGGCCCAGCTCGCGTGCCAGCTCGTGGGTCGAACGCCCGATCAGCCGGGGGATCTCCTTGGCGTCGAAGCTGACCAGCCCCCGCGCCACCGCGCGGCCGCCGGCGTCCCGCAGTTCCACCGGGTCACCCGCGCTGAACTCGCCCTCGACGGCGGCGATCCCGGCGGGCAGCAGCGACTTGCGGCCCTGGACGACCGCCGCCACGGCGCCGTCGTCCAGGGTGAGCGCGCCCCGCGGGGTGGAGGCGTGCTGGAGCCAGAGCAGCCGGTCGGCGGAGCGCTTGCCGGTGGGGTGGAAGTACGTGCCGGTGTCGCCGCCGCCGAGGGCGTCCGCCGCGTGCACGGCGGAGGTCAGCACCACCGGGATGCCGGCGGCGGCCGCGATCCGGGCGGCCTCCACCTTGGTCACCATGCCGCCGGTGCCGACGCCCGCCTTGCCCGCGCTGCCGATCTCGACGTCCGCGAGGTCCCCGGGGCCGTGGATCTCCGCTATCCGGGAGGTGCCGGGCCTGCTGGGGTCGCCGTCGTAGACGCCGTCGACGTCGGAGAGGAGGACCAGCAGGTCGGCGTGGACGAGGTGGGCGACGAGGGCGGCGAGCCGGTCGTTGTCGCCGAAGCGGATCTCGTCGGTGGCGACGGTGTCGTTCTCGTTGACGATCGGCAGGGCGCCCATCGCGAGGAGCTTGTCGAGGGTGCGCGAGGCGTTGCGGTGGTGGGCGCGGCGGCTCATGTCGTCGCTGGTGAGCAGGACTTGGCCGACGCGGACGCCGTACCGGGCGAAGGAGGCGGTGTACCGGGCGACCAGCAGCCCCTGTCCGACGCTGGCGGCGGCCTGCTGCCGGGCCAGGTCCCGAGGGCGGCGGCGCAGCCCGAGCGGCGCGAGTCCGGCGGCGATGGCTCCGGAGGAGACGAGGACGACCTCCCGGTCTCCCCCGCTCCGGCTCTTGGCCAGGACGTCCACCAGGGCGTCCACCCGGTCGGCGTCCAGCCCGCCCGCGGCGCTGGTCAGGGAGGAGGACCCCACCTTGACGACGATCCTGCGGGCCGTGCCCACGGCCTGCCTCGCGCTTGCCACCTTGCCCGCCGTCCCTTTCGCCCGTGTACCGGCCTCGTGCTGCGCAATGTACGCGACCCGGGCCCTTCGACGCGCTCCGGTTTCGCCGGCCGGACACCGGCGGTCACCGCACGGCGACGGGGAAGCGACGGGAGGGAACAACGGAAAGGGGGATCGCGCGGCCATGCGCAGGGTTCCGTTATTTCAAAAAGGGCTGCGCCTATTTCTGCGCCTATTTCTTCTCCGGGCCTCGGGGATTTCCCGCCGAGCGCCGAGCCCCTCCCGCCACCGCCGTCATCACGGCCCCCGTCGTCGCATCCGTCGCCTCCGGCCGGAACCCGGCCGGAACCCGCCGGGCGTCCGCCGTGCGACCGTGCTGTGCGGATCGGTGTCGAATCCACCACATCCGGCCCGAATCCGTGGACCGGGGCACACAACATCCGCACCGCGAGCCTCCGCGGCGGGCACGCGGGGCACGTTGACCGGATCGCCCGATTCGCGCCGCCAGCGGTGCCGTTCTCACCGTCGGCTCACCTTCTCTTACCCGGGCGGACGGCCGTGTTCCGGTGTCGCCGCCGTCCGGCCCGCGATGCCGGAACCGGCCTTCCAGGAGGCCCTGCACGCGCGCCCGTGAGTCACGCCACACCCGGGTCGCGGGGTCCCGTCCGGTCGTACGGTGAGACCATCCGGTAGGGCACGTTAGGGTAGGGTTAAACGCCCCTTAACCTCGCACTCCTTGTGCCTCTCGCCTCCCTCGCCGCACCGGCAGCGGGAGGCGGTTGAGAGTCTGACCGACAGTCCAGGAGCCCCAAGCATGCCCGTAGCGAATGGAAACGCTTCGCCGAAAATAAGCGTTGTCGTCCCTGTCTACAAAGTCCAGGGATATCTGCGTGCGTGCTTGGACTCCATTCTGTCCCAGTCCTTCGAGAACTTCGAGATCGTCGCGATCGACGACCACTCGCCCGACGCCTGCGGTCGGATACTCGATGAATACGCCGCGCTCGACAGCCGCGTCATACCCGTGCACCTGGAGCAGAACCAGGGCATCGGAAAGGCGCGCGACGCCGGTGCGCTGAAGTCCCGGGGCGAGTACATCCTCTTCCTGGACAGCGACGACACCCTGGCCGACGGCGCGCTCCAGGCGATCGCCGACCGGCTGGAGGTCACGGGCGACCCCGACATCCTGCTGCTCAACCACGTCCGCACGTACTGGAACAACCGGGTCCAGGCGAGCGCGGCCGGTGAACTCCTCGCGAGCGCGGGCACGGACGTCTTCACGGCCCTCGAACGGCCCGACTTCCTCACGATGTTCGCCGTCGTCTGGAACCGCGCCTACCGCCGCGAGTTCTACGTCGGCAACAACTTCATCTTCACGGACGGCATTTACGAGGACGCGCTCATGGTCTACAAGACCATGCTGACCGCGGACACCATCGCCGCCACCGACCACGTCTGCGTCGAGTACCGCCAGCGCCGCCAGGGCAACTCCATGCGGACGCCCGGCCGCAAGCACTTCGGCATCTTCCAGCAGTACGCGCGCCTGTTCGAGTTCCTCGACCAGCACCCCGAGACCGAGCCCGTGCGCGCCCTGCTGTTCGAGCGCGCGGCGAGCCACTACCTGTTCACGCTGGCCCGCGAGGACCGCATCGTCCCCAAGGACCGCGCGGAGTTCTTCAAGCTCGCGGCCGCCTCGTACAAGCGCTACAAGCCGAAGGGCTTCGTGCTGCCCGAGGGCTCCCAGGGCGTCCGGTTCCAGTTGCTGGAGCGCGGCTCCTACACGGCGTACGCCGCGGTGACCGCCGCCGGCAACACCCGCCGCCAGGTCGTCCAGCGCGCCACCAAGGTCAAGACCAAGCTCGGCAAGACCGCCTACAACCGGCTGTACCGGCTGCACCTGCGCCGCCCGGTGGACGACAAGCTCGCGGTCTACGCGGCCTACTGGAACCGCGGTGTCGCCTGCAACCCCGCGGCCATCTACCACAAGGCCAAGGAACTCGCCCCGGACGTGCACGGGGTGTGGATCGTGCGCCGCGACATGGTGGACAACGTCCCCGCGGGCGTCGACTACGTGGTGGCCAACTCGCCGCGTTACTGGGAGGTCATGGCCCGCGCCAAGTACCTCGTCAACAACGTCAACTTCCCGAACAACATCATCAAGCGCCCCGAGCAGGTCTTCCTCCAGACCCATCACGGCACCCCGCTGAAGCAGATGGGCATCGACCAGCAGAAGTACCCGGCCGCGGCGAAGAACATGAGCTTCGCCAAGATGCTGGAGCGGGCCGACAAGTGGGACCTCAGCCTCACCTCCAACCAGCACTCCACGGAGAACTGGGAGCGGGTCTACCCCTGCGCGTTCGAGGCGATCGAGTTCGGCTACCCCCGCAACGACGTCTACTTCCGCACCGACGGTGACGACGTCCTGCGCATCCGCCGCGAGCTGGGCATCGAGGACGGCAAGAAGGCCATCCTGTACTGCCCGACCGTGCGCGACTACCAGAAGGGCTACGTCCCCCGGATCGACCTGGAGCGCTTCTGCTCCGAGCTCGGCCCGGACTTCGTCGTCCTGGTGCGCACGCACTACTTCTACGGTGCCGACCCCCGCCTGGAGGCCCTCCAGGAGCGCGGTCTGATCAAGGACGTGTCGACGTACCCGGTGGTGGAGGACCTCTGCCTGGCCGCCGACGCGCTGATCACGGACTACTCGTCCATCATGTTCGACTACGCGTGCCTGGACCGCCCGATCGTCACCTACGCGGACGACTGGGAGGTCTACCGCAAGGCCCGCGGTGTCTACTTCGACATCCTCTCCGGCCAGCCGGGCGAGACGCCGGGTGCGACCGCGACCGACGAGGACCAGCTGATCGAGGTCTTCCGTTCCGGTGCCTGGAACGACTCCAAGGCCGCCGAGCTGCGCGCCGCGTTCCGTGAGCGCTTCGTGCAGTTCGACGACGGAAACGCGGCCGAGCGTGTGGTGCGCCGGCTGTTCCTCGGCCGGCAGGAGACCACCCCCGCGGTGCTCCCGCTGGACGACCGGACGCCCGCGCCCGCGCCGGAGGCGCTCACCGGGGCCCGCATCCCGCGGCAGCCCACCGGTGAGCACGGCCTCATCGACGCCTGAGCAGGGCTCATCGACGCCCGAACGCGGCCGGGGACGACCCCGGCCGCATCGGCGCGTGACGTGCGAAACGAGAGAGACGAACACCTGATGGCTTCCCGCCCCACCATTTCCAAGGCGGTCATACCGGCGGCGGGTCTCGGCACCCGCTTCCTGCCGGCGACCAAGGCCACTCCCAAGGAGATGCTGCCGGTCGTCGACAAGCCCGCGATCCAGTACGTGGTCGAGGAGGCCGTGACCGCGGGGCTCGACGACGTTCTCATGATCACCGGTCGCAACAAGCGTCCCCTGGAGGACCACTTCGACCGCAACTACGAGCTGGAATCCGCCCTCCAGAAGAAGGGCGACGCGAGCCGGCTCGCGAAGGTGCAGGAGTCCAGCGACCTGGCGACCATGCACTACGTCCGCCAGGGCGACCCCAGGGGCCTCGGCCACGCCGTGCTGTGCGCCGCCCCGCACGTCGGCCACGAGCCCTTCGCGGTCCTCCTCGGCGACGACCTGATCGACCCCCGCGACCCCCTGCTCCAGCGCATGATCGAGGTCCAGGAGCGGCACGGCGGCAGCGTGATCGCCCTCATGGAGGTCGCACCCGAGCAGATCCACCTCTACGGCTGCGCCGCCGTCGAGGCCACCGCCGAGGGCGACGTCGTCAAGATCACCGGCCTGGTCGAGAAGCCCGACCCCGCCGACGCCCCCTCGAACTACGCGATCATCGGCCGCTATGTCCTCGACCCGCACGTCTTCGACATACTGCGCACGACGGAACCGGGCCGCGGCGGCGAGATCCAGCTGACCGACGCCCTCCAGCAGCTCGCCACGGACGAGAAGCTGGGCGGCCCGGTGCACGGCGTCGTCTTCCGCGGCCGCCGCTACGACACCGGCGACCGCGGCGACTACCTGCGCGCCATCGTCCGGCTCGCCTGCGAGCGCGAGGACCTGGGCCCGGAGTTCCGGACCTGGCTGCGCGGTTACGTCGGCCAGGAGCTGACCGAGGACTGATCCGTGTCCGGTCGCACACCGGACACGACGAAGGGCGGGCCCGGAGGATCTCTCCTCCGGGCCCGCCCTTCGTCATCGGCCCCGGTCAAAACGGGGCGAGGCCGTCCTAGAACGGCTCGAAGTCGTCGAACTCCCGGCCGGCCTCGTCCCGTTCGGCGTCCCGGTCCCGGCGGCGCTGGGCCGCGGGGCGGGGTGCCTCGAAGCGGTGGTCCTCGCCGCGGCGGCCGAGCATCTCGGCGCCCGCCGTGACCGACGGCTCCCAGTCGAAGACGACCGCGTTCTCCTCGGGACCGATGGCGACGCCGTCGCCGCCCCGGGCGCCGGCCTTCATCAACTGCTCTTCCACACCGAGGCGGTTGAGCCGGTCGGCGAGGTAGCCGACGGCCTCGTCGTTGTTGAAGTCGGTCTGGCGCACCCAGCGCTCGGGCTTCTCGCCGCGCACCCGGAACAGCGGCTCGCCGCCGGCCTCCTCACGGGTGACGGTGAAGCCGGCGTCGTCCACGGCCTTGGGCCGGATGACGATCCGCGTGGCCTCTTCCTTGGGCTTGGCCGCACGCGCCGTGCCGACCAGGTCGCCGAGGGCGAAGGACAGCTCGCGCAGACCGATGTGGGCGACCGCCGACACCTCGAAGACGCGGTAGCCGCGAGCCTCCAGGTCGGGGCGGACCATCTCGGCGAGGTCCTTGCCGTCCGGCACGTCGACCTTGTTCAGGACGACGATGCGGGGCCGGTTGTCGAGACCGCCGTACTGCCGCAGCTCCTCCTCGATGATGTCGAGGTCGGAGAGCGGGTCGCGGTCGGACTCCAGGGTCGCGGTGTCCAGGACGTGCACCAGCACACTGCACCGCTCCACGTGCCGCAGGAACTCCAGGCCGAGGCCCTTGCCCTGGCTGGCGCCCGGGATCAGTCCCGGCACGTCGGCGATGGTGTAGACGGTGGAGCCCGCGGTCACCACACCGAGGTTGGGCACCAGGGTGGTGAAGGGGTAGTCCGCGATCTTCGGCTTGGCGGCGCTGAGCACCGAGATCAGCGAGGACTTGCCGGCGCTCGGGTAGCCGACCAGCGCCACATCGGCGACGGTCTTCAGCTCCAGGACGATGTCCTGGAGGTCCCCCGGCACACCGAGCAGCGCGAAGCCGGGCGCCTTGCGGCGGGCCGAGGCCAGCGCCGCGTTGCCGAGGCCGCCGCGGCCGCCCTGTGCGGCGACGTACGACGTGCCCTGCCCGACCAGGTCGGCGAGGACATTGCCCGCCGTGTCGAGCACGACGGTGCCGTCCGGGACCGGCAGGACCAGGTCCTGGCCGTCCTTGCCGGCCCGGTTGCCACCCTCGCCGGGCTTGCCGTTGGTGGCCTTGCGGTGCGGGGAGTGGTGGTAGTCGAGCAGCGTGGTGACCGACTGCTCCACGGTCAGGATGACGTCACCGCCACGCCCGCCGTTACCGCCGTCCGGGCCGCCGAGCGGCTTGAACTTCTCGCGGTGGACGGAGGCACAGCCGTGGCCTCCGTTACCCGCGGCGACATGCAGTTCGACGCGGTCCACGAAGGTGGTCATGTTCAGTGCCTCCAGAAATTACGGGTATGTCTAGGTACTAACACGCGAAAGGCGGACCCGCCTTCCCGTCCGGGAAGTGAGGTCCGCCTCGCGAAACGTTCGGTGCCGAATCAGCTGATTCAGGCGACCGGGACGATGTTCACGACCTTGCGGCCACGGTGGGTACCGAACTCCACCGCACCCGGCAGCAGGGCGAAGAGGGTGTCGTCGCCGCCACGGCCGACGCCGGCGCCGGGGTGGAAGTGGGTGCCGCGCTGGCGGACCAGGATCTCACCAGCGTTGACGACCTGACCGCCGAAGCGCTTCACGCCGAGCCGCTGGGCATTGGAGTCGCGACCGTTCCGGGTGGACGATGCGCCCTTCTTGTGTGCCATGTCTCCTCAGTCCCTTACTTCGCAGCCGTGGGGATCGACGTGACCTTGATCGCCGTGTACTGCTGGCGGTGGCCCTGCCGACGGCGGTAGCCGGTCTTGTTCTTGTAGCGCAGAATGTCGATCTTCTGGCCCTTGTGGTGGTCCACGACCTCGGCCTCGACCTTGATGCCGGCCAGCACCCACGGGTCGCTGGTCACAGCGTCGCCGTCGACAACGAGCAGGGTCGAGAGCTCGACCGTGTCGCCAACCTTGGCAGTGGAAATCTTGTCAACCTCAACGATGTCGCCGACAGCAACCTTGTGCTGGCGACCACCGCTGCGCACGATGGCGTACACGCGGATCTCTCTTTCGCTCGTTCAGAACCGGCACCCCCGCAGGCCAGCCACCCGGCATACGCATGGGCGACCTCTCCCGGCCGGCCTAGCGTCCGGGAGGAACAGGTTTACGGGGATGTGGCGGGCTCGATGACACGCCGACGGTCAAGATTACGGGCCGGAGCCGTAGGGGTCAAACTGGGCGTCCGACCCCCGCGACCGGCCCCGGCGTCCGACCTCCGCGACCGGCCCCGGCGTCCGGAGAAACGTCCCGCCGCTCAGCCGGCCGCGGCGACGTACCCGGCGTACGCCTCCGCGATCCCCTCGGCGGACAGCCCGAGGTGCTCCAGGATCGTGTAGCGGCCCGGCCGGGTCTCCGGCGCGAACGCCACGGCCCGGACGAACTCCTCGTCGCTGAAGCCGATCTCCTCGGCCACCACGGGCAGCCCGTGCCGGCGCAGACCCTCCACGAGCAGCCCGGAGCCGTCGTGGTCGCCGCGCAGATACGTGGCGAACGCGGCGCCCAGGCCCACCTGTTCGCCGTGCGCGGCGGCCCGGCGGGGGTAGAGCAGGTCCAGCGCGTGGCTGATCTCGTGGCAGGCGCCCGAGGACGGCCGGGTGTGCCCCGCTATCGACATGGCGATGCCGGTCAGCACCAGCCCCTCGGACAGCACGGTGAGGAACCCGTCGTCGCCGCAGCCGCCGGGGTGCCGCAGGACCGCCTCGCCGGCCTGGCGGGCCATGGCCGCGGCGAGACCGTCGATCTTCTCGCCGTTGACCCGGTGGTCCAGCTCCCAGTCCGCGACCGCGGAGATGTTGGACAGGGCGTCGCCGATCCCGGAGCGCACGAAGCGCAGCGGGGCCTCGCGGATCACGTCGAGGTCGATGAACAGGGCGACGGGCGCGGGCACTCCGTAGGAGCCGCGTCCCGCGTCGTTGTCCAGGTTGGACACGGGCGAGCAGATGCCGTCGTGCGAGAGGTTCGTCGGCACCACGACCAGGGGCAGGCCGATCCGCGCCGCGGAGTACTTCGCACAGTCGATGATCTTGCCGCCGCCGATGCCCACGACCGCGTCGAAGTCGCCGGACTTCATCCGGTCGGCCAGGTCGACCGCCTCGTCCAGGGTGCCGCCGCCCACCTCGAACCAGGTGGCGGCGGGCAGCGCCGGGGCGAGGCGCTCGCGCAGCTGGGCGCCGTAGCCGCGGCTGACGGCGACGGCGAGCCGCCCGGAGTCCGAGATGCGCTGGTCGGCGAGCACGCCCGCCAGATCGTCCAGGGCACCCGCGCGGATGTCCATGACGATCGGCGAGGGGAACAGCCGGGTCAGTACCGGCATGCGATCTCCCGCCCGCGGGCGAGGTCCTCGTGGTTGTCGATCTCGACCCAGGAGACGTCGCCGATGGGCGCCACGTCGATCCGGAAGCCGCGGTCGACCAGCTCCTGGTAGCCGTCCTCGTAGTACAGCTGGGGGTCGCGCTCGAAGGTCGTGCGCAGGGCGTCGGCCAGCTCCTCGGCGGCGTCGCCCTCGATCAGGGTCACGCCGATGTACTCGCCGGTGGCCTCGGCCGGGTCCATCAGCTTGGTGATCTTCGTCATGCCCTTGGCGGGGTCGACGACGACCTTCATCTCCTCGTCCGCCAGAGACTTCACGGTGTCCAGCGCAAGGATGATCTTCTTGCCGTCACCGCGGGCGGCGAGCAGCGTCTTCTCGACGGAGACCGGGTGCACGGTGTCGCCGTTGGCGAGGATCACACCGTCCTTGAGCGCGTCGCGCCCGCACCACAGGGAGTAGGCGTTGTTCCACTCCTCGGCCTTGTCGTTGTCGATGAGCGTCAGCTTCAGGCCGTACTTCTCCTCGAACTCGGCCTTACGGGCGTAGACGGCCTCCTTGCGGTAACCGACGATGACCGCGACCTCGGTCAGCCCGATCTCCGCGAAGTTGCCCAGGGTCAGGTCCAGGACGGAGACGGGCTCGGGCGCGTCCTCCGCGCTCACCGGCACCAGGGCCTTGGGCAGGGTGTCCGTGTAGGGGCGCAGACGCCGTCCGGCGCCGGCCGCCAGCACGAGACCTATCATCGCGGTTCTCTCCTTCGGTTCAGGGGCGCGGGCGGGGGCGCGGTGCCCCGGCCCGCCGAAAAAAGCGGGTGCGGCCCTCTCCTCGCGGACAGGACCGCACCCAGACGTGCCGGTGACGGGTCAGTCGACGGAGGTCGACTGCGGGGTCGCCGCGGTCTTCTTGGCCGTCGTCTTCTTCGTGGCGGCCGCCTTCTTGGCCGTCGTCTTCTTCGCGGCGGTCTTCTTGGCGACGGTCTTCTTCGCCGCCGTCTTCTTGGTGGCCGCCTTCTTGGCCGTGGCCTTCTTGGCCGCCTTGCGGGCGGTCTTCTTGGCCGGCGCCTCGCCCTCCTCGGCCGGCGCCTCCTCGGCGGGGGCCTCGGTCGCGGGCGCCTCTTCCGCGGCCGCCGGGACGACCACGACGGCCGTCTCCTCGGACGCGGTCGGCGCGGCGGCCTGCCGCACCGCGCGGCGGCGCGGACGGGCCGGCGCGGCGCTCTCGGCGGGCGCCGGAGCCTCCTCGGCGGCGGGCTCCGCGACCGGGGCCGCGGGCGCGGTCTCGGCGACGGTCACCACGGTGGCCTCGGCACCCTCGGGGGAACCGGCCGGTGCGGACACCTTCCGGGTCGCCCGGCGGCGGGTACGGCCCTTGGGCGCCTCCTCGGCGGCCTCGGGAGCCGGCACCACCTGGTCCTCGGCGGCGGCGGGCTCGGCCAGCGCCTCGGCGGCCGACTCGGGCCGCACCGGACGGGCCGCGGCCTCCTCGGCGGTGACGTCCTGCGCGGTCGGCACGGCGGCCTCGGCGACGGCGTCCTCCTCGGCGTCCTTCACCCGGGCGGACTTCCGTGCGGACTTCTCCGCCTTCGGCGCGCCCGCGGGGGCCGACGCGCGGCGGCTCGCCCGGCGGCGGGTACGGCCGCGACCGGCCGCCGCCTCCGCCTCGGCGACGCTGCTGTACAGCTCCTCGTCCGGCGCGAACTCCGGGGCCACGAGGGCGACCGGCTCGGCGATCTCGGCGGCCACCTCGGCGGCCGTCTCGATCTCCGGCTCGGCGGCCTCGCCGCTGTCCACGGCGACCGCCGCGGTCTCGTGCTCGTGCTCGTGCGGCTGCTCCTGCGCGTCGCCGCCGCGGCCGCGCTTCTTGCGCTTGCCGCCACCACCGGCGCCGGCGGAGCCGGGCTGCTCCATGTGCACGATGACACCGCGGCCGTTGCAGTGCACACAGGTCTCGGAGAAGGACTCCAGCAGGCCCTGGCCGACCCGCTTGCGGGTCATCTGCACCAGGCCGAGCGAGGTCACCTCGGCCACCTGGTGCTTCGTACGGTCGCGGCCCAGGCACTCCAGCAGGCGGCGCAGCACCAGGTCGCGGTTGGACTCCAGGACCATGTCGATGAAGTCGATCACGATGATGCCGCCGAGGTCGCGCAGCCGCAGCTGGCGCACGATCTCCTCGGCCGCCTCCAGGTTGTTCCTGGTGACCGTCTCCTCCAGGTTGCCGCCCTGGCCGGTGAACTTGCCGGTGTTGACGTCGACGACGACCATCGCCTCGGTCCGGTCGATCACCAGCGAACCGCCGCTGGGCAGCCAGACCTTGCGGTCCAGCGCCTTGGCGAGCTGCTCGTCGATCCGGTAGGTGGCGAAGACGTCGACCTCGGAGGTCCACTTCGACAGGCGGCCCGCGAGGTCCGGGGCGACGTGCGCGACGTACCCGTGGATCGTCTGCCAGGCGTCGTCACCGCTGACGATGACCTTGGAGAAGTCCTCGTTGAAGATGTCGCGCACGACCCGGACGGTCATGTCCGGCTCGCCGTAGAGCAGCGTCGGCGCGTTGCCGCTCTTGGCCTTCTTCTGGATGTCCTCCCACTGCGCCTGGAGCCGCTCGACGTCGCGGCGCAGCTCGTCCTCGCTCGCGCCCTCGGCGGCGGTGCGCACGATGACGCCCGCGTCCTCGGGGACGATCTTCTTGAGGATCGTCTTCAGCCGGGCCCGCTCGGTGTCGGGCAGCTTGCGGCTGATGCCCGTCATGGAGCCCTCGGGGACGTACACGAGGTAGCGGCCCGGCAGGGAGACCTGGCTGGTCAGACGCGCGCCCTTGTGTCCGATCGGGTCCTTGGTGACCTGCACCAGGACCGACTGACCGGACTTGAGGGCGGACTCGATGCGCCGCGGGCCGTTGCCCATGCCGAGCGCGCCGAAGTTGACCTCACCGGCGTACAGCACCGCGTTGCGGCCCTTGCCGATGTCGATGAAGGCGGCCTCCATCGACGGCAGCACGTTCTGCACCTTGCCGAGGTACACATTGCCGACGTACGACGTCGACTGCTCCTTGTTGACGTAGTGCTCCACGAGCACGTTGTCCTCGAGGACGCCGATCTGCGTGCGCTCGCCGTGCTGGCGGACGACCATCACCCGGTCGACGGCCTCACGGCGGGCCAGGAACTCGGCCTCGGTGATGATCGGGACTCGGCGGCGGCCCTGCTCACGGCCCTCGCGGCGGCGCTGCTTCTTCGCCTCCAGCCGGGTCGAGCCCTTGATGGACTGCACCTCGTCGGACGGCTCGCTCTGCTTGCGCGGCTCGCGGACCTTGACGACCGTACGCTCCGGGTCGTCGGAGGACTGCTCGCCGTCCGCGGCGGACTCGCCCGCGCGACGACGGCGGCGACGACGGCGACGGCTGCCGGCGCTGGAGCCGCCGGACTCCTCGCCGTGCGCCTCCTCGTCGTCCTCTTCCTCCTGCTCGGCGGTGTCCTCGGCGTCCTGCGCGGCCTGCTCGGCGGCCAGTTCCTCGGACTCCTCGCCGCCCTCGCCCTCGGCGGCGTCCCCGCGACGGCGGCGACGGCCGCCCCGGCGGCGACGGCGGCGCGAGGAGGACTCCTCGTAGCCCTCCGCGTCCTCGGCCTCGCCCTCGGCGCCTTCCGGCTCGTCGGCCTCGTTCTCGTCCTCGTCCTCGGTCACGGCCTCGACCGGGGCCTCCTCGACGCGCTCGGCGCGGCGACGGCGGCGCCGGCGCGAACCGGCCTCGGCCCGCTCCTCGGCGTGCTCCGCACGCTGCTGCGGCTGCGCGGGCTGCTCGGCCTCGACGGGCTCGGCGGCCTCCGCGGCCGCCTCGGCGGCGGCCCGCTCGGGGGTCTGGAAGCGCGGCTCGGCGAACACCGGCGCCTGGAAGACGGCGACGGCGGGACGGGCGGGACGGCGCGAGCCCTCCTCGGACCCGGCGCCGCGCGCGGGCTCGGAGAACCCGGACGCGGGACGCACGGCCCGGCGCCGGGCCCGGCGCGGGGTGGGCGTCTCGGCGGCACCGGACGCCTCGGCGGCGGCCGGCACGGCGTCCGCGGCCGGCGCGGGCTCGGTGGTGTGCGTGGTGACGGGAACCTCCGGGGTGTGCGCCGTCTCGGCGGGGGCGCTCTCGGGCGCGGTGACCCGGCGGGTGGCGCGGCGGCGGGCGCGGCGCGGGGCGGCGTCCTCGCTCTCGGCGCTCTCGGCCTCGGCGGCGGGGGCCTGCGCCTCCACGGCGGGCTCGGCGACCGGCTCGGTCACGGCCGGGGTCTCCTCGGCGGCCTTCGGCGCACCGGTGGGCGCGGAGGCGCGGCGGGTGGCGCGACGGCGGGAACGGGCGGGGGTGGCCTCGGCGGCGGGCTCCTCGGCGGCCGGGGCGGCCTCGGGAGCGTCCTCGGCGGTGGCCCGTACGACGGTCTCGGCGGCCTCGGCGGGCGCGGACGCGGACTCGGGCGAGCCGGCGGGCGCGGAGGCACGGCGGGTGGCCCGGCGGCGGGTGGGAGCGGCGGGCGCCTCCTCCCGGACCGGCTCGGTCACGGCCGGCGGCGCGACGGTCTCCGCCTGCTCCACGGCCTCGGCGACCTCGGCGGCGACGGGGGCACCGGCGGGCGCGCCGACGGGCGCCGAGGCACGGCGCGTGGCACGGCGGCGGGGACGCGCGGCGGGCGCCTCCTCGACCGGCTCGGCCTCGGCGGCCGGGGTCTCGACGGCCTCGGCGGCCGGTACGGCGGTCTCGGCGGCCTCCGCGGCGGCACGACGACTGGTGCGGCGGCGCGGACGCGCGGCGGGTGCCTCGGCCTCTGCTGCGACCGGGGTCTCGGCCGGGGTCTCGGTCTCGGCGGCGGCCTCCGCCTCCGCGCTCGGCGTGGCGACGCTGCGGGTGGCGCGGCGCCGGGTGCGCCGCGGTGCGGCCTCCTCGCCGACGACGACCTCGCCGCCCTCGGTGACCTCCACGGCGGCCGGCGGCGCGACGGTCTCCGCCTGCTCCACGGCCTCGGCGACCTCGGCGGCGACGGGGGCACCGGCGGGCGCGCCGGCGGGTGCCGAGGCACGGCGCGCGGCACGGCGGCGCGGACGCGCGGCGGGTGCGGCCTCCTCGGCCGCCTGGGGGGCCGGGGCCTCGGCGGCGGTCTCGGCCGCCTCCTCGGTGTCCTCCGCGGCCGGTATGGCCGGGGCGCTCACCTCGGCGGGCGCCTCCCCGGCGGCGGGCGGACCCGCCGGCCGAGAGGCGGCACGGCGACGCCTGCGCGGCGGCAGGGTGTCGCTCGGGGTGTTCAGTTCGGAACCCTCATTGGGTTCGGTCGGCTCGAGCATGCGGGCGTTTCTCCCGTCAGGCTCCCGGGCGCCGCGCCTGGTTCCGGCACCGGCCCGAAGGGGCCGTCCACCGGTGACGCCGCGGCCCGCGCGATGCGCTAGGGCCGCCGTCCGGGGCGCGGGCGCCGCACGGGAGCACTCTGTGTCCTGTCTCGCCGGTTCCGTACGCCTTGTCGGTACGGCCTGGCGAAAGTCTTCTGGTCGGTGCGCTGCCCGACCCAGGTGGCTCCCGAGTACCAGGGCGGCGCTACGACGTGCGTCCTACGCGGGACCTTCCGGCGCCGGCACCGTCGCGGCGGCAGCGGGTACGGCCGGTTCGGCCGTGGCTGCCTCGCGGTCGGGCGCGAGCGGGTCGGTCACCGTGCCGGTCTCTTCATCGAGCAGCCCCTGCGCCAGCCTGGTCACCGCAGCGGGGACCGGCGGCGCCAGGTCGGCCACGGCGCGGAGACCGGACAGGACGTCGTCGGGTCGTACGGCAGGCGTCACGTGCCGAACAACCAGCCGCAGTATCGCACAGGGCTGGTCGGTCGGCCCATCAGCCGGTGCACCGTACGCCTGAAGGCTCGCCACGGCCGGGCGGGCGTCGAAGGTGCGCACACCGTTCTTGGCCATGCGCTGCACCTCGACGGACTCGGCTCCGTTGAAGACCTCGACCGCGCGCTCGGCGTCGGCCGGATCGACTCCGGCGAGCCTGAGCTCCCAGACGGAGGCCGTCAGCCGGTCGGCGAGACCCGAGGTGTGCGCCTCGACCGCGTCGACGATGTCGAGCCCGGCGGGCAGCGACTCGTCGAGGAGGACGCGCAGTGTCCCGGGGTCGCGCGACGCGGTGAGCGCGATCTCCAGGTACTCCGCCTCACTGCCGGTGCCGGTGGGTGCGGCATTGGCATACGACACCTTCGGGTGCGGCGTGAATCCGGCCGAGTAAGCCATGGGCACCTCGGCGCGGCGCAGCGCACGCTCGAAGGCGCGCTGGAAGTCTCGGTGGCTGGTGAACCTCAGGCGGCCGCGCTTGGTGTAGCGCAGTCGGATGCGCTGCACCGCGGGTGCGGGCGGCGGGCCTTCGGGCTGTCGCTTGCCCAGTGTCCTAGTCCTTCGTGAGAGCGGTCGTACTCCTACCAAGAGTACGTGCCAGGGCGCCCCGGGGTTCCCGCCGTGTCGACCGGGAGCGGGACGGGCGCGGACGGTTACGCTCCCTTTTGCAGACTTTGCCCCCTTCTGAACGACCCCTGGAGGGTACGACGGCGGAGAACCGCGGCCGGCGCCTGCTCAGGGCCCTCACCTTCTGGCTGCGTCCGGCGTTCACGCTGCGGGTGCTGGGCCGCTTCCAGCGGGTCGCGGGCTTCGACCGCTCCATGGCCCTCGCGTCCAGCGCCCTGACCGCGCTGGTGCCGCTGGTGATCCTGGGCGCGGCGGTGCTGACCAGCGTCGGTTCGTACGACATCGCACACCAGCTGATCACCCGGTACGGCCTGACGGACGAGGGCGCGGCGGCGGTGAACGCGCTCTTCTCGCCCGAGCAGGAGCAGGTGGACGTCAGCATCCTGGGCGTGCTGTTCCTCGCCGTGTCGGCGCTGAGTTTCACCCGGGCCCTGCAACGCCTGTTCGAGCAGACCTGGGAGCTCCGGTCGCTCAGTGTGCGCAACACCCGCAACGGCCTGGGGTGGCTGCTCTCCGGCGCCTGCTACATGGCGGTCAGCGGCCTGATCCAGGCGCTGCCGAGCGAGAGCCGGGCGCATCTGCTCAGCGCGGCGGTCGAGTTGCCGGTGACCGCGGTCTTCCTGGTCTGGACCGGCGTCCTGCTGTCCGCCCGCCGTGTCGCCTGGCGCGATCTGGTTCCCTTCGGCATCACCGGCGCGGTGGCCATCGCGGCCTACTCCGTGGGCGCGACCCTCTACCTCCCGCACCTCTTCAACACCTCGGCCCAGCGCTACGGCGTCGTCGGCGCCGTGTTCGCGATGATCTCCGCCCTCTTCGCGGTCATGCTCTGCATCGTCGGCGCCTCGGTGATGGGCCGCGAGATCCGCGACGAGCTGACCCGCATCTCCCACGGCGAACGCACCCCTGACGACGAGGTCCGCCGCCAATGGAACGACGTCGTCTCCCAAACCCACTCCCGCTGGCGCTCGGCCCGCCGCCAGGTGACCCGGCATCATTCCGGCACCCCGCCCGAGAGTTGATCCGGGCCTCGCGTTCACCGCTTCTCGGGCCCGGGTTAGGCGAACCTAAGCAGGGTATAAGCTCAGCGCTCCGGGCGAGTCGCTCACCATTTCGGCGTGAGACACGCAGCACAATTACCTACCCTTTAGGTAAGCCTAACCTTACCTTGCATGAGCGGGGCTTACTCTCAGACACGTTCGAGCGCTGTCTGGAAGGAATGTCCCAGTGATCCCCACTCTTGTGATCGGGCTGCGGGAGGGCCTGGAGGCGTCGCTCATCGTCGGCATCATCGCCGCCTTCCTCGGCGCCAACGGCCGCCGCGACGCCCTGCGTCAGGTGTGGATCGGTGTGGTCGCCGCGGTCCTGCTGTGCCTGGCGATCGGGATCGGGCTGATCACGCTCTCCCGTGAACTGCCGCAGCGCCAGCAGGAGGCGCTGGAGACCGTGATCGGCGCGTTCGCCGTCGTCATGGTCACCTTCATGATCCTCTGGATGAACAAGCACGCCCGGGGCATGAAGAAGGAGCTGGAGGGCCAGGCCGCGCACGCGCTGGCCCAGGGATCCGCCCGGGCCCTCGTGGCCATGGCCTTCCTCGCCGTACTGCGCGAGGGCTTCGAGACCGCCGTGTTCCTCATCTCCGTGATCCAGAACAGCACCAGCGTCACGAGCGGCACCACCGGCGCGCTGATCGGCATCCTGATCGCGGTCGTCATCGGCTACGCCATCTACCGCGGCGGGCTGCGCCTCAACCTCGGCCGGTTCTTCAAGGTCACCGGCCTGGTCCTGGTCCTCGTCGCGGCCGGCCTGGTCATGACGGTCATGCACACCGCCCACGAGGCCGGCTGGCTGAACGCCGGTCAGGCGCAGGCCGTGGACCTGGGCTGGCTGGTGCAGCCCGGCACCGTGGTGTCCTCCCTGCTGACCGGCGTCCTGGGCCTCCAGCCGCAGCCCGTGGTCGCCGAAGCGGTGGCCTGGCTGGTGTACGCGCTGCCGATGCTCGCCTACGTCGCCTGGCCGCGCCGCGCCGCCCGTCCCGCGGGCAAGCCCGCCCCGGCCCCGGCGGAGAGCACCGAGCCCGCCTGACCGCGCCCGCCCCTTCCCCCGCCCGATCCCCCTGAACCACCCCTGAGCCCGAACCACCCCTGAGTCCGAGGGAGCACTGTCCCATGCCCAGATCCACCACGCCGCGCGTTCTCCAGGTCACCGGCCTGCTGGCCATCGCCGGACTCGTCGCCACCGGATGCGCCAAGAACAAGACGGACAGTGCCCCCGCCGGCGCGACCAAGGTCTCCGTCGAACTCGACGACAACGGCTGCCACGTCTCGCCGGACTCCGTCGCCGCGGGCCCGGTCACCTTCACGGTGAAGAACACCAAGGCCGACAAGGTCTCCGAGGCCGAGCTGCTGCGCAACGACATCATCATGGGCGAGAAGGAGAACCTCTCCCCCGGTCTGTCCGGCACCTTCTCGCTGCATCTGAACGGCGGCAAGTACCAGGTCTACTGCCCCAACGCGAAGACCGAGAAGACCGCCTTCACCGTCACCGGCGCATCGGGCGCGCCGTCGCAGGACCCCAAGGTGAAGGCCGACCTGGACCAGGCCGTCGGCGGCTACAGGAGCTATGTCGTCACCGAGGTGGACAAGCTGGTCCCGGCGACGAAGAAGTTCACCGACGCGGTCCGCGCCGGCGACATCGCCAAGGCGAAGCAGGCGTTCGCCCCCGCCCGCTACTACTACGAAGAGGTCGAGCCGGTCGCCGAGAGCTTCGGCAACCTCGACCCCGACATCGACGCCCGGGTCAACGACGTCACGGACCAGTCCAAGTGGACCGGCTTCCACCGCCTGGAGAAGGCGCTGTGGCAGGACAAGTCCCTGACCGGCACGGCCCCGACAGCCGACAAGCTCGACGCCGACGTGGCGAAGCTCAAGTCGCTGGTGGCGAAGACGTCGTACCAGCCGGCCCAGCTCGCCAACGGCGCCACCGACCTGCTCAACGAGGTCGCCTCCAGCAAGATCACCGGCGAGGAGGACCGCTACAGCCACACCGACCTGTCCGACTTCGAGGCCAACGTGGTCGGCGGCGAGAAGGCGTTCGACCTGCTGAAGCCCGCGCTGACCCGGATCGACCCGACGCTGGCGAAGACGGTCACCCAGCAGTACGCGAGCGTGCTCGGCGCCCTTGAGCCCTACAAGAAGGGCAGCGGCTACGTGGACTACTCCACGGTCGGCAACGACAAACGGCGCGTGCTCACCCAGAAGGTCGACGGACTCGCCGAGCCGCTCTCCCAGGTGGCCGCCAAGGTGAACAGCTGATGTCCGAGCAGCGGCCCTCCCGCCGGGGGCTCCTCGCCCTCGGCGGCGCGGCCCTCGCGGGCGGGGCCGCCACGGCGACCCTGACCGGCTGCGGGCACGATTCGCACGCCGCCGCGGCCCCGGCGGACCGGGTGTCGTTCTACGGCACCCACCAGGCCGGCATCGCCACCCCGGCCCAGGACCGGCTGGCCTTCGCCACCTACGACATCACGGCGACCGGCAGCGTCCAGGAGAAGCGGGCCGCCCTGCGCGCACTGCTCAGGACCTGGACCGCGGCCGCCGCGGCGATGACCCAGGGACGCACCGTGCCGGGCGACAACGCCAACCTCAGCGCGCCGCCGGCCGACACCGGCGAGGCGTACGGGCTCTCCCCGGCCAACCTCACCATCACCTTCGGCCTCGGTACGTCCCTGTTCGACGACCGGTTCGGGCTCGCCGACCGGCGCCCCGCCGCGCTCGCGGACCTCCCGCATCTGCCCCCGGCCGACCTGGACCCGGACCGCAGCGGCGGCGACCTCGCGATCCAGGCGTGCGCCGACGATCCGCTCGTCGCCTTCCACGCCATCCGCAACCTGGCCCGCATCGGCCGGGACACCGTGGTCATGCGCTGGTCCCAGCTCGGCTTCGGGAAGGCCGCGTCCAACGGCGCCGGCCAGCAGACCCCGCGCAACCTGATGGGCTTCAAGGACGGCACGCGCAACATCCACGGCGACGACACCGCCCTGATGGACCAGCACGTCTGGGTCGGCAAGGAGACCGACCAGGCGTGGATGCGCGGCGGCAGCTACCTGGTGGCCCGCCGGATCCAGATGCGGATCGAGGGCTGGGACCGCGACTATCTCGCCGACCAGCAGAACGTGTTCGGCCGCTACAAGTACTCGGGGGCCCCGCTGACGGGGTCGAAGGAGTTCGACACCCCCGATTTCAAGGCCAAGGGCGCCGATGGCCGACCGGTCATCCCGGCGAACGCGCACATGCGGCTGGCCGCCCACGAGAACAACGGCGGCATCCGCATCCTGCGGCGCGGTTACTCCTTCACCGACGGCATAGTCCCCGCCAGCGGCGAGCTGGACGCCGGGCTGTTCTTCATCGCCTTCCAGAAGGATCCGCGCGAGCAGTTCGTCGCCCTCCAGCGCAGGCTCGGCATGAACGACGCCCTCAACGAGTACATCCAGCACGTCGGTTCGGGCCTGTTCGCCTGCCCACCCGGCGTCACCGCCCCGGCCACACCTGGGCCGAGGAACTGCTCGCCTGACGAACACCGCACGGCCGACACGACATCGAGCCCCTTCCCGCTCCGGGAAGGGGCTCAGCCGTCACACGCTCACCTCAGTGCGCGTGTCCGCCCGACGCCGGTGCCGGGCCCGCGTTCTTCACGGTCAGCGGCAGGAGCTTCTTGCCCGTCGGGCCGATCTGGATGTGCGTGTCCATCTGCGGGCAGACGCCGCAGTCGAAGCACGGGGTCCAGCGGCAGTCCTCGACCTCGGTCTCGTCGAGGGCGTCCTGCCAGTCCTCCCAGAGCCAGTCCTTGTCGAGACCGGAGTCGAGGTGGTCCCAGGGCAGGACCTCCTCGTAGGCGCGCTCACGGGTGGTGTACCAGTCGACGTCGACGCCGTGGGCGGCGAGGGCCTTGTCGGCGCAGGCCATCCAGCGGTCGTAGGAGAAGTGCTCGCGCCAGCCGTCGAAGCGGCCGCCGTCCTCGTAGACCGCGCGGATGACATCGCCGATCCGGCGGTCGCCGCGGGACAGGAGGCCCTCCACGATGCCGGGCTTGCCGTCGTGGTAGCGGAAGCCGATGGAACGGCCGTACTTCTTGTCGCCGCGGATCTTGTCGCGCAGCTTCTGGAGCCGCGCGTCCGTCTCCTCCGCCGACAGCTGCGGGGCCCACTGGAAGGGGGTGTGGGGCTTGGGGACGAAGCCGCCGATCGAGACGGTGCAGCGGATGTCGTTGGCCCCCGACACCTCGCGGCCCTTCTGGATGACGTGGGTCGCCATGTCGGCGATCTGCAGCACGTCCTCGTCGGTCTCCGTGGGCAGGCCGCACATGAAGTACAGCTTCACCTGGCGCCAGCCGTTGCCGTAGGCGGTGGCGACCGTACGGATCAGGTCCTCCTCCGAGACCATCTTGTTGATGACCTTGCGCATGCGCTCGGAGCCGCCCTCGGGGGCGAAGGTCAGACCGGAGCGGCGGCCGTTGCGGGTCAGCTCGTTGGCCAGGTCGACGTTGAACGCGTCCACGCGGGTGGAGGGCAGCGACAGGCCGATCTTGTCGTCCGTGTAGCGGTCCGCCAGGCCCTTGGCGATCTCGCCGATCTCCGAGTGGTCCGCGGAGGACAGGGAGAGCAGGCCGACCTCCTCGAAGCCGGTCGCGTTCAGACCGCGCTCCACCATGTCGCCGATGCCCGTGATCGAGCGCTCGCGCACCGGACGGGTGATCATGCCCGCCTGGCAGAAGCGGCAGCCGCGGGTGCAGCCGCGGAAGATCTCCACCGACATGCGCTCGTGGACGGTCTCGGCCAGCGGCACGAGGGGCTGCTTGGGGTACGGCCATTCGTCCAGGTCCATGACGGTGTGCTTGGAGACCCGCCACGGCACGCCCGACTTGTTCGGCACGACCCGGCCGATGCGGCCGTCGGGGAGGTACTCCACGTCGTAGAACGCCGGGATGTACACCGAGCCCGTCTTCGCCAGCCGGAAGAGCACCTCCTCGCGGCCGCCGGGGCGGCCCTCGGCCTTCCACTCCCGGATGATCCGGGTCATGTCCAGCACGGCCTGCTCGCCGTCGCCGATGATCGCCGCGTCGATGAAGTCGGCGATCGGCTCCGGGTTGAACGCGGCGTGGCCGCCGGCCAGGACGATCGGGTCGTCCTCGGTGCGGTCCTTGGACTCCAGCGGGATACCGGCCAGGTCCAGGGCGGTGAGCATGTTCGTGTAGCCCAGCTCCGTGGAGAAGCTGAGGCCGAACACGTCGAACGCCTTCACCGGGCGGTGGCCGTCGACCGTGAACTGCGGGACACGGTGCTCGCGCATCAGCGCCTCGAGGTCCGGCCACACGCTGTACGTGCGCTCGGCGAGGACGCCGTCCTGCTCGTTGAGCACCTCGTAGAGGATCATGACGCCCTGGTTGGGCAGACCGACCTCGTACGCGTCCGGGTACATGAGCGCCCAGCGGACGTCGCACTCGTCCCAGTCCTTGACGGTGGAGTTGAGTTCTCCGCCTACGTACTGGATCGGCTTCTGCACGTGCGGGAGCAGAGCTTCGAGCTGCGGAAAAACCGACTCGACAGGCATCTCGCGAACCTTCATGAGCTGACAGGGGTGACCATCCAGCGTAACCCGCCCGCGGGCGTCCTCCGAACGGTCAGCCGGGGAAGCGGTCCGCGGCCCTGCGCCACCGCGCGGGCAGCTCGGCCTCCGCTGCCGCCGCCCGCGCCTCCTCCCTGCCGTAGAGCACCCCGTAGGGGAACGCGCTCTCCCCCGCCGCATGGGCCACCGCGGCCAGCTCGCGCAGGGTGCGGCGGGCCATGACGCTGTCCTGGTGGTCGCCGAGGAGGGTGGTGAGGGTCTTCATGGCGGAGGTGAGCCGCCGGACGGGGGCGCCGAGCGCGGGGGCGGCGGCCTCGGCGGCGTACCGGGCGCGCTTGCCCTTCTTGCGGGCCTCGTGCAGGGCGAGGTCGCGGTCCGTGCCGGGCGGCAGGGCCAGCGCCCGCTCGACCAGGGCGGTGAGCTGGGAAAGGTCCTTCTGTACGGCCTTGCCGAGCACCTTCTCCGGTTTGCGCGCGGCGGCCTTTCGCAGCGGCGGGTCCGCGAGCAGGGCGTCCAGGGTGTTCAGCAGGGCGAGGTGGCGGGCGGAGTCCAGGACGCTGGCGAGGTGGGCGGGGGCGGCGCGGACCCGGGCCCGGGCCCGGGAGGTGAGGCGCTCGTGGATGCGGCCGGCGTCCAGGGCGGGCGGGAGGGCGTCGAGGGCGGTGGTCAGCCGCTCGGCCAGCACCTCTTGGTCGCGGTCCACGCCCAGCTCGCCCGCGAGCCACTTCAGCTCGGCGGCGACGGGCTCGGTGGCGGCGCGGTCGAGGACCGCCCGGAAGGTGCGCAGGGTGCTGCGGGCGCGGCGGGTGGCGACCCGCATCCGGTGCACGGCGTCGGGGGTGCCGAGGCGGACGGCGGGGTCGAGGGCGACCAGGTCGTCCCGCTGGGCGCGGAGGTAGGCGAGGACATGGTCGCCCGCGGTGACCGGCTCCGGGCGCGCGACGGGCGGGCGGCGCGCCCCGCCGGTGAGTTCGAGAGCGCGGGCCAGTTTGGAGGACGAGGCGGACGGCCGTACACCCGCCCTGGCCAGGTGTTTCTCCACCTGGTCGAGGAAGGCCGGGTCTCCCCCGTCGGCCAGCTCCACCTCGATCTCGGTCCACCGGGCGGTCCCGCCCGCGCCGGTGAGCCGCTCGGCGGTCACCGTGTCCACGCTCGCCTCGGCCAGCAGGGCGCCGTCCGCGTCCACCAGATGACGTACGTCCCGCGCGGAGCGCAGCCGGACCAGCGGGACCGGCCGCGCCTCCCGGGTCCGGGAGCGGACCAGGGCGGCGAGTTCCCCGGGGAGGGTGTCGGAGAGCGGGGCCCGGATCTCGTCGCGGACTCCGGGGGCGACCGGGAGCTTGAGATGCCAGCCGGCGTCGGAGCCGCCGGTGCGGCGGCGCAGGGTGAGGGAGGCGGCGGCGAGGCGCTGGTCGGCGGTGTCGTAGTAGGTGGCGTCCAGCTCGACCAGGCCCTGGTCGAGTACGGCGGCCACCGCGCCGACGCCGGTCAGGTCGGGCAGCGTGCCGTCATCGGATTCGTACTTGCGCTCGATCTCGCGTTTCGTCTCCGCCATGAACCGAATCTAGTGCGCGGGGGGCGGATACGGCAGAGGGCGCCCCAAGGCGCCCTCTGCCGCGGTGAGCCGCTATGCCGACATCGGCCGCTGCACCTTGATCGACTGGAGCAGCCCCACGGCCACCCAGACCGCGAACATCGATGATCCGCCGTACGACACGAACGGCAGTGGCAGACCGGTGACCGGCATGATGCCGAGGGTCATGCCGATGTTCTCGAACGACTGGAAGGCGAACCAGGCCACGATCCCGGCGGCCACGATGGTGCCGTACAGCTCGGTCGAGTCCCGGGCGATGCGGCAGGCGCGCCACAGGATGACGCCGATCAGGAAGATGATGAGGCCGGCGCCCAGGAAGCCCAGTTCCTCGCCCGCGACCGTGAACACGAAGTCGGTCTGCTGCTCGGGCACGAACTGGCCGGTGGTCTGCGAGCCGTGGAACAGCCCGGCGCCGGTCAGTCCGCCGGAGCCGATGGCGATGCGGGCCTGGTTGGTGTTGTAGCCGACGCCGGCCGGGTCGAGGTCCGGGTTGGCGAAGGCCGCAAAGCGGTTGATCTGGTACTGGTCCAGGATGTGCAGCTGCCAGATGGCGATACAGCCGACCACACCGGTGGCGAGCAGCCCGAACACCCAGCGGTTGGAGGAGCCGGAGGCGAGCAGCACGCCCAGGATGATGGCCACCATCGCCAGCACCGAACCGAGGTCCGGCATCAGCAGCAGGATCATGCAGGGCACCGCCGCGAGGCCCAGGGACTGCGCCACGGTGCGGTGGTCCGGGAACGGCTTGTCGCCCGCGTCCACCCGCGCGGACAGCAGCATCGCCATGCCGAGGATGATCGCGATCTTGAGGAACTCGGCGGGCTGGATGGAGAAGCCGCCGATCACGATCCAGTTGCGCTGGCCGTTGATGGTCGCGCCGAGCGGGGTGAGCACCACCAGGGCGAGCAGCACCGAGGCGCCGTAGAGGACCGGCACCGCGTTGCGCAGGGCGCGGTGGCCCAGCCAGAGGGTGGCGAGCATCAGGGCGAACCCGATGCCCAGGTTCATCAGATGCCGTTCCAGGAAGAAGTACGGGTCTCCCTGGTTGATCTCGGTGCGGTTGCGGGTCGCCGAGAAGACCAGCATCGAGCCCATCAGCGACAGGGCGACGGCGGCCAGCAGTATCGGCCAGTCCAGGCGCCGCGCCAGCGAGTCGCGGGCGAAGAGCCTGGTCCAGCCGGCCCGCGCGGGTCCGTACCCGGAGACGGAGAAGCTGTTCGCGCCGGTCATGAGGGCATCCTCCGGCTTCCCCGCTTACGGCGCGGGCGCCTTCGGGTGTTGCTGTTGCCGTTGTCCGTGGGTGGGGCGGTACCGGCGGGCTGCTGCTGGTCGGTGCCGTTGCTCGGGTTGTTCTTCTGGGCGGCCTCGGTGTCCTTCGCCGCGTCCTGGGGGACCTTCGGCGCGGCGATGGTGCCGTCCGTGCGGATCTTCGGCAGGGACTGCTGCGGCGCGGGCAGGAACGCCTTCTTCTGGTCGACGGAGCCGTCGCCCTGGACGCCGTAAAGCGCGCTGTAGATGTTGCGCACGGCCTCACCGGAGGCTCCGGAACCCGTACCGGCCTGGGCGATCGTCATGATCACCGTGTAGTCCTTGGAGTAGGTGGCCATCCAGGAGGTGGTCTGCTTGCCGTAGACCTCCGCCGTACCGGTCTTGCCGTGCAGCGGGATCTTGTCCTGGGGCCAGCCGCTGAACTTCCACGCCGCCGTACCCCGGGTGATGACGCCCGCGAAGGCGTCGTCCATGCCCTTGAGGGTGGCCTGGGTGACCGGCAGCTTGCGCTGCACCTGGGGCTTGATCTCCTGGACGGTCTTGCCGTCGGCGCTGACGACCGCCTTGCCGATGGTCGGGACGTACTCCGTGCCGCCGTTGGCGACGGCGCCGTAGATCATCGCCTCCTGGATCGGCGTGACGAGGGTGTCGCCCTGGCCGATGGAGTAGTTGATCTCGTCACCCTCGCGCATCTTGTCGCCCTCGAGGCAGTTCTCGTAGGCGATCTTCTCCACGTACGAGCCGTCCTTCTTGCCGGTCTTGCACCAGGAGTCCTTGTTGGCCTTCCAGTAGTCGAGCTTCCACTGGCGGTCCGGGACGCGGCCGTTCACCTCGTTGGGCAGGTCGACGCCGGTCGGCTTGCCGAGGCCGAACTGGTGGGCGGTCTTGAAGAAGTAGTCCTTCGGCTCACCCTTCTTGGGGTTGATGCCGCCGTCCCGCTTCCACTCCTTGTCCGCGATGCCGTAGAACACGGTGTCGCAGGAGACCTCCAGGGCGCGGCCCAGCGAGATGTCGCCGAAGTTCTCGCCCTCGAAGTTCTTGAAGACCTGGTTGCCCACCCGGTAGTCGCTGGTGCACGGGTAGCCGCCGTTCCACGCGTAGCCCGCCTGGACGGCGGCGGCCGTGGAGACCACCTTGAAGGTCGAGCCGGGGGCCGCCTGACCCTGTATGGCCCGGTTGAGCAGCGGGTAGTCGGAGTTCTTGTCGGTGAGGGCCTTGTAGTCCTTGGCGGAGATGCCGCCCACCCAGGCGTTCGGGTCGTACGTGGGCGCCGAGGCCATGGCGACGATGCGGCCGGTCTTGGCCTCCATCACCACGACGGCGCCGGAGTCGGCCTTGTAGTTCTCGCCGGTGATGGAGTCGTACTGGGTGCGGGCGGCCTTCATCGCCTTGTCCAGTTCGTACTCCGAGACCCGCTGGACGCGGGAGTCGATGCTGGTGACCAGGTTCGAACCGGGCTCGGCCGCGTCCGACTTGGCCTTGCCGATGACCCGGCCGAGGTTGTCCACCTCGTAGCGGGTCACGCCGGCCTTGCCGCGCAGCTCCTTGTCGTACTCCCGCTCCAGTCCGGAGCGGCCGACCATGTCCGAGCGCAGATAGGGCGAGCTGGTGTCCTTGGCCTTCTGGATCTCGTCGTCGGTGACCGGCGAGAGATAGCCGAGGACCTGCGCGGTGTTGGACTTGCCGGGGCCCGCGTAGCGGCGCACGGCCTCGGGTTCGGCGGTGATGCCGGGGAAGTCCTCGGAGCGCTCGCGGATCTGGAGGGCCTGGCGGGGCGTGGCCTTGTCGGTGATCGGGATCGGCTGGTACGGCGATCCGTTCCAGCAGGGCTGGGGGGTCTTGGCGTCGCAGAGGCGGACCTTCTGCATGACGTCCTCGGTCGGCATGCCGAGGACCCCGGCCAGCTTGGTGAGGACCGCCTTGCCGTCGTCCCTCTGCTTCAGCAGGTCGGTGCGGGAGGCGGAGACCACCAGGCGGGTCTCGTTGTCCGCGAGGGGCACGCCGCGGGCGTCCAGGATCTCGCCGCGCACAGCGGGCTGGACGACCTGCTGGACGTGGTTGCCCGACGCCTCCTTCTGGTACTGCGCGCCCTCCCGGATCTGGAGGTACCACAGCCGGCCGCCGAGCGTGCCGAGCAGCGAGAGGACGAGGATCTGGATCACGACGAGCCGGATCTGGACCCGTGGGGTCCGGCCGGTCTCGGGGATGTTGGTCACTGCGGGCTGCTCCCCCTCTCAGCGCACGGACGTCCGGACGCGCGGCGCGTGTGTGCGACCGGACCGCGCGCGTACGAATGATGAACGATCAGTCTGTGAGCCCGCGTTCCGCGAAAGCCGACCCGTTCGAGTGAATGCCCCGGGCGCCCGGGAGACCTGGTGTGTGGTCACAGCCGCTTGACCCCCTTGATCCGGCCGACCCGGGCGGAGCGGGTGCGGGCCTTGGCCTTGAGCGCGCCGAGGCCGCCGCGCTGGCTGCCGATGCGCAGCCCGGTGCCGGAGGACAGCCAGCCCGAGGAGATGTCGGCCGCCTTGGCGCTGGTGGCGGTGGTCTCGGTCAGCGGGTCGTTGTCGCAGCGGCGGGCCAGCCACATCACCGCGGGCACCACGAACGGGGCCAGCAGCAGGTCGTACAGGGCGGCGGAGAGCAGCAGGCCGGGCAGCCCGACATGGCGGGCGGCGGTGTCGCCGACCAGGGCGCCCACCCCGGCGTACAGCAGCGTGGAGCCGATCGCGGCGACGACGACCACGGCCATCGGGCCGGTCGCCGACTTCAGCCGGCCGTTCTCCGGCCTGACCAGCCCGGCGAAGTAGCCGGTCACGCAGAGCACCAGGGCGTAGCGGCCCGCCGCGTGGTCGGCGGGCGGGGCAAGGTCGGCCAGCAGACCGGCGGCGAACCCGACGAGGGCGCCGCCGACATGGCCGTACACCATGGCGAGGCCGAGGACGGTCAGCAGCAGCAGATCGGGGACGGCGCCCGGCAGATGGAGGCGGGCGAGGACGCTCACCTGGATCACCAGGGCGACCACGACCAGCGGCACGGAGAGCAGGATCCGGTTGACACGCATGGGGATTGAGCTCCTACGGCTGCTCGTCGGTCTGCGGTTCGTCGGTCTTGGACGGGTCGGACGGCGACTGGTCGTTCTGCGACCGATCGCTCTGGCCGCCGCTCTGGCCCGTGCCCGCGGACGGGGTGACCGTGACGGTCACGGTGGGCGTCGGGACCGGCTTGGGCTTGCTCGGCAGGACCTCGTCGCGCGGGTCCTTCTTCGGCGCCTTGACGACCACGCCGACGATGTCGAGCTTGGTGAAGCTCACGTACGGGGTGACGTACAGGGTGCGGGTCAGGCCGCCGCCGGAGGGGTCGACCCGTGAGACCACGCCGACCGGCACGCCCGGCACGAACGGCTTGTCGGACTCCGAGCCGAAGGTGACCAGGCGGTCGCCCTTCCGCACCTCGGCCTTGCCGTTGAGCAGTTGGACGCGCAGCGGGCGGTCGCCCTGCCCGGAGGCGAAGCCGAGTTCGTCGCTGCCCTCCATCCGGGTGCCGACGGTGAAGTCCGGGTCGTTGGCGAGCAGCACGGTGGACGTGTCCGGCCCGACCGTGGTGACCCGGCCGACCAGGCCGTCGGCGTTCAGGACGGTCATGTCCCGCTTGATGCCGTCGCCGGCGCCGACGTCGATGGTGATGGTCCAGGAGAAGCCCTGCGCCGACCCTATGGCGACGACCTGGGCGCCCTTGATGCCGTACTGGCCCTCACCGGCGAGCTTCAGCATGCTGTCGAGCTGGTTCAGGCGGCTGCGGCTGCGGTCGTCGCTGCCGAGCTTCGTCTTGAGGGCCGCGTTCTCCTTCTCCAGCGTGGCGAGTCTGCTGTGGCGCTCGCCCGAGTCGCGGATCGCGGAGACGGCGTTGCCCACCGGATCGACCGCCGAGGACAGTCCGTACTCCACCGGGCCGAACACGGTGGCCGCGGCCTGCCGGGCACCGTCGACCGGGGAGTTCCGGCCCCCTCGGATATCCACGGTGATCAACGCGAACGCGACGGCGATCAGCAGGACCAGGAGCAGCCGGCTCTCTTTGGTGTCCCTCACGTGCGGCGGCCGTGCCCTTCCTCAAGTAGGAATTCATCGGACCACCGGAAAAAGCGCGAAAGGAGCGGCGCAAATCCAAGCAGCCCATTTGGGGGAGCTTATGCCTCTATATCAACGATCCGCCGATCCGCCGTACGAGAGGAGAACGTCTCGTACGGCGGAATCGATGCGCCGTGTCATCGACGCGGCTGCGCGTCCAGAACCTGCTGGAGCGCCTCGAACTCCTCGACACACTTTCCGGATCCGAGCGCCACGCTGTCCAGCGGGTCCTCGGCGATATGGATCGGCATGCCGGTCTCGCGGCGCAGCCGCTCGTCCAGGCCGCGCAGCAGGGCGCCGCCACCGGTCAGCACGATGCCCCGGTCCATGATGTCGCCGGACAGCTCCGGCGGGCACTTGTCGAGGGTCGTCTTGACCGCGTCCACGATCGCGTTGACCGGTTCCTCGATCGCCTTGCGGACCTCGGCGGCCGAGATGACGACGGTCTTGGGCAGCCCGGACACCAGGTCCCGGCCGCGTACTTCGGTGTGCTCGTCGGAGTCGAGTTCGTACGCGGAACCGATGGTGATCTTGATCTGCTCGGCGGTGCGCTCACCCAGGAGAAGGCTGTACTCCTTCTTGATGTACTGGATGATCGCGTTGTCCAGCTCGTCGCCCGCAACCCGGATGGACTGCGCGGTGACGATGCCGCCGAGGGAGATGACCGCGACCTCCGTGGTGCCGCCGCCGATGTCCACCACCATGTTGCCCGTGGCCTCGTGGACCGGCAGGCCGGAGCCGATGGCCGCGGCCATGGGCTCCTCGATGATGTGCACCTGGCGGGCGCCCGCCTGGGTGGAAGCCTCGATGACCGCGCGGCGCTCGACGCCCGTGATGCCCGAGGGCACACAGACCACGACGCGCGGGCGGGCCAGATAGCGGCGCTTGTGGATCTTCAGGATGAAGTAGCGCAGCATCCGCTCGGTGATCTCGAAGTCGGCGATGACGCCGTCCTTCAACGGCCGGACCGCCACGATGTTCCCCGGCGTCCGGCCGATCATCTTCTTCGCTTCTGCGCCGACCGCCAGGATTCCACCGGTGTTGGTGTTGATCGCGACGACCGACGGCTCGTTGAGTACGATTCCGCGACCCCTGACGTACACCAGCGTGTTGGCGGTCCCGAGGTCGACAGCCATGTCACGGCCGATGAACGACATTGAGTTCCCCATCCGGATTCATCTGGCCTTCCTGAGCTTTTGAGGGCATGTCAGGGCAGGCGAGGCGGGTGCTGTGACGCGAAGGCTTCCATCGTAAACGCGCCTGCGCGAACACTGCGCGAGGGTCCAGGCCATTGTCACCAGATGGCGGGCCGCCCCGCTTGTGGAGACGGGCGTTCGGGGGCGCTCGTTCCCTCTATCGCCGGTATCAGGCGCGCCCCGGGAAGAAGATCTTCACCTCGCGCTCGGCGGACTCCTCGGAGTCGGAGGCGTGGATCAGGTTCTCCCGGACGATGACGCCGAAGTCGCCGCGGATGGAACCGGGCTGGGCGGCGATCGGGTCGGTCGGGCCGGCGAGCTGGCGCACGCCCTCGATGACCCGCTCGCCCTCGACGATCAGGGCGACGACGGGACCGGAGGACATGAACGCGACCAGCGGCTCGTAGAAGGGCTTGCCCTTGTGCTCACCGTAGTGCTGCTCCAGGGTGTCCTGGTCCAGGGAGCGCAGCTCCAGCGCGGTGATCTGCCAGCCGGCCTTGCGCTCGATTCGGCTGATGATCTCGCCGGTCAGGCCGCGACGGACGGCGTCGGGCTTGAGCAGGACGAGGGTGCGCTGGCTCACGGGGAGACTCCTTACGCGTGGGACGTGTGCGGTGGGACGAGGTTACAGGGCGTATCCGGGCGCCCGTTACGCAGCGTCAGCCGAGGACTCGGCCTGGGCCGCGAACCGGGCCTTCGCCTCGTCCACCTTTCGCCCGAAGTGCACCGAGGCCCACCACAGGGCGGCGAACACCACGCCCATGAAGTACATGGTCGGCACGAAGACACCGGAGACGATCAGGGCGATCTGGAGGGCCCAGCCGAGGGCGACGCCCCCGGGCCGGGTCACCATGCCGCACAGCAGCACACACAGGGCCATGGCGATGCCGCTGACCAGCCAGACGGTGGAGACCGACAGGCTCGGGTCCTTCATGGCGACCAGACCGGCGAAACCGATGACGAAGAACTCGCCGATCAGCGTGGATGAACAGAGCGTACGCACGTCGGACTCCTCAGCCCTTGCCCAGCAGCAGCCGGGCCTCGCCGACCGTGATGACGGAACCGGTGACCAGCACACCGCCGCCCGCGAACTCGCCCTCCTCCTCGGCCAGCGTGATCGCGGCCTCCAGGGCGTCGGGCAGCCTCGGTTCGACCTGGACCCGCTCGTCGCCGAAGACCTCGACGGCGATGGCGGCCAGTTCGTCCGCGTCCATGGCGCGGTGGCTGGAGTTCTGGGTGACGACGACCTCGGCGAAGATCGGCTCGAACGCCTCCAGCAGCCCCCGCACGTTCTTGTCGCCGCTCGCGCCGACCACGCCGATCAGCCGGGTGAAGTCGAACGCCTCGCGCACCGCCTCGGCGGCGGCCTCGGCGCCGGCCGGGTTGTGCGCGGCGTCCAGGACGACGGTGGGAGACCGTCGTACGACCTCCAGGCGGCCCGGGGAGGAGACGGCGGCGAACGCCTTGCGGACGGTGTCGATGTCCAGCGGTTCGGCGCGCTGGGCGCCGACGCCGAAGAACGCCTCCACGGCGGCGAGCGCCACGGCCGCGTTGTGCGCCTGGTGGGCACCGTGCAGCGGGAGGTAGACCTCGGGGTACTCGCCGCCGAGGCCGCGCAGGGTGAGCATCTGTCCGCCGACGGCGACCTGGCGGGCCACGACGCCGAACTCCAGGCCCTCGCGGGCCACGGTGGCGTCGACCTCCACGGCCTTCTTCAGCAGCACCTGGGCGGCGTCCACGGGCTGCTGGGCCAGGATGACGGTGGCGCCCTGCTTGATGACGCCGGCCTTCTCGCCGGCGATCTCGCCGGTGGTCTCGCCGAGCCGGTCGGTGTGGTCCAGGCCGATCGGGGTGACGACGGCGACGTCGCCGTCGATCACATTGGTGGCGTCCCAGGAGCCGCCCATGCCGACCTCCACGACGGCCACGTCGACCGGCGCGTCCGCGAAGGCGGCGTACGCCATGCCGGTGAGGACCTCGAAGAAGGACAGCCGGTACTCCTGGGCGGCGTCCACCATCTCGATGTACGGCTTGATGTCCTGGTACGTCTCGATGAAGCGCTCGGCGGAGACCGGGGCGCCGTCCAGGCTGATCCGCTCGGTGATCGACTGCACATGGGGGCTGGTGTAGCGGCCGGTGCGCAGCTCGAAGGCGCCGAGCAGGCACTCGATCATGCGGGCGGTGGAGGTCTTGCCGTTGGTGCCCGTGATGTGGATCGAGGGGTACGAGCGCTGGGGGTCGCCCAGCACGTCCATCAGCGCGGCGATCCTGCTGACCGAGGGCTCCAGCTTGGTCTCGCCCCAGCGGGTCGCGAGCTCCGCCTCGACCTCGCGCAGCGCCTTGTCGACCTCCGGGTCCTCGGGGCGCGCGGGCACGTCGGCCTGCGGCTGCCCGCCCTGCGTCCGCAGGGTCCGGCTGCCGGCCTCGATCACGGCGAGGTCGGGGTCACGGGTGGTCTCGGCCTCGATCATCTCCTCGAAGGAGTCGAGGGGATCGGGCTGGTCGTTCTCGTGCGGGAGGTCACTCACGGGACCCAGTCTACGGAGCCCCGCCGACATGGGTGGGCGAAGGCCCCGGTGCCTGGTCGGTACCGGGGCCTCACGGGTCGTACGGGCCTTACGCCTGCGGGAGCTTCTCCAGCTGGGACTGGATGCGGGTGATGTCGTCCTCCGCCTTGGCGAGGCGGGTTCGGATCTTGTCGACCACGTTGTCCGGGGCCTTGGCGAGGAACGCCTCGTTGCCCAGCTTGGCGGTGGCCTGGGCCTTTTCCTTCTCGGCGGCGGCGAGGTCCTTCGCCAGGCGCTTGCGCTCGGCGGCCACGTCGATCGTGCCGGAGAGGTCGAGGGCGACCTCGGCGCCGGCGATCGGCAGGGTGGCCGTCGCGGTGAAGGAGTCGCCCTCCGGCTGGAGGCGCAGCAGCTGGCGGATGGCCGCCTCGTGCGGCGCCAGCGCCGTGCCGTCCAGGGTCAGCCGGGCCGGGACCCGCTGGCCGGGCTGGAGGCCCTGGTCGGCGCGGAAGCGGCGGACCTCGGTGATCACGGACTGGAGCGCGGAGATCTCCTGCTCGGCGGCCGCGTCGCGGAAGCCGCTGTCGGTCGGCCACTCGGCGATGACGAGCGACTCGCCGCCGGTCAGCGTCGTCCACAGCGTCTCCGTGACGAACGGGACCACCGGGTGCAGCAGCTTCAGGGTGACGTCCAGGACCTCGCCCAGGACCCGCTGGGAGACCTCGGCCGGCTCGCCGCCCGCCTGGAAGACGGTCTTGGACAGCTCGACGTACCAGTCGAAGACCTCGTCCCACGCGAAGTGGAAGAGGGCGTCCGACAGCTTGGCGAACTGGAAGTCCTCGTACAGCGCGTCGACCTCGGCCACGACCGAGTTGAGGCGGGAGAGGATCCAGCGGTCCGTCGCCGAGAGCCTGGACGCCTCGGGCAGCGGGCCCTCGACCGTCGCGCCGTTCATCAGCGCGAAGCGCGTGGCGTTCCAGATCTTGTTGGCGAAGTTGCGCGAGCCCTGGACCCAGTCCTCGCCGATCGGCACGTCGACGCCCGGGTTGGCGCCGCGGGCCAGCGTGAAGCGCAGGGCGTCGCTGCCGTACTTGTCCATCCAGTCCAGCGGGTTGACCGCGTTGCCGAAGGACTTCGACATCTTCTTGCCGAACTGGTCGCGGACCATGCCGTGCAGGGCGATGGTGTGGAACGGCGGGGTGCCGTCCATCGCGTACAGGCCGAACATCATCATCCGGGCGACCCAGAAGAACAGGATGTCGTAGCCGGTGACCAGGACGGAGTTCGGGTAGAACTTCGCGAGCGACTCGGTCCGCTCCGGCCAGCCCATGGTGGAGAAGGGCCACAGGCCGGAGGAGAACCAGGTGTCGAGCACGTCGGTGTCCTGGTGCCAGCCCTCGCCCGCGGGCGGCTCCTCGCCGGGGCCGACGCAGACGACTTCGCCCTCGGGGCCGTACCACACCGGGATCCGGTGGCCCCACCACAACTGCCGCGAGATGCACCAGTCGTGGAGGTTGTCGACCCAGTCGAAGTACCGCTTCTCCATCTCCTGCGGATGGATCTTGACCTTCCCCTCGCGGACCGCGTCGCCCGCGGCCTTGGCGAGCGGGCCGACCTTGACCCACCACTGCATGGACAGGCGCGGCTCGATGGTGGTCTTGCAGCGCGAGCAGTGGCCGACGGAGTGGACGTACGGCCGCTTCTCGGCGACGATCCGGCCCTCGGCGCGCAGCGCGGCGACGATCGCGGAGCGGGCCTCCAGGCGGTCCATGCCCTGGAAGGGGCCGTGGACGGTGATCACGGCGTGCTCGTCCATCACGGTGATGGAGGGCAGGTCGTGGCGCTGGCCGATCTCGAAGTCGTTCGGGTCGTGCGCCGGGGTCACCTTGACGGCGCCGGTGCCGAACTCGGGGTCGACGTGGGCGTCGGCGACGACCGGGATGGAGCGGTCGGTCAGCGGGAGCTTGATGAGCTTGCCGACCAGGTGCTTGTAGCGCTCGTCCTCGGGGTGGACGGCGACGGCCGTGTCACCGAGCATCGTCTCGGCACGGGTGGTGGCGACGACGATGGCGTCGTCCCCCTCGCCGTACTTCATGGAGACCAGCTCGCCGTCGTCGTCCTGGTACTCCACCTCGATGTCCGAGATGGCCGTCAGACAGCGGGGGCACCAGTTGATGATGCGCTCGGCGCGGTAGATCAGCTCGTCGTCGTACAGGCGCTTGAAGATGGTCTGGACGGCCTGGGAGAGGCCCTCGTCCATGGTGAAGCGCTCACGGGACCAGTCGACGCCGTCGCCGAGGCGGCGCATCTGGCCGGAGATCTGGCCGCCGGACTCGCCCTTCCACTTCCAGACGCGCTCGACGAACGCCTCGCGGCCCAGGTCGTGGCGGGACTTGCCCTCCTTGCCGAGCTCGCGCTCGACCACGTTCTGGGTGGCGATGCCGGCGTGGTCCATGCCGGGCTGCCACAGGGTCTCGTAGCCCTGCATGCGCTTGCGGCGGGTCAGGGCGTCGATGAGCGTGTGCTCGAAGGCGTGGCCCAGGTGGAGGGAGCCGGTGACGTTGGGCGGCGGGATGACGACGGTGTACGGCGGCTTCTCGCTCTTCGCGTCCGCCTCGAAGTACCCCCGCTCTACCCAGCGCTCGTACAGCGGCCCCTCTACATCGGCCGGCGCGTACTGGGTCGGCAGTTCGGTGTCGGGCGCGGGTGGCTGCTGCTGAGCGTTCTCGGTCACGGGGGTCAGTTTAGAGGGGTCACGGGCCGGTCCCGAAACGCGTTTGTTCTGTAACGGTGCGGCCCCCGGTGCCCTGCGGTTCTCCGGCCTGGTTCAGGATGTCAGGTACATATAAGCGTCCTAGGGGGATCCCAGAGATGAGCAGCAACCAGCCGGGCCCGTACGGCCAGCCACCCCAGCAGCCGGGTCCCTACGGGCAGCCGGGCCAGCCGGGTCAGCCCGGTCCGTACGGGCAGCCGCAGCAGCCGGGTCCGTACGGTCAGCAGCCGCAGGGCGGCCCGTACGGCCAGCCGCCGCAGGCCCCGCAGCAGCCCGGCTACGGCTACCCCCAGCAGGCCCCGCAGCAGCCGGGCTACGGCTACCCCCAGCAGCAGGGGATGCCCCAGCAGCCCGGTCCGTACGGCCAGCAGCCCTATGGCCAGCAGCAGCCGTACGGCGGCATGCCGCAGCCGCCCCAGCCCGGTGGCGGCAAGAAGAAGACCGCCCTGATCATCGGCTCGGTCGTGGTCGTGGCGGCGATCGTGGTGGGCGCGGTCCTGCTGCTCGGCGGCGGTGACGGCAGCAGCAGCGTCGCGGACGACGGCGCGCACAAGCTGATCACGCCGGCGACGGTGATCAACGGGACCTACACCAAGCAGGACGGCTCGGACGGGTCCTCGAACGGGCTCAGCGACTCCGACAAGTCGGACTTCCAGAAGTGGGGCGTGCAGAACCCCACGGAGGTCAGCTCCAGCTACGAGACCGGCACCGGACTGACCAAGAAGGGCCTGTCCTTCAGCGGTGTGTACGGCTCCGTCAAGGACCCCGAGGCCGTGGTGGACGCGATGTTCGCCAAGATCAAGACCGAGGCGTCCAAGGACCAGAGCGACTCCGCCACCAAGGGCAAGATGCTCGGCAGCCCGCAGACCGTGCACCCGGCCGGGTTCTCCGACGGCGTCATGAAGTGCCAGGTGGCACAGATCGACAGCACCGACTCCTCGTCCTCGGCCTCCGGCATGCCGAAGAGCTTCAAGATGCCGGTGTGCATCTGGGGCGACCACAGCACCGTCGCCTTCGTGTCCGACTACAGCGTGGCCTCCCTCGCCTCCGGCCAGTCCGGCTCCCTTGACGAGACGGCCGAACTGGCGGCGAAGCTGCGCAACGACGTGCGGGTCAAGGCGTAACCCGCGTAACCGCCGGGCGGTGTAAGCCCGTTGGCACCCGCCCCCAGGCGTGCGAAAGGGGCCCCGGTCGGTGACCGGGGCCCCTTCGGCGTCGTACGGACGGCTGGTTACGCCGTCTTCTGCTCCCCCGAGCCCCGGCCACGGGCGTCGCGGGGGATCAGGGTCGGGTTGACGTTGGAGAGGACCACGTCGGCGGTGATGACGACGCGGGCGACGTCCTTGCGGGACGGGACCTCGTACATCACGCCCTGGAGGACTTCCTCCATGATGGCGCGCAGGCCGCGGGCGCCGGTCTGGCGGAGGATGGCCTGGTCGGCGATGGCTTCCAGGGCCTCGCGCTCGAAGTCCAGCTCCACGCCGTCGAGTTCGAAGAGGCGCTGGTACTGCTTGACCAGCGCGTTGCGCGGCTCGACCAGGATCTTCAGCAGGGCCTCGCGGTCCAGGTTGTGCACCGAGGTGATCACCGGCAGCCGGCCGATGAACTCGGGGATCATGCCGAACTTGACCAGGTCCTCCGGCATGACGTCCTCGAAGACGTCCTTGGACTCCAGCTCGCGCTTGGACAGGATCGTCGCGCCGAAGCCGATGCCCTTGGCGCCCGCCCGCGACTCGATGATCTTCTCCAGACCGGCGAAGGCACCGCCCACGATGAACAGCACGTTCGTCGTGTCGATCTGGATGAACTCCTGGTGCGGGTGCTTGCGGCCGCCCTGCGGCGGCACCGAGGCCGTGGTGCCCTCCAGGATCTTCAGCAGGGCCTGCTGCACGCCCTCGCCGCTGACGTCCCGGGTGATCGACGGGTTCTCGCTCTTGCGGGCCACCTTGTCGATCTCGTCGATGTAGATGATGCCCGTCTCGGCCTTCTTGACGTCGTAGTCGGCGGCCTGGATGAGCTTGAGGAGGATGTTCTCGACGTCCTCGCCGACATAGCCCGCCTCCGTCAGCGCGGTCGCGTCGGCGATCGCGAACGGCACGTTCAGCATGCGGGCCAGGGTCTGGGCGAGGAGGGTCTTGCCGGAGCCCGTGGGGCCCAGCAGGAGGATGTTGGACTTCGCCAGCTCGATGGCGTCGTCACGGCCGCTCGCGCCGCCGTTCTCGCCCGCCTGGACCCGCTTGTAGTGGTTGTACACCGCGACGGACAGAGCCTTCTTGGCGGCCTCCTGGCCGACCACGTAGCCCTCGAGGAACTCGTAGATCTCGCGGGGCTTGGGCAGCTCTTCCCAGCGCACCTCGCTGGTCTCGGCCAGCTCTTCCTCGATGATCTCGTTGCAGAGATCGATGCACTCGTCGCAGATGTACACACCGGGCCCTGCGATGAGCTTCTTGACCTGCTTCTGGCTCTTGCCGCAGAACGAGCACTTGAGCAGATCGCCGCCGTCACCGATGCGTGCCACGGTGTGCTTCCCCTTCGCCTGGGAGCCGCCTGGACACTGCGTTCCAGCGGCTCCTGGTGCTGCCTTATGTCCGACGGTACCTTGCCGGGCCCGATGTTCGGGCCCCCCTTGGCAGGGTTCACTTGCCGTGAGCCCTGCCGTGGGGGGCTTCAGAGCACGCCGCTCCGCGTCAGCGGACGTCGGCGTTGTTCAGCTTGCGGGTGGAGATGATCTGGTCGACGAGGCCGTACTCCAGCGCCTCCTCGGCCGTGAGGATCTTGTCGCGCTCGATGTCCTCGCGGACCTTCTCCAGCGGCTGGTTCGAGTGCTTGGCCAGCATGTTCTCCAGCTGCTCGCGCATCCGGGTGAACTCCTTGGCGATGATCTCCAGGTCGGAGAGCTGCCCGCGGCCGCTGGAACCGGCCGGCTGGTGGATCAGGATCCGGGAGTTCGGCAGCGCCATGCGCTTGCCCGGGGTGCCGGCGGCGAGCAGCACGGCCGCGGCGGAGGCGGCCTGGCCCATGCACACCGTCTGGATGTCGGGCTTCACGAACTGCATCGTGTCGTAGATCGCCGTCAGGGCGGTCATGTCGCCGCCCGGGCTGTTGATGTAGATCGAGATGTCCCGGTCCGGGTCCATCGACTCCAGGCACAGCAGCTGCGCCATGACGTCGTTGGCGGAGGCGTCGTCGATCTGGACGCCCAGGAAGATCACGCGCTCCTCGAAGAGCTTCGCGTACGGGTCGTACTCGCGGACGCCCTGGGAGGTGCGCTCGACGAAGCGCGGGATCACGTAGCGGGCGTCGGGCCGCGGCCCTTCGTACAGGCCGCTGGCGGCGCCGGGGAAGTTGCTCATGGGATGTTCACCGTCCTGGTGGCGTTCTGGGGGCTTGGGTGGTGGCGGTGCGTGGCGTGGCCGGGCCGGTCAGGCACCGGTGCCGCCGCCTCCCGGAACACCCGAGGCGTTCGTGATGATCTCGTCAATGAGACCGTACTCCTTGGCCTCTTCCGGGGTGAACCAGCGGTCGCGGTCCGCGTCCCGGGTGATCGTCTCGAAGGTCTGGCCGGAGTGGAGCGCGGTCAGCTCCGCCATACGCCGCTTGGTGCGCAGCAGGTACTCGGCCTGGATCTTGATGTCCGTGACCGAACCGCCGAGGCCCGCGGAGCCCTGGTGCATCATGATGTCGGCGTGCGGCAGGGCGAAGCGCTTGCCCGCGGCACCGCCGGTGAGCAGGAACTGGCCCATGGAGGCCGCCATGCCCATCGCGATGGTGACCACGTCGTTCGGGATGTACTGCATGGTGTCGTAGATCGCCATGCCGGCCGTCACCGAGCCACCGGGGCTGTTGATGTAGAGGTAGACATCCTTGTCCGGCTCTGCGGCCAGGAGCAGCAGCTGAGCCGTGATCTTGTTGGCGATGTCATCGTCCACCTGCTGCCCGAGGAAGATGATCCGCTCGCCGAGCAGTCGGTTGTAGACCTGGTCGCCGAGGCCGCCACCGATGGAGGGCTCGCCGGCGGCGGAGGGCATCAGATTCGTCACGTATCCACCTGCTCGTCTCACGACGGCGCCGGGCCGTCTCACGTCGTCCTGCCGGAGGTTCGGGGGGTTTCAGGAGACTCCCCTGCCCCCGTACTCATGGACCCTAACGCTCGGGCACGTTCGGGGAATCCCGGAGTAGCGACTGTTCGCCGGGGGCGTAGCGCTCCGCGGGTGCGGCCGGGTGCGGATCGAGGGGGCCGGCCGCGGTTGCCGCCGGGGTGCGGGCCGGATGTGGCGTGTCGCGCGCGTGCCGAGGCGCCCTCGGGCGGGCTGCTCCCGCCGGTACGGCGAGGTGCTGTCGGGTTGGCCGGTTCTCGCCGGTACGACGACGGGCCCCCGGGAAGTCCCGGGGGCCCGTCGTACGAGCTTCAGAGGTGCCGCGGGGCGGTTCAGCCCTCGGTGGTCTCCTCGGCGGCCTCGGCCTGACCGGCCTCGGTCTCCTCGTCCTCGTCGCCGAGGTCCACGACCTCGCCGTTGGTGTCCTTCACCGTGGCGGCCTCGACCACGACGGCCAGGGCCTTGCCGCGGGCGACCTCGCCGACGAGGAGGGGCACCTGGCCACCCTCGACGACGGCCTGGGCGAACTGGTCGGGGGACATGCCGGAGGAGGCCGCACGCCGCATGAGGTGCTCGGTGAGCTCCTCCTGGCTGACGTTCAGCTGCTCCTTCTTGACCAGCTCGTCCAGGACGAACTGGGTCTTGATGCCCTTGACCGCGGCCTCACGGGTCTCGGTCTCGAACTCCTCGGCGGTCTTGCCCTGGATCTCCAGGTACTTGTCGAGGTCCAGGCCCATCTGGCCGAGCTGGTGGTGCTCCAGGTTGTGCTTGCGGGTGTTGACCTCGTCCTCGAGCAGCTTCTCGGGGACGGGGACCTCGACCAGCTCCAGGAGCTTCTCCAGGACGCGCTCCTGGGCCTGCGTGGCCTGGTCGAACTCCTTCATGCCCGCGAGGCGCTTGCGGCTGTCGGCCTTGAGCTCGTCCAGGGTGTCGAACTCGGAGGCGAGCTGCGCGAACTCGTCGTCCAGCTCGGGCAGCTCGCGCTTGGCGACCTGGGTGACCTTGACGGAGACCTCGGCCTCCTTGCCCGCGGCGGAGCCGCCCTTCAGCTCGGAGGTGAAGGTGCCCTCCTCGCCGGCGGACAGGCCCTTGACGGCGTCGTCGATGCCGTCGAGCAGCTCACCGGAGCCGATGGTGTAGGAGACGCCGCTGGCGATGCCGTCCTCCAGCACCTCGCCGTCGACCTTGGCCTCCAGGTCGATGGTGACGACGTCGCCGTCCTCGGCGGCACGCTCCACCGGGGCGGTGGAGGCGAAGCGCTCGCGGAGCTGCTCGACCGACTTCTCGACGTCCTCGTCGGTGACCTCGATGGCGTCGACCTCGACCTCGATGCCGGAGTAGTCCGGGATCTCGAGGGCCGGGCGGACGTCGACCTCGGCGGTGAAGTTCAGCGTCTCGCCGTCCTTCAGCTCGGTGATGTCGACGTCGGGCTGGCCCAGCGGGCTCAGCTCGGCCTCGTTGACCGCCTCGGTGTAGAACTTCGGAAGCGCGTCGTTGACCGCCTCCTCCAGGACCGCACCGCGGCCGAACCGCTGGTCGATGACGCGGGCAGGGATCTTGCCCTTACGGAAGCCCTTCACCGTGACCTGCTGGTTGATCTTGCTGTACGCCGCGTCGAGGCTGTCCTTGAGCTCCTCGAAGGGCACCTCGACAGTGAGCCGAACCCGGGTCGGGTTCAGGGTCTCCACGGCGCTCTTCACGGTTCGGTCTCCTTGTGGCTGACTGCTTGGGTTCTGCCGGAGCCAGACAGCTCCGGCGGATTCGCCGCCCGGAGGAGTACGTAGGCCGTGAGGGCCGGGGCACACGGGCGTGCAGCTTGCATAGTAACCGCAGGCGTTCGGCGCCCCAAAAGGCGATCTTCGCGGCGCCGCCGGCGGGGCGCGGCCGGAACCCGGACCAGAGCTCGGCCAGGACCCGGCGAAAGGGTTGATCGGTGGTCGGGGTGGCGGGATTTGAACCCACGGCCTTCCGCTCCCAAAGCGGACGCGCTACCAAGCTGCGCCACACCCCGTCTGTGTGCGACACGTAGGGTACATGGCCCGGCGGCCCGCGTCGGCCGCATTCCGCGAGGCGGGGCGCGTGGTGTTCGTCGGCCGGACGTGTTGGCCCAAGTGGCGGACGACCCGCTACGATGCCTGAGTGCCGCGGTCCTCGACCTGCGACGCAGCGCTGCGGGCGTAGCTCAATGGTAGAGCCCTAGTCTTCCAAACTAGCTACGCGGGTTCGATTCCCGTCGCCCGCTCTGGATACCGAAAGCCCTGGTTGAAGGGGGTAAATTTACCCCCTTCAACCAGGGCTTTCGGCGTGCTGGAAGCCGCTCGGCGGCCGGCGGCCCGGCATCTCGGACGCCGGTGACCCGGCGACCGTCGAGGGCACCGGGCAGGGCCGGCCGTCATCCGCCGCCCGCGGCTCCGGCGGCAGCGCAGGGTGATCGACAGGCGGCACCGGTTCCACCGGGCCCGCGAGCCCGGGACGATCCGGACGAGGGGCCCTGGCGGCGGCCGGTCAGAACTTGATCGAGGAGATCGAGTCCGCTATCGAGTTCAGGAACCGTTGGATGGACGGCGCCATGCCGCTGGAGGCCAGGAAGAAGCCGAAGAGTATGGCCACGAGGGCCGGTCCCGCCTTGAGGCTCTTCCCCCTGAGAAGCACCACCAGGATGACCGCCAACAGCACCACTACGGACAGCGAAATGGCCACAACTGATCACAACCCTCGGTCGGTCCCTCTGCCGGCCCGGGGGTACGGCCCGCACCCCCGCCAGAACCATCGTGCCACCAACAGGCCCTCTCCATGCGGCCCCTGACAGGATGTCGGTCCGGCCGTCCCGGCGCGGGGGACCCACCGCACTGCAATTCGACGGACCGGCGCGCGAGACTCCGTCCGTAATTGCGTGAGTTCGTTTCCGTGTCCACACATCTCGTGTGCAGGTAATTCGAATTGATGACACCCGGACGGCAGCGGGAGGGCACCGAGGTGCGGTATGCCCCAATTCTTGGGGATGAATCGGTACATCAGGGGCCAACGGCGGACCTCTGTGTGTGCATCATCACGTGCACGGCGGACGCGAGTTCGGGAAATCCCGGGGCGTCCGAAGGGGATAACCAGGAATGACGAGGGGGTTTTACGAAATCCCGCCGACGACGCTAGGGTGCCTGAGATGTTTGACGCCGCCTCGTCTCCCGGCCAGAACCCACGGCCGCTCCCCCCGGCACAGTCGCCGGCGGACGGAGTGCCCGGACCGCGTGCCCCGCAGCGTGCGCAGGAGGAGCAGGCGACGGCGGCCAGACCCGGCAAAGAGCGCGATCCGTTCTTCGACAACGCCAAGTACCTGGCCATCGCGCTGGTGGCGATCGGGCACTCCTGGTCCCCCTGAAGACGGACAACCGGGCCCTCGAGGATCTGTACAACGTCGTCTACACGTTCCACATGCCGGCCTTCATCGTCATCTCCGGCTATTTCTCCCGCAGTTTCGACATGCGCCCGGACCGGCTGAAGCGCCTGGTCACCGGAGTCGCGGTGCCCTATGTGCTGTTCCAGCTCGCCTACTCGCTGTTCAAGCGGTACGCGGGTCACATGGACGGCCCGATCAACCTCTTCTCGCCGTACTACCTGACGTGGTTCCTGCTCGCGCTGTTCGTGTGGCGGATGACCAGCCCGCTGTGGAAGCTGGTGCGCTGGCCGCTGCCGATCGCACTCGGGCTGGCCATGGTCGCGTCGGTCACCCCGGGGGCGGACGACAGCCTGGACTTCGGCCGCATCCTTCAGTTCCTGCCGTGTTTCGTGCTCGGACTGCTGCTGAAGCCGGAGCACTTCGCGCTGATGCGCACCCGTCGGATGCGGCTCCTGTCGCTGCCGGTGTTCGCCGCGGCGCTGGCCATCGGCTGGTGGACCGCGCCGCACATGAACGACAACTGGTTCTACCGCCAGAACGCCGCGCAGGAACTCGGCGCCCCGTGGTGGATCGGTCCGCTGATGACGCTGGCCATGTTCGGCTGCGCCATCCTGCTGACCGCCTGCTTCCTGGCCTGGGTGCCGGGCCGCCGCACCTGGTTCACCGCGCTCGGCACGGGCACCCTGTACGGCTATCTGCTGCACGGCTTCGTGATCAAGAGCGTGCTCTTCCTCGGCGGCTTCGACATCGCCCAGCGCTACGGCGGCTACGGCTCGGCCGTCGTCACCGTCCTCGCGGTGGCCACCGTGTCCGTCCTGTGCACCAGTCCGGTGCAACGGGTGTTCCGCTTCGCCATGGAACCCAAGATGGCCTGGGCCTTCGTCCAGGACGCCACCGAACTGGCCCGCGAGCGGCAGACCAGGGAGCGGGAGCCGGTGAAGGCGGGCGTCTGAGCCCGGGAACCGGGGTCAGGCGTCGAGACCGAGGAGTGCGCGCATCCGTGTGTACTTCTCGGTCAGTCGTTTCCGGGTCGGTCCGTCCAGTACGGCGAGCCGGTCCGGGTCGGCGTTGTGCGCCAGGTCCGACTCCTTCACCAGCAGCGCTCCCGGGGTGTCGAGGATGCGCCGGGCGTACGCTCCCGGCTCCTCCCCCGCGCGCTTGGTGACGGCGTCCACGATGGCCTTGGTGCGCGGGGTGAGCGCGGCCCCGGCCAGCCAGGCGCGGCTCAACGCGCCGTCCTCCACGGCGTCGTGCAGCCAGGCCGCCGCGATCTGTCCGGCGTCGCCCCCGCGGGCGCGGACGCCCTCGGCGACGGCGGCGAGGTGTTCGGCGTACGGCCGTCCCGCTTTGTCCCGTTGCCCCTCGTGCGCGGCACGGGCGAGGGCTTCGACGTCGGCGAGGGTGAGCGGTGATGTCATACGGCCATTCTCCGGAGATCGTCCGTCAGCGGGCGTGGGCGGCGGACTCGCGGCAGATCAGCAGCAGCGCCCTGTCGTCGTTGACGTCCTTGGCGACCGCCTCGATGAGGTGCCAGGCGGCGCCGTGGAAGCCGCCGGCGACGTAGCGGTCGGCCTCGCCGGTGAGGCGGTCGATGCCTTCGACGATGTCCCGGTCGGAGGTCTCCACCAGGCCGTCGGTGAAGAGCATCAGGACGTCGCCGGGGCGCAGTGAGCCCTTGACGGAGTCGAACTGGGCGCCGTCGTAGACACCGAGGAGCGGGCCCTCGGCGGACTTCTCCTCCCAGCGGCCGCTGCCGGCGCTGAGCTGGAGGCCCGGCGGATGGCCCGCGGAGTACAGCTCGTAGTCCCCGGAGTCGAGGTCCAGGACGAGGTGGATGGAGGTGGCGAAGCCCTCGTCCCAGTCCTGGCGGAGCAGATAGCCGTTGGCGGCGGGCAGGAAGGCGTGCGGGGGCAGGGAGCCGAGCAGGCCGCCGAAGGCGCCGGACAGCAGCAGGGCGCGGGAGCCGGCGTCCATGCCCTTGCCGGAGACGTCGGTGAGGACGACCTCCAGGGTGCGGCCGCCGTTGGTGCGGGCGGCCACCACGAAGTCGCCGGAGAAGGACTGGCCGCCGGCGGGCCGCAGCGCCATCTCGTGGTGCCAGCCCTGGGGCAGCTTGGGCAGGGTGGACTGCACCCTGATCCGCTCGCGCAGGTCGAACAGCATGGTGCCGCCGCGCCGCCAGGGCACGCCGACGCGGCTGCGGAACTGGGCGGTGAGCAGGCCGAAGAAGCCACAGGCGGCCACCACCAGGACCACGCCCGGGGTGACGCGCGAGGGTCCCTCGGTGTACGGGCCGAGCCGTACCGACTCCACGATCAGCGCGGTGGCCGCGGTCGCGTACAGGCCCAGCAGGCTGGCCGGGCGCAGCACCAGGCCGCCGGCCACGATCGGCAGGACGAGCATGGCCGGGGAGCACCACACGGAGTCGAACAGGGTCAGGGCCGCGAGGACGGGGATGGTCAGGAGGAGTCCGGCGAAGGCGATCCAGTCGGAGCCGTCGCCGCGGAAGTAGTCGACGGCGCTCCTGCGCAGGCCGACGCGGGCCCGGTGCCACTGCATCTTCCACCGGGCCGTGAGCGTGTCGGCCTTCGCGCGCGTCTCTCGTCCTGCTGCCATTAGTCCGGGACCCTATCCATCGCACCGGCCCCTTGGCACGGGAGGTCCTGCTTGTCCCTCGTGCGGGGCTCGGGTTCACAGGTTCGCTCAGGCACCGGAATTCCGTAAACCCACCCGAAGGAGTGTCAGTGCTTCTGACAGGTGGGGCACCAGAACAGGTTGCGGGCGGCGAGCCCCGCGGTGCGGATGTGGTCGCCGCAGATGTGGCAGGGCTGGGTGGCGCGCCGGTAGACGTAGACCTCGCCGCCGTGGTCGTCCACGCGGGGCGGCCGGCCCATGGCCTCGGGGGTGTGCTCCGGCCGTACGGTGTCGATCCGGTTGTGGCGCACGCCCTCGCGCATCAGGGCGGCGAGGTCGGTCCAGATCGCGTCCCACTCGGCGGGGGTGAGGTCGCGGCCCGTGCGGTAGGGGTCGATGCCGTGCCGGAAGAGGACCTCGGCGCGGTAGACGTTGCCGACGCCGGCCACGATCTTCTGGTCCATGAGCAGGGCGGCGATCGTCGTACGGCTGCGGCGGATGCGCTGGTACGCGGCGGCCGGGTCGGCGTCCTGTCTGAGCGGGTCGGGGCCGAGGCGAAAGTGGACGGCGCGTTTCTCGTCGTCGGTGATCAGCGCGCAGGTGGTGGGGCCGCGCAGATCGACGTACGACAGGTCGTTGGCGAGCCGGAGCCGGACGGTGTCGGTGGGCGGGGGCGCGGGGGCGTCGCCGAAGCCGACCTTGCCGAACAGGCCGAGGTGGACATGGACCCAGTCGCTGTCGCGGAACCGCAGGAACAGGTGCTTGCCGTGGGCCTCGGTGGCGGTCAGCTCGGCGCGGTCCAGCAGGGCGGCGGCGTCGGAGAACTTGCCCTGGGGGCTGGTGACGCGGGGGGCCGTGCCCTGGAAGCGGGCGGCGTAGTCCTGCGCCAACCGGTGAATCGTGTGCCCTTCCGGCAAGGCGGGCCGTCCTTTCCTGTCCTTGTCCGCCCCTCCGGCCCACGGGGCCGGAGGGGCGGCCGTCACCACCTCAGCCTAGGCGCGTCCCCGGCCCGGCCCTCCCGCATCCGGCCATCCGCCGGGTCCGCCGAGCACGACGCCCACCCGCCGCCGAACGCGTCGGCGAGGGGTGGGCGCGGGGGAAGAGGAGGGGTGGGTTACTGCTGGGGGTGGTGCGGAGGGACCGGGGGGAGGTCGCCCGTCGTCTCGTAGTCGGTCAGCATGTCGATGCGGCGGATGTGGCGCTCGTCACCGGAGAACGGGGTGCCGAGGAAGGTCTCGACGAACTTGGTCGCCTCCTCGGTGCTGTGCATGCGCGCACCGACGGCCACCACGTTGGCGTTGTTGTGCTGACGGCCGAGCGACGCCGTCTCCTCGCTCCAGGCCAGCGCCGCGCGCACGCCCTTCACCTTGTTCGCGGCGATCTGCTCCCCGTTGCCGGAGCCGCCGATCACGATGCCGAGGGCGTCGGCGTCGGCGGCCGTGCGCTCGGCGGCGCGCAGGCAGAAGGGCGGGTAGTCGTCCTGGGCGTCGTAGAGGTGCGGCCCGCAGTCGACGGGCTCGTGCCCCGCCGCCTTGAGCCACTCGACGAGGTGGTTCTTGAGTTCAAAGCCCGCATGGTCGGAGCCGAGGTACACGCGCATGAGACGAGTGTGACACGACGGAATCGGGGCAGCAGCCGGGGGTCCACGGCATCCGAGGGGCGTCCGTCAAGGCATCCGGAGGTGAGTCATGCGACACCCGGAGAGCTACGGATTTCGTCGCCAAATGTGAGCGGGGCCATAGAACCTCAAGGGAACCTCAAGTAACAATCCGGATTCAGAGGTTCCCGAATTCGTTCACCTCGGATTCACTGGACCGGCTCGTACACCGCTCGTACGAATCCCGTACCGGACCCCGCAACGGCACCCCCGTTTCCGTACGAGAACCCCCGCTCAACAGGCGCAAAGGAATCCGTCCATGACTCCTCCTGGTTCCGGACTTCAAGCAGGGCTCAAGAACCGGCACTTGACGATGATCGCCATCGGCGGTGTGATCGGCGCCGGACTGTTCGTCGGCTCCAGCTCCGGCATCGCCGCGGCCGGACCGGGCATTCTGCTGTCCTACGCCCTCGTCGGCACCCTCGTCGTCCTCGTGATGCGAATGCTGGGCGAGATGTCCGCCGCCAACCCGACCTCCGGCTCCTTCTCCGAGCACGCCGACCGCGCGCTCGGCCGCTGGGCCGGTTTCTCCATCGGCTGGCTGTACTGGTTCTTCTGGGTCGTCGTGCTCGCGGTCGAGGGAACGGCCGGCGCGAAGATCCTCGAGGGCTGGGTGCCGGCGGTGCCGCAGTGGGGCTGGGCCCTCATCGTGATGCTGGTGCTGACCGCGTCGAACCTCGTCTCGGTCGGTTCCTACGGCGAGTTCGAGTTCTGGTTCGCCGGTATCAAGGTCGTGGCGATCGGCGCGTTCATCGTCGTCGGCCTGCTCGCGATCTTCGGTGTGCTGCCGGGCGCGCACACCGACAACGCGTCCTTCTCCAACCTCACCAGTCACGGCGGATTCCTGCCGCACGGTCCGGGCTCGATCCTCACCGGTGTCCTGCTGGTCGTCTTCTCCTTCATGGGCAGCGAGATCGCCACCCTGGCGGCCGGCGAGTCGGAGGACCCGCAGCGCGCGGTCACCAAGGCCACCAACAGCATCATCTGGCGTATCGGTGTCTTCTACCTCGGCTCGATCCTCGTCGTGGTCACGCTGGTGCCGTGGAACGACGCGTCGCTGGCGAAGCAGGGTTCGTACGTCGCCGCGCTGAACTCCCTCGGCATCGCGCACGCCGGCGAGATCATGAACGTCATCGTGCTGACCGCGGTGCTGTCCTGTCTGAACTCCGGCCTCTACACGGCCTCCCGGATGGCCTTCTCGCTCGGCCAGCGCGGCGACGCGCCCAAGGCGTTCGCCCGCACCACCTCCCGCGGTGTGCCGATGGCGGCGATCCTCGCGTCGGTCGTCTTCGGCTTCGTGGCCGTGTTCTTCAACTACAAGTTCCCGGACACCGTCTTCCTGTTCCTGCTGAACTCCAGTGGCGCGGTCGCCCTGTTCGTGTGGCTGGCCATCTGCTTCTCGCAGCTGCGGATGCGCCGGATCATCCAGCGCGAGGCGCCGGAGAAGCTCGTCGTGAAGATGTGGCTGTACCCCTACCTGACCTGGGCCGCGGCCGCGCTGATCGTCTTCGTCCTCGGCTACATGCTCACCGACACGGAGGGCGCGAGCAGCGGCCGCAAGACCGTGCTGCTGTCCCTGGGCGTGGCGGCGGTCGTGGTGGTGCTCGCCTTCGTGAAGCAGGCGGTCCAGTCCCGCCGTGCCCCGGCGCCGGCCGCCGAGGCCGCGACGGACAAGGTCTCCATCGGCTGACCCGGTCCGCGCACGGACAACGGCCGCGGGGCCCGACGAATTTCGTCGGGCCCCGCGGCCGTTGTCCGAGTACCGGTGGGTGATCAGCGCTTGCCGGCGAACTTCCACGCGGTCGGCAGCAGACCCATCGCGAGGGCGGCCTTGAGGGCGTCGCCGATCAGGAAGGGGACGAGGCCGGCGGCGACCGCCTGGCCGAGGGAGAGGTGGGCGGCCAGGGCCAGGTAGGGGACGCCGACGGCATAGATGACGGCCGAGCCGAGGATCATCGTGCCGGCCATGCGCAGCGGGGAGCGGTCGGCGCCGCGGCGGGCGAGGGCGCCCACGACGGCGGAGGCGAGCAGCATGCCGAGGACATAGCCGAAGGAGACCGCGCCGGTGCCGGAGTCGCCCTCCGCGAACCACGGCACGCCGATCATGCCGGCCACCGTGTACAGGGCGAGGGAGAGGAAGCCGCGGCGGGCGCCGAGCGCGGTGCCGACCAGCAGCGCGGCGAAGGTCTGGCCGGTCACCGGCACCGGGGAGCCGGGCACGGGCACCGACAGCTGGGCGGCGAGCCCGGTGAGCACGGCACCGCCGAGCACGAGGACGGCGTCGCGGGCGCGGGACGCGGGCAGCAGGTCGGCGAGGACGGCACCCGGACGGGCGCTGACGGTGGCGGTGCTCATGGGGACTCCGCGAGGTGAAGGGGCAGGGGCAGGTGGGACATCGCGACGCTATACCGGCGCCCCGAACCCGATCACCGTCAGCGCTCGACAAAGGGTTGATCGACAGCTTGGTGGGCTCCGGACAAAGACGGCCGTTCACACCGGGTACGGCGTGACGACGGTCACTGAGGTGGGGTGCTCCAGCAGACGTCGCGGGCCGACGGCGAGTCTGTAGGAATCCGCCAAAGCGGCGATGGACCCCGCCACAAAGTCCCCGGTCGTCCCGGCCGGTGGGCGTGGGGTGGGCAGGGGACGGGGGGTTTGCCAGCTTCGGGGCATGGTTGCGCAGGCCCGGTATTTCACGTCGCGTCGCTATGTCGACCTGCGGCGCCAGGGCGCGGCCACCTGTCGTCGTTCGGGATAGGGGCGGCCCGCCGCTCGGCGCCGCCTCGTCCTTTCCGGTCTTCCGATGTAACGGCTCCGGTCCCGAGGACGGTTCTCCATGCCCCGCAGTGCGGCGTCCACCCTTGCCTCCCCCGTGCCCCGCGCCGCCGGGCGCGACCGGCGGCGCGCCGGTGCCAGTTCCGTGCTGCGGTCTTCATGTTTCTCTGTGTTTCGCTGTGTTTCCCCGCGTTTCGCCGTGTTTTCGTTGACCGGCTCTTTCCGGGAGACCCCCTCTGCACCGTCGCCTCTTTCTCACCTCCCTGCTGGGCGCATCCGCCGCCGTCGCCGGACTCGACGGCTGCGCCAAGGGCGTGGCCACCGCCGACACCGGCGCCGCCGCCACCCGGCCGCTCGCGGCCGAGGTCCCCGCCGGGACCAGCCTGAAGATCACCTCGTACCAGGGCGTGGAGCAACTCCAGTTCAGACTCGGGAAGTTCCCGCCGCTGCCGTTCACCGTGTCCGACTGGGTGAACCTCGGTGCCGGGCCCGATGTCATCAACGCCTTCCGCGCCAGGTCCCTGGACGTCGCCAACAACGCGGACATCCCGCCGATCCAGCCTGAAGAAGGCGGGCCTCGCCTACGACGACGCCGAATTGGTGCCGCTGACCAGCAACCAGTTCCCGACCGCCCTCCAGTCCGGCCAGGTGGACGTGGCCCCGCTCACCATCGACGTGGTCGACCTGCCCGAGAACATCCTGCGCCACCGCTGGGCGGAGCGGGAGCTGGTCCTGTTCGACAACCGGATCACCCAGCACTACGCCGTCGACAACTACGACGGCCTGCCGCGCCGGCTGCACCGGGTGACCGTCGCCGGTGACGTCCCGGCCGGCGTCGAGGGCAAGGAGAGCTACGCCATCGAGGGCGACGCCTCGCACTACACCCCCGTGCCCGCCCCGGCGGACACCCCCGCCGCCCCCCGGCACCGGCCCGTGCCCGACCCCGCGGTGGCGTAATCGGAGTCTCACTCTCCGAATGGCGGGTGTCCGGATACTGGGCGGTCTCTCCGTGTGAGCGGACGGGCCGCCCAGACTGGGTTAGTTTTTGCCCGCCTATTGCCCGCCTATCGCATCGGGAGAGCCGCGCCCATGCCCAGCCCCACCCGCTCGGACACCCCACGCCTGGCGGAGACCCCCGCCCTCTCCCACGGCCTCAAGCAGCGCCATCTGTCGATGATCGCCCTGGGCGGGGTGATCGGCGCGGGCCTGTTCGTCGGGTCGGGCGCGGGCATCGCCGCCGCCGGACCGTCCATCGTGATCGCCTACGCCCTGTCCGGGCTGCTGGTGACGCTGGTCATGCGGATGCTCGGCGAGATGTCGGCCGCGTACCCGTCCTCGGGCTCCTTCTCCGCCCACGCCGAGCGGGCGATCGGGCCCTGGGCCGGGTTCGCCGCCGGATGGTCGTTCTGGGTGCTGCTGTGCACCGCGGTGGGCCTGGAGGGCATCGGCGCGGCGAAGATCGCGCAGGGCTGGGTGCCCGGCAGCCCGCAGTGGATGTGGGTCGCCCTGTTCATGGTGGTCTTCCTGGGCACGAACCTGGCCGCCGTGAAGAACTTCGGCGAGTTCGAGTTCTGGTTCGCCGCGCTCAAGGTCGGCGCGATCTCGCTGTTCCTGGTGCTCGGCGTGCTCGCCCTCACCGGGGTGCTGCCCGGCACGGACTCCCCCGGCACCGCCCACCTCGGCCACTTCCTGCCGCACGGCGGCCAGGGCCTGGTCATCGGCCTGCTCGCCTCGGTCTTCGCCTACGGCGGCCTGGAGACGGTCACCATCGCGGCGGCGGAGTCCGAGGACCCGGTGCGGGGCGTGGCGCGCGCGGTGAAGACGGCGATGTGGCGGATCGCGGTCTTCTACGTCGGCTCCATGGCCGTCGTCGTCGCCCTGGTCCCATGGAACGACCCGGAGGTCGTGGCGCGCGGCCCCTACGTGGCGACCCTGGACCATCTCGGCATCCCGGGCGCGGGCCGGCTGATGGACGTCGTGGTGTTCGTGGCCCTGCTGTCCGCGATGAACGCCAACATCTACGGCTCCTCGCGCATCGCCTACTCCCTGGTCGAGCGCGGCCAGGGCCCCAAGGTGCTGGCGAAGGTGTCCGGCGGGGTGCCCCGGATCGGGGTGCTGACCTCCTGCGTGGTCGGGTTCGTCTGCGTGCTGCTGAGCTACTGGCGGCCCGATGACGTCTTCCCGTGGCTGCTGAACATGATCGGCGCGGTGATCCTGGTCGTCTGGATCTTCATCGCCGTCTCCCAGCTGCTGCTGCGCCGCCGCATCGAACGCGAGGCCCCGGAGAAGCTGGTCGTGCGGATGTGGGCGTTCCCGTACCTCACCTGGGTGGCGCTCGCGGGCATGGCCGCGGTCTTCGTCCTGATGGCCCGGCAGCCCGACACCCGGGTCCAGCTCTACGCCTCGGGCACGATGACGGTCGTGCTCGCGGCGGCGGGATACGTCTGGCAGCGGGTGCGCGCCAAGCGCTGACCCGGGAGCGGGCGTACGGCGGCTACCGCAGCGCGGCGGCCAGCCGGGAGATCTCGGCGGCGACGGCCCCGGGGTCCGGGGCGACGGTGACCCGGGCGATGCCGTCCAGGGCCGGGTGGGCACCGACCCGGACCGAGTGGTGCGCGTGGCGCAGCAGGTCGAGGTCGTTGATGTCGTTGCCGAACGCGTCGTAGCGGTCGATGCCCAGGGAGGTGAGGGCCTCCCACTTGTTCGTGGTGCCCGGGGCGAAGTCGATGATCGCCTCGTCGAGATGGTGGTGGACGGTCATGCCGAGCACCCGGCCCGCCTCGGCGAGGGCGGGCATGTCGGTCGCCTCGACCACGAGGAACTTCACCACGCGGGCAAGCTCCGCGAGCTCGACCCGGCGGGCGAGGCGGCCCTGGTCGACGCGGCCGAGGACCGGGTGGCCGGCCGGTCCGGTGTAGGCGTAGTCCCACGGTCCGTCGGCGAGGTAGCCCGCGCGGTAGCGGTCGGCCTCGATCAGCAGCTTGCCGAGGTCGCCGGGCTCGAACGCGGCCCGTGCCCGGACCTCGCCGCCGACGGAGACCAGGCTGCCGTTCCCGCCGATCAGCGTGGCGGCGGGGAAGGCCCCGCCGAGCACCGGCAGCAGGTCGCGGACCGGCCGGGCGGAGGCGAAGACCAGGTGGTGGCCCGCGCGTTCGCAGCTCTCGATGGCGGCGCGGATGCGGCCGTCGATCGTCCGGCCGTCGAAACAGAGCGTGCCGTCGACGTCGAAGACCGTGGTGCGGACGCTGGAAATGATCACCGCGCGATCGTATCGACACTAAGGGGAGCCTTCCTGTCGCCCCCGTGCAGTTGTTGCTAGCGTGTAGTTGCAAGCAGTTTGCAATAAGGTCCCGGAGGCGATCACCCATGCCCGTCTACACGCTGCCCGAGCTGCCCTACGACTACTCCGCGCTGGCTCCCGTGATCAGCCCCGAGATCATCGAGCTGCACCACGACAAGCACCACGCGGCCTATGTGAAGGGGGCCAACGACACGCTGGAGCAGCTGGCCGAGGCGCGGGACAAGGAGTCCTGGGGCTCGATCAACGGCCTGGAGAAGAACCTGGCCTTCCACCTTTCCGGGCACATCCTGCACAGCATCTACTGGCAGAACATGACCGGTCCGAAGGACGGCGGCGGCGAGCCGCTGGCCGCCGACGGCGTGGGCACGCTCGCCGACGCGATCAAGGAGTCCTTCGGCTCCTTCGCCGGGCTCAAGGGCCAGCTGACCAAGGCAGCGGCCACCACGCAGGGCTCCGGCTGGGGCGTCCTCGCGTACGAGCCGCTGAGCGGGCGGCTGATCGTGGAGCAGGTCTACGACCACCAGGGCAACGTCGGCCAGGGCGCCACCCCGATCCTGGTCTTCGACGCCTGGGAGCACGCCTTCTACCTCCAGTACAAGAACCAGAAGGTCGACTTCATCGACGCCATGTGGGCCGTCGTCAACTGGCAGGACGTGGCCCGCCGTTACGAGGCCGCCACCTCCCGCGCGAACACGCTGCTGCTGGCCCCGTGAGCCCGGCGCGCCCCGCGCGCCGCTGAAGCGCCCTGCCTCGTGATCGTCTTCTCACCCTTCACGGCGGCAGGCGGATGAGGGGAGGCCCTCCGCGAGGACATGACTCGCGGAGGGCCTTCCGCGTCACGCACAGGGCGAGTTCGAGTCTTCCCGCTTTCCCCACACACCGGGGATTGACGCCCCTCGGGCGATCATTACAACCTGTGTTCCTGTGATGACCTCCAGTGTGCGGGTACTGGCCGCCGGTGATGGCTTCGTGCTCCCCTCGCTGATCACGGCCGCGCTGGCCAGGCAAGCCCACTGCGATGTACGGGAGTTGACGCTCGGCTGGCCGCAGAGACCGTTCGGCACGGTCGCCGAGGTGGAGGAGGCCAGCGGCGCGGAGGAGGAGCTGATCGCGGCCCTCGCCGGCGCGGACGTCCTCGTCACCCAGATGGCACCGGTCACCGAACGGGTGCTCGCCGCCCGCCCCGAGTTACGGCTGGTCGCGCTCTGCCGGGGCCGTCCGGTGAACGTCAACCTCGACGCGGCCCGCGCGCACGGGGTCCGGGTCTGCTGCGCGCCCGGCCGCAAGGCCGCGGCGACGGCCGAGTTCACCCTCGGACTGCTGCTCGCCGCCCTGCGACGCATCCCGCAGGCCCATGACCGCCTTGCCACGCAGGGGAGTTGGGCCGGGTCGCGGTACTACGCGTACGAGCACAGCGGCCTGGAGGTGGAGGACCTGCCCGTCGGACTCATCGGGTACGGCGCGGTCGGCAGCCGGGTGGCGCGGGTGCTGGGGGCGCTCGGGGCGCGGGTGATGGTGTACGACCCGTACGCGCGCGGCGAGATGCACGGGCTGCGGATGGCCTCGCTGGACGCGTTGCTGCGGCGCTCGCGGGTGATCAGTCTGCATGCCCGGCTCACCGAGGAGACGCGGGGGCTGATCGGGGCGCGGGAGCTGGCGCTGCTGCCGCCGGGGGCGGTGGTGGTGAACGCGGCGCGGGGGGCGCTGCTGGACGAGGGGGCGCTGTGCGACGCGCTGGAGGACGGGCGGCTCGCGGTGGCGGCGCTGGACACGTACGCCGACGAGCCGCTGCCGGCGGACTCGCGGCTGCGGACGGTCGGGGGCGGGTGGTGCTGACGCCGCATGTCGGCGGGGCGAGCCGGGCGGTGGCGGAGAAGGGGGCGCGGATCGCGGCGGCGGAGGTGGGGCGGTGGGTGCGGGGGGAATCGCTCGCGCACTGTCTTACGTGAGCCGTGGCGCGGTGCGGTGGGCGGAGGCTCGCCGCGGGGGGGTGCGGGTGCGTTGTGGCGCCGTAGGGGGTGCGGGTGTGTGGCCGGGTGCGGGTGCGTTGTGGCTGGTCGCACCGTTCCCCGCGCCCCTGGGGGAACGGCCGGGCCCGGTGTCGGAACGGGCCCGGCATCGCGGCTACAGGTTGCTGAAGTCGGGGCCCTTCGTCCGCGTCCGCTTGATCTCGTAGAAGCCCGGGACCGAGGCGACGGCCAGGGTGCCGTCCCAGAGGCGGGCGGCCTCTTCGCCCTTGGGGGCGGGGGTGACGACCGGGCCGAAGAAGGCGATCTGCTCGCCGTCCTCGCCGGGGACGGCGATGACCGGGGTGCCGACCTCCTGGCCGACCTTGTCGATGCCCTCCTTGTGGGAGGCGCGCAGCTCGGCGTCGAACTCGAAGTCCTGCTGCTCGGCGTAGTCGATCAGCTCGGCGGGCAGGCCGACGTCGGCGAGGGCCCCGGCGATGGCTTCCAGGGTGGCGCCCTCGCCGTTGTTGTGGATGCGGGTGCCCAGCGCGGTGTACAGCGGGCCGACGACCTCCTGGCCGTGCTTCTGCCAGGCGGCGGTGACCACCCGGACGCCCTGCCAGGCGCGCACGGCGAGCATCTCCCGGTACTCCTCGGGCAGCGTGTCCAGCTTGTCCTCGTTGAGGACGGCCAGGCTCATGACGTGCCAGCGGACCTCGATGTCCCGGAGCTTCTCCACCTCCAGGACCCAGCGGGAGGTCATCCAGGCCCACGGGCACAGCGGGTCGAACCAGAAGTCGACGGGGGTCTTGCCGGACGGAGACGGGGTCTCGGACATGGTTCTCCTCAGCGGAACGGTCTTCTTGAGGGATCAACGATGTCGTTCCGGAGGGCATTCCCCGGTGCTTCCGGTCAGGGCCACATGGCAGGATCGGTCCTGTTCAGCCCTCCATCACGCGATCACAAGGAAGTGCCGCCGTGCCCGGTGAGAATCTTTCCCGCGACGAGGCCCGGGAGCGGGCCGCACTGCTGTCCGTCGAGGGATACGACGTGTCCCTGGACCTCAGGTCGGCCGTCGGCGACGCGGACGGGGAGCCGCGCACCTTCCGCTCGGTCACCACGATCCGCTTCCGCTGCGCCGAGCCGGGCGCGTCCAGCTTCGCCGACCTGATCGCGCCGAGCGTGACCGCGGTGTCGCTCAACGGCAAGGACCTGGACCCGAGCGAGGTCTTCGACGGCGCCCGGATCGCCCTGGAGGACCTGGCCGCGGAGAACGAGCTGGTGGTCGACGCCCAGTGCGCCTACTCCCGCACCGGTGAGGGCCTGCACCGCTTCGTGGACCCCGAGGACGGCGAGGTCTACCTCTACACGCAGTACGAACCGGCCGACTCCCGCCGGGTGTTCGCGGGCTTCGAGCAGCCGGATCTCAAGGCGCCCTTCCGCTTCGAGGTGCGCGCGCCCGAGGGCTGGACCGCGTGGAGCAACGGCGCCGGTGAACTCACCCAAGGTGTCTGGAAGTTCGCGGAGACGAAGCCGATCTCGACGTACATCACCTGCGTGGTGGCGGGGCCGTACCACTATGTGACGGACTCCTACTCCCGGACGTTCGCGGACGGTACGACGCTGGAGATCCCGCTGGGCGCGATGTGCCGCAAGGGGCTCGCGCCGCACTTCGACGCCGACGACGTCTTCCTGGTCACCAAGCAGGGCCTGGACTTCTTCCACGAGAACTTCGACTACCCGTACCCGTTCGGGAAGTACGACCAGGCGTTCGTGCCGGAGTACAACCTGGGCGCGATGGAGAACCCGGGCCTGGTGACCTTCCGCGAGGAGTACATCTTCCGCGGGAAGGTGACGCAGGCGTCGTACGAGGCCCGCGCCAATGTGATCCTGCACGAGATGGCGCACATGTGGTTCGGCGACCTGGTCACCATGGCCTGGTGGGACGACCTGTGGCTGAAGGAGTCCTTCGCGGACTTCATGGGCACGTTCGGCAATGTCGGCGCGACCCGTTTCAAGGACGCCTGGATCACCTTCGCCAACCGCCGCAAGGCGTGGGCGTACCGCGCGGACCAGCTGCCGTCCACGCACCCGATCACCGCGGACATCCGCGACCTCCAGGACGCCAAGCTGAACTTCGACGGCATCACCTATGCCAAGGGCGCCTCCGTCCTCAAGCAGCTGGTGGCGTACGTCGGCCAGGACGCGTTCCTGGAGGGCGCCCGCCGCTACTTCAAGCGGCACGCGTACGGCAACACGCGCCTGGAGGACCTGCTGTCGGTTCTCGGCGAGACCAGCGGCCGGGACATGACGGCCTGGTCGCGGTCCTGGCTCCAGACGGCCGGGGTGAACTCGCTGACCCCGCAGGTGCTCCTGGAGGACTCCCGCGTCGCCGAGCTGGCGGTGCTCCAGGAGGCCGCCGAGCCCGCCGAATCCGATCAGGCGGCTCCGCCGCGTGGCGAGCTGCGCCCGCACCGGGTCGCGGTGGGCCTGTACCGGCTGACCGAGGGCGGCGCCCTCGAGCGGTACGCGCGGGTGGAGACGGACGTGGAGGGCCCGCGCACGGTCGTGGCGGACCTCGCCGGCGCCGAGGCCCCGGACCTGGTGCTGGTCAACGACGACGACCTCACCTACTGCAAGATCCGCTTCGACGCGGCCTCGCTGGACACGCTCCGGGAGCACCTGGGCGAGCTGACCGACCCGCTGGCGCGGGCGCTGTGCTGGTCGGCGCTGTGGAACCTGACCCGGGACGCGCTGCTGCCGGCCCGGGACTTCATCGCCCTGGTGCTGCGGTTCGCGAGCCGCGAGTCCGACATCGGTGTGCTCCAGATGCTGCACGCCTGGACCCACACCGCCCTGGACCGCTACGCCGCCCCCGGCTGGCGGGAGACGGGGGGCGCGCTGCTCGCCGAGGGCGCGCTGCGTCAGCTGCGGGCGGCCGGTCCGGGCAGCGAGCACCAGCTGGCCTGGGCGCGCTTCTTCGCCTCGACGGCCTCGGCCGAGCCGGACCTCGCGCTGCTGAGGGAGCTGCTGGACGGCACCACGTCGATCGATGGCCTGGAGGTGGACCAGGAGCTGCGCTGGGCGTTCCTCGGCCCGCTGGCCGCCCACGGCGGCGCGGACGAGTCCGTGATCGCCGCCGAGCTGGCCCGGGACGACACCGCGTCCGGCAAGCGCCACCAGGTGCGCTGCCTGGCGGCCCGTCCGTCGGCGGCGGTCAAGGCGCAGGCGTGGGCGCAGGTGGTGGAGTCCGACACGCTGTCGAACGCGCTGGTGGAGGCCACGATCGCGGGCTTCGACCAGCCCTCCCAGCGGGAGCTGACCGCGCCGTACGCCGAGAAGTACTTCGCGGCCATCAACCGGCTCTGGCGGGAGCGTTCGATCCAGATCGGCATGGACATCGTCAGCGGGCTGTTCCCGGCCCTCCAGGACCGGTCCGAGACGCTGGCGGCGACGGACGCGTGGCTCGCGGCGCACGAGGACACGGCGCCGGCGCTGCGGCGGCTGGTGCTGGAGGCGCGGGACGACCTGGCGCGGGCCCTGCGCGCGCAGGAGCGCGACGCGCAGGCCGGCTGACCCGGGGCCCGACCGGCCATGGGCCCGAGCCGGGCTTTGGCCTGAGCCGGGCTTTGGCCTGAGCTTCGGCGGTCGGTGACCGTTACGGGACCCGTACCCGCCAGGCCGTAACCCCTGGTCCGCACCCGCGCGGACCAGGGGTTTCCGGTGCCCTTTCGGCATCCGAACACCTGACCTTTAGTACTACCTTGTCCGCATTCCTCGACGACCGTGTAACAGCGGTTAAAGGGGGACCAAGGGTGGGCATCCGAAGGGCATGACGCACAATGCACCGCTCTCCTCCCGCCCCCTCGGTCACCTCGGCCCGCTCACCGAGCCCCATCAGCGGGTCCTGACCGCGGCCCAGCTGCGCGCCCACGGGGTGACCGCGGCCGAACTCTCCGGACGCTGCCGCCCGGGCGGGCCCTGGTCCCAACTGCTGCCGCACGTCTACCTGTTGCACCCGGGGCCGCCGACGAGCGAGGAGCGGCTGCACGGCGCCCTGCGGTACGCGGCCCGGGAGCCCGCGCCGGGCGTCCCGGTCCAGCCGACCGGGCGGCACGCGCACCGGCCGCCCTACCCGGGCGCGGTGCTCACCGGCCACGCGGCGCTCGCCCTGTACGGCTTCACTCGCACGCCCCTGTCGGACCTGGAGCAGGTCGACGTCCTGGTGCCCCGGCAGCGCCGGCTGCGCTCCACCGGCTACGTCCGCGTCCTGCGCACCGCCGAGCTGCCCGAGCCCGCCACCGTGACCGGACTGCCGGTGGCGCCGGTGGCGCGGGCGCTGGCGGACGCGGTGGCCCAGCTGCGGGACGGGGCGGCCGTACGGCGGCTGCTGACCGAGGCGGTGCGCGACGGACACTGCGAACCCGCCGCCGTCGTGCGGGAGCTGACGAACGCGAAGCTGCTCGGGCTGCCGCAGGTGAGGGACGCGGTGGACTCGCTGGTGGCGGAGAGCCGCGCGATCGCGGAGAACCGGCTGTACCGGATGGTGCGCGAGCACGGGCTGCCGGACCCGCTGTGGAACGTCGACCTGCGGCTGCCCGGCGGGCCCCGCCTCGGCGCGCTGGACGCGTACTGGCCGGACCAGGCGGTCGCGGTCGAGCTGGACACCCGGGCGCGGCACGGTCATCCGGAGGGCGAGTGCGACGAGGAGACGGAGTGGGCGCGGTACGCCCGCAAGCGGGAGCACCTGGAGCGGCTCGGCATCACGGTCGTCCATCTGACCCCGAGGAAGCTCAGGGACGCGATGGAGCAGCAGGCCGCGGTGGTCCGTACGGCCCTGATGGCGGCGGACGACCGCGAGCCCGCCGCCCATGTGGTGGTGCTGCCCCGGTAGTCCGGGCCCCTTCCGGGTCAGCCCTGGGCGGTGGGGCGGACGACGATCTCGTTCACGTCGACGGACTCCGGCTGCTCGACGGCGAACGCGACGGCCCGGGCGATCGCCTCGGGCGGGATCGCGATCCGGTCCCGCATCTCCGTGATCCGCGCGCGGACCCCCGGGTTCGTCGACGCCTCGGCGAATCCGGTCGCGACGACGCCGGGCGAGACGGTGGTCACCCGCAGCGCGTCGCCGGCCTCCTGGCGCAGCCCCTCGCAGATGGCGCGGACCGCGACCTTCGTCCCGGAGTAGACCGCCATGGCCGGTGCGACGCGGAACGCGGCCGTGGACGCGACGGTGACGAAGTGGCCGCTGCCCTGGGCCCGGAAGACGGGCAGCGCGGCGGCGATGCCGTGCAGCACGCCCTTGATGTTGACGTCGATCATCCGGTCCCACTCCTCGACCCGCAGATCGTCGAGCGGCGAGATGGTGCCGACCCCGGCGTTGGCGACCAGCACGTCGAGCCGGCCGAACCGCTCACCGGCCAGGGCGACCAGCGCGCGCAGGTCCTCGCTCCGGGTCACGTCCGTGCGGAGCTGTACGGCGGTGCCGCCCGCCTTCTCGATCCGCGCCACCAGGTCCGCCAGGCGCTCGGTCCGGCGCGCCCCCAGGACGAGCCGCGCGCCCCGCTCGGCGAGCAGCAGCGCGGTCGCCTCGCCGATGCCGGAGCCGGCCCCCGTGACCGCCACGACCTTGCCCTCGATTCCCGACACGTTCTCTCCCAAGTTTGTTCTGGTTTGTTCTGATTACTTCTCGAACCTCCAGTCTGTGACGGGCTTAGCCTGGTATCCAGAACCCGTTTATTCTGGAACCAGGACTGCCATCCACATGCCCCGACCGCCGGACCGACGCCGCGAGCTGGCCGCCTTCCTCCGCAGCCGCCGGGAGCGGATCACCCCCGACCAGGTCGGGCTGCCGCACACCGGCCGGCGGCGCACCCCGGGTCTGCGCCGGGAGGAACTCGCGCTGCTCGCCGGGATCAGCGCCACCTGGTACACGTACCTCGAACAGGGCCGGGACGTGCGGGCCTCGGACCAGGTGTACGACGCCCTCGCCACGGCCCTGCGGCTCGACCGGCACGAACGCGCCCACCTGCTGCGCCTCGCCGGTCACGCGCCCGCGCCCGAGACCGGGGAAAGCGAACCGCTCGCGGCCGACGCGGCCGCCGTACCGCTCCTGCTCCAGCCGCACCCGGCGTACCTCATCGGCGGCACCTACGACGTGCTCAGCCGCAACCGGGCCGCCGCCGACCTGTTCCCGCGCCTCACCGCCGCCGGGGAACGGCCGCCGAACTTCGCCCGCTGGGTGTTCCTCGAACCCGCGGCCCGGGAGGTCGTGGTCGACTGGGAGCCCGAGGCGCGCGGCCTGCTGGCCCGGCTGCGGACCCTGGCCGGACGCCACCCGGGCGACCCCCGCTACACCCGGCTGGCCGACGAGCTGACGGCGGGCAGCGCGGAGGCACGCGCCTGGTGGCCGCAGTACGACGTGCAGCCCCGGCGCGGCGGACGCAAGCGGCTGCGGGTCCCGGGCCGCGGGGTGGTGGAGTTCGCCTACACCGCGTTCCACCTGGCCGAACAGCCGGACCAGACGCTGGTGGTGTACGCCGAGGACCGGGATCGCACCGGCTGACCCGGGTCGCCGCGGGGCCCGGCGCGCGTCAGCGCTTCTTGAGGACCAGTTCCGTGTTGCGGTCGACCGAGGTGCCCGCCAGGTTCGTCTTCGCGCCGGGGGCGTTGAAGGCCAACTCCCGGTAGAGGGAGGCCAGTCCGGTCTGGGAGAGGTCGGTGAAGTCGGTGCGGGCCGGGGCGGCGGACTCGATCAGGGTGGTGAACAGGGAGATCGTGCCGTCCTTGTTGTCGACCAGCTCGATGATGCGGGCCAGGTGCGGATGGTCGATGTGCGAGGCGGTGGAGATCTCCCAGAAGGCGCCGCCCGCGCTGTTGCGGTGCGGGGTGATCTCGTTCTCGTGCTTGTGCCCGTTGACCCAGGCCAGCACATGGGCGTGCCGGGCCAGCAGGGAGACCACCTCGGCGCCGGTGTGCCGCAGCTCGGACCGGGCCGGGTCGGGCCGGGTGTTGGTCATCGAGTCGCTGGTGTGGTGGCTGAAGACGACGACGTGGGAGCCCTTGTTGTCCTGGAGGGTCTTCTCCAGCCACTTCAGCTGGGCGCTCCCGACGGACCCCTGGTAGTGGCCGCCCGCGTCAGTGGTGTCCAGGCTGACGCCGATGACGTCCTCGGCGATCCGGAAGGCGTAGTACTGGGTGCCCGCGTCGAGGTTCGCCGAGGAGTAGCCGTGCCCGGCCGGGCCGTGGCCCTGGTGGGCGGGGTCCAGGTGGGCCTTGAGGTACTCGGCCGGGGTGTACAGGGCGCGCGACTCGTCGGCCGTGACCGAACGCATGCCGCTCGCCTGGGACTTGAGGAAGTCGCGGTAGGCGGCGCCCTTGGGGTCCTTGCCGCTCCAGATGGAGTCCTGGAGCTTCTTGGCGTCGGCGGCGCTCACGCTGAACAGCTTCTTGCCGCCGATCGCGGCCTCGGCGAGGTACTGGTCGCCGCGGGCGCCGTAGATGCCGAGCGGGAGGGCGTCGTGGTTGCCGACGGTGGAGTACCAGGGGAGGTTCAGGCCGGGGCTGCGCACCTCGCGGATCGCGGCGGCCAGGAAGCCGTCCAGGTGCGGGAAGCCGAGCGCCTTGTCGCTGTCCCCGGCGGTGGACTCGGGCTGCCAGTACAGGGACAGGCCGCTGTTCTGGACGCCCTCGTAGTGTCTCGGGTCGCCGCTGTTGGGGGTGATGCGGCCGCCGCTCATCACCTTCATGAACCACTCCAGTTCGGAGCGGGCGTTGTTGTCGGTGTTGTCGCCGGTGGTCATCACGAACTGGAGCGGGGCGCCGGTGACGGGGGCGCCGCGCAGCGCGTTGACCCGCTCCACCAGCGAGACGGCGCCGGGCACGGTGAGCGCCTCGTGCGGCCGCCAGACGTCCTGGTGGGCGGCGCGCAGGTACTCGAGGCGCAGCGGGTGCTGCACGTCCTGCAGATGCAGGTCGGTGAACTGCACGAACGCGGCGAGGGCGTGGCGGCGCTTGTCGCGGCCGACCTTGGGCCTGGCCAGTTCGGTGCGCACCACGCGCTGCCAGCCGGGGCCGTCGGCGAGGCGCCGGTAACCGGAGCCGCGCGCGGTGGAGACGCTGGCCAGGGTGGTGCCCGTGCGGTAGGGGGCGAGCGGTGCGGCGGCGGCCGGCCGGGACTGGGCGACCGGGGCCTGCCCGGGGGCGGCGGTGGCGGTGGCGGCCTCGCTGTCGGTGGGGCGCAGGGCGAAGCCGACGCCCGCGGCGAGCGAGGCCGCTCCGACGGCGGTGAGGACGGTACGGCGGTCGACCCCCGCGGCGGAGGTGGCGGCAGAGCGTAGGCGCGACATGGTGCGGTCTCCCCGGGTGCGAACGCGTCGGCAGTGGCCGCGGGCCGTCACGGACGCGAACGTCCCGCTTGCTAAGGACTGTTGGCAACGGGGATGGCATCTATGCGAACGCCACGGCAACTCGGGGCGCCGATCACCGTACGTGGATCTATGGCCCCCGGCCCGGCCACGGACTCGTCCGTGCCCCGCCGGGGGCCGGTCGCCTTCCGTTCAACTACCGGGGTACGGGAGCCTTTCCGGCGCCCGGGCACATGCTCCGGGACTCGTGCGGTGCCGCCTCGATCCGGGCGCGCGTCCCCGCCGAGCGGGAAGGCGACCTCGGCCGGTCCACGGGCGGGCTCGTACGGCCGTACGACGGTCACGGTGACCTTGTCGCCGCTCCCCCGGGGCTCGACCCTGGCCCGGTCCCCTCCACGACGGTCACGGCACAGGCCGGGCGCCGCGCGTCCTCGCCGGGCCGCGCCCTCTTGGCCCCCTGGTCGGCCCCGCCCGCCGCGACACCCCCGCCGCCCGGGTGGGCCGCGAGCCAGCCGATCCCGGCGAAGAGGGAGAGGCACGCGGCGACGGCGAGGGCGGTGGGGAGGGGGCGGCGGAATTTGCGATCCGTACGGGATGCACGGGGGCCGTGGTGTGCGCGGGGTCCGTGGTGTGCGCGGGGCGGGTCGCGGTTCCCCGCGCCTCCTCAGGGGGGTCCAGCTCCTCCGCCAGCCGCGCAGGGCGCGGACCGCCGTGTGTTCGTCCAGGCCCTGTCCGAGGGCGAGGGACAGCACCCGGGACGCCCTGCGACGCGCCTACGACGCGGGGGCGGGCGGAAATGTTCGGACCGGCCCGGGCGATGGACAGAGGCGTACGTCACATCGTCGTATGACCGGAATCCGTAGGGGCAGGGGCGGCGAGGGGACGCCGTGGAACCCGGAACCGTCCCCGCGGCCGATGGTGTCCCACTCCTCGGGCACCTGTCGCAGAAAATTGGACAGGTGGACCGGGGTCGGCCGCATGATGGAAACGCCCCGGTCATCCCGGGGCCAGGCAGGAAACGGACAGAGGGAGTCGTCGTGAGGGTCGGAATCGTCGGAGCCACCGGACAGGTCGGCACGGTCATGCGCAGGATCCTCGTGGAGCGCGACTTCCCGGTCACGCAGCTGCGCCTGTTCGCCTCGGCCCGCTCGGCCGGGACGGTCCTGGACGGCGTGACGGTGGAGGACGCGGCGGCCGCCGACTACTCCGGCCTCGACATCGTGCTCTTCTCCGCGGGCGGCGCGACCTCCCGTGCGCTGGCCGAAAAGGTCGCCTCGCAGGGCGCCGTGGTGATCGACAACTCCTCGGCGTGGCGCCGGGACCCCGAGGTGCCGCTGGTCGTCGCCGAGGTGAACCCGCACGCGATCGCCGACCGCCCCAAGGGCATCATCGCCAACCCGAACTGCACCACCATGGCCGCGATGCCGGTCCTCAAGCCGCTGCACGAGGAGGCGGGCCTGGAGGGCCTCGTCGTCGCGACGTACCAGGCGGTGTCCGGATCCGGGCTCGCGGGCGTGGCGGAGCTGCACGGCCAGGTGCAGAAGGTCGCCGCCGAGGCCGACAAGCTGACCCACGACGGCGCGGCGGTCGACTTCCCCGAGCCCGGCGTCTACAAGCGCCCCATCGCCTTCAACGTGCTCCCGCTGGCCGGCTCGATCGTGGACGACGGGGCGAACGAGACCGACGAGGAGCAGAAGCTCCGCAACGAGTCCCGCAAGATCCTGGAGATCCCCAGCCTGAAGGTCTCCGGCACCTGTGTGCGCGTCCCGGTCTTCTCCGGCCACTCCCTCCAGATCAACGCCCGTTTCGCCCGCCCGATCTCCCCGGAGCGCGCCACCGAGCTGCTCGCGAAGGCCCCGGGCGTCGCCCTCTCGGACATCCCGACCCCGCTCCAGGCGGCCGGGCAGGACCCGTCGTACGTCGGCCGGATCCGCGGCGACGAGACGGTGGACAACGGTCTCGCGCTGTTCGTCTCCAACGACAACCTCCGCAAGGGCGCCGCGCTGAACGCGGTGCAGCTCGCGGAGCTGGTCGCGGCGGAGCTGTCCGCCAAGTAACCCCCGCACCGACGAAAGGGGCGCCCGGCGAAACCGCCGGGCGCCCCTTCCTCGTACCGCTCGTTCCTCGTACCGCTCGCCGTCGCTACTTGGCGGCGCCGTCCGCGGCCTGGGCCCTCAGCGCGCGCTCGATGCCCGCGCGGGACTCCGAGACCAGGCGGCGCAGGGCCGCGCCGGGCTCGGCCGAGGCCAGCCAGGCGTCCGTGCGGTCCAGGATCTCGCCGGAGATCTGGAGCGACGGGTAGAGGCCGACGGCGATCTGCTGGGCGATCTCGTGCGAACGGGAGTCCCAGGCGTCCTTGACGACCTCGAAGTACCGCTCGGCGTACGGCGCCAGCAGCTCGCGCTGGTCCGTCTGCACGAAGCCGCCGATCACGGCCTCCTGCACGGCGTTCGGCAGCTTGTCGGAGTCGACCACCGAGGTCCACGCCTCCGCCTTCGCCTCCTCGGTAGGCCGGGCCGCGCGGGCGGTGGCCGCGTGCCGCTCGCCCGCGGCGGTCTTGTCCCGCTCGTACTCGCCGGCGATCTCCGCTTCGTCGTACCGGCCGACGGCCGCGAGGCGCTCCACGAACGCCCAGCGCAGCTCGGTGTCCACGGCCAAGCCCTCGATGGTCTGGGAGCCGTCCAGCAGGGCCTCCAGGAGGTCCAGCTGCTCGGGGGTGCGGGCGGTCGCCGCGAAGGCCCGCGCCCAGGCCAGCTGGTGGTCGCCGCCCGCCTCGGCGCTGCGCAGGTGCGCGAGCGTGGCGTCGGTCCAGCGGGTGAGCAGGGGCTCACGGGCGGCCGGGTCGGCGTACAGGTCGATGGCCAGCTTCACCTGGCGGTGCAGCGACTGCACGACGCCGATGTCGGACTCCTTGCCGATGCCGGACAGCACCAGCGAGAGGTAGTCGCGGGTGGCCAGCTCGGCGTCCCGCGTCATGTCCCAGGCGGAGGCCCAGCACAGGGCGCGCGGCAGGGACGCCTCGAAGTCGCCGAGGTGCTCGGTGACGAACGCGAGGGACTGCTCGTCCAGGCGGACCTTGGCGTACGACAGGTCGTCGTCGTTGAGCAGGATCACGGCCGGACGCGCCTTGCCGGTCAGCTGCGGTACGGCGGTCAGCTCGCCGTCCACGTCCAGCTCAATGCGCTCACCGCGGACCAGCTTGCCGGCCGCGTCGAGGTCGTAGAGGCCGATCGCGATGCGGTGCGGGCGCAGGGTCGGCTCGCCCTGGGCGCCGGCGGGCAGCGCGGGGGCCTCCTGGCGCACGGCGAAGGAGGTGACGACCCCGTCGGCGTCCGTCTCGACCTCGGGCCGCAGGATGTTGATCCCGGCGGTCTCCAGCCACTTCTTCGACCAGGTCTTCAGGTCGCGTCCGGAGGTCTCCTCCAGGGCGCCCAGCAGGTCGGACAGGCGGGTGTTGCCGAACGCGTGCCGCTTGAAGTACGCCTGCACGCCCTTGAAGAACTCGTCCTCGCCGACGTAGGCCACCAGCTGCTTGAGGACGGAGGCGCCCTTGGCGTAGGTGATGCCGTCGAAGTTGACGAGGACGTCGTCCAGGTCGCGGATGTCCGCCATGATCGGGTGCGTGGAGGGCAGCTGGTCCTGCCGGTACGCCCAGGTCTTCATGGAGTTGGCGAACGTGGTCCACGAGTGCGGCCAGCGCGAGCCGGGGGCGGCGGCCTGGCAGGCGATGGAGGTGTAGGTGGCGAACGACTCGTTCAGCCACAGGTCGTTCCACCACTCCATGGTGACCAGGTCGCCGAACCACATGTGGGCCAGCTCGTGCAGCAGCGTCTCCGCGCGCAGCTCGTACGCCGCGTCGGTCACCTTGGACCGGAAGACGTACTGGTCGCGGATGGTGACCGCGCCGGCGTTCTCCATCGCGCCCGCGTTGAACTCGGGGACGAACAGCTGGTCGTACTTCTCGAAGGGGTACGCGCAGTCGAACTTCTCCTGGAACCAGTCGAAGCCCTGGCGGGTGACCTCGAAGATCGCGTCCGAGTCGAGGAACTCCGCGAGCGAGGGCCGGCAGTAGATGCCGAGCGGCACGCTCTGGCCGTCCTTCTCGTAGGCGCTGTGCACCGAGTGGTACGGGCCGACGATCAGCGCGGTGATGTACGACGAGATGCGGGGCGTCGGCGCGAACGTCCAGACGTTGCCGACCGGCTCGGGGGTCGGCGAGTTCGACACCACCGTCCAGCCGTCGGGCGCCGTCACGGTGAACTGGAAGGTGGCCTTCAGGTCCGGCTGCTCGAAGGACGCGAAGACGCGGCGCGCGTCCGGGACCTCGAACTGGGTGTACAGGTACGCCTGCTCGTCGACCGGGTCGACGAACCGGTGCAGGCCCTCGCCGGTGTTGGTGTAGGCGCAGTCGGCCACGACCCGCAGGACGTTGCGGCCCTCCAGCAGACCCGGCAGCGTGATCCGCGAGTCCGCGAACACCTCGGCCGGCTCCAGCGGATCGCCGTTGAGCACGACCTCGTGGACGGCCGGGGCCACCAGGTCGATGAAGGACTGCGCCCCGGTACGGGCGACGTCGAAGCGCACCGTGGTCACGGACCTGTAGGTACCGCCCTCCTGCGCGCCGGAGAGGTCGAGATCGATCTCGTACGAGTCAACGTTGAGCAGCTCAGCCCGCTGCCGCGCCTCTTCGCGAGTCAGGTTTGTGCCAGGCACGCGGTCATCTCCTCGTTTATGTGTGGGTTGCGCCATCCTTCCATGCCGTCCGGCGGGAAAGCGATGTCCGCATGCCGGGAACGCGATGTCCGTATGCCGCCGGTGACGTGGGCCGCGGCGCCGGAAGGTGGACTCATGACGACCTACACCGTGTGTCCTGTTCCGGCCCCCGTCCTCGCCGCCCTGCTGACCGAGGACGACGCGGGGAATCCCGCGGCCCCCTTCCCCGATCCGGAGGGCGGCGCGCCGCTGCGCTGCTGTCTGCGCCGCAGCGCACTCGGGGAGCGGATCGCCCTGGTCTCGTACGCCCCGCTGCGCCGCTGGGCGGCGGAGACCGGCGCCCGCCCCGGCGCGTACGACGAGCAGGGGCCGGTCTTCGTGCACGCGGACGGCTGCCCCGGCCGGTCCGGCCCGCAGCTGCCGTTCACCGACGCCCGCCGCGTCCTGCGCCGGTACTCGGCGCAGGGTCACATCCTCGGCGGGGACCTGGTGCACGAGGACTTCCCGGCGGCCCTCACCCGTGCCTTCAGCGACCCGGAGGTGGCGTTGGTCCAGGTGCGGGCGGTGGAGTACGGGTGCTTCCTGTACGAGGTCCGCCGGGGCTGACGGGCCGCCGCCGGTAGACGGTGGCCAGGGCGGAGACGGTGACCCGCCCGGCCGCTCCGGCGGGCTCCAGATGGCGCGCGCTCGGGGTCATCGCGACCAGGTCGAGGGCCTGCGCCGCGGCCAGGTCCAGCCCGTACTCGACCCGCTCGGTGCCGGCGGCCTCGAAGTAGGGGTCCAGCGCACGGTGCAGCCGCCGCTCCTTGTCCGGGTCGACGGCGACCATCCCGGGCAGCCGGTCGCGGAGTTCGGTGAGGTGCCGGGCGGTGGGGCGGACGACGACCAGGCGGCCGTGCGGGCGCAGCACCCGGTGGAACTCGGCCGGGTTGCGCGGCGCGAACACGTCCAGGACGACATCGGCCGCGCCGTCGGCCAGCGGGAGCGGGCGGAAGACGTCCCAGCTCACCGCGGCGGCCCGGTCATGGGCGCGGACGGCCGAACGCAGGGCGCGCGCGGAGGAGTCCAGGCCGAGGCCGCGGGCGCCGGGCAGCCGGTCGAGGACACCGGCGAGGTGGTAGCCGGTGCCGCAGCCCGCGTCCACGACCGTGGCCCGGTCCGCCGCCGTGCCCGCGGCGAGCCGGGCCACGGCCCGGCGCAGGGGCGCGTATCCGCCGGTGGCCAGGAAGCGTTCCCTGGCGCGGACCATGGGCGCGTCGTCGCCGCTGGTGGTGCGGGCGCCGGTGAGGAGGGCGGCGTAGCCGGGGCGGGCGATGTCGAAGGTGTGCCCGGCCGGGCAGCGCAGGGCGCCGGGGCCGGGGCTCAGACCGGGCGCGCGGCAGACGGGGCAGCGCAGCAGACCGAGGAAGGGTAGGAGGGCGCGCGGATACGGCGCGGAGCTGGACGGCACGGAGGACATGGGGGACATGGGGGACATGGCGAAGGCGCTCCTGGCGGACCGACGGGAGGGGGACGGTGCCCGGGGTTCACGCCGCCGGGCACAGCGAGGAGGGCGATGCCGTACGGCGTCGCCCTCGTCGTCCTCCGGTCAGAGGAAGCAGTGGTGCGGGGTGCTCAGGAATGCCACGTGGGGAGTGTAAGCGGCGTCCCCTTCAGTGGAGTTGGCGGGCGGGGGTGGGGCCCAGGTGGGCGGTCAGGGCGGATTGCAGGGTGCCCGGGGTCGGGGTGGTGTCGGTGGCCCAGGCCGCGTAGCCGTCGGGGCGGACCAGGAGGGTGGTGCGGCGGGCGCTCGCCCAGTGGGCCGTGGTCAGGCGGTCGGGGCGGGTCTCGGCCGGGGGCTCGTGGGTCGGGGTGCGGGGCTCGCGGGTCGGGTTCGATGGTCCGTGGGCCGGGGTGATCAGGACGAACCGGCCGCCGCGCAGGGCCTCGTAGAGGCGGGTGCCGCCGGCGAGGCGGACGTCGGGGACGCGGGTGCCGGTGAGCGGGTGGGCGCCGCGGGGCGCGGGGTAGCGGTAGCCGATGCCGGTGACCTGGGCGGTGGCCTTGCGGCGGACGGGGCCGACGGTGCTCACGAGCCCGGTGAGCGCGGCGCGGGCGGCCCGGGACCAGGGGTGCTTGACCATGGCCAGCCGCACCAGCCCGCCGCTGCTGCGCAGGACCGCCTTGCCGACCGGGTGCCGTTCGGCCTGGTAGGTGTCGAGCAGGTCCGCGTCCGCGTGCCCGGCGAGGACGGCGGCCAGCTTCCAGCCGAGGTTGGCGGCGTCCTGGAGCCCGGTGTTCATGCCCTGCCCGCCGGCCGGGGTGTGCACATGGGCCGCGTCCCCGGCGAGGAACACCCGGCCGACCCGGTACGCCGGCGCCTGCCGCTCGTCGCTGTGGAAGCGGGACATCCAGCGGGCGTCGTGCATCCCGTAGTCATGGCCGAGCGCGAGCCGGGTGATCTCCTTGATCTCGGCCAGGTCCAGCGGCTCGCTGTCGGGCACGTCATGGCCGCGGTGCCAGCCGATCACCCGGTGGTACCCGTCCCCGAACGGCGCGAGGAACGCGAACGCGTCGCCCACCGCGTTGACCGTGAGCAGCCCCTCGGGCTGCTCGGCGAGCCGCACATCGGCCAGTACGACGGACCGGATCACCGACTTCCCGGGGAACGGCAGCCCGATCGCCTCGCGCACCGCGCTGCGCATGCCGTCCGCGCCGACCACGTACGCGGCGCGCAGCGTCCGGGTACGGCCTTCCGGGCCCCGGGTCTCGACGGTCACCCCGTCGGCGTCCTGGACGAGCCCGGTCATCTCGGTGTCGTACCGGAACTCGGCCCCCGCCTCTTCGGCGCGGCGCGCCAGCACCTTCTCGACCTCGTACTGCGGGAGGACGAGGACGTGGTTGAAGCGGGAGGGGAGTTCGGTGAGGTCGACGGAGAGGCGGTCGAAGAAGCGCAGCCGGCCGAGGGGGCGGCCGAGGGCTTCCAGTTCGTCGGCGAGGCCGCGGGCGTCGAGCTGTTCGAGGCTGCGGGCGTGCAGGGCGAAGGCGCGGGAGAGGTTGCTGATCTTCCGGGGGCGCTTCTCCAGCACGGTGACCGGGACGCCGGCGGCGGCGAGATCACCGGCGAGGAGGAGGCCGGTGGGGCCGGAGCCGACGACGATGACGCGCGCGAGGGCGAGGGCGAGGGGGGCGGCGGGGGTGTCCGTGGTGCCGGTCATGGTGGCCTCCTGTGGGTGCCAACGCTCGTTGGTCAACGTTTGTTGGCCAACGTCCGTTGACCACGGTAGTGCGGGGCCCGGAGGCAGGTCAACACTTGTTGGCCTACGCGTGTTGGCCTACGCTCGTCGGCGTGACCGAAAACCACCCGCCCCCACCCGCGTCCCCCACACCCGCGTCCCCTCCCCCACCCGCGTCCGCCCCCGCGCCCCGCCGCTCCGACACCACCCGCTCCGCCATCCTCACCGCCGCCCGCGAACGCTTCGCCGCCGACGGCTACGACCGCGCCACCATCCGCGCCATCGCCAAGGACGCCGGGATCGACCCGTCGATGGTGATGCGCTATTTCGGCAGCAAGGAGGGGCTGTTCGCCTCGGCCATCGACGTCGATCTGCGGCTGCCCGACCTGACGTCGGTGCCGCGGGAGGAGGCCGGCCGCGCCCTGGTGGGCCACTTCCTCGATCTGTGGGAGGGGAACGAGCGGCTGCGGGCCATGATGCGGGTCGGCGCCACCAGCCAGGCCGGTGCCGAGCGGATGCAGGGAGTCTTCCGCGATCAGCTGCTCCCGGTGGCCCGGCAGGTGTGCCCCGACCCCGAGCAGGTCCCCGCCCGCGCCGCCCTGTGCGCCGCCCAGCTCCTCGGCCTCGCGCTCACCCGCTTCGTCCTGCGCATGCCCGCGTCGCAGGCGCTGACCAGGGAGGAACTGGTGGCCTGGATGGGCCCGACGGTGCAGCGGTACCTGACCGCGCCGAACCCGTGACGGCCGTGGGCGCGACCCCTGACGACCTCGCCCTCGTCGCCGCCGCCCGCCACGTCGCCGAGGAGTACGCGCGCCCCGACCTGCACACCGTCGCCGCGGCCGCGCGCACCGGCGACGGCGGGATCGTCACGGGCGTGAACGTCTACCACTTCACCGGCGGCCCGTGCGCCGAGCTGGTCGTGATCGGCGCCGCCGCGGGGCAGGGGGCGTACGAGCTGACCGCGATGGTCGCCGTCCGCTCGCGCGACATGGCGGTGGTCCCGCCCTGCGGCCGCTGCCGGCAGGTGCTGATCGACTACTTCCCCGGCATCGGCGTCCTGGTCCGGCCGGACGGGGAGCGGCTGACCCGGCTGCCCGTCGCCGAGCTGCTCCCGGGCGCCTTCAGCCGGTCGGCACCGCGACGGCCGTAGAAAGGCCGCAGCGGTCGCGGAACGGCCGCAGCCGTCGCGGCAGAGCCGGGCACGCGGAAACGCCGACGGCGCCGACCTCACCCGGGTACGCGACAGGCGCGTACCGACGGGAGGACAGGCGCCCCCGGCGTAGGAACCGATGAACCGGCGATCAGACCTCGGCCTGGGCGTCGGGCTTGACGGTGATGTTGGACGAGGGGGTCTTGCCCTTGCCGCGGGACTTGTCCAGCACCATCACCAGACCGGCGATGATCCCGAAGAGGACCAGCGGGAGCAGCACGTACAGACCCAGCGTCTGGACGACGCTCAGGCCCGGACCGGGGTCGTCGCCGTCGTCGCGGATCAGCGCGAGCGCAGGGGACGACATGAGCAGCATCATCAGCGTCGTACCGGCGCCCAGGGTGCCGGCGCGCAGGGCGTTCTTCTTGTCCACGATCTCAAGTTAGCGAATCACCCGGAAGGACGCGCGCCCGGGGTCCCATAGCGGCTCCTCACCCCTCCCTGAGCTGGGCGAACACCGCCAGGAGCGCGCGCAGCCGCGGAGCGGCCGTCAGTTCCTCCAGCGGCACCGTCCAGCCCGTGCGATCCGCGATCGGCAGCCGCCAGTTGGGGTAGTCGGCCCAGGTGCCCGGCAGATTCTGCGGGCGGCGGTCGCCCACGCCGTCCGGCAGCCAGACCCCGATCAGCCGGGCCGGGGTGCGCAGCAGGAACCGGTGGACGGCGCGGACCTCCGCCTCCTCGTCGGTGCCGGGCGGCCCGGTCGCCGCGCTGTCCACCAGGTCGAGGCTGCCCAGCAGGGCGAGCCACTCGGCGGCGTCCGCGACGGCCTCGGCGCGTTCCTCGGCGGCGGGGCGGGTGAGCAGGCCGAGCCGGTCGCGCAGGGCGACGTGGTCGCCGGTGAGGCGGGCGGCGGTGGGCGGCAGGTCGTGGGTGGTGGCGGTGGCGAGGCAGTCGGCGCGCCAGCGTTCGGGGGGCAGCGGGCGGCCGTCGCCGGTCCAGTCGCGTTCGAACCAGAGCACGGAGGTGCCGAGGACACCGCGCCGTTGCAGGGTCTCGCGGACGCCGGGCGCCACCGTGCCGAGGTCCTCGCCGATGACGACGGACCCGGCGCGCCCGGCCTCCAGGGCGAGGACGGCGAGCATGGCCTCGGCGTCGTAATGGACGTACGTGCCCTCGGTGGGCGGGCTGCCCTGGGGGATCCACCAGAGCCGGAACAGGCCCATGACGTGGTCGATGCGCAGGGCGCCCGCGTAGCGGAACAGGGCGCGCAGGAGGTCGCGGTAGGGGGCGTAGCCGCAGGCGGCGAGGCGGTCGGGGCGCCAGGGCGGCAGGCCCCAGTCCTGGCCGCGCGCGTTGAAGGCGTCCGGGGGCGCGCCGACGGACATGCCGGCGGCGAAGACGTCCTGCTGGGCCCAGGCGTCGGCGCCCGCGGGGTGCACGCCGACGGCGAGGTCGTGCACGATCCCGACCGGCATCCCGGCCTCCCGGGCGGTGCGCTGCGCGGCCCGCAGCTGGCCGTCGGTGAGCCAGGCGAGGCGGGTGTGGAAGGCGACGCGGTCGGCGAGTCCGGCGCGCGCGCGGGCGGTCTCCGCGGAGCGGGGGTCGCGCAGGCCGTCGGGCCAGGCGGTCCAGTCGGGGCCGTGGGCCTCGGCGAGGGCGTAGTACGTGGCGTGGTCGTCGAGGGCCTGGCCGTGGGCGGCGCGGAAGGCGTCGTAGGCGGCGCGGCGGCCGGGGCCGAGGGGTACGGCGAGGACCGTCTCCAGCGCCTCGCGCTTGAGCTCCCACACCGCGTCCCGGTCGATGAGGGCGCCCTGGTCGAGGACGGCGGCCCGTAGCCGCGCGGCCCGTTCCAGGAGCCCGGCGAGCCGCTCGCGGTCCTCGGCGTACGCGTACTCGGGGACGTCCTCGACCCGCAGGTGCACGGGGTCGGGGAAGCGCCGGGAGGAGGGCCGGTACGGCGAGGGGTCGGTGGGCGTGCCGGGCACGGCCGAATGCAGCGGGTTGACCTGCACGAACCCGGCTCCGGCGACGTGACCGGCCCAGCCGGCCAGCTCGGCGAGGTCGCCGAGGTCGCCCATTCCCCAGGAGCGGCGGGAGAGCAGCGAGTACAGCTGGACGAGGAGTCCGTAGGAGCGTCCGGGCGGTGCGGGCAGCCGGTCGGGGGCGACGACGAGGTGGGCGTGTCCGGTGCGGCCGTCGGGGGCGGTGGCGGTGATCCGGTGGACGCCGAGGGGCAGCCCGGCGACGAGGTGCGCGCTCGCGCGGTACGACTCCTCGCCCTCCTCCGTCTCGACGCGCACCCGGGTGCCGGGCGGCAGGGCGGTGAGGGCGGCGGGGTCGTGGGTGTCGCCGGCCCAGTGCACGACGGTCGGCGGCAGCAGGCGTTCGCCCAGCGCGCGTTCCCGGTCGGCGAGCGCGGCGCGGACCGCTTCGGGGGTGGTGGCGTCGACGCCGAGGGCATGCAGCGCGGCGACGACGGCGGTGGTGGGGACGGTGACCGTGAGGTCCGGGGCGGGGCTGTAGGAGACGGCGACCCCGTGCAGCTCGGCGAGCCGTGACAGCTCGTCCGTGCGCGTCCCCGTCATCTACGACCTCGCCGCGTAGGCGTCCGACTCGCTGGTGAGGGTGCTGGTGTCCGCGAGCGGCGGCTCACTGGTCAGGGGCTCGGCGGCGGGCAGCGGCGGTTCGCTGGTGAGCGGCGCCGTGGTGGCGGCGGCCTCCGCGTTGAACGCGTACAGCCTGATCTCTCCGGTCTCGGTCGACTCGATCGACTCGATGGTCTCGGCGGACGTCTCCGCCAGGGGTTTGCGCGCGCTGTGGGCGCGGCCGTGTTTCCACTGGGCCGGGATCGGGGTGCGGGACTGGCTCGGGGTGCGGGTCGGTGCGGGCACGGGGGCCTCCTCGTCGTGGGGTCTTCGGGGGTCATCGCAGCCCTACCCCGTGAACGCCGCCCCACTCACTATTCACTCAGTACATGTATCTGGTGCATACTGATCCGCCATGAGCACCCGGCACATCCTCCTGGGCCTGCTGGAGGCGGGGCCGAGCCATGGCTACGACCTCAAACGGCGCCACGACGAACGCTTCCCGCAGGCGCGCCCCCTGGCCTACGGGCAGGTCTACACGACGCTGCAACGCCTGGTCAGGGACGGTCTCGCGGAGATCGAGGGGACGGACGCGGACGGCGGTCCCGAGCGCACGCTGTACCGCTCGACGGCCGCCGGCGCGCGCGAGCTGGCCCACTGGGCCGGCGACATCGCCCCGCCCGCGCCGTTCGTGACGAACGAGATCTTCGCCAAGGTCGTCGTCTCCATCCTGGCCGGCGGCGATCCGGCCGCCTATCTGCGCGCCCAGCAGGCCGCGCACAAGGCGCGGATGCGGGAGCTGACGGCGGTGAAGACGGGCCCGGGCGCCGATCTGGCGTCCGTGCTCTCGGCGGACTACGCCCTGAACCACCTCGACGCCGACCTCCGCTGGATGACCACCACGGGGGCCCGGCTGACCACGCTGACCTCGGAGGTCGAGACGACATGAAACACAGGGGGACCTGATGAGCGGCATGAAACCCAGGGGGGACCTGATGAGCGGCGAGGCGCCATTGCTGGCGGGCCTGGATCTGGTCAAGGCGCACGGCAGGACACCGGCACTGCGCGGCGCCTCGATCACGCTGGCCGCGGGCGAGATCCTGGCCGTGACGGGGGCCAGCGGCAGCGGGAAGTCCACGCTGCTGCACCTGCTGGCGGGGATCGTACGACCGGACGAGGGCTCGGTGTCGTACGCCGGGCAGCGGCTCGACCGGCTGCCGGAGCAGCGGCTGACCGAGCTGCGCCGCACCGAGTTCGGGGTGGTCTTCCAGTTCGGGCAGCTGATCCCGGAGCTGACGGCCGTGGACAACGTGGGGCTGCCGCTGCTGCTGGCCGGAACTTCCCGCGCCGAGGCCCGGCGGCGGGCGGGCGAGTGGCTGGAGCGGTTCGGGGTGCGGGGGCAGGAGCAACTGCGGCCCGGTGAGCTCAGCGGCGGGCAGGCGCAGCGGGTGGCACTGGCGCGGGCCCTGGTGACCGGTCCGAAGGTGGTCTTCGCGGACGAGCCGACGGGGGCCCTGGACTCGCTGGCGGGCGAGCAGGTGATGACGGCGCTGGTGCGCACGGCCCGCGCGGCGGGTACGGCGGTCCTGCTGATCACGCACGACGCGCAGGTCGCGGCGTACGCGGACCGCGAGGTGCGGCTGAGCGACGGTCTCGTGCTGCCGGCGGGGGTGGCGGCGTGAGCGTGTGGACGGAGGCGCGGCTGGCCTGGCGGCTCGGCCGGGGCGCGGACCGGCGGGAGTGGTGGCGGGCCGGGCTGACCGCGGCCGGGGCCGCGCTGGCGACGGGGTTCGCCCAGGCCGCGGTGGCGCTGGCCGCGCTGCGGGGCCAGTACCGCGTCTCCGTCGGCGGCGGCCTGCTGGACCAGCAGGGCGAGCGCTCGGGGGTGGTCCTGGCCCTTCTCCTCCTGCTGGTGCCGGTGCTGGGCTTCCTCGGCCAGTGTGCCCGGATCGGTGCCGTGCACCGGGATCGGCGGCTGGCCGGGCTGCGGCTGGCCGGTGCCACCCCGGCCCAGGTCCGCCGGATCGCCGCGCTGGAGACCGGCCCGGCCTGTCTGCTGGGCTCGCTGCTCGCCACTGTCGCCGCCGTCACGGCCGTACTGCGTCTGTGGAGCAGCCCGGAACCGGCAGCCTGGGCCGGCCTCGCGCTGATCGCGCTCGGGGTGCCGGTGGTGGGCACCGCGGTGGCCGTGCTGGCGCTGCGCCGGCTGGTGGCCTCGCCGCTCGGCCGGGTGCGCCGGGTGCGGCCGCGCGGCGGGCGGGGGCCGCTGCTCGTGAGCGGTCTCCTGTTCTTCGTCCTTCTCGGAGCACTGGCCGCCTTCGGCGGTGCGCGCGGGTGGCTGCCGCTGACCGTGTTCGCGCTGGTCGTGCTGGTCGGCGCGGGAACGGTGGGGCTGGCCGGGGCCATGGCGCGGCTGGCCGGGCGGCTGGTGGCGCGCCGGGCCCGGACCGCGGCGGCGCTGATCGCGGCGGAACGGCTGCGCGACGACCCGTGGGCCGCGGCCCGCACCCACGCGGCGGTCCTGCTCGTCACGGTGGTCGGCACCGGCTTCGCGGGCGAGCGGCAGGCGCTCCTCGCCGACCTGCGCCGGATGCGCCAGGACCATGGGCTCGGCATGCCGATGTCCTTCTACACCACGGGCATCGATCTGACGGGCGCCGCGATCCTGGTCGCCCTCGCGATCACCCTGTGCGGGCTCGCCGTGGCGACCGCCGAGTCCCTGGCGAGCCGCCGCCGGGGTGCCGCGGGCGGTGCTCGGCCGGGCCCTGCTCCTGGAGACCGCCCTGCCGCTGCTGCCCGCGCTGGTCCTGGCGGGCGCCGGAGGCATGGCGATCGGCACCTGGTACGCCACGGTGACCGGCGGCACGGTCACCGTCCCGTACGCCGCCCTGCTGGTGCCGGTCCTCGTCTACGCCTGCTGCCTGCTCTCTGCGGCCACCGCCCTGCCCCTGCTGCACCGCTCGGCACGGCCGGGGGAGCTGCGGTACGCGTGACGCCGTGCGGTCCCGGGGGCGCGGGGGGGCTCCCGGGACCGGGCCGTCAGCCGAGCGAAACAGTGAACTCCGTCCAGGCACGGGGGTCGAGACGGAGCAGCGGCCCGTCGGGGGTCTTGGAGTCGCGGACGGCGACGACGTCGGGGACGTTGCGGGCGACTTCGACGCACTCGCCCCCGGTGTTGCTGTAGCTGGACTTCACGAAGTCGAACTCGGGCATGAGGTCAGATCTCCTGGCGAATGGTGTCGATCAGCTGGGCCGAATCACGCTGGGCGCGGCTGAGCCGGGCCGTGCGCTCGAAGAAGGCGTCGTACGCCGTACTGTCGGACTTGTTCTCCGCCCACACCGTGGACGTGTTGGTGTCCGCGTGAACGACGTCCACCGCCTCACTCTCAGCGAACGAGATGATGGTAAACGAAGCGGTGAGACAGGGGTGCCCGCCCGCGTGGAACGGCAGTACCTGCAAACGGACGTTGGGCAGTTCGGCCACCTTCAGCAGGTGCTCCAGCTGGGCGCGCATGACGCCGGGACCGCCGATCAACTGCCGCAGTGCCGCCTCCCAGACGATGGCGTACACCTCAAGTGGGCGCTCGTCGTACAGCCGTTGCTGACGGCGCATGCGGATCTCCACCAGGCGCTCGATCTCGTCCGGGTCCTCCCAGACACCCGCGCCTTCGCTGACCGCGAGCGCACGGGCGTACTCGGCGGTCTGGAACAGACCGGGGACCAGGGAGAGTTGCCATGTGCGCACTCGACTGGCGGCAGCCTCCAGTGCGATGTACTCCGTGAGCGCGCCGGGGTGGGGCGAGTCCTGCCACCAGCCCTTGGCCTTACGGCGTTCGCGGTCCAGCCTGGCCAGGTCCAGCAGCCGGCCCACCGCCTCGGGATCGTCGAGCCCGTAGCACTCGCAGAGCACGCGGATGTCCGGGTCCCGCATCGGGACCCAGCCCTGTTCCATCTTCACGATCTTCGAGTTCGTCGCGTTGATCGCCTCGGCGGCCTGCCGTTGGGTCTTGCCCGCCGCGTCCCGCAGCCGCAGCAGTTCTCCACCGAGCCTGCGGCCCAGGACAGTTGACGTTCGGTTACCCAGGGATGAGGTACGAGTCACGGCCTCAGTCTGTCGCATCCTGACGGCACGTCACTCGTTGGAGACAATTATCTCCGCAGACATTGCATCTATAACTCAAGCGTCGCTACCGTCAGCCTTCGGTCGCTCACTCAGCGAATTCACCGGAGGCTCCCCATGCCCGACGCCATCCCCTCCCCCATCGCCCTCGTCCACGAGGACCAGCTCGACTACACCCCCCTCCCCCGCAGCGTCACCCTGGCCCGGCACCGCACCTCGCGTCTGGTCGGCGAGTGGGGGTACACGGCGCTCACCGAAGACGTCGCCCTCGTCGTCAGCGAGCTGATGACCAACGCCCTGCTGCACGGCAGCCTGCGCGGCCGGTTCATCCGGCTGCGGGTCCTCACCACGGCCGCCGCCCTCCGCGTCGAGGTCAGCGACCCCCGTGGCGAACTCCGGCCGAGCCTCCGTGCGGTGACCGGCGACCAGCAGTTCGGGCGGGGTCTGCTGCTGGTCCAGGCACTGGCGGACGACTGGGGCGTGGCGCCACGGGTCGGCGTCGGCAAGACGGTCTGGGCTCAGTGGAGCCTCGGGCCCGCGCCGGTCACTGCTCCGGGTGACGGAGTTCCAGTGGGGCACCGAGTCGAGTGAGCGATGAATTCCCTCTTCGCACGGCCTGAACGCGCGCGCGTTCGCCAGGCAGGAGGACGAGGAGGACCAAGGGGCCGGTCAGCTCCCGCCTGGAGAGCGCCGGGGCCTCGGGGAGGGCCGGTGAAGAGCGCTGGATCTCGATGAGGTCCGCCGCACCGCTCACCAGGAGCTCCCACACGTGTACGAACGCCTCACCGTCGCTCTTGGGGCCGGGTCTCGTGTACACCAGGGACTCGGATTCAGCGACCACAGACATCGGCGCCCCGGCGAGCGCGCACTCGACGGCGGAGGGGTCCGCCGTCTCCACGCCCACGATGCCCCCGCTGAGATGTTCCGGGCACTCCCAGACGCCGTCTTCTCCACGCGAGGAGTAGTACAGCTCTTCGGCCACGAGGCCGTCGCCCCTGCGGTGCAGAAGGAGGACGAACCCGAGGTCGCCGCCGATCCAGACGTCAGCGACGAGGGGGGTACCGGCGTCCAGCGGCAGGCGCTTCACGGCGGTGCGGGCACCCAGCGGCACCCCCGACCGGAGGGCGGCCCCGGCGATGTCAGCCATCGGCTCTCTCACTGACTTCTTTCACTTTCTCGCCCGCATCACAGCCGTGATACCGCCGCAAAGGCACTGAACGTAAGGGTTCAGTAAGAGCGACAGATGGTCACAAGGAGCGCACACCGGACCGTGATCGTCAAGTGATGAGCGTGACGTTACGCAGCGCAACGCGACAGGGGCAGCGCCGGCCGATACGGCCGAAGGGCGGGCACGCCTCCGCGCCCCGCGTCCCCGGCCGAGGAGGCCGGCACGCGGGGGAGACGCGCGAAGGCCCGGATCGTCAGGCTGAGATGCCGTCGATCCGGGCCATGGCGTCGTCCGCGCCGTACGGCTGTAGGTAGGGCAGCCAGCGCGGGTCCCTGTGGCCGGTGCCGATGATGCGCCAGGCCAGACCGGTGGGCGGGGCGGGTTTGTGGTGCAGGCGCCAGCCCAGTTCGACGAGGTGGCGGTCGGCCTTCACGTGGTTGCAGCGGCGGCAGGAGGCCACCACGTTGTCCCAGACGTGCTTGCCCCCGCGGCTGCGCGGGATGACGTGGTCGACGCTGGTTGCGACGCCACCGCAGTACATGCACCGGCCCCCGTCGCGTGCGAAGAGCGCACGGCGGGTGAGCGGAACGGGCCCGCGGTAGGGAACCCGGACGAATCGCTTGAGCCGGACCACGCTGGGTGCGGGGACTGTGACGGTCGCGCTGTGCATGAAGGCGCCGGATTCCTCCAGGGAGACGGCCTTGTTCTCCAGGACGAGGATGAGCGCGCGGCGGAGCGGTACGACGCCGAGCGGCTCGTACGACGCGTTGAGGACCAGGACATGCGGCACGGGTGCCTCCTTGGGCGTCGGCGGCGCGTGGCTCGCGCCGGGACGATCTGCAGCCAGTCTCCCCTCATGCCTGGTGGCGGCGCCACCATGTCCCGGTAACGGGCTGGGAGTGTTTTCGACCACAGGGGATACATCCCCCGGATCACGGCCTGTTCAAGCCGGGGTGAGCCGTGTCTCTCCTGCGCTCCTCCTCGGCGGATCCGCGCGGGACACCCACAATGCCCCGTTAGTGTGGTGGTGCTCGCCGTCCGGTGATCTTTTCGTGACCTCGCAGACCCTGCCCGCCCCACCGGTACGGACCGTGCAGCACCTGGAGGTACCTGCCGTGTCGTCCTTGCCCGTGGTCCTGATGGCCGCCGGTGCGTCGCCGTCCCCGTCGCCGTCGGGTACGGCGCCCGCGGTGCCGACGCTCCAGGACGCCCAGGACAGCGCGACGAACGCGGCGAGCTGGGTCGAGCAGAACTGGTCGACGTGGCTCGCCATGGGGCTTCAGATCCTGCTGGTCATCGTCGTGGCGGTGGCGCTGCGCTCGGTGGTGCGGCGGGCGATCACCAAGCTGATAGAGCGGATGGCCCGGACCGCGCAGGCCGTGGACGGCACCGCGCTGGGCGGACTGCTGGTCAACGCGGAGCGGCGGCGGCAGCGGTCGGCGGCGATCGGGTCCGTGCTGCGCTCGGTGGCGAGCTTCCTGATCCTCGGTACGGCGGCGCTGATGGTGCTGTCCACCTTCAAGATCAACCTGGCGCCGCTGCTGGCGTCCGCCGGTGTCGCCGGTGTCGCGATCGGTTTCGGCGCGCGCAACCTCGTCACGGACTTCCTGTCCGGCGTGTTCATGATCCTGGAGGACCAGTACGGCGTCGGCGACGTGATCGACGCGGGCGTGGCCACCGGCGAGGTGATCGAGGTCGGGCTGCGCGTGACGAAGCTGCGCGGCGCCGAGGGCGAGATCTGGTACGTCCGCAACGGCGAGGTCAAGCGGATCGGCAACCTGTCCCAGGGCTGGGCGACGGCCGGGGTCGACGTGACCGTGCGCGCGAGCGAGGACCTGGACAGGGTCAGGGCGACGCTGGACGAGGTCGCCGAGAAGACCAGCAAGGAAGAGCCCTGGAACGAGCTGCTGTGGGGCCCGATCGAGGTCCTCGGCCTGGACTCCGTGCTCATCGACTCCATGGTGGTCCGCGTCTCCGCCAAGACCATGCCCGGCAAGTCCGTCGCCGTCGAACGCGAGCTGCGCTGGCGCATCAAGCGCGCCTTCGACGCGGCGCACATCCGCATCGTGGGCGGCGCGACGGCCGTCGAGGACGTCCAGGACCTCCCCGACCCCACCGCCGCGGTCGCCGCCCCCTCCGCCTTCTCCAACGCCGACTCCCCGCAGTCGATGGCGACCACCCCGATCACGACCCAGCGGACGGTTCCGCCGAGGAAGTAGCGCTCGCGCGACCGGCCCCCGAGGCCCCGCGCACCCGGCCCCCGAGATAACGACTCTGTTGCCTCGGGGGTCTCGCGTATTGACGCCCCCTCCGCCCCGGGCTTACGTTCGGGCGCAATAGGAAAGTTTCCTAACAGTGAGGCAGGTGGCGGAATCCATGGCAGGAACGGCCGGTACGCCGGGGACCCCGCGTGTGCTGCGTGCGATGAACGATCGTGCCGCGCTGGATCTGCTGCTGGAGCACGGGCCGCTGTCCCGGACCAGGATCGGGAATCTGACGGGGCTGTCCAAGCCCACCGCCTCCCAGCTGCTGGCCCGGCTGGAGGCCGCGGGGCTGGTCCGGGTCACCGGGACCAGCGAGGGCCGGCCGGGGCCCAGCGCCCAGCTGTACGCGGTGAACCCGGGCGCCGCCTACGCCGCCGGGCTCGACGTCGCCCCGGACCGCATCCGCGCCGCCGTCGCCGACATCACCGGCCGCACGGTCGGCGAGTACGAGCTGCCCACCCCCGGCAGAAGGCCCGCGCGGTCCGTCGTACGACAGGTCGCCGACGCCCTCGACGGCGCCGTGAAGGCGGCCGGGCTGGCGCGCGGCGAGCTGCACCGGGTCGTCATCGGCACGCCCGGCGCGTTCGACCCGAACACCGGCCGGCTGCGCTACGCCTCGCACCTGCCCGGCTGGCACTCCCCCGCGCTGCTCGACGAACTCGCCGCCGCGCTGCCGATGCCGGTCGAGTACGAGAACGACGTCAACCTCGTCGCCGTCGCCGAACAGCGCCTCGGCGCCGCCCGCGGCCACGGGGACTTCGTGCTGCTGTGGAACGAGGAGGGCCTCGGCGCCGCCCTCGTCCTCGGCGGCCGGCTGCACCGCGGCTGGACCGGCGGCGCGGGCGAGGTCGGCTTCCTGCCGGTGCCCGGCACGCCGCTGGTGCGCCAGGTGACCCGGGCCAACAGCGGCGGCTACCAGGAGCTGGCCGGCGCCCAGGAGCTGCCGAAGCTGGCCCGTGAGCTCGGCGTCCCCGACGTGCCGCCCGGGCCGTACACCGAGGCGGCGCGGGAGCTGCTGGCCCGGGCCGCCGAGCACGCGGACGGCGGCCCGCACCGGGAGCTGCTGACGGCGTACGCGACCCGCCTCGCCACCGGTCTCGCCGCGCTGGTCTCGGTCCTCGATCCCGAACTCGTCGTCCTCAGCGGCTCCGCCCTGACCGCCGGCGGCGAGGTGCTGCGCGCCCTGATCCAGGCCGAGCTGGAGGAGCTGGCGGCGGCCCGGCCCCGGCTCGTCCTCGGTGACATCCGCGAACACCCCGTGCTGCGCGGCGCGTTGGAGTCCGCGCTCGCCACCACCCGGGACGAGGTCTTCGACACCTCCCGCTGACCGGACCCGGCACCCCGAAAAAAGCCCAGGTCCCGAAAAAGCCCGACCCCCGAAAAAGCCCGGCCCCACCCGAGAAGGCCCGGGTCCCGACATACCCCCGCACCGCGCCCTCCCCACCCCGACCCGACCGTCCTGGGAGATCTCGCCATGCCCACAGCAGCACCCGGAGTCACCAGAGCCACCCGCGCAGCCGCCCTCGCCCTCGCCGCCTCCGCCGTGCTGCTGACCGCCGCCTGCACCGGGCAGTCCGGCGCGGGCGCCACGGACGACCCCACCAAGGACACGACGATCAACTTCTGGCACGCCTGGAGCGCGCCGAACGAGGTCGCGGCGGTCAGGAAGCTGGTCGCCGGGTTCGAGAAGGCACACCCGGCCATCCATGTGCACATCGTCGGCAACATGACCGACGACAAGATCAACCAGGCGCTGCGCGCGGGCGGCGGCGACGCCCCGGACGTGATCTCCTCCTTCACCACCAACAACGTGGGCAAGTTCTGCTCCTCGGGCGCACTGATCGACCTCGACCCCTTCCTGAAGAAGGCGGGCATCGACCCCGCGACGACCTTCCCGAAGGCGATGAACGAGTACACCCGCTTCGACGGCGACCGCTGCACCGTGCCGCTGCTCGGCGACGCGTACGGGCTGTACTACAACAAGACGGCGTTCGCGAAGGCGGGGATCGAGCGACCTCCCAGGACCTGGAGCGAGTTCGAGGCCGACGCCGAGCGGCTGACCGTGCCCGACGGGGACTCGTACAAGCAGCTCGGATTCATGCCCGACTACCACGGCTGGGAGACCACCACCGAGCACTACCTCGGCCAGTTCTCGCCGACGTACTTCACCGAGGACGGGAAGTCGAACGTCGCCAACGACCCGGCGTTCGCAGAAGGGTTCGCGCTCCAGAAGCGGCTCGTGGACGAACTCGGCGGATTCCGGAAGCTGGAGAGGTTCCGCTCCACCCTCGGCGACGAGTGGGGCGCCAGGCACCCCTTCCACACCGGCCAGGTGGCCATGCAGCTGGACGGCGAGTGGCGGCTCGGGATGGCCGAGCAGGCCAAGCCGAAGTTCCAGACAGGCGTCGCCCCGCTGCCCGTACCGGACGATCAGAGGGACCAGTACGGCAAGGGCTACATCACCGGCACCATCACCGGCATCGCCGCCACCAGCCACAAGCAGAACGCGGCCTGGGAGTTCGTGAAGTACATCAGCACGGACACGGACGCCGTGGTCGGCTTCGCCAACGACATCCACAACGTGCCGTCCACCCTCGCGGCCCTCAAGTCCCCGAAGCTGACGTACGATCCGCGCTTCAAGATCTTCCTGGACATCGCCGCCGACCCCGACTCCACCACCACCCCGGCCTCCCTCAACGGCGGCCAGTACCTGGTGACGCTCCAGCAGCTGGGCTACGACTACGAGAGCGGCAGGGTCACGGATCTGGCGGCCGGGCTGAAGAAGGCCGCCGCGCAGATCGACACGGACATCGCGCAGGCGAGGTAGCCGATGAGCACGCTCACCCTGACCGCCAAGCGCCGCCGCTCGGCGCTGCGCACGCTCGCCTTCCTGTCGCCGTGGCTGACCGGCTTCGCGGTGTTCTTCGCGTACCCGCTGATCTCGACCGTCTACTTCTCCTTCATGCACTACGACGGCTTCCGGCCGCCCGCCTGGAGCGGCGGAAAGAACTGGGCCTACGTCTTCGAGCACTACCCGCTGTTCTGGCCCGCGCTGCGCAACACGCTGTGGCTGGTCGTGGTGATGGTGACCCTGCGCGTGGCCTTCGGGCTCGGCATCGGGATGCTCGTCACGAGGATCAAGACGGGTACGGGTGTCTTCCGCACCCTCTTCTACCTGCCCTACCTCGCCCCGCCGGTCGCCGCCACCATGGCCTTCGCCTTCCTCCTCAACCCCGGTACCGGGCCGGTCGATTCGCTCCTGGAGAAGGCCGGGATACCGGCGCCGGGCTGGTTCAGCGACCCGGACTGGTCCAAGCCGGCGCTGACCCTGCTCGCGCTGTGGGGCATCGGCGATCTGATGGTGATCTTCATGGCCGCGCTGCTCGACGTGCCCAGGGAGCAGTACGAGGCGGCCGAGCTGGACGGCGCCTCCGCCTGGCAGCGGTTCCGGTACGTGACACTGCCCAACATCTCCCCCATCGTGATGTTCGCCGTCGTCACCGGCGTGATCCAGGCCATGCAGTACTACACGGAGCCGCTGGTCGCGGGGAAGGTCGCCTCCGGGGTGATCCAAGGCGCGGGCGCCCAGTTCGAGCCCGGCTACCCGGACAAGTCCACGCTCACCCTGCCCCAGCTGGTCTACAACCTCGGCTTCCAGCGCTTCGACTACGGCTCCGCGTGCGTCGTCGCCCTCGTACTCTTCGCCCTCTCCATGGCGTTCACCGCGCTGCTGATGCGGCGCCGGGGCGGCCTGATCCAGGCAGGTGACCGACCATGACCCAAGTGCTCGCCACACCGGCCGAGTCGACGCCGTCCTGCGCACCCGCCAGACGCACCGCCCGCCGCAAGGAGCTGCTCCGGTGGATCGCGGTGCACTCCCTGGGCGTCGCCGCCGCGCTCTTCTTCGTGCTGCCCTTCGTGTTCGTGCTGCTGACCTCGCTGATGAGCGACAGCCAGGCACTGAGCCGGGACCTGGTCCCGGGCACCTGGGAGTGGGCCAACTACCGCAAGGTCTTCGACACGCCCGGCTTCCTCACCTGGTGGCGCAACACCCTGCTCTACGCCGGCCTCGGCACCGTACTGACCGTGGTGTCCTCGGTCCCGGTGGCCTACGCGCTCGCCAAGTTCCGCTTCCGGGGCCGCAGTCTGGCCCTGATGCTGGTGATCTCGATGATGATGCTGCCCCCGCAGGTCGTCGTCATCCCGATGTACCTCTTCTGGGCGAAACAGCTGGGCCTGTCCGGGACGCTGTGGCCGCTGATCGTCCCGATGGCGTTCGGCGACGCGTTCTCCATCTTCCTGCTGCGCCAGTTCCTGACGACGATCCCGGACGAGTACGTCGACGCCGCCCGGGTGGACGGCTGCGGCGAACTGCGCACCCTCGTCCGGGTCGTGCTGCCGATGGCGAAGCCCGGCATCGCCGCCGTGGCCCTCTTCCAGTTCTTCAACGCCTGGAACGACTACTTCGGCCCCCAGATCTACGCCTCCGAGAACCCCGGCGCCTGGACGCTGAGTTACGGCCTGGAGTCCTTCAAGGGCGCGCACCACACCGACTGGAACCTCACCATGGCCGCGACGGTGCTGGTCATGGCCCCCGTGATCGTCGTGTTCTTCTTCGCCCAGAAGGCATTCGTCGAAGGCGTCACGCTCACCGGAGTAAAGGGTTGATCTCTGTATGAAACTCACCGTGGTCGGCGGCGGCTCGACCTACACCCCCGAACTCGTCGACGGCTTCGCCCGGCTCAGGGACACCCTGCCCGTCGAGGAACTGGTCCTGGTGGACCCGGACGCCGAACGCCTGGAACTGGTGGGCGGACTGGCCCGGCGGATCTTCGCCAGGCAGGGGCACGGCGGCCGGGTCGTGACCACCGCCGACCTGGACGCGGGCATCGACGGCGCCGACGCGGTGCTGCTCCAGCTGCGCGTCGGCGGCCAGGCGGCCCGGCGGCAGGACGAGACCTGGCCGCTGGAGTGCGGCTGCGTCGGCCAGGAGACCACCGGCGCGGGCGGCCTCGCCAAGGCGCTGCGCACCGTACCGGTGGTGCTGGACATCGCCGAGCGGGTGCGCCGTACCAATCCGCGCGCCTGGATCATCGACTTCACCAACCCGGTCGGCATCGTCACCCGCGCCCTGCTGCACGCGGGCCACCGCGCGGTCGGCCTGTGCAACGTGGCGATCGGCCTCCAGCGCAAGTTCGCCGACCGCCTCGGGGTGAGCGCGCGGGACGTGCACCTCGCGCACGTGGGGCTCAACCACCTCACCTGGGAGACCGCGGTACGGCTCGGCGGGCCCGAGGGCGAGAACGTGCTGCCGAAACTGCTCGCCGAGCACGGCGACGCCATCGCCGACGACCTGCGCCTGCCGCGCCCCCTCCTGGACCGGCTCGGCGTCGTCCCCTCGTACTACCTGCGCTACTTCTACGCCCACGACGAGGTCGTCCGGGAACTGCGCACCAAACCCTCGCGGGCCGAGGAGGTGGCGCGGATGGAGCGGGAGCTGCTGGCGATGTACGGCGATCCGGCCCTGGACGAGAAGCCGGCGCTGCTCGCCCAGCGCGGCGGGGCCTACTACTCGGAGGCCGCGGTGGACCTGGCGGCCGCGCTGCTCACCGGAGCGGGCAGCCCGTACCAGGTGGTGAACACGCTCAACCAGGGCACGCTGCCCTTCCTCGCCGACGACGCCGTGATCGAGGTGCAGGCGGCGGTCGGCCCGGCCGGTCCCGCGCCCCTGCCGGTGCCCGAGGTGGACCCGCTGTACGCGGGCCTGATCGCGAACGTGACGGCGTACGAGGAGCTGGCCCTGGAGGCCGCCCTGCGCGGCGGCCGGGACCGGGTCTTCCGCGCCCTGCTCGCACACCCGCTGATCGGCCAGTTCGAGTACGCCGAGACCCTGACCGACCGACTGATCGCACACAACCGGGAGCATCTCGCGTGGGCCTGACCTCGACCGACAGAGCGAGCGTGCTCGCCATCGACGCGGGCAACAGCAAGACCGACGTGGCCGTGGTCGGCGCCGACGGCGAGGTGCTGGCCACGGCGCGCGGCGGCGGCTTCCGGCCGCCGACGACCGGCGTTACGGCGGCCTTCGACGCGCTCGCCGAGCCGGTGCGGCGGGCACTGGCGCAGGCGGGCCTGGACCGGGTCACCCAGGTCTCCGCGTGCCTGGCCAACGCCGATCTGCCGGTGGAGGAGGAGCGGTTGGCGGCCGCGATGCACGCGCGCGGCTGGGGCGGCGCGGTGGAGGTGCGCAACGACACCTTCGCGATCCTGCGCGCGGGCGTCGCCGAACCCCGGGGCGTGGCGGTGGTCTGCGGCGCCGGCATCAACTGCGTGGGGATGCGGCCCGACGGCCGTACCGCGCGCTTCCCGGCGATCGGCCGGATCTCCGGCGACTGGGGCGGCGGCTGGGGCCTCGCGGAGGAGGCGCTGTGGTGCGCCGCGCGGGCCGAGGACGGCCGGGGCGAGGCGACGGCCCTCGCGCACACCCTGCCCGCGCACTTCGGGCTGCCCTCCATGTACGCGCTGATCGAGGCGCTGCACCTGGAACACCTGGCGCCGGAGCGGCGGGGCGAGCTGGCCCCGGTGCTGTTCGCCACGGCGGCCGGCGGCGACCCGGTGGCCCGGGCGCTCGTGGACCGGCTCGCGGACGAGGTGACGGTGCTGGCCACGGTCGCGCTGACCCGCCTCGGGCTGCTGGACGAACCGGTGCCGGTGCTGCTCGGCGGGAGCGTGCTGACCGCCGGGCACGCCCGGCTGGACGACGGCATCCGGGCCCGGCTCGCGGCCCGCGCCCCCGAGGCCGCCGTACACGTCGTCAACGCGCGTCCGGTGCTCGGCGCCGTCCTGCTCGGACTGGACCGGCTCGGGGTGCCCGAGCGGGCGCGGGAGCGGGCGCGAAGGTACTGGGAGGCGCCCTGAACTTGCCTTGTGGAAAGGCGGGTTCCCCGGGGCGGGCCGGGGCATGGCGCACGCCCCGGCCCGAGGAACCGAACACCTGCTCCCGGCGTGTATAGGGGCAGCGCACCCTGAGCTGCGCACAAGATCCGGTGAAGCCCGGTGCGGAATGTCGGTCCGTACGGCGATACTTGGCTGCGTACGGATGACCATGGGGGAGGTCGAGTGACACACCCGCCGCAGAGCGCAGCACCACCGGCCGCGGGCTCCGCCGTGCCCGCCGCCCCCGGCATCCCCGTCCAGCCCGGCCCGCCCGCTCCGGCGCCGGCCCACGCGCCGCACCCGGCCCACGCGCCGCACCCGCCCCGGGGGCCGCACTCCCGGCGGACCGCCTTCGCCGAGGGCGCCGAGAGGCTGCGGGCCGCCTCGACCACCGAGCCGGGCCGGCTGCGCATCATCGGTGCCGTACTCGCCCTGCTGGTCGTGGCGTTCGGCGCGGTCACCGCCTGGCAGAGCAGCGAGCGCGCGGCCGCCGCGGACGACGTGCTGCACCGCAGCCAGCCGCTCAGCTCCGGCGCCGCCGACATCTACCGCTCGCTGGCGGACGCCAACACCGCCGCCTCCAGCGGCTTCCTGGCGGGCGGCCAGGAACCCGCGGCCACCCGCGACCGGTACGAGAAGGACATCAGCGCGGCCGCCTCCGGCCTGGTCACGGCCGCCGCCAACGCCGAACCGGGCAGCGCCTCCGAGGCCACCGTCGCCCGGCTGAACCGGCTGCTGCCCGAGTACAAGGGCCTCGTGGAGCGGGCCCGCACCTACAACCGGCAGGGCTACCCGGTCGGCGGCGCGTATCTGCGCTACGCCAACGAGAAGATGCAGACGCAGATGCTCCCGGCCGCGGAGGACCTCTACACCAAGGAGAACGCGCGCCTGGACGCCGACTACGGGGACGCGACGCCGTACCCCTGGGCGGCCATCGCGCTCGGCGTGCTCACCCTGGCCGGGCTCGGCTGGGCCCAGCGCCGCGACTACCTGCGCACCCACCGCGTCCTCAACCACGGCCTGGTCGCGGCCGGCGGCGCCACCGTCGTCGCCCTGCTGTGGCTCACCATCGGACACACCGTCGCGCGCTCCGAGCTGACCGGCTCCTACGACCACGGCATCCGCTCCCTGACCGTCCTGCACGACGCCCGCATCGCCTCCCTGAAGGCGCGGGGCAACGAGAACCTGAGCCTGGTGGCGCGCGGCGCCGAGACCGTCACGGTCGACGGCAAGCAGTACGACACGTACTCCTACGACTTCGACAAGGACATGACCGTGCTCGGCAAGGGCCTCGGCCGGGCGGAGCGGCTCGCCGACGACTCCGGCGGCACCGCGCCCGTGAAGTCCGCCGAGGCCGGCGCCGCGCTGTGGAAGCAGCGGCACGGCGCGGCCCGCACCGAGGACGACAACGGCGACTACCAGCAGGCGCTGGACAAGGTGATCGGTGCCCAGGGCACCACCGGCGAATGCTTCGACGGTGTCGACAGCGACCTCGCCCGCGCGATAGGCCATGAGCAGGCCGAGTTCCAGCGGGCCGCCGCGAACGGACGGGACGCCATGACCGGGCTGCCCGTGGGCGCCGCCGCCCTCGCGGTGCTCGGCGCGGCGGGCGCGCTCGCCGGGATCGGCCGCAGGCTTTCGGAGTACCGGTGAGAAGGGGCGGGGCGATGGACGCGAGCCGGCTGCGCGGCTGGGGCGGGGTCGGCACGATGGCGGTCCTGTGCGCCCTGGCGCTGGCCTTCGTCCTGCTGCTGCCGTGCACGCAGATCGCGCACCACCACCACACCGCCCCGGACCGGGCCGGGCAGCAGCTCGCCGAGGGCAGCCAGGTGCGCGCCGGGTCCTGCCAGGACTCCGAGGCGCAGGCGCAGACCCTCGCCCCGTCCGGCGCGGACGGTCCGGCCGTCGACGCCATCAAGGCCCGCGCGGGCGCCCGGCGCAAGCTGATCGTCGGCGTCGACCAGAACAGCTACCGCTGGGGCTACCGCAACCCCAACACCGAGGGCGCCCAGCTGGAGGGCTTCGACATCGACCTGGTGCACCGCATCGCCAAGGACATCCTCGGCGACCCGGACGCGGTCCAGTTCAAGGCGATACCGACCAACCAGCGCATCGCGGCGATCCAGGACGGCCGGGTGGACATGGTGGTGCGCACGATGACGATCACCTGCGAGCGGCTCGGGCAAGTCGCCTTCTCGGCGCCGTACTTCAAGACCGGGCAGCAGGTCCTCGCCCCCAAGTCGTCCCCGATCACCGGGTACGACGACACCCTGGCGCACAAGGAGGTGTGCACGGCCACCGGTTCGACCGGGTACGCGAAGCTGGCCGCCGACAAGAAGGCCGGGACGCTGCCCGCCTCCACCGACCTCTCCACCACCGTGCCCAACCAGCTGGACTGCCTGGTGCGGCTCCAGCTCGGCGAGGTGGACGCGGTGGTCACCGACGGCGCCCTCGCCGCGAGCCAGGCCGCGCAGGACCCGACCGTGGAACTCAAGGGCGCGCCGTTCACGACCGAGTACTACGGAGTGGCGATGAAGAAGGACGCCTCCGATCTGGTGCGCCGGGTCAACCGGGTCCTGGTCGCCTACCGCACGAGCGGCTGGCAGGCGTCGTACGACACATGGCTGTCGGCCACACTGGGCAAGGACTCCTCGGCGTCCAGGCCGCCGGCACCGCGGTATCTGCGCACCAGCTGAACCACGGCCGACCGGAACACACAGCAAGCGAGAGGTGATCGATGGGCGTCACGGACCCCGCCGGGCCGGTGATGGACCGGGACGAGGTGGACCGTGCGCTGGCGCGGCTCGGCCAGGAGCACGAGGCCATCGAGACCTCGCTGCTCGCCCTCCAGGACCACGCGGGCCGCAGACTCCTGGAGGGCGCCGAACTGTCCGGCGTCACCCAGGAGCGCTGGCAGGCCACGGAGGCGCGGATCACCCTGCTGTGGTCGTACTTCGACGCCTATACGGCCGCGCTGCGCGGCGCCCGTGAGATCCGCGCCCGGCGCCGCTGGTCCAGCCGGGAGGACCTGGCCGAGCTGACCGAACTGCTGCGCGGCACCTCCGTGGCGGTCGCCGGGCCCGGCACCGGCAGGCTCAGCGAGAGCTTCTCGCTGGCCGAGCTGGTGGACCGGATGAACGAGCTGTACGCGACCAGCCTGGACCTGGTCGTCACCGCCGACACGGTCTGGTCGGCGCTGCCGGCCCGGATCGACCTGCTCGCCGCCGAGCTCCAGCGCACCCGGCAGCTCGCGCACTCCGTCGGCGTGCGCCCCGGCGAGCACCCGGCCGGGGACGACCTGGAGCGGATCACCCGCACCCTGACCCGGCTGCGCGAGGACGTGATCCGCGACCCGCTCGCCTTCTGGGTGCCCGCCCAGGGCAGTTCGGCGCCCGGCGGAGGCCGCCCGGACACCACGGTGTACGACCGCGAGGCGCGCGCCCTGGAGGACGTGCGCCGGGAGATCGACGCGGTGCTGACGGTGCGCCAGGACGCCGAGGCCCGGCTGATCCGCCTCCGGGACATCCTCTCGCGCGCCGACCGCACCCTCGCCGAGGCCCGTACCGCGCGCGGCGAGGTGCTGGCGAAGATCGCCGCCACCGAGGTGCCGGTGGTCAATGGCCCGCCGACCGTGCTCCAGGAGCAGCTGGCGGCGGCGGCCGAGTACCGGCGGGGCGCCCAGTGGCACCGCCTGTCCCCGCTGCTGGAGTCCCTCGAACACAAGGCCGAGGACGAACTGCTGCGGGCCCGCGAGCAGTTGACCGCGGTCACCGCGCCGCTCGCGGTCCGCGCCGAACTGCGCGGCCGGCTCGACGCCTACAAGGCGAAGGTGGCCCGGCACGGCCTGGCCGAGGACCCGTTCCTGGTGGAGCGGTACGACGCCGCGCGGCGGATGCTGTGGAGCGCGCCCTGCGATCTGCGGGTGGCCGAGGGCGCGGTACTGCGCTACCAGCGGGCGGTGGCCGAACTGCTGGACGGCGCGCCCGAGGACCGTAAGGGGGACCAGTGATGAGCGGGGCCGGGCGGGCCTGTCAGCGGCCGGGCTGCGAGGGGTCGTACGAGGACGTCGGCGGCGGCGAGCTGTACTGCGACACCTGTGGCCTGGCGCCCGTGGTGTCGGCGACCGGACTGGTCGGCTCGCCGCCCACCGGGCTGACCCGGGGCGCCGCCGAGAGCCGGGGGTCCGGCAGCGCCCGCAGCGCGCGCACCTCCTCGCAGTCGTCCAGGTCGCGGCGCTCGGTGTCCGGGCGGCTCTCCCGGTCCCTGTCGGGCGGCGCCGCCACCGCCCGCTCGGTGTCGGTGCGCAGCTCCGGCTCCGCCTCGGCACCCTCGGCACGCGGCCGGCTCGGCGCGGGCCTGGTGGACGTGCCGCAGGTGCCGCGGCCCGACCCGCACAGCATGGTCCTCGACAACCCCGAGGTGCCCGAACGCAAACGGTTCTGCTCCCGCTCGGACTGCGGGGCGCCGGTCGGCCGGGCCCGGGGCGAACGGCCGGGGCGCACCGAGGGGTTCTGCACCAAGTGCGGCCACCCGTACTCCTTCGTGCCCAAGCTGAAGGCCGGGGACATCGTGCACGGCCAGTACGAGGTCGCGGGCTGCCTCGCGCACGGCGGTCTGGGCTGGGTCTACCTCGCCGTGGACCGGGCCGTCTCCGACCGCTGGGTGGTGCTCAAGGGCCTGCTGGACACCGGCGACCAGGACGCGATGGCCGCCGCGATCTCCGAGCGGCGCTTCCTCGCGGAGATCGAGCACGCCAACATCGTGCGGATCTACAACTTCGTGGAGCACCTGGACCAGCGCACCGGCTCCCTCGACGGCTACATCGTCATGGAGTACGTCGGCGGCAAGTCCCTCAAGGAGATCGCCAACGCCCGCCGCACCCCGGAGGGCAGACGCGATCCGCTGCCGGTGGAGCAGGCGTGCGCCTACGGCATCGAGGCGCTGGAGGCGCTCGGCCATCTGCACAGCCGCAATCTGCTGTACTGCGACTTCAAGGTCGACAACGCCATCCAGACCGAGGACCAGCTCAAGCTGATCGACATGGGCGCGGTGCGCCGCATGGACGACGACGAGTCCGCGATCTACGGCACGGTCGGCTACCAGGCCCCCGAGGTCGCCGAGGTCGGCCCCTCGGTGGCGAGCGACCTGTACACCGTGGGCCGCACCCTCGCCGTGCTGACCTTCGACTTCCAGGGCTACACCCACGTCTACGCCGACGCGCTGCCGGACCCGGAGACCATAGAGGTCTTCCGCCGCTACGAGTCCTTCTACCGCCTCCTGGTGCGCGCCACCGACCCCGACCCGGCCCGCCGCTTCGGCTCCGCGCAGGAGATGGCGGAGCAGCTGACGGGGGTGCTGCGGGAGGTCGTGGCCCTCCAGAGCGGGCAGGCGCGGCCGGCCCTGTCGACCCTGTTCGGGCCCGAAGTGCGGGTCACCGACACGGAGTTGTTCCCCCTGCTGGCCGGGCACGTGTCGCGGCTGGGGGCGCGGGAGCTCCCGGCGCGCGGCCGGCGGACCGCCGCCCCCGCGCCGGCCCCCTCGGCGTCCGCCCTGGTCCGGCCGCTCGACTTCCCCGCCGCCGCCCTCGCGCTGCCCGTGCCCCTGGTGGACGCGGGCGACCCCAACGCCGGGTTCCTCGCGGGCCTCGTGACCTCCGCGCCCGGGGAGCTGCTCGGGGCGCTGGCGGCGGTGCCCGCGCAGAGCGTGGAGACACGGCTGCGGCAGGTGCGGGCGCGGCTGGAGACCGGGGACCACTACAGCGCCCTGTCCGTGCTCGCCGCGCTGGACGAGGAGCGGCCCGAGGACTGGCGGGTGGTCTGGTACCGGGGCCTGGCCGCGCTGGTCACCGGCGACTTCGAGGGCGCCGCGCTCGCCTTCGACGCGATCTACGACGCCTTCCCCGGCGAGGCCGCGCCCAAGCTGGCGCTCGGCGCCTGCGCCGAGGTGCTGGGCCAGCTGGACAACGCGGCCGACTACTACCACCTGGTGTGGACGACCGATCCCAGTCATGTGAGCGCGGCGTTCGGGCTCGCCCGGGTGCGGCTCGCCGCCGGGGACCGGCAGGGCGCGGTGCGCACGCTGGAGTCGGTGCCGGAGTCGTCCATCCACTACACGGCCGCCCGGGTCGCCGCCGTCCGGGCGCGGCTCAGGGGGCGCACCGCGGTCGCGGGTGACGTACCGTTCCTGGAGGATCTGACCGCCGCCGCCGGGCAGGTCGAGGCGCTTAAGGCGTACGGGCTCGATCCGGCGCGGCGCGAGGTGCTGTCGGCGGAAGTGCTCGGCTGTGCGCTGGACTGGATACTCTCCGGGGACCGGAACACCGTCCGGACGGCTTTCGGCGGGCGGGTGCTGCTGGGCAGCGGACTGGACGAGCGCGGCCTGCGCTTCGGCCTGGAACGCGCCTACCGCACGCTGGCCCGGCTGGCCCCCGGCGGCCAGGAGAGGAACGAACTGGTGGAACGGGCCAACCGTTACCGCCCCCGGACGTGGGTGTAGTTGATGTCGCAGATGCCCCAGCAGGCCGCACCGGCCACGTGCCCGAGCTGTGCGGAGCCCGTCGAACCCGACGACCTCTTCTGTGGTGCGTGCGGTCACGACCTCTCGGTGCTGCCCGCCCCGCCCCAGGACCACCCCACGCTGCCCATGACCGGTCCCCGCGCGCCCGGCCCCGGGACTCCGGTGTCCCGGCGCCCAGGGACGGCGTGGAGTGGCCCGCCGCCGAGCCCCCGGCTCCGGCTCCACCTCCCCCACGACGCATCTGCCGACCGATCTGCCCGGCACCGACTCGGGCGGCCACCCGCTGCACCCCGGCGCACCGGGTGCGCCCGCGGGAGCGCCCGGGTCCGGCGTCCGCCTCGACCGGCCGGCGGAACCCGAGGAGTACCCCTTGCAGGCCCCCGAACCCCGCGCCGCGAACGAGACCCCCGGACCGGAACAGCGGCCCGAGGAGCCCGCGCGGCCCGCCACGACCTGTGTCGCCTGCCGCGCCGGGCGCGTGGACAGCGACGGCTACTGCGAGAACTGCGGGCACGCCCAGCCCCGCGAACGCGACCACATGGAGCGGGAGTCGGGCCCGGTGGCCGCCGTCAGCGACCGCGGACTGCGCCATCACCGCAACGAGGACTCCTTCGCCCTCGGCCACACCACGCTGCCCGACGGCGGCCCCGCCACGCTCGCCGTCGTCTGCGACGGCGTCTCCTCGGCGACCCGCCCCGACGAGGCGTCGGCCGCCGCCGCGCGCGCGGCCGGTGACGTGCTGCTCGCCGCCCTGCCGCGCGGCACGCACCCGCAGGCGGCCATGCACGAGGCGATCGTCGCCGCCGCCGGGGCCGTCAACGCGCTGGCCGGGGAGCCGGACGCGGCCCGCGAGCACGACCCGCACCAGAACGCCCCGGCCTGCACCATCGTCTCCGCCGTGGTCGCCGCCGGGCTCCTGGTGGTCGGCTGGGTCGGCGACAGCCGCGCCTACTGGGTGCCGGACGACCGCGACGCGCCGCCCGCCCGGCTGACCGAGGACGACTCCTGGGCCGCGCAGATGGTCGCCGCCGGACTGATGAGCGAGGCCGAGGCGTACGCCGACGAGCGCGCCCACGCGATCACCGGCTGGCTCGGCGCGGACGCCTACGAACTCGAGCCGCACACCGCGTCGTTCAAGCCGGACCGGCCCGGTGTGGTGGTGGTGTGCACCGACGGACTGTGGAACTACGCCGAGACGGCGCGGGAGATGGCCGAGACGATCCCGGCGGACGCCGCCGTACGGCCGCTGCACAGCGCCCGCGTCCTGGTCGGCCACGCCCTGGACGGCGGGGGCCACGACAACGTAACAGTGGCCGTCCTGCCGTTCCCGGCACCACCGCGGGGGCAGGATCGGCCTGAGGCCACGGGGGCCACGGGCCGGAGGGGACCGGCCCGTACACAGCACCGCCGCGCGTGAGCGGGCCGGTGGAGGGGGATTTGAGTTCGTATGGCCAATTTCGCGAAACCGAGCGTGCCACGGTTCTCGGTGGACGTGTACCAGAACGAGTACCTGCCCGAGGGCGGCCGCGAGGTCAACGCCATCGTCACGGTGACGGCGACGGGCGGCGGCACGCTGGGCGCGGGCCTGGGCCCCGGCACCGCGGACGGCCGTCCCTCCGCCGCCGTGGCGATCATGGTCGACTGCTCGGGCTCCATGGACTACCCGCCGGCCAAGATGCGCAACGCCCGGGACGCCACGGCCGCCGCGATCGACACCCTGCGCGACGGCACCCGCTTCGCGGTGATCGCCGGCACCCACGTGGCCACCGAGGTCTACCCCGGCGACGGCGGTCTCGCCGTCGCGAGCCCGACCACCCGGCACCGGGCCAAGCAGGCGCTGCGCCGCCTCGCCGCGGGCGGCGGTACGGCCATCGGCACCTGGCTGCGCCTCGCCGACCGGCTGCTGTCCTCGGCGGACGTCACCCTGCGCCACGGCATCCTGCTCACCGACGGGCGCAACGAGCACGAGACGCCCGAGGACCTCCGCGCCGCCCTCGACGCCTGCGCCGGCCGGTTCACCTGTGACGCGCGGGGCGTGGGCACCGACTGGGAAGTGAAAGAAGTCACAGGGATCGCCTCGGCGCTCCTCGGCACGGCCGACATCGTCGCCGATCCGGCGGGCCTCGCCGCCGACTTCACCCGGATGATGGAGACGGCGATGGACAAGGAGGTCGCCGACGTCGCCCTGCGGGTGTGGACGCCGGTCGGCACCGCCATCCGTTATGTCAAACAAGTCGCTCCCGCCGTCGAGGACTTGACCGCCCGCCGCACCGAGGCCGGGCCGCGCGCCGGGGACTATCCGACCGGGTCCTGGGGCGACGAGTCCCGCGACTACCACCTGTGCGTGGAGGTGCCACCGGCCGGCCTCGGCCGCGAAATGCTGGCCGCGCGGGTCTCGTTGGTCATCCCGCAGGCGGAGGGCCCGGCGCAGAACCTCGGCGCGCAGGGCCTCGTACGGGCCGTATGGACCGACGACATGGCGGCCTCCACCGCGATCAGCCCCCAGGTCGCCCACTACACGGGTCAGGCCGAACTCGCACATGTCATCAGACAGGGGCTCGATCTGCGCAAAGTGGGCGATTTCGATGGAGCAACCGCCAAACTGGGACGGGCCGTTCAGCTGGCGAGCGCCTCGGGGAACGCGGATACTGCGAAACTGCTTTCGAAGGTGGTGGACGTGGTCGACGCCGCGACAGGTACTGTGCGGTTGAAGACGAGGGTCGCGGAGGCCGACGAGATGACTCTGGAGACCCGGTCCACCAAGACTGTTCGTGTCAAGAAGTGATCTGGAAGCGACCCTAGCGATCCAGCCGGACCCTTAACGGAAGAAGGGGAAGCACCGACATGCCGACCTGCCCGAACGGACACCAGTCGGGTTCCGACGACTGGTGCGAGGTGTGCGGTCACCGCATGGCCGGTGCCGTACCTCCGCCTCCGCCGCCCCCGCCGACCGGCGGTTACGGCTTCCCGCCCCCGGGGCCGGCCACCAGGGCGCCCGTCCGCCGGCCGCCGCCGGCGAGGCCGAGCTGTGCCCGCAGTGCCGTACGCCCCGCGAGGGCGGCGCGCCCTTCTGCGAGGAGTGCCGGTGGAACTTCCTCACCAACACCGCGACCTCGTACACCCCGGCGGCCCCGCGCCCCACGGGCGGCCCGCACTTCCCGTCGCCGAACACGCCGTTCGGCGGCGGTGACGGGTACGAGTACCAGGGCTCGCGGCCCTCGCGGGTGAACCGTCCGGCCGAGCCGATCCCGTCCTTCGGCAGCGAGCCCTCGGGGCCGACCCCGTTCGACCGCACCCCGCCGAGCCCGCCGGCCTCCCCCGGTCCCCCGGCCCCGCCCGCCTTCGGCCGGGTCCCGGGCCAGGGCGCGCCCGGTGCTCCGTCCGGCCCCGGCCAGGGCCAGGGCCCCGGCGGCCAGGGCGGCTACGGCTTCCCGCAGCCCGGCAACCAGCAGTCCCCGCCCCCGCCGCCGGGCTTCGGCGGCGACCGGGGCCCCGGCGCGGGTCCCGGTGGCCAGGGCGGCGGCGCCCCCGCCGGTCCCGGCCAGGGTCCCGGCGGCCAGGGCGGTGGGTACGGCTACCCGCAGCCCGGCAACCCCCAGTCCCCTCCGCCACCGCCGGGCTTCGGCGGCGACCGCGCTCCGGCCGGCCGCCCCTCGCCCTTCGGCAACGCCCCGGGTCAGGGTCCGGGTGCCGGTGGCCCATCGGGTCCCGGTGGTCCCGGTACCGGCGGTCCGGGTGCCGGTGGCCCCTCCGGTCCCGGCCAGGGTCCCGGCGGTCAGGGTCGGAACGGTGGCTACGGCTACCCCCAGCCCGGCAACCAGCAGTCCCCGCCCCGAGCTTCGGCGGCGACCGGGGCCCCGGCGCGGGCCCCGGTGGCCAGACCGGCAGCTCCTCGCTCTTCGGGAGCCGTCCCGGCCAGGGCCCCTTCGGCGACCCCTCCCGGCCCACGGGCCCCGGCGGCCCGGGTGGCCCTGCCGGACCCGGTGGTCCCGGTGGTCCCGGTCAGGGTCCCGGTGGTCCCGGTCAGGGTCCCGGTGGCGCCCCGCAGGCGTTCCCATCGGCGGCCGGTGGGCCGCCCGCGCCCCCCGCGTTCCCGCAGGAGACCGGCCGCCCCCCGGCCGGCGGCCCCTTCGGCGGCCCCGGCTCCGGCGGTCCCTCCTTCGGCGGCGGTGACGACGACTGGGTGATCTCCCCGCCGTCGTCCACCGACCCCTCGGGCCCCGGCCAGGGCCAGGGTCCCGGCGGACACGGCCAGGGCGGCTACGGCTATCCCCAGCCCGGTGGTACCCAGGCCCCCTCGGGCCCCGGCTTCCAGAAGGCCCCCGCGGGCCCGGGCTTCCCGGACGCGCCGGGGCAGTCCACCTGGACCGCCACCGTCGGCCCGGACCGCGCGTACTTCATGGCGATGATGCAGCGCTCGGGCCCCGAGGCCACGGGCCTGAACCTGCCCGCGTACTCCCCCGAGCAGCAGCGCACCCTCACCGGCGACCAGGTGACGATCGGCCGCCGCCGGCACTCCACCGGCGACACCCCGGACATCGACCTGGCCGTGCCGCCGGAGGACCCGGGCGTCTCGCACCAGCACGCGATGCTGGTGCAGCAGCCGGACGGCAGCTGGGCGGTGGTCGACCAGAACTCGACCAACGGCACCACGGTCAACATGTCCGAGGAGCCGATTCAGCCGTTCGTGCCGGTTCCGCTGCGCGACGGCGACCGGGTGCACGTGGGCGCCTGGACGACGATCACCGTCCGCCGGGGCTGAGCACCGGCGGCCGGACGGTCACGGGAGGGGCCAGGTGTACGGCCCCTCCGGGTCGTCCAGCCAGGCCCAGCCGTGCGCGCCGGCGAGCGTGACGCCGTACCGTTCGCGTCCCGGCGCCCGCTCGCGCTCCCACAGCGCGTACGCCTCCCGCGGGTCGAGCGCGCCCCGGCCCAGCGCCAGCAGGAAGCGGAAGGTGTCCTGCTCACAGGCCCCGCGCGGCAGCCCCGCGCGGCGGACGCCCTCGGGTTCCGCCCGGCCCTGTCCGCGCAGCGGCACGAAGTAGGCGGCCGTGGCGAGGAAACGGCCCTCGGCGTGCGCCGCGTCCCGCACGGCGAGCGCGAGCAGTCCGGTCGCCAGCGGGAGCAGCACCCGCGCGCCGGGGCGGCACTGGGCGAGCCAGGCGCGCGGCACCGTGTCCAGCGCGCAGGTCGCGATGATCCGGTCGAAGGGGGCGCGTTCGGGCACCCCGCGCGCCCCGTCCCCGGTGACGACCACCGGCCGGTACCCGGCGGCGGCCAGATGCGTCCGCGCGGACTCGGTGATCTCCGGCTCCAGTTCGACGCTGGTGACGAGATCGTCGTCGCCGAGCCGCCGGGCCAGCAGGGCCGCGTTGTATCCGGTGCCCGCGCCCACCTCCAGGACCCGCTCGCCGTCCGTGACGCGCAGCGCGGCCAGCATCCGGGCCATCAGGGAGGGCTGGCTGCTGGAGGACAGCAGCTCGCCGTCGCGCAGCCGGGTGGCCAGCGGCTCGTCCGCGTAGGCGCCGCGCACCCAGCGCTCGCGGTCCCGGGGGTCGGGGCTCTCGCCCCAGCGCCGCTCGTAGCCGCGCGGCCCGGCGACGAAGTAGTACGGCACGAACAGGTGCCGGGGCACCCGCGCGAACGGCTCCCGCCACCCGGGGTCCGCCGCGAAGGCGCCCCCCGCCGCGATCTCCCGCACCATCTCGGCCCGCGCGGCGGCGGCGAGTTCCTCGGTGTCGTAGGCACCCATACGACCACCCTAGGACCGGGATCTCCCCGGTGGTCCTAAGGCTTGAGACCTGGGCCGTTCCGTCTGAGACCATGGACGGGTGAATGAGATTCGGCGCGGCACGCTTCAGGAGCAGACCTTCTACGAGCAGGTCGGCGGTGAGGACACCTTCCGCCGGCTCGTCCACCGTTTCTACGAGGGGGTCGCCGAGGACCCCGAGCTGCGGGCGATGTACCCGGAGGAGGATCTGGGCCCGGCGGAGGAGCGGCTGCGGCTCTTCCTGATGCAGTACTGGGGCGGCCCCACCACCTACAGCGAGAACCGCGGCCACCCCCGGCTGCGGATGCGGCACGCGCCCTTCACGGTCGACCGCGCGGCGCACGACGCCTGGCTGCGGCACATGCGGGCGGCCGTGGACGATCTGGGCCTGTCCGAGGAGCACGAGCGGACGCTGTGGAACTACCTGACGTACGCCGCCGCCTCGATGATCAACACCCCGGACTGATCCGGCGGCCTGACCGGCGGCGGTTCAGCCGCCGACGCTGACGCCCAGCAGCCCGAGGGAGCCGGGCGCCCCGGCCCGCCGTACCGCGATCGAGCCGTACGGCGTGCGCAGCCGCAGCCACGCGCCGCTGGCCAGCAGCCCGGTGTCGGCCGCCTCGGTGCCCGGCCGCAGGAAGCCCAGGGACTGCGCCGCGTGCACGGCCCGTACGGGCAGCCCGGTGTGCCCGATCTCGCGCGACCAGATGTCCCGCCCGATCCGGTCCAGCTCCGCCCGGGTACGCCCCTCGGGCGCCAACTCCTCGCTGCGCGCCCGGAATTCACCGACCGCCGCGGCGACCATCGCCCGCAGCGCGTCCGGCGCGGGCAGCCCCGGCTCGGTCCGCCAGCCGCCGCGCGGCGGCAGCACACCGGCCCACGGCGGCCCGGTGACCGCGCCGGGCACGGCCGCGGTGGCCGCCCGCTCGGACACCGACTCCAGCAGCTCGCCCGCGGAGACGGTGACGTCGAGGGAGACATCGAGACCGTGCTCGTACGGCTTCGCGAGCCGTACGGCGCGGACCGCGAGCACCTCGAAGGACGGCGGCCGGCCGAAGACGGCGAGCGCGGTGCCGGCCGCCTGGAGGCGCACCGCGGCACCGCGGTCGTAGTGGAGCAGCCGGGCGAGGAAGGCGGCGAGGTCCGCCGTCTCCGTCTCGTCCACGAGGTGCAGCACCGTCATGCCGCGACGGCCTCGCCCTCTTCGGCGCCGGCCTGCTCCAGGTACTCCTGGAGGAACTCACGCTCCGGCGCGGTGATCCGGCGCGGCCGCTGGGCCTCGAAGTCGAACGGTACGACGACGGTCGAGGCCCGCACATAGACCACGTCCGCGTCCTTCACCTCGTAGGCGATGGTGAAGGACGCGGCCCGGATCTCGGCGACCCACAGCTCGATGTCCACCGGGTGGTGCCGGTGGACGAGCTGGCGCTTGTAGTCGATCTCGTGGCGCGCCACCACGGAGCCCTGCTGGAACTCCTTGTCCGGACGGAACAGGAAGTTGATCCGGGCTTCTTCCAGATAGCGGATGAAGACCACGTTGTTGACATGGCCGTAGGCGTCCATGTCGGACCAGCGCAGCGGGCACGCGTAGGTGTGGCGCAAGACCGATCAGCCCCGGGTCAGCTTCTTGTAGGTCGCCCGGTGCGGACGCGCGGCGTCCGCGCCGAGACGCTCGACCTTGTTCTTCTCGTACGACTCGAAGTTGCCCTCGAACCAGAACCACTTGGAGTCACCCTCGTAGGCGAGGATGTGGGTGGCGACCCGGTCGAGGAACCAGCGGTCGTGGGAGACGACGACGGCGCAGCCGGGGAACTCCAGCAGCGCGTTCTCCAGGCTGGAGAGGGTCTCGACGTCGAGGTCGTTGGTGGGCTCGTCGAGGAGCAGCAGGTTGCCGCCCTGCTTCAGGGTGAGCGCGAGGTTGAGGCGGTTGCGCTCACCGCCGGACAGGATGCCGGCCGGCTTCTGCTGGTCCGGGCCCTTGAAGCCGAAGGCGGAGACGTAGGCGCGGCTGGGCATCTCGACCTGGCCGACGTTGATGTAGTCGAGGCCGTCGGAGACGACCTCCCACAGCGTCTTCTTCGGGTCGATGTTGGCGCGGCCCTGGTCGACGTAGGAGACCTTGACGGTGTCGCCGACCTTGATGTTGCCGGAGTCGGGGGTCTCCAGGCCCTGGATCATCTTGAAGAGCGTGGTCTTGCCGGCGCCGTTCGGGCCGATGACGCCGACGATGCCGTTGCGCGGCAGCGTGAAGGACAGGTCGTCGACCAGGATCTTCTCGCCGAACGCCTTGTTCAGCTTGTCGACCTCGACCACGACGTTGCCCAGGCGCGGGCCCGGCGGGATCTGGATCTCCTCGAAGTCCAGCTTCCGCATCTTGTCGGCCTCGGCGGCCATCTCCTCGTACCGGGCGAGGCGGGCCTTGGACTTGGCCTGACGCCCCTTGGCGTTCGACCGCACCCAGTCCAGCTCGTCCTTGAGGCGCTTCTGCCGCTTGGCGTCCTTCTGGCCCTCGACCTTGAGGCGGGCGGCCTTGGTCTCCAGGTACTTGGAGTAGTTGCCCTCGTAGCCGTGCAGGCGGCCGCGGTCGACCTCGCAGATCCAGCCGGCGACGTTGTCCAGGAAGTACCGGTCGTGGGTGACGGCCACGACGGTGCCCGGGTACTTGGCCAGGTGCTGCTCCAGCCAGTTCACCGACTCGGCGTCGAGGTGGTTGGTGGGCTCGTCGAGGAGCAGCAGGTCGGGCTGCTCCAGGAGCAGCTTGCAGAGCGCGACGCGGCGCTTCTCACCACCGGAGAGGTTGACGACCGGCCAGTCGCCCGGGGGGCACCCGAGGGCGTCCATGGCCTGCTCCAGCTGGGCGTCGAGGTCCCAGGCGTTGGCGTGGTCCAGCTCCTCCTGGAGCTTGCCCATCTCCTCGAGCAGCGCGTCCGAGTAGTCGGTCGCCATCTGCTCGGCGATCTCGTTGAACCGGTCGAGCTTGCCCTTGACCTCGCGGACGCCGTCCTGGACGTTCTCCAGGACCGTCTTGTCCTCGTCGAGCGGGGGCTCCTGGAGCAGGATGCCGACGGTGTAGCCGGGCGACAGGTACGCGTCACCGTTGGACGGCTGCTCCAGCCCGGCCATGATCTTCAGCACGGTCGACTTGCCGGCACCGTTCGGACCGACGACGCCGATCTTGGCACCCGGCAGGAAGTTCAGGGTGACGTCGTCGAGGATCACCTTGTCGCCGTGCGCTTTGCGCGCCTTGCGCATGGTGTAAATGAACTCAGCCAAGAGAAACCGTCCGGCAGCTTGAAATCTGGCAGTGGGCAGATACACCCCATCTTGCCGTATCGCCACCCCTGCGCGGAAACCCGTTGGGGTGGCGGGCTGTGACCTGGGGGTTCCCGGCGGGGTGAGTAGGAGTGCGGGGGCGGGGTGAGTACGCGCGCTCTGGGCGGGGCCGGGGCCGGGGGCGACGCTTGGGGCATGCGTTCAGGAGTGTGGTGGAAGAAGCCGGCCGGGCAGGCCGTATGGGCCCTCGGGCTGGGCGTCGTCGCGGCCGGCCTGTGGGCCGCTTGGCTGGGATGGGATCAGCACAAGGATGTGGGGCCCGACGGCACGGTGAGCGGGCCGTACGAGGTGTGGCAGGTGGCCGGTCTGGTGCTGAGCCTGCTGGTGGTGGTCTGCTGGGCGGCCCTCCGGCGGCACACCGTGGCGACGGTGGCCGGGACGACGATCGGGCTGACCCTCGCCGCCTGGTACGACTGGTCCGACGACTCCAGCGGTCTCTTCGCGGTCGGGGTGGCCATGGTCATGTTCGGGAGTGTGGGCGCCACCGGCCTCGTCTGCGCGCTGGTCAGGGCGGTGAAGCCGGAGGCCGGGCGGGCGGGGCGCTGATCCGTCCGCCCCGCGGCGGGCTCATTCGCCGGGCTGTTCCGGCTTGCGCAGGAGCACCAGGACCGCCCCGCCGATGACGACCAGGCCGATCGCGGCGCCGGCGATCACGGGGGTGACGGCGGAACCACCCGTGGCGGCGAGGTCGGTGCCGCCGGAGGCGGGGGTGGCGAGCGGGGTCGGTTCGCCGACGGTCTGGGCGGCGGCCTTGGAGACGATCGTGCCCTGGACCCGGCAGTCCAGGACGCCGGTGAAGCGGCGGGTGAAGCCGTTCGGGCCGGTGATCGTGAAGTCGTAGCCCTGGTCCTCCTGGAGGGGGACCGGGACGGTGCGCGTGGCGCCGGCCGGGACGGTGTGCTCGGTGCCCATCAGGCTGAAGGTGAAGGGCTGGTCGCCCTTGTCGGCGGCCGTGATGTCCACCGTGCCCTTGGCGCAGTCCTTGTGCGCCGACACCGCCGGTATCGCGCCCCGCGCGGCCCAGTCGGCCGTCACGCTCGCGGAGACCGCGGACTCGCTGGAGCCGGCCAGGATCTGGGTCTGGCTGCGGCTGTCGGAGGCGAGGGCGCGCCCCACCGGCACGGTCGTCGACGCCTGCACGCTCAGCTGGGCGGAGCCGTCCGCCGCGTCCTTCGGGATGTCGAAGTAGATCCGGCTGCCGTCCGTCGCCGTGGTCAGCGCCTTGCCGGTCTTGTCGGTGATCCGCACCCCGCTGGTCGCCGCGTCCGCGGGCGGTATCACCGCGACCGCGCCCGCGTCGGTGTGCACGGTCACCGGTCCGACCAGGCCCGGGCGGCCGGAGACCGCGGCCGGGTCCAGGGACAGCGAGGCCCCCGGTTCGCCGGCGGCGCGGGCGCTGCGCTGGAGGTAGTCGGCGAGCTTCTCCGCGCCGGGGGCCACGGCGTCGACCTTGGCGTGGTCCGAGTACCGCCAGATGGCCACCTGGGTGCCGGTCGCCGCGTCCTGCTCGCTGAGGCTCCCCACGCCGGCCCGGTGGGCGAGCGCCGCGAGGTCGTTGACCTGGGGGTAGGAGTGCTGCACGATCCAGTCGATCCGGCCCGCGTCCCGGTTGGTGCCCAGCGAGGTGCCGCTCCAGGACGTCTCCTGGTAGCGGGCGTCGCGCTGGACCGGATTGTGCAGGTCGACGCCGTACGTCTGCAGGGTGCCGCCGCCGTCCACGGACATCTCGAACAGCCCCGCCGACACCGGCTGGTCGCCGCCCGCCTCATGGACCACGGCCGCGCCGAAGATCTTCAGGCCGTCCAGCGTGGCGCTCGCCCCGCCCTCGGTCTGCGGGGCCACGTCGGCCGCGGCCGTACCCGCGCCGGACAGCACACCGGCCGCCACGAGACCGGACACCGTGGCGGTGGCGGCCAGGCGGGCCACGGTGGTGGACCGGCAGAACCCAGAGAGCGAAGCAAGCACAGAATTCCCCTTCGAGCAGGACCCGTTGGACGTGGGGGACGGGTCCCACCAGCAGAATCGGCGGCCCCGAGGGGCACGCCCGGCATCCTATGGACTCGGGCTGTGCCTCTCTGGCCGGTCGGATGATCCGATGGCGTTTCCGATCCGGAATCGTTATCGCCGGACCGCCGTTGAGCAGCCCTTATCGATAAATCCACCCGACTGGACTGCTGACTTCACGTCACTGTGGCTGGTTCCGGCGCCTGTTGAACGGCGGTGTCCTCCCCGGTGTCCGGCGGCCGCGGGGTCGCCCAGTCGGGCTCGGGCCGGGCGGCCCCGGCCGGGGGTTCCGGTTTGCCCGCGCGCCGGAAGACCGCCGTACCCCGTGAGAGGTCATGGCCGATCGCCGTGGCGTCGATGTCCGCCGACGCCCACTGCTGCTGCCCCTCGCGCCCGTCGCGCCCTTCCGTGCGCACCTTCAGCCGGCCCTGCACGACCAGCGGCTGCCCCACCTCCACCGACGCCATCGCGTTGGCGGCGAGCTGGCGGTTGGCCCACACCGTGAAGAAGTTGGTGTGCCCGTCCGTCCAGGCGCTCTTCTCCCGGTCCCAGTAGCGCGCGGTCGCCGCGAGCCGGAACCGCAGCGACGGCCCCGCCGCCAGCTCCCGGTACACCGGCGCGGTCGCCACATTGCCCACCACACAGACCACGGTCTCGTTCATCCTCGCGCTCCCCTCCCCCGTCCGGCGCCCTCGCCGGACGGGCGGACGTACGTACGGGCCCGTCCCGTACGGCGGCGTCTGCCACGACCCCAGACTGCCTCCGCCGGGCCGAGCCCGCTGAGCCCTGTGGACGGCCCCCGCGCCTGTGGAAAACTCCGCCACCCGCGCGAGTGACCGCCCCCCGCGAACCGCGCCGGCTCACCCCGCACGGCACCGATTCGCCCTGTCCGGCGCCGGCTCATCCGGATGCCGCAGGCTCGTCCGGCACGCCGCAGACTCCTCCGGTACGAGGCCGAACTCACCCCACCCCGGCCCCCGCCCGCACCACCCTCCCGTACTGCTCCCGCACCTCTCCGTACCGCAGCAGCTCCGACGCCACCGGGTCCAGCACCCGCGCCCGGCCACAGCTCGCGGCCGACTCGCACAATCGCCGTTCCGCGTCCTGGCCGTACCGCCGCGCCGGCCCCCGCGCCGCCATCCGGCAGCCCCACTCCACCAGCGGGCCGCCGATGATCCCGCACATCATCAGCAGCACCGGGACGCCCAGGTTGGGTGCCATCACCCCGGCGATCTGCCCGGCCAGCCACAGCCCGCCCGCGATCTGGAGCAGCGTCATCGCCGCCTGCACCAGCACCGCCGCCGGCCACCAGCCGGGCCGCGGCGGCCGCCCGGAGGGGCCCCCGGCCCGCTCCGCCAGCTCGTCCAGCGCCTCCGGCAGCCCCTGCGCACCGCGTACGGCCGCCTCCCGCACCGCCTGCGCCCAGGGCACCGGCAGCCCGGCCGAGGCCCGGTCGGCGACCGTACGGACCGCCTGTTCCACGCGCTGCCGCGCCGTCGCCTCCTCGTCGGCCTGGGCGCCCACCTGATGGCGGCCGGTCGCCGCCGTACCGCGCTTCTGGTACCAGCGCCACAGCCGCAGCCAGGGCGTGCCGCAGGCCCGGTTGGCGTTGCGCAGCCAGGCCCGTTCGGCGGCCTCGCCCGCCGCGGTGGCGCCCACCGCGTCCGCGAGCCGCGCGGCGAAGTCCTCGCGCGCCTCCTCGCTGAGCCCGACCCGGCGCCCGGCGGCGTAGACCGGCCGCAGCTCGGCCGCGGCGGCGTCCACGTCGGCGGCGACCCGGCGGGCCGCCGCGCCCCGTTCGGCCACGAACTCGCCGAGCGACTCGCGCAGGTCGCCGACGCCCTCGCCGGTGAGCGCGGACAGCGCGAGCACGGTGGCGCCGGGCTCCCCGTGCTCGCCGAGCGCCACGCCGTCCTCGTCCAGCAGCCGCCGCAGATCGTCCAGGACCTGGTCGGCGGCCTCTCCGGGCAGCCGGTCGACCTGGTTGAGCACGACGAACATGACCTCGGCGTGCCCGGCCATGGGCCGCAGATAGCGCTCGTGCAGCACGGCGTCGGCGTACTTCTCCGGGTCGACCACCCAGATCACCGCGTCCACCAGCTTGAGAATCCGGTCGACCTGCTCGCGGTGCTGTACGGCGGCGGAGTCGTGGTCGGGCAGGTCGACCAGGACCAGCCCGCGCAACTGCTCCTCCGACTCCGGGTTGTTCAGCGGACGGCGGCGCAGCCGGCCCGGGATGCCGAGCCGGTCGATGAGTCCGGCGGCGCCGTCGCTCCAGCTGCACGCGATCGGCGAGGAGGTGGTCGGGCGCCGTACGCCGGTCTCCGAGATGGCCACCCCGGCGAGGGAGTTGAACAGCTGCGACTTGCCGCTGCCGGTGGCGCCCGCGATCGCGACGACCGTGTGCCGCCCGGACAGCTTGCGCCGGTCCGCCGCCTCGTCCAGCACCCGGCCCGCCTCGGCGAGGGTCTGGCTGTCCAGCCGCGTCCGGGAGAGCCCGACGAGTTCCCGCAGGGCGTCGAGGCGGGAGCGGAGGGGGCCGTCGTAGGCGAGCGGTACGACCGTACGGGCGGCCCCGCCACGCGCCGGGACCGGCGCCACGGGGGCGACGAGCGCGGCGGCGTCGTTGATACGGCGGGCGATGAGGCCGTCGTCCCAGGAGTCGGAGGAGCCAGAGGGGTCGGAGGGGCCAGGGGGGCCGGAGGGGGTGGAGGAAGTCGAGGGAGTGGAGGGGGTGGAGGGGGTGGAGGGGGCCGAACCGCCGGACGTGCCGCGCGGGTTGGCGGGGACGGCCGGGGCCCTCTCGGCACCGGAGGTACGGGGGGCGCGCGCGGCGCGAGAGGAGCCGCCGGGCTCACTTTGCGGCGCACCGGCGCCGGTTGTCTTCCCCCGCGCACCCGGGGCCGCCTTCTTCTCCCCGTCCTGGCCGCGCCTGCCGGCCTCGTCCGCTACGATCCCGCCCGCGTCCGGCATCGGCGTACCTTCCTCGCCCCGTTCCCCCGCGGCGGGAGCAGCGGTGGCCGTCGTACCGTCTCCGTCTCCCCCGCCGTCCCCTGCTCTCCCCCGGTCCCCGCGGGCACCCTCCCCCTGCTTCCCGATGTCGACGCCCCTCGGTCGCGCGATGTGATCGATGGAGCTGCCCGGGCCCGCAGGACCCACAGGACCCGCAGGATTGACGGGTTTGATGGGATTGCCGGGGTCGGTGGGGTCCGTGGGGCCGGCGGGATCGACGGGGCTCATGTGGTCCCTGGGCTCGACGCGATCGGTGTGGTCCATGTGCTCCTGGTCAGTGACGGCGGACACCGGTCACCTCTCCTTCTGCAGTACGGACAGGGCGGCGATGAGTTCGGCCTGGGGCTCGGGATGGATGTCGAGCGCGTCGAGCGGGGCGAGGCGGCGTTCGCGTTCGCGGTGGACGACGCGGTCCACGTGGTCGATGAGCAGCCGTTCGGCGCGGTCGCGCAGGCGCAGCGCGCCGTGGGCGCCGACCCGGTCGGCGAGCCGTTCACCCGCGTGGCGTCCCCGGCGGCCGCCCAGCAGGGCGGTGGCCGCGAGGGCGGCGACGGCCTCGGAGTCGGGCGCGACGCTGCGGTCCAGCTCGCGCACCTCGTCCTCGGCGTACTCCTCCAGCTCGCGCCGCCAGCGCCGTACCGCGAGGCCGATACGGTGCTCCGCGCTCTCCGGCGAGGGATCGCACCCGGCGAGTCCCGGGGCGGCCGCGGCGGGCTCGCGGCGCCATGCCTCGGCCACCCGCTCGTCGGCGGCGGTGACGGCGCACAGCAGCAGCGCGCCGAGGCTCTCCACGAGGGCGTCGAGGAGTTCGCCCGCGGTGCAGTCCAGGGGGAAGGCGCGCCAGCGTTTGAGGGCGCCCCCGGCGAGTACGGCGCCGGACTGGAGGCGGTCGCGCAGACGCGCGTGCTCCCTGTCGTACGCCCCCTCCACCGCGGTGGTGAGCCGGAGCGCGGCCGCGTACTGGGCGGCTGCGGCGCCGGCCAGTTCGGGCATCCGGGTTCTCAGCGAGTCGAGGAGGCCGTGGGCGGTACGGGCCATGACGTACTGCCGGGCGCCGGGGTCCTGGGCGTGCTGGATGAGCCAGGTGCGCAGGGCCGCGACGGCGGTGGCGGGCAGCAGTCCGGCGCTCCAGACGGACTCGGGCAGCTCGGGCACGGTGAAGCGGGGCACGTCGCCGAGGCCGGCCTTGGTGAGCAGGGCGGCGTACTGCCGCGAGACCTCGGAGACCACCTGGTGGGGCACGCGGTCGAGGACAGTGACGAGCGTGGCGTCGTACTCCTTGGCGGTGCGCAGCAGATGCCAGGGGACGGCGTCGGCGTAGCGGGCGGCGCTGGTGACCATGACCCAGATGTCGGCGGCGCAGAGCAGTTCGGCGGCGAGGACGCGGTTCTCGGCGACCAGGGAGTCGACGTCGGGGGCGTCCAGGAGGGCGAGTCCGCGCGGGAGGGTGTCGGCGGTCTCGACACGCAGGGCGCGGACGGGCTGGTCGCCGGGGAGTTCGCCCGGGAGCAACAGGTCGTCGTCGCGGGCGTCCTGGTGGGGCATCCAGACGCGCGCGAGGTCGGGCAGGACACGCATGCCGCTGAACCAGTGGTGATCCGCCGGATGGCAGACCAGGACCGGAGTGCGGGTCGTCGGCCGGAGCACGCCGGCCTCGCTCACGCGGCGCCCGACGAGGGAGTTGACGAGGGTCGACTTCCCCGCGCCGGTGGACCCGCCGACCACGGCCAGCAGCGGCGCCTCGGGGGCCCGTAGTCTGGGTACGAGGTAGTCGTCCAGCTGGGCGAGGAGTTCGTCGCGGTTGGCACGCGCGCGTGGGGCCCCGGCCAGGGGCAGCGGAAAGCGTGCGGCGGCGACACGGTCGCGCAGAGCGGAGAGTGTGTCGAGCAGCTGGGGCCGTACGTCCAAGGTCACCACATGGGAAGAATGCCCAATTTTAGGGGAATTCTGAAGCATATGGACATGTCTGCGCGCCGACAGGACAGAAAGGGCGGATGGGGCGACTGGGACATGGGCGCGGGCCAGGCATAACGAGTGCACAACACCCGGTGGCGTCGGGCGCCAAAAGCGCTGCACGATTCGTACCTGCCTGCGATTATCAGGACCGCTTCACCGAACCTCCACATCGAGCCACGGAGGCGAAGCGACAGGGTCGGCGAGCAGGGAGCTTTATCCTTGAACGCGCCACCAGGCCCCCGTAGCTCAGCGGATAGAGCAGGCGCCTTCTAAGCGCTTGGCCGCAGGTTCGAGTCCTGCCGGGGGCGCCACCCGTCGCCCTCCCTTCGGGGAGGGCTTTTTGCTGGTCAGGATGGGTGCGGTCGGGCGTGCGCCGACCCCGGAAGCCCCCTGCGACGCTCAAGGTCTGCCACCGGTCCCGTCCGACTGCAACCGGGCTCTCACGGGGGACCGCGTCGAATCCGTGTCGAAGCTCCCGCCCCGACGGGCCGCCCGGCGTACGACTCCCAGGGAAGATCTTCAGCCGCTTCGTGCCGCCTCTTCAGGTGGAGCAGCTGCCGGTCGGCACAGCGGGCGTAGGCGACCAGAAGCACGGTGGCACTGTCCCCGGCCCACTCCGCCACCTGGGCAGGCGCGAGCCCTCGTTGAGCCACACGCACCGTCCGGCCGGCGAGTCGAATCCACGCGAAGGCAGTACGGCCTTCCACTCACCACGCCACGCCCGGCGGATGACGGCACCGGCGAGGACGCCGCCTGAAGTTGGCCGCTCTCGATGCGCTGCCGCAGGACACGCGCCAGGGCCGGGAGCCCGGCACCGTGCGCGCCCCACCGTCCGCACAGCGCTTCAAGTTCAGTTGCTCATGGATCTCCCCCGCGTCGGCCCCTTGCTCCCCGACCCCAGAGTCCGCCGCATGGGTCAGCAACTCGCACTCCTCCGCCCACGTGGCCACGCAGTAGTACAGCGTGGCCACGGAGGCATGGAGCCGCTTGCCGCCACGTGGCCGGCGATGGGTCCAGACGAGGAACACCCTGGCCGGCTCCGGGTTCAGCAACGAGTGCTCGTCCAAGGCATCCGCGGTCTTCACGACGGCCGCCGACTCCTCGGTCGGATCGCGTGCTTCATGACGATGTCGAGAATCCGACGATTGCGCTTCCTGGTGCGCGAGGACAGCCACCTCCTGACCCTCACCGAGCCGACAACAGCACCTGGAAACTCCCCGACGGCATCCTCGAACTCAACGAGACCCTTGAGGCCGGTGTCGCCACGAGGTCCTGGAGGAAACAGGCACCCACGTCGAGGTGGACGAACTGACCCGCGCCTACAAGAACTTGACCCGCGGCATCGTGGCCCTGGTCTTCCGCTGCAAGCCCTCCGGCGGAACCGAACGCACCTCAAGCGGAGTCGACGGCCGTCTCCTGGCTCACCCCGGAAGAGGTCAGCGAGCGCATGTCCGAGGTCTTCGCAGTCAGGCTCCTGGACGCCTTGGACGGCAACGGCCCACAGGTACGCAGCCATGATGGCCAGCGCCTCACCCCGGCGGGATAAGACTTTCTCTACTTCATCAGGGCCCGCGCGCGGCGCGGGCCCTGCCGCCTCTGCGGCGCGGCCTGCCTCCTGTCTCCGCCCCGGCTGGCCGCGCCCGGTGGCGCGCTGGCGAGCTACGGGCATGAGGTGGGAGACACCCTCTGCGGCTGGGGCGGTCGGCTCCACGGCTTTAGGCAGCCACTTTGGGGCGAGCCTCTAAGATCATGGCCCCAACGTCGTGCTTTAACGGGCAGGTCCACAGACTGCCCGACTCGCCGGAAGCTTACGGGGCCATGATCACTCGCCCCAAAGCAGCTCCAGCCCAAAGCCGCTCCGCCGACCTCGTACACCGTGCTGGCCGCCGGGGGTCTCATACCTCAATTGTTGCTCAGGGTTCGATAGTTTAGCGGTTAGATCCTTGCTCGCCGAGGCATGCTGCGGGACATGAAGGCATGGGTCAGACCTGTGGGTCTTGGGCTTGCGGCTGCTGCGGTCGTGCTGGGATACGGGCTCCTCCTTTGGAAGGGGCCCTGGTGGTTTGATAGCAGCCACCTCCGGCAGAAGGATCTCCAGCCCGCAGACGGTGTTGTCATCACAGGCTTTCGTACAACCCTCGTCGCACTGGGCGCCGGTGTTATCGCTGGACTCGGCCTTTATTACACCCACCGCAGCCATAAGCACACAGAAAGACTCTTCGAACAGTCGGAGAAGCTATTCGAACACACGCGAGAGAAGGATCGAGAGCAGGCGCAGCTCACCCGCGAGGGTCAAGTAACTGACAGGTACGTAGAGGCTATCAAGCTCCTGTCCTCGGAAAATATGACGGTTAGAATTGGCGGGATTTTCTCGCTCGAACGCATCGCGAGGGACTCAAAGGACGATAGGCCCACGGTGATAGAGCTGCTAACAGCCCATATCCGTGAGAACACCAGAGATGATCCGCGTTCCCCTAAAGATACCCATGTGACCGCAGACGTTCAGGCCGCCCTCACCGTGCTTGGAAGAAGGGCAGTCGACCTGGGCGACTCGAAGCTGGACTTCTACCACTGTGGATTGACCGATGCTCAGCTACATGGGGACTACCGGGGATCCATGTTCTACTACAGCAACTTGACGGGAGCCGGATTCTCAGGCGCGAAGATCGATGGTGCAGACCTATCTTTCTGCAAGGCAGAAAGAGCAGCTTTCACTCGCTCCACTGCCCGTGAAGCCCACTTCGTTAATGCCATTTATCGAAACTGCTGGTTCCTTGCGGCCGATCTAACGAATAGCGACTTTTACGGCTGCGATCTGAGTGGATCTGATTTCGGGCGAAGATACGCAGAAGACGGGAATCCTCCACTACCTCCCGCAATCCTGAGAAATTCAAGATTCACCCGCGCAAAACTCACCAGTACTAACCTTTGCGGCGTCGACTTGAGTACCGTTCGCGGACTGAAGCAGGATCAACTCGCTGAGGCAATTACCGACGAAAATACAGTCCTTCCGTTGCACTGGGGTGGCGGGGAGGACGAGTTCTGACGCGCAAGCTACGCACGAGCTTCTCAGGGCGAGCCGCCCCAACGACGTCTACTGCCATCCCGCAGTGACATCAACGAGCCCGGACAGCCCCACACCTCAGCGACCAGTTGCTTTCCCTGGGACCGAGCGCTCTCCGCAGCCGTGTGCGGTACAGGCGGCCTACCGCTCGTAGCTCCCGCGCAGGGAACGCCGGCAGCTGTTGGCTGGCCTTACTCGTTGAGACTCCACCGGCGTCCTGTGCCCCGTGCTACACTTCCCCCCGCAGAGGCAGGCTTCGGGCCTGGCGGCTCACAACCGCATGTCTCACAAAAAGCGCGGAGATTCGGGTGCAAATCCCGGCGTCCCTTGTGGATCGTAGCTCAAGCAGTAGAGCCCCGCTCCTTTCTTTTCATCAACTCATTCACTTTCAGTGCCACTCCATTCCGGGATGGCACTTTACTTGTGATATGCGCTATTGAAAGTCGCAATTTCCTGGTCTGTAAACTTCATAGCCGAGTAATGGAAACGAGCATACCCTCGCACTTTTCTCAGCCTCTCGCTCGGATCCTTCGGAAGTCCTGGGCCGACCTCGTCCAGATCCCTCAATAGGATCTCGCCCCACGCCGGGCGAGGAATGGCCGCTTGCAAAATCTCGTTTGCTTGCCGAGCGAGATTCTTAGTAATAGCTAGAGCGGCAACCGTTTCCCGATGTCCGAACTTTACTTCGTCATGGCCAGCGCTGAAGCTCGGCTCATACCCGGCTAGGCGCTTCCATCCAGCCCGGGCTCGTGAACTCATATTGGTGCAGTGATTCTCAAGGGCCCTGTCGGAGAGGCCGCCAGCATGGATCGTGCAGTTACGCATCTTCCTGACCAAGTGGAACTGATCCAAGCTGTCGGCAGAAAATTTCAGTGTTGACGTGTCTTCCAGCTTCCCGTGCTGATTTGCCGACCGCACGTTACTCGCACCCAGATTTACTCCGGTGGACCTCTCGACTAGCCGCAGGCAGGCTTTCATGTAGTCTTCATGGGCTCCCAAGACATATGGAACAGCCATTGCGCCGAGGTGACTTTCAGCAGCACGCAAGATGCCACTGGCAGCGGTCGTGGTTAGGTTGAACCGTTTGATGTGCGGGATTTGCGGAAAAACTTCGGCGAGCAAGTGATCGGATCCCTCGGTGAGCTTTAGCAAGTGCACTGCCATCTGAGAACCTGCCAGAAGCCCCATGATTGCCGAGTTGACCTCTTCTCGCGTCGCATCATGATCGCGAAATTCTGGAAAATAGACGTACTTATTCATGCCCACCCCTGCTAACGAGCGCTGCGATGCCCGTGGCCATAGCCCTAGCGGCTATGGCCACGATGTTGGCACAGGTTGTGAGGAAACGGCACGCGCAGAGTCCCTGTGGGACTTCGAAGCGACAGCAGTGGACGCCTCTGACGGATACGACGGCGGGTCCCCAGTGATCAGTTCTGGGCCGCCCCTGGGCCGTCCAAGGCCCCCCGCGGCCACCCAACGACGACCGACAGTGACAGACGAGCCGCAGGCGCCAGCAGCGAACGCCCAGGTCAGAGTGCCTCGACCATACGGGTTTCCCCCGAGGGGTGGCCGTCAGGCAAGAGGGGGTGTCTCTTGCCGAATCCCGTCGCTCGCTCTGACGCGGCAAGCTCCGTGCAGACCCCTGGGCTCAAAATTCCAACATTGCGCCCATCTACGGCCTCTATGGTCTGTGCATGGCCAAGGTCTGCATCTTCTGTGGAGGCACTCCTCTGACGAAGGAGCATGTTCTCCCCCGCTGGCTCAAAGTTGCGCTCGACCCAACAGTCCGGCGCCACCGATACATCCGGCTGAGCTTGGACACAGCCCGACATCACGACGCTCCCCCGCTGAATGACCAAGTCAAGGTCGTCTGCTCCAACTGCAACAGCGGCTGGATGAACCAGATGGAGGAAGACGTTAGGGACTTCCTGCCTGCCCTGATCCGGGGAACTCCATGCACCCTCGGCGCCGAAGCGCAGCGCGCTCTGTCGTCATGGTCCCTGAAGACCATGCTCATGTTTCAGTACACGCATCCCTCTGAAGTGCGCAATGTGATCCCCGAGAGTGACTTCGCAACGTTTAGTGAGGTCCACGAACCCACTGCCTCGATGCTCGGTCGCCTGGGCTTCATGAACTACCCACCTGACGACAACGTGCCTCTTGTGGACACCCTGTGCCAGGGCTACGGGACCTCCCAATTGGGTCGCGTGGCTTGGATCAGCACCCTCAAGATCGGCTGCATGGTGGTGCAGATCATCCGCGCGCCTGATGTGGCAAAAGGCTCCAGGCTGGCTCCGTACGAGGCTTTGCCCTCGTTGCGCCCGATGTGGCCGCCGGCCGAGCCGATCGAGTGGCCTCTGCCTCAGGCAATCCCGCGCGAGACGATGACGGCGCTGGCGCACCCGCAAGTGTTTGATGTGAGGGTCGTTCCCATCCAGGCTTAGGCCTTCAGCTCCGGTGACCTCCGTAGTTGGCATCAACAATGGCAAACGGAGTGGATTCTGACGATCGCCGACAGTCCCTGTGTCCAGAGCGATTAAAGCTCTTACAGCAGGTAGTTCGAACTCTTAAAGCGGTGCTCATGCACGAGCGACCACTCAGGGCCATGCTGGGCCATGGAAGGGCAGAAGCCCGCGGTGAACGGCGGCGAGGTCATTCGAACCACGTCGACAGCAAACCCGCGATAGTCGCGCAGATCAGGCCGGTGGAAGCAAGCACGGCGGGAGCTGTGACCTCTGGGGCCTGCTCAAGGCCTACGAGCTCGATGCGCTCTCGGATGTGCAGAAGGTCGCCCACCGTGCTCTCGCTAGGGACCTCCCGTTCCAACCTGGTTCGACGCTCCTCCTCCGAGAGCCCAGGATCTCCCATGATCTCTTCATACCTTCGGAGCTTGCGCCTGAGGTGATCTCGTCGGCCGTCGATGCGCTGCCACAACAACCAGACGCCAAGCGCCGGCAATACGCCGCTGGCTACAGTCAGGATGGTGATCGCCAGTTTCACCCCTGCACTATGCAGTGAGGACGGAACGGTAGGGAAGCCTTGTTCGTCGGAGACGGCGCCGCGGTGAGCGTCTAACTGCGTGACAACGCCGACGAACAACGGCGGACGAGCGCGAACGTCTGCGGACCATCAGCGCAGGTGAGAGGCACACCAGCCCAAGGCAGCGCCCCCACCCCAGTTGCTTCGGGACGAAGAGGTCCTGGGTTCAAGTCCCGTAACCGCGAAGGAGAAGTACCGGCTCAGGGCAGTGGGGAAGCTGGTCTACGAAGTGGGCTGGCTCTCCAGCAGTGCTTCCGCCGTCAGGGTTCCTGCCAGCGTGCCCATCAGCCATTCCGCGAGGTTCACGCCCTGGGACCAGCACTCGCCTTCGTGGTTGCACCACATGACGCCCGCAGGATCGCGGAAGTCGACCAGCGACCAGATAGTGCAGCCCCAGTCGTAGATCAACACCAGGCCGGCCGGGATGCGGCCGGACGGGTCCGGGCCGTCCTGGTACAGCTCGGCGATGTCCGCAAAGTTGCCCTGTGCGGCCCCGCCGCGCACCCCCAGGATGCCTTCGTTCGGGCCGAATCCGCCGTTGGCGACCTCGACGTACAAGCGCCGCAGGAGAGGAGGCAACGGGAACCCGATGACTTCTTCCGCCGCAGCGACAGCCTCCGGTGTTGCGGGCGGAGGCAAAGTCCCCGCCCGAGCTGCGATACGCAACGCCTCGACAACCTCATCATCAGTCACGGGCTCAGCCTCTCAGCCCGGACTGGTCGGACGTGCCAGATGCGTGCCAGATCCTGCGGGGAACCACGGGGAACAGCGGGGACTTGCCCCGGATGGGGCCAAGGCTCCAACACTGCTTCGCCGCAGTTCGGCCCAGCAAACCGCCGCCAAGAAACCCAAGCTGATGGCTCAGAGTCTTCCTCCCTCGATGCCCTGCGCTCCAGCGTCCGACATAAAGCAGCGGGGAGGGGAGCCAGTTGGTGCTCGGGCTCCCCTCCCCTCGTGAGGTGGAGGGACGTCACGGGTGGGTGATGCTTGCGGCCACCGTCTCAGGGATGGTGCGGTTCGCTCACGGCCAGGAGGTGGCCGCGGCTGGTTGCGACGCGGAGTACGTCCCGGAGGGCTCCGGTTAGATCCTTCGCCAAGAGGCGGAGGTCCTCCGGGTCCGCGTCAGGGTCGTTGAGGGCGTCCGAGGCGTGTTCCCGCAGCTCGGCTGCCGTTCCCAGTTGGATCGATTCGATGTTGTCCGCCAGGCGGGACATGTAGCCGGTCTTGTCGTCGGTACTCAGGTAGCAGGGCTGCCGTCCGAGCCCGACCACGGCAGGAGCTGTAGTTCGTTCGGTGCCGTCATTTTTGAGTCTGCCTCTCATTGGTCGGGTGGTGGGTGGTGAAGACGGCGTCGATGTGCTCGCCGGGGAACACCAGAAGTGCGGCCTCGGTGATCCGCCCGGACGTGTCGGTTGCGACGCGTGTGATCACGAGGACCGACGCCGACGAGCGGAGCCGGAGGACAGACGCTTCCTCCGGGGACGGTGGACGGGCGCATACCGTCTCCCGGATAGTTGCCTGTGGCGTGCTCAGGACGGCGAAGCGCGTGGCTGTCTCCCGCCAGGAAGCGTTGTCGTCCTCGACTCCGGCCGGGGTCAGGTCGGGCGGGATGTAAATACGGGCCAGTCCGCGCGGGGATCCTCCCTGACGGCTGATGCAGAAGAACTCGGTGAGTGGGGTGGCCGTCGGCACCTTGAACAAGGTCGTCAGATGTCCCTGTGCTGCAACCGTGGTGGTGCTGACCGTGATGTTCAGGGCTGCTTCTCCGGCGGTCCACGGATCCAACGTCCCCTAGCCGCCGACGTACACGGTCTTGCGAGGCCGATGGCGGACGAAGATGCCCTTGCCGTGGATCTTCTCGACCAGGCCCTCGCCTTGGAGGACCGCGAGGGCGTTCCGCAGAGTCACTGTGCTGACCTTGTAGCGGACGGCGAGGTCGGCCTCAGACGGGAGGCGTTCACCCGGCTTGATGCGGCCGGTCGTGATCTGCTGCCGGAGATCGTCGGCGATCTCGTGATGGCGTGCACGCACGGGCTGGTTCACCGCCTTCTCAGCATGCGATCGGCGACGAGTCGGGTTCGCGCGTGCATGGTCAGCAGTTCGCCGGACTTCAAGGGAAGCTGCTTGGCGCCTTGGGAGAGTTGGAAGAGGTCGGCTACCCGACAGGGCAGTCCCCCGAGTTGGATGACGTCGCCTCGTTGCACGGTCGCCGCGGTGACCTCGACGTTGGAGACCAGCGCGCCGCCGAGTGCCCGGCCGCTTACCGCTCCGCCTCCGCCTTCATGGAGCGGGGAGACACCGTGTGGCACGGGCAAGAGCACGTCTCGTACACAAGCGGCAGGTCGATCGGTGCGGAGACTGGCGAGGACTCCGCGCAAGCAAGGTGTATGCCGATGCAGCACACGGCCGACTGGTAGGGGATGGTCGACGTCTCGGTGATGTGGGGCCGTTTGGGAGGCAGCATCAGAAACCTCCCGCGAGAGACGACCACGCCTCGGCCGGCATGTGAGAGGTGACCACCACCGCGCGCCGCCGTACTCGTTGCTCCCAGGCCAGCACGTACGGGCGGACAAGCTCGTTTTCCTCCCCCACGAGCGGGAGGCAGAACGCAGGTCTTGACTCGGGCCCAAGCAAAGACGTCAGCGCGCGTGCACCGGCGCCATCGGCGAGGTCGAGGCGAGTCACGCCCTACTCGAAGGCGTCCCGGAAGCGAGGGTACGAAGGCGGCACGGCTGAGATCCGACCCTGCGCACGCACCCGTCAGCCCGCGGCGGTCCCATGCCTGGGCCGGCGTCCCTCGCGTCCCCCTACGCAGTCGATTCGATACTCACCGTCGAGTGATGATCGGTCGTGGCGACGGACCCGCGAGGGCGGTTTTCCGTCCGGGGGCTGAATAGCATCCTTCGCGCTCGGCCGCGAACTGACAGTTTGTTACCCGCTACCGCTGGGTCTCTGATACGTCTGGCCGAAACGGTCGGAACCTGACAGGGCACACATGCCCCACGCCCCCGAATTCCGGACCGGGACGTATTGCGTTAGAACGCACTCCAACTCCTAGGTTCGAAGGCATGCGGTACATCAAACTCGGGGCGACCGGGCTGGAAGTCTCCGCCATCACCCTCGGCTGCATGAGCTTCGGCGAGCCGGACCGTGGCGGTGAGCCCTGGTCGCTGGGCCCGGACGCCGGCCGGGACATCATCAAGCAGGCCCTTGAGGCCGGCGTCAACTTCCTCGACACGGCCAATGGGTACAGCGCCGGAAGCAGTGAGGAGATCGTCGGTCAGGCGGTCAAGGACTTCACCCGGCGCGAGGAGGTCGTTCTCTCCACCAAGGTCTGGATGCGGATGCGCCCCGGCCCGAACGGCGCCGGGCTGTCCCGCAAGGCGATCTTCACCGAGCTCGACGCCTCCCTGAAGCGACTGGGGACCGACTACATCGACCTGTACCAGATCCACCGCTGGGACTACGACACTCCGATCGAGGAAACCCTCGAGGCGCTGCACGACGCGGTCAGGTCCGGGAAGGTCCGCTACCTCGGCGCCTCTTCCATGTACGCCTGGCAGTTCGCCAAGGCCCTGTACCTGGCTGACCTGAACGGCTGGACCCGGTTCGTGTCGATGCAGGACCACTACAACCTCATCCACCGGGAAGCGGAGCGCGAGATGCTCCCGCTCTGCGCCGACCAGGGCATCGGCGTGATCCCGTGGAGCCCGCTGGCGCGGGGCAGGCTGACGCGGGTCCGGGACACCGCCACGGCGCGTGCCGAGACCGACCCGGGCGGCAAGATCCTCTACCGCGACGGGGACCAGGCAGTGGCCGAGCGCGTCCACGAGATCGCGGGCAAACGGGGTCTGTCCCCGGCTCAGGTCGCCCTGGCCTGGGTCATGCGCAACCCGGCGGTGACCTCTCCCATCGTCGGGGTCACCAAGCCGGCCCACCTGGCCGACGCGGTCGCCGCGGTGGACGTCGAGCTCGACGAAGACGAGGCCGCCTACCTGGAGGAGCCCTACCAGCCACACGAGGCCGCCTACCTGGAGGAGTCCTTCTACAAGCGGCAGCCGGTGACGGGCTCCCGGTAGTTGGGGCTGCCGCCGGGCCTTGCACGAGTCCTTGTCCGGCGGACGGCGGCGGCCGTCACCATCCACCGGCGCGCGCCGTGCGACGCCTGCTCGGACCGGGCACGGGAGACCTTCGCCCGGCGGCGACGCCCGATGCGGGCCTGCGCGATCGGGGCCGGCTGGTCGTCGGCCACCGCCTCCGGCTCGGAGAATGCCTCGCAGGCTCAGCGCCCGCACCGGCTGCCGCTCCACCGCCTCCGCGATCGACGGGTCCACCCAACTCGGAGGCCCGCTGGCCTGGTTCGTGACCGACGCCCGACGGCACCCGGGCCAGGCAGCCTCCCGAGTGTGCAACGGCCCGGCGGACGGCGGTAGGGCCGGGCTCGGGACAGTGGCCGCCGCGGTCGGCCGCCCGGCAGGCCGGTACCGCGTGCTCGGCTCGGGCCCGCTCGATCACCGGGGTCGATCGACGTGGCAGGCCACCGCCTCGCTGGTCATGCTCGCCGCCACGGTCACCACGGTCACCGGCCTCGCCGCACTCATCCGCGCAGAGCCGCTGCTGCGGCCGCCTCGAGCGGGACAGCCACAGCGACGTCCCCGAGACCTGAGCCAGACATCGCCGGCCCGCACAAAGGCCGGCCGGCGTCACATGTGCAGGGCCTGGTCGAGGGTGGGGTGGCAGTCGATGACCGTGTCCAGGCCGACGATCTGCACCGTGCGCAAGACGGGTGCCGACAGTGCTGCCAGGCGGAGCCAGCCGCCTGCCCCGGTGAGAGCACGGTGGGCACTGATCAGGATGTTGATGCCGCTGGAGTCCATGAACGAGACCCGGTGGAGGTCCGCCACGACCCGCGGTGGGTCGGTCGTGCAGGCTCCCAGGGCCTCGCGCAGTGTGTCACCGGTGTGGTGGTCGATCTCGCCGCTCACGCTCAGGACGCGCACGCCCCCGGTCATGGAGGAGGCCACCAGCAACGGGCCGGCTGCCGCGCCTTCTTGCGTCCCCGCCTTCGCTCCTTCAGTCACATGGACGATACTGGCACATCGAACCTGGCGTCCGGAATGGTGCCAGGGGCTGCGGGGCTGACGTGACGTCAGGGGACCGACCTGCTTTCCCGCGGGGTAAGCGCGCGAAGCCAGGCCATGGCGCGGCGCGGCGTCGTAGGGTCTGCATATGACGGGGGAGGCGGCGGTGGCCGACGGCGGGCAGCCTTTCCAGATGACGATCGAGCTGGACGGGAGCGGCGGCTGCATCGCCCAGGCGCGGCACCTGGCCCTCGCCTTCCTCGCCCGGATGCGTACCGAACACCGGCTGGACGTCTCCCAGCGCGCCGTGGACTTGTGTCAGTTGGTGGTCAGTGAGCTGGTCACCAATGCCGGCAAGTACGCGCCGGGCCCGGTGCTGATGGACCTGCGGATTGAAAGCGGCATGATCGAGATCGCGGTGTGGGACTCCGACCCGGTGCTCCCGGAGGCCAAGGCGGCCGACGCGGGCCGGGTCGGGCAGCATGGCCTGGAGATCGTCAAGGCCGTCACCCACAGCCTCGACGCCCACCCCACCCCGGTCGGCAAACGCATCACCGCCCGCCTCCCCCTCACCGACGATCACCGCATCACTCGCGCCGCGGTGAGCAGCTGACACCTCCTGGGCCGTGAGCCTCACGTTTGCCTCAGAAACCTTCATATGTCTTGACGATCACCGGACCCCAGGGCGATTGTCGTGTTCATGCGGCGGGGGTCGGGCATGAACATGAGCGCCCCCCTGCACGTGACGTGGAGCGCGACCTCCGCAAATGGAGAGTCGCCGCTCCGGCGTGACCCGGTCGGCTTTCTGGTCGGGCGTCGTTCCAATTGTCCTCGGGTCGGTCCCAAAGGTCCTGGCGATCGGCGATCCGGGCCCCGTCGCCCGTACCTCGTTGATCCCCGGATCCACCCGGGACGGCGGCGTGACCGGGCAGTGCGCCTCGATCGCGCGGCGGTACCCGTTCGGCGACGGCCGGCGTTCCACCGGAACGAGGGGCGTGGCCGGGGCCGGGGCGGCCGCCGTGGTAGTGGGGCCAGGCTGCACGGGCGCGGGCGCCTGGACGTGCAGGGTGCGGACGTTCGCCTTCTGCACCGTCCGTTGACCGCCGCGATCAGCTTCGGTGCGCTCCGGCGCGGCTTCGTGCCGACGGCGGGGCACCGGGGCGATGTCCAGGCGGCTGCGCTGCTTCGGATTCCTGGTGGTGGCGCCGTTCATCTTCGCCGTCTCCCGGGCCGCGCCAATGTCTGGCGCGGCCCGGGAGGCCGACTCCGCTCAGTTCGGTCATGCGATTACCGTCCCGGTGGGATCGTCGTCCAGCGGGCGCGCCGGTCCGTCCACCGCGCGGACCCGGCCTGCCCGGTGTCGGCGGCGGCCGCTCGCGCAACCGCTCCAGTCGCGCCGCCACGGCGCACGAGGGCCGCCCGACATCACGGGCGCCCGGCCCCCGACCAGCCGAGCAGAACGTCGCCTACGCGGCCGCGGCCGTTCGCGGGCCAGGCATCACCCGGGGATCGCGAGTCCCAACTCTGCGGCCAGTGCGGCGGTGTCGCGGACCACACGGGTCGCGCCGGACAGCCGCTCGGCCGGGGTCAGCGCCGCGTAGCCGATGCTGGCCATGCCCGCGGCCGTCGCGGCGTCGACTCCGGGCACGCTGTCCTCGACCACCACCGCGTAGGCGGGGTCGACTCCCATACGGACTGCGGCGTGCAGGAAGAGATCCGGCGCCGGTTTGCCCTGGGTGACGTCTTCCGCGCAGTACACCCGGTGCTCGAAGTAGGACGCCAGCCCCGTGACGCGCAGGCCGAGGCCGAGCCGGTCTCGGGGTGAACTCGACGCGACGCAGAACGGAGTGCCGCGCCGGGACAGGGCCTGGAGGACCTGCGCCATGCCGGTGACCGGCCGCAGGTCTCGCTCGAAGGCTTCGATCAGCCGGGCCCGGTACCGCTCGGCGAATCCCGCCGGAAGATCCCGCCCGGTCTCGGTCCTGAGCATGGCCCGGACGCGGTCCAGGGTGCCGCCCATGTAGCGGCACATGCTGTCCTCGTACGAGGTGGGGAACCCGGCCTCCGTGAGCAGCTCGGCAAGGACGCGGTTGGCGATCGGCTCGGAGTCGACGAGTACGCCGTCGTTGTCGAAGATCACCAGATCCGCGTCGGCGGGGTCCCGGAGCGGTCGGGGCGCGGGTGACGTCCCCGCGGCCCAGGTGGGGTACGGACGGCCGTGCAGGGAGGCGTTGTCGAACCTCAGGTCGGTGGTGACTTCCTCGGTGACCCACTCGGGCAGGTCGACCACGTCCGCCGCGTCCTGGGCCTCCAGCTCCGCCATCACCAGGCCGGCGTTGGAGCCGAAGAACTCGTCCACGATCCAGCCGTCGAAGCGGCCGCCCAGATGGTGCCGCTTCTTCTGCACCAACGGCTGCGGGCACAGCCGCGCGAGGATCTCCTCGGCGTCTGCGAGCGGCACCGGGTACTCGAACTCGGCCCTGCGCGCCCCCTCGCGGGGGCCTTTGACGGTGAGGACCGCCTCGGTGCCGTCGGTGATCCGCACCCGCACCGCGCGCTCGGGTTCGGCGGACATGTATCCCTGGCGGACCTCCCGGGTCCGCACCACCGTCTCGCGCCAGCCGCGGCCGACGAGGAACTTCCGCTCCGTCTCCACCCCCATCAGGCGATTCCCTTCAGCGCCGTTTCGAATGCCTCCGCGAAGAAGTCCAGTTCGGGTTCCCCGATGACGAGCGGGGGGTGCACGTTGATGACGTCCGGCGCCATGCCGGTCGTCGCGACGAGGACGCCGGCGTCCGGGTGCCCGGAGCGGAACAGGTGCCGCATCCGGCCGGCGTACGGCCCGGTCAGGACGATGCGCGCGGTGCCGCCCATCGCGTCGACGCCCCGAACGAGGTGCGGGTGCCGCGCGGCGACCTCGGTGAGCCGGTCGCGCATAGCCTCCTCCAGCCGCAGGACGTCCTGGTCCACCGTGGTCCACCGCTCCCAGCGGTCCAGCACCGTGTCCACGACGGCGAGGGCGCTCGGGATGCCGATGTACGTGGAGGAGTGGCTGCCGGGCCGGTACTGCTCCGGGCTGCCCAGGGGCTCGCGGGACCAGACCATGCTCAGCGCGGCACCGCCGTTGGCCAGGCCCTTGCTGGTGACGACGATGTCCGGGGTCACCCCGGAGCGCTGGAACCCCCAGCGCGGCCCCACCCGGTGCATGCCGGTGAAGATCTCGTCCGCGATGACCACCGCGCCCTGCTCCCTGGCGTGGTCTACCGCGGCGCGCAGCAGTTCGTGGTCGGGTTCCACCATGCCGCCCACGTTCTGGACGGACTCGAAGACGAAGGCCGACACCTTCCGGCCGAAGTCCCGCCCCCCGACGCCGCTGAGCTCGGAACCCCACCGGGTGACGGCCTCACGGCAGGCCGGCCCGCAGCCGGCTCCCGCGACGGCGTGCGGGCACCGCTGGGAGTCCGGGCTCGGGAGCCGGACCACCTCCAGCCCCCAGGCGGCCAGCAACTCCCGGTAGCGCGGACTGGAACTGAGCATGCTCGTCACGCCGGAGCGGCCGTGGAAGGCGCCCTCGAAGACGACGATCGTGCCCGGGCCGTTCGCGGCGAAGGCGATGCGCAGGGCCGTCTCCATGGCCTGGGCCCCGCCGAGGTCCAGCTCCACCCGGCCTGGCGTGCCCAGCACGTCGGATACGAGCGGTTCCAGCCGGGAGAGCACCTTGAGCCGCAGCTCGGACTCGGCGAAGGAGGGCAGTGCGGGCAGCTGCTCGCAGCGGCGCATCGCCTCGTGCAGCAGGGTGGCGTCGTAGCCGAAGGCGACGGTGCCGTTGGCGGCTTCCGCGTCGAGGTACCGGCGTCCGTCGTGCGCGGTCAGCCAGCTGCCCGAGCCGGAGACGAACTTGGGGACGTCGGGTTCGCGGTAGACCAGGTTGCCCGCCCCGGCGTAGGAGGGGATGCGCTTGTCGGCGAGGTCGGTCATGTCTGGGGCTCCCCGGTCAGTCGCCGTCCGCCGAGCTCGGTCGGCTCTCCGTCCACCACCACGACCCGGCTGCCGTCGCGGTGCTGCTGGTCCGACAGGGCGAGCCGCCCTGCCGCGAAAGCCTGCACCGACCACCGCAGGCAGGGCCGGTCGCTGAGGCTCTTCTGCCTCGTTTCCTGCGTGTGGGCGTCCTCGGCGGTCGGCCGTCGTCCCTCGACGGGCACCTCGGGTCCCATCGCGAGGATCGCTCCGCCGTCCCGGGTGCCGTCGACGAGGAAGCAGGAGGTGCGGGTCGTCGTGCGGCCCGCCGTCATCGCGAGTCGGACGGGGTCCTTGCCCGTGAACTGCCTGCGGCCCTCTTCGTCCAGGACCGAGAGGTCGGCCGGGTGCTGGTTGATCATGCGTCCCCGGTAGCGGTCGAGCAGTCGGCCGTCGATCCAGCGGTGGTAGGCGAGGACGACCAGGTCCAGCTCGCCGTTGTCCCGCTCCCAGTCGGCGATCCGTCCGTCCAGCGCGTCGTGCCACTGGCGGGCCCGGTCCTGGTAAGCGTCTTGGCCCGACCGGCCCACGGCGGCCGACGCTCTTCCGCAGACGTGGTCGAAGTCGCCCGGCCACGCCTCGACCCCGGCCTGCCGTGCCACGTCCAGGGCCTTGACCCGCTCTGCGTGCGAGGCGACGAGGCAGACCCGGAACTCCTCGGGCCGTGCCCGTTGCAGGTCCAGCAGCGTGGTGAGATTGGCGCCGGTGGCGGAGACCAGGACGCCGATGCGCAGCGGCCCGGCCGCCGAACGACGGCTCAGGGGCGTCAGGGTGGCCCCGGTCGGAGTGGGTGCGGACAAGAGCACTCCGTCTCTGTATCTCTCGGGCCCCGAAGACATTCGCGGCGGTTGCGACATGACTCGCCCCACTCTGGGAGCCCATCGGGTGGCCGGTCCATGGCAGATGCGGCTCATCTCCCTGCACTGCAGGGAGATGAGGGCCGCGGCGCTGGAGTTGTTGAACGGTGATCAGTGATGCTCGCAACCGGGCCGCCGAGCCTGTACTACCCGGAAATACCAGTTCCAACTGGGAGCACCAGAAAGCAGGAGGCCGAGATGTCCTCGCTCACGTGTGACATGTTCTCTCTCGAGCGTTGCGGGCAGAATCCCGACATTCGTTGGGACTGATTCCCGGCCTGCGTGCCGAATTCGGCTCACCTGACAGTGGATCCCACTGGTGGACAGCGGGTGTGCGGCGGTCGCGGGTCTCCTGGTGATCATTCCTGGAGCCGGCACGCTCGTCGTGGTGCGCAACATGCTGTGAGCCCACTTCAGGAGCGCGGTTCCGCACCGCCGTCGGTGTGTGCGGGGCTGGTCGCCCGAGCCCTGACGCGCCCATCGAGGGGGCGGTCCGGTCGGACCACGGCAAGCCCCGCGTCTTCTCCCTTTTCGGCCTTGGTCTCCGCGCGCCGGCAGAAGCGAACCACCTCTCCGACGACGCGAAGGACTGTCATGCCGCTCGGCGCCGAAGGTTTCTCCCTGATGGAACTTCCCTCCGTCTCGCCGGAATTGCTGGCGACGTACGACGAGTTGCCGATCGACCTCTACATGGGGCAAGGAAGCCGGTACAAGAAGTTCTCGCAGTACCGGCTGACGGCGTCGGCCGACGGCGGGTGGAGCTTTGGGCTGCTGCCGCACCGGGACTACACCGCGTTCAAGAAGTTCAACCCGGTCGGCGGCGGCATGCGCCGCATGTATCCGCCCCTCGACGCGGACTTCACCTCCCTCGTCGCCGCGGGTGCCCGGGAGATGGGGCTGGACCGCGACGAGGACTGGCAGATCAACGTGCACCAGAACCGCAGCCGTGCGGAGCGGGGCCGGCCAGGTCCGCTCACGTCGGAGGGTGTGCACCACGACGGGCACGAGTTCGTCATGATCGGCGTCCTGCGCCGGGAAGGGGGCACGGGCGGTGAGACGCGGCTGTGGCACTCCGGGGACGTGAAGCCCTTCTGGACCGGCACGTTGGAGCCCGGTCAGGCGGTTCTCCTCGACGATCGGCGGCTCGCCCACGACGTGACGGACCTCGTGTCCACCGGGGAGCGGTCCGGACACCGCGACATCTTCATCGCCGCCTTCTCGCGCTGGAGCGAGAAGTGGTACGGGGACGAGCATGATGCCGCAGCGCTCTCGGATGACGAGAACCGCCCGGACGAGAACTGACAGGACAGGGCGGCATTCCACATGTACACGGCATCGCACCACAGTTGTACCGACGGCAAGAACGTGCTCGCCGAGGGCGTGTCGGCGGTCCTGCGCGACCTGGAGCACCGCTCGGCCGACGAGCTGCTCCGGATGTCCGACGACTACGGCTTCCGTGGTGACCTCGCCGCGGCGTGCCGCGCGCTGGCGAGTCGCGCCTACGGCGACGGCGACCGGGCGGCTCTGGAGGAGATCCACGGCGCGCTGTCCCTGATCTACGACCGAGAATTCTCCGTCCGCCCCGCCCGGGAGCCGGACCATGAACGCGAGCCGGGGCGAGTGCGGGATCGACGGCCTGGACCCTGAGAAGGCGGCGCCGATCAGGGAGCGGGAGCAGCGCGAGAGCGCCGCGGTCGCCGGCGTGAAGCAGGTGGACTTCCTCGACCACCCCGACGGGCTGATCGAATACGGCCTCGCACTGCGCCGGGATCTCACGCACGCGGTGCGCCGGCACCGCCCGAAGCTGGTCTTGACGCTCAATCACCACGACCACTGGCGCGGTGTCTCATGGAACACCCCGGACCACCGCAACGTCGGCCGGGCCGCCCTCGACGCGGCGGCCGACGCCGCCAACCGGTACCTGTTTCCCGAGGAGGGCCTGGAGCCCTGGGAGGGGGTGCGCTGGCAGGCGGTGGCGGGGTCCCCGTACCCCACGCACGCCGTGGACGTCACCTGGGCGGTGGAGCGCGGCGTCCAGGCGGTGCTGGAGCACGCCACCTACCTGGAGACGCTGACCGACGAGGAGCCGGAGGCATACGTCCGGGGCTTCCTCGGCCGTAACCTCGCCGCCGCCGGAGCGCGATTCGGCGGCCGGCCGGCGGTGTCCTTCGAGGTCTTCCACCGCGACCCGTACCGGGTGCGCGCCGGCGAGGTCCACTACCGCTGAGCCCCGGCCGGCCCGCTGCCCACCCCTCCCGCCCCGCCATGGGACCGACCGTAGGGACACCGCTCGTGCACATCGCCATCGTCGACGTCAATCCGCCCGCGGTACAGGCCGTACGGCTCGCCAAGGAGGCGGGCCACCGCGTGACGTTCGTGCAGCCCGCGCTGACGCAGTACGCGCTCACCGGCGAGACCCTGAAGGCCGTCCGGGCGGTGGACCGGCTGATCGACGGGATCGACACGACGGACCCCGTCGCGGTGCTCGAAGCTCTGGAAAAACGCCACGCCGAGTCACCGATCGACGTGGCGGTGACGTTCCAGGAGCCGGCCGCCGAAGCGGTGGCCGTCGCCTGCCGGAGCCTCGGGCTGCGCGGTACGGCGCCCGACGCGGTGATCACCGCCCGGCGCAAGGACCGCTGCCGGGCGGCGCTCGAGGACGCGGGGCTGGCGTCCGCTCGCTGGGCCCGCGCGCTCGACATCGACGAGGCGCTGGCCGCTGCCGGGCGGATCGGCTACCCCGTCGTGATCAAGCCGCCGTCCGGCAGCGCCAGTCTGCTCTCGCATGTGGCCGACGGCCCGCAGCAGGCGGCGGCCGCCTGCCGGAACGTGCTGACCGGCACCGACGAGGTTCCGGCGCACTGGCGGGTTCAGTTCTCACGGGGCGTCCTGGTGGAGGAGAAGCTGACGGGCAGGCTGGTCTCGGTGGAGATCGGAGTCCGGCGGGGCGAGTTCTTCCCGTTCTGCGTCACCGGCCGGTTCCGCGCGCCGGAGAACGAGGTGGTCGAACTGGGCTCGTGCGTTCCCTCGGGACTCTCGCCGCGGGAGAGCGCCGACTGTGTCGCCTACGCCGAGGAGGTCTGCCGGGCCATCGGAGCCGACCAGGGGATCTTCCACCTGGAGGTGTTGGTGACCGAACGCGGGCCGGTGCTGGTGGAGTTCAACCCGCGGGTCATGGGGGGCGGCCTGCCGCACGCCTACCGGCACGCCACCGGGCAGGACATCTACCGATCCTGGTTGCAGCTCATGAGCGGAGAACCGGTCGACGTCCCCCTCGAGTTCACCGGCTGTACCGCCGTGTTCGCGGTCGTCCCCCGGGACGGCGGACGGCTGTCCGACACGGCCTGCCTCACGCCGCTCGACGGGCAGGCCGAGGTCCTGGAGGTCATCGGGTTCGACGCCTACCGGACCGGCCCGGGCGAGACGGTCGCCCCCGGCCAGGCCGTCGCCCGCTTCATCCTGCGTGCCGGGAATCGCCGGGCTGCGGTGGGCAGGGCCGAGGAGCTGCTGGGCCGGCTGGAGGAGACGCTCGGCGTCCGGCTGATGACCGGTGACCTGGATGCCTGAGCCGCCGGCCCTCGTCCGGCCGTCGGAGTTCAGAGCAGGCCGTGCGCGCGGAACTCGTGCTCCACCATCGGGTCGTCCAGCACGTCCAGCGCGACGAAGTAGGAGATCGTCCGCTTGGCCGTGGCCCGGGTGTACGCGGCGACGGTCTTCTTGTCGTACACCTCGGCGAGAACCTGTTCGGCGTCGTCGCGCGTGAGCCCGTAGCCCAGCAGCTCGGCGCGCACAGCGTCGGCGTCGGGTTGCAGGAAGGCCGCGATCAGCCGGGGCACCAGCAGCGCCGCCTCCCGTCGGGCCGCGGGGTCGAGGGCGGCCCACAGGTAGCGCAAGAAGGCGGCGAAGTAGACGTGGTGGCGCCCCTCGTCCGCGGCGTGGTCGCGGATCGTCTCCCGCACGGCCGGCACGATCTCGCTGTCGACCGGCAGTTCGGCGAGGCTGGCCGATATCAGCGTTTCCGAGACGGTCACGAAGAGCAGTTCGGCCAGGGCCCGGGTGTGCTGGGGCAACGCCTGCTGGATCTCCTCCAGCCGCCTCAGGAAGTAGGGCTGGGCCGGCAGAACCGGGACGATACCGGTGGTGTCGCGGACCTGGCGCATCAAGTCCACCGAGAAGAGGGCGTGGTATGCCTCGTCGCAGTAGATCTTGTAGGCGTCGAAGCGCATCTCCTCGGGGAGTTCGACGCCGACGCTGCCCTGGGCGATGCCGAGCGCGGTGCGGTTGACCACCAGCGTCTCCAGCTTGGCGGTGAAGTCCAGGTAGCGGTAGAGGTGCTGCACGAGCACGGTGTCGAACAGTTCGGGGCGCAACTCGGCGATGAGCGGGTGGCGCGCGACCGGCACCAGTTCGGGGGAGAAGTAGCGGGGGGTTTCGGCGGACGGCGCGCTCAGCTCACGCCGGGGCGCCCGGCGGACGGTCGCCCGCTCCGACCAGCGAGTGAAGGGGGAGCTGTACGAGAGCTCGGCCTGCTCCCCGTCCGTCCCGGCCCCGCGTGCGGGGCCGGACGCGGGATCTGCGCCGGCGAGTCGCCCGGATTCGGCACCAGCGACCGTCGCGGCGCCGGCCGGGGCGAGTGCCTTGCGGGGGCAGTAGGCCAGGGCGGAGCACCCCACGAAGAGCCCGACAATCCCGCACATCGCATGGTTCCCAATCGTTGGTGGAGGTGATGGAGAGGTCAGGCGTTCGGCAGGTCCAGGACCCTGCACTCGACGAGCTGGCCGATCAGGTCCGCGACATCCGCGACCGCCTCGTCGACATCGATGCCGTACTCCTCGGCGAGCATGGCCCCGATGCCGGCCACCGAGCGCTGCCCGTCGACGCAGGCCAGGATGAAGGCCGCGGAGTCGGACAGCTCCATGGCGTTCGGCCCGACGGCGATGAGCGTCTTGTCACGGAACCTGCGGAAGCGTGCCGCCAGACCGAGCTGGGGCACGGCGTCGGCCGCTGAGGCGGTCAGGGACATCAGATCTCCACCCTCATGGAAAGGAGCTTGCACAGGGACATCACGTCACGGACCCAGGTGGCCGGGTCGTCCGGATCGAAGTCGCGCATCGTCTCGACCGCCCAGTAGCGCTCGTACGAGAGGGCCTGCGGAGCGGCCGCCTTCATGCGCCGGGCCCGCCACTTCACCAGTCGGCCGCACTCCCCCTGTGCGGCGACAAGGGCGTCCACCGCGTGTCCGAACGCCTGGCGGACCGACAGCACGGCGCTCGCCTCGTCGCCCGTGGCCAGCTGCCCGAGGGCGTCCTCGGCGAAGTCGTCGGCGTTGGTCAGGCAGTGGGTCACCACGGCCGCCTGGAACGCCGACTCCTCGATCAGCCGCTGCTGCCGGCGCACCCACTCCGCGCCGTTCAGCGGGCGGCAGACCAGCAGCCGCTCCAGCAGCTGCTCCTCGTCTCGGGTGAGCATCTGGCCGACGGTCCGGCCCTGGTCGAACTCCGCCCAGGACACCTTCGCGAGGATCTCCTCCACCTGGGCGGAGGTCCAGTACTTGACCTCCCAGCGCCGTTCCTCGGTGTAGAAGTGCTCCGTGGGCACGTCGGGATGGCTCAGCGGGACGCGGATCGTGCCGGAGGAGGCGCCGGTCCACGGCTTCTCGCTCACCAGGTAGATGTCGAGGTCGCTCAGGTCGTTGCCCCAGCCGCGGGCGAGGGAGCCGACGACGAACGCGGAGTCGTGGCTGTCGGGCAGCAGGTCGCGCCCGGCCAGTTCGTTCAAACAGCGGGTGAAGTCGAAACTCATGCGGGCGTTGGCCTTCCGGGGCGAGGGCGAGAGAGGGCTGGACATGGCTGGTGGCCTGCCACCGCACGCGCCGGTGGCAGGCCGGTGGCCCGGCTATTCGCCCGTCGCCGGGCCGGAGAGGGTGAGCAGTCCGAACTCGGTGGACTGGAACAGCAGTTCCTCGACGTCGGAGAGTTCGCACTCGGCGGCCGCCAGGAGCTGTCCGAGGGTGCGCTGTCCGTCGATGCCGTCGAGCAGCCGCTGCCACTGCGGCATCTCCTCGCCGTCGATGACGAACTGGATCTCGCCGTCGGTGACCAGGTAGCGCAGGAACGGTTCCTTCTGGTCGGTGAGCAGCAGGATCGAGTCGTCGAGCGCGGGTACGAGCGCCTCGTGCAGCTCGGGCCGCTGTAGTACCCGTGCCTCGATGCCGGCGCGCTCCGCGTCCCACTCCTCGACGATCAGTTCGACCGGGACGGGAGCGGGCAGGGCCTCCACCGGTGGCGTGGGCGGCTGCTGGAGCATCACGTCCAGCAGCCCGAGGTTGACCGCGCGCAGCAGGAACTCCACATGCCCGGAAGAGGGGTCCTGTTGCAGGGCGCGAAGGGTGGCACGCGCGTTGTCGGCGTCGAGGTACTCCTTGGCGTGCGGGCCGGAGAGGGCCTCTTCGAGCAGGGCGTCGCCGTCCGCCGCGAGCATGCCCGCGAAGGCGCGGTAGGTGTGGCGGATGCCGTCGCCGTAGAAGAACCCGACCTTGGTCCGCTCGGCGAACTCGGACGGGAGCACCCCGTCGAGGCCGTCGCGCAGCAGACGCTTGTCCCAGGTGAGCCGGGAGCGCAGCGACGGCGGGACACAGGCGGAGAGTTCCACCAGGCGGTGGTCCAGGAAGGGGACCCGGGCCTCGATGCCGCTGCCGGCGGCCGTGCGGTCCTCGTGCCAGCAGTTGTACTGCTGGACGTCGCGGTACTTCCAGCGGAGGTAGCGCTCGTAGGGGTCCTCGCCGGGCGTCCCGCGGCGCAGCACCTCGGCCCGCACGAGCGGCTGCGGGGACTGCTCCCACCAGGCCGCCAGGCCGCGGTGGCGGTGGCGGTCGTCGCGCAGCGCCATGCCGTCGATGCCGGACGCGAACTGCTCCCAGTCGTCGCCGAAGCCGGCGGTGTAGCCGCCGTTGAACTCGTCGCTGCCTCCGCCCAGCAGCATGCCCTTGATCTCCGGGAACCGGGCCTTGACGAAGCGGTACAGCTCCCGTTTGTAGAAGACCTCGGGACCGCACTGGGGGCTCTCCAGCAGCCACAGGAGGTTCTTCCACTCCTGCGCGGCAGGCACCCGGGAGACGTCGAAGAGGACCTGGTGGTTGTCGAGTCCGTAGTGCCGGGCGACGCGATGCCCGTACATGGCGTCCTCGTTGGCGAGGGTGCTGCCGTTGAGGGCGGTGAAGGTGCGGGGGCGGATGGTGCTGAGGGCGGCGATCGACGCGGAGTCGACGCCACCGCTGAGGAAGAGGCCCACCTCGGTGTCCGAGGTCTCGCACTCGCGCACCGAGTCGGCGAGTGCCTGCGCGTACCGCTCGGTGAATTCGGCGGGAGAGAGCTCGCCATGCAGATCCCCGGGGCGGGGGAAAGACCAATAGCGGTGATTCTTGGTACTTCCGTCACTCAGGTCGATCGTGACGATGGTCGCGGCCGGCACCAGTTCGACACCGCGGAACCAGGTATTGGGCGCGCCTTCCACGAAATCCGGCGCTCCGGTGAGCGCCTGGTCGGAAAGGGCGCTGTCCCAGTCGAGTTCGCGCGGGCAGGCCGGGTCCTCGAAGAGCGTCTTTATTTCGGATCCGAAGACAATGCGCTCGCTGTTCCGGTGGTGGAACAGCGGCTTGATGCCGAACCGGTCGCGGGCGAAAAGGAGGCGGTTCTGCTTGCGGTCGTAGAGGACGATCGCGAACATGCCCCGGACGTCGTCCAGGAACCGGAGGCCCTTTTGCTGGTAGAGATGGACCAGCACTTCGCAGTCGCCGGAGGTGCGAAGGCGGACGCCGGAAGGCAGGGTCGCGGCCAGCTCGCGGTGGTTGTAGACCTCGCCGTTGGCGATGAGGATCACGTCGCCGTCGGGGCTGTGGATCGGCTGGCCGCCGTTGGCGGGGTCCACGAGGGACAGTCGCGTGAAGGCCAGGCCGACCGGCCCGGTACGCAACAGCTCCTGATCGTCGGGGCCTCGATGGGCCACGGCCCGCGCCATGCGACGCAGAAGGCCGTCAGTGGCCGGCGAGAGCACCTGCCCATCGGTGCGGGCCAGACCTGCAAGGCCGCACATATTCACCTCACTCGATCTCGGAGTACCGCAGAAAAAAGATTTGCGCCGGGGCGCCGTGATCCAGAGGAACTCGGCGCCCCGGCGCTTACATCACACGACCGTGATCAGGACGGTCCCGAAGGCAACCTTCTTGGTGGCCGGCTTGGTGTACTTCTGCATGTGGAATCACCTCCTTTTCCTGGGGAATAGGCGAGCCATCAGGTTCCGGTGACCAGAGCCCGTCGGCTTCGCTGGAACGACACTATGCCGCCGGAGTCGATCAGCGCACCTTCAGCATCCTGCAATGCATGATGCTGAGCTCGATGCGGACTGGTAGCAGCAGAGTACGGTGAACGACAATCACTTAGGTCAACTTATTGGATTGGGAGTTCTCTCGTGGAATCCACTGCAGCGAGCGGGTCTAGGTCGCCTATGGCGAATCCATGGAGTGGGCTGCCGCCCGTGGAGGTCCATTGCCATGGGTTCGGTGACGTCGATTTCTCGGACTTCACCAAGGTCGACCTTGCGCGCCTCGACGCCTGGTGCGCGAGCGAGGGCGTCCTGAGCCTGCCCACGATGTACCTCCACCGGGAGCAGCTCGCGGAGTTCGAGACCTTCGTGCACGAGTACCACCGCATGCGGGGCGAGGGACTGCTGCCGCACGTCGCCGGCATCGCCCTGGAGGGGCCGCTCCTGGCCAGCCACGGCGGCACGCCCGCGGCGACCGTCTGGGCCCCGAGCAGGCACGAGTGGGAGCGCCTCGCGGCCCTCGGACCGTACGGACTCGTGTACACCGTCCTGTCGCCCGACGCGTTCTCGCCCGCTTCCGAACTCCACGACGAGCCCACCGCCCGCGACACCGGCTTCGACTGGCTCATCCCGCTCCTGATGGCCCACGGAATCCGTCCCGCGCTCGGCCACTTCACCCGTGCCGACCCGCTGCGCAGCGCGGAACAGGTCGACGAGATCGTCGAGACGGCCTGGCGGAGCGAGTGGTCGGGCAACGGCGTCCGCGTCGTCACCGACCACCTGTTCAACGACATGCCGTTGCTGATCCGGCACGCCTTCCGCAGCACCCGGGCGCGCGCCGAGCGGGACGCCGTCATCGCCTCCTACGACCTGCCCGCCTGGACCCTCGACCAGATGGCACGGATCGTCGGACCGGTCCCGGCGGCCATCATGCGCCAGGCGGCGGCCGGCCGTATCGGCGCCTGCGTCAACTTCGACGGGGAGCACGTCGACCTGGCCATCGCGGCCCGTGCCGTCCAGCTGATGGGCGTGGAGAACTCGATGATGATGACCGACCGTTGCGACTCCGCACGGCTCGGCGGCCAGGACCTGCACCACCGCGTGGACAACGCGCTCTGGTACCAGCAGGACGGGATCGTGGCGGCCGGTTCGGTGCCGCTGGCCCGTCAGATGGCGAACGCGCAGTCGCAGGGCCTGTCTCCCGAGGACGTCCGCACCCTCGCCGCGGGCACGGCGCACCGGGTGTTCGGACTGCCCGTCCGGTCGGAAGCCCGTCTCCCCGTCGCGTAATCCGAAGAAGGAGCCCCACATGCTTGACGCACTCGACCGGCTGGTCGTCGACTGGTCCGATCTCCCCAAGGCCCGCGCGCAGACCAAGGAGATCCTCACCGCGCTCTCCGAGGACAAGGCAGCTCTGACGCAGCTGCTGGAGCGGGCGCGTGAGGAGGAGGACCTCTTCGACAAGTGCGAGCACCACCGGCTGCTCGACAAGCTCGTCATCTACGACGCCCTGGACCGCGGTTTCCGTATCCGTGTGCACGTCTCGACCGAGGACCACCGGGACCGGCCGCATGACCACAGGTTCACCTTCACCTCGCTGATCATGCGCGGCCAGTACAAGCACGTGCGGCACGAACTGACCGGGCGCCTCTCGGAGGAGGACATTCCGCGCAGCGCCCAGGACGACTTCGATGCCGTTCCGACCGATCTGCGCGTGGTGCCGCGGTTCGTCACCCACGAGCAGGCGGGCAACTGCTACACGCTCCACCACAGCGAGATCCACACCACGTACACCACCCCGGACACCGTCTCGCTCTTCCTGCGTGGCCCCGCCGAGAAGGAGCGCTCGATCATCACCGAACGCGAGACGGGCCGCGTCTGGTGGCGCTTCGGCGAAGAGAAGGAAAAGGCCGAGCGCCGCGGCAGCAAGCGCATCAGCAAGGACTACTTCGACGAACTCACCGGCCGGCTGCGGGCCATGGAGGTGCTGTGATGGTGACCCGCCCCGGCGACGACCTGCTGGATCTCACCCCCTCGATCCTGCTGACCGCGCCCTCCGAGCAGGACATCGCCAAGGCCGAGGCGCTCATGGCCTCGCTTCCCAGGGTGCGCTGGGACGACCTGGAGGCGGCGGCGGAGATCACCGAGGCGATCGCCCGCCGGCTCGGCGACGACCGGGCGCTGCTGCGCACCCTCGTGGGCCGCGCGCTGCGCACCCCGGAGCTGCGCGAGAAGTTCGAGTGCCACGCGCTCGACGACAAGATCGTGATCTGGGACGACCAGGACAAGGGCCTGCGCATCCGTCTCCGGCTCGCCAACACCGACCAGTACGAGCGGGTCCACAACCACCGCTACAGCTTCACCGCCTACATCCTGCACGGCGCGTACCAGCACACTCTGTACGCGACCGACCAGCCGCTCGACGAGAGCGCCGACGTCTCCCGCTTCTGGCCGTACTTCGTGCGTGAGGAGCCGGCCGGCCGGTGCATCACCCTCGACCACGAGCAGTTGCACACCACCATCACCGAGCCCGAGACGATCTCGCTGATGATCCAGAGCCCCGCTCGCAAGCAGCGCGCCTTCATGATCCGCCGCGACGACGGGACCGTCTGGTACCGCCTGGGCGCCGCCGAGGAGTCCGCCGAGCGCCGGGCCGAGGTGCGTATGTCCGACGAGCGCATGCACCACTGGGTGTCGCGTCTCGAAACGTTCGGTCTCCTGTGAGCACGGCCTTCGGCCACCTCCGGTACGGCCCCTCCGCGTGGCAGCGCATCGACCTGTACGGGCCGGCGGAACCGGAGGACGGCACCGCGCCCGTCGCCGAGCCTTCGCAGGCCGCACCGGTGGTGCTGGTGCACGGCGGTTTCTGGCGGCACGACCGCACGGCGCAGGATCTGGAACCGCTGGCGTTCGCCCTGACCGAACGCGGCCACCGGGTCGCCGTCCTGGAGTACCGGCCGAGCTGGGACGGCGGGGCGTGGCCGGGCGCCGCGGAGGATTGCCAGGCCGCACTGCGCCTGCTCGGGCAGAAGGACGGCGCCTGGGACGGCGCGGTGCTCGTGGGCCACTCCGCGGGCGCCCATCTGTTGCTCGCCGCCCTCCAGGGGCAGGCCGGAGGGGCCCGCGTCGTGCTGCTCGCCCCGGTGACCGACCTCGCCGAAGCGGCCCGGCTCGGGGTGGGCGAGGGAGCGGTGGACGTCTTCCTGGCCGAGCACCTCGCCGCAGGCGGCGCCCACCAGGAGGCGACGCCCGTACTCGCGCCGGCCGACGCGTCCTCCGTCACGGTGGTGAGCGCGCGGGAGGACCAGGCCGTACCGGAGGAACTCACCCGCCACCAGCTGGGCCGGTGGGCCAAGGACGGACTGCGGCTGACGACGGTGTCCGTGCCCGGCGCGCGCCACATGCATCTGGTGAACCCGCAGCGCCCCGCCTGCCGGACCGTGCTGGAGCTCATCGGCGGCGGTGCCGCCACCGCCAGGAAAGAGGACAGGTGACCACGACGACCACCGCCGACCCGGTGCCGGCGGACCTCCACGCGCCGGGCACGGCCCGCTCGGCCGTGCTGCCGCGGGCGTTCGACTCCCTGACCGCGGATCCGCGCAAGCGGGACCTGTACCGCCTGGACACCTACGCGCGGGAGGGGCTGGAGCTGTTCGGCTCCCCCAGCGAGCGGGCCTGGCTGCACGCGAACACCTTCGTGGTCCTCAAGCCGGACGCCCTGGCCGGCCGGCGCGGCACGAGGGTGCTGGAGATCCTCGAGGAAGAAGGCTGGAAGCCCTTGGCGGCCCGGCCCTTTCACTTCGACCCGGTCCTGACCAGGGAGATCTGGCGCTACCAGTTCAACGCCGCCTCGCAGCAGCGGATCGCGGTGGTCGACCACCTGCTGGACTCCGGCCCGTCCGCGCTCGTCCTGCTGCGGGACACGCGCAGAGCGGGATCCGGCCTCCCCGCGAGCGTCCGGCTGACCGCCGCCAAGGGCGCGGCCGATCCCGCCTCCGCCCACGGCCGTGACCTGCGTACCCGGTTCGGCCGGGTCAATGGGCTGTTCAACTTCGTCCACACCCCGGACGAACCGGCCGATCTGGTCCGGGAGCTGCGGCTGTTCACCTACCGTACGGGGACCGCGTGGCTGCGCGGCGCGCTCACGCAGAGCCCGCCCGTCGAGGGGCAGCCGTGCCCGGCCCGGAGCCTGGTCGCCGAACTGGAGCGGGACGTGCCGCTGCACGACCTGGCGGCGCAGCCGAGCCTCGGCCGGCTCGCCGGGCGTACGGACCGGTGGGGCGCGCTCGCCCGCGAACACCGCACACGCGACGCGGTCCGGCACTGGCTGACGGCCCTGAGCGATACGGAGCTGCCCCCGGGCGCTGCCCGCTGGGACGTCCTGTCGGTGCTGACAGAGTGGATCGACTGCAACGAACCGGGTGTCGCGCCGCTGCTCGCCACCGTCGCGGCCGCCGCTTGGAGGAACAAAGAGTGAGCGCCCTTCCCCCCGCCCCGCAGGCCGTGGTCTTCGACTGTGACGGACTGTTGGTCGACACCGAGGTCTGCTGGACCAGGGCCGAGACCAAGATCTTCGCCGCACATGGCCACGACTTCGGTTCGGAGCAGAAGGCCCTGGTCATCGGCCGTACGTTGCAGGGTGCGGGCGAGGCGATGGCCGAGTACTTCGGCCGGCCCGGAGCCGGTCGCGAGCTCGCCGCCGAACTGCTCGGCCTGGTGCGCGAGGAACTGGCGCAGGGGGCCGACGCCCTGCCCGGCGCCGCCGGACTCGTCGAGCGCTGCGCCGCGGCCCTTCCGGTGGCGGTGGCCAGCAACTCCCCCCGGGAACTGCTCGACACCGCGCTCATCTCGTCCGGTCTCGCCGAGTACTTCCCGGTGTCCTTCGCGGCCGACGAGGTGACCACGGCCAAGCCGGCCCCCGACCTCTATCTGGTGGCGTGCGAGACACTGGGCGCCCTCCCGGGCCGTTCGGTCGCCTTCGAGGACTCCGCCACCGGCATCGCGTCGGCCCGGGCGGCGGGCCTCTACGTCGTCACCGTGCCCTCCCTGCCGGGCGCCGTGCTGGACCACGACTGGCTGGTGTCCTCACTCGCCGACGCCGAACTCGTCCGCTGGGCGGAAGGTCTGGGCGACGGTGTCCGGCAGTGATGACCCGCTGATCTGCCTGTGCGCGCGGGTGCCCGAGAGCGAGATCATGGCGGCGATCGGGGCGGGCTACCGCGACGCGGCGGCGGTATGTGACGAGACGGGCGCCGGATCCGGCTGCGGGGGCTGCGTGGCGGAGGTCGAGGACCTCATCGCCTGGACGGATTCCGCCACGCGCGCCTGACCCGCCGGGCCGGTCCCACAGACCCTCACCGGCAGAATTCAGCCGCCCTGACCTGCACTGTGTCTCAAAACCGTACTGCCTACCGCCTGGTAGGAAACATACGCTTACTCCTCCTTGCTCAATTCGGCGGTGGCCGAATGCGGCAGGTGCGGCGACGACAATTCGCGGGGCAGAGCGCGGATTCTGTGATGTGGCCAGGTTCGTCGTCCGCAATATCCTCGTGTGGAAACAGGGATCAGACCGCCGAAGGCCACGACGGCTGATCTGCTTACGCGTGTCAGCGCGGAGGGGGCAGTGTGAGCAACACAACACTGAAGCAAATAGAAGTTGCTGACGTCAAACCAGAAGACGCGGACCCAGAGCGTGTGTACGCTCTGGCCGCCCGTCAAAGGCACGTTCAGCTGAGCGGCTTGAGCCAAACGCTCGGCTGGAACGGGGAACGCACAGCCGCCGCCGTCGAGAAGCTGTGCCGCTACAACCTGCTGGTGCCGGTCCATCAGGACGGAGAGACTTTCAGCGTCTCCACTCCGCGCCATGCGGCATCGAGACTTCTCGCACCGCTCGACCGGCAGATCGAGAACCTGGAACGCGAGGCGTTCCGGCTCCGCGCCGACCTCGGCAAGTACCAGGACGCCTACACCGAGGCGGTCGCCGGCTCCGACCGGAACCTGGAGTTCGTCACCCTGGTCGGCCACGACGCCATAAACGCCGAGCTGGAGCGGGCTGCCGCACGGTGCGAGGAGGAGGTCCTCACGGCCCAGCCGGGCGGAGGCCGGAGCGCGGAGAGCCTGAAATCGGCCTGGACGGCCACCAAAGACATGCTGGACCGCGGCATCCGCATGCGCACGGTCTATCAGCATTCCGCCCGTTTCAGTCCGGCCACCAGGCGCTACGTCAACCAGGTGACCGAGTACGGCGGTCAGGTCCGAAGCCTCGAGCAGATCACCGAGCGCCTCATCATCTTCGACCGCAAGGTCGCTTTCATCCCGGCCCGCAGCGATCGCAAGGCCGCCCTCGCCGTCTATCAGCCGGCCGTAGTGGAATTCCTGGTCGGCATCTTCGAGCGGGCCTGGATCCTGGGAACTCCCTTCCCCTCCCGAAACCGCGCCCCAGATGTACAGGTCCTGCTCTCGGATGTCCGCCTGTCCATCATCAAGCTGCTCGCCGACGGTGAGACGGACGAGACCATCGCCCGTCGCATGGGATTGAGCGTGCGGACCTGTCGCAGCCATATCTCCAAGATGTACGAGACATTCGGAGTGCGCAGCCGCTGCCAGTTGGGCGTCTTCATCGCCAACTCGGGTCTGCTCGACGCGGGGACCGTCGACATGGTCGGCGAAGACGCGAGCTGACAGTGACCATGCAATATCCGCAATTCCCGAAGCGTAAAAAGTCAGCGATATCGGCAAGCCGTGCAAGACCTGTGACTGCCGCGATCGCTGCCATTCTCATGGAGGTGGGGGACCGGTGACGGCCGACCAGACGATCAGACCTGATGACTCAGCGGCCATCAGCCGGGCGGCGAAAGGGGCATCCCTCTTCTGGCGGTTCTGGACCGCATCGACGATCAGCGGGGCCGGCGACGCGGTCACCACAGTCGCCCTGCCCCTCCTCGCCGTCAGTGTTCTGCACGCGTCGAATTTCGAGGTGAGTCTCCTCCCGGCGGCCCAGTACGCCGCCTGGATCGCGATCGGTCTGCCCGCAGGTGTCATCGTGCAGCGCCTGCCGCTGCGCGGCACTCAGGTGGCCATGGACGTCATCAGGGCCGTCGCCGTCCTGTCCGTGCCCGTCGCGGCTCTCCTTGGCGTCCTGCACCTGGCGCAACTCGTCGTCGTCGCCCTGGTCGTGGGCCTGGCGACGGTGGTGTTCGACGTCGGCAACTCCACCTTCCTTCCGTCGATCGTCAGCAAGGAGGAACTGACCGCGCGCAACAGCCTCACCTCCGGCTCCGCCGCCGCCACCCAGATGGGCGGCCCCGCGGTCGGCGGTGTGCTGGTCCAGCTGTGCGGCGCGGCCGTCAGCCTCGTCTTCGACGCCGTCAGCTACCTCGTCTCCGCAGTGCTCCTGCGCAGCCTGCCGAGACCCGCGCATCCCGCGTCGGCACAGACCAAGCGGGAGCCGACCCTGGCGCTCATCAAGGAGGGCTGGCACTTCGTCGTCCGCCACAAGGTCATCCGGCTCTGCGCGGCCGCGGCGACCCTGGTGAACTTCACCCTCGGTGCGCTCATGGCGCTCATCCCCGTCTTCCTCGTCAGAACGCTCGACGTCCCGGCGAGCCTCGTCGGCGTCCTGATCGCCACCGAGGGGCTGGGCAGCTTCATCGGGGCCGCCGTGACCACTACCCTGGCCAACCGTTTCGGCAGCGCCCGCGCGATCCTGTACTCCACCCTGGTCGGTGCCTGCGCCACCCTTCTGCTGCCCCTGGCCGGCAGCAGCTGGAGCCTCCTCCTGTTCGCCCTCGGCAACGTGGGCGTCGGCGCGGCGGCGGTGGTGCTCAGCGTTCTCGCCCGCACCCACCGCCAGACGGTCACCCCGCCCGAACTTCTGCCCCGTGTCATGGCCACCGTCCGCTTCGTCTCCTGGGGAGCGGTCCCCGTCGGCGCCCTGACCGCTGGTATCGCCGGCACACTCCTCGGCAGCCGCGGCGCCCTTTGGCTGATCGTCGCCATCGGCTTCCTGACCCCGCTGTCCCTGTGGACCAGCTCCGTCCGCGGGCGCAGGGACCTGGTCTGAGACCGGCGCCCGGGTGAGCGCCGCATCGTGTGCGGCGTATTCGCCTCATCTCCCCTCCGGACCAGCCCGACCGCAGGTGATCGCCGAGGCGCCACAGGTACCGGGCCCGACCTGGACGGCGAACGCGTCGCCCGCCTCAAGCTGCGAGCCCAGGGCACGGACGGGGCCCTGCGGTGAGCCCTTCCACCCTCCCCGGATACCGGTCCGACACAGGCATCGCCCTGCCACATCGCGCCCTGGGCTTACGCACTGACGCTTCTACCGTCTTCCCGCGCTTCGAACTCTTCGCGTGCGCGTTCGACGGCGGGCATGTTCCGCGAGGCCCACGCCAGCAGCACGTCAACGGGGTGGCGGAGGGTCTTGCCGAGGGGCGTGATCCGATACCGGACCGCCACGGGGCGGGTGGAGACGACCTCGCGCTCGATCACACCGTTCCGCTCAAGCCGGCGCAGTGTCGCGGTCAGCGACTTCTGCGTGACCTGAGGGATGGCCCGGCGCAGTTCGTTGAAGCGGCACGGGCGTTCGCAGAGCTCGTTGAGGACGCTGAGCGACCACTTGTCGAGGATCTGGTCGAGCAGTTCGCGGTGCGGGGTGTCGATGCGGAGTTCGTCGTCGGTATCCATGGTGAAACCTGGTCTCGTTGAAGTGTCCTTCTTCTACTAGGTAGCTTACGGATACCTGCCGAGGAGGAGAGAAACCCATGACCGTTCAGCACTTCACGCCGGAAGGCATGCCGCAGCCGGTCCCCTACCACCATGTCGCCGTGGGCACCGGGACGAAGCACATCCACGTCAGCGGCCAGGTCGCGCGCCAGGCCGACGGGACTCCGGTGGCACCCGGCGATCTGGCCGGGCAGGTCGCGCAGGCACTGCGCAACACCGCCGTCGGACTGGCGGGCGCGGGCGCGTCGTTCGTGGACGTGCTGCGCTTGACGTTCTACGTGACCCGGTGGAGCCCGGAGAAGATCGGCGACTTCATGGCCGGTGTGGAGGCCGTCGCCGAGGAGATCGGCCTCCGGCTTCCCATGCCCCCGGCCTCCCTCATCGGCGTCGAGTACCTCTTCGAACCGGACGTCCTCGTCGAGGTCGAGGCGACCGCGCTCCTGGACTGACCCCTTCGAGGGGGCTCACGTGGCACCGGCACGGCCACGCGAGGAAGGCCGCACCGGGACGCCTTCGCTTGGATGTCCTCGCCCGCCGAACCGAGTTGATCACCGAGGGCAGGCCCGTCAGCAGCCGCTGGCCCGGCTTGCTCTCGCGGTAGGACGGCGAATACCAGGCTCCGCGACCCTGGACTGAGCACTGACAACGGGCCTGCTGCCATGGGCCGTTGAGCGATGAGTGTCCGACTGTGCGACAACGTAGACGCGCAACCGCGACGGGCGGACCGACGAGGGGCGTCATCGGGGGCGATCCTGGCCCGTCGAACTCGGCGCCCCCGCCCCGCCGTCCGACATACTTCGAGACGCTCAAGACAGTCGAGACGCTCGAAGCGCTCGACGTGTCCGAAGCGCCTGAAGTGCTCGGTTCGTGAGGGGAGAACGGCGTGCGGCTTCGCTGTGCGGTGCTGGACGATTTCCAGGGTGTGGCCATCGAGTCGGCCGACTGGTCGGTGCTCGGGGACGCGGTGGAGGTCGTATCGATGCGGGAGCACCTGGCCGACGAGGACGCGCTCGCGGCGGCGCTCGCCGGGTACGACATCGTCGTCACCCTGCGCGAACGCGTCGCCTTCCCGGGCTCGTTGCTCGCCCGGCTGCCCCGGCTGCGGCTGATCGTGGCGACCGGGATGCGCAACACCGTGATCGACTACGCCGCGGCCGAGAAGCACGGCGTCACCGTGTGCGGGACGCAGAGCTCCGGGACTCCCCCGGTCGAGCTGACCTGGGCGCTGCTGCTGGGGCTCGCCCGGGGGATCGTCCAGGAGAACACCGCGCTGCGCACCGGCGGGCCCTGGCAGTCCACGGTCGGCGCCGATCTGCACGGCGCCCGTCTCGGTGTGCTCGGGCTAGGCCGGATCGGCACCGCGGTCGCGCGGGTCGGGCTCGCCTTCGGGATGCGGGTCGGCGCGTGGAGCCCGCGGCTGACCGAGGAGCGCGCGGCGGCCGCCGGCGTGGAACTGGCCGCTTCCAAGGAGGAGTTGCTGGCGAGCGGCGACTTCGTCTCCGTGCATGTGCCGGGCGGCGACCGCACCCGGGGGCTGATCGGCGCCGCCGAACTCGCCCTCCTGAAGCCGACCGCCTACCTGGTCAACACCTCCCGCGCCTCGGTCGTGGACCAGGACGCGCTGCTCGCCGCGCTGCACGAGGGCCGGATCGCGGGTGCCGGCATCGACGTCTTCGACATCGAACCCCTGCCCGCCGGCCACCCGATGCGCACCGCGCCCCGCCTGCTCGCCACCCCGCACCTCGGCTATGTCTCCGCGGCCAACTACCGGACGTACTTCTCCCAGGCAGTGGAGGACATTCGGTCCTATCTGGCGAAATCTCCGGTACGACAATTGCCGTGAATCCGCCGAGAACGGATACCTGTCTGTTGAAAGGGTGATCCCCCGCCGATCACCGTGACCCCTGTCGGACGGCCGCGTTGAACGGAAAGTGCGACGGCAGGACCAGCCGTCGCGTATCCCGAGCGACAGGAGGAACGTGATGTCTCGCATCGCGAAGGCAGCCGCCGTGGCCCTCGGCACCGGTGCCGTGGTGATCGGTGGGGCCGGGCTGGCTCTGGCCGACGCGGGCGCCCAGGGCGCGGCCGTCGGCTCGCCCGGTGTGCTGTCCGGCAACGTGATCCAGGTTCCGGTCAACATCCCGGTGAACGTGTGCGGTGACAGCATCGACGTCATCGGTCTGCTGAACCCGGCCTTCGGCAACACCTGCGTCAACCAGGGCGGCGCCCTCGCGCAGCCCAGCGCCGGCTACGGCGGCTGAGGCCCCGTACACGCACCGCGAAGAGCCCCGGCACCTCCGAGCGCCGGGGCTCTTCGCGCGCGTCACCGGATTCGAACTCCCCCGTGCGCGCGGGCGCGAGGTCACGCGTACCGGTAGACCCCGCTCATGTCCTCCAGCTGATCGGGTGTATCGCTCCACGGCGGCAGCTTCTCGTGCCGGGCGACGACCCGGCCGTGCTGAGCGTCGCCGGTGCCGGGCGGATCGGCCGGCAGATAGCGGTGGCTGCTGTGCGCCTTCTGCCAGCGCTCCCACTGCATGTCGAGGTAGGCGTGATGGAGCCAGAACACCGGGTCGTTGACCGACGCGGCGCCGAGCATCGCCCCGCCGACCCAGCGGTGCACCCGGTTGTGGTTGTGCCAGGAGGCGCTGCCGCTGCCGGTGCCCCAGCCCTCCAGCTTGTTCCGGAAGCCCTGGGTGACGGTCGAGTCCCAGGGCCGTACGTCGTAGACCGGGTCGTTCAGCGCCCAGTTCACGTCGTCCTTCGTGGGCAGCTGGAGGGGTGCGGCGGCGCGGCCGAGGTCGCGGGTGAGGTAGCGGCCGTCGGTGACGCCCTCCCGGATGGTCCAGTTGCCCGTCGAATAGGCGAACGGACCGGTCGTCACCTGCCGGTCGGAGCCGCGGCCGTTGCCGCCGAGCAGGTCCTTGGTCCAGGGCACCGAGGTCGCCGTGCGGTCCCGGGTCCAGTCCCAGTACGGCAGGGTCACCGCGGAGTCGACACGGCGCAGCGCGTTCTCCAGGTCCAGCAGGAACCGGCGGTGCCAGGGCAGGAAGGACGGCGCCATGTGGGCGGCCCGCAGTTGGGTCTCGCCGTCGGCGGCGAAGTACGCGATGTGGGTGCGCACGAACTCGTCGTACTGGCCGCGCCGCTTGACCTCCAGCAGGGCGTCCACGAATCGTTTCCGCTCGGCCGAGGTGAGGGCGCCGGCGTTCTTACGCACGTACGCCATACCGGCCCCCCGTCGCCGTGCCCGCACCCATGTCCATACCGCTCGTGTCCGCGCCGCCCACGCCGGTGCCGCCCATGTCCATGCCGCTCATGTCCATGGTCACGCCCATGCGGTCCATCATGTCCTTGACGCCGTCGGGCAGCGTGCCGTCCAGCGGGCCCGGGGCCATGTCGTTCAGCCGCTGGCCGGGGCCGAGTTCGTCCACCGCGGCCCGCGCCGCCTCCAGGGGCGTGCGGTACGACGTGTAGTGGTCGACCATGCTCAGCCAGGTGCCGTCGGCCCGCCGCATCAGATGCAGCGGACGGCCGTCGACGGTGATCCGCCAGGCGTCGTCGGACGTGCTGCGTCCGGCGCTCGGCAGCCGGACGCCCTGGATGCGCCGGCCCCGGTACGTCTCGTCGAAGGAGTCACCGCCGGCCACCGGGGGCACCGGCCGGGCGGCGGCGACGACCGGCGCGAGGGCGAGGGCGGCGACGCAGGACAGCAGCCCCCGCGTCACCCGCCTGCGCCCAAGCCCGGCCGTCGTATCCGCTCTGACCTGCTCTGTTGCGGCCGCCGCAGCTGCGTCGTCGCCGTCGACCATCGCACTCTCCTCGTCCGGGAACAGATGTCGTACCCGCTAACGGACAAGGAGGGGCCGGGTCACCGGCGTACGGCCGAACGGCGCTGGTGAGGGAGCCCTGCGGGTTACCTGGCCGGGCTCACGCCCAGGTCGCCGCCGGCCACGGTGCGCAGGGCCGGGGCGAGCAGGCCGGCCTCGGGGAGCCGGGGGGCGGGCAGGCCGAACAGGTGCGGGTCGGGCGCGGTCAGGGGGGCGCCCAGGTTCAGACCGGGTCCGGCGGTGTGCAGGGCGGCGGCGGGGGCGTCGAGGCCGAGCCGGTCGCCGAGCGGATGCGGCAGCGGCGCCCGCAGATCGGCGCCGGGCAGCGTCGCGCCGATCGGCAGCCGCGGCAGGATCGGCTGGGGCAGCAGCCGGCCGGTGACATAGCGCGGCCCGTCGGGCGCGCCCGGGGTCGGCACCGGCAGCTCCAGGGTGGCCTCGGGCATCCGTGTGCCGAGCGAGTGGGAGACACCCTGGAGCGGTACGGGCACGGGGATCGCGCCGGCCGCGGCGGCGGGGGCGGTCGCGCTCACGGCTGCCGCGACACCGGTCAGCGCGGCGGCGAGGGTTCCTCGGGTGGTCGGTTTCATCGCGGGTACGGCCCTTTCCGGATGCGGGAGTTCGGCGTCCGTATCGCGTAACGGGCTTCGCCGGGACGGAGAACGGGGCGGCGCGGCAATTCCCCCGGCTGCCGTAATAGTCGGCTGATCGTCAGCTGGTCGTCCTGGCGTGCGGTGGGCCGGCCGCACTCGCCACCAGCCCCACCGGTCCCGCCGACCGGCCGGTCACACGACCGACCGGCCACACCACCGGCCGGTCACACCCACCTGCCGGTCACACCGCGTACGGCCCCTTGCCCGCGTCGCCGTATGCCGGGGCCTCTGCCCTCGTCCACGCCGTCAGCCACGCAGGCTGGTGGCCGGGAGCACGACATGCGCGGCGGCGTGCAGGGTCTCCGGGGCGCCGGCGAACGCGGCCAGCACGTCCGGCTGTACGACCCTGCCGGGCGCGCCCTCGGGCCAGGCGCGGGTGGTGAACACCAGGTAGGCGAACCCGCGGGCCCGGACGGCGGCGAGCCACTCGGGCGGTGCGGGGGCCTGCGCGATCAGCCGCGGCATCCGTACGACGGCCTGCCCGGCCTCCACCAGCAGGGTGATGGGGAGGCTGGGCCGGTAGGTGCCGTCGACCAGGTCGCCGCCGACCGGCAGTCCGTTGCTCACCAGCAGCTGCTCGACCGCGGCCGCGGTGACCTGGGGGCCGCCCGCGGCGTCCCCCAGGGAGTAGGCCAGCAGGTAGGGCATGTCGGTGCCGTCGGGGGCCGCGCCGCTCCAGGGCAGCACGACCAGCGTGCCGAGGTCGGCGGGGCGCAGTTCCGTGGGGGTTGAGGTCACCGCGCGACCATACCGACGCGCCCGGGGGCGGCCCGGCGGCTTCTCACCCGTCCGGACCAGTGGACCGGGGGGCTCCACACGAACGAGGGAAGCGGCCGCGAAAGGGGCGGGGCCGGTACCGCGGATGCGGTACCGGCCCCGGGTGCGCGGGGGGTGTCAGCCCTGTAGAGGCAGGCCGCCGAGCAGCGGGTTGTGCTGGTTCAGCGCGGTGGTGGCGCCCTTGACCGTGTGCAGCACGGAGTCCTTGTCCTCGGTGTCGAGGGCGTTCGACTGGTGCTGGAGCGGCATCAGGTCCCGCAGGGTGTAGTCACCCTTGGCGAGCTGGTCGACGGCGCCGTTGAGGCTGGAGGGCGTCAGGTCGGAGGCGTTGTAGGCGAACGCGGGCGCGGCGACGCCGGCGAGGGCAACGGAACCGGCCAGGACGGCGGCAGCCTTCAGGGACTTCATCGTGTTCCTTTCTTCGGCAACGACGTGTCCAACGAGCGCCGGGGCGGGGCGGAAACCCCGTGGCCGAGAAGACATATGAACATGCCTCGGCCGGAAGGGAACACGATCCGGGCGGGCCCCGGGGCCGGGCCCCGGGGCCGCACCGGGGTCAGCCGGCCGCGGGCGCCGGGGTGCTCGGCAGGGCGGGCACGCTGGGGAGCGTCGTCGGCGTGGGGGTCGGGGTCGGCACGCCGATGCCGAGGGCGGAGAGGAGCTTGTCGACCAGGGCGTTGCCGGTGGCGACCACCTGGTCGACGTCGGAGACGGCCGCGTTCACCAGGGCGTCCACCGCGGCGAGGACATCGCCGACGAGGTCACGGGCGACGGGCACGCTGCGGGCCATCCCCTGCGGGGCCGGGTCGAGCGGCGCGGCGGGCGAGGCGGCCGGCTGGGGCGCCGCCGACTGGGACTCGGACCCCGAGGGGACGGCCGCGGGCGCCGAAGGAGCGGCGGGAGTGGCGGGGTTGGCCGCTGCGGCCGGGGTGGCCGCCTGGGCCGGAGCGGCGGCGGCCGTCGGCTCGCCCGGAGCCTGCGCCCCGCCGGGCCTCCCCTGCGCCATCGCCCGTACAACGGCCTGCTTCGCCGCGTCGCCGAGTCGCTCGGCCTCCGCCGCGGACAGCCGGCCCTTCGTCAGTGAGCGGTCGAGCAGTTGGACGACCGGCTTGGGCAGGGCGCCGGCGTGGTCGAGGGCTCTGACCTGAGCGAGGAGTTTCGCGGCACCGGGCAGGGCGGCCTGGGAGGCGGGGGCCTCGCCATGGCCGCGCGCCGCGTCGACGGCGACGGCGACCGGGCCGGTGATCGCGGCGATGACGGCGGCGCTCAGGACGGTGGACGCGAGGCGCCGTACGGGCAGAGCACGCATGCGGGTTCCTTTCGGCTGGGCTTCCGGGGCCTGAGCCCACCGTCAGTTCGCCCCACCCGCCCCGCAACCGCTCGCTGCGCCAGGTGCCCCGTCCGGGCCCGCCGCTGCCCCGTCCGGGGGAGGGGCGGACATGAGAACCGGCCGCCCACCACCGCGACGGATGCGCGGGGTGGACGGCCGGTCGAAGGGGTGTGCGCCCCGGACGTCAGCCGTTGACGCAGGTGTTGCCGAACGCCGGGTTCAGCAGACCGATGACGTCGATGCTGTCACCGCAGACGTTGACCGGGATGTGGACCGGGACCTGAATGACATTGCCGGAGATGACACCGGGCGAGTTGGCGGCAACGCCGTCCGCGCCCGAGGAGGCGGCGGCGGCACCGGCGGCGCCGGCGACGGCCGCGACGGCGGCGGAGGTCAGGACCAGACCCTTCGCGATACGCGACATGGAGAGGTGCTCCTTGGAATAGACACAAACATCCGGGCGGATGCCCGGCGTTGTGTCAACGCGTCCCGCTCCCCCGGGTTGTGCCGCCAAAGGAGTGATGTGCGACGGGAGCCGCCCGGAAGGAGGCCGGCCGCCCATGCCGAAAACCCCCGCACGCGGGTGCGCGGGGGTCCTGGGCGGCGGGTGCCGGACGCTCGGGGTCCGGCACCCGGCGGGTCACCGACGGGCGGTCGCCCGGCCGCGGCGGTACAGCACCGCACCTGCCATGATCAGCGCGGCGCTGGCGGCCGACGTCGCGATCATGGCCTGGGCGTTGCCGCCGGTGTGCGGCAGGGTGGGCGGCTCGTCGTGGCCGTACGAACCGGGCGGGGTCGGCTCGTCACTGCCGTAGGAGGTCGGGGTCGGCGTCGGCTCGTCGCTGCCGTACGACGTGGGGGTCGGCGTCGGCTCGTCGCTCCCGTAGGAGGTCGGGGTCGGCGTCGGCTCGTCGCTGCCGTAGGAGGTCGGGGTCGGCTCGTCGCTCCCGTAGGACGTGGGAGTCGGCGTCGGCTCCGGGCTGCCGTACGACGGCGGCGTGGGCTCGTCGTGGCCGTACGACGTGGGGGTCGGCGTCGGGTCCGGCTTGCCGTAGGAGGCCGGGGTCGGCTCGTCGTGGCCGTACGAGTCGTTGCCGTAACCGGTGGGGTGATGGGTGGCCGAATGGCCGACATTGGCACAGGAGTTGCCGAACGCGGGGTTCAGCAGCGCGGCCACGTCCACGGAGTTGCCGCAGACATTGACCGGCACGTGCACCGGGACCTGGATGCTGTTGCCGGACAGCACACCCGGTGAACCCTGGGCCACTGACTGCGCGTTGGAGTCGGCGAGCGCGGCCGTGCCGTACAACGAAAGCACGCCGGTCGCGGCAGCTGCGGCCACGACCATGCCCTTGCTGAGGGTCTGTCGCAATCTCGTAGTCTTCCTACTCGAACTGCTCGAAGATGTGGGAAGGCCGGCCCCGGGCCAAAAGATCTATGGATCGACGGTCCGAGGCCGGCCTGAACGCAGCCGGCCGGCTGGCGTGCGGTGGGTACCGAACGTCAGCCGTTGGCGCAGGTGTTGCCGAACGCGGGGTTCAGCAGACCGATGACGTCGACGGAGTCGCCGCACAGGTTGATCGGGACGTGCACAGGGATCTGGATCACGTTGCCGGACAGCACGCCAGGGGAGTTGGCGGCGACGGCACCGGCCCCGGCGTCGGCGAAGGCGGGGGCGGCCCCGCCCAGCGCCAGGAGGGCACCGGCGACGACTGCAGCGCTCTTCTTCATGGAATTTCCCTTCTCTGACGGTCATGCCCCTATGAGCGGTCGAAACCGAGCGAGCACAGCCTTGAACGGCTCGCACCATGACCGGCAGGTTGTAAAACGAGGCATAGACAGCCCGAGAAACCCTGGAACGTCCCCAGCCCCCTAATTCACTCGAACGCCCCCATAGAATTGACACCTTGGACGATTAACGGATAGGTGCTTCTTCGGGAAGACCGACAAAAACGTCCGGGCGCCGCACCGGAAAATCGGTGCGGCGCCCGGACGGCACTCGGGGTGAGACCTGTTCAGCTGCCGACGGCGCCGTTGCCCGCCAGGACGGAGATGTCGTCCGCGATGTGCGAGAGCGGCTCGTCGTCCTTGGCCTGCGTGGAGTTCTCGGCGCACTGCTGGATCTGCTGCGACGACAGCACGGGGATGTCCTGGACACCGACGTTGACCAGGGCGAGCACCGACTGGACGTCCGCCTTCACCGGCAGACCGACGCACAGGTCGTTGAGCGAGCCGCCCACCAGGGTGGCCTGCGGGCTCAGGTTGCCGCGGGTCACCGCGTTCCCGTACGACTCATGGGCGCCGTTGCCACTGGCCGACGTGGTGCCCGTGTCGTTGCCGATGGCAAGCGCCTGGGGGGCCGCCGCCGCAGACACACCAATGAAAGACGCGGCGACCGCCGCCGCGGCCATTGCCTTCTTCAGCATTTCGCATTCCTTTCCCGGCTTTCGCCAAGACGCATGTTCCTGCCCTGGCATCAACCGGGTCGCCGCCGTTTGGTTGCGGGACGTCACCCGATCGGATCGTCCGGAGGTATCCGGGACATTCGCCGGCCGATCGCGGACTCTCGGCTTTATGTGGGCCATTGGAGTGAACGAGGGCAACCCGTGCGGGTGCGGAACCGTTGAACCAGATCGCTCCGGTGGACGGGGTGTCTTCAGAAGGGAACAGCAAGTGATCAAGAAGGTTCTGGCCACCGCCGCGGTCGCCTCCGCCGTCGTCGGTGCCTCCGCCGCCGCCGCGGCCCCGGCCCTGGCCATCGGCAATGACACCGGTACGACGTCCTACAGCGGCAACGGCGCCGCGCAGACGTACGGCAACTCGGCCACCTACGGCAACATGAGCCCGCAGATGGCGCTCATCCAGGGCTCGTTCAACAAGCCCTGCATCGGTCTGCCCGCGAAGGCGGACCTCCAGTCGCTGGTGGGCCTGGTCAACGTCGGCGTGCAGGACATCCCGATCCTGTCCTCGCCGCAGACCCAGCAGTGCACGGAGAACTCCACGCAGGCCAAGGGCGACGAGGCCCTGTCGCACATCCTGGACGACATCTCCGCCCTGTCGGGCAACGGTGCCGCGGGCAGCTGACGGACGAAGCCCCGCGACGGCGGGCCACCGGTTCCCCCGGTGGCCCGCCGTTTCGTCGTCCCGGCGCCGGTTCGAGCCGGTTCGAGCCGGTTCGATGGGGGGACGTTCATCCATTCATCCGACCACGCTGCTCCGAACGGGGCAAACGCCGCAACCACGGCCGCACCGAGCCAGTTGACGGTCACGCAGCTCCTCCCCGGAGTCCGCCTTTCGAAAGGGAACGAACATGAAGAAGCTGTGGGCAACCGCGGCCGTTGCCGCCTCCGTCGCCGGTCTCGCCGGTGCTGCGGCTCCCCAGGCCCTCGCCATCGGCAACGACCACGGCACCACGTCGCTCAGCGGCAACGGCGCCACGTCGTCCTTCGGCAACTCGGCCACCGCCGGCAACATGAGCCCGCAGCTCTCGCTGGTCGAAGGCTCGCTCAACAAGCCCTGCATCGGCCTGCCGGCGAAGATCGACGCCCAGTCGCTGGTCGCCCTGGTCAACGTCGGTGTCCAGGACATCCCGATCCTGTCCTCGCCGCAGACCCAGCAGTGCACGGAGAACTCCACGCAGGCCAAGGGCGACGAGCCGCTCTCGCACATCCTGGACGACATCTCCGCCCTGTCGGGCAACGGCGCCGTCGGCAGCTGACGGACGAAGCCCCGCGACGGCGGGTCACCGGTTCCCCGGTGGCCCGCCGTTCCGCTGTGTCCGGCACCTCGGCGGGCCCGGGCGCCGCAGGGCCGGAGAACGGGCTAGGAGACGATGTCCTTGCGGGCGAAGCCCCGGAAGGCCAGCGCGAACAGCACGAGGGCGCAGGTGACCGAGAGCGCGGCGCCCTGGATCATCCCGGACCACTCGGCGTGCGGCTGCACGGCGTCGGCCCAGGCGAACTGCCAGTGCGCGGGCAGGAAGTCGCGCCAGTGGCCCAGCGCGGTGACGGCGTCCAGGACATTGCCGACGATGGTCAGCCCGACCGCGCCGCCGACCGCGCCGAGCGGGGCGTCCGTCCTGGTCGACAGCCAGAACGCGAGCCCCGCGGTCACCAGTTGGGACACGAAGATGTACGCCACCGCCACCACGAGCCGCTGTACGGCCGTGCCGGGGTCCAGCTCGCCGCCGGTGGGTATCCGGAGCGGCCCCCAGCCGTAGGCGGCGGTGCCGACGGCGAGGGCGACGAGCGGCAGCAGCACCATCGCGGCGAGGCTCAGCCCGAGCGCCACGACCAGCTTGGACCACAGCAGCCGGGCCCTGGGCACGGGCGCGGCCAGCAGATACCGCAGCGAGGACCAGTTGGCCTCCGCGGCCACGGTGTCCCCGCAGAACAGGGCGACCGGCACGACCAGCAGGAAGCCGGCCGAGACGAACAGGTTCACCGCGGCGAAGTTGGCCCCGGACGCGGTGGCCGTGTCCATCAGGGTGACCTGGCCGTCCCGCCCCGAGGGGTGGCCGACGGCGAAGGCGATCACCAGCACGAACGGCAGTACGGCGAGCAGCGCGCCCATCACCAGGGTGCGGCGCCGCGTGAGCTGGCGGACCAGCTCCACGCGCAGGGGCAGGGTGGAGCGGGTGCGGTAACCGGAGGCCACCTCGGTGAGCGTGCTCATGCGGAACCTCCGATCAGGGTGAGGAACGCGTCTTCCAGGCGGCGGTGCGGGCCGACCGAGGCGACGGGTACCGACAGCTTCACCAGCTCCACGACCAGCCGCTCGGCGGTGCCGCCCGTCGCCAGGCGGATCAGCAGCCCGTCGTCGGTGCGCACGGCGGAGGCGACGCCGGGCAGGGCGGCCACCTTCTCCACCACCGGCCCCTCCACGGGGCCCGCGGTGCCGACGAGCAGGGTGTCGCCGGAGCCGATGATGTCCCGCACCGGTCCGGCCTGGACGAGCCGGCCGCGGTCCATCACCACGAGGTGGGTGCAGGACTGCTCGACCTCGGAGAGGAGGTGGCTGGAGACGATCACGGTGCGTCCGGCGGCCGCGTAGCGGATCATCACCTCGCGCATCTCGCGTATCTGGGGCGGGTCGAGGCCGTTGGTGGGCTCGTCCAGGATGAGCAGATCGGGCAGGCCGAGCATGGCCTGGGCGATGGCCAGGCGCTGGCGCATGCCCTGGGAGTACGTGCGCACGGCGCGGGCGAGGGCGTCGCCGAGCCCGGCGATCTCCAGGGCTTCGTCCAGCCGGGCGTCCTCGGCGGGGCGGCCGGTGGCCCGCCAGTACAGCTCCAGGTTCTCCCGCCCGGACAGGTGCGGCAAAAAGCCCGCGCCCTCCACGAAGGCGCCGACCCGGGAGAGCACCGGGGCGCCCGGGCGGACGGCGTGCCCGAAGACGCGGATCTCGCCGCCGTCCGGGGTGATCAGGCCCATCAGCATGCGCAGGGTGGTGGTCTTGCCTGCGCCGTTGGGCCCGAGCAGCCCGAGCACCTGGCCGCGCTCGACGCGGAAGGACAGCTCGCGCACCGCGTACCGGTCGGCGGATCGGGCGTACCGCTTGCTCAGGTCCTGGATGACCAGCGGAACCTCGGCCAGTGCCGCATCGGGCGCCGGGGCGGCCGTACGGCGGCGGGCGGTCAGCAGCAGGGCGGCCGCGATGGCCGCGCCGGCCGGCGGCAGCCACCACACCCAGGAGGGCAGCGGGGCCGCGGCGGTGCGCACGGCGGGCGCGGTCGGCACGCTCAGCGCGCTCTTCAGGGCGACGGTGTACGTGGCCGGGGCGGCCGGTGAGGCGTAGCCCAGGTCGGTGGCGGCGAGGACCAGGCGGAGCCGGTGGCCCTTCTGCACCTCGTGGTCGATCGCCGGGAGGGTGACCGTGACGTCCTTGCCGCCCTTTGCGCCGGTCACCCGCAGGGGGGTGACGAGCTGGGCGGGCAGCACCTGGTGCGTGCCGTCCGGGCCGACGTCGTAGACCTTGCCGAACAGGACGGCGTCGCCGCTGGTGGAGGTCACCTGGACGCGGGCGGTCGGGGTGCCGGTGATCTGCAGGGTGCGGGTGAGCGGCGCGGAGTCGAAGCGGGCGTACTGGCCGGGGAAGTCGAGGGCGGTGCCGAGGCCGAGCGCGGACAACTGGCCGAGGCCGCCGGAACCGCCGAGGCCGGGCAGCGCGGAGACGGCGGGCGGGCTCGCGCCGGCCGGGTTGGCGAAGTGCTGGGTGCGGCCGGACAGGGCGATGGTGTGCCGGTCGGCGCGCAGACCCGGGTAGGCGTCCGCGCTCGCGCCGCGCAGCTGGGCGGTGCCGTCCGTGGAGTCGACGCCGCCGGTGCGGGTGACGCGGAAGGCGGGGCCGGTGTCGGCGGACCGGTCGCCCTTCAGGTACCGGTCGAACCAGGCGCGCACCCGGTGCTGGACGCGGCCGGTCTCCAGGTCGCCGCCGTCATGGCCGCCCGCGATCCAGTCGACGTCGACGGGGGCGCCGTTGGCCTCGATGGCGTGCGCGGCGGCGTCGGCCTGGCCGAGCGGGAAGAGCGAGTCGGTCTGGCCCTGCACCAGCAGGGTGGGCACCTTGATCCGGGAGCCGACGGCGGACGGCGAGCGCTCCTGGAGCAGGGCGCGGGCGGCCGGGTCGGGGGTGCCGGAGGTGGCGACCCGTTCGTACATCCGGCACAGGGCGGGCTCGAAGCGGGCGCAGCCGCCGCCCTCGCCGAAGAAGACCCCGGCCCACAGCTTCTTGTAGACGCCGTCCGGGAACAGGGCGTCGGCGAGGTTCCAGTAGGTCAGGGCCGGGGCGATGGCGTCCACCCGCGGGTCGTGGCCCGCGGCGAGCAGGGAGACGGCGCCGCCGTACGAACCGCCGGCCACGCCCACACGGGGGTCGCCGGGCTTGTCGAGCCGTACCTGGGGCTGCTTCGCGAGCCAGTCGATGAGCCGGGAGACGTCGGCGACCTCGGTCTTCGGGTCGTTCAGCCCGATCTTTCCGGTGGATCGGCCGAAGCCGCGCGCGGACCAGGTCAGGACCGCGTATCCGTCGCGGGCGAGGTCCTCGGCCTGTTCGCGCATGTCGTCCTTGCTGCCGCCGAAGCCGTGCGCGAGCAGGACGGCGGGCCGGCGTCCCGCGGGGCCCGCGGTGAAGTACGAGGTGTCCAGGCGCACGCCGCCCGGCATGGCCATCGTCCGGTCGGCGCGGTGCACGGGTTCGGGTCCGCCGGAGGCGGCCGCCGTCCAGGTCCCGGCGCCCGCGAGCACCACGACGGCGGCCGCGGCGGCCACCAGCCGCCGCGGTCCCCTGAGCAGCCCTCGCAGCCGGGCCACACGAAGATCCATGCCTCAACGGTACGGGCCGCCACTGACATCCGCCGGACCCCCCAGGGCGGAACCGGGGCCCCTCCCCGGGGAGTAGGGCCGGCGGTCTCGTACTTCATCCGTGGTAGCGCGGCGCGGCCCCCCGGTACCGGAGGTGAGGGGGTTCCGGGGGCCGCGCGCGCCGGGGAGGGCTCAGACCTCCTGGGTGTCCTCGGGGACGGACACCAGCCAGCGGGTCTCCTGGCGGGGGCGGAGGTAGAGCGCCCAGTAGAGGGTCGCGACGAGGGTGATGCCGCCGGTCCAGATCAGGTACGAGACCTCCTGCTCGACCAGGATGTAGAGCAGGACGGCGATCAGCAGGACCGGCATGGCGGGCCACAGCGGCATCCGCCAGGCCCTGCGGGTGCCGTGGTGGCCGCGGCGGGCGAGCAGGGCGGCGACGGCCACCAGCAGGTAGAGGGCGGTGACGGCGACGCCGGTCACGCCGTAGAGCGTGTCCAGGTTGACGAAGCAGAGGAAGGCGCCGGGGACGCCCACGACCAGGGTGGCGACCCAGGGGGAGCCGAAGCGGCCGAGCTTGGACAGGGCGTTGTTGACCGGCGAGGGCCATGCCTTGTCGCGGGCGGAGGCGAACAGGACGCGGGAGTTCTGGATGACCATCACGATGCCCGCGTTGATGATCGCGAGGGCGACGCAGAGGCTGACGAAGGTGCCGACGGCCGAGTTGCTCCAGGCGATGACCATGCTGGAGATGTTGCCGCCGGTCAGGGAGGTGAGGTCACCGGCGCCCAGGGTGATCGCGGTGACCGGGACCAGGATGACCACGCTGGAGATGGCCAGCGTCGCGAGGACGGTGCGGGCGACGTTGCGGCGCGGGTTCTCCAGCTCCTCGGAGAGGTAGACGGCGGTGGAGAAGCCCTGGGTGGCGAAGAGCGCGATGGCGAGCCCCGAGAGGACCATCATGCCCGTCACCGGGTTGACGTGGGCGTGCTCGCCGGCGATCTGGAAGGAGGTGAGGGCGCCCAGGCCGCGGTGGGAGTGGGCGAAGCCCAGGACGGCGACGACGCCGGCCGCGATGACCTCGAGGACCAGGAAGATGCCGGTGATCCAGGCGTTGGCGCGCAGGTCGAGCAGGCCCGCGAGGGTGGCCGCGATCATCACGCCGGCGCCCGTCCAGGACGGGTCGAGGTGGACGAGCGGGGCGAGGTAGTCGGCGGTGCCCATCGCGATGACCGGGGGGACGATCATCACGACGAGGAGCGACATCACGAAGGCCAGCCAGCCGGAGAGCCGGCCCGCCAGGGTGGAGACCATGGCGTACTCGCCGCCCGCGCTGGGGATCAGGGTGCCCAGCTCGGAGTAGCAGAAGGCGACCGGGATACAGAGCAGCGCGCCGATGGCGAGGCAGAGCGCGGTCGCGGTGCCCAGGCTGGAGAAGAGGTCCGGCACGATCACGAAGAGCGTGGAGGCCGGTGTGACGCACGAGAGGGTCAGGAGGGTGCCGCCGACCACGCCGATGGAGCGCTTGAGCTTCTGAGGGCTGTCCGTGGCCTCGGGGAGGCTCGTCTCGACAGGGCGGAGCGTGTCGGTCATGCGGCGGAATCCGATCGACTCGTGTCGTGCGTGAGGGTGAGGGGTCGGGAGCGCTATCAGCCTCCGGCGGATCGTCGTCGTACGGTCGTCTTCGTCCGCTCCCGGCGCCCATAGAGAACCCCGACGAAAACCGCCACGTCAATGGGTGTTTACCTTCGGAATCCGCACCGAGGACACGCACCGCTGTGGATCAGATTCGCAGGCAACAAGGGCCTACAGGTGCATCCATCAAGCCTGTATGTGTTCTGACCTTGCTTTCGAAGGTCATCTCCCGGCAACCCCTTCGTCACCCGTTTCCTCCACATGAACGGGAACCGCAGCCGACGTTTCAAAAAAATGTCAGGCCGTCCGGTATCCGGACGGCCTGACGGAGGGAGAGCGGCGGGGTTACCTCACGCTCAGTGGTTGCGCGGGAACCCGAGGTCCACGCCGGCGGGGGCGTCGGCCGGGTCGGGCCAGCGGGTGGTGACGACCTTGCCGCGGGTGTAGAAGTGCGTGCCGTCGTTGCCGTAGATGTGGTGGTCGCCGAAGAGCGAGTCCTTCCAGCCACCGAAGGAGTGATAGCCCACCGGCACCGGGATCGGCACGTTGACGCCGACCATGCCGGCCTCGATCTCCATCTGGAAGCGGCGGGCGGCGCCGCCGTCCCGGGTGAAGATCGCGGTGCCGTTGCCGAACGGCGAGGCGTTCATGAGGGCCACGCCCTCCTCGTAGGTGTCCACGCGCAGCACGCACAGCACCGGGCCGAAGATCTCGTCCCGGTACGCCTTGGCGGTCGTCGGCACCTTGTCCAGCAGCGAGATGCCGATCCAGTGGCCGTTCTCGTACCCCTCGACCGTGTAGCCGGTGCCGTCCAGGACCACCTCGGCGCCCTCGGCGGCCGCGCCGGTGACGTAGGAGGCCACCTTGTCGCGGTGGACGGCGGTGATCAGCGGGCCCATCTCGGAGGCCGGGTCGTCGCCCGGACCGATCTTGATCTTCTCGGCGCGCTCGCGGATCTTCGCCACCAGCTCGTCGCCGATGGCGCCGACCGCGACGACCGCCGAGATCGCCATGCAGCGCTCGCCGGCCGAGCCGTAGGCCGCGGAGACGGCCGCGTCGGCCGCCGCGTCCAGGTCGGCGTCCGGCAGCACCAGCATGTGGTTCTTGGCACCGCCCAGGGCCTGCACGCGCTTGCCGTTGGCGGAGGCGGTGGTGTGGATGTAGCGGGCGATCGGGGTGGAGCCGACGAAGGAGACGGCCTTCACGTCCGGGTGCTCCAGGAGCCGGTCCACGGCCACCTTGTCGCCGTGCACCACGTTGAACACGCCGTCCGGGAGCCCGGCCTCGGCCAGCAGCTCGGCGATGCGCAGGGAGGCGGACGGGTCCTTCTCGCTCGGCTTGAGCACGAAGGTGTTGCCGGTCGCGATGGCCATCGGGAACATCCACATCGGGACCATCGCCGGGAAGTTGAACGGCGTGATGCCCGCGACCACGCCGAGCGGCTGGCGGATCGAGGCCACGTCCACGCGGCTCGCGACCTGCGTGGACAGCTCGCCCTTGAGCTGCACGTTGATGCCGCAGGCCAGGTCCACGATCTCCAGGCCGCGGGCGACCTCGCCGAGCGCGTCGGAGTGCACCTTGCCGTGCTCGGCGGTGATCAGCTCCGCGATCTCGTCGCGGTGCGCGTCCAGCAGCGCCCGGAACCTGAAGAGGATCGTGGTGCGCTGCGCGAGCGAGGACTGGCCCCAGGTCGCGAAGGCGTCCTTGGCGGCGGCGACCGCGGCGTCCACCTCCTCGACGGAGGCGAACGCGACCTTGGTGGTGACCGCGCCGGTCGCCGGGTCGGTGACCGGCCCGTACGTGCCCGACGCGCCTTCGACGGTCTTCCCGCCGATCCAGTGGTTGACGATCTTCGTCATGCCCAGAGACTCCTTGTTCACAGATGGCGGCGTCGGGTCGAGACGTGCCGTTCGTACTGCTCACGTGCCGTGACCGCGGGTGTTCGGGTCGCGCTCGCGGCCACGGGAACATCCCACCAGGACTGCGCCCCGGGCGCGCCCGACACAGTGTCGGACGTTTTGGTCTCGACGTAGACACATGTGGGAGTGTCGGCGGCCCGCGCCTCGGCGAGCGCCGCGCGCAGTTCCCGCACGTTCCCCGCCCGCAGGACCCGCATCCCCAGGCTGGCCGCGTTGGCCGCGAGATCGACGGGCAGCGGGGCGCCCGTGTAGGTGCCCTCCTCCGTCCTGAACCGGTACGCGGTGCCGAACCGCTCGCCGCCCACCGTCTCCGAGAGCCCTCCGATGGACGCGTACCCGTGGTTCTGCACCAGCAGCACCTTGATCGCGACGCCCTCCTGCACGGCGGTCACGATCTCGGTCGGCATCATCAGATACGTGCCGTCCCCGACCAGCGCCCAGACGTTCCGCTCGGGCGCCGCCAGCTTCACGCCGAGCGCGGCCGGCATCTCGTAGCCCATGCAGGAGTAGCCGTACTCCAGGTGGTACTGGTCGCGCGAGCGCGCCCGCCACAGCTGGTGCAGATCACCGGGGAGCGAACCGGCCGCGTTGATCACGATGTCCGACTCGTCCACCAGGGCGTCGAGCGCGCCGAGGACCTGGTGCTGGGTCGGCCGCGCCTCGGGGTCGGGGCTCGCGAAGCAGGCGTCGACGCGCCGCTCCCAGCGCTCCTTGGCCGCCGTGTACGCGTCCGCGTACGCGCCGTCCGTCGTGTAGGACGCCAGCGCCCCGGTCAGCGCCTCCAGGCCGGTGCGGGCGTCCGCGACCAGGGGCAGCGCGGCCAGCTTGTGGGCGTCGTGGGGCGCGATGTTGAGGTGCAGGAAGCGGACGTCCGGGTGCTGGAAGAGGGTGCCGGAGGCGGTGGTGAAGTCGGTGAAGCGGGTGCCGACGCCGATCACCAGGTCCGCGGTGCGCGCCAGGTCGTCGGCGGTCGCGGTGCCGGTGTGGCCGATCCCGCCGACGTCCCGCGGATGGTCGTACCGCAGCGCGCCCTTGCCCGCCTGGGTGGAGGCGACGGGGATGCCGGTCGCCTCGGCGAACGCGGCGAGGGCCGCCTCGGCGCGGCTGTGGCGGACCCCGCCGCCCGCGACGAGCAGGGGCCGGCGGGCGGCCCGGACGGCCGCCGCCGCGCGGGCCAGTTCGGCGGGGTCGGGCCCCGGGCGGCGTACGGTCCACACCCGCTCGGCGAAGAACTCCTCGGGCCAGTCGTACGCCTCCGCCTGCACGTCCTGCGGCAGGGCGAGGGTGACGGCGCCGGTGTCCACGGGGTCGGTGAGCACCCGCATGGCCGCGAGCGCGCTCGGGATCAGCTGTTCGGGGCGGGTGATCCGGTCGAAGTAGCGGGAGACCGGGCGCAGGGTGTCGTTGACCGAGACGTCGCCCGCGTACGGCACCTCCAGCTGCTGGAGGACCGGGTCGGCGGGGCGGGTGGCGAAGACGTCGCCGGGGAGCAGCAGGACGGGCAGGTGGTTGACGGTGGCGAGGGCGGCACCGGTGACGAGGTTGGTGGCGCCGGGGCCGATGGAGGTCGTCACCGCGTGGGTGGCGAGGCGGCCGCACTGGCGGGCGTAGCCGACGGCCGCGTGCACCATGGACTGCTCGTTGCGGCCCTGGTGGTACGGCATCACGCCCGCGTACTCGACCAGTGCCTGCCCGATGCCCGCGACGTTTCCGTGGCCGAAGATGCCCCAGGTGGCGCCGATCAGCCGGCGCCGCTCGCCGTCGCGTTCGGTGTGCTGGGCGGTGAGGAAGCGGACGAGCGCCTGGGCGACGGTGAGCCGGGTCGTCATCGGTAGCCCCCGGTGGTCTCGGTGTGGTCGGGGTGGAAGCGGATCCGCCACTCCCTGTTCCCGCCGGGTCCCGCCATGACGTTCAGGTAGTACATGGCGTGTCCCGGCTGGGCGATGGAGGGGCCGTGCCAGCCGTCGGGGACGAGGACGGCGTCGCCGGAGCGGACCTCGGCGAGGACGTCGGCGCCGCCGGGGCGGGAGGGGAACACCCGCTGGTAGCCGAGGCCGTTTGGGCCCTCGATCTCGAAGTAGTAGATCTCCTCCAGCTCGCACTCCTCGCCCGGCCGGTGCTCGTCGTGCTTGTGCGGCGGGTACGAGGACCAGTTGCCGCCGGGGGTGAGGACCTCGACGGCGATCAGCCGGTCGCAGTCGAAGGCGTCGGCGGCGGCGAAGTTGCGCACCTGGCGGGCGCAGGTGCCGCTGCCGCGCCGCTCGACGGGGACCTCCGGCGCGGGGCCGTAGCGGGCGGGGAGTCGTCGCTCGCACTTCGCTCCTGCCAGGGCGAAGCGGCCTCCCGCGCCGGAGGCGATCTGGACCCGGGCGTCACGGGGCGCGTACGCGAAGTCCGAGGCCCCCGCGAACACGCTGTCCCGACCCAGGAGTTGGAACTCGCTTTCCTCGATTCGAACGGTACATCCGCCTTCCAGCGGAAGCACGATCCACTCACTGTTCCCGGTGATGAACGTATGGCTACCACCCGGGGTCAACTCGACGATACGCAGGGCGCTGTACGTCCATCCGGCGCGCTCGGGGCGGATGTCGAGGGCGTACTCGGCGCTCGTGGCGGTGCCCCGGGGCAGATACAGGTCGTCGCTGGTCATACGGCCTCTCGCAGCAGTGCGGTGGCGGTGTCCACGGCGGCGGCCACATCGCCGTCCGCCGGGTACAGCAGCGCACGGCCGGCCACCAGGCCGCGCACGGTGGGCAGGTGGAGCGCGGCGCGCCACTTCTCGTGGGCCGTGCGCCGGGCGGCGGGTGCGTCACCTGTGTCACCGCCGAGCAGTACGGCGGGGAGGGTCGAGGCGGCCATGACCCGGGGCATGTCCCGCGGGTCCTCGGTCACCGGCACCTTCAGCCAGGTGTAGGCCGAACTGCCGCCGAGGCCCGAGGCGATGGCGAGGGAGCGGGTGACGGCCTCGGCCGAGAGGTCGTTGACCAGGACGCCCTCGGGGGTGCGGCGGCTGATGAAGGGCTCCACGAAGACCGGGAGCCGGCGTTCGGCCATCGCGTCGACGGCGCGGGCGGCGGACTCCAGGGTGGTCAGGGAGCCGGGGTCGGTGTAGTCGAGGCGCAACAGCAGCTTGCCCGCGTCGAAGCCGAGGCGGGCGATGTCCTCGGGACGGTATCCGGTGAACCGGTCGTCGAGTTCGAAGCGCGCGCCGCGCAGCCCGCCGCGGTTCATCGAGCCCATCACCACCTTGTCCTCCAGGGCCCCGAGCAGCAGCAGGTCGTCCAGGATGTCGGCGGTGGCGAGGACGCCGTCGACGCCGGGCCGCGACAGCGCGAGGCAGAGGCGGCCGAGCAGATCGGCCCGGTCGGCCATGGCGAGTTCGCGGTCGCCGACGCGGAGGGCGCCGCGGGCGGGGTGGTCGGCGGCGACGATCAGCAGCCGGCCGGAGCCGTCCAACAGCGGGCGGCGCCTGCGCCGGGCGGCGGCCTCGGCGATCGCCCCGGGGTCATGGACCCGGATACGGACCAACTCGGCGATGTCGACGGGGAGTCGGGGGACGGGGACACGCACGCCGGACCCGGCGGACCCTGAGCCACCGGCGCGGCCCGCGCCGCCCGCCCGGTCCGGCGCCTCGCCCATGCTCACCGCACGGCTCCCGCGGCGAGTACGGCGGCCACCTCGGCCGGGGTGGGCATCGCGGAGGAGCACTCCAGGCGGGAGGCGACGATGGCGCCGGCCGCGTTGGCGCCCCGCAGGGTGGCCTCCAGGTCCCAGCCGGCCAGCAGTCCGTGGCACAGGGAGCCGCCGAACGCGTCTCCGGCGCCGAGGCCGTTGAGGACGGTGACGGGGAGCGGGGGCACCTCCACCGCCGCTCCGTCCGCGCCGACGGCGAGGACCCCCTTGGGGCCCTGTTTCACCACGGCGAGCCGGACCCCCGCGTCCAGCAACGCCCGTGCGGCGGCGTGCGGTTCGCGGGTGCCGGTGGCGATCTCCACCTCGTCCAGGTTGCCGACGGCGACGGTGGTGTGGCGCAGGGCCTCGGCGTAGAAGGGGCGGGCCGCCTCGGGGTCGCGCCAGAACATCGGCCGCCAGTCGAGGTCGAAGACGGTGAGGCCGGCCCGGTTCCGGTGGGCGAGGGCCGCGAGGGTGGCCGTACGGCTGGGCTCCTCGCTGAGGCCGGTGCCGGTCACCCAGAAGACGCGGGCGGCGGCGATGGCGTCGAGGTTCAGCTCGCCCGCCTCGATCTCCAGGTCGGGGGCCTTGGGCTGCCGGTAGAAGTACAGCGGGAAGTCGTCCGGCGGGAAGATCTCGCAGAAGGTGACGGGGGTGGGGAGCCCGGGCACCGGGGTGACCCAGCGGTCGTCGACGCCGAAGTCGCGCAACGCGTCGTGCAGATAGGCGCCGAAGGGATCGTCGCCGGTCCGGGTGATCACGGCGGTGGTCCGCCCCATCCGCGCCGCCGCCACCGCGACGTTGGCCGCCGAGCCGCCGAGGAACTTGCCGAAGGACGTCACCCGCGCGAGCGGCACCCCGGCCTGGAGCGGATACAGGTCCACCCCGATCCGGCCCATGGTGATCAGGTCGTACCCCATCGGCTCCCCTTCGTCCCGGCTCTCCCGTTCGTCCCGGCTCCCCCGGCTTTCTAGTCCTGCCCGCGGAACACTGTCAATGCTTTGTCCGGACATTCGGACGATGGGGATATCGGGCGCGTTCCCGGGCCGGGGGCCGGTCATGCGCGGGCCCGCGCTCCACTTTGCGTCAGCCGTGTCACAAATACCCCTCTTCTGTCACACATGTCGCGCATACGCGGTCGCTGCGTCACACCCGGTCGACAGGGGCTGACCGTTGGTGACGGTGTGTCGTTGTCCGGGCGCAGGCTTGATGATCGCCAGCGCAGCGCCCGGTTCCCCCGACGGCCGTCCCCGGCCGCCGCCGCGGTGCGCGCGGGGAGGTGCGGCTCATGACCGACCGCCGGCTCTGGTCCTACAAGGAGATCGCGGCGCACATCAAGGTGCAGCCGGACACCGTGCGGTCGTACCGCAAACACGGGCTGCTGCCCCCGCCGGACCATGTGGAGGGCGGCAAGCCCTACTGGTACGCCGACACGGTCCGCGCCTGGGTGGCCTCCCGGCCGAGCAACCGCGGCCGCCGCCCCGAGTGAGCGCCGCGCCCCACGTCCCGCTGACGGAGGAGGGTCACGACCACGGCTCGACGACCGTCACCCCGGCACCCGGCGCCCGCCCCGTCCGGGCGAGGGCCGCCGGGGCCGCGTCGAGCGGGACGACGGAGGTCACCAGGAGGTCCGGGCGCAGCGTGCCGGAGCGGACCAGTTCCAGCATGCCGGGGTAGGCGTGGGCGGCCATGCCGTGGCTGCCCAGGAGTTCCAGTTCCAGGGCGATCGCGCGGGCCATCGGCACCGGGGTCGTGCCGTCGGCCGAGGGCAGCAGGCCGACCTGGACATGCCGGCCGCGGCGGCGCAGGGAGCCGACCGAGGCGGCACAGGTGGCGGGCGAGCCGAGGGCGTCCAGCGAGAGATGGGCACCGCCGCCGGTCACCTCCCGCACCGCGGCGGCCGTATCGGGCACCGTGCTCGCGTCCAGGCAGTGCGCCGCGCCGAACCTCCGCGCCATCTCCAGCGCCCCGGGCGCGATGTCGACGGCGACCACCCGCGCCCCGGCCGCCGCCGCGATCATCACCGCGGACAGGCCGACCCCGCCGCAGCCGTGCACCGCGACCCACTGCCCGGCTGCGGCCCGCCCCTGCCGCACCACGGCGCGGAAGGCGGTGGCGAAGCGGCAGCCGAGGCCCGCGGCGGTGCCGTACGCCATGCCGTCCGGGATCGCCACGAGGTTGACGTCGGCGTGGTCGAGGGCGACGTACTCGGCGAAGGAGCCCCAGTGGCTGAAGCCGGGCTGGGTCTGCCGCTCGCACACCTGCTGGTCGCCCGCCGCGCAGGCCGGGCAGGTGCCGCAGGCGCAGACGAAGGGCACGGTGACCCGGTCGCCGGGCCGCCAGCCGGTCACCCGGGAGCCCACCGCCTCGATGACGCCCGCCAGTTCGTGTCCGGGCACGTGCGGCAGCGCGATGTCCGGGTCGTGCCCCATCCAGCCGTGCCAGTCGCTGCGGCACAGCCCGGTCGCCTCGACCCGCACCACGACCCCGTGCTCCGCGGGCACCGGATCGGGCACCTCCCGCACCTCGGCGGGCCGCCCGAACTCCTCGAACACCACCGCTCTCACCCGGCCCACCCTTTCACGCCGCCGCCTTCGGCCATCACGCGTACGGCGCAGGCGAACGGCGACGGACCGGCACATCTGCCTAAGGTGCGGAGGAATCACCCAGCACCCCATCGCACCCCTCCGCACCCCTCGGCACTCCCCCGCACCACCATCGCCCCCCTTCGCGCACCGCCCGGTGACCCGCCCCAGCCCGACGGGACGACCCACGTGAGCCACCCCCCGCCGCCCGGCACGCCCAAGGCCCGCATCCCCCATCCGCAGCAGCCCCCGCCCCCGTACCCCCGCATCGGCGCGGGCCTGTGGCGGCGCTGCCTGACCGGCGGCCTCGCGGTGTGGCTGCCGGCCACGGGACTGGCCCTGGCCACGCGAAGCTCGGCGGCGCTCGTGGTGCCCGTCCTGCTGGGCGCGTTCCTGGCGCCGGTGGCCTTCGTGCTGTGGGCGTACGAACGGGGCGCCCGCGACCTCGGCGTCAGCGCGGTGCTCGGCTGCTTCCTGGCGGGCGGCGCGCTCGGCGTGCTCGGCGCCTCGCTCGCGGCCGCCTCCGTGCCCCACCCCACCCTGGACCGGTATCTGACCGTCGCCCTGGCCGAGGAGGCGGCCAAGCTGGGGGCGCTGGTGTTCGCGCTGCGCCGGCAGCCGGCCGTCCGCGGCACCAGGGCCGGGCTGGTGCTGGGCGCCGCCGTGGGCGTCGGCTTCGCGGCCCTGGAGAGCACCGGGCACGCCCTGGACGCGGCCCTGTGGGCCCCGGACCCCTGGGGGCAACTGGAGACGGAGCTGGTGCGCGGGCTGCTCGCACCCCTCGGACAGGGCGCCTGGACCGCGGTCGCGGGCGGTGTGCTGCTGGCGCTGCGCCGCCCGGACGGCCGCTTCCGGTACGCCCCGCCGGTGGCCGCCGCCTGCATGGGCGCCGCCCTGCTGCACGCGCTGGCGGACACGGCGCGCGGACTCGCGCCCTGGCTCGTCGTGCGGCTCACCGGCCGGGGCGTGGAGAGCGGGCTGTTCGCGCCGGGGTACCCGCCGCAGCCGAGCGCCGCCCAGCAGCATCTGCTGACCCTGGTCTCCGCCCTCGGACCGGCCCTGGCCGCGCTGGCCGGACTCTGCTGGGCGCTGTCACTCGCCCGCCGCAATCCTCCGTATCCTCCTTGGAGAAATACCCCCTAGGGGTATACTCTGGCGAGGGTGGGGAAACCATCGGGAACAGCACCGGCGAACACCACCGGCCCCACGTGCCACGACGAGGAGAACGACATGAGCGCCCAGACCGACACCCCGGCCTCCGTCACCACCGTCTACCAGGTGACCGGCATGAGCTGCGGGCACTGCGAGGGAGCCGTCTCCGGCGAGATCTCCCAGCTCCCCGGCGTCCTCTCGGTGAAGGCCGTCGCGTCGAGCGGCGAGGTCACCGTCGTCTCCGCGGCCCCGCTGGACGAGGAGACCGTCCGCGCCGCCGTGGACGAGGCCGGCTTCGAGCTGGCCGGCCTGGCCTGAGCACCGCCCTTCCACAGTCCCGACCGGCCGTGCCGACCAGCTGATACTGGCTCCGTGCGGACCGGTCCGATGTCTGGAGTCCGGACATGACCAGCACCACCGCAGAGCAAGAGCAAGCGGACACCGCCATAGCCTCCGCCGCGGCCTCCCCCGGTACGGCACCCTCCGGGGCGCCGTCCGAGGTCGAGCTGCTCATCGGCGGGATGACCTGCGCCTCCTGCGCCGCGCGCGTGGAGAAGAAGCTCAACCGGCTGGACGGCGTCAGCGCCACCGTCAACTTCGCCACCGAGAAGGCGAAGGTCAGCTACGGCGCGGGCGTCGAGGTCGCCGACCTGATCGCCACCGTCGTCAAGACCGGGTACACCGCCGAGGAACCCGCCCCGCCGCGGCCCGAACCCGAGGCCGCGGCCCCGGATGCCGCCGGGCCGGACACCGAACTCGGCGCGCTGCGCCACCGGCTGCTCGTCTCCGCGCTGCTCGCGCTGCCGGTCGTGCTGCTCGCGATGATCCCGCCCCTCCAGTTCGACAACTGGCAGTGGCTCTCCCTCACCCTCGCCGCGCCCGTCGTCGTCTGGGGCGGCGCGCCCTTCCACCGCGCCGCGTGGACCAACGCCCGGCACGGCGCGGCCACCATGGACACCCTGGTCTCGGTCGGCACGCTGGCCGCGTTCGGCTGGTCGCTGTGGGCGCTGTTCCTCGGCCGCGCCGGGATGACCGGCATGCACGACGAGTTCCGGTTCACCGTCTCCCGGATGGACGGCGCCGCCACCATCTACCTGGAGGTCGCCTCCGGTGTCGTCGCGCTGATCCTGCTCGGCCGCTATCTGGAGGCCCGCTCCAAGCGCCGCGCCGGCGCCGCCCTGAAGGCCCTGCTGGAGCTGGGCGCCAAGGACGTGACGGTGCTGCGGTACGAGGAGGGCGAGCGCGAAGCGCTCCCGGCCGAGGGCGGGACCGGGAGGCGGGCGGGCGGCCGTGAGGTACGGGTCCCGGTCTCGGCGCTGGCGGTCGGCGACCGGTTCGTCGTCCGGCCCGGCGAGAAGATCGCCACCGACGGCACCGTGATCGAGGGCGTCTCCGCGGTCGACGCCGCCATGCTGACCGGCGAGTCGGTGCCGGTGGACGTCGGCCCCGGCGACCAGGTCACCGGCGCCACGGTCAACGCGGGCGGGCGGCTCGTCGTGACGGCCACCCGGGTCGGCGCCGACACCCAGCTCGCGCGCATGGCCAGGCTGGTGGAGGACGCGCAGAACGGCAAGGCCGAGGTGCAGCGGCTCGCCGACCGGGTCTCCGCGGTGTTCGTGCCCGTGGTCATCCTGATCGCGCTGGCCACCTTCGGAGTGTGGCTCGGCGTCACCGGGGACGCGGTCTCCGCGTTCACCGCCGCCGTCGCCGTACTGATCATCGCCTGCCCCTGCGCCCTGGGCCTCGCCACGCCGACCGCGCTGATGGTCGGCACCGGGCGCGGCGCCCAGCTCGGCATCCTGATCAAGGGTCCCGAGGTCCTGGAGTCCACGCGCCGCGTCGACACCGTCGTCCTGGACAAGACCGGCACCGTCACCACGGGCCGGATGACCCTCCAGACGGTGTACGCCGCCGACGGCGAGGACGAGAAGGAGCTGCTGCGCCTCGCGGGCGCCCTGGAGCACGCCTCCGAGCACCCGGTGGCCCGCGCCATCGCGGCCGGCGCCGAGGAGCGCGCCGGCACCCTCCCCGCGGTGGAGCACTTCGAGAACGTTCCCGGGCGGGGCGTGCGCGGGCGCGTGGACGGTCGTGAGGTGGCCGTGGGGCGCCTGTACGACGACGTTCCCGAGGACCTGGCCCGCGCGGCCGCCGAGGCCGAGCGGGAGGGCCGTACGGCCGTCCTGGCGGGCTGGGACGGCCGGGCCCGCGGGGTCCTCGCGGTCGCCGACGCGGTCAAGGAGACCAGCGCCGAGGCGATCCGCGCACTGCGCGCCCTCGGACTGACGCCGGTGCTGCTCACCGGGGACAACCGGACGGTCGCCGAGTCGGTCGCCCGGGCCGTCGGTATCGACGCGGCCCACGTGTACGCCGAGGTGCTGCCCGAGGACAAGGTGGACGTCGTACGGCGCCTCCAGGCCGAGGGCCGGGCGGTGGCCATGGTCGGCGACGGGGTCAACGACGCGGCCGCCCTCGCCACCGCCGACCTGGGCCTCGCGATGGGCACCGGCACGGACGCGGCGATCGAGGCGGGCGATCTGACGCTGGTCCGCGGTGACCTGCGGACGGCCGCCGACGCGATCCGGCTGTCCCGGCGGACGCTGGCCACGATCAAGGGCAACCTCGTCTGGGCGTTCGGCTACAACGTGGCGGCGCTGCCGCTGGCCGCCGCGGGGCTGCTGAACCCGATGATCGCGGGCGCCGCGATGGCCTTCTCCTCGGTCTTCGTGGTGACCAACAGCCTGCGGTTGCGCCGGTTCCGGTGAGATTCCGCTCGAAGTCGAAACCGGAGTCCCTCTAGAGACCGACGCGCGCCTCACATAAGCTCTTCACAAGGCTCGCGCATCTTCCTTACGCGCAGGCCCCGATCAACAGATCGGGGCTCTTGCGCATCAAAGGGACATATGCAAGAGACGCAGATCACAGTGCTGTGAACGTAACCATCGAAGGGGTTCGAAGGTCTAAGTTGGCGATGTCGGATCGGCGTCTTGGGGGGCGCTGTTCCGACGTCTGGAGATGTCTTGGGGGACGTCTCCGGAGATGCGTTGCCGGGGCATGTACGACCGGGAAGCTTTGAGCGGCCCTCCCGGCGTACTTGTCCCGGCAGACCGCAATCAGACAGCGATTCAGGCGCTGTCCTCCTTGAGCGCCCGGCCCGGATCCCGTGGGGGGAATCCGCACCGGGACATGGGAAGGCGCCCTGGTCGTCGGCCCGTGGGGGGACCGGCGTCTCAGGGCGCCTTCTTCTTTGCCTGTGTCCCAGGCGGTGCCGTCAGGCTCAGCGGGCCTCGACCGGCACGAAGTCGCGCTCGACCACGCCCGTGTAGATCTGGCGCGGGCGGCCGATGCGGGACCCGGGCTCCTTGATCATCTCGGTCCACTGGGCGATCCAGCCCGGGAGGCGGCCGAGGGAGAACAGCACGGTGAACATCTCGGCCGGGAAGCCCATGGCCCGGTAGATGAGACCGGTGTAGAAGTCCACGTTCGGGTAGAGGCTGCGCGAGACGAAGTAGTCGTCGGAGAGCGCGTGCTCCTCCAGCTTGAGCGCGATGTCCAGCAGCTCGTCGGACTTGCCGAGGGCCGAGAGGACGTCGTGCGCGGCGGCCTTGATGATCTTGGCGCGCGGGTCGAAGTTCTTGTAGACCCGGTGGCCGAAGCCCATCAGGCGGACGCCGTCCTCCTTGTTCTTCACCTTGCGGATGAAGGTGTCGACGTCGGAGCCCGAGTCGCGGATGCCTTCCAGCATCTCCAGGACGGACTGGTTGGCGCCGCCGTGCAGCGGGCCCCACAGCGCGTTGATGCCGGCCGAGATCGACGCGAACATGTTGGCCTGCGAGGAGCCGACGAGGCGGACCGTGGAGGTCGAACAGTTCTGCTCGTGGTCGGCGTGCAGGATCAGCAGCTTGTCCAGCGCGGAGACGACGACCGGGTCCAGCTCGTACTCGTCGGCGGGGACCGAGAAGGTCATGCGCAGGAAGTTCTCGACGTAGCCGAGGTCGTTGCGCGGGTAGACGAACGGGTGGCCGATCGACTTCTTGTACGCGTACGCCGCGATCGTCGGGAGCTTGGCGAGCAGCCGGATCGTGGAGAGGTTGCGCTGCTTCTCGTCGAACGGGTTGTGGCTGTCCTGGTAGAAGGTGGACAGCGCCGAGACGACCGAGGACAGCATGGCCATCGGGTGGGCGTCGCGCGGGAAGCCCTTGTAGAAGTTCTTGACGTCCTCGTGCAGCAGCGTGTGCCGCGTGATCTCGCCCTTGAACGTCGTCAGCTCGTCGACGGTGGGCAGCTCACCGTTGATCAGCAGGTAGGCCACCTCCAGGAAGGTGGAGCGCTCGGCCAGCTGCTCGATGGGGTAGCCGCGGTAGCGGAGGATGCCCGCCTCGCCGTCGAGGTAGGTGACCGCGGATTTATAGGCGGCCGTGTTGCCGTACCCGCTGTCGAGGGTCACCAGCCCGGTCTGGGCGCGCAGCTTCCCGATGTCGAAGCCCTTGTCGCCGACGGTGCTGTCGACCACCGGGTAGGTGTACTCGCCGTCGCCGTACCGCAGTACTACAGAGTTGTCGCTCACGTCTTCCCTCACCGACGTAGTGCCTCATCTTCGAGGTGCCCTGACTGTCTCTACCATCCCCCATTTGGCTCAGGAGAGTGCACTCGGGGTCGACCATTGGGCCTATTGACGGCACTCAGTGCCGCCAACCTGCTCATCCTGCCCCCTCGGAGGGGCATCTGGAAGTGCTCTGTGACCTTCACGACTCATTTGATCGATCATTTTTCCCGGCGAGCCTGAAGTCCAGGGCCGTACACCGCCGTCCGGCCGACACCGTGCGTACGGCCTGGCCGATCGCCCGGCGCGACCCGACCAGCACGACCAGCCTCTTGGCCCGGGTGACGGCCGTGTAGAGCAGGTTCCGTTGCAGCATCATCCATGCTCCCGTGGTGACGGGAATCACCACGGCGGGATATTCACTTCCCTGTGAACGGTGGATGGTCACCGCGTACGCGTGCGCGAGTTCGTCCAGTTCGTCGTATTCATACGGAACCTCCTCGTCCTCGTCCGTCAGCACCGTGAGCCGCTGTTCGACGGGATCGAGCGCGGTGACGACGCCCACGGTGCCGTTGAAGACCCCGTTCTTCCCCTTCTCGTAATTGTTGCGAATCTGGGTCACCTTGTCGCCGACCCGGAAGACCCGGCCGCCGAACCGCTTCTCCGGTACGTCGGGCCGGGCGGGCGTGATGGCCTGCTGGAGCAGACCGTTGAGCGCCCCCGCGCCGGCCGGGCCCCGGTGCATCGGCGCGAGCACCTGCACATCGCGCCGCGGATCGAGCCCGAACCGGGCGGGGAGGCGCCGCGCCGCCACGTCCACGGTGAGCCGCCCGGCCTCCTCCGTGTCGTCCTCCACGAAGAGGAAGAAGTCCTTGAGCCCGTCGGTGAGGGGGTGCCGACCGGCGTTGATCCGGTGCGCGTTGGTGACGACGCCGGACTGCTGGGCCTGGCGGAAGACACGGGTCAGGCGGACGGCGGGGATCGGGCCGCCGGGCGCGAGGAGGTCGCGCAGGACCTCTCCGGCGCCGACGCTGGGCAGCTGGTCGACGTCCCCGACGAAGAGCAGATGCGCTCCGGGCGGTACGGCCTTCACCAGCTTGTTGGCGAGGAGGAGGTCCAGCATGGACGCCTCGTCCACGACGACGAGGTCGGCGTCGAGGGGCCGTTCCCGGTCGTAGGCGGCGTCTCCGCCGGGCTTCAGCTCCAGCAGCCGGTGCACGGTGGAGGCGTCGGCCCCGGTCAGCTCGGCCAGCCGTTTGGCGGCGCGGCCGGTCGGGGCGGCGAGCACCACCTTGGCCCGCCGGGCGCGGGCCAGCTCCACGACCGAGCGGACGGTGAAGGACTTGCCGCAGCCGGGGCCGCCGGTGAGCACGGCGACCTTCCGCGTGAGCGCGAGCCGGACGGCGGCCTCCTGCTCGGGCGCGAGGTCGGTGCCGGTGCGCCGGTGGAGCCAGCCGAGGGCCTTGCCCCAGTCGACGTCCTGGAAGCCGGGCATGCGGTCCTCGTCGGTGCGCAGCAGGCGCAGGAGCTGGGCGGAGAGGGAGAGTTCGGCGCGGTGGAAGGGGACGAGGTAGACGGCGGTGACGGGTTCGCCGCCGTCGGGCCCGGGCACCTTCTCCCGTACGACGCCCGGCTCTTCACCGTCGTCCCCCTCCCGCGCGAGTTCGCCGAGGCACTCGATGACGAGGCCGGTGTCGACCTGGAGGAGTTTGACCGCGTCGGCGATGAGGCGTTCCTCGGGCAGGTAGCAGTTGCCCTGGTCGGCGGACTGGGAGAGGGCGTACTGGAGGCCGGCCTTGACGCGCTCGGGGCTGTCGTGGGGGATGCCGACGGACTGGGCGATCTTGTCGGCGGTGAGGAACCCGATGCCCCAGACATCGGCGGCGAGCCGGTACGGGTTCTTCTTGACGACGTCGATCGACCGGTCGCCGTACTTCTTGTAGATCCGCACGGCGATGGAGGTGGAGACCTCGACGGTCTGGAGGAAGAGCATGACCTCCTTGATCGCCTTCTGCTCCTCCCAGGCCGCGGCGATCTTCTTGGTCCGCTTGGGCCCGAGTCCCGGCACCTCGATCAGCCGCCCGGGCTCCTCCTCGATGACGCGGAGGGTGTCGACGCCGAAGTGCCGGGTGATCCGGTCGGCGAAGACGGGCCCGATCCCTTTGACGAGCCCGGAGCCGAGGTAGCGCCGCATGCCCTGGACGGTGGCCGGGAGGACGGTCGAGTAGTTCTCGACCTGGAACTGCCGGCCGTGCTGGGGATGGCTCCCCCACCGCCCCTCCATCCGCAGGGACTCCCCGACCTGGGCCCCGAGCAACGCCCCGACGACGGTGAGCAGTTCCCCGCCGCCCCTCCCGGTGTCCACCCGGGCCACGGTGTACCCGTTCTCCTCATTGGCGTACGTGATCCTCTCCAGCACCCCTTCGAGCACGGCCATCCGCCGCTCACCGGTGTGCGTCCCCGCCTCTTGCGCCATGGGACGACGGTAGCGGTGGGGGTGACAGGGGGCGGTGACGGGGGTGGGGGCGGTGGGATGGGGGCGATGGTCCGCCGGTCATATTCCTGAGGCATATGCAACCTCTTGCGGCTCGGCTCGTTGGTCACGTCGTACGACAGGAGGGAGTGCCGATGGTCGGCTCGCCGCACGAGGCGTTGCACCGGATCTTCCAGAAGGATCCGACGTTGTTGACACAGGCGTTGCAGCGAGTGCTGCACGTGCCGTTTCCCGAGCCGCGGGAGATCGCGGCCATGAACGTGGACCTCACCGAGCTCGAACCGATCGAGCGGCGGGTGGACACGCTGATGCGGGCGGAGACGGACGAGGGCACGTACCTGCTGGTGGTGGAGTCGCAGGGAAAGGTGGACGACCGGAAACGGGGCAGTTGGCCGTACTACTTGTCCTACCTCTACGAGAAGTACCGCTGCGAGCCGGTGCTGATCGTGATCACCCAGAGCAGTACGACCGCCAGGTGGGCCTCACGGCCGATCCGGTTCGGCTTCCGGGGCTGGCACTCGATGACGGTGCGTCCGCTGGTGCTGGGGCCGGACAACGTGCCGGTGATCACCGATGAGCGGTGGGCCGAACGGGACCTGCCCCTCGCGGTGCTCTCGGCCATGACACACGGACGTGGGCCACAGTCTCCGGCCATACTGGAATCCCTGGCATGCGCCCTGCGGACCACCGACGCCGACACCGCCGCGGCCTTCGCGCAGTTTGTCGACTCCTGCCTGACCGACGCCCAAGCGAAGCAGATGTGGAGGGACTTGATGGAGACCGTCCAGTACTTCTGGCGCCACCCGCTGGCCGAACAGGTGCGTGAGGAGGGGCGCGAGGAGGGCCGTGAGGAGGGGCGCATCGAAACCAGCCGGGCGATGCTCCTCCGCCTCCTCGAGTGGCGCCGCGTCCCCGTTCCCGCCGTGGTCCGCGAGCGCATCCAGGCGTGCACCGACCTCGGTCGGCTGGAGGCATGGGCCGAGCGGGCCGTGCGCGCGGCGAACGCCGACGAGCTGTTCACCGACGAGTGAACCGGCGTCCGGGCTCACGCTCCTAGTCGGGCGGCGGCCTCGGTGAGGCGGGATTCCAGGCCCTCCAGGACGTGCAGGACGTCGGCCTGTTCGGCCGGGGAGAGGGTGCCCAGGGTGGCGTCCTCCAGTCGGCGCCAGAGGGATTCGACCTGCTCGCGCAGCGCCTGGCTCGCGGTGGTGGCCTCGATCAGGTAGGCCCGTTTGTCGTCCGCGCAGGGGTAGCGGCGCACGAAGCCGGCCTGTTCCAGGCGGCGGACCGTGCGGGCCATGGTCGCCGCGTCCGAGTCGAGCAGGCGTACGAGGTCGGCCTGCCGCTGCGGGCCGAGTTCCCACAGCTGCATCATGACCAGCTCCTGGCCGGGGTGGAGCCCCACGCGGCGCAGCAGCTGCCCGGCGATCATGCGGTGCGTACGGGCCACACGGAAGATCGCGTGGCTGACCGGGCCGCCCGTCGCGGCCGAGGGCACCGCCACCGCCACGTCCGCCGGGGACGTGGTGCCTTCCTCGCCCGCGCCCCTCGCTGCGGATGCCTTCATCGTCCCTAGCTCCTCTCGGCCGGCCACCAGATCCTGCTCGGACAGGATAACGCGGCCGAGCCCCGACCCTCCGCCCCCGTGGCCGCCGTCACGCCTGGTTGCGAAATATCTGCGGGCAGTTTTACTGTTCGAACAGGTAAATCGCCGAACCACCTCCTGAAGGGCTTGACCATGACCACTGCTTTCGACCCGATCGACCTGGGCGGCAAGCGCCTCGCCAACCGCATCGTCATGGCGCCGATGACCCGCAGCCGCGCCTACGGACCCGGCGCGAGCGCGACCGAGGCGATGGCGACGTACTACGCGCAGCGCGCCGGTGCCGGCCTGATCGTCACCGAGGGCGTGCAGCCCTCGGTGGTCGGCCAGGGATACCCGGACACCCCCGGCCTGCACTCCGCGGCGCAGGTCGCGGCCTGGCGGCAGGTCACCGACGCCGTGCACCGCGCGGGCGGCGTGATCTTCGCGCAGCTCATGCACACCGGCCGGATCGGGCACCCCGCGCTGCTGCCCGACGGGCTCGTCCCCGTCGGCCCCTCGCCCGTCGCCGCGGCCGGACAGGTGTTCACCCACGAGGGGATGAAGGACTTCGTCGTCCCGGCCGAGCTGACCGAGGCCGAGATCGAAGGGACCATCGACGACTTCGCCCGGGCGGCCCGCAACGCCGTCGAGGCCGGTTTCGACGGGGTCGAACTGCACGGCGCCAACGGCTACTTGCCGCACCAGTTCCTCTCCACCAACGCCAACCTGCGCACCGACGACTGGGGCGGCTCGGTGGCGGGCAGGATCCGCTTCACCGTCGAGCTCGCCCGCGCGGTCACCGACGCCATCGGCGCGCACCGGGTGGGCCTGCGGATCTCCCCCGCCGTCCCGTTCAACGACATCGCCGAGGACGGCCACCGCGACACCTACCGCGCCCTCGTCACCGCGCTCGAACCGCTCGGCCTCGCCTACCTGCACGTCCTGGAGGGCCCGGACCGTGACCTGACCCTGGAGCTGCGGAAGCTGTTCGGCGGCGTCCTCGTCCTCAACCCCCAGACCGGGGGCACCCCGACCGGTCCCGGCGAGCTGGCGCTGATCGAGGACGGCACCGCCGATGTCCTCAGCTTCGGCGGCCTGTTCCTCGCCAACCCCGACCTGCCCGCCCGGCTGGCCGCCGGCGGCCCGTTCAACGAGCCCGACCGCGCCACCTTCTACGGCGGCGACGAGCACGGCTACACCGATTACCCGACCCTCGCCGGCTGACCACGCAGACCGGGCGGGGCGGCGCGCCGGGTCCGGCCGCATCCCTTCCGGCCGGCCGCCGTATCGCTTCCGGCGCCGGGTGCCTTCTGGCCGCATACCTTCCGGCAGGGCGCCGTCCGGACCCCCGGCCCCGGATCACCTCGGCCCACCCGGATCACCCGGTGTCCCGCACGCCCCCGCCCCCGCCCCGCCGTCACTCTGGTGACACGGACCCTCGTACCCCCCACCCCTCTTCCCACCGACGCCACTCCCCTCCCTCCCCCTCCCCCTGGAGCCCCCGATGTCCCGCACCATCACCTACACGCGCTTCGGCGACCCCGACGTACTGACCCTCTCCGAGACCGACGCGCCCGAGCCGGGTCCGGGCCAGGTGCGGATCAAGGTCCGGGCGGCCGCGGTCAACCCGATCGACCTGAAGATCCGCTCCGGCGCGATGGCCAAGGCGTTCCCCGCCGAGTTCCCGGTGCGGCCGGGCCTCGACGTGGCCGGCGTCGTCGACAAGGCGGGCGAGGGCGCCACCGCGCGGGTCGGCGACGAGGTCCTCGGCGCCACCCCGAACGGCGGCTACAGCGAGTACGCGCTGCTGGAGCGGCCCGTTCCCAAGCCGGCAGAGCTCTCCTTCGAGACCGCCGCGGCGCTGGTGACGGTGGGCGAGACCGCCTACCGCGCGCTGCATCAGCTGGACCCCCGGGCGGGCGAGACCCTGCTGGTCCACGGCGCGGGCGGCAGCGTCGGCATCCTCGCCGTCCAGCTCGCCACGGTCCGGGGCATCACCGTCATCGCCACCGCCGGTGAGCACGACATCGACGGGCTCACCGCACTCGGCGCCACCGCCGTGCCGTACGGGGAGGGCTGGGCGGAGCGGGTGCGGGCCGCCGCGCCCGGGGGTGTGGACCGGGTCCTCGACTGCTCCGGCGCGGGCGTACTCGCCGACTCGGTCGCGCTGACCGGGGACGCCGGACGGGTGCTCACCATCGCCGACATGTCCGCCGCGCGGCACGGCGTGCGCTTCAGCGCCGGCGGCCCCGCCGACCGGCTCCCGGGGCCCTGCCGGAACTGGTCGCGGCGGCGGCCGCGGGCCGGCTCGTCCTCCCGGTGGGCGGCACCTACCCGCTGGCGGAGGCCGCCCGCGCCCATGCCGACATCGAGGCCCGCCGCGTCCGGGGCAAGGTCGTCCTCCTGCCCTGACCCGAGGACCGATGCCCTCCGCCCGCCCCCGGAACCTCGGGGCGGGCGGAGGGCATCGGCCGTTCACGCCCACTTTCCCGCCAGGTCACGATTGAGTTTCGGCCATCCCGACCCCCTTGTCACCACCCATGTAATCGATTCCAATCGTTTCTCGTCTCGATGTAATCGATTCCAAGCGTCATCGGTTCCAAGCGTCCCGAGTTCACAAGGAGGTGGGCCGGAGGTGGCGAGCATCAAGGACGTCGCCGCCGCGGCGGGCGTGTCCGTCGCGACGGTTTCGCGGGTGCTGAACGCGCATCCGTCCGTCAGCGCGGCTGCCCGGACCCGGGTGCTGGCCGCCGTGGAGTCGCTGGGGTACCGCCCGAACGCCGTGGCGCGTTCGCTGCGCACCGACCAGACCCACACCCTCGGCCTCGTCATCAGCGATGTGCTGAACCCCTACTTCACCGAGCTGGCCCGCTCCGTGGAGGAGGAGGCCCGTTCGCTCGGGTACAGCGTCATCATCGGCAACGCCGACGAGCGGCCCGACCTCCAGGACCACCACGTACGGAACCTGCTCGACCGGCGGATCGACGGGCTCCTCGTCTCCCCCACCGACGGCGGCTCCCCGCTGATGCTGGACGCCGCCCGCGCCGGTACCCCCATGGTGTTCGTGGACCGCTGGATTCCCGGCGTCGACGTCCCCGTCGTACGCGCCGACGGACGGGCCGCCGTACAGGACCTCGTCGCGCACCTGTACGCCCTCGGGCACCGGCGGGTCGCGATCATCGCGGGGCCAGCGGCCACCACCACCGGCAGCGAGCGCGTCGAGGCGTTCCGCGCCGCGCTGGCCGCGTACGGGCTCCCCCTGCCCGATGTCCACATCGGCCAGGGCGACTTCCAGGCCGCCAGCGGGCGCCGGGTCACCGAGGGGTTCCTCGATCTTCCCGAGCCGCCGGACGCCGTCTTCGCCGCGGACAACCTGATGGCGCTCGGCGCCCTGGACGCCGTCCGGGCGCGCGGGCTGCGGGTGCCGGACGACATCGCGCTCGCCGCGTTCGACGACATCCCGTGGTTCGTGCACACCGATCCCCCGGTCACCGCGATCGCCCAGCCCACCGGCGAGCTGGGCCGGGCCGCCGTGCGCGCCCTGGTCGACCGGATCGAGGGGCGCCCGGCCGCGTCCGTCACCCTCGCCGCCCGGCTGGTCGTGCGCCGCTCCTGCGGTGAGACCCCGGAGAAGGACCGCATCATCCCCACCCCGTCCCTCCCCCCAGTGCAAAGGAGCACGACGTGAGCAACCCGGACGAGTTGCTGCGCATCGAGGGCATACGCAAGACCTTTCCCGGCGTGGTCGCGCTCGACGGTGTCGACTTCGACCTGCGCCGGGGCGAGGTGCATGTGCTGCTCGGTGAGAACGGCGCCGGCAAGAGCACGCTCATCAAGATGCTCTCCGGTGCCTATACGCCCGACGCCGGGCGGATTCTCGTCGGCGGTCAGGAGACCCGCATCCATGGTGCGCAGGACTCCGAGCGGCTCGGGATCGCCACCATCTACCAGGAGTTCAACCTGGTTCCGGACCTGACCGTCGCCGAGAACATCTTCCTCGGCCGGCAGCCGCGCCGCCTCGGGATGATCGACCGCAAGCGGATGGAGGCCGAGGCCGCGAAGCTCCTGGAGCGGGTCGGCGTGCGGGTCTCGCCCCGGGCCCGGGTGCGTGAACTGGGCATCGCCCGGCTCCAGATGGTGGAGATCGCCAAGGCGCTCAGCCTGGACGCGCGGGTGCTCATCATGGACGAGCCGACCGCCGTGCTGACCTCGGAGGAGGTCGACCGGCTCTTCGCCATCGTGCGGCAGCTGCGGGCGGAGGGGGTGGGGATCGTCTTCATCACGCACCACCTCGACGAGATCGCCGCGCTCGGGGACCGCGTCACCGTCATCCGGGACGGCAAGAGCGTGGGCCAGGTGCCCGCCGCCACCCCCGAGGACGAGCTGGTACGGCTCATGGTCGGGCGCTCCATCGAGCAGCAGTATCCGCGTCGGCGCCCCGACCAGGGCGCCGCGTTGCTCAGTGTCGAGGGGCTGACCCGGGACGGTGTCTTCCACGATGTGAGCTTCGAGGTGCACGCCGGTGAGGTCGTCGGCGTCGCCGGGCTCGTGGGTGCCGGGCGGACCGAGGTCGTCCGGGCCGTGTTCGGCGCGGACCCGTACGACGACGGGACCGTGAAGGTCGGCGGCACCGCGCTGCGGCGCTCCGACGTGAACGCCGCGATGGCGGCCGGGATCGGGCTCGTGCCCGAGGACCGCAAGGGGCAGGGCCTGGTGCTGGACGCCTCGGTCGAGGAGAACCTGGGCCTGGTGACCCTGCGGGCCGCGACCCGCGCCGGGCTGGTCGACCGCAAGGCGCAGCACGTGGCGGCGGAGCGGATCGCCGGTCAGCTGGGCGTGCGGATGGCCGGGCTCGGCCAGCATGTGCGCACGCTGTCCGGTGGCAATCAGCAGAAGGTCGTCATCGGCAAGTGGCTGCTGGCCGACACCAAGGTGCTGATCCTCGACGAGCCGACGCGCGGTATCGACGTCGGCGCCAAGGTCGAGATCTACCAGCTGATCAACGAGCTGACGGCCGCCGGCGCCGCCGTGCTGATGATCTCCAGCGATCTGCCCGAGGTGCTCGGCATGAGCGACCGGGTGCTGGTGATGGCCCAGGGCCGGATCGCCGGTGAACTCGCGGCCGACGAGGCCACCCAGGACGCCGTGATGGCGCTCGCCGTATCCACCCCCACGCATCAGAACACCGACACCGCGAAGGAGGCCACCCGTGGCCACTGACACGCTCAAGAGCACGACGGGAGCGAGTGGCGCCCCGGGCGGCCTGCGCCGGCTGCTGCTCGACAACGGCGCGCTGACCGCGCTGATCGTCCTGGTCATCGCCCTGTCGGTGCTGTCCGGTGACTTCCTGACGACGGACAACCTGCTCAACATCGGTGTCCAGGCGGCCGTGACGGCGATCCTGGCCTTCGGTGTCACCTTCGTGATCGTGGCGGCGGGCATCGACCTGTCGGTCGGCTCGGTGGCCGCGCTGTCGGCGACGGTGCTGGCGTGGAGCGCCACCCAGCACGGGGTGCCGGTCGCGCTGGCCGTCGTCCTGGCGGTCGCCACGGGTGTCGCGGCCGGTCTGGTGAACGGCTTCCTCATCGCCTACGGCAAGCTGCCGCCGTTCATCGCGACGCTCGCGATGCTGTCGGTGGGGCGCGGTCTGTCGCTGGTGATCTCCGGTGGTGTGCCGATCCCGTTCCCGGACTCGGTCTCGCACCTCGGTGACACGCTCGGCGACTGGCTGCCGGTGCCGGTCCTGGTGATGATCGTGATGGGTCTGCTGGCCGCGTTCGTGCTCGGCCGCACCTACATCGGCCGTTCGATGTACGCGATCGGCGGCAACGAGGAGGCCGCGCGCCTGTCGGGCCTGCGGGTCAAGAAGCAGAAGCTCGCGATCTACGCCCTGTCCGGTGTGTTCGCGGCGGTGGCGGGCGTCGTGCTGGCCTCCCGGCTGTCCTCGGCGCAGCCGCAGGCCGCCGACGGCTACGAGCTGGACGCGATCGCGGCGGTCGTCATCGGCGGTGCCTCGCTCGCGGGCGGCACCGGCAAGGCGTCCGGCACCCTGGTCGGCGCGCTGATCCTCGCGGTGCTGCGCAACGGCCTGAACCTGCTGAACGTCTCCGCGTTCTGGCAGCAGGTCGTGATCGGTGTCGTCATCGCGCTGGCGGTGCTGCTCGACACGGTGCGCCGCAAGGCGGGTGCCACCCCGGTGACCAGCGGGGGCGGCGGCAACAAGGGCAAGCAGGCGGCGACGTACGGGCTCGCGGCCGTGGTGACGGTGGCGGTCGTCGGCGCGACCTCCTTCCTGCACAACGGCTCCGCGGCCTCGGACAAGCCGAAGATGGGGCTGTCGCTGTCCACCCTGAACAACCCGTTCTTCGTGCAGATCCGCTCCGGCGCGCAGGCCGAGGCGAAGAGGCTGGGCGTGGACCTGACGGTCACCGACGCGCAGAACGACGCCTCCCAGCAGGCCAACCAGCTCCAGAACTTCACCAGTTCGAGCCTTGACGCGATCATCGTCAACCCCGTGGACTCGGACGCGGCGAGCAACTCGGTCAAGGCCGCCGACAAGGCGAAGATCCCGGTGATCGCGGTGGACCGCGGGGTCAACAAGGCTGATGTGGATGCCCTGGTGGCCTCGGACAACATCGCCGGCGGCGAGCAGGCGGCGAAGACGATCGCCGGGAAGCTGGGCGGCAAGGGCAGGATCGTGATCCTCCAGGGTCAGGCGGGCACCTCGGCGGCGCGTGAGCGCGCGCAGGGCTTCGCCAACGGGCTCAAGGCGTACCCGGGCATCAAGGTGGTCGCCCAGCAGCCCGCCGACTTCGACCGCACCAAGGGCCTCGACGTGATGTCGAACCTGCTCCAGGCCCACCCGGACGTGCAGGGCGTCATCGCCGCCAACGACGAGATGGCGCTCGGCGCGATCAAGGCGCTGGGTTCCAAGGCCGGCACGTCGGTGCCGGTGGTCGGCTTCGACGGCACCCCCGACGGCCTGACCGCGGTCAAGGCGGGCACGCTGTACGCCTCCGTCGCGCAGCAGCCGACCCAGCTCGGCCGGATCGCCGTGGACAACGCGCTCAAGGCGTCCCAGGGCAAGAAGGTGGAGCAGACGGTGAAGGTGCCGGTGAAGGTGGTCACGAAGAGCAACGTGGCCGGATTCAGCGGCTGACGAAGCGGGCGGGGCAGGCTCGGGCGGGCGGTCGTCCACCATGGGGGCACCATGGTGGCGGCTGTCCGCCCCGGCTCGTTTCCCGGGTTCGCCAAGTCACAGGGTTCCTGTCGAGGGTTCCCGTTCAGAGGGTTCAGGTTCAAAGGGTTCATGGGAGTCAACTGATGTACGACTACGACCTGTTGGTCGTGGGTTCGGCCAACGCCGACCTGGTGATCGGGGTCGAGCGACGGCCGGCCGCCGGTGAGACGGTGCTGGGCGGGGACCTGTCCACGCATCCGGGCGGCAAGGGCGCCAACCAGGCGGTCGCGGCGGCCCGGCTGGGCGCCCGTACGGCCCTGCTGGCGCGCGTCGGCGAGGACGGCCACGGCCGGCTGCTGCTCGACTCCCTGCGCTCGGCCGGCGTCGACCCGTCGGGCGTGCTGGCGGGCGGGGCGCCGACCGGCGTCGCGCTGATCACCGTCGACCCGTCCGGGGACAACAGCATCGTGGTGTCGCCCGGTGCCAACGCCCGTCTCACCCCGGCGGACGTCCGGGAGTCCGCCGCGCTGCTGCGGGCGGCGCGCGTGGTCTCGGCCCAGCTGGAGATTCCGCTGGAGACGGTGGCGGAGGCCGTACGGCAGCTGCCGTCCGGCACCCGTTTCGTGCTCAACCCCTCCCCGCCGCGCCCGCTGCCCGCCGAGGTGCTGGCGGCCTGCGACCCGCTGATCGTCAACGAGCACGAGGCGCGGGTGATCCTCGGCGAGGACGCCGGGGCGGAGCCGGAGGACTGGGCGCGCGGGCTGCTGGCACTGGGCCCCCGCTCGGTGGTGGTGACGCTCGGCGCCGAGGGCGCGCTGGTGGCCGACGGCTCGGGCGCGGCCCGGGTGGCGTCGGTGAAGGTCGACGCGGTGGACACCACGGGCGCGGGCGACGCCTTCACGGCCGCCCTCGCCTGGAAGCTGGGCGCGGGCGCGTCCCTCGCCGAGGCGGCGGGCTACGCGGCCCGGGTCGGCGCGGCGGCCGTGACGAAGGCGGGGGCGCAGGAGTCGTATCCGACGGCCGGGGAGGTCGAGCAGCTGTGAAGAAGTCGGGCATCCTGAACCGCCATCTGGCGGGCGCGCTGGCCGAGTTGGGGCACGGGGACGAGGTGCTGGTCTGCGACGCGGGCATGCCGATCCCGGACGGCCCGCGCGTGGTGGACCTGGCCTTCCGGGCGGGTGTGCCGTCCTTCGCGGAGGTCTTCGCGGGCCTGGTGGACGAGCTGGTACTGGAGGGCGCCACGGTGGCGGAGGAGCTGCGCGGCGGCCATCTCGACCTGGTGGAGCGGCAGTTCGCCAATCTGGACTTCGTCCCGCACGAGCGGCTGAAGAAGCTCTCGGCTTCGGCGCGGCTGATCGTGCGCACCGGTGAGGCGAGCCCGTACGCCAATGTGCTGCTGCGGTGCGGGGTGTTCTTCTAGGAGGGTCCTAGGAGGCGGGGCCGGCGGTGGCCTTCGCGGCGCGCCGGTAGTGGTCGTACGCCCCCTCGGTGTCACCGGCCCGCTCCAGCAGGTGCGCCCGGACGGACAGCAGCCGGTGGTGGCGGGCCATGCGGTCGTCGCCGTCCAGGACCGTCGTCTTCTCGTCGTCGGTCAGCGCGTCCAGCACGGCGGGGTTGATGTGCAGGCAGATCAGGAACCGCATGGGGTACTCCTCGTGGTCCACGGACCCCTGCGAGGGCCCCTCACCTTGTAGTCGGAGCGGGGCCGGACTTCTTGACATCCGTCGGTTCGGGATTCACGAGCACGATTCCCCAGGTGTCGTGCTCGCCGATCCGCACCATGAGTTGCTGGGTGCGGTCGGGGCCCGTGAAGTGCAGGGCGACAACCTGACGCACGGAGCCCTCTTCGTGGAAGTCGGCGGTCACCTCGTCGCGGGCCGCCGCCTTGCCGTACGCCTTGATCCAGGCGCGGGCCGCGGGTCGCGCGTCGCCGCCCTCGGTGTCGAGGGCGGCGAGACCGTCGACGTCTCCGTCGGCGAGCCGCCAGACGACCCTCTGGACCGCCTCCAGGCTGCCCGTGCTCGGGTGGCCGGTGATGCGCAGGGGGCGGTGGTTCGAGTAGTCCGTCTGATAGTCCAGGTGCTTGTCGGCACAGCCGGTCAGGGCGGCACCGAGCACCAGCGGGATCGTGAGTGCGGTGGTGCGGCGGCGGGTCGATACCGTGATCATCCGGTCAAGTCTCCACGATCGGCTGCCCGGCCGTCCCGGTGAGCCGCGCGCCCCTGCTCTCCGCGATGCGCTTGATCTCCCTCAGGGACTCGATCAGGCGCCGGACCAGGTAGTGCAGTTCCTCCTTGGTCAGCCCCTCGCCCGAGAGGAGTTCGGCGGTGTGGTCCAGCAGCGAGCCCGCCATGCCGAGCTGTACGCCCTCGACCTGGTCGGCGATCCGGGAGACGTACCCGTCGCCGTCCCCGATGAGATAGCAGGGCTTGTCGTCGGAGCCGGTCCAGGGAAGCAGACGTTCGTTCATACGGAGCTCTCCACGAGGTCGGGGTAGGGGCGGTGACTGCGGTGTGTGTTGAACTGGTCACAGCGTGGCGCGGAGATGGCTAGGCTTTCTAGAGGTGGGGGGTTGACACAGCCCACGTCAGCAAGGGAGTTGGCCGGATGGACATTGCCCGCAGGCCGAGGACACCGCGCGAGAAATACGGGGAAGAGCTGAGGCTGCGGCGAATCGCGGCCGGGCGCACCCAGGATCAGCTGAGTGAACTCATCGTGTGCTCGCCCACGTTGATCAGCCACTACGAGTCGGGCAGGCGGCTGCCCAAGCCGGACGACGCGCGGCGGATCGACCAGGCGCTCGGAACGGACGGATTCTTCGAGCGGTGGCTGGAGGATCTGGAATCGAAATACAGCGACTACTTCGCCGTCGCGGCCGAGCTTGAGCAAGAGGCGAGACTGATCCAGCTGTTCGGACTCACGCTGGTCCCTGGTGTGCTTCAGACCGAGGACTACGCAAGTGCTGTGTTCCGCGCTTACTGGCCGAACTACACGGCCGAGGAACTTGAAGAGTTCCTCGTCAACCGAACGAAACGCCGTCGCATCTTCGAAGGCTCCGAGCAGCCGGTCGTCTGGACACTGCTCGACGAATCGGCGCTGCGACACCGCGTCGGCGGCCCCAAAATCATGGCCTGTCAGCTGCACAAGATCGCCGACATGGCTGAGGCTGGACGGCTGCGGCTCCACGTGCTTCCGCATTGCGGCGGAGCGCATGCCCTCATGCAAAGCGACCTCACGCTCATGAGCTTCGCGGACTCCGCCCCGGTCGCCTATGCCGAAGGCATTCTCACTGGCAACTTGATGGATGATCCAGCGCTAGTGAAGGCCAGCCAGACCGCCTACGCTCTGGCTCTGAGCGACGCGTTGTCGCAACAGGAATCACATGCCCTCGTCAGAGCGGCCGCGGAGGAACACGCACATGCTGAGCAATGAACACACCGTCTCCGACGCCTCCACCCTCACCGGGTGGTTCAAGTCCAGCTACAGCGGCGGCAACCACGACAGCTGCGTGGAGATCGCCTCCGGCCACTCCACCGTCCCCGTCCGCGACAGCAAGAACAGCGGTGGGCCGGCGCTGGTCTTCTCCGTGGGCTGCTGGGCGGCGTTCGTCGGGGCCGTCAAGGGCTGAACGCACGTGCCGGGCGGATCAAACAGTCCCCCGGCACGTTCCATCCCATCTGATGAACCCGCAGGCCACCCGCCCGGTGCGACCTGAACGCGGCTCCACCATGACGGTGTCTTGCCCTCCGCGACGACACCTAGGAGCACCACCATGTCGCCTCAGGACTCGGCCGAACCGGAACTCGCCGGACTGACCATCAGCGACCCGCTCGACCAGCGGGTGCACCACCCCGTCGACGTACCGGAACCGGACAACGAATGGAGCCTGCCGGAAGGCTTCGCCTGGGTCTTCCACAGCCAGGGGAACCATGCCCTCACCCGGCCCGTGATCATCTCCGACGGCTTCAGCCTGGGGCGGAGCGAACTCGACAAGCTCTACCAGTTCCTGGAGAGCGACTACTCCCTCGTCAGCGAGCTGCGCCGTCGCGGCAAGGACGTCATCCTGCTCGGCTACAACGAGCGGACCGCCGCCATCCAGACCAACGCCCAGGCGGCCACCGCGGCAATCCTGCGCGCCAACGCCGAGAAGCTGGGCGGCGAACGGCTGGTCGTCGGCGGGTTCAGCATGGGCGGCCTCGTCACCCGGTACGCGCTCGCCAGGCTGGAGACGCAGCGGATCGACCACCAGACGGGCATCTACTTCTCGTTCGACACCCCGCATCGGGGCGCCACCATCCCCGTCGGCGTCCAGGCGTTCTCGTACTTCATCCCGGTCCCGGACAACGACTTCGCCCGGCAGATGAACAGCCCGGCCGCCCGCCAGATGCTGTGGCAGCACTACGACAAGGACACCGGCAAGATCGGCGTGGCCCAGGAGCGCAAGGATCTGCTGGACGAGCTGGCGCGGCTGGGCGGCTGGCCCCGCATCCCCCGGCTGCTCGGCGTGGCCAGCGGCCGCGGGGACGGCGTGGGCCTGCCCGAGGTGCGGCCCGGGGAGACCGCGCTGCGCGTGGAGCGGATCTACCCGGGCACCACCTTCTACACCCAGGCCCAGGGCGCCGACGTGACCGCCGCCTATCTGAACCGGCGCTTCCCGAAGGCCGAGAAGACGATCACCACCAACGGTTTCCCGGAACTCGACGGCGCCCCCGGCGGCACGCTCAACACGTACCGCATCCTCGCCAACGCGATGGAGAAGGGCGGCGGCACGGTGGACCTGCGGCACCCGGACATCTGCTTCGTGCCGACGATCAGCGCGGTGTCCGTACGGGACATCGGCCGACAGGAGGACCTCTATGTGAAGGTGGACGACCTCCCGCCGGACGAGAGCGACCTGGACGACTTCATCTGCTCGTCCACGACCACCACGCACACCGCCGTCACCGAGGAACTGGGCGCCTGGCTGATCGACCGACTCGGCTACTGACCAGGCGGCAGGGGCGTCGGGCCCGGCCTACCAGGGCAGCGGGCCCGACGCGTCGAAGTAGCCGCCGGTCGGGCCGTCCGGGCCCACCTGGGCCATCCGGACGATGATCTCGGCGCCCTGCTCGACGGTCTGCATGCCCGCGTGCTGGTTCAGGTCCGTCGCGGTGTAACCGGGCTCCACGGAGTTGATCCGCATCCGCGGGAACGCCTTGGCGAACTGCACGGTGAGCATGTTGACCGTGGTCTTGGAGGCCGGGTAGGCCACCCCCGGATATCCCTTCCCGGCCTGGGCCAGCGAGGCCAGGCTGCTGCTGACGTTGACCACGACCGGGGCGGCGGAGCGCTCCAGCAGCGGCAGGAAGGCGTGGGTCACCCGGACCACGCCGAAGACGTTGGTCTCGAAGACCTCCCGCATCACGTCGGCGGTCAGGTCCGCGGCGCCGATGATCTCGCCCTCCGGGGACCGCACCTCGATGCCGGCGTTGTTGACCAGGACGTCCAGGCCGCCCTCGGCCTCGATGGTGGCCGCCGCCGCGGCGACCGACGCGTCATCGGTGACGTCGAGCCGCACGAACCGGGCACCGAGCCCGGCCGCGGCCTTCGTGCCCCGCTCGATGTCACGCGCTCCCAGGTAGACGGTGTGGCCCGCGGCGATCAGCCGGCGGGCGGTCTCATGGCCGAGGCCCTTGTTGGCCCCAGTGATCAAAGTTGTCGTCATGAGGGACAGCCTCTCTCCGGGACGACGCGATCGCCCAATGGTTTACGGCGTGTCCGGGCCACGACCCCTCAGACGGCGTGTTCCAGGTAGCGCGCCACCGTCTCCCTCAGCACCTCCCGTCCGTCCCGCGCCCACAACTCCTCGTTGAACAGCTCGACTTCGATGGGGCCGGTGTATCCGGCGGCCTCCACGCGGCCCCGCCACTCCCGCATGTCGATCGCGCCGTCCCCGAGCTGCCCCCGGCCGTCGAGGACGCCCGCGGGCAGCGGTGTCGTCCAGTCGGCGAGCTGGAAGGCGTGGATACGGCCCCCCGCGCCCGCGCGGGCGATCTGTGCCGCAGCCCGGTCGTCCCACCAGACGTGGTACGTGTCCACGGCCACCCCGACCTGGTGCGCGGGGAAGCGTTCGGCGAGGTCCAGGGCCTGGGCCAGGGTCGACACCACGCAGCGGTCGGCGGCGAACATCGGGTGCAGGGGCTCGACGGCGAGGCGGACGCCGTGGGTCTCGGCGTAGGGGGCCAGTTCGGCGAGGGCGTCGGCGACGCGGTCGCGGGCCGCGCCCAGGTCCCTGCCGCCCGCCGGGAGTCCGCCGGAGACCAGGACCAGCGTGTCGGTGCCGAGTGCCGCCGCCTCGTCCACCGCGCGCCGGTTGTCGGCCAGGGCGGCGGCCCGCTCGCGGGGGTCGGCGGCGGTGAGGAACCCGCCCCGGCACAGCGTGCTCACCGCCAGCCCCGCCGCCCGGACCAGCGCGGCCGCCTCCCGGACGCCGTACGCCTGGACCGGCGCGCGCCACAGGCCGACCGTGCCGATGCCGGACTCGGCGCAGGCGGCGACCAGTTCGGGCAGGGACAGCTGCCGCACCGTCATCTGGTTGATGGAGAAGCGGTCGAGGGCACCACCGGTCACTGCTGCACTCCGTACAGGGTGAGAAGGGTCTTCATGCGGTCCTCGGCGAGCCCGGGATCGGGGAACAGGCCCAGTGTGTCGGCGAGTTCGTAGGCGCGGGCCAGGTGCGGGAGCGAGCGGGCCGACTGGAGACCGCCCAGCATCGTGAAGTGCGACTGGTGGCCGGCCAGCCAGGCGAGGAGGACGACCCCGGTCTTGTAGAAGCGGGTGGGGGGCTGGAACAGATGACGGGACAACTCGACCGTGGGATCGAGGAGTTCGCGGAACCCGGTCACGTCGCCGGTGTCGAGGTGGCGTACCGCCCGGGCCGCCAGCGGGGCGAGCGGGTCGAAGACGCCGAGCAGGGCATGGCTGAAGCCCCGCTCGTCGCCCGCGATCAGCTCGGGGTAGTGGAAGTCGTCGCCGGTGTAGCAGCGCACACCCTCCGGGAGCCGGCGGCGCAGCTCGACCTCCCGGCGCGCGTCCAGGAGGGAGATCTTGACGCCGTCGACCTTGTCCGGGTGGGCGGCGACGACCTGGAGGAACACCTCGGTGGCGGTGTCCAGGTCGGCCGAGCCCCAGTAGCCGTCGAGCGCCGGGTCGAACATCGGGCCCAGCCAGTGCAGGACGACCGGCCCGGCGCACTGGCGGAGCAGGCGGCCGTAGATCTCCTGGTAGTCCTCGGGCCCGGCGGCCGTCGCGGCCAGGGCGCGCGAGGCCATCAGGACGGGCTGGGCGCCCGCCTCCTCGGCGACGGCGAGCTGCTCCTCGTACGCGGCCCGGATGTCGCCGAGGGTGCCGCCGGTGATCTGGTCGGTGCCTACCCCGCAGGCGAGGCGCCCGCCGACCGATCGCGCCTCGGCCGCGCCGCGCCGGATCAGCTCGGCGGCCCCCGCCCAGTCCAGGCCCATCCCGCGCTGGGCGGTGTCCATCGCCTCGGCGACCCCGAGGCCGTGCGCCCACAGATGGCGGCGGAAGGCGAGGGTCGCGTCCCAGTCGACGGCGGCGGGCGAGCCGGGCGAGACGTCGGCGTACGGGTCGGCGACGACATGGGCCGCGGCGAAGACCGTACGGGAGGTGAGGGCCGTACCGGGGGCGGCCCGGAAGGGCTCGGGGCGCGGCTCGTAGGTCCGCAAGGCGCCGTCACAGGACGGGAGTCGGATGGTCACAGCGCGATCTCCGGCACCGCGATACGGCGGCCCTGTGCCGCCGACCTCAGCCCCAGCTCGGCGAGTTGGACGCCCCGGGCGCCGGCCAGCAGGTCCCAGCGGTACGGCGCGTCCGCGTACACATGCCGGAGGAACAGCTCCCACTGCGCCTTGAAGCCGTTGCCGAACTCCCCGTTGTCCGGGACCTCCTGCCACTGCGCGCGGAACGCCTCGGTGGCGGGGAGGTCCGGGTTCCAGACCGGCCTGGGGGTCGTGGCGCGGTGCTGGACACGGCAGTCGCGCAGGCCCGCCACCGCCGAGCCCTCCGTGCCGTCGACCTGGAACTCGACCAGTTCGTCGCGGTGGACGCGCACCGCCCAGGAGGAGTTGATCTGCGCGATCGCGCCGCCGTCGAGCTCGAAGATGCCGTACGCGGCGTCGTCGGCCGTCGCCTCGTACGGCTCGCCGCGTTCGTCCCGGCGCCGCGGGATGTGGGTGGCGGTCAGGGCCTGCACGGAGGTGACACGGCCGAACAGTTCGTGCAGCACGTACTCCCAGTGCGGGAACATGTCGGCGACGATGCCGCCGCCGTCCTCGGCGCGGTAGTTCCAGGAGGGGCGCTGGGCCCGCTGCCCGTCGCCCTCGAAGACCCAGTAGCCGAACTCGCCGCGCACGGACAGGACGCGGCCGAAGAAGCCGTCGTCGATCAGCCGCTTCAGCTTCAGCAGGCCCGGCAGGAACAGCTTGTCCTGGACGACGCCGTGCCGGACGCCCTTCTCCCGGGCCAGCCGGGCGAGTTCGAGGGCGGCGTCGAGGCCGGTGGCGGTGGGCTTCTCGGTGTAGACGTGCTTGCCCGCGGCGATCGCCTTCCGGATCGCCGCCGGGCGGGCGGCGGTGATCTGCGCGTCGAAGTAGATGTCCACGGACGGGTCGGCGAGCACGGCGTCCAGGTCGGTGGCGATGTGCTCCAGGCCGTGCCGTTCCGCGATCTGTCTGAGCGCGTGCTCGCGGCGGCCGAGCAGGATCGGCTCCGGCCGCAGCACGGTGCCGTCGCCGAGGTCGAGGCCGCCCTGGTCGCGCAGGGCGAGGATCGAGCGGAGCAGGTGCTGGCGGTAGCCCATGCGCCCGGTCACGCCGTTCATGGCGATGCGCACCGTCGTCTCGCGTGTCACGTCGGTCCCCTCCACGGGCCCGCGCCGGGCCCTCTGCCGTGGCGCCGTGCGCCGTACGTCCCTGCGACAATCGTCATAGCAAGCGCTTTCTACAGGAGAGGAAGCTAGCCTCGGCACGGCGGGCGGCACAAGACCTCTCCGGGTCCCGGGCCCCTTTCGGCCGGGCGGCGCACCGGCGGGGCGCGGGCGGGGCACCGGCGGGACGCGGGAACCGCAGCCCTGTTCAGGCCGTCTACCAGCCCTGACGAGACCACGAGCCGCGCGACCGGAGGACGACGAGATGACCGTGACCCTGGCGGACGTGGCCGCGCGCGCCCAGGTCTCCCCCGCGACGGTGTCGCGGGTGCTGAACGGCAACTACCCGGTGGCGGCGCCGACCCGCGATCGGGTGCTGCGGGCGGTGGACGAGTTGGACTACGTCCTCAACGGGCCCGCGAGCGCGCTGGCCGCCGCCACGTCCGACCTGGTCGGCATCCTCGTCAACGACATCGCCGACCCCTTCTTCGGGATCATGGCGAGCGCGATCCAGGCGGAGATCGGCGGCACCGGGGGGCGGGCGGGCGGTGAGCGGCTCGCGGTGGTCTGCAACACGGGGGGCTCGCCGGAGCAGGAGCTGAAGTACCTGACGCTGCTGCAACGGCAGCGGGCGGCGGCGGTCGTGCTCACCGGCGGCGCGGTCGTGGACGCGCCGCACGCGGCGGCGGTCGCGGCGAAGCTGCGCAAGCTCGGGGAGGGCGGCACGCGGGTGGTGCTGTGCGGCCGGCCCCCGGTGCCGGAGGCGCGGGCGGTCGCGCTCACCTTCGACAACCTCGGCGGTGCGCGGGCGGTGACGGAGCATCTGGTGGGGCTCGGGCACCGGCGGCTCGGACATCTCGCCGGGCCCGAGGAGCGCTCCACGACCCGGCACCGGCTGGAGGGGCATCGCGCCGCGCTGGCCGCGGCGGGCATCGAGGACGATCCGCGGTGGACCGTCCACGGCCGGTTCGACCGGCGCTCCGGGTACGAGGGCGCGCGCGAACTCCTGCGCCGGGAACCGGCGTTGACGGCGCTGGTCGCCGCGAACGACTCCGTCGCGGCGGGTGCGTGCGCCGCCCTGCGGGACGCCGGCCTGCGCGTCCCCGAGGACGTGTCCGTCACCGGCTTCGACGATCTCCCGGTGGCCGTGGACGTCGTCCCCGGCCTGACGACGATCCGCCTGCCCCTGACCGAGGCGGGAGCCCGGGCCGGACGCATCGCCATGGCCCGCGAGGAGGCCCCGGCCGGCGGAATCGGTGCGGTACGGGGCGAACTGGTGGTCCGGGGGTCGACGGGGGTGGCACGGGGCTGAGGGGCGGGACCGAGAGGGCGCGAGGCCGAGAGGCTGAGGGGGCGCGTGACGGAGAGGCGCGAGGCCGAGGGAGCCCGGGACCGAGAGAGCACGGGGCTGAGGGGGCGCGGGGCTGAGGGAGCGCGGGACCGACAGGGCGCGGACCGACGGAGCGCGGGACCAACAGGGCAAGGGACCGACAGGCGCGAGGCCGAGAGAGCGCGGGCCGACAGGCGCGAGGCCGACAGGGCGCGGGACCGACGGAGCGCGGGGCCGACAGGGCGCGGGGCTGAGGGGGCTTGGGTGGCCGGGGAGGGGCGTCGAGGGGGTGGAAGGGCGTCTGGCGGGCGGACCTGCCCTGCCGGTGCGGGCACAGACCCGGCATGCCGGTCCGGCATGGCAAGGCCCGGCACGCGGGCACACCAGCGGCCGGCGGACTGCGGAGACGCCGGGGCGGGACGGTGGGCGAAGGGCGGCGCCGGATGTCCGTGGCGGTGGGTCGCGCCTCCTCATGCGGGCGTGGGAAGCGGGGCGGGCCGGGGCGGGGGACGAGTCCGGCCGTCCCGGGCCGCCTCCGTTCTCAGACCTGCGGGCGGTGGCCCCGTTCCTGGTGGGGGAATGTCTGGTCGGCGTCGGGCAGGCGCGGCGCGGGCAGCGTCGCCACCTCCTCCTTCGCCTTCTCCAGCTGCTCCGCCGTGTCATCGGGCAGCCGGGGTGCGCGCGGGACGGTCCGGGAGAAGCGGAAGGCACTGGCGAGGTCGCCGAAGGTGTCGCGCCGCCAGTCGCTCACGTTCGGCTCCTCGACCCCGGTGAAGCGCTCCAGGAACTGGAGGGCCGAGGTGTGGTCGAAGGCTTCGGTGGCGACCCAGCCGCCCACGGTCCAGGGCGAGATGATGATCGCCGGGACCCGGAAGCCGCCGCCGATCGGCAGCCCGCCGATGAACTCGTCCTCGGTCCCGGCGGGCGGGGTGGGCGGCACGACATGGTCGAACAGGCCGTCGTTCTCGTCGTAGTTGAGGATGAAGGCCGTCTTGCGCCACACCTTCGGGTTGGCGGCGATCGCCTCGATCTTCGACGCCACGAAGTCCGCGCCCGCGGCGGGCAGATAGTCCGGGTGCTCCGACTGGTAGCTGGTCGGCATGATCCAGCTCACCGCCGGCAGCCGGTCGTTGCGGGCGTCGTCCTCGAAGGTGCCCTCGGGCTGCGGACGCACCCCGCGCTCGTAGAGGTCGGAGCCGGGCTGGGCGTTCTTGAAGGTGGCGAACTGCTCCAGCAGGTTGCAGCCGTAGTCGTCGTCCTGCTGGTAGACCTTCCAGCTGACCCCGGCCGCCTGGAGGCGCTCCGCGTACGTCGTCCAGCGGTACGGCGTCGGGGCCGAGTTGCTGATGATCGGGCCGCCCTGGGTGCCGCCCGGGTCGATCGAACCGGTCATCCACATCAGGCGGTTGGGCCAGGTGGGGCCGAGGACCGAGCAGAAGTAGTTGTCGCAGATGGTGAAGGTCTCCGCGAGCGCGAACTGGAACGGGATGTCCTCGCGCGTGTAGTACCCCATGACATAGGGGCCGTTGACCCCGTCGGCCTTGCGGTGGGCGGGCAGCCACTGGTCCATCTTGCCGCCGTTCAGCGCCTGGTGCTGCACCGACCAGGCGTGGCTGGTGGACGGGATGGCCTGGGCGCTGGACTTGTGGGTGTCCAGGTGGAAGGGGAGCAGATAGCCCTTCGGGTTCTCGGCGTCCGGCTGGTAGAAGACGCTGCGTCCGGTGTCGAGCCGCCGCGCGCGCGGGTCGGCGAAGCCGCGTACGCCGGAGAGCGTGCCGAAGTAGTGGTCGAAGGACCGGTTCTCCTGCATCAGCAGGACGACGTGCTCGATGTCCCGCAGCGAGCTGTGCCTGGGCGCGTCGGCGGCGACCGCCTTCTGGACGCTCGGCGGGAGGAGCGAGAGGGCCGCCGCGCCGCCCAGCGCGCCGGCGCCCGAGCCGATGAGTCTGCGTCGAGTCAACTCTGCCATGAATTGCCCTTCTTGAGGGGTTCTCGTGGACCAGACCAGCAGACACTCTCTACCCAAGCCGATCGGTACGGCAGAGCTCGGTGGTGAAAACACGGCCAACACCTGGGGTCCCTTTAGGGAAGTCATGACATTGCGGCTTATGCCGAGACGGGGCGGGCGGCGCGGGCCCGTCGAGTAGGGTGCCGAGGCATGAAGCTGGCGTTCTCCACTCTCGGTGTCCCCGGCCTGCCCGTCCCGGACGTCCTGGCGCTCGCGTCCGAGCACGGCTACCACGGCGTCGAACTGCGCGCCCACCCCGAGGAACCGGTCCACCCCGGCCTCTCCCCCGCCGAACGCGCCGACACCGCCGCCCTGTTCAGGAATTCGGGCATCGAACCGCTGTGCGTGGCCGGGTACGCGCGGGTCGCCGCGCCCGGTGACGACGCGCCCGTGCTCGGCGAGCTGCGGGAGCTGCTCCGGCTCGCCCACGATCTCGGCGCGCCCTTCGTCCGCGTCTTCCCCGGCGGGGAGGGCGGTCACGAGGAGGCCGACGCGATCGCCGCCCGGCGGCTCGGGACCGCCGCCGAGGACGCGTCCGCGCTCGGGGTGCGCATCCTGCTGGAGACCCATGACTCGCACCGCACCGGCGCCGACGCCATCCGGGTGCTCGGCCCGGTGGGGCATCGGCGGGTGGGGGCGCTGTGGGATGTGATGCACACCTGGCTGGGCGGCGAGCAGCCCGCGCAGACATACGCGGCGCTCGCCCCGCAGCTGGGATATGTGCAGGTCAAGGACATCGCCTCGGCCGAGGACAGCACCCCGCTGCCGCTCGGCGCGGGCGTGCTGCCGCTCACCGAGTGCGTGGAGGTGCTCAGCCGGGGCGGCTGGGACGGCTGGCTGTGCTGGGAGTACGAGAAGCGGTGGTACGAGCGGGCCGCCCCGCTGCCCGGCCTGCTCGCCGCGGGCCGCGAGCACCTCGTACGACTGCTCGGCGAGGCGGCGTAGCCGGCGGGCCGGCGGGTGCGGCCCGGCGGGGCGCACCCCGGTGGAGGCCCGCCCCCGTCCGTCCTAGTACGTCAGGCCGTGGCCGATCGGGTACAGGATCTTCGTCGGGTCGTCGGCCCGCTGCACCGGCACCGGGAGCTTGCCGCGCGGTGCGACACGGCCCGCGATCACCCGTGCGGCGGCCCGGAGTTCGACGTCGGTCCAGCAGTACGACGCCAGGAAGGCCCGGACCGACGGGAGTTGGGCCACGTCGTACGGATTGCGCACGGCGAGCGCCACCACCGGCCTGCCGGTCGCCAGCAGGCGTTCCACCAGGGTCCGCTGGGAGCTGCCCGCGCTCACGTTGTAGGTGCCGACCACCACCGCGTCCGCGTCCTGGGCGGCGGCCACCGCCTGGTCGATGACCGCCGCGGAGGGGCTCGTACCGGTCGGCAGCGCGGTGGCGGTGAAGCCCGCCTCCGTGAGGGCGGCGGCCAGAACGCGGGTCGGCGGGCCCGTGGTGCCGGACGGGGAGTCCGGGTCGGCGCCGACCACCAGCAGGCGGGGTTCCCGGTGCCGGTCGAGGGGCAGGATCGCGCCCTCGTTGACCAGCAGGGTCGTCGTGCGCTCGGCGATCCGGTCGGCCGCGGCCAGATGGGACTTGGCGCCGACCAGGCGGTCCACGCCCCTGCGGTCCACGAAGGCCCGGTCGAACAGGCCCAGCCGGGACTTCAGCCGCAGGATGCGCAGGATGGACTCATCGAGGCGGGCCTCGGTCAGCTCGCCGTCCTGGACGGCCTTCAGGACCGCGTTCCAGGCCGTGTCGATGGACGGCGGGTTGAGCAGCTGGTCCACGCCGGCCTTCAGCGCGAGCACCGGCACCCGGTCGTCGCCGTACTTGGTGCGCACGCCCTCCATGCCGAGGGAGTCGGTGATCACCACGCCGTCGTAGCCGAGTTCGCCGCGCAGGATGCCGGTGAGGATGGGCTTGGAGAGGGTGGCCGGGTCGCCGGAGTCGTCCAGGGCCGGGAACTCGATGTGCGCGGTCATGACCGAGTCGATGCCCGCCGCGATCGCCGACCGGAACGGCACCGCGTCCAGCTTCTCCCACAGCTCCCGGCTGTGGGTGATGACCGGGAAGCCGTAGTGGCTGTCGACGGCGGTGTCCCCGTGCCCCGGGAAGTGCTTGGCGGTGGCGGCGACCCCGGCGGACCGGTAGCCCTCCACCTCGGCCGCGACCAGCTCCGCTACCGCCGCCGGGTCGGCGCCGAAGGAGCGGACCCCGATCACCGGGTTGGCCGGGTTCACGTTCACGTCGGCATCGGGCGAGTAGTCCTGGTTGATGCCGAGGGCGCGCAGTTCGGTGCCGGAGATCCGGCCCAGGGTGCGCGCGTCGGCGGCCGGACCGCCCACCCCTCTCCCGCCGCCACCCTGCCGGGCAAGCGCTTCGCGCCCTTTCGCTCCCGCGCCGATCGCCATGGCGCCGGGGAACAGCGTGGCGGGTTCGCCCACCCGGCACACCGCGCCGTGCTCCTGGTCGGTGGCGATCAGCATCGGCAGGCCGCGCGGCTGGTCCAGGGACGCCTTCTGGATGCCGTTGGAGAGGTCCGCGATCTGGTGCGGGTTCTGGGTGTTGTGGGCCCAGGTGAAGTAGATGATCCCGCCGACCCGGTACTTCCGGATCAGCTCGGCCGCGGTGCGCACGCCCAGCTCGCCGAGGTTGGCGTCGATGTCGGCCTGGTCGGGGGCGGTGGCGGAGGCGCCGTAGACCCGCATCACGAAGAGCTGGCCGACCTTCTCCGGCAGCGACATCCTGGAGATCAGGGCCTTGAGGCGGCGCTCGTCGGGGGTGGCGGCGCGGGCCGTGGCCGGCACGGTCAGCGCGGCGGTGAGGCCGGCCCCCGCGGCGAGGACGGTACGCCGGGACAGCCGGGCCCCGCCGCCCTCGCCCCCGGTGTTTCCTGTGCCTCTCTTGCTGGTGTCGCTTCCCGTGCTGGTGTCGGGCACGTGCGCTCCTTCCCAGAGGAGAACTGCTGAAGGAAACTTCCAAGGAGTCACCAATATCCGGGAAGTTTCTTTCCGTCAAGGGAACGCACAGCGGTCAGCGTGTCGACGCGGGCGGCGGTTCAGCAGAGGATCCAGCCCGAGCTGACGCTGTTCTGGCCGACCGTGCCGCGGATCCAGACGCAGCGGTGCCCGGCGTGCACGGTCACCGGCCCGGCGTGGCTCAGGAAGTGGCCGGCGTCCCTGGCCGGACGGCTGCCGCGGGCCTGGACGCTGACCGACATCGCACGGACGGTGCCGGGGCTGCGGGCGAGGGTCATGGCGCAGACGTAGTCGCCCTGCCGGTAGACGCGGGTGACACCGGAGCCGAAGGAGAGGGTTCTGACCTGGTCCCCCGAGCAACTGCTGGGCGCCGCCTGCGCGGTGCCGGAGGCCGCGAAGGCCAGCAGTCCGGCCGCGGCCAGCAGGGCCGGGCCGAGCGTGAGACGCCGGCGTATCGCACCACTATCCACGTGTTCGTCCTCCCCGAAAATGCGTCCAGGCCGTCCCCCGGCGGCCGTACGCATGTACGACGCAGGGGGTATGCCGGATGGTTGCACGATCGTCATCTTCACGGACCGGCGGGCTCAGCGGACCGCGCCGACCGGCTCCTCCGGCTCGGCGCGCCCGGCGAAGGTTCGCCACAGCTCGGCGTAGCGGCCGCCCAGGGCGAGCAGTTCCTCGTGGGTGCCGTCCTCGGCGACCCGGCCGCGGTCCATCACCACCACCCGGTCGGCGCGGGCGGCGGTGGTCAGCCGGTGGGCGACCACCAGCGTGGTACGACGGCCCGCCAGACGGTCGGTGGCCTGGTTGACCTGGGCCTCCGTGGCCAGGTCCAGCGCGGCCGTGGCCTCGTCCAGGAGCAGGATGTCCGGGTCGACCAGTTCGGCGCGGGCGAGCGCGATCAGCTGGCGCTGGCCCGCCGAGAGGTTGCGGCCGCGCTCGGCGACCTCGTGCAGATAGCCGCCGTCGAGGGTGGCGATCATCTCGTGCGCGCCGACCGCCCGCGCGGCCGCCTCCACCTCGGCGTCGGTGGCGCCGGGGCGGCCGTAGGCGATGGCGTCGCGGACGGTGCCCGGGAACAGGTACGCCTCCTGCGGCACCACGCCGAGCCGGTGCCGGTAGGCGGTCAGGTCCAGGTCGCGCAGATCGGTGCCGTCGACCGTGACCCGCCCGTCCGTCGGGTCGTAGAACCGGGCCACCAGCTTGACCAGCGTGGACTTTCCGGCGCCGGTCTCGCCGACGAAGGCGACCGTCTGGCCCGCGGGGATCGTCAACTCGACGTCGGCGAGGGCGGCTTCGTCGTCGCCGTACGCGAAGCGCACGCCCTCGAAGGCGATGTCACCGCGCAACGACGTGACGGCACGCGGCTGTTCGGCCTCCTTCGTGGACGTCGGCTCGCGCAGCAGTTCCTGGATGCGGCCGAGGGAGACGGTGGCCTGCTGGTAGCCGTCGAAGACCTGGGACAGCTGCTGCACGGGGGCGAAGAAGAGGTCGATGTAGAGGAGGTAGGCGACCAGCGCGCCGGTGGTGAGGGTGGCGGCCTCCACCCGGCCCGCGCCCGCGATCAGCACGGCGGCCGCGGCGAGGGAGGACAGCAGCTGCACGAACGGGAAGTAGACCGATATCAGCCACTGGCCGCGCAGCCGGGCGGCACGGTAGCCGTCGCTGCGCCCGGCGAACCGCCGCCCGCCGTCCCGCTCGCGGCGGAACGCCTGCACGATCCGCAGCCCGGACACCGACTCCTGGAGGTCGGCGTTGACCGCCGAGACCCGCTCACGGGCGAGCTCGTACGCCTTCACGCTGGCCCGGCGGAAGAAGAAGGTGGCGATGATCAGCGGGGGCAGCGTGATGAAGACGACCAGGGCGAGCTGCACGTCGATCACCAGCAGGACGACCATGATGCCGAAGAAGGTGACGACCGAGACGAACGCGGTGACCAGGCCGGTTTGCAGGAAGGTGCTCAGCGCGTCGACGTCGGTGGTCATGCGGGTCATCACCCGGCCGGTCAGCTCGCGCTCGTAGTAGTCGAGGCCGAGCCGCTGGAGGTGCGCGAAGATCTTGAGCCGGAGCGTGTAGAGGACGCGTTCGCCGGTACGGCCGGTCATCCGGGTCTCGCCGATCTGCGCGGCCCACTGCACCAGCACCACCAGCAGGGCGAGCAGCGAGGCCGACCAGACGGCGCCGATGGCCAGCTGGGTGACGCCCGCGTCGATGCCGTGCCGGATCAGCACCGGCAGCACCAGGCTCGCGCCCGCGTCGACGGCGACCAGCGCCAGGCTGACCAGCAGCGGCAGCCCGAAGCCGTGCAGCAGCCGGCGCAGTCCGTAGGAGTCCTCGGGGCGCACCGCCTTGTCCTCGTCGACATCGGGGGTGTCGGTGGCCGGGGGCAGGGCGTCGACCTGGGCGAGGAGTGCGGGGGTGGCGGGGGTCCCGGCCAGCGCCATGTCCTTCGGCGCGCGGTCGCCGGTCCACAGATGGGGGGTGACGCCGCGCTCGGCGTCGTACTCCGCGTCCAGCTCGGCGCGCAGGCTGTCGTCCTCGACCGGCTCGTCCGGGAGCGTGTGGCCCGGGGAGACGCCGCCCAGTTCGTCCGGGTCGGTCAGCAGCCTGCGGTAGAGGGCGGAGCGCCGCTGGAGCTCCTCGTGGGTGCCGAGGTCGGCGAGCCGGCCACGGTCGAGGACGGCGATGCGGTCCGCGAGGTTCAGGGTGGAGCGGCGGTGGGCGATCAACAAGGTGGTGCGCGCGCCGGCGCTCGTTGAGGGGTGGTGGTCGGGCGAGGGGCCGGCCGTGCGGCCGCGCATGACCTCCCTCAGCGCCTCGTGGATCTCGTGTTCCACGCGGGCGTCCACGGCGGAGGTGGCGTCGTCCAGGACCAGCAGGCGGGGGTCGGTGAGCAGGGCGCGGGCGAGCGCGACGCGCTGGCGCTGGCCGCCGGAGAGGGTGAGGCCGTGCTCGCCGACCTTGGTGTCGTAGCCCTCGGGAAGTTCCCGGATGAAGCGGTCGGCCTGGGCGGCGCGGGCGGCGGCCTCGATCTCGTCCTGGGTGGCGTCGGGGCGGCCGTACGCGATGTTCGAACGGACCGTGTCGGAGAAGAGGAACGAGTCCTCCGGGACCAGTCCGATCGCGGCGCGCAGCGAGGAGTGGGTCAGCTCGCGGACGTCGTGGCCGCCGATCAGGACGGCGCCGTGGGTGACGTCGTAGAAGCGCGGCAGGAGCAGGGAGAGGGTGGACTTGCCGGAGCCGGAGGAGCCGACCACGGCCAGCGTCTCACCCTCGCGTATCTCGAAGCTGAGCCCGTCCAGGACCTTGGTGTCCTCGGCGTACCCGAAGGACACGTCGTCGAACTCGACGGTGGCGGGCGCGTCGGCGGGCAGCTCCCGGGTGCCGTCCTTCATGGTCGGCTCGGTGTCGATCAGTTCCAGGACGCGCTCGGTGCCGGCGCGGGCCTGCTGGCCGACGGTGAGGACCATCGCGAGCATGCGGACCGGGCCGACCAGCTGGGCGAGGTAGGTGGAGAAGGCGACGAAGGTGCCCAGCGTGATGTGCCCGCGCACCGCGAGCCAGCCGCCGAGGGCGAGCATGGCGACCTGGCCGAGCGCCGGGACGGACTGGAGGGCGGGGGTGTACCTGCTGTTCAGGCGGATGGTGCGCAGCCGGCCCGCGAACAGCTTGCGGCCGACCTCGCGCAGCTTGCCGGTCTCCTGCGCCTCCTGGCCGAAGCCCTTGACCACGCGGACGCCGCTCACCGCGCCGTCGACCACGCCCGCGACGGCGGCGGCCTGGGCCTGGGCGTACCAGGTGGCGGGGTGCAGTTTGCTGCGGCTGCGCCGGGCGATCCAGCCGAGCGCGGGGGCGACGGCGAGGGCGACCAGGGTCAGCGGCAGCGACAGCCAGGCCATGATCACCAGGGAGACCAGGAAGAGCAGCACGTTCCCGATGGTCATCGGGAGCATGAAGAGCAGGCCCTGGATCAGCTGGAGGTCGCTGGTGGCGCGGCCCACGACCTGTCCGGTCGACAGCTCGTCCTGGCGGCGGCCGTCGAGGCGGGTGATCGTGTCGTACATCTCGGTCCGCAGGTCGTGCTGGACGTCGAGGGCGAGCCGGCCGCCGTAGAAGCGGCGGACGTAGGTGGCGGCGTACACCAGCACCGCGGCGACGACGAGGGCGCCGGCCCAGGGGGCCATGGAGCGGGTGTGGGCGCCGATCACATCGTCGATGATCACCTTGGTGATCAGGGGGACGACGGCGGTGACGGCCATACCGGCGAGCGAGGAGCCGAGGGCCAGGACGACGTCCTTCGGATACCGCCAGGCGTAGCCCGCGAGCCGCCGTGCCCATCCCCTTTGTGGTCCCACGCCGGTGCCTCCCGTTCGTCGTACTTTTCCGGAAGGCACCAACACGGGCGGGGGTGATTTCATCCCGCCGTAACAATCGGCTGTCAGGCGCGCACCCGCAGGTAGTAGAAACGCGTCGTCTGGACCGGGTTCTGGTTGTCGTCGCTGACCAGGAGGACCTTCAGGCGGCCGGTGTGGTCGCGGCCCGTGATGACCATGCCCTCGATGTTGTCGAGGAGGGGGTTGGGCTGCGGCTGCCTGGCGGTGGCGCCGAGGGAGGGGCAGGCGGCGATGTCGGCCAGCAGCGTCTTCCTGATCGGCCGGACGCCGCTCTGGCCGGTGAGGTTCTCGATGCCGCTGGTGTCCGTGGCGTGGCGCGGGTCGGCCAGGTAGAGGCGGACGGTGTTGCCGACGCCGGCGGTGAAGCCGCGCTCCAGGACGAGGAGCCGGCCGTCGGGGGTGGCCTGCACCTCGGGGACGCCGAGCCCGGCGTCGATGCGGTACGCGTACTGCGCGGCAAGGCGGAAGTGGTCGCCCTTGGTCCGGGTCCAGGTCTGGAAGCGGACGAGGTCGGCGGCGTCGCCCGCGATCGGGTCCTCCATGGACGCGAGGAGGGTGTGGCCGCCGGGCAGCAGGGTCAGGCCCTCGAAGGTCTGGTTGAAGGTGGCGCGGCCGGCGGGGGCGACGAGCAGGGAGGACGGTACGGGGAGCCGGTCGAGGATCTTGCCGTCCCGGGAGTAGCGCCGGATGGAGGGCTCGGTCTCGGAGGTGACGAGGAGGGTGCCGGTGGGGGTCCCCCGCGCGAGCGAAGCCGAGCGTGGGGGAGGTCGATGGCGAGGCCCTCGGAGTCGAGATCGGCGCCGTTCTCGTCCGCGAGGTGCACGGCGGACCTGGGAGCGAGGGTCTTCGCGTCCAGGTCGAACAGCTGGGACCGGTCCTCCAGGGCGACGAGCGATCCGTCGCGGTCCACGGCGAGGGCGGAGAAGTTGCCGACGAACGTGCCGTCGTACGTCGTCTTGTCGAGCGCGTCGGAGAAGCGGTCGATGGAGACGGTGGACGAACAGGCGTGGCCCGCGCGCGGGTTGGAGCCGAGGGCGGCGGGCCGGGCCGCGGCGGGCCCGGCGGCGGTCAGTGTGGTGGCGGCCGCCAGGCCGGCGGTGACGGTGGCGATGACATGTCTCAGGCGCATGGTCGATCACCGTAGCCGCGAGTCAACTCCGCGCGGGAGACTTTGTGTTGACTTCGTGATGAAGGTTCGCGGCTACCGTGCGGGCGTGGCGACGAACGCCTCGCTGGGCCTGCTGGTGGGGACGTAGCGCGTCGTCTTGGCGGTGGCCGGCACCAGGTCCTTGTGGATGGCCTGGGCGACGTCCTGGATGGTGGTGACGCCGTAGTCCATGGTGCTGTCGTCCTGGGTCAGCACGGACATCATGTAGTCGTGGCCGGCGCCGTTGAAGGTGCCGAGGCTGTGCACGCGCCAGCCGTGCGTGGAGCGCTCCAGCCAGCCGTTCTTGACGTGCACGGAGACGGTGGACGGCGCGCCGGCGGGCGTGCCCCAGCGCTGGTCGGCTTCGACGTTCCCCATCAACTGCTGGATGTACGCGCGCGCGTTGTCGCTGAGCACGCTGTTCTTGGCGGTGATCAGCTGGAGCAGCTTCTGCTCGTCGGTGACGTTCTCCTGGGTCAGGCCCCAGTAACCGTCCGGCCCCGGCACGGTCTTGGTCATCTGGGCGGCGGCCAGGAAGCCCTTGATCTTCGCGAGGCCCAGCTGCTTCCACAGCGCGCTGGTGGCGTCGTTGTCCGACTGGGTGATCATGGCAGTGGCGAGCGCGGCCTCGTCGTCCGTCAGGTACCGGTTGTTCTTCTTGGCGTCCCACAGCAGGGCGGCGAGCACGGTGACCTTGACGGTGCTGGCCGAGTCGAACGCGGTGGTGCCGCCCAGGGTGCAGGTGGTCTTGGTGCTGCGGTCGTACAGGCCGATGGCGACGGTGCTCTTGCGGTCGGCGAGCGCCGCGGTGATGTCCTTGGTCAGCTGGGCGGCGAGGCCGGCCTTGCCCGATGTGCAGCTCACGGCGGGCGGCGTCGCGGCGGCCGGGGTGGCCGCCGCGACGGTGGGTATGAGCAGCGCGGCACCGAGCGCCGCGGCCGACGCCTTGGCGCGCCGGCTGAAGCGGTGGGTCATATCGGGGTCCCCCTGGGAACGACGTGTGGACGCACCCCTGGTGGGCACGTAAGTCCCTTTGACGCGCAGGGGTGATCGGAAGTTGCACACATGTTCTCAAGACGAGTGTTCAAACTGACCAACATCCGGTCATGCTTCGTCCATGCCTGAGCAGAACGAGTCCCATGTCGACCGGCTGAGGCGGAGGCGGGGCCGGTTCACGCCTCGAAGTCGTACTCCAGGACGTACGCGGCGGAGTCGAGGACCATCTCGTTGACCTCGACGACCCGCCCCGCCGCGTCGAAGGCGGTGCGGGCGAGCTGGATCACGGGGACGCCGGGCGGCAGGGAGAGCCTGTCGCTCTCGTCCTGGCTCGGCATCCGGGAGCGGAGTTCCTCGCGGAAGCGGGCGGGGGCGTGGCCGAGGTCGGCGAGGCGGGCGTAGACGCCGCCGGGCCCGGTGTCCGGCTGGGTGATCGGGGTGCCCGTGACGAGGTCGGCGGGCAGGTAGGACGTGGACAGCAGGACCGGCTTGCCGTCGAGGACGAAACGGCGGCGGCGGACACAGAGGATCGCGGCCTCGTCCAGGCCCATGACCCCGGCGACGGCATCGGGCGCGGGCTCGTGCGTCACCTCGACGGAGTCGACGGCGAGTTCACGTTCCCCGATGTCCGCCGCCCAGACGGACCGCCCCTCACCCCACCCCGCCCGCGCGAGCCGCTCGACACCGCGTCGCCGGATCGGCCGGAAGTCCTTTGTCGGCGACGTCCGTTGCCCGTCCTGACCGTTCACACGACTCACCCCGCATGTGCCCATGGCCGGTGCTGACCACACGACGATACGGCGTGGGCCGTGGACACGGCCCACGCTGTGGAAAGGGGTGTGTGACCGTCTTCCACTGCTCCAGGTGCGGGGCCGAGCCCACCGGGAATCTGGTGGCTCTGCCCGCCGTCCCCCCATGAACTCCACCTCGACCCCGTCCGCGTCTACGCCGGGTGAGCGGGAGTCGACGCGCGTCCTAGCCCAAGTGCGTCGGCGCGAACATCCTGAGTACCGCAGGCAGTACGACCACCGAAGGGCCCGGAGTCGACAGGGCCCGGGTCAGGTCGGATTCCAGGGATTCCGGGGTCGTCCGTACCGCCGGGACGCCGAAGGATTCCGACAGGGCCACGTAGTCGGGGCGGGTCAGTTCCGTTGCCGTCGCCGCCGGCTCGCCGAAGGCGTCCGTCATGTATGCGCGCAGGATGCCGTAGCCGCCGTCGTCGATGATCAGCCAGGTGACGGGCAGGTCGTGCTGGCGGGCCGTGGCCAGTTCGGCGACGGAGTAGAGGGCGCCGCCGTCGCCGGAGACCGCGAGGACCGGGTGGGTCGGGTCGGCGACCGCCGCGCCCAGGGCCGCCGGGAAGGCGTAGCCGAGGCCGCCCGAGCCCTGCGCGGAGTGCATCAGGTTCGCGCCCCGGGGGTCGAAGCCGCACCAGGCCCAGTAGGACAGGATCGTCATGTCCCAGAAGGACGGGGAGCGGGCCGGCAGCGCGCGGCGGACGGCGGTCAACAGCGACTGCTCCAGGGTGAGTTCCTGGGACGCGATGCGGTCCGAGACGCGCGAGAGCACCGCGCGCACCCGCTCGGCCGCCCCGGGATCGCGCCGCTCCGTCGCCGTCTCCAGGAGGGCCTGAAGCGCCAGGCGGGCGTCCGCGTGGATGCCCAGCGCGGGGTGGTTCGACTCCAGTTTGCCGAGGTCCGCCTCGATCTGGACGACTTGGCCGCGAGGCTTGAACGTGTGGTAGTTCGAGGAGAGTTCGCCGAGACCCGAGCCCACGACCAGCAGGACATCGGCGTCCTCCAGGAAGTCCGTGGTGTGGCGGTCCTCCAGCCAGGACTGGAGGGACAGCGGGTGCCCCCAGGGGAACGCGCCCTTGCCGCCGTACGTCGTCACCACCGGGGCGTCCAGCAGTTCCGCCAGCCGGCGCAGCTTGCCCGAGGCGTCCGAGCGTACGACGCCGCCGCCCGCGATGATCGCCGGGCGGGCGGCATGCGACAGCAACTCGGCCGCCACAGCGGTGAGTTCCGGGCGGGGCGCCAGATCCTCCGGTGTCGCGTCCACCGCCGTCACCACCGGCAGCGAGGTCGGGGCCAGGAGGACGTCCTGGGGGATCTCGACCCACACCGGGCCGTGCGGGGCCGCCAGCGCGGACTTCCACGCCTCGGCGATCGCCGAGGGGATCTGGGACTGGGTGCGGGCCGTGTGCACCGACTTCACCACTCCCCGGAACGACGCGGCCTGGTCGGGGAGTTCATGCAGATAGCCGTGGCGCCCGCCGCCCAGGCCCGCCGACGGGATCTGGCTGCTGATCGCGAGGACGGGCGCGGAGGCCGAGGCCGCCTCCTGGAGCGCGGCCAGCGAGGTCAGCGCCCCGGGGCCGGTGGACAGCAGCAGCGGGGCCGCCTCGCCGGTGATCCGGCCGTACGCGTCCGCCGCGAAGCCCGCGTTGTTCTCCACCCGCAGACCGACGTAGCGCAGAGCGGACCTGCGCAGGGCGTCGAACACGCCCAGCGCGTGCTGGCCCGGCAGGCCGAAGACGGTCGTCGCGCCCAGCCCGGCCAGGGTCTCCACGACCAGGTCTCCGCCGTTGCGGCCGGGGGGAGGGTTCAGCGCGGCCTCCCGCTGGGCGGCGGTCGGGCGGAGTACCAGGTCGTGGTCGTGGGTCACGTCGGTTACGCGTCCTTCCGGGCCGCCGCGATCTGGCGGGACATGAGGGTGGTCAGTTCGTACGCCGTGTGGGAGGCCGCCACGGACGTGATCTCGGCGTGGTCGTAGGCCGGGGCGACCTCGACCACGTCCGCCGAGACCAGGTTGCAGGACGCCAGGCCGCGCAGGATCTCCAGCAGCTCGCGCGAGGTCATGCCGCCCGCCTCCGGCGTGCCGGTGCCGGGGGCGTGCGCCGGGTCGAGGCAGTCGATGTCGATGGAGATGTACAGCGGGCGGTCGCCGATGCGCTGGCGGAGCTGGTCGGCCACCTCGTCGGCGCCCCGGCGGTAGACGTCCGCCGAGGTGACGATGCCGAAGCCCATCTTCTCGTCGTCGGTGAGGTCCTGCTTGCCGTACAGCGGGCCGCGGGTGCCCACGTGCGAGAGGGCGGAGGTGTCGAGGATGCCCTCCTCCACCGCGCGGCGGAACGGCGTGCCGTGCGTGTACTCGGCGCCGAAGTACGTGTCCCAGGTGTCCAGGTGGGCGTCGAAGTGCAGCAGCGCGACCGGGCCGTGCTTCTTCGCCACCGAGCGCAGCAGCGGCAGCGCGATGGTGTGGTCGCCGCCCAGGGTCATCAGGCGGGCGCCGGTGCCCAGCAGGTCGTCCGCCGCGGCCTCGATCGTCTCGACGGCCTCGTTGATGTTGAACGGGTTCACCGCGATGTCGCCGCCGTCCGCGACCTGCGCGAGCGCGAAGGGGGAGGCGTCCTGCGCGGGGTTGTAGGGGCGCAGCAGCCGGGACGCCTCGCGGATCGCGTTGCCGCCGAAGCGGGCGCCGGGCCGGTAGGAGACACCGGAGTCGAAGGGCACGCCCACCACGGCGACGTCGGCGGTGCCGACCTCGTCCAGGCGGGGCAGTCGGGCGAAGGTCGCGGGGCCGGCGTACCGGGGGACGCGGGAGGAGTCGACGGGGCCGCGGGGCGTCTCGTTGCTGCTCATCGGGGGTGCCTTCTTTCCTGCGTCCTGGCTGCGTCTCGTCGCGCTCTCGGCGCGCGTTCCTGTGCATCGACAGTAGGTGGCCGCGCAGCCACTACGAAGTGTACGTTTTATCCACACAGGGGACCTGGAGTGGAGGAAGTGCACACCATGGCCGACATCAGGGCCGATACGGGCCCGAGCTCCAAGGCCCCGGGCCCGGCCGCCGCCGCCCCGCCGACCCCGCCGACCCCGCCGGTCCCCCTCTCCGCCCTCCTCGCCCGCGAGGACCTCGCGCTGCGCCAGCTCGCCGGGCCCGTCGGCCCGGACGTCGTCGTCCACTGGGCGCACACCTCCGAGATGGCCGACCCCTTCCCCTACCTCCTCGGCGGCGAACTGCTCCTCACGGCCGGGGTCCAGATCCCCGACACGCCGTCGCCGGACACCTTCTTCGACGCCTACGTGGCCCGGGTCGTCGCCGCCGGCGGTGCCGCCCTCGGCTTCGGGCTCGCCCCGGTGCACGACACGGTGCCGGACGCCCTGGTCACCGCCTGCGACGCCCATGGGCTGCCGCTGCTGGAGGTCCCGCCGGGCACCACCTTCTCGGGCGTGGCCCGCGCGGTGTGGCAGCTGATGGCGCAGGCCCGCCTCGCCGAGCTGCGGCGGGTCACCGAGGCCCAGCAGAGCCTCGCCGCCGCCGCGGCCCAGCCCGACCCGGTCCCGTCCGTGCTGCGCCGCCTCGCCCAGCGGCTCGGCGGGCACGCGGTGCTCTACGGCCCCGACGGCACCGGGATCGCGACGGCCGGCCGGCATCCCGCGCCCGCCGTCGCCGAGGCCCTGCGGAACCTCGCGGCGGTGGTCCGCCCGATCCCCCCGGCCGGCCCCGCGCCCGCCGCACCGACCGGCCCCGCCGCGGCCGGCCCGGCCGACCCGGGCTCGCCCCCTGCCCCCACCACCCCGCCAAGACCCGCCTCCGCCACCGACACCGCCTACGGCATCCACCTGTCCGCCTACGCCCTCGGCTCCGGTGAGGGCTTCGTGCTCGGGGTCGCCGCCGGGCGACGCGAGGGCGGGGACCACACCATCGCCTCCGTCGGCGCGGTGCTGCTGTCGCTGCTCACCGGGGAGCATCACAGCGGGGCCGGGGCCGCCCGCTCCTCCGCGCTGGTACGGCTGCTGCTCGGGGCCGCGCCGCAGGAGGTCGCGCCGCTGCTCGGCACGGGCGCGGGCACCGGCGAGGACGACGGCGAGCGGATCGTCGTCCACGCGCGCCCCGAACGGCAGACCCCGGACACCGTGGCCGCCGCCGCCCTCGGCACCGCCCTGGGCTCGCCCCTGGTCGACCTCGACGGGGAGGTCGTACGGGTCCTGGTGCCCGCCGGCCAGGAACCCGCCCCGGTGCCCGGCTGGACCCTCGGGGTCAGCGCGCCCGCGGGACCCGGCGGATGGCCGGCCGCCGACACCCAGGCGGCCCGCGCCCTGGCCCGCGCCCGCGCCACCCGCGTCCCGCTGGTCCGGCACGGCGCCCGCGCCGGGCTGTCCGGGCTGGTGCCCGAGGCGGAGGCCCGGGCCCGGGCCCGGGACCTGCTCGCACCGCTCGCCGCGCGGCCCGCGCTGGTGGACACCCTGCGCACCTGGCTCTCCCTGCACGGCAGTTGGGACCGCACCGCGGTCGCCCTCGGGGTGCACCGCAACACCGTGCGCCAACGCGTCGCCCGCGGCGCCCGGCTGCTCGGCGCCGACCTGGACGACCCGGACGTACGGATGGAGTTGTGGTTCGCGCTGCGGCACTGCTGACACCGCGCACCGCCCGCGCGAAGGTGACGCCCGTCCCAGCGGGCGAAACCCCTGGGACGCCCGCGCCGGGCTGCCCCACAATGGATGCCATGCCGATATCCGGGACACCCAGCCGCGCCCAGCTCGTCGACCACCTGGTGAGGACCCGTATCGCGGGGGACGTCGCCACCCCCCGCGAGAACAACCTCTCCCACTACCGGCTGCTGGCCAACGGCGACCGCAACTTCTGGCTCGGTCTGGAGCTGGGCGACCGCTGGGCGGACGAGCAGGACGTGCTCGCGGTGATGGCCGAGCGGGTGGGGGTCAACGACGACCCGGAGTACCGGTTCGGCCAGGACACCATCGACCCGGAGCTGACCGTGGACGGCCTGGAGCGGCTCGCGGCGCGGCTGCGCAAGGCTGCCGAGGGGCGCGAGCGGGTGCTGTTCGCGACCGGTCACCCGGGCGGGCTGCTGGACGTGCACCGGGCCACGGCCGCCGCGCTGCGCGCCGCCGGCTGCGAGATCGTCGTCATCCCGGACGGGCTCCAGACGGACGAGGGGTACGTCATGCAGTTCGCGGACGTGGCCGTCCTGGAGCACGGGGCGACGCTGTGGCACACCCACTCCGGGGCCCCGATGCGGGCCATCCTCACCGGATTCGAGCGGGCCGGGCGGCCGCTGCCGGACCTGGTCGTCGCCGATCACGGCTGGGCCGGGTACGCCGCGCAGCACGGCCTGGACTCGGTGGGCTACGCCGACTGCAACGACCCCGCGCTGTTCCTCGCGGAGGCGGAGGGCACCCTCCAGGTCGCCGTGCCGCTGGACGACCATGTGGTCAGCCCGCGCCACTACGACCCGATGACCGCGTATCTGCTGGCCGCGGCGGGTCTGACCGACGCCTGACCCGGGTCCGGCCGGCGCCTGACCCGACTCTCACCGAGGTCTGAACCAGATCTCACCGAGCCCTCGGACGAGGGACCCGGCACCGGTCAAATCGCCTGGGGACAAAGGGATGTGCGGCCCCGCGTACGGAGCCGCACATCGTGTCACATCGGGTCGGGACCCGGCTCAGCGACCGTGGCCTCCGCCACCGCCACCGTGGCCGCCACCGCCGTGGCCACCGCCACCGTAGCCGCCGCCACCGTGACCACCGCCGCCGTAGCCACCATGACCGCCGTAGCCGCCGTAGCCGCCGTGACCGCCATAGCCGCCGTGACCGCCGTAGCCCCAGCCGCCGTAGCCGCCGTAGCCCCAGTCGTCATCGTCGTTGCCCCACCAGCCGCCGTGTCCTCCGCGGCCGTGGTCGCCGTGACCGCCGTGGCCGCCGCCCCAGCCACTGCTGTAGGAGCTGTGAACGTTGGACGGGGTGGCCGATGCGGTGCCCGCCGCGCCGATCGCGGCTCCGCCTGCCAGCAGCAGGCCAGTGGCGGACAGCGCGACGAGGCGCCGCGCGCGTGTTGCTCGCATGGGAATTACCTTCCATCGTCTCTCGCGGCCCCCAGGGGAACGGCGAGGTGGATGGCCGCCGCCGCGCTCAACGACGCGCGGCGCGGTCTTCGGATGTCACCGCGAGATCAATGTGGGGCACGATACGTCTGTACGGTCGACGCCTGCGGTCCACCCGGACGCTGGCGCGCCATCAGGTGCCGCGGCTGAGGTCAGAGGTTGTCCCGAAACCTCGCCGGCCGCTCATACCGTGCACTCGCGGCTTTCACTCAGAGAGCCTAGTACCCCACACGTCACTTGGCACCTCAGGAAACCAGTCCGCGTCCGGCTAGCGCGGGACGCGGACGACACCCTCCTGGATGACGGTGATGGCCAGCTGCCCGTCCTGGGTGTATATCCGGGCCTGGCCGAGGCCGCGGCCGCCGTGCGCGGAGGGCGACTCCTGGTCGTACAGCAGCCATTCGTCGGCGCGGAAGGGGCGGTGGAACCACATCGCGTGGTCCAGGGAGGCGCCCACCACGTCGCCGACCGCCCAGCCGCCGCGGCCGTGCGCGAGCAGCACGGAGTCGAGGAGGGTCATGTCGGACACGTAGGTGGCGAGGACGACGTGCAGCAGGGGGTCGTCGTCCAGCTTGCCGTTGGTGCGGAACCACACCTGGCTGTGCGGCTCGCGCGGCTCGCCGTAGCGGCCGTAGGGCGGCTCGTCCACGTAGCGCAGGTCGACCGCCTCGCGTGCCTCCAGGAAGCGTGCCACCACGTCGGGGGCGAGATGGCCGTAGCCGCGCAGCCGCTCGTGGGAGGTCGGCAGGGTCGCCGGGTCGGGCGCCGAGGGCATCGGCGCCTGGTGTTCGAGTCCCTCCTCGTACGTCTGGAAGGACGCCGAGAGATGGAAGATCGGCTTGCCGTGCTGGACGGCGACCACGCGGCGGGTGGTGAAGGACCGGCCGTCGCGGATGCGGTCGACGGTGTAGACGATGGGCGCGCCGGGGTCGCCGGGGCGCAGGAAGTACGCGTGCAGGGAGTGGGCGGGACGGTCCGCGGGGACCGTGCGCCCGGCGGCGACCAGCGCCTGCGCCGCGACCTGCCCGCCGAAGACGCGGGGGACGACGGCGGAGCGGGACCGGCCGCGGAAGATGTCCTCCTCGATCTGTTCGAGGTCGAGCAGATCGAGGAGGTCCTGGAGTGCCTGGCTCATGGCGATCAGTTGTACCGGGCCGTGAGGGCCGGGTCCTTACAGGCCCATGTCCTTGGCGATGATCGTCTTCATGATCTCGCTGGTGCCGCCGTAGATGCGGTTGACGCGGTTGTCCGCGTACAGGCGGGCGATCGGGTACTCGTTCATGTACCCGTAGCCGCCGTGCAGCTGGAGGCAGCGGTCGATGACGCGGTGCGCGACCTCGGTGCAGAACAGCTTGGCGGAGGCGGCCTCGGCCGGGGTCAGCTCGCCGGCGTCCAGGGCCTCGGTGGCGCGGTCGGCGACGGCCTCGGCGGCGTCCACCTCGGCCTGGCAGGCGGCCAGCTCGAACTTGGTGTTCTGGAAGTGGGCGACCGGCTTGCCGAAGACGGTGCGCTCCTGCACGTACTGCTTGGCGAACCGGACGGCGGCCTTGGCCTGCGCGTAGGCGCCGAACGCGATGCCCCAGCGCTCGGAGGCGAGGTTGTGGCCGAGGTAGGAGAAGCCCTTGTTCTCCTCGCCCAGCAGGTCCTCGACGGGGACCTTGACGTCCACGAAGGCCAGCTCGGCGGTGTCGGAGGTCTTCAGGCCCAGCTTGTCCAGCTTGCGGCCGACGGAGTAGCCCTCGGACTTGGTGTCCACCGCGAACAGGGAGATGCCGTGGCGGCGGTCCTCGGCGGTGGGCGCGGCGGTGCGGGCGCACACGATCACGCGGTCGGCGTGCACACCGCCGGTGATGAAGGTCTTGGCGCCGTTGAGGACGTAGTGGGTGCCGTCCTCGCTGAGCTTGGCGGTGGACTTCATGCCCGCGAGGTCGGAACCGGTGCCCGGCTCCGTCATCGCGATGGCCCACATCTCCTCGCCGGAGACGAACTTCGGCAGGTAGCGCTTCTTCTGCTCGTCCGTGGCCAGCATCTTGATGTACGGCAGGGCGAGCAGCACATGCACGCCGGAGCCGCCGAACTGGACGCCCGCGCGGGCGGTCTCCTCGTAGAGGACGGCCTCGAACTTGTGGCTGTCCAGGCCCGCGCCGCCGAACTCCTCGGGCACGTTGATGCCGAAGATGCCCAGCTCACCGAGCTTGTAGTAGAAGTCGCGGGGCGCCTGGCCCGCCGCGAACCACTCGTCGTACACCGGTACGACCTCGGCCTCGATGAAGGCGCGCAGGGTCTCCCGGAACGCCTCGTGATCCTCGTTGAACACCGTACGGCGCACGCCGTCCACCTCCACGTACCTCGGGCATGCCGGACCGGGCATGTCTAAGCGCTTGCTCAGCTTCGAAGATACCGGTGGGTACGGGAGGCGTCCAGGGTGAGTTGCGCCACGAGGCGGGCGGCACTCGGACAGACGGGCCGGTTCCGGCCAGTTCCGGTGCGGGGGTCGACGATCAGGCAGTGCGCGATACCCATGGCCGGGTAGTCCACGACCCGATCCCAGTGGCCCACGTCACTCCCCCGCCGCCGCGAACGCCCCCCTCGCCATCCGGTGCAGCAGCTCCGAGGTCGCCCCCCGGCCGGGGAGGGTGCCCGCGCGGCCCAGGTGGGGGGTGGAGTTGAGGAGGCCGAAGACGGAGTGGACGGCGGAGCGGGCGGTGGGTTCGGTCAGGGCCGGGTAGACCTCGCGGACCACGCCCACCCAGAGCTCCACGTACTGCCGCTGGAGCTGGCGCACCAGCTTGCGGTCGCTGTCGCGCAGCCGGTCCAGCTCGCGGTCGTGCAGGGTGATCAGCGGCCGGTCGTCCAGGGCGAAGTCGATATGGCCCTCGATCAGGGAGTCCAGGACCGCGGTGGCGCGGGCGTCCCCGTCGGCCTCCGCGAGCCGCCGCCTGGCCCCGGTGAGCAGCTGGCCGCTGATGCCGACGAGCAGCTCGGCGAGCATCGCGTCCTTGCCCGGGAAGTGCCGGTAGAGGCCGGGGCCGCTGATGCCGACGGCCGCCCCTATCTCGTCCACACCGACGCCGTGGAAGCCGCGCTCGGCGAAGAGGCGGGCGGCCTCCTTGAGGATCTGCTCGCGGCGGGTCGGGGCGTCGGTTCTGGCCATGAGGACGATTCTAGACAGCGCGGTTAGCGGTCGTTAACCTGAGGGAAATGGTTAACGCTCATTAACCGGTTCGAGCACCGGGTGAGGGGACCGCAGGATGCAGGAGGCACCGGAGCTCCGGAGCGCGGCAGAGCCCGCGTCGGAAGCCTGGCGGGCCAATGAAGGGGCCCATCTCGCGCTGGTCGAGGAGCTGCGCGGCAAGCTCGCCGCGGCGGCGCTCGGCGGCGGGGAGCGGGCGCGGGCCCGGCACACCGCGCGCGGCAAGCTGCTGCCGAGGGACAGGGTCGACACACTCCTCGATCCGGGCTCGCCGTTCCTGGAACTGGCCCCCCTCGCGGCCGACGGGCTGTACGAGGGGCAGGCGCCGGCCGCCGGCGTGATCGCCGGGATCGGCCGGGTCAGCGGGCGCGAGTGCGTGATCGTCGCCAATGACGCGACCGTCAAGGGCGGCACGTACTACCCGATGACGGTGAAGAAGCACCTGCGCGCCCAGGAGGTGGCCCTCGACAACCGGCTGCCCTGCGTCTACCTGGTCGACTCCGGCGGCGCCTTCCTGCCGATGCAGGACGAGGTCTTCCCGGACCGCGAGCACTTCGGGCGGATCTTCTACAACCAGGCCCGGATGTCCGGCGCGGGCATCCCGCAGATCGCGGCCGTCCTCGGCTCCTGCACGGCGGGCGGCGCGTACGTCCCGGCGATGAGCGACGAAGCGGTCATCGTCCGCAACCAGGGCACCATCTTCCTGGGCGGCCCCCCGCTGGTGAAGGCGGCCACCGGCGAGGTGGTCACCGCGGAGGAGCTGGGCGGCGGCGAGGTCCACTCCCGGATCTCCGGCGTCACCGACCATCTCGCGGAGGACGACGCGCACGCCCTGCGCATCGTCCGGAACATCGTCGCCACCCTCCCGGCCCGCCGGCCGCTGCCCTGGGAGGTCACCGCGGCCGTCGAGCCGAAGGTCGACCCGGCGGGGCTGTACGGCGCGGTGCCGGTCGACCCCCGCACGCCGTACGACGTCCGGGAGATCATCGCCCGCGTGGTCGACGGCTCCCGGTTCGCCGAGTTCAAGAGCGAGTACGGCCAGACGCTCGTCACCGGCTTCGCGCGCATCCACGGCCACCCGGTCGGGATCGTCGCCAACAACGGCATCCTGTTCGCCGAGTCCGCTCAGAAGGGCGCGCACTTCATCGAGCTGTGCGACCAGCGCGGCATCCCGCTGGTGTTTCTCCAGAACATCTCCGGCTTCATGGTGGGCAAGGACTACGAGGCGGGCGGCATCGCCAAGCACGGCGCCAAGATGGTGACCGCGGTGGCCTGCACCCGGGTGCCCAAGCTGACGGTCGTGGTCGGCGGTTCGTACGGCGCGGGCAACTACTCGATGTGCGGCCGGGCCTACTCCCCCCGCTTCCTGTGGATGTGGCCCAACGCCAAGATCTCCGTCATGGGCGGCGAGCAGGCCGCCAGCGTCCTCGCCACGGTCAAGCGCGACCAGCTGGAGGGCCGCGGCGAGAGCTGGTCCGCCGAGGACGAGGAGACGTTCAAGGCGCCGGTCCGCGCGCAGTACGAGACCCAGGGCAGCGCCTACTACGCGACCGCCCGGCTGTGGGACGACGGCGTGATCGACCCGATGGAGACCCGTCAGGTGCTCGGACTCGCCCTGACGGCCTGCGCCAACGCGCCACTGGGAGAGCCCCAGTTCGGCGTCTTCCGGATGTGAGGAGGGGAACCGTGTTCGACACAGTGCTGGTCGCCAACCGGGGCGAGATCGCCGTACGGGTCATCCGTACGCTCCGCGAGCTGGGCGTGCGCTCGGTGGCGGTCTTCTCCGACGCCGACGCGGGAGCGCGGCACGTCCGGGAGGCCGACACGGCGGTCCGGATCGGCCCGGCGCCCGCGGCGGAGAGCTATCTGTCGGTGGAGCGGCTGCTGGAGGCCGCGGCCCGCACCGGCGCGCAGGCCGTCCACCCGGGCTACGGCTTCCTCGCCGAGAACGCCGCCTTCGCGCGCGCCTGCGAGGAGGCGGGCCTGGTCTTCATCGGCCCCTCGGCCGACGCCATCGCGCTGATGGGCGACAAGATCCGCGCCAAGGAGACGGTGGCGGCCGCCGGCGTGCCGGTGGTCCCCGGCGGCCGCGACCCCGAACTCGCCGACGCCGCCCGCACGCTGGGCCCGCCGGTGCTGCTGAAGCCGTCGGCCGGCGGTGGCGGCAAGGGCATGCGCCTGGTGCGGGACCTCGCCGTGCTGGACGAGGAGATCGCCGCCGCCCGCCGCGAGGCCCGCGCCTCCTTCGGCGACGACACCCTGCTGGTGGAGCGGTGGATCGACCGCCCCCGGCACATCGAGATCCAGGTGCTGGCCGACGGCCACGGCAATGTCGTGCACCTCGGCGAGCGCGAGTGCTCCCTCCAGCGCCGCCACCAGAAGATCATCGAGGAGGCGCCGAGCGTCCTCCTGGACGAGGCCACGCGCGCGGCGATGGGCGAGGCGGCCGTGCAGGCGGCCCGCTCCTGCGGCTACCGGGGCGCGGGCACGGTCGAGTTCATCGTGCCGGGCAGCGACCCCGCGCAGTACTACTTCATGGAGATGAACACCCGGCTCCAGGTGGAGCACCCGGTCACCGAGCTGGTGACCGGCCTGGACCTGGTCGAGTGGCAGCTGCGGGTGGCCGCCGGCGAGCCGCTGGGCTTCACCCAGGACGACGTGACGCTGACCGGGCACGCGGTCGAGGCCCGGATCTGCGCCGAGGACCCGGCCCGCGGCTTCCTGCCCTCCGGCGGCACGGTCCTGCTGCTGGACGAGCCGCGGGGCGACGGCGTGCGCACCGACTCCGGGCTCAGCGAGGGCACCGAGGTCGGCAGCCTGTACGACCCGATGCTCGCCAAGGTGATCGCGTACGGCCCCGACCGCGCGACCGCGCTGCGCAGGCTCCGGGCGGCGCTCGCGGAGACGGTCACGCTGGGCGTGCAGACGAACGCGGGCTTCCTGCGCCGGCTCCTCGCCCACCCGGACGTGGTGGCGGGCGAGCTGGACACCGGTCTGGTGGAGCGGGCGGTGGACGACCTGGTCACGACGGACGTGCCGGAGGAGGTGTACGAGGCGGCGGCGGCCGTACGCCTGGAGGAGCTGAGGCCCGCGGGCGGGGCTGGACCGACCCCTTCTCGGTGCCGAGCGGCTGGCGGCTCGGCGGCACCCCGAAGCCGCCCGCCTTCCACCTGCGGGCCCAGGACCCGGTGTCGTACACCCCGCGCGGCACCGCCACCGTCACCGGCGACACGGTCGCCGTCACCCTCGACGGGCTGCGGCACACCTTCCGCCGCGCCGGTGACTGGATCGGCCGGGACGGCGACGCCTGGCAGGTGCGCGACCACGACCCGGTGGCCGAGTCGCTGTCCCAGGCGGCGCACGCGGGCGCCGACTCGCTGACCGCGCCGATGCCCGGCACGGTGACCGTCGTCAAGGTCGCCGTCGGGGACGACGTGGCCGCCGGGCAGAGCCTGCTGGTGGTGGAGGCGATGAAGATGGAGCACGTCATCTCCGCCCCGCACGCGGGCACGGTCGCCGAGCTGGACGTCACACCGGGCACCACGGTCGCCATGGACCAGGTGCTGGCCGTCATCGCGCCGACGGAGGAGACCCCGTGAGCACCGAGCGACTGCCCATGGTCGTACCGGCCTCGGACCTGCCCGCCCGGGTGCGGATCTACGAGGTCGGCGCGCGCGACGGGCTGCAGAACGAGAAGGGTGCCGTACCGACCGAGGTGAAGGCGGAGTTCATCCGCCGCCTCGCCGAGGCGGGCCTGACGACCATCGAGGCGACGAGCTTCGTGCACCCCAAGTGGGTGCCCCAACTCGCGGACGCGGAAGAGCTGTTCCCGCGGGTGCGCGAGCTGCCCGGCGTCGAGCTGCCCGTCCTGGTGCCCAACCGGCGCGGCCTGGACCGGGCGCTGGCCCTCGGCGCGGACCGGATCGCGGTGTTCGCCAGCGCCACCGAGTCCTTCGCCAAGGCCAACCTCAACCGCACGGTGGACGAGTCCCTCGCGGTGTTCGAGCCCGTGGTGCGCCAGGCCAGGGACGCGGGCGCGCGGGTGCGCGGCTATGTCTCCATGTGCTTCGGCGACCCGTGGGAGGGCGCGGTCCCGCTGCACCAGGTCGCCCGCGTGTGCACCGCCCTGCGGGACATGGGCTGCGACGAGCTGAGCCTCGGCGACACCATCGGCGTGGCCACCCCCGGGCATGTCCAGGAACTCCTGAACCTGCTCAACGAGGAGGGCGTGCCGACCAACGAGATCGGCGTGCACTTCCACGACACCTACGGACAGGCGCTCGCGAACACCTACGCGGCCCTGGAGCACGGCGTGACGACGGTCGACGCGTCCGCCGGCGGGCTCGGCGGCTGCCCGTACGCCAAGTCCGCCACCGGCAACCTCGCCACCGAGGACCTGGTCTGGATGCTGCACGGCCTCGGCATCGAGACCGGCGTCGACCTCGGCCGGCTGACCGCCACCAGCGTGTGGATGGCCGCCCACCTGGACCGGCCCAGCCCCTCGCGTACCGTCCGCGCCCTCTCCCACAAGGACCAGTGATCAGCATGGACCACCGCCTCAGCCCCGAGCTGGAGGAACTCCGCCGTACGGTCGAGGAGTTCGCGCACGACGTCGTGGCGCCGAAGATCGGCGACTTCTACGAGCGGCACGAATTCCCGTACGAGATCGTGCGCGAGATGGGCCGGATGGGACTGTTCGGGCTGCCGTTCCCGGAGGAGTACGGCGGCATGGGCGGCGACTACCTGGCGCTCGGCATCGCCCTGGAGGAGCTGGCCCGGGTGGACTCCTCGGTGGCGATCACCCTGGAGGCCGGTGTCTCGCTGGGCGCGATGCCGATCCATCTCTTCGGCACCGAGGAGCAGAAGCGCGAGTGGCTGCCCCGGCTGTGCGCGGGCGAGATCCTCGGCGGCTTCGGCCTGACCGAACCGGACTGCGGCTCGGACGCGGGTGGTACGCGGACGACGGCCCGGCTCGACCCCGACACCGACGAATGGGTGATCAACGGCACCAAGTGCTTCATCACCAACTCGGGCACGGACATCACCGGGCTGGTCACGGTCACCGCGGTCACCGGCCGCAAGCCCGACGGCAAGCCGCTGATCTCCTCGATCCTCGTGCCGTCCGGCACCCCGGGCTTCACGGTCGCGGCGCCGTACTCCAAGGTCGGCTGGAACGCCTCGGACACCCGTGAACTCTCCTTCGTGGACGTCCGCGTGCCCGCCGCCAACCTGGTCGGCCAGGAGGGCCGGGGCTACGCCCAGTTCCTGCGCATCCTGGACGAGGGCCGCATCGCCATCGCCGCGCTCGCGACGGGTCTGGCGCAGGGCTGTGTGGACGAGTCGGTGAAGTACGCCAAGGAGCGGCACGCCTTCGGCCGCCCGATCGGCGCCAACCAGGCGATCCAGTTCAAGATCGCCGACATGGAGATGAAGGCGTACACCGCCCGTCTCGCCTGGCGCGACGCCGCCTACCGGCTGGTCGCGGGCGAGCCCTTCAAGAAGGAGGCGGCGATGGCCAAGCTGTACTCGTCGACGATCGCGGTCGACAACGCCCGCGAGGCCACCCAGGTCCACGGCGGCTACGGCTTCATGAACGAGTACCCGGTGGCCCGCATGTGGCGCGACTCCAAGATCCTGGAGATCGGCGAGGGCACGAGCGAGGTCCAGCGGATGCTGATCGCCCGGGAGTTGGGCCTGGCGGGCTGATCCTGCCGGGAGGCCGACCGAGGGGGCGCGTCCACGGGGGCGCGCCCTCTCACCCGCGGCGGCGGTCCGCCGGTTCGGCGTACGGGCCAGAGCGGCGCCCGCGCGTCGACGGCACGGACGCCCACAGCTCCACCCCGGCCGTGAGCAGGTCCAGCGCCGCGCGCCGCTCGTCGGGGGTCCAGTCGGCGCACTCGTCCGCGCAGAGCCTCTCGTACGCGCTGTCGTGCGCCGCGCCCTGCCGGGGCAGCCGACGGGTCGCGCCGAGGCCGCGCGCCAGGTCCTCGAAGAAGTTCCACGCCTCCAGCGCCGCCCCCGCGGGCACCCGGCGGCGCACCGGGTCCGCCAGCCAGCGCTCCACCCGGACGAGCTCCAGCGTGTCCGGGCCGGACGCGGCCAGGCTCCAGCCCCGCCGCGCCGCGAACGCCCGCGCCTGCCGCCCCGTCACGAAGACCGGCACCCGGCGACGCCCGCCCTCTGCCACCGCCAGCACCCGATCGGGTTCGTCCCCCGCCCGCCGGCCCACAGCACCACCCCGCCGCGCCCGGCCCCGCGCACCCGGTACGCGTAGAGCTTCCCGCCCCCGGCCACTCCCATGAACCCCGCCTCTCCCGAGTGAGCTTCACAGTCAACGCAGTTGAGCGGGTGGGCGCAATGGCGTTCCGCGCCGCGGGGGCCCCCGCCGCCGGGAATCCGGGCCGCCCCCTGGACAGAGGGAAAGGTTAGGCTAACCTAAGCCTCGCACTTGTCCGGCGGGCGCTGCGCCCCGTTCGAAAGCGGTCCTCCCCATGTCCCATGCCCGTGCCATCCACCTCTCCCGCCGCGGTCTGCTCGCCGCGGGCGGCGCCGCAGGGCTCGGCGTCGCGCTCGCGGCCTGCGGGGACGACAAGGGCAAAGCCAAGGACTCCGGCAACGGGTCGACCGCGGCGAAGTCGGGCCCCTGGTCCTTCAAGGACGACCGCGGCAAGACCGTGAAGCTCGACAAGGTGCCCGCGAACATCGTCGCCTTCACCGGCGTCGGCGCCGCCCTCTTCGACTACGGCGTCCAGGTCAAGGGCGTCTTCGGCCCCACCACGACCACCGGCGGCAAGCCCGACGTCCAGGCCGGCGACATGGACGTCAGCAAGGTGACCGTCCTCGGCAACGCCTGGGGCCAGTTCAACGTGGAGAAGTACGCCGCCCTCGCCCCCGACGTGCTGATCACCACGATGTTCGACGGCGCCGGCACCCTCTGGTACGTCCCCGAGCAGTCCACCAAGCAGATCGCCGAACTCGCGCCCAGCGTCGGCATCTCCGTGTACGACCGCCAGATCACCCAGCCGCTCCAGCGGATGTGGGACCTCGCCGAGTCGCTCGGCGCCGACATGAAGGCCGCCAAGGTCACCGACGCGAAGAAGCGGTTCGAGGCGGCCGCCGCCCGGCTGCGGGCCGCCGCCAAGGCCAAGCCGCACCTCAAGGTGATGGCCGGCAGCGCGAGCGACCAGCTCTTCTACGTCTCGGGCACGCATCTGTCCATCGACCTGGAGTACTTCAAGGCCCTCGGCGTGAACTTCGTGGAGCCGCCGGAGAGCGCCAAGAAGCAGGGCGGCGGCTGGTACGAGTCGCTGAGCTGGGAGAACGTCGACAAGTACCAGGCCGACATCATCATGATGGACGACCGGTCCTCCGCGATCCAGCCCGCGGACATCACCAAGCCGACCTGGAAGAAGCTGCCGGCCGTCAAGGCGGGACAGGTCATCGCCCGCTCCCCCGAGCCGATCCTGTCCTACGACAAGTGCGTTCCGCTCCTGACGAGCCTCGCCGAGGCGCTGGAGAAGGCGAAGAAGGTCAGCTAACCCCCCCACCCCGTCCGACAGGAGGAGCCCCCATGACCACGGTCGCCGTCGAACCCTTCACGCTGTTCTCCCTCCAGGTCGCCCGCACCAGAAGGCTCGGGCCCTCCCTGGTGCGGGTCACCTTCGACGGGGCCGCGCTGAGGGGCTTCCACTCCGACGGACGGGACCAGTCCCTCTCCCTGTTCCTGCCGCACCCCGGGCAGAAGGAGCCCGTCGTGCCGCTCGACCTGGGCGAGAACTGGTGGCAGGAGTACCGCGAACTCCCGGAGGACGTACGGGCCGTGATGCGCTCGTACACCCTGCGGGAGCTGCGGCGCGAGCCGGACGAGATCGACATCGACTTCGCGCTGCACGGGGTCGAGCCGGGCGCCGCCGCCCCCGCGGGGCCCGCCTCCCAGTGGGCCGCGCGGGCCGTTCCCGGGGACCGGGTGCTGGTCCTCGGGCCCGTGCTCGCCGACAACCGGGCCATCCGGTTCCGCCCGCCCGAGGACACCGACCTCGTGGTGATGTGGGGCGACGAGACCGCCGTCCCCGCCGCGACCGCGATCCTCGAATCGCTCCCGGCGGGCACCCGGGTAAGCGCCTGGCTCCAGGTGCCGCACGCCGCCGACATCCAGGACGTGCGCACGGACGCCGACGCGGAGATCACCTGGCTGGTGCGCGGCGAGGGCGCCCCCGAGCCCCTCGCCGCCCTGCGGGACGCCCGGCTTCCCGGCGCGGCGCACCCGTACGTCTGGATCGCCGGCGAGTCCGGCCAGGTGAAGGCGCTGCGGCGGCACTTCGTGGGGGAACGCGGGGTGGACCGGCGCCGGGTGACCTTCGTCGGGTACTGGCGGCGCGGACTGACCGAGGAACAGCTCCGGGCGACCGGCGAATAGCCGCCTCCCGTTCCGCGGGAGTTCCCCGCACACGTGTGTCTTGACCCAGAAAACTTAGGTTAGGCTAACCTAAGTTAATCCCCACGGACTTCCCCCGGAGGACCCCCCATGCGCTCCCACCTGCTCAATGGCCTCACCGCGGAGCACTACCGCCGCTCCGTGACCGAAGGAGTCGAGCGGGTGGCGGCCAAACTCGTCGCCACCGAGCGCCCGTTCACCGGTGTCGCCGTGGACGACCTGTCCCCCCGCGTCGACGCCATCGACCTCGACCGCCCGCTCGGCGACACCGCCGCCGTCCTCGACGAGCTGGAGGACGTCTACCTGAAGGACGCGGTCTACTTCCACCACCCGCGCTACCTCGCCCACCTCAACTGCCCGGTCGTCATCCCGGCCCTGCTCGGCGAGGCCGTGCTCACCGCGGTCAACTCCTCGCTGGACACCTGGGACCAGTCGGCCGGCGGCACGCTCATCGAGCGCAAGCTGATCGACTGGACCACCGCGCGGATCGGCCTCGGGCCCGCCGCCGACGGCGTGTTCACCTCCGGCGGCAGCCAGTCCAACCTCCAGGCGATGCTGCTGGCCCGCGAGGAGGCCAAGAGCGACGACCCCGCGAAACTGCGGATCTTCGCCTCCGCGGCCGGCCACTTCAGCGTGCAGAAGTCGGCGAAACTGCTCGGGCTCGGCCCGGACGCGGTTGTCACCGTCCCCGTCGACCGCGACAAGCGGATGCAGACCGTGACCCTCGCCCACGAGCTGGAGCGCTGCCTCGCCGAGGGCCTGGTGCCCATGGCCGTCGTCGCCACCGCCGGGACCACCGACTTCGGCTCCATCGACCCGCTGCCCGAGATCGCCGAACTCTGCGACCGCTACGGCGCCTGGATGCACGTGGACGCGGCCTACGGCTGCGGGCTGCTCGCCTCGCGCAAGTACCGGCACCGCATCGACGGCATCGAGCGCGCCGACTCGGTCACCGTCGACTACCACAAGTCCTTCTTCCAGCCGGTGAGTTCGTCCGCCGTGCTGGTGCGCGACGGGGCCACGCTGCGGCACGCCACCTACTACGCGGAGTACCTCAACCCGCGCCGGGCGGTGCGCGAGCGCATCCCCAACCAGGTCGACAAGTCCCTCCAGACCACCCGCCGCTTCGATGCCCTCAAGCTGTGGCTGACGCTGCGCGTGATGGGCGCCGACGGCATCGGCGAACTCTTCGACGAGGTCTGCGACCTGGCCGTCCAGGGCTGGGACCTGATCGCCGCCGACCCGCGCTACGACGTCGTGGTGGAGCCGTCGCTGTCCACCCTCGTCTTCCGCTACATACCGGCCGCCGTCACCGACCCGGCCGAGATCGACCGCGCCAACCTCCACGCCCGCAAGGCCCTGTTCGCCTCCGGCGACGCCGTGGTCGCGGGCACCAAGGTGGACGGCCGCCACTACCTGAAGTTCACCCTGCTCAACCCCGAGACGACGCCGTCCGACATCGCCGCCGTCCTCGATCTCATCGCCGGCCACGCCGAGCAGTACCTGGGAGAGTCCCTTGACCGCGCTTCCTGAATCCAGCCGTATCCACGACCTCGTGGGGATCGGGCTCGGCCCCTTCAACCTCGGCCTCGCCTGCCTGGCCGAGCCGATCGCCGAACTGGACGCCGTCTTCCTGGAGTCGAAGCCCGACTTCGAGTGGCACGCCGGGATGTTCCTGGACGGCGCCCACCTCCAGACCCCGTTCATGTCGGACCTGGTCACCCTCGCCGACCCGACCTCCCCGTACTCCTTCCTCAACTACCTGAAGGAGAAGGGCCGGCTGTACTCCTTCTACATCCGCGAGAACTTCTATCCGCTGCGGGTGGAGTACGACGACTACTGCCGCTGGGCCGCCGGCAAGCTGAGCAGCGTCCGCTTCGGCACGACGGTCACCGAGGTGTCGTACGAGGACGACCTGTACGTGGTGCGGACCGAGGCCGGTGACACCCTCCGCGCCCGGCACCTCGTCCTCGGCACGGGCACGGTGCCCTACCTCCCCGAGTCCTGCCGGGAGCTGGGCGGGGACCTCCTGCACACCTCCCAGTACATGCACCGCAAGGCGGAGCTCCAGCGGAAGAAGTCCGTCACGGTCGTCGGCAGCGGGCAGAGCGCGGCCGAGATCTACTACGAGCTGCTGTCCGAGATCGACGTCCACGGCTACCAGCTCAACTGGGTCACCCGCTCCCCCAGGTTCTTCCCGCTGGAGTACACCAAGCTGACCCTGGAGATGACCTCCCCGGACTACATCGACTACTTCCGCGCGCTGCCCGAGGAGACCCGCTACCGGCTGGAGAAGCAGCAGAAGGGGCTGTTCAAGGGCATCAACTCGGAGCTCATCGACGCGATCTTCGACCTGCTGTACCAGAAGAACGTGACGAGCGGCGGCCGCCCGGTGCCCACCCGGCTGCTCACCAACTCCTCGCTCAACAGCGCCGGTTACGAGGACGGCGCGTACACCCTCGGCTTCCGCCAGGACGAGCAGGGCAAGGACTACGAGATCCGCACCGAGGGCCTGGTGCTGGCCACCGGCTACCACTACGCGCCCCCGGCCTTCCTCGCCCCGCTGCGCGAGCGGCTGCGCTTCGACGGCAGCGGCCGCTTCGACGTCGCCCGCAACTACGCCATCGACGTCACCGGGCGCGGTGTCTTCCTCCAGAACGCCGGAGTCCACACCCACAGCATCACCAGCCCCGACCTCGGCATGGGCCCGTACCGCAACGCGAGCATCATCCGCGAAGTGCTCGGCAGCGAGTACTACCCGGTCGAGAAGTCCATCGCCTTCCAGGAGTTCGCCGTATGACCGACCCGACCTTCACCTTCCGGCCCGTCGACCCGCTCGCGGACGCCGAGCTGCTGCACTCCTGGATCACCCATCCGAAGGCCGCCTTCTGGATGATGCAGGACGCCAGGCTGGAGGACATCGAGCGGGCGTACATGGAGATAGCCGCCGACGAGCACCAGCACGCACTGCTCGGGCTCCGGGACGGCGTCCCCGCCTTCCTCCTGGAGAAGTACGACCCCGCCCACCGGGAACTGGTCGGCCTCTACGAGCCCCGGCCGGGCGATGTCGGGATGCACTTCCTGACCCCCGCGACCGACACCCCCGAGCACGGGTTCACCAAGGCCGTGATCACCGCCGTCATGGCCCACCTCTTCGAGGACCCGGCCGTGGAGCGCGTCGTCGTGGAGCCGGACGTGCGCAACAAGGCGGTGCACGCCCTGAACGCGGCCGTCGGGTTCGTGCCCGAACGCGAGATACAGAAGCCGGAGAAAGAGGCGCTGCTGAGCTTCTGCACCCGCGAGCAGTTCACGAAGGCGGTGTCCGCATGACCCCCGCCGAGTCCGTGGCGCACCTCTCCCCCGAGCGCTGGGCGCAGGCCAACCGGCTGCTGATCCGCAAGGCGCTCGCCGAGTTCGCGCACGAGCGCCTGCTCACCCCCGAGCGGGACGGCGAGGGCTACGTCGTCCGCGGCGACGACGGGCTCACCGCCTACCGGTTCACCGCCGTGCGCCGCGCCCTCGACCACTGGGAGGTCGACGCCGGCTCGATCACCCGGCATCGCGACGGCGCGGAACTCCCGCTCGCCGCACTGGACTTCTTCATCGAGCTGAAGGAATCCCTGGGCCTGAGCGACGCCATCCTGCCCGTGTACCTGGAGGAGATCTCCTCCACCCTGTCCGGCACCTGCTACAAGCTGGCCAAACACCAGGTCACCTCGGCCGATTTGGTGTCCGCCGGCTTCCAGGCGATCGAGACCGGGATGACCGAGGGCCACCCCTGCTTCGTCGCGAACAACGGGCGGCTCGGCTTCGGGGTCCACGAGTACCTGTCGTACGCCCCGGAGACCGCGCACCCCGTCCGGCTGGTGTGGCTGGCCGCGCACCGCTCCCGCGCCGCCTTCACGGCGGGCACCGGCATCGAGTACGAGGGCTTCATCCGGGCCGAGCTGGGCGAGGAGACCGTCGAGCGGTTCGGCCGGACGCTGACCGCGCAGGGCCTCGACCCGGCCGACTACCTCCTCATCCCCGTCCACCCCTGGCAGTGGTGGAACAAGCTGTCCGTCACCTTCGCGGCGGAAGTGGCCCGCAGGAATCTCGTGCCGCTCGGCGAGGGCGACGACGAATACCTCGCCCAGCAGTCCATCCGGACCTTCTTCAACACCAGCGCCCCGCACAAGCACTATGTGAAGACGGCCCTGTCCGTGCTCAACATGGGCTTCATGCGCGGCCTCTCGGCCGCCTACATGGAGGCCACCCCCGCCATCAACGACTGGCTCGCCCAGCTGATCGAGGGCGACCCGGTGCTCAAGGACAGCGGTCTGACGATCATCCGCGAGCGCGCCGCCGTCGGCTACCGGCACCTGGAGTACGAGCGGGCCACCGACCGCTACTCCCCCTACCGCAAGATGCTGGCCGCGCTGTGGCGGGAGAGCCCGGTGCCCTCGCTGGAGGACGGCGAGACGCTCGCCACCATGGCCTCCCTGCTCCATGTCGACCACGAGGGCGCGTCGTTCGCGGGCGCCCTGATCGAGCGGTCGGGGCTCGCGCCCGCCGCGTGGCTGCGCCGGTACCTGCGGGCGTACTACACCCCGCTGCTGCACAGCCTCTACGCCTACGACCTGGCGTTCATGCCGCACGGCGAGAACACCATCCTGGTGCTGCGGGACGGGGTCGTGCAGCGGGCGGTCTACAAGGACATCGCCGAGGAGATCGTGGTGATGGACCCGGACGCCGTGCTGCCGCCGGAGGTCGCCCGCATCCGGGCCGACATCCCGGAGGACCAGAAGCTGCTGTCGATCTTCACCGACGTCTTCGACTGCTTCTTCCGCTTCCTCGCCGCGAACCTCGCCGCCGACGGCGTCCTCACCGAGGACGAGTTCTGGCGGACGGTCGCGGAGGTCTCCCGCGAGTACCAGGAGGCGAACCCGCAGCTCGCCGACCGGTTCGGGCAGTACGACCTCTTCGCGCCCGAGTTCGCGCTGTCCTGCCTCAACCGGCTCCAGCTGCGCGACAACCGGCAGATGGTGGACCTCGCCGATCCCTCCGCGGCGCTCCAGCTGGTGGGCACGCTGCGCAATCCGCTGGCCGGCCACTGACGCCGGCCCCCGACGACGGGCGCCCCGGAGTACGGTCCTCCGGAGCGCCCGTTCTCCTCTCCCGCTCAGCCGCTCGGCCAGGGCACCTGCGGCGACCGGTAGTACCCGATGCCGAGGGCGTCCCAGCGCGGGCCCTGGGCGGCCAGCCGTACCTTGTAGGTGTCCCAGTCGTGGGTGGCGGCGGGCGACCAGCCCAGTTCGGCCGCGCCGGGCAGCCGCGGGAACGCCATGTAGTCGATGTCGGCCGACGTCTTCAGCGTCTCCGACCACAGGGGCGCCTCCACCCCCCGCACCGCGGCGGCGGGCACGCCCGCCAGATAGGCGCCCGGGTCCCAGTCGTACGACCGCCGGACCTCGACCAGCCCGGCCCAGGTGAGCCCGAGCGGGGTGTCCTTCGTGTACTTCATGTCGAGGTAGACCCGGTCGGCCGGGGACAGGATCAGCCCCGTGCCGTTCCGTGCGGCCTGCGCCACCTGCTCCTTCTCGGCCGCGCTGGTGCTGTCCAGACCCCAGTACTGGGCGAGCGCGCCCTTCGCGGGGTGGGCGCCGGTGAGCTGGTGCCAGCCGATGACCTTCTTGCCGTACTTGGCGACGATCGGCTGCACGCGGTCCATGAAGGTCACGTAGTCGGCGTGGCTGGTGGAGTGCGCCTCGTCGCCGCCGATGTGCAGATAGCGGCCCGGGGTGAGCGCGGCCAGCTCCCTGATGACGTCGTCCGCGAAGGTGTACGTGACGTCCTTGGAGACGCACAGCGAGCTGAAGCCGACCTGGGTGCCGGTGTAGCGCGGGGGTGCCACGCCGTCGCAGTTGAGCTTCGCGTAGGAGGCGAGGGCCGCGTTGGTGTGGCCGGGCATGTCGATCTCGGGCACGACCTCCATGTAGCGGGAGGCCGCGTAGGCGACCAGGCGCCGGTACTCGGCCTGGGTGTAGAAGCCGCCCTTGCCGCCGCCGACCTCGCTCGCGCCGCCGTACCGCGCGAGCCTCGGCCAGGAGTCGACGGCGATGCGCCAGCCCTGGTCGTCGCTGAGGTGCAGATGCAGCTCGTTGACCTTGTACAGCGCGAGTTCGTCGATGTACCGCTCCACCTGGGCGACGGTGAAGAAGTGCCGGGAGACGTCCAGCATGGCGCCGCGGTAGGCGTAGCGGGGACGGTCCTGGACGGTGCCGCCGGCGATCCGCCAGCTCTCGTGCTGGACGGTCCTCTTCTCGACGGCGGCCGGGAGGAGTTGGCGCAGTGTCTGCACACCGTGGAAGAGCCCGGCCGGGGCGCTCGCGGTGAGCGTGACACCCGAGGGGCCGCTGCGCAGCCGGTAGCCCTCGGCGCCGTAGCCGCCCTTCGCCAGGTGCAGCCGGATGCCCCCGCCGCCGTGCTCGGTGAGCGGCAGCGGATAGCCGGTGGAGGGCCGCAGGATGCCGGCGAGGTAGGCGCCGACGCGGCGGACCCCGGCCGAGCCGTCCACCCGGATGACGGTGGCACGGGTGAGGCGGTACGGCGCGCCGCCCGGGGTGACGGAGGCGGGGGCCGGGATCACCTGGGTCAAGGGGGTGACGGGGGCCCCGGGCGGGGCGGGCGCGGCGCCGAGGGTGAAGCCGCCGGCCGCCAGGACGAGCAGCAGCGAACCAAGGACGCGGGCGGTTCGGGGAGTCGTACGGTCGTTCCGAGTCACATGCGCTCCCTTCGGATCTGGTCGGGACCACTGTCCCACCGGGGACCCCAAGAGGGATGAAGTGACGTAGAACACAGTGGGCGAACAGGAGTTCAGCACGTCGCCCAGCACCCCGGTGCCCGATATCGGGCAGGTATCTTGCGAAACCCGCGCCGGTACCCGAGGATCTACGGGTGCACGACGAACTCGTAGATCATCTGACGCGGTCCACGCCCCTCGGCAGGGGCGAGGCGCTGCGGGTGGTCCAGGACGTGCTCGCCTATTTCGACGAGTCGACGGAGGAATTCGTCCGTCGCCGCCACCGCGAGCTCCAGACCCAGGGTCTGGTGAACGCGGAGATCTTCGAACGGATCGGGGCGGATCTCAGATATCGAGCGGTGGCACCGCCCGAGCTGACGCTCAGGCAGCTGCGCCGCATCGTCTACGGCTAGGAATACCTGCATATGTGCGGAATTGTCGGTTACATCGGGAAGCGTGACGTCGCCCCCCTCCTCCTGGAGGGCCTCCAGCGGCTCGAGTACCGCGGGTACGACTCCGCGGGCATCGTGGTCACCTCCCCGAAGGCGTCCGGCCTGAAGATGGTCAAGGCCAAGGGCCGGGTGCGCGATCTGGAGGCCAAGGTCCCGGCGCGCTTCAAGGGCACCACCGGCATCGCCCACACCCGCTGGGCCACCCACGGCGCCCCCTCCGACGTGAACGCCCACCCGCACATGTCGGCCGACAACAAGGTCGCGGTCGTCCACAACGGCATCATCGACAACGCCGCCGACCTGCGCCGCAAGCTGGAGGCGGACGGCGTCGAGTTCCTCTCCGAGACCGACACCGAGGTCCTCACCCACCTCATCGCCCGCGCCACCGCCGACAAGCTGGAGGACAAGGTCCGCCAGGCCGTCCGGCTGATCGAGGGCACGTACGGCATCGCCGTGCTGCACGCCGACTTCCCGGACCGGATCGTGGTGGCCCGCAACGGCTCCCCGGTCGTGCTCGGCATCGGCGAGAAGGAGATGTTCGTCGCCTCGGACATCGCCGCGCTGGTCATGCACACCCGCCAGATAGTGACGCTGGACGACGGCGAGATGGCCACCCTCAAGGCCGACGACTTCCGCACCTACACCACCGAGGGCACGCGCACCACCGCCGAGCCCACCACGGTGGAGTGGGAGGCCGAGTCGTACGACATGGGCGGCCACGACACCTACATGCACAAGGAGATCTTCGAGCAGGCCGACGCGGTCGACCGCGTGCTGCGCGGCCGGATCGACGACCGCTTCTCCACCGTGCACCTCGGCGGGCTCAACCTGGACGCCCGTGAGGCCCGGCAGATCCGCCGGGTGAAGATCCTCGGCTGCGGCACCTCGTACCACGCGGGCCTGATCGGCGCCCAGATGATCGAGGAGCTGGCCCGCATCCCCGCGGACGCCGAGCCGGCCTCCGAGTTCCGCTACCGCAACGCGGTCGTGGACCCCGACACGCTGTACGTCGCGGTCTCCCAGTCCGGTGAGACGTACGACGTGCTCGCCGCCGTGCAGGAGCTCAAGCGCAAGGGCGCGCGGGTCTTCGGCGTCGTCAACGTGGTGGGTTCCGCGATCGCCCGGGAGGCGGACGCCGGGATCTACGTCCACGCGGGCCCCGAGGTCTGCGTCGTCTCGACCAAGTGCTTCACCAACACCACGGTGGCCTTCGCGCTGCTCGCGCTGCACCTGGGCCGCACCCGCGACCTCTCGGTGCGCGACGGCAAGCGGATCATCGAGGGCCTGCGCAAGCTCCCCGACCAGATCACCGAGATCCTCAAGCAGGAGGAGCAGATCCGGGAGCTGGCCGAGCTGTACGCCGACGCCCGCTCGATGCTCTTCATCGGCCGGGTCCGCGGCTACCCGGTCGCCCGCGAGGCGTCCCTCAAGCTCAAGGAGGTCTCGTACATCCACGCCGAGGCGTACCCGGCCTCCGAGCTGAAGCACGGACCGCTGGCCCTGATCGAGCCCGCGCTGCCGACGGTCGCGATCATCCCGGACGACGACCTGCTGGAGAAGAACCGCGCCGCGCTGGAGGAGATCAAGGCGCGCGAGGGCAAGATCCTCGCCGTGGCCCACCAGCACCAGGAGAAGGCCGACCAGACGATCATCGTCCCGAAGAACGAGGACGAGCTCGACCCGATCCTGATGGGCATCCCCCTCCAGCTCCTCGCCTACCACACGGCGAAGGCCCTGGGCCGCGACATCGACAAGCCGAGGAACCTGGCGAAGTCGGTGACGGTCGAGTAGGACGAGCAGGAGACGTGGCGTAGGCGCCCCTGTCCCCCGGTGATCCCCGGGGACAGGGGCGCCGCTCGTCCGCCTGCCGCCATCGGATACGCGGATACGCGAAGAGGCCGGTGACCGCATTTCTGCGATCACCGGCCTCTTCCGATGAGGGTGAGTGACGGGACTCGAACCCGCGGCATCCTGGACCACAACCAGGTGCTCTACCAGCTGAGCTACACCCACCATGACCGGCGCTTGGAAACTTGTCGTTTCCCCGACCGGCCGAGAAGAAGTCTACAGGGTCCGAGGGGGTGCTCGCGCACACGTTTTCGCGCGGACCCCCAGCGGACCTCGAACGGACCCCGAACGGACTCGGGGCGATCCCGGGCGGACCCGGGACGGCCCTGCCGCGTCGGCTACTTCGCCGCCGGCAGCACGTGCTTCGCCGCGATGGTCCGCGCCGTCTCCGAGTCGGGTCCCGGCTGCGGGACGAAGACGGCCTCGCGGTAGTAGCGCAGCTCGGCGATGGACTCGCGGATGTCGGCGAGCGCCCGGTGGTTGCCGTTCTTCTCGGGGCTGTTGAAGTACGCCCTCGGGTACCAGCGGCGGGCCAGCTCCTTGACCGAGGAGACGTCCACGATCCGGTAGTGCAGCCAGCCCTCCAGCGTCGGCATGTCGCGCAGCAGGAAGCCGCGGTCGGTGCCGACCGAGTTGCCGCACAGCGGAGCCTTGCCGGGCTCCTTCACATGCTCCTTGATGTACGCCAGGACCTGCTCCTCGGCGTCCTCCAAGGTCGTACCGTTCGGGAGCTCGGCGAGCAGCCCGGACGCGGTGTGCATCTGACGCACCACCTCCGGCATCGTCTCCAGCGCCCGCTCCGGCGGGCGGATGACGATGTCCACCCCCTCGCCGAGTACGTTCAGCTCGGAGTCGGTGACGAGGGCGGCCACCTCGATGAGAGCGTCGTCGGACAGCGAGAGGCCGGTCATCTCGCAGTCGATCCACACCATGCGATCGTTCATGCGACCACCCTAAGGCGGACCTCGCCTTTTGGATGCCCCGCGGACGAAGAGAGGGGGTGCGGAGCCTGGACTCCGCACCCCCTCCCCCGCCTTCCGCTCAGCTCCCGGAGCGCGGCCCCGGCAGCAGCGTCATCGCCCCGGCCCCGGCGGTGCGCCTGCTCTGCATCGGCACCCCGTCGTTACGCTCGGCGTGCAGCACCGAGGGCATGGCGCCCAGCGGTCCCGGACCCGGCAGCCCCGCGGGCGGCAACGGCTGCCCGGCCGACGGCTGGAGCGCGGCTTCCGCCTCACCCGGCCTGTCGGCACCGGGCCTGCGGGCCCGGTACGCGGCCCGGTACGCGGCGGGAGAGGAGCCGAGCTGGCGGCGGAAGTGCCCGCGCAGCGCGACCGGCGAGCGGAACCCGCACCGGCCGGCCACCTCGTCCACCGAGTAGTCCGACGTCTCCAGCAGCCGCTGCGCCTGGAGCACCCGCTGGGTGATCAGCCACTGCAACGGCGCGCTCCCGGTGAGCGAACGGAACCTGCGGTCGAACGTACGGCGGCTCATGTACGCGCGAGCCGCCAGCGTCTCCACGTCGAACTGCTCGTGGAGGTGCTCCAGCGCCCAGGCGACGACCTCGGCGAGCGGGTCGGCGCCGATCTCTTCGGGTAAAGACCGGTCGAGGTAGCGCTCCTGACCGCCCGAGCGGCGCGGCGGGACCACCAGCCGGCGGGCCAGCGCACCGGCCGCCTCGTTGCCGTGGTCCGTCCGCACGATATGCAGACAGAGATCGATTCCGGCCGCCGTCCCCGCGGAGGTGAGCACGTCGCCGTCGTCGACGAACAGCTCCCGCGGATCGACGTGCACCGACGGATAGCGCTTGGCCAGCGTCGGCGCGTACATCCAGTGGGTGGTCGCCGGGCGGCCGTCGAGCAGTCCGGCGGCCGCGAGCACGAACGCGCCGGTGCACAGCCCTACGATGCGGGCGCCCTCTTCGTGCGCCCGGCGCAGCGCGTCGAGCGCCTCCTCGGGCGGTGGCGCGGTGATCGAGCGCCAGGCCGGTACGACGACCGTTCCGGCGCGGGCGATCGCCTCCAGCCCATGCGGTGCGGTGAGTTCGAGACCGCCGGTGGTCCGCAGCGGACCTTCCTCGCCGCCGCACACCAGCAGTCGGTAACGCGGCACCCCGGCGTCCTGGCGGTCGATGCCGAACACCGACAGCGGTATGGAACTCTCGAAGATGGGGCCGCCGCTGAACAGCAGCACCGCGACGATCTCCTTGCGGCGACGCCCGGACAGTTTCCGGACAGCGGCTTCCGGCGCGGCAGTGGAGTCGTGGCTCATACTGCTAAGCCCCCCTCGGTGGTCGCGGCTCCTCGGTTGTGTCGCTCCTGCACGTTTCCCCTCGGTCCTGCACGAGTCCCCCGCCGTAAAGACAGTCAAGATCGAAATCTACTGGCTCCCGCGGACGCACGGTGACCAGTTCCAAATGCGGCACATTGTCGACATGACAACTTGGCGTGAAGCATTCGATCACGAAGCGTTGCACTCGTGGGCCGTGCAGGGAAGTGCGCCTCCGGGCAGTGGCCAAACCGCGTAGGGTGCGCAGCGCCCCGTGGACCCTTTCCGTGCAGGTGGAACGGGGGTTGGGGGGGAGTGGGGACCCCCCTTGGGCGATATCCAGAAGTTGGCTGAAAAGAAGCGCTTGGAAGCGCGGAAACCGGTCAGTCGACCGGTGTCCGCTCCCGGGTGTGACGTCCACCTCTTTGCACGCCGCAACGCCCGCCGCCCCGGGCGCCGTTACGGCCCTCGCCCCGGCCGCCGTCCCGCCCGGCACCCCGTGCCCCCGCGCGCCGTGATCCACGCCCCCGGCCCCTGCCCGCACCCCGGCGTGCGCCGCGCCGCGCCCCGCGCTCCGAGCGCCGCAGCAGAAGCCGGCACGCGCTCGTGACGGCGGCCAGGCCCAGCGCGGTGCCCATGGCGCCGGCGAGCGAGGTGCCGTACCAGAGCAGGACCACCGGGACGAGGACGCAGGTGAAGGCGGCCCAGCGGATCAGCTCGCCCGTGCTGTCCTGCGCGCCGGGCTCCTCCTGGCGGGACCGGGGTCCGGACATCTCGTACTCCCTGTGGCGGGCCGGGGCGGCCGGGCGGCGTCCGGTGGCGCCTGGTGGCTCCCCGTGGCGGTGGCTCACCCCCTTCAACGCCCGGCCGACCGGTCGGTCACCGGGCGTGCGTCCGCGAACGCCGTGCAAAGCGCCTGTACGGGGCAGCGAGCATTGCGTAACGGGCGCGGCTCGTGCATGCTCCGGTGAACCCCTGCGGACACCGGGGGACCGCTACGGATGTCGGGGGACCGCTTACGGAGCGTGCAAGGGATCTGAGCCCGGGAGGCGTGCCGCCGTACCCTTGGGGGTATGGGGTGGGGAAGATGTTTCCCGGACACAGCTCCGCCGCACACTGTCATCCCATCCCATAAAGGATCACAACGCCGAGACAGCCATGGCCGGTCACGAATTCTTCGAACCCGCGGACCGCAAGCGACCGGTCGCCGATCCCACGGCGGCCGATCCCCAGGCGGCCGAAGAGTCACGTCATTCCTGCGACCCCGCCTTCCGGCACGGAGTCGTCGTCGGCTTCGACGGCTCCACCTCCAGTGAGCGCGCCCTCGCGTACGCGATCGGCATGGCGCACCGTTCCCACTCCGGGCTGATCATCGTGCATGTGGCCAACCGGTTGCCCACCACGGTGTGGGCGGGCTGCGAGCCACCGGTCTTCGTGGACGTGCCGGATCACCGTACGGAGGTGCTCGGCCTCGAGCTCGCCTGCGCGGACTACCTGTCCGAGGTGCCCTGGATCCTCGTCGAGCGCGGCGGCGACATCTGCCACGAGCTCGAGGAGGTGGGGCGCGAGTACGAGGCGGACGCGATCGTCGTCGGCTCCACGCACGGGATCGTGGGCCGCATCTTCGGCTCCGTCGCGGGCCGCCTCGCCCGCCGGGCACGACGGCCGGTGATCGTCATTCCCTGAGCGGTTCTCCCGCTGAGGGGAGACCCCCATCCCACCCGCCCGGAGCCCGGCCCGGAGCCCTACGACGAGGCCCGCACCACCAGTTCCGTCGGCAGGACCGCGTGGCGCCGTTCGCCGCGGCTAAGGCCCGAGGGGCGTTTGGCGGATATCTCGGTCAGCAGGAGGTCGATCATGGCGCGGCCCATGTGGTCGATGGGCTGGCGGACGCTGGTCAGGGGCGGGTCCATGTGGCGGGCGATGGCGGAGTCGTCGTAGCCGACGAGGGCGACGTCGTCGGGTATGCGCAGTCCGGACTCGCGCAGGACTTGGCGGGCGCCGGCGGCCATGACGTCGGAGCCGGCGAAGACGGCGTCCAGGTCGGGGCGGCGGGCCAGCAGGGCGGACATCGCCTTGCGGCCGCCCTCCTCGGTGAAGTCGCCGGATTCGATGAGGAGTTCGTCCGCCGCGTGGCCCGCGGCGCGCAGCGCGTCGCGGTAGCCGTCGACGCGGCGGCGGGCGCCGTAGACGTCCAGCCGGCCGGTGATGTGGGCGATGCGGGTGCGGCCGCGCGCGAGCAGGTGCTCCACGGCCGCGCGGGCGCCGCCGTAGTTGTCCGAGTCGACCGAGGTGAGCGTCTCCGCGGCCGAGCGCGGGCCGCTGACCACGGCCGGGATCTCCAGCTGGGACAGCAGCTCGGGCAGCGGGTCGTCGGCGTGCACCGAGACCAGCAGGACGCCGTCCACCCGGTGGGCCGCCAAGTACTCGGCGAGGCGCCGCCGTTCGCGGTCGTTGCCCGCGAAGATCAGCAGCAACTGCCATTCCGTGTCGGCGAGTTCGGCGCCGACCCCGCGCAGCATGTCGGAGAAGTACGGCTCCGCGAAGAAGCGGGTCTCCGGCTCGGGGACGACGAGCGCGATGGCGTCGGTGCGGTTGGCGGCCAGTGCGCGGGCCGCCGTGTTGGGGACGTAGCCCAGCTCCGCGACGGCCGCCTCCACCGCGGCGCGGGTCGCGTCGCTGACCCGGGGCGAGCCGTTGATCACGCGCGAGACCGTGCCCCGGCCGACCCCCGCGCGCGCGGCGACCTCCTCCAGCGTGGGTCGGCCCCCGCTCCGGCCCCGCACTCCGTGGCTCGCCATGCGCTCCGCCTCCCTCGCTTCCTCCGGCTGGCCGCTTCCTCCGGTTGGCTGGAATCTAACAGTCCCGTCCGGCACCCCATCGGCCCCGTATGCCCCCGGCGCCCCGAACGCCCCACCCGTCCGGGCCAGTTAACGCTCCGATAACTGAACTCAACCCCCCGCGTCGGGTCCCTTGACACCCCGCTCCGAACCGACGACTCTTCAAGCCATCACTTGTGGGAGCGCTCCCACAGTACCTGACACCTACACAACCCGCACGTTCCCCGCCCGAGCCGCAGCGCGTGACGAACGGGCCCGATTCCATGCAGTCGGCCGGGGGGTCGGCACGTCAGGCAACAGGAGGACGCAATGCGCACGAACTTCCGCCGGTCCAGGCGGATGATGGCCCTGGCGGCCGTCGCCGCGCTGACCACGAGTTTGCTGGCCGGCTGCGCCAAGGACGCCAAGGACGGCTCCTCGGACGACGCGGGCGGCGGCAACGGCAAAGGCAAGATCACGCTGACCGTCGGGACCTACGGCGTCTTCGGCTACAAGCAGGCCGGCCTCTACGACGAGTACATGAAGCTGCACCCGGACATCAACATCAAGGAGAACGTCACCACCCGCACCGACGTCTACTGGCCGAAGGTGCTCACCCGCCTCCAGGCCGGCTCCGGCACCGATGACATTCAGGCCATCGAGATCGGCAACATCACCGAGGCCGTGCAGACCCAGGCCGACAAGTTCGTCGACATGAGCAAGTACGTCGACAAGTCCCAGTGGCTGGACTGGAAGAACGCCCAGGCCACGACCAAGGACGGCAAGCTGATCGGGCTCGGCACCGACATCGGCCCGATGGCGATCTGCTACCGCAAGGACCTGCTCCAGAAGGCCGGCCTGCCCACCGACCGGGACAAGCTCGCCCAGATGTGGAAGGGCGACTGGGCCAAGTACGTCGACGTCGGCAAGCAGTACATGAAGAAGGCGCCCAAGGGCACCAAGTTCGTGGACTCGGCGGCCTCCGTGTACAACGCGGCCCTCGGTGGCGGCGCGGACCGCTACTACGACAAGGACGGCAACGTCATCTGGGACAAGTCGCAGGGCGTGAAGAAGTCCTGGGACGTGGCGATGACGGTCGCCACCAGCGACATGTCGGCGAAGCTCAAGCAGTTCGACCCGACCTGGGACCAGGGCTACGCCAACGCCTCCTTCGCCACCGTCGCCTGCCCGGCCTGGATGATCGGCTACATCGAGCAGAAGTCCGGTGACTCCGGCAAGGGCAACTGGGACGTGGCGGCGGCGCCCACCGCGTCCAACTGGGGCGGCTCCTGGATCGGTGTGCCGAACGCGGGCAAGCACCAGAAGGAGGCGATCGCGCTGGCCAAGTGGCTGACCGACCCCGCGCAGCAGGAGAAGGTGTTCTCCAAGCAGGCGAGCTTCCCGTCGACCCCGTCGGCCTATCCGAACCTGAAGCCGGCCGCGGACACCACCGCCTACTTCTCGAACGCGCCGCTCACCCAGATCTTCTCCGACTCCGCGAAGACGATCCCGACGCAGATCTTCGGCATCAAGGACCAGCCGATGACCACCGCCATCACGGACGTCGGCATCCTCCAGGTCGAGCAGAAGGGCAAGACGCCGGCCGAGGGCTGGAACGCCGCGGCCAAGGAGATCAAGGACGTGCTCGGCCAGTGACCAGCTCCAACGAGGCTCTCGCGCACTCCGCGTCGAGCGCCGAGGCCGCGCCCGGCACCCCGCCGGGCGCGGCCCGGGGCGCTCACGGCCGGGGCGGCCCCGCGGCCGACTCCTGGCGCAGCCGGCTGTACCGCTGGGACATGAAGGGGTCGCCATACGCGTTCGTCGCCCCCTTCTTCATCCTGTTCGGGGCCTTCACTCTGGTCCCGCTGCTCTACACGGCGTGGTACTCACTGCACAATGTGCAGCTTTCCTCGCTGGACCACCAGACCTGGACCGGCCTCGACAACTACCGGAACCTGCTGTCCTCGGACTTCTTCTGGAACGCGCTGAAGAACACCTTCACCATCGGGGTGCTCTCGACGGTGCCGCAGCTGCTGGCCGCGCTCGGGCTCGCCCATCTGCTGAACTACCGGCTGCGCGGCTCGACCGTGTGGCGCGTGGTGATGCTGACCCCGTACGCCACCTCGGTGGCCGCGGCGACCCTGGTGTTCACGCTGCTGTACTCCTGGGACGGCGGCATGATCAACTGGCTGCTGCACTTCGCCGGGGTGGGGCCGGTCAACTGGCGTGAATCCGACTGGGGTTCGCAGTTCGCGGTGTCGTCCATCGTGGTCTGGCGGTGGACCGGTTACAACGCGCTGATCTATCTCGCCGCCATGCAGGCGATACCCGCCGACCTGTACGAGTCGGCGGCGATCGACGGCGCCAACCGATGGCAGCAGTTCCGCCATGTCACCGTCCCGCAGCTGCGTCCGACGATCCTGTTCACGGTCGTGGTCTCCACCATCGGCGCCACCCAGCTCTTCGGCGAGCCGCTGCTGTTCGGCGGGGTCAGCGGGTCCAAGGGCGGCTCCGAGCACCAGTACCAGACGCTCGGTCTGTACATGTACGACCAGGGCTGGATCGTCGGCAACCTCGGCAAGGCGTCCGCGATCGCCTGGTCGATGTTCCTGATCCTGCTGATCATCGCCGCGGTCAATCTGCTGCTCACCCGACGGCTGAGGAAATCCCAATGACCACCAGTGAACTGACGCTGCCGCCGAAGGCGCCGGCCACGCGCGCCCGGCGCCGGGTGATGGGCGCGGGCAAGCAGATGCACGCGGGCCCGGTGACGTACGTCGTGCTGACCGTGTTCGCACTCGTCTCGCTCGCCCCGCTGGTGTGGACGGCGGTCGCGGCCTCCCGCACCGACCGGCGGCTCGCGCAGACCCCGCCGCCGCTGTGGTTCGGCGGCAATCTGTTCAGCAATCTCCAGGCGGCCTGGGACCAGGCCGGGCTCGGCACCGCGATGCTCAACTCGGTGCTGGTGGCGGGCACCATCACGGTCAGCACGGTGCTGTTCGCGACCCTGGCCGGGTTCGCCTTCGCCAAGCTCCGGTTCCGCTTCTCCGGGCTGCTGTTGCTGCTGACCATCGGCACCATGATGATCCCGCCGCAGCTGGCCGTCGTACCGCTGTATCTGTGGATGGCGCACCTCGGCTGGTCGAACCAGCTCCAGACGGTGATCCTGCCGAGCCTGGTGACCGCCTTCGGCACCTTCTTCATGCGGCAGTACCTGGTGCAGGCGCTGCCCTCGGAGCTGGTGGAGGCGGCCCGGGTGGACGGGGCGAGCAGTCTGCGCATCGTCTGGCACGTGGTCTTCCCGGCCGCGCGGCCCGCGATGGCGGTGCTCGGCCTGCTGACCTTCGTGTTCGCCTGGAACGACTTCCTGTGGCCGATCATCGCCCTGAACCAGCAGAACCCGACCGTGCAGGTGGCCCTGAACTCGCTGGGCACCGGCTATGTCCCGGACCAGTCGGTGATCATGGCGGGCGCGCTGCTCGGCACCCTGCCGCTGCTGATCGCCTTCCTGCTCTTCGGCAAGCAGATCGTGGGCGGCATCATGCAGGGCGCGATCAAGGGTTGAGCCCGGTGCGCCGGTCACCCCGCACGGGGCCGGGCCGGCGCCGCCCGGCCCCCTCGTCCGCCCGCCGCGCGGGGCCGCCCGGTCCGCGCCGGGCGCCGTCCCGCCGGCCCCGCGGCCCGCCCCGCACGGCCCGCACCCCACCTCCGGTCCCTCCAACTCATCTGGGAGCGCTTCCATGCCTGAACCCCTCACCCCCGTCACCTTCCCGACCGGCTTCCTCTGGGGCTGTGCGACCTCGGCGTACCAGATCGAGGGCGCGGTGCGGGAGGGCGGCCGCACCCCCTCGATCTGGGACACGTTCAGCCACACCCCGGGCAGAACGGCGGGCGGTGACCACGGTGACATCGCCGTCGACCACTACCACCGTTACCGCGAGGACGTCGCGCTCATGGCCGACCTCGGCCTGAACGCCTACCGCTTCTCCGTCTCCTGGTCCCGGGTGCAGCCGACCGGCCGGGGTCCCGCGGTCCAGGTGGGCCTGGACTTCTACCGCCGTCTCGTGGACGACCTGCTGGAGCACGGCATCCAGCCCGCCGTCACCCTCTACCACTGGGACCTGCCGCAGGAGCTGGAGGACGCGGGCGGCTGGCCGGAGCGGGAGACCGCGCTGCGGTTCGCGGAGTACGCGCAGCTCGTCGGGGACGCGCTGGGCGACCGGGTGGAGCACTGGATCACCCTCAACGAGCCCTGGTGCAGCGCCTTCCTGGGCTACGGCTCCGGGGTGCACGCCCCCGGGCGCACCGACCCGGTGGCCTCGCTGCGCGCCGCGCACCATCTCAACCTCGGCCATGGCCTCGCCGTCTCCGCGCTGCGCTCGGTGCTGCCCGCCCGCGACCAGATCGCGGTCAGCCTCAACTCCTCGGTGGTACGGCCGCTCTCCCAGGACCCGGCCGACCTCGCGGCGGTGCGGCGCATCGACGACCTGGCCAACGGCGTCTTCCACGGTCCGATGCTGCACGGGGCGTACCCCGCCACGCTGCTGGCGGACACCGCCTCGGTCACCGACTGGTCGTTCGTGCGGGACGGCGACCTGGCCGCGGCCAAGGCGCCGCTGGACGCGCTGGGCCTGAACTACTACACGCCCGCGCTGGTCTCGGCCGCCCCCGGCAAGAGCGCGGGCCCGCGCGCGGACGGCCACGGCGCCAGCGAGCACTCCCCCTGGCCGGGCGCCGACGACGTTCTGTTCCACCAGACGCCGGGCGAGCGCACCGAGATGGGCTGGACCATCGACCCGAGCGGCCTGCACGAGCTGATCATGCGCTACTCCCGCGAGGCCCCGGGGCTGCGCCTGTACATCACGGAGAACGGCGCGGCCTACGACGACAAGCCGGACGCCGAGGGCCGGGTGCACGACCCCGAGCGCATCGCCTATCTGCGCGCCCACCTCGCCGAGGTCGAGCGCGCCATCGCGGACGGGGCCGATGTGCGCGGCTACTACCTGTGGTCCCTGATGGACAACTTCGAGTGGGCGTACGGCTACAGCAAGCGGTTCGGCGCGGTGTACGTCGACTACGCGACCCTGGAGCGCACCCCGAAGTCGAGCGCCCACTGGTACGGCAGGGCGGCGCGGACGGGCGAGCTGCCGCCGGTCGACGCGGCGTGAGCCGACCGTACGAGGCCGGCCCTGCGAAGCCGACCGTATAAACAGGGGGCGCGGCACGCAGAGGGGGCGCGGCGTCTCGCTGCCGCGCCCCTGACACGTGCCCATGCCTCACTTGAAGGCGGCGAACGCCTTCGAGAACGCCCACTTGTCCTGGGCGACGGAGCTGCACGTCGGGTCGGCGTAGGGCTTGGGGCCGCCGGGGCACTGCTGGTCGCGGGCGCCGGACCACATGGACAGGCCGCCCAGGCCCTTGGCCGCGGCGAAGCCCGCCAGCTGGGTGGCGTCGGAGACCGTGAAGGTCTCGGCGGAGACGTCGTTGACCCCGATCATCGGGGTGACGGCGACGGTCTTCCAGGCGGCCGCGTCGGAGAGCCCGAGCACGCTCTTGACCTGGGCCTGGGTGGCGGTGGCCGCCTGCTCGGCGTAGCCGCCCATGTCGCCGTTGTACGAGGAGCCGTAGTCCATCGCCATGATGTTGACCAGGCCGGTCTTCACCCCGTTGGCCTTGGCGTTGGACAGCAGGTTGACGCCGTCCTGGGTGAGGCCCTCGGGCATCACCGGGAGGGTGAAGGAGACGTCCAGACCGGGGTGCTGGGCCTGGAGCTTGGCGATGGCCTGGGCGCGGCGGGTGTTGGCGGCCGTGTTCGGCAGCGCGCCGCCCTCCACGTCGAAGTCGACCTTGGTCAGCTTGAACGCGTCGATCGCCTTGCCGTACGCCGCCGCGAGCGCGTCGGCGGAGGAGCAGGTGGTGGCCAGCTCGGAGCCGGAGGCGCCGCCGAAGGAGACCCGGACGTCACCGCCCTTGGCGCGCAGGGCGCCGATCTGCGCGGCCACCGCGTCGCTGGTCACCTCGGTGACGCCGCCCCACTTGGGGGTGCAGCCGCCGCCGTCGGTGATGAAGGCCAGGTTGTAGTTCTTCACCCCGGTGGCGTCGGCGGCGCCGAGCAGGTCGAAGGCCGGGTAGAGGGAGGTGTCCACATAGGGCGCGAACCCGGCGGACGCGGTGGTGCCGGAGCCGGTGCTCGTGGTCGGCGTCGGGGTGGGGGTGGCCGTCCTGGTGGGCGTCGGGGTCGGGGTGGGGGTCCCGGTCCCGGTGGGGCGGCCGCTCGGCTCGGGGGCCGGTCCGTCGTCGGTGGAGCAGGAGCTGTTGTCGATACGACAGCCCGTCGGGGCGCCGCCGCCCTCGACCACGAAGCCGACGGTCACCGACTTGCCGGGGGCGAGCCCCGCGGTGTCCCAGCCGGCGGGGCGGACCGTGACATGGCTCCCGCTGACGCTCGACGCGCCGTTCCACAGCGAGGACAGCTTCGCCCCGGCCGGCAGATCGAACTCCAGGGTCCAGGTCTTCTCCTGCTGGGTGCTGTTGTTGGTGACGACGTACTGGCCGGTGTAGCCGGTGGACCAGTCGCTGGTCCTGGTGTACGCGGCGTTCACCCCCGCCGCGTTCGCCGTGCCCGTGAACAGGAGCGCGCCGCCGCCGACCACGGCCGCGGCGACGATGCCGCCTATCGCCTTGTTCCTGCCACTGATCCTGCGCCGGTGGGTGCTCATGCGCATGCCTGCCTTCGTTCGTCACGGGGGTGTGGTGCGGCAGCACGCTAGCGAGCCGGAATCGGGCAAACCGCTTGATGCGGACGGCCGTTGCAGTCCTTAGGCTTCGCTTAAGGAAGGGATCGGGGCCGGTTAAAGATCGAGGCCGGCCGGCGGGCCCCGCGCCGTCGCACGGCACCCCGGTGACCTCGGCGCTGCGGCCCCCGCGCGTCCCGCTGGAAGCGGATGCGTATCTCGCTGCCGCCCAGCACCGAGGCGCCGACGCGGACGTCGCCCCCGGTGGACTCGGCGAGCCGGCGCACGATGTCGAGACCGAGCCCGGTGGAGCCCGCGGCCCCCGAACCCCGGCCGCGGGCCAGCGCCGCCTCGGGGTCGGGGATGCCGGGGCCCGCGTCGGAGACCAGCACGATCACCGCGTCCTCGCCCTGGTGCACGTCCACCGCGAAGGCGGTGCCCTCCGGGGTGTGCCGGAAGACATTGCCGAGCAGGGCGTCGAGGGCGGCGGCCAGGTCGGCGCGGGCCACGGGTATCCACACCGGGCGGTCCACCCCGGCCACCCGCCAGGTGCGTCCCTCGTCCTCGGCGAGCGCGGACCAGAACTCCATCCGCCGGCCCACCACTTCGGCCGCGTCGCACCCGGCGCCGGCACCGGGCGCGGCCGTCTGGGGCTTGGCCTCGCGCGCGGTGCGGATGATGGTGTCCACCTCGCGCTCCAGCTGGGCGACGGCGGCGCGGGTCTGCTCGGCGGCCGGTCCGGCGCCCAGCGAGGCCGCGTTCAGCCGCAGGACGGTCAGCGGGGTGCGCAGCCGGTGCGAGAGGTCGGCGGCCAGCTCCCGCTCGCCCGCGAGGAGCCGGACGACCTGGTCGGCCATGGAGTTGAACGCGACCGCCGCGAGCCGCAGTTCGGTCGGGCCCTCCTCCGGCACCCGGGCGTCCAGTTCGCCCTCGCCCAGTTCCCGCGCGCCCTCGACCAGCCGGCGTGCGGGCCGCACCATGCGCACCCCGAGCCGGTCGGCGACGGCGACCGAGCCGACGATCAGCGCGAGGCCCACACCGGCCAGCACCGCCCAGGCGGTGCCGACGCCGTTGGTCACCTCGGCCTCCGGGACGTACACCTCGACCACGGCGATCGCGCCGGAGCCGAGGGCCACCGGCTGCAACAGGGTGAAGCCGCCGGTGACGGTGGTGGTGGAGGCCCGGCCGAGCCTTCGTACCGCCCGGATGTCGTGGCCGGTGGCGCGGGAGGTGCCGATGTCGAGGGCGCCGCGGGCGCTCTCGGCGGGCAGGTGGACGGCCATCCCGGAGTCGGCGCCCGCCGCGGCCACCACCCGCTCCAGTTCGTCCCGGTCGGTGGTGATGGACAGCGCGGGCGCCACGGCGGCGGCCTCCCGCTCGGCGCCCGCGAAGGCGCGGTCGCGGGCCATCTCCCGGACCACCAGGCCGAGCGGCACCGCGAAGGCGACGACGACCATGGTGGTGACCGCGAGGCAGACCTTGACCAGGGCCCACCTCATCGCGCCGGCTCCGGGTCCGCCGGGGGTTCCAGCTTCACGCCGACGCCCCGCAGCGTGTGCAGATAGCGCGGCCGGGCCGCCGTCTCCCCCAGTTTCCGGCGCAGCCAGGACAGATGGACGTCGATGGTCTGGTCGTCACCGTACGACTGCTGCCAGACCTCGGCGAGCAGTTCCCTGCGGGGGACGACGACGCCGGGGCGGCCGGCGAGGAAGGCGAGCAGGTCGAACTCGCGGCGGGTGAGGTCGAGCCGGGTGCCGTCCAGCTCGGCCTGGCGGCGCAGCGGGTCCACGGTCAGGCCGCCGACGCGCAGCACGGTGGAGGGCGGGACCTCGCCGCCGGTGGCGCGGGCCCGGCGCAGCACCGCCGCGATCCGGGCGCAGAGGTGGCCGACGGAGAACGGCTTGGTCAGGTAGTCGTCCGCCCCCGCGTTCAGCAGCCGTACTATCTCCGCCTCGTCGTCCCGGGCGGTGGCGATGATGACCGGCACGTCGGTGATGCCGCGCAGCATCTTCAGGGCCTCGGAGCCGTCCAGGTCCGGCAGGCCGAGGTCCAGGACGACCACGTCGAAACGGTGATGGGCGACCTCGCGCAGCGCCTCCAGCGCCGTACCGACGGAGCGCACGGTGTGCGAGGCGTCGGTCAGCTGCCGGATCAGCGCCGAGCGTACGAACTGGTCGTCCTCGACCACGAGCAGACTTGCCATGCGCCGCACCGTACGCCATGCGCGGGAACCCGGTGCGGGCCTGTGGACAACTCCCCGGCTGTGGACAACTCCCCTGTGCACGACCGGTGCCGGCCGGGTGCGACCGGTGGGGCAGGATGGACGCGATGCGCAGAGGACTCGTACACGTGCTGGCCTGGCTGCTCGCCACGGGCGCGGCGGTCACGCTGTCGTGGTGGGGCGTGCACACGGTGATGGCGGGAACGGCGTACGACCCGCCGCGCGCGCTGCCGGTCGTGGGAGCGGGCGCCCCGACGACGACGGCGTCGGCCACGGCTCCGGACCCGGCCGCGCCGCACCGGCCGTCCCGGTCGCGCCCCGCGTCCCCGTCGCCGTCCCCCTCCCCCACGGCGAGCGTCCACCGCTCCGCGGCTCCCCCCGCCACGACCGCTCCCTCCGCCACCGCCTCCGGCGAGGTCAAGGCGTACGACACCGACGGCGGCCACGCGGTGTTCGAGCTGGGCGCGGCCGACGCCACGCTCGTCTCGGCGACGCCGGGGGCCGGCTGGTCGATGCAGGTGTGGAAGACGCAGACCTGGATCCGGGTGGAGTTCAGCCGGGGCACGGACCGGGTGTCGGTGTTCTGCACCTGGCACGACGGGCCGCCGCACGTGGAGATCGGCACGTACTGAGGCGGACGGCCGCTGTCCGCAGGACCGGCCCGGGGCAGTGGTCGGCCGGGCTCAGTCGAACACCGAGGGCGGCGGCGCCGGGGAGTCGACGGCCGCCGCGTCCGTCACCGGCGGCGCGCCGCCGGTGAAGTCGGTGAGCTGACGGCCGTGTTCGACGCGGGCGGTGTGCGGGTCGCAGGCGGCGCGCCGGGTGAGTTCGGGCAGCGGCAGCGGCAGATCGGAGGCGACCAGGATCGCGTTGCCGAAGCGCTTGCCGCGCAGCAGGGCCGCGTCGGCGATCAGCGCGAGTTCGGCGAACCGGGCGGCCGCGGTGGCGATCTGGCCGCGCAGATGGGCGAGCGGCGGGCCGTCGGCGAGGTTGGCGGCGTAGATCCCGGACGGTTTCAGGGCGCGGCGCACCTCGTCCAGGAACTCGGTGGAGGTGAGGTGGGCCGGGGTGCGGGCGCCGCTGAAGACGTCGGCGACGATCAGATCGGCCCAGCCGTCGGGCACCTTGCCGAGTCCCGCGCGCGCGTCCGCCGACCGCACCCTGATCCGGGCGTTCGGGTCCAGGGGCAGCTCCCGCCGCACCAGTTGCACGAGGCGCGCGTCCCGCTCCACCACCTGCTGGGTGGACCGGGGCCGGGTGGCGGCGACGTACCGGGCGAGGGTGAGGGCGCCGCCGCCCAGGTGGACGGCGTGCACGGGCTTGCCGGGCGGGGCGGCGAGGTCGATGACATGGCCGATGCGGCGCTGGTACTCGAAGGAGAGATACGCGGGGTCGTCCAGGTCGACGTGCGACTGGGGCGCCCCGTCGATCAGCAGCGTCCAGGCCCGGCCGCGGTCGGGATCGGGGACGAGCCGCGCGAGGCCGCCGTCGACGGCTTCCTCCACGGCGGCGGTGGCGGCCGCTGCGCGCCGCGGGTTCCTGGACCTGCCCATCCGCCCATTTTCTCAGGTCCCCGCGGTAAACGTTTCAGCAGCACGTGCCGACGGTTTCAGCAGCACTTGTCGGCGGCCTCGATCAGGCGTGCCGCCTCGCCGAGGGCCTCGCGCAGGACGGCCGGGTCGGTGGCGAGGTCGGCGTCGTCGCCGGGGGCAGGAGCCAGTCGGCGCCCGCGACCGGCGGCTCCGGGGCGAGGCGCAGCCCGCGCCCGTTGGTCTGCGTGCAGGTGCTGCCCGGCACGTCCCAGCCGGCCGCGGTGCCCGCGGGCACCAGGAAACCGAGGGTGTCGCGGTCGTCGTCGTGCAGCACCGGCCCCACCGCCTCCGCGGCGGCGCGGCGCAGGATGTCGACCGCTTCCAGGCCCTGCCGGGCCGGTACGGTCACCAGGTCGCACACCGTGTCGCCCGAGGCGGGCGGCAGCGGTGACGTACACGGTTCGTTGCTCTGGCTGGTCTCCATGCCCGCCTCCACCACACAGCACTGTCGCGGTCAACACCTTCAACGCGTCACCGTGTCAACGGCTACGGCACAAGTGCGCCGCAAAGGATGGCACTTCATGGCAGATCACGGATGAGATATCCGCTTTTGTGGCCAAACTCAGCGTGGCGGGACCCTCACAGCCGGTACGTTCTTGCTCGCCGGAACCAGGGCACCACTCGGGCGCCATGTCCCGAACCCGCCCCGGCACCGGCATGGTTCGACGGTTCGCACGAGAGGACCCGGCCATGGCGTCGTCTACCGTGACCTCGTCACAGCCCGAGCGGCCACCCCGGCCGAACCTCGCCTTCCGGCGGCTGCGCGGCCGGCGCTCACCGGCCGAGTTCGCGGCGCTGGTGCGGCGGGCCGCGCGGGAGATCGGTGAGCGGGTGAGCTGTGACGCGCGCTACGTCGGGCGGGTCGAGGCGGGTGAGATCCGCTGCCCGAACTACGCCTACGAGCGGGTGTTCCTGCACATGTTCCCCGGTCGTACGCTCGCCGACCTCGGCTTCGCGCCCCGCTCGTCCGTCCGCGGCCGCGCGGCGCGCACCGCCCCGCGGGCGCGCACCACGGGCGGTGCGAGAGAGGTCGCCGCCGGGCGCCCGGACGAGCCGTTCGAGCCGCCGGACCAGCACAACGCGCAGGACCCGTATGACCCGCACGAGGTGTGCGACCCCCAGGGGCCGTACCCGTACGACCATCCGAACCACGAGGAGAGCGACGTGCTGCGTCGCGCATTCATGACCGGCGGGGCCACCGTGGCCGCCGCCGCGCTGGGCCCGCTGGGGCTCACCCCGGACGCCGTACCCGCGCCCCGGCGCTCGCGCCGTCCCGGGAGCACCGAGGCGACGGCCCTGGAGGACGCCGTCCGCCGGATCCGGCTGCTCGACGACCGGCACGGCGCGGACGGCCTCTACCGGCGCGCGGCGGCTCCCCTGCGCGCGGCGTACGCGCTGCTGGACGCCGGTGCGACCCGGCAGGCCACCGTCGACCGGCTGCACACGGGCGCGGGGGAACTCGCCATCTCCGTGGGCTGGCTGGCGCACGACTCCGGCCGCTTCGACGACGCCCGTTCGCACTACGCGGAGGCGTTGGCCACGGCCCGGATGACCGGGGACGAGGGGCTGGAGGCGCACGCCTTCTGCAACACCGCGTTCCTGGCCCGGGACGCGGGGCGGCCCCGGGAGGCGGTGCGTGCCGCGCAGGCGGCGCAGCGGGCGGCCCGGCCGCTCGGTTCCGACCGGCTGAACTCCCTGCTGGCGCTGCGCGAGGCGGGGGCTGGGCGGGGCTGGCCGACCGCACCGGCTGCGCGCGGGCGCTCGCCCGGGCGCAGGCCCTGTTCGCGCGGGGGCGCTCCGCGGCCGACCCCGAGTGGATGAGCTTCTACGGCGAGGCCGAGCTGGAGGGGCTGGAGGCGCAGTGCTGGTCCATGCTGGGCGACTGGCCGCGGGCGTCCCGGCACGCCCGGCGGGCGACCGACCTCCAGGATCCGCACTTCACCCGGAACATCGCCCTGTACACGGCGGAACTCGCGGACGACCTGGCGCGCGAGGGGCGGCCGGACGAGGCGGCGGAGGCCGGGACGCGGGTGCTGTCGCTGCTGGACCAGGTGCAGTCGTCGCGTATCCAGACGATGCTGGCGGGGACGGCGCGGGTGCTGCTGCCGCATCGGCGGGCGGCGGGTGTGCTGGACTTCCTCGACCGGCACAAGGCGTATCCGAGGATCGCGGGCGCGTAGCGGTAGCTCCTAGCCCGCCAGGTGGCCCACGTCGTTCCAGCTCTCCAGTGCCGGTTCGCCGTACGCCCAGCCCAGGACGGACAGCGAGGTCGGGTTCAGCCGGATCCGCGCGCCGAACTCCAGCGGGAGGCCCAGCCAGCGGGCGGCCAGGGAGCGCAGGATGTGGCCGTGGGCGAAGAGAAGGACGTCGCGGTCGGCGGAGCGGGCCCAGCCGACGACCTCGTCCGCGCGGGCGGCGACCTCGGCGGTGCTCTCCCCTCGGGGACGCCGTCGCGCCAGATCAGCCAGCCGGGGCGGATCGCCTGGATCTCCGCCGGGGTCAGGCCCTCGTAGGCGCCGTAGTCCCACTCCAGCAGCGCGTCCCAGGTCTCGGCCCGCTCCCCGAACCCGGCCAGCGCGCAGGTCTCCGCGGCGCGCACGAGCGGGCTGGTGCGGACCGCCACACCCGGCAGCCCGTCCAGCGGCGCCCGGTGCAGGCGTTCCCCGAGCAGCTTCGCGCCGTGCCGGCCCTCCGCCAGGAGCGGCACATCGGTCCTGCCGGTGTGCTTGCCGGACAGCGACCAAGCCGTCTGTCCGTGCCGGGCCAGCAGGATGCGCGGTGCCATGGGGGAGGACCTTTCCGGGAATCGGGCGCCCGAAGGACGTCACAGGAACAACAGGAGTCGGCCCCTCCATCATCGCTCACACCCTCCGGGGCAACCCCGCGCCCGGCCCGGCGTCTTTGTGGGCCGGAGCCGTCCGCACCGGGCGACTCCGGAGCACCCGCGTGGGCACGAGAAGGACACCGTAAAGTGGCACGGTCGCCCGACGGGGCGGCCGTACCGCAGAAGGGGGAGGGCGATCGGATGGCGCAGACCGAGACACCGGGCACCGAGGTGGCGCCCCGCACCCGGTTGCGCTGGTGGACCGAGCTGCCGCTGCTCCTGCTGGTCTACGGCTGCTACTCGGCCGGCCGCCTCCTGGTACGCGGCGACGTCGACGACGCCGTGGACCACGGCCTGGCGCTGCTGCGCGCCGAGAAGCTGCTCCACCTGAACGCCGAGCACCCCCTCAACCGCCTGTTCACCCGCGAGCCCTGGCTCGGGATACCCGCGGACTTCTGGTACGCCTCGCTGCACTACCTGGTCACGCCCGCGATTCTCATCTGGCTGTTCCGCAACCGCGCCGAGTACTACCGGCGGGCCCGCGCCTGGCTGATGACGTCCACGTTCATCGGACTGATCGGCTTCACCCTGGTGCCGACCTGCCCGCCCCGGCTGCTCGCCGCGAACGAGGGCTTCGTGGACACCATGGCCCACTACAGCTCGTACGGCTGGTGGGGCGGCGACGCCAGCGCCCCGCGCGGCCTGGGCGGCATGACCAACCAGTACGCGGCGATGCCGAGCCTGCACGTCGGCTGGGCGCTGTGGTGCGGGGTGATGCTGTGGCGGCACGGCGGCACCCGGCTCACCAAGGTGCTGGCCGTGCTCTACCCGCTGGGCACCGCCCTGGTCGTCATGGGCACCGCCAACCACTACCTGCTGGACGCGCTCGCCGGCATCGCCGTGATGGGCGTCGGCCACCTGCTCGCGCCGCGTGTGCTGCGGGCCGTCGACCTGGTCCGGGCCCGCCTGTTCAAGGGCTTCGGAGCCGAAGGTTCCCCGATTGTCGGTGGCGGATGCAAGACTTCCGCGGGTGAGCGAATTCCACGGCAGCGAGAGTCGCGGCCCGGCGCCGGAGCCGAGCCCGACCCCTCCCCCACGGACGCGGGCGACGGAGCTCCGGCACCGGCTCGCTGAGCTGCGCGGCGCCGACGTACCCGCGAAGGCTCTGGACGCGCGTGCCCTCGCGGCGCTGGCCGCGAACCCGGGGTGCCGCAGACGGGCGATCCTGGACGGCGCCGGGGTGGACAAGGCCGCACTGGCGAGCGCGCTCGGGGTGCCCTCCGGTTTCGGCCAGTCGCAGTTCGCGCTGACCCGGGGCAACGCGTTCGAGGCGAAGGTGAAGGCCGACGGCGGCGCCGAGCTGCTGCGCCTCGCGCACACCCGGCTCGACCCGGGCGCCGAGGCCCCGGAATCCGCCGCGGTGCCCGACCTGACCGCCCACGGCCCCGAGGGGCGTACGGCGCGTACGGCGCTCGCGCTGCGCGAGGCCACCCGCGCGGGCGGCTGGACGCTGCTGGACCACCCGATGCTCGCCCTGGACGTGGCGGGCTCGCTCGCGTTCCTGGAGCCGGACGCGGTGGTGGTGCACCCGGACGGCAGCTGGTCCGTGGTGGAGATCAAGTCCTTCCCGATGCTGGACGGTTCGGCGGACCCGGCCAAGGTGGGCGCCGCCGCCCGGCAGTCCGCGGTCTACGTGCTCGCCCTGGAGGACGTCGCCGCCCGCCTCGAACCCGCCCCCAGGGTGCGCCACCGGGTGCTGCTGGTGTGCCCCAAGGACTTCTCGAACCTGCCGGCCGGCTCCGCCGTGGACGTGCGCAAGCAGCGGGCGGTCACCGCGCGACAGCTCGCCCGGCTCACCCGGATCGAGGAGATCGCCGAGGAGCTGCCCGAGGGCACCTGTTTCGCGCCCGGCCAGGACACCGGGGAGCTGACGGCCGCGGTGGCGGCGGTCCCGGCGACGTACGCGCCCGAGTGCCTGTCCGCCTGCGAACTGGCCTTCCACTGCCGGGAGCGCGCCCGCGCGGCCGGCGCGGTCACCCGCCTCGGCCGCCCGCTCCGTGCCGAACTGGGCGGTCTGACCACGGTCGAGGACGTCCTCGCGGCGGCCCACGGCGAGCTGGGCGACCCGGACGATCCGGCGGTCGCGGCCCTGCGCCGGGCGGCGGTCCTGCGCGCGGAGGCGCTCCAGGAGGCCCGGGCGCGGGAGGTGGCGGCCGTATGTCGCTGATCGACACCCTCGCCCGTCTGGAGGCCGTCGGCAGCGGACGGGCGCAGCCCACCGCGACCGTGCGGCACCGGCATCTCTCCGCCCGCCCGCTGGTGTTCGTGCCGCTCACCACGGCGGGCGAGGCCGGCGCCCCGCTCGGCGCGCTGGTCGGCACCGACCGGGACGCGCCCCGGCTGCTGGTCGTACCGCAGCCCCGGGACCGCGATCTGCGCTTCACGTTCCTCGCCGAGCTGGCCGACGTGGTCCTGCCGTACATCGACTCCTACGCCGCCGAGGTGGAGGCCGCCGAGCGCACCGAGACCGACCCGGAGACCGGCAAGCGGGTCAAGGTCGAGACGGAGCTGTGCGCGGACGCGCCCCAGCTGATCGTGCCGAGCCGCGCGGGCCTGGCGTTCGTCCGGCTGCTCGGCCGCTCCATGCGGTTCCGCCGGACCGCCGAGCAGGACCCCGAGGCGCCCTATCCCGCGCCGCCCCGGGTGCCGCTGCTCGGGCGCTGGCTCACCCACTACGGGGAGCGGTCCCGGGTCCCCGGCTCCGCGCTGCTGCTCGCCCTCACCGATGTCCTCTCCCGGCACTGGGCGAGCGGCCAGTCGGGCCTGGAGGACCAGCATCTGGGCGCGCTGCTGGCCTGGCTCGACCCGCCGGCGGGCAGCGGCGGCGCCGAGGCCGCGCGGGCGGCCGAGCTGGACCGGGACCCGGCCGGGCAGCTGCGGTGCCCGCCGGCCGGACCGGCCACCGACCCGGCGTTCGACAACAAGCTGCTGGCCCCGGCGATCGAGCGGTACGACCGGGCGCGCACCGCCCTCGCCGCCGCCGAGGACCCGCTGGAGGCCGATGACCGGCTGGCCGCGCTCACCCGGGCCGAGCGGGAGATCCGCGGCCTGGTCGAGAGCCAGGCCCAGCCCACCTGGGACGCGGTGTGGCGGGGCCTGGACCTGCTGCGGGCACTGCCGGAGGGCGGGCATGCCGAGGAGCGCTGGATCCGGGACCGCTGGTCCTTCACCGGGCACCGGGACCGGGTGGTGGCCGGGGAGCCCCCGCAGCCGCGCCGGGACGACGCGGTGACGGCGGCGAACAAACTGGCCACCCGGGAGCGGGAGCAGGCCCGTCTGGAGGCGCAGGAGGCGCTGGACGATCCGCTGGTGATGGCGGGGCGGCGGCTGGCCGGGGAGGCGTTCGCGGGCGAGGTGACCGAGGTCGTCATGGCGTACAGCGAGGGCAAGCGGCCGAGTCCGCGCCCGCTGGTGACGGTCCGCACCGAGGACCGGCCGCATCTGGCGGAGCGCGCGAAGGTGTACCGCTCGCTGGCCGGCCGGCCGCAGTCGGCGGAGTTCGTGGAGCGGGCGGCCGAGGACGCGTTCGTGCTGCGGATCCTCGACAAGATGGGCCGCGGCAAGGAGCCGGAGCCGGGTTCGCTGCCGGAGAAGGGCGACCGGGTCTGCTTCACCCTCTTCGAGCACGAGCAGCGCGGCGGGGCGAAGCTGCCCGACCCGGAGGAGACCCCGTGGACGCACGGCGGGCCGCCCGGCGAGGCCGCGGCGGAGGCCGCCGATCCGGTCACCGAGGAGGATGTGCTGTGACGACCGTCGACGTCGACCCCGGGGCCGCCGCCGCCCGCGCCACGGACGCGATCCTCGACGACACGCTGCACGGCACGGAGCGGGGCGTGGTGGTCGACTCGCCGCCCGGCGCGGGCAAGTCGACCCTGGTGGTGCGGGCGGCGCTGGAACTCGCGGACGCGGGGCGCCCGTTGATGGTGGTGGCGCAGACCAACGCCCAGGTGGACGACCTGGTGCTGCGCCTCGCCGAGAAGAACCCCGGGCTGCCGGTGGGCCGGCTGCACAGCAGCGACGCGGACGCGTACGACAAGGCGCTGGAGGAGCTGCCCCAGGTGCGTACGTCCGCGAAGGCGGCCGACCTCGCCGGGCTGCCGGTGGTGCTGTCCACGGCCGCGAAGTGGGCGCATGTGAAGGTGGACGAGCCCTGGCGGCACGCGATCGTGGACGAGGCGTACCAGATGCGCTCGGACTCGCTGCTCGCGGTGGCCGGTCTGTTCGAGCGGGCGCTGTTCGTGGGCGATCCCGGCCAGCTGGACCCGTTCGCGATCGTCGGCGGCGAGCAGTGGGCGGGGCTGTCGTACGACCCCTCGGCCTCCGCCGTCAGCACGCTGCTCGCCCACAACCCCGGGCTGCCGCAGCACCGGCTGCCGGTCTCCTGGCGGCTGCCCGCGTCCGCGGCGCCGCTGGTCTCGGACGCGTTCTACCCGTACACCCCGTTCCGCAGCGGCACCGGGCCCGGTGACCGCCGGCTCTCCTTCGCGGTGCCCTCCGACGGCTCGGGTCCCGACCGGGTGATCGACGAGGCCGCCGCCACCGGCTGGGGCCTGCTGGAGCTGCCCGCCCGGCACACCCCGCGCACGGACCCGGAGGCGGTGCGCGCGGTGGCCGCGGTCGTCCGCCGCCTGCTGGACCGGGGCGGCGCGGCGCTCTCCGAGCGCTCACCCGACCCGGCCCCGCTGACCGCCGCCCGGATCGCCGTCGGCACCGCCCATCGCGACCAGGCGGCCGCGGTGCGCTCCGCGCTGGCCGACCTGGGCGTCTTCGAGGTGACCGTCGACACGGCGAACCGGCTCCAGGGCCGCGAGTACGACGTCACGGTCGTCCTGCACCCGCTCTCCGGCCGACCCGACGCCACCGCCTTCCACCTGGAGACCGGCCGCCTGTGCGTCCTCGCCTCCCGGCACCGCCACGCCTGCGTCGTGGTCTGCCGCGAGGGCGTGAGCGGCCTGCTGGACGACTACCCCTCCACCGAACCGGTCCAACTGGGCACGCTGGTCAAGTTCCCGGACGGCTGGGAGGCGAACCACGCGGTACTGGCACATCTGGCGGAACACAGGGTGCGCTGGCGCCCGTGACCGAGGCTCGGGTCCCTCACAGCCGACGGCACGGCGATCCCCAGGGGCGCGGGGAACCGCGCGAGCGATAACGACGCACCCGCGGAACACCACGGCGGCCCCCCAAAGCCCGGCGGCGCCCTTGCGTGCCCGCGAGACAATGGACGGTGGCCCGGCAGACCCGCGGGGCCGGTCATCAGAGCCGTACGAGGAGGAGATGAAGACATGGCGGAGCCCACGCCGCGTCGGAACGAACCGCGGCTACGCCCCGCGCCCCTGATCTTCGAGCCCGCGGAAGCGGCCGCCGATCCCGAGCACTTCTTCCAGCTGGAGTCCATCGAGGATCCCCGGGCGCTGCTGTCCCGGGCGACGGAACTCACCCAGGCGTTCCGCGCGGCCGCCGACCGTGCCGTGGAGTTCCAGGCCATCGCCGCGGCCCAGCTCGCCGATCCGCGCCGGTTCGACCGGCTGACCGCCGCCGACATCGCCGAGCGCGCGGAGTGGACCGAGGACTATGCCAAGAAGATGGTCGAGTTCGGCCGGGATCTGCTGCGCGGGAACAGTGAGGGCCGTACCAGCGCCGACCCCGTGTGATCCCGGTGCGATAAACCGACGTGATCGTCATCTGGCATATGCCAGGCGGGCAAGATACTCCCCTCCCCCTCCCCCTGTCCCGGTTTTCCGCAACTCAGCAGAACCGGTTGCTCACTGCCGGTAGACCTGGTCCGCATGAGCGGTACTCCGAACGTCACCCGCGTCACCTCCGACGGCGCCGCCTGGCTCGCCTCGGCCGGGTCGTACCCGCGGCGTGCGCCCGCCCCGGCCGTCCTGCCCTGCGGCACCGTCTTCGACGTGGTGAGCGCCCCGGTCGTCTTCGGGCGCCGGATGCTGGACCGGCTCTGGGACAACGGCCCCGGCTCCGGCCCGGTCGCGATGTCCCGTGGCCGGATGCTGCTGTTCTGCGCCCCCGGCACCGCCCACCGGCTGCCCTCGCTGCTGGCCTGGGAGGAGTGGGGCTCGCACCGCGCGGCGGCCGTACCGCCCCTGCTCTGCCACGGCACGGGCGACGCGGTGACCGTCCCCGCGCCGGACGGCGGCCCCTCGGCCGACCCCCGCTGGCTGGTCGCCCCGGACGCGCGTCACCCCTGGTTACCGGGCCCGGAGGTGCTGCTGTGGGCCGCGGTGCGGGCGGCCAGGGCGGCGGTGCGGATATCGATTTTTCCTCCCCCGGATCAGGATGCTAAGGTCTACGACGTCAGCAGGCGCCGCTAGCTCAGTTGGTTAGAGCAGCTGACTCTTAATCAGCGGGTCCGGGGTTCGAGTCCCTGGCGGCGCACGCGATGGTGATGGCGAGTTCTGAGCGCAAAAAGCGCGGTCGGAACTCGCCATCACTGTTTTTGCGCGGCTTCGCCGCGCGGTGTGGGGGCTTCGCCACCCACGCCCCCTCAGGTCGGCCCCATGGACGTCGGCCGACAGGTCAGCCCCTGAGCCGCTGCGTGATCCGCACCGTCCACGTCCCCGAAGCCGTCCGGTCCACCACCTCGACCTTCACGCCCTCCCCGGGCACGGTGAAGCTCTCGCCCAGGGCGACCGGGGCGTCGGCCAGGGGCGGGTAGACGGAGTCGTCGGGGCAGGCCGAGGTGTGCGGGTGGGCGTCGACGACCTCGATGGGGCCGCCGCCGGACTCCGCGCCGCTGCGCACCCGGTAGACGAGGATGCCCTCGCGGCAGGTCCCGCGGTCGTTGCCGGCGGCGGTGCGGGCCTCGAAGGCGAGGACGCTGTCGGGGCCGGTGCGCACCACCGCCAGCTTCACCCCGTCGCCGAGCCCGAAGGCGGGCGCCCCGCCAGCACCCGGCACCGGGACGCCGGGCCCCGCGGCGAGCGGTTCCAGGGAGATCCGGACCGGGCCCGCCCCGCGTACGCACAGCACCTGGCGCGGCTCCAGCCACCCGAGCCGCCACTTGTGCCAGGCGAACAGGTCCGGCGAGAGCCCGAACTGGCTGCCCATCAGGTCCCAGTCGCCGACGTACGTGTCCCAGTCACCCTTGCCGTCCGCCGGACGGTGGTACAGGTCGGGCAGATCGAAGACATGGCCGCTCTCATGGGCGAGAACCAGCCGGTCCGGCGGGTGCTTCTCGAACACCGTGACGACCCGTCGCACATCCGTGCCGTCCATATGGAGGGGCGTATCGAGATTGACGACTTTGGTGGCGTCGGAGTCCACACCGGGCGCGTCCGGGTCGGCGACGAGGTACACCACCTGGTAGCGGGAGAAGTCCACCGCTTTGTCGGCCACTTTGAAGGCGTCGTTCAGATAGGCGGCCCGGTCCTCGGCGGGCCAGTCCCGCCGCATGGCGTACGCCGTCGAGGGACGGGGCATACGCAGCCAGTGCGTCAGTGGATGCGGGTGCACGGTGAATCTGCCGTAGGACGCCTGCTCGAAGTAGCGGCTGGTCTCCGGGAAGTGATCGGCGGTCAGTTCGGCCGGAGTGGTGCGCGGAGTGCCGTCCGGGAAGGACAGGAAGATCATCACCGCGTCCAGCGCCCGGGTGGGGCGCGTGTAGTCGGAGTCCCAGGAGTCGACACCCTCGGAGTGGTGGGCCTCGGTGCGGTGCAGGGCGCACGGGGCGGTGGAGAAGGGCTCGGCGACCGACGGGCCGGTGAGGATCGAGGTCGCGGCCAGCGCCGACAGCGTGGTGCACACGGCGGCGGTGCTGCGCAGCAGGGGCACGGACATGACCTCCGGACGCGATTGGACAGACCCGCACCCAGATTGCTGCGTTTCGCCACTCGATGCCCTGTTTGTCTGCACCACAAGGGTGAGCGCTCCCCATTTGGGCGCCGGCGCACTACGGCGCTCGACACCCCCGATTCACTCACGGAACGTCACAACTGGTCGACGACCTCAATAACCCGTCCAGGTGCGGGCAGAAACGATCTGTCAGAAAGTCTGTCCGGTCCGGGACACTGGACGACGGCTGGAAGGGCCCGGGGCCAGCCTCTATGATCGGCACACTTTCCGGCACGGACAGAGATCGAGTGCACTGCGGGAGCGAGCGGTGAGCGGAACGTCCGAAGGGCCGACGCCCGCGGCAGACCTCGACCGGTCAGCCGTCACAGACAGTGATCACATCACCTACGACCGTGTCTTCGGTGTGGCGCCGCTCGCCATGGCCGTCGTGGATCGCGAAGGACACGTCCTGCGCGCGAACCCGGCCTTCGGCGAGCTGCTCGGCACCGACTGCGACACTCTCACCGGCCGGTCCGCCGCCGACCTGGTGGACCTGACCGCCGACGCCCGTTCGTGGCACGCCTATCGGGAGGTGCTGTGCGGGCGGCAGGCCAGACTGCGCTGCACCCGCAGGCTGAAGCAGCACGGGGGGAACTCGGTGTGGGTGCAGCTCACCGTGGTCCCGCTGACCGACGGCGAGGAGGGCGTGCTGCTGTCCGCCGCCGACATCAGCGCCCGGCGCGAACTCCAGGCGCGGCTGCGGCACTTGCAGATGCACGACCCGGTGACCCGGCTGCCCAACCGCACCCTGTTCTTCGAGCGGCTCTCGGCCGCGCTGGAGGCGGAGTCGTACGAGCAGAACGGCACCGGCCGGATCGGGCTGTGCTACCTGGACCTCGACGGGTTCAAGGCGGTCAACGACACGCTCGGCCACCGGGTCGGGGACCGGCTGCTGGCGGCCGCGGCCGAGCGGCTGACCAGGGTCGCCGACGAGGCCGGGTACGCGCGCGCCGCGACCCCGCTGGTGGCCCGGCTCGGCGGGGACGAGTTCGCGCTGCTGGTGGAGGACTCCACCGGCACCGAACAGCTCGCCGATCTCGCGGAGTCGGCGCTGGAGGCGCTCCAGGAGCCCTTCGACCTGGCCGGGCAGCGGCTGTCGCTGACGGCCTCCATCGGGGTCGTGGAGCGGCACGCGGCGGGCACCACGGCGACCGGTCTGATGCAGGCGGCGGACACGACGCTCTACTGGGCGAAGGCCGACGGCAAGGGCCGCTGGACGCTGTTCGACCCCGAGCGCAACGCGCACCGGATGACCCGGCAGGCGCTGTCCTCCACGCTGCGGCCCGCCATCGAGCGGGGTGAATTCGCCCTGGAGTACCAGCCGTTGGTGGGCATGGAGGACGGCCGGCTGTCCGGGGTGGAGGCGCTGGTGCGCTGGCACCATCCGCAGTTCGGCACGCTGACGCCGAATCGGTTCATCGGGCTGGCCGAGGAGGACGGCTCGATCGTGCAGCTCGGCCGCTGGGCGCTGGTCACCGCGTGCCGGCAGGCCCGCCGCTGGCAGCTGGCCCATCCCGGCGAGCCGCCGATCTTCGTCAGCGTGAACGTGGCGGTGCGCCAGGTGTGGGACTCCGACCTGGTGGCCGATGTCGCGGAGACCCTGGCGGACACCGGACTGGCCCCGCATCTGCTCCAGTTGGAGCTGACCGAGTCCGCGGTGATGGGCTCGGCGGGCCGCCCGCTCCAGGCGTTGCAGGCTCTCAGCGACATGGGGGTGCGGATCGCCATCGACGACTTCGGGACCGGCTACTCCAACCTCGCCTACCTCAGCCGGCTCCCGGTCTCGGCGCTGAAGCTGGACGGCTCCTTCGTCCGCGGCTTCCAGTACGAGGAGGCGCCCAAGGGGGTCGCGCCCAACCCCGCGGACGAGGTGATCGTGGAGGCGATGATCCAGCTGGCCCACCGGCTGGGTCTCACCGTCACCGCCGAGTGCGTGGAGACCTCCGCCCAGGCCACCCGTCTGCGCCGCATCGGCTGCGACACCGGCCAGGGCTGGCTGTACTCCCGCCCGGTCCCGCCGGATCGCATCTCCGAGCTGCTGGGGGCGCGGGCGTACACCGCCACCACGTGAGGGCCGGCGGCGTGAGGGCCGGCGGCGCAGCGGGAGCTACCCGGCCGTCGGCAACTCGTAGGCGTCGGCGAGGAGTTCGTACGAGCGCACCCGCACCTCGCCGCGATGCGCGTGCGTGGTGATCATCAGCTCGTCGGCGCCGGTGCGCTTCTGGAGGCCGTCGAGGCCGGAGCGCACCTCGTCGGCGGTGCCGTGGACCACGTTGGCGGACCAGGAGGCGATGAACTCCTCCTCCATGGCGCCGAGTTCGGTTTGCTCGGCCTCCGCGGGGTCGGGGAAGAGGCCGGGGCGGCCCATGCGCAGCCGGAGCATGTTGAGGGCCATGGCGCGGGTCTGGCGGCGGGCCTCGCGCTCCTCGTCGGTGGCGAGGGCGGAGACGCCGATGAGGGCGTACGGCTCGGCGAGCACCGGGGAGGGGCGGAAGGTCTGCCGGTAGAGGTCGAGCGCGGGGATGGTGTTCTGCGCCGAGAAGTGGTGCGCGAAGGCGAACGGCAGGCCGAGCATTCCGGCCAGCTGGGCGCTGAAGCCGGAGGAGCCGAGCAGCCAGACCGGCGGGCGGTGCGCGGACTGGACCCCGCCCGGGGCGCTGCCCTGCACCGGGCCGGGGATCGCGTGGATGCGCCGGTAGGGGTGGCCGTCGGGGAAGTCGTCGTCCAGGAAGCGGATCAGCTCGGCGAGCTGCTCGGGGAAGTCGTCGGCGCCCTCGTTCAGGGTGTCGCTGCGGCGCAGGGCGGCGGCCGTGGCCCCGTCGGTGCCGGGGGCGCGGCCGAGGCCGAGGTCGATCCGGCGCGGTGCCAGCGCCTCCAGCGTGCCGAACTGCTCGGCGATCACCAGCGGGGCGTGGTTGGGCAGCATGACGCCGCCGGAGCCGAGCCGGATGCGCTCGGTGTGGGCGGCGAGATGCGCGAGGATCACGGCCGGCGAGGAGGAGGCGACGCCCGGCATGGAGTGGTGTTCGGCCACCCAGTACCGGTGGAAGCCGCGGGCCTCCGTACGGCGGGACAGCTCGACGCTGGTGCGCAGCGCGTCGGTGGCGGTGCGGCCCGCGCCGACGGTCACCAGGTCCAGGACGGAGAGCGGGACGGGCGCGGTGCCCCGCGCCGTACCCCGGATGCCGTCCGCGGCCTCGCGGTTCTCGTGTGCCTGAGCTGCCTCGTCTGCCGACACGGTAGGGGCCTCCTGTTCCCGGCGTGAGCTGTGCCGGAGTGTCGTAACAGGTGGCCCTCCCCGGATATTCCGGCGCGCTCCCCCGCCCGCCACGCCCCCGCCCGCCGCGCCCCCGTTCCGGCTCTCAGACCTGGACGATCGGCTCCCGGGTGAACAGCGCCCCCAGCTCCGGCGCGTTCACCCGGCGGTCGGCGAGCCGCAGCCCCTCCCACACGGTGACCTGGTTCGCGGTGAGCACCGGCTTGGCCAGGTGCTTCTCCAGCACGCCGAGGTGGGCGGCCGTGTGCAGGGCGGTGTCCGGCAGCAGCACCGCCTCCGCGCTCGCGTCGTCCGCGCCCCGGGCCAGCGCCAGCACCTCCTCCTCGCCCCAGCGGGCGGCCTCGGCGGCCGTGCCGGTCCCCGCGGAGCGCGTCCCGGTCACCTCCAGGCCCCCGGCCCGCAGGAACTCCGCGAACAGCGCGGTGACCTCCTCGGGGTAGGTGGCGCCGACGGCGACCCGTCGCACCCCCAGCTCACGGGCCGCGTGCACAAAGCCGAAGGACGTCGAGGAGGCCGGCATCCCGGCCAGCCGGGCCAGGGTGCGCACCTGGTCCTGGGCGCCCTGCCAGCCGTGCACGAAGCCGCCGGAGGTGCTCGCCCACACCACGGTCTCGGCGCCGGCCAGCCGCAGCCGCTCCATGCCCGCGCCGAGCCGCTCGGCCGAACCCGCCCCGCGCAGCGTCTCCACCCGGCGGGCGTCCTCGCCGGGCTCGGTGTGGACCAGGTCCACCCGGATGTCGCTGCCCAGGAGCTGCTCGATGCGCGGATAGTCGTCCTCGGCGAAGTGGCCCGGGTAGAGGAGTCCGAGTGCGGTCATGTCCAGCCTTCCTGCGTGCGGTCGGGCAGTACGGGGCCCCCGCGCGCCGCCTCGTGGGGCAGCGCCCGGTACGGCCCCGCGGCCCGGGTACCCAGCCTCCCCGGGCCCGCCCACCCCGTGACCCGATCGGCCGAGAGCGGCGGGGTCCGCGGCTCGCCCTCCGGCCGAGAACCGTGCGTCCACCGTGCCGTACGCCGGGCGGGGGGAGAGCGCGCCGCAGGTCTTTGGTACTCGCTCCGGGGCGGGCGGCCGATGGCGGACCCGTCCGTGTTGACGGCGGTCGATCCGGGTGCGAGCGTGGGCGATCCGTGTGTCCCGGGCGGCCGGAGGAGCGTCTCCGGGGCGTCTCGGACGCGCCCGCCACGGACCGCCGGGAGCCGCGCATGTCGGACGTCGGGAGCCGTCCCGCCGGACGCCGGGAGCCGTCCCGCACGGGGAGCGTGCCCACCCTGCTCGTGCTGGACGCCGAGCCGCCGCCCCGGCTCGGCGCCCTGACCGGGCGCGCCCGGATCGTGCACACCGACGCGGCGCACCTGGCCGAGCGGCTGCCGGCCGCGGACGCGCTGCTGGTGTGGGACTTCACCTCGACCGCGGTGCGCGCGGCATGGCCGGGCGCGGGTCCCCGGCCCCGCTGGGTGCACACCGCGAGCGCGGGCGTGGACCATCTGCTGTGCCCGGAGCTGGCCGCGTCCGGCACGGTGGTGACCAACGCGCGCGGGATCTTCGACCAGCCGATCGCCGAGTACGTGGCGGCGCTGGTGCTGGCCGTGGCCAAGGATCTGCCGCGCACCCTGGAGCAGCAGCGGGAGCGGGTGTGGCGGCACCGGGAGAGCCGGCGGGTGGCCGGTACCCGTGCCTGCGTGGTCGGGTCGGGGCCCATCGGGCGGGCGATCGTACGGCTGCTGAAGGCGCTCGGTGTGACGACGGCGCTGGTCGGGCGGGTGCCGCGGACCGGGGTGTACGGCCCGGCCGACCTGGACCGGCTGGTCTCCCGGGCGGACTGGGTGATCGCGGCGGCGCCGTTGACGGAGGCGACGTACCGCATGTTCGGCGCGCATGTCTTCGGCGTGATGCAGCCGTCGGCGTTCTTCGTCAACGTGGGGCGCGGCGATCTCGTGGACGAGGACGCGCTCGCCCGCGCCCTGTCCCGGCGCTGGATCGCGGGCGCCGCCCTGGACGTGTTCGCCACCGAACCACTGCCGCCCGGCAGCCCGTTGTGGGACCTCCCCGGTCTGATCGTCTCCCCGCACATGAGCGGGGACACGGTGGGCTGGCGGGACGAACTCGGGCGGCAGTTCGTGGAGTTGTACGAGCGCTGGGCGGCGGGCAGGCCCCTGGTGAACGTGGTCGACATGAAACGCGGGTACGTTCCCGGCCACTGACCCGGCCGGACGCCGGAAACGCTCCGCCGGGTCCTCCCGTGGGGGTTGTGTGGAGGTGCGGGGCGGGAAGCGGGGACACGCCGTCCGGCCGGAAAACCGGGGCGCATACCTCGGACCGGCCTGGGTAGCGGCGCCGCCATGGCCCCACCACATGGGAACGACGGACATATATTCCGGCCAGAACTCAGACCCAGCCGGCGGACATTGCTCGGCTCGATCGCGGCGCTCGGGACACTGGGCGCCGCGGGCTGTACCCGGGTGGCCGCGGCGGACGGGAACGGCGGCGAACTGCTCGACCGGCTCCGCGCGCAGGGCGTCGTACGCCTGGGGATCGCGGGCGAGATCCCCTTCGGGTACATCGACAAGGACGGCCATCTCACCGGTGAGGCACCGGAGTTGGCGAAAGCGGTTTTCAAGCGGCTCGGGGTCGGCCGGGTGCAGCCGGTGCCGACCGAGTTCGGCTCACTGATACCCGGCCTGAACTCGCAGCAGTTCGATGTCGTCGCGGCCGGCATGTACGTCAACGCCGACCGCTGTGAACAGGTCGTCTTCGCGGATCCCGACTACCAGATGCTGGATTCGTTCATCGTCCGCAAGGGGAACCCGAAGGGGTTGCGCTCCTACCAGGACGTCGTCGCCAAGAGGGCGCGGTTCGCGACCGGTACCGGGTACGCCGAGATCCAGTACGCCGTCGAGGCGGGCTACCGGCAGAGCGACATCCTGATCGTGCCGGACCAGGTGGCCGGCCTGAACGCGGTCGAGGCGGGCCGGGTCGACGTGTTCGCCGGTACGGCGCTCACCACCCGCGAGGTCGTGAAGAAGTCGGCCGAGGCGGAGGCGACCGCGCCCTTCGCGCCGCTGGTCAAGGGTCAACGGCACATCGACGGCGGGGCGTTCGCGTTCCGGCCGACCGAGACCCGGCTGCGGGACGCGTTCAACACGGAGCTGCACCGGCTCAAGCGGACCGGTGAACTCTTCCGCATCCTGCGGCCGTTCGGCTTCACCGAGGCCGAGATGACGGACCTGACGGCGAAGGAGCTGTGCGGGCGATGACCTCGGGGCTCTGGAAACTGGTACTCGAGGGCGTCTGGACCACCCTCCAACTGCTGCTGTTCAGCGCGCTGCTGGCCGCCGCGGTGTCCTTCGCGGCCGGCCTGGCGCGCACCCACCACCGGTGGATCGTGCGCTTCGTGGCCGGCGTCTACACCGAGATCTTCCGCGGCACCTCCGCGCTGGTGATGATCTTCTGGGTGTTCTTCGTGCTGCCGATCGCCTTCGGCTGGCAGCTGGTGCCGATGTGGGCGGGCACGCTGGCGCTCGGCCTGACCTACGGCGCGTACGGCTCCGAGATCGTGCGCGGCGCGCTGAACTCGGTGGACCCGGCGCAGAAGGAGGGCGGGATCGCGCTGAGCTTCACACCGGCGCAGCGGATGCGGCTGATCGTGCTGCCGCAGGCGGTGCCGGAGATGATCCCCTCCTTCTGCAATCTGCTGATCGAGCTGCTCAAGGGCACCGCGCTGGTCTCGGTGATGGGCATGGGCGATCTGACGTTCAGCGCCAACCTGGTGCGCCTCGCGCTCCAGCAGAGCGCGGAGATCTACACGTACGTGCTGGTCGTCTACTTCGTGATCGCCTTCGTGCTGACCCGGCTGATGCGCGGCTTGGAGAAGCGGCTGAAGGCCGGGCTGGGCCGGGACACCGGCCAACAGCCCGCGGCGCGTGAGCCGAAGCGGGTGCGGACGACCGGGGTGGGCGGTGGTGTCGTATGACGTGGGACTGGCACGCGGTGAGCGACTTCATGCCGCACTTCCGGGACGGCCTGCTGGTCACGCTTCAGGCGCTGGTCCTCGGCTCGCTGCTGTCCTTCAGCCTCGGCCTGGTGTGGACGCTGCTGATGCGGGCGCCGACCCGGTGGGTGCGCTGGCCGGTCGGGGTGGTCACGGAGTTCGTGCGCAACACCCCGCTGCTGGTGCAGCTGTTCTTCCTCTTCTACGTGCTGCCGGAGTGGGGCCTGACCTTCTCCGCACTGGCCACCGGCGTCTTCGCGATCGGGCTGCACTACTCGACGTACACGATGCAGGTCTACCGGGCCGGCATCGAGGCGGTGCCCGTCGGCCAGTGGGAGGCGGCGACCGCGCTGAACCTGCCCAGGCGGCGGACCTGGACCGCGGTGATCCTGCCGCAGGCGATCCGCCGGGTGATCCCGGCGCTCGGCAACTACGTGATCTCCATGCTCAAGGACACACCGCTGCTGATGGTGATCACCGTGCTGGAGATGCTGGGCCAGGCCCGGCTCTTCTCCCAGCAGCGCTTCCAGTTCACCGAGCCGCTCACCGTGATCGGCGTGGCCTTCATCCTCATCTCCTACCTGGCCTCCCTTCTCCTGCGAGCCCTGGAGCGACGCCTTGTCCGTTGAGCCCCGCACCCAGCCCTCCGGCAGCGCCGCCCGGCCGGCCGATCTGATCCGTCTGGAGCAGGTCACCAAGCGCTTCGGCGCCCACACCGTGCTCGACCACCTGGACTTCGCGGTCCGGCCGGGCCGGCACGTGACCCTGATCGGGCCCTCCGGCTCCGGCAAGACCACGATCCTCAGACTTCTGATGACCCTGGCGAAACCGGACGCGGGGACCATCACCATCGACGGCGAACCGCTGTTCCCGGCGCCGGAGAAGCGGGTCAGGGAGGTGCGCAAGAAGATCGGGATGGTGTTCCAGCACTTCAACCTGTTCCCGAACATGTCGGTGCTGCGCAATCTCACCGAGGCGCCGGTGCAGGTCCTCGGCCTGTCCAAGGACGAGGCGGAGGAGCGGGCGCGGGAGCTGCTGGAGCTGGTGGGCCTCGCCGACAAGTGGGGGGCGCGCCCGGCCCAGCTGTCCGGCGGACAACAGCAGCGGGTGGCGATCGCCCGGGCGCTGGCGATGCGGCCGCGGGTGCTGCTGCTCGACGAGGTGACGTCCGCGCTCGATCCGGAGCTGGTCGCGGGCGTGCTCGACCTGTTGCGGGACATCGCGCGCAGCACCGACATCACGATGCTGTGCGTGACCCATGAGATGGGCTTCGCCCGGGACATCTCCGACCAGGTACTGATGTTCGACGGCGGCCGGGTGATCGAGTCGGGGCCGCCGGAGAAGATCTTCAGCGAGCCGGAGCAGGAGCGCACCCGGGAATTCCTCGGCGCGGTTCTGTGAGGGCGCTGCCGTGAGGGCGCCCCGGTGAGGGCCGTGGACAACGGGCGAGGTCCGGCCACTGGGACATGACTTTGGCATATGCCTCCGGGCCTTCGCCGCAGTTGAGACGGCCGCCGGGACGAGGGGGACGAGCCGGAATCTTGTCAACGCCCCCTCCCCGGCGGCCGTTTGCCCGTTATCGTGGTATCGCCGCACCGTCCGGAAACCACCGCCCCAGCAAGCGAGCGCAGAGGGGACCCACCGTGGCGCTGATGCACGAGCCGACCGCCCCGTACCACTCCGCCCAGGACGCGCTGCGCGTGCTGGAGACCGTGGCGCGCACCGCCGCCGGGGTCACCGAGACCGAGCTGGCCCGGCACACCGGCCTCGGCCCGGAGCGGCTCACCGTGCTGCTGCGGATGCTGCGCCGCGAGGGGTACGTGGAGCAGATCGGCGGCGGGGCGTACGTCACCGGCGACACGCTGCGCCGGCTGACCTCGGCCCAGGACCACGAGCGGGCCCTCGCCGACAAGCTCCAGCTGATGCTGGACCGGCTGCGCGACTCGGTCGGCGCGGCGGTCTACATCAGCCGGTACGTGGACGGCGAGGTCAAGGTCACCCAGTACGCGGCCGGGCCCGCCGCGCCCGCGGTCAACGAGTGGGTGGACTTCCGCTACTCGGCCCACGCCACGGCGGTCGGCAAGAGCCTGCTGACCCAGCTGGACCACAACGGGCGCCGCGACCATCTCGCCCGGCACAAGATGGCCCGCCTCACCTCCCGCACCATCACCAGCGACAAGCTGCTGCTGTCCCGGCTGGAGTCCCAGCCGCCGACGGTGCCGGTGCTCGACCTCCAGGAGTACGCGGTGGGCACGGTCTGCGCGGCCGTCCCGATCACCGCGGGCGCCTCGGTGGGCTGCCTGGCCGTGTCCCTCCCGGTGGAGCACGCGCACCGGCTGAAACAGGCCGCGGACACGCTGAACCGGAACGCGGCGCCGGTGCTGCTGTCGCTGGCCATCTGAGCGGACCCCGGCCGGCCGCTCGGGTGGTCATGAGCACCCCCGGGGACCAGGTAGTATTTTCTTCGTCGCCGGCCGCGAAGAGCGGAAGGCGAGAGTCATGCGCCGCTAGCTCAGTTGGTTAGAGCAGCTGACTCTTAATCAGCGGGTCCGGGGTTCGAGTCCCTGGCGGCGCACGATGACGATGGCGGTCCATGTTCGCAAAAAGCGCGAACATGGACCGCCATCTCTGTTTTTCGCGGCTTCGCCCGCGCGGTGGGGGCTTCGCCACCCACACCCCCAGCGCCGAGATCGGGCCCCTCGCGGCAGCGAGGGGCCCGTCGACGTCGCTCAGAAGGTGACGTCCGAGCAGGCGTAGAACGCGTTGCCCGTGTCGGCGATCGTCCAGACCGCGAGGATCACGTGGTGTCCGGACAGGCCCGTCGGCAGGACGCCGCTGTGGCTGAGCGTCGCCGGCGGCTGCTGGCCGTTGTAGGGCACCGTCAGGAACGGCGTGAGGTTGAGGTCCGAGCGGGACAGCGGGTGGTTCTGGTTCCAGCCCTGCTTGGTGACGTAGTACTTGAAGTCCGTCGTGGCGTGCCGGGCCGTGAACTGCCAGCGGAAGGTGTACGACTGCCCGCCGGTCACCTGGGTGGTGGGCCAGGCGGCGCCGGACGGGGTGGTCGGCGAGCTGAGCTGGGCGAACCGGTCCACGCTGCCGTTGCAGAGCTGGCCGTCGGCGGGCCCGGTGGCCGGGAAGCCCTTGGGCCCCTCGACGCTCTGCGGCTCGTACTGGATGTCGCCGCAGCCCTTGACCGTGCCGTTGGCGCAGAGCTTCTGTCTGCTGATCGGGAGGTCGGTGTAGCCGTGCCCGCTGGCGCCGCCGGTGGAGAGCGCGAACGCTCCCACGGTCACCGCACCGAGCACGACTGCGGACATTCTGGTCGTGATACGCATACTGCCGCTCCTGGAGAACGTGGGGAGTTCACTGAGCCGTGCAGGGGAAGGTCTAGACCAAGTCACAGATTATGGGCGGCACTTGAGCATGTCCATACCGGTGGCGGAGACGGCGGCTCCCCGCGTCCGGCGCAGAAGGCCACCGTGAGATCCCGCACCAGCACCTTGCGCTCGGACTCGTCCAGCTCGACCAGACCGCGCGTGGTCAGCCGGGTCACCGTGTCCTCCACGGAGTCCACCACCGAGCTGAGCATGCTGGCCCGCTGCCGGGCGTCCAGCGCGGCGATCCGGCGGCGCTCCATCGCGGCGGCGACCTCCGGGGCGTACTCCACCCGCAGCGGCCGCACGGAGAACACCTCCAGACCGGCCGGCCCGGTCTCCGCCGTCACCAGCCGGGTCAGCGTCTCCCCCGCCACCGCGGGCCCGCGCCGCCCGCCGCCCGCGGGTTCCACCGGCACCCGGGCCAGCGCCGCCTCCACGCACTCGCGCAGATACCGCTCGTGGTCCTCCAGGCCGAGCACCGCCCGCGCGGTGTCCCGCACCCGCCACACCACGAGCACCGCCACCCGCAGCGGGGTGCCCCCGGGATCGGTCGCGGGGATCGCCTCGCTGCGCCAGTGCCGCAGCCGTACGTCGACCCGCCGGCGCCGCAGCAGCGGGTTGACCCAGAGCAGCCCGGTGCGCCGTACCGTGCCCCGGTAGCGGCCGAACAGGCCCACCACCCAGGCCCGTCCGGTGCGCCCCCGGGCCAGCCCGCCGAACCCGGCCGCGCCGAGCAGCCCGGCCCCGGCGTACGCCGCCCACTGCGCGGGGCCGAGCCCCGTGCCCGCGGGCTCCGGCAGGCGCAGCGCCTGGGCGGCGAGCGGCGGCAGCACCCCCGCCCACCAGGAGGCGGCCAGGCAGCCGGTGACCCCGCAGGCCCCGGCGAGCACCCCGGCCGCCCCGGGCAGCACCCGCACCTCCCGTTCGGCCAGCTCCGGGTCGATCCGGGGCAGCGCGCGCCGCAGCGCCGGTGCCGGGCGGGCGGCGCGCGGCAGTTCGCCGGTGCCCTGCCGGCGCCCCACCACGGCGGGCTTGGGCGTGACCCGCGCCGGTTCATCGCCCTCGGGGCGGTCGCGGTCCCCGGGGTCGTCGCGGAAGAGCAGATGGACCGGGATCTCGGTGGTGGACTCGTTGCGGATCAGCCGGGCCGGGCGGGTGCCGGCGACCGTCACCGGATGGGGTCGCCCCTCGGATTCGGACGGTGTGTGGGTGGTCGTACTCATGCGTGCCTCCAGCCTCCGCGCCAGATGCGTCATGAACGTGAACTGATGGGTGGGGTAAGGCGGTCGGGGATGGGCTATGGCGGGCGGGGTGGGTCAGGAGAACAGGCGGCGCCAGGTCTCGGGGCCGACCGAGCCGTCGGCGGCGCCGCCCCGCCAGCCCTGGCCGCGCTGGAAGGCCGCCACCGCCTGCCGGTCCGCCTCGCCCCAGCGCGGGCCCGGGCCGTCGTCGTAGAACCGGCCGAACCCCTTGCGGGTCAGCTGGACCCCGAGCCGGGTGACGTAGTCGTTGCTCTGCCCCGGGCGGAAGTAGCCCTTGCCGGGGTAGCCGGGCACCCCGTGCGAGGCGGGCTCCGTCGCCTGCGGGGTGATGTCCCGGCCCCCGCCGGAGGTGAGCAGGTCCCAGGTGCGCGGGCCGGGCAGCCCGTCGGCCTCCTCGTCGTCCCAGCCCTGGGCCCGCTGGAACGCCTCGGTGGCGCCGCGGTCCGCCTCGCTCCAGGCCGGGCCCGGGCCGTTCGGGTAGTACGCCGCCGCGCCCCGGGCGATCAGCATCCGGCCCAGCTCGGTGACGTAGGTGTTGACCGCGCCGAGCCCGAAGGAGTCCGCGCCGGGGAAGTCCGGGGAGGTCCTGCCGTCGGTCGTCTCGGCGCCCGCGCTGCCGGTGGCCAGGCCCTTGTAGCGGTAGGGGACGTACTTCCCGGCGTGGCTCCAGTAGGGGTAGGGCGTGGTCCGGCTGCGGGTGTGCGGGGGTGTCTGCTCGTAGACCTTGTAGTGGGTGTGCGCGGAGTCCGTCCAGCCGCCGAAGATCACCACGTGCGAGCCGTTCTGGGGGTTGGCGGTGTTGTGGTAGAGCAGCATGTCGCCGGGCTGGAGCTGGGACTTCTTGATCTTCACGCCGTACTTGGCGAGGCTGCCCGTCCACTGGTTGCTGTTCAGGCCCCAGGCCATCGAGACATAGCCGGAGCAGTCCTGCCGGTAGCCGTCGGTCCAGTAGCGGCCCAAGCTGTACGGCACCTTCGCGGTCACCCAGGACTTGGCCCGCTTGATGATGGCGTCGCGGGTGGTGCGCGGGGTGAGGACGCCGCCGGGCCGGGCGGCGCCGCTGCCGGGACCGTGCAGGGGGGACTCGGCGCCCTGGGGGGTGTCGGGACCGTCGCCGGGGACGGCCTGGCGGTGCGTGGGGTGGCCGGCGGGCAGGGCGGCCGCCGGGGTCACCACGCCGAGGGCGGCGGACACGGCGGCCACGACGGCCATCCCGCGCCTCGCCGGGAGGTGGGCGAGACGGCCGGGCGGCCGGCGGGGACGGGCGCGCCTGCGGTGGACACAGCCGGAACAGCCGCAGTCGCGCGCGGGTTCGAACTCCTCGAACGCCGGAGCGGTCATGCGATCTGCCTCACATTCATGGTGTTTTTGTCCGCTTGTGTGCACGTTGAGCAGTTTCCCAACTGTCCGCACGGCGCGCACTTTGACGGTCCGAATGATGTACGGCGCCCTCCGGGACCCCCTGCCAGTGGTCCGGAGCACCCTCACAGGTCGGGTAGAGTTCTCTCTGTCAGCAGGCGCCGCTAGCTCAGTTGGTTAGAGCAGCTGACTCTTAATCAGCGGGTCCGGGGTTCGAGTCCCTGGCGGCGCACGATGACGATGGCGACCTGTGTCCGCAGACAACGCGGACACAGGTCGCCATCTCTGTTGTTGCGCTGCTTCGCCGCGCGCGGTGGGGGCTGCGCCACCCACACCCCCGAGCCGGTCCCGGCCCCTCCCCCCGGCGGGGACCTTTTCGTATGCCCCTCTTCACCGGGCCGCTACTCTCTGGCCATGGCAGCGCGGGACCTTCAGGAGCGGATCAAGAAGCTGATCGTGGACCGTCGGCTGCCCCCCGGGGCCCCGCTGCCGACCGAGCCGGAACTGATGGAGTTCCTCGGGGCGAGCCGGAACTCGGTGCGCGAGGCGCTCAAGGCGCTCCAGGCGATGGGCATCGTGGAGATCCGGCACGGCTTCGGGACGTACGTCGGCCCGATGACGTTCGCGCCGATGATCGAGGGCCTCGCCTTCCGCACGGTCGTCGGCCACTACCGGGGCGAGGACTCGCTGCTCCAGCTCCTCGAACTGCGCGAGGCGGTGGAGACCGGCCTCGTCTCCCGGCTCGCCGGGCGGCTGCCGCGGGCGGACCTGGCCGAGCTGGACGCGCTGGTCGACCGCATGGAACAGCAGGCGGCCCGGGGCGAGGGCCTCGCCGAGACCGACCGCGCCTTCCACGCCACGCTCTACCGGGGCCTGGACAACGCCCTGCTCAGCGAGGTCCTGGAGGCGTTCTGGGACGCCTTCCACCGGGTGCGCCGGGATCTGGTGGACGTGCCGCAGGACCCCCGGGTGACCTGCCGCCAGCACCGGGAGATCCTGGACGCGGTGCGCGCCGGGGACTCCCCGCGGGCGGAGCGCGCCATAAGGGACCACTTCGGGAACGTACGGACGCGTCTGTCGGGCTGAGCCGCGGCCGCGCGGGGGCTCAGCGGGGACGGCGGCTCCGGCGGGCGCGCAGGCCCACGGCGACGGCGGCGACCGAGGCCAGCGCGAGACCGGTCACGGCCTGCGCGGTGTCGGGTCCGGAGCCGCTGGTGGCCACGGTGGCGAAGTGCGCGGTGGCGTCGACCGGGACGGCAAAGGCTCCTTTGTCAGCTCCTTCGTCCATGGCGACGACCGTGATCCTGCCGCCCACCACCCGGTCGGCGCAGGTCACCTTGACGTCGTAGGCGCCCGGCCCGACCGCGGAGGCGACGCGGGCGCTGCCCGAGAGGGCGCCCCGGGCCCCGGTGAGGCGGGCGTCGGCGGCGAAGGCGGGCGAGGCGGCGACGGCCTGCCTCCCGGTGCAGCCGCCGACCTTCAGGGTCACCTCGGTCCCCGGCGCGGGGGCGGCGGGCGCCGCGGCGAGGGTGCCGCCGTCCGCCGCGTGGGCGGCCTGGGCCGCCGGACCGAGCGCGGCTACGACCAGCAGACCGCTGCACACAGTGAGGGGGAGTGAGCCCATCGTGAACCTCCAGACACGTTAGGAGGTTCTCCCGCCGGGGGCGCCCCCGCATCCCGGCGGGCACCCCCGCTGCTCCGTCCGGGTGAGACCGGGTTTGAGCGGCGGATGTCAGACGAGGTCGACCAGGTCCGCGATGGAGTCCACGACCTGGGAGGGCCGGAACGGGTACGCGTCCACCTCCTGCGGCTGGGTCACCCCGCTGAGCACCAGGAAGGTGCGCATACCGGCCTCCAGGCCCGCCAGTACATCGGTGTCCATCCGGTCGCCGATCATCGCGGACGTCTCGGAGTGGGCGCCGATCGCGTTCAGGCCGGCGCGCATCATCAGCGGGTTGGGCTTGCCGACGAAATAGGGCTTGCGGCCGGTCGCGGCGGTGATCAGGGCGGCGACCGAGCCGGTGGCGGGCAGCGCGCCCTCGGTGGAGGGGCCGACGTTGTCGGGGTTGGTGGCGATGAACCGGGCGCCGTCGTTGATCAGCCGCACGGCCTTGGTCATGGCCTCGAAGGAGTAGGTGCGGGTCTCGCCCAGGATCACGAAGTCGGGCTCGTGGTCGGTGAGGACGTAGCCGACGTCGTGCAGCGCGGTGGTCAGACCGGCCTCGCCGATGACGTAGGCGCTGCCGCCGGGCCGCTGGTCGTTCAGGAACTGGGCGGTGGCGAGCGCCGAGGTCCAGATGTTCTCCGCCGGCACGTCCAGGCCCATCCGGCGCAGCCGGGCGTGCAGGTCGCGCGCGGTGTAGATGGAGTTGTTGGTGAGGACCAGGAAGGGGCGGCCCGAGTCGCGCAGCTTCTTCAGGAAGTTCTCGGCACCGGGGATCGGCACGCCCTCGTGGATCAGGACGCCGTCCATGTCGGTGAGCCACGATTCGATCGGCTTGCGGTCTGCCATGTTGTGCGTCTCCTGGCATGCGTGAGATCTACGAGCGGGGGCCGGAACCACGGCGTACCGACGCCCCCAGCCTAATCAGCCCCGGCTGATCCGTACCCCGTCGATCAGCGGGTAGCCGCCGGCGCGCGCAGGGGGCGCCCGTCCAGGTCCCAGGCCGGGTCGAGGGCGAGGCCGAGATGGGTGAGGGCGGTGGCGGCCACGTCCGGCATCCGTATGTCCGCGCGGACCGAGCCGGGTGCGAGTCCGCCGCCGACGGCGATCAGGAAGGTTCGGCGTTCGGGGAGGCTGGGGCCGCCGTGCCCGCCGGCGTCGGTGTGGCCGTGGTCGGCGGTGACCAGGACCAGCCAGTCCTCGTCGGCGGGGCGTGCTTCGACCGCGGCCACCATCCGCCCGACCCGGGCGTCGGCGCCGTGGATGGCCTCCAGGTACCGCGGCGAGGCGGCGCCGTGCCGGTGGCCCGCGTCGTCGACGCCGTCGAGCTGGACGAACAGCGCGTCCGGGTCCCCGTCCCGCAGCTCGGCGGTCACCCGGTCCGTCGTACCGGCGTCGTACTCCGCGTCCGGGGTGGCGATCCGGGTGCCGACGCGCGCGGAGAAGACCTTCTCGGCGAGCGGTGCCCAGGAGGTGATCGCGCAGGTTTTCAGGTCCGGCCCGGCGGAGGCGAGGCGGGTGAGGAAGTCCGGGTAGCGGGCGAACGCGTGGCCCGCGAAGGAGTTGTCCCGCACCCGGTGTTTGGCGGGCCGGACGCCGGTGAGGATCGTGGCCCAGCCGGGCCCGGACAGCGTGGGCGCGCCGGGCTCGATGAGGCTCGGCGCGGTGAGTCCGGCGGCCGTCAGCGCGGCCAGGTGGGGCGCGTCGGCCTCCCGGATACGGCCGAGGAGGGCGCCGTCCAGGCCGATGACGAGCACTTTGGGCGTACGGGGCACGGAAACCTCCGGGGGCGAGGGCGGCGGGGCGCCGCCCCCGGTGCGGGACCGGGGGCGGCGCGCCGTGCCAATCAATCAGCTCCCGGTCGCCGACTTCCAGTCCTCGACGTACGACGTCAGGTTCTTGTCGATGTCGTTCCAGTCCGGCTGGAAGAGCTCGACGCCGTCCATGAGCCTGGTGAGAGCGATGGCGTTGGCGTCCGTGGCCTTGACGTCCTCGCGGGCCGAGAAGCCGCCCCCGATGGAGCTGACCTCGGTCTGCGCCCGCTGGGAGAGCATGAAGTCGAGCAGCTTCTTGCCGTTGGCGCTGTGCGGGGCCTTCGTGACCAGGCCCGCGGCGTAGGGCAGCGCGAAGGTGGAGGGCTTGCCGTCCTTGCCCGCCGGGAACCAGATGCCGAGGTGGGGCATGGTCTTGGACTGCGCGTAGTTCATCTGGACATCGCCGTTGGCGACGAGCAGTTCGCCCTTGTCGACCTTGGGCGCGAGCTTGCCGGTGGAGGCGGACGGGCCGACGTTGTTGGCCTGGAGCTTCTTCAGGTAGGCGAGGGCCTGGTCCTTGCCGCCGAGGTCGTGCATGGTCTGGATCAGCACGGCCGTGCCGTCGCCCGCGACGCCCGGGGTGGAGTACTGGAGCTTGTTCTTGTACGACCCGTCGAGCAGGTCGTCCCAGGTCTTCGGCGCGGACTTCAGCTGCTTCTTGTCGTAGACGAAGCCGAAGTAGTTGTTCACGACGGAGGTCCAGGTGCCGTCGGGCGCCTTGTCGGCCCCGCCGACCGCGGTGGAGCCCGCGGGCTCGTACTTCTGGAGCAGGCCCTTGGCGTCCGCCTGCTGGATGAACGGGGGCAGCGTGACCAGCACATCGGCCTGCGGGTTGCTCTTCTCGCGGACGGCGCGCTGCACCACCTCGCCCGAGCCGCCCTCGACGTACTTGACCTTGATACCGGTCTTCTTGGTGAAGTCCGCGAAGACCTTGTCGTACCAGCCGTCGCCCCTCTCGCCCTTGAGGCCGTCCGCGCTGTAGACGGTGACCTCCTTGGCGTCGGCGGCGGCGGAGGAACCGCAGGCGGACAGCGCGGGGGCGGCGAGCAGGGCGACGGCTACGGCGAGCGAGAGTCGGGTCCTGGACATGGCGAGGCGAACTCCTGGCGTTCTCGGGGCGATCGGGAGGCGATCGGGGGGATCGGGGGGGTGATCAGGCGATTCGGGGGTGATACGGCGGTGATCAGCGGTACGACGCCCGGGTGCGGACCCGGGCGACGGCGAACAGGACGAGCAGGGTCGCGGCCATCAGCACCACGGCGACGGCGGAGCCGGTGAACAGCGCGCCGCGGTCGGTGGCCGCGTAGATCAGGACGGGCAACGGGGTCCAGTCCGGCGGATAGAGCATCATCGTGGCGCTCAGCTCGCCCATGGACAGGGCGAAGCAGAGGCCGGCGGCCGCGGTCAGGGAGGGCAGCAGCAGGGGCAGCCGCACCCGCCACAGCACGTAGGAGGGCCGGGCGCCGAGCGAGGCGGCGGCCTGTTCACAGGCCGGGTCGAGGCGGGTGATCGCCGCCGACACGGACTGGTGGGCGAAGGCGGTGACCAGCACGGTGTGCGCGAGGATCACGATCCACCGGGTGCCGTTGAGCAGCAGCGGCGGCCGGGAGAAGGCCACCAGGACCGACAGACCCACCACCACGGAGGGCACCGCGACCGGCAGCACGAACAGGGCGTCCAGCATCCGCTTGCCGCGCCTGTGCAGGGCCGCCCCGGCGAGCGCCGCCCAGGTGCCCGCGGTCAGCGCGAGGAGGCTGGCGCCGGTGGCGGTGAGCAGGCTGGTGACGAGCGCCTGGAGGGCCTCGCCGCGGGTCGCGGAGCGGTAGTTGGCGAGCGTCGGGCCCGAGGGCAGCACGCTGGACCAGTGGGTGGCGAAGGAGGCGCCGAGCACCACGAGCAGCGGCAGCGCGAACAGCGGCAGGAAGAGGACGAGGAACACCGCCCACAGGGCCCCTCTGGCCCCTCGGCTATGCACCAGCACGACGGCTCACCACCCGGTAGAGGCCGTAGAGACCCACGGAGATCAGGACGTTGACGACGGCGACCACGCAGGCGCCCGGGTAGTCGGACTCCAGGATCGCCTTGCCGTAGACGAGCATCGGCAGGGTGGTGACCCCCTTCGCGCCGGTGAAGAGCACGATGCCGAACTCGTTGAGGCAGAGCACCAGGACGAGGCTGCCGCCGGCCGCGAGCGCGGGCAGCGCCTCCGGCAGGATCACCCGGCGGACGATCCGCGGCGCCCGCGCCCCCAGCGAACTGGCCGCCTCCAGCTGGGCGGTGTCCAGCTGCGAGAACGCGGCGAGCAGCGGACGCATCACGAACGGTGTGAAGTAGGTGATCTCCGCGAGCAGCACGCCCCAGGGCGTGTTCAGGAACTGGAACGGCCCCTGCGCGGCGCCCGTGAGCCCGGTCCAGGCCCCGTTGGCCATGCCGACGCCGCCGTAGACGAACAGCAGGGCCAGCGTGATCAGGAAGGACGGGAAGGACAGGAACACGTCCACGAACCGGGCCACCGCCCGCGCCCCGGGGAACGGCACGAACGCGATCACCAGTGCCAGCAGGAACCCCAGCACCAGGCACCCGGCGGTGGAGGCGAGCGCCAGCCAGACGGTGGTCCACAGCGCCTGCCGGAACGCCTCCGACGCGAAGACGTCGGCGTACGGCTGGACGGAGGTCCCCCGCTGTCCGGGCAAAACGACTGCTGGACGACGAGGGCGAGGGGGTAGAGGAAGAAGAGGGCGAGGAGGGCGACGGGGGGCAGGGCCCACAGCACCGCGGTGAACGACCGCGGGCGGCGCACCGGTTCACTCCTGGCCGGCGCCGGCCGGACGGCCTCAGCCATGGCTCACTCCCGCGGGCAGCAGCACCGCGTCGTCGGACGCGAAGTGCAGCGTGACCTCGTCGCCCCGCCACGGCGGCTCCCTCAACTCCCGTACGTCGGCCATGACCTGGTGGTCACCGATCTCGACGTACAGCCGGTGCGTGGACCCGCGCCACTGGATCTCCTTCACGACGCCGGTGAGTTGGTTGGGGCCCGCGCCGATCCCGACGAGGTGCGGCCGCACGCACAAGGTGGCCCGCGCGCCCGCGGCCACGCCCGCCGTGTCGACCTTCACCGCCCGGCCCGCGAGGTCGACGCCGTCCGGACCCACCGTCACCGGCAGCAGGTTGGCGCCGCCCACGAAGGACGCCGTGAACGCGTCGGCGGGCGCCCGGTACAGCTCCCTCGGCGTCCCGCACGCGCGCAGCCTCGCCCGGTCCATCACCGCGATCCGGTCCGCCAGGGTCAGCGCCTCGACCTGGTCGTGGGTGACGTACAGCATCGAGACCTCGGGCAGCTCCCGGTGCAGCCGGGCGAGTTCCGTGAGCATCCCGGAGCGCAGCTGCGCGTCGAGCGCGGACAGCGGCTCGTCCAGCAGGAGCACGCCGGGCCGGATGGCGAGCGCGCGGGCGATGGCGACGCGCTGCTGCTGGCCGCCGGACAGCTCGCGCGGATGGCGGCGGGCGAAGGCGGCCATGCCGGTCATCTCCAGTGCCTCGCCGACCCGTTGCCGTATCTCGCTGCGGGCGGTGCCGCGCGCCTTGAGCCCGAAGGCCACGTTCTCGTCGACCCGCAGGTGCGGGAAGAGCGCGTACTGCTGGACGACCATCCCGATGCCCCGGCGGTACGGCGGCAGGTCCGTCACGTCCCGGCCGCCGAGGAACACCCGCCCGGACGCGGGCCGGGCAAACCCGGCGACCGCCCGCAGCGCGGTGGTCTTGCCGGAGCCGGACGGCCCGAGGAGCGCCATGACCTCGCCGGGCTCGACGGTCAGATCGAGGCGGTCGAGGACGACCTGGCCGTCGTAGGCGACCGTGACGGAATCGAAGCGGATGCTCATCTCACCGGGCTCCCGCAAGCAGCGCGGGCAGGCCGGCCACCGAGTCCAGGACGTGGGTGGCGCCCGCCGCGCGGAACTCCGCGTCGCCGTGGGCCCCGGTGCGCACCCCGGCGACCAGCCCGGCCCCGGCGCGCACGCCGCTGAGCACGTCGTACGAGGTGTCTCCGGCCACGGCGACCTGCCGGACGTCCTCGGCGGCCTTGGTGCGCAGGAACGCCTCCAGGACCATGTCCGGGAAGGGCCGTCCGCGCCCGCCGGCGTCCGCCGGGCACAGGGTGAGCGGCACCAGGTCCGCCCAGCCGAGGGCGGCGAGGATGGCGTCCTGGGTGACCCGGGCGAAGCCGGTGGTCAGGACGACACCGCGGCCGCTCGCGAGCAGGGCCTCGACGGTCTCGCGGGCGCCGGGGACGGGAGCGATCAGGCCGCCGTCGACCAGTTCGCCGTACGCCTTCTCGAAGGCGGCGTTGGCGCGCCGGGCCCGCGCCTCGTCCCCGAACAGGTGTCGGAAGACGGAGATCTTGGACTCGCCCATGGTGGCGCGGACGTAGGCGAGGTGCTCGGCGTGCTCGGCCGTGCCCTCCCGGACGCCGAGTTCGGCGGCGGCCACGGCGAAGGCGCGCTCCACGAGCCCGCCGTCGGCGACGGTCGTACCGGCCATGTCGAGGACGACGAGCCGGATGTCGGGGGTCTTCTGCGCGTGGGTGCTCGCGGGGGTCGTCGCGTGGGTCATCGGGGTGCTCACCAGCCCAGTTCGTTCGCGGTGGTCTCGGCTATCGCGGGGGAGCAGGTCATGCCGCGCCCGCCGGGCCCGGTGACCAGCCATACCCCGTCGGCGACCTGCCGGCGGTGCACGACGCGGGTCCTGTCGGTGCACTGCGCGTACACGCCCGCCCAGCGGCGGCGGATCCGCGGCAGCGGCCGGCCCAGCAGGTGCTCCACGACGCCGGTCAGGTGCTCGTACGGCTCCTCGACGGTGTCGAAGGCGAAGGGGTGCTCGTACTCGTGGGTGTCGCCGATGGTCAGGCCGCCGTCGGCGCGCTGCACCATGAGCAGCTGCATCCTGTGCGCGGCCGCCGTCTCGTGCTGCGGCTGGCCGGCGTCGAGCGCGTCGAGCGCCTTCGAGGCGTAGGCCGGGTAGTAGCGGAAGCTGTCGCCGTCCGCGACCGAGGTCGGCAGCGGCTCGCCCAGCGGGTCGGTCTGCATCATCTGGAGCCGGACCCGGCGCACCGGCAGATCGGGGCCGGCCAGCTCGCGCACCAGGCCGCCGAGCCAGGCGCCGGTGGCCAGCACGACCGCGTCGGCGTGGTGCACGTCCCCGTGGTCGTCGCGGACGGTTCCCGCGCCGACCACCTCGCGGACCTCGCGGCCCGGCAGGAAGGTGTAGCGCGGGGACCTGCGCAGTTCCGCGCGCAGGGCGAGCTGCGCGGTGCGCGGCTCGACGGCGGCGTCCCGCTCGCAGAACAGGGCGGCGGTGAACGCGCCGCGCAGGGCGGGGTTGAGCGCGCGGGCCTCGTTTGGGGTCAGCAGCTTGTAGCCGCGGGCCCCGGCGTCCGCGCGGGCCACGGCGGCCTCGGCGACGGCCAGTTCCAGCTCCGTGCGCACCGGGGTCAGGGAGCCGGTGGCGCGGAAACCGAGCTTCGGCACCCTGGCGCCGATGCCCTCCCACAGGTCCCGCGCCCGCAGCGCGGTCTCCAGCTCTTCTCCCCCGGCCCGGCCGCTGACCCAGATCTGCCCGAAGTTGCGCAGCGAGGCGCCGCGCGCCTCGGCCTCCCGTTCGATCTGGACGACCTCGTGGCCACGTTCGATTGCTTGCCAGGCGTGCATGGTGCCGACCACGCCGCCTCCGACGACTGTCACTCTCACGCCGTCCACGGTCCTCGGGGGCGGGTAACCGCAGACGTCCGCCGGCCGACGGGAGCGTGAACTGCCCATCACGTTTGGACTAGACCCGTTATCTTTCTGTGACCTGAAGAGGGGTGGGTATGCCCTGATCTGCCTACCGAAAAGGGATCTTTCTTCAACCCTGGAGGTGGGCGGTGAAGGAGAACCGGTCCCCCCGGTACAGCGAGCGCACCCGCTCCAGCGGCCGGCCGCCGGTGTCCCGGGAGACCCGGTGGATCAGCAGCATCGGCAGCGCGGGCGGGGTGCCGATGAGCAGCGCCTCGCGGGGCGTGGCCAGCACGGTCTCCAGGCGCTCGTCGGCGTCGCCGAAGCTGATGCCCTGGGCGGCGAGATAGCCGTAGAAGGAGGAGTCGGCGTCGAAGTCGGCGTCCAGCCGGGGCACCCGCGCGACCGCGACGTAGGTGCTCTCCAGGCCGACCCGCTCCTCGTCCGCGAGCAGCACCCGCTCCAGGTGCCAGACGGGCTCGCCCGCCGTCAGCCCGGTCTCGGCGGCCAGCGGCCCCGGGCAGGGGAAGCGGTCGAGGGTGACGAGGGTACGGCCGGGCGTACGGCCCTGGCGGCGCACGCCCTCGGTGTAGCTCGCCAGCGACAACGGCTGGGCCAGCTTCGGCCCGGCCACCACGGTCCCGCGCCCCCGCCTGCGCAGCCGCCCCTCCAGCACCAGCTCCCGCACCGCCTGGCGCACGGTCTCGCGGGCGACGTCGTACCGCTCGGCGAGGTCGCGCTCGGTCGGGATGAGGCTGCCCTCCCCCAGTTCCTCCAGCAGTCCGGCGATCCTCGCCTTCACCGCGTAGTACTTCGGGATGCGGCCGTGCTCGGGGATGCCGGACCGTACGGGGGCGCCTGGGGCCTGCTCATAGGGGTAGTCCACGCAGGGATCGTCGCAGACGGGGGCGGGGCTCCCTCAACTCAGCGGCGCCTGCGGGCCAGCAGGAACGCGGCACCGGTCACACAGAGCAGGGCACCGGTGGCGGCGAGCAGGCCATGGGTGAGGGCGGGGCCGGTCCGGGCGAGTTCGCGGGCGCGCCGCCCGGCCTCCTGGGCGTCCTGGGCGAAGGGGAGGGAGGGGTCGGCGGCGGTGCCTGCGGGGCGGGGGGTGCCGGGGCCGTCCGAGCCGGTGCCGGGCTCCGGGGTGCCGGGGTCCGTACTCCCGGTGCCGGAGCTCTGTCCCGCACCCGTGCCCGTTCCCGTTCCCGACAGGTCCTGTGCCACCGGGGTGCCGTCCTGGTCCCCGGGCGGCTCGGGCGCCGGGGACATCGGGGTGCCGACCCCGAACCGGTAGGCATTGGACTCGCCCACCCAGTCCCCGTCCTGGCCGCGCCGCTGCACGGCGGCCGCGTTGGCGGTGACCTGGTCGGGCACGGCGGCCTCATGGGTGAGCGCGAGGCGGACCCGCACGCTGACGGTCTTGCCGGGCGACACGGTGAAACCGCTGAATCCGGGTGCGTCCAGCACGCCGACCAACTCCTTCTCATCGGTGCTCTCGAACGTCACCGGGTGGACGCGGGAGCCGTCGTCGAAGTCCAACCGGGCCTGCCCGGCCGTCAGTTCGTGCCGGTCGTCGACGAGGACGACGACCGGGTGGATGCCCGCGCAGGAGCGGGGGGTGGTGTTGGTGAGATCGATGTACCAGGTGCCGGCACCGGTGCCGGGCCGGTACTCGGTGGGGCCGCCGCGGATCCGGGTGTTCAGGGGGAAGGCGTGCTCACCGGGCGCGGCACAGGAGGGCGCGGAGGTGGCGGCCGCGACGGGGCGCGGGCCGCCGGGGGCCGACGCCGGGACGGGGACCCCGAGGGCCGACGCCGGGACGGGGGCGAGAACGGCGGCCGGGAGGGGGACGAGGGCGGCGGCCGCGGCGAGGCCGAGGGGGCGGAGGGCGATGCGGCCGGGGGACGGGGACGTACACAGTCGCATGAACACATGACCATGCCGGTTCAGGGGCGCGGGGCCGGGCCGCCGCTCCGGGCCGGACCGGAATGCCGCTCGATCGGCCGAGGAGTTTGGCCGGGAGGTGGCCGAGGCGGTTGAGTCGGCCGACCGCTCACACGGTGGCGGTCCGCTCACACGGTGGCGGTCGGCTCACGCGGTGGCGGTCGCCTCACACGGTGGCGGCCCGTCAGGACGCGCCCGCGCAGACGCGCTCGGCCTCGGTGGACGTCGAGTTCCGTACGCTCTCGGCCTTCTGCAGCGCCTGCCGCTGGGCGGTGCCGGGGTGCCCGCCGTTCGCGATACTGCGCAGCAGGTCGGTCTTCAGGCCGTCGTAGTACCGCTCGGCCCGCTGGGCGGCGGCGAGGGCCTTGTCGCAGTTGGACTGCGGGGCGGCGTGGGCCGCGGGCACGGCGACGGAGAACGCGAGAAGCGCTACGGCACCGGCCGCGAACGGTCGCATGGACCTCATGGGAACCTCCGGTGTGTCTCGGGTCGTACGTACGGCTGCGGCTACTGGCTACGGCTCAGGACGACAGCGTGACCACGCGCCCGCTGCCCTTCACCTCCACACATGCCTGGTACGGATCGGGATTCCCCCGCCGTTCCCCGCACGTCCACCTGGCCCCGGCCGCGCGCACCTCGGCCCCGCCCCGCGCGCCGTGCCAGACCTTCGTATAGGCGGCCGCGACCTGGCGTGCCACGCCGCAGGTCACCCGCTTGCCCGCGAGGACGCCCAGCCCCGAGGCGGGGTCGGCGCCGCAGGAGCGGACGCCCGCGCCCCGCGCCGCGACGGCCGTGCCGCCGCCCGGGACACAGACCAGGGCGATCCCGATCGCTCCGATGACCACTCCGGTTCTCATCGACCTCACCGGGCACCTCCGTCCCCTGGGCAACCCCACTCGCATGAGTACCCACATACGGGTCCGGCGTTCGCGCGGCACGCTCGAAAACCGGCGGTCCGGCGCGCCCCCGGCCCCCTCAGCCCCCTCCCCTCGCCCCCTCACCCCTCTCCGCGTCCGAACACCGCCGCCCCCAGCACCATCTCCGCCGCCCCCTGGGCCACGACCCGCTCCCCCCGCCGCACCACGTCCACCGCGACGCCCTCCCGGAGCCCCTCCCGCCGCGCCCGCGCGTCCAGCTCGGCCGACACCCCCCGTATGAAGGGCTCCGGGTCCGCCAGCACGGTCCGCCCCCCGAGCAGCACCCGGTCGATGTCCAGCAGCCCCACGAGATTCCCGGCCCCCACCCCGAGCACCCGCGCCGCCGCCTCCGTCTCCCCCCGGGCCACCGCGGCCAGGCACAGCACCTCCAGGCACCCCCGGTCCCCGCACGCGCAGCGCGGCCCGTCCAGCTGGACGACCTGGTGCCCGAACTCCCCCGCGCCGGTCCGCGCCCCCCGGTGCACCCGCCCGCCGATCACCAGCCCTGCCCCGAGCCCCGTACCGAGATGCAGGTAGGCGAACGAGCCCCCCGCGCCCCCGACCGCCAGCCCCACCGCCGCCGCGTTCGTGTCCTTGTCCACGACGACCGGCACGCCCAGCCGCCCGTGCAGCGCGTCGCGCAGCGGGAAGCCGTCCCACCCCGGGAACCCGGTGACCCGGTGCAGCACGCCCCGCACATGGTCGAGCGGGCCCGGCAGGGCCACCCCCACCCCCAGCGGCGAGCCGGCCTCGGCGAGCTCCCCGAGAGAGCCCAGGCAGCGGCGGAGCAGTTCGGTCACCGCCGCCTCGACCACCCCGAGCACGGCCTCCGCGCCCGCCCCGAGGTCCAGCTCCCCGTGCCGCTCGCCCACCACCTCCCCGTCCAGCCGTACGAGCACCACCCGCAGCGCGTCCCGGTCCAGCTGCACCCCCACCGCGTGTCCCGCCTCCGGCACCAGCCGCAGCACCGTGCGCGGCTTGCCGCCCGTGGAGGCGCGCCGGCCCGCCTCCGCCGCGAGCCCCGCCTCCCGCAGCCGTCGGGTGATCTTGCTGACGGCCTGCGGGGTCAGCCCGGTCCGCTCGGCCAGCTCCAGTCGGCTGATGCCCTCCGTCCCGGCCCCGCGCAGCAGACCGAGCACGAGCGCGCTGTTGTGCGACCGCACCGCCCCCAGGTTCGCTCCGGCCCGTCCGCTGTTCACCCTGTCCTCGCTCACACGCCCATTCTCCCCGCGGCTTGCACTTTGGCAACAGCGTTGCGAAAGTGGAGCGCATGAGCACTCCCCTCCGCGTCGGCCTGATCGGCTACGGCCTCGCCGGCTCCGTCTTCCACGCCCCCCTGATCGCCGCCACCGAGGGCCTCGTCCTCGACACGGTCGCCACCTCGAACCCGGAGCGGCAGCGGCAGGCCCGCGACGCGTTCCCGGACGTGACGCTCGCCGCGGCCCCCGAGGACCTCTTCGCCCGCGCGGGCGAGCTGGACCTGCTCGTCGTCGCCGCCCCGAACAAGACGCACGTCCCGCTCGCCACCGCGGCCCTGGAGGCGGGCCTGCCCGTGGTCGTGGACAAGCCGGTCGCCGGCACCGCCGCCGAGGCCCGGGCGCTCGCCGCCCTCGCCGAGGACCGCGGCCTCCTGCTGTCCGTCTTCCAGAACCGCCGCTGGGACAACGACTTCCTCACCCTGCGCGCCCTCCTCGACGACGGCGCGCTCGGCGAGGTGCGCCGCTTCGAGTCCCGCTTCGAGCGCTGGCGCCCGCGCCCCAAGGGCGGCTGGCGCGAGTCCGGCGACCCGGCGGAGATCGGCGGTCTGCTCTACGACCTCGGCAGCCATGTCGTCGATCAGGCCCTGGTGCTGTTCGGCCCGGCCGCGGAGGTGTACGCGGAGGCCGACGTGCGCCGTCCGGGCGCCGAGGCCGACGACGACACCTTCATCGCGCTCACCCACGCGAGCGGTGTCCGCTCCCACCTCCACGTCTCCGCGACGACCCCCCAGCTCGGCCCGCGCTTCCGGGTGCTGGGCTCCGAGGCGGGCTATGTGAAGTACGGCCTCGACCCCCAGGAGGCCGCCCTGCGCGAGGGCCTGCACCCCGGCCCCCGGTGGGGCGCGGAGCCCGAGGCCCTGTACGGCCGGATCGGCGCCGGCGAGTCCCCGCTGACCGGCGGCGGCACCCCCGTGAAGACCCTGCCCGGTGACTACCCCGCCTACTACGCGGCCGTCGCCGCCGCCCTCACCGGCGCGGGCCCCAACCCGGTGACCGCCCTGGAGGCGGCCGCCGCCCTCGACGTACTGGAGGCGGCCCGCAGGTCCGCCCAGGAGAAGGTGACGGTGACCCTGTGACCACGCAGCAGCAGCAACTCGCGCCCTCCATCGAGGAACTGGAGGAGCAGGAGCACCGCCTGGTGTTCGACCGGTTCACGTACGACGACGCGTGGGCGCTCGGTTCCCTGATGGTCGGGCTGGCCCGCGAGCGCGGGCTGCCGGTCGCGATCGACATCCACCGCGGCGGCCAGCAGCTCTTCCACGCGGCGCTGCCCGGCTCCGCCCCGGACAACGACGCCTGGATCGTCCGCAAGCGCCGGGTGGTCGAGCGCTTCGGCGCCGCCTCCTACCTGGTCGGCTCCCGCTTCCGCGCCAAGGGCACCACCTTCGAGAACTCCTCCCGCCTCGACGCGGACACCTACGCGGCCCACGGCGGCTCCTTCCCGATCCGCCTGGAGCAGGCGGGCATCATCGGCGCGGTGACCGTCTCGGGGCTGCCCCAGGTCGAGGACCACCGGCTGGTGGTGGCGGCGCTGGAGAAGTTCCTCGGCCGCCCGGCGGGCTCCCCCGGCGATTCGACCGACTGAGGGAACCGGGCAGCCAGACCGAGGGAACCCGGGAATCAGCCAGAACGCCCTCCGGTTGGCAGTGGGCACAGACGTGATGAGCACGCCAGCACCACCCCACCCTCCGGAGGGATCGCCCGCATGAGTCAGAGCACCGGCACGCTGAAGGAACGCCTCGGCCGGCACGGCGTCTGGGACGTCGCGCTGCGCGCGGAGGACCCCGCGCGCCGCGGCGAGCAGGAGGACGCCGCCGCCGAGCTGGAGGAACTCGACTTCGGCGCGATCTGGCTCGGCGGCAACAGCACCGCCGCGCACGCGACCCCGCTCATCGAGGCCACCCACCACATCACGGTCGGCACCAGCATCCAGAGCGTCTGGCAGCAGGACGCCGCCACGACCGCGGCCGACTTCGCCCGGCTGGAGTCCTCCCACCCCGGCCGCTTCCTCCTGGGCCTCGGCGTGAGCCACGGACCCCGCGTCGAGGGCTACCACCGCCCCTACTCCGCGATGGTCGGCTACCTGGACGAGCTGGACCGGGCCGGTGTCCCGGCCGGCCGCCGGGTCCTGGCCGCGCTCGGCCCCAAGATGCTGAACCTGGCCGGGGGCCGCGCGGCCGGCGCCATCCCCTACCTCGTCACCCCCGAGCACACCGCGCAGGCCCGCGAGATCCTCGGCCAGGGCCCGCTGCTCGCCCCGGAGTTCAAGGTCGTCCTGGAGCAGAACCCGACCCGCGCCCGCGAGATCGCCCGCGGCTATCTGGCCCGCTATCTCGAACTCCCCAACTACACCAACAACTTCCTGCGCCTCGGCTTCGACGAGTCCGACACCGCGGGCGGCGGCAGCGACCGGCTCATCGACGCGGTCTTCGCCTGGGGCGACGACGACCGCATCCGCCGCCGCGTGCACGCCTTCCACGAGGCGGGCGCCGACCACGTGGCCCTCCAGGTCGTCACGGAGGACGCGGGCCACACCCTCCCGCGGGAACAGTGGCGCAGGCTGGCCCTGCTGCTGCGGTGAGCGGTCCGGCCGCACGGTCCCGGACCGGCGGGCGCCCGAACCGGGTGGGGCCGCGTCACGCGTGACCCGTCCCACCCGGCGCGGCGGCTACGCGTCCTTGAACTCCTGCCGCTGCCGCCCGAGGCCCTCGACCTCCAGTTCCACCACGTCCCCGGCGCGCAGATACGGCTTCGGCTCGGGGTGCCCCATCGCCACCCCGGCCGGCGTCCCGGTGTTGATCACGTCTCCGGGGTACAGCGCCATGAACTGGCTGACGTAGCGCACCACTTCGCCGACCGGGAAGATCTGCTCCGCCGTCGTGCCGTCCTGCTTCAGCTCCCCGTTGACCCAGAGCCGGAGCGACAGCCGCTGCGGATCGGGGACCTCGTCCGCCGTCACCAGCCAGGGCCCGAGCGGGTTGAACGTCTCGCAGTTCTTGCCCTTGTCCCAGGTGCCGCCGCGCTCGATCTGGAACTCCCGCTCGGAGACGTCGTGCGCGACCGCGTACCCGGCGACATGCGCGAGCGCCTCCTCGGCCGACTCCAGGTAGCGCGCCGGGCGCCCGATGACGACGGCCAGCTCCACCTCCCAGTCGGTCTTGGCCGAGCCGCGCGGCACGAGCACGGTGTCGTCGGGCCCGACCACCGTGTCCGGCGCCTTGAGGAAGACGACCGGCTCACCGGGCGGCTCGGCGCCGGTCTCGCGCGCGTGGTCGTGGTAGTTCAGCCCGATGCACACGATCTTCCCGATCCGCCCGAGCGGCGGCCCGACGCGCAGCCCCGCCGCGTCCAGCACGGGCAGCCCGCCGGCGGCGGCCGCGTCCCGCACCCGCCCGAGCGCGGCGGCGTCGGCGAGCAGCGCCCCGTCGATGTCGTCCACGAGTGCGGACAGGTCGCGCAGGGTTCCGTCGGCGTCGAGCAGCGCGGGCCGCTCGGCCCCCGCCGTACCGACTCGCAGCAACTTCATGGGGTCACCCTCTCCCTCGATCGCGGGTGCCCGGCCGAGGTGTGCGGCCATCGGAGGGCTGGACGATCCTCCAATCACCCCGTCCACCCGGCAAGACCCTGTTCACGTACTGGACCGTAACCCCGGCCGTTACGGCCGTTCCGGCCGTTACGACTGCCGGTACAGCGCCGCCCGCTCCACCGCGCTCCACGTCGTACTGGTGACGACGTACAACGCGGCGGCCAGCGGTACGACGGCCACGCTGACCAGGGTGAAGAAGGACAGGAACGGCATCACCTTGCCGACCGCCCCGAGCCCCGGCACCTGCTCCTCGCCGCCGGCGGCGGCCATGACCGGGTTCTGCGCCATCTGCGTCCTCGCGCGCCGGTAGTTGAAGGTGGCGACGCCCGCGACCAGGGCGAAGAGCGCCAGGTAGACGACCCCGGCGCCGCCGAACAGCCCGTCCCCGGCGAGCGCGTCGGCCCACCGCCCGCCGAGCGGCGCGGCGAACAGCCGGTGGTCGAGCAGCGCGTTGCCCGAGGTGCTGGAGAACAGGTGGTAGAGGAGGAAGAACGCGGGGAGCTGGAGCAGGCTCGGCAGGATGCCGGACAGGGGCGAGACCTTTTCCTCGGTGTGCAGTTCGAGCAGCGCTGTGCGGAACCGCTCCTGGTCCTTGCCGTGCCGCTTGCGCAGTTCGGCGATGCGCGGCTGGAGCGCGGCGCGGGCCCGCTGGCCCCGGGCGGCGGCGCGGGAGAGGGGGTGGACGAGGAGTCGTACGAGCGCGGTGAACAGGACGATCGCGGCGGCGGTCGCGGAGCCGTGGCAGAGCGGTGCGAGCAGGTCGGCGAGCCGCTCGACCAGGTGCGCGAAGACGGAGAAGACGGACATGGGTGAGCCCTCCGGGGGTCTCGTCGTGCCGGGGTGAGGTGATGTCGGCAGGACGACCCGCGCGGGGTCACGGAGCGAGAAGAGCGTGCCCTACGCGGTGGTCGCCGGAAGGGTCCGGCCGGGCGCCCGGGGCCTGCGGCGGCCGCGGGCGTCGGGATCACGCTGGGGCAGGAAGGCCGTACGCCGGGCCCGGTCGCGTATGGCCGTACGGACGCGGGTGGGCGGTACGGCGGGTGCGGAGCCGGCGGCGAGCAGCGTGCACAGGGCGAGCGCGGAGCCGGCGGCGGCGGTCGCGGCGAGGGCGACGGCGGTGGTGAGGCCGCCGGTGTCGAGGAGTGCGAGGGGGAGCAGGAAGAGCAGGGGGGCCAGCAGGAACGCGACGGCGCGGCCGGCGGGCCCGCGGCTCATGGCCTGGCTCATCGTCATCCCCCTCCCCCGATCGGCGCTTTCCTCACACCGGATTATGCCTGTTCTCCACCTGTTCGCTTCAGACCTGTTCGGTGGCCATGGGCTCCAGCAGCCGCCGCGGCTTGAGCAGGGCGCGGCTGACCGGATCTACCGGGTCCGGATCGAGTCCGGGGCCCGGCTCCATGACAACGTCGGCGACCGGCACGATGGTTCCGCACCGGGGACATTCGCCGTACGGGCCGAGTTCGGTGCCGCAGGCGGCGTGCCGGAAGTAGCGCAGCCGGGTGTCGGTGAAGTGGTCGCGGCCCCAGAGCCCGAGGGCGCGCAGGGTGGGCCACAGGCCGATGCCGCGCTCGGTGAGCACGTACTCGTCGCGGGGCGGCGACTCCTGGTACCGGCGCTTCTCCAGAATCCCCTCGGTGGTCAGCGCCTGGAGCCGGGCGGCGAGGACGGCGCGCGGGATGCCGAGGTGGACGAGGAAGTCGTTGTAGCGCCGTACGCCGTAGAGCGCGTCGCGTACGACGAGCAGCGTCCAGCGCTCGCCGACGATCTCGAGCGCGCGGGCGATCGAGCACTCCTGTGTCGCGTAGTCCTTGCCCAGTGCCATGCCCTCCACTGTAGCCACTTTCCGACCTTAGGTTCAGTCATCGAACTGACCGTGTTACGGTGACCGTGACCGCTAGGTTCAATGACCGAACTGAGGGCTTGCCATGACCGGGCTCGATTCCGCCGCAGTGGGCGAGGCGCATGGGGTGCAGAAGGTGGCGCGGGGAGTGCGAGAGGTGAAGCGCGAGGCGCGGGGAGTGCGAGAGCCGGCGCGTGGGGCGCGCGAGGCGCCGGGCGGGAGCGGCGCTCACGGCGCGCACGCGGGATCGGACGCCCTCGGGCCCACCCCCGTCCGCCCCCGCGCCACCCTCGCCCTCGTCAGCGCGGCGACCGCCGTGACCCTGATGAACTACACGGCCCCGATGGTCACGCTCCCGCAGACCGCGGCCGCCCTGGGCACCCCGCTCTCCGGCCAGGCATGGCTCCTGAACGGCACCCCGCTGGGCCTCGCCGCCCTGCTCCTGGTGGCCGGCAGCCTCGCCGACGACTACGGCCGCCGCCGGATCTTCCTCGCCGGCACCCTGGCCCTCGGCCTGACCACCGCGCTCGGCGCGCTGACCACCTCGACCTGGCAGTTCACCCTGGCCCGCATCGCCCAGGGCGCCGCGAGCGCGGCCCTGCTGGCGAGCGCCCTCGGCCTGATCGTGCACGCCTTCCCCAGCCCGCGCGGCCGGCTGCACGCGACCGGCGTGTGGGGCGCGTTCGTCAGCGGCGGCATCGCGGCGGGCCCCCTGGTCGCGTCCGCGCTGCCCAACTGGCGCGCCGGCTACGGCGTCCTCGGCGCCGCGGCCCTGCTCCTGGCCGCGCTCGGCACCCGCACCCTCGCCGAATCCCGCGCACCCCGCGGCGGCCGTCCCGACCTACCCGGCGCGCTGACGTTCGGACTCGCCCTGGTCGCCCTGGTCGCGGCCCTCACCCTGGGCCGCGACGGCTGGCTGCGGGCACCGGTCGGCCTGCTGCTGGCGGCGGCCGCGGGGCTGATCGCCGTCTTCGTCGCCGTCGAACGGCGCTCCGGCACCCCGATGATCGACCTGGGCCTGCTGCGCCACCGCCGCTTCCTGGCCTCCTCGGCGGGCGGCCTGTTCACGGGCCTCGCGGTGATCGCCGTCTTCAGCTACCTGCCCTCGGTCGTCCAGCGGACGATGCACCTCTCCCCCCTGGCCACCGCCGGTCTGCTGCTGCTCTGGTCCGGGCTCAGCTTCGGCGTCGCCCTCCAGGTCAAGCGCCTGACCCTCCCCCCGCGCGGCCAGCTCGCCCTGGGCTTCGCCCTGCACGCCGCCGGCGCCCTGACCATGCTCGGCGCCATCGGCTCCGGCTCCTGGACCCGGCTGCTGCCCGGTCTGATCATCGGCGGCGTGGGCAGCGGTCTGCTCAACGGCGCCCTTCCGCTCCTCGCCGTCGACTCGGTCCCCGCGAACGCGCCGCCATGGGCTCCGGCGCCCAGCAGACCCTGCGCTACATCGGCTCCAGCGTCGGCGTCGCCCTGACCATCGCCCTCGCCACCTCCGGCGGCCACCTCGCCCACGGCACGGATCTCGCCCTGCTGGTCTCGGCGGGCCTCGCGGTGATCGGCGCGCTCGGTGTGCTGGCGCTGCGGGACCGCGCGTAGGACGGCTACCGGGGGCGGACCGACACCAGCGTCCCCCACACCGCCATCCGGTACCGGGAGGTGAACTCGGGGGTGCAGGTGGTGAGGGTGATGTAGTGCCCCGGCTCGCGGTACCCGTACCCGGGCCGCACGAGGGAACGTGGGACGGGCCGTACGACCCCCGAGTCCGCCGCCGAGGTCCGGGGCAGCACGCTGTCCACGTCGTAGGTGTACGTCGCCGTCCGCGTCTCCACCTCGACGGCGTCCCCGCGCCGCAGCCGGGGCAGGTACCGGAAGGGCTCCCCGTGGGTGTTCCGGTGCCCGGCGAGCGCGAAGTTCCCCTCCTGGCCGGGCTGTTGGGTACCGGGGTAGTGGCCGACGTACCCCTTGTCCAGGACGTCCGCCTTGCCGACACCCTCCGCGACGGGGACGCGCAGCCCGAGCCGGGGGACGACGAGCACGGCGTACGCCTGGGAGGGGCGGGGGCGGACGGCGGTGTACGACGGCTGCCGTGACGGATTCGGCGTGCGGGGCCCGGGTGTCGTGGGCCCAGGTGTCATGGGCGCGCGGGTCGTGGGCGCGGGCGCGCCCGCCCCCGGCGCAGGGTCATCGGCGCGCGGCCCCCACTCCCGCTCCAGCGCCGCGACCTTCCGCTCGGCCCCCTGCCGCGCCTCCCGGTTGGTCCACCACAGCTGGTGCACCACGAGCAGCAGGACCAGCACCCCGCCGGTGACGAGCAGCTCGCCGCCGCCCCAGAGGATTCTCCGGCGCCGGGCACGCCGGCGCCGATCCCCGTGCCCGACGACCCGGACACCCGCCGCGGTCCGCATCCGCACACCACCTCCAGCCGGAGCCGCCCGCACGATAGGCGCGCGGGCCTCAACTGGCCAGAGGCGCGGCCGATTTCAGGGGGTGCGCGTGGTGGGCAGCGGGAGGGCGTCCTGGTAGCCGTTGAGGGGCCGGGGCACCTTTTCGACGGTACGGGCGTCCAGCGCGACCGCCGCGGAAGCGGTGCCCAGCGTGCCGCCGGGGTGCCAGGTCCCGGTGACGGTGACCCACGTATTGGCGGGCAGCACGGGACCGCCGTACACCCGCACCTTCACCGACTGGGCGTCCGCCGCACAGCAGTTGATGATGATCCGGGTGAGATCCCAGCCGCCCTTCCCGTGCGGGGTGACGATGCCGGTCATCAGGACGGTGCGCCCCTTGATGGCCCGCGCGCGGTCCTGCTGGACCCGGCTGGTGAAGTCGGACAGGGTGATGGGCAGCGGCGAGACGGCGGCCAGCGGCGCGAACTCGCTCTGCTGGGCGACGGGTCTGGGCGGCTGCCGGGAGGCGGTGTAGGCGCCGAGGGCGGGCGGGGCGTAGCAGAGCAGGCTGAGCGCGGGCAGCAGCAACAGCCAGGCGACGCGCGGCACATGGGAGTGGTCGTGCCCGTGACCGTCGTACTCCTGCTGGTGCCGCCTGCGGTCGAGGATCGCGCTGACCACCCCCAGCAGCACCAGCACGCACCCGGAGGCGATGAGCAGGGGCCGCATGCTCTCCTTGACGTACCGCAGGCACAGGTCGGTGACCAGGGAGACGCGCAGCAGGCCGAGCCCGCACAGTACGAGCAGCCCCGATTGCAGGGTCCGCTTCACAGCAGGGCACCTCCGATCAGCGCGCTGCACGCGACGGCGACGACGAGGGTGGCGGCGGAGAACCGTACGGCGAAGGCCCGCCCGAACGTGCCCGCCTGGAGGGCGATCAGCTTCAGGTCGACCATGGGCCCCACCACCATGAACGCCAGCCGCGCCACCGGCGGGAACCCGGTGAGCGAGGCGGCGAGGAAGGCGTCCGCCTCGGAGCAGACGGCGAGCAGCACGGCGAGGGCGGCCAGGAAGAGCACGGACAGCCAGGGCGTGCCGGTGAAGGTGGCGAGCACGGAGCGCGGCACCCCGACGTTGAAGGTGGCCGCCGCCATCGCGCCGAGCACGAGGAACCCGCCGGCGTGCAGGAAGTCGTGCTGGAACCCGGCCCGGAACTCGTCCCACCTGCTGTGCCCGGTCTGGTGCCCGGTGTGCCGTACGGCGGGCCGCAGCCACTCGCTGCGCCCGAACCGCAGCCACAGCCACCCCATGGCGACGGCCGTCGCGAGGGAGGCGAGCAGCCGGGCCAGCACCATGGCCGGATTGCCGGGGAAGGCGATCGCGGTGGCGGTGAGGACGACCGGGTTGATGGCCGGCGCGGACAGCAGGAAGGCGAACGCGGCGGCCGGGGTGACCCCCCGCCCGATGAGGCTGTTGGCCACCGGCACGGACGCGCACTCGCACCCCGGCAGCACCACCCCCGCCACGCCCGCCACCGGTACGGCCAGCAGGGGCCGCCGGGGCAGCATGCGCCGGAACACCCGCTCGGGCACGAAGGCGTTGATCGCCCCGGACAGGGCCGTACCGAGCAGCAGGAACGGCAGCGCCTGCACGGTCACCGCCAGGCACACGGTCCGCCACGCCTCGACGGCCGGGGCGTCCCCCCACCGCCCGACGAGGAAGAGCAGGGTGCCGGGCACGACGGCGGCCCCGACGAGCAGCAGCGGCCAGTACCGGGGCAGCGCACCGGCGCCCTCGCCCTTGGCCCGGGCGGCTTCCCGCCCCTCCCGCTCGGCGTGGACCAACTCCCCCGTCACGCGCATCCCGACCCCACGTCCAGATGTCCACACGGACCGGATGTCTGCGTGGATGTCGATGTACGCACCGAAGATAGCGAGTGGTCCTGTGTGCGGTGGGGCGGGGCGACCCCGGTGTCTCCGGTGCTCCGGGGACGTAGCTGAGGCCGCTTTATCCCGACAGGGACCGGTATATGCGGGGTGTCCCCCTCAGGGATCACCCCACCGGACCGCCCTCACGTTTGTCGGCGCCCGGCAGTACGGTGTCCCCCATGCGCCCCGACACGCCTGCCGAGAACGTCGACCACACCGCCGAAGCGGCACGCCTGGAGCGGACCGCCGGCCTGTACCCGGAGGACGCCGAGGCCCTGCTGCTGCGAGCCGCCGCCCACCTGGAGCTGTCCGGCGACCGCCCCGCGGCCACCACCCTCTACGACCGCCTGCTGTCCACCCCGTCCGCCCTGGAGAACCCGTCGCTGGTACGGGCCCTGAAGGCGTCCAACCTCTGGGAGTACGGCCATGAGGCCGAGGCCCGGGCGATCATCGAGGGCGTCCGGACGACCGCGCCGGACGAGCCGGGCCCCTGGGTGATCATCGCGGAGTCCCTGGAGGCCCACGACGAGCTGGAAACGGCGGAGGAGACGTTCACGGAGGCGGCGCGCCTGCTGCTCCCGGCCGCCGCGGAGCCCCCGGTCGGCCTTCACCCCCTGCTCTACGGCCGCCACCGGGTCCGCCGCATGCGGGGCCTGCCGCACGACGACTGGGACACCCTGGCCGACACCCTGCACACCGCGCCGGTCACCCTGGACGAGCTCCACGACCCCAAGCGCGTGTGGTCCCTCGGCTCGGACAACCCGGCCGAGCTGGAGGCCGAGATCTCCCGCCTGCGCACGGAACTGGGCGCCTACCGGGAGGCCCTCTCCCGCCCCTTCCCGGTGGCCGTCCTGCACTGGCCGGCCCCGGAACTGACCGAACTCCTCTCGGCCTACCCCGCGCTCTCCACGGAGTACCCCTCCCACACCGCCCACCTCACGACCATAGAGTCCTCCCTCCGCGAACTCTCCACCTCCGGCACCGGCAACCTCGGCATCGTCACGGGCACGGTCCCCTCCTACGAAGCCTTCGCCGCCTCGGAGGCAACCTCCCCGGACGACCCGACCTTGCTGCCCCAGTACGCGACGACCCTGGCAGCACGGGGACGGGCGGTCGCCTGGCCCCGAGCAGGGGAGCGGAGTGCTGGTGCGGGGAGGGGCGGGGGTACGTGGAGTGCCACGGATCGTAAGGAAAGCAGGGCCCACGACGACGGTCCCGGTACGACGGAAAGACATGACGGACGGTGGACACCACACCTGAGACCCGTGCCCGAATGAGCCGGCAGAAGAGCCGGAACACTCAGGTCGAAATCGCGTTGCGACGAGCCCTGCACGCCGCAGGTCTGCGATATCGGGTGCATCGCAGACCCTTGAAAGGCGTGCGGCGCGAGGCCGACGTCGTGTTCGGACCGACGAAGGTCGCCGTCTTCGTGGACGGGTGCTTCTGGCATGGCTGCCCGGTCCACGCAACCTGGCCGAAGAACAACTCCGACTTCTGGCGTACGAAGATCGAGACCAATCGTCGGCGGGACCGGGACACGGATCAACGTCTGATATCAGCCGGCTGGCTGCCCGTACGGGTGTGGGAGCACGAAGACCCGGTCGTGGCAGCCGCCCGTGTCCTCGCCCTGGTATTGGCGCGCCGAGCGCAGGACAACCGGCAGTGAGGCCCGGCTCACACCCCCGCCAACCCGCCCAGGAATCAAGGCGGTCAATTATTTTTTGACGCAGCTGGCGCCGTCAAAGCGAGTGCTAGCCTGAACCGCCTAAGCCGACAGGTACTCAGGGTCGCTCTCGCGGCAGGAGGCAGGGCGCACGATGTCCGAACCATCACCATCCGTCTCGCATGGAGAGGATTTCGGGCCGTGGCTTCGACGCCAACTCCATCGAGCCGAGATGTCACAGGCCGACCTGGCGGCCAAGCTCGACAAGACACGTGCCGCCGTCTCCGCTTGGATCAACGGCCGTGCCGAACCGCGGGATGTCACCAAGCGTCACATCGCCGAGATCCTCGGCACAGACCTCGTCGCGGTCGTGACCCGTACCGAGGACATCCCCGTCGAGCGCCCGCGACGCTGGCATCACCGTCTGGCGCATCTCGACGGCGGTCGTGAATACGGCAATGCCGCTGCCTTCGCCTTCGACGCCGATCTCTCGGTACTGGCACGCGAGGCAACCCAGAACTCCCTGGACGAGCGCTACGACGTCGGCTCGCCCGTCCGCGTCCGCTACACATTGCACGAGTTGGACGGACCTCATCTGGACGCCTTCCTCGCCACGCTGCAATGGGAGAAGTTGCTTCCGCATTACGAGGCGGCCTCCCAAGGCAATCAGAAGGTGTCCCGCAGTCTCCGGTCCGCCCTGACGGATCTCTCCCGGGAACGTCGACTGCGTCTGCTGCGCATCGACGACTACAACGCGGCGGGGTTGACGGGGCCCGAATACGGCGACGGCCGGTTCGCCGCGGTGGTCCGCCGCCAACTCGACAGCCACAAGGTCGCGGCGGGGCGGGCCGGAGGTTCGTACGGATTGGGCAAGGCAACCATCTGGGCCGCGAGCCGTTTCGGCCTCGTCCTGATGAACACGACCCTGTCCGAACGGCACGAGGGACGCACCGCAGGTCGCGTGATCGGGCGTCTCGATCTTCCGTGGCACGAGGCGAACGGCACGGCTTACGCGGGGCCCGCCTGGTTCGGCGAACCGGACACCGACCCGGAACACCAAGATGTCTCCCGGTCCTGGTGGGCCGACGATGCCACCCTGCGCGGGCTGCACCTGGATCGATCAACCGACGAACCGGGGACGTCCTTCCTCATCGTGGGGGCGTACGACGCCTCTGGAGCGAACGAGACCTTGCGGGAGATGCACGACGAATTCGTCCGATCACTCGCGGACGGCTTCTGGGCGGCAATGATCGGAGGCCGTTCCGCCGGCCCCCTGCTCGATGCCCGCGTCACCACCCTGCGCAACGGTGCGGTCTACATCCCCGAAGAGCAGGTCGACCCCCATGCCTATCGCCCGGCTGTCAGCCGAGCGCTGCAGGCGTACCTCGACGGCGACACCGTCGAAGAGCTGACCTCCTCTGAACAGGTGGTCCGGGCCGAGGTCCCATTGATCGTGACCCCCCTGAAGGAGCGAGGACGCACTGACGACAAGGGCCACGAGCACCGGGCCGTCCTACTGCTCACCCCGGCCGACGAACAGGACGCACAGCCGAATCGGGTGATCTGCATGCGCGGCAACCGCATGTCCGTCACCGAACAGCGGCCACGCGAGCTGCCGTTGGGCACGCCCTCGTTCCAGGCCGTCTTGCTCGCCGGTTATGCGACGGGGCGGGACGGGGAGGATGTGGCACTCGCCGAGGCATTCCTGCGTGCCTCCGAACCGCCCGAACATGATCGTTGGGACCGAACCGAGGAACTCACGACGACATACCAGCGCGGCGCTCTGTCCCGGCTCAAGGAATTCCGGTCCGCGATCGACGAGACCGTACGCTCTCTTCTGGGCAACCGGGATGTCGTTCGCAGCGGTGGGCCTGCCGTCCTGCGCGAATTGTTGAAACTGGACACGGGGATAGGCGCGGGCGCGCGACGCGTCCAGTCGTTTCCCACCGTACGCAGCGTCGACGCCCGTACGGACGATCGTGGAGCCTGGCATGTCACCGTCCGTCTCAAGCTGCCCGATGCGGCGGACCCTTGGGTTCTGTCCCCGTCGCCAAATTCGACGTGCGTTCGGGCGGCCGCCCCACGGTGGGATGGGAGTTGCTTGTCGGATCCGAGTCTTGTCGGGTGGAGAACGACACGGTCATCGTCGAGCCCGGCGTCCGTACCGCTGTGTTCAGCGGGGTGACCGATCCGTCCAGCCATCCGGTACGCGGCGGGTATGCCCGGCTGATCGTGGACGTGCCCAAGGCTCGCGGAGGTGCGGCGTGAAGGCGGTATTCCCGTATCCAACGCTTCTCGGCGACGTCACGTGCGATGTCGTCTCCGTGATGGTCGACGGCAAACCGCTTCCGTACCGGCACATTTCCGCGTCGGAGCGCGTCGTCGCACTTCATCAATCGGGACGCGCCCAATGGGAGGAAGCGGTTCTCGAGCTGCGAGCGGCTCTGCCGGAAGACGAGTTGCGGAGCGGCCCCTGGCAGGACGTGATCTGCTTGGCGGTGCTGACCGAGAAGGCCACCAACGCCCGCTCCACCACACGCCTTCGCCGTGCTGCGGACGGCTCCATGGCCGGAACGATCACTCTGCCACGCACCTTCCATATCCGGCGCGCGACGCTGTCCGTTCTGGTCGCCGCGACGGTGGAGGGGGTGCCGGGGCGCCTTGTGGGCTCCTTGGAGGACGACTGGTATGTCGATCTCTCCGAAGCCACGCCGGTTCGACAGCGAGAGATCGAAACCGTGGAAGTCGACTTCCGCGACGGGCCGCACGAGTGGCTGCGCCCCTACAAAGACTCGGCCTGGATAGTCGACACCTCAGCCGACATCCCGACGGTCTACCTCAACACGACCGCCGTCGAAGGACTGGTGCAGATTCTGCACGGCTCCGGGGGCAGCACCGCGGAGCACGCGGTGCGCGACATGGCAGCCTCCCAGATCGCCCAGGACGTCTGGACGGCGATGTTCCACACGGCCGCCAGCAATCTGGACGCGGACGAGGACGGCACGCCTGTCATGCCCACCGGATGGCGAGAGGCCGTACTGCGGGTCATGCTCCCGCATGTGTTCCCCGGACGTCAGCTCACCGATGCCCTCTACGAGATCAACGAGCGCCGCACGAAGGGCTTCGGCTGGTCGGAGCTCCAGACCGGAATCCAGTACGCGGCCGGCCGTCGTGCGCAGATCGCCAAGAAACTGACCCGCGCGGTACGAGCCGTCGACCACGCCGAGAGGAGCACGGTCTGATGCGGCATCGCGCAGCATTCGACATCCCACAGTCGCTCGGTTTCCTGCCCGACACAGCAGTGGCCAGGCATTTGAGCCGGGGCATGCAGTCGGGCCAGGAGAGCCCTCCCCAAGTGGCCTTGCGGAAGGCGAGCGGGTCTCTGCCACCCGAGGCCCGGTGGGGAACGAATGCCATCCGAGAACTGGTCGACGAGGCGATGTCGCGCTTCGACGCCAACCGTGCGGCCGCCGACGGTTGGCTCGCCCCACGGTTGCACGCCACTGTACGTATGACTCGCGCCGAGGCGGGCGACGGCCGGCTATGGAATCACCTCGCCATGCTCGTCGCTCCCGACTACGTGGTGTGGCGGCACAGAGGAGCCGAGGTCGCACCCAGTTCACGCTTCTCCGGACCCCACTACACACAGTGCTTCGCCAGGCTGTGGTGGGGGGCCGAACTCTTCCGGAACGGTTCGGACTACCGCCCCGTGGAGACGGCGTGCGCCTTGCAGGACATCCTCAACACCACGCTTCGCCTGGACGTCATCGACCATCGGCCGACCGCCCAGGCATTGATACGCATCTTCGAAAGGTTGCTTTCGGCAGGCACGCCTCGGCCGGCCGACCACGTCAACGCTCTCTCCTCGGCGGTCAACACCGCGGGTAGCACGCTGGTCTACGACGTTCTCGCACCCGACGCCCCTCCACTGGTGGAGGAACTACAGGACTGGATCGCCGAGCGTGAGGAGGCTCCCGCAGTGCCGTGGGACCGCCTCCCGGAAGGCCCCGACGACGGCCGCGCCCCGACGCATTCCGTGGACATCCTGATGCCTCTGTTCGACAAGCTTCTCGCGGAGGCTCCGCTCCGGCACCGCGGCCGTACGCCGGAACAGGCCGGGGAACCTTCAGAGGACAGCGCCGTGCCCGTACAACGTCAGGGGGTGAGTCTGGAGAAGGATTTGCCCGCGTGGACGTGACGATCGAGACGCGACTCGCTTCTCAATCCGATACCTCGGTTTGAGAAGCGGCCTCCTGATCCTTTGGCTCCGGCCGCCACCGCAGAAGCCTCTCCCATACGTCGGCTCGGGGGACGCCCAATTCGAGTGCCCCGCTCAATACGTGCACACCGAAACGCGGGGCACCGCGTTGCCGATCTGCTGTTGCTGGGCAGCATCGCTGCCCCGCCAGGGGTACCGATAGGGAAAGGTCTGGAAGACGCCGGCTTCCTCGTTGCTCAGGCGATCCATCTCGGTTTCCGGGGCATCCAAAGCCACGATCCGATTGCGCTTCCATTTGCCGGTGATCGTCGCGGAAGGCAGATTCGATTCCCTACGGCCACGCGCCTTCGGGTCGCCTCCACTGCCGTAGTTGGATACGACGCAGAACGGCGTGGGACGACGCTTGGCCTCGCCGACGTGCCGGTACATCTCTTGGAGGGCGTCCGCCATCGAGACCCAGGGGGCCCGGCCGGCAAAGAGGGTGTCGCTGTTCTGCACGCCCTTGCGGTACTGGTGATGCGTCGGAGGCAGGAAGTGTTCCGGGAGATCTTCTCCGTTCCTTCGGGCCACGAGTACGGCCCTCCGTCGCGTTTGCGGGACCCCGTACTGTTCCGTGTGGAAGACCTTCGCCTTGGCCTGGTAACCGACGGCGCTCAGAACCTTCTCGTACTCGTGCCAAACCTCGATGACGGAAGGAACCTGCTCCAAGACGATCACTTCGAACGGCCGCGGCTGCGTTTCGCCGTGCCGCGGGCGAAGCATCGCCTCGAAGACCCACCGCAGAGGCTGGAGGACGAGACCGGTTCGCTCGTCGTCGAGTTTGTCCAACTCGCGCTGGATGTCTTCCCAGCGCTCGCCCTTCTTCCCGGCCCGCTCGAGCTCGTACCAGGCGTGCATACGGCGGATGAATCCGGTGACGAGATCGAAAGCCTTACGACCGGAGCCGTTCCCCGCGATGGAGAAGGTCTGGCACGGAGGCCCTCCCGCCAGTACGTTGCAGTTCTTGAAGTCGGGATGATCAGGCCCGAACAGACGGACATCGCCGTGGACGGTCTTCAGGCCCGCGGCCAGCCGAGTGGCCACCGCGTCGTCGTCCCACTCGATTCCGATCGATGGAAGACCCAGAGCCTCGGCCGCCATGTCCAACCCACCGGGGCCGGCGAAGAGATCGACGACGTGAAAGGGCCGTCGTGGCCCAACGGGCGGTGCGCTGGTCATGGTGGCGTTGCCTATCGGTCGGTCTGCAACGACCAACCCTACCGTCACTACTCGCCCTTCGACCCCAGGTCTTCGCCATCGCACCGAAGGACCTGGGCGATGGCCTCGCCGACGGCCCTTGCGAGTGGAGGGGGTGTGGCGTTGCCCACCTGCCGGTATCGGGCCGTCTTGAGACCAGCGATCTTCCACTCGGCTGGAAAGCCCTGTAGCAGCGCCACCTGATCGACGGTGAGCCTCACTCGGCCGCTCCGCCCGATGCTCGGGTTCCAGACGAAGTCCGAGCCCGGGACCCGGTCCGCCACGGTCACGCCGTCGACTCCTATCTGAGCCCACTTCCGCTTGGCTCCGGTCGGCCCGAGGTCCGCCCCGCCCCGCTCCCAAGACCCGCCGACGATGGTGGGAGCGATCACATCGGCCTGAGCCGCCCACGTCGCGGCATCCGGCCATCCACGTTCGCCCATGGATTCCAGAAGCGTCTCCCCCACCGCCGGGCACGGGCCCTCATACGGCTTCGGCCACTCGAAGCGATCGATCAGACCGCCCTTGAACGCGACCAGCAGACCTACCTTCCGGCTCTGTGGTACGCCGAAATCCTTTGCGTTCAGAACGTGCCAGCTGAATCGGTAGCCGAGATGGCCGAGTTCTTCACCGACGTACGCACGGACCGGTTCGTATTCATCCTTCTCGACCAGATCGGGCACGTTTTCCAGAAGAATCGCCCGCGGCTGCACACCGTAGACCAGGTCGACGGCCGCCTTGAGGACCGACAATTCGGCTTCGTCCCCACGCGTACGGTTCGCTGCGGCCGGCGACTTCACCCGAGGGAGGCCCCCGAGAGCAGGTGTACGTCGTAGACCTGCTGATCTTCAAAGGGATCGAAGGCCGTCAAATCGATCTCACGGACGTCCCACCCCGGTCGATTGGCCCGCAGCGTCTCACACGCGATGGGACGGTTGTCGAGCAGGAGAACGGGGTCGAACCCGGCGCGTTCGAGCCCGAGCGCCAAACCCCCGGCTCCCGCGCAGATCTCCAGCGACGTCAGCCTGCTCGTCGGCAAGGCGACACGATCACGACCCTCGGCAAACTCCACGTTTCCCCGCTTCTTGGTGGCGTTCCCCTCGTCGTCGCCGAATACGGCACTTTCGCGGTCGCCCACACATCCGGACGGCAAGATCCCTCGCATCGAGGGTAGCGGCCGCCCGGACCCGGCTGCAGCGATCCCGGTCAACGGGCGTCGATGATCGCTTGTCCTTTCTTGGCGGAGTCGATGGTGGTGAAACGTACAACCCGGCCGTCGGCTCGACGGGCCGTCGCGGGGGCGACGAAAGAGAAGGCCATGGTGATCTTCTCCGGCGTGAGTCGACCTTCTCCATCGATGTCCGGGCGGTTCTGCGGCTCCACAAGGGGATAGATGATCAGTACCCCTCGCCGTGGAGCGACCTCAGACTCGGTGCTCGGATGGCCCGACTCGGGGAGCGCACCCGCGATGCGATGGGGTACCGCACGGTGCTTCGGCTCACTGATCGCACCGAAAAGCGGACCACGCCTACGCTCGCGGCCGAACCAGGCGAACGGGCGGCTCTCCGTACCGAGAAGCAGACGCTGACCGCGTTTGGCGTGCTGAGGCGCGATCACCAACCAGTCGTCGACGTCCGGCGAAGGGCCCTGGTTGATCTCCGTGAGGTAGGCACGGTGGGGCTCGAACTGGGAAGGGGCACCCCAGCGCAGCTTGTCGATCAGCTCAAGGAAGTCCTGGGGAAGGATTCGACCGACGAATGCATCGTATCGGTGGGTGACGGAGTCACTCGTGCCGTCGGGCGGGAAGGTGTAGGCGAGCGATGTGGTGGCCGAGGACAAGGAGTCCAGGACGGGCATCCAAAGTCCGGTATTGTGCCGCAGATCGGCGACCTTGGCCGGATACGCGGTGGGCTCCTGCCACTGCCCCGGCGAACGCAGCTCGACGAGGCGCGCGTTGTACATCTTGTTGGGGCTGGTCGGCTTGAGCCAGGGCAGATGCTGCGAGACGAGCGGCGGCACCTGGTCCGGAGTAACCTGCGGCTTGCCGTCGATCATCGTGGCGTACTGCTGCAATTCACTGCGGAAGCTTTCCTCGTCCAGGCAAATGGCCTCGAACGCCGAGTACAGGTCGATCTCCTTGGCACGCACGGTCTCCGCACGCCCCAGGAAGAGTCGCACGAGGTCTCGATACCCCTCGCGGAAGCCGAACCATCGACCCATCTGCATCAGGGTGGAGGCATTGCCCGTGCGGCGGCGGAAATAGGAGACCGTGAGCCCTTCCACGGTGAAGCCACGCGCGAGTTTCTGGCCACCGATGAGGATCTTCCAGATGGACCGCTTGTCGAAGTCCGCTTTCGCGGTTTCGAGGTCCTTGTCACCATTCACGACGACGATCGGGTTGTCGTCCCCGCCGATGCGAGTCAAGGCCGGACCCACATAGGGGGAGAGGGCTTCGTACGTGGGCGGTACGGCGTGGTCGTCGGCGCGCACCGCAGATACCGGAGCGATGTCCGTCTCGAAGAGCTCGCGTAGCCGCCGATGACCGGTCGAACCCAGATACCCGGCATTCCACCACATGCCGGTCACTTTGCTCAGCAATTCGCGATGCGCCTCGGTGCGCACGGACTCGTGGATGAGCATCGTGTGATGCTGGAAGTACCGGTCGCCCAAGCCTCCCTCTGCTTCTCGGTAGAGCTTCATCGCAGCCGTGAGAACGAACATGTCCATGGCTTGCTGGAGGCAGGCGTCGTCTTCACCGTTCACTGTGATGTTGCGCACGTGGGCGAGTTCGTTGGAGTTCGCGAACGTGCGTTCCCCTTCCGGGATCGGGGAGTCCAAGTCGTGGAAGTCTCGCGCCCCCATGTACCCCTCGGGCCGGGGAAGAGAAAGAATGAAATCCTTCGGGAAGATGTCCTCGGCATCACTGGGGTCGACGAACACGTTGGCGTACGGGGTGGCGGTGTAGCCGACGTACTGCGCCCGCGGCAGGAGTTTAAGCAGCTCCGAGATCTTCTGGTTGATCGCGCTCCGCTCGGCGTCGGGCTTGGCGAGGTCGGAGGTGTTGACCGACGCCTCGTCGGATTCGTCGTCGATGATCAGCACGGGGATCTCGGAAAGCGGCGTCTTGATCTTCTTGAGGTCCTTGACCAACTTTGTCAGGACCGTCTTGTGCTTCTTGACCACCATGAGGCGTGCCGAAGATCGATGCAGGTTACGCGGATCGAAGAGCGGCAGCGCGGGTTCCTGTTTCTCGAATTCGAGTGCCGTGATGCCCTGCAGGAGACTCTTGTAGTCGTCGTCACGTGTCGTCAGGCGCACGATGTCGAAGCCCCCGCGAGCAGACGGCAGATCACCGAAGGTGGTGAACTTGCCCTGAATCCACGCCGGATCATCTGCGTAGTCGGATTCGTATTCGCTCGCCCCGCGCAGGATGTTCTCCCGACCGACGAGTTCCATGTCGAGGCGTCGCTGAGTCTGCGCGCGCAGCATGTTGATGGTGCCGCCGAGGACGATCACCAATCGGTATCCGGCATCGACGGCCTTGGCAATCACACCGGCGAAATTCGCGGTCTTCCCCGACTGCACGTAACCGACCACCAGCCCCTTCGACTGGTAGGCCGCCGGCTGCGTCGGGTCGGCGAGACGCTCGACCACCGCGTCGGTAGCGACATCGAGGCCGGCCACGGCCTCCGCGTCCCACCCCTTGTTCTCCAGATAGGCCCGATATTCCGGCCAATACCAGGAACGTCCCTGCCGTGACTGGGGCGTGTACCAAGGAACGAACTCGTCGCTGATGATCACCGGGACCGCAGCCTGGGAGACCGGGACGAGATTGTCCAGCAGCTTACGGGTTTCCTCCGAAATCGCCAGCAGTCCGTAGACGGCCTCGCGGCGGACCTGCGTGCGTTCCGGTGTGTCCGACCAGGCAGGCTCGGGCAGGAAGTCCCAATCGGTCAGCTTTTTCCGCCACACCTCCACCAGCGGGTCGGTCGGATGTGAGCGCTCCAGCGCGTCCCGCAGCACATCCTCGCTCGCCAGTTCCTCAGCCTGCGGAGACATACTCTCGGCCTGAAATTCGAGAGCGCGCACCAGCTTCTTGGGGCGGCTGGTGTGCATGTCGGCGAGAGCTGTGCTGAGCAACTGAAGAAGAAGGTCGTCGGTCGGACTGCTGGTCATGCTCTTCCTTCGGGGTACCGGCTGAGGAATGCCGTGGGAGGGGGTTCGTCAGGGGAGGCGGAGATCGGAGAGATCGACGGGGTACGGTTCTGCCACAGGCTGGAGTTCGGTCACGTCCACCCTGTAGGTGACCCCGTCTATCCGCCCCTGCGCCGCGGCCGGCAGGTCACCAGGCGTGAGACGTGGCATATCGGCCGCTCGCAACATCAAGGGGCTGTCCCGAGGCGTCCACCGTTCATCGTCCGGTTGGTCGGGATTCCAACCCGTGGCGGACAGAAGTCGGTCCAGACGCGCCCTCGACGCGATACTCTCGGCGGCAGCCGCGTCCCTGGCGGCCTTGACCGATTCTCCGAGGGTGCGGCCCCCGGTGCCGCCTCGGGTGACGCGCAGGGACGCGAACCAGAGCGAGCGTCCGGGGCTCTCTTCGAGTTGCCCGAGGCCGTGCACAGTGTGTCGACGGCGCTCCCCGGCCGTTGTCTTGATCTCCAGATCCGCCGATTGCAGGGCGAAGTCATGCTCCTCGCCGGCCGGGCCCACCCAAGCATCGATTGCCGCTCGCCACCCGGAGGCTTCCGCGAGCCGCACCAGAACGGCGAGTTCGCCCTGGAGGCCGAGGCGCCGTTCGAGAGAGAGACCACGAGTTCGACCGAGCAAAAGGCTCCAACCATGCACCGTCTCGTCGAAGGCCCGAGCCAGGTCCCGGCCTTCGACGACGATACGGTCTGCGACAGCCAGCGCCAGGTCGTGGAAATCGCGGAGGAGTTCCGGTTCAGGCGTCGTGAGACGCACCATCCGCCGGCCGGCGTGCAGGACGTTGTCGACACGCACGGCGGACAGCGGCGAGCGGGGGGCGTGGTGCGGCCCCGTCAGCTCGACATGAAGTGCGATTCCTCTGCCACCGTCCGCTATCTCATACGAGACAAGGGGGTCGCCGACCGACGAGAGCCTGTAACTCGCCGCCAGCCCTCGTCCCAAGTAGTGCTCCACCGTGGTCCACGGCAGCTCGATCGCCTGCGGCTCCTGAGCACGGCTCTGGACTACAGCGCCCCCGGATCCACCTTCACATGCGCTCATCAGTCGGCCATCCGATCGAGTTCGGCCCGCGCCGCTGCGACGAGTACCGCCTGCCACAGCTCGATGTTGTCCTTGAGGCGACTTCCCATGCGCTCGCGCTGGAAGGCATCCTGCATGAGCAGGTACATGAGCGACTTGACCACCGGGGCATCGTTCAGTGTGCCACCGCGACCGCCGAGCAGAGCGCCTCTATACCGCTGGTTGAGCAGGAGAACCTGGGCTTCCTGATCGACCTCGAAGAACTTGTCATTGGGCAGCTTCTGCCAACGGAACTGCAAGGGGTCGTCGTATGTCAGTGGTACCTCTTCCTCAATCGCCTGACGTACTTGTGGATCCATACCGCGCCCCGGCGGAACCACGGCCTTGCGCGCGACGCCCGCGCGTTTGCGTGCCTCGCGGTAGACACGCTCGGCATCCGCTAGATAGGTGGTGAAAGTACGCCCACGGGAGTCCTCGGCCTCGTCCAGCACTCCCGTGAACTCAGGAGACGCCTGGACACCTTCCTTCTTCACTGTCAGTCGAAAGACCATGCCGTCCGGATCGTCCGGAAGTTCCACCGCAACGCGGGCAAGAGCGAGATGCTGCTCCGGCTGTCGGAAGTTGTTCCAGCCGCCGGCCTGGACGAGCCGATCATGGCGGTAGAAGTAGAAGCCCGCCTTTTCGGATACCGCCCCGAATGCCTTGTACTCGTCGAGAGAGGAACGCGGAGGCCATATATGGGCACGAAGTTCGACCGGCCCCAGGTCGGGGACGTCGACGTTGAAAGTGCTCGGATATCCCGAATCTCCGGACACGGGGTAGGCGAACGGGTCCAACGGCTCGACACCGTAGTTCGCATACTCGACACCGGTGCGAACGTCCTGAACCGAGATGGTGATGTGGAAGCCGTCCCCTGCGAGGAAACGATGCAGGTGCAGGCCGAGATGCAGCCCCAGCTTGTTGACAGTTCGGTGGAGGTAGCGATCGGTCTGACCACCACCACCGTGCTTCGGAAAGTCCTTCACTCCGTCCCAACGGACGATCGTGCCCTGGAAGCCGATGGGACGCCCCTGGTAGAAGTCGATGAACTGCTGGGCGAAGTCCGGGTCGATGATGTCGCACTCGAAGCCTTGCTTGGCGTGCTTCATCAACCAGCGGCGACCTGCGGGGCGACTCCGCTTCGTGCGACTGACCACGGTCACCGAATCGGCATGACTGAGCGATGCGGACTTCAACCCGGTACCGAACATGCCCAGGGACCTCTCGCTATAACCACGACGTCCGCCGACAGTCATGGCCACATCGAGTTCGTCCTCACCCATGCCTTTGCCGTCGTCGACCACGACCAGGCTGACGAGTTGTTCTCCGTCACGCAGGAAGTGCACGACGACGTTCGCTGCCCCGGCGTCGATGGAGTTGTCGACCAGGTCGGCGACGGCGGCTTCGAAGCCGTACCCCTGGCTGCTGAGCGCCTCCATGTAGCGTCCGTCCGGAGGCAACAGCTTGGTGCCCGCCGTGGGGACTTCGAACTGCCACTGGCTGACCATGACCTGCCTTCTCCGCCGGACGTCCACTCGTTGAACACCAAACGTCCACATCATGCGTCGCCGGAGCGACCATAGTCGACTGTAGTGACAAAGAGAGTCCGAGAGGTAGGCAGCCCTCAGGGCAGGACGAAGGTGGGCACCTCACCTTTCGCCCGGATGGCCTGCCCGTGTCCCGCACAGGGGCATGGCGCACGGACTCCCACGCAAGTCACTCCATAGCCGTCAGCTCCGCCCTCCCGAACAACAGCGCATACCCCCGAGGCAGTTGAGTCAGCACTCGGTCCGTCAGGTCGGGGCCGATCGTGGTGGAGAGCGTGGTCAGGACCGAGCTGACGTCCCAGCGGGCCGTTGCCGGGGTGGAGTCGGGGAGCCGGGTGGACACCGAGTCGACGAATTCCCGGGCCGGCAGAGGGTGGGGCAGGGGGATCTGGGCAGCGATCAGGTGGCCGGCCTCCGGGGGCAGGGACTGGGCCAGGGCGACGCGTTCGTCGCCGGTGAGGTGGGAGCCGAGGGCGGTGAGGACGGTGCGGGTGAGGTGTTCGGCCCGCGCCCGGGTCGAGTAGCCGCCCGCCTCGCGGACGGCCTCGGTCAGGTCCTCCCAGGTGGTCCGCGGGGCGGGCACCGGTGCCGCCGTGTCCTCTCGGGCGGCCCGCGATGTGGACTCCGGTACCGCCCTGTCCTCCCGAGCCGACTGCGGTGCCGCCGTGTTCTCCCGGGCGGTCCTCGACGCAGGCTCCGGTGCCGCCACGTTCTCCCGGGCGGCACTCGACGCAGACTCCGGTGCCCCCGAGACCTGCGAGGCGGTCCTCAGGGCGTGCTCCCGTACCCTCGGGTTCTTCCAGGCGGGCTGCGGTGCCGGTGTGTTCTTCCCGGTGGGTCGCGCGGCGGGCTTCGGCACCGTCGTGGTCATCGTCATGGCTCCTTCCGCGGGGCGCGCGGGTGTTCGGTACGTCCAGTGGTTCCGTACCCCGTCGCCGTACCGGTGGATCGGGACGGGTGGGCAAGCTCCAGGGGCCGAACGGCCCAGGGCGGGGCGGGACTTGCGGGTCCCGCCCCGCCCCGTGGGTCAGCCGGCGAGCTGCTTGCGGGAGGGGGTGCCGCCGGTGATCTGGATGCGGCGCGGCTTCGCCCGTTCGGCGACCGGGATGCGCAGGGTCAGGACGCCGGACTCGTAGGAGGCGTCGATGCGGTCCGTGTCCAGGGTGTCGCCGAGGAAGAGCTGACGGGTGAAGGTGCCCGTCGGCCGCTCCGCGACCAGCGCCTGAGCGTCCTCGGGAAGAGGACCGCGGCGCTCGGCGCGGACATTGATGACGTTGCGCTCGACGTCCAGTTCGATCGTCTCCGGATCGACGCCGGGGAGGTCGAAGTGGACCAGGAATTCGTCACCGGAACGGTAGGCGTCCATCGGCATCGCCGACGGGCGGTTCGTGCTGCCGAGTACCTGCTGCGCGAGTCGGTCGAAGTCGCGGAACGGGTCGGTACGCATGAGCATCACGGGTCACTCCCTTCTGAAGGTACTGGGTGCGATGCCCTACGCGTATTTATATAGCGCGCAGCCGGAAAGTTGACAAGCCGCGACTCAGGTTAGGTCAGCCCCTCCGCCCCCGCGCTAGCCTCGGCATCCTCTGCGCCATACAGCGCAAGACGTACGACATACGACATTCGGAGGCATCCATGGCCAAGGTTCCCAGCGCTGTCGTCGCCGCGAGCGGACTCGTCGGCGGATACGGGGTCGCCCGGTGGACGAAGAAGCGGCCGCTCGGCGGCGCCGTGCTCGCCGTCGCCGGTGCCGCGGCCGCGCAGCAGTGGCGCGAGAAGGCCGGGAACACCGCCGCCGGTGTGCTGACCGGCGCCTACGTCGGCGCCTTCGCCGGCTCCCACCCGCTCGCCAAGAAGGTCGGCGCCTGGCCCTCCGTCCTCGGCGTCGCCGGCGCCGTCGCCCTCGCCTCCTGGGCCGTCGCCGACCGCAGGGCCTGACGGGCCGGAGAGGGTTTGCACGGGCGGCCCCGGCAAAGGGGCCGAGGCTCATGCCCTGCCCACCGCCGGCGGGCCCTGGGTGCCCGCGCCCGGGCCCGACGCCGCCCCGCCCCGCCCCACCGCCGTGAGCGGCGGCGCCACGTCCTCCAGCGACCGCCGCTCCGCCCGTACCGCCAGCGCCGCCGCCACCAGCCCCGCCACACACATCAACGCCGCCCCGATGGAGAACGCCAGGACCGTGTCACCGACCCGGCCCGTGCCCGTGAGGTCCGCGAAGAGCAGCGGGCCACTGATGCCGCCCGCCGCCGTACCCAGGGCGTAGAAGAAGGCGATGGACATCGCGCGCGTCTCCATCGGGAAGATCTCCGACACCGTCAGATACGCGCTGGACGCGCCCGCCGAGGCGAAGAAGAGCACCGCGCACCAGCACGCCGTCAGCGTCGTCGCGGTCAGCACACCCCGGTCGAACAGCCACGCCGTGCCGAACAGCAGCAGACCCGACAGCAGATACGTCGAGGAGATCATCACCCGGCGGCCCACCGTGTCGAAGAGCTTGCCCAGCAGCAGCGGGCCACAGAAGTTTCCGACGGCGATGACCGCGAAGTAGTAGCCCGTACGGTCCGTCGGCACCCCGAAGAACTTCGTCAGGATCGCGCCGAAACCGAACGTGATCGCGTTGTACAGGAACGCCTGCCCGATGAAGAGAGAGAAACCGAGCACCGCACGCTTGCGGTACCGCCCGAACACCGTCTGGGCGATCTCCCGGAAGGTGACGCTCTTGCGCTGATGGATGGACAGGCGCGCGTCCGTCCCCGGCAGCCGGATGCCCTTCTCCGCCTCCACCTGCCGCTCGATACCGGAGACGATCTCCTCCGCCTCCTCGTCCCGGCCGTGGATCAGCAGCCACCGCGGACTCTCCGGGACATGCCGCCGTACCAGCAGGATCACCAGCGCCAGCACCGTGCCCAGCGCGAACGTCAGCCGCCAGCCCACGTCCATCGCCAGCAGGCTGGTGTTCAGCGCCACGATCGACAGCAGCGAACCGCCCACCGCGCCCAGCCAGAAACTCCCGTTGATGATCAGGTCCACACGGCCGCGGTAGTGGGCCGGGATCAGCTCGTCGATCGCCGAGTTGATCGCCGCGTACTCACCGCCGATACCGAAACCGGTCAGGAAGCGGAACAGGAAGAACCACCAGGCTTCCCAGGAGACCGCGGTCAGGGCCGTCGCCACCAGATACACCGCCAGGGTGATCATGAACAGCTTCTTGCGGCCGTAACGGTCGGTCAGCCGCCCCCAGAACAGCGCACCCACACACGCGCCCGCGACATACAGCGCGGCGGCCGTACCCGTGATCTGCCCGGACGTGATCGACAGACCGCTGCCCGGTTCGGCCAGACGGCTGGCGATATTGCCGACGACCGTGACCTCCAGGCCGTCCAGAATCCACACCGTGCCGAGACCGATCACGATCGTCCAGTGCCAGCGGGACCACGGAAGGCGGTCGAGACGGGCCGGGATGTCGGTGGTGATCGTCCGGCCGCCGTCACCCGACCGGCCGCCGCCACCGACCCGGCCCCCGTCAGCCGAGCGGTCTCCGTCACCCGACCGACCGTCACCCGACCGGCCGAGTCCACCGGCCTCCCGCGACGCCTTCTCGGCTCCTGTCATCGGCTCCTCCTCGTCGAGGACGCCCCCCGAAGCGGGAGGACGGCAGGACGACGGATACCCTCACGCCGCCGTTCCAGGCGCCGGATGACCCGCCGTCAGCCACCCACCGCCCGCGACACCGTGAAGATCAGCAGCCCCGCCAGTGATCCCACCACCGTGCCATTGATCCGGATGAACTGCAGATCGCGCCCGATGTGCGCCTCGATCTTCCGCGTCGTGTGCTCGGCGTCCCAGCCCGCCACCGTGTCCGTGATCAACGAGGTGATCTCCGCCCGGTACGTGGTCACGACATGCACCACCGCACCCTCCAGCCAGCTGTCCACCTTCTCCTGCATCTTCGGCTCGCTCGCCATCCGCGCGCCCAGCGACAGCAGCGCCGACCGCAGCCGCGTCCGCAGCTCACTGCGCTCGTCCTCCGCCGCCGCCACGATCATCGACCGCACGGCCGTCCAGGCCGACGCGATCAGATCCTGCACCTCACCCCGCCCCAGCACCTCACCCTTCAGCCGCTCCACCCGCGCCCGGGTCTCGGTGTCCGACTGGAGATCGGAAGCGAAATCGGTCAGAAAACGGTCCAGAGCACCACGCGCCGGATGAGACGGCATGTCCCGCATCTCCGCGCAGAACCGCAGCAGTTCCTTGTAGACCCGCTCACCGACCTTCCGGTCCACGAACCGCGGCGTCCAGCCCGGCGCCCCGCCCTGCACCGCCCCCATCACATTGTCGCCGTGCAGCACCAGCCAGTCATGGGCCCGCGAGACCACCAGATCCACGGCCCGCTTGTGACCACCGTCCGCGACCACCCTCTCCAGCAACTTGCCCAGCCCCGGCGCGATCTCCCGGGCCCCGGCCCGCCGGGTGATCGCCTCCCCCACCACCGCCTGCACATCCGAGTCCCGCAACACCGTGAGCGCACCCCGCAACGCGGTCGCCAGCTCCGCCGTCACCCGGTCCGCGTGCTCCGGCTCCGCCAGCCAGGCACCCAGCCGCGCACCGACACCGACGGCCCGCAACCGCTGCCGTACGACGTCCTGGGACAGGAAGTTCTCCCCCACGAACTCGCCCAGCGAGACACCCAGCTGGTCCTTCTTCGTCGGAATGATCGCGGTGTGCGGAATCGGCAACCCCAAGGGATGCCGGAACAGCGCGGTCACCGCGAACCAGTCCGCCAGCGCGCCCACCATGCCCGCCTCCGCCGCCGCCGAGACATAGTCGGCCCACGCCCCCGCGCCCGCGTGCCCGGCCAGCTTGGCCAGGACATAGACCACGGCCACGAACAGCAGCAGCCCCGTCGCGGTCAGCTTCATCCGCCGCACCCCGCGCCGACGCTCCTCGTCGGCCGGCGTGAAGGCCGTCATCGTCCGGTACGACGACGACACGGCCGGTCCGGCAGTTCCGGTCTCGGTACGTTCCATCAGCTCCACCCGTTCGGTGATCCCGCGCACAATTGTCCCCTCCTGACCGACTCCCGGAACGGAACAGGAGTTCCCGGCGTCTGTTCAGGCGGGGACTTGGGCCCGGGGTCCCGACGGTGCGACCCGGCCCATGAAGCATCATGGACCCATCAAGACCGGAGCCCGGAGGTCCCTCCCCGAGGAGACCCGGGACTCCCCTCCCGAGGAGAACGGCACGAGCGTGACCACGCGCCCCGACGGAGCCCCCGAGGCTCCCCGCGCACAGCACCGCACCAAGTACCTCGCCCTGATCGGCGCACTCGTCGCACTGGTGGTGGCCGTCAGCGCCGGCATCTACGCCACCGCGGCGGCCGGCGACCACACCGCCGGCACCACCGCCGCAGGCGACCGCCCGCACCACGGGTCCGCCGCACCCGTCTCCACCGGCACCTGGGTCGGCTCCTGGGCGAGCGCACCCGTCGGCGGCGAACCGGGCACCGAGACGGCCGGCCTCGCCGGCCACTCCGTGCGCAACATCGTCCACGCGGACGCCGGAGGCACCAGCGCCCGGATCACGCTGTCCAACCTCTACGGCCAGACACCGCTGGACATCACCCACGCCACCCTCGCACTGTCCGCGGGCGACGCCACCGCCGCGGCCGACGCGGACACCATGCGGCGGCTCACCTTCGGGGGCGCCACCTCCGTCGTCATACCCGCCGGCGAACAGGTCGTCAGCGACGCCGTGCGCCTGCTCATACCCCACGACACCGACGTCCTCGTCACCACGTACTCCCCCACCCCCTCCGGCCCGGTCACCTTCCACCCGCACGCGCAGCAGACCTCGTACGTCGCCACCGGGGACCGCACCGAGGACTCCACCGGCACCCCCTACACCCAACGCACCCCGTACTGGCGGTACCTGACCGCGCTGGACGTGCTCAGCAACGAGGCCGACGGCACCGTCGTCGTCTTCGGCGACTCCATCACCGACGGCATCACCTCCACCGTCGGCGCCAACCGCCGCTGGCCCGACGTCCTCGGCCACCGGCTGCGCTCCGCCCTCGCGGACGGCCGGCGACTGCCGCGCTACAGCGTCGTCAACGAGGGCATCAGCAGCAACCAGGTCCTCGCCGACGGGCTCGGCCGCCCCGCGGAGAACCAGAGCGGACTGAACCGCTTCGGGCGCGACGCGCTCTCCCGCACCGACGTCAAGGTCGTCGTCATCGACCTCGGCATCAACGACATCCTGCGCAACCCCCGCCTCGACGGCCCCGACCACATCCTCACCGGACTGCGCACCCTGGTCCGCGAGGCCCACGCGCGCGGCCTGAAGGTCGTCGGGGCGACCCTGATGCCGTTCCAGGGCCACCGGGGCTGGACCCCCGCCCGGGAAGCCGTACGGCAGCAGATCAACGCGCAGATCCGCGCGGGCCGGGTGTACGACGCCGTCGCCGACTTCGACAAGGCGCTCCGCGACCCCTACGACCCCCGCCGCCTGCGCCCCGACTACGACTCGGGCGACCATCTGCACCCCAGCGACCTCGGCTTCGCCACGATGGCCCAGGTGTTCGACCTGCGGACGCTGAAGGGCGGCGGGCAGACGGAGCTGTGAGGCGGCGCCGGTACCGACCGGCCGAGGGCCCGCACCGGCACCCGCCGACGGCGAGGAATACTGTGCGGCATGACCCGCCTGATCCTCGCCACCCGTAACGCCGGAAAGATCACCGAGCTGAGGGCCATCCTGGCCGACGCCGGGCTCCCCCACGAGCTGGTCGGCGCCGACGCCTACCCCGAGATCCCCGACGTCAAGGAGACCGGCGTCACCTTCGCCGAGAACGCCCTGCTCAAGGCACACGCCCTGGCACAGGCCACCGGGCTGCCCGCGGTCGCCGACGACTCCGGCCTGTGCGTGGACGTCATGAACGGCGCCCCCGGCATCTTCTCCGCCCGCTGGGCCGGCCGGCACGGCGACGACCAGGCCAACCTCGACCTGCTCCTCGCCCAGATCGGCGACATCGCCGAGGAACACCGCGCGGCCCACTTCGCCTGCGCCGCCGCCCTGGCCCTGCCGGACGGCACGGAACGCGTGGTCGAGGGCCAGCTCCGCGGCACCCTGCGGCACGCGCCCGCCGGCACGAACGGCTTCGGCTACGACCCGATCCTCCAGCCCGACGGCGACACCCGCACCTGCGCCGAACTGACCGCCGACGAGAAGAACGCCATCAGCCACCGCGGCAAGGCGTTCCGGGCGCTGGTGCCGGTGGTGCGGGAGTTGCTCGGCTGAATCGACGGAGCGGCCCCGCACCTTGGAAACGAAGGTGCGGGGCCGCTTCTGCGGGTGCGCCCGGTCGGATTCGAACCGACAAACACGACCACCTAAAGATCGCCGCTCGGCCGTTGGCGTACGGGCGCGTGGACCGCGCCCCACTCTACTGTGCTACGCCGTTCGGCGTCCGCCCCCTCTGCACCAGGTGCTGGTCGCTGCGTGGCAGTTGGGGCACAGCAGCCGCAGGTTCTCCCGCCGGTCGTCGGACCAGTCTCCGTCGATGTGGTCGACCTCCAGCGTCAGGGGATCTCCGAGCCATTCGGAACCGATGCCGCACTCGGTGCACCGCTCCGGTACGCCCACCTCACGCAGCGCGCGACGCAGCAGGCGGGTGCGCGTCCGGCGCCGGCCGTCGTGCTTGACCAGGATCTCCTCGGGACGCTTCGCCCGCGCTGTGCCGGTCCTGCCTCTGTGGTGTGCCTGTCCCAGGAAGTGCGCGGTGGAGACGCCCGCTTCGGCGATCCACCGCCGCAGCAGCGCGCGCTGTACGCCGGTGTCCGGGCGCTGAAGGCGGCGCAGCGTCCCGGCGATGGAGATCGACTCGGCCACCGCCGCGTGCAGTTCCCGGGCCGCAGGGCGGCCCTTGCGCCGGTTCAGGAGGCCCCGGTCGTCGAAGTGCGAGATGTCGATGCCGAAGTGGGCGAATCGCCGGGCGAGGTGGCGGCGCACATTGACGTACGGCCGGGTGCCGAAGAAGGCGATCACCTCGTCCAGGCTCGCGCACTGTGCGGCGGCCTCGGCCAGTCGCTCTCGCGTGTACCGCACGCCGCCGCTCACGGGGCTGTGGGCCGCGTGTGCCGCCCCTTGCCCCGGCCCCGGTAATTGTCCGTGACCGAATGGCAGTTGGGGCAGAGGAACCGGAGGTTCTCGATGCGGTTGTTCCGCCAGTCGCCGTCGATGTGGTCGACCTCCAGCGGCAGCGGCCGGCCCCGCCAGACCGGGTCCGTGCCACAGCGGGCGCAGCGTTCCGGCACGCCCAGGGTCTTCATCGCGCGCTTGAGCCGGTCCCCCGGGACGCGTCGGGCCCGGCCGGCGGGCTGCTCGGCGAGCAGGGCCTGCGGCGTGCGGGCGGGCGACGCCCTCCGTCGCTGCGCCGGCATCCGGAAGTGCGTGGTGTCGATCCCGTACGCCTTGATCCTGCGGCTGATGTGCGTGTGATGGCCGCCGACGACCTCCAGACCGAGATGGCGCAGTACCTCGCACATGTTCGTGGAGGCGGCCACGGCTTCCTCGAGCAGTTCCTTCGTCCACTTCGCCCCCTCCCGCTCGAAGTGGGAGACGTCCACGCCGAGTTTCTTCATCCGTCCCAGGAGGTACCGCCTCGTCGAACTCCTCGGATCCACCCCCAGCCTCTCCAGCGCCTCCGACAGCGTCCGTGCGCCGCCGGCCGCCTCCCGCAGCCGCTCCCTGGTGTACGCGCTGGCCCCCATCGAGTCCCCCTCCGGTACGGGCAGGTGTTCGCCGTTCGCATGGATCAACGAACCGGCTGGCGGACGGTCACGGGGGACAGGAAAGCGGCCCGCGCCAGGAGGAGCTGGTGCGGGCCGCCGTCGGAGAGGGGGGGTGGAACGGATCGGGTCAGATGCCCAGGTCCTTGATGATCTTGGCTACGTGGCCGGTCGCGCGGACGTTGTAGAAGGCGTGGGAGATCGTGCCGTCCTCGTCGACGACGAACGTGGAGCGGATGATGCCCAGGTAGGTCTTGCCGTAGTTCTTCTTCTCGCCGAAGGCGGCGTAGGACTCGGCGGTCTTCTTGTCGGGGTCGGCGACGAGGGTGACCTTGAGGGACTCCTTGTCGCGGAACTTGGCCAGCTTCTCCGGGGTGTCCGGGGAGATGCCGATGACGTCGTAGCCGGCGCCGGCCAGCAGGTCGAGGTTGTCGGTGAAGTCGCATGCCTGCTTGGTGCATCCCGGGGTAAGCGCCGCGGGGTAGAAGTACACGATGACCTTGCGGCCCTGGTGGCCCGCGAGGGAGACCTCGTTACCGTCGGCGTCCGGGAGGGTGAAGGCGGGGGCCACGTCCCCCGGCTGGAGTCGCTCGCTCATCGGACCAGCGTAACCGGGGCCCCTTGCGGTGCGGCGCGGGCCGGAGCTGACAGACTGTCCGGAACAGGACAGCAGATTTCGGCAGACTTCGGAGGCCGTACGGTGGCGGACACGGCGGACACCAGAACCCCGGCGCAGATCGAGGCGGACATCAGGCGCCGCCGCGAAGTGCTGGCCGAGACGCTCGACGAGATCGGGGTGCGGGTGCACCCGAAGACGATCGTCGGGGATGCGAAGGCCAAGGCCGCGGCCAATATCGACCACACGGTGGGGCGTGCGTATGTGCAGGTCAACCGGGTGGTGAGCGAGGTCAGGGCGCAGTTCACGGACGAGTACGGGCGGCTGCGCGCGGAGCGGGTCGTGCCGGCCGCGCTCGTGGTCGCCGGGGTGGTGGGCCTGGTCGCCCTGTCCCGGCGGCGCGGGCGCTGACCCGGCGGGTGCCGGGTACGTGCGGCGGCCACCCAGGGGCCACGGGCGGGTGGAAGACAGGTAGGTTCGAGGCGTGAGCGCCAAGAGACACGAGCAGAGCACCCCGCAGCACGACAAGCTGCCCATCCGGATGCTGCACGACCGGGTGCTGGTCAAGCAGGAGACCGGTGAGGGCGAGCGGCGGTCGGGGGGCGGCATCCTGATTCCCGCCACCGCGGCGGTCGGACGCCGGCTGGCCTGGGCCGAGGTGGTCGCGGTCGGTCAGAACGTACGGACCGTGGAGCCCGGGGACCGCGTCCTGTTCGATCCGGAGGACCGGGCCGAGGTCGAGGTGCGGGGTGTGGCGTACGTGCTCATGCGCGAGCGCGATCTGCACGCCGTGGCCGCGGACCGGTTCGAGGGCTCGGAGGATTCGACCGGGCTCTATCTGTGAGGCCGTAGCGGCCCCGTAAGCAAGGCCCATGCGCGAGGAGGGGGGCTGGTGACCATGGTCACCAGCCCCCCTCCTCGTGGTTTTGCTAGGTTCGAGAGCGAGCCCGACGAGACGCGCCGTACCGGGATGCAGGCAAAGACGACGCACCGCAAGAGAAACGTCGTACGTCTCGGAGGTGCCGTCGTGGCCTGGTTTTTGCTGGTCGTGGCCGGTCTGCTGGAAGTGGGCTGGTCGATCGGGATGAAGTACAGCGAGGGTTTCACCCGGCCGGTGCCCAGTGTGCTCACCGGTGCCGGGATCGTCGCCAGCATGGTGCTGCTGTCGTACGCGGCCCGGTCCCTGCCGATCGGTACCGCCTACGGGGTGTGGGTCGGTATCGGCGCGGCCGGGGCGGCGGTGCTCGGCATGGTGGTGCTCGGTGAGCCGGTCACCGCCGCCCGGATCTTCTTCGTGTGTCTGCTGCTGGTCGCCGTGGTGGGGCTGAAGGCGACCAGCGGCTGACGTGCGGCTCAGGTGCCGGGGCCGCCGGGGCCGGTCCCGGTGATGGTGCCGGTGCCGCCGCCCGCGGCGGCACCGCCGCCGCCGTCCGCCGGTGTTCCGCCGCCACCGCCCTGGCCGCCGGCCGCTCCGGCTCCGCCGTTGGGGTCGCCGCCCGCGGCGCCCGCGGTGGACGGGTCGGTGCCGCCGGCCGCGGCGCCACCCGCGGCGGCGCCGCCGTCGGTCTCACCGCCGGTCGCCGCACCGCCGTCGGTCGGGGTGCCGGTGGCGTTGCCGTCGGTGGGGGTGTCGCTCGGGGTGCCGCCGGGCTCGGTGGTGCCACCGGTGGCGCCGCCGTCCGTGCCGGCGGAGGCGCTGGGGTCGCCGGGGCCGGGCGGCTGCGGCTGGTCCGCGCCCTCCTGGAGCTGGAGGTCGAAGGACGAGGCCGGGGTGTTCTTCAGGGCGTCGTGCGTGTACTGGGCCCAGATCTGGGTGGGCGGGCCGCCACCGTTCATCCGGGCCTGGCCGAGCGCGCCGTACAGCGGCATGTGCTTGGCCGTCACCGGGTCCTGGCCCATCACGGAGACCACCGTGGCGAGGTCGGGGGTGTAGCCGGCGAACCAGGCGGCGGTGTCGTTCTCGGCGGTGCCGGTCTTGCCGGCCGCCGCGCGGCCCGCGGCCTGCGCCGCGGTGGCGGTGCCGCCCTGGACCACGCTCTTCAGCATGGCGGTGGTGGTGTCGGCGGCGGCGCGGCTGACGGCCTGCTCGACGTTGCTGTCGGGCAGCTTGATCTCGTCGGTGCCGTTGCGGGTGATCTTCTTGACCATGGTGTACGTGCCGTGCTTGCCGTGGTTGGCGAGCGTGGCGTAGCCCTCGGCCATGTCCAGGACGCTGGCGGTGGCGGGGCCGAGCGCGATGGACGGGTAGGGCTGGAGGTCCGGGGTGTCGGCGGGGATGCCCAGGTCGATGGCGGTCTGCTTGACCTTGCTCGGGCCGACGTCGACGGCCATCTGCGCGTACACCGCGTTCACCGACAGGTCGGTGGCCTTGGTGACGGTGATCTGGCCGTACGACTTCTGGTCCTCGTTCTGCGGGGCGTACGCGCCGCCGCTCCAGCCCTGTACGGGGCGCTCGCTGGTGCCGTCGTACTGGGTGTTCGGGGTGATGCGGCGGCCGTCCTGGGTGGTGGACCCGTTCTGCACCGCGGAGGTGAAGACGAACGGCTTGAAGGTGGAGCCGACCTGGAAGTCACCGCGGGTCGCGCCGTTGGTGTACTGCTTCACGTAGTCGATGCCGCCGTACATCGCGACGACCTGGCCGGTCTTCGGGTCGACGGAGGCGCCGCCCGCGCGGACGTAGCTGTCGGTCTTGTTGTTCTTCTTGTCCAGCTTGGAGACCAGCTGGTCGTTCACGGCCTTGACGAAGGCGTTCTGCTTGCTCTTCTGGATGGTGGTCGTGATGCGGTAGCCGCCGGCCTCGAGCTGGTCGGAGTCGAGGATGTGGTGGGCGATCAGGTAGTGCTTGACGGCGTCCACGAGGTAGCCGCGCTGGCCGGACATGCCGGTGGAGAGCGTCTGCTCCTTCGGCATCGGGAACTTCATCCCGGTGCGCTCGGACTGGCTGAGCCAGCCCTGCTTGACCATGCCGTCCAGGACGTAGTTCCAGCGGGCCACGGCCGCGGACTTGTTCTCCGGGTGGGCGACGACGTCGTACTCGCTGGGCGCGTTGACGAGCGCGGCGAGGTAGGCGGCGCGGGCCGGGTCGAGGTCCTTGGCGTCGCGGCCGTAGTACGCCTGGGCGGCGGCCTGGATGCCGTAGGCGTTGCGGCCGAAGTAGCTGGTGTTGAGGTAGCCCTCGAGGATCTCGTCCTTGGACTTGTTCCGGTCGAGCTTGATCGAGATGAAGAACTCCTTGGCCTTACGGGTGACCGTCTGTTCCTGGGCCAGGTAGTAGTTCTTCACGTACTGCTGGGTGATGGTGGAGCCGGACTGCTTGCCCTTGCCGGTCGCGGTGTTCCAGGCGGCGCGGAGCATGGCCTTGGGGTCGATGGCGGACTCGGTGTAGAAGTCGCGGTCCTCGGCGGCCAGTACGGCGTGCTGGGCGTTCTTGGAGATCTCGCCGAGGGTGACCTTCTCCCGGTTCACCTGGCTGTCGCGGGTGTCGCGGGCGATCTGGGAGCCGTCGGCGTAGAGGTAGACGTTCGCCTGCTTGGTGGCGAGGGCGTTGGCGGGCGGGATGTTGACGAGCGAGTAGCCCACGAGGAACAGCCCGATGACGGCGAGCACCAGGAAGACGAAGGTGCCGAGCACCGTCTTCCAGGTCGGCACGAGGCGCCGCCAGCCGGTGCGCTTGGGCTTCTTGGCCTTGGACTTGCCCTTGCCCTTGCCGTCGTCCGCGCCGTTGCCGGTGGGGGTGTCCGAGGCGGAGGGGGGCGTCGGGCCGTCGCCGGTTCCGGTACGGGGGCCGGAGGTGGCGCCGTTGGCGGTGGTCGCGGCACCGGGGGCGCCGGCGGCACCCGCCGCTTTCGCGGTGCCGGCCGCGCCGAGGGCTCCCGCGGCGGCCGCGGCCGCCGTGCCCGCGGCGCGGGGGCCGCCCGGCCGGGAGCCGGTCGTGTGGCCGGTGGGTCCGCTCGCGTTCGCTCCGGTGGCGGACGTGCCCGCCTTGGCGGGGCCGCCGGGTTCGCCCTTGCGCGGGGCGTTGACGCGGCGGAGCACCTGGGTGGTCTCGGGCGCCGGCGCGTCCTGGCCGGACTGGCCGGACCTGCCGGGCTGATCGGGCTTGCCGGGCTGGCCGGGCCGTCCGGGCTTGTCCGTCGGGCCGGAGCCCTTCGCGGAGTTCTGGGGCTCCCGGGGCGGCGTGATGCGGCGCAGCACCTGGGTGCTCTCGGCCGGCTGCTCGGGCGTCCGGGCGCCCGGGACCTGCGGCTTGCCGGTGCCGGTGGTCTTGCCGGGCTCGCCGCGCTCGGCGGTGTTCTTGCCCTCGGCGGCCGTGGCCGCGCCCTGGTCGGTACGGGCGTCCCGCGCCGCCTGCCGGGCACGGGCGATGGAGGCCGTACGGTCCTGGGGCGCGGGCACGGAACGGCGCGCCGTGTCGGCGGCCGCCGCTCCGGAGTCCCGGTTCGCCCCGCGGTCGCCCGCGGGCGTGCCCTCGGCCGCGCCCCGGGGCTTGTCCGCGCCCTGGGTCCTGCCCGTGCCGCGGTTCTCGTCGGCGTCCCGCGCCTTCCCGGCCGCGCCGGCGTCGCCGGAGTTCCCGGCCCGCGCGGCGCGCTCGCCGGATCCGGCCCGGTCGCCCCCCTCGGCGCGCCCCCCGGGCCGCGCAGACCCCTCGGGCTTCCCGGGCGTGTGCGCCGCCCCGGCCGTCTCCGGCTTCTCGTCCCTCCCCGATTCCTCGGTGTCCTTCACTCGGCCGGCCCCCTTGGACGGGGTGGCGGGAGATCCCGGCGCCGGGGTCCCGGGCCTCGCAGCCGGCAGCGGCTTATCCGGTGCCACGCCTTCGTTCGGCTGCTGCGGCTGTGGCTCGTCGCTCATGTCGTGCACGGACTCCTGTTTCGCGTCGTACGTTCCCGTACGCCTCGTACGCCTTCTGCGGCCCCCCGTTTGAAGACTCTCGCACCTGGCGTTCCGTTCCCGGATTCCGGCACGCTTCGGCCACAAAATGCGTGGCAGGCCGCCGGGCCTCCGGACTAGGCTCCTGCGCTTCGGTGTCGAGTGGTCCGAGGAGGTCGACTGACGTGGGCGCGGGACGGTTGTACGCGGCCGTCGCGTTAGGGGGATTCAGACGGTACGCGACGTATAAGGCCGCCACTGCGGCAGGGGTCTTCACCAACACGGTTTTCGGGCTCATTCTCGTCTACACCTACAAGGCACTATGGGACCTGAAACCGCATCTGGGGGATACGACCAGGCGCAGGCCGTCACCTATGTGTGGCTGGGTCAGGCGTTCCTGTCGACGCTCGCGATCAGCGGCGGGGGCGTCGAGGACGAGCTGATGGAACGCATCCGCACGGGGGATGTGGCGATCGACCTGTACCGGCCGGCCGACCTCCAGCTGTGGTGGCTCTCCGCCGATCTGGGCCGGGCGTTCTTCCAGCTGCTGGGGCGGGGGGTGGTGCCGTTCGTCTTCGGCGCGCTGGTCTTTCCGGCGTACCTGCCGGCGGACCCGGGCACCTGGGCGGCGTTCGGGCTGGCCGTGCTGCTGGCGATGCTGGTCGGCTTCGGCATCCGCTATCTGGTGGCGCTGAGCGCGTTCTGGCTGCTGGACGGCACCGGGGTGAGCCAGATGACGTGGCTGCTCGGCTACTTCTGCTCGGGGATGCTGCTGCCGCTGAACGTGTTCCCGGGGGCGCTCGGCACCGTCGTACGCGCTCTGCCCTGGTCCTCGCTCCTCCAGGCGCCGGCGGACATCCTGCTCGGGCACGGAGATCCGCTGCGCACGTATCTGTTCCAGGGGGCGTGGGCCGTGGTGCTGCTGGGCGGCGGGCGGCTGCTCCAGTCGGTGGCGACGCGGCGGGTGGTGGTGCAGGGTGGCTGAGCGCGGGCGGCTCGTGGCGGGGGCGCGGGCGTACGGGCTGATCGCGGGGATGTGGATCCGGTCGACGATGGCGTACCGGGCGTCGTTCGCCATGACCACGTTCGGGAGTTTCGCGGCGACCTTCTTCGACTTCGTCGCGATCATGCTGATGTTCTCGCGGGTGCGTGCCCTCGGCGGCTGGTCGCTGCCCGAAGTGGCGTTCCTGTACGGCCTGTCGGCGGTCTCCTTCGGTCTCGCGGACCTGGTGATCGGCTCGATGGACCGGCTGGGCCGGCGGCTGCGGGACGGCACGCTGGACGCGCTGCTGGTGCGGCCGGCGCCGATACTGGCGCAGGTGGCGGCGGACCGGTTCGCGCTGCGCCGCCTCGGCCGGGTCACCCAGGGTTCGCTGGTGCTGGGCTGGGCGCTGACCCGGCTGGACGTGGACTGGAGCGTGGGCCGACTGCTGCTGATGCCGGTGGCGCTGCTGGCGGGCTGCGGGATCTTCTGCGCGGTGTTCGTGGCGGGGGCGGCCTTCCAGTTCGTGGCGCAGGACGCGGCCGAGGTGCAGAACGCGTTCACGTACGGCGGTACGACGCTGCTCCAGTACCCGCCGACGGTGTTCGGGAAGGAGCTGGTGCGCGGGGTGACGTTCGTGCTGCCGCTGGCCTTCGTCAACTGGCTGCCCGCGAGCTACATCCTCGGGCGGCCGTATCCGCTGGATCTGCCGGGCTGGGTGGCCTGGACGACGCCGCTGGTGGCGGCGGGCTGCTGCGCGCTGGCCGGGCTGGCCTGGCGGGCGGGACTACGTTCGTACCGGAGCACAGGGAGTTAGGGCGTCATGGACGACTTCATCGCGCTGGAGAAGGTGGAGAAGGTCTTCTCGGTGCGCCGCAAGAGCGGGTTCCTCAAGCGGGAGCGGCACGAGGTGCGGGCGGTGGACTCGCTGTCGTTCACCGTGGCGCGCGGGGAGATGGTGGGCTACATCGGGCCGAACGGCGCCGGGAAGTCCACCACGATCAAGATGCTGACCGGGATTCTGACGCCGAGCGGTGGCCGGCTGCGGGTCGCGGGCATCGACCCCGCGCGGGAGCGGGCGCGCCTCGCGCATCGCATCGGGGTGGTGTTCGGGCAGCGCACCACGTTGTGGTGGGACCTGCCGCTGATCGACTCGTACCGGCTGGCGCACCGTATGTACCGCATCCCGGACGCCCGTTACCGGGAGAACCTGAACCGGCTGGTCGAACTCCTGGAGCTGCGGACGCTGTTGGACACTCCGGTGCGTCAGCTGTCGCTGGGGCAGCGGATGCGCGGGGACATCGCGGCGGCGCTGCTGCACGACCCGGAGGTGCTGTACCTGGACGAGCCGACGATCGGCCTGGACGTCGTCTCCAAGGCCAAGGTGCGGGGGTTCCTGCGGGAGTTGAACGCCGCGAGCGGTACGACCGTGCTGCTGACCACCCATGACCTCCAGGACATCGAGCAGTTGTGCTCCCGGGTGATGGTGATCGACCACGGCCGGCTGATGTACGACGGTCCGCTCACGGGGCTCCACGAGGCCGGGGAGAGCGAGCGGACGCTGGTGGTGGACCTGGAGCGGGAGCTGCCGCCGGTTCAGGTGCCGGCGGCGCGGGTGGTGCGGGTGGAGGGGCCCCGGCAGTGGCTGGCGTTCCCGGCGGGGCAGTCGGCGGCGCCGCTGGTCGCGCAGCTCGCGGCGAGGTATCCGCTGGTGGACCTGTCGGTGCGGGAACCGGACATCGAGGCCGTCATCGCGAAGATGTACGCGGAGAAGGCGGTCTCGTAGGCTGCTGCCATGACCGACGACGCACGTCCCGAACTCCGCGCCTCCGACTTTGACCGGGAACGGGTCGCCGAGGTGCTGCGTGACGCCCTCGCCGAAGGGCGCCTGGACATGGGCGAGTTCGAGGAGCGGCTGGAGGCGACGTACGCGGCGCGTACGTACGGCGAGCTGGTCCCGATCACCCGTGATCTGCCGGCCGGCTCGGCCCCGGCGCCGGTCTCGTTCGGCAAGGCGCCGGTCCGGGACGACAGCTGGTCCTCCCGCATCGTCGGTGGCGAGGGCTCGTCCTCGGGCGGCATCGCCATCCTGTCCGGCTTCGAGCGCAAGGGCCGCTGGACCGTGCCCAGGCGTTTCAAGTGCTTCGCGTTCCTGGGCGGCGCCGACCTCGACCTGCGGGACGCGAACTTCGCCGACCGCGAGGTGGAGATCAATGTCGTGGCCGTCCTGGGCGGCGCCCAGATCACCGTGCCGCCGGGTGTCGAGGTCGTCGTCCGCGGTCTGGGCATCATGGGCGCGTTCGAGCATCCGCGGGACGAGGGCCTGTCCGAGCCGGGTGCCCCGCGGGTGGTCATCGGGGGCTTCGCGTTCTGGGGCGGGGTGGGGGTGGAGCGCAAGGCGAGCAAGCGGGCGCTGAAGCGCGCCGAGAAGGAGCGCGGGGAGCTGCGCGAGTAGCCACGGGGGGACCCGCGCCCGACTCCTTCGCGCCTACTTCGCGCACCCCTTCGTCAGCTCCCCCGCCGCGTCCGTCACGGGTCCGACATCCGGTGTCCGGTCCCCGTTTCGCAGGGCCGTACGGACCCGGCCCACGGCCTTGTCCAGATCGTCCACGGCCTTGTCGACGTCGGTGTCGTCCGTCTTGTCGCCGATCTTCCGCACGTTCCGCTCGATCGCGTCGAGCGCGGCGTCGGCCCGCCCGGGGTCGTGCGCGGCGTTCTCCACCGCCTGCTGGAGATCGGTGACGCCGTCGGCGATGGTGTCGGCGGTGTGCACGCAGTCCATCGCCCGGTGCGTGGCGCCGCAGCCGCCGACGAGGGCCGCGGTGAGCGCGGCGGTCGCCAGGACGGCGGCGAGACGGCCTCGGCTGGCGGCCATGATGATGGTTCCCTCCCCGGATTCCCGCTACTGCGTAGAGGTAGGACGCGGGGAGGGGCCGCCAGGTTGCCCGTCAGGGGGCGAGTGTGGCCTCCAGGGCCGCCCGCTGGTGCGCGGCCAGCGTGTCGCAGCCGCCGACCGCGAGGTCGAGCAGCGCGTTCAGCTCGTCGCGGGCGAACGGCTCCGCCTCCGCGGTGCCCTGGACCTCGACGAAGCGGCCGTCGCCGGTGCAGACGACGTTCATGTCGGTCTCGGCGCGCACGTCCTCCTCGTAGCAGAGGTCGAGGAGGGGGACGCCGCCGACGATGCCGACGGAGACGGCGCTCACCGTGCCGGTCAGCGGCTGCCGGCCGGCCTTGATCAGCTTCTTGCCCTGTGCCCAGGTGATGGCGTCGGCGAGGGCGACGTACGCGCCGGTGATGGCCGCCGTGCGGGTGCCGCCGTCGGCCTGGAGGACGTCGCAGTCGAGGACGATGGTGTTCTCGCCGAGCGCCTTGTAGTCGATGACGGCGCGCAGCGAGCGGCCGATGAGGCGGGAGATCTCGTGGGTACGGCCGCCGATGCGGCCCTTGACCGACTCGCGGTCGCCGCGGGTGTTGGTGGCGCGGGGCAGCATGGAGTACTCCGCGGTGACCCAGCCCTCGCCGCTGCCCTTGCGCCAGCGCGGGACGCCCTCGGTGACGGAGGCGGTGCAGAAGACCTTGGTGTCACCGAAGGAGACGAGGACGGAGCCCTCGGCGTGCTTGCTCCATCCGCGTTCGATGGTGACCGGGCGGAGCTGATCGGGGGTACGGCCGTCGATGCGAGACATGGCATGGAGCCTAGCCGTAGATACGGAAGGGGCTCCTCCCGCGTCGGGAAGAGCCCCTTGCCGGTGAAGTCACCGGCGGCCCGGCGGGACCCGTGCGGGTCCCGGGGCTCACATCATGTCTTCGATCTCCGCGGCGATCGGGTCGGCGTCGGTGCCGATGACGACCTGGATGGCGGTGCCCATCCTGACGACACCGTGGGCGCCGGCGGCCTTCAGGGCGGCGTCGTTCACGAGCGAGGGGTCGGACACCTCGGTGCGCAGGCGGGTGATGCAGCCCTCGATCTCCTCGATGTTGTCGATCCCGCCGAGGCCGGCGACGATCTTCTCAGCCTTGCTGGCCATGTTGCTTCTCCCCTGATCCGAACCGCTTTGTCGCAGTAACCCACAGTTGGCCCATCTTCGCGAGCGGTCATGCCGTCCGTGCCGAAGGATGGCGTTCACGACAGCGGAACCGTCCGGGCAACTGGTCTACACCAGCGGAGGGACGGTCGCCAAACCGCGCCCGAGCCGAGGGGCCGCCGAGTGGCCGGAGGACGCCCATGAGCGAGGGGAGCGCGCCGGGGAACGTGGCGCGGGAGCGCTGGGGCCGGCTGTTCCAGGGCCTGCAGAAGATGGGGCGCAGCCTTCAGCTGCCGATCGCGGTGCTGCCGGCGGCGGGGCTGCTGATCGGGCTCGGGCAGCAGGGTGTGGTGGGCGCGGACGGGCTGGGCTGGACGACGGTCGCGAAGGTGATGCGGGGTGCGGGCGGGGCGCTGCTGGACGGTTCGCTGGGGCTGCCGCTGCTGTTCTGTGTCGGCGTGGCGATCGGGATGGCGAGGAAGGCGGACGGTTCCACGGCGCTCGCGGCCATCGCGGGCTTCCTCGTCTACTACGGGGTGCTGCACCAGTTCCCGCAGGACTGCCCGGGCGGTTCGACGGTGCTGCCGGGGGTGGGCTGCCGGGCCGGGGACGGGACGGTTGCGGCGTTCACCTTCCAGAACCCGGGGGTCTTCGGCGGGATCGTGCTGGGTCTGCTGGCCGCGTTCCTGTGGGCGCGGTTCCACCGGACGCGGCTGGTGGACTGGCTGGGCTTCTTCAACGGGCGCCGTCTGGTGCCGATCCTGATGGCGTTCGCGGCCATCCTGTTCGCGGCGCTGTGTCTGTGGGTGTGGCCGCCGGTCGGGGCGGGGCTGGAGAGCTTCGGCCGCTGGCTGCACGCGGCGGGGGCGTGGGGCGCCGGGCTGTTCGGGGTCACCAACCGGGCGCTGCTGGTGGTGGGCCTGCACCAGTTCCTGAACGTGCCGCTCTGGTTCCAGTTCGGCAGTTACACCCAGCCGGACGGGACGGTGGTGCACGGTGACATCAGCATGTTCCTGGCGGGCGATCCGCACGCGGGGCAGTTCACCTCGGGCTTCTTCCCGATCATGATGTTCGCGCTGCCGGCGGCGGCGCTGGCCATCACGCACTGCGCCAAGCCGCACCGCCGCAAGGAGGTCGGCGGCCTGATGCTGTCGGTGGCGCTGACGTCGTTCGTCACCGGGATCACCGAGCCGATCGAGTACTCGTTCATGTTCATCGCGCCGGTCCTGTACGCGGTCCACGCGGTGCTGACCGGGGTGTCGATGGCGCTGACGTGGGCGCTCGGGGTGCACGACGGCTTCAGCTTCTCGGCGGGGCTGATCGACTACGTCATCAACTGGCATCTGGCGACCAAGCCGTGGCTGATCATCCCGATCGGCCTGTGCTTCGCGGTGGTCTACTACGCCGTCTTCCGCTTCGCCATCACCCGGTTCGACCTCAAGACCCCGGGCCGCGAGCCCGAGGCGGAGGTCGAGGACGTGACCGGACTCTGACCTCCGCGGCCCGCCCCCGCGGCCGCCCTGGCCTGCACGGCGCGTAGCGTTCCGGTCGCGGAATTCGTGGTTCCTTACGGCGCCTTCATCGTGCTACAACAGGTCTACACCAGTAAGTGGTGTAGACCAGAGACGCTGCCGTCCCCTTCCATGGTTCCCGGGCGGCGCCTTGCCTACTGGAGGAACACGTGACCACGGCGACCACCGCTCCGGCGGCCGAGAAGAAGAAGGGCGCCGGCGTGATGGCCGTGCTGCAGCGCATCGGCCGCAGCCTGATGCTGCCGGTGGCGGTACTGCCGGCCGCCGCCCTCCTGGTCCGCCTCGGCAACACCGACATGCTGGGCCGCCCGGACTTCCCGGCGTTCCTGACGAAGATCGCGTCCTTCATGGCGGCGGGCGGCAACGCCATTCTCGACAACATGCCGCTGCTGTTCGCGGTCGGCATCGCCATCGGCTTCGCGAAGAAGTCGGACGGCTCGACGGGGCTCGCCGCGGTCGTCGGCTACCTGGTCTTCAAGAACGTGCTGGGCACGTTCACCGACAAGAGCCTGCCGAAGGTGGCCACCGCCGTCGACGGCAAGGTCGTCATGGTGGACGCCGCGGCGGACGCCAAGGTCCTCGGCGGCGTGGTGATGGGCCTCGTCGTCGCCCTCATATACCAGCGGTTCTACCGCACCAAGCTGCCCGACTGGGCGGGCTTCTTCGGTGGCCGCCGGCTCGTCCCGATCCTCTCGGCCTTCGCCGGTCTGGTGCTCGGGGTCGTCTTCGGCTACATCTGGCCGGTCCTCGGCACGGGCCTGCACAACTTCGGCGAGTGGCTGGTCGGATCGGGCGCGATCGGCGCCGGCATCTTCGGTGTCGCCAACCGCGCGCTGCTCCCGATCGGCATGCACCACCTGCTGAACTCCTTCCCCTGGCTCCAGGCCGGCGAGTACCACGGCAAGAGCGGCGACATCGCCCGCTTCCTGGCCGGCGACCCGACCGCGGGCCAGTTCATGACCGGCTTCTTCCCGATCATGATGTTCGGCCTGCCGGCCGCCTGCCTCGCCATCGTGCACTGCGCCCGCCCCGAGCGCCGCAAGGTCGTCGGCGGCATGATGCTCTCGCTCGCGCTGACGTCCTTCGTCACCGGTGTCACCGAGCCCATCGAGTTCACGTTCATGTTCATCGCGCCGGCCCTGTACGCGATCCACGCGGTACTCACCGGTGTCGCGCTGGCGCTGACCTGGGCACTGGGCATGAAGGACGGCTTCGGCTTCTCCGCCGGCGCGATCGACTTCCTGCTGAACCTGGGCATCGCCAGCAACCCCTGGGGTCTTGCCCTGGTCGGCCTGTGCTTCGGCGCCGTGTACTACGTCGTCTTCCGCTTCGCCATCACCAGGTTCAACCTGCCCACCCCGGGCCGCGAGTCCGACGAGGAACTCGCCGAACTCCGGAAGGCCGAGGCCAAGTAGCACCCGCGCAGGCCGAGGGCCCCGGAACCAGCAGGGTTCCGGGGCCCTCGGCCTGTCGTGCGTACCGTCCCTCAGATCTCGTACACCGCGCCCCGGGCCGCCAGTTCCACCGGACCCGCGAAGGCCGCGCGGGCGTCGCGGAGGTTGACCTCCGGGTCGGTCCAGGGGGCGATGTGGGTCAGGACCAGGCGGCGGGCGGCGGCGCGGGTGGCGGTCTCGCCGGCCTCGCGGCCGTTGAGGTGGAGGTCGGGGATGTCCTCCTTGCCGTACGTGAACGCGGCCTCGCACAGGAACAGGTCGGTGTCCCGGGCCAGCTCGTCCAGTACGGGGGTGACCCCGGTGTCCCCGGAGTAGGTGAGGGACCTGCCCGCGTGCTCGATCCGGATGCCGAACGCCTCCACGGGATGGCGGACCCGGTCGGTGTGCACCGTGAAGGGGCCGATCTCGAACGTGGCCGGCTTGACGGTGCGGAAGTCGAAGACCTCGCTCATCGAGGAGGCGGAAGGCGTGTCGCCGTGCGCCGTGGTCAGACGGTGCTCGGTGCGCTCGGGGCCGTAGACCGGCAGCGCCGCGCAGCGCCCGCCGTCATGGCGGTAGTAGCGCGCGACGAAATACCCGAGCATGTCGATGCAGTGATCGGCGTGCAGATGGCTGAGGAAGATCGCGTCGAGGTCGTAGAGACCGCAGTGGCGCTGCAACTCGCCCAGGGCGCCGTTGCCCATGTCGAGAAGCAGCCGGAAGCCGTCGGCCTCGACGAGGTAGCTCGAGCAGGCCGATTCCGCGGACGGGAACGACCCCGAGCAGCCGACGACGGTGAGCTTCATGAAGCAGAAACCTCCGTAGGCGAAGACAGGTGGGCCGAGGGTCCTCACGGAGCCGAGGAACCTCGAAAAGGGCTGACGGGGGTCGTGCGGTCCGTCGAGCGTACGGCGCCCGGGCGCGGGTCGCTCCTCTGCCAGGGGCCGTTGTGGGCGAACTCACCTGTGCTGTCACCGGTTCGGCTGGTGCCCGGGGCGCACGGGATTCGCACAAGGGCGCGCGCCCCGCGCCGCGCGCCGGTAACGTCGTCGTATGGACACGTCCTGGTGGCTGGCGCTCGCCGCGGTGGTGCTGCTCGCGCTGGTGGCCACGGTCATCGACGGCTGGGGCCGCGGGCGCCGGCCCGCCGGGCGGCGGTCGCGGCCGCCGGGCCGCGCGGGCACCCGGGAGCGGCACGCGGCGCCGCCGCGCGGCGGGCGCCCGTCGCCGGGTGACATCTGGTGGGCGAACGTGCCCTACGAGGACCGCGCCGAGGTCAAGGACCGGCCCTGTCTGGTGCTGGCCGTGCGCGGTGACCGGGCCACGGTCGCGAAGATCACCACCAAGTACCACGACGAGCGCGCCGGGGTGATCCCGCTGCCGCCCGGCGCGGTGGGCGACGCGCAGGGCCGCCCGAGCTTCCTCCAGACCGACGAGCTGCGCGAGGTGCCGGTCGGCGACTTCCGCCGCCGGGTGGGGGTGGTCGACCCGGTCCTGTGGGACCAGGTGCGCCACCTCGCCCGGTAGAACCGGTCGTACCGGCAGAGCCGGCAGAGCCGGCAGAGCCGGAAGAAGAGGGTCAGCCGCTCTTCACCGTCACGGTGACCGTCCACTCCTGGATGCCCTTGCAGGACATCTGGCCGGGAGCGGTCGCGCACATCGGGCGGGAGGACGTCAGCTTCCCGGTGCCCGACGCGCTCGCGTGGTAGGCGGCCTCGGCACCGCCCGGCCGGACGACGAGGCCGGAGTTGATCGCCTTGAGGGCGCCGCCGGTGACGGTGACCGGCTTCCAGGGGCGTTCCTTCGTGCCGCCGAGGCTGAGCCGTACCTCTCCGCCCTTGGCCACGCAGACGGTACGACCGCTGTCGGCCGCCGTCAGGCGCACCGCGTTCCGGCACACCGGGCCGCCGGGGGCCGGGGAGACCTTGCCGCTGCCGGTGGAGCTGGTGTGGGTGCCGCAGCCCGCGAGGAGCAGGGGGGTGGCCGCGAGGGCGAGAAGTGTCGTACGGCGCATGGGGGGACCGCCTTTCTGCGGGGCCGCCGGTTGGCCCGCCTGGTACGGATGGGACGTACCGCGGCCCCGATCGGATCCCGCCGGCTGGCAAAGGACCGGCCAACGAACGGCGGGCAAAGGACCGGCCAACGAACGGATCCCGCACGCGGAGTTCCGCGTGCGGGATCGCAGGGTGGTTCAGGTGGTGCGGGTGATCAGCTGGTGGTCAGGGACGTGTCGTCCACGACGAAGCTGGTCTGGAGCGAGGAGTCCTCCACGCCGTTGAACTTCAGGGTGACCGTCTGGCCCGCCAGCGAGGACAGGTCGAAGGTCTTCTGGACGTAACCCGTCGACTTGTTCAGGTTCGAGTAGGTCGCGAGGGTGGTCGAACCGGCGGTGACCGTCAGCTTGTCGTACGCGGTGCTGGTGCTGGTCTCGGCGGTGTCGACGTGCAGGTAGAAGGAGAGGGTCGCCTTGCAGCCCGCGGGGATCGTCACCGACTGGGACACGGTGTCGGTGTGCGAGGTGCCGTAGCCGTCCATCCACGCCTTGTACGAGCCGCCGTGCGCGGCCTCACCGGAGTCGTTGGTGATGACGCCGCTGGAGGCGGTCCAGCCGGTGTTGCCCGACTCGAAGCCCGGGTTGGCGAGCAGCTGCGAGGAGGTGCAGCCGCCGCCACCGCCGCCGGTGCCCACGGTCCAGGTGAAGGAGGTGGAGCCGGTCGCGCCGGTGGAGTCGGTCGCGGTGACGGTGACCTGGTAGGTGCCCGCGGTGGACGCGGTACCGGAGATCACGCCGGTGGAGCTGTTGATCGACAGGCCGGTGGGCAGGCCGGAGGCGCTGTAGGTCAGGGCCGCGCCCGCGCTGTCGGAAGCCTTGACGGAGAGGCTGACGGAGCTGCCGGTCGTGGTGGACTGGCTGCCCGGGTTGGTCACGGAGACGGTGTTGCCGCCGGTACCGCCGCCCGAGGTGAAGGCCGCGGTGCCGTTCGGGGTGCCCCAGCCGGTCGGACCGTCGTAGCCGGTCTGCGCCTTGCAGAAGTACGCCGTGGAGCAGGAGCCGTTGGAGCCGCTCGTCACGTCGTTCAGGTTGCCGGTGTGGCTGTAGGGGTACTTCGCCGGGTAGTCGCCGGAGCCCGGGGTGCCCGCGAGCGCGTAGACGCTGGCGATGATCGGCGAGGAGGCGCTGGTGCCGCCGTAGACCGCCCAGCCGCTGCCGCCGTAGGTGTCGTAGACCGCGACACCGGTGGCCGGGTCGGCGACCGCGGAGACGTCGGACTCCATGCGCTTGGCGCAGCCCGTGTCGGTCTGCCAGCTCGGCTTCGGGTCGTACGCCGAGCAGCCGGAGCCGGTGCCCTCGGTGGAGCTGGTGTTCCACACCGACTCGCTCCAGCCACGGGAGTTGGAGGCGGTGGTGAGGGCGGTACCGCCGACGGCGGTCACGTACTGGGAGGTCGCCGGGTACTCGGCACCGTAGCCCTCGTCACCGGCGGAGACGGTGATCGCGACGCCCGGGTGCTTGAAGTACTGGGTGTCCTCGCTGGTCTGCGAGGAGTCCTCGGAGCCGCCCCAGCTGTTGGAGACGAACTTGGCGCCGAGCGAGACGGCCTCGTTCTCGGCCACGCCGAGGTCGGTGTCGTTCGCCGAACTGGCCTCGACCAGCACGATGTTGCAGTTCGGGCAGACCGCGCTGACCATGTCGATGTCGAGCATCTCTTCGCCGGCCCAGCCGCTGTCGTTGGTCGGCAGCGAGGTGGTGGAGCCGGTCTGGCTGACCTGCTTGAAACAGCCGTTGGCCTTGGTGCAGGCGGAGAGGCCGTACTGGGACCGGTAGGTGGCCAGGTCCGACTCGGCGTTGGGGTCGTTGAAGGCGTCGACGATGCCCACGGTCATGCCCGAACCGGCCGAGGTGGGCAGGTTGTAGGCGCTGTGCAGGTTGGCCGGGGAGAGGCCGGAGGGCGTGGCGTTGGGCGTGATCGCCGCGGCCAGCTGCTGCTTGATGTCCGTGCGGCGCTGGGCGAAGCAGGACGCGTGGCCCGGCGTGTGGTCCGTGGCGCACACGTGGGTCGTGGGGACCTTCTGCCCGGCCTTGCCGGTCGCGTGGAAGGTCTGCCGCTGGGGGGCGGTCAGCGCCTTGTTGTTCGTGGTGACCTTGCTGGTCTGCGGGTGGGCCGCGACGGCGGGCTGGACCGCGCCGGCCGTCGGCGCGGCGGCGAATCCGGCGACGGTCAGGGAGAGAGCGGGGAAGGCGACGGCCAGAAGTCTTCGCGCACTTCGGGTTCGTCCGCTCGGGCGTGACTCACGCATGTGGGTACTGCCTCCATCGGGAAGTGGGGTTTCTCGCACTGGTTGGCAGCCCGTGACGCGCGTAGCGGCGACCACGCAGTCATGAGCATGACATTCAGGCACACCTCATGCCGACTGAGCGTGACATGACAGGGTGCGGGAGGAACGTAGCCCCGGAAACCGACCACCGGGCAGTGCCGGAAGGATTTCTTTGCTTCCCCATAGGAACGGCTTAGCCCCCTCGTGAGAGGGGGCTGGTGATCACTTGAGACGTGACTCGGCCGAAACTTGTGCCCCGGAAACTAGGCCCAGAGCTGGCCCTGGAGGGTCTCGACGGCGGCTTCCGTGGTGGTGGCCGTGTAGACGCCCGTGGACAGGTATTTCCAGCCGCCGTCGGCCACGATGAAGACGATGTCCGCGGGCTCCCCCGCCTTGACCGCCTTCCCGCCGACGCCGATCGCGGCGTGCAGCGCGGCGCCCGTGGAGATGCCCGCGAAGATGCCCTCCTGCTGGAGGAGTTCACGGGTGCGGGTGACCGCGTCGGCGGAGCCCACGGAGAAGCGGGTGGTGAGGACCGAGGCGTCGTACAGCTCGGGGACGAAGCCCTCGTCCAGGTTGCGCAGGCCGTAGACCAGGTCGTCGTAGCGGGGCTCGGCGGCCACGATCCTGACGTCCGGCTTGTGCTCGCGGAGGTAGCGGCCGACGCCCATCAGGGTGCCCGTCGTGCCGAGGCCCGCGACGAAGTGGGTGATCGAGGGGAGGTCGGCGAGGATCTCCGGGCCGGTGGTGGCGTAGTGCGCGCCCGCGTTGTCCGGGTTGCCGTACTGGTAGAGCATCACCCAGTCCGGGTGCTCCGCCGACAGCTCCTTGGCCACCCGCACCGCGGTGTTCGAGCCGCCCGCGGCCGGCGAGGGGATGATCTCCGCGCCCCACATGCCGAGCAGGTCCCGGCGCTCCTGGGAGGTGTTCTCCGGCATCACGCACACCATCCGGTACCCCTTGAGCTTGGCCGCCATGGCCAGCGAGATGCCGGTGTTGCCGGAGGTCGGCTCCAGGATGGTGCAGCCGGGGGTGAGCCGGCCGTCCTTCTCCGCCTGCTCGATCATGTGCAGCGCGGGCCGGTCCTTGACCGAGCCGGTGGGGTTGCGGTCCTCCAGCTTCGCCCAGATCCGGACCTCGGGGGACGGCGACAGCCGCGGCAGGCGCACCAGGGGGGTGTTGCCCACCGCGGCCAGCGGGGAGTCGTAGCGCATGCTGCTCAGCGACCGATCAGCGCATCCCGCCGGCGACGGCCGGCAGGATCGTCACGTTGTCGCCGTCCGACAGCTTGGTGTTGATGCCGTCCAGGAAGCGGACGTCCTCGTCGTTCAGGTAGACGTTGACGAACCGGCGCAGCTGGTCGCCGTCCACGATGCGGGCCTGGATGCCCGCGTGCCGGCTCTCCAGGTCGGTGAACAGCTCGGCGAGGGTGGTCCCGCTGCCCTCCACGGCCTTCTGGCCGTCGGTGTACGTGCGGAGGATGGTCGGGATGCGGACCTCGATGGCCATGGTGCGGGCTCCTGTCGGAAGGGTCTTCGGGGGCTGCGGGCTCGGTACGTCGGCCGAGGGACGCGCCACCGTCAGAAGCCGAGGGCGCGCACCACAGTCGTAACCATGGGCTCATCGTATCGATTCCCGGTCAGCGGACCGGAATGTGATCTCACCTGTCGGATGAATCCCGGTCGCATGCTGAGATCAGTAGGTTTCGACGACCCTGACCTCCTCCTCGGTGACCTCTCCGTCCACGATCCGGAAGGACCGGAACTGGAAGTCGCCGAGGCCGTCCGTGTCCGCGGTGGACACCAGGACGTAGTGGGCACCGGGCTCATTGGCGTACGAGATGTCCGTGCGCGAGGGGTACGCCTCGGTCGCGGTGTGCGAGTGGTAGATGACCACCGGCTCCTCGTCGCGGTCGTCGAGCTCGCGGTAGAGCCTGAGCAGATCGCCGGAGTCGAACTCGTAGAAGGTCGGCGACATGGCCGCGTTCAGCATCGCGACGAACCGCTCGGGGCGGTCCGAGCCGGCCGGGCCCGCGACGATGCCGCACGCCTCGTCGGGGTGGTCCTTGCGGGCGTGGGCGACGATCTGGTCGTACAGGGCCTGGGTGATGGTCAGCATGGGGGCCAGGATAAGCAGAGGGCCGCCTCGTACCGAGGGATGGTACGAGACGGCCCGCATGCTGGACGTCCTGAGCGGCGGCCGCCGAGGGCGCCACGAGTGCTCCCGACGGCCGGACGTCCCGGTGGGGGTCCGGCGGTGGCGTCAGCGCTTGGCGAAGGCCGCGGCCTCCGGGTTGCGGCGCTTGAGCACCGCGTAGGAGACGCCGAGGATCGCACCCCACAGCGGCGCGCAGTACAGCGAGACCCGGGCGTCCTTGTCGATGCCCATCAGCACGATCACCATGCCGATGAACAGCAGGGAGAGCACGCTGGCGTAAGGGGCGCCGGGGGCCGGGAACTCCGAGCGGGGCAGCAGCCCGCGGTCGGACGCCCTGCGGTAGCGGATGTGGCAGACCAGGATGACGATCCACGCCCACATGCCGGAGATGGTCGCGAAGGAGACGACGTAGTCGAACGCCTTGCCCGGCCACTGGTAGTTGATCCAGACACCGACGAGCATCAGCGCGGCGGAGAACGTGGTGCCGACGAGCGGGGTGCCGCTGCGCGTCAGCCGGGTGAACAGCTGGGGGCCCTGCCCGTTGAGCGCCAGGTCACGCAGCATGCGGCCGGTGGAGTACATACCGGAGTTGCAGGAGGAGAGCGCGGCGGTGAGGACCACGAAGTTGACGATGCCGGCGCCGACCGACAGGCCCATCTTCTGGAAGGCGGCCACGAAGGGGCTCACCCCCGGGTGGAACTCGGTCCACGGCACCACCGAGAGGATCATGATCAGCGCGCCGACGTAGAAGACGGCGATCCGCCACGGCACGGTGTTGATCGCCTTGGGCAGGACCTTCTTGGGGTCCTTGGACTCGCCCGCGGTCACACCGACCAGCTCGACGGCGAGGAAGGCGAACATGACCATCTGGAGCGTCATCAGGGTGCCGCCGATGCCGTGCGGGAAGAAGCCGCCCTGGTTCCACAGGTGGCTCACCGAGGCGGTGTCGCCGGCGTCGGAGAAGCCGATCGTCAGGATGCCCGCGCAGATCAGGATCATGCCGATGATCGCGGTCACCTTGACCATGGAGAACCAGAACTCCAGCTCACCGAAGAGCTTCACGGAGATCAGGTTGGCGGCGTAGAGCACGAACGTGAAGATCAGCGCCGAGGCCCATTGCGGTATGTCGAACCAGTACGTCATGTAGGCGGCCGCGGCGGTGACCTCGGTGATGCCGGTGACCACCCAGAACAGCCAGTACGTCCAGCCGGTGACGAAGCCCGCGAAGGGGCCGATGAACTCGCGCGCGTACTCCGAGAACGAGCCGGAGACCGGGCGGTACATCAGCAGTTCGCCGAGCGCGCGCATGATGAAGAAGATGACGAGGCCCGCGATGGCGTACGCCAGGATGAGGCTGGGTCCCGCCTTGGAGATGCCCTTGCCCGCCCCGAGGAACAGACCGGTGCCGATGGCGCCGCCGATGGCGATCATCTGGATCTGGCGGGAGCCGAGCCCGCGCTGATAACCCTCGCCCTCGCCGCCCTCCGCCCGCGCGGACTCGGGGCCGTCGGGACGCTGGTCGACCTGCGCTGAGGTCATGGTGGTGCGCCTTTCTCCATTCCGATCCGTGCCTCTTGTCGGCCGCGGACCGGGTTTCGAATCCCCCCGGATTGATGGAGTTCATGCCTGGCCGACGGTCGTCGGCTCGGTGGCGCACCCGGCGTACAAGGGTGGTGTTCGCCGGGCGGTCGTGAAGATTTATCACGATCGCAATAGTGATCGGGGGGTCGGGATGTGGCGCGCTTCACAGGGAAAAGCGGACAAAGAGCGAGTGAATACGGCAAACCAGGCCGCAACGGTGACGGGATCGTTATCCGGATTTGAGCGTCCGCTGAGCGAACACGCAAAGCGCCGGGCTCACCGGAATCACGACAGGAGAGTCGCCACCAGGGTCTCCTGGAGGCCGCCCAGCCACAGATAGGCCATCACCATCGGCTTGCGCGGGTCCGCGTCGGGGAGCCGGTAGAGCAGCTCGGTGTCGTCGTCGTCCGCGATCTCCAGCCGGGAGCCGATCGCGAGGCGCAGATCGTTGAGCGAGCCGAGCCAGCGCCGGGACTCCTCGGGCGACAGCTTCAGCACGGCGCCGCCCTCGTCCACCGGGGCGAGCGCGTCGAGGCTGCGGATCACCGCGAGGGCGTTCTCCCGCTTGCCGGCCCGGAGGTCGTTCTCCGTGAAGCGGCGGAACTCGGCGGAGTGCGCGCGCCGCTCCTCGGCCTGGGCGGGCGAGTCCGGGGCCTTCTCCGGGTCGCTGTACGCGTCCGGGAAGAGCCGGCGCAGCACCGGGTCGGCGGGCGGCTCGCTCGGGCCCTCCGCGAACAGCTCGGCGAGCGGGTCGCTGGGGGCGTCCTCGCCGGGGCCCGGTCCGATCAGCTCCAGGAGCTGGACGGCCAGCGAGCGGATGATGGAGATCTCGACGTCGTCGAGGGCGACGGCCGCGCCGCCGCCGGGAAGCGGTTCGAATTGTCCGGGCATGGGATGGGGTCGCTACTTCCGGTCCTGCTGGAGGGTGGCCCACAGACCGTAGCCGTGCATCGCCTGCACGTCGCGTTCCATCTCCTCGCGGGTTCCGCTGGAGACGACCGCCCGGCCCTTGTGGTGGACATCGAGCATGAGCTTGGTGGCCTTGTCCTTGGAGTAGCCGAAGTACGTCTGGAAGACGTACGTCACATAGCTCATGAGGTTGACCGGGTCGTTGTGCACGATGGTGACCCAGGGGACGTCGGACTCGGGTACGGCGAAGACCTCCTCCGCCGACTCGGTGCGTTCGATCTCTACGGGCGCGGGTGACGTCACGGTGACCATGCTGCCATGCGCCCCGGAAATCGTCACACTGACGAATAGGGGGTACGATCCCTGCCATGAACACAGCGGACCTTGGGCTGCCGGTGGATGTTCCCTCGACGGCGCTCTTCACCGACCAGTACGAACTGACGATGTTGCAGGCCGCGCTGAAGGCCGGCACGGCCGAGCGGCGCAGCGTGTTCGAGGTCTTCACCCGGCGGCTGCCGGAGGGGCGGCGCTACGGCGTGGTCGCGGGCACCGGGCGCGTCCTGGACGCGGTGGAGAACTTCCGCTTCGACGAGGGCCAGCTCGGCTTCCTGCGCGAGCAGCGGATCGTCGACGAGGAGACCCTGGCGTGGCTCGCCGACTACCGGTTCACCGGGGACATCTGGGGCTACCCCGAGGGCGAGGTGTACTTCCCCGGCTCCCCGATCCTGCGGGTGGAGGGCAGCTTCGCCGAGTGCGTGCTGCTGGAGACGGTGATCCTCTCCATCCTCAACCACGACTCCGCCATCGCGGCCGCCGCCTCCCGGATGGCCTCCGCAGCCGGTGAGCGCCCGCTGATCGAGATGGGCGCCCGCCGCACCCACGAGCTGGCGGCCGTCGCCGCCGCGCGCGCCGCCTACGTCGGCGGTTTCGCCACCACGTCCGACCTCGCGGCCGGCTTCCGCTACGGCATCCCGACCGTCGGCACCTCCGCGCACGCCTTCACCCTGCTGCACGACCACGAGCGGGACGCCTTCCGGGCCCAGGTGGACACCCTCGGCCCGGGCACCACGCTGCTGGTGGACACGTACGACGTCGCCGAGGCGGTCCGTACGGCGGTGGAGGTGGCCGGGCCGGAGCTGGGCGCGGTGCGCATCGACTCCGGCGATCTGCTGCTGGTCGCGCACCGGGTCCGCCGGCAGCTGGACGAGCTGGGCGCGACCGGGACCCGGATCGTGGTCACCTCGGACCTGGACGAGTACGCGATCGCCTCGCTGGCCGCGGCGCCCGTGGACGCGTACGGGGTCGGCACCCAGCTGGTCACCGGGTCCGGGCATCCGACCGCGTCCATGGTCTACAAGCTGGTCGCGCGCGCCGAGACCGCGGACCCGGAGGCGCCGCTGGTGCCGGTCGCGAAGAAGTCCAGCGGCGGCAAGGCGTCCGTCGGGGGCCGCAAGTGGGCGGCGCGGCGGCTGGACGCGCACGGGGTGGCCGAGGCGGAGGTCGTGGGCACCGGACCGGTGCCGGCGCGGCTCGCCGACCGGCAGCTGCTGGTACGGCTGGTCGAGGACGGCCGGGTCGTGGCGCGCGAGCCGCTGGACGTACCGCGCGAGCGGCACATCGCCGCGCGGGCGAACCTCCCCCTGTCCGCGACGCAGCTGTCGCGGGGGGAACCGGTCCTGCCGACGGAGTACGTCCACGAGCGCCCGGGTAGCTAGGGTCTGTCGTCCGCCCCCTCCCCTACGGGCCCGTCATTCTCTAGGCTCGGGTACTTCACCACCATCAGAAGGACACCATCATGCGTCGCGCGTTGATCGTCGTGGATGTGCAGAACGACTTCTGCGAGGGGGGCAGCCTCGCGGTGGCGGGGGGTGCGGACGTCGCCGCCGCGATCACCGAGCTGATCGGGCAGGCGGGCGGCACGGGGTACCGCCATGTGGTGGCCACCCGGGACTGTCACATCGCGCCCGGCGGCCACTTCGCGGACGACCCGGACTACGTCCGCTCCTGGCCGGCGCACTGCGTCGCCGGCACGGAGGGGGTGGGCTTCCACCCGAACTTCGCCCCCGCGGTCGCCTCCGGCGCCATCGACGCCGTCTTCGACAAGGGCGCCTACTCCGCCGCGTACAGCGGTTTCGAGGGCACCGACGAGAACGACACCCCGCTCGCCGCGTGGCTGCGCGACCGCGAGATCGACGAGGTCGACGTGGTGGGCGTCGCCACCGACCACTGCGTGCGCGCGACCGCCCTGGACGCCGCCCGGGAGGGCTTTCGCACCCAGGTCCTGCTGGACCTGACGGCGGGTGTCTCCCCGGCGACGACGGAGCGGGCCCTTGAGGAGCTACGGGAAGCGGGCGTGGAACTGATCGGCAAGCCGGTCGTCAGCGGCGGCTGATCCGCTACTGGACCACCGCTGACCTGCGCAGCAGCGCCCGGATCGGATGCCAGAGCTCCGGCGTCAGGACACCGTTGTCCGCGGGCGCCGTGCGCCATATGAGGCCGTCGGGGTGGTGCAGGACCGCCGTGATCTCGTCCGGCGTCGGAGGCGCGCTGTTGCCGCGCAGATAGATCGGCCGCAGGCCCAGATTGCGCAGCCGGGTCAGGGCGCGGGCGCGGTTGCCGGCGTGCACCAGGACCCGTACGCCGGCGGCGTCGTCGGGCAGGTTCAGCGCGACGACGACCGTGCCGTTCGGCAGTTTGCAGAAGCCTCCAGCGGCCATGCGGTCACATCCCCGTTCCGGTGAGTGTCAATAAGCGAGTCACAGAACGCACCTAAACACGATCGGCGGCGACCCGCCAAGGGGTTGCCGCCGATACGCGCCTGACCTGCGAAGATGCGAGCTACTTCACCGCGGGTCCGACCTTGACCGAAATCGTCGAGCCGTCCTTGGCCTCGCGGACGATCGAGATCTTGGTGTTGGTGTCAGTTACCTTCACGGCGCCGGCCGGGTTCGCCGGGTCGTAGTAGTCGCTGGTGTGGTCGTTGAAGACCGGGACGCCCCGGGAGGACTTGATCTTCGTCGCGACGTCCGCGTTGTGCAGCGTGAGGCCGTCGGTGCGGTACAGGCTGAACGGGGAGTCGTACGCCTGCATCCGGTTGCGCATCAGCGTGCCGTCGTTCCAGCGCAGCGCGGTCGGGTGCGAGTCGACCGGCAGGATCTGGCCGACGCCCGGGTGGTCCTTGGCGTTGGTGTTGTTGTCCGCCTGGGACAGGTCCCACTTCCAGATCAACAGGCCGTTCTGGTACGCGTAGTGCTCCACCCAGTCGGGCCGCGCCTTCGAACCGAAGTTGTACGGGCCGGTCTTGAGCGTGGTGTCGTACGACACGTACTGCCGGTTCTCGGCGATGTAGTACTGCTTGTAGTCCTTGGTGAAGGACGCGCCGATGCGGGAGAACCCGTTCGAGGCCCAGGCGTTGTCCGCCGACTCGGCGTTGTCCGAGAAGAGCGCGGCGCCGTCGGCGGTCACGGTGATCTCGTCCGCGGTGAAACCGTTCTCCGCGACGCCGCCGTCCGTGAGGTAGCGGAAGCGCAGCTGGATCTTCTGGCCGGCGTAGGCGTCCAGGGGGTACGACAGCTTCTTGTTGGTCTCCGAGAAGCCGGTCAGCGCGGGCTTGCCGCCGCCGTCACGCGGGATGGCCTGGCCGTCCGCGGTGCCGTCCAGGGCGGTCCAGTTGGCGCCGCCGTCGGTGGACACCTCGGTGTAGAGGAAGTCGTAGTTGTTCTCGGTGGCCCACCAGCCGTCCAGGCTCAGCGTGGCCGAGGACTTGCCCGTGAGGTCGACGGACCGGGTCAGCGTGTTCTTCAGGTCGTTGCCGCTGCCGCTCCACCACTGGGTGGCACCCTGTGCGGGCTGGGTGATCTCGGTGGTGACCGCCTTGTCGGGCAGGCTGACGACCAGGGCCTGCCTGTTCTTGGTGTTGTACTCCGCGACGCCCAGCTTGTGCGCGGACTTCACACCGGCCTTGGCGGTGTCGTAGTTCAGCCAGCCCAGCTGGAGCTTGTCCCAGGCGTTCATGTCGCCGGGCAGGTCACCGATGGACTCCTTGCCGGTGCCCAGCCAGGAGCCGGAGGACATCAGGGTCCAGAAGCCTGTGGAGTTGTCGCCGCCGTTGGTGTCGTACTCGTCCGGCAGGCCGAGGTCGTGGCCGTACTCGTGGGCGAAGACGCCGAGTCCGCCGTTCTCCGGCTGGATGGTGTAGTCGCCGACCCAGATGCCGGTGTCGCCGATCTGCGCGCCGCCGAGCTTGTTGGCGGCGGGGCCGGTGGAGCCGGTGTCGGTGCCGAAGGCGTACCAGCGGTGGGCCCAGATGGCGTCCTTGCCCTGGGCGCCGCCGCCCGCGGACTCGTCCTCACCGGCGTGCACCAGCTGGAAGTGGTCTATGTAGCCGTCGGGCTCGTTGAAGTTGCCGTCACCGTCGTAGTCGTAACGGTCCCACTGGTCGTACTTGGCCAGGTCCTTCTTGATGTCGGCCTCGGACTTGCCGGCCGCCTTCTGCTGGGCGACCCAGGAGTTCAGGCCGTCGCTGACCACGTTCCACACGCTGGTGCAGTTGGTGGAGCCGCACGCGTCGTTGCCGTAACGGGCCTCGTTGTAGGGGACCTTGACCCAGTCCGAGACCTCGCCGTCCACCGAGTAGCGGCCCGAGGACTGCTTCTCGTAGTACTTCTTCAGCGACTCGGTCTTCTTGCCGGTGCCGAAGTAGAGGTCCTGGAAGTGCTTCTGGTTGTAGTCCTTCTGCCAGGCCGTGGAGTTGTCCTGCTTGCGGTCCGGCGCGGCGATCGTGTTGTGCAGCGGCCCGGGGGTGCCGCCGAACTTGGGATCGGTCTTGTCGCCGAACTCCACCAGGATCGTGAAGATCTTGTCGGTCTTCTCGCGGCTGAGCTCGACGTACTTGCTCTTGCCCTTGCCGCTCTTGAGCTTGACGACCTTGGAGCCGCCGCGCTCCTGCGGGCTGGTCTTGCCCGCGATGACCTGGTTGAGCGCCTCTTCGCGCTGAGCCTTCTGGGTCTTGCTCAGCGGGCCGTCGAGGTCGTGCGACTTCTGCTGCACCGGGGCCGGGTCGTGCCGGTGCACGGCGCCGGACGGCCTCTGCGTGCTCGCCTCCGCGACCGCGAAGGTGGCGAACGTGGCGGAGGCCGCCGCGATCGTGACACCGATCGCCGCCGCTCTGAACGTCCAGGATCTGCTGGTCACTTGAGTTCCTCCCCCGCGCCCCGCGCGCGGACAGGGGGTTCCCGGGTTCGGAAGTCCGTGCGCGCATGACAAGCGCGTGTTCAAGTGACGACATTTGACTAGAGGTTTAGAAGAAAAGACAGATCTTGACTCTGTAAGGCTCGGTGCACTATGCGGAGTTGACGTCGGCTTTAGCCGGAGCGTGCTTCCTGTGCGCCCCCCATGCACCGGCGCCGTGGGTTAGGTCACGCTTACCAGGGCGTCCGCTCGGGCATGCAGGCGAGGAGAGAGTCGAACGGCCGCCCCCGATACCCGAAGACCTCCGAGGACACGATTGCCATGCCTCGTCCGACCGTCGCCCAGCTCGCCTACGGCGCGAGCACCGTGATCTTCTCGACCCTCGCCATGCTGCTGCTGTCCCAGACGAGTTCGGGCACCGGGATCGCCGTCATCGCCCTCGCGGCACTCGCGCTCGGGCTGCTGGTCGCGATGACGGTGCCGGTGCCGGGGTCCCGCGGCGCACAGCAGGAGGCCGCCGGGACGGCCCCGGAGGGGGAGCGCGTCCCGACGGCCCTGTGAGGTCGTCCGGCTACCGTCGCCGGTCGGTCTCGGTGCTGACCACGACCGTCTTGGCGGCCTTGTCGTGCAGGCCCTGCTTGTAGGGCTTGTCGAAGAAGCTCCAGCCGCCGCAGATCACGGTCCAGACGCAGGCGCAGCAGAAGGCGAACGGCAGCCACAGCACCAGCGCGCGCAGCAGCGAGGTCTGGAGGCCGGGGGTGGCGCCGTCGGACAGGTTGGCCACCCGCATGCGCAGCCACTTCATGCCGAGGGTCTGGCCGGTCCTGTGGATGAGGAAGGTGTCGTAGGCGATGTAGAGCACGGCGGCGATGACGGACTGCCCCAGGGAGCGGGCGGCGTTGATCTGGTCGCCGTTCACGTCGTACTCGCGGACGTTGAACGCCCAGGTGAGCAGGTAGACGACGATGCCGACGAGGATCATGTCGATGATGCGGGCGAGGGTCCGCTTGGCGCTGTCCGCGAGCGGGGGCATGCCGGCCAGGGGGTCGCCGGGGTAGCCCCCGGCACCGTGCGGGCCGCCGCCGTAGGGACCGCCCCCGTAGGGGCCGCCCGGAGGTGGGGGCTGCTGACCCCCGTAGGGAGGCGGCTGCTGACCCCCGTAGGGCGGGGGCTGCTGCCCGTCGTGGGGCGGCGGCTGCCCGCCGTCGCCCGGGGGCGGGGAGTCGTACGGTGAGCCCTGCCCCTGGTTCGGCGGGGGCGGCTTCCTGAACGGGTCGTCCTCGGGTGGCTGCTCTCCGGAGCCGGGGGGCGGTGCGCTGCTCATGGCCCGAGTGGATCGCGAACGCCCCGGCTCCGCATCCGGCGGACGGCCGTACGGGGTACGGCCCTCCACCGGCGCCCCGGTCAGCCGGCGACGAAGGTGTGCGCCGCCTTGTCGTGCCAGCACTGGTGCCAGGGCCGGTCGAACAGGCACCACAGCACGCCCACGATCCCGATGCCGAGCAGCCCGGGGACGCTGTACACCAGCCAGCGGCGCAGCGCCGGGGCGAAGGCCGGGGGCTCATGGCCCTCGATGTCGCGTACGTCGAGGCCGCACAGCTTCTTGCCGAGGGTGCGGCCCCATTTGACGGTGGGCAGCACCTCGTAGCCGACGCCGAGGACGAGCAGCACGGCGAGGACGATGCCGAGGCTGGTGCCGGTGGTGCCGTCGAGCAGCCAGACGGTGACCTCGTGCCCGGACTGCCGGGCCGCGTCGACCTTCTGCTGGATGTGGTCGAGGGCCCGGGTGCCGAGCGGGACGGCCGCGACGGCGGTCACGGCGCCCAGGACCACGGTGTCGATCAGCCGGGCCGCGAGCCGCTTGCCGAGCCCCGCGGGGCGGGCGGCGGCCTGCCGGCGCGCCGCCGCCTGGAAGACGTCCTCCACCGGCGGCTTCCACGGCGCGACGGGCTGTTCCTCCGCCGCTCCCCCGGCCAGCTGGTGCACCTGCTGCGCCCAGGACCCCTGTCCGGGGCCGCCCTGCTGCGGGACCTGCGGGGCGGCGGGCGCGGGCCCCCGGTTCTGGGGCGGCTGTACGGCGCCGAACCCGGGCCCCGGGGCGGGAGCGGGGGCGGGGGCCGGGGCGGGAGCTGGGGTCGGGGCCGAGGGGGTGGCGGGTGCCGGGGGTGTCGCGGGGGTGGGCGCGGCGACCGGGCCCTGCGCGTGGAAGCCGGGCACGTCGGCCTGCTTCGGCGGTACCGGACGCATCGTCATCGTGCCGTCGTCGGTACGGCCGGTGACCGGGCGCCGGAAGACGAAGGTGCCGGGGTCGGGGGCGTCGCCCTCGGCGGGCGGGATCGTGGCGGCGCCGTCGGTGCGCTCCGCCCGCCCGTCGGGCGGTGCGCTCCCCTCGGCGGGAACCCGGGGGTCGGCGCCCCAGGGGCCACCGGCCTGCGCGGGCACGGAGGCGTGCCGCGGATCGGCGTGCCCGGCCTGCTGCCCGGCGGCGCCCTGGTCCCACCGGCCGCCCCAGTCCCCCGCCGCTCCCTGGGGCCCCGGAACGCCTGCCGGGCCCGCCTGTTGGCCGGGGACGCCCGCGACCGCCGGCCCTCCTTGCCGACCGGGGACGGCGCCCGGGTGGCCCAGCGGCCCGCCCGGCCCGGCGAGTTGGCCGGAACCACCCGCGTGGCCCCCTTGACCGGGCACGCCCGCCCGGCCCGGCGCGCCGGTCCCGTCCGCCGCGGGCCAGGGCCCGGCCGCCCCCGAACCTCCCGTTTCCTCGGCGGAGTTGCCGGTGACCGCGGGGCCCGAGGCCGCCGGGCCGCCGGGTTCCTCGTCGAAGAAGTGCGGGCCCGTCTCCTCCACGGCCGGGGTGACGCCCGGGGGCGGGGCGAGCGACTCGCCGTCCTTGGGGGCCGGGCGGCTGGTGCCGGGCACCCAGGCGGCGCCGTTCCAGTACCGGACGTAGCCGGGGATGGACGGGTCCGGGTAGTAGCCCTCGCGGGGCCGGTCGTCACCGGGGGCCGGGGTTGGGGCGCTCATGTCCGTCGTCCCGTATCTGCTCGTGGGTGGGATGGGGCCACCCACATCTATCAGACGCGGGCACGCGCCACCGGCAGTCCCGCAGGACCCACTCCATCCGGTCAACGCGGCGCGCGCCGCCCGGACCGGGCCGAAAAAAATTTCTCCGGACCCGCGTAATGCCCGGCCCGTTGCCTCCTCTCCCCTGGTACGGGCCCGCGCCGAGCGGTCCCGTACGGTCCCCGGCACGAAAGGAAACCCGGATCATGCAGCACACGGTGGTGGAGCGGGAGCTCGAACTCAGGCTGATCCTGTCCCCCGAGCGGAGCATCCCGGTCCCGGCCCGGCTCGTCTACCGCTCCGACGACCCCTACGCCGTCCATGTCGTCTTCCACATCAACTCCGAGTTCCCGGTGCACTGGACGTTCGCCCGCGATCTGCTGGTGGAGGGGGTGTTCCGGCCGTGCGGGCACGGGGACGTGCGGGTGTGGCCGACGAAGTCGGGGGGCCACAGCGTCGTACTGATGGCGCTGAGTTCGCCCGACGGGGACGCCCTCCTGGAGGCGCCGGTCCCGCAGGTCTCCGCCTGGCTGGAGCGCACCCTGCGGGCGGTGCCGCCGGGCACGGAGGGTGAGCAGCTCGGCATCGACGACGCCCTCGACCAGCTGCTCGCCCGGTGAGGCCGGGCCGCACCCGTACGACCACGGGCCGCCCGGCGGGCTCAGAAGAGCTTGCCCGGGTTGAGGATGCCGAGCGGATCGAAGACCTGCTTCACCGAGCGCTGCATCTCCACCCCGACCGGCCCGATCTCCCGTGCCAGCCAGTCCTTCTTCAGCACTCCGACGCCGTGTTCGCCGGTGATGGTGCCGCCCAGTTCCAGGCCGAGGGCCATGATCTCGTCGAAGGACTCGCGGGCCCGGCGGGACTCGTCCTCGTCCCCGGCGTCGAAGCAGACGGTGGGGTGGGTGTTGCCGTCGCCCGCGTGGGCGCAGACGCCGATCGTCAGGCCGTACTTCGCGGCGATCCGGTCGACGCCCTCCAGCATGGCGCCCAGCCGGGAGCGGGGTACGCACACGTCGTCGATCATCGTCGTGCCCTTGACCGCCTCCAGCGCGGTCAGCGAGAGCCGCCGGGCCTTGAGGAGCAGCTCGGACTCGGCCGCGTCCTCGGCCGGGACGACCTCGGTGGCGCCGGCGGCCTCGCACAGGGCGCCGAGGGCGGCGAGGTCGGCGGCCGGGTCCGGGGTGTCGAAGGCGGCGAGCAGCAGCGCCTCGGTGGTCTCCGGCAGGCCCATGTGGGCCAGGTCGTTGACCGCCTTGACGGTCGTACGGTCCATCAGTTCGAGGAGCGAGGGGAGGTGGCCGCCGGCCATGATCCGGCAGACGGCGTCGCAGGCGCTCGCGGCGGACGGGAACTCGGCGGCCAGCACCAGCTGCTGGGGCGGCTTGGGCCGGAGGCCGAGGACCGCGCGCACGACGATGCCGAGGGAGCCCTCGGAGCCGACGAACAGCCGGGTGAGGTCGTAGCCCGCGACGCCCTTGGCGGTGCGCCGTCCGGTGGACATCAGCCGGCCGTCGGCGAGGACGACGTCCAGGCCGAGGACGTACTCGGCGGTCACGCCGTACTTCACGCAGCACAGGCCGCCGGAGCCGGTGCCGATGTTGCCGCCGATGGTGCACATCTCCCAGCTGGAGGGGTCCGGCGGGTAGTACAGGCCGTGCGCCTCGACGGCGCGGGAGAGGTCCGCGTTGATCACGCCCGGTTCGACCACGGCGACCCGGTCGACGGGGCTGATCTCCAGGATGCGGTCCATCTTGGTGAGGGACAGTACGACGCAGCCGTCCGAGGCGTTGGCCGCGCCGGACAGTCCGCTGCGGGCGCCCTGGGGGACGACGGGGACGCGCAGTGCGGTGGCGGTGCGCATGACGTGCTGCACCTGCTCCACGGTGCGCGGCAGGACCACGACGGCGGGGGCTCCGGCGGGGCAGAAGCTGGCCATGTCGTGGGCGTAGGCGGCCGTGACGTCGGGGTCGGTCAGCACGGCCTCGGGGGGCAGACCGGCCAGGAGCCGGTCGGTGAGGCTGCCGGTTGCTGCGATGGCTTCGATGGCTTCATCGCGACGTGCTTCGATGCGGCTCATGATCACAGGTTCGCACTCACGGCCATCGGTGTGAACCCCGTCAGCCTCTCGCCACGCCCGACGCGATCTTCTTGTCATATTGACGCACAGTGAGCGCCATGGACAACCGAGTGAGCGAGCCGGGAACGTCCCTGCCGAGCGGGCCGCCCGCACCCCGCCGTTCCCGGCGGTTGCTGCGGCGGGTACTGGTCACCGCGCTGAGCGGCGGTGTGGTCGCGGGAGCGGTCCTGGCCATGTGGCCGGGGATCGGGCCCGGGACCACGAGTCCGCCCGCCCCGGGCCCCCGGGCCCACCGGGCGCAATTGCGCGCCCCGGCGCAGGCGGCGCTGGCGCTGACCGCGGTGACCACCGGGATGCCGGCCACGCTGCCGGCCCTGACGGCGCTGATCGGACAGCAGGAGCAGCGGGTGCGGGCCCAGCCGCAGGACGCGAAGGCATGGGCGGTACTGGGGACGGCGTACGTCGAACGGGGGCGCGCCACGGCCGGGTCGGCGGACTTCCCGCGGGCCGAGAAGGCGCTGGAGACCTCGCTCCAGGCGGTGGACGAGGAGCAGAACGTCCAGGCGCTGGACGGCCTGACCGCGCTGTCCCTGGCACGCCGTGACTACACCGAGGCGAAACGTTACGCCGAGCAGGCGCAGGAGCTGGCGCCGGCGCGGTGGTCGTCGTACTCCCAGCTCATCGACGCGGACACCGGGCTCGGCGACTACGACGCGGTCGGCGACTCCTTCGACAAGCTGATGGCGCTCAAGCCGGGCGCGGCCGAGCGCCCCGCGGTGATGGCGCGGGCCGCCGCGGTCTACCGGAACCGGGGCTGGCGCGAGGACGCGGTGGCCCAGCTGACCGACGCGGCCGCCGCCGCCCGCACCCCCGCCGAACAGGCCGCCTACCTCACCCAGTTGGGCCAGCTGGCCTTCGAGCGCGGGGACCTCCAGGACGCGCTGCGGCACTACGACGCGGCGCTGCGCCAGGACGCCGCCCAGCCGGCCGCGCCGGCCGGGCGGGCCCGGGTGCTGGCGGCGCTGGGCCGCACGAAGGAGGCGGTGACCGCCTACCGCGACGCGCTGGCCCGCCGCCCGGACCCGCGCGACGCGCTCGACCTGGGCGAGCTGTACGAGTCGCTGGGCATGACCACGCAGGCCCGGGAGAGCTACGGCCAGGTGCGGGAGCTGGCGCGGCGGGAGACGTCGAACGGGGTGGACGACGAGCTGGTGCTCGGGCGGTACGAGGCCGACCACGGGGACGCGCAGCAGGCCGTGGAGCGGCTGCGCACCGAGTACGACCGGCAGCCCGGCACCGAGGTGGCCGACGCGCTCGGCTGGGCGCTGCACCGGGCCGGCGAGGACGAGGAGGCCCTGGAGTACGCCACGACGGCGACGGACGGCACGAAGGGCGGCGGGCTGCGCAGCGCGCTGTACGCCTATCACCGGGGCGCGATCGAGTCCGCCCTGGAGCTGGACGGTCCCGCCCGGCGCAGCCTGCGCGAGGCGCTCCAGATCAGCCCGGCGTTCTCCCCGCTGTGGGCCCGCGAGGCGAGGTCGGCGCTCGCGGCCCTGGGTGACCCGCCGGATGTGCCGGTGCCCGGCTGATCCGTCCGGGTGAACGTGGGACGGGGACCGGCCGGTGGGTGCGGCACCGGGCGGTCCCCGTGGTGGGGGGTGGCGGTCACTCTGTCCAGGGGTCGCGGCGCGTGTCCCTGGAGGTCGCGGCGCTTGTCCTAGAGGTTGCGGCGCGTGGCCCTAGAGGTTGCCGCGCTTCTCCTGCTCGCGCTCGATCGCCTCGAACAGGGCCTTGAAGTTGCCCTTGCCGAAGCCCATCGAGCCGTGCCGCTCGATGATCTCGAAGAACACCGTCGGACGGTCCTGGACCGGCTTGGTGAAGATCTGGAGCAGGTAGCCGTCCTCGTCGCGGTCGACGAGGATCTTCAGCTCGCGCAGGGTCTCCACCGGCACCCGAGTCTCGCCGGCCCACTCGCCGAGGGTCTCGTAGTACGAGTCCGGGGTGTTGAGGAACTCGACGCCGGCCGCGCGCATGTCACGGACGGTCTGCACGATGTCGTTGGAGTTCAGCGCGATGTGCTGGACGCCGGGGCCGCCGTAGAACTCCAGGTACTCGTCGATCTGGGACTTCTTCTTGGCGATCGCCGGCTCGTTGAGCGGGAACTTCACCTTCAGGGTGCCGTCCGCGACGACCTTCGACATCAGCGCGCTGTACTCGGTCGCGATGTCGTCGCCCACGAACTCCTTCATGTTCGTGAAGCCCATGACGTTGTTGTAGAACCCGACCCACTCGTCCATCTTGCCGAGTTCGACGTTGCCCACACAGTGGTCGATCGCCTGGAAGGTGCGGTGCTCGGGCTGCGCGACGATCGGCTGGGCGGCCACGAAGCCGGGGAGGTAGGGGCCCTCGTAGCCGGTGCGCTCGACCAGGGTGTGGCGGGTCTCGCCGTAGGTGGCGATGGCCGCGAGGACGACGGTGCCGTGCTCGTCCTTGACCTCGTACGGCTCGTCGATCGAGCGGGCGCCCTGCGCGACGGCGTACTCGTACGCGGCGCGGGCGTCCGGGACCTCGATGGCCAGGTCGATGACGCCGTCGCCGTGCTCGGCGACATGCTGCTCGATGAGGCGGCCCCAGTCGCTGGACTGCTTGATCACCGAGGTGAAGACGAACCGGGCCGAGCCGTTCTCCAAGACGTAACTGGCGGTCTCGCGGCTGCCGTTCTCCGGTCCGGAGTAGGCGACCAGCTTCATGCCGAAGGCGGAGGAGTAGTAGTGCGCCGCCTGCTTGGCGTTGCCCACGGCGAAGACGACCGCGTCCATTCCCTTGACCGGGAAGGGGTCGGCCTGCCGGGCGGTCGCGTCGGGAGTGTGCTGTGTGGTCTGCGTCATAGCGGAAGGGTGACCGGACTCTGCAAGGTGCGCAATAGTTCCGGTATTCACTGGGCATTTTGTTAAGTGGAACGGCCCAGTAGGCAGGCTTTCTGTACATGATGACCACCCCAGGAGGGGCTGTGGCGATCGATCATCTGGACGGGCGGATCATCGTGCTGCTGGCACGGGAGCCGCGCATCGGCGTACTGGAGATGTCCCGGCGGCTCGGGGTCGCCCGGGGCACCGTGCAGGCCCGGCTCGACCGGCTCCAGTCGAACGGCGTGATCCGCGGCTTCGGCCCCCAGGTGGACCCCGCGGCCCTCGGCTATCCGGTCACCGCGTTCGCCACCCTCCAGATCCGGCAGGGCCAAGGGGCCGACGTACGGGCGTACCTGACGACGGTGCCGGAGGTGCTGGAGCTGCTGACCACCACCGGCAGCGGGGACATGCTGTGCCGTCTGGTGGCCCGTTCGAACGCCGATCTTCAGCGGGTGATCGACCGGGTCGTCGGCTTCGAGGGCATCGTGCGGGCGTCCACCGCGATCGTGATGGAGAACCCGGTGCCGCTGCGGGTGATTCCGCTGGTGGAGCAGGCGGCGGAGGAGTGACGAACCCGCGCCGGCTGGACGCCCGCTCACTGCGCGGGCTCGCCCACCCCTTGCGGATGCGATTGCTGGACGCCCTGCGGGTCCACGGACCCGCCACCGCGTCCGGGCTGGCCGAGCGGCTCGGCGAGTCGAGCGGCGCGACCAGCTACCACCTGCGCCAGCTCGCCGAGCACGGCTTCGTCGAGGACGCCCCGACAGCGCGGACTTCGAGGACGCGGACCCCGAGGTGCGGGGCCTGACGGAGGTCTTCCTCCAGGAGAACGCGGCCCGGCACGCCCGCGAGCTGGCCGGCTGGATCGCCACCCGGGACCAGCTGTCGCCGGCCTGGTCCCGGGCCACCGACATGAGCGACATGACGATGCGGCTCACGCCCGAGCTCGCGCTCGAACTCATCGAGAAGATGCACGCGTTGATCGACGGCTACCGCGACCGGGCGCCCGAAGGGGACACCCCCGAGGTCCGGAACGTACGCATCCATTCGCACCTGTTCCCGATCGACCGCCCGTGACTCGGCGCGGCGTCGAGCGGCTTGCGACACCCCGACCCACAGTGCACCGAACCGGAACGAGAGGCCACGTCATGGATTTCAACGCCCAGCTCGCCCAGCAGCACCGTGCGGACCTCCACGCGGGGGCCGCCGCCGACCACCTCGCCGCGGCCGTGAAGCCGGCGGCGGAACTGCGCACCCGCGTCGGCTGGACCCTGGTCGGCCTGGGACTGCGGCTCGTCTCCGCACCCCGCCCGAACATGGCGCTCGCGCGCTAGCAGCTCGGTACCGGGCCCTTCCCCGTCTCCAGGGCGCGCAGGGAGTCGACCGCGTTCTTCAGGGTGGTCACCGGGACCAGGCGCAGGCCCTTGGGGAGATCCCCGCGGGCGTCGGCGCACTCGGCCCTCGGCACCAGGAAGACGGTGGCGCCGTCCCGGCGGGCGGCCTGCGTCTTGAGGCCCACGCCGCCGACCGCACCGACATGGCCCGCCGCGTCGATCGTGCCCGTACCGGCGACGGTACGGCCGCCGGTGAGGTCGCCCCCGTGGCCGTCACCGTGCAGTTTGTCGATGATCCCCAGGGTGAACAGCAGGCCCGCGCTCGGGCCGCCCACGTCCGCCAGCTTCAGCGTGACCTGGACCTTGCCGGGGCTCAGGTCGAGGTACTTCAGCGCCGCGCTGGTCGCCGCGTCCTGCGACTGCCGCATCTGCGCCGTGTTGTGCCGCTCGATCTCCTTGAGCGTGTTGCCGCTCGGGTACACCGCGTCGCGGGGCATCACGGCCCGGTCGGTGCGGAACCAGTCGCCGGCGAGGTCCGCGAAGGTGAGCCGGGCGTCGGGGCCGGTCGCCTCGATGGTGACCATCCTCAGCTGGCCGCTCGTCCTGCGGGTGTCGGCGCCCTTGACCGAGATGACCTGCGCGCCCCGGTTCGAACCCAGCACGTTCGCCGTCATCCCGGGCTGCGCCACGGAGAAGGGCAGCGGCGCGAACGCCGCGGTGGCGAGGAGCGCGACGACGGGGAGTGCGCACAGGGCGAGGGCCTGGCGGCGCGTGAGACGTGAGAGCACGGGTTCAATTTACGTGACGGCGCCGTCCGGCGGTCGTGCGGTGATCCAGCGCCGCTTCCGGCTCCGGCCGGGCGAGGGCGCCTCGCGCGGTTCCCGCGCCCCGCACGCGGTTGCCCGCGCCGCTCCAGGGGCGCCGCACCCGCCTCAGCGCAACGCCTCCGCCACCTCCCGGGCCGCCTCCACCACCCTCGGGCCGACGCGCTCCGGGACGGAGTCCGCCAGCATGACGACGCCCACGCTGCCCTCCACCCCGGTCACCCCCACCAGCGGCGCGGCCGCTCCGCACGCGCCGGTCTCCAGTTCGCCCTGGGTCAGGGTGTAGGCCGGCTCCGCGGCGGGGGCCCGGCGGGCGGCCAGGATCGCGCGGCCCGCGGCGCCCCGGTCCAGGGGATGGCGGAAGCCCGCGCGGTACGCCACGTGGTAGTCGGTCCACGTCGGCTCGACCACCGCGACCGCCAGCGCCTCCGTGCCGTCGACCAGGGTGAGATGCGCCGTCGCGCCTATCTCCTCCGCCAGCGACCGCAGCGCGGGCAGCGCGGCCTCCCGGACCAGCGGGTGCACCTGGCGCCCGAGCCGCAGCACCCCGAGCCCGACCCGGGCCCGGCCGCCCAGATCACGTCGTACCAGAGCGTGCTGCTCCAGCGTGGCGAGCAGCCGGTACACCACGGTCCGGTTCACGCCCAGTTTGTTGGACAGCTCGGTGACGGTGAGACCGTGGTCGGTGTCGGCGAGCAGCTTGAGGACACGCAGTCCCCGGTCGAGCGTCTGAGAGGTCTCCGCGGTCACGACCCCCACTCCTTCGGCGGTGAGGCCGGCGAACCTCGAAGCGGGAAATGCGTCACCGAGTCCCGTCGGCGACGCGCTCCAGAGGCCGCCGATCGGCAGGACGGCCCGGCGGCTCCGGACCCTGTCGCTTTCACGGCTGCGCTCCGCGGCGGCGCTGCCACGGGGCGTTGCGTAGCGGGACAGTAGCGAAGCGGGTTCGCTGAGCGGAAGTCTTGGTCCAGAATCCGGGCAAGGACGAAGACGAACTGACGGTATACGTCCGGATACGTACGGCAGCGTAACCCCGCCCGTCAGCCGCGCGTCAGCGCATCCGCGTCGCCCACTCCTGCACCTTGGTGATCCGCTGCTTCAGCTGTCCCGCCGTCGCCTCCGCGCTCGGCGGGCCGCCGCACACCCGGCGCAGCTCGGTGTGGATCACCCCGTGCGGCTTGCCGCTCTGGTGGACGTAGGCGCTCACCAGCGTGTTGAGCCGCTTGCGCAGCTCCATCATCTCCTTGTGGGAGACGACGGGGCGCCGCTCGGCGGGCAGTTCGAGCAGGTCGGCCTCGGTGTCCGGCTTCTTCTTGCTGTGCGCGATCTGCCGGGCCTGCCGCTTCTGGAGCAGCATCTGCACCTGGTCGGGCTCCAGCAGTCCGGGGATGCCGAGGTAGTCCTGCTCCTCCTCGCTGCCCGGGTGGGCCTGCATGCCGAACTCGGCGCCGTCGAAGAGGACCCGGTCGAAGACGGCCTCGGACTCCAGCGCCTCGAAGGAGAACTGCTCCTGCTCGCCGGTGTCCTCGTCCTGCTCCTTGTTCGCCTCCTCCATCTCCTTCTCGGATTCGGCGTACGGGTCCTCCTCGCCCTCCTTCTTGGGCTTGTCGAGGGCGTGGTCCCGTTCCTTCTCCATCTCGTTGGCGAAGGTCATCAGGTCGGGCACCGTCGGCAGGAAGACGGAGGCGGTCTCGCCGCGCCGCCGGGACCGCACGAAACGGCCGACGGCCTGGGCGAAGAACAGCGGGGTGGAGATGGTGGTGGCGTACACGCCGACCGCGAGGCGGGGCACGTCGACGCCCTCGGACACCATGCGGACCGCGACCATCCAGCGGTCCTCGCTCGCGCTGAAGTCGTCGATGCGCTGGGAGGCGCCGGTGTCGTCGGACAGGACGACCGTGGCCTTCGTACCGGTGATCTCGCGGATCAGCTTGGCGTAGGCGCGGGCGGAGTCCTGGTCGGAGGCGATGACGAGGGCGCCGGCGTCCGGGATGGCCTTCCTGACCTCGGTGAGCCGCTGGTCGGCGGCGCGCAGCACGCTGGGCATCCACTCGCCGCGCGGGTCCAGCGCGGTGCGCCATGCCTGGCTGACCGCGTCCTTGGTCATCGGCTCGCCGAGCCGGGCGGCGATCTCGTCGCCGGCCTTGGTGCGCCAGCGCATCTGCCCGCTGTAGGAGAGGAAGATGACCGGGCGCACGACGCCGTCGGAGAGCGCGGAGCCGTACCCGTAGGTGTAGTCGGCGGCCGAGCGGCGGATGCCGGCGTTGTCCTCCTCGTACGTGACGAAGGGGATGGGGTTGGTGTCGGAGCGGAACGGCGTACCGGTCAGCGCGAGCCGCCGGGTCGCGGGTTCGAACGCCTCCAGGCACGCCTCGCCCCAGGACTTGGAGTCGCCGGCGTGGTGGATCTCGTCCAGGATCACCAGGGTCTTGCGCTGCTCGGCGCGGTTGCGGTGCAGCATGGGCCGGACGCCGACGCCCGCGTACGTGACGGCGACGCCGTCGTACTCCCGGCCGAGCGGCCCGGCGCTGTACTCGGGATCGAGCTTGATGCCGACCCGTGCCGCCGCCTCGGCCCACTGCTTCTTCAGGTGCTCGGTGGGCGCGACCACGGTCACCTGCTGCACCACGTGGTGGTGCAGCAGCCAGGAGGCGAGCGTCAGCGCGAAGGTGGTCTTGCCGGCGCCGGGCGTGGCGACGGCGAGGAAGTCACGCGGCTGCTCCTGGAGGTACTTCTCCATCGCCCCCTGCTGCCAGGCACGCAGTTTGCTGGCGGTACCCCACGGCGCGCGGCCGGGGAACGCGGGGGAAAGATGGTGCGAGGAAGCGGCGGTGGTAGTCACGGTCTCCGTGGTCAGGTTCAGTCGGCTACGTATGACAACCGGGCCACCCTACCGGCGCCACCCTGCCCTCCCACCCCGAACGACCCGGGGTCACCACCGGGTGGGACCCACGTCACAGCCCCGCCGCGCGGGCGCCCGGCCGGGCGGCGGCCTGTTCGCGCAGGTCGTCGGCGTGCGCGGGGGCGGCGGGCCGACGCGGGCGTCCGGTCGTGAGCCGGCCGCGGGTTCACGAGGCTGTCGTCGTCGCCCTCCCCGCCGCCGGCCGGGTGCCGTTTCCGCAGCGGGTCGTCACCCAGACGCCCGCCAGGGCGACCACCGCCATGGCGAGGAAGACGACGGCGAAGGCGGCGGGGTGGGCGGCGGTGCCGCCGCCGAGGGCCGCGAAGGCGGCGCCCGCGGCGGCGAGGAGGAGGGCGTTGGAGAGGGCGTCGGAGATCTGGAGGGCGGCCGAGTTGGCGCCGGCCTCCTCCGGGGCGGACAGGCGCAGCAGCAGGACGCTGGTGGAGGAGATCACCAGGCCCATGCCGAGGCAGCCGAAGGCCCAGACGACGGCGACGATCCAGGCCGGCACGGCGGGCAGCAGCACGCTGGGCGCGGTCGCCAGCGCGGCGGTGACCAGCACCATCCCTGCCGTCATCAGCCGCTCCCGGTACGGCGCGAGACGCGGCCGGGACTGGAGCCAGGAGCCCAGCGCCCAGGTGCCGCCGCCCGCGGCCAGGGAGAGTCCGGCGAGCGTCGGCGACAGGCCGCGCTGGGTGACCAGCATCAGCGGCACGAAGGACTCGGCGGCGATGAACGATCCGGCGCACACCCCGCGCAGCAGGACGACGGAGGGCAGGCCGCGGGCGGCGCGGTAGGTGCCGCGCGGCAGCAGGCCGAGGACGGCGGGGACCAGCAGGGCGGCACCGGCCGCGCCGGGGAGCAGGGAGAACGGGCGCAGATCCTGGGCGGCGTACTGGACGAGCCCGGCGCCGAGGGCGATACCGAGGGCGAGCCGGATGCGCCGGCGGTCGAGGGGGGCCGCGGCGGCGTCCGCGTCGACCGGTCCCGACGCCCGGCGGCGTATCTGGGGCAGCGCGAGGGCCAGCGGGGGCACGACGAGGACCGGGATGCCGAGGAAGACCCAGCGCCAGCCGAGCTGTTCGGTGACGGCGCCGGAGGCGAGGGGGCCGACGATGGACGGGACGACCCAGCCGGCCGCGAACGCCGCCATGATCGCGGGGCGCAGCCGCTCGGGGTAGGCGCGGCCGACGACCACGTACAGCGCGACGATGACGAGGCCGCCGCCGAGTCCCTGTACGGCGCGCCCGAGGATGAACACCCACATCGTCCGGGCGGTGCCGGCTATCACCAGGCCGGCGGCGAAGGAGCCGATGCCGGTGGTCAGCGCGGCGAGGGGGCCGCGGCGGTCGGCCCACTGTCCGGCCAGGACCATGCCGAAGAGGCTGGTGGTGAAGAAGCCGGAGAACGCGAAGGCGTACCTCGCGACGCCGTCCAGCTCGCGCGCGGCGACGGGCATCGCGGTGCCGACGGCGGTCGCCTCGAAGGCGATCAGGAAGACGACGGACACGATGCCGACGCTCAGCGCCCGGTGGGCCCGGCCGAGCACCCCGCCGCCCTGCTCGAAGCCTTCTTCCACCACGACGTCGTCGACCCGGGACCCCAGCACACTCATGCCCGCCAGAGTAAGGCCCACAACCCCGGATGACTCCTGTCGAAAGTCCCCCTCTCCCCTGCGACCTTGGGCCTAGGACCGCCTCCCGTGAACGCCGTATGGCAGTCACATTGCGGCCGGCCCGGCCCCCTTGAGCACCGCCTCGACCCCGCCATACGGTCGTTCCACCGACACGGCCGTGTGCCCGAGTGGCTCAGGGACTCGCCTGCAAAGCGAGGTACGCGGGTTCAATTCCCGCCACGGCCTCTTTCGACGGGCGGGGTGTTCTCAGAGCACCCCGCCCGTCTCGTCCCGGAAGGATTCCGTCCAGTAGTGCCAGGTCGTGCCCGGGAGGGTGGCGGTCGGGTCGAGGGTGGTCAGGGTGTGGAGCATGGCGGCGGCCAGGTGGTCGTAGGAGGTCGTCGTCAGCTCGTGGGACAGGTGCTGGTCGATGGTGCGTTCGTGGTGGAGGAGCCAGAGGGTGAACGCGAGGGTGGAGACGTCGGTGTTGAGGGGGCAGAGCGCGGCCTCGGGGGCACAGAAGGTCAGCACCGCGCCGGTGCGGCCGTCGACCACCAGGCTGTGGTCCTCGACCAGGCGGCCGAGGCGGATCAAGTGGTCGCAGTGGGCCGGGAGTTCGGCGAGGGGGTAGTCGGGGCACTCCTCGGTGACGTACTCGCGCAGCGTCGGCAGCGGGGCGTCCGGGTCGGTGAAGAAGAGGACCGCCTCCTCGGGCAGCCCGCTCTCGCGCAGGAAGCGGCGGGTCGGTTCGTGCGTGAGCGTGGCCGGGAAGTCGACGTCCTCGAAGCGGGCCACCCGGCCGTGCCCGAACTCCTGGTCGAGGACGCGGGCGGGGATGTCCAGGGTGAGACCGGACGCCGCACCGGGGCCCGCGGCGAGCGCGAGCGGGCGGATCAGGGCCGCCGCCTTCCAGTACGGCGGCACCCGGCCGTCCGTGCCCTCCGCGAAGAGGGCCAGCAGCCGGCGGGACGCCTCGGCGGCCGTCCCCGGTCCGTACTGCCCGGCCAGCGAGGCGAACCGGCCGCGCAGGCCCGCCAGTTCCTCGGTGACCGCGGCGAAGCGCAGCAGCGTGGCCAGCGACGGGGCGAAGGGCCGCCACCCGGAGGGGTCGCGGAGGTACGCCGTGCTGATCTCGCCCGTGTCGCCGTCGAGCAGGATCGACTCCCGCTCCATGCCGGCCGGGTTGAGCAGCTCGCCTATCACCAGGCGGTCCCGCAGCTCCTCGGCCAGGTGGAAGGGGCCGTCCGCCGCGTCCGCGAGGGTGCGCAGGCCGTGCGCGCGCAGCGGCGAGAAGGTCAGCACATCGGTGACGGCGGGCAGCCCGGGGCCCGCGAGCAGGCCGCGCGTCGCGGCATGCGTGACATGGCGGTCCAGCTCGGCCCCGGTCAGCGTGATCGCCGCCGTCCCGGCATCCGTCGTCGTACCCATCGCTCCCCCGCGGCCTCGCCCGTGCGTGACAAAGTACGGGCGCCCGCGCCAGGCAGCTCCCCCACCGCCGAGCACACTACGCGGCCCCACTGACAACGCCCCCGAAGCGGAGAGACGCCGGGCGGCCGCGAGGCGTTGCGCGGCGGCGGTCAGCGGTCAGCGGTCGGTGACCACGGCCGCCTGGGGGCGGATCGGAAGCCGGTTGACCGGGCGCCCGGTGGCCGCGCGGACCGCGGAGGCGATGGCCGCCGGGGACGTCACCACCGGCACCGCGCTGACCGACTTGGCGCCGAACGGCGCCACCACGTCCCGCTCCTCCACCAGCTTGACGATCCGGATGTCCGGCGCGTCCAGGGCGGTCGGCAGGGCGTACCCGGTCAGGTCGGGGTGCCGGATCAGGCCGCGCGGGGTGCGCAGGTTCTCGGTGAGCGCGATGCCCACGCCCTGGGTGACGCCCGCCTCGATCCGGGCCGCCAGCTGGGCGGGGTTGAGCACCCGGCCCACATCCTGGGCGACGGCCAGCTCCACCACCCGCACCGAGCCCAGCTCGATGTCCACGTCCACCACCGCGCGGATCGCGCAGAACGCGAGGCCCACGAACGCGTCGCCCTGCCCGGCCGCGTCCAGCGGCTCGGTGGGGTGCGGGCGGCACTGCGCGGTGGCCCACAGCTCCTTGCCGTCCAGCGCCTCGGTGACGGTGGTCGACAGCACCCCGTCGTACGACGTGATCTTGCCGTCCTCGATCTGGAGCAGCTCGGTCGACATGCCGAACGTGTGGGCGAGCGGCTGGAGCAGCTGGGTGCGGACCATCTTCGCCGCCCGCTCCACCGCGCCGCCCGACACCCAGGTGTGCCGGCCCCGGCTGCCCGGTCCGGACGGCGGCTGGTCGGTGTCGACCGGGGCGACCCGGACCTCCTCGATGCCCAGGGTCTCCTGGACGATCTGCCGGGCCAGCGTGGTGAATCCCTGGCCGGCCTCCACGGCCGCGCACAGCACGGTCGCGATGCCGTCGTGGACCTTGACCGTCGCCGTGGACACCTCGTCGGCGCCCTCCGCGCCGAGCATGTGCACCATGCCGAGGCCGTAGCCGACGCCCCGGCGCACCGCGCCCGGCTCCCCCGCGCCCTCGGGTCCGCCGGGCAGCAGCCAGTCCTCCTCGGGGGTGTCCTTGGGCAGCTCCGGGAGCGGGAAGTCCCGTACGGCCTGGAGGAGTTCGGCGACCGGCGCCGGGCAGGTCACGGTCTGGCCGATGGGCAGCACATCGCCGGTCGCGAGGGCGTTGCGCAGCCGCAGTTCGGCCGGGTCCACGTCCAGCTTCCGGGCCAGCTTGTCCATCTGGGCCTCGTACGCGGCGCACACCTGCATCGCGCCCTCGCCGCGCACATGGCCGGAGGGCGGGTTGTTGGTGCGTACGGCCCAGCCCTCGATGAACGCGTTCGGCACGACGTACGGCCCGCACGCGAAGGAGACGGCGGCGGCCAGCGCGTCCGCGGAGGTGTCGGCGTACGCGCCCGCGTCCAGCAGGATTTGCGCCTCCACCTTCACCAGGTTCCCCTCGGCGTCGGCGTGGTGGCGGTAGCGCAGCAGGGTGGGGTGGCGGTGGGCGTGGCCGAGGAAGGACTCCTCGCGGCTCGCGGTGAGCTTCACCGGGAGGCCGGTGCGCAGCGCCAGCAGGCCGAGCGGGAGCTGGAAGCTGCCGTCCTCGCGGTCGGCGGTGGCCCCCGGCACCCCGGTGACCACGATCTTCACCCGATCCGGGGACAGCCCGAAGCAGGCCGCGGCGGTGTCGCGGTCGTGGTGCGGGTCGGTGGAGGCCAGGTACAGCTCCACCCCGCCGTCGGGGCGCGGCACCGCGAGTCCGGCCTCGGCGCCGATCGGGGCCGGGTCCTGGCGGCCGATCCGGTACAGGCCCTCGACCACGACCTCGCCGGCCGCGTCCGCGTCGCCGTGGCGCAGCGGGATGTGCCGGATCAAGTTGCCGTCGGGGTGCAGGGGTTCGGCCTCGAACGCCTGCTCGGGATCGGTCACCGGGTCGAGGATCTCGTACTCGACGATGATCGCGGCCGCGGCCATCCGCGCGGTGTCCGGGTGGTCGGCGGCGACGGCGGCGATGGCCTCGCCGTGGTGCCGTACGACCTCGGCGGCGAACACCGGCCGGTCGGGGGTGCCCCGGCCGTGGCGGGCGGTGCCCGGCACGTCCTCGTGGGTGATGACGGCGCGCACGCCGGGCATCTCGCGGGCGTGCGCGGTATCGACGGACACGATCCGGGCGTGCGCGTGCGGGGAGCGCAGGACGGCCGCCCAGAGCAGTCCCTCGGCCCACAGGTCGGCGGCGTACGGGAAGGTGCCCTCGGTCTTGGCGCGGGCGTCCGTGTGCGGCAGCGAGACGCCGAGGCCGTGCAGTACCTGCTCGGGCTCGGGGGCGGGTTCCGCGGTGGCGGTGGCGGCTTCGTCGCTCACGCCTGGCCTCCGTCCTGGCCGTAGTGCTGGTCGTACGGGCCGGGCGTGTCGCCGTAGCCGTCCGGGGTGGGTGGCGGCGTGTCGAAGACGCCCGGGGCCTCGAACACCGACGGGTGGGCGCCGCCGGAGCCGGGGGCCGCCTGGTGCGGCACGCGCGCGTCCTCGGCGTCCGCGTCCGCCTCCGGCTCGGGGGCGTGCGCGGCCTCGCGTTCGGCGGCGACCTCCTGGACGGCCTGGACGACGCCCCGGTAGCCGGAGCAGCGGCACAGGTTGCCGCACAGGGCCTGCCGGGTCTCCAGCTCGGTCGGCGCGGGGTTGCCCTCCAGCAGGTCGTGCACGGTCATCGCCATGCCGGGCACGCAGAAGCCGCACTGCACCGCGCCGCACCGGGCCAGCGCCCGCTGCACGTCCGAGGGGTGCCCGTCCTGGGCCAGCCCCTCCACGGTGCGCACCTCGGTGCCGGCGGCGGTGACCGCGGGCACCAGGCAGGAGGCCACGAGCCGCCCGTCGACCTGCACGTTGCAGGCCCCGCACTCGCCCTGCGAGCAGCCGTCCTTGGCCCCGGCGAGGCCGAGCCGCTCGCGCAGCACGTAGAGCAGCGACTCCCCGATCCAGGCGTCGGTGACGGGCCGGTCGGCGCCGTTGACCCGCAGGACGAAGGAGGCGAGCGGGTGGTCGTCGTGAGGCTGGAGGGGGGCGGCCTCCGGCTCCTGCGGTGTCCCGTCGGCTTCGGGTGCCTCGGCCGGTTCGGGCCCGGCGTCGGCGTGTTCGGACGCCTGCTGCGCGGGGGTCGGCGTGTCGCCGTCGGGCACCGGAGCGGGCTCCGCGGGTACGGCGGGCGCGGGCACGGGCGTGTCGGACCGCTGCTCGGGCACGACGGGCACCGCCGCGCCGGACCGCTGTTCGGGTACGACGGGCACGGCCGGGTCGCCGGCGGGCGACGGGGTGCCGTGCGCCGGCGTGGCGGCCGGGTCGGACCCCGTCTCCGGCGGCGCGGCGGCCTCGGGCGCGGCGTCCTGGTCCACGTGTTCGTCGGGACCCACGTGTTCGTCGGGACCCACGTGTTCGTCGGGGCCGACGGGGGGGTCCGCGGGCGGCGTACGGTGCTCCGCCGCGGCCTCGCCCCCGGGGTGCGCCGGGTGCGCGTCCGGGGCGGGGTACGACGGCTCGGTGGAGGGCGAGGGGATGTGCGCGGCGGCGGGGTGATCGCCGGGCTGCGTGCGGCCCGCCTCCGGGTCCGTCTCCGGGCCGGGCTCCGATCCGCCTCGCGCATCGGGGTGGCCGACCTGTTCACGGCCGTCCTGCTCGTGACCCGGCTGTCCGTGGAGCGACTGCTCATGGCCCGGCTGCTCGTGGAGCGACTGCTCGTCACCCGGCTGTCCGTGCGCATCGTGCTCGGGCGTGCCCGGCCCGTGCGCGCCCAGCTCCCTGCGCTCGTCCTGCCCGTCCGGTCCGTTCCGTCCGTCCTGGCCGTGCGCGGCGTACTCCTGCGCGGCGTGCTCCTGCGCCCCGGTCCCGTCCGGACCCGGTACGGCCGCGCCGTCCGCCTGCCCGGGCTGCTCGTACCCGCCCTGGTCGTACCCGCCCGGCGCGTCCGCGCTCGGCGCGTGCCCGGCGTGGTCGTACGCGCCCGGCGCCGCCCCGGTCTGTCCGGAGCCGCCCTGCGCGTACCCGCCCAGCGCCTCCGCGTCCGGCGCGTGCCCGGAGGCATCGTGCGCGCCCGGTGCCACGGGCTCCCCGGCACCGCCCTGCTCGTACGCGTCGTGCCCCAGCGTGTCCTGGCCGTACGCGCCCGGCGCGGAGCCGTCGCGCTCCGGCGCGTGCCCGGTCTGCTCGTGCGCGCCCGGCGCGTGAGCGGACTGGCCATGCGCGTCCGGCCCGTACCCGGCGCCTGGCTGCTCCCGGTCGGCCTGTCCGTGGCCCGCCCGGCCCCGCGCGTCCTGCTCGGGCCCGGCGTGCTCGTAACCGCCCTGTGCGCCCTGCTCGGGCCCCGCGTGCCCGTAGTCGCCCTGCTCGGGCCCCGCGTGCTCGTAACCGCCCTGTGCGGCCCCGGACTGCTCGTACGCGGCCTGGGCGCGGGCCTGGCGGCGTGCCCGGGCGCTGCCGACCCCCTGCGCCGTGCTCTGCGCGCGCCCGGCGCGGAAGTCGGCGCCCTCCGTGTGTCCGCCGGCCCCCGGGTCGTACGCCTCGGGGGCGAACGCCTCGCCCTCGGAGCCGTACGTCTCGTGCCCGTACGCCTCGCCGGACCCGTGTGTGTCCGGCCCCTGCGCGGCCTCCTGGTCGCCCCACGGCCGGCCCGCGTTGGTGGCCCAGGGGGCGGGCGCGCCGCCCGGGAGGGTGGCCGGCGGGGTGCCGCCCCACTGCTCCACCAGGGACGACGTGGTGAACTCGCCTGATTCGTCCGGCAGTTCCCCGTCGGCGACCGGGATCGACCACTGGCCGGTGACGTCATGGCCGGGCGCGGCGGTCGCCGGGGGCTCCTCGAAGTGCCAGTGCTGCGTGGCCGCGGGGTCGTACGTGAAGCGGTCGCCGCCCTGCGTCGCCCCCTGCCCGGTGTCCGGGTCGGGCCACTGGCCGCCGCCCTGGCCGCCGTTCGGGTCGGGCCACTGCCCGGCGCCGTCCTCCGGCGCGGGCCAGCCGCCCTCGGCCGGGGCCCCCGGGATGCGCGGCGGCACATAGCCGTGGCCCGGCGCGGCCAGCGGGCTGTGGCCGGACAGCAGGGCGTCTATGCCGCCCTCCGGGAGCTTGACGAAGGCGGTGGCGCCGTCGTCGTAGTCGCCCTGGGGCAGCGGGTTCCAGCGGCCGCCGCCCTCGGGCGTGCCCTCTCCGTGCCGGTCGTCGGTCACGACAGCGCCCTCCCCAGTGCTCGTCGGGCCAGCGCGGCGACGGTGCGCCGCAGGTGCAGTACGGCGGGCGGCAGCGACGGCACCGTGCCGTCCGCCTCCGGCGCCGGGTCGGGGATGCAGGCCGCGGCGACGTACTCGCCGAAGGCGCTGAGCGCCTCGGGGACGAGCGCGCGGTCGTTGTCCCAGTCGATGAGCTGCGCGACCCACTGCTCGGCCTCCAGCGGCCGCAGCGGCATCGGCGCGATGGCCCCGACGGCGCAGCGCACCCCGCGCCGGGCGGGGTCGAGCACGAGGGCCACGGAGGCCAGCGCGCGGCCGGGTCCGGTGCGCCCGGTCGCCTTCAGGAAGACCTGCGGGGCGTGCAGCAGCGGCACCCGTACGAAGCCGATGAGTTCGCCCGCGCCCAGCATCTCGACGCCCGCCAGCAGGTGCGAGACCGGGACCTCCCGGCGCGCCCCGCCCGGCCCGGCGACGATCAGCGTCGCCTCCAGCGCGGCGAGCACCGGCAGCGCGTCCCCGGTGGGCGCGGCGGAGGCGATGTTGCCGCCCAGGGTGCCCGCGTTGCGGATGTGCGGCGGGCCCGCGGCGCGCGCGGCGGCGGCGAGCGCCGGGATCAGGGCCGCGAAGTCGGGGCGGCCCATGCGCGCGAGGGTGAGTCCGGCGCCGAGCAGCGCGTGGCCGTCCTGGTACTGCCAGCCGCGGATCTCGCTGATCCGGCCGAGCCCGACCAGGGCGGCGGGCCGTAGCTGCCCGGAGTTGACGGCGGCCATCAGATCGGTGCCGCCCGCGACCGGGACCGCGGCGGGCATCGCGGCGAGTGCCGCCACCGCCTCGTCCAGCGTCGTGGGCAGCGTGACGGCCTGCCCCGCCTGCGGTGCGTGCGTGGTCAACCCGGCTGCCCCTTCCCGCTGCCCCACCTGGTCCCGCCTGTTGCGCCGTACGGTACGTGCTGACAGGGCGGACGTGGCAACTCTGGCACATCTTCGCAGGGCTCGAACGCGGGGGTCCGCTAGGAGGCATTCGCCCACCTCATCAGGGAGATGGTCCGGTTTCGCACCACTTCACCGGTGCGCGCGAATTGCCACTCTTCGGTGAAGCTGTCGGGGTTTTTCCGCTCTTTGTTCTATCCGCTGTGCGCGGCAGGCCCGTTGGGGTGCGCCCGGCGGGACGAGGCCGTTCCGGATCACCTGTTGGGCGGCGGTCCGTCGATCGGGTGGCCCGGCACCCCGGGCCGCCGCTGCCACGGCCGGGGTCCGGCCGGCGGCCGGTAGGCGACGCCGAGCGCGTCAAGTCGCCGGTAGTGCGCGGCCATCCGGCGCTCGAAGTCCGCGAAGTCCCGCTCCGGGGGCGCGGGCAGCCGGCTCCAGGCGACCTCCGCGAACGCGGCGAGCCGGGGAAACGCCTGGTAGTCCACGCGCCGGGCGTCCTCCAGGGCCTCGGTCCACACATTGGCCTGGGTGCCGAGGACATGGCGCGCCTCGGCCTCGGTGAGCGCGGCGGGAACGGGTTCGAACCGGTAGACGTCCTCCAGGGTGCGCACGAAGCCGATCGGTACGGGTTCCTCGTCACCGGGGGCCTGCCGGTGGTCCAGGTACACGTACTGCTCGGGGCACATGACGACGTCGTGTCCGGCGCGCGCGGCGGTGACCCCGCCCTCGTAGCCGCGCCAGGAGGAGACCGCGGCGCCGGGGGCGAGCCCGCCCTGGAGGATCTCGTCCCAGCCGATCAGCCGGCGCCCGCGCGCCCCGAGCCAGGTGTCGAAATGCCGTACGAACCACGACTGGAGCTGGTCCTCGTCGGCGAGGCCGAGTCCGGCGATGCGCTCCTGGGCGGCCGACGACTTCTGCCACTGGTCCTTCGGGCATTCGTCGCCGCCGATGTGGACGAACCGCGAGGGGAACATCTCCAGGACCTCCTCGAACACCCCTTCGTAGAACCGGAGGGTGTGGTCGGTGGGGGCCAGGACGTTGGAGTTGATCCCCCAGGTGTCCCAGACGGAGAGCGCGGAGGTGTCGACGACGTCGGTGTTGCCGAGTTCCGGATACGCGGCGACGGCCGCCTGCGAATGCCCCGGCACATCGATTTCCGGCACGACGGTGATGTGCCGCTCGGCCGCGTAGGCGACGATCTCCCGGATGTCGTCCTGGGTGTAGATACCCCCGTGCGGCTTCTCCTCCCACAGCGGTGAGGCCCGGTGACCGAATTTCGTCCGCGCCCGCCAGGAGCCGGTCTCGGTCAGTTTCGGATAGCGCCTGATCTCGATCCGCCAGCCCTGGTCGTCCGTCAGATGCAGATGCAGCACATTGAGTTTGTGCGCGGCCATCAGGTCGAGATAGCGCAGCACCCCGTCCTTGGGCATGAAGTGCCGGGCCACGTCGAGCAGCAGCCCGCGCCAGCCGAACCGGGGGCTGTCGTGCACGCTGAGCGCGGGGAACTCCCAGGTGTCGCGACCGCTGACGGGGGCCCGCCGGAAAGCCTCGGGGCCGAGCAGCTGCCGGAAGGTGCCCGCGGCCCAGAACAGCCCGGCCTCGCTTGCCCCGTCCAGGGTGACCACCCTGTTCTCGGCGGTCAGCCGGTACGACTCCGGGCCGCCGAGCTCGTCCGCGAGCGCGGGCACGATCCGCAGCCGCACCCGGCCGTCCCGGATACGGCTTTCACCCTCGCGGTACGGCTCGAAGGGCAGCCCGGTCGCCGCGCCGACCGTCGAGCGCAGCCAGCGGGCCACCCGTCCGGTGCCCTCGGCGGCCTCGATCCCGGTGTCCGCGTCGACCACGCAGCGTGCCCCCGCCGCCGCGCCGTCCGGCACCGCGATCCGGTCCGGCGCCGGGATCAGCGCCGCCTCCCCGGCCGCCGTCGTCCGCTCGCCGCCGATGTCACCCATGTGGCCTCCACGCCCCGCGTTGCACCCTGTGCAACAGCCGTTTCGCTCCGTACAACCAGCCGGTCGACAGGGAGGCTAGGACGCCCGGCAGCCGCCCACAAGAGGTCTCGACCAATCGGCGGTCCGGGCCTCCCGGCCGGGGCGCCCGCGGGTACGGCAGAGGGCCCCGGCGCACGCCGAAGCGCGCCGGGGCCCTCGCGGGTCACCGCGGGAGGCGGGGCCTTACTTGCCCTTGCCCTTGTCGCCGCCCTTGTCCTTGTCGCCGCCGGCGCTCATGGACTCGTAGATCTCCTTGCACATGGGGCACACGGGGTACTTCTTCGGGTCGCGGCCCGGCACCCAGACCTTGCCGCACAGCGCCACGACGGGGGTGCCGTCGAGGGCGCTCGCCATGATCTTGTCCTTCTGGACGTAGTGGGCGTAGCGCTCGTGGTCGCCGTCGCCGTGGGACACCTGCGGCGTCGGCTCTACGAGGGTCCCCGTACCAGTCCCGCGCTCGGGCTCAAGAGTGCTCATATTGCCCAGGGTACTGAAGCGACCGGGTATCAGTTGAGCGAAGGGTCGTCCGGATACGTGGCCACCATCGCCAGCTCACTGCGCTGGCGGCGCAGCACCTCGCGCCACAGCCGCTCGGGCTCCGGCGAGGACACGTCGCCGGGCTCGGACTCCACCACGTACCAGGCGCCCTCGGCCAGCTCCTCCTCCAGCTGGCCTGGCCCCCAGCCGGCGTACCCGGCGAAGATCCGCAGCGAGCCGACGGCCGGGGCGAGCAGCTCGGGCGGCGCCTCCAGGTCGACCAGGCCGATCGCGCCGTGCACCCGCCGCCAGCCCAGCGGGGCGCGCTCTCCGTTCGCCCCGCCCGGTATGACCGCCACGCCGAGCGCGGAGTCCAGCGAGACGGGGCCGCCCTGGAAGACGACGCCGGGCTCGCCGGTCAGCTCGGCCCAGCCCTCCAGGATGTCGCCGACGCCCACCGGGGTGGGGCGGTTGAGGACGACGCCGAGGGAGCCCTCCTCGTCGTGGTCGAGGAGCAGCACCACCGCGCGGTCGAAGTTCGGGTCCGCCAGGGCGGGGGTGGCCACGAGCAGCCGCCCTGTGAGCGAGGACACCTCGGTCATGCCAGACATGATCCCGCATCTTCCCCTGGAGTGGGGAGCCAATCGGAGTGCCCGGGTGAACGCAGCTCAGGGTGCGTGGAAGCAGGCCCGGCGCACGCTCACGCCCGGTGACCGCGTGTGTCCGATTGCAAACGTTTCGTGTTGTGACACACCTAAGACGCGACAGGGCGGTACGCGGACTTACGGACGGGGGGTGATCGGCGATTACCCTGTCCCACGGCCCGCCCGTGATCGGCGGCCCCCCCTGCCCATCTGATCGGAACGCGAGATTCATGACCGTCAACGACGATGTCCTGCTTGTCCACGGCGGAAACCCGCTGGAGGGCGAGATCCGTGTCCGCGGTGCGAAGAACCTCGTACCGAAGGCCATGGTCGCCGCGCTGCTCGGCAGCGCGCCGAGCCGGCTGCGCAATGTTCCGGACATCCGTGACGTGCGTGTCGTGCGCGGGCTGCTCCAGCTGCACGGGGTGACGGTCCGTCCGGGTGAGGAGCCCGGCGAGCTGGTGCTCGACCCGACGCGCGTCGAGAGCGCCAACGTGGCCGACATCGACGCCCACGCCGGCTCCAGCCGCATCCCGATCCTGTTCTGCGGCCCGCTGCTGCACCGGCTCGGGCACGCGTTCATCCCCGGCCTCGGCGGCTGCGACATCGGCGGCCGGCCCATCGACTTCCACTTCGACGTGCTGCGCCAGTTCGGCGCGACCATCGAGAAGCGGGCGGACGGGCAGTACCTGGAGGCGCCGAAGGGCCTGCGCGGTACGAAGATCACGCTGCCGTACCCGTCGGTGGGCGCGACCGAGCAGGTGCTGCTGACGGCCGTCCTGGCCGAGGGCGTCACGGAGCTGTCCAACGCGGCCGTCGAGCCGGAGATCGAGGACCTCATCTGCGTGCTGCAGAAGATGGGCGCGATCATCGCGATGGACACCGACCGCACCATCCGCATCACCGGTGTGGACAAGCTCGGCGGCTACACCCACCGGGCCCTGTCGGACCGCCTGGAGGCCGCCTCCTGGGCCTCGGCGGCGCTGGCGACCAACGGCAACATCTACGTCCGCGGCGCCCAGCAGCGCTCGATGATGACGTTCCTGAACACCTACCGCAAGGTCGGCGGCGCCTTCGAGATCGACGACGAGGGCATCCGCTTCTGGCACCCGGGCGGCCAGCTGAAGTCCATCGCCCTGGAAACGGACGTGCACCCCGGTTTCCAGACCGACTGGCAGCAGCCGCTGGTGGTGGCGCTCACCCAGGCCACGGGCCTGTCGATCATCCACGAGACGGTCTACGAGTCCCGCCTCGGCTTCACCTCCGCGCTCAACCAGATGGGCGCGCACATCCAGCTCTACCGCGAGTGCCTGGGCGGCTCCGACTGCCGCTTCGGCCAGCGCAACTTCCTGCACTCCGCGGTCGTCTCGGGCCCGACCCGGCTCCAGGGCGCCGACCTGGTCATCCCCGACCTGCGCGGCGGCTTCTCCTACCTGATCGCGGCCCTCGCCGCCGAGGGCACCTCCCGGGTCCACGGCATCGAGCTGATCAACCGCGGCTACGAGAACTTCATGGAGAAGCTCGTGGAACTGGGCGCCAAGGTCGAACTCCCGGGCAAGGCCCTCGGCTGACCCCGAGCAAACAAGCAAACAGGGCGGTCCCCCTCCGAGGAGGGGGACCGCCCTGTTCGACGTCGTCGGGCCTTTGGTGCGGCCCGCCGGGCCGTCAGCCACCCGCGGCGCTCACCTCGAACGGCGCTCCGGTGGACCGGCGCTCACAGCGGAGCGCTTACTTGCCCTTGGCCGCTTCCTTGAGCTTGGAACCCGCGGTGACCTTCACGCTGAAGCCGGCGGGGATGTTGATCGGCTCGCCGGTCTGCGGGTTGCGCGCGGTACGAGCGGCACGGTGGGTGCGCTCGAAGGTCAGGAAGCCGGGGATGGTGACCTTCTCGTCGCCCTTGGCGACGATCTCGCCGACGGTCTCGGCGAACGCGGCCAGCACGGCGTCGGCGTCCTTGCGGGTCACCTCGGCACGGTCGGCCAGCGCGGCCACCAGCTCACTGCGGTTCATGTTGTTACTCCCGTGTTTTCTTGCCGTTGGGGTGTGCCACGCGGCGGTCATGCCCGCGGCACTGCGATGCCGATGCGCTCGCGCCCAGGGACGCATCCTGCCCCTACCTGCGGCGGGAAAGCCAATCCGGCACCCGTAGGAGTCGTGAGAACACCCTGGGGAGTCACACGAAAAGCGCCTGATCGGCGTCACCCTAGAGGGCGCCCGGTACCAGGTGGTTCCACGACGCGCCGGTGCGGGGGGCCACCGTGGTGATCCTCACAGCCCCCGGCACCCTGCGACACGCCGTGGTCGGGCGATCCGCCCTGGTCAGACCGTTGCGCCGACCGCCTTGGCGGCCTCGCGGACCGCGCCGGCGACGGCGCCCGCGACCTTGTCGTTGAAGACGCTCGGAATGATGTAGTTGGGGTTCAGCTCGTCCTCGCTGACCACATCGGCGAGCGCCTTCGCGGCGGCGAGCATCATCTCGGTGTTGACGGTACGGGACTGCGCGTCCAGCAGGCCACGGAAGACACCCGGGAAGACCAGCACATTGTTGATCTGATTGGGGAAGTCCGAGCGTCCGGTGGCCACCACCGCGGCCGTCTGGCGGGCGACCGCCGGGTCCACCTCGGGGTCCGGGTTCGCGAGCGCGAACACGATCGCGCCGTCCGCCATGGTGGCCACGTCGTCGCCGTCCAGGACGTTCGGGGCCGAGACGCCGATGAAGACGTCCGCGCCGCGCACGGCCTCCTTCAGGGTGCCGGTGAGGCCCTCGGGGTTGGTGTTGTCGGCGATCCAGCGCAGCGGCGAGTCGGCCGGGGCGTTCACCAGGTCCTCGCGGCCCGCGTGCACCACGCCGTGGATGTCGGCCACGACGGCGTTCTTGGCGCCCGCCGCGAGCAGCAGCTTGAGGATGGCCGTACCGGCCGCGCCGGCGCCGGACATCACGATCCGGATGTTCTCGATCGCCTTGCCGGTCACGCGCAGCGCGTTGGTCAGCGCGGCCAGCACGACGATGGCGGTGCCGTGCTGGTCGTCGTGGAAGACCGGGATGTCCAGGGCCTCGCGCAGCCGGGCCTCGATCTCGAAGCAGCGGGGCGCGGAGATGTCCTCCAGGTTGATGCCCGCGAAGCCGGGGGCGATCGCCTTGACGATCTCCACGATCGCGTCGGTGTCCTGGGTGTCCAGGCACAGCGGCCAGGCGTCGATGCCGGCGAAGCGCTTGAAGAGGGCCGCCTTGCCCTCCATCACCGGCAGCGCGGCCTTGGGGCCGATGTTGCCGAGGCCGAGCACCGCGGAGCCGTCCGTCACGACCGCGACCGAGTTGCGCTTGATGGTCAGGCGGCGGGCGTCCTCGGGGTTCTCGGCGATCGCCATGCAGACGCGGGCCACACCCGGCGTGTAGACCATGGAGAGGTCGTCACGGTTGCGGATGGGGTGCTTGGACTGCATCTCGATCTTGCCGCCGAGGTGCATCAGGAACGTACGGTCGGAGACCTTGCCGAGGGTGACGCCCTCGATCCCGCGCAGCTTCTCGACGATCTCCTCGGCATGCGCCGTGGAGGTGGCCGCGATGGTGACGTCGATTCGGAGCTTCTCGTGCCCGGACGCGGTGACGTCGAGGCCGGTCACCGAGCCTCCGGAGGACTCCACGGCGTTGGTGAGCTGCGAGACGGCGGTTCCGCTCGCGGGCACCTCCAACCGGATGGTCATCGAGTAGGAGACGCTGGGCGCCGTTGCCATGGCCGACTTCCTCTGCTTTCACCGTGTCGCTATTTGTGCCGTCCGATCGTCGCACCTACCGATCAGTACGTGGTAGTCGCCCTCGGTTGCGGACGTTTTGTTCACGGCTGATGACCGGCTGGCGTGCCTTTTCGGAAAACGACTTCCACCATACGAGAGTGTGCGGGCATAAGAAAGAGGCCCACGTCACTCTGTCGTGACGTGGACCTCCCACGTTGATGACACCGGCCCGCCATGCTCGCCTCGCGGCAAGTGGTCCCTCGAAGGGACGAAGGTTGGGCCCGGGGGCTTGGATCGAGCCGGTGCCGTACCCAGGCTAACAAACGGATGCCGGATGCCATTCCCCCTGCGGGGAGTTCGCCGAAAACTCAGTCGCGCAGCAGATCCGGCACCCCGGCCGCGTCCGGCTCGTCCCGCTCCCCGACACCACCGTGAGCTGCTGGGTCGCCCGGGTGAGCGCCACGTAGAGCACGCGCAGCCCGGCCGGGGACTCGTCGGCGATCTCCGCGGGCGAGACGACGACCGTCGCGTCGTACTCCAGTCCCTTGGCCTCCAGGCTGCCGAGGGCCACCACCCGGTCGCCGAGCCCGGCCAGCCAGCGTCTCGCCTCCTCGCGCCGGTTCATCGCGACGACCACGCCGACCGTGCCGTCCACCAGGCCCAGCAGCCGCTCCGCCTCGGCCCGCACGGCGGTCCGGAGGGACTCCCCCACCAGGGTGAAGCGCGGCTCGACGCCGGTGGACCGTACGGCCCGCGGCGACTCGGCGCCGGGCATGGCGAGCGCGAGCACCCGGGCGGCCAGCTCGGCGATCTCGGCGGGGTTGCGGTAGTTCACGGTGAGCTGGAAGCGGCGCCGGGGGCGGCTGCCCAGGGCCTCGTCACGGGCCTCGGCCGCCTCGTCCGGGTCGGACCAGGAGGACTGGGCCGGGTCCCCGACGACCGTCCAGGTGGCGTGCCGGCCGCGGCGGCCCACCATCCGCCACTGCATCGGCGTGAGGTCCTGCGCCTCGTCCACGATGACGTGCGCGTACTCGGTGCGCTCCTGCGCGAGCCGCTCGGCCCGCTCCCGCTGGGTCTCCTCGCGCACCGGCATCAGCTCGTCCAGACCGGTGAGCTGGTCCAGCGGGTCGAGCTCCCGCTTCCTGCGGGGCCGGGCCGGCACGCCCAGGATCGCCTGGAGCTCGTCCAGCAGGGCGATGTCGTGCACCGTACGGCCGTCCCGCTTGAGCGAGCGGGCCACCTTGCGCACCTCGCCCGGGTTGAGGATCCGGCGCGCCCAGCGGCCGAGCCGCTTCTCGTCGGCCATGGCGTCGAGCACCCGCGCCGGGGTCAGCTCCGGCCACCAGGCGTCCAGGAACCCGATGAAGGCGTCCTCGCCGGTGATGTCCTCGTCGAAGGAGGAGCGCAGCTCGGCGGCCAGCTCCGGATCGGTGTGCCGGGACCCGGCGCCGGACTTCGACCACAGGGCGTCCAGCAGCAGCTTGCGGGCGCGCGGGCGCAGCAGGTTGACGGGGGCGGTGCCGCCGAGGGCCGTACGGCGGACACGGTCCAGCTCCGCGGCCTCCAGTTCGAGCCGGCGGCCGAAGGCGACGACACGCAGCCGGGTGGGGTCGACGGCCCCCCGCGGCGTGTCGTCGTCGTCCTCCTCGGGGTCCACCGGGACGGCGGCGCCCAGCTCCAGCGCTCCCCTGGCGGCCTTCCGCAGCACCTTCAGCATCCGGTACGAGCCCTTGGCGCGGGCCACGGACGGGGAGTCGTACAGCGTCGCCTCCACGCCGTCGACCAGCGAGCCGATCGCCCGGATCGCGACCTGGCCCTCCTCGCCGAGCGAAGGCAGCACGCCCTCGGTGTAGGCGACGAGCAGCGGGGTCGGGGAGACGATGAGGATGCCGCCCGCGTACCGCCTGCGGTCCTGGTAGAGCAGGTAGGCGGCGCGGTGCAGGGCGACGGCGGTCTTGCCGGTGCCCGGGCCGCCCTCCACGTAGGTGATCGAGGCGGCGGGGGCCCGGATGACCAGGTCCTGCTCGGCCTGGATGGAGGAGACGATGTCCCGCATGGTGTGGCCGCGGGCCTGGCCGAGGGCGGCCATCAGGGCGCCGTCGCCGATGACGGGCAGTTCCCGGCCGTCGAGGCGGGCGGTGAGCGCGGGCCGCATCAGGTCGTCCTCGACGCCGAGCACCCGGCGTCCCTTGGACCGGATGACACGCCGGCGCACCACCCGTCCGGGCTCCACCGGGGTGGCCCGGTAGAAGGGCGCGGCGGCGGGCGCGCGCCAGTCGATGACGAGCGGGGCGTACTCCGCGTCGAGGACGCCGATACGGCCGATGTGCAGGGTCTCGGCGATGTCGGCGGTGTTGTCCTCGCGCACGGCCCCCTCGGCCGGCTCGACGGCCGTGTAGGCCCCGTCGGGGCCCTTCTTGCCGTCCTTGCCGAGCAGCAGGTCGATGCGCCCGAAGAGGAAGTCCTCGAACTCGTTGTTGAGCCGGTTCAGGTGGACACCGGCACGGAAGACCTGCGCGTCGCGCTCGGCGAGCGCGCCGGGAGTGCCGACCTGGCCGCGCTGGGCCGCGTCGTTCATCAGGAACTCGGCCTCGTGGATCTTCTCCTCCAGCCGCCGGTACACCCGGTCCAGATGTGCCTGTTCGACGCTGATCTCTCGGTCGCGCACGGAGTCCTGTGCGTCCTGTTCCGAGCCGACCGCGGAATGCTGAACCTGAGCGGCCACCGGGCCCCCTTCTGACGTGCTGGGCAGCCGTCAACCGTACGCGAAGGGGGGCGGGCGAGGCTACGGGACCCGGGTGCTTCGACGGACCTCGTGATCTTGAAGGCGGCCGTCCGGGGGCGGCCGGGGGCTCAGGCGCGGGTGAGGGCGGCCGCCCGGCGCCGGTGGCGGGCCACCCGCTCCCGGTTGCCGCAGACCTCGCTGGAGCACCAGCGCCGGCGGCGGCCCCGGGAGGTGTCGAGGTAGAGGAGCGGGCAGTTGTCCCCCTCGCACTCGCGAAGGGCGGCCCGCGCGACGGGGTCGGTGAGCAGGTCCACGGCGTCCCGGGCGAGGAGCGCGAGCAGGGCGGCGGGTCCGGGCGGCGCGGCCAGCGCCCGTACGAGCGTCCCGTCCCCGCGCCGTACGGCACAGGGCGCGGGCGGCGTCCCCCGGGCCGCCTCGTTGACCCGGCCGAGCGCCCTCCCGTACGGCACCGGGCCGCCGCCGCGCCGCACCAACTGCCCTATGTCCGCGCGCACCTGTCTGAAGCCCACGACCCAGGTCTCGTCGGCGTGCCCGAGCTCCGTACCGGCCGGCACCAGCCCGGCCTCCTCGATCCAGCCGCACAACGCCCGGACGGAGTCCAGCCGTTCACCTGGATGGCCGGTCGCCAGCAGATCCAGACAAACCCGTCCGGCATCGAACCGCAGCGCCATGCGCCTGTCACCGCCTAGGCATACGGGGGAGTCGTAGGGACCGCCTCCCTCCCACAGTGCCCGCCCGGACGCCTCCCCGGAACCCCCCGCACCGGGGCCGGTCGGGCTCAGGCGGGCGGGATGTTCTGGTCGGCCCGGAAGAAGTCGTCCGGGTCGCGGGCGCGTTTGACCGCGGCCGGCCGGTCGCAGTTGCGCAAAAGGCCCGGCTCCCTCCCCCGACCCCGGCGGTCCGGGGCTCCGGCTCGACACGCACCCGGCGCATGGGCGTCAGATCGAGGGTGAGCGCACCGTCCACCAGGCCCAGCAGAACACCTCGGTTCGCACAACGGAACCCCTGCCCACGCCGCGCGTACGGTCCGCCCGCAAGGGGACTCCGCACGCCGGGGGCTCGGTGTGCCCGGCGTCGCCCCGGGGCCGCTCGCCCTCCGCGCCCCCGGGTCTCGCGTTCCGGGGGCCGGGGCGGCGCGGGGAGCCGTAGGTTCGGGGGATGACGAACAGCGCCGTGCAAGAGGAATTCCTGCGGTCCTTCCACGCCGTGCGGCCCGCCGTGACCGCCGAGGCGTTCGGGCGGGGGCGGGGGCCGGACGGGCGGTCCAGTTACGAGCTGGTGCGCGACCGGGTCGCCGGGCACCGGCGGGTGCTCGATCTCGGCTGCGGGGACGGCCTGTTGCTCGACCTGCTCGCGCGGGGCGGCGGCAGGGAGCTCGCCGGGGTGGATCTGTCGCCGCAGTCGCTGGCGCTCGCGCGACGGCGGCCGGCGCTCCGCGCGGCGCGGCTCCACACCGGGCGGGCGCAGGAACTGCCGTTCCCCGAGGGGAGTTTCGACGCCTGCGTCTCCCATCTCGCGCTGATGCTCATGGGGGACATCGAGCAGGTGGCGGCCGAGGTGGCGCGGGTGCTGGTCCCGGGCGGGGTGCTCGTGTGCGCGGTGGGCGGCGGGGCCGTCGGCGGGGAGGCGTACGAGCGCTTCGTCCGGCTGCTGCGGCGCGCGGGCGAGCACTCCCCCGCGCGCATCCCCGCGTTGGGGGACCCGCGGGTGCGCGGCCGGGAGGGGCTCCAGGAGGTTCTCCGGCCGGCGGGGTTCGGGGATGTCGAGTGGGAGATTGTGCCCATCGACATCGGCGGGACCCTGGAGCAGGTGTGGGAGTCCGTGTCCGGGCTCTACGATCTCGCGCCGATGGAGGAGCGGGCCGTCGTCCGGCTCCGTGAGGACTTCCTCGCCGACGTCGCCGATCTCATCACGCCGGAGGGCACCGTGCCCTGCGGGTTCACCGTGCATCTCGCCTCGGCCGGGCTCACCCGGCCCCTCCGGCGCACCTCGCTCCCGCCGCGGTGAGGCGGTCGGCGCTCTCGGTGTCCGGGCGGCCCCGGGGCACGGGGCCGCCGTCCCGGCGCATGGCAAAGGCCCCGCCGCGTGAAGCGACGGGGCCTTTGCCCACATGGGGTTGCCTCCCGCAGGAGGCTCGTGGAGATGGCGGGAATCGAACCCGCGTCCAACGGTGCGGAATCAGGGCTTCTCCGTGTGCAGTTCGCTGTGATTTTCTCAGCCCCGGCGATCACGCGAACAAGTCGCCGACGGGCTCAGTCACTGTTTGATTTCCCTCTTCACCCCGTGACCGGGATCAAGGTTTAGTCCCCTAGCTGATGCCAGGATCCGGGTCGGGAACAGCCCCGGGCTGACACTTCGCAAGTCGCTACTTAGGCAGCGAGGGCGAAGGAATCGCGCTTGGTGTTGGCGATTATTGGTTTCGGCCTGTGGTTTACGAGATCATGGCCGCTTCCTCGACACGCTTCCCCTGCTTCGACAGCCGCTGTCGAAACCGATCATCCCCATGTTGTTTTTTCAAGGTGCGCACCGGACTGTCGTCCGATGCTGCCGCCATCGTACGGGAACAACGCGGCCCCGTGCCACCGTATTCCCCCTACACGCCGCGCTGCCTGCGCTTCGCCGCCGCGATGGCGCGGTCCGACTCGCGCCGGTCCTGCTGCTCGCGCAGGGTCTGCCGCTTGTCGTACTCCTTCTTGCCCCGGGCGAGCGCGATCTCGGCCTTCGCGCGGCCGTCCCGGAAGTACAGGGCGAGCGGCACGATGGTGTGACCGGTCTCCTGGGCCTTGGACTCCAGCTTGTCGATCTCCTCGCGGTGCAGCAGCAGCTTGCGCTTGCGGCGCGCGGAGTGGTTGGTCCAGCTGCCCTGGTGATACTCGGGGATATGGGCGTTGTGCAGCCATGCCTCGCCCCGGTCGATCTGGACGAATCCGTCGGTCAGCGAGGTCCGGCCCTCGCGCAGCGACTTGACCTCGGTGCCGGTGAGCACGAGCCCGGCCTCGAAGGTGTCGATGATCGCGTAGTCGTGCCGGGCCTTCTTGTTCTGGGCGACGATCTTGCGCTTGCCGCCCTTCTCGCCGTCCCTGGTCTTGCCCGCCCCGCCGCCCTGCTTGGGCTGGGACTCCTTCGGTACGTACATTCCCTTGCTCATAGTGCCGTCCATTTTCGCACTACGAGGGGGGCTCGCGGCCAGCCCTTAATCGGCGTCGCCCAGGCCGGCGAGCACGGTCTCGGCGCGCTCCAGGACGCCGTCCCCGGCCTCCAGGTCCGGCGTGATGCCCCGGCCGTCGACCGCGTGCCCGCAGGGGGTGCGGTAGTGGCCCACGGTCAGCTCGGCCACCGAGCCGTCGGGGAGGTTCGTCGGCATCTGGATGGAGCCCTTGCCGAAGGTGCGGGAGCCGATCACCACCGCGCGGCCCCGGTCCTGGAGGGCGCCGGTGAGCAGTTCGGCCGCGCTCATGGTGCCGCCGTCGACCAGGGCGACCAGGGGGCGGGCGGTGTCCCCGCCGGGCGTGGCGTGCAGGGCGCGCTGGGCGCCGTCGACGTCGTAGGTGGCGACCAGGCCGCCGTCCAGGAAGGCGGAGGCGGTGGCCACGGCCTCGGTGACCAGGCCGCCGGAGTTGCCGCGCAGGTCCAGCACGATCCCGTCGCCGGCCGGGGCGGCCCGCAGGGCCTCGCGGACCTGGGCGCCGGTGCCCTTGGTGAAGGCGGCGATCCTGATCAGGGTGGTCCGCACGGACAGCCGGCGCACGCTCACCGAGTCGGTGGTCAGCGTCGTCCGGCGCAGGTTCTCGGACCAGGCGCGGGTGCCGCGCTGGAGGCCGAGCGTGACGGTCGTGCCGGCGGGCGCGTCGTCGGCGTCGCCGCGCAGCCGGGCGACCACCTCGGTGACCGGGAGGCCGTCGGCGCGGGCGCCGTCGACACTGCGCAGCCGGTCGCCGGTGCGGATGCCGGCCGCGGCGGCGGGCGAGCCGGGCCGCACCCCGGTGACCTCGATACGGCCGTCCTGCTCGCGCGCCGCGGAGAGGCCGACGCCGGTGTAGCGGCCGTCGAGGGAGTCCTGGAACTCCTGGTACTCGCCCTCGGAGTAGACGGCGCCCCAGCGGTCCCCGCTGCGGCTGACGGCCCGCTCGGCGGCCTCCATGGGGGACGTGCCGTCGGCCATCGCGCGCGCGGCGGCCTCCCGTACGCCCTCGTCGCGTACGGCGCCCACGGGCACCGTCGTCGTACGGCGGGCGGTGTGGTCCGGGTCCGGGAAGGCCCCGGTGACCGCTCCGGCGACGATGACTCCGGCGAAGACCAAGGTCAGCGCGGCCCCTTGGCGGGCGCGCCGAGGCGGACAGAGCGGGTCTCGGCCGGACATGGCGGTGAGTCTAGGACAACGGGCCCCTCGTCACGGCCCGTTGCCCCGCCCACCGCCTTGGTTTGCGTCACACCTTCAGGTACTTGCGCAGCGCGAAGAACGCGGCCAGGGCCGGCATCAGCACACTGGTCGCGAGGATCAGCGGCAGCTTGGTCAGCACCGAGTCCCAGCCGACGAAGTTGATCAGCGTCAGCTTGTGCGACAGGTCCATGCCGTGGTCGATGGTGAAGTACCGGCCGACCACCAGGAAGACGCAGGCGAGGCCACCGCCGATGAGCCCGGCGACCGCGGCCTCGGCGATGAACGGCGCCTGGATGTAGAAGCCGGAGGCGCCGACCAGGCGCATGATCCCGGTCTCACGCCGACGGCTGAACGCCGACACGCGCACGGTGTTGACGATCAGCAGCAGCGCCACGAACAGCATGAGCGCCATCACGCCGAGCGCGCCCCGGTTCATCAGGTTGAGCAGCTGGAAGAGGTTGTCCAGGATGCCCTTCTGGTCCTGCACCGACTGCACGCCGTCGCGCCCGTTGAACGCGGTCGCGACCACCTGGTACTTCTGCGGGTCCTTGAGCTTGATCCGGTACGACTCCTGCATCTGGTCCGGCGTCAGCGAGCCGGCCAGCGGGGAGTTGCCGAACTGCTCCTTGTAGTGCTTGTACGCCTGGTCCTGCGACTCGTACGACACCTTCTCGACGATCGGCATCTTCTGCAGGTCGGAGAGGATCTGCTTCTTCTGGTCCTCGGTGACCGCGCCCTTGGCGCAGTGCACGTCCTGCTCGGCGTCGTGCTTGTTGCACAGGAAGATCGAGACGTTGACCTTGTCGTACCAGTAGCCCTTCATGGTGCTCACCTGGTCGCTCATCAGCAGCGAGCCGCCGAACAGGGCCAGGGACAGGGCGACGGAGACGATGACCGCGAAGGTCATCGTCAGATTGCGGCGGAGACCGACACCGATCTCCGACAGGACGAACTGGGGGCGCATGGCGTCGGGTTGTGCCTTTCCGTGGACGAACTGGGGCGCGCGGTCAGTGCTGGTAGCCGTAGACGCCGCGGGTCTGGTCGCGGACGAGGCGGCCCTTCTCCAGCTCGATGACGCGCTTGCGCATCTGGTCCACGATGTTCTGGTCGTGCGTCGCCATGATGACGGTGGTGCCCGTCCGGTTGATCCGGTCGAGCAGCTTCATGATGCCGACGGAGGTCTGCGGGTCGAGGTTGCCGGTGGGCTCGTCGGCGATCAGCAGCTTGGGCCGGTTGACGAACGCGCGCGCGATGGCCACCCGCTGCTGCTCACCGCCGGACAGCTCGCCGGGCATCCGGTCCTCCTTGCCGCCGAGGCCGACGAGGTCGAGCACCTGGGGCACGGACTTGCGGATCTCGCCGCGGGACTTGCCGATCACCTCCTGCGCGAAGGCCACGTTCTCCGCGACCGTCTTGTTGGGCAGCAGGCGGAAGTCCTGGAAGACGGTCCCCAGCTGGCGGCGCATCTGCGGCACCTTCCAGTTGGAGAGGCGGGCGAGGTCCTTGCCCAGCACGTGCACCTGGCCGTGACTGCACCGCTCCTCACGGAGGACCAGCCGCAGAAAAGTGGACTTTCCGGAGCCGGAGGACCCCACGAGGAAGACGAACTCGCCCTTTTCCACTTCCAGGGAGACATCCCTGAGTGCGGGACGGGTCTGCTTGGGGTAGACCTTGGAGACATTGTCGAATCGGATCACGGATGCACCACGGGTCGCCGGGGGTAGATGAGCGTGACCATACGCGAACCGGGTGCGCAAGCGCAGGCGCAGGCTGAGGTTGGGCAAGACTTGTACGCTTTTGCCCCGCGCACGGCGCGACGGAAACTGGCACAGTGGGAGGGGAACGTTCGCGTTCTGGTGAGCGTTGTACGAAGTGATACGGCCGGTGCGAGGAGGGCGAGCGCATGACGTACGACCGGTTGGTGTGCGCGAACTGCGCGGCGCCCGTGAGCGAGGGCCGGTGCCCGGTGTGCCGTGCCAACCGCGCGCGTCTTCAGCAGGAGGGCTTCCTGGGCGGGGTCAACCCGATGGCGCTGATCGCGCTGCTCGCGGTGCTGATCGCCGCGGTGGCGCTGCTGGCCCACCAGACGGCCTGACCAGGTAAGAAGCGGCCGAGAAAAGCCCCAGAAACCCGTCAGGGCCCGGAGCGGATGCTCCGGGCCCTTGCGCGTGCGCCGGGTGCGCGGGCGGCTACCGCCCGGCTGCCGTCAGGCGGCCGCGCCGCCCCGGCCCGCCAGGCGCGGCAGGATACGGAAGCCGATGCCGCCGGCGATCATCGTCGCGGCGCCGATGACCAGGAACGTGGTCTGCCCGGCACCGGTCTCGGCGAGCTGCTTGCCGCCGGTCTGCGGCTGCGGGCTGTCCGACCCGGTGTTGGTGAGCGCCGAGGAGCCCTCCTCCTGGGTGGCGTTGTCGTTGCCGCCGCCCTGCGGGCTGTCGCCACCGGTGCCGGAGCCGCCGCCGGTGCCGCCACCGTGGTGACCGCCGCCGCCGGTGCCCCCGCCGTGGTGACCGCCGCCGCCGGTGCCGCCGGAGTTGCCCTGGCCGCCGGAGCTTCCGCTGCCGCCGGTCGTGGAGGGGTCGCCGCCCGTGGTGGACGGGTCGCCGCCGGTCGTGGAGGGGTCACCGCCCGTCGTGGACGGGTCGCCACCCGTGGTGGAGGGGTCGCCGCCCGTGGTGGAGGGGTCCCCACCGGTGGTGGACGGGTCCCCGCCGGTCGTGGAGGGGTCGCCGCCCGTGGTGGACGGGTCCCCACCGGTCGTGGACGGGTCCCCGCCGGTGGTGGAGGGGTCGCCGCCCGTGGTGGACGGGTCGCCGCCGGTCGTGGAGGGGTCACCGCCCGTCGTGGACGGGTCCCCACCGGTCGTGGACGGGTCGCCACCCGTGGTGGAGGGGTCCCCACCGGTGGAGTCGCAGACTCCCACCGGGTCGCAGGGGTCGTCGGCCTTCACACCGAGGTTGATCGGGCCCGCGTGGACATCGAGGTCCAGGGCGGAGGCCGCACCGGCGGCCGTCAGGGACGCACCGGCCGCGATCACGGCGCCCGCGGCTATCCGCGCGACCCGGATCCGCGTCTTCTTCGTCATATGGCTGCTACCCCCAGTAGCTGTTCGTCAAGGAGGCCGCGCGATGGGGCTGGCCGTGATCGACGGAGGCAGCTGACGAAGCCCGAATCAAGGTCGAGCGATTCGGCGCCCCCGGTTCACATGCTCCCCAGTTACACGCATGCCGCGCTCACCCTTCCGATTTTTCATAGCAACGTCAAGGGCGTTCTGGCCGCTTTGCCCGAACCGGAGGGCTTTCAGGGGGATTTGGCGCGTGTGACTGTGATGTAAAAGCCAGACAAAACAACAACTGCCGCCACTCGGGCGGCAGTTGTCATGTCGACAAAGTTACTTCTCCTGCTGCTTGCGCCAGCGAATTCCGGCTTCCAGGAAACCGTCGATCTCGCCGTTGAACACGGCCTCGGGGTTGCCGACCTCGTGCTCGGTGCGCAGGTCCTTGACCATCTGGTACGGGTGGAGCACGTACGAACGCATCTGGTTGCCCCAGGAGTTGCCGCCGTCGCCCTTCAGGGCGTCCATCCTGGCCTGCTCCTCCTGGCGGCGGCGCTCCAGCAGCTTGGCCTGGAGGACGTTCATCGCGGTGGCGCGGTTCTGGATCTGCGACCGCTCGTTCTGGCAGGAGACCACGATGCCGGTGGGCAGGTGGGTGATGCGGACCGCGGAGTCGGTCGTGTTGACGCCCTGGCCACCGGGACCGGAGGAACGGTAGACGTCGATCCGCAGCTCGGACTCGTCGATCTCGACGTGGTCGGACTGCTCGACCACGGGCAGCACCTCGACACCGGCGAAGGAGGTCTGGCGGCGGCCCTGGTTGTCGAAGGGCGAGATGCGCACCAGGCGGTGGGTGCCCTGCTCGACGGAGAGGGTGCCGTAGGCGTACGGCGCCTGCACGGAGAAGGTGGTCGACTTGATGCCGGCCTCTTCGGCGTACGACGTCTCGATGAGCTCCGTCTTGTAGCCGCGCTGCTCGGCCCAGCGCAGGTACATGCGCTGGAGCTTCTCGGCGAAGTCGGCGGCGTCGACGCCCCCGGCCTCGGCGCGGATGTTGACCAGGGCCTCGCGGGAGTCGTACTCGCCGGACAGGAGGGTACGGACCTCCATCTCGTCCAGCGCCTTGCGTACGGAGGCCAGCTCGGACTCGGCCTCGGCGCGGGTGTCCGGGTCGTCCTCCTCCTCGGCCATCTCGAAGAGGACCGAGAGGTCGTCGATGCGACCGCGCAGCGCCTCCGCCTTCCTGACCTCGGCCTGGAGGTGGGAGAGCTTGCTGGTGATCTTCTGCGCCTCGTCCGGGTTGTCCCACAGGGACGGGACCGCCGCCTGCTCCTCAAGCGCGGCGATATCTGCCCTCATCTTGTCGAGGTCCAGGACGGCCTCGATCGACTCCATGGTCGAGGAGAGGGACTTCAGCTCTTCGGATACATCGACGACTGCCACGGTTCAAGCGTAACGGCTGTGGCAAGCGACCTCCGCCGCGCCGGGGTCAGGGGGCGGACGACGTGGACGCCGGGCGCGGGGAGTCCGCCGGGGAGTCCGACGTCGCCCACCACGCGCCGACCGACACCAGCGCCGCCACCGCCACCCCGGCCACCCCCAGCGTGATCCGGCGCCGCCGAACCGCCGCGCGGTGTTTCGCCGAGCCCGGCCGGGGGGCTCCCGCCGGACGCGGTGCCCGGGCCGTGCCGTGCGCGCCGCCGGCCAGCTCGTCGGGGGCGGGCACCCGCATCGACGTGTGGGTGTCGCGGTTGGAGTCGGGCCGGGCGCCCTGGACGAGGGAGACCGCGCCCCGTCGTCGTACCGGCGCACCCCCCGCCGGAGCCGCGGGCGCCGCCGGTTCCTCCTCGGCCGCCTCCTCGGAGAGGTCCGGCTCGTCCACGTCCAGCGGCGGCAGCCCGGCCAGCGTCGGCAACTGCTCCCGCAGCCGCGCCGCCAGTTCGGACGCCCGCAGCCGGGAGGCGGGTGCCTTGGCGAGGCACTGCACGATCAGCTGCCACAGCTCCTCGGGGATGCCGGGGAGGGGGACCACCGTCTCGGTGACATGGCGGCGCAGCACCGCGCCCGGGTGGCCGCCGCCGAAGGGGGTGAAGCCCGCCAGCAGCTCGTACAGCACCGTGGCCAGCGCGTAGATGTCCACGGAGGCCCGCGGGGGCAGCCCCTCGACGATCTCGGGGCCAGGTAGTCCGGCGTACCGATGATCTTCGTGGCGCGCGTCCGGCGCGGCGCGTCGATCAGCTTGGCCACCCCGAAGTCGGTCAGCAGCGCGGGGTGCGCGCCGCCGGGGCCGAGCGGGCCCTGCATGTCGAGCAGCACGTTCTCCGGCTTGACGTCCCGGTGCACGACCCCCGCCGCGTGCGCCGCGGCCAGCGCGTCCGCGACATCGGCGACGATCGCCACCGCGGCCTCGGGAGCGAGCCTGCGCTCCCGTTCGAGGCGGGTGCGCAGATCGGTGCCGCGCACCAGGTCCATCACCAGGGCCAGGTCATTGCCGTCGACGACGAGGTCGCGCACGGTGACGATGTGCGGGTGCTCCAGCCCGAGCAGCGCCGTGCGCTCCTGGACGAAGCGCCCGACCAGCTCCTGGTCCGAGGCGAGGTCCTCCCGCAGCAGCTTGATCGCGACGGGACCCTCGGGCCCCTCGCCCAGCCACACCGTGCCGGCGCTGCCCCGTCCCAGGATCTGGTGCGCGGTGTACCGGCTGCCGATCTTCCGTGCCAAGACTGCTCCTACAGACGCGTGTTGTCGTTAAAACTACGCGTCCGGCGAGCCAACCTTCACCGCGGCGGCGGAAATCACCCGCCAGATGTCGACAAATCTCCAACCTGACGGGTCAGTTGCCGCCGCCCAGGTCCTTCATCCAGCGGCCCGCCTGGTTCGCCCAGTGGGACAGCTCGTGCCAGTAGCCGCGGCCCTGGCCGACCCAGGTGTGCAGCGGGGTCAGCTCCCAGATCAGCCAGCTCGCCACCACCAGGATGACGATCGTGAACAGGCAGCCCTTCAGGCAGCCGAGCCCGGGGATCTTCATCGGGTTGGCGCTGCGCTGCCGCGGCGCCCTGGGCTCCCGCGCGGGCCGCTGCGGCTGCGGCGGCGGGTCGTACTGCTGGGGCCGGCGCTGCGGCTGGTGCTGCTGCGGCTGCTGGGTCGCGTAGCCGTACCCCTGCTGATACCCCTGCTGGCCCTGGCCCTGCCCCTGCTGCCGGCCGCGCTGCTGCGGCTGCTGGGGGCGCGGCTGCGGCGCCTGCCGCGGCTGCTGCTGCGGGCGGGCCACCTGCCGTTGGGGCCGGTGGTGCAGCGGGTCGTCCTCCGGGGAGAGGTACTGGATCTGCGTCTGCTCATTGCGGTCCCGGGCGGCCCGCAGCTGGTTCTGCCAGGGGTGCGGCTGGTCGGGCCCGGCGCCCTGCGGTCCGGTGTTCGGGAGCACGGCCGTCGGATCGGCCGCGCCGGTGTGCGGCAGGACGGCGGTGGGGTCGGCGGCACCGGTGGGCCCCGCGGTGTGCGGCAGGACGCTGGTGGCGCCGTTCGGGTCGTACGAGCCCTGCGGGGACCCGGTCGGCAGCACCTGCGTGGGGTCCGCCGCGCCGGCGATGCCCGGCTCGCCCGGCACCGAGGTCGGGGCCGGGTCGGGGGCCAGCAGCGCGCCGACGCCCTCGGCCGCCGCGATCTGGGCGGAGTTCGCGTGCACCCCGATGCCCTCGGCGACGACCCGCAGGGCGCGCGCGAGGTTCTCGGCGCTGGGCCGCTCCAGGGGGTTCTTGCGCAGGCAGCGCTCGATCACCGTCCACAGCGGGTCCGGCACGGTGGAGGGCCGGCGCGCCTCGGCGCTGAGGTGCTGGTGCAGCACCTCCAGCGAGGTGGCGCCGGAGAACGGTGGACGGCCGGTGACCAGCTCGTACAGCAGGATGCCGGCGCCGTAGACGTCGACGGCGGAGGTCTGCGGGCGGCCCTCGGCGGACTCCGGGGCGACGTAGGCGGGCGTGCCGACGAACTCCTGGGTGCGGGTCAGGCCCGGGGAGTCGGCGAGGCGGGCGATGCCGAAGTCGGTCAGCATCGGGTGCATCTCGCCGTCCCGCTGCCGCAGCAGCACGTTGGCGGGCTTCAGGTCGCGGTGCACGACGCCGTCGCGGTGGCTCACGGCGAGCGCGTCGGCGACCTGCGCGGTCAGCAGGGCGGCGGCGACCGGCGTCAGGGGGCCGTTCTCGCGCAGGTAGCGGTGCAGGTCGGGGCCGTCGACCAGGTCCATGACCAGCGCCAGCAGCTCGCCCTCCACGACCAGGTCGCGGACCCGGACGATGTTCGGGTGGGTGAGCCGGAGCAGGACGGAGCGCTCGCGCAGGAAGCGCATCACGATGTCCGGGTCGCTCGCCAGCTCTTCCTTCAAGACCTTGATCGCGACCGTTTCGCCCGGCTGGCCGGCGACGGCCGCCTCCGCGCCCGCGGTCTCGCGCTGGCGGGCACGCCAGACGGTGCCTGTGGCGCCGCGTCCGAGCGGCTCCTCAAGCAGGTACTTGCTGCCGACTGGCCGCACGTCACGCGCTCCCTGCTGCTTGCTGATGCTGCTTGCCTGCGTTCCGGATGTTCCGCACCACTGTAGTGGGGCCGGGCGGGACGCCACGTAAGCGTTCCCGGGCGGGCTCGAAGGAAAGACGCGTGTCGTTCGTCCGTGGTTGCCCGAAGCCGGTGGCAGCGGCCGCGAACAGCCGTCAAGCCGACGGAAGCCAACGGAAGCGGCCAGAAGAGGGGACGTGGCCGATCTCAACTGATCGCCTTCGTGGTCCATGTCAGGCACTTTTGGGGTCAGAGCCGACCAATCAAGATCACTTCGCACCGGGTGGCGGGCGCGGTGTCGGCGGCAGGTGCGAGGATGCTCCGAGTACTGGCCGACGTGCTCGTGTGGGGTGGGGGGTAGTCCGCGCCCGCGCAGACCCGCGCAGAAGGGACCGCTGACGCCGATGCAGATCCGGCTGACCGTCGTAGACCCGCCGGGCCCGCCCCCGCAGCGGGGCACGAGCCGCGACGTGCTGGTCACGGCGCCCGCGGGCACCGACCTCGCCGCGGTCGCGTCCGCGCTGGCCGGGGCGGTCACCGGGGAGGGCGCGGGCCGCGACACCGGGGGCGCGGCGGTCGTGCTGTACGCCGGCGGGGAGCGGCTGGATCCGCGCCGCGCCGTGCTCGGGGAGCCGCCGCTGGTGGACGGCGCCGTCCTGGCCCTGGGCGCGCCCCTGGCCGCCGAGCCGCATCCCGAGCTGGACGACGCGCCCACCCAGCTGCATGTGGTGGCGGGGCCGGACGCGGGCGGGGTCCATCTGCTGCACGGCGGCCGGATCACGGTCGGGCGCTCCGCGGACGCGGACGTGCCGCTGGACGATCCCGATGTGTCGCGGCTGCACTGCGCGGTGACGGTGGGCGCGGACGGCCGGGTGTCCGTGGCGGACCTGAATTCCACGAACGGTACGACGCTGGACGGCACCCGCATCGGGGACCGGGCGGTGCGGGTCCCCGCCGGGGGCCTGCTGCGGATCGGGGAGTCGGCGCTGCGGGTCGCGCCCGGGGGCCCGCGGGTGCGGGTGCCGGTGGTCGCGGACGGCGAGGGCTGCCTGCGCGTCGCTCCCGGCGCGGACACGCCGGACGCCGGGTTCCCGTCCGCGCCGGTCGCGGGGGCCGGGGCCGGTCCACTGGGTCCGCAGCCGCCGTCGGGCGCCGCGGCGGACACCGGGCACGCCTACGGCTCCGCCTCCTGGGGCGTCGCGGACGCGGGAACCGCAGGACGGGACGGCGACACCCACGCGGGCCGGTTCGGGGTCGGCGGCGAGACGCAGAGCGCCCGGCGCCGGGGCGGGCTCGGCGCCTGGGCCCGGCGGCTGGCCGGGGGGCGCGCGGAGCCGGCGGACGGCGCTGCGCCGTACGGCGAGGGGGTCCCGGCCGTCGGCGCCCCGGACACCGGGGTTCCGCGACGGCCCGACACCTGGCCGGACCCCGCCGCGCTGCTGCTCACCGCGCTCGGCCCCGGCCCCCGGCTGTGGGAGCGCGGCCCCGGCCACCCGGAGGCGCTGGCCGTGCGGCTCGGCACCGCCGACCGGAGCGCGCCGGACGGCTCGGGCCTGCTGCCCGCCGTGCCGGTGACCGCCGCGCTGCGCGAGACGGGCGCGCTGGGCCTGGCCGGACCCCGGCCCCGGCTGTCCGGGCTGGCCCGCGCGGTGCTGGCCCAGCTCGCCGCGCTGCACTCCCCCGATCTGCTGGAGATCGTGCTGATCAGCGCGGACGGCTCCCGCCCGGTGGCGGAGCGCGCGGCCGAGTGGTCCTGGCTCGGCTGGCTGCCGCATGTCCGGCCGAACCACGGCCAGGACTGCCGCCTGCTGCTGGCCTACGACCGCGAACAGGCCGCCGCCCGCGCGGAGGAGCTGCTGCGCCGGGTGGACGACCTCACGGCGCGCGGCGCGGGGACCGCCCGGCCGCATCCGATCCCGGCGCAGAGCACGGGGAGTTCGGGAGCCCGGTCGCGCCCGGGGCCGTACGACACCCCGCCGATCCCCCACCAGAGCCAGGCCCCCGGCACGCCCGGCACGCCCGCCGGTCCCCTCGGCGGTCCGGCCCCCGGCACCCTCTCCCCCGCTTTCGGCACGCCGCCCCGGGTCCCCCGCCGCCCCTCCTGGGCCAAGGACGAGGCCGAGCTCGGCGGCACCGGCTTCCCCGGCCCCTACACGGTGGTCGTGGTGGACGGCGACCCCGGCGGGACCGGGCTCCAGGAGGCCCTGGCCCGGCTCGCCGCGGTGGGCCCCCGGGCCGGGGTGCACGTGCTGTGCCTGGCGGAGGTGTCCGCGTCCTCGGCGTCCTCCCCGGTGGCCCGTACGTACGACGCGGCGTGCGCCGTGACCCCGACGCTCCGGCACTGCGGGGCCGTGGCCCTGCTCAGCGGCGATGTGGCCGGCACCCTCCAGCTGATGCGCGTCGCGCCGAGCGGGCCGGTGTCGCCCGGGGTGCCCGCCACCGTGGACGCGGTGTCCCCGGCATGGGCGGAGCGGTTCGCGCGGGCGCTGGCCCCGCTGCGGCCGGACGGCCCGGCCGGTGCCGGGCACGCGCGGGTGGCGGCGCCGCTGCCGCAGTCGGCGCGGCTGCTCGACGAGCTGGGCCTGGCCCGGGCCACCCCGGCCTCGCTGATGGCCCGCTGGGCGGACGCGGCCGACGATCCGGCGGCACTGGGCGGCCGGGCGCGTGCCGTGCTGGGCGCCGGTCCGCACGGCCCGGTCACCGCGGACCTGGTGACCGACGGACCGCATCTGCTGATCGAGGGCCCGGCGGGCAGCGGCCGTACCGAGCTGCTGCGGGCCCTGGTGGCCGCGCTGGCCGCGGCCGAACGCCCGGACCGGCTGGGCGTGGTGCTCATCGACGGCCGGGACGGCGTGGGCACCGGCAACGGGCGCAACGAGGGGCTGCGGGTCTGCGTGGAGATACCCCATGTGACGACCCACCTGATCGCCAACGACCCGGTGCGCATGCGGGAGTTCGCGCAGTCGCTCACCGCCGAGCTGAAGCGGCGCGCGGAGCTGCTGGGCCGGACCGACTTCGCGCAGTGGCACGCGGGGCGGGCGGCGCCCGGCCGGATCATCGCCCAGCGCACCCCGCCCGGCGCGGGCGACATCGAGGCGCCGCCCAGCTCCACGCTGCGGCTGCGTCCGGGCGCGGCGGCACGCCAACGCGCCGAGGCGGTACCGCCGTTGCCCCGGCTCGTGGTGGTCGTCGACGATCTGGACGCGCTGGTCTCCCCCGCGCTCGGCGCCCCGGGCCGGCCCGCCGCCGGTTCGGTGACCCGGGCCCTGGAGGCGGTGGCCCGGGAGGGCGAGCGGCTCGGCGTGCACCTGGTGGCGGCGGCCGGCACGGACGGCCGTACGGCGGACAGCGAACCGGCCCGCCGGGCGACCCTCCGCATCCGGCTCGCGGCGCCCCAGCAGGGTCCCGACGAACCGGCCCCGGGCCGGGGCGAGTTGGTGCACCTGGACGCCCCTTCTGTGGCGTTCCAGGCGGGCCGGGTCACCGGCCGCATCCCGCGCACCGCGACCCAGCGCCCCACGGTCGTCCCGCTGGACTGGCACCGCATGGGCGATCCCCCCACCCGCCGCCCCGTCCGCGAACTCGGCAACGGCCCCACCGACCTGGCCCTGCTGGCCAGTGCCGTGGAACGCGCCGCCCGCCAGGTCGCGGCCACCCGCGCGCCCTCGCTGCTGTAGGCGCCGGTCAGCCCCAACTCGCCCTGGATCACGGCGCATACGCTCCTGATCACGACCCGGTCACGATCACCCCTTCCCGGACGCAGGCGCTCTTGCCCCGCCTCCACGGCCCGCGTACACCGGAGCGCACGGACAGTGTTCCGGCGTTCACCATGCACGGACGGCGAGGGTGCGCGGACGTGCGCGGTGCGCGGCGGAGAACGACGAACGGGGAAGTGATGCACAGCAGGAGCAGCACCATCCGGACCGGCCGGGCCGCCGGCGCGGTCGCCGCGTTGCTCGCGGGGGCCTTGTACTCGGCGCGTGCTCCGGCGGGGGCGGCGACGACAAGGGCGGCAAGGGGAGCGCGCCGTCCACCGGCGGCTCCGTGTCCCTGCCCAAGCTGGACGGCGCGCATCTGGAGATCGCGGCCGTGTGGACCGGGCAGGAGCAGACGAACTTCAAGAAGGTCCTGGCGGAGTTCGAGAAGCGGACCGGCGCGAAGGTCACCTTCGTGCCCGCGCAGGACCCGATCATCAACTTCCTCGGCTCCAAGATCGCGGGCGGCCAGCCGCCGGACATCGCGATGCTGCCGCAGCCCGGCGCCATCAAGCAGGCCGTGGACAAGGGCTGGGCCAAGCCGGTCGGGCCGGACGCGCTCAAGGAGGTCCAGAAGAACTACTCGCAGGGCTGGCAGGACATCGGCAAGGTGAACGGCAAGCAGTACGGCGTCTACTACAAGGCCGCCAACAAGTCGCTCATCTGGTACAACGCCAAGGTCTTCGAGAACGCGGGCGCCAAGGAACCCACGACGTGGAAGGACCTGCTGACGACCGCGCAGGCCGTCTACGACTCCGGGGTCACGCCCTTCTCGGTGCCGGGCGCGGACGGCTGGCCGCTGACGGACTGGTTCGAGAACGTCTATCTCTCGCAGGCCGGGCCCGAGAAGTACGACCAGCTCGCCCAGCACAAGATCAAGTGGACCGATCCCTCGGTGAAGCAGGCGCTGCGGACGCTGGCGCAGATCTGGGGCAAGAAGGACTACCTGGCGGGCGGGCAGGACGGCGCGCTCCAGACCGAGTTCCCGAACTCGGTCACCCAGACCTTCACCGGCGGCGACCAGCCGAAGGCCGCGATGGTCTACGAGGGCGACTTCGTGCAGGTCAACATCGGTGAGACCAAGGCGAAGGTGGGCACGGACGCCAAGGTGTTCCCGTTCCCGGCGGTCGGCTCCAGCGCACCCGTGGTCTCCGGCGGCGACGCGGCGGTCGTACTGAAGGACTCCAAGGCGGCGCAGGCCCTGATGACCTTCCTCGCCTCCCCGGACGCGGCCACCATCCAGGCCAAGCTGGGCGGCTACCTCTCGCCGAACAAGAACGTGCCCGTCTCGGCGTACCCGAACAGCGTCCAGCAGAAGATCGCCAAGTCGCTGATCGCGTCCGGCGACGACTTCCGCTTCGACATGTCCGACCAGGCCCCGCAGGCGTTCGGCGGCACCCCCGGCAAGGGCGAGTGGAAGGACCTCCAGGATTTCCTGAAGAACCCGGGCGACGTCGCGGGCGCCCAGGCCGCGCTGGAGAAGGACGCGGCGGCCGCGTACGGAAGCGGGAGCTGAGCCGGCGATGGCGTCGGCAGCGGCGGCCGGGGCCCCACCGGGTCCCGCCGCGCCCCGCGCGCGCAAGAGCGTGACCGGCACCCGCAGGGCCGTGGCAGCGCTGTTCCTGCTGCCCGCCCTGGTGCTGCTGGGCGCGCTCGTGGTCTACCCGATCGGGTACTCGGTCGTCCGCAGCTTCGGGACCGACTCCGGTCACGGATTCGCCGGTTTCGACAACTACAAGACGGTCTTCACGGACGACGGCATCCTCACCGCCCTGAAGAACAACGTCATCTGGGTGGTGTTCGCGCCCGCCGTCTCCACCGCGCTCGGGCTGGTCTTCGCGGTGCTGACCGAACGGGTGCGCTGGGGAACGGCGTTCAAGCTCGTCGTCTTCATGCCGATGGCGATCTCGATGCTCGCGGCCGGGATCATCTTCCGGCTGGTGTACGACCAGGACCCGGACAAGGGCGTCGCCAACGCCGCGTGGGTGTCGGTGCACGACACCTTCGCGCGGTCCTCGGCGTTCCCGATGGCGCACCCGGGCCGCGAGTCGCCGCTCGTCCCGCAGAACGGCGGCTTCGTCACCAAGGCGGTCGTACACGCCGGGCGGCCGGTCACCCTGCCGCTCGTCGGGGTCGCCCCGGACAAGATGCCCGGCGACGCGCACCGGGCGGCGGCCGCGCACGCGGAGCCGGGCAAGGTCACCGGCACCACCTGGCAGGACTTCACCCGGGGCAAGGGCGTCGGCCGGCTCGGCGCGCCCGACCCCTCCGAGCTGGGCTATCCGGGGATGCGGATCGAGGCGGTGCGGGACGGCAAGGTCGTGGCGTCCGCGAAGGCGGCGGCGGACGGCACCTTCACACTGCCCGCGGCGGCCGACGGGGCACGGCTGCGGCTGCCCGCGAGCAACTTCCGGGAGCCGTACAACGGCGTCGAATGGCTCGGCCCCTCCCTGGTCACCCCGGCGATCATCGGCGCGTACGTCTGGATGTGGGCGGGCTTCGCGATGGTGCTGATCGCGGCCGGGCTCGCGGGCGTGCCCCGGGAGCTGCTGGAGGCCGCGCGGGTGGACGGCGCCACGGAGTGGCAGGTGTTCCGCAAGGTCACCGTGCCGCTGCTCGCACCGGTCCTCGCGGTCGTCGCCGTCACCCTGATGATCAATGTGCTCAAGGTGTTCGACCTCGTCTACATCATCGCCCCCGGCTCCTCCCAGGACGACGCGAACGTGCTCGCCCTGGAGCTGTACCGCAGGGGCTTCGCGGAGGGCCAGCCGGGTGTGGCGAGCGCGATCGCGGTGTTCCTGCTGCTGCTGGTGATCCCGGTGATGCTGTTCAACATCCGACGGCTCAGGCGGGAGGTACGGCGATGACGGCACTCGCCACCGATACACACGGGACGACCCCACCCGCCGCCCCGGCCCGGCCCTCGCTCGGCGCCCGGATCACCCGCGGGCTGGGCGGCCCCCTGGTCCGCGTCCTCCTCGTCTTGGTCGGCCTGTTCTGGCTGGTGCCGACCATCGGCCTGCTGATCTCCTCTCTCCGCTCCCCGGACGACATGAGCGCGAGCGGCTGGTGGACGGTGTTCACCAAGCCCTCCCAGCTGACCTTCGGCAGCTACCAGAAGCTGCTGGAGAACGGCGACATCACGCACTCCCTGCTGAACACGGTCCTGATCACGGTCCCGGCGACCGTCCTGGTCGTGGTCATCGGCTCGCTCGCCGGATACGCGTTCGCCTGGATGGAGTTCCCGGGCCGGGACTGGTGGTTCCTCGGCGTGGTCAGCCTGCTGGTGGTGCCGGTGCAGGTGGCGCTGATCCCGATCGCCGAACTCTTCGGGAAGGTCGGCCTGTTCGGGACGATCCTCGGCGTGGTCCTGTTCCACACCGGCTTCGGACTGCCGTTCGCGGTGTTCCTGCTGCGGAACTTCTTCGCGGAGATCCCCCGCGAGCTGCTGGAGGCGGCCCGCCTGGACGGCGCCGGCGAACTGCGCCTGTTCGCCCGCGTGGTGATGCCACTGGGCGGCCCGGCCATCGCGAGCCTCGGCATCTTCCAGTTCCTGTGGGTGTGGAACGACATGCTGGTCGCCCTGGTCTTCACCAAGTCCGGCACCCAGCCGATCACGGTCGCCCTCCAGACCCAGGTCCGCCAGTTCGGCAACAACATCGACGTCCTGGCACCCGGCGCGTTCATCTCCATGGTGATCCCCCTGGCCGTGTTCTTCGCGTTCCAGCGGCAGTTCGTGTCGGGGGTGATGGCGGGGGCGGTGAAGTAAGCCTGACGGATGTGGCCGACGGCCCTGGTGCCCCGTTCAGGGGGGCCGGGGCCGTCTACGACACCAGCGGGACGATCACGGAGGGACCGGTGAACTCGGCGGCGAGCGCGTCCATGATCAGCTCGTCGCAGACCTGACCGAGCCAGTACCCCGCCTGGCGGAGCCTTCCGGCGATGCGGAAGCCGGCCTTCTCGTAGGCGTGAACGGCGGCGGTGTTGGGTGCGAGGACCTTGAGCCAGATCATTCGCAGGTTGGTGATGTGGAACCCGTAGTCCAGGACAAGCCGGGTCGTCGCCGCCCCCAAGCCCTTCCCGCGTGCCTCGGGGGCGAGCATCACGACGTACTCGGCGGTGCGGACGGCGGAGTCGGGCAGCAGGGTGGCGATTCCGGCGGGGACCGGTACCTCGCCGGTGAGGTCGTAGACGGTGAAGCGGATGTTGTCGCCCCGGATCTGGTGGGCCATGCCCTCGGTGCGGGCCTCCAGCGACTCGGGCTGCTGGCGGCCGTAACCGACGAGGACGACGGGATCCTGTTCCCACCGCCAGTAGGTCTCCACCAGGTCGGCACGGTACGGGCCGAGTCCGCAGGCGTTGTCGCGGACCCAGATGGTCGGCTCAGGGCTGGCGGTGATGGCGGCCTCCGATGGTGAGGACGGGCGTGTAGACGAGGGTGGACTCGGGCTCGGCGACCGGGGCGCCGTCTTCAGTCTGCACCCAGGCGTGCAGTCGCACGGGATCGGCGGCGATGCCGTGGCACCAGGTGACGGCGAGCCGTCGAGCGGCCAGCAGCAGCACGGCGGCGGCGGACTCCTCCAGACAGGCGGTGCGTGCCGGGGAGCACCACCCGGCGGCTCGGACCGCTCGAACGGCGGCTTCCGCCTGCCGAGGGGTGGCCGGGCGGCGGCAGGTTGACACGGCCCGCTCGACGACCCGGACGACGCGGTTCATCGCGGTGCCGCGCTCGCCGACGGCCTTGACGGCAGCGACGACGGCAAGCGCTCCGGATCCACCCAGCAGGGCAGATGTCAGGACGGGTCCGGGGCGGACAATGCCGGCGGGGTGCTCGGTGCTGCCCCAGCTCGCGGCCGCGGTGGCGGCCGGGGTCACCGGCCACGGACCAGCGGCCGGGGTGGGGGCCAGGAGCCCTGCGGTCAGCAGCTGGTCGGCGAGCCGCCCCGGCAAACAGCCGACGTGGCCCGTGCGGGCGGCGGTGCGGAAGCGTTCAGCGGCGGCGGGCAACAGTCCACGGACTTGGCCGGTGCGGTAGTCGATGAGGACCAGGACGTGCCCGAAGTCGACGGCGCGGACGTGTGCGGGTGGGACGGCGAAGCCGGTCGGCTCAGGCACGAGGTCTGCTCCTCACCGGAGTACGGGTCCAGCCGGGGGCGGGGTCGCGGTGATGGGCGGTGAGCCATGCTTCGGCGGCAAGTGCCTGTTCGAGGGTGGCAAGCGGCATCGGCAGCCCGGCCGCGGCCTGGGCCAGGTGCCGACGGAAGCTTCCGGGATGGAGCAGGCCGAGCGCGGCTAGGTAGCCGTCCGCGAGGGCGGACAGGTCACCCAGGTTGGCCCGCATCCCGGTGTAGTGGTCGGCGTCGAAGCTGCCCTTGGTCGTGCGGGCGGTGGTCTGCGGCGGCAGCAGATCGGCCATCGCACGGGCCAGGTGCGGCTTGTAGGCATGCAGCGCGGGTCGGCTGTCGATCGGACAGGTCAGCACAGCGTCCACCACGACCGGGTCGAGGAAGGGGTTGTGCAGGTCTATGCCGCAGGCAGCGGCGAGCCGGGCGTCGGCGACAGCGGTGCGGGCGACCTCGCGGATCTCGTCCACGAGTACCCGCACCGCGAAGTCAAGGCCCGGCAGTGGGTCGGGCTCGGCGGCGGCCCGTTGGGCGGCCTCGGCCAGCAGACGCCGGGCCTGCGGCTCGGCCCAGGACGGGAGAGGCAGCAGCGGGAACCAGGTGACGCGGCCGTGGTCGTTGCGTCCGGCCGCCGTCCCGACCTGTGCGGCAAGCAGGTCCAGAGCCCGGTGCCGGGTGGTGCGCGCGAGGCGGACTGCGTCTCGCAACAGCGGACCGACCGGAACGTGTCGAAGGCGAGCCCACCCGAGGGCCTCGGCCACCGCGCGGCCCGGGTTGCGGTGGCGGATCAGGTCGGCGAGGTGGGCCGGTGGCTGAAACAGGATGCTGTCGCCGCCGTCGCCGGTCAGGTGAGTACGGCTGCCCAATTCAGCCCGCATCCAGTTCAGTTGGTGGATCAGACGGGCGTTGGTCAGCGTCGAGGGCGCTGGTTCGTCGGACGCCGGGACATCGGTGATCCGCGTGTAGGGCAGGTGCCGGTCGGCGAGCGGCAGCAGATGGTGGGCGATGCGGCACGGATATCGGTCGGCGGCCAGGCGGGCGTGGCGCAGGTCGGCCCCGCCGAGGTTGCCGTCCGGGTGGACGGTGACCGCGTCCAGACGCTGCCCGGCAGGCAGGGCGGTGGCGGCCAGCATCGTGATACTGGTGGAGTCCAGCCCGCCCGACAGGTCCGAGGACAGGTCAGGGGCGTCTGCCCGTAACTCGACCGCGCTTTTCAGCGCGGTACGCAGCCGGACGTGGGGCGGGCCGCCGAGCACCGGCTCCGGGCGCCAGACGGTGGTTGCCCGCCAGGCGGTGGCGTGCGCCGGCAACTCGACCCGTGCGCCGGGTGGCAGCTGATGCACGCCGCTGAAGAAGGTCCGGTCTCCCGCGAGAGCGGGCACCGAGGGCAGCAGAACCGCGCAGGCCAAACGCCCGGCGTCGATGGCCGCGCCGGACAGGCTTGCCAGCAGTCGGGCGGAGGTCGACCAGGCCCAGCCGCCGTCCCACCGGGCGGCGTACACGGGGTAGGCAGCGGCAGGGTCGGTGTACACGACCACCGCACCGTCGTCGGCCTCCTCGACGATCGTGTAGGTGCCGGGCCAACGCCAGGCCGCGTCTGCGGGCAGGGCGCCGTCGGCCAGATGAGAGAACTCGACAGCGCTCGCCCCGCACCAGCCAAGGAGCAGGACGCGGCGTCGGCCGACGATGTCGGCGAGCACGTGGGCAGGGCCGTCGCCGAGTCGCCAGGAACTCGATGCGGCCGCGAGCGGGGTGGAGCCGATGGGACGCGGCAGGCAGACGTCAGGAGTGGTATTGAAACCGCCGAAGATCACGAATTCCTCCCTGGATGCGGTTGGACCGGTGGTGCGGCCCGGCCGGGCCGCACCACCGGGTGGAGGATCAGCTGTTGTAGGCCCGTCGCTTGTCCTCGCTGTGGCCGCCGCCCTGGCCCTCGGTGAGGGCGGCAGCGTCGCCGAGCTCGACCAGCGTCAGCTCGTCCTCGTCGGCCTCGGTGGCGCGAATCTGCTGCTCGATCATCGTGTGATTCCTCTCTGTGTGACCGGAGTTGTGTCCGCCCGGCTTGCCTCAACAGACCGGGTCCGACGCCCAGAAGGGGGCGCCATCTCCCGCCCGGGGTACCTGCGGCGGGAAGTCTCGGTGGTTCAGCTCACGGGGTCAGCGGGCGTCGGGTGCGCCAGGTGTGGTCGCCGGTCCCGCGAACTGGCGGCGCCGGTCCTCGACCAGGAGCTGTCACTGGTTCCGAAGGGCCGTCGTGCCCGCATAGGCCCGTCGAGTGGAGGCGACGCGGTCGAGGTAGTTCGCAAGAGCGTCGGGGCCTGCGCCCGGGGGAATCAGGTCGAGGGCGATGACGAGCAGAGCGGGGCCGCCACGGTTGAGATGAGACCGCCACGCGTCACCGACGGTGGGTACCTGCATGAAGACTGTGGGGTGCCCGTAGTCGAGGGCGGCGTAAGGACCTCGCATCACGATGCGTAGCCCCACAGCCGGCACGGTCTCGACTGCGGGACGCAGTCCCATGGCGTCGACCATGCCCATCAAACCGACCTCGATCGATTCGGCCGTCTCACCGGGGCGTTGCGGAGGAGGGTGTCCGATCAGCAGGAAGGCAACCATGTCGAGCCATGTCGACACGGTGCACCCCGCGACGAAGTCGGCGCCGGGTACGGCCCGGATGGTGAGGCCGGGGCCGGTCACCTGGTCACCTCGACCCATACCTTCTTGCCGAACGGCCTGTCGTCCACACCCCACCGCTCCGCGAGGGCACCGACGATGTGCAGACCGCGCCCTCGGGTGCTGTCGCCCGTCGCCTCGCGGGGCCGGGGGCGGCGTCGCCTGGGATCGTGCACCTCGACGCGCACACGGTCGGGTGTCGTACTGACCACGACGAGGATCGAGTCGCCCGGCTCGGTGCCATAGCGGTAGGCGTTCGTCACCAGCTCGGAGACGATGAGCACGACGGTGTCGACACAGTCGGCGGCAACCGGGGGTTCACCATGTGCCAGTACCTCGCGCACGTAGGTGCGGGCCCGACCGACTGATTCGGGATCGCTCGCCAACAGCAGCGTGGGCGGTGGACCGTCGGGAGGCGGGCAACATGCGGGCGGGGGCGCCTGCGGCAGATTGATCACGAATATCCCCTCACGGGCAAGTTCCGTGCTCAGCAGCCGACTTACGTTGGTCAGTACGGCTACGTAGCGAAAAGTTCGCTTACGGGAATCGGAATTTCAGGCTGCACGGCCGACTCGCCTGCGTGCAAGACTTCACGACGTAACACCACCGAGAAGGTGTCGAACGAACGTCTTGCATTGCGGAGCGGGTGTCCAAGGGCTTTCATCGTGAGGGGCGAAAGTCGCTCATATCGAGTTCCACGGAGGGGCTGTAGATGGCTGAGGGTCCAACTGGATCAACCGTTCCTCGTCGTCAACTGGGGCGTAACCTGAGGGATTTACGCAACCGGGCACGTCTGACAGTGCGTGCGGCGGCGACGAAGCTGGAATGGTCCGAGGCGAAGATGTGGCGCATCGAGACCGGCCAGACTCCACTGCGAAGCCTCGATGTTCAGGCGATGTGTCTGGTGTATGGCGCTCCACCGGACATCACCGAGGCCCTGATGGGACTCGCGAAGGAGACCAAAGCGCGCGGCTGGTGGCATGCGTACGGCGACGTGATCCCGGAGGGGTTCGACATCTACGTGGGCCTCGAAGAGGCTGCGCAGTCCCTGTCGTCGTACGAGAGCGATCTCGTACATGGTCTGCTTCAAACCGATGGGTATGCGCGCGAGATCATCCGCACACATATCCGGGGAATTGACGACGCAGACCTTGATGGCCGCGTGCGCTTCCGCCTCGAACGGCAGGCACTCCTGACCCGAGCCACCGACCCGCCGGTGTTTCGGGCGGTTCTGGGCGAGGCCGTGCTACGTCGTCCCGTCGGCGGGCGGGAGGTGATGATGCAGCAACTCGCGCACCTTGTCTATGTCTCAGAGCTGCCCAACGTCTCGATTCGCGTGGTGCCCTTCGCTGCTGGTATGCACTCAGGAGTGGTTGCCGGCCCGTTCATGATCCTCCGGTTCCCGTTGACCGGTGACGGGGTGGACACGGAACCGCCGACGGTCTACGCGGACGGGTACACCGGGGGTCTGTACCTGGACAAGGAACGGGAGGTGCAGCAGTACGACGCGGCCTTCAACAACGTCTGGGAAGCATCACTGAACGAGCAGGCGTCGAGGCGTCTGATTGCTGAAGTTGCAGGGAGCTATGAAGAGAGTTGAGAACGCCGAGTGGTTCAAGTCGAGCCACAGCAACGGAAACGGCAACTGCGTCGAGGTGGCCTACCTTGACGACGTAGTCGCCACGCGAGACAGCAAAGAGCAGGCAGGCCCGGTCCTGACCAGCGCCTTCGAAGGGTGGCAGGCATTCATCGGAAGCCTGGTCAAGGGCGAGCTTTAGGTGCTGCCCGGCGCTGATCCGGGCACGTCTCCCCTCTGTTCCGGAAGGGAAGATCACTGATGGCTCACGTTGAAGACTCGTCGCTCCTGCCCGTGATGTGGTGGAAGTCGTCGGCGAGTGGTACGCAGTCCGACTGCGTCGAGTGCGGCATCGTCGATACGCAGACGATCGCGGTACGGGACAGCAAGAGGCCGACCGGCCCCGCGTTGCTTCTGTCGCGGGCGAGCGTTGCCAGGCTGGTGAGCGGTATCCGGATGGGCGGTTTCGAGTAAGGCGTCATACGAGCGACAGAACGCCTCCCGCACAGGCCGTTCGGGAGGCGTTTCTCATGCTCCCCGCTGGACCATACCTGGACAAGGAACGGGAGGTAGCAGGGAACTATGAACAGGGTTGAGAACGCTCAGTGGTTCAAGTCGAGCCACAGCAACGGAAACGGCGCCTGCGTCGAGGTGGCCTACCTTGACGACGTAGTCGCCACGCGAGACAGCAAAGAGCAGGCAGGCCCGGTCCTGACCAGCGCCTTCGAAGGGTGGCAGGCATTCATCGGAAGCGTGGTCAAGGGCGAGCTATAGGGATTGCCCGCAGCGATCCGAAGGGCAACGCGCCTCCTGTGGCCACACAGGAGGCGTTTGTCAATTCTCACCAAAGAGGCCAGGTACCAGCCGGATGACCTGCTCGTCCGCGGCTCACGCGCCGAATCGCCGACGCGATCCCCGCCCTCTCACTGGCGTCAGGGGCCTGAGCCACCACCCCGACCCCCCAGGAACCATGAGCGGACAGCCGGCACAGCCCGTCATCGACACTCACGTTCTTCTCCTCGACGGCGAGAAGACCCTGCTCTCGCAGAGAGGCGGTCCCTACGGCTACCGCCGGTGGCACCTGCCGGCCGGCAAGCTCGACCAGGGCGAGACCCTCACCGCCGGCGCAGCCCGCGAGCTCTTCGAGGAAACCGGTGTCACGACCGACCCCGGCCACCTGGAACTCCGGCATGTCGTGCACCACCGTCAGGAGGACGGTTCCGAGCGCATCGGGTTCTTCTTCGCGGCCACCGAGTAGGCGGGAACACCCGTCGACAAGGAGCCCGAGAAGTGTCTCGCGCTCCAGTGGTTCGACACCCATGACCTCCCCGAGGACGTCATCGAGTATCCCTATGCGGGCCTGCACGGCTGTCTCGGCCGGTCCGGCTCTCTGGCGCTGCACGGGTGGCAGTAGCCACTGCGTATCAGCATCTGACCAACCGCACATGACGACCGGCCGGCTGTGGGCACGGAGCGGCTCTCGTCAGATCTTGTACAGGTGGTGCGGAACCGCCCGCTCCCAGACCGCTTCGAAGGCGGCGGAGCACAGCTTCACGGCTTCCGGGTCCGCCGTGATCTCGTCCTCCACCACCACGCCGTCACCCGAGAAGTGGTGCACCCGAAGCAGCGCGCCATCGAACAGCCAGAAGTCATTTCCCGGCAAGGGGATACTCGTGGCCTGTCTCCGCGGCAGCCAGCGCACTTCTTCGCCGGCCATGACGTTGGCGCGGGTGACGTAGTGCTCCCAGCGGATGTAGTCCGAAACCGGCTCGGAGATCACCCGGGCCCGGCGAATCGTCACGCCCCGGGCCACGGTGTCAGTGATCAACTGATCGTAGGGGTGCCACCAGGACTCAAGGTCCTCCCAGGTGATCCGCTCGCCCCGCTTCCACGCCTCGAAGCGGTCCGTCGACGCGTAGGAGTCACGCAGCTCCAAGTGGACGGCGGACCGCTCGCACTGGCCGAGCAACTCAGCGAAACCGGGCACGCTCGACGGCATCACATGCCTCCCTGATCAACGAGACGTCAGCCACGGGGCGGCCCGCGAACGCGGTTTGGTTCACAAGCAGTTACAGCGCCGCCGACGACAAGTGCGTCGAAGCGGCACTCCACGGTACGACCGTCCCCCGGGCCGACTTCGATCGCACGAGGGAAGCGTTGTCATGTGGTGACCGGGACGTGAACGCAGCGCCGTAGAAGGCACGTTGGCTCTCCGCCGACCAGGACCCAGCCGCCCCCACCCGTTCACCGGATATCCCCCGAATGCCGTACGGGCCGTAACCCCGTCACCCTTTCGGCCGTTCCCGGGCAGAACGCCCGCGCCGAAGAGACCCATGGATGTCCCGTGCCCAGGTTCAGTGTCATCGTCCCCGCGTACCAGGTCCAGGCGTACCTCCCCGCGTGCCTGGACTCCGTGCTGTCGCAGTCGTACCCGGATCTCGAAGTGATCGCCGTGGACGACCGTTCGCCGGACGCGTGCGGGGAGATCATCGACGAGTACGCGGCCCGGGACGCCCGGGTGAAGCCGTTACACCTGGCCGAGAACCGGGGACTCGGGCGGGCCCGCAACGCCGGGATCGGGCAGGCCACCGGCGATTATCTGATCTTCCTGGACAGCGACGACACCCTCACCCCGGGGGCGCTCGCGGCGATCGCCGAGCGGATCGAGGCGACCGGCGGGCCGGATGTGCTGGTGTACGACTACGAGCGCGCGTACGGGGACGGCCGGCGGGTGCGCAACCATCTCGCGGCCGAGCTGAGCGAGTGGGGGCGGGCGCCCTTCCGGCTCACCGACCGGCCGGGGCTGCTGCGGGTGCTGATGGTGGCCTGGAACAAGGCGTACCGGCGGGAGTTCGTCGCGGCGGAGGGCCTCACCTTCCCGCCGGGCTACTACGAGGACACCCCCTGGACCTTCCCGGTGCTGATGGCGGCCGGTTCGATCGCGACGCTGGACCGGGTGTGCGTGCACTACCGGCAGCGCCAGGGCAGCATCCTGTCCACCACCAGCCGCAAGCACTTCGACCTGTTCGACCAGTACGAGCGGGTCTTCGCCTACGTCGCCGACCACCCCGAACTCGCCGTATGGAAACCCGAGTTGTACCGGCGGATGATCGACCACTACGGCGTCGTGTTCACCCGCCCCGGACGGCTGCCGCGCGGCAGCCACGGGGAGTTCCTGCGCCGGGCCCGCGACCACCACCGCCGCTACCGGGTGCCGAAGGCGCGGCTGCGGCGGCGCCATCTGCTGATCCGGTTCGGGCTGCACCGCACCTTCCGGGCCCTGCGGTACGGCGCCGCCGTCCGCCGCCGTCTGCGGGGGCTCGTGCTGGGCCCGGCGCGCGCCGTACGCTCCGCCGCGCTGCGGCTGCACTACCGCGTCCAGCTGCGGCTGCCGCTGCGGCCCGAGCGCGCGGTGTTCGCCGTCGAGGGCGGGTACGGCGGCGACCCGGCCGCGCTGGAGGAGGCGATGCGCCGGTACGCCCCGCATGTGCGCTCCTCCTGGATCGCCGACCCGGCGCACCCGCACCCGCTCCCGGCCGGCCCCCGCCTCGTCACCCCGGGCACGGCCGCGCACTGGACGGCGCTCGCCCGCTCCACCTACCTGTTCGGCGACGCCCACCTCACCCGGGGACTGCGCAAGCGGGACGGGCAGATCCTCGTCCGGACCCTCGGCGGAACGCCCCTCGGGCACACGGGACTCGATCTGGTGGAGCGTCCGGGGGCCGTCCCCGGCGCCGACCCCATGGGCCTGCTGCGGGACGTCGCCCAGTGGGACCACGTCGTCTCCGGCAACCGGCACTCCACCCTGACCTGGCAGCGGGTCCACCCGGGCCGCTGGACCGCCCTGGAGTACGGCAGCCCGCGCACCGACGTCTTCCAGCGGGCCACCCAGGACGACGTGGCCCGGCTGCGTGCCACCCTGGGCATTCCCGCGGGCGCGGTCGCGGTCCTCTACGCGCCCGCCCGCCGCGAGCACCACCGCACCCAGCACCTCCCGCTGGACCTGCCGAGGCTCGCCCGCGGCCTCGGCCCGCGCTTCGTGCTGCTCGTCCGCGCCCACGGGGACGTGCCGGTCGAGGGCCCCCGGGTCGTCGACGTCTCCGCGCATCCCTGTCCCGAGAGCCTGTGCCTGGCCACGGACGCGCTGCTCACCGACCAGTCGCCGCTCCTGTTCGACTACGCGGGGCTCGACCGGCCGATCGTGCTGCACACCGGGGACTGGGCGGCGTACACGGCGGTCCGCGGCGCCTATGTGGACCTGCCCGGCGCCCCGCCCGGCGCGGTGGGGCGCGACGAGGACGAACTCGTCGACGTGTTCACCGACGGCCACTGGAACGGCGCGCGCGCCGCGCTGCTGCGGGCCGCGTTCCGGGAGCGGTTCTGCCCCTGGGACGACGGGCGGGCCGCCGAACGGGTCGTGCGGCACATCGTGCTGGGCCGCACCGAGCCGTCCCCGGTGGTGCCGCTCGGCGAGCGCCGTCCGGTGCGCTCCGCCCTGGCGAACACCCCGCACCCGGCGCGCTCCCCGCTGGCCACCGTGCCGCATCCGGCGGGCCCCCGCCCCGTCAGCAGGACCGCCGAACACCTCTGACCCCAAAGGGAGTTCGCATGCTTCTCCGCTCGACCCGGCCCACCCCGAGCCGGCCGCCCACCTGGCGCCCGGCGGGGCGGCCGGGGGCCGGGTGCGTGGCGGGCAGGGCAGGGAGCCGGGTGCGCGTCGCGGGCCCGGCGCGGGCCGGGTGGGCGCGGCGGGCCGGGCCGGGCGCCGGGTGCGCGTGGCGCCGTAGAGACACGTCCGCAGGACGACAGGAAGAACGACAGAAAGAGCAGAATGCCCCGCTTCAGCGTTATCGTCCCCTCCCATGGCGTCGCCGGCCGGCTGTCCCAGGCACTGGACTCGGTCCTCGGCCAGTCCTTCGGCGACCTGGAGCTGATCCCGGTCTGCGACGCGCCCGACGCCCCGGCCGCCGAGGTGGCCGCCGGGTACGCCGGGCGGGACCCCCGGGTGAAGCCGGTCCACTCACCGCCGTCCGCCGGGCTGAGCGGTGCGCGCAATGCCGGGACGCGGGCGGCGCGGGGCGCGTACGTGCTCTTCCTGGACGGCGACGACCTGCTGCTGCCGGGCGCGCTGGCGGCCGTGGACGCCCGGCTGACCGAGACCGCCGGGGTGGAGGTGCTGTACGCGGAGCACGAGCGGGCCCCCTGGTGGGAGGGCGATCCGGTGAACCCCGTGGCGCCGCTGTTCGCCGGTGCCCCGAAGGGCGCCTTCGCGCCCGCCGACCGGCCGGGGCTGACCGGCGCCGCGCTGCCCGCGTGGAGCGCGGTGTACCGCCGCACCTTCCTCACCGAGCACGAACTCACCTTCCCCGAGGGGCACTTCACGGACCTCGGCTGGGGTGGCCTCGTCACGGTCGCCGCCCGGCGGATCGCCGTACTGCGCCGGGTGGTCGTCCGGCACCGGCTGCGCCGCCAAGGCAGCCGGCTGAACCTGCCGGGCGAGGGCCGGCACGCCCTGCTCGACCAGGTGGAGCTGGTCCTCACGCGGGCCGCCGGGCGCGCGCTGCCCGCCGAGCGCACCGGGCCCCTCTTCGACCAGCTGTTCGCGCTGGTGCTGAGGACCGCGGCCAGGCCGGAGCGGCTGGCCCGCGGACACCGGGCGTTCTTCCGCCGCGCGGCCCGCCTGTACCGGCGGTTCCGGCCGGCCGGGCACCGGATGCCGCGCGGCAGCCTCGGGGTGCAGCACCGGCTGCTCGCGGTCGGCGCGTACGACGCCTTCCGCGCCCTGCGCGACGCGAACCGGCTCGCCGGGCGGGCCGCCGAGACCGTGCCCCGCCCGCACGCGGTCCGCACCCGGCTGCGCTACCGCGCCGCCCTGCGCCGCCCCCTCGATCCCGGCCTCGTGGTGTACTGCGCCTACTGGGGCCGCGGCTACACCTGCAACCCGGCCGCGATCCACGCCAAGGCCCGCGAACTCGCCCCGCATCTGCGCTCGGTGTTCCTGGTGGAGGCGGGGCAGGAGCACACCCTGCCGCAGGACGTGGAGTACGCGGTGCTCGGCTCCCACCGCGCCTGGGAGCTGCTGGCCCGCGCCACCTACCTCGTCAACAACGCCAACTTCGCGGAGGGCGTGGTCAAACGGCCCGGCAGCGTCCACCTCCAGACGCAGCACGGCACCCCGCTGAAGACGATGGGCGTGGACCAGTCGACGTACCCGGTGGTGGCCGCGCGCTCCGGCAGCTTCACCAAGCTGCTGGGCCGGGTCGACCGCTGGGACTTCAACCTCTCCTCGAACCGGCACTCCACCCGCATGTGGGAGCGCGCCTTCCCCGGCTCCTGGGAGGCCCTGGAGTACGGCTATCCACGCAACGACGTCTACTGCACGGCGACCGCCGCCGACGTGGCCCGCGTCCGGCGGGAGCTGGGCGTCCCGGAGAACCGGCTCGCCGTGCTCTACGCCCCCACCCACCGCGACCACCACGCGGGCTTCGAACCCGGCCTGGACCTGGACGAGTTCTGCGCGGCGGCCGGCGAGGACGTCGTCGTACTGCTGCGCGCCCACTACTTCTACGACCAGGGCCGCGCCCGGCACTCGGAGCGGATCATCGATGTCACCGCGCACCGCAGCGCCGAGGACGTGTGCCTGGCCGCGGACGCGCTGATCACCGACTACTCCTCCATCATGTTCGACTACGCCAACCTGGACCGGCCGATCGTGATCTACGCCGACGACTGGGACGTCTACCGGCGGTCGCGGGGCGTCTACTTCGACCTGATGGCCGAGCCGCCCGGGCCGGTCGCCCGCACCCCCGGGGACCTGGCCGCCGTGTTCCGCGAGGGCGCCTACGCGGACCCGGAGTCGACGGCGCTGCGGGCCCGGTTCCGCGAGCGGTTCTGCGCGTTCGACGACGGACGGGCCGCCGAACGCGTCGTACGGCGGGTGCTGCTGGGCGAGCCGCCGCAGGCGCTCCCGCCGGTGCTGCCGCTCGCCGAACGCGTGCCCGCCCCCGCCGCCGTGACCCTCGTGAGGAGCTGACCGTGCCCCGCTTCAGTGTGATCGTGCCCTGCTACCGGGTGCAGGCGTACCTGGGCGAATGCCTGGACTCGGTGCTGACGCAGTCGTACCGGGACCTGGAGGTGATCGCCGTGGACGACCGCTCGCCGGACGACAGCGGCGCGATCCTCGACGAGTACGCCGCGCGCGACCCCCGGGTGAAGGTGCTGCACCTGCCGGAGAACGTGGGCCTCGGGCGCGCCCGCAACGCCGGGATGCCGCACGCCACCGGGGACTATCTCTTCTTCCTGGACAGCGACGACACCCTCACCCCGGGCGCGCTCGCGGCGATCGCCGACCGGCTGGCGGAGAGCGGCGACCCGGACGTGCTGGTGTTCGACTACGCGCGCACGTACTGGTGGGGCGGCACCCGGCGCAACGCGCTCGCGGAGGTGCTCGCGGAAGCCGGTCCGGACACGTTCACGGCGGCCGGGTATCCGCGCATCCTGGATCTGCTGATGGTGGTGTGGAACAAGGTCTACCGGCGGGAGTTCGTCGCGGCCGAGGGCTTCGCCTTCCCGCCCGGCTACTACGAGGACACCCCCTGGACCTTCCCGGTGATGCTCAGCGCCGGGCGGATCGCCGCGCTGGACCGGATCTGCCTGAACTACCGCCAGCGCCGGCAGGGCAACATCCTGTCCACCACCAGCCGCAAGCACTTCGACGTCCACGACCAGTACGAGCGGGTCTTCGCCTTCCTGGACGGGCATCCCGAACTCGCTTCCTGGCGGCCGTACCTGCACCGGAAGATGGGCGAGCACTGCCTGGACATCCTGGCCAAGCCGGACCGGCTGCCGCCCGCCGACAAGGCCGAGTTCTTCCACCGCACGGCCGACCTGTTCCGCCGGCTGAAGCCCGAGGGCGCCCGCGTCGACGGCGAGGTGGCCCTGCTGGAGGGCGGCTGGGCGGGCTACCGGCTGCGGCGGCAGGCGGCCCGCGCCGGGCGGGGTGCGGCCCGGCGGGCGGGCGCGGTACGCCGGATGGCGGCCGGGCGGGCCCGCACCGGCTGGGCCTCGCTGCACGCCCGCCGTCCGCTGGACCCCGAGCTGGTGGTGTACTCCTCGTCCGGGCACCGGGGCCTCCTCGGCGACCCGGCCGCCATCCACCGCGCGGCGCTGCGGATCGCGCCGCGGCTGCGCGGGGTGTGGGTGGTGCGGGACGCGGAGACGGCGGCGGGGCTGCCGGCGGACGTCGAGCATGTGATCGCGGGCACCCGGCGCTGCGCCGAGGTCATGGCGCGGGCCGCGTTCCTGGTGAACGACGTGCCCTGGACCGGCGTCCCGGCCAAGCGGCCCGGCGGTGTGCACATCCACACCCATCAGGGCACCCCGCTGAAGTACCTGGGCGCCGACCTGCTGGACAAACCGGGCGCCCGGCTCGGCGTGGACGTGCCGCAGCTGCTGCGCCGCGCCGACCGCTGGGACCACAGCCTGGTCGCGAGCCGCCACGCGGAGCTGGTGTACGAGCGGGCCTACCCCTGCCACTTCGCCTCCGCGCGCACCGGGAGCCCGCGCAACGACGTGCTGGTGAAGGGCGGTCCGAGCGACTTCCGGGCGCGGCACGGCATCCCGGACGACCACACGGTGGTGCTGTACGCGCCGACCCTCCGGGACTACCGCAGGGGCGGCCATGTGGACCGGCTCGACGTGGCCCGGCTCGCGGCCGGTCTCGGCGCGGACCACACGCTGGTGGTGCGGCTGCATCCCGCGCTGGCGGCCGGTCCCGCGCGCGGTCTTGGCCTCGCGGAGCTGGCCCGGCGCGGTGCCGTGCTCGACGCGACGGACGAGCCCGACCTGGCGGACGTGCTGCTCGCGGCGGACGCCCTGATCACCGACTACTCGTCCGTGATGTTCGACTACGCCAACCTCGACCGGCCGATCGTGATCCACGCCGACGACTGGGAGACCTTCCGGCAGACGCGGGGCGTCTACGTCGACCTGACGGCCGAGCCGCCGGGGCATGTCACTTTCTCCCAGCGGGAGTTGACGGGCCTCTTCGCCTCGGGGCGCTGGCGGGACGAGGAGTCGGCCCGGCTGCGCGCCCGGTTCCGGTCCCGCTACTGCGAGTTCGAGGACGGCCGGGCCGCCGAACGCGTCGTCCGCACCCTGCTGCTGGACGAGCCGATGCCGGGCGCGGTACGGCTGCCGGGACAGGCGACGACGGGGCGGTCCGCGCTGACCTCGGCGTGAGGGCCGTACGACCGGAGCGCGAGAACCGTACCGGCCGGTGGCGGGGGACCACGGCCGGTACGGCGGCTACGGGACCTGCGCGGTCCTGGTCGAGCTGGTCGAGCTTTCCGACCTACTCGACGACGAGGTCGACCTCGATGTTGCCGCGGGTCGCGTTGGAGTAGGGGCAGACCTGGTGGGCGGCCTCGACGAGCTTGCGGCCGGTCTCCTGGTCCACGCTCTCGGGCAGCTCGACGCGCAGGGTGACCTTCAGGCCGAAGCCCTCGCCGACCTTGCCGATGCCGACCTCGGCGGTGACGGCGGCGTCGGTGACGTCCACCTTCTCCTTGCGGCCGACGACACCGAGGGCGCCGCCGAAGCAGGCCGCGTAACCGGCGGCGAAGAGCTGCTCGGGGTTGGTGCCCTCGCCGTTGCCGCCCAGCTCCACCGGCGGGGCCAGCTTGACGTCGACCTTGCCGTCGGAGGAGACGGCACGGCCCTCACGGCCGTGGGTGGCGGTGGCGACGGCGGTGTAGAGCGCGTCCATGACGAAACCATCCCTCTCGATGTGTCCTGCGTCGTATCGCTTCGTTGCGATCCTGCTGCCACAAGTAGAGCACACAATTTAGTTGCGCACAATCAAATGCCGGACGAAGAGCTACCCTGGACCCATGACCGCTTCTCCCGCCGAGACCGAGACGGACTGGCTCCACCTGGACAACCAGATCTGCTTCTCGCTGCACGCCGCGTCCCGCGCCTTCAACGGCGTCTACCGCGTGGTCCTCAAGGACCTCGGCCTCACCTACCCGCAGTACCTGGTGATGCTGGTCCTCTGGGAACAGGGCGAGCTGCCGGTCAAGAAGCTCGGCGAACAGCTGCGGCTCGACTCCGGCACGCTGTCCCCGCTGGTCAAACGGCTGGAGACGGCGGGCCTGGTGCGCCGGGAGCGCAGCGTCCAGGACGAGCGCTCGGTGCGGGTCCTGCTCACCGAGGAGGGCTCGGCCCTGCGCGAGCGGGCCCTGGAGGTGCCGCGCCGCATCATCCGCTCCACCGGTTTCGACCGTGCCGAGATCGCCGAGCTGCGCGCCCGCCTCGACCGGCTCACCAGCGCACTGGACGCGGCGGCAGCGACGGAGGCCGAAGCTCCGCGGGACTGAGCGGCCGCGCGTAGAGCCGTACGACGGTGCGCCCGCGCACGGCCTCGCCGCGCACGGTGAACTCCCGCCGGAGCACGTCCAGTTCGGCCCGTTCGCCGGGGTCGCGCGGCGTCCACCGCCCCGCCAGTACGGACCGGTCGGCGACGACCCACACCCGCCGCACCCCCGCCACCCGGCTGCGCACCTCCGGGGCCGGGACCTCCACCCCGTACAGGGTCCCCGACACGCCCCCGGCCCGCGCGAGCACGAGATCCCGCGTCCCGCGAAACGCCTCCGGGTACGCCAGCTCGGTGTTGCGCGTGTACGCCGGCAGGTACAGCACCGCGTCCCCCTTCCGCACCCCGTGCGCCGCCGCCCGCGCGATCGCCGCGAGGTCGTCGGGGCGCCGGGCGGGGTCGCGGTCCTGCTGGAGGAGGGGGAACTGCTGGAGGGGGACGAGGGCGACGGCGAGGAGACCGAGGAGGGTGCCGGAGTGCGCCCGGCGGGGCCGAAGGCATCCCAGCCACCGCAGACGTCCCAGATACCCCAGACGTCCCAGACACCTCAGACGTCCCAGACGCCGCAGACACTCCAGACGCCCCAGGCGCCCCACGGCCCCCGCCACCCACTCGCCCCCCGCCGCCACCAGCAGCGGCGCCCCCGCCAGCGCGTACAGCACGTACCGGTCGACGTACAGCGGCGGCGAGGACTGCGAGACCAGCATCAGCGCCGCGGGCGGCACCACCGTCAACGGCGCCGCCACCCCCGCGAGCGCGAACTCCCCCCGCCGCGGCCCCCGCCACCCGGCCGCCCCCGCCGCCAGCCCCACCACCGCGAGCCCCAGGCAGACCCAGTAGACGCCGTCCGACGCTCCGAAGAACTGACGCGCGAGCCCGGCCACCGTCTCCGGCGTCGGCCTGCGCAGCCACGCCACCTGGGCCGCCTGCGCCCGTGACACCACCACCATCGGCAGCAGCGAGAGCAGGACCGCGCCGGCCGCGCATCCCCACCCGAGCCACACCCGCCCCCGCACCCGGGCCAGCGCCAGCGACACCCCGTGGGCCGCCACCACCAGCACCGCGAACTCGTGCAGCCAGCAGGTGACCGCGAGGACGAGGCCGTACGCCCACCACGTCCCGCGCTCCGCCCCGCGCAGCAGGAGCAGCGTCGCGCCCATGACCCCGGCCGCGACGAGCGCGTAGGAGCGGCCCTCCTGCGCGTAGTGGCCGGCCATCGGGTTCACGGCGTAGAGCAGCCCCGCCCAGAGCCCCACCCGCGGCCGGGCCAGCCGCGCCCCCACCTCGGCCACCAGCGCCGCGGTCGCCACGGCCCCGGCGACCGACGGCAGGCGCAGCACCACCTCGTCGGCGCGCAGGGCGAGCACGGCGTGCATGACGACGTAGTAGAGGCCGTGCACCGCGTCGACCCCGTGCACGAGCCGCCAGATCTGCGGCACGGTCCGCCCCGCGACCTGGAACGAGACCGCCTCGTCCCGCCACATCCCGCCCCGGTCCAGCCCCCACAGCCCGAGCGCCAGCATCACCGCCGCGGGCACCCCCGCCACGGCCGCGCGCGGCGCCCGTGCCCCGGGCGGCTTCCGCGACGGCGCCGGCACGGCTTCGACAGCTTCCACGGGGAGCCCGACGTTCACCACGGCCCGATCTTTTGCGATGAGACGATGTTTGTGGGTGATTGCGGCGTATCGCCGCCGATACTCCATCCACCCGGCTTAGGCTCCAACGCGATGAACGGTCCCCGTGTCACCCACGACCCCGTCCTCAGGCTCGCCGTCGGCTGGCTCGCCACCCGGGCGTCGATGCTGTGGCTGCTCGCGCACGACAGTTCGCCGCTGCTCAGCGGCGGTTCGGTGGCGCGGGAGGTGGGGCGGCTGTACTTCCACTGGTACGGCGTGCTCGAACAGGGGTCGTACCCGGTGCACGACACGCTGTGGCAGTACCCGCCGGGCGCGGGCGCGGTACTGCTGGCGCCGGGGCTGGTGCCGGGGCTGTCGTACGTGCAGGCGTTCGTGGCGCTCACGCTGGCCGCGGACGCGCTGATCGAGGTGGCGCTGGTGCGCGCGGGGCGGCGGCCGGGGCGCAGTCTGCTCGGCGCGGCGCTGTGGACGGGCGGGCTCCCGCTGCTGCTGCATCTGCCGCTCGCGCGGTACGACGTCCAGGTCACCGCCCTCGCGGTCCTCTCCCTGCTGACGCTGGCGCGCTCCCCGCGCGCGGGCGGTGTGCTCGGGGCGCTCGGCGCGCTGGTGAAGGGCTGGCCCGCGCTGGTGCTGCTGGGCACGCCCCGGGGCGCGGCGACGCGCGGCGCGTGGACGTGGGCGGCGGGCGCCGGAGCCGTCGTACTCGGGCTGCTGTCCCTGGCGTTCCGGCATCCGCTGTCCTTCCTGGCGGAGCAGGGCGGGCGCGGGGTGCAGATCGAGTCGCTGGGCGGCACCGCGCTCAACCTCGCCCGGCACGCGGGGTGGTCCGGCCGGCCCCGTTACCAGTACGGCGCGATCGAGTTGGTGGGTCCGTACGTGCCCCTCGTCGCCGCCGTGTCCCTCGCGCTGACGGCGGCCGCGTTCGGGCTGCTGGTGCTGTGGCGGGTGCGGGCGCGGCGCTGGACCGAGGCGACGGCGGCCGACGCGGCGCTGTGCGCGGTACTGCTGTTCACGGTGACCAGCCGGGTGATCAGCCCGCAGTACATGGTCTGGCTGCTGGGGCTCGCCGCGGTGTGCCTGGTCTCGCGGCACACCGGCCAGCGCCCGGTGGCGGTGCTGGTCCTGGCCGCGTCCGCGCTGAGCACGGTGGTGTACCCGCTGTGCTACGCGCTGGTGATCGGGGGCAGTTGGCCCGGCTGTCTGCTGATGCTGGGGCGCAACGGGCTGCTGACGGCCGCGGCGGTGCTGTCCTTCGTCAGGCTGTGGCGGGCCACGGCCGCGCCGGTGGTAAAGGGTGAGCAAAGAACACAACCTTGCCCCGATTCCGACCGTCTACCAAACCGAGCGCTAAGCCTCTCTTAACAGCGTATTACCGAACATTTCTACGCTCCCGGCCTGTGGACCCCATGCTTCCCGACTCGCCCGCCCAGTCAGAGAACACACAGACCCCACAGAGCGCGCCACGCACCGGCGCCGTCGCTGTCGTCGTGATCGGTTACAACGACCGCGCCCATGTGGCCGACGCGGTGCGCTCGGCGCTCGCGCAGGGACCCTCGGTCGCGGAGGTCGTCGCGGTGGACGACCGCTCCACGGACGGCAGCCCCGAGCTGCTCGACCGGATGGCCGCCGGCGACGCCCGGGTGCGGGTGATCCGGCGGGACGTCAACAGCGGTGGCTGCGGCAGCCCGCGCAACACCGGGATCGACGCGGTGACGGCGCCGTACGTGATGTTCCTGGACAGCGACGACGTGCTGCCGCCGGGCGCGGTGGACGCGCTGCTGACCGCCGCCGAGGGGGCGGGCGCCGCGGTGGCGAGCGGGCTGTGCGTGCGCCGGGAGCTGCCCTCGGGGCGTGAACAGCCCTGGCAGGAGACCCTCTACACGGCGCACTCCGTCCTCGCGCGCCCCGCCCAGCGCCCGCGCCTGGTCCACGACACGCTGTGCGTCAACAAGCTGTACCGCACCGACTTCCTGCGCGAGCACGGCATCCGCTTCCCCGAAGGCCGCTTCCTCTACGAGGACTTCGTCTTCACCGCCCGGGTGCTGGCCGCGGGCCCGCGGATCGCGCTGGTGCCGGACCGGGTCTACGTCTGGCACGTGCGCCGCGCCGCCGAACGGCTGTCGCTCTCGCTCGACCGGGGGCACATCGACAACTGGGAGGCGCGCACGCGGGCGTGCGCGCTGGCGTACGACATTCTGCTGGCCGCCGGCCAGAAGGAGCTGGCACGGGCGGCGCGGGCCAAGTTCCTCGACCACGACGTGCGGATGTACGCGCGCGAACTGGGCCTGCGCGACGCGGAGTACCGGCGCGCGTGGTGGACGCACACCCGCGCGTACCTCGGGCGCTACGACGCCGCCGACTGGGAGCAGGACCCGGCCGCGCCCGGCCGGCTGCTGGGCCGGCTGCTCCTGGAGTCGCCCGAGCCGCGCGATCTGCCCCGGCTGCGGGACCTGGCCGCGCATCCGGGCCGGCTGCTCCCGCCGTACGCCCGCACCCCCGACGGCGCCCCGGTCTGGTCCGCGGACCTCCCGCAGGTGTCCCTCGCCCCCTTCCTGACCAGCCCCGTCGAGTCGCTCCCCCTCGCGCTGGACGCGGAGGCGCGCCCGCGCGCGGGCACCGGCACCCTCACGCTGCGGCTGCACGAGCTGTACGGCAGGGTGGCACAGGCGGGGCCGTGCGAGGTGGACGTGCGCTGGGAGTCCCGGGACGACGCGCGGGTCCGGGGGCGCGCGACGGCCGCCCTCGCCCCCGCGGGCCCGGACCTCTGGTCGGCCGAACTGCCCCTGGACGTCGGCGCGCTGGGCGCGGGCGTCTGGGACCTGCGGCTGACCGTGCGCTGCGCGAACGGCGCGCAGCGCGAGGTCACCGCGAGCGCCCGCGCGGGCGCGGGACGGCTCCGCCGGCGGGTCGTGCCCGGCCTCCGGCACGGCGTGCTGCTCGTACAGCCGTACGCGACGCACTCCGGCGCGCTGGCGCTGCGCGTGGCGACGGGGGTGCGCGGGCTCGCCCGGATACTGCGCGGTCGGCTGCGACGGCTGCTGCGCTGACGGGCGGCGGGCCGCCTGCCCTTACTGTGTCCGCAAGTGCTGGCCGTCTGGAACTACTGGGTCTGGAACGAGACCGGGAAGAGAATCAACGTGTCTGTCCTTATCGCCGGTGGAGCGGGTTACATCGGAAGCACCGTCGCGTCGGCCTGTCTGGACGCGGGGATCACCCCGGTGATCCTCGACAGCCTGGTCCGCGGCCGGGCCGAGTTCACCGACGGGCGGATCTTCTACGAGGGCGACATCGCCGACGGCGCCCTGGTCGACCGGATCTTCGCCGAGCACCCGGACATCTCCGCGGTGGTGCACTGCGCGGCGCTGATCGTGGTGCCGGAGTCGGTGGCGGACCCGATCGGCTACTACGAGGCGAACGTCACGAAGAGCCTGGCCTTCGTCGGGCATCTGCGCCGCAACGGGTGCGACCGCCTCGTCTTCAGCAGCTCGGCGTCCATCTACCGGGCCGCGGACGGCTCGCCCGTCACCGAGGACTCGCCGCTGGCGCCGCAGAGCCCGTACGCGCGGACCAAGGCCGTGTGCGAGGAGATGTTCGCGGACATCGCGGCGGCCGGGCAGCTGCGGGTGCTGTCGCTGCGCTACTTCAACCCGGTCGGCGCCGATCCGCTGCTGCGCACCGGCCTCCAGCTCAAGCGGCCCACGCACGCGCTGGGCATGCTGATCCAGGCCCACCAGGCGGGGAAGCCGTTCCCGGTCACCGGTGTGAACTACCCGACCCGCGACGGCACGGGCATCCGCGACTACGTCCACGTCTGGGACCTCGCGGCGGCGCACATCGCGGCGATCGAGCGTTTCGACTCGATCCTCACCGCGTCGTCGCCGTCGATCGCGATCAACCTGGGCACCGGGTCCGGTACGACGGTCCGCGAGCTCTGCGCGGCCTTCGACAACGTGGTGAGCACGCCCCTGGCCACGATCGACACGGACCCCCGCCCGGGCGACGTGGCCGGCGGCTACACCACGAGCGACCGCGCGTCCCGCCTGCTGGGCTGGACCCCGGCCCTCTCCCTGGAGGAGGGCATCCGCTCGGCCCTGGAGTGGATCCCGGTCCGCGACAAGATGCTGAAGGACTGAGCGGGGCCACGCCGCAGGGGGGCGGCGCGCCGTACGCCGGCCGCGCCCCCCTCACAACGCCTTCAACGCCCCCGCCGTCGCCCGTGCCAGCCTCTCCAGATACCCCTTCGGCGGCTTCGGGGAGCGGATGACCACCGAGCGCCAGTACAGCGGGCCGGAGATGAGGTCGAGGGCGAGGTCGGGGTCGAGGTCGGGGGCGACTTCGCCGCGCGCCGCCGCCGCCGCGACGACCTTGCTGGCCACGCCCTCCTGACCGTCCCGCAGGGCCTTCTGGAACGCCTCGGCGATCTCGGGGTTGCGGGCCGCCTCGGCCTGGAGGTCGGGGATGATCTGGGAGGCCACGGGGTGGCGCAGGGCGCGCGAGGTCACCTCGTAGAGCAGCCGCAGGTCGCCCTCCAGGGAGCCCGTGTCCGGCACCGGCAGGCCCAGCACCGCCATCGCGGAGACGACGTCGAGCACCAGGTGCAGCTTGGAGCGCCAGCGCCGGTACACCGCCGTCTTGCCGACCCCCGCCCGGCGCGCGATGCCCTCGATGCTCATCCGCGCGTAACCGACCGCGGCCAGTTCCTCGAAGACGGCCGCCCGGATGGCCTCGGTCACATCCGGGCGCAGCACCGCGGCCCCGGCAGGAGTGCGGCGGCGCGCGCGCTGCGGCGGTTCGGCGGCGGTCCCGGCGGCGTTCGTGGTCATGGCACCCAGCATAGGGCGTGACGACGAAACGGTTGCGTTGCGACGTCGATTGGTTCTACGCTCACGTTGCGACGATACGGTCCCGTCCCGTCGTAAGAGAACGTGAAGAGAAACGTAAGGAAATGCCGGACGACGGGACCGGCCCGCCCTGGTTCCCGACACAGTCGGAGCCGTGGCACCCCCCTCCCCCCGAGCGAAAGCAGCGGATGTGAGCCAGGTCCTCGACACACCGCCCCCGATCCAGGCCCCGGCCGACGACCTCAAGGCGCTGGCCGCCCGGCACGGCCTGTCGGTGAGCGGCGCCCGTCCCTCCCTGCCGGAGTACGTCCGCCAGCTGTGGGACCGGCGCCACTTCATCACCGCCTTCGCCACCGCCAAGCTCACCGCGCAGTACAGCGAGGCGAAGCTGGGCCAGATCTGGCAGGTCATGACCCCGCTGCTGAACGCGGCGGTCTACTACTTCATCTTCGGTGTCCTGCTCGGCACCAAGAAGGGCGTCCCGGACTACATCCCCTTCCTGGTCACCGGCGTGTTCGTGTGGACGTTCACGCAGAGCTCGATCCAGGTCGGCACCCGGGCGATCTCCGGCAACCTCGGCCTGGTGCGCGCCCTGCACTTCCCGCGCGCCGCCCTGCCGATCTCCTTCTGCATCCAGCAGCTCCAGCAGCTGCTGTTCTCGATGGCCGCCCTGGTCGTCATCCTGCTCTGCTTCGGCGTGCCGGTCAGCGCCTCCTGGCTGCTGGTGATCCCCGCCCTGGTCCTCCAGTTCACCTTCAACGCCGGCGTGGCGATGATCATGGCGCGCTGGGGTGCCAAGACCCCGGACATCGCCCAGCTGATGCCGTTCATCCTGCGCACCTGGATGTACGTGTCCGGCGTGATGTGGAGCATCGAGAAGCTCACCAAGAACGACCACCTGCCGCACACCGTCACGGTCCTGCTCCAGACCAACCCGGCCGCGGTCTACATCGACCTCATGCGCTTCGCGCTGATCGACAGCTTCCACTCCAAGCAGCTGCCCCCGCACGTGTGGCCGATCGCCATCGGCTGGGCCCTGCTCGCGGGCGTCGGCGGCTTCATCTACTTCTGGAAGGCTGAGGAGACGTACGGCCGTGGCTGAGCAGAGCGAGCAGAACCAGCGGACCACCACCGATCAGCCTGAGCAGACCACTCATCGGACCGAGCAGACCGGGCAGACCATGCAGAGCGAGCGGATCCCCACCGTCGTCGCCGACAGCGTCGACATCGTCTACCGGATCAACGGCACCGGCTCGGGCCGCGGTTCCGCCACCGCCGCCCTCAACCGCATCATGCGCCGCAAGCAGGCCGAGCAGGCCGCCGGCGTGCGCCGGGTGCACGCGGTGAAGAAGGTGTCGTTCGTCGCCTACAAGGGCGAGGCGATCGGTCTCATCGGCACCAACGGCTCCGGCAAGTCCACCCTGCTCAAGGCCGTCGCCGGCCTGCTGCCGGTGGAGAACGGCCACATCTACACCCACGGCCAGCCCTCCCTCCTCGGCGTCAACGCGGCGCTGATGAACGACCTCACCGGCGAGCGCAACGTCTACCTCGGCGGCCTCGCCATGGGCATGACCCGCGAGCAGGTCAGGGAGCGCTATCAGGGCATCGTCGACTTCTCCGGGATCAACGAGAAGGGCGACTTCATCACCCTGCCGATGCGCACGTACTCCTCTGGTATGGCCGCCCGGCTGCGCTTCTCCATCGCCGCCGCCAAGGACCACGACGTCCTGCTGATCGACGAGGCCCTGGCCACCGGCGACCGCAGGTTCCAGGTGCGTTCGGAGGAGCGGATCCGCGAGCTGCGCGAGACGGCGGGCACCGTCTTCCTGGTCAGCCACAACAACACCTCGATCCGCGACACCTGCGAGCGGACGCTGTGGCTGGAGCGCGGCGAGCTGCGCCTGGACGGCCCCACCGAGGACGTCCTCAAGGAGTACGAGGCGTTCACCGGCGACAAGTCGAACAAGACCGCGAAGAACCCGGCCCCGAAGAAGGCCGCGTAACACGCTCACAAACCCCTCACCACATGAAGGTGTCCGAGAGGGCAACCAGGGACCCGGGACGTCTGTCTAACACCCGGGTCCCCTTCCTCTTACCCCGAACGTGTTCATCCCTTTCATCCGCTTAGTGACAGTATGTTATGAAGGGTGATCCTCCACCTACGACCCGAAGGAGTCCATCGCGATGCCCCAACTCAGCGTCATCGTCTACGGACCCAACGCGCAGGGGCATCTGACGGAACTGCTCGACTCCCTGGAAGCGCACCCCCTGTCCGACGCCGAGATCGTGGTCGCCGCGGTCGGTGACTGGGCCCGCGAGACGGCCGAGGGCCATGCCCCGGACACCGTCGTGGTCCCGCTGCCCGACGGCACCACCGACGCGGCCGCCCGGGCCGCGGGCGCCGCCCGCGCCACGGGCCGCTGGCTGCACTTCGTGCACGCCAAGGACGGTCTGCCGGCCGGCGCGCCCCGGCTGATCGCCGAGCGCGCCGCCGAGCTGGACGACTCCGTGGACGTCCTCCTCCTCGACCACCTCACCACCACCTGGCAGGCCGCCGCCCGGCCGTCCCGCGACGGCCGCTTCCTCGCCGCCGTCGGCCGCGCCGCCCTCCCCCTGGACGAGGCCGTCGACCTGCTGCGGATGACCCCGCTGCTCGGCAACCGCGCCCTGCGCAGGGAGTTCTGGGCGGCCCACGAGGAGCGGCTGACCACCGACGACGAGCCGCGCGCCGCCCGCGCCGCCCTGCTGTGCGCGGGCCGCGTCGCCTGCCTCAACCAGGTGGCGTACGAGAACCGCGAGCTGCGCCCCGAGAGCCTGCCGCCGCTCACCCCCGAGGACCGCTTCGAGCTGGTCGAGCGCTACGAGGCGCTGATGCCGCTGGCCCGCGACCGCCGTGCCCCGCGCGTGGTGCTCTACGACCTGATGATGCGCGACCTGGTGCGCACCTTCGCCGGCGAGAACCTGCCCGACGAGGTGGCCCGCGAGTTCTTCCGCCGCGCCTCCCTCGCCGCGGTGCGCTGGCGCCCCGAGCGCCACGAGCACCCGGCGGGCGTGGAGGGCGTACGGCACGCGCTGCTGGAGGAGGGCGCGTACACGAAGTACCGCGCGTTCCAGGCCGCCAACCGCGCCCGCCGCGCCGCCCGCAAGACCGTACGCGCCCGTAAGCGCCAGGTCGGCGCCAAGCTGCGCGAGCAGCAGTACCGGCGCGCCCTGACCCGTCCCGTCGACCCGGATCTCGCGGTGTTCGCGGCCTACTGGGAGCGCGGGGTGGCCTGCAACCCGGCCGCGATCGCCGCCAAGCTCGCCGAACTGGCCCCGCACATCCACCCGGTGTGGGTGGTGGCCAAGGACAACACGGCCCTGCTGCCGCCCGGCACCGACCATGTGGTGCCCGGCACCCGCCGCTACTGGGAGGTGCTGGCCACCGCCAAGTACCTCGTCAACAACGTCAACTTCCCGAACGCGGTGGTCAAGCGGCCCGACGCGATCCACCTCCAGACCCATCACGGCACCCCGCTCAAGCGCATGGGCCTGGACCAGATCGAACACCCGGCCGCCGCCAAGGGGCTGGACTTCGACGCGCTGCTGGCCCGCATCGACCGCTGGGACTACAGCGTCAGCGCCAACAGCCACTCCACCCGGATGTGGGAGCGCGCCTACCCGGCCCGCTACACCTCGCTGGACCACGGCTATCCACGCAACGACGTCTTCTACACCAGCGGCGCCGAGGCGGTCCGCGCCGCCCGCGCCCGGCTCGGCATCGCCCCCGGCAAGACGGCGATCCTCTACGCCCCCACCCACCGCGACTACGAGGCCGGCTTCACCCCCGCCTCGACCTCGCCGAACTCGCCGACCGGCTCGGCGAGGACACGGTCCTGCTGGTGCGCGCCCACTACTTCTACGGCGGCGCCACCTCCCCGCTGACCGGCCTGCGCCGCTCCGGGCGGCTCATCGACGTCTCCTCCTACGACCCCGTCGAGGAGCTGTGCCTGGCCGCCGACGCGCTGGTCACGGACTACTCGTCGATCATGTTCGACTACGCCAACCTGGACCGCCCGATCGTCGTCTACGCCGACGACTGGGAGACCTACCGCACCACCCGCGGCGTCTACTTCGACCTGATGACCGACCATCCGGGCCAGGTCGCCCGCACCCAGGAGGAGCTCACCGAGATCTTCCGCTCCGGCGCCTGGCGCGACGAGACCGCGGCCAAGGCCCGCACCGCCTTCCGGCGCCGGTTCTGCGAGTACGACGACGGCCGCGCCGCCGAACGGGTCGTACGACGGGTGTTCCTGGGCGAGCCGGAGGACGCCCTGCCCCCGGTGCTGCCGATCGAGGACCGCACCCCCGCCCCGACCCCCGAGGAGGCCACGGCATGACGACCCCGGCCACGACCCCCGACGTCACGGTCACCGTCATCGTGTTCAACGACGCGGCCCGCCTGCCCCGGGCGGTCGCCTCGCTGCGCGCGCAGACGCACGCCAACATCGAGATCGTCATCAGCGACGACCACTCCACCGACGACACGCCCGCGGTGGCGCGCCGGCTGGAGGCGGAGGACGCGCGGGTGCGCTATCTGCGGCTGCCGGAGAACAGCGGCGGGTGCAGCGCGCCGCGCAACCGGGCCATCGAGATCGCCCGTGCGCCGTATCTGATGTTCCTGGACAGCGACGACGAACTCCCGCCGGACGCCGTGGAACTGCTGCTGGCCGCGCACCGCGAGCGCGAGGTCGACTTCACCATGGGCGCGGTGCGCCGGGTACGGGTGGACAACGGCCGCCGTACGACGTGGATGCCGCACCTGGTCGCCGAGCGGCGCACGGTCGAGGGCATCGAGGCGGACCCGCGGCTGCTGTTCGAGCACCTGTCGACCAGCAAGATGTACGCGCGTTCCTTCCTGGACCGGCACGAGCTGCGCTTCCCCGAGGGCATCCACTACGAGGACCAGCTGTTCTCGGCCCAGGCGTACTGCCTGGCCAAGGCGTTCACGATCATCCCGGAACCGGTGTACGTCTGGTACATCGACCCGTACGCGGCGGCCGCCTCGGCGTCCATCTCCAACCAGCGGCACAAGGTCACCAATGTGCGCGACCGGGTCCATGTGCAGCGGCTCATCGACGACTTCCTGGTGGAGAGCGGGCACGCCGGGCTGCGCGAGGACAAGGACTTCAAGTTCCTCAAGCACGACTTCCGGATGTACGCGGGCGATCTGCCCTACCGGGACGAGGAGTGGCTGGCCGCGTTCGCGGACATCGTGAACCCCTACCTCGACACGCTGGCCCCGGGCGCGTTCGCCCGGCTGCCCCGGCCCGAGCGGGTGGTCCTGGAACTGCTGCGCTCCGGCCGCCTCGACGACGCGCGGCTCGCGGCGCGGGGGCTGGGCCAGGAGGTGGCGCCGCGCCAGGTCACCACGGACGCGGCGGGCGTGCCGTACTGGGGCGGGGTCGTCCCGGACACCGAGCGCGGCCGGCGTGAACTGTCCGTCGCCGACCTGGAACTGGAGACGCGGCCGTTCCCGACGGCGCAGTTCCGGCACGAGATCACGGAGCTGGGCCGGGGCGGCGGGGCGACCCTGACGCTCGCCGTCCGCACATACGACCCCGGGCTGCGGCTCCCGGTCGGGCCGCAGCGCGCCGGTCTGATCGTCTCCCCCGGCGGGCGCCGGATGACGGTGCCCTTCCGGCTCGACCCGGTCAGCCCCGGCGTCTTCGAGGGCACGGTCCGGCTGGATCTCTCCGCCGCGCGGCTGCCGCTCCAGGGTTTCCAGGGCATCCGCCATCCGCTGGTCCGCCTGAACCAGCAGGGCCTGTGGAACTCCGGGGTCCTGTTGGCCCCCCTGGACTTCCCCCCGGCCACGGCCCGCGTCGACTACCGCTCCGGCACCACGCCGCACGCGGTCACGGTGGAGCCGGAGGGCCGCAACCCCGGCCGCCTCCAGCTGCGCTGGGAGCCGGTGGGGGTGACGGCGGTGATCCGCCCGGTCCTGCACAAGGTCGCGCGACCGCGGGTCCGCAAGGCGGCCAAGCTGGTGGCGAGCCTCCTGAAGTAGCGCCGTCGGGCGCAGGCTTCTGTGGGCGGCTGCGACTGCGTCGTGGCCGCCCACACCGGTCTCCGCGCCCCTTACGGGGCTGCGCTCAGCGCACCACCCGGTACAGGACCTGGTCCGCGGGCCCGGTCGTCACCTTCCGCAGGCCGGGTCCGGCCAGGTCGGCCGGGCCGACGACCCATCGCACCCCGTACTCCCGCAGAACCCCCCGCCGCTCCGCCGCCGGCGTGCCCGCCGCGAAGAACCGGTCCACCGCGGCGGAGCGCCGCGCGGAGTCCCGCAGGAACACGTCCGGATACCCCGGCGCCACGGTGTACCCGCCGTACGCGGGAATCTGCCGCGCCGGGACCGTCCGCGCCATCACCACGTCCCCGTACCGCACCCACGGCGTGATCCAGTGATAGCCGGCCCACGGCGTCTCGTACTTGTCCGCGAGCACCGACGGCAGCGCGGACTTCCCCGTCGCGTACCCGATCGTCCCCGCCTGCCCCCAGAAGCCCACCGCGAGCGCGAGCCCGAGCACGGCCGCCCACCCGGCCCGCACGGTCCGCCGCCCCGCGGACACCGTCTCCAGCGCGGCCGCGAGCTGCGCCGGGATCAGCGCGGCGGGCAGCGCGCGGCCCCAGGAGTAGTGCCCGGTCAGCCCGCCGGCCGCGACGACCAGCACGCCCAGCGCGAAGAACAGCGCCAGCGCGTCCCACCGGTTGCGCCGCAGCCGCGGCACCAGCGCCGCCACCCCCAGCAGCACCAGTCCGAACCGCGCGAACAGATGCTGGTAGAGCGACTTGTGGATGGCCTCCAGATCCGCCCCGGCGGAGAACAGCGAGAAGAAGTCGTAGTACGGCCAGAGCCACAGCAGCACCGCGCCGAGCGCCAGCCCGGCCCCGAGCCGCAGCCACACCTGCCGGTCCGGCCGCGCGGAGACGACCATGGCCAGCGCGCCGAGCGTGGCGACGACGCCCGTGAACTGGTGGCAGAGCAGGATCAGCGCCCACAGCAGCCCGAGGGCCAGCCACCGGCCGAAGGACGCCCGCGTGCGCAGCGCCCGGGTGAGCCAGGCCCAGAAGTGGAAGCTCAGACCGAGCGCGAACACGCTCGGGTAGGAGATGGTCAGGGCGAGCGAGTGCAGCCCGATGAACCCGCTCCAGTTGAGGACGGCCGTCCCCCACAGCAGCACCAGGCTCAGCAGCGCGAGGGCCGGCGCCGCGCGGTGCGCGCTGAGGGTGCGGACGTACCGCCACACCCCGGTGACCAGCATGGTCAGCCCGGCCAGCGCCCCGATGCGCAGCACCACGAACACCGACAGGCCGCTCACCTTGGCGAGCGCGCCCAGCAGCAGCATCCAGGGCGAGTAGTAGGGACTCGGGGTGTCCGCGTCGACCAGCGGATTGCCGGGGTGCGACAGGTCGTGGCCGAGCCGCTGGATCGTGGCCGCGTGCATGCCGAGGTCGCCGATCCACGGCAGCCGGACGATCACCGCCAGCAGCAACGCCACCACCAGCACCGCGGCCACCTGCGGCACCGCACGGGCCACCCGCGCGCCGCCGCCCGGGGACTCCGGGCTGCTGAGCTGTTCTTCGAGGTCGGACTGTGCTGCGTGCATTCTGCTGGAACACCCAATCGCGGAAGCCCAGGTAATTACAGCGCAGACCCTATCCGAAACACCCCGATAAGCAGGAAACGGTAAATCCGCCTATCTCCTTTGTACAAAGGACGGCAAGAAAAGGAACGCCCCGGACCGATTCTCCATCGGCCCGGGGCGTTCCGCCCGCTCGCGCGGTACGGCTACGAGTGCGTGCGCAGCAGCGTCCGCATCGTCCGCATCGCCACCGACAGGTTGGCGAGGTCGAAGGAGTCCGAACCGCGGATCTCCTCCAGGGTGGTGCGCGCCCGGCCCAGGATCGGGGCGTTCTTCTGCTCCCAGTCCCCGAAGCGCTGCTCCGGCGAGGAGGTGCCGTTGCCCGCCGCGAGCACGTCCGCGGTGAGCGCCGCGTGCGCCGCGTAGAGGTCCTCGCGGATGGAGGCGCGGGCCATGGACTGCCAGCGGTCGTTGCGGGGCAGCTCGATGATGCGGTCCATCAGCTGGGTGATGCCGAGGCGGTCGGCGAGGTCGTAGTAGACCTCGGCGACGTCCAGCGGCTCCTTGCCCATGCGGTCGGCCACCGAGACGATGTCGAGCGCCGGGAAGGCGGAGGAGAACCCGGCCACGCGGGTGGCGAGTTCGTCCGGGACGCCGGCCGCGGACAGCTCGTCGTACACGTGCTGGTACCACTCCAGGTCCGCGCCGCGCAGCAGCTTGGGCAGCTGCTGCCAGACCTGCTCGACGCGCTCGGCGAAGAACTCCACCGTCTCGGCGAGCTGGAGCGGCTGCGGCCGGTTGTTGAGCAGCCAGCGGGTGCCGCGCTCGACCAGCCGGCGCGAGTGCAGCCGGATGCGGGTCTGTACGGCGGCCTCGACCTGGTTGTCCAGGGCCTCCACCGCGTCCCACACCGGGGCCGAGCGGAAGATCGCGCGGGCCGCGGTCTGGGCGCGGACGATCTCCTCCAGGGAGGCGCCGGTCTCCTCGCGCAGCCGGTGCAGATACGTCGTACCGCCCGTGTTGACCGTGTCGTTGACCAGCACCGTGGTGGTGATCTCGCGGCGCAGCGGGTGGTTGTCGACGGCCTCCGCGAACCGCTCGCGCAGGTCGGACGGGAAGTACGCGTGCAGCAGACCGCGCAGGTACGGGTCGTCGGGCAGCGAGGTGGCCAGCAGCTCCTCGGCGACCGTGATCTTCGTGTACGCCATGACGACGGCCGTCTCCGGGCCGGTCAGGCCCTGGCCCTGGGTCAGGCGCTCGCGGATCTGGCGGTCGGTCGGCAGGAACTCCAGGGCCCGGTCCAGGTGACCCTCGCGCACCAGGTGGCGCAGGAAGCGCTGCTGGGCGTGGAGCATGTCCTTGGCCTGGAACAGCGCGTTGGCGAGCGCGGTGTTCTGCGCGTAGTTGTTGCGCAGCACCAGCGCGCCGACCTCGTCGGTCATCCCGGCGAGCAGCTTGTTGCGCTGCTTGACGGTCATGTCGCCGTCCGCGACCAGGCCGTTCAGCAGGATCTTGATGTTCACCTCGTGGTCGGAGGTGTCCACGCCGGCGCTGTTGTCGATCGCGTCGGTGTTGATCTTGCCGCCCTGGTGGGCGAACTCGATGCGGCCGAGCTGGGTCAGGCCCAGGTTGCCGCCCTCGCCGACGACCTTGACGCGCAGGTCGGCGCCGTCGACGCGGATGGCGTCGTTGGCCTTGTCGCCGACGTCCGCGTTCGACTCGGCGGACGACTTCACGTAGGTGCCGATGCCGCCGTTCCACAGCAGGTCGACCGGCGCTTCGAGGATCGTCTTCATCAGGTCGGCCGGGGTCATCTTGGCGACCTTGGCCTCGATGCCGAGGGCCTCGCGGATGTGCGCGTTGAGCTGGATCGCCTTGGCGCTGCGCGGGAAGATCCCGCCGCCCGCCGAGAGCAGCTCGGTGTTGTAGTCGGCCCAGCTGGAGCGGGGCAGCTCGAACAGGCGGCGGCGCTCGGCGTAGCCGGTCGCCGCGTCCGGGTTCGGGTCGATGAAGATGTGCCGGTGGTCGAAGGCGGCGACCAGGCGGATGTGCTCGGACAGCAGCATGCCGTTGCCGAACACGTCACCGGACATGTCGCCGATGCCGACGACCGTGAAGTCCTCGGACTGGGTGTCCACGCCCAGCTCGCGGAAGTGCCGCTTGACGGACTCCCACGCGCCCCGCGCGGTGATGCCCATGCCCTTGTGGTCGTAGCCCGCCGAACCGCCGGAGGCGAAGGCGTCGCCGAGCCAGAAGTTGTACTTCTCGGCGACCCCGTTGGCGATGTCGGAGAAGGTGGCGGTGCCCTTGTCGGCCGCGACGACCAGGTAGGTGTCCTCGCCGTCGTGCCGCACCACGTCCTTGGGCGGGACGACCTCGCCGCCGACCATGTTGTCGGTGATGTCCAGCAGCGCCGAGATGAACGTCTTGTAGCTGGCGACGCCCTCCGCGAGCCACGCGTCCCGGTCCAGCGCCGGGTCCGGCAGCTGCTTGGCGACGAAGCCGCCCTTGGCGCCGACCGGCACGATGACGGTGTTCTTCACCATCTGCGCCTTGACCAGGCCGAGGATCTCGGTACGGAAGTCCTCACGCCGGTCGGACCAGCGCAGACCACCGCGCGCGACCTTGCCGAAGCGCAGGTGCACGCCCTCGACGCGCGGCGAGTACACCCAGATCTCGTACGCCGGACGCGGCGCGGGCAGGTCCGGGATGGCCTGCGGGTCGAACTTCATCGACACGTAGTCGTGAGGGTGGCCGTCGGGGCGCCGCTGGAAGAAGTTGGTCCGCAGGGTCGCCTTGATGACGGTCAGGAAGGAACGCAGGATGCGGTCCTCGTCCAGGCTCGCCACCTGGTCGAGCGCCGCGTCCAGCTCCTCCAGCAGTGCGTCCGTCAGCTCCAGGCCGGCCTGCTGCCGCTCCGGCGACATGCGCGCCTCGAACAGGGAGACGAGCAGCCGGGTGGTGTGGACGTTGTTGCGGAGGGTGTCCTCCATGTAGTCCTGCGAGAAGGTCGAACCGGCCTGGCGCAGGTACTTGGCGTAGGCGCGCAGCACCATCGCCTCGCGCCAGTTCAGCCCGGCGCTGAGCACGAGGGAGTTGAAGCCGTCGTTCTCGGCGTGACCGGTCCAGGTCGCGGCGAACGCCTCCTGGAAGCGCTCGCGGCCGTCGTCGCCCAGGTAGTCGCCGCCGGCGCCGCCGGCCGCCTTGGGGATGCGCAGACCGAAGTCGTAGATCCAGCCGGTGGTGCGGTCCGAGCAGCGCAGCTCGTACGGCCGCTCGTCCACGACCTCGACGCCGATGCGCTGGAGGACCGGCAGCACGGCGGACAGGGAGACGGAGGCGCCCTTGCGGTAGATCTTGAAGCGGCGCTCGTCGGGGGCGGCGCCGACCGGCTCGTACAGGCTCAGCGCGAAGTCGTTGCCCGGCTCCTCGGTCAGCCGCTCCAGGTGCACGAGGTCGGCCACGGCCGCGCGCGGGGTGTGGTCGGCCTTGTAGCCCTCGGGGAAGGCGTTGGTGTAGCGGCGCAGCAGCTCGGCGGCGCGCTCCTCGCCCAGCTCGGCGTTGAGCGCCTCGGCGAATCCGTCCACCCAGGAGCGGGCGGCCTCGACCAGGCGGGCCTCGATGCGGTCCTTGTCGGCGTCCGACAGCTCGGGCAGCTCGGTGCCCTGCGGGACGCGGACGACGAAGTGCAGCCGGGACAGGATCGACTCGGTGTTCCAGGCGGTGAAGTCGACGTTGGTGCCGCCGAGCTCCTCCTTCAGGATGTCGATGATCCGCAGGCGCACGCCGGTGGTGTAGCGGTCGCGCGGCAGGTAGACGAGGGCCGAGTAGTAGCGGCCGTACTCGTCCTGGCGCAGGTACAGGCGCAGCCGGCGGCGCTCCTGGAGGTAGAGCACGCTGGTGACGATCGACTGCAGCTCGGCGGCCGGGGTCTGGAACAGCTCGTCGCGCGGGTAGGTCTCCAGGATCTGGAGCAGATCGCGGCCGTCGTGGCTGTTGGGCGAGAACCCGGCGCGGTCGAGGACCTCGGCGACCTTGCGGCGGATGACCGGGACGCGGCGCACCGACTCGGTGTACGCGGCCGAGGAGAACAGGCCGAGGAAGCGGCGCTCCCCGACGACATTGCCGTCCTTGTCGAACTTCTTGACGCCGATGTAGTCCAGGTACGACGGCCGGTGCACGGTGGCCCGGCTGTTCGCCTTGGTCAGCACCAGCAGCTTGTGCTCGCGGGCCTTGGCGCGGGCGTCGGCCGGCAGCCGCTCGAAGGAGGGGCTGACCGGGTGCTGGTCGTCCTCGGCGTGCTGCGGGTCGGAGCGCAGGATGCCGAGGCCGGTGCCGGCCACGGCGGCCAGGGTGTCGTCACCGCGCAGTTCGTACTCGCGGAAGCCCAGGAAGGTGAAGTGGTCGGTGGCGAGCCAGCGCAGCAGCTCGCGGGCCTCCTCGACCTCGGCCTTCGGCAGGTCGGCCGGGACCGGCTCGCTCTCCAGCTCGCCTGCGACCCGGGCCGCCGCCTCCCGCATCTTGTCCCAGTCCTCGACGGCCTCGCGGACGTCGGACAGGACGCGCAGCAGGTCGGAGGTGATCTGCTTGAGGTCGGCGCGGTCGGTCTCGCGGTCGATCTCGACGTGGATCCACGACTCGACATGCGCGTCGTGCGGCAGCTCGGCGGAGGGCGCCGGGGTCGGCAGGATCTCCAGCAGCTTGCCGGTGAGGTCGCGGCGGACCACGAACTGGGGGTGGATCACGACATGGATGCCGCGCCCGCCCCGGGTCAGCTCGTTGGTGACGGAGTCGACCAGGAACGGCATGTCGTCGGTCACGACCTCGACGACGGTGTGACTGCACGTCCAGCCGTTCTCCTCGACCGTCGGGGTGTGCACCCGGACGTTCGCGGTGCCCTGGGGGCGGCTCTCGGCGAGGCGGTAGTGCGAGACCGCGGCGCCGAAGGTGTCCACCGGGTCGCGGTCGGCGAGGTCTTCCGGCGCGGTGTGCAGGTAGTAGCGCTGGAGGAACGCGAGGGTTGACTCACTGTCCGGGGTGTCCGGGGAGCCCTCGCCCGTCGACCCGGTCGGTAGGTTCCCCCCGACCGGGCTGTTCTCAGCTACCCGAGCGGCCCGTTCGAGCATCTCGGCCTTGGCTTCGTCCAGCTTGGTCTGCATTGTCCTCTGGCTCCTGTCGCGCGCCGTTGCGTGACGTAGAAGGAAGTACTGGCTCTTCCCCTGCGGCTCGACGCCACGGCCCGGAGTTTCCGGTCCGATCCGACGCTATGCCGACAGGTGAGATGAGCGGGGGGGATTCGGCCATTTCCGACACGACCACGGGATGTGACGCTGCTCTCGGCACCGTCGTGTTCCGGGCCGGCCTCGGCGTCCTGGGGGCAGCGGCGCCCCCGTCCCGCCCGCGCGGACCAGCGACCGCCGCCCGGTCACGGAGGTCCTCCGTGCAACCCGGGCGCAGGGCGGGAGCCTGATCGCTCCCGCGAGCTATCGCGCTGATCACGCCACAAGGCTATCGCCCCTGACCCCGGAACCGTCATGAGCCGTATGTGTACAAAACAGAGGGTCAAACTTTGACGTTCTGCACAGCACCGAAGGCCACCCGGGTGGCGTAACCGGATTCGGCCAGGTGGGAGGCGGGGTGGGGTAGCGGCCCCGCGTCTTGCGCCGCACCCTGAGAGCTGTGGCTCGGGACCGGCCGAGGAGTCCGGCCCCGTCCGTCCCGGAGGAGCGCCGACATGCCCGCGAAGATCCTCATCGTCACCGGCGACGCCGCGGAGTCCCTGGAGGTCATGTACCCCTACCAGCGCCTGCGCGAGGAGGGCTACGACGTCGACATCGCGGCCCCTGCCCGCAAGACGCTCCGCTTCGTGGTGCACGACTTCGAGCCCGGCTACGACACGTACACCGAGAAGCCCGGGTACACCTGGCCGGCCGACCTCGCCTTCGCCGAGGTGGACCCCGGCGCGTACGCCGCGCTCGTGATCCCCGGCGGCCGGGCCCCGGAGTACCTGCGCAACGACCCCGAACTGCGCAAGATCCTCAAGGCGTTCTTCGACGCGGACAAGCCGGTCGCCCAGATCTGCCACGGTCCGCTGCTCACCGCCGCGATCGACACCCTGCGCGGCCGCCGGGTCACGGCCTATCCGGCCCTGGAGCCCGACATGCAGGCCGCGGGCGCGAGCTTCCAGGACACGGAGACGGTGACGGACGGCACGCTGGTCTCGGCGCGGGCCTGGCCGGATCACCCGTCCTGGATGCGGGAGTTCATCAAGGTGCTGCGGGCGAAGGCGCCGGTGAGCTGAGGCCGCGGGGCGGTCGCCCTGCGCGGGCCCGGTCACCCGGCTATTCGCCGGGCGACCTCCACCGCCTCCGCCAGCGTGTCCACCACCGGGACGCCGGCCTCCTCCAGGCTGGCCCTGCCGTGCGACCCCCCGGTGTACAGCACCGCCCCGGCGCCCACGTGCTTCGCCGCGACCGCGTCGTCCGCCGCGTCCCCGATGACCACCGTCCGGCCCGGGTCCACCGCGCCGGTGAGCAGCGACAGATGCCGCACCATGTGCTCCGCCTTGCTCCCGCCGGACGGCCCCGTCCGCCCGTCGACGCGCACGAACTGCTCCTCGATCCCGAACCCCCGCACGAGCGGCACCAGTTCCTCGTGTCCGTACATGCTCAGCAGCGACTGGCTGTGCCCCGCCGTCCGCCACCCCCGGAGCAGCTCCGCCGCCCCGTCGGCCAGCGCGCACCGCGCCCGCCGCTCCGTGTACCGCTGATGGAATATCCCGTCCATCAGCTCCCACTCGGCCGCGCTCGGCAGCCGCCCCATCAGCCGCTCGTAGAACTTCGGCACCGGCACGCAGTACAGCGCGCGGTACTGCTCCAGCGTGACGGGCGCCAGGCCCAGCTCCGCGAAGGCGGCGTTGGTCGCCTCGATGATCGCCTCGTTGTCATGGAACAGCGTGCCGTTCCAGTCCCAGACGATGTGCGCGCGTGCGTGCTTCCCCATGCCCAAGACCGTACCCGCCCCCACTGACAATGCCCCGGGTGCGGCCGGTCCTGCCTGGTCAGCCCCGCCCGAGGAGGCTGGGGATCTCCTGCGTGGCGAACCACAGCAGCTCGTGGTCCTCCGCCTCGTCCACGGCGGCCTGAGCGTCCTCGTCCCCGCCGTCCGCCGCCGCCAGCGCCCGCGCCGCCGCGGTCACGTCCGGCCCGGCGTCGTCGGCGTCGGCGTGGACCGCCGCCGCCTTGGCGAGCGGCACCGTCACCCGCACGGTCACCTCGCCCGGCTCGGCCCCGCCGTCGGCCGCGGCCACGACCGCGCCGTCGGCCACGTCCACGGCGACCACGATCCGGCGCCGGGGTGCGTCACCGTCGGCCGCGAGCAGGCGCAGGGAGCCCAGCGCGGCCCGGCCGAGCGCGGCGTACTCGAGTTCCTCGACGTCGTCGGAGCGGTACCAGGCACGCAGGGCGGGCGTGACGGCGTACGCGGCGAAGGGGCCCGCCCCCAGCTCGCCCGTCCTGTGCGCCGCGGCGAGACCGGGGAGGGTCAGGGGGACGTAGACGCGCATGCTCGCCGCTCTTTCCTGGTCGTTCCGGGGGGCTTCAGGATACGTGCGGCTGTCCCCTTTCGAGTCCCTGCCCACCCCCCGTAAATGTCAGCCCCGTACGTCGTACTTCACCCGGTGCGCCCGCATGATCTCGGGGCCCGGCCCTCTGTCCATCCCCCCGGAGAGTGAACCCACGCGCGCCCTCGCCACCAGGGCCCACGTCCTTGCCGCGCGGCCCCCGGCCCCGTACAAGATCCCCACCACCTAGTTACCGCCCGGTATTCCCCGGGCCGTCGAACGGGGACCCCCATGAACAAGGTCATGAGCCGCACCCCTCTGCCTCACCCCCGCCCCCGGCACCGCCCGCCGACCCGGCACGACACCCGCCGACCCGCCCCGGGCCCGCGCCGGGCGTCCGCCGACAGCCGTACGGCCGCCCGCGCGGCGCGCCCGCAACCGCTCACCGGACCGCCGGCGGCGGCCCAGCCGCCCCGTACGGCCCCTCCGGCGCCCGCGCGGCCCACTCGCCCCACGGACCTCTTCGCGGACCGTCTGGTGGCCGTCCTGAGCGGTCAGCGCCCGGTCCACTGGATGCTCCGCCACACCGCGGGCCGCGCCTACGACGACCTGGCCCGCCTCGCCGCCGCCGGTCCCCTGCGCACCCGGGGCACCCGCCCGGTCGTCCGCGACATCGGCTACTACGTCGCCGGTGAGGGCGCGCTGGAGGTCTTCGCCCGCATCGCCGCGGGCAGCCGGCTCCGGGCCCTGGCCTTCCGTCTCGAACTGGGCGCGGACCTGCGCTGGCGCTGCACCGCGGTGGAGACGGGTTCGCGTCCGGCGTCCTGACCGGGCCGTCCCGACCGCGCAACGCGAAGGGGGGCCGGGCTCCACAGGAACCCGGCCCCCCTCAGGGAGTGCGCGTCACTTCTTGCGACGCCGCCCGCCCTTCGCCTGCTTGCGCCGCTCCGCCCGCGTCAGCCCGTCCGACTCGGACCGCACCGGCCCGTCGTCCTCCAGGTCGCGCTCGACGATGCCGCCCTCGCCGTCCACCGTCGGCGCGGAGAAGTGCAGGTCCCGGCGCTGCGGGACGTCGAGCCCCTTGGCACGGATCTCCGGACGCCCCGCGCCCGCCTGCGCCGGCACCGCGTCCTCGGCACCCTCGCCGGCCGCCGCGGCCTCCTCGACCGGCACCTCCTCGACCTGCTGCTCGACCTGGACCTCCAGGTTGAACAGGTAGCCGACGGACTCCTCCTTGATGCCCTCCATCATCGCGGTGAACATGTCGAAGCCCTCGCGCTGGTACTCGACCAGCGGGTCCTTCTGCGCCATCGCGCGCAGGCCGATGCCCTCCTGGAGGTAGTCCATCTCGTAGAGGTGCTCGCGCCACTTGCGGTCGAGGACCGACAGCACGACCCGCCGCTCCAGCTCACGCATGATCTCGGAGCCGAGCTGACCCTCACGGGTCTCGTACTGCGCGTGGATGTCCTCCTTGATGGACTCCGAGATGAACTCGGCGGTCAGGCCGGCACGGTCACCGGCCGCCTCCTCCAGCTCCTCCACGGTGACCTTCACCGGGTAGAGCTGCCTGAAGGCGCCCCACAGCCGCTCCAGGTCCCAGTCCTCGGGGAAGCCCTCGGCGGTCTCCGCGGCGACATAGGCGTCGATCGTGTCGTCCATGAAGTGCTGGATCTGCTCGTGCAGGTCCTCGCCCTCCAGCACGCGCCGGCGCTCGCCGTAGATGACCTCGCGCTGGCGGTTGAGCACCTCGTCGTACTTCAGGACGTTCTTACGCGTCTCGAAGTTCTGCTGCTCGACCTGCGACTGCGCGGAGGCGATCGCGCGGGTGACCATCTTGTTCTCGATCGGCACGTCGTCCGGCACGTTCGCCATGGACATCACGCGCTCGACCATCTGGGCCTTGAACAGGCGCATCAGGTCGTCGCCGAGGGAGAGGTAGAAGCGGGACTCGCCCGGGTCGCCCTGGCGGCCGGAACGACCGCGCAGCTGGTTGTCGATGCGGCGCGACTCGTGCCGCTCGGTGCCCAGCACGTACAGGCCGCCGAGGTCCTCGACCTCGTCCTTCTCCGCCTTGACGGCCTGCTCGGCCTTCTCCAGGGCGGCGGGCAGCGCCCCGGCCCACTCCTCGATGTGCTCCTCGGGGTCGAGGCCGCGCTGGCGCAGCTCCGCCTCGGCGAGGTCCTCGGGGTTGCCGCCGAGCTTGATGTCCGTACCGCGGCCGGCCATGTTGGTGGCGACCGTCACGGCGCCCCTGCGGCCGGCCTGGGCGACGATCGACGCCTCACGCTCGTGGTGCTTGGCGTTCAGCACCTCGTGCTGGATGCCGCGCTTGCTGAGCTGCTGCGAGAGGTACTCGGACTTCTCGACCGAGGTGGTGCCGACGAGGATCGGCTGGCCCTTCTCGTGCTTCTCGGCGATGTCGTCGACAACCGCCTCGAACTTGGCCACCTCGGTGCGGTAGATCAGGTCCGACTGGTCCTTGCGCACCATCGGCTTGTTGGTCGGGATGGGGACCACGCCGAGCTTGTAGATCTGGTGGAACTCGGCGGCCTCGGTCATCGCCGTACCGGTCATGCCGGAGAGCTTGCCGTAGAGGCGGAAGAAGTTCTGGAGGGTGATGGTGGCCAGGGTCTGGTTCTCGTCCTTGATGTCCACCCCTTCCTTCGCCTCGATCGCCTGGTGCATGCCCTCGTTGTAGCGGCGGCCGGCGAGGATACGGCCGGTGTGCTCGTCGACGATCATGACCTCGCCGTCGATGACGACGTAGTCCTTGTCCTTCTTGAACAGTTCCTTCGCCTTGATGGCGTTGTTCAGGTAACCGACGAGCGGGGTGTTCACCGACTCGTACAGGTTGTCGATGCCCAGCCAGTCCTCGACCTTGCTGACACCGGACTCGTGGATGGCGACCGTGCGCTTCTTCTCGTCCACGTCGTAGTCGCCGGTTTCCTCGACGCCCTTGAGCGGGTTTCCGGCCTCGCCCTTCTTCAGGCGCAGGACGAGCTTGGCGAAGTCGCCGTACCACTTGGTGGCCTGGTCGGCCGGGCCGGAGATGATCAGCGGCGTACGGGCCTCGTCCACGAGGATGGAGTCGACCTCGTCCACGATGGCGAAGTTGTGGCCGCGCTGCACCAGTTCGTCCTGCGACCACGCCATGTTGTCGCGCAGGTAGTCGAAGCCGAACTCGTTGTTGGTGCCGTAGGTGATGTCGCAGCCGTACTGCTCGCGGCGCTGGGCCGGCGTCATGTTGGCGAGGATCACGCCGACGTCGAGGCCCAGGAACTTGTGGACGCGGCCCATCATCTCGGAGTCGCGCTCGGCCAGGTAGTCGTTGACCGTGACGATGTGGACGCCGTCGCCGGACAGCGCGTTCAGGTACGCGGGCAGGGTGCCGACGAGGGTCTTGCCCTCGCCGGTCTTCATCTCGGCCACATAGCCGAGGTGGAGCGCGGCGCCGCCCATCATCTGCACGTCGTAGTGACGCTGGCCGAGGACGCGCTTGGCGGCCTCGCGGACGGTGGCGAACGCCTCGGGGAGCAGGTCGTCCAGGCTCTCACCATCGGCGTACCGCTGCTTGTACTCCTCGGTGAGGGCCCGCAGCTCGGCGTCGGAGAGGTCGACGAAGTCCTCTTCGATGGAGTTGACCTGGTCCGCGATGCGGTGCAGCTTGCGCAGGATCTTGCCTTCGCCTGCACGCATGATCTTCGAGAGGACGGACACGGGGGCTGGTCTCCTTGCCGGTCGGGCCTGGGACGGTCGGGTTTCCATGTGACGTACTGAGCAACGGCCATCGTATGCGAGGACCCCGCCGCGCCGGGAGTGCCTGGTGTCCCGGCCGCTGCTTCACAGGGACAACGGACGGAATACGCGGATAGTGCCGCATCGGCGCAGGGATTTATGCGAAATGTGATCGCGCGCTCACGGATCGGGGAAATCGATGGCCCCCGCCGGGCGGTACGAGCAGAATCGCCCGATGGAACCCGTCACGCTCACCACCGGTCGTCTCCGTCTGCGCGCCGTCGGACCGGCCGACACCGAGGCCGTGTACGAGGCCGCCCAGGACCCCGACATCCAGCGCTGGACCACGATCCCCTCCCCGTACCTGCCCGAGCACGCGCGCGGCTTCACGGAGGAGATGGTCCCGGGCGGCTGGGCGCACGGTTCGATGTTCACCTGGGGGATCTTCCTCGCCGGCGGGGAGCTGGCCGGCATGCTCAGCCTGACCATGCGCGCCCCGGCGGTGGCGGAGGTCGGTTTCTGGGCCGCCAAGGAGCACCGCGGCCTCGGCCATGTCACCCAGGGCGTGCTCGCCGCCTGCCGCTGGATCTTCACCGACCTGGGCGTCGACCGGGTCGAGTGGCGCGCCGAGGTCGGCAACCACGGCTCGCGCGGGGTCGCCGAACGCGCGGGCTTCACCCTGGAGGGCACCCTGCGCTCGGCCATCAACAACAAGGGGGTGCGCCGGGACTGCTGGATCGCCTCCCTGCTCCCCTCGGACCTCGGGCTGCCGTCCGCCGCCCCCTACCTGCCCGGCCCGGCTCGGTAGACCGCACCTCGGGACGGGTTGTCAGTGCCGCCAACTATCGTCCAGAGGCATGACGACCCTGCCGCGCCCGACCATCACGCTCACCGCGGACGACGCCCGCCGTATCGCCCTGCGGGCCCAGGGCCTGCTCGGCGCGCCCGACCGGCGGGCCGGGGTGCGCGGGGTGCTGCGCCATCTCGGCGCGGTCCAGCTCGACACCATCTCGGTCCTCGCTCGCTCGCACGAACTGGTGCCGTACGCCCGCCTCGGCGCCGTCGGCCGCACCACGGTGGAGGACGCCTACTGGAAGGACACGCACGCCTTCGAGTACTGGTCGCACGCCGCCTGCCTGCTGCCCGTCGAGGAGTGGCCGCACTTCGCCTTCCGCCGCCGCGCCTACCGCAACCGCCCCCACTGGAACCACGAACTCCCGGACGGGGTCTACGAACAGGTCGTCAAGCAGCTGCGCGCCGAGGGCCCGCTGACCGCGACCGAACTGGGCGGCGCGAAGCGCACCAGCGAGTGGTGGGACTGGTCGGGCACCAAGGTCGCGGTCGAGCGGGCGCTGATGTACGGCGAGGTGGTGTGCGTCGAGCGCCGCGGCTGGAAGCGGGTGTACGACCTCGCCGAGCGCGCCGTCCCCGCCGCGCTGCTGCACGACGAGCTGGACGACGCCGAATGCCTGCGCCGCCTGGTCCGGCTGGCCGGCGAGTCCCTGGGGGTGGGCACGCGTGCGGACATCGCCGACTACCACCGGCTGAAGGGCGAGCAGGTGGACGCGGTGCTCGCGGACTCGGGTCTGGTGCCGGTCGAGGTCGAGGGCTGGGGCAAACCGGCGTGGGCGGACCCGGCGGCCCTGGCGACCCCGCCGCGCGGCCGCCACCGCACCACCCTGCTCTCGCCCTTCGACTCGCTGATCTGGGAACGGGCGCGCACCGAACGGATCTTCGGCTTCACCCACCGCCTGGAGGCGTACACCCCCAAGCCCAAGCGGGTGTACGGCTACTTCGCCATGCCGGTGCTCGCGGGCGGCCGCCTCGTCGGGCGCGTCGACCCGGCCCGCGAGGGCCGCACCCTGGTGGCCCGGCAGGTCACCCTGGACGGCCCCAAGGTGGTCCCCGCCCTCGCCCAGGCCCTGCTGGAGGCGGCCACCTGGGTGAACTGCACGAACGTCCGGGTGGAGCGCGTGGACGACCCCGCCCTGCGCGAGCCGCTCACCACGGAACTCGCCCGCGCCCTCGGCTGAGGCTCGGCTCGGGTACCGGCTAGCGGATCTCCAGGATCTTCTCCCGCATCGCGTAGACCACGGCTTCCATCCGGGAGTGCAGCTGGAGTTTCTCCAGGATGTTGCGGACGTGGTTCTTCACGGTGTTCTCGGAGATGAACAACTCCTTGGCGATGTCCCGGTTGTTCATCCCCGTGGCGACGAGTTTGAGGACTTCCAGTTCACGGTCGGTCAGCCGGGGCGCGGGCACCAGCCGGCGCTCGTCGGTGCGCTGGATCATCGACTTGAACTCGGTGAGGAGTTTCGACGCCATGGACGGGCTGATCTGCGACTGCCCGTCGGCGACCGCGCGAATGGCGGTGGCCACCTCGTCGGTGGAGATCTCCTTGAGCAGATATCCGGTGGCGCCCGCCTTGATCGCGTCGTAGAGGTCGGCCTCCTCGTCGCTGATCGTCAGCATGATGATCTTCGCGCTGGGGGCGACCTCCTTGATGGAGGTGCACGCCTCGATCCCCCCGCGCCGGGGCATCCGGACGTCCATCAGGATGATGTCCGGCAGCAGATCGGCGGCCTTGTCCACGGCCTCGGCGCCGTCGCCGGCCTCGCCGACGACCTGGATGTCCTCCTCGGCCGCGAGCACGATCTCCAGGCCGCGTCTGAAGAGGGCATGGTCGTCCACCACCAGGACTCTGATCGGTTCATCCCGCGAAGAGCCCCCGTCGGAGCACCTGCCGAGCACACCGTCGTCGGTGTCTTCGGCCTCCTCGCTCCGCATCGGTCCGAAGGTGTCCGCCATCGTTCCTCCCCCTGAAGGCTGTGGCCTGTGTGGTCCCGTGCCATCGCCAACCCAAGGCAGCGGCCCACCGGTTGGGCCCTTGCGACCATGATTTCATGCCGGAACGGCACCGAGGCGCCGTGCGCGGCGCGAAGTGGTCGCACACTGGTGCCCCGGGGGCGCACACGCGCTCCAGGGGCACCGGTCGGGCGTCGAGCCGGGCGGTCAGCCGCCCAGCGTGCCCCCTGCCGCCGGGGGCTGCGCCTCGGCGACCATCGGGTCCGTGTTGAGGTGGATCACGCCGTAGTCGTAGGCGTGGCGACGGTAGACGACGCTCGGCTCCTTCGTCTCGGAGTCGACGAACAAGTAGAAGTCATGGCCGACCAGTTCCATCTCGTAGAGGGCCTGGTCCAGGCTCATCGGGGAGGCGACGTGGGTCTTCTCGCGGACGACGAGGGGGCCTTCGCCCTTGACCTCGAGGGAGCCGATCTTCGTGGTCGGCACTCCGTCCGCCTCGTCCTCCCCCACCGGGACGCCGTTTCCGTTGAGCGTCGCCGCGCCCGGGACGTGGTCGGGGACCTCCGCCGCCGAGATCCGCCGTGAGCCGCGGCGCGAGAACCGCTTGTCGTGCTGCTTGCGCAGACGCGCGTCCAGCTTTTCCGCCGCCATGTCGAGTGCCGCGTACGGGTCGCTCGCCGCTGCCTCCGCCCGGATCACCGGGCCCCGGGAGCGGAGCGTGATCTCCACCCGGTCGCAGCGGTCGGCCTGTCGAGGGTTGGGCTCCTTGGACACCTCGACGTCGAGGCTGATCACCTTGCCATCGAGCTTCTGGATCTTCTCCAGCTTCAGCTTCTCGGCCACGTGCTTGCGGAACCGCTCGGGCACCTCGGTCTTGCGGCCTTTGACGACGATGTCCACGCAGAACTCCGTTCCCGGATCACTCCGCCGCTTCGGCGGAGCATCTCCCTTTTGCACCAGGTCCGGTGAGCACCGGACCTCGGACTCGGTGACGTCCACCTCCTCCTCCCCCAAGGGCGAGATCTCCACCCCACTGGCGCGGGTCATTGCGTAAAACCCGCGTCACGGCATTCGGATATGAGAGGTGTGGCCTGCGCCTCTTTCCTCACAACCGAACATATCTCGCCCGGACGGATGTCGTCACCCTCTACTGCCGCGTACCTCCGTTCAGGTGAATAAACCCTGTCACTACCTGCAACGATGCAGGTCGGCGGTCAGTTCCTGTTCATTTCGAAAGAATCCACGGGCGCGGCGATCACAGCCGCGCACGGCGGTGAGCCGACGGCGTTCACCGGCGTCTTATTCGCTGCACCATGCACCCACTTCCTCTTGCGCCACTTCCCCTTCTCGGGTCCTCCGGTGCTTCGTTCCTCCCTTACTTCCCGAGTTGCGTTCTCGTACACAGCTCTTGACCCGCCGATTCGCAGCGCCCGTGCCGCCTCCGCGAGACTGGCGCCGGTGGTGACGAGGTCGTCGACCAGCACGACCCGGCCCCCGGCCAGTAGCCGGTCCCCGCCCGCCGTCACCTCCAGCGCGCCCGCCAGGTTCGCCAGGCGCCGCCGCGCGTCCAGCCCCGCCTGGTCCGCCACGGGCCTCCGCTGGCGCAGCACCGCGGCCACCCGGGCCGGTGTCCCGGTGCGCCGCAGCTCCCCGGCCGCCGCGAGCGCCATGCGCCGTACCGGGTCGTGCCCCCGCGCCCGCACGGCCCAGCGCGCGGAGGGCACGGGCACGAGCACGACGGTCCCCGAAGTCCCGGTCCCGGCCGATGCGTCGAGGCCCGCCCGCACGGCCCCCGCCAAGGCCGCGCCCAGCGCTCCCGTGAGCGTCAGCGCGCCCCGCTCCTTGTGCGCGAGAAGCAGCGCGCGCACCGCCTCCGCGTACGGCGCCGACGCGTACACCGCCGGCAGCCCCGCCGGCTCCGGCCGCGGCCGCACCCGCCGGGGAGCGCTCCCGGCCAGCGCGGTCCGGCAGCGCGCGCAGAGTGTCGTACGAGGTGCTCCACAGCCCGCGCAGTCGGTCGGCAGCACCAGGTCGGTGAGGTCCCGCCACCACCCCCGCATGACCACCACTGTGCCAAGGCCGGAGCCGGCCCACCACCCCTGTGGACAACGGCCTGTGGATAACCCGCACAGGCCGTCTCCGGGCTCTGGCAAGGGTCCTCGGCCGGGCTCTTCCGTCCGGTCCGCTCAGCCCGGACGGACCGCTCAGACGGGACCGACCGCTCAGACGGGACCGACCGGTCAGACGTCAGCCCGAATCGACCGCTCAGCCCGGATAGACCGGTGCCGTGCCGTCCTTGTCGATCTTCTGCCACTGCGCCCCGGTCGGCAGCCGGACGATCCCGTCGTCCGAGTAGGCCACCAGCGGCACCCGGTCGTCCTCGGAGGCGGCGATCGCCTTCACCCCGGGCAGCGCGCCGGGCGCCGGACCGTCGAGGGTGGCGCCGTCGACCTGGACGTAGCGCATCTGCTGCACGCCGCCCTGCTCCTGGCCGACCACCAGCAGCTGGCTGTCCCCGGCCCAGGTCATGGCGCTGACCTGCTCCAAGTCGGGCGCGGCAGGACGGAGTTGGACCACCGAGGGCGCCTCTCCGGCCCGGTCCCCGTGCTCGATCCGGCCGATCTGCAGGGACTGCTTGCCGTCCTTCTCCACGACCAGCGCGACCCGTACGCCGTCGGCGGCCACCCGGACGTCCTTGATCCGGCCGGGCAGGCCCGGGACGGCGACCTTCTCCGCCTTGGCGGAGCCGTGCTCCACGACGTACAGACCGGTGGCCCGCGGATCGCGGTCGGCCACCCACAGGTCGCCGCGCGCGTCCCAGCTGGGTGTGGTCAGCCGGTCGGCGGGCGTCGGACCCTTGCTGGTGACCAGCGCGTCGCCGAGCGAGGCGTCCGAGGTCAGCGAGGTCACGCGCAGCGTCGTGCCGTAGTCGTCGACCGCCGCCACGCTGCGCTCGTCCCGCGACACGGCCACCGACCGGAGGGTCTTGTCGCCCTCGCCGAGCGCGCCCGGCACCTGCACGGACCCGGTGCCGGTGCCCCCGGTCGGCATCCGCACCAGCCGGTGCCTGCCGTCGACGTAGTACAGGTATTCGGGCCGCTTGGACGAGCCGTGCCAGGCGGCGGACTCGGCGCGCTCCTCGGTCAGATCGCACAGCCGACGGCCGCCGGTGCCCTGCAACTCGACGGACTCCAGGGTCGGCGCCAGGTTCCGCAGCGTGAACAGCAGCTGGGCGGCCATCTCGGTGCACCTGGACGCGGAGACGTGCGACTGCTTGAGGTTCAGGGGCACCGTCAGCCGGTTCTGGTCGTCCGGCGCCAGCCCGGACACGCCCTTCTGGAGGGCCGTACCGGTCGGGAAACTGGACCGCACCACCGGGCCGAGCCAGCGGGACGGCGGGCCCAGCACCGAGCGGACCATCTGCGTCATCGCGTCGACCTTGCTGCGCACGAACACCGGATCGGCGACCGCCACCGGCTCCCCGGCCGCCCCGACCGACGTACCGGAGGCGAAGTAGTACTTGTCGACGGACGTGTAGTTGCGCTGGAAGTCCGACTTGCCCATGACCACGCCGTCGGGCAGCTCGTCGATGCGCCACTGCCCGGACTTGCCGTCCCGGGTCAGATGCACCTTCTTGCGGTAGGTGCCGGCCGCGGGCTCGTACGCCTGCTGCTCGTCGACCGTGGCCACCCGGGTGCCGCTCAGCACACAGGTGATGCTGTTGGCCGCCTCCCGGCTGCCCGCGCGGCAGTCCGTCTCGATGCTCGGCCCGTTCGCGAGGACCGTGGTCGACAGCTCGGGCCGCCAGGTGCGCGCGGCGTCGTCCCCCAGGTACTTGCGGGCCGTGTCGTACGACGGGTCGTCGCTGGTCAGCGCCTCCAGGAAGCCCTGCATGATCTCGCCCGGGTTGGCGTCCTCGGCGGGCGGCATGGCGAATACCCGTACCCCGGTGTCCTGCCGGGGCGTGGACTCCACGTCCCGCAGATCACCGCTGTCGGGCATGGAGGCGCACCCGGCCAGCAGAACGACCCCCAAGGCGGTGTACGCCGCCGCGCGCCACGGCTTTCGCCGGACGCCCCCCTCGCGGTCAGCGCCCACGAAATGCCTCCCCTGGCTCGGTCGAATCCTCCGGCCGCGCCGTCCGAGGCCGCTCGGATTCCGGTCGTACCGCCCCGGCGTCCGCCCCCGGATCCGCGGCGGGCCGCTCCTCCGGGCGCCGTACGGGCCCCGTGGGCCGGGGCACCACGCGCGTGCCGTTGCCGTTGCCGGGCAGCGCGGTCGGGTCGGCGGTGGGCGCGACGGGGGCGCGCGGGGGCAGCGCGGGCGCATGGCCGCCGCTCTGCTGCGCCGGAACGGTCGCCCGCTTCTCCGTGCGGGGCGCCCCGGAGTCGTCGGGGCGGCGCCTGCGGCGCGCGTCCTTGGGCTCCAGCGGTATCGGCGAGCCCCGCAGCGGCTCGTCCGCGGTCCTGGGCAGCGTCAGCCGGAACTGCGAACCGCCGCCCGGCTCGCCCCATGCCTGGAGCCAGCCGCCGTGCAGTCGCGCGTCCTCCAGGGCGATCGACAGTCCGAGGCCGGTGCCCCCGGTGGTGCGGGCGCGGGCCGGGTCGGCCCGCCAGAAACGGCTGAACACACGGGTCGCCTCGCCCGGCTTGAGCCCGACGCCGTAGTCGCGCACCGCGACGGCGACCGCGCCGCCGGCGGAGGCCAGCCTGACGACGACGTCCTTGCCCTCACCGTGCTCGACGGCGTTGACGACGAGATTGCGCAGCACCCGCTCCACCCGCCGGGCGTCGGCCTCGGCGACCACGGGCTGCAGGTCGCCGACGACCCGTATCCGGGTGCCCTTGCGCTCGGCGAGCGGCTCGGCGCCGCCGACCACGCGCCGTACGACCTCCCGGAGATCGATCGGCTCGGCCTCCAGGGCGGCCGCGCCCGCGTCGAAGCGGCTGATCTCCAGCAGGTCGGCGAGCAGCGACTCGAAGCGGTCCAGCTGGTCGGCGAGCAGCTCGGCGGAGCGCGCGGTCACCGGGTCGAAGTCCTGGCGGGCCTCATGGATGACATCGGCGGCCATCCGGACCGTCGTCAGCGGGGTGCGCAGCTCGTGCGAGACGTCCGAGACGAACCGGCGCTGCATCCGCGACAGGTCCTCCAGCTGCTGGATCTTGCCCTGGAGGTTCTGCGCCATCTTGTTGAACGCCTCGCCCAGCCGGGCGATGTCGTCCTCGCCGGTGACCTTCATGCGTTCCTGGAGCCGGCCGGCGGACAGCCGCTCGGCGATCCCGGCCGCCATCCGCACCGGCGTGACGACCTGCCGCACCACCAGCCAGGCGATGGCGCCCAGCAGGACGACGACGAACAGCCCGGCGGTCGCCAGGGTGCCCTTGACCAGGCTGAGGGACTTCTCCTCCTGCGTGAGCGGGAAGAGGTAGTACAGCTCGTACGGCCGTCCGTTCGGGTCGTTGACCTGCTTGCCGATGACCAGCGCGGGCTGCGAGTCCTTGCCGTTGGAGTAGACGATCCGGGTGTAGCTCTGGGCGGCCGTCATGCCGTTGTTGACCCGGTGGCGCAGGTCGGTGGGGACGCTGGAGGTCGGGTTGACGTTGCCGGAGCCGCGCGGGCTGCGGCCGCCGCCGCTCTCGTCGCCGACGGGCAGCGTCACCACGTCGAAGGCGCCCGCGCCGCCGCTGGACAGCGACTCCACGAGGTCGCTCATCCACTGGATGACGTTCTGCGTGGGCCGGCCGTCCGCGCCCGCGGTGCCGTCCGTGCTGCCGTCGGCGGTGCCGGGCGTGGTGCCGGTGCCCGTGCCGTTGGTGCCCGCCGCCTCGTCGGCGCGTTGCTTGGCCACCGCGAAGCCGCCCGTGGCCTGGCTCTGCGAGGCGCGCACCTTGGCGTCCAGGAGTCCGTTGCGCACCTGCCCGATCACGACGAAGCCGAGCAGCAGGACGACGCCCAGCGACATCAGCAGCGTGGTGGCGACGACCCTGAGCTGGATGTTGCGCCGCCACAGCCGCATCACCGGCAGCAGCGGCCGGCGCACCCAGCGCAGGAAGAGCCGCAGGACCGGGCTGCCCTGCACCCCGCCCTGCATCAGTCCGCCCTCGAAGAGGCGCCTCAAGCGGGTACCCGCCGCCGTCCGGCCGACAGGCCGCTTCGGGCGTTCCCCGGGCAGGCCGGATCCCGAAGCGACACTGTCCTCGGACACGTCAGCTCGGTCCCGCCTTGTAACCGACACCACGGACGGTCACCACGATCTCCGGCCGCTCCGGGTCCTTCTCGACCTTGGAGCGCAGCCGCTGTACATGCACGTTGACCAGGCGGGTGTCGGCGGCGTGGCGGTAGCCCCACACCTGTTCGAGCAGCACCTCGCGGGTGAACACCTGCCAGGGCTTGCGGGCGAGCGCGACCAGCAGGTCGAACTCCAGCGGGGTCAGCGCGATCGACTGCCCGTCCCGCTTCACCGAGTGCCCGGCCACGTCGATGACCAGGTCACCGATGGTCAGCTGCTCGGGCGCCGGCTCCTCGGAGCGCCGCAGCCGGGCCCGGATCCGGGCCACCAGTTCCTTCGGCTTGAACGGCTTGACGATGTAGTCGTCCGCGCCCGACTCCAGGCCGACCACGACGTCCACGGTGTCGCTCTTGGCCGTGAGCATCACGATCGGCACACCGGACTCGGCGCGGATCAGCCGGCACACCTCGATGCCGTCCCGTCCGGGCAGCATCAGGTCGAGGAGCACCAGATCGGGCTTGCTCTCACGGAACGCGGCCAGCGCCTTGTCGCCGTCGGCTACGAAAGACGGCTCAAAACCTTCACCACGCAGCACGATGCCGAGCATCTCGGCCAGTGCGGTGTCGTCGTCGACGACAAGGACTCGTCCCTTCATAAACGACATCATCCCATTCTCGTAACGACGACAGAGGTGCAGGTGAGCAGGCTCACTGGCCTGTGACGATAGTCGTACGGAGCCGTCACTGTCTGCCCCGGCCGTCTCAAGGGGGCGCTCCGCGGCGCCGGACCCGGGTCCGGCGCCGCGCTCCGGTCAGCCGGTCGCCGCCTCGCGCGCCCGCTCGCAGACCTCCGCGAGCGCGTCGGCCGACACCGGCGTGACGACGCCCTCCTCGGTGACGATGGCCGTCACCAGCTCGGGCGGCGTCACATCGAACGCCGGGTTGTACGCCTGCGTCCCCAGCGGCGCCACCGGGATCCCGCCGCCGGGCCCGGTGATCTGCGCCTGCGGCGCCATCACCTCGGTCACCTCGAAGCCGGGACGCTGCTCGACCTCGATGGACGCGCCGTCGGGGGTGTCCGGATCGATCGTGGTCAGCGGCGCCACCACGATGAACGGCACCCCGTGGTGGCGCGCGAGCACGGCGAGCGGATAGCTGCCCACCTTGTTCGCCACCGAGCCGTCCGCCGCGATCCGGTCCGCCCCGATCAGCACCGCGTCCACCTCGCCCGCCGCGAACAGCGAGCCCGCCGCGTTGTCGGTGAGCAGGGTGTACGCCATCCCGTTGCGGGCCGCCTCGTACGCCGTCAGGCGCGCGCCCTGGAGCAGCGGACGCGTCTCGTCCACCCACAGCCGCCGCAGCCGCCCCACGCGATGCGCCGCGAGCGCCACCGCGAAGGCCGTGCCCTCACCGCCCGAGACCAGCGCGCCGGTGTTGCAGTGGGTGAGGAGCCGGTGCCCGCCGCCGGGCAGCAGCTCGTCCAGCAGCGTCAGGCCGTGCGCCGCCATCCGGGCGCTGGCCTCGGCGTCCTGCCGGTGCAGCGTCTTCGCCGCGGCCAGCGCGGCCGCGGTCGCCGCGGCCGGGTCGCCGCTGCGGGCCAGTTCGGCCTCGTGCGCGGCCCGGGCCCGGCGCACACCGACGGACAGGTTCACCGCGGTGGGCCGGGCCTCCTCGATGGAGCGCGCCGCCTCGGGCACGTCGAAGCCCCGCGCGGCGGCGAGCGCGACGCCGTACGCCCCCGCGATACCGAGCAGAGGCGCCCCGCGCACGGCGAGCGAGCGGATCGCCTCCACCAGCGCCGACGCGTCCGTGCACACCAGCTCGACCTCCTCCGCAGGAAGCCTCGTCTGATCGAGAAGGACCAGTACGGGACCTTCGGGTGGTTCCTCCCATCGGATCGCAGGTATTCCGGACGGCCGTTCGTCCCCGCCGCTTCGTGCCTGATGATCAGCCATACGGTCAGTCTGCCCCGGACACCACGGCCAACTGAAGACATCCGGCCCCTACCTCGCCCGGCCGCGGCTTGACCACGCCATGGCACGATGGCCACCAACCTGCCGCCGCGACCGCGGACGGGCACCGAGAAGGAGCTCCGATGACAGACACTCCGGGCTGGGCCTCGCCCGGATCCGACCCGACGCCCGAGGGACGGGAACCCGGCGCGTCCGACACCGCCGACCAGCCCGCGAACGGCTCCGGCGCACCCGCGCCGCAGCCGCAGGCCCCAGGCGCGCAGTGGTCCGGTCAGCAGCCGCCACCCGGCCAGTGGTCCACGCCCACCGGTGCCCCGGGCCAGACCCCGCCGCCCGGCCCGGGCTGGGGCGGCCCCCGGCCCGGGACGCCCGGCGGCGGCTACGGAGGTCCCCCTGGCTACGGCGCCCCCGGCTACGGGCTGCCCGGCGGATACGGAGCCTGGGGCGGCGGCTGGGGCGGTCCCCCGCCCGCGGCCAAGCCCGGCGTCATCCCGCTGCGCCCGCTCGGCGTCGGCGAGATCCTCGACGGCGCCGTCTCCACCCTGCGCACCTACTGGCGCACGGTCCTCGGCATATCCCTTGCGCTCGCGGTGGTCACGCAGGTCATCGCGGTCCTCCTCCAGGGCTACTTCCTGAACCGGACCGCCGCGAGAACGTCCCTCGGCGACCCGGCCATGCCGCCCGGCGAGGCGCTCCGGGTCATGGGCGAGTCGTTCCTCAGCTCCTTCGCCCTGGGCCTGATCACCCTGATCGGCACCCTCATCGCCACCGCGATGCTGACGAGCGTGACCAGCCGCGCGGTCCTCGGCAGGCCGGCCACCCTGGGCGAGGCGTGGCGGGAGGCCCGCCCGCAACTGCTGAAGCTGTTCGGCCAGATGCTCCTGCTCGGTCTCCTCGGCGTCGGCATCATGCTGGTCGCCTCGGTGCCCGGCGTCATCGGCTTCCTCGCCGGCAGCCGGATCGCCGGAACCGCGCTCCTGCTCCTCGGCTTCGTCGCCGGCGGGGTCGTGTCCATGTGGCTGATGGTGCGCTTCTCCCTGGCCGCGCCCGCGCTGATGCTGGAGAAGCAGGGCATCATGCACTCCCTGCGCCGCTCCGCCAAGCTGGTGCACGGCTCCTGGTGGCGCATCCTCGGCATCCAGCTCCTGTCCGGGCTCATCGTCGGCGTCGTCCGGGTCGTGATCTCGATCCCCTTCACCCTCATCGCCCTGATCGCGAGCGACGACGGCCTGTCCAGCCTGCTCGGCCAGAACGGGGGACACGTCGGCTGGACCTTCCTGCTGATCGTCGGCATCGGCGCGGTGATCGGCACCACCATCACCCTGCCGATCTCCGCCTGCGTCACCGTGTTCCTCTACATCGACCAGCGCATCCGGCGCGAGGGCCTCGACCTCGAACTGGCCCGCGCCGCCGGTGTCCAGGGCACCTTGGCCCCCGCGGGCGCCGCCCCCGGGCCCGTCCCCGGGAGCTGACCGGGTGCTCTTCACGGGGGGATCGTCCACGGCGCCGGGTTCGCCCGGCGCCGTGGCCACAGTCGTACACGGCTTACTGCGCGCCTCGGGCACGTCCGTCCTCGCGGCCGGCGGCCCCGGTGACACACCACCGGTGACCGTCCCGCGCGACCCCGCCCGCGAGGCGGCCCGGCGCGAACTGGCCAAGCGCATGTACCACGAGAACGACCCCGGCCTGTTCGAGCGCGCCCTGAAGGCGTTCTGGAACTGGCTCGACGACCTGTTCGGCAGCGCCGCGGGACCGACCCCCGGCGGCGCGGTCGGCCTCCTGGTCGTGATCCTCTTCGTCCTCGCCGTCCTGGCCGCCCTGTGGTGGCGCCTGGGCACCCCGCGCCGCCGCCCGGCCCGCACCGCCGCCGTCCTGTTCGACGACGGCCCGCGCAGCGCCGCCGAACACCGCGCGGCCGCCGAGGCGCACGCGGCCCAGAGCCACTGGAGCCAGGCCGTCCAGGAACGCATGCGCGCCGTCGTCCGCTCCCTGGAGGAGCGCACCGTGCTCGACATCCGGCCGGGTCGCACCGCCGACGAGGCCGCCGCCGAGGCCGGCCGCGCCCTGCCCGCGCACACCGGCCGACTGCGCGCCGCCGCCCGGGAGTTCGACGACGTGACATACGGCGGACGCGCCGCGAGCGAGGAGTCGTACCAGCGGCTCGCCGAACTCGACCGCGACCTGGAACGCACCAGGCCCGCCCACGCCGACAGCGCGGCCATAACGGCCCACAGCAGCAGCCGGGGGGCCGCCGAGTGACCACCGAGGCCGCGGCACCGACCGCCGCCACCTCCACCGCGCCCACGGCCCGCACCGTGTGGACCCGGACCCGAGGCATCGTCCTCGCCGTCGTACTGCTGCTGGCCGCGGCCGTCGCCATGGCCGCCGTACGGTCCACCGAGCGGCACGGCCGACTGGACCCGCGCTCCGCCGACCCCTACGGCAGCCGCGCCGTCGCCCAGTTGCTGGCCGACCGGGGGGTCACCACGCGCGTGGTCACCACCCTGAGCGCCGCCCGCGCCGCCGCGGGCCCCGACACCACCCTCCTGGTCGCCGTCCCCGACCGGCTCACCGACGGCCAGCAGAGCGAACTGCGCCGGGCGACCGCCCACTCCGGCGGCCGCACCGTCCTCGTCGCGGCGAGCGGCTGGTCCATCGGCCGGCTCGCCCCCGGAGTCAGCGCCGACCCCGCCGACAGCCTCGGCTCCGCCCTGGCCCCCGCCTGCGCCCTGCCCGAGGCCCGGCGCGCGGGCACCGCCGACACCGGCGGCGTCCGCTACACCACCACCCGGCTCGACGCCGACTCCTGCTACCCGAGCGCACGGCTCGCCACCCTGCTGCGCGTCCCGGCCGCATCCGGAGGCGACACCGTTGTGCTCGGCGCGCCCGACATCCTCTACAACGACCGCCTCGACCAGCGGGGCAACGCCTCGCTCGCCCTGCAACTCCTCGGCTCCCGCCCCCATCTGGTCTGGTACCTCCCCTCGCTGTCCGACGCCCCCGCCGCCGGCGACGACAAGAGCTTCTTCGACCTGATCCCCTCGGGCTGGTCCTGGGCCACCCTCCAGCTGTTCATCGCGGCCGTGCTGGCCGCCTTCTGGCGGGGACGCCGCTTCGGACCCCTGGTGCCCGAACGGCTCCCCGTCGCGATCCGCGCCTCCGAGACCGCCGAAGGCCGCGCCCGCCTCTACCGCAAGGCCGCCGCCCGCGACCGCGCCGCCGCCGCGCTGCGCTCCGCCGCCCGCACCCGCCTCGCACCGCTCGTCGGGGTGCCCGTCGCCCAGGCGCACACGCCCGAAGCACTGCTCCCCGCGCTGTCCGCCCATCTCACCGGCGACGGACGGGACATGCGGCCCCTGCTGTTCGGGCCACCACCCGGCGACGACACGGCCCTCATCGCACTCACCGACCAACTCGACGCCCTCGAAAGAGAGGTACGCCGTTCATGACGGACCCGACCACCGACAACGCAGGGCTGACCAAGATCGCGGGCGACCCCCGCGCCTCCCTGGAGTCCCTGCGCGCCGAGATCGCCAAAGCCGTGGTCGGCCAGGACCCCGCCGTGACCGGCCTCGTCGTCGCCCTCCTGTGCCGCGGGCACGTCCTGCTCGAAGGCGTCCCCGGAGTCGCCAAGACGCTGCTCGTGCGCGCCCTCGCGTCCGCCCTCGAACTCGACACCAAGCGCGTCCAGTTCACCCCCGATCTGATGCCGAGCGACATCACCGGCTCACTCGTCTACGACACCCGCTCCGCCGAGTTCTCCTTCCAGGCCGGCCCGGTCTTCACCAACCTCCTGCTCGCGGACGAGATCAACCGCACCCCGCCCAAGACCCAGTCCTCCCTCCTGGAGGCCATGGAGGAACGTCAGGTCACGGTCGACGGCACACCCCGGCCGCTCCCCGAGCCGTTCCTCGTCGCCGCGACACAGAACCCGGTCGAGTACGAGGGCACCTATCCCCTCCCCGAGGCCCAGCTGGACCGCTTCCTGCTCAAGCTGACGATCCCGCTGCCCTCCCGTGAGAACGAGATCGACGTCCTCACCCGCCATGCCTCGGGCTTCGACCCCCGTGATCTGCGCGCCGCGGGCATACGCCCCGTCGCCGGCCCCGCCGACCTGGAGGCGGCCCGCGCCGCGGTCGCCGGGACGACCGTCTCCCCCGAGATCACGGCCTATGTCGTCGATATCTGCCGTGCCACCCGCGAATCCCCTTCCCTCACCATGGGCGTGTCCCCCCGTGGGGCCACCGCCCTTCTGTCCACCGCTCGCGCCTGGGCCTGGCTGACCGGCCGGGACTATGTCATCCCGGACGACGTCAAGGCCCTCGCCCTGCCGACCCTGCGCCACCGCGTCCAGCTGCGCCCGGAGGCGGAGATGGAGGGCGTGACGGCCGACTCGGTCATCAACGCCGTCCTCGCCCACGTCCCGGTCCCCCGCTGATGGCGCTCACCGGACGCGCCGCCCTGCTCGCGGCGCTCGGCTCCCTCCCGGTCGGCATTCTGGAGCCGGGCTGGACGGGCATCCTCGCGGTCAACGGCCCGCTCGCCCTGGCCTGCGCCTGTGACTTCGCGCTGGCCGCGCCCGTACGACGCCTGGTCCTGAACCGCTCGGGCGACACCACCGCCCGGCTCGGTGAGAGCGCCGAAGTGACGCTCACGGTCGCCAACCCGTCGCGCCGGGTCCTGCGGGCGAAGCTCCGGGACGGCTGGCCGCCCAGCAGCTGGCTGCCCGGGACGGAGGTCGAGTCGTCCCGGCACCGGCTGACCGTGCCTCCAGGTGAGCGCAGGCGGGTCACCACCCGGCTGCGTCCCACCCGCCGGGGCGACCGCCAGGCCGACCGTGTGACGATCCGCTCCTACGGCCCCCTCGGGCTATTCTCCCGCCAGGGCGCCCATCGGGTGCCCTGGTCTGTACGGGTTCTGCCCCCGTTCACGAGCCGAAAGCATCTTCCGTCGAAACTCGCTCGATTGCGTGAACTCGACGGTCGTACAAGCGTTTTGACGCGCGGTGAGGGAACGGAATTCGACAGCCTTCGCGAGTACGTCCCCGGCGACGACACCCGTTCGATCGACTGGCGGGCCACCGCCCGGCAGAGCACGGTCGCGGTGCGCACCTGGCGGCCCGAACGCGACCGCCACATCCTTCTCGTGCTGGACACCGGCCGCACCTCGGCCGGCCGGGTGGGCGACGCCCCTCGGCTGGACGCCGCCATGGACGCGGCGCTGCTGCTCGCGGCGCTCGCCTCCCGGGCCGGCGACCGCGTGGATCTGCTCGCCTACGACCGCAGGGCACGCGCCTTGGTCCAGGGCCGCTCCGCCAACGAGCTGCTGCCCTCCCTCGTCGACGCGATGGCCACGCTCGACCCGGAGCTCGTGGAGACCGACAGCCGGGGCCTGACCTCCATGGCCCTGCGCACGGCCCCTCGGCGTTCTCTGATCGTCCTGCTCACGACGCTGGACGCGGCACCGGTGGAGCAGGGGCTGCTCCCGGTGCTCCCCCAGCTCACGCACCGTCATACGGTCCTGGTCGCCGCGGTGGCCGACCCGTACATCGCCCGGATGGCGACGGCCCGGGGCAGCGTGGAGTCGGTGTACGAGGCCGCGGCGGCGGCTCAGGCGCAGAACGAACGTCAGCGCACCGCGGACACGTTGCGCCGGCACGGCGTCACGGTGGTCGACGCGACTCCGGACAATCTGGCACCGGCTCTGGCGGACGCGTACCTGGCTCTGAAGGCGGCGGGTCGGCTGTAGTAGCCGCCGATTCGCCGCCCTTCGGGGTGCTCCCACCCTGAAAAAACGCTCCTGAACGCAGAAAACCCCCGCACCAATGGTGCGGGGGTCTCCCTAAAAATTGTTCGGCGGCGTCCTACTCTCCCACAGGGTCCCCCCTGCAGTACCATCGGCGCTGAAAGGCTTAGCTTCCGGGTTCGAAATGTAACCGGGCGTTTCCCTAACGCTATAACCACCGAAACACTATGAAACTGACAACCGGCACTTTGGTTGTTCGTGGTTTCAGAACCAACACAGTGGACGCGAGCAACTGAGGACAAGCCCTCGGCCTATTAGTACCGGTCACCTCCACCAGTTACCTGGCTTCCAGATCCGGCCTATCAACCCAGTCGTCTACTGGGAGCCTTACCCCATCAAGTGGGTGGGAGTCCTCATCTCGAAGCAGGCTTCCCGCTTAGATGCTTTCAGCGGTTATCCCTCCCGAACGTAGCCAACCAGCCATGCCCTTGGCAGGACAACTGGCACACCAGAGGTTCGTCCGTCCCGGTCCTCTCGTACTAGGGACAGCCCTTCTCAAGACTCCTACGCGCACAGCGGATAGGGACCGAACTGTCTCACGACGTTCTAAACCCAGCTCGCGTACCGCTTTAATGGGCGAACAGCCCAACCCTTGGGACCGACTCCAGCCCCAGGATGCGACGAGCCGACATCGAGGTGCCAAACCATCCCGTCGATATGGACTCTTGGGGAAGATCAGCCTGTTATCCCCGGGGTACCTTTTATCCGTTGAGCGACGGCGCTTCCACAAGCCACCGCCGGATCACTAGTCCCGACTTTCGTCCCTGCTCGACCCGTCGGTCTCACAGTCAAGCTCCCTTGTGCACTTACACTCAACACCTGATTACCAACCAGGCTGAGGGAACCTTTGGGCGCCTCCGTTACTCTTTAGGAGGCAACCGCCCCAGTTAAACTACCCATCAGACACTGTCCCTGATCCGGATCACGGACCCAGGTTAGACATCCAGCACGACCAGACTGGTATTTCAACGACGACTCCACCCACACTGGCGTATGAGCTTCAAAGTCTCCCAGCTATCCTACACAAGCCGAACCGAACACCAATATCAAACTGTAGTAAAGGTCCCGGGGTCTTTCCGTCCTGCTGCGCGAAACGAGCATCTTTACTCGTAGTGCAATTTCACCGGGCCTATGGTTGAGACAGTCGAGAAGTCGTTACGCCATTCGTGCAGGTCGGAACTTACCCGACAAGGAATTTCGCTACCTTAGGATGGTTATAGTTACCACCGCCGTTTACTGGCGCTTAAGTTCTCAGCTTCGCCCCACCGAAATGGAGCTAACCGGTCCCCTTAACGTTCCAGCACCGGGCAGGCGTCAGTCCGTATACATCGCCTTACGGCTTCGCACGGACCTGTGTTTTTAGTAAACAGTCGCTTCTCGCTGGTCTCTGCGGCCACCCCCAGCTCAGGGAGTAAATCCCATCACCGAGCGTGGCCCCCCTTCTCCCGAAGTTACGGGGGCATTTTGCCGAGTTCCTTAACCATAGTTCACCCGAACGCCTCGGTATTCTCTACCTGACCACCTGAGTCGGTTTAGGGTACGGGCCGCCATGAAACTCGCTAGAGGCTTTTCTCGACAGCATAGGATCATCCACTTCACCACAATCGGCTCGGCATCAGGTCTCAGACACATGATGTGCGGATTTACCTACACACCGTCCTACACCCTTACCCCGGGACAACCACCGCCCGGGATGGACTACCTTCCTGCGTCACCCCATCACTCACCTACTAACCGCTTGGTCCGGCGGCTCCACCACTCCCCTCAACTCCGAAGAGATCAGGGCGGCTTCACGGCCTTAGCATCACGATGCTCGATGTTTGACGCTTCACAGCGGGTACCGGAATATCAACCGGTTATCCATCGACTACGCCTGTCGGCCTCGCCTTAGGTCCCGACTTACCCTGGGCAGATCAGCTTGACCCAGGAACCCTTAGTCAATCGGCGCACACGTTTCTCACGTGTGTATCGCTACTCATGCCTGCATTCTCACTCGTCAACCGTCCACAACTACCTTCCGGTGCTGCTTCACCCGGCAGACGACGCTCCCCTACCCATCACAGCACCCGTTGGGGCTATATGCTGCAATGACACGACTTCGGCGGTACGCTTGAGCCCCGCTACATTGTCGGCGCGGAATCACTAGACCAGTGAGCTATTACGCACTCTTTCAAGGGTGGCTGCTTCTAAGCCAACCTCCTGGTTGTCTGTGCGACTCCACATCCTTTCCCACTTAGCGTACGCTTAGGGGCCTTAGTCGATGCTCTGGGCTGTTTCCCTCTCGACCATGGAGCTTATCCCCCACAGTCTCACTGCCGCGCTCTCACTTACCGGCATTCGGAGTTTGGCTAAGGTCAGTAACCCGGTAGGGCCCATCGCCTATCCAGTGCTCTACCTCCGGCAAGAAACACACGACGCTGCACCTAAATGCATTTCGGGGAGAACCAGCTATCACGGAGTTTGATTGGCCTTTCACCCCTAACCACAGGTCATCCCCCAGGTTTTCAACCCTGGTGGGTTCGGTCCTCCACGAAGTCTTACCTCCGCTTCAACCTGCCCATGGCTAGATCACTCCGCTTCGGGTCTTGAGCGTGCTACTGAAACGCCCTGTTCGGACTCGCTTTCGCTACGGCTTCCCCACGCGGGTTAACCTCGCAACACACCGCAAACTCGCAGGCTCATTCTTCAAAAGGCACGCAGTCACGAGAATGTGCAAGCACATTCCGACGCTCCCACGGCTTGTAGGCACACGGTTTCAGGTACTATTTCACTCCCCTCCCGGGGTACTTTTCACCATTCCCTCACGGTACTATCCGCTATCGGTCACCAGGGAATATTTAGGCTTAGCGGGTGGTCCCGCCAGATTCACACGGGATTTCTCGGGCCCCGTGCTACTTGGGTGTCTCTCAAGCAAGCCGCTGACATTTCGACTACGGGGGTCTTACCCTCTACGCCGGACCTTTCGCATGTCCTTCGTCTACATCAACGGTTTCTGACTCGCCCTACGGCCGGCAGACCGTAGAAGAGAGATCCCACAACCCCGCACACGCAACCCCTGCCGGGTCTCACACGCATACGGTTTGGCCTCATCCGGTTTCGCTCGCCACTACTCCCGGAATCACGGTTGTTTTCTCTTCCTGAGGGTACTGAGATGTTTCACTTCCCCTCGTTCCCTCCACTTGCCCTATGTGTTCAGGCAAGGGTGACAGCCCATGACGACTGCCGGGTTTCCCCATTCGGAAACCCCCGGATCAAAGCCTGGTTGACGGCTCCCCGGGGACTATCGTGGCCTCCCACGTCCTTCATCGGTTCCTGGTGCCAAGGCATCCACCGTGCGCCCTTAAAAACTTGGCCACAGATGCTCGCGTCCACTGTGCAGTTCTCAAACAACGACCAGCCACCCATCACCCCGAACCCATCAACGAGTCCGAGTGCACTGGGGCCGGCGACTGAGGAGAAGATCAGATCATTCCCTCAGACACCCAACAGCGTGCCCGACCAGAACCCGTCCGAGGATCATGCGTTCCACACTCCGAAGAGCAGTACTAACAGCCCCCGACCCGGATAACCGGCCGAGTAGTCAACGTTCCACCCATGAGCAACCAGCATCAGACATTCGCCGATGTACTGGCCTCTGACCGAACAAAGTCCGGTAAGAAGTGCTCCTTAGAAAGGAGGTGATCCAGCCGCACCTTCCGGTACGGCTACCTTGTTACGACTTCGTCCCAATCGCTGGTCCCACCTTCGACAGCTCCCTCCCACAAGGGGTTGGGCCACCGGCTTCGGGTGTTACCGACTTTCGTGACGTGACGGGCGGTGTGTACAAGGCCCGGGAACGTATTCACCGCAGCAATGCTGATCTGCGATTACTAGCGACTCCGACTTCATGGGGTCGAGTTGCAGACCCCAATCCGAACTGAGACCGGCTTTTTGAGATTCGCTCCACCTCACGGTATCGCAGCTCATTGTACCGGCCATTGTAGCACGTGTGCAGCCCAAGACATAAGGGGCATGATGACTTGACGTCGTCCCCACCTTCCTCCGAGTTGACCCCGGCGGTCTCCCGTGAGTCCCCAGCACCACAAGGGCCTGCTGGCAACACGGGACAAGGGTTGCGCTCGTTGCGGGACTTAACCCAACATCTCACGACACGAGCTGACGACAGCCATGCACCACCTGTACACCGACCACAAGGGGGGCACTATCTCTAATGCTTTCCGGTGTATGTCAAGCCTTGGTAAGGTTCTTCGCGTTGCGTCGAATTAAGCCACATGCTCCGCCGCTTGTGCGGGCCCCCGTCAATTCCTTTGAGTTTTAGCCTTGCGGCCGTACTCCCCAGGCGGGGCACTTAATGCGTTAGCTGCGGCACGGACAACGTGGAATGTTGCCCACACCTAGTGCCCACCGTTTACGGCGTGGACTACCAGGGTATCTAATCCTGTTCGCTCCCCACGCTTTCGCTCCTCAGCGTCAGTATCGGCCCAGAGATCCGCCTTCGCCACCGGTGTTCCTCCTGATATCTGCGCATTTCACCGCTACACCAGGAATTCCGATCTCCCCTACCGAACTCTAGCCTGCCCGTATCGACTGCAGACCCGGGGTTAAGCCCCGGGCTTTCACAACCGACGTGACAAGCCGCCTACGAGCTCTTTACGCCCAATAATTCCGGACAACGCTCGCGCCCTACGTATTACCGCGGCTGCTGGCACGTAGTTAGCCGGCGCTTCTTCTGCAGGTACCGTCACTTTCGCTTCTTCCCTGCTGAAAGAGGTTTACAACCCGAAGGCCGTCATCCCTCACGCGGCGTCGCTGCATCAGGCTTTCGCCCATTGTGCAATATTCCCCACTGCTGCCTCCCGTAGGAGTCTGGGCCGTGTCTCAGTCCCAGTGTGGCCGGTCGCCCTCTCAGGCCGGCTACCCGTCGTCGCCTTGGTGAGCCGTTACCTCACCAACAAGCTGATAGGCCGCGGGCTCATCCTGCACCGCCGGAGCTTTACACCATCAAGGATGCCCAAGATGGTCATATCCGGTATTAGACCCCGTTTCCAGGGCTTGTCCCAGAGTGCAGGGCAGATTGCCCACGTGTTACTCACCCGTTCGCCACTAATCCACCCCGAAGGGCTTCATCGTTCGACTTGCATGTGTTAAGCACGCCGCCAGCGTTCGTCCTGAGCCAGGATCAAACTCTCCGTGAATGTTTACCGGTAATCCGGTGACACGTTGGAGAGCGGAACGGTCGGAGGAATAGTCCGACCGTTCACAGCGTCCTCGCTGTGTTTATTTCAAAGGAACCACGTCCCGGTCGTGATGACCGGAGACGGGGTATCAACATATCTGGCGTTGACTTTTGGCACGCTGTTGAGTTCTCAAGGAACGGTCGCTTCCTTTGTACTCACCCTCTCGGGCTTTCCTCCGGGCTTCCCTTCGTGTTTCCGACTCTATCAGATCTTTTCTCGATCCGATTTCCTCGGCGCTTTCCAGGTTTCCGCTTTCGCGTTTCCCTTTCCGGCGGTTCCGACTTTATCAGAAGTTCTTGGCCGGTCTGACCGGCCGCTCATTTCTGAGTTAATCGGGAGGATGCTTCTTTTGAATGTCGACAGCGACTTCTTGGAAGCTAGTAGAGTCTAGCGGTCGCCACCGGACGTGTCCAGTTCTAGGCAACTGTTTGAATCTACCTCCCCACGCGACCCGTGTCAACGGCTCTTGTGGGCGAAGAGGAGACTAGCAGCTCAGAAGGGCCGGACGCACATCAGGCGGCGGTGGGCACGGAGGAACTGCGGTCCGCGGCGTCGAGATCACCCGTCTCGCCCTCTCGTGCCGCGCGTCCCCCGAGGACGTAGACGTACGTCAGGAACACCCCCTCGGCCACGACACCGATTCCGATACGGGCCCAGGTGGGCAGTCCGGACGGTGTCACGAAGCCTTCGATGGCGCCGGAGACGAAGAGGACCAGGGCGAGACCGATCGCCATGCCCATCGCGGACCGCCCCTCCTCCGCGAGCGCGGCGCGCCGGGTGCGGGGGCCCGGGTCGATGAGGGTCCAGCCCAGGCGCAGGCCCGTACCGGCGGCGACGAAGACCGCGGTCAGTTCCAGCAGCCCGTGCGGCAGCACCAGACCGAGGAAGGTGTCGAGCCGGCCGGCGGAGGACATCAGACCGAAGCCGACACCGAGATTGAGCATGTTCTCGAAGAGGATCCACAGGACCGGCAGGCCGAGGAAGATGCCCAGGACCAGGCACATCGCGGCCGCCTCGGCGTTGTTCGTCCAGACCTGGGCCGCGAAGGAGGCCGCCGGGTGGCTGGAGTAGTAGGTCTCGTACTCGCCGCCGGGGCGCGTCATCTGGCGCAGCTGGGCGGGGGCCGCGATGGATGCCTGCACCTCCGGGTGCGCGCCGATCCACCAGCCCAGCAGGATCGCGATGGCCGTGGAGACCAGCGCCGTGGGGATCCACCAGCGGCGCGCGCGGTAGACGGCCGCCGGGAAACCGCGGGTCAGGAAGCCGGTCACATCGCGCCAGGACGCGGTGCGGGCACCGGTGACGGCGCCGCGCGCGCGGGCGACGAGCTGGCTGAGCCGTCCGGTGAGCTGCGGGTCGGGTGCGCTGGACTGGATCAGCGAGAGGTGGGTCGCGGTGCGCTGGTACAGGGTGACGAGTTCGTCGGCCTCGGCTCCGTCGAGACGGCGCCGGCGGCTGAGCAGGGCGTCGAGGCGGTCCCATTCGGCTCGGTGTGCGGAGACGAAGACGTCCAGGTCCATCGGGTCTGCCTGCTCCTCGGGCGGTCGCCGACTGATCGTCGTCGATGATCGTGTTTGCTGTCAGCTTGTCCTACCGGCGCGCAACGCGCCCACAGCTTGGCAGACTTGCCGCCCAGGGGCGGATCAGGGGAAGGACGGGCGGGCGTGAGCGAGCTGGTGACCGGCGAGGCGGTGGCGCTCGAACTGCTGCCCGCGAAGTTTCCGAGCAGGGCGTTGGCCGTGCTGCTCGACCTGGCGGCGGCGATGGTCGCGTACGTCGCGGTCACCATGGTGCTCGTGGCGACGACGTCCTCCCTGGACGATGCCGCGCGGACGGCGCTGGGCATCGCGACGTTCCTGCTGGTGCCCGTCGGTGTGCCGATCGCGGTGGAGACGCTGAGCCACGGCCGTTCGCTCGGGAAGCTGGCGCTGGGGCTCCGGGTGGTCCGGGACGACGGCGGCCCGGTCCGGTTCCGGCACGCGCTGGTGCGGGGTGCGATCGGGGTGGTCGAGATCCTCATGACGTTCGGGACGGTCGCGTCCATCGCGTCGCTGGTCTCGGCGCGGGGGCGGCGGCTCGGGGACGTGTTCGCGGGGACCCTCGTCGTACGGGAGCGGATCCCGGTGGGGCAGACCGGCCTTGTCGCGCCGCCACCGCCGCATCTCGCGCAGCGGTTCACCGGTCTGGATCTGTCGGCCGTGCCGGACGGGTTGTGGCTGGCCGTACGGCAGTACCTGACGCGGATGCGGCAGCTGGATCCCGGGGTGTCGTCGGACATGGCGCGGCGGCTCGCCGGTGATCTCGCGGCGCGTACGGGGGCTCCGCTGCCCGTCGATCTTCCTCCGGCCGTCTTTCTGGCGGCGGTGGTGCACGAGCGGCAGTCGCGGGAAGCACGGCAGGCCCGGCAGTCGTTCGATGCGGACGGTTCCGTGGCGGGCGGGGCCCCGTTCGCCTGGGTCGAGGCGGGGCCGACTGCGGAGGCGGACAGGGAGGCGGGGCGCTGGACCGGGCACCGGGAGCCGGCCTCGGTGCGGCCGGGGTCGTCCGCCGTGCCGCAGGCCGCGCCCGCCCCCGCTCCGAAGGAGCAGCCGGGCGAGCGGCCGGCGACCGGGTTCGCGCCGCCCGCGTAGCGCCGCGTGCGGAGAGCGGCCCTTGCCGACTTCCCCGCGAGAGTCCCCGGCTCATCCGCGGCGGACGGACCGCGTGCGACCGCTGCTCAGCGGAACGCCGAGGGCGGTGACTCCAGGTCCTCCAGCTCGATCCCGGGCGCGGCCAGGACCACGTCACCGGCGATGTGGACGGTGTGCTGCTCGCCCGTTTCCAGGGCGCTGACCTGGTATTCCTCCACGGTCAGGGGGCCATTGTCAGTGGCGTGTGCTTCGCTGTTCACCAGTGCCCAGGACTGGTCCACGGTGCGGGGGGCGAGGACCGGTTCGGTGAGGGCGACGAGTCGTACGCGGGTCGCGGAGGAGGGGGTGAGGCGCAGCAGACGAGCGGTGGCGACGAGGAACGCGGGGGACGTGCCGGTGAAGGCGTGGGCGCGCACATTGCCTTCGGTGGCATGGGTTCCGGTGGGGTCCGTGCGGACCCAGGTGACGCCGTCGAGGGCGGCACCGCGTACCTGCCAGCCGCCCGCGTGGAGTTCGAGGCGGATGGGACGGCCGAGGTCGTCCAGGGCGAGATCGACCGAACCGCGCTGGTCGCCTGCGGGGGTCGTCAGCCGGGAGACATAGCGCCAGCCGGACGGGCCGGGGGCGCACTGGAAGTGCTCTTCACCGAGGGGGGTGTGATCGTGCGGATCGTGGAGCGAATAGCGGCCGCGGGGCATGGGGGTCCTGGGTCGTGACGGGCTCGGGGCGTCGCCGCGGTGGGCCGGTCCGGGGCGTTGAGCGCCGGACGGGTGTGTGAGGGGCCGGACCGGACCGGCCGCAAAGGGGCAGGCCCCCGGCACGGGGGTGCGGGGGCCTGCCTCTGCGGACCTGGCCGAGACGCGGTGACGCGGCTCGGGGGCGGTCAGTAGCGGTAGTGGTCCGACTTGTACGGACCCTCGACCTCGACGCCGATGTACGCGGCCTGCTCCGGACGCAGCGTCGTCAGCTTGACGCCGAGCGAGTCCAGGTGGAGACGGGCGACCTTCTCGTCCAGGTGCTTGGGCAGCACGTACACACCGGTCGGGTACTCGTCGGGCTTGGTGAACAGCTCGATCTGGGCCAGCGTCTGGTCCGCGAACGAGTTCGACATCACGAACGACGGGTGACCCGTGGCGTTGCCCAGGTTCAGCAGGCGGCCCTCGGACAGCACGATGATCACCTTGCCGTCCGGGAAGGTCCAGGTGTGGACCTGCGGCTTGACCTCGTCCTTGACGATGCCCGGGATCTTGGCCAGGCCGGCCATGTCGATCTCGTTGTCGAAGTGGCCGATGTTGCCCACGATCGCCTGGTGCTTCATCCTGGCCATGTCGGAGGCCATGATGATGTCCTTGTTGCCGGTCGTGGTGACGAAGATGTCGGCCTTGTCGACGACCTCGTCCAGCGTCGTGACCTGGTAGCCGTCCATCGCCGCCTGGAGCGCGCAGATCGGGTCGATCTCCGTGACGATCACCCGGGCGCCCTGACCGCGCAGGGACTCCGCGCAGCCCTTGCCCACGTCGCCGTAACCGCACACGACGGCCGTCTTGCCGCCGATCAGCACGTCGGTGGCACGGTTGATGCCGTCCACCAGCGAGTGGCGGCAGCCGTACTTGTTGTCGAACTTCGACTTCGTCACCGCGTCGTTGACGTTGATCGCCGGGAACAGCAGCACACCGTCACGCTGCATCTCGTACAGACGGTGCACACCCGTCGTGGTCTCCTCCGTCACACCGCGGATCTCGGAGGCGAGCTGGGTCCACTTCTGCGAGCCGTCCGTGATGGTGCGGTGCAGCAGTTCGAGGATGACGCGGTGCTCGTCGGACTCGGCGGTCTCCAGGCCGGGGACCTTGCCGTCCTTCTCGTACTCGACGCCCTTGTGGACGAGGAGGGTGGCGTCGCCGCCGTCGTCCAGGATCATGTTCGGGCCGCCGGTGGGGCTGTCCGGCCAGGTCAGCGCCTGCTCGGTGCACCACCAGTACTCGTCCAGGGTCTCGCCCTTCCAGGCGAAGACCGGGACACCCTGAGGGTTGTCCGGCGTGCCGTTCGGGCCGACGGCGATGGCGGCGGCCGCGTGGTCCTGGGTGGAGAAGATGTTGCAGGAGGCCCAGCGGACCCGGGCGCCGAGGGCGACCAGGGTCTCGATCAGCACGGCGGTCTGCACGGTCATGTGCAGGGAACCGGTGACACGGGCGCCGGCCAGCGGCTGGGACTCGGCGTACTCCTTGCGGATCGCCATCAGGCCGGGCATCTCGTGCTCGGCGAGGGTGATCTCCTTGCGGCCGAACTCGGCCAGCGAGAGATCGGCGACCTTGAAGTCCTGTCGGTTGTCGACAGTCGTCATTGCGAGCTGCTCCTCGGAAATATAGGGGCGAGGGTGGGTACGGCCGGTCTGCGCGGCGGCGGACATACGGATGCCCGGGAAGAGGACACAGGCATGCCCACGTGCGCGCAGCGCAGTCCGTCGGAGGCCCTCTCTCCCTCGGACGGTCCGTGGTGGGACCGCCCGACCGCCATCAGCAGCGACGTCTGGCTCCGTCCCAAGCTACACCGGACCGCTGGATCGCCCACAGTCCGCGTCCGCATGGTTCAAGCCGTATCCGAGGCGGCCGCGCGGTCCGGGGCGGGGCGGGCGGCGCCGGGTCAGTGGCCGTCGACGTGCGGGTTCGGGCCGCCGGGGGTCGCCAGCGGGTCCGGGCCCTTGGCGGCCTCGGCCTCGCTGTAGATGTCGGGTTCGAGGTAGATCACACGGGCGATCGGGACGGCGGTGCGGATCCGGTCCTCGGCGGCGTCGATGGCGGCGGCGACCTCGGCGGCGGTGTCGTCGTGCCGTACCGCGATCTTGGCGGCGACCAGCAGTTCCTCGGGGCCGAGGTGGAGGGTGCGCATGTGGATGATGCGGGTGACGGAGGCGCCGTCGACGGTCGCGGCCTCGATCTTCTTGATCACGTCGAGGCCGGCCGCCTCGCCCAGCAGCAGCGACTTGGTCTCGGCGGCCAGGACCAGGGCGATGCAGACGAGCAGGACACCGATGCAGATGGTGCCGACGCCGTCCCAGACGCCGTCGCCGGTGAGCAGGGAGAGGCCGACGCCGCCGAGGGCGAGGACGAGACCGATGAGCGCGCCGAAGTCCTCCAGCAGGACGACGGGCAGCTCGGGAGCCTTGGCGCGGCGGATGAACTGCGACCAGGACAGCGAGCCGCGCAGCTCCTTGGACTCCTTGATCGCGGTGCGGAAGGAGAAGCCCTCGGCGAGGATCGCGAAGATGAGGACGCCCACCGGCCAGTACCAGTTCTCCAGGGCGTGGGGGTGGGAGACCTTCTCGTAGCCCTCGTAGATGGCGAACATGCCGCCGACGGAGAAGAGGACGATCGAGACGAGGAAGGCGTAGATGTACCGCTCGCGTCCGTAGCCGAAGGGGTGCTGCGGAGTGGCCTCGCGCTGGGCCTTCTTGCCGCCGACGAGCAGCAGGAACTGGTTCCCGGAGTCGGCGAGCGAGTGGACGCCCTCGGCGAGCATCGAGGACGAGCCGCTGAAGGCGAACGCCACGAACTTCGATGCCGCGATCGCGAGGTTGGCGCCGAGTGCCGCCACGATCGCCCTGGTTCCGCCTGACGCGCTCATGTGTCCGCGTTGTCCCTTCGGTCTCTGCTCGGTCTCTGCGCCTTTGCCCGGCCTTTGCCGGTGGGCCATTGTTGCAGCCCGGCCGGGCCCCGACGCGTCAGGTATCCACAGCCTCGGTCATACGATCGGTCAGACGCGGACGGTGGCGCGGAAGACCGTGCCCGCGCCGGAGATCTCGGCCTCGTCGCCCGCGGGGACGAACACCGACTGCCCCGGGCCCAGTTCGTGCCCGCCCGCGCGGACGGAGCCGGCCGTGCACAGCAGGATCTGCGGGGTGTCCCGGGTGAGGTCGTGGGCGGTGCCGCCCTCGGCCAGGACGTACCGGGAGAGCCGGAACTCGTCGATCGGCGTCTCGTAGACCTCTTCGCCGTCGGGGGTGGCCTCGGGCCGCAGGACACCGGGGTCGCCCGCCTCGAAGCGGACGACGCGCAGGAGTTCGGGCACGTCGACGTGTTTGGGGGTCAGACCGCAGCGAAGGACGTTGTCGGAGTTGGCCATGATCTCGACGCCCAGGCCGTCGAGATAGGCGTGCGGGACGCCGGCGCCCAGGAACAGGGCCTCGCCGGGCTGGAGCCGGACGTGGTTGAGCAGCATGGCCGCGATGACGCCGGGGTCGCCGGGGAAGTGGTGGGCGAGGCCGGCGTACGGGGCGTAGTCGCCGCCCAGGCGGGCGCAGGCGGCGGTGGCCTCGGCGACCGTGCGGGCCATGGCGTCGCGGTCCGCGGAGAGGATCGCGGTGAGGACCTCGCGCAGGGCCGCTTCCTCGGGGCGGGCGCCCAGGAGATCGACGTACGGCTTGAGGGAGTCGACGCCGAGACCGGCGAGCAGTGCGGCGGCCCGGGCGGGCTCGCGGAAGCCGCACAGGCCGTCGAACTCGGTGAGGGCGCAGATCAGTTCGGGCTTGTGGTTGGCGTCCTTGTAGTTGCGGTGCGGCGCGTCGATCGGGACGCCTCTGCGCTCCTCGTCCTCGTAACCCTCCCTGGCCTGCTCCAGATCGGGGTGCACCTGGAGGGACAGGGGCGCGCCGGCGGCGAGGATCTTCAGCAGGAAGGGCAGGCGGGGGCCGAACCTGACCACCGCCTCCTTGCCCAGTTCGCGCTCCGGGTCGGCGTCGATCACCTCGGCGAGCGTGCCGCGCGCGGTGCGCGAGGGGGCGCCGGGGTGGGCGCCCATCCACATCTCCGCCTGGGGTTCACCGGTCGGCTCGACGCCGAGCAGGTGCGGGATGGCGGTGGCGGAACCCCAGGCGTAGGGGCGGACGGTGTTGTCGAGGCGGTCCATGTGTCTTCTCTGTCTTCCGTGCGTGCGCTGCTCGGCCGGCGGGCCTCGCGCGGGGCGCGGTGCCGGGGTGCGATGCCGGGGTGCGGGCCGTGGAAGGGCGGGCCCGGGGCCGGTGCGGACCGGCCCGTAGCCAGATCAGGCCCCGGAAGCGAGCGCCAGGTAAACGGCGGCGAAATCCGTGACGGCGATCAGTTCCGCGAGGGTCTCCAGTTCGCCGCCCTCCTCGGGTTCCAGTTCGCTGATCGGCGTGTCGTGGCTGAGGGCCAGGTCACGGGCGGTGGGGGCGGCGGAGAGGCCACCGCTCGGGCGGTCGCGCAGCAGCACCACGCGCGCGTGCAGCGCGGGCGCGTCCTCCACGCGGTCGCGGAAGAAGTCGTCCGGGTCGGCGCTCGCGGCGAGGGGGCCGGCCAGCAGGGCGCCGTGCGCGGCGAGCGCCTCGGGGAGTTCGGCGACGACGGCGGGGCGGCCGGCGAGTTCGGCGAGAGCGGCGGCGAAGCGGCGTCCGGCGGGGCCCGCGGAGGCGCCCTCGGTCCACACCACCGGGAGCACGTCGGCGAGTTCGGCGGCGACGGTCTTGGCGGGGTTGCTGTAGGCCACGATGGCGGGGCCGCAACGCTCGGCGATCCGGTCGAGGCGGTCGGCGACCTTCTCCAGGGCCTCGGGCGGTGCGGTGAGCAGGCCGATCCGGTCCAGGAGGGCGAGCAGCGGGGTCAGCAGGGCCCAGAAGACGCCGGGCGAGGACGCGGCGAGCGGTTCCTCATGGTCGTAGGGCGCCGTCGCCATCGGTACGAACAGTGCGTGGCTGGCACCGGCGGCCTCGGCGAGCGGGGTGCCGGCCGGGGCGACGGCGACGACGGTGACGCCGCGGCGGTACGCCTGGTCGGCGAGGAGCGCGAGGCTGGGTTCGGTGCCGTCCGGGGTGGTGATCAGGAGGAGGTCGACCGAGCCGGCCCAGCCGGGGAGTTCCCAGCGCAGGGCGCCCGCGGCGGGGGCGACACCGGACGGGGCGAGGCGGACCACGGGGCTGCCGGGCCCCGCCAGGGTGCCGAGGAGGTCGGCGGTGTGGGTGGCGGCGGCGCCGGGTCCCGCGATCAGTACGGCGCGGGGGCGGCCGTCGGGTTTGAGGTTGCCGACGCCGGCCTCGGCGGCGTGCCGGGCGGCGGTGCGGACGCGGGCGCCGGCCTCGGCGGCACCGCGCAGCAGGCCCCGGCGGTCGGCCTCGGCGAGGCCCTCCGGGCTGTCGAGCAGCGATTCGTCCAACATGGGCGGCAGCCTCCGATGGCCGGGGAGTGGCTACGACTACGACGCTACGGGGTGCGGGGGCCTTCGGCGGTACGGCGGTGTCCTCGCCGGTACGACGGGCCCGGCCGCGTCACTCGGGGCGGCGGGCCTCGTCGACCAGGAGGACCGGGATGCCGTCGCGGACCGGGTAGGCGAGACCGCAGTCCTGGCCGGTGCAGATCAGCTCGGTGTCCTGCTCCTTGAGGGGGGCGTGGCAGGCCGGGCAGGCGAGGATCTCCAGGAGGCCGGCTTCGAGCGGCATGGGGTGTGTCCCTTCGAGGGCGGGGTTTGTCGGACCGCTGGTCAGCGTACCGCTGCGGGGAGGGTGGGGCGGGGGCCGCGGTACGGCGTCACCGGCCCCGCCCGCCATAGCCGCCCGGGGTCAGGCCCTGATGATGGCCAGGGCCTCGTCACGGACCCTGGTCATGGTCGGCTCGTCCTTCGCCTCGGCGTTCAGGCGCAGGAGGGGCTCGGTGTTGGAGGGCCGGACGTTGAACCACCAGTCGGGGGCGGAGACGGTGAGGCCGTCGAGGTCGTCCAGGGTGACATCGGCGCGGCCCTCGTAGGCCGCGCGGATCGCGGCGAGGCGGGCGGACTGGTCGGCGACGGTGGAGTTGATCTCGCCGGAGCCCGTGTAGCGGTCGTACTGGGCGACGAGCGAGGACAGCGGGCCCTCCTGGCCGCCGAGGGCGGCGAGGACGTGCAGGGCGGCCAGCATGCCGGTGTCGGCGTTCCAGAAGTCCTTGAAGTAGTAGTGCGCGGAGTGCTCGCCGCCGAAGATCGCGCCGGTGCGGGCCATCTCGGCCTTGATGAAGGAGTGGCCGACCCGGGTGCGGACCGGGGTGCCGCCGTTCTCGCGGACGACCTCGGGGACCGTGCGGGAGGTGATCAGGTTGTGGATGACCATGCCTTCGCCGCCGTTGCGGGCCAGTTCGCGCGCGGCGACCAGGGCGGTGATCGCGGACGGGGAGACCGGGTCGCCGTTCTCGTCGACGACGAAGCAGCGGTCGGCGTCGCCGTCGAAGGCGATGCCGAGGTCGGCGCCCTCCGCCGGGACCCGCTTCTGGAGGTCCACGAGGTTGGCCGGGTCGAGCGGGTTGGCCTCGTGGTTCGGGAAGGTGCCGTCCAGTTCGAAGTACATCGGCACGAGCGTCAGGGGCAGACCGGCGAAGACCGTGGGCACCGTGTGGCCGCCCATGCCGTTGCCCGCGTCGACCACGACCTTCAGGGGGCGGATCGCGCGCAGGTCGACCAGCGCGCGCAGGTGTGCCGCGTAGTCCTTAAGCGTCTCGCGCGCGGTGAGGGTGCCCGGCTCGGCGGCCGGCTCGGGGGCGCCCGACTCCAGCCACTTCTCGACCAGTTCGCGGATCTGCGTGAGACCGGTGTCCTGGCCGACCGGGGCGGCGCCGGCGCGGCACAGCTTGATGCCGTTGTACTGGGCCGGGTTGTGCGAGGCGGTGAACATCGCGCCGGGCAGGTCCAGCGCTCCCGAGGCGTAGTAGAGCTGGTCGGTGGAGCACAGCCCGATCTCGGTCACGTCCACGCCGCGGTCCGCCGCGCCGCGCGCGAAGGCGCGGGACAGGCCGGGGGACGAGGGCCGCATGTCGTGGCCGACGACGATCGCCGACGCGCCCGTCACCTGCGCGAAGGCGGCACCGAAGAGGGCGGCCAGGGTTTCGTCCCACTGGTCCGGTACCACTCCGCGTACGTCGTACGCCTTCACGATCTGCGACAGATCAGCAGTCACGGCCAGCCCTCCTGAAGTTCTCTGGACCCCCACAAACTACCCGTCCGCGGTAAGGGGGAGGTGTGCGGACACCGGCGGGGCGCGCGCTCGTCACCGGGAGAGGTGGCGGGAGGGCGGACATCCCGGCGGGGGTCTGTCCGTCATCCCCCTACGGGCCGCCGTCAGTTGTCGGGGGAGCGCAGGACCCGCAGATGACCGCGGCGGGCCACCTCCATGGGGTCCGCGGTGCGGGCTCCGCCGCCGGCCTCGGCCGCGCGCTCCTGGGGGCGGGCGGCCTCGCGCACGGCGTTGGCGAGCGCCTCCAGGTCGTCACCGCTGGGGCGGGCGGGGGCGGAACCGTCGAGGAGACGGACGACCTCCCAGCCGCGCGGCGCGGTGAGGCGCTCGGAGTGCTCGGCGCACAGGTCGTAGCAGTGGGGTTCGGCGTAGGTGGCGAGCGGGCCGAGGACCGCGGTCGAGTCGGCGTAGACGTACGTCAGCGTCGCGACGGCGGGTCGGCCGCAGGCGGTGCGCGAACAGCGACGTACAGGGCTCACGACGTTGGACGGTACCGCACTCTTGAGCGGGCCGCGACGACTCTCCACCTGGTCACTCCCCCGTGTCGTGCTGTGAGACGCCCCACATACCCCTGCTAACAAGCCCTGTTGAGCTGCGCGGAGAGGGATGTGCGGGCGGACGGAAGGGACTGTTTCCGGTCATGAGTCGGCACAAAAACGGTCAATTGCCTTGAGTTCTGGGGAGTTGAGGGGTTCGGGAACAGTTGCCGAAATGAGCCGGTCCTTGGCTGGAACGCGCGCGCCGCGACAGGAATTCGCCGATGGCCGGTTGGCGCGTACGGCCGGGCGGGCGGGGTGGCCGAGGACTACGCTTCAGCAGTGATGGACAACCGTGTACCGCCCCGAGCCGCAGGCCCCGGGCCCCGTCGCCGTGATCGCCACGGGCGGGGCATGCGGGGGCCGATCGCACCCCCGCAGGTGCCGCTGGCGGCGAGCAGGGCGGAGATGTTCGCGGATCTCGTGCGGGACTCCGTGGAACGGCTGGAGCGGCGGTGGCCGCAGCTCGCCGAGGTGGAGTTCGCGGTGCTGGAGGTGCCTCACCCGGAGGGGCAGGACCCGGACGCCCTGTGGGGGACGAGGCCGTGCCCCTCGGCGGGGTCGCGCCGGCGCGGGAGGGGCGGCGGGCGCGGGTGGTGGTGTACCGGCGACCGGTGGAGATCCGGTCGAAGGGGCGGGACGAGCGCGCGGCGCTCGTCCACGAGGTGGTCGTGGAGCAGGTCGCGGAGCTGCTCGGGCTGACGCCGGAGACGGTGGATCCGCGGTACGGGGAGGACTAGGGCCTGTCTGGCAGTTCCTGCGGCAGACGGGAATTGCCGGAGAGACCCCAGGGCCTGTCGTTTGGATCACGCCGGGTTCGCGCCTTCCCCGTGAGGGGCGCGTCTAGCGGGCGCTGCCCAGGTCGCGGTCCGCGCTGGAGCCCTGGAGCATCAGGGTGGTCTCCTCGATGCGGGTGAACCGGCCGTCGGCCGCCAGGTCGGCGAAGACGTAGACCTCCATCCGCACGCTCGTGCCGTCCTTCTTCGTGATGTGCGCGGTGTGCCGGTCGGCGTACCGGCTGCCGTCGTACAGCTCCTCGTGAACCTCGACGTGTCCGTCGGCGACGAGGGTGCGCAGGTGGGCGATGTGGTCGAGGAACTCGGCGCGGTCCGCCCACTCCCCGTCCGTGCGCTGGCGGTACTCCGGGGCGAAGTGGCGGTCGGCGGCCTCCTGGAGGGTCAGCTCGCCGTTGAAGAGCAGGTCGGTCAGGGCGGCCTCGATACCGGTACGGGTCATGACAGGTCCTCTCCGAAGAATCCGAGATGCGTGCGCCGCGCACGCTTCGCCCTGACTGTAGCACCGGATGCGTGCGTCGCGCACGCTATTCTTCGGGCATGGAGTCATCGCGTACGGAAAACGAAGTCGGGCAGGAGATCGCGGACGCCCTGGGTGTGCTGCTGCGGCGCACCACCCGCGCACGGCTGCACCAGAAGCTGACCGAGGGCATGGGCGAGGCGGTGGACGAACTGACCTACCCGGTGCTCAGCGCCCTCGCCCGGATCGGCCCGTGCAGCGCGGCCGACCTGGCGCCCGAGGTGGGCCTCGACCGCTCCGGCGTCACGCGCCGGGCCTCCCGGCTCCAGGACGCCGGTCTCGTACGGCGTGAGCCGGACCCCGCCGACCAGCGGGCCCAGCTGCTGGTCCTCACCGAGCCGGGCCGGCGGGCCGTGGCGGAGCTGCGCGCGCGGCTGGCCGCCCACATCATGGCGAGCCTGTCGGCGTGGCCCCCGGGCGAGGCCGAGATCTTCGCCAGGGGGCTGCACCGCTTCACGCTGGAGGGCCCGTTCGCCTGAGGGGCGGGCCAGGGTCGACCAGGCCAGGCCAGGCCAGGGCAGGGCAGGGGGCTCAGGAGCCGACGGGGACCGGGCGCCCCCTGCCTCTGGAGGCGGGTGCCCCCTACTTCTGGAGGATCGACAGATCCTCGCTCGTCCTCGGGACCGAGACCAGGCCCTTGTCGCTCGGCAGGGTCTGGATCGTGAACCCGGAGGGGTCGGTGGAGGTCAGGGTGCGGGAGGCGTAGAGGGGGCTGGTGGTGAGGGGTTCGATCGTCAGGGCGTAGGTGCCCTTGCCGCCGGAGGGGACCGGGGCGTCGATGTTCTCGGTGGTGCCCGCCTTGATCGTGTAGGTCTTGCTGACCGCCGTACCGCCGTCGCCGCCCGCCGAGGCGGTGACCTTGACCTTGGCCGTGGCGGTGGGCGCCGTCAGGGCGAGGGTGGTGCCCTTGGCGCTGTTGTCGGCCGCGGTGGCGCGCGCGCCGACGGGGGCGGTGGCCGGGATGAACGCGGTCTCCTGGCTGCCGCCCTTGCCCCGGACCACGCGCAGCGCGGCGACGACCGGCACCGACTGGTCGGTGGGGGTCAGCACCAGGGAACCGGCCTCGCCGCGGGTGACGGGGCCGAGGTCGACCGAGGTGGTCATGCCGGACTTGACGTGCAGTTCCTCGTTGCCCGCCGGGGTGATCAGGCCGTCGGGCGAGGCGAGGCGGAGCTTGAGGTCGGCGTCGTCGTCACCGGGTGTGAAGGCGATCAGGCGGACGTCGGTGGCGTCCTTGGGGATGCCGGGCAGCACCAGGCTGCCGGCCGGGTCGGCGGCCGCGGCCAGCCAGTCGCCGCCCGCCTTGTCGTCCAGCGCCTGCACCGTCGCGCCGACCCGCCCACTGCGCACGCTGACGTGCACGGTCAGGTCGTCCTGCCGCTCGTCGGTCAGCGTGGACAGCAGGACCGGCTCGCTGCTGTGCGGCTTGACCGTGAGGTTCTCCCCCAGCGGCGACTTGATCGCGCCGTTCTTGCCGTACAGCTCGACGTCCACGACGGCGGCGGAGTCGTCCGGGTTGGTCAGATGGACGTAGTCGGTGCGGCTCGCGGCGGTGCTGGCGCCCGGGAACCAGAACTCGGTGTCCGCGGGCGTGCAGGTGACGCCCTGGAGGCCGCGGCCGGTGCCGGCGGCGATCTCGGTGGTCTCCTGCACGGTCCAGCCGGGCGCCAGCTTCCCGTCCGCGGTGCCGATCAGCGCGGGTGTGTCGGCGCCGGAGGTGTCGCCGGCGACCGGGGTGCCGGGCGCCTTCGGGGTGAGCGCCGGCAGGTCGGCGGTCGACTTCTTCCCGCTCTTGCCCTTGCCTTTGCCCTTGTTCGGCTGGGTGTCGCCGGTGCCGTCCGCCGACTGCTCGGGGGCGGCCTGGAATTGGGCCTTGCCGCTGCTCGGCGCGCCCTGGGTGACGGGCGTGAACGAGGTGTACGTCGTGTCCGCGATGTCCGACACGCTGGGCGCCGGGCACAGCAACCCGGTGCGCTGCACGGGCAGTTGGGCGGCGGCGCCGGGCGCGGGCGCGCCGGACGCGGACGGGGTGGCCAGCGCGGCGACCGCGGTGACGGCGGCCAGCGCGGTGGTGCCGGCGATCAAGGACAGGGTGGTGCGGTTCACTGCTGGCTCCCGTCGGGGCGCTCACTGCCGGTGCCGTGGGGCGGCTGGGCGGGGTCGTAGCCCTGCTGGGCGGGGTCGTACTCCGGGTCGTAGCCCTGCTGCTGGTACGCCGCCGGGTCGTACGGCTGCTGGTGCTGCTCGGCGGTGCCGCCGTAGGCGTACGGGTCGTACGGCGCCGTGCCGTAGGGGTCGGTCTGGTACGCCTGCGGGTCGTAGCCGCCCTGCTGGTAGGCGTCGTCGCCGTAACCGGGGTACGGGGTGTTCGCGTAGGGGGTGGCGTACGACTCGTCGTAGGAGGGGTCGTACGGCTGCTGGTGCGGGATCTGGGGCTCGGCCGGGGCGGGGGGCGCCTGAGGGGCCGCCGGGGCCTCCCCTACGGGCATCTCCCCCATGGGCGTCTCCCCCATGGGCGTCTCCCCCATGGGCGTCTCCCCCATGGGCGTCTCCCCTACGGGCGCTCCCCCCGCGGCCTCCTCCTCGGCCTGGGCGCGCAGCCGGCGGGCGCGGCGGCCCTCGCCCGTGGGGGCCTGCGCGGGCGGCGGCTCCTCCTCGGGGAGGTCGTCGTCCACGTCGCGGCGGCGGCCCGGCAGGGCGAGGACGACCAGCACGATCGCGAGCGCGCCCTGGGCCCACAGCCAGGCGGTGTGGGTGAGGGGCGCGTCGTAGGTGACGTCCAGCCGGCCGCCGGCGGCCGGGAGCCGGAAGCCCTGGGCCCAGCCGTCGACGGTGGTGCGGGTGAGCGGCTTGCCGTCGAGGGTGGCGGTCCAGCCGGGGGCGGCGCTGTCGGCGAGGCGCAGGACACGGCCGTCGGAGCCGGCGGGCACGGTGGTGTGGATGTCCACCGGTCCGGCCTCGACCGGTCGGCTGCTGCCGGAGTCGACGGAGTCCGAGGTACCGGCGGGCAGGATGACCGCGCGGGAGACCTCTTGGTCGACGCGCCACAGGGCGTTGCCGTTCTGCTGGCTGAGCCGGGCCAGGCCGGGGGTGGCGTCCAGGACGCGGGTGATGTCGCGGGGCGCGCCCTTGTGGACGAGGACGTAGCGCACGGCGAAGCCGCCGAGTTCGTCGGCCTGGTCGGCGCCGGAGCCGGCGACCAGGTTGGCGACGACCTTGTCCAGGCGGGCGTTCTGGCCGTCGGCGGCCGCGAATTCGGCGTCTCCCATGCGGGCGCCGGCGCCGCGCACCAGGGTGTAGCCGACGTGCGCGGTGGAGTCGCTGTCCAGGACGAGGGTGCGGGCCCGGTCGCCGGTGGTGGAGTCCTCGGCGACGAACGCGGGCACCTGGGCCGGGTCGCGGCGCTGCACGGGGCCGTCGGCGCCGCGGACCATCCAGGCGGCGGCGAGCAGCAGCGGGCCCACGGCGGCGGCGAGCGCGATCAGGGCGGCCACCGGCTGGCGCCAGCCGAAGCTCTGCTCGGCCACCCGCGCGCGGGCGCCGTCGGCGCCGAGGACGGCGGCGGCCAGCAGGGCGATGCCGTAGACGAGGGTGGCCGGGCCCGCCCAGGCGGACCGGTTGGCGAGGACCGCGAGGACGAGGCCGATCAGGGCGACCACCCAGGCGGTGCGGATGCCCAGCTGCCGCTCGGAGCGCAGCAGCGCGGCGAGGGCGGCGAGCACGACGCCGAGCAGCAGCAGGCCGCTCATGGTGCCGGGGCCGCCGGGGCTGGCGCCGAGCAGGTCGAGCGCGGAGGCGGACGAGGCGCCGTACGCCAGACCCGCCTCCTCGAAGAAGCCGGTCGGCAGCAGGGTCAGCGACCAGGGGGCGAGGAGCAGCAGCGGGGTGCCGAGCTGGACGAGCAGGCGCAGGCCGTGGGCGATCAGGTCGGCGCGGCGCAGCACGAGCACACCGAGGCCGAGGATCAGCGCGACGGGCCACACGATCGGGGTGAAGGCGGTGGTGATGGTCAGCAGCAGTGCGTACGCCCAGGTGGCGCGCCAGCTGCCGCGGGCGCCGGTGCGGCTGGTGAGGCCGCTCGCGGCGATGCCCGCGCGGGCGATCAGCGGCAGCAGTACGGCGAGTACGGCGGCGCCGACGCGGCCGCCGGCCAGGGCGCCGGTGGTGGCGGGCAGGAAGGCGTAGGCGACGGCCGCCCAGGCACGCAGCAGCCGGGAGGTGACCAGGGGCCGGGAGGCGAAGTAGGCGGTGCACCCGGCGAGCGGCACCGAGCAGACCAGCAGCACGGTGACCGCGACTCCGGCGGAGCCGAACAGCAGGGTGGCCAGGGTGGCGACGAGGGCGAGGTACGGCGGTGCGGCGGGGGTGCCGCCGGTGCCGACCGGGTGCCAGGCGTCCGCGAAGCGGGACCACAGTTCGCCGGCGCTCGCCGGGGCGGGCAGCAGGGCGCCGCCGCCGAGCGCGCCGCCGGTGAGCAGGGCGCGGCAGGCGACCAGGGAGATGACCAGCAGGGCGAGGAAGAGCACCGGGCCGGGCCTGCGGGCGATCCGCTTGAGGCGGACGAACTGCTCGACCTCCAGGAAGTCGGCGTCGTCGCCGCCGGGGCCGGACTCCACGGCGCCGCCGTGCCGGCCGGCCGTGGTGTCGGTGTCGGAGGTGCCGGTGAAGTTGCCCGCGAACTGCTCCACGGTGGCGCGGATGGTGGCGCCGGGCGGTGGGAACAGGGCGCGCAGTTCGTCCTTGCCGATCCGCGGGGTGCCGCGGCTGCGCCGGGCGGCGATGATCCGCTCGGGGCGCAGCAGGGTGCCCAGCAGGCCGCGGATCTCGTCGACGGCCTGGCCCGGGACCTTGCCGACCAGGTAGGCGACGGTGCGCAGCAGGGTGCCGAGGACGATCCGCAGCATCACCCAGGGCAGCGCGGCGGTACGGGTGTTGGCGAGCAGGGTGTGGACGGCGCCGGCCTTGTCGACCTTGTGCGGGGAGGCGGCGGTGCGGCCCACGCAGTCCACGACGCGGCGCTCGCGGGAGGCGGCCTCGGCGTGTCGTACGACGGCGTCGGGGGCGATCAGGACGCGGTGGCCGGCGAGATGGGCGCGCCAGCACAGGTCCACGTCGTCGCGCATCAGGGGCAGCCGGCGGTCGAAGCCGCCGAGCTGTTCGAAGACGTCGCGGCGGATCAGCATGCCGGCGGTGGAGACGGACAGGACGGTGCGGACGTGGTCGTGCTGGCCCTGGTCCTGTTCGCGGCGGTCCAGACCGGTCCAGCGGCGGCCGGAGTCGGCGATGGAGACGCCGACCTCCAGCAGCTGCCTGCGGTCGTACCAGCCGCGGAGTTTGGGGCCGACGATCGCCACGTCGTCGCGGCCCAGTTCGAGTTCGTTCTCGACGACCTTCAGCAGCTGGGCGAGGGCGTCGGGTTCGGGGGCGCAGTCGTCGTGCAGCAGCCAGAGCCACTGGACCGGTTCGCCGTAGGGCAGTTCGGGCAGGTCGTAGGCGTCGTCGCGCCAGGTGCGGGTGACCGGGTCCCAGCCGCTGGGGCGCTTGAGGTACGGCAGCTCGTCCGGGGTGAGCACGGGGACGGTGCGGCTCGCCTCCTCGACGGCCTGGCCGAAGCCGGTGCGGCGGGCGAGGTGCAGCACGCCCGCGTCGCCGAGGGCTTCGCCGAGCAGCTGGGCGGAGTTGTCCGCGCTGCCGGTGTCGGCGGCCACCGCGTGCTGGACGGGGCGTTCCTGGCCGAGCAGCCCGGCGATCGCGTCGGGCAGCCAGCGCGCGCCGTCGTGGGAGACGAGGACGGCGGTGACGACGTGACGCGGAAACTCGGGGGGGCGGGCCGGATCGAACGCCGCCTGGTGGGCCGGGTCGTACGGCGCCTGGCGGGCTGGGTCGAACGCTGCTGCGGCGGCCGGGTCTTGGGCTGCCGTATGGCTGTGCACGGACATCGAGGTACGGGCCCCGGTTCGCTGGACTGCGGTGGACACCTGCGGTCCCCCGGCCTCGATGGGCTCGCGGGGACAGCGGGTCGTCTCGGACGAGCGACCACACTATCGGCTGCCCACGACGACGGCCCGCCCCCTGTGGACAACCCACGGGCCACGGGCCGTTCGTGATGTTTTCTCGCGTATGGCGCGGGTATGTACCGGGTGCCCGCGGCGCTGGTGCGCGGTCAGACGGCGGCCTTCTTCAGGCGGCGGCGCTCCCGCTCGGACAGGCCGCCCCAGATGCCGAAGCGCTCGTCGTTGGCGAGGGCGTACTCGAGGCATTCGGAGCGGACCTCGCAGGCGAGGCAGACCTTCTTCGCCTCTCTGGTGGAGCCGCCCTTCTCGGGAAAGAAGGACTCGGGGTCGGTCTGGGCGCACAGCGCGCGCTCCTGCCAGCCGAGTTCCTCGTCCGCGTCGTCGACCAGCAGTTGCTGCACCAGCTCGGTCATGTGCGCCCCTCGTCTGTCTTTCACGTCCCCGTGCGTACGCCGTTACCGATTTCGGCTGAACGACACGAGTGAAATTACAAGTGTGCTGCTCCGGGCGAGTCAAGCCGAGATCTGCTATTGAGCCCGTTATTCACTCTGCGGAACCAAGGCCATGCGGAAAGTGTTCAAATCGCCATAAACTACGACACACGACCGGGCCGCCGCCGGACGCGCGACCGGGGTCCGCCGGACCGCCGCGCTCCGCCGGGGCCTGCACGGCCCCTTGACGCAGAGAAAGACGTTCTGGCGTTCGATCGCGTTGCATGGCCCGACGAGCGCTCGGATGTGCCCCATGTGTCCCGGTGCCCCGAAGAGCAAACCTCATGCACGCCAGATGACCCGGATGGGGTGAAATGTGTCCCACATGGCGGTCATCGAGTTGACAGCACTGGTGTGAACCGTTGTCCTAGTGGGCATGCTCGCGAACTCGGTACCCACCTCGACCCGCACCGCCGGGTCCCACGGTGCTGCCCGGGCCCGCTGTAGCTGTTGTCGCTGTTCCAGCTGTTGAGCCGGCCTCTTCTTCGCTTTTCGCAGGTCTTCGCTCCGGCTGTGGCCGACGCCTCGCCTCCGTGCGGCTCGGTCGTTCTTCCTTCGCAGCCCCTCCTGACGGGCTTTCACTCTTCTCCGCCGAGGAACCAGCACACCCCCATGAACAGCGACAACGACCTCCAGATCGCCGGTGACCTGCTCGAGGTCCCGCACCTGCTCCAGCCGCCGCGCGAGCACCCGGCCACCGTCGCCGAGTTCGCCGGCCTGGCCCGCGCCATCGCCGCCGACCGCGCCCAGTGGGCGGACCTCGTGCGCTACGACGCCACGACCCGCTGGTACCACCGGCTGCGCACCGGCCCCGGTTACGAGGTCTGGCTGCTGTCCTGGGTGCCGGGTCAGGGCACCGGGCGGCACGACCACGGCCGCTCCTCCGGTGTCCTCACCGTCCTGGAGGGCACGCTCACCGAGCACACCCGGCGCGGTGCCAGGACGCTCACGCCCGGCGCACAACACGTGTTCGCGCCGGGGTACGCGCACGAGGTCGTCAACGACGCGCTGGAACCGGCGGTCAGCCTGCACATCTACTACCCGGGTCTTACCGAGATGCCCATGCACCCCGCGGCGCACGCCGGGGCGCACGCCTCCCCCTCCTGCGCAGCGCGTCCGGTGACTGCCTGACGCGTTGTCGGACGCTCCTGCAAGACTGGTTCCCATGCGCATTGTGGTTCTGGCAGGCGGTATCGGTGGTGCACGGTTCCTGCGGGGTCTCCAGCAGGCGGCGCCGGACGCGGACGTCACGGTGATCGGCAACACCGGCGACGACATCCACCTCTTCGGGCTGAAGGTCTGCCCGGACCTCGACACGGTGATGTACACGCTCGGCGGCGGCATCAACGAGGAGCAGGGCTGGGGACGGTCCGAGGAGACCTTCCATCTCAAGGAGGAACTGGCGGCCTACGGGGTGGGCCCCGAGTGGTTCGGGCTCGGCGACCGGGACTTCGCCACGCACATCGTGCGGACGCAGATGCTCGGCGCCGGCTATCCGCTGAGCGCGGTCACCGCGGCACTGTGCGACCGGTGGAAGCCGGGCGTGAAGCTGATCCCGATGACCGACGACCGCGTGGAGACGCATGTGGCCGTCGAGGTCGACGGGGAGCGCAAGGCGGTGCACTTCCAGGAGTACTGGGTGCGGATGCGGGCCGGGGTGCCCGCGCAGGCCGTCGTCCCGGTCGGCGCCGAGCACTCCAAGCCGGCCCCCGGCGTCCTGGAGGCGATCGCCGAGGCGGACGTCATCCTCTTCCCGCCGTCCAACCCGGTCGTGTCCATCGGCACGATCCTCGCGGTCCCCGGCATCAGGGAGGCCATCGCGGACGCGGGCGTGCCCGTGGTCGGCCTGTCCCCCATCGTCGGTGACGCGCCGGTGCGCGGGATGGCGGACAAGGTGCTCGCCGCGGTCGGCGTGGAGTCCACGGCCGCCGCGGTCGCCGAGCACTACGGCTCAGGGCTGCTGGACGGCTGGCTGGTCGACACCGTGGACGCCGCCGTGGTCGAGCGCGTGGAGGCCGACGGCATCCGCTGCCGTGCCGTACCGCTGATGATGACCGATCTGGCCGCGACCGCGCAGATGGCGCGGGAGGCGCTGACGCTGGCCGAGGAGGTGCGGGGCGCGTGAGCGTGGACCGCGCGGAGCGTCCCGCGTTCCAGGTCTGGGCGCCGGCCGGGCTGCCCGAGGTGCAGCGGGGCGACGACCTCGCCAAGCTGATCGCCGTCGCCGAGCCCGGCCTGGCCGACGGGGACGTGGTGGTCGTCACCTCCAAGATCGTGTCCAAGGCGGAGGGCCGGATCGTCCGGGCCACCGACCGGGAGGCCGCGATCGACGCGGAGACCGTGCGGGTGGTGGCCCGCCGGGGTGCCCTGCGGATCGTGGAGAACCGGCAGGGCCTGGTCATGGCCGCGGCCGGGGTCGACGCCTCCAACACCCCCGCCGGGACCGTGCTGTTGCTGCCCGAGGACCCGGACGCGTCCGCCCGGGCGATCCGCGAGGGCCTGCGCGATGCCCTCGGGGTCGAGGTCGGGGTGATCGTCAGCGACACCTTCGGGCGGCCCTGGCGCGCGGGGCTCACGGACGTGGCGATCGGCGCCGCCGGGGTGCGGGTGCTGGACGATCTGCGCGGGGGCACGGACGCGTACGGCAATCCGCTCAGCGCCACCGTGGTGGCCACGGCGGACGAGCTGGCCGCCGCCGGTGACCTGGTGAAGGGCAAGGCCGGGGGACGGCCGGTCGCCGTGGTGCGCGGCCTGTCCCAGGTGGTGGAGCGGGACGGCGAGGCGGACACGGGCGCGCGGGCGCTGGTGCGGGCCGCGGCCGACGACATGTTCCGGCTCGGCACCTCCGAGGCGGTCCGCGAGGCCGTGACCCTCAGGCGCACCGTCAGGGCGTTCACCGAGGAGCCGGTGGACCCGGGTTCGGTACGGCGGGCGGTGGCGGCGGCCGTGACGGCGCCCGCGCCGCACCACACCACGCCCTGGCGGTTCGTGCTGCTGGAGTCGGCCGCGTCGCGGAACCGGCTGCTGGACGCGATGCGGGACGCCTGGATCGCCGACCTGCGCCGGGACGGCAGGAGCGAGGAGTCCGTCGCCAAGCGCGTCCGGCGCGGCGAGGTGCTGCGCGACGCGCCGTACCTCGTGGTGCCGTGCCTCGTCATGGACGGCTCGCACCACTACGGGGACGCGCGGCGCGACGGTGCCGAGCGGGAGATGTTCGTCGTCGCCATGGGCGCGGGCGTGCAGAACTTCCTGGTGGCGCTGGCCGGGGAGCGCCTCGGCTCGGCCTGGGTGTCGTCCACGATGTTCTGCCGGGACGTGGTGCGCGAGACGCTCGGGCTGCCCCCGGAGTGGGACCCGATGGGCGCGGTGGCGATCGGGCATCCGGCCCAGGCGCCGGGCCCGCGAGCGGACCGGGACGCGGGGGCGTTCATCGAGGTGCGGTGAATCGAGGCGCGGTGAGTGGAGGGCCGGGGGCCGGGGGCGGCCCGGGGGCCTGGTCTCGCCTAGTCTCGAAGGGCGGCACCGGCGGCATTCGGCCCCACCGGCCCCACCGGCCCCACCGGCCCCACCGGCAATCGAGGATCTGATCCGTGGCAGGACGTTTCGTTCAGCGGCCCACGCGTACGGCTGTGCGCGGTGGGCAGGCCGGCGTGTCCGCGGACGGTACGGGTCCTACGGCCGGCGCGGGCGGGATACCGCGGCAGGCCGCGGTGCCCGCGCGGGTGCGGCGGTGGGTGCCCGAGGGGCCGCTCGATCTGGGCCTGGTGCTCGGGCCGCTGCGGCGCGGGGCCGGCGATCCGACGTTCCGGGCCACGGCGGACGGGTCCGTGTGGCGGGCGTGCCGCACCCCGGCCGGCCCCGGCACGCTGCGGGTACGGGCGTGCGGCGGTGAGGTGCTCGGCGAGGCGTGGGGGCCGGGGGCACAGTGGCTGCTCGACGGTCTGCCCGCGCTGCTCGGGGCGGCCGACGAGCCGGAGGCGTTCGTGCCCCGGCACCGGGCGGTGGCGCTGGCCCGGCACCGGCGGCCGGGGCTGCGGCTCACGCGGACCGGGCTGGTGCTGGAGTCGTTGATCCCGTCGGTGCTGGAGCAGAAGGTCACGACGGACGAGGCGTACCGGGCGTGGCGGTTGCTGGTACGGCGGTTCGGGGAGCCCGCGCCGGGACCGGCGGGGCTCGGTGAGCGGCCGATGTCCGTCATGCCCGCGGCACGGACCTGGGCGTTGATTCCCTCCTGGGAGTGGCATCGGGCCGGGGTCGACGACAAGCGCGCGTCCACGATCCTGCGGGCGGTCCGGTTGGCCGCGCGGCTGGAGCAGACGGTGGAGATGCCCCCGGGTGAGGCCCGGGCGCGGCTGGAGGTCGTGCCGGGGGTGGGGGTGTGGACGTCGGCGGAGGTGGTGCAGCGCAGCCATGGGGCGGCGGACGAGGTGACGGTCGGGGACCTGCATCTGCCGGGGATCGTGGGGTGGGCGCTGGCCGGTGACCGGCACGCGGACGACTCCGAGATGCTGCGTCTGCTGGAGCCGTACGCCGGGCAGCGGCACCGGGCGGCCCGGCTGATCCTCCTGAGCGGCCTCACCCCGGCCCGGCGCGTCCCGAAGATGCCTCGCGTGGACATCGGACTGCTCTGAGCCGGGTCCCCGACCGTCCCGAAGGGGCGCGGGGAACTGCGCGACCAGCCACCGCGCGGCCGCGCCCGGCGATCCGCCTGCCCCCATCCCCGAGGGAGCCGGGGCACCGCCCCGCACTCACCCCGTCAGGGGCCGGGCCCCCCCCGTGGCCGCACCGGCTCACCGGACTACTGGTCGGAAGAGAACCGCACCGCGCCCGCCGGGATACGCGCGTCGCACCACACCCGCGCCCCCTCGCACAGCTCGTTGTCGGGGCCGATGACCGCGCCGTCGCCGATGACCGTGCCGGTGAGGACCGAGCGGGTGCCGACGCGGGCGCGGGTGCCGATCAGGGAGTCCGTGATGACCGCGCCGGGCTCGATGACCGCGCCCGGCAGGATCGTCGAGCCGAAGACCCGCGCGCCTTCCGCGACGAACGCGCCCTCCCCCACCACCGTGCCCCCGGTCAGCTTCGCGTCCGGCGCCACCTGGGCCGTCGGCAGCACCAGCTGGTCACCGCAGCGCCCCGGCACCGCGGGCGACGGCGCGCGCCCGAGCACCAGGTCGGCCGAGCCGCGCACGAACGCGGCCGGGGTGCCGAGGTCCAGCCAGTACGTCGAGTCGACCATGCCCTGAAGATGCGCCCCGGCCGCGAGCAGCTGGGGGAACGTCTCGCGCTCCACCGACACCGGCCGGCCCGCCGGGATCGCGTCGATGACCGAGCGCCGGAAGACGTACGCCCCCGCGTTGATCTGGTCGGTGACGATCTCCTCGGGCGTCTGCGGCTTCTCCAGGAACGCCAGCACCCGGCCCGTCTCGTCGGTCGGCACCAGGCCGTAGGCGCGCGGGTCGGACACCTTCGTCAGATGCAGCGAGACGTCCGCGCCCGTCGACTCGTGGGTGTCGACGAGGGCCCGGATGTCCAGGCCCGTCAGGATGTCGCCGTTGAAGATCAGCACCGGCTCGTCGGGTCCCGAGCGCAGCCGCGAGGCCACGTTGCGGATCGCCCCGCCGGTGCCGAGGGGCTCCTCCTCGGTGACGTACTCGAGGTGGAGGCCCAGCGCCGAGCCGTCGCCGAAGTACGGCTCGAAGACCTCGGCCAGATAGCTGGTGGCAAGGACGATGTGCTCGACGCCCGCCGCTCTCGCCCTCGCCAGCTGGTGGGTGAGGAACGGCACGCCCGCGGCCCTGACCATGGGCTTGGGCGTGTGCACGGTGAGCGGGCGCAACCGGGTGCCTTTGCCGCCGACCAGGAGGATCGCTTCTGTCACCTGTCGTCTCTGCTTCCTGCCGGGACCGGCCGAACTGACTCGTTCTACTCGTATCGGCCGGTCAGTGTATGCAGACCGTAGCGATGGAGGCCGTGACGGCCACGCGGTTTGCCGTGAGACGGGTGTGAGATCAGTGAGAGACGCGCCCCCGCCGCGCGCCCCCGCGCGCGTACGCTGTGGCGGGTGAACGCCACCGATCGCACCCCCGCCGACCTGCTGACTTCCGCCCTCGCCGCGGATCCCGGCCGCCCGCTGGTGACCTTCTACGACGATGCCACGGGCGAACGCGTCGAACTCTCGGTCGCCACCTTCGCCAACTGGGTGGCCAAGACCGCGAACCTCCTCGAGGGCGACCTCTCCGTGGAACCCGGCGACCGGGTCGCGCTGCTGCTGCCCGCGCACTGGCAGACGGCGGTGTGGCTGCTGGCCTGCGCCTCGGTGGGCGCGGTCGCCGACATGGCCGGGGACCCGGCGGCGGCCGATGTCGTCGTCAGCGGGCCGGACGCGCTGGAGGCGGCGCGGGCCTGCCGGGGCGAGCGGGTCGCGCTGGCCCTGCGGCCGCTCGGCGGACGGTTCCCGCAGCCGCCGCAGGGGTTCCTCGACTACGCCGTGGAGGTGCCGGGCCAGGGCGACCGGTTCACCCCGCGGTACGGCGGGGAGTCGGCGCTGATCGTGGCCGGCGCGGAGTTCAGCGGGGCCGAGGTCGTGCAGAAGGCCCTCGCCGACTCGGCCGGGCTGGACCTGGTGGGGCCCGGTTCGCGGCTGCTGTCCGGGTTGTCGTACGACACCTGGGAAGGGCTCAGCGCGGGCTTGTTCGCGCCGCTGGCCAGTGGGGGGTCCGTGGTGCTCTGCCGGAATCTGGAGCGCCTGGACGAGGGGGCGCTGGCGAAGCGGATCGAGAGCGAGAGGGCGACGGCGGTACGGCGGTGACAGCGGTACGGCGGTGACGGCGGCCGGTTGCCGGGTCCGGGTCCGTCGTGGCTGGTCGCGCGGTTCCCCGCGCCCCTCGGACCGGGAGCCGTACCCCTCGCTGGAGTAGTACAGGGTGCTTCCTCGCCCCGGCCGCCTCATCGTCGTAGGAGTACCACCCCGGAGTACCACCCCTCCCTCACCTCGGGGGCCGACGCCGTGACCCACTCCCCTCCTCCCGCCGACGGTTCGTCCGCGTCCGGGGCCGGGCTCGCGCGGCGGCGCCGGCGGCGGTGGGCCAAGGGGGCGGGGCTCGGGGCGGCGGTCCTGGTGGCGGCGGCCGTCGGGGCGGGGTGGGCGGCGTACGCCCGGCTCAGTGCCAATATCCGGCCCGACGACGCGGCGGCCGCCGAACTCGGCCGGTACGCGCGCGAGCGGCCCGCGGTCGTGGCGCCGGGGGCGCAGAACATCCTGCTGATCGGGTCCGACAGCCGGGCCGGGAGCGGCAACGCCCGCTACGGGCGGGACCTGGGCAGCCGGCGCTCGGACACCACGATCCTGCTGCACCTGGCGGCGGACCGGCGCAGCGCCACCGCCGTGTCCGTCCCCCGGGACCTGATGGTGGACGTCCCCGGCTGCCTGCGGGCCGACGGCACCCGGGGCGAGCCGGTGTTCGCGATGGTCAACCACGCCTTCGAGCTGGGCGGTTCGGCGTGCACGGTCCGAACGGTCGAGAAGCTGACGGACCTCCGCGTCGACCACCACATGGTCGTGGACTTCAGCGGGTTCAAGGACATGGTGGACGCCGTCGACGGGGTGCGGGTCTGCCTGAAGGCGCCCATCGACGACAAGGCGGCGAAGCTCCGGCTGCCCGCGGGCGAGGTCACGCTCGACGGGGAGCGGGCCCTCGGCTACGTACGGGCCCGCGAGTCGCTGGGCGACGGCAGCGACACCGAGCGGATGCGGCGCCAGCAGCGGTTCCTCGGCGCGCTGGCCACCCGGGTGCGCGGCAACGACGTACTGCTGAACCCCTTGCGGCTGTACGCCGTACTGGACGCGGCGACGTCCTCGCTCACCACCGATCCGGGACTGGCGAATCTGGGTGATCTGTACCGGCTGGTGCGGACGCTGCACGGCATTCCCGCCCGGCATATGCAGTTCCTGACGGTGCCGCGGGAGCAGTACGTCTACGACGCCGATCGCGACCAACTCGTGGAGCCCGAGGCCGAGAAGCTCTTCGAGCGGCTGCGCGCGGACCGGCCGGTGGCGGTCACCGGGCAGGCACCACAGAAGCCGACGGCACCGCAAAAGGGCACAAACGGCGGCCCTTCCCCCGCGCCCACCTACACCGGGAACACGGCCGCCGAGCACGGCTGCGCGTAAGGCGTTCGCCGGCGCCGCCGATTTCCGTCCAGAAAATGAGGCGGATTGCCCAGTTGTAGGGACGACGGATTTGTCACGGGCGTCCCTAGACGCTGAACTGGGCGGATAGTGTGAGCGATCCGGTGCACGTGGCCACGAGGTCCGACCTGGGGTCGTGCACTGTTTCACCGAGACCCGAGCGCCTTTGAGGGGGAAGGCGCCGCGTGGCCCCGACGGAGGATTCGGACAACCGTGGACGCGCAAGGCCGTGGGCGGGCGGACAACATCGATCCCGCAGACCAGTGGGTGCTCAATCCGAACACCGGCGAATACGAACTGCGACTGCCTCCTTCCGGAACGCAATCGGTTCCCGGTCCGCGCAAGCCGTCCGCCGAGGACGGCGGCGGTGCCCGGCGCCGCCGGCGCAACGACATGGCGCCCGGTGAGACCCGTGAGATGAGCAAGGTGCCCGCGCAGGACGGCGGGCCCGAGGGGGGCGGCACACGCACCCAGGACGGGACGCGCACCCAGGACGGGGCCCGTACCCGGGACGGCTCCCGCGCCGGGGACAAGGCGCGCGCCGGAGACGTGCCGCCGCCGAGGGCCTCCCGGCGCCGGGGCACCGAGCCCGAGGGCGCGCCGGGGCGGCGTGGCCGCCGGCCGGTGAAGAAGAAGTCGAAGGCGAAGAAGGTGCTGGCGTGGACCGCCGGCGGCACCGCCTTCGCGCTGGTCGCGGCCGGCGCCGCCGGGTATCTGTACCTCAAGCACCTTGAGGGCAACATCAGTTCGACCGATGTCGGGGACGCGGGCTCCAAGGGCTTCAGCAAGGACGAGGCGTTCAACCTGCTGATCATCGGTACCGACAAGCGCACCGGCAAGGGCAACGAGGGCTACGGCGACTCCGGCAGCGTGGGGCACGCGGACACCAACATCCTGCTGCACGTCTCGAAGGACCGGACCAACGCGACCGCGCTGAGCATCCCGCGCGACCTGATCGTCGACGTGCCGGACTGCCCGACCAAGCAGCCGGACGGCACGACCAAGGTGGTCCAGGGCACCGACAGCGTGCGCTTCAACACCAGCCTCGGCCAGGACGGCCGCGACCCGGGCTGCACCATGCGCACCGTCGAAGAGGTCACCGGCATACACGTCGACCACTTCATGATGGCCGACTTCAACGCGGTGAAGACGCTGACCAGCGCGGTCGGCGGGGTCGACGTGTGTGTCGCGCACCCGGTGGACGACAAGGAGTCCCACCTCAAGCTGCCGGCGGGCAAGTCGACGGTGGAGGGCGAACAGGCCCTCGCCTTCGTGCGCACCCGGCACAGCTTCGGCAACCAGGGCGACCTGGACCGCATCAAGGTGCAGCAGCAGTTCCTGGGCTCGCTGATGCGCAAGATGTCCTCCAGCGACACCCTCACCGACCCCTCGAAGCTGATGGACCTCGCGGAGGCGGCCACCAAGGCGCTGACCGTCGACACCGGCATAAAGAGCATCAACACGCTGAAGGACATGGCGCTGGAGCTCAAGAAGGTGCCGCCGAAGAACATCACCTTCACCACGGTGCCGGTGGTGGACAACCCCGCCGAGAAGGTCCACGCGACGGTGGTCCTCAACCAGTCGGCGGCGCCGGCGGTGTTCCAGGCGATACAGAACGACGTCTCCTTCACCGACGTCAAGCGCAAGCAGAAGGCCGCCAAGGACGCGCAGGCCGCCCGGCTGAAGGGCAGCAGGTCGGCGCCCGGCGACGTGCGCGTGCGCATCCTCAACAGCGAGGCGGCACCCGGCAGCGCGCAGGCGGTGCTCGACTGGCTCCAGAACACCGAGGGCGTGCTGAAGTCGGAGAACGCGGGCAACGCCTCGCACGGACTCGAGAAGACCACCCTGGAGTACGCGCCGGACCAGGCCGCGCAGGCCCGGGAGCTGGCCGCGCTGATGGGGCTGCCCGGCTCGGCGCTCAAGCCGGGTTCGAGCGTCGTCAACTCCCAGGGGCTGCCCGCGATGACCCTGACCCTGGGCAAGGACTTCAAGGCCGCGGGCACGCCGATCGCGGGCCCGGACACGGCGCCGAAGGTCGACAAGTCCACGGCCGGCGAGGTTAAGTGCGCCTCATAGGTAACCCTCCGGGCCCGTCGTGCGTCTAACTACTCGGCGCGGGACGGGCCCGTCGCATGGCGCAAAAGGGCGGGGAGGGCAGGGAGAGTGGCGCAGAGCGATGTGCGGGGTGACGCGGCCGGAGTGGAGGACACGATGGCGCTCAACCCGCGGACGGCGGACCCGGAGGCCGGGGCCGGACGGCACGGCGGCGGGCGGCGCAAGGGGGGCTCGGGCACGGGGGGCCCGGACGGTCCCGGGGGCTCCACGACCAAGCGGCGGCGCCGGCGCGCGCTGCGCTGGTCGGCGACGGTCCTCGCGGTGGTCATACTCGGCACGGCGGGCGCCGGTTACCTCTATTACGAGCATCTGAACGCCAACATACGCAAGGGCGAGCGCAGCAGCGGTGACGCCAAGGCGCGGAAGACCGCCCCGAACGCGGCCGGACAGACCCCGCTGAACATCCTGCTGGTCGGCTCGGACAGCCGTAATTCGGCGGAGAACCTGAAGCTCGGCGGCAGCAAGAGCAGTGTCGGCGATCCCCCGCTCGGGGACGTGCAGATGCTCATCCACATCTCCGCCGACCGCAAGAGCGCCGCGATGGTGAGCATCCCGCGCGACACCCGTGTCGACATCCCCAAGTGCACGGATCCGGACACCGGCAAGGTCTATCCGGCGACCAACGACATCATCAACACCACCCTCGGCCGGGGCGGCGCCGGCTGCACGCTGGCCACCTGGGAGAACCTCACCGGGGTCTACATCGACCACTGGATGACGATCGACTTCGCGGGCGTGGTGAAGATGGCGGACGCCATCGGCGGCGTCGACGTCTGTGTGAAGCAGAACGTCTGGGACCGCCCGACCGCGGCCCAGCGCGGCGGCTCCGGGCTGAAGCTGACGGCCGGGACGCACAAGATCAAGGGCGTGCAGGCGCTCCAGTGGCTGCGCACCCGGCACGCCTGGGGCAGCGACCCGTTGCGGGCCCGCGCCCAGCACATGTACCTCAACTCCATGCTGCGCACGCTCAAGTCGCAGGACGTGTTCACCGACACCGGGCGCCTGATGGACCTGGCCGACTCGGCCACCAAGTCCCTCAAGGTCTCCGAGGAGATCGGCACGGTCAAGAAGCTCTACGACCTCGGCATGGAGATGAAGTCCGTGCCGTCGGACCGCATCACGAGCGTGACGATGCCCAACCTCCCGGACCCGCGGGACCCCGACAACCACGTCGTCCCGAACACGGGCGACGCCGGCAAGCTCTGGGAGATGCTCCGGGACGACATCCCGCTCGACAAGAACGGCGGGGCCGGGGACTCCAAGCAGGCCGGGGACAAGCCGCGGCCGGCGAAGTCGCCCTCCACCGATCCGTCCCGGCTCGGCGTCCTCGTCCAGAACGGCACCGGCTCCGCCTCCGAGGCGGCGGTGCCCGGCCGGGCCCGCACCATCGCCGAGGCGCTGGTGGGCCGGGGCTACGGCAGGGCGGCGGCGGACACCGCGCCCCCGCCGCCGCAGGACAAGACGGTCGTCGAGTACCCGAGCGCCGATCTCCAGGGCGACGCCCAGGGCGTGGCCAAGGCGCTGGGCCTGCCGGCCACCGCGGTGAAGCAGACCACCTCGGTCTCCGGCGTCACCCTGCTGCTCGGCGCCGACTGGCGCACCGGCACGACCTTCCCGAAGCAGTCCAAGCCGAAGGCCGGCGACGTCCCGTCCAACGCCGACGCCATCAACGGCGCGGACAAGGGCGGCTGCATGGATGTGTACAAGCCGTACCAGTGGTGAACGCCGTACCGGTACCGGACGAGGCGGGGCCCCTCCTTCCCGGAGGGGCCCCGCCTCGTTCCTCGGTCCGGACGCCCGGGTCCGTCAGGCGCTTGGCACCGCCGGCCGGCGCGACGCGATGACGCGCTTCGCCAGGGACTTCGGGCTGGTCAGGAAGCCCCAGCCCCAGGACATGTGCATGGTGGCGAGGGCCACCGGGATCTGGAGGCGCGCCTTGAGGGGCAGGCCCTTGCCGGCGGGCAGGGAGCCGGCGGCGATCGCGGCGAGGTAGCCGCCGGGGATCACCAGGGCCCAGGGGGTCAGGGCCGCGCCGGCCACCAGGCCCGCGGCTATCGCGCACACCGCCGTCGGCGGGGCGAGGTAGCGCAGGTTGATGGAGCCGGAGTGGTAGCGGGCCACGACATGGCGCCAGCGGCCGTAGTCCTTGTACTGCTTGGCGAGCGCCCGCACCGAGGGCCGGGGGCGGTACGACACCTTCAGCTCCGGCGAGAACCAGATCAGGCCGCCCGCCTCGCGGATGCGGAAGTTCAGCTCCCAGTCCTGGGCGCGGATGAACTCCTCGTTGTAGCCGCCCTGTTGCTCCAGCGCCTCGCGGCGGAAGACACCGAGGTAGACCGTCTCGGCGGGAGCCGCGGCGCCGCCCGTGTGGAAGGCCGCGTTGCCGACACCGATCTTGGAGGTCATCGCGGCGGCGACCGCGTGCTCCCAGTCGTTCTCGCCCTCGGCGTGCATGATGCCGCCGACGTTCTGCGCGCCGGTCTCCGCGAGGAGCCGTACGGCGGTCTCGATGTAGTTCGGCGAGAGGATGCCGTGGCCGTCGACACGGACCACGATCGGATGCCGGGACGCCTTGATCGCCGCGTTCAGCGCGGCGGGGGTGCGGCCGGTCGGGTTCGGGACGGTGTGGACGCGGGGGTCTTCGGCCACGAGCTCGGCGGCGATCTCGTCCGTGCGGTCCGTGGACGGACCGAGGGCGATCACGACCTCCATGTCGCCGCCGTACTCCTGCGCGAGGATCGCTTGGACGGCCCCGCGCAGATGCCGTTCCTCGTTGAGGACGGGCATGATCACGGATACAGCGGGGAACCGCACGTCGGGCTTGGCGTTCATAGGGGCCTCACGTTACCGCGAACGGGGGACACCGGTGCGCGCCGCCGGGGCTCCGACGCGGGATGGAGATCGTATCGGCCTACTGTGCTCATGGATCCCACGTACGGCCTCGTCCGGAGGTGTCCCTTGGCCAGCCCGCCCCGGTCCCCGGCGCGACCCCAGCGCCGCCCGCAGCCGCCCCGCCGGCTGCCGCCCCCGCCCGAGCGCCCGGCACGGCCCGGGCGCCGACGACGGCCGCGCTGGGCCATGCGGGCGATGACCACGCTGTCGGTGGTGGTGCTCGCCTCCGCGGGCATCGGGCACGCGGTGGTCACCAGCCTGGACGCGGGGATCTCCCGGGTCGACGCCTTCAAGGACATGAAGAACCGGCCGCGGGCGGGCCACGGGATGAACATCCTGCTGGTCGGCACCGACGGCCGGGACAAGATCACCGAGAGCCAGCGGCGCGCCTTCCACCTGGGCGGACAGCCCTGCCACTGCACCGACACGATGATGATCGTGCACATCTCGGAGGACCGGGAGCGGGCCACCGTGGTGAGCCTGCCGCGCGACTCCTTCGCCGAGGTCCCCGCCCGCCGGGACCCGGCCACCGGCCGGCAGTACGGCGCGCATCCGCTCAGGCTGAACGCGGCCTACGCCGAGGGCGGCCCGCAGCTGACCGTGCGCACGGTCGAGAGCATGACCCGGGTGAAGATCGACCACTATCTGGAGGTCGACTTCACCAGCTTCATGAAGACCGTGGACGTCCTCGGCGGGGTCCGGATCTGTACGGCGACGCCGCTGAAGGACACCTACAGCGGGCTCGACCTCGCCCCCGGCACGCACACCCTGCTGGGCGGGCAGGCCCTCCAGTACGTGCGCTCGCGGCACCTGGACGGCGCCAGCGACCTGGGCCGGATGAAGCGGCAGCAGCGCTTCCTGGCCGCGCTGATCGAGAAGGCGACGTCCTCGGGCGTGCTGCTGAACCCGATGCGCTTTCGCGATGTGACCCGGGCGGTGCTCGGCTCGGTGCGCGCCGACATCGGCTTCGGCACCGACGAGCTGCTCGACCTCGGGCGCGCGATGCGGAACTTCTCGCCCTCGTCCTCCGAGTTCACGACCGTCCCCATCGGGCGGATGGACTACCCGGTCAAGGGCGTGGGCTCGACCCTGAAATGGGACGCGGCCCGCTCCGCCCAGCTGTTCCAGGCGCTGCGCGACGACAAGCCGCTCAGCGCGGCCCGCCCGCACCGCGGACCCGCCGCGACGCCCGTGGACACGGACCCGCGGAGCATCCGGGTCCAGGTGGCGAACGGCACCGGCGCGGCCGGGCTGGCCAAGCGGATCGACACCGAACTCGCGGCGACCGGCTTCGCCACCACCCATGAGCCGGTGACCGCGCCCGCGCAGCTGCCGACCACCGTCATCACGTACGACCCCCGCTGGGACCGCTCAGCCCGCACCCTGGCCGCGGCCCTGCCGGGCAGCGAGCTGCGCGCGGCGCCGGGCCAGGGGCCGGTGCTGAAGGTGACCGCGGGCGCCGGCTTCAAGAGCGTGCGGGCCGTGCGCTTCGAGGACCCGGGGCGTCAGGATCAGGGCGCCGCGAGCGTGGTGCGCGGCAACGAGGTGGTGTGCGCGGGGGACGCGTGAGCATCCCGCCGGCCCTCGGGCCTCCCGGCTCTCGGTCCGCCGGTCCTCGGTCCGCCGGTCCTCAGTCCGCCAGGCCGTCGGCCGCCCGCTGCTCGCGCAGCTCGCGGATGGCGCGGCGGCGGGCCAGCCGGTGGGTGCGGCGGATCTGCGCCTCCTGGTAGCGGCGGCGGTCCCGGTCGGTCTCCGGCATCACCGGGGGCACCTGGCGGGGCTTGCCGTCGGCGTCCACGGCCGCGAAGACCAGATAGGCCGAGCCGACCTGGGTGGGCGGGTTGGACTCGTTCCAGCGCTCGGCGAGGACCCGTACGCCGACCTCCATGGAGGTCCGGCCGGTCCAGTTGACCTGCGCCTTCACATGGACCAGGTCACCGACGCGGACCGGTTCGAGGAAGGCCATCTCGTCCATGGAGGCGGTGACGGCGGGGCCGCCGGAGTGCCGGCCGGCCACGGCGCCCGCCGCGTCGTCCACCAGCTTCATGATCACCCCGCCGTGCACCGTACCCAGCAGGTTGGTGTCGCTGTGGGTCATGATGTGGCTGAGCGTGGTGCGCGAGGCGGAGGTGGGCTTGCCCGGAATGTCCGATTCCACTGCTTCCGGCTCCGTGGCCTGATCTGTCATGCCCTCTACCTTATGCCGAAGCCGCATTCGCGGAATTTGTGTCAGCTTCGCAACAGCGCCGCCCTGATTTTCCGACAGGTCTTGTAAGCCATACGGCCGCGCCCTGCACACTGGTCCGCATGAATGACTGGCCCGAGGCATGGTCCGACGACAACCGCGGCCCCCGCTATGGACGCGGCAGTGGCGGCGCACAGCCCGAAGGCGCCCGCGCGATGCGCCAGGTACGGCGCGACCCCGCGGCACCGCAGTACGGGGCCGGCGTTCCGCAGCAGCCGTCGTACGCGAACGGCGGCTACGACGACGCGTACGACAGCGGTTACAACACCGGCCAGGTCTACGGGAACCCCGGCGGCCACGGCCCCGGTGGCGCGCCGCCCGGACAGAGACCCGCGCCGAACTGGCGGCGGCGGATCAAGTGGACCGCCATCACGCTGGTGACCGTGATGATCGTCACCTCGGTCGCCACCTACTTCTGGGCCGACTCCAAGCTGCGCCGCGAGGTCGATCTCGCCCAGGTGATCGACCGGCCGCAGTCGGGGTCCGGCACCAACTACCTGATCGTCGGTTCGGACAGCCGCGAGGGCATGTCCAAGGCGGACGAGAAGAAGCTGCACACCGGCGCCGCCGAGGGCAAGCGCACGGACTCGATGATGATCCTGCACGTGGGCGACAACGGCGACACGCTCATCTCGCTGCCGCGTGACTCGAACGTGGAGATCCCCTCGTACAAGGGCTCGACGTCCGGGAAGGTCTACCCCGCCACGGGCCGCCAGGAGAAGCTGAACGCGGCCTACGCCGAGGACGGCCCGACGCTGCTGGTGCGCACCATCGAGTACAACACCGGGCTGCACATCGACCACTACGTGGAGATCGGCTTCCAGGGCTTCGCGAACATCGTGGACGCGGTCGGCGGGGTCCAGATCGACATCGACAAGGGCTTCACGGACAAATGGTCCGGCGCCGACTTCAAGGCCGGCAAGCAGACACTGAACGGCCGGCAGGCGCTCGCCTTCGTGCGCACCCGGCACGCCTTCGCCGCGTCCGACCTCCAGCGGACCAAGAATCAGCAGAAGTTCCTGGCGGCGCTGGCCCACGAGGTGGCGACGCCCTCGACCGTGCTGAACCCCTTCAAGTTCTACCCGACCATGGGCGCGGGCCTGGACTCGCTGATCGTGGACAAGGACATGTCCCTGTGGAACCTGGCCTCGATGTTCTGGGCCATGAAGGGCGTCAACGGTGGTGACGGCACCTCCCTGAACATGCCCATCTCCGGCTCCACCGGCGGCAACCTGGTCTGGGACAAGGCGAAGGTCAAGACCCTGGTGAACGAGCTGAACAACGACCAGAAGGTCACGGTCGCCGGCAGCTGACCGGGGCGGCACGGCAGGGGCGGCCGGACCGCCGCACGGGCGAGCGGCGCCCTGTGCGGCAGGACCGGCCGCCCTTCGCCGTCCGGGAACGGAGGTTGCGACGTGCGGGCGCTCAGGTCACATCCGGGCGCCCGCCATCGCGCGGCACATCTCGGCGCACCTGCGACACGCGTCCGCGCAGCGCATCAGCTGCTGGTCGTCCGGCATGGACATACACGCCTCGGCGGCCATGTCGCACGCCTTGGCGCACATCGCGCACATCTCGCCCGACATGGGCGAGCGGCGCATCATCATGTCGGCGCACATCCGGGTCGTCTCGGAGCAGTCCATGAGCGCGCGCATGATCTGCATCTGCGCCTGCCCGCCCTGCTGCATGCAGGAGCTCATGGTCTCCTCGCAGACGCTGTGGCAGTTCATGCACGCCTCGATGCAGTCCTGCATCTGCTGGGTCATGGCGGGCATCGTCGTTCCGGGCTGGGCCATGGCTCCTCCTCGGAGCAGGGGGACCCGGGATCGGGTCCCGTGTGCTTCCGTCCTACGTCGCCCGGGCCGCCCCCGCATGTGACCGACCGGTCGTAAGGCCCCCGGACGCACGGAAGGCGCCCCGGCGGGCGCCTTCCGGTACCGCGTGCGGGGGTTACGGCAGGTTGCGCGCCATCACGATGCGCTGGACCTGGTTGGTGCCCTCGTAGATCTGGGTGATCTTGGCGTCGCGCATCATGCGCTCGACCGGGTAGTCGCGGGTGTAGCCGTAGCCGCCGAGGAGCTGGACGGCGTCGGTGGTGACCTCCATGGCGACGTCCGAGGCGAAGCACTTGGCGGCGGCGCCCAGGTAGGTCAGGTCGGCGTCGCCGCGCTCGGAGGCGGCGGCGGCCTGGTAGGTGAGGGCGCGGGCGGCGGAGATCTTCATCGCCATGTCCGCGAGCATGAACTGGATGCCCTGGAAGTCGGCGATCGCCTTGCCGAACTGCTTGCGCTCCTGGACGTAGCCCTTGGCGTAGTCGAGGGCGCCCTGCGCGACACCGAGCGCCTGGGCGGCGATGGTGATGCGGGTGTGGTCGAGGGTCTTCATGGCGGTCATGAAGCCCGTGCCCTCCTCGCCGATCATGCGGTCGGCGGGGATGCGGACGTTGTCGAAGTAGACCTCGCGGGTCGGGGAGCCCTTGATGCCGAGCTTCTTCTCGGGGGCGCCGAAGGAGACGCCCTCGTCCGACTTCTCCACCACGAAGGCGGAGATGCCCTTGGAGCGCTTGGCCGGGTCGGTGACGGCCATGACCGTGTAGTACTCGGAGACGCCCGCGTTGGTGATCCAGCGCTTGACGCCGTTGAGGATCCAGTGGTCGCCGTCGCGGACCGCCTTGGTCTTCATGCCGGCCGCGTCCGAGCCCGCGTCCGGCTCGGAGAGGCAGTACGAGAACATCGCGTCGCCCTTGGCCAGCGGGCCCAGGTACTTCTTCTTCAGCTCCTCGGAGCCGGAGAGGATCACCGGGAGGGAGCCCAGCTTGTTCACCGCGGGGATCAGGGAGGAGGAGACGCAGGCGCGGGCCACCTCCTCGATCACGATGACCGTGGCGAGCGCGTCGGCGCCGGCGCCGCCGTACTCCTCGGGGACGTGCACGGCGTGCATGTCGTTGGCCACCAGCGCGTCGAGGGCCTCCTGCGGGAAGCGGGCCTCCTCGTCCACCGCGGCGGCGTACGGCGCGATCTTCGCCTCGACCAGGGAGCGGACGGCGTCGCGGAGCATGTCGTGCTCCTCGGACGGGCGGTACAGGTCGAAGTCAGCCGATCCGGCCAAGGTCTCTCACGCTCCAAAGACGCAGTGATGGTGACGCATCACGGACAGAACAAACGCTAATTACCGTTAAGTAACTCAAATTTTAGAGCCCTGGCCCCCGCTCGCCTACGTGAGGTTGGCGACAGCGGGAAAGTTGCCCCCCGACCGGCCCGGCTATGCTCGGGCCCGCACGAGAGAATCCCCTAGCAGGAGCGCGTCCATGAGCCTGAAGATCACCGTGATCGGCACCGGGTATCTCGGCGCCACCCACGCCGCGGCCATGGCCGAGCTGGGATTCGAGGTGCTGGGCCTGGATGTCGTACCCGAGAAGATCGCCATGCTGGAGCGCGGCGAGACCCCGATGTACGAGCCGGGGCTCGAGGAGCTGCTGCGCCGGCACGTGGCCGGGATCGAGGGGTCGACCGGGCGGCTGCGCTTCACCACCGACTGGGCCGAGATCGGCGCCTTCGGCGATGTGCACTTCGTGTGTGTGAACACCCCGCAGAAGCACGGCGAGTACGCCTGCGACATGTCGTACGTCGACTCCGCGATCGCCTCCCTCGCCCCGCATCTGCGCGGCCCGGCCCTGGTGGTCGGCAAGTCCACGGTGCCGGTGGGCTCGGCCGACCGGCTGGCCGCCTATCTCGCCGAGCACTCCCCCGCGGGCGGCGACGCCGAGCTGGCCTGGAACCCGGAGTTCCTGCGCGAGGGCTTCGCCGTCGAGGACACCCTGCACCCGGACCGGATCGTGGTCGGAGTGCGCGGCGACCGGGCCGAGAAGCTGCTGCGCGAGGTGTACGCGACGCCGGTCGGCGAGGGCACCCCCTTCGTCGTCACCGACTTCCCGACCGCCGAGCTGGTGAAGACCGCCGCCAACTCCTTCCTCGCCACCAAGATCTCCTTCATCAACGCGATGGCGGAGGTCTGCGAGGCCGGCGGCGGTGACGTGGCCAAGCTGGCGGAGGCGATCGGGCACGACGACCGGATCGGCAGCAAGTTCCTGCGCGCCGGGATCGGTTTCGGCGGCGGCTGCCTGCCCAAGGACATCCGCGCGTTCATGGCCCGCGCCGGCGAGCTGGGCGCGGACCAGGCGCTGACCTTCCTGCGGGAGATCGACTCCATCAACATGCGCCGGCGCGGCCAGATGGTGGAGATGGCCCGCGAGGCGCTGGGCGGCGGCTCCTTCCTCGGCAAGCGGGTCGCGGTGCTCGGCGCCACCTTCAAGCCCGACTCGGACGACGTCCGCGACTCGCCCGCGCTGAACGTGGCGGGCCAGATACACCTCCAGGGCGGCCAGGTGACCGTGTACGACCCGAAGGGCATGGACAACGCCCGACGGGTCTTCCCGACGCTCGGATACGCCGACACGGCCCTCGACGCGGTGCGCGGCGCGGACGTCGTGCTGCATCTGACCGAGTGGCGCGAGTTCCGCGAGCTGGACCCGGAGCGGCTGGGCGCGGTCGCGGCGGCCCGGGTGCTGCTCGACGGGCGCAACACCCTCGACCCGGAGCTGTGGCGACGGGCGGGCTGGACGTACCGGGCGATGGGGCGGCCGACCGCCTGACGGGCGGATGCCCGGCGGACGCAGGAAACGGCGCTGGTTCGGCCGAGGCTCAGTCGGCCGAACCGGCGCCGTCTCGCATTTTGCCCCAGCACCCCGCGCCCCCGGGGCCCGGCTTCCCGCGCTTTACGCCCCCTTGGCCCGGTAGCGCCGCATCTTCTCGCGCGCCCCGCAGACCCGCATGGAGCACCAGCGGCCGCGTCCGGCGGGGCTGCGGTCGTAGTACGCCCAGTGGCAGGTGGCGGCCTCGCACGCCTTGAGCCGCATCCAGGTGCCCGCCGCCAGCGCCTCGGCGACGGCGGCGGCGACCCGGGAGAGCAGGGAGGCGTCCGGGGCGGGGGCCAGGGCCGCCGAGCCGTCCCCCTCGTCCACGGTGACGTACAGCGGCGCGCGGGCCAGCAGTTCGCCGAGCGGGGTGACCGCGCGGTGCGGCGGATGCCCGGCGTGCGCGAGCAGGGCGGCCCGCAGCGACTCCCGCAGCTCCCGCGCCCCGGCCAGCTCCTCTTCGGTGATCCCGAGGCGCCCGCGCCCCTCCCCGGTGTCCAGCGAGTCGGCGCCGTCCGCCAGGTCCACGGTGTTGACCAGGGACTCCACCAGGGCCAGAGCCCCGGGAGCGGCCGATCTCTCAGTCATGGTTGCGACGTTACCCCTTGTCCGGGAGTATGAGGTCACCGTTACCGGTTACTCGCCTCTATGGGTAACAGAAGGAGGTCGTCATGGCTCTCGCCGAGCTCGGTGTGGTGGTCCTGGACTGTCCCGATCCCGACGCGCTGGCCGGTTTCTATGCCGAGGTGCTCGGCGGCACGGTGACCCGCGACGAGAGGGGCGACTGGGTGGATCTGGCGCTCCCCGGCGGACAGGCGCTGGCCTTCCAGCGGGCTAAGGGGCACACTGCGCCGCGGTGGCCGCGCGCCGAGAGCGACGGCCAGCAGTTCCACCTGGACCTGACCGTGCCGGACCTGGACGCGGCGCAGGAGGGCGTGCTGAAGCTGGGGGCGAGGCTCCTGGACGCCGGGGAACCCGCCCGCACCTGGCGGGTGTACGCCGACCCGGCCGGGCACCCGTTCTGCCTCTGCGCCTGCTGAGACCGTCCCCCGAGGAGGAAGTACATGGCGTCCGTCGCCCATTTCCGCACCATCGTGCTCGACTGCCCTGACCCGCACGCCCTGGCCGCCTTCTACGCGGCGGTGGGCGGGGGCACGCCGGTGGCCGAGGACGACACCTGGGTCGTGCTCCAGATCCCGGGCGGTCCCCGGATGGCCTTCCAGCGGGCCGCGGGGCACACCCCGCCCGAGTGGCCGCGCGCGGACCACAACGGCCAGCAGCTCCATCTGGACTTCGACGCGGGCAGCACCTGGGCGGAGCTGGACACGGCGCACGAGCGGGTCCTGGCGCTCGGCGCCCGCCCGCTGGACGTGGAGGACCGCGAGAAGAAGGACTTCGTGGTGTACGCCGACCCGGCCGGGCATCCGTTCTGCCTGTGCCGGATCGAGTCCGCGTAGGGGCGCCCGCGGGTACGGCGAAGGGGCGGGACGGCCGGTCGGCCGTCCCGCCCCTTCTCAGGTCACCGCGCGTCAGCCGTCCAGCGACTCGATCGTCGCGTTGGACGGCGCCTGCTTCGCCCGCAGGTCGCGGGCCACGTCCTCCGCCGCGCCCAGCACCCGGACCGAGTTCTGCCAGGTGAGCTTGGCGAGGTCGGCCTTGGACCAGCCGCGGTCCAGCAGCTCCGCGAGGAGGTTCGGGTAACCGGAGACGTCGCCCAGGCCGTCCGGGGTGAAGGCCGTGCCGTCGTAGTCGCCGCCGATGCCGAGGTGGTCGATGCCGGCGACCTCGCGCATGTGGTCCAGGTGGTCGGCGATCACCGGCACCGTGGCGATCGGGCGCGGGGTGCGCTCCTCGAAGGCGCGGTGCACCTTCATCGCCTCGGCGGTGGTGTCCAGGTGGTGCAGGCCGTGGGCGCGCATGTTCTCGTCGGCCTCGGCCGTCCAGTCAACGGCCGCCTGAAGCACGAACTTCGGTACGAACGTCACCATCGCGACGCCGCCGTTGGCGGGCAGCCGCTCCAGGACGTCGTCCGGGATGTTGCGGGGGTGGTCGCAGACCGCGCGGGCCGAGGAGTGCGAGAAGACCACCGGGGCGGTGCTCGCGTCCAGCGCGTCGCGCATCGTGGACGGCGCCACGTGCGAGAGGTCGACCAGCATGCCGAGCCGGTTCATCTCCCGGACCACCTCGCGGCCGAAGGCGGTGAGGCCGTTCGCCCGGGGGATGTCGGTCGCCGAGTCCGCCCAGTCAACGTTCGAGTTGTGGGTGAGCGTCATGTAGCGCACGCCGAGCGCGTACAGACCGCGCAGGGTGCCCAGCGAGTTGGCGATGGAGTGGCCGCCCTCGGCGCCCATCAGGGAGGCGATACGGCCCTCACCGCGGGCCGCCTCCATGTCGGCGGCGGTCAGCGCGGGCGCCAGGTCCGCCTGGTAGCGGTCGAGGAGCTGCCGTACGCAGTCGATCTGCTCCAGCGTCGCGGCGACCGGGTCGGGCTGCTCGGCCGGCACGTACACCGACCAGTACTGGGCGCCGACGCCGCCCGCGCGCAGCCGGGGGATGTCGGTGTGCAGGTGCTCGTGCTGGTGGCCCGCGATGTCCAGGCGGTCCAGGTCGTAGCCCGCCTTCTCGCGCAGCGCCCAGGGCAGGTCGTTGTGGCCGTCGACCACGGGGAACTCGCGCAGCAGGGCGCGGGCCTCGTCCAGATGCGTCACGGCGCTCACTTCCCGAAGCCGAAGCCGCCGGCGCCCTCGACCTTGGAGCGCAGCCGCTTGCCCTTCTCGGTGGCCTGCTCGTTCAGTTCGTGCTGGAAGTCACGCATCCGGTGCAGCAGGTCCTCGTCGTGCGTGGCGAGGATGCGGGCCGCGAGCAGCCCGGCGTTGCGGGCACCGGCGACGGAGACGGTGGCGACGGGGACACCGGCCGGCATCTGCACGATCGACAGCAGGGAGTCCATGCCGTCGAGGTACTTCAGCGGCACCGGCACGCCGATGACCGGCAGCGGGGTGACGGAGGCGAGCATGCCCGGCAGATGGGCGGCGCCGCCCGCGCCGGCGATGATCACCTTGAGCCCGCGGTCGGCGGCCTGCTCGCCGTACGTGATCATCTCGCGGGGCATCCGGTGCGCGGAGACGACGTCGACCTCGTAGGCGATCTCGAACTCGTCCAGGGCCTTGGCGGCGGCTTCCATGACGGGCCAGTCGGAGTCCGACCCCATGACGATGCCAACAACGGGGCTCATTCGGTGATGGTGCCTCTCAGGTAGCCGGCTGCGTGACGGGCGCGCTCCAGCACGTCGTCCAGGTCGTCGCCGTAGGTGTTGACGTGTCCCACCTTGCGGCCGGGCTTCACGTCCTTGCCGTACATGTGGATCTTGAGCTTGGGGTCGCGGGCCATGCAGTGCAGGTACGCGGAGTACATGTCCGGGTAGTCGCCGCCCAGCACATTGACCATCACGGTCCACTTCGCGCGCGGGCGCGGGTCGCCGAGAGGCAGGTCGAGGACCGCGCGGACGTGGTTGGCGAACTGCGAGGTGATCGCGCCGTCCTGGGTCCAGTGGCCGGAGTTGTGCGGGCGCATCGCCAGTTCGTTGACGAGGACGCGGCCGTCGCGGGTCTGGAACAGCTCGACGGCGAGGTGCCCGACGACGTCCAGTTCCTTGGCGATGGTGAGGGCGAGCCGCTCGGCGCCGAGCGCCAGCTCCTCGTCCAGGTCGGGGGCGGGGGCTATGACCGTGTCGCACACGCCGTTCACCTGCCGGGACTCCACCACCGGGTAGGCGACGGCCTGGCCGTGCGGGGAGCGTACGACGTTGGCGGCGAGCTCGCGGACGTAGTCGACCTTCTCCTCGGCGAGGACCGGCACGCCCGCCCGGAACGGCTCGGCGGCCTCCTCGGCGGAGTCGACGACCCACACGCCCTTGCCGTCGTAGCCGCCGCGGACGGTCTTCAGGACGACGGGGAAACCGTCGCCCTCGTCCGCGAACCGCACCACGTCGTCGGGATCGGCGACGATCCGGTGCCGGGGGCACGGGACGCCGATCGCGTCGAGCCGCGCCCGCATCACGCCCTTGTCCTGGGCGTGCACGAGCGCGTCGGGGCCCGGGCGGACGGGGATGCCGTCCGCTTCGAGGGCCCTGAGGTGCTCGGTGGGGACGTGCTCGTGATCGAAGGTGATCACGTCACAACCGCGCGCGAACTCGCGCAGCGTGTCCAGATCGCGATAGTCGCCGATGACGACATCGCTCACGACCTGCGCCGCGGAATCCTGAGGGGTGTCACTGAGGAGCTTGAACCTGATGCCCAGCGGGATGCCCGCCTCGTGCGTCATACGCGCGAGCTGACCACCGCCGACCATGCCGACTACCGGGAACGTCACACCTACAGCGTATCGGCCATCGCGGACCGGCCGGATCGCGTCCCTCCGCACGGGCCCCCCGTACGTCCGTTCCCGGCTCTTACCCACCGCTTTCCGGCCTCTTTCCGACCTGTTTCCCCGCACTGGCCTGGTCCTCAGGCATCGGGCCCCGCGCGCCGCTAGCATGGCCCAGTTGACCAAAACCTACCGACGGGAGCTGCAACGCCATGGAACAGCGTTCCTCGGGGCTGCAACGGCTCGTGGGCGAGATGGCCAAGTTCGGTGCCGTCGGCGGCGCCGGTGTCCTGGTGAATCTGGGCGTGTTCAACCTGGTCCGGCACGTTTCGACGCTGCCGGTGGTGCGCGCCAGCATCATCGCGACCGTGGTCGCCATCGCCTTCAACTACGTCGGCTTCCGTTACTGGACGTACCGGGACCGTGACCGCAGTGGCCGCACCAAGGAACTCACGCTGTTCCTGTTCTTCAGCGCGATCGGCCTGGTGATCGAGAACGGCGTGCTCTTCCTGGCCACCTACGGCCTCGGCTGGGACAGCCCGCTGGAGAGCAACGTCTTCAAGTTCCTCGGCATCGGGATCGCGACCCTGTTCCGCTTCTGGTCGTACCGCACCTGGGTGTTCCGCGCGATGCCCGCGCAGGAGGCCGAGGAGATCCTGGCGGCGGAGTCGCGCCGCTCCCCTAGCGAGCCCGAGCCGAGGACGCAGCGGGTGCCCTGACCGCTGCCCGGCTCAGCGGACCGCAGACAGACCGCACGAGGGCCTGGCGGCCGTACCGCTCAGCGGACGGTCGGCAGGTCCTCGTCCGTCTTGCGGGCCGGGGGCGTGCGGGAGAGGAACAGGCCGAAGACCGGGGGCTGGGCCTGGAGCAGTTCCAGGCGGCCGCCGTCGGCCTCGGCGAGGTCCCGGGCGACGGCGAGGCCGATGCCCGTGGAGTTGCGGCCGCTGATGGTCCGCTCGAAGATCCGCGCCCCGAGGTCGGCCGGCACCCCCGGCCCCTCGTCCGTGACCTCGACCACGGCCTGGTTGCCGGTGACCCGGGTGCGCAGCGCGACGGTGCCGCCGCCGTGCATCAGCGAGTTCTCGATCAGCGCGGCCAGCACCTGGGCGACCGCGCCCGGGGTGCCCACGGCCTGGAGGTGCCGCTTGCCCGAGCTGACGATGGCCCGGCCCACGCCGCGGTAGGCGGGCCGCCACTCGGCGAGCTGCTGCTGGATGACCTCGTCCAGGTCGAAGGTGACGGCGGAGCCGGTGCGCGGGTCGCGGGAGTTCGTCAGCAGCCGCTCGACCACGTCGGTGAGCCGCTCGACCTGCGTCAGCGCGACGTTCGCCTCCTCCTTCACGATGTCCGGATCGTCGGTGAGGGTGATCTCCTCCAGCCGCATGGACAGCGCGGTGAGCGGGGTGCGCAGCTGGTGGGAGGCGTCGGCGGCGAGCCGCCGCTCGGCGGTCAGCATCCGCGCGATCTTCTCGGCGGAGGAGTCCAGCACATCGGCGACCCGGTCCAGCTCGGGGACGCCGTACCGCTTGTGCCGCGGGCGCGGGTCGCCCGAGCCGAGGCGTTCCGCGGTGGAGGCGAGGTCGGTCAGCGGGGAGGCGAGCCGGTTGGCCTGGCGCACCGCGAGCAGCACGGCCGCGACCACCGCGAGCAGCGCCACCAGGCCGATGATCAGCAGGGTGCGGCCGACCTCGCGGGTGACCGCGGAGCGCGGCTCCTGCACGGTGACGGTCTCGCCCTCCTCGCCGTGCTGGGTGGCGTGGATGACGTCGCCGACGGGCCGGGTGCCGATCTCGATCGGCGGCCGGCCGGGCATCTCGATCACCGCGTACTGCTCTTTGCTGACCGGGTTGCGCAGCGCGTCGCCGTTGACGTTCTCCGCGGCCAGGATGCGGCTGTCCACGATGCTGGCCAGCCGCACCGCCTCGGACTCCACCCGCTCCTGGGCACTGTTGGTGATCGTCCGGGTCTCGACGATCACCAGGGAGACGCCGAAGACGGCGATCACCACGAGGACGACGGCGAGGGTGGATTGAATGAGACGTCGACGCATGTTCCGTTACCTGAGGTGACCGCCGGGCCCCGGTGCGGGGCTCAGCTCTTCTCGAAGCGGAAGCCCACGCCCCGGACCGTGGCGATGTAGCGGGGGTTGGCCGCGTCGTCGCCGAGCTTCTTGCGCAGCCAGGAGATGTGCATGTCGAGGGTCTTGGTCGACGACCACCAGGTGGTGTCCCAGACCTCGCGCATCAGCTGGTCGCGCGTCACCACGCGGCCGGCGTCGCGCACCAGCACCCGCAGCAGGTCGAACTCCTTGGCGGTGAGCTGGAGTTCCTCGTCGCCCATCCACGCGCGGTGCGACTCCACGTCGATGCGCACACCATGGGTGGCCGGGGGCTGCTGCGGCTCGGCCGCGCCGCGGCGCAGCAGGGCCCGTACGCGGGCGAGGAGTTCGGCGAGGCGGAAGGGCTTGGTGACGTAGTCGTCGGCGCCCGCGTCCAGGCCGACGACGGTGTCCACCTCGTCGGCCCGCGCGGTCAGGATGAGGATCGGCACGGTGTGGCCGTCGGCGCGCAGCCGGCGGGCGACCTCCAGGCCGTCCATGCCGGGCAGGCCGAGGTCCAGTACGACCAGATCGACGCCCCCCTGCATTCCGGCGTCGAGCGCGGTGGGTCCGTCCTCGCGCACCTCGACCTCGTAACCTTCCCGGCGCAGGGCGCGGGCCAGCGGTTCCGAGATGGACGCGTCGTCCTCGGCGAGCAGTACACGGGTCATGAGGTGATGGTAGACCGCCCGCGTGCGGTGCCGTGGTGTGATCGGTTCCCGGGATTCTTACCCGGGGTGCCCGGCGGTACGAACCATCACCTGTGGGATGCGATCGTAGAAGGGGCCTTCGAATTCCGTCGCGCGGTTCCCTCGACACCTGTGATCCGCGTCTCAAGTCCTTCCATACCGGGCGGTGTCCTGACGTACAGTGACGTGAACGCCTGTAGTACACCCGGGGACCTTTGGCGGGCATTGACGCTGAAGGTCCTTCTTGTGTGCGGGCCGGTCGGGTCCGACCGGCCTTGAAAGGAATGACCTCTGGCCGGGCTCCGGACGCATCGTCGCGTCACGGAGCGTGGATCCCGGTGGTCGCCGTCCACCGTTTCGTGATCCGGAGCGGACTCCCCCGGGCGTTGGGGGCGGACGGCCGACCCCGCCGGTGCCGGCCGCCACCCCCACCGGGCGCGCAACGCTCCACCGCGCGTCCCGACCAGCAAGGAACGACCATGGCGTCCAGCCTGACGAAGGACTCGGTCCACCCGGGCACCCCCGGCACCGAGAAGACCTTCTTCGGCCACCCCCGCGGCCTGGCCACTCTGTTCATGACCGAGATGTGGGAGCGGTTCTCCTACTACGGCATGCGGGCCCTGCTCCCCCTGTACCTGGTGGCCCCGGGCGGCCTGCACATGAGCGCGGGCACGGCGACGGCGATCTACTCCGTCTACCTCTCGCTCGTGTACCTGCTCGCCCTGCCCGGCGGCTGGGTCGCCGACCGGCTCCTCGGCCCCCGTAAGACGGTCGCGGTCGCGGGTCTGATCATCATGCTGGGCCATCTCTGCCTGGCGCTGCCGGTCGCCGCGAGCTTCTTCGTCGGCCTGGTCCTGGTCGCCATCGGTTCCGGTCTGCTGAAGGCCAACATCTCCACGATGGTCGGCCACCTGTACGACGGTCCGAAGGACGCGCGCCGCGACGGTGGCTTCACGCTCTTCTACATCGGCATCAACCTGGGCGCGTTCATCGCTCCGCTGGTCATCGGCACCATCGGTGAGAACGTCAACTGGCACTTCGGCTTCGCGCTGGCCGCGCTCGGCATGGCGCTGGGCCTGGTCCAGTACCTGCTGGGCGGCCGCCACCTGAGCGAGCAGAGCAAGGTCGTCCCGACGCCGATGACGGCCCAGGAGAAGGCCACCACCCTGCGCAAGGGCCTGATCTGGCTGGCCATCGCCGTGATCTTCTACGGCATCGTCGGCTTCACCGGTCACTTCACCCTCAACTGGGCGCTGATCCCGCTGACCCTCATCGGCCTCATCGTGCCGATCCTGGTCATCGGCCGGATCCTGCGCGACAAGGACCTCGACGGCGAGGAGCGCTCGAAGGTCCGCGCCTACATCTGGTTCTTCGTGGCCGCCGCGGTCTTCTGGATGATCTACGACCAGGGCGGTTCGACCCTGTCGCTGTTCGCCGACGCCTCCGCCAAGAACACCATCTTCGGCTGGAACTTCCCGGTCTCCTGGTACCAGTCGGTCAACCCGGTCATGATCATGGCCCTCGCGCCGGTCTTCGCCTGGCTGTGGCTGTGGCTGAACCGGCGCGGCAAGGAGCCGAGCACGATCGTGAAGTTCTCCTCCGGTCTGGTGCTGGTCGGCGCTTCCTTCTTCGTGTTCCTCGCCCCGCTGTCCATCGCGCAGGACGGCCACAAGGCCGCGGCGATGTGGCTGGTCGGCATCTACTTCCTGCAGACCGTCGGTGAGCTGACGCTGTCGCCGGTGGGTCTGTCGGTGACGACGAAGATGGCGCCGAAGAAGTACGCCTCGCAGATGATGGGCGTCTGGTTCCTCGCGGTCACCGCGGGCGACTCCATCACCGCGCTGCTGTCGAACCCGGCGGTCGGCGGGGTGAACCTCGACAAGATGGGCTTCGTGATGCTGGAGGCCGTCCTCGCGGTGCTCGCCGGTGTGGCGGTGTGGATGTACCGCAGCAAGGTGAACAAGCTGATGGGCGACGTGCGCTAGTCGCTGGGACGTGGCCGACGAGGGCCGTCGCACCCCGGGTGGGTGGGGCGGCCCTCGTCGTTTTTGCGCCTCGGCGCCGTGGGGGGCCTTGTGCGTGGGCGGGTGCGGGTGCGTGGTGGTTGTCCGCGCGGTTCCCCGCGCCCCCGGCCACAGACAGGCCGGCTAGCGTCGGCGGGGCCGGGGCATGAAGGTGAAGACCGCGGCGCCCAGGAGGATCGCCGTGCCGGCCACCAGGCCCAGGGCCTTCAGGGTTCCGTGGTCGCTCGCGCCCGTGTCGGCCAGGCCGCCGGAGCCGCTGGTACCGCCGGTGCCGCCGGCTCCGCCCGTCGAGCCGCCGGAGGTGGACGTCCCTCCCGAGGTGCCGCCCGGCCGGCCGCTCGTGTCCAGGGTGAGCGAGACCTGCGTCCTGACCGGGGTGCAGGTGGTCGTCGTGCCCAGGGCGTTGATGGTCAGGACGCCCGGGGAGAGGGTCGAGGAGCCCGTCGCGCCGGGTTTGTAGGTGCCGGTGAGGTCGGGGATCGCGATGGGGTCGCCGGACTTGATGGGGGCGGCGTTGGCGGGGCCCGCCACGGGGACCGTGCCCTTGTCGGCGCCGCCGACGGCCACCTCCATGGACGGCTTCACGGAGCCCGCGGGGATGTCGGCGGGGCTGTCCATCACCGACTTCCCGAACCGCACCGTGAGGGCGTAGTCCCCGCCGCTCTTCTTCGCGTCGATCCGCACCGGCGAGGTGGCGCTCTTGTCGCCGATCGGGGTCTTGCACGCGTAGGGGATCTGTACCTCCTTGCCGGTGAAGTCGGTCTGCCCGGTGCCGCCCGACGTGGACGGCGTGGGGGTGGGGGTGGCGGTGGGGGTCGGCGTCGGGGTTGGTGTCGGGGTCGGAGTCGAAGTGCCGCCCGCCGCCGTGACCTTGATCGTCGCCGACCGCTGAACCGTCTCCTTCGGTGTGCACTTCGTGTCCGTCGACATCGCGTTCACCGTGTACGCGTCCGGCGTCAGTGTCACCTCCCCCGGCGCCGTCAGCTTCACGCTGCCCTTCATGTCGGACAGCACCATCTGGGCGCCCTTGGGGATCGCGGGGTTCTGCCGCGGCCCCCGCATCGCGATGTCGGCGGTCTGCGCGCCCGCCGCCTTCAGCACGCCCGAGGGCTGCACCGAGTTCGCGGGCAGGTCGATGATGTCGGGGTTCTTGGAGGCGGCCTGGACGAACTTCCATCCGACGTCCACCGTGTCGCCCACCTTCGCCGTCGCGGGCGCGGTGATCTCGACCTGCGTCGTGCCGTCGACGGGACTGATGCCCGCGGGCGGCACACAGTGCGTGGCGTACGCCACGGTCGCCGCCTGCGCGGGCGTCGCGGCCAGGCCCAGCAGGGCGCCCGCGCCGCTCAGCACCAGCGCGGCGCCCACCGCCGTACCTCTCCTTCGCATGCTCACGTGGGTCCCTTTCCGGTGGGGGTCGTACCGGGGGTGGTACGACTCGTCGGGCTGTCGTCGTGCGGTGCGGAGCGCGGGCCCGGCGCCGTGCCCGGGGCGAACCACGGGAGGGCGGTGGCCGGGGGCCCGGGGGCGGTGAGGTCCTCGCGCGAGGGGCGGGGTGCGGGAGGCGGAGGCGCGGGGAACGGTGGCGCGGGGAAGAGGGGCGCGGGGTGCGGGGCCCGGCCGGGCGGCGGGGGCGTACCCGGTCCACCACGGCCATCCCGGCGCGGAACAGGGCCGCCGGTACGACCAGGCAGAGCAGGACCCAGAAGAGGGTCACGCCCCAGGGCCGGCCCACGCCCCAGGGCTGTTCGGCGAGGAGCTTGCCGTCGTGCTTCAGGGAGACGGTGTAGTCGCCGTGCGCCCCGGCGGACAGTTCCACCGGCAGCTCGATCTGCGCCTTCTTTCCGGGCGCGAGGGTGCCGTGCCACTGCCGGTCGTCCCACTCGGGGGCGAACACGCCGTGCGCGGTGCCGACTTGGAAGACCGGGTCCTTGACGGGCGTGGTGCCGAGGTTGCCCGCGGTGAAGACCAGGGTGCGGCCCGGCGGGGCGCCGAACCAGGTCAGCGGGGAGCCGGAGCCGGTCAGCCGGGTGTCGGACAGGATCGACAGGGCCCCGCCGGAGGGCTCAGCGGGCAGCGGGGCGACGGGGTGTCCGGCGACGTCGAGGACGGCGTCCGCCTGGGCCGGGGTGCCGGTGACCGTGGCCACGTGCACCACGCAGGGGCAGGGCACGGGTGGCTCGGCGACCGGCAGCTTCTTGGCGAAGGCGCCCCGCGCGTCGGTGGTGACGGCGCGGCCGTCGGCGTTGGCGCAGGAGTTGGTGCCGCCGATGACGCCCCGGGACGGCGTGGCCCGGCCGCAGACCAGCAGCATCAGCAGGGTGCGCGGGCGCCATCCGGTGCCGTGGACGGTGACCGAGCCGCCGGTGCCGGCCTGTGCCGCGGACAGCCGTACGGCCGGTCCGTCCGCCGCCGCCGGATGCGCGAGCGGCAGCAGGAGCAGCGCCGCGAGGACCAGGACCACGAGCCGCCTCACGTTGCCGCTCCCGTCAACTCGGTCTCACGGGAGGGGGTTTCGCTCTCGCCGGTACGACGGCCTCGGCGCCGGACGAGATACGTGGCCGTCGCCGCCGTCGCCGCGGCCCCGGCGAGGGCGCCGAGCGTGCCCCACGGGACGAACGTGGCCGCCGTGTCCGCCGTGGCGTGCGCACCGCCCGGCGCCGTCACCGTCAGCCGTACATCGACGCGGTCCAGGAGCGGGCGGCCGTGCCACGGCTCGGTGAGGGTGCGCCGGATGCCCGGGGCCAGCCGGACGGGCAGGGTGCGCGGGGCCCGGTCGAGGACGCGTCCGAGGACGCCGTCGGCGCGCACCGCGAGGGTCGGTACGAGCACGGTCGTACCCCGGTTGACCAGCTGGTACGTGATGCCGTCCGGGTGGACGGCCACCTGCTCGACGGTCAGCGCGGCGAGCCGGGGCCCGGCGATCCGCAGCCGTACCGGGACGCTCGCCGTACGGCCCGTGCCGTCGCGCGCCTCGATCGCGCCGGAGCGGTCGCCGGGCGCGGAGCCGGACGGCACGGTCACGGTGAAGGGGACCTCGGCGCGGGTGCGGGCCGGGACGGTGAGCGCGGACCTGGCGAGGACCACCGGCAGACCGGTGCCGCGCAGCCGTACCGTCACCGGGGTGCGGGCCGGGTTGGTCACGGCGATGGTGTCCTGGAGGGCGGTGCCGGGGTCACCCTCGGCGTAGAAGGACGGGCGGGGGCCGCCGGCGGGCGCGAGGGACCAGCCGGCCGGGCGTGCGGCGGCGGCGGCGGGTGACGCGGTGCCCAGCAGCGCCAGCGTCATCAGCAGGGGCGGTCCGAGGGCGCGTACGGCGGACGGCATGGGCGGCTCCAGCGCTGGTGACCGGGTTTCGGCGGCGGACGTCGGCGAACGGCGGTGTGCGGCGGCGGAGTCAGCGACGTACGGCGGGGCCGCGCCGGGTCAGCCAGAGGATGCCCGCGGCGCCGGCGAGGAGCACGGTGCCGCCGAGGGTGCCGAGGGCGAGGGCGGAGTCGTCGGGGCCGGTCTGCGGGAGGGTGCCGCCGGGCGCGGAGCCGGAGGAGGAGCCGGTGCCGGAGGAGGAGCCGCCGGTGCTGGAGGAGCCGCCGGTCGAACCGTCGCCCGCCGCGGTCACGTTCAGCGTCAGGGAGGGGCCCGGGTTGTTGGTGGGAGTACAGGTCGTCGTCGTACCGAGCGCCTTGATGGTGAGCGTGCCCGCGGTGAAGGTGACCTTGCCGGACTTCCTGGGCGTGTAGGTGCCGCTCAAGTCGCTGATCTTGATGGGGGTGTTGGCGGGGATCGCGGCGGCGTTGGGCGGCCCGCTCACCGGGAGCGTGCCGCTGTCGGCGCCGCCGAGCCTGATGGTGGCGCTCGGGCTCATCGCGCCCTTGCCCAGTTCGACGGGGCTGGAGGAGACGCCCTTCTGCCAGGACATCGTGACCTTGTAACCCGCGCCGCTCCGGACGCCCTTGATGTCGATCGGCGAGACGGCGCTCTTGACGCCGATCGGCGTCTCACACTTGTAGTTGACGTCGACCACGTCGGCCTGCGCGGCCGGCGCGGTCAGCACCACGGCCGCCCCGGCCAGCGCCGCGGCGGACGCGAACGCGGCGGTTCGTTTCGGGTACGACACGATCGGTCCACCCCAATTCGTTCCCGGCAGTTTCCTGACGGAGCATCAGGTCAGCCGTCAAGGTACGCCCGGGACCCCGAGGAAGGAAGACACGTACCGGCGGGGTTGTGTGGGGGGTGAGGGGTGAAGCGGTGCGGGCGGACGGGGCGACGGGGGTGGTGCGCGGGCGCTCGGGGCGCGAGGGCCCATCAGGAGGAAGGCCGCGCTCCAGACCTCCCGTGAGCCGACCGAAGCGGCGGGCGAGGCGACCGGGGGCGCGCACGAGCGCCCGAAGCGACCGCCAGGCACACGGGAGCCCCGACGAACCACCAGAGCGAAGGCAGCACTGGAAACGCGAGACTCTCCCGGGACGACGACCGCCCGGCCCCGCCGGACACAGGGGCCCACCCCGGGCCGGGAGCAGGCCAGGCCCCAGAACATCACGCGAGCCGACCGAAGCGGCGGACGCGGCGAGCGGGGGCGTCTACGGGCGTCCGGGACGACCGTCGGGCGCGCGGGATCTTTCGGCGTGACGGTCGTGCGCGCGGGCGCGCGAACCGAGAGCGGCAACCGGGCGCCCGCGCATCGCACGGGCCGGCCGACGCAGCGGCCGGGATCACGCAGACCGGTCAGAGCGGCAGGCCGGGATCACGCAGACCGGTCAGAGCGGCAGGCCGGGATCACGCGGGACCGGTCAGAGCAGCACACCGGGATCACGCGGGACCGGCCAAAGCAGCACACCGGGATCACGCGGGCCGGGCGGCGGCCCCTGGGTCGGGGCCGCCTGGTGGGCCGGGCGGCGTCGTCAGGCCGGGGCGGCGCCCAGTTCCGCCCACACCGTCTTGCCGGGGCGGTCCTGGGCGCGCACCACGCCCCAGTCCAGGCACAGGCGCTGGACGATGAACATGCCGTGGCCGCCGGGGCGGCCTGCGCGATGCGGGGTGCGGGGGGTCGGCTGGCCGGCGCCGCGGTCGGTGACCTCCAGGCGGATCACCTTGTTGTCGCAGGCGAGGGCCAGCTCGTCGGGGCCCTCGGCGTGCAGGCAGGCGTTGGTGACGAGCTCGGAGACGACGAGCAGCACGTCCTCCGCCGCGGCCCGCTGGTCCGCGCCCGCGGCGGGCAGCCAGCCCCAGTCGTACAGCGCCTGCCGGGTGAAGTCGCGGGCCATCGGGACGACGCCACTGGCCCCTTCGAGGCCGAGTCTGCGGACCTGCCGGCCCCGCGCCGTCTCCATGCCGCCGGTGTCCGCCAGGGACGGCGGCGCGGCCGAGGCGGCCGCGCCCGTCACGGACGCCATCGCAGCGCCGGCCGGCGCGTCCTCCCCGGAGGACCCGGACACCCCGGAAGCGCCGCTGGGCTCATGGCCGCGGTCGCCCGGCGGGTAGGGCCGGGTGGTGCTCATCAGCGCTTCACCTCACCGAATCACCAAGTTCACGATTAAACAGTCCGGTGCTCCCCAGCACCGGCCGGTCCGTCCTCCGGCGGCAGCACCGCCCCGTCGTACGTCCCGTCATCCACACATCAGCCCCCGTCCGCCCGTCGCGTGACGCCTCGCACTCCTGTTCGCGGCTGTCCCGTCCGGGCAGGTTCCTGCCCGTTCGAGCCTGTCGCACACCCACGGGTATGTCACACCCGGAGTGCGGCGACGCCGCCTTGACGGTGGAGGTTCGTCAGCATCTCTCCTGCCCGACCCGGGCGCCGGAACACCCCCCGTCTTCCGTGGGATGCACGGGACCCCCGGGATCCCCCGAGACTTCGGGGGCCATGAGGGCAGGAGCGAGGGAGCCGTCCCGCACCCGGCCGCGCACGATCGCGGGCTCAGCCGGTGCCGCCGTCCTCCCCGGCCAGCGCGTCCGCGACGGAGCCGTGGACGGTGAAGACCGCCTCGGCTCCGGTGATCTCGAACACGCGAGCGACTACCGGCTGCATTCCCGCCAGATGGACGCCGCCACCGGCGGCCTCCGCCTTCAAGCGGGCTCCGAGCAGGACGTTCAGCCCCGTGGAGTCGCAGAACTCCAGGCGCGAGCAGTCCACCACGAGCCGCGAGAATCCCTTGCCAAGGAGGTCGTCGAGGGGTTCGCGCAGCAGATCGGCGGTGTGGTGGTCAAGCTCACCCGCCGGTGTGACAACCGCGCTGGCGCCCGCTTCACGCACCTCCACCAGAAGCCGGCCCGACTGTGCGCTGCCGACCATCCCGTGGTCCATGCCGTCTCTCTCCCGAGGTCGTGGCTTGCTGATGCCCTCGAACATTACGCCTTCCTGGCGCGGTCTGGCACCCGAACAACCTCACATAATCGGACATACCTGAACAGAACGCACTTGCGATCGCTCATGCAAAGCCGATAGGGCTAGTACGACACGTACTTCTACACGCCGGCTTTGGAGGCGCCGCACTCCGTAGTGCACCTGATGGCTTCGGCAGCCGTATGCCGAGAACGATGGAGGACACCCATGTCAGCCCGGCTCGACGCCTCGCCTACCCCGATCGCGACGTCGACACCCCCACCGGTACCACTGGATCATCCCATCGATCTCCATGACCCCTTCGAGGGACTCCCGGAGATCCCCCCGTACGACGAGGTCGGCCCCGTCGACGCGCGGGCCCTGTCCAAGACCCTCTTCGGGCGCCTGCAGACGCTGGAGGAGGGGACGCACGAGTACGCGTACGTGCGCAACACCCTCGTCGAGCTGAACCTCGCGCTCGTCAAGTTCGCCGCCTCCCGCTTCCGCTCCCGCAGTGAGCCGATGGAGGACATCATCCAGGTCGGCACCATCGGCCTGATCAAGGCGATCGACCGCTTCGAGCTGTCTCGCGGTGTCGAGTTCCCCACTTTCGCGATGCCGACCATCATCGGCGAGATCAAGCGGTTCTTCCGCGACACCTCGTGGTCCGTGCGCGTCCCGCGCCGGCTCCAGGAGCTGCGTCTGGACCTGGCGAAGGCCGGGGACGAGCTGGCCCAGAAGCTGGACCGCTCGCCGACCGTGGCGGAGCTGGCCGAGCGCCTGGGCATCTCGAAGGACGAGGTCGTCGAGGGCATGGCCGCCTCGAACGCGTACACCGCCTCGTCGCTGGACGCCCAGCCCGAGGAGGACGAGACCGAGGGCGCGCTCGCGGACCGCATCGGGTACGAGGACCACGGGATCGAGGGCATCGAGTACATCGAGTCGCTCAAGCCCCTGATCGCCGGGCTGCCCCAGCGCGACCGGCAGATCCTCTCCCTGCGGTTCGTGGCCAACATGACCCAGTCGGAGATCGGCGAGGAGCTGGGCATCTCCCAGATGCACGTGTCCCGTCTCCTGTCCCGCACGCTGGTACGGCTGCGCAAGGGACTCACGGTGGAGGAGTGACCCCGGGGACGACGGTCTCCGGCCGTCCCCCCTCCCCCCGCACCCGCCGAAGCGGCCCGGACTCCCCGTCCGGGCCGCTTCGGCGTGCCTGGGGCCTCACACCACCCGTACGCCGCTCCGCCACACCCCGCTGACCAGGGGCACGCCCGGCCGGTAGGCGAGGTGCACATGGCTGGGGGCGTCGAGCAGGGTCAGGTCGGCGCGGGCGCCGGGGGCGAGGCGGCCGATGTCGGTGCGGCGCAGGGCCGCCGCGCCGCCCGCCGTGGCGGACCAGACCGCCTCGTCGGGGGTCATGCCCATGTCGCGCACGGCCAGGGCGATGCAGAAGGGCACGGAGGAGGTGAACGACGAGCCCGGGTTGCAGTCCGTGGACAGGGCGACGGTGACTCCCGCGTCCAGCAGCCGGCGGGCGTCGGGCCACTCGGCGCGGGTGGAGAACTCGGCGCCGGGCAGCAGCGTGGCGACCGTGGCCCCGCTCGCCAGGGCGTCGACGTCCGCGTCCGTGAGGTGGGTGCAGTGGTCGGCGCTGGCCGCGTCCAGTTCGACGGCCAGCTGCACGCCGGGGCCGTAGGAGAGCTGGTTGGCGTGGATGCGCGGGTGCAGGCCCTTCGCCTTGCCCGCGGTGAGGATCGCGCGGGCCTGGTCGCCGTCGAAGGCGCCCTTCTCGCAGAACACGTCGATCCAGCGGGCGTGCGGCGCGCAGGCGTCCAGCATCTCGCCGGTGACCAGGGCGACGTAGCCGGCCGGGTCGTCGGCGTAGTCCGGGGAGACGATGTGCGCGCCGAGGTACGTCACCTCGTCGGTGTGCTCGGCGGCGATGCGCAGGGCGCGGGCCTCGTCCTCGACGGTCAGGCCGTAGCCCGACTTGGTCTCGAAGGTGGTGGTGCCCTGCCGCAGCGCCTCGGCCAGGTAGCGGGTCAGGTTGGCCGCGAGGTCCGCGTCGCTCGCGGCGCGGGTGGCGGCGACGGTGGTGCGGATGCCGCCCGCCGAGTAGGCGCGGCCGGACATCCGGGCGTTGAACTCCTGGGTGCGGTCCCCCGCGAAGACCAGGTGGGAGTGGGAGTCCACGAACCCCGGCAGCACCGCCCGGCCGCCCGCGTCGACCCGATTGTCAGTGGCGGGTGCTTTGCTTGCCTCACCGGTCCACGTGACGCGGTCGCCCTCGATGACGACGGCCGCGTCCTGGATCAGACCGAGGGGGGAGTTGTCACCGAGGGAGGGATCGTTGGTGACCAGTGCGGCGATGTTGGTGATGACGGTGCTGCTGCTCATGGTGGCGTCCTCGTGGGGGCGATGGGGGTCGGCGCGGTCAGCGCAGGGCTTCGACGGCGTCGGCCAGCGCGCGGGGCACATCCGGTACGAGCGTGTGCGCGCCGTCGCGCACGACCTGCCGGCCGCCCACGACCGTATGCCGTACATCGGCCGCGCCCGCCGCGAATACGGCCGTCTCGGCGCCCAGCCGGGGCTCGGGGCCCGCGGTCCTGACCGAGTCCAGGGCGATCGTCGTCAGGTCGGCGAGCGCGCCCGGTTCGATCCGGCCGGCCTCGTCCCAGCCGAGGGCGGCGTGCCCGTCGGCGGTGGCGGCCCGCAGCAGGGCGGCGGCCGTCCAGTGGCCCCGGGTGCGGCTGCGCAGCCGCTCGTTCAGCTCCATGGCACGCGCCTCTTCGAGCAGGTCGACGACGGCGTGGCTGTCGGAGCCGAGGGAGAGCGGGGAGCCGGCCCGCTGGAGGGCGACGGCCGGGCCGATGCCGTCGGCGAGGTCCCGTTCGGTGGTCGGGCACATGCAGGTGCCGGTGCGCGAGCCGCCGAGCAGGGCGATGTCCTCGTCGGTGAGGTGGGTGTTGTGCACCCCGGTGGTGCGCGGCCCGAGGACGCCGTGGTCGGCGAGCAGCCGGGTGGGGGTGCGGCCGTGCGCGGCGAGGCAGGCGTCGTTCTCGGCGGTCTGCTCCGAGAGGTGGACGTGCAGCGGGGCCCGCCGCTCCTCGGCCCAGCGGGCCACGGTCGCCAGCTGGGCGGCGGGCACGGCCCGTACGGAGTGGATCGCCGCCCCGATCCGTGCGTGATCCCGTTCCTTGAGAACTGCACAGCGTTCGGCCCATGCCTCCGCGCTGCCGTCGGAGAAGCGGACCTGGTGGGCGTTGGGCGCCTGGTCGAAACCGGCCGCGAGATAGCAGGTGTCCAGGAGGGTGATCCGGATGCCCGCCTCGGCGGCGGCCGCGATCAGCGCCTCGCCCATGGCGTTGGGGTCGGCGTAGGGGGTGCCGCCGCGGGCGTGGTGCACGTAGTGGAACTCGCCGACGCAGGTGATGCCGGCCAGCGCCATCTCGGCGTACACCGCGCGGGCGAGCGCGTGGTAGGTGTCCGGGGTCAGCCGGTCGGCGACGGAGTACATCACCTCGCGCCAGGTCCAGAAGGTGCCGGAGCCGACCTGGACGGTGCCGCGCAGGGCCCGGTGGAAGGCGTGGCTGTGGGCGTTCGCCAGCCCCGGGAGGGTGAGTCCGCGCAGTGCCTCGGCACCCGGCGGCGGGACGGGCACCTGGGTGCGCACGGCACCGATCCGCCCGTCCGCGGTCTCGACCAGCACCCCCGGCTCGACACGGTCGCCGAGCCAGGCGTGCTCCAGCCAGTACGTCGCCCTGGTCAACAGGCCAGCCCTTCCAGTACGTCGGCGAGCGCCGCCACCCCGGCCACGCAGTCGTCCTCGGCCGCGGACTCGGCCGGGGAGTGCGAGACGCCGGTGGGGTTGCGCACGAACAGCATGGCGGTGGGGATGCTCCCCGAGAGGATTCCGGCGTCGTGTCCGGCGCCGGTGCCGAGGACGGGCACGGTGAGGCCGGTGTCCCGGCCCAGGATGCGGCCGAGTTCGTCACGCAGCGCGTGGTCGAACTCCACGACGGGCGTGAAGGACTCCCGTACGACGTCGAGGTCCACGCCGTGCGCGTCCGCGTACTCCCGGGCCGCCTTCTCGATGCCGCCGACCACCGTGTCCAGGGTCTCCTGGTCGGCGGCGCGGGAGTCGAGCCAGCCGCGCACCCGCGAGGGGATCGCGTTGACGCCGTTCGGGTCCACCGCGATCTTCCCGAAGGTGGCGACGGCACCGGCGAGTTCGGCCTCACGGCGGGCGGCGAGCACGGTCTCGGCGTAGGACAGCATCGGGTCGTGGCGGTCAGTGAGCCGGGTGGTGCCGGCGTGGTTGGCCTCGCCCCGGAAGTCGAACCGCCAGCGGCCGTGCGGCCAGATGGCGCTGGCGATGCCCATCCGGTCGCCGGACAGGTCCAGCGCGCGGCCCTGTTCGACGTGCAGCTCGACGAAGGCGCCGATCCGGGCCAGCCGCTCGGGGTCGGGCCCGATGGCCTCCGGGTCGTATCCGGCGGCCGCCATGGCGCGGGGCAGGCTGACGCCGTCCCCGTCGGTGAGCCGGTGGGCGTCCGCGACGGTCAGCGCGCCCGAGGTCAGCCGGGAGCCGACGCAGGCGAGGCCGAACCGGGCACCCTCCTCGTCGCCGAAGTTGACGATCGCGAGGGGCTTGGCGAACCGCGCTCCCCTGCGCAGCAGTTCGTCGAGGGCGGCGAAGGAGGACACCACCCCGAGGGGCCCGTCGAAGGCCCCGCCGTCCGGCACCGAGTCCAGGTGCGAGCCGGTGACCACGGCGTCCCCGGCGGCGGGGTCGCCGAGCCAGGCCCACTGGTTCCCGTTGCGGTCGACCTCGTAGGCCAGCCCGCGGCCCTCGGCCTGCTCCTTGAACCACGCCCGGCACTCGGCGTCCGGCCCGCTCCAGGCGAAGCGCCGGTATCCACCGGAGTCCGCGTCGCGGCCGATCGGCAGCAGCTCCCGCCACATCTCCTGGAAGGAGGAGCCGGGCCGGCCCGCGGCCGAGGGCGGACCCTCGGCCGTTGCCGAGGCGTCGCCGCGCCCGCTCAACCCGTGTGTCACGCCTCGTCACCCTCGCGCATCGGCACCCGGACCCCGCGCTCCGCGGCGACGGACTCCGCGATGTCGTACCCGGCGTCCACGTGGCGGATGACACCCATGCCCGGGTCGTTGGTGAGCACGCGGCGGATCTTCTCGCCGCCGAGCTTGGTGCCGTCGGCGACGGTGACCTGGCCGGCGTGGATGGACCGGCCCATGCCCACGCCGCCGCCGTGGTGGAGGGAGACCCAGGACGCGCCCGAGGCCACGTTGACCATGGCGTTCAGCAGCGGCCAGTCGGCGATCGCGTCGGACCCGTCGAGCATGGCCTCGGTCTCGCGGTACGGCGAGGCGACGGAACCGCAGTCGAGGTGGTCGCGGCCGATGGCGAGCGGCGCGGCCAGCTCACCGGAGGCGACCATGTCGTTGAACCGCTCGCCGGCCTTGTCCCGCTCGCCGTAGCCGAGCCAGCAGATGCGCGCGGGCAGGCCCTGGAAGTGCACCCGCTCGCCGGCCATCTTGATCCAGCGGGCCAGGGACTCGTTCTCGGGGAAGAGGTCGAGGAGCGCCTTGTCGGTCTTGGCGATGTCCGCCGCCTCGCCGGACAGCGCGGCCCAGCGGAAGGGGCCCTTGCCCTCGCAGAACAGCGGCCGGATGTAGGCGGGCACGAAGCCGGGGAAGGCGAACGCGCGGTCGTACCCGGCGAGCTGGGCCTCGCCGCGGATGGAGTTGCCGTAGTCGAAGACCTCGGCGCCGGCGTCCATGAAGCCGACCATGGCCTCCACGTGCCTGGCCATCGACTCGCGGGCCCGCGTGGTGAACCCGGCCGGGTCCTTCGCGGCGGCGTCGGCCATGTCCTCGAAGGCGACGCCGACCGGCAGGTAGGCCAGCGGGTCGTGGGCGGAGGTCTGGTCGGTGACGATGTCGATGGGGGCGTTCATCGCGAGCAGCTGCGGGACCAGCTCGGCCGCGTTGCCGAGGACGCCGATGGACAGCGGGCGGCGGGCGTCGCGGGCCTCGGTCGCGAGCTGGAGGGCGTGGTCGACGCTGTCGGCCTTGACGTCCAGGTAGCGGTGCTCGATGCGGCGCTCGATGGCGCGCGGGTCGCAGTCGATGCAGAGGGCGACGCCGTCGTTCATGGTGACGGCGAGCGGCTGGGCGCCGCCCATGCCGCCGAGGCCCGCGGTGAGGGTGATGGTCCCGGCGAGGGTGCCGTTGAACTTCTTCGCGGCGACGGCGGCGAAGGTCTCGTAGGTGCCCTGAAGGATGCCCTGGGTGCCGATGTAGATCCAGGAGCCGGCGGTCATCTGGCCGTACATGGTCAGGCCGAGGGCCTCCAGGCGGCGGAACTCCTCCCAGTTGGCCCAGTCGCCGACCAGGTTGGAGTTGGCGATGAGGACGCGCGGCGCCCACTCGTGGGTCTGCATCACGCCGACCGGGCGGCCGGACTGGACCAGCATGGTCTCGTCCTGCTTGAGGGTGCGCAGGGTGCGCACCATCGCGTCGAAGGAACGCCAGTCGCGGGCGGCCTTGCCGGTGCCGCCGTAGACGACGAGCTTGTCGGGGTGCTCGGCCACCTCGGGGTCGAGGTTGTTCTGGAGCATGCGCAGGGCGGCCTCCTGCTGCCAGCCCAGGGCGCTGAGTTCCGTGCCGCGCGGTGCTCGTACGGGGCGGGGTCCCGACATCGTCTGCCTCCTGCTGTTGCTACGTCTATTCACATCCTGGCTGCATGAATAGAACTAGTCAATACATCGGGGCGGCCCCGTCCGCGCGTCCTGGGTGTTTGGCTGGAAGCAGCTGACGTCCGACAGGAGGGAATCGCGGTGGACCACGAGGTCGAGACCGAGGCGCGGGAGCGGTCCGCGCGCCGGGACGAGGCGGTGCGCGCCGCCGTGGAGCAGGGCCTGCTGGGCCCGGACACGGCGGTGGTGGGGCTGCTCGACGCGCGGGGCATCCGGGAGTCGGCGGCGGCGCTGCGGGCGGCGTTCGAGGCGGTCCTCGCGCCCGGCACCCCGGTGCTGCACGCGTTCGCGGTGAAGGCGTCCCCGCTGGTGCCGGTGGTGCGCCTGCTGCACGAGGAGGGCATCGGCGCCGAGGTGGCGAGCCCGGGCGAGCTGGCGCTGGCGCGCGCGGCCGGCGTACCGGCGGCGCGGACCGTGCTGGACTCGCCCGCCAAGACCCCGGCGGAACTGCGCGAGGCGCTGGCGCTGGGCATCGCGGTGAACGCGGACAACCCGCAGGAGCTGGACCGCCTGGACGCCCTGGTGCGGTCCGCGCCGACCGACTCCCCGGTCGGCATCCGGGTCAACCCGCAGATCGGCGGCGGCAGCATCGGGGCGACGTCGACGGCGACCGAGACCTCGAAGTTCGGGGTGGCGCTGCGCGACGAGGGGGCGCGCGAGTGGGTCGTGGCGGCGTACGCGCGGCGGCCGTGGCTGACCCGGCTGCACGCGCACACCGGCTCGCAGGGCATTCCGCTGGAGCTGCTGGCGCGGGGCGTGGCGGAGACGTACGCGCTGGCGGAGGAGATCAACGCGCGGGTGGGGCGGCGGCAGATCGACACGCTCGACATCGGCGGCGGCCTGCCGGTGAACTTCGCGGGCGAGGCGACGGACCCGTCGTACGGGCGGTACGCCCGGCTGCTGGCCGAGGTGGTGCCGGGGCTGCGCGCGGGGCGGTACGGGCTGGTGACCGAGTTCGGGCGGTCGCTGCTGGCCAAGCACGGCACGGTGGTGGCGCGGGTGGAGTACGCCAAGCGCTCGGGCGGCCGGCGGATCGCGGTGACGCACGCGGGCGTGCAGGTGGCGACGCGGACGGTGTACGCGCCGGCGGCGTGGCCGCTGCGGATCGCCGCGTACGACGCCAAGGGCCGGCCGAAGCCGGGGCCCGAGGTGGTGCAGGACGTGGCGGGCCCGGCCTGCTTCGCGGGCGACCTGCTGGCCGAGGGGCGCGCACTGCCCCCGCTGGAGCAGGGGGACTACGCGGCGGCGCTGGACACGGGCGCGTACTACTTCGCGCACCACTACGCCTACAACTCCCTCACCCGGCCCGGAATTCACGGCTTCGCGCCGGACGGCGCGGGCGGCGTGGCCTTCGCCACCGTGCGGGAGCCGCAGACGGTCGCGGAGGTGGTGGCGGAGTCCGGGGGCGCGCAGGCTTCGGCGCTCACCACCCTGCGTGCACCCGGGAGCCGTTGACGCGCCCCCGCTCCATTCGAACAAATGGATCAACTCCGCTGACACACGGGTCAGTTGACCAACTCTAGTCCGCCGGACGCATGTTCCACTGGAAAATGCCAAACGGCTCACCCCTCCCCCACACGTTGCGTAGTGTCAGGGTCACTCATCCGGAGTCCCAGGCGGGAGGGGAGCCACGCGGTGCCCGGAATCGACGAGTGCCTGCTGGAAGCGATGCGATTGCCCGGTGCCCGGGGTGCCGCGCTGGTGGACTGGACGAGCGGCCTCGCGCTCGGCACGGCCGGTGAGGCGCCCGGCGGCGACCACGAGACGGCCGCCGCCGAGGCCGCCGAACTGGCCCGGCTGGCCGCGGAGCACGGCACGTTCACGGCCCGGCGGCAGGACCGCCCCCCGGTGGAGGACGTGATCGTCAGCAACGCGGACAGCTACCACCTGCTGCGATTCATCGACACGTCCTTCGACAGCAGCGTGTTCCTGCATCTGTGGCTGGGGCGCGAGGAGGGCAATCTCGCGCTCGCCCGCATCCGGCTCGGCGAGATGGCCGCCCGCCTGGTGCTGGGATGACCATGGTCCGTACGCCGCCGCCGCTGCCGGTGCGGGACAAGGCCGCCGCCCGCGCGCTGTCCCCGATGCTGAACCGGCTGGCCGAGGAACGGGCCACCGGCGTCCTGGTCCGCGAGCACGGCACGCTGTACCTCGCCGAGGGCCGGGTGGTGCACGCCGAGAGTCCCCTCGCCCCGGGTCTCGACGTGCTCCTCACGGCCCACGGCACCCTGGCGGCCGCCGCCTGGCAGCGGGCCGCCGCCGCGGCCGAGGGCCCGTTACACGCGGCCGAACTCCTGCTGGAGTCCGGCCTGTTACCCTCCGGCGCGCTGGAACTGTGCCATCTGGACGCGCTGTACGACGCCGGGTACTTCGCCCTGGCACCGAGCAGTACCCCGGGCCGCTTCCACTACGAGGGCGCGCCCCGCACCGGCCCGCTGCCCTCGGTCCCGGTGGTCGCGCTGGAACGCGAGACCCTGCGCCGCCGGCTGCAACTGCACCGCCTGTGGCCGGACCCGGCCGCGGACACCGCGCCCCTGATCCGCGCGGACCCCCTCCCCCACCGGGACACCGGGCCCTGCGTACCGGCGGGTCCCGCCCGCCGCACCCCCGTCGCCCCCCGCCAGCGCGCCGTCCTGGACCGCGTGGACGGCACCCGTACGGCCGCCGACATCGCCCGGGAGCTGGGCCGGCAGGCGTTCCACACCCTGGTCGACGTGCGCAGGCTGGCGGCGGCCGGGCACCTCGGACCCCTGGCGCCGGCCGTACCCGTACCCGTGCCCGCGGCGCCGCCCCCGACCGCACCGGAGCAGGCGCGGAACCTTCCGCCGCCGCTGCCCCCGGTCACCGACCCCGACATCGCGCTGCTGAAGAGGCTCAGGGATGCGCTGGAGGCCCTTTGAACGGCCACGCCCCGCCGAGAGGAGAGAGCTGATGGTGTCCGAGGACGCCCTTGGGACCGTCCTGGAGGAGCTGCACCGGCTGCGCACCCGGGTGCCGCAGCTCACCGGCTCGCTCGCGGCCGGCGTCGACGGACTCGTCGTCGCCCACGACACGCCCGGCGTCGACCCCGACGGGCTCGCGGCGCTCACCGCGGCCGCGCTCGGCGTCTCCGTCCGGGTCTCCGACGCCACCGGCAACGGCGGCCTGCGGGAACTGCTGGTGCGCGGCGAGCGCGGCTACGTCGCCACCTACGCGGCCGGGCGCAGCGCCGTACTGACCCTGCTCGCGCAGGACCGGGTCAACGTCGGCCGGCTGCACCTGGAGGGCCGCCGCTCCGGCGCCCGGATCGGCGAGGTCCTGGACGCCGCCGAGGCCGAGGCCGCCCGGAACGCGCCCGCCCGCCCGGCCGCCGCGCCCCCGCGACCCCGCGCCACGCGGACCCCGCGCACCACCACCGCACGCACCACAACCGACAGTTGAGAGGACCCGACATGGCCAACACCGAGACCGCCCTCAAAGAGGCGCTGACCTCGATCGAGGGCGCCACCGGCGTCGCGCTCGTCGACTACACCAGCGGGATGGCGCTGGGCACGATGGGCGGCGGCACGACCTTCGACCTGAACGTGGCCGCCGCCGGCAACACCGATGTGATCCGGGCCAAGATGCGCACGATGGAGATGCTGGGCATCAAGAGCGAGATCGAGGACATCCTCATCACGCTCTCCGACCAGTACCACCTGATCCGCCTGCTCAAGGGGCGCGGCGGCAACGGCCTGTTCCTCTACCTGGTCCTGGACGCCACCCGGGCCAACCTGGCGATGGCCCGCCACCAGCTCAAGCGGATCGAGGAGGAGCTGGAGGTCTAGGACCTCACCGGTCCGGGACCTCACCGTTCGGACGAGGGCCGCGGTACGGCGGCGGCGGGCCCCGCCCGGGGCCGCGTCGCCGGCCACCGGCACCGCGAAGGCGGAGCCGAGCGCGGGGGCCCGGGCCGCCACCAGCCACCAGCGGTGCCCGCGGCGCCAGTTGCGCACGGTCACCGCGCGGTCCTGGAGCACGTCGTACTTGAAGAGCGCGGCCCCGGCGAGCACCCCGATCCGGTGTCCCGTCCATCCCCCGGGCACGGCGCCGACGCCCGCGGCGACCACCCCGGACCACCACAGCGGGGCGGCTCCCCGCCCGTACGACGACGGCCACCCGGGCCAGTCCCCGGCCGCCGCGCTCCCTGCCTTCGCCACGCTCTCCACGCGCCACGTCACCCTCCCGTGTCACGAGTCCCGCGCGGCCTCTGTCCGGCGGGGACGTCAGCGGGCGAACGTGAGACGGACCTGAGCGGAGCGGGACTCACTCCACGAAGAGGCCCCGGGCGGCGGCCTTGGCGTCGAACTCCTCCAGGCGGGCCTGCGCGTCCGGCAGGTCGTCGCAGACCGCCTCCAGCAGCACCCGGCCCAGCAGCATCGGCGCGCACGCGGTGTCGAAGGCGAGTCCGGTGCCGACGGCGGCGGGCAGCAGCAGGTCGGAGTGCTTGGCGACGGGCGCGAACGCGGAGTCGGCGACGGTGACGACGGTCAGGCCGACGCCCTGCGCGTAGGCGAGGGTGTCGACCACCTCGCGCGGATGCCGGGGCAGCGCGAAGCAGAGCAGGGCACTGGCGCCCGCGCGGACGGCCGCGTCGATGCGGTCCTGGATCATCGTGCCGCCCTCGTCGAGCAGCCGGACGTCCGGGTGGACCTTGGCGGCGAAGTACGCGAAGCCGTACGCCTGGGAGGCGGCGGCGCGCAGGCCGAGCACCGGCAGCGGGCGGGAGGCGGCGAGAATCCGCCCGGCCTGCTGCACCGGACGCGGGTCGGCGAGCAGGTCGGCGAGGTGGCGCAGGTTCTCGATCTCGGCCTCGACGGCGAGCTGGTACTCGTTGTGCACGCCGTTCTCGGGGGCCGGTTCGGCGGGCACCACCTCGCGCAGGTGCCGGCGCAGCGCGGGGTAGCCGTCGAAGCCGAGGGCGACCGCGAACCGGGTCACCGACGGCTGGCTGACCCCGGCCAGTTCGGCCAGCTCCACGCTGGACAGGAAGGGCACGTCGGCGGCGCGCCGCACCATGCTGTGCGCGATGCGGCGCTGGGTCGGTGTGAGCCGGTGGCCCTCGAAGAGCGCCTGCAACCGGTTGGCCGGGCTGTCGGTCACGGTCATCACGTACTCCCCCTCGGTTGTCCTCGACGCCCCGGGAGAGTACAGCGCCGAGGCCGTACCGAACACGGACCGATATTCAGTCAAGGTTTCGCTGTATACCGTTATACAGCGCGGGGGCGGCCCCTCGCACCGTCGCGCCGTCACGCCGGCCGCACCGCGCGGGAAGGCCCCGTACCCGATGGAGACGGGTACGGGGCCTTCGTCAACGCCTCGCATGGTCGGTCCCGGCGGGGGATGGAGTGGACCGATCCCGGTGCGCGGCGCGTTCTCGGGGGGCTCGGCCCGCCCGGTGCCTCACTGGGCTCCGGGGCGGGACGAGGGGAAGGCGTGCTTGCGGGCGGCCAGCACCACGATGAGCACCGGGGCCATCAGGGCGAGGACGCTCCACGGGAAGGACTTGGGGCCGAGGCCCTCCAGCAGGATGCCGCCCACCGCGCCGCCGCCGGCCATGAACGAGTTCCAGGTGGTGACCAGCAGGGCCTGCCCCCGGTCGCCGCCCGCGTCGGTGACCGCGGTCTGCAGGAGGGTGGTGACGCCTCCCCAGCCCAGGCCCCACAGCACCATGGCCGCGTAGACCACGACCACGTTGCCGGCCAGCACCCCCAGCAGGACGGCGGCGATCAGGAACAGGGCGCTGCTGACGATGGTCAGCTGCCGCAGCTTGCGGTCGACCAGGGCGCCGGTGATCCAGATGCTCACCACGGACGCGATGCCGAAGACGAGCAGCACGATGTCGCGGGAGCCGCCCATGTGGTAGGCGTCGAGGAAGGTGGAGATGTAGGTGTACAGGATGTTGTGGGCGAGCACGTAGGCCGCGACCACGAACAGGACGGCCACCACGCCCGGCAGGGACAGCGCCTTCAGGATGGGCTCGCGGACCCCGGGCCGCTGACCCGGGGCGTCCGGCACCGACACCGTGATCCAGCCCAGCAGCGCCACGGAGATCAGCGTCACCAGGCCGAAGGTCAGGCGCCAGCCGAAGAGGCCGCCGAGGAAGGTGCCGAGCGGGATGCCCAGCGACAGGGCGAGCGGGACGCCCGCCATGGTGATGGCGATGGCCCTGCCCTGGAGGTGCGGGGGCGCCAGACGCCGTGCGTAGCCGACGAGTTCCGCCCAGACCGCGGCCGCGGCGACACCGGCGAGGAGCCGGAACGCCATCGTCAGCGGGTAGCTGGCGGAGAGGGCGGTGACCAGGTTGGCCACCGCGATCACGGCCACGGCCAGCAGCAGCAGCTTCTTGCGCCGCCAGGCGCCGGTGGCGACGGACAGGGGGATGGCCGCGACGCCGGTGGCGATGGCGTAGACCGTCAGCGCCTGGCCCATCGCGGACTCGCTCACCGACAGGTCACGGGCCATCTCGGGCAGCACGCCCGCCGGGAGTGCCTCGGTCAGAATCCCCATGAAGGCTGCTGTGGCCAGAGCCAGAAGCGGTGAAAGGGGCAGCTTCCGATTGTCTGCTGCTGGAGCGGAAGCGCTCGGCAGCTCTGTCTGGGATGTCGACATGACTGTATCCTCAAACCCTCACATTGGTGTGAATGTCAAGCTCCTGCGATCGAGGTGGGTCACATGCGGATCGGTGAACTGTCCGAGCGGACCGGAACCCCCCGTCGGCTGCTGCGCTACTACGAGGAGCAGGGCCTGCTCGTCGCCGGTCGCGCGCCGAACGGCTACCGGGACTATCCCGAAGGCTGTGTGAACCGGGTACTGCAGATCAGGGGGCTTCTCGACGCCGGCCTGCCGACGCGGATCATCAAGCAGATCCTGCCGTGCATCAACGACCCCCGGGCCATCCACGTCTCCGACGCGACGCCGGAGACGATCGCCACCCTGGAGACCGAGCGGCAGCGCATGACCGACCGGATCGAGTGCCTGCTGCGCAGCCGGGAGGCCATCTCCGGCTACCTCGACGCCGTCCGCGCCGAGTCGCCGGTGGCCGCCTGACCGTACTGGACGGGGTTGGCCAGCACGACGCCGTGGCTGGCCACGTCGATGACCATCCGGTCGCCGTCCTCGATCCGGAACCCGTCGTGGTACGTGGCCTTGTCGGCGCCGAGCAGCAGGTAGTTGACCAGCCCCGGCCGGCGCAGATGCGGGTACGACAGGATGTACCGCGCCATGTCCTCGACGCGGTGGTAGAGGGAGTCCGCGCCGCAGGAGAACTCGCCCTCCCAGGCCGGGGCGCCGTCCCGCTCGATGGTGACCCGGCCGGTCACCGTCCGCGGCGGTTCGCCGAGGAACAGCCAGGGCGTCAGCGAGGTCTCGCACAGCTTGGCGTACGGCGTCCAGGCCCACGGGTTCTTCAGGTGCAGCCCGATGTCGTTGAAGTCGTTGCCGAAGGTGTAGCCGGCGTAGTGCGGCACCCCGTCCTCGTCGTTGACGTGGACCAGGGCGATCTCCGGCTCCTCGATGAGCCAGACGGGGTCGGCCGGGGTGACCAGGGGCTCGTCCGGCATGCGCAGCCAGGAGCCGAAGCCCTTGATGTAGTAGTTCGGCGGGGTGAACTCCTGGTCGGGGGCCGGGTCGTGGTCGAACTTGGAGCGGTGGGTGCCCATGAAGCCGTTGACCAGGGAGTTGTTGGTGCTGGTGGGCAACAGCGGCGGGAGGAAGCGCAGTTCGGGGTCGCCGGTGGTCACCTCGACCGTCTCGGTGCCCTCGGTCACGGCCGACAGGAGCGCCCCCGGTCCGCCGCCCGCGATGACGGCCGCGCGCAGCCGGTCCTCGGACACCCGGTACAGGACGTGGGTCTCACCGGGGACCGGTATGCCGGTACCGGCGTACCGCTGACCCTTGTACTCGCATTCGAAGAGGATGGACATGGCGGTGTGGGTTCTCCTTGCGGGGCGGGGTGGTCGCGTCGTCAGGGGGTGGGTCGGTCGGAGGCGGCGAGGTCGGTCAGGACCTCGGCGATGCGGTCCAGGGAGGCGCTGATCCAGGGCAGTCGGGTGGGGTCGGCGGCGTCCAGGGCGGCCAGCCGCTCGGCCTCCGTCTCGCCGTAGAGCCGGCTGGTGGCGATCCGGACCCGCAGGCAGTGCGCCGACTCGCCGAAGGCGGTGCCGGGCAGCAGTCCCACCCCGTAGCGGTCGGCGAGCAGGGCGGCGAGGGCGTCCCCGCCGTGCACGCCGTGGACCTCGGCGAGGCGTTCCCGCAGCGGCTGGAAGTCCGGGTAGAGGTAGCAGGTGGCGCGCACCGGGGCGAGCGCGGCGCCCGCGGCGGTAATCCGCCCGGCCGCGGCGCGCACCACCCGCTCGTGCAGCCGCCGGGCGGCGCCGACGTACGCGACCACCTCGGGCGGCTCGGCGAGGGCCCAGGCCGCGGCGGCCTGTACGGGGGCCGCGGTGCTCGACCAGATCTGGCTGGCGATGCCGACCAGCCGGGTGTGCACCTCGCGTCCGAGCGGGCCCTCGGGCAGCCGGGCGACACCGAGCCGCCAGCCGCCGAGTGCCAGGTTCTTGGTGAGGCCGGTGGTGACCACGGTCCGCTCCGGTGCGAAGCGGGCCGGGGAGATGGCGGGGCGGGCGGCGTCGAAGACCAGGTCGCAGTAGATCTCGTCGGAGACGATGACCAGGTCCAGTTCGCGGGCCGCCCGCGCCAGGCGCTCGACCGTGCCCGGGGTGGCGACGGTGCCCGTGGGGTTGTCGGGCAGGGTGACCACCACGCAGCGCGGGTCCCGCCCGGCGGCGCGGGCGAGGAGCACCGCCTCGCGCAGCGCCGCCGGATCGGGCACACCGCCCTCGCCCGGCAGGGTGGCCACCGGGATCGGCCGCGCCCCGGCCAGCCGGGCCTGCGCCGCGTAGCTGACCCAGCTCGGCACCGGCACCACCGCGTCCCCGCCGACGGCCAGCAGCAGGGCGAACAGCAGCGGCTTGCTGCCCGGGCCGCAGACCACCAGGCCGGGATCGACGGCCAGGTCCCGCCGCTCCCAGTAGCCGGCGGCGGCGGACCGCAGTGCCGCGCTCCCGGCCACCGGCCCGTAGGCGTTGCGGTCCGCCGCCGCGGCGAGCCGCTCGCGCAGTCCGGGCAGGACGGGCAGCCCGATCTCGCCGCCGGCCAGGGAGAGGACCTCCTCCCCGGCGCGGCGCCGGCGGGTCAGCGCCTCGTCGGCGGCGAGGGTCGCCGACATGGTGACGGGCACGGTCGCGGACATGGCGGGCTCCAACGGGTCGGGCCGGGCGGGCGGGTGACGGGGTCGCGGCGGGGAGACGGGGACGCGGGGAGGCCGGGAGGCGGTCAGGACCCGGCGAAGCGCTCCCGCAGGGCGACCTTGCGGACCTTCCCGGTGAGGGTCTTGGGCAGGGCCGTGACGACCTCCAGGCGCTCCGGGTAGAAGCGGGGGTCCTGCTCCGCCTCGCGCAGGTAGGAGCGGATCTCCTCCAGCGTCAGGGTGGTGCCGGCGCGCGGGACGACGACGGCGAGGATCGGGTCGTCGACCGTGCCGTTGGGGCCGACCAGCGCGGCCTCGGCCGCCTTCGGGTGCCGGGAGATGATCGCCTCCAGCTCGGCCATCGGTACGACGGTCCCGTCCCGCAGGATGGTGTCCTTGGCGCGCCCCAGGATGCGGATGCCGCCCCGGCCGTCCTCGCGTGCCACGTCACCGGTGTCGAACCAGCCGTCCTCGCTGAGTTCGGCGTCGAAGACGTCCTGCTGCTTGTAGTAGCCGAGCGCCCGGGACGCGCCGCGCACCTGGAGCCGGCCCACCGCGGCCCGCTGGGTGAGGTCGTGGCACAGGCTGATGCGGATCTCCATGGAGTCGATGGGCCGGCCGTGGCTGTGCGCCGCCCAGTCCTGGTTGTAGTCGAGCCGGCTGATGGTGACCGGGCCGAACTCCGACATGCCCCACACCGAGTACGTGCGCGCCCCGAAGGTCTGGCGCAGCTCGTCCACCAGCGGCTGGAGCACCGGGGCCGCGCCGGTGACCGTGTGCCGCAGGCTGGACACGTCGTGCGGGTCGATCCGCTGGGCGCGGGCGACCCCGGAGAGCGTGGGCGGCGGGCCGTACAGCAGCGTGCCGCCGTACCGCTCGACCAGGTCCAGCAGACCGGCGTGGTCGGGTCCGTCCTGGAAGGCGATCGTGCCGCCGAGCATCACCCCGGCGAGGATGCCCTGGCCGAAGCCGGAGTAGTGCACCAGCGGGGTGGTGACGACGACGACCAGGTCGTCGCGGAGCAGGAAGGTGTCCACATAGCCGCGCACGCCCGAGTGGACCGTGTTCTGGCTGTGCACCACGCCCTTGGAGTAGCCGGTCGTGCCGGACGTGAACAGCACCACGAACGGCTCGTCGGGGCGCAGCTGGCGGCCCTCCAGGTCGGCCGAGCGCTGCTTCTCCCAGTGGGTGGCGACGAAGTGGTCGTGGAAGTCGAGGGCGCCCTCGGGGCGTGCCCGTCGACCACCAGCACGTGGTCCAGCGGCAGTTCGCCCTTGAGCGCGGTGACGGTCTCGGCGAGCGGATAGCCCTCCCACTGGGGCACGGTGACGCACACCTTCGCCTCGGTGAGCGCCAGCCGGTGGCGTAACTCGTCCTCCTGGCAGACCGGCGCGATCGGGCAGATCACCGCGCCGACCGCCATGCAGGCGAACATCAGGGGCACCATCTCCCACCGGTTGGGCAGCTGCACGGCGACCACGTCGCCCCGCCGCACGTCCAGTTCGAGCAGCGCTCCGGCGAACCGGTCGGTGAGCCGCGCCAGTTCGGCGTAGTCGAGGGTGTCGGTGCGCGCCTCGGCGAGCCGGCGCCCGGCGATGACCGGCTTGCGCGGCCGCTCCCGTGCCTGGCGGCGCAGGTCGTCGAGGAAGGTCTCGTCCCGCCACCAGCCGCGCCGCCGGTACTCCGCCATGCGGTCCGCGGCCGACGCGGTGGCCAGGATGGCGGTGGTCGTGGAGGTCATCGCCGCTCCTCACGCCGGGTCTTGAGCAGTTCGGGCAGCGGGTCTCCGGCGGTCGCGGCGGCGATCTCCAGCAGGTCCCGGGTGTTGCGGCGGACCCGGTCGCCGATCCAGTCGAAGACCCATTCCTTGCGGGCGTCCGCCGCCAGCTCGAAGGGGACGACGCGGGTGACGGCCAGGGCGGCCGAGCCGGCCCCGCCGATGTTGGCGATGACGCCCGGGACCAGCGTGGCGCCGGAGGCCCGCGCCTTGTCCCGCGCCTCGGCGCTGGAGGCGAGGTTCGCGCCCTCCACCACCAGGCCGGCCCGCAGCCGGTGCGCGTTGCCGTCGTTCAGGGCGTACTTCTGGGCGGCGAGGACCAGCAGATCGGCGTCGACGTCGAGCCAGGCGTCCGGCTCGGTGGAGGCGGTGACGTGCTGCGGCAGCCGGGAGCGGTCGATCAGCCCGAACTCGTCGGTGATGGACAGCAGTTCGGCCACCGGAAGCCGGTCCGCGCTGATGGTGCCCGCCACATCGGCCACGCCGACGATCACATGGCCGCGGTCCTCCAGGAACCGGGCGACCGCCCGGCCCACCGCGCCGAAGCCCTGGACGACGACCCGGGCGGGCCCGGTACGGCCGCTCGCCTCCAGGGCGGTGACCGCCGCCACGCCGACCCCGTGGCCGGTGCAGTCGATCAGGGGCTCGTAGTACGTGCGCCAGTCGATCGGCATGTCCGGCGCGCCCAGCCGGTAGCGGGGGTCGTAGCCGGCCTCGGCGAAGAAGACGGCGCGGTCGGCGGGGGTGACGCCCATGTCGATGCCGAGGTGGATGCCGCCGTGCAGCAGCGGCTTGACGGTGCGGCCGAAGGTGCGGAAGGTCTCCTGCCGGTCCGTGCCGTCGGAGACGATGCCCCCCTTGGCGCCGCCGATGGGCAGCCCGGCGAGGATGAACTTGTGCGTCATGTCGCGGGCGAGACCGGCGACCTCTTCCTCGGTGACCCCGGTGGTCATCCGTACGCCGCCCATGGCCAGGCCGTCGTGGAGGGAGTCGACGACGACCCAGCCCCTGAGCGCGCCGCCGCTGCCGTTCAGGTGGACCGTGAACGCGGGCTGTGGGTTTTCCAGTTCACTCATTGCCAAGTCCTTGCCTGCGTGGAGGTGGTGAGGGGGAGGGACCGTGCGCGGTCACTGGTAGAGCTCGGCGAAGCCCCGCAGGATCTCCAGGCCGTCGCTGCGGAACTCCAGGTGCGCCTGCGAGCCGAGGATCCGGCCGTCGTCGGAGCTCAGGAACTCCACGGGCGCGTGCTCGGAGCGGCCGATGGAGCGGAAGCCGGGGGGTGCTTCCCGGAGGTAGAGGGTGTGCCGGTGGAAGACGGTCACGGTCGGCTTCACATGGGTGAACAGCGGCTCCTCCTTGTCCACCCGCACCTCGTGGCCGCCGACCCGCTGGGGTCCCTCGGCGAGCCGGCCGCCCGCCGCGACCGCGAGGATCTGCATGCCGCCGCAGATCCCGAAGACCGGCACGCCGGCGGTCATGACGAGGTCGACGAGCGGTTTGTAGTGGGCGCGGTCGTAGGCCCGCACCTTGGTGCCGCTCAGGACGATCGCCTGGTAGCGGCCGCCGAGCCGGTCCGGCACGGACGCCGCGTCGACCGCGTCGGTGTCCGAGCCGAGTTCCTCGAACCGCTTGCGGAGCTGTTTCAGCGACAGCGTTCCGTTGTTGACGACGAGTACCCGGGACTGCGCCACGCGCTTGCTCCTCATGGTCGGGTGATGACGGTGCCGGTGCGGGCGGCGAGCAGGTCGGTGACCGGGGCGCTGCCGATGACGACGCGCGCCACGCCCGCTTCCAGTGCCTCGCCGGCGGCGCGCAGCTTCTTGCGCATGCCTCCGGTCGCGCCCTTGTCGCGGAACTCGGCGGCGGCCCGGGCGGTGATCTCGCGGACCGGCTCGCCGTCGATCAGCAGGTGTTCGACGTCGGTGACCAGCACCAGATCGGTGGCGCCGGTCGCGCCGGCGATCGCGGCCGCCGCCCGGTCGGCGTCGGTGTTGACCTCCTGCCCGGCCGCGTTGCGGGCGAGCGGGGTGACGAGACAGGCGTGGCCCGGCTGGAGGTTCTTCAGCGCGGTGGGGTCGACGCCGGTGATCGGGCCGACCAGGTTCTCCAGCTTGACCAGCTGCTTGTCCCGCCACCACCAGCGCTCGCCCTCGCCCGCGCTGACGAGCCCGTCGCTGGCGAGCAGCCGTTCCGCGGTGATCCCGCGCTGTTCGAGCCGGCCGAGGACCGTCTCGCCCAGCTCGGCGCTGACCGCCTTGATGTCCTCGATGACCTCGGGCGTGGTCCAGCGGCTCTGGTTGCCGTACCGGTCGCGCAGGATCGCGGAGGGCTCCCGGTAGCGGGCGCTGAGCTTCTTCAGCGGCTTGGACCAGCCGTGCACCAGGATCAGCGGCCGGCCCTCGGCGTGCCGCGCCAGGTCGTCCCACCAGCCGCCGGCGAGATCGTCGAGGCAGCTGCCGCCGAGCTTGACGACGGTCGGGGTGGCTTCGGGTGCCGTGCCCGGGCCGCTCATGCGGGCATCACCGGCTGCATCGCCAGGCCCGTCTCCTCGGGGAGTGCGAACCGCCGGTTCATGGCCTGGAGCGCCTGGCCCGCCGCGCCCTTGACGAGGTTGTCGAGGGCGGCGAGGACGACGATCCGGCCGCCCTCCTCGTCGTACAGGACGCTCACGTCGCAGAAGTTGGAGCCGAGGACCGCCTGCGGGTCGGGCACCGGGATCAGCGTCTCGGTGTTCCTGCGCACCCGCACGAACCGCTTCCCCTTGTAGAAGCGCAGGTAGGCGCGCTGGAGTTCACGGCCGTCCACCTCGTCGTCGGTGAACGCGTAGATGCTGGCGAGCAGCCCGCGGACATGCGAGACGCCGTACGCCGACATGCTCAGCGAGCCGACGGTGCCGGGCTTGCCGCGCTCCAGGAAGTCGCTCACCTCGGCGGCGTGCCGGTGCCCGGTCGGGGCGTACGGCGCGATGGCCCCGTTGCGCAGCGGGTGCAGGTCCGGCACCCGCAGTTGCAGACCGCCGCCGCTGGAGCCGCTCTTGCCGTCCACGACCACGGTCTTCAGGTGCAGCCCGAGGCCGAGGGTCAGCGGGGCGAGCCCGAGGGTGATCGCGGTGGCGTAGCAGCCGGGTACGGAGATCAGCGGGGCGCCGGCCAGCTGGTCCCCGACGAGTTCCGGTACGCCGTAGACGAAGCGGTCGGCGAGTCCGTCCGACCGCGTGGCCTTGGGGTACCAGCGCTCGTGCAGCCGGGGGGAGCGGATACGGAAGGCGCCGCTCAGGTCGATCACGCACGGGACGCGGTCGGCGAGGAGGGCGGCGAGTTCGGCCGAGACCGGGGCGGGCGTGGCGAGGAACACCACGTCGCACCGCTCGGCGAGGGCGTCCGCCGTGACGCGTTCGACGACCAGCCCCAGATCGAGACGGAGCCCGGGATGCAGCTGGGCGGGGCTCCGCCCGGCGCTGGAGTCGCCGCCGAGGAAGGTCAGTTCGAGCTCGGGATGCTGGCTCACCAGCCTGATCAGTTCACCGCCGGCGAGCCCGGAGGCGCCGATGATTCCCACGCGGATCATGCGAATATCTCCTGGAGGTGACGGGCGATGGCCGCCGGGATGTCCGCTCCGGTGACCGAGGCCACCCCTCGCCAGGCGGGGGCGTGGTTGACCTCGTTGACGAGGTGGCCGGCCGGTGTCCTGAAGAGATCGACGCCGTAGATGCCGTCACCGAGCTGGTCCACGACACCGTCGACCAGCTTCTGCACCTCGGGGTCGTGGGTGAGGGCCCGGCTCTGGTTGCCGAGCGCCGCGTTGCTGCGCCAGTCGGCCCCGGCGCTCTCGAACTCGGCGGCGGCGACGATCTCCCGGCCGACGACCAGGCAGCGGACCGAGCCGCCGCCCAGGTACGGCTCCACCAGGCATGCCTGTTCGAAGGCGTGGCCGAGGTCCTCGACGTAGTCGTAGACGGACTGCGCCAGATCGGCGTCACGGACCAGGGTGACGCGCTTGCCCATGCCGCCGTAGACGGGCTTGAGCACCACGGGCAGGCCCAGGTCGTCCAGGGCCCGGGTGAAGTCCCGGCGGGACAGGGCGAGCCGGAACTCCGGCACCGGCACGCCCGCGGCGCGCAGCAGGGCGCGCAGCACCAGCTTGTTCTCGCAGGCGTGGATGGCGGTGGCGGAGTTGAGGACGGGTACGCCGCTCGACTCGGCCAGGGTGGCGAGGAGTCCGCCCCGGGTGTAGCTGCGGCTGCGGACGAGCAGGGCGTCGTAGCCGTCGATGGAGGCGGTCCGGGACTGCGACTCCCCCAGGCACAGGGACTCGTCGTTGATCCAGTCGACCTGGAGCCCCAGGTCCGGTGCGCGGCGGATGAGTTCGCGCTCCTCCCAGCCGACCCGGTCCGCGACGATGGCGACTCTCAGGGTCATCTCACTGGCCCCAGTCGCGCAGCTGCACCTCGACCATCTGGAGGGACAGCCGGCCGTCCTGTATCTCCTCCACGCGCAGCGTGAGCATGCACTCGGGGCAGGAGAGGGTCTCGCCCTGGACCATCGGCGGCACGGTCAGGTCGGTCTCGCACTCGGGGCAGTCGCCGGTGAGGGTGGCGGTGGACATGGATCAACTCCTGGTTCGTCGTACGGGATCGGGGTGGGGCGGGGTGGGGTGGGGGGAAGCAAGTACTGGCGGGTTCAGACGGGGTCAGAGGGGGCCAGAGGAGGCCAGAGGGGTTCAGACGGCCTGGAAGTCGACGGCGGCCTTGCGGATCGCGTCCGCGTCGAGCAGGGGGGAGCCGTCGCGCTCCTGCCGCTCGGTGAGCCAGGAGGTGAAGGCGTCCAGGTCGACGAGGACGCCCGAGTCGGCCAGCGCCCACTTGACGAGCGCCGTGGTCAGGCGGGTACGGACCCGCAACCCCCGGGCGTTGCCCACGAGTTCGGCGGGCAGCGTCTCGTACGCCTCCGGGTGCGTGAGCTGGCCGGGCAGTTCGTAGGCGAAGGCGTGCGGGGTGGTCGGCCCGGACTGGAAGGCGTCCCCGAGGCCGGCGCCGTGCAGCGCGACGCGCGACAGCTCGGTGAGGTGGGTCAGGTCGAAGCGGGTGTCGCCGTGGATGACGCGCAGGGAGGTGAGCAGTTCGGCGAGCGGGGCGTTGCCGCCGCGTTCCCCGATGCCGCCGACGGTCGCCGAGATCCACCGCGCGCCCGCGCGGACGGCGGCGAGGGAGTTGGCGACGGCCATGCCGAGCATGTTGTGCGAGTGGATCTCGATCTCGGAGCCGTCGATCGCGGTGAGGTTCCCGATGACCTCCTCCATCTGCCAGGGCGAGAGGTACGCGACGGTCTCGGCCAGCCGGAACCGGTCGGCACCCGCCTCGAACCCGGCGGCGACGTAGGGGACGAGCCGCTCCTTGGGCGTGCGGGCGCCGTCCTCGCCGCTGAAGGTGACGTGGAAGCCGCGCTCCTTGGCCTGTGAGATCGCCGAACGGGCCAGCGTGTGCAGGAACTTGGCGCTGGGCGAACCGAGCTTGAGCTGCGCGTGCTGCTCGGAGGTCGGGATGGAGTACATGATGTGCCGCACGCCCAGGCGCTCGGCCTCGTCGAGCGCCCTCGCGACCTGCTGCCGGTCGCGCACCACGACGAGCGTCATGCTGCGCTCGGGGCCGACGGCCTCGTGGGTGGCGAGGACGAGATCGGCGTCCTTGGCGCCCGGGCCGGACACCATGCCGACCTCGACGAGCTCGATCCCGGTCTTCACCAGCAGGTCCGCGATGACCGCGGCGTCCTTGGGGCCGAACTCGACGCCGGCCATGTGCGCGGAGTCCCGCAGGGTCGCGTCGGACAGCCGGGGCGGCGCCGGAAGGCTGCCCCCGTGTTCTTCTCCAGCCATTGCGTTCTCCTCCTTTTGCAGGGCCGCCAACCATGATGGTCGGGGCGATGTGAGGGGACAACGACTCCGATGTCAGAGCATTGTCAAGGACTGTGAGGGAAAGTCAGCGGGGGTCAGTTCTGTGAATTCTCCGGGGACTGGTCGAAAAATCTGCATTCCGCGCCTGGAATTGTTCGAATGGTTGGCTACGGTGACCGAGCCTGTTTCCAGCAGATGGGAGTGGAGAGTTCGATGGAAATTCCGCCTTTCCCCACCGGTGCGTGGGCCCGGGAACTCGCCGGCCGCGTCGCGGCACCCACCACCGCCGACCGCGACCGCGAACGGCGCTGGGACCCGCGGCTCTTCGCCGAACTGGCCACAGCCGGGCCCGCCGGACCGGGTCTCGCCGGCCCCCTGGTCCCCCGGGACCTGGGCGGCGCCGGGCTGTCCGCCGCCCAGACCCTCGATCTCCTGGCCGGGCTCGGCGAGGGCGCCCGGGACCCCGGTCTCGCCCTCGCGGTCGGGGTGCACGCGGTGCTCGCCACCGTTCCGCTGCGCGCCTTCGGCAGCGCCCGGCAGCGGGAGCGGTACCTGCCCCGGATGGCGTCCGGCGAGTGGCTGGGCGCCCTGTCGCTGCACCAGACGCAGGGAGCGTCCGTCACCCCGGCCGTCACCGCACGGGCCGCCACGGACGGCTCGGGCGACTCGGACGGCTCGGGCGACTCGGACGGCTCGGGCGGCTCGGGCGGCTCGGGCGGGTGGGTCCTCACCGGCGAACTGGACCTGGTCGCGGGCGCGCCCGTGGCCCATCACTTCCTGGTCGTCGCCGCGCACGGGGACGGCGGCCGGACGGCGTTCGTCGTGGACCGGTCCACCCCCGGGCTGAGCGTCGGCGAGGCAGGACCGGCCGCGATGCCCACCTGCCCCTGGGGCCGGCTCGTCCTCGCGGACTGCGTGGTCCCGGACTCCGCGGTGCTGGGTACCGCGGGCGGCGCGGCGAGCGAGGTGGAGCCGCTGCTGGCGGTGCTGGACTGGGTCTTCTCCAGCGCGCCCTGGCTCGGTCTGCTGCGCGCGCTGACCCGGGACGCCATCGACGGTGCCCGCGAACGCCTGCTCTTCGGCCGGCCGCTCCACCACGACCAGTCCGTCCGGTTCACCCTCGCGGACCTGGCCGCGCGCTGCGAACTCGCCGAGGGAATGCTCCGCCGGGCCGCCGAGCAGTTCGACTCCGGCGCCCGGCCCGCGCACCAGGACGCGGCGGCCGCCCGGCTCTTCGTGGCGGCCGCCGTGCGCACGGTCACCGACGCGGCGACCCGGCTGTCCGGCCCGCTCGGCCTCACCGGCGACCACCTGAGCGGACGGGCCCACCGCGACGGACTGTTCTTCGCCGGCACCGGAGGCGGCACCGAGGTGCTGCGCCCGGTGATCGCGGCGTCCCTGCTCGAACTCGGCTGACCAGGCTCGACACGAGGAGCGCACAGGACATGAGCGGCATGACCACCACGACGAGTACGTACGACCCGGCCGGCGCCCCCTCCTCCGAGGGCGCCCCCGCGTTCGAGGGCGTTTCCGCCTTCGACGGCGCCGCCGCCTTCGAGGGCATCGCCGCCCGGGCCGCGGAGACGGACGCGACGGGCCGCATACCGGCCCGGAACTGGCAGGACCTCGCCGACAGCGGCTACCTGCGGCTGTTCCACCCGCCGGAGGTCGGCGGCAGCGGCGCCGACGCCCGCACCCAGGCGGACGCCATGGAGGCGCTGGCCCGGGCCTGCTCCGGCACCTACTGGGCGGCGACCGTGTCCGCGCTGCTGTGCGGCAAGCTGATCTCCACCTACGGCGACCTCCGCCACCACGAGCCGCTGCTGCGCTCCCTGCTGTCCGGGGAGAAGCTGGCCGCCTTCGCGGTGGTGGAGCGTACGGCGGGCAGCGACGCCGGCACCTTCCGCACCACGGTCCGGCCCGCCGGGGCGCCCGGCGGCGGCTTCGTCATCAACGGCGAGAAGTCCAGGATCACCAACGCGCCGGTCGCCGACGTCGCCATCGTGCTCGCCCGCCGGGAGCGGCCGCCGGGCGACGACGGCCCCGACTGGTGCCTCGCCTTCGTGGACCTGCACCGACCCGGTGTCGAGCGGTACGAGATCGCGCACATGGGGCTGCGCGGCATGCCGTGGGGCGGGATGGTCTTCACCGATGTCCCCCTCGCCGAGACCGACGTGGTGCCCGTGCCGTTCGAGGAACTCGCCGAGGGCATGGCGTGGGGCTGGCTGAAGAACTCGTTCGCCGCCATCGCCGTAGCCGAGTCCGCCCTGACGGCCTCCGTACGGCACGCCCGCGAGCGCGTCTCGTTCGGCCGGCCGCTGGCGCACATGGAGGGCGTGCAGGCGCAGCTCGCCGAGTCGCGCGCGCAGATCGACGCCGCCCGGCTGCTGGCCCGCCGGGCGATGGGCGAGCGGGCCGCGGGCCGCTCGGCGCGGGACCTGATCGCCATGCTCAAGATCTACGCCACCGAGATGGGCGTCGAGGTCGCCGCGCGGGCCGTGCAGATCCACGGGGCGAGCGGGGTGACCCAGGGGCACGAGGTGGAACGCCTGTACCGGGACGCCCAGATGAACGTCATCGGCGGCTTCACCTCCAACCGGCTGCGCGAGCAGGTCGCCGAGGGCATCGGCCTGGGCCCCGCGGTCTACAGCGCCTTCGACTGGGTGGCACCGGCCGGTCTCGGCCAGGACCCGGCGGGCCTCGACGGACCTCCGCGGCCCGAGGGAACGGCGCCTGAGAAGCCGTAGCGGAATTCGGCTCACGCCGCCGCGGGCCCGCGTCCCTTTCCGGGGCGCGGGCCCGCGGTGACGCTCCCGCGGTATTCGTCAGCCGCGCCCCCCCGTCGGCATTCGTCAGCCGCGCCCCGTGCGGTATTCACCGGCCGCGCCCCGTGCGATATCCGTCAGCCGTGCCCCATGCGATATCCGACCCCGCGGACCGTGATGATCCAGGAAGGGGCGCCGAGTTTCGCCCGGAGGCTGCGCACATGGGTGTCGATGGTGCGACTGGAATCCGCCCAGGTGGTTTCCCAGACCCGCGCCATCAGTTCCTTCCGGGAAATGACGCTTTCGGGCGTCGCGGCCAGAGTGCGCAGTAATTCGAACTCCTTGGCGGTGACATTCAGCGGCCGGCCGTCCAGCCGGACCTCGCGCGTTCTGCTGTCGATGCACAGCGGGCCGAGGGAGAGCGGCCGGGACCGCTCCGACCGGGGGCGGGCCCGGCGCAGTACGGCCTCGATGCGCGCCAGCATCTCGCGCTCCCCGCACGAGGTGACCACGCAGTCGTCCGCCCCGGCCTGGAGGGCGAGGACCCGGTCGAGCTCGGTGTCGCGGGCGGTGACGGAGATGATGGGCTTGTCGCCGGCCTCGCGTATCGACCGGCAGACCTCCAGCCCGTCGATGTCGGGAAGATCGAGGTCGAGCAGGACCAGGTCCGCCTGCTGATGGGCGCTCAGCGCCGCCGCGCCGGTGTCGACGCTCCGCGCCTGGAACCCCTGCCGGCGCAGTCCGCGCACCCTCGCCTCGGCCCCGCCGACGTCGTCGCCGACCACCAGCACGCGAGTCGTGTCCGGTTGCGCAGCGTGCACTGCCATCGCTCCCCCTCGTACGCGTCCTACGCGCCAGTCTTCCCTTGGATAAAAGAACACACGTCCTGTTTTTTGTACAGCCGCACATGCGGAGCGAGGAGGGGTAAATGGGGGCAGAGTGGGCACATTTTCCTGTCACAGTACGCCGAGAGGAGTAACAGATCCGAAATTTGCGCTATATCGGATGCTCGAAAACAGGACGTCTAACACGTACACTCACTCGAAAGCACCCACCCGGGGGGTCCGGGCGGATGGGGCTGCTTCGTCACGCCCCTGTCCGCAGCTGGGTGATGGCTGGCGTTCGACTCATCCGTCACACACGGCACGGGGGTACACGAATGCAAATTGATCGAGGTTTGAACACAACGCGGCCCCGGGTGGGGACCCGGAGCCGCCGATCTGGTCCGGCCACGTCTCACGCGTGGTCGGCAGCCTCCTGTTCGCCGCTCTCCCGCAGGAGCCGCTCCGCCCGGTAGGGCGACAGGTCGAGCTTGGCCAGCACCGCCGGGGTGACGATGCTGGGCAGCAGCAGCTGGTACAGGCCGGCTATCTCCTCGGAGAGGCTCAGCTTCTCCTCCAGGACCTCCGTCACGAGCTGCACACCGGTCCACGCGCCGACGAACACCCGCGATACGGCGGCGGGGTCGGCGTGAGCCAGCAGCTCACCACTCTCCTTGGCCTCGGTGAGCAGTTCCCGCCCGAGTGCCACCCAGTCCGGCCACCGCGTCCCGAACAGCCGTCGCGCCTTGGGGTCGACGGCCAGCCGGATGGCCGCGTGCAGAACCGGCTCCCTGGGCAACCGGTGGGCCAGCAGCAGTCCCAGATCCACCCATTCCTGCAGTTTGAACGACTGCGGGCTGAGCCCTTCGGTGGTCACGGCCTCGTCCAGCACGGCACGGGCCATGTCCTCCTTGGAGGCGAAGTGGAAGTACAGGGCCCCTCGGGTCAGTCCGGTCCGTTCGACCAGCGCGGCGATGGTCGCGGCGTCGTACCCGACCTCATTGAACAAGCTCGCCATGTTCTCCAAGATGAGTTTACGAGTGCGAATCGCGCGATCCTGCCTCACTAGCCGGCACCTTCCAGCAGTCCGTAGATCTGTCGTCTGTCACTCACTGAAGGGCCATCCATGAGTAACCGAATGCCCGTTACTTTATCAGCGCCGCTCACGCGAGCGAACTCCATGTCACGCCTGAGGACGCTGTGCAACAAGCGGGAACCCATGACGGGTGCCGTCGATGTCAGACGTCCCGCGCCCCGCGGCACCGGACCCAGACCGGAGCTGGGCGAGTACATACACCTCAGACACGCCCCGGCGATCCTCGTCGGACAGTGGCGCCAGGAGGGGCCGGACAGCTTCACCGTCACCGCCCGCTGGCCCGGGCACCGCGGCCCCGGCGCGTACGACCCCCGGCTCCTGACGCAGACCATCCGGCAGAGCGGACTGCTCGTCGCGCACGCCGAGTACGGGGTGCCCACGGGGTATCAGACCCTGCTGAGCAACCTCGACATCACGGTACGGCCCGGGTTCCGGGCCCCCGAGGTCTCGGACTTCGAGGTCGACATCGCGGTCACCCGGTCCGCGAGGCACAGCCTGGGCATGGAGTTCCGCATCCGGCGGGACGGCGTCACCGTGTGCCTGGCGAACACGAAGTTCAGCTGGGTGGCCCCCGCGGTCTACCGCCGGGTGCGCGGCCCGCACTCCAGCGCCGGCTGGGGCGAGTGGCCCCTGCCGGAGCCGGTCAGCCGCCGGCTGACCGGCAGGACCGACGACAGGGACGTGCTCCTGGCGCCCGGAACGGCCGGTCACCGGTGGCGGTTGCGCACCGACGTGTCCAACACGCTGCTCTTCGACCACCCCGTGGACCACGTCCCCGGTCTCGTCCTGCTGGAGGCGGCGTACCAGGCGGCGCACGCCGTCGCGGGCCAGGCGCCCCCCGAACTCACGGACATCGCCATCGGCTACCAGCGCTATGTGGAGTTCGACGAGCCGTGCTGGATCGAGGCCGCGTGGCTGCCCAGCCTGATGCCCGACTGGTTCGCCGTCGCCGTCACCGGACACCAGGGCGGAGAGCTGGCCTTCCAGGCGCAGTTGCGGGGGCTGCGGCCATAGCCGCGGGCCGGGGCGGTCGCGGGCGGCGCGTCCCGCCGTCCGCGACCGCCCCGGGGGGACGTCGGCGCCGCCCGGGTCAGTGATGGACGGGTCAGAGACCGGCGGGTCAGTGATTGGCGAACCCTCCGTCCACCGGCAGGACCGTGCCCGTCAGGAAGGGGCAGCGGTCGCTGAGCAGCCAGGCGGCGGCCTCCGCGATCTCCTCCGGCGCCGCGGTACGGCCCTGCGGGGTCAGGGAGTTGACCATCTGCTCCAGGCCGGGGTTGCGCGCGAACCAGTCGACGGTGATCTCGCTGCGCGTGGTGCCCGGGGCGACCGCGTTCACCCTGATGCCCTGCGCCGCGTACTCGTCCGCGGCCGCCCTGGTCAGTCCGACGACCGCGTGCTTGGAGGCGATGTACGGCGCGGCGGCGGGGATGGCCAGCAGGCCGGCCACACTGCTGTTGTTGACGATCGCGCCGCCGCCGCGCGGCAGCATCGCGGCTATCTCGTGCCGCAGGCAGTTCCAGACGCCCCGCACGTTGACGTCCATGATCGTGTCGTACACCTCGTCGGGCATCAGATGCAGCGGTGTACGGTCCCCGCCGATGCCCGCGTTGTTGAACGCCCCGTCCAGGCGCCCGTACCGGGTGACGGCGTACTCCACCGCGCGGCCCGCGTCGGCGGCCACCGACACATCGCCCACCACGTAGGACGCCTCGGCCTTCCCGTCCCGTAATGCGCCCACGAGTGCCGCCAGCCGGTCCTCTCTTCGACCGGTCAGCACCACCACCGCGCCCTCCCCGCTGAACACCTTCGCGGCGGCGGCACCGATGCCGCTGCTCGCTCCGGTGATGAGGACCACCTTGCCCGCCAGAAGTTCGCTCGTCATGGCGCGCAGTCTCTCAAGGAGCCGGACGCCGCCTCAGGAACTTCCGGACGTCGGCCAAGAGGCGGTATCGGGGCGGCGATGATCCGGCGCGGAAACGACCAAGTGTCGTTAAATCGCCACCCAGAGTGATGGCTCGCGTGCCTACGGTGAACACTACTGGCACGAACACCGAGGAAGCGTCATGGCCACCCCCCACCGGGCCTTACGGACGCCGACCGCGCCCGCCCCCCGTCCGCCCTTCCCGTCTCTCGTCCCCCCGTCCGGCACGGACGAGCCACGGCCCACCGCGGCCGCCGTCCTGGACGAACTCCTGGCCGGCAACGCCCGCAGCACCGGTGGCCTCCCCCGGCAGCCGTACGTCCGTCCCACCGGGCGGCGGCCGTGCGCGGTGGTCATCGGCTGCGTGGACGCGCCCGTACCGCCGGAGCTGGTCCTCGACCAGCCGCTCGGAGAGCTGCTGTGCGTGCGTACCGCCGGGCTGGTCCTGGACGAGGCCGTGCTCGGGTCCGTGCAGTACGGCGTGCAGGAGCTCGGCGCGCCGCTCGTGCTGGTCCTCGGACACGAGCGGTGCGCCGCGGTGGCCGCCACACTGGAGCGGCTGCGCACCGGGGCGCCGGTGCCGGGCCATCTGGAGCTGCTGGTGGAGGAGATCGCCCCCGCCGCCCGCCGCACCCGGAACCGGCCCGGCGACTGGGCGGAGCACACCCTGCGGGCCCAGACCACCTGGGTGCGGGACGCGATCCGGGCCGACCCCGCGTTCGGGGCGGCCCGGGTGGTGGCGGCGCTGGCGGACGCCGGGACGGGGCTGGTGTCGCTGCTGCCCTGAGGGGGCTGCCCCGAGGAGGCCGCTCCGAGGGGTTCGCACCACTTCGATTGGGGGGCTTTCCCCAGTGCGGGCGGGGCGTGGCGCTTTCTAGGGTGAGGGCATGAGCGCACGTGACCCGCAGGACGTCGGACTCAAGGCCGACGCCGAGCTGCGGAAGGACCTCGACGCAACCATCCAGGCCCGCCGGGACCTCGGGGAGGAGTACGACTCCGCCCTGGTCGAATCCTTCCTGGAGAAGGTCGAGCAGCGGCTCGACGGCGCGGTGGACCGGCGGGTGCGGCGGCAGGTGGCCGAGCAGCAGATGGCGACCGCGCGCGGCACCGCCGGGCGCCGCAACCCGGTGGACTCCTGGGGCGAGAGGTACGGCTTCGCCCTGCTCACCCTGGTTCTCGCCATCCCGCTGTCCGCGATCGCCGGCGCCCTCGCGGGCTTCGCCGGAATGGTGGCCACCTGGATCGGCATCGTCGGGGTCAACGCGGCGCAGGCGATACGCCAGCACCCCGAGCTGCTGTCGGGGCGCCGCCGGTCCGGCGCGGACGGCTGACGGATTTGCGCGGGGACCGCCGCACCCCCGTTACCGGGGGGCGGGACGACGGCGGTCCCCGCGGGGGACGCGGGCCGGGTCAGGGCCGGGCCGCGCGTCCTTGGCGTCCATGGAGGTCCGGGAGCCGCTCCGGAGGTCCGTGACGCCGACAACCCCTAATCTGCCGGACGCGTGTTAAGCGAGTGCTGCGTCCACGTGACGCCTTCGTACCACTTCCCCGACGATTCGAACGCCCCTGGTCACGAGGGGTTCGCCGCGGTCACGGGCCGGTGGGCGAGGAGGCGGCGGTTCTGGCGTGGATGCGCGGGAGGCGGAGTGGGCGGGGCGGCTCACCCGCTACCCGTGGCAGCTCGCCCGATCTCCGTTTCGCCGAGGAGCGGCCCGATGCACAGCGCCCCTTTCCGTCTCGTCGTCACGGGCGGCGGGACCGGTGGACACACGTATCCCGCGCTGACCGCGGTGCGCACACTGCGGGCGCGCGTCGCCCCGGCCGAGGGCATCGCGTTCACCACGGTGGCGACCGGCAAGATCCGCCGCTCGAAGAACCCGATCAAGCTGGCGTCGCCGGCCAACGTGCGGGACATGGCCCGGGTGCCGCTCGGTGCTGCGGGCGCGGCGGGCCATCGACGGTTCCCGGCCGGATGTCGTCCTCGTCTCCGTCCGTCAGATCGGCAGGTCCCAGCCGGGGCCGTCCTCCGTGCCGAGCCACACCCGCTGACCGGCGGCCGAGACGGTGATTCCGAAGCCCGCCTGATGAGGTTCACCGGCGGCCTGCCAGCGCTGCACGGCCTGCTCGACCCGGTCCCACAGCCGGACGGGCCCACGCTGTACGACGGTCCAACCGCCGTCGGCACCAGGTGCCGTCCGGGCCTGTGAACCGGTGGACACGTCCCAGAGGATCTGTTCCGCTCCCGCCCCCATGCGTTCGGCCGAGGGTGCCGCGAGCTGTGCGACCCAACTGCCGGTCCAGTCGTCGAGCTTCGCGGGGTCGATCCGGCTCGGGCGCTCCTCCCCCGGCAGAAGGACCAGCGACGGGCGGGGCGGCCGGTCGTGCGGCCGGGCGATCATGAAGCTCGTGTAACCGGGCAGGAACCGGCCCGTGGCCTGACCGGGGCCGGCCACGTCCAGCAGCGTGAGGGCGTTGGCGTAACTCCAGCCGGACAGCGTGACCAGGATCTTTCCGCCGGGCTTCACCTGGTGCAGCCACGGCAGCGGGACGTACCGGACCGAACACGTGGCGATGAGCCGGTCGTAGGGGCCTCCGTCCGGGTCGCCACGCAGCCCGTCGCCGATGATCAGTCGGGGTGCGAAGCCGGCTGCCTTGAGCGCCGCGGAGGCTGCCCCGCCCACCACCGGGTCGTACTCGACGCTGGTGAGGGAGGCGTCCCCGAGGCGGTGTGCCCCGAGAGCGGTCGAGTACCCGGTTCCCGTACCGATCTCCAGCACGCGGTGTCCGGTCTCGACGCCGAGCCGCTGCCACATGCGCAACACCAGCGACGGCAGGGTGGACGACGATGACGGGGAACCCGTCACGGCTTCCTCGGTCACGTCGGCGGGCCTGATCCGACCGTCCAGCTGAGTGATCAGCGTCTCGTCGGAGTACACCCCCTCCAGCCATCCGGGATCGCCCTCCCTCACGGGGCGGTAGCTGGTCGGGACGGTGCCCGCGACCGGCCTGAAGTAGGACCCCGTGAACAGCTCACGGGGAACCGCCCCGGCGGCGCTGCGCCACTCGGGTTCCATGAGGGGAGCGTCCTCGATGAGACTGTCCACCAGGGCGGAGCGGAGCTGAGTCGCTGTGCTCACGTGTCGGGGCCTTTCTCCAGCTGGTCCGCGATGGCCTGGGCGATCGCCTCGGTGGTCTCCGCCGGCTGCCAGGCCCACTGACCGTTCGGGTTGCACTCAAGGAAGTACCAGTCACCGGCGGTGGATACGACGAAGTCGAACGCGCCGTAGACCAAACGGAGTTCGGCGAGGTACGCGGCTGTCGCACGGGCGACCGGTTCCGGTACGTCGACCGGGGTACACGTCATCAGGTCCTGCCGGTAGCGCCAGTCGAGGTCGGGGCTGTCGATCCGAACTCCGAACAGTCGGCCGCCTATGACGGTCACCCGCGCGTCGAACGCCTTGTCGACCCTGGCCTGGAACAGGTGCGGGCAGACGGACACGGCGTCGGTGATCTCGGCTCCGCGTACCTCCCGGACCCACACACTGTGTGGCCGGTCGTCCACGCGGTAGGGCGTGTTCCACACCGGCTTGTAGACCACGCCGCCGGGCTGATGGGCGGCGAACGTCCGTGCCTCGTGCGGATCATTGGTGATCAACGTGCTGGGTACCAGGAACCCACAGCGTTGCGCTGTCGACAACTGCGCGGGCTTGAACTCCGCGGCCCGGTTGTTCCAAGGGTGATTGACGTAGTGCGCGTCCGGGAGCGACGCGGCGAGGATGCCCCCCACGCCCCACAGCGCTTGTTCCCCGGCGAACCGGCGGTCCTGGTCGCTCAGCCCCTGCGGCCCCTGGTAGGGCGACGGCCTGCGCACCCAGACGGACCGGACCCGGCCGAGGTCGAGTTCCCGGCTCGCCGTGCGCAGGATGCCCCGCTGGACGCCGGTACGGTACGTGGCGGTCAGCGAGGCATCCGAGTGCAGGTCGGTGCCGGGGTCGAGACGGACCACGGGAATCCGGCGCTCGGCGAGAAGCCGCAACACCACGTCCGTTGTCACGTCGTAGGGGTTGGTCAGCACCAGTACCGACCTGCTGTCACTCATCAGTCGGAACTCTCGTCCTGGTCGTACGACTCGGTGCTGTCCGCGTCGGTCGCGCCGCCCGGTCCGGAGCCGTCACCGGGGGTGGTCGTGGTGGGCGTCAGGCCGTTCGTGCTGGTGCCGTGCTTGCCCAACTCGACCGTCCGGCCGTGTTCGTCCACGATGACGGCGATCTGCGTTTCGGGGTCGATCACGGGTGTGTACCGCGGAACCGTGGTGGTGGCCGCGAACGGCGCCATTCGCCGTGTGCCCCACGGGGCGGGTGTCTGTGGCATCTGTGCTGTGTCTCCGTTTCCTGGCGGTGCTGAGCGGAATGGGCCTCGGACAACGCCCGGGGGCGGGGATCTGGGGCCCGCTCCAGGCACGGAAGCCAGTGGTGCGGCAGGAGTGGGATGCCGGGTCACAGGGTGAGTCGGGCGGCGGCTTCCTGGATGGCCGCGTCCTCGGGGTCGACGTACTGCCAGTCGCAGCGTCCGGGGTGGCCCTTGAAGACGGTGCAGCCCGGGGCCAGGGGGGTCGGCCTGGTCATGCAGCACTCGATGTCCTCCAGCCACTGCTCGGACGCCCCGTCCCGCCAGCGCACGAAGACGTCGGAATCCGGGGCCCGGCGCACGCCGGTGCGGAGGAACGCCGCGTGGTCATCGTGCGGCACGTCCTCGAGCAGGCACCGGAGCGGCGGGGACGGCGCCCAGTCGATGTCCGTACGCGGGGACGGAAGCTGCTTCGCGAGGGCGAGGACGGCGTCGTCCAAGCCGGTCGTGGCCTTGCATCGGAACATCGTGGCCTCCCGGGCGCGGTTGCGGTGAAGGGCGGTCAGGTGGCGGGACGCCGGTCCCACCGCTGGTTGCACTGGTGGATGTAGGTCCGTACGAACGCGCAGCAGTCCTCGCAGGCGTAGGCCGGCGCGCGCTGTCCGTCGTGCTCGACCGGACCGATCCAGAGGACGTACTTGGTGTGGCGGCACAGGAGGCAGAAGCCTCGCGTCAGCGGCCGGGCCCTCACGGGCGGTCGCCGTCGCGGTGCCTCGGGCATCGGCACGGCGGCCAGGCGCTGGAGAATTCGGGCCACTTGAGGGGGGTCACCTCGTGCTCTTTCCGCACCACGTGCCGGTTCCCCTGGCGGTCCACCCGGTACACGGCGAGGGTCATCGTCAAACCTTGATCACCCTGGCCCTGACGCCGGCCTCGACCGTCAGAATCAGCTCGTCCACATGGTCCAGTCCCAGGCCGTTGCGGAACGTGAGGCGCGGGCCCCAGGCCGTCTGGATGACATCCACGTCGACCAGCCAACCGGCCTCGCTGAAGGCGCACTTCAGCCTGGCGAGCATGTCGTCCGGCCGCAGCCCGCACGTCACGGTGACCGCCGTGGCGCTCGCCGGTAACCCGGAAGGGCGCTGCTGCCGCAGGATCAACCCGTCGAGCAGCAGATCGAGCAGGGCGCGTCCCTGCCGGAGGTTGCAGTCGCCCAGGCGGATGACGAAGTCCCGGCATTCGTTCGGGGCCAACCTGGTGTGGAACTGGGGGAGTTTGATGGCGGCCTCGTTCAAGACCGCCGCGAGCGAGTTGGTGATCTCCGCGACCTCGATGGCCATGCTGGTGTGGGGGTGCATCGCCCAGCCTTTCTCAACCACTCCTCTGTGTAGCGGAGTCGCTACCGTGCGCCTTCAGAGTTGCCTAGACTCAGAGATCCTTCAATGGGCCAGATCGGAAGGAGGGGTTGCTTCGACATGGTCAATCGCAGGGAGTTGGACCCGGAGGCCAGCCCCGCAGCAGCATTCGGCGCGCGTATGCGCAGGCTGCGCGAAGAGCAGAAGTGGACTCAGGAGGAGCTGGCGGAGAAACTGGGGTATTCCAGCCAGCACGTGTCGGCTGTTGAAACTGCACGCAAACCGCCAACCCTGCGGTTTTCGAGGAAGCTTGACCAGGTGTTCGGCCTCGCCAGCTCGACCGACACGTTGGAGCGGGAGTGGCGCGAGTTACGGCACAGTGTGCTGCTGGAGGGGTTCCCCGAGTACGTCAAGTACGAGGGGCAGGCAGCAGAGATCCGGCTGTTTCAGATCGGGCTGATCCCTGGACTGCTACAGACACCGGAGTACGCCCGGGCGGTGGCTGAGGGCGATGTGCGGCGCGGGGTCATCACGCCCGAACAAGCCGATGAGCGCGTCGCGTTCCTGGCGAATCGGCAGGCAGCGCTGGTACGCCCCCGGTCGCCCATAGTGCTGGTGGTGATGGACGAGAGCTGCCTCCACCACACGGTCGGCGGCACGGAGGTCATGGATCACCAGCTCCAGCGGCTCGCCGAAGTCGCCTCCCTCCCGAACTGGGTCATCCACGTGTCTCCTTTCGGGATAGGAGCACGGCGATCGTTCGACCTGCCGATGTACCTGTTGACGATGCCGGACCTGTCAGTGGTCGCGTACGCGGAGTCACAGCTGCGGGGGCACGTGGAGCGCGAAACGGCAGCCGTGCTGCCTCTGTTGACGGCCTACCATCAGTTGCAGGCCGAAGCTCTGCCCCAGGCGGCATCGGTGGCCATGATCCATGAGGTACGAAAGGGCACCCCGTGACGACCGACTCCCCCCGCTGGTTCACCTCCTCCTACAGCAGCAACGGCGGCGCCTGCGTCGAGGTCGCCACCAACGTCCCCGGCACCATCCCCGTCCGCGACACCAAGGACCACGACGCGGGCACCCTCACCTTCCGCACCAACTCCTGGTCTGCGTTCATCCAGTTCGCCTCCCAGAAGGACACCCCGTGACGGACTCCCCCCGCTGGTTCACCTCCTCCTACAGCAGCAACGGCGGCGACTGCGTCGAGGTCGCCACCAACATCCCCGGCACCATCCCCGTCCGCGACACCAAGGACCACGACGCCGGCACCCTCACCTTCCGCACCAACTCCTGGTCCACGTTCGTCCAGTTCGCCTCTCACCAGAGCGTCTGAACGCAGCCAGGCACCAGAACGGGCCCCCTCCCACCCGGGAAGGGGCCCGTGTCGTCGGGACTACTTGCTGCCGCCCTTGGCCAGGAAGGACAGCAGGTCCTGGCGGCTGACGACGCCCTTGGGCTTGCCCTCGACCAGGACGATCGCCGCGTCCGCCGTACCGAGCACCTGCATCAGGTCGCCGACCGGCTCACCCGAGCCGACCTGCGGCAGCGGCGCGGACATGTGCTTCTCCAGCGGGTCCGACAGGGACGCCCGCTGGGAGAACAGCGCGTCGAGCAGCTCACGCTCCACGACCGAGCCGACGACCTCCGCGGCCATCACGTCCGGGTGACCCGCGCCCGGCTTGACGACGGGCATCTGCGAGACGCCGTACTCGCGCAGCACCTCGATGGCCTGGCCGACGGTCTCCTCCGGGTGCATGTGCACGAGGGAGGGGATGGTGGCGCCGGACTTGTCGTTCAGGACGTCGGCGACGCGGGCGCTCGGGCCCTCGTCCTCCAGGAAGCCGTAGTCGGCCATCCACTCGTCGTTGAAGATCTTCGAGAGGTAGCCGCGGCCGCTGTCCGGGAGCAGGACCACGACGACGTCGTCCGGGCCGAGCCGCTCGGCGACGCGCAGCGCGGCGACCACGGCCATGCCGCAGGAGCCGCCCACCAGCAGGCCCTCCTCCTTGGCGAGGCGGCGGGTCATCTGGAAGGCGTCCTTGTCGGACACGGCCACGATCTCGTCGGCGACGGTGCGGTCGTAGGCGGTCGGCCAGAAGTCCTCGCCGACGCCCTCGATCAGGTACGGGCGCCCCGAGCCGCCGGAGTAGACGGAGCCCTCCGGGTCGGCGCCGATGACCTGGACCGTGCCGTCGCTGGCGTCCTTCAGGTAGCGGCCGGTGCCGGAGATGGTGCCGCCGGTGCCGACGCCCGCCACGAAGTGGGTGATCTTCCCCTCCGTCTGGTCCCACAGCTCCGGACCGGTGGAGTGATAGTGCGACAGCGGGTTGTTCGGGTTGGAGTACTGGTCGGGCTTCCAGGCACCGGGGGTCTCGCGCACCAGGCGGTCGGAGACGTTGTAGTACGAGTCCGGGTGCTCCGGGTCCACGGCGGTCGGGCAGACGACGACCTCGGCGCCGTAGGCACGCAGCACGTTGATCTTGTCGGTGCTGACCTTGTCAGGGCAGACGAAGATGCACTTGTAGCCCTTCTGCTGGGCCACGATGGCCAGACCCACGCCGGTGTTGCCGCTGGTGGGCTCCACGATGGTGCCGCCGGGCTTCAGCTCCCCGCTCTCCTCGGCGGCCTCGATCATGCGCAGGGCGATGCGGTCCTTCACGGAACCGCCCGGGTTGAAGTACTCCACCTTGGCCAGGACGGTCGCCTGGATGCCCTTGGTCACGTTGTTGAGCTTCACCAGCGGGGTGTCGCCGACGAGGCTGATCATCGAGTCGTGGAATCGCACCGTTGTCTCCGGTCGCTGCAAAAAAAGTGGTCGTAGTGGTGCCGTCAGCCTACGGCCCCCGGCACGGCCCAGGCGGTCGTTCACTCCCCGTCGAGATTGGCGCACGCCCTGTACGGGGCAAGGAGTGGGTGTACGGCTACGAGGAGGTGGCGGCGACGCATGACGAACATGTCGAGGGCACGGGTGGCCCGGCGGATCGCGGCCGGGGCGGCGTACGGCGGGGGCGGGGCCGGGCTGGTCGGAGCGGCCGCGGTCGGACTGCTGCTCGCGGAGATGCGGCTGGCCCGGCGCCAGGTGGGCAACGGCACCGGCGAGCGGGTGCCGGGCGCGGAGGGGACGTACGGCCGGGTGTACGACGTGCCCGGTGAGCCGCCCCTGCGCCTGGTGATGCTCGGCGACTCCACGGCGGCGGGGCAGGGGGTGCACCGGTCGGGGCAGACCCCGGGCGCGCTGCTGGCCTCCGGGCTCGCGGCGGTCGCGGAGCGCCCGGTCCAGCTGCGGAACGTGGCGCTGACCGGGGCGCAGTCCGACGATCTGGACCGCCAGGTCGCGCTGGTGCTGTCGGCCGGGCTGCCCGCCCCGGACATCTGCGTGATCATGATCGGTGCGAACGACGTGACGCACCGGATGCCGCCGACGCGTTCGGTACGGCATCTGTCGGCGGCGGTACGGCGGCTGCGCACGGCCGGCGCGGAGGTGGTGGTCGGCACCTGCCCGGATCTCGGCACCATCGAGCCGGTGCAGCAGCCGCTGCGCTGGCTGGCGCGGCGGGCGTCGCGGCAGCTGGCGGCGGCGCAGACGATCGGGGTGGTGGAGCAGGGCGGGCGCACGGTCTCGCTGGGCGATCTGCTGGGCCCGGAGTTCGCGGCCAATCCCCGGGAGCTGTTCGGCCCGGACAACTACCACCCCTCGGCCGAGGGGTACGCGACGGCGGCGATGGCCGTGCTGCCCACGGTGTGCGCGGCGCTGGAGCTGTGGCCGGCCGAGGAGGACCGTCCGGACCTCACCCGGCGCGAGGGCTTCCTGCCGGTGGCGCGGGCGGCGGCCGAGGCGGCGGCGGAGGCCGGTACGGAGGTCACGGCGGCGATGCCGACGGGGCCGCGCGGCCCCTGGGCGCTGCTCAAGCGGCGCCATCGCCGCCGGGTCCCGGAGCCGGAGACGGCGGCACCGTCCTCCTGAGGGCAGGCGCCGGGCGGGCGAGTGCGCCGTATCCTGGCCTCACCCGCCCGACGCGCCTCCGGACCCCGCCCGGCGCAGGTCCGGCGCCCGCCCGGACGGCCGATGGCGTCCGGGCGGCCCACCGACCGGCACCCCGCCCCGCCCGCCGGAGGCGCCCGGCAGCCAAAGCAAGCGCTTAGAAACTGCGGTCAGTGTCACACCCCGACACCGATGACCTGTCAACTACGGCCGGGTAACTTCCAGACCGGCCCTGCAACAAATCCCGTTCATCTGGAGCCCCGATGCCCGAAGCCGTGATCGTCTCGACCGCCCGCTCCCCCATCGGCCGCGCCGGCAAGGGGTCGCTCAAGGATCTGCGCGCCGACGACCTCGCCGCCACGATCATCCAGGCCGCGCTCGCCAAGGTGCCCGGGCTGGACCCGACGGACATCGACGACCTGATGCTCGGCTGCGGTCTGCCCGGCGGCGAGCAGGGCAACAACCTCGGCCGGATCGTCGCCGTGCAGATGGGCATGGACCACCTGCCCGGCTGCACCATCACCCGCTACTGCTCCTCCTCGCTCCAGACCTCCCGGATGGCCCTGCACGCCATCAAGGCCGGCGAGGGCGACGTCTTCATCTCGGCCGGTGTCGAGACCGTCTCGCGCTTCGCGAAGGGCAGCTCCGACAGCTTCCCGGACACCCGCAACCCGTTCTTCGCCGAGGCCGAGGCCCGGACCGAGGCCGTCGCGCAGCAGGAGGGCACCAGCTGGCACGACCCGCGCGAGGACGGGCTGGTCCCGGACGCGTACATCGCGATGGGCCAGACCGCCGAGAACCTGGCCCGCTGGAAGGGCATCACCCGCCAGGAGATGGACGAGTTCGGCGTCCGCTCGCAGAACCTCGCCGAGCAGGCCATCGCGGCGGGCTTCTGGGAGCGCGAGATCACCCCGGTCACGCTGCCCGACGGCACCGTGGTCGGCAAGGACGACGGCCCGCGCGCCGGCGTCACCCTGGAGGGCGTCTCCGGCCTGAAGCCGGTCTTCCGCCCCGACGGCCTGGTCACCGCCGGCAACTGCTGCCCGCTCAACGACGGCGCCGCCGCCCTCGTGATCATGAGCGACACCAAGGCCCGCGAGCTGGGCCTGACCCCGCTCGCCCGCATCGTGTCCACCGGCGTCTCCGCCCTCTCCCCCGAGATCATGGGCCTCGGCCCGGTCGAGGCCAGCCGGCAGGCGCTGCGCCGGGCCGGTCTGACCTCGGACGACATCGACCTCGTCGAGATCAACGAGGCGTTCGCCGCCCAGGTGATCCCCTCCTACCGCGAGCTGGGCTTCGACCTCGACAAGGTGAACGTCAACGGCGGCGCGATCGCCGTCGGCCACCCCTTCGGCATGACCGGCGCCCGGATCACCGGCACGCTGATCAACTCCCTCCAGTGGCACGACAAGCAGTTCGGCCTGGAGACGATGTGCGTCGGCGGCGGCCAGGGCATGGCGATGGTCATCGAGCGCCTCAGCTGACGCTCCTCGCGCGCACCGGTGACCCGGCTCGCCCGCACCACCTGACCCACCGTCCGTAGCGAATCGGGCACCTTACGTCAGGGATCGGCCCAGAACCCGCGAAACCACCGGGTTCTGGGCCTTTCTGTGATCCAATCTCCCCCAGGATGTGACCTATCTCCCCCGCCCCGGGCATCGGCGCAGGTCAGCACCGGACGGCACCCCGCCGGAGATGACCGCGAGGCCAAAGAGCTGTCCGTTTCGTGACGTTACGCACTGACAGCTGGGTAGTCCGCCCTTCAAGCTGATGTAGGAAGTCGGGGGTCGACTTTTGAACCTGGGAGTACGTCAGTGAGCGCCATGCCGATCGCCCTGCTGCTCACCACGGCCGCCACGGGCGCCGTGGGCGTCGCCGTCCTGCGCACCGTGCTGAAGCTGCGCCGTCAGCTCACGGAGCTTCAGGCACAGCTCGCGGAGAACCGGTCCGCGGCGACGCACGCCCTGCTGCCGCACGCCCGCAGCCACGCCGACACCGAGCGGATACGCGCGGCCGTGGCCGAGGCGCTCGCCGAGGAGCGGGAGCGGGAACTCGCCGAGGCGCGTGCCTTCTGGGCCGCGCAGGAGGCCCGGGACGCCTCCGACGCGCCCTCGGTGCTCGGCCTGCCCGACCACGAGCCCTTCCTGCCCCGGGAGTCCGACTTCGCGGGCCTGGAGCCGGTGGCGGAGTCCGCCGCCGACGCCGACGAGTTCGCCGGGGAGTCCCCGGAGCTGGCCGCGGCGCGCCGCCGGCACCCCTCCCACCCGGACTTCGTCCCGGCCCAGTCGGCCGCGGGCGACCAGGAGCGCACGGCCACCACGCTGGAGCACCTGGCCGACGAGCATGTGGCGCTGTCCGATGTGCGCCCCGGCCCGCTGGGCACCCTGGACGTCTATGTCTTCGCCGACGGCACCACGCTGTGCATGACGCCGGGTCACCGGGAGACGGCCGAGCGCCTCGCGCGGGCCGTGGAGGCGGGCGACGCCCCCTATCTGCTGGGCGGTTCGGGCGTCTCCGGCGCCTACACGCTCACCTTCGCCTGCGGCGAGGACATGATCTACATCCTGGCGGACCGCGTCATCGCGTCCCTGTAGAGCGGAACGGCGCCGGGGCGCGCGGCGCCTTGGTCCCCGGTCCCGTTCACCACCGGACGGCGCGCCCGGAGCCCGACCCCGTCCACCACCCGGGCGGCGCGCTCAGACCCCCGCCCGCCCCCGCGCCTCCTCGACGAGCCGTACCGCCTCGGCGACCTCGTCGTCGCTCCTGAGCACCAGCGCCAAGTCGTGCGCGGCCACCAGGATCTGGTCCGCCACCGCGAACATTCCCGCCTCCGGCATCTCCCGGGGCTCGGTGCCCGGCTCCTCCACCGCCTGCGCCCGCCGGGACAACTCCCGGGCGAGCGCCAGCGCCTCGGCGGCGGCGCTGCGCTGGAGCCTGCTCTGCGGCGCGGCACGCAGCCGGTCGGCGAAGTGATCCACTGCTTGGGTCAGGGGCGTCGTATCAACCACCCGCCGAGCGTAACGCGCCGCACTGTTGCCAAGAGGCGAACCCTCGGGCACGGTGACGTGAAGGACCGGCCCACATCCCCTTTGCGCCCGGAGGTGCCGATGTCCCAAGTCTTCTCCACGGAGACCCACCGCAACATGCTCGCCCGCATCCCGCACTGCACCGGTCGTGAGGTCTCCGACTGGCTGCGCACCGTCGAAGAGGGCCCCGCCCTGTTCCGCTTCGAGGAGAAGGTCAGCTGGCTGAGGCACGAGTACGACCTGGCGTACGGCCACGCCAAGGCCATCGTGCACGAGTACGACCTGCGCAGGGCGGCCCGCAAGCTGCTCTGAGCCACCCGCCCCGGACGGCGAAGGGCCCCGGACGGGAAGCCCGGGGCCCTTGCCTGAACTGCGCGCCGTACGCGCGCTAGTCGTTGTTGGTGAAGATCGCCACCAGTCGCAGCATCTCCAGGTAGATCCACACCAGGGTGACGGTGAGGCCGAACGCGGCGAGCCAGGACTCCTCGCGCGGCGCGCCGTAGGCGATGCCGTCCTGGATCTGCTTGAAGTCGAGCGTCAGGAAGAACGCGCCGAGCAGGATCGCGATGATGCCGACGACCGCGCCGAGCGGGCCGAAGCTGCGCAGGCCGCCGTCCTCGGCGACGCCGAACACGACCAGCAGCAGATTGACCACCATGACGGCCATGAAGGCCATCGCGATGGCGAGCCCGATGCGGGCGTAGCGCGCGGTGACCCGGATCCAGCCCGCCTTGTAGACGAGGAGGGTGGCGCCGGCGACGGCCATGGTGCCGAGCACCGCCTGGAAGGGGGCACCCTGCCAGCGGCTGTTGTACATCTCGCTGATGACGCCCAGGAAGACGCCCTCGAAGGCCGCGTATCCGAGGATCAGCGCGGGCACCGGGGTGCGCTTGAAGTTCTGGACCATCGCGAGGACGAACGCGATCAGCGCGGAGCCGACGGCCAGGCCGTAGCTCGTGGGCGAGACCGGCAGCAGGGCCCAGGCCAGGACGGCGCCCAGGACGACCGTACCGAGCGTCAGGGCCGAGCGGACGACGACGTCGTCCATCGTCATCCGGCCGGTGGCGGCCGGGGCCTGCGGCGGGGCGCCGTACTGCACGCCCGGCTGTCCGTGGCCGCTCTGCGCGTACGGGTTCTGGCCACCTTGCGCGTAGGGGTTCTGCGCGTACGGGTTGCCGCCTGCGTACCCGGCCTGCGGTGCGGCGTTGAAGCCGGCGTAGCCGTTGTCGCGGCTGAAGCCCCGTCGCGAGAAGACCGGGTTACTGCTCCTCATCTCACTCCTCCATGGCTGCCTCGCGCAGCCTTGGCTCCAAGCGTAATGGATTGGCAAAGGATCGATCGTGCTACCTGAGGAGGATCTTTCCCCGGCCGTGTCGACCCACACGCTACGCGGAGGAGTACGCCCCGGCCATGGGTGATCGTCTTCTATGACGAACCCGCTACCTGACCGAGCGTATGGAGTGAGGTGGTGCCCGGAGCCGGACTTGAACCGGCACGCCCGCGAAGGGGCAGCGAGGTTTAAGCTCGCCGTGTCTGCATTCCACCATCCGGGCAGGCCATGGGCTCCGCTTCGAGGGTCCGAGCCTATCGGGACGCATCCCCCGAACAGCGGAACGTCCGACCGATGTTGTCTTATTTTATTGACGTCTGAGGGTGCATCAGACCATGGAACTCGCCATCCGCACTTGCCAGTAGCGTGACGTGACGCATGTGCACCTGTATGTGAAATGACGGAATTTCACCGCCGAAAGAAGGGCGCTCCCCCCGTTCTTGGCGGCGGGGCCCCCACCCCGGCCTCAGGGACCGGGGTCCTCCCCAGGTATGACACGGCACCCGCCCGGTCCGTCCCGAGTCGCCCCCGGGAACCGGAACAGCGGCTGACTTCCCGGGCGCCGGGCACCGGGACGATAGAGAAGTCCCCACGACCTACCGTCCCGAGGAGCACCGTCCCGTGACCACCACACCCACCGCAGGCACGGCCACCGCCGTGGCCGCCCGCGCCACGGAGCTGTCGAAGATCTACGGGCAGGGTGAGACCCGGGTGGTCGCCCTGGACCGGGTCTCCGTCGACTTCCGGCAGGCCGAGTTCACCGCGATCATGGGCCCCTCGGGTTCCGGCAAGTCCACCCTGATGCACTGCGTGGCCGGTCTCGACACCTTCTCCTCCGGCTCCGTGCGCATCGGCGACACCGAGCTGGGCTCGCTGAAGGACAAGCAGCTCACCAAGTTGCGCCGGGACAAGATCGGCTTCATCTTCCAGGCGTTCAACCTGCTGCCGACCCTGACCGCGCTGGAGAACATCACCCTCCCGATGGACATAGCCGGGCGCAAGCCCGACAAGGCGTGGCTGGACCAGGTCATCTCGATGGTGGGGCTGTCCGGGCGGCTGAGCCACCGGCCGTCCCAGCTGTCCGGCGGCCAGCAGCAGCGCGTCGCCGTCGCCCGCGCTCTGGCCTCCAAGCCGGAGATCATCTTCGGCGACGAGCCGACCGGAAACCTCGACTCGCGCTCCGGCGCCGAGGTCCTCGGCTTCCTGCGCAACTCCGTGCGCGAGCTGGGCCAGACGGTGGTCATGGTGACCCACGACCCGGTGGCCGCCGCCTACGCGGACCGCGTGGTCTTCCTGGCCGACGGCCGGGTCGTGGACGAGCTGTACGGCCCGACCGCCGACTCCGTCCTCGACACCATGAAGCAGTTCGACGCGAAGGGCCGGACCAGCTGATGTTCCGCACCGCCCTGCGCAACGTCCTCGCGCACAAGGCCCGGCTGCTGATGACGGTGCTCGCCGTCATGCTCGGCGTGGCCTTCGTCTCCGGGACGCTCGTCTTCACCAACACCATCTCCGACGCCTACCAGAACAGCTCCGCCAAGGGCTTCGACCACGTCGACGTCGCCGTCGCACCGAAGTACCAGGACTCCGAGGGTGACAAGGTCGGCAAGCTGGCGGACCTTCCGCGGGCCACGCTCGACAAGGCCGCCGCGGTGCCCGGCGCCGCCTCCGCCACCGGGGTCGTCAGCGGCTTCACCGCTGTCGCGGACCAGCACGGCAAGCTCGCCGGCGGCGACTGGCAGTCCACCGGCGGGAACTACTGGGGCACCAAGGACGCCCGGTACCCGCTGACCAGCGGCCACGCTCCGCACGGGGCGAACGAGGTGCTGCTCGACGCCAAGACCGCCCAGCGGGCCGGCTACAAGGTCGGCGACACCGTGCGGCTCTCGGTCGACGGACCCGTGCTCACCCCGACCGTCGCGGGCATCTTCACCACCGACGACGGCAACGTGACCGCGGGCGGCAGCCTCGCCCTGTTCGACACCCCGACCGCGCAGAAGCTCTTCCACAAGAAGGGCTACGACGAGATCGACGTCAGGGCGAAGCCGGGCACCACCCAGGCCGCGCTCAAGGACGCGCTCGACAAGGCGCTGCCCGCGCACCTGGTGAAGACCACCACCGGCAAGGAACTCGCCGACGACCAGGCGAGGACGATCGCCGACTCGATGAGCAGCATGAAGCAGAGCCTGCTGGTCTTCGCCGGGATCGCCCTGTTCGTCGGCACGTTCATCATCGCCAACACCTTCACCATGCTGGTCGCCCAGCGCACCAGGGAACTGGCCCTGATGCGGGCGGTCGGCGCCTCCCGCCGCCAGGTCACCCGCTCGGTGCTGATCGAGGCGTTCGTGGTCGGCGCGGTCGCCGGGGTGGCCGGACTGGCCGCCGGTATCGGCATCGGCGCGGGCCTGCGCGCCCTGGTGGGCTCCTTCGGCGCGAGCATGCCCGACGGTCCGCTCGTGATCAGCCCGGGAACCGTGGTGGCCGCCCTCGCGGTCGGCATCCTCATCACCATGCTCGCCGCCTGGCTGCCCGGCCGCCGGGCCGCCAGGATCCCGCCGGTGGCGGCGATGAACAGCGTGCACGCCACGGCGACCACCAAGTCGCTGGTCCTGCGCAACACGATCGGCGCGCTGTTCACGGCGGCCGGTGCCGCGGTGATCGTCGCCGCCACGTCGATGGACGCCTCCTCCGGCGAGGGCCCGATGGGTCTCGGCGCCGTGCTGCTGATCATCGGCGTGTTCGTGCTGACCCCGCTGCTCTCCCGCCCGCTGATCGCGGCCGCCGCCCCGCTGCTGCGCGCGTTCGGCGTCTCGGGCAAGCTGGCCCGCCAGAACTCGGTGCGCAACCCGCGCCGTACGGCCGCCACCGCCTCCGCGCTGATGATCGGCCTGACCCTGATCACCGGTATGACGGTGATGGCGGGCAGCCTCCAGTCGTCCATCGACAAGATGGCCGCCTCCGCGATCCGCGCCGACTACGTGGTCTCCATGGCGAACGGCTCCTCGCTCTCCCCGGACGTGGCGAAGAAGATCGCCGCCACCGACGGCGTGACCGCCAGCAGCCCGCTGCGCAACGCCGAGTCCCGCATCGACGGCAAGACCGAGTTCGTGACCGGCGTCGACGGCGCGTCCATCGCCAAGCTGACGGACCTGAAGGTCGACCGGGGCAGCTTCACGGTCGGCGGCGACCGCGTCGTGGTCGACAAGGAGCGCGCCAAGGAGTACGGCTGGACGCCCGGCTCGCACTTCACCGCCCACTTCGAGGACGGCAAGGCGCAGAACCTGACGGTCGCCGGGATCTACGACGGCAACGAGATGATCCGCGGCATCATGGTCGACAACAAGGTGCTCACCCCGCATCTGGCCGAGCCCACCGACATGCAGGTCATGGTCAAGACGGCGAACGGCGCCTCGAGCGCGACCAAGGACCGGCTGGCGAGCGCCCTGGGCACCAACCCGGCGATCAAGATCCAGGACAAGCAGGACATCTCCGATGGCATCGCGCAGATGTTCACCATGATGCTGAACATGGTCTACGGCCTGCTCGGCATGGCGGTGATCGTCGCGGTCCTCGGCGTCGTCAACACCCTGGCGATGTCGGTGTTCGAGCGCTCCCAGGAGATCGGCATGCTCCGCGCGATCGGCCTGGACCGCAAGTCGGTCAAGCGGATGGTCCGCCTGGAGTCCCTGGTGATCTCGCTCTTCGGCGGTGTGCTCGGCATCGGACTCGGCGTGTTCTTCGGCTGGGCGGCCGGTGAGCTGCTCGGCACCAAGATGCCCACGTACGAACTGGTCCTGCCCTGGGGCCGGCTGGTGCTCTTCCTGGTGCTCGCGGGCCTGGTCGGCATCCTGGCCGCCCTGTGGCCGGCCCGCCGCGCGGCCAGGCTGAACATGCTGACGGCCATCAAGGCCGAGTAGCGGACCCGCCGTACGGCAGCACGCCGTACGACGCGCAAGGGGCCCCGTTCCGTCACTGGAGCGGGGCCCCTTCGCCGTACCGGCCGGGTCAAACCTGCCAGGTGCGGGTGCGCGGCGGCAGCACGGAGGCGCCGGAGGGCGGGGTGCGGACCGCGAGGACCTGGTTGACGCCGATGCGGTTGTGCTCGAAGGCGAGCGCGGAGGCGGCCATGTACAGCAGCCACACGCGCGCCCGGCCGGGGCTGGTCAGCCGGACCGCGCGGTCCCAGCCGGCCTCCAGGTTGGCCACCCACGCGCGCAGGGTGCGGCCGTAGTGCTCGCGCAGCGCCTCCACGTCGCGCACCTCGAACCCGGCGGCCTCCAGCTGGGTGACGGTGGTGCCGATGGGGGCGAGTTCGCCGTCCGGGAAGACGTAGGCGTCGATGAACTCGTCGACGTTGTAGGACGATTCGTCGCTCTGCGGGCGGCGGGCGATCTGGTGGTTCAGCAGCCGCCCGCCGGGCTTCAGCAGCCCGTACAGCTGCCGCGCGTACTCCAGATAGCGTTCGGCGCCGACGTGCTCGGCCATGCCGATGGAGGAGATGGCGTCGAAGGGGCCGTCGGAGACGTCCCGGTAGTCCTGGACCCTGATCTCCACCTTGTCGGTCAGGCCCTCGTCCGCGATGCGCTTGCGGGCGTAGCCGGCCTGTTCCTGGGAGAGGGTGACGCCGACGACGCTCACGCCGTGCTCACGGGCCGCGTGCAGGGCCATGGAGCCCCAGCCGCAGCCGACGTCCAGCAGCCGCTGACCCGCCTTCAGGCCGAGCTTGCGGCAGACCAGTTCGAGCTTGTCGCGCTGGGCGTCCTCCAGGGTGGCGTCCTCGCCGAAGGACTCCCAGTAGGCGCAGGAGTACACCATGGAGGGGCCGAGGACGAGCTCGTAGAAGTCGTTGCCGACGTCGTAGTGGTGGCTGATGGCCCGTCTGTCGCTGTGCCGGGTGTGCAGATGGCGGGGCCTGCGGGCCTCCTCCTGCGGCGGCGCGGGCGGGATGGGCGGCCCGGCGAGCTTCAGCAGCTCGCGGCCCGCCGCCCGCACGGCCGGGTCACGCAGCGCCTGGAGGAGCGTGCGGTCGTCGTCGCGCTCCCAGATCAGTGCCGACATGGCGTCCAGCGTGGTGTACAGGTCGCCCTCGATGGCCAGATCGCCGGAGACCCAGGCGCGGGCCAGGCCCAACTCCCCCGGTTTGAAGAGGATGCGGCGCAGAGCGCGCCGGTTGCGCACGACGAGCGTGGGTGCGCCGGGGGGCCCGGCCTGTGATCCGTCCCAGGCCCGCAGCCGTACCGGGAGCGGGGCTCCCAGTACCTGCTCGGCAAGACTGCTCAGCCGCGACGCGGCGTCTGCCATGACGCACACCTCCAAGACGAGATCCCGGATGCCGGATACCACGTAAACACCGTGGAGCGTCCCGCACAGTCCCGGTAAGGAGTTACGACTGGGCAAAACAGTTGCACTGACCACCTGGATGGCCCGGGGCGCCGGGGAGGCGTCCAAGAACGCCGAAGGACCTCCCGCACCACGGATGGCGGGAGGTCCCTCGGATCGTTCTGCGGCCGGCGGCTGACCTGTGGTCAGGAAGCCTTGGCCTCGGTCTTCGCGGCGGCGACCGGCGCCGGCTTGGCGGCCTCGTAGAACTCCTCGCGGGGGTTCTCCATGGCGCCCAGGGACACGACCTCGCGCTTGAGGAACATGCCCAGCGTCCAGTCGGCGAAGATGCGGATCTTGCGGTTCCAGGTCGGCATGGCCATACCGTGGTAGCCGCGGTGCATGTACCAGGCGAGACGGCCCTTGAGCTTGATCTTGGTCTTGCCCAGGACGATCATCGCCACGCCCTTGTGCAGGCCGAGACCGGCGACGGCGCCCTTGTTGCCGTGCTCGTACTCCTTCTGCGGGAAGCCCCGCATGCCGGAGACCACGTTGTCGCCGAGGACCTTGGCCTGGCGCAGCGCGTGCTGGGCGTTCGGCGGGCACCAGGCGTTCTCGTTGCCCGCCTTGCGGCCGACGAGGTCCGGGACCTGGGCGTTGTCGCCCGCGGCCCAGATGTAGTCGGTGCCCTTGACCTGGAGCGTGGGCTCGCAGTCGACGTGGCCGCGCGGGCCGAGGGGCAGGCCGAAGCGGGACAGGGCCGGGTTCGGCTTGACGCCGGCGGTCCACACGATCGTGTTGGAGTCGACCTCGAGGCCGTTCTTGAGGACCACGTGGCCGTCGACGCAGGAGTCCATGGAGGTGGAGAGGTAGATCTCCACGCCCCGGCTCTCCAGGTGCTCCTTGCCGTACTGGCCGAGCTTCGGGCCGACCTCGGGAAGGATCTTGTCCGCGGCGTCCACGAGGACGAACCGCATGTCCTCGCGGGAGACGTTCTTGTAGTACTTGGCGGCGTCGCGGGCCATGTCCTCGACCTCGCCGATGGTCTCCGCACCCGCGAAGCCACCGCCGATGAAGACGAAGGTGAGCGCCTTGCGGCGGATCTCCTCGTCGGTCGTGGAGTCAGCCTTGTCCAGCTGCTCCAGGACGTGGTTGCGCAGGCCGATGGACTCCTCGATGCCCTTCATGCCGATGCCCTGCTCGGCGAGGCCGGGGATCGGGAAGGTGCGGGAGACCGCGCCCATGGCGATGACCAGGTAGTCGAACGGCAGCTCGTACGCCTCGCCCACGAGGGGGGAGATCGTGGCGACCTTGCGGTCCTGGTCGATGGTGGTGACCCGGCCGGTGAGGACCTCCGCCTTCGGCAGCACGCGTCGCAGCGGGACGACGACGTGGCGAGGGGAGATGCTGCCGGCGGCGGCTTCGGGGAGGAAGGGCTGGTAGGTCATGTACGACCGGGGGTCGACGACCGTGACGGTCGCCTCGCCGTAGCGCATCTTCTTGAGAATGCGCCGAGCTGCGTACAGGCCTACGTACCCACCGCCTACTACGAGGATCCTGGGACGCTCCGTGGTGCTCATGGCATCGAGTATCCACCCGCTGAAGGGGGGTGGCTCGTGCGCCCCTTCACAAGGTTCTGGAGGGGCTGTGCTAAACTCCGCGGCTCGCGTGACGCAGATCATGTCGCCGGGCAGGAACCGCGAGGCGGTTCGTACCGTTGTCAAGGCCGTGTGAGCTGCTGGTCCGGGTCTTCGAGGCGATCGTAGAGACTCCGGGGCGGCCCGTGGAACCCCTCCTTCCGGCCATCTTTGCGCGCCTCATCTGAACATGTTCAAACGGGTTTTGACCCCCCGGAAGGGCCAAGTGGCCCCCTTCGGGGAGGGGTCCGGACCCATTTCCTTGTGAAGAACTTCACGAAGGTTTCCGCCGGGGTGTGAACGAGGGGCCCCTGGGGGCCCCTCGAAGACGCTCAAACGTTATCCGGCCTGCTCAGCCGGACGCTACCGACGGGTAACAAAAGAGAGCTACGCCACCGACCAGGCGATGCCGTCGAGGATGTCGTGCTCGCTGACGACGACCTCCTCGGCGCCCGTGCGCTCCATGATCGCGAGCAGCACCAGGGCGCCCGCGCCGATGACGTCGACCCGGCCCGGGTGCATGGCGGGGATGGTGGCGCGTTCGGCGTGGGTGGAGTGCAGCAGGTGCTCGGTGATCTCGCGGACGCGGGCGCGCGGGACGCGGGAGTGGTGGATGCGCGCGGAGTCGTACTCCGGCAGGTCCTGGGCGATCGCGGAGACCGTGGTGACCGAGCCGGCGAGGCCGACCAGGGTGCGCGCCTCGCGCAGCGGGACGGCCTGCTCGGCCAGGTCCAGCGCGGCCTCGATGTCGGCGCGGATCGCGGCGATCTGCTCCTCGGTGGGCGGATCGGAGACCTCGCCGCCGTGCACCAGGTGCCGCTCGGTCATCCGCACGCAGCCGACGTCCACGGAGCGCGCGGCCCGCACCCGGTCGTCGCCGACGACGAACTCGGTGGAGCCGCCGCCGATGTCCACCACCAGATAGGGCGTGGCGAGATCCGTACGGCCGCTCAGCTCCCGGGTCGCGCCGATGAAGGAGAACTCGGCCTCCTGGTCGCCGGTGATGACCTCCGGCTCCACGCCGAGGATGTCCAGCACCCCGCGCACGAAGTCGTCGCGGTTCTCCGCGTCCCGGGAGGCGGAGGTGGCGACGAAGCGCAGCCGCTCGGCGCCGTGCTCCTTGATGATCGCGGCGTACGCGCGGCACGCGGCGAAGGTGCGCTCCAGCGCCTCGGGGGCGAGCCGGCCGGTGCGGTCGACGCCCTGGCCGAGCCGCACGATCGTCATCCGGCGGTCCAGGTCGACCAGTTCGCCGGTCGCCGGGTCGGCGTCCGCGACCAGCAGCCGGATGGAGTTCGTACCGCAGTCGATCGCGGCGACCCGGGTCACTGCGCCGCCCCCTCGGGCTCCTGCGCGAGCGTCACGCACGCGCCCTTGCGCCACCACTCCGGCAGCATCGCGATCGCCTCGTCGCCGAGCGGGTTGACGCCGGGCCCCGCGGCCAGCGAGTGGCCGACCAGGACGTGCAGGCACTTGACCCGGTCCGGCATGCCGCCCGCGCTCGGGAAGCCCGCCAGGACCTCGATCTCGTCCCGGCGCCGGATGTAGTCCTCGTGCGCGGCCCGGTAGGCGGCGGCCAGCTCCGGGTCGCTCTGCAGGCGCTCGGTCATCTCCTTCATGACGCCGTTGGCCTCCAGCGTGCCGATGGCCGAGGCGGCCTTGGGGCACGTCAGGTAGTACAGCGTCGGGAAGGGGGTGCCGTCGGGCAGGCGCGGCGCCGTCTCCACGACGTCCGGCTGACCGCACGGGCAGCGGTGTGCGATGGCGCGCAGGCCCCGCGGCGGGCGGCCGAGCTGCTGCTTGAACGCCTCGACGTCCGCGTCGGTGGGCTCGGTGCGCGGGGTGGGCGGCGGAGGGGTTTCCATGACTGCTTTCAGAGTGGCTTTCTGTGCGTCACCGGCCGGGGCCGGTCACTGGTCGGAGGCGTCGGACTTGTCGACCCCGTCCCAGATGTTCGTGTACCAGGGCCGGTGGGCGGCCTTGAGATCGGTGCGGGACTGCCGGGCCGCGCCCGGGTCGACCACCACGTACCCGGTTTCGCCGGGCATCACGTAGTGCAGACGTTTGCGGATCTGCTGCTCCGCATAGGCGTCGTCCTGCCAGCGCGCCTTGAGGTCGCGCAGCTGTTCGACGCGCTCGCGGGCGTCGGCCTGCTGCCGCTGGAGGTCGGAGATCTGGGCACGCTGCGAGACGTACTGCCGCATCGGGTAGGCGAGCGCGACCACCAGCGAGCACAGCACCAGCGCGAGCAGCGCGGCGCGGCCGGTCAGCCGGGAGCGGCGTGCCTGCCGCTTGGTCTGCGAGCGGTAGACCCGGGCCGCCGTCTGCTCGCCGAGCAGCCGCAGCCTGGTCGCGGTGGAGAAACGGTCCCGGTCCCTTGCGGCCATGTCGGCTCTCCGCCTCCCCTTTCACGCCCTCTTCGGGCGGTCGCACACGTGCGTACGTCCCCGGACACGGTACGGGACCGGGTACGGGGACGTACGTACGACTGGCCAAGAGGTGGTCCGGGGTGGACCAGCGACTTAGCCCCTGCCGTGGCTACTGGTTCGCGGAGCGGAACCGCGGGAAGGCGCTGCGGCCGGCGTACACCGCGGCGTCGTCGAGGATCTCCTCGATGCGCAGCAGCTGGTTGTACTTGGCGACGCGCTCGGAGCGGGCCGGGGCGCCGGTCTTGATCTGGCCGCAGTTGGTGGCGACGGCCAGGTCGGCGATGGTGACGTCCTCGGTCTCGCCGGAGCGGTGGGACATCATGCACTTGAAGCCGTTGCGCTGGGCCAGCTCGACGGCGTCCAGGGTCTCGGTCAGCGAGCCGATCTGGTTGACCTTGACGAGCAGGGCGTTGGCGGAGCCCTCCTCGATGCCGCGGGCCAGGCGCTCGGGGTTGGTGACGAAGAGGTCGTCGCCGACGATCTGGACCTTGTCGCCGAGGCGGTCGGTGAGGACCTTCCAGCCGCTCCAGTCGTCCTCGAACAGCGGGTCCTCGAGGGAGACCAGCGGGTAGGCCGCCACCAGCTCCTCGTAGTACTCCGTCATCTCGGCGGCGGAGCGCTCCTTGCCCTCGAAGAGGTACGTGCCGTCCTTGTAGAACTCGGAGGCGGCGACGTCGAGGGCGAGGGCGATCTGCTCGCCGGGCGTGTAGCCGGCTTCCTTGATGGCCTCGAGGATCAGGTCCAGGGCCTCGCGGTTGGAGCCGAGGTTCGGGGCGAAGCCGCCCTCGTCGCCGAGACCGGTGGCCAGGCCCTTGTTCTTCAGGACCTTCTTGAGGGTGTGGTAGACCTCGGCACCCCAGCGCAGCGCCTCGGAGAAGGACTCCGCGCCGATCGGGGCGATCATGAACTCCTGGATGTCCACGTTCGAGTCGGCGTGCGAGCCGCCGTTCAGGATGTTCATCATCGGCACCGGCAGCAGGTGCGCGTTGGGGCCGCCCAGGTAGCGGAAGAGCGGCAGGTCCGACGCCTCGGAGGCGGCGTGCGCGACGGCCAGGGAGACGCCGAGGATGGCGTTGGCGCCCAGCGAGCCCTTGTTGTCGGTGGCGTCCAGGTCGAACATGGCCTGGTCGATCAGGCGCTGCTCGGTGGCGTCGTAGCCGACCAGCTCCGGGCCGATCTGCTCGATGACGGCGAGGACGGCCTTCTCGACACCCTTGCCCAGGTAGCGGTTGGGGTCACCGTCGCGAAGCTCGATGGCCTCGAAGGCGCCGGTGGAGGCGCCGGACGGGACGGCGGCACGACCGGTGCTGCCGTCGTCGAGGCCGACCTCGACCTCGACCGTGGGGTTGCCTCGGGAGTCCAGGATTTCCCGGGCTACGACGACGTCGATGGACGGCACGAGCATCTCCTTCTTGGATGTGACGCTGGAAGTGCGGGGCGGCGGCCGTGCGGCTGCGCCTTGCGACTAGAGCCTAACCGTCCCGGGGTCGCCGGCCACCGACCGACCGTCTGGTGGGCGACGGGGACATGCAGACGGTACCCATTGTTCAGCACCGGAACAAAGGGGTTGGCGGATGAGACCCCGCTGAAGTCCGGGAAAACACAAGACCCCACCCCGGCGCGAACGGGGGAAAGCGCGCCGGGGTGGGGTGCTTGGGGGCGGGTGCCCCGGGAGAACCGTGGGGGGATGCGGGCCCCTGGGCCGTTGGGGGCCGGTCGCCGGGGGCCGGGTTCTCGGGGCTCGTCGCGGAGGGGTCCGCGGGCGCCTCGGGGGAGGCTCCCGCACCCGTGGGGACGGGTGGGCCCTTGGGGGGTGGGCCCTTGGGGGCGGGGCGGCCTCTTGGGGACGGGCGGACCCTTGGGGACGGGCGGACCCTTGGGGACGGGCGGACCCTCGGGGACGGGCGGACCCTCGGGGACGGGCGGACCCTCGGGGACGGGCGGACCCTCGGGACGGGCGGACCCTCGGGGACGGGCGGACCCTCGGGGACGGGCGGACCCTCGGGGACGGGCGGACCCTTGGGGTACGGCACCGGAGGCCGTACCCCCTTGGGTCGGACTACTTCAGGTGGAGCTGCTGGCCCGGGTAGATCAGGTCGGCGTTGTCCACGATGTCCTTGTTCAGGTCGAACAGCTTCTTCCAGCCGCCGGCCACGTGGTGCGCGGTCGCGATGGAGCTGAGGGTGTCGCCCTTGACCACCTTGTACTCGCCGTCACCCTTCTTGACCTTCTTGCCGGTCGGGGTGGTGACGGTCTTGCTCGCGGACGAGCCGGAGGAGGTGCTCGTGGACTTGGACGGCGCCGGGGTGGTGCGCTGCGTGGAGCGCGTGGCGGCCTGCTCGTCCGTGGAGCGGGTGGCGGTGCTGTCCGACGGGGTGCTCGCCCCGGCGGAGCCGCCGTTCGGGGTGCTGCTCAGACCCTTGCCGCAGACCGGCCAGGCACCCTTGCCCTGCGCGGCGAGAACCTTCTCGCCGATGGCGATCTGCTGCGACTTGGTGGCCTGGTCGGCGCTCGACGCGTAGGCGGTGCCGCCGTACGCGGCCCAGGTCGAGGCGGAGAACTGGATACCGCCGTAGTAACCGTTGCCGGTGTTGATGGACCAGTTGCCGCCGGACTCGCACTGCGCGACCGCGTCCCACTGGGAGTCGGTGGCGGCGGAGGCGGTGCCGGTGGCCATCAGCGGGGCGGCGACAGCGGCACCGGTGACACCGGCGAGCGTGACGACGCGGACGGCCTTGGACGGACGACGGTGCTTGCCCTTGCCGGAAAACAGCATGGAACGATCCCCTCACCGACGCCTGCGAGGTGAGCTGTCGGGTTCGGGCCGGTTGAGTTGCCCGGCCACCCCTCCCCGTGGAGGCGTGGCTTCACCCCAAGCCGGTCCGGCATCAACTGCCGGGCCCGGCACTTACCTTGGGTCCCCCGCTCCTGCCTGCGGCGCATGACGCGACGACTGTTCCCGGGCAGCCGCTGGCAGGATTCGGCGTTGCGGCCGCCGGGGCTCGTGGTGACGAGCGGCCTCGACCGTAGCCACGTGATCCGCGGAATTTCAAAGACGATCAAGGCTTCTGAGACTCATCCCACACTTTCACCAAATCGGACATTTACCGATCAAGTGGGGCGTCAACTAGCCCTGGTCCGCGCCCGTTTCGTCACTGACTTTCAGGGTCTGACCGGCGGTGATGTGATTCGGGTCGGCGCCCACGACCTTCTTGTTCACGGAGTAGAGCGTGTGCCATCCGCCGTGCACGTCAAGGGAGTCGGCGATGGCGCTCAGCGAGTCGCCCTCGCGGACGGTGTAGCTGCCCGGCTCGCGGGAGGCGTGCCGGCCGGAGGCGGAGTCGTTCTGCCCGTTTGCCGTGCTTTCGTCCGCGTCGCCGCCGCGGTGGCGTCCGCCGGTGAGGGCCCCGGTGTCGACTAGGTTCCAAGAGCCGACGGTCTGCCGGGGGTTGTCCGGGGTGCCGGTGGACGGCGCGGGCGTCGCGGAGCCGTCGGCGGGCGTGGACGGCGTGCCCGGCACGGAGGGATCGGACGAGGCCGGGTCGGACGGGTCCGGGGTGGGCGTGCCGGTGCCGGAGGTGCCGGTGCCGGAGGTGCCGGTGTGCTTGCCCGGCTTCGGGCTCGCGTGCTTGCCGCTCTGCTTGCCGGAGCCGTGGCTCGGCGAGGTGGAGGGGCCGGCGGAGCCGGACGGGTCGGTGGAGCCCTTCCCGGAGCCGGAGTCCTTGCCGGAGCCCGTGCCGGTTGCGGTGCCGTCGCCATTGCCGTTCTGGTCGCCGCTCTGGGTGCCGGCCGGGGTGGAGGAGTCGGGCAGGCCGGACGGGTCGGTCGTGCCGCCGTCCTGGCCGCTGCCGCCGCTGCCGCCGCCGCCGACGCCCGGGTCGACGCTCACGGAACCGGAGTTCGAGGTCAGTCCGGACAGCAGGGCGCAGGTGGCCCAGGGCGAGGTGCCCTTGTCCTTGAGGATCTTCTCGGCCACGGCGATCTGCTGCGAGCGGCTGGCCTGGTCGGCGGAGGAGGCGTACTGCGTGCCGCCGTGGGCGACCCAGTCGTCCTGGGATATCTGGAGGCCGCCGTAGTACCCGTTGCCGGGGTCGGCGCTCCAGGCGCCGCCGCTCTCGCAGTTGGCGACCTTGTCCCAGGTGGTGCCGTCGGCCGCGTGGGCGCTTGCGGCGCCGAGCAGCGGGATGGCGATGGCGGAGCCGGTCACACCGGCCGCGACGAGGAGGGCCGGAGCCTGACGGGGGCGGCGGTGACGACCGTTCCCGGAAATCATGCGGAAGCCTTTCGTGCGACGGCGGGGACCGGCGCGGCGGGTGGTGCCGGTCGCCGCGCTGAGGGGTGAAGGTAGCGGCACACGATCACTTGTCACAAGTTCATGCCGCGCGGATAACGCGAAGATCACAGAACTGAACGTCCGCCCCTCCGCTCCGTCACGTCCCGTTTCACCCGTCGGGCACGGCGGCGCCTCGCCCCCGGGGCGCGGGGCTCACGGAACCATGGAACCGACCCGATTCCGGGGGGCTGTTCACCCAGGAGGACACAAGATGCGGCACACCCGGTTGCACGGTGAGTCCGCGGAGTACCTCGCCGCCCGCGAGGAGCTGCGCCGCGCCGAGATCGAGCTGATGCGCGAGCGCGAACGGGTCGCGGCCCTGCGCCGGTCGCTGCCACCGGGGGCCGAGGTCGACGACTACGTGTTCCTGGAGGGCCCCGCCGACCTCGACGCGGGCGACGCGCCCGTGCGTGAGGTTCGCCTGAGCGAACTGTTCACCGGCGGCCCGGAGCGGCCCCTGCTCGTCTACCACTTCATGTACGGCAAACGGCAGTCCGACCCCTGCCCGATGTGCACCCTGTGGATCGACGGCTTCGACGGCGTCGCCCACCAGGTCGCGCGCAACGCCGACCTGGCGGTGGTGGCCGCCGCCGGCCTGCCCGCCCTGCGCGGGCACGCCCGCGCCCGCGGCTGGTCCCGGCTGCGGCTGCTCGGCGCCGGGGACAGCACCTTCAAGTACGACCTGGGCAGCGAGGACGAGGACGGCGTCCAGGACTCGACCGTCTCGGTCTTCACCCGGGACGCGGACGGCACGGTCCGGCACTTCTACTCGGCGCACCCGCGGATGGCCGAGGACATCGACCAGCGCGGCATCGACCTCCTCAACCCCGTCTGGCATCTGCTCGACCTGACCCCGGGCGGCCGGGGCGACTGGTCCGCGGGCCTGGACTACTGAGCGGGCGGGGCTACCGGTTCGCGGGCCGGGCTACCGAGCGGGCGGGGCTACCGGTTCGCGGGCCGGGCTACCGAGCGGGCGGGGTGAACTCCACCGGCAGGGTGCGCAGGCCCCGCATGATGAGCCCGCCGCGCCAGCGCAGTTCGTCCGGTTCGGCGGCGAGCCGCAGGTCGGGCAGCCGGGTCAGCAGGGTGGCCAGCGCGGTCTGCCCCTCCAGGCGGGCGAGCGGGGCGCCCAGGCAGTAGTGGATGCCGTGTCCGTACCCGAGGTGCTGGTTGTCCCGCCGGCCGAGGTCCAGGGTGTCCGGGTCCTCGAACCGCTCCGGGTCCCGGTCGGCGGCGGCCAGGACGACGAGCACCGGATCGCCGGGCGCGATGTCCTGGCCGCCGACGGTGAGCGGCTCGGTGGCGAAGCGCCAGGTGGCCAGCTCCACCGGGCCGTCGTAGCGCAGCAGCTCCTCCACCCCGGTCGCGAGCAGCTCCTCGTCGCCGCGGGCGAGGGCTTCCTGGAGGCGGTGGCGCTGTTCGGGGTGGGTGAGCAGGGCGTAGGTGCCGTTGCCGATCAGGTTGACGGTGGTCTCGAAGCCGGCGAACAGAAGGATGAAGGCCATCGCCGCGGCCTCGTTCTCGGTGAGGTGCTCGCCGTGGTCGGAGGCGCGGATGAGGCCGGAGATCAGGTCCTCGCCGGGCGCGGGCTCGGCGGGCAGCGCCTCGCGCTTCTTGTGGATCAGCTCGGCGAGGTAGCCGCGCATCTTCTTCACCGACCGGGCGACACCGCCCCGGGGCCCTCCCCCGTGCCGGATCATCATGCCCGCCCAGTCCCGGAAGTCGTCCTGGTCCTCGCGCGGGACGCCGAGCAGGTCGCAGATGGCGTAGATGGGGAGCGGGAAGGCGAACTCGTGGATGAGGTCGGCCGAGCCGCGCTCGGCGAACCGGTCGATGAGGTCGTCGGTCAGCTCCTGCACCCGGTCCGCGAACTCGGCGACCCGGCGAGGGGTGAACGCCTTGCTGACCAGCCGCCGCAGCCGGGTGTGGTCCGGCGGGTCGATGTTCAGCAGGTGCGTCATCAGCTCGGCCTTGCGCTCGCCCGGGATGCCGGTCTTGCCCCTGGCGTGCTCGGGCTCGTCGTGATGCGCCGGGTTCTTGCTGAGCCGCTGGTCGGCGAGCGCCTGGCGGGCGTCCGCGTACCGCGTGACCAGCCATGCCTCCACTCCGCTGGGCAACCGGGTCCGCCGCACGGGCGCGTGCTCACGCAGCCACGCGTACGCCGGGTAGGGGTCGGCGGCGAACTCCCAGGTGAACAGCTCGGGAGCGGCGGGAACGGTGTCATCGGGGGGAAGCTGGTCGGTCACTCCCCGACGGTATCCGGCAACCCCTCCGCCTTCCGTATCGCGTCCCGGTACGTCCGGGCCGCGGCGCGCAGGGCGGTCTCGGGGTCGGTGCCGGCGGCTTCGGTGCGGGCGGCGAGGGCGAGGAGGGTGTAGCCGATGTCGTCGCCCTCGGGGAGGGGGACGTCGAGGCCGGCGACGCGGGCGCGGGAGGCGAGTTTGGCGGCGAGGGCGAGGCCGGGCTGGCCGAGCGGGATGCCCTCGGTGACCGAGGTGCGGCGCTTCTCCTCGGCCTTGGTGCGCAGCCAGTGCGCCTTGACGTCCTCGGGGGTCTCCGCCACCGCGTCGCCGAAGACATGGGGGTGGCGGTGGACGAGCTTGGCGACGATGCCGCCCGCCACGTCGTCGATGGAGAACGGTGTCTCCGGGTGCTCCTCGGCGATCCGGGAGTGGAAGACGACCTGGAGCAGGACGTCGCCCAGCTCCTCGCGCAGCTCCTCGCGGTCGCCGGCCTCGATCGCCTCGACCAGTTCGTACGACTCCTCGATGCCGTACTTGGCCAGGCCCTCGTGGGTCTGCCGGGAGGACCAGGGGCATTCGACGCGGATGCGGTCCATGACCTGGACGAGGTCCAGCAGCCGGGCGCCGGGCAGGTCGTACGAGGCGGGCAGCAGCTCCAGCTCGGGCATCCGGACCCGGCCGGAGCCGGCCAGCCGGGCCAGGCCGTCGGTGAGGGCGGGCTCCCCCTCGCCCGTCGCCACGACCACCACCGTGCGCCCGCCGGCGCAGGCGTCGATCAGCTCCTGCGCCGCGGGCGCCGCCTCGGACACCTCTATACCGGCCTCCCGCAGATACGGCAGCTGCGGATGGGCGCCGTCCGCGCACAGCACGGCGTCGGCGGCGCGCAGCGCCCGCCACGCGGGCCAGGACAGCAGGCCGGGGGCGACGCGGTGGCTGGTGGTGAGGAGGACGATGCGGCCGGGGCCGGCGGTGGGGCTGGATGCGTTCACGATCCGAAAGTAACCCACCGCCGCGACGAGCGGATTCGGTTGTCCACAGGGGCACCCGGGTCGTGTGATCGTACGACTTCCGCCGTCGCCGACCCGCGGCCAGCGGCCCGCGTCGCCCTACGCCGTGACCGGCTGGCCGGACGACACCGAGGTGACCTCCCGCACCCAGGGCGTCTTCGCGTCCGTCCGGCTGCTCTTCTGCACGTCCCAGGTGCCGTAGCGCGGGTTGACGTCGATGTGCAGTTCCCCGGACGCCTTGGCGAGGGCCTTCCAGAAGGCGGGCTGGGTGGTGTCGGTGCCGAGCCGGGCCGCGAGCTTCTGCGCCTCCAGCTGGAGGCGGAGGTTCTCGTCCAGGTGCGCGGGGGCGATGCCGTACTTCTGGAGCCAGGTGGTCCGCAGGCCCTTGGCGCCGCCCGTCTGCTGCTCCAGGCTCGCGCGCAGCTGCTGGACCTCCTTGCGGGTGACCGAGACGCCCTCGTCCCGCGCGGCCCGGTGGATGACCTGGTCCAGGACCATGTTGTGCAGGGTGTCGCGGGTGAGGCTGCTGGTCTGGGCGAGCACCTGCTGGTACTGGCCCTGGTCGGGCACCGCGGCCCGCTGGGCGTCGCGGACCTCGCCGACCCGGTTCTCCAGCTGCGCGACGGTGATCCGCTGTCCTCCGACGACGGCCGCCGCGCCCGGGTGCGCGCCGTTTCCGCAGGCGGTCAGCAGGGGGGCCGCGGCGGCGATCGCGGCGGTGAGGACGAGCGCGGTGCGACGGCGGCGGTGCAAGGAGACCTCCAAGGGGAGATTGCAAGGACAGGTGCGGCGCGCCAGCGCCTCCGCCAGGGGTGGTGGTCGGGCGGCGGGCGGGCGCACAAGGTCTTGCGGTGATCGATGGTAGGCAGTGGCGCTGCTCCGGCCAACCCATTCGACCAACGATTCACCGCGGCTTCGGGCACCGCCGCGCCCCCGCGAGTTCGCCGCTCAGCCCGTGATCGCGACCGGGCCGTCCCACGCGTCGCGGTCCACGGTGAGCGTGACCCCGCCGTGCGTCTCCTTGCTGTTGACCATGTACTGGTGGCCGCGGCTGTGCCCGGTGTACTGCCGGGCGCCCCACGGCCAGTCCGCGGTCGTGGTGTTCTGCTTGTCGTACAGCGCGTACCAGAGGTTGCCCGGCAGGTCCGTCTTGTCGGCGGCGGTGGTGATCGCCCTGGCGCTGGAGCTGGTGAAGCCGTAGAACCCGGCGCGGTACGTCTTGGCGTGCAGCTGCTTGTCGAACGCGCGCACATACGTCAGTACGGCGGTGTCGCACGCCGTGTTCGCGGTGTCGTACCCCTCCATGTCGAGGTAGACGGGGCTGCCCGCCTTCATGCCGAGGGCGGCGGCCTTGGCGACCGCGTCGTCGGCGTCCTGCGTGCCGAGGCTCGCGGCGTTGGCGGCGGTGATCTTCTCCGGGTCGGAGCCGGTCCGGCAGGGCGGCTGGGCGCCGACGTAGAGGGGGACGATCTTCCAGCCGAGGGAGCCGACCGACTTCACCCAGGACGCGGTGAGGTTGGGCTGGGCGCAGCCGCGGTTCTTGCCGCCCACGTAGACGGCGGCGGCGCCGTAGAAGCCGGTGTGCCATGCCTTCATGGCGGACAGCGAGGGCGCGGTGCAGGCGTCGAACGCCCGCCCGGTGAAGGTCTTCTGGGCCGGCCAGGTGGTGGCGGCCATGGAGGTCTGCGCGGCGAGGCCGGCCCCCGCGACGACGGCGGCGCCCACCACCGCCCAGGTGATGTGTCTGCGCTTCCTGGACTGCCGGTGTCCGGCCATGGTGCCCACCTCTGAGGGTTCTCCGCGCGAAGTCCGTGCGGTGTCTGTGCGATGTCTGTGCGATGTCTGTGCGCATGGCCGGATGCGGCCGGATGACTCTAGCCGCGCACCTGGCCCAGCCAGTGCAGGGTGCGGCGGATCTCGACGGCCATCGGGTGGCCGGGGCCGCCGAGGCGTTCCACGTCCAGCACCAGGCGGGCGAGGGTGTCGTGCGCGGCGGGCCGGTCGCCGAGGGCGAGCAGCAGATGGCCGATGCGCCGGCGCACCTCGTGGGCCTGCTGCGGATCACCGGACACGTACTGGTTCTCGTAGTACGGCAGCAGGGCGCGGTACTCGGCGAGCGCCGCCGCCGGTTCACCCAGCTGTTCGAGGCATTGCGCGGCGTCGTAGCGGAAGCGCAGGGACGCCGGGTCGGCCTGGCCGGCCTCGGCGGCGCGTTCGTCGGCGAGCCGGCGCAGTTCGGGCAGGGCGCGCCGGTACTGGCCGTCGTCCATGAGGGTCGCCGCGTACTGCTTGCGCAGGGTGCGCACCACCGGGGAGTGCGCGCCGTGCTGTTCGGCCGCGGCGGGCAGGATCGCGCCCAGGATGTCGACGGCCTGGGTGATCCGGCCCTCCCCCAGCAGGCGTTTGACCTCGTCGACGGCGGCGGCGACATCGGGTTTGCCGGCCGCCGGGGCCACCGGTGCGGCGGGGGCCGGTTGCGGCGCGGGGGTGCGCGCCCGGTCGGGCCAGGGGGCGTGCGGGCGCAGGAAGGGGCGGGTGGGGTCCAGGGGCGCTCCGCTGGGCATGCCGCGGGCGGGCAGCAGCGGTGCCAGGTGCTCGTACACCTCCTGCGCGGAGGCCGGCCGGTGCTGCGGGTCCTTGGCGAGCAGGCGCAGCACCAGGCTCTCCAGCGCCTCCGGGACCTCGGGGCGGATCCGGCGCACCGGCAGCGGCGGCTCGTACAGGTGCCGGTGCAGCACGCCGAGCGCGGTGGCGCCGGTGAACGGCACGTCGCCGCTGAGCAGTTCGTGCAGCAGCACCCCGAGCGCGTACAGGTCGGTGTACGGGCCGACCGCGCCGCCCATCGCCTGCTCGGGCGCCATGTAGGCGGGCGAGCCGATCGGGGAGCCGGTGTGGGTGAGCCGGGTGGTGTCGGTGTCCATGACGGAGGCCACGCCCAGGTCGAGCACGGTGACCAGGCCGTCCTGCTTGACCATCACATTGCGGGGCTTGAGGTCGCGGTGCACGATCGGCACGGCGTGCACCGCGCTGAGCACGGCGCACAGCTGGGCGGCCACCGCGACCGCCCAGGGCCAGGGGTAGGGGTCGTGCTCGGCGAGGTGGTCGGAGAGGTCGGCGCCGTCCACGTACTGCATGACGAGGAACAGCTCCTCGCCCTCGCTGCCCGCGTCGTGCACGGTGACCAGGCCGAGGTGGTCGACCTGGGCGGTCACCCGGCACTCGCGCTCGAAGCGGCGGCGCAGCTCGTCGGCCTCCTGGCCCGCGACCTTGTCGGGGCGCAGCAGCTTCACGGCCACGCGCCGGTCGAGCCGCTGGTCGTACGCCGTCCACACCTGGCCCATGCCGCCCTGGCCGATGAGGGTGGAGAGTTCGTAGCGGCCGGCGACGAGACGTCCTGTCGCCACGGTCACCTTCCGCTTCCGCCCTCGGGCCGGCCGTCGCGCTGTCCGTCCTGCTGCCCGTCGTGCTTGCGCAGGTAGTCGCTGAGTTCGTCCAGCTCGGCCCGCACCTGGTCGATGCGCGCGGGGGCGGGGCGGTGCGGGGGCGGGGCGATGGGCGGCGGGCCGGGCACGGGGGTGTGCGGGGCCGCCGGGGGCGGGGTGTGCGGGCCGGGCAGGGCGGGGGCGGCGGGCATGGCGGACAGGACGGGCGCGGCGTACGACGGGACAGCCGGGCCCGGGTATCCGTACGCCGGTGCCGAGGTGGACCGGGCCTCGAACTCCCGTGCGCGGCGCCCGTAATGGCGTATCTCCGCGATGAGGTAGTACGTGGTCACGGAGACCAGCGTGACGAGCACCAGGAACATGCCCAGGGTGCCGCCGGTGCCCGACGCGTCCTCGGACGGATCGTTCCCCACCAGGACGATGCTGGTGACGTCGATGAACAGCGCGGTCACGAACAGGCCCCAGTCCAGGGGCCGGCGGGTGACGGCGGCCAGCCGCAGCAGCATCGCCCAGGCCAGGAAGCCGATGCTGAGGAAGCCGGCCGCCACGAACAGCACGCGCAGCAGGACCAGCACCGCGAGGTGCGGCGGCCTCTTGGCCGGCTGTCCGTGGCCGTGGCCGTGCATGGCTGCTCCTGTTGCCCGAAGTCCTGGAACCGACGTGTGGATCGAGCATATGGCCCGGCGCCGACAACACCTCCGGGATGTATCAAACCGTTGTCAGGGATCAGCCGGGGGCGACGGTGCCGTCCGTGAGGCCGTCGTACATCCCGCGCACCAGCTGGTCGCCGAGCCGGCTCGCGTGCCGCAGGGCCCGCTCGAACTCGTCCAGGGCCTGGAACCGGGCGCCGTAGCGCCGCTGTTCCGCGAGCGGCAGCCGGGGCAGCTGGAGGCGGCGCACATCGAGCCGGGTGGCGGTGGAGGCGTAGCTGCTGGCCTGCCGGTTGTTGGCGGTGCCGCGCAGGAACCCGGCGAGGAACCAGGGGTCGAGCGCCGTGGGATCGGGGCGCAGGAGGACGAGACTGCGCCCCAGGACGGCGCCCGCCGTCGCCTCCTCGATCACACGCGCCACGGAGCCGCCGCCGAGTACGGGTACGACGACGTCGCCCGGCTCGGTCAGCACGGCCTCCTCGTCGCTCTCGGGCAGCGTGCCCGAGGGCGCGGCCGCCGAGAGGACGTCGGTGTCGGTGAGCACGGGCAGCCGCGCGTGGCCGCCGTTGCCCCCGGTGCGCATCACCAGTGCGCCGGCGCGCGCCAGTTCACCGATGGTGGTGAGCGGCCGGCGCACGGGCGGGGCCGGGGCGGCGGGCGGCGGGGTGAGGTCGGTGGTCAGGCGCAGGGTCTCGCCGAGGCGCTCGCGCACCGCGGCCAGCTGCTCGGCGCCGTCGGCGACGGCGGGCGGCGGCAGATGGCGGGCGGGCGCCAGGTCCACGTCGTCGTCGAGGAGTTCGATGACCGGCACCGAACGGGCGAGGCCCGGCCGCTCGGCCGGCCGGCCCGCGCGGGTGAAGGCGCGCCAGGCGTCCAGGACGGCCTCGCGGACCGCCGCCCAGTCCGGGCCGCCGCGCCCCTCCCCGGCGAACCGCCCGGTGTCCATGAGCAGCACCTCGGGCGAGGCCGGGTTCCGCTCGGGCCTGCGCAGCACCCACACGTGCAGGGGGATGTTGTACGGCGGCGCGGCCCCGACCGGGAGCGCGAGCACCGCCCGCAGCGCGCCCCGGCGCAGCAGATCGGCGCGGATCCGGCGCCCGGAGCGGCGGGAGGCGGCGGCCGGGGGCATCAGCAGGACGGCCGTGCCGCCCTCGGTGAGCCGGGCCAGGGCGTGCTGCACCCAGGCCAGCTCGGACTCGGTGCGCGCCGGGAAGCCGTACTCCCAGCGGGGGTCGTAGGCGAGTTCGTCGTGGCCCCAGTTGCGCTCGTTGAACGGCGGGTGGCACAGCACGGCGTCGGCCCGCAGCTCCGGGAAGGCGTCGGCGCGCAGGGTGTCCCCGGCGGCGGCGCGCACACCGGCGCGCGAGTGCAGCGCGAGCCGCAGCGCGGTGAGCGCGGCCAGGTCGGGGGCGCTGTCCTGGGCGTGCAGCCACTGTTCGGGGCGGGTGTCCACGGCGCGCAGCAGGGCGCCGGTGCCGCAGGCCGGGTCCAGGACGGTGCGGGCGGGGCCGGCCAGGTCGGCCATGAGGGCGGCGAGTTCGGACGGGGTGAGCGTGTACTGGCGGGGGTTGGCGTCCAGATGCCGGCCCAGCAGGAACTCGAACGCCTGCCGCGCCCCCGCCTCGGCGGCGAGTTCGGCGGCACCGCGCAGGAGGGGACGGAGGGGAGGAACGGTGACGGGGGGGACGGGGTGTCCGGGGTGCCGGAGGAATCCGGCACGTCGGGGGCGGCGGAGGTGTCGGGGGTGTCGGCGGTGTCGGGGGTGTCGGGGGTGTTCACACCGGGGGCGGTCGGCGGGGTGTTCACACCCGGGGCGGTCGATCCCCTGTCCGCCGCCCGAGAAGCGTCCGACGTGTTCACATCAGCCGATGCCCCGGTCCCGGGCAGCAGCACCCCCGTCAGCTCCCCGAGCCGCGGGGTCAGCGCCTGCGCCAGCGCGCCCGGCAGCAGCCGGGCGAGGCGCTCGTCGGAGCCCGCGCTCGCCGCCAGCCAGACGGTGGGGCGCTCATGGATCAGCAGCAGCGCGCACCCGGCGTGCACCAGCGCGGTGAGCGGGCCCTCGGGATGCCCGGCGAGCTGCTGCCAGACCCTTTCGCGCAACGGGACTTCGGCGAGTTTCCCCTGCTTGCGCAGCCACGCCTCGACCTCGGCGAGCGCGAAGGAGGGGCTGGTCTCGGTGCCCCCGACCGGCTTGGGGAAATCGGCGTGCCGGCGGCGCCAGTTGCTGACGGCGGCCCGGCCCACTCCGGCGAGCCGCGCGATGCCGGCCGCGGTCACCTCTGTCGCCTGATCCTGCACCGGCCCCGCTCCCCTCGTCCCGTTTGCGCCGAGCATACCGGCGTACACAAGATCCCTGCATTCACGGCGTGTTCGTTGCCGAACCCCGTGAACATGTTGACTCGGTTCACACGCTCTGCTGTTATTGACCCAGCGAACGCTCATCCGTTCGGCCCTCGCGCCGGACGCGGTACGGCACACCGCTCGCCGTACGCACTTCTCCGTTCCACCAGCCCTGAAGGACTGTCATGCGTCTCTCGTCCCGTGCCGCCACGCTGCTCGCCGTCGCCGCGGCTCTGCCCCTGGCCCTCACCGCCTGCTCCACCGGCTCCACGGACGCCTCCGCCCGAGCACCCAGAAGACCAGGGCGAAGGACCCGAACGCCGGTCTGCGCACGGGCACGCAGCTGACGAAGCTGCTCGCCCCCGCCTCCGCCTTCCCGGCCGGGTACACCGTCGAGGGCGACAACACCGCCGACAGCGGCGCCAAGCTGCTCTCCACGTCCGCCCGCAAGACCGCGAAGCCGGACTGCGTCAATCTGGAGAGCACGTCCTGGATCCAGGTGACCGGCTACCAGAACAGCTCCTCGTTCGCGCAGAACGACTATGTGAACGCGCAGAAGACCGAGGAGATCGCCCAGGAGATCGACGAGTTCCCGGTCGCCCAGGCGAAGGACGCGATGCAGCAGATCGAGGCCGTCGCCGCCCGGTGCGCCACGTTCACGGACACCGACGCGCACGCCAGGGTGAAGGTCGCCGGCAAGGCCGTCGCCGGGCTCGGCGACGAGGCGTACACGATGACCCTGACGAGCGGGAAGTGGCAGAACGGCACCACCCTGATCGCGGCCCGCTCCGGCAGCTCCGTGGTCACCGTGCTCTCCACCGCGGGCACCGACGACGGCGCCGCCTCCGCGAAGAAGCTGACGACGACGCTCCTCACCGCTCTGAAGAAGTAGCGGCACCGCCCACCGTCCTCCTCGAAGGGTGCCGATGCCTCCGCGTCCCGCCGGCCCGGGAGCCGCCCTGCGGGCCGCGCTCGCCCTCGGCCTGCTGCTCGGGTTCTACCTGCCGGCCCTGCTGCTCCTCGCCGCCATGGCGGCCCTGGACGTCGTCCTGACCGAGGGCACGTTCACCGTCGTCACCGTCGAGGGCTGCCTCGGCTCGCTGGCCGTCGCCTGGTGCGTGCTGCGGGTCGTCGTGCTCAGCCGGCGGCCCAGGGAGGACCGGGAGGGGCCGCCGGGGCTCTCGCCGACACCGCGGGAGCAGCCGGAGCTGTGGGAGCACGTGCGGCGGCTGGCCGAGCAGGCGCGCACCCGGCCGCCCGCCGAGATCCGGATCGTCCCGGGCGCCGTCGCCATGGTGCGGGAGGACGCGCGGTGGCTCGGGCTGGTCCCGGGCGAGCGGCGGCTCTTCCTCGGCGTGGCCCTGCTGCTGGGCCTGCCCGAGGCCGAGCTGGCCGCCGTGCTCGGCCACGAGCTGGGCCACTACGCCCACCACGACACCCGGTTGGGCACCCTGGTGGCGGCGCTGCGCGGCCGGCTGGCGCACACCACCGGCACGCTGAGGGAGCGGGCCGCGCGCGAGGAGGCCGAGGAACGGACGGAGTTCGCCGCGCGGGCCGCCCGGCGCCGCGCGGAGGGCCGGCCGCCGCCCCTGAAGCGGGGCCGCACGCGGGGCCCGGACCACTATCTGGCTTACGTCTTCACCGCGTACACGAAGCTCTGCCTGCGGCTGACCGAGGCGGTCGGCCGTCGCCAGGAGTACGCGGCCGACCTGGTCGCCGCCCGGATCGCCGGCCCGGCCACCGCGGCCGCCGCCCTGCGCCGCGTCCCCGCGCTGGAGGCGGCCGACGAGCTCTATCTGAACCACTACGCGCTGCTGGGCTGGGACGCCGGACTGCTGCCCCCGGAAGGGCAGTTCTACGGCGGGTTCGCCCTGCTGCTCGCGGACGGCACCCGCCGGGCGCAGGTGACGGCACTGGTGCGCGAACCGCTGCCGGAGCAGCCCGCCGGGGGCCGGTCGCCGTACGCCTCCCACCCGCCCACGGCCGACCGCGTCAGGGCGCTGGAGTCGCTCCCCGGCGACGGCCGGGCCGCCACCGCCGTACGGCGTCCGGCGACCGCCCTGCTCCGGACGCCGGAGCGGCTCCTGGCCGACCTGGAACAGGCCACCCTCAGCACGGAAGCGCTGTCCAGACGCCGGGTCCCCTGGGGCGAACTGCCCGGGCGGGCGCACCGGGAGACGTACGCGCGCCAGGCGGCGCCCCTGCTCGCGGCCATGGCCGGGCTGACCGGTACCCCGGCCACCCCCGGCGCCGCCGCCCTGCACCACCTCCTGGACCTGCTCGACCACGGCCTGCTGCCCGACCTCGCCGCCCGCCTGCCGCGCTCCCCGCAGGCCGCCGACAGCAGCGGCCGCGCGGCCCGCGAGTTCGCCCGTACGGCGTTGCGCTCGGCCCTGCGCCCGCTGGCCCTGCTCACCGCGCTGGAGTCCGGGCTGTGCCGGTGGGAGCTGTGCTGGGCCGGGCCGCCGGTGCGGCAGTCGGCGCCCGCGTGGTTCACCGAGGATCTGCCGAAGGCGCTGGACGGGGCGGTCGCCGAACCGGCCGTGACCGCGCCCCTGCGTACCCTGCTGCTGCGCGGCGGCGCCCGCGGACCGTCCGACGGCACCGGGCCGGCACCCCACCCCCTGGCCCGGCCACCCCACACCCTGGCCCGACGGCCGCTCGCCCCGCTCTCCCCGCCCGCCTTCCCCGGCGGCCCCGATCACCCGAAAGACCCGGTATGAACGTCCTGATCGACATAGCCGGCGTCGGCGTCCTCGCCTACGCGGCCGTCACCATCCCGCGCAACATCCGCAAGGCGCGCGCCCAGAAGGCCGAGGAGAGGGCCAAGGCGCCGGTCACCATCGACGCGGCCGCGTACGGCCTGGTGCCCGCCGCGCGGCTCGACAAGCAATACGCGGGCCCCGACCCGGAGGCCGACGCGGTGGCCGCCGCCGCGCTCGCCGGTGACTGGCGGCGGGCCGCCGGCTACCTGGCCGGCGCGGGCCGCGACTGGGACCTGCGCTGGTACCGCACCGGCATCCTGGCGCACGCCGCCGCCGAGGACGACACCTGGGTGAAGGCATGGCGGGCCGAGTACCCCGACGACCCGTCCGCCGCGCTCGTGCACGCCGACGCGCTCGTCCTGCTCGCGGGCCGGGTACGCGGCGCGAAGCTGGCGAAACACACCACCTCCGAGCAGTTCGACGGCTTCCACCGGCTGCTGGCCGAGGCGCTGCCCGCCTGCCAGGACGCCGCGCGGCGGGCGCCCGAGGACCCCTGCCCCTGGATCGCGCAGATCACCATCGCCCTCGGACTCGGCTGGGGACACGACGACTTCCGGGCCCTGTGGGCCGAGATCGCCGCGCGCGACCCGCACCACTTCGGCGCCCACACCGGCGCCCTTCAGTACTGGTGCGCCAAGTGGCGCGGTTCGCACGAACTGATGTACGCGTTCGCCGAGCAGGCCGCGGCCGGCGCCCCGCCCGGCAGCCTGCTGCCCGTACTGCGGCTGTACGCGCTGTACGAGCACGCCGTCCGCGAGCCCGACGAGCCCGTGTACGCGCAGCCGTTCGTCGAGGCGGCCATCGATGCCACCCTGGACGCCGTGGACCGGGTCCCGGCCGGGCACCACCGGCTGCCGCTGGTACGGCATCTGCTGGCCAAGATGCTGTTCCAGAAGAAGCGGTACGCGGAGGCGGTGGAGCAGTTCCGGGCGGTCGGCGGGTACGTCGGCAGTGTGCCGTGGACGTACTCCGGCGACCCGGTCAAGGCGTTCGTGTACGCCCGCACCAACACCTTCGTCGGCTGGGAGAAGGCGGGCCGCCCGGCCCCGCCGCCCCGCGTCCGCTGACGAACGCCTCCGGGCACGGCGGGGCTCGACGGGTTCTAGCGCGCCTTGAAGCGGGCCGGGGCCTCGGTCGGGTTGCCGCCGGAGGGCAGCTTCTGGTTCGGGCAGGCGGTGAGGACCTTCTCCATCGCCGTCTGCTCGCCGGAGGTGACCCACAGGCCGTACTTCTTCTTCACCGCCACCTGCGTCGCCACGTACGAGCAGCGGTAGTCCTTGTCCGGCGGCAGCCAGGTGGCCGCGTCGCCGTCGCCCTTGCCGCGGTTGGCGCTCGCGTCGACCGCGATGAGGTTGAGCGGGTCGTTGGCCAGCGCGATCCGCTTGTTGGCGTCCCAGTACTTGGCGCCCTTCTGCCAGGCGTCCGAGAGGGCGACGACATGGTCGATGTCGACCTTGCTGGCACCGCGCTTGTAGGTGATGTCCTTGCCGGAGTACGGGTCCGGATCCAGCAGTCCGTAGGTGACCTTGCAGGTGCCGCCGGTGAACTTCACGTCCTTCAGGTCGCGCTTGAGGATGTCGTCCCGGGTGTCGCAGGAGTTGGCGTCCGTGTCCGCCCACGCACTGCCGAACCGCTCCCGGGAGTAACCGGTCTTCGGCGCACGGCCCTTGACGGGCAGTGCCTTCACGGCGGTCAGTACGACACCGCCGCCGCTCTTCGGTTCGGGGCCCGAAGCCCCCTGGTTCTGGCCCGACTTGCAGCCGGTCGCGGCGGCCAGTACCACCACCGCACAGACCGCCCCACTCTTCAGACGCGTCATGCCACGCCCCCCTCGCTCGCCCCTTCGGGTCCGCCCTCGGAAGCGGGGCGGATCGTTCCGCCCCTTACGGTAACTGCCCGTTCCAGAGCGTCAGATGGGTCCCAAAGGGAGGATTCAGGGGTAAGCGGGGCGTGAGGTGGGGCACACGGCGGCCGAGAAACGGCGCACGGACCGTTCGTCCGTGCGCCGGCTCACACCCGGGGTTCGATCGGGGTCAGGGAGAGGGCGGGGAAGGGGCGGGGAGGGATCAGAGCGGGGTCAGGACCCCAGCACCGAGGCCAGGAACTCCCCCACCCAGGCGAGCAGTTCGCGCCCGACCAGCGGCTTGCCGCCCACCTTCGCGGTCTTCGGGCGGGGCACCAGCACCTGGTGCGCGGCCGGCTTGATGACCGTACCGGGGTACAGCCGCTTGAGGCGCAGCTCCTGCGACTCGCGCAGCTCGACCGGAGCGAAGCGGATGTTGGTGCCCTGGAGGACGATCTCGCCGACCCCGCAGGCCCGCGCGAGCATCCGCAGCCCGGCCACCAGCAGCAGGTTCTCCACCGGCTCTGGCAGCTTGCCGTAGCGGTCGGTGAGCTCCTCGCGGACGGCCTTGATGTCCTCCTCCGAGTTGGCGGAGGCGATGGCGCGGTACGCCTGGAGGCGCAGCCGCTCGCCGGGCGCGTAGTCGTGCGGGACATGCGCGTCGACGGGCAGCTCGATCTTGACCTCCAGCGGAGCTTCCTCCTCGATCTCCCCTGTCTCAAGCTGCCGCCGGTAGTCCGCGACCGCCTCGCCCACCATGCGCATGTACAGATCGAAGCCGACGCCCGCGATGTGCCCGGACTGCTCGCCGCCGAGCAGATTGCCGGCGCCGCGGATCTCCAGGTCCTTCATGGCCACGTACATGCCCGCGCCCATCTCGGTGTGCTGGGCGATGGTCGCGAGCCGTTCGTGCGCGGTCTCGGTGAGCGGCTTCTCCGGCGGGTACAGGAAGTACGCGTACCCCCGCTCGCGGCCACGCCCGACCCGGCCGCGCAGCTGGTGCAGCTGGGAGAGGCCGAAGGTGTCGCCGCGCTCCACGATCAGGGTGTTGGCGTTGGAGATGTCGATGCCGGACTCCACGATGGTGGTGGAGACCAGCACGTCGAACTTCTTCTCCCAGAAGTCGACCACGACCTGTTCCAGGGCCGCCTCCGACATCTGCCCGTGCGCGGTGGCGATGCGGGCCTCGGGCACGATGTCGCGCAGCCGGGCCGCCGCGCGGTCGATGGACTCGACCCGGTTGTGGATGTAGAAGACCTGGCCCTCGCGCAGCAGTTCGCGCCGGATGGCGGCGCCGATCTGCTTCTCCTCGTACGGCCCCACGAAGGTGAGCACCGGGTGGCGCTCCTCGGGCGGGGTGGTGATGGTCGACATCTCGCGGATGCCGGTGACCGCCATCTCCAGGGTGCGCGGGATGGGGGTGGCGGACATGGTGAGCACGTCCACGTTGGCGCGCAGCTTCTTCAGCTGCTCCTTGTGCTCGACGCCGAAGCGCTGCTCCTCGTCCACGATGACCAGGCCCAGGTCCTTGAACCTGGTCTCCGAGGAGAACAGCCGGTGGGTGCCGATGACGACGTCCACCGCGCCCTCGCGCAAGCCCTCCAGGACGGCCTTGGACTCGGTGTCGGTCTGGAACCGGGAGAGCGCCTTCACGCTCACCGGGAACTGTCCGTACCGCTCGGAGAACGTCCCGAAGTGCTGCTGCACCAGCAGCGTCGTCGGCACCAGGACCGCGACCTGCTTGCCGTCCTGTACGGCCTTGAAGGCGGCCCGCACCGCGATCTCGGTCTTTCCGTAGCCGACGTCGCCGCAGACCAGGCGGTCCATGGGGACCGTCTTCTCCATGTCGTCCTTGACCTCGGCGATGGTGGTGAGCTGGTCCGGGGTCTCGGCGTACGGGAAGGCGTCCTCCAGCTCGCGCTGCCAGGGCGTGTCACTGCCGAAGGCGTGGCCGGGGGCGGCCATGCGGGCGCTGTAGAGCTTGATCAGGTCGGCCGCGATCTCCTTGACGGCCTTCTTGGCGCGCGCCTTGGTCTTCGTCCAGTCGGCGCCGCCCAGGCGGTGCAGGGTGGGAGCCTCGCCGCCGACGTACTTGGTGATCTGCTCCAGCTGGTCGGTGGGGATGTAGAGGCGGTCACCGGGCTGGCCGCGCTTGGCGGGGGCGTACTCCACGACCAGGTACTCGCGGGTGGCGCCCTGCACGGTGCGCTGCACCATCTCGATGTAGCGGCCCACGCCGTGCTGTTCGTGGACGATGTAGTCGCCCGGCTCCAGGGTGAGCGGGTCGATGGTCTTGCGGCGGCGGGCCGGCATCCGGGCGCCGTCGCGGCTCGCGGTGCGCTGCCCGGACAGGTCGGTCTCGGTGAGCACGGCGAGCTTGAGCCCGGGGTCCACGAGGCCGTACTCGATCGAGCCGCAGGACACGTGCACGACGGAGGGGCTCAGCTCGCCGAGGTCGGTGTCCAGGCGGGCGGCGATGCCCTCGCCGCCGAGCACCTCGACGGTGCGGGAGGCCGGCCCGTGGCCCTCGGTGACGTACACCATGCGCCAGCCGTCGGCGAGCCAGCCCTTGGTGTCGGCGAGCGCCCTGGCGGTGTCGCCGCGGTAGGTGTCGGGCGCGTGCATGCCCAGCTTCAGGGTGCCCGCATCGAGCTCCTCGTCGGCGGCGAAGGGCGAGACGGACCACCACATCATGTCCAGCTCGCGCGCCCGGTCGCGGACGTCGGCGAGGGACCACAGGGAGGCCGCGCCGACATCGATCGGGGCCTCTCCGCCGCCCGCGGTGGCCGCCCAGGACGCCTGGAGGAACTCCTGGCTGGTGGCCACCAGGTCGGCGGCGCGGGTACGCACCCGCTCCGGGTCGCAGACCACGGCCATCGACCCCTGGGGCAGCACGTCGAGGAGCAGCTCCATGTCGTCGACCAGGACGGGGGCGAGGGACTCCATGCCCTCGACCGCGATGCCCTCGGCGATCTTGTTCAGGAGTTCGCCCAGCTCGGGGTGCTCCTCGGCGAGCACCCGGGCGCGCTCGCGGACCACGTCGGTGAGCAGCAGCTCACGGCAGGGCGGCGCCCACAGCCCGTGCTCGGCGACCTCCAGGGAGCGCTGGTCGGCGACCTTGAAGTAGCGGATCTCCTCGACGTCGTCGCCCCAGAACTCGATGCGCAGGGGGTGTTCCTCGGTGGGCGGGAACACGTCCAGGATGCCGCCGCGCACCGCGAACTCGCCGCGCTTCTCCACCAGCTCCACCCGCGCGTACGCCGCGGCGGCGAGGGCCTGCACGACCTCGTTCAGATCGGCGTTCTGACCAGTGCGCAGGGCCACGGGCTCCAGGTCGCCGAGGCCCTTGACCTGCGGCTGGAGCACGGATCGCACGGGCGCGACGACGACGGAGACCGGGCCGGTCTCGGGGTCGTCGGCGCGGGGGTGGGCGAGGCGGCGCAGCACGGCCAGGCGCCGGCCGACGGTGTCGCTGCGGGGGCTGAGGCGTTCGTGCGGCAGCGTCTCCCAGGAGGGGTACTCCACGACGCCCTCGGCGGGCAGCAGCGAGCGCAGCGCCGCGACCAGGTCCTCGGCCTCGCGGCCGGTCGCCGTGACCGCGAGCACGGTACGGCCGCTCTCGCGGGCCAGAGCGGCGAGCGCGAGGGGGCGGGCCGCCGGGGGGCCGACGAGGTCGACGTGCATACGGTTGCCGTCCGCGGCCGCCGTGATCGCTTCCGCGAGGGCGGGGTCCTTGACGATGGCGTCGAGCAGACCGTGCAGGCTCATGGGGCTTTCCGTCCAGGGTGGGGGCAACGCAAGCAGCCCGGCGCGGGGCGCGACCGGGGGGTGTCCAGCGTACGACGCCGTCGGCTCGGCCGTCGGAGCCTGTGGACAAGTGACCCTGCGCAGCCGTCACCGCACCACGTTCCCCACCCGCCCGCCGGAAACCGTCACCCGGGAAGCGGGCCCGCGAACGGCAGAGGCGGCACAACGGCCGAACCCGGTACCGAGAAGTCCCCCAAGACTCCCCGGTACCGGGTGCTCCCCCGCAACCCCCGTATGCGGTGGTCGTCGGCCGATCGCGCGGCAGCTAGTCCGTGGCGATGGCGTTCAGGACGTTCATACGGCCCGCGCGGAAGGCCGGGACAAGGGCGGCGAACAGGCCCACGAAGGCGGAGCCGATGAAGACGGCGATGATCGTCGGCCAGGGGATGTCCAGGACGTTCAGCCCCTGGAGGGCGAGGAGCCGCTGGGCGGTCGCGCCCCAGCCCATGCCCAGGCCCAGACCGAGCAGCGCGCCGAACACGGCGATCACCACGGACTCCAGGCGGATCATGCGCCGCAGCTGGCGGCGGGACATGCCGATGGCCCGCATCAGGCCGATCTCCCGGGTCCGCTCCACCACCGACAGGGCCAGGGTGTTCACCACACCGAGGACCGCGACGATGATCGCCAGGGCCAGCAGGCCGTAGATCATGTTGAGCAGCTGGCCTATCTGGTCCTTGAGCACCTTCTTGTAATCGGTCTGGTCGCGCACCGTCAGCGCCGGGTCGGCGTGCAGCGTCCGCTTCAGCGACGCGTAGGCGGCGGCCTGCTGCCCGTCCTTGGCGGTGGCGAAGACCAGCTGGTCCAGCGGCATCCTGCTCGCCGGCACATACCTCGCGGCGGTCGCGATGGACGCGTACATCGCACCCTTGTCGATCACGACGTCGTCGCTGGTGATGGCGCGGACCGTCAGCCGCGCGGCCCGGCCGTCCCTGAAGCCGACCGTGACCGTGGAGCCGAGCTTGACGCCGTGCGCCTTGGCGAAGCCCTCGAAGACGGACATGGAGTCGGGCCGGTAGGCGTCGGCGAGGTCGCCGGCGACCGTCTTGGTGCGCAGGTCCTTCGCGTACGTGGCGTCGGCGGCGTTGATCGTCTCGTTCCTGGAGACCTTGCCGTCGGGCGTGCGCAGTGTGGCGTCGAGCAGTTTGTACTCGGTGACCCGCTCCAGGCCGGGCGTGGCCTTGATCTGCTGCACCATCTGCGGCTTGACGAAGGTGAACTCCTGGTCGCCCTGGATGATGAAGTCCGCGCCGACGGTCTTGTCCAGCTGGTCGGTGGCCGAGGCCACCATGGAGGAGCCGACCACGGACAGGCAGGCCACCAGGGCGAGGCCGATCATCAGGGCGGCGCCGGTGGCACCGGTGCGGCGCGGGTTGCGCAGCGCGTTGCGCTCCGCCATCCGGCCCACCGGGCCGAAGACCCGCAGGATGATCGCGCCGAGGACGCGCACCACCCCGCCGGCGAGCAGCGGGCCGATCACCACGAAGCCGACCAGGGTGAGCAGCACACCGACGCCCAGCAGGCCCGAGCCGGACGTGGCCCTGTCGGCGGTCGACGCGGCGTACAGACTCCAGCCGCCGGCGCCGGTGAGCACCAGTCCGAGCACGGCGCGGACGGCACCGGCCTTGGCGTCGCCCGGGACGCCGGCGTCGCGCAGGGCGGCCATCGGGGAGACCTTGCCGGCCCGGCGGGCGGGCAGACAGGCCGCAAGGACGGTGACCACGACGCCCAGCAGCAGGCCGAGCGCGGGCGTGGTCCAGGCGATCGTCAGGTCGTCCGTGGACAGGTCCATGCCCATGCCGCTCATGAGCTTCATCAGGCCGACCGCGATGCCGACGCCCGCGCCGACACCGAGCACGGAGCCGATCACCCCGAGCAGCAGCGCCTCGATCAGCACGGAGCGGTTGACCTGCTTGCGGGAGGAGCCGATGGCGCGCATCAGGCCGATCTCGCGGGTGCGCTGGGCGACCAGCATGGAGAAGGTGTTGATGATCAGGAAGATGCCGACCAGGAAGGCGATCCCGGCGAAGCCGAGCATCGCGTACCTCATGACGTGCAGGAAGCTCTCGACGCTCTTCTGGTTGGCGTCGGCGACCTCCTTGGCGGTGCGCACCTTGTAGCCGTGGCCGAGGGCGGCCGTCACGTTCTTCTTCAGCTGGTCGTCCGTCACGCCCTTGGCGGCGGTGACATCGACGTCGGTGTAGACACCGGTGCGCCCGATCAGGGTCTGCTGGGCGGTCTTCGTGTCCAGGTAGAAGATCGCGGCGCCGGGGTTGGTCACCTTGAAGGCGGCGATGCCGGACACCCGGGCGTGGTGCGTGCCCACGACCGAGATCATGCCGATGTCGTCGCCCAGCTTCAGGTGGTGCTTGGCGGCGGTGTCCTTGTCGACCATCACCTGGTCCGGTCCCCTGGGGGCCGTACCGGTGGTGATCTCCATGGTGCGGGCGTCGTTGCCGTTCCAGCCGCCCACGATGGTCGGGGCGCCGCTGGTCGGCGAGAGCTTGTCCTTCCTGGCGTCGATCACGGTCACCGAGGTGGAGAACACCGTGCCCTCGGCCGACCGCACGCCCGGTGTCCGGCGGACGGCCCCGACGACGGAGGCCGGCATGACCGGCGGCTTGCCGGTGCGGGAGGTGGTCTGGCCGGTGTCGGAGGAGCCCTGGGCGCTGACCGTGACGTCCGAGGCGGTCGCCTGGAACAGCTTGTCGAAGGTGGTGTCCATGGTGTCGGTGAACACCAGGGTGCCGCAGACGAAGGCGACGGAGAGCAGGACCGCGACCGCCGAGAGCGCCATGCGGCCCTTGTGCGCGAAGAAGTTGCGCATCGAGGTTCTGAGCACGGTCATGACGTGCGTCCCCGGGCGTCGAAGTCCTTCATGCGGTCCAGGACCTGATCGGCCGTCGGCTGGTGCATCTCGTCCACGATCCGGCCGTCGGCCAGATACAGCACCCGGTCCGCGTACGAGGCGGCGACCGGGTCGTGGGTCACCATGACGATGGTCTGGCCGAGTTCGTCCACCGAGCGGCGCAGGAAGCCCAGCACCTCGGCGCCCGCGCGCGAGTCCAGGTTCCCGGTCGGCTCGTCGCCGAAGATGATCTCCGGGCGGGCGGCGAGCGCGCGGGCCACGGCGACGCGCTGCTGCTGGCCGCCGGACAGCTGGGCCGGCCGGTGCTTGAGCCGCCCGGCGAGGCCGACGGTCTCCACGACCCGGTCCAGCCAGGCGCGGTCGGGCTTGCGGCCGGCTATGTCCATCGGCAGCGTGATGTTCTCCAGGGCGTTCAGCGTCGGCAGCAGGTTGAACGCCTGGAAGATGAAGCCGATCCGGTCCCGGCGCAGCCGGGTGAGCTTCTTGTCCTTCAGGCCGGTGATCTCGGTCTCGTCCAGATAGATCTGACCGCTGGTCACGGTGTCCAGGCCCGCGAGGCAGTGCATCAGCGTGGACTTGCCGGACCCCGAGGGGCCCATGATCGCGGTGAACCGGCCTCTGGCGATGTCCACGTCGACGCGGTCCAGGGCGACGACCCGGGTCTCCCCAAAGCCGTACGCCTTCACGACCTGCCGCGCCCGCGCGGCAACGGCCGTCAGCCCTCCAGTGCCCCCGTGCCTGGGAATGGTCACAGCCGATGTCACGGTATGTCTCCTATATCGGTCGGCAGATGCGTGTGCGGTGCCCCGGTGTTCCGGTGCGCGCGGGTTCCGGCCACGTCCGGACGCGGTGGGCCCGCGTCGAGCGTGGTTCCGGCTGCTTCGATGAGTCTCGCGTCCGGCGAGGGTCCGGCGCGCTGGTGCGCGGCCCCCTCTTCAGCAGGGGGAAAACCCCACCCTCCGGTCGGGACGGCCGCCCCCAGCGGCGTAAAGCCAGATTAAGGAACACCCCGGCCATGACTCGTCCTCCGCCGGAACGAGCCCTCCCCGACCCCTTCTACGGAGATACCCCTAGGCAGTGTCTTCAAATGATCACTGCTGAGGGATCATGGTGTGGTGATACGTCGTCATGAACTGTCTGATGCCGAGTGGGAGTTCGTCCGGCCGTTGTTGCCCGAGTCGTTGCGGGGGCGGAAGCGGCTGGACGACCGCAGGGTCCTGAACGGGATCGTGTGGAAGTTCCGGACCGGAACGGCCTGGCGGGATGTGCCCGAGCGCTATGGTCCGTGGGCCACGCTGCACACACGGTTTCGCAGGTGGGCGGCGGACGGGACGTTCGACCGGATGCTGCAGGCCGCACAGGCGAAGGCGGACGCGGCGGGAGACATCGAGTGGCTGGTGTCGGTCGATTCCACCATCGTCCGCGCTCACCAGCATGCGGCCGGAGCCCGAAAAGGGGGCTCCGCGACCCAGCCCTCGGCCGGTCCAGAGGCGGCCTGACCAGCAAGATCCACCTGGCCTGCGACGGCAGAGGCCGCCCGCTCGCCTTCGTCCTCACGGGCGGCAACACCAACGACTGCACCCGGTTCATCACCGTGATGGAAGCGATCCGGGTGCCCCGCCCGGGACCGGGGCGACCCCGCGTCCGGCCTGATCATGTCCTGGGCGACAAGGGCTACAGCTCAAGAGCCATCCGCAGCTGGCTCCGCCGCCACGGCATCCCGCACACGATCCCCGAGCGGGCCGACCAGGTCGGCAACCGGGCCCGGCGCGGCAGCCGCGGAGGCCGCCCGCCGGCCTTCGACCGCGAGGTCTACAAGCACCGCAACGTCGTGGAGCGGTGCTTCAACCGCCTCAAGCAGTGGCGAGGCATCGCCACCCGCTACGACAAGACCGCCCAGTCCTATCAAGCGGCCGTCACCCTCGCATCACTCCTGATGTGGGCGTGACATTTGACGACAGAACCTAGGGGACCCCCACCCCTGGGTGGTCCCGTTCTCAGGGTTCGCCTCCACCCCCGCCCGGTGGGGACGGGACCGCCCCCGCCGCTACTCCACGACCGCCTGACCGGTCAGCGCCGTCAGCTTGCCGCGCACATGGTCCATGTGGGCCTGCACGTCCTCCCAGGCCGCGCTGTGCTCGCGCAGCACCCGCTCCGTCTCCTGGGCGATGCGGTCGGCGCGGGCGTGGGCCTCGGCGACGATCGTGGCCGCGCGGGCGTGCGCCTCCTCCTCGCACCGGCGGCCGTACTCCTCCGCCTCCGCCAACGCCCGCTCCGCGGCGACCGTCTCCTCTTCCGCACGGGTCACCCGTTCGGCGTCGCGCACATCCAGGGCCGCCGCCTCCCCGGTCTCCGCGCGCTCGGCACCCGCCCAGTACTCGGCCCGTTCCCGGGACCGCTCGGCGAGCAGGTCGGCGGTGCGCCGCCGTACCTCGCGCAGCGCCTCCAGGGACTCCTTGCGGCCCTCCCGCACCGCGCGCCGCGCGCCGACGCGCAGATCGTCGGCCTCCGCGCCGGCGGCGAGCAGGAGGCGGCGGGCGCGTTCGTCGGCCTCCGCGCGTACCGCGTCCGCGTCCGCCTGCGCGGCCAGGCGCACGCCCTCCGCGTCCGACGCCGCCCGCGCGATCTCCGCACGCGCCTCGCACCGCGCGCGCTCCCCCAGTTGCCGCGCCTCCTCCAGTGCGAGCTGGTACAGCCGGCGGGCGCCGTCGTCGAGCGTGTCGTACTCCTGCGGCCGCAGCCGGGCGACCACCTCGCGCAGCCGCGCGGCCTCCGCCGCCATGTTCTTGGCCAGCACGGTCAGCCGCGCGGCACGCTCCCACGCGGCGTCCCGGTCCCCGGACAGCGCCTCCAGGTACGCCTCGACCTGCTCGGGGCGGTAACCACGCCCCCGGCCGGTCGCGAAGCCGTTCGGCGGCATCCATGCGCAGCTCACCTCGGGAACCCCTCTCCGACGGACATGCACGACAGCAAGAGTTCGCGCACATCGTGACGGATCAGGCTTAACTGTTCATAACGCGACACTCCGCAGCCGTGTCACGGGCGGAGTGCCCCGTTCACCGTTCCCAGGGTGTTCCGGCGGCCCGGACTACAGCAGCCCGTCCCACATCTGCTCCAGCAGCACCGACCACCAGCTCTCCGGCGAACCCAGCGCCGCCGGGTCCAACGCGGCCAGCTGCGCCTGGAAGTCGACGGTCCAGCGGCCCGCCTGCTCCTGGTTCAGCCCGTACCGCAGCCGCCACATCCGGCCCAGCAGCGCCAGGCAGCGCACGAACTCCGGCAGCCCGGTGTTCACGAACTGCGGCGGCACCGGCGCCCCACCCGGACCGGCCTCCACCGGCACGGCCACGATGTGCGCCGTCCCGTACTGCACACACAGCGCCTTGCCGAAGTCCGTACCCATCACCAGGTACGACCCCGCGTCCGGCGCGGCCCGCACCCCGCGCTCGGCCGCCAGCTCCGCCAGCGTCGGCACCGCACGGCCCGGCTGCGCCTGCGCCCAGAAGAACGGACCCATGTCCACCGGCAGCCCGGCCACCACCAGGGTGTGCGCCACGACCGGCGGCACCCCCTGCCGGGACACCGCCTGCTGCTCGAACCGGAAGACCCCCGGCCCGAAGGCCGCCGCCAGCTCCTGCCCGGCGACCTCCGGCGGCACCGGCGGCGCGACCTGCACCGGCGGCAACGGCGCACGCACCGGCGCGGGCCGCGCGGGACCGTCCGCCACCTGATGCAACTCACCCTGATGAGCCAGCAGCTGACTCATCCCCTGCTGCCGGCTCGCATGGTCCGTGCCGTACGGCGCGATGCTCGTGATCCGCGCCTGCGGCCACTGCTCCCGGATCATCCGCGCGCAGTAGGCACCCGGCAGCTCGCACGACTCCAGCTCCGTGTGCAGTTCCAGCACCTGGTCCGGCGGCACGTTCATCGAGCGCAGCTCATGGAAGATCTGCCACTCCGGATGCGGCGTACCCGGCGCCGAACGCCGGATCAGCTGCTGCTCCGAACCGTCCTGCGCCCGGTACCGCAGCACGGCCTGGTACCCCGGGCCCACCGTCGGCTGCCCGGCCTGCGGATACCCGTACGCCCCCGGCTGCCCCGGCACGGGGGCGGCCATCCGGGGCGGGGGCATCGGCGGCGCACCGGGCACACCCGCAGGCATGCCCGGAGCACCGGGCGCGGCCGGCGGCGGGGGCACACCGGGACCGCCCACGGGAGGCGCCGCCAGCATCGTCTCCGCCTGGTGTACGGCACCCCGCGCACCCGGAGCCGCGGGGCCACCGGGCATACCGGGAGCGCCGGGAGGCTGCGGGGCACCGGGGGCAGAGGGCGCGCCCGGAGGCACGGGAGGCTGGGGCGCGCCGGGGACGGGGGGCACACCGGGGGCACCCGGAGCACCGGGCGGGGCCGGCATACCGGAAGCACCCTGGGCGCCGGGAGCACCCGGCATCCCCGGGGCCGCCGGAGGCTGCGGGGCACCCGGTCCCATCGGGGCGGGACCGGCCAGCATCGTGGCCGCGTGGTGTACGTCGCCCGCAGGCGTCACGGGCGGCTCGGGGGCGCCCGACGCGCCGGGAGCGCCCGCCGTACCGTCCGACCCCGCCGGGCCATCCAGGCCCTCCGGACCGATCGCGGACACGAGGCGCGTCGGCACGTACCCGCCCGAGGACGCGCCCGGCGCGGGCGGCGGCACACTCCCCGGACGCACGCCCGGCATCCCCGGGGCGCCCGGCGGCGGAGGCGGCGCCCCCACCCCGCCGCGCCCCTTCTCCGGCGGCGGCGCGGCCTTGCTCGTCGCGGCGTCCGCGATGTCCCCGGCGTTCGGCGCGAGCGGCCGCTCGGCCGCATCGGGACCGGCGGCCGGAACACCGGGACCGCCCGGAGCCTGCGACGCGTCCGGACCGACCGGAGCCTGCGGGAAACCCTGCGGCGGGACGGCCGGCGGCGGTGTGCTCCCCATCGGCGCGCTCCCCATCGGCACGCCCGGCGCACCACCCGGCGCGCCCGGCGTACCCGGCGCGTCCGGCAGGTCCAGCGCGGGAGCGACCGCCGTGCGCGGCAACTGGCTGCCGCCCGACATCAGCGCCGTCTTCGCGTCCGGCACCGAGACCGGCGGCCGCGGCCCGTCCGCGTCGGAACCGCTCAGCGGCGGCGCGAACACCGTCGCGGGCAGCGGCACCGAACGGTCGTCGTCCTCACCGGCACCCCCGTTCGTGTCCGTACCGGCCCACGGGGTCGCCCCGGCGGGCACGTCGGCGGGAGGCGCCGCGGGCGCGGGAACCACGGGGGCGGGAAGAGCCGACGGAGGGCCGGCCAGCGTCCGCGCCGGGTCGCCCCCGGCCGAAACCCCGGCCCCCGCCGAAACACCCGGACCCGCCGCCCCGGCCGCCTCCGAAGCACCCGGACCCGCGACCCCGGCGCCCTCCGAAACACCCGCAGCCGCCGCCCCGGCCCCCGCAGAAGAACCGGAATCTGCGGCCGGCTGCCGCCGCTCCCCTATCCCCATCTTGTCCGCCGCCTCCTGCAACCACTCCGGAGGAGTCAGCAGGAACGACGTCTGGTTCAGATCCAGCCGTGCCGCCGCCGGCGCCGGTGCCGGCTCCTCGGGACCGTCCGGACGGCCGTACTCCTCCTCGTACCGGCGGATCACCTCACCCACCGGCAACGCCGGCCACAACGTGGCCTCACCACTGTCCCGGGCGATCACCAGCCGCTGCGCACCCGCGCCCGACCGCGGCCCCTCCGCCCGGTCCTCGCCCCACACCACGAACCCCAGCTCGAACTCCCGCACCCGCACCTCACGGTGCTGATACGCGGGCACCTCGCCGTTGATCCACTCCTCGGCGCGCTCCTGCGCCTGCGCGTACGTCACCATCGCCGTCAGCTCACTCCCCCACCGGGCCGGAAGACACCGGGACGACACGCGCGAAACCGCCGTCCACCATCAGATTCGCCACCGTCTCCAACTCCGGCGGATTACCCGCCAGACGGGACAGGAACGCGTCGAAGTCATCACCGCACGGCAGCAGCAGACGCTCCACCCGCTCCGCCGGCGGCAACGACGGATCCACGTCCCGCACATCGTCGTACGCGCAGAACCACACCGAACCCAGCCGCTCGCCCCGCACCTTCACCGCGAGCAACCCGCCCTGCACGAACGACACCCCGAGATAGTCCTTCGTCAGGTGATCGCGCAGACACTTGTTCACATAGACCAAATCATTGACCGCCGCCTCGTCCCGCACCGTGAAGAACGGCTGGTCCAGCAGCAACCCCAGCTCGGCGACCAGCGCCGTACCCACCGGAGCACAACCGCCCGCCGCCTTCAGGAAGTCACGATAGGCACCCGGCAACCGGTACCCCAGATCCTCCTCGACGCCCTGCACCTGCGCCTCGGTCACCGCCACACCCGACTTCGGCAGACCGAAATGCGCGGGCCGCGTCTCCTGCAACGGCCGCGTGCCCCGCTTGCCGTGGTCCACCGGAGCCGTCGCCACCCCACCGTGATGCCGCAGCAACGCCTTCACATCGACCGGGACCAGCTCCAGACGCCGCGTACCGGCCACGTGATGCCACGTCCAGCCGTGCGGCGTCGCCACATCCGGCACCGTGTCCCACCACTCGTGCCCCGCCGCCGCCAGCGCCGCGTTCGCCGACACATAGTCCGTCAGCCGCAACTCGTCGACGCCGAAACCCTCCGGCGGCTCCGCGATCTCCACCGCCACCCGCGCGTACGGCGAGAAATCCGGAAAACCCCGCTCGTCGACCCGCACCCCACCGGGATGACGCGCCGCCCGCACCGGATCCGGGAAATGCACGATTTGGCCCGCGTACGCCGCGTTCGGCGGCACGGCCTGTCCCCCCTGGCGGCCGGGAGGTGTCCCCAGCCCGAGCCGACCTGTCGTCATGGCGGTTGCCCCCTGAGGAGTTCTCTAAGACCTGAACGGCGGTGTCCATCACGGATGCCGACAGCCTAAGCGGTACCCGAACCCCGGTCACCGGCCCACCGCGTCCCCGCGCCCCCCACCACAACCACCACCCGCCACCCCCACCCCACCTCCGTGACCAGCCGTCACCCCACCGTGACCGACCCCACCCATCACGGGCGTGTCGCACCGCCCCAGCTTCCGCACGACCCACGGCATTTGGCACCCTGTGTCCTTCGGGGGACAGCCCGGGGAGGGAAAGCCAACATGAATACCTTGCAGACCGGAGGTACCGACGTGCGCGCCGGCGACCCGCGCATCGACTGGAGCGGCACCGAAGCACCCGCCGCACCCACCCTGCGGCAACGCCGCGACGGCATCCTGCCCACCGTCGCCGCCGCCCTCTCCGTCCACGGCACCACCCTCACCGGCACCGCCGCCCGCGGCGAGGAACCCCCCACCCTGCACCCCCTCGTCCAAGACTTCCTGGACACCCTCCCCAGCGCCCAACGCGACCGCTTCACCGGCCGCTGCGCCGAGACCATCCTCATCTCCCGGCACCTCGCCGCCGCCGACGCCACCCGCAGCAAACGCGCCTCCCGGCGGCCCATGACCAACGGCGAGGCCCGCAAAGCCCTCAAACACGCCAAGCTCACCGCCCGCCGCATACGCGAGGACGGCGACCCCCTGCACGGCAGCTTCGCCACCCCCTGCCGCGCCTGCAGCGCCCTCACCTCACACTTCGGCGTCCGCGTCGTCGACCCCACCCACGACTGACCACGCGGACCCCCGCGCCACCCCGTCAGCACGACGAACGAAGGGCAGATGCACGCCGACCGCACCTCCACCACGCGCTTCCCCGTCCCCGTCGACGCCGCCCTGCGCGCCGCCGGCTGGCAACCCGGACGCTGGGACATAAAGCAGGCCGAGATCTGGGCCGACACCCTGCGCGAACACACCTCACCCGCCGGACACCGGCACACCGTCTTCCCCGCCGCCGTCGAAGCCTGGGCCGAATTCGGCGGACTGCACATCGCCCCCGGCGGCGGCGGACGCCAGATCGCCCCCGCCACCCTCCACCTCGACCCCCTGCACGGCCGCCACCTCGCCCGCACCCTCGGCGACCTCGGCCGCGCCCTCGGCACCGAACTCTGCCCCCTCGGCAGCGAGACCGACACCGGCGCCGCCCTCGCCATCGACACCGAAGGCCGCGTCTACGCCCTCGACCACACCGGCGACTGGTACCTCGGCCCCGACATCGACCACGCCCTGGCCACCCTCGTCACCGGGATAACACCGGCACGGCTCACCGCAGGGTGACCACAAGGGCCCCCGGACACCACGCCCAGGGGCCCCGGGAACACCACGCACCAGGGGAGCCCCCTAAAAGCGGCCCTACGCCGCCGGAATCACCGCCGACACCCGGAAACCCCCCGCGTCCGTCGGACCCGACACGAACACCCCGCCCAGCGCCAGCACCCGCTCCCGCATCCCCAGCAGCCCGTTGCCCCCCGACGGCAGACCCGCCGCCGACGCCGAGCCCGGCTCCGCCGGCGGCTCGTTCTCCACCTGCATCGCGATCTCCGACACCCGGTGCGCCAGCCGCACCCGCGTCTTCGCCCCCGCCGCGTGCTTGTGCACGTTCGTCAGCGCCTCCTGCACCACCCGGTACGCCGTCTGCTCCACCTCCGCCGCGTACGGCCGCGCCTCCCCCTGCACCGACAGCTCCACGACCATCCCCGCCGCCGCCGACTGCCCCACCAACTCCTCCAGCTCCGACAGACACGGCCCCTCACCGGCCTCCTCGACCACCCGCGAAGCGGCGGCGGCCGCCGCGGCCGCCTCGCCCACCGCCGCCAACGGCACCCCCGCCGGGCGCCGGCCCGCGACCTGATCACCCTCCGCCGCCCGCAGCACCCCGAGCATCTCCCGCAGCTCCGTCAACGCCTGCCGGCCCATGTCCCCCACCAGCGCGGCATTGCGCACCGCCTTCTCCGGATCCTTCCGGGCCACCGCCTGCACCGCCGCCGCGTGCACCACCATCAGACTCACCCGGTGCGCCACCACGTCGTGCATCTCCCGCGCGATCCGCGTCCGCTCCTCGCCCCGCGCCCACTCGGCCCGCTCCTCGGCCCGCTCCGCGAGCAGCTGAAGCTCCCGCTCCAGACTGTCCGCCCGCTCCCGCAGACTCTCCATCAACCGCCGCCGCGCCCCCACGTACAGCCCCAGCAGCACCGGCGGAGCCGTCAGCCCCAGCGCCGTCGCCACCGCGGCGAACGGCACGAACCAGTCACCGAGCGTCAGATCGCCCCGCGCCATGTCCTGCCGCACCCGGACGAACGTCACCACCGCCGTGCCCGCCAGCGACATCCCCGCCAGCGCGCCGATCACCCGGCGCGGCACCTCGGCGGCGGCCAGCGTGTACAGGCCCACGATGCCCAGCAGGAAACCCATCTGCGCCGGGGTCACCGCGATCGCCACCAGCACGACGGCCACCGGCCACTTGCGCCGCACCAGCAGCACGGTGCCGGCCGCCACGCCGAACAGGACACCCGCCCAGACCGGGATCCCCGCGTCCCTGGCGAAACCGATCCCCTCCGCGCCGCACTCCAGCGCGGACGCCAGCGCCAGCGCGCCGTCGAACACGACGCTGCGCCGGCGTGGCCACCACCAAGGGCCGGTCAGCCCCCTGGTGTGCTCTTCCCCCGTCATGGTCATGTGTCCAGCCTACGGGCGACGCGTGCGGCTTTTCCGGTGACTTTCACCTACCTCCACACACCACACTCCGTAACCGAACGGCGTCGAAACCTCCCCCTATCCCTCGAACTGGTGAACCCGCCCCGTTCGACCCCGGAACCCCTCATTCCGCCCGGACGGTATGCCTATGGCACATACACACGGCAAACACACCGACTTCGAGAGCCTGCGGGAACAGGCGGTGGCACTGCGGCGGGCGGGACACAGCCTCCGCCAGATCCGCGACCGGCTGAAGATCTTCAACAACGACCTCCTCCACCAACTGGTCAAGGGCGAGCCCCCGCCCGCCTGGACGAAGCGCCCGAACGCCAAGGACGACCTCCGCGAGCGGGCCAGGGAACTACGGCTCCGGGGCTGGACCTACGACCGGATCGAGGCGGAACTGGGCTGCTCCCGCAGTTCGGTGTCGCTGTGGGTCCGGGACCTGCCGAAGCCCGAACCCCGGTACACGCCGGAGGAGCAGCACGCGCTCATGCGGGAGGGCCTCGCCCGGCACCGCGCCGTCGAGCGCGGAAAACGTGAGGAGTCCAAGATCTCCGCGCTGCGGGAGATCGGGAAACTGAGCGACCGCGAGCTGTTCATGGCGGGGATCGCGCTGTACTGGGCGGAGGGCTCGAAGAGCAAGCCGTACGACCGCCGCGAACGCGCGGTCTTCGTGAACAGTGACGACGGCGTGATCAAGACCTACCTGGCCTGGCTGGACCTGCTCGGTGTGGACCGCGCGCGCCTCACCTTCCGGCTGCTCATCCACGAGTCCGCGGACATCGAGGCGGCCCACCGCCACTGGGCGGGGATCGTCGACGCGGACGCCTCCGTCTTCGCGAAGCCGACGCTCAAGAGACACAACCCCGCGACGGTCCGCAAGAACACCGGAGACGACTACCACGGATGCCTGGTCGTCGTCGTGGCCCGAAGCGCCCATCTGTACAACCGAATCGAGGGCTGGTGGGACGGAATCGTGGCCCAGGCCGAGGTACGTCTCGGGTAAGGTCTGAAGCGCTGTCCCCCGTGGTGTAACTGGCAGCACACTGGTTTTTGGTACCAGCAGGACAAGGTTCGAATCCTTGCGGGGGAGCCACAGCACACAAGACTCACGTTCGGGCCCTGACCGGCAAACCGCCCCGTCAGGGCCCGCCCCCATACCCCCCAAACCCCGCCCCGGTATCCTGCGGCTGTTCCCCACCCTCAGAGCCGAAGGGCAAACCGTGAGTGCCATCCGCCCGGCAGCCGTCGTCGTTCTCGCAGCGGGTGAGGGCACCCGTATGAAGTCGGCCACACCCAAGGTGCTGCACCAGATCTGCGGTCGCTCCCTGGTGGGCCATGTGCTCGCCGCCGCCCGCGAGTTGAAGCCCGCGAACCTGGTCGTCGTCGTCGGCCACGCCCGCGAACAGGTCACCGCGCATCTGACCGAGACCGACCCGGCCGTCCGCACCGCCGTGCAGGAGCAGCAGAACGGCACCGGCCACGCCGTACGGATGGGCCTGGAGGAGCTGGGCGCGGAGGTGACCGGCACCGTCGTCGTGGTCTGCGGCGACACCCCGCTGCTGACCGCCGACACCCTGCGCGCGCTCGCCGAGACCCATCACGCCGACGGCAACGCCGTGACCGTGCTGACCGCCGAGGTCCCGGACGCCACCGGGTACGGCCGGATCGTGCGGGACGCGGCGTCCGGCGCGGTGACCGCGATCGTGGAGCACAAGGACGCGAGCGCGGAGCAGCGGGCGATCCGGGAGATCAACAGCGGGGTGTTCGCGTTCGACGGCCGGCTGCTGGCGGACGCGCTGACGAAGGTGCGCAAGAACAACAGCCAGGGCGAGGAGTACCTGACCGACGTGCTGGGGATCCTGCGCGAGGCGGGGCACCGGGTCGGCGCGTCGGTGGCGGGTGACCACCGGGAGATCGCGGGGATCAACAACCGGGTGCAGCTGGCCGAGGCGCGCCGGATCCTGAACGACCGGCTGCTGACGCTGGCGATGCTGGACGGTGTCACCGTGGTGGACCCGGCGACGACGTGGGTGGACGTGACCGTGACGTTCGAGCGGGACGCGGTGGTGCACCCGGGGACGCAGCTGACGGGTGCCACGCATCTCGCGGAGGGCGCGGAGGTCGGTCCGCACAGCCGGCTGAAGGACACCAAGGTGGGCGCGGGGGCGCGGGTGGAGAACACCGTGTCGGACGGGGCCGTGGTGGGCGCGGAGGCGACGGTGGGTCCGTACGCGTATCTGCGTCCGGGGACGCGGCTCGGCGCGAAGGGCAAGATCGGGACGTACGTCGAGACGAAGAACGCGCGGATCGGCGAGGGTACGAAGGTGCCGCATCTGTCGTACGTGGGTGACGCGACGATCGGTGAGCACACGAACATCGGCGCGGCGAGTGTGTTCGTGAACTACGACGGGCAGGACAAGCACCACACGACGATCGGGTCGCATTGTCGTACGGGTTCGGACAACATGTTTGTGGCGCCTGTCACGGTCGGGGACGGTGCGTACACCGCCGCCGGGTCCGTGATCACGAAGGATGTGCCGCCCGGTTCGCTGGCCGTGGCCCGTGGTCAGCAGCGGAATATCGAGGGTTGGGTGGCTCGGAAGCGGCCGGGGAGTGCGGCGGCGAAGGCTGCCGAGGACGCCTCCCGGCAGGGCGGTGGGGAGGACTGACCGGAAACGGGTGCGTCAAAGTCGGCGTACCGTGATAAGTGCACATCCGCACGTGTGCACCCGCACCTCTACCAGCTGATTCGCACCCCTACCAGCTGATTCGGTCTCTCACGCTCGGACGGGAGGCCGGTCGGGACGTCGGCTGGGTTGAGACAACCTCTGAGGAGACAGTGCTGTGACCGGGATCAAGACGACCGGCGAGAAGAAGATGATGTTCTTCTCCGGCCGCGCCCACCCCGAGCTTGCCGAGGAGGTCGCCCAGCAGCTGGGTGTCGGGGTCGTCCCGACGAAGGCCTTCGATTTCGCCAACGGTGAGATCTATGTTCGTTACCAGGAGTCGGCCCGTGGTGCGGACTGCTTCCTGATCCAGAGCCACACGGCTCCGATCAACAAGTGGATCATGGAGCAGTTGATCATGATCGACGCGCTGAAGCGCGCGTCGGCCCGCTCCATCACGGTGATCGTGCCGTTCTACGGTTACGCGCGTCAGGACAAGAAGCACCGGGGTCGTGAACCGATCTCGGCGCGTCTGATCGCGGATCTGATGAAGACGGCGGGTGCCGACCGGATTCTGACGGTGGATCTGCACACGGATCAGATCCAGGGCTTCTTCGACGGTCCGGTGGACCACCTCTTCGCGCTGCCGCTGCTGGCGGACTACGTGGGCGAGCAGGTGGACCGGAACAAGCTGACGGTGGTGTCGCCGGACGCGGGCCGGGTGCGGGTGGCGGACCGTTGGTGCGACCGCCTGGGTGCGCCGCTGGCGATCGTGCACAAGCGTCGTGACAAGGACGTGGCGAACCAGGTGACCGTCCACGAGGTCGTGGGTGAGGTCGAGGGTCGCGTGTGTGTCCTGGTGGACGACATGATCGACACCGGTGGCACGATCTGCGCGGCCGCGGACGCGCTGTTCGCGCACGGTGCGGAGGACGTCATCGTGACGGCGACGCACGGTGTGCTGTCGGGTCCGGCGGCGGACCGGCTGAAGAACTCCCGGGTGAGCGAGTTCGTGTTCACGAACACGCTGCCGACGCCGGCGGAGCTGGGCCGGGAGCAGGACAAGATCACGGTGCTGTCGATCGCTCCGACGATCGCGCGTGCGGTGCGTGAGGTGTTCGAGGATGGTTCGGTGACCAGCCTCTTCGACGAGCAGTGAGGTTTCTTCAGCCGGCTCTTCCGGGCTGGCTGAAGATCCTTTTGGTACGGCCTCCGGGTCCGGGTAAGCTTCTGGAGTTGCTCGGCGAGGGAGGCCGTACGCGTGCGTACGGCGGTCCGTTATCGACGCGCTCTTCGTAGCAGGCCGTTCGTGGCCGGGTGACCACGTCCGTCCCAGTTACTACGAGGAGTGATCCCTATGTCCGAGGTGAAGATCGCCGCCGAGTCCCGCACCGAGTTCGGCAAGGGTGCGGCCCGCCGCATCCGCCGTGACAACAAGGTCCCGGGTGTGCTGTACGGCCACGGTTCCGACCCGGTGCACCTGACCCTGCCGGGCCACGAGCTGCTGCTGGCGCTGCGTACGCCGAACGTCCTGATCTCCCTGGACATCGACGGCAAGACCAACGAGCTGGCGATCCCGAAGTCGGTCGTGCGCGACCCGCTGAAGGGCTTCCTGGAGCACGTCGACCTGCTGCTGGTCAAGCGCGGCGAGAAGGTCACGGTCGAGGTTCCGGTGCACGCCGAGGGCGAGCTGGCCCCGGGTGGCAACCTGCTCGAGCACGTCCTGTCCGCGCTGCCGGTCGAGGCCGAGGCCACGCACATCCCGGAGTCGGTCACCGTCTCCGTGGAGGGCCTGGAGGCCGGTGCCTCCGTCCACGCCAAGGACATCAAGCTCCCCAGCGGTGTCTCGCTGGCCGTCGAGGAGGACGCCGTCGTTCTCCAGGTCCTCCAGGCCCAGGCCGAGGAGACCGAGGGCGAAGAGGCCGAGGCCGAGGGCGACGAGGCCGCCGAGGTCTGATCCTCGCCCCGTCATCATCTGTTCAGCCGCCGCTCTCCCTCGCGGGGAGCGGCGGCTGGCGCGTATCGAGGAGACATGGACGTGACCACCCCCGCCAATGACCCCTGGCTGGTTGTCGGGCTCGGGAATCCCGGGCCGGAGTACGCGATGAACCGGCACAACGTCGGCTTCATGGTGGTGGATCTGCTCGCGCAGCGGATCGGGGGGAAGTTCAAGCGGGCGGGGAAGGCGCAGGCGCAGGTGCTGGAGGGCCGGATCGGTCCCGCGGGTCCCGCGAACCGCCGGGTGATCCTGGCGAAGCCGATGTCGTACATGAACCTGTCCGGTGGCCCGGTGAACGCGCTGAAGGACTTCTACAAGGTGCCGGTGGCGAACATCGTGGCCGTGCACGACGAGCTGGACATCGACTACGGCACGCTGCGGCTGAAGCTGGGCGGCGGGGACAACGGGCACAACGGTCTGAAGTCGATGACGAAGGCGATGGGCGCGGAGTACCACCGGGTCCGGTTCGGGATCGGGCGTCCGCCGGGCCGTATGCAGGTGGCGGACTTCGTGCTGAAGGACTTCTCCTCCGCCGAGCGCAAGGAGCTGGACTACTTCGTGGACCGCGCGGCGGACGCGGTGGAGGCTCTGGTGACCGAGGGCCTGGAGCGGGCGCAGGGCACGTACAACTCCTGACTTGTACGGCTTTGCCGCCGGGCCGAGTTGACCGGTCGCAGAGGTATGGCCAATGATCCCGGCCATGCCTCCCACCGCGGGTCGTTCCGCTCGTCAGGCGTCCGTGTCCGCGTTGCGGTTCGGGCGGGTCGCGACGATGGGCGCGCTCGCCGCGCTGATCGTGTTCGCGGGGGTGTGGGGTTCCTGGGGGAACGCCCAGCATGTGCTGCTGACCAAGGGCCGCGAGCAGGGCACGGTGAAGGTGTCGGCCTGTTCGGGCGGCAGGTGCAGCGGTGCGTTCACGCCGACGTCGGCGGGGGCGCGGGCCCGGGCGCGGGTGGAGATCGCGGAGGCGGTCGCGGTGCGCAAGGGGCGGACGTACGCGGTGGTGCTGAAGCCGGACGGTTCGCAGGCGCTGCGTTCGGGTACGGCGGGGATTCTGTACGCGTGGGTGCCGCTGGGCGGTGCGCTGTTGCTGGCCTCGGTGGTGGTCGCGGGCGGGATGCGGCTGCGGCGGGTGGCGTGGGGGCTGGGCCTGGCGGGGATCGGGCTGCTGACGGCGGCGTTCGTCGCGGTGCAGTGAGGCGGTGAACAGGGGGGCGCCCCCGGGGTCGTACGACTCCGGGGGCACCTCTGTGTGGCGCGCGGTCAGCCGGTGTTGCGCAGGCCCGCCGCCACGCCGTTGACGGTGAGGAGCAGGGCGCGGGAGAGCAGCGGGTCGGGTTCGGTGTCGGCGGCGGCCTCGTCGCGCTGGCGCTTGAGCAGGGCGACCTGGAGGTAGGAGATGGGGTCGAGGTAGGCGTCGCGGATGGTGAAGGTCTGCTTGAGGGCGGGCTGGGCGTCGAGGAGTTCGGTGCCGCCGGTGATGCGCAGGATCTCGCGGACGGTGAGTTCGTGTTCGGCCTTGATGGTGTCGAACACGTGCTTGAGTTCGTCGGGGACGAGGGTGTCGACGTAGTGCTGGGCGATCCGCAGGTCGGTCTTGGCGAGGGTCATCTCGACGTTGGACACGAAGTTGCGGAAGAAGTGCCACTGTTCGTGCATCTCGTCGAGGACGCCGTCCCCTTCTTGCGGCAGGCCGGCCTCGCGCAGGGCCTTGAGTCCGGAGCCGACGCCGAACCAGCCGGGGACGATCTGCCGGGACTGGGTCCAGCCGAACACCCAGGGGATGGCGCGCAGTCCGTCGAGCGAGACGCCCGAGCCGGGGCGGCGGGAGGGCCGCGAGCCCAGGTGCAGTTCGGCGAGCTGGTCGACCGGCGTGGAGGCGAGGAAGTACGTCGGCAGGTCGGGGTCCTCGACGAGCTCGCGGTAGGCGGCGTGGGCGGCGTCGGAGACGACGTCCATGGCCGCGTCCCAGCGGGCGAGGGCCTCGTCGGACTGGCGGGGCGCGGTGTGCAGGGCGGACGCCTGGAGGGTGGCGGCGACCGTCAGCTCCAGGTTCTCCCGGGCCAGGGACGGGATCAGGTACTTGTCGGAGATGACCTCGCCCTGTTCGGTGACCTTGATCTCGCCCTCCAGGGTGCCCCAGGGCTGGGCGAGGATGGCGTCGTGGGAGGGGCCGCCGCCGCGGCCGACGGTGCCGCCGCGGCCGTGGAAGAGGCGCAGGCGCACGCCGTAGCGGTGGGCGACGTCGCGCAGCCGGCGCTGGGCGCGGTGGATCTCCCACTGGCTGGTGGTGATGCCGCCGAACTTGGAGGAGTCGGAGTAGCCGAGCATGACCTCCTGGACGTCGCCGCGCAGCGCGACCAGGCGCCGGTAGGACGGGTCGGAGAGCATGTCCTCCAGGATGGTGTCGGCGGCGCGCAGCTCGTCGGTGGTCTCCAGGAGGGGCACGATGCCGATCTTGGCCCAGCCGGCGTGCAGGTCGAGGAGTCCGGCCTCGCGGGCGAGGACGGCGGCGGCGAAGACGTCGTCGGCGCCCCGGCACATGGAGATGATGTAGGACTCGATGACCTCGGGTCCGAAGACGTCGAGGGCCTTCTTGACGGTGCCGAAGACGCCGAGGGTCTTGGCGCCGGCGGCGTCGACGGGGGCCGGGGCGGGGGCGAGCGGCCGGCGGGAGCGCAGTTCCCTGGCGAGGAGCTTGGTGCGGTACTCGCGGGGCATGTCGGCGTAGCGCCAGGATTCCTCGCCGAGCCGGTCGAACAGCTGGCCGAGGGCGTGGTGGTGGGCGTCGGCGTGTTCGCGGACGTCCATGGTGGCGAGCTGGAGGCCGAAGGCGGCGAGGGTGCGGATGGTGCGGGCGAGCCGGCCGTCGGCGAACAGGGCGCCGCGGTGGCGGCGCAGGGATTCCTGGATGAGGCGCAGGTCGGCGAGGAGCTCGGCGGTGCCGAGGTAGTCGCGGCCGTCCTCGTGGCCGGTGCTCCTGGCGAGGCGCTGCTTGGTGTTCTCCAGCTTCTGCCGGATGCAGGTGGCCTTGAGGCGGTAGGGCTCCTCGGCGTTGAGGCGCTTGTAGCGGGGGCTGATCTCGGGGAGCAGGTCGAGGTCGGCGCGCAGGGAGTCGAGGAGTTCCTCGGTGGCTCCGGTGTAGCGGATGGAGTTGGAGAGGAGTCCGCGCAGTTCGTCGATCATCTCCAGGGCGTCGTTGATGCCGTGTTCGTGCTGGAGGATCAGGACGTCCCAGGTGACCTGGGGGGTGACGTTGGGGTTGCCGTCGCGGTCGCCGCCGATCCAGGTGCCGAAGGTGAGGGGGCGGGTGTCGTCGGGCAGGTGGACGCCGACGCGCTCCAGTTCGGCGGTGAGGTCCTCCAGGACGTCGCCGACGGCGTCGGCGTGCAGCTCGTCCAGGTAGTAGATGGCGTTGCGGGCCTCGTCGGCGGGTTCGGGGCGGACGACGCGCAGCTCGTCGGTCTGCCACACCAGGTCGATGTTCTCGGCGAGGCGGATGTCGTGGCGGCGGCGGTCGGAGTCCAGGACGGGGGTGTCCAGGAGGGCCGCGATGCGCCGGAGCTTGTTGAGGACGGACCGGCGGGCCGCCTCGGTGGGGTGCGCCGTGAAGACGGGCCGGACGTTGAGGTGGTGGACGGTGGACCGCAGGTGTTCGGGGTCGGCGTCCTTGAGGCGGTCGGCCGTACGGGCGATGAGGCCGCCCTCGGCGGCGCGCCTGGCGCGCAGTTCGCGGCCCCGGTGCACCTGTTCGGTGATGTTGGCGAGGTGGAAGTAGGTGGAGAAGGCGCGTACGAGCTTGGCGGCGGTCTCCAGTTCGGTGCCGCGCAGCAGCTCGGCGGCGGCCTCGCCGTCCTCGCGGGTGAGGCGGCGGACCTTCTCGACCAGTTCGAGGAGCTCGGGGCCCTCCTGCCGTACGAGGGTCTCGCCGAGGAGATCACCCAGGCGGCGGATGTCGGCGCGCAGCTCGGTGCTCGTCGTGGTGGTCTGGTCGTCGGCACTGCTCACAGGTACGGCTCCTTGCAGTGTTGAAGCGTCTCGGGGAGGTACCCGGCCGTCTGCCGCGCGGCCTGTGCCGCATACGGGCCGGAGCGCCCGGGAAGGAAACTTCAGCGGACCGCGCTGTCCGACCGATTCCAAGGATAGGTGTCGATGGGGACGCGCAGGATCTCAGGGCTCTTGCCGCCGCCCGGCACGCTGCCATACTTACGTCGCCGTAGGTTACGGAGCCGTAGGGACGTACGGTCTCCCCGCGTCCGGTTCCGGTGGCCCGGCACACCCACCCCCGACCCTCGACCCCACAGGGGACGCGCATGACCTCACATTCCGATGTGATCGAAGAAGCCCGTAAGGCCACCGACACCTCCCCTCCGCTGGCCACGCTGGGTGGTGAGCGGAAGGGTTCGATCGAGCAGATCACGCTGCTGCTGTTCATCACCGTTCCGTTCCTGGCGCTGGTGGCCGCGGTGCCGCTGGCCTGGGGCTGGGGGGTGAGCTGGCTCGATGTGGGCCTGCTGGTGTTCTTCTACTACCTGGGATGCCACGGCATCACCATCGGCTTCCACCGGTATTTCACCCACGGTTCGTTCAAGGCGAAGCGGCCGCTGCGGATCGCGCTGGCGGTCATGGGGTCGATGGCGGTGGAGGGGCCGCTGGTGCGCTGGGTGGCCGATCACCGCAAGCACCACAAGTTCTCCGACGCCGAGGGCGATCCGCACTCCCCGTGGAAGTACGGCGAGACGGTCCCGGCGCTGCTCAAGGGCCTGTGGTGGGCGCACATCGGCTGGATGTTCGACGAGGAGCAGACCTCGCAGGAGAAGTACGCGCCTGATCTGGTCAAGGACCCGGCGCTGCGGGCGGTCTCCCGGCAGTTCGTGCTGTGGACGGCGCTGTCCCTGGGGCTGCCGGCGCTGATCGGCGGTCTGGTGACGATGTCCTGGTGGGGCGCGTTCACCGCGTTCTTCTGGGGGTCACTCGTGCGGGTGGCGCTGCTGCACCATGTGACGTGGTCGATCAACTCGATCTGTCACGCGGTGGGCAAGCGGCCGTTCAAGTCGCGGGACCGGTCGGGCAATGTGTGGTGGCTGGCGGTGCTGTCCTGCGGCGAGTCCTGGCACAACCTGCACCATGCCGACCCGACGTCGGCGCGGCACGGGGTGATGCGCGGGCAGATCGACTCCTCGGCCCGGTTCATCCGGATCTTCGAGCAACTGGGGTGGGCGTACGACGTGCGCTGGCCGTCACACTCGCGTATCGATTCGCGCCGCAACGACGCGGATGGCGGCTCCCGGCGCCGGAAGGAGGCGGCCGAGGCGGCATGATTGACGCCGTGGCGACCGATTCCAGCAGCAATCCAGGAACTGACAAAGACAAGCAGCGGCGGACCCGCCGGACCCGTATGACCGGTGCCGAGCGCCGCCAGCAGTTGCTGGAAATCGGTCGCACGCTCTTCGCGGCGAAGGGGTTCGAGGGCACCTCGGTGGAGGAGATCGCGGCGAAGGCCGGGGTGTCCAAGCCGGTGGTGTACGAGCACTTCGGCGGCAAGGAGGGGCTGTACGCGGTGGTGGTCGACCGCGAGATGCGGCGCCTGCTCGACATGGTGACCGGTTCGCTGACGGCCGGGCATCCGCGTGAGCTGTGCGAGCAGGCGGCGTTCGCGCTGCTCGACTACATCGAGGAGTACACGGACGGTTTCCGTATTCTCGTGCGCGATTCGCCGATCCCGCAGTCGACGGGGTCCTTCGCGTCGCTGATCTCCGACATCGCCACGCAGGTGGAGGACATCCTGGGCCGCGAGTTCAAGTCCCGCGGCTTCGACCCCAAGCTCGCTCCCCTGTACGCGCAGGCCCTGGTCGGCATGGTCGCCCTGACCGGCCAGTGGTGGCTGGACGTGCGCCGCCCGAAGAAGGCGGAGGTGGCGGCGCATCTGGTGAATCTGGCGTGGCACGGCCTGGACGGGCTGGAGCAGCGACCGCGGCTGATAGGTCATCGGAAGAGCTGAGGTTCACCAGAAGGGGGAGACCGCTGGGGCTGCGCCGGTGACCTGCCGCAGTACCGAGGACCGGGGACCACGAACCAGGCCGCACAGTGATGACCCACCTCGGCCGGACCGCCTGATCGGTTCCAGGAACTCCAGCCGGTTGCCGACCGGGTCTGCCGAGTAGAAGCGGAGATGGCCGGGGAGGTTGTCGTCCCAGGTCACGGACGCGCCGCGGGTGGTGAGCCGGGTGGCGTAGGACTCGATGTCGCGGACCTGGAGGCCCGGGTGGGCCTTCTCGGCGGGGTGGAAGGCGGGGTCGATGCCGAGGTGGAGGCGGACCGGGCCGGCCTCGAACCAGCAGCCGCCGCGGGCCGCGAGCACCGGCGGCTTGGCGGCCTCGGTCATGCCGAGGACATCGACGTAGTACGCGCGCAGCGCGTCCTCCGATCCGGGCGGCGCCGCGAGCTGTACGTGATCGACGGCCACCAGCACGGTCAGGCTCCCTTCACGGCGACGGCGAACAGGCGGCGGAAGGGCAGGAAGGTGCCGTAGGGCGCCCGCGGATAGGCGTCGCGCAGCAGGTCGCGGTATGCGGTGAGGAACGCGTCCCGGGCCTCGGGGTCGTCGGCGAGCACGGTCAGGGCGGGCCGCAGCCCGGTGCCCTTCACCCAGTCGAGGACCGGGTCCTCGCCCTCGAGGACGTGCAGGTACGTGGTCCGCCAGACGTCGGTGGCGCAGCCGAGGCGGGCGAGGCGGTCCAGGTAGGCGCCGGGGGTGTGCACGGAGTCGGTGCGGCGCAGGACCCCGGTGAGCCGGTCCCGCCAGCGCGGGGCGGCGGCGAGTTCGCGCATGAGGACGTGCTGCGGGGCATCGACGTTGTCCGGCATCTGGAAGGCGAAGACGCCGCCGGGCGGAAGGGCCCCGATCCAGTCGGCGAACCGGTCGAGGTGTCCCGGCACCCACTGGAGGGTGGCGTTGGAGACGATCAGGTCGTACGGCTCCCCGGGCGTCCAGGTGCGGGCGTCGGCGCGGGCGAAGTCCAGCCGGCCGCCGCCGGGGGTGGGGCCCTCGTGCCCGGTGTGGGCCGCGTCCAGCATCTCGGGCGAGTTGTCGTAGCCGGTGATGTGCGCGGTGGGCCAGCGTCCGGCGAGGGTGGCGGTGGCATTGCCGGGGCCGCAGCCGAGGTCGGCGATGCGGGGCCGGGTGCCGGGCAGGTCGGGGACGCGGGTGAGAAGGTCGGCGAAGGGGCGGGCGCGGTGGCCGGCGTGCCGGAGGTACTGGCCGGGGTCCCAGGTCGGTGTCGTCATGCCGTCCACCTTCCCGCGCGAGATCTCTCGACGTCAAGATACTTCAACAGGAGATACTCGATTCCAAGAGACTTCATGTCGACACAACCACTACACTGATCTCATGGAGGACGAGGTCGATCGGCTGGTCGCAGCGTGGCGCCGGGAGCGCCCGGACCTCGACGTGGAGCCGCTGGAAGTGCTCAGCCGGGTGAGCCGGCTCGCCCGGCACCTCGACCGTGCCCGCCGGCTCGCGTTCGCGGAACACCAGCTGGAGCCCTGGGAGTTCGACGTGCTGACCGCGCTGCGGCGCGCGGGCACGCCGTACCAGCTCTCCCCCGGACAGCTGCTGACCCAGACCCTGGTCACCTCCGGCACCATGACCAACCGGATCGACCGCCTGGCGAAGAAGGGCCTGGTCGAACGGCTCCCCGACCCGAGCGACCGGCGCGGGGTGCTGGTGCGGCTGACCGACACCGGCCGGGACCGCGCCGACCAGTCCCTCGCGGGGCTGCTGGCCCAGGAGCGGGCCATCCTCGGTGAGCTGTCCCGGGCACAGCGGGGCGAACTGGCGGACCTGCTACGCCAGTTGACCGCCCCGTTCGACAACATTCCCGGCTAGGTCCACCGGGCCCACCCCGGCCCGGCGGGCGAGGGCGACGGCGGCCAGGGTGGAGTGGACGCCGAGTTTGCCGAGGACGTTCTGCATATGGGTGCGGACGGTGTGCGGGGAGAGGTACAGCCGCTCGGCGACCGCCTTGCGGCCCAGACCCGCGACCATGCAGCGCAGCACCTCCCGCTCCCTCGGCGTGAGCGACTCCACCAGGCGTTCGCTCTCGCTGCGGTGTCTGCGGGCGGCGGTCAGCTCCTTGAGCACACCGGTCAGCAGGGCGGGCGGCAGATGCGTCTCGTCGCGCAGCACACCCCGGATCACCGCGAGCAGCCGCGACAGGGAGCAGTCCTTGGCGACCCAGCCGCAGGCACCGGCGCCGAGCGCGAGGGCGGCGCGGCGCGGGTCGTCCTTCCCGGCGAGGACCACGGTACGGACGGCGGGCTGGGCGGCGCGCACCCCCGCGACCAGCGAGATCCCGTCGACCAGCCCCTCTTCGTCCGCGCCCCGCACGGGTACCGGCGAGCGGCCGCCGGTCGGCCTGCCGCCCAGGTCGGCGTCCACGAGCAGGACGTCGTAGCGGCGGCCCTCGGCGACGGCCCGCTCCAGGCAGCGCAGCGCGGCCGGGCCACTGCCGGCGGCGGCGACCTCGACATCGGGCTCGGCGGCCAGCGCGGCGGCGAGCGACTCGGCGAAGATGCGGTGGTCGTCCACGACCAGGACTCGGATACGAACCACAGAACCCCCTGAACGGCACCGGCCCCCGACCGGTCGCTGCGTCTCAGCGTACGGATACCGGCACGCAGCGGAAGGAGATTTACAGAACTGGCCGACGGGCGCGTTTATGGTGTGCCGCATGTTTCGTATCGAGGCGGAAGTCGACAAGGCACGACAGGAACTGCTCCGCAACCGGCTGCTGGACACCAATACGGCGGCCTCCCCGGTCCTCGCGGCGCTGCGCGGCACCCCCGCCGAACGCGAAGTCCCCTTGCACGTCTGGGCCCTCGGTCCCGCCGGTGAGCTCGCGGGCGGTCTGGTGGGCCACACCTGGACCGCCTGGCTGCATGTCACCTACCTCTGGGTGGACGCCGCGTACCGCGGCACGGGCCTCGGCTCCCACCTGCTGGCCCGCGCCGAGCACCACGCCGCCGCCGACCGCGCCTGCGCCGCCGTCCGCCTGGAGACCTGGGACTTCCAGGCCCCGCGCTTCTACCGCAAGCAGGGCTACCAGGTGGTGTGCGAGATCCCCGACTACCCGCCGGGGATCACGGAGTACACGCTGGTGAAGCGGCTGCGCTGACGTCAGACCAGTCGCCGCGCCCCCGCCGACGGCACCGCCTCGAACACCCGGGGAGTCGTGAACCGCGCCGCCGTGAAGGCCGCTTCCAGGGACTCGGTCAGGGAGGGGACCTCGGCCGTATCGGTGAGGATGACGGCCGAGCCGCCGAAGCCGCCGCCGGTCATGCGGGCGCCCAGGGCGCCGTGCGCGAGGGCGGTGTCCACGACGAGGTCCAGTTCCGGGCAGGAGATGCGGAAGTCGTCGCGCAGCGAGGCATGGCCCTCGGTGAGGACCGGGCCGATGGCCCGGGGGTGCCGGCGCGCAGCAGGGCGACCGTGCGTTCGACGCGCTCGTCCTCCGTGACGACATGGCGGACCAGGCGGCGGATCTCCTCCTCCTCGCCCAGCCGGGCCAGCGCCGCGTCCAGGTCGGCGTGGGCGATGTCGCGCAGGGCGCCGACGCCGAGCAGGGCCGCGCCCTTCTCGCAGCCGGCCCGGCGCTTGCCGTACTCGCCGCCGCTGTGCGCGTGCTTGACCTGGGTGTCGACCACGAGCAGGCACAGGCCCTCGGCCGCGAGGTCGAAGGGGATCTGCCGCCGGGACAGGTCGCGGGTGTCGAGGAACAGGGCGTGGCCCGGCTCGCAGCAGGCGGCGGCGGTCTGGTCCATGATGCCGGTCGGCGCGCCGACGTAGACGTTCTCGGCGCGCTGGCACAGCCGGGCGAGCTGCCACCGGGCGAGGTCGAGGCCGTACAGATCGCACAGCGCGAGGGCGATCACGACCTCCAGGGCGGCGGAGGAGGACAGGCCCGCGCCGGTGGGCACGGTCGAGGCGAGGTGGATGTCCGCGCCGGTGACCGGGTGGCCCGCCTCGCGCAGGGCCCAGACGACGCCCGCCGGGTACGCCGTCCACGCGGGGTCGGTGCCCGGCGCGAGCGCGTCGAGGCGCAGTGCGGCGACGCCCCCGTCCATGTCCGCGGAATGCAGGCGCAGCAGGCCGTCGTCCCGGCGGGAGACCGCCGCGAGAGTGTGGTGGGGCAGTGCGAACGGCATGACGAAGCCGTCGTTGTAGTCCGTGTGCTCGCCGATCAGGTTGACCCGTCCCGGCGCCGCCCACACTCCCTGCGGCCGCGCTCCGTACAACTCCGCGAAGCGCTCGGCGACCTGCTGTGCCCCCACTAGTTCTCCTTCGACAGATTCCGCGCGAACTCCCAGGCGTCCGCGACGATGCCCGCGAGGTCCGCGCGGGTCGGGTTCCAGCCCAGCTTCTCGCGGGCGGTGTCCGCGGCGGCGACCAGGACGGCCGGGTCGCCGCCCCGGCGCGGGGCGACGACCTCGGGGACCGGGTGCCCGGTGACCTCGCGGACGGTCTCGATCACCTCGCGGACGGAGAATCCGTTGCCGTTGCCGAGGTTGCAGATCAGGTGCTCGCCGGGGCGCGCGGCCGTCAGCGCCAGCAGGTGCGCGTCGGCGAGGTCGGCCACGTGGATGTAGTCGCGCACGCAGGTGCCGTCGGGGGTCGGGTAGTCGTCGCCGTAGACGGAGATGGCGTCGCGGCGGCCCTGGGCGACCTGGAGGACGAGCGGGATGAGGTGCGACTCGGGGTCGTGGCGCTCGCCGTACGCGCCGTACGCGCCCGCCACGTTGAAGTAGCGCAGCGAGACCGCCGCGAGGCCGTGGGCGTTCGCCTCGCTGGTGATCATGTGGTCGACGGCGAGCTTGGACGCCCCGTAGGGGTTGGTCGGGCGGGTCGGGGCGCTCTCGGTGATCGGGACCTGCTCGGGCTCGCCGTAGGTGGCGGCGGTGGAGGAGAAGACGAGCGTGCGCACGCCCGCCTCGCGCATCGCGCCGAGCAGCGCGAGGGTGCCGGCGACGTTGTTGTCCCAGTACTTCTCGGGCTTCACCACGGACTCGCCGACCTGGGAGAACGCGGCGAAGTGCAGCACACCGTGGTACGAGGCGTCGAGCCACTTGGCGGCGTCGCGGATGTCGCCCTCGACGAAGGCGGCACCGGCCGGGACGCCCGCCCGGAAGCCGGTGGAGAGGTTGTCGAGGACGGTGACCTCGTGTCCGGCCTCCAGCAGATGCTGGGCCACCACGCCGCCGACGTAACCCGCGCCACCCGTCACCAGGTACTTCATGAAGTCGCTACCTCTCGCAGTCGCTCGGCCGCCCGTTCCGGCGGCACGTCGTTGATGAACACGCTCATGCCGGACTCGGAACCCGCGAGAAACTTCAGCTTGCCGGAAGTGCGGCGGATGGTGAAAAGCTCCAGATGGAGCGCGAAGTCCTCCCGCGTCACCCCGTCGAAGCCGGTGAGTGCCCCGAACGGCGCCTGGTGCCAGGCGGAGATGTACGGCGTCGGCGGCTCGCCGGGCCCGAAGATCCGGTCGAAGCGCCTCAAGAGTTCCAGATACACCTGGGGGAACTCTGTGCGCGCCGCCTCGTCCAGGGCGAGCAGATCGGGGACGCGGCGCCGGGGATACAGATGGACCTCGTACGGCCAGTGCGCCGCGTACGGCACGAAGGCCACCCAGTGTTCACCCGCCAGGACGACCCGCCCGCCGGTGAGTTCACGCTCCAGGACGGCGTCGAAGAGGTTCTCCCCGCCGTGGGCCGCCTGGTGGTCGGCGAGTGAGCGGAGCATCAGCGCGGTGCGGGGGGTGGTGAAGGGGTAGGCGTAGATCTGTCCGTGCGGGTGACCGAGGGTCACCCCGATCTCGGCGCCGCGGTTCTCGAAGCAGAACACCTGCTCGACACAGGGCAGCTGCGACAGCTCCGCCGTGCGGTCGGTCCACGCGTCCAGCACCAGGCGCCCCTGCCCGGGGGTCAGATCGGCGAAGGAGGCGTCGTGGTCGGAGGTGAAGCAGACGACCTCGCAGCGCCCGGAGTCGCCGGCGAGCGAGGGGAAGCGGTTCTCGAAGACGACGACGTCGTACGAGGAGTCCGGGATCTCGCTGAGCCGCTCGCCCTCGGTCGGGCACAGCGGGCACTGGTCGGCCGGCGGGTGGTAGGTGCGGCCCTGCCGGTGGGAGGCGACGGCGACCCGGTCCCCGAGCAGCGGATCACGGCGGATCTCGGAGGTGGTGGCCGTACGGTCCAGCGGGCGGCGGTCGGCGGCGTCGCGCACGGTGTCGTCCCGCAGGTCGTAGTAGATCAGCTCGCGACCGTCGGCCAGCAGGGTCGGGGTCTTCTTCACGCCGGACTCCTCTCAACAGAATCAAACATAACAGACCACAACCCGACACAGAATCAGATCATCACAATCGAACAAAGATCACCATCAGAGATGTTCATTTTCTAAACACACAGGCGTAGGTTCCGCTCTGATCAGTTCGCGCAACGAAGCGAGTTCTCATGCAGACCCCCACATACGCGCATACGTATCTGGCGGCGGCCGGGCTACGGCTCCCGACCAACTGGCTGGACTACACGATCCTGGCGATCTATTTCGTCGTCGTGCTCGGTATCGGTTTCGCCGCCCGCCGCTCCGTCAAGACCAGCCTCGACTTCTTCCTGTCCGGACGCTCGCTGCCCGCCTGGATCACCGGCCTCGCCTTCATCTCGGCGAACCTGGCGGCCACCGAGATCCTCGGCATGGCCGCCAACAGCGCCCAGTACGGCGCCTACACCGTGCACTGGTACTGGATCGGCGCCATCCCCGCCATGGTCTTCCTCGGCCTGGTGATGATGCCCTTCTACTACGGCAGCAAGGTCCGCTCGGTCCCCGAGTTCCTGCTGCTGCGCTTCGACAAGGCAGCCCATCTGCTCAGTTCGATCCTGTTCGCCTTCGCCGCGATCCTGATCGCCGGCGTCAACCTGTACGCGCTCGCGATCGTGGTCGAGGCCCTGCTGGGCTGGCCCCAGTGGGTGGCCATCGTGGTCGCCGGCGCCTTCGTCCTCGCGTACATCACCCTGGGCGGCCTGTCCTCGGCGATCTACAACGAGGTGCTCCAGTTCTTCGTGATCCTGGCCGCGCTCATCCCGCTCACCATCCTCGGGCTGCGCAAGGTCGGCGGCTGGGGCGGCCTGACCCACAAGCTCGCCGAGACCCACGGGCACAACTTCACCACCGCGTGGGGCGGCACCGGGATCGGCAGCGCCAACCCGCTCGGCGCGAACTGGCTGACGATCGTGCTCGGCCTCGGGTTCGTGCTCTCCTTCGGCTACTGGACCACCAACTTCGCCGAGGTCCAGCGCGCCCTGTCCGCGAAGAACCTCTCGGCGGGACGGCGCACGCCGCTGATCGCCGCGTACCCGAAGATCTTCATCGTCTTCCTGGTGATGATCCCGGGCCTGGTCGCGGCCGCGCTCGTGCCGAACATCGGCACCAGCGGCTCCGGCCTTCAGTACAACGACGCCATCCCCTACCTGATGCAGGAGCTGCTGCCCAACGGTGTGCTCGGCATCGCGGTCACCGGTCTGCTCGCCGCGTTCATGGCGGGCATGGCGGCCAACGTGTCGTCCTTCAACACCGTGTTCACCACGGACATCTGGGCGAAGTACGTGGTGCGCGGGCGGGAGGACGCGTACTACGTCCGGTTCGGCCGGTGGATCACCGTGATCGGCGTCTGCGCGTCGGTGGGCACGGCGTTCCTCGCGTCGTCGTTCTCGAACATCATGTCCTACCTCCAGACGCTGTTCTCCTTCTTCAACGTGCCGATGTTCGTCGTCTTCATCATCGGCATGTTCTGGAAGCGGGCGTCGGTCAAGTCCGGCTTCTGGGGGCTGCTCGCGGGCACCGTCACCGCGATGGTCAACTACTTCGTCCTCTACAAGAAGGGGATCATCTCCATCCCCTCCGACCAGGGCGCCAACTTCGTCTCGGCGATCGCCGGGTTCGTGGCCGGCGCGGTCGTGATGGTCCTGGTGTCGCTGTTCACCGCGCCGAAGCCGGCGAAGGAGCTCCAGGGCCTGGTCTACGGCACCCGCTCGCCGGGGATGTCCGAGCCGCCGGCGCCCGGTGACGACGCGTGGTACCGCAAGCCGGCGCTGCTGGGCTGGGGTGCGGTCGTGCTGGCCGCCGTCTGCTACATCCCGTTCTCGTTCTGACGCGGGAGGATCGAGGGAACATGTCCGAGAACTCCGAACACCATGACACCGAGGGCGAGCTCGCGCGCGAGGTCACCGAGCTGGAGACCAAGTCGGCGACCGCGTCCCGCATCTTCGATCTGCGGCGCATCATCGGCGGGCTCTTCGTGGTCTACGGCCTGATCGTCACGATCACCGGCATCACGGACTCGCAGTCGGCGATCGACAAGGCGCAGGGGGTCAACATCAACCTGTGGACCGGGATCGGGATGCTGCTGCTGGGTGTCTTCTTCCTGGTGTGGCTCAAGCTCAGGCCGGTGACCGTGCCCGAACAGCGGGAGGACTAGGGGTCTTTCGGGGGCGCGGGCGGTCTGCCGGGTGCGGCTTCGTCGTGACTGATCACGCGGTTCCCCGCGCCCCCACGGGCGCTCGCGGGCGGCGGGGCCGGGGGCTATGACCCCGGCCCCGCCGCCCGGTCCAGCAGCCCCGTGCGCGCGGCCAGCGCCGCCGCCTCCAGGCGCGAGCCCACGCCCAGTTTCATCAGCACCCGCTGCACATGGGTGCGGGCCGTGCTCGGCGCTATGCGCATACCGGAGGCGATGACGCGGGTGTCCTCGCCGTCGGCGACCCGGACGAGGACCTCGACCTCCCGCGGGGTCAGGACGCTCAGCAGGCGCTGGGCCTCGTCGTCGGGCTGCGCGGTGGGGTTCAGCAGTTCCTCGAACGCCTCCTGGAGAAGCACCGGCGCCACCGCCGACTCGCCCGCCCGCGCCTTGAGGATCGCGCGCTCGACACCCTCGATGCGCTCGTCGTGCCGTACGTACCCCGACGCCCCGGCGGCGAACGCCGCGGCGATCCCGCGCGGCGAGGGCACCGGGCCGAGCACCACCACCGCCACCTGCGGCCGCTCCCGCTTGATCTTCGCCACCGGGTCGAAGGCGCCCGGCTCGGCCGGGACGGCCGTGCCCAGCAGGCACACCTCGGGCGCCCGTGCGATCACCAGATCGGCGGCGCCCGCGGCGGGCGCCGCCGAGGCGAGCACCCGGTGCCCGCGCAGTTTCAGCGCCGACGCCAGCGCCTCCGCGAGCAGGCGATGGTCGTCCACGACCATGAGCCGTACTCCCATTGAGAAACCCCCCAGCCCCGCCCATGGATGCCCCACTATGGACGTCCACCGGCCCGATGGACAGAGGGCCCCCCGGCACCCCGCCCCTGTGCATGCCCCCGGAAGCTACTCGCTCGTCCGCCGCCGCGCCGCCCCTGGACAGCAGAAGTGCCCCGGACCGATGACATCCGGGGCACTGCTGACCAAGTCACCCGTTCGGGTGATTGTGTGGCGGCAGGTCAGCCGTCGGTGCCGAAGGCCAGCACCAGGTACGACTTGTCGTCGTTCGAGTCCGCCTTGTCGACGAAGACGTCGGACATGTACAGCCGGCCCCGCCCGAAGAGGATCTCCGCGTAGTCCGGCAGCATGCTGCCCTCCGCCCGCCGGACGCTCTCCGTGGACGGGTTCTCCAGGAGCTTGGTCTGCTTGAAGGTGGAGCCGTCGATGCTGACGATCTGGCCGCCCTTGTCGTACGGCGGCTTCTTGTAGGCGATCAGGTTGGCGCCGTCCATGCGCAGCGGCGACAGCAGATAGCCGTCCCCGGCCTCGGCGCGCTGGCCGGTGGGCTTGCCGGTGGTCAGGTCGAAGGCGACGACCTCGTTGGTGGTGCTGTAGGAGCTTCCGCTGCCGTCGTGCTCCTCGGTCGGCACGAACAGCTTGCCGCCGCCGACGGCGATCTCGTGGCAGTCCTCGATCCGGGTGATGCCGTCGCAGCGGCCGCCGTAGGTCTTGCCGGGCGCGGAGATCCGGGCGAGCAGCTTGCCGGTCTTGTTGTCGATGGAGAAGTAGTCCGAGATGCCGCTGCCGTCGCCCGCGCTGTCGCCGACGTCGGCGGCCACCACCAGCGGATCGGTGGAGACGACCGAGGCATACTCGATGCCCGGGTCCATCTTGTACTCGGAGACGACCTTGCCGGACTTCGGGTCGATGGTCTGGATGGACAGCTGGGTGTTGTCCGAGTCGCCGCAGCTGCGCACCGCGACCAGCTTGGCGCCGCCGCCGTAGCCCGAGTCGTAGCAGTCCTCGCCCGGCTTCGGCTGCCACAGCGGCTTGCCGGAGTCGATGTCGAAGGCCGCGCCGCCGTTGCTGTCGCCGAGCGCGACGGTGCGCTGGGAGACCGTCACGTTCTGGTAATTGACCGGGTAGTCACCGACGTTGACGGTCTTCGTCCACAGCTTCTTGCCCGCGTCGAGGTCGATCGCCGCGATGTCGGAGCAGCCGGAGTACTTCTTGTTCGTCGGCTGGTAGGTGATCGCGGTCCTGTCGTCGTCGGTGTGGTGCCGGCTGGCCGCGCAGACCGGGCCGGGCAGCTGGACCGTCCACAGCTTGGTGCCCTTGACCGGGTCGTAGCCCACGATCTCGTCCACGCCGGTCTTGGCGTACACCTTGTCGGTCAGCCAGGAGCCGGAGGTGCTCACCGTGTCCTTCACCGAGGGCGAGGGGACCTGGAAGAGGACCTTGGCCGCCGCGTTCGCCGGCGCCTTCTCCTTGCCGCCGGTCGAACCGCCGGACCCCTTGTCCCCTCCCCCGCCGCCGTTGCCGCCGCCGGACGAGGCGGTGTCCTGCTTGGTGCCGCCGCCACCGGAGCCCGCGTACCAGATGCCCCCGCCGACGATCAGCGCGATGACGACGACCGCCGCGATGACGATGTACAGCGCGGTGTTGTTCCGCCCGCCGCCACCGCCCTGCTGCCGCATGGGCATGGTCGGGGGCTGGCCCGGATAGCCGTAGCCCGGCTGCCCGGACTGCTGCATCGGCTGGGTGGGCATGGCGTACGGGTTCTGCTGCGGCGCCCCGTAGGGGGCTCCGGGCTGCTGGCCGTACGGGTTCGGGGGCGCGGCGGGGTAGCCGTAGCCGGCCGGCGGGGGCGCCTGCTGGGGGTAGCCGTAACCGGGGGCCGGCTGCTGCGGGTAGCCGTAGCCGGGCGCCGGCTGCGGGGGTCCGGACGGCGGGGCCGGCTGCGGAGGTCCTGACGGCGGCGCCGGCTGGGACGGCGGCGGGGGCTGCTGGCCGGGGGCACCCTGCGGGGGCGGCGGGGCCGCGGGGGGCTGCTTGTCCAGCGAGTGCGGCGGGGTGGGCGGGGTCGGCTCCGACGGGGGCGGCGGGCCGAACCCTCCCTGCTGCGGGGGCTGGTTCGGCGGGGGCGGGGGCGGCTGGGTCATGGCTCGGGTACCTCGGTGACACTCGGACGGCCGGACGGCGGCCAAAACGGGAGGAGGGCGGGGAAGCGGGCCGGGCTCAGTCGCCGAAGGCCATGATCAGCTTCTCCTTCGACTCGTCGTTGCCGTTGAGCCGGCCGGCCGAGATGATGAAGCGCCCGTCGGCCCAGTCGATGACGCCGTTGTAGAAGGTGTCCTCGATCTGCGCGGTGCCCTGCGGATTCTGGAGCAGCTTCGTGGGGGTGTGGGCGGAGCCAGCGGTCGGGATCGAGACCACCTGGCCGCCCGCGTCGTACGACGGCTGCACATACGCGATGAGCTTGCCGCCCTCGGTCTTCATCGGGGCCATCGGCTCGTCCGCCGGGGACTTGACCCGCCACTTCGCGGTGCCGGTGGAGAGGCTGATCGCGACGATCTCGTTGGCGCTGGAGGTCGCGGACGTGGGCAGGTAGAGCGTGTCGGCGTCGGCCGCGACGCCCTGGCAGCCCTGGAGGTTGCGCTCCAGGATCGCCCAGCCGCAGCTCGGGGAGAACTTCTCGTCGACCTTGACCTGGGAGCGGAACTTGCCGGTCGAGGTGAAGGTGGAGATGTTCCACGTCTTCTTGTCCTCGTTGGTCAGATAGACCACGAGCGGGTTCATCGAGTACACCCGGCTGACCTGCCAGCCCTTCTTGAGGGACTGGGTCCACTTCACCTTGCCGGTGGCCGGGTCGAGTTCCCGCAGCTCGTCGTGCTGGGTGCTGGTGGAGGCCGCGCAGGACGCCACCTGGACGAGCCGGCCGGCGCCGCCCGCGTACCCGGCGGGGAAGCAGGCGTTGCCGTAGCGCTTCTTGTCGTACAGCTTCTTGCCGCTGTCGATGTCGTAGGCGGTGCCCGACTCGGAGCGGCCCACCATCAACGTGTGTCCGGCCACGCTGAGTTCGACGTTGAGCGCGCTGTCGAACAGCCCGCCGTCGGCGACCTGGGCGCTCCAGCCCTTCTTGCCGGTGGCGAGGTCGAGCTGGGTGAGCTGGTTGCACTTGGCGTTGTCGCCGGCGCCGTTCATGTACGCCACGACGACCTTGCCGTCGTCCGACTTCTGCGGGGTGACCGCGCAGATCTTCTGCGGGAAGGAGAGGGGCCCCCAGGGGGCGGAGCCGTTGCCGGCGTCGTAGGCGAAGACCTGCTTGTACGCCGCCTTCACCACGGTGTTCCCGGCGATCCACATGCCCGGGGCGTCGGCGCCCGCGCCGGGGGCGTCCGGTGCCGACTTGTACCAGAGCACCTTCGCCTCGCCGGACGCGCGGCCCTTGTTGAGGTCCTCGGGGTCGTCGCCGCCGGTGGCCGACGAGGAGGCCGAGGGGGCGCCGGACGAGGTCGGCGCGGTGCTGCCGCTCTGCTCGGCCACGGGCTTCTTCTTGCCGTCGCCGCCGCTGGTCACGGCGTAGACGGTGCCGGCTATGACGAGCAGCGCGGCCGCCGCGGCGCCCACGATCAGCAGGGTCTTCTTCCTGCCGCCGCCGCTCTGGGGCGGGAAGGGGCCGCCGGGGGCGGTGCCGGGGGCGCCGGGGTACGGCGGCTGCGGCGGGAAGCCGTAACCGGGCTGGGGCTGCTGCCCGTAGGGGCCCGGCTGCTGGGGCTGCTGCGGGTAGCCGTAGGGAGCGGGAGTGCCGGGGGCCGCGGGGGCGCCATAGGGCCCGGGTGCCGCGGGGGCGCCGTAGGGGCCGGGGGCGCCGGGGGTCCCGGAGGCCGTGGGGGCGCCGTAGGGGCCGGGCTGCTGCGGGTAGCCGTAGCCAGGCGCCGGCTGCTGCGGGGGCTGGGGCGGCTGCCCCGGCTGCGGCGGCGGGCCGGACTGGGCCCCGGGCGCGGGCGGGATGGGCGTCGCGGGCGGCACCGGGGTCGCGGGCGGCTTGGAGAGGACCGTCGGCGGCGGGGCGGCCGGGGGCGCGGGCGCGGCGGGCGGCTGGGCCGGGGCGGCGGGAGCCGTCGGCGGCTGGGCCGGGACCGGCGGCTGATTCCCCGTGTCCCTCGGGTCCCCGGAGCCCCGGGGGTCCCGGGGCTCTCTCGGATCCTGCGGTGCTCCGAAGCCGCCGCTGGGCGACTGGTCGGGCGGCTGAGTCATCAGCGCTCTTCCCCCTCGTTCACTGATTTTTAGCCACGCCCTGAGGTTCTTGACGGACCCAAGGTCGTTGTGGAGACAGTTTTCAGACGGCTCTTTCTATCACTCGGTACGGACAGCACAGCGGGCCGGATCCGCCCTGTTCCCAAGGGAGAACCGGCCCGTGATGCCTCCGTTACGCGCCTTCACGCCCCCTTCACGCGGCGCACGCGCGCCCCGGCGTGCACCGGGGAGGGGCCGTTCGCCGCACTGGCTGATTCGCGGCGGCGAAGTCCTACGCGTCCTCCGCCAGTTCCAGCCAGCGCAGCTCCAGTTCCTCGCGCTCACCGGCCAGCTCCCGCAGCTGGGCATCCAGTTCGGCGACCTTCGCGAAGTCCGTCGCGTTGTCGGCGATCCGGGCGTGCAGCTTGGTCTCCTTCTCGGCGACCTTGTCCAACTGCCGCTCGATCTTCTGGAGTTCCTTCTTGGCGGCCCGCTGGTCGGCGGCGCTCTTCTCCTGCGTGGCCGGCTTGGGCGCCGCGGCGGCGGTGCGCTCGGCGACCGCCTCCTCCATGCGCAGGCGCCGCTCCAGGTACTCGTCGATGCCGCGCGGCAGCATCCGCAGCGCGCCGTCGCCGAGCAGGGCGAACACCCGGTCCGTGGTGCGCTCCACGAAGAACCGGTCGTGGGAGATGACGATCATCGAGCCGGGCCAGCCGTCGAGGACGTCCTCCAGCTGGGTGAGGGTCTCGATGTCGAGGTCGTTGGTGGGCTCGTCCAGGAAGAGGACGTTGGGCTCGTCCATCAGCAGCCGCAGCAGTTGGAGGCGGCGGCGCTCACCACCGGAGAGGTCGCCGACCGGCGTCCACTGCTTCTCCTTGGTGAATCCGAAGGTCTCGCAGAGCTGGCCCGCGGTCATCTCGCGGCCCTTGCCGAGGTCGACGCGCTCGCGCACCTGCTGCACGGCCTCCAGGACCCGCCAGGTGGGGTCGAGTTCGGCGACCTCCTGGGAGAGGTAGGCGAGCTTGACCGTCCGGCCGACATTGACCCGGCCGCCGGCCGGCTGCGCCTCGCCCTCGGTGCGGGCGGCCTCGGCCATGGCCCGCAGCAGCGAGGTCTTGCCGGCGCCGTTCACGCCGACCAGGCCGATCCGGTCGCCGGGGCCGAGCTGCCAGGTGACGTGCTTGAGCAGCACCTTCGGGCCGGCCTGGACGGTGACGTCCTCCAGGTCGAAGACCGTCTTGCCGAGCCGGGAGGAGGCGAACTTCATCAGCTCGCTGCTGTCGCGGGGCGGCGGCACGTCCGCGATCAGCTCGTTGGCGGCCTCCACCCGGAAGCGGGGCTTGGAGGTGCGGGCGGGCGCGCCGCGGCGCAGCCAGGCCAGCTCCTTGCGGATCAGGTTCTGCCGCTTGGCCTCTTCGGTGGCGGCGATGCGCTCGCGCTCGGCGCGGGCGAAGACGTAGTCGGAGTAGCCGCCCTCGTACTCGTACACGTCACCGCGCTGCACGTCCCACATGCGGGTGCAGACCTGGTCCAGGAACCAGCGGTCGTGGGTGACGCAGACGAGCGCCGAGCGGCGGTTCCGCAGATGCCGGGCGAGCCAGGAGATGCCCTCGACGTCGAGGTGGTTGGTGGGCTCGTCCAGGACGAGCAGGTCCTGGTCCTCGATCAGCAGCTTGGCCAGCGCGATGCGGCGCCGCTCGCCGCCGGACAGCGGGCCGATGACCGTGTCGAGCCCCTTGGGGAAGCCCGGCAGGTCCAGGCCGCCGAACAGGCCGGTCAGTACGTCCCTGACCTTGGCGTTTCCCGCCCACTCGTGGTCGGCCATGTCACCGATCACCTCATGGCGGACGGTGGCGGCGGGGTCGAGCGAGTCGTGCTGGGTGAGCACGCCGAGGCGCAGCCCGCCCAGGTGGGTGACCCGGCCGGTGTCGGCCTCCTCCTGCTTGGCGAGCATCCGGATCAGGGTGGTCTTCCCGTCACCGTTGCGGCCGACGACCCCGATCCTGTCGCCTTCCTGCACACCGAGCGAGACGCCGTCCAGCAGGGCACGGGTGCCGTACACCTTGCTGACGTTCTCGACATTGACCAGGTTGACGGCCATTTCACTCCTGTGCGCGGGGCGGTATCGACATGCGGCTCCGCCGCGTGGGTCAGCCTTCTAGCGTAGGGCCTCGGGGGTGGGGGGTGACGCGCGAGGGGATGGTCACTCTGTGTGATGACATGGCCGGAAACGGGCCGCTGCATCGGCCTGACCGAGACCGACGCCCTCTGACGTCCTAAAGGACCGTCGCCCCCGCCACCGGCCCCGCCGCCGTCCGTACGGTGCGGCAGGTGCCGGAGGCGGTGAGGGCCGCCGCGACCTTCCGGGCCGTCTCGGCGTCGCGGGCGAGGAAGGCCGTCGTCGGGCCCGAGCCCGAGACGAGCGAGGCGAGGGCGCCCGCGTCGCGGCCCGCCGCCAGGGTGGCCGCCAGTTCCGGGAAGAGGGAGAGCGCGGGCGACTGGAGGTCGTTGGTGACGGCCGCGGCCAGCGCGTCGGTGTCGCCCTTGGCCAGCGCGTCCAGCAGATCCCGCGAGGCCACCGGCTCCGGGATCTCCCGGCCCTCGGCCAGCCGGTCGAACTCGCGGAACACCGCCGGCGTGGACAGCCCGCGCCCGGCCATCGCGAACACCCAGTGGAACGTGCCGCCGACGTCGAGGGCGGTCAGCCGCTCACCGCGGCCGACGCCCAACGCGGCGCCGCCGACCAGGCTGAACGGCACATCACTGCCCAACTCGGCGCAGATCGCGAGGAGTTCGGCCCGGGACGCGCCCGTGCCCCAGAGCCTGTCGCAGGCGAGCAGCGCGCCCGCGCCGTCCGCGCTGCCGCCCGCCATGCCGCCGGCGACGGGGATGTCCTTGTCGATGTGGAGGTGCACGTTCGGCTCGATGCCCCGGCGCGCGGCGAGCGCGAGGGCGGCGCGGGCGGCGAGGTTGGTGCGGTCCAGGGGGACCTGGGCGGCGTCCGGGCCCGCGCAGGTGACGCGCAGTTCGTCGGCGGGGGTGACCGTGACCTCGTCGTACAGGCCGACGGCGAGGAAGACGTTGGCGAGGTCGTGGAACCCGTCGGGGCGGGCGGCGCCCACCGCGAGCTGGACGTTGACCTTGGCGGGGACGCGGACCGTGACGCTCACTGCGCTCCTTGGCTGTGCGGGGTGCCGGCGTCAGGCGCCGGTCTGGGCGTGCTCGGCGATGCGGGCGAACTCCTCGACCGTCAGCGACTCGCCGCGGGCCTGCGGGGAGATCCCGGCGGCGACCAGGGCTTCTTCGGCGGCGGCCGCGGAACCCGCCCACCCGGCGAGCGCGGCCCGCAGGGTCTTGCGGCGCTGCGCGAAGGCCGCGTCGACCACCGCGAACACCTGCCGCTTCGTGGCCGTCGTCGCGACCGGCTCGGTGCGCCGCACCAGGGAGACGAGCCCGCTGTCGACGTTCGGCGCGGGCCAGAAGACAGTGCGGCCGATGGCGCCGGCCCGCTTGACCTCGGCGTACCAGTTGGCCTTCACGGACGGGACGCCGTACACCTTCGAGCCGGGCGCGGCGGCGAGCCGGTCGGCGACCTCGGACTGCACCATCACCAGGGTGCGCTCGATGCTCGGGAAGGTGTCGAGCATGTGGAGCAGCACCGGCACGGCGACGTTGTACGGCAGGTTCGCGACGAGCGCGGTCGGGGCGGGGCCCGGCAGCTCGGTGACGTGCATCGCGTCGGAGTGGACCAGCGCGAAGCGGTCGGCGCGGGCCGGCATCCGGGCGGCGACGGTCGCGGGGAGGGCGGCGGCGAGGACGTCGTCGATCTCCACGGCGGTGACGCGGTCGGCGGCCTCCAGCAGCGCCAGGGTGAGCGAGCCGAGCCCGGGACCGACCTCCACGACCGTGTCGTCGGGGCGGACCCCGGCGGTGCGGACGATACGGCGGACCGTGTTCGCGTCGATCACGAAGTTCTGGCCGCGCTGCTTGGTGGGGCGGACACCGAGCGCGGTCGCGAGCTCGCGGATGTCGGCGGGGCCGAGGAGGGAATCGGGGGCGGGGCTACTCACGGGACAAGGGTACGGGGCGACGAAGGGCGCCCCTGACAAGCACCCCGCGCCACGGCGCCCCGCCCGGTCTCAGCCGTGCAGCCGCTCCCCGCAATGCGGCCAGGGGCTCTCCCCCCGCCGCGCGTACAGCTTCTTCGCCCGGTACGTCTGCTCCGACTCCGAAGCGTCCTGCGGCAGCCCCGTGCCCCCCAGGGAGTGCCACGTCTGCGCGTCGAACTGATACAGGCCCCCGTACGTCCCCGAGGAGTCCACCGCGTGCGGGTCGCCCCCGGACTCGCATGCCGCGAGCCCGTGCCAGTCCAGCGCGTCGGTGCCCGCGACCGAGCGCGGCGCCGTCTTCGTGCCGACCTTCACCACCTGCCGCCGCGGCCTGCGCACCACCTCCGTCCCCGCCCGGCGCGGCTCCTGGCGCACCCCGTCGACCGTGCGCAGCAGATAGGTGATCCGCCGCAGCCCGGGGCGCCCGGGACGGGTGACGACCTCGGTGCCCTTGAGCAGCGTGGGGTCGTACGTCCGCTCGGTGCGGAACGGGATCTCCTCCTCGCGGACCTCCCGCCCCCCGGTCACCCGCGTCACGGTGACGGTCTGCCCGTCGCGCGGGAAGCTGTCGGCGGGGGCGGAGAGCGTGTCGTCGGGGCCCAGGGTGATCCCGGCCTCCGCGACGGCCTCGCCGACCGTCGCCGCGTTGGTGCGGAGGGTGCGGGCCCGCCCGTCGGCCATGACCGTGACCGCCCGTTCGGTGCGGACGTCGAGCGCGAGCCCGGCGCGGCCGATGCTCTGGGAGCGCGAGGCCGACAGATACGCGCCCTCGGCGCGCACCCCCAGTTCCCTGAGCGCCCCGTCCACGGTCTGCGCCGTCGTCCACACCTGGTGCCGCCGGCCGTCCAGGGTGAGCCGCACGGGGCGGCCGTAGCGCACCGCGATCGCGTCGCCGCCGGCCAGCGGGGTGTCGGGGGCGGGCGCGACCAGGTCGTGCTCGCCCACCCGTACGCCCTCCTCGGCGAGCAGCGCGTCCACGTCGTCGGCGAAGGTGTGCAGCGCCCGCGGCCGGCCGTCGACGTCGAGCCGGATCGCCCGGTCCTGGGCGACGAAGGAGGTGGTGCCGCCGGCCAGGAAGGCCACCACCAGTGCCTGCGGCAGCAGCCTGCGCACCACGGAGTCCGGCCGCTTGGCCGCCCGCGTCCCGCGCCCGCGCGCACGCCGGCCACCGCGCCGTTCCGGCGACGCGCCCGTCTCCAACCGCCGTTTACCGCTCACGCCGACACGCTCCACAGGGCCGAAAGGTCCGGATCGGGGGCAGAACCTAGCCGAGCCCCGGTCACTCTCCAAAGCGACGCGACTGCGAAACGTGACGAAAGAGTGATTATGCCGGGTAGTCGAAGGCGCGGGCCGTGTTCGCGTTCAGGGCCGTCGCCAGCGCGTCTTCGTCGATGCCGCGTACGGCGGCCATGGCGCGCACGGTGACCGGAACGAGGTAGGGCGCGTTGGGCCGTCCGCGGTACGGCGCCGGGGTGAGGAAGGGCGCGTCGGTCTCCACGAGGACCAGTTCCAGCGGGGCGACGGCGAGGGCGTCGCGCAGGTTCTGGGCGTTCTTGAAGGTGACGTTCCCGGCGAAGGACATGAAGTAGCCCTCGCGGGCGCAGATTTGTGCCATCTCGGCGTCGCCGGAGTAGCAGTGGAAGACGGTGCGCTCGGGGGCGCCCTCCTCCTTGAGCACGCGCAGCACGTCGGCGTGGGCCTCGCGGTCGTGGATGACGAGCGCCTTGCCGTGCCGCTTGGCGATCTCGATGTGGGCGCGGAAGGACCGCTCCTGGGCGTCCTTGCCCTCGGGGCCCGTGCGGAAGTGGTCGAGGCCGGTCTCGCCGACGCCCTTGACGTGCGGCAGCGCGGCGAGCCGGTCGATCTCGGCGAGCGCCTCGTCCAGCGCGGCCTGCCCGCCCGGCTCCCTGGCCTCCTTGCGGGACCAGCCGTCGGGGTCGCCGTGGACGATGCGCGGGGCCTCGTTGGGGTGGAGGGCGACGGCGGCGTGCACGTCGGCGTACGTCCGCGCGGTCTCGGCGGCCCACCGGGAGCCGTCGATGTCGCAGCCGACCTGGACGACCGTGGTGACCCCGACCGACGCGGCCTTCGCGAGAGCCTCCTCGACCGTGCCGGACTGCATGTCGAGGTGGGTGTGGGAATCGGCGACGGGCACCCGCAGGGGTGCGGGCGGCGGCGGCGCCGCGTTCTTGTCGCCCGGGGAGCCGTTCCGGCCGGTGTTCGAAGGCATGTCCCGATCCTACGAAAGGGACCGGGCCCCGGGCTCCGGCGCCCGGGGCCGGGCGGCGGCCGGCCCGCCCCGGGCGGGAAGGGCCGGCTCGCCTTGCGCCGGATGGGCCGGCCCACCCCTGCTCCGGAAGGGTCAGCTCGCCTTGCGCTGGAAGGGGTGCAGCAGGTCCGACAGGTGCCAGTGGTGCTGCGCCCCGGCCGCGGCCCCCTCGCCCGCGCCGGCGCCGGCGCCCGGCACCTGCGGCACCTCCACCGGTCCGGCGAGCGGCACCCCGTGCCGGCCCGCGCCCGCGCCCCGTACCGACGAGACCTGTCCGGCGCGCATGATCCGCAGCACGTGACCGTCGCAGTTCTGGCAGCTGGGGCTGCGCAGCGGCGACGGCACGACGTGCCCGTCGGCCACGTACCGCACGTACTGCTGCCCGTCGGCGTCCGTGTGGTGCTCTATCTCGTACGACTGCTCCCAGCCGTGCCCGCAGCGCATGCAGGCGAAAGAATACGACTCGTGAACAACGGCTGTGGCCGTACCGCGGAGGCCGGTCTGCCCTGCGATCTCACTCATGCCAGCTCCTCGTTTCCGCTGGACAAGCACCCCCTGATCGGGGTCCCTTCGACCAGTGGACGCCTTCGCCGACGCGAATGCACCAGGGCTGTCGAGTGTTGGAGCCGATTTGAGTCTTCCTTGCCGAAAAGCCCCTCGCGGACCCCTGCGCGCTTTGCCAACGGCGACAGCCTTTTGCCGCCCATTGGCCGATTCGCTCATCCGAGAAGAGCCCTGCTCAGAGGGCGGTTTTTACTCGAGCCACCGGCCGGAGCAGGCCCCTCACTGATCGGCGCGCTTCGCAGCGACAACGGCGTCGAACACGACCCTCTTGGGCAACCCCGCCGCCACCGCCACCGCCGCGATGGCCTCCTTGCGCCGCTCCCCGGCCTCCTCGCGCACCCGCACCCTGCGCACCAGCTCCGCCGCGTCCAGCTCCTCCGGGCCGCTCTCCGGCGCGCCCTCGACCACGACCGTGATCTCGCCGCGCACCCCCTCCGCGGCCCAGCTCGCCAGCTCGGCCAGCGGACCCCGGCGCACCTCCTCGTACGTCTTCGTCAGCTCCCGGCAGACGGCGGCCCGCCGCTCGGCGCCGAAGACCTCGGCCATCGCGGCGAGGGTGTCGTCCAGGCGGTGCGGGGCCTCGAAGTAGACCAGCGTGCGCCGCTCGCCCTCGACCTCGCGCAGCCGGGAGAGCCGCTCGCCCGCCTTGCGCGGCAGGAAGCCCTCGAAGCAGAACCGGTCCACCGGCAGCCCGGACAGGGCGAGCGCGGTGAGCACGGCGGACGGCCCGGGCACGGCGGTGACCCGGATGTCCCGCTCGACGGCCGCCGCGACCAGCCGGTACCCGGGGTCGGACACCGACGGCATGCCCGCGTCCGTGACGAGCAGCACCCGCGCCCCGCCGGCCAGCTCCTCGACCAGCTCGGGCGTGCGCGCCGACTCGTTGCCCTCGAAGTACGACAGCACCCGGCCGCCCGGCGTGACGCCGAGCGCCTGGGTGAGCCGGCGCAGCCGCCGGGTGTCCTCGGCGGCGATGACGTCGGCGGTCTCCAGCTCCCGCACCAGCCGGGGCGGCGCGTCCGCGATGTCGCCGATGGGGGTACCTGCGAGGACAAGGGTTCCAGTCACGCCCCCCATCCTCGCAGGGGTCCGCGAGCCGGAGGAAAACGACCGCTTCGCGGCCCGCGCCGCGCATGCGCGGGACTCGCACAGCACCGTTCCCTACGATGGCGCGGTGACCAGTACCGCGTCCTCCATGGAACTGAGCCAGGGCCAGGCGCCGCACGACCGGCGGCCGCCGTGGCAGCAGCGGCTGCGCCGGTTCGGGTACGCGCCGGCGAAGGACACGCCCGAGGGCGACGTCCGGGACCGGCTGGTGCCGCCGTACACGCGGCCCGGCCCCCGGCTGTGGCGGGCGCTCGGCGCCCCGCCCGTGCTGGCCGACCGGATCAACCGCTGGTCGGGCTGGGCGGGGCCGCTGCTGGTGACGCTGGTCGCGGGCCTGCTGCGGTTCTGGAACCTGGGCAGTCCGCGGGCGGTGATATTCGACGAGACGTACTACGCCAAGGACGCGTGGGCGCTGGTCCACCGCGGCTTCGAGGTCAACTGGGACAAGAACGCCAACGACCTGGTCCTCCAGACGCACGGGCATCTCGCGATCCCGGCGGACGCGGCGTACGTGGTGCATCCGCCGGTCGGGAAGTACGTGATCGGGCTCGGCGAGCTGATGTTCGGGTTCAACCCGTTCGGCTGGCGGTTCATGACCGCGCTGCTGGGCACGCTGAGCGTGCTGATGATCTGCCGGATCGGGCGCCGGATGTTCCGCTCGACGTTCCTGGGCTGCCTGGCGGGCGCCCTGCTCGCGGTGGACGGCCTGCACTTCGTGATGAGCCGCACCTCGCTGCTCGACGGCGTGCTGATGTTCTTCGTGGTGGCCGCGTTCGGCTGTCTGCTCATCGACCGGGACCGGTCACGGGCGAGACTGGCCGCCGCGCTGCCCGTCGGACCGGACGGCCTGGCGCGCCCGGACGCGGAGATCGCGGACTCCGTCCGGCTCGGCCGGCGCCCCTGGCGCTGGGCGGCCGGGCTGATGCTGGGCCTGGCCATCGGCACCAAGTGGAACGGCCTGTACATCCTGGTCGCGTTCTGTGTGATGGCGGTGCTGTGGGACGTGGGCGCCCGCCGGGTGGCCGGCGCCCGCGCTCCGCGCCTGGCGGTCCTGAGGCGCGACCTCGGCATCACCTTCCTGGCGACGGTCCCGGTGGCCGTCGCCGTCTACCTGCTGTCCTGGCTGGGCTGGATCCTCTCCCCCACGGACGGCACCGGCGGCTACTTCCGCAACTGGGCGCTCACCGACGGCCGGGGCGGGACGTGGTCCTTCCTGCCTGACTGGCTGCGCAGCCTGTGGCACTACGAGCACGAGGTGTACGAGTTCCATCTGCACCTGGACTCCCCGCACACCTACCAGTCCAACCCGTGGAGCTGGCTGGTGCTGGGCCGCCCGGTGTCGTACTTCTACGAGTCGCCCAACCCCGGCGCCGACGGCTGCCCGTCGGACGCGGGCCAGAAGTGCGCCCGCGAGGTGCTGGCGCTCGGCACGCCGCTGCTGTGGTGGGCGGCCTGCTTCGCGATCGTGTACATCCTGTGGCGCTGGGCGTTCCGCCGCGACTGGCGGGCCGGCGCCATCGCCTGCGCGATCGCGGCGGGCTATCTGCCGTGGTTCCTGTACCAGGAGCGGACGATCTTCTTCTTCTACGCGGTCGTCTTCGTGCCGTTCCTGTGCCTGGCCGTGGCCATGATGATCGGCGCGATCATCGGCCCACCGGGCTCCGGCGACACCCGCCGCGTGATCGGCGCCACCTCCGCGGGCGTCCTGGTCCTGCTGATCGCCTGGAACTTCATCTACTTCTGGCCCCTGTTCACCGGCACGGCGATCCCGATCGACAGCTGGCGGGCGAGGATGTGGCTGGACACCTGGGTGTAGCCCGGCAGGCGGGCGTCGTGCCCGCGGCCGGTGCCAAGGGGGTGGGCGTGAGCCTCGGCGGGGTGCTCGCGAAGGGTCTGATGGTCAGGTCGGCGCGCGGGTTCCGCTCGCTGGTCGGCTGAACTGCCCTCCGAGCGGGTCCGATTGTCGCAACCGCGCTACGAAATGACCGGGGACGTCACCCGCCCCGCTCAGGACTTTAAGGTGAGTGCCGTCGTTGGGGAGTCGAGGGGCCGCGGGGGACCCTGGGCGAGGGTGGAGGAACAGAGGCTGTGGGCAAGAGAAGACGGGCCGCCGGACGGCGCACGGCCCCTCCCGGCGTGATAGGCGGAGTCGTCGCCCTGGTCGCCTGCGGCGCCGGACTCACCGCGTACGCGCTGTACGACGGCGGTTCGGCGGCCGGCGAGACGAGCGCCACCGCGCACCACCAGCAGGTCAGGACCGGCCCCCTCAGCGCGGCGGAGGTGCACACCGCCGCCACCGCCTTCCTCACCTCCTGGCAGCAGGGCCGGGTCGCCGCCGCCGCGGCCGCGACCGACGACGCCCGTGCCGCCACCACCCTGCTCACCGGCTACACCAAGGACGCCCACCTCGCGGGCGTCACGCTCACCCCGGGCACCGCCACGGGCGCCAAGGTGCCCTTCTCCGTCAAGGCGACGCTGGCGTACAAGGGCGTCTCCAGGCCGCTGGCGTACGGCAGTTCGCTCACCGTCGTCCGGCGGGCGAGCGACGGCAAGCCCCTGGTCGACTGGCACTCCTCCGTCGTACAGCCGGATCTGCGGGACGGCGACACGCTCGTCACCGGCGCCTCCGGCACCCCGCCCGTCAAGGCCCTGGACCGCGACGGCAAAGAGGTGACGGCGGCCAGGTACCCCTCGCTCGGCACCGTGCTGGACGGGCTGCGCGAGAAGTACGGCAAGAAGGCGGGCGGCACGGCGGGCGTGGAGCTGCGCGTGGCGCGCGGCAAGGCGTCGCAGCGGGCGAAGCTGTCCGACAAGACGCTGGTGACGCTGAGCCAGGGCACCCCGGGGACGGTGAGGACCACCCTGGACCCGGCCCTCCAGGCGGAGGCGGAGGCGCAGGTCGGCAAGCGGACGCACGCCTCGGTGGTCGTCCTGCGGCCCTCCACCGGTGAGATCCTCGCGGTCGCCAACAGCGAGCACGGCTTCAACGTCGGCTTCCAGGGCTCGCTGGCGCCGGGCTCCACGATGAAGATCGTGACCTCGACCATGCTGTTCGAGAAGAAGCTGATCACCCCGGACGCCTCGCACCCCTGCCCCAAGACGTACAAGCTCGCGGGCTGGACGTTCCACAACGACGACGATTCCGAGATCAAGAAGGGCACGTTCAAGACCGCCTTCGGCGCCTCCTGCAACAACGCCTTCATCGACTTCGCGCCCAAGCTGTCCCACAGCGATCTGACCGAGGAGGCCCAGCAGGTCTACGGCCTCGGCATGGACAACTGGGCCATCGGCGTGCCCTCCTTCGACGGCTCCGTCCCGGTGCAGAGCGGCGCGCAGATGGGCGCCTCGCTGATCGGCCAGGGTGGGGTGCGCATGAACCCGCTGAACATGGCCTCCGTCGCGGCCACCGTGCGCTCGGGCCGCTTCCGCCAGCCGTACCTGGTCTCCCCCGAAGTGGACCACCGCACCCTGGCGACGGCCGCGCGCACCATGTCCGCGAAGACGCAGTCGCAGCTCAAGGAGGTCATGAAGTTCACGGCCGACTACGGCACCGCCGCCAAGGCGATGGCCGGCCTCGGCCCGGACTACGGCGCGAAGACCGGCTCCGCCGAGGTCGACGGGCAGAAGAAGCCGAACGGCTGGTTCACCGCCTACCGGGGCGACCTGGTGGCCGCGGGCGTGGTGCAGGCCGGCGGGCACGGCGGCGACACGGCGGGCCCGATCGTGGCGGACCTGCTCAGGAAGGGCGGCTGACCGGACCGGTCAGTTGTGCACGGGCACGGCCGTGTAGGTCCGGCGCAGAAAGCGGATCAGCGCCTTGGAGTCGAACTGGAGCACATCGACCCCCTGGTCCGAGTGGAACTCCACGACCGCCTGGACCCGGCCGCACGGCCACACCCGTACGGAGCCGCTCTCGGCCGGTGCCCGCAGCCCGCGCTCCAGCAGGGCGCGGGAGAAGGTCCACTCATGGGTGCCCGGGAGATCGATCCGGACCGAGCGCGGGTCGTCCTCGGGGTCGTACCGCAGTCGTACCGGGACGGCCCCCGGGTCCACGTCATCCGTGACGACATGGGCGCGCGCGTACTGCTCGATCACAGACATGGGAACGCCCTTTCACGCTGAGTGACCTCTAGGGAAGCCGTTTCGTCCGCTTTCATCCGCTTCTCTCCAATGTCGCACATTTCCCCCGGGGCGCCCCGGAGACCGGGGCGAGTACCCAGTACTTGCAAAGCGTTCGCAACAAGTGTCTAAAATCGAACGGTGCATGTACCTGACGGATTCATCGACGCCCCCACCTCCGCCGTCACCGCGGTGGTCGCCGCCGGCGCCCTCGCGGTGAGCCTGCGCGGCGCCCGCAGGGAACTGGACGAGAAGACCGCGCCGCTGGCCGGTCTCGTGGCCGCGTTCATCTTCGCGGTGCAGATGCTGAACTTCCCGGTCGCCGCCGGCACCAGCGGCCATCTCCTGGGCGGAGCGCTCGCCGCGATACTCGTCGGCCCGTATACGGGCGTGCTGTGCGTGTCCGTGGTGCTGCTGATGCAGGGCGTGCTGTTCGCGGACGGCGGCCTGACCGCGCTCGGCGTCAACATCACGGACATGGCGCTGGTCACCACCGTGGTGTCGTACGCCGTCTTCCGGGGTCTGCTCGCCGTGCTGCCCGGGGCCGCCGCTCGGTGACCGCCGCCTCCTTCGTCGCCGCGCTCGTCTCCGTGCCGGCCGCGGCCTGCGCCTTCACCCTGATCTACGCGGTCGGCGGCACCACCGACGTCTCGATCGGCAAGGTCGCGACCGCGATGATCGGCGTCCATGTGCTGATCGGCGTCGGCGAGGCGGTCATCACCGCGCTGACGGTCGGCGCCGTGATCGCCGTACGCCCGGACCTGGTGCACGGCGCGCGCGGGCTGCGGCAGCGGCTCCGGCTGCGGGTGGACGGCGAGCTGGTGGACGCGCCCACCCCGCCCGTCTCGCCCGCGGCGGCGCCCGCCTCGCGGCGCAAGGTGTGGGCGACCGGCCTGGTCGCCTCCCTGGTCCTCGCCGGATTCGTCAGCTTCTACGCCTCCGCGAACCCCGACGGCCTGGAGAAGGTCGCGCACGACAAGGGGATCGACAGCAAGGCGCGGGAACACGCCTCGGCCGGTTCCCCGCTCGCCGACTACGGCGTCAAGGACGTCTCCGACGCGCGCCTGTCCGGCGGGCTCGCGGGCGTGATCGGGGTCGGGGTCACGGTGGTCGCGGGCAGCGCGGTGTTCTGGGCGGTGCGCAGGCGCCGCGACAGGGACGTCTCGCCCGTCGGTCACGGTCTCTGACATGGGTGCGGGCCACGCCCACCGCCTCTACCGGCACGCGGACTCGCCCGTGCACGCGCTGCCGCCGCACACCAAGCTCGCGGCCGCCTTCCTCTTCGTCCTGGTCGTGGTCTCCACCCCGCGCGAGGCGGTGTGGGCGTTCGCGGTGTACGCCGCGCTGCTCGCGGCCGTGGCACGAGGCGCCCGGGTGCCCGCCGGGTTCCTGCTGCGGCGGCTGCTGATCGAGGTGCCCTTCGTGGCGTTCGCGGTGCTGATGCCGTTCGTCGCGGAGGGCGAGCGGGTGCACGTCCTCGGCCTCTCGCTGAGCGTCGACGGCCTGTGGGGCGCCTGGAACGTGCTCGCCAAGGGCACCCTCGGCGTCGCCGCCTCCGTGCTCCTCGCGGCCACCACCGAACTGCGCCAACTCCTGCTGGGGCTCGAACGGTTGAAGCTGCCCCCGCTGCTGGCGCAGATCGCCTCCTTCATGCTCCGCTACGGCGATGTGATCACCGACGAGATGCGCCGGATGCGGATCGCCCGCGCCTCCCGCGGCTTCGAGGCGCGGGGCGTGCGGCACTGGGGGGTGCTCGCCAAGTCCGCCGGCGCGCTGTTCATCCGCTCCTACGAGCGCGGGGAGCGGGTGCATCTGGCCATGGTGAGCCGGGGCTACGCCGGTTCGATGCCGGTCATCGACGAGGTGACCGCGTCCCCGGCGCAGTGGCGCCGCGCCCTCGCGCTCCCCTGCTCGGCCCTCGTCGTCTGCCTGTTGGGATGGACCCTGTGAATACAACCGGCACGACCAGCACGGCCGGCACGCCCGGTACGGCCCCCGCCTCGCTGGAGGTCTCCGGCCTCGCCTTCGCCTACCCCGACGGCCATCAGGCCCTGTTCGGCGTCGACTTCACCATCGGGCGCGGCGAACGGGTCGCGCTGCTCGGTCCCAACGGCGCCGGGAAGACCACGCTGGTGCTGCACCTCAACGGCATCCTCGGCGGCGGCGCCGGGGCGGTCACGGTGGCCGGACTGCCCGTCGGCAAGCGGCACATGGCGGCGATCCGGCAGAAGGTCGGCATCGTCTTCCAGGACCCGGACGACCAGCTGTTCATGCCGACGGTGCGCGAGGACGTGGCGTTCGGCCCGGCGGCGGCCGGGATCAAGGGGGCCGCCCTGGAGGAGCGCGTACGGGGCGCCCTGGACCGGGTCGGCATGGGGGACTTCGCGGACCGGCCCCGCACCATCTCTCCTTCGGGCAGCGGCGGCGCGTCGCGGTGGCCACCGTGCTGGCGATGGAGCCGGAGATCCTGGTCCTGGACGAGCCGTCCTCCAACCTCGACCCGGCCTCCCGCCGCGAACTGGCCGACATCCTGCGCTCGCTCGACGTCACGGTCCTGATGGTCACGCACGACCTGCCGTACGCCCTGGAGCTGTGCCCGCGCGCGCTGATCCTCAGTGACGGCGTGATCGCGGCCGACGGCCCGACGGGGGACCTGCTGGGCGACGAGGAGCTGATGCGGGCGCACCGCCTTGAACTGCCGTGCGGCTTCGACCCGCGAGCGGCAGGCCCCGGGTGGCACAGCCGACGCGGGTGACAAAGGCATCAAAAACGGACGCCTGATCCTGCCGAGGAATCGCAGGCCCACGCCCGCTGTTGCACCCACTGTCGCAGGCGAGTGGAAGGGAACGCGGGACATGGAGGGCGAGGACGTGGTCGTGAACGGCACGGTGGCCGAGGGCTTCGAGCCGGTCAGGGAGGCGTTCGCGGCGAACTTCGCCCGGCTCGGGGAGCGCGGCGCGGCGGTGGCCGTGTACCGCGACGGACGGCGGGTGGTCGACCTGTGGGCGGGCACCAAGGACGTGGACGGTACGGCTCCCTGGGAGCCCGGCACCGCCCAGATCGTGCGCTCGGCCACCAAGGGCGTCGCCGCCGCCGGACTCCTGCTGCTGCACCAGCGCGGGCACCTGGACCTGGACGCGCCGGTCGGCACGTACTGGCCCGAGTACAAGACGGCGGGCAAGGAGCGCACCCTCGTCCGCCATCTGCTCGCGCACCGCGCCGGCGTGCCCGTCCTGGACCGTCCGCTGACCATGGCCGAGGCGGCCGACCCGGACCTCGGCGCGGCGGCCGTCGCGGCCCAGGCCCCGGTGTGGGAGCCGGGCACGGACCACGGGTACCACGCGCAGACGTACAGCTGGCTCGTCGGGGAGCTGGTCCGGCGGGTCACCGGGCGTCCGGTGGGCGAGTGGCTGGCCGACGAGCTCGCCGGGCCGGCCGGCGCCGACTTCCGGCTCGGGCTGCCCGCGGCCGAGCAGGGGCGCGCCGGGCGGGTCGGGGAGATCGAGGCGCCGCAGTCCGCGGGCGCCCTGAAGCTGCGGCCCAAGCGCTCGGTGTCCGCGGCCTACGCCGACCCGGACTCGCTCACCCGCCGTGCCTTCGCCGCGATCACCCCGCTCCCGGACGAGAACGACCCCGCCTACCGCGCCGCCGCCCTGCCCGCCGCCACCGGCATCGCGACGGCCGACGGACTGGCCCGCGTCTACGCCTCGCTGATCGGCGAAGTGGACGGCGGGGTACGGCTGTTCACACCCGAGACGATGGAGCTGGCCCGCGCGGAGCGGTCGGCGGGAGCCGACCGGGTGCTCGTGGTCGGCACCCGCTTCGGCCTCGGCTACATGCTGCACGGCAGCGCGTCCCCGCTCCTGTCCCCCGGCTCCTTCGGGCACCCGGGCCGCGGGGGCGCGCTCGCCTTCGCCGACCCGGAGTCGGGCATCGGCTTCGGCTATGTCACCAACGGCTTCCGCAAGAGCGTGACGTCGGACCCGAGGGCGCAGGCGCTGGTACAGGCGCTGAAGGCGTCGCTGGGGGCGTGAAGCCACCGAGGACGCGCGCCCCGTGGGGGCGTGCCCTCGGTCGCCGGCTCAGACGTGGATCGGGTGCGAGGTGCGCCCGGAATCGGCGTCGATCTCCGTGTGTGCCTTGTTCAGCAGCTCCATGGCGATCTCATTGAGGGCGCGGGCCCCGGCGATCTCCTCGCCGACCCTGGGCTGGTCGTTGTCGATGTGGTGGCGGCTGGCGTGTCCGTGCCCCCGGACCTCGCTGCCGTCGGGCAACCGCACCAGGGCCGCCGCGCGCGTGTGCTGACCGTCCTCCTCGAACTCCAGCTCGACATGCCACCCGACAGCGGTGTGCATCATGGTCTGCGTCTGCTGCATGGTCTGCGTCATGTCGGCCACCTCCGGGCAACGCGCGTTCCGGCTGTCTCCAGGGTGCTCCCGGCCGCCGCGCACGTCATCTCGGCGGCCGGGCTCGGCCCCGCCCGCCCTTCTCCGCCTTCTCCGCCTTACTTCTCCGCCGTCTCCGCCGTCTCCGCCTTCTCCTCGAAGCTGGCGAAGTACGCGGCGGCCATGTCCTCCTGGCCGTGCCCCTGGGCGGCCGCGCGGGCGAACCGTTCGGCGGCGGCCTCGGCCACGTCCAGGCGTACGCCGCTGCCCCGGCCCGCGGCCACGATGAGCCGGGCGTCCTTCTCGGCGGTGGTCACCGCGAACGACGCCGGGGTCAGCCCGCCCTCCAGCAGCAGCTGGGACTTGGCCCGCAGATACCCCATGTCGAGCGGGCCGCCGCCGATCAGCTCGAAGAACTGCCGCGGATCGACGCCGAGGCCCTTGGCGAGGGCCAGCGTCTCGCCGGTGGCCGCGGTGACGGCGAGCACCCAGCTGTTGGCGACCAGCTTCAGCCGGCTGGCGCTGCCCTCGGCACCGTCCGCACCGGTCCACAGGGTCTTGGCGCCCACCGCGTCGAACACCGGCGTGACCGCCGCGCGCCCCTCCTCGGGCCCGGCCGCCAGCACGGTGAGCTTCCCGGCCTCGGCGGGCTCCTTGGTGCCGAGCACGGGGGCGTCGTAGAAGAGCAGTCCGTGCGCGTCGGCGAAGGCCGCCAGGTCGCCGGTCAGCTCGGACCCGGCGGTGGTGGACTGCGCCCAGGCGGCCCCGCGGCGCAGGGCGGGCGCGGCCTCCCGCATGACCTCCAGGACGGTCTCGCCGTCGTAGAGCATCGTCAGGACGACATCGGCGCCCTCGACGGCCTCGGCGGGGGTGTCGGTGATCCGGGCTCCGTCGGCGGCCAGCGGCTCCGCCTTCTCCCGGGTACGGTTCCAGGCGCGCACCTCGAGTCCCGCCCGGCACAGATTGCGGGCCATGGCGGCGCCCATGATGCCGGTACCCAGGACGCCGACGATCGGCTTGTCGCTCATTGACACTCCCTGAAGTCATATCGTGTCGTCTCCAGCTTCCCGTACCACGGGAGGCGCCGCGGGAACCGGAGAACTGATGCGACGGCGCGGACCCCTGGGGCTGCTGACCTGTGTCCTGGCACCGGCGATCCTGCTCACCGCCTGCACCTCGAACGACGCCCCGGCGCCCGTGCCCGCGGCCACGCACCGTGGCGGCGACGGCGCCCAGGCCGAGAAGAAGCTCACCGATCAGGCGCGGTCCGCGCTCGACGCCGTCACCGATCAGGGCGGGTCCATGGTCGAGTCGGGCGTCGAGCGGGTCGCGGACGGTGTGCACACGCGGCCCGGCCTCGCTCACGGCGCGGCCTACGAGCTGGCCGTGGTGTGCGCCGGGAAGGGGGCCGCGGAGCTGGTCGTGGTGCCGTCCGGCGCGGGCGGGAAGAAGGCGGTTCCCTGCGACGGGTCCGTGGTCTTCGGGCGTTTGACGGCCGAAAGCGCGCTCAAGGTCGATGTGCGGGGCGAGCCCGGCGCGGCGGGCATGGTCGCCTGGCGGATCAACAAGGTCGGCTCCTAGCCCGGTCCGGGCGCCTCCTCCAGGCCGGGCTCCCGCGTGCGCCCGCGCGAACCCAGGACGGCGCGAACCCGGGACGGCGAGAAGCCGGTGAGGGTGCAGCCCCGTCCCCACGGGCACCCTCACCGGCCGTTCACCGGCGGCAGCCGTACGTCAGGCGCGTACCAGCTCCCGCTCGCCCTCCTTGCCGTCGGCGGCCAGGGCGCGCAGGCCCTCGCCCTCGACGTCCACGTTGGGCAAAATGCGGTCCAGCCACTTCGGCAGCCACCAGGCGCGCTTGCCCAGCAGGGCGAGGACGGCCGGGACGATCGCCATGCGGACGATGAACGCGTCGAAGAAGACGGCGATGGCGAGGCCGAAGCCGATCATCTTGACCATGGACTCGCTGGAGCCGATGAAGCCGGAGAAGACGGCGATCATGATGACGGCGGCGGCGGTCACGACGCGGGCGCCGTGCCGGAACCCGGTCACCACGGCCTGGGTCGGCTTCTCGCCGTGGACGTACGCCTCCCGCATCCGGGTGACGAGGAAGACCTCGTAGTCCATCGCGAGCCCGAACACCACGCCCACCATGAAGATCGGCATCATCGACATGACCGGGCCGGTCTGCTGGACGTTCATCAGGCCGGACAGCCAGCCCCACTGGAAGACCGCGACGACCGCGCCGAGCGCCGCGAGCACGCTGAGCAGGAAGCCGAGGGCCGCCTTCAGCGGGACGAGGACCGAGCGGAAGACCACGATCAGCAGGAGGAAGGCCAGGCCCACGACCAGGGCGAGGTAGGGCAGGAGCGCGTCGTTCAGACGCTGGGAGACGTCGATGTTCATCGCCGTCGAGCCGGTCACCAGCAGCTTGGCGTCCGTCTTCGCGGTGATGTCCGCGCCCTTGTCGCGGATCGCGTGCACCAGGTCCTCGGTGGACTTCGAGGACGGCTTGGACTTCGGGACGACCGTGATGATCGCCGTGTCGCCCGCCTTGTTGGGCGCGGCCGGGGTGACCGCGACGACGTCCTTGAAGCCCTTGATCTCCTTGCCGACCTCGCTGAAGGCCGTCTTGGGGTGGGCGCTGCCCTTGGCGTCCACGACGACCATCAGGGGGCCGTTGAAGCCGGCGCCGAAGCCCTCGGACAGCAGGTCGTAGGCGCGGCGCTGGGTGGTGGAGGTGGGCTGGGAGCCGTCGTCGGGCAGGCCCAGTTCGAGGGAGGAGACCGGGACGGCCGCGGCGCCGAGGCCGATCACGCCGAGGAGGAGGACCGCGACGGGGCGCCGTACGACGAAACTCGCCCAGCGGGTGCCCATGTTGGGGCGGCCCGGCTTCTTCGCCTGGCGCCCGCCGCCGAGCAGCTTGCTCTTCTCGCCGGCCGGCTTGACCCTGCGGCCGGCGTAGCCGAGCAGCGCGGGGATCATCGTGAGCGCGATCAGGACGGCGATGGCGACCGTGCCCGCCGCCGCGATGCCCATCTTGGTCAGCATCGGGATGTTGACGACGGAGAGGCCGACCAGCGCGATGACGACGGTCAGACCGGCGAACACCACCGCGGAGCCCGCCGTACCGACGGCGCGGCCCGCCGCCTCCTCGCGTTCACGGCCCTCGGCGAGTTCGGCGCGGTAGCGGGAGACGATGAACAGGGCGTAGTCGATGCCGACCGCGAGGCCGATCATCATCGCCAGGGTGGAGGTGGTGGAGCCCAGGTCGAGGGCGGAGGCCAGCGCGGTGATGGAGGAGACGCCGATGCCCACGCCGATGAGCGCGGTCAGCAGCGGCAGTCCGGCCGCGAGCAGGGAGCCGAAGGTGATGACGAGGACGACGGCGGCGATGCCGATGCCGATCAGCTCGCCGGCGCCCTCCTCGGGCATCGCGGTGAGCGCGTCGCCGCCGATCTCGACGGTCAGCCCGGAGTCCCGTGCCTGCTGCGCGGCCTCCTTCAGCGCGTCGCGCGAGGAGTCCTTCAGCTCCATGCCGGAGACCTTGTACTTCACCGAGGCGTAGGCGATGGAGCCGTCCCGGCTGACGGCGTGCCCGGTGTACGGGTCGGCGACCGAGGCGACCTCGGAGCCGTGGCCCAGCTCGCGCACCGTCTTGCCGACGGCGGCCTTGTTGAGCTTGTCGGTCATCTTCTCGCCGGCCGGCGCCTTGAAGACGACCCGCGCGGTGGCGCCGTCGGCGCTCATCCCGGGGAAGCGCTGTTCCAGCAGGTCGAACGCCTTCTGGGCCTCGGTACCGGGGATCGAGAAGGAGGAGTTGCCGGCGGGCGGCGCGGAGGCGGCGCCCACCCCGGCGAGGGTGAGCAGCGCGACCCATATCAGGGCGACGAAGTGGCGTCGCCTAAAGGCGAGCCGGCCGATTCGGTACAGGAATGTGGCCACGGAGGCGTACTCCCGGTCAGGTCGTGGGGTTCATCAGGGCAGGGGTGATCAGCCCGACGACGTGAGCGGTGACGTCAGATGGTGGGCTTGATGGGGAGGTGTGCGAGGAGGGTCAGGCGCCGAGGGCGGGGAGGACCACGGCGTCGATGTACGAGGTGAGGAAGTCCTGGGTGGGCGGCTGGTCCTCCAGGAGGGTCCTGGTGGCGAAGCCGCCGACCATCATGTGCACCATGAAGTCGATCGCCGGGCAGTCCGGGCGGACCTCGCCCCGGTCCACGGCCCGCTGGAGCATCTGCCGGCCGGTGACGATCTCCGCGTCGACGATCTGCGCCCGGAACGTCTCGCGCAGATCCTCGTTGTGGTGCATCGCCATGGCGATCCCCCGCATCAGGGCGGAGTTCTGCGCCATGGTGCAGTCGTCCTCCATCGCCACGAGGGCGTGCAGGTCGCCCCGGAGGGACCCGGTGTCGATGTCGCCGATGTGGCCGCGCTTGTTGTGCCGCAGCGCCTTGACCACCAGTTCGGCCTTGCCGCCCCACTGGCGGTAGAGCGTGGCCTTGCTGGACCGGGTGCGGGCGGCGACGGCGTCCATGGTCAGGGCGTCGTAGCCGACCTCCCGGAGCAGGTCGAGCACGGCCTCGTACAGCTCGGCCTCGCGCTCGGGGGTGATGCGACTGCGACGTGCAGCCGCGACGGCCTCGGTCATGTCGCTCACCCTTCCGCACCGGGACTTGTCTCCGGGCCCAGTTTCCAGGACTTCTTTCCGGAACTTCCTTGCGTACGTCCATCTTCGTACGTCCATGAAGATACCCCCACCCTGGAGCGAAACGAAACCGTTTCGTACGTGGGCTCCGTCACGAACGTGAGGAACGGATAAGAAGGGCACATAAGTTGCCCGCCCCCAGCGGGCGGAAAAGCATGGGAAGGGTGAGCTATCTGCGCTTCCCCCACCTCAGCGGCGATCTGTTGTGCTTCGTGTCCGAGGACGATCTGTGGCTGGCCCCCCTCGACTCCCCCGGCCGCGCCTGGCGGCTCACGGCGGACCGCACCAAGACCGGGCACCCGCGCTTCTCCCCCGACGGCAGCCGGATCGCGTACACGAACTGGCGCAGTCTGGTCCCCGAGATCCAGCTGGTGGACGTCACCGGCGGACCCGCGCGCCAGCTGACGTACTGGGGCAGCGCCGACACCCAGGTGTGCGGCTGGTCCCCGGACGGCGACATCCTGGCGGTCGCCTCGCACGGGCAGCCGTTCTCGTACTTCACCTGGGCCTACAAGGTGACCCCCGACGGCGACCCGGGCGGCCGGCTGCCGTGGGGCCCGGTCACCGAGATCCAGGTCGCCGACCTCGACGGCGAGCGCAGGACACTGCTGCTCACCGGCACCCCGCCGCACGAACCGGCCTCCTGGAAGCGCTACCGGGGCGGCGCCATGGGCCGGCTGTGGCTGCACGGCGAGCGCCTGCTGCCCGATATCGACGGCCATCTCGCCAGCCCCATGTACGTCGCCGGGCGGATCGCCTTCCTCTCCGACCACGAGGGTGTCGGCAACCTCTACTCCTGCGCCTACGACGGCACCGACCTGCGCCGCCACACCGACCACGACGCCTTCTACGCCCGGCACGCGTCCAGCGACGGCACCCGGGTGGTCTACCAGTGCGCGGGCGACCTGTGGCTCGTCGACGACTTCTCCCCGCGCGGCGTCCCGCGCAGGCTCGACATCCGCCTCGCCGGGCCCGCCGCGGGCCGGCGCCGCTACCAGGTGCCGGCCGCGCAGAACGTCGACGGCATCTCCGTGGACGAGACCGGGCGGGCCAGCGCGGTCGTGGTGCGCGGCAGCCTGTACTGGCTCACCCACCGCGACGGCCCCGCCCGCACGATCGCGGACACCCCCGGGGTCCGGGTCCGGCTGCCGGAGATGCTGGGCTCCATGGGGCAGGTGGCCTATGTGACCGACGCCGGGGGCGAGGACGCGGTGGAGATCGCCCAGCTGCCCCGCGCCACCGGCGACCGCCCGCCCCGCCGGCTCGCCCGGGGCGCCCTCGGCCGGGTCCTGGAGATGATCTCCGACCCGGACGGCGAGCGCCTGGCCGTCGCCTCGCACGACGGCCGGCTGTTGCTGATCGACGTGCCCGAGGAGCCCGGCGCCGGGGACCCCGAGTCGCCCGGCACGGGGGTCGGCGCGGAGACCGAGGAGGGCGCGGTCACCGAGCTGATCCGCTCCGTCAACGGCCCCGTGCGCGACCTCGCCTTCTCCCCCGACGGCGGCTGGCTCACCTGGTCCCATCCCGGCATCGGCCGCTCCCTGCGCCAGATCAAGCTGGCCCGCATCAAGGACCGGCTGATCGTGGACGTCACCGACGGCCGCTTCGAGGACGAGACCCCCGTCTTCACCCGCGACGGCCGCTACCTCGCCTTCCTGTCCTGGCGCGGCTTCGACCCGGTGTACGACGTCCACACCGGCGATCTGTCCTTCCCGCTCGGCAGCCGCCCCTACCTGGTCCCGCTGTCTTCGGCGACCCCCTCGCCGTTCGCCCTCAACCCGAGGGGCGCCCGGCGGCGGGCGGGCTCGACCCGCTGGAGGACGAGGGGACCGGGGAGGCGGGCACGGTGATGGTCGAGGTGGAGGGCCTGGCCAGCCGGGTCACCCCGTTCCCGGTGATCGCCTCCAAGTACTCCTCGCTGTACCCGGTCGCGGGCGGCGGCCTGGTCTGGCTGCGCTGGCCGATCTCCGGCGCGCTCGGCGAGACCTTCGCCAACCCGGCCGACACCAGCGGCCGCCCCACGCTGGAGTACTTCAACATCACCAAGGCGAAAAAGTCCGAACTCGTCGGCCATCTCGACTGGTTCGCGGTGAGCGGCGACGGCACCCGGCTGGTCGTGGTGGACGAGGGCGAGCTGCGCGCGGTGCCCTCCACCGAGATGGGCGACGCCGACAGCACGGTCTGGATCGACCTGCGCCGCATCCTGCACGAGGTGGACCCGCCCGCCGAGTGGCGCCAGGCGTACGACGAGGCGGGCCGGATCATCCGCGCCTACTTCTGGGACCCGGGCATGAGCGGTATCGACTGGGACACGGTGCTCGACCAGTACCGTCCGCTCGTCGAACGGGTCGCCTCCCCCGACGAGTTCGCGGATCTGCTGCGCGAGGTCCTCGGCGAACTCGGCACCTCCCACGCCTACGTCACCGCCGCCCGCCGCAACGAGGGCCCGCCGCACTACCAGCGCTGGCAGGGTCTGCTCGGCGCCAACCTGGTGCACCGGGAGGGCGGCTGGACCCTGCGGCGGATCCTGCCCGGCGACTCCTCGGACTCCAAGGCCCGTTCACCGCTGGCCGGCACCGGCATCCGCGAGGGCGCGGTCCTCACCCATGTCGACGGCCGCCCGGTCGACCCCGTCAAGGGCCCCTTCCCGCTGCTGGCCGGCGCGGGCGGTACGACGGTGGAGCTGACCTTCACCCCCGCCGAGGGCACCGGACCGCCCCGCCGGGTCGCCGTCGTCCCGCTGGTCGACGACCGGCCGCTGCGCTACCAGGACTGGGTGGCCAAACGCCGGGACGTGGTGCGGGAGCTGAGCGGCGGCGCCTGCGGCTATCTGCACATCCCCGACATGGGCGGCTCGGGCTGGGCCCAGTTCAACCGCGATCTGCGCCTGGAGGTCTCCCGGCCCGCGCTCATCGTGGACGTGCGCGGCAACGCGGGCGGCCACATCAGCGAGCTGGTCATCGAGAAGCTGACCCGGACCATCCTGGGCTGGGACCTGACGCGCGACGCCCAGCCGGTGTCGTACACCTCGAACGCGCCCAGGGGCCCGGTGGTGGCGCTGGCCGACGAGGCGACCTCCTCCGACGGCGACATGATCACGGCCGCGTTCAGACTCCTCGGCCTCGGACCGGTGGTGGGGCAGCGCACCTGGGGCGGAGTCGTCGGCATGACCGGCCGCCACCGCCTCGGCGACGGCACCGTCATCACCGTGCCCATGAACGCCGCCTGGTTCGACGCCTACGGCTGGTCCATCGAGAACCACGGCGTCGCCCCGGACCTGGAGATCCTGCGCACCCCACTGGACTGGGCCGAGGGCCGCCACGCCCAGATGGACGACGCGATCCAGCTGGCCCTGAAACTCCTCGAATCCCACCCCGCCGCCGTCCCCCCGGACTACTCGGACGCCCCCGACCGCTCCCGCCCCGAGCTGCCACCGAGGCCGGCTTCCTGAAACAACGTGGGGCGCCCTCCGTCAAGAAGGGCGCCCCACGCATCAACTACGCGTCGTAGTCGTGGTCCATCCGGTCCTGCATCTCCGTGTCGTCGATGTCCTGACGACCGCGGTTGGGCTGCTGGCCCTGCTGGGGGCGCTCGCCGCGCTGGGGCTGGCCGGGCTGGGGGCGCTCGCCGCGCTGGGGCTGGCCGGGCTGGCCGGCGCGCTCACGCGCCTGGTCCATCTTGCCCTTGCCCTTCTGCTGCCACTGGCCCTGGTCCTGCCGCTGGCCCTGGTCCTGGCGCTGCTGGTCCTTCATACCCATGTGGGTTCACTCCTGTGGTGAGTGAGAGTGGGGAGTCGGCCCCTCAGCGGGGCCACGACCAGATTCACACGCCCCACCACGCTCCGCATGTGGATCAGTCACGTACCGTGACCCGCGCCGCCTCGTCCGCCGCCCCGCCCGCGCCGACCAGCCCGGACCGCATCCCTTCGAGGCGCGGCCCGAACCGCTTCATCTCCCGCTGCCCCACCGACCCGATGAGCCCCGGGAGATACCCGCGCACGCTCTGCATGCCCCGCAGCCACCACTGCGCGTACACCTGCGAGGAACGCCGCTCGATCCCCGCGACGATCCGGTCCACCGCGGGCCCCAGCGGATACGTCTTGTTCGACGGCCACGGCAGCCGCTGCCGCAACTCCCGCATGACGTCGTCCTGATCGGCCCCGCGCACCATGTCGGTGTCGGTCCAGGACAGATACCCGACGCCGACCCGCACCCCCTGATAGCCGACCTCGGCCCGCAGGCTGTGCGCGTACGCCTCCACGCCGGACTTGGAGGCGCAGTACGCGGTCATCATCGGCGCCGGGGTGATCGCCGCGAGCGAGGCGATCTGGAGCAGATAGCCCCGGCTCTCGACCAGCACCGGCAGGAACGCGCGGGCGGTCACCGCCGAGCCGATGAGGTTGACCTCGATCACCCGCCGCCAGGCGTCCGGGTCGGAGTCGATGAACGGACCGCCCGTCGCCACACCGGCGTTGGCGACCACGATGTCGACCTTCCCGAACCGCGCCTTCACCTCCCGCGCCACCCGGGCCATCGCCTCGTGGTCGGTGACATCGGCGTACCAGTGGGCGCTCTCGCTGTGCAGCCGCCCGGAGACCTCCTTGAGGGCCTCCTCCTCCAGGCCGACCAGCGCCACCTTCGCTCCGCGCGCGGAGAGCTTGCGGGCGAGCAACTCGCCGACGCCGCGCGCCGCTCCGGTGACGACCGCGACCTGTCCCTCCAGATCGACCCTGCTCATGCGCCCTCCTTGATCGGCTGGGGAGCGGGCTCGCCGGCCCCCGTGACATACGTGCTGACGAGGTCCCGGATGCGGCCCGTGACCCGCTCGGGCTCCTCGACCGGGGTCATGTGGCCGGCGCCGGGCAGCTCGGTGAGTCCGGCGCAGCGCGGGAGTTCGGCGACCAGGGCGTGCGCGTGCACCGGCGGCACGAGACGGTCGGCCGTGCCGTGCAGGACCGCGGTGGGCAGGTCCAGCCGCCGTACGCCGTGGTCGAGATCGAGCGAGGCGAGCACCTGGGACCAGGCGTGCCGGGCCCCGGTCGGGCAGCCGTGCACGATCCGCGCGCACGCCTCCACCATCTCCGGTGTCGAACGGGCGCCCATCGTGCCGTACTTGAGAATCCGCCTGGCGAGCGGTGTGACCGGTCCGAGCGGGGCGCGCGAGCCGAGGACGCCCGCGCTGAGCCGGGTGCGCAGCGGTCCCTCGCGCAGCGGCAGCACCCGGGCCTCGGCGACCAGCCGCGAACTGCCGGTGCTGGCCAGCAGGACGGCGGCCGCGTGGGCGCGGAAGCGGGGCCGCCCGGCCGCCGCCATGACCGTCATGCCGCCCATCGAGTGCCCCACGATCAGGGCCTGTTCGCCGTCCGCGAGGGTCGCGGCGAGCACCGCCTCCAGGTCGTCCGCGAGCGCGCGGGTGGTGCACACGGGGCTCACGGGGCTGCGCCCGTGGCCCCGCTGGTCGTAGACGATCACCCGGTGGTCACCGGCCAGTTCCCGGATCTGCGCGGCCCAGAAGGCGGTCGAGCAGGTCCAGCCGTGGGAGAGGACGACTGGGGGCGCGTCCTCGGGCCCGTGCACCTCGGCGTACAGCCGCGCGCCGTCGGTGGAGGGGACGGTGAGTTCCCGGGACGGGACGGGCGGGGCGTAGGCGCCGGAGGTCATGCTGGTGGCGCGGGGGCGGCTCATGCGGCGACCTCGTCGGCCGGGGAAGCCTCCGAAGCCTGCGCGTTCTCGCGGGACTTGGCGTTCTTCGCGCCCTCGGGAGCCTTCGCGTCCCCGGGGGCCTTCGCGCCCTCGGGTGTCTCCCGCGTCCCGGCGGCCCGGATCACCTCGTACTCCCCGAGGTCCACCTGCCGGGTCGCGCGCCGGAACTCGGTCGTCGTACCGGGCCACACGGTGGTGTTGCGGCCACTGGCGTCGAGGTACCAGCTCGTGCAGCCGCCGGTGTTCCACACGGTCCGCCGCATCCGCTCCTGGACCTTGTGGTTCCAGGCCGCGACGGCGCCGGGCCGGGCGTCGAGGGCGGTACGGCCGCCGAGGACGCCGAGCTGGCGCAGATAGTCGGCCATGTAGTTCAGCTGGGACTCGATCATGAGGATCATCGAGGAGTTGCCGAGACCGGTGTTGGGCCCGATGACCGTCATGAAGTTCGGGAACCCGGCGGCGGTGGCGCCGCGCAGCGCCTGCATGCCGCCCTTCCACGACTCGGCGAGCGTGACGCCCTCCGCGCCGACCACCCGCTCGGCGATCGGCATGTCCGTGACGTGGAAGCCCGTGCCGAAGACGATCGCGTCGGCCTCGGTCTCGGTGCCGTCGGCGGCGACCAGGGTCGAGCCCCGCACCTCGCTGAGCCCGCTGGCGACGACGTCCACATTGGGCCGGGCCAGCGCCGGGTAGTAGGTGTTGGAGAGCAGGATCCGCTTGCAGCCGATGCGGTAGTCGGGGGTGAGCCGGGCGCGCAGGGCCGGGTCCTTGACCGCGCGGGCGATGTTGCGCTTGGCGAGCTGCTCGACCAGGCCGAGTTCGTCGGGGCGCTTGGTGAACGCCTGCACCTGGAGCTCCCGGATGCCCCACAGCAGGCCGCGGCGCAGCTGGGTGGTCAGCGGCAGGGCGCGGTGCAGCCAGCGCTCGGCGGGGCTGATCGCGCGGTCCACCCGGGGCATCACCCAGGGCGGGGTGCGCTGGAAGAGGGTGAGCCGGCCGACCTGCGGCTGGATGGCGGGCACGATCTGGATGGCGGAGGCGCCGGTGCCGACCATGGCCACGCGCTTGCCGCGCAGGTCGTAGTCGTGGTCCCAGCGGGCGGAGTGGAACACCTTGCCGGGGAAGGAGTCCAGGCCCGGGATGTCGGGCACCTTCGGGTCGGACAGCGGTCCGGTGGCGGAGACGACGACGTCGGCGGTCAGCGCGCCGCGCGAGGTCTCGATGTGCCAGCGCAGGTTCTCCCGGTCCCAGCTGAGCAGCTTGACCTCGGCGCCGAAGCGGATCTGCGGGCGCAGTCCGAAGACATCGGTGACGTGCTCCAGATAGGCGCGGATGTGTTGCTGCCCGGAGAAGGTGCGCGGCCACTCGGGGTTGGGCGCGAAGGAGAAGGAGTACAGGTGGGAGGGCACGTCGCAGGCGCACCCGGGGTAGCTGTTGTCCCGCCAGGTGCCGCCGACGTCCTCGGCCCGTTCCAGTACGACGAAATCGGTGATCCCCTCGCGGCGCAGCCGCACGGCGGCGCCCAGCCCGCCGAAGCCGGACCCGATCACCGCCACCCTCACATGCTCGTGCTCGGCCATCCCGGAGCCTCCACGCCTCGCCTTGAAATGCCGCCCGTCGATGCTGCCAGTGAACACTGGCACGATGGGACTGTAGAGCAGCTCCGTACCGAGCGGTAGGGGGCGCGGGAAGGAAAGTTACCGGCGGTACACCATAGGCTTCGGGCGTGGCAGCAGACACCGAACACCCGGAGGCAGCCCGTCGGGGCCCGCGCGAGTACCGCACGGAGGAGCTGGCGCGACGGGCCGGCATCACCGTGCGCACCCTGCGCTTCTACCGCGAACGCAAGCTGCTGCCGCCGCCCCGCCGCGAGGGCCGTATCGCCTGGTACGACGACCACCACCTGGCCCGGCTGCGTACCATCGGCGCCCTGCTGGAGCGCGGCCACACCCTGACCGGCATCGCGGAGCTGGCCGAGGCCCTGGACCAGGGCCGGGACGTCGCCGACCTGCTCGGCGTCGGCGCCCCCACCGAGGAGGAGCCGATCCGCCTCACCCCGGAGGAACTGGCCGCCCGCTTCGAGGGCGAGGTCACCCCGGAGAACCTGGCCGCCGCGATGGAGCTGGGCTACCTGGGCACCGACGGCGACAAGATCGTGCACATCAGCCGGCGCCTGCTGGACGTCTCCTCCGCCCTGGTCCGCGAGGGCATCCCGCTCGCCGAGGTCCTGACCGCCGGCGCCCGCGTCCGCGAACACGCCGAGGCCCTGGCCACCCTCTTCTCCGACCTGATCCTCCGGCACGCCCCGGAGGAGGACCTCCACCGCCTGCGCCCCCTCGCCCGCAGCGTGGTGGAAGCGGAACTGTCCCTGGCGATGGACCGGCAGCTCAATAAAGGGGAGTAAGAGGGAGTAAGGGGAGCAAGGGGGGAGTAAACGGCTGAACGGGACTAAGCGCCGTAGGTGACGGTCACCGGCGCGTGGTCGGACCAGCGCTCGGCGTGCGAGGCGGCCCGCTCGACGCGCGCCTTGAGCGCCCGCGCGGCGAGGCCCGGGGTGGCCAGCTGGTAGTCGATGCGCCATCCGGAGTCGTTGTCGAACGCCCGCCCCCGGTACGACCACCACGTGTACGGGCCGTCGACGTCCGGGTGCAGGGCCCGTACGACGTCGACGTAGCCGCCGTCCGCCGGGGCGAGGACCCGGCCCAGCCAGGAGCGTTCCTCGGGCAGGAAGCCGGAGTTCTTGGTGTTGCCGCGCCAGTTCTTGAGGTCGGCCTCGCGGTGGGCGATGTTCCAGTCGCCGCAGACGACCACCTCGCGGCCCCCGGCGGCGGCGCGTTCGCGCAGCGCCTTGAGGTGATCGAGGAACTCCCCCATGAAGCGGATCTTCTCGTCCTGCCGCTCGGTGCCGACCTCGCCGGAGGGAAGGTAGAGGGAGGCGACGGTGACGCCGGGCAGGTCGGCCTCGACATAGCGCCCGCTGCCGTCGAACTCGGCGGACCCGAAGCCGATCCGCACCCGGTCGGGCTCACGCCGGGTGTACAGGGAGACGCCCGCACGCCCCTTGGCGGCCGCCGGGGCGTGCACCACATGCCAGCCCTCGGGCTCGCGCACCTCCTCGGGCAGCTGGTGCGGCTCGGCGCGCACCTCCTGGAGGCAGACGACGTCCGCCTCCGTCCCGGCCAGCCACGGCACGAAGCCCTTCTTGGCGGCGGCCCGCAGCCCATTCACGTTCACCGAGGTCACAGTCAGCACCGGAGCACGATACCGGCACACTGGACGAAGCCCTCACGAGCGAGGGGTCCCACCCGCACGGAAGCGCGATGCCCAGATGAACATTCGCCGCGTAGGTTTCGACCACCCCGACGCCATGAAGCTCAACGACGCGGTGCAGGCCGAATACGCCCTCCGTTACGGCGACGCCGGCGATGAAACCTTCCTCACCCCGCAGGACTTCCTCCCGCCCCGGGGTGTCTACCTGATCGCGTACGACGAGGCCGACCGCCCGGTGGCCACCGGCGGCTGGCGCAGCCAGGAGCGCAACGACGAGGGCTACTCGGACGGCGACGCCGAGCTGAAGCGCATGTATGTGATCGAGGAGGTACGCGGCCGGGGCCTGGCCCGCCGGATCCTGAGCGCCCTGGAGGAGGACGCCCGCACGGCGGGGCGCCGGCGGATGGTCCTGGAGACGGGCACCAAGCAGCCGGAGGCCATCGCCCTGTACACCTCCAGCGGCTACACGCTCTGCCCCAAGTTCGGTTTCTACCGCTTCCACGAGGAGAGCCGCTGCTTCGCGAAGGACCTGTAGCCGAAGAATCTGCGGCCGAGTTTATGGCCCGGGCGGGGCCGGAGCGACGGACACGAAGGCCCCGCCACGGCCACCGGGAAGGCCCCGCCACGGCGTGCCGGGCAACGCGTCCGGCGAAACGGTCGTACAACATGTCAAAGCCCCGGTCGGTTTCCCGACCGGGGCTTTGAGCTGCGTGGACCTGAGGGGATTCGAACCCCTGGCCCCCTCGATGCGAACGAGGTGCGCTACCGGACTGCGCCACAGGCCCTTGCAACGAGTGAAACTCTAGCACCCTGATCGGGGTGCTTGGAAATCCGTTCCCGAACTGGTCAGGGGCGGCTTCCGGATGCGACGGCCGTCACTCGTTGGCGGCACGCGGACGGTCGCCGTCCTCGTACTGGTCGAAGAGCGGCGTACGGCCGCGCTCACGGGAGCGGCGGGCGGAGGCGGCGCGGCGCGCGCCGCCGCGGCCGTCGGCCGGCCGGTCCGCCGCGCCGGCCGCCGGCTCGCGCTCCCCGGCCACGGGCGCCTGGTCCGCCTCCTGCTCCGGGGCGACCGAGCTGGACCGCGCCGAGCTCCAGGTGTCCGGGCCGCCCAGGTCGACGCCGGCGGTGGCCCGCGGCGCGACCGGCGCGGTCACGTACGTGGGCAGGGGCACCGGCACCGGGTCCCAGCTGTCGCCATGTCCGGGCCGCCGCTGCCGCTCGCGCTGCTGGTCGACCCACTCGGCGTGGTCGGTCTGCTCGACCAGGGCACGCCGGTCGGCGGCGAGCGTGGAGAGGCCGGGGTCCGTGTCGGTCCCTGTGACCTCCTCCGGTTCGTCGGCGGCGCGGGCGGCCTCCGGGGTCGCGCGCCGGCGCGGCTGGCGCTCACGCAGTCGCTGGGCGGCGGCCTCGGCGTGGCGGCGGTCCATCTGGAAGGCGAACCGGCGCCGTTCCTGGGACCGCAGATAGGCGATGTACGCGCTGAGGAGCACGGCGGGCGCGGCGGGCGCCCACAGGAAGGCGAGGCCGCCCACGGCGGCGACGACCGCGCCGATGGTGAAGGCGAGGAAGAGCAGCACGGTGGTGCGCCGGCGGCGCGCGAGCACCTTCGTGCGCCGGGCCCGCGCCGCGGCCGCCTGCGCCGAGGGGGACGACGGGGCGCGCCGGGGTGCCGGTACGTGCTTCTGGGCCGGGACCGCGGGGGCGTGGCCCCGGTCGGCGTGGCCCCGGTCGGATTCCGGGTCGCGGGACGCCTCGGGCTCGCCCTCCACCGTGACCTGACGGCGGGTCGGAGGCATGGCGAAGGACCGGACGTCCACCGAATCGGTGACGGCGTCCGGATCGACGGCGCCCTGCTCCCCCTCGTCGGTGGAGCGCGCCCGCAGGTCCTTGGCGTATCGGCGCTCCATCCCCGCCCGTCCGGAAAGCAGCCGGATGGCGGTGCTGAAGCGTTCCGTCGGACGGGCCTCGTTCAGCTCGTCCTGCCTACGGAGCCACATCGGCACCAAGTAGGCGGCCCAGGCCCCGACGATGACTGCGTAGATGAGGCCGCTGCTGCTCACGACTCACACGGTAGAGGGGTTTGACCGAAGGTATCCGCCAATTGAGCCGGTGTGTCGCACGATCTGGCTGATATTTCCAGCATTTTTTGCGACCCTTAGGATCAGAATTTCGAACGCATATTCAATTTCTCGGTCCTTGTGCCGCCGATCGTGCCCTCCGCCACCGTCCGAGCAGCCCGTCCGGCACCTCCTCGGCGGTCATCGCGAAGACCAGATGGTCGCGCCAGGCGCCGTCGATGTGCAGGTAGCGCGGCCGCAGCCCCTCCTCGCGGAATCCGAGCTTCTCCACCACCCGGCGGCTGGGCCGGTTCTCGGGGCGGATGCACACCTCGATGCGGTGCAGTCCGACGGTGCGGAAACAGTGGTCCACCACCAGCGCGACGGCCGTCGGCATCACCCCGCGCCCGGCCACCGACTCGTCCACCCAGTAGCCGATGTGCCCGGAGCACATCGACCCCCAGGTGATCCCGGCGACCGTCAACTGCCCCACCAGGCGCCCCTGGTACTCGATGACGAACGGCAGCATCCGGCCCGCCTGCGCCTCGCGGCGCAGATGCCGGACCATCTGCCGGTACGTCGGCCGGTGCGCGACCGGGCCGCTCGGGGTGGGCGGCGGGATCGTGGCCTCCCAGGGGCGCAGCCAGTCGCGGTTGCGGCGGTTCACCTCGCGCCACTCGCGCTGGTCGCGCAGCTTTATCGGCCGCAGGACGACCTCGCCGTCCACCAGCACGACCGGCCAGGTCGACCCGTTCAGTTCGCACCCCCCGAGCCGGGTCTGGCGTGGTCGCCGCCGCGGAGCTGGTCGACGGCGTGGGCCAGCAGGGGCTCCAGGACGGCCAGTCCGTCCTTCACCCCGCCCGTGGACCCCGGCAGGTTGACGATCAGGGTCCGGCCGGCGACCCCGGCCACCCCGCGGGACAGCGCGGCGGTCGGCACCTTCTCCCTGCCGAACGCCCGGATCGCCTCGGCGATGCCCGGCACCTCGTGGTCGATGACGGCGCGGGTCGCCTCGGGGGTGCGGTCGGTCGGGGTGAGGCCGGTGCCGCCGGTGGTGACGATCGCGTCGTACCCGGCGGCGGCGCCCTCGCGCAGGGCGGCCTCGACCGGCTCCCCGTCGGGCACGACCCGGGGGCCGTCCACGGCGAAGCCGAGGCGCGTGAGGCCGTCCGCGATCAGCGGGCCGCCCCGGTCCTCGTAGACGCCCGCGGCGGCCCGGTTGGAGGCGGTGATCACCAGGGCGCGGTAGCTCATGCCCGGCTCCAGTCGCCCGACTTGCCGCCCGTCTTCTCCAGCACGCGTACGTCCGTGATGACCGCTCCCTTGTCGACCGCCTTGACCATGTCGATCACGGTGAGCGCGGCGACCGTCACCGCGGTGAGGGCCTCCATCTCGACACCCGTGCGGTCCGTGGTCTTCACGGTGGCCAGGATCTCCACGGCGTCGTCCGCGACCGACAGGTCCAGTTTCACACCCGACACCGACAACGGGTGGCAGAGCGGGATCAGGTCCGGGGTGCGCTTGGCGCCCATGATGCCCGCGATCCGCGCGGTGGCCAGCGCGTCTCCCTTGGGCACCCCCTCGCCGCGCAGCAGTTCGATCACGCGGGGCGAGACGAGGACACGGCCGCCGGCGCGTGCGGTGCGCGCGGTGACGTCCTTGCCGGAGACGTCGACCATGCGGGCCGCGCCGGCCGCGTCGAGGTGCGTGAGGTGGTCCTGGGCGGGGGATCCGGGGGTCTGCCCCCGGGACGGTTCGGTCATGCTGTGCGGCGCTCCCGGTCCGGGCCCGCGCCGTGCGGTGCGCGGGCCTGCTGTGCGCGACACGGTACCGCCAAGCAGCCGCGCGCAGCCGCCCAGGACGTGCCTCAGCCGAGCACGACGACCTCCACCTCGGTGCCGGGCTCCACGGACTCCATGTCCTCGGGTACGACGATCAGCGCGTCCGCGTGCGCCAGCGCCGCCACCAGGTGGGAGCCCGCGCCGCCGACCGGGGTGACCTCCCCGTCGGCGTACCGGCCCCGCAGGAACTGCCGGCGGCCCTTCGGGGAGCGGAGCGCCTTGTCGGCGGTGAGCGTGGCCCGCAGCACCGGCCGGTGCAGATCGGTGAGGCCCATCAGGGCGCGGATCGCGGGGCGGGCGAACAGCTCGAAGGAGACGTACGACGACACGGGGTTGCCCGGCAGCGCGAGCAGCGGCGTGTGGTCGGGGCCGATGGAGCCGAAGCCCTGGGGCTTGCCGGGCTGCATGGCCAGCTTGCGGAACTCGATGCCGCTGCCCGGCACGTCCTCGTCGCCGATGTCCGCCAGCGCCTCCTTGACCACGTCGTACGCCCCGACGCTCACCCCGCCCGTGGTGACCAGCAGGTCGGCGCGGATCAGCTGGTCCTCGATGGTCGAGCGCAGGGTGTCGGCGTCGTCGGCGACGGCGCCCACCCGGTAGGCGATGGCGCCCGCGTCCCGCGCGGCGGCGGTGAGGGCGAAGCTGTTGGAGTCGTAGATCCGGCCGCGGCTCAGCTGCTCGCCAGGCTGGACGAGTTCGCTGCCGGTGGAGACGACGACCACGCGCGGGCGCGGGCGCACCTTCACCGTGCCCCGGCCGATCGCGGCGAGCAGCGCGATCTGCGGCGGGCCGAGGATCGTACCGGCCTGGAGGGCGTGGTCGCCCGCCTTCACGTCGCTGCCCTCGGCCCGTACGTGCGCGCGGGCCTCGACGGGCCGGTGCACGCGCACCTGGCCCTCGGCGTCCTCGGGGGCGAGGCTGCGGGCCCGCATGCCGCCGGCCGGGCCCTCGCCGAGTCCGCCGTCGGTCCACTCCACGGGGACGACGGCCTCGGCGCCGGGCGGCAGCGGGGCGCCGGTCATGATGCGGGCGGCCTGGCCCGGTCCGACGCGCACCGGGTCGTCCGCGCCGGCCGCGACGTCCCCGACGACCTCCAGGGCGGCCGGGAACTCCTCGCTGGCGCCCGCGACATCGGCGACCCGCACCGCGTACCCGTCCATCGAGCTGTTGTCGAACGGCGGCAGGGACACCGGCACCGTGACGTCCTCGACCAGGACACAGCCCTGGGCGTCGAGCAGTTGGAGTTCGATGGGCTCCAGGGGCTGGACCGTGGCGAGGATGTCCTCCAGGTGCTGATCCACCGACCACAGGTCGTCTTCGCCGGTCGGGCGGGGCGCGGCGCTGCTCAACTCTGCTGCATCTCCTCGGCTACGTAACTGCGGAGCCAGGTCCGGAAGTCCGGGCCCAGGTCTTCACGTTCGCATGCGAGCCTGACAATGGCACGCAGATAGTCGCCCCGGTCGCCGGTGTCGTAGCGGCGGCCCTGGAAGACGACGCCGTGCACCGGGCCGCCGGCCTTCTCGTCGTCGGCGAGCTGCTGGAGCGCGTCGGTCAGCTGGATCTCGCCGCCGCGGCCCGGTTCCGTCGTGCGCAGTATGTCGAAGACGTGCGGGTCGAGGACATAGCGGCCGATGATCGCGTAGTTGGAGGGGGCGTCGGCGGGGTCGGGCTTCTCGACCAAGCCGGTGATCTTGACGACGTCGCCCTCGGCGGTGGCCTCGACGGCGGCGCAGCCGTAGAGGTGGATCTGCTCGGGCGCGACCTCCATGAGGGCGATCACGCTGCCGCCGTGCCGCTCCTGGACCTCGATCATGCGCTGGAGCAGGGGGTCGCGGGGGTCGATCAGGTCGTCGCCGAGGAGGACCGCGAAGGGCTCGTGGCCGACGTGCGGGGCGGCGCACAGCACGGCGTGGCCGAGGCCCCTGGGGTCGCCCTGGCGGACGTAGTGCATGGTCGCCAGGTCGCTGGACTCCTGCACCTTCGCGAGCCGGCTCGCGTCGCCCTTCTTCTGGAGGGCGGATTCCAGCTCGTAGTTGCGGTCGAAGTGGTCCTCCAGGGGACGCTTGTTGCGACCGGTGATCATGAGAACGTCGTCGAGCCCCGCGGTCACGGCCTCCTCGACCACGTACTGGATCGCGGGCTTGTCGACGACCGGCAGCATCTCCTTGGGAGTGGCCTTGGTCGCCGGCAGGAACCGGGTACCAAGACCCGCCGCCGGAATGACAGCCTTGCTGATCCTGGGGTGCGACTGAGTCATGCCCGCCACCTTAACCGGCGACCCTTGGTGCGACCTGGGGCTGCGCTTGGCCCACCCTTTGACGACGACCGGGACGACATCGACGCCGGCAACGGCGGACGGAAAGGGTGCGGGAACGACCCGTGGAACACGACGGACGCGTGGACGAGCCTGACAAGAGGACCTTGCGGCGGAGCCTCCTCGCGATGAGGAACGGGCTGCCGGAGGACGACGTACGGGAGTCGGGCCGGGCGCTGGCCGCGCGCGCCCTGGAGCTGCCCGAACTGGCGGGGGCGCGCACGGTCGCCGCGTACGTCTCCGTCGGCGCGGAACCCGGCACCGGCGCACTCCTCGACGCGTTGCGGGCGCGGGGCGCGCGTGTCCTGCTCCCCGCGCTGCTCGCGGACAACGACCTGGACTGGGGGGAGTACACCGGGCCCGGCTCGCTGAGGGAGGTCCGGCACGGCTCGAAGATGGCCCTTCTCGAACCCTCGGGCCCGCGGCTCGGCCCGGACGCCGTGACGGGCGCGGACGTGGTCCTGCTGCCCGGACTCGCGGTGGACACGCGCGGGATGCGGCTGGGGCGCGGCGGCGGCTCGTACGACCGGGTCCTGGCCCGGCTGGAGCGCGCGGGCGCGCGGCCCCGTCTCGTGGTGCTGCTCTACGACACGGAGGTCGTCGCGCGGGTCCCGGCGGAGGCGCACGACCGGCCGGTGCACGCGGTGGTGACGCCGTCCGGGGTCCGCCGCTTCGCCTGAAGGCCCGCATTGCGCGGAACGGCCCCCCACGCGCGCGTGGGGGGCCGTTCCGGGTTGCCGGGTGCGGCGGTTACGGCTTGAGGACGAGGGTGTCGCTCGTGCTCTTGTCGACCGCCTTCGAGGAGTACGACCAGGGCAGCAGTTCGCCGTTGGCCCACTTGTCGGTCTGGTCCGTGTAGTGCGCGCTGAACGCGTGCCCGGAGGCGCCGGTCAGGTTGATCCACTTGGACTTGTCGAGGTCGGCGAGGTTGACGACCATCCGCATCGACGGCACCCAGACCACGTTGTAGCCGCCCGCGGCGTTCCAGCCGGTCGCGTCCACGGCCGCCTCACCGCCGTTGAGCTTCCAGGGGCCGCGGTCGAGCAGGTACTGGAGCACCTTGGGACCGTCGGTGCCGAGCGTCTGGTTCTTCAGGAACAGGCGGTGCAGCCGGCCCCAGCTCCAGGTGTCGATGTCCTTGCCGAGCTTGGCGGTCAGCTCCCAGCGGGCGTCGATCATGGCGCGCGCGAAGAGCTGGTCCATGTTCTTGGCCGCCGGGCGGGTGCCCTGCTTGGGCGTCGTCCACCAGTCGCTGTCCGGCTTGTTCATCAGGTTGCGCACGACCTCGAACCAGCGGTCGCCGCCGTCCGGCTGCGCCTGGTCCGCGTCGCGCAGGCCGCACTCGCGCACCTTGGCGTTGTCGTCGTCCACCGGGCCGGTGCTGTCGATCTTGTCGACCCACAGGCACTGGCCCTTGACCCGCAGCTCCTTGGGGAGCTTGTTGCCGAAGGCGAGCTTGAGGACGTTGCGCCAGACGGCGTTGAAGTACGCGGCGGCCGCGGAGTCGGAGTCCTGGGTGTAGTCCCAGCCCTCCAGCAGCTTCTGCGCGTCACGCACGTTCTTGTCCGACAGGTTGATCTTCAGCAGCTTCGGCACCATGAGCTTGGCGATCTCGCTGCTGTCGTCCAGCTGCATCTGCCGCATGTCGTCGGTGGAGATCTTGCCGCCACCCTTGATCTTGGACTCGATCAGGTCGGTGATCCGCTGGCTGCGGGTGCCGTAACCCCAGTCGGTGGTCAGGGTGTACGGGTACTTGTCCTTGTCGACCACGGCCTGGTTGGCGGTGACGATGTAGCCGCGCTTGGGGTCGAACTCGTACGGCAGCTCGTCCTTCTGGATGTAGCCGGTCCAGCGGTACTTGGAGTCCCAGCCGGGGCGGGCACGGAGCCGTCGTCCGCGGCGGAGCGCGTCGGGATCTTGCCCGGCAGGGTGTAGCCGATGTGGTTGTGCGTGTCGGCGTAGACCAGGTTCTGCGAGGGCACGTCGAACTTGGCGGCCGCGGCGCGGAAGTCCTTCCAGTCGCCGGCCTTGTCGAGCGCGAAGACGGCGTCCATGGAGGTGCCGGGGTCGAGCGCGGTCCACTTCAGGGCGATGCCGTAGCCGTCGCCGCGGTCGGGGGCGGCGGAGCCGACGGTGGCCTTCTTGCCGACCTGGACCAGCTCGTCGTCGCGGTCCGACAGGAGCGGCATCCCGTCCTGGGTCTCGCGCACGACGATCGTCTTGGCGGCGCCGCCGGCGACCTTGATGGTCTCCTGGCGAGTCTTGAAGGGCCGCACCTTGCCGTCGTACAGGTAGCCGCCCGCGGTGACCTTCTCCAGGTAGAGATCGCTCACGTCGACCCCGGAGTTGGTCATGCCCCAGGCGATGTCGGCGTTGTGGCCGATGATCACACCGGGCATCCCGGCAAACGTGTAACCCGTGACGTCGTACTGGCACTTGGCCGAGACGGTCCGGCAGTGCAGGCCCATCTGGTACCAGACGCCCGGCAGGGACGCCTCCAGGTGCGGGTCGTTGGCGAGCAGCGGCTTGCCGGTGATGGTGTGCTGGCCGCCGACGACCCAGGAGTTGGAGCCGATGCCCTGGCCGTTCACGCCGACGGCGGTCGGGAGGTCGTCCAGGGAGCTGTAGACGCCGCCCAGTTGGCTCGTGAGGCCCGAACCGGAGGTGCCCGAGGCTCCGGAGCCGGTGGCGCCCGTCGTGCCCGCAGACGAGCCCGTGGCGCCGGTGGTGCCCGTCGTACCGGTGGTGCCCGTGGTCCCCGTCGTGCCGGTACCCGTGCCCGTGCCGGTCGTCGTGCCCGTGCCCGTGCCCACCGGCGTGCCCGGGGCCGCGCTCTGCTGGAAGCTCTTGGTCAGCGCGTTGTACTGACCCTCCTGCACGATCGGCTTGTTACGGCTGTACGGGTACTCCGGGTACAGGTCCTGGATCTGCTGCGGGCCGAGCCGGCTCGTCATCAGGGCGCGGTCGATCTCGTCCTGCATGTTGCCGCGCAGGTCCCAGGCCATCGCCTTCAGCCAGGAGACCGAGTCGACCGGGGTCCACTGCTGGGGCTTGTAGTCGTTGGTCAGGTTGAGGGCGGCGTACTCCAGGGAGATGTCCTTGCCGCTCTTGCCCTTCAGATACGCGTTGACGCCCTTGGAGTAGGCGTCCAGATAGCTCTTGGCGGAGGCCGACAGCTTGGTGTCGTACTCCTGCTTGGCGACCCGCTCCCAGCCGAGGGTGCGCAGGAACTCGTCGTTCTTGACCTGGCTCTTGCCGAACATCTCCGACAGGCGCCCCGCCGTCATGTGCCGGCGCACGTCCATCTCGTAGAACCGGTCCTGCGCCTGGACGTAGCCCTGCGCCATGAACAGGTCCGCGTCGGAGGACGCGTAGATCTGCGGGATGCCGTTGCCGTCCCGCTTGACGTCGACCGGACCGGACAGCCCGTCCAGCGTGATCGAGCCCGTGGTCTGCGGGAGGGAGGCGCGCACGGCGCTGACCGACCAGTAGCCGCCGTAGGCGATGCCCGCGATGACGGCCAGGACCAGCAGCAGGACGAGCAGTCGGGCTTTGCGCCCCTTCTTCCTGCCTGACTTGGCGGGCGCGGCACCGGTGGTGGCGGTGTCACCCGTTGTGGCGGTGGTGTTCGGGGGCATCGCTGTCCTTGCTGTCCTAACGCGAGCGGCAGGTCGGGCCATGACTTTGAATGAGCGCTGGAGCAACCATAGGCGCAGGACCCTGTGCGCCTTGACGCGGAGTCGGGAACCGGCAGGCACGGGCGTTCGATCTTCTCGCCCTAACGTCAAGAAAGCGTCAAGAATTAGGTAAGGTAACGAAGTACCTGGATGCGGTGCGCCGCAGCCTCGGATCTTGTGTTCGCGCGTCCGCGCGCCCCGCGCCCGGGCCAAGGAAGGGAACCGCCGCTGACTGTTCAGCACCTCAACCAGCTTCTGCTCGTCTGCTCCCTCGTCCTGCTGGTCGCCGTCGCGGCCGTGCGGATCTCCTCGCGCAGCGGGCTCCCCAGCCTGCTCGTCTACCTGGGGATCGGCATCGTCATGGGCCAGGACGGCCTGGGCCACATCCACTTCGACAGTGCCGCCATGACGCAGGTCATGGGCTACGCGGCCCTGGTCGTGATCCTCGCCGAGGGCGGCCTCGGCACCAAGTGGAAGGAGGTACGGCCGGTCCTGTCCTCGGCCGCCGTCCTCGCGACGGCGGGTGTCGCGGTCAGCGTGGGGATCACCGCGGCGGGCGCGCACTATCTGGTCGGTCTGGACTGGCGGCAGTCGCTCATCATCGGCGCGGTGGTGTCCTCGACGGACGCGGCGGCGGTCTTCTCCGTGCTGCGCAGGATTCCCCTGCCCGCTCGGGTGACGGGCACCCTGGAGGCGGAATCGGGTTTCAACGACGCCCCGGTCGTCATCCTGGTCGTCGCGTTCTCCACGGCGGGACCGGTCGAGCACTGGTACATGCTGATCGGCGAGATAGCCCTGGAGCTGGCCATCGGCGCGGCCGTGGGACTCGCGGTGGGCCTGGTCGGCTCCTGGGGCCTCAAGCACGTGGCGCTGCCCGCCTCCGGCCTCTACCCGATCGCCGTCCTCGCGATCGCCATCTCGGCGTACGCGGCCGGCGCCCTGGGGCACGGCAGCGGCTTCCTCGCGGTCTATCTGGCCTCCATGGTGCTCGGCAACGCCAAGCTGCCGCACTGGCCGGCCACCCGCGGCTTCGCCGAGGGGCTCGGCTGGATCGCCCAGATCGGCATGTTCGTCCTGCTCGGCCTCCTGGTCACCCCGCACGAGCTGGGCGACGACGTCGTGCCCGCCCTGGTCATCGGCCTGGTGCTGACCATGGTGGCCCGCCCGCTCAGCGTGGTGCTCAGCCTGACCCCGTTCCGGGTGCCCTGGCAGGAGCAGACCCTGATGTCCTGGGCGGGGCTGCGCGGCGCCGTCCCCATCATCCTGGCGACGATCCCCATGGTGAACGGCGTCGACGGCAGCCGGCGGATCTTCAACATCGTCTTCGTCCTGGTCGTCGTCTACACCCTCGTCCAGGGGCCGACGCTTCCGTGGCTGGCGCGCACGCTGCGGCTGGGCGAGAAGGGCGAGGCGGCCGACCTCGGCATCGAGTCGGCGCCCCTGGAGCGGCTGCGCGGGCATCTGCTGTCCGTGACCATCCCCGAGGAGTCGCGGATGCACGGCGTGGAGATCGCCGAGCTGCGGCTGCCGTCCGGGTCCGCCGTGACCCTCGTCGTGCGCGAGGGGAAGTCCTTCGTGCCGCTGCCCAGCACGGTGCTGCGGCGCGGTGACGAACTCCTGGTGGTCGCCACCGACCCGGTCCGCGACTCGGCGGAGGCGCGGCTGCGCGCGGTCGCGCACGGCGGCAAGCTGGCGAGCTGGCTGGGCACGGACGGGGCGGACGCCAGGGGCGCGAAGGCCGGGGGTCCGCGTCAGGAGCGAGGGTCGCGTCAGGAACGGGGCTCACGTCAGGAACGGGACGCGCGTCAAGAGCGGGGCGCACGTTAAGAACGGGTTTCCTACGGTTCACACCTGGCGAACGCGCCGCGGAATCCCAGGTGACCGGCCCGATGGTGCTCGTTTTCACAGCCCGCGCGGGGGTGGCCCCTGTACGATGAAGGGGCACCCTGATCGAACCAACTCTGCCTGACGCAGAGCTGGCGCGACCGTATGGCGGCCGTGACGCCCCCCACCTTGCCGTGGGCGCCGGTATCTACCGCAGTCCGCGCAAGAGGACAGCTCTCGGCGCCCGGACCCCACAACGGGACGCGCGCTACCAGGCGGCAGAAAGGCACGGCCGTGGGATCCACGGTCACCGACGAGTCGGCGAAGACCTCGACGGCCTCCTCCCGCCCCGGATACGGAGCACTGCTGCGCACCCGCGGCGCCTGGACCTTCCTGCTCCCCGGTTTCGCGGCACGCCAGCCGTTCGCGATGCTCACGCTGTCCATCGTGCTGCTGGTGCAGCACACCACCGGCTCGTACGGCGCCGCCGGCGCCGCCGCGGCCGTCACCGGTGTCTCCATGGCGCTGTTCGCGCCCTACAGCGGGCGCCTGGCCGACCGCTACGGCCAGCGCGCCGTACTGCTCCCCGGCGTCCTGGTGCACACCATCGCGGGTCTGTCCCTGACGGCGCTCGCCCTGGCGCACGCTCCGCTGTGGGTGCTGTTCCTGGCGGCCGTGCCGACCGGCGCCTCGGTACCGCAGGTCGGTCCCATGGTGCGGGCGCGCTGGGGCGTGAAGCTCCAGGGCTCGCCCCTGATGGGCACCGCGGCCGCGTTCGAGTCGGTCACGGACGAGCTGACCTTCGTCTTCGGGCCCCTGCTGGCGACCGCCCTGTGCACCGCCGTCACCCCGGCGGCCGGTCTGCTCACCGAGGCCGCGCTCACCCTCGTGGGTGGTCTGCTGTTCGCCGCGCAGAAGAGCACGCAGCCCGCGGTGACGGCCGCGGCCGGGTCCGCGCGCGTGGAGCACGGCTCCGCGCTCCGGATTCCCGGGGTGCGCGTGCTGATCGTGACCTTCCTCGGCATCGGCTCGGTCTTCGGCGGCATGCAGGTCTCCCTGGCCGCCTTCACCCAGTCGATCGGCGAGCCCGGTCTGAACGGCGTCCTGTACGGCGTCTTCGCCGCGGGAAACATGCTGTCCGGCGTCGTCTGCGGCGCCATCGTCTGGAAGACGGCGCCCCAGCGGCGCCTGGTCGTCGGCTACGCGGCGCTCGCGCTGACCGCGTCCGCGCTGTGGACGGCGCACTCGGTGCTGCTGCTCGCCGCGCTCGGCCTGCTGGTCGGCATGTGCATCGCGCCGTCGCTGATCACCGGCTACACGCTGGTCGAGGCCCTGGTCCCGGCCGGGGCCCGCACCGAGGCGTTCACCTGGCTGACCGGCGCGGTCGCGCTCGGCCAGGCGGCCGCGGTCACCGTCGCCGGGCAGCTGGAGGACCGGCTGTGGGACGGCTCCGGATTCCTGGTCCCGATGGGCGGTACGGTGCTCGCGCTGCTGACCCTGCTGGGGCTGCGATCCGCGCTGATCGCACGCCAGGAGACGCAGACCGTGGCACGTGGCGTCGGTCACCGCTCGCCGGTGACGGTGGACTGATCCCCGGGAATACGTCACTATGGAGCGTCGTTAGCACTCAATGAGTGAGAGTGCCAGGAGGAAGACAGTGCCGACCTACCAGTACCAGTGCACCGAGTGCGGCGAGGGCCTCGAGGCGGTGCAGAAGTTCACCGACGACGCCCTGACCGAGTGCCCCCACTGCAACGGGCGCCTGAAGAAGGTGTTCTCCGCGGTCGGCATCGTCTTCAAGGGCTCCGGCTTCTACCGCAACGATTCGCGCGGCTCCACGTCGAGCAGCAGCCCGGCGACGAAGCCGTCCGGCTCCTCGTCGTCCGACGCGAAGCCGTCCTCGGCCCCGGCGTCGTCCGACTCCAAGTCGGCGTCGACGTCCACGTCGAGCTCGGCCGGCACGTCCGCCGCCTGAGGCGCCGCGCCCCGTTTCTCTTGACGTCCGCCCCGCCGTCCCCCGACGGCGGGGCGTTCGGCGTTCTCCGGCCAAGGTCTCCCGCACGACCAAGGTCTCCTGCGCGGCGTCACGGCCAGCTAATGTCTTGGCCATGGCGAACGCAGAGATCGGCGTAATCGGCGGCTCGGGCTTCTACTCGTTCCTCGACGACGTGACCGAGGTACAAGTGGACACCCCCTACGGGCCGCCCAGTGACTCCCTGTTCCTCGGCGAGATCGCCGGCCGGCGGGTCGCCTTCCTGCCCCGGCACGGCCGCGGCCACCATCTGCCGCCGCACCGCATCAACTACCGCGCCAACCTGTGGGCGCTGCGTTCCGTCGGTGTCCGGCAGGTCCTCGGCCCCTCCGCGGTGGGCGGGCTGCGCGCCGAGTACGGCCCCGGCACGCTGCTGGTGCCGGACCAGTTCGTGGACCGTACGAAGTCCCGCGCCCAGTCGTACTTCGACGGGCTGCCGCTGCCCGACGGCACGGTGCCGAACGTCGTGCACGTGTCCCTGGCCGACCCCTACTGCCCCACCGGGCGGGCGGTCGCGCTGAAGGCCGCCCGCGGCCGGGACTGGGAGCCGGTGGACGGCGGCACGCTGGTCGTGGTCGAGGGGCCGCGCTTCTCCACCCGCGCCGAGTCGCTCTGGCACCAGGCGCAGGGCTGGTCGGTGGTGGGCATGACCGGCCACCCCGAGGCGGCGCTCGCCCGCGAACTGGAGCTGTGCTACACCTCCATGACCCTGGTCACGGACCTCGACGCGGGTGCCGAGACCGGCGAGGGCGTCTCCCACGAGGAGGTCCTCCAGGTGTTCGCCGCCAATGTGGAACGGCTGCGCGGTGTGCTCTTCGACGCGGTGGCCACGCTGCCGGCGACCGGCGAGCGGGACTGCCTGTGCGTGAACGCGCTCGGCGGGATGGACCCGGGCTTCGAGCTGCCTTAGCGGGGGCGGACGGAGAGACGAAGGGCGAGAGGCGAGGGGCTGTGGACAAGTCGCCGTAGCCCGGGCGGACCGCCCGCGGAATTGCCCGTTCGAGTGGGCGAGTTGTCCACAACCGGGCAGTGGTCCACCGGCTCCGGCACGATCCGCCGCGAGGCGTCATCGTGGGCATCGCAAGCCGACGTCCCTCGTCCCAGGCGGTGACCCCGATGCCTCTGCCCTTCACCTCCCTGCTCTCGCCCGCTTCCGACGCGGCCGCCCCGCGCGCCGCGTTCCCCCCTCCCCTGCGCCTGCCCCGCCCCCTGGGCACGGACGCGCCCGCGACCTGCGAGGTGCCGCCGTTCCCCCCGGTGCGGGTGCGCGGCGGGCGGTACCGGGTGCAGCGGCTCGTACGGCACCGGGGGCGGGCGGTGGCGGCCGGCCTCGCGGTGACCGCGGCCGCGCTGGTGGCGGCGGGCCCGGGGACCTCGGCGCAGGCGCACCGCACCGACGCGGCGCCGCGGCCCGCCCGGTCCGCGCGCGGACACCCGCCCGCGGCTCCGCTGCCTCCGCCCCGCCCGGCGGGCCTGGTCGCGGCTCCGGTGCGGATCGCCGACGCGGCCACCGTCCGGCTGCTGCGCCCCGGTGACCGGGTCGACGTGGTCGCCGCGCAGGATCCGTCCGCCGGGGGCGGCGCGCGGGTGCTCGCGCGCGGGGTGCGGGTGACGCGGGTGCCGGCGCCGCTGGACGGCGCGGCCGAGACCGGCGCGCTCGTCGTGCTCGCGGTGCCGCGCGCCCTGGCGGCCGGGCTCGTCGGTGCGAGTGCCACGGCGCGGCTGGCGGTGACGCTGTGCTGAACCGTGTCGGACTTTTTCCCGGCGGCGCGCTGTCAAGTCCCTCCTTCAGGGGACTGGATTGGACAGTATGGCCGTATGGTGCCGTAGGTTGCGGAGCGTTTTGTTCCACAACTTGTGCATGCGAGGAGCGTCCCCGAGGTGAGCGCGAAGAAGGAACCGAGCGTCCTGCAAGGCTTCAGGGCCTTCCTGATGCGCGGCAATGTCATCGACCTGGCAGTGGCGGTCGTCATCGGCGCCGCCTTCACGAACATCGTCAACGCGGTGGTGAAGGGGATCATCAACCCGCTGGTCGGCGCGATCGGCACCCAGAACCTGGACAACTACAGCACGTGCCTGAGCGACTCGTGCCACGGAACGCACGGCATCCAGCTGATGTGGGGTTCCGTCCTCGGCGCCGCGCTGTCCTTCCTGATCACCGCCACGGTGGTGTACTTCCTGATGGTCCTGCCGATGTCGAAGTACCTGGCCCGGCAGGCGGCCCGCAAGGCGGCGCGGGAGGGCACCCAGGAGGTCCTCGAGGTGTCCGAGCTGGAGGTGCTCAAGGAGATCCGCGACGCCCTGATCGCCCAGCGCGGCACGGGCCACGACGACCACTGACGGTTCAGATGTGGTGGGGCGGCTTCTCGTCGAGGAAGCGCTTGAGGTCGGCGGCGCTGTCGCCGGACGGCCGCTCGCCCCAGCCGCGGTCGGTGTCGTCCGAGGACTGCTGGTCCAGCGGATCATCGAAGACCAGCGCGGGCTTCGGGTCACGCGGTCCGGGGGCGGGGGCATCGCTCATGCGTCCAGGGTACGGCCCTCCTCCCGGTGGACCGGCGGCCACAGGTGAGCGCCCGCGCAAGCCCCCGGCCCGGTTTTCTGCTGTGCTGAGAGGCATGACGCCGAGTTCCACCCCGGCGCCCGCTGCTCCGGGCGCATCCCACCCCGCATCCCACGCCTCCGGCCCCGTGCGACGGCTCACCGCGCGCGGGCGGGACGAGGCCCACCGGGTCTCCTCCCCGCTGGAGCTCCTCTTCGACCTGTGTTTCGTCGTGGCGGTCTCCCAGGCGGGCGTGCAGCTGGTGCACGCCGTCTCCGCGGGCCACCCCGGCACCGGGGTCCTCAACTACGCGATGGTGTTCTTCGCCATCTGGTGGGCCTGGATGAACTTCTCCTGGTTCGCCTCGGCGTACGACAACGACGACGTGCTCTACCGGGTCGTCACCCTGGTGCAGATCGCCGGCGTCCTGGTGCTGGCCGCCGGTGTCTCCCGGGCCTTCCAGCAGCACGACTACATGACGGTCTGGCTCGGCTACGTGATCATGCGGCTCGCGATGGCCACCCAGTGGCTGAGAGCCGCGCGGACCGCCGAGGGCGGCGAACGCAGGGCCGCGCTGCGCTACGCGGGCGGGGTGCTGCTGTGCCAGGTCGGCTGGGCCGGTCTGGTGGTGCTGCCGCAGCCCGCCCGCCCCTGGGTGTTCCTGGTGATGGCGATCGCGGAGATGTGCGTGCCGCTGTTCGCCGAGCGGGAGTACGAGACCTCCTGGCATCCGCACCACATCGCCGAGCGGTACGGACTGTTCACGATCATCGTGCTCGGCGAGACGATCGCCTCCGCCACGGTCGCCGTGAAGTCGGCCGTGGACGAGCACTCGGCACTGGGCGAGCTGCTGCCGATCGCGGCGGGCGGGCTCCTGATCGTGTTCTCCGCCTGGTGGATCTACTTCGTGGTGCCCATCCACGGTCATCTGCGCTCCGGCGGACGGGCGTTCCTGTGGGGGTACGGCCACTATCTGATCTTCTCCTCGGCGGCGGCGATCGGCGCGGGCCTGGAGGTGGCCGTGGAGGAGACGGTCGGCTCGGCACACCTGTCCACGGCGGCCGCGTCGGCGGCGGTGACCCTGCCGACGGCGCTGTATCTGCTGACCGTCTGGGCCCTGCACGCACGGCACTTCAAGGTGGGCATCGCCCAGCAGCTGGTGCTGCCGGTCACCGCGCTGCTGGTGCTCGGCTGCACCTTCCTGGGCGGCTGGTCGGTGCTCGCGGCGGGCCTGGTCTGCGCGGCGGCGGTGGCGACCGGGGTGACCCTGACGGCCCGCATGGTCCGGAGGGAGCGCACGGCGAACGCCGGGACAGCGACCGGCTGAGCCCTTCGGCGACCGGCCGAGCCCTCGCCGGCCGGCTGACCCGTCGGTGGCCGGGCTGAGCCCTTCGGTGGCCGGCGGGGCTCGGGCAGACTGGCGGTCATGACAGTTGACGCGCTGACAGATGTCGCCGGGGTGCGGGTCGGACACGCCACCCGGACCGGGGACGGGCGGCTCACCGGGACCACCGTCGTACTGGCACCGGAGGGCGGGGCCGTGGCCGCCGTGGACGTGCGCGGGGGCGGGCCCGGCACCAAGGAGACCGACGCGCTCGATCCGCGCAATGTGGTCCAGCGGGTCGACGCGATCGTGCTCACCGGGGGCAGCGCCTACGGGCTCGACGCGGCATCCGGGGTGATGGCCTGGCTGGAGGAGCGGGGCCGGGGCGTGCGAGTGGGTCTTGATCCGGCGCATGTTGTGCCGGTGGTGCCCGCCGCCTGCGTCTTCGACCTGGGGCGCGGCGGTGACTTCCGGGCCCGCCCGGACGCCTCGACGGGCCGCGCGGCGGTGGAGGCGGCGGCCGCGACCGAGGCGGGCGCCCCGGTGGCGCAGGGCTGTGTGGGGGCCGGGACCGGCGCGGCGACCGGCTGGCTCAAGGGCGGCATCGGCACGGCGAGCACGGTCCTGGACTCGGGGATCACGGTCGCCGCCCTGGTGGTCGCGAACGCGGCGGGTTCGGTGATGGATCCGGAGACGGGGGTGCTGTACGGGGAGTTGTACGACGGCCGGGTCGCGTACCCGCAGCGGCAGGTGCACGAGGCCGCGCTGCGGCGGCTGGAGGAGTCCGGGGCGGGCCGTACGCCGCCGCCGCTGAACACGACGCTGGCGGTCGTCGCCACCGACGCCGACCTGACCAAGGCCCAGGCCCAGAAGCTGGCCGGCACCGCGCACGACGGCATCGCCCGCGCCGTCCGCCCGGTCCACCTGCTGCACGACGGGGACACGGTCTTCACCCTGGCCACCGGCGCCCGGCCGCTCGCCGCCCACCCGCTCGCCCTCAACGAGCTGCTCGCGGCGGGCGCGGACCTGGTGACCCGGGCGATCGTGCGGGCGGTGCGCGCGGCCGAGCCGGTCGACGGACCGGGCGGAGCGTGGCCGTCGTACGGGGAGTTGTACGGCCTCCCGTAGCGGGAGCGCGTCGCCACCGGACGCGGATTGTCGCGGTTCTGTCACGTCGTGGCCTTACGCGGACTTGGGGGGAACCTCAGGGACTGTTTACACACTCTTTCTCGGCGCATGGGAACGGACCACGCACACCACACGAACCTGGAGCAGCCCGTGACAACGCCGGACATTGCAGCGCGGCGCGCACTGGGGGCCTGTGCCGCCCTGATGGTCGGCGCCCTCACCCTGACCGCCTGCGGCGGCGACGCCAACGCCTCGAACAAGGGCGGCGGCAAGGACTCCCCGAAGACCTCGACGGCGAAGATAGCGATCTCGGCGAAGGACGGCGCGACGGACGCGTCCGTCAACGCGACCGGGGTGAAGGTCAGCGACGGCACGCTGACCGACGTGAAGATGACCCTGTCGGGCTCGGCGCAGGCCGTGCCGGGGGCGATATCGGCGGACGGCCACAGCTGGAAGCCGAAGCAGCGCCTCGAACTCGGCACGAAGTACCAGATAGCCGCGCGGGCGAAGGACGCCGACGGGCGCCCGGCGGCGGCCAACGCCATCTTCAGCACCGTGAGTTCGGCGAGCAGCTTCATCGGCACCTACACGCCGGACGACGGCAGCACGGTCGGTGTGGGCATGCCGGTGTCGTTCACCTTCAACAAGTCGATCAGCGACAAGAAGGCCGTGCAGTCGCACATCGCGGTCAACTCCAGCAGCGGCCAGGAGGTGGTCGGGCACTGGTTCGGCGACCGGCGCCTGGACTTCCGGCCGAAGGACTACTGGAAGGCCGGCTCCAAGGTCACGATGAAGATCGACCTGGACCATGTGCAGGGCGCCCAGGGCATCTACGGCGTGCAGAAGAAGACCGTCTCCTTCACGGTGGGGCGCTCGCAGGTCTCCACGGTCGACGTCGGCACGCAGACGATGACCGTGGTGCGCGACGGCCGGACGCTCAAGTCGGTGCCGATCTCCGGGGGCAGCGCGGAACACACCACGTACAACGGTCAGATGGTGATCTCCGAGAAGTTCACCCAGACCCGGATGAACGGCTCGACGGTCGGCTTCGGCGGGGAGTACGACATCCCGGACGTGCCGCACGCGATGCGCCTGACGTCCTCGGGCACCTTCCTCCACGGCAACTACTGGTACAACCGGGGCAATCCGCCGTTCGGCCGGCAGGGCACCAGCCACGGCTGCGTGGGCCTCGCGGACGTGCAGGGCGCGCAGGGCGACACCCCGGCGAAGTGGTTCTTCGACAACTCGCTCGTCGGCGACGTGGTGATCGTGAAGAACTCCCCCGACACCACCGTGTCCCCGGACAACGGCCTCAATGGCTGGAACATGTCCTGGAGCGCCTGGACCGCCGGAAGTGCCGCCTGACCGACGGGTTTTGACGGTTTTTGGGGCCGCGCGGGAACATCTCGCGCGGCCCGCGCGTTTTTCCGGTGTTCCATTTCCCCATTCCCGGACATGATGTCCGATCGAGGGGCTACGGTATGCACCCACAAGGTGACATGCAGCAACGCCGGGAGATGCCTTGAGCGTTCCGTACGAGACGGCAGCGCCCGAACCAGCCGAGTCGCCCGAGTCGCCCGAGGATCACCTCGCGCGACTCCTCGGCCGCGCCCTGAACTCCTTCGAACTGCCCGACGAGGTGATCCTGCGGCTCGACTGCGCTTTGGCGTACGACAGTTCGCTGCACTCCGCGCACCACAGCGCCGGGCTGCACCGGGAGACGTACCGGCACACCTGGCTGCTCGCCGACGGTTCGGCGGTCACGCTGTGGGAGCTGGCGCACAACACCACTCCGGGCAGCGCCCCGGACCATGAGGTGTACACCGACGAGGAGGAGCTGCATACGGCCACCTCGCGCCTCGGATTACCCCCGGACGCGCCCGAACTGGAGCTGCCCGCGCCGACCTGGCTGTGGGCGGTCCCCGCGCCCCGGCATGTGTTCGCCTGCGGCGACTCCGCCGACCACGCCCGCCGGCTGCTGCGCCGCGCGGAGAACGCGGACCATCCCGGCGACCGCACGGCGGACCTGCTGGCCACGGCGACGGCGCACGAGATCACCCAGGCTTTCGGCCGTCCGGGCCGGGCGGGCCGCTCGGGGCTGAGTTATGTGCTGTACGAGCACGCGTTCCTGCTGCCGGACGACAGCGAGATCTCCCTGTGGGAGGTCGAGCACACGGCGACGCCGGACGGCCGCCATATGTGCGAGGTGTACATGTCGGAGGACGCGGCCCGTTCCGCGATGGAGCGGCGCGCGGCACGACTGGGGTGACGGCCGGACCGACGGTGAGGCGGGCGGGGCGACAGGCAGCGGGGCGGGCGGCCCGGCCGGGCCGGTCAGCGGTGGCCGAGCTGTCGTATCAGCCCGGCGAAGGCGTCCTGTTCGGCCGGGGTCAGCTCCACCGACTCCCGCGGCGGGCCGGTCCGCTGGGCGGGGAGGAACGGCAGGCGGGCGGCCGCGAGTTCGCGCAGCGCCTGTGCGCGGAACCGGCGCAGCAGACGCAGTACGCCGATCGCCCAGACCACGCCGGCCAGGGTGAGGAAGACCGCGGCGACCAGCTGGAGGGTCGACAGATGCTCGGGCATACCCACCAGTACACACCACTGCGGGGCACTTCGACCCCGGACCGTGACGTATCTCGCAGGTGCCGTGAACAACACACACGGGATCAACCGGACCAAAAGGTCAGGTGAGCGGGGGCGAACGCCCGCCGGGATCAGGTCAGGGACCGACCTGGTCTTACGGCATTCTCGTACGCATGACGACCGCCACCCCGGCACGGCTGCTCCAGTTGCTCTCCCTCCTCCAGACGCCCCGTGAGTGGCCCGGCGGTGAGCTGGCCGAACGGCTCGCGGTGTCGCGCCGTACCGTGCGGCGGGACATCGACCGGCTGCGCGAGCTGGGTTATCCGGTGGAGGCGACGAAGGGTGCGGACGGCGGGTACCGGCTGGTCGCGGGCAAGGCGATGCCGCCGCTGGTGCTGGACGACGAGGAGGCCGTCGCCATCGCGGTCGGGCTGCGGGCCGGTGCCGGGCACGCGGTGGCGGGCGTGGACGAGGCGTCGGTGCGGGCCCTCGCCAAGCTGGAGCAGGTCCTGCCGGCCCGGCTGCGGCACCGGGTGTCCACCCTCCAGGCCGCGACCACCCCGCTGACCGCCGGGGACGGCGCGAGCATCCCCGCACAGACGCTGACGCTGCTGGCCTCGGCCGTGGCGGGCCGGGAGCGGCTGCGGTTCGCCTATCGCGACAAGGAGGGCGGCGCGTCCCGCCGGCTGGCCGAGCCGCACCGGCTGGTGTCGACGGGGCGGCGCTGGTACCTGGTCGCGTACGACCTCGACCGAGCGGACTGGCGCACGTTCCGGGTGGACCGGGTGAGCGAGCCGTTCGCCACCGGAGTCCGGTTCGAGCAGCGGGAGTTGCCGGCGGGCGGCGCGGCGGAGTATCTGCGGCAGTCGATCCAGCAGTGGCAGGAGGCGTACGGGTTCGAGGTGCGGTTCGCCGCGTCCCCGGCGGAGGTCGCCGAACGGCTCCCGGCGGCGCTCGGGACGCTCACGGACGACGGCGAGGGCGGCTGTGTCCTGACGGGCGGCACCGGCGACCCCGTGGAGTGGCTGACCGTCCGGCTGGCGCTGACGGGGTACGAGTTCGCCGTCCGGGCACCGGATGAACTGGTCGCGTGCGTCAGGGAGTTGGGGGGACGGCTGAGCCGGGCCGGGGGCGTCTGAGCCCGCTCGGGGAAGCCCTCAGCGCGCGCCGTCCCAGTCGAAGCCGCCCAGGGCCTTGAGGTTGCGCAGGGCCAGCGCCGCGGGGCCGTCCGGGCCGGCGGGCGGGGAGGCGGTGGCGGCCCAGGACTGCACGGCGACGCGTACGGCGCTCCCGGCGACGGCGGCGGCGAAGCGCAGCCCGGGGGTGATCACGGGGACGGCGAGCGGCGCCTCGTCCGGCCCGGCGCCGGGAACGGGCTCCGCACCGGGACCGGGTTCCGCACCGGCCGGTGCGCCGAGCGGACCGGAGGCGCCTCCCGGCTTCCCGGCACTCGAAGCACGGACGGCGCCCGGAGTGCGGCCCGCTCCCGGAGCACGGCCGGCTCCCGGCTCCCCGCGTACGGCTCCCCCGCGTACGGCTCCCCCGCGAACGCCCCGCTCCCGTACGGCTCCCCCGCAGGCGTCTCCCCCGCAGCCACCCCTTCTCCCACCGCGCCCGCCGCCACCGCGCCCGTCCCCTCCGTGGACGCCGCTCCCCATCCCGGCGTCGTCAGCCGCCGCGCGAGGATCTCCGCGAGCGCCTCCTCCGACGTCTGGCCCACCTCGGCCCAGACCTTGCGCAGGCCGGGGCTGGTGTCGCTCAGGCGGATCAGGGTGCGGACCCATTCCCAGGAGGCCGCGGAGACCCCGGCGCCGGGGGTGAGGGTGTGCTCGGCGGCGTGTTCCAGGGCCTGCGGGACGGTGAGCCCGGCCGGGGCGGCGCGGACGGCCTCGGCCCAGCGCTGGGCGCCGGCGGCGTAGAGGGGCGCGACCGCCTCTTCCTTGGTGGCGAAGTAGCGGTAGAAGGTGCGCGGTGCGATGCCCGCCTGCTGGGCGATGTCCTCGGCACGGGTGGCCCGCAGTCCCTGGTGGACGAACAGCGCGGCCGCGGCCCGGGCGATCTCCATCCGGGTCTCGGCCTTGCGGCGCTCGGTGAGCGAGGGCGCCGGCCCGGCGCCGGGAGGTGACTGCGGGGTGGAGCCGGAGGTGGAGCGGGGGGTAGGACTGGGGGTGGTGCTCATCTCGGCAGGCTATGCCCGTGTGGCAGAATCTGCCATCCGGCGGTTCACCCCGGGGTTCAGGTACGGGGTGGGCCGCCCCTTGCCTTTTCCGCCGCCGCCGCACCGCTTCCCAGCGTCGCACGGCCGGGCCGCTCCCGCAGGCGGAGACCGCATACGGGTCCGCACCAAGCCGCCAACTTCTCCACAGGGAGCGGATGATGGCTCTTTCCACCCTCAAGGGCCGTGTAAAGGCGTGGAGTTGGGGCCAAGTGGCGCGGAAGTGCCGTTTCGAACCACGCCGTCGCGAGAGCTGAGGCCCGGACCACCGCCCGGCCCGTGGCGAAAGAAGCCGGGCTCCGGCGCCCGGGGGGTGGGCGCCGAAGCCCGGCTCTGGGAAGTCCCGGCGCCGGGGGGGATGTGCGCAGGGACCTGGCTCACGTGGGGTCGGCCGAAGGTGCGTGGGGCGGCCGGGTGCGGATCGGCGGTGTCGGCTGTGACGCGCTGGTGCGGCTGGTCCGTTGCTGACTCGGTGTGGGGAGTGCGGCGTTCACCGGGCCCCGCTGGCGGGCCCGGAGAGGTTGTTCCCTCGGGCCCTGCGGTTGAAGCGGTCCCGGGGCGCCATGTTTGCGCCGTCTTTCGCCACCCGGCGTACGCGGCCCCGCCCCCCCTTACGCCGCCGCGTCGAACCCGGTGTCCCGCGCCAGCTTCTTCAGCTCCAGCAGGGCGTGCTTCTCGATCTGCCGGATGCGCTCACGGGTCAGACCGTGCTCCTTGCCGACCTCGGTCAGGGTGCGCTCGCGGCCGTCCTCGATGCCGTACCGCATCTTGATGATGGAGGCCGTGCGCTGGTCCAGGCGGCCGATCAGGTCGTCCAGCTCCTCGCTGCGCAGCAGGGTCATCACGGACTGCTCGGGGCTGACCGCGGAGGTGTCCTCCAGCAGGTCGCCGAACTGGGTCTCGCCCTGGTCGTCCACCGCCATGTTCAGCGAGACCGGGTCACGGGCCCAGTCGAGGACGTCGGTGACGCGCTCCGGCGTGGAGCCCAGCTCCGCCGCGATCTCCGTCGGCTCCGGCTCGCGGCCGTGCTCCCGGTTGAACTCGCGCTGCACCCGGCGGATGCGGCCCAGCTCCTCCACCAGGTGGACGGGGAGGCGGATGGTGCGCGACTGGTCGGCGATGGAGCGGGTGATGGCCTGGCGGATCCACCAGGTGGCGTACGTGGAGAACTTGAAGCCCTTGCGGTAGTCGAACTTCTCGACGGCGCGCACCAGGCCCGCGTTGCCCTCCTGGATCAGGTCGAGCAGGGGCAGACCGCTGCGCGGGTAGCGCCGCGCGACCGCGACGACCAGGCGCAGGTTGGAGCGGATGAAGACGTCCTTGGCCCGCTCACTCGCGGCGACCAGGGTTTCCAGCTCCTCACGGGTGGCGTCCGAGGTGGTGTCCTCGAACCCGTCGAGAACCTGTCGCGCGAACACACCCGCCTCGATGGTCTGGGACAGCTCGACCTCCTTGGCGGCGTCGAGCAGCGGTGTGCGCGCTATCTCGTCGAGGTACATGCCGACCAGGTCGCGGTCCGCGATCTCGCCGCCATGAGCGCGAACACTGCTTGCCGAGTCGGCCGTCTCGCCGGAGGCGGCGGACTTACGACGGGCGACGGCACGGGTTGCCATGCGTGCTCCCTTGCGATGGTGGGCTGGCGGGTGGTCCTGAACGCTGCGGGTCTCCAGAGGCTGTCCTTGGGGACTCTCCTCTGAGTGCCCTGCATCCGATGGAAACAACGACTGGAATCAGGACAGAATTCCCAACCCGCCCCTCAATTTTTCTGATCATGCAGTACCCTGTTCCGCCGCATGGGAGACCAGATGGTGTCCGATCCCACAGAGGCGCAGGTCAGACCAGGAGTCGAGGGGGATCTCGATGTCCTCACGGAGATCTACGACCACTCTGCGCGCGGGACGGCCATCACGTTCGACACCGTCCCTCTCACCCCGCCTCACCCCGCGTGCGCGCCTGCCCCGGCCGCTCTCCCCGCCTCTCCCACCCGGAAGACGGCCCGCACCGCCTGATGGTTGCCACGCGGACCGATCCGGACACCGCCGGCGCCGAGACCCCCCGAGCCGCTACCCGAACTGCACCGACCGCTTCGCCAGCCCCAGCCAGAACCCGTCGATCACCGACTTCTGCGCGTCCAGCTCGCCGGCGGCCTCCGCCGCGCCCATGGTGACGAAGAGCGGGGCGAAGTGTTCGGTGCGCGGGTGGGCGTACCGGCCGGCCGGGGCCTTGCCCAGGAAGTCGAGGAGGGCGTCCCAGTCGCGGTCCGCCAGGGCGCGCCGGCCCCAGTCGTCGAACTCGGCGGACCAGCTCGGCACGGACCCGCCCGGCTGACGCAGGGCGGCCAGGTTGTGGGTGAAGAAGCCGGAGCCGATGATCAGCACGCCCTCGTCGCGCAGCGGGGCGAGCCTGCGGCCGACCTCCATGAGCCGCCTCGGGTCGAGGGTGGGCATGGAGACCTGGAGCACCGGGATGTCGGCCCGCGGGAACATCTCGACGAGGGGGACGTAGGCACCGTGGTCGAGGCCGCGGTCGGGCATGTCCTGGACGGGTGTACCGGGGGCGCGCAGCAGCTTGCGGACCGACGCGGCCAGCTCCGGCGCGCCGGGGGCGTCGTACCGGACCCGGTAGTAGTGCTCCGGGAAGCCCCAGAAGTCGTAGACCAGCGGGACGGTCTCGATCGCGCCGAGGGCGAGCGGGGCCTCCTCCCAGTGGGCGGAGACGATGAGGATGGCCTTGGGGCGGGGCAGCGCCGCGGCCCAGGCGGCGAGCTGGCCGGGCCACACCGGGTCGTCGGCGAGCGGCGGGGCGCCGTGGCTGAGGTACAGGGCGGGCATGCGCTCCTCGGCGGCGCGCTCCGTGGCGGCGACGGACATGACGGCGACTCCCTCTCGTCCCGGCGGGACCGGACGCGTCCGGTCATTTGCTTGAACTCTCAAGCTCTACCGAAACACCGTACGTCAACTAGTTCAAGTTTCAAAGAGACCTTTCGTAAAGTGGACCCATGAACACGGCACCGGACTCCGCCGCATCGCACCGCTGGCTCACCCCCGAGGAACAGCGCGTCTGGCGCGCCTACCTGCACGCGACCACCCTGCTGGAGGACCACCTCGACCGGCAGCTGCAACGCGACGCGGGCATGCCGCACATCTACTACGGCCTGCTCGTCACGCTCGCCGAGGCGCCCAGGCGCCGGCTGCGGATGACCGAACTGGCGATGAAGTCGAAGATCACCCGCTCCCGGCTCTCGCACGCGATCAGCCGGCTGGAGAAGAACGGCTGGGTGCGCCGCGAGAACTGCCCCTCCGACAAGCGCGGCCAGTTCGCGGTGCTCACCGAGGAGGGCGCGGACGTGCTCGGCCGTACCGCCCCGGGCCATGTGACCGCCGTACGCCAGGCCCTGTTCGACCGGCTCAGCCCAAAACAGCAGAAGGCCCTCGGCGAGATCATGGAGATCGTCGCCGAGGGCCTGCAGCCGGACGAGGAGGGTGCGGACCTCCCCTGGCTCCGCTAACTCACCTGACTCACCGAGTGCACGAGGGTCAGTGGGCTCAGTGGGCCACCACCGGCACCTCGTCCTCGGCGCCCGCGCCGGCGGCCACCTGGGTGGAGCCCGGACGGCCGGCGTTGACGAAGGTGAAGGCGATCAGCGAGGCGACGGCCAGGATGCCGACGGCGAAGGCGATCGCCGTGCTGTAGCCGTGCACCATGCTCTGCAGGCCCACCAGCTGCTGCTGCGGCCTGGTGGCGGCACCCGCGATGTGGTCCTTGAGGTACGACGTCTTCGCGGACGCGGCGATGGTGTTCAGCAGCGCCGTGCCGATCGCGCCGCCGACCTGCTGCGAGGTGTTGACCATCGCGGAGGCGACACCGGCGTCCCGGGGCTCGACGCCGGTGGTGGCCAGGGACATGGCCGGCATGAACGCCGTACCCATGCCGAGGCCCAGCAGCACCATCGCGGGCAGCAGCAGGGTGGTGTACGACGAACCGATCTCCAGCTGGGTCAGCAGCAGCATGCCGAGACCCGCGACCAGGAAGCCGGGGCCCATCAGGAACCGGGCCCGCACCCGGGTCATCAGCCGGGCGCCGATCTGGGTGGAGCCGGTGATCATGCCGGCCACCATCGGCAGGAACGCGAAGCCGGTCTTGACCGGGGAGTACCCCTGCACGATCTGGAGGTAGTAGGTCAGGAAGAGGAACAGGCCGAACATGCCGATGATGGCGAGGCCGAGCGAGAGGTAGATGCCACCGCGGTTGCGGTCGCGGACCACGCGCAGCGGCAGCAGCGGGGCCTTGACCCGGGACTCGACCAGCACGAACGACAGCAGCAGCACCGCGGACGCCACGAACATCGAGACGGTCAGGGTGTCGCTCCAGCCGTCGGACTCGGCGCGCGTGAAGCCGTACACCAGCGCGACCAGGCCGAGGGTGGACAGCAGGACGCCGGGGATGTCGAGCGGGGCGCGGTTGCGGCCGCCCTCCGGCTCGCGGATGACCAGGGTGGCGCCGAGCGCGGCGACGATGGCGAACGGCACGTTCACGAAGAACGTCCAGCGCCAGTCCAGGTACTCGGTCAGGAAGCCGCCGAGGATCAGGCCGACCGCGCCGCCGCCGCCCGCGATGGCGCCGTAGATGCCGAACGCCTTGGCGCGCTCCCTGGCGTCCGTGAACATCACGGCCAGCAGGGACAGCGCGGCGGGCGCGAGCAGCGCGCCGAACACGCCCTGGAGGGCGCGGGCGCCGAACATCATCGGGCCCGAGACGGCCAGGCCGCCGAGCGCGGAGGCCAGCGCGAAGCCGATCAGACCGGTGAGGAAGGCACGCCGGCGGCCCCACTTGTCGGCGATCCGGCCGCCGAACAGCAGCAGACCGCCGAAGGCGAGGGCGTAGGCCGTGACGACCCACTGCCGGTTGCCGTCGGATATGCCGAGGTCCTTCTGGGCCGAGGGCAGGGCGATGTTCACGATGGTCGAGTCGAGGACCACCATCAGCTGGGCGAGCGCGATGAAGACGAGCGCTTTCCAGCGGTTGGCGTCACCGGACAGACCGGCGACGCGAGGAGCCTTGAGGGCTTCGGACATGGGTGTACCCACTTCGGGACTTCGGGAGTTCACGAGTGCGGAGCTTCGTGACCAGGTGACGGAAAAATGACGAGAAAACGGCAGTGAACGGAACGCGTCAGCAAAACGGACGACATCGGGAAAACGGACGGCAAGGACGGCAAGGACGACAGGAGCGGGAACGGCGACGGAGGCGGCTGGCGTGGAGGGCGGGAGCGGTTCGGGCTATGCGGCCGTACCGCACTGGCGGAGTTCCCCGACGGTGACGGCGGTGCCCGGCAGCACGGAGCGCGCGGGGGCCCGCAGGCCGTCGAGGAGAAGCTGGAGGTGGCGGTGGACGAACCGGTCGCCCTGCGGGCAGCCGGTGCCGGCCGGGGGCCGGCTCAGCTGGGCCACGGCGATCATCAGGTCGCCCACCCCGACGTCGGACCGCAGCTGACCGGCCGCCACGGCCCGTCCCATGACCTCCGCCACGAGGCTCTCGACCCGCTCGCGGGCGGCCTCCAGCTCGGGGTGGTGCCGGTCGAAGGTGCTGGAGACCATCGGGCACAGCGCGCTGATCCGCTCGTCGGCGCAGGCGTGCACGAAGTGCTCCAGCGCGGCGAAGGCGTCCCCGGTCTCCGCGAGGGCGCCTTCGGCCGCCTCGGCCGTACGGTCCATCACGGAGCAGACGACCTCGCGGACGAGGGCGTCGCGGTCGGGGAAGTTGCGGTACAGCGTGGCATTGCCGACGCCGGCCCGGCGGGCGATCTCGTCCAGCGGCACGTCCGGGCCGTGCTCGGTGAACATCTCGCGGGCGGCGGTGACGATCCGCTCCCGGTTGCGCAGGGCGTCGGCGCGGGGCCGGGTCACCTTGCGCGGCGCGGGGTGGGTGGCGGTCGTCACTGGGCGCTCCTCGGGTACGACGTGAGTAAGTGCGATGTCGGTGTTGCGTTGTCGGTGATGCGATGCCGACGGGCCCGGTGATCCGGGGACTCGATCCCCGTTTCAGGCGGACACCCTTCCAAACGGGGAGAGGGTCCCCACTTATTTCCCGTCCGCGGAAAGAGAAGCTGTGAGCTGAGCCACATTGAGCCACATGCGCCGCGGCCCGGATTCACCCTCCCGCGCCCGCGCTTCCCACGTTCGGTCCCGCCCTTCCCACGATCGGTCTCACCCAGCGCGCGCCCGCCCGGGCCCCGGCACAGGGTGATCGCAAGGGCGCAGCCAGGAGTCCGGCGGCTGCCGTGGAGCGAAGGGTCCGTGCATGCAGCCGCAGCCGCAGTCGCCCCGCCGCATATCCTCGGGCCGCATATCCCCCGGTCAGGACCCCGACCCCAGCGGTATATCCGGGCGCCGCATACCCTCGCGCCGGATGGCTCTCACCGTGGTGACCGCGCTGACCCTGGCGATCAGCACCTCCGCGGGGACCGCCCGTCTCACGGCGCCCTCCACCGCCGGGCCGACCGGACTGGCCCGCGCCGCCGCCCTCTCGCCCTGCATGATCCACGGCGGCCCCGACGTCCAGATGACCGAGGGCGTGCCCACCCCGCACGGCTACGCCCGCTCCACCGGCACCGTGCACGCCCTGACCCTGATGGTCGACTTCTCCGACGCCCCCGGCGAGGGCAGCGCGATGGACCGCTTCCACGAGTTCTTCCCGCGCACCCAGGACTGGTTCCGCACCTCGTCGTACGGCCGCCTGGACTACCGGCCCGAGACGCCGGTGACCGACTGGCTGCGGATGCCGAAACCCTTCAAGGCGTACGGCATAGAACGCGGGGCGCCCTTCGACCCCGGGTACCGGCAGCTGGTCCAGGACATCGTGGCCGCGGCCGATCCCCACGTCGACTTCCGCTCGTACGACCTGCTGAACATACTGGTCACCCCGAACGCCGGTCCGTCCGCGCTGGACACGGTCCTCTCGGTGACCTTCGCGGGGAACGCGGACGCGCCGGTGGCCGACGGGGTGCCGGTCTCCAACGCCTCCTTCATCTACTCCCGCCAGGACGACGGCTCCGGCTCCTTCCCGCACACCGGCTACCGAGTGCTGCCGCACGAGAACGGCCACACCTTCGGCCTGCCCGACCTCTACACCCAGGACGGCGGCGGCACGGTCGGGCACTGGGACATCATGAGCGAGGACTGGGGCGCCAACAACGACATGCTCGCCTGGGACAAGTGGAAACTGGGCTGGCTGGACGGCTCCCAGGTGGGCTGCGCGGCGAAGAGCGGCAGCGTCGAGTACGCGCTGACCCCGCTGTACGAGTCGGGCGGCGGCAAGCTGGTGATCATCCCGGTCGACGGCCACACCGCGTACGCCCTGGAGGTCCGCGCGCAGGGCGGCAACGACGAGGCGATCTGCTGCCCCGGCGTCCTCATCTACAAGGTGGACGCCACCGTCGACACCGGCCGGGGCCCCATCACCGTCTACGACGCGCACCGCGACAGCGGCGGCTGCACCCGCAGCCCCAACGTCCAGGCCGAACTCTCCGACGCCCCCTTCACCCCGGGCCAGAGTTTCAAGGACCCGCGGCACGGGATCGTGGTGCGGGTGACGGGGGAGGACGACGGGACGTACCGGGTGCGGGTGACACGGACCTGAACCGTTCTCCCGGACCGGGCCCGCCGTTCCCCGGGGCCGGTCCGGCGCTGTAGGGTCCAGCGGCTCGCACGCGGCGGGCCGGAGCAGGAGGACCCCATGGCGTTCGCCGACTACCAGAACGAGATCTACCTCGACGGCCTGCGCGGGGTGGTGCCGCGGCTGCCGATGACCTTCGCCGAGCTGGAGCCGCCCGCGCTGGCCGCGCTGACGCCCTCGGTACGGTCGTACGTCGCGGGCGGCGCCGGGGACGAGCACACCCAGCGCGCCAATGTCACCGCGTTCGAGGACTGGGGTCTGATCCCGCGCATGCTGGTGGGGGCGAAGGACCGTGATCTGTCCGTCGACCTGTTCGGGATGCGCCTGCCCTCCCCCCTGTTCATGGCCCCGGTCGGGGTGATCGGCCTGTGCGCCCAGGACGGGCACGGCGATCTGGCCACCGCCCGCGCCGCTGCCCGTACCGGGGTGCCGATGATCGCCTCCACCCTGACCGTGGACCCGATGGAGGAGGTGGCCGCGGAGTTCGGCGACACCCCGGGCTTCTTCCAGCTCTACACCCCCACCGACCGGGAGTTGGCGGAGAGCCTCGTCCGCCGGGCCGAGGCGGCCGGGTTCAAGGGCATCGTGGTCACCCTGGACACCTGGATCACCGGCTGGCGCCCCCGCGACCTGGCCGCGAGCAACTTCCCCCAGCTGCGCGGGCATTGCCTGGCCAACTACACCAGCGACCCGGTGTTCCGCTCCCGCCTCGCCAAGTCCCCCGAGGACGACCCCTCGGCCGCCGTCCTGCACTGGGCACTGACCTTCGGCAACCCCCTCACCTGGGACGACCTGCCGTGGCTGCGCTCGCTCACCGATCTCCCGCTGATCCTCAAGGGCATCTGCCACCCGGACGACGCCCGCCGCGCCAGGGACGCGGGCGTCGACGGCATCTACTGCTCCAACCACGGCGGCCGCCAGGCCAACGGCGGCCTGCCGGCCCTGCACTGCCTGCCCGGCGTGGTCGAGGCCGCCGGCGACCTGCCCGTCCTCTTCGACTCCGGGGTCCGCTCCGGCTCCGACGCCGTCAAGGCCCTCGCCCTGGGCGCGCGGGCCGTCGGCATCGGCCGCCCCTACGCCTACGGCCTCGCCCTGGACGGCGCCGACGGCATCGTGCACGTCCTGCGCACCCTGCTCGCCGAGGCCGACCTCCTGATGGCCGTCGACGGCTACCCCACCCTGGCCGACCTGACCCCGGACGCGCTGCGCCGCCTGCGCTGAACGTCCGCCACCGGGCTCGAAGCCACGCCTGAACGGAATCGCGCCTCCCCCTCCCCCTCCGACCACCCCATCCCGGCATCCGCCCGACCCTCGATCCGGTACCCTGTGGGTCGAGCCCCGCCTTCGTAGCTCAGGGGATAGAGCACCGCTCTCCTAAAGCGGGTGTCGCAGGTTCGAATCCTGCCGGGGGCACAACGCATTACCGCTCTGACCTGGGGTTTCTTCCCCGGGGAGGGGTCCTATTCGGCCTCGGACTCCTTGTCCGGGGCCGTTTGCGTGAGCGGACGGTGTGCAAGGCCCGAGTTTTCTCCGGGCGCACCAGCACCGTCCGGCACGTTCGCCTCCACCGCGTCGGCCTCGTCCTGGGCTTCCGGAGCATCGTTTTTGTAGGCGGCGCGGGCGCGCGGTACGAGCCGGGCTGTGGTCTCGGCGATCGCGAGATCCGCCTCGGTAAGCAGGCTCGTGTACGTGTCGTCCGTGACGGTGATCGAGGAGCGGTCGAGCATCCCCTGAATGGCCTTCAGCTCAGCACCGGCCGCGTGGGCAAGCGTCGCGGCACCGTGGCAGGTGGCGCGGCGTCGCATCACTGCTACGGTCGCATCCATGGCGCTCTCCGTCTCCACGGGTCAGGCTGTTGATCTACGCGTGCAGCAGGTCGGCGAGGTCCTTGCTTGTGTCGGGCGGTCTCTCCAAGTGCGCTTGCTCCCGGACACGATGGTGCGAAAGCGCCGATCCGTGGGGGCCAGGACGAGCCGTGATACCTGGGTCCGGATCGAGCGGCGCTCGCTCGACAAGATCCCCGATCAGGGATGGAACGGCACCGAGAGTGCCGCGCGCCTGGAAGGTATCGCCCAGCCCAAATGGCACGGATGCGTGGTCTGGCGGGACACCGACGAACCAGCGATGTGGCGGGCCGACGAAACCGAGCTCCTGCCGGGCAATCCCGTCGGGAGCGCCATCTTGAGTGAGGCCCCGGAGCTGCCGGACGGCTGGTGGGAGGCGTTGAACGCCTCGCTGGACGCTCTGGCGACACAGCACACCGGGCGGACCGCGACACCTGACACCGTCACCATCACCCAAGCCCTTGTCACCGAGTCCATCCGCGGTGTTTTCTCCAGCGGCTTCGATACGACTGTGGGGCGGTGGGTGCCGGCCCACGCGGACCTGAACTGGGCGAACATGACCGCGCCGGCATTCAGCCTCTTCGACTGGGAGGACTGGGGTAGCGCACCGCTGGGGCTGGACTCCGCCTCGCTGTGGGCGAGTTCCCTTGCCGTTCCGGCTCTGGCTGATCGCGTATGGCACGAGCGCCGGTCGGACTTCGAGAGCCGGGACGGCAAGTTGATGACATTGTTCGCCTGTTCGAAGATCCTCGGGCCGTATGCGCATCCGGAGGACCCTCGACTGGAACCCGCCCGACGCATAGCCGCGCGGACGATCGAGGAGCTTCAGGCGGGCTGACCAAGTGAGCAGTCTCGGAGAAGAGGAATTCGCGTGGGTCGATCCTGTCCCAGGCAGGAGTACTGGTACTGCCCCCGAAAGGGCTCATCCCCCACGCCTCGCCGCTGCCCAAGCCCCACACCTTGGCGAGGACGTCCGCTGAACAGACTCACCAGCGGTGACGGGTCCCAGGATGCGATGCCCCAGGTGCGCAGAGCCCCTTTGCGGCGGCGTCGTCGAGGTTGGCGCACGCCTGTACCAGCGCATCCTGGTTGTGAGGGGTGGCTTCACGGAGCGAGTGTTCCGGGTTGTGCAGGAACACCAGGCCCGGCTCCCGCCCGAGGTCCTCGGCCGCCAGTTCCACCGCCGTGTGCCAGCGCATGGGGTCCAGGGAATGCTCCGCCCCGTCCGGCCCCGAAAAATAGCCGACCTTCGTGGAGACCGTGAATTCCGGCAACAGGTCACCGGCCGTCCGCGCCAGAATCTGATGCGAGCGGAAGCCAAGGGCAACCCCATGGCCGGCCCGAACGCGTCCGGCCACACCGGACGATGGGGCTCACTCGGCTTCGCCGACCCGGAACACGGCATCGCCTTCGGCTATGCGATGAACCACATCATCGGAGGGGCCGAGGATGGACGTGCGGCGTCGTTGGTGGACGCTCTGCGGAGGTCGCTGGCGTAGCTGGCTGTTGTCCAGGAGAACTCGATACGGCAAGAGGCCCCGCCGTTCGACGCGGGGCCTCTTGGGCGCCCCTTCGACCACCACCAAGAACGTCATGGCCAGGGGCTACCAGACATCCGTGACACAGCACCGATCGGCCCGTCTCCTGAAGTTGGAATGGGCTTGAAGCGGGACCCTGCAACGCGCTGAGGCCAGTGCGGGTGCAGCGAAACGTACACGCGCATGATCGGCTCGGCTGCCGTCGAAACTGACTGTCCGCGGCTGATCTTGTGCGCTCAGACGCATGCCGCCGAATAAGCCGAGATCGTGGCAGTCCAGCTGATGTACTCGTTGAAACCGGTGACGCCTCCCATCATATAAGAGCAGACTTACTTGGCACCACGATCGGTAAGCAGGGGGGTCTCATGGGCTTCAGCTACAGGAAGAGCTTCAAAGCAGGACCTATCCGCATCACGGCATCCAAGGCAGGCATCAGCTACTCAGCAGGAGTCAAGGGAGCGCGTATCACCAGACGCGCTGATGGAAAAGTGCAGACCACTCTCTCAGTGCCAAAAACTGGCCTTCGCTACACCGGGACTTCCGGCAGGAGTAGGACCAAAGCAACGGTCAACGTCCCGACCTCAGCCGGTGCTCCAACTGTGACCGGGTCCTCCGCCAGGGACCTTACGGCGGCCTACCAGGAGACCTACGTGCTGGCTCTCCAGTCGCTACGCGACGGTGTAAGCGGCGCCGAGCTCCGAGGGCGGCTTTACAACCAGGGGTTGAACCACCCTCGAATTCTCAGGGCCGTCACCGATGCCGAGAAGTATCTCGCCGGTGAAGCGAAGCGTCTGGTGAGGCAACAAGCCCAGCAGCAGGCCCTGGAGGCCAAGCAGGAGGGTACGAAGGCGGAGAACGCCCGCTTGGACGGCCTCGCCGCAGAGGCCGCGGAACAGCTTCGCGCCGGTACCGCGGTGCACCTCGTCAACAGGTGGCTGAAGGACGAACGCGGTATTGGGTTCATCGATCGCAGCCACGTCATGGGGCGCGCCAAGAAGATCAGCAAGCAAGGCATGGAACGGTAGAGACCCCGGGCCCCACCCGTGCCCGAGCCGTGCGGCACGGGGCAATCCAGCGGCCCCCGACCGATTCCCCCGGTCAGGGGCCGTTAATCTACGCACCCAAACCGCCGCCAAAGGCTCGCAGCTTCCCGAGCTCGGGTACCAAGTGCCCCGCGCAGCCGAAGCACGTAGCGTGCCGTCCATGGTGACCGCGACCGTCCGTGAGTGGAGCGATGAGGAGGGGTGGGGTGTTCTCGATTCCCCCGAGACTCCCGGTGGCTGCTTCGGCCACTATTCCGACATCCAGAGGCCCGGCTTCCGCACGCTGTCGCCCGGACAGCGGGTGGACCTCACATGGGAAGCCCCCGGTTTCAAGCAGGACGGGTACGACTACCGCGCGGTGAGCATCGTGCCTCGGCCTGCCTGACGTGCTCGGTTCTCGCGCTCGGCCCGGGTGGATGTCAGAGGCGGGGGGAGCCGGTGCGCGCGGCCGTGATCGTGGCCAAGGCCGTGCTCGCGGTGAGGGGCGCCTGGCTCGCCCTCGTTATGGTGATCATGCTGCCCACCCTGCTTCCGGCGCGGTGGGAGTACTACCTGGTCTCCCCTGCCCGTGCTCGTGGGGCCCGTCGTGGTCTGCCGGAGGTTTTGGTCCTGGACAGGGACGGTGCCCGGTGATCCGCCGGGGACGGGCGACTGACCGGACGGCTCAGGTGGCCGGGCGGGTGGGGGCGCCGACGACGTCGTAGGCGCGGTCGGCGAGGGTGAACTCGCCCAGCGGGGTCATGCCGAAGCCGTCCACGTGGACGCGCCAGGAGGTCTGGTTGGCCCGTTCGATGAAGGCGATCAGCAGCTCGGCCCGGCCCGCGGCCGACCGGAGGGCCGCGGTGAACAGGCCCCGGGCCACTCCCCTTCCCCGGTAGGCGGCGGCGACCACCACGGGGCCGTAGAGGAGGAAGGAAGCGGAGCGGAGCGAGCGCCCCTGCCACTCGAGGGAATCCTGGGCGGCCAGCAGTGCCTGGACCGGTGGGGGTGGGGTGGGGATGCCGTCCGGGGCGGCCAGGCCGAGGAGGCCGGCGAGGTGGCCGTCGTCGTCCGCGACGAGCAGGCTCCCGTTCCCGGCCATCGAGCGGAGCGTGCCGGCGTCGAAGGCTCCCTGCACGAAGCCCTGCCGCGCACGTTCCCGCTCGGTCAGCGCGTCGTGGTGGTTGGCCGCGAGGAGTGCGGCCATGGCCGGGGCGTCGGCCGCGGTGGCATGTCGGTAGTCCATGACGCCGATCCTGCACCCCCCTGCCTGATGCCGGCCCCTCGGTACCGACCCTCAGCACCCCTTGGTACCGCCCCCCTCAGTACCGCTCCGCCTTCGCCACCTCCGGCTTGAGGATCGGCTGCGGCGGCTGGTGGCTGATGGCGTAGGGGTGGACCGTCTGGCCGGGGCGGACGTTCTGCGCGCCGACGTAGCGGGTCTCGACGACCTTGCCGTCCGGGTCGCGGAAGTCCACCTGGACAGCGAAGTTGGCCGTCTTGCCCGTGGAGTTGTGGATGTTGACGTGGGCGGCCTGGAGGTCGTTCACCTGGGCGCGGGGGATGCCGCTCAGGGAGACGTCGGAGGCGGCGTTGCCCCGGCCCTGTACGTTCGCCAGCCGCTGGTGGGCTTCCTGGTTCGCCCGTTCGGCCTCCGCCGAGACCGATGCCTCGAACTCGTCGGCCCGTGCGGACGCGGAGGAGGCCGCGGCGGAGGCGGAGGCGCGGGCCGAGGCGACGGCGGAGGACGCGGCCGAGGAGAGCGGGGAGGGCGGGGTGCCCGTGAAGGACTCCGTCGCGGGGGGTGTGGGGCGCGGGCTGACGGTCGTACCGCCGCCGTTGTTGTTGCCGCCGCCGCAGGCCGTGAGGGTCAGGGTGCCCGCGGTGGCCAGTACCGCGACGGCCACGCTCGCGCTCCGCAACCGCGGGGAACGCCGGAACCGCAGCCGCCGTCCGCCCCTCGACACGCCGCTACCCATGGCATCCGTTCCCTTCCGGCCGACCCGTCGATGTCCGGTTGATCCGTGATCATCCGGTTACGGCCTCATGCTGCCCCACGGGGGACGCGCACGCGACCGGGGCGTGGGGCGCGGGGGAAAGCGGCCGGCGGGCCTTCCCCCCGTCGGCCGAGCCTGTATTTGCACGCCGGCCACCCCCGCGTTGGAATCGAATGTGAGGCTTTTCGGGAGCAGGGGTGTGTCCGGGGGCGGCCCGCTCCGGGTTCCGGCGTGGGCCGGAAGGGGCTTCGCGGCAACGCCCTGGGGATGTTCTCCTCCCTCGTCATGGCGCTGGCGTCGACCGGACCGGCGTACAGCCTGGCCGCCACGCTGGGGATCATCGTGGCGGGGGTCGGGCTCCAGGCGCCGATCGTGACCATGCTGGCGTTCGTGCCGATGCTGCTGATCGCGTACGCCTTCCGGGAGCTGAACGCGAGCGACGCGGACTGCGGTACGACCTTCACCTGGGCGACCCGGGCGTTCGGGCCCAGGACCGGGTGGATGGGCGGCTGGGGGCTGATCGTCGCCAACATCATCGTCATGGCGAACCTCGCCACCGTCGCCGGTGCCTACGGGTTCCGGCTGGTGGGTCTCGACGCGCTGAGCCAGAGCCGGTTCTGGGTCACGGTGGCCGGGGTGGTCTGGATCGGGCTGCTCACCGCCGTCTGCTACGTCGGGATCACGGTCTCCGCGGTCGTACAGCGCTGGCTGCTGTGTCTGGAGGTCGCCGTCCTGCTGCTGTTCGCCGTCGCCGCGCTGGTCCGCGTCCACACCGATCCGCCGGCGACCGCGATCCATGTCTCCGCGTCCTGGTTCAACCCCTTCGAGGTGTCCTCCGTACGGGCCCTGACCTCGGGCATCCTCGCGGGTGTCTTCATCTACTGGGGCTGGGACACCGCCGTGTCCGTCAACGAGGAGACCGTCGACAGCGCCCGTATCCCCGGGCGGGCCGCCGTCCTCTCCCCCGTGCTGCTGCTGGTCATGTACGGGCTGGTCGCCACCGCGGCGCAGTCCTTCGCGGGCGTCGGCGGCACCGGCATCGGGCTCGGCAACGCCGATCACCACGACGACGTGTTCTCGGGGCTCGGCGAGGCGGTCTTCGGCGGTCACGGCGCGGGGCTGTTCCTGTCCCGGCTGCTGATCCTGATGGTGCTGACCTCGGCGCTGGCCTCCGCCCAGACCACCATCCTGCCGCTGGCCAGGACCGTCTTCTCGATGGCCGTGCACAAGGCGGTGCCCGCCCGGTTCGCCCGGGTGCACCGCAGGTTCCTCACCCCGACCTGGGCCACGCTCGGCATGGGCGTGGCCTCCGTCGCGCTGCTCGTCCTGCTGTCGTCGTTCAGCCGCAACGTCCTCGCCGACTCGGTCGACTCCGTCGGCCTCGCGATCGCCTTCCAGTACGGCCTGACCGGCTTCGCCTGCCTCTGGTACCACCGCAAGGTCCTCACCCGCAGCCCCCGCGACCTGATCTGCAAGGGCCTGATGCCGGGGCTCGGGGGGCTGCTCATGGCGCTGCTGTTCGGGTACGCCGCCTTCGTCGTCTACGCCGAACCGGGGTACGGCGCCAGCACCGTCGACCTCCCGGTGGTCGGGCGGGTCGGCGGGGTGACCGTGCTCGGGCTCGGCACCCTCGCGATCGGCTTTTTGCTGCTGCCGGTCGTCACCCGGGGGCACAGCACGGCGCTCAAGCTCCAGCGCAGCCTGCTGCCGGGCCGGCTGCCCCCGCAGACCGCGTGCGAGACGGCGAGCCGCTATCTGCCCGCCGACAACGGGTCCGGGGTGGGCGGCGACTGGTACGACGTGATCCCGCTGTCCGGCACCCGGGTGGGCCTGGTCGTCGGGGACGTGCTCGGGCACGGGCTGCCCGCCGCGGCGACCATGGGGCGGCTGCGCACCGGGCTGCGGGTCCTCGCCCGCCTCGATCTGGCCCCCGACGAGGTCCTCACCCGGCTCGACGACCTCGCCGAGCAGACCGCCCAGGAGCGCGCGCCCGCCCCGAGCGACGCCGCCGCCGTCCCGGACCATGCCCCGCCCCCCGTCGACGAGGCGATGGTGACGTGCCTGTACGCGGTGTACGACCCGGTCTCCGGCTGGTGCAGCATGGCGCGCGCGGGCGGTCCGCCGCCGGTGCTGGTGGCCGGGGACACGGGTGTGGCCCGGAGCCTCGACGTGCCGCCGGGGCCGCCCCTGGGGGTCGGCGGCCTGCCGTATCAGAGCACCGAGCTGCGGCTCGCCCCGGGCAGCGTCCTCGCGCTGTTCACCTCCGGTCTGCTCCAGGCCGCCGAGCGGCAGGACGCGGGGCTGCGCCGGCTCGCCGATTCCCTCACCGGCCCCCGGGCTTCGCTGACCAAGCTGTGCGAGCAGACGGTGTCCACGATGCTGACCGGCGCGGTGGACGAGGACGCCACCCTGCTGCTGGCCCGCACCCGGCTGCTCGACCGGACCCGGCTCGCGCAGTGGGAGCCGGCCGCCGATCCGGCCGCGGTCGCCGCCCTGCGCAGCAGCGTCGGCAAGCAGCTGGACGACTGGGGGCTGGACGAGCTGGCGTTCACCACCGAGGTCATCGTCAGCGAGCTCGTCACCAACGCCATCCGCTATGTCGGCGGACCCATCCAGGTGCGCCTGATCCGGGACCGCACCCTGACCTGCGAGGTCTCCGACACCGGGCACACCACCCCGAATCTGCGGCACGCGGCGAGCGACGACGAGGGCGGCCGGGGGCTGTTCATCGTCGCCCAGATGACCCAGCGCTGGGGCACCCGCTACACCCCCACCGGCAAGGTCATCTGGACCGAGCAGACCCTTCCGCCGCCGCCGGTGCGGGGGTGAGCGGCGGGCGGGGGGTACGGCGGCCCGCCGCGGCCAGGACGAGGGTCACCGCGATGGAGCCGGCCGCCATCAGGGCCATCCCCGCGGCCGGGGTGGTCAGTTGGGCCACCGCGCCCGCGGCCGCCGCGCTCACGCCCTGCATGGTCAGCATGCCGGAGGAGTGCAACCCGAGGGCCTGGCCCGCGAGTTCGTCCGGGGTGAGGTCCATCAGCCGTTCCTGCTGGACGAGGCTCGCGCCGAAGCCGACGGAGGCGAGGGCGACGCAGAGCGCGGCGAGCGGCAGCGGCGGATGCGCGGCGAACGCCAGGTAGGGCGCGGCGAGCAGGAGCAGCAGGGGGGTCGCCAGCCGCCGTCGCACCCGGGGCGGCAGCAGCCGGCCCACCGTGACGTCCCCGGCGAACATCCCGAGCGCCCCGCAGGCGAAGAGAGTGCCGGCCGCGTGCGGGGCGTACGACACGTACAGGGACTCGCAGCCGACGACCATGCCGTTGGGGAGCCACAGGCCCAGGTAGGTGAGGCGGCGCGAACGGTGCGACCAGAGGCGGGAGTTGGCGCGCCAGGTGGCCGCTGCGGAGGGGCGGCCCGCGCTGCGGGGCGGGCGGGCGGACAGGCCGAGGCGCAGTGCGAGGGCGGCCGCCAGGTACAGGGCCGCCGACAGGACCAGGCAGACCCGGGGCGCCAGCGCGGCCAGCAGGGCGCCGCCGGTGGCGAAACCGGCGATCTGGGTCAGCCCGCTCATCATGTTGAACACCGAACGCCCGGGCAGATAGCCGTCCCTGGGGAGGATCTCGTTCAGCAGGCCCCAGCGGACCCCGCCGCCGAGCGAGGCCACCAGGCCCATCGCGAGCAGTACGGCGAAGAGCGCGCCGACCGGCAGCCCGGGCAGCGCCTGGAGCGCGGTGCCGGCCGCGAAGACCAGCGCGATCGCCGTCAGGGCCGTACGAGGCGGCAGCCGGTCGGCGCCGGACAACAGGACGGTGGCGCCGAGGACTTGGGCGAGGGAGGGGCCGAACATGCTGACCGCCGACAGCAGCGGGGAGCCGGTGGCCCGGTAGACGAGAGTGCCGAGGGCGAGGCTCCCGACGGTGCCGGCCGCCGTCTGCGCGGCCGAGCCGAGGAAGAGCGGGGTGAACCCGGGGGTGCAGAAGAGGGATCGGTAGCTGGTCACACCGGGAGTCTCGGCCGGGACCCGCCGGGCCGTTATTGTTTCGCGGCGGCGCGAAAGGTCGTACGGCGGGACGTGGCTCGGGGGGCGGTGGACGGTGGGCTGCTGGGAACTCAACGCGGACACGCTGGCGCGCAGCCGGTTCGTGATCTCGCCGCTCGCGGAGACGTTCGCGCGGCTGAAGCTGCTGCACGCGGGCGAGGCGGCGCATCCCGGCGAGCGGGACTGGCTGCGGGCCCATCTGCCCTCGTACCGAGCGCTGTTGGCCGCCGATCCGGTGACGGGCCGGCTGGTGCGGGCGGGCCTCGGCCGGGAGTGGATCGCCGACTTCTTCACCCCGACGCCCCGCGACGGGGAGGAGTTCGCGGCGGAGGTCGCCCGGGTGCGCTCGGTCGCGCCGGACCTCGCCCGCGCGCATCTGCGCACCGCCCTCGCCGGTCCGCTGCCGGCCGTGCTGGACCGCGCGGACCTGCCCGAGCGGGCGGCCGCGCTCCTGGAGTGGGTGTGGCGGGAGGCCGTACGGCCGTACTGGGAGCGGCAGCGGCGGGTGCTGGAGGCCGACGTGGTCGCGCGGACCGCGCAGGCCGGGCGGGGCGGCTGGGTGAGCGTGCTGGACTCGCTGCGGCCCGGCCGCACCCGGTGGCTGGGCCGGAACCGGCTCCAGGTCAATCTGCACGCGTACCCGCCGCGCGAGATCTCCGGCGCCGAGATGCTCTTCGTGCCGGTCACCCCGCAGCGGCACGGCTGGGTGTCCTGGGACGACGGGGAGCGGTACGCCCTGGTCTACCCCTGTGCGGGCGTCCTCGCCGACGCCGGGGCCCGCGCGGTCCCGGCCGCCCTCGCCGCCCTGCTCGGGCCGGCCCGCGCGGGTGTCCTGGCCCTCCTCGGCTCCCCCATGAGCACCAGCCAGCTGACGGCGGTGACCGGGCAGGGGCTGGGCTCGGTCGGGCGGCATCTGAAGGTGCTGCGGGAGGCGGGGCTGGTGGCGGGGCGCAGGACCGGGCGGTCGGTGCTGTACGGCAGGACGGCGGCCGGGGACGCGGTGGTGGCGGCGGCCGCGCCCTGTGCGCCGGGGTGAGGGGCGCCGCCCCGGGGACACCTCGGCCGCATACCATCGCGCCCATGACCACTGTGCTGAACACCGAGATCGGCGCCCTCACCGGCGGCGCCGCAGACCTGTCGCAGTACGCAGGCAAGGCCGTCCTCATCGTGAACGTGGCCTCCAAGTGCGGCCTGACCCCGCAGTACGCGGGCCTGGAGAAGCTCCAGGAGCGCTACGCCGGGCGCGGTTTCACCGTGCTGGGCGTGCCGTGCAACCAGTTCCTCGGGCAGGAGCCGGGCAGCGCCGAGGAGATCGCCGAGTTCTGCTCGGCGACGTACGGCGTGACCTTCCCGCTGACCGAGAAGGTGGAGGTGAACGGCGACGACCGGCACCCCCTGTACGAGCGCCTGGTGGGCTTCGCGGACGCGGAGGGCCACAGCGGCGACATCCGCTGGAACTTCGAGAAGTTCCTGATCGGCCGGGACGGCAGCGTCGTCGCCCGGTTCTCGCCGCAGGCCGAGCCGGAGTCGGCGGAGGTCGTCGCGGCGATCGAGGCCCAGCTCGGCTGACCACGCTCGACCTTGCCCCTGGGGCAGGGCGGAGCGTCGCTGTCGCCGGGCGGGAAGGGACCGCCCGGCGACGGAGGACGACATCGGTGCACGAGGATCTGCTCACCATCGGGGCGTTCGCCGCCCGGGCCCGGCTGTCCGCCAAGGCCCTGCGGCTGTACGACCGCCTCGGCCTGCTCGCCCCGGCGTACGTCGACGGGTCGAGCGGCTACCGCTACTACCGTGCCGCCCAGGTCGAGCGCGCCCGGCTGGTGGCCCTGCTGCGGCAGCTGGACATGCCGCTGGCCCGGATCGCCGAGGTGACCGGGGCCGAGGGCGCGGAGGCGGCCGGGCTGCTGGCCGCCTACTGGGCGGACGTGGAGGCCCGGATCGCCGGGCAGCGGACCCTCGCCGAGTACCTCCGTGGACGGCTGTCCGGGAGGAGTGACGAGATGTACCAGAAGTTCGCGGTCGAGACGGTGGACGTGCCGGCGCGGGTGGTGATCACCGAGTCGCGGCACACGCTGGCGGACGAGCTGCCGGCCTGGATCGGCGCCGCGCTGGACCGGCTGGAGACGGCGGCGCGGGAGTGCGGGGGTGTGGCGGCGGCGCCGTTCGTCGTCTACCACGCCGAGGTGTCGATGGAGAGCGACGGGCCCGCCGAGGCGTGTGTGCCGGTGGCCGACGAGGCGGCGGCACGGGCCTGGGCCGGGCGGCAGGGGCGGGGCCGGCAGACGGGGGTGCGGCTGGAGCCGGCGGCCCGGCTGGCGTACGTCCGGATCACCAAGGCGCAGGTGGCGCACCCGCAGATCCTCGCCGCGTTCGAGGCGGTGGAGGACTGGCTGGGCCGGCAGGGGCTGGAGCCGGCCGGGCCGTGCCGGGAGATCTACTTCGCCGACTGGGCGTCGGCGGGCCCCGGGGACCCGGTGTGCGACGTGGCCTTCCCGGTGCGCTCCGGCTGAGGCGGCCCGGCCCCGCCGGGGCCGGGCACGGCCGAGCCCTCTCGGCGAGGACGGCGTCTGGTCGAGAGGGCTCTTGGGTGGTGCGTGTGCGGTTGTGTTCGTCGGAACGAGGGTCAGGGACGAGCCCCTTACGCCTTGACCGAGTCCACGAAGGCGTTCCACGCGGTGGCGGGGAAGGCCAGGATCGGGCCCTCGGCGACCTTGGAGTCACGGACGGCCAGTTCGGCGGTGACGGGCGACTTGACCTCCACGCAGGCGCCGTTGCCCGCGGAGTAGGAGGACTTCAGCCACGTCTCCGAAGCGCCCTGAATCAGTGCCATGTCCACTCCTGTGTGCGAGTTGCGATAGTGCGGGTTCACGCCAACCCGATGTCCGATTGGCGTGATCGACGCTACCGGGCAACTGCCGTGGCCGGAGCGGGCGTTCACTCGACCGGATGGCATATTCCAACGTACCTTCCACGGGAGCGCGCCCACCCTGTAGGATCACGCGCCCACCGCGGCCGGGGCCTCAGTCCGTGTACCTCTGGGCCGTCTCGTCGATCAGCTGCCGGGACGCTTCCACGCTGAGGGACTGGGCCCGCAGATGCTCGTACATCACGGCGTACTTCTGCACGTCCTGGGCCTTCTCCAGGTACAGGTCGCTGGTGACGCCCTCCAGGTAGACCACGCTGGAGTCGGCCGCGTCGGCGAACTCCAGGATGGCGTACTGGCCGTTGAGCCCCGGATGCGCGCCCACCTCGAACGGCATGACCTGCACGGTGACATGGGGCAGCTCGGACAGCTTGAGGAGATGCTCCAGCTGCTCGCGCATCACGCGCTTGCCGCCGACGACCCGGTGCAGCGCGGCCTCGTCCAGGACGATCCAGAGCCGCAGCGGGTCCTTCTCGGTGGTGATCCGCTCCTGGCGGCGCATGCGTACGCCCACCCGCTTCTCGATCTCCGCGGCCGAGGTCTCGGGCAGCGCGCCGCGCACCAGTGCCTCGGCGTACGCCGGGGTCTGGAGCAGGCCGGTGACGATCTGGGGCTCGTAGACCCGCAGCGACTCGGCGTCCGTCTCCAGACCGATGTACACGCTGTAGGGGATGTCCCCGAAGGTGTGCCACCACCCCTGCTGTCTGGAGTCCCGGGCCATCTCCATCAGCGAGTCCACGACCCGCTGGTCCTCGACCTCGTAGACACCGCACAGATCGCGCACATCGCGCTGGCTGATGCTGCGGCGGCCGTTCTCCAGACGGCTGATCTTCGACTGGGACACGAGCAGGCGCTCGGCGACCTCTTCGGCCGTCATGTTCTTCTGCTCACGGAGTTTTCGAAGCTCCTGGCCCAGCCGGCGCCGCCTTACGGTGGGATTGACATTGGACGCCACGGGACGCGCACCTCCGGCTGCTGCCTGTACTGACACTTTCCGTATCTGCTGCTGAGCAGATTGCCACCAAGGCGCGCGCCAGCGCTGGGAAATGCTCGATATGCGGCCCGGATACGCGTCTGTTCGGGCGCCAGTTCGCGCGCAGCGGCCCGGACGGGCGTCGTTCCGGATACGGCCGAGCGGGGTGGCGGGACCCGGAGGTCCCGCCACCCCGCTCGGCCCGCGGCTCCCGAACCGGGCCGGTGGGGACGGTCGTTGCGGCGCACTGGATCAGTGGGCCACGGCGCGGACCATGGCCCCGTGGCGCGACTGCATCGGCACCCCGTGCGCGGGTTCGGCCGCGGGCCGGGGTCCTGGCGCCGGCCGGCCCGTGACCGCCGGACCGCGGCGCGGCTGTGCGGCCGCGCCGTTCTGCACGTCCATCACGGCGTGCGCGACGAGCCCGCCCATCGGATCGTGCCGGATCAGATCCCGCAGCCGGGAACGGGACGATCGGCCCTCGTTGCCCGGATACAGATGCTTGCCGAGCCCGACGGCGTGCGCCAGGGCGGCGAGTGCCGCGGTCCGCGGGTCCGGCGGTACGCCGGTGCGGATCGCGGAGTCCAGCCGGCCACGGATCTCCCGGCTGATGGCCGTCTCCGTCGCCTGGTAGCGCGTCGTCGGCAGCACCCCGCACATCTGGCCCGGCACCGCGGCGACCATGCCGCACCGCTCCAGATGCGAAAGGTACGTCTGGCGCAGCCCCAGCCGGGGCCCGCCGATCCAGTGGACGGCTCGCACCGGAGCGCCGCGCCTTCGCAGCAACTCCAACGCGCAGTCCAGAGTTGGATCTCCTGTCGGCCGTGGCACCACCACGGCGATACGATCCCCGTCTGGGGCTATCCGTCCGGCCAGCGCCAGCTCCACTAGCTGTGCACCGGCCAGACCGAGGTCGAGCGACTGCGGCTGCGCAGTGGTACCCGTGGTCGGGTCCAGTGCCAGCAGCAGAAGCTCCTCCGGAAGTGTTCTGCGGCTCCTGCCCATCCATGCCTCCCCGCGTGGATGAATGACAGGGTGACCCCTCTCACATTGGTCTGTCGAGGGCGCGTGACCGGTTCGTGAGGGAACCGGTAGGTATGTCGTTCTCGTCTACCGCAGGGGCCAAGCCCTCACACAGGACACTGGTACATGGTTCGGACAGGGCGCGCGCGTGGGCGTGCGGCGCATGAGGAGGCATCGGTGGCGGGCGAGTCCCCCGACAGGTCGAAGCAGCGCGAGTCGTCGGCAGGAGCGACGTCGGGGCGGGCGGACGCGGTTCCCGAGGCCCGTGATCCCCGCATCGCGGTGGCCCGGGGCGGGTCCGGCGGGAGCGCCGGTGCCGGTGCCGGGCAAAAGGATTCCTCGAACGGCGGCACGGACACCGCGACGAAGGTGTTCCGCACCCCCGCGGTCGAGGAGGACACCGACCTGCGCGACGCGGTCTCCTCGTGGGTCCGCGACGCGGACGAGCCGGAGGCGCCGACGGACGCTCCCGCGAAGGACGCCGAGGGCGCCGGGGCCGCAGAGGCCGACGCGAGCGCCGAGGGCGACGCGGACCCGAAGGGCGACGCGAAGGGAGCGACGGGCGCGATAAGCGACGGCGCTTCCGGGAGCGGCGCGGGTTCGGAGGCGGCCGACGACGAGGCCGGCGCGGACGCGGACGCGAAGGCGACCGCCGAGGACGGCGACGCGGAGCCGGACGCCGGTTCCGGTGCGAAGGGCGACGCGGGGACGAAGGACGACGGCGCGGACGCCGGGGCCGAGGCGGGTGACGCGGAGGCCGAGGGCGCGCGGAAGACCCCGGAGACCGGCACCGGGGACGCCGAGGCGAAGGACGACGCCGACGCGAAGGCTTCCACCGGTGAGGCCGCCGCTGCCGCCGCCGCCCGTGCCAAGGCCGCCGCCGAGACGGCCGGCGCCGAGGCGGAGGCCCTGGCGGACGACGCGGCCGCGAAGGCGGGTGCCGGTGCGGAGGCCGCCGCGGCGAAGAACGCTGCGAATGCGAAGAGCGGCGCTCAGCCGAAGGCGGACGCCGGGGCGAAGGCCGCCACCGCCGCGGAAGCCGACGCCAAGGACGGCGCCGACGCCGAGGCGAAGGCCGACGCCGGCCCGAAGAGCGACGCCAAGGCCGGGCGCGGCGTCGAGGCCGGAGCCGAGGCGAAGGCCGACGACGGCGGAGCCGAGGCCGGGGAGACCGACGACGGGCCCGCTGCCGGAGGCGAAGCCGAGGCCACGGCCGAAGCCGGCGCCGCCGCCGTCGACCAGCCGACCGCCATCTTCAAGGCCGTACACCCCAAGGACCAGGTCGACCAGCCCACGACCATGCTCAAGGTCGGCGAGGGGGGCACGAAGCAGACCGAGTCCGAGGCCGAGCGCACCAGCAAGTTCGTCGCGCTCAAGGACGACGTCCGGCACAAGCCCAAGCCCAAGGCGACGCCGGCTCCCGCGCCGGCCGACGAGACCACCGCCGTCCCCCAGGTCGGCCCCGAGCGCACCACCCAGCAGCCGCTGCCCCCCAAGCCCCCGCTCGACCTCCTCGCGGAGCTGACCAACACCCCGCCGCCCCCGGAGACCCCGGTCCGCACGGCCGTGCGGCGGGTCAAGATCTGGACCCCGCTGGTCCTCCTGCTGGTGATCGTCTTCGCGGTCGTACAGACTCTGCGCCCCCTGCCGTCCCCCACCCTCGCGCTGACCGCGAAGGACAGCTACACCTTCGACGGCGGCCGGGTGAACCTGCCGTGGCCGGGCGAGGGCCAGGGCTGGATGGACGGCGACGGCATCGGCACGATGGGGAACTTCGGCAAGCAGACCCCCGTCGCCATCGGCTCCGTCGCCAAGACGATGACCGCGTACATCATCCTGCGCGACCACCCGCTGAAGCCGGGCCAGGAGGGCCGGAAGATCAAGGTGGACGCCACGGCGGAGAAGGAGGGCGGCTACAACAAGAGCGGTGAGTCCACCCTCAACACCGTCCACGCCGGCGACTCCCTCACGGAGAAGCAGGCCCTGTCGGCCGTCATGATCCCCTCGGCCAACAACATCGCCCGGCTGCTGGCCCGCTGGGACGCGGGCTCGGAGGCGGCGTTCGTGAAGAAGATGAACGCCACCGCCCAGGAGCTGGGGATGACCGGTACGACGTACACCGACCCCTCGGGCCTGAAGGAGACCACCGTCTCCACCGCCCAGGACCAGGTGAAGCTCGGCCGCGCGGTCGTCAAGATCCCCGCCCTGGTCGCCATCACCAGCGCCGCCAGCTGGACCGACCCCACCGGCCAGAACTGGCCGAACTACAACTCGCTCCCCTACTGGATCGGCGCCATCGGCATCAAGACCGGCACCACCACCGCGGCCGGCGGCAACCTCCTGTTCGCCGCCCGCAAGAAGGTCGGCGGCCAGACGGTGACCGTCGTCGGCGCGATCCTCGGCCAGCACAAGCCGTCGATCCTGGACACGGTCAACGAGGTCAGCAAGACCGCGCTGCTCGGTGCCGAGCACGCGCTGACCTCGGCGAAGATCCTGAAGAAGGGCGACGTGGTCGGCTACGTGGACGACCAGCTCGGCGGCCAGACCCCGATCGTGGTCACCGAGGACGTCACCGCGGTCGGCTGGTCGGGCCTGAAGGTCAAGCTGTCCTTCGCCTCCGACACCGTCCCGCACACCGCGAAGGCCGGCACCCGGGTCGGCACCCTCACGGTGGGCGACGGCACCACGGCCGGCGTCAAGGTCCCGGTGGCCCTCCAGCGGGATCTGGCCGAGCCCGGGTTCGGCGCGAAGCTCACCCGCGTCGGCTGACGCACGCCCCGCACACCCCCGCGCACCCCGTCACGGCGCCCCACCCGGGAGCCCCGTGGCGGGGTGCGTGCTAGCGTCACGAATCGGGGCAGGTCGCCGGTTCCCGGGACACGGCCGCGAACTGGACGGGAAGCGGCCGGGAACATCGAAGAAAACGGCCGAGAACAGAAGACGGGACACGGGGAGTGCCTTCAGGTGGCCACTGCGGAGCCGACACGCGCCGACGACGCCGGACCGGGTCCGGAAAACGGCCCACGAATACGCCTGTCCACGCCTGACGCGGACACCGGCGCGAAGGGCCGTACAAGCGTCCCTGCGCGCACCCGTACGGACGCACCCGGCAGCCGCCTCGCGCGTCTCCTCGCGCCCCTCGAACCCCTGCGCGTCCGCATGCTGCGCCACCCCGTCCTGTGGGTCACGGTGCTCGCGGGCGTGCTGCACATCGTCTGGTTCTTCACGTTCGCGAACAGCGGCGGCGATCTCGCGGCGCAGGACGCCTGGGCGGAGTTCGTCGGCCGGCACCCGGACTCGGCGTACAACCTCGCCTGGTACGGGGGCATGCACCCGGTGTCGTACAGCGTGGTGTCGCCGTATCTGATGGCCGTCCTCGGCGTCCGTACGACGATGATGATCGCCGGGACCGTCTCGGCGGGCCTGCTGACGCTGATCCTCATCCGCAGCCGGGCCGTGAAGAACCCCCTGTGGGCCTCGATGGCCGGGGTCTTCGCGCTGCTGTGCAACGCGATGTCGGGCCGGGTGACCTTCGGGCTCGGCACGATGATCGCGCTCGGCGCGGTGGCCGCGGTGTTCTGCTGGCCGTACCGCTGGCGGCGCAGACGCTGGGCGAAGGCGGCGGTGGCGGCCCCGCTGGCCGGGCTCTCCACCATGGCCTCGCCGGTCTCCGGGCTGTTCGTCGGCCTGGTCGCGGTCGCGCTGTTCCTTCAGAAGCGGCGGCCGGGCGCGTGGGCGCTCGGGATCGCTCCCGCGGCGGTGGTGGCCGCGTCGTACTTCCTCTTCCCCTTCTCCGGCACCCAGCCGATGACGATCGGCTCGGTGAGCCTGCCGCTGGTGTACGGCCTGCTCTGCCTGTTCCTGGTGCCGAAACAGTGGATCACGGTCCGGCTGACGGCGGCCGTCTACACCGCCATGGTGGTGGCGGTGTGGGTGGTCAGCTCCCAGATCGGTTCGAACATCTCGCGGCTGCCGATGCTGTTCGCGGGCGCGACGCTGGTCGCGGCGCTGCCGTTCACCGTGCCGAAGTCGCGGAAGTGGTACGCGACGGTGGTGGCGTTCCTGGGGTTCGTCGGGTGGATCGGCTACAAGTCGGTCGACGACATCGTGCACACGACCCCGACCGCGTCCTGGGCGCACGAGCTGGCCCCGCTGGTCAACCAGTTGCAGAAGGTCGGCGCGGAGCGGGGGCGCGTGGAGGTCGTACCGGCGCGTTCGCACCGCGAGGCGTCCGCGCTCGCGCCGTACGTCAACCTGGCGCGGGGCTGGAACCGGCAGGCCGACATGGAGCGCAACCCGCTCTTCTACGACGACACGCTCAACTCGGCGAACTACCACGAGTGGCTCCAGCGGTGGGCCGTGCACTTCGTGGTGCTGCCCAAGGACAACCCGGACGGGGACGGCGGCGAGCGCGAGCGGCAGCTGCTGCGGCGCGGGATGCCGTACCTGACGCAGATCTGGGGCGACGCCAACTGGCAGCTGTTCCAGGTGACCGACCCGACGCCGCTGGCCGAGCCGAACGCGCGGGTGGACCGTGCCGAGCAGGGCGAGATGACCCTGGACGTGCGCAAGGCCGGCCGCATCCTGATCCGTATCCCCTACTCCCCCTGGCTGAGCGTGGTCGACGCCCACGGCAAGAGCCTGAAGGGCCCGCAGGTGATCCCCTCGCCGCCGGGCACGGAGAAGAAGTACCGCAATGTCAACGGCTGCCTCATGGAGACGCCCGAGGACGCGAACGGCGACAAGTGGACGATGCTGATCGCGCCGCACGCGGGCACCTACCGGCTGGCCGCCCCCTACCAGCTGCCCCGGGGCACGCCCTGCCCCGACGCCCTGAAGTAGGGGCCTGGGGTCCGGACGGGAGGCCCTACCTCGGATACCGGGCCAGCCAGCCCGGGGCCGAGCCCGCCGGGCCGTGCAGGGCGGGGCCCTGGGTCATCTCCATGGCGAAGTCGTCGGCGAGTTCGAGGAGGGTGGGGCGGCCCTCCAGTTCGGCGAGCCAGGCCGGGGGGAGGGCGGTCTCGCCGTGGAGGGCGCCCAGGAGCGCGCCGGTGAGGGCGCCGGCCGCGGCGGAGGGCCCGCTCTGGTTGACGGCGAGACACAGTCCGTGCCGTACGTCCTCGCCGACCAGTGCGCAGTAGACGGCGGCCGCGAGCAGCCCGTCGGCGAGGCCGTCGCCGGTCAGTTCCGCCACCCGTGCCGGGCTCGGCATGCCCTGCCGTACCGCGCCGAGCGCGTGCTGGAGGGCCTCGGAGACCGGCTGGTGGCCGGGGCGGGCCGCGAGCAGGGCGAGGGCCTGCTGCACGGCGCCGTCCAGGCTCTCCCCGCGGGCGAGTCCGTGCACGATCACGGCGTACGCGCCCGCCGACAGATAGCCGACCGGGTGGCCGTGGGTCTGCGCCGCGCACTCCACCGCGAGCTGGACGACGAGTCGGGGCTCCCAGCCGACCAGCAGCCCGAAGGGCGCGGAGCGGGCGACCGCCTCCGGCCCCTGTTCGGCCGGGTTCTTGGGCTTGTCCAGCGTGCCCATGCGCTCGTCGCCGAACCCGATGAGCAGCGACTTGCTCGGCTCCCGGCGGGCGTACAGCCACTCCTCGCGGGCCAGCCAGCCGTCCTCCGCGCGGCGCTCGTCCGGCCCCCAGTCCCGCTGGGTGGCGGCCCAGCGCAGATACGCCCGGTGCAGATCGGTCGGCGGATGCCAGGCGCCGGTGTCGCGGCGCACCTGGGCGCGGATCAGTCCGTCCACGCTGAACAGGGTGAGCTGGGTGTGGTGGGTGATGGTGCCGCGCCGCCCGTGCCCGGCGGTGAGGTCGAGCAGGCCCTCGGGCCCGTGGGCCGCGCGGATCTCCTCCAGGGTGAGCCGGTCGACGGGCCCGCCGAGCGCGTCGCCCACGGCGGCCCCCAGCAGGGTGCCGCGCACCCTGCTGCGAAAGTCCTGCTGCTCGGCACGGCCCCAGACGGCACCGGTCGTCGTCGCCACCCAGACCCTCCTCAGGCACCGTCCGCCCGCACGACGGTCCGCACTCTAATCGACCGCGGAGACGGCCCTCGGCGAGCCAGGTCGACCCACACGGGTCATTCACGTCCACCGATGACCGATTCGACACCATCGAGAATGCGATCCAGCCCGAATTCGAGCGGATCGATACCGTCCGGCTGAAATGCGCCGTCCGCGATGGCTCTGGTGAGCGCGGGGAAGCGTGCGGTGTGCCGGGTGAGGAGGTCGGCGGCGAGCCGGTCCCACTCGGCCGACCGCTCCTCCTCGTGGTCCGCCCGCTGCTGGGCGATGTTGCGGACGAGCCCGATCAGCAGCAGGAAGACGCGGTGCCGCTGGGCGCCGTCGAGGCCGGTGGGTTCGAGGGCGGCGAGCGCCGCGTCCAGCCAGCGCAGCTGCCGGGGGCCGAGGATGCGGCGGCGCAGGGCGGTGGCGGTGAGCAGCCAGGGGTGGGCGGCGTACACCTGCGCGCACTGCCGGGTCCACGCGCGTACGGCGCCCCGCCAGTCCCCGTCCGCGTCTTCCGGCATCTCGGGCCCCTCCCCCATCACCTCCTCCACCATCAGCTCGACCAGTTCGGTCTTGCCGGGCACGTAGCGGTACAGGGCCATCGCCGACACCCCGAACCCGCCGGCGACCTTGCTCATGGAGACGGCGTCGAGCCCTTCCCGGTCGGCCAGTTCGGCGGCGGCCGCGGCGATGCGCCGGGGGGTCAGCTTCGGCTTGGGCCCCCGGGTGGGCTGCTCCTGCTCGCCCCAGAGCAGGGCGAGGGTGGCGCGGGGGTCGCGTGGCTCGTCCTGCTGCCCCTTGTTCCGTACGCCGTTCCGCTCGGTCACGCCTGCCCCCAACCCGGCTGTGGCACCGGCCCCTTGACCGGCACCCCGCCAACTGTATATACCGTAAACCGCCGCCTTACAGCTGACGGCGTAAACAGTTTAGGGGGAACACCATGCTGCTGACCCACCGCGCCCTGAAACGCCGCGCCCTCGCCAAGTCCCTGCGGATCACCACCCCGAACGGCGTCGACGAGGCGTCGTACGTCCCTATCGGCGGCCTCGACCAGTGGGTCTCCGTCCGGGGCGAGGACCGGTCGAACCCCGTGCTCCTGGAACTCCACGGCGGTCCCGGCGCCTCGAACTCGATCTTCACCCCGCGCACCCGCGCCTGGGAGCGGCACTTCACGATCGTCCGCTGGGACATGCGCGGCGCGGGCCGCACCTTCGCGGCGGCCGGTCCGGACGGACAGGGCGAGCTGACCCTCGACCGTCTCCACGCCGACGCGCTGGAGGTCACCGACCACGTCCGCGCCCGCCTCGGCGTGCCGAAGGTCGTCCTGCTCGCCAACAGCTTCGGCACCGTCACCGGGCTGCGCCTGGCCCGCGACCATCCCGAGCGCTACTCGGCGTACGTCGGCACGGACCAGAACATCGTCGCGGGCGGCACGGACACCTCCGCGTACGACGCCCTGCTCGGCCGCCTGCGCCGTGCCGGCAAGCGGCGCCAGCTGTCCCGGCTGACCGCGATGGGCCCGGACCACACGGCCTGGTCCGCCGAGGAGTGGTCCTTCTACGCCAGGACGGTGACCACGACCGACCCCCTGACCTACGACACCATGAAGACGGTCGTCATCCGCTCCCTCTGGTTCTCCCCCCTCCACACCCTGCGCGACCTGCGCTCCTACCTGAAGGCCATGGCCTTCTCCGAACGACTGGGCCCGCAGGCCATGTCCCTGGACGAGTACGCGGAGGGCACCGTCTTCCGTCTCCCGGTCTTCCTCTTCCAGGGCGCCTGCGACGTCCTGACCCCACCGGGACCCGCCCGCCACTTCCACGACCACCTGACCGCTCCGCTCAAGGACTTCGCCCTCATCCCGGACACCTCCCACTTCGCCGCCTTCCGGCGCCCGGACGTGTTCCTGGATCTGCTGATGGAGAGGGTGAGGCCGGTGGTGACGGGGGCGGGGGTGGGTGATTGAGCCCGGCGGGGTGGGACCGGATCAGGGCGGGACGACGGTGACCCGGCGCTCGTCGTCGGTTCCGCTTCCGCCCTCAAGCCACCGCCACGGACGTACGGCAGTCGCGGCAGCGGCCCGGTTCGGGTGCGCGGAAGGCCCGGTCGCAGCCGTCGCAGGTCTGGAGGGGGGTCGGGCGGGGTGCCATGGCGGCGCGAGGGGGTGGGGCGGGGAGGTGCGGGGGGAGTCGGGTGGCGAGGCGGTGGGAGAGGAGGGCCGCCGGGTGTTTGATCGGGTCCTGGGGCAGTCCGGACGTCAGCAGGTGGGTGATCGCCGTCGGCGGCACGCCACGCTCCAGCCATTCGGTGACGGCCGGAACCAGTCTGTGCACGTCTCGTTCCGCCAGCAGAAGCCGTGGGTCGTGGGCGCGCAGGCCCGCGAGGAGGTCGGCCGCCGGCGTGCGCCGATCCGGTGCCGGAGGCGGCTCGGGCACGGACGCCGGTACGGACACGGGGATGGGCGGGGGCGCGGGCGCCGACCCGGGGCCGGGCTCAGGATCGGCGAGGGGCGGCGCCGCCGCTCGCAGCGCGCTGCGGGGCTTGTTGTACGAGATCGCCCGGGTCCTCACTTGTCCCGATTGAAGACGCTCCCGGGGACGCGCGAGGTATCCGTGTTCTTCCAGCTCCCGCAGCGCCGCCGCGATCCGGATCTCGCCCTCGCGGAACTTCGCCGCCAGCGCCTTGATGCCGATCGGGGTGCCCTCGGGCAACGACTGGATGTGCGTGGCCAGGCCGATCGCCGTCAGCGACAGTTCCGGGTGCTGAGCCAGGTGATTGCCGACGACGGTGAAGTTGTCCTGATGCGGCTCGTTCACATGGGTGACGCCCGACGAATGCCGGGACGTGGGGCGCGAGGGCGCGTTACGCTGCTTGTCAGTCACGGGGAAGGGTCTTCTTCCTTGGTGATCAGGCCCTCGCATTGGGATGCCAGTCCCGGCGAGGGCCGATGCATGTCTGCGGGTTGTCATCGCTGACGCTGCACCACAAATGCCCCGCCGCGCCAGTTTCGTCCGGCATATTCACTCCGCCGAGTGAGTGACGGGGGCGGTGGGGGCGGGTTCGGTTCTTTCCCCGGTTCTTTGGTCCTTTGGGATCGCGCCCCACCGGGTCATGGACCACCGCGTCCCGGCACGAGCCACATCAAAAGGCGACCCCGACTGCCGCCTCCCTGTCCACCGGGTCGCAGAGCCCGAGGTCCCGGTCAAATGGGGGTGGTCCCCTCGAAGGTGACTTCTTCCGATCCAGCCATCTGGCGTGCGGACTCTCCCTAGCCTGGGCGTGACATGGGACACACGGAGGGTGAGCATGGAGGACGAGGAGGCCGCGGCCGTACTCAAGACGGTCGGGCGGCAGATCAGGTTGTGGCGTGAGGCGGCCGGGCTGAAGCAGGGGGAGTTGGGCGCACTCATCGGGTACAGCGAGGAGATGGTCTCGTCCGTGGAACGCGGACGGCGGGCTCCCAAACCCGAGTTCCTGGACGCGACCGACGAAGCGGTCGGCGCGGGCGGGAAGTTGTCCGCGACGAAGGAGGACGTGGAGAAGGCCCGGTACCCGAAGAGCGTCCGGGACCTGAAGAAACTGGAGGACGAGTCGGTCGAGCTGAGTGCCTATGCAGACCGCTATGTTCACGGCCTGTTGCAGACCCCCGAGTATGCGAGGGCTCTGTACAACATCCGGCGCCCGTCGTACACAGAGGAAGAGATCGACAGCCTCGTCGGCGCTCGCCTGGCACGACAGGTGGTCTTCGAGCGGGCGCCGAGGCCGTCGATCACCTTCGTACAAGAAGAGGTGACCCTGCGGCGCCCCATCGGTGGGCGGGCTGTACTGCGACAGCAATTGGAACGTCTGCTGCACATCGCCGAGTTGAGGCACGTCGAGATCCAGGTGATGCCGACCGCCCAAGAGGATCACGCGGGGATGGGCGGGTCCTTCCGTCTGTTGATGCTCCGGGACGACAAGACGGTGGCCCACGAGGAAGGACAGACCTACAGTCGGCTGATCAGCGATCCCAAGGAAGTCCAGCTACTTGAGATCCGCTATGGGATCATCCGAGCGCAAGCTCTCCCGCCCCGGGAGTCGTTGGCGTTCATCGAGAAGGTACTGGGAGAAGAGACGTGAGCACCCACACTCTGACGTGGTTCAAGAGCAGCTACAGCAGCAACGAGGGTCCCGACTGCGTCGAGGTGGCTGTCGCCCCCGCCACCGTTCACGTCCGCGACTCCAAGGACAAGGATCGCGCCCGGCTCACCGTCGGCGAGGCCAGCTGGACGGAGTTCGTGGCGTTCGCGGCTCACTCCGCGTAACTCGCCTGGATCGCGGCCCGGGCCGACTCGACCGCGGCCAGGCGGGGGGCCAGGCGGAGACGGTCGGCTCCGGGGACGGTCAGGAGTTCGACGAGGAATGTGACCGGCGAGGAGAGGGCCTCCCAGTCCGGGCCGGCCGCCAGGACGCGGGTCAGTGCCGCGTCGGCGGTGGGCCAGTCGCCGAGGGCGCAGGCCGCCACGCAGCGGGGGAAGTCCTGGACGACGCCCCGCAGTTCGGTCCCGGGCAGGAGCCGCAGCAGCTCCTGCCACCAGGGGCGGGCCGCTTCCCGGCCGTCCGAGCCGCCGATCGCCAGGGCGAGATGGAGCACGCCCACGAACGGATCGCGCGCACGGATGCGTTCGGCCTCCGCCCTGGCCGCCGCCCACCGGCGCATGTGCCGATAGGCGCTCGCGCGTGTCGTCGCCAGTCCGGGGACGCCCAGGCGCTCGGCCCGGTCGAGCCGTTCGCACGCCTCCCGCCAGCGGCCCGAGCGCATCAGCAGTTGCACGGCCTGGACACGGGACCAGTGGGCCGACGCGTCCAGCGCGAGGCATCGGTCCAGGTCGGCCAGGGCCCTCTCGGTGCGGCCGACCGCCAGGGCGGCCCGGGCGCGCTCGCTCAGTGCCCAGCCGTAGTCGGGGTCCGCGGCGATCGCCCGGTCCAGGTACCCGAATGCCTGCCGGTACTCCTGCCGGGCGCTGTGGACGGCACCCAGGAGGGCCGCGGCCGTGGTGGTGCCGGGAGACAGTTCCAGCGCCCGGCGCAGCTGCGGCACGGCCTCGTCGTACAGCTCGGCCTGCCGGCAGGCGGCGCCCAGCTCCACCCGGATCAGCGGCTCGTCCGGTGCCGCCGCGACGGCGCGCCGCAAGCGGGACAACGCCTCTTCCGTCCGCCCGAGTCGGCCCATGCATCTGGCCTGGTGCACCAGCGGCCAGACATCGTCGGGCACCAGCTCCACGGCGCGGTCCAGATCGGCGAGTGCCTCCTCGTACCGGCCCAGTCGGCAGAGGGCCGCGCCACGGCTCGCCAGCGGCCAGGCGTAGTCCGGGCTCAGCTCCAGGGCACGGCTCAGCTCGCCGACAGCGTCCTCGTACCGGCCCGCGTCCCGGTACAGGTCACCGCACTCCGCCGCCACCCACGCGTCCCGCGGTGCGAGGGACGCGATCCGGTCCAGGTCCCTGAGCGCCGGATCCCACTCCTCCCGGTCGGCATGGATCCGCGCCCGCTGGACCAGGGCCCAGAGGGTGTCCTCCTCGCGGGCGAGCACGTGATCGGCATCGGCGAGTGCCTCGTCCGCGCGCCCGAGCGCGTAGAGGCAGAGCGCCCTCGACGAGAGGGCGGGGATGTCACCCGGGTCCAGCGCGAGGGCGCGGTCCAGATCGGCGAGGGCCTCCTGCAACCGGCCGGCCGTCCGACGGGTCTCCCCGCGCTCCCGGAGGGTCGACACGTCGTCGGGGGACAGGGCGTCCGCCCGGTCCAGGTCCGCCAGCGCGGCCGGGTAGTCCGCCAGCAGGCGATGGGCGCGAGCACGGCCGAGGTACAGGACGGACAGGGCCGTACCGGGCAGTGACAGGTGTGCGGCGAGCGCGATGCACCGGTCCTGTTCCGCCAGCCCTCGCCGGTACTCCCCGTCGGCCATCAGCTGGATTCCGCGCACCCCGTGGGCCATCGCGCGGCCGAGGTCGTCGAGCCCGGGGCGGGCCAGCAGCAGGTCGACGGCGGCTCGCGTCCCGCGTTCGTCGTCCGCGAGGGCCTCCCGCAGGCGCCGCCCCCACTCCCGCAGCTCCGCGTCGTCCGCCGCCGTGCCCGCCTCCTCCAGCATGCGGGCCCAGTGACGGCTCTCCGCCTCCTCCGCGAGACAGTTCTCGGCCACCCGCGCCAGCGCCTCGGCCAGTTCCGCGCGCGGCCGGGCGCACAGCAGGTGGTACGTCTGCTCCAGCCGCAGCTCACGCCAGCGTTTCAGGGTCCACGCCGCGTCCAGGTGCAGGCCCTCGGCCGCCGACTCGCACCAGGTGCCGTACACCGCCGCCAGCGCCTCATGGCGCCGGCGCCACTCCTGCGGGGAGCGGTGGCGCAGCAGGCGCAGCATCGTCTCCCGCACCAGGTCGTGGTACCGCAGCCGGCCCCGGCGGTCGTCCACGAAGGGCAGGCCGCTCAGCCAGCCGAAGAGGTCGTCGGACCCCGGGTCGTCCACGGCCGCCCGGAACACGTCCAGGTCCAGGCTCCTCGGCAGCGCGCACGCCAGGGCCACCGCACGGCGGGCCGGGTCCTGCTCCCACTTCAGGAAGCGTTCGACCGCCGTGGCGCTCGGGTCGCCGACGTCGTCCAGGTCGGCGGGCCGCTGCCCGGCCAGGGTCGAGACCAGCAGCGGGAGTCCGCCGGTCAGCCGCAGTACCTCCGCCACCACCGGCTCGGCGACCACACCGCGGTCCGCCAGCAGTCCCCGGGTCTCCGCCTCCGTGAAGGGGCCCAGCTCGGTCTCCGTCATGAAATCGGCGAAGCCGCCCCAGCGGGCCCGGTCGAGCGGCTGCTGCCCCGCGGTGACCACGACGACGTCGGCGGGCAGGGAGCCGTACCGGTCGGTGGTCATCATCTCGTGCAGCCAGTGGTCGAGGAAGGGGCCCGTGCGCTCGTACGTGTCGAAGAAGAGGACGATCCAGGGGGCCGTCGCGGCGGCGGACTCCAGCTCCTCCAGCAGCTTCGGGGTCAGGGTCCGTTCCGGTGAGAGCACCAGTTGCACGTCGTCCTGGCTGCCGAACCGCGCGCTCAGTCCGCGCCTCAACCGCTCGGCCGCCTGGGCGACTTGGGCCGGGTCGACCGCTCCCACGAAAGGGCCCGCGCCGGGTATCAGCCCCAGGCCCGCCAGCCCCGCCCGCACCGCCGTGGCCGTCACCGGGGACGGCCCCTCCGGGGGCGCGGAGTCCAGGCCCGCCGCCACCGCCTCCGCCTCGTGGCGGCGTTCCCGGTACGAGGCCAGCGCCCGGTCGAGCTTCTTGAACTCCACTTCCTGGCGGGCGAATTCACGGCTGAGGACGGACAGCGCCTCGGGGACGCTGCCCACGCCCTCGTCCACGTACGCGGTCAGCGCGCCGCGTTCCCGTGCCGTCTGCTCCAGCTCCCTCAGGAGGAAGGTCTTCCCGACGCCCGCCTGACCGTGGACGTGGAAGAGGAAGCGGTGCCGTTCGTCCTCCGGCGGGAGGTCCAGGTTCTCGCGGAACGCCGCCCGTTCGCCGCCGCGGCCGATGAAGCCCGCCCGTCTGCGCCGTCCGATCAGCTCCTGCATCGACGGCCGTGCCCGCACCATCCGAACGCCCGTCCTTCCCCCGCAGACCCCGTTCCATGATGGCGCAATGGCAGCGCGTCAAGCGGTCTTCCGCCAGGGGAGAATCCAGCCATGACCACCACCGACCCCACGCGGCGCTCCAGACTCTCCAGTCACGGGCTGGCCGCCGGTGTACTCACCGGGATACTCGCGCTGTACATCGCCCTCGTCGCGTTCGGCAACATCACGGACTTCGGGACGAACCAGCAGTTCGTACGGCATGTGCTGGCGATGGACAGCACCTTCAAGGACCACGATCTGATGTGGCGCGCGATCACCAGCACCGCGCTCCAGGACACCGCCTACGTCCTGATCATCGCGTGGGAGACGGTGGCCGCGCTGGTCCTGGTCTGGGGCACGTACCTGTGGGTGGCGCGCCGGGACGACGCGTTCGCACGGCGCGTTTCCACCTATGGGCTGCTGATGCTCCTGCTGCTGTTCGGCGCCGGATTCATCGCGATCGGCGGTGAGTGGTTCGCGATGTGGCAGGCGAAGGCGTGGAACGGCGAGGACTCCGCCACCCGCGTCTTCCTGCTCAGCGGGGTGGCGTTGATCGTCAATCACCTGCCGGGCAGCGGCAGGGAAGCCCCTACTACTTGATCACCGTCACGTTCGTGCCCTGATCACCGAAGGCCCACAGGGCGGCGCCGTCCTGCTTGCGCATGCGGATGCCGCCCAGTTTCTTGCCCTCGGCCGGGGGCGGCGAGGCGCCGTCCAGGGCGTTGGAGAAGGCCACGTTCACGCCGTCCACCTTCGTGAAGTACATGACGTGTTCGATCTCCACGCCGTCCGAGCCCTTGAGGGACTGGGTGCGCAGCGTGATCGAGTAGCGGCCGGGCGCCGGCGGCACCGTGCCCGGCCACACCTCGAACGTCCTGACCTCCTTGCCGGTCGCGTCGACCAGCCACAGCCGCTTCGCCGCGAGCGAGTACACGACCCTGCGGCCGTCCCCGGAGCCCGCCGGCAGCGCGGGCGGCCCCGCCGGCGGCTTCGGCTCGGCCGAGCCATGGGTGCTCGCCGACGCCGATGTGCTCGGCTTCACGCTCGCGGCCGTGGGATGCGGCCCGTGCTCCGCCTGCACGGCGAGGGCGACGACGGCCACGGTCGCCCCCACCGTCAGACCGGAGACCCAGGCCCAGGAGGGCAGTCGGGCAGCCACGGGTACGCATCTCCTCCGCTATGGGTCCCCCACACGGTCCGGGGGTCGGATCATCGTACTCAGTCGTCCCCGTGGCGCGTACCGCTCGGTCCCGCCCCGTACCCGGTGCTCAGTCGAGCACCGGCAGCAGCTCGGGGAGGTGGCCGTCGGAGGCCGTCGCCGCGTGCTGCCGCTCGTCCGGCACCTCGCCGTAGAGCGTCGTCCGCGGTTTCGCCGGGCGGCCGGCCGCCTCCGCGACGGCCACCAGATCGCGCACGGACTTGTACGAGCCGTACGACGAGCCCGCCATCCGGGAGATCGTCTCCTCCATCAGGGTGCCGCCCAGGTCGTTCGCGCCGGAGCGGAGCATCTCCGCCGCGCCCTCGGTGCCGAGTTTGACCCAGCTCGTCTGGATGTTGGGGATCCAGGGGTGCAGGAGGAGGCGGGCCATGGCCGTCACCGCGCGGTTGTCGCGGGTGGTCGGGCCGGGGCGGGCGATGCCGGCGAGGTAGACCGGCGCGTTGGTGTGGATGAAGGGGAGGGTGACGAACTCCGTGAAGCCGCCGGTCTCCCGCTGGATGCCGGCCAGCGTGCGCAGGTGGCCCAGCCAGTGGCGGGGCTGGTCGACATGGCCGTACATCATCGTGGAGGAGGAGCGGATGCCCAGTTCGTGGGCCGTCTTCACGACCTCGATCCAGGTGGCCGCGGGCAGCTTGCCCTTGGTGAGGATCCAGCGGACCTCGTCGTCCAGGATCTCCGCGGCCGTGCCGGGGATGGTGTCGAGGCCCGCCTCCCGCGCGGCCGTCAGCCACTCCCGGATGGACATGCCGGTGCGGGTGGCGCCGTTCACGACCTCCATCGGGGAGAAGGCGTGCACATGCATGCCGGGGACGCGTTCCTTGACCGCCTTCGCGATGTCGAAGTAGGCGGTGCCGGGCAGGTCGGGGTGGATGCCGCCCTGCATGCAGACCTCGACCGCGCCGACGTCCCACGCCTGCTGGGCGCGGTCGGCGACCTGGGTCAGGGACAGGGTGTAGGCGTCGGCGTCGGTACGGCGCTGGGCGAAGGCGCAGAAGCGGCAGCCGGTGTAGCAGACATTGGTGAAGTTGATGTTCCGGGTGACGATGTACGTCACGTCGTCGCCCACCACCGACCTGCGCACGTCGTCGGCGATCCGGCACAGCGCGTCCAGCGCCGGGCCGTCCGCGTGGAAGAGGGCGAGGGCCTCGGCGTCGGTCAGCCGGGTGGGGTCGTCGGCGGCGGTGCGCAGCGCCTCGCGCACATCGGTGTCGATGCGCTGCGGCGCCATCCCGGGGGCGGCCGCCTCGCGCAGGGCGTCCCAGTCGCCGTACACCTCGTCGTAGTCGTCACGGCGGTCGGTCGTACGGCCCTGGGTGTCGATGGTGCGGTGCAGATCGGTGCGGCCGGTGGGCGTGAAGGTGTCCTCCGGTTCCTGCCAGGGCAGACCGGCGGGGAGGGCGCCGGGGCGGGCCAGGCCGGTCTCCGGGTCGGCGAGCGCGGCGACGTGCGGGCGCAGCCGGGGGTCCAGCCAGGGCTCGCCGCGCCGGACGAACTCCGGGTAGACGCAGAGGCGTTCGCGCAGCTCGAAGCCGGCCGCGCGGGACCGCTCCGTCAGTTCCTCGATCTGCGGCCAGGGGCGTTCGGGGTTGACGTGGTCGATGGTCAGGGGCGACACCCCGCCCCAGTCGTCGATGCCGGCGCCGATCAGCCGCTCGTACTCGCCCTCGACCAGGTTCGGCGGGGCCTGGAGGCAGGCGGCGGGGCCCATGATGTGCCGGGCGACGGCGACGGTGGCGACCAGTTCGTCCAGTTCCGCGTCCGGCATGCCGCGCATCGCGGTGTCCGGCTTGGCGCGGAAGTTCTGGATGATCAGTTCCTGGATGCCGTGGTAGGCGCGGGAGACCTTGCGCAGCGCGAAGAGGGACTCGGCGCGCTCCTCGTAGGTCTCGCCGATGCCGATCAACAGCCCGGAGGTGAAGGGGACGGAGGAGCGGCCGGCGTCCTCGAGCACCCGCAGCCGTACGGCGGGTTCCTTGTCCGGGGAGCCGTGGTGCGGGCCGCCGGGCTCGGACCACAGGCGGGTGGCCGTGGTCTCCAGCATCATGCCCATGCTGGGCGCGACCGGCTTCAGGCGCTGGAAGTCGGTCCAGCTCATGACGCCCGGGTTGAGGTGGGGCAGCAGGCCGGTCTCCTCCAGGATGCGGATGGAGATGGCGCGGACGTAGGCGATGGTGTCGTCGTAGCCGTGCGCGTCGAGCCACTCGCGGGCCTCGGGCCAGCGGTCCTCGGGCTTGTCGCCGAGGGTGATCAGGGCTTCCTTGCAGCCGAGCGCGGCGCCCTTGCGGGCGATGTCGAGCACCTCGTCCGGGGACATGAACATGCCGTGCCCGGCGCGGCGGAGCTTGCCGGGGACGGTGACGAAGGTGCAGTAGTGGCACTTGTCCCGGCACAGCCGGGTCAGCGGGACGAAGACGCTCTTGGAGTAGGTGATGACGCCGGGACGGCCCGCCTGTTCGAGGCCCGCGTCGCGCACCCGGGCGGCGGAGGCGGCGAGGCCGGTCAGGTCCTCGCCCCGGGCCTGGAGCAGCACCGCGGCCTCGGCGGTGTCGAGGGCGACGCCGTCACGGGCGCGTTTGAGGGCGCGACGCATGGAGTTCTCGGTGGGCCGGCCGGGTCCGGGAGTCGCGGGAGTCGTCATGCCTCCACGATACGTAGGGGATGATCAGGACGGACGGGGACGAGGGACGGCCGTGCGACGGCGGGGAGCCCGTCTCCTTTTCTTCTGGGGGAGTTCACGTCCGGCCCGCACAATGAGGGCCATGTGTGACGACACGCACGATCACGCCGGGGGAATCGCCAGGCGCGCGCTGTTCGTGACCGGCGCCGCCGCTGCCCTTACGTTGGGAACCGTGAACTTCGCGGCGGCGGACGGCCAGGGCCGAGGCCAGGGCCAGGAACAGGGCCAGGAGACGCAGACGGTGCGGGGCACCCTGCCGCCCGGCGCCCCCGACTTCGTGTACGTACCCGTCGAAGTGCCGCCCGGTGTACGGGAGTTCAAGGTCTCCTACAGCTACGACCGGCCCTCGGTCCCGGCCGGCACCCAGGGCAACGCGCTCGACATCGGCCTCTTCGACCAGCACGGCACCGAGCTGGGCGGCAGGGGCTTCAGGGGCTGGTCGGGCGGCGCCCGCACGGAGTTCTTCGTACGGGCCGACGACGCGACCCCGGGCTATGTGCCGGGGCCGGTGCGGGCGGGCACCTGGCACATCGCGCTGGGCCCCTACACGGTGGCTCCGCAGGGACTGTCGTACGAGCTGACGATCACCCTGACCTATGGCGAACCCGGCGAGACCCCCCGCCCGGTGTACCCGCCCTCCCGGGCCAGGGGCCGGGGCCGGGCCTGGTACCGGGGCGACTGCCATCTGCACTCCTGGTACTCCGACGGCCGCCGCACCCCCGCCGAGATCGCGGCCCTCGCGCGGGCGGCGGGCCTGGACTTCATCAACTCCTCGGACCACAACACCCATACGTCCCACGGGCACTGGGCGGACGAGGCCGGCGACGATCTGCTGATCATGCTCGGCGAGGAGATCACCACCCGCAACGGGCATGTGGTGGCGCTCGGCACCGAGCCCGGCACCTTCGTGGACTGGCGCTACCGTGCCCGCGACAACCGCTGGGCCCGCTTCGCCCGTGACATCCGGCGCGCCGGGGGTCTGGTCGTACCGGCCCATCCGCACGCCACCTGCGTCGGCTGCGGCTGGAAGTTCGGCTTCGCCGAGGCGGACGCCGTGGAGGTGTGGAACGGCCCCTACACGCCCGACGACGAGGTCACCCTCGCCGAGTGGGACAACCTCCTGGTCGCCGCCGTACGGCAGGGCCGCCCCTGGCTCCCGGCGATGGGCAACAGCGACGCCCACCGCGACCCGGACGCGGTCGGCCTCCCCCAGACCGTCGTCCTCGCCGACGAGCTGAGCCGACGGGCCATCCAGGAGGGCATCCGCGCGGGCCGCTCCTACGTCGCCGAGTCCCAGCACGTCACCGTCTCCCTCACCGCCACGGGCGGGCGGGGGCGGCAGGCGGGCATCGGGGAGCGGCTGGCGCTGCCCGCGGACGCCCCGGTGACCGTCCGCCTCGCCGTCACCGGCGCGCCCCGCTGCACCCTCCGCCTCGTCACCGACGAGGGCACCCTGTACACGAGCGACCCGCTGCCGGTGTCGGGCGCGGGCACGGTCGAATGGCGTACGACCCCCTCCTACGCGGCGTACGTACGCGCCGAGGTCCGCCACGAGACGGCGGCGGGGCCGGTACCGGGGGCGCTGGCGGCGTTCACCAACCCGGTCTTCCTCGGGGCTTCCTGACACGGCGCTTCCGGCGCCGGCGGGGCGGCCGGTTGCGGCATCCTGGGCTGGGCGATGGCCGTCCCGCAGGATTCCGCAGGAGGTTCAGGAGCCATGACCGGCCGAGCAGACCGCAAGCACCGCATCGTGACCGGTATCCAGCGCCGGCTCAATCCGCTGATGCGGCGGCTCCCGTTGCAGACCGTGCTGGAGACGACCGGGCGGGTGTCCGGGGTGCCGCGGCGGACCCCGGTGGGCGGACGGCGGGTCGGCGGGGCGTTCTGGCTGGTGTCGGAGTTCGGGCACAGGTCGCAGTACGTGCGCAACATCGAGGCCGACCCCAGGGTGCGGGTGCGGATCGCCGGGCGGTGGCACCAGGGCACCGCCCATCTGCTGCCGGACGACGACCCGCGGGCCCGGCTGCGGGGGCTGCCCCGGCTCAACAGCACGGCGGTACAGGCCCTCGGCACGGATCTGCTGACGATCCGGGTGGACCTGACGGACTGACGACGGCGCTCCCCGGGACTGGCGGCCAAGTCTTCCCGGACCGGCGGGCCGGCCCGACGGCACCCGCGCGGACCCGGCCGAACCGGCGGACGTGCCGGGCACCGCTGGAGCTGTTCCTCCAGTTCGACACGGCCGAGTGGTCGCTGGGCTCGTGGGGGCCAGACGGTGCGCCGCACCGGTTTTGCCCGCTGGAGGAACGCGGGCGGGAGTTGGCGGACGGGGCCGAGGACCCGGCCCGTGAGCCGGTCGGGATGACCGTGGGCCGGGGCGGTCACGGGAGCCTGTTCGTCTGCGCCGCCGATCTCCGGCACCCGGCCTCCTTCTTCACCCAGTGACCGCCCCGCCTCACCCCGGCCAGACGATCGACTGCACCTCGCTGTACGCGTGCAGGGCGTACACCCCCACGTCGCGGCCGACCCCGCTCCGTTTGAAGCCGCCGAAGGGGGCCTCCATGTTGCGGGCGACGGTGTTGATGCCGACCCCTCCGGCGCGCAGCCGGCGGGCGACGCGGAAGGCGCGGGCGACATCGGCGGACCAGACGTAGTCGATGAGCCCGTAGTCGGAGTCGTCGGCCAGGGCGATGCCCTCCTCCTCGTCGTCGAAGGGGAGCACGCAGACCACCGGGCCGAAGATCTCCTCCCGGGCCACCCGCATGTCGCTCGTGCAGTCCGTGAGGAGGGCCGGGGAGACGTAGAACCCCCGCTCCAGGGACGGGCGTTCGCCGCCGGTGACGAGCGTCGCGCCCTCCTTCCGGCCCAGTTCGACGTACGACTCCACGCGCGCCCGGTGCTCGGCGGAGATGAGCGGGCCGACGACCGTGGCCGGGTCGCGGGGGTCGCCGACCGTCAAGCGGCGGGCGTAGGCGCCCAGTTGCTCGACCAGCCGGTCGTACACCGGGCGCTGGGCCAGTACCCGGGTGGGGGCCGTACAGATCTGGCCGCTGTAGAAGGAGAAGGTGCTGCCGATGCCCGCGACGGCGGCGGAGAGGTCGGCGTCGGCGAACACCAGCGCGGCCCCCTTGCCGCCCAGTTCCATCAGCTGGCGCTTCATGTCCCGGCCGCACACCTCGGCGATGCGCCGGCCGACGGCGGTGGAGCCGGTGAAGCTGACCATGTCGACGTCGGGCGAGGCCACCGCCGCCTCGCCGACCGCGGTGGCACGGCCGGAGACGACGTTCACCACCCCGCGCGGCACCCCGGCCTCCGCCAGCGCCTCGGCCATCCGGTAGACGGACAGCGGGTCCTGCGGGGCGGGTTTGACCACGACCGTGTTGCCCATGGCCAGGGCGGGCGCGATCTTGCCCGCCGGGTTGGCCCAGGGGTTGTTGTAGGAGGTGACGCAGGTGACGACGCCCACGGGCTGCCGTACCGCCAGCGCGCTCATGACGGCCGCCCCGCCCATCGGCCCGGCCGCGTTGAGCTGCGGCGGGACGGGCCACTCGGCGGGCTCCACCCGGGCGTAGCGGCAGAAGCGAGCGGCGGCCACCCCTACCTGGAGGGCGCGGGCGGTGGCCGTGGTGGCCCCCGTCTCGGCGCGGGCCAGGTCGGCGTACGGCACCAGGCGTGCCCGGATGATCTCCGCCGCCCGCCCGAGCAGCGCCGCCCGCTCCTCGGGGCGCATCCGCGACCAGGGCCCGAACGCCGTCCGGGCCGCCGCGCAGGCCGCCAGGACCTGCGCGGGCGAGGCTTCGGGGGCGAGGCCGACGGTCTCCTCGGTGGCGGGGTCGGTGACCGGGTAGTGGCCCAGGTCCGGCTCGGTCCACTCCCCCGCGATGAAGAGCGCCTGGCCGCCCGTGAAGGGCCCCTGGCCGGTGCCGGGCCGCGCGCTCACCGGGTGCTCACCGTCCGGGTGTCCCGCCCCGAGCGCAGCACCCTGCCCGGTACGGCCCCGCTCACCACGTCGTCCCGGATCGTCTCCACCCCGCCGACCCATACGGCCCGCACCCCGATCGCCCGCGCGTCCAGGCGGGGGCTGTCCCCCGGCAGGTCGTGCACCAGCCGGGCCTGCCCCGCGTCGATCCGCTCGGGGTCGAACAGGACGAGGTCGGCGTGCCAGCCCCGCTGGATCCGCCCGCGCTCGCGCAGCCCGAACAGCCGCGCCGGGTCGTCGGTCAGCATCTTCACCGCCTGCTCCAGCCCGACCAGTCTCCGGCCGCGCAGGCAGTCCCCGAGGAAGCGGGTGGTGTACGGCGCCCCGCACATCCGGTCCAGATGGGCGCCCGCGTCGGAGCCGCCGAGGAGGACGTCCTCGTGCCGCCAGGTCTCGGCGCGCAGGGCCCAGGAGGCGGGGTCGTTGTCGGTGGGCATCGGCCACAGGACCGTACGCAGCCGGTCGGCGGCGCAGATCTCCACCAGGCAGTGGAAGGGGTCCTGCCCGCGCTCCTCCGCGATGTCGCGGACGACCCGGCCGCCGAGCCCCTGGTTGGCCTCGCTGTAGGTGTCGCCGATGACGTAGCGCCCGAAGTCCGCCAGCCGCCGGAAGACGCCCGCCTCCTTGGAGCGGGCCCGGCGCAGCAGTTCGGCCCGGACGCCGGGGTCCCGCAGCCGCCCGATGCGTTCGGGGACCGGGAGCCCGAGGATCTCGCCCCAGCCGGGGATGAGGTTGAGGGCGCAGAAGGTGCCGAGGGACATGTTCATCGGGGTGAGGATCGGCATGGTGAGGGCGACGATCCGGCCGCCCGCCTTCCGGGCCCGTTCGCTCGCGCCGAGCTGCCGGGGCACGCGTTCGGGCACGGCGGCGTCGACGGTGAGGACGTTCCAGTTCAGGGGGCGTCCGGCGGCCGCGCTCATCTCGGTCAGCAGGTCGATCTCGGCGTCGCTGAACTGGTCGAGGCAGCCGGCGACGATCGCCTCGATCTGGGTGCCCTCGTGCTCGCCCACGGCCCGGGAGAGCGCGAGCAGTTCCGCGGGCCGCGCGTGCCGGGAGGCGACCGGACGGCCGTCCCCGTCGGAGTGCGTACGGGACTGCGTGGTCGAGAGCCCCCAGGCGCCGGCGTCCATGGCCTCGCGCAGCAGCCGTACCATCGCGGCCAGTTGCTCCTCGTCCGGCTGCCCGCCCACGGCGTCCGGGCCCATCACGTACCGGCGCAGGGCGCAATGCCCCACCATGAAACCGACGTTGACGGCCGTCCGTCCCTCCAGGGCGTCGAGGTAGTCCCGAAGGTGTGCCAGTTCCAGGGCGCGCCCTGCTCCAGCGCGACCAGGGACATGCCCTCCACCCTGGACAGCATCCGCCGGGTGTAGTCGGCGTCCTCGGGGCGGCCGGGGTGCAGCGGCGCGAGCGTGAACCCGCAGTTCCCGGCGGCCACGGTCGTCACCCCGTGGCTGAGGGAGGGCGTCGCGTACGGGTCCCAGAACAGCTGGGCGTCGTAGTGGGTGTGCGGATCGACGAACCCCGGGGTGAGTACGAGCCCCCGGGCGTCCTCGCCGGTGCGGGCCTCGGCGTCGATCCGGCCGAGGGCGGCGATCCGGCCGTCGCGGATGCCGACGTCGGCCACGTAGGCGGGGCCGCCGGTGCCGTCGACGACGGTGACGTCCTTGATGAGGTGATCGAGCATGCTTCCGGGCCCCCTCAGACCGCCTGCCGGAACCGCGACGTCCGGTGCACCGGGTCCGTGTCGATCTCCGGGATCACGTGCTCGCCGATCAGCCTGATCGTCTGGAGCGTCTCCTCCTTCGGCACCCCCACCGGCAGCCCGAAGCTGAGCTGGTCCGCGCCCGCCTGCCGCCACCGCTCGCACTGCCGCCGCACCTCCGAGGGGTCGCCGCAGATCAGCAGCTCCTCCTCGATCAGCAGCTCCACGAACTCCGGGGTGTACGGGGGCAGCGTCTCGGGCCACACGGGGAAGCCCTCAGGGCGCGGGAACGTGTCGTGGTAGCGGAAGACCAGCGAGGGCAGATAGTGCAGCCCGCCGTTCACCGCGATCTCGATGGCCTCCGCGTGGGTCGGCGCGCAGATCGCCGTCGTCGTCACCATCACGTTGTCGTTGACGAACTCCCCCACCGGCTCGGCGTCCACGACCGCCGTCTTGTACTGCTCCAGCACCCACTCCATGTCGGCGACCTTCTGGATGCTGAAGCCGAGCACGCCGAGGCCCTTCTTCGCGGCCATGGCGTACGACGCCGGGGACCCGGCCGCGTACCACATCGCCGGGTGCGACGTCCCGTACGGCTTCGGCAGGATCTTGCGCGGCGGGAGCTGCCAGTGCTTGCCCTGGAAGCCCTCGTACTCGTCCTGGAGCCACATCTTCGGGAACTCGGCGATCGTCTCCTCCCAGATCTCCTTGGTGTGGTTCATGTCGGTGATGCCGGGCAGGAAGCCGAGGATCTCGTGGCTGCCGGCGCCCCGCCCGCTACCGAACTCGAAGCGCCCCTCGGTGAGATGGTCGAGCATGGCGACCTTCTCGGCGACCTTCACCGGGTGGTTGACCGGCGCGAGCGGGTTGAAGATCCCGGAGCCGAGGTGGATGCGGTCGGTGGCGTGCGCCAGGTAGCCCAGGAACACGTCATTGGCGGAGAGGTGGGAGTACTCCTCCAGGAAGTGGTGCTCGGAGGCCCACGCGTACTTGAAGCCGGACCGGTCCGCCTGGATGACGTACTCGGTCTCCTCCATCAGCGCCTTGTGCTCGGCGAGCGGGTCGGTCTCGGCGCGCTTGCCGACGTATCCCTGTACAAAGAGCCCGAATTCCACGGCGGTTCACCGTCCCAGGGGTGAGGTGATGTGCGATCTGACGCTCCGTCAGATCGAGGCCGACTGTCGCACCGGCCATCGCGGCCGTCAATAGACGACGGCTCATCGGGCAGGTCGGTCAGGCGAGGCCGACGCCCGCCAGCCAGCCCCCGTCGATCACGAAGGGCTGTCCGGTGATGTACGAGGAGTCGTCCGAGGTGAGGAAGAGCGCGAGGCGGGCCACCTCCTCGGGCCGGCCCACCCGGCCGAGCGGCACCAGCTTGCGGTACAGCTCGTCCAGCGCCCGGTTCAGCTCCTCCGGGTCGGCGTCCGGGTCCAGGCGGGCCGGGTTGGACATGGGGGTGTCGATGGCGCCCGGGCAGATGGCGTTGACCCGTATCCGCCGGCCGGCCAGCTCCAGCGCGGCCACCCGGGTCAGCCCCAGGATGGCGTGCTTGGTCGCGGCGTACGTGCCCACGGCCGCCATGCCGGTCAGCGCCGTGTAGGACGCGGTGTTGACGATGGTGCCGCCCTCCGCCAGCTCCGGCGCCACCGTCTTGATGCCCAGGAAGCAGCCCACCTGGTTGACCTGGACCACCTGCATGAACTCGTCCAGCGGGGTGTCCACGAGGGCGTTGAAACGCAGGATGCCCGCGTTGTTGACCAGCCCGTCGATCCTCCCGTACGCCTCCTTGGCCGCCGCGACGGCCGCCCGCCAGCCGTCCTCGGAGCCGACGTCCAGGTGGACGTAGCGCGCCCCGATCTCCTCGGCCAGCGCCTCCCCCTGGCCGTCCAGCACATCCGCGACGACCACCCGCGCGCCCTCGGCCCGGAAGAGCCGCGCCTCCTGCTCGCCCTGCCCGCGCGCCGCGCCGGTGACGACGACGACCCGCCCGTCCAGTTTGCCCATGACGCTCCTCGTCAGCCGGTGAGCAGCGGCGCGACGGTGTCCCCGAACGCGCCGATCTGGTCGATGAGTTCGGCGCGGCTCCGGCCGCGGAACCGCACCTGGATCTGGTCCACGCCCAGCGCCGGGTACGCCCGCAGCGACCCGGCGATCTCCTCGGGCGCCCCGGTGAGGGTGCGCGGGCCGACGTCCCAGCCGGGCTCGCCCACGTACAGCGCCTCGGTGATCGCGCCGATGGTGAAGCCACCGTCCAGTCCGGCCTCCTCGCGCAGCCGGCGGATGCGGTCGAGCTGTCCGGGCAGCCGGCCGCGCGGGTCCCCCTGCGGCAGCCAGCCGTCCGCCTTCAGCGCGGCCCGGCGTACGGCGGCGGGGGACGAGCCGCCGACCCAGAGGGGCACCCGGCGCTGGGCCGGGCGGGGGCGCTGGCCGAGATCGGCGAAGTCGTAGCGTTTGCCGTGGTGTTCGGGGTACTCCTCGGGTCCGAGCGCGGCCCGCAGCGCGTCGATCGTCTCGTCCAGGACCGCCCCGCGCCGCTCGAACTCCGCGCCCACGGCGTCGAATTCCTCCCGCACGTGCCCGGCGCCCACCCCGAGGATCAGCCGGCCGCCGCTGAGGTGGTCGAGGGTGGCGTACTGCTTGGCGGTGAGCAGGGGGTGGCGCAGGCCCACCACGGCGACATGGCTGAGCAGCCGGACGCGTTCGGTGACGGCGGCGAGGTGGGCGAGGGTGGCGACGGGGTCGTACCAGACCGTGCCCATGGCCGGGGCGAGGCGGCGCGGGACGGCCACATGGTCGCAGCAGGCCAGGTAGGCGAAGCCGGCGCGGTCGGCGGCCCGGGCGACCGCCACCAGATCGGCGGGCCCGGCCCCGGCCTCCCACGCCTCCGCGTACAGGGTGCTCTGCGACTGCACCGGCAGCTGGATGCCGTAGGCGAGGCTCACGCGGGCCCCTGCCACAGGCCGTCCGGGGTCAGCTCCAGCAGCTCGATCGCGTTGCCCCGCACGATCCGTTCCACCACCTTTGCCGGGAGGTGCCCCATCTGGGCCTCGCCGACCTCGCGGGACTTGGGCCAGGTGGAGTCGGAGTGCGGGTAGTCGGTCTCGTACAGGACGTTGCCGAGGCCGATGGACTCCAGGTTGCGCAGCCCGAAGGCGTCGTCGAAGAAGCAGCCGTACACATGCCCGGCGAACAGCTCGGACGGCGGCCGGGTGACCTTGTCGGCGACCCCGCCCCAGCCGCGGTTCTCCTCCCACACCACGTCGGCGCGCTCCAGGATGTACGGAATCCAGCCGATCTGGCCCTCGGCGTACATCACCCTCAGATTCGGGAAGCGCTCGAACTTGCCGCTCATCAGCCAGTCCACCATGGAGAAGCAGCAGTTGGCGAAGGTGATGACGGAGCCGACGGCGGGCGGGGCGTCGGCGGAGGTGGACGGCATCCGGCTGCTGGAACCGATGTGCATGGCCACGACCGTGCCGGTCTCGTCGCAGGCGGCGAGGAAGGGGTCCCAGGCGTCGGTGTGCACGGAGGGCAGGCCGAGGTGCGGGGGGATCTCGGAGAAGGCGACGGCCCGCACCCCGCGCGCCGCGTTGCGCCGCACCTCGGCGGCGGCCAGCTCCGGGTCCCACAGGGGGATGAGCGTGAGCGGTATCAGCCGGCCGCGCGCGGCGGGCCCGCACCACTCCTCCACCATCCAGTCGTTGTAGGCGCGCACGCAGAGCAGGGCGAGTTCGCGGTCGCGGGCCTCGGTGAAGGTCTGGCCGCAGAAGCGGGGGAAGGTGGGGAAACACAGCGCGGACTGGACGTGGTTGACGTCCATGTCGGCGAGGCGCGCGGGGACGTCGTACGAGCCCGGGCGCATCTGCTCGTAGGTGATGACCTCCAGCCTGACCTCGTCGCGGTCCACCCCGACGGCGGTGTCGAGACGGGTGAGGGGGCGGCGCAGGTCCTCGTAGACCCACCAGTCGCCGAGCGGCCCCTCGTCGCCGGGCTCGCCCATGACCGGCCGGAAGCGGCCGCCGAGGAAGGTCATCTCCTTGAGCGGGGCGCGCACGATACGGGGGGCCGCGTCCCGGTGGCGCGCCGGCAGCCGGTCCCGCCAGACGCCCGCGGGCTCCACGGTGTGGTCGTCCACGGAGATGATCAGCGGAAACGTGCTCGCGTGGGTGTCCATGACGCCCACGGTAGCGCTGATCTGACGGACCGTCAGCTCATAGGAGGGCCCCTGTGTGTGCGAAGAGCGTGTGTGGGGTTTGTGGACTGCCGCCCGGCGGTCTGTGATCGGCGTCTCGCACGGCTGACGCAACCACCCGGAACAAGGCAAACTGACGGGGTTGTCTGTGATGCCTAGGGGGCGAACGCATGGACGGTCGGCCGCGAGTGCCTGAGCAGCGGCGTCCCGGCTCCGCGAGAAACGCGGAACCGGAGGCGCTGCGGTTCGGCGTGCTCGGTCCGGTGCGGGCCTGGCGCGGCGAGGAAGTCCTGAACACGGGCTCCCCCCAGCAGCGGGCCCTGCTGGCCGCCCTGCTGCTGCGCGAGGGCCGTACGGCCACGGCGGCGGAGCTGATCGACGCGCTGTGGGGGCCCGAACCGCCGTCGCAGGCGCTGGCGGCCGTGCGCACGTACGCGTCCCGGCTGCGCAAGGTCCTGGACTTCGGTGTGCTGGTGAGCGAGTCCGGCGGGTACGCGGTGCGCGGGCTCGGGGAGGGCGCGCTGGACCTCGTACAGGCGCAGGACCTCGGCGCGGAGGCGGAGAAGGCGCGCGGCACCGGGGATCTGACCCGGGCCCGCGCGCTGCTCAACGAGGCGCTGGACCTGTGGGACGGCGAGCCCCTGGCCGGGGTGCCCGGACCCTACGCGGAGACGCAGCGGGTGCGCCTGGAGGAGTGGCGGCTCGGCCTGCTGGAGTCCCGTCTGGACATGGACCTGGAGCAGGGCTGCCACGCGGAGGCGGTGTCCGAGCTGACGGCGCTCACCGCCGCGCACCCCCTGCGGGAGCGGCTGCGCGAGCTGCTGATGCTGGCGCTGTACCGCAGCGGACGGCAGGCGGAGGCGCTGGCCGTGTACGCGGACACCCGCCGGCTGCTCGCCGAGGAACTGGGCGTCGACCCGCGCTCCGGGCTGCGCGAGCTCCAGCAGCGCATCCTGCGGGCCGACCCGGCCCTCGCGGAGCCCTCCGCGCCGGTCGCGGAGCCGCCCGCGGCGCCGGTGCGCCCGGCCCAGCTGCCCGCGTCCGTACCGGACTTCACCGGCCGCTCCGCCTTCGTGGACGAGCTCAGCGCGGTGCTGGCGTCGGCCGTGGAGACCGAGGGCAGCGTGATGGCGGTCTCCGCGATGGCGGGGATCGGGGGCGTCGGCAAGACGACCCTCGCGGTGCATGTGGCGCACCGGGCCCGGACCTCCTTCCCGGACGGGCAGCTCTACGTCGACCTCCAGGGCGCGGGACCCCGCCCCGCCGAACCGGAGACCGTCCTCGGCTCCTTCCTGCGCGCCCTCGGCACCGCGGACTCGGCGATCCCGGACTCCCTGGAGGAGCGGGCGGCGCTGTACCGCTCCGTCCTCGACGGCCGCCGGGTCCTCGTCCTGCTCGACAACGCGAAGGACGCGGCGCAGGTCCGGCCGCTGCTGCCGGGCACCGAGGGGTGCGCGGCGCTGGTCACGTCCCGGGTGCGGATGGTGGGGCTGGCCGGGGCGCATCTGGTGGACCTCGACGTGATGTCCCCCGACGAGGCGCTCGCGCTGTTCACCCGGATCGTCGGCGCGGACCGGGTGACCCCCGAGCGGGACGCCGCGCTCGATGTCGTCGCCGCGTGCGGCTTCCTGCCGCTCGCCATCCGCATCGCCGCGTCCCGCCTCGCGGCGCGGCGCACCTGGACGGTCTCGGTGCTCGCCGCGAAGCTCGCCGACGAGCGGCGCCGCCTGGACGAACTCCAGGCCGGGGACCTCGCGGTGAAGGCGACCTTCGAGCTCGGCTACGGCCAGCTCGACCGCGCCCAGGCCCGTGCCTTCCGCCTCCTCGGCCTCGCCGACGGCCCGGACATCTCCGTGGCCGCCGCGGCCGCGGTCCTCGATCTCCCCCTGGAGGCCGCGGAGGACCTCCTCGAATCCCTCGTCGACACCTCCCTCCTGGAGTCCGCCGCCCCCGGCCGCTACCGCTTCCACGACCTGGTCCGCCTCTACGCCCGCGCCTGCGCGGAACGCGACGAGCAGCCGCCGAGCGAGCGGGGGTCGGCCATGTCGCGGCTGCTGGACTTCTATCTGGCGACGGCGGCGCAGGTGTACGCCATGGAGCGGCCCGGGGACCGGGTGGTGGACCATCTGCGGCCGACCGTCTACCCCGGACTCCGCTTCGAGGACCGGCACCAGGCGCAGGACTGGCTGTACGCGGAGGCGGTCTCGCTGCTCGCGTGCGTGCGCCAGTTCGCGGGCGCGGGCACGCTGCCGCGCGCCATCGACCTGCTGTGGACCGCCGTCGACCTGACCGAGTCCGGTGCCAACTCCCGGGAGTACGACGCCGCCGCGCTCGCCCTGCTGGACGCGGCCCGCTCCAGCGGGGACGGTCCCGCGCAGGTGCGGGCGTCGGTCGTGCTGGCCAACGCCCACCAGTTGTCGGGCCGGTTCACGGAGGCCGACGAGTCGGCGCAGGAGTCGCTGCGGCTCGGGGCCTCGTGCAGCGATCCGCTGGCCCGCTGCTGGGCGGCCAACATCCGGGGCGCCATGGCCTTCTACCAGCGCCGGTACGAGGACGCCGAGGAGCACCTCAAGCAGGCGCTCGCGGACTTCCGGGACTGCGCGGACCGGGCCGGGGAGGCGAGCGTGCTGTGCAACCTCTCCCGCATCCATGTGGTGACCGGCCGGCCGCACAGCGCGGTGGAACTGGCGCAGCAGGGCGTCGACATGTACGAGACCCTGGGGCACGCGGTGAAGAACGCCAACGGCCGCTACGCGCTCGGCATGGCCCTGACCCAGAACGGCCGCCATCAGGAGGCCGCCGAACGGCTGCGGGAGGCGCTGCGGGTCTTCCGGGAGAGCCGTCAGCGGCTGTGGGAGGGCATGACACTGTTCCGGCTCGCCGAGCTCGATCTCACGGCCGAGCGGCCCGCCCAGGCGTCGGCGAACGCGGAGGCCGCGCTCACGGTGCTGCGCGGGATCGGCGGCGAGTGGCGGCGCGGCAATGTGCTCACCGTGCTCGGCCGGGCGCTGGACGGCATAGGGCAGTCGGGGCGGGCGCGGGTGTGCTGGCAGGAGGCGCTGTCCATCTACGAGTCGCTCGGTTCCCCGGAGGCCGACTCGGTCCGGACGCTGCTGGAGGGCGCGGCGGTGGCCTGAGGCGGGGCCGCCGGGCCGCGCGGCCCGGGGCGTTCATCGTTCGTTTATCGCGGCACGGCATTCTTTTGTTTGTCGATCCGTCGTGTCGGGGGGCAGACGGACCGCCGGTGAGGTCGCCCGGACCACCGATCTAAGGTGGGGCGATCAGTGAGCTCGTCCGGCCGTTCATCGGGGGAATGGCCGGGCGGGCCTCACGAATCGAGTCCAGCACCACTGGGGAGGAAGCACCATGAGCGACGCCAAGAAGGACCCGAAGACGGTCGAGCCGGCCAACGTCCACATCACGGACGCCAAGGACGCCGCGACGATGTCGCCGGCCGGCAACGTCCACATCACGGACACGAAGGACGCCGCCAAGATGTCCCCGGCGGGCAACGTCCACATCACGGACGCCCAGGACAACGGCACCTTCAGCCCGGACAACGTGCACATCACTTCCGAGCCCGCCTGACCGCCTGACCGCCTGACGACGGGGAACGGCCAGGACGGCAACGCACGGGGGAACGGCCGCGGCGGCGCGGAGGGGGAGCCGCCGCGGCCGACGTGTGTCCGGGGGCGCCGGGGTCCGGCGCATGGTCCGGCGCGGGGGACGGGCGTCGGGTCATCGCCCGGACGGATCGTCGGGGGCACGCCCCCGCAGCACCCCCTTCACCACCTTTCCGCTCGCGTTCCTCGGCAGTTCCCGGACGAACCGGACCTCTCGCGGGACCTTGTAGTTCGCCATCTCGAGGCGGGACCAGGTGATCAGGGCGGTGGCGGTGAGGCGGGAGGCCGGGCGGCGGACGATGTACGCCTTGGCGACCTCGCCGAGGCGGGGGTGGGGGACGCCCACCACGGCGGCGTCGGCGACCTCGGGGTGGGCACAGAGCAGGCGCTCTATCTCGGCGGGGTAGGCGTTGAAGCCGCCGACGGTGAACATGTCCTTCAGGCGGTCCGTCACCCGCAGGTTGCCCGCCCCGTCCAGCACGCCGACGTCGCCCGTGCGCAGCCAGCCCTCCGGGGTGACGGCCTCCGCCGTGGCCGGCCCGTCCGCGTCGTAGCCGCGCATGACGTTGAAGCCGCGGACCCAGATCTCGCCCGGCGATCCGGCCGGCAGGGGCGCGCCCGCCGGTGACACCACCCGCACCTCCACCCCCGGGATCGCCCGCCCCGACGTCGCCGCGATCACCGACGGGTCGTCGCCGCGCCGGCACATCGTGACCATCCCGCTCGCCTCCGAGAGGCCGTACGCGGTGAGGACCGTCTCGACGCCCAGTTCCGCGCGCAGGCGTTCCACCAGGCTCAGCGGGATCATCGCCGCGCCGGTCACCACCAGCCGCAGGGCACCGAGGTCGTGGGCGGCGAGGGCGGGGTGGTCCAGGAGGGACTGGTGCAGGGTCGGCGGGCCGGGGAGGACGGAGACGCGTTCCGCCGCCATGTGGGCCAGCGTGGTGTCCACGTCGAACACCGGCTGCGGGATCATCGTCGCCCCGCGCATCAGGCACGCGAGCACCCCGGCCTTGTAACCGAACGTGTGGAAGAAGGGGTTGACGATCAGATAGCGGTCCGCCGGCCGCAGCCCCGCGAGATCCGCCCAGGTCTCGTACGCCCGCAGCGTCTGGCCGTGCGTGATCACCACACCCCTGGGACGGCCCGTCGTACCCGAGGTGAAGACGATGTCCGACACCGAGTCCCCGGCCAAGGAGGAGGCCCGGCGGGCGACTTCGGCCGCCCCGACGCCCTCCCCCGCCTCCAGGAACTCCCGCCACGTCCTGAACTCCGGCGGCGCCTCCCCCGACAGCACCACCACCTCCCGCAGCGCCGGCACCCCCGGCAACGGACCCGGCCCGGCGCCGGAACCCGCCGCGCGGCGCAGCGCCGCCACGTACGAGGTGCCCAGGAAGGGCCCCGTCACGAACAGCAGCCGCGCCCCGCTCCGGCGCAGCACGTCCACCGCCTCGCCGCCCTTGAAGCGGGTGTTCAGCGGCACCAGGACCCCGCCCGCCGACACCGCGCCCAGCGCCGCGACGATCCAGTCGAGGGAGTTGGGGGCCCACACGGCCACCCGGTCGCCCGCCGCCACCCCGCTCGCCAGACAGGCGGCGGCCGCGCGTTCGATCCGGGCGCCCAGCGCGGCGTAGGTGATCCGGGTACGGCCCTCCACCACCGCCTCGCGGTCCGCGTGCCGCGCGGCCGACCACCGCACCAGGGCCCCGATGGTGTGCCACTCGCCCATGATCGGCCTCCCGACCGCGCGGTCCCGGCAGCCGGCGAGCCGCCGTAGCTGACGAGGCATCAGATTAGCTGTAATCTGACGGACTGTCAGCCAGGGGAAGGGGGCCGCAGCCATGGGCGGGACGGGACTCAAGGACGCCACGGCCATCGTCGGGATCGGGCAGACCGCGTTCGCACGGCACCTCCCGGAGGACGAGAAGACGCTCGCCTGCCGGGCCGTGCTCGCCGCGCTGGACGACGCCGGGATCACGCCCGGCGAGGTCGACGCCGTGGCCTCCTACACGATGGAGGAGACGGACGAGGTGGAACTGGCGAAGGCGGTGGGGTTCGGTGACCTCACCTACTTCGGCAAGGTCGGTTACGGCGGCGGGGGTTCGTGCGCCACCGTCGCGCACCTCGCCACCGCCGTCGCCGCCGGGCAGGCCACCGTGGGCGTCGCCTGGCGCTCCCGCAAGCGCGGCAGCGGACCCCGGCCGTGGACCGGCACCACCGGCCAACTACCCACCCCCGCCCAGTGGACCCGGCCCTTCGGACTGCTGCGGCCCGCGGACGAGACGGCCATGCTGGCGCGCCGGTACATGCACGAGTACGGCGCCACCCGCGACCACCTCTTCAACGTCGCCCTCGCCTGCCGCAACCGGGCCAACCAGAACCCGGCCGCCGTGATGTACGACCGCCCGCTCACCCGCGAGATGTACATGACCTCCCGCTGGATCAGCGAGCCCCTCTGCCTCTTCGACAACTGCCTGGAGACGGACGGGGCAGCGGCCTGTGTCGTGGTCGGCCGCGAGCGCGCCCGGGACTGCCGCCGCAGACCCGTGTACGTCCACGCCGCCGCCCAGGGCCTGCCCGCCCAGCACCACGGCATGGTCAACTACTGGAACGACGACCCGCTCACCGGCCCCGCCTGGACCACCGCCCGGCAGCTGTGGAAGCACGCCGACCTCACCCCCGACGACGTGGACGTGGCCCAGATCTACGACGGCTTCAGCGTCCTCGTCCCGCTCTCCCTGGAGGGCTACGGCTTCTGCGGGCGCGGCGAGGGCGGCGCCTTCACCGAGCAGGGCGCCCTGGAGATCGGCGGGCGGCTGCCCCTCAACACCGGGGGCGGCGGGCTCTCCGAGGGCTATGTGCATGGCTTCAACCTCGTCACCGAAGGGGTGAGGCAACTGCGCGGCACCAGCACCGCGCAGGTCCCCGGCGCCGCCACCTGCCTGGTCACCGCGGGCGAGAGCGTGCCCACCTCCGCACTGCTGCTGAGGAGTTGAGCCCATGACGCTGAAGCCGGTCACCGACGCCGACGGCGCGCCCTTCTGGGAGTACGCGGCCCGCGGCGAACTGCGCGTGCAGACCTGCGCCGAGTGCGGCGAGCCCCGCTTCCCGCCCCGGCCCTGCTGCCCGCACTGCCGGTCGTTCGCGAGCGGGTGGCGGCTGATGTCGGGGCGCGGGCGCGTGTGGTCGTACGTCGTCCCGCACCCGCCGCTGCTGCCCGGCTACGCGGAACAGGCGCCGTACAACGTGGTCGTGGTGGAGCTGGCGGAGGCGCCGCGGATACGGCTGGTCGGCAATCTGGTCACCGAGGCGGGCGCGCCGCTCGGCTCCCTCGACCCGGGGCGTATCCGGATCGGCGCCCGGGTGCGGGCGGTCTTCCACGAGGGGCTGCCGCAGTGGGTGCTCGCGTGAACACCGTGCGCCTGGCGGCCGGCGAGGGCACCGGGGTCGCCGTCGTCACCCTGGACCGGCCCGGGCGGCTCAACGCCGTCGACGCGGAGATGGCCGGTGAACTGCGGCGGATCTGGCGCCGGTTGAGCTTCGACGACACCGTGCGGGCCGTCGTGCTCACCGGGGCCGGGGAGCGGGCGTTCTGCACGGGGATCGACCGGGACACCGTCGTACCGCAGCCGTCCTCGCCGTACGCGCAGGACGATCCGCTGCTGGACGTCGGGCCGAAGGCGAACGGGCTGTGGAAGCCGGTCGTCGCGGCGGTGCGCGGGATGGCCTGCGGCGGGGCCTTCTACCTGCTGGGCGAGTGCGAGTTCGTGGTCGCGGACCGCACGGCGCAGTTCTTCGACCCGCACACGACGTACGGCATGGTCAGCGCGTACGAGTCCGTGCTCATGACCGAGCGGATGCCGTACGGGGAGGCGGCCCGGATGATGCTGATGGGGACGGCCGAGCGGATCTCCGCCGAGCGGGCCCACGCGATCGGGCTCGTCTCCGAACTCACTTGCGAGGGAGAGGCGTTGGCCGGGGCGGTGCGTTGTGCGGAGGTGATCGCGGGGTATCCGCCGGCGGCGGTGCAGGGGACCGTGCGGGCCCTGTGGGCGGCGCGCGAGGCCACCCGCGCGCAGGCGTTCGCCCAGGCCCCGCACCTCATCGCCCTCGGCAACCTCCCGTCCGCCCGGCAGGCGGAGCTGTTCGCGGCGCGGCGGCGGGGGTTCCGGGTGCGGTGAGCGCGGCCCGCACCGCGTGGCGGGGTGCCGGACCGCCGGGTGGCGTCGGGCCCGGGACGGCCGCCGTCCGGAGCCTTTGCACCGGTACGACGGCCGTCACGTCACGCGCGTCAGGCCGTGCGCGCCGTCCCCGTGCCCTTCTCCGCGTCCAGCGCGTACACACAGCGGTCCTTGCTGCACGCGTACACCACCCCGTCCCTGACCACCGGCGAGCCGGTGATCTCGCCGCCGGTGGCCAGCTTCCAGCGCAGCCGGCCGTCGTCGGCCTTGAGGGTGTAGAGCAGATGGTCGGTGGAGCCGAAGTGGATACGGCCCTCCGCGACCGCCGGGGCGCCCACCACGTCCCCGCCCGCCTGGAAGCGCCACTTGGGGGTGCCGGTGACCGCGTCCAGGGTGTACAGGCCCTTGCCGCTGCCCACATGGACGTGCCCGCCGGCCACCAGGACCGGCTCGACGGAGGAGCGGGCCTCGGTGGCGATGCGCCAGCGGTCGCGGCCGTCGGTGGCGTCGAGGGCGTAGACCGTGCCGAGGTAGTCGGCGAGGTAGACACCGCCGCCGGTGACGGCGGGTCCCGGCGCGAAGGCGGGCGGCCCGAGGAAGACCGCGGGCGCCTCGAAGTGCCAGCGCACCATCCCGCTGACCGCCTCGACGGCGAGGACGCGGCTGCCGGCACAGATGTACACATAGCCGTCGGGGGCCGGGGTGATCCGGACCGGGACCCCGCCGCAGGAGGCCGCGTCGCCGATCGGGTACGCCCAGCGCTCGTCGCCGGTGCGGGCGTCCAGCGCGCGCAGCCGGGCGTCCTGCCAGACGTAGACCGTGCCGTCGTGGACGTGCGGGCCCGCCTCCGGGGTCTCGAAGTCGGTCTGGCAGCCGCTGATCTCCCACAGCCGCTGCCCGCTCGACGCCTCCCACGCCTGGACGCCGCCGCCCCGGGTGCCGGTGACGACGGTGCCGCGGTCGGCCTGGAGGGAGTACACCCAGGCGTCCGTGGACAGCCGCCACAGATCGGTGCCCTCGCGGGCGTCCAGGGCGAACAGGGTGGGGCCGTCGGAGGCGTGCACCCGGCCGTCCGCGACCGCCATGGACCAGGCCACGTCCCGCGTCTTGAAGCGGCGCCGGCCGGTGCCCACATCGAGGGCGTGCACCTCGAAGGAGGTGACGTAGACGAGGTCGCCGTCGACGGAGGGGGTGCCCCAGACGTCGTTCGACATGCGGAAGCGCCAGGGGCGCCAGCCGCCCGTCTGCTCCGGGGGACCGGGCGGGGCCGCGGGTACGGCGGGGTCGGCGCCGGCCACTCCGGGGCGCGGGCGGGACCAGTTGGCGACCAGTCCGGCCTCCGGCGGGGGCGCCTTGACGGCGGCGGCGCGGGCGTCCGCGACCCGCGGTCCCGGGCCGATCGGGACCGGGGCGCCGGCGAGCCGGACCGGGCCGGTGTCGGGGGCGGCGGCCGGGGCCGCGAAGGAGGCCGACGGGCGGGGCGGGTCGTACCCGGGCGGCGGCGGGATGACCGGACCCGCCGTGGGGCGCGGCCCGGGGCCGGTCGGGCGCGGGCCGTGGCCGGTCGTCGCCGGGGCCGGCTTGGGGGCCGGGCGGCCGCCGCGGCGGGACTCGATCAGGGCCACGGCCTTCTCGGGCAGCCAGGCGGAGGCGGTGCCGCTGTCGTCGGAGCCGGAGCCGAAGAGATGCGGCGCGAGCTGGGCCTGGAGATCGGCGGGCGACGGACGGCCGGGGGCCTCCATCTGCATGCAGACCTCGATGAGCGGGCGCAGCTCGTCCGGCAGGCCGGTGAGGTCGGGGCCCTCGCGCAGCAGCATGAACACGGTCTCGACCGGGTTGGCGCCGTGGAAGGGCGGGTGCCCGGTGGCCGCGAAGACCAGCATGGAGCCGAGCGAGAAGACATCGCTGGCGCCGGTGACGCTGCGGGAGTCCTTGGCCTGCTCCGGGGACATGTAGGCGGGGGTGCCGACGGCGACGTTCGTCATCGTCAAACGGGTGTTCGAGACGCCGGACGCGATGCCGAAGTCGATCACCCGGGGGCCGTCCTCGACCACGAGCACGTTGGACGGCTTGAGGTCGCGGTGGACCAGGCCCGCGCCGTGGATGGACTGGAGGGCCTCGGCGACACCCGCGGCGAGCCAGCGCACGGCCTGCGCCGGCAGCGGCCCGCACTCGTTCACTATCTCCTCGAGCGAGGGCGCGGGCACATAGGCGGTGGCCAGCCACGGCACGGCGGCGCGCGGGTCGGCGTCGACCACGGCGGCCGTGTAGAAGCCGGAGACCGCGCGGGCCGCCTCCACCTCGCGGGTGAAGCGGACGCGGAAGAGCTGGTCCTCGGCCAGTTCCGTGCGCACCGTCTTGATCGCGACCCGCCGGCCGGACGCCGAGCGCGCGAGATAGACCAGCCCCATGCCGCCGGCACCCAGCCGGCCCAGCACCTCGAACGGCCCGATCCGCCGCGGATCGTGCTGCGTCAGCTGATCCACTTGCCTGCCACCTCCCCGTACCGGCCGCGCCGGCCCTTTTTACGCGACCCACGTGCAGCGTCTCACCACCGCACCGCCATGGCGGCACGGACCCCGATTCTTCCTGGCCGGGCGGCCGGTTGCGAACCCGGGGACAAATCGGGATGTCCTACCGCTCCAGCAGGGCGAACGACGCCCCTTGATTGTCGGTGACGACGGCCACCCGTCCGTACGACGCCTCGAACGGGGGCACCTGCACGCGCCCGCCGAGCCGCTGGACGGTGCCGAGCGTCTCGTCGAGGGCGCTGACGCGGAAGTGGGCGAGGATGTGCGGGGGCATCTCGGCGGGGAAGACGTCGGTGACGTCGGCGCGGCCGAAGTCGGGGTCGGCGCCGGGGGCGAACAGGGCGTGGTGGAACAGGCCGCCGTAGAAGGTGTTCGCGCCGGTGGTGTCGCGGGTGTACAGCTCGGCCCAGACGAAGGTGCCGGGCTCGTGGCGCCGCCCGAACCCGGGGTGCCGGCGCGCCTGCCACAGCCCGAACACCGCGCCCTCGGGATCGGCGGCGAGGGCGGCCCGGCCGAGTTCGGCGACCGGGTACGGGGGCACGACCAGCCGGCCGCCGGCCGCGGTGAGCCGCCGGGCGAGCGTCTGGATGTCCGGCGTCGCGAAGTACACCGTCCAGACGGTGGGCATCCGCCCGTCCGCCTTCCGCCCCAGCTGGGCCACCGGCCGGCCGTCCAGCCCGGCCCACACCGACCCGGCCTCCCCCTCCCGAAAGCTCCAGCCGAAGAGGTCCCCGTAGAACCGCTTGCCGCCCTCGACGTCGGGCAGCTGGGCGTCGAGCCAGCAGGGGGTGCCCTCGGGGTAGGGGCCCGGCACGTCGGCGGGGGCCTCGGCAGGGGCTTCGGCAGGAACCTTGGCGGAAGCCTCGGTGGGGGTCTCGGCTGGGGTCTCGGCGGGGGTCTCGGCGGGGGCTGATCGCGGGGCCGAGGCCGGTTTGCCACCCTCGTGTGGCTCTTCGTTCGTGGATGCCCTGTTTTCGGCCATGTCGTCAAAGTAACCGGGTGTAGCGCAGCGCGCAGACCAGGCACACCAGGCTCGATGGACCCCCGCACCCCATTTGCAGTCGGCCGAATCGCGCTCCCATCACCCCTCGGTAAGCTGACGGCATGACAGGACAAGTGCGTACCGTCGACGGCCGCGTGGCCGGTAGGCGTGGGCAGGCGACCCGGCAGAAGCTGCTCGACTGCCTCAGCGAGATGCTCAGCTCCTCCCCGTACCGGGACGTCAAGGTCATCGATGTCGCCCGGAAGGCGGGCACTTCGCCCGCGACCTTCTACCAGTACTTCCCGGACGTCGAGGGTGCCGTCCTGGAGATCGCCGACCAAATGGCCGCCGAGGGCGCCGGATTGACCGAGCTGGTCGCGGGCCGCTCCTGGGCCGGCAAGTCCGGCTGGCAGACCTCGCAGGAACTCGTGGACGGCTTCCTGGACTTCTGGAAGAGGCACGACGCGATCCTGCGCGTGGTCGACCTCGGCGCCGCCGAAGGGGACAAACGGTTCTACAAGATCCGTATGAAGATCCTGAACTCGGTGAACAACTCGCTCGCCGACTCGATCGCCGAACTCCAGTCCAAGGGCCGCGTGGACAAGGACGTGAACCCCGCCGCGGTGGCCGGCTCGCTCGTCGCCATGCTGGCCGCGGTCGCCGCTCATCAGAAGGGCTTCTCCTCCTGGGGCGTCAAGCAGGCCGAACTCAAGCCCAATCTGGCCCTGTTGATCCACCTGGGCGTCACGGGGCGCAAGCCGTCCAAATAGCACCGATAGGGATGAGTGCGTCCCGTTAACAGCCAAGTCCTGTCTTGCAGGCGGTGGTTCACCGACGTGAGCCGCCGCCTGCCGTGCTGTCCGGGGCGGTGAGGGGGCCGAGGGGCGGCACGCCGCTCACGCCGGGAGCGGCCGGTCCCGTACGACGTGCTTCATCACCAGGGTCGACGTCAGCCGCTGCACCCCCGGCAGCGTCGCGAGCCGCTCGTCGTACAGCCGCTGGAAGGCCGCGAGGTCGGCCGTGGCCACCCGCAGCAGGTAGTCCGGCTCCCCGAACAGCCGCTGCGCGTCCAGCACATGGTCCAGCTCGCCGACCGCCCGCTCGAACTCGGCCACCGTGTCCCGGTCCTCCTGCCGCATGGACACGAAGACCAGCGCCTCGAAGTTCAGCCCGAGCGCGGTCGCGTCCACCACCGCCCGGTAACCCTGGATCGCGCCGGAACGCTCCAGCTCACGCAGCCGGCGGTGGCAGGGCGAGACGCTGAGCCGCACCCGCGCGGCCAGCTCGGTCACGGTCAGCCGCCCGTCCTGCTGAAGCTCGGCAAGGATTTTCCGGTCCACGTCGTCCATGGAGCAGATCTTTGCGCAGAGTTACGGATCATGGGCAAACTTCGGGAACACTTTCGGGCCGATCGCGCCTAATGTCCCCTTCATGGACTCGGGACTGCTCTTCTCCTTCCTCGTCGTGGACCTGCTGCTGGTGTGCGTGCCGGGCGCCGACTGGGCGTACGTCATCGCAACCGCCCTGCGCGGTGCCCGGGTCCCGCGCGCGGTGGCGGGCCTGGTCTGCGGATACGCCCTGCACACGGCCCTGGCGACGGCCGGCCTCGCGGTCCTGGTCGCGGGCTCGCCCCGGCTGCTGACGGCGCTGACCGTGGTGGGCGCCGGCTATCTGCTGTGGCTGGGCTGGGGCGTCCTGCGCCGCCCGGCCGCCCCGCGGGCGGGCACGGCCGGCACCGCCGAGGGGCGTCCCTTCCTGCGCGGGGCCACGATCAGCGGCCTGAATCCCAAGGGCCTGCTGCTCTACCTCTCCGTGCTCCCCCAGTTCCTCACCCTGCGCGGCGCCCATCTGCCCGTCCCCGCGCAGACCGCGGCGCTCGGCCTGCTGCACATGGCGTGCTGCGCGGCCGTCTACCTCACCGTCGGCGTCCTCGCCCGCGCCCTGCTCGCCGCCCGCCCGGCCGCGGCCCGCGCGGTGACCCGCACCTCGGGCGCGGCCATGCTCGGCATCGGCGCGTTCCTGCTGGTGGAGCGGCTGGCGACGCTCTAGCCGGGGGAACGCTCCGGTGACGGAGGGGCACTCGGCGACCGGAGGGATACCCGGCGGCCGGGCGGGCGCTCAACGGCCGGAGGGATGCCCAGCGGCCGGGCGGGCGCTCAACGGCCGGAGGGATGCCCAGCGGCCGGGCGGGCGCTCAACGGCCGGAGGGATACCCAGCGGCCGGGCGGGCGCTCAGTGGCCGGGCGGGCGCTCACCGGGCGGTCGCTCGGTCAGCCGGAAGAGCCTGATCTCCCGGCTGATCCGCTTCTGGTACGCGGCGTACGGCGGCCAGAACGCCAGGGCCGCCGCCCACACCGCCGCCCGCTCCTCCCCCTCCAGCAGCACCGCGGTGACGGTCACGTCCGTGCCCCGCCAGCTGACCGAGGCCCGCGGGCGGGCGAGCAGATTGTGGGTCCAGGCGGGATGCCCGGGCCGCCCGAAGTTGGACCCGACCAGGATCCAGCTCCGCCCGCCCGCGTTCCCCCCTTCCGGCATGCACGCCAGCGGGGTCCTGCGCGGCAGCCCGCTGCGGGCGCCCGTGGAGGTGAGGACCACCCCGGGCAGCATCGCCGTGCTGAGCAGCCTGCGCCCCCGGGTGAGCCGGTGCACGCCCCGGTCCAGCGCCGGGATCACGTACGGGGCGACCCGGGCGAACCCCCGGCTGGCCGACACCTTCCGCACCACCCGCACCCCGACCGGGACCCGCGTCCCCGCTCCGGGCCCCGCCCCGCGCCCGGTACCTCCAGCGCCCCTCACGCCCGCACCTCCCCCGCCGCCCGGACAACCCCGCCGCCCCGAACAGCCCCGCCCGCTCCGCCGCCCGCCCCCGCAAGCGATGCCCCGGCCCGAACAGCAGCTCGTCCCCGGCCGCCCGCTTGAAGTACAGATGCGCGTCGTGCTCCCAGGTGAACCCGATCCCCCCGTGCAACTGGATTCCCTCGGCCGCCGCCGTCCGCAGCGCCTCCAGCGCCTGGGCGAGCGCCGGTCCCCCGAACCCCTCGCCCGCTCCCCCCGCCGTCACCCAGGCGGCGTAGTACGCGGCCGACCGTGCCGCCTGCACCCCCACATAGACCTCCGCCAGCCGGTGCTTGACCGCCTGGAAGGACCCCACGGGCCGCCCGAACTGCTCGCGCTCACCGACGTACTCCACCGTCCGCTCCAGCACCCGGTCCGCCGCCCCCACGGCCTCCGCCGCGAGGACGGCGGCGACCCGGTCCCCGAGCGCCGCGAACGCCGCCCGCACGTCCGCGCCTTCGGCGTCCTCCGCCCCAAGCGGCTCCCCCCGCGCCTCCCGCAGCTGCACCCGCCCCTGCGGCCGCGTCGCGTCCAGCGCCGTCCGCCGTGTCCGTACGACCCCTTCGGCCTCCCCCTCGACCAGGAACAGCCGCGTCCGCGCGCGGGCGTACCCCCCGGTGTGCGCGGCGACCAGCAGCAGCCCGGCGCTGTGCCCGTCGAGGACCTGGTCCACCTGTCCGTACAGCCGCCACCCGGCCGAGCCGTGCCTGGCCTGCACCCCGCCCGCCCGGCCGCCGCCGGCGGTGTACCCGGTGTTCTCACCGGTCAGGGCCAGTGCGGTGGCGAGGTCGGGGCCCGGTACGGCGAGCGCCGCGGTGAGGGTGCCCGCGGCGATCCGGGGCAGCAGCCGCGCGCGCTGGGCCTCGGTGCCGAGGGCGAGGACCAGCGGGGCGACGAGGACGCAGGTGGCGAGCAGCGGGGAGGGGGCGAGGGCGCGGCCCGTCTCCTCGCAGGCGAGGGCGAGTTCGGTGACCTGGCAGCCGACCCCGCCGTACCGCTCGGGCAGCGCGAGGCCCGGCAGCCCGAGCCGCTCGGCCAGCTCGGCCCACAACAGGGGGTCGTACCCGGCCGGGGTGCCGACGGCGGCGCGCAACTCCAAGGCCCCGCACCGGACATGGAGCAGCTCGCGCAGGGACCGGCGGATCTCGTCCTGCTCGGCGGTGAGACGGGTGTCCATGGGCGGCCCTTCCCGATCCGGCTCTTCCCACCGGATCTGACGGACCGTCATATTAGGAGGGCCGAAGCGATATGCCCAGGGGCAGGAGGTCTCCCATGACGCGTGTGAGCCGGAACGTCGCCGTGGCCGGCGTGGCACTCTCCGACTGCGGCCGGGTCGCCGACGCGACGCCGTACGCGCTGGGCGCCCAGGCGGCCCGGCGCGCGCTCGCGGACGCCGGTCTCGACCGGTCCGTGGTGGACGGCTTCGCCTCCGCGGGACTCGGGACGCTGGCCCCGGTGGAGGTCGCCGAATACCTGGGACTGCGCCCCACCTGGGTGGACTCCACCTCCGTGGGCGGCGCCACCTGGGAGGTGATGGCGGCCCACGCGGCGGACGCGATCGCCGCGGGACACGCGAAGGCGGTGCTCCTGGTCTACGGCTCGACCGCGCGCGCGGACATCAAGGCGGGCCGGCGCACCGGGGAGTTGTCCTTCGGCACCCGCGGCCCGCTCCAGTTCGAGGCGCCGTACGGGCACACGCTGATCGCCAAGTACGCGATGGCGGCCCGCCGGCACATGATCGAGTACGGCACGACGATCGAGCAGCTGGCCGAGGTCGCGGTGCAGGCGCGGGCGAACGCGGCCCTGAACCCGGAGGCGATGTTCCGGGCGCCGGTCACCGTGGACGAGGTGCTGGCGGGCCCGCTGATCGCCGACCCCTTCACCAAGCTGCACTGCTGCCTGCGCTCGGACGGCGGCGCGGCGGTGCTGCTGGCCGCCGAGGACGTCGTACGGGACTGCCGTACGGCCCCCGTCTGGGTGCTCGGCACCGGCGAGCACGTCTCGCACGCGGCGATGTCCGAGTGGCCCGACTTCACCGTCTCCCCGGCGGCGGTCAGCGGCCGGCTCGCCTTCGCCCGGGCCGGGGTGCGCCCCGCCGAGATCGACCTCGCCGAGATCTACGACGCCTTCACCTATATGACCCTGGTGACGCTGGAGGACCTGGGCTTCTGCGCCAAGGGCGAGGGCGGCGCGTTCGTGGCGAAGGGCCGGTTGCTGGTGCGCGGCGGCGCGCTGCCGGTGAACACGGACGGCGGCGGGCTGTCCGCCCAACACCCGGGAATGCGGGGCCTGTTCCTGCTGGTGGAGGCCGTACGGCAGCTGCGCGGCGAGGCCGGGGAGCGCCAGGTGCGGCGCGCGGACGCGACGCTGCCCGCCCTCGCGGTCGCCTCCGGCACCGGGGGCTGGTTCTGCTCCTCCGGCACGGTGGTGCTCGGCCGCTGAGCCCGCCGGGGCCCCTTCAGTCCTCGTCCCGCAGCCGCCGCCAGATCCGGGTGCGGTGCAGGACGTAGAACGCGCCGCCGAGCACGCCCATCTGGAGCCCGATCGCGAGCAGCCAGAAGATGGCGCGGCTCTCCAGCTCGTCCGTCAGGAAGGCGAAGTTCATGCCGAAGAAGCCGGTCAGGAAGGACAGCGGCAGGAAGATCACGGACACGATGGCCAGCCGGTTGATCACGTTGTTCTGCTCGCCCGCGACGAGCGAGGAGTAGCTGCCGAACGCCCGGCGGGTGGCCTCCTGGAGGGTCTCGATGTCGGTGAGGACCATGCGGGCCACATGCTGGAACTCGCGGGCGAGCCGCTGCCGTTCGACGGGGAAGTCGGGGCTCATCAGGCGGCGGGTGATGACCTCGTCGATCACCTGGAGGTAGGGCAGCAGCGTGTGGTGCAGCAGGGCGGAGCGGCGGCGCAGCCGGGACAGCCGGTAGACCTGCTCGGGGCGCCGCTCCCGGAACATGTCGTCCTCCAGCTCCTCCACCTCCAGCAGCGCGGCCACCGCGGCCCGGCGGAAGGTGGTCAGCGCGGACTGGAGCAGCAGGAAGAGCAGGGCCACGGCGTCGCGGGGCCGCTCCCTGCGTACGTGCGCGGTGATCTCCGGGGCCAGGAAGGCGGGGCCCCGGTGCGCGGTGACCAGGTAGCGGTCCCCGGCCACGGCGTGGGCGTAGGTGACGTGCTCGCCCTGGACGACGGGGAGCACCAGGCCGACGGTGTCGCCGAGGAAGTCGGCACGGGCGGGTTCGCCGGGGCGTCCGAACCAGTCCAGGTCCGCGCCGCCGAGCCCGAGCCGCCGGGCGAGCGGCTCACCGTCCTCCCCCGCGCCTTCCCCCGTCTCCGGTTCCGCCTCCGCCTCCGGTCCCGCCTCCGTCTGCGCCTCCGGGCCCGTCTCCGGCAGCTCCACGTCCACCAGGAGGTAGCGGGTGGCGGCGAGCCTGCGCCGGGCCTCCGCCAGGTCGGTGCGCGCGATGGTGCCCTGCGGCATCGCCACCACCGTTACGATCATCGCCCTCCCTCTCGGTCCGCTCGTCCCGCCCCCAGCCTGGGCGGACCCCGGCGCCCGCGCACCCGGATGCCCTCCTGTGCGCCGCCGGGCGGCCCGAACGGGTGAGCGCGAGCGCAGGCCGGGGGCGGGCCCGCTCCGGCGGCCTTGGATACTCGGCCCCATGGCACAGAACGATCTCCACGCCCTGCTCCTGACCCAGCGCGTCTGGTCCCCCGAGGTGACGCGGCTGCCGCCGTTCGATCCGGACACGGCCCCGCCGACCCCGCTGCCGCTGTTCACGAGCTGGTTCGCGGAGGCGGTGGACGCCGGGCAGCCGGAGCCGCACACCATGACGCTGGCCACGGCGGACGAGGAGGGGCGGCCGGACGCCCGGATCGTGATGCTGCACGGCGCCGACCCCGACGGCTGGTCCTTCGCCACCCACACCACGAGCCGCAAGGGCCGCGCCCTCGACGCCCGCCCGTACGCCGCCCTGACCTTCTACTGGCCGGTGCTGGGCCGCCAGGTGCGGGTGCGCGGGCCGGTCGCGGCGGCGCCGGAGGAGGAGAGCCAGGCGGATCTGCACGCCCGCTCCACGGGCGCCCTCGCGGCGGCGCTGACCGGGCACCAGAGCGAGGAACTGGCCTCGGCACAGGAGCTGCGCCGGGCCTCGGAAGCCGCGTGGGACAGGGCTCGCGAGAACCCCGCCCTGCCCGCCCCCACCTGGACGCTGTACCGGCTGCGCCCGGACACGGTCGAGTTCTTCCAGGGCGCCGCCGACCGGGCGCATGTCCGGCTGGAGTACCGCAGCACGGGGTTCGGGTGGAGCCGGGGGCTGCTGTGGCCGTGAGCCGGCGGTGCGGTCAGGCGCCGCACTCCCACACGGTGAAGTCCGCGACCCCCGCGTAACCGAGCCGCTGGTACAGCCCGTTGCTCGTGGGGTTGGCCAGGTCGGTGAAGAGGAGGACCTCGTCCGCCCCGGCGGCGCGCGCGGCCCGGCTCACCTCGGCGGTGACCGCGCCGGCGTATCCCCGGCCGCGCAGTGCGGCCGGGGTGTACACGGGGGCGACGCGGACCTGTCCCGCGATCTCCTTGGTCGCCCCGGCCATGGCCAGCGGCGTGCCGTCGGCGGCCTCCCACAGGGTGATGCCGCCGTAGGAGATCCGGGCGTCGGCCCAGGGCTCCGCGTCCCGCCCGGCGGTCTCGCCCATCGCCTCGGCGAACTCCCCGAACCACCGCACCAGCAGCGCCCGGTCGGCCGGTCCCGCGACCCTCGGGCGGCCCGCGGGGGCCGGCTCGGGTGCGGTCAGCTCGCCGAGCCGGTAGAGGCGTTGGCGCCGGCGCACCGTCGCCTCCCGGCCGGTCCGCCGCGTCCAGGCCGCCACGAAGGCCGCCGCCGTATCCTCCTCGGCGGTCACCTCCGTGAACCGGTGGCCGAGACCGGCCAGCCGCCCGGCCAGCGCCTCGGCCCGCTGCGGGGTGACGGGGGTGAGGTAGAGGCCGTGGGGCGGCGTATGGGTCAGCGCCGCGAGCACCGTGCCGTCCGCCGCCGCGAGGGTGCCGAAGAGGGGGGCGTCGCGGCCGTAGTAGTGGAGTCCGTGCCTGCGGAGCGTGTCGGTCACCGTCAGCGGCACGGTGTGCGCGGCCGGGCGGGAGCGCAGGAAGCCCCCCGCGCGGGCGAGGAAGTCGTCGAGGTCGTCGGTCAGCTGCCAGGACTCGGGATGCATGCCCTCATGATCGGTTCAACTCCCGGGCCGGAAAACCGGTTTACCGTCCGCGAACGCCACCCGCAGCGGCATCCCCGCCGTCGGCTCCGCCGCCCCCATGTCCACCAGCTGCGTCATCATCCTGGGCCCCTCGGCGAGGTCGACCACGGCGGCGATGTACGGGGTGCGGGCGGCGAACGGGGGCAGGTCGTTGCGGTGGACCGTGGACCAGGTGTAGAGGGTGGCGCGGCCGGTGGCCTGCTCCCAGGCGACGTCCTCGCTCCAGCAGTGGGGGCAGAACTCGCGCGGATAGTGGTGCGCCCGGCCGCAGGCGGCGCACCGGCGGATCAGCAGGCGGCCGTCGGCGGCGGCCGCCCAGTAGGGACGGGTGAAGGCGTCGGCCTCGGGGAGGTCGCGCGACGGACCGTCGCTCATCGAATCCATGGATCTGACGCTACGTCAGAACTGCCGCGCCGCCGACCCTTTCGACCGCCCTCCGCGCGCACACCGCGCACATCCGTGATCAATCCGGAACCAATTCCGGTCTTGACCGAGACCCATCAAGCAGGTGGATGATTACGCTCCCGCTCATGGCTGTCTCCCGCCCCACCCCCACGCCCCCCTCACCGACCCCCGCCGAGCACCCGGTGTACGTCATCGGCGCAGGTCCCGGCGGTCTCGCCGCCGCGTACGCGCTGCGGGCGCAGGGCATACGGGCGGTGGTGCTGGAGAAGTCCGACGCGGTCGGCGCGTCCTGGCGGCGCCACTACGACCGGCTCCATCTGCACACCACCCGGCGGCTGTCCGCGCTGCCCGGCCTGAAGATCCCGCGCCGCTTCGGCCGCTGGGTCTCCCGCGACGACCTGGTGCGCTATCTGGAGAAGTACGCCGAGCACCACGAGCTGGAGCTCGTCACCGGCGTCGAGGTGCACCGCGTCGAGCGGACCGAGGACGGCACCGGCTGGCTGCTGCGCGCGTCCGGCGGCCGGGAGCTGACCGGCAGCGCGGTGGTCGTCGCCACCGGCTACAACCACACCCCGCGCGTCCCCGACTGGCCGGGCCGCACGGCGTACGACGGCGAGTTGCTGCACGCGGGCGCGTACCGCAACGCGGAGCCCTACGCCGGGCGGGACGTGCTGGTGGTCGGGGCCGGCAACACGGGTGCCGAGATAGCCGTGGACCTGGTGGAGGGCGGGGCCGCGCGGGTCCGGCTCGCGGTGCGCACCGTCCCGCACATCGTGCGCCGCTCCACCCTCGGCTGGCCCGCGCAGTACACGGGCGTGCTGGTACGGCGGCTGCCGGTGCGCCTGGTGGACCTGCTGTCCCGGCAGCAGGCCAGGCTGGCCCTGCCCGACCTGTCCGCGCAGGGGCTGCCCCGGCCCGGCACCGGCCTGTACAGCAGGGTGCGGCAGGGCGCGATCCCGGTGCAGGACGTGGGCCTGCTGGACGCGGTGCGGCGCGGGAAGGTGGAGATCGTCGCGGCCGTGGAGTCCTTCGAGGCCCGGAAGGTGGTCCTGGCGGACGGCTCCCGGATAGAGCCGGAGGCGGTGATCGCGGCGACGGGGTACGCGCGCGGCCTGGACGGCCTGGTCGGGCACCTGGAGGTGCTCGGCGCGGACGGGAAGCCGGTGGTGCGGGGCGGCAGGACCCCGAAGGCGGCGCCCGGTCTGTACTTCACCGGGTACACCAACCCGATCAGCGGGATGCTGCGGGAGCTGGCGCGGGACGCGGGACGGATCGCGAAGGGGGTCGCGCGGCACGCGGCGCGTTCGCGTCCCACCCGTCGGTAACTTTCCCTCTCCGCCCCATTCCTGACATCCCTCCGGTTCGTTAATCTGACAGAGCGTCAGTTCACACGTGCTGTCTCATGCTGTCTCACAGGAGCGGGGCGGACCGATGCTTGGATCAACCCACGGGACACTCACCACCGACTCCCGCCGCGCCCGGATCATCGCCTGCGGTGAGCGGCGGCCCGGGCCCGCCGTGCACGGCCGGGTGGACGACCTCGACGTCGGCGGGCGCCCGCTGCACGCGGACGTCCCGGACCTGAGCCTGTTCTTCCGCCCGCGGTCCGTCGCCGTGATCGGCGCCTCCGACGCGGAGGGCCGCCCGCACACGGGGATGACCCGGCAGCTGCTGGCCTGGGCCGAGCGGGTCGGCGCCCGGGTGCACCCCGTGCACCCGGCCCGCCCCTCCGTCTTCGGCGTCCCCTGTGTCCCCTGCGTCGCCGAACTGCCCGAACAGGTCGATCTGGCCGTCCTGTTGATCGCCGACCCGCTCCCGGTGATCGGGGAACTCGCCGAGGCCAAGGTGAAGTTCGCCGTCGCCTTCGCCTCCGGCTTCGCGGAGACCGGCGAGGCGGGCGCCGCGGCCCAGCGGCGGCTTGCGGAGGCCGTGCGCCGCTCCGGGCTGCGCCTGCTCGGCCCGAACACCAACCTGAACGCCTTCGAGCGCTTCCGGGACGACCTCACCGGACCGGCGATCGCGCTGATCACCCAGTCCGGCCACCAGGGCCGGCCCGTCTTCGCCCTCCAGGAACTGGGCATCCGCCTGACCCACTGGGCCCCGACCGGCAACGAGGCCGATCTGGAGAGCGCCGACTTCATCTCCTGGTTCGCCGAACAGCCCGAGGTCGGCGCCATCGCCGCGTACCTGGAGGGCCTCAAGGACGGCCGCGCCTTCCTGCTGGCCGCCGACCGCGCCGCCCGCCGGGGCGTGCCGGTGGTCGCGGTGAAGGTCGGCCGCACCGAGACCGGCGCCCGTACGGCCGCCTCGCACACCGGCAAGCTCACCGGCGCCGACGACGTGGTGGACGCGGCGATGCGCCAGTACGGCGTGATCCGCGTCGACGGCCTGGACGAACTCCAGGACACCGCGGCCCTGTTGGCGCGGGCCGGCGCCCCGCTCGCCGAGGGCGTCGCCGTCTACTCCATCTCCGGCGGCACCGGCGCCCATGTGGCCGACCTCGCCGCGGCGGCCGGGCTGCCCCTGCCGGCCCTCTCGGCGGCGAAGCAGGCCGAGCTGCACCAGTGGATACCGGAGTACCTCGGCGTCGCCAACCCCGTGGACAACGGCGGCCACCCGGTCGGCGACGCGCGCGGCCGGAAGATCATCGACGCGCTGCTCGCCGACCCCTCGATCGGCGTGCTGGTCTGCCCGGTCACCGGCCCCTTCCCGCCGCTCAGCGACAGGCTGGTGCGCGACCTGGTGGACGCGGCGGAGGAGACGGACAAGCTGGTCTGCGTGGTCTGGGGGTCGCCGGTCGGCACCGAGCCGGCGTACCGGGACGTCCTCCTCGGCTCCTCCCGCGTCGCCACCTTCCGCACCACCGGCAACTGCCTGCGGGCGGTGCGCGCCTGGCTCGACCACCACCGCTTCACCGCCCGCTACCGCTCCCCCTTCGACGAGGCCCCGCGCTTCCCCTCCCCCTCCTTCCGCAAGGCCGCCGCGCTGATGAGCCCCGGGCGGCAGCTCAGCGAGCACGCGGCCAAGCAGCTGCTGCGCGCCTACGGCATCCGGGTGCCGCGCGAGCAGCTGGTGACCAGCGCCGCGGCGGCCGTCCGCGCGGCGGCCCAGATCGGCTACCCGGTGGTGATGAAGGCGTCCGGCGACCGGCTCGCCCACAAGACCGAGCTGGGCCTGGTGCGGATCGGCCTCACCTCGGCCAGCCAGGTGCGCGACGCGTACCGCGAGCTGAACGACATCGCGCGCTACGAGGGCATCCCGCTGGACGGCGTCCTGGTGTGCCAGATGGTCGAGCGGGGCGTGGAGATGGTCGTCGGGGTCACCCATGACGAGCTGTTCGGGCCGACCGTGACCGCGGGACTCGGGGGCGTCCTGGTGGAGGTGCTGCGCGACACCGCCGTACGCGTCCCCCCGTTCGGCGAGGACCAGGCCCACGCCCTGCTCGGGGACCTGCGCGGCCGGGCCCTGCTGGACGGCGTGCGCGGGCGGCCGCCCGCCGATGTGGACGCCCTGGTGGAGGTGATCCTGCGCGTCCAGCGGATGGCCATGGAACTGGGCGACCACATCGCCGAGCTGGACATCAACCCGCTGATGGTGCTGCCCCGGGGGCAGGGCGCGGTGGCGCTGGACGCGCTGGTGGTGTGCCGATGACCGGGCTCGGCCACGAGGTGCGCGACCACGTCTCGTACCTCACCCTGAACCGTCCCGAGACCCTGAACGCCCTCACCCCCGCGCTGCGCGACCGCCTCGTCGAGCTGCTGGCCGAGGCGTCCGCCGACCCGTCCGTGCGGGCGGTGGTGCTCACCGGCACGGGCCGGGGCTTCTGCGCGGGCGCCGACCTGCGCTCCGGGACGGACGGCCCGCCCGCCACCCGGATACCGGGCGACGTGGCCCGCACCCTGCGCACCGGCGCCCAGCGCCTGATCGCCGCCGTCCTCGACTGCGAGAAGCCGGTGATCGCGGCGGTCAACGGCACGGCGGCGGGCCTCGGCGCGCATCTCGCCCTCGCCTGCGATCTGGTCCTGGCCGCCGAGCCGGCCCGTTTCATCGAGGTCTTCGTACGGCGCGGGCTCGTACCGGACGCGGGCGGGGCCTACCTCCTGCCCCGGCTGACCGGCCTCCAGCGGGCGAAGGAGCTGATGTTCTTCGGCGACGCGCTGTCCGCGCCGGAGGCGGAGCGGCTCGGCCTCGTCAACCGGGTCGTCCCGGAGGGGGAGCTGGCGAAGACGGCCCGCGATTGGGCCGGCCGTCTCGCCGCCGGCCCGACCCGTGCCCTCGCCCTGACCAAGCACCTCCTCAACTCCTCCCTCGACAGCGACCGCCCCTCCGCCTTCGCGGCGGAGGCGTGGGCGCAGGAGATCAACCTGGCCACGGAGGACGCCGGGGAGGGCCTGCGGGCGTTCACGGAGCGAAGAGGCCCGCGATTCCAGGGGCGTTGAGACCTCCCACGGCGAGGACACCGCCGAGGTCCGGGTCAACGGCCGTATCAGCGAGGCCGCTTCGGCGTCCCGGCGCACCGCGGACCGGCCGCGCCCGCCCTCGGGCGTTCGTACGCGCGCGCCTACGCCGTCCTCGTCCACCCGGCCTGACCCTCCGCGCTCCCGCGCGACCCTCCGCACCCCTTCCCGCCTGACGCCCTGTCAGCTTCAATGGAGGGGTGATGGGACACGCAGGAGCCGCCGCCGCAGCCGTCCGCTATCTGGGCCTGAACCCGGTGGACCCGCTGCCGCGCCCGGAGCTGCGCTGCGTGCGGGCGGACGAGCGGGCGCCGGTGGACCAGGCCGAGTTCCGCCGCGTCCTCGGCACCTTCGCGAGCGGGGTCACGGTCATCACGGCACCGGCCGCCGAGGGCGAGCGCGGCCCGGCCGGATTCGCCTGCCAGTCCTTCTCCTCGCTCTCCCTCGACCCGCCCCTGGTCTGCTTCATGGTGGCCCGTACGTCCACCACCTGGCCCCGCATCGCCCGCGCCGGCGTCTTCTGCGTCAACATCCTCGGCGCCGGCCAGGCCGAGCTGTGCCGGGCCTTCGCGGTGCGCGGCGCCGACAAGTTCGCGGGCGTCCCGCACACCCCCGCGCCCCGTACGGGGTCCCCCAGACTCCTGGGCGCGGCCGCCTGGATCGACTGCACCGTCCACGCGGTCCATCCCGGCGGCGACCACCTGATCGTGACCGGCCGCGTCGACGCCCTCGGCACCACCGAGGACCCCCCGGCCCCGCTCCTCTTCCACCGCGGCCGGTTCGGACGGCTCGCCGACTAGCCTGGCCCGGCGGACCTCGCGGTGGCCCTGGGCCTCGGCGCTCCCGTCGACGGACTCGCCGCCGCCACAAGGCCGGAGCCCGCCTGACCGCCGTTCCACACCGACGGGACCCGCTACCGGACCACTTGGCCGGAACCAGCCGCGTACACGCCGCATTACCCGCCATGTAATCGACGCGATGCGGGACCTCTGACAGGGTCGGGATCATGACGACTTCCGAAGCCCATGACCCCCGCCAGGACAGCCTCGACGCGGCCGTCTCCCGGCTGAAGGCCGAGGCGGGCGGACGCCTCGCGGCCCGGCACCGCGTCGACCTGGACCCGGCCGGGCTGGCCCGCGCGGCCGGCGTCGACCCGGCCCTGATCGAGGAGCGGTTCCCGGACCGGGACGCCCTGTTGACCGACCTGGTGCTGGCCGCCTACAACGCGATGGGCGACAGCGCGGAGCGGGCCGCGGCCGAGGCCCAGAAGGCCGGGGCCGAGCCGCTGGGCCGCTGGGTCGCGTGCTGCGAGGGCGTCCGCGCGTGGGCGCTCGCCCACCCCGAGGAGTACGTGCTGATCTGGGGCCGCCCGGTGCCCGGTTACGACGCCCCGCCGGAGACGATGGCCGCGGGCGCCCGCACGGTCCTGGTCCTGCTCGGCCTGGTCCGCGAGGCGTTGGCGGCCGGCGAACTCGCCGTGGACCATGTGCCCGCGCCCGAGCTGTCCGAGGGCATGGCCCGCACGATCGAGCCGCTGGCCCAGGGCATGCTGAGCGGCCTGCCCACCCCGGTCATCACCCGCATGCTGATCGTCTGGACCCAGCTGCACGGCATGGTCGGCTTCGAGGTCAACGGCCATATCGCGGGTGTCGCCGCCGACCCGGCCGCCTTCTTCACCCACGCGGCCACCGCCATGGGCCAGTACATCGGCCTGCCCCACTGACCCCGTGATCCCCGGCCGCGCTCCGACCCGCGGCCCAGGGGGCGCACGACGACCTGACCGGCCCCACCGTCAGCCCATGGCGGGGACCGGCTCGGGCGGGCGGACCCTGCGGATCACCAGGGACATCAGCGCCGCCGCCGCGCACAGCGTGCCCGAGGCGTACCAGACGAGGTCGTAGGAGCCGAAGACATCACGGGCGAGGCCGCCGAGGTAGGCCACGAGCGCGGCGCCGATCTGGTGGGAGGCCAGCACCCAGCCGAAGACGATCGCGCTGTCCTCGCCGAACCGCTCACGGCACAGGGCGAGGGTGGGCGGGACGGTGGCCACCCAGTCGAGGCCGTAGAAGACGATGAAGAACAGCATCGGCGGGTGGACCGAGGGGGCCAGCAGCATCGGCAGGAAGACCAGGGACAGGCCGCGCAGGGCGTAGTAGACCGCCAGCAGGCGGCGGGGCTCGAAGCGGTCGGTGAACCATCCGGAGGCGATGGTGCCGACGACGTCGAACACCCCGATCACCGCGAGCAGCGAGGCCGCCGTCGTCACCGGCATGCCGTGGTCGTGCTCGGCGGGCACGAAGTGGGTCTGGATCAGGCCGTTGGTGGAGGCGCCGCAGATCGCGAAGGTGCCGGCGAGGAGCCAGAAGGTGCCGGTGCGCACGGAGACCGACAGAACCTTGAGGGTGCGCCGGGCGGCGCCCGTCGCCGGGGGCGGCTTCGGTAGGAACTCCTGCGACCCGTAGGGGTTCTGCCCGATATCGGCCGGGTGGTCGCGCAGCAGCAGCCAGACGAAGGGCACCACGGCCAGGGCGGCGAGCGCGACGGTCACGGCGGCGGGCCGCCAGCCGTGGTGCTCGACCACCCAGGACAGCAGCGGCAGGAAGACCAGCTGCCCGGAGGCGGACGCGGCGGTCAGGATGCCGGTGACCAGTCCCCGGCGCTCGGTGAACCAGCGGTTGGTGACCGTCGCCGCGAAGGCCAGCGCCATCGAGCCGGTGCCGAGCCCGACGAGCAGCCCCCAGCACAGCCACAGCTGCCACGCCGCCGTCATCCACACGGTCAGCCCGGAGCCGAGCGCGATCACGGTCAGCGCCGCCGCGACCACCCGCCGGATGCCGAAGCGGTCCATCAGCGCGGCGGCGAACGGCGCGGTCACGCCGTAGAGCGCGAGATTGAGGGAGACGGCCGCGCCGATCGTGCCGCGCGACCAGCCGAACTCCTGGTGCAGGGGGTCGATCAGCAGGCTGGGCAGGGAGCGGAAGGCGGCCGCACCGGTGATCGTGACGAAGGTGACGGCCGCGACGAACCAGGCGCGGTGCGGGCGAGTGCGCGTCGGGCGCGGATCGGGCGGGGCGGCCGGGGCGGGGACGGCGGCGGGGTTTGTCTGAGTCACGTCCTCCAGCGTCCGCATTTCCTTCCCGTGCATCGAGTGGCCCGAAGGACAGCGTTCGCTAGGATCGGGCCATGCGTGTCGATCGGGCCATGAATGCCGACCGGGCCGTGGAGGCCGCCGAGGAGTTCCGTCCGCACCGGGTCGCCGTCCTCGCCCTGGACGGGCTGCTCCCCTTCGAACTGGGCATCCCGCACCGTGTCTTCGGCCGCCCCAGGGACGCCCGGGGCCGGTCGCTGTACGAGGTCTTCACCTGCTCGGTACGGCCCCCGGGCCCGGTGGAGACGGACGCCGACTTCGCCGTGCACGTGCCCCACGGCCCGGAGGCGCTGGCCCGCGCCGACACGGTGATCGTCCCGGCGTCGTACGAGCTGGGCCCGGTCTTCGAGGAGGGCCGGCTGACCGGGGAGCTGGCCGCCGCGCTCGCCCTGGTCCGGCCCGGCACCCGGCTCGCCTCCATCTGCACCGGGGTGTACGTCCTCGCCGCCGCCGGATATCTCGACGGCCGCCCGGCGACCACCCACTGGGCCGAGGCGGACCACTTCCAGCGGCTGTTCCCGCGCGTCCGGATGGACGCGGACGTGCTGTTCATCGACGACGGGGACGTGCTGACCTCGGCCGGGGTGGCCGCCGGGATCGATCTGTGCCTGCACATGGTCCGCCGCGACCACGGCACGGCCGTCGCCAACGACGTGGCCCGGCGCATGGTCGTCCCCCCGCACCGCGACGGCGGCCAGGCCCAGTACATAGAGCGCCCGGTGCCCGACCCCCAGCTCGCCACCACCACCGGCGCCCGCGCCTGGGCGCTGGCCCGGCTGCACGAGCCGATCCAGCTGCGCGACCTGGCCGAGCAGGAGGCCATGTCGGTACGCACCTTCACCCGCCGCTTCCGCGAGGAGGTCGGCGTCAGCCCCGGCCAGTGGCTCACCCGGCAACGGATCGAACGGGCCCGGCAGTTGCTGGAGTCCACCGACCTCTCCATGGACCGGGTGGCCCGGACCTCGGGCTTCGGCACGGCACAGTCGATGCGGCAGCACATGCAGCAGGCGCTGGGGGTGACACCGACGACGTACCGGCGGACGTTCAGGGCGCTGGCCGCGGACGCCTGAGGGCGCCGCCCGGGACAGGGCGCGCGTTCGTGTCGGAAGCGTTCGTGTCAGAGGCGTTCGTGTCAGAGGCGTTCGTGTCAGAACGTGAGCACCGCCCGTGCCACCCGTCCCGCCTCCGCGTCCGCCCGGGCCTTCTCGAAGTCCTCCACCGGGTACACCGCCGACACCAACTCGTCCAGCAGCAGGCGCCCTTGGCGGTACAGGTCGGCGTACAGGGCGATGTCGTGCTGGGGGCGGGCGGAGCCGTAGCGGCAGCCCAGGACCGACTTGTCCAGGTAGAGGGTGGAGACCCGGAAGGACGCCTCGGCGGCGGCCGGGGGCACGCCGAGGAGGATCGCCTGGCCGTGCCGGTCGAGGAGGTCGACGGCCTGCCGGATCAGCTCCACCCGGCCGACGCACTCGAAGACGTGGTCCGCCCCCGTCGGCAGCAGCTCCCGCACCGCGTCCGCCGAGGTGAGGAAGTCGGTCGCGCCGAACTCCCGGGCCATCGCCGCCTTCGCCGGGTTGGTGTCCACGGCCACGATCCGCAGGGCGCCCGCGAGCCGCGCCCCCTGGAGCACGTTCAGGCCGATGCCGCCGGTGCCGAGGACGACGACGCTGTCCCCGCACCGCACCCGGGCCCGGTTCAGCACGGCGCCCACCCCGGTGAGCACCCCGCAGCCGATCAGCGCGGCGGACTCCAGCGGGAGGTCACGGGGGACACGGACCGCCTGGACGGCCCGGACGACGGTGCGTTCCGCGAAGGCGGAGCTGGCGGCGAACTGGTGGACGGGCTCCGCCCCGGCCAGGGTGAACGGCCGCTGCGGGCGCCCGATCGCCTGCCGGCACATGGTCGGGCGGCCCCGGTCGCACTCCGGGCAGGTGCCGCAGCTGGCGAGCGTGGACAGGGCCACATGGTCGCCGGGCGCGACATGGGTGACCCCCGCGCCGACCGCCTCCACCACCCCGGCGCCCTCGTGCCCGAGCACCACCGGGACCGGGAACGGGATGGTGCCGTCCACCACCGACAGATCGCTGTGGCACAGTCCCGCCGCCGCGATCGCGACCAGGACCTCGCCCGGCCCCGGCTCCCGTACCGCCAGGTCGTCCACCACCCGTACCCGCCGGCCGTCGAACACCACACCCCGCATCACCGGACCCCCTTCGGCTCCCTGGGCAGGCCGAGCACGCGCTCGGCGATGATCGTGCGCTGGATCTGGTCCGAGCCGCCGTAGATCGTGTCGGCCCGGGAGAAGAGGAACAGGTGCTGGTCCGCGTCGATCCGGTACGGCTCCTCGGCCGACCACTCCCGGGGCCCCACCCCCGCCTGTGCGCCCCGCACCTGTACGGCCAACTCGCCGAGGCGCTGGTGCCAGTTGCCCCACAGCAGCTTGGCGACGCTGGGCGCGGCGGGCTCGTCCGCGCCGCCCAGGGTGCGCAGCGCGTGCCAGCGCATGGTGCGCAGCTCGGCCCACTGGCGGACCAGGCGGTCCCGCAGGAGGGGGTCGCGCGCGGCGCCGGTGCGTACGGCCGTCTCGACGATTCTCCGCAACTCCTGGCCGAATCCGATCTGCTGGGCCAGCGTGGACACCCCCCGCTCGAAGCCGAGCAGGCTCATCGCCACGCGCCACCCGTCGCCCTCCGCGCCGACGACGTGCTCCGCCCTGGCACCGTCGAAGAAGACCTCGTTGAAGTCGCTGGTCCCGGTCAGCTGCCGGATCGGCCGTACCTCGATCCGGCCCGGCTGGTCCATCGGCACGAGCAGGAAACTCAGCCCGTGATGCCGCCGCGCCCCCTCCTCGGTCCGCGCCAGCACGAAGCACCAGTCGGCCTCGTGGGCGAGGGAGGTCCAGATCTTCTGCCCGGTGACCCGGTGGTGCGCGCCCTCGCGTACGGCCTTCGTCCGCACCGCCGCGAGATCGGACCCGGCACCGGGCTCGCTGTACCCCTGGCACCAGAGTTCTTCCCCGGCCGCGACGGGCGGCAGGAAGCGCCGCTTCTGCTCCTCGGTCCCGTGCCTGATCAGCGTGGGCGCGAACAGGTTCTCCCCGATGTGCCCCGATCTGGCCGGCGCTCCGGAACGCGCGTACTCCTCGGCCCAGACGACCTGCCCGGTGAGCGTCCCGGTCCGGTTCCCGTAACCGTCCTCCGCCCAGCCGAGCCCGATCCAGCCGTCCTTGCCGAGGGTCCGTTCCCAGTCCCTGCGGCCGGCCGCCGGATCGGCGTGAGCCGCGAGCCACGCCCTCACCTCACCTCGAAAGTCTTCGTCCTCGTCACTGAACCCGAAATCCATACTCCCCGCCTCCATCCAGCCCGCGGTACCGGCAGCGCCCCGTCAGGGGCGCGGGGAACCGCGCGATCAACCACCACTCACCCGCAGCCGCCAACGATCAACTCCCCACGATCTATGAGGCGTTCGGACGGGCCCCCGACCTCGCCGCCTCCTCCATCGCCGCCAGCCGGGACAGCATCGGCATCGGATCCACCCCCACCGCCCCCGGCAGGAACTCCGCTATCCGCTCCGGCGTCCACGACCCGCCCTCGGCATAGACCGAGCGCAGCTCGACCGGCTGCGCCCACACCGCGATCCGCGCCCCCGCCACCGAGTACACCTGCCCGGTGATCCGCTCCCGCGCCGCCCGGTCCGAGAGCAGGTACACCACCAGCGCCGCCACGTCCTCCGCCGACCCCATCCCGGCCAGCTCCATGGGCACGTCCGCCGACATCCGCGTCCGCGCCACCGGCGCCACCGCGTTCGCCGTCACCCCGTACTTGTGCAGCCCCAGCGCCGCGCTGCGCACCAGCGAGATGATCCCGCCCTTGGCCGCGCTGTAGTTCGCCTGGGACACGGAGCCCTGGTGGTTCCCGCTGGTGAACCCGATCAGCGTGCCGGACCGCTGCCGCCGCATCACCGCGGCGGCCGCCCGGAAGACCGTGAACGTGCCCTTGAGGTGGGTCGCGATGACCGGGTCCCACTCCTCCTCGGTCATGTTGAACAGCATCCGCTCGCGCAGGATGCCGGCGACGCAGACCACCCCGTCGAGCCGTCCGAACGCGCCCACCGCCGTGTCCACGACCCGCTGCCCGCCCGCCATCGTGGAGATGTCGTCGGCGACCGCGACCGCCTCCCCGCCCGCCGCCTCGATCTCTTTCACGACCGCCGCGGCGACCTCGCTGCTCGGCGCGGTGCCGTCCGTCGCGACGCCGTAGTCGTTGACGACGACCCGCGCCCCCTCCCGCGCCGCCGCCAGCGCGACCGCCCGTCCGATGCCCCGCCCCGCGCCCGTGACGGCGATGACCTTGCCTGCCAAGAAGTTCCCCACGCCCGGCCCCTTCCCGCGGTTTCTGACGGTCCGTTAGATTTTATGGCCCGGCTCAGGCGCGGACACAAGCCCCGGGGAGGCACCGGATGACACTGCCCAAGGAGTTCCACGAGATCGCCGGGCGCGTGAACAACTGGGGGCGCTGGGGCGCCGAGGACGAGATCGGCACGCTCAACCTGATCACCGACGCGGTGGTGCGCGGCGCCGTCGCCGAGGTGCGCACGGGCCGTCGTATCCCGCTCGCGCTGCCCCTCACCCACGACGGCGTGCAGACGGGCGTGATCCCGGGCCGGGTCGATCCGCTGCACGCGATGACCCAGCTCAACCAGGAGTTGTTCGGGCCCGGCACGGTGGCGTGCAGCGACGATGTGGTGACCCTGGGGCTCCAGGCGGGCACGCACTGGGACGCGCTGCCGCACGTCTCGCACGGCGGGCGGCTCTACAACGGGCGCCCGGCGGCCACGGTGACCGCGCACGGCGGCGCCGCGTACTCCGGGATCGACAGGGCGGGGCCGGTCCTCTCGCGCGGGGTGCTGCTGGACGTGGCCGCGGCGCTGGGCGTGGAGCGGCTGGCCGGGGGGCACGCGGTCACGCCGCAGGAGCTGGAGCGGGCGGAGGAGTTCGGCGGGGTGCGGGTGCGGGCCGGTGACATCGTGCTGGTGCGCACCGGCCAGGTGCGGGTGCTGCTCGGCGGGGACCGGCACGGGTACGGCTATCCGTCGCCCGGTCTCTCGGTCCGTACGCCGGAGTGGTTCCACGCCCGCGATGTCGCCGCCGTCGCCAACGACACGCTCACCTTCGAGATCTTCCCGCCCGAGATCGACGATCTGTGGCTGCCGGTGCACGCCCTGCATCTGGTGGAGATGGGGATGCTCCAGGGCCAGAACTGGAATCTGGAAGAGTTGTCCACAGCCTGTGGAGAGTGCGGGCGGTACGCGTTCCTGCTGTCGGCGGCGCCCGAGCCGTTCGCGGGCGCGACGGGATCGCCGGTGGCCCCGGTGGCACTCCTGTGAGAGTCGAGACACGATGAGCAACGCGCGCCGGCGGCGGGCCGGTTGGCGGCGCGGTCGCCCCCCTGCGCCGCACGCCCGCGCCGCCCTCCGGTGCGACCCGCTCTCGGCGAGGACCCCTGGCCGCGGCCCGGCCCTCGCCGTCCCCTCGCGGCGAATCGACGCACACCAGCGTGTTCAGCCGGGCGGGGATCGTCAATGCCGGGGCGGTAATTCAGGACATGCGGCCGGTTCACGACGCCCGCGCACGGAGGCATCCCCCGGCGCACCGCGGCCCTCCCCGGGGCTACACCGCTTCGAAGGCGAAATCCTCGTACGCGGACGGACCGCCTCCGTACGCCACCGCCGCGCTCCTCTCGTGGCGCGCGCCGCCGTCCACCTCGCACCAGATGCTCTTGCCGGCGCCCTCGCGGCTCCAGCCCCAGCGGTCGGCGAGGCAGTCCACGAGGGCGAGGCCCCGGCCGCCGGTGGCGTCACCGCCGACGCAGCGCGGCACAGGGGCCCGGGAGCAGGTGTCGGTGACCTCGACCCGCACCGTGGGCGTGGGGGCGGCGGGGCCCGGGTGCCCGGCAGGGAGAGCCGCAGGACGGCCGGGCGGCCGGTGTGCACCACGGCGTTGGTCACCAGCTCGGAGACGAGCAGGACCAGCGTCTCGGCCACCGGCTCGTCGGCCGCTATGCCCAGCCCGTCGAGCCGCGAGCGGGCCCACTTCCTGGCGCGCCCCACTTCCGCGGGGTCGGGCCGGATCTCCAGCTGCACTTGAAGCACCTGCACCGCTCACACCATCCGAACCGGCGAGACCGCGACCCCGCGCCACCGAGCCGCCCCGGCGCGAGCCGTGACGACGATCACGAGGGCCACGATCGTAGCCATTTCCTGCATGGCCTGGACAACAGCCAGAGCAAGGGTCACGGAACGTGATCTCCTTGCTGCACAGCATGGTTGACGTACAGTCACCCCAACAAGCGCTTCGGGCATATTCCCTCGCGAAGGAGTACGCGTGGGGCATACTGTGCGACGCTTACGCCGGGGAGTCGAACACCCGGGGGCCTCGCCCCGGTCCACCCCGCGAGCAGCGGCACGCATCGCATGTCCCGGCGCCGCCCCAGGGGCACCGCCGGCATCGCCCGCGTTCGCAGCCACTCGCATCCCACACAAGGTACCGGAGCGGCCGCCGACTCCGGGCCGTGACGAGCCCCCGCGAAGGACACAACCCGGTATCAACGCTCTGTGATTCCAGGGCGCCACGATCCGCGACATCTTGGGCCATGGCTTTACTCCGGCGCAGCACAGCAGCGCTCAGGAGACCAAGCCTGCGGCGAGCAATTCCTCACTCTCCGTCACTTCTCCATTGCGCTGTGCACGCACCCACGCCCTTTTCAGATGCAGATGCACATCCGCCTCCCAGGTGAAGCCCATGCCGCCGTGCACCTGGAGGCAGTCGCGGGCGCCGCGCACGGCGGCCTCGTCGGCGAGCAGCCGGGCGGCCGCGATGTCGCCCGGGTCCCCGGTGACGGCGGCCGCGTAGACGGCGGCCCGCGCGGTCTCGGCACGCACCAGGAGGTCCGCGCACAGATGCTGCACGGCCTGGAACGACCCGATCGGCCGCCCGAACTGCTCGCGGGTCCGGGCGTGTTGCGCCGCCAGTTCGCTCAGCCGTACCGCACCGCCCAGTTGTTCGGCCGCCGTGAGGAGTACGGCGAGCGGGTCGGCGGCGGCCGCGCGCGGGACCCGGTGCAGGGGGGTCAACGGGTCGACCGACCGCAGCGGTACGGCTCCGCAGGCGTCCCCCCGTACGACGTCCGCCGCGTCCAGCCACTCCACCAGCTCCCCGCCGACGGCGGCCACCACCGTCTCCCCCGCCGCCGCGCCCGGTACGGCGCCCGCCGCGAGGTGCGTGGCCACCAGCGGGCCCGGCAGCAGCGCCCGCCCGGCCTCCTCGAAGGCGAGCACGGCCTCGGGGACCCCGAGCCCCACCCCGCCCGCCGCCTCCGGCAGCCGGAGCGCGAAGAACCCGGCCGCCCCCAGCGCCCGCCACAGCTCCCGGTCGATCCGCCCGGGGGCGTCGACGGCCGCGCGCAGCGCCTCCCGGGGAAACCGCCGCTCCAGCAGCCCGCGTACCCCCCGCTGCAACTCCCGCTGGTCCTCGGTCAGTCGGAACCGCACGCTCATCTCCCCTTCGGCAGCCCCAGCATCCGCTCGGCCACGATGTTGCGCTGGATCTGCGAGGTGCCGGCCGCGATCGTGTACGACAGCGAGGACAGCCGGTCGAGCACCCACGGCCGGTCCAGGTCGAGGGCGTCCGGGCCGAGGACGTCGGCGGCGGTGTCGTACAACTCCTGGCGGGCTCCCGAGTACCGGAGTTTGAAGACGGACCCGCCGACCCCCGGCACCCCTCCGGCGGCCGTCGCCGCGCTGACGTTCCACTGGGTCAGCCGCCACAGCGCGCGGAACTCGGCGTCGAGGCGGCCGAGCCGGCGCCGCAGCGCGGAGTCTTCCCACCGCCCGTTCTCCCTTGCCGTCGCGGCGAGTTGGCGCAGCACCCGGCGGCAGGCGACGACCTCCCCCACGAAGGCGGTGCCGCGCTCGAAGGAGAGGGTGACCATGGTGACCCGCCAGCCGTCGTGCTCCGCGCCGACCCGGTTGGCGGCCGGCACCCGCACCTCGTCCAGGAACACCTCGGCGAACTCGGTGGACCCGGCGAGCGTGCGCAGCGGCCGTACGGTGACCCCCTCGGCGCGCATCGGCAGCGCGAGCCAGGTGATGCCGCGGTGGCGGGGCGCGTCCGGGTCGGTGCGGACGAGGAGCTCGCACCAGTCGGCGACCTCCGCGTGCGAGGTCCAGATCTTGCTGCCGGTGACCACGTAGGCGTCGCCGTCCCGGCGGGCGCGGGTGCGCAGCGCCGCGAGGTCGGAGCCGGCGTCCGGCTCGCTGAACCCCTGGCACCACACCTCCTCGCCGCGCAGGATCGGCCCCAGCCAGCGCGCCCGCTGGGCGTCGGTGCCCTCGGCGGCGATGGTCGGCCCCGCGTGCAGCAGCCCGACGAAGTTCGCCCCGACATAGGGCGCGCCCGCCTTCTCGGACTCCTCCAGGAAGATCATCCGCAGCGCCGGGGAGGCGTCCCAGTGGACCTCGGCGTACCCGGCGTCGTACAGCGTCCGCTGCCAGCCGAGGTCGTAGGCGCGCCGACCGGGCCAGTCGGCCGGGTCCGGTGCGGGCCCGACGGAGGGCAGCGCCTTGGCGAGCCACTCCCGCAGCCGCCCCCGGAACTCCGCCTCCTGCGGGGTGTCGGAGAGGTCCATCACCGGTCCAGGTCGAGGCCGAGCATGCGGATGGCGTTGCCGCGCATCAGCTTGTACACGGTCTCCTCGTCCAGGCCCCGCACATGGTCGAGGGCGATCTCCTCGGTGTGCGGGAAGGTGGAGTCGACGTGCGGGTAGTCGGTCTCGAAGGTGGCGTTGTCGCGGCCGACGACGTCGAGCGAGGCGACGCCGTGCTTGTCGCGGAAGAAGCAGCAGTAGATCTGGCGGTAGTAGTACGTCGACGGCGGCTCGGGCACCAGATCCCGCACCCCGCCCCAGGCGCGGTGCTCGGCCCACACGTCGTCGGCGCGCTCCAGGGCGTACGGCACCCACCCCATCTGCCCTTCGGAGTACGCCAGTTTGAGCCGCGGGAAGCGCACCAGGACCCCGCTGAAGAGGTAGTCCATCATCGAGGCCATCGCGTTGTTGAAGCTGAGCGAGGCTTGGACGGCGGGCGGGGCGTCCGGGGAGGCGGCGGGCATCTGGGAGCTGCTGCCGATGTGCATGTTGACGACCGTGCCGGTGTCCTGGCAGACGGCGAAGAACGGGTCCCAGTAGCCGGTGTGGATGGACGGCAGCCCGAGGTGCGTCGGGATCTCCGAGAAGGTGACGGCCCGCACCCCGCGCGCCGCGTTCCGCCGTATCTCCTCGACGGCCAGCCCCACGTCCCACAACGGGATCAGGCACAGCGGGATGAGCCGGCCCCCGCTGTCGCCGCACCACTCCTCCACCATCCAGTCGTTGTAGGCGCGCACACAGGCGAGGGCGACCTCCTTGTCGTGCGCCTCGGCGAAGGTCTGCCCGCAGAAGCGGGGAAAGGTGGGGAAGCACAGGCTCCCCTCGACATGGTTGAGGTCCATGTCCGCCAGCCGCGCCCCGGGGTCCCAGCACCCCCGCCGCATCTGCTCCCGGGTGATCCCCTCCAGCGTCATCTCGTCGCGGTCGAAGCCGACGGCGGCGATGTTGCGCTTGTACGGGAACTTCAGGTCCTCGTAGATCCACCAGTCCGTCGGGGTCCCCTCGGGGTCCATGGTGATCTGGTACTTCCCGCCCACGTACGCGAGTTCACCGATCCCTGCGGTGAGCGGCCGCGGTCCCCGCTCCCGGTACTTCGCCGGCAGCCAGGTCTCGAAGAGGTGGGCGGGCTCGATCACGTGGTCGTCGACGCTGATGATGCGGGGCAGTTCGATCGCCATGGTTCCCCTCCGCCGGACCGGTCCGATCTGATGGCGCGTCAGTTAGCATGCCATACACCTGACGATCCGTCAGCAGAGCTTCCCGGGCGGCAAAAGGCAGGTGGCGACCATGGCCCCGTCCCCTCTGGCATCCGTGAACGAGACCGCGCGTTCCCTGAGTTGTTCCCGCACCCTGTGGGAACTGGCCGCCCGCCGCGCCGCCCTCACCCCCGGCCGCCCGGTCTTCCTCCAGTCCTCCCGCTCGCTGACCTTCGGCGAGCTGTGCGGATGGGCGGAGCGGGTGGCGGCGGGCCTGTACGGCATGGGGGTGCGCCCCGGCACGGTGGTGGCCTGGCAGCTGCCGACCCGTATCGAAACGGCCGTCCTGTCCCTGGCCCTGGCCCGCCTCGGCGCCGTCCAGTCCCCCCTGATCCCCTTCTACCGGGACCGGGAGGTGGCCTTCGCGCTGCGGCGGTCGCAGGCGTCGTTCCTCGCGGTCCCGGGCGTGTGGCGCGGCCACGACCACACGGCGATGGCCCACCGCCTGGGCGCCCCCGGCGTCTTCCCGGCCTACGACGCCCTCCCCACCGGCGACCCCGCCGTCCTCCCCGCCCCGCCCTCCTCCGGCACCCCGGTCCGCTGGATCTACTGGACCTCGGGCACCACCTCCACCCCCAAGGGCGTCCTGCACTGCGACCGCTCCCTGATCGCGGCGGGCTCCTGCCTGGCCCACGCGCTGCGGCTGCGCCCGGACGACGTCGGCTCGATCGCCTTCCCCTACGCGCACGTGGGCGGCGCGGACTACCTGGTGATGCTGCTGCTGTACGGCGTCCCGGCCCTGCTCCTGGAGCACTTCGCGCTCCCGGACTCCCTGCCGGAGTACCGCCGCCACGGTGTGACGGTGGCCGGCGGCTCGACGGCCTTCTACTCCCTCTTCCTCACCGAACAGCGCAAGCGGCCCGGCACCCGGCTGATCCCCACCCTGCGCCTCCTGGCGGGCGGCGGCGCCCCCAAGCCGCCCGAGCTGTACCACCAGGTGGTCCGCGAACTGGGCGTCCAGCTCACCCACGGCTACGGCATGACCGAGGCCCCGATGATCACCATGGGCGACCCCACGGACACCCCGGCCAACCTGGCCACGACGGAGGGCCGCCCACCCGAGGGCATGGACATCCGCATCGTGGACGGCGAGATCCACCTGCGCGGCGAGGCCGTCTGCCAGGGCTACCTCGGCGCCTCCCACCCGCCCTTCACCCCCGACGGCTACCTCCCGACCGGCGACCTGGGCCACCTCACCCCCACCGGCCACCTCGTCCTCACCGGCCGCCGCAAGGACGTGATCATCCGCAAGGGCGAGAACATCTCCGCGAAGGAGATCGAGGACCTGCTGCACGGGCATCCGGCGGTGGGGGACGTGGCGGTGATAGGTCTGCCGGACGCGGAACGGGGGGAGTTGGTGTGCGCGGTGGTGGAACGGCGTCCGGATGCTGCGGAGTTGACCTTGCCAGAGGTCGTGTCGTATCTCCGCACGCACGGCTTGGCCACGCATAAGCTCCCCGAACGACTGGAAACAATCGCGGAGTTGCCACGTAACGAGACACTGCGGAAGGTACTCAAGCACAAGCTGCGCGAGCGGTTCGGACCGTCGTAGGTCAGGGTGCCGATCTGCGACAGCTCCAGGTCAAGGCCACCAGGGGGTCTTCGACCGAAGAGCGCTCGGCGGTCACGTCACCGACTTCTCGATGGCTTCAAACACATCCGCGTCGGTCTCCTGCTGCCAGCCGGGCAGTTCGGCCCAGTCGGCGACATACCCCGGCTTCGGGTCCTCGAAGTGCCGGAACATCTGGGCCGTCCAGCACGTCGCGACGAAGCGGCTCTTCTGCTCGCGTGACAACCGGGCCGTGCTCCCGCCACTGACCTCGAAGAAGTGCCGGACCTGCTCATACACCGCCCCCGCGGCCTCACGCTCCCACTGCGGGGTGTCCTCCCACGGCGTGACGTAACCGGCCTTCGGCTCACCGGGGAAGTGCTGGCGGACTCCGGCGATCCAGGCTTCCCGGAACAGTCGCGCGCCCTCGGTATTCGACATGCCCATCCCCTCTCACCACGGTGTTCAGGAACCGATCTCCACCCTCAGCTCGGCCGCGCGGTGAGGACTTCCGTGACCTGGAGTACTCCACACGCGGCACACGGCCTCGGTACCGTCGATGGTAGAAGCCTCGACGGATGGAGCACGATGCCTCGCCGCCCGCTGGACCGCCGGCGCCCCACCCATAGGGGGGCGCACTGATGCTGGAAGAAGCCGAAGAGATCGGCCGTCGCGCACGCCGTGCGAGGCTTCGCCTCGGCATGACGCAGGCCGACCTCGCTGCCGCCCTGGGCAAGACGCAGGGCTGGGTGTCCAAGATGGAACGCGGGCTCATCGAACTGGACCGCGTCAGTCTGCTCAACCGGCTGGCGTCGGAGCTGCACATTCATCCGAACGACCTGATCGGGCGGCCGTACAGCAGCTCCCCGGCCGAGAACCAATGGCAGGTCGTGGCCGCTGCGATCACGCGCGAACTGCGTCGCTACGACCTCGCCCCCGTCTTCGACGGAACCCCCCGGCCCGCCCGCCGACTCTGGCAGGAGACCGCCCGGCTGCATCGGCTGCGTGACGCCGCCGCCAACGTGGCGATCATGGAAGTGCTTCCCGACCTGTTCCGCGAGGCGCGTGCCCTCGCCGAGGTCGCCACGGGACACGAGCGGGAAGAGGCGTTCGCGATCTACGCCGTGTGCTGCAAGTTCGCCCACACCGCCGCGCACGCTCTTGGACACCCTGAGCTGGTCGCCATGGCATGTGAGCGGGCCGCTTGGTCCGCCCGGCAGTCCGCCGACCCCGTCCTGCCCGCCGTCGCCGACTGGATGCGTGTCTGGGACATGTGGGCCACAGCGGACTGGGACGACGCCATCGCGCTGTCGGACAAGGCCATTCGCTCCGTGCAGCAGGCATACGACCAGGGTGAGCCTCTCGCCCTCCGCGCCTGGGGCTCCCTCCAGCTTCGCGCGGCTGTCTCCGCCGCACGAGCGGGCCACAGCGCGGAAGCCGAGGACCGCGTCTCTCACGCACGTACCGCAGCCGACCGGCTGGCGGAGTACGACGGCCCTCCTGTGTACGACCGCCACAGCCTGACGTTCTCCCCCGGCAACGTGCAGATTCACGCGATCAGCGTGGCGCTGGAGATGCACGAGCAGCACAAGGCGCTGACGATAAACCGCCGTACGAACCCGTCTCTGGTCGGCTCGCTCCCCAACTCCCGGCGTGGCCATCACCACATGGACCTGGCGCGTGCCTGGCTGTGGGACGGGAACCGCGGCAAGGCACTGGCCGAACTGGAGACGGCCGAGCGCATCGCGCCCCAGCTCGTCCGCAACCATCCCATCGCCCGGTCAACCCTGCGCAGCATCGTGTACGCCGAGCGGGCGACGACCCGGGAGAAGCTGCGTCGCATGTCGGACCGCTTCCACCTCGACGGATAGGGGTCGTATTCCTACGATTCATATTGCCTCCCGGAGACTTTCCTAGCTTCGAGGCATGACGGAACAGAACTCCCATCAACAGACCTTCCCAAAGCCGGAGTTAGCCTTCGGCACCTCGTTCCATCCCCGCCTCGGCGACCTCGCCCTCGACCTCGCGAAGGCGGGCAGGATCGGCGCGGTCGTCGCCCTGCCGAGCGACTCGTCAGCGTCGTACCAGCTGCGCCCGCCCGGCGGTGGTGAGGACTGGCGGGCACGGTCCGACGGCCGCACCCTGCGCCCGGTGCCGGTCTCGGTCACGCATGTCACGCCCCTGAAGCGGGATGCCGTCTACGACCACCGCGCACGACAGGCCGCTCTGCCGGTGACCGTGCACTACGAGGACGGCGACACCTGCGAGACGATGCTCGTGCTCACCGCCATGCAAGTCGAGCTGTACTACCTCCAGTTCGACCAGCTTATCGAGGCTGCGGAAGCGGCCCACGAGCATGAGTTGCGATCTGGGCCGTGCTGACGCTCACGCCGCCGGCTTCCGTACGCACCTCGGTGCGGTCACCCATCGCCTTCCGCTGTGAGGCGAGCGCCCAGGACCTCGGCGGCTCGCGCGCTCACCGGCACTGGCGCAGGTCCGCCACCTGCCCCGGGCCATACCGTCCGATCAAGGGAAGTGAGCCCATGGAGCAGTTCGAGCGTGCCCGGCTCGACTCGTACTTCGCCCGTATCGCCCACGCCTTCGTCCCGGCGGAGAAACCGTCGGCGTTCCTGATCACACACCTGCTGCCCGAGCGCCCCTCGTTCGTGCGGGCCGTGGGCATCGGCGCCGATCTGCGCGCCGTGCTGCCCAAGCCGAAGTCCGTCGACCCCGCCGCTCGCCGCGAGATCGAGAGGACGACTCAGTGTGACGTCCTCTCGCGGGAACTGTTCGAGGACCCTGACAGCGCGGTCGACTACATCGAGTCCCGAGCCGGTGGTGAGGCTGTCGTGCTGCTCGACGTCGGCGGGTACTTCGCGCCGGCCCTCGACGCTCTGTGCGAACGGTTCTCGGGCCGGATTCTGGGCGTGGTCGAGGACACCGAGAACGGGCACAAGCGGTACGCGAGCGCCGGGAAACTGCCCTGCCCCGTCGTCTCCGTCGCCCGCTCTCCGCTGAAGGACCCCGAGGACTTCCTCGTGGGCCAGTCGGTCGTGTTCTCGACCGAGGCACTGATGCGTGGCCGCGGTGACATCCTGCACGGCCGCCCGGCCCTGGTGATCGGCTTCGGCAAGCTCGGATCGAGCATCGCCCGGCTGCTGCACGCCAAGGGCGTACAGGTCACCGTCCACGACGTCGACCCGGTCCGGCGCACACAGGCTCTCGCGCAGGGCTTCACCGTCGCCAGGGACCGCGACGCCGCATTACAGGGGGCAGGTCTCGTCCTGTGCGCGACCGGTGCCGTGTCACTGCGGGGCGAAGACTTCTCCGCCCTGCGGAACGGCGCGTACGTCGCCACGGTCACCAGCAGCGAGGACGAACTCGACCTGGCCGGTCTCCCTGCCGTGTACCACCGGACCCCGAACGGGGAGCACGTCACCCGGTACCAGACGGTGGGCCACTACTTCTACCTGCTCAACAGCGGCAACGCCGTCAACTTCCTGCACGGTGCCAGCGTGGGCCCGTTCATCCACCTCGTGCAGGCAGAAATCCTCGCGGGCATCCGAGTCCTCACGCGCGGGGACCTCGGACCCGGTATGCACGAGGTCGACGCCACGGATCGCGCGGCCATCGCCGGAACGTGGCTGAAGTACTTCAACCGTTAGGAGAACCGTCGCATGCCGATCACCGCACAGCACGTGCGCGACACCGTCGACGCCTACCTCGCCGATCACCCGGACGAGACGGATGCCCTGGCACCTCTGCGGGAGGGCATCGAGAAGACCGGCGACTCGATCGCCTCGCGCAAGGAGTTCCTCGGACACGTCACCGCCGGAGCGGCCCTGGTCCGGCCCGACGGCCGCGTTCTCACCATCGAACACCGCGCCCTGCGCAAATGGCTGCTGCCCGGCGGGCACGTCGAGAGCGGTGACGCGAGCCTGCGGGATGCCGCCCTGCGCGAGTTGGCCGAGGAGACCGGTATCAGCCGCGATCAGGTGGAGCCGGACGGTGAGACGCCCCTGCACATCGACGTCCACACCATCCCGGCGAACGACGCGAAGGGCGAACCGGAACACCCGCACTTCGACTTCCGCTTCCTGTTCCGCACCACCGCGGACGCGGCCGAGTTGCAGGAGGAAGAGGTCACGAACTACTCGTGGCAGTTCACCGACATGCTGACGACCGAGCCTCTGCGGTCCCGCGTCATGGCCGCCGCGGGAGCGTAAGGCCACTGCTCAAGTCCGGGCTGCTCCTCCGCCTGATCGGCGTCCGGGGCAGTCCGGCTGTCAGCGCCCGACCGGATTCATGAGGGGCGACGCAGGGGCAGACGCGCCGGCTTTGAACATCGATATGCGCCAATCCCTTCCGAAAGAGATACGTGCGCTCGCTACTGCTGTTATCCAACTGGAAGTTGATGCGGATTCCGGTCCGCCTACTGTCGACACCCAGGAAGGCCCGCGATGCCGCAGAACGTGCCCAGCTTTGACGAACTGATGGAGGCCGCCCAGCACTCCGCGGTCCACCTCGAAATGCGTGACCAGTACGCGGTCGGCGACGAGGCCGACGACTTCAACGCGTGGCTCGAGACGGGCCACAGGGACCTTGACCCCGCCTCGGAGTACTGGTCGCCTTGGGTGGACCTGATCTCCCGTGCAGTCGCCCGGGGCGTCGTCGTACGACGTGCACGCGTCGTCTCCGAGCCGGTCACCGACTACATCCGCTACGAGCACGCGGCCACGGTCATCAATGTCACGGCCGGCGAGCAGGTCCGGTGGTTGCCGCGCCCGCGCGCGGTCGACCTGATGCTGCCCGGCGCGGATCTGTGGATCTTCGACGGGACGCAGGTCCTCTTCAATCACTTCACCGGCGTGGGCGAATGGGCCGACCCGCCATTGGAGTTGCGTTCCGAGCCGGGTATCGTCAAGCAGTGTTCGGACGCCTTCGAGGCAGTCTGGGAACGCGCCGTCCCCCACGAGATCTACGAGATCCACTGACAGAAGTGTCGTTGGCCAGTTCATGACCACGTCTCCATCCTCCTCCGCACAAGCCGCCCGCCAGAACGTGGCGCGGCGACTGCGTGACCTGAGGAGAAGCGCGGGACTGACGGTCACCGAGCTGGCCAACGAGTGCGGTTGGCACCACGCCAAGACGTCGCGCATCGAAAACGCCCGCACGCCTCCCTCACCGACCGATATCCGCCTGTGGTGTCGTGCGAGCGGCGCCACGGACCAAGCGGCCGATCTGATCGCCGCCTCACAGCACGCGGAGTCCCTGTACCGCGAGTGGCAGCAGCGGGTGCGGGCGGGACTGGCCAGGCTTCAGGACAGCTACGTCGAGCTGTACCGGGCAACCGAGTTGCTGCGTGTGTACTCCCCCGTCCTCGTCCCGGGACTGCTCCAGACCGCGGGCTACGCGCAGGCCCTGCTGAGCATCGACGCCCGCTTCCGTGACGTGCCCGACGACGCCGTGGAAGCTGCCGCTGCACGTGTGCGCCGGTCGCAGGTGATCCATGAGCCCGGCCACCGGTTCGTGTTCCTCGTCGAGGAAGCGGTTCTCTACTACCAGCTCGGTGATGCCGAGGCGATGGCCGCTCAGCTCGGCTATCTCCTCACCGCCGGCGCGCTCCCGCAGGTGTCGTTCGGCATCATTCCGACAGCCACCCGTGAGCGTGTGATGTGGCCGAAGGAGACATTCGATGTGCACGACGACACCCTCGTGTCCGTCGAGCTGGTCTCCGCCGAGGTGAACATCACCCAGCCCTCCGAGATCGCGCTCTACGTGAAGGCGTTCGAGCAGCTCCGGAGCATGGCCGTCTACGGCGCCGAGGCACGTGCCCTGATCGTGAAGGCGATCGACGCGCTGGGCTGACGCCGGTGCCGTCCGGTCGGCGGTTTCCCGAAGGGGTCGGTGGGGATGCGTGGTGCTCTGCCAGCATGCTTCGTCGCACAGCATCGGCACCCGGTGGCCGGCCGCGCGGTTGCGTTCGGTCCAGCGGCGCCAGCGGGCGTCGTACGGATTCGGCAGGCGCCAGACGTACGGGTCCGGGGTCCGCAGCTCCCGCGCGATCTCCAGGTCCGCCGCCTCGGTGTTACGGCGGCGGGACCTGGAAAACGGCCGCGCGAGGGCGTCATAAAGCCGTCGGAACACCGGCGTTCTCCGCGAGTGTGAACGTGGCCCATACGCACTTCGTGTACGGCCCCCGTTGGTAGCCCCATGTCTCGGCCAGTGCCGCCACGAGTGCGAGTCCGCGTCCGCCCTCCTCGTCCAGCGCGGGATCACGGGGCTGGGGGAACCGGTCGCGTTCCGGGTCCGAGACCTCCAGCCGAAGTTCCCCCTCCCGGAGCGTGAGCGTGACCTCGACCAAGGCGCAGGTGACCCGGCAGTGCCGCACCGCGTTGGTGACAAGTTCGCTGACCAACAGGACCACTGTGTCTGCCAGTTCATCAGTGATACCCCAGTCCGCGAGGGACTTGGCGACGTTCCGGCGGGCCGTTGACACGTGCCGTCTGTGCTTGGGGATGCGGAAGGTAGTCGTTTTGGGCATGGGTGCCATTCCTCCTGACGTTGCGTCGAGGCAGGCGTCGATGTGGCGCCGGTCGAGAAGCTAGCGCTGGATTCAGCATCTCTGCAATGAGAATCGATGAATACATGCATTGATGTCCCTCAATCGCGTGATGCACTCTTGGAGTTGGCATCTGGTGTGGGATGGTTTCCGATGGAGAGGGGAGGCCCCATTGCCCACAGGTGGACGGCCGACGGTGCGCAGCAGGCGTCTGGGTGCGGCGCTCAGGCAGTACCGACAGGCCGCGAAGCTGGATCAACCGCAGGCCGCCGAGATCATCGCGTCGAGCCAGGCCCGGATCAGTCGTATCGAGTCCGGTCAGGCCACGCCCCGCGTGATCGAGGTGCGATTGCTGCTCGATTCTTACGGCGTCATGGATACCGACGTGCGCGCGAAGCTGGAGGAGTTGGCCAAGCACTCGAAGAACCGTGGCTGGTGGCTCGAGCATGCCGAACATCTGCGGCCGGACTACGTCGACCACATCGCGTTGGAGGACGACGCGACCTATATCCGCCAGTGGCAGCCCGCACTCGTTCCCGGCCTGCTGCAAACTCCGGCCTACGCACAGGCGGTCATCACGGAAGGGCCCGACTACATCGCGCCCGATGAGATCAGTCGGCTGGTCGAAGTGCGGGAAGGTCGGCAGGCGAAGATCAAGGAAGGCGGCGCGACGTATGCCGCCATCCTCTGGGAAGTGGTGGTGGCGCAGCCCTTGGTGAGCGTCGACATCCACCGGGAGCAGCTGACCGCGATCCTCGATGCGGCGAAGCGCAAGAACGTCACGATTCAGGTTCTCCCGTTCGGCGCGGGTGCGCTGGCGGTCACGACCGCCGGCTTCTCTTCCTTCAGCTTCGATTCCGAACCCACGGTGGATGCCGTGGCCATCGAGAATCTTCGGGGGACGTCTGTTCTGGAAGCCCCGGAGGATCTCGCCGCTTACGGCAACATGTTCGACGTACTACGATCGGCAGCATTGGCGCCGGAGGCGAGCGTGAAGCTCATCCGGGACATACTGCGGAGCATCAAGGAAGACTGATCGTGACCGAGGTTGAGGGCCCCTTCTGGAAGTCGTCCTACTCAGGTCAGCACGGCGACTGCGTCGAGGTCGCCGACACGGCCCCCTTCGGCCGGGCCGTCCGTGACAGCAAGCAGGACAACGGCCCCCTCCTCACCGTCTCCCGCGAGACCTGGATGGCCTTCCTGCGCCAGTTCTCGTAGGACACGCAGAACAGCGAAGGGCGCCCGGCGGTACTCCGCCGGGCGCCCCTTCATGTGTCACATCCTGCTCAACGACGCCGTCGCGTACAGCACATCCCTGATCGCCTCCCTGTCGCCGAGCTGGCCCGCCGCCGCTTCCTCCGGGAGGAGATGGCCCGCGGCCAGGTGGCAGAACTCGACGGAGTCCAGGGCGACGTGGGCGACCTCCAGGTCGGTGGAGGGGGTGGCGGACGGGGAGTCGAGGGGGATCAGCCAGTTGCCGCCGGCGGGGCCCTCGATCTCCAGGCGGAGGGTGCGGCCGGGGCGGCCGGCCGGGGCCAGGTGGCGGATGGTGCGGGGCGGGGTGGACAGGCCCGAGCGGCGGCGGGCGGCCAGGGCGCTCGGGAGCAGGCGGACGGCCAGCTCGATCATCTTGTTCAGATGGCGCGAAGACGGCGGCCGGTAGGGGTAGTCGACCGCGTCCGCGATGTCCTCCGCGTGCACCCAGCAGCCGAACGCGCGGTCCAGCATCGCGTCGTGCAGCGGGAGTTCGAAACCGCCGTAGGGGACGGCGAGTCCGCGCGCGCTGCTTCCGGTGAAGGACACCGTCCGCACCAGGGCGTGGGTCTGCTCGCGCCAGGGCGCGTGGACCGCGCGGGTCTGCGGGAACGGGGTGGACCGCCAGTACGCCTCCGTGCGGGCCGACGGGCCCGTCGCCCCGGGCGCGCTGCCGAGCGGGTCGTCCAGGCCGAGTGCCGTCGCGATCACTCCGTCGACCGCCAGGAGGTGCGCGATCACGCCCGCGACGGTCGTACGGCGGGTCGTCTGGGCATCCTCCTCGAACCACCGCAGCCGCACCGGCGCATGCCACTCCGCGTCCCCGAAGTCCTGGAGCAGCGCGTCCAGGCGGGCGGTCTCCGCGTCGTAGGGCGCGGCCCACTCCGGTACCGGGATGCGCGGCGGCCGGCGGTCCAGGCAGGTGTCCAGGACACGGGTGCGCAGCGCCGGGTCCAGGTCGAGGGTCTCGGGCTGGTGCAGCAGGCCGACCGCCTCGCGCAGCCGGCGGGCCTCGTCCGCGCAGCCGCCGCAGTCGCCCAGGTGGTGCTCCACCGCGTCCGTCTCCGCCGTCGAGCACGCGGCCAGCGCCCACGCGCCGAGCAGCGACTTCAGCACGTCGTGCGGCAGGTCGAGCGGCACCGGCACCTCCTCGCCCCGGCCGACGGGATCGGGCAGCGGGCCGCCGCCGTCCTCCACGGAGACGCGAGGCGCCGGTATCCGCCGCTCGCGGGGTTCCCCGTACTCCGCCCGGAACTCCTCCGCCCCGCTCATGCCGCACCGCCGTAGCCCGGGGGTGCCCCCACGTCGTGGGCGGTGGACAGCAGTTGCAGGCCGAGGCGGAGCCGGCGGCGGGCCTCGTCCTCGGTGACGCCCAGGTCGGCGGCGGTCTGGCGGTAGTCGCGGCGCTGGAAGTACGCCAGTTCGAGGGCGCGGCGCAGCGGGAGGGGCATGGAGTGCACGATGTAGTCGGCGCGGGCGGCCACGGAGGCGCGGCGCACCTTGCTCTCCAGGCCCTCCTCGCCGCTCACCAGGTCCTCCGTGTCGTCCCGCTCCCGTTCCTCCCGGTCCCGCAGGCGCTGGACGGCCACCCGGTGTGTCACCGCCGCGATCCAGGTGCGCAAGGGGCCCTGCTTCGGGTCGTACGTCTCGGGGTGTTCCCAGATGTGCGCGAAGACCTCGCGGGTGACGGCGTCGGCGGCCTTCTCCTCGCCGAGGACGCGGTGGGCCAGGCTGTGCACCAGGGAGGCGAACCGGTCGTACGCCTCGCCCAGGGCGGCCGCCTCACCGCGGGCGAGCCGCTGCTGCATCTTGCGGTCCCAGCGTGGTGGCGCGTCCTTCTTGGCCATGGGGTCCCCTCCCCTCGCCCGTCGTCCGGCCCGCCGGTGTCCGTGCGACCGTTGTCCCGAATGTAGTCGGCACCGCCGACAGGACACGTCTCTTTGTGCCAAAGCCCGCCGCGGAAGCGCCGCAGGTGATAGTGCCCCCTTCACACTTTCCCCACAGACGCCACGTGTATATCTGATCAAACCAGATCGCCCGTGACCGAAAAAAGCTCCTAAACGATCGTGTGCTGTTTGCCGCATCGAGTTTCAGGGAAACGCGGCTGGGCAGCCGCGCGGAATGAAACGTAGGAACGGCTTCCGGTTCCGGGCGGATCCGGGAGAACCCGCGAGCGGAGGGGCTGGGCCGTGGCATTCAATGTGACCGGCGTCGAAAGAGGCGAATGGGCCGTGCTCCAGGTGCGCGGCGAGCTGGACCTCATCACCTCGCCGATGCTCCGCCAGCGCGTGCACGACGTCGTGGCCGAGGGCCACCACAGCCTGGTCGTGGACCTCTCCGACGTCTTCTTCTGCGACTCCAGCGGCGTCGGCGTGCTCATCGCCTCCCGCCGGCTGATCCGCTCCTGTCAGGGGCAGCTGCGGCTGATCCTGCCCGACCGGGGCGCCGACGACGGCTCACACGTCAACCGGGTGCTCGGCGCGCTCGGCGTGCGCCGCCTCTTCGACTGCCACCCGGACCTGGACGCCGCCACGACCGACGAAGCGGGCCCCCTGTCGGCCTGAGCCGCCGTGCCCGCGGCGCCCGGACACGTCCTTGTCGTCCGTGTCGCGGAATTCCCCCGGTCTTGGCACAACCCTCTGTTTTCCGTCACTTTGCCGTCACCCACGCCGTACGCTCCGTGCGAGCAACACGAGATCACCCCCCACGCACGTAAGGCGGCACGAACAGACATGGTCAGCACCGAGTACGAGCGCAGGATCGCCGCCCGGTTCGCCACCTTCGACCAGGACGGCAACGGATTCATCGCCCGCGAGGACTTCAACTCGGTGGCCAAGGCGCTGCTCACCGAGTTCGCCGTGACCGCGCGCTCCGACAAGGGCCAGGCGCTGTACGCCGGGGCCGAGGCGTTCTGGCAGGGCATGGCCGGGATCGCGGACCGCGACGGCGACCAGCGCATCACGCGTCAGGAGTTCGTCGGCGGCGCGGTCAAGCGGCTGCGCGACAACCCCGACCGGTTCGCCGAGATCGCCCGCCCCTTCCTGCACGCGGCGCTGGCCGTCGCGGACGCCGACGGCGACGGCCGGGTCGGCGTCGAGGACACCGCGCGGCTGCTGCGGGTGTGCCAGGTGCCCCAGGAGATCGCCGGGCCCATCGCCGCGGCCCTGGACACCGACGGCGACGGCGAGATCGACGAGCGGGACGTCGTACCGGCGTTCGCGCGCTACTTCACCATCGCCGAGCAGTGAGACCACGGACAGCGGCCCGGTACCGGTAGGACGAAGAGCGGCCCGCTGACCGGCAAGAGGTCAGGCGAAGACGACCGTACGGCGTCCGTTCAGCAGGATGCGGCGCTCCGCGTGCCACTTCACCGCGCGCGCGAGCGCCTGGCACTCCACGTCCCGGCCGATGGCCACCAGCTGGTCCGGGGTCACGCCGTGCCCGACCCGCTCGACCTCCTGCTCGATGATCGGCCCCTCGTCGAGGTCGGCCGTCACATAGTGCGCCGTGGCGCCGATCAGCTTGACGCCCCGGGCGTGCGCCTGGTGGTACGGCTTGGCGCCCTTGAAGCTCGGCAGGAAGGAGTGGTGGATGTTGATGATCCGGCCGCTGAGCTGCTTGCACAGGTCGTCCGAGAGGACCTGCATGTAGCGCGCGAGCACGACCAGCTCGACCCGCTCCTCGCGGACGAGGTCGAGCAGCCGGGCCTCGCCCTCCGCCTTGGTGTCCTTGGTGACCGGGATGTGGTGGAACGGAACGCCGTAGGAGCCGACCAGCTCCTCGAACTCCGTGTGGTTGGAGACCACGCCGGCGATCTCCACCGGCAGCGCGCCGGTCCGGGCCCGGAACAGCAGGTCGTTCAGGCAGTGCCCGAACTTGCTGACCATCAGCAGGATGCGCATCTTCTCGTCGCCCCGGTTGATCTGCCAGTCCATGTGGAAGGAGTCACCGATCGCGGCGAAGCTCGCGCGCAGCTTGTCCACGGTGACCGGCTCCTCGGCCGTGAAGTGGACGCGCATGAAGAACAGGCCCGTGTCGTGGTCGCCGAACTGCTGGCTGTCCTCGATGTTGCAGCCGGTCATGAACAGATAGCTGGACACGGCGTGCACGATCCCCTTCTTGTCCGGGCAGGACAGGGTGAGGACGTACTGGTCGGCCGGGGCGGCGGCGGGCGCGGACTGCTCGTTCATGCGACTCAGGGTCCCATACGCGGCCCCCGCGACGGGCCGCCGTCCGCTCCCCGGACCGGGTCACGATCACGCGAGCCGGGCCGGGATCACACGGACCGGCCCAGGATCACGCGGACCGGGTCACGATCCGCAGGACCTCCAGGCTCTTCGGCGGCGTGTCCGGCTCCTCGCCGTCGCTCGCCGCCATCCGCACATGCGCGTCCCGCGCCGCGCGCACGGCCTCCGGCCAGCCCGGGTGGTCGACATAGGCGGAGACCGGCGCGTCCGGGCCGACCTGGTGCATGATCCGCAGCACCCGCAGCACGGCGGTGTCGACGAGCGCCGCCTCCTGCGAGTCGCGGAAGATCGTGCCGACGTATTTCTCCGCCGACCAGTTGTCCAGCCAGGTGTCCTCCACCAGCCGGTACACGGCGTCGGTGACGTCGCCGTAGCCGTCGACGCCGGCCAGCCAGACGTCCCGCTGGAAGACGGGGTCGGAGAGCATGTGCAGAGCCGACCGCACCTGTGTGCGCCAGCGCCACCACGGCATGTCGTTCAAAGGCATGCCGCCCATGGTGGAGGAGCGACGGCCGCGACGGGAAGAGTTCTCCGAACCTTGCACGGTCACCGATCGTACGTTCATCGGCCCGCGCGCCGCATCGACCCCCGCAATTCACCCCGGAGTCGCCTCCCGTCGACCGTGGATCACTCGGCGGTTAGCGGTGTGAGGGAATCGTGCGGCTCCATGACCGGCAGGCCCCGCACCACCCGCACGTCCCCCCTCCCCTCCGCCTCCCCCACGGCCCGTTCCGGCCGCCCCGGCAGGGCGCGCGCCCTGACCCTGGGCGCGCTCGCCGTGTGCGCCGCGCTCACCGCCGGCTGCGGGGCCCTCCCGTCCGTCACGGGTTCCGCGGACCCCGTCAAGGTCATGACCTGGGCGCCGCAGGACACCGGTGCCACCAACAAGCCGGGCATGCCGGCGATGGCCCTCGCCTACGCCAAGTGGATCAACTCCCAGGGCGGCATCGGCGGCCGCAAGCTCCAGGTCCTGACCTGCAACGACCACAACAACAGCGTGGACGCCGCCAAGTGCGCCCGGCGCGCGGCCGACGAGGACGTGGTCGCCGTGGTCGGCTCCTACAGCCAGTTCGGCGACTCCTTCCTCGCCCCGCTGGAGAGCGCCGGCATCCCCTACATCGGGGGCTACGGCGTCACCACCGACGAGTTCACCGGGATGATGTCCTACCCGGTCAACGGCGGCCAGCCCGCGCTGCTCGCCGGTCTCGGCCGGGCGCTGTCGGGAAGCTGCGGCCCCGTCTCGCTGGTCCGTCCCGACAGCATCGCGGGCGACGAGCTGCCCGCCCTGCTCGACTCCGGTCTGAAGGCGGGCGGCCACCCGCAGGCGCGGGACCAGCTGGTGGCGGAGGACCTCACCGCGTACGGCACCCCGTCCGACGCGGCGCTCCGGTACGCGGCCGGCGACGCGCTGAAGAAGGGCTGCGTGGTGCCCGCGCTCGGCGACCGCACGGACACCTTCATGGACTCCTTCCGGCGCGAGCGCGCGGACTATCCGGCGGTGCGGCTCGGCACGGTGCTGGGCAGCGTCGACCAGACGATGATCAACGCGACCGGCGGCTCCTCGGGGCCGTACGAGGGGGCGTACGTCACCGGCTGGTACCCGCCGGCGAACGACGCCCGCTGGAAGCGGATGAAGCAGGTGATCAACGAGGAGGCGTTCGGCGACAACCGGATCGACCCCGCGGACGCCGGGGTGCAGACCACCTGGATCGCCTACACCGTGCTGAAGGCCGTTCTGGAGAAGATCGGCGGCGACGACGTGAGCGCCGACTCCGTGCGCAAGACGCTGGACGGCGGCCTCGCGGTCTCCACGGGGGGCCTCACTCCCACCCTGCGCTGGCCCTACGAGGGCAGGCTGGCCTCGGTCGGCTTCCCGCGGATGGTGAACGCCGACGTCACCCTCCAGGTGGTGCAGGACGGCGAACTGGTCGCGGCCCGCAGGGGTGTCGGCGGGATCGACGGCACCACCGACATGACCGGCACGCTGGCGGACGCGGACGTGGAGTAGTTCCACGCCCGCGTGCCCCGGGGCCGGTAGGGCTCAGAGCTGGGTGGGCTGGCGCTGGGTCAGGCCGTACTTCGTGGCGACGGCGTTCCACAGCGCCGCCGCCTTGGCCTTCTGCTGGCTCGCGGTGCCGCTCTCGCGGTTGCCGGCCTGCGCCTCGCCGGTGCCCCTCGCGTGGCCCTTGTGGCAGGTCTTCTTGCCGCCGGCCTTGACCTGGTCGGCCCAGGCCGCGTAGTGGTTGTCGGCCGCGGCCGACGCCTGCCACGCCTTGGTCAGGGCGTCCGTCAGGGCGGCGTTGTCGGGCAGCTTGTCCACGCTGAGCTTGCCGAGCCGGGTGACCAGCTGACCGCGCTGGCCGGCCGCGTCGCGCAGATCGGCGGCGGCGCCGTCCAGGCTCGCGCACTGCTTGACGTCGGCCACCGACTTGATCACCGTGGCCCGGCTGCTGCCGCTGTCGGCGAGCAGCTTGTCCAGCTCGACCGCCTGGGCGCGGGCCGGGTCGGCGGCGGGCCCGGAGCTCTGCGGGTTTGCGGAGGAGGAGGCCACGGTCTTGTTGTCGTCCGTGCTGTCCGAGGAGGGGCCGCCCTTGCTGAGCAGCGCGCCCGCGCCCACGCCGACCACGACGATGCCGACGCCGACGGCCGCGATCAGGGGCACCTTCGAGGGGCGGCGCCGGGGCCGCTCGTCCTGCCCGTCGTCGTGCCGGCTGTACGGCGACGAGGGGCCGTCGTACGACGGCTGATAGGCGGCCGGCGGATAGGCGTCCTGCTGATCGACGCGCGGGAGCTGCTGGGTGGAGCCGGCCGGGGCGTCACCGGCCGGGCCGCCGCGGAAGAGGTTGTCGAACTCGGCGGGCGGCTGGCGGTCCCCCTCCTGTCCCTGCGCCGGGCCCTGTCCCTGCGCCGGACCCTGCCCCTGGGCCTGGTACGGCGGGATGTACTGGGTGGCGTCGGCGTCGGAGGACGCGGGCGGGGTCTGCTTGCCGGTCCCCAGGTACCGGGTCTCCTCGCCGGGCGACTCGGGCGGCAGCGCCCCGGCGGTCACCGGCGGTATGTACTGCGTGGCGCCCTCGTCGGCGGGGGCGGCGGAGACCGGCGGCAGATAGTGGGTGGCCTGGTCCGCGGCCGGGGGCAGCGGGGCCGCCTGGCCGGGGGCCGGGTACTGCGGCTGCTGGTGCTGCGGCTGGTGCGCCTGGTGCTGCGGCGGCTGGTGCTGCTGGTGGCCCTGCTGCTGGTACGGGTCCTGCGCCCCGTAGCCCGGCTGCTGACCGCCGTACGACGCCTGGTGCCGGCCGCCGCCGTACGGGTCCTGCTGCCGGCCGCCGTACGCCGGGGCCGGTGCGCCCTCCGGGGGCAGCGGGCCCGCGCCGGTCGGGGCCTGGCCTCCCTGGGCGCCGTGGTCGCCCCACTGCTGGGCGGCCGCCGGGGGCCAGCCCTGGCCCTGCGCTCCGGGCTGCGGCGCCTGCTGCTCGGGACCCCAGGTTCCGCCCCATGCCTGCCCGCCGGCGGGCGTGACGTTCATGCCCGGCAGCAGCGGCTCTCCTCCGTCGGAGGGCAGCACGATGCCTTCGTGCGCGGGTTGCGCCGAGAGCTCCTCGCCCTGTCCACTCTGCGTCACCGGGACTCCTACCAATGGGGGACCTTGTGAATCGTCGGGCCACGCTACCGGGTACCCGGAGCCCGCTGCCACGCACCTCGGTCCGCTGCCCGTCCGCCCGTGACGGCAGTAACGGAACGGCCCCGCACGACGCTGTATATGGCATCCGGCGGGTGCCGGGGTGGTGTTCGCCACATGTTCACGTCCGCGCGGGGCCGGTGTTCACGCGGCCTGCTGGAGGTCCAGCCGGGCCCCGAACTCCCTGACGACCGCCTCCTCCCGGAAGGGTTCGAGCCGCTGCTGGAGGTCGTCCAGATACTCCGCGCCCCGGTTGGAGCGCAGCGTCTCCAGCAGTTCCACCGCCTTCATGCCGGTGGCGCAGGCTTGTTCGACCTCGCGCTGCTGCACCTGGGCGGTGGCGAGCAGCACATAGCCGATCGCGCGCCGGCGGGCCCGGGACGCGGGATGTCCGGCGAGGGACTGCTCGGCGTAGCGCGCGGACTGCTCGGGCTGGCCGAGGTCCCGGTGGCAGTGCGCCAACTCGTCGGCCAGGTAGGCCCCGTCGAAGTGCCGGATCCACACCGGGTCGTCCCCGGAGTCGTCGTCGCACTGCTCCATCGCGGAGACCGCCCGGGCGGTCGCGGCGCCCGCCGCGCGCGCGTCGCCGAGCAGCGCGTGCCCGCGCGCCTCGGCCGCGTGGAACATCGCCTCCACCCGGGGGGTCGCATGGCCGCGTGCGCCCTCCTGCGCGGCGCGCGCCAACTGGGCGATCTCGCGCGGGTTTCCGAGCTGCGCGGCGAGATGGCTCATGGACGCGGCCAGGACGTACCCGCCGTAGCCGCGGTCCCCGGCGGCCTGGGCCAGGCGCAGCGACTGGATGTAGTACCGCTGGGCCAGGCCGGGTTGGCCGGTGTCCACGGCCATGTATCCGGCGAGCTCGGTCAACCGGGCAACAGCTGCGAAGAGTTCGCGGCCGGTCGACTCGCGGTAGGAACCCGCGAGCAGTCCGGAGACGACGCTGTTGAGGTAGTGCACCAGGACCGGGCGCACATGTCCGCTGCCGAACTGGTGGTCCAGGTCGGTGAGCGCCTGGGTCATGGACCGTACGGCCGCCACGTCGGACTGGCCCACGCGCGGGCCCGCCTGCCGGGCCACCTGGGCGTCCGGCGCGGAGATCAGCCAGTCGCGGCTGGGCTCGACCAGCGCGGACGCGGCGACCGAGGAGCCGGAGAGGAAGTCCCGGCGCCCCACGTCGCTGCGCCACAGCTCGCAGACCTGCTCGATGGCGCCCAGCACCGTCGGCGAGAACTGGAGACCGACCCCGGAGGCGAGGTTCTTGCCGTTGGCCATGCCGATCTCGTCGATCGTGACCGTGCGCCCCAGCTTGCGGCCGAGGGCCTCCGCGATGATCGCGGGCGCCCGGCCCCGCGGCTGCTGGCCGCGCAGCCAGCGGGCCACGGATGTCTTGTCGTAGCGCAGATCGAGGCCGTGCTCGGCGCCGCACATGTTGACCCGCCGGGCAAGTCCGGCGTTGGAGCACCCCGCTTCCTGGATGAGTGCTTGCAGCCGTTCGTTCGGCTGCCTGGCGACGAGAGGCCGTGCGGCCATGTGCTACCCCCTGGGAACCCCTGGAGCGTGACGTTTCGGAAAGATCAGTGCCCAGCTGACATGCCGTCAATGCGTGACATATGCGGTTTGCCGGGTACCGGCTGATGCCAACCCCACTCCTGGCTACCCAACTCACGCCCCGCCCCCTACCGCGCGCCCCCGCAGGTGCACCCATGCGCCCCGGGCGGGCGGGCGATGCTCCTCCCCGCGCGGGGCAAGGGCCGTAACTCCAGGTGGGTGCGGGAGTTGAGTGGGGCGTGGAAGAGACGATCGCGGCCGCCGAAGACAGTCAGATTGCCGGGCAGATTCCGCAGCAGCGCGGGGATTCGCCGCAGGAGACCGCCGTGCGCTACGCCGAGGAACGGCACTGGGACGTGTTCCCGGGGACCTGGCTGGAAGCCGACCGCGGTATGCCGCGCTGCTCGTGCGGCGAGGCGTCCTGCCCTGCGCCGGGTGCGCACCCCGCGCGCCCCGACTGGGCGACCCAGGCGACCGGGAGCGCGACGGTGGTACGGCGGCTGTGGCAGAAGCAGCCGACGGCGGCGGTGCTGCTGCCGACGGGGCGCACGTTCGACGCGCTGTCCGTGCCGGAGACCGCGGGGTTCCTGGCGCTGGCCCGGCTGGAGCGGATGTCGCTGACGCTCGGGCCGGTCGCGCTCTCTCCCGACCGGCGCATGCAGTTCTTCGTGCTGCCGGGCGGTTCGGCGAAGGTGCCGGAGCTGGTGCGGAAGTTGGGGTGGGTGCCGGCGTCGCTCGATCTGGTGGCGCTGGGCGAGGGGGCGTACGTGGCGGCGCCGCCGACCCGGTTCGGGGGCGGGGGGCGGTGCAGTGGGCGCGGCGGCCGACGCCGGCGAACCGCTGGCTGCCGGATGTGGAGGAACTGGTCTCGGCGTTGGCGTACGCCTGCGGCCGGGACCGCTGACGTACGCGGCTCTCCGTGCCCCTGCCGGCCCGGAACGCCCCCCGTAACCTTCATGGCATGACCAACACCGCGGTGTGTATACGGGGGCTCTGGAAGCGGTTCGGGGAGCAGGTGGCCGTCGGGGGGATCGATCTGGAGCTGCCCGCGGGGAAGTTCATCGGGCTGGTGGGGCCGAACGGAGCCGGGAAGACGACCACGCTGTCCATGGTGACCGGGCTGCTGCGGCCGGACGAGGGCACCGTGGAGGTGGTCGGGCACGACGTCTGGCGGGACCCGGTGGCCGTGAAGGCGCGGATCGGGGTGCTGCCCGAGGGGCTGCGGCTGTTCGAGCGGCTGTCGGGACGCGAACTGCTCGGCTACACCGGCAGGTTGCGCGGGCTGCCCGGGGCCGAGGTGGACAAGCGGGCCACCCAGCTGCTGGACGTGCTCGACCTGGCCGGCTCCCAGCACAAGCTGGTCGTCGACTACTCGACCGGCATGCGCAAGAAGATCGGCCTGGCCGCGGCCCTGCTGCACAACCCGGAAGTGCTGTTCCTGGACGAGCCGTTCGAGGGCGTGGACCCGGTGTCCGCGCAGACCATCCGGGGCGTCCTGGAGCGGTACACCGGCTCCGGCGCCACGGTCGTCTTCTCCTCCCACGTCATGGAGCTGGTCGAGTCGCTGTGCGACTGGGTCGCGGTGCTGGCGGCCGGCCGCATCCGCGCGGCCGGGCCGCTCGCCGAGGTGCGCGGTGCGCACCCCACGCTCCAGCACGCGTTCCTGGAGCTGGTCGGGGCGAACGGCCGGGCCGCCGGGTCCGATCTCGACTGGCTGGGCGGCGGGGCGCCCCGATGACGCACCTCACCGGCACCGTCGTACGCCTGAAGCTGTCCCTGCTGCGGGGCGGGCTGCGGCAGTCGCGGGGGCGGCGGGACGCGTTCATCGTCTCCAGCGTCCTCGCGCTGCTGTTCGCGCTCGTGCAGCTGCCGGGCATGATCCTGCTCGGCCGGCAGCCGCACGGCGAGGTGGTCTCCGTGACCGCCACGGCCGTACTGGCGCTGGGCTGGGCCTTCCTGCCGCTGTTCTTCCCGACCGGGGACGAGACGCTGGACCCGACGCGGCTGGTGATGCTGCCGCTGCGGCCCCTGCCGCTGATGCGCGCCCTGCTGGTGTCCTCCCTGGTCGGGGTCGGCCCGCTGGTGACCCTGCTGTTGCTGCTCGGCTGTGTGCTGGTGCCGGCGCGGGGCGCGGCGGGCTGGCTCACCGCGCTTGTCGCCCTGGTGCTCGCGCTGCTGGTGTGCGTGGCGCTCGCGCGGGCCGTGGCCGCCGCCAACGTACGGCTGCTCACCAGCCGCAGGGGCCGCGATCTGGCCGTGCTCAGCGGGCTGGTGATCGCCGTCGGCAGCCAGCTGGTCAACTTCACGGCGCGGCGCCTGGGTTCGGGCGGACTCGGGCAGCTGCGGCCGGTGGCGGACGTACTGTCCTGGGTCCCGCCCGCGTCGGCGGTGGCGGCGGTGCGCTCGGCGAGCGAGGGGTCGTACGGCGTCGCGCTCGCGCAACTCGCGCTCACGGCGGCCGCGTTGGTGGCGCTGGTGGCCGGCTGGGCGCGGAGCATGATCAAGCTGGTGACCGCGCCGGACGGGTCCACGCTCCAGGCCGCGGACGGCGGGCGCGCGGAACGCCGGCGCACGGGCGGGCGCGCGCGGCTGCTGCCCGACGGGCGCACCGGCGCGGTCATGGAGCGCACCCTGCGCTATGTGTGGCGGGATCCGAAGACCAAGGCCGGCTGGGTGTCCTCGCTGGCGATCGGGCTGCTCATCCCGGTGTTCTACGCGCTCCAGCACACCGGTTCGGTCTACTTCGCGTGCTTCGCCGCGGGGATGCTCGGCCTGCAGATGTACAACCAGTTCGGGCAGGACACCTCCGCCTTCTGGATGGTGGCCCTGACCATCTCCTCGCCCCGGGACGCGTACGAGGAGCTGCGCGGCCGGGCCCTCGCACTGCTGCTGATCACCCTCCCGTACGCCGCGCTCGTCACCGTCCTGAACGTCGCCCTGCTGGACGCCTGGCCGATGCTGCCCCGGGTCCTCGGGATGTCCCTGGCGCTGCTCGGGGCGCTGCTGGCGGCCGGGGCGTGGGCGTCGGCGCGGTACCCGTACTCCGTCCCGCAGGAGGGCCTCAAGAGCGTCGTGCCCGGGCAGGCGGGCCTCGCCTGGATCGGCCTCTTCGGCGGGATGCTCACCGCCGCCGTCCTGTGCGCCCCCTACATCGCCCTCACCGTGTGGCTGGCCCAGGGCACGGACGGCGTCGGACGCACCTGGCTGCTGCTGCCCGCCGGGGCGCTCTACGGCGCCGGGATCGCGCTGCTGGGACTGCGCCTGGCGGCCCCGCGCGCGGCGGGACGGCTGCCGGAGATCCTGGCGGCGGTCAGCAAGGGCTGAGCGCCACCGGCCGGTTCACGGGCGGCCGTCCCGCGCCCGCGGCCCCGGCTTCCCGGGGTCCCGGGATCGCGGGGTCGCGGGGTCGCGGACGACTTGGCCCCGGGACACCAGGCCGCCGGTGAGCGCGAACGAGGCGACGGTCGGCACGGCCCCGGCGCGCCGGGCCAGCAGGCCCGGAGGGCCGTCGACCGACCACTCCAGGCGTTCGAGGCCCGGGGCCCGGTCGGCGATCGTGGCCTTGTACCGCATGATGCGCGCGCCGCCCGCGACGGTGCGCGGCGCGGCCCCGGCCGGGCCGCCGGAGCCGGGGCCCGGTCCGCCGCGGTCTCGCCCCGCGCGGGCGGGGTGCGTAAGGTACGGGCGGCCCGGAGCCGCGTGGGCGGCAGGGGTGGGAACCGGGACGGGGGTGTCGGGGATGACGGACGCGGCGGTCGCGAGGCCGGCGGGCGGCGGAGGGGACACCGACGACGGGCGGCCCGCGCCGCCGGACCGGCGGGTGTACGCGGTCGCGGCGGCGGTGTTCGCGCTGCTGATGGCGTTCTCCGCGCGCTACGGCTTCCACCGGGACGAGCTGTACTTCCTCGACTGCGCCCGGCACCTCCAGGCGAGCTATGTGGACCAGCCGGTGCTGGCGCCGCTGCTGGCCAGGGTCTCGCTGGAGCTGTTCGGGGTGTCGGCGACGGGCCTGCGGCTGTTCCCCGCGCTGGCCGCGGCGGGCACGGTGGTGGTGGGCGCCCTGACCGCGCGGGAGTTCGGCGGCGGGCGGCGCCCGCAGCTGCTCGCGGCGGTCGCGACGGGCACCATGCCGGTGCTGCTGGGCAGCGCGCACATCGCCAACACCACGTCGTACGAGACCCTGGCCTGGGCGGCGATCGCGCTGGTGGTGGCGCGGATCGGCCGCACCGGCGACACCCGGTGGTGGCTCGCGGCGGGCGCGCTGGTCGGTGTCGGGGCGGAGTTCAACCACCTCGCGGCGGTCTTCGGGGCGGTCCTGCTGGCGGCGGTGCTGCTCGGCCCGGCCCGGCGGACCGCGGCCGACCGCCGGCTGCTCGGGGGCGCGCTGATCGCCGTCCTGCCGGTGCTGCCCGATCTGTGGTGGCAGTCGCGGCACGGCTGGGCCGTGTTCGCGATGACCCGGGTGCTGAACGCCGAGCACGGCGGCCCGGGGAACATCGTCACCTGGGTCGTGGGCCAGCTCGGCATGTCCTGCCTGGCGCTGATCGCGGTGTGGGTGGCCGGGCTGCGGTTCCTGTGGCGGTCCGAGCGGCCGCTGTGGCGGAGCCTGGCCATCGCGTACGGCGTGCTGTTCGTGCTGTTCGCGGTGACGACCGGGGCGCAGGTGTACTACCTGGCCGGGCTGTACGTGTGCCTGCTCGCGGCCGGGGCGGTGGCGCTCGACGGGACGCTGTACGCCGGCCGGGAGCGGCGGCGCGGCCTGGTGCTCGGCACGGCCGTGGCGACCGCGGTGTCCGCCGTGATCGTGCTGCCGGTGCTGCCGCCCGCCGACGTGGCCTGGACGTACGGCATCAGCCCGATCTCCGGGGAGACCCAGGGCTGGCCCCGGCTGGTGGGGACCGTGCGGCAGGTGTGGACCGGGCTGCCGGCCGGGCGGCGCGCGCACGCGGTGATCTTCGCGGCGGACTACGGGGAGGCGGGCGCCGTGAACGAGCTGGGGCGCGGCACCGGGCTGCCGGCCGCCGCGGGCGCGCAGAACACCGACTGGTGGTGGGGCCCCGGCGACCCGGGCGCCACGACGGTGGTGGCGATCGCGCCCGACCCCCGGTATCTCCCGGGGTACGAGGCGAAGCTGCGCCGCTACTTCCGTCACGTGCGGGAGGCGGCGACGCTCTCCGACCCCGGGGGCGCGCCGAACATCGAGCGCGGCGGGCATGTGTACGTGTGCGAGGGGCCGCGGCGGGCGTGGGGGGAGATCTGGCCGGAGCTGCGGATGTACGCGTGAGGCCACGGCCCGTCCGGACGGGCCGTTTTTGCGAACCTGCGTTCGAAAATACTGCCCCTGCGGACAACACCGCTCATTCGAGTGACACCGCGTCAGGAATGATCGCCGTCTCGGAGGGGATCTTTCTGGCGGGAGGCGGACCGCTCGGGGAAAAACGGTCCGAAGGGGACTGACCCTGGGAGCTCGGGGCTCCGGGTCAGCGCAGGGGAGGACAGGCCCCGGTGCCGCGAGGCGCCGGGGCCCTCTGTCGTACCCGTACCGGGCCGGTGCGGCTCAGCGCTTGGCGACGAACACGTGGGAGGCGATGTCGGCCTCCAGCTCGGCGGCCTCACCGCCGCTGCCGACCAGCACCCCGCCGGCCGACTCGGTCACGCTCACCACGGAACCGGGCTGCACACCGGCCCGGCGCAGGGTGTACATCAGCTGCGCGTCCATCTGGATGGGCTCGCCGATCCGGCGTACGACGACGGTCTTGCCGTCCGTGCCCGCGTCCAGGTCGGCCAGGGAGACCATGCCCTCGTCCAGGAACGGATCGGCGCCGTCCTTCTCGCCCAGCTCCTCGAGCCCGGGGATCGGGTTGCCGTACGGCGACTCGGTCGGGTGGCGCAGCAGCTCCATGACGCGGCGCTCGACGGCCTCGCTCATCACGTGCTCCCAGCGGCACGCCTCCGCGTGCACCTGCTCCCACTCCAGGCCGATCACATCGACCAGCAGGCACTCGGCGAGGCGGTGCTTGCGCATCACCCGGGTGGCGAGCCTGCGGCCCTCGCCGGTCAGCTCCAGATGGCGGTCGCTGGCGACGGCGACCAGGCCGTCCCGCTCCATCCGCGCCACCGTCTGGCTCACCGTCGGCCCGCTCTGGTCGAGCCGCTCCGCGATCCGGGCGCGCATGGGGACGACGCCTTCCTCCTCCAGTTCGAGGATGGTGCGGAGATACATCTCCGTGGTGTCGATCAGTCCGGACATACGTGCCCCTCGATTACCTCTGCCGGCACCTGGCGCGTGCGCTGGCCTCAACCCAATTCTGCCGGATGCCACCGACAAGCGGGTGGCACCGGTGGGAACGAGGCGGATCGGGGGACGGGAGCGGCCCCCGCGCCGGAAGCGGAGCGGGCTCCGTGCCGGAACGGCGGCGGCCCCCGTGCCGGAACGGCGGCGGCCGTATTGACACCGCACTGGTCCAGACCGCACCGTGATCCGCGACACAGACGCTGCGAAGGGGCACCGCATGAGCGACGGCACGCCTGCCGACCTGTTCTTGGACGCCGCCATCACCCTCCTGCGACGGCTCAAGGAGGAGGAGGCGGAGGCGATCGAGGCCGCCGGCACCCTGCTCGCCGACACCGTCGTGAGCGGCGGCCGGCTGTTCGCCTTCGGTGCCGGGCACTCCTCGCTCGCCGCGCAGGACGTCGTCTACCGCGCGGGCGGGCTCGCCCTGATGAATCTGCTCACCGTCCCCGGCGTGGTGGGCGTGGACGTCACCCCCGCCACCCTCGGCTCCGCGCTCGAACGCGTCGACGGGCTCGCGAGCGCCGTGCTCGACACCTCGCCGCTGCGCTCCGGCGACGCCCTCGTGATCATCTCCCTGTCGGGACGCAACGCGCTGCCCGTCGAGATGGCCCAGCGGGCCCGCGCCCTCGGCATCACGGTGATCGGCGTGACCTCGGTGGCCTACGCGGCGCAGACGACGTCCCGGCACTCCTCCGGCACGTTCCTGAAGGACCACTGCGACCTCGTCCTCGACTCGAAGATCGCGGTCGGCGACGCGGAACTGACCCTCGACACCATCCCGGCCCCCTTCGCCCCCGCCTCCACGGTGGTCACCACGGCGCTGATGCAGGCCGTCCTCGCCACCACCGCCGCCACCCTCGCCGACCGCGGCGTCGAACCCCCGCTGCTGCGCTCGGGGAACGTGGACGGCGGCCACGACTGGAACAACCGGGTGATGGACGAGTACGGCGACCGGATCTTCTACCGCCGCTGACCCCTTCGGCCGCCCGGTCTCAGCGCTCCCGCACCGCCCCCGCGAGGTCCAGCGACGCCGCTATCCGCAGCGCCACGTCCTCGGCGTACGACGCGTCGGAGCGCTCGAAGGGGGTGCGGGCGGCGCCGCGCAGGAAGGTCACGACGCCGAGCGTGCGGCCCCGGCTGCGCAGCACCGCGCACAGGGCGTGCACCGCGTCCCCGGGCCACTGCCGGCGCAGCGCCCACTCCCGGGCCAGCTCCGGCGGCACCGAACCGGCCTCCGCGCGCACGCACCCGGTGCGCTCCACGCAGCTCAGCGCCGGATGCCCCGGCTCGTAGCGCACGGGCAGCCCGGCGGCCCCGGTGAGCACGCTCGGGCCCGGCGCCCCGGCGGGGGTGGCGGCGAGCCGTACGAGTCGTACCGCGCCCGCCCCCTCGGCGCCCGGGGTGCGCGGCGCGTCCGCGACCCGGTCGATCAGGGCGTGGTCGGCGAACCCGGCGAGGGCGTAGTCGAGGTGGACGGTGGCCGCCTCCAGCGGGTCCTCGCACTCGGCGGCGGCACGGGCCGCGCGGTGCAGCTGCTTGGTGCGGAAGCGCAGCAGCGCGGCCTCCTGCTCGCCCCGCTTGGCCTCGGTGACGTCCGTGAAGAGCCAGCCGACGCCGAGCGGCACGGGCTCCTCGGCGAGCGGGGAGGCGAGCGGCAGGAAGGCGTTGCGCCAGCAGCGGCGCTGCTCGCCCTCGGCGGGGTTCCGCAGGGTCACCCACACCTCGGCGGGCGCGGGCGGCGCGCCCTCGGCGAGGACATGGGTCAGCGCGGCCTCCAGCTCCTCCACGCCCTGGGCGAGCAGTTCGCCGAGCGGCCGCCCCAGCGCGGAGGCGCGCCCGATGCCGAGGGCGCGCGAGGCGTGCGCGTTGACGACGGCGGGGCGCAGATCGGCGTCGACCAGGACGACACCCCACTCGGCGTCCTCGAACAGGGCCTCGCTCAGGGCGATGGACCGCTCCAGGTCGATCTGGGCGTGCACCTCGCTGAAGGCGCAGTACACGCCCGCGGGCTCGCCGTCGGCGCCCCGTACGGCGGCGGACTGGGTGCGCACGAGGACCCGGCCGCCGTCCTTGGTCAGCAGCGCGAACTCGTGCACCTGCCGTCCCTGCGCCCGCATCGCGGAGAGCAGGCGGGCCTGCACCTCCCCGGCGTCCGCGCTGCGCACGGCCCAGCCGGCGAACCCCTGCCGCCCGACCGCGTCCTTGGCGCTCCAGCCGAGGATGCGCTCGGCCTCGCGGTTCCAGTGCGTGACGACGCCGTCCGCGTCGAAGGCGCACAGGGCCGCGTCCATGCCGTCCAGCAGCGCGGCCAGCAGATCCGACCCGCCGGGCCGCTCCGACGCGCCGGGCTCGTCGGGCCCGAGCTCATCGGTGGCCCCACTCCGCCGGGAAGCACTCACCTGGACCCCCTGCACGCTGCGTCGGCGCACGTAAGGCGCCCGTTCCGCTCACTGCCCCTCATTCAACTCGAACGTGACGCAGCCCACATCCTGTTCCCTCAAGATGAAGGGAATCAATCCCCGGCTCCCGTCCCCAGAAGTCGCAGGTCGACCCATTCGTCCCGCTCACCGTCCGGCATGTGGCGCTCGACCTCCTCGAATCCCCGTCGTACGGCGAACCGCGGCCCGTCCCCGTCGGCCGCCGGCACGCGGGTCTCGACGACGCCGGCGCCCCGTGCGCGGGCCCGGTCCAGCGCGTTCCCGTAGATCACCGTCCCGAATCCCCGGCGCCGGAATTCGGGCGGCGTCCGCGTGATCACGGTCGCCACCACCGCGTCGCGCACGGGCCGCCACCGCTTCGGCAGGTCGCCGCCCACGACCGGGGCCGTCCGAAGATCGTTCACAGGGAGCAGTCCTCCCCACCGACGCGGCTGGTCCATTCGGGCGATCCGGGAGCGCCGGCGGACGCCCCGGAAAAAACAGTTGAGCCCGCCCCGGCCGGTTCCTAGGCTGTAGGCACACAGAAGGGAGGTGGTTCGGCGAATGTATGGATACCGGACGCGTGAGGTGGCTGCGGGCTAGCGGCCCGTCACCACGCTCAGTGCGGTGCCGGACCGGCACGTGAGAGATGCGTGCAGCCGGCCCAATCCCAAGCAGTCACCCGACCCGCGAGCTGCCGGTACGTCCGGCCGGCTCCTCCCCGGAGGAACCCAGCTCGCGGGTCGTCTGCGTTCCGGGGGCCCTTTTCGGACGTTTCCGGGGGCCCTCAGGGGCTGAGGCGGTCGACCTCCCAGCCGCCGTCCGGGCGGGCGGTGTAGCGCAGCCGGTCGTGCAGCCGGTTCTCGCGGCCCTGCCAGAACTCCACACGCGTGGGTACGACACGGAAGCCGCCCCAGTGCGGGGGCACCGGGACCCGCTCGCCCTCGGGGTAGCGCTCCGCCAACTCGGCGTAGGCGGCGTCCAGTTCGGCGCGCGTGCCGATCACCGTGGACTGCGTGCTGGCCCAGGCGCCCAGCTGGGAGCCGTGCGGCCGGGTGCGGAAGTAGGCCGCGGTCTCGTCCCGCCCGGTGCGCCGGACGCCGCCCGTGACGATGACCTGCCGGGCCAGCGGATGCCAGGGGAAGAGCAGCGAGACGTACGGGTTCGCGGTGAGGTCCCGGCCCTTGCGGGAGTCGTAGTTCGTGTAGAAGACGAAGCCCTCGGTGTCGAACTGTTTCATCAGCACGGTGCGTGAGCTGGGCCGCCCCTCGGCGTCCGCCGTGGCGACGACCATGGCGTTCGGCTCGTAGAGCGTGCCGTGAAGGGCCGCCCGGGCCGCATCCTCGAACCAGCGTGCGAACTGGTCCATCGGGTGCGTGGCGAGGTCCTGTTCGGCGAGTCCGTCGGCCCGGTACTGCTTGCGCATCGCGGCGGGGTCGAGGACGGGATCCAGGAGTGGTTCGCGGTCGGTCACGCGGTCATCTTGCCGTATCTAATGGGCCTGCTGGCACTCAGTGTCGTCAAGTCTCTCCAAGAGCGGGATAGGCAGCTATCGTGCTGATCCCAGGCCCGTTCAGAGCCGCGCCGCCCGCCCAGCACGAGGAGCCGCCTGATGTCCGACTTCGTACCCGGGCTCGAAGGAGTCGTAGCGTTCGAGACGGAGATCGCCGAACCGGACAAGGAGGGCGGTGCCCTGCGCTACCGGGGCGTCGACATCGAGGACCTGGTCGGCCATGTCTCCTTCGGCAATGTGTGGGGCCTGCTGGTCGACGGCTCCTTCAACCCGGGACTGCCGCCCGCCGAGCCCTTCCCCATCCCGGTCCACTCCGGTGACATCCGCGTGGACGTCCAGTCCGCGCTCGCCATGCTGGCCCCCGTCTGGGGGTTGCAGCCCCTGCTCGACATCGACGAGCGGCAGGCGCGCGAGGACCTGGCGCGGGCCGCCGTGATGGCCCTGTCGTACGTCGCCCAGTCCGCGCGCGGGCAGGGCCTGGCGATGGTGCCGCAGCGGGAGATCGACAAGGCCAGGTCGGTCGTGGAACGGTTCATGATCCGCTGGCGCGGGGAGCCGGACCCCCGGCATGTCGCGGCGGTCGACGCGTACTGGACGTCGGCCGCGGAGCACGGCATGAACGCGTCCACGTTCACCGCCCGGGTCATCGCCTCCACCGGCGCGGACGTCGCCGCCGCGCTCTCCGGCGCCGTCGGCGCGATGTCCGGCCCGCTGCACGGCGGGGCGCCCTCCCGGGTGCTCGGGATGATCGAGGAGATCGAGCGCACCGGGGACGCGGAGGGCTATGTGAAGCGGGCCCTGGACCGGGGCGAGCGGCTCATGGGGTTCGGGCACCGGGTGTACCGGGCCGAGGACCCGCGGGCGCGGGTGCTGCGGCGTACGGCGCGGGAGTTGGGCGCGCCGCGCTTCGAGGTCGCGGAGGCGCTGGAGAAGGCGGCCCTGGAGGAACTGCACAACCGCAGGCCGGACCGGGTGCTGGCCACGAACGTGGAGTTCTGGGCGGCGATCATGCTGGACTTCGCGGAGGTGCCGGCGCACATGTTCACGTCGATGTTCACGTGTGCGCGCACGGCGGGGTGGTCGGCCCACATCCTGGAGCAGAAGCGGACGGGCCGGCTGGTGCGGCCGACCGCGAGGTATGTGGGCCCGGGGTCGCGCCGGCCGCAGGACATCGAGGGGTACGCGGATATCGCCCAGTAGGGGGGTGGCGCCCCCTGGGGGCGCCGCCTAGGCCGGTGTCAGCAGGTCGCCGTGGTGCCGCTCCGCCACCAGCGGGTGCGCCCGCAGCTTGCCCTTCAGCTCGTTGTAGCCGTACTCGGCGAACAGGGGGTTCGTCGGGTCGGTGGTGATGCCCGGGGCCCGGGTGGCGCCCGGGAAGGGGAGCGGGGCGACCTTGCCGTCCAGGCGGGGGTTGTAGAAGAACGGGATCGAGAAGCGTTCCGTCGCCCCCGCCGGGCTGACCACCCGGTGGTTGGTGGCGAGGAGGTAGCCGTTGGTGGCGACCTCCAGGAGTTCGCCGAGGTTGACGACGAAGGCGTTCTCCAGCGGCGGCACGTCGTGGAAGCGGCCGTCCTCGCGCTGGACCTGGAGGCCGCCGACGGTGTCCTGAAGCAGCAGGGTGAGGAAGCCGTAGTCCTTGTGCGCGCCGACGCCCTGGTCCGCGCCGTCGCCCGCGCTGCCGGGGTAGCGCACCAGCTTGAGGTGCGGGTGGGCCCGGTCGCCGAAGATCGGGTCGTAGAAGTCGGCGGGGGCGCCGATGGCGGTCAGCAGCTCGTGCAGCAGGCGCTGGGCGACCGCGCTGAGCCGGTCGATCCAGGCGAGGGCGGCGGTGCGCAGCTCGGGCAGGGCGGCCGGCCACTGGTTGGGGCCCTGAAGCCACCAGTACGGCGGCTCGCCGGGGCCGGGCACCCGGGCGGGCCGCTCGGCGCCGATGTCGAGCTGGTCGCGCCAGTCGCGGGCGCCGCCGGTGCGCTCGTCGCCGGTGCGCGTATAGCCCCGGAAGTGCGGGGAGTTGACGTTGTCCAGCGCCAGCCGGTCGGCCTCGGGGAGCTCGAAGAAGGCGCGCATGGCGGTGATCAGCGCGTCGGTCTCGGCCCTGGTCACGCCGTGCCCGACCAGCTGGAAGAAGCCGACGTCGTGCGCGGCGCCGTGCAGCTGGGCGTGCAGCAGGTCCCGGCTGCGGGGGCCGCGGTCGGCGGCGGAGAGGTCGATGACGGGCAGCTGGTCGTACGACGACGTCGTCGCGGTGTGCGAAGTCATGGTGTGTCCGCAGGGTGTACGGGGCACGGGCGGCCGCAGGGGTACACGGCCCCCGGGTGCCGGAAAGAGGAAGCGCGCAGAATGTGGCGCGAGTTGGGGGCTGGATCAGGCGACGTGGCGCCGACAGCCCATGCTCGTGACGCGCACGTAGTCCACGTGGCGGCGTCGGACGAGCATCAGAAGCATGCGCCCAGCGTACTGCGCGCACCGCGATAGGGATGTGGCGCGCGTCACGCCGCCGGAGCCCGGCGAAGCCCCCGGCTCAGCCGAGTGACGTCTCCACCAGGGCCGCCCACTGCGCCACGACCCGTTCGCGGCGGACCGTGTCGTCGGTGAGGACGTTGGCGAGGCCGAGGCCGCGGGCCATGTCGAGGAGGCCCTGGACGGTCTCGCGGACACCGGGCCGGGATTCGTCGGCGCACAGCAGATCGACGGCGATGCGATGGGTCTCGCGGCCGACGCGGGCCTCCAGTTCGGTGACCCGGCCGCGCAGTTGCTCCTCGTTGGAGGCGGCCACCCACAGCTGGAGGGCGGCCCGGAAGAGCGGGCCGGTGTAGAGGTCGACCAGGGCGGTGACGACGGCCCGGCGGTCGCCCTCGGCGCCGTCCGGGAAGAGTTCGCGCAGCGCGCTGGAGCGCTCCTCGGCGACGTACTCGACGGCCGCCGTGAACAGGTCCTCGCGGGTCGGGAAGTGGTGCTGGGCCGCGCCCCGGGAGACCCCGGCGCGCTCGGCGACGACGGCGACCGTGGAGCCCGCCCAGCCGTGTTCGGCGAGACAGGCGACGGCGGCCTCCAGGAGCCGCTGCCGGGTGGCCCGGCTGCGGTCCTGCTTGGGCTGCCGGTCCCGGTCCGTCCGTGGCCCGCGGGCGCGGTCCGCCGTCGTACTCATCTGCTCACACCACCCATGCCGAATCCCGCTTCTCCAGGAAGGCCGTCATCCCCTCCCGGGCCTGGTCGGAGGCGAACAGGCGGGCCGAGAGCGCGGTCAGGTCGGCCGCGTCCCGGTCGAATGTCTCCAGCACCCTAGCCGTGAGCAGCCGTTTCGTCTCCGTCAGGGCCTCGGGCGCGGAGCGGCGCAGCCCGTCCAGGGCGGGTGCCAGGGCCTCGTCCACATCGTCGGCCGCGGCCGTGAGCAGCCCGGTGCGCACGGCCTCCCCGGGGCCGAAGCGCTCCCCGGTGAGGTAGTAGCGGGCCAGGGCGCGCGGATCGGCGCGCGGCAGCAGCGGCAGCGAGATCACCGCGGGGGCCACCCCGATGCGCACCTCGGTGAAGGCGAAGGTGGCCGCGGCGCCCGCGAAGGCCAGGTCGCAGGCGGCGAGCAGGCCGAGGCCGCCCGCGCGGACATGCCCGGTGACCCGGGCGAGGACCGGCTTGGGCAGGGCGACGAGCTGCCGCAGCAGGGCGACCAGCGCGTCCGGGTGCGGCGGTTCGCGCAGGTCGGCGCCGGCCGAGAAGGTGGTGCCGGTGTGGGTGAGGACGACGGCCCGTACGTCCGGGTCCCCGCCGCACTCGGCCAGCGCGTCGGCGAGGGCGGCGACGAGGCTCGCGGACAGGGCGTTGCGGGTGCCGGTGGCGTCCAGGCTGAGGGTCTCGACGCCGCGGGTGCGCGAGCGTCCGATGGTGGTGGTCATATGCGCTCCCTGAGCTCGCGCCGCAGGATCTTCCCGGAGGCGGCGCGCGGCACGCTGTGGGTGAAGGTGACCTCGCGGACGCGTTTGTACGGTGCGACGCGCTCGGCCACGTAGAGCAGCACGTCGTTCTCGGTGGGTTCGCCGCCGTCGGAGCGGCGGACGACGAAGGCGTGCGGCACCTCGTTGCCGTCCTCGTCGTAGTGGCCGACGACCGCCGCGTCGGCGATGCCGGGATGGGTGAGCAGCAGGGCCTCCAGTTCGGCGGGGGCCACCTGGAAGCCCTTGTACTTGATGAGTTCCTTCACCCGGTCCACCACGAACAGCCAGCCGTCGCCGTCGACTCGGCCCACGTCGCCGGTGTGCAGCCAGCCGTCCGCGTCGATCAGCTCGGCGGTGGCCTCGGGCCGGCCCAGGTAGCCCTTCATCACCTGGGGTCCCCGGATCAGGATCTCGCCCGTCTCGCCCGCGCCGAGGTCGCGGGCGGGGTCGTCCAGGGCGGTGATCCGCATCTCGGTGTCCGCGATCAGCTTGCCGACGGTCCCGGCGGGCGCGTCGTGCAGCCGGTCGAGCGGGACGACATGGCTGCCCGGGGACAGTTCGGTCATGCCGTACGCCTGGCCGATCGGGGGCAGTCCGAGGCGGTGCGCGCAGGCGCGGGCGAGCGCGGCGTCCAGCGGGGCGGCGGCGCACAGGACGTACCGGAGGCAGGAGAGGTCGTAGCGGGTGACCGCGGGGTGCTTGGCGAGGGCGAGGACGATCGGCGGGGCGACGTAGAGGCCGGTGATGCGGTGCTTCTCGATCGCGGCGAGGAAGGTCTCCAGGTCGAAGCGGGGCAGCACGACGACCGTGCTGCCCAGGCGCAGGGGCGCGTTCATCAGCGCGGTCAGGCCGTAGATGTGGAAGAACGGCAGGACGGCGAGGATGCGTTCACCGGGTCCGGTGGGCGCGGCGGACTGCAGCTGCGCCAGGTTGGTGGCGATCTGCCGGTGGGTGAGCATCACCCCCTTGGGCACGCCGGTGGTGCCGGAGGAGTACGGCAGCACCGCGACGTCCTCCGCCACGTCGAAGGTGATCTCCGGTTCGGGCGCCGCCGTGCCGAGCAGGTCGATCAGCGAGCGGTGCCCGGGGGCGCTGTCGCACACGAAGATCTCCCGTACGCCGCCCGCCAGTTCGGCGGCGCGGCGGGCGGTGGCCAGCAGCGGGGAGACGGTGACCAGCCAGCGGGCCCCGCTGTCCCGCAGCTGCTTGGCCAGCTCCTCGGCGGTGGCGAGCGGATGGGCCGTGGTGACGGTGGCGCCCGCGCGGGTGGCGGCGTAGAAGGCGGTCGGGAAGGCGATGGTGTTGGGGCTGTGCAGGGCGAGGACATCGCCCTTGCGAACGCCCGCCTCGGCGAACGCGGCGGCGAGCCGCCGGTGGAACCGGTCCAGCTGCTCGTACGTGAGCGTGGTCCCGTCCGTGCCGTCGACCAGCGCGGGCCGCTCACCGAAGCCGGCCGCGTGGCCCAGCACGGCGTCATGGACGGGGAGTTCGACGGGCGGGACGGGCGCGTACGCGCTGCGGAACACGGTTCCTCCAAGCGGCTGCGGCTCAGTACGACTTGGGCAGGCCCAGACTCTGGTGGGAGACGTAGTTGAGGATCATCTCCCGGCTCACCGGCGCGATACGGGCCACCCGCGCGGCCGTGATCAGCGAGGCGAGCCCGTACTCGCGGGTGAGGCCGTTGCCGCCGAGGGTGTGCACGGCCTGGTCGACGGCCTTCACGCATGCCTCGCCGGCCGCGTACTTGGCCATGTTGGCGGCCTCGCCCGCGCCGATGTCGTCGCCCGCGTCGTAGAGCCGGGCCGCCTTCTGCATCATCAGCCGGGCCAGCTCCAGGTCGATGTGCGCCTGCGCCAGGGGGTGCGCGATCGCCTGGTGCGCGCCGATGGGCGTCTTCCAGACGGTGCGGTCCCGGGCGTACTCGATGGCCCGGCCGAGCGCGTAGCGGCCCATCCCGATGGCGAACGCGGCCGTCATGACGCGCTCCGGGTTGAGCCCGGCGAACAGCTGGAGCAGGCCCGCGTCCTCGTCGCCGACGAGCGCGTCGGCGGGCAGCCGCACATCGTCCAGGACCAGCTCGAACTGCTTCTCCGCGGCCTTGAGTTCCATGTCGATCGGGTGCTTCCGGAAGCCGGGTGCGTCGGTCGGCACGATGAACAGGCAGGGCTTGAGGCGGCCGGTGCGGGCGTCCTCGGTGCGGCCGACGATCAGTACCGCGTCGGCCATGTCCACGCCGGAGATGAACACCTTTCGGCCGGTGAGCAGCCAGTCCGCGCCGTCGCGGCGGGCGGTGGTGGTGATGCGGTGGCTGTTGGAACCGGCGTCGGGTTCGGTGATGCCGAAGGCCATCAGCTTCGTGCCGTCGGCGAGGCCGGGCAGCCAGTCGCGCTTCTGCGCCTCGGTGCCGAAGCGGGCGATCACGGTGCCGCAGATGGCGGGGGACACGACGAGCATGAGCAGGGGGGAGCCGGCGGCACCCAACTCCTCCAGGACGATGGAGAGTTCGGTGATACCGCCGCCGCCACCGCCGTACGCCTCCGGCAGGTTGACGCCGAGATAGCCCAGCTTCCCGGCCTCCGACCAGAGTTCGGTGAGGGGTTTGCCCTCGGCGAGGGTGCGGGTGAGGTAGTCGCGGCCGTAACGGTTGCCGAGGGCGGATACGGCCGACCGCAGGGCCGTGTGTTCTTCGGATTCGATGTGGGTGGTCATGCGAGTCCTCCGGGTGCGGCTTCGATGTGGTTGATCGCGCGGTTCCCGCGGCCCTCAGGCCGGCTGCACCACCGCCAGCAGCAGACCGGGCTCCACCTGCTGTCCCGGCTCGGCGTGCAGAGAGGTCAGGGTGCCCGCGGTCGGGGCCGAGATCTGGTGCTGCATCTTCATCGCCTCCAGCCAGATCAGGGGCTGGCCGGCGGTGACCGTCGCGCCCTCCGTCAGGCCCTCGGCGACACGTACGACCGTGCCGGGCATCGGCGCCACCAGGGAGCCCGGGGCGAGCTGGGCGGTGGGATCGGGAAAGCGGGGCAGCGCGAGAAGCCGCTCGGTGTTCACGTACACCTCGTCGCCGTACCGCGCCACCGCGAACGTCCGTCGTACGCCGTCCGCTTCGAGTACGACCGTGCCCGCGTCGGCGCGGACGATCCGTACCCCGTCCGCCGCCAGGCCCGCGCGGGTGTGCCGGTAGCGGACCTCGGTCTCCTCCCCCGCCGCCGCGTACCGCTTGACCTGGTCCTGGGACGGCACGTTGCGCCAGCCGCCGAAGCGGGAGCGGCCGTGGGCGTCGGCGAGGGCGGCGGCCAGCGGGGCGAGCGGGTCGGGGGCGGGCGCGGTGAGGGCGGCCAAGTGGCGGTCGTAGAAGCCGGTGTCCATCCGGCCGGAGGTGAACTCCTCGTGGCGCAGGGAGCGGACGAGCAGGTCGCGGTTGGTGACGGGGCCGTGCAGCACCGCCGACTCCAGGGCGCCCGCGAGCCGCCGGACCGCCTCCGCCCGGGTCGGGGCGTGGGCGACGAGCTTGGCGAGCATCGGGTCGTAGTGGACGCCGATGGGATCGCCGTCGCCGTAGCCGGTGTCCAGGCGGACCCCGGGCGGTACGGCGAGCCGGTGCAGGGTGCCGGTCTGCGGGGCCCAGTCGCGGGCCGGGTCCTCGGCGTAGAGGCGGACCTCGATCGCGTGGCCGCGCGGGCCCGGCGGGTCCTGCTCCAGGGCGTGGCCCTCGGCGATCCGGAGCTGCTCGGCGACCAGGTCGAGCCCGAACACCGCCTCCGTCACCGGGTGTTCGACCTGGAGCCGGGTGTTCATCTCCAGGAAGTGCGCGCGGCCGTCGGCGACCAGGAACTCGACGGTGCCCGCGCCGACGTAGGAGACGGCGCGCGCGGCCCGCACCGCCAGCGTCCGCAGCTCCCGCGCCAGGCGCTCGGGCAGGCCGGGTGCCGGGGCCTCCTCGATCACCTTCTGGTGACGGCGCTGGAGGGAGCAGTCGCGGGTGCCCAGCGGCCAGACGGTGCCGTGGGTGTCGGCGAGGATCTGCACCTCGATGTGGCGGCCGTTCTCCAGGTACGGCTCGACGAACACCTCGCCGTCCCCGAAGGCGCTCGCCGCTTCCGCGCGCGCCCCTTCCAGGGCGTCCCGGAGCTCGTCCAGGCGGCGCACGATCCGCATTCCGCGCCCCCCGCCGCCGGCCGCCGCCTTCACCAGGACCGGCAGGTCCCCCTGGGTGACCTCCCCCAGGGGTTCGAGGCCCATCAGCCGCTTGGCGCGCGTCTTGGAGGCCATGGCCTCGATGGCCTCGGGGGGCGGCCCGATCCAGGTCAGACCGGCGTCCAGGACCGCGCGGGCGAAGTCCGGATTCTCGGAGAGGAAGCCGTAACCGGGGTGCACGGCGTCCGCGCCGGTCGCGAGGGCGGCCTTCACGACCAGGTCGCCGCGCAGATAGGTGTCGGCGGGCGCCGCGCCCGGCAGCCGTACCGCCGCGTCCGCCCGGCGCGTGTGCAGGGCGCGCTCATCGGCGTCCGAGTACACGGCGACCGTACGGATGCCGAGGTCGGCGCAGGTGCGGAAGATACGGCAGGCGATCTCGCCGCGGTTGGCGACCAGCAGTGTCTGGATCATGGGCCTCACATCCGGAAGACGCCGAAGCCGCCGCGCGCGCCCTCGTAGGGGGCGGTGTGGATCGCGGAGAGGCACAGGCCGAGGACGGTACGGGTGTCGCGCGGGTCGATGACGCCGTCGTCGTACAGCCGCCCCGACAGGAACATCGGCAGCGACTCGGACTCGATCTGCTGCTCCACCATGGCGCGCAGGGCGGCGTCCGCGTCCTCGTCGTACGGCCGGCCCTTCGCCGCCGCCGACTGCCGGGCGACGATCGACAGCACCCCCGCGAGCTGCTGGGGGCCCATGACGGCGGACTTGGCGCTGGGCCAGGCGAACAGGAAGCGGGGGTCGTAGGCCCGGCCGCACATGCCGTAGTGCCCGGCGCCGTAGGAGGCGCCCATGAGGACGGAGAGGTGCGGGACCCGGGAGTTGGACACCGCGTTGATCATCATCGCGCCGTGCTTGATGATCCCGCCCTGCTCGTACTCCTTGCCGACCATGTAGCCGGTGGTGTTGTGCAGGAAGAGCAGCGGGATGTCGCGCTGGTTGGCGAGCTGGATGAACTGGGCGGCCTTCTGCGACTCCGCGCTGAACAGCACCCCTTGGGCGTTGGCGAGGATGCCGACGGGGTAGCCGTGCAGCGCCGCCCAGCCGGTCACCAGGCTGGTGCCGTACAGCGGCTTGAACTCGTCGAAGTCGGAGCCGTCCACGATCCGGGCGACGACCTCGCGCGGATCGAAGGGGATCTTCAGGTCCCCGGGGACGATGCCCAGCAGTTCCTCCGGGTCGTACTCGGGCGGCTCGGCCGGGCCCGGATCGGCGCCCGCCTTGCGGTGGTTGAGCCGCGCGACCACCCGGCGCGCCTGGCGCAGGGCGTCCCGCTCGTCCACGGCGAAGTAGTCGGCGAGCCCGGAGACGCGGGCGTGCATCTCGGCGCCGCCCAGGGACTCGTCGTCGCTCTCCTCGCCGGTGGCCATCTTCACCAGCGGCGGGCCGCCGAGGAACACCTTGGCCCGTTCCTTGACCATGATCACGTGGTCGGACATGCCGGGGACGTAGGCGCCGCCCGCCGTGGAGTTGCCGAAGACGACGGCCACGGTCGGGATTCCGGCGGCCGAAAGCCGGGTGAGATCACGGAAGATGGCGCCGCCGGGGATGAAGATCTCTTTCTGCGAGGGCAGATCGGCGCCGCCCGACTCCACCAGGCTGATGCAGGGCAGCCGGTTGGCGAGCGCGATGTCGTTGGCGCGCAGGGCCTTCCTCAGGCTCCAGGGATTGCTGGCGCCGCCGCGCACGGTCGGGTCGTTGGCGGTGATCAGGCACTCCACGCCCTCGACCACGCCGATGCCGGTGACGAGCGAGGCGCCGACGGCGTACTCGCTGCCCCAGGCGGCGAGCGGGGACAGCTCCAGGAACGGGGTGTCCGGGTCGAGGAGCAGCTCGATACGCTCCCGGGCGAGCAACTTGCCACGCTCGCGGTGCCGTTGGACGTACTTCTCGCCGCCGCCCGCGAGCGCCTTGGTGTGTTCGCCGTCCAGTGCGGCGAGTTTGCCGAGCATGGCCTCGCGACGGGCCGTGTAGTCGGGGTGGTGGGTGTCCAGGGCCGTGTCGAGGACGGTCACAGGAGGGCCTCCGGGATGTCCAGGTGGCGGGAGCGCAGCCATTCGCCGAGGGCCTTGGCCTGCGGGTCGAAGCGGTGCCGGGAGGCGACGCCGGCGCCGAGGATGCCGGTGACGACGAAGTTCAGGGCGCGCAGCCCGGGGAGCGGGTGACGGGTGACGGGCAGGTCGCGGCTCTCGGGGAGCAGCTCCCGGAAGCGGTCCACGGTCAGCTCGTGCGCGAGCCACCGCCACGCCTCGTCGGTGCGGGCCCACACCCCCACGTTGGCGTTCCCGCCCTTGTCCCCGCTGCGGGCGCCGGCGACGAGGCCGAGGGGGGCGCGGCGGGTGGCACCGGGCGGGAGCGGGTCGGGCAGGTCCGGGGAGGGGGCCTCCTCCAGGGGCCGCGTCCGCGGCGGCGGGGGGACCCGTACGGGCCGCCCGTCGGGGAGGACGGCCGTGTGGGGCACCTCCCCCTGGGGCACGTACGCGTCCTCGAAGATCCCGTAGGGGTCGCCCTTGCCGGGCGGGGCGAGCACATGGAATCCGGGGTAACTGGCGAGCGCCAGCTCGATGGCCGCTCCGCTGAGCGCCCGCCCCACGACCCGCTGGTCCGGATCCCGTACGACGAGACGCAGCAGGGCGCTCGCGGTCTCCTCGGTGCCGGCGTCGGGGCGGTCGGTGCGGACGAGTTCCCAGCGGACGTCGGCCGGCGGCGACGTCGCGATCTCCGCCGCCAGCTGGTCCTGGACGAGTTCCGCCTTGGCCTCGATGTCGAGCCCGGTGAGCACGAAGACGACCTCGTTGCGAAAGCCCCCGAGCCGGTTGAGCCCGGCCTTGAGCGTCGGCGGGGGCGCCTCCCCGCGCACCCCCTCGACGCGCACCCGGTCGGGTCCGTCCTGGCTGAGCCGGACGCTGTCGAGCCGGGCGGTGACATCGGGTCCGGCGTACCGGGCGCCCCCGGTCTCGTACAGCAGCTGCGCGGTGACCGTGCCGATGTCCACGAACCCGCCGGTGCCGGGGTGCTTGGTGATGACGCTGCTGCCGTCGGCGTGGATCTCGGCGAGCGGGAAGCCGGGCCGCCGTACGTCGCCCTCCCGGAAGAAGGCGTAGTTCCCGCCGGTGGCCTGCGTCCCGCACTCCAGCACGTGCCCGGCGACGACGGCCCCGGCCAGCTTGTCGAACTCCCCCGGCTCCCAGCCGAAATGGGCCGCGGCGGGCCCGGTGACGAGGGCCGCGTCGGTCACCCGCCCGGTGACCACGATGTCCGCGCCCGCCCGCAGGCACTCGGCGATGCCGAACCCGCCGAGGTAGGCGTGGGCGGCGAGGGTGCCGGGGTGGGCGGCGGTCAGGTCGTCGCCCTCGACGTGCGCGACGCGCAGGGGTATGCCCAGCCGGTCGGCCAACTCGCGTGTCTTTGCCGCTAGTCCGGCGGGGTTGAGCCCGCCCGCGTTGGTGACGATCCGCACCCCGCGCTCCTGGATCAGGCCGAGGCACTCCTCCAGCTGGCGCAGGAAGGTGCGGGCGTATCCGGCGCCGGGGTCCTTCAGCCGGTCGCGGGCGAGGATCAGCATGGTGAGTTCGGCGAGGTAGTCGCCGGTGAGGACGTCGAGTTCGCCGCCGGTGAGCATCTCGCGCAGGGCGTCGGCGCGGTCGCCGTAGAAGCCGGAGAAGTTGCCTATCCGCAGCGGGTTCACCGGCCGGTTCCCGCCGCCGGGCCGGTCGTCCCGTCCGTCGGCTCCTGCGGCAGCCTCGCCTTCCGGCCGCTTCCCGGTGGGCCCGCGAACGCCTGGGCGATGTCCAGCCAGCGGTCCGCGTCGGGGCCCACGGCGGTCAGGGCGAGGTCGTCGCGGTGGGCGCGCTGGGTGACGAGGAGGCAGAAGTCGAGGGCCGGTCCGGTGACGCGCTGCGGGGCGTCGTCGGGACCGTACCCCCACACGGCGCCGCTGGGCGCGGTGAGCCGGACGCGGAACTCCTCGGCGGGCGGGGTGAGTCCGTGCACCGTGTACGCGAAGTCCCGGGTGCGCACGCCGAGTCGGACGATGTGGGCGAGGCGGCCGGTGGGGGCGCGGGTGACACCGAGCGCGTCGGCGATGTCCAGGCCGTGGGCCCAGGTCTCCATGAGACGGGCGGTGGCCATGGAGGCGATAGCCATCTGCGGCCCGAACCAGGGGAAACGGGCGCCGGGTTCGGCCGCGCGCAGGGCCGCGTCGAGGGCGTCGCGGCCGGACCGCCAGCGCGCGAGGAGCTCCGCGGGCGGCAGCCCGGCGTCCTCCTCCGCGCCCTCGTCCACGAAGGAATCGCCCTGGGCGAGGGCCTTCTCGACCAGCGCGCGGAACCCGTCCGCGTCGGTGACGGCGGCCAGCGCCGCGCGGTCGGTCCAGGCGAGATGGGCGATCTGGTGGGCGAGGGTCCAGCCGGGCGCCGGGGTGGCGAGCGCCCACCGCTCGGGCGTCAACCGGGCGACGAGCCGGTCCAGTTCTTCGCTCTCGGCACGCAGATCGTCGATGACGGGCGTCGGGTCGGCCATGAGGGGAGCATGGCAGCGGGGGTGGAAACAATCAAGCGTGCTTGCATGATTTATTCGGCCGACGTTGGGATTGGGTTCCGGGGGGGGCCAGTGGGGTCGGTGGGACTGGCGGGGCCGCCTGGATCGGTGGGACCGAGTGGTGCCACTGGACCGGCGGCTCCGGTGGGGTTGGTGTGGTTGGTGGAGTTGGTGGGGCCGGTGGGGCCGGTGGGGCCGACCGGACTGGAGGGACCGACTGGGCTGGCAGGTCCGACCGGACCGGTGAGGCCGACTGGATCGGTGGGGGCCCGTGGGGCCCGTGGGGCCCGTGGGGCCGGCAGGTCCGGCCCGACCGGCAGGTCCGACTGGACCAGTGGGGCCGGTGGGGTCGGTGGGGCCGGTGCGGGCTCTTTTCCGGGGTGGGCCCGGGTTCATCCCAGGAGTGAGCCGAGGGTCTTCGTGAAGGAGTCGGCCGAGTGGTCGGCGTGCTCGCGGATCCGCTCGGCCACGGCGGCCGCTCCTCCGCCCTCCACGAGACGGACGATCCGCTCGGCCCGCCGCTCGTGCCCCTCGGGGCTGTTGTCGACGGTGGGCAGGTAGAAGTCGGCCGCGTCGTACGCCATGTGCAGGACGTGCTTCTTCACATCGCTGAGCGTCAGGTAGTCGCGGTCGGTCGTCGGCACCGGCTCGGGCGCGCCGACGCAGACCACCGGGGTGCCGGCGCCCCAGGCGTTGACGCACAGGTGGTAGGTGTCGGTGATGACGAGGCGGTAGCGGGGCAGGACGCCGAGCAGGTCGCCGACGGTGGGATCACCGGGGCGGGTGGGAAGGTGCCCGGCCTGCCGCGGGACGTCCCCGTCGAACCAGGGGATCCACTCCAGGGGCGCGTCCAGCCGCTCCGCGAGCCCCTGGCAGAACCCGGGGAGCCAGTCGGGGATCTTCGTACGGGCACCGAGGAACACCCCGATCGCGCCGCCCTCCGGGAGGTCCTGGGACCACGGCGTGACCGGCAGACAGTCCAGGTCGCCGGGGCGGTTGAGCAGGGCCGCGTCGGAGCCGAAGTGGTCGGTCGCACGGTCCCCGCGCAGATGCCCCAGCTTGGCCGCCGACAGCGGATCACGCAGCCAGATCCGGTGGCTGCGCGTCATCAGCCGCGTGAACAGGGGGCCGTACTCCTTGTCCTCGTGGTCCGACTGCGTGTTGTGCAGGATCGTGCCGCCGTAGCTGAGGGTGCGGTCGAGCAGTTCGTCCGGCTGGTCGGCGAGCAGCAGCGTCCGGTTGAGCAGGGCGCGGGCGGCGGCCCGGTCCTTCACCAGCCCGTAGTCGAGGAGCCGGTTGGAGGCGTCCTGGACGAGGTAGTGCCGGGCGTGCAGGAAGTCGCCCCAGAAGACGACCGCGTCGTGCTCGCGCAGGGTGTCGACCTCGTCGATCAACGAACGGAACCGGAAGGGGAGTTCCGCGCCGCGCACACCCTCCCGCAACCCCCGCAGCGGCACGGTCTGCGGCAGATGCAGCGTGTACCAGCTCGCCTCGACCGCGTCCCCCATCCGCCGCCGCATCGCCTCGAAGGCCAGGTCGACGGTCAGCATCCCGGTGTTGCGGTAGCCGATGTTGGGCGCGGTGATGACGGCGACACGTGCCATGCGTTCCTGTTCCCCTGCCTGTTGCCGGCGCCCCCGAGGACGCCGTGGACCCCTTTCCGCCAACGTACACATCGCCCCCGCCCCCGGCCCGGTCCACCCCTGCCCATTCGGCCAACCCGCCACGGGAAAGCCCGGGCGCCGCACGCCTGCGTGACCCCTAGGCGTCCAGGACCGGTGTCCTGGAGCGGCCCACCTGGGTGCGTACCGCGCCGATGCTCGCCGCGACGACCAGGGCGATCGCGGCGATCTCCGGGGCGGAGAGGGACTGGCCGAGGATGAGGAAGCCGGCGGTGGCGGCGAGGGCCGGGTCCAGGCTCATCAGGATGGCGAAGGTCGCGGCGGGCAGGTTGCGCAGGGCCAGGAGTTCGAGGGTGTAGGGCAGGACCGAGGAGAGCACGGCCACCGCCGAGCCGAGGCCGAGGGTGGTCGGATCGAGGAGGCGGTCGCCGGAGGAGGCGATGCCGAGCGGCAGGACGAGCAGCGCCGCGACCGTCATGGCCATCGCCAGCCCGTCCGCCTGCGGGAAGCGCCGTCCGGTACGCGCGCTGAAGACTATGTACGCCGCCCACATCACGCCCGCGCCCAGCGCGAAGGCCACCCCCGCGGGGTCCACCCCGCTGAAGCCCCCGCCGCCGAGCAGGAACACTCCGCCCAGGGCGAGCGCCGCCCACACCACGTTGACCAGACGGCGGGAGGTCACGACCGAGAGGGCGAGCGGGCCGAGCACTTCGAGGGTGACGGCGGGGCCGAGCGGGATACGGGCCACGGCCTCGTAGAACAGGCTGTTCATACCGCCCACCGCGAAACCGAAGGCGATCACCGTGCCCCAGTCGGCGCGCGAGTGGCCGCGCAGCCGGGGGCGGCAGAACAGCAGCAGCACCACGGCCGCCGCGACGAGCCGGAGCGTCACCACGCCCAGCGCGCCCGCCCTCGGCATCAGCGTCACCGCGAGCGCCCCGCCGAACTGCACCGACACCCCGCCGGCCAGCACCAGCCCCACCGGGCCGAGCGCGCCGAGACGGCCCGGAGTACCCGGGGAACCGGGCGTCGTCACGGACGACCCGGAAGTGGCGCGGGGGGTGTTGACGGTACTCACGGCGGTCCCGGTGCTCGGCTCAGATCATGTACAGCTCCCTGTACTACCCGGTCCAGGGTAGTAGACCCCGTCAGGAGTGTGAACCTCTTATGCCACTGTCCTGGATGCTGAGATACGCCCCTCTCGCATGACGGGCACCCGGCCCGCCGGCCCCCTCAGCGGCGCGCCATATACATGTCGAACGCCTTGTGCAGCAGGCGGTTCAGCGGGAAGTCCCACTCGCCCACGTACTCCGCCGCCCCGCCGCCCGCGCCCACCTTGAAGCGGAGCAGACCGAGGAGGTGGTTGGACTCCTCCAGGGTGTCGGTGATGCCCCGGAAGTCGTAGACCTCGGCGCCCAGCTCATGGGCGTCGCACATCATCCGCCACTGCATCGCGTTGTTGGGCTGCACCTCCCGCTTGCGGCTCGTGGAGGCGCCGTAGGAGTACCAGACATGGCCGCCGACGATCAGCATCGTGGCCGCGGCGAGCACCTCGCCGTCGTGCTGTGCGAGGTACAGCCGCATCCGGTCCGGGTCCTCGGCGGTGAGCGCCGTCCACATCCGCTGGAAGTACGACAGCGGGCGCGGGATGAAACGGTCCCGCTCCGCCGTCTCCGCGTGCAGCTCGTAGAACGCCGGCAGGTCCTCCTGGTCCCCCCGTACGACCTTCACCCCCGCCTTCTCGGCCTTCTTGATGTTGCGCCGCCACTGCTGGTTGAGCCCGCGCTGGATGTCCTCCAGGGACCGTCCGGCGTACGGCACCTGGCAGACGTACCGGGGCTGCCCCGCGGCGAAGCCGTCCTCGCCGCCGGGCTCGGTCTGCCGCCAGCCCATCCGGCGCAGCCGCTCGACGAGGGCGAGCGCCCCCGGCTCCTCGGAGGTCGGCGGCGCGTCCCGCAGCCGGTGCGCGTCCGGGTCGGCGATGGCGGCCTTGACCGCCTCGGGGCTCCACCGCCGCACCACCACGGGCGGCCCCATCTTCACCGAGAAGGCGCCGAGCCCCTTGAGATGGGCCAGCATCGGGTCCAGCCAGCGCTCCAGGCCGGACGCGTCCCAGTCGATGACCGGGCCCTCGGGCAGATACGCCAGATACCGCTTGACCTTGGGCAACGGCCGCAGCAGCACCAGGCCCACCCCGACGAGCCGCCCGTCCGCCTCGAACCACCCCAGGCTCTCCGCCCGCCAGTCCGGCTTCACGTCCCCCCAGGACGGCAGCTGGAGATGGCTGGCCGAGGGGCGGCCCGCCACGAAGGCGAGGTGTTCGGCGCGGGTGACCGGACGGACGGTGAGGCTCATACGCGTTGCTCCTTCACGGCTCGCTGATCACCTCAGCCTAGGGAAACGACCGTCCGCCGGCGGCCCGCCGTCCCCCTCTCCCGCGCCCGTGTCCCGGTCCGGCGCGCCCGTGTCCCGGTCCAGCGCCTCGGCCAGCACCTCCGCCAGGTGCCGCCCCTTCACCCCGCCCAGTTGCTCCAGCTGGGTGCGGCAGGAGTAGCCGTCGGCCAGGACCACGGTGTCCGGGGCCGCCTCCCGTATGGAGGGCAGCAGCCGCTCCTCCGCGCAGGCCCGGGAGACCTCGAAGTGGCCCTTCTCGAAGCCGAAGTTGCCGGCCAGGCCACAGCAGCCGCCGGAAAGTTCCCCGGTGAGGCCGGCCGACTCGCGCAGCCGGCGGTCCGGGTCGTCGCCGAGCACCGCGTGCTGATGGCAGTGGGTCTGGCCCGCGACGGGGCGGTCCACGGCGGGCGGGGTCCAGTGCGGGGCGTGCCGCTCCAGGGTCTCGGCGAAGGTGCGGACGGCGGCGGCGAGCCGGGCCGCGCGCGGGTCGTCGTGCAGGAGTTCCGGGAGATCGGTGCGCAGGGCGGCCGCGCAGCTCGGTTCCAGCACGACGACCGGGGCGCCCGCGCGCAGCACCGGCTCCAGCAGATCGAGCGTGCGGCGCAGCACCGTACGGGCCCGGTCCAGCTGGCCGGTGGAGACGTAGGTCAGCCCGCAGCAGACCCGGGCGTGGCGGGCCGGGAGGAGGGAGGGGGCCGGGGCGGCGTCGCCGGGCCGCGCGAGGGGGCTCCGACGGGGCAGCCGGGCCGGAGGGAGGGTCACCCGCAGCCCGGCGGCCTCCAGGACGCGGACGGCCGCCCGGCCGACCGAGGGGGACAGGTGTTCGGTGAAGGTGTCCGGCCAGAGGACGACCAGGTCCCCTGCGCCCGGGGCCGGCGCGGGCTTCCGGCGCCGCCACCAGCCGGTGAAGGTTCTCGGGGCGAGCCGGGGCAGCCGCCGCTCGGGCGCGATCCCGCCGAGGCGCTTCGCGGCGGCCGCCAGGGGCGGGACGGCGGCGAGCGCGTTCAGCAGGGGAGCCGTGCGGGTGCGGGCGATCCCGCGCAGCCACTCCGGCAGGCGGCCCATGCTGTGGTGGGCGGCGGGGCGGCGGCGGTCCGCGTAGTGGTGGTGCAGGAACTCGGCCTTGTAGGTGGCCATGTCGACGCCGACCGGGCAGTCCGTGCGGCAGCCCTTGCAGGCGAGGCAGAGATCGAGGGCGTCGCGGACCTCGGTGGAGCGCCAGCCGTCGGTGATCAGCTCCCCCGCCAGCATCTCGTGCAGCAGCCGGGCCCGGCCCCGGGTGGAGTGCTCCTCCTCGCCGGTGGCCCGGAACGACGGGCACATCACAGCGGGTCCCGCCGCCGTGGTCGTACGGCACTTGGCCACGCCGACGCAGCGGCGGACGGCCGCACGGAAGTCGCCGCCGTCGGCCGGGTAGCCGAAGGCCACGTCCACGGCCCCGGCCGGGAGCACGGAGAAGCGGAGGTTGCCGTCGAGCGGGGCGGGGCGGACCAGCATGCCGGGGTTGAGCAGGTCGTCCGGGTCCCACAGGGCCTTGGCGCGCTCGAACAGGCGCACCGTCTCGGCGCCGTACATCCGGGGCAGCAGTTCCGCGCGGGCCTGGCCGTCGCCGTGCTCCCCGGACAGCGAGCCGCCGTGGGCCACCACCAGGCCGGCCAGTTCCTCCGAGAAGCGCCGGAAGCGGCCGATGCCGTCCCGGGTGAGCAGGTCGAAGTCGATGCGGACGTGGATACAGCCGTCGCCGAAGTGGCCGTACGGGGTGCCGCGCAGGGCGTGCGAGGAGAGCAGGGCGCGGAAGTCGCGCAGATAGGCGCCGAGCCGGGCGGGGGGCACCGCGCAGTCCTCCCAGCCGGGCCATGCCTTGGAGCCGTCCGGCATCCGCGTCGCCGTGCCGCTCGCGTCCTCGCGGATGCGCCACAGGGTGAGCTGGGCGGCGGGCTCGGTCACCACGAGGGCGTCCACGACATCGGCGGCCCGGACGATCTCCTCCGCGCGCGCACGGGCCTCCGCCGGCGACTCCCCGCCGGTCTCCACGAACAGCCAGGCGCCGCCCTCGGGCAGTCCCGCCCCCGGGGGCACCAGGTCGGCGGCCATGCCCTCCACCGTCAGCGGGCGGTGCGGCAGGAGGCCGGCGGCGGCCTCGGCGGCGGCGCTCTCGTCGCCGTACCCCAGCACCGCGAGAGCGCGGGCGGGCGGGGCCTCGACCAGGCGGACGACCGCCTCGGTGAGGATGCCGAGGGTGCCCTCGGAGCCGCAGAAGGAGCGGGCCACGTCGGCGCCCTTCTCCGGCAGCAGCGCGTCCAGTGCGTACCCGGAGATGCGGCGGGGCAGGTCCGGGAAGCCGGTGCGCAGCCGGGCCAGCTCGCCCTCCGCCAGCTCCCGCAGCCCCTCGGGCGCGCCGGCCCACCCCGGCCCGAGCCGCAGCCGCTCACCGCGCGCGGTGAGCACGTCCAGCCCCGCGATGTTGTCGGCGGTCGTCCCCCAGGCCACCGAGTGGGAGCCGCAGGAGTTGTTGCCGACCATCCCGCCGAGGGTGCAGCGGCCGTGCGTGGACGGATCGGGGCCGAAGCGCAGGCCGTGCGGGGCGGCGGCGCGCTGGAGGCTGTCGAGGACCAGGCCGGGCTGTACGACGGCCGTGCGCGTGCCGGGGTCCAGCTCCACCAGACGGTTCATGTGGCGCGTGAAATCCAGTACGACCCCTGTTCCCGTGGCCTGCCCGGCGATGGACGTCCCCCCGCCGCGGGCGACCACCGGCACCCCGCGGGCTCGGCACACCTCCAGCGCCGCCGCCACGTCCTCGGCGTCCCGGGGGGCGACCACTCCGGCGGGGACGCGCCGGTAGTTGGAGGCGTCCATGGTCATGAGCGCGCGGGCGGTGGCGTCGAAGCGGACCTCGCCGCGGAGGCGGGCGCGCAGCTCTGCTTCGAGGGCCGAGAGGGCCGGGGCATCCGGGAGACCTGGGCCGCCCGGGAGACCCGAGGCGGCCGAAGGCCCGGGGAGATCCGTCCGATCCGTGTGATCCGTCATGCGTTCAGGATGCATCCGATCACCGACCGTCACCGAAAGTTATCCACAGCACCACCTTGATCCTCATACAAACCCACCCGTGATCGTCGTACGACATGACAAGTCCGCGCCCTGGCGTCCTTGTCTCATCCGACGGACACGGTTCCGTCCCGTTTCGCCCACCCGATACCCTCCGAGTCGTGGCCGACATCCAGATTCCCGCTGACATCAAGCCCGCCGACGGACGTTTCGGCGCGGGCCCCTCCAAGGTGCGGACCGAGGCGCTCGACGCGCTCGCCGCCACCGGAAGCTCCCTGCTCGGTACCTCCCACCGCCAGGCGCCCGTCAAGAACCTGGTCGGTAAGGTCCGCGAGGGGATCTCCGAGCTGTTCTCCCTCCCGAGGGCTACGAGGTCGTCCTCGGCAACGGCGGCTCCACCGCCTTCTGGGACATCGCCACCCACGGACTGATCGAGAACAAGTCCCAGCACCTCAACTTCGGCGAGTTCTCCTCCAAGTTCGCCAAGGCCGCCAAGCTGGCGCCGTGGCTGGCCGAGCCGACGGTGATCGCATCCGACCCGGGCACCCACCCGGAGACGCGGGCCGAGGCGGGCGTCGATGTGTACGCCCTCACCCACAACGAGACGTCCACCGGTGTCGCCATGCCCATCCAGCGGGTGGCCGGCGCCGACGAGGGTTCCCTCGTCGTGGTGGACGCGACCTCCGGCGCGGGCGGCCTGCCGGTCGACATCGCCGAGACCGACGTCTACTACTTCGCCCCGCAGAAGTCCTTCGCCTCCGACGGCGGCCTGTGGATCGGCGTCTTCTCCCCCGCCGCGATCGAGCGCGCGGAGCGGATCCACGCGTCCGGCCGGCACATCCCGGAGTTCTTCTCGCTGCCCACGGCGATCGACAACTCCCGCAAGAACCAGACGTACAACACCCCGGCGCTCGCCACGCTCTTCCTGCTCAACCAGCAGCTGGAGTGGCTCAACGGCCAGGGCGGCCTGGACTTCGCGGTCCGCCGCACCGCCACCTCGGCGCGCACGCTGTACAACTGGGCCGAGGACGTCAAGTTCGCCAGCCCCTTCGTCACCGACCCGGCGAAGCGGTCCGCGGTCATCGGCACCATCGACTTCTCCGACGACATCGACGCCGCCGCCATCGCCAAGGTCCTGCGCGCCAACGGCATCGTGGACACCGAGCCCTACCGCAAGCTCGGCCGCAACCAGCTGCGTGTCGCCATGTTCCCGGCGATCGACCCGGCCGACGTCGAGGCGCTGACCAAGTGCATCGACTACGTCATCGAGAAGCTCTGACCTCTCGGGTACGACGGTGAGGGGCGCCCGGCGATCGTGCCGGGCGCCCTTCGCCGTCAGCCGCACCCGCCGGGGTGCGACCCACGGGGCTCAGGTGACGGCCTCGCGTTCGAACGGCCGGTCGATGATCGCGGCCCCGAGGCAGCCGAGCGCGATCACGCAGAAGGCGGTCCGGACGGCGTGCGCGATCTGCCAGCGGTCCCGGACGCCCGCCCAGTCGGCCGGGGGCGCCTGCGCGTTCCACTCGAACTGGTCCAGGTTGATGGGGGCGTTGACCACGAACGTGACGACCAGGGACAGCACGAGCAGTACGAGTGCGGCGGCCACGGGCCGCAGCGCCGGGCTGTCGGCCTTGCGCGCGAGGTACACCAGCGCCACCACGGCGATGAACGTGGGCACGAAGACGACACCGATGAACCACGGGAAGTAGTCGTGCTCCGCCTGCCGCACCTGGATGCAGGCCGTCGCGCCCAGCCTCCGCAGGGCGAGTTCCAGCACGAACGTGGTCAGCGCGCCCCCGGTGAGCACGCCCCCGCCCAGCAGGCACACGTAGCGCGTGATCTTGACAAGCTGTGCGTTCGTCATCGCGGCACACTCCCGTCGGGCTCCGGCTGTCACCTCCCGGCATACCTCACGGCCCGCCGGTCCGGCGGCGACAGAGATCGTTTCGCGCGGTTTCTTAGCCCTGGTGGGCGGTCCCCAGCCGGGGGTGGGGATCAGTCCCTGATGCTCCGGCGGACGCGGGCGATCACCTGCTGGGCCTCGGCGCCGTAGACGGCCGATTCCGCGAAGGTGTCCCAGACGCGCCGGTAGAGGGCCATCGTTTCGGCGTCGTCCAGCCAGAGTTCGGCGTGCCAGTCCTCGGCCACGACGAGGCGTTCGTCCATGATCCAGAAGCTGTTCCCGGGAAGCAGCCTCAGTCCGGCATCGAGAGGCACGATCCCCAGATGGACGGTGTCCATGCCCACTACGCCCAGTACGCGGTCAAGTTGAGCCGCCAGCACCTCCGGGGGACACACTCGGGAATGCAGTGCGCCCTCCCACATGACCAGGTCCAACCGTTTGCCCGGCTGGTACAGCCACTCCTGCCGTTTCATGCGGGCACGCACCGCCTCCTCCGTGTCCCGCGGGGACCTCTGGAGTTCGGCATGGCCCTCGAAGACGTACCGGGCGTAGTCGGCGGTCTGGAGCAGACCGCAGATGACTTGGCTGTCCCATACGTGCAAGGTCCGAGAATTGGCGACGATGCTGTTCCAGGTCTCCTGGACGGGGCGATGGCCCGCCGCCAGCTGTCGCCGCCAGGAACGGATCTGGCTTTCGAAGCCCTTGAGCCGGGCGCGTAGTTCATCGAAGGTGTCGGGCTGCCCGGTGGCTTCGGCCCAAGCCCGCAGGTCTTCGTCGGTGGGCGTCTGCCGGCCGTTCTCCAGCTTGCTGACCTTCGATTGCTGCCACCCGAGCCGTTGTGCGAGCTGGATACCGGTGAGCCGGCCGTCAGGGCACTCGACGCGTAGCTCGCGGAGCCTGCGGCCGAGTTCCTCGCGCGCCCTTTGATAATCCGTGCTCACCGGTACCCGTTCGTGTCCTTACGCGCCTTCGCGCAGCTCCGCCGTGAACTTCCGCCACGGTACGGCGTGATGCCAAGCAGCATCCCGCACCATGGAGCAGCGCACCACCTCCGCGGGCTCGGTGATCAGGTCCACGTGCGTGAGCTGGTCGTCGTCATCGAAGCGCAGGAGTGCGATGAGACGACTGTCGAACAGCCAGAAGTCCTCGGCGGGGAGACGGAGTCGGTCGGCGTCGCCGCGCCAGAGGGTACGGATGTCTCCCAGCGATCGCTGGCCTCGTCGATCGCGTAGCGCCGACGCGTCTCCAACCGCCAAGCGGTGTGCTCGAACTTCGCGAACAGATCATTGAACTCGTCCAGTCCGATGGTCCGCACCTGCCGTGTGCGCTCCTTCGGCGTCCAGTCCACCAGCAGCTCACGCGGGACCGCCACCGCGACCTCACCCTCGGAAAGGTGCTGAAGCTGCGCGATGTCCTCGGAGTCGGTGAGCGGAGAGCCATGCACGATCACCTCCCCGCTGTCCAAGTCCTCGTGCACGGACGGACAGCCACCCACGTCGCTACCAGTCCCGTTGAAGCGCAACCTGCGTGCCATCTACGACCCACCCCTTGAGGTTTGGCGATCTCGGTAGGCACAGCATCCTGGCGCCTCTGAGTGAATGTCCATGCATCCAGAGTCACCGCATGAGAATAGTTGAGAATATTCGCTGCCTTGCTTCCCTTCGTCCGTCTACGGTCCTGCCCAGACCAGCCACCGGCCTCAACAGGCAGAACAGGAAGGCACACCCATGCCGAACGGAAGCGACCTCTACGCACTCGACATCACCTCCGCCGCCTTCGTCCAGGCATGCAGCGGTCCCTGCACCGAGGGGTGCGTCACCCTCGCCCGCATCGACGTGGACGCCTGGGCGCTCGGGGACAGCAAGCGGCCCGACGTGGCGCCGCTGCGGTTCACCACGGAGGAGCTGAGCGTGGCCGGGATCGATCCGGCGCGGTTCGGGCTCGCCAACTGATCGTCCCGGCACTCACCTTCGGTCCTGGCGGCGCGTCGAACCCGCCAGGACCGGCCGAGCCCTCACGAACAGGACCCCCGGTGCACCACCACGGCTACCTGTGGACCGGCCCCAAGGCGCGCTTCGATCAAGAGGCGTTACGGCGGCCCCCGCATCCCGAGCCGCCCCCACCCGGCAGCCGGCCCGAGCTGATCGCGCGGTACCGCGAGGTGACCGCCGAGTTCCCGGTCTCGGACCTGCCCCCGCTGGAGACCGCCTACTGGCTGCTCAAGCCGGGCTCGCTCGTACGTGGCACCTGGCACTCCGCGCAGGAGTCCGCAGCCTGGGTACGGCGGCAACTGGACGCGTTTGCGCGGCGGTTCGCCGGTGAAGCACAGAGTGGACAGCGAGCACGGGACGCCCTCGTCGCCTCCGTGGTCGAGCGGCTCGCCGCAGGCGGTGACGTGTCGCTCGGCTTCTACCTCGAACGGCCCGCCTACCTGTCCCTCTCCCTCGTCACCTGCTCCCCGAACCGGGCGAGACCCGAACTCCCCTGTCCGCTGCCCGAGTCAACCATTGCGGCGCCGCCGCCGTCCCCAACCGAACACCCCCACCACCACGACCATCAACGCCACCGCCCCCCATGTGACGCTCGACCCGCCGGTCAACGAACCGCTGGCCGACCACGGCCCGAAGGAGGTCACACGCGTGCCCCACCTGATCGACCTGGAGGAGTTCGGACGGCTCTTCGAGACCTTCGAGCACTCGGCATGGCACCTCGAGACGCGGCGCGGTTACGCGTCGGACCGGGAGGACCCGTCCTACGCGGCGTTCATCGCAATGCGGCCACAGGCGAGGATGTGCGCAACCTGTGGCGCGCGGAGGCGATGCGGGCACGGCTGCCCGGCGAGGATTTCTGGATCTTCGACAGCAGGCTGGTGGCCGTACTCGACTTCGATGACGACGACACCTTGCTCGGCATCGAGGCCATCACAGAACCTGGGGAGGTGCTGCGATACTGCCAGGTGCGTGATGCCGCGATGCATCACGCCATCGCCTACGACGAGTTCGCGGCACAGGTGGCCCGCACGGACGAACCGGCGGTACGTCCACCCTCACCGGCCGGCCCGTTGCTCACCGTCGACGTCGCAGCCGTCCCACCCCGAACAGCCCCACCACCACGGCCACCAGCGCCGCCGCCCCCCACTTGACGCGTGCACCGCCGGTCATCGAGCCGCTCGATGAGCCGGTCCCGGGGGTCGGGGAGGGCTTCGGGCTGTCCGGGGCGTCCTTGGCGACGACCTCGCTGCCGGCGCCCTCGCTGCTGTAGAGGAGTTTCGTGCCGTCGGCCGAGTAGGTGATGCCCTCGCCCTGGCCCTGGAGGGGGACGTCGAGCATCTCGGTGCGCTTGGGGTGGCCGTCGTTCCAGGAGTAGTAGATGCCGCCGATGTAGCCGCGCACGGCGAGGTGGTCGCCGTCGGGCGAGAAGGTGGCGTCCGTGGCCCACAGGTCGACGGGGGCGATCGGCTTGAAGAGGTTGGCGCCGGTGGTGGAGAGGGTGGCGGGGCCCTCGTAGAGGTGGCCGCCGTCCTCCTTCTTGTCGATGATGTAGACCCGGCCGGTCCTGGGGTGGACCAGCAGCGACTCCGCGTTGCGGGGGCCGTTCGCGTACTTCACCACGTACTGGGTGGCCGTGATCGTCTGGTCCTCGAGGACCTTCGGCTCCGGGAGGCGGTAGATCCACACATAGGGCCAGCGGCCGTCGAAGTTGTCCCCGATGTCGCCGACGTAGATCTCGTTGTGCGGCCCGATCGAGATCGCCTCGACGTCGCGCGGGCTGCCGACGCCCCGCAGCGTCACCCGGGCCACCGTCTTGCCGGTCGCGCCGTCCACGGCGTAGATGTACGGGCCGTCGCCGCTGTCGTTGTGCGTCCAGTAGACGCCGGGGTGGAGGTGGGACGCGGCCAGGCCGCTGGACTCCGTGATCCTCGGGTCCTTCAGCGTGAACCCCTTGTCACCCGCGCTCACGGTGCTCCCCGTGCCCTCCGCGGCGGAGGCGGGCAGCGTGCAGGCGCCGGCGAGCAGGACGGCGGCAAGGACGGCGAACGGTCGGCGCATCCCCCAAGCCTGCCATCACCGCCTGTGGTTCACCCTCGTGGCCACCGCCCGGGCATCCCCACGTGGCGGGCCTCACACCCCACCCGTCGCGGTGATCGTCCATGATGATCGGATGCTCAGGTTCATGCCCGTGGGCGACTCCATGACGATCGGGAGCGCGGGCGAACACACATGGCGTCACCGGCTGTGGCAGCTCCTTCGCGGTACGTACGACCCCGCCGTCACGCTCGTCGGCCCGCGCGAGACGCTGTACGACAAGGAGACCGGCGCCCCGACGTCCCTCGCCTACGCCGACCCGGACCCCGATTTCCCCCGCGCCCATCTCGCGGGCTGGGGCGAGGGCTGGCTGCACATGGCCCCGCTGATCGGTGACGCGATACGCACCTGCCGGCCGGACGTCCTGCTCGTCTCCCTCGGCCTCATCGACCTCGGCTTCTACACCAACGCCGAGCAGACCGCCGAGAACGTCCGCGCCTTCGTCGGCGCCGCCCGCGCGGCCGACCCGGGCGTCCGCATGGTCCTGCTGCCGGTGATCCCCAACGTCCGTGCCGAGTCCGACGCCCCCTTCGCCGACCAGGTCGCCCTCTTCAACGTCCTCCTCGCCAAGGCGGTCGCCGACCTCGACGAGCCCCGGTCGCCGCTCCTGCTGGCGTCACCCCCGCGGTCGTACGACATCCACACCGACACGTACGACGGCACCCACCCCAACGCGAGCGGCGAGCAGCGGATCGCGGAGGCGTTCGCGGGGGCGATGCGGCAGGCGTGGGGAATCGGACGGGCGTGCGTGGCTAGAACAGCCTGAGCAGTTTGGCTGGATTTCGGCGTCACTTCGTCACCGTGCGTAGCGTTGTACCGTGTGGTCGCCCTCGCCCGTGAGGGGGCCGGGGAGGAGCGCCATGGACGACGGGCCGGCTCTGGACGACCTGTTCGCGTCTTTCGAGCGGATCGCCCCCGAGGGATACAGGACCGAGGTCGTCGAGGGGGCCGTCTTCGTGTCACCGCAGCGGGACACGTCCTGGGAGATCACCCTGGACATCGTGGAGCAGTTGCGCGCCAAGTACCCGCGCAGATGCGTCAAGTCGGCCGTCCGCGTCGATTACCCGGGCCACCACAACGGCTTCGCCTCCGATGTCACCCTCGTGGCCGAAGGCGCCGGGAGATCACCCCGAGGTCTTTGGAGCTGCGAGGACGTCGAGTTCGTCGCCGAGGTCATCTCGGAGGGCACCGCGCACCACGACTACGGGCCGAAGAGGACGGCGTACGCCACCGCCGGGGTGGCCGCCTTCCTCATCGCCGATCCCCACCAGGGCAAGTGCCGTCTGCACTCCGAGCCGGTGGACGGCGAGTACCTCCGCGAACTGACGGTCGCCTTCGGCATGGACATCGACCTGACCACGCCGCTCGGGCTCGTCCTCAGGACCGGCGACTTCCCCCGCGACTGACCCGCCCTTGCCTTGAGCCCACTCCAAGCCGTTGGCTGGTGGCCATGAAGTACACGCAGCTTGGACGCACGGGGCTCAAGGTCAGCCGGCTGGTTCTCGGGACGATGAACTTCGGGCCGCAGACGGACGAAGCCGGCAGTCACGCGATCATGGACGCGGCGCTGGACGCGGGCATCAACTTCTTCGACACCGCCAATGTGTACGGGTGGGGGGAGAACAAGGGCCGGACCGAGAGCATCATCGGGAACTGGTTCGCCAAGGGCGGCGACCGCCGGGACAAGGTCGTGCTCGCCACCAAGGTCTACGCCAACATGGCCGCCGAGGGCGACGCCTGGCCGAACCACGACAAGCTCTCCGCGCTGAACATCCGGCGCGCGGTGGACGCCAGCCTGAAGCGGCTCCAGACCGATCACATCGACCTCTACCAGTTCCACCACGTCGACCGGAACACCCCCTTCGAGGAGATCTGGCAGGCGGTCGACACCCTGGTCCAGCAGGGCAAGATCCTCTACGTCGGCTCCTCCAACTTCCCCGGCTACAAGATCGCCCAGGCCAACGGGGCCGCCGCCCGCCGCGGGGGCACCATCGGCCTGGTCAGCGAGCAGTGCCTCTACAACCTCGCCGAGCGCCGCGCCGAGATGGAGGTCATCCCGGCCGCGCGGGAGTACGGCCTCGGGGTCATCCCCTGGTCCCCGCTGCACGGCGGGCTGCTCGGCGGTGTGATCAAGAAGGAGGTGCAGGGCGGACGCCGTGCCTCCGGGCGCGCCGCGGACACCCTCGCCGACCCGGCCGCCCGCGCGCGCATCCAGTCGTACGAGGACCTGCTCGACAAGCACGGCCTGGAACCCGGCGAGACCGCCCTGGCCTGGCTGCTCACTCGTCCCGGTGTCACGGGTCCGATCGTCGGCCCGCGTACGGCGGAGCAGCTCCGGTCGGCGCTGCGGGCCGTGGAGCTGGAGCTGAGCGAGGAGCTGCTGACCGCTCTGGACGAGATCTTCCCGGGCCCGGGCCCCTCCCCGGAAGCCTTCGCCTGGTAGCCACCCTGCGGGCCGAGCGCCCCGAGGGGCGGGGGCCGTGTCCGGCCTGCGGCCGCGCCGCGCGGGCGCGCTCACCCGATGACGGCCGGCAGCCGCCGTCGACGCCGCGTCCCTCGGGCGCCCGTCGGCCGGCCGCTACCGCATGGCAGCAGCCACGGCGACGACCACCAGCATGAGAACAAGCGCACCGGCCATGATCCGGTTCCGGGTTTTCGGGTCCACGCATCGAGCCTAACCGGACGCCCCGCACGCCCAGCGCCCGACCGCCTCGTACCGCGGCCGCTGCCCCCGCACCCCCGACGTCGGCAGGTTGCTCCGCACCAGCGCCAGCTCGGTCACCCGCCAGCTCCGGCCGGCGAACGGGCGCAGCAGCTCCACGTACGGCCGTACGTCCACCGCCTCCCGGCCGCGCGCCAGCGTGAGGTGGGCCTGGTAGCGGCGGTGCTCCGCCATCCGCAGCCCCGCCTTGCGGCCCGCCGCCTCCGCCCGCCCGGCCAGCAGGCGCAGCGCGTCCACGTCGCCCGCCGCGCCGGTCCACAGCGCGCGGCCGTGGCCGAACTGGCCGCCACCGCCAAGAGCCAGCTCGAAGGGGTCGGTGTGCCGGGCGGCGCGGGCCAGGCGGGCCGACAGGTCGGGTACGACGTCCTCCGCGACCTCGCCGTAGAAGGCGAGGGTGAAGTGCCAGCCGGGGCGGTCCGTCCAGCGCAGCCCGTCGGCGCCCGGCAGCCGCCGCAACCGGTCGACCTCCAGGGCCAGTTCGGCGGTGACGTCCTCCGGCGGCAGCACAGCGGCGAAGAGTCTCATGCCTTCACGATCCCAGAGTCACCCGGGCATGATGCCGCCATGACGATCACGATCCGCGCGGGCGGCCCCGGCGACACTCCGCTGATCCTGGCCATGCTGGACAGCAGCGTGGAGTGGCTGGTGGCCCAGGGCCGCACCGGGCAGTGGGGCACCGAGCCCTGGTCGGCGAGTCCCAAGGCGGTGGAGGTGGTGCGGCGGTACGCCACCACGGGCACCCCGTACTTCGCCGAGATAGCCGGCGTACCGGCCGCCACCCTCACCCTCAGCGACGCGCCCGGCGCCTATCTGGAGCCCGCCGGCGAGCCCGAGCGGTACATCCATCTGCTGGCCTCGGACCGCCGCTTCAAGGGGCGGGGCGCCGGTGCCGCGCTGCTCGCGCACGCGGCCGAGGTGACCCGGCGGGCCGGGGTCTCGCTGCTGCGGGTGGACTGCTACGCGGGCGACGACGGCAAGCTGGTCGCCTTCTACGAGGGCAACGGCTTCGTCCGGACCGAGGCGTTCACCCACGGTCCGGACGCGTGGCCGGGACAGGTGCTGGCCCAGCGGGTGCGGTAGTTCACGCCGCCGCGGCGAGCTCCTTGCGCTGCCGCGGTACGAACCGCAGCCGCGGTGTGCCCCGCTCCCAGCCCACCGCGAGCCGCAGACCGCCGACGCGGGCGAGGACCAGGCCGATGACACCGGCCGCGAGCGCGGAGACGACACCGCCGAGGGCGAAGCCGACGCGGGCGCCGTAGGTGTCGGTGATCCAGCCGATGACCGGGGCGCCGAGCGGGGTGCCGCCCATGAAGACCATCATGAACAGCGACATCACCCGGCCGCGCATGGCCGGGTCGGTGGCCATCTGCACGGTGGTGTTCGCGGTCACGTTGACCGTGAGGCCGAAGATCCCGATCGGCACCATGAGCAGGGCGAACAGCCAGTACGACGGTGCCAGCGAGGCCACGATCTCCAGCGCGCCGAAGGTGAGCGCGGCGAGGATCAGCAGCCGCATCCGGGCCGAGCCGCGGCGGGCGGCCAGCAGCGCGCCGCCGAGGGAGCCCAGGGCCATCAGGGTGTTGAGGAGGCTGTAGCCGCCGGCGCCGACATGGAAGACGTTGTCGGCGAAGGCGGACAGCCACACCGGGAAGTTGAAGCCGAAGGTCCCGATGAAGCCGACGAGGACGACGGACCAGATCAGTTCCGGGCGCCCGGCCACGTACTGGAGGCCCTCCCGCAGCTGTCCCTTGCCGCGCGGGGTCCGCTTGACCGGGTACAGCTCACGGGCGCGCATCAGGAGCAGGCCGGCGATCGGCGCGGCGAAGGACAGGCCGTTGGCGAGGAACGCCCAGCCGGTGCCCACTCCGGTGATCATGAGACCGGCGACGGCCGGGCCGACGAGGCGCGCGGACTGGAAGTTCGCGGAGTTCAGGCTGACCGCGTTGTGCAGCTGGTCGGGGCCGACCATCTCGGAGACGAAGGACTGCCGGGCGGGGTTGTCGACCACCGTGGCGAGGCCGACGAAGAACGCGGCGAGATAGACGTGCCAGACCTGCACCTGGCCGGTGAGGGTCAGCGCGGCGAGCGCGAGACCGCTGAGGGCCATCGCGGACTGGGTGACCAGCAGCGCGGGGCGCTTGGGCAGCCGGTCGACGAGGACACCGCCGTAGAGACCGAACAGGAGCATCGGCAGGAACTGCAGGGCCGTCGTGATGCCGACGGCCGCGGAGGAGCCGGTGAGGCTCAGGACGAGCCAGTCCTGGGCGATGCGCTGCATCCAGGTGCCCGTGTTGGAGACGACCTGGCCGATGAAGAAGAGGCGGTAGTTCCTGACCTTCAGCGAGCTGAACATCGAGGACGTGCGGGCGGGGGTAGTAGGGGCGGTCGGTGCGGGGGCGGAAGGTGTTCCGGATCCCGTACTCAAACGGATTCGCCTCCTCAGGCTGCTGCTTTACAGGTGTGCGAGTTTTTCCAGCACGGGGGCGGCGGCGCGCAGCTTCGCCCACTCGTCCTCGTCGAGACCGTCGGCGAGGTTCGCCAGGAACGCGTTGCGCTTGCGGCGGCTCTCCTCGAGCATCGTCTCGGCCTGCTCGGTCTGGGTGACGACCTTCTGGCGCCGGTCCTCCGGGTGCGGTTCGAGACGCACCAGTCCCTTGGCTTCGAGCAGCGCGACGATGCGGGTCATCGAAGGCGGCTGGACGTGCTCCTTGCGGGCCAGCTCGCCCGGCGTGGCCGAGCCGCAGCGGAACAGGGTGCCGAGCACCGACATCTCGGTGGGGCTCAGCGACTCGTCCACCCGCTGGTGCTTGAGCCGACGGGACAGCCGCATCACGGCGGAGCGAAGGGAGTTCACGGCGGCAGCATCGTCGCCATGGTTGAGGTCCGGCATGTCCTTAGCGTAACTCATTACTCTAACTAAAGACCACCCGGGCGCGCGGGGGTGTCCGTGATGCCCGCCACTGAGGCGCCACTGGCACTCCACCGGGGCTCTCCTGGGGCGCCACCGGGGCTCCTCCCACACGTTCCATCACCCATATGAGTGAGTAGTCGCCGGAAAATGACGCATCCACGGGACGGCGGTGGCGACCCTCTTACCCATGGGGACCACTGTGCTCAGCCTGCGGATAGACGAGGAGCTGCTCGAACGGCTCCGGCAGCACGCGGCGAAAAGAGGAATGAGCGTGCAGGACTATGTGGTCCGCACGCTCATTCGTGACGACTTCGACCAGCGGTTCCGGACCGCCGTCGAGGAGACGGAGAGGTTCTACGGCGTCACCTGAGGACGCCGCGGAACGGACCGGCTCAGGTCAGGCCCAGGGCCGGCATCAGGTAGTAGAAGGCGAAGACGGCCGAGACGGCGTACATCGCCACCGGGATCTCGCGGTAGCGGCCCGCGGCCAGGCGCAGGACGGTGAAGGTGATGAAGCCCATGCCGATGCCGTTCGTGATCGAGTAGGTGAACGGCATCATCAGCATGGTCACGAACGCCGGGATCGCGATCGTGTAGTCGGCCCAGTCGATCTCCTTGACGGAGTGCGACAGGATCAGGAAGCCGACCGCGATCAGTGCCGGGGTGGCCGCCTGGGACGGCACCATCGTGGCGATCGGGGTGAGGAAGAGCGAGATGGCGAACAGGCCGCCGGTGACGATGTTCGCGAAACCGGTGCGGGCGCCCTCGCCGACGCCGGCGGTGGACTCCACGAAGGCGGTGGTGGCCGAGGCGGAGCCGGCGCCGCCGGCCGCGACCGAGAGGCCGTCCACGAACAGCACCCGGTTGATGCCCGGCATGTAGCCCTCGGCGTCGGTCAGCTTGGCCTCGTCGCTGATGCCCATGATCGTGCCCATCGCGTCGAAGAAGCACGACAGCAGGACCGTGAAGACGAAGAGGATGCCGGTCAGCACGCCGACCTTGGAGAAGCCGCCGAACAGGCTGACCTGGCCGACCAGGCCGAAGTCCGGGGTGGAGACCGGGTTGCCGGGCCACTTCGGGACCGTCAGGCCCCAGGAGGGGATCGTGGCGACGGCGTTGATGATCATCGCGAGGACGGTCATGCCGACGATGGAGATCAGGATGGCGCCCGGCACCTTGCGCACCATCAGGGCGAAGGTGAGCAGCGCGCCCAGGATGAAGATCAGCACCGGCCAGCCGGTGAGGTGACCGCCGGTGCCCAGCTGGAGCGGGACGGTGGTCTGGGCGGCGTCCGGGATGCGGCTGACGAAGCCGGAGTCCACCAGGCCGATCAGCATGATGAACAGACCGATACCGATCGCGATCGCCTTGCGCAGGCCGAACGGCACCGCGTTCATCACGCGCTCCCGCAGACCCGTGGCGACCAGCAGCATGACCACGAAACCGGCCAGGACGACCATGCCCATCGCGTCCGGCCAGGTCATCCGGGGCGCCAGCTGGAGGGCGACGACCGAGTTCACACCGAGTCCCGCGGCCATGGCGATCGGCACATTGCCGATGACACCCATCAGCAGGGTGCTGAAGGCGGCCGTCAGCGCGGTCGCCGTCACCAGCTGGGCGTTGTCCAGGTGGTGCCCGTACATGTCCTTCGCGCTGCCCAGAATGATCGGGTTCAGCACGATGATGTAGGCCATCGCGAAGAAGGTGGCGAGACCGCCCCGGACCTCCCGCGCGACGGTGCTGCCGCGCTCGGAGATCTTGAAGTAGCGGTCGAGGGGGCCGCCGGCGAACGCGCCGCCCGGCTTTTCGGGGGTGGGGACCTTGGCAGGCGCCGAGGTGGACATGCGGGACCTCATCACCAGAGGGTTCCCCGAGCCCTCTTGGAGTTTCCTACGATTAGAAGCGGTCAAAGACAAACGGTTTCAGTATGAAGGTATGACTACTAGATCGCTATCTCCGCGCGTAGAACGTATGCAGTCCTTGTGCGGATCGGGCCGTCCTCCGATCGCCTCGTAAGCTGTCGGGCATGGCCAAGTGGATCCCCCAGCACGAGGCGCCCGAGCCCCTTGAGGGGCCCGTGGTCGCCACCATCACCGGCGGCACGATCGTCTGGTTCGTCCTGTTCCTCGTCCAGCTCCCCTTCTACGGCTGGTTCCACGACCACGGCCATCTGTGGTGGCTGTGGACCTGTCTGGCCGGGGGCGGGCTCGGCCTGATCGGCATCTGGTACGTGCGGGGGCGGGACGCGGCGCTCAAGCGGGCGGCGCGGGAGCGGCCGGAATCCACCCCTGTGGAGTAGTCCCGGAGACTCCCGTGGAGCGGCCCCCGGGTCCGGACGGCCCCACGCCGTCACCGGAAGGCCGGGTGGGCGGCCACGCAAAGGCCACGTAACGTCGGATACATGAGCCATATAGACGCCGGCGCCGAACTCGATCCGGTGCACCCGGTGGCCCTGCCCAGAACCCGGGCAACGGGGCTGACCGGCGCGGAGGTCGCGGAGCGCCGGGCGCGTGGCCAGGTCAACGACGTCCCCGTGCGCAGCAGCCGCTCGCTCGGGGAGATCGTCCGGGCGAACGTGTTCACCCGGTTCAACGCGATCATCGGCGTGCTGTGGGTGATCACCCTGTTCGTCGCGCCGATCCAGGACAGTCTGTTCGGGTTCGTGATCCTCGCCAACACCGGCATCGGCATCGTCCAGGAGTGGCGGGCCAAGCAGACCCTGGACTCGCTCGCGGTGATCGGGGAGGCCCGGCCGACGGTGCGCCGGGACGGCGAGGCCGTGGAGATCGGCACCGACGAGATCGTCCTGGACGACCTGATCGAGATCGGGCCGGGCGACAAGATCGTCGTGGACGGGGCGTGCGCGGAGGCCGACGGGCTGGAGATCGACGAGTCGCTGCTCACCGGCGAGGCCGACCCGGTGGTCAAGCGGCCGGGCGATCCGGTGATGTCCGGCAGCTTCGTGGTCGCGGGCGGCGGGGCCTTCGCCGCGACCAAGGTGGGCCGGGGGGCGTACGCCGTCAAGCTCGCCGAGGAGGCGTCGCGCTTCACCCTCGTCCACTCCGAGCTGCGCACCGGTATCTCCACGATCCTCAAGTACGTCACCTGGATGATGGTCCCGGCCGCGATCGGCCTGGTCGTCACCCAGCTCGTGGTCAAGAACGACGACCTCAAGGGCGCGGTCGCCCGCACCATCGGCGGCATCGTGCCGATGGTCCCGGAGGGCCTGGTGCTGCTCACGTCGGTGGCCTTCGCGATCGGGGTCATCCGGCTCGGCCGCAAGCAGTGCCTGGTGCAGGAGCTGCCCGCGATCGAGGGCCTCGCCCGTGTGGACACCGTCTGCCTGGACAAGACCGGCACGCTCACCGAGGGCGGCATGGACGTCACCGAGCTGCGCACGCTCGACGGCGCGCAGGAGTCGTACGTGCGCAAGGTGCTCGGCGCGCTCGGCGAGTCCGATCCCCGGCCCAACGCCTCGCTCCAGGCGATCATCGACGCCTACCCGGACAACGAGGAGTGGCGCTGCGTCGAGTCGCTCCCCTTCTCCTCGGCCCGCAAGTACAGCGGGGCCGCGTTCAGCGAGGGCGACGGGGAGACCAGCACCTGGCTGCTGGGCGCCCCGGACGTGCTGCTCGGCGCCGACGACCCGGCGCTCGCGGAGACCGAGCGGCTCAACGAGCAGGGGCTGCGGGTGCTGCTGCTGGCGCGGGCCCGCCGGGACCTGGACGACGCCGCGCCGGCCAAGGGCGCCCGCCCGACCGCCCTGGTCGTCCTCGAACAGCGGCTGCGCCCGGACGCGGCCGACACCCTGCGCTACTTCGCCGACCAGCGGGTTTCGGCCAAGGTCATCTCCGGGGACAACGCGGTCTCGGTCGGCGCGGTCGCGGCCAAGCTGGGCCTGGACGGGACGGCGACGGACGCGCGGCGGCTGCCCGAGGACACGGCGGAGATGGCCCAGGTGCTGGACGAGGGCACGGTCTTCGGGCGGGTCACCCCGCAGCAGAAGCGGGACATGGTGGGCGCGCTCCAGTCGCGCGGGCACACGGTGGCGATGACCGGCGACGGCGTGAACGACGTGCTCGCCCTCAAGGACGCCGACATCGGGGTGGCCATGGGCTCGGGCTCGGAGGCGACCCGGGCGGTGGCGCAGATCGTGCTGCTGGACAACAGCTTCGCGAGCCTGCCGTCGGTGGTCGGCGAGGGCCGCCGGGTGATCGGCAACATCACGCGGGTGGCGACGCTGTTCCTGGTGAAGACGGTCTACTCGGTCCTGCTGGCGGTGCTGGTGGTCTGCTGGCAGGTGGAGTACCCGTTCCTGCCGCGCCATCTGACCCTGCTGTCCACGCTCACCATCGGCGTCCCGGCCTTCTTCCTGGCGCTGGCGCCCAACAACGAGCGGGCCAGACCGCACTTCGTGCACCAGGTGATGCGGTACTCGATCCCGGGCGGCGTGGTGGCGGGGGTGGCGACCTTCGTGACGTACCTGATCGCCCGGCACTACTACACGGGGCCCGGCCAGCTGGCGGCGGAGACCAGCGCGGCCACGCTGACCCTGTTCCTGATCTCCATGTGGGTGCTGTCGATCGTCGCCCGGCCCTACACCTGGTGGCGGGTGGTGCTGGTGGCCTCGATGGCGCTGGCGTTCCTGCTGGTGCTGGTCGTCCCGGCGCTCCAGGACTTCTTCGCGGTACGCCTGGTGGGGCTCGCCATGCCGTGGACGGCGGTGGCGGTGTCGGTGGTGGCGGCGGCCGCCCTGGAGTTCCTGTGGAAGTGGGTCGACCGCCGCTTCCCCGCCTAGCGGGGCCCGCGTCACCGGCTTGCCGCGACGCTTACTTCACGTCGACGTAGTCACCCGTGGCGGTGGTCGCCGGGGTGGTCGTGGTGCCCGCGAAGGCGTAGCGGAAGTAGCCGTCGACCGTGGCGGTGGTCGTGGTCTTCAGAGCGCCCGTGGAGTTCGTCTTGACGGTCTTCAGCGTGGTGTACGTGCTGGAGCCGCTCTTGCGGAACTGGAGCTTGACGGACTGGCCGGCGTAGCCGTGGTACTTGCCGTCCTCCCAGTCCGCGCGGGCCAGCTTGCCGGAGACCGTGACGGTCTTGCCCTTCTTCACCGGCTCCGGGGCGGCGTCGGTGTTCAGGGTCGCCCAGCGCTGGAGGCTGTAGGAGTTGGTCGGGTCCTTGACGGCCACGCCCACCTTGGTCATGTCGGCCGGCTTGCTGGGGTTCTGGCCGTTGAACGCGACGGCGTAGGCGGCGGCCTTCCAGGCGCCGGCGTCCTCGCTGAGCAGCTCGGTCGGGTCGATGGCCACGGTGGCCTTGCAGGAGGCCACCGTCTTGGAGGTGTCCGTGCAGGCCGAGACCGTGCTGTCGAAGTAGAAGATCGAGTCGTCGAAGGAGGTGCCGCGGTACAGCTCGATGGCCGCGACGAAGTCCTTGGCGTGGATGTTGACCTCGGTGCCGTGCGTCAGCGTGAAGGAGACGGGCACCTTGACGACGTTGGTGGTGCCGGCGGCGATGTTCTTGCCGTTGTTCACCTTCACGGCGGAGAAGGTGGCGTTCAGCTGGTAGGGCGTGCCCGAGGCGGCGACGGCGAAGGCCGCGCGGCCCGGGTGGGCGGCGTGGGCGGCCTTGCTCGCGGAGTTCCCCGCGGGCACCCGCTCCTGCCCGGCGGCGTGCGCCGCGGGCAGGGCGAGGGCGGAGAGGGCCAGGGCGCCGGAGACGGCGGCCACGGTGGCACGAATACGCATGTGCGGTTCCCCTGCGTACGAAGTAGACGGGAGCCGGACGACTCCTGAAGATCAGACAACGCGGGCAGGGCAACGGTTGTACGGGACGTGTGAATTTCGTGAGAGACCTCTGGAGGTCAGTCGAACCAGCGGTCCCGGGCCAGCTCCTCCGTCCGGGACGGGTCCTCCAGGAGGGCGGCGACCTCGAAGCGGCGCGGCCACTGCCGGGCCGCCCAGGCGAGTCCGGCGGCCACGCCCTCCAGGGTGGCCGCGTGCAGCACCCCGTCGTCGGTGAGCCGCCAGTCGATCTCCACGCCGTCCACGACCAGTTCGTCGTGCTCGACGTACGTCTCGGGGGTGCGCGGGCCGAGGAGCACCCGCACCGGGTCCGGTACGTCGTGCTCGGCGCCCTCGGAGTGCACCTCGCCGGTGACGGACTCGCTGAGCCGGCGCACCTGGAACAGTTCGGCCAACTCGGCGGCGCGCGCGGGCCGTACGGGCAGCAGGGGCACGCCGGAGGTGAAGGGCAGCAGGTCCGGGGAGTCGACGACCACGGCGTCGGCGGCGTCCACCACCGTCACCCGCCCGTCCCTCACGGCCCGCACCTCGTCCGGCAGGGTGACCTGTTCCGGATCGGTGTCGGCCAACGCACCGTACAGGCCGTGCAGTTGGGTGCCGGTGACCGGGCGGTCCGGGTCGGCGAGCCGGCCCAGGAGTTCGGCGGCGCCGCCGGGCTCGTCCAGCAGGGCGCCCACCGAGGTCCGTACGCCGAGGGCGCGCAGTACCTGTTCGTCCTCGAACCCGGTGGCGTCGGCCTCGTCGTACAGGCCGCGCAGCAGCGGATCGCCGCCGGCGGCGAGGAGGCCCGCGGGGCGCCGGCCGTCCAGCACCGGGTGCCCGCGCAGCCACCAGGCGGTGTACGGCCGTACGACCTCGTGGGTGCCGTCGGGCAGCAGGACGCGCACCGGCTGGGTGAGGGCGTCGCGCAGCGGCGGGCGGGCGAGCAGGGCGAGGGCCTCGGGCCAGTGGTCGTCGTCCACGAGGTCGAGGTCGCGGACGGCGACGAGTTCGGTGGCGACCGGGGGGACGGGGCTGTCCGGGAAGCGGTCGAGGATGTCCTCGCACCACACGTCCACGGCGTCCAGCAGTCCGGCGTCGTCCGGTTCGGCGAAGTCGCCCTCGCGGGGCTCCAGTTCGTCCGGGTCGAGGACGACGTCGGTGGCGCGCACCAGGGCGAAGGTGGCGAGCACCCCGCAGGCGGTCAGCGGCTGTTCGCCCCACTTGTCCGCCAACTCCTGCTCGACGGCCGCCAGTTCGTCCTCGCGGATCACCCGGGCGAAGGGGCTGCCGGGGAACACCAGCTCGCCGGCGGGGGCGAGTTCGCCGTCCTCGTCGGGCAGCGCGAGGGCGCCGAGCCAGGGCTCGTCACCGGGTGCCAGGCCCGCGTCCCGCACCAAGGCGAGGACGGTGTCGGCGAGTTCCTCCGCGTCCAGGGCGTCCTCCTCCCAGCCGAGGGCGCCCCCGTCGTCCAGGGAGGCGGCGACGGCGGCCCGCACCTGGGGGGTGGTGAGCACCGCGCGCGGGGTGGCGGGCAGCGCGCCGAGCTTCTCCAGCAGCGGATGGGCGGCGTCCTCGTGGGCGACCTTCAGGCCGAGCCGGGCGAGCACGTCCGCGTCGAGCCGGGCGCCGTCGGGGGTGGGCAGCAGCACCTGGCGCGGGCCGATGGCCGTACGGCCTGCTCCGGAGCCGAAAGCCTGGGAGGCGCCCCCGGCGAGCGGTACCGGCAGGCCCGAGAGCCGCTCCACGTCCACGCCCGCGAGGCTGTCGTAGAGCCGCCACCACCAGTCGGGGTCCTTCTCCAGGCCCGCGAGCCGGTCGACGGCGTCGGCGAGCGGGAGCCGGGCGACGCCGAGGGCGCGCAGCTCGGCGCGGCGCTCCAGACCGGCGGGCAGCAGGGTGGGCAGCACCTCGGCGAGCACCCGCACGGTCTCGGCGCCCGCGCCCTCCACGATCTCCGCGTCCCGGGGCCGAAGCGCCTCGGGCAGCTCGTCCTCGCCGCCGTCGCCGGGCAGCGCGGGCGGCAGGAACGCGGTGCGCGGCAGCCGCTCCAGGAGGGCCTGGCGCAGCGCGCCGTCCAGTTCGCCCTTGCCCAGCGGGCCGGGCACGAGATCGACGGCGGCCTCGGTCACCGGGCGCCAGCCGGCGAGCAGTTCGGTGTACACGTCGGCCGCGCGGCGCACCAGGAAGTCGGTCAGCGGGCCGGGCGCGGTGTGCCGGCGGGTGGTGTCGAGCGGGAAGGAGGCGATGAGGAGGGCGGGCACGCCGAGGGGTTCGTCGCTGGGCGTGGGGGCGTGCACGACGGGGGACGTGCGGGGCCGCGCCGGGCGCCCCTGCTCGTCGGTGGGGACGGCCCAGGTCACCGACCAGTGGGGCCGCAGCCGCTCCTCCACCGGCCGGTCGGCGAGCAGCTCCGGGGTGAGCGGCCCGTGCGCGGAGGCGGTGCGCCAGCGGGTGGTGCCCTCCCGGGAATCCGCTACGACGGTGACGGCGCCCTCGGTGCCGCGGCGCAGGGTGCGGGGCGCGTCGTCGCCGATCTCGATGACGACCTCCGCCAGACCCGGGAGGGTGAGGAGGAGCGCGTCGTCCACGGCGTCGAGCAGGCGCTCGGCGAGGCCGGCGGCGGCCGCGTCGCGCAGCGGCAGGATGACGGCGGTGTCGTACGGGTCGGGGGCGGTGCCCTCGGCGGCGAAGGGCAGCCGGAGCAGCGGGACATGGCCCGCGCGGCGCCGGACCTCGTCACCGAGTCCGGGGCTGTGCCGGGCGGCGTCGGCGGCCAGCTCGCGCGACTCGGCGAGGGACCAGCGGACGCCGCCGTGCCGGCCGACGACGGCGGGCTCGTCGGTGACCGAGAGGACGGCGGCGAAACCGACGCCGAAGCGGCCGACGGAGCCGTGCGTGGAGTCGGCGTCGCGCTTGGCGGAGGCGCGCAGCGTGGACAGCGACTCGACGCCGGTCGCGTCCAGCGGGGCGCCGGTGTTGGCCGCGATCAGCACGCCGTCGCGCAGGGTGAGGCGCAGCCGGCCCGGCACGCGGGCGCGGGCGGCGGCGTCGGCGGCGTTCTGCGCCAGCTCGATCACCAGGCGGTCCCGGTAGCCGCCCAGGACGAGGTCCTCCTCGGCGTTGGCGTCCTCGCGGAAGCGGGCGGGGCTGGTGGCCCAGGCGTCGATGACACCGCGACGCAGCCGGGCCGTCCCGAAGGGATCGGCACCCTCGGCCGCCGGCCGCACGTACTTGCTGCTCACGTTCACACTCCTCGTCGACGTGAGGAAGAAGGTACAGCGCCTCGCCGACATCCCGGTTTCCCGCCTACCCGCGCAATCCACTTGGCGGGGCGGGGGTGGTGGTGAGTGGGGTGTGGGGCGGGTGGGTGAGGGGGCGGGCGGCGGTGAGCGGGGTGCGCGTGGCCCGTCGGACCGTCCCGCGCCCCACCCGTCGGCACGCCTCGCCCGTCAGGCCAGCGTCCGGCGGTACACCTGGCGGGAACCGCCCTCCGGGCCCGGGGCGGCCGCTTCGGCCGGGGTGAAGGCGAGGGTCTCGTAGAAGGCACGGGCGCCGCTCGCCGCCGCGCCGGGGTGGTCCGGGCCGAAGGTGACCACCTCGATGGTGGCCGGGGGCCGGACGAAGCGGTGGATCGCGTCGGCCAGCAGGGCGCGGCCCACGCCCTCGCCCCGGGCCCGTTCCGTGACGACCAGCCAGTGCACCTGGTGCACCGGGGGGTTGCCGCCGAAGAGGAGGGCGCCCAGGAGCTCCCCGGACGCGGCCTGGGCCACCAGCGCCGCGCCGCGGCCGATGCTCCGCTCCACGGCCTCGGTGAAACCGGGATCGTCCACCATCGGGCCGAACCAGTGCTCCACCTCTGCCGCCAGGGCGAGGAACCCGGGGAGATCCGAGTCCCGCGCGAGGCGGACCGGGGTCACGAGTGGCCCAGTTCCGCCGTCTCCTCGTCCGCCGTCTCCGGCACCGAGCCGGAGTCGCGGGCGGGGTGCAGCGGGAAGGGCTCCACCCGGGTCTCGTCGATGACCGGCGCGGCCGGCTGCGGGGGCTTGGGCATGACCGCCGCCTCGGAGTGGCCGCCGCAGCCGTAGGCGAGGGAGACCACCCGGCCGTCCGCCGGGGCGAACTCGTTGGCGCACACCCCGAACGCCTGGCCCAGCGAGCCGCCGATGGGCGCGAGGAAGCCACAGGTCAGACAGGTGGCCGGCGCCGCCTGGGCCATCGGCGTCTTCGGTCCGAACGACTCCTCCCAGCGGTCGGCGGCGCTGTGCAGGCCGTAACGGGACAGAACGCGTGCTCTGCGCATGCCCAGTTCCTCGGCGACCGAGGCGATGGAGCCCCGCATGGGCACCGTCGGCTGGACGGCCGGCGCGCCCGGACTCACGTCCGCGTCCTCGGCCTCCGCCAGCTCCGCCATCTCCTCCGACACCGCGGAGTCGGCCGGCGGCTGGTCGTCGCCGGCGTAGCCCGGTTCCAGACGCAGGTCGTCCTGGTCGGTGGGGAGCAGATCGCCGGGTCCGAGGTCGCCGGGCCGCAGCCGCTCGCTCCACGGCACCCACTCCGGCGCCAGCAGCGCGTCCCGGCCGGGGAGCAGCACCACCTCGTCCAGTGTGACGATCTTGGCGCGGGAGGCGCGGGCCACGGTCACGGCCCAGCGCCAGCCCCGGTAGCCCGGTTCCTTGCACGCGAAGAAGTGCGTGACAACACGGTCGCCTTCGGAGACGCACCCGGAGTGCTCGCCGACCACACCGGGTGCGGCAGCCTCCTCGGCTGCAGCACGGGCGAGGTCGACCGCCTCGGCGCACAGGCGGTCGGGGGTGCGGCTTCGCGTTGTCGCTGCGCTCACAGGTATCGCTTCTCTCCTACGCCGTCTCGTCCAGGCGGCTGCCTTAGGCGGGTTGGCCGACGGAGCGGACCTCAGGACCGCATCGACGTCTGCATCATCCGCGCGCTCGGGCGCACCTCTGCCATCCATTCTGCGTTATGGCTGAGATACGCACGCTACACCGAACAGGATTCATTGCCGCTCGGCGGCATTCTCCCCCACTTCACCCGCTCCTTCCGCCCCCTCGGCGGGCGCGGTTCGCCGCCATACGTGCCCTATCCGCACTATCCGGCGGCATCTCGGGGCACTATGAACCTCGTGGCAACCGCGGACAGGCGTGGCGTTCGGGGGGCGGTGCGCGCCGGGTGGGCGGTGCCGCCCGGTCCGTCGGGCGTGCCCTGCACCTGCCCGTCACCGGCGCCGCGCGCGGTATCCGCCGGGTCACACACGCGCACGGCGCGGGCGAGTCGGGCCTCGGCAAGCTGATCGAACTGCACGCGGTGAACGGCGCCGGGGACGTCATGATCACCGTGGCGCTCGCCTCCACGGTCTTCTTCTCCGTGCCGACCGACGAGGCGCGCGGGCGGGTCGCGCTGTACCTGGCGATCACCATGGCGCCGTTCACCGTCCTCGCCCCGGTCATCGGCCCGCTCCTCGACCGGCTCCCGCACGGGCGCCGGGCCGCGATGGCGGCGGCCATGCTGGCGCGGGTGCTGCTCGCCCTGCTGATCTCGGGCGCGGTGGCGACCGGGAGCCTGGAGCTGTATCCCGCCGCGCTCGGCGTGCTGGTGGCCTCCAAGGCGTACGGCGTGGTGCGCAGCGCCGTCGTACCGCGGCTGCTGCCACCGCTGTTCTCGCTGGTGAAGGCCAACTCCCGGGTCACCCTGGCCGGGCTGCTGGCCACCGGGGTGGCCGCGCCGATCGCCGCGGGACTGCACCGGCTCGGCGATCCCTGGCCGCTGTACGGCGCCTCCGTGATCTTCGCCGCGGGCACGGCGCTGTCCTTCTCGCTGCCGCCCAAGGTGGACTCCGCCCGCGGCGAGGCGCCGGCGCTGCTCGCCGCCGAGGAGACGCGGCTGCCGAGGACCAAGGTGAAGCGGCCCGGGCTGCGCACGGTCGGGCCCGCCGTGACCCACGCCCTCGGCGCCAACGCGGCCCTGCGCTGCCTGTCCGGCTTCCTGATCTTCTTCCTCGCCTTCCTGCTGCGCGAGCATCCGCTCGGCGGCCGGAGCGCGGTGGTCTCGCTGGGGCTGGTGGGCGTCGCGGCCGGCGCGGGAAACGCGCTGGGCACGGCGGTGGGCGCGTGGCTCAGATCACGGGCGCCGGAGATCATCATCGTGACCGTCGTCGCGGCGGCGCTGGGCATGGCGCTCGTGGCCGCGGCGTTCTTCGGGGCGGTCCTGGTGACCTGTCTGGCGGCGGTCGCCGGGTTCGCGCAGGCGCTGGCCAAGCTGGCGCTGGACGCGCTGATCCAGCGGGACGTGCCGGAACTGGTGCGCAGCTCCGCCTTCGCCCGCTCCGAGACGCTGCTCCAGATGGCGTGGGTGTTCGGCGGCGCGGTGGGCATCGTGATGCCGCTCAACGGCACGGTGGGGCTGCTGGCCGGCGCCGCGTTCGTGGCGGTGGGCTGGCTGAGCACCCTGCGCGGTCTGATCGCCTCCGCGCGGTACGGCGGCCGGCCCCGCGCCCGGGTGGCGTGAGCGGGCGCTCCGGAGCGGGCGCTCCGGAGTGGCGGGGCGGTGTGGCGGGGCGGTGTCGTAAAGGGGCAGGTGGCGTGACGAACCGGGACACGCTTCGGTTGTCGCGGACACGACTGGCGTAACGAACCGGGCACGCCGCACCCCGCGTGGGCGGACGGCTCCGGGCGACCGATAATCTTTCGACCATGACCACGCTGCCCCGCGGCGAAGCCGCTGAAGTACACCGCGTCGCGCGGCGCCGCCGCGCCGTCGCCGCCGCCGGCGCCGTTGCCGCCGGACTGCTCGTCCTGTCCGCCTGCGACAAGCCGACGCCCACCGCGACGATCACCGTCGGCAAGGACTCGGTGCACTCCGAGGCGGTCTGCTACAACGACGGCAAGGCGCTCGACGCCAAGGCCCTGGCCGACTGCGCCAAGAAGACCGGCGACGCGAAGGCGATCTCGGTCGGCGAGGACTCGACGATCCGGATCGGTGTCGACCCGAAGATCGCGGACGCCGGCTGGGCCGTGCTGGTCAACGGCCGCCCCTTCACCAGCCTGAGCAAGGAGACGTACCGCACCCTGCCGGGCAACGCGTTCTTCAACGAGCAGTACGGCACCGGCGGCGCGTCCAACACGCTGGTGATCCAGATGGGCTCCAACCCGACCAAGGGCGTGTGGTCCTTCAAGCTGAAGAAGGACTGATCACGGCCCCCGCACGCGTCCTCGTGGCCACCGCGGTCCCCGCCGAACGGGACGCGGTGGCACGGGCGTTCCCCGGCTCCGGGGAAGAGGTACGGCTGCCGGGCGCGGCGCTGTTCCGCACGACCGCCGGCGCCGTCCCGTCCGGTACGACCGCCGGTGCCGCCCCGTCCACCGGGGCCGCTCCCCCTCGTACCGCCGCCGTGATCGATCTGCTGGCCGCCGGGGTCGGGCCCGCGCGGGCCGCCGCCTCCACCGGTGCCGCGCTCACCGCGGCCGCGCTCGCCGGCGCCCCCTACGACCTGGTCGTCTCGGCCGGGATCGGCGGCGGGTTCGCGCCCGGGGCGCCGCTCGGCTCGCTCGTCGTCGCCGACGCGATCACCGTCGCCGACCTGGGCGCCGAGACCGCCGACGGCTTTGTGCCGGTCACCGAACTGGGCTTCGGGACCGTCACCCATCGCCCGCCTCAATCACTCGTACGGGCCGTGGCCGAGGCCACCGGTGCCCGCACCGGCACGGTCCTGACCGTGTCCACCGTGACCGGGACCGCCGCCCGCGCCGCCGCGCTGGGCGCCCGGCACCCCCGCGCGCTCGCCGAGGGCATGGAGGGCTTCGGGGTCGCCGAGGCCGCCGGGGCCCAGGGCGTGCCGGTGCTGGAGATCCGCGCGGTCTCCAACCCGGTCGGCCCGCGCGACCGCGCCGCCTGGCGCATCGGCGACGCCCTCGCCGCCCTCACCGCGGCCTTCGGGAAGTTCGCGCCCGCATTGGAGAGTTGGAAATCCGTATGACCAGTGAGCCCTTGCAGATCGCGTACTCGCCCTGCCCGAACGACACCTTCGTCTTCGACGCCCTGGCCCACGGCCGCGTCCCCGGCGCCCCCGCGCTGGACGTGACCTTCGCCGACATCGACCTCACCAACGGCATGGCCGAGCGCGGCGAGTTCGATGTGCTGAAGGTGTCGTACGCCGTCCTGCCGTACGTCCTCGACGAGTACGCGCTGCTGCCCTGCGGCGGCGCGCTCGGCCGGGGCTGCGGGCCGCTGGTGCTCACGCGGGAGGCCGGCGTCGACCTGACGGGCCGTACGGTCGCGGTGCCCAGCGAGAAGTCGACGGCCTACCTGCTGTTCCGGCTGTGGGCCGCGGACGTGGTGCCCGGCGGGGTCGGCGAGATCGTGGTCATGCCGTTCCACGAGATCATGCCGGCCGTGCGGGACGGCACGGTGGACGCGGGCCTGGTGATCCACGAGGCCCGCTTCACCTACCGGAACTACGGGCTGCACAAGCTCGCCGACATGGGCGAGCACTGGGAGCTGACGACCGGGCTGCCGATCCCGCTGGGCGCGATCGTGGCCAAGCGGTCGCTGGGCGCCGGGACGCTGAAGGGGCTCGCCGAGTCCGTGCGCGCCTCCGTGCGGGCCGCGTGGGACGCGCCCGAGGTCTCCCGGCCGTACGTCATGGCGCACGCCCAGGAGATGGACCCGGCCGTGGCCGACCAGCACATCGGGCTGTACGTCAACGAGTTCACCGCCGACCTCGGCGAGGACGGCTACGCGGCGGTCCGCGGGCTGCTCACCCGGGCCGCGGCCGAGGGACTGGTGCCGCCCCTCGGCCCGGACGCGCTCGCGTTTCCCTGAGGGAGCCCTGAGGAGCGGGCGCGGTCAGACGTCCAGCTGGTCGGCGACCGCGCGGAGCAGCCCGGCGATCTTCTTGCCGGATGCCTTCTCCGGGTAGCGGCCCTTCTCCAGCATCGGGGTGATGTTCTCGAGGAGGGTCGTCAGGTCCTGCACGATCGAGGCCAGCTCGTCGGGCTTCTTGCGCTGGGCGGCGGCCACGGACGGCGTCGGGTCGAGCACGACCACCGAGAGCGCCTGGTCGCCGCGCTGGCCGGCGACCACGCCGAACTCCACCCGCTGTCCCGGCTTGAGCACATCGACTCCGGCGGGGAGAACCGAGGAATGGACGAAGACGTCACCGCCGTCGTCGCGGGAGAGAAAGCCGAAGCCCTTCTCGCTGTTGAACCACTTGACCTTGCCGGTAGGCACGTCTGTCCTCGTCCTCGTACTCGTCGGGAAAACTGCTCGGAAACGGCTCTTGATAGCACTGCAGCGGGTCGCCGTGACCCGCTGTCATCAAGGCTAATGGTCCTGGACCCGGTGACAAGACGTCCCCGGTCGTTCTCTCGCGCAGGAACTACCCTGGTCCGGTGCGTGACAAAACCCAAGCGAATTCCGCCGGGCCCGGCGACGGACTGATCCGTGCCGGCGCCATCGTGTTCTTCGTCGGAGCCCTGGCCACCCTGGTCACGATGGTCCCGTTGTTCCTCGGCACCAAACCGTTTCCGACCTACATGTACGGACTGTGCATGCTCATGGGCGTCGGCTTCCTCGTGGCCGGCGCGGGGGTGCTGCGGTCGATCGCGGCCGGCCGGCGCCGGGCGAGGAGCGCCGCGGCGTCCCGGTAGCGGACGGGACCGGGCCGTCCTCGGGCCGCCGGACCCGGTTTCGTCAGGGGCGGTAATCGGCCAGCCACGCCGGGAAGGCGGACAGATCGTCCAGGACGACGTCCGCCCCGGCCGCGCGCAGCTCGTCCGCGGGGCAGGGTCCGGTCGCCACCGCGACCGACAGCGCGCCCGCGGTACGCGCCCCGCGCACATCGCCGGTGTGGTCGCCGACGTACACCCCCGCGCCGTGCTCGCGCAGCGCCCGTGCCTTCTGCTCGGCCCACAGGTCGCCCACGACCACGTCCGGCTCGATGCCCAGATGGGACAGGTGCAGCTTCGCGTTCGGCTCGTACTTGGCGGTGACCACCATGGTCCGGCCGCCGGCCGCGCGCACCGCCGCCATGGCCTCGCGGGCGCCCGCCATGGCGGGGGTCGCGGCGATGGCTATGGACGGGTACATCTCCCGGTACAGCTCGGCCATCGCGGGCACGCGCTCGGCCGGGAACCAGTTCACCAGCTCGTCCGCGAGCGGCGGCCCGAGCCGGGTGACCGCCAGGTCGGCGTCGATGTACGCCCCCGTACGCTCCGCCAGCGCGATGTAGCACGCGCGGATGCCCGGCCGGGAGTCGATGAGGGTCATGTCGAGGTCGAAGCCGACGGTGAGGGAGGCCATGGGGGACATGGTGCCAGGCCGCTACGACGGCGCACCGGCCCCCATCCGGCCTTCGGGCCACGGGCGTCGGCCTTCGTACGGGGGCCCCGGCCTTCGCCGCCACGTGCGTCGGCCTTCGCCCGGCGGGCATCGACCTTCGTACGGCGGGCGTCGGCCTCAGCGCCGCTGACGCCACCCTTCACTCGGCGAGCGTCAGCCTCCGCGGCCACGGGCGTCGGCCTTCGTGCGGCAGGCGCCGAGCTTCGGGCCACGTGCGCCGGCCCTCGCCCGGCGGGCGTCGGCCTTTGTCCGGCGGGCGCCAGCCTCAGCGCCGCTGGCGCCACTCTTCACGCGGCGGCGAGCGTCAGCCTTCGCGGCCACGGGCATCGGCCTTCGTGCGGCAGGCGCCAGACTTCGGACCACGTGCGCCGGGCCTTCGCGCCACTGACGCCACCCTTCACACGGCGGCGAGCGTCAGCCTCCGCGGCCACGGGCATCAACCTTCGTGCGGCAGGCGCCAGACTTCGGACCACGTGCGCCGGGCCTTCGCACCGCTGACGCCACCCTCCACAAGGCGAGCGTCAGCCTCCGCAGCCACGGGCATCAGCCTTCGTGCGGCAGGCGCCAGACTTCGGACCACGTGCGCCGGGCCTTCGCACCGCTGACGCCACCTCCACAAGGCGAGCGTCAGCCTCCGCGGCCACGTGCATCAGCCTTCGTCCAGCGGGCGCCAGCCTTCGGACCACCTGCGTCGGCCTTCGCCCGGCGGGCATCGGCCTCAGCGCCGCTGGCGCCACCCTTCACGCGGTGGGCGTCAGCCTTCGCGCGGTGGGCGCCGCCCTTCGCGCGGTGGGGCGTCGGCCTTCGCGCGGTGAGCGTCAGCCTTCGCGCGGTGAGCGTCAGCCCCTGCGTTGTGAGCGCCACAGGACGTAGAGCGCCGAGGCGACGGCCGCGCCCCGCACCACCCAGGGCCAGGTCTGGGCGAGGGCGTCGCCCATCTGCCCCTGGGCGATCGGGTCGCCCCAGCGGCCGTTCTGCCGGCCCCAGAGCCACACCAGGCCCGCCACGGCCGCGCCGCCGGGCAGCACGAGCACGGCCCACTTGCTCTCGGAGGGGCTCAGCCGCCGGGAGGTGTAGGCCATCGCCCAGCCCGCGAGCAGCACGAACCAGTTGCCGAGCACCGCCCCGGCGACCAGCGCGGCGGCGGCCAGCAGCAGGAACGGGTTGGACCAGCCGGCCGCGGGACCGGGCAGGAGGCGGCGGGCGGGGGCGGCGGCACCGGCGTCCGGGGCGAGCTCGGGGGCCGGGTCCGGGTCCAAGGCGGCCGCCGGGGTACGGCGCGGGAACAGTCCGAAGCGCCGGGCGGGGGCGGGAGCGGGTGCCCGCGCCGCCTTCTCCCTCTCCTCCCGCTCCTCCTTCTCCTCCTTCTCCTTCTCGATCTCGTGCGGCGGGCGGCGGAGCAGATCCGGGATCTCCACCCCGCCGACGAAGCCCGGCACCGGGTCGGTGTCCAGGAAGGGGCTGTTCCCGGCGCCGCCGAAGGGGCCGCCGGCGGTGCGCCACCAGTCGGGCGCCGGCGCGGCCTCCCACAGTTCGTGCGAGGCGGCGGGCGGCCCGTCCCTGGGCACGGACGGCTCGGGCCGGGGCTCGGTGGGCCGCGGCCGGGGGACGACCCGGCGCAGCCCCTTCGGCCGCTCGTCGCCCGGCGAGACACGCTCGGGCTCCCGCTCGCGCGGCACGGGCTGCGCCGGTACGGCGGCGGACGGGCGGCCCGCGCCGCCGGCGGGCCCGGTGCCGCCCGCGGCCTCGACCACCTCGTCGGGCGTGCCCAGGCGGTCCAGGATGCGGCGGACCGCGGCGGGACTGTCCACCGTCGCCCTGGCCCGGTCCCGGTCGATCTCGTTGCGCAGCTCCGAGACCAGCCGCATGCGCGTGGACGACGGCAACTGCCGTCGCGACGCGATGTCCCCGACGCGGCTCAGGTACTCGTAGACGACCTTGTCGCTCTCGATGCCCACGGAATCCCTCCGGGGTGACGCCGACTGAAACCCCGTGAGGACGGTAGCGCAGAGCGGGGCCCCGCCCGCCACGGCTGAACCGGCCGGGGTAACCCGCTACCGTTGGCCGGATGAGCCAAGAGGCCAACCCAGCTCCTCGGTCCCTCGCGGAGGCGCTCCGCGCCAGGGACGACGCCTCCCTGGCCGCGCTGCTGCGCAGCCGCCCGGACCTCATCACGCCCGTCCCCACCGACCTGACCCAGCTGGCCACCCGGGCCGGCACCCGGGCCTCGGTGCTGCGGGCCCTGGAACGGCTGGACCGCTTCGCGCTCCAGACCGCCGAGGCGCTGGCCGTGGCCCCGGACCCGGCCTCCAAGGCCGCGCTGCTCGGGCTGATGGCCGGGGACGCCGGGGACGAGACGGTGGCCGCCGCGCTCCCCCGCGCCCTCGCCACCCTGCGCGAACAGGCGCTGGTGTGGGGCGACGACGAGCGGCTGCGCCTGGTGCGCACCGCCCGCGAACTGCTCGCGCCGTCCCCGCAACACCCCTCGCCGACCGGGCTCGGACCCACCGTGCACGAGGCCACCTCGGGCATGTCCCCGGGGCGGATCCAGGAGATCGTGATCACGGCGGGGCTGGCCTCGACCCATGACTCGGTGTCGGCGGTGACCGCGCTGGCCGCGCTGTTCACCCACCGGAAGAAGATGGCCAAGCTGCTCTCCGGGGCGCCGGAGGGCTCCCTGGAGGTGCTGTCCCGGCTGGTGTGGGGGCCGCCGTACGGACAGGTCACCGCGGAACCGGCCGCCCATCTGCGCTGGCTGCTGGACCGGGGCCTGCTGCTGCCGACGGCTCCGGGCACCGTCGTACTGCCCCGCGAGGTCGCCCTGCACCTGCGCGCGGGCCGTGCCCACCGGGAGCCCGAGCCGCTGCCGCCCGCGGTGGAGCCGGCCGCGACCCACCGTCCACAGGGTGTGGACGCGACGGCGGCCGGCCAGGCGCACACCGCGCTCGCCACCGTCGAGGAGCTGCTGAAGGACTGGGACGAGGGCGGGCCCGCGGTGCTGCGGGCCGGCGGGCTCAGCGTGCGCGACCTCAAGCGGACCGCCGTCGCCCTGGACGCGCCGGAGCCGGTCGCCGCGTTCTGGGTCGAACTGGCCTATGCGGCGGGCCTGTTGGCCTCCGACGGTGAGGCCGACGAGCGGTACGCCGCCACCCCCTTCTACGACGAGTGGATGGAGCGCCCCCCGGCCGAGCGCTGGGCGCTGCTCGCCGGGGCCTGGCTGACGGCGACCCGGGCGCCGGGCCTGGTCGGCGGGCGGGACGCGAAGGACCGCACCCTCTCCACGCTCGGCCCGGGCCTGGACCGCTCGGCCGCGCCCGAGGTACGGCACCGGGTCCTGACCCTGCTGTCCGGCCTCCCGGCGGGCGCCGCGCCCGCCCCGGAGTCGGTCCTGACCCGCCTGTACTGGGAACGCCCCCTGCGGGGCACCGCGGGCACCCCCCGCCCCGGCAAGGACACCCCCGCCGAGGACCTCCGCACCCGCCTCGCCCGCTGGACCCTCATGGAGGCGGAACTCCTGGGCGTGACGGGGCGCGGCGCGCTGTCCACGCACGGCAGGGCGCTGCTGGGGGCACCGGGGGCGGGGACCTCGGGCGCCGGCCCGAACGGGGTGGCAGGCGCGACCGGAGGTGTCGGCGCGGGCGGTACCGGCGGCCCGGCCGGCGATCTGGGTGCGAGCGGCCTGTCCGGTGCGGGCGAGCCCGGCGGTCCCGGGGACAAGCTCCCCGTCCACCACCACCGCGCCGCCACCCCCACAGCCCCGAGCACCGCCGTGCCCCTCGCCCCCCTCGTGCCCCTCGTCCCCCTCTCCCCCGCCGCGCAGGCCGTCGCCGTCGCCACCGCTGCCCGGCTCCTCGCCCCGCTCCTGCCCGAGCCCCTCGACCACGTCCTCCTCCAGGCCGATCTGACGGCGGTCGCGCCGGGGCCGTTGGAGCGGCCGCTCGCGGAGATGCTCGGGGTGCTCGCGGACGTGGAGTCGAAGGGCGGCGCGACGGTGTACCGGTTCACGCCGGGGTCGGTGCGCCGGGCCCTGGACGCCGGGCGGACCGCCGCCGATCTGCACGACTTCCTCGCCCGGCACTCGCGCACCCCGATCCCGCAGCCGCTCGCCTACCTGATCGACGACGTGGCCCGTAAGCACGGCCATCTGCGGATCGGCGCCGCCTCGGCGTACGTCCGCTGCGACGACGACGCCCTGCTGAGCGAGATCCTCGCCGACAAGCGCGCCACCGCCCTGCGCCTGCGCCGCCTCGCCCCGACCGTGCTGGCCGCCCAGAGCGACCCGGCCGCCCTGCTGGAGGGCCTGCGCGCGATGGGCTTCGCGCCCGCCGCCGAGTCCGCCGAGGGCGATGTGCTGATCACCCGCGCGCACGCCCACCGCACCCCGCCCCGGACCGCGCCCGAGCCGGTGCCCGACGGCCCGCCGCCGCCCGACGCCACGCTGCTGTCCGCCGCGATCCGCGCGATCCGGGCCGGTGACCTGGCCGCCACGGCCCCCCGCAAGCCCTCCGGCACCGACCCGGCGGCCGGTGAGCTGCCCCGCACCTCCGCCGCCGAGACCCTGGCGACCGTGCAGGCCGCCGTGCTCACCGGCGACTCCCTGTGGATCGGCTACGTCAACGCCGAGGGCGCCGCCAGCCAGCGCGTCATCGCCCCGATCCGCGTGGAGGGCGGCTTCGTGACGGCCTACGACCACACCGCGGACGAGGTCCGCACCTACCCGCTGCACCGCGTCACCGGGGTCGCCGAACTCGCCGAGGAGTGAGCGGGGACACTCACGGCGGCCCACGACCTGCCGCGACCGTCCCCGGATGGGGCACACTGGACGTTTGGTCCCGGTGAAGGCCGTAGTGGAAAGGGTGTGCCGCGCGTGAACGGTCCACTGATCGTGCAGTCCGACAAGACCCTGCTCCTGGAGGTCGACCACGAGCGGGCCGACGACTGCCGGCGGGCCATCGCGCCGTTCGCCGAGCTGGAGCGGGCGCCCGAGCACATCCACACCTACCGGGTGACGCCCCTCGGCCTGTGGAACGCGCGGGCCGCGGGGCACGACGCGGAGCAGGTCGTGGACGCGCTGGTGGAGTACAGCCGGTACCCGGTGCCGCACGCGCTGCTCGTGGACATCGCCGAGACGATGGACCGCTACGGCCGCCTCACCCTCTCCAAGCACCCCGCGCACGGACTGGTCCTGACGACCACCGACCGGCCGGTGCTCGAGGAGGTCCTGAAGTCCAAGCGGATCAGCCCGCTGGTCGGCGCGCGGATCGACCCGGACACCGTGGTGGTGCACCCCTCCGAGCGCGGGCAGATCAAGCAGACGCTGCTCAAGCTGGGCTGGCCGGCCGAGGACCTCGCGGGCTACGTGGACGGCGAGGCGCACCCCATCGACCTGCGCGAGGACGGCTGGACCCTGCGGCCGTACCAGCGGCAGGCCGTGGAGAACTTCTGGCACGGCGGCAGCGGTGTCGTCGTACTGCCCTGTGGCGCGGGCAAGACGCTGGTGGGCGCCGCGTCCATGGCGGAGGCGAAGTCGACCACGCTGATTCTCGTGACCAACACCGTCTCCGCCCGGCAGTGGAAGCACGAGCTGGTGAAGCGGACCTCGCTGACCGAGGACGAGATCGGCGAGTACAGCGGGACGCGCAAGGAGATCCGCCCGGTCACCATCGCCACCTACCAGGTGCTGACGACCAAGCGGAAGGGCGTCTATCCGCACCTGGAGCTGTTCGACTCCCGGGACTGGGGACTGATCGTCTACGACGAGGTGCATCTGCTGCCGGCTCCCGTCTTCAAGTTCACCGCCGATCTCCAGGCTCGGCGGCGGCTGGGGCTGACCGCCACGCTGGTGCGCGAGGACGGCCGTGAGTCGGATGTGTTCTCCCTGATCGGGCCCAAGCGGTTCGACGCGCCCTGGAAGGAGATCGAGGCGCAGGGCTATATCGCGCCCGCCGACTGCGTCGAGGTCCGGGTGAACCTGACGGAGTCCGAGCGGCTGGCGTACGCGACGGCCGAGACGGAGGAGAAGTACCGCTTCTGTGCCACCACGGACACCAAGCGGAAGGTGACGGAGGCGATCGTCCGCCGGTTCACGGGCCAGCAGATCCTGGTGATCGGCCAGTACATCGACCAACTCGACGAGCTGGGCGAGCACTTGAACGCGCCGGTCATCAAGGGCGAGACCTCCAACGCCCAGCGTGAGAAGCTCTTCGACGCCTTCCGTGAGGGCGAGATCAACGTGCTGGTGGTGTCCAAGGTCGCGAACTTCTCCATCGACCTGCCCGAGGCCACGGTCGCCATCCAGGTGTCCGGCACCTTCGGCTCCCGCCAGGAGGAGGCCCAGCGGCTCGGCCGGGTGCTGCGGCCCAAGGCCGACGGCCACCAGGCCCACTTCTACTCGGTCGTGGCCCGCGACACCATCGACCAGGACTTCGCCGCCCACCGCCAGCGCTTCCTGGCCGAACAGGGCTATGCCTACCGGATCATGGACGCGGACGAGATCCTCGCGGAGGCGGAGGGCCGGGGCCGGTCCGAGACGGAGGGCTGACGGGGCGGGGCGGGTGTGACGGGCGGTGCCGTCACACCCGGCGTATGCCCGCTTCCTCGCCGTACTCGCCGAGGACGACGACGCCGAACGCCGCCTGCGCGAACACCTTGAGCGCGCGCAGGGCGCTGCCCAGGAGGTGACGCGGGGCGCCGTCCACCGCCGTGGCTCCGGTCGGGGGCGGGGAATGGTGGGGGAAACGGTTGCTGCGCTCATGACTCCATGGTGGAACTCCGAGCGGCTTCGCGGTATCGGTCCACGGGTCCAGTTCCGGCGCCCCCGTCTGCACCCCGGGGTGGAGCCGACCCGGCCCGCCCCCTGCACCGGCCCCGCCCGCACCCCCTAGGGGATTTGCGGGGCAAGAGCGCCGGGAGCCGGGCGGAGCAAGGGGGCGACTTCGCCGGCCACTGCGTGCGCCTTCGGCGATCTCCCCCCCCTGTGGGCGGCCGGGCCGCTGCGCCGGCCCTCCCCGGCGAATATCCATTGGCGTTCCCCCACCCCCCTCACTAAGATCCCCTCTCTTGCCCGCCTCCCTCGCGGAGAGCTGCCGTCCGGACGGAAACCGGGTGGCGCCGTCGTACCGCCCGCAGCAGGTCCACCGGAGGCACCCCCTTGTCCACGCACGCCCAGGAACAGGCCATCGACCCCGCGGGGGACCCGCTCTCCCGGGAGCGTTCGCACCTCGCCGACTCGCGGGCCGCGCTGCGCGCCATGCGGGAGGACGCGGAGGCGCTGGACATCCGGGACGTCACCGCGAACTGGGTCAACGCGGCGGTGCTCAGCCGCCAGATCGACGACCGCATCAAGGCGCTGGCCGACCTCAGTGACACCCCGCTGTTCTTCGGCCGGCTCGACTACCTGCACGCCCCGGGCGAGGACCGGGCGGAGGGCGCGTCGGGCGAGCAGTTCTACATCGGGCGCCGGCATGTGCACGACGCCGACGGCGACCCCATGGTCATCGACTGGCGCGCGCCGGTCTCCCAGCCGTTCTACCGGGCGTCCAAGAAGGACCCGATGGACATCGGGCTGCGCCGCCGCTTCGGCTACACCGGCGGGGACCTGACCGCGTACGAGGACGAGCGGCTGTCCGACCCGGACGAGGCGGCCACCACCAGCAAGCTGCTCCAGCGGGAGATCGAGCGGCCGCGCGTCGGCCCGATGCGGGACATCGTCGCCACCATCCAGCCGGAGCAGGACGAGATCGTCCGCAGCGGGCTCGGCGGCACCGTCTGCGTCCAGGGCGGCCCCGGCACCGGGAAGACCGCCGTCGGCCTGCACCGGGTGGCGTATCTGCTGTACGCGCACCGCGAGCGCCTCGCCCGCACCGGCACCCTCGTCATCGGCCCGAACAAGTCCTTCCTGCACTACATCGAGCAGGTGCTGCCCGCGCTGGGCGAGCTGTCCGTGCAGCAGGCCACCGTGGACGACCTGGTGGCGCGGGTGGAGGTGCGCGGCACGGACGAGGCGCCCGCCGCCGTGATCAAGGGCGACGCCCGGATGGCCGAGGTGCTGCGCCGGGCCCTGTACGCGTACGTGTCCCTGCCGACGGAACCGGTGGTGGTCGTGCGCGGCTCCCGGCGCTGGCGGGTACCGGCGTACGAACTGGAGGAGCTGGTACGACAGTTGCTCGACCGGGAGATCCGGTACGGCGCCGCCCGCGAGGCCCTGCCGCAGCGGATCGCGCACGCGGTGCTGGTGCAGATGGAGCGGGCCGGGGAGGCGCCGGACGACCGGGTGCAGGACGCGGTCGCGCGCAACAGCGCGGTGAAGGCGGCCGTGAAGGCCGTCTGGCCCGTCGTCGACCCGGCGAAACTGGTGCTGCGGCTGCTCACCGAGCCGGAGTTCCTCGACGAGCACGCGGCCGGGCTCCTCGACGAGGACGAGCGCAGGACGATCCTGTGGGCGAAGCCGGTCCGCAGCGTGAAGTCGGCCAAGTGGTCCGCCGCGGACGCGGTGTTGATCGACGAGGCCGCCGACCTGATCCAGCGCACCCACTCGCTCGGCCATGTGGTCCTGGACGAGGCGCAGGACCTCTCCCCCATGCAGTACCGGGCGGTGGGCCGCCGCTGCACCACGGGCAGCGCGACCGTCCTCGGCGACCTGGCACAGGGCACGACGCCCTGGGCGACGCGGAGTTGGGACGAGGCGCTGAGCCACCTGGGCAAACAGGAGGGCGTGATCGAGGAGTTGACGGCCGGTTTCCGGGTGCCGACCGATGTCATCACGTACGCCTCCCGGCTGCTCCCGCACATCGCGCCGGGCCTGACCCCGGTCGCCTCCGTCCGGGAGAACCCGGGCTTCTTCGAGGTCCGCGCGATCGAGGACGCGGACGAAGTCGTGGCCGCCTGCGAGGAGTTGCTGGCCCACGAGGGCTCGACCGGCCTGATCGCCGCCGACGCCCGCATCCCCGCGCTGGCCGGGGCGCTGACCGCGGCCGGGATCGGATTCCTCGCGCCGGGCGAGGAGACGACCCGCGAGACCCGGCTGACCCTGGTACCGGCCTCGCTCGCCAAGGGCCTGGAGTACGACTACGTGGTCCTGGACGAGCCGCAGGCGGTCGTCGACGGCGAACCGGACGAGCGGACCGGCCTGCGACGGCTGTACGTGGCCCTCACCCGTGCCGTCTCCGGCCTCCTGGTGACCCACACGGCACCCCTGCCCGGGCAGCTGGCGGAGTCCGTGCACGTGCTGTGACCTCCTGCCCGTTGGTGCACGGGCCGAGGAGGGCTATCGTCGGAATCCTGAGGCCAGCGCGAGGAGGACGGCCGGTGATGACGCAGGACGAGGCCGTGATCGGCTGTACGGGGAAGGTCCTCATCGGAACACGTGGATCCGCGGGACCCGGCGAGGTACTGGTCCGGGTCCGGGGTGGCTCCGAGACGTTTCTCGCCTGGTCGGAGGATCCCCTGCCGCCGGGTTCGACGGTCCTCGTGATCGAATCACGGGGATGCCGCGAGGTCGGCGTCATCGAGTGGGCAGATCCATTGGACGCGCTCGGCGGCGACGCCGTCGACGCCTGCTGAGGAGTACAAGAAAATGTTCGGATACCGCGTACCCGCGCCGGACGAGGCGATGTTGATCTCGGGCGGCCGACGGGGACTGGGGGGCGCGCCGTTCCGAGTGGTGACGGGCCACGGCAAGTTCGTGGTGCCGTTCTTCCGCAAGACCCGCTTCCTCTCGCTCGCCATGTGCGAGTCGGAGGTCACCGAGACCTGTGTGACCAAGCAGGGCATCGCCCTGCATGTGCGGGCCGTCATCGCCTTCAAGGTCGGCAATGACGCCGAGAGCATCATCAACGCCGGTCAGCGCTTCCTGTCCGACCAGGACCAGATGTCGGTGCTGACCGGGCGGATCTTCGCCGGTCACCTGCGGGCCATCATCGGCTCGATGACGGTCGAGGAGATCGTCACCGAGCGGCAGAAGCTGGCCGCCGAGGTGCTGGACACCTCCAAGATGGAGATGGCCAAGATCGGTCTGATCGTGGACTCGCTCCAGATCCAGTCGATCGACGACGGGAACACCGGTTACATCGACGCGATGTCCGCCCCGCACAAGGCGGCCATCCAGCGCCAGGCGCAGATCGCCCAGGCACAGGCCACGCAGGCCGCGGTGGAGGCGGAGCAGGAGGCGGCCCGCCGGCAGGCGGAGTTCGCCCGGCAGACCGCCGTCGTCAAGGCCGAGTACTCGGCCGAGGTGGACCGGGCGCAGGCCCAGGCAGCGCAGGCCGGTCCGCTGGCACAGGCGCACGCGCAGCAGGAAGTGCTGCACGCGCAGACGGAGTTGGCCGAGCGTCAGGCCCTGCTGCGGCAGAAGCAGCTGGTGTCCGAGGTCGTCAAGCCCGCGGAGGCGGAGGCCGAGCGGGTCCGGATTCTCGCGGCGGCCGAGGCCCAGCGGATGAAGATCCAGGCGGAGGCGGCGGCGTCGTACGACCGTGTCGCGCTGGACCGGATGCTGATCGACCAGCTGCCGCAGATCGTGAAGGAGGCGGCCGGCGGTCTGGCGGGCGCCAACGTCAACGTCCTGAACGGCGCGGACGGCCTCGGCGAGATCGCGGCCGGCCTGGTCTCCCAGGGTCTGACCATCCTGGACTCGGTCCGCCAGAACCTCGGCGGCCAGGACTCCGAGGGCGACCGCTCCGAGCAGCAGTCCCGGGACAACGGGCTGCTCCAGCTCAGCGCCCGCCGCGAGAAGAAGTCGGACGACGGCCCGGTGGACGTCGACTAGTCACCACCCGGCACCACCACCCGACCGCCCCGCCCCCGGCCGATCTCTCGGCGCGGGGGCGGGGCGGTTCGCGCCTGCCCGCACGCTGCGGCCGCCCGCGCGGTCCGTGCCGTACGGCGACCCGTCCGGTCCGTGCCGTACGACGGCTCAGGCGTCGCCCTCCGGTCGCTCGGGCGTCGCCTCCGGCGCGCCGGTGCCGTCCCCCGGCGCTCCGGCGCGCGCCCTGCGTCGGTCGAGGACGGCGAGGAGGTTGTCGACCAGCCGTTCCGCGTCGGCGTCGGCGCGCAGCGGGTAGTCCAGCAGGGCGTGGGTGTAGGCGGGGGCGAGGATCAGTTCCAGGACGTCCTGGACGTCCAGTTCGCTCGTGCCTGCGGCGGTGAGCATCGCCTCGATCTGGCGCGAGCGGGGTTCGACGAACCGGTTCATGCTGTCGGCGTCGAGCAGCCCGGAGCGGGCCGCGGCGGCGACGGACCTGGCCAGCACCAGGTTCTTGTCCTCGCGCAGGTCCGCGAGCAGCCGCCGGGTGTAGACCAGCGCGTCGGCCCGCAGGTCCCCGGTGACGGGGAGCGGCGAGCGCCGGCTCAGCTCCTCGAAGAGGGTGTCGAGGACGAGCCCCTCGGGGGTGCGCCAGCGCCGGTAGATGGTCGCGGGGTGCACCCCGGAGCGCTCGGCCACCTCCGCCACCGTGACCGTGCCGTCCGGGGAGGCGTCGAGCAGCGCCCGGACCGCCGCGTGCACCGCGTCCCGCGTCTTCGCGGATCTGCCGCCCGGACGGATCGTCCCTGCTGCCTGTGTCATGCCTCCATGCTACCGCGACTCACTCGCGTTAGCGGCCGGTTCTCGACCCTCTAATGCGAGTGACTCGCGTTAGGGACTTTTTCGGCGTACGCTCAAACGCAAGTCATTCGCATTAGGAAGGTGGGGGCTCATGCCTCGGGTACTTGTGGTGGGCGCGGGGATCGCGGGCGACACCGTCGCGCTCATGCTGGGCCGGGCCGGCTGGGAGGTCACCGTCGCGGAGATCGCCCCGCAGCTGCGCGGCGGCGGCCAGTCCGTCGATCTGCGCGGCGACTGCCGTGCGGTGCTCGCCCGCCTCGGGCTGCTCGACGAGGTCCTCGCCCGGCTGGTGGACCAGCGCGGCGCGGCCTGGGTGGACGGCGACGGGCGGCGGCTCGCGGAGATGCCCGTCGAGGCGTTCGGCGGCAACGGCTACGTCTCCAAGGAGGAGTTGCTCCGCTCGGACCTCGCCCGTGTCCTGCACGACGCGGCCGGCGCGCAGGTCACGCATCTCTTCGGGGAGACCGTGGAGGCGCTGGAGGACGCCCCGAACGGAGTGTCCGCACGGTTCCGCAACGCGCCGCCCGCCGAGTTCGACCTGGTCATCGGCGCGGACGGGGCGCACTCACGGGTGCGGCGGCTGCGCTTCGGGCCCGAAGAGGTGTTCCGCCGCCAACTGGGCCTCGCGCACGCCTGGTTCACCATGGACGAGACGCCGGGGACGCCTCCGGTCGACGGCTGGTTCATCACCCACAACGCGCCGGGCAGCCGCTCCGTCGAGGCGCGTCCGGGGCATCCGGGCCAGCAGGAGATCGGGTTCACCTTCGCGGCGACGACGCTGCCGCCGCGGCGCGACCGGGAGGCCCAGTTCGCCCTGCTGGACCAGGTGTTCGCGGATGTGGGCTGGCGCACCCGGGAGCTGCTCGCCGCCGCGCGGCAGGCGCCCGACTTCGCCCTCGACACCTTCGACCAGATCCAGCTGCCGAAGTGGTCCGACGGCCGGGTGGTGCTGCTCGGGGACAGCGCCTGGTGCGCGAGCCCCCTCAGCGGTCTCGGCACCGCTCTGGCGCTGCGCGGCGCGGCGGCGCTGGCGGACGCCATCGAGGCGGCCGACGCCCAGCGGCTGCCGCACCGCCTCTCGGACGCGCTCACCGCGTACGAGACCGCGATGCGCCCGCGCGTCCAGGACGCGCAGCGGCTGTTCCCGGGCCGGGTACGGCAGGCGGCGCCCCGCACGGAGCTCGGCATCCACACCGTCGCCTGGCTGATCCGCCAGATCCAGAAGCCCCCACTGGCGAAGACCTTCACCCGCCTGGCAGCCGAACGCGGCCAGGGCCAACCGGCCTGACGACGCCCCGGAACGGCCGGCCCGGAACGACGGCCGGTAACGACGAGCCGGACCCACGGACCGGCCGGGCGGGCCGTGACCGGCCCAGGCATCACCCGGGCCGGGCCAATTCCCCATCGGCCCCGGTCGGGGCGTGCCCGGGAAAGAGTCCTAGCCGGCCGCGCCGTCCAGTACCCGGCGCCACTCCTTCACCGCGCCTTCCGAGACCGGTCCGTGCCAGCCCTGGGGGCGGGCCGCGCCGCCGATGTGGAAGGCGTCGAGGCCCGCGGCGAGCAGCGGCGGGACATGGTCGAGGCGCAGGCCGCCGCCGACCAGGAGGGTCTGGCCGTAGCCCGGCTCACCGCGGCGGCCGTACTCGGCCAGCAGGGTCGGCAGCCCCTCCTCGACGCCGGTCGCGGCGCCCGCGGTGAGGTAGGTGTCGAGGCCGGGCAGGTCGGCGAGCTGCTTGCGCAGGGCGTCGCGGTCGGCGGCACGGTCGATCGCCCGGTGGAAGGTCCACCGGCAGCCCTCCAGCGCGGCGGCCACCCGCTCCACGGCGGCCAGGTCCACGCCCCCGTCCGCGTCGAGGAACCCCAGCACGAACTGGTCGGCGCCGGCCGCCCGCATCTCCTCCACCACCCGCAGCAGCCGCGCCATGTCACCGGCCGCGAACCCGTCCGCCAGGCGGAGCATCACGCGCAGGTCGATGTCGACGGCGGCACGGATGCCGGCGACGGTGGCGGCGGACGGGGTGAGCCCGTCGGCGGCCATCTCGGTGACCAGCTCCAGGCGATCCGCGCCTCCGGCCTGGGCGGCGACCGCGTCCTCGATGTCGAGGGCGATCACCTCCAGGACTGCACGCTTGCTCATGGCACCCCATTCGTCGCGGCCAAAGATCCAGTAGAGGTCTAGTCCAATTTAAGGGTACGCGGCCGGGCGCGCGCCAGTACGCCACCCGGCACACGCCCTCGTACGGCCGCGCCGGTACGCCCGCACGGGCACCCGGGCACCGCCCCGCCCACCACGTCGCCACGCGCACCACGCCGCCCTGCCCCGCCCACCACGTCGCCACGCACACCACGCCGCCCCACCCACCACGTCGCCCCCACCGCTACCGCGCCGAGCGGCCCCCCACGAGAATGGCCCCATGGCCGACCTCGACGCCCTCCGTCTCCGATTCGCCCGCGCCCTGGACGCCGTCCGTGCCCCCCGGGGCGGCCCGGGGCCCGCGGCCTACGCGGACCGTCTCCTCGCCCGCTGGCAGGAACCCCAGCGCCGCTACCACACGCTGACCCACCTCACCGCGGTCCTCGACCACATCGACGTGCTGGAGACGCACGCGGCCGACCCGGACGTCGTACGCCTGGCCGCGTGGTTCCACGACGCCGTCTATCTGCCGGAGCGTTCCGAGAACGAGGAGCGCTCCGCGCGGCTGGCCGAGCGCGCGCTGCCCGAGGCCGGGGTGGAGCGGGCGCGGGTCGCGGAGGTGGCCCGGCTCGTGCGGCTGACCGTCACGCACGACCCGGCCGGGGACGACCGCGACGGCCAGGTGCTGTGCGACGCCGACCTCGCGATCCTGGCCGCGTCCCCGTCGGCGTACGCGGGCTACGCGGCCGAGGTCCGCCAGGAGTACCACTTCGTCCCCGACGACGCCTTCCGGCAGGGGCGTTCCGGCGTACTGCGCCAACTCCTCGCGCTGCCCAGGCTGTTCCACACCCCCTACGGCCAAGAGCACTGGGAGGCCACCGCCCGCTGGAACCTCGCCGCCGAACTGGAAATGCTGTCGCCGTGACGCGGCCCCACACCTAAGGTGCCGCCCATGCGAGCGATGAGCGGGGAACAGGTGACCGAGGCCGTGGCCGGGTGCGTGGCGGTGCTGCGCGAGGCGGTGGGCCGGGACTGGCGGGGCGTCCGCGCCGGGCGGGTGGAGTGGGACTGCCACACCACCGCCGTGCATGTCGCGGACGACCTCGTGGCGTACGCCGCGAATCTGGCCGGGCGCGCGCGGGACGCCTACATACCCTTCGAGCTGAAGCTGGACGAGGGCACCGACAACGCGGGGCTGCTCCAGGTCCTGGAGACCACCGGCGCGCTGCTCGCCGCCGCCGTGGCCACCGCGCCGCCGGACGCCCGCGCCTTCCACCCCTACCCGTTCCGCGACGCCGACCGCGAGGGCTTCGCCGCGATGGGCGTCGCCGAGGTCCTGCTGCACACCCACGACATGGCCGCGGGCCTCGGCCTGCCCTACGAGCCGCCCGCCGCACTCGCCGAGGCCGTCCTGGCCACGATCTTCCCGCACGTCCAGCCCGGCCCGGAGCCCTGGCCGACCCTGCTGTGGGCGACCGGCCGCGGCGAGCTGACCGGCCGGGCCCCGGTCACCCGGTGGCGCTGGTCCAACAACCTCGTCCTGCGGACCGAGCGCCTCACCCTCACCGGCGTCCGCCCGGCCGCCGCCCGCGATCTCGCCCTCGGCGGCGACGGCGGCTTCGACTGGATCGGCGACGGCCCCGAGGAGGGCACGCGCGACGCCGCCAGGATGCTGCTGAAGGCGTACGAAGCGGGCGTGCACCGGCCCGAGTTCACCTCCTTCACCTTGGTGCGCGCCGAGGACGGCCGCGCGGTCGGCGCCCTCGGCTTCCACGGCGCCCCGGACGAGGACGGGCGGGTGGAGATCGGCTACAACCTGGTCGAGGACGTCCGCGGCCGGGGGTACGCCACGGAGGCGCTGCGCGCGCTGGCGAACTGGGCGCTGGCCCGCGACGACGTACGGGCCCTGTACGCGCGGGCGCAGCGGACCAACACCGCCTCCCAGGGGGTCCTCATCCGCGCCGGGTTCGCACCGGCGGGCGCGATCGACGACCGGCTCCTGGCCTACGAGCTGCGCGCGTGACCGCACCCCCCTGAGCGACGGGACCTACGAAATCCCGCGCCGCACCAGCCCCTTGGGCCGCCGCAGCCCCGACTCCCGCAGCAGCCGCACCAGTTCACGGCTGCCGGCCTCCACCGCGCCGGCCGCCACCGCGTCGGCGTACCGGTGCGCGGGAAGGTCGTAGTGGTCGCGCTCGAAGGCCCGCCGGGGCACCCCCAGCGCGTCGGCGAACAGCTGGAGTTCGCCGTACGACACATCGCTGACCAGGTGCGACCACAGGCGCCCGTGCCCGGGCCAGGTAGGCGGGTCGATGTACACGGTCACGGGCGCCTCACGAGGACGGGTCCGTGCCGATGGCGGAGCCAAGCCGGCCGACCGCCGCGACCTTGACGCCCGCCTGGTGGCACACCCAGTGCGGGTCGGGTCCCAGTTCGGGCGCCACCTCCAGCGCGTGCGGATCGCCGGTGCCGCAGACCGGGCACAACGGCCAGCGGCCGTACCGCTCCAGCAGCGCGTCCTGCACGTCCTGGGCGACCAGACCGGCCACGAAGTGCACGCCGTCCGGCCACTGCTCGACCCACCAGCGCCGCTGCGCCACCGAGTCCTCGACCAGCGAGACCACGTCCGCCTCCGCGACCCGGCCGGCGACGAGATCGGCGAGGACCAGGGCACGGGCCGCGTGCAGGGCCTGTTCAAGGGGACTGAGGGGCTCCATGCAACCCATTGTGCGCACTCTTGACCCGGAGACCGAACCGAAAATATCTTTCAGAGGTGACCCAGGACGTGAAGGAAAGTTTCGGCAGTCCGGTGGGCTCGCTCGCCGCCAAGGTGCGCACCCTCGCGCCGTCGATGACCCGGTCCATGCAGCGCGTCGCCGAGGCCGTCGCGAGCGACCCGGCCGGCTGCGCCGCCCTCACGGTCACCGGCCTCGCCGAACTGACCGGCACCAGCGAGGCCACCGTCGTCCGCACCGCGCGGCTGCTCGGCTACCCCGGCTACCGGGATCTGCGGCTCGCCCTCGCGGGCCTGGCCGCCCAGCAGCAGTCCGGGCGGGCACCCGCCATCACCACCGACATCGCCGTGGACGACCCGATCGCCGACGTCGTCGCCAAACTGGCCTACGAGGAGCAGCAGACCCTCGCCGACACCGCCGCCGGACTCGACACCGGCCAGCTCGACGCGGCCGTCACCGCGCTGGCCGGCGCCCGCCGCACCGATGTGTACGGCATCGGGGCGTCCGGGCTGGTCGCCCAGGACCTCACCCAGAAGCTGCTGCGCATAGGGCTCATAGCGCACGCGCACAGCGATCCGCATCTCGCCGTGACCAACGCCGTCCAGCTCCGCTCGGGCGACGTGGCGATCGCGATCACCCACTCCGGCTCGACGGGGGACGTCATCGAGCCGCTGCGGGCCGCCTTCGAGCGCGGGGCGACCACCGTGGCCATCACCGGCCGCCCCGACTCACCGGTCACCCAGTACGCCGACCACGTGCTGACCACGTCCACCTCACGGGAGACCGAGCTGCGCCCGGCCGCGATGTCCTCGCGGACGAGCCAACTGCTCGTGGTGGACTGCCTGTTCGTGGGAGTGGCCCAGCGCACGTACGAGACGGCGGCGCCCTCGCTCGCCGCCTCGTACGAGGCACTGGCGCACCGGCATCGCAGCAAGTCCAGGTGAGCACCTGCGCCGACACCAGGTGAGCACCGGCACCGGGGGAACACCAACCGGCATTCGAGACCGAGAGAGCCGCTCCCATGACCGCCCATGACCTGCGCAGCCAGCTGGCCTCGCTGACCACCGAAGCCTTCCGACCCGAACTCGCCGACATCGACCGCCTGCCCACCCTCGACATCGCCCGTCTGATGAACGGCGAGGACGCGGCCGTGCCCGCCGCCGTCGCCGGCCAGCTCCCCCGCATCTGCGCCGCCATCGACGCGGTGGCCGCGCGGATGACCCGGGGCGGCCGGCTGATCTACGCCGGCGCGGGCACCGCGGGACGCCTCGGCGTCCTGGACGCCTCCGAGTGCCCGCCCACCTTCAACACCGATCCCGCCCAGGTCGTCGGCCTGATCGCGGGCGGTCCCGAGGCGATGGTCTCCTCCGTGGAGGGCGCGGAGGACTCGGACGAGCTGGCCCGCGCCGACCTCGACGCGCTCAAGCTCACCGCCGAGGACAGCGTGGTCGGCGTCTCCGCCTCGGGCCGCACCCCCTACGCCATCGGCGCGGTCGAGCACGCCCGCGCCCAGGGCGCCCTGACCATCGGGCTCTCCTGCAACGAGCACAGCGCCCTCGCGGCCGCCGCCGAGCACGGCATCGAGATCGTCGTGGGACCGGAGCTGATCACCGGCTCGACCCGGCTCAAGGCGGGCACCGCCCAGAAGCTCGTCCTCAACATGCTGTCGACCATCACGATGATCCGGCTCGGCAAGACGTACGGGAACCTGATGGTCGACGTGCGCGCCTCCAACGCCAAGCTGCGGGCGCGCTCACGCCGGATCGTCGCGCTGGCCACCGGCGCGGCCGACCCGGACATCGAGCGGGCGCTGACCGAGTCCGGCGGCGAGGTGAAGACCGCGATCCTCGTCCTGCTGGCCGATGTCGACGGCCCGGCGGCCGGCCGCCTTCTGGAGGACTCGGGGGGCCATCTGCGCGCCGCGCTGGCCCGCGCGTCCGGCTGACCGCACGCTCGAGGGGTGCACACGGACCCCGCCTCCACCGCGACCGCCGTCCTGACCCACCTCGGCGGCCCCGCCAACGTCACCTCCGTGACCCACTGCATGACCCGGCTGCGGCTCACCCTCCGGGACCAGGACGCGGCGGACGGCACCGGGCTGCGGGCGGTGCCGGGGGTGCTGGGGGTGGTGGCGGACGGGGCCGCGTGGCAGATCGTGCTGGGGCCGGGCGTGGTGGACGCGGTGACGGACCAGGTGCGGGCGCGGGTGGAGGCATCCGCCCAGGCACGCGTCCAGGCACGGCCCCAGAGCCGGGGGGAAGCGCCGCCGTCCGCCGGAGCGGCCCTGAAGGAGGACCTGCGCCGCCGTCACTCCACCCCCTTCAGGACCGCCCTGCGGCGCGTCGCGAACGTCTTCGTCCCGCTCATCCCCGCCCTGATCGGCTGCGGAATCCTCGCGGGCCTCAACGGCGTGCTCCTGAACTCCGGCCTGCTGCCCGGCCTCACCCCCGCGCTCAGCGCGATCGCCTCGGCCTTCATGGCGCTGCTCGCGGTGTTCGTCGGCTACAACACGGCCCAGGAGTTCGGCGGCACCCCGGTGCTGGGCGCGGCGGTGGCGGCGGTGGTCGTGTACCCGGGCGTGGCCAAGGTGACGGCGTTCGCGACGCAGCTCGCCCCCGGCCAGGGCGGAGTCCTCGGCGCGCTGGCGGCGGCCTTCCTCGCCACCCGGGTGGAACGCTTCTGCCGGGGCCGCGTCCCGGAGACCCTGGACGTCCTGCTCACCCCGACGGTGACCGTCCTCGTCCCCGGCCTGGTCACGCTCTACGGCCTGATGTACGCGGCCGGTACGGTCGCCACCGCGATCGGCGCCGCCGCGAACTGGCTCCTGACCACGACGGGCGCGCTGGCCGGGCTCCTGCTGGGCGGCCTCTTCCTCCCCCTGGTCATGCTGGGCCTGCACCAGGCCCTGATCCCCATCCACGCCACCCTCATCCAGCAGCAGGGCTACACCGTCCTGCTGCCCCTGCTGTCCATGGCGGGCGCGGGCCAGGTGGGCGCGGCCCTCGCGGTGTACGTCCGGCTGCGCCACGACCGCTCACTGCGGACGACGATCCGCTCGGCCCTGCCCGCCGGGCTGCTCGGCGTCGGCGAGCCGCTGATCTACGGCGTCTCCCTCCCCCTCGGCCGCCCCTTCCTGACCGCCTGCGCGGGCGGCGCGGCGGGCGGCGCGTTCATCGGCGCCTTCGCGATGCTCGGCACGAAGGTCGGCGCGACGGCCATCGGCCCCTCGGGCTGGGCCCTCTTCCCCCTGCTGGCCGGCAACCGGAGCCTCGCGGCCACCGCGGCGATCTACGCGGGCGGCCTCCTCACCGGCTACACGGTCGGCTTCCTGGCCACCTGGCTCACCCTCTCCAGGAGCGCGCCACACCAGGGTGTACCGCCAGAAGAACCCCCGCCGCAGCCGGACCCCGGGCAGCAGCCGACGGGCCTGTCCGGCGATCTCTGAGAAGTCCATCTCGGGCCCCGTGACGGGCGCGGTCATGCCCACGGGCCGTTCCGTGACGGCCCGCCCCCGGTTCTTCACCCAGCCGAACAGGGCGTTGAGCGGCACGGAGAGCACCCCGCGCACATCCTCGTCCCGGGCGCATCCCACGACGACCAGCGTCCCGCCGGGCGCCAGCTCGGCCCGGAACCGGGTGAGGGTCTCGGCGAAGGGGAGGTGGTGCAGTACGGCGACACAGGTGATGACGTCGTAGGGGCCGGGCGGCAGCCCGCCGGGCGCGGCGGCGAGGATGTACCGGACGTTCGCGACGGCCCCGCCGTGTTCGCGCGCCCGCTCCAGGATGCCCGGGTCGCAGTCGACCGCGTCCACCCGCTCCGCCCGCCCGGCCAGCAGCCGCGCGAGTTCCCCGGCACCGCACCCCACGTCCAGCGCCCGGCCGGACCGCCGGGGCAACCGCCGTAACAGCCAGGGGTGGTAGTGGGCGTTGTGGTCCCAGGGGTGGGCGTCGTTGAACCGCCCGAGCCGCTCGATCAGCCGCCGCGTCGAGATCGCCATGGCCCAAGCCCACCACACCCTCCCGCGGGGGAGCACCGGTGAAGCCGTGCCGGTTCCCCGGCGGCATCCTGGACACTGGGAGCAGCGAACGCGCCAGAGATCCGCCTACCGACCGGAATCCACCACCATGAATCACGCCCAGCTGACCGCCCTCGGCCGAGCGCTCCGGCTGCTCGGGGAGCACGGGGAGGCGTTGGCCGCCGACACTCCGGACGGGCGGCTCCAGGAGATCAGGACGGATCTGCGCAGGGCGCTGGACCTGCTGGAGGAGAGCGTCGGGGCGAACGCGCCGGCCACCCGGTGCGCCGAGCATCCGCACGGACCGGTGGACGAGAGCGCCCCCGATCTGTGCCTGCTGTGCGAGACCCGGCGCCGGGCCGCCCGCCGCTCGGAGTACGGGGGCCGGCCGAACCCGGCCGAGCCGGTGGCCTCCGCGCCCTCGCGCTACGGCGTCCGGGCCGACCGCCCGCAGCCCCAGCAGCGCTGGCTGCCGGAGCTGTGGAACGGCCAGGAGTGGCAGCTGTGCGGCACCCCGCGGCGCGACCGCCGGGAGGCCGAGGCGTATCTCGCCGCCCAGCGGCGCGGGGCGCGGCCCGCGATGGCGTACCGGCTGGTGCACGAGTTCACCGACTACGAGGTGCTCCGGGTGTGGGGCACCCCGGTCCGCGTCGACATCGAGCCGCTGAACGGCAACATCGGCGGGATCTGAGTCCCGGCCGGGTGTTCTCAGCTGAGGGTCTTCAGCGACGCCGCGTCGTACGGCGCCAGCTCCGAGACCCGGCCCGCGAGCACCTTCGCGGCCCACTCGGGGTCCTGGAGCAGGGCGCGACCGACCGCGATCATGTCGAACTCGTCGGCCTCCAGGCGGTCGAGCAGGTCGTCGATGCCCTGCACCGGGGAGCCCTCGCCGGCGAACGCGCCGGTGAAGTCGCCGTCGAGGCCGACCGAGCCGACGGTGATGACCGGCTTGCCGGTGAGCTTCTTCGTCCAGCCCGCGAGGTTCAGGTCAAAGCCGTCGAACTCGGGCTGCCAGTAGCGGCGGGTGGAGGCGTGGAAGGCGTCGACGCCGGCCGCGGCGAGCGGGGCCAGGATCGCCTCCAGCTCCTGCGGGGTCTCGGCGAGCCGGGCGGTGTAGTCCTGCTGCTTCCACTGCGAGTAGCGGAACAGGACCGGGAAGGTGGCCGAGACCCGCTCGCGGACCGCCGCGACGATCTCCGCGGCGAACCGGGCGCGGGCCACCGGGTCGCCGCCGTAGGCGTCGGTGCGGCGGTTGGTGCCCTCCCACAGGAACTGGTCGAGGAGGTAGCCGTGGGCGCCGTGGAGCTCCACGCCGTCGAAGCCGATGCGCTCGGCGTCCGCGGCCGCCTGGGCGAACGCGGCGATGACGTCGTCGAGGTCCTGCTGCGTCATGGCCTTGCCGGTGGGCTCGGCGCCGGCGGTGACCAGACCGGAGGGGCCCATCGCGGGGGCGGCCGGGAAGGGGGCGTCGCCGTCCTTGCGGACCATGCCGATGTGCCACAGCTGCGGGACGATCGTGCCGCCCGCGGCGTGCACGTCCTCGGCCACCTTCGCCCAGCCCGCGAGCTGCTCCTCGCCGTGGAACCGCGGCACCCGGTCGCTCTGGCCGGCCGAGTCGTGGCCGACGTAGGTGCCCTCGGTGACGATCAGGCCGACGCCCGCGGCGGCGCGGCGGGAGTAGTACGAGCGCACGTCCTCGCCGGGGATGCCGCCCGGGGAGAACATCCGGGTCATCGGCGCCATCACGATCCGGTTGGGGACCGTGAGGCCGTTGAGGGCGATCGGGCGGGCGAGTATCTGGGCCGCGCGGGAGGCGGGCTGCGTGTCGACGGTCACGTGGGGGCTCCTCGAAAGACTGCTGACCGGGCGGTATGTGAATGTGCATTGTTGTAGCTGCTTAAGTAAGCCGCTGTACAGAGGCAGGCATTCCCGGACCCGGAAGCGGGCACCTGTGACGCCGGACACGCCCGGCGCGGAGGAAGGCCGGGAAAAGCCCGAGGGCGGCACCCCCTGTCCCTGACAGGAAGTGCCGCCCTCGGTAAGGACGTTGATCAACCGGAGGTCGATCAGAAGTCCATGTCACCGCCCGGCATGCCGCCCGGAGCGGCCGCGGCGGCCTTCTCCGGCTTGTCGGCGATGACGGCCTCGGTGGTGAGGAACAGCGCGGCGATGGAGGCGGCGTTCTGCAGCGCGGAACGGGTCACCTTCGCCGGGTCGATGATGCCCTCGGCGACCAGGTCGACGTACTCGCCGGTCGCGGCGTTCAGGCCGTGGCCCGGGGTCAGGTTGCGCACCTTCTCCACCACGACACCGCCCTCGAGGCCGGCGTTGACGGCGATCTGCTTCAGCGGGGCCTCGAGCGCGATGCGCACGGCGTTGGCGCCGGTCGCCTCGTCACCGTCGAGCTCCAGCTTCTCGAAGACCTGGGAAGCCTGGAGCAGGGCCACGCCACCACCGGCGACGATGCCCTCCTCGACGGCCGCCTTGGCGTTGCGCACGGCGTCCTCGATGCGGTGCTTGCGCTCCTTGAGCTCCACCTCGGTGGCGGCACCGGCCTTGATGACCGCGACGCCGCCCGCGAGCTTGGCCAGGCGCTCCTGGAGCTTCTCGCGGTCGTAGTCCGAGTCGCTGTTCTCGATCTCGGCGCGGATCTGGTTCACCCGGCCGTTGACCTGCTCGGAGGAGCCGGCACCGTCGACGATGGTGGTCTCGTCCTTGGTGATGACGACCTTGCGGGCGCGGCCCAGGAGGTCCAGGGTCGCGTTCTCCAGCTTGAGGCCGACCTCCTCGGAGATGACCTCGCCGCCCGTGAGGATGGCGATGTCGCCGAGCATGGCCTTGCGGCGGTCGCCGAAGCCCGGGGCCTTGACGGCGACGGACTTGAAGGTGCCGCGGATCTTGTTGACGACCAGGGTCGACAGGGCCTCGCCCTCGACGTCCTCGGCGATGATCAGCAGCGGCTTACCCGACTGCATGACCTTCTCCAGGAGCGGGAGCAGGTCCTTGACGGAGCCGATCTTGGAGTTCGCGATGAGGATGTACGGGTCCTCGAGCGACGCCTCCATGCGCTCCATGTCGGTGGCGAAGTAGGCGGAGATGTAGCCCTTGTCGAAGCGCATGCCCTCGGTGAGCTCGAGCTCCAGACCGAAGGTGTTGCTCTCCTCGACGGTGATGACGCCTTCCTTGCCGACCTTGTCCATCGCCTCGGCGATGAGCTCGCCGATCTGGGTGTCGGCGGCGGAGATGGACGCGGTGGAGGCGATCTGCTCCTTGGTCTCGACGTCCTTCGCCTGCTCGAGCAGGGCGGCGGAGACGGCCTCGACGGCCTTCTCGATACCCCGCTTGAGGGCCATCGGGTTGGCGCCGGCGGCTACGTTGCGCAGGCCCTCCTTGACCAGGGCCTGGGCGAGCACGGTCGCGGTGGTCGTACCGTCACCGGCGACGTCGTCCGTCTTCTTGGCGACTTCCTTGACCAGCTCGGCGCCGATCTTCTCGTACGGGTCCTCGAGCTCGATCTCCTTGGCGATGGAGACACCATCGTTGGTGATCGTGGGGGCGCCCCACTTCTTCTCGAGGACGACGTTGCGACCCTTGGGGCCGAGCGTCACCTTGACGGCGTCCGCGAGCTGGTTCATGCCGCGCTCGAGGCCGCGCCGCGCCTCCTCGTCGAACGCGATGATCTTGGCCATGTGAAGTGGTCCCTCCAGGACTGGGGGTGATTCCTTCGGACCGCGCCCGCGCCCGCGACGGACGGTTCGCCGGCCTGTGGTTCCTTGCCCCACGTGGCCTGCGGACCTCACCGACCCGGTCCTTCTTTGTCACTCTCACCTTCAGAGTGCTAACGCAATGATTAGCACTCGGCATGCCCGAGTGCAAGGTGCGCCCGCGCAGCGGGCTCGTTCAGGGGTGGTGGTCGGGTGACGGGCGGGCGCGAGCGCCCCGGCCCTCCCCGGGCACACCGAAGGGCCCGCACCCTGTGCGAGGTGCGGGCCCTTCGGTAGAGAAACGTTTCAGACGGCGACGCGAACCATGTCGGCCTGCGGACCCTTCTGGCCCTGCGAGATCTCGAACTCCACTCGCTGGCCCTCCTCCAGGGTGCGGTAGCCGTCCATCTGAATGGCGCTGTAATGGACGAAGACGTCCGCACCACCGTCGACCGCGATGAAGCCGTACCCCTTCTCCGCGTTGAACCACTTGACGGTGCCCTGAGCCATGCCTAACTCCCCTATTACTGGCCCTTGCACAGATCCACACTTCGCGGACCCGGGTCAGACCTCGCCCCCCAATGCGTCGGGGGCGTGCGCCGGAACGCGTCGACCGCGGCTGAATGTATCTGTCCAACTGCCGTCTGCAACAGGTCAATTGGACGAGAATTCTGGACGCGAACGATCCGGAATGTGGGGAGAATTCACCCGAATTCAGGGCAAGTCGGGCCCCGTAAAAGACACAAAAGCCGCGGAAAGGCCGTGCATTTTGGCTACTTCTTATCGGGACCGCGGAAGAGAACCGAGGGCTTACCCTCGATCACCGGAGGGCGCGTTCCCCAACTGTACCGCGCTCAATCACACAGAATTGCCCCCTCCGCTTCTCTCACGGAGAGGGCAATCCGATGTACTTTTGGTGACCGTCATTACCTAAGGTAATGATCGATCATTCGGTCAGCAGCCGCCGGCCACCGCCGGGATGATGGAGACGCCCGCGCCGTCCGGGGTGGAGGTCGCGAGGCCCTGCTCGAAACGGACGTCGTCGTCGTTGACGTAGACGTTCACGAACCGGCGCAGCTTGCCCTGGTCGTCCAGGACGCGGGCGGCGATGCCGGTGTGGTTCTTCTCCAGGTTCTCGATGACCTCGCCGAGGGTCGTGCCCTCGGCGGCGACCTCGGCCTGTCCGCCGGTGTAGGTGCGCAGGATGGTGGGGATGCGAACGGTCACGCTCATGCGAGGCCAGCCTCTCGGAAGGAGTCCAGGTTCGGGCGGATGGTGGCGGTCAGGCCGGTGCCGGCCACCGCGTCGAGGGTCTTCAGGCCGTCGCCGGTGTTGAGGACGACGGTGGTCTTCGCCGGGTCGAGCGCCCCGCTCTCGATCAGCTTGCGGGTGACGCCGACGGTCACCCCGCCGGCCGTCTCGGCGAAGATGCCCTCGGTGCGGGCCAGCAGCTTGATCGCGTCCACCACCTGCTCGTCCGTCACGTCCTCCACCGCGCCGCCGGTGCGCCGGGCGATGTCCAGGACGTAGGGACCGTCGGCCGGGTTGCCGATGGCGAGGGACTTGGCGATGGTGTCCGGCTTCTGCGGCCGCACCACGTCGTGGCCCGCCTTGTAGGCGGTCGAGACCGGCGAGCAGCCCTCGGCCTGGGCGCCGAAGATCTTGTACGGCCGGTCCTCGACCAGACCGAGCTCGATCAGCTCCCGCAGCCCCTTGTCGATCTTGGTGAGCTGGGAGCCGGAGGCGATCGGGACCACGATCTGGTCGGGCAGCCGCCAGCCGAGCTGCTCGCAGATCTCGTACGCCAGGGTCTTGGAGCCCTCGGCGTAGTACGGCCGCAGGTTCACGTTGACGAAACCCCAGCCCTCGCCGGCCGGGTCGCCGATCAGCTCGGAGCAGAAGCGGTTCACGTCGTCGTAGTTGCCCTCGATGCCGACCAGCTCACCGCCGTAGACCGCGGCCATGACGACCTTGCCCTGCTCCAGGTCGTGCGGGATGAACACGCAGGAGCGCAGTCCGGCGCGGGCGGCGGCGGCGCCGACGGCGCCGGCCAGGTTGCCGGTGGAGGAGCAGGACAGGGTGGTGAAGCCGAAGGCGCGGGCCGCCTCCAGGGCCTGGGCGACGACCCGGTCCTTGAAGGAGTGGGTCGGGTTGCCGGAGTCGTCCTTGACGTACAGACCGCCGGTGACGCCGAGCTCGCGGGCCAGGTTGTCGGCCTTGACCAGCTTGGTCCAGCCGGGGTTGATGTTCGGCTTGTCCGCGACATCGGCCGGGACCGGCAGCAGCGGGGCGTAGCGCCAGATGTTGGCGGGGCCGTCCTCGATCCGCTTGCGCAGCTCTTCGGTGTCGTAGGCGGAGAAGTCGTAGGCGATCTCCAGCGGGCCGAAACACTCCTCGCAGGCGAAGACCGGGCCGAGCGGGACGCGGTGGCCGCATTCGCGGCAGCTGAGGGCGGCGGCGGGGCCGAGATCGACGGTGGAGGTACCGGAGGTGGCAACTGTCTGCACAGCCATGGGAGGCGAGGCCCTTTCTCCTCATCTTCCTCACGACGCACTTCGCCGTGAGACGGATTTGGCACCTTCCCTAGCCGGGAGCCTCGCCGCTTTGCGCACGAGAACCGACTGGAGGGTTGCCGGGGCTTCATCGGGCCGTGTCCCTCTGCCCCTCTGGATGAGCGGTATTCGATTGTGTCCGCAGTGCTGCGGTGTGTCCGCGCGCGACCCCCGACATGCGATGGTCATCGGCGTTGCTCAAGACTGTAACCGAAGGCCGGGAGAGTTGAGATAGTCGTCCGTACCGCGAGACGAGCCGCGAGACGAGCGTGAGGAGCCGGGGACCGTGCTGGAAGAAGTCGAGCGCTGGATGGGCAACCGTTCCTGGTCCGTGCGCGATCGGCCGTCGCACCAGGTCCTGGCGGCGAAAGCGCGCACCGGCCAGACCATCAGCGTGGTGCTGCCCGCGCTCGACGAGGAGGAGACCGTCGGCGAGATCGTCGCGGTGATCCGGCGCGATCTGATGGAGCGGGTGCCGCTCGTCGACGAGGTCCTCGTGATCGACTCCGGCTCCACCGACCGCACCTCCGAGGTCGCCGCCGCGGCGGGCGCGCGGGTGGTGCACCGGGACGCGATCCTGCCCCGGATACCCGCGGTGCCGGGCAAGGGCGAGGTGCTGTGGCGCTCGCTGCTCGTCGCCACCGGGGACATCATCTGCTTCATCGACGCGGACCTGCGGGAGTTCTCCTCCGACTTCGTCCTCGGCATCGTCGGACCGCTGCTCACCGAGCCGGACGTCCAGCTGGTCAAGGCGATGTACGACCGGCCGCTCGCCGGTACGGCGGGGCAGGGCGGCCGGGTCACCGAGCTGATGGCGCGTCCGCTGCTGAACATGCACTGGCCCCGGCTGGCGGGCTTCGTGCAGCCGCTGGGCGGGGAGTACGCGGCCCGGCGCTCGCTGCTCGAACAGCTGCCGTTCCCGGTCGGGTACGGGGTGGAGCTCGGCATGCTGGTGGACGCGCTGCACCTGGTGGGCCTGGACGCGCTGGCCCAGGTGGACGTGGGGGTGCGCAAGCACCGGCACCAGGACGGGCAGGCGCTCGGCCGGATGGCGGCGGCCATCTACCGCACGGCCCAGCTGCGGCTGGCCCGCGGCCATCTCGTGCGCCCCGCGCTCACCCAGTTCGAGCGGGGTGTCTCCGGCTTCGAGCCGCGGACGTACCGGGTGGACACCGAGGAGCGGCCGCCGATGACCGAGATCGCGGAGTACGCCCGGCGCCGGGTGGCGTGAAAGCGCAGGTGCGGCCCGGTGCGGCCGGGTTTTGGGCCGGTCCGCGGGTTTGAGTGTTCGGGAGCCGGGCTAGGTTCTGGACCATGGCTTCCACGCATGGTGCTGACGTGCTGGTCGCGTCCAATCGCGGCCCGGTTTCGTACGAGACGGGCGAGGACGGCTCGCTGCGCGCCAGGCGGGGCGGCGGCGGGCTGGTCTCGGGCCTGTCGGCGATCGGCCCGGAGACGAACGCGGTCTGGGTGTGCGCCGCGCTGGGCGACGGCGACCGCGAGGCCGTGCGCCGCGCCGAGGGCGGGCTGCTGCCCGAGGCGGACACCGGCGGTCAGCGGGTGCGGATGCTGGACATCGACCCGGAGGTCTTCGCCGACGCGTACAACGGGATCGCCAACTCGGTGCTCTGGTTCGTGCACCACATGCTGTACCAGACCCCGCTGGAGCCCGTCTTCGACGCGGAGTTCCGGCGGCGGTGGGGGGCGTACGAGGCGTACAACCGGGCGTTCGCCGAGGCGCTGGCCGAGGAGGCGGGCGAGGGCGCGGCGGTGCTGATCCAGGACTACCACCTGGCGCTCGCCCCGCGGATGCTCCGCAGGCTGCGGCCCGATCTGCGCATCGGCCACTTCTCGCACACGCCGTGGGCGCCGGCGGAGTACTTCCGGCTGCTGCCGGACGACATCGCGGCCCAGCTGCTGACCGGCATCCTCGGCGCGGACCGGGCGGCGTTCCTCACCCGGCGCTGGGCGGACGCGTTCACCGCGTGCTGCCACGCGGTGCTGGGGCCCGGCATCCCCGCCGGTACGCGGATCGGGGTGCACGGCCTGGGCGCGGACGCCGACTTCCTGCGCGAGCGGTCCCACCGGCCGGACGTGGACGAGCGGATGGCGGCGCTGCGCGCGGAGATCGGCGAGGGCCGCCGGACCATCGTCCGGGTGGACCGCACCGAGCTGTCCAAGAACATCGTGCGCGGGCTGCTGGCGTACCGGCACCTGCTGGACGAGCGCCCCGAGTGGCGGGAGAAGGTCGTGCACGTCGCGTTCGCGTACCCCTCCCGGCAGGACCTCGCCGTGTACCGGGACTACACCGCCGAGGTGCGCCGGGTCGCCGAGGAGATCAACTCGACGTACGGGACGCCGGGTTGGATTCCGGTGGTGCTGCATGTGAAGGACGACTTCGCCCGCTCGCTCGCCGCGTACCGGCTGGCCGACGTGGCGCTGGTCAACCCGATCCGGGACGGCATGAACCTGGTCGCCAAGGAGGTGCCGGTCGTCTCCGACGAGGGCTGCGCGCTGGTGCTCTCGCGGGAGGCGGGGGCGCACGAGGAGCTGGGCGAGGACGCGCTCACGGTCAACCCGTACGACATCACGGGCACGGCCGAGGCGCTGCACACGGCGCTGACCATGCCGGCCGAGGAGCGGGCCGGGCGTTCGAAGCGGCTGGCCGCGGCGGCCACGGCGCTGCCGCCGGCCCGGTGGTTCCTGGACCAGCTGCACGCCCTGGACGATCAGACCAGCTGAGCCGCCAGTGCGGTGAGGAGGCCCACGACGCCCTCGGGGCCGTCGACCACCAGGTCGGCCCGCTCGGCCAGTTCGGTGACCTCCGTGCTGCCGCTGCACACGAGGAGCCCCGGGGTGCCCTCGGCGCGGAGTTTGTCGACGGCGGCGTAGGCGGGGAGGTCGCCGAGGTCGTCGCCGGCGTAGAGGACGGAGCCGGCGCCGGTCTCGCGGAGGTACGCGCCGAGGGCGACGCCCTTGTCCATGCCGGGCGGGCGCAGTTCGAGGACCATCCGGCCGGGTTCGACGATCAGTCCGTGCCGGGTGGCGAGGTCGGTGAGGGGCGCGCGCAGCGCCTCGTACGCCGCCTGCGGGTCCTGCGCGCGGCGCGTGTGCACGGCGACGGCGCGGCCCTTCTCCTCGATCCAGGTGCCCCGCCAGGCGCCGACCCGGTCCAGCAGGCCCGGCAGTTCGGCGCGCACGGCGGCGACGCCGGGGTGCGGGGCGGGGGCGGTGACGGTGCCGGTGGTGGCGTCCCAGCGTTCGGCGCCGTAGTGGCCGAGGACGGTGAGGTGGTCGAGGCCGGGGACACCGGCGAAGCCGCCGTAGCGGACCGCGACGCCGGCGGGCCGGCCGGTGATCACGGCGACATGGGCGACCCTGGGCGCGAGGGCGGTGAGCGCGGCGACGGCGGCGGGATGGGCCCGGGCCTGCTCGGGGTCGTCGACGATGGGGGCGAGGGTGCCGTCGAAGTCCAGGCCGATCACCGCGGCGGTCGGGTTCTCCAGCAGCGCGGCGAGTCCGTCCCGGCCGGCCTGGGTGGCGGGGGTCGGCAGAGGATGCATGTACCGACACTATCCAGCGGGGGCCGCTCTCACGCCTGGGACTCCTCCCGGGCGCCGCTTCTCCTCAGCGCTCCGAGCGCCGTGTCTCCCTGATCCTGCGCAGGCGGTTCACCGTGAGCGGGTCGTGGGAGAGGGCGCGTTCGTCGTCGAGGAGGGCGTTCAGGAGCTGGTAGTAGCGGACCGGGGAGAGGTGGAGGTCCTCGCGGATGGCGCGTTCCTTCGCGCCGGGCCCGGGGAAGGACCGGCGTTCCAGTGCGAGGATCTCCTGCTCGCGCTCACCCAGTTCCATGGGGAAACCGTAGCGCTCAGTCGGCGCTGGCCGCGCTGTCCGCCGCCGTGGCCGTGGCCTGGAGGCGGGTGAGGACGCCCGCCGGGTCGCCGCCGGGCGCGACGGCCTGGCCGATGTTCTGCTTCACGGCCGCGCTGACCCGCGCCCAGGAGGTCTTGCCCACCGGATACAGCTCGCTGGTGGCCAGCTGGTCCAGGAAGGGGTGCAGGGCCTTGTCGGGCGCCGCGTCCGAGGCGCTCATGGCGTTGGAGGCGGAGCTGGTGACCGGGAGGAGCCCGTAGGCGCGGGAGAAGTCGAGGACGTTCTTCTCGCTGTACACGTAGTTCAGGAAGTCGCCGATCTGGTCGGCGTGGCCGTTCTGCTTGAACGCCATCATCCAGTCGGACACGCCCATCGAGGACCGCGCCCGCCCGGTCCGGCTCGGCGTCGGCACCATGCCGAAGCGCACGCCCTTCGCCTCGGCCTGCTGGATCAGCGTGGGGTGCCCGTCGACCATGCCGACCTGCCCGTCGGCGAACGCCGCGAACGCCTGCGCCCGGTTCAGCCTGCCCGGCGCCACCGGCCCGGTCAGCCCCTTGGCGACCAGGTCGTCCTTGAGCCAGGAGAAGGTCCGCACGTTCTGTTCGGAGTCGATGGTGTAGGTGCCGATGTCGTCGGTGAAGCCGGTGCCGCCGGAACCGCCGTCGCCGCCGCTGAGCAGCCACTGCATCGTCTCGGCCTGTGCCTCCTCGGGGCCCAGCGGCAGCGCGAAGGGGTACTTCACGCCCTTCGCCTTGAGCGCCTTGGCGTCCGTGGCCAGATCGTCCCAGCTGGTGGGCGGGGTGGTGATCCCGGCGCTCGCGAAGAGCGTCTTGTTGTAGAAGAGCACCCGCGTGGACGCGGCGAAGGGTATGCCGTACTGCGTATGGCTCCACTGGCCGGCGTCGGACAGCTGGGAGAGGAAGTCCGCCTGGGTGCGGATGGAGAGCAGGTCGGAGGCCGCGTAGAGCTTCCCGGCCGCCGCGTAGTCCGCGTACGCGCCGATCTGCGCCAGGTCCGGCGCGTGCCCGGCGTCGACCATCTCCTTGACCTTGCGGTCGACGTCGTTCCAGGAGTACACGCTGACCTGGACCTTCACGCCCGGGTGCGTCTTCTCGTACTCCTTGACCAGCGAGTCCCAGTACTTCTGCGAGCTGTTCCCCGCCGAGTCGCCGTAGTCCGCGGCCACGAGTCTGAGGGTCACATCGGAGGAGCCCGTGCTCCCGCAGCCGCCGAGGAACGCGGTCATGCCCATGGCGGACACCGTCGCGATCATTCCTGCTGTACGCCGACGCACCGTCAAAACCCCAACCCCGCTGTCCGAACAAAAATCAGATGAACGCCTAAGGTCTACACCACGCGAGTGGACTAGACCTCTCGTGGGTCAGCGGGCCACACTGTCCCCGTGAGACATGTCATCGCCCTGGACGTGGGCGGTACCGGGATGAAGGCCGCCCTCGTCGGGGACGACGGCGCCCTCCTGCACCGCGCCCGCCGCGCCACCGGCCGCGAACGCGGCCCCGACGCGGTGGTCGCGGGCATCCTCGACTTCGCCGCCGAGCTGTACGCGTACGGCACCGAGCACCACGGCCCGCCGGCCGCCGCCGGCATAGCGGTGCCCGGCATCGTCGACGAGGAGCACGGCACCGCCGTCTACGCCGCCAACCTCGGCTGGAAGGACGTACCGCTGCGCGAGCTGCTCGCGCAGCGGCTCGGGGTGCCCGTCGCGCTCGGCCACGACGTGCGCACCGGCGGGCTCGCCGAGGGCCGGATCGGCGCGGGCCGGGGCGCCGACCGCTTTCTCTTCGTGCCGCTCGGCACCGGCATCGCGGGCGCGATCGGGATCGACGGCCGGGTGGAGTCCGGGGCGCACGGCTTCGCGGGCGAGATCGGCCATGTCGTCGTACGGCCCGGGGGCACCCTCTGCCCCTGCGGACAGCGCGGCTGCCTGGAGCGGTACGCCTCCGCGGCCGCCGTCAGCGAGGCATGGGCGGCGGCCGGCGGCGGCCCGGACGCGGACGCGGCCGACTGCGCGCGGGCCGTCGCGGCGGGCGACCCGGACGCCCAAAAGGTCTGGCAGGAGGCGGTGGACGCGCTCGCCGACGGCCTGGTCACCGCGCTCACCCTGCTGGACCCGCGCACGCTGATCATCGGTGGCGGTCTCGCCGAGGCGGGGGAAGTGTTGTTCCAGCCGCTGCGGGACGCCGTCCGGCGCCGGGTCACCTTCCAGAAACTGCCGTCCATCGTCCCCGCCGCCCTCGGCGACACCGCCGGCTGCCTGGGCGCGGGCCTGCTCGCGCGGGATCTGCTGACGACCACTCCTACTCCGGAGGTAGACACCTGATGGCCAGTCCAAGAGGAGCCGCGACGAACCCGCGGGTGCTCTCCGGCGCGAACGTGGTGCTTCCCACGGGCACGGTGAAGAACGGCACCGTGGCCGTCGACGGCGAGCGGATCACCGGCACGCCCCCGGCCGGCGCCCCGGTCCTCGACGTGTCCGGCCACTGGCTGGTCCCCGGCTTCGTCGACCTCCACAACCACGGCGGCGGCGGTGCCTCCTTCTCCGGCACCGCCGAGCAGATCCTCACCGCGATCCGCACCCACCGCGCGCACGGCACCACCACCCTGGTCGCCTCCACCGTGACCGACGAGATGGACCTGCTGGTCCGCCAGGCCGGGCTGCTCAGCGAGCTGGCCGAGCAGGGCGACATCGCGGGCATCCACTTCGAGGGGCCGTTCATCTCGCCGTGCCGCAAGGGCGCCCACTCCGAGGCGCTGCTGCGCGACCCGGAGCCGGCCGAGGTGCGCAAGCTGATCGACGCGGCGCGCGGGCAGGCCCGGATGCTCACCCTCGCCGCCGAACTGCCGGGCGGCATCGACTCGGTACGGCTGCTCGCCGAGCACGGGGTGATCGCGGCGATCGGGCACACGGACGCGACGTACGAGCAGACGGTGGACGCCATCGAGGCGGGCGCCACGGTCGCCACGCACCTGTTCAACGCGATGCCCGCCCTCGGCCACCGCACCCCGGGCCCGGTCGCCGCCCTCCTGGAGGACGAGCGGGTGACGGTCGAGCTGATCAACGACGGCACGCATCTGCACCCGGCCGCCCTGGAGCTGGCGTTCCATCACGCGGGCCCGGACCGGGTGGCGTTCATCACCGACGCGATGGACGCGGCCGGGTCCGGCGACGGCCGCTACATGCTGGGCCCGCTGGAGGTGGAGGTCAGCGAGGGGGTGGCCCGGCTGGTGGAGGGCGGTTCGATCGCGGGCTCCACGCTGACGCTGGACCGCGCGTTCAAGCGGGCGGTGACCGTGGACCGGCTGCCGGTCGAGGACGCGGTCAAGGCGCTGTCCGCCAACCCGGCCCGGCTGCTGGGCCTCTCCGAGCGGGTCGGCTCGCTGGAGCCCGGCAAGGACGCGGACCTGGTGCTGCTGGACGCGGACTTCGACGTGAAGGGCGTCATGCGGCGCGGTGCGTGGGTGGTCGCTCCGCAACTGGGCTGATACGCCCGGCTTTTCCCCGCGACGGGGGCCGACCCGCATCTGGGTCGGCCCCCGTGTCTTTGGCATGATCGGGGCCCCGGAACGACGGCTTCGAGGGAGGCAGCCCGGGTGATCCTCACGGTCACACTGAACACCGCTCTCGACATCACCTATCGGGTGCGGTCACTGCGTCCGCACGCCTCGCACCGGATCTCGGAGGTCATCGAGCGGCCGGGCGGCAAGGGCGTGAACGTGGCCCGGGTGCTCGCCGCGCTCGGGCACGAGGTGACGGTCACCGGGTTCGCGGGCGGTTCCACGGGCCGGGCGGTGCGGGACGGGCTCGCCGGGACCGGGGGGCCGGCGGACGCGCTGGTGCCGGTGGCGGGGGCGACCCGGCGCACGATCGCGGTCGTGGACGAACTCTCCGGCGACACGACGCAGTTGAACGAGCCGGGCCCGCAGATCGCGCCCGCGGAGTGGGCCGCGTTCCTGGACCGCTACGCGGAGCTGCTCTCCGGCGCCTCGGCGGTGGCCCTGTGCGGCAGCCTGCCGCCGGGGGTTCCGGTGGGGGCGTACGCGGGCCTGATACGCACCGCGCGCTCCCTGGGCGTACCGGTTCTGCTGGACACCAGCGGCGAGCCGCTGCGCCGCGGGGTGGCGGCGCGCCCCGACCTCATCAAGCCGAACGCCGACGAACTGGCCGAGCTCACCGGCTCCCACGACCCCTTGCGCGCCACCGAGGACGCCCGCCGCCGCGGCGCCCGCACGGTCATCGCCTCCCTGGGCCCGAACGGCCTCCTGGCCACGACCCCCGAGGGCCGCTGGCGCGCCACCCCGCCGGGCCGGGTGCACGGCAACCCGACCGGCGCGGGCGACTCGGCGGTCGCCGCGCTCCTGTCCGGCCTGGTGACCCGCCTCCCCTGGCCGACCCGCCTCGCCCACGCCATCGCCCTGTCGGCCGCCACCGTCCGGGCACCCGCGGCGGGCGAGTTCGACCGGCGGACGTACGAGGAGCTGCTGGGCCGGGTCACGGTCACGGGCCAGGCCGGCGTGGCGTGACGCGCGGTGCTCCGGCGCCCCGGGCGACGGGCCCGGACAGCGGAATGCCACCGGCCGTCCGACGACCGGTGGCACCGTTTCCTCGCGGACGGCTCAGCTGGTGACCCGGCCCGCCTTGATCCACAGCTGGTCCAGCAGGACGTTGCACTTGTCGCCCGGCTGGCAGGAGATCGAGATGGTGTTGTTGCCCTTCTTGAGCGCGGGCCACACGTAGGAGCGGGTCCAGCCCTGGGCGAAGTCGTTGTCGGCGGCGTGCCGCCAGTTCTTCAGCCCGAGCTTGCTGCCGTACGCCTTGCCATTGATGGTGACCGTCATCGACTGGTCGTCGCCGGCCGCGCTGTACCCGGTGAAGAGGGTGTAGTCGCCGTCCGAGGGGATGTCCACGCTCCAGGTGGCGGAGGCGCCGACCTGGTTCAGGCCGCCCACGTACTTGCCGCCCGCGGCCCGCGAGCCCTTGACGTCCGTGGCCGGCGCCGCGCCGCCCGACAGCTGCACCGAGCCGTCCACGGCATCGGCCTTCGGCAGGGCGCCGCCCGTCGAGCCGCTGCTCGTCGGGGTCGGGTCCGTGGACTGGGAGTGGGTCGGGGTGGTGCCGGCCTGGTGGTCGGACTTGTCGTCGGAGTTGCCGTTGAGCATGGCGACGCCGATGCCGATGACCACCGCGGCGACCACCGCGATCGCGCCGATCAGCAGGCCCTTGGTGTTGGGGCCGCGGCGGCCGGGGCCGGGCGCGGGGGCGTGGCCTGCGGGCGGGGCGCCGCCGGGGAGCGTCTCCGGCGCCTGGTAGTGCGCGTTCGGCTGCCCGTAGGCACCCTGCTGCGGGGCGTAGGGCGCCTGCTGCTGGCCGTACTGACGCTCGCCGACCGCGCGCACCCTGCTCACCGAGTTCGGGTAGCCGTACCCGCCGGACGGCGGCTGCGCTCCCCTGGCCTGGCCGTCCGCGTACAGATAGCCGAACGGGTCGTCTTCCTCGGGCGTGCTCGCGCCGTTGTCGCCGGGCGTCATCCCTAGGTACTCCTCAACAGGTGCGGACGGATACGGTCATGGCTGGAAAGGCGAGCCTACCCGTTCCGCTTAGGCCAAACAGGTGACGCAGACCGCATCAACTCGCTGACCTGGGACTCATCCCGCGCGGCGATGTTGTTTGGGACGAGATCGTTTCTCTACGTACATCCGCTCGTCGGCGGACTTCAGCACTTCGTCGGCCGTCGTCCCGCAGTGTGCCCATCCGATGCCGAAGCTCGCCCCCACCCGGACCGCCCGGCCCTCGGCCCGGATCGGCTGGATGATCTCGTTGCGCAGCCGGACCGCGAGGTCCTGGGCGTCCGCGCGGCCGAGCCCGTCGGCGAGGATCACGAACTCGTCGCCGCCGAGCCGGGCCACCGTGTCACCGTCGCGCACCCCCTGGGACAGCCGCCGGGCGACCTCGATCAGCACGGCGTCGCCCGCGTTGTGCCCGAACCGGTCGTTGATCGACTTGAAGCCGTCCAGGTCGCAGAAGAGCACCGCGAGCCCCTTGGTGCCGTCGTCCTGCTCGCCCTCGGGGGCGACGGTGTGCACATGGTGGTCGTAGCCGTCGTACGACTCCGTGCCCGGCGCGAAGTCGAAGCCGTGCCCGCCGGGGCCGTCGAAGGCGGGGTGGTGGCCGTAGGCCGCGTCCAGCGACTCCAGGGCGTGCGCCGGGCGGCGGCAGAGCCGGGCGGCGAGCCGTGAGCGCAGCTCGGCGGAGTTCGGCAGGCCGGTCAGCGAGTCGTGCGAGGCGCGGTGGGCGAGCTGAAGCTCGCGGCGCTTGCGCTCCTCGATGTCCTCGACGTGGGTGAGCAGGAAGCGGGGCCCGTCGGCGGCGTCCGCGACGACGCTGTTGCGCAGCGACACCCAGACATAGCTGCCGTCGCGGCGGCCGAGGCGCAGCTCGGCGCGCCCGCCCTCCGCCGAGGTGCGCAGCAGGGTTCCGATGTCCTCGGGGTGCACGAGGTCGGAGAAGGCGTAGCGGCGCATCGCGGAGGCCGGACGGCCGAGCAGCCGGCACAGGGCGTCGTTGGTGCGCAGGATGCGGCCGTGCTGCTCGCCGCCCATCTCGGCGATGGCCATGCCGGACGGCGCGTACTCGAACGCCTGCCGGAAGCTCTCCTCGCTGGCCCGCAGCGCCTGCTGCTCGCGCTCCAGCCGGACCAGGGCGCGCTGCATGTTCGAGCGCAGCCGGGCGTTGCTGATCGCGATGGCGGCCTGGAAGGCGTACATCTGGAGGGCCTCGCGGCCCCAGGCGCCGGGCAGCCGGCCGTTGCGCGGGCGGTCGACGGATATGACGCCGAGCAGCTCACCGCAGGAGCCGCCCGGGGCGCCCGGTGTGTACATGGGGGCGAAGAGGCGGTCGGAGGGGTGCCACTCGTCCTCGAAGCGGGGCGCGGGACCGTCCGTGAACCACTGGGGCACATCGTCGTCGTCCAGCACCCAGCCCTCGGTGTGCGGTATGAAGACGAGGTCCCCCCAGCGCTCCCCCATGCCCAGCCGCCGGTCCCATGCCTCGCGGGAGCCCACCCGGCCGGTGATCAGGGCCTCGGCGGCGGAGTTGCCGGAGAAGGCGGCGACGACGAGATCGCCGTCGGGCCGTACGAGGTTCACGCCCGCCATCTCGTACCCGAGGGCGTTGACCACGCCGTCGGCGACGGTCTGCAGGGTGTCCGCCAGGCTGCGCGCCGTGTTCATGTCCGCCATGACCTGGTGCAGCTGCCGCAGGGACGCAAGACGGACATACGGCTCCGACTCGGTCTCCATGCTCGCCCTCCCCCCGAGACCTCGCAGCGAATCAAGGGTCGTCGTCTTCGGCGCCTCGTGGTTGCTCCAGCAGTTTCACCGCCACTGAATCACAGCGCGCTGCTCACCCGGTACACAGGGTCAACAATTCCTGCCCCTTGTGACTCAAGTCACAGCAAAACGTGAACAATTGGGCGGAGTTTCGGCGTTTTCCAAGCGTTCACCGAATGCCTGCTTTCCGGTTTCCCTCCGCCGCTGGTCCTAGGTCCCGGCTCGGGCGGAGGCCCGATGCGACGGGAGTAGAGCGCAGACTAGCGTTTCCGGCGTGCTGAAGACGCCTTCCCCCACCGCCCTCGCCGCTTCCGGGCATGCTGAGGGGGTGAGCAACGACGAGTTCCGGGCCGCGATGTCCCGGCTGACCGCGGGCGTGGTCCTGGTCACCGCGCAGGAACCGCCGCTCGACCCCGACGATCCGGACGCCCCGGGCGTGGAGGACGTCGGCATGACGGCCACGGCCTTCCTGTCGGTCTCCCTCGATCCGCCGCTGGTGCTGGTCAGCCTGCGCGAGGGCTCGCGCATGGACGACCTGCTCGCCGAACAGCCGCTGTGGGCGGTGTCGGTGCTCGCCGAGAGCCAGCGGCACATCGCGGGCCGCTTCGCCATGAAGGGCCGCATCAGCGACCGGCTCCTGTTCGAGGACATCGCGTACACCCGCGGCGAGGTCACGCACGCCCCGCTGGTCGGCGGCGCGCTCGCGACGCTGGAGTGCCGCACGGAGCAGCGGGTGCCGGCGGGCGATCACACCCTGGTCGTCGGACGGGTGCTCACGGCCCGGGTGCCGAGCGCGGAGGGCGGCCCGCTGGCGTATTTCCGGGGCCGTTACCGGCAGTTGGGCTGAGCCTCCCTTTTATTTCCTTGGTGGCGCGGTGAATTCGCCGCCTAAGGTGCGCGGATGACACGGCACCTGGAAGAGATCACGCCCCGCAATTTCGAGGCGGCGATCGGCATTCGCGTCCGGCCCGGCCAGGAACACGCGGTCGAGCCGGTGGAACGCTCCCTCGCCGAGGCGTACGCGCACCCCCCGGGTGTGGCCTGGCCGCGGCTGATCCTCGACGGCGCGCGGCCGGTCGGGTTCCTGATGGCCTTCCTCGACATCGACTGGTACGGCGACGGAAGCGTCCGCCGGTCGGGGCTGTGGCGGCTGAACATCGCGGCGGACGAGCAGGGCCGCGGCCACGGGCGTTTCGCGGTCGCCTCGGTGGCCGCGGAGATCCGGCGCCGGGGCGGCTCCGAACTGTACGTCACCTGGCACCCGGGGGCGGACGGTCCCGAGGAGTTCTATCTCCGGCTGGGCTTTCAAAAGACCGGGGAGACGAGCGGGGACCAGACGGTGGGGGTGCTGGCGCTGGGGGACGCGGCCGCCTGAGGCCGCACCGGCGCGGCCGCTACCCCCAGTCGCGCCCCGAACGGCCCCGCTTGGTATCGGCGCGCTGCTTCTTCTCCCGCAGCCGGCGCTCGTTGATGCCGCGCGGAATCCGGGTGGGCCTGCGCGGCTTGGGCGGGGGCGCGCTGGCCTCCGCGAGGAGGGCCGCGAGGCGTACGGCGGCGGTCTCGCGGTTGCGCCACTGGGAGCGGTGCTCGGACGCCCGCACGGTCACCACGCCGTCGACGAGCCGGGCGGCCAGCCGCTCCAGCGCTCGCTCCTTCCACACCGGCGGCAGCGCGTCGGTGGCGGCGAGGTCGAAGCGCAGCTCCACCTGGGAGTCGCTGGTGTTGACATGCTGGCCGCCCGGGCCGGACGACCTGGAGAAACGCCACATCAGCTCGGCCTCGGGGAGCGAGACGGAGCCGCGGATGACGTGAGGACCGGACATGCCCTCCATGTTCCCGGTCCGGGGCCGTCCACGTCACCCGGATTTCCCGAACCGCGCGGCCGGCCGGGCGGGGAAGAGCGGGTAAAAAAGGTAAAGGGGTGCGGAACCATGGGCACCCCCCTCGACGTTGTCCCGGGTGACGGTAGCTTCGTCGGCACGCACAGGAAAACTAGGAAGGGACTCCCAACATGGCTGTAAGCCTGTCCAAGGGTGGCAACGTCTCGCTCTCCAAGGAGGCTCCGGGCCTGACGGCCGTCACCGTGGGCCTCGGCTGGGACGTCCGCACCACCACGGGCACGGACTTCGACCTGGACGCCTCCGCCATCGCGGTCAACGCGGAGGGCAAGGTCTACTCGGACGCCCACTTCGTCTTCTTCAACAACAAGCAGACCCCGGACAGCACCATCGTGCACACCGGTGACAACCGCACGGGCGAGGGCGCGGGCGACGACGAGTCGATCAACGTCAACCTGGCCGGCCTCCCGGCCGACATCGACAAGATCGTCTTCCCGGTCTCCATCTACGACGCGGAGAACCGCGGCCAGAACTTCGGCCAGGTACGCAACGCCTACATCCGCATCGTCAACCAGGCCGGCGGCGCGGAGATCGCCCGCTACGACCTGTCCGAGGACGCCGCCACCGAGACCGCCATGGTCTTCGGCGAGCTGTACCGCAACGGCGCGGAGTGGAAGTTCCGCGCGGTGGGCCAGGGCTACGCCTCCGGCCTGGTCGGCATCGCCCAGGACTTCGGCGTGAACGTCTGACGGACCGCCGTATCCGCTCCTCCTCGGCCGAGGGCCCGGGGAGGGGCGGAGACCCCGCACGGGCACGGACCACGCACCCGCGCCCGCCGCACCTCACGGATGTGCCGGTTTGCCCTCTCCGTAGAGCCAGTCCTTCCAGATCTCCCCGAAGTCCTGGTCCGGGAAGCGGTGTTCGACCCACGCCGTGAAGTCCGCGGTGCTCGCGTTGCCGTACCGGTGCGAGGCCGGCCAGGCGCGCAGGAGGGCGAAGAACGCCTTGTCGCCGACCTTCTGCCGGATCTTGTGGAGGACCATCGCGCCGCGCTCGTAGACCGGCGAGGCGGAGATGTGGGCCGCGCCGGAGGGGGTCGCGGGCGGGAAGGCCCACAGGGCGCTGTCGTGCTCGTCGTAGTAGTACTGGAAGGTCTTCTCGGCCGAGTCCCCGCCGTGGTCCTCGTCCCACAGCCACTGCGCGTACGTGGCGAACCCCTCGTTGAGCCACATGTCCCGCCAGGACTTGGGCGTGACGCAGTCGCCGTACCACTGGTGGGCGAGCTCGTGGACGAGGGTGGTCAGCTCGGGGGCGCCGGGGAAGACCGGCCGGTTCTGGGTCTCCAGCGCGTACCCCGCGTCGTCCGGCCGGTCGACGATGGCGCCGACGGAGGAGAAGGGGTACGGCCCGAACGTGTTTTCCTCCCACTTGACGACCTCGGGGAGCTTCGCGAGGACCGCCGCGCTCGACCCGGCCTGCGTCGGGTCGACCGCGGTGAGCACGGGCAGCCCGCCGGGCCCCTTGGACCGGGTGATGTCGAAGTGGCCGATCGCGACGGTGGCGACGTAGCTGGCCATGGGCTGGGCGGTGTGCCAGTGGTAGGAGGTGCGCCCCGCGCGGGTGGACTGGTCCGCCAACTCGCCGTTGGACACCGCCTGGAGGCCCTGCGGGACGGTGACGGTGATGTCGTAGGTGGCCTTGTCGGACGGGTGGTCGTTGCCGGGGAACCACGCCATGGACCCGACCGGCTCGCCGAGCCCGAGCGCGCCGTCCGCCGTGCGCAGCCAGCCCTCTTCGGAGCCGTCGGGGTCGGTGAGGGTGCCGGGGACGCCGGAGTAGCGGACGGTCGTACGGAAGGCGCGGCCCCCGCGCAGATCGTCGTGCGGGCGGACGGTGAGTTCCTGCCCGGCCCGGTTGTAGCGGGCGTCCTTGCCGTCGACGTCGACCGAGTCCACGTGCAGCCCGGCGAGGTCGAGGTCGAACGCGGACAGGTTCTTGGTGGCGCGCGCCGTGATGACGGCCGTACCGACGAGGCGGTGGGTGGCCGGGGTGTAGTCCAGGGTGAGGGCGTAGTGGCCGACGTCGTACCCGCCGTTGCCCGCCTTCGGGAAGTACGGGTCCCGCACGCCCGGGCCCCCCGGCGTGCCGCGCACCCCGCCCCCGCACCCGGTGCCGGCGAGAACGAGCGCCAACGCGACCGAGGCGGCCGGTACCAGGCGTACGGATCTGGACATGTCAGCGATCTTAGGCGGAAGCGGATCACCGGGGGGAGATGTCTCCTGGGGCGGGTCGATCACGCCGGGAAAGCCGTCCGCCTGCGGAAACAGCGCCCGGACACAGCCCGCTCACAGGAAGGGCGGCGCCCGCGGACCGGCACCGGCCCCGGCGTCCCCGCGCCACCGTGACACCATCGGTCCGTGCTCGATATCGGCTACGCCCTCTCCAACCGGTTCCCGGACCCCCCGCAGACCGACTACCGCCGCGCGGACGTCCGCGCGCTGCGGCACGATCTGTTCTGCGGGGACGTGTACCTCGCGGACACCGCGTCGGACCGGGAGCTGTCCACAGCCTGGGGATGGGTGCCGGTACTGGACTTCGCGTGGGCGCTGTGCGACATCGTGGAGCGGCTGGACCGGGATCCGATGGGTTCCCGCGCCGCCCGGCCGCAGCGGGCGGAGCTGGACTTCACCGAGTCCAGCGACCGGATGCTGTTCGAGCGCCGCTTCGGCTGGGTCGACATCACGGCCGACTGGCAGCCGCTGGACGAGGCCCCGCTCTCCTTCGCGCACGCCGAACTGCGCCGCGAGGCACGGGACTTCCTCCAGGACCTGGTCGCCGACCTCGTCGACCTGCACGAGGACCTGGGCGAGAACCCGGCGATCTGGACCCTCCAGGCCCGCTTCCCCCGCGTCGCGTAAGGGCCCCGCCCGCTCCCGCCCGCGCCCCCTGTTCCGCTGTTCCGCTACTCCACGCGTATCCCGAGCGCGGCCGCCAGCGCCGGTGCCAGGTCGAGCAGCTGGCCGGTGCCGATCACCGCGCCGGACAGCCGGTCGAGGCCCCGGGCGATCTCCAGCGGGGCGGCGCCGCGCAGATCGACGTCCTTCAGCGTGGCCCCGGTGAAGTCCGCCCCCTTCAGTGCGCAGTCCACGAACTCCACCCGCTCCAGGCGCGCGCTGCCGAAGTCCGGCTCGACCAGGACGCAGGACTCGAAGACCACGTCCCGCAGCCGGGCCATGCGCAGATTCAGATAGTCGATCTTGCCGCCGCGCACCACGACCCGCTCCAGCACGGCGCCGTGCAACTGGGTGCCGCCGAGACGCGGCTCGGTCAGTTCGACATCGCGCAGGGTGGCCTCGGACAGATCCGTGCCGACCCCGCGCGGAGCGGTGAGCGCGGTGTCCAGCACGCGGGCGTGCCGCAGCTTGGTGCCGTCGATCGCGCAGCCGCGCAGCGCGCAGTCCATGAACCGGGCGCCCGCCGCGTCCTGCTCCCTGAGGTCCGCGTCCGCGAACTCCAGCCCGTCGTAGTCCCCGTCGGGTTCCAGTCCGTCGCCGGCCCACGGCACCAGCGGCGGCAGTCGCAGCTCCGGGCGCCGTGCGCCCCGTCCCACCCGGCTCCCGCCGGTCGTTCCCCTCGCCATGGGTCCCATGCTGCACCCCGCCACTGACAATCGCCGAAAGCGCGACTCGGGCGCCGGAAGATCGCCGCGCCGCCGGAAAGGCCGTACCGGAACTCCGTCGGAAAGGCCGGACCGGAACCCTGAGAAAACCCTGAGAATCAGGGCGAAGTCACCCAGATGCGGCCCCTCCCGATCCATGGTGTTCTGGCCAGATGAGCATCGGCCGAACGGGTGAGTCCCGGGCCGCCGCGGAGAGCACGGATCCGCACCGCTGGTGGGGGCTGGTCGTCATCGCCCTGGCCCAGCTGATGGTGGTCCTGGACGCCACGATCGTGAACATCGCGCTCCCCTCCGCGCAGCGCGCCCTGCACATGTCCGACGGCAACCGGCAATGGGTGATCACCGCGTACACCCTCGCCTTCGGCGGGCTGCTCCTGCTGGGCGGCCGGATCGCCGACCTGGTGGGGCGAAAACGCACCTTCGTGACCGGCCTGGCCGGCTTCGCGCTCGCCTCCGCGCTCGGCGGCGCCGCGACCGGCTCCGGGATGCTCTTCGGCGCCCGCGCGCTGCAAGGGGTCTTCGCCGCCCTGCTCGCGCCCTCCGCGCTGTCCCTGCTGACCACGATGTTCACCGACCCCCGCGAGCGCGGCAAGGCGTTCGGCGTCTACAGCGCGCTCGCGGGCAGCGGTTCGGCGATCGGGCTGATCGTCGGCGGGGTGCTCACCGAGTACCTGACCTGGCGCTGGTGCCTGTACGTCAACGTGCCCATCGCGGCGCTCGCGGTCTTCGGCGCGTTCACGCTGCTGCACGACCGGCCGGGCCACCGGGACGTCCGGCTCGACGTGCCCGGCGTGCTGCTGGGCTGCGGGGGCCTGGTCGCGATCGTCTACGGCTTCGCCGAGGCCCAGCCGCGCGGCTGGTCGGACCCGCTGGTGCTCGCGCTGCTGGCGGCCGGGGTGCTGCTGCTCACGGCGTTCGTGTGGTGGCAGGCGCGGGCGCCGAGCCCGCTGCTGCCGCTGCGCATCCTGCGCAGCCGGGACCGGGCGGGCTGCCTGCTGACGATGACGTTCGCGGTGGTCGGCATGTTCGGGGTGTTCCTGTTCATGACCTACTACCTCCAGGTCGTCCTCGGCTACTCGCCGGTCCGCACGGGCCTGGCCTTCCTGCCGATGACCGCCGCGATCGTCGCCGGGTCCACGCAGATCTCCGCGCGGCTGCTGCCCCATGTGCCGCCGCGGCGGCTGCTGGTGCCCGGCATGCTGCTGGCGGCGGTCGGGCTGCTGCTGCTCACCCGGCTGACCCCGCACTCCTCCTACCCGGGGGAGATCCTGCCCTCCCTGATCCTGCTGGGGCTCGGTCTCGGGCTGACCTTCATGCCGGTGTTCGCGACGGCGACGGCGGGGGTCGCGCCGCGCGACGCCGGGATCACCTCCGCGACCGTCAACACGGCCCAGCAGGTCGGCGGTTCGATCGGTACGGCGCTGCTGAACACGATCGCCACCACCAGCGCCGCCGCCTACATCGCCGCCCGCCCGCACCGGCCCGGCACGGTCCCGGCGGGCGTCGTGCACGGCTACACCGTGGCCATCGCCTGGGCCGCCGCGATCATGCTCGTCTCCGCCCTGACCGCGGGCCTGATGGTGACCGCGCCCGCCCCCAAGCACGGCGCCCCGGCCGGCAGCGCGGTGCGGGAGCAGGTGGGCTGAGACGGGGACGCGCCCCGTTCCGCGGCTGTCAGTCGAGCGGGACGTCGAAGTTCTTCGCGGTGATGTTCGTCCCGTCGGACGCCTTGGCCGCCAGGCGCTTGTAGCGCAGCACGAGCTTGCCGGCGTCCTTGGTGGGCGTGAAGACGACCCAGCCGGTCGAGGTCTTGCCGGTCTCGGCGTCCTTCAGCGGCGGGTAGCCGGCCGCCTTGATCTCGTCGTCGAGGATGGTGGTGCTCGCCTGGTCGATGCCGTTGGGCATGCCGGTGAGGTAGAAGGACGTGGCGCCGAAGCTGTCGTAGTACTTCGAGCTCGCGGTGACCGTGACGTCGACCAGGACGACCTTCTCGTCCGCCAGCGCCGAGAACTTGGCCTTCGCGGCCGCCGACGGCTGGAAGTCCTTGATGTACTTGACGACGGTGGCCTTCTCGCCCATCACGTCGTCGTCGATCTTCTTGTTCACCGGCACGGCGGTGCCGCCGGCCGCGCCCCCGCCCTGGGCGGCCGACCGCGAGGGCGACGCCGCCGGGGAGGAGCCCCCGGCCGGGGCCGACGCGGCCGGCGTGGGCGAGGACGCGGAGTCGGCGCCCGAGCCGGAATCGTCGTTGCACCCGGTGAGCAGCAGGGCGCAGGCGGCCATCGCGGCGACGGCAGGAACGCTGGTGGCGACCCGTATACGCATGAAAAGAGAACCTCTCCCCGTAGAAGAAAGACAGGCCCGCCGCACGGTTGCCGTGGCAAAGCGGACCCGGTCGTTCATCTGGTTGATGTGCGGCGGTGATCATACTGGCCGCCCCAGGTCGCGTTTTTGTCATGGTCCCGTCCCGCTTTCGTCCGGGGGCCAACGCCCGGCGCCTCAGTGCCGTCCGGCCACCCGGTCCGCCACCCTGGCCAGCCGCGAGGACTCGCTCGCCGGGTGGCGGCGCTCGCGGTGGTCGGCCGTGTGGTACGTCGCGTACATGCCGTGGACGCCGAGCCAGCGCAGCGGCTCGGGCTCCCACTTGCGCACCTTGTGGCCGACCCAGGGCAGTTCGGTGAGTTCGGTGCGGCCCCCCTGCCCGGAGTCCTGCTGGACGAGGTCGCGCAGGGTGCGGGCGGCGAGGTTGGTGGTGGCGACGCCGGAGCCGACGTAACCGCCCGCCCAGCCGAGGCCGGTGGCGCGGTCGAGGGTGACGGTGGCGCACCAGTCGCGCGGCACCCCGAGCACGCCGGACCAGGCGTGGGTGACGGCGACGCCGGCCAGGGAGGGGAAGAAGCGCACCAGGATGTCCCGCAGCGCCTCGACGGTCGCCCGCTGGGTGCGCCCGTCGTTGTCCGTGCGCGAGCCGAAGCGGTACGGCACCCCGCGCCCGCCGAGCGCGATCCGGCCGTCGGCGGTGCGCTGCGCGTACATGTAGGCGTGCGCCATGTCGCCCAGCGTCTCCCGGCCCGCCCAGCCGATCGCCGCCCACTGGTCCTCGGTCAGCGGCTCGGTGGCGATCATCGAGGAGTTCATCGGCAGCCAGGTCCGCTTCTGGCCCTTGAGGGAGGCGGTGAAGCCCTCGGTGCAGCGCAGCACGTAGGGGGCGCGGACGGTGCCGTAGGGGGTGACGGCGTGCTTGGGGCGGATCTCGGTCACCGGGGTCATCTCGTGGATCACCACGCCCAGTGCCTCGACCGCCGCCGCCAGGCCCTTCACCAGCTTCGCCGGGTTCAGCCGGGCGCCGTGCGGGGTCCAGGCGGAGCCGACGGCGTCCGCGACCCGGATGCGCTCGGCCGTCTCCCGGGCGCCGTACAGCTCCCGGTCCTTCTCGCCGTACGACAGCTCGTGCTCATGGAACGCCCGCAGCCGGGCCAGCTGCGCGGGGGTGGTGGCCACCTCCAGGACGCCGCCCTTGTGCAGGTCGGCGTCGATGCCCTCGGCCCCGGCGACCGCGATCACCTCGTCCACGGTGTCGTTCATCGCCTGCTGGAGGCGGACCGCGGCCTCCCGGCCGTGCAGCCTGGCGTAGCGGTCGCGGCCCGCGACGCCGTTGTACAGCCAGCCGCCGTTGCGGCCGGAGGCGCCGTATCCGCAGAACTTCTGCTCCAGGACGGTGATCCGCAGGAAGGGCGCGGCCTTCTTCAGGTAGTACGCGGTCCACAGGCCGGTGTACCCGCCGCCGACGATGACGACGTCCGCCGCGGCGTCGCCGGGCAGCGGTTCGCGTACCGGCGGGAGGCCGCCGTCCGCGTACCAGAAGGAGATGCCACCGTTCACGACCCTGCTCGCCGAGCTGCTCATGGCCGGGAACCTAACCCCTGAGCGCGGTCAGTGTCTCCTTCGGATTCCATGCTTTTCCGCGGCCTCTGGTCAGCGGATAGCAGGCCAGACCGATCAGCAGCGCGAGGAAATGTCCGGTGTCGGTGAAAGTGGGCGTCTCGGTCAGGGGCAGCGCGAAGACGAGGGCGGCGACGGCGAGGTAGGCGTAGCGCCAGGGGGCCGCGATGCGGTAGGTGAGCACGCCGACGACGCCGGCCAGGGCGTAACTGACGCCGATGTCAAGGGTGTTGACCGCCGCGTGGGGCGCGATGCCGTCCCGGATCGCCTTCAGCAGCAGCCCCTCGCTGACCAGGGACGCGAGCACATGGGCCGCCGCGCACACCACGAGCCAGCGGGCGGTGCCGAGCCAGCGCTCGGCCGGGGCGTGGAAGACCGTGTACAGGAAGGCGTACGGCAGCCAGCGGCCGCCGTCGATCCACATCGCGCTGGTGACCAGCACCCGCAGCGGGGTGCGGGACAGCTCGTGGATGTTGGTGGACCTGCGGCGCAGGAAGTGCTGCTCGAACCCGGGCGACATGTGGTGCACCGCGACGGTGGTGACGAACAGGACCGCCAGCCAGACGTAGGTGCCCGGGGCGCTGCGGACATAGCCCGCGACCGCCCCGAGTCCACGGCGGAGGGGGTTGACCCGGGTCACGTCGCCAGTATGCGTCCCCGCGCCCGGACACGCCGCCGATTGGCCTATCCACACATCTACGGATTATTCGGTCATAACGTACCCAGTATGAAGAGATGTCACATCGCTTACGCCGCGAGTGCTGTCGCGGCCCTCGTCGGTTCGGGAATCGGCCTGGGCGCCTCCCCCGCGGCCGCCCTCCACCAGACCCTCGTGGTCCACCGGGGTGAATCGATCCAGAAGGCCGTGAACAGCGCGCGGCCCGGCGACACCGTGCTCGTGCTCCCCGGCACCTACAAGGAGAGCGTCACCATCAGCACGCCCCGGGTCACCCTACGCGGGCTGGGCCCGGCCACGGTGCTCGAACCCGCCAAGAAGACGACGGGCGCGGCCCCCGGCAAGAACACCAAGGCCACCAAGAGCTGTGCCGAGGGCGGCAACGGCATCTGCGTGATCGGCACCAAGACGACGAACGTCGAGGGCGTCACCGTCGCCGACCTGAAGGTGACCGGCTTCAGCCGCGCCGGGGTGTTCGGCATGGCGACCGACACCATGACCGTACGGGGCGTCCAGGCCGTCAAGAACGCCGTCTGGGGCATCGCCCAGGAGCGGTCCGTGCACGGGCACATCATGGGCAACTACGCGCAGGGCAACGGCGACGCGGGGGTCTTCCTCGCCAACACCATCACCGAGGAGGCCGGCGCCCTCGACACCCGGCGGACGGTGATCGACCACAACCGGCTGGAGGGCAACCGCATCGGCGTCACCGTGCGGCGGCTGCGCAACCTCTCGGTGGCCGAGAACTACATCGCGGGCAACTGCGCCGGCGTGTTCGTGGTCGGCGACGAGAACAAGCCGAAGGCCGGTGACCTGGAGGTCGCCTACAACGACGTCACCGGGAACAACAAGTCCTGCCCCAAGACCGACCGGCTGCCCGCCATCCAGGGCTCCGGCATCGTGCTGACCGGCGCCGAGAAGACCGTGGTGGACGGCAACCGGGTCACCAACAACGCGGGCAGCTCCCCGCTGTCGGGCGGCATCGTGCTGTTCAAGAGCTTCGTGGGCGTCACCAACGACCACAACCGCATCAGCGGCAACGCGCTGGCCCGCAACGCCCCCGCGGACCTGGTCAACACCGAGACCAAGGGCATCGGCAACACCTTCGACCACAACGCCTGCCGGGTCTCCAAGCCCGCCGGCCTGTGCTGACCGCCCCTCCCCCGACCCGCTGGACCGACGCACGCCGAGAACGAAGGAAGGCGGCAGATGACCACCGCTGAGACGGCACCGCCGAACCCGGACACCTCCCAGGCCCCGACCGCCCCGCCCCGCCGATGCGGCTGCGCGAACTCGTCTTCGGGGCGGCCCTGTCCGCCGCCGTGCGGGCCGCCGCCCGCCTCGGCGTGCCGGACGCCCTCGGGGACACCCCGCTGAGCGCCGAGGCCCTCGCGGCCGAGGTGCGCACCGAACCCAAGCCGCTGCGCCGCATGCTGCGGGCCCTGGCCTGCTACGGCGTCTTCACCGAGCGGCCCGACGGCACCTTCGCGCACACCGACATGTCCCGGCTGCTGCGCGAGGACGACCCGAACAGCCTGCGCGCGATCGCCCTGTGGTGCACCGAGCCGTGGACCTGGGCCGCCTGGCCCAAGCTGGACGAGGCGGTGCGCAGCGGCCGCAACGTGGTGGAGGGCCTGTTCGGCAAGGAGTTCTTCACCTATCTGAACGAGGACGCGCCGCAGTCCGCGGACGTCTTCAACCAGGCCATGACCCGCTCCAGCGAGCAGTCGGCGCGGGAGGTCGCGGCCCTGCTCGACCTGTCGGGGTCCGCGTCCGTCGCCGACCTCGGCGGCGGCCAGGGCCATGTGGTGGCCTGCCTGCTGGACAAGTACCCGCAGATGCACGGCAGTCTGCTGGACCTGCCCCGGGTGGTGGAGAACGCGCTGCCGCGGCTGCGCGAGGGCGGCGACCTGGCCGGCCGCGCGCAGATCGTGCCGGGCGACGTCCGCGAGGCGATCCCGGTCAAGGCCGACGTCTACGTCATCAAGAACATCCTGGAGTGGGACGACGAGAGCACGGCCCGGCTGCTGCACAACGTCGTCCAGGCGGGCGGGCCCGGGGCCCGGGTGATCGTCATCGAGAACCTGGTCGACGACACCCCGTCGATGCGGTTCAGCACCGCGATGGACCTGCTGCTGCTCCTCAACGTCGGCGGGGCCAAGCACACCACCGACAGCATGGTGAGCCGGCTCACCGCGGCCGGGCTCGCGGTGGACACCGTGCGGCCGGTCAACCCGTACCTGCACGCGTTCGAGTGCCGGGTGAGTGCCTGAGCGGCGACGCCGTACGAGAACGCCGGTCGCCGGGCCCGTTGCACCACGGGCCCGGCGACCGGCTTCTCCTGTGCCGCGAACGCGCGTATCAGGAGCGCTCCCAGAGGTAGAAGCGTTGCGCCATCGCGTCCTTGGGCGAGCGCCAGGTCTCCGGGTCGTACGCGCTGACGTATGCCTCCAGCCGTTCGCTGACGCCCCGGAACTCGGGGTGTTCGGTGACCTTGGCGATGGCCGGGCCCGGTTCGCGCTCGGACTCGATGAGGTGCATGTACACATCGCCGAACTGGAAGAGGCTGCGCCGGGTGACGCCCACGAGGCGGGGCAGCTCCCCCCGGTCGGACTCCTCGAAGACCTTCGCGATGTCGGGGGCCGAGCCCGGGGCCATCCGGGCGACGATCAGGGCCTGGTGCACGGTGGTGCCTCCCTTCCGGTGCGGTGGCGCTCAGTCGGCGAGCGCCGGGGCGGGCCGGTGTCCGGCGGCGGCCTTCTCGATCTTGTCGCGGATCAGGGCCATCTGGACCTTGGAGTTCTTGTTGATGTTGTCGGTCATCCAGTCGTCGTCGACCGGGGCCTCCGGCTTCATCGCGAAGTCCTGCGTCCACACCATGCGGGTGCCGGCCGGGACCTCCTCGTAGGCCCAGTGGATGTCCATGTGGGCGAACGGACCGGTCTCCACCCGGCGCGCCGTGACGGTGCGGGTGGCACGGTCGGGCTCGCGCTCGGAGACCCAGCTCCAGACGGTGCCGTTCTCGTCCGGGTGCATGGTGAGCCGGAAGGTGGTCTTCTCGCCCTCCCGCTTGAGCACCTCGACGGCCGCGTACTCGCTGAACAGCTGGGGCCAGCGCTCCAGGTCGTTGGTCATGTCCCAGACCAGGTCGAGCGGGGCCGCGACGGTGATCTCGTTCTGGGTGTGTCCTGCCATGTCAGGCTCCTGCCATCAGCGTGTTGTTGACGAGGTTGAGGAACTGCTGCGGGGTCTTGCAGCGCTCGGCGTCCACCGGCATCGGGGTGCCGTGCTCGTTCTCCAGCTCGCCGACGATGCCGAGCAGGCCGAGCGAGTCGACGCCGAGGACGTCGAAGCCGGTGTCCGGCTTGTCGTTGAGCTGCTCGGGGCTGACGGTGACCCCGGCCGCCTTCTTCATGAGGGCTGCGAGTTCTTCGACGGTGATCTTGGACATTGCTCTCCTCCTTTGCTGTTCACCGCGCGCTGGGGTGCCGCAGCACCAGCGCCGAGTTCGACCCCATGAGGCCGCGGCTGAGGACCAGCGCCGTGCGCGGTTGGGCGACACGGGCGCGGCCGGTGACGAGGTCGAGGTCGTGGCAGACGTCGTGGACGTTCGGGGTCGGCGGGATCAGTCCGTGCTCCATCGCGAGCACGGCCGCCGCGGTGTCCAGCACGGGGGCCGCGCAGTAGCCGCGGCCGGTGCCGGTCTTGGGCGCGGTGACCGGCACCCGGGTGCCGTGGGCACCGAGGGCGTCGGCGATGGCCAGCGCCTCGGCCCGGTCGGCCGCCGGCACCCCGAGGGCGTCGGCGAAGACGACGTCGACCTCCTCGGGCGCGCACTCCGCCTCGGCCAGCGCCTGCCGGATGGCCTGGGCGAGACCCGCGCGGGACTCGGCCCAGCGGGAGGCGCCGGTGAAGGTGGCCGCGTGCCCGGCGACGAAGGCCCGGATGTCGGCACCGCGCGCCCGGGCGGCACCGGCGGCCTCCACCACCAGCATCGCGCCGCCCTCGGCGGGCACGAAACCGCACGCGTCCTTCGTGAACGGCCGGTAGGCGCGCCCCGGTTCGCTCTCGCGGCTCAGCTCCTCGTAGCCGAGCTGGCAGACCACCGAGTACGGCGCGAGCGGCGCCTCGGTGGAGCCGGCCACGATCGCGTCGGTGCCGCGCCGCACCGCCCGGGCCGCGTGCGCGAGGGCGTCCAGACCGCCGGCCTCGTCGGAGGCGACGACCGAGCAGGGGCCCTTGAAGCCGCGGCGGATGGAGACCTGGCCGGTGCTCGCGGCGTAGAACCAGGCGATGGACTGGTACGGCCCCACGAACCGGCTGCCCTTGCCCCACAGCCGCTGGAGCTCGCGCTGGCCGAACTCGCCGCCGCCGGAGCCCGCGGCGGTGACCACGCCGATGGAGTACGGCGACTGGTCGGTGTCGGCCTGGCCGAGGCGGGCGTCGGTGAGCGCGAAGTCGGCCGCGGCCATGGCGTAGTGGGTGAAGCGGTCGGTCTGGACGAGGAAGCGCTCCTCGATGGTGTCCGCCGCGTCGAAGGCGCGGACCTCGCCGGCCACCTTCAGCGGCAGGCGCTCACACCCCTCGCGGGTCACCCGGTCCAGGACGCTGAGTCCCTCGTGGGTGGACTTCCAGAAGGTGTCGGTGCTGATGCCGTTGGGCGCGACCACGCCGATGCCGGTGACGGCCGCGCGCCGGTCCTGGGGTTCGCTCATCTCGTCCTCACTCCCTCGGCCGGGTCAGGATCACCGCGGACTGGAAGCCGCCGAACCCGCTGCCCACGGAGAGCACGCTGGTCAGCTTCCGCTCGCGGGCGGTACGCGGCACGTAGTCGAGGTCGCACTCGGGGTCGGGGGTCTCGTAGTTCGCGGTCGGCGGTACGGCCTGCTCGGCCAGGGACAGCACGCAGGCGACCAGTTCGATGGCGCCGATCGCCCCGAGGGAGTGGCCCACCATGGATTTGATGGAGCTCATCGGGGTGTCGTACGCGTGCTGCCCGAGCGCCCGCTTGACGGCCGCCGTCTCATGGCGGTCGTTCTGCCGGGTGCCGGAGCCGTGCGCGTTGACGTAGTCGATCGCCGTGGGGTCGAGCCGGGCCTGGTCGAGGGCGGTCGAGATGGCCCGCGCCATCTCCAGGCCCTCCTTGGTCAGACCGGTCATGTGGTAGGCGTTGCCGAAGGTCGCGTAGCCGCCCAGCTCGCAGTAGACGTGCGCGCCGCGGGCCCGTGCGTGCTCCAGCTCCTCCAGGACGAGCACCGCGCCGCCCTCGCCCATGACGAAGCCGTCACGGTTGTTGTCGAAGGGCTTGGAGGCGTGCGCGGGGTCGTCGTTGTTCGGTGACGTGGCCTTGATCGCGTCGAAGCACGCCATGGTGATGGGGGATATGGGCGAGTCCGACGCACCGGCTATGCAGATGTCGGCCCGGCCCTCCTGGACGGTGTGGAAGGCGTATCCGACGGCGTCCAGGCCCGAGGTGCAGCCGGTGGAGACGGTCTGCACCGGACCCTGGGCGCCGAATCGCTCCGCCACCGCGGAGGCCGCGGTGCTCGGGGAGAACGCCCGGTGCAGCTGGGGCCGCGCCCGCTCGTGGTCCACGTCCCAGCGCTCGCCGCCGTGGCTGACCAGCACGTAGTCGTTCTCCAGGCGGGTGGTGCCGCCGACCGCGGTGCCCACCGACACCGCGATCCGCCAGGGGTCCTCCCGCGCCAGGTCGAGGCCGGAGTCGGCGACCGCCTCGTCGCCCGCGACCAGGGCGAACTGGATGTAGCGGTCCGCCCGTTCCGCCTGCTCGGCGTCCAGGCCGTGCGCCGCCGGGTCGAAGTCGCACTCGGCGGCGATCCGCGAGCGCAGCTGGGAGGGGTCGAAGAAGGTGATGCCCCGCGTCGCGGTCCGGCCGTGCGCGAGCAGATCCCAGAACGCGGGGGCGCCGATGCCGCCCGGGGCGACGATGCCTATGCCGGTGACCGCCACGCGCCGGGTCATGACCTGACCCCTCCGTCGGCGCCCGCCCCGGCCGGCTCGGTCAGCACCGCGGCCGCCCCGATCACGGACGTCTCCTCGGTGTCGACGTGCCCGAGCTGCGGGCGGGGCGCCAGCGGGCCGAGGTGGAAGACCATCCGGGCCTCCACCGTGCCGACGTTGCGGAACCGGTGGCGCATGTCGATGGGGATCATCAGCCCCTGCTCCGGACGCAGCACGTGCGGCTCGCCGTCCAGGTCGACCTCCAGCTCGCCGCAGACGACGTAGACGAACTCCTCGGAGTAGGGGTGGTAGTGCTCACCGATGCGGTCGCCGGGCTGCACGATGGCCACACCCATGAAGCCGCTGGTGGAACCGACCGTGGCCGGGGTGAGCATGGCGCGCAGATCTCCGCCGCGCCGCGTGTTGGGCTCGGTCTCGCTGAGGTCCACGATTCTCGGACGGGGTTTGATCACGACGTTCCTCCGGTGGATGTGATCGGGCTTCTGGGTGTGGCTCTCGGGAGCGGAGGGAGTGGGGGGCCGCTCAGACGGCGGGCGAGCGGCGGTCGGTGACCAGTTCCATGCGGGCGGCGTCGCCGGCCAGCAGCTCGCGCAGCCCGGCGACGCGCGCGGGGTCCCCGGGCAGCGGGTCCACGTCCGCGCCCTCGGCGGCGAGATCCACCAGCCGCACCACGACGTCCTCGCGCTCGAAGACCGTGCTGCGCAGCACCTGGCTCGACGGGTCGTCGGCCGCCGCCGAGTCCGCCTCGGCGAGCAGCTCCGCGAGCTTCATCCCGTGGCCCGCCTTGGCCGGGTAGTACAGGGCCCGCCGGGTGCCCTCGGGCCGGTCGTCCGCCATCACGTGGTGCACGGCGGGCAGCGCCGCCCGGGTGAAGAACATCCGGGCCGACTCCTGGTCGTTCAGGTCCCGGTCCTGCTCCAGGTAGGGGTTGATGGCCTCCTCCACGGCCCGCACCTCGGGCGAGCGCGACACATGGCGCAGGGCCGCCAGCAGGTCGCCGCGCACCTCGATGGCCCGCACCACCCGGTTGCCGTGCATGAACAGCGAGGTGCGCAGAAGCCGCGTGGAGTCGTCCACCCGCGGCTCGGGCGCCGCGTAGTCCGCGAGCAGCTTGGCGACCTTGTCCTCGGTGCCGGGCTTCACGGTGAAGGTCAGCGCGTGCCGGATCACTCCGTCACCGATGCGCACCTCCGTCTGGAGCCGGCCCCGGGCGGCCGCGTCCGTCTCGTAGGCGCGGCCCGTCTCCCGGACGATGTGGAAGCGCAGCGAGCGGGTGTTGCGCACGCAGGAGTGCAGCGGCTCCACCATCCGCACGTGATCCTCGCTGTTCACCCAGGTGAGGAACGGCGGAGCGCTCTCCCACTCGCTGGTGATGAGCCATTGGGATGGATTCTCGATGGACTGGCAGAGTTGGTCGCTGACATGGCCGGGAACCGACGCAACCTGGTTGCAGAGCTGCTCGTACGCCTCCAGGAACTGCTGCTGCGCGCCGTCGAAGACGTCGACCAGCAGGACGACCCGGAGCCGCGAGCCGTCGAACACGGACTGGGAGACACGCTTCGACGCGTCGCGCGCCGGTGCTTCTGACAGACGTTCAGAGGTGGTGGTCATGGTGCGGACATCTCCTTGGCGGGGGATCTCGGGTGCGCCGGTCACCGCCGTGACGCGACGTCAGCGCTTCTTGATCCTGTGCCGCTGGCCGTAAGCCCGCGACTCGTAGGAACCACGTGGGTGATCCCGCGCGCAAATGGCCCCAACAACGGTGATACCGGGCATGAGACTCACAGGCGCCTTGTGCGCACCCCTGCATCTGGAGGCTCGATGCATCACACAGCCGACCACCGGGTTCCCGTCCTCATCGTGGGCGGCTCTCTGGTGGGCCTGTCCACGTCCCTGTTCCTCGGCCGCCTCGGCGTGCGCCACATGCTGGTGGAGCGGCACTCCGGGACCTCGCACCACCCGCGCGGACGCGGCAACAACGTCCGCACGATGGAACTCTTCCGGGTGGCCGGCATCGAGCCGGACATCAAGGCGGCGGCCTCACTGCTCGCCGACAACCACGGCATCCTGCAGACCCCGGCGCTGGCCGGCGAGGCCGGCGAGTGGCTGTTCAAGGAGATCGACCCCGGCGGCGGCCTCAGGAAGTTCAGCCCCACCTCCTGGTGCCTGTGCAGCCAGAACGACCTCGAACCCGTCCTCGTGGACAGCGCCCGCGAACTCGGCGGCGACCTGCGCTACCACCACGAGATGGAGTCCTTCGCCCAGGACGCCGACGGCGTGACCGCGACCGTCCGCGACCGTTCCACCGACGAGCGCTACACCGTCCGGGCCGACTACCTCGTCGCCGCCGACGGCCCGCGCAGCCCCGTCCGCCGCGCCCTCGGCATCGGCCAGAGCGGCCCCGGCGAGCTGTTCGCCAACGTCAGCGTCACCTTCCGCTCCACCCGCCTGGCCGACGTGGTCGGCGACCGCCGCTTCATCTGCTGCTACCTCACCCACCCGGACGCCGACGGCGCCCTGCTGCCCGTCGACAACAAGGAGCGCTGGGTCTTCCACGCCCCCTGGCACCCCGAACTCGGCGAATCCCTGGACGAGTTCACCGAGGAGCGCCTCCAGCGGCACATCGCCGCCGCGGTCGGCGTGGCGGGCCTCGACGTGAAGATCACCGGAATGGCGTCCTGGCGCGCCGCCGAACGGGTCGCCGACTCCTACGCGGCGGGCCGGGTCCTCCTCGCCGGCGACTCCGCCCACGAGATGTCCCCCACCGGCGCGTTCGGCTCCAACACCGGTATCCAGGACGCGCACAACCTGGCCTGGAAGCTCGCCGCCGTCCTCGACGGCTGGGCCGGCCCCGCGCTGCTCGACAGCTACGGCGCCGAGCGCCGCCCGGTCGCCGTCGCCACCAGCGCCCGCGCCTCCGCCCGCTCCGTCGAGCACAGCCACCCCGGCTTCGCCCCGGCCCCCGGCGTCGGCGGCGCCCGGCGCGGCGGCATCCTCAACGTCGTCCTCGGCTACCACTACCCCCAGGGCGCCGCCGTCGGCACCGACCCCAAGGCGCCGGTCGTCCCCGACGCCCTCTCCCTCACCGGTCGCCCCGGCACCCGCGCCCCGCACCTGTGGCTGCGCCAGGCCGCCCGCCGGCTGTCCACCCTCGACCTCTACGAGCGCTCCATGGTGCTGCTCACCGACGCCCCGGACGACGCGGGCTGGTACGACGCCGCCCGGCGCATCGCCGCCCTGGACGGGGTACGGCTCGACGCCTACCGGATCGGCCCCGGCGGCGACGCCGACCTGATGTACGACACCGAGGGCGACGACTGGGCCGAGCTGCACGGCGTCGGCACCGACGGCGCGGTCCTGGTCCGCCCCGACGGCTTCGTCGCCTGGCGCTCCGAGGGCGCCTCCCCCGACCCGCTGACCACCCTGCGGGACGCCCTGAAGGCCGTACTGCACCGGGCCTGACCTGCACGGACAACGCCACAGGGCCGCCCATCGGGCGGCCCTGTGCCATGCGGAGCCCCCTGTCGGATTCGAACCGACGACCTTCGCTTTACAAGAGCGGCGCTCTGACCAGCTGAGCTAAGGAGGCCCGTCGCGCGCTGCGCGGACGTGCCTGTGCAGTGTACCCACGTCACCTGGTGGGCCCGTCGAAAATTTCCGCGAAGTTCACCGCCGGCCATGTACTGACAGATCGCGTGAACGCCGGGTACCGTCTCGAAACGGTTCACTCGCGTGGACTACACCAACCACCTTCCTACAACGGATCGTCCGGCACGTTCCTGCCGGTAGAAGGGGGCCCATTCACCATGGCCACTGTCACGTTCGACAAGGCGACCCGGATCTACCCGGGTTCCACCAAGCCCGCCGTCGACGCGCTCGACATCGCGATCGAGGACGGCGAGTTCCTCGTCCTGGTCGGCCCGTCGGGCTGCGGCAAGTCCACCTCGCTGCGGATGCTCGCGGGTCTGGAGGACGTCAACGGCGGCGCCATCCGCATCGGCGAGCGCGACGTCACCCACCTGCCGCCCAAGGACCGGGACATCGCCATGGTGTTCCAGAACTACGCGCTCTACCCGCACATGACGGTCGCCGACAACATGGGCTTCGCGCTCAAGATCGCCGGTGTCAACAAGGCGGAGATCCGGCAGAAGGTCGAGGAGGCCGCGAAGATCCTCGACCTCACCGAGTACCTCGACCGCAAGCCGAAGGCCCTGTCCGGCGGCCAGCGCCAGCGTGTCGCGATGGGCCGCGCGATCGTGCGCGAGCCCCAGGTCTTCCTCATGGACGAGCCGCTGTCCAACCTGGACGCCAAGCTCCGCGTCTCCACCCGCACCCAGATCGCCTCGCTCCAGCGCCGGCTCGGCATCACCACCGTCTACGTCACCCACGACCAGGTCGAGGCCATGACGATGGGCGACCGCGTGGCGGTCCTCAAGGACGGTCTGCTCCAGCAGATCGACACCCCGCGCAACATGTACGACAAGCCCGCCAACCTCTTCGTCGCCGGCTTCATCGGCTCCCCGGCCATGAACCTGGTCGAGGTCCCGATCACCGACGGCGGCGTGAAGTTCGGCAACAGCGTGGTGCCCGTCAACCGCGAGGCCCTCAAGGCCGCCACCGACAAGGGTGACCGCACGGTGACCGTGGGCGTGCGCCCCGAGCACTTCGACGTCGTGGAGCACGGCGGCGCCGCCGCGGCCGCCCTCACCAAGGACGCCGCCGACGCCCCGGCCGGCCTCGCCGTCTCGGTGAACGTCGTCGAGGAGCTGGGCGCGGACGGCTACGTCTACGGCAGCGCCGACATCGACGGCGGCCTGAAGGACCTGGTCGTGCGCGTGAACGGCCGCCAGGTGCCGGAGAAGGGCGCCACCCTGCACGTCGTGCCGCGCCCCGGCGAGACCCACGTGTTCTCCACGTCCACCGGCGAGCGCCTGTCCGACTGAGCACCGCCCGGACACCGTTCCGGCACAGGGCCCCGCGGGAACTCCGCGGGGCCCTCTTCGCATGATCGTTCCGGGCCCGGCGTCAACCCCTTACCCCGAAAACCGCCCTTTCTCATCCCCCGTAAGAGTGACGGAATGTCCGCGCGCCATTACCGGCCGCTACCCTCACACGCGTGAAGCACTCCCTCACCACTCAGACGCGACGCAGCCACCGGGGCCCTGCCCGCCGGGTCGGCCGCTCCCTCGCCCTCGTCCTGCCCGTCGTCCTGGTGCTCTCGGGAACCCTCGCGGTCACCCGGGTCAACTGGACCGGAAGCCCCGCCGGCTCGGTGCTCACCGCTTCCGACGTCACGTCGGTGCAGTCCGCGCCCAAGACGGTCGCCCACGCCCCCGAGGACGTGCTGCGCGACCGCCTGCTGAGCGAGCTGCGCGAGAAGAACCCGGGCGTGGTCCTCACCCACCTCCAGGAGGCGGTCAACGGCCACCCCTCGCTCGCCCGGCACTGCACCTCCATCGCCCGCTCCCTCGGCCGGGCCGCGGTGCGCATCTACGGCGCCTCGCGCGCCCAGTCGTACGCCCGCCCGGTGTGCGACACCTCCTTCGCGACCGGGGTGCTGGCCGCACGCGGCTGAACCCGTCGTGGGGCGCCACGTACAGTGCGGGTCATGACCCATCCGAACGCCGCGTCGCGCCCCACTCAAGCCGTGATCCTGGCCGGCGGCCAGGGCTCCCGGCTGCGTCCGTACACCGACGACCGGCCCAAGCCGATGGTCGAGATCCCCGGCACGGGCACCCCGATCATCGGCCACCAGCTCACCTGGCTCGCCGAGGAGGGTGTGACGGACGTGGTGGTCTCCTGCGGCCACCTCGCCGAGGTCCTCCAGGACTGGCTGGACTCGGCCCGGCTGCCGGTCTCCGTACGCACCGTCGTGGAGACCGAGCCCCTCGGCCGCGGCGGCGGCCTCAAGTTCGCCGCCGCGCATCTCCCCCACCCGGACCGGCCCTGGTACGCCACCAACGGCGACATCTGGACCCGCTTCTCGCTGCGGGACATGGCCGACTTCCACACCGAGCGGGACGCCGTGGCGACGCTGGCGCTGGCCCGGCCGCGCATCCCCTGGGGCGCGGTGCGGACCGACGGCTTCGGGCACATCACCGACTTCATCGAGGCGCCGCCGTCCACGTTCGAGATCAACGCCGGTGTGTACGTCTTCTCGCCGGAGTTCACCACCCTGCTGCCCGAGCGCGGCGACCATGAGCGCACGACGTTCCCCGGGCTCGCCCGCGAACGGAAGCTCGCGGGCTACTCGCTGCCGCAGGGCGCGTACTGGCGGGCCATCGACACGGCGAAGGATCTGACGGAAGCGGCCAAGGAGCTGGCCGGCTCGGGCCGGTAGCCGGGGGCACGGCGTCGAGACGAGGCGTCGAGAAGGGGCCCGGTACCTTTCGCGGTACCGGGCCCCTTCCCTGTCGTCGTGTCGTCGCCGTCAGCCCAACAGGCCGCCCAGCACGCCCGGTTGGCCCGTGGAGGCGCCGCCGCTCGACGTGGAGGAGCCGCCCGGGGCGGAGCCGCCGGAGGTGGTGGAGGTGCCGCCGGTGCCGGTCGGGCCCGCCGTGGTGCTGGGGGCGCCGCCGGTGGGGGCGGACTGGCGGGACGGAATCCGGCCCGTGGTGCCCTGCGTCGCGCTCGGCGTGGTGGTCGTACCGCCCGCCGTGCGGCTCGCGCCCGGGGTGGCCGAGCCGGAGGGGCTCGCGCCGGCCGTGGCGCCGCCCGAGGGCGAGGTGGGCGCGGACGGGGCGCTCTTGTGCCGGGTGCCGGGCTCACCGGGGAGCGGGGAGCCGGGGACGTTGTTGCGGGGGGCCTCGCCGGGCCCGGGGACGACCACGCGGCTGGAGTCGCGGACCGCGCCGCCGAGCAGCGAGCCCACCAGCAGGGTGACGCCGACGGTCAGCGCGGTGATCAGGGCGCCGCGGCGCAGCACATAGCGGCGCAGCTCCCAGATGTCGGAGCGGGGGCCGAGCCGCCGCCAGGCACTGCCCGCGAGGCGGCCGTCCACCGAGTAGACGGGGGCACCGGCGATGATCAGCGGGGACCAGGCGGCCAGGTAGATGATGTCCGGGGCGTCGTACGCCGGGACCGTCTTCCAGCTGACCGTGACGATCAGCGCGGCCGACAGCAGCACGCCGACCACCGCGGCCACCCGCTGCCAGCAGCCGAGGACCGTCAGCACGCCCACCACGACCTGGAGGAAGGCGATCACCAGGCCGGAGCCGACCGGGTGGTGCAGCGCGAACTGGCGCAGCGGCTCGGCGACCTCCCACGGGTGCAGGGTGTCGAGCCAGGTGACCATGGAGCCGCGCTTGCCGCCGTCGAAGTAGACGGGGTCGCACAGCTTGCCCATGCCGGCGTAGATCGAGATGAAGCCCAGGAAGATGCGCAGCGGGAGCAGCACCACGCCGAGGTTCATCCGGCGGCCGGGATAGTAGGCGTGCCGGCCCGGGTCGTCGGTGGCGCGCCGGGCGGGGCGCTGTGCGTCGAGGTCGTGGAGGTCGTCCTCGTCGTACTCGTCGTCCTCGGAGTACGGCCGGAACGACTCCGTGGGCTCGTCGTCGTACTCGTCGTACCCGCCATGGCGCCCGAAGTCCGGCTGGGGGTACGGCGGTTGGTCGTACGAGCCGCTGCGCATGTGCGGCAGCAGACGGGTGCCGCCGTCGTCGTCGGCGGAGGTGCGCTGGTGGCCGACGACGGGGGTCTCGACGGTCTGGTCCAGCGCGTCGTACGTCTCGTCGTAGCCGGTGCTGCCGACGCGCGGGATGACGCGGGTGGCGCCGGCGTCGGGCTCCTCGGCATGGCGGACGATGCTGCCCCGCACGGCCTGGAGGAGCCGGTGGGCGCCGGTGTCGTCGGGGGCGGAGCGGCCGCTCCACACGACGGGCCGGCGGCGGCCGGCGCCGGCCCGGGCCGCCGGGCCCGCGGCGGGCATCCGGGCGGTGTCCTGGGCGGCGCTGAGATGGCGGGCGATCCGGGCGGACCGGGTGCGCCCGGCCGTCCCGCCCAGCTGCACGCGGAAGCTGGCGTGGTTGACGATGATCTGCGCCGGGTCGCTCGGCACCTTCACCATGCTCAGCGCGGGAGCGTCGTCGAATCCCGACGAGCGGTCCCCCGTGGGTGTGCGGGGTGTTCTGGTGTCCACACTCATCTAACCGAGTGACGTGGGGATAGGACACTGCTTTGACCGGCCGGATGTGTCCGGGCCCCGTCAAAGCAGCGTCGAACGCCATATGGACGCCGGAATTCCCGCGTAAGGGTGAAGTTCCGGACGGGTGTTCCACCCTGTCGGCGTGGCGCCTTCGGCGGCCACGCCGACCGGGTCAGCTCCGCCTGCGAGCGGCCTCGTAGAGCACGATGCCCGCGGCCACACCGGCGTTGAGGGACTCGGTGCCGCCCGGCATCGGGATGCGCACCCGGAAGTCGCAGGTCTCGCCGACGAGCCGGGACAGGCCCTTGCCCTCGCTGCCGACCACGATGACGACCGGACCCGACAGGGCCTCCAGCTCGCCGATCTCGGCCTCGCCGTCCGCGGCCAGACCGACGACCGCGACGCCCGCCTTCTTGTACTGCTCCAGGACGCGGGTGAGGTTGGTGGCGCGGGCCACCGGGGTACGGGCGGCCGCACCGGCGGAGGTCTTCCAGGCACCGGCGGTCATACCGGCCGAGCGGCGCTCGGGCACGACCACGCCGTGGCCGCCGAACGCGGAGACCGAGCGGACGACCGCGCCGAGGTTGCGCGGGTCGGTGACCCCGTCGAGCGCGACGACCAGCGGGTCCGCGCCCTCGTCGGCGGCGGCGTCGAGCAGGTCCTCGGGGTGCGCGTACTCGTACGGCGGGACCTGGAGGACCAGACCCTGGTGGTTCAGGCCGTTGGTCATGCGGTCCAGCTCGGGACGCGGGGCCTCCATGAGGTTGATGCCACCGCGCTCGGCGGCGAGCTGGAGGGCCTCGCGGACGCGCTCGTCGTTGTCGATGAACTGCTGCACGTAGAGGGTCGACGCGGGGACGCCCTCGCGCAGCGCCTCGACCACCGGGTTACGGCCGACGACCAGTTCGGACGCCGACTTGCCGCCGCCCCGGCGCGGCTGCGGGCGGCCGCCCTGCGCGCGGCGGACCTTGGCGGCGGCGGCGCGCTGCTTGACGTGCCCCTTGCGCATCTCGGCGGGCGGGGTCGGGCCCTTGCCCTCCAGTCCCCGGCGCCGCTGGCCGCCACTGCCGACCTGCGCGCCCTTCTTGCCGGACATGCGGCGGTTGTTCGCGGCCATGAGTCACCTGTTCCGTGAGCTTTGTTCGTACGTACGTCTTATGCAGTGTGCCGCCCGGGGGGCCGGGCGGCACAATCGATCAAGGGGCGCCGGCGGCGGGCTAGCGCGCGCCGAGGGTCCAGCGCGGGCCCTGCGGGCCGTCCTCGATGGCCAGGCCCGCCTGGGCGAGCTGGTCGCGGATGGCGTCGGCGGTGGCCCAGTCCTTGCGGGCGCGGGCGGACTCGCGCTGGTCGAGGACGAGCCGTACGAGGCTGTCGACGACGCCGTGCAGGTCCTCGCCCTGGTCGGACTCGCCGGCCCACCGCGCGTCCAGCGGGTCCAGGCCGAGGACGCCGAGCATGGCGCGGACCTCGGCGAAGCGGGCGACCGCGGCGTCCTTGTCGTCGGCGGCGAGCGCGCTGTTGCCCTGGCGGACGGTGGTGTGCACCACGGCGAGGGCGCCGGGGACGCCCAGGTCGTCGTCCATCGCCTCGGCGAAGGCGGGCGGGACCTCGGCGGCGGGCTCGACGGCCTTGCCGGCCAGCTCGGTCACGCGCTGGAGGAAGCCCTCGATCCGGCCGAAGGCGGCCTCCGCCTCGCGCAGGGCCTCCTCGCTGTACTCGATGGTCGAGCGGTAGTGCGGGGTGCCCAGGTAGTAGCGGAGCACGATGGGGCGCCACTGCTTGACCATCTCCGCGACCAGCACGCTGTTGCCCAGCGACTTGGACATCTTCTCGCCGCTCATGGTGACCCAGGCGTTGTGCACCCAGTACCGGGCGAACTCGTCGCCGAACGCCTTGGCCTGCGCGATCTCGTTCTCGTGGTGCGGGAAGATCAGGTCCAGGCCGCCGCCGTGCACGTCGAAGACGGAGCCCAGGTACTTGTGCGCCATGGCCGAGCACTCCAGGTGCCAGCCGGGGCGGCCGCGGCCCCAGGGGGTCTCCCAGTCGGGCTCGCCGGGCTTGGTGGCCTTCCACATGGCGAAGTCGCGGGGGTCGCGCTTGCCGGTGATGCCCTCCTCGGTGGGCTGGCGCATCTCGTCCAGGTCCTGCTTGGACAGCTCCAGGTAGCCGGGCCAGGAGCGGACGTCGAAGTAGACGCTGCCGTCGGCCTCGTAGGCGTGCCCGCGCTCGACGAGGGTGCGCATCATCTCGACCATCTCGGTGACATGGCCGGTGGCGCGGGGCTCGTAGGTCGGGGGCAGGCAGCCGAGGGCGGTGTAGCCATCGTTGAACGCCCGCTCGTTCTCGTAGCCGATGGACCACCACGGGCGGCCCTGTTCCCGGGCCTTGGTGATGATCTTGTCGTCGATGTCGGTCACGTTCCGGACGAACGTCACCTCGTAGCCGCGGTACTCGAACCAGCGGCGCATGATGTCGAAGTTGAGGCCCGAGCGGATGTGCCCGATGTGCGGGGCCGCCTGCACGGTGGCGCCACAGAGGTAGATCGAGACACAGCCCGGCTTGACCGGGTCGAAGTCACGGATCTGCCGGGCGCTGGTGTCGTACAGGCGAATAGTCACCACTCCAGAGTAGTGGGCGCGACCGGGTGCCTCACGCCCCTTCCCCCCTTTACGGCGGCCTCCCCCACCGGCGTGCGCGGCTTCGCCCTCTCCGCCCGGCTCTCCCCGGCCCTCAGAGCCGCCCGACCACCTTGCGCGGGGTGATGCGGACGACGACCCGTTCGGCGTCCTGGGCGGATTCCGGGTTGAACTCGGCGTACTTCTTGCCCGTGTATTTGAGGCTCAGTTCGTCGATGAGGGACCGGCCGCCGTCGGTGGTCAGTTCGGCGGTGCCGCGGATCTCGGCGTACGCGTAGGGCTCGTCGGGGTTCATGACGACGACGGTGACGCGAGGGTCGCGGTCGAGATTCAGCTTCTTGCGGCGGTCGACCGTGGTGGAGAAGAGGAGGTGCTCGCCGTCGCGCTTCACCCAGACCGGGGACATCTGCGGGCTGCCGTCGGGCTGGACGGTGCCGACGACGATGAACACCTTGCCGTCGAGCAGGGACTTGAGCCGGTCGGACAGGGCGGCGGACATGGGTACCTCCGAAAGGCCGCGGACGGTGACTCTCCGGGTACCCTCGCACGCCCTCGGCTCACCCGCACCAGGAGATCGCGGGGTTCAGGCCGCCCGCACCACCAGCGCCGTCGCCACCGCCATCAGCCCCTCGTCGCGCCCCGGGAAGCCGAGGCCGTCCGTCGTGGCACCGGAGACGGACACCGGCGCGCCGGCCGCCTCGGAGAGGATCTTCTGGGCCTCGTCCCGCCGCTTGCCGATCTTCGGGCGCGGGCCGATCACCTGCACCGCGACATTGCCGATGACGAAGCCCGCCGCGCGCACGATCCGCGCGGCCTCGGTGAGCAGCGTGACGCCCGACGCGCCGGACCACTCGGGCCGCCCGGTGCCGAAGTGCTGCCCGAGGTCACCGAGCCCGGCCGCGGAGAACAGCGCGTTGCAGGCGGCGTGCGCGACCACGTCCGCGTCGGAGTGCCCGGCCAGGCCCGGTCCCTCGCCGTCCCACTTCAGGCCGGCGCACCACAGCTCGCGGCCCTCCTCGAAGGCGTGGATGTCGGTGCCGATGCCGACCTGGGGCAGCACCATCCCCGGAGCCCCGGTCTCAGTAGCCATCGTTGAGCCTCCTGCGGGCCAGGACCGCCTCGGCGAGGACCAGGTCCAGCGGGCGGGTCACCTTGAACGCCTCCTCGTGACCGGGGACGGTCACCACCGGCAGGCCGAGCCGCTCCACCATGCTCGCGTCGTCCGTGACGTCCTCGGTCACGGTCTCGTGCGCGCGCACCAGCGTCGCCCGGTCGAATCCCTGCGGCGTCTGCACGGCCCGCAGCCGGGCCCGCTCCGGGGTGGCCACGACCGGCTCGGGCGCGCCGGGCTCGGCGGCCGGCTCGACCTCCTTGACGGTGTCGGCCAGCGGCACCGCGGGGACGACCGCCGGGGCGCCGTCGCGTACGGCCTCGATCACCGCGTCCACGGTGTCGACCGGGACCAGCGGGCGGGCCGCGTCATGGACGAGGACGACGCCGTACTCGGGGGGTACGGCCGCGAGGCCGAGCGCCACCGACTCCTGGCGGGTGTCGCCGCCGGGCACCACCACGAAGTCGGTCCGCTCGGGCAGCGCGTGCGCGTCGAGCAGCGACTTCACCTCGCCGGGGCCGTCCGCGGGGGCGACCACGACGACGAGCGAGACATGGCGGGAGGCGGCCAGGGAGTGGACCGCGTGGATCAGCATCGGCGTGCCGTTGAGCGCCCGCAGCGCCTTGGGCGCGCCCGGCCCGAGCCGTACGCCGCGGCCGGCGGCGGGAATCACGGCGGCGACGGGGGCCTGCGCGGGCGCCGGGGGCGGTCCGGCGGGCGAGGGACGCGATTCGTCAGACATCGGTTCCTGTCAGGTTTGTGTGCTCGACCTAGTTGGGTATGGCCTTCAGGAGTGCCGGGCGTGACGCCTTGACCGGACCCTTTCCGTGACCCTGGTCGAGCCGTCCCGGGCCCGGCACCTCGAGTATCGGGGGCCCGCTTCGTTTTCAGGGGCTTTCCGGGGCAGTCCGTTTCCGGGGGTGGTCCGGGGGTACGCCACAGAGAGCGTTGCGGGGACGAAGATGCCGCAGCGCCCGGCGACAGAATCGACTGTCATCGGGCACCGCGGCATTTTCGCTGTGCTGAGAATGTGCGAGAGCACTGAGCTGAGCGTGTGCGGGGAGTGGGAGCGAGGGGCAGGACCGATCAGAACATCAGCCGTTGACCGGGGATCGCCGCCCACGGCACGGGCACGTCAGGAGGCGAGCACCTCGTCGAGCAGGGCCTCGGCCTTGTCCTCGTTCGTGTTCTCCGCGAGAGCGAGCTCGCTCACCAGGATCTGGCGGGCCTTGGCGAGCATGCGCTTCTCACCGGCGGACAGTCCGCGCTCGCGCTCGCGACGCCACAGGTCACGCACGACTTCCGCGACCTTGATGACATCGCCGGAGGCGAGCTTCTCCAGGTTTGCCTTGTAGCGACGGGACCAGTTCGTGGGCTCCTCGGCGTACGGCGCGCGCAGCACCTCGAAGACCCGGTCCAGTCCGTCCTGACCGACCACATCACGCACACCGACGAACTCCGCATTGTCCGCTGGCACACGCACCGTGAGGTCACCCTGGGCGACCTTCAGCACCAAGTAGGTCTTGTCCACGCCTTTGATCTGGCGAGTTTCGATAGCCTCGATCAGCGCGGCCCCGTGATGGGGATAGACCACGGTGTCGCCAACCTTGAACGTCATGTGACAGGTACCCCTTCCGTGGCTATCAAGAGTAACACGGATACGGCGTCTTCTGAATGGCGTTTTCGCAGGTCAGGGCATATCTCGGGGCTTGACAACAGCAACCGGAACGTGCTTCGAGGGCCCTCCGGAAGCGGGAATTCGCAGGTGGGAGGGGCTGTCCGGACGGGGTGAAACGCGTACCGTACACACCTCGGGCGCACACTCCAAGTGGATGAACGTCCCGATTTGTCCGGTTCCTAGCGTACGACTTCCGCTACTCCGTTCGGAGGCCCCGGGCGCATGCGCGCCGATTCCAGAATTGATCAGTGAGGGCCGGACGGGTGAACCGGTGATCAATTTCGGGGCGGCCGTACATTCCTTCACGGAAATTTTGCGCGCGGTTATGCGAATGGCACACCGCGACCTCGGCAAAGTGGCGGAAGAGGCCGCTGTGCCCACTGAGGTGGGTGAGCTGGTGTCCGGGCCGCGTACCCCCACCTGGCGGGAAGCCCCGCGCGAGGGGGAGGGTCGGGTGCGATCACGCGGGAACGGCTCGGTAACCTGAAGCCGCTGACAGACACTTAGGGCGGCTTTACAAGGAAGCCGCCCCTGCGTTAGGAGTTGCCGCCGCCGTGAGCAGCAGCCTTCGACGCGGCGCCCTCGCCGCTTCCGCCATCGTCTTCTCGATCGCGTCGCTCGCCGCCTGCGGCGCCGGCAACGACTCGCAGACGCTTGAGGTCAAGCCGGACAACGCGGCGACCAGCGTCGGCGACATCAAGGTCCAGAACGCCCTGGTCATCACCCAGCCCGACCCGAAGGCGACCGGCCCGGCCGTGGTCTCCGCGACGCTGTTCAACTCGGGCGCCGACGACGAGACCCTCCAGTCGATCAGCGTCCCGGGCACCAGCGACACCGTGAAGCTGACCCCGGCCAAGGGCGGCAGCCTGACCGTCCCGGCGCACGGCTCCCTGGTCCTGGGCGGCCCGGACAACGCCTCCGCCGAGATCCCCGGCGGCCACCAGAGCGTGCAGGACGGCAACGCCCAGCCGGTCACCTTCACCTTCAGCAAGGCCGGCGCGGTGAGCCTGCGCGCCTTCGTGGTCCCGGCCACCAGCTACTTCGACAAGTGGGGCCCGTCCAAGGTCCCGGCCGCCCCGACCGGCTCCCCGGCCGCCGGCGCCACCGCCTCGGGCGGCGCCAAGCCGGGCAAGCACGACAAGGTGAACCCCTCGTCGAGCGCGAGCACGGGCGCGGGCGGCACCGCCACCGCGGGCACCACGGGCACCAACCCGACCCCGAGCGACTCGTCCTCGGCGTCGACCGGCGCGGGCCACTGAGCGGTCGTACCGTCGGCCGCCGAGCGGTCGGCCGCACCGTCGGCCGCTGACCGGGTCGCTCGTACCGTCGGCCGCCCAGCGTTCGCTCGTACCGTCGGTCGCTGACCGGCTGGTCGTACGATCATCCGCTGAGCGGCCGTGGGACCGGCCGCCGAGCCGTCGTACGGACCCCCGCACAGCGCGAAGGGCGGCACCCCCACCGGGGTGCCGCCCTTTCGTCGTCGTCCGGGGCCTTCGGTCTACGGCTCGAACTTGTAGCCCAGGCCGCGCACCGTCACCAGGTAGCGCGGGGCGCCCGGGTCCGGCTCGATCTTGGCGCGCAGGCGCTTGACGTGGACGTCCAGGGTCTTGGTGTCGCCCACGTAGTCGGCGCCCCAGACCCGGTCGATCAGCTGCATCCGGGTCAGCACCCGGCCGGCGTTGCGCAGCAGCATCTCCAGCAGGTCGAACTCCTTGAGCGGGAGGTCGACCTTGGCGCCGGCGACCGTCACCACGTGCCGGTCGACGTCCATGCGGACCGGACCGGCCTCCAACGCGGCCGGGGTGACCTCCTCCGGCTCGCCGCGGCGGCGCAGCACGGCGCGGATGCGGGCGACCAGCTCACGGGAGGAGAAGGGCTTGGTGACGTAGTCGTCGGCTCCTATCTCCAGACCGACGACCTTGTCGATCTCGCTGTCCTTCGCGGTCACCATGATCACGGGGACGTTCGAGCGGCCGCGCAGCTGGCGGCACACCTCGGTGCCGGGCAGGCCCGGCAGCATCAGGTCGAGCAGGACGAGGTCGGCGCCGTTGCGCTCGAACTCGTCGAGGCCGTCGGGGCCGGTGGCCGCCACGGCGACCTCGAAGCCCTCCTTGCGCAGCATGTAGGACAGAGCGTCGGAGAAGGACTCCTCGTCCTCGACGACGAGCACTCGGGTCACGGAAGGACCTCCGGGGAGGGAAGCGGTTCGTACGGGGATGACTCGGTGGGACCGGTCTCGTCGTCGAGGCCGGGGTCCGGGTGCTGCAGCGCGCGGTCGCGGGCCGCGCCCGCCTCCGGCAGCCTGAGGGTGAACGTGGAGCCCTGGCCTTCGGCGCTCCAGACCGTGACCTCCCCGCCGTGCGAGGCGACCACGTGCTTGACGATGGCGAGCCCCAGACCGGTGCCGCCGGTGGCCCGGGAGCGGGCCGGGTCGACGCGGTAGAAGCGCTCGAAGATGCGCTCCTTGTCCTTGTCCGAGATGCCGATGCCCTGGTCGGTCACGGCCAGCTCGATCATGTCACCCCCGGGGGCGCTGACCCGCCGGGCGGCGATGCCCACCCGGGTGCGGGCCGGGGAGTAGTTCACCGCGTTCTCGACCAGGTTGCCGAGGGCGGCGGCCAGCTGGCCCCGGTTTCCCCAGACGTGCAGGTCGGCGGTGCCGCCCGCCCGTCGCCCGCCACCACCCTGATCGAGCCCTTCGGGCACACCCACATTCGTGGCCATGGTGATCTGCTTGGTGCCCGCCTGGTGGCGGCAGCGGTCCACGGCCTCGGCGACCAGCTCGTCCACCTGGACGGACTCGGCGTCCTCCAGGGGGTCGTCGTTCTGCACCCGGGACAGGTCGATGAGTTCCTGCACCAGGTTGGTCAGCCGGGTCGCCTCGATCTGCATCCGGCCCGCGAAGCGCTCCACGGCCTCGGGGTCGTCGGAGGCGTCCATGACGGCCTCGGACAGCAGGGAGAGGGCGCCGACCGGGGTCTTCAGCTCATGGCTGACGTTCGCCACGAAGTCCCGTCGTACGGCTTCGATCCGGCGGGCCTCGGTCAGATCCTCGACCAGCAGCAGGACCAGGCGGGAGCCGAGCGGCGCGACCCGCGCGGAGACGGCGAGGGCCTCGCCGCGTCCGCTGCCGCGCCGGGGCAGGTCCAGCTCGACCTGGCGTATCTCGCCGTCGCGCCGGGTGTCGCGGGCCATCTGGAGCATGGGCTCGATGGAGAGTTTGCCGCCGCGCACCAGGCCGAGGGCGTAGGCGGCGGAGCTGGCCTTGACGACGGCGTCGGCCTCGTCGAGGACCACTGCGGAGGAGCGGAGCACCGAGAGAACGGTGTCCACGCCGGGCGGGAGTACGGGATCGGTGTGCAAGGAAGTCCTGGTCGGTCGCTTCTGGTCGCGTTCGCTCCAGCGGAACGCCAGCATGGCGATGACACCGGTGAGCACTCCGGCGATCGCTGCCGCTGCGGCGACCGCCGCGTTCACGTCCATGCCTCCAGGTTAGGCATGGGGTAGGACATGCCCACAGCCGATCGGGTGCGACCTCGAACACTCGTCGCCCAGAGTTCACCTAGGGGCCAGTACCGGTTCATTTGGGGAGCCGGAAACGGACGCGTACAGGCCACACCGTGGGAGCGTGGGGGTCGCACCGCCGGTTCTGCCGCCGGGCCCCCGGACAACGACCCCCGAAGAGCACGTATAAGAGAGGGAACCCTGATGCGGGACGCGTACCACGAGGAACTGGACTCGATCGGCGACGGTCTGGTGGAGATGGCCCGGCTGGTCGGCTCGGCGATCGGACGCGCCACGACCGCCATGCTGGACGCCGATCTCAAGCTCGCCGAGAGCGTGATCGAGGCGGACAAGAAGGTCGACCAGCTCCAGCACGACCTGGAGGCCCGGGCGATAGCCCTGCTGGCACGGCAGCAGCCGGTGGCGACGGACCTGCGCATCGTCGTCACGTCGCTGCGCATGTCGGCCGACCTGGAGCGCTCCGGCGACCTCGCCCAGCACGTGGCGAAGCTGACCCGGCTGCGTTTCCCGCAGCGTGCCGTCCCGCAGGACCTGCACGCGACCATCCTGGAGATGGGCCAGCTCGCGCAGCGCCTGATGGCGAAGGCCGCCGAGGTCATCGTGACCAAGGACGTCGACCTCGCGCTCCAGCTGGAGCAGGACGACGACGAGATGGACCTGCTGCACCGCACCCTCTTCCAGCACCTCATCGACGACCGCTGGAAGCACGGCATCGAGACGGCCGTCGACGTCACCCTGCTCGGCCGCTACTACGAGCGCTACGCCGACCACGCGGTCGCCGTCGCGAAGCGGGTGGTGTACCTGGTGACCGGTGAGCACGCGGACGAGATCCAGTCGGACATCCAGCCGGCGACGGGGGTGGAGGGGGCGTAGCCCTGGCGGGGCGGGGCGACGTCTCAAGTACGGCGCCTCCGTGCGCCGTTGATGCGCCCGCTCGGTTGGGCATGACATGGGTGAGGGCATGCCTGCCCCGGCAACTAGGCCCCGGCGTCTAGGAGGGACCCATGACCGACTCCCCCAGCACCACCCCCGACCCCACGCAGGAGCGCGAGACCGAGCAGCCCGCCAAGACCAGGGGGCTGCCACTGATCGCCGCGTGCGGCTGTGGTTCCGGCTGCGGCTGCGGCTGCCAGTCGGGCGCGCCCTGCCAGTGCGGCTGACGGCGAACCCGTCGTACGACCGTCACCGGGGCCGGTGCGAACTCCTTTCGCACCGGCCCCGCTTGTATACCGGCGAACGCCGGCGTCCACGGTGCCCCGGTGCACATCCGGCCCGCCACTTCCCCGCCGCCCGGCCGCCGCGACCGTGTGAGCCCCGTGGCCGCGCTCTCGCCGCGCCCACCCCGCCCTCGGTCGGGACCGCGGTGAACACGGCGACGTAGCAGGGGGTTCGAAGGCGTCGACGGGCGCGACAGCCGCTTCCGACCGATCACTCATGACGTCACTGTGCGTCGGGCCGTCGGGCGTCCTCAGAAACTGGACAAGAAAGCGGAGGGTGCGTTCGGTGGCCACGCCACCGCGGGCGATGCCGCGAACGCACCACGGGGCGGGTCGGGCCGCGCGCCGCCATAGCCCTGGTCCGCCACCCACGGACTCCGCGTCGACGCCGGCGCCGGTCGTCCTCGATCTCGAACCGGGAGCGCGCCTTCGCGTACGGACCTCGGGGTCGGGGCCACTCCGGTGCACCGGCCGCGCGGTCTCCGGGCCGGCCTGGCCCGTCGCCGCCACGAGACCGACCGCCGCCCTCGGCCCGCCGGGCGGTTCTTCGGACCGTAGTCTCTCGGGCCGTCGGCCCGCGCCCGAATTCTCAGCCGGAGCCGGAACCGGAACCGCCCGCCGCCTTGGCCGCAGAGCGGCGGTACTCGGCGTTGATGCGCTGTGCTTCCTCAAGCTGATCCTCAAGGATGACGATGCGGCACGCGGCCTCGATCGGGGTTCCCTTGTCGACGAGTTCGCGAGCGCGAGCGGCGATCCGCAGCTGGTAGCGGGAGTAACGGCGGTGTCCTCCCTCCGAGCGGAGGGGAGTGATCAGCCGGGCCTCGCCGATGGCTCGGAGGAAGGCCGGGGTGGTACCGAGCATCTCGGCTGCCCGGCCCATCGTGTATGCGGGGTAGTCGTCGTCGTCCAGACGATCATTCAGTGGATTGTCCGATGTCATGTCACCTCGCTGTGCAACGCGTCAAGGGGCCCTGGTGCCATACGGCACCAGGGCCCCGAAGGAAATTCAACACCATCCGCCGGCACTACTGCTGTGCCGACCTTCTTTTTTTCCGCTGCCCGGCCTTGCAGGGCGGAGCGGGGGATCGCAGCTGCGTGACCGGGGACCACCATCCATTCCGGGGTCTTGCGGTACCCGGGCCGAGCGCCTCTCGGTCCGGGCGATCCTGATGGTGTCTGCTCCTCCTTTTCTTTCCGAACCAACCACTGTGCGTGAACCGGTACTGCTGCCGGCAGCTCCTTGACGCGCGAGCCACCCAGCGCAGCTCCCAGCCCCGTCGCCGCTCTGGCAACACCTTGGCTTCGAGGCTCCGGAGCCGCACCGACCTGCGTACTTCGTCTTCAGCCACCCGCCAGTTCATGTCTGGCCGGTCTCGTTCGACCCTCTCTACGAGAAGAAGGCTACCCACGCCTGGCAAAAAATGTCTAGTGACAACTAGAGATTTCACTCTTCGGGTGGAGGAAGACTTCTGCGATCAGCCCTCGCTTCCGGGCCGCAGCCGCCTCCTGGCACACCTCCGGCGGGCGATCGGGCGAATGGGTGAACAGGCTCCACGGGTGGGCACATAAGCTCTGCTGCATGTCGAACCCTGATGAGCTGCTCGTCGCCATCTCCGCCGCTGTGGAGTCCGAGCGAAGCAATCAGATGTCGCTGACCGTGGTCGTCGGCGGCGCCGTCCTCACCGGCCGGCTGGCCCCGGAGGCGGTGTGGAGGGAGCGGGTGGCGGAGGTCCTGAAGGACTCGGATCGTCTCGGCGTGTTCTCCGACGTCTTCGCCCGCGGCCCGCGGGGCTACCGGCCCGGTCGCGGCGAGTCGCCCACGCATCTGCACTTCCATCTCGCCCGAATCCTGCAAGGCAGCCTCGGGCTCCCGGAGACGGGCGGGATGTACCGGGTCGCGATCAAGGACGTCAGCGCGTGGACCGTGGGCGATCTCAGCTACTCCGAACACTGAGACGCCGCCCGCGCCTCCTCTTCCGGCCGGCGTTTCCCGAGCGGACGACGACACGACGGTGGGGGCCCTGCCGACGCGTGTCGACAGGGCCCCCACCGGGGTCCGAGGGCGGCGTGCGCCGGTCCTCAGACAGTCATGGAGCCGGAACCGTAGCCGTACCCGGTGCCTCCGAGGAGTGCGGACGCCGCGCGGAGCGGAGAGGGGCCGCTCACGCCCGTGTCCACGGGCGCGGTCTCGGGACGGTCGTGACAGGGGAAGCCGAGCCGCGTCAGGGCCCGCGTGACTTCGACGGAGGTGAAGTCACGCCGGTCCTGCCGTGTGATGACCTGGCCCACTTGCTTGACGGGGTAGCGGTGGCGGCCGATGGTCACGGACTCGGCACTGACGGGCTCGGGCCTGACGCCCTCCATCGAGGCCAGTACCCCGGCCTTGGTCAGCTCGAACGGATACCGGGCGATGACACAGCGCATGATGCCTCACAGGGGAATCGCGGGAGGAGACGGAACGGGCCGATCGGGGCAGGTCGGATCAGCACGAGGAGACGAGTACGTCCGGGAGCCGGCCGTACTCGCCGGCTCCCTCAGGGTGTGCGCCGGGCGCGGGCAGCGCTTCGGTGAGGACATCGCGCAGCCGGACGCGGTCCGTGTACGCGGCGCTGTCACGGAGAACAGTCAGCCGGTTTTTCGTGATCGAGCCCGTGCTCTGGTCGTCCTCGTCGCACACGGTCAGGTACTCGACCCGGGCACCCGCCATGACGGCCAGGGCCACCTCGACGGTCATGTCGTCGCACACCCGGGGACCGCGCCCTTCGGTGTCGTCGGCCACGACGACGGGCGCCGGGTCCGGTCCTCGGTGCTGCATCCGCGCTGACGTCAAGGGCTTCTCCTTCGGTCGGGGCTGGTGGCTTCGGCGATCGGCGGCTTCCCCCGGAACAGAAAAGGGGGGCACCGCGAGGTCCCGGGACTGCCGGGGACCGGGGCCGGTTCAGGCGGCCGGGTTGCCGCCGGGCTCCGGCCGGGCCCCGCGGCGTGCCCGCGCGCCCACGGGCCGGCCCTGGCCGGTGCGACCCCGGCGGCTCCGGGACGGCGCGGACGTACGGCGGGAACGTTCCGCGGCCGGCGCGGTGATGACCACGGGGACGCCGGAGGGGGCCTGCGCGCCCGTGATGCGGGTCAGCTCCGCCTCGCCGGAGCGGACCGGAGTGATGCGCGGGGTGATGCCGGCCGACGCCATCAGCCGGCTGATGCCACGGCGCTGACCGGGTGTCACCAGGGTGACGACGCTGCCGGAATCGCCGGCGCGGGCTGTACGGCCGCCGCGATGCAGATAGTCCTTGTGGTCGCTCGGCGGATCCACGTTGACGACCAGGTCGAGACTGTCGATATGGATGCCGCGGGCCGCGACGTTGGTGGCCACCAGGACGGTGACGTGCCCGTCCTTGAACTGGGCCAGGGTCCGGGTGCGCTGCGGCTGAGACCTGCCACCATGCAGGGCCGCGGCGCGGACACCACTGTCCAGCAGGTGCTCGGTCAGCCGGTCCACGGCGTGCTTGGTGTCCAGGAACATGATGACCCGGCCGTCCCTGGCCGCGATCTCGGTGGTCGTGCGGTGCTTGTCGGCGGCGTGCACGTGGAGCACGTGGTGCTCCATCGTGCTGACGGCACCGGCCGACGGGTCGACGGAGTGGACCACCGGATCGGCCAGGTAGCGGCGGACCAGCAGGTCGACGTTGCGGTCCAAGGTGGCCGAGAACAGCATGCGCTGGCCTTCCGGGCGTACCAGGTCGAGCAGGGCGGTGACCTGGGGCAGGAAGCCCATGTCGGTCATCTGGTCGGCCTCGTCGAGAACCGTGATGCCGACGTCGTCGAGCCGGCAGTCGCCCCGGTCGACGAGGTCACGGAGCCGCCCGGGTGTCGCGACCACCACCTCCGCGCCACCGCGCAGGGCACCGGCCTGTCGGCCGATGGGCATGCCGCCGACGACGGTGGCGAGCCGCAGCCGCAACGAGCGGGCGTAGGGAGCGAGCGCGTCGGTGACCTGCTGGGCCAACTCGCGGGTGGGCACGAGGACCAGAGCCAGTGGCCGGCGCGGCTCGGCGCGCCGGTCGGCTGTACGGGCCAGTACCGCCAGGCCGAAGGCGAGGGTCTTGCCCGACCCGGTACGGCCGCGGCCGAGTACGTCACGGCCGGCCAGGGAGTTCGGCAGGGTCGCCGCCTGGATCGGGAACGGCACGGTCACGCCCTGGTGGGCGAGCGTGGTCAGCAGTGGTGCCGGCATGGCGAGATCGGCGAACGACTCGACGGCGGGCAGCGCGGGCGTGTCCGTCTTCGGCAGCGCGAATTCGCCTCGCCCGGGGTGCCGTTTTCCGTGACCGTCGGAGCGGCGCGGAACATGTGTGCGGGTGGAACGCGTGCGGTTCATGCGGAACCTTCCTCGATGGGCACGTATCAAGGAATTTCCGCAGCAGAATGAGCGACGCAGAGAATCGCGAGAACGAGCCGAAAAAACCGGGTCGGACGACCCTGAAAACAAAGCGAGCCGGGGCCCGCACCCCAAGGTGCGGGCCCCAGCTGCGAAGTATGCGTCAGTGGCGCGGCGTCAGGCGGGAACGATGTTCTCGGCCGTCGGGCCCTTCTGGCCCTGCGCGATGTCGAACGACACCTTCTGCCCTTCCAGGAGCTCACGGAAGCCCTGGGTGGCGATGTTCGAGTAGTGGGCGAAGACGTCGGGGCCGCCGCCGTCCTGCTCGATGAAGCCGAAGCCCTTTTCCGCGTTGAACCACTTCACAGTGCCGTTAGCCATTTGTTTCTCCTTCGGGAACGGTGCCAGGAACACGCCCTGTGCGTATTCCGTGTCGCCGTGATGATCAGCCGTCGGAAAAATCTTCTGGCAACCACACCTGCAACTGATGACGACAGTAGCACGTAGTCGCCGGCCCTGCCGGGGAGATAATTCGGCACCGCCTAAGATCACAGGAATAGTCTCCGTGCGCCGCGCCGATTTCTCATGTCGCGACCATAGATATTTTCCTCGGCGGCGCCCCATGAAAATTCCTGCGGGGCAGGGGTCGGCCCCCCTGACGTCGGCAGCCGCCGATCCGCCGCAACCGCCTCACCGGCGGCCCCGGTCGCATCCGGTTCGGCACTCCTGCCGAGGGTGTCGGCGTCGGCCTTGACCACGTAGACCTCCCACGGCTCCTTGCCGGGGCCGCGCACCCACACCTTGTCCTGGAGGGCGTAGCAGCAGGAGGTGTTGTTCTCCTCGAACGTGGCGAGACCGGCCTCCTTGAGCCGGTCGGTGGCGGCGGCGACCTGCCCGGTGGACTCGACCTCGACGCCGAGGTGGTCGAGCCGGGTCTCCTCGCCGGGGGCGCCCTGGATCAGGACGAGCTTGAGCGGGGGCTCGGCGATGGCGAAGTTGGCGTAACCCTCGCGCCGCTTGGCCGGTTCGGTGCCGAACAGCTTCGAGTAGAAGGTGACCGACGCCTCCAGGTCGGGGACGCGCAGGGCGAGTTGAGCGCGGGACATGGCGGAACTCCCATCCGTTGTGTTCGACGCCTACGACACTCACGACGCCTGCATCGATAACTGTCGATGCAAGATTGCGCGCTGCATCGAAGCCTGTCAACATAGACGTATGTCGAATCAAGACCTGGTGCTGCTCGACCAGCCCGACGCGACCGACGCGACCGACGACGCCTGCTGCCCCGGACTGCTCACCGCTCCCCTGGACGAGGACCAGGCCGCGGAGCTGGCGAAGGTGTTCAAGGCGCTCGGTGATCCCGTCCGGCTGCGCCTGCTGTCGATGATCGCCTCCCGGGCGGGCGGCGAGGTCTGCGTCTGCGACCTGACCCCGGCCTTCGACCTGTCCCAGCCGACGGTCTCGCACCATCTGAAGCTGCTGCGCCAGGCCGGTCTGATCGACTGCGAGCGGCGCGGCACCTGGGTCTACTACTGGCTGGTCCCGGAGATGACCGACCGCTTGGCGGCCATCCTGACGCGCCCCGCCGGTACGCCCGCCCTCGACGGCACCGCCTCGTGACCGCCCCCGTGACCGAGGGGAACGTGGCCGGACGGCTCTCCTTCGTCGACCGCTACCTGGCGCTGTGGATCCTCGCCGCGATGGCCGCCGGACTGGGCCTCGGCCGGCTGGTCCCGGGCCTGGGCGGCGCGCTGGCCGAGGTGACCGTGACCGGGGTGTCCCTGCCGATCGCCCTGGGCCTGCTCGTGATGATGTACCCGGTCCTGGCCAAGGTCCGTTACGACCGTCTCGGCACCGTCACCCGCGACCGCCGTCTGCTGGTGCCGTCCCTGCTGCTCAACTGGGTCGTCGGCCCGGCACTGATGTTCGCGCTGGCGTGGCTGTTCCTGCCGGACCTGCCCGCCTACCGCACCGGCCTGATCATCGTGGGCCTGGCGCGCTGCATCGCGATGGTGATCATCTGGAACGACCTGGCCTGCGGCCACCGCGAGGCCGCCGCCGTCCTGGTCGCCCTGAACTCCGTCTTCCAGGTCGTCGCGTTCGCGGCGCTCGGCTGGTTCTACCTGTCCGTGCTCCCCGGCTGGCTGGGCCTGCCCCGGACGGACCTCGACGTGTCGACCTGGCAGATCGCCCGCAGCGTCCTCATCTTCCTCGGCATCCCCCTGGCCGCCGGCTACCTCACCCGCCGGATCGGCGAGCGGACCAGGGGCCGTACCTGGTACGAGTCCCGACTCCTCCCCCGCATCGGCCCGTTCGCCCTCTACGGGCTGCTCTTCACGATCGTCCTCCTCTTCGCCCTGCAAGGCGACGCCATCACGTCGAGCCCCCTGGACGTCGCCCGCATCGCGTTGCCGCTGCTGGTCTACTTCGCCGTCATGTGGGCCGGCTCGATGACTTTGGCGGGGGCCATCGGCCTGGACTACCCCCGCGCCACGACGCTGGCCTTCACCGCCGCGGGCAACAACTTCGAACTGGCCATCGCCGTCGCGATCGCCACCTTCGGCGCCTCCTCCGGGCAGGCCCTCGCGGGCGTCGTCGGCCCCCTGATCGAGGTACCGGCGCTGATCGCCCTCGTCCACGTCGCGCTGCGTACCCGCCGCCACTTCACTGTTACGGAAGACCCCACCTATGCCTGACCTGGCCCCCGTCCCCTCCGTCCTCTTCGTCTGCGTCCACAACGCCGGCCGCTCCCAGATGGCCGCCGCCTTCCTCACCCACCTCGCGGCCGACCGCGTCCAGGTCCGCTCGGCCGGCTCCGCCCCCGCCGACACGGTCAACCCGGCCGTCGTGGCGGCGATGGCGGAGTCGGGCATCGGCATCTCGGCCGAGACCCCCAAGGTGCTCACGGTCGACGCCGTCCGGTCCTCCGACGTCGTCATCACCATGGGCTGCGGCGACACCTGCCCGGTCTTCCCGGGCAAGCGCTACCTCGACTGGCAACTGCCGGACCCGGCGGGCCAAGGCGTCGCCGCGGTGCGCCCGATCAGGGACGAGATCGAACGGCGGGTCCGGGACTTGCTCGCCGAGCTCACGCAGACGACGTAACGGCGCTTCCGGGACCTACGCCCGCCCGCTTGAACCCGTGACTCCGCTCCACTTTCGCCACGTGCAGCGTGTAGCTCCGATACCACTCGGCTCGCCCACGCTCCTGCGCCGCACGGTGCTCGGCATCGCTCCGCCACTTCGTGAGTGCCTCCGCGTCGCGGAAGTACCCGACGGTGATGGACAACCCACCAGGAGTCTGCGCGTGGTCCGCCCCCAGATACCCGGGGACCTCCTTCACCAGGTCCTCCATGCGCGCGTTGGTCTCGCCGTAACCACTGCGGTCCTCGGTCGGGACCGCGGTGAACACGGCGACGTAGTACGGCGGTTCGAATGCCTCGACAGGCGCGACAGCCACCTCTGATTGATCACTCATGACGTCACTGTGCGTCAACCCTGGACCAACGATCCAGGGTCTTTCCCGAACGGGATCCATAGGGGATCCGACTCTTGACCATAGAGTCGGGCGTCCCCTCGGAAGCTGAGCGATGCAGTCCGCATAGACCGTCTTGGTCCACTGTCGAGCCGCCCTCGAACGGCCCAGCCATGGCTCACGTGAACGACGTCAGTTACCGGATGCGGCCCGCCATCGCTCGGTGACGCACCCTTCTTCCATGTGCCACCACTCCTTGGCCACACCGTGCCTGAGCAGCTTTTGAACCTTGACGAGGTCGGCGGTAGGCGGGACGTCCAGGGCGACCATGCCGAACCTCTCTATGCCCTCTCCATCGACACCGAGCTCCTTGAACGCATTGATCACACTCTGCCGCGCAGCTGCCGAGCCGCTGCCCCGGAGCACGATGAGGCGGATGGCGCAGTTGTCGGAACACCGCACCACCTCGCCGGCCCATCGCACGCCCTCTTCATCGGGCTCGGTGACCACGACGTCCCCACAGGCGATGCCGCGTACGAACCATGGGATGTTGTCGAGCCGTGCGGTGCCGTCACGCTGATCGACCGCCCACAGACTCTCCACCGACGCCGGGGCCAGTCGTCCTCGATCTCAAGCCGGAAGTGCACCTTCACGTACGGGCCCTCGGGGTTCGTCATGGCGCCCACAATGCACGCTCCTGCCGCACCGGCCTCAGGGGGCGCCTCTATTCGGGGACTTGGCGGGGCACGAGAGGCAAGAAGAGCACCGGGTGGATCGACCAGGTGATGCGGGTCTGAGCGTGGGTGACGGTCACCGTGCAGGGTTCGCGGCGCAGTAGCGATCGGCGGGTTTCCAGGCGACCGGCGTGCAGCCATGCCCATGCCTCCTCGGAAGCGGCCGCGTCGAGGGCCGGAGAGATCGTCCGCAGGGCGACCGCGACCCACCGGTCGGCCTGCGATGCCGAGTACGCGTCGATCGCGGCGAGGAGTGCTGGTCCTCCGCGCGGCCAGCGAAGAGAATCGGTCGCGCACACGCACCAGTAACCGCGGCGCAGCGTGCTGGTCACGACAAAAGGCCCTGAGCACGCGCAGGTTGGGGCATCGGCTCCTGGCAGCGGAGAGGCGCGTCGAGTTCGGCGGTGACGGTGCGGCCGGGGGCGCCGCCTTGGATCCTGAGCCGGTCGGTGAGGGCGGCGACCATGCCGAGTCCTCGGCCGTGGGTCGATTCGGGAGTCGGACGCTGGGCCTGGGGGCTGGTCTCGGACGTGCCGGAGTCGGTCACCTCGATGACGACGGCCAGCGGGGAGACGGTGAGCGCCACGTGGAACGTGCCGCCGGAGTGGCCGCTGGCTGTGTGCACGACGGCGTTGGTTCCGAGTTCGGTCACGACCAGCGCGGCGTCCTCGGATCGAGGGTGGCCGTCCAGCATCGCGCGCGTCCACCTACGGGCGGCATGAAGTTCCTTGGGGTCCCCCGGGGAAGCTGCGTCGATAGGTGGGCATGGCGTCCTCCATGGGCGATGACCTGCTGTTCTCCCGGGCAGAGCGACCCGTCGGCAAGAGTGGAGCAGGCGAGCCGTAGAATCAGTACCGGCACCGTACTAAAAGTACGGGTATTGAGAAGCATGAATCCGCACTTTTCGTACGGGCGTTGAGATGCATAACGTCGCCCTGAAGCTGGTGGCCGGCATGGGCGCCGACGGAGGAAGGACCTCGTATGTTCGGACTGATGGTGCGCTTCACCTGCAAGGACGATGCGGCCGCGGCCGCGTTCGACGACCTGGTGGAGCGGACGGGTGAGCACATTCGTGCGCACGAGCCCGGAACGGTGATCTACGCCGTGCATCGTGTTGACGGCCGCCCCTTGGAGCGCATGTTCTACGAGCTGTACGAAGACGAGGACGCCTTCCAGGAGCACGAGTCGAAGGACTATGTCCGTCTCTTCCTCGCCGAGCGGGACCAGTACCTCTCCGGCACGGAGGTCGACCGTCTGGACTTCGTCTCTGGCAAGGGCGTGCGCGTTGAGCGGTGACTACGAGCGGGCTCTCGGCCGCAGGATCGCCGCCGGGCGCAAGCAGCGCGGACTCTCGCAGAAGGAGTTCGCCGCGCTGCTGGGGCGTTCCGAGGCTTGGCTGTCGCAGGTGGAGCGAGGTGTGCGCCGCATCGACCGGATGACCGTGCTGGGGAAGGTCGCCGACGTCCTGGGCGTACCGGTGGCGGAACTGGCGGCCGAGGCGCCTCTCATGGTCACGGCGGCCGACGACGCGTCGAGCGGGGCGGACCGCTTGCGCCTGCTGCTCAGTGCTCCGCATGCCCTCAAGGCGCTCGTCGGCCGGGAGCGGGATGATGCGTCCGCGGATGTGACAGCGCTTCGTACGGAAGTCGCGCGGGCCTGGGCGCTTGCCCACCAAGGTGCCTATGCCGACCTGACCGAACTGCTGGAGGCACTGGTGCCCCGGCTGGAGTCCGCCGCCCGAGCCACCACCGGGGCGGACCAAGCTGACATCTTCCGGCTGCTCGCCGGCGTTTACCAGGCGTTCGGTGCCGCGCTCGCCAACATGGCGGAGCCGGAGGCCGCCTGGGTCGCGATCGACCGTGCCGTGGCCGCCGCCGAACGGGCCGGTGATCCCCTGCTGATGGCCGCCGGCGCTTTCCGCCTGTCGATCGTCTTCCTCGGTGCGCGTCGCTTCGAGCAGGCGGCCGGAGTCTCCGAAAGCGCCGCCGAGGCACTGGTTGTCATGGATGGTGCCGAGCAGATCGAGGCGGTGGCGCTGCGCGGTGCCCTGACACTGCAACGGGCCCTCGCCGCCGCCCGGCTGAACCTGGCCGATGACGCGTACGCGTACCTGCGCACCGCCCACGACCTGGCCGAGCGGGTCGGTGAGGGGCGCAACGACTACAACACCGAGTTCGGTCCGGCCAACGTGTCGGTGCACGAGGTGTCCGTCGCGGTCGGCCTCGGAGACGCCGGAAGGGCTCTTCGCGCCGCGCGGAAGGCCGACGTGTCGGTGCTGTCCGAGGAGCGGCAGGCGCGGTTCCATCTCGATGTCGCCCGAGCCCATGCCCAGCGCCGGCAGGTGGACGACGCCGTATCAGCTCTGGTGAAGGCCAGGGACTTGTCACCCCAGTTGGTGACCACCCTGCCGTCCGTGAAGCAACTCGTGGCAGATCTGCTGCTCATGGGTCAGCCACCCGCCGAAAGGCTGCGGCAGCTGGCTGGGGAGCTTGGCGTGGACGCTGCTGGAAGCGGCGCCTGAGGGGGCCCTTGCAGGGTCGGCCAGTGACATGGAAAACGCCCCTCACCCGCGCCGAACGCGCAAGTGAGGGGCGTAACCGCGAGAACTACTTCTTCTTGCCCTGGTTCTTGACCGCCTCGATTGCCGCCGCTGCCGCGGCCGGGTCGAGGTACTTGCCGCCCGGGGTGAGGGGCTTGAAGTCGGTGTCGAGGTCGTAGGCGAGGGGGATGCCCGTGGGGATGTTCAGGCCCGCGATGTCGGCGTCGGAGATGCCGTCCAGGTGCTTGACCAGGGCGCGCAGGGAGTTGCCGTGGGCGGCGACGAGGACCGTGCGGCCGGTCAGGAGGTCGGGGACGATCGCGTCGTACCAGTAGGGGAGCATCCGGACGACGACGTCCTTCAGGCACTCGGTCCTCGGGCGCAGCTCCGGCGGGAGGGTCGCGTAGCGCGCGTCGTCGAACTGGGAGAACTCGGAGTCGTCCGGCAGCGGGGGCGGCGGGGTGTCGTACGAGCGGCGCCAGAGCATGAACTGCTCCTCGCCGAACTCGGCCAGCGTGGCCGCCTTGTCCTTGCCCTGGAGGGCGCCGTAGTGGCGCTCGTTCAGGCGCCAGCTGCGGTGGACCGGGACCCAGTGGCGGTCCGCGGCCTCCAGGGCCAGCTGCGCGGTGCGGATCGCGCGCTTCTGGAGGGACGTGTGGACCACGTCGGGCAGGAGGTCGGCGTCCTTCAGGAGCTCGCCACCGCGGACTGCCTCCTTCTCGCCCTTCTCGTTCAGGTTGACGTCCACCCAGCCGGTGAACAGGTTCTTCGCGTTCCACTCGCTCTCGCCGTGGCGGAGGAGGATCAGCTTGTACGGTGCGTCGGCCATGCCTCAGAGCGTAATCCACGGCCCCCGGGCCCCGGCGCGGCCGACCGGTGGACGGGACGAGGAGGAGGGGGAGGAGGCAGGGAGGGGACGGCGAGCGGGCCGCGGTAATCCAGTGGTCGATGTCAGAGGCCGTGGGTAAGTTGTGCGGGCGTCTTCGGCCACTTACCGGCCCGCGCATCGGCCACTGACCGACCCAGGGGGACCCCTCATGCCCGCCGCCCGTCTCGGACGCGCCGCCCGGGAAGCCGTGTCCGGGCTCCCCCGTGAGTTCTGGTGGCTGTGGACCAGCACCCTCGTCAACCGGCTCGGCGCCTTCGTGGCCACCTTCATGGCCCTCTACCTCACCCTCGACCGCGGCTACTCCGCCTCCTACGCCGGGCTCGTCGCCGCCCTGTTCGGGCTGGGCGGGGTGGTGGCCTCGCTCGTGGGCGGGGTGCTGGCCGACCGCGTCGGGCGGCGGCCCACCCTGCTCGTCGCCCAGTCGGCCACCGCCGTCTGCGTCGCGCTGCTCGGGTTCATGAACGGCCCGGTCGCCATCGCCGGGGTCGCCTTCCTCGTCGGCGTGGCCTCCAACGCCTCCCGGCCGGCCGCGCAGGCGATGATGGCCGACATCGTGCGGCCCGAGGACCGGGTGCGGGCCTTCTCGCTCAACTACTGGGCCATCAACCTCGGGTTCGCCGTCTCCGCCGCGGCCGCCGGGTTCATCGCCGAGTTCAGCTATCTCGCCGGGTTTCTGATCGAGGCGGGCATGACGGCCGCCTGCGCGCTCGTCGTCTTCCTGAAGGTGCCCGAGTCCCGGCCCGCCGCCCCGGTCCACCAGGACGAGCCCCAGGTCAGCCTCGGCACGGTGCTGCGCGACGGGCGCTACATGGCCGTCGTCGGGCTGTCCTTCCTCGTCGCCCTGATCTTCCAGCAGGGCGATGTCGCCCTGCCGGTCGCCATGGGCCGCGCCGGGTTCACGCCCGCCGACTACGGCGTCGCCATCGCCGCCAACGGCGTCCTGATCGTCGCCCTCCAGATCCCCGTCACCCGGTTCATCGAACACCGCGACCCGCGCACCCTGCTCGTCGTCTCCTCGGTCCTCGCCGGGTACGGCTTCGGGCTGACCGCCTTCGCCGGGTCCGTCGGCGTGTTCATGGCCACCGTCTGCGTGTGGACCCTGGCCGAGATCGTCAACGCGCCGACGCAGACCGGGCTCGTGGTCCGCCTCTCCCCCGTCCACGGCCGCGGCCGCTACCAGGGCGTGTACTCGCTGTCCTGGTCCGTCGCCGCCCTGGTCGCGCCGCTGATGTCCGGCCAGGTCATCGACCGGTTCGGGGCGAAGTGGCTGTGGGGCACATGCGCCGTCCTGGGGATGGTCGCGGGGGCCGGGTACGCGCTGCTGATGCGCGGGCTCGGTGATCACGGGAGGGGTGGGGAGGAAGGCCGTACGGCGGCGGGGTCGGTCGTCGTCACCGGCGCCGATGCCGCCCCGGCACCCTCCCCGGCTGTGTGACGGAGGTCACATTCGACCCTGTCACATTCGCCGCGGCCCCTCCGTCCATGAGGTGTAGCCAGCAGCGAGCAGTACGACCCGCACAGGAGCGCATCACCATGGACGCCCGTCTGAACCTGATGACCAACCCGGTCGCCGGCACGTTCCTCAAGTACGTCAACTCGGCCGGGAAGGTGCTGACGGACTCCACCCTCCCGGCCGCGACGCAGGAACTGGTCAAGCTCCGGGCCAGCCAGATCAACGGCTGCGGGTTCTGCACCGACATGCACAGCAAGGACGCCGAGGCCGCCGGGGAGAGCGCGCAGCGGCTGCACCTGGTCGCCGCCTGGCGCGAGGCCACGGTGTTCACGGAGGCCGAGCGGGCCGCGCTGGAGCTGACCGAGCAGGGGACCCGGATCGCGGACGCGGCCGGCGGGGTCACCGACGAGGCGTGGGCTCAGGCCGCCCGGCACTACGACGAGGAGCAGCTGACCGCGCTGGTCGGGCTGATCGCCGTCATCAATCTGTACAACCGGGTGAACGTCATCGTCCGGCAGCCCGCGGGCGACTACCAGCCCGGCATGTTCGGCTGACCGCGGCGGACCGGGGGCGGCCGGTACGGGGGTCCGGCCGTCCCCCCGGAGGGGGCGCGCGTCAGGGATGCATGCGCGCCCCCTTCAGCACCTTGTCCACCCCGCCGCGCGGGCCGTACACCGCGAGCCCGACCAGATCCAGATCGGCCGTGGTCACGGCGCGTACGGCCGCGCGGTTGTCGCGGTCGTTGCCGGTGGCGAACAGGTCCGCGGTGAACACGGCGCAGGGCAGGGCCCGGCCGAGCGCCCGTCCGTGGGCCGCGCGCAGGGTCTCCTTCTCGCCCTCGAAGACCAGCACGGGCTGCCGGAACATGGGCAGGTACCGGGCGCCGTCCGCGTCCTCGTAGGGCTCGCCGACCACCTCGGGCAGCATCGCGCCGAGGCCGCTGACCAGGAACGCGGTGACGTTCAGCCGCTGCCAGGAGGCCAGGTCCGCGCGCAGCAGCACGGCGATCTTGGTGTCGAACCGGAGGGGCCCGGCGGGCTCGAAGGGGACCGGGGCGGGGGTCGGGGTGCTCATGGGACGAGACTGCCGGTCCCCGCCGGGCAGGGTCTTGTACGTTGTTTGCATGGCCGCGAACGGGTCCGCGAGCGGGGCCGCGAACGGGTCCGCGCGAAAAGCCCCGGGCGAGGAAGCGCGCGGAGCCCCGGGCGAGGAAGTGAGCGCGTGGCGTCCCCGGGTGCCGGGCGTCACCGAGGTCTTCCACGCCCGTTTCACCGAGTACGCGTACCCGATGCACGTCCATGACGCCTGGACCCTGCTGATCGTGGACGCCGGCGCGGTCCGCTACGACCTCGACCGGCACGAGCACGGCACCCCGCTCGACACGGTCAGCCTGCTGCCCCCGCACGTGCCGCACAACGGCTCCCCCGCGACCCCCGGCGGCTTCCGCAAGCGGGTGGTCTACCTGGACAGCAGCCGGCTCGGCGAGGAGCTGATCGGCGCGGCCGTCGACGGGCCCGATCTGCGCGACCCCGTGCTGCGGCTGCGCGTCGGACAACTGCACGCGGCCCTCGCCCGCCCCGGCGACGAGCTGGAGGCGGAGAGCAGGCTGACCCTCGTCGGGGAGCGGCTGCGGGGGCATCTGCGGCGCCGCGTCGAGCCGCCGGGTCCGCGCCGCTCTCCGCGACTCGCCCGGCAGCTGAGGGAGTTGCTGGACGCGCGGCTCGCCGACGGTGTCTCGCTGGCGGAGGCGTCCGGGCTGCTGCACGCCCATCCCGCCCATCTCGTCCGGGCGTTCAGCGGCGCGTACGGCATCGCACCGCACCAGTACCTGATGTCACGCCGGGTCGGCCGGGCCCGCCGGCTGCTGCTGGACGGGCTGCCGCCCGGCGAGGTGGCGGCCCTGACCGGGTTCTACGACCAGGCCCATCTCACCCGCCACTTCCGCACGTTGGTCGGGGTGCCGCCGGGCCGCTACCGGAGTGGGGCGCGCCGCATCTCGTAGCCCGCGGACTTCATTCGGCAGGGCGTTCGACGAGGTGCTTGAAGGCGTCCAGGTTGCGGGTGGACTCGCCGCGGGAGACGCGCCAGGCGTACTCCTTGCGGATGGAGGTCGCGAAGCCCAGCTCCAGCAGGGAGTTGAAGGCGCCGTCGGCCGCCTCCAGGACCTGGCCGAGGAGGCGGTCGATCTCGTCGGGGGTGACGGAGGCCAGCGGGAGGCGCGCGGTGACGTAGACGTCGCCGAGGCGGTCGACGGCGTAACTCACGCCGTACAGCTTGAGGTTGCGCTCCAGGAGCCAGCGGTGGACGCCCGCCTCGTTCTCGTCGGGGTGGCGCACGACGAAGGCGTTGAGGGAGAGGGAGTGCCGGCCGACGAGGAGGGAGAGGGTCGTGGACAGCTTGTGGGTGCCGGGCAGCTTGACCACGTAGGTCCCGGTCTCGGGGTTCTCCCACTCCAGTTCGGCGTCCTGGAAGACGGCCTCCAGGACCTGTCCGGCCTTCTCGACATCACCCATGGTGGGAGCGTACGCGACGGCGGTACGACTGGGTCGCGGCCGTGTAGACGTCGGCGGTCGCCGCGGCCGCCGCGTCCCAGCCGAAGGACCGGGCGTGCCGGGCGGCGGCGTCGCCCATCCGCGGGGTGAGGGCCCGCTCGTCGGCGAACCGGGCGAGGACGCGCGCGTAGTCGGCCGGTTCGTGCCCCTGGACCAGGAAGCCGGTCTCGCCGTCGCGCACCGCCACCGGCAGCCCGCCGACCGAGGCGGCGAGCACCGGGGTGCCGGCCGCCTGCGCCTCGATGGCGACCAGCCCGAAGGACTCGCTGTAGGACGGCATGACCAGCAGGGATGCGGCCCGGAACCAGTCCGCGAGCTGCTCCTGGCCGACGGGCGGGCGGAACCGTACGACGTCCGCGATGCCGAGCCGGGCGGCCAGCTTCTGGAGGCCCTCGGGCTTGGCGAGGCCGCTGCCGCTGGGGCCGCCGACGACGGGCACGACGATCCTGGAGCGCAGCTCGGGGCGCTCGTCGAGGAGGACCGCGACCGCGCGCAGCAGCACGTCCGGGGCCTTCAGGGGCTGTATGCGGCCCGCGAAGAGGGGGATCAGGGCGTCCTTCGGCAGTCCGAGGCGGGCGCGGGCGGCGGCCCGGCCGTCGGCGGGGCGGAAGCGCTCCAGGTTGACGCCGGGGTGGACGACGGCGACCGAGCCGGGGTCGGCCTCGTAGTGCCGGACCAGTTCGCCGGCCTCCTCGTCGGTGTTGGCGATCAGCCGGTCGGCGGCGGCGACGATCTGGGTCTCGCCGATGACCCGGGCGGCGGGCTCGGGGCGGTCGCCGGCGGCCAGGCTGGCGTTCTTGACCTTGGCCATGGTGTGCATGGCGTGCACCAGGGGGACGCCCCAGCGCTGGGCGGCGAGCCAGCCGACGTGGCCGGAGAGCCAGTAGTGGGAGTGGACCAGGTCGTAGTAGCCGGGGCGGTGGCCGGCCCATGCCTGCATCACGCCGTGCGTGAAGGCGCACAGCTGGGCGGGCAGCTCCTCCTTGGCGAGGCCCTCGTAGGGGCCCGCGTCGACGTGCCGGACCAGGACGCCGGGGGCGAGCTGGACGGTGGGCGGCAGATCGCCCGCGGTGGCCCGGGTGAAGACCTCCACCTCGATGCCGAGCGCGGCGAGCCGCTGGGCCAGCTCCACGATGTAGACGTTCATGCCGCCCGCGTCGCCGGTGCCGGGCTGGTGCAGGGGCGAGGTGTGCACGGAGAGCATCGCGACCCTGCGGGGCCGGCGGAGCAGCCGTAGCCGGGGCGTGGCGGACGGGGAGCGGCGCCCGAGCCTGCTGGCGTACTGGCTCACGTGGCGGTCCTCCTTGCTGCGGGCATGCCGGACGGAGGACTCGCCTGCGCCCTCCACGGGGGTGCAACAGCGGGCGGGGGGCCGGTCATTTCCAGAACAAGCCGATTTACCGAATCATTACCTTTGTTTGCTCAACCCGGCCCCCAGCCGGTCCCCCCCTGTTCCCCTTTACCCTCGTACTCATGGCAACCCGCGCATCCGCCCTCCGCCCCGTGGGGACCGTGACGCGCGGCACCACCAACCCCAACCGGCTGCGCCGCATGGACCGCTGGATCGCGGCCGCGCACGGCGCCGAGCTGCGCCGCGCCGCCGAGCCGCTCGCCGTCGACCTCGGCTACGGCGCCGCCCCCTGGACCGCCGTGGAACTGCTCGGCAGGCTGCGCACCGCGGCCCCGCGCACCCGGGTCGTCGGCATCGAGATCGAGCCGGAGCGGGTCGCGGCGGCGCGGCCGTACGAGCGCGAGGGGCTGGTCTTCCGGCACGGCGGCTTCGAGGTCCCGGTGGCCGGGCGGCCGCTGCTGATCCGCGCGGCGAACGTGCTGCGCCAGTACGACGAGGACCAGGTCGCCGCCGTCTGGGAGCGGCTGTGCGCGCGGCTGGCCCCGGCGGGCGGCGGCTCGCGCGGGGGGCTGCTGGTCGAGGGGACGTGCGACGAGATCGGGCGGCGGCACGTCTGGGTGGCGCTCGGGCCCGAGGGGCCGCGGACCGTCACCTTCGCCACCCGGCTCGGCTCCCTGGACCGCCCCTCCGACCTCGCCGAACGGCTGCCGAAGGCGCTGATCCACCGCAATGTGCCCGGTGAGCCGGTGCACGCCTTCCTGCGCGACTTCGACCGCGCCTGGGCGGCGGCCGCGCCGTACGCCGCGTACGGCGCCCGGCAGCGCTGGCTGCGCACGGTGCGCGCCCTCACCGCGGACTGGCCGGTGACGGACGCGCCGGTCCGCTGGCGGCAGGGTGAAGTGACCGTGGCGTGGGGGGCTTTGGCGCCGGTGAAGTGACCGTGGCGTCGGGGGCTTCGGCGCCGCGGGGCGGCTGATTACGGGCCGGACCGGTCGAAACCACCCCTTCGGGTGGCGGGCAACGGAACGATCTCCGTGCGCCGTTCGTCAGACGGGCGAGGTGATCGTCGTCTCGGCAGGACAAGGGGGAAATCCGACTTTCCTCACGGCCTCTGTCGCTTTGCGCCCGGCCGTGGCACGATCCCTCAGGCGTCCTTAAGTTACTGACGGTAAATCAGCTGGGGGGTAGGTATGGGTACGGGCAAGCGCGGTCTGCTCGCGGCCGCCCTGACCGTGGTCTGCGCGGTGGCCGTACTCGCGGCACCCGGGACGGCGCTCGCCGCGCCGGCTCCCCCGCAGGACGCCGGTCCGACGGCCGGCACCAGCCCGACACCCGTGCCGGACAAGGACCTTGAACAGGTCCGCCAGAAGCTGGACAAGCTCTACCACGACGCGGCCGTGGCCACCGACGCGTACAACGCGGCGGAGGAGAAGACGAAGAAGCAGTCCGCCGAGATCGTCTCGCTGGCCAAGAAGATCGTGGCCGGGCAGCAGAAACTCGCACAGCTCAAGGACCAGGCGGGCGCGGCGGCCCGGGAGCAGTACCGCACCGGAGGGGTGCCGCCCACCGCCCAGTTCCTGCTCAGCGACGACCCGGACCAGTTCCTGGACGGCGCGGGGCTGGTCCTCCAGAGCCAGCAGGCGGCCAACCATCTGATCGGCGAACGGACCGACACCCAGCAGCAGTTGCAGGACTACGCCTCCGACGCCGCCGCCCAGTGGAAGAAGCTGGACGCCGACCGCAAGGCCAAGGCGAGCGCCAAGAAGAAGATCCAGCAGCAGATCGACGCCGCGAAGAAGCTGGAGTCGTCGCTGGAGGAGAAGCAGCGGGAGCGGCTCGCGCAGCTGGAGCAGAAGGCCGCGCTGAAGGCGCAGACCGCCTGGCTGGACACCGGCATCCTCGACCGGATCCACGGCAAGGCGTCCGCGGCGGGCGAGAAGGCCGTGGCGTTCGCCACCGCCCAGCTCGGCAAGCCGTATGTATGGGGTGCCGCGGGCCCGGACTCCTTCGACTGCTCGGGGCTGACCTCCCAGGCGTGGGCCGCGGCCGGCCACCCCATCCCGCGCACCTCCCAGGAGCAGTGGCAGCAGCTCAAGCACATCGACGTCAAGGACATGCGGCCCGGCGATCTCGTCATCTACTTCGACGACGCCAGCCATGTCGCCCTGTACATAGGGGACGGCGCGATCATCCAGGCCCCGCGTCCGGGGCGCTCGGTGACGGTCGCGGGCGCCGGTTCGATGCCGATCCTGGGGGTCGTACGGCCCGACGCGTGACGCCGCCGGGCCGCGCGGAGCGGGGGCCCCGGGCGGGGATGTGAGGCGCGTCGCGTGAGCCGCGTTATACGGCTTTCGCCCCGGTGACGCGGGTCATGTGACCCACTCCACCGCCAACCCCCGTGCAAACCGGGGCAGGACGTGAGCTTCGTCATCCCCCGGGGCCCGGCGCGCTGTCCAACTGCGGTACGGAAAGCGGCATATGACAGTGGCCTGCGCCGGAGCGACGGGGCTCACACCATTCCATCGAGGTGGCCCCACCCGCTAGGGTCACCCGTCGGTGGGTCGAGACCCCTCGACACCGCCGTGCCCTCGGGGGGAGGGAAGGAACCCAGACGATGCCCGTACCCGTACCGCGGCAGAGAGCGATCCCGGCCGTGGAGAGTGGTCAGGCGCAGGCCGCCGGCAGTGTCGGCGGCCCCCTCAAGGAAGAGGCCCACCGCGACGCCGCGCCCGTGAACGGCGCCACTCTCACCCTGCTGCTGATCGAGGACGACCCGGTCGGCTCGCCGATCGTGCCCGAACTGCTGGACTCGGCCGGCAAGCCGGTCCGGGTGCGCACCGCCCGCAACCTCACCGAGGCCGAGCGGCTGCTCACCGACGACGTCCACTGCATCCTGCTGGACCTGGCGCTGCCCGCGCCGGGCGGCGGCGACACCGACGACGAGCTGGCCGTGCTCCATCACGTCCTCCAGCTCGCGCCCCGGCATGCCGTGCTGGCCCTGACCGGCTCCGGCGACGCCGAGCGCGGCGCCCAGGCGGTGCGCGTCGGCGCGCAGGACTACCTCGTCCGGGACGAGCTGGACAGCCGGCTGCTCAGCCGCGCCGTCCGCTACGCGGTGGAGCGGAAGCGATCCGACACCGCGGAGCGCAGGCTCACCGAGAGCCGGCTGCGGGCGCAGGAGAACCGGCGTCTGGAGCGCGGGCTGCTGCCCACGCCGCTGCTCGACGGCTCCTCGCTGCGGTTCGCGGCCCGGTACCGCCCGGGCCGCTCGCGCGCGCTGCTCGGCGGCGACTTCTACGACGCCGTGCGCACCCCCGACGGCACGGTGCACGCCATGATCGGAGACGTCTGCGGGCACGGCCCGGACGAGGCGGCGCTCGGCGTGGAGCTGCGCATCGCCTGGCGGGCGCTCACCCTCGCGGGACTGTGCGGGGACGAGCTGCTGGGCACCCTCCAGGAGGTGCTGGAGCACGAGCGCCCGGACGACGAGATCTTCGCGACGCTGTGCACGGTGGACATCGCGCCCGACGGCCGCCACGCGGGCCTGTGCCTGGCCGGCCATCCGGCCCCGCTGCTGGTGCGCCCCGGCGTACCGGCGCGGCTGCTGCCGTACGACAACAACGGCCCCGCCCTCGGCATGCTGCCCGGGTCGCGCTGGTCGCGGATGCAGGTGGAGCTGGGCGCCGAGTGGAGCCTGATGCTCTACACCGATGGGCTGATCGAGGGGCGTGTCGGGGCCGGCGGGGAGCGGCTCGGCCAGGACGGCATGGTGGAGATGATCCGCCGCCAGCTCGCCGAGGGGCTGCGGGGCGAGGAGCTGCTGCGGGCCGCGGTGCAGGAGGTGCGCCGGCTCAACGAGGGCGAGCTGGCGGACGACGTCGCGGTGGTGCTGCTGGACCGGACGGCGTAGGCCGGTTCCGGGGGAACCGGCCGGCCTGATCCGAACGAGAGGCCCTAGCGACCGCCGTTGTACGGGCCGTACGGGCCGTCGCTGCTGCTGCCGCCGCGGCGGCGGCCGAAGCCTCCGCCGCCCGTGACCTGCCGGAGCGCGGGGCGTACGTCCACGAGGTAGACGATGCTCGCCACGGCGCCGGCGATCGGCAGGATGGCCAGGACCGAGAAGATGACGCTGGCGACCAGGGCGATGCCCAGGATGATCAGCCAGAAGACCTTGTTCTGCTTGTCGGCCGCGCGGAAGGCGTCCTCGCGCCGCACCGCGGCGTCGACGAGCGCGAACGCGGCCAGGGCCATGAGGACGATCTTCAGGATTCCCATGAATCCCGCGAAGCCCAACATCAGCATGCTTGCCACCGCTCCCGTTCCGCCGCTCGGTCCCTACGCGGCAACCGTACCCATAGAACGGGCGGAACGGGCCGGACACCCAAAGATGGCCGGCCCGCCGCCGCCCGCGCTCTCACACGGCCGGCGGGGTGGGCTTCTTCGGGGTGGCCGTCCTGCGGGCGGTCGGGGACTTCCGGGCGGCGGCGGCCTTCCTCTCCGCGGCGGCCTCGGGCGTGGCGACCTTGGGCCGGCCGGCCTCGTCCCTGACCTCGACGGGCTCGGGCTTGCCCTCGACGACGATGGCCAGCTCCTCGATGTCCTCGGCGGCCTCGCCGCGCCAGGTCTTCACGGCCGCCTCGCCGTGCTCGGCGACCTTCTCGTAGGTCTCGCGGGCCTTGACGGCGTACTCGGCGGCGACGCCCACACCGCGCAGGGCGAGGTCCTGGGCCTGCTCGCCGAGCTTCTTCAGGTCGACGTCGAAGCCGCCGATCAGCTCGGTGACCTTGGTCTGGAGGGTCTCCTGGGCCTCCTTGGCCCGGGCGGTGGCCTTCTCCTGCACGGCCTTCGGGTCGGTGCCGCGCACCTTCTCGATCCGGGCCGGGGCCTCGGCGCGCAGCTGCTCGACCAGTGCGGGCACCTTCTTGGCCTGCTGAAGGGCGAGGTCGGCGGTACCGGCGGCGAAGTAGAGCGGAGTCGGGTCGCTGAGGGTCTTGCGCAGGTCGTCGGTGATGGCCATGGTGATCAGGTCCTCCCGGATCTCGCGTTCGGCTGAGGTGGTGTGGTTCGCGGTGGGCGCCCGGTGCCCTGGTCCGGCGTCAGCCGGCCGTCCGCCGCGAGCCGGCATCGTCGTCGTCCGTTCCCTGCTCCGCGCCGTCCTCACCCGCGGGTTCGCCGGCCCCGAATCCGTTCTCCTTGCGGAAGGACTCGTAGATCTGGAGCAGCACCTGCTTCTGCCGCTCGTTGAGCGAGGGATCGGCGAGGATGACGGCGCGCGTCTCCACCTCGTCCCGGTCCCGCTCGGCGTCGAGGATGCCGGCGCGGACGTACAGCGTCTCGGCGGAGATCCGCAGGGCCTTGGCGACCTGCTGCAACACCTCCGCGCTCGGCTTGCGCAGCCCGCGCTCGATCTGGCTCAGATACGGATTGGACACGCCGGCCGCCTCGGCGAGCTGCCGCAGCGACAGCTGGGCGTTCCGCCGCTGCTCGCGCAGATACTCCCCGAGATTGCCGACGTTCAGCGATGCCATGCCTCCACCATGCCCCACCACCGCTAACAATTGCAAGCAGGTGCTTGCAAGAGTGTGCCGGGTGTCGGGGCGCCGACACCAAAGAGAAAGGGGGCGGTCAGGCGGTCAGGTCCAGCCATTCGCCGACGGCCAGGACGCGGGCGCGGCGGCCGGCGTGGGTGCGCAGTTCGTTCGCCGGGTCGGGGACCTCGACGTAGCCCGCGATCTTGTCCGGCTGCTCCGGCTCGTAGTGGATCGGCACCGCGTAGCGGGCGTCGAGGATCTCCGCGGCGACCGCGGCCTGCCGGGGGTCGAGGGCGGCGGGCAGCGGGCTCGGCGGCTGGAGGTGCGGCGCGTCGACCACGGGGCCGTTGGCGGGCAGGAACACCGCGTCGAAGGGGCCGAACCGGCGCGCGATGAGCCACCAGTAACCGTGGAACATCGTGTCGCCGCCGTGCAGGACCCGCTGCCCGTCGGCCTCCACCACCCAGTTCAGCTGCGGGTCGCCCAGCCCGTCGATGGCCGGGACCGCGGTGGCGCGGAACGGCCCGAGTTCACGGGTGGACCAGACGTCCACGACCTCGGCGGCCAGCCGGTGCCGGGCCAGTTCGCGTTCGGCCGGCAGTGTCGTCAGGTTGTCCACGCTGTCGCCGGGGCCGGGCGCCGGTCGCAGCACCGGCGCACCCGGCGTCAGCACCTCCGCGAGCGCGGCCGCGTCGGTGTGGTCCCGGTGCAGGTGGGTGACCAGCGCGGCGCTCGCCGTCCCGCTCGGCGTCGCCAGGTGCGCGCCGGGCTTCCACCCCGTGAACAGCGGCGAGATGTCTTGCACATAGTCGATCAGCAGCCGCTCGCCGCCCGCCTCGATCTCCAGTCCGGCCCAGCCCAGTCGTCGCGCCCGCATCCCGCACTCCTTCGTTCCGGTGGTTGACGCGGAATTTAGCGTACGAGCGTTCTCCAAATCAATAGCGAACGGCCGTACGCTATTCTTGGCGCATGTCACCACGACGCTCAGCGGCCGAAGCGCAGGCCACCAGGGGCCGGATTCTGGGCCGTGCCGCGGAGATCGCCTCCGAGGAGGGGCTGGAGGGCATCACCATCGGCCGGCTCGCCGAGGAGCTCGGGATGAGCAAGTCCGGGGTGCACAAGCACTTCGGCACCAAGGAGACGCTCCAGATCTCCACGCTGGACAAGGCGTTCGTGGACTTCTGGCACCGGGTGGTCGAGCCCGCGCTGGCCGAGCCGCCGGGTCTGCGGCGGCTGCGCTCGGTGTGCGCCGGCTCCGTGGACTACCTCCAGGCTCCGCTGCTGCCCGGCGGCTGCCTGATGACCGCGGCGCTCACCGAGTACGACGGCCGCCCCGGCCGGGTCCGCGACGCGGTGGCCGAGGTGTGGTCGCGCTGGCGGGATCAGCTGCGCGCCGACCTGACCGCGGCGGTGGACAGCGGGGAGCTGCCCGCCGGGTTCGACATCGAGCAGGCGCTGTTCGAGATCGTCGCCGCTGGGCTGGCACTGAACGCGGCCATGCAGCTCCAGCGGGACCGGGCGGCCGCGGGCCGGGCCCGCCGCGCGATCGAACGGGCTCTGGACCAGTCCTGACCGCGCGCCGCACCGGTCCGTCCCGGGTTCATGCGGCGGGCACCCCGGACAGGAAGCCGGCGATCAGGGGGGCGATCCGGGGCAGGTGGTCCTCCAGGGCGAAGTGGCCCGTGTCGAACAGATGGAGTTCGGCGGCGGGCAGGTCGCGCAGGTAGGCGCGGGCGCCGGGGACGGTGAAGAAGGGGTCGCCGGTGCCCCAGGTGATCAGGGTCGGGGGCCGGTGCTCGCGCAGCCACGCCTGCCACGCGGGATAGGCGGCGACGTTGTTCTTGTAGTCGTAGAACAGCGCGCGCTGTGCCTCGCGGTGGCCCGGCAGGTCGAGGAAGTGCTGGTCGAGCAGCCAGCCCTCGGGGGCGATCAGCTCGGGGTCGGCGGTGCCGCCCTCGTACTGGGCGCGGACGGAACCGGGGGCGAGCAGATCGAGTACGGCCTGCTCGGCGCCCGGGGTGTCGGGGGTGAGGGCGGTGAACGCGCGGGCCGCGCCCGACAGGCCCTCCTCGTACGCGTTGCCGTTCTGCACGACCAGCCCCGCGATCCGCTCCGGATGCCGGAGCGCCAGGCGGAAGCCGACCGGGGCGCCGAAGTCGAAGAGGTACATCGCGAAGCGCCGGAGCCCCAGGCGCTCGGTGAAGCCCTCGACGATGTCGGCGAGCCGGTCGAAGGAGTAGGTGAACCCCTCCGGGGCCACGGTGTACCCGGAGCCCGGGTAGTCCGGGGCGATCAGCCGGTGGTCACGGCCGAGGGTGTCGATCAGCCGGCGGAACTGGTGCGAGGCGGACGGGAAGCCGTGCAGGAGCAGCAGCACCGGGGCGTCGGGGCGCTCGGGCAGGGACTCCCGGTAGAAGACGTCCACCCCGTCGACCTCGACGAAACGGTGGGCGGTCCGGGCCGGGAGGGAGAGCGTGCTTGCGACCGTCATTTCACATGCCTCTTTCCGAAAGAGATGCATTAGGTACATCCAGTGAAACCCCACCGGGCTAATGTGTCAATCGGCGGGGTTAGCATTAGCCGCATGTCTGAGAGCGAACCGCTGACCGGCGAGGCCCTCGCCCTTGATCTGGTCAACACCCGTCCGCTGAGCGGCGACGGCCGGGTGGACCTGCTCGGCACGCCCCGGCAGCTGTCCCGGTGGCTGGCGCTGGAGGCGGACCGGCTGGGCGAGGGCCACACGGCGGAGGGAGGCGCGGGCGAGGAGCCGGGGCCGGATGACCTGGGTCCCGTGCACGCCGTACGCGGGCACACCGAGGCCGTCGTACAAGCGCTGCTGGACGGGGCCGCGCCTCCCGCGGCCGCGCTGCGCGGGCTCACCGAGGCCCAGCGGGCCGCGCCGGCCGTGCGGGAGCTCCGCTGGGACGGGACGTCCGTCACGGCCGGGCCCCGCCGCACCGGCCCGCTCGGCGTCCGGTTGGCCGCGGCGCTGGCCGAGGCCGCGGCCGACCTGCTCACCGACCCGGCGATCGGCCGGCTCAAGGAGTGCGAGGCGGACGGCTGTGTGATGGTCTTCCTGCCGGCGCACCCCCGCCGCCGCTGGTGCTCCCCCGCCCGCTGCGGCAACCGGGCCCGCGTCGCCCGCTACTACCAGCGGCACAACACGGTCCGGGAGCCCAAGCCCTGAGGCGCGTCAACTCCCCTGCGGGCTGCGCATGTTCCGCACCTGCGGGGAGAGCAGCGCCGCCGCCGTCGCCAGGGTGACCAGCGCCGCGCAGCCCGCCAGCGCCCGCCCCGGGCCCACCGCCGTCGCCGCGGGGCCCGCCGCCAGGAGGCCGAGCGGGGCGCAGGAGAGGGAGCCGAACCAGTCGTAGGAGCTGACCCGGGACAGGGCGTGCTCGGGGATCTCGCGGTGGATGGTCGTGGCCCACAGGACGCCGAAGACGTCGCTCGCGAGGCCCGAGGCGAACATCGCGAGGACGATCGCCCAGAGCGGGGCCGCCAGCGCGAGCAGGGCGATCGGGACGGCGGCGGGGAAGGTGCACAGGACGGCCACGAGAAGGGGGCGGGAGACCCGTACCCGGGCGGCCAGGCCCGCGCCCGCGACGGTGCCGATCGCCTGCGCGGCCACGATGACCGACCACGCCCGCGCGCCGCCCAGGTGCCGCGTGGCCGTCAGGGGCCCGAGGACCCCCGCGTTGGCGTTGAGCGCGGCGACCACGAGGGCGTACTGCGCGACCACCACCCACAGCCACTGCCGGGAGGCGAACTCCCGCCAGCCCTCCTTCAGTTCGGTCCAGCCCGAGGAGGTGCCGCGCGGGCGCCGGGGCATCCGCAGCCGGGCCGTCAGGGCCGCGCTGACCACGAAGGAGACGGCGTTCAGCGCGAGCGCCCAACCCGCGCCCACCGCCGCGACCGTCACCCCGGACAGGGACAGGCCCAGCAGCAGGGAGGTGTTGGTGCCCATCCGCAGCAGGCCGTTGGCGCGCTGGAGGCGGTCCTTGGGGACGAGGAGCGGGACGAGGCCCTCGGAGGCGGGCGCGAACAGGGCGGTCGCCGTGCCGGCCAGGACGGCGAGGACGCACAGCGCGGGCAGCGGGGCCACGCCCGTCAGCACCATCGCGGCCAGCGCGCCGTACGCCCCCGCCCCGAGCACATCCGCCAGGGCCATCAGCGCCGAGCGGGACATCCGGTCCGCGATCACCCCGCCCACCAGCACGAACAGCAGCTGCGGCAGCGCCTGGCAGGCCAGCACCAGCGACAGCCGGCCGGGGCTCGCGCCGGGCAGCGCGAGGACCGCGAAGGCGAGGGCCACCCGGGCGAACCCGTTGCCCAGCACGGAGACGACCCGGGCGCAGAAGAGGAGGGTGAAGCGGGTGTCCCGCCACAGCGGGAGGACGGTTTCGTCCGGGCGGGGTCTGCTCGAAGACAGCGTCACGGGCGCGCAGCCTAGAGGCGGCGCGGAGGGAACACACCGGGACCGGGACGGCACGCACCGGAACCGGTCAGAATCGGAGAAGCGGTTCTTCCGCGCCCCCGGCTACCGTGGCCCGCATGGACGCCGCCGAAGCCGCCCCCGCCGCCGACAATCATGACCTGATCCGGGTGCACGGAGCCCGCGAGAACAACCTCAAGGACGTCAGCGTCGAGATCCCCAAGCGCCGCCTGACCGTGTTCACCGGGGTGTCCGGCTCGGGCAAGAGCTCGCTGGTGTTCGACACCATCGCCGCCGAGTCGCAGCGGCTGATCAACGAGACGTACAGCGCGTTCGTGCAGGGCTTCATGCCCTCGCTCGCGCGGCCCGAGGTGGACGTCCTGGACGGGCTGACCACCGCGATCATCGTGGACCAGCAGCGGATGGGCGCCGATCCGCGCTCCACCGTCGGCACCGCCACCGACGCGGGCGCCATGCTGCGCATCCTCTTCAGCCGGCTCGGCACCCCGCACATCGGCTCGCCCAAGGCGTTCTCCTTCAACGTGGCCTCGGTCAGCGGCGCCGGCGCGGTCACCGTGGAGCGGGCCGGGCGGCAGGTCAAGGAGCGGCGCAGCTTCAGCGTCACGGGCGGCATGTGCCCGCGCTGCGAGGGCCGGGGCGCCGTCACCGACCTCGACCTCACCCAGCTCTACGACGACGGCAAGTCGCTGAACGAGGGCGCGCTGACCGTGCCCGGCTACAAGGCCGGCGGCTGGAACTACCGCATGTACGCCGAGTCCGGCCTGATGGACCCGGACAAGCCGATCCGCTCGTACACCAAGCGTGAGCTGGCCGACTTCCTGCACCGCGAGCCGACCCGGATGAAGATCGCGGGGATCAACATGACCTACGAGGGTCTGATCCCGCGCATCCAGCGGTCGATGCTCGCCAAGGACCGGGAGGGGATGCAGCCGCACATCCGGGAGTTCGTGGACCGGGCGGTCACCTTCACGGTCTGCCCGGACTGCGACGGCACCCGGCTGACCGAGGCGGCCCGCTCCTCGAAGATCGCGGGGATCGGCATCGCGGAGGCGTGCGCGATGCAGATCAGCGATCTGGCCGGGTGGGTACGGGAGTTGAGCGAGCCGTCGGTGGCGCCGCTGCTGGACTCGCTGCGGGACACCCTCGACTCGTTCGTGGAGATCGGCCTCGGCTACCTCTCGCTGGACCGGCCCTCGGGCACGCTGTCCGGCGGCGAGGCGCAGCGCGTGAAGATGATCCGGCACCTCGGCTCCTCGCTCACCGATGTGACGTACGTCTTCGACGAGCCCTCCGTCGGCCTGCACCCGCACGACGTGCGGCGGATGAACGGGCTGCTGCGGCGGCTGCGCGACAAGGGCAACACGGTGCTCGTGGTGGAGCACAAGCCCGAGGTGATCGCGATCGCCGACCATGTGGTGGACCTCGGCCCCGGCGCGGGCACCGCGGGCGGCACGGTCTGCTACGAGGGCGACCTCGCGGGGCTGCGGAAGGCGGGCACCCTGACCGGGCGGCACCTGGACGACCGGGCCGCGCTGAAGAAGACGGTGCGCGAGCCCACCGGCGCGCTGGAGATCCGCGGCGCCACGACGCACAACCTGCGCGGTGTCGACGTGGACATCCCGCTCGGGGTGCTGACCGTGATCACCGGGGTGGCCGGGTCAGGTAAGAGTTCGCTGGTGCACGGGTCGGTCCCGGCCGGCGAGCACGTCGTGTCGGTGGACCAGGCGCCGATCCGCGGCTCGCGGCGCAGCAACCCGGCGACGTACACCGGGCTGCTGGACCCGATCCGCAAGGCGTTCGCCAAGGCCAACGGGGTCAAGCCCGCCCTGTTCAGCGCCAATTCGGAGGGCGCCTGCCCCCACTGCAACGGCGCGGGCGTCGTCTACACCGACCTGGCGATGATGGCCGGGGTGTCCACGACCTGCGAGGAGTGCGAGGGCCGGCGGTTCGAGGCGTCGGTGCTGCGCTACCGGCTCGGCGGGCGGGACATCAGCGAGGTGCTGGCGATGCCGGTGGCCGAGGCGGCGGAGTTCTTCGGCGCGGGCGAGGCGCACACCCCGGCGGCCCACCGGATTCTCGGCCGCCTCGCCGACGTCGGCCTCGGCTACCTCACCCTCGGGCAGCCGCTCACCACCCTGTCCGGCGGCGAGCGGCAGCGCCTGAAGCTGGCCACGCACATGGCCGACAAGGGCGGCGTCTACGTCCTGGACGAGCCGACCACCGGTCTCCATCTGGCCGACGTCGACCAGCTCCTCGCCCTGCTCGACCGGTTGGTGGACTCCGGCAAGTCGGTCATCGTGGTGGAGCACCACCAGGCGGTCATGGCCCACGCCGACTGGATCATCGACCTCGGCCCCGGTGCCGGGCACGACGGCGGCCGGATCGTCTTCGAGGGCACCCCGGCCGGCCTGGTCGCGGCCCGCTCGACGCTCACCGGGGAGCATCTGGCGGAGTACGTGGGGGCCTGAGGCTCAGCCCGCCGCCGCCACTCCCCGAGGGCCCGGAAGTCGTTCTCCGTCAGGCCGTACCGGTGGTCCACCCGGTGCGGGAGCGCCGGGCCGGGGTGATGCGCGGCGGTCCAGGCGCGGTCGGCCTCGGTGATCTCGTCGTCCACCCAGAGGAAGGACCGGCCCGCCGCCCAGGCGACCGGCGGGCGGGTCTTTCCAGTGCGGAGGGCCGGGCGGCTCGTCCTCGTCCGGCCGGCGCACGACGGGCAGCGCGGGCAGGCCCGGCCAGGGCGCGAGCACGGTGTTGGCCTCGTCCATCCAGGTGGTGGCCCGCACCAGCGCGCAGCCCAGGTCGGCGAGGCGGTGGCCGAGCGCCGGGTCGACGCGGGTGAGCAGGGGGTGTCCGGCGGCGGGCACGGGCGGGCCGTCGTGGACCGGGTACGGGCGGTCCGCCGCCCCGAACGGGATGAGCGGGCCGTCGACGTCGGGGAAGAGCGGCATCACCGTCCAGGAGCGGCCCCGGGGCGGCGGAAGGACAGCCCCGGCCCGAGAGTCCCGGCCGGGAGGCGGGCAGGCCCCTCCCCCGAGCCGCGCGGCCCCTCACCTCACCCCTCGAACCCCCGGGCCCTCAGGATCTCCTCGATCCGGGTCCGGTGCGCCCGCTCCCAGTCGTCCAGCGTCTGTGCCGCCTCCTGGGCGAGCCTGGCGCGGGCGGCGGTGAGGAGGTCGCCGGCGCGGGCGGCCGGTACGGCGACCACGCCGTCCTCGTCGGCCACCACCACGTCCCCGGCTCCGACCAGGACGCCTGCGCAGTGCACCGGCCTGCCGAAGGGGGTCGTGACCTCCTTGACGCCCGGGATGGGCACGATCCCCCGGGCGAAGACGGGGAAGCCCAGGTCGCGCACCTCGGCGAGATCGCGGATCACCCCGTCGGCGACGAACCCGGCGATGCCGCGCCGCTGCGCCACCGCGCACACGTTGCCGCCGGCCAGGGCGTAGCGCAGATCGCCGGACTCGACCACGATCACCGAGCCGGGGGCGGCGCGGTGGACGGCCGCGTGCAGCATGAGGTTGTCGCCGGGCGGGCAGCTCACGGTGAACGCCGGTCCGGCGAGGCGGGGCACCGGCCCCCACAGCGGCCGTATCCCGAGGTCCATGACCTGCTCCACGCCGAGCAGATCGGCGAGGGTGGTGGTGGGTATGTCCCGGAAGGCCGCGAAGTCCGCTGCTTCAGCGTTGAGTTCGGTCATGTACGGCACGCTACCCAGCGCCCGCTCAGAACGGCAGCGGCCGCCCGTGCACCACGTCCAGGCGGGACACCGCCCGGGTCAGCACCACGTACAGCCGGTGCGCGCCCCGCTCCTCCGCCTCGGTCACGGCGGCCGGTTCCACCGCGATGACGTGGTCGTACTCCAGGCCCTTGGCCACGCTCGCGGGGACGAGGGCCAGCCGGGCGCCGAGGGCGTCGGGCGCGGCCGGTTGGAGGCCCGCGCCGGCGAGGGCCCGCGCCAGGGCGGGCACGTCGGCGTCGGCCGCGATCACCCCGACCGAGCCCTCCCGGGCGAGGGCGCGGCGGGCGGCGGCGACCGTGGCGGCGAGGACGTCCTCGGCCGGGCGCAGGGTCAGCTCCCCGTCCGTGCGCAGGGACCGGGCGGGCGGCACCGCCACCGCCAGGCGGGCCAGCAGCCGGTTGGCCAGGGCGACGACCGCCGCCGGCACCCGGAACCCGGTGGTCAGCGAGACCACCGCCGCGTCCGGCCGGCCGAGGTGGCGCAGCTGCGCGGACCAGTCGCGGGCGGCCCACGGCGCGGTGCCCTGGGCGAGGTCGCCGAGAACGGTCAGCGAGCCGAAGACGGCCCGGCGGGCGATGGCCCGGCACTCCATCGGCGAGAGGTCCTGTGCCTCGTCCACCACGATGTGCCCGTAGCCCGCGGGGTGTTCGATCAGCCCGGACAGCTCGTCCAGGAGGACGAGGTCGGCGGCCGACCAGCGGGCGGACTTGTACGAGCGCGGCGGGCGCGCCCACCGCAGTTCCTGCTGCTCGCCGGGCTCCAGAACCCCGTCCGCCGCGCGGGCCAACTCCGCCTGTTCCGTGAGGAGTCGGGCCAGCACCTCCTCCGGGCGGACCTTCGGCCACACCAGGTCGAGCTGCGCGGTGAGCGGCCGGGCGTGCTCCATGCGCCGTACCCAGGCGGCCGGCAGCACCCCGGAGCGCCGTTCGGCGAGATCGCGCAGCCGTCGTACCACCCGGGTGCGCACCCGCTCGCGGCCGACGGCGTACGGCGGCTCCTGCGCGCGCACCTCCTCGACGATCGCGGCGAGTTCGGCGGCGCGCACCCGCCAGCGGTAGGAGCCGTCGGGCACGGCGAGGTCGCGCACGCCGTCCGTGGTCACGTGCGCGTACAGCGCCCGGCGCAGCACCTCGGCCATGCGGGGGTCGTGCTTGAGGGCGGCGGCGGGCAGGGGGTCGGTGCCGGTGACCGGGTGGCGGGCGATCTCGTCCAGGAGGGTGGACTGGCGCACACCGCCCTCGCCGAGCGCGGGCAGCACCTCGGAGATGTAGGCGAGGAAGGTGCGGTTGGGGCCGAGGATCAGCAGTCCGGCGCGCTGGAGCCGCTTGGGGTGGGTGTAGAGCAGATAGGCGGCGCGGTGCAGTCCGACGGCGGTCTTGCCGGTGCCGGGGGCGCCCTGCACGCACACCGAGTCGGCGAGGGTGGCGCGCACCAGATCGTCCTGCTCGGGCTGGATGGTGGCGGCGATGTCCCGCATCGGGCCGACCCGGGGGCGCTCCAGCTCGCGGGCGACGATGCCGTCCGGCCTGAGCGTCCCGTCCCCCTCACCGCCTCCGCCGTCCAGGCGCTCGTCCTCGAAGCCGGTGAGGTCCGCCGTCTCCCCGGTGCTGCCGGGCGCCCAGCCGAACCGCCGCCGTACCGCCACGCCCTGGGGGTCGCGGGCGCTCGCCTGGTAGAAGGCGCGGGAGACGGGGGCCCGCCAGTCGACCACCAGGGGCGGGGCGGCGGGGCTCTCGGTGAGGCGCAGCCGGCCGAGGTGGTAGGGGAGCCCGCCGTGCTCGGGGTGGTCGCGGGCGAAGTCCAGGCGGCCGAAGAACAGCGGCCCCGGCGGGAGTTCGCGCAGCGCCTTGGCCTGGCTGCGCAGCTGGTGACCGAGCACCTCGGCATCCGCGCCGGAGGCGGAGACGTCCTCGCCGATGACGACCTGTTCCGCGGCGCCCTCGACCATCGCGGCGAGGGCGGCGCGGCAGTCGTCGTGGTGGGCGCGCTCGGCGCGCAGGGCGTCGGTGAGGGCGGGGTGTGACGTCATGCCGCCCAGCGTACGACAAATTCGTTACCGAGTTAAATTTTTAACCCACTCTCATAAAGGGTCCCCGCTCAGCCCCTGGCCAGCACCGCCCCCAGCCGCCCGAACGCCCGCTGCGCCGCCCGCACCGCCTCCGGCGCGACGTCCGCGACCTTCTCCCCCGCCGCGATCCGCCGCCAGTTGTCCAGGGCGAGGATGCGCTGGACGGCGATGATCTGCCCGGCCGCGAGCCGCGCGTCCAGGTCGCCGCCGAGCGCCTCGGCGAGGGCCGCCTCCGCGCGCTCCTGGTGCCGGTAGGCGCGCGCGACCAGGGACGGGGTGCCGTAGAGCAGGGTGTGGAAGGCGAGCACCTGGGGGTGGTCGTTGAGCCCGGTGACCGGGTCGCGCCGCTCCAGTCCGGCGAGGAAGTGCCGGCGCAGCGCGTCCACCGGGTCCGGCTCGCCCGCGACCACCCGCGCGGACTCCGCCTCGTGGTCCGCGATCCGGTGCAGGACCAGGTCCTCCTTGGCCGGGAAGTACCGGAAGAGGGTCGGCTTGGAGATCCCGGCGGCCTCGGCCACCTCCGCCACCGGCACCGCGTCGAAACCCCGCTCCAGGAACAGCCGGACCGCGGTGTCCGACACCTCCTGGTACATCCGCCGCCGCTTGCGCTCCCGCAGCCCCGGCTCCGGCTCCCGCGATCCCGTCTCCCGCTCGCGCGGCTGCGACTCACCCATGGGGCGAGCCTACGCAGTGCTCAGCCGAGCCCCGGCCGGGGCAGCCCGGCGCCGGGCAGTCCCCACGGGCGCCCGGACAGCCCCAGGGAAGCCGTCGCCGCCGCGAGCGTCATGCCGTACGACGCCACCGCCCGCCGTACGTTGGGCGCGTCCAGGCTGGAGCCGGTGACCAGGCGGTCGAGGTCGACGTAGGCCGAGCGGACCAGCTCGATCCAGCGGTAGACCCGCCAGTCCCGCTGCCAGTCATGGGTGTGGCACGGGTCGAGGCGGGCCGCCCAGCGGCGGAACATGCGGTCGCGGATCTCCGGCCGGGTCGGGGTCAGGTGCATGTGCCGGACCAGTTCGTACAGCGGGTCCCCGACCAGGGCCATCTCCCAGTCGATGAGGGTGAGGGCGGGGCCGTCGTCGCGGCGCACCAGGTTCCAGGGGTTGAGGTCGCCGTGCAGCAGGGCGGGGGCGCGGTCGGTGACCTGGTGGCGGGCGAGGATCTCGCGCAGCCGGGGCGCGTCCGGCAGGCCGAGGAAGCGGGCCGCCCGCTGGGAGGGCGGCGGCAGCGCCGCGACCAGCGCGACGAGCTGCTCGCTGAGCCAGCCGTAGAAGCCGGGGCGGCCGCCGAGCGGGTCGATGCCGGCCGGGTCGACGCCGGTCAGCGCGGCCAGCTGGTCGACCAGGTGGTCCGCCTCGTGCGGGCGCAGCCCGTCGACCGGGTGGTCGGGGCGGCGGCCGAGGTCGCGGGCGCCCTCGTACGTGTGGACGGTGAACCGGTCGTCCCGGTAGCGGTGGGCGGGGTCGGCGGCGTGGCTGGTGCCGAGCGCGAGGACGCGCGGGGCGGCGACCGGCACCCCGGACCGCTCGATGGCGGCGAGGACGGCGTGCTCGCTGAGGAAGCTGCGCTCGCGGCGCAGGACGACGGTCACCTCGCGGCGTACGACGACGGGGAAGCCGGTGCCGGGCACCCGGAGCACGGTGGTGAGGTGGGCGGCGCCCTTGAACACCCGCTCGGCCGGGGCGGCGCCCTCCAGGAACAGGGCGTCGGCGACCGCGTGGTGCGGGAAGCCGGGGTGCTCGGGGACCCGCCGGTCCGGTGTCCAGGCGATGGCCCGGGGGCGCGGGCCGGGCCGGGCGGCGCCGCGCCGGAAGAGGACCCGCTCGATCTCGCCGGCCCCGGGCACCCGGCCGAGCCGCAGCGGTTCGGTGGCCGCGCGCAGGGCGTCGCCCACGGTGGCGGTGGCCCGCTCCAGGGACTCCGGGTCGAAGGAGCGGCCGAGGGCGCGCACCGCCCGGACCACGTCGGTGTAGAGGGACTGGGCGTGTTCGAGGGCGAGGTAGTGGGGCAGGTCCTTGCCGAGCCCGGCGACGGCGGCGGGCCGGGTACGGGCCACCGCGTCGGCCCAGGCGCGCACGAGCGCCGCCCGCTCGGGCTCCGGGCGGCGCGTGCGGACGAGATGGACGAGGTGGACGGCGAGGTCGTACAACGGGTCGCCGTAGCTTGCCAGTTCCCAGCCGGTGCAGTGCAACCCGTCGTCCGACACGACGAGTTGCGTGCCGCGCAGGTCGCCGTGGAGCAGGACGTACGGGCGGCGGGTCAGTGCGGGCACCCGGTCGGCGAACCGGGCGAGCGCGTCCTCGGGGACGCCGAGCGCGGTGAACAGGCCGCCGTACCTGCGCCAGCCGGCCCTGCGGATCTGCCGGTCGGCGAGGTGGGCGAAGGTGCGCAGGAAGCCCTGGGAGTCGGTGTGGTTGCGCGGCCAGTGCGCAGGCAGCGGGGGCAGCGCGCTGCCGCGCACCGGGGCGAGGGCGGCGAGCAGCGCGGCGACGTCCCCGGGGAGCGGCGCCCGGCCGTCCACATGGCTGTGGATGACATAGCCGTCCCCGGCGGCCAGACACCGCGGCGCCACCCCCGGCAGCACCCGGTGGACCGCGCGCAGGATCTCCGCCTCGCCCTCCCAGGTGCGTACGGCCGGTGCCGCGTCCGGACGGGGCAGCCGGACGGTCACGGGCGTGCCCGGGGGCCGGCCGAGCGGACCGGCGAGCGGTTCGGGCAGCGGCAGTACGTGGTCGCGGTGGCGCGGGCCCTCACGGGTCGCCCCCGCGGCCGCGGCACGGGCCGCGAAGGCACGGCACGCGGCGTCCGTCCGCATGGCTTCGGCGCGCTCCCCCGCGACGGTAGGGGGAACCGACGGTGCGCCCACTGGCCGCTCCGGGATCGATCGCACAAAGGGGGAGGACCTGCCGGGCGGCGGGTCCGGGGAAACGCTAGTCCCCCGTGGTGGCCGGTACGGCCTCCGGGCGCGGTGGAGTAGCCCAACGGGTGGTCCGCCGCCCGGCGGTGCCGGTCCGGCGGCCGGGGCCCGGCAGCTCGCCGCGCCCCTGCCCGCGTATCCGCGGCCGGACGGTGACCCGGCCGCGCAATCCGCATGCTAGCCGGTCCCCCGGCCACCCCTGAGCAGGCGCAACAACGGTTCCAGCGACCGTACGACGTGTGCGGCGCCGGCCGCGCGCAAAGGTTTCTCCTTCGCCTCGTTGCGGGCGTAGCCCAGGAAGGGGACCCCGGCGTCGCGGGCGGCGGCGAGGTCGGAGGGGGTGTCGCCGATCATCAGGGCGGCGGCGGGGGCGGCGCCCATGGCCCCGAGGGCGCGCAGCAGGCAGTGCGGGTCGGGCTTGAGGTGGTGCAGGTGCTCGGTACGGCCGTACAGGTGCGGGGCGAAGCAGGCGGTCAGGCCCCGGGACTCCAGGTAACTGCGCACCACGCGGGGCGAGTTGTTGGTGGTGACGGCGAGCCGGGTGCCGACGGCGGTCCAGGTGCGGATCAGCGGGTCGGCCCAGGCGGTGGGCAGCGCGGAGGCGGCGGCCCGCAGCTCCTCCTGGGTGAGGCGCTCCTCCAGGCCGGTCACGAGGTCGCTGCCGGGCCGGCGGCGGCCCACCGCGCGCAGCACCACCTGGGGGTCCGGGGTGCCGCGTTCGGCCGGGGTGAGCAGGCCGTGCAGGCCCTGCCGCTCCAGCCAGGCCACCAGGTCCGCGGCGATCCGCTCGGCCTTGTGCGTGGCGAACAGCCGGCAGATGGGTCCGTCGAAGTCCCACAGCACGACCCGGGCGGAAGTGATCAGTACACGAAGCTTCTCGATCTCGCTCGCATCAGAAGTCGTATCAGAAGTCACTAGGAGAGTGTCAGGTCCGTGGAGATGGTTTCCCAGAGGGCGTCGAACCACTTCTGCGATTCCTCCACGAACGCCGCGTCCCGCTGCCCGGCGCCCCGCTCGAAGGAGAAGAGCAGGGACTCGGAGCCGACCGCGTCGTACATCTCCAGCGTCCCGCTGTCGGTGGGCTCGGCGCGGCGCGTGATCATGTAGTGCGCGAAGAGCGCCTCGGCCCCGTTGAGCAGGTACAGCTTCACCGGCGGGGTGAACGGCAGCGCCCGGAAGGTGACATGGACGTCGATGTCATGGGTGCCGCGCAGGGCCTGGAGGTTGTACTGGAGCACCTGGCCCTGGGCGTTGCGCATGGCCAGCCAGCGCTGGTGCACCGCGTCGTCCTCCGCGCTCCCGGCGTCGACCGAGACCGGGAAGGCGAGGCTGATCTCCCGCGAGGGCAGCAGGACGCGGGCGTCGATCCGCTCCGGGCGCAGCTTGCCCTCGTGGATCAGGCGCAACGGTTCGCCGAGGGCCGGGATCAGGCTCTGCGCGGTCAGGCAGACGGCGTCGATGCGCACCCGCGGCGCCGCGAAGGCGTCGGTCAGCCGGGGCGCGAGGGCCACCATGGTCGGCTGGGGCTCCCCGGCCCCGGACCGCTGCTCGGCGACCCGCGGCGGGCTGCCCTTGGTGACGCCGCTGAGCAGGCCGTCCTGCTGGAGCACCCGCAGGGCCTGGCGCACGGCGCCGCGCTCGACGCCGAACTCCTCCGCCAACTCGGCCTGGGTGGGCAGCCGTTCGCCCGGCCGCAGGATTCCGGCCCGCATGCGCTCACGCAGGACGCCCGCGATCTCCTGGGGGCTGCGTCTGCCGCTGCCGTTGACTGCCATGTGCTCCTGGGTCACCACCAAACGTTACAACTTCCGTCCATCTGAGGGGAGTTGCCGAGAAGTTGTTTATAGAGTGCCACCAAGGGGGGACAACTTAAACAGAGTTGGTTGCCAACTTTTCCAAGTTGGCAGAAGTTCTGCCTTCCGGCTCGCACCGTCCACCGTTTCTCCATCGGCACCCGAAGGGGGATTCGCCGTGCCCGCTCCCGCCCTCCTCTCCGCCACCCTCGTCCTCGCCCTCGAACAGCTCGTGCAGTGGAAGTACGGCACCGCAGGCGCGCTCGGCCTGCTCCTGTTCACGGTCGGCCGCAAGGCCAAGAGCCCGGCGGTCAGCTCCGCCGGCGCGATCCTGCTCGCGCTGCTCCTGACCGGGCCCGCGATCTGAGCGCCTCGGGGTCTACGGCGTCAGCTCCAGCTCGGAGCTGATCGTCTCCCACAGCGCGTCGAACCACCGCCGGGACTCCGCCACGAAGGCGGCGTCCCGCGTTTCGGTGTCCCCCGCCCCGGCCCCGGCATCCCGCGCCCCGGCATCCCGCGCTCCGGCGTCCGACCCGAAGGCGAACAGCATCGAGCGCGTGCCGTCCGCGTCGTACAGCGGGATCGGCTCCTCGCCGAACCCCTGCTCATGGCGCCCCAGGGTGTAGTACGCGAACAGCGCCTCGGCCTCGTTGAGCAGGTAGAGCTTGACCGGGGGCGTGAACGGCAGCGCACGGAAGGCCAGCCGCACCTCGATGCCGTGCGTGGTGCGCAGGGCCAGCAGGTTCTGCCGCAGCACCATGCCCTGCGCGTTGCGCACCGCCAGCCAGCGCTCGTGCAGCCGCCCGCCGTCGCCCGCGCGCACCGGGTCCACCGGAGTCGGGAAGGCCAGCTCGATCCGGCGGCTGGGCAGCAGCACCCGGACATCGATCTTGGCCGGTTTCAGCTCCCCCGCGTGGATCAGCCGCAGCTGCTCGCCGACGGCCAGCGTGAGCGACACCGAGGTCAGGCAGAGCGCGTCGATCCGCACCTGGGGGGCGGCGAAGGCGGCCGCGACGCGCGGGCCGAGTCCCACCACGGTGGGCTGCGGCGGCGCGGCGGACCACCCCGGCCACGCCCCCTGCGCCACCCTGGCCGGGCTGCCCTTGGACACCCCGGTGAGCAGTCGCTCCGCGTGCAGGATGTCCAGGGCCTGGCGGACCGCGCCGCGCTCCACGCCGAACTCCTCGGCCAGCTCGGCCTGGGTGGGCATGCGCTGCCCGGGGCGCAGTGCGCCGGAACCGATCCGGCTGCGCAGCTCGTCGGCGATCTCCCGGTGGGACGCGCGGGACGCGCGGGGTCCCCTGGCGGAGGTGTGCTCCGGGTCCACGGGCAAACCGTACAACTTCCCGCCAACTTGTGGCAGTTCAGCGACAGCTGGTTATGAGACGCCTTCCGGCGGAGATAACTAGAGATGAGTTGGCAGCCAACTCGACTGACATGGTCAAGCTTTCCAGCGGTTGGCCGTACCGGGGACGGCCGGCGAAGCGCACAGCCACAACTGAAGACGCGGACAACTGAAGACGACGACAACTGAAGACGACGAGCACAGCCACAACTGAAGAACGCACAGCACAGCCACAACTGAACAGCTCGCTACGGATGCACAGCTCAGCGCCGCCGATGAGGGGAGCGGTCAGAAGTCGTCCGGGCACCACGGGCGCCCGGGCGAGCGGAACAGGGCGTCGGCCTGCCGGGCGGCGCCCTCTCGCGCTGCCCGGACCCGGCCCAGCGCGGCCAGCCGCAGCAGCGACTCCCCGCCGAGCCAGACGGACGCCAGCTCCGAGACGCCCAGGGTCAGATCGGGGCTCGCGGTGGTGGCCGTACAGGACGCGCCCTGCGCGGAGGTTTCCAGCCGGTAGCGGCCGCCCGTGTATCCGGCCTCGTCCGTGACCTCCAGCACCAGCGCGCCCTCCTGGTCGTAAGCACGCGCCTCCAGGGCCCGTGCGACGTCCAGGATCCGCACCCACAGCAGGTCCGCCTGCTCGGTGATCCGGGCGGCGCGCGGGTCGGGCAGGAAGGACGGGAGCAGGTCGTCGGGGCCCCGGCCGCCGCTGTCGACCTTGGTGATCCAGTCGATGGAGCACAGGTAGTGCCACAGCGCGCGCTCGGCCGCCGGGGTGGTCCCGAAGAGCCGCTCGACGCGCGCGGTCTGGTCGGGCTGCTGGCCGGTCCAGGTGTCGTCGCTGCGGTACGTCACCAGGCCCTGGGCCTCGCCGGACGCCGAGCGGTACAGGGCGTGCACCGGCTCCACGTAGTCGGCGTGGGCGCGCAGCGAGCCGGTGAACTGCTCCCACCACAGCTCGTCGCGGCTGACCGCGCCGGGCTGCGCGCGGCGGAACCGGTCGAACAGCTCGGGGCCCAGCTTGCGCACCTCCGCGCCGTCCAGCAGCTCGATCCTCCCGCCGTCGTCCGGGACCGGCCGGCGGCGGTCGAGACCGGCGCGCGGGACGTCCACGGTCCACCGGGACAGCCAGGTGGCCGGGCCGAAACCGAAGCGGCCGTAGATCGGGTACTCGGCGGCGAGCAGGGTGGCGACGACGTCCCCGCGCTCCCGGGCCGCCGCGAGGTCCTGCGCCATCATCCGGCTCAGCAGGCCCCGGCGGCGGTGCGTCGGGCTGACGGTCACGGCGCTGATGGCGTCGGCGGGCACCACACCGCCGCCCACCGTGGTCAGCTCCTGCTCGAAGGAGCGGAACGTGGCCACCCAGCGGCCGCCGTCCACGGCGCCGAGGTAGCGGCCCGGGGTGAACTTCCGCCGTCGGGCGTCGAGTTGCTCACGGGCCAGGGCCGGGGGCTGGGTGAATCCCACGGCCAGGGCGCGCTGCCAGTCGTCGAAGTCGGCCTCGGTGGCGGTGCGGACGTCGTTCATGCGCCCACGGTAGGCATCCGTCCCGCCGGATGTCCTCCCGATTTCCGCCCCTTGGTCCCCTCGCACCGGCGGGGCGTCACACCAGCAGGTCGTCCACCTGGGCCTCGCCCACCCGGTAGCGGCGGGCGATCTCCCCGCCGCACCCGTCGGCGGTGTGCTGGAGACGCTGGCGGCGCCGCGACACCTCCTGTTCGTACCGCTCCAACCGGCCCATCGCGGCGCTCAGTTCGAGGTCCGTGCGGGCGGTGAGGTCGCTCAGCTCCACCTCGCCGAGCATCTCGGCGGCGAGCCGCCGTACCTCCTCGCCCCGGGGGGTGCCGACGGTGACATGGCGGGCCGAGGAGCGCTGGCGGGCGGGGGCGTCGCGCAGGATCTCCGGGAGCCGCTCGACCACGGAGGCGTCCTTCGGCGCGGGCGCGGCCGCCCGGCCGCGGCGGGCCAGCTCGGCGTGCAGGATGTCGATCCGGCCCTGCAACAGCCGCCGCACATAGCTGAGATCGGCCTCGTCGCGCTGGGCGTCGCGGCGCAGCGCGCGCAGCTCGGACAGGCTCAGCCGGGACAGTTCGGACGGGGCCGGCCGGGACGGCTCGGGCGCGGGCGGGCGCACGGCTGCCGGTGTGATCATGGGCTCGTCGGCCCGCTGCACGGGCGGCCGGTACGTCCCCTGCGGGGCCGGCAGTTCGCTGGTGCTGGATGTGCTCATATGGATCGGACCGTCCCCTCGACCGGCGTGTGACAGCATCGTGCCACCCCCGGCGCACCGTATGTGACCGAGTGCCCCCGAACAGCCCCGGATGGGCGGTAAGGGTTCCATAAGTTCTTCCTGTGCCCGCGTCCCGGAGGCCCGCCCGCGACCACCGCGCTCCGGGGTACCCGGCATCATGGTCCGCATGCGAGCGGTGGTGCAGAGAGTGGACGGCGCGAGCGTCGTCGTGGACGGCGAGACGGTGGGCGCGATCGAGGGCGAGGGCCTGTGCGTCCTGGTCGGCGTGACCCATGAGGACACCAAGGAGAAGGCGGCGCAGCTGGCCCGCAAGCTCTGGTCGGTGCGGATGCTGTCCGAGGAGCGTTCGTGCAGCGACCTCGACGCCCCGCTGCTCGTCATCAGCCAGTTCACCCTCTACGGCGACGCCCGCAAGGGCCGCCGCCCCACCTGGAACGCGGCGGCCCCCGGCGAGGTCGCCGAGCCGCTGGTGGAGGAGGTCGTGGCCCAGTTGCGGGCGCTGGGCGCGACGGTGGCGACGGGGCGGTTCGGGGCGCGGATGCGGGTGTCGCTGACGAACGACGGGCCGTTCACGGTGCTGCTGGAGATGTAGCCGGGGGCGAGCGCCCCGAGGGGGCGCGGGGAACCGCGCGACCGGCCACGGTCGTCCGCGCGGTCCCCGGCCCGTCGGGCTACGGCTCGACCACGACCTCCTGCGCCGCCGCCGTGTCTCCGGCCAGGAGCGCCGCGTCGACCGGGACGTTCCGCTTGACCAGGGCGAGCGCCACCGGGCCCAGCTCGTGATGCCGTACCGACGACGTCACGAAGCCGATCTTGCGGCCCTCGGGGCCCTCGTCCGCGAGCCGGATCTCCGTGCCCGGCGCCGGCAGGTGCACATCGCTGCCGTCCAGGTGCAGGAAGACGAGCCGGCGCGGCGGCTTGCCGAGGTTCTGCACCCGGGCGACGGTCTCCTGCCCCCGGTAGCAGCCCTTCTGGAGGTGCACGGCCGTGCCGATCCAGCCCAGCTCGTGCGGGATCGTGCGGTGGTCGGTCTCGAAGCCGAGCCGCGGGCGGTGGTGCTCGACCCGCAGCGCCTCGTGCGCGAGCAGCCCCGCGGCCGGGCCGTGCGCCGCCGCGAAGGACTCCAGGTCCGCGCGCGGCAGGAAGAGATCACGGCCGTACGGGGTCTCGCGCACGACGACGCCCTCGGGCACCTCGGCGATGGACCCGGCCGGCAGGTACACCACGGCGAACTCGTCGGTGCGGTCGGCGACTTCCACCCGGTAGAAGAACTTCATCGACTCCAGGTACGCGACCAGCGCCTCGCGGGTGCCCGGCTCGACGTGCGCCCAGACCGTCGTACCGTCGTCCACCAGGTACAGGGCGTGCTCGATGTGCCCGTTCGCCGAGAGGACCAGCGCCTCGGTCGCCTCGCCGGTGGGCAGGTCGCTGACGTGCTGGGTGAGCAGCAGGTGCAGCCAGCTCAGCCGGTCCGCGCCGCTGACGGTGAGCACACCGCGGTGCGAGAGGTCGACGAATCCGGTGCCGTCGGCGAGCGCGCGCTGCTCGCGGAACAGATCGCCGTAGTGGGCGGCGACGCCTTCGTCCACGCCCTCGGCGGGGACGGCGCCGGGCAGGGACAGCAGGGGGCTCTTCATACGCGCAAGCCTACGACGTGCTGGTTGAGCTCTTCAGGGAGCAGTCCTTGCAGCGGCCGAAGATCGCGAAGTGCTTCATGTCGGTGTCGAACCCGAACTGCCGCCGCAGCTTGTCGGTGAACTCCGCCGCCACGCTCACATCCGCCTCGATCACGCTCTCGCAGTCCCGGCACACCAGGTGCAGATGGTGGTGCCGGTCGGCGAGGTGGTACGTCGGCGCGCCGTGCCCCAGATGGGCATGGCTGACCAGGCCCAGCTCCTCCAGGAGCTCCAGCGTGCGGTACACGGTGGAAATGTTGACCCCCGACGCCGTCTTCCTCACTTCCACGAGGATGTCGTCGGGGGTCGCGTGTTCAAGGGTGTCCACGGCTTCGAGGACAAGTTGCCGCTGCGGAGTCAGCCGGTAGCCGCGCTGCCTGAGGTCGCTCTTCCAGTCGGTGCTCACCACACCGACGAGTCTAGAACCACGCCCGCCGCGCGGAGAGCCGCCAGGGGCCTCGGGGGCCTACTTGAAGAAGGCGATGCCGTCGTCGGGCATGTCGTCCGGCAGGGCCTTCGCCCAGCGTTCGACGTCCTCGGGGGTGACGACCTTCTTCAGGTGGGCGGACATGTAGGGGCGCAGCTCGACCTCGGGGGTCTGCTTCTCGCCGACCCACATCAGGTCGCTCTTCACATAGCCGTACAGCCGCTTGCCGCCGGTGTACGGCTGGGCGGCGGCGGTGCGGGCGACGGCGTCCGTGACCAGGTCGATCTGGGGCTTCTTGTCGGCCATCTCGCCGTACCAGATCTCGATGGTGCCGTCGTCGCGGGTCATCGTGACCTCGACCTTGCGGTCGGCGTCGATCCGCCAGAAGCCGGACTCGGTCTCCAGGGGGCGGACCTTGTTGCCGTCGTTGTCCAGCACCCAGGTGCGGGAGTGGTACTCCAGGAAGTCGCGGCCGTCGTGGGCGAAGGTGACTTCCTGGCCGAAGTTGCACTTCTCGGAGCCGGGGAAGTCATGCACGCCGGCGCCGGCCCAGTCGCCGAGGAGGAAGGCGAGCGGGACGAGGTCCTTGTGCAGGTCGGACGGGATCTCGATCATGAGCGGTGCTTCCTGGTGGGAGGGTCAGCGCTGGCCCTGGTACAGCTTCTTCACGGTCAGGTAGGCGAAGGCGAGCACGCCGACGCAGACCAGGACCAGCAGGGTTTCGAAGAAGATCTCCACGGGTGCTCCTTGAGCGAGGGTGGGCATACGACAGAGCCGGAGCCCAGCTTACGCGGCCGGGCCCCGGCTCTCTTTCCGAGGTGGGGTTCAGTCGAGCAGCTCCTCCTGGAGCGCCACCGTCTGCTGGACCTGCTCGGCGCCGTACGGCCCGGGTTCGTCGTACGCGGGCGGGCGGGCGGATCACGATTCCGGGAAGCGCGGGGCGGGGAGGCCCGGACGTGCCGAAGGGCCGCACCCCGCCAGGCGTCCAACCCAGGGGTGCGGCCCTTCCGCGTGTGCCGTCAGACGGCGATGGCGACCTCCGCGAGCCCGCCCTGCTGCGCCACGACCGTGCGGTCGGCGGTGCCGCCCGGCACCAGCGCGCGCAGGGTCCACGTGCCCTCGGCCGCGTAGAAGCGGAACTGACCGGTCGCCGAGGTGGGCACCTCCGCGGTGAACTCGCCGGTCGAGTCGAGCAGACGGACGTAGCCCGTCACCGGCTCGCCGTCGCGGGTCACCTGGCCCTGGATCGTGGTCTCACCGGGCTTGATCGTCGAGGCGTCGGGGCCACCGGCCTTCGCTCCGCACATGCTGTTTCTCCAGAGGTCGCTTGGGATCGCTTACTTGTTGGCGCCGAGCTCGATCGGCACGCCGACGAGCGAGCCGTACTCGGTCCAGGAGCCGTCGTAGTTCCTGACGTTCTCCACGCCGAGCAGCTCGTGCAGCACGAACCAGGTCAGGGCCGAGCGCTCACCGATGCGGCAGTAGGCGATCGTGTCCTTGGCCAGGTCCACGCTCTCCGCGGTGTAGAGCTCCTTGAGCTCGTCGTCCGACTTGAACGTGCCGTCGTCGTTGGCGTTCTTCGACCACGGGATGTTGCGCGCGCTCGGCACGTGGCCCGGGCGCTGCGACTGCTCCTGCGGCAGGTGGGCCGGGGCGAGCAGCTTGCCGGAGAACTCGTCGGGCGACCGGACGTCGACCAGGTTCTGGGCGCCGATCGCCTTGACGACGTCGTCGCGGAAGGCGCGGATCGCGGTGTTCTGCGGCTGGGCCGAGTACGAGGTCCGCGCGCGCTCGGGGACCTCGTCGCCGGCGACCAGCTCGCGGGCGTCCAGCTCCCACTTCTTGCGGCCGCCGTCGAGGAGCTTGACGTTCTCGTGGCCGTACAGCTTGAAGTACCAGTAGGCGTACGAGGCGAACCAGTTGTTGTTGCCGCCGTAGAGGATCACCGTGTGGTCGTTGCCGATGCCCTTCTCCGACAGGAGCTTCTCGAAGCCCTCCTGGTCGACGAAGTCACGGCGCACCGGGTCCTGGAGGTCCTTGGTCCAGTCGATGCGGATTGCGTTCTTGATGTGGTTCTTCTCGTAGGCGGACGTGTCCTCGTCCACCTCGACGACCGCGATGGTCGGGTCGTCCAGGTGCTCCTGCAGCCAGTCGGCGTCGACCAGGACGTCGCTGCGACTCATGCTCTTTCTCCTCCGGGGCAGTTACGGCGGGGCGTGCGAGTGCGAAGGGGCGCGCGCCCGGGGTGCGAGCGGCGCACGGGTGCCCAGCAGGGCAGGCGTGAAAGACGCGGAAGCGGAACTTCCGCTCAGAAGGGGCGACAGAGCATGGCGGCGACGCGGCACAGGTCGACTGCCCGCCGCTTCGTGAGATCCGCCTGTCCCCGCGACCGGAGGACGCTTGTCGAATACCGCATGGTCTCGATCGTAGGTACGCGAGGGCGCGTGTGTCACCGGCGTGTCGCATGGCGAGACACGATCGTCCGAATGGCGGGATGAAAAGAGCGCCCGGCGGCCGACGGAAGGCCCTCCGGGCGCTCGGCGCGCCAGCGCATCTACGGTACGGACGTCACCGTCTCGCCTGTCGGACGAACGGTGCCCACCCGGGCCGTTTCGCGGCTTCTACCCCGCCAGCCTGACGTCCGAACCCCGCACGCTGATCTTCACGCCGTCCGGGGCGGCCTCCACCTTGGCCAGCTTGATGCCGCCCGGCAGCTGGTCGATGACCTGCTGGAAGTCGGTGATCGTACGGACCCGGTCCTCGGCGAGTCCGAGGCCGGCGACGGCGGGGAGGGAGTCGGCGTGCACCTCGACCTTGTTGTTCACGACGCTGACGGTGCTCAGGACGGAGACCGTGCGGTCGATGGGGATGGCGCCGGCGATGGTGCCGTTCACCTTGACCGCGACCTTGATCTTGCCGTTGCCGCCGTCGGAGAGGCCGACGACCTTGGCGTGCACGCCGAGGCCGATGTCGGTGGGCTGCGACTTGGCGGTCTTCATCAGCTCGTCGTACGCGATGGTCGCGGTACCGGTGGCGCTGGAGGCGGTGGCCGAGCTGTAGTCGCCGGAGAAGGAGACGCCCTTCATGTCGGCCTTCAGGTCGTCGATGCGGATCGTCTTGCCGGCCTGCCCGGTGGCCGCGTCGTAGCTCTTGATCCCGACCTCGACGTCGTCCAGCGAGCCGCCGGCGACCTGGGTGAGGAACGGGAAGCCCTTGATGTCCACGCTCGGTGTCGCCGACAGGTTCTCCGACGACTTCAGCTTGTCCGCGGCCTCTCCCTGGGCGAAGTGCACCGCCACCCGGTCCACGATCACGAACAGCCCGCCCAGGATCACGACGATGATCAGCAGTATTCGCAGGGCGCGCATGTGGTGGTTCCCCCCCAGGTCGACGTAGGTCACGGCTACGCAACGGTAACGCCGCGCGGCTTCGCGGAGGGTAAATGTCGATCAGCTGTGACAGGGCACGCAGGGGCAGGGGGCGATCCGAACCGCGGGACCGGCCCTCGGGCCGATCCACGGGCCGATGCGAGCGGCCCCCACTATGGCGCCGAACAAGGCCCCCGGCCCTACCCTGGAGGCATGTACGCACGGCGACGTCACGTGTACTTCGCCATGATGGGGATCTGTGTCGGCCTCTTCGTCCTGGCGTGGGCCGTCGTACGGATCTGGTCCGTCCCGGCGGCCGTCGGCATGTGTGTCGTCGCCATGGTGATCCCGCCGGTCGCCGCGATGATCGCGAACCGGCGGGGGCCGGAGGACCGCTGGTGGGACGACCCCTCCGGCGATCCCCAGTCCGACGAGTGGTGGGACGAACTGGACGGCAAGAAGCGCCCGCGCCCCTGAGGGACTCCGTGCCAGTACCCCTGAGGGACCCGTACTAGTAGACGAGCGCCTGCGTGTCGTCGGCCAGCGCCTCCTGCACGAAGACCTGCGCACCCGCGATGCGGACGCCCTCGACGACGTCCTTCTCCGTGATCTCCCGCCGGGCCGCGCACTGGGTGCACAGCGTGACGCGGCCGGCCGCGAGGACGGAGTCGATCAGGTCGGGCAGCGGGGCCGCGTGCGGCAGCTCGAACTCGGCGGCCCGGCCCGGCAGCGCGAACCAGGACGACTCCCCGGTCAGCCACAGCGAGACCTCGACCCCGCTGGCCACGGCCACCGCCGCCACCGTGAACGCCTGCGAGCAGCGCTCGGGAGCGTCCGCCCCGGCCGTCACCTTGATCACGAGCTTCTTCGCCATGCGGGAAGGGTAGCCCGCCGGGTGGTCAGCCCAGCACCCGTCCCAGTGCCCACACCACCGGTGCCGCCGCCGACAGCGGCAGGGCGACGCCCGCGGTGAAGTGGACGAAGCGGGAGGGGAAGTCGTAGCTGGCGACCCGGTGGCCGACCAGGGCGCACGCGCCGGCCAGGGCGCCGAGCAGGGCGCCCTGCTCGCCGAGACCGGTCATGCCGCCCACCGCGATGCCCGCGCCCGCCGCCGCGAGCAGCGAGACCACGATGGACGCCGGGGTCGGCAGCGGCAGCGCGCGGGCCAGCGCGGCGACCGCCACCGCGGCCGCGCCCACCGAGGTCGCGTGCGGATCGGCGCCCAGATAGCCGGTGGCCAGGATCGCCAGGGCCGCGGAGGCGACCGTCGCCATCAGGCCGTACATCCGCTCGTCCGGCGAGGCGTGCGAGCGGAGCTGGAGGACCAGCGAGAGCAGGACCCAGACGCCGAGGGTGCCCAGGATCGCGGCGGGCGCGTTGTCGCGGCCCGCGCCCAGGACCGCCGCGTCGGCCGCGAGACCGCCCAGGAACGCCAGCGCGATGCCCTGCCGGGCCGGCCACATGCCGTTCAGCCGGAACCAGCCCGCCGCCGTCACGGCCTGGAGCAGCACCAGCGGGACCGCCAGGGCGTACGAGCCGAGGCCCGCCGCCGCGGCCAGCAGCAGGCCGAGCAGCGCGGTGAGCAGCGCCGGCTGCATCCCGGGCTCGATGACCGGCGAACGGCCCTCCAGGCGGGCCCGCTGCGCGTCGGTGACCCGGGAGTTGCCGGCGAGCGTCGCGGGGCCGTAGGAGGGGTCGTCACCGGACGGTTCCGGGGCGCCGGGACCCCCTGCCGAGGGCGCGGGCGCGACCGGCGCGGCGGACGGGGGGCGGCCGTCGGCTGCGGGTGAGGCCGGGACTGCGGCTGCGGCTGTGCCGTCGGGTACGGCTGCGGCATCTGCGCCCCGGGCTGCGGGTGCGCCATCGGCTGGGGTCCGGGGTGCCCCGTGTGCTGCTGCGGGTGCGGGTGGGCCATCGGCTGCGGGCCGGGGTGCCCCATCTGCTGCTGGGGCTGCGCCCCCGGGAACCCCTCGCCCCGCTGCTGGTACCCCTGCTGCTCGTACCCCTCGTACCCCTCGTACCCCTGCTGCGGATACCCCGTCACCGGCGGCAGGTACGCCGTCGCCTCCGCCGCCTGGACCGGGGCGTGGGTCTGGGTCTCCCAGGTCTGGCCCTGCCAGGTCTGGGTGAGCTGCGGGTCGTGGGGCCCCTGGGCGTCCTGCGCCGCGGTTTTCTGCCAGTCCTGCTGCGGCGCGGGCCGCTGGTACGGGTCGTAGCCCTCGTACGGGCCGCCCTGATACGGCTGGTCGGTCATCGACTCACCCTCCTGCGAACGGCGGGAGCACCTCGACCGTGCCGCCCTCGGCCAGCCGTACCGTCTCATGCGCGCGCGTGCCGACGGGGTCGCCGTCGATCAGATAGGAGCAGCGCTGGAGCACGCGGGTGAGTTCACCGGGGTGCCGGGTGCGCACGGCGGTGAGCGCGTCGGCGAGGGTGGCCGCGTCGTACGGCTCCTCGGCGACACCGGCCGCGGCCTTGGCGGCGGCCCAGTAGCGCACCGTGACCTTGGGCATCTGGTTCCTCAATCGACGGCTGGTAAAAGTCAGTAAGTAACGGGAGCCAGGCTAGCCGGACCGGCGGGCGGCCCAGTCCCCGATGCGGTCCACCAGGGCGTCGTCCGCGGCGTGCTCCGCGTGGCCCATGCCCGGCTCCAGCCACAGTTCGGCGTGGCCGCCGGAGGCGTCGGCGAGCATCCGGGGGTGGTCGAGCGGGAAGTAGCCGTCCCGGTCGCCGTGCACGATCAGCAGCGGGGTGGGGGCGATCAGCGGGACCGCCTCGACGGGCGAGAGCGGTATGGGGTCCCAGTCGCGGTGGTGGATGCGGGTGCGCAGACCGTAGCGGCCGACCAGCCGGCCCTCGGGGCGGGTGACCAACCAGTGCAGCCGGCGCATGGGGGCGGTGCCCCGGTAGTACCAGCGGGCGGGCGAGCTGACCGCGGCCACCGCGTCCACCGTGCCGGGGTGCAGGGCCGCGTGCCGCAGGACCACCGAGGCGCCCATGGAGAAGCCGACGGTCGCGACCCGCCCGTGCCCGAAGCCCCGCGCCCAGGCGAGCGCGGCGGCGAGGTCGAGGACCTCCTTGTCGCCGACCGTGGACCGGCCGCCCGAGCGCCCGTGGCCCCGGAAGGAGAAGGTGACCACGGCGCCGTAACGGGCGAGCCCGGCCGCCACCCTTCGTACGTGCGGCCGGTCCACGTCCCCCGTGAAGCCGTGCGCGATCACCAGCACCGGGGCGTCCGGGTCGTATACGGCCGCCCCCGGGTCGTATACGACCTCGACCGGAACGCCGTCCGCCGTGCGCAGGTATGTCCGGACAGGGCCTGGTCTGCCTGTCTCGGCATCCGGACGTACGGTGGAACGTGCCACATGTCCTGCCGGGCGATTGCTCATGTGGGCTATTCTGCTGGGCAGAGGACTCGGGCAGCGTTGCCACCGGGTCCTTTTGTGCTTTCGGAAGCGTTGTATACGGAGCGGACTCTCTCGGCGTCCCCCGGGTACGAGCCTTCGGGATCGCAGAGCAGTGCCCGTCCGCACAGTTCTCGCAGGGACCGAGGAGGAACCAGACGTATGAGTTCTCTGCTGCTCCTGACCAACGCCCTCCAGCCGTCGACGGAGGTCCTGCCGGCCCTCGGCCTGCTCCTGCACAACGTGCGGGTCGCTCCCGCCGAGGGCCCCGCGCTGGTCGACACGCCCGGCGCCGACGTCATCCTGGTCGACGGCCGCCGCGACCTGCCGCAGGTGCGCAGCCTGTGCCAGCTGCTGCGCTCCACCGGCCCCGGCTGTCCCCTGCTGCTCGTGGTCACCGAGGGCGGCCTCGCCGCGGTCACCGCCGACTGGGGCGTGGACGACGTGCTCCTCGACACCGCGGGCCCGGCCGAGGTCGAGGCGCGGCTGCGGCTCGCCATGGGGCGCCAGCAGCTCACGCACGACGACTCGCCGATGGAGATCCGCAACGGCGACCTCTCGGTGGACGAGGCGACGTACTCCGCCAAGCTCAAGGGCCGGGTCCTCGACCTGACCTTCAAGGAGTTCGAGCTGCTGAAGTACCTCGCCCAGCACCCGGGCCGGGTCTTCACCCGCGCCCAGCTGCTCCAGGAGGTCTGGGGCTACGACTACTTCGGCGGCACCCGGACCGTCGACGTGCACGTACGGCGGCTGCGGGCCAAGCTCGGCCCGGAGCACGAGTCACTGATCGGCACCGTACGGAACGTCGGTTACCGATTCGTCACCCCGGAGAAGGGCGACCGGGGCGGGGACGACGCCAAGGCGAAGACGAACCGGGCCAAGCCGGACGAGGCGGACGCGTCCCGCGCCCCGATCGAGGACGAGGTCCACGCGGACGCCTGAGCCCCGCACCGCCCGACACCTCCCGACGATTTCCCGCGCACAGCCAGAGCGCCGAACACCCTGCCCGCACTGGGTCAATCCGCGTAGACTCCGCGCGTGGCCAAGGTGACTCGGGATGATGTGGCGCGGCTGGCGGGGACGTCCACCGCCGTCGTGAGCTATGTCATCAACAATGGACCCCGGCCGGTCGCCCCGGCCACGCGCGAGCGTGTCCTCGCCGCGATCAAGGAGCTGGGGTACCGCCCGGACCGGGTCGCCCAGGCGATGGCGTCCCGGCGCACCGACCTCATAGGGCTGATCATCCCGGACGCCCGCCAGCCCTTCTTCGGGGAGATGGCGCACGCCGTGGAACAGGCGGCCTCCGAGCGCGGCAAGATGGTGCTGGTCGGCAACACCGACTACATCTCCGAGCGCGAGGTCCACTATCTGCGGGCCTTCCTCGGGATGCGGGTCTCCGGTCTGATCCTGGTCAGCCACGCGCTCAACGACCAGGCCGCCGCCGAGATCGACGCCTGGGACGCCCGCGTGGTGCTGCTGCACGAGCGGCCCGAGGCCATCGACGACGTCGCCGTGGTGACGGACGACCTCGGGGGCGCCCAGCTCGCCGTGCGCCATCTGCTGGAGCACGGCCACCCCTACGTCGCCTGCATGGGCGGCACCGCGGACACCCCGGCCGTCGGCGACCCGGTCTCCGATCACGTCGAGGGCTGGAAGCGGGCCATGGCCGAGGCGGGCCTGAGCACCGAGGACCGGCTGTTCGAGGTGCCGTACAACCGGTACGACGCCTACCGCGCGGCCCTGGACATCCTGTCCGGGCCCAAGCGGCCCCCGGCGATGTTCTGCTCCACCGACGACCAGGCGATCGGCGTGCTGCGGGCCGCCCGCGAGCTGCGCATCGACGTGCCCGGCGAGCTGGCCGTGGCGGGCTTCGACGACATCAAGGAGGCCGCGTTCGCCGATCCGCCGCTGACCACGGTCGCCTCGGACCGCTCGGCGATGGCGCGGGCGGCGGTCGATCTGGTGCTGGACGACGGGCTGCGGGTGGCCGGGTCCCGGCGCGAGCGGCTGAAGACGTTCCCCTCCCGGCTGGTGGTGCGCCCCTCCTGCGGGTGCGGTCTCTGACCACGTCGTCCGAGCGCCGAGAGGCGTCTTTATATCGGGCAAACGAGGTTCTGCCGGGCTTCTCAGCGAGCACTCAGGAAGCTCTCATGGTCGCCGGGGACGCTTCTTCCATGACCGAGAGCTTCCGCCGCAGCGGCGAGTACGACTACGACGACCCGCAGGGTCCGTACAGCCGGAGTCAGAGCTACTCCGCTCCCGTGAACCCGGAGTGGCCGCCCCCGCCGGCGTACCAGCCGGCGGCCACCCCGCCGCTGCCGGCCGCCGGGCCGGAACCGGAACCGAGGCGCGGGCGCGCCCGGGGTTCCGTCGCCCTCCTCGCGGCGGTCGCGATCGTCGCGGCGGCGGTCGGCGGCGCCACCGCGTACGGCTTCCAGGAGCTCGCCGGCAAGAACGACGTGACCGCCACCGGGACCGGCACCGCCGTGGTGCCGGCCGGCAAGAAGGGGAACGTCGCCGCGATCGCGGCCGCGGTCAGCCCGAGCGTGGTGGAGGTCAACGCCACCCTCGACAACGGCTCCTCCACCGGCTCCGGCGTGGTCATCTCCTCCACCGGGGAGATCGTCACCAACAACCACGTCATCGCGGGCGCGCGGTCGGTCAAGGTGCGCACCAGCGACGGGCACAGCTACACCGCCGACGTGGTGGGCACCGACAGCTCCAAGGACCTCGCGCTGATCAAGCTGGAGGGCGCCTCGGGGCTGCGGGCGGCGAGCCTCGGCAGCTCCGGCGGGGTGCAGGTCGGCGACTCGGTCGTGGCGATCGGCTCCCCCGAGGGCCTGACCGGCACCGTCACCAGCGGCATCGTCTCGGCGCTCGACCGGGACGTCACCGTGCCCACCGACGAGAGCCAGGCGCAGGGCCAGGGCGGCGACGGGAGCTGGCCGTTCCAGTTCGGCGGCCGCAACTTCAACGGCGACACCGGCTCGTCCACCACCACGTACAAGGCGATCCAGACGGACGCCTCCCTCAACCCCGGCAACTCCGGCGGCGCGCTGATCGACGCGGCCGGCAACATCATCGGCATCAACTCCGCGATGTACTCGTCGAGCCAGCAGGCGTCCTCGTCCTCGGACGCGGGCAGCATCGGCCTCGGCTTCGCGATCCCCGTCGACACGGTCAAGTCCGACCTGGCCAAGCTGCGCTCGGGCGGACGGAACTAGGGCCCTCAGGGGCTCACCAGGGGCCCTCAGGGGCTCACCCGGTCCTCACCAGGGCCTTTCAGCATCACTCGGGGTGTCTGGAGGAACATCATGATCCAGCTGACCTTCCACCGGGAAGCGGGCCGCGGCCCGGCCGACCTCACCGTCGCCCTCGCGGTGGCGCGCGGGCTGCACACGCCGGCCGCCCCCGGACCCCGCGCCGCGGAGATCGTCCCGGCGCACGTCCCCCAGCTGATGGGGCTGCGCCGCAGCGCCGCGGACCGGCACCACCGCCGGGGCCACAAGGTGCCGCTGCACCGGCTGACCGCGATGCGCAATCTCGCGGCCCTCACGGCCTGACCCCCGTCGTCCGCGCCTCCCGGCCCGCCGCCATGGGAGGCTGGAGGACACGTCACCGGGACACCGGGACGCCACGTCTCCCGGACGACCCGGACACGATCAGACCCCCGTCCCACGACCCATCTCCACAAGGAATCGCGAGCATGAGCCCCGCCGAAGGCGACCGTGACACCCAGCGCATCCTGATCGTCGACGACGAGCCGGCCGTACGCGAGGCGCTCCAGCGCTCCCTCGCCTTCGAGGGGTACGACACCGAGGTCGCCGTCGACGGCGCGGACGCCCTGGAGAAGGCCGCGGCCTACCAGCCGGACCTGGTCGTCCTGGACATCCAGATGCCCCGGATGGACGGTCTGACGGCGGCCCGGCGCCTGCGCGGCGGCGGGGACACCCTCCCGATCCTCATGCTCACCGCCCGCGACACGGTCGGCGACCGGGTGACCGGCCTGGACGCGGGCGCCGACGACTACCTCGTCAAGCCCTTCGAGCTGGACGAGCTGTTCGCCCGGATCCGCGCCCTGCTGCGGCGCAGCTCCTACGCGGCCGCCGTCTCCCCGGCGGCCCAGGCGGACGAGGCCCTCACCTTCGGCGATCTGCGCATGGACCTCGCGACCCGGGAGGTCACCCGGGGCGGCCGGCAGGTCGAGCTGACCCGCACCGAGTTCACGCTCCTGGAGATGTTCCTGGCGCACCCGCGCCAGGTCCTCACCCGGGAGCAGATCCTCAAGGCGGTCTGGGGCTTCGACTTCGAGCCGTCCTCCAACTCCCTCGACGTGTACGTGATGTACCTGCGCCGCAAGACCGAGGCGGGCGGGGAGCCCCGGCTGGTGCACACCGTGCGGGGCGTCGGCTACGTCCTGCGGCAGGGCGGCGCCGAGTGAACAAGGTCGTACGGCGTTACCGCTCCCTTCCGCTCCGGGCCAGGCTGGCCGTGCTGGTCGCGGCGGCGGTGGCGTTCGCGGTGGCGGCGGTCTCGGTGACCTGCTGGTTCATCGTGGAGCGCAAGCTGTACGAGCAGATCGACAGGGACCTGGAGAGATCGGCGCCGCGCCCGGCGGCGGAGGCGGTGTACAAGCTGCTCGCCTCCTGCCCGGCCAAGCCGGTCGACCCCTCCCCCTACGGCGGCCTGCGCACCCACGAGACCGTCTACTCGCAGCTGGTCAAGCCGGACGGCACCCCCTGCGTCCCCTCGGACTCCCCGGGCACGGTGAAGACCACCGGTGCCGACCGGGCCGTGATCCGCGACGGCGGCACCCACAGCAGCGGCATCCTGCGCAACGGCACGGACTCCCAGGGCAACGACCTCCGGGTGCTCACCATGCCGCTCGTGATCGACACCAACGTGGGTCCCCAGCTGTATCCGGGCGCGGCCATGATGATCGCCGTACCCCTGAAGAACACCCAGAAGACCCTCAACGACCTCGCGCTCATCCTGCTGCTGGTCTCCGGTGTCGGCGTCCTCGGGGCGGGCGCCGCGGGCCTCGCCGTCGCCCGGGCCGGGCTGCGGCCGGTGGACAAGCTCACGGAGGCCGTGGAGCACGTCTCCCGCACCGAGGACCTGACCATCCGCATCCCGGTGGAGGACGACAGCGAGGACGAGGTGGCCCGGCTGTCCCGGTCCTTCAACTCCATGACCGCCTCGCTGGCCGGCTCCCGGGAGCTCCAGCAGCGGCTGATCGCGGACGCCGGGCACGAGCTGCGCACCCCGCTGACCTCGCTGCGCACCAACATCGAACTGCTCACCCGCAGCGAGGAGACCGGCCGCCCGCTGCCGCCCGAGGACCGCAAGGCGCTGCTGAACTCGGTGAAGGCGCAGATGACGGAACTGGCCTCGCTGATCGGCGACTTGCAGGAGCTGTCGCGTTCGGAGGGGCAGCGCGGCGAGCGGGTGCAGGTGGTGCCGTTCCAGGACACCGTGGAGGCGGCGCTGCGCCGGGCCCGGCTGCGCGGCCCGGAGCTGACCATCACGGCGGACCTGGAGCCCTGGTTCGTGGTCGGGGAGCCGTCCGCGCTGGAGCGCGCGGTGGTCAACATCCTGGACAACGCGGTGAAGTTCAGCCCGGAGGGCGGCACCGTGGAGGTCCGGCTGACCGACGGCGTCCTCACCGTCCGCGACCACGGACCCGGCGTCCCCGAGGACGAACTCCCTCATGTCTTCGACCGCTTCTGGCGCTCCCCCGGCGCCCGCGCGCTGCCCGGCTCCGGCCTCGGCCTGTCCATCGTCGCCCGCACGGTCCAGCAGTCCGGCGGCGAGGTCACGCTGGCCCCGGCCCCCGGCGGCGGCTCGGTGGCGACCGTACGCCTGCCCGGGGCCCCGGTACCCCCGCCGGAACCGGCGGCGGCCGAGGTGGCAGGGTAGCGGCGTCCGGTCCTTTTGAAGGGTCACCATGTCCCGCGTACCCACCTGCGTACTCAGCAGCTTCCAGGCGCCCCTGATCCTGCACGGCCACGACCCCGACCGGTTCGTGCAGATCGGTTCCCTGACCAAGCCGCTCACCGCGACCGTGCTGACCGCCCTGGCCCATCGCGGGGTCCTGGCCCTCGACGACCCGATCGAACGGTTCCTGCCGGCGCCCGGCGGCACGGGGATCACCCTGCGCCACCTCGCCGAGCACACCTCGGGCCTGCCCCGGCTGCCCGGCGGCATCCGCGGACGCGACCCCTACGCGGGCTTCGACGAGCGGGCCCTGGACGCGGTCGTACGGCGCCTCGACACCCTGGCCACGGCCCCCGCGGGCAGCGCCGAGGAGTACTCCAACCTCGGATACGCCCTGCTCGGCGCCGCCCTGGTCGCGGCCACCCGCACCCCGTACGAGGAGCTCCTGCGCCGCCATGTCCTCGACCCCCTCGGCATCACCGACGTCGGCGCCGATCCCCCGGCGGACGTCCGGCTGTGCCGCCGGGGGCTGTTCGGACGGCCCGGGCGCCCCTGGACCATGACCGGCGCGATCCTGCCCGCCGGGGGTCTGTGGGCGACCCCCCGGGCCACCGCCCGCCTCGTCACCGGCCTGCTGGTCGAGCGCGGGCTCGGCGAGCCCGCGCCGGGGTGGCAGCGGACGGGGCGGCTGCTGTGGCACAACGGCGCGACACGCGGCGCGTCCGTCTTCGCCGGCGTCGTGCCGCGGGGCTGGATCGTCGTCCACCGCCTGACCGGTGCGAGCGACGCGACGGACAAGCTGGCCATGGACACCCTGAGCGCCTTCGTGCGGTCCGCGTGAAGGGCGCCGCGGCGCCGTCCTGGTGAACGCGCCCCGGCCGAACTCCCGGCCGGTGGTCACGGCGGCGCCCGTGACCGCCCCGTACCCTCGTACGCATGAGCAGCGACGACACCGTACGGGCCTTTCCCGCCCGCTCCATCGAGACCCATTCCGCGCTCACCCCGGACCAGGCCGAGGCCGTGCTCACCCTGCTCGGCGAGGCCGCGCGGGTCGACGGTCAGCAGCCGGTGTCCGAGCAGGGCCGTCTCCAGCTGCGCGCGGGAGCCCGGGAGGGCGTCTCGCATCTGCTGCTGTCCGTCGACGGCCAACTCGTCGGCTACGCCCAGCTGGAGGACACCGATCCGGTAGAGGCGCCGGCCGCCGAACTCGTCATCGGCCCCGAGTACCGCGGGCACGGGCACGGGCGGGCGCTGGGCGCGGCCCTGCTCGCCGCCTCCGGCAAGCGGCTGCGCGTGTGGGCCCACGGCGGCCACCCGGCCGCCCGCCATCTCGCCCAGGTGCTCGGCCTCACCCTGTTCCGCGAACTGCGCCAGATGCGGCGGGAGTTGACCGGTCTCGAACTGCCGGACCCGCAGCTGCCCGAGGGCGTGCGGGTGCGCGCATTCGAGCCGGGCGAGGACGACACCGCGTGGCTCGCGGTCAACGCGGGCGCGTTCGCCCACCACCCCGAGCAGGGCTCGCTGACCCAGCGCGACCTGGACGACCGCAAGGCCCAGCCGTGGTTCGACCCGGCCGGGTTCTTCCTCGCCGAGCGGCGCGGGGAGCTGATCGGCTTCCACTGGACGAAGGTGCACGCAGAGGAGGGCCTCGGCGAGGTCTATGTGCTCGGGGTCCGCCCCGGCGAGCAGGGCGGCGGCCTCGGCAAGGCGCTCACCACCATCGGGCTGCGCCACCTCGCCGCGCAGGGCCTGCCGACCGCGATGCTCTACGTCGACGCCGACAACAAGGCCGCGGTCTCGGTGTACGAGCGGCTGGGCTTCGCCACGTACGAGACGGACCTGATGTACCGCACGGAGACGTGACCTAGAAATGTGACATAAGACCCGCAGGGCGCCCTTAAGGGGCGGTCGTCTTGACGGCCGCCCCTTCTTTGCACCACCCTTTCACTACTCAATTAGTGAAAGGGTGGTGCTCTCGCGTGGTCGAATACCGCATCGACCGGCACAGCGGTGTCGCCACATACGTCCAGATCGTCCAGCAGACCAAACAGGCCCTGCGCCTGGGCCTGCTGCGCCCCGGCGACCGGCTGCCGACGGCCCGCGAGGTCGTCGAGGCCACCGCCATCAACCCCAACACCGTTCTCAAGGCGTACCGCGAGCTGGAGCGGGAGGGCCTGGTCGAGGCCCGGCGCGGACTCGGCACCTTCGTACGCCGCGCGCTGGGCGCCGCCCCCGCCGACTCCCCGCTCCGCACCGAGCTGGAGGACTGGGCCCGCCGCGCCGGCGCGGCCGGCCTGGAGCGGGAGGACGTGGCCGCGCTCTTCACCGCCGTACTCGACAAGCACTTCCAGGGAGATCCGTCATGAGCAGCGACACGGCCCTGCGGGCCGACGCTCTGGGCAAACGATTCGGCAGCCGGGGCGGCTGGGCCCTGCGGGACTGCGCCTTCGCCCTGCCGACGGGTCGCGTGTGCGCCGTCGTGGGCCCCAACGGGGCGGGCAAGTCCACCCTCCTGTCCCTCACCGCCGGGCTGACGGGCCCCACCGAGGGCACCCTCGCCGTCCTCGGCACCACCCCCGCGCAGGCCCGCCCCCGGGTCGGCTACGTCGCCCAGGACAAGCCGCTGTACCCGCAGCTCACCGTCGCGGAGACGTTGCGCATGGGCGCCGACCTCAACCCCGGGCGCTGGGACGCGGAGCTGGCCGGCCACATCGTCGGGCAGCTGGACGCGTCCGCCCGCGTCCGCACCCTCTCCGGCGGCCAGCGCACCCGCGTCGCGCTCGCCCTCGCCCTCGGCAAGCGGCCCGACCTGCTGCTCCTGGACGAGCCGATGGCCGACCTGGACCCGCTGGCCCGGCACGAGCTGATGGGCACGCTGATGGGCCAGGCCGCGATGCACGGCACCACGATCGTGCTCTCCTCGCACGTCATCGCGGAGCTGGAGGACTCCTGCGACCATCTGCTGCTGGTCGCGGGCGGCCGCATCCGGCTGGCCGGCGAGATCGACGAGCTGCTCGGCTCCCATCTGCGGGTCAGCGGCGCCGCGAGCGCCGACCTCGCCCCGCACACCGTCGTCGAGTCCCGCGTCACCGGCCGCCAGCTCACCGCGCTGATCCGCCCGGCCGGACCGCTCGCCCACGACTGGCGCACCACCGCGCCCTCCCTGGAAGAGCTGGTCCTCGCCCACCTGCGCGACGCCGGCGCCCCGAACCCCGCCGAGGAGCGTGCCGCGTGAGCGCCATGACCCTGACCGCCGCCCCCGCCGACCGGCCCCGGCAGACCCGCTGGCTGCTGCGCCTGCACCGGCCCGCGCTGTACACCTGGGCCGTGCTCTGGCTCGCCCTGGTCGCCCTGCTCATCGCCCTCTCCGGCCCGCTCGCGGACGCGGCGGCCGAGGGCTGGCGGCAGTACGAGGCATGCGGCATGAGCGAGCGGTGCAGCTACGACCAGAACGCGATCCTGCGCTACAAGTCCTCCTACGACTACGCCACCATCGCCCTGAACGTGCTGCCCTTCCTGCTGGCCGCCTGGGCGGGCGCCGCGCTGACCGGCCGCGAGCTGGAGTCCGGCACCGCCCGGCTCGCCTGGACCCAGGCCACCTCCCCGGCCCGCTGGCTGGCCGTGCGCCTCGCCGTCCCGGCGCTCGGCGTCACCGTCTGCACCGCACTGCTGGCCTGGCTGCACCACCGCGCCTGGGCCGCGGGCCAGGGCCGGATCGACTCCGCCAAGGAGTGGTACGACCGCTTCACCTTCCACGCGGGCGGCCCCACCCTCGTGGCCATGGCCCTCGCGGGGCTCGCGGCCGGCGCCCTGGCCGGCCTGCTGCTGCGCCGGACGCTGCCCGCACTGGCGGTCGGCCTGGTGGCGGCGGGCGTCGTGCGCGGGCTGACCGAGCTGGCGATGCCGCACCTGTGGCCCGCGGTGACCCGGCTGAGCACCGTCGACCAGGGCTTCCTCGGCAAGGGCATGGTGGTCGACCAGGGCATGGTGACCGCCTCCGGCGCCCATGTGCCGCCCCCGACGTGCGACTCCCCCGCGTCCTGCGCGACGGCGTTCGACCGCTTCACCGGCCGCTACAACACCTACCAGCCGCAGTCCCACCTCTGGGACCTCCAGCTCACCACCACCGCGCTGACCCTGGCCGTCGCCGCGCTGCTGGTCACCGGCTGCTTCCTGGTGCTGCGCCGGCAGACCGGGACGCTGCGCGCCGCGCGGGCCACCGGCTGACGCCTTCCGACCCCGGTGCGGGACCGTACGACGGCGTACGGTCCCGCGTCCGCGTTCCCGAACCCGTACGGCTTGGGACGACCGTGCCCGAGCCGCCGCGGAATCCCTCGCCGCCGCGTCCCCGACCCCCGGGAGCCGCCCCCCGCTATCCCGCACGTCATGTCGCCGTAACCATCGATTCAGACGGACTTGCGACGCTCGGCCAATGAAACCCGTCGTGCCAGAGCCTTCGCCGCCCCCGAGGGGCCCGCGGGGAACGGGACCGTGACGCTCCCGCCCGCACGTTCCGACGCGCCTGCCGCACCGGTCGCGCGGAAGAATGGGTTCATGAGCCAGCAAGACACCCAGGCAGAGGTACAGCACCCGCAGCCCTCCGTGGGCTCCATCGCGGCGCACCGGCCGCACACCCTGACCGCCGCGGTCTCCGACCTGGAACCCGACATCGACGCGGACCTCGACACGTACGAGGAGTCCCCGGCCGACGGCGCCCCGCTGCCCCAGGGCCGCTTCCTGGACCGGGAGCGCAGCTGGCTCGCCTTCAACGAACGCGTCCTGGAACTGGCCGAGGACCCGAACACGCCCCTGCTGGAGCGCGCCAACTTCCTCGCCATCTTCGCCAGCAACCTGGACGAGTTCTTCATGGTCCGGGTCGCCGGACTCAAGCGCCGCATCGCCACGGGCGTTGCCACCCGGTCCGCCTCCGGGCTCCAGCCGCGCGAGGTCCTGGAGATGATCTGGGCCCGCTCGCGCGAGCTGATGGCCCGGCACGCCGCCTGCTACCACGAGGACGTCGCCCCCGCACTCGCGGAGGAGGGCATCCACCTGGTGCGCTGGAGCGAACTGGCGGACAAGGAGCAGGCCCGCCTGTTCACGCTGTTCCGGCACCAGATCTTCCCGGTCCTCACCCCGCTCGCCGTCGACCCCGCGCACCCCTTCCCGTACATCTCCGGCCTGTCCCTGAACCTGGCCGTCGTCGTACGCAACCCGGTCAGCGGCCACAAGCACTTCGCGCGCGTGAAGGTGCCGCCGCTGCTCTCCCGCTTCCTGGAGTCCAGCCCCGGCCGGTACGTCCCCGTCGAGGACGTCATCGCCGCGCACCTCGAAGAGCTGTTCCCGGGCATGGAGGTGCTGGAGCACCACGCCTTCCGGCTCACCCGCAACGAGGACCTGGAGGTCGAGGAGGACGACGCCGAGAACCTCCTCCAGGCCCTGGAGAAGGAGCTCATGCGGCGCCGCTTCGGGCCGCCGGTGCGCCTGGAGGTCGAGGAGTCCATCGACCGCGAGGTGCTCGACCTGCTGGTGCGCGAGCTGAAGATCTCCGAGGCCGAGGTCTACCCGCTGCCCGGCCCGCTCGACCTGACCGGGCTCTTCCGCATCCACGGCCTCGACCGGCCCGAGCTGAAGTACCGCAAGTTCGTCGCGGGCACCCACCGCGATCTCGCCGAGGTCGAGTCGGCCTCCGCGCCCGACATCTTCGCGGCACTGCGCCAGCGGGACGTGCTGCTGCACCACCCGTACGACAGCTTCTCCACCTCCGTGCAGGCGTTCCTCCAGCAGGCCGCCGAGGACCCGGACGTCCTCGCGATCAAGCAGACCCTGTACCGCACCTCGGGCGACTCCCCGATCGTGGACGCGCTCATAGACGCCGCCGAGTCCGGCAAGCAGGTCCTGGTGCTGGTGGAGATCAAGGCCCGCTTCGACGAGCACGCCAACATCAAGTGGGCGAAGAAGCTGGAGGAGGCCGGCTGCCACGTCGTCTACGGACTGGTCGGCCTGAAGACGCACTGCAAGCTGTCGCTGGTGGTCCGCCAGGAGGGCGAGACCCTGCGCCGCTACAGCCACGTCGGCACCGGCAACTACCACCCGAAGACCGCCCGGCTGTACGAGGACCTCGGCCTGCTCACCGCCGACCCGCAGGTCGGCGCGGACCTCTCCGACCTGTTCAACCGGCTGTCCGGCTACTCCCGCCGGGAGACCTACCGCCGGCTGCTGGTCGCCCCCAAGTCCCTGCGGGACGGCCTGATATCGCGGATCACCAAGGAGGTCCAGCACCATCGTGCGGGCCGCCCGGCGTTCATCCGCGTCAAGGTCAACTCGATGGTCGACGAGGCCGTCATCGACGCCCTCTACCGGGCCGCCCAGGCGGGCGTGCCGGTGGACGTCTGGGTCCGCGGCATCTGCGCGATCCGGCCCGGCGTCCCGGGGCTCTCGGAGAACATCCGGGTCCGCTCGATCCTCGGCCGCTTCCTGGAGCACTCCCGGGTGTTCGCCTTCGGCAACGGCGGCGAGCCCGAGGTGTGGATCGGCAGCGCCGACATGATGCACCGCAACCTCGACCGGCGGATCGAGGCCCTGGTGCGGGTCGTCGACCCCGGCCACCGCGCGGCCATCAACCGGCTGCTGGACACCGGCATGTCCGACACCACCGCGTCCTGGCACCTCGGCCCGGAGGGCGAGTGGACGCGGCACGCGACCGACGCGGACGGCCAGCCCCTGCGCAACATCCAGGAGATGCTCATAGACGCCCGGAGGCGCCGGCGTGGCACAGCGACACCTTGACCCGATGGACCCCCCGGCCGAGGTGGTGAGGGGGACGCCCTCGCGGGCTATCTGCGCACCCACGCCACGGAGTTCCTGCGCGCCCTGCGGCTGCACCGGGAGACCGGGGGCGCCACGGGCTCCGGCGAGGAATCCGTCGACGCGGCCCGCGCCCTGCGCCGCTCGGCCCGGCGCATCAGCGGCAGCCTGCACACCTACCGCCCGCTGCTCGACCCCGCCTGGTCGGAGTCGATCCGGCCCGAACTCGCGTGGCTCTCGGGCACCTTGGCCCTGGAGCACGCGTACGAGGCCCGGCTGGAGCGGCTGTTGCAGGCGCTGCACCGGCTGTCGGGGGCGGCGGCCTTCCCCGAGCAGGTGACGGTGCCCGGCGGCCCCGCGGCCGCCGGGCCGGAGCGCGGCAACCTGACGGTGGGCGCGGCGAAGGCGGGCGCCCTGCTGGACCGCCAGCTCACCCTCGCCCGGACCCGCGCCCACTCCACCGCCCTCCAGGCGCTCGGCTCCAGCCGCTTCCACGCCGTCGCCGACAAGGTCGCCGTGCTCGCCAGCGAGGTCCCGCTCACCCCCGCCGCCCCCACCACCGACCTGCGCCCGCTGGCCGGCGCCGCGCGGGAGCGGCTCGCCGATGCCGTCACCGCGCTGCCGCTGCTCACCGCGGGCCATCCGTACAACGCGGAGGCCCTGGTCCACGGCCTGTCCCCGGACCCGTCCCCGCACCCCCAGGACGGCCCCTGGCACCAGGTACGGCTGCTGCTGCGGCTGCACCGCTACGCCCGCGAGGTGCTGGTCCCCGAGACCCCCGTGGACGTACGGCTGCTGACGGCGGGCCAGGCCCTGAACCGGCACCGCGACGCCTCCGAGGCGGCCGCCGCCGCGGCCCAGGCCGCCCGCACCCCCCGGATCGCCCCCGCCACCGCCTACGCCCTCGGCGTCCTGCACGCGGACCAGCGCCACGAGGTGGAGGCGGCCCGGTTCGCCTTCCAGCGCGCCTGGCAGCGCGAGGCGGTGGAGGCGGTATGACCGGGACCCCGGTACGGGCCGCGGGCTGCGTCCTGTGGCGCCGCTCGCCCTCCGGAACCGTGGAACTGGCCCTGGTCTGGCGCCCGAAGTGGTCCGACTGGTCCTGGCCCAAGGGGAAGCTGAAGCGCGGCGAGAGCGCCGAGGCGGCCGCGCTGCGCGAGGTCGAGGAGGAGACGGGCCACACCTGCCGGCTCGGCACCGCCCTGCCGACCGCCCGCTACGTCGACCACGCGGGCCGCCCGAAGGAGGTCACGTACTGGGCGGCCGAGTCGACGGGCGGCACCTTCACCCCCAACGCCGAGGTCACCACCCTCCTCTGGCTCCCCCCACCCGAGGCCCACACCCGCCTGACCCACCCCCACGACCGGAACCTGATCGGCCCGGCACTGGCGGCCATCGCGACGAGCCTCGGCTAGCAGCCGCTCTCGTGCCGGGTCGCGTCCGTTCTGGCCTGGCTGCGCGCTCTGCGGGCCGGGCCGCGCCAGCCGCAGGTGCAGCGGGCCACGCAGAAGCGGCCCTGCTCGGTCGTCGTCGTCAGATGGTCCGCGTCCCGCGCGTCCTGCTCCGCCACGCCGTCCACCGTACCGAGAAGCCAAGGGCAGAGCGTGACGGCAGTCCCCTACTCGTCGTTAACCGGACGACAGGGGGGCCGTAACGGACGTACCGGCTGGGGGAAGGCAGGGCGATGGAACGGCGGCAGTACAGACGGCGCACGGGCAGGACGGCCGGCGCGCTGGGCCTCACGCTCGCGCTGGGCACGGGCGTGGGCGGCTGCTCGGACCTCGGGCTCCCCGCGGCGGACGTCAGCAGCGGCGCGGGCGATCCGATCACCCTGCTGACCGGCGCCGCCGCGGCGCTGACCGACGCGGGCAGCTCCAAGGCCGGCACCGCCATGGAGATGGCCACGGGCGGCACCCGGGTCACCATCCGCGGCAAGGGGGTCTACGACTACGTCCACCGGCTCGGCCGGCTGACCGTCGTACTCCCCGAGGACCCGGCGGGCACCGCCGAGCACCGCCCGCTCACCGAACTCCTCGCGCCCGGCGCCCTGTTCATGAAGAACCGGGGAGCGGGGGTGCCCGCCGACAAATGGGTGCGGGTGGAGACGGCCACGCTCTCCGACGGCAATCTCGTCACCGGCGGCGTCACCGACCCGTACACCGCCGCCGAGGTGCTGCGCGGCACCCGGCGGGCGAGCTATGTGGGCCGTACCGAGGTCGCCGGCGTTCCGGTGCGGCACTACCGGGGCACCGCCGACCTCGCCCACGCGGCCCGGTACGCACCCGCGGACGTACGGAACTCCCTGACGGCCGCGGCGAAAGGGTTCGCCACGGCGCAGGTGCCCTTCGACGCCTATCTGGACGACCAGGGCCGCCTGCGCAAGCTGCGCCAGCGCTTCAGCTTCGTCAACGGCCGGCAGAAGACGCCCGTCGCGGTCACCTCGACGACCCTGCTGTACGACTTCGGCGCCCCCGCCGTCGTCGCGCTGCCGCACCAGAGGGACATCTACGCCGGCCGAATCGCGGAGGACGCGGGGACCGACGGGCCTGGCGGGGTTTGATGGGGCCCGACCGTGCCTGACAGGGGCTGAATCCGGCCACCCGCCGGACCCTTACTAGTCCCTTGACGCCACCCCGTAAGTAGCCCGTCCGTGCCATGCGCGCTAGGTAAACCGCCTCCTACCCTAGGAGTTCGGTGACGTCAGGGAAGAGGTGAGGCGGGTGGCGGCGGTCGGCGGTACGGCGGTTCAGGACCATGTGGCCCTCGCCGAGATCGAGCTGTGCGGCGAGCTGATCATCGCGGCCTCGGCCGCCGAGGACCGGCTCAGCCTGGAGAGCATCGACGAGGTGCTGCGGGTGGAACGGCAGGAACCGGACGACTGAGGCGCCGGGCGGGTATCAGGTGCGCAGCAGGCGGCCGATCGCCTTCGTCGCCTCGTCCACCTTCGTGTCGATCTCCTCGCCGCCCTTGAGGGCCGCGTCCGCCACGCAGTGCCGCAGATGCTCCTCCAGCAGCTGGAGCGCGAAGGACTGGAGCGCCTTGGTGGAGGCCGAGACCTGGGTGAGTATGTCGATGCAGTAGGTGTCCTCGTCCACCATCCGCTGAAGGCCCCGGATCTGCCCCTCGATCCGGCGCAGCCGCTTGAGGTGCTCGTCCTTCTGCTTGTGGTAACCGTGCGTGGTGTGCTCGGCGCAGTCCGTCTGCTCGGAGGGTGCCGTGGCGCCGGCCTCGGTGGTCGTCATAGCGGGCCTCCATCTCGGGACGGGTGTTCTCGGTCACACACCGGGGGACATATCACCCGGCATACCCCTACTGGGTATATGGTAGCGAATTTTGCTGGGTATGGGGGCCTTGGTACGCCCCCGTGATGATCGCTCTGCTCGATGGGCGACACTGGAGGGCGGCCCGATAGCCGTGGCCGGATGATGCGCCTAGCATCAGCCTGACCGAAACCGAAGCACCCCGAGGACCCCACGTGCGCTTTCGTCTGACCCCCAGGGAGACGAGCTTCTACGACATGTTCGCCGCTTCCGCGGACAACATCGTCACCGGCTCGAAACTCCTGATGGAACTGCTCGGGGCGGACTCCTCCGCCCGGGCCGAGATCGCAGAGCGTATGCGGGCCGCGGAACACGCAGGTGACGACGCCACGCACGCGATCTTCCACCAGCTGAACTCCTCGTTCATCACGCCGTTCGACCGCGAGGACATCTACGCCCTCGCCGGGTCCCTGGACGACATCATGGACTTCATGGAGGAGGCCGTCGACCTCGTCGTCCTCTACCAGGTCGAGGAGCTGCCCAAGGGCGTCGAGCAGCAGATCGAGGTGCTGGCCCGCGCGGCCGAGCTGACCGCGGAGGCGATGCCGAACCTCCGCACCATGGACAACCTCACCGAGTACTGGATCGAGGTCAACCGTCTGGAGAACCAGGCCGACCAGATCCACCGCAAGCTGCTGGCGCACCTCTTCAACGGCAAGTACGACGCGATCGAGGTGCTGAAGCTCAAGCAGATCGTGGACGTGCTGGAAGAGGCGGCGGACGCGTTCGAGCACGTGGCGAACACGGTGGAGACCATCGCCGTCAAGGAGTCCTGAGGCGTCGATGGACACCCTGGCTCTGGTCGTGACCGTAGCGGTCGCGCTTCTGTTCACCTACACCAACGGCTTCCACGACTCGGCGAACGCGATCGCCACGTCGGTCTCCACGCGGGCGCTGACCCCGCGGGCGGCGCTGGCGATGGCCGCCGTGATGAATCTCGCCGGCGCGTTCCTCGGCTCCGGGGTCGCCAAGACGGTCAGCGAGGGGCTGATCGAGACGCCGTCGGGCGGCACGGGGATGGGCATCCTCTTCGCCGCGCTCCTCGGCGCGATCGTCTGGAACCTGGTCACCTGGTACTACGGCCTGCCCTCGTCCTCCTCGCACGCGCTGTTCGGCGGCCTGGTGGGGGCGGCCCTCGCGGGCGGTACGGCGGTCCACTGGGACGGCGTGGTCAACAAGATCATCGTGCCGATGTTCCTGTCCCCGGTCGTCGGCCTGGTCGTCGGCTACCTCGTGATGCTGCTGATCATGTGGCTCTTCCGCCGCGCCAACCCGCACAAGGCCAAGCGGGGCTTCCGCATAGCGCAGACGGTCTCCGCGGCGGGCATGGCGCTCGGCCACGGTCTCCAGGACGCCCAGAAGACGATGGGCGTCGTGGTGATGGCCCTGGTCATCGCCGGGCACGGCACGTTCGACGACCCGATCCCGGTGTGGGTGAAGCTGGTCTCGGCGATGATGCTGTCGCTCGGCACGTACGCCGGCGGCTGGCGCATCATGCGCACGCTCGGCCGGAAGATCATCGAACTCGATCCGCCGCAGGGGTTCGCCGCGGAGGCGACGGGCGCGTCGATCATGTTCGGTACGGCGTACCTCTTCAAGGCGCCGATCTCCACGACCCACGTCATCACCTCGGCCATCATGGGCGTCGGCGCGACCAAGCGGGTGAACGCGGTGCGCTGGGGCGTGGCCAAGAACATCGTCCTGGGCTGGTTCATCACGATGCCGGCGGCCGCGCTGGTCGCCGCGCTGGCCTTCGGCCTGGTGAAGCTGACGGTCCTCTGACCGTCCCCGCTTCCCTCTCGCCCACCCGTCCCGCTCGGCCGCAAGGCCGTCGAGACGGGTGGGCTTTCTTCTGCCCTGCCGCGCCCGGGAGCGTCAGTCGGCGTACCGCGGGAAGTGACTGTGCCGCGCCGCGATCTGTCCGGCCGTGAGCGCCGGCACCGTGAGATCGCCGGTGACCAGGACGTCCTGGTTGCACCAGGAGCCGCCCAGCTCCACGGTCCAGCCACCGGGCGCCATCACCCAGTCGGCGTCGGAGAGCTTCACGACGACGCCGCTTCCGCAGATGAACGCCCGGGACGCCTGCGAGACGATCCACTCCGCCTTCCTGGCCTCCGCCGCCCCGTCGGTGTGGCACCTCTCGGCCATCCGCCACAGCAGGCGCCAGCCGATGCCGGGGGTCAGCGGCCCCACGTAGGCGAGCTACCGGTCCTCCACGAGCGTGGTCGCGTAGCCGAAGACGGGCCCGAACAGGGAGAAGACGGTCACCCGGCCCCGTCCTTTGACTCCCTCGGTGGTCACCACGGTCTCAGCAGCAGGGGCCGTCGCCGCAGCACGCCGGTTCGTTGCAGTCCGCCCTGGTGCCCCACAGGGACTCGTCCACCAAGAAGCCGTGGGCGCGGATCGTGGCCACGACATCCGCTGTCGTCACCCTGTCCCGGTACCGGGACCTGGGCGCGTGATGGACGAACCGGCCGTACCGCGTCCGGCAGAACGCGTCGTACTCCTCGGTGTGCAGCATGAACGTGTGCCACCCAGGGTCCACGGCCCTGGAGGGCGACATGGCTTCGCCGGTCCGGCCCATGACGTCCACGAAGGCCAGGGCCTCGTCCATGATCCGCTCGGCCAGGGAACGCTCGTACCCGTACTCCTCGGCGCAGAAGTCCGTCAGCCGTTCGAACAACTCGGGTGCCACGAGGTCGCGGCCGTGCCGCAGGGCGGCAACCGGCATTTCGGCGGTCACACTCATGGAACGCCCTCCCTTTCACCTGATCCGGTGTGTGCTCGGCGACCAGGCTGGAGCGGCGGAGAACTCGGGGTCCATGAGCTTCTACGGACTTGCGCGGCCGTCACCCAAGGGCATCGATGGCCGATGTGATGAGCGACCTGGCCTGCGCCCCGTACACGGCGATGGCGGAAAGCTCCACGAACGCTCTGGAATATTCGGCGATCTCGCCGGGCTGCGTGACCGTCAAGTGTGCCGACACGAGTTCTACGTTTGCCTGCGCGTCGTCGTACAAGGTGAACGACTCGACAGGCCAGCCGGCGCCACGGGGCGTACCGAGCGGGATGATCCCCAAGCTCACCGAGGGCAGTGAGGCTACGAAGACCAGGTGGCCGAGCGCGCCAGCCATGGTGTCGTTGTCGCCGATGACCGTGCGCAGCACCCACTCCTCTACGAGCATCGCGAATCTGTGGTCACCGGAGCGCAGGATGCGCTGGCGGTCCATACGGACGGCAACGGCGTCGTCGATGTCGTCGGGTACGTCTCGCAGGTGGGCCACTGTGCTCAAGACGGCCCGCGTGTACGCGGCCGACTGGAGTAGCCCCGGGATCACCCAGGACTGGTAAGCACGGAAGTGGCGCGTTCGCTCGAACAAGGGTGCCACCGATTGCTGGACCCGCTTCAGGCCCGCCCGCTCCATACGCCGCCACTGGACGTACGCGCCCTCTATACCGCGCGCCGTGGCAATGAGGTCGGCGGTCTCACCCTCGGCAGCGCAGTGCGCCGTGTACGTGCGGATGTCGGCGTCGGACGGCAGCGTGCGCCCGTTCTCCAGTCGTGAGCACTTCGACTCGTGCCAGCCCGCACGCAGGGCCAGCTCGCGCGCCGTAAGGCCGGCGTCCTTGCGGATCTCGCGCAGACGTCGGCCGAGGGCCTGCCGTGCTTGCCGAACACTGGATGAGGTCACGCCAGGAATGGTGGATCAGGAGAGCCGGTAGTCGGCGTGCGGCACCGCCAGGAGCCACACGGCGTCGAACGCGTCCGTGCACAGCTTCACAGTCGCCGGATCCTCGGTGAACTCCTCGTCGTCCGGCGCCAGCTCCCCGTCCCCGGCGAAATGGTGGAAGACCACCGAGCCGTCGTCGAAGAGCCAGAAATCGTTGCCCGGCAGCGCCAGCCCCGAGGCCAGACGGCGCGGCAGCCAGCGAACCTGCTCGCCCGCCACCACGGTGGGGCCGGTCAGGTGGTGCTCGAACCTGATGTAGTCCGAGACCGGTTCCGACACGATACGGGCCCTGCGCACCTCGACCCCTCGGCTCACCAGGCCGGCGATCAGCCGCAGCCACGGCCGCCGCACGGGGTCGCGGTCGGCCGGATCGTCCCGGACACCCTTCTGCCAGGCGGCGAACCGAGGATCGGAACGCATGTATCCGTCGCGCATCTCCAAGTGCACCGCAGACCGGACGCAGCCTCGAAGCCGCTCCTCAAGCGTCGGTGCGGTCAACGCCGTTCACCTTCAGGAAGAACTGCGCCATACGTCGCGGGATCTCCACCACGTCCTCATGGCCGGGAAGATCCAGCTGTGAACGCCTGTCCCCGTCATCCACCTTCCAGCCCTGGACCAAGTAGGTGTCCCTCTCCTCGTCCAGATACACGGTCGGCGACTTGCCCTCCGGGCTCTCAGGGTCCTTTCCCAGCATGCGCAGCGCCATAGGGCGGCCTCCTTCAGCCATGGTGCCATCCGTGCTCACGAGCTTGCACGTCGTGAGGCATGCGGCGCGACAAACTTGCACGGACTTCTACGGGGGCGAACGCCGTGGGCCCGCCCCGGGAAATCCGGGGGCGGGCCCTTCGCGTCCTCGCGGTGGCACCGCCATGCAGCACCGCGAGGAGTTCTACGCCACCGCCGGCTCAGCCGAAGCGGCCGGAGATGTAGTCCTCGGTCGCCTGGACCGACGGGTTGGAGAAGATCCGCTCCGTGTCGTCGATCTCGATCAGCCGGCCGGGCTGGCCGACCGCGGCGAGGTTGAAGAAGGCCGTGCGGTCGGAGACGCGCGCCGCCTGCTGCATGTTGTGCGTCACGATGACGATCGTGAACCGCTCCTTCAGCTCACCGATCAGGTCCTCGATCGCGAGCGTGGAGATCGGGTCGAGCGCGGAGCACGGCTCGTCCATCAGCAGGACCTTGGGCTCGACCGCGATCGCGCGGGCGATGCACAGCCGCTGCTGCTGGCCGCCGGAGAGACCGGAACCCGGCTTGTTCAGGCGGTCCTTGACCTCGTTCCAGAGGTTCGCGCCCTTGAGCGACTTCTCGACGATGTCGTTCAGTTCGCTCTTGCGGTAGCTGCCGTTCAGCCGGAGACCGGCGGCCACGTTGTCGAAGATCGACATGGTGGGGAACGGGTTCGGGCGCTGGAAGACCATGCCCACCTCGCGCCGCACCGACACCGGGTCGACCCCGTTGCCGTACAGGTCCTCGTCGTCGAGCAGCACCTTGCCCTCGACCCGCCCGCCCGGGGTGACCTCGTGCATGCGGTTCAGGGTGCGCAGGAACGTCGACTTGCCGCAGCCGGAGGGCCCGATGAACGCCGTCACCGAGCGCGGCTCGACGGTCATCGAGATGTCCTCGATCGCCTTGTGGGAGCCGTAGTAGGCGGTCAGTCCGCTTACGTCGATTCGCTTGGCCATTGCTTGCTTCACTTCCGTCAGTCGCTGAGGGGCCGCGTCAGCGACCGGTCTTCGGGGCCTTCCAGCGGGCGATGCCGCGGGCCGCCAGGTTGAGGATCATCACGAAGGCGATCAGCGTGAGCGAGGCCGCCCAGGCGCGGTCGTACGCCGCCGTGGAACCGGAGCTCTGCGAGTACTGCTGGTAGATGTAGAGCGGCAGCGACTGCTGAGCACCCGAGAACGGGTTGTTGTTGATGAAGGAGTTGCCCCACACCAGCAGCAGGACCGGCGCCGTCTCACCCGCGATACGGGCGATGGCCAGCATGATGCCCGTGGTGATGCCGCCGATCGAGGTCGGCAGGACCACCTTCAGGATGGTGCGCCACTTGGGCACACCGAGCGCCAGGGACGCCTCGCGCAGCTCGTTCGGTACGAGCTTGAGCATCTCCTCCGTGGAGCGGACCACGACCGGCATCATCAGGATCGCCAGCGCCAGCGAGCCGGCGAAGCCGAAGGGCTGCATGTCGGCCATCAGCATCAGGCTGAGGATGAACAGACCCGCGACGATCGACGGGATGCCCGTCATGACGTCGACGAAGAAGGTGACCGCGCGGGCGAGGCCGCCGCGGCCGTACTCCACCAGGTAGATCGCGGTGAGCACACCCACCGGCGCGCCGATCAGGGTGGCGAGGCCGACCTGCTCCAGGCTGCCGATGATCGCGTGGTAGATGCCGCCGCCCGGCTCGGAGTCCGCGACGACGCCCATGGAGTGCGTCAGGAAGTACGGGTCGAGGACCTTCACACCGCGCTTGGCGGTCGTCCAGACCAGCGAGACCAGCGGGACCACGGCGAGCAGGAAGGCGACCCACACCAGCGAGGTGGCGATGCGGTCCTTGGCCTGGCGCCGGCCCTCCACCGCGGAGGCGATGACGTAGGTGCCGAGGACGAACAGCAGCGCGGCGATCAGGCCCCACTGGATGTGACTGGTCAGGCCGGCGCCCTCGCCGATGCCCACCGCGACCACGATCGCGCCCGCGGCGATCGCCCACGGCGACCACTTCGGCAGGCTGGCGCTGCGCAGCGAGCTGCCGCGCTTGTCGGTGACGGCTGCGGTGCTCATGCGTTGGCCCCCGAGTACTCCTTGCGGCGGGCGATGATCGCGCGGGCCGCGCCGTTGACCAGCAGGGTGATGACGAACAGGACCAGACCGGAGGCGATCAGCGCGTCCCGGCCGTCCTGCGTGGCCTCGCCGAACTTGCTGGCGATGTTCTGGGCGAAGGTGCCGCCGCCCGGGTCGAGCAGGCTGGTCTGGATGTCGAAGGTCGGGGAGAGGACGGTGGCCACGGCCATCGTCTCGCCGAGCGCGCGGCCGAGGCCGAGCATCGAGGCGGAGATCACGCCGGAGCGCCCGAAGGGCAGCACCGACATGCGGATGACCTCCCAGCGGGTGGCGCCGAGGGCCAGCGCGGCCTCCTCGTGCATCCGCGGGACCTGGCGGAAGACCTCGCGGCTCACGTTGGTGATGATCGGCAGGATCATGATGGCGAGCAGGATGCCCACGGTGAGCATCGAGCGGGGCGCGCCGCCCTGCCAGGAGAAGATCCCGGTCCAGCCGAGGTACTCGTTGAGCCAGCCGAACAGGCCGTTCAGGTGCGGTACGAGGATCAGGGCGCCCCACAGGCCGTACACGATGGACGGCACCGCGGCGAGCAGGTCGATCACATAGGCGACCGGGCCGCTCATCCGGCGGGGGGCGTAGTGCGTGAGGAACAGCGCGATGGCGACGGCGACCGGCACGGCCAGGGCCATGGCGACGATCGAGGAGACCACGGTGCCGAACGCCAGGACCGCGATGCCGAACGACGGCGGCATCAGGTTGGTGTTCCACTCGAAGGTGGTCAGGAAGTTGCCGTGGTCCTTGCTGATCGCGAGGGACGCGCGGTAGGTGAGGAAGACCGCGATGGCGGCCATGATCACCAGAAGCAGGATGCCGGAGCCGCGGGACAGGCCGAGGAAGATGCGGTCACCGGCGCGGCCGGCGCCGCGGTTCGCGCTCTTCTTCGGTTCGGCGGTCGGCTGGGGTGCGGGGGGTGGTACGTCGGTTGTCTTCGTTATGTCCATCGGGTTCTCCGGTCTGCGGAGCCGTTCGTCCCGGTGGGGGCGTACGGCTCGTGGCGGCGGTGCACCGGACGGTGCGGCCCGGCCCGCGGAAAGGCCGTGGGACCGGGCCGCACTCTCGGATCAGGTCAGCTCAGGCCCGCGATGGTGGTGCGGACCTTGCCGATGATCGCGTCGGGCATCGGCGCGTAGTCGATGCCGCTGAGGAGCTTCTGGCCGTCCTCGGAAGCCATGTAGGTGAGGAACGACTTGACGGTGGGCAGCGTGTCGGCCTTGTTGCCCTTGTCGCAGGCGATCTCGTACGTCACCAGGGTGATCGGGTAGGCGCCGTCGGCCTTGGTGTTGTAGTTCAGCTGGAGCGACAGGTCGCTGCCGGTGCCGACGACCTTGGCGTCGGCGATGGCCTTGGTGGCGCTCGCGGTGCTGGGCGCGACCGGCTGGGAGGCACCGGTGCTGATGTTCACGGCCTTGACGCCGTCACCGACGTAGGAGAGCTCGAAGTAGCCGATGGCGCCGTTGGTCTGCTTGACCTGCTGGGCCACGCCCGAGGACTGCGCGGCGGACTGGCCGCCCTTGGCCTGCCAGGTCTTGCCGCCCGAGTACGTCCAGTTCTCCGGGGTGGCGGCCTTCAGGTACTTGGTGAGGTTGTCCGTGGTGCCGGAGTCGTCCGAGCGGTGGAACGCCTGGATCTTCAGGTCGGGAAGCTTCGCCGAGGGGTTCAGCTTCTTGATCGCGGCGTCGTTCCAGTTGGTGATCTTGCCGTCGAAGATCTTGGCGAGGGTGGGGGCGTCCAGGACGAGGTTGTCCACGCCGTTCAGGTTGTAGCCGATGGCGATCGGGCCGCCGACCATCGGGAGGTCGATGCCCTGGCCGCCGGAGCAGACCTTCTTGGACGCGGCGACCTCTTCGGGCTTGAGCGCCGAGTCGGAGCCCGCCCACGGGATCTGGCCCTGGGTGAAGGAGGTCACACCGGCGCCGGAGCCGCCGGCCTTGTAGTTGATCTGCACGCCGCAAGCCTGCGAGAAGTTCTTGACCCAGGCGTCGATCGCGTTCTTCTGGGCGGAGGAACCGTCCGAGAGCAGCTGGCCCTTGGCACCGTCGCACTTGATGGAGGAGGCGTTGGACGCCGAGGTGCCGCCCGAGGGCTTGGAACCGCCGCCGTTGTCGTCGGAGCCGCACGCCGTCAGGGCCAGGGCGCCGGAGACGGCGAGAGCACCGAGGGTCGCGGCGCGCAGCCGGTTCTTGCGCTGAAGCTTCACGTTCGGGAGTTCCTTCCAGGAGCCGCCGCTGATCGGCGGCGTGCGAAGTCGTGGGTGCGGTGAGCGCATCCGAACCGCACTCCGCACCGGGTAAGGCCGAAATTAGGCAGATCAGGTGAAGCGGCCGAAGGCCATAAATGAACGGCGGGTGAACCCCTGCCGTCAGCCCGGTGAGGTCACGGAACGCTCACGGGGAGGGCACGCCCCGATCCCGGCGACCGGGGCGCGGGAACACGCATGCGATCTCCGGCACCCGTACGGGGGAACCCTGATGTACCTGGCGTCGTCTCGTCTCCCGTAGGCCACTTTGGCCGCGGAAAGGCGACGGAGACATGGAACGGCGTACGTTCATCTCGGGCGGCGCGGCCGCGCTGGCGACGACGGCACTGACCGCGTGCGGTACGGGCGGGGGACATCCCGCCGCCGCGCGGGCGAACTCCCCGGGCGCGTCCGGGATCTCCTCGTCGTCGCTCACGGCGATGCGGACCACCGGCGCGAGCGGTACGGCCGGGGCGAGCGGCCCCGCCGACTGGACCGCCCTCGGCCGGGATCTCGACGGTTCCCTGGTGCGGCCGGGCGACGCCCAGTGGAAGACCGCGCACCAGCTGTACAACACCCGCTTCGACGGCCTGAAGCCCGCCGCGGTCGCCTACGTCGCGCACGCGGCCGACATCCGCACTGTGCTGTCGTACGCGAAGAGCCGGCACATACCGGTGTCGATACGCAACGGCGGCCACTCCTACGCCGGTTACTCCTCCGGCGACAACCGGCTGATCGTCGATGTCTCGCGGCTCAATCGGATACGGGTCGGCGGCGGGCAGGCGGTGGTCGGCGCCGGTGCCAAGCTGATCGACGTGTACCGGGGGCTCGGCGCGAAGGGCGTGACGATACCGGCGGGCTCCTGCCCCACGGTCGGCGTCTCCGGCCTGGTGCTCGGCGGCGGCCACGGGGTCGTCTCCCGGGCGTACGGCCTGACCTGCGACAGCCTCACCCAGGCGACCCTGGTCACGGCCGACGGCAAGCAGCTCACCGCGGACGCGACGCAGCACTCCGACCTCTTCTGGGCGCTGCGCGGCGCGGGCAACGGCAACTTCGGCGTCGTCACCGAGCTGCACTTCCGCACCCACCCGGCCCCGCAGGCGGTCACCGCGTACCTGTCCTGGCCGTGGTCGAAGGCGGCGGCGGTGCTCAAGGCGTGGCAGGAGTGGGGGCCGTCGCAGCCGGACGAGATCTGGTCCTCCCTGCACCTGGCGTGCGCGCCGGGCGGCAAGCCGACGATCTCCGTCTCCTGCTTCTCCATCGGCACCTACGGCGAGCTGCAGAACGCGGTGGACCGCCTCGCCCACCAGGCCGGCGCCAATGCCACCTCGGTCTCCCTGCACCGGCGGGGCTACGAGGAGGCGATGGAGATCTACGCCGGGTGCTCCTCCTTCTCCGCGCAGGCCCAGTGCCATCTGCCCGGCAGCACGCCGGGCCGCTCGGCGCAGGGGGCGCTCGGGCGCGAGACGTACGCGGCCCGCTCGGACTTCTTCGACCGGTCCCTGTCCGCGGCGGGCATCCAGACGGTGCTGCGACAGATCGCGGGGGTGCGCGGCGGGGCGGGCAGCGTCGCGTTCACGGCGCTCGGCGGGGCGGTGAACCGGGTCGCGCCGACGGCGACGGCCTTCGTGCACCGGCGCTCGCGGATGCTGGCCCAGTACATCGCGTCCTGGCCGGCGGGCGCGTCCGGCACCACGGCGCAGTCCTGGCTGACCTCGGCCCACAAGGCGATGGCGCCCTACGCCTCCGGCGCGGCGTACCAGAACTACACCGACCCGACGCTGACGGACTGGCGCAAGGCGTACTACGGGGACGCGGCGGCGCGGCTGGCGAAGGTGAAGCGGCAGTACGACCCGTCGAGGTTCTTCTCGTACGCGCAGGGCGTGTAGGGCGGGGTACGGGGGCGCCCCCAGGGGGCGCCCCTGAAGGGGCGCCGCTCCGGCCCGGCTACGCCGCCAGGTCCCGTTCCCCGGAGTCCATCGGCTCCACCGACCGGCGCGCGCCCGGGACCACCGGCACGTCCACGGCCGCCCTGCGGCGCACGAGCCACGCCGCCCTCGGCGTCCGCTCCACCGCCTTCATCAGCGGGGTGAGCAGGGCGGAGGCCAGCGGGGCCAGCAGCAGGGCGACCGCCGTGCCGAGGGCGAATCCGCCGATCACGTCCGTCGGGTAGTGCACGCCCATGTAGACCCGGCAGAACCCCTCCAGCAGGGCCAGCCCGATCCCGGCGACGCCGAACCTGCGGTGGGCGACGAACAGTCCCACACCGAGCGCCATCGTCAGGGTCGCGTGATCGCTGACGAAGGAGAAGTCGGTCTTGCCGGAGACGAGGACGTCGAGTCCCTGATGGTCCACGAAGGGCCGCGGCCGGGACACGAATCCCCGGATCGGGATGTTCACCAGCACCGCGATCCCGGCCGCGAGCGGCGCCCACACCAGCGCGGCCACGGACGTCGCCGCGTCCTCCGCGCCCCGGCGCCGCACCGACCACCAGCACCACAGCACGAGCAGGACCATCGCGAGCAGCAGTCCGTACTCGCCCACGAACTCCATGACCCGGTCGAACCAGTGCGGCGCGCTCCTGGCCAGACCGTTGATGTCATACAGCAGTTCGACGTCGGGGTTCGATCCGGATTCGGCGAGTACAGCCATGGTGCTGCGGCCCCTTCGTCGTCTTCCCGGACGCACCTCGTGTGCGTCGCACCGACCCCCGTCAACAGGAACGCACGGTCACCACCATTGCGTTCCACTCTCCACTGAAAGATCACGTAGACGTTATCGAAGAGATACTCATCATCGCAGCTCAGGGGGTAGGTTCACGCGCGGTTCACACCGTCGTGGGCAGCGCTTTTGCGCCATCTTCGGTCACCCGGGTGGCACCAAAATAATCCGCTCCGTCGATCGGGTCGAACCGGATCACCGCACCGGTGCGCGGCGCGTCGATCATGTAGCCGCCGCCGACGTAGATACCCACGTGGTGGATGGCCCGGGAGTCGGTGGGGTCGTGGGAGAAGAACACCAGGTCGCCGGGGAGCAACTGGCTGCGCGAGGGGTGCGGACCGGCGTTGTACTGGTCGTTCGCCACGCGCGGCAGCTTGATCCCGACGCTCGCGTACGCCGCCTGCGTCAGCCCCGAGCAGTCGAAACGCCCGCCCTGCGCGGCCGTTCCCACGCCGCCCCACAGATACGGCGTGCCCAGCTTCTTCTGCGCGAAGTCGATCGCGCCGGCCGCCTGCCGGGTGGGATCGAGCCGGCTGGGCGGGGCGGCGAAGCTCTCCGCCAGGCTGTTGATGCGCTGGACGTAGTTCTGCGTCTCGCTGATTCCCGGGACCCCGCCCGCCTGGATGACCCGGTACGCCCCCGCGTTGTACGCCGCGAGCATGTTGTCGGAGACGTTGCCCGGAACGTCCTTGACGTACTTGGCCAGTTCGCAGTCGTACGACGCGGCCGACGGAATCGCGTCGTTCGGGTCCCAGATGTCGCGCTTGCCGTCGCCGTTGCCGTCGATGCCGTGCGTCGCCCAGGTGCTCGGGATGAACTGCGCGATGCCCTGGGCGTCGGCCGGGCTGACCACCCGGGGGTTCCAGCCGCTCTCCTGGTACAGCTGCGCCGCGAGCAGCGCCGGGGACAGCGCGGGGCACAGGTTCCCCCACTTCGCGACCAGTTGCTGGTACGCCGCCGGCACCGCGCCCTTGGCCAGCGCCCGACCGCCCGAGGCCATGCCCCCCAGGATGTTCCCGGCGACCAGGTACACCGCGACCACGAGCACCATGACGAAACTCAGGCCGCCCGCCACGACGGCACCACCGACGATCCACGCCTTACGCACCGTCAACCGCCCCTCACCGTCGGCCAGTCCGCCGAGTGCAGTGTAGGAGCCGCGGCCGTCCAGCACGAGAACGCCCGTCCGAGTCACGGCGGTTCGACCGCGCGCGGGGGGAGGAGAGGGGTCAGCCGGCCGCCGTCGCGTCCCGGTACAGCCGCGCCGCCTCCGCGCTCAGCACCACGCTGTACGACACGTCGTCCGTGGAGCCGCCCTCCTCGTGGCCGCCGAGGATGCCGACGACCTGGTGGTCGCCGTTGATCCAGGGGCTGCCGCTGGTACCGCTCGTGAAGGAGGGGCAGTAGATGCGCTGCTGGGTGGAGCTCTGCCGGCGGGGCTTGTTGGTGCAGCGGATGGGCAGTTCGTGCGAGTCGGGGTAGCCGGTGACCGTGACCGCGGTCGCGCCGGTCGTCGCACCGGTGACGAAGCGGTTGCCGCCGACCACCTGTTCGACGCTCTGCCCGTCGGCATCGGCCACGGTGGCGAGGGCGACGTCGCTGTCCTCGTCCTGGGCCTTCGCCCAGCTGTCCGGCAGGAAGCGCCGGGTCACCCGCCACACCCCGTACGGCGCCCGCCCGTTCCGGTAGCCCGGCACGAACACCAGGTCCCGGTCCTGGGCGTTCACGCAGTGCGCGGCGGTGGCGATGAGGTCGCCCCGCGGACTGTGCACCACCGAGGCCGTACAGAAGTGGCCGCCGGCCAGCCGCGACGCCCGGTCCGCGTCGAACAACGCGCCCACCCGGGCCTCGCGCACGGACGCGACCGCGTCCGCGGTGACCCCGAAGGGTCCCGGCCCGTCATCGGCGGAAGCCACGGAAGCCGACGTCAGGGCGAGCATCACCACCGCCCCGAGCAACGCGGGACGCGAGGTGACCGAGATGCGTGAGATGCGCTTCATCAGCCCTCACTCTGTCTCACGAAGGTGAGAAACCCGCTCCGACTTCGCTGAGAATTCCCGCAGAAACCTCCCGATGGCCGGTGCGGGCACCACGCTACTGTTCCCCGGCCCGGGCCGCCTCCCCACCGGACACCGCGACATCGGCGAGCGTCAGAACGTCGTCGTCATCCCGCCGTCCACCGCGATGGTCTGCCCGGTGATGAAGGACGCCGCGTCGCTCGCCAGGAAGACGACGACCCCGGCGATCTCCTCCGGCCGGCCCCAGCGTCCGAGCGCGGTACGGGTCCGCAGCCAGCGCTCCCAGCCGGGATCGGTGGCCAGTTCCGCGTTGACCTCGGTGGCGAAGGTGCCCGGCGCGACCGAGTTGACGGTCGTACCGCTCGGTCCGAGGTCCGCCGCGAGGGCCCGGGTCAGGCCGTCCAGGCCCGCCTTCGCGGTGGCGTAGCCGACATCACCCGTACGGCCCAACTGCCCCACCACCGACGACACGTTGACGATGCGGCCCGGCACCCCGCGCGCGGCCAGTCCCCGGGCCACCGCCTGGCTGAGCGCGTAGGCCGAGGTCAGATCGATGTCGAGCAGCGCGTTCAGATCCCCGGGCGTCAGCTCCGCCACGCCCCGCCGGTCCCGGTGGCCCACGTTGTTGACCAGGATGTCGAGCTCGCCCAGCTCCTCGACCGCCGCTTGGGCGGCCGCCCGGTCCGTGACGTCGAAGGCGGCGGTCGTCACGTCGTACCCGCCCTCCGTCCGCAGCCGCTCGGCCACCGCGGCGAGGGCCGCCGGGTCACGGCCGTTGAGGACCACCCGGGCGCCGGCCCCGGCCAGACCGCGCGCCATCTCCAGGCCGAGGCCGCGCGCCGATCCCGTCACGAGGGCCGTACGGCCGTCGAGCCGGAAGGTCACGGGGCCGCCGCCGGGCGCGGGGGTGCCGCCGTTCACCGGGCCGCCGCTGCCGGCGCCCGTGTCTGCCGAGGTCATGGGGGTCGGTCTCGGTCCGTGGTGCGTCCTGACGATTCCTGGAAAGTTCCAGGCAATCCCTTACCCGCACCGTATCCGGTCCCCTACGGGTTTCCCCTCCCCTTCACCCGTTCCCGTCCCTTCACCCGCGCCCTCCCCTTCACCCGTTCCCGGCGGGTGCCTTCCACTCGACCCCGGTCAGCTCCTCCGACAGGGCCCACAGCCGCCGCGCCGCCTCCGGGTCGCTGGCCGCCGCGCTGCGGGCCGCCAGGGCCGGGGCGCCGCGGAACTCGCCGGGGCCGTCGGGGCCGACGTAGGCCGCGCCGGGCAGGTCCTGGGTGGCCGCGAAGAGGGTGGGCAGGGCGCCGGCCCGGTCGCTCTGCGCGACGACCCGGTTGGCGACGGCCATGCCGACCCGGGCCAGGGGGTTCGCGTGGTGGCTCTGGAGGTTGGTGGCCGCGTAGCCCGGATGGGCGGCCAGCGCGCGCACCCCGGAGCCGGCCGCGGCCAGGCGGCGCTGGAGTTCCAGGGTGAACAGGAGGTTCGCCAGCTTCGACTGGGCGTAGGCGCGGGTCGGGGTGTAGCGGCCGCGCAGGTTCACGTCCTCGAAGCTGATGCGCCCGTCGCCCCAGCGGTGCGCGGCGGAGGCCAGCGTCACCACGCGGTCGGTGAGGTACGGCAGCAGCAGGTTCGTCAGCGCGAAGTGCCCGAGGTGGTTGGTGCCGAACTGCCGCTCGAAGCCCTGCGCGGTGCGCTGCTCCGGCAGCATCATCACGCCCGCGTTGTTGATCAGCAGGTCCAGCGGGCGGTCCCAGCCGGCGGCGAAGGCGCGCACCGAGTCCAGGTCCGCGAGGTCGAGCCGGCGCACCTCGGTGCTGCCGGGCACCCGCGCCGCGGCGGCGCCGCCCCGCGCCTCGTCCCGTACGGCGAACACCACATGCGCGCCGGCCCGGGCCAGCGCCTCGGCCGTCACCAGGCCGAGGCCGCTGTTGGCGCCGGTGATCACGACCGTACGGCCGGTCTGGTCGGGGATGCGGGTCACGTTCCACTTGCGCGCACCGCGCGCGCCGGTCGTCTCAGCCATGGGGTCAATGTAGGCAGAGGCTACAATGCTGTCAATGACAACAATCGGGTGTCGCCCGGCCTCCGCCGCCCCGCCCGGCCGCCCATGATGACGCCGCCTACATCGGGATACGATGGCGCACATGCCCGCAAGCCGCCCCTACCACCACGGAGACCTGCGCGCCGCGCTGCTCCAGAGCGCCGAGCGCACCCTGCGGGAGAAGGGGGCCGGCGCGCTGTCGCTGCGCGAACTGGCCCGGGACACCGGCGTCAGCCACGCGGCCCCGGGCCGGCACTTCAAGGACAAGCAGGCCCTGCTCGACGCCCTGGCCCTGGAGGGGTACGAGCGGCTGGAGGGCGCCCTGGCCGAGGTGTACGGCGCGGGCCCCGGCTTCGAGCGGCGGATGGCGGCGCTCGCGCACGCCTACCTCGGCTTCGCCGTCGACCATCCCGAGCTGCTGGAGCTGATGTTCGCGCGCAAGCACCGCCCGGACAGTTCGGCGCGGCTCGGCGCGGCGGTCGACCGCACCTTCGGCTCGCTCACCCGGCTGTTCGCGGACGCCCAGGCGAGCGGCGAGATCGTCGACGGCGACCCCGAGCGCATCGCGCTGGCCGCCGCCGCCGGCCTGCACGGCCTGGCCGCCCTGATCGCCGGCTGCGCACTGGACGCGGACGAGGTCATGGCCGGTCTGGACGAGCACGTGCACCTGCTCCTGCACGGCCTCAAGCCCCGCTGAGCCGGGCCCACTTGCTCAATCCCTGCTCCACATATCCCACTTGACCTGCCCTGACGGTCATCTCGCCGCCATCGTGCCGTCATTGATCAGTAAGCCGGGCACCCCATTTGGGTAACGCGGAAGTCAGGAATCCGAAAGCCTCTTGTTGTCGCGTACTCAACAAGCGATGGTCGTCGCGGGCCGCCGCCCCCATCGGCGAACACGCCGGTGGTCCCCCACCGCAGGCCCCTGCCCCACCACTTCAGGAGGCTGTACCTTGCGCACGACCAGCACCCCCCACATATCCGGCAGATGGCGCCGGGTCGGCTCGGCCGCCGCTGCCGCCACCGCGCTCGCCCTCGCCGGCTTCGGTGCCGCCGCCCAGGCGGACGCCGCCACTCCCCACAAGGTCGGCGCCCGGACCATCGCCACCCAGGTGGCCAAGGCGCACGTGCAGACCACCAACGCGTGTGCCACGACCCCCAAGAAGGGCTACGCCTCCTGTGACGCGCTGCGCGTGACCGGTGGCACCACCGCCTTCATGGAGAAGCAGGCCGCGCTCAAGGGCGTCGCGCCCGCGACGATCAAGCCCCACGCCTCCGCCGGCACCCCGACCGGCTACGGCCCCTCGGACCTCCAGTCGGCCTACGGCCTGGCCTCCGCCGCCGCCGCCAAGGGCTCCGGCGCGACCGTCGCCATCGTGGACGCCTACGACGACCCGAACGCCGCGGCCGACCTCGCGACGTACCGCTCGTACTACGGGCTGTCCGCCTGCACCACGTCCAACGGCTGCTTCAAGAAGGTCAGCCAGACGGGCTCCACCACCTCGCTGCCGTCCGCGGACAGCGGCTGGGCCGGCGAGATCTCGCTCGACCTCGACATGGTCAGCGCGGCCTGCCCGAACTGCCACATCCTGCTGGTCGAGGCGAAGTCCGCTTCGATGGCGAACCTCGGCACCGCGGTCAACGAGGCCGTGAGCCTGGGCGCCAAGTACGTCTCCAACAGCTACGGCGGCTCGGAGTCCTCCTCCGACACCGGCTACGACACCAAGTACTACAAGCACGCGGGCGTCGTCATCACGGCGAGCGCGGGCGACGAGGGCTACGGCGCCGAGTACCCGGCCGGCTCCCAGTACGTGACCGCCGTCGGCGGCACCGCGCTCAAGAAGGCGTCCAACACGCGCGGTTGGAGCGAGAGCGTCTGGAACACCTCCAGCACCGAGGGCACCGGCTCCGGCTGCTCGGCCTACGACGCCAAGCCGTCCTGGCAGACCGACACGGGCTGCGCCAAGCGCATGATCGCGGACGTCTCCGCCGTGGCCGACCCGGCCACCGGTGTCTCCGTCTACGACAGCTACGGCGCCGACGGCACCGGCTGGAACACCTACGGCGGCACCAGCGCCAGCTCCCCGTTCATCGCCTCGGTCTACGCCCTGGCGGGCACCCCGAGCAGCGGCTCCTACCCGGCGAAGTTCCCGTACGCCAAGGCCGGCACCGCCGCGCTGAACGACGTCACCAGCGGCAGCAACGGCTCCTGCTCCACCAGCTACTTCTGCACCGCCCGGTCCGGCTACGACGGCCCGACCGGCCTGGGCACCCCCGAGGGCGTCTCCGCCTTCACCGGCTGAGCCACCGCCCCGAGGCCGTGACACCCCGTCGGGTCACGGGGGCGCCGCCGGACGAGAGGGGGACGTGGGGTCCCCTCGGCGGCAGGGCAAGAAGGAGGGCGGATCGCGGCAGCCGGCCGCGGTCCGCCCTCCGGCCGTTGCCCGGAGGGCCCTTACTTCCCGGCGGGCCCCGTTTTCCGTGCGTTCCCTGTGAGCCTGGTCAAGGCGACGGCAACGGAAGGTAAGGCGGAAGCCAGGATTCCCACGGGCCGGCCACGGACTCTTGTTGTCGCGTACTCAACAAGTCATCGTCTTCGTCGTACCGCCGCACGCACCAGCAACGTCCCTGTTCCCACCCCATGTCCGGAACATCTGGAGGCTGCACACATGCGTACGTCCCCCACCGCCACCACCCCGGCCACCGGCCGCAGACGCCGGATCGGCGCCGCCTTCGCGGCCGCCGCCGCGCTCGCTCTCGCCGGGTTCGGCACCGCCGTCCAGGCCGACGCCGCCACCGCCGCACCGGCCGCGGCGACCTGGGCCAAGACCCCCTGCGCCACCCCCAAGCACCAGGGCGAACTCGCCTGCAACTCGCTGCGGGTGACCGGCGGACTCACCGCCTTCCAGAAGCAGCGGGCCGCCGCCGGCATCACGCCCAAGGCCACGACGCCCTCCGGCTACGGCCCCTCCGACCTCCAGTCGGCCTACGGCCTGACCTCCGCCGCCGCGTCCAAGGGCGCCGGCGAGACCATCGCGATCGTGGACGCCTACAACGACCCGAACGCCGAGGCCGACCTCGGCAAGTACCGCTCGTACTACGGCCTGTCCTCCTGCACCAAGGCCAACGGCTGCTTCAAGCAGGTCGGCCAGACCGGCTCCACCACCTCGCTGCCCACCAGCGACTCCGGCTGGTCCGAGGAGATATCCCTCGACCTCGACATGGCCTCCGCGATCTGCCCGAACTGCCACATCCTCCTCGTCGAGGCCAAGTCGGCGACCATGGCCAACCTCGGCACCGCCGTCAACGAGGCCGTGAGCCTGGGCGCCAAGTACGTCTCCAACAGCTACGGCGGCTCGGAGTCCTCCTCCGACACCGGCTACGACACCTCGTACTTCAAGCACCCGGGCGTCGCCATCACCGTCTCCGCGGGCGACGAGGGCTACGGCGCCGAGTACCCGGCCGCCTCCCAGTACGTGACCGCCGTCGGCGGCACCGCCCTGTCCAAGGCGTCCTCCACCACCCGCGGCTGGTCCGAGTCGGTCTGGAACACCTCCAGCACCGAGGGCACCGGCTCCGGCTGCTCCGCCTACGACGCCAAGCCCTCCTGGCAGACCGACACCGGCTGCGCCAAGCGCACCGTCGCCGACGTCTCCGCCGTGGCCGACCCCGCGACCGGCGTCTCCGTCTACGACTCCTACGGCGTCACCGCGGGCTTCTACACCTTCGGCGGCACCAGCGCCAGCTCGCCGATCATCGCCGGCGTCTACGCCCTGGGAGGCACCCCGAGCAGCGGCAGCTACCCGGCCAAGTTCCCGTACGCCAAGGCCGGCACCACCGCGCTGAACGACGTCACCACCGGCAGCAACGGCACCTGCTCCACCAGCTACCTGTGCACCGCCCGTGCGGGGTACGACGGCCCGACCGGCGTCGGCACCCCCGAGGGCGTCTCGGCCTTCACCGGCTGACCGCTCGTCAATCCGCTCTTCCGCGGGCCCCGGTGGCATCGGCCGCCGGGGCTCGCGGCCGTCTTGTCGCGCCCGCGCGTGAGACCATCGAGACGGTCCCTCACCCGACCGGTCGTCACAGACCGTGCCAGGGCGTAAAGGAGGTCAACGACGGAACCACGTGGCAGGTTCCGGTCGGATCTCATTGCCCGGGGTGACCTGCCGTGATACACAGAGTGACCGTACGTGGTATTCGTACGAAACCCACCAGTCAATGACGTCAAGTCGACATACGACGGCGACGTTGTCGGCGACAATGAGTCCGACCTCTGCACACCGCAGGGGGCTCGCGGAACTACCCATCAGGGGCGGTGACTTACATGCTCTTTGCGGCCGACAAGGGAGACATCAACACCATCATCGGCGGGATCGCTCCGGACTGGGGGCCCTTCGGCAGCCTGGGCAACGAGGCCAAGGTGATGATCGAGGTGGTGATGGCGGTGGCCATCCTGCTGTGCCTCGGCATCGCGGTCTGGGGTGCGGCCAAACAGCGCATCGGGGCGACGGCGCTGCGCGACACCTTCAGCGCGGAACAGGGCAAGGGCCTCATCATCGCCGGGCTCACCGGGGTCTTCATCATCGGTTCCCTGGGCACGCTGTTCACCATCGTCTACGGCATGGCGGTCTAGCGCACCCGTGTTCCCCTCCCCTTAGAGGTTGCGTCTCCCTGATGTCGAGTCACCACACCGCGCCCGCGCGGGAACCAGCACGGCTACCGTCGTATGTCTACGAGGCGGAGGGGGCGTACACGGCATGAGTCACGGAGACGAGCAGGGCTACTCCGACTACGGCGGCACGGGGCACACCCGCACGCGCCTGCCCGACCAGGACCCCTACGGCGGCGCCCCCCGCCGCCCCACCCGGTCGCCGTCCCGGGGACTCATCACGGTCGTCGGCGTGGTCGTCCTGCTGATCGCCGCCATCGCCTTCGCCAACCGCGGCGACCACCCCTCCACAAACAGCTCGACCCCCAAGGGCACCCGCCCCCAAGCCGCCCCCACCTCCCCGACCGGCACCCACCCCGTGAACACCAAAACGGGCGGTATCCCCTCGGGCTTCGCCCGGACGCAGCAGGGGGCGGAGAGCGCGGCGGCCAACTATTCGGTGGCGTTGGGATCCGCCGACATGTTCAACACCGCAACGCGGCACGCGCTCGTCGACAGGCTGTACACCCCCGATGCCGCCGCAGGCAGGCAATCGGCGCTGGACAGCGCCTACACGAGCCCGAAGTTCCTCTCCAACATCGGCCTGACGAAGGACGGCACCGCACCGAAGGGCGAGACCTTCGTCTCCCGGGTCGTCCCCGTCGGGACCAAGACCACTGCCTTCTCGGAGGACACCGCCACGGTCGCGGTCTGGTACACCTCACTGTTCGGTCTCTCGGGCGACGCCTCGACCAACCCGGTGACCGAGAGCTGGTTCACCACGACCTACGAACTGAAGTGGGTCGACGACGACTGGAAGGTCAGCGACTTCCAGCAGAAGGACGGTCCCGTGCCCGTAGGCCGCGACCAGCAGGCATCCACCGCCACGGACATGACGAAGGCCGTCGAGGAGTACGGAGGGTTCACGTATGCGCGCTAACCACCGCTTCCTCAAGATCACTGCCGTGCTCGGCACTCTGCAGACGGCCACGGTGCTTCTGGCCGCGCGTGCCTTTGCCGCACCGTCCCCATCACCAACTACAAGCAGCGATCACTGCGACTTGGTGCGCGGCCCCGCCAAGCAGTACTGCGAACAGGGCAACAGCGGCTCCAAGGGTGGCACCGGTTCCGGTTCCAACCCCCTCACCGACACCCTCGACCCCCTCTCCTCCCTCGCGCAAGGTTGTGCCAAGGCCGCCTCCTGGACGGTCAACAAGCTCAGTTCCGCTGTCAAAGACACCGCCAATGTGGACTTCACCAATCAGAAGTTCCTTCAGCAGTACGCCATCGTCTTCGCCGCCTCGACCATCCTCACGCTGCTGCTCTGGCTCCTCGCCGTCGCCAAGCGCGCGGTGCGCGGCGTGCCGCTGACGACCGCGATCTCCGAGGCCGTCGGGTTCCTGTGGCTGACGGTGATGGCCTCGGCGTTCACACCGCTGATCCTGTACACCGTCGTCTCCGCGACCGACAGCGTCACCGACGTGCTGGCCAAGGCCACCGGCGACCAGGCGGACACGTTCTTCGGCACGTTCTCCGGCGCGCTGAACAAGGGCACCGACATCGGCGGCGGCCCCATCATGCTGATCGTCGTCTCCCTGGTGAGCATCCTCGCCGCCGGCGTCCTCTGGCTGGAGCTGGTCATCCGCGCCGCCCTCCTCTACGTCGGCGCCCTCCTCGGCACCGTCGTCTACGCCGGCCTCGTCGACAAGAACATGTGGGGCCACGTACGGCGCTGGGCCGGCATCATGATCGCCGTCATCCTGGTCAAACCGGTGATCGTGATCGTCCTCGGCCTCGCCGGCGCCCTCTCCTCCGGCAACGGACCCGACGCCTTCTCCGCCGTCGTCTCCGGCCTCGCGATCATCCTGCTCGCCATCTTCGCCAGCGCCGCCATCTACCGCTTCGTCCCCGGCTTCGGCGACGAGATCGCGGCCGGCCGCAACAACCGCCTCATGCAGGGCGCCGAGGGCAAGGCCGCCGCCGTCATCAGCTCCCCCGCCTCCCTCGTCGCACAGGGCATCAAGACCCACAGCACCCGCGCCGACAGCAACGCGGCACAGAGCGGCGGCGGCTCCAGCACCCCCCGCCCGGCCAACCCCGCCACCGGCGGCGTCGCCGCGCACAGCAGCCGTACCCCCGGCGGGAGCGGCGGGGCCCCCGCGCCCCGGGCGTCCAGCCCGCTCAACACCCCGCACGCAGGCAACACCCGCAACAACCGCACGGGAGGTGAAGGGCGTTGACGACCGATTCCCACCTGTCCCATCCGGTCACGCCCCGCCGTACGTATCTCATCGGCCGCGCCCGGCCGAACGCGATCGTCGGCCGCAACCGCGAGTCCGGAGAGATCGCGCTGATCATCGTCGGCGCGTTCCTCGGCATGATGTGCGGCCTCCTGGTGCCGACCCTCTCGCTGCGGATCGTGCTGCTGATGGGCTTCCCGATGCTCGCGCTCGCCGCGGTGTACGTGCCGTACAAGCGCCGCACCTTCTACAAGTGGTTCGAGATCAACCGCAGTTACAAGCGCACCGTGAAGCGCGGCGCCACCTACCGCTCCAGCGTCATGGAGGCCGGCACCCGCATCGACGGCGAGGAGGTGGAGATCGGGCCGCCGCCGGGCATCGGACGGATCAACTGGCTCGCCGCACCCTTCGGGCCCGACGAGATCGCCGTACTGCTGCACGCCGACCGCAAGACCGTCACCGCGGCCATCGAGATCGAGGGCCCCGGCGTCGGCCTGCGCGACTCCGAGGACCAGGAGGCCCTGGTCGACCGGTTCGGCACGCTGCTCAAGCACGTCGCCAACGGCGACGGCTTCGTCACCCGGCTCCAGATGCTCGCCCGCACCCTGCCCGCCGACCCCGACGCGCACGCCAAGGACGTCAGCCAGCGCGGCGACGGCCGCTCCCCGGCCTGGCTCCAGCAGTCGTACGACCAGCTCCAGTCGATGGTGTCCACGAGCAGCGAGCAGCACCGCGCCTACCTCGTCGCCTGCATGCACCACAGCCGTGAACTGGGCGCCGAGGCCCAGGCGATGGCCCGCGCCGCCCGTCCCCAGTCCGGCCGCAAGCTCGACCGGGACGCCGGGCTCGCCGTCGTCATGGCCCGTGAGCTGACGGACATCTGCTCCCGCCTCCAGGAAGCCGACATCCGCGTCCGCCAGCCGCTCGGCCAGGGCCGGCTCGCCTCCCTGATCCACTCCATGTACGACCCGGACCACCCCATCGACCACATCCAGGCGATGACCCGGCGCAACGCCTGGCCGGCCGAACTGGACGCCACCGAGCCGATGTTCCTCCAGGCCAAGACCCGCGAGTCCACCACCCGCGCCCCCTGGTGCCACGCCACCGCCTGGGTCAAGGAGTGGCCGATGACCCCGGTCGGCGTGAACTTCCTCGCGCCGCTGCTGGTGCACACCCCGGACGTCATCCGCACGGTCGCGGTCACCATGGACCTCGAACCCACCGAGGTCGCCATCGAGCGCATGCTGACCGAGAAGACCAACGACGTGGCCGAGGCGTCCCGCGCCGCCAAGATGAACCGCACCGTCGACCCCCGCGACATCGCCGCGCACAACCGCCTCGACCAGCGCGGCGAGGACCTCGCGAGCGGTGCGGCGGGCGTCAACCTCGTCGGCTACATCACCGTCTCCGCCCGTACCCCGGAGTCCCTCGCCCGCGACAAGCGGACGATAAGGGCCTCGGCGGGCAAGTCGTACCTCAAGCTGGAGTGGTGCGACCGGGAGCACCACCGCGCCTTCGTGAACACACTTCCTTTCGCCACCGGCATCCGAAGGTAGGGGCTGATTCGCCGATGCGGGATCCGCTGTCCGTCCTCACCGAGGCGTTCACCTCCTTCCTCTTCGGGAAGGTCGAGACGACCCGGCTGCCGGTGCGCACCTCCACGGGCCAGGCCCAGGCGGTCTACCTGCCCACGGCCGCGCCCGGCCTCGGGGACTCCGGCGTCATCATCGGCCGCGAGGTCTACTCCGGGAAGGGCTACATCTACGACCCCTTCCAGCTCTACGGCCAGCAGCTGCCGGCCCCGCACTGGCTGGTCCTCGGCGAGTCCGGCAACGGCAAGTCGGCGCTGGAGAAGACGTACGTCCTGCGCCAGCTGCGCTTCCGCGACCGCCAGGTCGTCGTCCTGGACGCCCAGGGCGAGGACGGGGTCGGCGAGTGGAACCTCATCGCCGAGGAGCTGGGGATAACGCCGATCCGGCTGGACCCCACGGCCGCCCTGGACCACGGCATCCGCCTCAACCCGCTGGACCCGGCGATCACCACCACCGGCCAGCTGGCGCTGCTGCGCACCATCATCGAGGTGGCGCTGGGCCACGGCCTGGACGAGCGCTCCGGCTTCGCCCTCAAGGTCGCCCACTCCTATGTCAACGAGACCATCGTGAACCGCCAGCCGGTCCTCACCGACATCGTGGAGCAGCTACGGCACCCCGAGCCGGAGTCGGCCGAGGCGATGAACGTCGCCCTGGACGACGTACGGGCGTGGGGCCTGGACGTCGCCCTGGTCCTGGACCGGCTGGTCGACGGTGACCTGCGCGGCATGTTCGACGGCCCGACCACGGTCGGCATCGACCTCGACGCCCCGCTGATCGTCTTCGACCTCTCGCACATCGACCGCAACTCCATCGCCATGCCCATCCTGATGGCGATCGTCGGCGTGTGGCTGGAGCACACCTGGATCCGGCCCGACCGCAAGAAGCGCATCTTCCTGGTCGAAGAGGCGTGGCACATCATCAACAGCCCCTTCGTGGCGCAGCTGTTCCAGCGCCTGCTGAAGTTCGGCCGGCGTCTCGGCCTGTCCTTCGTCGCGGTCGTCCACCATCTGTCCGACGTGGTGGACGGCGCGGCCGCGAAGGAGGCGGCGGCGATCCTGAAGATGGCCTCGACCAGGACGATCTACGCCCAGAAGGCCGACGAGGCACGGGCCACCGGCCGCGTCCTCGGCCTGCCACGCTGGGCGGTCGAGATCATCCCGACGCTGACCCCGGGCATCGCGGTCTGGGACGTCAACGGCAATGTCCAGGTGGTCAAACACCTCATCACCGAGTCCGAACGCCCGCTGGTCTTCACCGACCGCGCGATGACCGAGTCCTCCAGCGACCACGCGCCGGACGACGTCCTGCGCGCCGCGGAACTGGAGGCGGAGCAGCGGGCCGCGGCCTTCGTGGAACAGCACCTCGGCGACTCCGAGTCGACGGTGGCGTAGGGAGGCACGGCAGGTGGCACCGGACGCTCGCGCACCCCGGGAGGACCGGCGGGCGCAGGAGAGACAGGGACACGGCGGCATCCCCGACGGGCTGCTGCTCGGCCTCCTCGCCTTCCTGCTCGGCATCACCGTGCTGGTGTGGACGGCGACGGGCCTGGCGGCCCTCTTCGCCCACGGCGCCTGGCCCGGGGGCGTCACCTTCCCGCACACCCCCATGGCCATGCGCCATCTGCTCGGCCGGCCCCACGACCTCGCCGGCGCCTGGCCGGACGCCCCCGCCTCGGGGCTGTCCGGGTGGGGCCTGTTCTGGGGGCTGTTCATCGCCGAGCTGATGGTGCTGCTCGTCGCCATCGTGTTCGTGCTGGGCACGGTGGCGCGCTGGCGGGCCGGCCGGGCCCGGGCGCGGGCCGCCGCCGCGGCACCCGTACCGGAACCGGCGCCCCTGCTCACGCCCGAGCCGGTCGCGGCGGTCGCGGCGCCCGTGGAGGCACCGCAGCGGTACGACGTCCCGGTGCAGCGGCACGAGATGCCGCTGCCGCCGGCCGCGGTCGAACAGGCGCCCGCCGAGCCCGTGTTGACCCAACTCCCCGCGGAGGGACGACCGCGGGCCGGGCGGGAGAAGATCGTCATCGCACCGCCGGACATCCGCCGTACGGCCGCCGCAGGGGCCGTACGGGACGCGGTGGGGCCCGCCCTCGTCGTCACCTCGGACCCGGCCCTGTGGGCGGAGACCAAGGACGCCAGGGCCAAGCTGGGCCCCACCCATCTCTACGACCCGGCCCACCGCTGCGACACCCCGGCCCGCCTGCACTGGTCCCCCACGGCCGGCTGCGCGGACAAGCAGACGGCGCTCCAGCGGGCGACCGCGCTCCTCGCCCCCGTGCGCCCCACCGCGCGCATCGACCAGGCCGTGGTGGACACCGCGACCACCCTCCTGCGCAGCTGTCTGCACGCCGCCGCGCTGGAGAACCGCACCGTCCGGCACGTCCACCGCTGGTCCCAGGGCATCCAGGTGCAGGACGCCGTACGCACCCTGCGCACCCATCCCAAGGCCGCCCCGGGAGCCGCCGGCGAGCTGGAGGCCGCCCTCACCGCGCATCCCGAACGCCGGGACATCGCACAGGAGTTGACCGGCAGGGCGCTCGCCGCGCTCTCCACGGTCAACATCCGCGAGGCATGCACCCCGAACCGAACTGATGCGCTCGCCCTGGATTCCTTCGCCGACGAAGGGGGCACGCTGTACGTAGTCGGTGAATCCATCGAGGACCCGAGGAGCACGCCCGGCGCGATGCCCCTCCTGACGGCCCTCGTCTCCAGCGTGGTCGAGCACGGCCGGCACATGGCCGCACGGTCATCCTCCGGTCGGCTCGACCCACCACTGACGCTGGTCCTGGACGACATCGCCGCCGTCGCCCCCTTCCCCCAGCTCCCGGATCTGCTGGCTACCGGGGACGAGCAGGGCCTGCCGACGTTCGCTCTGTTCCGCTCGCGCGAACAGGCCCGCGCCCGCTGGCCGCACCAGGAACTGCCGGGCCTGCCCGGACTCCCGGTCTAGCGGTCCAGCGGGTCCGGCGGGCGGTCAGCGGTCCCGTACGAACTCCAGCTCGTTCTGCGTCGCGTCCTTCACGAACGGCACCCGCACCCCGCTCGGGCCGAACCCCGCCTTGCGATAGGCGCCCTGCGCCCGCTCGTTGTCCTCGTGCACCAGCAGCCGCACCCGCTCGGCGCCGCGGCCCCACGCCCAGGCCACACCCGCGTCGAACATGGCCTTGATCAGCCCGTTCCCCCGGTGCTCCGGGCGCACATACACCCCGACGACATGCCCCTGCCGGCGTTCCACCGGGAACCCGGCCCAGTCCTCGGTGCCGGCCTCCTCGATCAGCACGGTCAGCGAACCGGCCCATGACCCGTCGGGCAGCTCGGCGATGAACTGCCGTGCCGTCGCCGATCCCTCGCCCGAACCGGCCGCCCGGTCCTGCCAGAAGAGGTCGGCCCTCGCGGCCGCCTCCTCGTACCCCTCCAGGAAGGCGAGCGGCGCGGCCGGATCCCGCAGCGCGTCCAGCCGCAGGCCCCTCACCTTCTCCCACTCCGCGGGGCGTATGGCGCGTACGACGTAGTCCTCGCTGGTCAACCTGGTCATGCCCGCCACCGTAGTGCTGCCGCGGGGGCTCGGCATCCCATAATCTGCCCGCATGACCACTCTTCAGGAACGACCGCACACCGCCGTGCTCGTCATCGACGTCCAGAACGGGGTGGTCGCCGGCGCGCCCGTTCTGGACGATGTCCTCGCGAACATCAACACCCTGGTCGACAGGGCCCGCTCGGCGGACGTCCCGGTGGTGTGGGTGCAGCACCAGGACGAGGACCTGGTGCCGGGCACGGAGGACTGGGAGTACGTCGCCGGGCTGAAGCGCCTCGACACCGAGCCCCTGGTCGCCAAGAGCTACCCGGACTCCTTCGAGGACACCGCCCTCGAGTCCGTGCTCGCCGAACACGGAGTGGGCCGGCTGCTGGTGACGGGCGCGCAGACAGACTGCTGTGTCCGCTCCACCCTGCACGGAGCCCTGGTCCGCGGGTACGACACGGTGCTGGTCGCCGATGCCCACACCACGGAGGACCTCACGGCGTACGGCGCTCCGTCCCCGGAGCAGGTGATCGCGCACACCAATCTGTACTGGAGCAACCAGTCCGCGCCGGGCCGCGAGGCCGGAACGGTGAAGACGGCCGACGTGACGTTCTGAGATCGCCTCTGAAATTGCTCCTGAAACCGCCCTGAACGCAGAAAACCCCCGCACCAATGGTGCGGGGGTCTCCCTAAAAATTGTTCGGCGGCGTCCTACTCTCCCACAGGGTCCCCCCTGCAGTACCATCGGCGCTGAAAGGCTTAGCTTCCGGGTTCGGAATGTAACCGGGCGTTTCCCTAACGCTATAACCACCGAAACACTATGAAACTGACAACCGGCACTTTGGTTGTTCGTGGTTTCAGAACCAACACAGTGGACGCGAGCAACTGAGGACAAGCCCTCGGCCTATTAGTACCGGTCACCTCCACCAGTTACCTGGCTTCCAGATCCGGCCTATCAACCCAGTCGTCTACTGGGAGCCTTACCCCATCAAGTGGGTGGGAGTCCTCATCTCGAAGCAGGCTTCCCGCTTAGATGCTTTCAGCGGTTATCCCTCCCGAACGTAGCCAACCAGCCATGCCCTTGGCAGGACAACTGGCACACCAGAGGTTCGTCCGTCCCGGTCCTCTCGTACTAGGGACAGCCCTTCTCAAGACTCCTACGCGCACAGCGGATAGGGACCGAACTGTCTCACGACGTTCTAAACCCAGCTCGCGTACCGCTTTAATGGGCGAACAGCCCAACCCTTGGGACCGACTCCAGCCCCAGGATGCGACGAGCCGACATCGAGGTGCCAAACCATCCCGTCGATATGGACTCTTGGGGAAGATCAGCCTGTTATCCCCGGGGTACCTTTTATCCGTTGAGCGACGGCGCTTCCACAAGCCACCGCCGGATCACTAGTCCCGACTTTCGTCCCTGCTCGACCCGTCGGTCTCACAGTCAAGCTCCCTTGTGCACTTACACTCAACACCTGATTACCAACCAGGCTGAGGGAACCTTTGGGCGCCTCCGTTACTCTTTAGGAGGCAACCGCCCCAGTTAAACTACCCATCAGACACTGTCCCTGATCCGGATCACGGACCCAGGTTAGACATCCAGCACGACCAGACTGGTATTTCAACGACGACTCCACCCACACTGGCGTATGAGCTTCAAAGTCTCCCAGCTATCCTACACAAGCCGAACCGAACACCAATATCAAACTGTAGTAAAGGTCCCGGGGTCTTTCCGTCCTGCTGCGCGAAACGAGCATCTTTACTCGTAGTGCAATTTCACCGGGCCTATGGTTGAGACAGTCGAGAAGTCGTTACGCCATTCGTGCAGGTCGGAACTTACCCGACAAGGAATTTCGCTACCTTAGGATGGTTATAGTTACCACCGCCGTTTACTGGCGCTTAAGTTCTCAGCTTCGCCCCACCGAAATGGAGCTAACCGGTCCCCTTAACGTTCCAGCACCGGGCAGGCGTCAGTCCGTATACATCGCCTTACGGCTTCGCACGGACCTGTGTTTTTAGTAAACAGTCGCTTCTCGCTGGTCTCTGCGGCCACCCCCAGCTCAGGGAGTAAATCCCATCACCGAGCGTGGCCCCCCTTCTCCCGAAGTTACGGGGGCATTTTGCCGAGTTCCTTAACCATAGTTCACCCGAACGCCTCGGTATTCTCTACCTGACCACCTGAGTCGGTTTAGGGTACGGGCCGCCATGAAACTCGCTAGAGGCTTTTCTCGACAGCATAGGATCATCCACTTCACCACAATCGGCTCGGCATCAGGTCTCACCCTTATATGAATGGCGGATTTACCTACCACTCGGGCTACACCCTTACCCCGGGACAACCACCGCCCGGGATGGACTACCTTCCTGCGTCACCCCATCACTCACCTACTAACCGCTTGGTCCGGCGGCTCCACCACTCCCCTCAACTCCGAAGAGATCAGGGCGGCTTCACGGCCTTAGCATCACGATGCTCGATGTTTGACGCTTCACAGCGGGTACCGGAATATCAACCGGTTATCCATCGACTACGCCTGTCGGCCTCGCCTTAGGTCCCGACTTACCCTGGGCAGATCAGCTTGACCCAGGAACCCTTAGTCAATCGGCGCACACGTTTCTCACGTGTGTATCGCTACTCATGCCTGCATTCTCACTCGTCAACCGTCCACAACTACCTTCCGGTGCTGCTTCACCCGGCAGACGACGCTCCCCTACCCATCACAGCACCCGTTGGGGCTATATGCTGCAATGACACGACTTCGGCGGTACGCTTGAGCCCCGCTACATTGTCGGCGCGGAATCACTAGACCAGTGAGCTATTACGCACTCTTTCAAGGGTGGCTGCTTCTAAGCCAACCTCCTGGTTGTCTGTGCGACTCCACATCCTTTCCCACTTAGCGTACGCTTAGGGGCCTTAGTCGATGCTCTGGGCTGTTTCCCTCTCGACCATGGAGCTTATCCCCCACAGTCTCACTGCCGCGCTCTCACTTACCGGCATTCGGAGTTTGGCTAAGGTCAGTAACCCGGTAGGGCCCATCGCCTATCCAGTGCTCTACCTCCGGCAAGAAACACACGACGCTGCACCTAAATGCATTTCGGGGAGAACCAGCTATCACGGAGTTTGATTGGCCTTTCACCCCTAACCACAGGTCATCCCCCAGGTTTTCAACCCTGGTGGGTTCGGTCCTCCACGAAGTCTTACCTCCGCTTCAACCTGCCCATGGCTAGATCACTCCGCTTCGGGTCTTGAGCGTGCTACTGAAACGCCCTGTTCGGACTCGCTTTCGCTACGGCTTCCCCACTCGGGTTAACCTCGCAACACACCGCAAACTCGCAGGCTCATTCTTCAAAAGGCACGCAGTCACGAGATGCAGCAAGCTGCATCCGACGCTCCCACGGCTTGTAGGCACACGGTTTCAGGTACTATTTCACTCCCCTCCCGGGGTACTTTTCACCATTCCCTCACGGTACTATCCGCTATCGGTCACCAGGGAATATTTAGGCTTAGCGGGTGGTCCCGCCAGATTCACACGGGATTTCTCGGGCCCCGTGCTACTTGGGTGTCTCTCAAGCAAGCCGCTGACATTTCGACTACGGGGGTCTTACCCTCTACGCCGGACCTTTCGCATGTCCTTCGTCTACATCAACGGTTTCTGACTCGCCCTACGGCCGGCAGACCGTAGAAGAGAGATCCCACAACCCCGCACACGCAACCCCTGCCGGGTCTCACACGCATACGGTTTGGCCTCATCCGGTTTCGCTCGCCACTACTCCCGGAATCACGGTTGTTTTCTCTTCCTGAGGGTACTGAGATGTTTCACTTCCCCTCGTTCCCTCCACTTGCCCTATGTGTTCAGGCAAGGGTGACAGCCCATGACGACTGCCGGGTTTCCCCATTCGGAAACCCCCGGATCAAAGCCTGGTTGACGGCTCCCCGGGGACTATCGTGGCCTCCCACGTCCTTCATCGGTTCCTGGTGCCAAGGCATCCACCGTGCGCCCTTAAAAACTTGGCCACAGATGCTCGCGTCCACTGTGCAGTTCTCAAACAACGACCAGCCACCCATCACCCCACCAGACAAACTGGTGAGTGCACTGGGGCCGGCGACTGAGGAGAAGATCAGATCATTCCCTCAGACACCCAACAGCGTGCCCGACCAGAACCCGTCCGAGGATCATGCGTTCCACACTCCGAAGAGCAGTACTAACAGCCCCCGACCCGGATAACCGGCCGAGTAGTCAACGTTCCACCCATGAGCAACCAGCATCAGACATTCGCCGATGTACTGGCCTCTGACCGAACAAAGTCCGGTAAGAAGTGCTCCTTAGAAAGGAGGTGATCCAGCCGCACCTTCCGGTACGGCTACCTTGTTACGACTTCGTCCCAATCGCTGGTCCCACCTTCGACAGCTCCCTCCCACAAGGGGTTGGGCCACCGGCTTCGGGTGTTACCGACTTTCGTGACGTGACGGGCGGTGTGTACAAGGCCCGGGAACGTATTCACCGCAGCAATGCTGATCTGCGATTACTAGCGACTCCGACTTCATGGGGTCGAGTTGCAGACCCCAATCCGAACTGAGACCGGCTTTTTGAGATTCGCTCCACCTCACGGTATCGCAGCTCATTGTACCGGCCATTGTAGCACGTGTGCAGCCCAAGACATAAGGGGCATGATGACTTGACGTCGTCCCCACCTTCCTCCGAGTTGACCCCGGCGGTCTCCCGTGAGTCCCCAGCACCACAAGGGCCTGCTGGCAACACGGGACAAGGGTTGCGCTCGTTGCGGGACTTAACCCAACATCTCACGACACGAGCTGACGACAGCCATGCACCACCTGTACACCGACCACAAGGGGGCACTATCTCTAATGCTTTCCGGTGTATGTCAAGCCTTGGTAAGGTTCTTCGCGTTGCGTCGAATTAAGCCACATGCTCCGCCGCTTGTGCGGGCCCCCGTCAATTCCTTTGAGTTTTAGCCTTGCGGCCGTACTCCCCAGGCGGGGCACTTAATGCGTTAGCTGCGGCACGGACAACGTGGAATGTTGCCCACACCTAGTGCCCACCGTTTACGGCGTGGACTACCAGGGTATCTAATCCTGTTCGCTCCCCACGCTTTCGCTCCTCAGCGTCAGTATCGGCCCAGAGATCCGCCTTCGCCACCGGTGTTCCTCCTGATATCTGCGCATTTCACCGCTACACCAGGAATTCCGATCTCCCCTACCGAACTCTAGCCTGCCCGTATCGACTGCAGACCCGGGGTTAAGCCCCGGGCTTTCACAACCGACGTGACAAGCCGCCTACGAGCTCTTTACGCCCAATAATTCCGGACAACGCTCGCGCCCTACGTATTACCGCGGCTGCTGGCACGTAGTTAGCCGGCGCTTCTTCTGCAGGTACCGTCACTTTCGCTTCTTCCCTGCTGAAAGAGGTTTACAACCCGAAGGCCGTCATCCCTCACGCGGCGTCGCTGCATCAGGCTTTCGCCCATTGTGCAATATTCCCCACTGCTGCCTCCCGTAGGAGTCTGGGCCGTGTCTCAGTCCCAGTGTGGCCGGTCGCCCTCTCAGGCCGGCTACCCGTCGTCGCCTTGGTGAGCCGTTACCTCACCAACAAGCTGATAGGCCGCGGGCTCATCCTGCACCGCCGGAGCTTTACACCATCAAGGATGCCCAAGATGGTCATATCCGGTATTAGACCCCGTTTCCAGGGCTTGTCCCAGAGTGCAGGGCAGATTGCCCACGTGTTACTCACCCGTTCGCCACTAATCCACCCCGAAGGGCTTCATCGTTCGACTTGCATGTGTTAAGCACGCCGCCAGCGTTCGTCCTGAGCCAGGATCAAACTCTCCGTGAATGTTTACCGGTAATCCGGTGACACGTTGGAGAGCGGAACGGTCGGAGGAATAGTCCGACCGTTCACAGCGTCCTCGCTGTGTTTATTTCAAAGGAACCACGTCCCGATCGTGATGACCGGAGACGGGGTATCAACATATCTGGCGTTGACTTTTGGCACGCTGTTGAGTTCTCAAGGAACGGTCGCTTCCTTTGTACTCACCCTCTCGGGCTTTCCTCCGGGCTTCCCTTCGTGTTTCCGACTCTATCAGATCTTTTCTCGATCCGATTTCCTCGGTGCTTTCCAGGTTCTCGCTCTCGCGTTTCCCTTTCCGGCGATTCCGACTCTATCAGATCCTTTCGGCGTCTGACCCCCAGTCAGCGGGGCTTGTCTTCCCGGCCGTTGGGCCGTTCCGACGTCTCAAACCTTAGCGGATCGCTCCGGCAATTCCCAATCGGGCCGCCGAATCCCTATTCGAATTGAATTCGGGCACGCCGAAATCAACCCGGAGGGAGATCGTGCTGTTGGTGTGAGAGTGCCGCTCGAAGCGGCCAAGGTGTCACCGTGGAGACACTAAGGCTCCGTGGCAACCCGAAGAACTATACGGACCGGGCCGAGACGTGTCAACCGCGCCCTGTCAAGATCTTTTCTGCCGCTCAGTCGAGGTCGCTGAGCCGGCCGCCGGCGTCCGGCTGCGCGTGCTCCACCCTGCGCAGAAGCGTGGTGAGCACTTCGCCGAGGACCGAGCGCTCGGCGGCAGTGAGGTCCTGGAGCAGGTCCTCCTCGAAGACGGTCGCGAGGCGCATCGCCTCCAGCCACTTCTCCCGGCCCTCGGTGGTCAGCTCGATGATGACCCGCACCCGGTTGGCCTCGTCGCGCTCCCGGGTGACCAGCCCCTCGGTGACCATCCGGTCGATCCGGTGGGTCATGGCGGCCGGGGTGAGGCCGAGGCGCTTGGCGAGGTCGCTGGGGCCCAGGCGGTACGGGGCGCCGGAGAGGACCAGCGCCTTGAGCACCTCCCACTCGGCGTTGCTGATGCCGAGGGCGGCGGTCTGGCGGCCGTACGCGACGTTCATCCGGCGGTTGAGCCGGGACAGGGCCGACACGATCTTCTCGACCTGCGGGTCGAGGTCCTGGAACTCGCGCTGGTAGGCGGCGATCTGCTCTTCGAGGGTCGGCTCAGTGACGCCGGCGGTGTCGGCCATGGGCCGAGTATGGCACGCGGCCGCTTTGCCTTGAAGTCCTTCACTGTGTACTCTTTAGCTTCGAACTTTAGCTTTGAAGTCTTCACTCCTAACTAGTGAGAGAGGTGAACGTGACCAGGGCGATGGGCGCCGCGATGCGCCGGATCCACGTGGGCAACGCACTCAGCGCATTCGGGCTCGGCTTCACAGTCCCGTATCTGTACGTCTATGTGGCGCAGGTGCGGGGTCTGGGAGCCATGACGGCGGGACTGGTGCTCGCCGTCTTCGCCGTGGCCGCGTTGATCGTGCTGCCGTTCGCCGGCCGGGCGATCGTGCGGCGCGGCCCGTTGCCGGTCCTGCTCGCCGCCCTGGTCACCGCCGCGCTCGGGGCGCTGAGCCTGGGGCTCGCGGGCAGCGCGTGGTCCGTACTGCTCGCCGCCTCGGCGCTCGGTGCCGGCCAGGCCGTGATGCAGCCGGCGCTGGCCACGATGATCGTGGACTGCTCCAGCGCCGACACCCGCTCGCGGGCCTTCGCGATGCAGTTCTTCCTGCAGAACCTGGGCCTCGGCGTCGGCGGCCTCATCGGCGGTCACCTGGTCGACACCACGCGCGTCTCCTCGTTCACCCTGCTGTTCGCGATCGAGGCGGCGATGTTCCTGCTGCTGGTCGCGGTGATGGCGACCGTGCGGATGCCGCACTCCCCCCGTCTGGAGGACGCGCCCGCGTCCGCGAAGGGCAGCTGGAAGCGGCTGCTCGGCAACCGGGCGATGGTGCAGCTGTGCGTGCTGGGCTTCGTGCTGTTCTTCGCCTGCTACGGGCAGTTCGAGTCGGGTCTGAGCGCCTACGGCGTGGAGGCCGCCGGGATATCCACCTCCACGCTGGGTACGGCCCTGGCCGCGAACACGCTGATGATCGTGGTCGCCCAGTTCGCCGTGCTGCGGTTCGTGGAGCGCGCCCGGCGTACCCGGGTGATCGCCCTGGTGGGTCTCATCTGGGCGGTGGCCTGGGTGGCCGCGGGTTACGCGGGGCTCGGGCACGGCAGCCAGGAGATGGCGACGGCCGCGTTCGTGTCGACGTACGCGCTGTTCGGTCTCGGCGAGGCGATGCTGTCCCCGACGGTGGCCCCGCTGGTCGCCGACCTGGCGCCGGAGGGTCTCGCCGGTCAGTACAACTCGGCGTTCGCGCTGGTCAAGCAGCTCGCGCTGGCCGTCGGTCCGGCGGTGGGCGGCCCCCTCGGGGCGTCGCTGCACGCGCCGTACATCGTGACCTTCGTCCTGTTCTCGCTGGGCATCACCTATCTGGCGCTGCGGCTCGGGCGGCAGCTCACGGCGGTGCAGGACCAGCCGTGGTCGGTGCGGGCGAGCCGGGTGGTCAGCCGGGGCGGGGCGACCGCGGAGACGGTGCCCGCGGAGGCGTGAGCCCCCGGTGTGCCAGGACGGCCGTCACCTTCGGGTGGCGGCCGTCGCCGTATGCCCACGGCTCAGCGGATCGCCGTCACCAGCCGCACGGTGAAGGGGAGGACCGCCGTGCCGTCGGGCGCCGTGCGCGGTGCCAGCTCGCCGCGGACCAGCCGGGCGGCGCCCAGGACGGCCGCCTCTCCGCCCGCCGCCCTGAGCAGCCCGCCCCACAGAGCCGCCAGATGGTCGTGGGCGTACGCGTCCAGTGGCGGGAGCGCGATGTCGGACGTGATCTCGCGGTGGGTGACGGCGTCGTAGCCCGCCGCCCGGAGGGAGGCCGTGAGCTGGTCGGCCGTCCTGACGAAGGCGCGGGTGAAGTAACGGAGCGCGCCCGGGGCGTACCGCCGGAGCGCGCGCTCCTGGGCGAGGAAGTAGGGCTGGCGGTCGAGCGGGGCCCAGACGGTGGCGGCGAAGCGCCCGCCGGGGCGGGTGACCCGGGCCGCCTCGGTGAGGGTGGCCGTCAGGTCGGGGAAGAACTGGGCGCCCTGCTGGCAGACGACCGCGTCGAAGCCGGCGTCCTCGTACGGGAGGCAGTCGGCGGGGGCCGCGGTGAAGTCGGTCTCCGGACCGCGGGCCCGCGCGACCCGGACCATGCCCTCGTCGATGTCGGCGCCGCGGACCCGGCCCGCCGGGCCGACCCGGACGGCCGCCGCGCGGGCGGCGAACCCGGTGCCGCAGGCGAGGTCGAGCACCGTGTCACCGGGGCGGAGATCCACGGCGTCCAGCAGCGCGGCCACGAAGGGCCGCATGATCGGCGCGCTGTGGGTGTCGTACGCCTCGGGGCCCTCGGTGCCGCGGTGTCTGCCTGTCATAGGTGTGCTTGTAACACCGTGAGCGGTGTGCGGGCCAACCCGTGGCCGGCGCTCAGGGTCTCGGTCTCGGCAGCAGGAACTCGCACCAGACCGCCTTTCCGCCGCCCGGGGCGCGGCGGCAGCCCCAGGTGGAGGCGATGGTGGCGACGATGGCGATGCCCCGGCCCGACTCGTCGGCCGGTTCGGCGCGGCGGCGCCGGGGGAGGTGGTCGTCGCCGTCGGTGACCTCCACGATGAGGCGGCGGTCGGTGCGGCGCAGCCGCAGGCGCATGGGCGGGGTGCCGTGCTGGAGGCTGTTGGCGACGAGTTCGCTGGTGGCGAGGACCCCCAGGTCGTGCAGTTCGGTGGGGAAGCGCCAGCTGGTGAGGACGCCGGAGGCGAAGGCGCGGGCGCGCGGGGCGGCCTCGACGCCGCCGAGGAGTTCGAGGGCCGCGTTGCGGAACAGCTCGCCCTCGGGGCCGGTGCGGGCCGGGTGCTGGAGGACGAGGACGGCCACGTCGTCGTCGTGGTCGGCGGTGACGCCGGCCGAGCGGACCAGGCGGTCGCAGACGACCTGGGGGGAGCCGGTGGCACCGGCCAGGGCGCGTTCCAGGGCGGCGATGCCCTCGTCCAGGTCTTCGTCGCGGCGCTCCACCAGGCCGTCGGTGTAGAGGACCGCGGTGGAGCCGGGGAGCAGCGCGATCGAGCCGGAGGTGTGCATCCAGCCGCCGGTGCCGAGCGGCGGGCCGGTGGGTTCGTCGGCGCGCGAGACCGTGCCGTGCTCGTCGCGGACCAGGATGGGCAGGTGCCCGGCGGAGGCGTACACCAGCCGCCCCTCGTTCGGGTCGTGGACGGCGTAGGCGCAGGTGGCGATCTGGTGGGGGTCGATCTCGGTGGCGAGCCCGTCGAGGAGCTGGAGCACCTCGTGCGGGGGCAGGTCGAGGCGGGCGTAGGCGCGGACGGCGGTGCGCAGCTGGCCCATGACCGCGGCGGCGCGCACGCCCCGGCCCATGACGTCGCCGATGACGAGCGCGGTGCGGCCGCCGCCGAGGGTGATCACGTCGTACCAGTCGCCGCCGACCGCGGCCTCGGTGCCGCCGGGCTGGTAGGTGGCGGCGATGCGCAGGTCGTCGGGTTCCTCCAGGTCCTGCGGGAGCAGGGAGCGCTGGAGGGTGACGGCGGTCTCGCGCTGGCGGCGTTCGCTGGCGCGCAGCCGTTCGGCGGCCTCCGCGTGATCGGTGACGTCGGTGGCGAAGACGAGGACTGTGCCCTCGCCGTCCTCGCCGTCCTCGCCGCCCTTGCCGGCCGCGGTGACGGGGGTGCAGGTGAACGTGTAGGAGCGGCCGTCGGCCGCGCGGCGGGACTTCAGGGTGCGCGGGCGGCCGCTGCGCAGCACCTGGTCGAGCAGCGGGAGCAGGCCCAGTCCGGCGAGTTCGGGCAGCGCCTCGTGGGCGGGGTCGCCGGTCCGGCGGGCGCCGAAGGCCGTCGTGTACGCCTCGTTGACGTAGGCGAGGCGGTGGTCGGGGCCGTGCACGAGGGCGACGAGGGCCGGGACCCGGTCGAGGACGTCGCGGGCGGGCAGTTCGTCGACGGCGGGGACCGGGCCGGTCCCGTCGGCGGGGCCCCCGGCGCGGGCCGCGGGCACGGAGCCCTCCCCTCGCCGGTCCATGGGTACCGCGGTCTCGGTCCGCGCGGCGGCGCGGCGCTGCGTTCCGGGGAGCCGGGCGCTCCAGCGCGTGAAGTTCACTGTGGGCAGGGCCTCATGGGTGCTAGGGCGGGCGGGGGCCCGTCCGATGTCGTGGGGCAGTCTGGCAGGGAGCCGGCCGCGGCGGGCGACATCCGTCAGACGCTGGGGCGGGCCGTGGAGTTCCTGGATCCGGTCAGGAGGACCCCTTCGGGTCGTGAGGATGCTTTCCCCTGGCCGCGAGTTCGAACTCCGCGCGCGGGTGTTCGAGTGAACCGAGCGAGACGATCTCCCGTTTGAAGAGTCCGGAGAGAATCCATTCGGCGAGCACGCGGGCCTTGCGGTTGACGGTGGGCACCCTGCTCAGGTGGTAGACGCGGTGCATGAACCAGGCAGGGTAGCCCTTCAGCCGCCGTCCGTAGACCTGCGCGACGCCCTTGTGCAGACCGAGGGAGGCGACGGAGCCCGCGTAGGCGTGCTCGTAGGTGTCCAGGGGCTCGCCGCGCAGGGTGTGGACAAGGTTGTCACCGAGGACCCTGGCCTGGCGTACGGCGTGCTGGGCGTTGGGCGCGGTGAGGGCGCCGGGTCCGGCGGCGGTGACGTCCGGTACGGCGGCGGCGTCGCCCGCGCCCCAGGCGTGCCCGATTCCCTCGACGGTCAGCTGGGCGGTGCACCGCAGCTTGCCGCGGTCGGTGAGCGGCAGGCCGGTGGCGGCGAGCAGCGGGTGCGGCTTCACGCCGGCGGTCCATACGACCGTACGGGTCGGGAAGCGCTGGCCGTCGCTGAGCACGGCAATCCGGTCGGCGCAGGATTCCAGGCGGGTGCCGAGCAGTACCTGGATGTTGCGGCGGCGCAGCTGGGTGACGGTGTAGCGGCCCATGTCGGCGCCGACCTCGGGCAGGATGCGGTCGCTCGCCTCGACGAGGATCCATCTCATGTCCTCGGCGCGGACGTTGTGGTAGTAGCGGGTGGCGTAGCGGGCCATGTCCTCCAGTTCGCCGAGGGCCTCGACGCCCGCGTAGCCGCCGCCGACGAAGACGAAGGTGAGGGCGGCGTCGCGGATCGCGGGGTCGCGGGTGGAGGAGGCGATGTCCATCTGCTCGATGACGTGGTTGCGCAGCCCGATGGCCTCCTCGACGGTCTTGAAGCCGATGCCGTACTCGGCGAGGCCGGGGATGGGCAGGGCGCGGGCGACGGAGCCGGGGGCGAGCACCAGTTCGTCGTAGCCGAACCGTTCGGTGCGGCCCGCGTCGGCGGTGGCGAGGGTGGTGACGGTGGCGGTGCGCGCGTCGTGGTCGACGGCGGTCGCCTCGCCGACGACGACATGGCACTGGTCGAGGACCCGGCGCAGCGGCACGACGACATGGCGCGGCGAGATCGAGCCCGCGGCGGCCTCGGGCAGGAAGGGCTGGTACGTCATATAGGGGTCGGGTGTGACGACGGTGATCTCGATCTCACCGCGCCTGAGCTCGGCCTTCAGCTTCCGCTGGAGGCGCAGGGCCGTGTACATCCCGACGTAGCCGCCGCCGACAACCAGAATGCGCGCACGTTCCTTCACCATCCCATGACGCACCCGGCGCTGTGGTTTGTCCACAGGCCCGGCAATTTGTGTGACCGGAGCTCCTGTGACGGGTGGTGCGTGTCCGCTGGCCGGGTCGGTGCGAAGGGGGCAGGTCAGCGGGGGCGGACGCGCGATCGGGCGGGCCGGGAATCGGGACGTATACGGCTCGTACTCCGATCGGGGGGCGCAGTGTGCGGAACCTGCCCCTTCTGAATTGACTGCCTCTCAACTATGTTCGTGTCGACGGGGTGTAGGGGATGTGGTCGTACGGGCTCGGCGACGGGCGGGCCCGCGACGACCGGTGCCTCTTCGCACACTCCGGCATCAGTGACGGGGAGTGTCTCCGGGGGAGACGTCATGCACCGGGGGGAAACACATGCATATTCAGGACACACACTGGTCGGCCGCCACCGCGATGGTGGCCGGAGGACCGGCGATGCCGGGGGTGCCGGCGGTCGCGGCGGTGAACGGGCGCGCGGACGGGGCGCGCACGACGCCGCTGCGGGTGGACGCACAGCGCAATCTGGAGCACGTGCTGCGTGCGGCGCGTGAGGTGTTCGGCGAGCTGGGCTACGGCGCGCCGATGGAGGACGTGGCGCGGCGCGCACGGGTCGGGGTCGGGACCGTCTACCGGCGCTTTCCCAGCAAGGACGTGCTGGTCCGGCGGATAGCCGAGGAGGAGACCGCCCGGCTCACCGAGCAGGCGCGGGCGGCGCTCGGGCAGGAGGACGAGCCGTGGTCGGCGCTGTCCCGGTTCCTGCGCACATCGGTGGCGTCGGGGGCGGGCAGGCTGCTGCCGCCGCAGGTGCTGCGGGTCGGCTCCGCGGAGGGTTCCGCGGGTCCGGCCGGCGGTGTGCGCTCGGTCGTCGAGGAGGCCCGGGTGCCGCATCAGCGGCTCAAGACCGGGGCCGCCGAACTGCGGCTCGTGGGGCCGGACTCCACCCTCGCGGAGGACTCCGGCTCCGGTGAACTGCTGGCGGTCGTGGGGCAGTTGGTGGAGCGCGCACGGGCGGCCGGGGAGCTGCGGGCCGATGTGTCCGTCTCCGATGTGCTGCTGGTGATCGCGACGGCGGCCCCGTCGCTGCCGGATGCCGCGCAGCAGGCGGCGGCCTCGGCGCGGCTGCTGGACATCCTGCTGGAGGGGCTGCGATCCAGGCCCGCGATCGGCTGACCCCGTCCTCGGCGGGAGTTTCACCCGGCCACCCGCGTCACCCGAGCGATCTTCACGCCCGGGTGACGCGGGTGGCTTTTTTCGCGCCACCTTTCGCGTCGCCCTTCGCATCACCTTTCGCATCACCTCTCACGTCTTCTTTCGTGTCTTTTTTCGCACGTCCCCTCGGACGGGTGACAGGAGGCGGAGAGGGTCGTTGAAGAAATGACGATGTGGGACTCTGTGAGGGTGATGTCGGGCCGGGGCGGGGGCGTTCCACGATGAGTGTTGGCGGGGCGCGAGAGGACGAGGGCGCCGGGACGCAGGTGCCCAGCCAGGGGCGCCGGACGGGCAGCAGGAACGTCCCCGCACAGCGGGGCACCCCGACCGGTGACGCCGAGCTGATCGAGCGGATGCGGGGCGGCGACGACTCCGCGTACGAGGAGCTGTACCGGCGGCACGCGGCCGCGGTGCGCCGGTACGCGCGCACCTGCTGCCGGGACGCGTACACCGCCGACGACCTGACCGCCGAGGTGTTCGCCCGGATGCTCCAGGCGGTGCGCGGCGGCTCCGGGCCCGAGCACGCCGTACGGGCCTATCTGCTCACCTCGGTACGGCGCGTCGCCGCGCACTGGGTCGACTCGGCCCGGCGCGAGCAGCTCGTCGACGACTTCGCCGCCTTCGCCCAGCAGGCCGCCCGCTCCTCGGCGGTGTCGGACGACGACACCCTCGAACTCGGCGCGGACGTGAGGGCGTTGCACGACGCCGAGCAGTCCATGGCCATGCGGGCGTTCCGCTCGCTGCCGGAGCGCTGGCAGGCCGTGCTGTGGCACACCGAGGTGGAGGACGAGTCCCCGAGCGAGGTCGCCGTCCTGTTCGGGCTGGACGCCAACGGCACCCGGGTGCTCGCCAGCCGCGCCCGCGAGGGCCTGAAGCAGGCGTACCTCCAGGCCCACGTCAGCACCACCCTCACCGACGACGCGGAGTGCGCGCGCTACGCCGACCAGCTGGGCGGCTACGCCCGCCGCAAACTGCGCGTCCGTGCCGAACGGGGGCTGCGCAAACACCTGGAGGAGTGCGCCAGGTGCCGGCTCGCGGCGGCGCAGATCGAGGAGGTCGCGGGGGGCATCCCCGCGGTCGTGCCGGTCGCGGTCATCGGCTGGTTCGGGGCCGCCGGGTACGCCAAGGCGCTCGGCCTGGTCGCGGGCGGCGCGGGGGCCGGGGCCGCGGGCGCGGCCGCCGCGGCGGGCGGCTCCTCCGGCGGATCGGGTGCCGCGGGCGGGGCCGCCTCGGAGGCGGTCGGGGCGCCGGTCAAGGCGGGCATCGCCGCGGGGGTCGTCGCGGTCGCGGCCGCGGCGGTGGCCTTCGGCCTCGTCTACGACAGCCATCCGGCGAAGGAGGTCGCCAAGCCCTCGGCACCGCCCCCTCCGGTCGCCGTGCGGACGCCGTCCCCGACGCCCACCCCGCCGAAGCCGGCCCCGACACCGACCCCGGCCCCCGTCTCGAAGCCGACGCCCGCGCCGGTGGTGCCCGCCGCGCCCGCGCCGAAGCCGGCCCCGACACCCCCGCCGAAGCCGACGCCGAAGCCCACGCCCCCGAAGCCCACACCGACCCCCGCGCCCACACCCACGCCCACCCCGACCCCGACGCCCCCTCCCCCGTCGCCCCCCGCCGTCTACCAGCTCAGCGAGCTGGGTTACGACGTGAGCGGCGACGGCACCGGGCCCGAGATCGCGCTCGGCACGAGCAGCTGGGTGTGGCAGCGGTACGGCCTCGACATCGGCGGCACGCCGTACACACACGGCGCGACCGTCCACGGCGACTCCTCCGTGACCATCGACCTCAACCGGCGGTGCACCGCGTACGACGCGATGGCCGGCGTGGACGACATGACCCTCGGCCTCGGCAAGGTGAGCTTCGCCGTCTACGGGGACGGGGTCCCGCTGTGGCACTCGGGGACGGTCGAGGGCCGCGAGCGCGCCGTCCCCGTCCATGTGGACCTCACCGGGCGCAGGACCGTCCAGCTCGTCGTGCGCCCGCACCGCACCGCCTTCGACCCGACGGCACTGGCGGACTGGGCGGAGTCCCGGTTCACCTGCGAGTAGCCCCGTCCACCGGACGAGGACGGGCTCAACCGGCGGCGGCCGGGATCACCCGTCGGCGGTCCGGCGCAGCTCGCGCAGGACGTCGGCCGCGTCGTAGCCCGCGCCCCGGGCCTGTTCGGCCGCGTACCGGGCGGCGGGCAGGGCCGCGCGGGCGTCGGCACGGACCCGGGCGGCCTCGGCGCGCTCGGGTTCGCTGCCCGGGCAGCCGGCGCGCCAGTGGTCGGCGGCCGCGTACAGCCGTACCGCGCCCGGCAGGTCCCCGAGCCGGGCGAGCAGACCGGCCGCGGCGGCCACCATGCCACCGGTGACCGACTCGGCGCAGCCCGCGGCGACGGCCTGCTCCAGCGCCCCGGCCAGGATCGGCACGCCCTGCCCGGGGCCCGACTCCCCGGCGACCAGCAGCGCCTCGACGGTCCGCAGCCCGGCCACGAACTGCGGCGGGGACATCTCGGGTCCCGCCACCTCCCGGATCGCCTCGAAGTGCGCCCGCGCCTGCGGATACCGGCCGTCGTGCACGGCGATCCAGGACCGCATCAGCAGCACGAAGGCGCGGGACTCGGGGACCGCGTACCGGTCCGCGGCGGTGCTCGCCTCCTCCAGGGCGGCGAGCGCGGTGTCCCGGTCGCCGAAGCGGAAGGCGATGTCGGCGAGGCGGGCCAGCAGGAACGGCGACTCCGCGTACGCGCCCACCTCGTAGGCGAGCCGCAGCGCCTCCTCGTACTCGCCGCGCGCCTCGGTGAACCGGCCGCGCGCCATGTGCGCCTCGCCGGCCGCGCCGCACACCTGGGCCCGCATCCAGCGGTCCCCGACCCGGCGGCCGAGCACGCGCAGTTCGGCCAGGTCCTCGTCCACACCGTCCAGGTTGCCGGGGGAGTCGACCCGCACATGGGCGCGGAACATCAGCGCGGCGCCCAGCTCCCAGTCACCGCCGTACGCACGGCAGTTGGCGACCACCGGGGCCACGTCCCGGACGGCGTCCTCCGGGCCGCCCAGGTAGTAGCCGGTCATCGGCCAGACGACGCCGGGGAGGCGGGCCGCCGCCGGGCCGCCCGGCTCGTACGCGGCCCGGACCAGGGCGAGGTAGCGCGCGGCCCGTTCGTCGGTGGCCAGCTGGTCCATGCTGCCGCCCGCCGTCAGGAACAGCTCGAACAGCCGCAGGTCCATGCGGAGTTCGCGCAGTGGATGGGCGGCATCGGCCTCGGGGGCGGCGAGCAGGGCGGCCACATGGTCGGCCGACTCCGTCCGGGCCGGGAGGGTCGCCCGGTCGTCCGCCGCGCCGGCGTCGAGGGCGGCGCCGAGGCGGAGGACCTGGCGCACCCTGCCCACCCCTTCCTGGCGGTAGTTGCGCAGCCACCAGAACCAGCACATGGCCCGTACGACCGCGCCCGCCTCGGCCTCCTCGCCCGCGCGCACCGCGCGGTCGAGGGCGGCGCGGATGTTGTCCAGGTCGCTCTCCAGCCGGGCGATCCAGCGGAGCTGGTCGGCCGAGCGCAGCAGCGGATCGGCCTCCTCGACCAGGGCGCGCGCCCAGGCGCGGTGGCGGCGCTCGGCGGCGGCGCGCTGCCCGGGGGCCTCGGCGGCGCGCTCGACGGCGTACTCGTGGATGGTCTCCAGCATGCGGTAGCGCATGCCGCCCGCGCCGCCGGGGGCGGCGACCACCAGGGACTTGTCGACCAGCGACCCGATCAGGTCCGCCACCGGGCCGGTGCACACGGCCTCGGCGGCGGCGAGGTCCCAACCGCCGGCGAAGACGGAGACCTCGCGCAGCACGGTGCGCTCCCGCTCGTCCAGCAGGTCCCAGGACCAGTCGACGACCGCGCGCAGGGTCTGCTGGCGGGGCAGCACGGTGCGGCTGCCGGAGGTGAGCAGCCGGAAGCGGTCGTCGAGGCGGTCGGCGATCTGCCGGGGGGTCAGCAACCGCAGCCGGGCGGCGGCCAGTTCGATGGCGAGGGGCAGTCCGTCCAGGCGGCGGCAGATCTCCGCCACGGCCGCGGTGTCGGCGAGCACCGTGTCGGCGTCGGGGCGTACGGCCCGCGCGCGTTCGGCGAGGAGGCGGTGTGCCTGTTCCGGGGCGAGGGGTTCGACCGGGCGCACGAACTCGCCGGGCACGCCCAGGGGTTCGCGGCTGGTGGCGAGGACGGTGAGGTGCGGGCAGTGGGTGAGCAGGGTCTCGGCGAGGGCGGCGGCCGCGTCGATGACGTGCTCGCAGTTGTCGAGGACGACGAGTTCGGCGCGCGGGGCGCAGTACTCGATCAACAGGGCCGTCGGGTCGGTCTGTTGCGGGACCAGCTCGGTGTGGAGGAGCACGGTCTCGCGCAGGCCGAGGGCGCTGACCACGGCGCCGGGTACGGCGTCCGGCCGGTCCAGCGGGGCCAGTTCGACGAGCCAGGCCGGGGCGAGGGCGGCGGCGGCCTCCTCGGCCAGCCGGGTCTTCCCGGAGCCGCCGGGTCCGGTGAGGGTGACCAGCCGGGAACGTCTCACGTCGGCGCGTACGGCTTCGAGTTCGCCTTCTCTGCCGACGAAGGAGGTGAGCCGGGGGCGGAGGTTGCCGCGGCGGGCCGGGGGCGGAGGCGCGGGCCGGTGCTCCGCCGCCAGCAACTCGGCGTGCAGGGCGCGCAGTTCGGGACCGGGGTCGGTGCCGAGGGTGTCGGCGAGGGTGCGCCGGGCGGACTCGTAGGCCGCGAGGGCGTCGGCGGGGCGTCCGGTGCCGGCGAGGGCGCGGATGAGCAGGGCGTGCAGCGGTTCGTCGTACGGATGGGCCGCGGTCAGCTCCCGCAGCTGAGGTACGACGTCTTGGGCGCGGCCCAGGGCGAGCGCGGCGGCGGCCCGGGCGCGGGTCGCCTCCAGGCGCAGGGCCTCGGGGCGGGCGGCGGCGGTGCGGTCGGGGAGGTCGGCGAGGGCGGGGCCGTACCAGAGGGCGAGGGCGGCGGTCAGGGTGCGGTGGGCGGTGGCGGGGTCGCCGGCGGCGAGGGACTCGGTGCCGGTACGGGTGAGCCGTTCGAAGACGTACAGGTCGATGTCGTCCTCGGTCGCTTCGAGGCGGTACCCGCCGGGGGTGGAGGTGACGGCGTCCTTGCCGAGGGCGCGGCGCAGGCGGCCGACGAGCGCCTGGAGGGCCGCGGGGGCGTCCTGGGGCGGGGCGTCGGCCCAGATCTCCTGGACGAGGGTGCCGGGGGTGGCGGTGCGGCCGGGGCGCAGGGCGAGGGCGGCGAGAAGGGTGCGGAGGCGGGGAGCGGTGAGGACGTGGGGCGTGCCGTGGGCGTCCGCCGCCTGGGTGATACCGAGAATTTTGTACCGCACCGGGTCATTGTCGCCGGTGGCGGCGGCTGCGTACGAAGGGTTTGCGGCGGGGGCACGACGCCTGCGGCCGGAGCGCCCCGAAGGGGCGCGGGGAACCGCGCGACCAGCCCCCACCGGCCCGCGGCCGAACCACCGCCGCCGTCCCCCGCTCACATGCCGGAGGCCAACGCGTCCCTCCGCCGCTGGATCCCCGCCGGCACCGCCCGCGACCGCGCCGGCGTCCCCGTCCAGCACGTCCCCCTGCGGGACAGCAGCCGGTGCAGCCACAGCTCCAGGGAGACCAGGTCGGCCAGCCCCTCCACCGTGGCCCCCGCCGCCGCCGAGCGCAGCGCCTCGCGGACCACGCCCCCGTCCACCAGCCCCGCGTCCGCGAGCAGCGGGCGGGAGAAGAGGTCCAGCAGCGGCTCGGCGGACAGCCGCAGGCCCGCCCGCGCGGCGGCGGCCGAGGACGCGTGCGACGGGGTGCCCCAGCCGGGCGGCAGGTCGGTGATGCCGGTGCTCTCCAGGACCGTGCGCAGGATCTCGGCCCGCGCGCCGGGCCGCACCCGCAGCGCCTCCGGCAGCTCACGGCACGCGCGGACGACCTGGTTGTCGAGGAAGGGCGCGTGCAGCCGCTGCGAACGGATCTCCGCGGACTGCTCCAGCACCCGCAGATCCGCGGCGTACCGGGCGAGCGCCGCCCGCGCCCGGTGCTCGCCGGGCCGCTGGCCGCCCGTACCCGACCGGTCCCCCTCGACCCCGAGCAGAACCGATACTTCAGCCAGCGCCTCCCCCGTGAGCCACCGGGCGGCCGGACCCGGAGCCGCCCAGGTCAGCGCCGCGAGCGACGCCCCGACCGCCCCCCTAGGCTCCTCGAACCGCCGCCGCATCAGCCGCTCGGCCAGCTCCTCCAGGCCCGCCCGGTACGGCGTCCGCGCGAGCCGCCGGGCCGCGCCGTACACCCGCGCCGTCACGAGGACCGAGCCGTCCGCCCGGGCGAGGGCGGCGACCGGCCGGACCAGATGGCGGCGTCTTCGGTCCATCAGCAGGTCGGCGAGTCGGGCGGGGTGCGCGTCCAGGACCTGCCGCGCGCCGTGCCCGGTGAAGTGGTCGGCGCTGCCCGCGGCCAGCCGCGCCCGGTGGCGCCCGGCCGTGACCAGCGAGGGCCCGGGTTCGTCGGTGAGGGGGCCGTCGAGGTCGGCGTAGGGCAGCGCCTCCTCGGCGCCGGTCACCACCACGTGGTGCAGCCGGGGGTCGGCCGCGAGCGCCCCCGCCCGCTGCACCTCGGCCTCGCGGCCGCCGACGGCGAGGTCGTTGAAGGTGACGGCCAGGAGGCGTTCGCCGGTGCCGTGGCCGAGGAGGGTGCCGGGCCGGCCGGGCAGCCCGGCGGCGAGCAGCGCGAGGGTGGCGGAGGCCGGGCCGCCGGACAGGTCGGCGCCGATCCCGGGCACCGGCATCCCGCGCCGGGCGCGCCGCTCGGCGGGCCCCATCCCGGGCACCGGCCCCGGATCGAGGTCGGGCACGTGCCGCGGCGCCGCGAGCCGGGTGCGCACCGCCTCCACCAGGGCGTCGCGTACGGCGTCCACCGCGCGGTCGGGGTCGGCCGGGACCGCGGACACGGCGAGCGAGGAGACCGGGTCGTACCCGGCGATCTCCCGCGCCCCCGCGCGCAGCACCAGCGCGTGCCCCGGCGGAATGCGCCGTACCCCTTCGTAGGGGGTGGTGTCGCGCAGCGCGGCCGGGACGTCCGGGGCGGCGAGCAGGGCGGCGAGATGACCGAAGTCGAGGTTGGCCTCGATGAGGTCGGCGAGCGGCAGCGCGGCGGTGGCAAACGCCGTGCCGCCCGCCCACGGGGTGTGGAAGACCGGGCGGGCGCCGGCGAGATCGCCGCAGACGGTGACGCGGCGGCCGACCTGGACGACGGCCGTGTAGCTGCCGGGCCAGTTCGTCAGATGGCGCAGCGCGCCCCCGCGCGCGGTGAACAGGCCGCGCCGCAGGTCCTCGTCGGAGGCGCCGCAGATGCCGAGGACGGCGATCCGGTTCTGCTCGTCGGCCTTGACCACCCGCACCTCGTCCGGGCGCCAGTCGCCGACCGCCCACAGCGGGTCGGGGTCGCCCCACAGGAGCTGAGAGCCGACCGGGTGCAGGGTCTCGCCGTCGTGGCCCAGCGAGCCGGCGGAGCCGAGCCCGGCCGCGCGCGCGGCGGCGCTGCTCCACCCCACCAACCACCGCATCGTGCCTCCACAGCCTGTGGACAACCAGTGCACCGATCGAACCGGTCCCCATGCTGCCACGAAGGACGCCTGGGAGAGGTGTGGTGACACCGCTCGGAACGGCGGGAGGGAGAACGGGAGGGGAAGGGGGTTCGCGGCCGTACGGCCCTCATGATCCCGGCTCCGGGCGGGCGCCGCCAGGGAGCGCGCGACGCGAATGCGCCCCCGATACACTCCCCCAAAACGCCTTTCACGCCCCTGAGTCGCGTGATCGGAGCAGAAAATCCCCGGACAGCTGCGGGACGATTTTCAGCCAATTACCAAACCGCGCCCCGGAGATGAGCACGCTCCGTAGGGGCTCGCGACGCTCGCGGCACCCCGGACGCACGCACGGTCCGGGAGACGGCATCCGCCTCCCGGACCGGTCCGCCACCCGCGGGGATGAAGGTGGCGGTGTCCCCCAGCCCACTGGATCCAGTACAGCGGGCCGACCCACGCAAGACCAGGAAACCGTCGGCGAGTTGGCCGGAGAAGAGCGCACGGCCGGGCGCACGGCCACAGGCGCGGGGGCACGCGGGGACCGGTCCGTGCACGGTGCGTACTGGTCCGCACTCCCGTACGGACCACAATCCCGCCATCCGGAACAATGCCCCTTAACGCTTGGGATGCGGCGAACTACGCTGGGTTTACGAATGCCGCGCGGTTATGCCCGCGCGGCGGCCGTCTGTGTCGAGGGGTGGCGCATGTCCAGGGAGCAACGCGGGCCGAACGAAAAGCTCGGCGCCGTTCTCGCCCTCGCGGGAATCAGCAACGCAGGACTCGCGCGTCGCGTCAACGACCTTGGCGCCCAACGCGGGTTGACACTTCGCTACGACAAGACGTCCGTGGCGCGCTGGGTGTCGAAGGGCATGGTGCCGCAGGGCGCCGCGCCCCACCTCATCGCGGCCGCCATCGGACAGAAACTCGGCCGCCCGGTGCCGCTCCACGAGATCGGCCTGGCGGACGCGGACCCCGCGCCCGAGGTCGGCCTCGCCTTCCCGAGGGACGTGGCGCAGGCGGTGCGCTCGGCGACCGAGCTGTACCGCCTCGACCTCGCCGGGCGCCGGGCCGGCTCGGGCGGGATCTGGCAGTCGCTGGCCGGCTCCTTCGCGGTGAGCGCCTACGCGACGCCCGCCTCGCGCTGGCTGATAACCCCCGCCGACAGCTCGGTCGCGCGGGAGGACGGCTTCGCCGAGGGCACCGGCGCACCGGTCAGGGTCGGCCACAGCGACGTCCGCAAGCTGCGGGAGGCCGCCGAGGACGCCAGGCGCTGGGACTCCAAGTACGGGGGCGGCGACTGGCGTTCGTCGATGGTGCCGGAGTGCCTGCGCGTCGAGGCGGCGCCGCTGCTGCTCGGCGGGTACTCCGACGAAGTCGGCCGCGCGCTGTTCGGCGCCTCCGCCGAACTGACCCGGCTCGCCGGGTGGATGGCCTTCGACACCGGCCAGCAGGAGGCGGCGCAGCGGTACTACATCCAGGCGCTGCGGCTCGCCCGCGCGGCCGCCGATGTGCCGCTCGGCGGGTACGTCCTCGCCTCCATGTCGCTCCAGGCGACCTACCGGGGCTTCGGGGACGAAGGGGTCGACCTCGCGCAGGCCGCCCTCGAACGCAACCGGGGGCTGGCCACGGCCCGCACCATGAGCTTCTTCCGGCTGGTCGAGGCGCGCGCCCACGCGCGCGCCGGGGACGCCCAGGCGGCGGGCGCGGCGCTGAAGGCGGCGGAGAGCTGGCTGGAGCGCTCCCGCGAGGGGGACCCCGATCCCTCGTGGCTCGGGTTCTACGGCTACGACCGCTTCGCGGCGGACGCGGCCGAGTGCTACCGCGACCTGAAGCTGCCGCGCCAGGTGCGCAGGTTCACCGAGCAGGCGCTGTCGAAGCCGACGGAGGAGTTCGTGCGCTCGCACGGGCTGCGCCTGGTCGTCTCCGCGGTGGCCGAGCTGGAGTCCGGCAACCTCGACGCGGCCTGCGAGCAGGGGGTGCGGGCGGTGGAGGTGGCCGGCCGGATCTCCTCGGCGCGGACCACGGAGTACGTGCGGGACCTGCTGCACCGCCTGGAGGCGTACGGCGACGAGCCGCGGGTGGTCGAGCTGCGCGAGCGGGCCCGGCCCCTGCTGGTGACCCCTGCGTAGCGCCACGCCCCGGCACCGGTGCGGTACTGATCACCCCGGCGTTTGAAGGCACTGTCAGTGGCGCAGTGCACTATCGACGTGGGAGGTGGTGCAGGTGCCGGTCGGGGCGTACGACTGTGATGTGCTCGTGGTCGGAGGGGGGATCGTCGGGCTGTCGACGGCGTACGCGATCGGCCGGGCGGCGCCGGGGACGCGGGTGACCGTGCTGGAGAAGGAGCCGGGTCCCGCCCGCCACCAGACGGGCCGCAACAGCGGGGTGATCCACAGCGGGATCTACTACCGCCCGGGTTCCCTCAAGGCGCGGTACGCGGTGCGCGGCGCGGCCGAGATGGTGAAGTTCTGCGCCGAGTACGGCGTCGAGCACGCCGTCACCGGCAAGCTGATCGTGGCCACCGAGCGCGCCGAGCTGCCCCGGCTGCACGCCCTGGTGCAGCGCGGCCGGGAGAACGGAATCCCGGTGCGCGAGCTGGGCGCCGCCCAGATCGCCGAGTACGAACCCGAGGTGCGCGGACTGGCCGCGATACACGTCGGCAGCACCGGCGTGTGCGACTACGCGGGCGTGGCCCGGCAGCTCGCCCTCGCCTCCGGCGCCGACATCCGCTACGGCGCGCGGGTCGTCCGGGTGGACCGGCGCCCGGAGCGGGGCGTGGCCGTGCGCACCGCGGCCGGGGACGTGGTGCGCGGGCGGGTGCTGGTGAACTGCGCCGGGCTGTACTGCGACGAACTGGCCCGGCTGACCGGCGACGAGCCCGGCGTGCGGATCGTGCCGTTCCGCGGGGAGTACTACGAGCTGGCCCGGCCCGAGCTGGTGCGCGGTCTGGTGTACCCGGTGCCGGACCCGGCGTTCCCGTTCCTCGGCGTGCATCTGACCCGGGGCGTCGACGGCGGCGTCCACATCGGCCCGAACGCGGTGCCCGCGCTGGCCCGGGAGGGGTACGACTGGGGGGTCGTACGGCCCCGGGAGCTGGCCGGCACCCTGGCCTGGCCGGGATCGTGGGCGATAGCGCGGCGGCACTGGCGCTACGGCGCGGGCGAACTGCACCGCTCGCTGTCGAAGGGGGCGTTCCTTGCGGCGGTGCGCAGACTGCTGCCGGCGGCGCAGGCCGAGGACCTGGTGCCGGCGCCGGCCGGGGTGCGGGCGCAGGCGGTGCTGCGGGACGGCTCCCTGGTGGACGACTTCCTGATCAAGGAGGGCCCCCGCGCGGTGCATGTGCTGAACGCGCCGTCCCCGGCGGCCACCGCGTCCCTGCCGATCGGCCGGGAGGTCGCGCGCCGGGCGCTGGAGATGCTGGCGGCGGCCGGTGGCGCGGGCGTATCCGCGCCGCGCCCGTAGACTCGTTCGTACTGTGTCTGATGCGCTGAACACCCCCGACGTCCTGTCCGAGCCGGCCCCGGACGCCCCCGGTGCCGCCCCGCGGCCCGCCCGGGCCAAGGGCGAGCCGCGCTTCCCGGACGGCCCGCGGGCCGATCCCGCGGGCTCTCACTTCGAGCGGCGGATCCGCAGCTTCCAGCCGCGCCGCAGCCGGGTGACGACCGGGCAGGCCGACGCGCTCCAGCGGCTGTGGCCCGCCTGGGGACTGGACATCGACGGACAGCGGGTGCTCGACCTCGCCGCTCTGTTCGGCAACGACCGTCCGGTGGTCCTGGAGATCGGCTTCGGCATGGGCGAGGCCACCGCGCAGATGGCCGCCGCCGACCCGGGCACCCATGTGCTCGCGGTCGATGTGCACACCCCCGGCCAGGGCAATCTGCTGAACCTGGCCGAACAGAACGCGCTGGACAACGTCCGGGTGGGCAACGGGGACGCGATCATCCTGCTGCGCGAGATGCTCCGCCCGGACGCGCTCGCCGGGCTGCGGGTCTACTTCCCGGACCCCTGGCCCAAGAAGCGCCACCACAAGCGGCGGCTGATCCAGCCCGAGTTCCTCGACCTCGCCGCGACCCGGCTGCGGCCCGGCGCGCTGGTGCACTGCGCGACCGACTGGGAGCCGTACGCGGAGCAGATGCTGGAGGTGCTCTCCGCCCACCCCGCCTTCGAGAACACCCGGACCGACGGCGGTTTCGCGCCCCGGCCCGGGTTCCGGCCGCTGACCCGTTTCGAGGGCCAGGGGCTGGACAAGGGACATGTCGTGCACGATCTTCTGTTCCGCCGCAGGTAGACGCCGCGGCCGAAAGCCGCAGGTAAACCGCTCAGCCCCTCGTCCCGACACCGTTAGGGTCGATGCCGTGGCCACCCGTTCCGTGTACCCGACGTACCCCCCGAACCCCGGTGCCGAGGCGCTGCGCCACCCGCACTGGTGGCAGCTGCGCTGGGTGCGGTACGGCGCGCTGATCACCCTGCTGGCGATGTCCGCGCTGGTCATCCTGGCGCTGGTGCGCAAGGAGACCGGCACCGAGGGCTTCCTGGTGGGGCTCGGCCTCGCGGTGCTGCCGGTGCCGTGGCTGATCACCGCGTTCCGCTGGCTGGACCGGGTGGCGCCCTTCGCCTGGCGGAACCTGGTGTTCGCGTTCTGCTGGGGCGCGTTCGCGGCGGCGCTCATAGCCATCGTCGCCAACAGCTTCGCGACCAAGTGGATAGCCACCTCCACCGCGGACCCGGCGAGCGCCAACACCCTCGGCGCCACCGTGATAGCCCCGATCGTCGAGGAGTCCGCCAAGGCCGCGGCCGTCCTGCTCGTCTTCCTCTTCCGCAGACGCGAGTTCACCGGGATCGTGGACGGGATGGTGATAGCCGGGATCACCGCCACCGGGTTCGCGTTCACCGAGAACATCCTCTATCTCGGCACGGCCTTCGGCACCGACCAGGTCACCGGCGGCCACGGCATCGTCTCCGTCACCGCCGCCACCTTCTTCGTGCGCGTCGTGATGTCCCCGTTCGCGCACCCCCTGTTCACCACCTGCACCGGCATCGGCTTCGGCCTCGCCGCGGTGTACGGGTCCCGCGGGCGCGCCCGGCGGCTGCTGATCCCGCTCGGCGGGCTGCTCCTCGCGATGTGCATGCACGCCCTGTGGAACGGCTCCGCCAGCTTCGGCCAGTACGGCTTCCTCGCCGTCTACGGCGCCTTCATGCTGCCCGTGTTCGGGCTGCTGACCTGGCTCGGGATCTGGACCCGGCAGCGGGAGCTGCGCACGGTGCGCGAGGAGCTGCCGACGTATGTGCTGGCCGGCTGGCTGGGCCCGGCCGAGCCGTTCGCGCTGAGCTCGATGCGGGCCCGCCGGATGGCCCGTGACTACGCCCGCCACCACGCGGGACGGCCCGTGGCGCGGACGGTCGGGCAGTACGAGACGTACGCCACCGCTCTTGCGCAGCTGCGCGCGCGGGGCCGCCGCGGCCGGGCCGGCGCGGACTTCGCCGCCCGGGAACGGGAGCTGCTCCAAGAGCTGTGGCAGCGCCGGGAGGCCGCCCGCCCCGCCCTGGAGTACGCGGCCCGCAGGGCGGCCCCGGCCCCCGTCCCGATGGGGTGGTCACCCGCGCCGTACGGGCACGCGTATGTACGGGGTCCGGAGCACGGGCCCGGCCCCGGGTACGGGTATCCGCAGGGCCCGGGACACGGGTACGCGCAGGGCCCGGGGCCCGGGTACGGCTACCCGTCGGCGCCGTACCCGTCGTACAACCCGTACCGGATGTGAGCCTTACGCCGACGCGTCCGTCAGCTTCTTCAGTTCGTCGTCCGTCAGCTTCAGGTCGCCGACGGCCACCAGCGGCGGGAGCTGCTCCAGGGTGCGGGCCGAGGCGATGGGGGCCGTGACGGTCGGCTGGGCGGCCAGCCAGGCGAGGGCGACGGTGGCGTGCGGGGCGTCGTGCGCGGCGGCGATCTCGTCGAGGGCGGCGAGGACCTTCTGGCCGCGCTCGGTCTCCGCGTACTTCGCGGCCCCGCCGGCACGAGGGCTGTCCACCGTCGCGCCGGGCCGGTACTTGCCGGTCAGGAAGCCCGAGGCGAGCGCGAAGTACGGCACCGTGGACAGGCCCTCGCGGGCGACGAGGTCCTGGAGCGGGCCCTCGTAGGTGTCCCGGGAGACCAGGTTGTAGTGCGGCTGGAGCGCCACATAGCGGGCCAGGTTCTCGCGGGTGGAGAAGTCCAGGGACTCCTTGAGCCGCTCGGCGCTGATGTTGGACGCGGCGATCTGCCGGACCTTGCCGGCCTTCACCAGTTCGTCCAGCGCGCCGATGATCTCCTCGACCGGCACCTCGGGCTGGTCGAAGTGGGTGTAGTAGAGGTCGATGTGGTCGGTGCCCAGGCGGGCCAGGGAGGCGTCGGCGGCGGCCCGGATGGTGGCCGCGGACAGGCCCTTGTACTGCGGGTGCTGGCTGACCTTGGTGGCGATGACGACGTCGGAGCGGTTGCCGCGGGCCTTGACCCACTTGCCGATGACGGTCTCGGACTCGCCGCCCTGGTGGCCCTCGACCCAGGCGCTGTAGGAGTCGGCGGTGTCGATGAAGTTGCCGCCCGCGGCCGTGTACGCGTCCAGGACGGCGAAGGAGGTCTGCTCGTCGGCGGTCCAGCCGAAGACGTTGCCGCCCAGGCAGAGCGGGAAGACCTCGAGGTCGGAGGAGCCCAGTGTGCGCAGAGAAGTCATGCTTCACATCAACACCGGCGGCGGATGATCGCATTCCGCCGCCGGTGGGGAGATCCGCGCGGATCGCGCGCGGGTTCCGTCAGGGGTTGAGGCCCTTGTCGCGCAGCCAGGGCGCGGGGTCGACGGCGGTGGCCTGCCCGTTCGGGTGGACCTCCAGGTGCAGATGCGGACCGGTGACATTGCCGGTGGCGCCGACGCGGCCGATGACCTCGCCGGTGGTGACCTTCTGGCCGGCCGAGACATTGATCGAGGACTGGTGGCAGAACCACAGCTCGGTGCCGTCGTCCAGGGTGAGGACGGTGCGGTAGCCGTAGGCGCCGGCCCAGCCGGCCTGGGTGACGGTGCCGCCGTGCACGGCCTTGATCAGGGTGCCGGTGGGGGCCGCGAAGTCGAGGCCGGTGTGGTAGCCGGAGGACCACATGGCGCCGGGCTGCCCGAAGGTGCCGGTGATCGTGTACGAGACGACGGGCAGCGTGTACTGCTTGGCCAGCTCGGCCAGCCGCTTGGCCTCGGCCGCCTTCTTGGCGGCGGCCTCCGCCTTCTCCTTGGCGGCGGCGGCCTTGCCGGCGGCCTCCTGCTCCGCCTTGGCGGCCACGGCGTCGCTCTGCTGCTGGGCGGCGGCGACCCTCGCGGCGGTGGCCTTGCTGTCGGCCTGGCCCTGCTGCTGCTCGGCCTGGGCCATGATCCGGTTGCGCAGGGCCTCGCCGGCGCCGCTGTCCCTGACACCCTCGGTGGTGTGCCCGAGATCGGTGAGCGCGGTGGCGGTCTCGGCCTTGGGCCCGTCCGTGGAGTCGTCGCCGAAGAAGTGCTCGACGGTGGACAGCTGCGGCACCGAGACGTTCGGCATGTCCGGCATCGAGATGGAGACCGGCGGCTTGCCGGTGTTGGCGCTGGCGATGCCGCCCGCGCCGACGGCGGCGATCACGCCGACGCCGAGGACGGTGGAGCTGCGGGCGAAGCCGCCGCGCTGCTTGGCGACGCGGTGGCGGCCGCGGACCGGGGCGACGGTCTCCTCGGTCGGGTTCCACTCCTCCCAGGGGCCGTCGTCGTCGAGGCCGGGGCCGGGGCCGAACGACTCGGGCTCGCGCTGAGCGGGCACGAACGGGGATTCTGGGGCAGGCCGGTTGGACGCCACGGGGGCGTGCTCCTTTCCTTCCTCCGCCTACCGGGTTAGCTGACGGGTTCGGAGCAGGAAGGTCTCCTACGCGCGTATACCGCTCGCGGACCGGCGTGCGGTCCGTGACGGTTTTCGCGTGATTCACCCCAAGGTGGTGGTTCCCCGGTTCCCTTGCGGGATTCGGCGCGTGCGCGCGGAGCCGTCGCGGGTGACGGCTGGGACGACCGCGCTGCGTTATCGAACGTTAATAGACCCGGGGGAACTTTCCAAGCCGTTCGGCTTGATCATTAACGCTTCAGGCCATGGACGTATCCCCCAGCAGGCCGCCGAACCGGGCGAGTTGACCGGCGTTCAGCAGTCATCCGGTTTTTGATGGTGACTCAGACGTTATGCGCAGGGCGGTCGAACGGTCACTACGGGTAACCCCCGTATCCGGGCTCCGGAAAACACTCAGGGCCGGAATCCGTCAACTGGATTCCGGCCCTGAGATATCAGTAGCGGGGACAGGATTTGAACCTGCGACCTCTGGGTTATGAGCCCAGCGAGCTACCGAGCTGCTCCACCCCGCGGCGATGTCTCTACTGTACGCCATCCCAGGGGCGGAAAGCACATCGGTTGGGACAGGCCCCCGGATCAGCCCCGCAGATGCCGGTTCGGGGCCTGGGCCAGGGCCTCGTACTCGGGCAGGAGGACGACGTCGGCGCCCGCGCCGGTCAGCACTCCCGTGCCATCGGCCGCCACCACGAACGTGTCCGGCTCGCGCCAGGCGGTGACCACCCGGCGCACCCCCGCCCGCAGGATCAGCTCGGCGCAGGGCGCGGGCCGGGAGGCGCGGCGGGCGCAGGGCTCCAGGCTGCTGTAGACGGTGGCGCCGGGCAGCCGGGGGTCGGCGGGGTCGGTCCTGGCGAGCGCCGCCTCCTCCGCGTGCGCCACCGGGTCCGTGCCCTCCCGGGAGTGGCCGCGGGCCAGCTCGGTGCCGTCGGCGGCGACCACGACCGCGCCGACGCTGAAGGCCGTCTCCGAGGGCGGGCACAGCGCGGCCAGCTCGCAGGCGGTGCGCAGCCAGTGCCGGTCGGCGGCGGTGGGCACCGGGCCGGTGCCGGGCGCGGTGGGCTCGTAGCGCGCCAGGACCACGTCCTCGATCCGGCGGGACTCGACGAGCCGCAGCCGCCCCTCCTGGTAGCGGCCGGGCCCGAACAGCCGCGGGGCGGCCGGGTCGCCCACGATCAGCGGGGCGAGGGCCAGGTGCAGCTCGTCGGCGAGACCCTGCTGGAGGAGCTGGGTGTGCACGGCCGCGCCGCCCTCCACCATCAGCCGGCGCACCCCGCGCTCCGTGCGCAGATGCCCGAGCAGGGCCCGCCAGTCCAGCTCCGGGCCGAGCGCGACGACCTCGGCGGCACCGCCGAGCAGCCGGGCGGCCCGCGCCGCGCCCCGGTCGGTCGTGTAGACGAGTCTGTCGCCGCCGGTGTGCCAGAAGCGGGCCCCGGGGTCGAGATCGCCACTGCCCGTGACGGTGACCTTCAGCGGGTACTCCGGTTTGCCCCGCGCGAGCCGCGCCGCGCGCCGCTCGGCGGAGCCGACCAGGAGGCGGGGGTTGTCGGCGCGCAGGGTGCCGGCGCCGATCAGCAGGGCGTCGGCGGAGGCCCGTACCGCGTCGACCCGGTCGAAGTCGGCCGGTCCGGACAGCAGCAGCCGCTCCGGGCCGGTGTCGTCCAGGCAGCCGTCGAGGGAGACGGCGGCGGACAGCAGCACGTACGGGTACGGCGCGGACTCGGGGAGGGCTCGCTCGGCGCTCATCGTGCTCATGGTGCTCATCGGCTCCAGTGTGCGGCTCCGGGTCAGCCGGCCTGCTCCCGGGGACGGCGGGCGTCGCCCGGTTCCCGCCCGGTGAAGGACAGGACGACGATCAGTACACCGCCGCAGGTGATCGCCCAGTCGGCGAGGTTCATGACGCTGAAGTCGCGCACCGCGACGAAGTCGACCACCGCGCCGCGCAGGCCGCCCGGCGCGCGGAAGAGCCGGTCGGTCAGATTGCCGACCGCGCCGCCCAGCAGCAGCCCGAGGGCGATCGCCCAGGGCGTGCTGGTCAGCTTGCGGGACACCCGCACGATGACGGCGGCCACGGCGAGCGCGATCAGGGTGAACACGATGGTCGTCGCGCTGCCCATGCCGAAGGCGGCGCCGGGATTGCGCTGCACCCGCAGCTCCAGCCAGGACCCGAGCACCGGCACGGGACTCCGGCCCTCCAGGCCCGCGACCACCGCGAGCTTGCTCCCCAGATCGACGGCGTAGGCGACGGCGGCCACCAGCCACAGCGTCCGCACCCGCCGCGTCCCGCTCCCGGTGCCGTTCGACTCGCTCAGCGTCACCCGCGTACTCCTCCCCGACTCCCGCCCAGCGTACGGGCCGGCCGGCGGGACGTCACCGTGTTCCATGGCCCGTTCCCCGGCCCGCGAAAACCGCATTCGTATTTTCGCCAGTTGCTGTCATAGGACCGCCGAACCCCGCTTTCGAGCTATAGAAGCACCCGAATGCCCCACACCCCAGCTCCCGAGAGGCTCGTTAGCTGACCGTGGCACGCACAGAGAGACGCACAGCGCTGAATCTCCACTCGCCGGTCACATTCCGGCTGGAAAACAAGGAAAGCGAGGTGTTCACCGACGGCTGCTCGGATCTTCTTGACGATTTCTTGAAGAGAATCCGGCAGCTGGAGAGTGAGTACCTGCGGGCGATGGTGAGGCTCTAGGACCCAGCCGATGGACAGGATTCACGATGAAGACGTTTTGTGTGACTATGAGTTCAGCACGCTCGAGATGCAGTGGGACCCGGTCGAAGAGCTGGCCCAGATGCTGTCCGGGGCGTCCGCCGCGAATCCCGACCCGGCCCCGCCGCACGGCAGGTCCAGCCACCGGAAAAACCGTCGGCGCATCCGTACCGAGCCCGGATTGCTGCGTGACAATCAGCGCGGTGCGCCCGTCACGCTGCTGATCGCCACCATCTCGGTATGCGCGTTGTGCATGCTGGGCTGGTCCTTCTCCTATTCCTACGCCCAACTCCGCGCCACCGCTTCCTCCGTACTGCCGATGCGCCTCGCCCAGTGGTGGCCGTTGACGGTGTACGGACCCTGGCTCGTGGCGGCGCTGTCCATTCTGCGAGCGACGGTACAGAACAGAAGTGCCAGGAGATCCTGGGGAGTTCTGCTGGGCGCCTCCACGATGGCGGTCGCCCTGTGCGTCTGCCATGCGGCGCATTCCCCGCTTTCCCTGATCATCTTCGGAATTCCGCCGATCACCGCCCTGGTGTGTTTCTGGGAGATCGTCGGCCAGGTCTCCTCGAAGGTGGCCCGCCCCCGGCATGCCGCGCACAGCCGCCGCAACCTCAAGGCGCAGGGTCCGTACGACGTCAGGTGAGAACGCCGGGCCCGCCGGGAACACCGGCGGGCCCGGCCACCGCGGCCCCCCGTCACAGCAGCCCGGCCCCCGTCACGCCCGCCCCGGGCCGGCCGCCACCAGCAGCCGTACCACCTCCGCGACCCTTCGGCGGATGTCCGGGTCGGCGACGGCTCCGTCCTCCCCCACATCACCACGGCCCAACGGCACCCGCGCGCAGGCCGCCTCCACGACGGCGGCGCCGGTGTACCCGAGCACCGTCCGCAAGGTGGCCTCCGCGCCCCCTCCCCGGCCCGGTGCCGCCACGTTGACCCAGGCGACCGGCTTGTCGCAGATCTCGGTCCCGCCGACCGTCCAGTCCAGCAGGTTCTTGAACGCGCCCGGCAGCGTCCCGGCGTACTCCGGCGTGCAGATCAGCACCGCGTCCGCCGCGTCGATCGCCGCCCGCAGCCCGGCCACGGCCGCCGGCAGCGGTTCCCGGTCGTCATCGGGGTTGAAGTGCGGAAGCCGCCCCAGTCCGTCGTACACGAGGGCCTCCACCCCCGCCCGCGCCGCCACCGCCCGCGCCGTCCGCAGCAGCGCCTCGTTGCCGGAACCGGCCCGCAGGCTCCCGGACAGCAGCAGAATCATCACCGAACCCCCTGGAAAAGGACGAAGCCCCCAGCTCGAACTTCCTCTGAGCTGGGGGCGATTCCGTAGGCCCTGTGGGACTCGAACCCACAACCAATGGATTAAAAGTCCACTGCTCTGCCAATTGAGCTAAGGGCCCAGGCGATGTTGCCTGTCCGAGCATAGCCGCAGGAGGCCGGGTCTCCGATCGGGTAGGGGGACCCGGCCGCGTCGGGGGGCCGGATGGCTACTTCTTGACGGGGGCGGAGGCGGGGGCCAGGAACCAGTGGCGGGCGGAGACGAGCCACCAGATGGCGGCGAAGCCCAGGACGACCAGGACGGCGATGGGGGCGTAGTTGAAGGTCTCCCAGGTGACCGGGGAGACCTGCGGGAGCATGAAAAGGACGGTGATCGCCAGCACCCACAGGACCGAGACCACCCCGACCACGCCCGACCAGCGGCCCAGGTGCCAGGGGCCCCGCTGGAACGCCGCGCCCTTGCGGACCCGCAGGAAGGTCGGGACGACGTAGGCGAGGTAGAGGCCGATCACCGCGATGGAGGTCACCGCCGCGTACGCCGTCGAGTTGATCAGGTAGGGCAGGCCGAGGACCAGCGCGGCGAGCGCGGCCAGCCAGACCGCCGCCACGGGGGTGCGGGTGCGCGGGCTCACCGTGTGCCAGAGCCGGGAGAAGGGCAGCGCCCCGTCGCGCGAGAAGGCGTAGATCATGCGGCTGTTGGCGGTCACGGAGGCCATCCCGCAGAAGAGCTGGGCGCCGATCACCACCAGGAGCAGCAGCTTGCCCGAGGTGGCGCCGAGCGCGTCCAGGAGGATCTGGGCCGGCGGCGCGCCGGTCGCGGACGTCAGCTCCTTGTCGTACGACTGGATCGCGTAGGTGAAGCCGAGCAGCAGCACGAATCCCGCGATCCAGGACGTCCAGATGGAGCGCACGATGCCCTTCGGGCCCGCCGTGGCCGCGTCGTGCGTCTCCTCGGTCATATGCGCGGAGGCGTCGTAGCCGGTGAAGGTGTACTGGGCCATCAGCAGGCCGAGCAGCACGACGTAGACGCCGCTGCCCCAGCCCGTCCGGTTGACGAAGTGGGTGAGGACGAAGGACGTCGAGCGGTGGTGGTCGGGCACGACGGCCAGCGCGCCGACGATGACAGCCACCCCGAGCACGTGCCACCACACGCTCACGCTGTTCAGGAAGGCGACGATCCGTACCCCGAAGGTGTTCAGCAGGCCGTGCAGCAGCAGGATCGCGGCGAAGAGCAGGACCGTGCGCACGCGCGTGACCTCGAAGCCGAACTGGAGGTTCAGGTACGCGCCGAGGAAGGACGCGGCGCCGAAGTCGATGCCCGCGGTGACCGCGACCTGGCCCAGCACGTTGAACCAGCCCGTGAACCACGCCCACGCGGCCGCCGAGCGCGCGGGGGCCAGCCGGTGGGCCCAGAAGTACAGGCCGGCCGAGGTCGGGTAGGCCGAGCAGATCTCGGCCATCGACAGCCCCACGAGCAGCGTCATCAGGCCGACCGCGACCCAGCCCCAGGTGATCACGGCGGGGCCGCCGGTGGTCATGCCGAAGGAGTAGAGGGTCAGACAGCCCGACAGGACCGAGATGATCGTGAAGGACACCGCGTAGTTGGCGAACGCCGACATACGGCGGGCGAGGACCTGTGTGTAGCCGAGCTGGGCCAGCCGTTCCTCGTCCGACGTCCCGCCCCCGGTCGCGCCGCCTGCCGCGCCGTCCGTCGCGTCGCGTGTCGCGCCGCCTGTCGTCTCTTCTGTCATGCCCCCAGCAATTCCCCTGCCACGGGCGTGACATGCGTCACTCGGGGCGGCACGCGGAAGGGCCCGCACGACACAGGTCGTGCGGGCCCTTCGTGACGCGTTACGGCGATCCGTCAGCCGTTGCGCTTCCAGCGCGGCTTGTCGTCGCGGCGGCCGAAGGAGGAGCCGGTGCCGCGGTGGTCGTCACGACGGCCGTAGGGGCGCTCGTGACCACCGGAGCGGAAGCCCGGACGGTCGTCGCGGCGCTCGCGGTTGAACGGACGGTCGCTGCCCCGGTGGCCGCCCCGGTCGTCCCGGCGGAAGCCACCGCGGTCGTCGCGGCGCTCGAAGGAGCGGCCGCCACGGTCGCCGCGGTCGTCACGACGGTCACCGCGGTCGTCCCGGCGGAAACCGCCACGGTCGTCACGACGCTCGAAAGAGCGGCCACCACGGTCGTCACGACGGTCGTCGCGGCGGTCGTCACGACGCTCGAAGGAACGGCCACCACGGTCGTCACGACGGTCACCGCGGTCGTCCCGGCGGAAGCCACCGCGGTCGTCACGACGCTCGAAGGAACGGCCACCACGGTCGTCACGACGGTCACCGCGGTCGTCCCGGCGGAAACCGCCACGGTCGTCACGACGCTCGAAGGAACGGCCGCCACGGTCGTCACGACGCTCGAAGCCACGGCCACCGCGGTCGTCGCGGTCGAAGGTGCGGCGCTCCCGGCGCTCGTACGGCGCCGAAGCCGCCGGACGCTCCTCGCGCTCGGTCTCGCGCTCGACCGGCTCCTCGGCCACGGCCGCGGCCTCGGCCACCGCCGCCTGCGCCTCGGCCACCGCGGTCTCCGGGTCCTCGCCGCGCTCGCGGGCGACCCGGGCCACCAGGCGGTCGGCCTCCTCGCGCAGCTCCGTCGCGCGGCGCTGGGCACGCTCCAGCTGCTTGGTCAGCTGGCCGACCTCGCGCTCGGCCTGCTGCGCGGCGTTGCCGGCGGACTCGGCCTGCACCTCGGTCATGGACCGGGCGCCGGTGATCTCGGCGACCTCCGGCTCGAAGGCGGCGCCGCCCTGGATGATGTGGCGGCCCGCGTCGACGCCGGCGTCCTCCATCAGGCGGAAGATCTGGCGCCGCTGGTGCGGCAGCGACAGGGAGACGACGGTGCCGGTACGGCCCGCACGCGCGGTACGGCCCGCACGGTGCAGGTAGTCCTTGTGGTCGCCGGCCGGGTCCACGTTGAGGACCAGGTCGATGCCGTCGACGTGGATACCGCGGGCGGCGACGTCGGTGGCGACCAGGACGTTGACGTAACCGTCCTTGAAGTCGGCCAGGGTGCGGGTACGCGCGCCCTGGGTCATGCCGCCGTGCAGCGCGTCGGCCTTCACACCCGCGTCGCGCAGCTGCTCGGCGACGCGGTCGGCGCCCAGCTGGGTGCGGACGAAGATGATCGTGCGGCCCTTGCGGGAGGCGATCGCGGCGGTGACCGGCGCCTTGTCCTTGGGCTTCACGATGAGGATGTGGTGGGACATGGTCGTCACCGCGCCCTGGGCCGCGTCCACCTCGTGGGAGACGGGGTTCTTCAGGTAGCGGTCGACGAGGGTCTGGATCTCGTTCTCCATCGTGGCGGAGAAGAGCATCCGCTGGCCGCCGGCCGGGACCTGGTCGAGCAGCTCGGTGACCTCGGGCAGGAAGCCCAGGTCGGACATCTGGTCGGCCTCGTCCAGGACGGTGATCTGGACGTCCTCGAGCGAGCAGGCGCCGCGGTTGATGATGTCGCGCAGCCGGCCCGGGGTGGCGACGAGGATGTCGACACCGCGCTCCAGGGCGTAGATCTGGTTGCCCATGGAGGTACCGCCGCAGACGACCTTCATCTTCAGGCCGACGACGTCGCCGTACGGCTGGAGGGCGTCCGCGACCTGCATGGCCAGCTCACGGGTCGGGGTGAGGATGACCGCGCGGGGGCGCTTCTTCTCGGTGCGGCCGCCGGCCAGCTGGGCCAGCGTCGGCAGACCGAAGGAGAGGGTCTTGCCGGAGCCGGTGCGGCCGCGGCCGAGGATGTCCTTGCCGAGCAGGGCGTCCGGGATGGTCGCGGCCTGGATCGGGAAGGGGGCCGTCACGCCGTTCTGCGCGAGCTTGCGCACGACGCCCTCGGGGAGGCCGAGGTCGGCAAAGGTGGTCTGGGGGGCCTCGGGGGCCTGGGTCTCAGTGGCCTCGGTCGTCTCGTCCACGAGTACGTTCTCGTTCTCGTTTTCGGGCACGACGATCTGGTCAAAACTGGACACGGACATGCGAATGCGAAACCTTCCGGAGTCTCTTCGGCACGCGCCCGTCAACTCCGTGTTTCGCTCACGACCGCCTCAATGCGGTCCGCCACGGCAAAGGAGAGTACGCGCCACACGGCGCGCTCTGCAGTGGCGCCGGGCAAATGGGATCAAACGATCTACCACCATACGCACCCTCCACCCCTGAAGGCAAACCGATGGGCCGCTTCGGAGGGTGCGTCCGGTCACATCGGGACGCCCGCCGCGGGTGCCGGTTCCCGTTGCACCAGCTGGGGGCCGGGGTCCTCGTGCGCCGAGGAGGAGGGTTCGGCCGAAGGGGGTGGGGTGTCGGGCGGCGGCGGGGTGGTCGCCGGGGGCGGGGGCGGGGCGGTGGTGGGCCCGGGGGTCGGCTGCTGCGCGGGCGGGGCCGGTGGGGCGCCGGGGGTCTTGCGGGGCTTCGCGGGGTCGGCGGAGGCGCTGTCCGCGCCGGACGCGTCGGCCGAGGACGCCGGGGCCGACTCCCCCGGCTTCCGCTTGCCGCCGTGCCCGCGCTTGCCGTCGCCGCCGGACGCGGCGTGGCCGGGCACGGCCGCGCCGTCCGCCGCGGGCCCGGCGCCCGCCGCCGCTCCGGCGCCGCCGTGCCGCCCCGCGGAGGGGGAGGGCGGGGTGCGGCCGGCGGCGTCACCCACGCTCACACAGCCGGTGGCGGCGGAGACCGCCAGCGCCGTGACGGCCAGTCGTACGGATACGGGCAAGGGACGCACGGCGGCCACCTCCAGGGGCGGGGAACGGGGTCAACCTGTTCAACTCCCGTCCCCCGCAGGAGGACACGCGCCGCGCACGCATCACGTCATCCGGCCCGTAGGGCCCGTACGGCCCCCACGGCCGCGCCCGCGTTCCCGTGCGGCCCCCTTGACGGCCCGTCACCCGTAGCCGAGGGCGTGCAGCCGGGCGTCGTCGATGCCGAAGTGGTGGGCGATCTCGTGCACCACGGTCACCTCGGTCTCCGCCACGACGTCCTCGCGCGTGTCGCACATCCGCAGCGTCGGACCCCGGTAGACCGTGATCCGGTCCGGCAGCACGCCGGCGTACCACTCGCCCCGCTCGGTCAGCGGGGTGCCCTCGTACAGCCCGAGCAGATCGGGATCGGCGGCGGGCGGCTCGTCCTCCACGAACACCGCCACGTTGTCCATGAGCCGCGTCAGCTCCGGCGGGATCCGGTCGAGCGCCTCGGCGACCAGTTCCTCGAACTCCTCGCGCGTCATCTCCAGCACAGGGCCATTGTCGGGCACGGGAAGGCCGTACGGGAGCGGCGGTACGACGCGCGCACGGGAGCGGCGGACCGCCGCATACCCACGCCCGCATATGGGCATATGGGATCAATGGTCCGCGTCCCCGCCGCCGTCCTGAACCGCATGCCGAACCGCGTCGCAGCCCTCCTCCGCCGACCCCGCCCCGGTCCCGGCCGGCTCCCCGAGCTGGAACTCGCCGCCGGCCCCGGCCCGTGGCTGGGCGCGCTGGGCCTCACCGCGGTCGTGCTGGTGGGCGCCTGGCTCGGGCTGCTGGTCGTCGGCAACGTGCGGACGCCGGTCGGCCCGATGAACACCACGATGGCGCTGCGCCCCTCGCTGACCGGCGGTACCAGGATCAACGTGTCCCCGCTGGGCGCGCTCACCCTGGACAGCCATGTCGCGCCGGTCCGCCTGGACGTCAACGTCGACCAGCTGGACCCGCTGCGCTCCCAGGAACTCGTGGACCACCCGGAGCGGATCTCCGGCCTCCAGGACGAGGTGGTCCACGACGTGGAGCACGGCACCCTCGACCTCGCCGTGCGCTCCGGTGTCGCCGTGGTGCTCGGCGCGGGCGCCCTCGGGTTCGCCGTCTACCGGCGCCCGGGCCGCGCGCTCACGGCCGGCGGGCTCGCCCTCACGCTGCTGGCCGCCTCGGGCGCCTGCGCGTACGCCACCTGGAACCCGAAGTCGGTGCTGGAGCCGAGGTTCTCCGGGCTGCTGTCCTCCGCGCCCTCGGTGATCGGCAACGCGCGCAGCATCGTCACCGACTTCGACGTCTACGGGCAGGAGTTGGCCCGCCTGGTGACGAACGTGACCAAGCTGTACGACGTCACGTCCACGCTGCCGGCCTATCAGCCGGACCCCTCCACCATCCGGGTCCTGCACGTCTCGGACATCCATCTGAACCCGGCGAGCTGGAAGATCATCGCCTCGCTGGTGAAGCAGTACAAGGTCGACGTGATCGTGGACTCCGGCGACACCATGGACCACGGCACGGCGGCGGAGAACGGCTTCCTGGACCCGATCGCCGGGCTGGGCGTGCCGTACGTCTGGGTGCGGGGCAACCACGACTCCCCGGTCACCCAGCGCTACCTGGAGCACATGAAGAACGTCCGGGTGCTGGACGGCGGCCACGCGCGGACGGTGGGCGGGCTGCGCTTCGCGGGCATCGGCGATCCGCAGTTCACCCCGGACCGCGCGGTGGTGCCCGGCGGTGACGCCGCCGAGCGGCTGGCGGGCGACCGGCTGGACAGCGCGCTGCGCTCTCAGCGGGCGGCGGGGACGCCGGTGGACGTGGCGATCGCGCACGAGCCGGTGGCGGCGCGGGAGACGGACGGGGAGGTGCCGCTGGTGCTGTGCGGGCATCTGCACCACGAGGGGGACGAGAAGCTGCCGTACGGGACGCGGCTGCGGATGGAGGGCTCGACCGGGGGCAGCGGGCTGCGCGCGGTGGAGGGGAAGTACCCGGCGCCGATCGAGGCGTCGGTGCTCTACTTCGACCGCGACAGCCACCGGCTCCAGGCGTGGGACGCGATCGAGCTGGGCGGCCTCGGGCTGACGACGGCTGAGGTCAGCCGCCATCTGGCGGACGACAACCGGCCCGGTGCGACACCCTCGCCGACCGCTCCCGCACCCTCCGGGAAGAGGGGCTCCGCCCGCCGCCCGTAAACCGTTTTGGCGATCCCCCTCGCCATCCCATATGCTTCTCACGTCCCCGACGCGCTGAGAAGCGCCCAGGCGGGCCGATAGCCCTCATCGTCTAGCGGCCTAGGACGCCGCCCTTTCAAGGCGGTAGCACGGGTTCGAATCCCGTTGGGGGCACGCAAGACCGTGTGCGACACTGTTGCACACAAACAGCTGGGTCCTGTGGAGCAGTTTGGAGTGCTCGCCACCCTGTCAAGGTGGAGGCCGCGGGTTCAAATCCCGTCAGGACCGCTGAGGTTTCACGTGAAACCTCGTGGCTGGGTAGCTCAGTTGGTACGAGCGATCGCCTGAAAAGCGATAGGTCGCCGGTTCGACCCCGGCCCCAGCCACCACCCGAAGGCCCCGTTCGACGAACGGGGCCTTCGTCGTTTGCGGGCGTCGCGCTCCAGCCAGGTCGGGGGACCAATGAGCGGTACCGAGATCGAGCTCGAGAAGGACAAGGCGAAGTTCGGGCTGCTGGCGGTGATGGTCAGCAATGTCTCGATCGTCGCCGTGGCGGTCGTCGGGGTCTGGCGGCTGAAGGGCGACACCTCGGTGATCGTCGGCATCCTCACCGCCGCCTTCACCGCGGTCAGCAGCATGACCACCGCCTATCTGGGCATCAAGGCCGTCTCCAACACCGCGCGGTCCATGACCCTGGCCGCCGGACCGGCCCAGCAGCAGCCGCCCGCCCCGGCCCCCGCGGCCCCCGCCGGCACCGACGCGATCCCCGCCCCCGCGGCGCCCGCCCCGGCTTCCTAGGCCCCGGCCTCCTGGGCGCCGACCTCCTGGGCCGGGCCCGTCGAGCGGCCGCCCGGGTGGCGGTGGCGCCAGATCAGGAAGATCGCGCACGCCAGGACGGACCAGCCGGCCAGCACCAGGAACGGGAAGGCGTGCTGGTCGCCCCGGAAGTAGACCGCGGTGTGCTGGGCGTTGACCGAGGCGCCCGGCGGCAGCCAGCGGCCGATGGTGCCGAGCGCGGACGGCAGCAGGGGCCAGGAGACGGCGCCCCCCGACGAGGGGTTGCCCAGCAGCACCATCAGGCCCCAGGTCGGCAGCATGGCCCAGCGCCCGAACATGGTGTTGAACATCGTGAAGACCATGCCGGACGTGAACATCGTCAGGGCGAGGATCAGCCAGGACTCCACGAACGGCAGCCGCAGCGCGCCCAGCCACCAGTCCACCACCGCGGCGATCGTGAACCCGCCGAGCAGGGCGTAGGCGACGGTGAAGGCGATGCGCTCCAGCGGGTTCAGCGCCTTCGCGTGCACGCTGAGCTGGATCGCGCCGATGAAGCCGATCACCACGGCGGCGAGGGAGATGTAGAAGATCGCCAGCCCGCGCGGATCACCCTTCTGGAGCGGCTTGAGGTCGTGCAGCACGACGGGCGTCCCGGTGGCCCGGCCCACGTTCCCCGCCGCCTCCCCGAGGAGCTGAGCGACGGTCGCCCCGGAGGCCCCGGAGACGTCCACCCGGACCGGTCCGCCGCCCGTGGGGGCGCCGACCACCGCGAAGACGCGCTGCTGGTCCACGGCGCGTACGGCCGCCGCCCGGTCCGGGTACGGGTGCAGCTTCAGGGAGGCCGACAGGGCCTGCTCCATGCCCGCGACGAAGGCGCGCGCCGGTGGCCGGTCGTAGGGGCCGGTGACCGCGGCCGGAATGCTGTGCGGGGCCGGGTTCGCCATGGCGTAGGTGTAGGAGCCCGCGAAGAGGCCGGCGGCGGCGGAGATCAGGAGGAGCAGGACGGTGGCGGGGAGGAAGGGGGACCGCTTGAACGTCGTCCAGCGCGAATCGGACATACGCGAATCGGACATAGGGGAACTTTGGCATCTACCCGTGGGGGGTGCCTGTCGATCGCCGGGCGCGGACCCGCACCGGCGGCAAATCAGTCGACCGGGTTTCGGCCGAGGTGAGATCCTGGATCGCGTATGTCTACGCATCCAGCCCCCGCCCTCGGCTCCCTCGCCGCCCGTCTGACCGAGTTGTCGCTGCGTGACGCGCACCGGCTCGGACGGCGGCTCGAGGGCGCGCGCAAGATCCGTAAGCCCGAGGCCCGTGACGCCGTGCTCGCCGAGATCGAGGGCGAGTTCGACAAGGCAGCGGGCCGGATGGCCGAGCGGCACGCCCGTGTGCCGGCCGTCACCTACCCCGAACAGCTGCCCGTCAGCCAGAAGAAGGACGAGATCGCGGCGGCCATCCGCGATCACCAGGTCGTCATCGTCGCCGGTGAGACCGGTTCCGGGAAGACGACGCAGATCCCCAAGATCTGTCTGGAACTGGGCCGCGGCGTGCGCGGCATGATCGGGCACACCCAGCCCCGCCGGATCGCCGCCCGTACCGTCGCCGAGCGCGTGGCCGAGGAGCTGCGCACCCCGCTCGGCGAGGCCGTCGGCTGGAAGGTGCGCTTCACCGACCAGGTGAACCCGGACGCCACCTTCGTGAAGCTGATGACGGACGGCATCCTGCTCGCGGAGATCCAGACCGACCGCGAGCTGCGCGCCTACGACACGATCATCATCGACGAGGCCCACGAGCGGTCCCTCAACATCGACTTCCTGCTCGGCTACCTCGCCCAGCTGCTGCCCAAGCGGCCGGACCTCAAGGTCGTCATCACCTCGGCGACCATCGACCCCGAGCGCTTCTCCCGGCACTTCGGGGACGCCCCGATCATCGAGGTCAGCGGGCGGACGTACCCCGTGGAGGTGCGCTACCGGCCGCTCCTCGAAGCGGAGTCCGAGGACGCCGACCGCGATCAGATCACCGCGATCTGCGACGCGGTCGAGGAGCTCCAGGCCGAGGGCAAGGGCGACATCCTCGTCTTCCTCTCCGGCGAGCGGGAGATCCGCGACACGGCGGACGCGCTGGAGAAGAAGAAGTACAGATTCACCGAGATCCTGCCCCTCTACGCCCGGCTGTCGCACGCCGAGCAGCACCGGGTCTTCCAGCAGCACACCGGGCGCCGGATCGTGCTGGCCACGAACGTCGCCGAGACCTCGCTGACCGTCCCGGGCATCAAGTACGTCATCGACCCCGGCTTCGCCCGGATCAGCCGCTACAGCCACCGCACCAAGGTCCAGCGGCTGCCCATCGAACCCGTCTCGCAGGCCAGCGCCAACCAGCGCAAGGGCCGCTGCGGCCGTACCTCCGACGGCATCTGCGTCCGGCTGTACAGCGAGGACGACTTCCTTACCCGGCCGGAGTTCACCGACGCGGAGATCCTGCGCACCAACCTGGCCTCCGTCATCCTCCAGATGACCGCGGCCGGCCTCGGCGACATCGAGAAGTTCCCCTTCATCGACCCGCCGGACCACCGCAACATCCGCGACGGCGTGCAGCTGCTTCAGGAACTGGGCGCGATCGACCCCGGCGAGAAGGACCCGCGCAAGCGGCTCACCGACACCGGCCGCAAGCTCGCCCAGCTGCCCGTGGACCCGCGGCTGGCCCGGATGGTGCTGGAGGCCGACCGCAACGGCTGCGTCCGCGAGGTCATGGTCATCGCGGCCGCCCTGTCCATCCAGGACCCGCGCGAGCGCCCCGCCGACAAGCAGGCGCAGGCCGACCAGCAGCACGCCCGCTTCAAGGACGAGACCAGCGACTTCCTCGCCTACCTCAACCTGTGGCGGTACGTGCGCGAACAGCAGAAGGAGCGCGGCTCCAGCTCGTTCAGGCGGATGTGCAAGCAGGAGTACCTGAACTTCCTGCGCATCCGCGAGTGGCAGGACATCTACACCCAGCTGCGGACCGTCGCCAAGCAGATGGGCATCCACCTCGCCGAGGAGGACGCCCCCGCCGACCGCGTACACGTCTCCCTGCTCGCCGGACTCCTCTCCCACGTCGGGATGAAGGACGTACGGGAGGGCAACAAGAACGAGTATCTGGGCGCCCGCAGCGCCAAGTTCGCGATCTTCCCGGGCTCGGCGCTGTTCAAGAAGCAGCCCAAGTTCGTGATGTCGGCCGAGCTGGTGGAGACCAGCCGGCTGTGGGCGCGGGTCAACGCGAGGATCGAGCCCGAGTGGGTCGAGCCGATCGCCGGGCATCTGCTGAAGCGCACGTACAGCGAACCGCACTGGGAGAAGGACCAGGCGGCCGTGATGGCGTACGAGAAGGTCACGCTGTACGGCGTGCCGATCGTCGCCCAGCGCAAGGTGAACTACGGCCGGATCGACCCCGAGGTCTCCCGCGAGCTGTTCATCCGCAACGCGCTGGTGGAGGGCGACTGGCGCACCCACCACAAGTTCTACGCCGACAACCGCAAGCTCCTCAGCGAGGTCGAGGAGCTGGAGCACCGGGCGCGGCGCCGGGACATCGTGGTGGACGACGAGACGCTGTTCGACTTCTACGACCAGCGGGTGCCCGAACACGTCGTCTCCGGTGCCCACTTCGACTCCTGGTGGAAGCACAAGCGGCACGAGCAGCCGGACTTCCTGGACTTCGAGCGGGAGATGCTGATCCGGGAGTCCGCGGAGGCCGTCACCAAGGCGGACTACCCGGACAGCTGGCGGCAGGGCGCCCTGAAGTTCCGGGTCACCTACCAGTTCGAGCCGGGCGCGGACGCGGACGGTGTGACCGTGCACATCCCGCTCCAGGTCCTCAACCAGGTCACGGACGAGGGCTTCGACTGGCAGATCCCGGGCCTGCGGGAAGAGGTCGTCACGGAGCTGATCCGGTCCCTGCCCAAGCCGATCCGGCGCAACTACGTGCCCGCGCCGAACTACGCCAAGGCGTTCCTGGAGCGGGCGGTGCCCCTCCAGGAGCCGCTGACCACGACGATGGCGCGTGAGCTCAAGCGCATGGTCGGGGTGCCGTTCGAGGCGGAGGACTTCGACTGGGCCAAGGTCCCCGAGCACCTTCGGATCACGTTCCGGATCGTCGACGAGCGGCGCCGGAAGCTGGCCGAGGACAAGGATCTGGAGGCGCTGCAGCTCCAGCTGAAGCCGAAGGCGCGCAAGGCGCTCTCCCAGGCCGCGGCGGCGACCACGTCCCGCGAGGGCGGGCCCGGGCTGGAGCGCAAGGGGCTGACCGACTGGACGATCGGCACGCTGAGCCGGGTCTTCGAGACCCGCCGGGCCGGACAGCCGGTGAAGGCGTACCCCGCGCTGGTGGACGACGGCGACACGGTCTCCGTGCGGCTCTTCGACACCGAGGCCGGGCAGGAGGAGGCCATGTGGAAGGGCACCCGGCGGCTGATCCTGCGCAACATCCCGGTGAACCCGGCCAAGTTCGCGTCCGAGAAGCTCAGCAACCAGCAGAAGCTGGGGCTGTCCGCCAATCCGCACGGGTCCATCCAGGCGTTGTTCGACGACTGCGCGATGGCCGCCGCGGACAAGCTGATCGCGGACTTCGGGGGGCCGGCGTGGGACGAGGAGTCGTACCGGAAGCTGTACGACAAGGTGCGCGCCGAGATCGTGGACACCACGGTGCGCACGGTCGGCCAGGTGCAGCAGGTGCTGGCCGCGTGGCAAGCCTGTGAGCGGCGTCTGAAGGCCGTCCGCAGCCCCGCGCTGCTGGCGAACCTCACGGACGTCCGCGAGCAGCTGGACGCGCTGGTGAAGCCGGGGTTCGTCACCTGGGCGGGGATACGGCGGCTGCCCGATCTGATGCGCTACCTGGTGGCGGCGGACCGGCGGCTCCAGCAGATGCCGGCGAACGTGCAGCGGGACACCACGCGCATGGAGAAGGTCCACGAGATGCGGGACGAGTACGCCTGGCTGCTGGAGCAGCTGCCGCAGGGGCGGCCCGTGCCGCAGCAGGTCCTGGACATCCGCTGGATGCTGGAGGAGCTGCGGGTCAGCTATTTCGCGCACGCGCTGGGCACGGCGTACCCCGTCTCCGACAAGCGGATCGTGAAGGCGATCGACGCCGCCGCGCCGTGACCGACTGATCACAGGGGGTGAGTTCGACCTGGCGGGCCCACCTCCTGTACAGTCTCATCTCGCAGCACAAAGCAACAAGCCAAGTGCCGCGAAACCTGGTCCTGTGGAGCAGCTTGGAGTGCTCGCCACCCTGTCAAGGTGGAGGCCGCGGGTTCAAATCCCGTCAGGACCGCAGTAGAAGTGAGGCCCGTCATCCCCCGAGGATGGCGGGCCTCACTCATGTCCCCGGACCCGCCGCCCCGTCGAGGTGGAGGCCGGCGCCGCCCAACGGCCCTCAGGGCAACGGAACTCGGCGAACCCCACCAGAAGCCCACCCGGCCCCTCCCGGACGCCTCCGGGCGCCTTCCTGCCGTCGCGCGGCCTCGGCCGCGCCCGCTTCGCCCGGCACCCCATCGGCCGCCGCGGCCGGCGCCGAGCGGGGGCCGGCGGTCCCGTACGGCGCGACCGGCGCGGGCCCCAACTCCCGTACACACGGCGGGTAGTGGAACCATTGATTCCACTAGCGCACAAATGCCCGGGGCAACAAGTCACCTGGCATGTGACGGGTGTCACTGCATGAGTTTTCAGAACCATGCAACTTACACCCCTCCTACAACGGGTCAATTTAATATGTGCAATTGCACTCCACACCGGAGCGCGCCTTCAGCACCCTCACCGGCCCCCCACCCCGCCTCCGACCAGCGCACAAAACAGATCGCGCTGGACCCGGCGGAGTCCAGCGCGATCGACGACGCACCCTGTGTCGCTTGCCTACAACGTTCTTTTCGGCTTGGGCGTGGGGCCTGTTGGGGCAGGTCCCGCGTCGCTTGAAGCTAGGGTTTCGGGCGCCTCGGCAGGTTGGGGGGCCTGTCGTTTCGCCCTGTATTCAGTTGTTCCGCCTGCTCGGTCAGCCCTCGCTGCGCTGCTGCGGGATGCCCGCGAGCAGAGCGCGGACCTCAGCCTCGCGGTAACGGCGGTGCCCGCCGAGCGTGCGGATCGACGTGAGCTTGCCGGCCTTCGCCCACCGCGTGACCGTCTTGGGGTCGACACGGAACATGGTGGCGACCTCAGCCGGGGTCAGCAGCGGCTCGGCATCAGGGGTGCGAGCGGTCATGAGCGGCCTCCTCGGGAGAACCGAACCTTCTCGGTTCTTTCCTCTAAATTCTGCACCTTGACCCGCGTTGCCCGAAATGGCGGACGCGAGTCGAGTCGGTTATAGGACGAACGGCTTGTCCTCGGCACTACAACTACACCATCTGTCCAGCCCGGTCGGCCAAACCGATGGAATTGCCCTCCCAGGTGTTCATCAGCGACGGAAGCCGATGGACCATGCCATAGCGGACAGTCACGCCACAGTGACGATCAGTCACAGGGCGATCAGGAGGCACCAGACCCCCCAAAGCGTGCAATGCAGAGATTCCGCCCATAGTGCACCACACTTGGACGGAAGGAGCCCTCCCCGGACTCCTTGTCCTATTTTGGCATGAGGAGGGGGAAGAGGCGCAAGGGCCCCGTACGTGCAGTCCATCACCTTTCGGGCGTCCTTGACGCAAACGCCCGGATCGGGGCCGACGCCCCGTCAGTTGGATGAAACGCGCTTGACCGTACGCCGTCGAGCACCGTCCGGGCTGTGGCGCGGGTCACGTTCTGGCGGATTCTGTTTGCACGTCAGTTCGCCGAACGCCGGTCCCGCACCGCACGCCACCGCTCCACGAGCCGCGCGTACGCCTCTCCGGCCGCCGCCTCGTCCCCCTGGCGCAGCGCCTCGATGCCCTCGGCCACATCCGCCGCCGAATGGTCATCCGCCAGCTCGTCGGCCGGCAGCACGTGCACCAGACCGCCGTAGTCCAGCTCCACCAGCGACCGCGGATGGAACTCCTCCAGCCAGCGGCCGATGTCCAGCAGGCCGTCGATCAGCGGCCCTTCGGCCACGGTCTCCCGCAGGGTGCGCAGCGCCCTGGCCACCCGGCGCCGGGCCTGCACCATCGGCGTGCGGTAGCGCAGCACCGGGGGCGCCTCGGCACTCGCCTTGCCGTACTGCCGCTCCTCGTCCGTGACCAGCACGAACCAGTTCACCGGCACCTGCCACGTCGCCGTGCGGATCCACGGGCGCGCGTCGGGATTGCGGCCGAGCCAGCGCTCGTAGTCCAGGGCGGCCTGCCGGCGCACCACCGGCGGCAGCACCGCGTCCAGCACCGGCGGGGGCAGCTCGTCACCGAGTTCCTCCAGCGCCCGCCAGCCGCGCAGCCGGGTCCGCCAGGGGCACACGCAGACCACCCCGTCGACCTCCAGCACGAAGGCGTCACCGCTCTCGTGCACCGGCACCGCGATGGGCGGGGTCGGCACCAAGTCGGCGAGCGAGCGCCGCAGTTCGTCCTGGTACGAGGGCCGCTCCGGGCGGCGGGCGTAGCGCGCCCAGTGGCCGCGCTCCGGCTCCGGGAAGGCGCCCAGCGGCTCGTACACGCGCAGGTAGGCGGCATAGGGGACGACCACGGAGGACACCTTCGGCACGCCTGCTCCCTCCCCATCGGACCCGGCTGGAAACACTGCGAATCGTGCCACGGCCACAGGGGTGCGGTGGGCCCGTGCGAGTGATCCTGAACACTGCCCGGACGGGGGTCGGGCGCAGGCTCTACGCTCATGCCACCAGCACCCGCCACCCGTACGGGAGCTGGCCCCACCCGCCGCTAGTACACAGGAGTCACCACAGTGACCGACGTATCCGGCGCGCCTGCTGATGTCCTGCACACCCTGTTCCACTCGGAGCAGGGCGGTCATGAACAGGTCGTGCTCTGCCAGGACCGCGCCAGTGGCCTCAAGGCCGTGATCGCGCTCCACTCCACCGCTCTGGGCCCGGCCCTCGGCGGCACCCGCTTCTACCCGTACGCCACCGACGCCGAGGCCGTCGCCGACGCGCTCAACCTCGCGCGCGGGATGTCGTACAAGAACGCCATGGCCGGCCTGGACCACGGCGGCGGCAAGGCCGTGATCATCGGCGACCCGGAGCGCGACAAGACCGAGGAACTCCTCCTGGCCTACGGCCGGATGGTCGCCTCCCTCGGCGGACGCTACGTCACCGCCTGCGACGTCGGCACCTATGTGGCCGACATGGACGTGGTGGCCCGCGAGTGCCGCTGGACCACCGGCCGCTCCCCGGAGAACGGCGGCGCCGGCGACTCCTCGGTGCTGACCGCCTTCGGCGTCTACCAGAGCATGCGCGCCTGCGCCCAGCACCTGTGGGGCGACCCCTCGCTGCGCGACCGCACGGTCGGTGTCGCCGGGGTCGGCAAGGTCGGCCACCACCTGGTGCGCCACCTGCTGGACGAGGGCGCGAAGGTCGTGATCACGGATGTCCGCCCGGACGCCGTCCAGCGGATCCTCGACGAACACGCGGGCGTGACGGCGGTCGCCGACACCGACGCGCTGATCCGCCTCGACGGCCTGGACATCTACGCGCCCTGCGCGCTGGGCGGCGCCCTGAACGACGAGACCGTGCCGGTGCTCACCGCCACGGTGGTGTGCGGCGCGGCCAACAACCAGCTCGCCCACCCGGGTGTGGAGAAGGACCTCGCCGACCGCGGGGTCCTCTACGCGCCGGACTACGTGGTGAACGCGGGCGGGGTCATCCAGGTGGCCGACGAGCTGCACGGCTTCGACTTCGAGCGGTGCAGGGCGAAGGCGGCGCGGATCTTCGACACCACGCTGGCCATATTCGCACGTGCGAAGGAAGACGGGATTCCGCCGGCCGCGGCGGCCGACCGGATCGCCGAGCAGCGGATGGCCGAGGCGCGCGCGGGCCGCGGCGGCCACTGAACCGACCGCGCGAGGGGCCCCGCCGACCCGTCTTCGCACACATGAGCGGTACCCGCCGAGGGCAGCTTAGAGAGAACTCTCACTTCCATCGGCGGGTCGTTCCCCGATAAGTGGTTAAAATCGCCACTGACCAGCGAGGACAGGGCGCCTCGAAGGTTCTGTGCACACGCGCGTGCTGCGGGCGACGTACCGTATGGGCGCGGGCTCAGGTACCGTGGAAGCCCTACGGACCGGCCTCTCCACGGAGAGTCCGATCCAGATCATGAACGCGTGTCAGACTCTGGGGCCGTCGAGCCCCGTCACCGAGGGGGTCGAGCCATGGGGCGCGGCCGGGCCAAGGCCAAGCAGACAAAGGTCGCCCGCCAGCTGAAGTACAACAGCGGTGGGACTGACCTGTCACGTCTGGCCAGTGAACTGGGCGCATCAACTTCGAACCAGCCGCCGAACGGCGAGCCTTTCGAGGACGATGACGAGGACGAGGACGACCTTTACTCCCGTTACGCCGACCTCTATGAGGACGACGAGGACGAGGACGACGGTCCCTCTCAACACCGTCGCGGCGCTTGACCTTGTACTGAACACCTGTCCGGTCGGTGGCACAGCCACCGGCCGGCTTCTGTGCTACCCGCGAGCAGGTCTCGCGGGCACCACTCCGTAGGCGTCAGTTCGCGTAGTCCCCCACCAGCTCCGCGCCGCTGTCCTTGTCGCCGCGCTCGGTGATCTCACCGGCCACCCAGGCTTCGACGCCCCGGTCGGCCAGCGTCGCGAGGGCCACGTCGGTGGACTCCTCCGGGACGATCGCCATCATGCCGACGCCCATGTTCAGCGTCTTCTCCAGCTCCAGGCGCTCCACGTTCCCGGTCCTGCCGACCAGGTCGAAGATCGCGCCCGGGGTCCAGCCGGCGCGGTCGACCACGGCGTGCAGGTCGTCCGGGATCACCCGGGCCAGGTTCGCCGCGAGCCCGCCGCCGGTGATGTGGCTGAAGGCGTGCACATCGGCCGTGCGGGTCAGGGCCAGGCAGTCCAGCGAGTAGATCTTGGTGGGCTGCAGCAGCTCCTCGCCGAGGGTGCGGCCCAGTTCGGCCACCTCCGACTCCAGGGCCAGGCCCGCCGTGTTCAGCAGGACGTGGCGGACCAGGGAGTACCCGTTCGAGTGAAGCCCGGAGGCCGCCATGGCGATCACGGTGTCACCCTTGCGGATGCGATCCGAGCCGAGCAGCCGGTCGGCCTCCACGACGCCCGTACCGGCGCCCGCGAGGTCGAAGTCGTCCTCGCCGAGCAGGCCCGGGTGTTCGGCCGTCTCACCGCCGACCAGGGCGCAGCCGGCCAGCACACAGCCTTCCGCGATGCCCTTGACGATGGCGGCGACCCGCTCGGGGTGCACCTTGCCGACACAGATGTAGTCGGTCATGAACAGCGGCTCGGCGCCGCACACCACGATGTCGTCCATGACCATGGCGACCAGGTCGTGGCCGATGGTGTCGTAGACGCCCAGGCGGCGGGCGATGTCCACCTTGGTGCCCACGCCGTCCGTGGCGGAGGCGAGCAGGGGGCGCTCGTAGCGCTTGAGGGCGGAGGCGTCGAAGAGTCCGGCGAAGCCGCCGATGCCGCCGAGGACCTCGGGACGCCGGGTCTTCTTGACCCACTCCTTCATCAGCTCGACGGCGCGGTCGCCCGCCTCGATGTCGACGCCCGCCGCTGCGTAGCTGGCACCAGTTGTCTCAGACATGACTGTGAGAGCTTTCGTGTCGTACTGCGGGGGTGTTACGGGCGGCGGATCGCGTCGGCCGCGGCCGTTTCGGCGGGACCGGCCGCCAGCTCGGTCTCCAGCAGCTGCTTGCCGAGCAGCTCCGGGTCCGGCAGCTCCATCGGGTACTCGCCGTCGAAGCAGGCGCGGCACAGGTTCGGCTTCGCGATGGTGGTCGCGTCGATCATGCCGTCGATGGAGATGTAGGCGAGCGAGTCGGCGCCGAGGCTGGTGCCGATCTCGTCGATCGTCATGCCGTTGGCGATCAGCTCGGCGCGGGTGGCGAAGTCGATCCCGAAGAAGCAGGGCCACTTCACCGGCGGCGAGGAGATGCGGATGTGCACCTCGGCGGCGCCGGCCTCGCGGAGCATGCGCACCAGGGCCCGCTGGGTGTTGCCGCGCACGATCGAGTCGTCCACGACCACCAGGCGCTTGCCCTTGATGACTTCCTTGAGCGGGTTCAGCTTCAGCCGGATGCCCAGCTGGCGGATGGTCTGCGAGGGCTGGATGAACGTACGGCCCACATAGGCGTTCTTCACCAGTCCGGCGCCGAACGGGATGCCCGACGCCTCGGCGTAGCCGATCGCGGCCGGGGTGCCCGACTCCGGGGTGGCTATCACCAGGTCGGCCTCGGCCGGGGCCTCCTTGGCGAGCCGGCGGCCCATCTCCACGCGGGAGAGGTACACGTTCCGGCCGGCGATGTCGGTGTCCGGGCGGGCCAGGTACACGTACTCGAAGACACAGCCCTTGGGCTTTGCTTCCGCGAATCGCGAGCTGCGCAGGCCGTTCTCGTCGATGGCGACGAACTCGCCCGGCTCGATCTCGCGGACGAAGCTGGCGCCGCAGATGTCCAGGGCGGCGGACTCGGAGGCGACCACCCAGCCGCGCTCCAGGCGGCCGAGGACCAGCGGGCGGATGCCCTGGGGGTCACGGCCGGCGTAGAGGGTGTGCTCGTCCATGAAGACGAGCGAGAAGGCGCCCCGGACCTTCGGGAGGACCTGCTGGGCGGCCTCCTCGATGGTCAGCGGCTTGCCGTCCTCGTCGACCTGCGCGGCGAGCAGCGCCGTCAGCAGGTCGGTGTCGTTGGTGGCCGCGACCCGGGTGGAGCGGCTGTTGTTCTCGTTCGGGAGTTCGGCGACCATCTCGGCGAGCTGCGCCGTGTTGACCAGGTTGCCGTTGTGGCCGAGCGCGATCGAGCCGTGCGCGGTGGCACGGAACGTCGGCTGGGCGTTCTCCCACACGGAGGCGCCGGTGGTCGAGTAGCGGGCGTGTCCGACCGCGATATGACCCTGGAGCGATCCGAGAGAGGTCTCGTCGAAGACCTGGGAGACCAGGCCCATGTCCTTGAAGACGAGGATCTGGGAGCCATTGCTGACCGCGATTCCCGCGGATTCCTGACCCCGGTGCTGGAGGGCGTAGAGCCCGAAGTACGTGAGCTTTGCGACCTCTTCACCCGGAGCCCAGACACCGAAGACGCCACACGCGTCCTGGGGGCCTTTCTCACCGGGGAGCAGGTCGTGATTGAGTCGACCGTCACCACGTGGCACGGCTCCGAGTGTAGGCGAGGTCGACCACTGGTCCGAATTGGGGATACGCGGCCGTCACGGGTGGGGGACCTGCGGATCACCTTGTCGCTTTCCACATTTACGCAGGTCAATGCGGCGTGTCCGGTATCGTTCGGGGCTTTCTCCGGCCGCCCGGGATGTTCTGCGGGGCGGTTTGGCCGTATGCGTGAGTGAGGTGTCGCACATCATTCGGTTGTGCTGCGGGTGAGGTTGACGTGGTCCCCGTGACGCGTGGTGAGCGTGAGGTTGCCGTGGCCGGGGGCGGCGGTGAGGGTGTGGCCGCCGAGCAGCCCGCCGAGCAGCCGCTCGAAGGCCATCCGGGCCTCGTCGCAGGCCATCCTGGTGGTGCGCAGCCGCCCGAAGGTGAGGTGGTCGCCGCGCAGGGTGGCGGGGGCGCTGAAGCCGTTGCAGCCGAGGTTGCCGGCGGCGGTCCCGTCGCCGTTCAGGAGCAGGCGGGCGGAGGCCGGGGCGGGGTGCGTGGCGCCCTCGGCGGTGACGCTCACGACGCGCCATTCGACGCCGGTCAGGGGCTGGTCCTCGGTCACCGCTCCACTGTGCGCGGGCGCGGCGCCACAGGCCACCGCCACGGGGAGGAGAAGGGCGAGCGCGGCGGTCGCTTTGTTCCGTTTCATACGGATACGACGGCCGGCCGCCCCGACCGGTTCCCCCCGGTTTCTTCAGGCCCCCTCAGGACATGACCGGCAGGAGTGCCCCGATGTCGGCCCGCTCCCCGCTCGCGCTGACCTTGGCGTCGGCCACGGCGGTCCGCCAGTCCAGCCGCCCGGTGGCGAGCCGGACCCACGTCAGCGGGTCGGCCTCCACCACGTTGGGCGGGGTGCCGCGGGTGTGCCGGGGCCCTTCCACGCACTGCACCACGGCGTACGGCGGCACGCGCACCTCGGTGGAGCCGCCGGGCGCCTTCGCCGCGAGCGCGTCGGCGAGCAGCCGGGTGGTGGCGGCCAGCGCCTGCCGGTCGTACGGCACGTCGAGCCCTGGCACGGCGGCGTTCAGGTCGTCGGTGTGCACGACGAGTTCGACGGCGCGGGTGACCAGGTAGTCGTCCAGGGACAGGACACCGGCGCTGGTCGGCAGCAGCCGGCCGCCGGGGTGCTCGGCGAGGAGGCCGCGCAGGGTGGCGTCGATCTCCGCGAGGTGGGCGTCGAGGTCGGGATGTTCGGCGGTGAGGTCCCGGGTGAACGCGTCGATGGCCGCGGCGTTGGCGGCGGTCGCGAACGGCCAGTCGAGCAGCACGGAATCCGCCGTGGCCGGCTCGGGCTGCGCGAGCGCCCGCTGTACGGCCGTCAGCGCCATCCCGATGTGCACGGCCAGCTCCCGCACGGACCAGCCCCCGAGCCGGGTCTCCCCCGCCAACTGCTCGTCGCTCAGCCCGCGTACGGCCTCCCGCACCGCCCCGAACTGACCGAGGACCGCGGCACGGGTCCGGACGGGATCGTAGCTACGGGCACGCTTCTTGGCCGGGGACATGGGGCGAGCTTATGCGCACTCACCCGTGGGGGTGAGCACCAACGAAACCCCCGCCGCACGGCCGAGGGCGGGCAACACTGGCTTCCGCCTGGAAGGGGGTGCAACATGACGGTTATGGCCGAGCGCACGTCTCAGATGTCGGTGCAGGAGTTCGAAACGATCGCCCTCGCCGCTCCCGAGACCGTCACGTTGGAGTTCATCGACGGACGGATCGGAGTAAAGAAGGTGGCGGACGGAGATCACGACACCATCGTGACCTGGCTTACCCGGCGCTGTATGCAGGCCAGGCCCGACCTGGACCTGTACCAGGGCCGAGGACTTCAGGTGGAGGCATACCGGGACGGCCGGGCGCGACCCGATGCGCTGCTCGTACCGGAAGGCCACTTCGCGGGGCACGGTGAATGGGCCGACCCTGAGGGAGTGCTCATGATCGTCGAGGTCACCTCGTACGACTCGGACACCGACCGGCGAGACCGGCACGAGAAGCCGACCGCGTACGGACAGTCCGGAATCCCGCTGTACCTCTTGATCGACCGAGACTCCTGCACCGTCACCGTGCACAGCGGACCGGACCGGCAGGTCGGCGGCTATCGCGACCTCCACGTCGCCAAGTTCGGCGAGAAGGTCTCCCTCCCCGGTCCGGTCGGCTTCGAGCTGGACACGGAGATCCTCAAGAACTACGTCCGCTGAACCGGCACGGGAAACCCCCGCCCGGAACCTGGATCCGGGCGGGGGTTTTCGTGGCCGCTAGGCCAGCAGCGCGGGGATCGTGGCCTCGTGGGCCTCGCGCAGGGCGGTCAGGGGGAGGGTGAACTCGCCCTGGAGCTCGACCGCGTCGCCGTCCACGACGCCGATCCGCGTGGCCGGCAGGCCGCGCGCGCCGCACATGTCGGTGAAGCGGAGCTCCTCCGAGCGGGGGACGGCCACGAGGGCGCGGCCGGCCGATTCGGAGAGCAGGAAGGTGAAGGCGTCCAGGCCGTCGGGGACGACCAGGCGCGCGCCCTTCCCGCCGAGCAGCGCCGACTCGACCACGGCCTGCACGAGACCGCCGTCGGACAGGTCGTGCGCGGAGTCGATCATGCCGTCGCGGGAGGCGGAGATCAGGATCTCGGCCAGCAGCCGCTCCCGCTCCAGGTCGACCACTGGCGGCATACCGCCCAGGTGGTCGTGGATCACCTGGGACCAGGCCGAGCCGCCGAACTCCTCGCGGGTGTCGCCGAGGAGGTAGAGCAGCTGCCCCTCCTCCTGGAAGGCGACCGGGGTACGGCGGGCGACGTCGTCGATCACACCGAGGACCGCGACGACCGGCGTCGGGTGGATCGCCGCCTCGCCCGTCTGGTTGTAGAGCGAGACATTGCCGCCGGTCACCGGCGTGCCGAGCTGCAGGCAGCCGTCCGCGAGGCCGCGTACCGCCTCCGCGAACTGCCACATCACCGCCGGGTCCTCGGGCGAGCCGAAGTTCAGGCAGTCCGAGACCGCGAGCGGCTTCGCACCCGTCGTCGCCACGTTCCGGTACGCCTCCGCGAGCGCCAGCTGCGCGCCCGTGTACGGGTCCAGCTTGGCGTAGCGGCCGTTGCCGTCCGTCGCGATGGCGACGCCGAGGCCGCTCTCCTCGTCCACCCGGATCATGCCCGAGTCCTCGGGCTGCGCCAGCACCGTGTTGCCCTGCACGAAGTGGTCGTACTGCTGCGTGATCCACTTCTTGGACGCCTGGTTCGGCGACGCCACCAGCTTCAGGACCTGCTCGCGCAGCTCCTCGGAAGTCGCCGGGCGCGGCAGCTTGTTCGCGTCGTCGGCCTGGAGCTCGTCCTGCCAGGAGGGGCGCGCGTACGGGCGCTCGTAGACCGGGCCGTCGTGCGCGACCGTGCGCGGGTCGACGTCCACGATCTTGCCGCCGTGCCAGAAGATCTCCAGCCGGTCGCCGTCGGTCACCTCGCCGATGACCGTGGCGATGACGTCCCACTTCTGGCAGATCTCCAGGAAGCGCTCGACCTTCGCCGGCTCCACGACCGCGCACATGCGTTCCTGCGACTCGCTCATGAGGATCTCCTCGGGCGAGAGCGTCGAGTCGCGCAGCGGGACGTCGTCCAGGGTCACGCGCATGCCGCCGGAGCCGTTGGACGCCAGCTCGCTGGTCGCGCAGGAGAGGCCGGCCGCGCCCAGGTCCTGGATGCCGACGACCAGCTTCTCGCGGAACGCCTCCAGGGTGCACTCGATGAGGAGCTTCTCCTGGAAGGGGTCGCCGACCTGCACCGCGGGCCGCTTCGAGGGCTTCGCGTCGTCGAACGTCTCGGACGCGAGGATCGAGGCGCCGCCGATGCCGTCGCCGCCGGTCCGGGCGCCGTACAGGATGACCTGGTTGCCCGCGCCGGACGCCTTGGCGAGGTGGATGTCCTCGTGCCGCATCACACCGATCGCACCGGCGTTGACCAGCGGGTTGCCCTGGTAGCAGGCGTCGAAGACGACCTCGCCGCCGATGTTGGGCAGGCCCAGGCAGTTGCCGTAGCCGCCGATGCCCGCGACCACGCCCGGCAGGACGCGCTTGGTGTCGGGGTGGTCGGCCGCGCCGAAGCGCAGCGGGTCGACCACCGCGACCGGGCGGGCGCCCATCGCGATGATGTCGCGGACGATGCCGCCGACGCCCGTGGCCGCGCCCTGGTAGGGCTCCACGTAGGAGGGGTGGTTGTGCGACTCGACCTTGAAGGTGACCGCGTAGCCCTGGCCGACGTCCACCACACCGGCGTTCTCGCCGATGCCGACGAGCAGCGCGTCCGACTCGGGCGCCTTCTCGCCGAACTGGCGCAGATGGACCTTGGAGGACTTGTACGAGCAGTGCTCGGACCACATGACCGAGTACATGGCGAGCTCCGCGCCGGTCGGGCGGCGGCCGAGGATCTCCACCACCCGCTCGTACTCGTCCTTCTTCAGGCCGAGTTCGGCCCAGGGCAGCTCGACGTCGGGGGTCGCGGCCGCGTGCTCGACCGTGTCCAGAGGCGTCCGGCTCATGCGTTGACCAGCTTCTTGAGGATCGAGGTGAAGAAGGGAAGGCCGTCGGTGCGGCCCGAACCGATCAGCGGCTCGACGGCGTGCTCGGGGTGCGGCATCAGGCCGACGACGTTGCCCGCCTCGTTGGTGACGCCCGCGATGTCGTTGAGCGAGCCGTTCGGATTCACGTCCAGGTAGCGGAAGACGACACGGCCCTCCGCCTCCAGCTTGTCGAGCGTGTACGGGTCGGCGACGTACCGGCCGTCCATGTTCTTCAGCGGGATGTGGATCTCCTGGCCCTGGCGGTAGTCGCCGGTCCAGGCCGTCTCCGCGTTCTCCACCCGCAGCTTCTGGTCGCGGCAGATGAAGTGGAGGTGGTCGTTGCCGAGCATCGCGCCGGGCAGCAGGTGGGCCTCGGTCAGGACCTGGAAGCCGTTGCAGATACCGAGGACCGGAAGGCCGGCCTTCGCCTGCTCGATGAGCGTGTCCATGACCGGCGAGAAACGGGAGATGGCGCCGGCGCGCAGATAGTCGCCGTAGGAGAAACCGCCGGGCAGGACCACGGCGTCGACCTGCTTGAGGTCCTTGTCCTTGTGCCAGAGGGCGACCGGTTCGGCGCCCGCGAGACGGATCGCGCGCTGGGTGTCCCGGTCGTCCAGGCTGCCCGGGAAAGTGACGACGCCAATACGAGCGGTCACTTCGCCGCCTCCGCGACTTCCGCGCCCTCTTCCACCTTGACGGTGAAGTCCTCGATCACCGTGTTGGCGAGGAAGGATTCCGCGAGATCACGGATGCGGGCGAGCGCGGCCTCGTCGACCGGGCCGTCAACTTCCAGTTCGAAACGCTTTCCCTGACGGACGTCCGAGATCCCCTCGAATCCCAGGCGCGGCAGCGCACGCTGGACCGCCTGGCCCTGGGGGTCGAGGATCTCCGGCTTGAGCATGACGTCGACTACGACGCGTGCCACTGGCACTCCCGATGTGTGGTGCTGAGCAGGTTCCTTCAGACTACCCGCACAAAATTTCTACGCGGGTAGAGTTGGAGGAAACTACGTGAGGCGCATCACGATCGGGTGTCGGAGCCCGGTGGTCGTGAAAAGTTCTGGGAAAGTTCGACAGGCCGCCCGCAACCCCTATTGCGTTCGGACACGCGGACGGATTTAGTCGGGCTTCACTTTGCATTGCCGGGCACTGTACAAATGAATTGGCAATAGCCGATACTCGGCACGTCAACGCCGGTGAGCTGTATCGACGTGCCGCACGAAGGGACCGATATTCGTGGCGCAAAAGGTCGTGGTCACTCTCTTTGACGACATCGACGGCTCGGAAGCGGCGGAAACGATCGCCTTCGGACTCGACGGCAAGTCGTACGAGATCGACCTGAACGAAACCAACGCCAAGAAACTGCGCAAGGCGCTCGCGCCGTTCGTCGAGGCCGGCCGCAAGCGGTCGCGCTCCGGCAAGGCGTACAAGCAGACCGAGGTGGCGCCCGACCCGGCCGCCGTCCGCGCCTGGGCCCAGGCCAACAAGATGGACGTGCCCGCGCGCGGACGCATTCCCAAGAAGGTCTACGAGGCGTTCAGCAGCGCGCAGTGAGGCGTGCCGGGCCCGCGAAGGGGCGGCGCCCAGGGTCCGTCAGCGGGCCCTGGGCGCCGTGCACTTGGGCCGGGCGGGGGCGCGCGGACGGCCGTCCGGGAAGCCGACTTGCGCTACCCCCCTGCTGATCAGCTAATGTCTGAGACACGCCGAGGGGCGAGGCCGAAAGGCAGGAACCCCGAGGATCGTGCGGGTGTAGTTCAGTAGTAGAACATCCCCCTTCCAGGGGGAAGGCGCAGTGTGCGATTCCTGTCACCCGCTCTGGCATCGGCCGTCCCGACCACTCTTGTGGATCAGGTAGGCTGGTGCTCGCACCGATCGGTGGGAGCCGGTCGGGGGCAGTGCGGACGTAGCTCAGTTGGTAGAGCGCAACCTTGCCAAGGTTGAGGTCGCGAGTTCGAGCCTCGTCGTCCGCTCCAGAGAAAAGCCCCGGTCTTCGCGACCGGGGCTTTTTCGTGCCCTCCCGCGTGTTCTCCCCGAAGCGACTTCCGGATCTCCGCTGACATTTGTCATGCCGGCCGATGACACCGCGCACTGCCGGCCGTCCCCGGGCGCCGGGACGCTGAGGGCATGGACATCGACGGACACGATCGGGTGATCGAGGTCACCGGCCTCACCCGTGTCTACGGCGGCGGATCCGGCGGATTCGAGGCCGTACGCGGAATCAGCTTCTCCGTGGCGCGCGGGGAGATCTTCGCGCTGCTGGGCACCAATGGCGCGGGCAAGACCTCCACCGTGGAACTCCTGGAGGGGCTCGCCGCGCCGACCCGCGGCGAGATCAGGGTCCTCGGCCACGATCCCTACCGGGAACGGACCGCCGTACGCCCCCGCACCGGCGTGATGCTCCAGGAGGGCGGCTTCCCCGCGGAGCTGACCGTCGCGGAGACCGCGCGGATGTGGGCGGGCTGCACCAGCGGCGCCCGGCCCCCGAAGGAGGTGCTGGCGCGGGTGGGCCTCGGGGACCGGCACGCGGTACGGGTCAAGCAGCTGTCCGGCGGCGAACGGCGCCGGCTCGACCTCGCGCTCGCCCTGCTCGGCGACCCCGAGGTGCTCTTCCTGGACGAGCCGACGACCGGCCTGGACGCCGAAGGCCGCCGGGACACCTGGGAGTTGGTGCGCGCGCTGCGGGACGCCGGGACGACCGTGCTGCTCACCACGCACTATCTGGAGGAGGCCGAGGGCCTGGCCGACCGGCTCGCCATCCTGCACGCGGGCCGCATCGCCGCGGCGGGCACCCCGGCCGAGGTCACCGCGGGCCGCCCCGGCCGGATGTCCTTCCAGCTGCCCGAGGGCTATCACCTCGGCGATCTGCCCCCACTGGCCGGCCTCGGCGTCTGCGGCCACGAGCACGAGGGCCGGACCGTACGGCTGCACACCACCGACCCCCAGCGCACCGCCGCCGGCGTCCTCGCCTGGGCCGACCGCACCGGCCTGTGCCTGGCCGCCCTCGACGTGCGCTCGGCCTCCCTGGAGGAGGCGTTCCTGGGGATCGCCGGGCACGACGGCGGCTTCGGCCAGGGGGTGGCGGCATGAGCGGGGCGGCAGCCGGACGGACGTACCCGAGCGGGGGAGGAAGCGGCATGAGCGGAGTCGTACGGCCGGCGGCCCGGCGGCGGTTGGCGGCGCTCGGGCGGGCCGAGCTGGCGCTGCTCGGGCGGAACCGGGGGGCCGTGGTCACCGCGCTGCTGGTACCGCTCGCGCTGCCGTTCACCGTGCGCGGGGCGTACGACCGGCTCGATGTGAAGGCGCACGGGGTGAACGTCGGCATCGCGATGCTGACGGCCGCCATCGGCTTCTCCTTCCTCTTCGCCGTCTACACCGCGCTGGTCGGCGCGTTCGTCGCCCGCCGCGAGGAACTCGTCCTCAAGCGGCTGCGCACCGGCGAGCTCTCCGACGCCGAGATCCTCACCGGCACCGCCCTGCCCGCCGTCGGGCTCGGCCTCGCCCAGGTCCTGGTGCTGTCCGTCGGCTGCGCCCTGCTGCTGCACACCGGACCGCCGAAGGCACCCTGGCTGATCCTGCCGGGGCTGCTGTCCGGCCTCGTGGTGAGCGCCGCGCTCGCCGCCGTCACCGCGTCCTTCACCAGGACCACCGAGAGCGCCCAGGTGACCGCGCTGCCCCTGCTCCTCGTGTCCATGCTCGGCTCCGGGATCACCATCCCCGCCGCGGCCCTGCCCGACCGGATCGCGTCCCTCTGCGCGCTGCTCCCGCTGTCCCCGGCGATCCGGCTCGTCGAAGCGGGCTGGACCGGACGGTCGAGCGGCCCGGGGGCCCTGGCCGCCCTGGCCACCGCACTGGCCTGGACCGTGGTGGCGGTGTTTGCTGTACGACGGTGGTTCCGCTGGGAACCGCGGCGCTGAGGACGGGGGTGCGGCGCGTGCTGGGGCGGATGCGGGGCTGGCAGCGGCGGTACTGGGGCGAGCGGAGCAAGGCGGAGCGGGTCGAATTCCAGAGCGTGGTCACCTGGAAGGCCACCCTCTGGTTGTTCCCGCTGAGCTGGATGCTGCCCCCGATCACGGTCGGCCTCCACCGGCACCCCGGAGCCCTCGCGCTCGGCGGCCTGCTGATCGCCGTCGGCCTGCTCCAGTGCCTGGTCGCCTCCCGGCTCACGCGCCCCGCGCTCGACCACTACCTCGGCCGGTCCGACCTGCCCGCGCGCGCCCACCGCGGCGCGGCCCTGCTGCTCGCCCTGGCCCTGGCCCTGCTCGTGACCCTCGTCGCGCTCGGCAGGATGAACGGGCCCACCAGCCGGATGATGCTCAGCGCGGTGCTGGTGTCCTTCGGGATGACCTACGCGCTCACCGTCCCCATGGCGGTGTTCCTGCGCCGGTCCGCCGCCCTGACCGCGCTGCTCGTGGTCGTCCTGCTGCTCGCCCGTCCCAGCGGCCTCGGTGCGGTGGCGACCGCGCTGGCCGTCACGTTCGCCACCGGCTTCACCCTGCTGGCCGCCCGCTGCGGTGCCTGGACCCTCGCGGTGCTCTGGGAGGCCGAGCGCGGCCGGGAGATCCAGGCGCGGCTCGCGGTGGCCGAGGAGCGGCTGCGGTTCGGGCGCGATCTGCACGACGTCCTCGGGCGGAACCTCTCCGTGATCTCCCTCAAGAGCGAACTGGCCGTCCAACTGGCCCGGCGGGGGCGGCCGGAGGCGGTGGAGCAGATGATCGAGGTGCAGCGGATCGCGCAGGAGTCGCAGCGGGAGGTGCGGGCCGTCGTACGCGGCTACCGGGAGGCCGATCTGCGTACCGAACTCGCGGGCGCGCAAGGCGTGTTGGAGGCGGCCGGAATCGGCTGCGAGGTGCGCGCGGAGCCGGGCGGGCTGCCCGCCGAGGTGCAGTCGGCGCTCGGCTGGGTGGTGCGGGAGGCCACCACCAATGTGCTGCGGCACGGGGACGCGCGGCGGTGTGCGGTGGGGCTGGCGGTACGGGAGGGAGTGGTGGTGCTGACGGTGGAGAACGACGGGGTGCGGGCCGCCGCGACGCCCACGAGCGGCGGATCGGGGCTCGCCGGGCTGCGGGAGCGTCTCGCGGCGGTGGGCGGGACACTGGCGGCCGATGCCGCGGGTGAGGACGGGTTCCGGCTGGTGGCCGAGGTGCCCTTGCCGGACGGGGCGCCGCGAACGGCGCGGGAAGCGAGTGACCTCACGTCATGAGTGATCCGGTACGGCTGCTGCTCGCCGACGACGAGCATCTGATCCGGGGCGCGCTGGCCGCCCTGCTCTCCCTCGAGGACGATCTGCTGGTGGTCGCCGAGGCGGCCACCGGGCCCGAGGCGCTGGCGATGGCGCGGGCGCACACCCCCGATGTGGCGGTGCTGGACCTCCAGATGCCGGGCGCGGACGGTGTGAAGGTCGCCACATCGCTGCGCGCCGAACTGCCCGGCTGCCAGGTGCTGATCGTCACCGGGCACGGGCGGCCCGGGCATCTGAAGCGGGCCCTCGCGGCGGGGGTGCGCGGGTTCGTGCCGAAGACCGTCAGCGCCCGGCGGCTCGCCGAGATCATCCGGACCGTGCACGCCGGAAACCGTTATGTGGACCCGGAATTGGCCGCCGACGCGATCTCCGCCGGGGACTCGCCGCTGACCGCGCGGGAGGCGGAGGTGCTGGAGCTGGCCGCCGACGGGGCGCCGGTCGCGGAGATCGCCGAGCGGGCCGCGCTGTCCCCCGGGACCGTGCGCAACTACCTCTCCTCGGCCGTCACCAAGCTGGGCGCCGAGAACCGGCATGCGGCGGTGCGTCTCGCCCGCGAGCGAGGTTGGGTATAGTAGCTCTCGCGCCACGGCGCACTGCGGACGTAGCTCAGTTGGTAGAGCGCAACCTTGCCAAGGTTGAGGTCGCGAGTTCGAGCCTCGTCGTCCGCTCCAGAGAAAGACCCCGGTCCATCGGACCGGGGTCTTCTTCGTGTGCCTAGGACCATCTGGTGCCGGTCAGACGCTCGTACGCCTCCAGGTACTTGGCGCGGGTGGCGTCCACGACCCGCTGCGGCAGCGGCGGCGGGGGCTGCTCGCTGCGACGGTCCCAGCCGGACTCCGCGGAGGTCAGCCAGTCGCGCACGAACTGCTTGTCGTACGACGGCTGCGCCCGGCCCGGCTGCCACTGGTCGGCCGGCCAGAAGCGGGACGAGTCCGGGGTGAGCACCTCGTCGGCGAGGACGAGCGTGTCCCCGTCGAAGCCGAACTCGAACTTGGTGTCCGCGAGCACGATGCCCCGCTCGCGGGCGATGTCGCGGGCCCGGGAGTAGACGGCGAGGGTGGCCTGGCGCAGCTGGGCTGCGGTCTCGGCGCCGACCTGACGGGCGACCTCCTCGTACGAGACGTTCTCGTCGTGCTCGCCGACCTCGGCCTTGGTGGCCGGGGTGAAGATCGGGGCGGGCAGCTCGGAGCCGTCGACGAGGCCCTCGGGCAGCGCGAGGCCGCACACGGTCCGGGACTCCTCGTACTCCGCGAGACCCGAGCCGGTGAGGTAGCCGCGGGCCACGCACTCGACCGGGACCATCTTCAGCGACGTGCAGACCAGAGTCCGGCCCGCCCAGTCGGCGGGGGCGCCGGCGGGCAGCTCCTCGGAGATCACATGGTTCGGGGCGAGGTCGCGCAGCTGGTCGAACCACCACAGGGAGAGCCGGGTGAGGACGCGGCCCTTGTCGGGGATCTCCGTGGGGAGCACCCAGTCGTAGGCCGACATGCGGTCGCTGGCGACCATCACGAGGTCGCCCGCCTCGTTCCGGTACAGGTCCCGCACCTTTCCGGTGTGCAGGTGCACCAGGCCCGGAACCTGGATCGGCTCGGGCTTTTCTACGAATCCGGACACGGTTCCTCCCCGTGGTTCTGTCCAACTGCCTCGATTCTCCCTTATGCGGGAGGCCGCTTTCGGCCAGGGGTCGCCCGGGACCGGGGAGCGGCTCAGTCGCGTTTGCAGATGCGGTCCAGAAGGTTGGCCGTGGCCCGCTGGATACGGGGGTCCACATGGCCGGGGCGGTCCAGGGCCGGGGACCAGGCGAAGGTGCCGGAGGCGAACACCCAGGCGCCGGACGGGGCCCGGTACAGGGAGGTCTCCTGGTGGCGCAGGGCGCCGCCGGTGTCGGTGTAGGGGGAGTGCGCGAGCAGGATGCGCTCGTCGTGCGCGGGCAGCGCGGTGCGCGGGAAGTACCGGTCCGCCTCGCCCGCGACCAGGCCCGGGATCTCGTCACCCTCGTGCGCCCCGGTGGCCTCCCAGAGCCAGTGGCCGGCGTTGCGCACGATCAGCGGGCGCGGTTCGGGCACCCGGCCCGCGTACTGGATGCCGATCAGCTCCTGTTCGGGGCGGTCGACCTCCCGCCACAGCACCGGCTTGCCGGGGCCCTTGCGCTTGCGGCAGGTCAGCAGCCGGTCCGGCGCCCCGGACGGCGAGGCCCCCAACTCGACCTGCCAGTACATGGTGTTGGCGGACAGGAAGACCAGCGAGGTGCCGTGGTCGCGGGCCCGCTCGGCGGCGCGGCGCATCGGCAGCGTCCAGTACTCGTCGTGCCCGGGGAAGATCAGGCCCCGGTAGCGGGTGGGGTCCACCCGGCCGGCGTGCAGGTCGCGGGCGTCGGCGTAGGCGAGGTCGTAGCCGTAGCGCTCGGCCCAGCGGATGACGTCGTAGGCGTGTCCGACGTGCAGCGGCAGGCCCGCGCCCGCGTACGGCCGGTCGAAGGAGACCGTGGTCGCCGCGTCGGCCTCGCCGAGCAGCGCGCCCTGTTCGTCCCAGGCGTGGTAGAGGCTGGCACCGGTGTGCCCGTCCTCCGGGTACAGGTTGTACGCCTGCCACGTCACGTCGGGCAGCAGCAGGAGCAGATCGGCCGGGCGGTCGTCGCGGACCGTGAACGGCACATGGGAGCGGTAGCCGTCGGCGGTGGTCAGCACGGCCACATAGGCGCCGACGCTCCAGTGCGAGGGCACCTGGAGGCGCCAGGACAGCCACCAGTGGTGGCAGGAGACGGTGCGGTCGGCGGTCAGCGGCGGGGACTGCACGATGCCGGACAGCCGGGGGCTGGTGGTGATCTTGGCGGCGCCGTCGCCCGCGTAGTGGCCGATCCGGTAGATGTCGACGGAGAACTCCTGCGGCGGGTCGACCGTGACATGGAAGTCGATCGCCTCGCCGGGCGCGACCGCGCCGGTGGCGGTGAAGCCCTTGATCTGGCGGTGCACGTCGTCGGCCGAGCGGGGGCCGCCGGGGGAGGTGCGCGGCGCGGGGATGCGCGTGTCGCCCCGGGTGTGCTGCTGCGGCACGGCGTCGACGTACCAGGGCACCACGTGGCCGGTGTCGTCGAAGTAGGTCTCGCTGCCGCGCAGCCAGGGCACCGGGCCCAGGCCGAAGGGATCGGTGACGGCGTGCGCGATCGCTCCGGACTCCCAGCGGCGGATGTGGTCCGAGGCCATGGTCGCTCCCCTCCCCGAGCCCCCCGAAGCCTGTAGGCGGGCGGTGCTCGCGGTGCTCGGCCCTGCTGTCGTATGTCGCATGCCTTTGCCAGGTGCGTGATGTGTTCCAGCACATCACATAACGCACGGGCTCGGTCACTATTCGTTGCGAATTGACCTGAAGTGGAAGCGGAGGCTCCCGTTGGGCGAGGTGCCCCGGCGGTCAGACGAGGCGTATCGGCTTCTCGGGGCGTATCCCCGCGGCGGCCAGCCAGTCGCGCAGCGGGCCCGGGTCGCCCTCCTCGATCAGGCTCAGCACCCGGGGCGTCAGGTCGGCCGCGCGCTCGCCGTGCAGCAGCAGGGACGGGCCGTCCAGCCAGTCCAGGGCCGGGACCGCGCCCGCGGTGTCCACGGCGGCGCAGCACACCATCGCCGTGACGTGATCGGTCAGCAGTTCGCGGGCGGTACGCGGGGGCTGGAGGGGGACCAGCGGCAGCGCGCCGCCGTCCCACAGGGTGCAGGGCGGGCTCTGTCCGGCGGCGGTGGCGCCGCGCGGTACGGCGTTCTCCTCCCGGGCCACCTCGGCGCTGAGGCCGGCGGCGAGGAGGGCGCTGCGTTCGGTGCCGGGGTCCTCGTCCTCGCCGTCTTCGTCGTGCTCGTCGTGCTCGTCGGCCCCGCGGTCCTCGGCGGTCGCCGGGTGGTCCGGGAAGGCGTCCGCGCCGGTGTGCGCGGGGACGAGGGCGGTGCCGGGCGCGGTCCGCGCCGGTCCGCCGGGGTCGCCGGTGGCCTCGCGCTCGTTGTGCCCGGTGGCATCGTCCGCGGGGTCCGCGGGCCCGGGAACGGGGTCCGGGTCCGTGGGCTCGGTGAGGTGGTCGAGGATCCGGGCCAGGGTGGGGGCTCCGGTGTGCCGGGCCGGGCGGGTGCCGAGGGAGTCCAGGACGCGGTGCAGCCGGGCCGCGTCGGCGCGCCAGGTGCGGTCCACGACCTCCTCCGGGTACGACTGCCAGTCCACCGGCGCCCAGTCGGCGCGGGGTCCGGCCGGGCCGCCGTGGAAGAGGCGCGCGGCGAGCAGCGAGGTGGCCTCGTCCACGCTGCCGGGCTCCTCCAGCAGATCGCAGGCGGGCCGCTCGCCGAGGCGGGAGGTGAAGCCCTCGGCCAGCCGGTCGCGCCGGGACAGCTCGGTGAGCGCGGCCACCACGCCCGCGTCGAGGCGGGAGGGCCAGCGGCCCATCCGCCAGGCGGGCAGCGCCACCCGGGTCAGCAGCCGGTCCCAGCCCGCGTACGCGAGCCCGACCTGCTCCTGGGCGACGATCCGCAGCCCGTAGTCCACCGTCTGCGCCCGCTCGGCGGCCGCCGCGGCGACCCCGCGCTCCATCTGCGCGGCGTGCTCGCGGCAGGCGCCAAGCAGCAGCCGGGCCACCCGGCCGAGAAGCGCGCACGCCCCGCGGGCCAGCGGGCCCCGCCGCGGCGTGGCGGCCACGGCCAGGGTGGCGTCCAGGCCGCGCACGAAGCGCCGGGCGGCGGCTATGTCGGGCTGTGCCGAGGGGCCCGTACCGGCGACGACCGGGGCGATGACGGCGCGCAGCTCGCCGACCCGCATCCACCACAGGAACGGGGAGCCGATGACGAGGACCGGCGCGACGGGGGCCCGGCGGGGGCGGCGCCCCTCGCCCGGTATGTCCGCCTCGCCGGGACCGGGCCGGGCGGGCGGGCCGTGCGCCGCGTGTGTACGGTCCTCCAGCCAGCTGTCGCAGTCCGGGGTGAGGGCTATGGCGGAGGGCGCCGGGACCTCCAGCCGCTCGGCGAGGTCGCGCACCATCCGGTACAGGTCGGGGGCGGACTCCTCGGCGACCGGCACCGTGGGCGTCATGGCGGGGCGGGCCCGGGCGACGACCAGGGCGATGCCGGCGGTGGCCAGCAGGACGAGGACCGCGAGGGCGCCCACGGCCCAGCGGGCGGCGTCCCAGCCGGGGCCGACCAGGTGGCCCGTGGCCGCGCCGGCCAGCAGGATCACCTCGGCCGCCGCGGGCAGCACGGCCACGCCCAGGGCCCGGCCCCGGACCCGCAACACCGCGAGGGCCCGGGAACGCGCGGCCTGCGCGCCCGCTTCCACACCGATTCCGGTCACCTGCCGCTCACCCCCTCCCCTGCCGATGCCGCCCTGTCCTGGTGCTGCTCACTCCCCCACTGTGGCACCCGTCACTGACAACGCAATGCCGGTGGGCCAAGTGCGCAGTGCCGATGAGCCGCGTGCGCAATGCCGGTGTGCCAAGCGCCGGAACGCCTGCGCGGCACCCTAGTTGCGGCCCCGGCCCACGTCAGCCGTATGGGCGATTGCTCACTCGATGGAATGGCTTTGGTCAGAGCTGGGTGACAGACAGCAAAGATCAGGCCCCGGATTGCGGATCCGGGGCCTGGGGGGGTGAAACGGGAGCCGGGAGGCGTCGGGAGGGCGCTCAGCGCGCGTCGGCGGCCGCCTTCGCCGCGATGTCCGTACGGTGCTGCCCGCCGTCGAGCCCGATCCGGCCCACCGCCCGGTACGCCCGCTCGCGCGCCTCGGTCAGGTCCTCGCCGGTGGCGGTGACCGACAGCACGCGGCCGCCCGCGCTGACGACCGCGTCGCCGTCCTGCCGGGTGCCCGCGTGCAGCACATAGGCGTCCGGGGCGTCCTCGGCGGCCACCTCGGCCAGACCGGTGATCGGGTCGCCGGTGCGCGGGGTGCCGGGGTAGTTGTGCGAGGCGACGACGACGGTGACGGCCGCGTCCTCGCTCCAGCGCAGCGGCGGCAGGTCGGCGAGGTTGCCGGTGGCGGCGGCCATCAGCAGCCCGGCCAGCGGGGTCCGCAGCCGGGCCAGCACGACCTGGGTCTCGGGGTCGCCGAAGCGGGCGTTGAACTCGATGACCCGCACGCCCCGGCCGGTGATCGCCAGACCGGCGTAGAGCAGCCCGGAGAACGGGGCGCCGCGGCGGCGCAGTTCGTCCACCGTCGGCTGGAGCACCGAGTGCAGCACCTCGTCGACCAGCTTCGGATCGGCCCACGGCAGCGGCGAATAGGCGCCCATGCCACCGGTGTTGGGGCCCTCGTCGCCGTCCAGGGCGCGCTTGAAGTCCTGGGCGGGCTGGAGCGGTACGACGGTCTCGCCGTCGGTCACCGCGAACAGGGACACCTCGGGGCCGTCGAGGAACTCCTCGATCACGACGCGCTCGCAGGCGGCGGCGTGCGCCTGGGCGGCGGCCAGGTCGGAGGTGACGACGACGCCCTTGCCGGCGGCGAGTCCGTCGTCCTTGACGACGTAGGGGGCACCGAAGGCGTCGAGGGCCTCGGCGACCTCGTCGGCGGTGGCGCAGACGTACGAGCGGGCGGTCGGCACCCCGGCCGAGGCCATGACGTCCTTGGCGAACGCCTTGGACCCCTCCAGCCGGGCGGCCTCGCCGGACGGGCCGAACACCGGGATGCCCGCGGCGCGCACGGCGTCGGCGACACCGGCGACCAGGGGCGCCTCCGGGCCGACGACGACCAGCTCGGCACCGAGCCGCTGCGCCAGCGCGGTCACCGCGGCACCGTCGAGCGCGTCGACCTGGTGCAGCTCGGCGACCTCGGCGATGCCGGCGTTGCCGGGGGCGCAGTGCAGCGCGGTGACGTCGGGATCGAGGGACAGGGAGCGGCACAGGGCGTGTTCGCGGGCGCCGCTGCCGATGACGAGGACGTTCACGGGGTCAGCCTAATGGCAAGGCCGCCGAAGTCCGGGGGGCGGGGAAGCCGTACGTTCCTACAAGGGGGCCGGGGTGGGCGCGGGCGGGGGTGGACCGTCCGTGTTCCGGCGCGGGTGCGAGTGCGGACACGGGTGCGGGTCCGTGATGGCTGATCGCGCAGTTCCCCGCGCCCCTCAGGGGGTTGCCGAGGGCATCGGCTGCAAGGGGCATGGGGCGGCGGTCACGGGTGGCTCAGGGCCGTCGTACGAGTGCGGGACCGTGGGGGCAGGTGCGCAGTTCCCCGCGCCCCTCGGGGGTCGCCGGGGGCCTCGGATTCTCGGTGCTGCCTGATTGCGGGCGGGGGCGTGCGGGCCGTCGTCGGGCGCGGGGCCGTCGTGGCTGATCGCGCAGTCCCTCGCGTCCCTCAGGGGGTTGCCGAGGGCGTCGGATGCAAGTTGCCGGGGGCCTCGGTCCCTTCGTTCCTCACTCGTTGGTGAATTCCTCCACCACCGTGGCGCCCAGTTCGCGCATGATCAGGTCGTGGCCGGAGAGGGCGGACTCGTCCAGGTCGGGATCGTCGTCCTCGGGGATGTCGTCCTCGATGGAGACAGGGGGCGGCTCGGGAGCGGCCGGGCGGGGCGTGGCCGGGCCGGACGCGGGCGGGGTCGGGCCGCCCGACGCGGGGCCGGAGGGCTGCGGGGCGGACTGGGAGGGGCCGCTCGGGCGGGGCGCGGGCGTGGAGCCGTAGCCGCTGCCGGCGGGCGCGCCGCCACCGCCGTAACCGCCGCCGGGGGCACCCGAGCCGCCGCCGAAGCCGGAGGAGCCGCCGCCCGGAGCCGGGGGCGCGGAGCCGCCGCCGGACGGGTCGATCAGCGACTCGATCTTCCACTGCACGTTGAACTGCTCGGCCAGCGCGGCTCGCAGCACGTCCTCGCTGCCGCTGCTCGCGAAGTTGTCACGCGCCCCGGCGTTCACGAAGCCGAGCTGGAGGGTGGTGCCGTCGAAGCCGGTGACCTGGGCGTTCTGGCTGAGCAGGATCCAGGTGAAGCGCCGGCGGTTCTTGACGGCCTCCAGGATGTTCGGCCAGAGCATGCGGGGGTCGAGACCGCCGGCGGGGGCGGCCGCGGGAGGCTGGGGGGCCGAGGGCACGGCGGCGGGGGCCTGCTGGGCCGACGGCTGGGGGGCGGCCGGGGGAGCCTGCTGCTGCGGAGCGCCGGGAGCCGCGGCCGTGGGCCAGCCACCGGGGCGCCGTCCGCCACCGGCGGGAGCGGCCGTGGGCCACGCGCCGGGCGCGGCGGAGGCGGGAGCCTGCGCGGCCGGGGCCGGCTGCTCGGCGGGAGCGGGAGCCAGGGCCGACGCGGGAGCGGGCGCCACCGGAGCGGCGGGCTCGGGGGCGGGAGCAGGCGCGGGCGCGGCAGCGGGGGCGGGCGTGGGGGCAGCCGGAGCCGCACCACCGAAGTCGGACGCGCCGGACGCACCACCGGCACCCGGGCCGGACCCGGGAACCGCTCCCCCCGGCACCCCCCGCACCGCCGCCCGCGCCGCCGCCGGGCCGCCGCCGGGCGGGACCATCGCGGCCGGGGCGCCGCCGTGGGCCTCGGGGCCGGGGACGTAGCCCATGGCGGGGGCGCCGGCGCCCGCGCTGAAGTTGACGCCGCGCTCGATGCGGTCGAGGCGGGCCATGAGGGAGCGCTCGTCGCCGTACGCGGCGGGGAGCAGGACGCGGGCGCAGATGAGTTCGAGCTGGAGGCGGGGCGAGGTGGCGCCGCGCATCTCCGTGAGCCCCTCGTTGACGAGGTCGGCGGCGCGGCTCAGCTCGGCCGCGCCGAAGGTGGACGCCTGGGCCTGCATGCGCTCCAGGACGTCGGCGGGGGCGTCGATGAGCCCCTTGTCGACGGCGTCCGGCACGGCGGCGAGGATCACCAGGTCACGGAGGCGTTCGAGCAGGTCGGCGACGAAGCGGCGGGGGTCGTTGCCGCCCTCGATGATGTGGTCGACGACCTCGAAGGCGGCCGCGCCGTCACCGGTGGCGAATGCCTCGACCACGGAGTCGAGGAGGGAGCCGTCGGTGTAGCCGAGGAGGGCGGTGGCCATGGCGTACGTCACACCGTCCGCGCCCGCGCCGGCGAGGAGCTGGTCCATGACGGACATGGAGTCACGGACGGATCCGGCGCCCGCGCGCACGACGAGGGGGAGCACACCGTCGTCGACGGGGATGTCCTCCTTCTGGCACACCTCGCCGAGGTAGTCCCGCAGGGTGCCGGGCGGCACCAGCCGGAACGGGTAGTGGTGGGTCCGCGAGCGGATGGTGCCGATGACCTTCTCGGGCTCGGTCGTGGCGAAGATGAACTTGAGGTGCTCGGGCGGCTCCTCGACGACCTTCAGCAGGGCGTTGAAGCCGGCCGACGTGACCATGTGGGCCTCGTCGATGATGTAGATCTTGTACCGGCTGCCCGCCGGGCCGAAGAACGCCTTCTCGCGCAGTTCTCGGGCGTCGTCCACGCCACCGTGGGAGGCGGCGTCGATCTCGATGACGTCGATCGAGCCCGGTCCGTTGCGCGCGAGGTCCTGGCAGGACTGGCACGTGCCGCACGGGGTGGGCGTGGGGCCCTGCTCGCAGTTGAGGCAGCGGGCGAGGATGCGCGCGCTGGTGGTCTTCCCGCAGCCACGCGGCCCGCTGAACAGGTACGCGTGATTGACCCGGTTGTTGCGCAGCGCCTGCTGCAACGGGTCGGTGACATGCTCCTGCCCGATGACCTCGGCAAAGGTCTCGGGACGGTAGCGGCGGTACAGCGCGAGAGACGACACGCTTACGAGGTTATAGGCGACCGCTGACAACCGGTCCCGTCGAAGCCCCCGCCAACGCAGACGCCCCCCACGCACCCGCCAGAGCCGACCTACCCTTGCTGCCTTCCGGCCCTGGGGGAGTTCAGTCAGATAGCGCCGCGTGAGGGGCTACGCAGAGAGTACCCGATCCGGGCCGGCGGGAACGAGTTCGCGAGCACCCTCCTCGGTCATGTAATGTTCCGACCGGAGGATTCGCCTAGTGGCCTAGGGCGCACGCTTGGAAAGCGTGTTGGGGGCAACCCCTCACGAGTTCGAATCTCGTATCCTCCGCCAGTGCCTCACCGGGCACGATGTCGAAGGGCCCCACTGCTCGCAGTGGGGCCCTTCGACGTTGAGGGTTGCAGTTTGGGTTGCAGTTGCCGCGATCAGGCCGCGACGGCCCCCTGCGGGAGAGGGCTGCAGCCCTCTCGCCAAGACGACCTGCACGCCTGAACCGTGGCCCGCAGGTTTCGCGCGATTGCCGTGCTGCGCAGGGGACCGTACTTGAGATGCCGGGGCGTTCCGCTTCTTGATCAGACGAGTGGCCGTTGGATAGGCTCCACCGATACGGCGTGTGACGCACGGGGAACATCCTGTGTGCAGCCACCGGCGCAGGGGGGTGGGCTGTGCCTGACTCGATAGCCGTGCCGACGGGTGTCCAGCCAATCAGCTTCGACGTGCACGCAGTCCGCGGGGGAAGCCTCGGCGGAGCCCGCGACGACTTCGAAACGATGATCGCTCAGCTTGCCGCCGCAACGACCCCAAACGTACGGTCCGTCGCTGCGAACCCGGGCGACTGGGGTATCGACGCCTTCGCCGGAAACCTCGGCGGAGCGATCACAGTGTGGCAGTCCAAGTACTTCATGCCGGTCACCACCAAGAAGCACGTACAGCAGGTCACAGACTCGCTCGACAACGTGCTGAAGGCAGCCGTCAAGAACGGCCACACCATCGCCAGCTGGATTCTGTGCATCCCTTCCAGCATGGACGGCCCCATGACGGCATGGTGGGACACGTGGACGAAGGCGAGGGAGAAGGAACTCGGCCTCGTCATCCAGCTCTGGGACGAGACCGCCCTCCGGAAGAAGCTTCTTAGCCCCGAAGGCGACGACGTGCGTCGCGGCTTCTACGAGACGTACGCTCAGGCCGCCTCCGCCCCGGCCCCCGTGGAGCAGCTTCGGCTGGTACTCGAGGTCGAGGACGACAAGGCAGCTGCCCTTGGCTCCGCCTTGTTCATTCGGCAGATGACAGAGGCCGGCCACGTGGAGCTGGACTCGGCCAAGAGGCAGTTCTTCAATGCCGATCTGGTGGCTCGCGAGATCGCGCACAAGGATGTTCCGGCTGAGGTGGCGGCGCTCAGTTCTGCCGATGCGACGCTCCACGGGCTATGGGAGATGCAGTTCAATGAATGCGCGGCTGAGGACGCGCTTCGAGTTCTCCACACCCGTGTCTGGCGGGATGTACGCAACGAGCACGACAAATTGCCGAAGTCGCTCCGCCTGGAGCTGGTGCACAGCTGGGGGCTGGTCCACCGGCTCGTGGACAACCGCAAGGCGGGCTGGGTCAAACACTGGCGGCAGATCGCCGCCGAGCACCCCGACGGCTGACCGCCGTCACCTGTCCTGTCAGACCTACGAGGAGTTCGCTGTGGAAGCACACCGGCCGGTGATGATGCCGGAGGACGAGGTGACCTTCCGGCTGGCGCAGCTGCTGCTTCTTCTCGACGCTGTCGCCGGACAGGACGCGAAGGGGGCGAGCCTGGAGCGCATCGGCTATTACGACTTCCTGTCTGCGAATCCCTTCCTAGTCGTCAATTCCGACGGCCGGGAGGGCAATATGCTCAGGCTGGCCGGGTTCGATCCGCAGGTGCTCTCGTACGCGTCCTCCTCGCAGCGCTTCACCAGTCGACGCGAGCGCATCCAGCACGATCTCGGGCTGCTCGTGGCTTACGGGTGTTGCGAGGTTCACAACCGCAACGGCGCCTTCGCCTATTCGATCAGCAACCGCGGTCGGGAACTCGGGGCTCGCTTCACCGCCACCTACGCCGCGTCGTTCACCACTGCGGCGTCCATCGTCGTGCGTAGCCTCCGCAAGCTCAGCGACAAGGCGCTGCGGGAACAGACCGCACGGTGGCTGAGGCCGGATGGCGAGGGCGGTCCCGGTGCCGCGCTCCTCAGCGTGCTGGGTCCGGGACCGCAGGCACCTGACATGCCCTGGGAGGGATGACCACCATGCAGCCTCTGCCTGGCATCCGGATCCGGCGCCTGCGCCTTGCTGGCGTCAGCCGGAACTATGACGTCGATTTCACGCAGGACCAGCGGGTGCGGGACCTGTCCGTGGTAGCCGGGGCATTCAGCTCGGGCAAGACCGCGGTGTTGGAGTTCATCGCCTACGGCCTCGGCGGGAAGCGTCATCCACGGCATCCTGAGGTGCTGCGGAAGGTCCGTTCCTGCCTTCTGGAAGTCGAGCTGTCCGGCGAACCGCACGTCATCGAGCGGCCCGTCGGGGAACCGTCGAAGGTCGCCTACGTACGCCGGGGGACGCTGGACAGCCCGCCGCTCTCCAAGCCTGAGAGCAGGACCATCGAGCCGGCGGGAGCACCCGAGAGCCTCTCCGCTCTGCTGCTGGGGCATTGCAAGCTCGAAGGCGTCCAGCTGCGGGAGGCCCCCTCCAGTCGTGAGTCCCGGACCGACCCCCTGAGCATCCGCGACCTCATGAACCTCGCGTTTCTGCCCAACGAGCGCGTCGCCTCCAAGAACTTCCTGTTCGAGAACGAGTACATGAAGAAGCACAAGCTGAAGCAGGTGGTCGACGTCGTCTTCGGCGTTCACGACGACCGCGCCGTCGAGCTTGGGCAACGCATCAAAGAACTGGGTGCCCGACTCACCCAGGCACGCTCCGAACTCGCCGCGGCACGGGCGTTCGTCGACGAGCAGGACGTTCCCACGGTCGGCGCGCTGATCGCTGAGCAATACGAAGGCGAGCTGCGGGAGCTGACCGAGCAACTACGGGTCCTCGACGAGGCAGCGCAAGCCGGCACCGCCTTCGCCGGGCGTCTGCGCCGCGAGCACCAGCAAGCTGCCCAGCGCGCCCGGCAAGCCGCCGGCGTGGTACGTGACTGCGAGACGCAACTCACCCGGATGATGCCGCTGCGGGCGCAGTACGCGGACGACCTCGTCAAGCTCAATATGCTGGCCGAAGCGCAGCGCCTGTTCGACCCCCTCAGCGTCACCAACTGCCCGGCGTGCCTGAACCGACTGCCCGCTCCCCCGTCGGTGGAAAACGGCTCGTGCAGTCTTTGCAGCCACGAGCTGCCCCACGGCGACGGTCACCTGACGCTCGGCACCGCCACAGCTGAGCACTCGTCGGATGAAGGGCGGCTGGACGTCGCAGCCGAGGTCAGGGCCACCAAGGCCCGTTTGAAGGAGATCACTGCCTACATCGAGGGCCTGGACAGCTCGCTCGCCACGTTGAAGCTCCAGGCAGAAGACGCCTCCATCGACGAAGAACGTGCCGCGGCCGCGGTCGACGAGGCCACTTCGCCCACCGTCACCCCGTTCCTCGCCGCTCGCGACAACCTCCAGCGCCGGCGCGAGGAAGTCCTCCGTCATCTACAGCACGCCGAGAACGCGACGAAGCTTCAGGCTGGCCTGGAGAAGCGCGCCGCGCTCGTGGAGCGGCATGAGGCACAGATCGAACGTCTGCGGGAGGAACGCGACCGGCTGGGAGATGCCGCACAGGACCGGGACCTGATGGTCGGCCGAATCAGCGGCCGGTACAGCGACCTCCTGCGGCAGTGGCGCTACCCGAAACTCAGCCAGCCGATGATCGACACGAACCTGGTTCCTAACGTACGCGGCGACTCCTACCGCGAGGCATCATCCGGCGCCCGAACACTCCTGACCCTGGCCTGGCAGCTGGCCGTCTTCGAGGTCGCCGTCGAAACATCGGCAGCCCACCCCGGCTTCCTCATGATCGACAGCCCACAGAAGAACCTGGGCCACGGCGCCACCCGGGATGCGGTAATCGCAGACGCGATCGCCATCGACGACTTCTACCGCCACCTGAGCAGCTGGCTGGCTGAACAGGGGGCCGGTGCCCAGGTGATCATCGTCGACAACAGTCCGCCCATGCTCGTGGAAGAGAACGTCGTGGTCCGGTACAGCCGCAACGAGGACCGACCCCCCTACGGGCTGATTGACGACGAGACCACTACAGACGAAGGCAGCCCCGAATAGCCTCCCACCTAGAAGGAGGACTCGTAGGGAGCCGACCCAAGTCGGCCCGAATGCAGACGCATTCGAGCCGACAGCCCCGCTGGTGAAGTGTGCGGCGCTCAGACGACGGGCGGTACCTCGGGCAGCGGCCAGAGCAGGCCGCTGATCTTGTCGGCCGTGTCCGTGAGCACCCGGTTGGTGAGGTGCTGGTAGCGGCGGCGCATCCGGGCGGACTTGCCGGGTTCCCAGCCCATGATCGCGTCAACGACCGTGTCCGGAACACCGAGAATCAGCAGCACGGTCGCCGCCGTGTGACGGGCGTCGTGGAGACGGCCTGTGCGCAGACCCGCCGCCTTCAGGAGGTCCTTCCACTCGTGGTGGTCGGTGTTCGGGTTGAGGGGCTCGCCGGTCGGGGAGGCGAAGACGTACCCCTTCTCCGTCCAGAGGTCGCCGGCCAGTCGGCGGTCCCGCTCCTGCTCTCGCCGGTGCTGGAGCAGCAGCCGCACCAGCGGTTCGGGGATGCCGATGGGCCGACGTCCGGCGCGGGACTTGGTGTCCTTGGTCTCGCGTCGGATGTTGACCTTCTGGGGGCAGTAGCCGGGCTTGCGCCCGCAGCGGTTGCCGCAGCCGTGCTCGTACCGAGGTCGCAGTCGATTGCGCTGGACCGTCATGACCCGCAGCTCGAAGTCGACGTCCGTCCACTTGAGCCCGAGGACCTCGCCCTGACGCAGTCCGAGTGCCAGGGATATGACCCAGCGCGCGGGGTGTCGGCTCTTGTTGGCCAGGTCGAGGAGCTTCTGCACCTCCTCAACCGTGTAGGGCTCGACCTCTTCCTCCTCCAGGCGTGGCGCCTTGGCGACGGAGGCGGGGTTGACGGTGAGGTGACCTCGGCGCACCGCCTCGTTGAGGGCCGTGCGCACGGTGCGGTGGACCTGGTGCGCGGTACCGGCGGCGCTGCCGGCCTTCTGCATCTTGGCGTAGAAGCGCTCCAGGTGCTCGGGCTCCAGCTTGGGGAGGCGGTGTGCGCCGAGGCCGGGGATGAGGTGGTGGTAGACGGCGACGCGGTAGCCGTCGATGGTGTTCTCGCCCACGTGTGGTGCGGCGATGTTCTCGACCCAGTGGGTCAGCCAGGTCGTGACGGTCCAGGTCTGCCCGGCCTTGCCGACGGTGCCGGAGTCGCGCTTGCGTTCCAGTTCGCGGACCGCCTTGGTGGCGTCGGCACGGGTCTTGCGCTTGACGTGGCGCCGGTCGGGTTTGCCGTCGTCCTTGACGCCGACGGTCACGTAGCCGTGCCACTTGCCGTCCCTGCCGAGGAAGATCGAGGAGGCGCCGTTGGGCTGGCGGGAGTTGGCCATGTCCGCCCCCTTCAGGCCGCGAGGGCGACGGTCGGGGCGGGAGCCTGGGAGCAGTCGGCGAGGTAGACGGCCAGGGCATCGGCAGACACTCGGCGCAGGCGGCCGATGCGGACGGACTGGACCTCGCCGGAGGCGATGAGCGCGTACATGGTGGTGCGGCCGACGCCGAGGCGGCGGGCGGCCTCCTCGACGGTGAGCGCGGCGAGGGTCGCGTCAGGGGTGGGTGCCGTGTGTTCCAGCACCAGAGTGCGGAGCCGCTGCTCGGGGACGCCGAGGGCGTCGGCGATGCGGGTGAGCGGGGGCAGGGTGGTGGGCATGCGGGATCGCCTTTCGGTGGTCACGGGGCAACGTGACCGCTGGACTGTCCGGGATGGGCGGTGGGCTTGGATCGGTGTCCGCGCTGGTGAACCCCGGTGTTCGTAGCACCGAGGGATGGCGGTGGATGGGCTTCGAAGAGCCCATTCAGGCGCCTGAGGAGATATCCGCCGAGCGGTTACTCGTCGTCGGCGGAACCGCTGCGGAGCGGATCGCCGGGCGAGTTCGGAGCCGGATAGAACGAGAGGCTCCCCGGGTCTGGCTCGATGCCGAGGCGGTCGGCGATCTCGTCGTACCGGGCCTCGGCCGCCTCAAGTCTGTTCTTCGCGGCAACGGCGAGATCTTGGGCGACCCGGTGCTCCTGTTCGGCCTTCTGAATGTCGAAGGCCGCTTCCTGCAGCTCCCAGTGAGGATCGTCGAGGCCCGCGACGGCTTCGAGCAGGAAGTGATCAGCAGGGACGCCGAGAGCCTTGGCGAAGCCCAGGGCCTCGTTGAGGCTGATGCTCCGACCACCGTTCTCGATCTTGGCGATCTGGGTCTGGTGCATCTTGAAGCCCAGGCGGCGCATGCGCTCCGCCATGTCCTCCTGGGACAGGCGGGCCGTCATGCGTAGGACCTTCAGGTTGTGCGCCACCAGGGCTTCCCCTTCGGGCGGAGCCCAGCGCTGCGGCTTGGCATCTTCCACTTCTTTCACCTCCCTCCTCTTTCTCGGTCGACGGAGGGCGCCACACCTCCACCCTTAAAACCTACCAGCATGGATACCCCAACCCGCAAGAGATTAACCCCGCATGTGGCACGCGTCACTATGGACTTGAGCAGCGAGCATTCCCGTAGGGGTTGGATTATCGATTCACTGGAAGGTTGACTACGGGCGGGCGCTCGTGCACACTTATGCCATGAGGGCATCTACTAGCGAACCGCACCGAGGTTGAAACACCTAGGTGCCCCGAGGAACGCGAAAACCCCCGGCGCTACGAACACCGGGGGCTGCAGGAAACCTCGCCACCGCCCATCCCAGGACAGTCGACCACGGCGGACCGGGTTGCCCCCCGGAGCCGCCGAGTGAGGATCTCCGTGAACGAGAGTACCGCCCCCGCCGCCCCTGCGGCATCCCTTCCGACCGGCACCCCGTCACCGGACCGTGGGCAGCCGGACGGCGCCGCGCTGCTGGACGAGCTGCGCACCGCCCTCGCCCGCTTCGTGGTCCTCCCGTGCGAGCAGGCACTGGACGCAACCGTGCTGTGGATCGCGGCCACTCACCTCCAGCAGGTGTGGCAGCACGCCCCACGTCTGGCTGTGGTCGGCCCGGCGAAGCGGTGCGGGAAGTCCCGCCTGCTCGACCTGCTCACCGAGACGGTCCACAAGCCCGTCATCACCGTGAACTCCACGGCAGCGGCCATCTTCCGCTCGATCTCAGACGAGCCGCCGACCCTCCTCGTGGACGAAGCCGACACCATCTTCGGCAGCCCCAAGGTCGCCGAGAAGAACGAGGAGATGCGCGGTCTGCTCAACGCCGGGCATCAGCGCGGCCGACCGGTACTGCGAGTGGTCGGCAAGGAGCACACACCCCACTCCTTCGCGACCTTCGCCATGGCGGCGCTCGCCGGTATCGGCGATCTGCCCGACACGATCATGGACCGGTCCGTCGTGATCCGGATGCGCCGCCGCGCAGAGGGCGAGCGGGTGAGCCCGTACCGGACCCGCCGCGACAGTCCCAGCCTGCACGAACTGCGGGCCCGTCTCGCGCGCTGGGCCGCCTCGGTGAGCCAGCAGGCCCTCCATCTGGAGCCGGGGATGCCCGTCGAGGACCGGGCGGCCGACACCTGGGAGCCTCTGGTGATCGTCGCCGACCTCGCAGGCGGCACCTGGCCCGAGCGCGCCCGCACCGCATGCACGCAGATGGTCACCGCCGAGGTCCAGGCCGAGGAGGACAACCCCTCCAATGCCCGCATCCTCGCCGACATCCGCCGCGCCTTCGCCTCCGCTGGCGACCCCGAGAGCGTCTCCACCGACGCCCTGCTCTACCGCCTCAACTCCGACCCCGAAGCCCCCTGGGCTGAGGCCGGGCGCGGCGGGCTCAACCCGCGCGCCCTCTCCGGGCTGCTGCGCGAGTACGGCATCCGCTCCGGCAACGTCCGCATGCCCGACGGCACCCAGCTCAAGGGCTACACCCGCGCGAAGTTCGCCGACGCCTGGAAGCGCTACTGCCCGTCCGTCCACCCCGAGACCGGCCCTGACGACGCCAGAGACGCGCGGACCGACTGACCCGCGTGGGTGCCGCCGCCGACCGCTCGACGGCGGCACCCGCGCCGGTCACCCCGCTACGGGCACGGACGCCGCCGAAGGACAGCCACGGTCCATATCCGTCTCGTGCCGTCCCTGCCGTCCCAGCCGTATAAGCGCAGGTCAAAGCCGATCCGGGCAAGACGGCACAGTGTCCCAAGACGGATAGGCATCCGTCCCGGGCCCCGAGCCGACGGCACCGGCACTCCTGTCGAGCCAACTAGTGCGACCACGGCCGCCGAGCCGACGCCGTACGGCAGGACGCGTCCCGGACGGCGCTGAGACACCGTGCCGCACGCCTGCCGTCCCGCCCCTGACCTGCACCGTCAACGGCAAGACGGCCAAGACGGATCACCACTCACCCCCACCCAGAACCGCACCCCGAGGGGGCCACACCCATGCCCGACACCGCCATACCTGCCACGCCCACCAGCCGCCACCGCGCCACCTGGTGGGACCGGTTCGCCATCGTCCTGCTCGGCATCGCCGGATGCGCGCTCTCCTACGACGCGCTGCGGCAGATGGCCACCGCCGTCCACGTCCGCCACCAACTGACCTACCTCTTCCCCGTGGTGATCGACGGGTTCATCGCCTACGGCGTCCGCGCCCTGCTCGTCCTGCGCGAAGCGCCGATGCCCGCACGGCTGTACGCGTGGACGCTGTTCATCACGGCGACCGCCGCCAGCATCTGGGCCAACGGGCTTCACGCTCTCGACCTGAACCGGCCCGGCGCGGTCACACTCCACCTGGGCGACGGCACCGTCACCGTGCTGTCTGCCATCGCACCGCTCGCCCTGGCCGGAGCGACCCACCTGCACATTCTGATCACCCGCTACGGCGGGATCACCGCCGCCCGGACGCCGGTGACCGCAACTCCTTCCGAAGTTCAGGACGGTACGCAAGCCCTGGGCACGCTGGCCGCCGAAGTTCCGTACACCGCCGTCGCAGTCCGGCCCGCTACGGCACCGCCCCAGCAGCCGACTACCGCCACCCGGGCCGCCGAAACCGAGCCCTCGCCCTCGACGGACGCACCCGGCTCCGGCTCCGGGCAAGGCCGCGACAGCGTTCCTGACAGCACCGTCGACGGGCCCGAAGAGGAGCGTGAACCCGCAGGCCCGAACCCTCACGAGAGTTCCGGACAGGCTCCGGAGACGAGCCCTGGGGGACGCCCCGCGATCGCCTCCATCGCCGAGCTGGCCAGCATCATCAGCACCGCTCACCCGGGGAATTCCGGACTGACCCGCGACAGCGCCCGCAAGGCCGTCACCGACGCCGGACTCGGCGCCGGCACCGATCGGCTCGCCGAAGCCATGGCACTGGTGCGCCAGGGAACCGAAGCCCGCCCGCACCCCATCGGATGACCCGTCGCGGCGCGGCGCTGCCCGGACCGGTTCCGGGCGGCACTCCTTCCCCACAACCACACGAGACGTCCGACTAGGCCGAACCGTCGCTCAGCAACACAGTCACCTCCCGGCCGATAGCGCGCCCGATCCAGCACTGGAGCACCCACCGCCCATGAACCGCAACCCGTTCTCCCGCAAAGGCCGCCGCACGCACCCCGCACAGCTCCCGCAGACTGCGCCCTCGCACCGTCGCGACACGACGGAGAGCACCACCGTCAACAGCGGAGCGAGCTGGGGCGAAGTCCACATCGCCGGGGGCGATGCGGACTTCGCGCTCGGACCCGCCCCGGCGGGGGCGGACCAGGCCCGTGCCCAGCGGGGCTCGGAGCAGGGGAAGGTGGAGGCCGAGCGCGACCTCCACCAGGACCAAGACCAGCCCACCGCTGCCGACGCTGTCGCGCACTTCGCACCAACCGTCACCGCTGACGCGTTCGCGCACCGCGGTATCGCCGCCTACGACATCCCCGCCCCTGCCGACACCGACGCCGCTCCCGGCTCCGAGCGCCGGCGGCGGCTGAGCGACGTGCTGTACCGGCCCCGCTCCGGGATCAAACGGAACGTGCAGTTGACGTGCTCGGCGGAACCGGCGGAGCGCGACTTCATCGACCGCGCCGCACGCGAGGCGAAGCGCTCCCGCTCGGCCTACCTGATGGACGCGGCACTCACGTTCGCCCACGCCTACCTGCCCGACCAGCGCCCCGCCGCCATCCCCGCCCTGCCCTCCCCGCAGGCGACGCAAGACCTGATGGTCCTGTCCGGAAGGCTGCTGCGGGAGTTCCACCGGATCGGTACGAACCTCAACCAGATCGTCCGCGCGATCCACACCGGCGACCTCCCCGACCGCGCCGAACAGGTCCTCGACGAACTGCACGAGACCGCGCGGCTGGCGCGTCGCGCGCTGGAGCAGGTTGTGGACGGTGGTGGCCGCCGTGGTGCCTGATGTCTCCACCGGGGACCGCACGCGCGGCCTGCTCTCCTACCTTTTCGGACCGGGACGCCGCGACGAGCACACCGACCCGCACATCGTCGCCGCCTTCGCCATGCCCGGAATCACCGATCCCGGCCGCGTCCGGCTGGAAGAGCACCAGGACGCGCTCACCGAACTCGCCCGCTACCTCGACCAGCCTGTCGAACTGCGCCGACAGCGCACCGGGAAGAACGTGCCGCAGCACGTGTGGCACTGCCCCGTCCGCACAGCCCCCGGCGACCGCTACCTCACCGACGCCGAATGGGCCGAGGTCGCGCGCCGCGTCGTCCACGCCACCGGGATCGCCCCGCACGGCGACGACTCCGGCTGCCGGTGGATCGCGGTACGCCACGCCGAGGACCACATCCACATCATGGCCACCAGCGTCCGCGAGGACGGCCGCCGTCCCCGCAACAAACGCGACGGCCAGCGCGCCCAGGCCGAATGCCGCAAGATCGAAGTCGAACTCGGACTGCGCCGGCTGAGGTCCGGTGACGGCACCGCACCCAAGACGCCCACCGGTGCCGAGGTGGCCAAGGCCGAGCGTCAGGGCCGCAAGACGACCAGCCGGCAGTGGCTGCGCGAGCACGCCTACGCCGCAGCAGCAGCCGCGCGTGACGAACACGAGTACTTCGCGGTACTCACCGCGCTGGGCATCAAGGTCCAGAAACGGCTCGGCCCCGAGACCGGTGACACCACCGGCTACAGCCTCGCCGCCCCCGGCGGCACCGACGCCAGGAACGAACCGGTCTACTACGCCGGCTCCAGCCTCGCCCCCGACCTGTCCCTCAACCGCCTGCGTGAACGCTTCGCCCCAGCCCCCACCGACACTGCAGTCACGGCCACCGTCCGCGCCCGTGCTCGGGGCACGAAGAGCGACGCGTGGCGACGCGCCGAATCCGAACTGCGCAGCACCCACGCCTTCCTCCTCGGCCCAGAAGGCGGGCAGGACCTGGAAGCGTTCGACCGGCGGGTACAGGCCCAGGCGGCGGCATTCGCCGAACTGCTCCACAACACCGCCGCCACCGCCCCGAAGGCAGCGCGAGCAGAACTACATGCCGCAGCAGCCGCGTTCGGCCGTGCGAACCGCTCAGCGATCCGTGCAGAGCACCAGAGCGCGTACGCCCTACGACAGGCAGGCAAAGAACTGATACGCGCCGTGGGCGGCGAGGACGGCTCCGCGGTGGCCTCCCTACTGGCCATCGCCGTCTACGTGCTGATCGCTTTGGACCACTGGCACCAGCAGCGCGGCCACGAACAGCAGGCCGCCGCCGCCCAGCAGGCCCTCGCCCACCTGCAGAACGCCTACCAGCGCACCGCCCGCCCCGAACTCGCCCGCCTCACCGACCGCACCCCCGGACCGGACGAGATCCGCCGCCTCGCCGCAGTCGTCCAGGCAGCCGTACCCGCCCACGCCCAGCGCATCCTCACCGACCCGGCCTGGCCCGCCCTCGCCACCACCCTCGCCCAAGCCGAATCCGCCGGCACCCCACCTCGCCACGCACTCACAGCCGCAGCCGAACAACGAGAACTCGACAGCGCCGACCACCCCGCCGAAGTCCTCACCTGGCGACTCCGCCACACCACCGCCCAACAGACCGCCGCCCGCACCCGCGCAGCCACCACCCGCACCCGCCACGCGACAACCACCCGCACCCCACTCACCACCACACCCCCCGCCATCCAGCGGCCCACCGACACCGTGCACCGCAAGCGCTGACACCCAACCCCAGAACGAGTCACCACCGCACCGCCCGCCCAGCGACCGAGGGTGAGCCTCTCCGCCGAGGGCCGTTCAGTTCCTGAACCACGCTGCGCTCAGTCTCTGAACACGCACGGCGTCCCGGGTCGGGAAACGGGGCTTGTCCCGAAAAGGGACACGCGGCGTGTTCCGAATCGGAACAGCGCCGATGTCCAATCAGTGGACACGGTCAGCGTTTCCAGACTGGACGTCCCCGTGTTCCCTAAAGGAACTGGTCCGGTGTTCCCTCGGGGAACAGAAGCGCAGCGCGTGGTCTCCCGAATCGGGAGACCACGCGCTGCACGGGCATTGTTCTCCGTTGGCCGGCGCACACAGAAACTGGTCCTGCGTGCACAGCCGGCCTTGAGGCCGCTCTTTAAGTCGCGGGGACCGACCACCCGTGGCGGGAGAAGGCGGGCCCTCCGTCCCGGTATGCGGCCAGGGCCTGTGTGGTGGTCGGGAACGCGGGCTCGGGCATGCTGTTCGCGGTGACCCACTGGACCGTCAGGTGCTTGTCCGGCTCGGTGTTGGTCAGTTCACCGGTCCACGTGTCGGTGGCGAAGACGAAGAGGACGAACTGCCCAGCCTGGTCCCAGCCCTGTTCTACGTGGATGACGTGAACGAGTACCAGGCCGGCCGGGTCGACGAGCAGGCCGGTCTCCTCCTTGAGTTCGCGGGCGGCGGCCTCGTCCAGGGCTTCGCCCGGTTCGGCCTTGCCGCCGGGTAGGGTCCAGGCGGGCTGCGGAGACCAGTTGCGGGCGGCGTAGAGCACGGCGGCGACCATGTCGGCGGCGCTGTCGTGGACGATCACACAGACCGCGTTGCGGCTGTTCATGACGCTGGCGTTCATCAGTGCCCACTCCTTGTCATCGTGCCGGAAGATGTCGAACGGTCTAGGTAGGAGGCTCAGACTGGCCCCACCCCACGGAGAGTGCGGGTTCAGCTCAGCGCCCGAGCGTGAGGTGATCGGCGTCGGTGCGGGAGAAGACCAGGTCGGTCAAGTCCTTCGGGGTTTCGGTGCACCGGACGGGCGGCTGCGGTAGGCGCATGGTCCGGGGGTAGGTAGCCGGGTCGTAGTCGTTGTTGATCGTGTAGACGTGGTAGCCATGCTCGCGCAGGCTGTCGATGACGTCGGCCGCTTTCTCGCCCTGCTTGGCCAGGAGCCTGGGGGTGACTTCCACAACGAGTTCCGCGTCGTCGCGGAGGTGTGGGAGCGCGGGCAGAAGTCCTCGGATCGCTGCTGCTTCCGCACCTTCGACGTCGATCTTGATGATCCGGGTGGCGGCGAATTCGGCCTGGCTGACCAGGTCGATCAGAGGTGCGGTGGGCACCTCGAAGGCCGCGTGGACATGACGGGGCTGGACGGCGCTGGTGTGGCCGAGGTTGGCGGGGTCCTCCAGGTAGAGGGTCAGCGTGCCGGGGGTGTCGGAGGCGGCGGAACGGACAGTTTGGATGTTGGTGCGGTGGTTGGCGGTGGCCGCAGCACTCAGGTCGTCGTGGAACTGCGGGGAGGGCTCGATGGCCACGACGCGGCCATGGGGGCCGACTGCACGGGAGGCGAGGAGGCTGAACGCGCCGCGGTGGGCTCCGACGTCGATGAAGGTGTCCCCGGGCTGGAGACGGTCGCGCAGGAAGGCGCTCAGGTTCGGCTCCCACTCGCCGAACAGGTACTGGTAGCGCTGGATGACGTCGCTGGTGGTGACGGTGACCACGTCACCGGACCGCAGCCGGACGGCGGTGTGGACGGGATGGGTTCGCAGGTGCTCGTCGAGGAAGCAGCCGACGAGCCGTGCCTTGCCCACGGTTCCGGGGGCGTGGCGGACGTAGGCCCGCAGCGCGCGGGCGAGAACGGAGGAGGGCATGGGCGGCTCCTTCGGGTGGTGACGGCAAGGGACCGGGTGGGGGTCGGCGGGTGGTGGCAGACTGGCCGGAGAACGCTGGTGATGTTGAGGGGAGTTGGCGGTGGCCGAGTGCACTCCGGTGGTGTTCTTGCTGGTGGGGCTCACCGGCTCGGGGAAGACCACCTATGCCCAGCGGAAGCTGGAGCCTGAAGGTGCTGTGCGGCTTTCGGTGGACGAGGTGGTCCACCAGCGGCACGGCCGGTACGGCGTCGACTATCCCGAGAACACCTACTTCGAGAAGGAGGCTCCGGTCGTCGCCGAGCTGCACCGGCGGCTGGCCGAGCTGGTCGCCGAGGGCCGGGACGTGGTGTGGGACCACGGGCTGTGGCCGCGTAAGGATCGCGAGGCGATGAAGGAGCTGGTGGAGTCGGCCGGCGGACGGTGGCGGCTGCTCTACTTCCCGGTGGAACGCGACGAGCTGCTGCGCAGGCTGGCGAAGCGCAACGAGCGGGAGGACGCGAACGCGCTGGTCGTGACGCCGGAGGCCCTGGACGACTTCTTCGTCCGCTTCGAGGCGCCTCAGAGCGAGGGCGAGGAGATCGTGGAGCCGGACTGGCTCTGATGCGTGGGCGGGTGCCAGGTCGTGGCGATCTTGGCGGCTTCGGCGGTCCAGCCGTTGGGCAGACGGTCGAGGATGACGCGGCGGAAGGCCAGGCGGGGATCGGCGACGTCGATCCGGCCGCGGTAGCGGTCGACGTGCTGCAACAGGCGGGATGCCTCGCTGCGGACGGCTGGGGTGTGCTCGGCCCAGGCGCCGGAGGTGAACTGGTCGGCCCGTCGCCTGAGGTCGTCCAGAACGCCGGAGCGCCACTTGAAGTGGTGCACGCACGCGAGCGAGTCCGGATCGGGCTTGTGTCCCGGTGCGCGGTGGTTGCCGGACGCCACGGTCACCGAGGACTGGGCGAGGACGATCTTGCGCGGGTCGCCTTTGAGGAGCCGGTGGGTGACGTGGCCGCCGAGCGGGTAGGTCCGGTCCAGTCCGATTTCCGGCTGCCAGGGGGTCAGGCGGCCGTCGTTCGAGACGCGGTCGAGCAGCAGCCCGCCGACCACGTTCTGCCTGGTCGCTTCGGCCTGGGCCACTACTTCGGCCAGCGGGGCGGGGTAGGACTGGAACTCGTCGGAGTCGGCGAGCAGGTGCCAACCGCGTCCGGCCTGCTCGCGCAGGCTGTCGCGGAGCTGGCTGTTCGTGTGCTCGTGCCATGGCCCGGTGCTGATCTGTGCCGGGACGATGCCGAGTTCGTGGCTGGCCGCGATCAGCTGGTGCCGCCAGGGGCTGGGGACGTGGTCGGGGAAGTGGAAGGCGACGTGGAAGCGATCGATGCCGAGTGCGCGGTAGTGGGAGGTCCACGCGGCGAGCAGGGCCGGTTCGACGGGTCCGATGACCGCGATCAGTACGGGAGGTACGAAGGTCATGCCTGCTCCTGGGCCTGCAGTCGGGTGTACGTGTCGGTGAGGAAGGCGACTTGCTCGTCCGCCGGATGCATGCCGAGGCGGCGGGGTGCCTGGAGTCCGGGCTGCTCGGGCACCACGTGGGTGAGGCCGTCCAGGGCTGTGGCAAGGGCATCGGCGTCGCCGGCCTTATAGAGCCGTGCCCACGGCTGGTCGGCCAGCCGGGTGGTGAGAACGGGGTCGTGGGTGGAGACGATCAGGGGGACGCCGAGGCGGGCGGCGTCCATGACCAGTCCGGATTCCTTGCGCACGTCGGGGCGGCGGGCGACGAGTGCGGCGTCGGCGGCGGCGTACACGAGCCGCAGGACTGGTTCGGCGACCGGTCCGGGCACCGTGTGGAGGCGGACGTTGGTCAGCTGATGCCAGCGTTCGAGCACGGTGTCGTCCAGCGGGGTGCCGCACACCAGGACGTGTAGCGGGTTGGTCAGGCGGGCGAGGGCGGCGTCGAGGGCGGCGATGTCCTTGTACGGCCACCAGCCGCCGACCAGGCACACCGCCTTCGCGTTTTGCGGGATCGTGAAGGCGGTCCGGGCGCCGGCGCGTTCGGCGTCGGTCAGTCGCAGGCCGTCGTCGACCGCGAAGGTCCGCACCTGGCCCGGCAGGTGCGGGAAGGCCAGAGCGAACTGCTCGTGGACGGCGGTGGTCGGGTACAGCGCGATCACCCGCTTCTCGCCGTGCTGGGTGATGCGGCCCAGCAGTCTCACCGGGAGGTCTTCGGTGGTGACCATCTCGTGGACGAACCGAAGGTGCGTGGTGCCGCCGAGCAGGGCAGCGGCACCGTGGAGGGCTTCGCTCGCGCTGAGGATCACCACCGACGCGGCGTCCGGGGCGAGGCGGCGGCCGGTACGGAGACACGCCGCCTCGGCCAGGCAGCGGGCGAGGAGGGTGACCTGGTGAGGGAACCTGCGAACCGTGGGCGGCAACCGTTGGGAGGCGAAGGCTCGGCGCCCGGCGGCCGATGCGCGCTCGGCCGCACGCGCGCCTGCCGCCAGAACGGCCGCGAGTACGCCGACGGTGTCGGAGACGACTCGCGTCCCGGGTAGGGCCAGGTCGGCGGGCGGGCCGCCGGGGGCGATGACGAGGCTGCCGGGCCTGCTGGCGGCGAGCGCGGCCAGCGTGCGCTGGTGGTGCCCGCCCCCGCGGTGCGCGTACGGCTCGATCAACACGAGCGGCCTGTCGCCCGCGCTCATCCGGCGACCGCCTGTTCTCCGTGCAGCGCGGTGAAGTGCTGGTACAGCCAGGACGGGTCGTTGAGTGTCTCGAAGCGCTGGGAATCGCGTGCCGCGTTGCGGGCAAAGGTGAGCCCGTCGCGGGCGCCGGCCGCCGCGTAGGTGGCGAAGTCGCCGTGCCTGCTGGCCGTCCAAGCGGTGATGCGTTCTCGGGCGGAGGCGTCGGTCATGCCGTACTCGCTACCGCGAGCGAGCATCGCGCACTCGCGGAAGCCCGCCTTCCATGAGTGGAACGGGGTCTGGTTGAACAGCGTGATTCCGGCTGTCCGTCGGCTGAACTCGACCCGGCCGGGCAGCGCGGCCAGTACGTCGACGGCTTGGCCCATCTCGCGCAGGGCGGTGGCCCGGATCAGTTTGAGTCCGCCGTAGCCGTAGGTGAGGCCGTTGACCGGGTTGATGGCTCGCCAGACTCGCATCGACACGCCTTCGGCCAGCGGCTCCACCGTGGTGACGGGGAATTCCGGGTCGATGGCGAAGTCTCCGTCGGCGAGGAAGAACTGGTCGGTGTCGACCAGTTCGGCGGTGAGCCGGTAGGCGCGGCGCATTCCGCGCACTCCGTGCAGGCGCTTGGTGGTGCTGCCCAGCACGCGGGTGAGACGGGTGTGCAGGGCGTCGGCGAGCGGCTCGTCGTAGGAGAGCTGGACCACGTCGAAGCTGGTCATGCGATCGCCTCCAGGTAGCGGGCGGCAACCATCGCGGGTGTGAGGTCGGCGGTGGAGGCGTGCGCGCGCTTGGCGTGCACCAGGTAGAACTCCGGGTCGGTTGCGAGGCGCTCGGCGATCTGGACGGCTTGGTCGTCGGTGTCGAAGAGCAGCTCTGCGTCGATGTGTTCGGCCAGCCAGCCGGTGCGCGGCCCGATCACGGGCAGGCCCATCGCCTGGCAGTCGATCACCGACATCGACCAGGGACAGCCGGGGCGGAAGGGGGCGATGCCGAAGTGGGCGCCGGCCAGCAGGTTGCGGTAGCGCACGCGGTCGTCCTGGTCGGAGGCGACCGTGACGCCGTCCACGGCTGCGAGTGCCTCCAGGTGCCTCTCGGGGCTGGGGTCGAGGCGAATGCGCTCGGGGCTGCGGGTGCCGAACAGGTCCATCACCGTGAGCCGCACCGGGGCCTCGGCGACGAGGCGGCGGGCGAGCTGGGTGAAGCGGGCGGTGCCGTAGTGCGCGTACAGGCGGTGGTTGTAGATGCCGGTAGCCCGGCCCCCGGGCGGGGTGATGTCAGCCGGGTCACGCACCAGGATCCCGTCCCTGGGGGCAGGGACGACGTGCAGTTTCTCGCCGAGTTCGACGCTGGTGCGGGCGGCGGCTGCGGTGACCCACGAGGCAGCGGTGGAGGAGTGGACCAGCACGCGGTCGCAGGCCGCGAGACCAGCCGCGAAGGCCAGCAGTACGCTGCGGCCGAGGCCGCCGCCGTTCATCGCCGGGTCCAGCTCCAGCATGCCGTTGCTGGTGAAGGAGAACGGCAGGTAGTGGCAGTACCCGGCGATCCGCGCGTCCACCTTGGCCTCCAGCAGCGCGGCCCGCACTGCGGGGGCGGCCTCTACCTGATTGGCCACCACCACCTCGGGCCGCCATTCGCGCATCAGTGCGACCAGGGCATCCATGCCAGGGTCGAAGCGGGCTCGGTACTTGGTGGACGGCGAGGCGGTGGGCGCGAAGTGCACGCGGGCATCGCCGGCCGGGACCGGGGAGGCCACGGTCACCTCGGCCCCGGCGTCGGCCATGGCCGGGGCGAGCAGGTCGGCGAAGGTGAAGCCGGAGTCGGCGGTCAGCCGACTGGCGTTGGAGACGTTGAGCAGGTACAGCACACGCATCGCTGGGGCCCTCCCTCACGGAAGCCCGGAACTCGAACCGGGCTGGTGAAGGAAGGGAACCGGCAAGCGGGAGCGTGACAGAATGATGAATCGAGGTCACTCACGGTTCATTCATCTCATCCGGCAGCCAGAGCGGGGGCTTTGATGGACGCGCGGGACGACGCTTCGACGGTTGAGCAGGCCGCCGAGGCGTTCGCGGCGGAGGTCGCCTACTGGCGTGAGGTGCGGGGGCTGTCCAAGCGGGAGCTGGCCCGCAGGATGGGCTTCGACCCGTCCTACGTCAGCCACGTCGAATCCGGGCGGCACAAGCCGACCGAGGACTTCGCCCGCCGTGCAGAGGACATCCTGAATGCGGGCAAGGCCCTGTGGAAACGCTGGCTCGACTTCGAGACGGCAAAGGCCCGCACGGCACCCTCGGCAGCCCCACCCCCGCCCCGCCGGGCCGAGCAGCCGTACGCGACGGGCTCGGCCATCGTCGTCGAGCACGACGCCGCACGCCTGGACTACGACGGGCGTCAGTACCGGCTGACGATGCGCCGACTGCTGCGGAACACCGGCAGCGAGCCGATCACCCGCTACCTGATCCGCATCAGCGTCGACCGCTACCCTGGCGAGCCCGAGCGCTCCAACGCCCACTACCGCGAGCACCCGCTGACCTGGGACGAACTCGCCCTGACGGCCACGTGCCACGGGGAGGACATGCGCTGGCAGGCCAAGCACGACCGCGACGCCTTCAAGGAAGTCTGGCTGCTCTTCGAGAACGGCCAGGGCCGGTACCCGCTGCACCCGGGCGAGTCGGTGTGGATCGAGTACGCCTACTCGGCGGGCGACGAGAAGTGGGGCCGCTGGTTCCAGCGCGCCGTCCGCCTGCCCACCGAGCACCTGGAGGTCGAACTCGCTTTCCCCGCCGCACTCGATCCCACGGTGTGGGGCACCGAGACCTCCATGACCGCCGAGGCGGCACCCTTGCGGACCGCCCCGATCCGGCGCAACGAGGACGGGGTAAGCGTCTTCTCCTGGAGCACGTCCACACCTGCCCTCCACGCCCGGTACCGTCTGGAATGGCGATTTCGGACCCGTCCCGAACGTGACACAAGCCAAGGGGAGTTCAGGTGATCGAGGTGCGGCCCAGCGAGCAGATGCGTGATCTCGGAGTCGTGCAGCACGGCGCCCCCGTCCTCGCCGAGCCCGCCCGCCCCTTCGACCTGCCGACCGAGCGTGAGGCCGCCGAGCAGGTCGTCGAGAAGCTGTTCACCTCGATGGAGCGCATCGGACAGGTCCACCCCTTCGCCAAGGGCATGGGCATCGCCGCACCACAGATCGGCATCGCCCGGGCCGCTGCCGTCGTCCGGCCCGCCGACCCCGCCGCACCCCCGGTCGTTCTGCTCAACCCCCGCATCACCGAATGCTCGGACGAGACGGATGAGCAGTTCGAGGGCTGCCTGTCCTTCTTCGACGTCCGCGGATTGGTCCCCCGGCCGCTACGGATCACCGTGGAGACCACCACGCTGGACGGTCAAACGGTGACCACCACCTACCAGCGCGGCATCGCCCGCCTCGTCCACCACGAGGTCGACCACCTGGACGGCCTGCTCTACACCGCCCGGATGCGGACCGGAACCGAACCCATCCCCGTCGAGCAGTACCGCCAGACCGGTCATGCCTGGACCTACGAGCAGTAGCGACCCATGGCCCACCTCGCAAAGAAGTTGGACAAGGTCGCCGACCATTTCGAAAGCTTTTGATTCCCAGGAGATAGTTTGAGCGAGAGCACCCGCGGCGTGATTTACATCCTCGCCAATTCCTTGATGCCTGGAGTTCTGAAGATTGGTCGCACTGGAAGGGGGCCAGTCGAACGCGCCAGGGAAATTTCACGCGCTACGGGCGTGCCGGAAGAATATGAGGTGATCTATGATCAGGTAGTTAGCGATGCCAAGGGTGCCGAGAAACGAATTCACTCCTTGCTGCAATCTCATCGCGTCAACCCGAAGAGAGAATTCTTTAGAATCTCAATCCGCGAAGCCATTCGCCACGTACAGGAAAGCTGTGCCCGCTATCCCGTGAATGAAGCGCGCGAAGCGGTCGAATTTGACGCCCTACCGGGGCTCGAAGAGCGAATGCGTCGGTGGATTAGGCGTGACCTCGTGGCTGTGAAATTCGTGCAGTACTCAGATCTGTGTCTGATCAGATGGGTGCTCCAGCCGGACTTTCGCAAGATTGCGGCACACGAGAATATATATGACCTGGGATGTATCGGCGACGAACGCGAACGATGCATGGAAGATTACGATCGACATCGCGATGAATACCGATGCGAGAGCGGCTTCTTCTGCCCAGTCCACTACTCCCCGAAAGAGAATTTCGACTCTTTCCTTGAGCTCGATCCATATTCAATGATCATGACGGGTCTCGATATTCTCAGCGATGAGGCTTCCGATTATGTTGCCCACCTTTGGGAGCGGCGTCGAATTAAACCACCAAAGCGGCTGGGTTGGACCGTTGTGGGTGCCAGCTATTCCATGATGGGCCCAGAAGAAGAGTGGCGCGAAGCCCTTGCTAAGCACGGAATCGCAAACAGCGACATGGATGCTGAAAGTGAAATCGTCCAGCTCTCAGGAAAACGGGATATCTTGTAGGTCAGAGATGGCATCGCCGATCGAATCAGCCTCGTTCGTCCTGGAGGCCGCGGCCAGCTCTGCGCGATGATCGCCGCCAAGGCTGCATCGAAGTCGGCCTGACATCCAGAACCCACATCAACGGCGGTGGGTTGCGGCGGTCGGGCTCGGCTCCTCACGGTGCGGGCAGCCGTGGGGGCGCAAGAGAGCGCTGCCGTCCGATCGAACTCCTAAAGCGGGTGTCGCAGGTTCGAATCCTGCCGGGGGCACCAGGGACAAGGCCACCTAGGAACGTTCCTAGGTGGCCTTTGACATCCACTTCTGACATCAGCGAGCACGGTCACTCACGACCAGGGCGCTTCCTGAGCAGCCGATCCATGTGGCTCATGGCCTCGCGCTGGGTGTCCTGCACGATGTGCGTGTACACGTCCATGGTGATGCTGATCTGCGAGTGCCCGAGAATCTCCATCACCACGCGGGGCGCCACTTCAGCCGCCGTGAGCATGGTGGCCGTGCCGTGCCGAGACGTGCCGAGCATCGTGCAGCCGGATCGCTCCACTCTGTGTCCGTGGCCGGAGTGGTCACCGGCGAGGACGGCCGACTCCTTGCGATCCGCCGCGCGGACAACGGCACTTGGGAACTCCCCGGCGGCGTACTTGAACTCGACGAGACCCCCGAGGCCAGCGTCGCCCGCGAGGTCTTCGAGGAGACCGGCATCCACGTCGAGGTGAACCAGCTCACCGGGGTCTACAAGAACACCACCCGTGGCATCGTCGCCCTGGTCTTCCGCTGCAAGCCCTCAGGCGGCACGGAACGTACGTCCAGCGAATCAACCGCGGTCGACTGGCTCACGCCCGAAGAGGTCAGCGAACGCATGGCCGAGGTCTTCGCGATCCGACTCCTGGACGCCTTGGACGGGAACGGGCCTCACGTACGGAACCATGACGGCAAGAGCCTGATCGCAGCGCGGTAGAACTTTCCCTACTTCATCAAGGCACCCGCCGCGCACGGCGCGGCGCGCGCGGCCCGTCGCCCGGGCCTGCGCTCCTGTCTACGCCCCGCTCCAGCCCGGCCGCCGGCCGCACGCCTGACAGCTCGGGTTGATGGGCGACGAACCCGCAATGCGGCCGAGGCGGTACGCGGGTACGACCTCAAGATGATGCCTCCGGCGGGGGCGCTCAGGCTCCGGGATGGCGGGGGCTCGCACGCGGGTGCCGGCCGGTGGGGTGTGTCGGTGGGGGCTCCCATCCCGTCTGCCATCGACCCAGGCAGAGCCGAGCAGACACGGCACCGGGCGTCCAGGTCGTTCGTACAGTGGCGCGCTCCACCTGGACGCCCGGCACCGCGTCTGCTCCACGTTGTGTGGGTCGACGGCAGACGGGATGGGAGCAGGGGCAGGTGTCACGAAGAGCTGGACCCGAAGCTGCGAAACCTCTCCGGGAGAGGCATCAAGTAGCTACCTTTCTCAGTACGACCAGAGCGTTGATGGCACCCCTTGTTAGACCTGGAGCAGCAAGAATGAGTGAAGTCCCTGAGGTAAGCGAAGAACTCATCACGGCCGGACTTCGCAGAGTATTCCGAATAAACGAAGAAGGAAACGGTAATTTCACCCTCCGGGATCCCATCCGGGTAGATGACGAGAAAACAATTACAGGAGTCACCGGACCCGAGATCTCCGAGATCTCCGACCGCCTGAATTCGGCCAAACTCAAGAGTGAAAGCTATTTTCAATGGGGCACTGAAGCCGAATTCTCACTCGTTTCACTCGACCCCATAGGGGCATTTGATCGATACTTCGACGAAAAGGAGTTCATCGGTCAGGGAGATAACCCCGTCACCTTCAAGGTCGGAAAGCCTTCGCGCGAGTTCTCTGCTTACCTTCTCTGCCTATTCGCAAAGAATCCTCTGCTCCTCCGGGCGCCTCGCCATCGAATGCTTCTCAATCGCATCAGATCCCTTGGCAGCGAACGTGCAAATCTCGGCATCACCAGAAGCAACCGCCGACCGCTGGATGCCGAATCACTATTCGACGCCGTCGGGGAATCGCTGCGTGTCACCACGTTGCGCATCAGCTCCACCAAGGTCCGGTCAGACTTCGAGAAACTGGCCAACTCCTTCCTTTTTCATGCCGCCTACAACACCGACATGGCGGCTCGAATCGGGCTCGATCCCGTGTTTCGAGCGCAAGCCATCCAACGGGTCAGAAGGACGCAATTCGATGCCCTTGAAGCCCCCAGGAAGACTTACGAGACCGACCTGGTTCACCACTACCTGATGGGAGTCGCCGCCGAAATCCCTCTATTGGAATACTTGGCCTACTATCACATCGCCGAGCATTACTTTGTAGAGGTATTTAATGAAGACTTGGTGAAGCAGGTTCGATCCAGCATTACGGACCCATCCTTCTCAACTCGCCGCGACAAAGACATTCAGTCGATTATTCGAATCGTCAACAAGGCGCAGCGTCAGGTAAAGGATGAAGGTGGAGTGAATGAGCAGCGCTCGCTCAAACTTGTCCTTGACAGATTCGTAAACCTAGATCGACTTGCGACTGATCTCGATGCGTACGATGCCAGCCTGGTCGACTATTACGCTCAAAGTGACGCGCCATTCGCCGGGGCGAGTAAGGCTGCGATTCGCGGGGCCGACGAAGAAGTAGCGCGTAACGCTATCGCAAAGAGAATCTACAAGGTGCGCAACGCTTTGGTGCATGCCAAGGAAGGGGAACTGCCGAAATACGCCCCATTCGCGCACGATGATGAACTGGCACGCGAGATACCTCTGATGCGATTTGCTGCAGAGCAAATCGTAATTGCGCAGGGAAGGGCTCTGTAGCTTTTCCAGCGTGGGCCCCTCCGGACTTTAGATCTCCTTTGTCGGTGGCGATGCGCGGGCTATTCGTGGCCGGGGCCGCCTCCTTAGTACTCTGGAAGGGCTCTGGACTGGCCCAACGTTTGTGCAGCACGCGCCTTCCAAAGTCGTTACCTCGTGCGAATAGGCTAGGAAGGTTCGCGCGCGGCCGGCGCTGGCAGGGCACTCTTGGCCATCGGCGCAGCCTGGCCGTCGGTTGGGTCCCGGGCTTGCACCGGGCCGCCCCCGGACAGAGCCAGGGATGCAGCTGCACTACAGAGCTGGACACCTCGAAAGCCGACCGCGCGCAGGTGGACGCTGTCCCGAGGCACTGACAGACGGCATCGAAGACCGTGCCACATCCGTGCCAGATCGCGCGGGGAACCACGGCGAACGAGGGGCGGTGTCGGGCTCTGGGGTGTCGATCAGCTCCCGCAGCATCTGTGCAGGTCAGGCGTGGCCCCACTCTCCCGCTCTCCTAAAGAGGTTGTCCAGCACCCTCACCGGCTCCACACCCGCTGGAAGTCTCCGGGCGAGATGGCCTCCAGCGGATCATCTTCAGGGTCGATCGCTTGGTCTGTCAGGAAGCCGTGCTCGTCCTCGAGGTGCTCCCAGCTGTAGCGGTGAAGCTGGCCGGCCGACGTCAGCTCGGCTTGCTTGATGACGATCAGCTCGCCGCGGTCGGGTACGGCCTCGATGTACCAGAGGCCGCCTTCCTCGTCAGCGTGGTGGAAATGGTGTCGCAGGGTGGCGTTCTCATCGAGTGCTCGGAAGTACGCCACGGTCTCCGCGTTGATGCGCTCCAGGTCAACCACAGGACTATCGTGCCAGCGAGCACACGCCGTTGCACCGTTCTGACATCCATGAGTGACATCAACGGCGCTGGACGCCAGCGCTCCTAGGCGGTCTGGCACGGCCAGCGTGACCAGGCGGCTACCCGGCAGTGCCACGCAGCGATCGAACTCCTAAAGCGGTGGCTTCATGGCAACCAGCGGCAGCGGCCAGCCGGCGCAGGCCACTGGTGCGCTGCCGTCCTCGGTGAGGAAGAGCAGCGTGGTCCATGTCCGATCGGCAGCGTCGATCAGCCCTGTGCGCACGGGCTGGCCATGTTCGCGGACGAGCTGAACTGCTCGTTCCAGCCCAAGAGGTTCGAGTCCATGTTTCCGCATGCGCTGAAGTCGGCCCTTGAAGACTCCGGCATGCTGGCCTGCGGGTTGTGCTCGGTCGCCCACCCAGTAGATGGCGCCGCTGCGGAGGGTGGCAAGAGCTAACACCCACGCCTCGTCATCACCGGCCAACAGCGATCCCAGCTCATGCCGTTCCATGGTCACCCCCCTTCTGGATCCTGTGGCACAGCAGCCAGGCACCGCAACCTCAGCAATCGCCCTCAGAAGGTGAAGGGGGGGCTGGCCGTGTGTCAGGCCGTCTCAGTTCCTGTCTCGTTGAGCGCGGTTCACGGCGGTTCAGACAAGGCCGAAGAACGCGACCGCTCCCACGAACAGCCGCCCATAAACGCAGGTGAATGGCCCTGTTCGTTGGTCCAGGGAACGCCACACAGTTGGAAAGCGTGCCTGAAGCGGAGGAGGAGGGCTTCGTGCGGATCCGTGCCCCGGGGGCAAATCTGGCCAACGTTCGCCAGCCGGGCCAGGAAGGATTCGACGCGTCCGAGGCCGTTGAGCGGTTACACCTCCACATCTGGCCGGCTCCTCACAGCGCACCCGCCGTGATCAAGCGATGGGCGGCTGCCATCTGACCGCCGGGGTTGCAGTTCGGGTTGCATTCACGCCCGTTCAGGCCCGTTCATCGCGCCCTGACGGGCAGGCTCAGCCGCAGTTCAGGACGCTAACGAACCCCGCCGGACAGCCAGACGAACAGTTGGAAAGCGTGTTGGGGGCAACCCCTCACGAGTTCGAATCTCGTATCCTCCGCCAGTGCCTCACCGGGCACGATGTCGAAGGGCCCCCTGGAAACAGGGGGCCCTTCGGCGTTGGGTAGCTCCTCGGCCGCGCGCGATCACAAGAAGGTCACATGGCGGAACAGGCGGGCGCCCCGGTCGCCGATCGCCCGGAGAATCGCGCTCTGCGCATTTCACTGGGGGGTGGGAATGAGCGCTTACCGCTTCAATCCGCCGCCGGGCTGGCCCGTGCCGCCCGCGGGATGGACGCCGCCGGCGGACTGGCGGCCCGATCCGTCGTGGCCCGCCGCTCCGGAGGGCTGGCAGTTGTGGATACCGGAGGGCGGCCCCGCACCCGGCACCCTTGCCGTCGGTCCCGCCACCGGCGCCCCTGTCGTCGGCGCCGCTCCCGCGGTCCCGGCGCCGCGCAAGGGCCGGTTGTTCGGGCGGCGCCGGGCGGACGCCGTCTCTGAGGCGGAGGAGTTGCGGGACTGGATCACGCGGACGCAGGGGCTGGACGCGGCCCGCGTCGCCGATCTCGTACGGCAGGCCGGGGCGGAGGCCACCGCACTGCGGGAGAGGGCGGTCGCCGAGGCCGGGGTCGAGGCCGGAGGGATCGTCGAGGACGCGCGGGCGACGGCGAAGGAGATCCTCGCCGACGCGCGTGAGACGGCCAGGGCGACGGACCGGCTGCGCAAGGACGCGGACCGGCACCGCGCGGACGTCTCCGCGGCCGGACGGCGGCTCGCCGAACTCCAGGCACGGATCGTCAACGCCGACGAGACCGCTCTGCTCCAGGAGGCGGGGATCTACGCCTACCGGCATGTCCTCCAGGACGCGATCGCCTACCGCAGCCGCCTCGACACCCTGCGGGACGAGATCAAGTCGCTGACCCGCGCGGGCCGGGCCGTGCACGCCGCCACGGACTGGACGGTCAACGGCTCCAAGCGCGAGGGCCAGAAGATGGTCCGCGACTTCTCCAAGCTCATGCTGCGCGCCTACAACGCCGAGGCCGACTACGCGGTGCGGTCCATGCGGCCGTACCGGCTCGGCTCGCTGGTCGACCGGCTCTACAAGAGCCGCGAGACGATCGCCAGGCTGGGCGCCACCATGCACATCCGGATCAGCGACGAGTTCCACGACGCGCGGGTGCGCGAGCTGGAGCTCACCGCCGACTACCTGCAGAAGAAGGACGAGGAGAAGGAGGCCCAGCGCGAGGCGCGGGCCCGGGAGCGGGAGGAGGCGGCCGTCCAGCGGGAACTGGACCGGCAGCGCGAGAAACTGAACAAGGAACTCGGCCACTACCAGTCGGCGCTGGAGCGTCTGCGCGAGCGCGGGGACGAGGGCGGTGCCGCGGAGCTGGAGGCCAAGCTGGCCGAGATCGAGAGCTCGCTCCAGGACGTCGAGTCCCGCGCGGCCAACATCCGTACCGGCTATGTGTACGTCATCTCGAACATCGGCGCCTTCGGCGATCGCATCGTGAAGATCGGCATGACCCGCCGGCTCGAACCCCTCGAACGGGTCTACGAGTTGAGCGGCGCGGCCGTCCCCTTCCGCTTCGACGTGCACGCGTTGATCTTCAGCAAGGACGCGGTCGGTCTGGAGGCGGAGCTGCACCGGCACTTCGCGCCCCAGCGCGTCAACCAGGTCAACAGCCGCAAGGAGTTCTTCTACGCCACGCCGGTGGAGGTGCGCGACGCGCTGCACCGGTTCGCCGGGCAGCACCTGATCGAGTTCACCGAGGAGCCCCAGGCCCTGGAGTGGCGGGCGAGCAGGAACGGGGACGCGGGCGGCGCCGCCGGACCGGGCGCCGCCCCGACGAGCGGAGCGCTCACCAGGTAGGCCCCGCCGACACGCCCCCGTCCACCACCAGATCGTGCCCGGTGATCCAGGAGGCGAGCGGGGAGGCCAGGAAGACGCAGGCGTCGGCGACGTCCTCGGGGCGGCCCAGGCGGCCGGTGGGGGCGGTGGCGAGCCAGCGGTGGACACCCTCCGGCCAGGCGTCGGCGAGGCCCGGGCGGTCGATGAGGCCCGGGGAGACCGTGTTGACGCGGATGCCGTCGGGGCCGTACTCCAGCGCGGCCGCCCGGGCGTGCGCCACGACCGCCGCCTTGGCCGCGCCGTAGTGGGCGTGGCCGGGGGCGGGGTGGGTCGCCTCGATGGAGGCGATGTGGGTGACGGTGCCGCCGCCGTGCGCGCGCAGATGGGCCGCGGCGGCCTGGGTGCAGGCGAAGACGCTGGTGAGGTCGGTGTCGATCACCGCGCGCCACTCGGCGGCGGTCAGCCGGGGCAGCGGCCGGACCGGCTGCACGGCCGCGTTGTTCACCAGCGCGGTGAGCCGGCCGCCGGACCAGTCCAGGGTGTCCCGCACCAGGCGGTGGCAGGCGTCCTCGTCGGTCAGGTCCGCGCGCAGCACCACCGCCCGGCCGCCCGCCGCGCGGATCCGGTCCGCGGTCTCCCCGGCCGCGGCGGTCGCCGTACGGCAGTGCAGCGCGACCGCCGCGCCCTGCTCGGCGAAGCGCAGCGCGATGGCGCGGCCGATGCCGCCGCCCGCGCCGGTCACCAGGGCGGTCTGTCCGTCGAGGAGGTTCATGGGCGGCACAGTTCCCTGATCCGGGCGGCCTCGGCGGGGTAACGCGCCGTGAGGTCCCCGGCCTCCCCGTGCTCGTAGTCCGCGAAGGTGAACCCGGGGGCCGTGGTGCAGCCGAACAGCGTCCAGGCGCCGCCCGGGGCCACCCGCGCCCCCATCCAGGTGCGGGCCGGGACGGTCAGCTGGACCTGCTGGCCGGCGCGTGGATCGGGGCCGAGGACGGCCGTGCGGGTGGTGCCGTCGGGGGCGAGCAGCAGCAGGCGCAGCGGGTCGCCGCGGTAGAAGTGCCAGATCTCGGCGTAGGGCAGGCGGTGCAGGGCGGAGTAGTCGTCCGCCGTGAGCAGGGCCACGATGGCGGCGCCCTCGGGGCGGCCGTCCGCCCGCTCGGGCCCCTCCCAGGTGCGCCGGAACAGGCCGCCCTCGCGGGGGATCGGTTCGAGTCCGTAAGTCGCGATCAGCTCGTGCGGAGTCGTCACCCCCGGAAGGCTACCCCCGCTCTACCGGCGTTCCAGGAAAGCGAGTTGGGCGTGCTTCTCGGGCAGGTACACATCGGGGATGTCCACCTCGGGCAGCACGACGGCGGGTCCGGTCACGAAGCCCTGGCGGACGAAGCGGGCGATCGCCTTGGCGTTGCGGACGTCCGGGTCGACCACGAGCCGCTGCCGGCCGAGGGCGGTCAGCGCGTACGTCGTCAGGACGGTGAGCAGCGCGGCAGACCAGCCGGGGCGGGCCCCGGCGGCGTCGGCGGGGGCCAGCAGGACGTGCACGCCGAGGTCGCCGGGGCGGACGTCGTAGCACTCGCCGACGCGGTCGGCCGCGGGCTCGTACGTCTGGAACAGGGCGGCCGGGGCGCCGTCCTTGGTGACGAGGTGGGCGTGGTGGGTGTCCAGGGTGGCCATGTGGGCGTAGATCTCGGCGACCTGGTCGCGGCTGAGGCCGGTCATGCCCCAGAAGGCGGCGCGTTCCTCGCTCACCCAGGCGTGGATCACGTCCGCGTCGGCGGCGGGGTCCAGGGGGCGGACGCGGACGGTGCCGAAGCCGTCGACGTGCTGTTCGTACGACGGGGACGGGTCAGTGGTCATCGGGGTGCTCCAGGGTGCGGTCGGGGGTGAGCCGGTGCCAGTCGGTGACGACGGGGGCGAGTTCTCCCCCGAGCCACAGGGGGAGTTGGTCGTGGTGGTGCGGGCTCCCGGGGACGCCGTCGGCGCCGAAGGGGACCACCCAGCGGCTGGCGTCCCGGTCGGCGAGGTCCCAGACCCAGCGGGCGGCGGGGCCGCGGGCGGCGCGGTCGGTGAGGCCGGGCAGGGCGGAGGTGCACAGCACGCAGTCGTGGTCGCCGGCGAGACCGGGGGCGGTCCGGCCGTCCGGCAGGGCCTGCCAGGGGGCGAGGCGGTGGGTGTCCGACCAGGTGCCGGTGGGCGGTTCGGCGGCCACGGCCTCGAGTGCCGTGCGAACGAGGGCCGGCCGGTCGATGCCGTACAGCTCCTCGGCGCGCAGCAGGTGTTCGAGGGCGAATCCGATGCGCGGGACGAGGGCCAGCCAGGGGCGCAGTGCCGCCGGGTACGCCGGGGGTTCGGTGAGCGGCGCGAACGCCGGCTGGGCGGCGAGGAGTCGTACGACCTCTCCGCGCAGCGCCGCGTAGAGCGCCGCGTCGCTGCTGTCGGCGTCCATGTGGCGGTCCCACCCGAGCAGCCGGTCGCGCAGCCGGGCCGCGGCCGGGGTGAGGCCGTCGAGCGCGGCGAGGTGGCCGAGGAGGGGCGCGGCGGAGGCGAGATGGGTGTCGGTGTGGATCGCGGCCATGTCCCCGGCGCTCCAGCGGCCGCCGGCGCCGAGGAGGGCGCGGATGCGGTCGGCGCGGTGCGGCGGGGCGAACTCCACGCCGAGCGGGGCGGCCGGGCCGCGCTGGTTGGCCATCACGGCGATGCCGTCCGGGACGGGGGCGTACGGCATCTCGTGCCAGCCCCGCCAGTCGTGGCCGGGGTGCCAGGCGGGCACCGGGTGGAGGCGGTTGGCGCGGGCGCGCAGCGGGACGCGTCCGGCGACGCGGTGCAGGGTGCCGCCGTCGGTGTCGGCCGCCTGGACGACGTTCACCGGCTCGGCCCAGGCGTCCACGGCCCGGTCGACGTCGGCGACGTTCCGCGCCCGCAGGAGCGGCAGCAGGGCGCTGAAGCCGAGGTCCTCCGTGACGCGGGGCGGGTAGCGCAGGGCGAGCGTCCCGCCGTCGGCGCCCTCCGGGTCGTACGGCGTCTCCGGTCCCCCCGCGATCACCGGGCCCCGCTCCGTCTCGATCACCTCGACCTCGACCGGCGCCTCCCCCGCGACCTCCAGCGTCTCGGTGTGCGCGTGCGCCGGGTGCCAGCGCCCGTCCGGGCCCAGCGCCTCCACCGCGGTACCCGCGCGGCGCAGGCGTTCGCGGTAGAGGTCCTGGTAGTCGGCCATGGCGTTGGTGATGCCCCAGGCGACCGTGCCCGCGTGGCCGAAGTGGGGGAGGCCGGGGATGCCGGGGACGGCCAGGCCGAGGGCGTCGAACTCGGGGCAGGCCAGGCGGATCTGCTGGTAGACGCCGGGGTCCTCGATGAAGCGGTGGGGGTCGCCGGCGAGCAGCGGCCGGCCGGTGGCGGTGCGGTCGCCGGAGAGCAGCCAGCCGTTGCTGCCCGCCGTGCCGGGGCCGTCGGTGGCGAACAGGCCCACCGCGTCCGGGCCCAGGTGCCGGATCGCCTGCTCGCGCCAGAGCTTGGCCGGGAAGCCCGCGAACAGGAGGTGGGTGGAGAGCCAGACGGCGAGCGGGGTCCAGGGCTCCCAGCGGCCCGGGGCGAGCGCGGTGCGGGCGAACTCCGGGGCGCGGCGGGCGCCGGCCGGCAGTCCCTCGTTGACGCCGTCGGCGTACGACCGTACCCAGCGCGCGGTCTCCGGGTCCCGGCGTTCCAGCGCGGCGAAGCAGCGGCGCGCGGTGTCGGCCAGGCGGGCCCGGCGGGCGAGGACGTCCCAGGGGACCTCCCCGGGGCCGAGGAAGGACGCGGACGTGCCCTGGGCGCGGTGCCGTTCGACCTCCAGCTGCCAGGCCCGGTCGAGCGCGGTGACCCGGCCCTGGGCGCGGGCCAGCGCGTGTACGTCCGCCGCGCGCACATGGGGAATGCCGAAGGCGTCGCGGTAGGTCTCGCTGGTCACCCCGAGCCCTCCAAATCTTAGGTTAGCCTTGCCTAATTTCCAACGGGGGGAATCGTACGCGACGCGCGATCATCCGCGACGCGGGATCATCGGCTCATGGACGTCACCCTGCACCTCGCCCAGGACCCGGCGGCCGACGCGCTGCTCGGCCGCTCGCCCCTCGCCGCGCTCACCGGGATGCTGCTGGACCAGCAGGTCCCGATGGAGTGGGCGTTCAAGGGGCCCCGGACCATCGCCGACCGGCTCGGCGCCGAGGACCTGGACGCGCACGAGATCGCCGCGCGGGACCCGGAGGCGTTCGCCGCGCTGCTCTCCGAGAAGCCCGCCGTACACCGCTACCCGGGCTCGATGGCCAAGCGCGTCCAGCAGCTGTGCCAGTACCTGGTCGAGCACTACGACGGGGACGCCGAGGCGGTCTGGCGGGGGGTCGGCAGCGGGGCCGAGCTGCAAAAACGCCTGGAGGACCTGCCGGGGTTCGGCCGGCAGAAGGCGCAGATCTTCCTCGCGCTGCTGGGCAAGCAGCTCGGGGTCACGCCGGCGGGCTGGCGCGAGGCGGCCGGCGCCTACGGCGAACGCGACGCCCACCGGTCCGTCGCCGACATCACCGGACCGGACTCGCTCACCAAGGTGCGCGCCCACAAACAGGAGATGAAGGCCGCGGCCAAGGCGGCGAAGGCGGCCCGGAAGTAGCGCCGGGAGCGGAGGCGGGCCCGGATGCGGGGTACGCCTGGTGGCCCACTTGGCCCACCCGGGTGGCGGACCGCGCGGAGCCGTTCCGAGCATGGAACATGACCGAGGCATCGCGTCACGGCCCGGAATGGGGCCGTGAGTACGACGACCAGCGCGTCCATGGCGGACATCCGCCGGGCGCCCCGCACGAACCGCAGGCGCGCCACGAGCGCCACGAGGCCGGGCCGCCGGTCGAGGGACCGCTGCACGCCCTGGCCAAGGCCGCCTGGCAGGTGGTCCTGGTCACCGGGATCGCCTCGCTGATCCTGGGCGTCCTGGTCCTGGTGTGGCCGGGCCACTCCCTGGCCGTGGCCGGTGTCCTCTTCGGGCTCTACCTGCTGGTCAGCGGCGTCTTCCAGCTGACCGCCGCGTTCGGCACCCATCAGGCGACCTCGCTGCGGGTGCTGGCGTTCATCAGCGGCGCGCTGTCGATCCTGCTCGGCCTGCTCTGCTTCCGCGGGCCCATGCAGTCGATCCTGCTGCTCGCCCTGTGGATCGGCATCGGCTGGCTGATCCGCGGGGTCACCCACACCATGGCGGCGATCTCCGACCCCCGGATGCCCGCGCGCGGCTGGCAGATCGTGCTCGGCGTGCTGACCTTCGTCGCCGGGATCGTGCTGATCGACTCGCCCTTCCGGTCGGTGGCCGTGCTGACCCTGGTCGGCGGCATCTGGCTGATCGTGGTGGGCATCACCGAGATCATCACCGCGTTCCGCATCCGCCACCGGGCGAAGCAGGTGCCGCAGACCGTCTGAACCCGTCCGGACCACCGGACCGGACGCGCTCGGCTGCGTCCCCGGTCCGGGGGCCGGTCACCACCGTCGCTCCGGCGGCCGGTCGCTCATGGCCTCCCCCGGGTCCGGCGGCCGGTCGCTCACCGCCTGCGGCGCGCCGTCCCGAACAGGGACCGGGTGATCTCGCGGCCCAGCTGGGTGCCGACCGAGCGGGCCAGGGACTTGAACATCCCGCTGCCGACGACCTGTTCGACCAGCGTGGGCTCCTCCTTCGGCGCCCGCGCCCGCACCGGCTCCGGCTGCGGCTGCGGCCGCGCGGCGGCGGGTGCGGCGGTCAGCTTCTCGTACGCCGACTCGCGGTCCACAGCCTGTGCATAACGGCCGTGGAGCGGCGAGTTCCGCACCGCTCCGTCCAGTTCGGCCGGATCCAGCGGGCCCATCAGGGACTCGGGGGCGCGCAGCCGGGTCGCGGCGACCGGGGTGGGGGCGCCGTTCTCGCCGAGCACGGTCACCACCGCCTCGCCGGTGCCGAGGCCGGTGAGCAGTTCCTCCAGGTCGTACGACGATCTCGGGAAGGTCCGTACGGTCGCCCGCAGCGCCTTCTCGTCGTCCGGGGTGAAGGCGCGCAGCGCGTGCTGGACGCGGTTGCCGAGCTGGCCGAGGACGTCGGCGGGCACGTCCTTCGGGGTCTGGGTGACGAAGAAGACGCCGACGCCCTTGGAGCGGATCAGCCGCACGGTCTGCGCGATCGAGTCCAGGAACGCCTTGGACGCGCCGTCGAACAGCAGATGCGCCTCGTCGAAGAAGAACACCAGCTTCGGCTTGTCGGCGTCGCCGATCTCGGGCAGGTCGTGGAACAGGTCGGCCAGCAGCCACATCAGGAAGGTGGAGAACAGCCGGGGTCTGTCCTGGACGGCGGCCAGTTCGAGGACGGAGACGATGCCCCGGCCGTCGTCGGCCGTCCGCAGGAAGCCGGCCGTGTCGAACTCCGGTTCCCCGAAGAAGTCCGCCATGCCCTGCGCCTCGAAGGCGGTGAGCGAGCGCAGGATCACCCCGGCGGTGGCCGTGGAGAGCCCGCCGATGCCCTTCAGCTCGGGTCTGCCCTCGTCGGAGGTGAGGAAGGCGACGACCGCGCGCAGGTCCTTGAGGTCGAACAGCTCCAGGCCCTTGGTGTCGGCGTAGTGGAAGATCAGGCCGAGGGACTGCTCCTGGGTCTGGTTGAGCCCGAGCACCTTGGACAGCAGGACCGGTCCGAAACTCGTGACCGTGGCCCGCACCGGGATGCCGTGGCCGAGGCCGCCGAGCGCGTAGAACTCCGCCGGGAAGCCGGCCGGGGTCCAGCTCCGGCCGACCTCGCCGGACCGCTGCCGCACCCGGTCGTTCTCCTGGCCGGGGCGCGCGATGCCGGACAGGTCGCCCTTGATGTCCGCGAGGAACACCGGCACCCCCTGCGCCGACAGCTGCTCGGCGATCAGCTGGAGGGTCTTGGTCTTGCCGGTGCCGGTGGCGCCCGCGACCAGGCCGTGCCGGTTGAGCATGGGCAGCGGGACGCGGACCGGGGCGTCCGGGTGGCAGGCGCCGTCCCACAGGAGGGCGCCGAGGTCGAGGGCGGGGCCCGAGAAGGCGTATCCGGCGGCGATCTCCCGGGCCGGGGCGGGGAGCCCGGCGGGGCCCGGGGACTCCGCGCCGGGACCGGCTCCGGGTTCCGCGTCGCGGTCGCTCATCTGCTCCCCCTGTCCCTTCACCACGGCCTCTGGAACCGATAGACGGCATTTGTCCTGTTTGTGGAACCTTTTCACGCGTCGCACTCCGGCGCCATGGCTGCGCCCGGAACGTCTGGGCCGGTAGGCTTTCCGTGTGATCTTCAAGCGCATCGGAAACGGCCGGCCGTACCCCGATCACGGCCGGGAAAGCACCCGGCAGTGGGCGGACGTCGCGCCGCGCCCGGTCCGCCTCGATCAGCTCGTGACGACCAAGCAGCAGCTGGACCTGGAAACCCTGCTCGCGGAGGACTCGACGTTCTACGGCGACCTCTTCGCGCATGTCGTGAAGTGGCAGGGCGATCTCTACCTGGAGGACGGCCTGCACCGCGCGGTGCGCGCGGCGCTCCAGCAGCGCCAGGTGCTGCACGCGCGGGTGCTCGAACTCGGCTGACCGGCTCGGCGGGGCGGCGCGGCCGACCGGTTCGGGGGCGGCGCGGCCGACCGGTTCGACCGACCGGAGCGGTCGGCCGGGCCCTCGCCGGCTACGCCGATCGGCCTTGTGAAGCCCGCCGATTGACCCTTTCGGGTTCCACTGAGCGCTCTCCGCTGATCATCTAATAGGCATCCCCGCTCCGGCGCACTACGCTGCGCTCATGAGCATGCTGACTCCCCCCGGCATGGGCGGCAAATACCGGATCACGGGGACGAAGTACCCCCGGATGCGCCGGCCCCGGCGGCGAGGCCGGCTGGTCGCGGCCGTACTGGCCTCCGCGTGCACCCTCGGTCTGCTCGGCTGGGGCACGCTGGAACTCATCGACGTCTTCGGCGGGGGCGGATCGACCGCCGGCGCCGCGAAGCGCTGCCCCGCCAAGGGCAAGGCCGACACGGCGCAGGCCGCGACCGCGCACGGCGGGAAGGTGCTGCCCCCGCCCGGCCGCATCACCGTGAACGTCTTCAACGCCACCGCCCGCACCGGGCTCGCCAAGGACACCGCGGACCAGCTGAAGAAGCGCGGGTTCAAGATCGGTGACGTCGGCAACGCCGGTGCGGACTACGACAAGAAGGTGAAGGGCGCGGGCGTGGTCCTCGGGCCGACGGCCGCGGTCGGCACGTCCCTGCCGGTGCTCGGCGCGCAGGTCGCGGGCGCGGAGCAGCGCCCCGACGGGCGCAAGGCAGCCACGCTCGACCTCATCCTCGGGGACCAGTTCAAGGGGCTGGTGAAGGCGGCGGACGCGGACCGGGCGGTGACGGCCCTGACCGCGCCCGCGACGGGCGTCGGCGCGCCGAAGAAGAAGGGCTGCTGAGGCTTCGTCGTCGGGCGCGGGTCCGGCGCGGCCGATCGCGCCCGCGCGGCGGAGCCGTTGATCGGCACGGCCCCGCGCCCCCTCGGCGCGCCGAGGGCTTCCGCTACTCCGCCGCGCCGTACAGCCGGTCGCCCGCGTCGCCCAGGCCCGGGATGATGTAGCCGTGCTCGTTGAGGTGGTCGTCGACCGCGGCCGTCACCACCGTCACCGGCGTGCCCGCCAGTTCGCGCTCCATCAGCTCGACGCCCTCGGGCGCGGCCAGCAGGACCACGGCCGTGACGTCGTCCGCGCCGCGCCGGATCAGCTCGCGGATGGCGGCGACCAGGGTGCCGCCCGTGGCCAGCATCGGGTCGAGGACGTAGACCTGGCGGCCCGAGAGGTCCTCCGGCATCCGGGTGGCGTACGTGGAGGCTTCCAGCGTCTCCTCGTTGCGGATCATGCCCAGGAAGCCCACCTCGGCGGTCGGCAGCAGCCGGACCATGCCGTCGAGCATGCCGAGACCGGCGCGCAGGATCGGCACGACGAGCGGGCGGGGGCGGGCGAGCTTCACACCGGTGGTGCGCGCGACCGGCGTGTCGACGTCGACGATCTCGGTGCGCACGTCCCGCGTGGCCTCGTAGGCGAGCAGGGTGACCAGTTCGTCGGCGAGCCGGCGGAAGGTCGCGGAGTCGGTGCGCTGGTCGCGCAGCGTGGTGAGCTTGTGAGCGACCAGGGGGTGGTCGACGACGTGGAGGCGCATGCCCATAACGGTACCTGCGCCCCGGACCGGTCCGTGCTGGCGTCAAACCGGCCGTCGGGGGCAGGGTGACAGGGACGGACTGGGGTGGTGTGACGTGTCTGACCTGCCTGATACTCCCGGCGGCGCGTACGGCGCCAGGGCCACGGGTCCCGAGACCGAGGCCGAACGGCGGCGCCGCAGAGCCCGGTTCCTGCGCGAGCTGGCCGAGGCCCGGGCCCTGCGCGACCGGGTCCAGCCGCGACGCGCCAAGGCGGCCCGGCTGCGCCACGCGATGCGGATGCGCACCTTCCGCTGGTAAGGCCGGGGCCATGAGCTGGGACCCCTGGGCAAGAAGCGGGTGAGGAAGATCGCCGGCCGGGCCCGAGTTTCCCCGGCGGGCGTGCGTGAGCGTCCCGTAAAGCCGCGTACGATCCGCAGGTGGCCGCAATGAGAGCGCTGGTGACTCTGTGACGATTCACGCTCAGAACCGCCAGACACAGGGGGCCGAAGACGTCCCCTGAACGCCTTGTTTCTGCCACGATTCCGAGTGGGTGGGGCTCGGAGCCCAGCTCTCCCCGCCCAAGAACCTCCGCCGGGGGGACCCCCAACCGGCACGCCTATGACCAGTGGGAGAGTCACGGTGTACTTCGCCGCACTGCTCGCGCGCACCGAAGACGGGTGGGAAGCGAGCGACACAGAGCTCGACGATGTGGAGACCCTGTCGGATCTGGCCGATCTGGCCCGTGAATCCTCTCCCGAGGAGGACACGGTGCTCGTCCTGATCGAGCAGGAGGACGCGTGGTTCGGCGTCGTTCGCGTGGACGGGGAGGACGACCCCCGCATCTACGTCTCGGACGCGGCCGCCGCCGCCCGCAGCGCCTACGGTGAGCTGCTGCTCACCGATGAGCTGCTGGGCCGGGAGCCCGGTGCCGCCGACGGCCCCGACCTGGACGAGCTCGACCTCGACGGCACCGAGGACGGCGAGTCCGACGCCGCCGCCGACGACGACGACGGGGACGAGGAGGGCGGCACGGGCGACGCGGTGCCGCACAGCCCGGTCGGCGACAGCGAGATCCTCGACGACCTCGGCATCAGCGAGAAGGAACTGCGCTCCCTGGACGCCGAGGACGCGCTCGGCTCCATCGCCGAGGCCCTGGGCGCCTCGGAGGTGCTGGAGACCGTCCGCTGACCGCGGGACGAACGGTGGACGGCACCCGAGCGGCACCGGACCCGGTGCGCGACCCCTGGCGGGACGCGATGCGGCTCGCCCTGGCCGAGGCCGGGGCGGCTGTCCGGGGCGGGGACGTCCCGGTCGGCGCCGTCGTCCTGTCCCCGGACGGCACGACGGTGCTCGCCACCGGGCACAACGAGCGCGAGGCCACCGGCGACCCCACGGCCCACGCGGAGGTGCTGGCGATCCGCCGGGCCGCCGCGCGCCTCGGCGAGTGGCGGCTGACCGGCTGCACGCTCGTGGTCACCCTGGAGCCCTGCACCATGTGCGCGGGCGCGCTGGTGCAGTCCCGGGTGGACCGGGTGGTCTACGGCGCCCGGGACGACAAGGCGGGCGCCGCGGGATCGCTGTGGGACGTGGTGCGCGACCGGCGGCTCAACCACCGCCCGGAGGTTGTCGAGGGCGTCCTCGCAGGGGAGTGCGCCGCGCTGCTCACGGAGTTTTTCCGGGACCGCTGACCACCGATTTCGAACCACGCCCCACCGTGCTGTAAGGTCTCCCTCGGTAGCGTGTCCGAGCGGCCGAAGGAGCTCGCCTCGAAAGCGAGTGTGGCGCAAGTCACCGAGGGTTCAAATCCCTCCGCTACCGCTTTTGGAAGGGCCCCGTCACAGACGGGGCCCTTTCCGCATCCGCCCAAATCGCTTTGCGCGGCGGGCCGTTGGCCCCCGATAAAGGGGTGAACGTTACACTCACCGCCGGCAGGCAGGGGCCCATCGGGCCATGGACACACGGGAGGGCCGCGGTGGCGGTGAACGCCAAGAAGATCGTTCTGTACGCGCTCGTGGTCTTCGTGCTGTACGTGATCATCACGGACCCGGCCAAGGCGGCCAGCTATGTCCAGATAGGGTTCGAGGGCATATCGGACGCGGCCAGGGCCATCGGGGACTTCATGACCTGGGCCGCCAACGGAGGAAAGAACTGAGGTACTCCGCATGATCCGCCACCTGGTCCTGTTCAAGCTCAACGAGGGCGTCGAGCGCGACGATCCGCGGGTCGTGGCGGGCGTGGCGGCCTTCCGGGCGCTGCCGGAGCAGATCGGGGAACTGCGCTCCTGGGAGTGCGCCTGGAACATCACCGACCGGCCGATCGCCTACGACTTCGCGATCAACTCGGCGGTCGAGGACACCGGAGCCCTCCAGCGCTACCTGGAGCACCCGGCCCATCAGGCGGGCGTCGCCCTGTGGCGCGAGTTCGCCACGTGGGTGATCGCGGACTACGAGTTCTAGGCCCCCTTCCCGCCGAGCCTCCCCGAAGCCTCCCGCCGCGCAGGCGGGGGGCTTTCGCGCGTTTCACGGCCCAACTTGTCAATGTTTGAACACAACACGGTGTTATCCGGTGCTTGCACACAGTGCACATGTCTTGTGATGCTATGACCGCTTTTGACGGATGATTGACCGAAGAGGTGGCGTTGACCGTGCCGGCCAGTACTGCGCCGCCCCAGGAGGAGGCCCCCGTCCCCGCCTCTGTGCCCCCAGGGAAACGCCGCGGCGCGGACACCCGGGCCCTGACCCAGGTGCTCTTCGCCGAGCTGAAGGACCTGGCCCCCGGCACGCCGGAGCACAACCGGGTGCGGGGCGCGCTGATCGAGGCGAACCTCCCGCTCGTGCGCTACGCCGCCGCCCGCTTCCGCTCCCGCAACGAGCCCATGGAGGACGTGATCCAGGTCGGCACCATCGGCCTGATCAACGCCATCGACCGCTTCGACCCGGAGCGGGGCGTGCAGTTCCCGACCTTCGCCATGCCGACCGTCGTGGGCGAGATCAAGCGGTACTTCCGGGACAACGTCCGCACCGTGCACGTGCCGCGCCGGCTGCACGAGCTGTGGGTACAGGTGAACAGCGCCACCGAGGACCTGACCACGCTGCACGGCCGCTCCCCCTCCACCGCCGAGATCGCCGAGCGGCTGCGGATCAGCGAGGAGGAGGTGCTCAGCTGCATCGAGGCGGGCCGCTCGTACCACGCCACCTCCCTGGAGGCCGCGCAGGAGGGCGACGGGCTGCCCGGGCTGCTGGACCGCATCGGCTACGAGGACCCGGCCCTGGACGGCGTGGAGCACCGCGACCTGGTCCGCCACCTCCTGGTCCAACTCCCCGAGCGCGAGCAGCGAATCCTGCTGCTGCGCTACTACAGCAACCTCACCCAGTCGCAGATCAGCGCCGAACTCGGCGTCTCCCAGATGCACGTCTCTCGGCTGCTCGCCCGCAGCTTCCAGCGGCTGCGCTCGGCGAACCGCATCGACGCGTAGGCGCCGGCATCGGCCGCCCCACAAGAGGGCAGACGTATAACAGAGCCCCGGGCGCATACCGGGCAAGTCGGTGGTCGCACAGTAGGCGCACCGAAGCACACACCCGAACAGCCCTGCATCGCAAACCCGATCGAGCGCTCACCGCCGCGAGCGATTCGCTCACCAGGGCCGTTGCCGGAGTTGAGGACCCGAAAGCCCGTCAGACCCCTTTTATCCAGGGGTGATTCGGATCTCTCGTGTCGACATGTCACTACAGCGTGTTGCCGACATGTGACATTCTGCCGGGGACGCGTTTGCCGGGGCTCTCGCACCGGTATTCAGGTGAAGGCTGCGTTGCTCGACCGACGGCGCGGCCGCGACCGTCCCGCGACCCGAAGGGGGTGGCATGTCCGCAGAACAGGGCAGCTCGAAAGTGCTGACGCCCGCGAAAAGCGAGGCGGCGCCCAAGGAGCTCGACGCACTCGACGTCCTCGACGGCATCGAGGGCGTCACGTCCCTCGACGCCGTGCCGGCCCCGGCCACCCCGCCCACGGGCGAGGCCATCGACACCCGCACCCTGTCCCGCTCCCTGTTCCTGCGCCTGGCCGCGCTGGGCGAGAACAGCCCCGAGCGCGCCTACGTCCGGGACACCCTGATCGAGCTGAATCTGCCGCTGGTCCGCTACGCGGCGGCGCGCTTCCGCTCGCGCAACGAGCCGATGGAGGACATCGTCCAGGTCGGCACCATCGGCCTGATCAAGGCGATCGACCGCTTCGACTGCGAACGGGGCGTGGAGTTCCCGACGTTCGCGATGCCGACGGTGGTCGGCGAGATCAAACGCTTCTTCCGTGACACCTCCTGGTCGGTGCGCGTGCCGCGCCGCCTCCAGGAGCTGCGCCTGGCCCTCACCAAGGCCAGCGACGAGCTGTCGCAGAAGCTGGACCGCTCCCCCACGGTGACCGAACTGGCCGCCGTCCTCGGGGTCTCCGAGGAGGACGTGGTCGACGGCCTCGCGGTCGGCAACGCGTACACCGCCTCCTCGCTGGACTCCCCGGCCCCGGAGGACGACGGCGGCGAGGGCTCCCTGGCCGACCGCCTCGGCTACGAGGACACGGCCCTGGAGGGCGTGGAGTACCGCGAGTCCCTCAAGCCGCTGCTGGCCAAACTCCCGCCCCGGGAGCGGCGGATCATCATGCTGCGCTTCTTCGCCAACATGACCCAGTCGCAGATCGGCGAGGAGGTCGGCATCTCCCAGATGCACGTCTCCCGGCTGCTCACCCGGACCCTGTCCCAGCTGCGCGAGGGTCTGATCTCGGACTGAGGGTTCTCATCTGACGGGACGTCAGCCACTATGGCCGGATGCTTCGTCACGGGACGCTTCGTACGACGACCTGGTCACCCGGCCGCCGGCGCGCCTTCGCGGGAGCCTCGGCGGCCGTCGTGTGCCTGGGCGCGGCCCTGGGGGCGTGCGCCGGCTCGGGGAGCGGGGGCGGCTATGTGGCGGTGGGCGGTACGGGACGTGCGGGACCGGTCGACGCGAGCCCCACGGGGTCGGTGACGATGGTCCCGCTGGACGGACCGAAGGGCGGGGGGACGACTCCCCCGGGCACCACCGGCTCCCCGCCGGCCGGCACCGGCACCGGGCGCGGCACCGCGCGGGCCGGCGGCGGCCCCGTACCGGTACCGGGCACACCGGACCCGCCCTCCCCGAGCACCGGCAAGAGCACGGGCGCGGGCGCGAGCACAGGCACGGGCGCGGGTGACGGTCGTACGACCCACACCCCCGCCCCACCGGCCCCGACCCCCGCTCCCACCACGCCTCCCGCGCCCGCCGCCCTCTCCTGGGGCGGGCCCGTGACGGCGGCCGGGGATCAGCGGTGGTGCCAGAAGGTCACCGTGGACTTCCGGAACTCCGGGGGCACGGCGGTGCGTTCGGGGTCGGTGACGTTCGGGACGCACGTCATCGGGGCGCTCGGGATCGACTGGTCGACCGTGCGGACGTCCGAGGCGCTGCCGGTGCCGATCGGCGCCGGGGCGCGCACGGACCACACCTGGACGGTCTGCCTCGACGCCTGGAGAGTGCCGCTGGGCATGCACGTCGAGACGCGGGACCTGTCCGTCCAGTGGAAGTGATCACCGGAGAGGGAGGTCCCTCTCCGGTGCGCGGGTTACTTCAGCGCGAGCCAGGCGACGCCGGCCACGACCACGAGGGCCACGATGACGCCGATGATCACGCCGACGCGCGGACCGGAGGACGAGGGGGCGGCCGCCTGCTGCTGACGCCCCTGCGGAGCCTCGTCGACGAACGCGCGGAACATCTGAGTGCTGCCGGCAGGGTCGTAATTGCCCTGGGGGCCCTGGGTGTTAGCCATGAGCCGAGACCTTAGCGAAGACGGGCCGGGGCACCCAAGTGGGGGGCCACCGGGACAGACGGGGACACCCTTCGCGCACCCACCTGCATATTCACATCCGCAACGCTACGCCTTTGCCAAGGTTTTACGCGGGCGACCCGCTACTTATTTGCCTGTAGCAACCAATAGCCCTTACGGTTGCCTTAAGCAACGAATACGGGAGGTGTGATGGCCGAGCATGCGCAGTTTGACGAGCTTGCGCGTCAGCTCAGCGCCGTCGGCGCCGTCAAACGGGACCTCGTGCGGGTACTGCCCCCCGAGTGCCCCGGGGGCTCGGCGGCCGTGCTGACGCTGCTCGGCCGGCACGGCGACATGCGCATGAGCAAGCTCGCGGAGCTGCTGGCCGTCGATCTGTCGGTGACCAGCCGGCACGTGGCGCATGTCGCGGCCCGCGGCTGGATCGAGCGGCACCCGGACCCGGCGGACAAGCGCTCGCGCATCCTGCGCCTGACGGCCGCGGGCCAGGAGCAGCTGGACGAGCTGTCCCGGCGGACCTCTCAGCTGCTCGCCGAGCGGCTCGGTGACTGGACCGACGACGAGGTCACCCAGCTCATCCGGCTGATGACCCGCCTGCGCTCGTCGTTCGGCGACTGCCGGTCCCCCTCGGCCCGGCCACCCGCCCCCGTAGTCGAAGAGACCACCCGTACACCCGCAAGCACGTAAGAAAAGGAAGCCCATGGCAACGACCACACCAGCCGGTGTGCGGGCTCACGCCAAGCACGGGGGAGGCTCCTCGGCGGGCGACGCCCCGATGACCCACCGCCAGATCATGGAGGCGCTCTCCGGCCTGCTGCTGGGCCTGTTCGCCGCCATCCTGTCCTCCACGATCGTCACCAACGCACTGCCGACGATCATCAAGGACCTCGGCGGCGGCCAGTCCGCGTACACCTGGGTCGTCACCGCGGCCCTGCTGGCGATGACCGCCTCCGTGCCCCTGTGGGGCAAGCTGTCCGACCTGATGAGCAAGAAGGCGCTCGTCCAGATATCCCTGGTCATCTACGTGGCCGGCTCGGTCATCGCCGGTCTCGCGCAGAACCCGGCGATGCTGATCACCGCCCGTGTCGTCCAGGGCCTCGGCGCCGGCGGTCTGTCCGCCCTGGTGCAGGTCATCCTGGCCGCGATGATCGCCCCGCGCGAGCGCGGCCGGTACTCCGGCTACACCGGCGCCACCTTCGCCGTGGCCACCGTCGGCGGCCCGCTGCTCGGCGGTGTCATCACCGACACCAGCTGGCTCGGCTGGCGCTACTGCCTGTTCGTCGGCATCCCCTTCGCGCTGATCGCGCTGGTCGTCCTCCAGAAGACCCTGCACCTGCCGGTCACCAAGCGCCAGGTCAAGGTCGACTGGCTCGGCGCCTTCTTCATCACCTCGGCCGCCTCGCTGCTGCTGATCTGGGTGACCTTCGCCAACGACAAGTACGACTGGCTGTCCTGGCAGACGTACGTGATGGTGGGCGGCACGATCCTGCTCGCGCTGGCGTTCGTCTTCACCGAGACCAAGGCGTCCGAGCCGATCATCCCGCTGCGCCTGTTCCGCAACCGCACGATCTCGCTGGCCTCGGTGGCCTCGCTGTTCGTCGGTGTCGGCATGTACGCGGGCACCGTCTTCTTCTCGCAGTACTTCCAGCTGGCGCGGGACAAGTCCCCGACCATGTCCGGTGTGATGACCATCCCGATGATCGGTGGTCTGTTCCTCTCCTCCATGATCTCCGGGCGGATCATCTCCAACACCGGACGCTGGAAGAACTGGCTGGTCGCCGGCGGTCTGTTCCTCACCGCGGGCCTGTCGCTGCTCAGCCTGATGCGCTACGACACCCCCTACTGGCAGCTGTCCATCTACATGGCGCTGCTGGGCATCGGCGTCGGCATGATGATGCAGAACCTGGTGCTCTCCACGCAGAACCAGGTCGCCCCGAAGGACCTGGGCGCCGCCTCCTCCACGGTGAGCTTCTTCCGCTCCCTCGGTGGTGCGGTCGGCGTCGGCGTGCTCGGCTCGGTCATGTCGGACCGGATCAGCCACTACGCCAAGAACAGCATCGGTGAGCTGGGCCTCAAGGAGCGGATGGCCGCGGCCAAGGCCGTGGGCGGCGGCGAGCTGCCCGACATGAACAGCCTGCCCCTGCCGATCCGTCATTGGCTGGAAAGCGCCTACGGGCACGGCATCGCCGACGTCTTCCTCTACGCGGCGCCCTGCGCCCTGGTCGCCTTCGTCGTGGTGATGTTCATCAAGGAGGTCCCGCTGCGGACGACCGGCGCGCTGACCCAGGCCGCGCACGAGAAGGCGGGGACCGTGGAGAACACGCTGGAGAGCACTGTGGAGAACACCATGCGGAACGTGCCCGGTGAGCCCGAGCAGGAGAAGGTGCCCAGCCTGACCGCCCCCGCCCCGGTGGTGGGTGCCACCGAGGCGCTGGCCACCGCGACCGCGAGCGCGGCCCCGATGACGGCCGTGGCGACCATCGCCGAGCCCGGTGCGGGCGGCGACGGCACCCCGGTGCACGGCTTCGTCCGCGGCGCCGAGAGCGCCCCGGTCCCGCAGGCCGCGGTCACCCTGATCTCGCTGGCGGGCCGCCAGCTGGGCCGCTCCGTCGCCCACGCCGACGGCTCCTACGCGCTGGCCGCCCCCGGCACCGGCAGCTACGTCCTGATCGCCTCCGCCGACGGCTACCAGCCGCAGGCGTCCACCGTCGTGGTGGGCGAGGAGCCGCTGTCGTACGACATCCTGCTCAGCGGCACCAGCGGGCTGAGCGGTGTGGTGCGGGCGAGCGGGAGCGCGCTGCCGGTCAAGGACGCCATGGTGATCGTCACCGATGTGCGCGGTGACCTGCTGGCCACCGCCGCCACCGGGGAGCAGGGCGACTTCGCCTTCACCGACCTGGTGCCCGGACCGGTGACCGTCGCCGTCAACGCGGGCGGTTTCCGGCCGCGCGCCCTGCCCGTCGAGGTGGCCGCCACCGGAATCACCCGGCTCGCGGTCGACCTGGACGCCGGCGCCCGCCTCCAGGGTGTCGTCAAGGCCCCGCACGGACCGCTGGCCGACGCCCGGGTGACCCTGGTCGACCAGGCCGGCAACGTGGTCGGCAGCGCCACCACGGGTACGGACGGCGCGTACGCCTTCACCGACCTGGACAGCGGCGAGTACACCGTCATCGCGACCGGCTACCCGCCGGTGGCGACCGCGCTGACCGTCACCGGCACCGGTGCCGACGGTCACGACATCGAACTCGCCCACCCCGGCGAGTAGTTCCACCCGGCCCGTGGCAGGGCACGCTCCGAGCGGAGCCGTCCGGCGCCACGGGCCGGTTTCTTACGACCGATCTGCATGGTTTCAGGGAGAAAACGGGATGGGACTGACCGCGAAGATCCGTACGCGGGACGGGTGGGCCGTGTCGCACGCGGTCGTCACGGTGACCGACATGACCGGTACGCAGGTGCTGCGGGCCGAGGCGGACGCCGAGGGGGCCGTACGGGACACCACCGAGCTGGCCCCGGGGGCGTACACCGTGATCGTGACCGCCGTCGGGTACGCGCCGGCCGCGTCCAGCGCGATCGTCACCGCGAGCGGCCGCGCCGAGATCGGCGCCGTGACCCTGGCCCGGCAGGGCGGCACCGAGCTGCCCCCGCCCGGCCCCTGGACCATCGACCCGGCGCATTCCTCGGTCGCCGCGGTCGCCCAGCACCTGGGGATCTCCAGCGTGCACGGCCGGTTCACGGAGTTCGGCGGCACGATCGAGATCGCTCCGGACGACATCGCCAAGTCCCGGGTGGAGGCGGTGATCAGGGCCGGGTCCATCGACACCGGCAACGGCATGCGCGACACGCACCTGCGCTCCGGTGACTTCCTCGACACCGAGAACCACCCGGAGATCACCTACCGCTCCACCGGGCTGACCCAGGCCGGCCCGGACCGCTGGACCGTGCACGGCGAGCTGGCCCTGCACGGCGTGGTCCGCCGGGTCGACCTGGACCTTGCCTACCTCGGCACCGGCGCCGACCCCTGGGGCGGCACCCGCGCCGCGTTCCGGGCCACGGCGGAGCTGCACCGCGAGGACTTCGCGATGAACTACAACCAGGTCCTCCAGGCCGGTATCGCCGCCATCGGCACCACGCTGAAGGTCCAGCTGGACATCCAGGCGGTGCAGGGGGACAGCCTGCCGGCCGCCTGAGCCACCGCACGAAGGAGCCCGTCGGCCGGCATCGGTCGACGGGCTCCTCGCGTTGCGGGGAAAGCTAGTTGTCCGTCGCGCCCACGATGCGCCGGGCCAGGTCGCGGAGCTTGACGTTCTCCCGCTGGGAGGCGCGCACCAGGCTCTCGAAGGCGGCCTGCGCGTCGATGTCCAGGCGCTCCATCAGGATGCCGGTGGCCTGCCCGATCAGGTCCCGGGTGTGCATGGCCGCCGTCAACTGCTCGCGTACGGTCACGGAGTTCAGGGCGAGGCTGACATGCGCGGTGAACAGCCGCCCGAGCCGGGCCGCCGTCTCGTCGAAGGCGCCGGGCTCCCGGGAGTAGGCGGTGAGCACGGTCAGCCGGCGCCGGTCGGCGCGCAGCCGCATCGACAGCACCGAGCGCAGCTCCTGCGGTTCGCCGTCCGCGCCGCCGCTGTCGGCCACCCGGACCACCGGCGCGTCCCACAGCCGCTCCCAGTGCGGCAGGTCGGGGGTGCCGGCGGCGCGCACGATGTCATGGCTCCAGGCGACCGTGCGCCGGCTCTCGCCCCGCTCGATCTCGCAGACCCCGGCGTGCTCGGCGCCGGGCAGCAGATGCACCGCGAGCCGGACCGCCGCGTCGAGGGTGGCGCCGGGAGAGGCGCTCTCGTGCAGCTCCCGGGCGGCCGCCGTCAGCGCTTCGGCCAGGTCGAGAGCACCGGGGGAACGGGTCGCCCCGGCGACGTCGTACGCGGAGAAGTCGTACGCGGAAGAGTCGTACGGGGAAGACTCGGGCAGGGAAAAGTCGGACGCGGCCACCACGAACCTCTCGGATGACATGACCGTACGGCCATGCGCAGGAGAGCTCCGCAGCACATTCCCGACTGCGAGCACAGGACAGAAGAACTTTAGCTGCTCCATTGCGGTGAAGTGACCTTCCTCCGGTGCGGCGCGCGGCGGCCGCCGGCGTTCTAGGCTGCGGTCATGGCACCGAACATCGCGACGAACACCCGTGTCTCCCTGGACGAGCTGCTGGACTTCGTACGACCCCGCCACCGGGCGCTGCTGATCACCCGCCGTGCCGACGGCTCCCCGCAGGCGTCCCCGCTGACCTGCGGGGTGGACGACTCGGGCCGGATCGTGGTCTCGACCTACCCGGAGCGGGCCAAGACCCGCAACGCCCGGCGGGATCCGCGGGTGAGCCTGCTCGTGCTCAGCGACGACTGGAACGGCCCCTGGGTGCAGGTCGACGGCACCGCCGAGGTCGTCGACACCCCCGACTCGGTGGAGCCGCTGGTCGAGTACTACCGGAACATCGCCGGTGAGCACCCCGACTGGGACGAGTACCGGGCGGCGATGCGGGAGCAGGGCAAGTCGATCATCCGGGTGACGCCCGAGCGGTGGGGGCCGGTGGCGACCGGGGGCTTCCCGGCGCGGCTGTCCGGCGGGGAGTGACGGCCCGCAGGGGGCTCAGCCCCGTTCGACCATCGCCTCGATGCCCGAGATCAGCAGGTCCAGGGCGAAGGTGAAGTCACGGTCCATCAGCTCGGCGACCGTGCCGCCGCCGCGGGCCTCCAGGATGCGCCGGGACTCCTGGACGAAGTCCGCGGTGTGCGGGTCCTCGCGGACCGAGTTCCGGGCCTGCTGGTAGTAGTCGTCCGGGGTCAGCCCGGAGTCCGCGATCCGGCCCATGAACTGGGCCTCCTTCGTGCCGAAGCCGTACACGAACTGGAAGACGGCCGAGATCGCGCCCATCACCCGGTGCGCGGGCAGCCCGGAGCGGTCGAGGGTGCGCTGCACGCTGCGGGAGAAGTCCAGCGAGTGGGGGCCGATGTTCAGGTACTGGCCGGCCAGCCGGGACAGCCAGGGGTGGCGCACCAGCAGGCTCCGGTACTCGGCGGCCAGTGCCCGCAGCCGCTCCCGCCAGTCGGCCGCGTCGTCCTCGCCGGGCAGCCGCAGTTCGCCGTAGGCCGCGTCCAGGGCGAGTTCGAGCAGGTCGTCCTTGGTGTCGACGTACCAGTAGAGGGACATCGCGCTGACGTGCAGTTCGCCGGCGAGGCGGCGCATGGAGAGCTTCGCGAGGCCCTCGGCGTCCAGGAGGCGCACGGACGCTTCGGTGATCCGCTCCCGGTCGAGGCCGGAGGGCTGCCCGCCGCGGCCGCCGTGCCGGGGCTCCTGGAGCCACACGCTGTCCCGCGCCGTCCGCCCCGCCGTCCTCGCCACCCGCGCACCATCCTCTGTCTCCGGCCGGTCAGGGCCCGCCGCGGCCACTGCCCGGGGTGCCAGGGGTCGGCCGGCGCGGGGGCGCGGGCCCGCATCCCTGAGCCGTTACCCACATCCCCCGGCTCTTAGGCGCGGACCCGCTCCGCCGTTTCCTCTCGATTCCCTCCGCGTCCTCCTCAGCCCTTCACGGGCCGGGTCAGGTCGTAGAAGGTGGCCGAGCCCGCGGTGACCTTCGTGAAGTGGCTCTGGACCCAGGAGCTGATCTGCGAGCCGGTGCCGCTGCCGCCACCGCGTCCGGCGCCCTCGCCGCCCCGGCCCATGCCGCCGCCCATGCCGCCGCCGTCGATGAAGTAGTGGATCCTGCCGTCGGCCACGTACTTCTCGAACTGGGCGAGGGTGGGCGACGGGTCGGTGCCGTTGAAGCCGCCGATCGCCATCACCGGGTCACCGGTGGCGAGTTGGTAGCTGGCCGCGTTCTGCGAGCCGACGGACGCGGCGACCCAGGTGTACCGGGAGGCGTTCTTCTTCAGCAGCGCCTTGGCCGCCGAGCCGACGTCCGCGCCGTTCAGCAGGCCGCCCATGCCGCCGCCCGCCCCCTTGCGGGCACCGCCCGGGAAGCCGCCGGCGCTTTCGCCGCCGAGGCCCGGGAAGCCGTTCCCGTTCTGCCCGCCCGGCATGTTCTGGCCACCGCCCGGCATGCCCTGACCGCCACCGGGCCGGCCCTGCTGGCCTTGCTGGTTCTGCTGGCCCGGCAGCCGTCCGCCGCCGAAGCCGCCCCGGGTGCCGCCCGGGCCCCGGCCGCCGAAGCCCATCATGCTCGCGCCCGCCGGGCCCGCCGTCGGGATGGAGCCCACGTGCGCGGAGTCCACCGTGCTCAGGGTGTAGGCGGTGGGACCGGCCAGCGCGGCGGCCAGGGCGAGGGCCGCAGCCCCGAGGGCGAGGGGCCGGGTGAGGCGGCCGACGAAGATCAGGCCGAGGGCCGCCACCAGGCCGCCGATCAGAACCAGCCACTTCAGCCAGGACAGATAGGCGGGCGTGCGGTCGAGCAGCACATAGCCCCAGGCCGCGGCCGCCACCGCGGAGGCGGCGAGCGCGAGCGCGGCCCACACCGCGCGGCGCCGCTCCCACAGCAGCCCGGCGCCCATACCGACGACGGCGGCCAGGTAGGGGGCGAGGGCCACGGTGTAGTACTGGTGGAAGATGCCCGCCATGTAGCTGAACACGGCCATGGTCGTCAGCAGGGAACCGCCCCAGACCAGGAGCGCGCCGCGGGTGACCGACGTACGCCGGTACCGCTGGGTCGCCACCAGGCCCGCGACCAGCAGGATCAGCGCGGCGGGCAGCAGCCAGGAGATCTGGCCGCCGGTCTCGGAGTCGAACATGCGGCTCCAGCCGGTCTGCCCCCACATCCCGCCGCCCGCGCCGCCGCCGGGGCCCCCGCCCCCGCCGACGCTGCCGGTCTCCTCGCCGTTCAGCCGCCCGAACCCGTTGTAGCCGAAGGTCAGTTCCAGGAAGCTGTTGTGCTGCGAGCCGCCGATGTAGGGGCGGGACGACGCCGGCCACAGCTCGACGATCGCGACCCACCAGCCCCCGGACACCACCAGCGCGAGGGTGGCGGCGGCCAGTTGGCCGAGGCGCTTCCTCAGCGGCACCGGCGCGCACACCGCGTACACCAGGGCGAGCGGCGGCAGGATCAGGAACGCCTGGAGCGTCTTGGCGAGGAACGCGAGACCGATCGCGACCCCGGCCCACACCAGCCACCTGGTGCGGCCGTCCTCCAGCGCCCGTACGACGAGGTAGCAGGCCAGCGACATCAGCAGGGCCAGCAGGGCGTCCGGGTTGTCGAACCGGAACATCAGCGCCGCGACCGGGGTGAGCGCGAGCACCGCGCCCGCGACCAGACCGGCCGCGGGACCGCTCCGGCGGCGCACGGCGGCGTACACGACGGCCACGGTCGCCACGCCCATCAGCACCTCGGGCACGAGGATCGCCCAGGAGTTCAGGCCGAAGACCCGCACCGACAGCTCCATCGGCCACAGCGAGGCCGGGGGCTTGTCGACGGTGATGGCGTTGCCCGCGTCCAGCGAGCCGAAGAACAGCGCCTTCCAGGACCTGCTGCCCGCCTGGACGGCCGCCGAGTAGAAGGAGTTGGCGTAGCCGGAGGCGCTCAGGTCGTACAGATAGAGCAGCAGGGTGGCGGCGAGCAGCCCGAGGAGGGCGGGGCGCGCCCAGCGGGGGTCCTCGGGGCGGCCGCGCCACAGGCGGTGCGGGAGGGAGGACGGCCGGGACGCGTTACCGGGTGCGTCCGCCGGGGGCGGCTGGCTCGGCGGGCCCCAGCCGGTCGTGCCGTGCGGCCCCTCGTTCGCGTCGAGCGGGCGGTCGTAGGAGGTGCTCATCGGGACCCTTCAAAGAATTCGGTGGCGGTGCCGGAACCCGTGCCGGTCCCGGTGCCGGAACCCGTGCCGGTGCCAATGCCGTGCGGCTGCCGCTGGTCCGGGAAGACCCAGGCGCGGAAGAGCAGGAACCGCAGTACGGTCGCGGCGAGGTTGGCGGTGACGAGAACCGCCAGTTCGGTGGAGTGCGCGGGCCGGCCGCCGGCCGCGTCGAGGGCGGCCAGGGAGCCGCTGGTCAGGGCGAGCCCGATGGCGAAGACCACCAGGCCCTGCGCCTGATGGCGGACCGCGCCGCCCCGGCCGCGCACCCCGAAGGTGAGCCGGCGGTTGGCGGCCGTGTTGGCGACGGCCGAGACCAGCAGCGCGAGGCCGTTGGCGGGCTGCGGCCCGCAGAACTCCCGGAAGCCGCTGTAGAGCAGCAGATAGAAGAGGGTCGACAGGACGCCGACCACGCAGAAGCCGATCAGCTGGCGGGCCAGCCCCTGGGGCACGCCGGTCAGCTCGCGGTCGCGCGGGTCGTCGCCGAACGGCCGGGCGAGCAGGTCCAGCGGCAGCGAGCCGGTGGCGAGCGCCCGGCCGATCCGCCAGACGCCCTTGAGGTCCTCGGTCGCGGTGCGCACGAGGTGCACGGTGGAGTCGGGGTCGTCCACCCAGTCGACCGGCACCTCGTGGATGCGCAGCCCGGCCCGCTCGGCGAGCACCAGCATCTCGGTGTCGAAGAACCAGCCGCTGTCCTCCACCAGCGGCAGCAGCACCCGCGCCACGTCGCCCCGGATGGCCTTGAACCCGCACTGCGCGTCCGAGAAGCGGGCCTGGAGCGAGCCGCGCAGGATCAGGTTGTACGCCCGGCTGATCAGCTCGCGCTTGGGGCCGCGCACCACCCGGGAGGAGCGGGCGAGCCGGGAGCCGATCGCGAGGTCGGAATGGCCGGAGATCAGCGGCGCGACCAGCGGCAGCAGGGCGTTGAGGTCGGTGGACAGGTCGACGTCCATATAGGCGAGGACGGGCGCCTCGGACGCGGACCACACGGTGCGCAGCGCCCGGCCGCGGCCCTTCTGCTCCAGCCGTACGACGCCCACCCCGGGCAGTTCGGCCGCCAGCCGCGCCGCGAGCAGCGCGGTGCCGTCGGTGGAGGCGTTGTCCGCGATCGTGATGCGGAAGGCGTAGGGGAAGGTGCGCGTCAGGTGCTCGTGCAGCCGGCGGACGCACGGCTGGAGGTCCTGCTCCTCGTTGTAGACGGGGATCACCACGTCCAGGACGGCCGGGCCGGCGGCCGACGCCGGCAGGTGCTCCCGGGCCGGCAGAGCGCCGGGGGGCGAGTCGGGAGAAGAGTCGGTTCGCATGGAACCGACTCTTGTCAGCCGCCCTGTCGCATCGATGTGGTGGTGCTGTGGTACGGCTGTGAGTGCGAAGTGGCTTGTTCCGTAAAGGAGTTGGTGCCGTCGCAGTCGTCGGGACCGGTGACGGAGCGGGTGCCGAGCGCGGGCAGGCGCAGGGTGAACACGGTCCGGCCCGGCGCGCTCTCCACGCTCACCGAGCCGTCGTGCGCCGCCGCCACGGCCTGCACGATGGCGAGCCCGAGCCCGGTGGAGCCGGTGGCCCGCGTCCGCGCCGAGTCCCCGCGCGCGAACCGCTCGAAGACATGCGGCAGCAACTCGTCCGGAATCCCGGGCCCGTCGTCCTCGACGTCCACGCAGACCGACGGCCCCTGCCGGCGCACCCGCGTGGTGACGGTCGTACCGGGCGGGGTGTGGCGCTGGGCGTTGGCCAGCAGGTTGACCAGGACCTGCTGGAGCCGGGCGGAGTCGGCGCGGACCGAAGCGGGCTCGTCGGGCAGCGCGAGCCGCCAGACGTGGTCCCGGCCGGCCGCGCGGGCGTCGCTGACGGTGTCCACGACGAGCGGCACCAGATCGGTCCGCCCGAACTCCAGGGGCCGGCCCGCGTCCAGGCGGGCGAGCAGCAGCAGGTCCTCCACCAGCAGGGTCATCCGCCCGGCCTCCGACTCGATCCGCCCGAGGGCGTGCCGGGTGTCGGGGCCGACCTGTTCGTGGCCGCGCCGGGTCAGCTCGGCGTAGCCGCGGATGGAGGAGAGGGGGGTGCGCAGTTCATGGCTGGCGTCGGCGACGAACTGCCGTACCCGCGTCTCGCTCCGCTGCCGGGCCTGCAGGGCGCCGTGCACATGGTCGAGCATCCGGTTCAGCGCGGCGCCGACCTGTCCGACCTCGGTGTGCGGATCGCACTCGGCGTCCGGGACGCGCTCGCTGAGGTTCACCTCGCCGGTGTGCAGCGGCAGTTCGGAGACGCGGGTGGCGGTGGCGGCGACCCTGCGCAGCGGGCGGGTGGCCACACCGACGATGACGGTCCCGGCGAGGCAGGCCGCGAGGAGTCCGGCGGCGGTGACACAGACCTCGACGAGGATCAGGGTGTTGATGATGCCGTCGGTGTCGCCGGTCGGAATGGCCACGTAGAAGGAGCCGTTGGGCCCGGTGGCGTACTGGGCGCGGTAGCTGCCGAGGCCGGGGAGGTCGAGGGTGTGCGCGCGGGCGTCCTCGGGGACGGCGCCGAGGGCCGCGAGCTGGGCTTCGTCCAGGTCGTGGGCGCTCGTGTACGGCGCCGACCTCGACTTGCGGCCCACCTTGCCCTCGGTCGCGGTGCCGTCGCTCACCACGGCCACGACCGTGTACTGCGGCTGCGGGCCCAGGGCGACGAACTGGCCCAGCTCGATACCCGTGGGCGCCTGTCCGCCACCGGGTCCGCCGGGCCCCTTGCCCTGTCCCGGCGGGGCGAAGGCGCCGGAGGCCCGCTTGCCGACCTCGTCCAGCCGGCCGTCCAGCTGGGTGTACAGGTGCGAGCGCAGGGCCAGGGTGGTGACGGTGCCGATCACCGCGCAGACGACGGCGATCAGGACGACGGAGGCGACGACGAGGCGGGTGCGCAGGGTGCGCGGGGAGCGGGTGCGGGGGAAACGAGCCCGGGGGGAGCGGGCTTGGGGGAAGCGGGTCCGGGGGGAGCGGGGCGGCCGCGGGGCGGACCGTCGCGCCGGGCTCGACCGGGGTGCGGGTCCGGGCCCGGGCGGTGCGCTCATCACACGGCGGGCTTGATCAGGTAACCGGCGCCGCGCCGGGTGTGGATCATCGGCTCACGCCCGGCGTCGATCTTCCGCCGCAGGTACGAGATGTACAGCTCGACCACATTGGCCTGGCCGCCGAAGTCGTACGACCAGACGCGGTCCAGGATCTGCGCCTTGCTGAGCACGCGCCGCGGATTGCGCATGAGGAAGCGCAGCAGCTCGAACTCGGTGGCGGTGAGGTGGATGGAGTCGGTGCCCCGCGTCACCTCGTGGCTGTCCTCGTCCAGGGTGAGGTCGCCGACGACGAGCACGGACTCGGAGCGCCGGTCGGTCGCCCCGGACCTGCGGATCAGTCCGCGCAGCCGGGCGACGACCTCCTCCAGGCTGAACGGCTTGGTCACATAGTCGTCGCCGCCGGCGGTGAGCCCGGCGATCCGGTCCTCCACCGCGTCCTTGGCGGTCAGGAACAGCACCGGCACGTCCGGCAGTTCACGGCGCAGCCGGCCGAGGACGGCCAGACCGTCCATGTCCGGCAGCATCATGTCGAGGACGACGGCGTCGGGGCGGAACTCGCGGGCCGTCTGGAGGGCGCCCTGACCGTCCGTCGCGCTTCTGATCTGCCAGCCCTCGTAGCGAAGGGCCATGCTCAGCAGTTCGGTGATCGACGTCTCGTCGTCGACCACCAGCACGCGGACGGGGCTCCCGTCCGGCCTCAGCAGTTCGGTGCGCCCCTGGGGCGAGGTCGTGGTCATGGCGGCCACACTGTCGGGGCCCTCTGAGAGGAGTGTTTCACCAGTCTTGGTTTTTCCTGAGAAACACACAGCCACCACTCAGACAACGCCTGGGCGGCCCCTCAGAACAGCCCGTCCTGCTCCCGGCGGAACTCCCGCACGGGCAGGGAGAGTTCATCGCCCTCGCGCGGCGCGGGCACGAGTCCCCACCCCCGTATCAGCCGGGTGTCGAGCACGACGACCCCGCGGCCGGCAACCGCCAGATGAAGATCGGGACCGGCGGCCGCGACCAGTTCCCCGCCGACGGCACCACCGGGGACGAGCCCGGTCACCTCGCCGAAGGCGGCGGGTACGCCGTCGAGCCCGAAGGCCCGCACATGGTCGACCACCTCGCAGGGCTCGGCCCGCAGCGACTCCGGCCACCGGTCGAGCGCGACGGCCCGCCGGTGCAGCGCGCGCACCTCGGCCGCCCGCTCCGCCGCCGTCCCCGGCAGCCTCGCCCGCACCGCCCGCTTCTCGGCGTACGCGATCCGGTCCGGCACGCCCAGCGCGGCCCGCAGCATCTCCTCGGCGCGCCGGGCCGCCATCAGGGGACCGGTACCGAGCCAGCTGAAACAGACCGCGCCCTGCTCCAGCAGCCGCGCCGGACCCCGCTCGACGGCCGTGATGCCGACCTTGACCAGACCGGGCCCGAACCAGGCGAGATACACCCGGTACGGCCGGGGGTCGTCGGCGATCGTGTCGGCGGCCACGGAGTGCGCCCGGTCGAGCCGGGCGCACTCCTCGCACCGGGCGCCGGTGGCGCGCACCGGCACGGCCGCCCGCACCGGGCACGCGTGTCCCCGCGCGCCCACACAGACGCGCCCGCCCCCTTCCGGCACGGCGAACCCGACCCGCTTGCCCCACGCCAGCGCGCTGCCCCGCCCGCCCTCCCAGGCGAGCACGAGCCCGTCGCCGGACCAGCGAAGCCCGGAGCATCTCCACGTCTGTGCCATCACTCGTGAGGGTAAGGGGTGGGTCCGACAGTGCCGGGGGGAGACGGGGCCGGCGGCACGCGCACCGCTCACGGCAGCGCGTACACCGGCGTCCGGCGGCCCGCGGCCATGCCCGAGCGTCGGGCACACCCCCGCTCGATCAGCCACGCGCGGACGGTCGTGCGCCCGGGCGACCGGGCACACGGGCGGCTGTGAGGCCGGTGCGTTCCGCGAGGTCCGTGCCTTCCGCGAGGCCCGGGCGCTCCGCGAGGTCCTCCGTCCGGCAGTGCACGGGGCCGGGAGGCCGGAAAATTGCGGAGCGGTGGTGTCGGAGTGCGGGATAGCCTCCCCTGGCAGCTCTCCGGGTGCCGGCTTCGCGAGCGTGGGAGGCGTCAGCGTTGGCAGACCGTTCCGCCGCTCTGCCCGCCGGGCTCGCCGGGCTTCTTCTCGCCCTGGCCGCATCCGAGTTCGGGGACAAGCTGGTGCAGGTGGCGTACGCGCTGATCGCGGTGCGCGCGGGTTCGACGACCTTCCTCGCCGCCGTACTGGCCGCCCAGACGATCCCGGTCCTGGCGCTGACCCCGCTCGTCAGCTCCCGGGGGTGGATCCGCTCGCGGACGGCGTGGCGGGCGGGGCTGATCGGGCAGGTGGCGGCGTTCGCCGTCGCGGCCGCGGTGGCGGACCACCGGATCGCCGTCCTGGCCTGCGTTCTCGTCGCCGCGTCCTGCGAGGCCCTGACGATGCCGTTCTCCCGCTCGCTCCTGCACGCCCGCAGCGACGGACGGCAGGCCGAACTGGCCAAGTGGTGGAGCGTCGCGAAGGCGGGGGCCGGCGCCCTGGGCATGGTGCTGGCCGGCGTGGTGGTGGCCCTGTCCGGCGCGAAGTCGGCCTTCGCCCTGGACGCCCTCACCTTCCTGCTGGTGCTGGCCGTGGCCTGGTCGCCGCGGATTCCGGCGGACGACGGCACGACGGGTGGCCGTAGCGCCACCGCGAGGTTCGGCCTGGGGTTCGGTCCGGGGTTCGGCCGCCTGGTGGCCCCCGGCGCGTTCGGCGCCCTCGGCCTCCTCTGCGTGACCGTCATGCTGGTCACCACCAGCCTGGAGGGCGTGTCGGGCCCCTTCATGCTGGCCAGGACACCGGGTTACGACGCTCACGGGCTCGGCGTCGTGTTGGCCTGCTGGGCCGTGGCCTCCATGATCGCGGCGGCCGTGACTCCCCGCCGGTTCACCGGCGTTCGCGCGCTTCTCCCTCTGTCCGATCTGCTGGTGGCCCTCGCGATCGGGCTTCCGAGCCTCGGGCTCCCCTTCTGGTCCGCCACCGTCGCCTTCGCCCTGGGCGGCATCGGGAACGGCGTCTTCAACCTCCTCCTCACCCGGGTCATCTGGTCGGGTGTCCCGGCGGCGGCCCAGCCCCACGCCTGGGCCGCGTTCAACTGGATCCTGAACGCCTCCCTGTTCCTGAGCTTCTCCGTGGGCCTCTTCCTCCACCCCCGGCACGCCCCGGCCCTCCTGGCGACGGCCGCGGCCCTCTGCCTCCTCGCAGGCGGCGCCTACCTCCTCTTCCTGACCCGATCCCCCAAGGCGGCCCGCGCCATCGCCTGAGCCGGGAACAGCGGGGCCGACGCCTCAGCTTTCCCTCAAACAAAGGGCGTTCATCTGCCGGGCCGCATCGACAGGGGTGACTGTTCTGTGGCACACGCCGCCTCTCAGAGGGAGAGATGGTGAAAGGACGCACCGGGGGTGCCGAACATCCGATGGCAATGACCAGACGATCCATCCGCCTGGCCTTCTCCGTGTGCGTCGCCACCCTGGCCACGGCCGGCTGCACCGGCTCAGGTCAGCACGGCACAGCCTCCCCGCCCCGCCCGGCTCACCACACTCCCAGCCCCCGCCGAGTCCCCCGACACACCCTCGGCCTCTCCCGCCCCGTCCGTCCACCGGGTCCCGCTGTCCGCCTCGGACGGCATCGAGATCCTGGCCGCCGGCACCGCGGTCAGGGGCGACGCCACCTACCCGATCCCGGGCGGGATCAAGGCGGGCAGGACCCTGGTGATCGCGATCGACTGCCAGGGCCCGGGCCGGCTGACCGCCCAGGTGCCGTCCGCGGGCGTCTCCTTCCCGCTGCGGTGCGAGAAGGGCGAGGTCCTGCCCGCGATGAACGAGATCCAGATGCCCCGGACCGCCGCCACCGGCTCCCTGCGCTTCACCTCGGACCCGGACGTGAGCTGGTCCTTCGCCCTCGGCTGGAACCGGGGGCGCGCGCGTTGAGCTCCTGCTAAAGCTCGCTGGAAGCCGGGCTCAGCGGCAACACCGTCGTGGTCAGGAGCCCGCCTTCAGGCGGCCGGTCCGAGTTTCTGAGGTCTCCTCACGTTCTCCCACACGGTGGCGCGGTGGACGCCTGCCGCCTCGGCGTGCCGGGCGCAGCGACCTGTCCTACACGAAGCACACCTCTGTCCACCCCGACCCGCAGTCGCTCATGGCGGGCTCCGGGAAGCTTGTGGAACTGCTCGGGCCGGGGTGATGGACTACTCGTCCTCGATCAAGCCATTCGCACGGCCGCCCAGTACGGACTCGTGCACCAACTGCGCAGGATCGAGGGCATCAAGGCCACGAGACAGAGCCGGACTGGCCCCCGGCGACGGTGACAGGGAGAGACGCGTGGGCGACAACCAGCAGGCCATCACCGAGGACCAGTGGCACCGGGCCGCGCTGATCTGGGAGTACCACCAGATGCGCCACGCGCCGCGGCCCGTCGACGTGGCGATCGGCCTGGGCAGTCACGACCTCGGCGTCGCCACCCGCGCCGCCGAGCTGTACCGCGCCGGGCTGTTCCCGACCCTGATCTTCACCGGCGGCAACAGCCCCACCACCGCCAAGGTCTTCCCACGCGGCGAAGCCGTCCACTACCGCGAACACGCCATCGGCCTCGGCGTCCCCTCCGAGGCGATCCTCCTCGAACCGTCCGCCGGCAACACCGGGCAGAACATCACCCTCTCCCGTGAGGTCCTCGCCGCCGCCGGCATCACCCCGGCCACCGTGCTGCTGGTCTCCAAGCCCTACATGGAACGGCGCTCCTACGCGACCGCCCGCAAACTGTGGCCCGACGTCGAGATCCTCTGCGCGTCGGAGCCGTCGGAACTCGACGACTACGTGAAGTCCATCGGTGACGAGAAGCTCGTCGTAGACATGCTCGTCGGTGATCTCCAGCGGGTGATCGAGTACCCGAGGCGCGGGTTCGCCATCGAACAGGACGTCCCGGCCGATGTGCGCGGGGCGTACGAAGCCCTCATCCGCGACGGCTTCACCAGCCGCCTCATCGCTTCCTGAGCCGCCGTCCCGGGGTACCGCCGCATGAACGCGAGCATCCGCCATTAACGCCAGAGGCCCCGGATATCTCCGGGCCTCTGGTCTGATGTGCACTCGGCAGGATTCGAACCTGCAACCTTCTGATCCGTAGGATTGGGCAGCTCCCCACGGAGAGTGCCGACGGCCTTCAACTCCGACTGCCGAGGTTGCCGATCATGCGCGTCTGTGTGCCGTCGTTGCCGTCAGGGCTGCCGTCAGCTCCGAACACATGGCACCACCGCAACAACGGTTGGGAGAGGGTTAGGGCGCAGCGTGTGACGGCTCAGGAGAGGACCTGCGTGAGCGCGCCCGTCAAAGCGGCGGCGAGAGTAAGAACTGCCGCAAAAGTGGCAGCGGCCCTCAACAACGCGGTCGGATAGGTGGCACCGTCGAGACGGGCGAGCTTCCCTGCGCCGGCGGCGGCCAGCAGCGCGACGAGGACCACCAGCGAGATGGCGAAGAGAACAACGGTGAGGTGGGACACGGCTGACTCCAGGTATCCGATAGGCGTTGACGACCCCGAAGTTCTCGGAATGTGTGTTCGCTGTGGTACGACCGGACGAAGATGAACACCGGTGAACACTCAAGCAGGGGGGACCGAGAGGGTGGCCGAGAAGCGGGTGCAACCTGCGGCAGCGCTTTCCGAGTTGCGCGAGAGGTTGACCGATGCACTTGCCCGTTCCCGCCTGACCAAGACAGATCTTGCCGCTGGGGCGAAGCTCAGCCGGACGACCGTGTCAGAAGCCTTCCAGAACGACAGCCCGGTACCGTCGGCGGCGACGGTTGCAGCCCTGGCGCGGACCCTGCGGCTGCCGATGGACGAGATGCTGGCACTCAGGCGGATGGCTGCCGGCGAAGCCAAGCCTGCGGCAACGTTGGATAGCGGCCCTGGCAGGCCGATCGGCGAGTGGCACCCGCACGATCTGGAGGTGCACCCCGCTGGTCCCACATTGAGCATGGAGTTGTCCGGCTACGTGTCTCGGGCCCACGATCTTGTTCTCGCGGAGGCCGTGCGGCACGTCAGTAAAGGCAAGAGCCGAATGCTGATGCTCATCGGGTCGTCCTCCACCGGTAAGACACGGGCCTGCTGGGAAGCCGTCCAGCCACTGGCCGCAGAGGGGTGGCGGCTGTGGCACCCCTTCGACCCCACGAGAGCTCACGCCGCCCTCGCGGATCTACGGCACGTGCTACCACGGACAGTCGTCTGGCTCAACGAAGCTCAGCACTACCTAGGCGACCCTCGAGTAGGTGAGCAAATCGCGGCGGCCGTGCATGGCCTGCTGACCGAACCCGCACGCGGACCAGTCCTGGTACTCGGAACGCTGTGGCCCGAGTACGCCATGCAGTACACAGACCTACCGCGCCCGAACGAGGTCGACCCACACAGTCGCACACGGGAACTCCTCGCCGGTCGGACCGTTACGGTCGCGGAAGCGTTCGACCAAGAGGCGCTACTCGCAGCAGCCACACTGGCCGAGACCGGCGATGGGCTGCTAGCCCAGGCCCTGAAGCATGCCAGTGACGACGGGCGAGTGACCCAAAACCTCGCCGGTGCTCCCGAGCTCCTGCGATGCTACGAGAACGGCACGCCACCCGTCAGGGCGCTGTTGGCAGCGGCCATGGACGCACGGCGTCTCGGTGTCGGGCTACACCTTCCCCAGGGTTTCCTGATCGATGCTGCCGCCGACTACCTCGACGACCACGATTACGACGAACTCACCGAGGATTGGGCTGAAGCGGCGTTCGCCGAGCTAGCTCGCCCAGTCCACGGCAAACGGGCCCCACTGCGCCGAACTGCTCCACGACCCCGACGCCAACCTCCCAGCAGTCGGATGTCCGCAGACGCTCCACTTGCCGGGGTAGCTCCCGTATTCCGGCTCGCCGACTACCTTGAGCAGCACGGTCGTAGCGAGCGAGAACGTCTATGCCCGCCTGCTTCGTTCTGGGCCGCCGCTTACACCCACCTGACCCGGCCTGCCGACCTCGGCAATCTTGCCAAGGCTGCGCGCTCCAGGCTGCGTCTCCAATGGGCCCATCACCTCTTTCAAAGAGCTGCCGACGTCGGTGACGCACAGGCTCTCGTGGAGCTGGCGGAGATGCGCAAGGGTGCAGGGGATGCCAGAGGCACGGAGGCAATGTACGAGCAGGCGGCTCACATCGGCCACCCCGACGCCCTGATGGAGCTGGCGAAAAAACAGGACAGCGACGGGCATAATGAAGGAGCCACAGCTCTATACCAGAGAGCCGCCGACGCCGGTAGCATTCCAGCACTTCTCAAACTGGCAGAGACACAGAGAGAGGCTGGGGATGTCAACACGGCTGAAGCCCTCTACCAGAAAGCCGTAAATTCCGGTTACAAGATCGCACTCTTGGACTTGGCAGAGCTCCGAGGAGCGGCAGGGGATGTCGAGACCGCCAAGGCACTGTACGAGAAGGCATCCGACGTCATCGACCCGGTAAGCCTGGTCCGGCTTATGGACGTACACATCATGCTGGCGCAGGCACAAGGACGGGTCATTAATCTCGACGGATCCGACGTTCTCTACCAGCGTGCCGCTGACTCCGGCGATCCGATCGCACTTGTCTACCTGGCGAAGCGGCGTCTAGCGGTCGCTGACATTTCAGGGGCCGAAGCGCTGTACCAGCAGATCATCGAATCCGGAGATGCCAACGCACTACTCGAGCTCGCGCACTTTCGGTTGAGTGCTGGGGACGTCGAAGGAGCCAAGGCCCTGTTTCGGCAAGCCGCAGATGGTGGCAATACAACCGGCATGCTCTTACTGGCCACGCTGGAGAACGTCTATGGAGATAGTGCGGAAGCCGAAGCCCAATATCGACGCGCTGCTGACGTTGGAGACCTCGTGGCTGTTCAGCTGCTCGCAAACGCTCGGTTGAAGCTCGGGGATGCCAAAGGTGCCGAGCAGTTGTACCAATCTGCAATTGATGCCGGAGACACACGAGCTGTCTTGGAGTTGGCCCGCATGCGAGAAGAGGCCGGGGATATCAGCGGGGCTGAAGCCTTGTACCTAGAGGCCGCCAATGCTGGACAGTCGGAGACGAGCCTCGTTAGCCGGTGGCCGTATGGCCTGGATGCGGACGGCACGCCAAGCGCCCCATGGAGGTGACCGGCGAGGGCTCCGCCATCCTCCCGGTTGATCACTGATGATCGTGATCAATGGTCCCTGCGTGGCGTCGTTGCCGACAGCTTCGAACGATGGCACCGCCTGTAACGACCGTTTCCAAGTCCATTCCCTTAGTGACGCTCGGGCACCCCCTCGCTCCGCACCTACCTGGGACGGAGCGGTACGGCGTACCGGCCTCCGATAAGGCTTCTGGTCCACACGAGGTCCACTGGCTCTGACCCGGCCCAAGATCCCTCGGGATCGACACTTGGCTGGCCCACTACCCATGCCGACGGCACAGAAGCCTACTGTCGTGCCGGCCACATCCGTCCTACCACCCATGGTGGAGTAGCCCGGACAGCGGTTCACCTCGGGCCTTCGTTGTTCCTAGTGGCTAGAAGGGCGGGGACTCGTCGAAATCGAATACATCAGATTCTTCGGCCAAGCCGGAGTCTTCTACGGAGAGGCGATCCTCAGCGATCCCCTCTTCGAAGGTGAGAGCTCGCTCAGCACTCTCTAGGAGATCCGCGTACGTAAGTACCTCGACCCGTGTTAGGTGAGAGTTATAAGTGCGGATCGCTTGGTCAATGCTCCTTCTTGTCGCCAGCGGAGCATTCACGTGGTCAGGGTGACCAATCAAGACCGTCGCTTTTGCCCGCCTCATGTCGTACCTTACGCCCAGCTCGTTCTCGTATGTAGCTTGGAGGTTAAGCCCTTGCTCATCGAGCGCCCGAAGATAGTTCTGAGCTTGGCCGACCGCTTCGTGTACGTCGTTACCGACGATCCAATGATTGCGGTGTCGCTTAACGAGTCGCGGAATATTTGGGCCCTTGAGCTCTACGATGTGCAGGGAGCCGTCTGAGCAGATGAGCGGGATGTCGTGCTGATCGAGGTAAGTCATGTCCCGGCGGTTGGCCATGCCTGTGTATTTTCCGCCGAAGAGCCAGTAGTTGCCGCCGATGGAAGACTGCATCTGCGTCTCATTGGTTCCGGGCGTTTCGGCGAGTCGCTTAAGATGGGCGACCACTTGTCGACGCTGGGCGATGACGGCTGCTTCTGTGGCCGCTAAGCCCGCAGGGGTTGAAGCAAGCCCAGAAATTACGGCACTAACGTCGCCGCGCTCGGCAAGGGCGCGTCCAAGTTCTGCCGCGTCGATTCCCGTTGCTTCTAGGATTGAGAGAATACTTCCGGTGACGGAGCCATCTTTGATAACCCGGTAGCTGCCAGGCTCGGTGAAGTGTTCATTGAGAAACGCGGTGAGACGAAGAATTTCTCCATTCTCACAGTACCAGGAGCTTGAGGCGTCATCAAAGTCGTACCCCTGCCCCCAAGGTGATGAGCTATACGTGCGAAACCGTAGCTCCTGCTTTTTCACTTCCCCCGTGACTGAGTCTCCGTAGCGTGCCAGGTAAGCCGCTTTATAGGCTCTCGGCCCCTTCTTGAGCTCAATGCCGACACTCCCGAACTTTCCCGACGATTCATCGCCAGGAACGTGCCAGACATTAAGGTTTTCTTCCTCGTTTTCCAAGGCCCCCCCTTGGCGGATCTAGAAGAGGTTGTAGATTCGCACCCCTACCACACGTTTGGCAATCGAAAGGGTGTTCGTGGAGATCGTGGCAGCATGATCGAAGGTGCGGACGGCTGGTACAGCAAAGCCGGCCATGAGATGTTTGCCAACGTGATCGGACTGACACCACCGGGCCCACTTGGCGTGCGGGACACTCCGACTACGCGAGTTCCTCTTCGGTGGAGTAGATCTCCGGCATCGGATGCCCCACGCCTTTGCGCCACATGTGCCGCTGGGCGTTGTACTCCGCGTCGACCTTGAAGGGATCGCCGCCGCGAGAGTGCGCGCCGCACTCACAGCGCCAATGTCAGAGCGTCCGAGTGCTCGGACCGCCGCCCGCACTGCCCGACCGCGCCACAGCCCCCTGGAGCGCGCGCACGATGATCAATGCCCCACCCACGGCCACCGCTGTCACGCCGCGGACGGCCCATTGTCGGATCTTCATGCGCGGCACCGTAGCGTCGACCGATGGCTCGTGCACCCATGTAGCTCCGTTCGTCCTATGTACGAGTGGCTAGCCGCCTGCCACACGCCGAGGTTGGGAGCTATACCGACCGTCTCGCCGATTGTTCGGGATGAGGAGGTCGCATGCCACAGTCGTGCCAAATGTAGGGGGTAGCTACAGTCGACAGCGGGGATAAGCTGGCGCATCCGCGCCCGTTACCCCAACCGATGAAGCCATTGGTCACCGGCAAAACGCCCCCGCCCCTCTCCCCAAACCGAGTGTCGCAGGTGCGATCAGCCGAGATAGGGCCGCTCACGGCGCTCCAGGAAGTGACGGATCCGCAGCCGCTGCGTGTGGTGCATCGGCAGTTGATCGATCTCTTCCGGCTGGACGAACCGCAGCTCCGTGGACTCGTCCGAGATCGCGAGCCGGCCCCCGACCACGCGGGCGGTGAAGCAGACGTTGAACTGCCTGCGCACCTCACCGTCCGAGTAGGCGATGACGTGGCGAGGGTCGGTGTACGTGCCCACGAGCCCAGTGATCTCTACATCCAGACCGGTTTCTTCCTTCACCTCGCGGACGGCCGTTCCCGGGAGTGAGTCGGTCATCTCCATGCCGCCACCTGGCAGCGCCCAGAGATCGTTGTCCCGTCGGCGCTGAAGGAGAATGCGCCCATCGTCGTCGGTGACCACGGCGGACGCTGCGACCACCAAGCTGTTCGGCTCCGGTGCCGCTGGGTCGTCGTAGAACTCGGTCCGTGCCATGGTCACCCTTCTCGTACCGGCGTCGCGGTTTCCCACACCGCGTCGAAGCTGCTGGCGTAGGTGTCGAACATGCCGCCCTTCCCGCTGCGCCGGAGATGCCACACGGGAGCACCGTAGGCGTTCACGCCCCAGACATGGGCATTGACCAGTGCCTGGTCATCCGCGCGATAGATCGAGTTGTAGAGGGTGGTGGCATGGGTTCGAACCTCGATGCCAGGTACCCCGGCAAGCGGGCGGTAGTGCATGAGGGCAAGTCGGCAACGGGACTCGATCCCGTGGCCGAACTTCTCCTCCGCGCCGCGCTGTTGGACATTCGTACTGTCCGGGTCGCCGATCGCGATACGGACCGCACACCCGTCGTCCGCTCGCTCTCGCAACAAGTCGTTGAGCCGCGGGTACGCCTCGTGCAGGAATACGGCGGCGTACACCAGCACGTCGATGTGCTCGCGCGCCTGGGTCAGCATGTCCACGAAGGTGGAAACGGGGAGGTCCGCCCGCTGGCCGTAGAGGGCAACAAGTTCCGGACTGACAGCGCGGGCAGGGCGTGCCTGCCGGAGCGCGGGCCATAGAGCGTGCACGTCTTCTCCTAGTATTTCCGCTGTCAGCATGGCCGTGGCACGGCGCGGCGTACGCCCCAAGTTGGCCCATCTTTCAACGGACTTGGGATCAACTTCGACCTTGTTCGCAAGGGCGGCGTACGTCCAGCCGCCGGCGGCCATGGCAGCACGTAGCCTCTCGTTCGGCATCCCAATCTCTCCCAACACTCGGGGACGGCACCAGGGACGTTCTACAGGATGCGGGACGTCCCGAAGTGGGGTTTGTCGGAGGTTCCAACGTCCTGATGAGGGGCGGAATGCTCGTCCGCATGGCGAGCAACCAGCAGACCAGACCAGGCATCGGTGCACTGGCGAAGGACACTGCCAGTGGACGTATCGGCGTCGTCATGGGCGAGGTCGGTGCCCGGGTGCAGATACGCCCCATCGGTGGCGGAGTCGAGTGGGATGCCATGCCGGACAACGTGGTGGCGCCGACAGCGCGGGAGGAACTGAGCGCCCGCCTTGCCATCAGGAACGGCAACAGTCGGGACGGCCTGTGATGCGCGCCATCGGCCGGTACGCGGGGGTTTTGTTCATCGTCTTGATCAGCCGGTCCTGTGGCCTGGTGATCGGCATGGCCCTCGGTATCAGCCAGTAGACCGGCCGCCCCGTACGGGGTGCCACCTTCCTTGGCTCCCTTCCCCGTTCGGGGCCGGCCTTCCATCCCCCGGTCGGCGCAGGCTGTGCCTCGTCGACCGGTGTGGGAGCAAGTGCCAGAGCACAGCGACACTCGAGGAGTATTCGCATGACGGCAACGGCCAACGACCAGAGGACCGGCCGCGCGGTGGCTGGTGAGGAGCTGTTCGACAGCCTCACCCACTTCGTGATCGTCCACAACGGGCAGTCCCGCGAGCGGGCCGAGCGGATCGCGGACCAGGCGGTGGCCTTCGTGGTCACCGCTGCGACCGCCACCGTCCCCATGGTCCCGTCTGACGACGTGGACCTCGGTCTGCACGCGCTCATCCTGCACACGAAGGAGTACGCCACTCTCTGCGACCAGTACGCGGGCCGCTTCCTCCACCACAACCCCATGCCGGGCGGAGGGCCCCGTGACCCGAAGAAGGTCGCCGCCTCCGCGCACGCGATGAAGGCGGCCGGGTTCATGGTCATCGACGACCTGTGGACCGTGGACGGCACGAACCTCGCGCAGTGCGACTCGGACTGCGGCCGTCCGTACGGTCAGGAGTAGCGACACGACACCAGCGACGCGGCCGGCCTCGATGCGGGGTAGGCCGCGTTGCCCGGAAGGAGAACAGACGTTGTCCGGGACACCCCCTGAACTGCCGGTCGTCGTGCTCGACGCACTCGTGCCCAAGACTCAGCGCTTGGTCGTCAATCGCCGGGGTTCGATGGTCTGGGAGGTCGAGACTCATCGAGGTCAGTACGCCGTGAAGGTCGGTTACCCGATCGAGGCTACGGCCGACTGGCCCGCCCAGCCTTGGACGGCACTCGCCCCGGCACGTGAAGGTGCCGTGCTGCACCACCTCGGCCTCGATGACTTCGCGTACGGCGAATGGGAGCGGGGCACCTGGAACTTCCAGCCGTGGCGCGAAGGGCCCAGTCTTTACGAGCTGTGGAAGCCCTGCCGTGAACCGGACTCTCGCGTTGAACCGCACACCAGTACCGCTCTCGGCTGCGTAGAGGCGCTGGCCGAACTGCACGGCAAGGGCTGGGCCCACGGCGACGTGCAGCCCGCACACTTCATCGTCGGGGCAGATCGAACGCACCTCATCGACCTGGCCTTGGCGCGCGGCAGACACGTTCCCGAGTGGTACGACTTCCCGTTCCGCGGCTGCCTCGTCCACTACGAGGCGCCGGAGATCGCGCGCAGCGTGCTCGCGACCGGAGAGGCAGAGCCTACGCAGGAAGCCGACGTCTATGCGCTCGGTGCCACTCTGCTCCTCTCCGCCACGGGCTGGCGGGCCGTCGAGTACCCGGACGACGCACCGCGCCCCGAGCAGAGAAGGGCGGTGGCAAGCGGTAAGCGTCGGTCCGTGAAGGTGGATGGCGAGTTGGGCGAACTGATCGACGCCATGCTCAGCCCGGTGCCCGAAGACAGGCCCACGATCTATGAGGTCGGTAAGGCCCTGAGCTGAACCGATAACGATTCGGACGACGGCGCGGCCGGTGTCCGGTAACGCTCTGGCCGGATCTTCGCCAGATTCATTGCCGCGAGTGGTCGATCAGCCTGGGTGAAGTGGGCCCGTCCGGCTCCTTCTCCGCCGCTTCTCCCGGCCTCAGGGCGGAATCTGAGTACACGTACTCATGCGCCACCTCCCGCCCCACCGGGAGGTGGGGGGAGGTGCGGGGATGAAGGGGACCATGGCAGCCCGACGTGGAGTCCGCGGGCGGCGCGCGCAGGCGGGCGGGCTGCTCCTGTCGTTCGCCCTGATGGGGCTGACGGCGGCGTGCTCCCGTGAGCCGTCGGAGAAGAAGTTACGGACGCAGGCCACGTCGCCTGCAGCGGAGTCCCGCAGGGCGGCGGAGGAGCAGAAGATGCGCGCCCTAATCGAGCGCCTGACCGCTGTCGAGGGCCTGGAGCACGTACTCACCCGCTTCGTCGATACCTGCGCCAGGCCCTACAACGGCTCGATATTCGAGAACAACGAGTCTCCGTACACCCTCAAATGTGACATGCGGGCCGTCGCCTACTTCGGCGTCCGGGGAGAGATCACCGATGTCCTTCCCCGAATCCGCGCGGCTGACGTCGCGGCCTGGGGTCCGCATGACACCGAGGGGCGGGACCTGCCACATGCAGCAGGCACCGTGACCTACGCACTCGACTACCACCGTGATCGCGGCCGGTACCCGGACGGCACGCTGATGTCCACGCCGACGCTCGAAGGCCCGGGGCTCCAGATCGACTGGGACCGGCCGGACCTTCCACTTCCGAACCGGATCGAGGAGCCCGCCCCGTGCCCCACAGTTGGGTCCGGGATCTACCACCGCTGCTCAACCACCCCGGAGACTCCGATGAGCGTGACGACCGCACGGGCCCGCTACGGCACCGTCTTGGTCCTGAGCCTCGGCGGCTGGGGCTCCTCCGCGTACGACTACTTCGCCGTGCCCCGACGGAAGTGACTCGCCGGACCGGCCCTCGTCTTGGAATCTAGGACGGCACTCCAGCCATCTGATCCGACCGCGCCCCGCTCTCCGAGGCGGTTGCCGTCGAACACTGCCGTCAGCGCAAAAGCCAGAGGCCCTGTGGACTACTCCACAGGGCCTCTGAATGGTGTGCACTCGGCAGGATTCGAACCTGCAACCTTCTGATCCGTAGTCAGATGCTCTATCCGTTAAGCTACGAGTGCTTGTTCTTTTGTTCTTGTCTCCGTTTCCGTTCCTTTCGGCCCGTTCCGGCGACAGGAAGAACATTACATGACTGCCGCCGTCATGTGAAATCCGATCGGCACACCCCTTCTGACCTGCGGAAACGCCCAAGGAGGGGGGTGGGGGTGCAGTGAACGGCGGGAACGACGAAGCCCCGGTCCAGGGGACCGGGGCTTCGGTTGGGGCGGAGGCGGAGGGATTTGAACCCTCGATGGGCTTTAAGACCCAAACCGCATTAGCAGTGCGGCGCCATAGACCGGACTAGGCGACGCCTCCAGCACAACCGCTCACGCGAGCGCGCGAGTGGTGCGTGCAGATGATGACACAGCCGCAGGGCCCGTCACCAATCGAGCTCTACGGTACTAGGCAGTCCGCCCGCAGGGCAAAGGGCTTCTTCGACGGAGTGTGCCGCTTTCCGGGGGAACGTGGCGCAACGTCCGTCAAGGTCCGGCGTTGAGCAGGACATGGATTCTCTTCTGCCGGGTGTCGCCCGGCGCGTCCGCCGCGGCGCCCTCGCCGTCGTCGCCACCGCCGCCGCGATCACCGCCGCCGCCTCCGCCGCCGTACCGCTGACCGCCGTACCCGCCGCCGCCCTCGGCCAGGGGCGCGGCGGGGATCACCTCACCGTCGTCGTACGGCATGCCGGGGCCGGGCGGGACGGGACGTACGAGCTGTTCTGTCATCCCGCCGCCGGGTATCACCCGGATGTGCGGGGTGCCTGCCAGAAGCTTGACGAGCAGACGCAGTGGGGACGGGACCTCTTCGCGCCGGTGCCGCCCGGGACCATCTGCTCCATGATCTCCGGCGGCCCGGCCACCGCGCGGGTCACCGGCACCTGGGCGGGACGGCCCGTCGACGCGTCGTACGACCGGAACAACGGGTGCGAGATCGACCGGTGGAACCGGATGGTGCCGCTGCTCCCGAAGATCGGGTAGGCCCGGTCCGAAAGTCCGGTCGTCACCGCATCGGCGTCACTTCCTCGTGGGACCTCCCTCTCATCCGGCACCCCCGGCACAACACGTGCGCATAGACTCCCTCGCGTGACACGTCGCGGGCCGGTTGGCAAGATGGCCCGAGCGGTCGGCAAGGTGCGGTAACAGGAGGGAAGCGTCTCGTGAGCAGCAGGCCATCCCGAGGCGCTGCTCGCCTCGCAGCCATACTCGACGCTCTGCCGGACGCGTTGGTCCTGGTCAACGCCAACGGAACGGTCGTCAACGCCAACACCATCGCGCTGGAAGCCTTCGAGGCGCCCGGCACCGCGCTCGTCGGGCGCGGGCTGCTCGATCTGCTGCCCGAGTTCGACTCGCGGCTGATCCCGGGCTCCATGCGGCGCCCCGGCCAGCGGGACCCGCAGGGCCGGACCAAGCCGGCCCGGATGGTCGCCCGGCGCACCGACGGGCACGAGTTCCCGGTCGAGGTCACCAGCGCGAACCTGGAGAACGGGCAGCAGGCGTACGACGGTTACGGGTACACGGGCGACGAGCTGCTGATGATCGTCGTCCGGGACCTGTCCGGGACGGTCGACACCGAGGCGGAGCTGGCCCGCTCGCAGCGGCAGACCGAGATGATCCTGCGCGCGGCGTCCGAGGGCGTCGTCGGCACCGACACCGACGGGCGGATCGTGCTCGTCAACCCGGCGGCCGCGCAGATCCTCGGCTACCGGGCGGGCGAGCTGGGCGGCAAGGAGCTGCACCACCTCGTCCTGCACTCGCGGGCCGACGGCTCCCCCTTCCCGTACGCCGAGTCGCCGCTCGCCGACACCCTGCGCTCCGGGCGCAAGCACCGGGTGCGCGGGCAGGTGCTGTGGTCCAAGGGCGACCACCAGGTGCCGGTCGACCTGACCACCGCGCCGGTGCGGGACGGGGACCAGCTCGTCGGCGCCGTGATGACCTTCACCGACCGGCGGCCCTTCGACTCCCTGGTGGACGAGAAGACCACGCTGGAGCAGGAGCACGCCGAGCAGCTGGAGAAGCTCTCCGAGGAGCACGCCGCCGACCTCACCGCGCTGCGCGGGCAGCACGCCACCGAGGTGGCGGAGCTGCGCGAGAAGTACGACACCGAGCTGACCGAGCTGCGCGAGCAGCACGCGGAGGCGCTGGCGGCGGGCGAGGAGCGGTACGCCGCGCTCGGCGAGCGGGAGAAGGACCGGTACGAGGCGCTGGCCGGGCGGCACGAGCAGCTGCTCACCCTGCTCGCCCGGTCGCTGCGCGGCCCCCTGGACGAGCTGCGGCGCGAACTGGCCGCCCTGGCCTCCGACGACGCCGGGCAGCTGTGGCCCGAGGCCAACCAGGTGCTGCACCACCTCTCCGCCGGGTACTCCCGGATCACCACCCTCATCGACAACGTCCTCGCCTATCAGCGCATCGACACGGGCACCGAGGACATCACCCGTACGAAGGTGATGCTGGACGCCGTCGTCGCCGCCGGTGTCGACGGCGCGGTGGAGCTGATCGGCCCCGGCCGGGTGCAGTTCGCCGTGCACGCGCCGCCCATCGAGGCCGAGGTCGACCCGCGGCGGCTCGCCACCGCGCTCGCCCATCTGGTGGCGGACGTCGCGGGCGTCGACGCGACCGGCAACGCGCCCGTCTCCACGGGCGGTTACCTCGACAACACCGTGGTCGTCGCGGCCGCGCAGCGCGGTTCGGTCGCCCGGATCGAGGTGCGCGGGCCGTACGCCGGCGGGGACCCGGTGCACGAGCCGATCGTGCGCGGGATCGTGCGCGCCCACGGCGGTGTGCTCCAGACGCACGAGGTGCCGGGCATGAGCGGCAACGCGTACGTCCTGGAGGTGCCGCTCGGGGGCGGCGCGGGGGCGGTCGTGGCGCCGTCCGGGCAGATGGAACTCGCCGGGGCGGACCCGGCGCAGGAGACCTTCGACGGCGGTCGGCGGCGCGCCCGGCGGGGGTCCACGGACGCCTTCCTCGATGCCGATCCGGCCGGTTCGGGCACGCCCGCGGGCTCGCCCTCCGGTGACGGGACCGCGCCCACCGGACGCCGCCGCAGGCGCGCGGGCGGGGCCGCCGAGGAGACGACCGAGGTTCCGGCCGAGGCCACGCAGGGCGGGTCCGGCGGTACCGGGCGGCGCCGCGGGCGGCCCGCCGAACTCGATCCCGCGCGCCCCGACGCCGGTGCCGACGGGGTGAGCGAGGGGGCCGTGGTGACCGCGGCCGAGCATGCCGCGGGGGCCGCCGCCTCCGGCACGGGACTCGGGGCCGCCGTGCCGCCGGGTGGCGTACCCGTGCCCGCCGGACATCACGCCCGCCCCGGCGCCGAGCCGGCTCCGCAGGCCGCGCTGCCCGCCGCCCTGCCGCCGGCCGGGGGCGAGGGCGCACAGGCCACCGACGGTGCGGCCGATGCGACCGGTGCCGAAGGCTCCGCCGAGGAGGGGCAGCCCACCGGGCGGCGGCGCCGTGCGCTGGCCGCCGCGGCCGAGCGGGCCGCCGCGCAGGAGACGGGGGCGCGTACGGTCTTCGCCCTGCCGCCCGCCGCGGCCGACCGCGCTCCGCAGGAGGAGCCCGAGGCCCAGGTCCGGGTGCCGCGGGCCGCACCCGTGCCCGCGCAAGCGCCGCCGACCGCCGCGCCCGCGCCCGGTGAGGAGGGGCGGCACGACGCCGTACCGCCGAGCCAGGCCGAGGACCACACTCCGCCGCAGCCGCACCCCACCACCGCGCCGACCGGCCGGCGACGCCGCGCGGTGGCACCCCCCGCGCAGCCCGCCCAGACCACGCAGCCCGCGCCGGCCGATCCGGCCGCCCGGGACGCCGACTCCGGTACGACGCCGGGGGCGCAGGCCCAGGCCGCCCCCGCGCAGGCCCAGGCCACGAACGGCCAGGGCATCCCCGGTACGGCCCTTCCGGCGCAGGCCCGGGGCACGAACGGACCGGGCGTCGCCCTGGCGGCCGGACCCTCGGTCGCCGTGCCCGCGTCGGCCCCGATCACCCCGGGCACACCGGCCGCCCCGGGCGCACCGGTCACCCCGGCCGCCACCGCGACCCCCGCGGCACCGGCCGCCCCCGTCGCCCCGGCCACGCCCCCGGTCGCCCCGCCGCCCGGCCGGCCCGGCGCCGCGCAGCCCGGCGCTCCGGCCCCGCAGGCCGCCCCGGCCGCCGGTGCCGTCGCCGCACAGCCCCTCCCGCTGCCCGCCGAGGCCGGAGCGCCGAAGCCCGCAGCGGCCACCCCGACTCCCGGCGCCCCGGCCCCCGGCACCCCCGTACCGCCGTCGCCGCAGGCGCCGTCGTCGCCGCGGCCGCCCCGGCCGGCTCAGTCCGCGCCGGCCGCCGGTACCGCCGTGCCCCCGGGGTCCGCGACCCCGGCGGCCGGGACGCCCGTACCGCCGTCGGCCCCCGCGGCCGGCGCTCCCCTGCCCGCCGCCCGGCCGCAGCGGGCCGCGCAGCCGTTGCCGCTGCCCGCCGAGGCCACCGGGAGCGTGCCCGCGTACGACCCCGACTCCACGCAGGGCCGGGCCATCAGCGTGCGCACGCTGGGGCAGGGCGTGCCGTTCGTGCGGCAGGCCGGGCAGGCGACGCCGCCGCCGCACGCGCCGGGCGGCTCCGGACGGCGGCGCAAGCTCGGGACGCCGCCCGACCCGGCGGCGCGGCAGGAGGCGTCCGGCGAGGCGGTGCCCGCGCAGGCGTCGTCGCTGCCCGGATCGTCGCGGATCGCGCCCGGGACCGAGGGCGCCGGACGCTCGTACGCCATCGGCGCGCCGGACGCGAACGCCGCCGAGGGCCCCGAGCCGCTGGACGGTCCCGGCGGTGCCGTCGAGGTGGCGGACACCCCGCGGCCGCAGCCGATGGACGACGAACTGCCCCCGGAGCCGCTGGACAACCCGCGCCGGCTGCTGGTGTGGCCCGCGCCCGACGTGACCACGCAGGCGGCGCTGAGCGAGCGCGGCTACCGGCCGGTGGTCGTGCACTCGCGCGAGGAGGTCGACGCGCAGATCGCGGCCTTCCCCGCCGCGCTGTTCGTGGACCCGCTGACCGGCCCGATCACCCGCACCGCCCTCCAGTCGCTGCGCCAGGCCGCCGTGGCCGCCGAGGTGCCGGTGCTGGTCACGGCCGGGCTCGGGCAGGCCACGCGCGAGGCGGCGTACGGCGCCGATCCCGCCGTGCTGCTGAAGGCGCTCGCGCCACGGGACAGCGAGCAGCATCCGCCGCGGGTGCTGCTGATCGAGGAGCACGAGGAGATCGCGCTGGCCCTGACCGCGACGCTGGAGCGGCGCGGGATGCAGGTGGCACGGGCCGCGAGCGACACCGACGCGGTGGCGCTGGCGGGCCGGTTCCGGCCGAACCTCGTGGTGATGGACCTGATGCAGGTGCACCGGCGGCGGGCCGGGATCGTGGACTGGCTGCGCGCCAACGGGCAGCTCGACCGCACCCCGCTGGTCGTCTACACGGCCGCCGTCGAGTCCGCCGACCTGCCCCGGCTGGCCTCGGGCGAGACGGTGCTGTTCCTCGCGGAGCGGTCCACCAGCACCGAGGTGCAGTCGCGGATCGTGGACCTGCTGTCCCGGATCGGCACCAACTAGCCGCCGGGGAAGGCCGTAAGGGGTTGACCGTAAGGGGAGGGGGCCGGGCAGCAGCCCGGCCCCCTCTGCCGCCTCACAGCCGGGTGACGTCCAGGTCCCCGTCCGCGTACCGCCTGCGCAGCAGCTTCTTGTCGAACTTGCCCACGCTCGTCTTCGGCACCGCCTCCACGATCGTCCAGCGCTCGGGCAGCTGCCAGCGGGCGATGTGGGCCTCCTCGGCGAGGAAGGCGCGCAGCGTCTCGAAGTCGGCGCGCGCGCCCTCCCGCAGGACGACCGTGGCCAGCGGGCGCTCGCCCCACTTCTCGTCGGGCACGGCGACCACCGCGGCCTCGGCGACGGCCGGGTGGGACATCAGCGCGTTCTCCAGCTCCACGGAGGAGATCCACTCGCCGCCGGACTTGATGACGTCCTTGGCGCGGTCGGTGAGGGTGAGGAAGCCGTCGGGGGAGATGACCCCGACGTCGCCGGTCTTCAGCCAGCCGTCTGCGCTGAACTTGTCCACGGGGCGCAGGGGTTCGGCGTCCGGGCCGTTGTAGTAGGCGCCCGCGATCCAGGGGCCGCGCACCTCCAGCTCGCCGGCCGACTCGCCGTCCCAGGGCAGGCGTTCGCCGTCCGGGCCGGTGAGGCGGGCCTCGACGGAGGCGGTGAAGCGGCCCTGAGTGAGGCGGTAGCCGAACTCCTCGTCCGTGCCGAGGGCGCTGCCCGGCGGGCGGGCCACGGTGCCGACCGGGGAGGTCTCCGTCATGCCCCAGGCGTGCACGACCGGCATGCCCAGCTCGTCGAAGGCCCGCATCAGGCCGGGCGGGCAGGCCGCGCCGCCGATCGTGACATGGGTGAGCGTGGAGACGTCACGGGGCCGGGCGAGCAGTTCGCCCAGCAGGCCCTGCCAGATGGTGGGCACGGCCGCCGCGTGGGTCGGCCGCTCCCGCTCGATCATCTCGGCGAGCGGCGCGGGCTGGAGGAACCGGTCCGGCATCAGCATGTTGACGCCGGTCAGGAAGGTGGCGTGCGGCAGTCCCCAGGCGTTGACGTGGAACTGGGGGACGACGACGAGCGTGGTGTCCTTGTCGGTCAGGCCCATCGACTGGGTCATCTGCACCTGCATGGAGTGCAGATAGACCGAACGGTGGCTGTAGACCACGCCCTTGGGGTCGCCGGTGGTGCCGGAGGTGTAGCACATGGCGGCGGCCCGGCGTTCGTCCAGCTCGGGCCAGTCGTAGTGGGTCGGCCGGCCCGCGATCAGCTCCTCGTACTCGTGCACCCGGGCGCGGGCGCCGGCCAGCGGGGCGCGGTCGCCGGGGCCGGTGACCACGAGGTGCTCGACGGTGGTCAGCCGGGGCAGCAGCGGAGCGATCATCGGGATCAGGGAGCCGTTGACGATGACCACGTGGTCGGCGGCGTGGTTGATGATCCACGCCAGCTGCTCGCCGGGCAGCCGCAGATTGAGGGTGTGCAGCACCGCGCCCATGGAGGGGACCGCGAAGTACGCCTCGACGTGCTCGGCGTTGTTCCACATCAGGGTGGCCACCCGCTGGTCCCCGGTGACCCCGAGGTCGTCGCGCAGGGCGTGCGCCAGCTGGGCCGAGCGGGCACCGGTCTCGGCGAAGGAGCGCCGCTGCGGCTCGGCCTCGCCGGTCCAGGTGGTCACCCGCGAGGCGCCGTGGACCGTCGACCCGTGGGTCAGGATCCTGGAGATCAGCAGCGGTACGTCCTGCATGGTGCTCAGCACGGAGTCCTCCCGGCGACGGTGCCTACGCGGTAGTAGGGGGTGCGCTGATTCTGCGCACATACCGGTCGGTATGTCACTAGGTGGAATGTCACTGGCGGCCAAGCCGCGCCGGGAGTCCGGTCACCGTGCCGGGACACCGGTCACCGCGCCGGCCCCAGCTCCGGGTCCTCGCGCAGCTTGCCGAGCGCCCGGGACACCGCCGACTTCACCGTGCCCACCGAGACCCCCAGCACCTCGGCGGTCTGGGCCTCGCTGAGGTCCTCGTAGTACCGCAGGACGACCATCGCCCGCTGCCGCGTGGGCAGCTTCATGACGGCCCGCCACATCGCGTCGTGCAGCGCCTGCCGCTCGGCCGGGTCGTCGTCGGGCCGCGGCTCCGGCTCGGGCAGCTCGTCGCAGGCGAACTCGTCCACCCGGCGCTTGCGCCACTGCGAGGTCCGGGTGTTCAGCAGCGCGCGGCGCACATAGCCGTCCAGCGCCCGCTGGTTCTCGATCCGCTCCCAGGCGGTGTAGGTCTTGGCCAGCGCGGTCTGCAGCAGGTCCTCGGCGTCGCAGGGGTTCGCGGTCAGCGAGCGCGCGGCGCGCAGCAGGACGGGCCGGCGGGCCCGCACGTACGAGGTGAACGACGGGTACGCGGGGGCCGCTGCCGAGGCGCTGGTGCAGACGGGTGTGGTCATGGCTCCACGCTATGAGCGGCCCGCGCGCCCCCGGATCGGCCGCAGGTGCCGAAGCGGGGTCCCCCTCAGGTTGTACGGACAGGGACGACTCCACCTCCTGGAGGTGGAGCGGGGGTACGACCGTCCCCGGGTCCGGCCCCGAGGAGTTCAGTCGTCGGCCGCCAGGACCAGGCCCGATGTCGGCACCCCGGTCCCCGCGGTCACCAGGGTCCGGGCGGCCCCGGGAACCTGGTTCACGGCGGTGCCGCGCAGCTGGCGGACCGCCTCCGCGATGCCGTTCATGCCGTGCAGGTACGCCTCCCCGAGCTGGCCCCCGTGGGTGTTGAGGGGCAGCTCCCGCCCGGCCGTGAAGTCCGCCGCCTCGCCCCGGGCGCAGAAGCCGAACTCCTCCAGCTGCATCAGCACGAACGGGGTGAAGTGGTCGTACAGGATGCCCACGTCGATGTCGGCGGGGGTGAGGCCGGAGGTCCGCCACAGCTGGCGGGCGACCGCGCCCATCTCCGGCAGCCCGGTCAGCTCGTCCCGGTAGAAGCCGGTCATCTGCTCCTGGGCCCGGCCCGCGCCCTGGGCGGCGGCCGCGATCACGGCGGGCGGGCGGGCCAGGTCGCGGGCCCGTTCCAGGGAGGTGACGACGAGCGCCTGACCGCCGTCGGTCTCCTGGCAGCAGTCCAGCAGCCGCAGCGGCTCCACGATCCAGCGGGAGGCGGCGTGTTCGGCCAGGGTGATCGGGCGGCCGTGGAAGTAGGCGGCCGGGTTGGTGGCGGCGTGGGCGCGGCCGGTCACGGCGACATGGCCGAACGCCTCGGGGGTCAGCCCGTAGGTGTGCAGATAGCGCTGGGCCGCCATCGCCACCCAGGAGGCCGGGGTGAGCAGCCCGAACGGGAGCACCCAGCCGAGCGCCGCGCCCTCCGCCGAGGGCTCGCGGTGCTGGACTCCGGCGCCGAATCTGCGCCCCGAGCGCTCGTTGAAGGCGCGGTAGCAGACCACCACCTCGGCGATCCCGGCCGCCACGGCCAGCGCCGCCTGCTGGACGGTCGCGCAGGCCGCGCCGCCGCCGTAGTGGACCCGGGAGAAGAACGAGAGCTCGCCCATCCCGCACGCCTGGGCGACGGTGATCTCCGGGCTGGTGTCCATGGTGAAGGTGACCAGGCCGTCCACGTCGGCGGGGGCGAGCCCGGCGTCGTCGAGGGCGGCGCGCACCGCCTCCACCGCGAGCCGCAGTTCGCTGCGCCCGGAGTCCTTGGAGAACTCGGTGGCGCCGATCCCGACGACGGCCGCGCGGCCGCCGAGGGTGTCCTTCGCGCGCAGGCTCACGGGCGGGCCTCCTCGGGGACGGTGACGGTCACCGTGCCGGTCACATGGGTGCCGAGGCCGTTGGCGCCGACGACGCGCACGGTGGCGGTGTCGCCGTCCACCTCCTCGATCCGGCCGGTCAGCACCATCGTGTCGCCGGGGTGGTTGGGGGCCCCGAGCCGGATGGCGACCTTGCGGAGCACCGCCGTGGGGCCGAAGTGGTCGGTGATGTACCGGCCCACCAGGCCGTTCGTCGTCAGGATGTTCATGAAGATGTCCGGGGAGCCCTTGTCCCGGGCCAGTTCCGGGTCGTGGTGCACGTCCTGGTAGTCCCGGGAGGCGATCGCGCCCGCCACGATCAGCGTGCGGGTCAACGGGATCTCCAGCGGCGGGAGTTCGCTGCCGACGGGCCTCACGCCGCCACCGCCCGGAACACCGGCAGCGTCAACTCGTCGTCGTACCGCGCGAATTCGAGCCGCACCGGCATCCCGACGCGCACCTTGTCGTACGGCACCCCGGTCACGTTGCTCACCATCCGCACCCCTTCGGCGAGCTGGACCAGGGCGACCGCGTAGGGCGGTTCGAAGGCGGGGAAGGGCGGGTGGTGCAGCACGACGTACGAGTGGACGGTGCCCTCGCCGCTCGCCTCGACCGTGTCCCAGCCGGGGCCGCCGCAGGCGTTGCAGCCGGGCAGCCAGGGGTGGCGCAGGGTGCCGCAGCCGGTGCAGCGCTGGATGAGCAGCCGGTGCTCGGCGACGCCCTGCCAGAAGCCGGCGTTGTCGCGGTTGACGACGGGGCGGGGGCGCCTCGGTGCGGGCGGTGGTGCCGGGGTGCGGGCGGGGGCGTACTTGAGGATGCGGAAGCGGTGGGTGCCCGCGAGGACGCCGCTCGCGCGGACGTCGGTGCGGGTGGTGACGAAGTGGCCGGCGCCCAGCCGGGTGGTCTTGCGGCCCGACACCGATTCGATCACCGTGTCGAAGGTGATCGTGTCGCCCGGCCGCAGCGGGCGCAGGTACTCCTGCTCGCAGTCGGTGGCGACGACCGAGGTGCAGCCCAGGTCGTCCAGGAGGCGCAGCAGTTCGTCGTAGGGGCCGGTGCGCTCGCCGTGGCCCGAGAGGCCGGCCATCGTCCACGCCTGGAGCATGGTGGGCGGGGCGATGGCACCGGGGCCGCGGTAGGCGGGGCTGGTGTCGCCCATGGCCTCGCACCAGTGCCGGATCATCGGCAGGTTGACGGGGTCCCGGCCGGTCCCGGTGGCGGCGGCGGGGAGCCCCTCGTACGCCGTGAGCCGCGCCTGCGTGTCGTCCGCCCGTGCCGCCATGTCCGGCCTCCCGATGCGATGTTCGGCCTCCGTCTTCATTTCTGACTGTCCGTCAGTTACGACGGGACTGTCAAGGAGACCGATCCCTCGGACGTGCGCCGGGAACGCGTCGGCGCGGCGGTGCCGAAGCACCGCCGCGCCGCTGTCCCGCATCCCCGGAGCGCGCCCCCTCGGGCCGTCAGCCGGGGCTCACCGGGGCGGGCCGGAGGCGATGCCGGTGACCGCGGGCGCCGCGCGTGCTTGCCATGGTGATCCCGATCCTCTCGAAACCGGCCGCCGTCCCGACCGCCGTGGGGGTGTCGCGCAGCCAGATCTGCCCAGCGGCCACCGGCGAATCCCTCCGGGGGCCGCGCTTCGCACGCACGCGTGATCACCGGCCGATAAACCTCTTTCTTTTTTCGAACATACGTCCGAACATGAAGGCATGGCCACCCCCGACCGGCGGGCCACGACGCTGGCCCTCGCCCATGCCCTGTCCGCCGCCGAACGCGGCCTGGCCGTCCTCCCCCTGTCCCGGACCAAGCTCCCGGCGCTGCGCTCCCCCCATCACGACGATCCCGGCCCCGCCTGCCACGGTGCGTGCGGGCGCTTCGGCCACGGGGTGTACGACGCCTCGGCGGACCCGGCGCGCGTGCGCGAGATGTTCGCCGCCGCGCCCTGGGCCACCGGCTACGGCATCGCCTGCGGGCTGCCCCCGTTCCACCTGATCGGCGTCGACCTGGACACCAAGTCCGGCACGGACGCCCCGGCCGCGCTGCGGGAGCTGGGACTGCGCCATCTGTTCACCGTGCCGGAGACGGTGGTCGTGCTCACCCCGAGCGGCGGCCGGCATCTGTGGCTGACCGGGCCCCCGGACGTCGTCGTGCCGAACTCGGCGAGCCGGCTCGCCCCCGGCATCGACATCCGCGGCGCCGGCGGCTACCTGGTGGGCCCCGGCTCCCGCACCGACCACGGCGTCTACGGCACCCTGCCGGGCACCGCGCACCTGCCCCCGGCCGCGTGCCCGCCGGCCTTGCTGCGCCTGCTCCTGCCGCCCCCGCGCGTCCCCCACCGCGCTCCCGGGGGCCACGGCCACGGCCTCGTCCACTTCGTGCTGACCGCGCACGAGGGCCAGCGCAACACCCGCCTCTTCTGGGCCGCCTGCCGCGCCTACGAGAACGGCCTCGGCCCCGCCCTCGCCGACCCCCTCACCGAGGCCGCCCGCCACACCGGCCTGACCGAACAGGAGGCCCGCGCGACGATCGCCTCGGCGGCGAGAATGACGGGACACCGGCCGTGAGCACACGTTGTCGTGGGGCCGCGTACGTGTGCGGCCCCGGCGACATCAGGAAGCGGTGGACGCGACCTGCGGGTCGGCCTTCTCGAGCTTGCTCACCGAAGCCTTCGCCACCTCCTGGAGCTCTCCGTAGTAGTAGCGATCGCCGGACACCATGATGTTCAGCGAGACGGTGCCCACCCGCACCAGCCCCGTGATCATGCAGAACCCTCGCTTGCCGGTGGTCACACCGGCGCGGGTGACGGTGGAGTCGTCCCCCATGACCGGCAGCGACAGGGGCGCCAGATTCATGCGCGTCGTCCCGCCGTCGTCGTAGGCGAGATGCGCGCATCCCTTCGCGGACTTGCGGGTGTCGTCGATCACCCGCTGCGCCCCGGCGGCCGAGGTGTGGCCGACCAGGGAGACGAGGATGCTCACCGGACCGCGGGGCCCCTGGGCGGTGAAGCCACGCGCCACCGCGGCCGAGGAACCGTACGTGCCGGCGTAGGCGCTCATGGCGTTCAGGAATTCCGTGCAGGCCGGCCCTCCGGAGGTCGCCGTCATCCGCTGCGTCTCGACTCCGGAGCCGTCGTCCGACGGGTCGGCCCGCAGACCGGGAACGGCCGCCGCGGTGATCGCGGCGGCCTTGAGCCGGCCCTCCGTCAGGGGCTTCGCCCGCGCGGCCGGCGCCGAGGGCGAGGCGGACACGGACGGCTCGGGCGACCGGGCCGTACCGGCGCCGCCGCTGCCGCATGCCGCGAGCGCTCCCGCGGACAGCACGAAGGCCGCCGCGCACGCCACTCGCCGAGCCCGACCGGCTCTGAGAAGATCCACTGTTCCCACCCCTGCATCCACCTGCTCTGTCAGCGGCGGGCAGTGTAATGGGCATGATCAACACGCGGCCGAGCCACCCCGGCACACGGAAACCGAACCGCTCGGGCACGCGGAAGGGGTGCCCCTTCCGGGACACCCCTGGTGACGCATGGCCTGCGCGGAGGCGGTGGGATTTGAACCCACGGTGACATCGCTGCCACGACGGTTTTCAAGACCGTTCCCTTAGGCCGCTCGGGCACGCCTCCCCGCGCCGCCCACCTGGGGCGGAGCGGGGTACAGCGTACCGGCCCGGGGGCGGTCGCGGGGGCGTTGGGGACAACGGCCCCGGTGGGAGGGGGAGGTCAGCTGTCGCCGGCGCGGGCACCGAGGGTCAGCTGGGCCGTGTGCTCCTGGCCGCCGCGCTTGTAGGTGATCGTCACCTTGTCGCCGGGCTTGTGGGTCCAGATCTCGCCGATCAGGGTGGGACCGCTGTCGATCACCGAGTCGTCGAGCTTGGTGATCACATCGCCGGGCTTGAGTCCCGCCTGGGCCGCCGGACCGTTCGCCTCGACCGCCGCGGCGCCGTCCGCGCCCTGGTCGGTGATCTTCGCGCCGTCCGTGGAGTCCTCCAGCGAGACGGACGCGCCGATCTTGGCGTACACCGGCTTGCCGGTCTTGATCAGCTGCTGGGCGACGTACTTGGCCTGGTTGATCGGGATGGCGAAGCCGAGGCCGATCGAACCGGACTGCCCGCCGCCGGAGCCCAGGCCGCCGCCGCTGCCCGAGGACTGGATCGCCGAGTTGATGCCGATCACCGCGCCCGAGGCGTCCAGCAGCGGGCCGCCGGAGTTGCCCGGGTTGATGGACGCGTCGGTCTGGAGCGCGCTCATGTACGACGCCTTGCTCGTGGCGCTGCCGTCGCTGGAGGCCACCGGGCGGTTCTTGGCGCTGATGATGCCGGTCGTCACCGTGTTCGACAGGCCGAAGGGGGCGCCGATGGCGATCGTCTCGTCGCCGACGGCCACCTTGTCGGAGTCGCCGAGCGCCAGCGGGTTGAGGTCGGAGGGCGGGTTCTTGAGCTTGACGACCGCCACGTCGTAGCCCTGCGCGTGGCCGACGACCTCGGCGTCGTACTTCCGGCCGTCGGGGAACGTCGCGGTCAGCTTGCCGCCGTCGAGGGCGTCCGCCACCACGTGGTTGTTGGTGATGATGTGGCCCTGCTTGTCGAAGACGAAGCCGGTGCCGGTGCCGCCGTCGCCGTTGGAGCCCTCGGCCTCGATGGTGACGGTGCTGGGCAGTGCCTTGGCGGCCACGTTGGCGATGGTGCCGGGGGCGCGCTTGACCTGCGCCGCGCCGTTGTCGGACGCGGAGACGGTGGTGGAGCCGCCGTTGTCGTTGTTCCTGGCCAGGGTGTAGCCGAGGCCGCCGCCCAGGCCGCCCGCGACCAGCGCGGCCACCAGGACCGCGGCGAGCAGGCCACCGCGCCCCTTCGGCTTGGGCGCGGGCTGCTGGTACGACGCTCCCCAGGCGGCACCGCCACCGGCGCCGCCCGCGCCCTCGGCGTAGGCCGGCGTGCCGGGCGGCGGGGGCGGCCAGGCGCCCTCGGGGCCGGCGGCGGGGGGCTGCGGGGCGGTCCCGGGGAACGGCGGCAGCGGAGCGGTCGGCTCGGTGCCGCCCGGCCCCGGAGCCGCGGGGTAGCCCTGGCCCGGGTGAGGTGCCTGGTGCGGCTGGGGGGCCGGGGCGGCCTGCCCCGGCTGCTGGTCGGCTCGGTGCCCCGGGCCCGCCGGCCCCTCGGCCCCTCCGGCGCGGTGGGAGCCTGCGGGGACGCGTCGGGAGAGGCCACCGGCACAGGAGGTGCGGACGGGGCCGGGGGTACCGCGTTGCCCTCGTTCTCGGTGCTCACAGCTCTACTCCTCGATCCACGGCTGTTTGTCCTCGGTCGCGCTCGGTCACGTTCGTGCACGCTCGGCGGCGCGTGCGCGCGGGTCGTGGCCTGTCACGATGCGGCTGCGCATGGTCCTGCGTTCACTGTTCCAGTCTGTCTGCAGTCAGCTTTTCCCACGGGCCGTCAGAGCACCATAAGCCGTGGCTGTGGGTCCACGGCCAGCCCTTACATAGGGCATTCATAGGAAAAGCTACATAAACCCGGACGTCGTGTGCCACCGTTCGCCGCCCGGACGCACGAGCGCCGTCCCGCCTACCCCGCGGGGGTGACACCATGACGCGGTGACCACCCACGCACCACAGCTCTCCGTCCAGGTCGTCGCCCACCGGGGGGCCTCCGAAGACGCGCCGGAACACACCCTGGCCGCCTACCGCAAGGCGATCGAGGACGGTGCGGACGCCCTCGAGTGCGATGTCCGGCTGACCGCCGACGGGCACCTGGTCTGCGTCCACGACCGGCGGGTGAACCGCACCTCCAACGGCCGCGGCGCCGTCTCGGCGCTGGAACTGGCCGACCTCGCCGCCCTGGACTTCGGCTCCTGGAAGACCGGGGAGCCGTATCGCGGCCGGGTCGAGGAGCCCGACTGGGAGCACCGCCCCGAGGACCGCGGGGAGACCTCCGTCCTCACCCTGGAGCGGCTGCTGGAACTGGTCGCGGACTCCGGGCGGCGCATCGAGCTGGCCATCGAGACCAAGCACCCCACCCGCTGGGCGGGCCAGGTCGAGGAGAAGCTGCTGGGTCTGCTGGACCGGTTCGGCCTGGCCGCGCCCGCCGCGGCCGCCGAGTCGCCGGTACGGATCATGAGCTTCTCGGCACGCTCGCTGCACCGGGTGCACGCGGCCGCGCCGGCCCTGCCGACGGTCTACCTGGTGCAGTGGCTCTCGCCCCGGCTGCGCGACGGGCGGCTGCCGGCGGGCGTGGGCATCGCGGGCCCCTCGGTGCGCATCCTGCGCAACCACCCCGGATACGTGGAGCGGCTGAAGCGGGCCGGGCACCAGGTGCACGTATGGACCGTGAACGAACCCGAGGACGTCGATCTCTGCCTCGGGCTCGGCGTCGACGCCATCATCACCAACCGCCCGCGCGCGGTGCTGGACCAGCTCGGCCGCTGATCTTCCTCACGGAACCTCGCGTCGACGGCCCCGCCGCGGGCCGCCGGGGCAGTCACAGGGAGTGCTCCGGCGCGTTCGGCGCGTGTGCGCGCCCGACGAATGCGTCACCGGAAGGGGATTGGCCGGTTTCCGGCACAGATCACTGGGGCATCCACACCGTGGCGTGGGGCGAAGGAGGTCTCGGGGGTGGCGTTGGTGGTGGCACAGGAGGTGCCCACGTCGTCGTGCATGGCCGTACCCCATGGCCCTGCGGGCGTGGGGGACGCGAGGCGTCGGATGCGCACGCAGCTGCGCGGCGGCGGCGTGGCGGAATCGGTGGTCGACGATGCCGTACTGATCCTTTCCGAACTGCTGAGCAATGCGTGCAAACACGGCCGGCCGCTGGGCGATCCCAGGGCCGGGAGCGGCGACGGACTCGACGGCGGTGACGTGCGGGCCGCGTGGCGGGTGGACACCGGCGGCCGGCTCATCGTGGAGGTCACGGACGGCGGCGGCCCGACCCGCCCCGCACCGGCCACCCCCTCGGTGACCGCGCACGGCGGCCGGGGACTGGCCATCATCACCGCGCTCGCCGACGACTGGGGCGTGCGGGACGACGTGCGCGGCGAGGTGACGGTCTGGGTGGTGGTCCACGGGGACGTGCACGACCCGGATGCCCACTGCCGTCGCGATCATGTCACCGCCACGCTCACCGCGTCGGCACCGCCGGATCTGTCCGGCCTCGACCTCGCCGAGGCGTTCGAGGACCTGGCCTGAGAGCCGGGCGGCCTGGCCCGGCCCGAGAGCCGAGGGGACCTGGCCCGGCCTGGGAGCCGGGGCGGGGCGGGTCCGCGCACGGGGGTGGTGAGGGGGCCGTCTCCCGTCGCGGGGCGCGCCGATGGCCGCCCCCCGCAAGCCCGTTGTCCACAGGTTCCCGTCGGCGATGGCGCGAACGGCTAGGCTCCCGCCGTACGAGAAGCGCCGTAACCGGGAGACATCCACGATGGCCAAGAAGCGACCCCAGACGAAGGCCGAGCGCCCGCAGGCGGCGGGCGGGGCAGATGGTGCCGTTCCGGTGGTCGGCGGCCGTGAGCCCTGCCCCTGCGGCAGCGGCCGGCGCTACAAGGCGTGCCACGGCCGGGACGCCGCGCACGCGGTGACCGAGCTGGTCCACCGCCCCTTCGAGGGGCTGCCCGGCGAGTGCGACTGGGTCGCGCTGCGCGAGCTGGTCCCGGCCGCCACGGTGGAGCTGACCCTCAAGGACGGCCTGCCCGAGGGCGTCCCCTCCGTCACGCTCGCCACCGTGCTGCCGATGGCCTGGCCCGCGCTGCGCCGCGACGACGGCTCGGTCCTGATCGGCTTGCAGAACGACACGTCGTCCGGCGACATCAGCCGCGACCTCGCCGACACCCTCCAGCGCGCGCTGGAGGCGGAGCCGGGCACCCCGGTACAGGGCCGCCGCGCCCCCGCCGACGGGCCCCGGCTCCAGGAACTGCTGGCCGCCGAGAGCGCGTTCGAGCCGGTGGTGCACAGCGGCTTCGAGTTCTGGGTGCCGGACGCGGAGAACGCCACCCCGGAGGTCGCCGCCTCCCTGGAGCGGGCCAACGCGGCGGCGATCCCGACGGTGCGGCTGTCCGGCGTGGACGCGGCGTACTGGTGCGAGACCCCGGAGAAGAACCACCTGCGCTGGGTGATGCCCCATCCCGAGGAGCGGCTTCTGGACGCTCTCGCGCGGCTGCACGCACAGGGCCGCTCCAGCCTCGGCGAGGGCACCCGGCTCGTGGGGTCCTTCCGTGCTCACGGGCTCACCGTGCCGGTCTGGGACCTGCCGAGCGAGGTCCGCGCGGAGGATGTGGAGAAGCCGGCCGCCGAGTTCGCCGAGCGCCTGGCCGCCGCCCTCGCCGTCGAGGAACCGCTGACCGCGGAGGAGCGGCGGGCCCGCGGCGGACTGACCAACCGGCAGGTCACGCTCAGCTGACGGCACCCGCGAAGGTGTCATGACTGAACGGTCGGTCAGTCATGACACCGGGTGACCGACGGGTGACTCCCGTCACAACTCCCGGCTCCGACACGGAAATCGGTGGGAATTCGATGGCCGAATGCCTGAGTCGGAATTTGCGAACGGCCGATCTCTTGTTACCGTTCCAGTAGCCCGGTTGCTGGTGCATCCCCCGTCGCCAGCAACCGGGTCTTTCCATGCCCGCGTCCGGTACCCGACGCGCCGCGCGTTCTCAACTGGCCTCCGAATCATCGGAGTTGCTTCCCGAGCGCAGCAGCAGCGCCCCCGCGGGGCCGCGCTCCGCGAACTCCGTGACCGCCATGTAGCCGTCCGCGCCGCCCCGGCTGTGCTCGCGGGGGGTCTCACAGGTGGCGGGCTCGTCGTCGGCTCCGATGTCGCAGCGCGTACGGGTGGTACGGCCGCCGGGGCCCATGAGGGTCAGCTCCGCGTCCAGCGGCTTGCCGGTGGCGTTGCGGTAGTAGGTCCGCGCCCAGGTGTCCGCGCCCTGGATCAGCACACAGGTCTGCCCCTCGACACCCCCGGGGGAGCCGAGTTGGGGTCCGCAGCGGGCCGCGGTGGCGAGGCCCAGGTCCAGCAGCGCGGGCGGGCGGCCGGGCGCGGCCGAGGGGTCCTCGCCGTCCCCGTGCCGCAGCGCGCCCGGCACCAGCGCGGCGCCCACGTCCCGGACCTGCCCGGCGGAGGCCACGGTCAGCGGCAGCACGACGGCGGCCGTCACCACACAGGCGAGCCCGACGAGATGCACCCGGCGCGGATCGGCCTTCCCGTACCGCGCCCGCCGAAGCCCGCCCGTCGGCCGCGGACCGGCTCCGTCGCCGGGCACGCTGCGGGACGCGGGCGAACCGCCGCTTCCGGCAGGGGAGTTCCGCTCGCCGCCGAGTGACGGCAGGGGATCGGTGGCCGCCGACGCCCGTGGTTCCTCCCCGCCGGCCGCCGACGCCCGCGGTCCGTCCCCGCCGGCCGCCGACGGCACCCGGTCCGTCCAGCCGTCGTCACCGGGCCCCGTACCGGCCGGACGCGGGCGTCCCCCGTCGTGCGACCCGGGTGTCCCCCGGTCCTCAAGAATTCGCAGCATGGGCGGAACATAACGAGCACGGCACGCCCCTTCGCACCGTGCGCGCCGGACACCCCTACAACTCGGGCGCGCTCACACCCGTACGAGTGAGGGCGTCGACCACGGCGTCCACCACGGCCTCGACGTCCGGCACCCAGGGCGCGGCCGAACCCGGCAGCGGCGCCCGCTCCCAGCGCACCGTGCCCGCGCCGGTCTCGGACGGGGGCAGCGCGAGATAGCCGCCCTCGCCGTGGAAGCGCAGCGAGCCGGGGACGAAGTCCTTGGCGTAGAGCAGCTCGCCCAACTGCTCCAGCGTGTACGGCTCGACGAGCAGCGCCCAGCGGGTGGGCGAGGCGACGACCGGGCCGAGGCGCATGCCGCGCCGGTCGAGCAGGGCGAGGGCGCGGGACGCGGCGAGCGCCGGCAGGCTCACCGCACAGGGTGCCGTCCCGCCGGTCGCGAGGATGACGGGCGCGCCCGGCCGGTTGGTCCACCACCAGCGCACCATGCGCGCGTCGGTCGTGGCCACGAGCAGGCCGGGGTCGAAGGGGTGGGCGCCGGGCACCGTGCACTCCGGGTCGGGGCAGGCGCAGTGGCCTCTGCCCTGCGGATCCGGGGCCACACCCGGGAGTACGGGCCACTGCCACTCCGTCGCGAAGGTCAGGGCCGCGCTGAGCTGCTCAGGCTTCCCGTCGTTCCGTCGCTTGGACAGGAGCCTGCGTCGCCTTCCGAGGATCTCGCGCATGAGCGCTCGTTCCTTTCCGTTGCACCGCTGGCAACACCGTGGTCCACATCACAACATGAGTCGATCACTGCACTGTGCGTACCTGGTGGCGCATCACATCCCCGCACACGGCAGGGGATCCCCAGGGGTTCGAGCGTCGGCCGCGGCCGCGTCCACGGCACTCAAGGCAGGGCACGGTAGCGGCGCGGGGGTGGCGAAGCATGGCGTTTGCCGTCGCGCGTGGTTCTCTCCGCCTCCGCCACGGGAGGATGGGGCTCGGCCGTCGGTGGCTATGACGCCCGGGTCCGTCGCCAGGTTCCGGGTGGTCCCCAACCACCCCTGGCCTTCTCCGAGTACGTACCCATCACGACCGCTGTGACGCTCCGTGGAGCGAGCCCAGTCGACCGCAGCAGACCGTTCCCCCAGGCAGTTTTGAGCCAACTTGACGGTAAGGCAAGGGGTTCCGGGAAATCACCCACCAGCCCCGTGGACACCAGGAATCCCCGCAGGACAATGCTGGACATCCCCTCACGAGTGCGTGTACATGTGGAGACACTGCTAGCGGCGCAGAATCACATGGGGGTTTGCGATGCTTTTGAGCACTGTGCACCGGTCTGAAGGCCGCGCGCCATGAGCGCCCCGCACCCACCGAAAGTGGCCGGAATCGATCCCACTGTTCCCACGCCCGCCCACACTGTCGCGCCCGCCCCTCCCGCCCCGGAGGCTCCCGCGGGCACACTCGCGGACACCATCCCCGCCGTCCCCGTCCCGCACCCCCCGGTCCCCGCCCCCGGCACCCTCCTCCAGGACCGCCTCGCCGGCTGGGTCTCCGACCTCACCACGCTGCACGAACTCACCGAACGGCTCAGCCGCACCAGCGCGTTGGAGCCCGCCCTCGACGAACTGCTGCGCGCCACGGCCGCCCTCGTCGGCGCCCGCCGCGGCCTCGTCGCCCTGGAGCCCGGCGACGGACTCGGCCCCCGCACCACCCGGGGCCTCGGTCTCGGCCGCGCCGACCTCGGCCACCTGGAGACCGTGCCGCGCGGCGCGCTGCCGTACGACACCGCGGGCACCGCCGAGATCGTCCACCCCGATCTGTTCGCCGAGGACGACCTCGACCCCCGGCACCGCGAGGTCGCCACCCGCCTCGGCTACGCCGCCAGCTACGCCCTGCCGCTCGCCACCGACGGGGCCGGCCGCCTCGGCACCGCCGTCTGGCTCTACGACGAACCGGCCGCACCCCATGAGCGGCAGCGCCATCTCGCGGGCCTGTACATCCGGCACGCCACCGAACACCTCGCCAGGCTGCGGGAGGTGGAGAACACCCGCGCCCGGATGGCGACCCTCACCGAGGAACTGCTGCCCTCCCGGCTGCCCCGGGTGCCCGGCGTCCAGCTCGCCGCCCGGCACCGCACCGGACCGCGCGGCGGCGGCGACTGGTACGACGCGCTGCCGCTGCCCGACGCGGCCCTCGGCCTGTCGGTCGGCTCGGTCACCGGCTCGGGGCCGAGCGCGGTGGCCGCCGCCGGCCGGCTGCGCGCCTCGCTGCGGGCGTACGCGGTGATGGAGGGCGAGGACCCGGTCGCCGTCCTGTCCGATCTGGAGCTGCTGCTGCGGCTGACCGAGCCCGCCCGCTCGGCCACCGCCCTGTTCGCCTACTGCGAGCCCGTGCTGCGCCGGGTCACCCTGGCCGGCGCCGGGCACAGCCCGCCGCTGCTGACCGGCGAGCGGCGCACCGAGTTCGCCGAGACCTCCGTCTCCGCGCCGCTCGGCATGCTCTCCTGCTGGGAGGCGCCCAGCGCGGAGGTCCAGGCCGAAGAGGGAGAGACGGTTCTGCTCTACACCGACGGGCTGCTGCGCCGTACCGGCGACCCCACGGACCGCGCCTTCGCCCGGCTGCACTCGGCCGCCGCGAGCGTGCCGCGGGCGCTGCGGCAGGATCCCGGGGCGGTCGCCGACCATGTGCTGCGCGCGGTGCTGCCCGACGGCCCGGACAGCGCGGACAGCACGGAGGACGTGGTGCTGCTGGCGGCCCGCTTCGACTGAGCCGGCTGCGCCGGTGACCGCCGTACGGGCTGCCCGATGGCCGCCGTGAAGACTGCCCGATGACCGCCGTCAGCACGCCCCCGGCCCGGCATCACCGCTGAGTGACCGCGCGGTGACCAGGCATGACGGGCATCCGCCGCCGATCCCGTCCCCGGTACGACCGTACGATGATGGAGGTCCCCGGCTCGGACGCAGTGACCCCGCCACGGCGAGCCGCACGGACCGCCCCGGGGGAGATCACACGCCGTACCGAGGAGGAACACGTGGCCGACGAGCTCATTCCGGAGACCCCGGAAACCGAGTCCGAGGAGCCCATCAAGCAGCGGAAGAACGGCCTGTACCCGGGCGTCTCCGACGAGCTGGCCGAGAACATGCAGTCCGGCTGGGCCGACACCGAGCTGCGTGACCTGAAGCCCGTCGAGCAGGCCGCCGAGACCGCGCGCCGCCGCGCCGCGCTCTCCGCGCGCTTCCCGGGCGAGCGGCTGGTGATCCCGGCGGGCAACCTGAAGACCCGCTCGAACGACACGGAGTACGCCTTCCGCTCCTCCGTCGAGTACGCCTACCTCACCGGCAACCAGACGGAGGACGGCGTCCTCGTGCTGGAGCCCGCGGGCGAGGGCCACCGGGCGACCATCTACCTGCTGCCCCGCTCCGACCGCGAGAACGGCGAGTTCTGGCTCGACGGCCAGGGCGAGCTGTGGGTCGGCCGCCGCCACTCCCTCACCGAGTCCGAGGCGCTGTACGGCATCCCCGCCGCCGATGTGCGCGAGCTGGCCGGCCGGCTCGCCGAGGCCACCGGCCCGGTGCGTGTCGTGCGCGGCTACGACGCCGGCGTCGAGGCGGCCCTGACCGACAAGGTCACCGCCGAGCGCGACGAGGAACTGCGCGTCTTCCTCTCCGAGCTGCGCCTGGTCAAGGACGACTTCGAGATCCGCGAGCTGCAGAAGGCCGTCGACTCCACGGTGCGCGGCTTCGAGGACGTGGTGAAGGTCCTCGACAAGGCCGAGGCCACCAGCGAGCGCTACATCGAGGGCACCTTCTTCCTGCGCGCCCGCGTCGAGGGCAACGACATCGGCTACGGCTCGATCTGCGCCGCGGGCCCGCACGCCTGCACCCTGCACTGGGTCCGCAACGACGGCCCGGTCCGCTCCGGCGACCTGCTGCTGCTCGACGCCGGCGTGGAGACGCACACCCTCTACACCGCCGACGTCACGCGCACGCTGCCCGTCAACGGCACGTACAGCGAGCTCCAGAAGAAGGTGTACGACGCGGTGTACGAGGCCCAGGAGGCCGGCATCGCGGCGGTCGAGCCGGGTGCCAAGTTCCGCGACTTCCACGACGCGGCCCAGCGGGTGCTGGCCGCGAAGCTGGTCGAGTGGGGCCTGGTCGAGGGCCCGGTCGAGCGCGTCCTGGAGCTGGGCCTCCAGCGCCGCTGGACCCTGCACGGCACCGGTCACATGCTCGGCATGGACGTCCACGACTGCGCGGTCGCGCGCACCGAGACGTACGTGGACGGCGTCCTGGAGCCGGGCATGGTCCTCACCGTCGAGCCGGGCCTGTACTTCCAGGCCGACGACCTCACCGTGCCCGAGGAGTACCGGGGCGTCGGTGTCCGGATCGAGGACGACATCCTGGTGACGGAGGACGGCAACCGGAACCTCTCGGCCGCCCTGCCGCGGCGCGCCGACGAGGTCGAGGCGTGGATGGCCGCGCTGAAGCACTGACCTCCACCGGGGCGGCCGGGCCCCGAGGGGTGCCCGGCCGCCTCGGGGCCCGCCCGCGCGCCCGCGCCGCTTCCGGGCGCTCTAGAGGGCGGGGTCCCCGTCGTGCAGGATGCGCTGGAACAGCCGGCTGTCCCGCCAGCGGCCGTTGATGTGCAGGTACTCGGGCGCCGTACCGATCAGCTCGAACCCGCACTTCGCCAGCACCCGCTGCGATCCGGTGTTCTCCACCAGCGTGGACGCCTCGATCCGGTGCAGGCCCACGGTGTCCCGGGCGAGCCCGCACACCCGCGCCACGGCCGCGCTCGCCAGCCCCCGGCCCTCCCGGTCCGCGGCGACCCAGTAGCCGAGGTACGCGCTGCAGAAGGGCCCCCGGGAGATCCCCGTCAGGGTGATGGTCCCGACGATCCGCCCGTCCGCCTCCTCGAACACCCAGGGCACCGCGGAGCCCTCGGCGCGCTGCTCCAGCAGCCCCTCGATCCGCTCCCGCTGCCCGTCCGGCGTGAAGAAGGAGTCCGGCCGCACCGGCTCCCAGGGCGCGAGGTGCTCACGGTTCGCCGCGTACGCCCGCGCCAGCGCCTGCGCGTCCCCGGCCCCGAGCGGCCGCAGCGTCACTCCGGCCGCCATCTCCCCGTCGTCGATGTTCATGCCCCCACTATGAGGGGGCCGCCTCCAGGCACCGGCCGGTCCTGCGGATTCCCTCCATCAGAGGGGACAGCTCCAGGATCGCCTCGTCCGTCCGCACCCCCTGTGCGCGGATGGCGACCTGGGTCGCCGGCGTCCGGCCGAACGTCACGATGACCTTGCGGTCCGGGGTCGACTGCCGCTCGTCCAGCACCCAGTCGATCCCGTTCGCCTCGAAACACGGGTCCGTCGTCGCCGCCGGGCTCGCGACACCGCAGCGCAGGATCACATCCTGGTCGCCCCACACCACCACGCCGTCGAGGCCGACAGACCGGCGTTCCTTGCCCGCCAGCCGTGAGGGCGCCTTCCCGGTGAGTTCCCGGCAGTGCGCGTCTCCCGCGTGCGCGGCCGCCGTCAGACCCCGCGCCGGCTCGTCCAGCAGCTGAGCCGTCACCCCGCCCGCCACGGCCAGGACCACGATGCCGGCGGCGGCACCCAGAGCGAAGCGGCGTAAGAGCTTCATGGACTTCATGGCCTTCATGGACGGAAGTCGACCCCCTGTGAGCACGGCGATACGAGGGCCACCGTAGGGCACCGAATTCCGTGCGCGGGCGGCGAGGACCGGTTCTCGTCTCCCCCGGGGCGGTCCATGGCAGGGTGACATCCTCATCATCATGAACATCGCAAAAGCCGCCGGCCTCGTCCTGGCCCTGCTGATGGCGACGGGGTGCGCGGGCCCCCGGCTGGACGACGGCCAAGGGCCCCGCTTACAGGAGACGTTCGCTCCGGCCGACCGCCAGAAGATGCCCGACCTGACGGGGACCGCGGTCGACGGCCGCCCGATCGCCGTGCACGACTACCGGGGCGACGTGCTCGTGGTGAACGCGTGGGCGTCCTGGTGCGGCCCCTGCCGCGCCGAAGCCCGGGACCTCTCCGCCGTGCACACCACGCTGCACGCGCGCGGCGTACGCGTCATGGGCGTCGACACCGACGCGTCGAGGGCGGCCGGGGCGGCCTTCGCCCGCGAGCGACACGTCACCTACCGCAGCCTCCACGACCCGGGGACCGCCCAGCTCCTGCGCATTCCCAAGGGCCTGGTCAGCCCGCAGGGCTACCCCTACACCCTCGTCGTCGACCGGCAGGGCCGGATCGCGGCGGCCCGGATGGGCCAGCTCGGCCGGGCGGAACTGACCGCTCTGGTCGAGCCGCTGCTCTGAGTGCGGACGGGACCGGCCTACACCGCCAGCAGCGGAGCGTCGTCGCGCCACTTGAGGATCTTGTCGAAGCTGACCACCGTGCCGCGCCGGCCGGGCTTGGGGCCGATGTGGACGTGGTCGGCGAGTTCCCGGATCAGACACAGACCCCGGCCGTGCTCGGCGTCCGGGCGGGCGGGGCGCAGTGCGCGGGTGTGCTGGAAGCCGGGGCCGGAATCGGCCACCTCGATACGGCACTTCTCCCCGTCGAGGTACGCGGTCACCCGGTACACCGCCGAGGTGCCGTCGTCACCGGCGTGCTCGACGGCGTTGGCGCACGCCTCGCTGAGGGCGACGGAGAGGTCGTAGGAGATCTCCGGATCCACCCCGGCCGTCTCCATGGTGCCGATCAGGAGCCGCCGCGCGAGCGGCACACTCGCGGCCTCGCGGCGCAGATGGAGTGACCACCAGATGCTCATGCTCCAGCCTCCAGGCCGCGGCTCGACATACCGATACCTATTGCCGCCCATAGGTGGCCGTAAGCACACCGTTGACGTGACTGCGCCCATACAGCCGATGCGTCCCGGGAGGAATCGGTGTATGAGGGACGTACCTCCGCGCTCGCTCCGGCCGGACCGGGGACGTATGGCCCGGACCTGACGTAGGGCGGCGCGGGGCGCGGTGGGATGATGAGCCCGCCATGTCTGCCCCTCACGCGCGCACGGCGCGACCCGGAGCGGGGCTCCGGATACTGCGGGCCGCGGTCTTCGCCGCGGTCTGCGTCGTGCTGGCCGCGGCCGGGCACACCCTGGCCTCCTGCGCGAGCGTGCCGCTGTGGACGCTCGGCGTGGGCTTCCTCGGCTCCCTGCTGGTCGTGATCCCGCTCGCCGGGCGGGCCCGCTCGCTGCCGGGCATCGCCGCGCTCCTCGCCCTCGGCCAGACCGCGCTGCACACGGTGTTCGGCCTGGGCCAGCACGGAGCGGGCATGGCCATGGGCGGGATGCCGATGGGGCGGAGCACCCCGGGCGGGGCCGCGCTCGGCGATGCCGCCCTGGTCGAACAGGCCACCCGGCTGCTGTGCGGGGCGAGCACCGCCGCGCTCACCCCCGGGCACGCCTTCCACATCCTGCTCGCCGCCCGCCTCATCGACCGCTCGGGCCGCCCCGTGGCCGGGGCCGCGATGCCCGTGCCGCACGCGGCCGACGCCACCGGCGCCTCCGCCGCGCTGCTGCCCTCGCTGCCGATGCTGCTCGGCCACCTCCTCGCGGCCGTCGCCGTCGGCTGGCTGCTGCGCCGCGGCGACCAGGCCGTGCTGCGGCTGCTCGAACTGTCGGCGCACTCGGCCCACGAAGTCGCCGAGACCACGCTCGTACGCTCCCTGCGCGCGGCGCTCGCCCTGGTGGGCGCCCTGTGCGCCGGGCTGCCTGCCGCGACCGAGCCCGCCCCGCGCGCCCGCCGCGGCGACCGGGACGAGCCGACCGCGCCCGCCGCCCTCGTACTCCAGCACTCGGTGATCCGGCGCGGGCCGCCCGCCGCCGGACTGCTCCTCGCCGCCTGACGCGACGCGCCCGCCCCTGCCCCGGACAGCTCCGGGTTCCGAGGAGACGGCCGCCGTCGCGCGGCCCGCGCGCGCCCGCGCGCCTCCTTCCTCACCGGAACTCTCACCCTGGAGTGCTCCTGCCATGCAGGTTTCCCAGCTCGTCCCCGGCGTCGTCGCCGACCGCCTCGCCATCCGCCGTACGGCCGCCCGGCTCGCCGCCGGTGCCGCCGTCGCCGGCACCGCCGTACTGGCCCTGTCCGCCCCCGCCTTCGCGCATGTGACCGTGCAGCCCGAGGGCGCCGCGGCCAAGGGCGGCTACGCGGTCGTCGACTTCAAGGTCCCCAACGAGCGGGACAACGCCTCGACCACCAAGGTCGAGGTGAACCTCCCGGCCGACCACCCGCTGGCCTCCGTCATGGCCCAGCCGATCCCGGGCTGGAGCGTGCAGCTCACCAAGACCAAGCTCGCCAAGCCGCTGACCGTGCACGGCGACAAGATCGATCAGGCCGTCACCAAGGTCACCTGGACCGCCGACGGCAAGGGCATCGAGCCCGGCTACTTCCAGAAGTTCCCGCTCTCCGTCGGCGCCCTGCCCGGCGACACGGACCAGCTGGTGTTCAAGGCGCTGCAGACGTACTCCGACAAGGCGGTCGTGCGCTGGATCCAGGTGCCGCAGGCGGGCCAGGACGAGCCGCAGAACCCGGCGCCGGTGCTCCAGCTGACCGCCGCGGCCGACGAGCACGGCACGGCGGGCGCCCAGGACGCGTCCGACGACAAGAAGGAGAACACGGCCGCCGCCCCGGGCTCCGGCGGCGGCAGTGACACCACCGCCCGGGTGCTCGGCGTCGCCGGGATCGTCGTCGGCGCCGCGGGAGTGGCCTACGGCGTCCTCGCCGGCCGCCGCCGCACCGCCTAGCCCCCTCGTTCCGCAGCGCGCGCCGGGGCCGTGCCAGGCTTGGCCCCGGTACGACCCCGGCGCGCGCCGGAGTTCTCACATCTGGGACATTTCTCTATGCGCAAGAAGACGTTCGCCGCGGCCGCGCTGCTCGCCGCCGCCACTCTGACCCTCTCCGCCTGCGGCGGCCGGCAGGCCGGTTCGTCGACGGTCTCCGCCGTCACGCAGGAGTCCGGCACCAGCGGCCCCGCCACCGTCCTCGACCGGCCCTGGGACAAGCCCGGCCTGGTCCTCACGGACACCCACGGCAAGAAGTACGACCTCCGCAAGGAGACCCAGGGCCACCCGACCCTGCTCTACTTCGGCTACACGCACTGCCCCGACATCTGCCCGACGACGATGAGCAACATCGCCGTCGCCGCCCAGAAGTCGCTGACCCCGGCCCAGCGCGACGACCTGCGGGTCGTGTTCGTCACCACCGACCCTGGACGCGACACCCCGGCCGCGCTCGGCAGCTGGCTCAAGGGCATCGACCCGCGGTTCATCGGCCTGACCGGCGACTTCAAGTCCGTCCAGGCCGCCGCCCGCTCCGTCGGCATCTCCGTCGAGCCGACGACCAAGGACAAGAACGGCAAGCTCGTCTCCGTCCACGGCACCCAGGTGCTGGCCTTCTCGCCGAAGGACAACGGCGGTTACGTGCTGATCAGCGACAGCGCCACGGTCGACGACTACATCAAGGACCTGCCCAAGCTCGTCGAGGGGGCCAAGCCGTGAACCGCCGACCCCTCCTCCTGGCCGCGGCCCTCGCGGGCACCCTCGCTCTCGCGGGCTGCTCGGGCTCGGGCTCCTCGGACAGCTCCAAGGCCGAACTGTCGGTCAGCGGCAGCTACATGCCGCAGCCCGTCGCCGCCGACATGGCCGCCGGCTTCCTGACGATCACCAACAAGGGCGGCACGAAGGACGAGCTGACCAAGGTGAGCAGCACGGCGGCCGGTCAGGTCACCATGCACAGCACCACGGGCGGCGAGATGCGGGAGCAGTCCTCCTTCGCCATACCCGCCCACGGCCGGCTCGTCTTCCGAAGCGGTGGCAACCACCTGATGTTCGAGCAGCTCCGGCAGCGGCCGAAGCAGGGCCAGACGGTCACCCTGAAGCTCACCTTCGCCAAGAGCGGGCCCCTCACCGTCGAGATGCCGGTGAAGTCCGCCACGTACCACCCGACGACCGGCAACTGAGGGAAGGGACACCGTGACCCGGACCATCGCCCCCCGCCCGCGGACCCTGGTGCTGCTGCTCCTCGCCGCCCTGGGCGCCCTGCTCGCGGGCGCCGCGCCGGCCTCCGCGCACGCGGCGCTGACCGGCAGCGACCCCGCGCAGGGGGTGGTGGTCCAGCAGCCGCCCGCCCGGGTCTCGCTCACCTTCTCCGAGAAGGTCGCGATGAACGGCGACTCGCTGCGGGTCCTCGACCCCAGGGGCAGACCCGTCCAGACCGGCGCCCCCGGCAACGTGCGCGGGACGACGTACGCCGTGCGGCTCGAGGGCGGCCTCGGCAAGGGCACGTACACGGTCACCTACGAGGTGGTCTCCGCCGACAGCCATCCGGTGGCCGGCGCCTACACCTTCTCCATCGGGGCGCCCTCGAAGACCGTGGTCTCCGGCACCGGTCCGACCGTGGGCGGCGGGGTCGTCGGCGGGCTCTACCAGGTCGGACGGTACGTGTCGTACGCCGGTTACCTCGTGCTCGTGGGCGGCGCCGCCTTCGTGCTCCTGTGCTGGCGGCGCGGGGCGGGCGTACGGGCGCTGCAACGGCTGGTCGTCGGCGGCTGGCTGGCGCTGACCGCGGCCACCCTGTGGCTGCTGCTCCTGCGCGGCTCGTACACCACCACCGGGAAGGTCGCCGACGTCTTCGACCTCGGGCTGCTCGGCCAGGTGCTGGAGACCAAGCCGGGGGCCGCGCTGGTCTCCCGGCTGCTGCTGCTCGCCGCCGCCGCGCTGTTCATCGCCGTCCTCTTCGGCACGTACCAGCGGCGCGAGGAGGGCGCGGAGAAGCGGGACCTGACCTTCGGGCTCGGCATCGGGGGCGTGGTCGTCGCGGCCGGGCTCGCGACCAGCTGGGCGATGTCCGAGCACGCCTCGGTCGGGCTCCAGCCGGGCATCGCCATGCCGGTGGACGTCGTCCATCTGCTCGCCGTCGCCGCCTGGCTGGGCGGGCTCACCGCGCTGCTGGTGGCCCTGTACCGGGCGCCCGCCGGGACGCCGGTCGAGGCCGCCGCCGTACGCCGCTTCTCCCGGCTGGCCTTCGGCTCCGTGGTGGCCCTCGTCGTCACCGGCGTCTACCAGTCCTGGCGCCAGCTCGGCTCCTGGTCCGCCTTCACCGACACCCGGTACGGGCAGCTGCTGCTGGCCAAGATCGCCCTGGTGGCGGTCATGGTGGGCCTCGCGTCCGTGTCGCGGCGATGGACGGGCCGGCTCGCGGACCAGGGCGCGGCGGGGGACCGGGCCGCCGACGAAGCGGGGGCCGGGAGGGAGCCGGTCACCGCGGCGAGGGCAGCCGCCGGACCGGACACGGAGGCCGCCGCCGACACGGGGACGGCGGACGCGAGGTCGGCGGGCACGGGGCCGGCCGGTACGAGGCCGACGGACGCGAGATCGGCGGGCACGGCCGGGCAGGGCGCCGACGCGGCGGACACGGCGGCCGCACCCGGCTCCGCTCCCGCGAACTCCGCCGACTCACGGCGCGCCGCCCAGCTCGCCCGGCAGCGGGCCGCGGTGGACGCCGCCCGGCGAAAGCGGCTGCGGGACGGTGACGCGGGCCGCTTCGGGCTGCGCCGCTCGGTGCTCGCCGAGGCCGCCGTCGCGGTCGTCCTGCTCGCCGTCACCACCGCGCTGACGCAGACCGAGCCCGGCCGCACCGAACAGGAGGCCAAAGCCGCCACCGGCGCCGTCACCGCGCCCACGAACGGCAGCCTGTCCCTGAGCCTGCCCTTCGACACGGGCGGCACGGACGGCAAGGGCGTGGTCGCCCTCGACATCGACCCCGCCCACGCGGGCGCCAACGCGCTGCACCTCTTCGTCCGCAAGCCCGGCGGTCAGCCCTTCGACGTCCCCGAGGTGAAGATCGCCCTCACCCTGGAGGCGAAGAAGATCGGCCCGCTCTCCGTGGCTCCCGAGCACATCACCACCGGCCACTGGTCGGCGGACGGGGTGCAGATCCCGATGGCCGGTGACTGGAAGATCGCCGTCACCGTCCGCACCTCCGACATCGACGAAGTGACCGTCTCCCAGAACGCGCAGATCGGCTGACCCAGACCATGACCGACCAGTCCACCCGGAAGGCCCGCACCCCCGGGGCCCGCACCCCCGAGGCCCCGGCGTCCCAGGCCCAGCCGTCCGGGGCCCAGCCGTCCGAGGCCCGTACCGGGGGTGTCTCCCGGCGCGCCCTGCTCGGCACCGCGGGCGCCACCGGGCTGGTGCTCGGCGCGGCGGGCGGGGCCGTCGGTTATGCCGCCGCACCCGCCCCGGCCACCCCGCTCACCTCGGTGGGCTCCGACCGCGCGATGTTTCACGTGAAACACCAGCCCGGCATCACCGAGGGCCTCCAGGCGTGCGGTCATCTCATCGCCTTCGATCTGGCGGCGGGCGCGGGCCGCAAGGAGGCGGCGGCCCTGCTGCGCCGCTGGTCGGCGACGGCCGGGCGGCTGATGGCGGGCGAGCCCTCCCCGCACGACGACACCGATGTGTCCCGGGACGCGGGCCCCTCCTCGCTGACGGTCACCTTCGGCTTCGGGAACAGCTTCTTCACCCGCACCGGACTGGAGAAGCAGCGGCCCACCGCCCTCGACCCGCTGCCCGCCTTCTCCTCCGATCATCTGGACAAGGCACGCAGCGACGGCGATCTGTGGGTGCAGATCGGCGCGAACGACGCCCTGGTCGCCTTCCACGCCCTGCGCGCCCTCCAGAAGGACGCCGGGGCGGCCGCGCGGGTGCGCTGGCAGATGAACGGCTTCAACCGCGCCCCGGGCGCCACCGCCCGCCCGATGACGGCCCGCAACCTGATGGGCCAGATCGACGGAACGGGCAATCCGAAGCCGGCGGACGCCACCTTCGGCAAGCAGATCTTCGTGCCCGCCTCGGGCGAGCCGGCGTGGATGGCGAACGGTTCCTATGCCGTCGTACGCCGGATCCGGATGCTCCTGGACGACTGGGAGAAGCTGCCCCTCGCCGCCCAGGAACAGGTCATCGGGCGCCGCAAGGCGGACGGGGCGCCGCTGACCGGGGGGCACGAGACCTCCCCGATGGAGCTGGAGAAGACCGACGCCCAGGGCGACTACGTGATCGCGCTCAACGCGCACGCGCGGATCACCCGGCCGGACAAGAACGGCGGAGCGGCGATGCTGCGGCGCCCGTTCTCGTACCACGACGGCATCGACGCGGACGGGGTGCCGGACGCCGGGCTGCTCTTCGTGTGCTGGCAGGCGGACCCGCTGCTCGGCTTCGTGCCGGTGCAGCGCAAGCTCGACCGGGGCGACGCCCTGTCGCGGTTCATCCGGCACGAGTCGAGCGCGCTGTTCGCGGTGCCGGGCGGGGCGGCCGAGGGCGAGTACGTGGGGCAGCGGCTGCTGGAGGGCTGAGCAAGGGGCCGCGAATCCTTAGCCGATGGTCCATCCGCTTTGCGGACTGTCCCCTCTCAAACCACCCGGTCGAGTGGTCATCTTGAGACGCCTGAGCTACGACGGCCCGCGGCCATTAGGGTGAGGACCATGCCAGCGAGCTATGCGTATCTCGGTCCCGAGGGCACCTTCACCGAGGTGGCCCTGCGGACGCTGCCGGAGGCGGCCACCCGCGAGCTGATCCCGTACGTGTCGGTGCCGTCCGCGCTGGACGCGGTGCGGGCCGGCGAGGCCGAGGCCGCGTTCGTGCCGATCGAGAACTCCGTCGAGGGCGGCATCACCGCCACTCTGGACGGCCTGGTCGCCGGCGAGCCGCTGACGATCTACCGCGAGGTGCTGCTCTCCATCACCTTCGCGCTGCTGGTCCGCCCGGGCACCCGGCTCGCCGACATCAAGACGGTCTCCGCCCACCCCGCGGCCCAGCCCCAGGTGCGCAACTGGCTGAAGGCCAACCTCCCGGACGCCGTCTGGGAGTCCGCCGCCTCGAACGCGGACGCGGCCCGGCTGGTCCAGGAGGGCCGCTACGACGCCGCCTTCGCGGGCGAGTTCGCCGCCGCCCGGTACGGCCTGGAGGCCCTGGAGACCGGTATCCACGACGCGGAGAACGCGCAGACCCGGTTCGTGCTGGTCGGCCGCCCGGCCCGGCCCGCCGCGAAGACCGGCGCCGACAAGACCTCGGTGGTGCTCTGGCAGCGCACCGACCACCCCGGCGGACTGCGCGATCTGCTGGGCGAGTTCGCCTCGCGCGGGATCAACCTGATGCTGCTCCAGTCCCGGCCGACCGGCGAGGGCATCGGCAACTACTGCTTCTGCGTGGACGCCGAGGGCCATATCTCCGACCGGCGAATGGCGGAGGCGCTGATGGGCCTGAAGCGGCACTGCCTGGAGGTGCGCTTCCTCGGCTCGTACCCGCGCGCCGACATCACGCCGGACGGGGCACGCGCCGTACACCCGGGGACCTCGGACGAGGAGTTCACGCGGGCCGCGGACTGGGTGGCGCGCTGCCAGGACGGCCGCTTCTAGTTATCCACAGGAGTTATCCACAGGCGCCCTTCTCGACCTGGGGACAAGTCGACAGCGAAGCGCGACCCGGTCGACAAATCGCCCCACAGCGCACAGACGGGGCGACCTTCACCTGACTCACCCTTCGTCCACCCGTTTCCTTTGGTTCATCTTTTGGGGCGACCGTTTTCCACCCGAAAGTGGGTGTCGATCCACTTTGGCCGGGGAATTCTGCAAGCCCGTCAACGGATCCGGAGTGATCAATTCCCGCATCCACAGAACTTCCCCACACCCTGTGGATAACTCTTCGGTGGGTGTGGATTTCTGTGGACAACCGGGCCGCCAAGTCCCGCTCCCCACAAGGAAATCGAGTCAACCGGGCGCCCGGGACCTGATCCGTCCCAGGGAGTGAGACACTTTCCCTTGACACGCGCGGCAATTAGCGCATAACGCACCGTAAGCCGCAAATCCAAGCGCGCCGTAATAGTGATGCGTGAGCGGCATCCCCGCACCGGTAGCCTTGGGCCTGTGATTGACCTTCGCCTGCTCCGTGAGGACCCCGACCGTGTGCGCGCGTCCCAGCGCGCCCGTGGAGAGGACGTCGCGCTCGTCGACTCCCTCCTGTCTGCCGACGAGCGGCGCAGGTCTTCCGGCGTCCGCTTCGACGAACTGCGTGCCGAGCAGAAGCAGCTCGGCAAGCTGATCCCCAAGGCCGGCGCCGACGAGAAGGCCGAACTGCTCAAGCGTGCCGAGCAGCTCAAGGCCGACGTCAAGGCCGCCGACGCCGAGCGCGACGCGGCCGACGCCGAGACCCACCAGCTGCTGCTCCGGCTCGGCAACCTCGTCCACCCCGACGTCCCCGTCGGCGGCGAGGAGGACTTCGTCACCCTGGAGACGCACGGCGCCATCCGCGACTTCGGTGCCGAGGGCTTCGAGCCCAGGGACCACCTGGAGCTGGGCCAGCTGCTCGGCGCGATCGACGTCGAGCGCGGCGCCAAGGTCTCCGGCTCCCGCTTCTACTTCCTCACCGGCGTCGGCGCCCTGCTGGAGCTGGCCCTGGTCAACGCGGCGATGGCCCAGGCCACCGCGGCCGGCTTCACCCCGATGCTGACCCCGGCGCTGGTCCGCCCGCAGTCGATGGCCGGCACCGGCTTCCTCGGCCAGGCCGCGCAGGACGTCTACCACCTCGACAAGGACGACCTCTACCTGGTCGGCACCTCCGAGGTGGCGCTCGCGGCCTACCACATGGACGAGATCCTCGACGCCGACAAGCTGCCGCTGCGGTACGCGGGCTTCTCGCCCTGCTTCCGCCGCGAGGCCGGTTCGCACGGCAAGGACACCCGGGGCATCTTCCGCGTGCACCAGTTCGACAAGGTCGAGATGTTCTCGTACGTCGACCCCGCGGACTCCCAGGCCGAGCACGAGCGCCTGCTGGCGTGGGAGAAGCAGTGGCTGTCCTCGCTGGAGCTGCCGTTCCGCGTGATCGACGTCGCCTCCGGTGACCTCGGCTCCTCGGCCGCCCGCAAGTTCGACTGCGAGGCGTGGATCCCGACGCAGGGCAAGTACCGCGAGCTGACCTCGACCTCGGACTGCACCGAGTTCCAGTCCCGCCGGCTGTCCATCCGCGTCCGCGACGGCAAGCAGGTCAAGCCGCTCGCCACGCTCAACGGCACGCTGTGCGCCGTACCGCGCACCATCGTGGCGATCCTGGAGAACCACCAGCTGGCCGACGGCTCCGTCCGGGTCCCCGAAGTGCTGCGCCCCTACCTGGGCGGCCGGGAGGTCCTGGAGCCGGTGGCCAGGTGAGCTTCCCCTACGGGCTGGTCGCGACCGACCTGGACGGGACGCTGCTGCGCTCCGACGGGTCGGTCTCCCAGCGCACCCGTGACGCGCTCACCGCGGCCGCCGCGGCGGGCGCGGCGCACATCGTCGTCACCGGCCGCGCCGTCCCCTGGACCCGCCATGTCCTCGACGACCTCGGCTACGACGGCCTCGCGGTCTGCGGCCAGGGTGCCCAGGTGTACGACGCCGGGGCGCACCGCCTGCTGACGTCCGTCACCCTGGACCGGCAGCTGGCCGGGGTGGCGCTGGCCAAGATCGAGGCGGAGGTCGGCCCGCTGCATCTCGCCGCGAGCCGTGACGGGCTGGACGGCGAGGTGCTCGTGGGACCCGGGTACGCCGTCGCGGGGCCGCTCCCCGCGGTCCCCTTCACCGACGCGTCCGATCTCTGGGCCGCGCCGCTGAACAAGATCTACATACAGCATCCGACGCTGGGCGACGACGAGCTGGCGGAGGCGGCCCGGCAGGCGGCCGGCGGCTTCGTCTCCGTCGCGATGGCCGGCGCGGGCATCGTGGAACTCCTGCCGCTCGGCCTGTCCAAGGCGACGGGGCTGTCCCTGGCCGCGCGCCGTCTCGGCCTCAGGGCCGCGGACACGATCGCCTTCGGCGACATGCCGAACGACATCCCGATGTTCGGGTGGGCCGCCCGGGGCGTGGCCATGGCCAACGCGCACGAGGAGCTCAAGGCGGTGGCCGACGAGGTGACGTCTTCGAACGAGGAGGACGGGATCGCGGCGGTGCTGGAAGGTCTGCTGGCCTAGCGCGCCATACAGGCTGCGGCGCGCCATACAGGCTGCGACGCGCCATGAGGGTGCCTGCCGTGGCGCCGGCCGCGGACTCACCGCCGCCGGCGCCACCCCCGCCGTCGTACCTTGCTGAAGAACCACCCCGCCGGCGGCTCGTCGGAGCGCCAGGGCCGGGGCTCGGGGGTTTCCGCGCGCCAGCGGGCGGCCGGCATCCGGGCGCGGGCGGACGGCTCGGACGCCTCGGCGCCCCGCACGAAGTCCTCGTCCAGGACCAGCCCCTCGAAGGCGTCCCCCGCGGGCTCCCCGCCACCCCCCGCTCTCTCCTCCGCCATCCCCGGCCTCCTCGCCGTACGTCACGATTCGCCCAGTGTGCCCGGCCGGGGATGAGGTCCCCGTCAAAAGACGGGGACCCGATGGCTCCCTACTCCTCCCCCGCCAGCTTCAGCGAGCGCAGCTTCTGCCCCGCGTACCAGGTGGCCAGCACGGTCACCGCGACCAGCAGCACCACCGCCGTCGTCAGCCCGACGTCGGAGGTGACCAGGTCGCCCCCGGCCACCTTGTGCGCGACCGCGAGCGCCCACTGCTGCACGCTCAGCGTGCGGGCACCCGGCACCAGGGAGCCGAACAGCGCCTCCCAGACCAGCGCGTACACCAGGCCGAAGACGACCGCGTGCCGGGAGACCGTGCCGAGCAGCAGGAACAGCGCGGAGTAGGCGATGGAGGCCACCAGCGCGGCCACCGTGTAGGCGACGGCGATCTGCTGGCCGTTGCCGTTGAGGATCAGGCCCGCGATCATCGTGGGTACCGCGGAGAACACCATGGTCACCGCGATGGCGACGATCAGCTTGGTGAAGATGATCGTCGGCCGCTTCAGGGGTTTGGCGAGCAGATAGACGACAGAGCCGTCATCGATCTCCGGGCCGATCGCGCCCGTGCCCGCGATGACGCCGATGATCGGCACCATGGTGGCGATCGCGAATCCGCCGAGCACGTCGGCGGCCGTCTGGTCGTCCGCCCCGCTGAGGGCGCGGACGGCCACGGCGATCACGATGAGCAGCAGCGGCAGCGCGCCGAGGATGAGGGCCCGGCGACGGCCGAGCAGGGCCCGGTAGGTGAGCCGGGCGACTGTGGGGTCGTACATCTTCGGCCTCCTACGCCGCGACCAGGTACGAGAAGACGGACTCCAGGGACTCGTCCGACGGCGAGACCGTGAGCAGCCGGATGCCGTGGTCCCTGGCGACCTTCGGCAGCAGAGTGGTGAAGCGGCCGAAGTCGACGGCCTGGACGCGCAGCGCGCCCTCCGCGTGGTCGACCTCGATGCCCGCGGTGGACGGGTCGGCGATCAGCGCCGCCGCGAGGGCCCGGTCGTCGCTGGAGCGCACCAGGTAGCGGTGCGGACGGTCGGTCATCAGGCGGCGGATCTTGCGGTAGTCGCCGCTGGCGGCGTGCCGCCCGGCGACGACGACCTCGATGTGCCGGGCGAGCTGTTCGACCTCCTCCAGGATGTGCGAGGAGAACAGCACGGTGCGGCCCTCGTCGCCCATCCTGCGCAGCAGGTCCATCAGCTGCATGCGCTGGCGCGGGTCCATGCCGTTGAACGGCTCGTCGAGCAGGAGCAGCGAGGGTTCGTGGACCAGGGCGCTGGCCATCTTCACACGCTGGCGCATGCCCTTGGAGTACGTGGCGATCCTGCGGTCCTGGGCGTACTCCATCTCGACGGTGGCCAGCGCCCGCTGGGCGGCCTTGGCGCCGAGGCCGTGCAGTTCCGCGTTGGCCACGACGAACTCGCGCCCGGTGAGGAAGTCGTACATCGCCTCCCGCTCGGGGACGATGCCGATGTGCCGGTAGATGTCCTCGTTGCGCCACACCGGCTGCCCGTCGAGGGTGACCGTGCCGGTGGACGGGGCGAGGAAGCCGCCCATCATGTTGATCAGGGTGGACTTGCCGGCGCCGTTGGGGCCGAGCAGGCCGGTCACGCCGGGTCCGATGGTCATGGTGATGTCGTTGACGGCGACCACGTTGCCGAACCAGCGGGAGACATGGTCGATGCTGAGGGTCGTCACAGTCCCACCTTCTTGTAGCGGCGCACCAGGAGGCCGTAGCTGCCGGCGATCAGTGCGAGGGTGACGAGGACGTAGACGATGCCCTCTCCGGTCGAGGGGGCGAGACCGCCGGGGTTTCGGGCCGTGGCGCCCAGGAAGGCGGACTGCACGCCGTCGATCAGGGTGACCGGCGAGAACAGGCCGATCCACGGGATGGCGCCGGAGTGCCCCTGGACCTCCGCGATGGCCTGGAGGGTGGAGACCGCCCCGTAGGTGATGACCAGTACGGCGATCACGGCGGCGATGCCGAAGCCGCGGCGCGGGGTGACGGCGGCGATGACCAGCCCGATGCCGGCGAAGAGCAGGGAGAGCAGGGCCACGGAGACCAGTCCCTCGGCGAATTCCTTCGTCTGGTGGGCGAAGCCCAGCTTGGCCAGCAGCGCCCCCACGTACATCACCAGCAGGGGAGCGGCGGTGAGGATGAAGATCGCCGAGGCCAGCGCGGCGAACTTGGCGCGCACGTAGTCGGCGGTCTCGATCGGCCGGGAGAAGTACAGCGGGACCGTCTTGAAGCGCAGGTCACGGGAGACGGCCTGGGGTGCCTGGGAGGCGACGTACAGGCTGATGACGGCCTGGAGCATGATCGCGTACCGCGTGTAGGCGACCGGCAGTTCGTGCGCCTTGGTGGCGACGGCGACGGCGACCATGATGGCGGCGGGCACGCACATGACCGCGAACAGCAGCATGGGCAGCACCTTGGACTTCGCCGAGCGGCCGAGGCCGTAGGCGCCGCGCAGGGACTGCGAGTACAGGGAGCGGCGGGCGTAGGCGCGGCCGAGGCGCGGGCCGTCGTAGCCGCGGTAGCCGATGTCGTGGATCCGGGTCGTCTCGCCCGGGGGCGAGCTCAGGGGCTGCTCAACCGCCATGGCCGACGGCCTCCTTCCGCTGCTCGTCGCCGCCGTGGCCGCTGCCTTCGGCGGTGTCGGTGGTGAAAACCTCGGAGATGTGGTGCCGGCGCTGCTCCATGCGGACCAGGCCGAGTCCGAGGTCGGCGACCACGTCGCGCACCAGGTCGTACGTCTCCTCGCCCGCGGCGGTCAGCAGCAGGATGTGGCCGGCGCCGGGCAGGCCCGCGCCCTCGTGGTGGATGTCCACCCCGCGCCCGCGCAGCGCGTCGCGGACCGCGGCGGTGCCGTCGGGGTGCGTGTCGCTGTCGGTGACCTCGATCGCGAGGGTGGTCGTGGTCTGCGTGAAGTCGGTGGTGGAGCTGGAGCGCAGCAGCTTGCCGCCGTCGATGACGACCACGTGGTCGCAGGTCCGCTCCAGCTCGCCCAGCAGGTGCGAGGTGACGAGGACCGAGATGCCGAAGTCGGAGTGGACGCGGCGGATCAGGCCGAGCATCTCGTCGCGGCCGACCGGGTCGAGGCCGTTGGTCGGCTCGTCCAGGAAGACCAGCTTGGGATCGTGCACCAGGGCCTGCGCGAGCTTCACGCGCTGCTTCATGCCGGTCGAGTAGCCGCCGATGGGGCGATAGCGCTCCTCGTAGAGGCCGACATGGCGCAGGGTGTCCGCGGTGCGCTCGCGCGCGGCCGTGGGCGGCAGCCCCGACATGCGCGCCATGTGGACGACGAACTCGGTCGCCGAGACGTCCGGCGGCAGGCAGTCGTGCTCCGGCATGTAGCCGACCTGTTCGCGGATGGCGGCGCCCTCGGTGGCGATGTCCAGGCCCAGCACCCGGGCGCCGCCCTCGGTGGCGGGGGACAGCCCCAGCAGGATTTTGATCAGGGTGGACTTGCCGGCGCCGTTGGCTCCGACGAGTCCGGTCACCCCGGGCCCGATGTCCACGGACAGCCGGTCGAGCGCGGTCACCCGGGGGAACCGCTTGCTCAGGCTTTCGGTCGCGATCACAGTCACCCACCGAACGGTAGTGATCCCGGCCACGCCGGTCGTCAGACCACAGAGCCGTCTTCGGGTCCGCCCCAGGTATTACAGGACCCTAGGGGCCGCCCCTCCCTAGGGGGCACCCGGAGTTGTCCCGGGCCCGCGCTCCCGCCTATTGACGCGACCTCTAACAACTGCCAGATTCTCCCCTGTCAAGTTACGAACGCGTACCGCAGCCGACGGGAATCGGCCGGACCACGGGACGAGGCGGCATGACGACGGCAGTGAGCAGTGAACTCCCCACGGAGCTGCGGGGATTCCAGAAGGTGCAGCGCCTCGCCTACGAGTGCGCGGAGGCGGTCGCGGCACGCCTGGAGCCGGGTGTGACCGAGCGTGAGGCCGCGCGGATGCAGCGGGAGTGGCTGCGCGAGCGCGGGGTGCGGGACTGGTTCCATCTGCCCTTCGCCTGGTTCGGGGACCGTACGGCGTTCGTGAACTTCCGCATCCCCCTCCAGTTCTTCCCGACCGACCGGGAGCTGGCGCCCGGGATGCCGTTCATCCTGGACATGGCCCCGGTGTTCGAGGGATACACGGCCGACATCGGCTATTCGGGGTCCCTCGGGGCGAACCCCGTGCAGCACCGGCTGATGGCGGACCTGGAGGCGCACCGGGAGCTGCTCCTGCGCGAGGTGCGCGAGCGGCGCCCGCTGCGCGAGATCTACGAGGACGTGGAGCGGCTCATGGTCCGCCAGGGGTACGCCAACCGGCATCGTGCCTACCCCTTCGGCGTGATCGCCCACAAGGTGGACCGGGTGCGGGAGCGCCGCTTCGCGCCCCACCTCTTCGGCTTCGGCACCCAGTCCCTCAAGGGCCTCGCCTCGGACGCGCTGCACGGCCACCGCGAGGGCTGGTCGCCGCTGTGGTCGCCGTACCGCTTCTCGGACCATCCGCCGAAGGCGGGCCTGTGGGCGGTCGAGCCGCATCTGGGCTTCCGGGGCACGGGGGCGAAGTTCGAGGAGCTCCTCGTGGTCACGGACTCGAAGGACCCCGAGCAGAGCGCGTTCTGGCTGGACGACGAGCTGCCGCACGTGCGGCGCTGGGCGGAGGAGAAGTGACGACCCTGAAGGGTGCGCGCGAGCGCACGGTACGGACCGGCGGAATCGACCTGTGCGTGGCCGAACTGGGCGACGCGGAGCAGCCGACGGTGGTCCTGGTGCACGGCTATCCGGACAGCAAGGAGGTGTGGTCCGAGGTGGCGCCGCGCCTCGCGGAGCGCTTCCATGTGGTCCTGTACGACGTCCGGGGCCACGGCCGCTCCACGGCGCCGCGGCCGTTGCGCGGCGGCTTCACGCTGGCCAAGCTCACGGACGACTTCCTGGCCGTGGTGGACGCGGTGAGCCCGGACCGCCCGGTGCACCTCGTCGGGCACGACTGGGGCTCGGTGCAGTCCTGGGAGTTCGTCACGGTCGGCCGCACGGAGGGCCGGATCGCCTCCTTCACCAGCATCTCCGGGCCGTCCCTCGACCACTTCGGGCACTGGATCAACGACCGTCTGAAGCGTCCGACGCCCCGCCGGGTGGCCCAGCTCCTCGGCCAGGGCGCCAAGTCCTGGTACGTGGGCATGCTGCACACCCCGGCGCTGCCGGAGCTGGCCTGGCGCGGCCCGCTCGGCAGGCACTGGCCGAAGCTCCTGGAGCGGAGCGAGGGCGTCCCCGCCGGCGACTACCCGACCTCCTCCCTGTCCGAGGACGCGGCCCACGGCGCCTGGCTGTACCGGGACAACGTGCGGCCGCGGCTGACCCACCCCCGCCCGGACGCGTTCGCGCACGCGCCGGTGCAGCTGATCACGCCCCAGGGCGACGCGTTCCTCTCCGAGCGGCTGTACGACGACCTGGACCGCTGGGTCCCCCAGCTGACCCGGCGCACGCTCCCGGCCAAGCACTGGGCGCCGCGCACCCGGCCGGACCCGCTGACCGCCTGGATCGAGGAGTTCGTCGTGTCGGTGGAGGGCGGCCGCCCCGAGCCGAAGGCGACCGGGCCGCACGCGGCGCGGTTCGGCGGGCAGCTGGTGCTGGTCACCGGCGCGGGCAGCGGGATCGGCCGGGCGACGGCGTTCGCGTTCGCGGAGGCAGGCGCGCGGCTGGTGGCCGTCGACCGGGACGCGGAGGCGGCGGCCCGCACGGCGGAACTGGCCCGGCTGATCGGCGCGCCCGAGGCATGGGCCGAAACGGCGGACGTCTCGGACGAGCAGGCCATGGAGAAGCTGGCCGAGCGGGTCCACCGCGCGTACGGCGTGCTGGACGTGCTGGTCAACAACGCGGGCATCGGCCTGTCCGGCTCCTTCTTCGCCACGACCACCGAGGACTGGCGCAAGGTCCTCGACGTCAATCTCTGGGGCGTGATCCACGGCTGCCGGCTCTTCGGGGCGCGGATGGCGGAGCGGGGCCAGGGCGGCCACATCGTCAACATCGCCTCCGCCGCCGCGTTCCAGCCCTCCCGGGTGCTGCCCGCCTACAGCACCTCGAAGGCGGCGGTCCTCATGCTCTCCGAGTGCCTGCGCGCGGAGCTGGCGTCCCAGGCGATCGGTGTCACGGCGATCTGCCCCGGCATCGTCAACACCGGCATCACCTCCACGGCACGCTTCGCCGGGGCCGACGAGGCCGAGGAGCGCCGCCTCCGGAAGAACTCCGCCCGCCTGTACGGACTGCGCAACTACCCGCCGGAGAAGGTGGCTTCGGCGATCCTGGACGCGGTGGTCCACAACCGCCCGGTGGTCCCGGTGACCCCGGAGGCGCGGGGCGCGCACCTCCTGTCCCGGGTGCTGCCGGGGGCACTGCGCCGGCTGGCACGGGTGGAACCGAAGATGTGAGCAGAGTCGGGGTGTTGGGGACGAGGGTTCTCAACACCCCCTTTCAGGAAGGCCAGTTGTCCACAACTTCGCTCATTATCCTGTGGATAACCGGGGTTGGCTGTGGATCAAACCTCCCCACGGAAAACGAGCTGCGTGATCCGCGTCTCTCGCCCACCCTGAATCCATGAACGAAGAACCCAGGGACGACAGACGCACGGTCAAGGTCTCGAAGTACCTCTCCCGGCATCTCCGCCACCAGCCGGCCCGCCTCGGCCTCACCCCCGACGCGGCCGGCTGGGTGGACATCGACACCCTGATCACCGCGGCGGCCGCGCACGGCTTCCCCTTCACCCGCGAGGAACTCGACCGGGTCGTCGCCACCAACGACAAACAGCGCTTCACGATCGACGGCGCCCGGATCCGCGCCAACCAGGGCCATACCATCGCCGTGGACCTGGGCCTGCCCCCGGCCACCCCGCCGCCGTACCTCTACCACGGCACCCACCCCCGCGCCCTGGAGTCCATCCGGGCCACCGGTCTGGAACCCATGGACCGGCATGCCGTGCACCTCTCCCCGACCGCGACACCGCCGCCCGGGTCGGTGCCCGCCGGGGCCGCCCGGTCGTCCTCGTGGTCGATGCCGGCACCATGCACCGCGACGGCCATGTCTTCCAGGTCAGCGCCAACGGCGTCTGGCTGACCGCCGCCGTGCCCCCGCGCTATCTGCGCTTCCCGGGACCCCGCTGACCCGGCCCGCCCCGCCTCGACCCACCGCTTACCCTCGAACGCATGAGTCTGCGTCTGAGCACCGTGATCCTGCCGTACCGCCGCTGGCACGAAGGCGGCCGCGCCACCTGGACGCGCGCCGAGCAGCTGGGCTTCCACACGGCGTACACCTACGACCACCTGTCCTGGCGCAGCTTCCGTGACGGCCCCTGGTTCGGCGCCGTCCCCACCCTGACCGCCGCCGCGGCCGCCACCGAGCGGCTCCGCCTCGGCACCCTGGTCACCTCCCCGAACTTCCGCCACCCGGTCACCCTCGCCAAGGAACTGATCTCCCTGGACGACGTCTCCGGCGGCCGGATCACCCTGGGCATCGGCGCCGGCGGCACCGGCTTCGACGCCACCGCGCTCGGCCAGGACCCCTGGACCCCGCGCGAGCGCGCCGACCGGTTCGCCGAGTTCGTGCCGCTGCTCGACCGGCTGCTCAGCGAGGACGCGGTGACGTACGAGGGCCGCTTCTACTCGGCGGACGAGGCGCGCAACATCCCGGGCTGCGTGCAGCGCCCCCGGCTGCCGTTCGCCGTGGCCGCGACCGGCCCGCGCGGACTGCGGCTCGCCGCGCGCCACGGCCAGGCGTGGGTGACCACGGGCGATCCGAAGCTGTACGAGACGGGCACCCCGGAGGAGTCGGTGCAGGCGCTGCGCGGGCAGCTCGCGCGGCTGTCCGACGCCTGCGCGGAGGCCGGCCGGGACGTCGCCGGCCTGGACAAGATCCTGCTCACCGGCTTCACCCCGGACCGCGGCCGCCCGCTCACCTCGCTGGACGCGTTCGTGGACTTCGCCGGCCGCCACCGGGACCTCGGCTTCACCGAGATCGTGCTGCACTGGCCCATCCCGGACTCCGACTTCGCCGCGGACGAGAAGGTCTTCGAGCGGATCGCCATGGAGGGCCTCGCCCAGCTCCGCTGACGTGTCCCGGGACACGCTCGTCCGTGTCCCCGGGGCAGGTGACCTGAGACCCCTCATGGGGCGGCGGGGGCGGCCCGAGCGTCATCTGTGTCTCATCTGTGCACACTTCCGCACGCCCGTGCGGGCATATGCGCGAGAATGACCGGATGACCTCAGCGACCAGGCAACCCGGGACCCCCGCCGCCGCGATCCGCCCGCGGCTGATCGCCACCGACCTCGACGGCACCCTGCTGCACGACGACAAGTCGGTCTCCCCGCGGACCGTCGCCGCCCTGGCCGCCGCCGAGCAGGCGGGCATCGAGGTCTTCTTCGTCACCGGCCGCCCGGCCCGCTGGATGGACGTCGTCAGCGACCATGTGCACGGCCACGGGCTGGCCATCTGCGGCAACGGCGCCGCCGTGGTCGACCTGCACGGCGGCCCCGGCGCCCACCGGTTCACCATGGTGCGCGAGCTGGCCCGCGCCAACGCCCTGGACGCCGTGCGGCTGCTGCGCGAGGCGGCGCCCGGCACGGCGTTCGCGGTCGAGCAGACCTACGGCTTCCACCAGGAGCCCGCCTATCCCCGGCTGCACATGGAGGTGCCGGGCCACCGGCTGCCCGCCGAGGAGCTGCTCGCACCGGACGGCCCGACCGCCGCGCAGCCCGTGCTCAAGATCCTCGCCCACCACGCCACCCTCGACCCCGACGCCTTCCTCACCCTGGCCCGCCTGGCCGTCGGTGAGCGCGCCACGGTCACCCGCTCCAGCCCCAGCGCCCTGCTGGAGCTCAGCGGCCCGGGGGTCTCCAAGGCCAGCACGCTCGCCCTGTGCTGCGCCGAGCGCGGTATCTCGCCCGAGGAGGTCGTCGCCTTCGGGGACATGCCCAACGACATCGACATGCTGACCTGGGCCGGGCAGTCGTACGCCATGGGCAACGCGCACCCCGACGCCGTGGCCGCCGCCTCCGGCCGCACCGCCGCCAACACGGAGGACGGCGTGGCGCTCGTGATCGAACGGCTGCTCACGCAGCACGGGTAGCCCCGCACGGGGCTCCCGCCAGCGACTCCGTCTCCGTCTCGCGGCGCACCATCGCGCGCAGCGGACCGTCCACCGCGGCGAGTTCCGCGTAGGGGCCCCGCTGTACGACACGGCCCGCGTCCAGCACCAGGACCTCGTCCACCTCGCCGAGACCGGCGAGCCGGTGGGTGATCAGCAGGGTCGTACGGCCCTCGGTGGCGGCCAGCAGATCGGCGGTGAGGGCGTCGGCCGTCGGCAGGTCCAGGTGTTCGGCCGGCTCGTCCAGGACCAGCACGGGGAAGTCGGCGAGCAGCGCGCGGGCCAGCGCGAGGCGCTGCCGCTGGCCGCCGGACAGCCGCGCCCCGTGCTCGCCGACCAGCGTGTCCAGACCGTCGGGCAGCCCGTCCACCCAGTCGAGCAGCCGGGCCCGCGCCAGCGCCCCGCGCAGCTCGGCCTCGGTGGCGCCCTTCCTGGCCAGCAGCAGGTTCTCGCGCACCGAGCTGTCGAAGAGGTGCGCGTCCTGGGCGCACAGCCCGACCAGCCGCCGCACCTCGTCGCCGGGCAGCTCGCGGGCGTCCACCCCGGCGAGGGTGTAGGAGCCGGCGCGCGGGTCCAGGAAGCGCAGCAGCACCTGGGCGAGGGTCGTCTTGCCGGAGCCGGAGGCCCCCACCACGGCGATCCGGCGGCCCCGCTCCAGCGTCAGATCGAGCCCGGCCAGCGCCTCCCCGCGCTGCCCCTCGTGCCGCGCGGCCAGTCCCTTCAGGACCAGCGGGAACGGTGTCGCGGGCGCCGGGCGGGGCCGCTCGGGCTCGCGCACCGGCTCCGGCGCGTCCAGCACCTCCCGCACCCGCTCCGCGCTGCGCCGCACCCGCTGTCGGTGGCGGACGGCGAGCGGCATCCCGAGGACGGCCTCGAACGCGGCCAGCGGGGTGAGGACGACGACGGCCAGCGCGACACCGCCGAGCCGTCCGGCCGCCACCGCCTGGACGCCGGACAGCGCCATGGCCGTGACGGTCAGGCCGGAGATCAGCGCGGTGAGCCCGTCGCCGAGCGCGGTGGCGGCGGCGGCGCGCGAGGCGATCCGGGTCAGCGCGCCGTCCGCCCGCCTCGCCGCGCCGGTACGGGCGGGCAGCGCGCCGGCCACGGTCAGCTCGGCGGTGCCGGTGAGCAGATCGGTGACGCGGGTCGCGAGTTCGCCGCGAGCGGGGGCCAGCCGGCGCTCGGTGTGCCGGGCCGCGGCCGCGGTCACCAGGGGCACACCGGCCCCGGCCGCGAGCAGGCCCAGCGCGAGGGCCGCGCCCGCCTCGGGCAGCAGCCAGGCCGTGAAGCCGACGGTCGCACCGGAGACGAGCAGGGCGACGGAGGCGGGCAGCAGCCAGCGCAGCCAGTAGTCCTGGAGTTCGTCCACGTCCGCGACCAGGCGGGTCAGCAGATCACCGCGGCGGGCGTCGCGCAGCCCGGCGGGGGCCAGGCGTTCGAGCCGCCGGTAGACCGCGACCCGGGTGTCGGCCAGCATCCGCAGCACGGCGTCGTGCGAGACCAGCCGCTCGGCATAGCGGAACACGGCCCGCCCGATCCCGAACGCCCGCGTCGCCGTGACGGCCACCATCAGATACAGCACCGGCGGCTGCTGCGAGGCCCGCGAGATCAGCCATCCCGAGGTCGCCATCAGCCCCACGGCGCTGCCGAGCGCGAGACTCCCCAGCACCAGTGCCAGCACCAACCGCCCCCGCCGGGCCCCGGCCAGCCCACGGACCCAGCCGAGGGCGCTGCGGGTGCGGTCCGACGCAGTGGGCGGTGCGGGCATCGGCGACGGCTCGGAGGGCGTGGCGTCAGGCGCCTCGGGCTCCTCGGCCAGGGCCGGCTGTCCTGCCGTCCGCTCACCTTCCAGCGCGGGGCCTCCGGTGGCGGGCTCCAGTCGTACGACCTTGTCGGCCACCTCCAGCAACGCGGGCCGATGCACGACCACCAGCACCGTGCGGCCCACCGCGAGCCGCCGCACCGCGGAGACGACCTCCGCCTCGGTCACCCCGTCCAACGCCGCCGTCGGCTCGTCCAGCACCAGCAGCGGCCGGTCCGACAGGAACGCCCGCGCCAGCGCCAGCCGCTGCCGCTGGCCCGCCGAGAGCCCCGCCCCGTCCTCCCCGAGCACCGTGCCGGCACCCTCCGGCAGCGCGTCCACGAAGCCCAGCGCCCCCGCGTCCCGCAACGCCGCCCGCACCGCGCCGTCGTCCGCGTCCGGCCGCGCCAGCCGCACGTTCTCCGCGATCGTCCCGGCGTACAGATGCGGCCGCTGCGGCACCCATGCGATCCGCGACCGCCACTGCGCCAGGTCCAGCTCGGCGAGGTCTACGCCGCCGACCCGCACCCGCCCGGCGGCGGGCCGTACGAACCCCAGCAGCACGTTCAGCAGGGTGGACTTGCCCACCCCGCTCGGCCCGACCAGCGCCACCGTCTCCCCGGGCTCGACGGTGAACGACGCCTCGCGCACCGCGTCCACGGACCGCCCCGGGTACCGCACCGTGACCGACTCGAAGGCCACCGCCCCCGCCGGCACCGCCGCGGTCCCGGACACCGGCACCGGCGTCTCCAGCACCTCGAAGATCTCCTCCGCGGCGGCCAGTCCCTCCGCCGCCGCGTGGTACTGCGCCCCCACCTGACGCAGCGGCAGATACGCCTCCGGCGCCAGCACCAGGATCACCAGACCGATGTACAGATCCATGTCGCCGTGGACCAGCCGCATGCCGATCGTCACGGCCACCAGCGCCACCGACAGCGTGGCCAGGAGCTCCAGCGCGAAGGAGGAGATGAAGGCGATCCGCAGGGTCCGCATGGTCGCCTGGCGGTACTCACCGGTGATCCGCCGGATGGACTCGGCCTGCGCCTTGGCCCGGCCGAACACCTTCAGCGTGGGCAGTCCCACGACCACGTCCAGGAAGTGGCCGGACAGCCGGGACAGCAGTCGCCACTGCCGGTCCGTCCGCGCCTGCGTGGCCCAGCCGATCAGCATCATGAACAGCGGAATCAGCGGCAGGGTGCCGACGATGATCGCCGCCGACACCCAGTCCTCGGTGACGATCCGCGCCAGCACCGCCACCGGCACCACCACCGCGAGCCCCAGCTGCGGCAGATAGCGCGAGAAGTAGTCGTCGAGGGCGTCGACCCCACGCGTGGCCAGGTTGACCAGCGAGCCGGTGCGCTGCCCGCCGAGCCACCCGGGACCGAGCTCCGCCGCCCGCTCCAGCAGCCGGCCGCGCAGTTCGGACTTCACCGCAGCGCTCGCCCGGTGGGCGGCCCGTTCGGTGAGCCAGGCGACCAGGGCCCGCCCCACGGACACCGTCACCAGAAGCAGCAGGGGAGTGGTCAGTCCGGCCAGGGAGCGTCCGTGCTGGAAGGCGCCGACGACCACCTCGGCGATGAGCATCGCCTGGGCGATGACCAGCCCGGCACCGACGGCGCCCAGGGCGACGACCGCCACCAGGAAGAAGCGGGTGGCGCGGGCGTACCGCAGCAGACGAGGATCGACTGGTTTCACGTGAAACAGACCCTTCGGCCCAGAGGGTGTGTTTCACGTGAAACACACCCTCGGCGGACTCAGTGTGCGGGTTCGGCGATGTGCTGGGTGCCGATCCGCTTGCGGAACACCCAGTAGGTCCACCCCTGGTAGAGCATCACCAGCGGGGTGGCGATCACCGCGAGCCAGGTCATGATCTTCAGGGTGTAGGGGCTGGACGAGGCGTTGCTGACCGTCAGGCTCCAGTCGCCGTTGAGGGTGGACGGCATGACGTTCGGGAAGAGCGACAGGAAGAGCATCGCCACGGCCGCCACGATGGTGAGGCCGGACAGGCTGAACGCCCATCCCTCGCGCCCGAGCTGGTTGGCGACCAGCGCGCCCACCAGGGCGACGGCCGCCACGACCAGGGCGATGAGGCTCTTGCCGTCACCGCTGTCGGCCTGCGTCCACAGCAGGAAGCCCACCGCCAGCACGGCCGCGACGAGACCGGCCCAGCGGGCCAGCTGCCGCGCCCTCCCCCGGATGTCGCCGACGGTCTTCAGCGCCGTGAACACCGCCCCGTGGAAGGTGAAGAGGGTGAGCGTCACCAGTCCGCCGAGCAGGGCGTAGGGGTTGAGCAGGTCCCAGAAGCTGCCGACGTACTCGAAGTGCCGGTCGATCTTGACGCCCCGCACGATGTTCCCGAAGGCCACGCCCCACAGGAACGCCGGGATCAGGGAGGTCCAGAAGATCGCCGTCTCCCAGTTGCGCTGCCAGTTCTCCTCGGGCCGCTTGGCCCGGTACTCGAAGGCCACGCCCCGCACGATCAGGCAGACCAGGATGGCCAGCAGGGGCAGGTAGAACCCGGAGAAGAGAGTGGCGTACCAGTCGGGGAAGGCGGCGAAGGTCGCGCCGCCCGCCGTGAGCAGCCACACCTCGTTGCCGTCCCAGACGGGCCCGATGGTGTTGATGAGCACCCGCCGCTCGGCCCGGTCCCGGGCCAGCAGCTTGGTGAGGATGCCGACCCCGAAGTCGAAGCCCTCCAGGAAGAAGTAGCCGGTCCACAGGACGGCGATCAGGACGAACCAGACGTCGTGAAGTTCCATGACTGTCCCCTCGGCCTAGTACGAGAAGGCCATCGGCCGGTCGGCGTCACGGGTGTCGCCGCCGATCTTCGTGGGCGGGTTGAGGTCGTCCTCGGTCAGCTCGGGCGGCCCGGCCTTGATGTACTTCGCGAGCAGCCTGACCTCGATCACCGCGAGGATCGCGTACAGCGAGGTGAAGACGATCATCGAGGTGAGGACCTCGCCCTGGGAGACACCGGGGGAGACCGCGTCCCGGGTCTGGAGCACGCCGTAGACGACCCACGGCTGACGGCCCATCTCGGTGAAGATCCAGCCCCAGGAGTTGGCGATCAGCGGGAAGGCCATGGTCCAGGTCGCGATGCGCCAGTACCAGGGGGTCAGCCCGGGGCCGAGCGCCTTCTTGCGGAACAGCACCAGATGCGGCACCTCGTCCTCGCCGACGCGCAGATGCTCCGGCAGCATGAACTTCTTGCGGGTCAGCCAGAGTCCGGCCAGGCCGATGGCGAAGGACGCCATGCCGAAGCCGATCATCCAGCGGAAGCCCCAGAAGGCGACGGGGATGTTGGGCCGGTAGTCGCCGGGCCCGTACTTCTGCTGCTCGGCCTTGTTGACGTCGTTGATCCCGGGGACCTCCGACGTGAAGTTGTCGTTGGCGAGGAAGGAGAGCAGGCCGGGTATCTCGATCGCGACGGAGTTGTGGCCCTTCTCCACATCGCCGTAGGCGAAGATCGAGAACGGCGCCGGCTTCTGGCCGTCCCACAGCGCCTCGGCGGCGGCCATCTTCATCGGCTGCTGCTTGAACATGACCTTGCCGAGGGTGTCGCCGCTGACCGCGGTGAGCATGCCGGCGATGACCACGGTGATCAGCCCGAGCCGCAGCGAGGTCTTCATCTCGCGGATGTGCTTCTTGCGGGCCAGGTGGTAGGCGGAGATGCCGACCATGAAGGCGCCACCGGTCAGGAACGCGGCGGCCAGGGTGTGGAACGCCTGGCTGAGCGCGGTGTTCTGGGTGAGCACCGCCAGGAAGTCGGTGAGTTCGGCACGCCCCCGGGCCTTGTCGATCTTGTAGCCGACGGGGTGCTGCATCCAGGAGTTGGCCGCGAGGATGAAGTACGCCGACAGGATCGTGCCGATCGAGACCATCCAGATGCAGGCCAGGTGGATCTTCTTCGGCAGCTTGTCCCAGCCGAAGATCCACAGCCCGATGAACGTGGACTCGAAGAAGAACGCGATCAGCGCCTCGAAGGCGAGCGGGGCGCCGAAGATGTCACCGACGAAGCGCGAGTAGTCGGACCAGTTCATGCCGAACTGGAACTCCTGCACGATGCCGGTGACCACACCCATCGCGATGTTGATCAGGAAGAGCTTGCCCCAGAACTTCGTCGCCCTGAGGTACTTCTCCTTCTCCGTGCGCACCCAGGCCGTCTGCAACCCGGCCGTCAGGGCGGCCAGGGAGATCGTCAGCGGGACGAACAGGAAGTGGTAGACGGTCGTGATGCCGAACTGCCAGCGCGCCAGTGTCTCCGGCGCCAAAGCCAGGTCCACGTCGTCACTCTCCTTACTACGCCGTTGTACTGCGGCGATTCGCCCCGACTGTCACGTACATACGGGGCAAACGGGACGCGCTTGTGAACGCGTTCACATTCACAAGCCATTATGGCGCACTGGTTTTCGGCCAGGAAGTCCGGGGTCGCTCCCTTGCCTCGGAGTCAAGATCTCCGAGGTCCCCGGCACGTCCCCCGAAGGGGCCGTTCCTCGCGCATGGATCTTCGGACCATGGGTAACCCCCGCCATGACCTGCGAAGATGTCGCCGATGTCCCCGTTTCACGTGAAACGGGCGCCCGGCAGAGCCGGGCGCCCGTGATGTCCTCCGGCGTGAGCCGGATAACAGCTGCTTCGTGAGCGGGATTACAGATCCCTGTGGAAGGTCTCCGAGACCTTCAGGAAGATGTCGTTCGCCTCGGCCTCGCCGATCGTGACCCGGACGCCCTCGCCCGCGAACGGCCGGACCACGACGCCGTGCTCCTCACATGCCTGCGCGAACGCCGTCGTCCGCTCCCCGAGCCGCATCCAGACGAAGTTGGCCTGCGTCTCCGGCACCGTCCAGCCCTGGGCGCGCAGCGCGTCGACCACACGGGTGCGCTCGCAGACCAGCGAGCCGACCCGGCCCAGCAGCTCGTCCTCGGCCCGCAGCGAGGCGATCGCCGCCTCCTGCGCCAGCTGGCTCACGCCGAACGGCACCGCCGTCTTGCGCAGCGCGGCGGCCACCGGCTCATGGGCGATCGCGAAACCGACGCGCAGCCCGGCGAGGCCGTACGCCTTGGAGAAGGTCCGCAGGACGCAGACATTGGGCCGCTCCCGGTACAGCTCGACGCCGTCGGGCACCTCGGGGTCGCGGATGAACTCCCGGTACGCCTCGTCCAGCACCACCAGGACGTCCTTCGGCACCCGGTCCAGGAAGCGCTCCAGCTCGGCCCGCCGCACCACCGTGCCGGTGGGGTTGTTCGGGTTGCAGACGAAGATCAGCCGTGTCCGGTCGGTGATCGCCTCCGCCATCGCGTCCAGGTCGTGCACATCGCCGGGCGTGAGCGGCACCTGCACCGACCGGGCCCCGTTGATCTGCGTGATGATCGGGTACGCCTCGAAGGAGCGCCAGGCGTAGATCACCTCGTCACCGGGACCGCTGGTCGCCTGGATCAGCTGCTGGGCGACGCCCACCGAGCCCGTGCCGGTGGCGACGTGGGAGGCCGGCACCCCGAAGCGCTCCGCCAGCTCCTGCGTCAGGGCGGCGCACGCCATGTCGGGGTAGCGGTTGAAGGAGGCCGCGGCCGCGGTCACGCGCTCCAGCACACCGGGCAGCGGCGGGTACGGGTTCTCGTTCGAGGACAGCTTGTAGGCGACCGGTCCGTCGGCCGCGGCCGGCTTGCCCGGCTTGTAGGTGGGGATACCCTCCAGCTCGGCGCGCAGCTTGGGGCTCGTCTCGCTCACCGCAGTCCTCCTCGCGACCACCGGCGGACCGTCGACGCCGCCGGCTTCCAATACTGCTCACCATATGAGGATTCGGCTGCCCTGAGTACTGGCCATGGGCAAAGCTCCTGGACCCGCGACCACAACAGGGGCATCACCGGGCATGGCCCTATGAAGGCGGATCTTTCGGGGGGCGCGCCGTACATATATCTATGCGCCGGTGGCTCGCGCCGTAGCGCGCATCACCCGTGCAGGTGAGTTGAGACCTCTTCGAAACATCGGACCATTGGCAGGCTCATGCGCGCCGTCACGCTATGTCTTGCCAAGAAAGCGCTCAACTACCTTTGATTCAGAGGTAGTTAATGCGGCATCACCATGCAGAAACGTGCCTGTCAACGAGTGCATATGCGTCCGCACTACCCCACCGCAAGAGCCCTACTATCGGCTCGCCATGACAGCAGCAGGGAAGCACCAGGTGAGCCGCGCGGAAACCTCACGTCGAGGCAGCCGGCCGGGCCGGGCGGGCATCAGGGACGTGGCCGCCGCCGCCGGGGTCTCCATCACGACCGTCTCCGACGCCCTCAACGGCAAGGGACGGCTCCCGGACGCCACCCGGCGCCATGTCCGCGAGGTCGCCGACCGGCTGGGGTACCGCCCCTCGGCCGCCGCCCGTACCCTCCGTACCGGCAAGTCGGGTCTGATCGGCCTGACCGTGACCACGTACGGGGATGAACCTTTCACCTTCACGGAGTTCGCGTACTTCGCCGAGATGGCGCGGGCCGCCACCTCGGCGGCGCTGGCCCGGGGCTACGCCCTGGTCATCCTGCCCGCGACCTCCCGCCACGACGTGTGGTCCAACGTCGCCCTCGACGGCACCGTCGTCATCGACCCCTCCGACCAGGACCCGGTGGTCGGCGAACTCGTCCGCCAGGGGCTGCCCGTCGTCTCCGACGGACGCCCGGCGGGCGAGCTCCCGGTGACCGCCTGGGTGGACAACGACCACGAGGCCGCCGTCCTCGGCATCCTCGACCATCTCGCCGCCGCCGGCGCCCGCCGTATCGGGCTGCTCACCGGCACCTCGACCGACACGTACACCCATCTGTCGACCACGGCCTATCTGCACTGGTGCGAGCGGGTCGGCCAGGACCCGGTCTACGAGTCCTACCCGGCGCACGACCCGTGCGCGGGCGCCGTCGCCGCCGACCGGCTGCTCGCCCGCCCCGACCGGCCCGACGCGGTCTACGGGCTGTTCGACCCCAACGGCACCGATCTGCTCGCCGCCGCCCGGCGCTACGGGCTGCGCGTCCCGGACGATCTGCTGCTGGTGTGCTGCAGCGAGTCCACCGTGTACGCCAGCACCGAGCCGCCGGTCACCACGCTCTCGCTCAAGCCGCGCCGCATCGGCACGGCCGTCGTCCAGCTGCTCATCGACGCCATCGAGGGCGTGGAGTCGGAGCAACCGGTCGAGCAGGTCATACCGACCGAGCTGATCGTGCGCACCTCCTCCCAGCGGCGGCCCCCGCGCACGACGGTCAGCCCACCGCGGTCCCCGGACGACACGTAGGACGGACCGCGCGACGGCGGCGCGGAAGTCGTTCGAGACGGCGCGGACGGCTTCCGGCGGCGGCCCGGGCGGTGTTCGGCCGGGGCGCCGCGCGGGCCGCAGCAGGCCGGCGGTCCTCCGACCGCCGGCGAACACCTGCCCAAACGGGGCGAAAGCCGCGGCGAAGCGGAGTCTTGTTCCGATTCACCACCCCTGGGTCATCACATGGCGCGACGCGCATTCCTATGATGGGCCCACGACACCGCGGACCGCTGCGACCAGGCAGTCCGAAGCGGTGCAGATGCGGCGCGATGGTGGAGGGGTCTGATGACTCAGGGGGCCGGTCAGGGACCCGAGGTGGAGCGGACGGCGACGCTGCGTGACTTCCGGGTGCCCGCGTATGTCCACGAGTCCGGTCCGTACGTCCCGCACACCGAGCAGGACGACAGCGCGCCGCCCGCCGAGGAGTCGTACCCCGAGGCGTACACACCCACCCAGCGCGATCTCCCGGTGATCAACCGCGGCGACACGCTCCAGCTCCCCGTCGACCCGGCGCCCGCCGCGCCCGCGCCGCAACCCGCGGCAGGACCCGGCCCGCTCTTCGTCGTCGGTGACGTGCACGGCTACCTGGACGAGCTGATGGCCGCCCTGCACGAGCAGGGGCTCATCGACGACGCGGGCCAGTGGTGCGCCGGCACCACCCGGCTGTGGTTCCTCGGCGACTTCACCGACCGCGGCCCGGACGGCATCGGCGTCATCGACCTGGTGATGCGGCTGTCCGCCGAGGCGGCCGCGGCCGGCGGCTACTGCAAGGCCCTCATGGGCAACCACGAGCTGCTGCTGCTCGGCGCCAAGCGGTTCGGGGACACGCCCGTCAACTCCGGTGCGGGCACCGCCACGTTCCAGGCGGCCTGGCTGCTCAACGGCGGCCAGAAGACCGACATGGACCGTCTCCAGGACCACCATCTCCAGTGGATGGCCCGCCTCGACGCCCTGGAGGAGGTCGACGGCTATCTGCTGGTGCACTCCGACACCACCGCCTACCTCGACTACGGCGACTCCATCGAGGCCGTCAACGACACCGTGCGCGAGCGGCTCACCCGCAACGACGCGGACGAGTGCTGGGACCTGTTCCGCAAGCTCACCAAGCGCTTCTCCTTCCGCGACGAGGGCGGCGCCGACGCCGTGCGCTCCCTGCTCGACACCTACGGCGGCACCCGGATCGTGCACGGCCACAGCCCCATCCCCTACCTGCTGGGCGAAGTCGGCTCCGAGGACGGCGAGGAGAGCGACGACCCGGTGGTCGAGGGGCCGCATGTCTACGCCGACGGGCTCGCCATCGCCATGGACGGCGGAGTGACCATGGCCGGAAAGCTGCTGGTGAGGCAACTCCCGCTGGAGCGCTGACCGTTCCCCGGGCGGCCTCCGCCATACCGGAGTACGCGCAGGCCGGGACGCAATTTCCGGCAATCCCCTGTCACCACGCGCCGTCACGGCTCTACCATCGGCTTATCCGTAGCAGGCTCCCCTCCGTCTCTGCCCGACGGCTCGCCGCTGCGCGAGCCCCAAGCCCTACGGAGCATCGGGGGATGCACATGAACAGCCTTCCGCAGCACCTGCGGAGCGAGGACCGCCAGGAGTTCGAGCGGCTCCTCGACGAGGTTCTGCGCTCCGCACCACACCGACCGGAACTGGCCGCCGTGGGACAGCGGCTCAACCCCGCGCAACTGCGCACCATGGCCATCGCCGCGTCCGCGCTCATCACGGCGGCCGCGGCCGCCGAGTACCAGCGCTATGTGCGCATCCGCGACGAACTGCGCCACCCGGAGCAGGCCCAGGGCGCGGCCGGCACCGCCCCCGCCGAGCCGGATCCGGCCGCGACGGATCTCGCCGCCGCACACGGCGCGGGCGCGGTCGCGGTCGTCGCCGTCCTGGCACCGCTGCTGTCCGCGACCGCGGCGGTGATATTCCTGCTCATCGGCTACATCCTGAGAACCCTGGACCCCGGACAGTCCTTCGCCGGCACCATGCTCACCGCCGGCTGGGTGTTCGGGGCCCTGACCGTGGCCGCGCTTCTCGTCGCCGCCGCCGGACTGCTCCTGACCGCTCTGCGCAACGGCTCCTCCCCCGAATCCCGGGCCCGCGACGCCGCCGCCGAGGAGGTCGCCAGAGCCAGAGCCGCCTGGGAGGGCGCCCTGCTGGAACGCGGCATCCTCCCCTTCCTCCAGGAGGCCCTCGCCGACCACCCCGACTACACCGGTTCGGAACAGGCCGACCCGGAACACCAGCCGGACTGACCCACCGGGCGCGGGTCCCCGGCCCGACGAGGCGCCGCTCCGAAGCCGGTGGACCGGCCGGAGCGGCGCTCACGTCCCCGTCAGTCCGCGATCGGCAGGTACACCCGGTTCCCGGCCTCCGCGAACTCCTTCGACTTCTGGGCCATGCCCTCCTCGATCTCGGTCCGGTTGCCGCCGTGTTCGCGGCGGATGTCCTGGGAGATCTTCATGCTGCAGAACTTCGGGCCGCACATGGAGCAGAAGTGCGCCGTCTTGGCGGGCTCGGCCGGGAGGGTCTCGTCGTGGAAGGCGCGGGCCGTGTCCGGGTCGAGGGCCAGGTTGAACTGGTCCTCCCAGCGGAACTCGAAGCGCGCGTCCGAGAGGGCGTCGTCCCACTCCTGCGCGCCCGGGTGCCCCTTGGCGAGGTCGGCCGCGTGGGCGGCGATCTTGTAGGTGATGACGCCGGTCTTCACGTCGTCCCGGTTGGGCAGGCCCAGGTGTTCCTTCGGCGTGACGTAGCAGAGCATCGCCGTGCCCCACCAGGCGATCATCGCGGCGCCGATGCCGGAGGTGATGTGGTCGTACGCCGGGGCGATGTCCGTGGTCAGCGGGCCGAGCGTGTAGAACGGGGCCTCGTCGCAGATCTCCTGCTGGAGCTCGATGTTCTCCTTGATCTTGTGCATCGGGACATGCCCGGGGCCCTCGATCATCGTCTGTACGTTCAGCCGCCGGGCGATCCGGCCGAGTTCCCCGAGCGTGCGCAGCTCCGCGAACTGGGCCTCGTCATTGGCGTCCGCGATGGACCCGGGCCGCAGCCCGTCGCCCAGCGAGTACGTGACGTCGTAGGCGGCGAGGATCTCGCACAGCTCCTCGAAGTTCTCGTACAGGAACGAGTCCTTGTGGTGCGCCAGGCACCACGCGGCCATGATGGAGCCGCCCCGCGAGACGATGCCGGTCTTGCGGTTGGCCGTGAGCGGTACGAACGGCAGCCGCACGCCCGCGTGGACGGTCATGTAGTCCACGCCCTGCTCGGCCTGCTCGATGACGGTGTCCTTGTAGATCTCCCAGGTCAGTTCCTCCGCCCTGCCGTCGACCTTCTCCAGCGCCTGGTACAGCGGCACCGTGCCGATCGGGACGGGGGAGTTGCGCAGCACCCACTCGCGGGTGGTGTGGATGTTGCGGCCGGTGGAGAGGTCCATGACCGTGTCGGCGCCCCAGCGGGTCGCCCAGGTCATCTTCTCGACCTCTTCCTCGATGGACGAGGTCACCGCGGAGTTGCCGATGTTGGCGTTCACCTTCACCAGGAACCGCTTGCCGATGATCATCGGCTCGATCTCCGGGTGGTTGACGTTGACCGGCAGCACCGCCCGGCCCGCCGCGATCTCCTCGCGCACCACCTCGGGGGAGACGTTCTCCCGAAGGGCCACGAACTCCATCTCGGGCGTGATCTCGCCCCGGCGCGCGTACGCGAGCTGCGTCACCGCCTGGCCGCCCCGGCCCCGGCGCGGCTGGCGCGGGCGGCCCGGGAAGACCGCGTCCAGGTTCCGCAGCCCGCCGCGCGGCGAGGTGTGCTTGATGCCGTCGTCCTCGGGACGGACGGGACGGCCCGCGTACTCCTCGGTGTCGCCGCGGGCGATGATCCAGTTCTCCCGCAGCGGCGACAGCCCCCGGCGGACGTCGGTGTCGACGAGTTGATCGGTGTACGGGCCCGACGTGTCGTACAGCGTGACCGACTGCCCGTTGGTCAGGTGCACCTGACGGACCGGCACGCGCAGGTCGGGGCGTGAGCCCTCGACGTACGCCTTGTGCCAGCCGATGGACTTCCCGGCCTCCGAGGACATGTCGTCCTGGACGGAGGCAGGCGTGCGTGCGTCCTTGTTGGTCATGAGACCTACTCCCTACGCCGGCATTACCCGGTAACAGGTTCGGCGGTCGACGCAGCGGCTTCCGTCGTCCGAGGTCTCCCGGGGAACATCGCATGTTCCACGTGAAACATCGCTTCTACGGAGGTCAGCGCCCTCTCAGCCCGGTGCTCCGAGCTCCCGCGTGTGCAAAGGTGTCTCCACGCTAGCGTCATCCGTGATGCGATGAACAGTGGGCCCTCCCCGCTTCTTGCGATGATCTGGCGATGACCCGGATGGACCAGCACCCGTACCAGCCGCCCGGCCCGCGCCGGCACGACGGCTCGGAGCCCCCGAGCCGGGGCCACCGTCACGACCCTGGCCATGCCCAAGCCCCGGCCCAGGTGCCGGTCCAGGGCCCGGCCCATGACCACGGACGCGGGCGCGGGCACAGCCACGGCACGGGCCATGGGAACGGCCACGGACACGGCTCCGGCCATGGGCACGGGCACAGCCACGGTCATGGCCCCGCCGCGCCCGTCTCCCGGCATCTGCGCAAGGTGATCGCGGCGATCCTCGTCCCGTTCACCGCGGCGGTCGTGGTCGGTCTGGTGGTGCTCTGGCCCGGTGGCGCGCCCTCGCACAAGCACAGTGGCGTCGGCTTCGACCGGCAGACCCAACAGGCCACCGTGACCCGGGTGACCGAGGTGAGCTGCGCCTCGGTGAGCGCCGGCGGCGGGGCTCCGAGCGGTGATGGCTCCGGCGGGGCACCGACGGGCCGGCAGTCCGGCGGCACCTGCAAGAAGGCGACCGTCCGGGTCGACACCGGCAGGGACAAGGGCCGTACGTTCACCGAGATCGTGCAGCCCGATCAGCCCCGGCAGCTGCACCAGGGCGAGCAGGTCGTCGCCGCCTACGAGCCGACCGCGCCGAAGGACCTCCAGTACTCGGTCGCCGATGTGGACCGGAAGTTCCCGATGGCGCTGCTCGCGGGCGTCTTCGCGCTCGCCGTCGTGGTGGTGGGCCGGCTGCGCGGCGTCATGGCCCTCGTGGCGCTGGCGGTGAGCTTCCTGGTGCTGAACCAGTTCATCCTGCCCGCGATCCTCCAGGGCTCCAATCCCCTGCTGGTGGCGGTGATCGGGGCGAGCGCCATCATGCTGATCGCCCTGTACATGTGCCACGGCCTGTCGGCCCGTACGTCGGTGGCGGTGCTCGGCACGCTGATCTCGCTGAGCCTGATCGGCCTGCTCGGCTCCGTGTTCATCGGCTGGGCCGCCCTGACCGGCAACACCGACGACAGCACCGGTCTGATCCACGGGCTGTACCCGAAGATCGACATGAGCGGCCTGCTGCTGGCCGGGGTCATCATCGGCTCGCTCGGCGTCCTGGACGATGTGACGGTCACCCAGACCTCCGCCGTCTGGGAGCTGCACGAGGCCAACCCCACGATGGGTCCGCGCGGTCTGTACCGGGCGGCCATCCGCATCGGCCGCGACCACATCGCGTCGGTCGTCAACACCCTCGTACTCGCCTACGCGGGCGCCGCGCTGCCGCTGCTGCTGCTGTTCTCCATCGCGCAGAGCAGCGTGGGGACGGTGGCCAACAGCGAGCTGGTGGCGGAGGAGATCGTGCGCACCCTGGTGGGCTCCATCGGGCTGGTCGCCTCGGTACCGGTCACCACCGCCCTCGCCGCCCTGGTGGTGGCGGCCGACCGGAGCGCCCCGGGCACGGAGACCCCGACCGGCACCCAGCCCCTGCCGGCCCGTGGCGGCCGGGGGCGGCGCCGGAAGCGGTGAGGCGGGGCGGGCCGTCCGGCAGGGGACCGGACACCGCCCGCCGCCCCGCGCGAAGGCCGACGCGGAGACCGACGGAGAAGCCGACGTGGCAGCCTGCGTGGCGGCCCGTACGAGGGCCTGTGCGGGGCCCCCTGAAGAAGCGTTACTGCACGGCCCCGTAGCACCGGGCGGAGCGTCCGCGCCCCGTCCCTCGGCGGCTCAGCCCGCGCTCTGCTCCTCGGCGAGAATCCGGTCCAGCGCCTCGTCCAGATGCGCGTCGAAGTCGGCGAGCGCGCCCTCCTGCCCGAGCGGCACCAGCTTGTCCGTGCGATCGAGGAAGGCCACGAGCGGTGCCGCCGACGAACGGAACAGGGCCTGGTCACCGCCGACCTGAAGCCTGATCAGCACCTCGCCCAGCACCTCGGCCTCGACGGGGGAGATCCGCACATCCCCCTCCCCGCACGGCCGTCCGACGCCGTCGATCAGCAGTTCCCGACCGAAGACCCAGGTCACCGGGGCATCGCCGGGCAGATGGAAGGTGAGCCGCACGGCGTAGGGATCGCCTGTCTCGTAGCGCAACTCCACCGGAATGCGGAAGGAGAGCTCCTCCGAGACGAGAAAGCTCATCATGACCTCTGCCTGTACGGACTCGCGCATCGCCTACCCCGTCATATGACATCGACTGGCCGGGTTTGATCCCTCTGACCGTGGTAAATCTTGCTGAAAGTACACAGTGGATCACAAGGAGTAAGTTTTCAGATACTGATAGAGAGGGTCAGAGATCCCAGATTCCGCCCGATCTCCGTGTGAAGCCGCCGCGCCGCGGGCAGCAGCCGGTCGGCCTGGTGGGCCGGGAGGGAAAGGGCCACGGTGGCCGCGGTCGCGCCGACCGTGATGGGCACCGCCGCGCAGACCGTGCCGAGCGCGTACTCCTGGCGCTCCGTCACCGGCGCCATGCGCCGCACCCGGGCCAGCCGCCTCAGCAGGGCGTCGCTGTCGCGCACGGTGTAGGGCGTGAGGGCCTGGACCGGATAGCGGGCGAGATACTCGCGCCGGGCGTCCTCGTCCAGCTGGGAGAGCAGGCACTGTCCGATGGCGTGCGCGTGCCCGGTCTCGCGGAAGTCGGCCCACTCCTCGGCCGCGGGGGCCTCACGGGAGTCGGCGACGCAGAGGACCTCGACCTCGCCGTCCCGGTACATCGCGTAGTACATCGGGGCGCCGATGGAATCGCGCCAGTGCGCGAGGGTGTCCACGACTCTGCCGCGACGTTTCTCCCGCGCCCCGCTGCTGCTCAGCCGCTCGGCCGCGTCCCCGAGGAAGAAGAGCCCCTTGTCCCGGCGTAGATAGCCCTCGTGCACCAGGGTGCGCAGCAGGTGGTAGGTGGTCGGCAGGGCCAGGCCGGTCGCGCGGGCGAGCTGCTTGGCGGGGGCGCCGTACGGATGGGCCGCGACGGTCTCCAGCAGCCGCATGGCGCGCTGTACGGAGCCGATGAGGGTCGCGGGGGCCGGCTGCGGCGGGACGGCCATCCCGGACGGCCGCCGGGCCGGTGGGGTGCGGGGGCGTGGCTGGGCGGGGAGTGCGGGGGTTTTCGCCGGTGCGGTGTCGACCGTGGCCAAGGGGAACTCCGGAAGCGCGTGGGGGCAGCCCGTGCGTCGGCGGGAAGCACGGATGGGTTTCTGCGCCACCCACGGGGCCGCACCCCGTGGGGAGTTCCGGACTCTAACCGGCCGCCACCGGGTGCGGCCGGGCTCACGGGGAAACTTCCCTCGCCCGAGGGAACCGGCACCCCCTTACCGGTCACCGGTTCCCGCGTGTCTCACCAGTCGCCGTGCGAGGAGGAGCTGGACATGAACTTGCGCACGATGTAGATCAGTCCGCCGACCAGGGCGACGAAGACCAGCGCCTTGAACAGCAAGCCGATCACGAAGCCGACCACGCTCGCTATCAGGCCGCCGAACACGACCAGGGCGATGACCGGCACCGCGACCCACTTCACCCACCACGGCAGTCCCGCGAAGATCCCTCGCATGGCCCTCGTCCTTCTCGTCTCGTGCGTACGTGTACGTCGCGTACGGTCCCGATGTCCTGCACTCGATGCTAGAGCCCGGGGACGGCCCGGCGGGGGCCTCGCAGCCCTTGTCCTCCCCTGAGCCGTCCCCTAGGGAACCCGGAGTCCGACCCTCACGCCTCGGGTGGAGAGAACACGACGAGAACCCTCAGATCCTCGCTGATGTGGTGGAACTTGTGGGCGACACCGGCGGGCACGTACACCACGCTGCCCCGCGCCACCTCGGTCGTCTCCAGGCCCACGGTGATCGACGCCCGGCCGCTGACGACGAAGTACACCTCGTCCTGCCGGTGCGGCTGCTGCGGGTCGTGCGCGCCCGCGTCGAGGGCGTAGAGACCGACCGACATGTTCCGCTCCCGCAGGAACTGAAGGTAGGCACCCTCGTTGGCGGCGCGCTCCGCCTCAAGATCGTCCAGTCGGAATGCCTTCATCCGCTTCGTCGCCCTCGCCTCGCTGCTCGCTTCCGATCGGGTCTGCCACGATCGGACACATGAAGAACTTCGTCATCAAGACGATCGTCAACGCGGGCGCGCTCGCGGTGGCCGTCTGGCTCCTCGACAAGATCACCCTGACCGGTGCAGGCACGGCCAAGAAGGCCGGCACGCTGATCGTCGTAGCGCTGATCTTCGGCCTGGTGAACTCGCTGGTCAAGCCGATCCTGAAGGTGCTCACCTTCCCGCTGTTCATCCTGACCCTGGGTCTGATCACCCTGATCGTCAACGCGCTGATGCTGCTGCTGACGTCCTGGGTGTGCGGCAAGCTCCAGTTGAGCTTCCATGTGGAGGGGTTCTGGACGGCCGTGCTCGGCGGTCTGATCATCTCGGTCGTCTCCTGGGCCCTGCACATGATCCTTCCGGACGAGGACTGAGCGCCCATGACCTACCGCGTCTGCTTCGTGTGCACCGGCAACATCTGCCGTTCCCCGATGGCCGAGTACGTCTTCCGCGCGCGGGTGGCGGAGGCCGGGCTGGCGGACCGGGTGGAGATCGACAGCGCGGGTACCGGCGGCTGGCACGAGGGCGAGGCCGCCGACCCGCGCACCGTCGCGGTCCTCCAGGACGGCGGCTACGACTGCGACCACCTCGCACGCCGGTTCCAGACCTCCTGGTTCGCCCGCCGCGACCTCGTGATCGCCCTCGACGCCGGCCATCTGCGGGACCTGCGGCGTCTGGCGCCCACCGAGGACGACGCGCGCAAGGTCCGCCTGCTGCGCGCGTACGCCCACCGCTCGCCCGGCGCCCTCGCGCCGGACGAGCCCCTGGGTGACGACCTCGACGTGCCGGACCCGTACTACGGCGGCCCGGACGGTTTCGAGGAATGCCTCGCGATGGTGGAGGAGGCGAGCACCGGACTGCTCGCCGCCGTACGGGAGCACCTGGAGGGACGGGCCGCATGAGCGACGCAACCGTGGGTGAAGGGCCCGTGGGCGAGGGGCCCGTGGGCGACGGCACGCGTGCGGTCCGGGCCGGGCTGCCCGAGCCGGTCAAGCACGAGCCGACGCTGCCGGGCCCCGTCTTCGCCGCGCACTTCCATCTGCCGGGCGAGGTGACCGGACCGTACTCCTACGGCCGTGACGACAACCCGACCTGGACGCTGCTGGAGAACGCCATCGGCGAGCTGGAGGCTCCCGGGCGGCCGGACGTGGAGACGCTGGTGTTCGCCTCCGGCATGGCCGCGATCTCCGCCGTGCTGTTCTCCCAGCTGCGCGCCGGGGACGCGGTGGTGCTGCCGTCCGACGGCTACCAGGCACTGCCGCTGGTCCGCGCCCAGCTGGAGGCGTACGGCGTCGAGGTGCGCACCGCCCCCACCGGCGGGGACGCCCAGCTGGAGGTCCTGGAGGGGGCCCGGCTGCTGTGGCTGGAGTCCCCCTCCAACCCGGGGCTCGATGTGTGCGACATCCGGCGGCTGGCGGTCGCGGCCCACGCCCAGGGCACCCTGGTGGCCGTCGACAACACCGTCGCCACCCCGCTCGGCCAGCGCCCGCTGGCGCTGGGCGCCGACTTCGCCGTGGCCAGCGGCACCAAGCAGCTCACCGGGCACGGCGACGTCCTGCTCGGGTACGTGGCCGGCCGCGACGCCGGGGCGATGGCGGCCGTACGCCGCTGGCGCAAGATCGTCGGAGCGATCCCGGGGCCGATGGAGGCATGGCTCGCGCATCGCTCCATCGCCACGCTCCAGTTGCGCGTCGACCGGCAGAACGCCACCGCGCTCGCCGTCGCCGAGGCCCTGCGGCAGCGGCCGGAGATCACCGGCCTGCGCCATCCGGGGCTGCCGGACGACCCCGCGCACACGATCGCCTCGCGGCAGATGCGCCGCTACGGCTGCGTCGTGTCGTTCACGCTGCCCACGCGTGCGCGCGCCGAACGCTTTCTCGCCGCCCTGCGCCTGGTGGAGGACGCGACGAGCTTCGGCGGGGTGCGCTCCACGGCCGAGCGCCGCGGCCGCTGGGGCGGGGACGCGGTCCCGGAGGGCTTCGTCCGGATGTCCGTCGGTGCCGAGGACCCCGAAGACCTGGTGGCGGACATCCTGCGCGCCCTGGACGAGTCGGCGCGGTGACTCCGGCCCTGCCGCCGGGGCACCCCGAGGGGCGCCGTACGGCCCGATTCCGTACGGCGGTCCGAGTCTCCCCCTCAGGGCTCGGACCGTCTCCGGCTCGCAGATCCGCACCCTGGAACGCCGGCCGGACAAGCGTCTCTTCCGGCGATCCGCACCGGGCACGCTCGCTGACGGCCCGGGACCACGCAGCACGGTCGGCCGGTTCCACTGTGCGATGTTTCACGTGGAACCAACCGGGCCACATTCCTCCCATGACCGTCCGACCCGTGGTCAAGCGCACCGCCCGTGCCGTCCTGCTGGACGGCGACGACCTGATCCTGATCAAGCGCACCAAGCCCGGCGTGGATCCCTACTGGGTGACCCCTGGCGGCGGGGTCGATCCCGAGGACTCGACCGTCGTGGACGCCCTGCACCGGGAGGTGTACGAGGAGCTGGGCGCCAAGATCAGCGATGTCGTGCCGTGCTTCGTGGACACCGTGGAGCACATCGGTGAGGACGGCGGCGCGACCGGCGTGAAGGTGCAGCACTTCTTCGTCTGCCGCCTGGCGTCCATGGACCCGTCCCTGCGCCATGGACCGGAGGTGGAGGAACCGGTCGGCGAGTACGAGATCGTCCGCATCCCGTTCACCCGCGTCGGCATCGCGTCCGTCCATCTCGTCCCCCTGTCACTGCGGCACTATCTGGACGGCAACATCGAGGGCGTACGCGCCATGCACGCCCCAGACCTGGGGTAGCGGGCGCGGTCGGCCGGGTGGCCGACGGAGCGATGTTTCACGTGAAACAGGTGGACGCCGGGGGCCTGCTTCGGACAGCCTGACGTGCGTGCCAACTCCTTCCCTCGACGCACTGCCCATCCGTCGTCTGACGCTGCGCGATCTCACCGCCTGCGCCGACCTGTCCGAGGACCGGGGGTGGCCACGCGAGGAACACAAGTGGGGCTTCCTCCTCACCGCCGGGCGCGGCTTCGGTATCGACGACCCTCAGGGTGGTCTCGTCGCCGCGTGCGTCATCACCGAGTACGGCTCCTGGGGACGGCCCGAACTCGGCGCCGTCGGCATGGTCCTGGTCGCCGAACGCCATGCCCGCCGGGGTGTCGGGCGCCGCGTGATGCGGCATGTGGTGTCCACGATGGAGGGCACCCCGCTGACCCTGTACGCCACGGAGAACGGCCGCCCCCTGTACGAGGAGCTGGGCTTCAAGGTGACGGGCCGGGCGGAGATGCTCCGGGGCCGCTTCACCCCCGGAGGGCCGGACCTCGGGGTCAAGACACGGGCCGCCACCGCCGAGGATCTTCCCCGGATGCTGCGCGTGGACGAGGAGGTGTTCGGCGCCGACCGGACGCCGCTCCTCGCGCGGCTGCCGGCCTTCGCGGACCAGCTCTGGGTGGCCGAGGAGGACGGCCGGATCATCGGCTACGCGGCCGCGTGGCCCAATATGGACACCCATGTCGTCGGCCCGCTGATCGCCCGGGACACGGAGACCGCCCAGGCACTGATCGCCTCGCTGGCGGCCGGCACGGACCGGCCGCTGCGCACCGACATCGACGTACGGCACGAGGAGTTGCGGGCCTGGGCCAAGGCCCGGGGGCTGGCCTCGGTGACGTACAACTCCGTGATGACGCATGGCATCACCGATCTCCCGGGCGACTGGACACGCCGGTTCGCCCCGCTGACGGTGGCCGCCGGCTGAGACGTCGTACGACACCGGCCCCGCCGCTCGAAGCGGCGGGGCCGGTGTCCGTTGCCGGCCGGGTGATCAGGCGAGGGCCTCTACGGCCGCGGTGGCGAAGCCGTGGTCCTGCTCCGGGGCGCCGCCGCCGACGCCGACCGCGCCGATCAGCCGGCCGTCGCGGTGGACGGGGACGCCGCCCGCGATGAACAGCAGCGGCCGGTCGAGGGCGGTGGGCAGCGTGTGGAAGAGGGCACCGGGCTGCACCGCGTCGACCAGATCGGCGGTGGGGGCGTTCAGCTGGAGCGCGGTGTACGCCTTGCGGGTGCTGGTCTCCCCGGAGATCAGCACCGCCCGGTCGTCCCGGCGGAAGGCGAGCGGATGGCCGCCGGTGTCCAGGACGGTGACGCTGACGGTGACTCCCGCCTCCTCGGCCGCCCGGCGGGCCGTGGCGACGAGCAGTTCGGCGTCCTCGGTGGTGAGCGGCGCGACGGCGGTGGTGCTCATGGAAGGTTCTCCTCGGGTGTTGCGGTGGGGGATGTCGCACGGGGGGCCGCACCGCGGATCGGTGCGGCACCCGCACCGGGGTGCGGTGCGGGTGACCACGGGCCGCGGTGGAGGCGGCCCGCGGTGGTTCAGTGGTGGACGGCGGTGGGCCGGTCGGCGGGCGCGGTGGAGGCGGTGGGGGCGTTGGGGGCGGCCACGGTGGCGCCGTGCGGGGTCTCGCGGCGTTCCAGGGCGGCCGAGAGGACGGCGAGGACCAGGGCGGCCGCGGCGAGCGCGGCACCGACCCAGTTGGGGGCCGTGTAGCCGAGACCGGCCGAGATCACCAGGCCGCCGAGCCAGGCGGAGAGGGCGTTGCCCAGGTTGAAGGCGCCGATGTTCACGGCCGAGGCGAGCGTCGGCGCGCCGTGGGCGTGGTCGAGGACGCGCTTCTGGAGCGGCGGGACGGTGGCGAAGCCGAGGGCGCCGATCAGGGCGATGGTCACGGCCGCCGCGATCTTGTTGTGGGCGGTCAGCGTGAAGAGGGCGAGAACGACGGCCAGGGCGCCGAGCGAGATGTAGAGCATCGGCATCAGGGCGCGGTCGGCGAACCTGCCGCCGACGAGGTTGCCGCCGACCATGCCGAGGCCGAACAGGACCAGCAGCCAGGTGACCGAGCCGTCGGCGAAGCCGGCGACGTGGGTCATCATCGGCGCGATGTAGGTGACGGCCGCGAAGACGCCGCCGAAGCCGAGGACGGTCATCGCCATGGCGAGCAGGACCTGGGCGTTCTTGAAGGCGGCCAGCTCATGGCGCAGGTGCACGCCCTCGGGCCGGGGCAGCTCGGGCACCAGCTTGGCGATGCCGGCGAGGCCGATGACGCCGAGCCCGGCGACGACCGCGAAGGTGACGCGCCAGCCGACGTGCTGGCCGATCAGCGTGCCCAGCGGGACGCCGACGACGTTGGCGACCGTCAGGCCGGTGAACATCATGGCGATGGCCCCGGCCTTCTTCTGGGGCGCGACCAGTTCGGCCGCGACGACCGAACCGATGCCGAAGAAGGCGCCGTGGGCGAGCGAGGCGACCACCCGTCCGATCACCATGACCGCGAAGGCGGGGGCAACGGCGGACAGCAGATTCCCGGCGATGAAGAGACCCATCAGCAGCATCAGCATCCGCTTGCGCGGGATCCTGGTGCCGAGCACGGTCATCAGCGGGGCACCGATGACCACGCCGAGTGCGTAGCCGGTCACGAGCAGGCCGGCCGTGGGGATGGAGACGCCGAAGTCGCCCGCGACCTCGGGCAGCAAGCCCATGATCACGAATTCGGTGGTGCCGATTCCGAAGGCCCCGATCGCGAGGGCCAGAAGCGCGAGAGGCATGTGGGGGTACACCTTCCCAGAAGATTGCATGAGCGCTTTGCGTGCTTCAACAATACTTGCAGACGCGCGTTAAATGCAAGAGCCGTCTATTGCGGGCAGTGGTCTACCCTGGGAGCAACCACTCCGAGACGGAGGAGAACGCCCATGACAGCGACGGACCCCGCGCTCACCGCCCTCGCCCAGGGCTGGTGCGCCCTCTCTGCGCTGCACGGCCGGATCGAGGCGCACATCGAGCGTGCCCTCCAGGCCGGGCACGACCTCAGCGTTCGCGAGTACTCGCTGCTCGACGTGCTGAGCCGGCAGCACGACGGCGAGGGCGGGCATCTCCAGATGAAGCAGGTCGCCGAGGCGGTCGTACTCAGCCAGAGCGCCACCACGCGCCTGGTGAGCCGGCTGGAGGACCGCGGTCTGCTGGAGCGCTATCTGTGCCCCACCGACCGGCGCGGCATCTACACCAACGTCACCGAGGCGGGCCTGCGACTTCTCGAAGAGGCGCGCCCCACCAACGACGGCGCCCTGCGCGAGGCCCTGGACGGGGCTTCCAGGAACCCCGAACTGGCTCCGCTGGTACGGGCGGTGGAGTCGCTGAACGTCCCCGCATAGAGTGCGGGCATGGGAGATCTTCAGATACGGGCCGCAGCCGAGGACGACCTTCCGGCGATCGTCGCGATGCTCGCCGCCGATCCACTGGGCGCGCAGCGGGAGTCCCCCGATGATCTGACCCCGTACCGGGCGGCACTGAAGCAGCTGGAGACGGACCCGAACCAGCACCTCATCGTCGCCGTGCGCGGCGGACGGGTGATCGGCACCCTCCAGCTCACGATCATCCCCGGACTGTCCCACCGGGGCGCGACCCGTGCGCTGATCGAGGCCGTTCGCATCCACGCGGACGAGCGGGGCAGCGGACTGGGCACCGAGCTGATCCAGTGGGCCGTCGACACGGCCCGGCGGCTCGACTGCGTGATGGTGCAGCTGACGTCCGACAAGAAGCGTCCGGACGCCCACCGCTTCTACGAGCGGCTCGGGTTCACCGCCTCGCACGAGGGCTTCAAGCTGCGCCTCTGACGGCGGGGAGCGGCACACGGCCGAGGGGTTGCCTCGGATGTTTCACGTGAAACATCCGAGGCAACCCCTCGTGTCTTCGAGCTGCTTTCTCCGGGCTAGTTGACGCCCCGCCAGCCCTGCGGGTCCACGCCGCCCGGTACCGGGGCCTCGGGGTCGTACGGCTGCCGGGTGAACACGAACGAGCCGAGGTCGAGGTGGCTCAGGGAGCCGTCCGGACGCCGTACGGGCCGCAGCAACTCCCCGGCGTAGTAGTCCTCCAGGCCGGTCCAGGTGCCGTCGCCGTTCGGCCGGAAGCGGGACCCGCGACCGCCGCCGGTCAGCGGGCCGAGCGAGATATGGCCGTCGGCCGTCACCCGCAGACCGAAGGCCCCGGTCCCCCAGTACCACTGGCCGGCCAGCTCCAGCACCGCCGGGTCGGCCTCGCGCAGCGGGCGCCAGGGCTCGGGGGTGCGGGGCTCCGCCTCGGCGACGATCCGTACGAGGTCGTCGCCCACCGCGCCCAGGGACGGCCCGCTGGTGCAGTTGGTGAGCACCACCGCGGCCACGTCGTCCTCCAGGCTGATGGTGAGGTTCGCCAGGAAGCCGGGCAGCGAGCCGGAGTGGCCGAACAGCAGTCGTCCGTCACGGGCGTGGAGCTGCATGCCGAGGCCGTAGGTGACACCGTCCACCACATCGGCGGCCTCGGCCGGCGCGGCCGGGGTCCGCATCTCGCGCACCGACTCCGCGTCGAGCACCCGCTCGTCACCACGGGCCAGGAAGACCGCGAACTTCGCCAGGTCCGCCGTGGTCGACCACAGCTGGCCGGCGGACGCCATCCGGCCGAGGTCCTCCACCGGCTCCGGCAGCAGGGCGTCGGCCCATGGGTGCACCGCCCAGCCGCCCGCGTACGGGGCCTCCGGCTGGGGGGCGGTGCGGTGCAGGCCGAGCGGTTCGAGGATCTCCCGGCGCAGCACCTCCTCCCAGGGGGCGCCGCGCAGTTCCTCCACCAGCGCGCCGAGCACCGTATAGCCGGTGTTGGAGTAGTGGTGCAGACGGCCCGCAGGGTGCAGCAGGGGCTGTTCGCCGAGCACATCGCCGAGTCCGGGCCGCAGCGAGCCCGGCGTCCGCTCCCACCACGGTCCGGGCGACTCGGCCGCCAGCCCGGAGGTGTGCGCGAGCAGTTCGGCGATCGTGGCCTCTCCCACGCCGGTGCCGGGCAGATGCTTGTCCAGCGGATCGCCGAGGTCGAGCACGCCCTCGTCGCGCAGCCGCATCACCAGTACGGCCGTGAAGGTCTTGGTGATCGAACCGATCCGGTACTGCACGTTCTCGTCCGGCGCGTGCCCGTCCACCGAGCTCCGCGCCCCGTGCCACACGGCCCGCCCGCCGCGCACCACGGCGGCGACCAGCGACGGCGCCCGCCCCTCGCTCTGCGCGACGGCGATCCTGTGCAGCAGCGCGCGCTGTGTCCCGGGGAGCAGCGCATCCTGTGAAGTCGTCATTCCCCCAGTCCACCTGCTGGAACGCCGTGCGTCGAATCCATTTCCGACGCACGATCCGCGTTCGGGAGCGGCCGGGGAGTGGTGACCCGGGGTCGCGCCCCCCTGGGGAAAACCACCCGAGAAGTGGAGTGTTGGCCGTAATGCGCCGAGTGTGACCGAAACGGGAGAGTCGGACCATGAACATTTTCCCGCGTTCTGCGAAGGATCTGCCCAGCCCTCCGCCCTCGCCCCGGCGGTCACGGCGGTCACGGAGCGCCGTGACCGCCCAGCGGAGATGCCTTCGCGTCCCGGTCGATTGCTGGCCGAACTGCCAGGCCGACTTCTCCGGGTCGATCGGCTTCATGCCCATCGGACGGCCGCGGTTCCAGGTCGGGACGCGGATCGTGTCAGTTCCGGTCGAACGCCTCACGGACCCGGACCGCGATCTCGGTCGGATCGGTGGGGCGGGTGGTGTCCACCGTGATGACGGGGCCGTAGCCGAGTGGCCGGTCGTACTGGTCCAGGATCTCGGGCCGGAGTTCCTGGACCACATGGACCGGGTGGGCCCCGGCCGCCCGCTCGGCATAGCGACGAGCGGCCTCCGTCGGTGGGCACCAGCAATGGACCTCGACCACGGTCGCGGCCAAGGAATCCAGGTGAGGGCGGGTATCGGGGTGGCGCGACAGGAAGTTGGCCTCCAGGACGGCCTCCGGGCAGCGCGCGGCCAGCGCCCAGATCAACCGCATGGCCGCGGCGCCCAGTCGGCGGGAGGACGCCAGGTCCACCGGCGCCTCCAGCGCGTCGTGCAGGGTTTCCTTGATGTGGTCCTTGGACAGCAACGGGAAACGGAGTTCTGCCGACAGCGGCAGCGCCAGAGTGGTCTTCCCGGCCCCGGGCGCCCCGGTGACAAGCACGATGCGACGGCTCATCCGACCGATGATGCGGGATGCAGGGCCGTCCGTGACGTGTCCTCAGTTTCGGCGCGCCCAGGTGACGTTGCCGCATCGACACACGTCACCGTCCGCTACGGCCGATCCGGTTCCCCGGCCGCGCGGCGCCTCGAGATCCGGGCTTCGATGCCGTCGAGCAGGCAGTCGAGGCCGATCCGGAAGGTGTGGTCGGCGTCCAGGTGGGCGGCGTCGCGCACCACCGCGGCCAGCGCGGGGAACCGGCCGGTGGCGAAGGTCCGCTCCAGATAGGGGCCGAGTGCGGCCTGCCAGCGCCTCTCGTCCATCCCTGTGGCCCGCTCGGCGCGCCGCTCGGCGATCTCCCGGCGCACCGCGCCGATCACATACGCGTTGACCGCGGCGACCACCGGCATGGCGTCGTCCAGGCCGACGCCGTCGAGCCGGGCCAGCACGGTCTCGCCGCCTGCCAGCGCGTGCGGGCCGAGCTGCGGTCGGCCACCGAGCAGATCGGCGAGCCATTCGTGCTCATGGGCGGCCTGCCGGGTGGTCTCGGCGAGAGACCGCAGTACCTCCCGCCACCCGTCTCCGGCGGGCCGGATCTCGGCATAGGCCGCGTCGACCATCAGGTCGAGCAGCTCCTCCTTGCTCGCGATGTAGCTGTACAGCCGCATCGGCCCGACACCCAGCGCGGCAGCGACCTTGCGCAGCGACACCGCCTCCAGGCCGTCCGCGTCGGCCAGCCGGATCGCCGCCCGCACGATGCGTTCTCGGTTCAGCGGGGCCGGGACGGGTCGATCCGGCGGCTCCGGCCTCTCCCACACCAACATGCCGCCCACGATACATCGCATAGATCGATACAGTGTATCGATCAGTACGGCGTATCGAGAGGGCGATCATGACCATTGCCATCGTCGGAGCCGGCCTCGGCGGCCTGGCTCTCGCCCGTGTGCTGCACGTGCACGGGATGGACTCCGTCGTGTACGAACGCGAGGCGTCACGCGGCGCGCGCGGTCAGGGCGGCATGCTCGACATCCACTCCGGCCGGCGGGCACTGCGCGAGGCCGGACTCCTCGAGGGGTTCCACGCGATCGCCCGCGGCGAGGGCCAGGACATGCGTCTCCTCGAACCGGACGGCACCCTCCTGCTCCAGGAGGACACACCCGACGACGCCCCGCTCGACCGGCCCGAGGTGGACCGCGCCGACCTGCGCGATCTGCTGCTGGACTCCCTCCCCGCCGACACGGTCCGCTGGGGGCACGCGTTCGCCTCCGCCGAGAACGGCCGGCTGGACCTCGCCGACGGCGGCAGTGCGCCGTACGACCTGCTGGTCGGCGCGGACGGCGCGAACTCCCGGGTCCGCGCGCTGCTCACCGACGCCCGCCCGGCACACATCGGCCAGAACGTCGTGGAGGTCGGCATCCCCGACATCGACCGCACATACCCCGCCCTCGCGACGATGGTCGGGCGCGGCAACTACTGGGTGCTCGGCGACGGGATATCCCTGGCGGCACAGCGCAACGGCGACGGCCGCGTACGCATCGGCATCAGCTTCTACGACACCGCCGAGGACTGGTTCGCCACCAGCGGGATCCCGTTCGACGACCCGGCCGCGGCCCGGGCGCGGCTGATCGGCCTGCTCTCCGGCTGGGACCCGCGGTTCACCGCGCTGATCGCGGCCTGCGACGACACCATAGTGCCGCGGCCGATCACCGCCCTCCCGGTCGGCCTGACGTGGCCGTCGGCGCCGGACGTCACCCTGATCGGCGATGCCGCGCACCTGATGCCACCGGTGGGCCAGGGCGCCAACATGGCCTTGCTCGACGGCGCCCTGCTCGGTCTCGCGCTGGCCGCGCGCCCGGACGACTTCCCCGCCGCCGTCGCGGAATACGAACGCGAGATGTTCGAACGCACCGGCGCCGCCGCCCGGATGTCCGCGAGGATGAAGGAGATGCTGACGTCGCCGGACGCCGCCCGGAAAATGCTCGCGTTCTTCCAGCCCGGCGGAGCCCCCGACGGCGCCTGAGACACCGCGGGTTCCCCCGCGCCGATCCGATCAGGTCTGCGCCATGTCCACGAAGCGCGAGTAGTGGCCCTGGAAGGCGACCGTGATGGTGGCCGTGGGGCCGTTACGGTGCTTGGCGACGATCAGGTCGGCCTCGCCGGCGCGGGGGGACTCCTTCTCGTAGGCGTCCTCGCGGTGCAGCAGGATGACCATGTCGGCGTCCTGCTCGATCGAGCCGGATTCACGCAGGTCGGAGACCATCGGCTTCTTGTCGGTGCGCTGTTCGGGGCCACGGTTCAGCTGGGACAGCGCGATGACCGGGATCTCCAGCTCCTTGGCGAGGAGCTTGAGGTTACGGGACATGTCCGAGACCTCCTGCTGGCGGCTCTCGGCGCGCTTGGAGCCGCCGGACTGCATCAGCTGGAGGTAGTCGATGACGACGAGTTTCAGGTCGTTGCGCTGCTTGAGGCGGCGGCACTTGGCCCGGATCTCCATCATCGACAGGTTCGGGGAGTCGTCGATGTAGAGCGGGGCGGCCGAGACGTCCGGCATCCGGCGGGCGAGCCGGGTCCAGTCCTCGTCGGTCATCGTGCCGGAGCGCATGTGGTGCAGGGCGACGCGCGCTTCGGCGGACAGCAGACGCATCGCGATCTCGTTGCGCCCCATTTCGAGCGAGAAGATGACGCTCGGCAGGTTGTTCTTGATCGACGCGGCCCGCGCGAAGTCCAGCGCCAGCGTCGACTTACCCATGGCGGGACGGGCCGCGATGACGATCATCTGACCGGGGTGCAGACCGTTGGTCAGCGAGTCGAAGTCGGTGAACCCGGTGGGCACACCGGTCATCTCGCCGCTGCGCGAGCCGATCGCCTCGATCTCGTCGAGCGCCCCCTCCATGATGTCGCCCAGCGGCAGATAGTCCTCGCTGGTGCGCTGCTCGGTTACGGCGTAGATCTCGGCCTGGGCACTGTTGACGATCTCGTCCACATCGCCGTCGGCCGCGTATCCCATCTGCGTGATCCGGGTGCCGGCCTCGACCAGGCGGCGCAGTACGGCCCGCTCGTGGACGATCTCCGCGTAGTACTCGGCGTTGGCCGCCGTCGGCACGGTCTGGACGAGGCTGTGCAGATACGCCGCGCCGCCGACCTTGTTGATCTCGCCGCGCTTGGTGAGTTCCGCGGCGATGGTGATCGGGTCGGCCGGCTCACCCTTGGCGTAGATGTCGAGGATCGCCTGGTAGATCGTCTCGTGCGCGGGCTTGTAGAAGTCGTGGCCCTTGAGGATCTCGACGACGTCGGCGATGGCGTCCTTGGACAGCAGCATGCCGCCGAGCACCGACTGCTCGGCGTCGAGGTCCTGCGGGGGCACCCGCTCGAAGGAGGAACCGCCGCCGTCCCACCCGGTGTTGTCCCGGCCCCGGTCGTGCTGCTCGTCACGGCCCCGGCCGCCCTCGGGTCGCCGACGGGAGGCCGGCAGACGATCACTGGGCCCGCTGTCGGCCCACGGATCGTCCAAGGGCTCGGAAATGCTCACCGAGCCACCTCCTCCCGTCACACGGCGGACCTCGCCGTGTCCTCTTTTGTACGGCACGACACTGACAAATCGAGAGGCCCAACTCCGCTCAAGGCGCGTCGGTTTTGTGCCGTTTCCCGGGCCTCGGAGGCATCGCCTGCCGGAGCCCGGAGAAGGAGCGGGCGCCGGACCACGGTAGGCCCGTCGGCACCGTCAGCCAATCTGGTTATCCACAGGCCATGTGGACGACGGCCCCGATGCTGTGGAGAACTCGCCGAAACCTGTGCACGACCCGGTGGACAGCCCTGTGAACAAGCCCTCGATCCCTTCCAGGCCACGCCCCTGACCTGCGGTTTCGGCATCCACCGGCTGTGCAGAAGAAAAACTTTCCCGGTCGGACCAAGATCGGTTCGAACGGTGCGCGAGCGGAGGGCGGTCAAGAGCACAAGTAAGGGTCACAATGCAATTGCATCTCTTACCTGTGGACGATTACATTAGCGCCCATGACCCAGGCTCCCGAGATCCCCGAGGCCACCCGCCGGCGGCACGACCGAGAGATCGTCGCGCTGGCCGTCCCGGCCTTCGGCGCACTCGTCGCCGAGCCGCTTTTCGTCATGGCGGACAGTGCCATTGTCGGCCACCTCGGCACGGCCCAGCTCGCCGGTCTCGGCATCGCCTCCGCCCTTCTGACCACCGCCGTGAGCATCTTCGTCTTCCTCGCCTACGCCACCACGGCCGCCGTGGCCCGCCGGGTCGGCGCGGGTGATCGCGCGGGCGCCATCCGCCAGGGCATGGACGGCATCTGGCTGGCGCTGCTGCTCGGGATCGCCGTCATCGCCGTCGTCCTTCCCCTGGCACCCGGCATCGTGGACCTCTTCGGCGCCTCCACCACCGCGGCCCCCTACGCCACGACCTATCTGCGCGTCTCCTCGCTGGGTATCCCGGCCATGCTCATGGTGCTCGCCGCCACCGGAGTGCTTCGCGGCCTCCAGGACACCAGGACGCCGCTCTATGTGGCGATCGGCGGTTTCATCGCCAACGGCGTTCTCAATGTGGGCCTGGTCTACGGCGCCGGGCTGGGCATCGCCGGCTCGGCCTGGGGCACGGTGATCGCCCAGTGCGCCATGGCGGCCGTCTATCTGACCGTGGTCGTACGGGGTGCGCGACGGCACGGAGCGTCCCTGCGCCCGGACGCGGCCGGGATCCGGGCCTCGGCACAGGCCGGTGTCCCGCTCCTGGTCCGCACCCTGTCGCTGCGCGCGATCCTCATGATCGCCACCGCCGTCGCGGCCCGTCTCGGTGACGCCGACATCGCCGCCCACCAGATCATTTTGTCCCTGTGGAGCCTGCTGGCCTTCGCGCTCGACGCCATCGCGATCGCGGGGCAGGCCATCATCGGCCGCTACCTCGGAGCGGCCGACACCGAGGGCGCCCGCGCGGCCTGCCGGCGGATGGTCCAGTGGGGCATCGCCACCGGTGTCGTACTCGGACTGCTGGTCGTCGCGGCCCGGCCGCTCTTCCTGCCGCTGTTCACCGGCGACCCGGTGGTCAAGGACGCGGCACTGCCCGCGTTGCTGCTGGTGGCGCTGTCCCAGCCCATCTGCGGCATCGTCTTCGTCCTGGACGGCGTCCTGATGGGCGCCGGAGACGGGCCCTACCTGGCGGGGGCGATGCTGGTGACCCTGGCCGTGTTCGTTCCGGCGGCCCTGCTCGTCCCGGTGTTCGGCGGCGGGCTGACCGCGCTCTGGGCCGCGATGACGCTGATGATGACCGTCCGCATGGCCACCCTGTGGTGGCGCAGCCGCTCGGGCCGCTGGCTGGTGACGGGCGCGACCCGCTGACCGTTTCACGTGAAACATCCGCTGCGGCTTCCGTCCCGGAACGCGTCGGCAACGGAGGAGACAACGGAAGAGGGGCCGTACCCGCGATGGGTACGGCCCCTCTTCTCAGCTGCTCAGACCGAGCGCTGGGTCACGCGGAGACGACCTCGATGGCGACCTTGGCGGCCACCTCGGGGTGCAGACGCACGGACGTCTCGTGGGAGCCCAGGGTCTTGATCGGGGCGCCCAGCTCGATGCGGCGCTTGTCGACCTCGGGGCCACCGGAAGCCTTGATCGCGGACGCGACGTCGGCCGGGGTGACGGAACCGAAGAGACGACCGGCGTCGCCGGAGCGAACGGCCAGACGGACCTTCACGCCCTCGAGCTGGGCCTTGACCTGGTTGGCCTGCTCGATGGTCTGGATCTCGTGGATCTTGCGCGCACGACGGATCTGCGCGACGTCCTTCTCGCCACCCTTGGTCCAGCGGATAGCGAACTTCCGCGGGATCAGGTAGTTGCGAGCGTAGCCGTCCTTGACGTCGACAACGTCGCCGGCGGCACCGAGGCCAGAGACCTCGTGGGTGAGGATGATCTTCATGAGTCGGTCACCCTTCCCTTATCGCGCGGTGGACGTGTAGGGCAGCAGCGCCATCTCACGGCTGTTCTTCACGGCCGTGGCGACGTCACGCTGGTGCTGCGTGCAGTTGCCGGTCACGCGGCGGGCACGGATCTTGCCGCGGTCGGAAATGAACTTCCGCAGCATGTTCGTGTCCTTGTAGTCCACGTACGTGACCTTGTCCTTGCAGAAAGCGCAGACCTTCTTCTTAGGCTTGCGCACAGGCGGCTTCGCCATGGTGTTTCTCCTGTGTGATCAAGAAGTGTGGGATACGAGCCCTAGAAAGGAGGCTCGTCCGAGTAGCCGCCGCCGCCCTGGTTGCCGCCGGAGCCGCCGCCCCAGCCGCCGCCACCCTGGTTGCCACCGGCGGGAGCGCCGGTCGCCCACGGGTCGTCGGCCGGAGCGCCGCCACCCTGCTGGCCGCCGCCGGAGCCACCGCCCCAGCCGCCGCCACCCTGGCCGCCACCGCTGCCGCCGCCGTAACCACCCTGGCCACCGCGACCGCCACCACCGGAAGTCTTGGTGACCTTGGCCGTGGCATTGCGCAGGCTGGGCCCGACCTCGTCGACGTCCAGCTCGTAGACCGTGCGCTTGACGCCCTCACGGTCCTCGTAGGACCGCTGCTTCAGCCGGCCCTGCACGAGCACGCGCATGCCTCGCTGGAGCGACTCGGCGACGTTCTCCGCCGCCTGGCGCCAGACCGAGCAGGTCAGGAACAGGCTGTCGCCGTCCTTCCACTCGTTGGTCTGACGGTCGAAGGTGCGGGGAGTGGACGCGATACGGAACTTCGCGACCGCCGCACCGGACGGGGTGAAGCGCAGCTCGGGGTCGTCGACAAGATTGCCGATGACCGTGATGACGGTCTCGCCTGCCATGGGGGAACCTCTCGGCGGGTTTGCTGCTGGCTGCTTGCTGCTACTCGAATCCCGGGATCAGCTGAGCCGAGGCTCAGTGCATCTCGGGACGGAGGACCTTGGTCCGGAGGACCGACTCGTTCAGGTTCATCTGGCGGTCGAGCTCCTTGACGACCGCAGGCTCGGCCTGCAGGTCGATGACCGAGTAGATGCCCTCGGGCTTCTTCTTGATCTCGTAGGCGAGACGACGACGGCCCCAGGTGTCGACCTTCTCCACCTTGCCGCCGCCATCACGGACGACGGACATGAAGTTCTCGATCAGCGGGGAGACAGCACGCTCCTCGAGATCGGGGTCGAGGATGACCATCACCTCGTAGTGACGCATGTGGAACCCACCTCCTTTGGACTCAGCGGCCACGGTCGTTCCGTGGCAGGAGGGTCTAATGCGTTCGCACGGTATCGGCCAGCACTGACAATCAGGGATTTCCACTGACGATCAGGGCTCCGCGAGGATTCCCCGCCGCGGATCCGGGCAGACACCGGTGCAGACGGTACAGACTACCCGCACACCCGCTTCCGGTTGAAATCCGGCCGTGAGGGCCGACAATCTGTACACGTCGGGTGTGTACGGCGCTACGATGCGCCGCCTTCCGCAGGAGGTGCCCCATGGCACAGGCTTTGCAGCCCAACACCGCCGGATCCCTGTTCGCCACCGATGGCAAGTCCCATCCACTCCCGGACATCCTGATGGCCGTGACGCTGGTCCTGGGCCTGCTGTCCTTCATCACCGCGTTCTTCCCCGGCCTGCACCTGCTCACGTCCTGGGCCGGTCTGGTCGGCATCGCCACCGGCGCGTACGGGCAGTGGGTCTCGGTGACCACGCGCGAGCGCTTCGGGCTGATCCTGGGCCTCGGCGCCTCCGGGGTCGGCCTGCTGATCGGCATGTCGAACGGCGGGCTGTTCGGCGGCTTGTTCTGAGGCGGTTCCTCCCCGGGCGGCCGCCGCGAAGACGATCTCCGCGGCGGCGCCCCCGCGCGGGCGGGCCCTTCTAAGCCGTCCGCCCCCTCGGGGCGCTCATCGGGCGCAGTAGGCTTCGGCGCGAGAGCCGGAGCCCCTGAACCCATGGGGACACACCAGCCCGAGGAGCGCCCCGACATGAGCCTGACCCTGAGGACCATTAGCCGAGAGCAGCATCTGGCATTCATCCAGAGCCTGCCGTCGGCGAGCCACATGCAGGTCCCGGCCTGGGCCGACGTGAAGGCGGAGTGGCGCTCGGAGAGCCTCGGCTGGTTCGACGAGCGCACCGGTCACCTGGTCGGCGCGGGCCTGGTCCTCTACCGCCAGCTGCCCAAGATCAAGCGCTACCTCGCCTATCTGCCCGAGGGCCCGGTCATTAACTGGTACGCGCCGAATCTGGACGACTGGATCCAGCCGATGCTCGCGCATCTGAAGCAGCAGGGCGCCTTCTCCGTGAAGATGGGCCCGCCGGTGATCATCCGGCGCTGGAACGCGGAGACGATCAAGAAGGGCATCCAGGACCATGACGTCAAGCGCCTGCGCGACCTGGAGGCCGACTACATCGAGCCGCGCGCCTTCGAGGTCGCCGACAAGCTGCGCCGCATGGGCTGGCAGCAGGGCGAGGACGGCGGCGCGGGCTTCGGCGACGTCCAGCCGCGCTACGTCTACCAGGTGCCGCTGGCGAACCGCTCCCTGGAAGAGGTCCACAAGAACTTCAACCAGCTGTGGCGCCGCAACATCAAGAAGGCCGAGAAGGCCGGCGTCGAGGTCGTCCAGGGCGGCTACCAGGACCTCGCCGAGTGGCAGCGGCTGTACGAGATCACGGCCGTGCGCGACCACTTCCGGCCGCGCCCGCTGTCGTACTTCCAGCGCATGTGGACGGCCCTCAACACCGAGGACCCGAACCGCATGCGGCTGTACTTCGCCCGGCACAACGGCGTGAACCTCTCCGCGGCCACCATGCTGATCGTGGGCGGGCACGTCTGGTACTCCTACGGCGCCTCCGACAACATCGGCCGCGAGGTCCGGCCCTCGAACGCGATGCAGTGGCGCATGCTGCGCGACGCCTACGCGCTCGGGGCGACCGTCTACGACCTGCGCGGCATCTCCGACTCGCTGGACGAGTCGGACCACCTGTTCGGCCTGATCCAGTTCAAGGTCGGCACGGGCGGACAGGCCGCCGAGTACCTCGGCGAATGGGACTTCCCGCTGAACAAGCTGCTCCACAAGGCGCTCGACATCTACATGTCGCGCCGCTGAGCAGCCGGCGTTTGATTCCATAGGGTTCACAGCTCTCACACCCCCGATACACCTCAGCCACGAGAAAGGGTCCGGGTCCGGCCATGGCGCTCACGCTCTACGTCGACACCGCGCGCTGGCGGGCGCACCACAAGCACGTGCAGGAGCAGTTCCCGGGCCTGGTCCCGGTCTGCAAGGGCAACGGCTACGGCTTTGGACACGAACGGCTGTCCGAGGAGGCGACCCGGCTCGGCTCGGACCTGCTCGCCGTCGGCACCACGTACGAGGCCGCGCGCATCAAGGACTACTTCGGCGGCGACCTGCTGGTGCTGACGCCCTACCGGCGCGGCGAGGAGCCGGTGCCGCTGCCCGACCGGGTCGTCCGCTCGGTCTCCTCGATCGACGGCGTGTACGGCCTGGTGGGCGCGCGGGTCGTCATCGAGGTGATGTCCTCGATGAAGCGGCACGGCATCAGCGAGCAGGACCTGCCGCAGCTGCACCAGGCCATAGAGAACGTCCGCCTGGAGGGCTTCGCCATCCATCTGCCGCTGGACCGCACCGACGGCTCGGACGCCGTCGAGGAGGTCATCGGCTGGATGGACCGGCTGCGCGCGGCCCGGCTGCCGCTGCACACGATGTTCGTCAGCCACCTCAAGGCCGACGAACTCGTCCGGCTCCAGCAGCAGTTCCCGCAGACCCGCTTCCGCGCCCGGATCGGCACGCGGCTGTGGCTGGGGGACCACGAGGCCACCCAGTACCGCGGTGCCGTCCTGGACGTCACCCGGGTGACCAAGGGCGACCGGTTCGGCTACCGGCAGCAGAAGGCGGCCTCCGACGGCTTCCTGGTGGTCGTGGCGGGCGGTACGTCGCACGGGGTGGGCCTGGAGGCCCCGAAGGCCCTGCACGGCGTCATGCCGCGTGCCAAGGGCGTCGCCCGGGCCGGCCTCGCCACGGTCAACCGGAACCTCTCCCCGTTCGTCTGGGACGGCAAGCAGCGCTGGTTCGCCGAGCCGCCGCACATGCAGGTGTCGATCCTGTTCGTGCCCGCGGACGCCGCGGAGCCCAAGGTCGGCGACGAGCTGGTGGCCCATCTGCGGCACACCACCACGCAGTTCGACCGCATCGTGGACTGCTGAGACCGGCTGGAGCCCGCCGGTCCGGGACAGCGGGAAGGCCGTACACGGAACTCCGTGTACGGCCTTCTCCATGACCTCGTGTACGGCTTCTCCATGACCTCGCCCGCGGCCTCGGGCCGGGGCGGCGCGGGCCGTTCAGCCGAGCTGTTCGCTCACAGCGAACGGCCCTGTGGGCGGGCCACCTCCGGCCTGCCCCACTCCACCTGCGGCGTCTCGTGCGGGGCGGCGTGCCGGGGCCGGTGGTCCACCGCGGCGAACGCGAAGACGTCCTCCGCCCCGTCGAGCACCCCGCCCGAGGGATCGTCGTCCCCGGACCGGCGCACCACGTCCCGCTCCGGCATCAGGATGTCGCGGACGACGACGGCGCACAGATACAGCGTGCCCAGCAGGTGCGCCGCGATCGCCCACTGGTAGCCGTGCGTCGGCAGGCCCTTGTGGGCGTCTCCGCTGGTCGTGTAGGCGAGGTACATCCAGATGCCGAGGAAGTACGCCACCTCGCACGCCTGCCAGATCAGGAAGTCCCGCCACTTGGGCCGGGCGAGGGCCGCCAGCGGCACCAGCCAGAGCACGTACTGCGGCGAGTAGACCTTGTTGGTGAGGACGAAGGCCGCCACGATCAGGAAGGCCAGCTGGGCGAAGCGCGGCCGGCGCGGGGCGGTGAACGTCAGCACGGCGATCCCGATGGAGCACAGCACCACCAGCACGGTGGCGGCGGTGTTCACGAAGTCGGTGCTGGGCGGGTGGTCCGAGTTCTGCGACCAGATCAGCCAGAACGAGCCGAAGTCGACGCCCCGGTCGTGGCTGAACGAGTAGAACTTCGACCAGCCCGGGAAGGCGAACAGCATCACCGGCAGGTTCACCACCAGCCAGGCGACCGCCGTTCCCGCCGCGGCCCGCCCGAACTCCCGCCATCGGCCGGCCCGCCAGCACAGCACGAGCAGCGGGCCGAGCAGCAGCACGGGGTAGAGCTTGGCGGCCGTGGCGAGCCCCAGGAGGACGCCGAAGGCGACCGGACGGCTGCGGGCCCACATCAGCATCGCGGCGGCCGTCAGCGCCACCGCCAGCAGGTCCCAGTTGATGGTGGCGGTCAGCGCCGCCGCGGGCGCCAGAGCGACCAGCAGGCCGTCCCAGGGACGGCGGCGGTGGGTACGGGCCGCACAGACGGCGAGCACGGCCGTACAGACCATCAGCATCGCGGCGTTGACGAACCAGTACCACTGCTCCTGGTGCTGGATGCCGCCGCTGTGCGGGGTCAGCCAGGAGGCCACCTGCATGAACACTCCGGTCAGCACCGGGTACTCGAGATAGCCCATGCCGCCGGACAGAGCGTCCGGGAGCTTGTCGAAGTAGGGCACGAGGTGGTCGGCGAATCCGCGGCCCTGGTAGAGGTGCGGGATGTCCGAGTAGCAGGCTTTCGTGTACTGGGAGCTGGCGCCGAAGAACCAGGCGCTGTGGTAGCACGGCGCCTTCTGGACCAGGCCCAGGGCGAACATGCCGATCGCGACGAGCGCGACGATCCGCACGGGCGTCCACCAGGAGGTTCCGAGCAGGGCGTACCGCCCGATGGGGCCGCCGACCAGCTCGCTGCCGGCCGCCGCGACCTCGTCCTCCCGGGTCGGCCGCACCGGCTCCGGTGGCGTGGACCGCTCCGGCTCGGGCTCGTACACGCCCGGGGGTGTCATCTCTGCACTGGGCATGGGCCACATCCTGCCGTACCTCCCCATGAAAACGCGGAGGGCCGCCGCACCCGGTGGGTGCGGCGGCCTCATGTTTCACGTGAAACAGGCAGGGCGGGCGATATGGCCGCCAACCGGTCGGACCGAGCGGGCTAGCCCGCCGGTCCCCAGATGGTGCCCCCGTTGCCATTGCCGTTGCCGTTTCCATTGCCCCGCGTGCCGCCGTCGGCATTGGGATCGGTGGCCGTCGTCGAGGGCGTCGGCCCGCCGTCCGTGCCGCCGTTGCCGTTCCCGCCGGCACCGGTGCCGTTGTCACCGCCGTTGCCGTTGCCGCCGTCGGTGCAGCCGAAGAAGCCGCAGGTCTGGCTGTTCGTCGGGCTCGGGGAGACGCTGGTGCTCGGCGACGGGCTCGTGGACGGGCTCGTGGACGGGCTCGGCGAGGTCGACGGGGTCGGCGTCGGGCTCGGCTCGGGGTTCAGCGCGACGCCGATGGGCTCGGGCGTCGGGAACGTCAGCACCGGCTGACCCTGAAGCGCCTGGGTCATGTAGTCGTGGAAGATCTCCGACGGGAACGAGGCGCCGTGGATCTGCTTCTGGCCGCCCGTTCCGTACATCTCCAGGAACGAGCGCTGCTTGTTGTTCGCGTTGTCGTCCAGGCGGAACATGCTGATCGCGGTGGACAGCTGCGGGGTGTAGCCGACGAACCAGGCCGACTTGTTGCCGTCGGTGGTACCGGTCTTGCCGGCCACCTCACGTCCGGGCAGCCGGGCGTTGGTACCCGTGCCCTTGTCGACCACGGTCCGCAGGACGTCGGTGACGTTGTTCGCCACGTTCGCCGGGTACGCGTCCTTCGACTTCACCTCGTGCTCGTAGACGACCCCGTCCTTGCTCTCGACCTTGTCGACGGAGTACGGATCGTTCTGCTGCCCGCTGTTGGCGAAGGTGCCGTAGGCCCCGGCCATGCGGATGGCGCTCGGGTCGGAGGTGCCGATAGAGAAGGACGGGTAGTTGGAGCTGGCCAGGCTGCCCTTCAGGAGGCCGGCGGCCAGCGCGGACTGCTCGACCTTGTCCAGGCCCACGTCCATGCCGAGCTGCACATAGGCGGAGTTGACCGAGAACTGCATCGCCGTACGCAGGTCGATCTTGTAGTCCGGCGCGTCACCGGTGGACTCGTCGCCGTCGTTGGTCTGGAGCCACTCCTTGCCGTCCTTGTCCGTCCAGACGGTGTGGTCGTATTTCTCGATCTTGAGCTGGTTCTTCCCGCTGTACAGGCTCTTGGGCGAGGCAATCGTGCGCTGGTCCGGGCCCTGGTTCGGCGGTCCGTGCGGGTCGCGCACCCCCCACTTCATCGAGGCGGCCAGCACGAAGGGCTTGAACGTCGAACCCACCTGGGCGCCGGTCGAGTCGGCGTTGTCGGTGAAGTGCTTGGTCGCGTCCTCACCGCCGTAGATGGCCCTGATGGCGCCCGTCTTCGGCTCGACCGAGGCCCCGCCGAACTGGACGTAGCTGTCGTACTTCGGACGTTCCTTGGGCTTGATGTTCGTTTTCTGGACCTTCTTGACCGCGGCTTCCAGTGCGCCGACCTTCTTCTTGTCGAAGGTCGTGCGGATCCGGTAGCCGCCCCGCTGCAGGTCGTCCGCGGTGACATGGGTCTTGTCGCTGTTGTTGATCAGGTACGACTTGGCGAGGTCGACCAGGTAACCGACCTGGCCGCTGAGCCGGCTGTTCGACCGCGGGTTCTGCGAGTGGGGGAGCGTGGTGTATTTGGCCCGCTCGGCGGCGCTCAGATGGCCGTACTGGACCATCTTGTCGAGGGTGTCCTGCATCTGCCCGAGAGCGCGCTTCTGGTTCGCCTGGGCCGTGGCACCGGGGTCGAGCGAGGTCGCGCCGGCCGGGTCGTAGTACGTGGCACCCTTCAGCATCGCCGCGAGGAAGGCGCACTGGCCGGGGTTGAGGTTCTTGGCGTCGATGTTGAAGTACGCGCGCGAGGCGGCCTGGATGCCGTAAGCGCCGCGGCCGAAGTACGCCGAGTTCAGGTATCCGGCCATGATCTCCGGCTTGGGCACATTGGTGCCCACCTTGATCGCGACGAAGATCTCCTTGAACTTGCGGGAGAGGGTCTGCGACTGGTCGTCGAGCATGGCGTTCTTGACGTACTGCTGGGTGATCGTCGAACCACCCTGGGTCTGACCGCCCCGGGCCATGTTGAAGACCGCTCGGGCGATGCCCGACGGGTCCACGCCGCTGTCGGTCTCGAAGGTCTTGTTCTCCTGGGAGATGACGGCGTACCGCATCTCCTTGGGGATGTCCTCGTAGTTGATGATCTGCCGGTTGGTCTCGCCTCCGGTCGCGACCATCACCGATCCGTCGGACCAGTAGTAGACGTTGTTCTGCGCCCGCGCGGTCTTGGCCACGACGGGGACGCTCACCATCGCGTACCCGAGGCCGGCGACGGCCACGATGCAGCCGACGAAGCCGATGAAGATGCCCGACACGAGCTTCCAGGACGGCACCCACCGGTGCCACCCGTACTTGTCCGCGCGGGGATAGTCGATGATCCGCTTCTTGCCGGACGGGGCCGGGCGCCCCCGGCCGCGGCCGGGTCCGGAGGGACCGCCGGGACCACCGCGGCGACCACCGCCTGCGGGCTCGGCTCTGCGGCGCCCACCACTGCTTCTCTGGGCCGCGCGCCGGGCCTCGGCGCGGCCGCCGAGCGACCGCCCCTCGTCTCCCGGAGAGTCGGCAGGCGATCCGCTGGCGCCTCGCGGTGCCGCGCGGCGGCCGGGGGACGAACCGGGCTGGCCGCGTCGGGCCGCGGCACGTCCGCCTCCCTGCGGCTGCGGCGGTTTGCGACGGTGCTCGCTCATCGAACGATTACTCCTCGGGCAGGCGCACCCTTGCGCGCCTGGACTGGCGGCTGGTTTCCGGTCCCCCCGACGTACGGATGTGGTCGGTCGCGCATTCACCCGTACTGCACCGGGGACGACGACGCCCCCCAGGCGTCGCATGGTTCCCGGTGGTCTGCATGCCGCACAGACTACGCACCGCCAAAACCTGCCGAGCCCCGAAGTTCACCCCAAACCAGGCAAGTTGCCTCCTACGAATCGGTTATGTGATCCCGTTCACCATCGTCCCTCTTGTCGCACGCGTGACGCCGTTCTATCGTCGTGATGTATCGAGTCGATACATCAGCGCGAGATAAAGACGCTGAGAAGGCACTGGGAGACCTGCGGTGGGAGCCGTGGGCCGGGAGGAGGCGACGATGAGCCGGCGCTCCGGCATTCTCGAGTTCGCCGTGCTCGGCCTGCTGCGCGAGTCCCCTATGCACGGTTACGAGCTGCGTAAACGACTCAACACGTCCCTGGGTGTGTTCCGCGCTTTCAGCTACGGGACCCTGTATCCCTGCCTCAAGACGCTGGCCGCGAGCGGCTGGTTGACCGAGGAGCCGGGCAACACCCACGAGGACGCCCTCGCCGCTCCCCTCACCGGACGCCGCGCCAAGATCGTCTACCGGTTGACGGCGGAAGGTAAGGAGCACTTCGAGGAACTGCTCTCGCAGACCGGTCCCGACGCGTACGAGGACGAGCACTTCGCCGCACGGTTCGCCTTCTTCGGGCAGACCTCGCGCGATGTGCGCATGCGCGTACTGGAGGGCCGGCGCAGCCGGCTGGAGGAGCGCCTGGAGAAGATGCGCGCCTCCCTGACCCGGACGCGGGAGCGCCTGGACGACTACACACTCGAGCTCCAGCGCCACGGTATGGAGTCCGTGGAGCGCGAAGTGCGCTGGCTGAACGAGCTCATCGAGAGCGAGCGAGCCGGACGGGACCTGAGAAGTCCCTCGTCCGGGGGGCCCGCTCAACAGGACACCACCACTGGATCGACGGGCGGCCTGCCCCGTCCCGGGAGCACCTCCCGGACGGATCCGCCCGGCGACACCGCCACGTGAGTCCCAGTCAGGGCCTCACTCGTACACACAGGGAGCAACCGGAATGGGTTCGGTTCGCGTAGCCGTCGTCGGCGTGGGCAACTGCGCCGCGTCGCTGGTGCAGGGAGTCGAGTACTACAAGGACGCCGACGCGGCGACCAAGGTGCCCGGCCTGATGCACGTGCAGTTCGGTGAGTACCACGTGCGCGACATCGAGTTCGTGGCCGCGTTCGACGTGGACGCCAAGAAGGTCGGCCTCGACCTCGCGGACGCGATCGGCGCCTCCGAGAACAACACCATCAAGATCTGCGACGTCCCGAACACCGGCGTCACCGTGCAGCGCGGCCACACCCTCGACGGCCTGGGCAAGTACTACCGCCTGACCATCGAGGAGTCGGAGGCCGAGCCGGTCGACGTCGTCCAGATCCTGAAGGACAAGCAGGTCGACGTTCTGGTCTGCTACCTGCCGGTCGGCTCCGAGGACGCGGCGAAGTTCTACGCCCAGTGCGCCATCGACGCCAAGGTCGCCTTCGTCAACGCCCTCCCGGTCTTCATCGCCGGTACCAAGGAGTGGGCGGACAAGTTCACCGAGGCCGGCGTGCCGATCGTCGGTGACGACATCAAGTCCCAGGTCGGCGCCACCATCACGCACCGCGTCATGGCGAAGCTGTTCGAGGACCGCGGTGTCGTCCTGGACCGCACGATGCAGCTGAACGTCGGCGGCAACATGGACTTCAAGAACATGCTCGAGCGCGAGCGCCTGGAGTCCAAGAAGATCTCCAAGACGCAGGCCGTCACCTCCCAGATCCCCGACCGGGACCTCGGCGAGAAGAACGTCCACATCGGCCCGTCCGACTACGTGGCCTGGCTGGACGACCGCAAGTGGGCGTACGTCCGCCTCGAGGGCCGCGCCTTCGGCGACGTCCCGCTGAACCTGGAGTACAAGCTCGAGGTCTGGGACTCCCCGAACTCCGCCGGTGTCATCATCGACGCCCTGCGTGCCGCGAAGATCGCCAAGGACCGCGGCGTCGGCGGCCCGATCCTCTCGGCGTCCTCGTACTTCATGAAGTCCCCGCCGGTGCAGTACTTCGACGACGAGGCCCGCGAGAACGTCGAGAAGTTCATCCGCGGCGACGTCGAGCGCTAGAGCTCGGCACCGCCCCACGGGGAGCCGCTCGTACAAAAATCGCTCCTGCCAGGGCTGTGAAGGTCCCCGGGTCCCGACCCGGGGACCTTCCGCATATGTGAGGCTGTGCCCCATGCCCGTCGTCCGTGACCTGCGCGTCCTGCTGCGCCTGCGGTACTTCCGGCGCCTGCTGTACGTCCGCCTGCTGTCCCAGGGCGCCGACGGCGTCTACCAGGTCGCGCTCGCCGCCTATGTCGTCTTCTCCCCGGAGAAGCAGACCTCGGCGGCCGCGATCGCCTCGGCGATGGCGGTGCTGCTTCTCCCCTATTCACTCGTCGGCCCCTTCGCGGGCGTCCTGCTGGACCGCTGGCAGCGCCGCCAGGTGTTCGTCCACGGCAATCTGCTGCGCGCCCTGCTGGCCCTCGGCACCGCCGTGCTGATGGCGGGCGACGCCCCCGCCTGGCTCTTCTACGTCTCGGCGCTGTGTGTCACGGCCGTCAACCGCTTCATCCTCGCCGGGCTGTCCGCGGCCCTGCCCCGCGTGGTCGACACCGAGCGCCTGGTGATCGCCAACTCGCTGTCCCCGACGGCCGGCACGCTCGCCGCGACCGCCGGGGGCGGGCTCGCGTTCGCGGTACGGCTGCTGTCCTCGGGCTCCGACGCCGCGGTGGTGCTCCTGGGCGCCCTGCTCTATCTGTGCGCGGGAGTGGTCTCCCTGAGCATGGCGCCCGCCCTTCTCGGGCCCGACCGGCAGCAGCTGCAACCGCACCTGGCGACCGCGCTCGCCGCCACGGCTCGCGATCTGCTCGCCGCGATCCGGCATCTGGCCGCGCCCCGCCGCAGGGCGGCGGCCTGGGCACTGGCCTCGATGACGCTGATGCGCTTCTGCTACGGCGCGCTCCTCGTCCTGCTGCTCATGCTGTGCCGCTACACCCTCTCGTCCGGACCCGAGGAAGGGCTGCGGCTGCTCGGTCTGGCGCTGGCTCTGTCCGGCGCCGGGTTCTTCGTGGCGGCCGCGGTGACCCCCTGGGCGGCCGGACGGCTGGGACCGCTGCGCTGGATCGTGGTGTGCTCGGCGGCGGCCGCGGTGCTGGAACCCGCACTCGGTCTGCCGTTCGCCACCGGACCGCTGCTCGTCGCGGCCTTCGTGCTGGGGCTGATCACCCAGGGCGCCAAGATCGCGACCGACACCATCGTCCAGTCCTGGGTGGACGACGGTTTTCGCGGGCGGATCTTCTCCGTCTACGACGTCCTCTTCAATGTGGCCTTCGTCGGCGCGGCCGGGGTGGGGGCCCTGATGCTCCCGCCGGACGGCAGATCGCCGCTGCTGGTCGTCCTCGTCGCCGTGATCTACGCGTTCGTCGCCGTGCTGCTGGCGTACTTCGAACGGCTGCTGCGGGGAGCGGCGAGAAAGAAGGAGGGTCGATGTTTCACGTGAAACATCGACCCTCGGTGCGGTCGGCCCGGCGGATGTTTCACGTGAAACATCGACCGGGCAACGCCCTCACTCCTGTCCGGCCCACCACTCCTTGAGCGCGGCCACCGCGGCCTCGTGCTCCATCGGGCCGTTCTCCAGCCGCAGCTCCAGCAGGTGCTTGTACGCCTTGCCGATCACCGGGCCGGGAGTGACGCCCAGGATCTCCATGATCTGGTTGCCGTCGAGGTCCGGGCGGATCGAGTCCAGCTCCTCCTGCTCCTGGAGCTGGCCGATGCGCTCCTCCAGGCCGTCGTAGGCCCGGGACAGCGCAGACGCCCTCCGCTTGTTCCGGGTGGTGCAGTCCGAGCGGGTCAGCTTGTGCAGGCGGTCCAGCAGCGGGCCCGCGTCACGGACGTAGCGGCGGACCGCCGAGTCCGTCCACTCCCCGGTGCCGTAGCCGTGGAAGCGCAGATGAAGTTCGACCAGTCGTGAGACGTCCTTCACCAGCTCGTTGGAGTACTTCAGGGCGGTCATGCGCTTCTTGGTCATCTTGGCGCCGACCACCTCGTGGTGGTGGAAGGAGACCCGGCCGTCCTTCTCGAAGCGGCGGGTGCGCGGCTTGCCGATGTCGTGCAGCAGCGCGGACAGCCGCAGCGCGAGGTCGGGGCCGTCCTCCTCCAGCGCCATCGCCTGCTCCAGAACGATCAGCGTGTGCTCGTAGACGTCCTTGTGCCGGTGGTGCTCGTCGCTCTCCAGGCGCAGCGCCGGCAGCTCGGGCAGCACATGGTCGGCGAGCCCGGTGTCGACGAGCAGGGTCAGTCCCTTGCGCGGGTGGTCCGAGAGGATCAGCTTGTTCAGCTCGTCCCGGACCCGTTCCGCGGAGACGATCTCGATGCGCCCGGCCATGTCCGTCATGGCGGCGACGACCTCGGGGGCGACCTCGAAGTCCAGCTGGGCGGCGAACCGGGCGGCCCGCATCATCCGCAGCGGATCGTCCGAGAAGGACTCCTCCGGTGTGCCCGGCGTCCGCAGCACACGGGCCGCGAGGTCCACCAGACCGCCGTACGGATCGACGAACTCCTTCTCCGGCAGGGCCACGGCCATCGCGTTGACCGTGAAGTCCCGGCGGACCAGATCCTGCTCGATGGAGTCGCCGTAGGAGACCTCGGGCTTGCGCGAGGTGCGGTCGTACGCCTCCGACCGGTAGGTCGTGATCTCGATCTGGAAGGTCATGTCGGTGTCCCCGACCCGGGCGCCCTTGTGCGCGCCGACGGTGCCGAAGGCGATCCCCACCTCCCAGACCGCGTCGGCCCAGGGCCGGACGATCTTCAGCACGTCCTCGGGACGGGCATCGGTGGTGAAGTCCAGATCATTGCCGAGCCGGCCGAGCAGTGCGTCGCGCACCGACCCGCCGACCAGGGCGAGGGAGAACCCCGCCTCCTGGAATCGGCGGGCGAGATCGTCGGCGACCGGCGCCACCCGCAGCAGCTCGGTGACCGCGCGCTGCTGGGCCTGGCTCAGGGCGGAGGGAGTGTCTTCGTTGGGGTTCGGCACAACAGAAGAGGGTACGTGCCCCGGGCGCTCCGGGGCGCCCCCAGGCGGCCCGGGACCCGGCCCGCAGCGGGCCGCGGACGGCTTCCGGCATACCCGTGCAAGCCCAGCTCTTGCGGCGTACGGCCCCTCTCCCCTCGATACTGGATATAGCGGACGGGTCGTCTCCGTCCAACGATCTTGTGACCTGGTCCGTGGCACTTCCGCTCGGCGCACATCGTTACCATGCGGGGACGCACATTCCGACGACCACTGAGACGACGACGAGGGACGGGCGAGCGCGTGGCCGAGGCGGCTGACTTCCAGGGGACCAGTGCCTCACCCGCGCGCCGATGGCTGCGGCGCACCGGAGCCCTGCTCGCCGGCGCGCCCCTGCTGGCCGGGCTGCTCCAGCTGCCCGCCGCCGCACCGGCGGCCGCCGCCTCCGCCACCGGGGACCCGGTGTCCGTCTCCCTGGACTCGATGAGCCCCAATGCCCCCGCGGACGGCGACACCCTCACCGTCTCCGGCACGGTGACGAACAACGGCAAGCAGGCCGTCACCGGCGCCCACGTGGGTCTGCGGGTCGGCCCGATGCTGAACACCCGCTCCGGGATCAACGACGTGGCCGAGCACCCCGACGAGATCCAGGGCGTCGGCGGCTCCGAGGTCGGGGACAAGTACGCGCAGAAGTTCGCCGAGCTGGCGCCGGGCGTCGCCGAGCACTTCAGCATCTCCGTGCCGATGGACAAGCTCGACCTCGGTGCGGACGGTGTCTACGAGTTCGGGGTCGCCCTGTCCGGGCAGACCTCCGCCCAGCCCTGGCAGCAGGTGCTCGGCGTGCAGCGGACGTTTCTGCCGTGGCAGCCGTCCGACGCCGACACCAAGACCAGGACGACGGTCATGTGGCCGCTGCTGTCCAGCGTCCACATGACGGCCAAGACGGGCGCCGGTGAGCTCCAGACGCCGGTCTTCCGCAACGACGACCTGGCCAAGGAGCTCGCGCCGGGCGGCCGGCTGGACCAGATGGTCAGCCTCGGCAAGGACCTGGACGTCACCTGGGTGATCGACCCGGACCTGCTGGCCTCCGTGGACGCCATGGCATCGGGCAACTACCGGCTCCAGGGGGACGGCGACACCACGGTCGCGGGCCCCAAGGAGCACCAGGCGCTCGCCAAGCAGTGGCTGGCGAACCTCCAGAAGGCGGTGGTGGGCAAGGAGGTCGTCGCGCTGCCCTTCGCCGACCCCGACCTCGCCTCCCTCGCGCACCGGGGCACCAGCGTCACCGGCTCCCTCAGCCACCTCAAGGACGCCACCGACGTCGCCGCCACCACCGTGAAGACCGTGCTCCACGTCACACCGAGCACCGATTACGCGTGGCCGGTGAACGGCGCCGTGGACCCGTCGATCATGAGGGTCGCGACCTCCGCCGGCGCGGACCGGGTGATCGCCCGCAGCGACAGCCTCCAGGAGACGGCCGGGCTGTCGTACACGCCCTCCGCCGCCCGTCCGGTCGGCGGCGGCACCACGGCGGTCGTGGCCGACGCCACGCTGTCCACGGCCTTCGAGGGCGATCTGACGAAGGCGGGCTCGGGCACGCTCGCCGTGCAGGAGTTCCTGGCCCAGAGCCTTGAGATCAACGCGCAGACGGACCAGCAGCGCAGCATCGTCGTCGCCCCGCAGCGCCTGCCCACGGCGGCCCAGGCGAAGGCGATGGCCGCGGCCGTGCGGGCGCTCCAGGGCGGCACCTGGTCCCAGGCGCAGGATCTGACGGCGGCGGCCAAGGCCAAGCCCGACCCGAGCGCCACCACGCGCATCCCGTCGACCTCCGCCTACCCCACGTATCTGCGCCGGCAGGAGCTCCCGGCCTCGGCCTTCCAGCAGATCGCCCGGACCCAGGACAAGCTCGACGACTTCCAGGTGATCCTCTCCGACCAGTCCCGCGTGGTCACGCCGTTCGGGCGGGCCATAAACCGCGGGATGGCCACGTCGTGGCGGGGCCAGAGCGGGGACGGCGACGGCTTCCGCAGCGGCGTCGAGGCATGGCTGGACGATCTGGCCGGGCAGGTCAGGCTGATCGACAAGTCCGAGACCAAGCTCTCCGGACGCAGCGCGACCATCCCGGTGACCGTTCAGAACAACCTCGTCCAGCCGGTCGGCCATCTGGTGCTGCGCCTCACCTCGACCCAGCCGACCCGACTGAAGATCGGCGGCAAGGCGTACTACGAGCAGTCCGTCGACATCGCCGGCGGCCACGCCCAGTCGGTGAAGTTCACCACCTCGGCCAACGCCAACGGCCGGGCCACGGTGATCGCCCAGCTGTACACCGAGGACGGCCAGGAGTACGGCGCCCCCGTCAGCTTCGATGTGAAGGTCACCGAGGTCACCCCCACGGTGATGCTGGTCATCGGCGGCGGTGTGCTGCTCCTCGTCCTCGCCGGCTTCCGGATGTACACCCAGCGCAAGCGCGCGGCCGCCCGCCAGGCCGGAGAGGGCGGCGAGGGCACGGCGGGGGAGCACTCCGACGAGCCGGGGAACCCCGACGCGCCCGGGGATCGTCTCCCGGAGGAGCCCGACTCCGCCGCGGGGACAGACGACCCGGAGCAGCCGAGTGACCCTGAGCCGGACACCGCACCGGAAAGCACCGACCCGTCCGGGACGGGTGAGAGAGTGGACCGTTGAGCGATGTCGTGGCCGGTGGGCCTGGGACGATGAGGTGGGGTAAGGCATGAACGCGCCGTACGACGGTGACCGCGGCCAGGGCGCGGCCGGCTCGGGCTACCCCGAGACGCCGCCCGAGCCCGGCCAGGTGCCGCCGCAGCAAGCGGCGGACATGTACCTCCAGGACGCCTACGACCAGGATCCCTACCGGGCACACGATCTGACCGCCCAGGACCCGGTCGCCGAGGCGCTCTACGACCGCGCCGCGCACCCCCCGCCGCCCCCGGGCACCTACGAGCAGCCGCTGTACGGGCAGCCCGCCCCGTCGCCGTACGCGCCCGACCCGCGGGTGTGGGCGCAGACCCCGGCGCCCGAGCCGGACGGCACGGCGCCCCAGCTGCCCTACGGCGACGACCCGCGCACCACCCAGTTCGTGGGCGTGGACGACCTGGTCTCGAACTCCGGCGAGGAGTACCACGAGCCGGACGCGTTCGCGCATCTCTTCAAGGACCAGCAGCAGAGCGGCGGGCACACGCCGATGGACCCCCCGGGCGTCCCGGGACCGGCCGCCGCGCCGGCCATGGGCGCCCCGTCCGGCGGCCAGTACCCGCCGGCCTACGGCCACCAGGCGCAGCAGGCACAGCAGGCACAGCAGGCACAGCAGCAGAATCCGTACGCCGGGCAGGGATACCCGGCCGGGCCCGCCGCACCCTACGTCTCCGCCCAGAACCCGGCGCAGCCCCCGGTGGCCGCACCGGTCGGTGCCCCGGTTCCCGGCGTCCCGACCGGGTCAGGGCCGGCCGATACGGTCATGGCGCCCGTGGCCTCGGTGGCGACCGCCGCCCCCGCCAAGAAGGGCGGCAAGGTCGGCGGGCTGATGAAGTCCAGCGCCGTCATGGCGGCCGGCACCCTGGTCTCCCGGCTCACCGGCTTCGTCCGCTCCGCGCTGATCGTCTCCGCGCTCGGCCTCGGCTTCCTCGGCGACTCCTTCCAGGTCGCCTACCAGCTGCCGACCATGATCTACATCCTCACCGTCGGCGGCGGCCTCAACTCGGTCTTCGTGCCGCAGCTGGTCCGCTCGATGAAGGAGGACGAGGACGGCGGCGAGGCGTTCGCCAACCGCCTGCTGACCCTCGTGATGGTGGCGCTGGCGGCGCTGACCGCGCTCGCGATGTTCGCGGCGCCCCTGCTGGTCCGCATGATCTCCAACCCGGTCGCCAGCAACCCGGCGGCCAACGAGGTCGCGGTCACCTTCACCCGCTACTTCCTGCCCTCGATCTTCTTCATGGGCATCCATGTGGTGATGGGTCAGGTCCTCAACGCGCGCGGCAAGTTCGGCGCCATGATGTGGACCCCGGTCCTGAACAACATCGTCATCATCGTGTCGCTGGGCATGTTCATCTGGGTCTACGGCACCGCCTCCCACTCCCACATGACGGTCACCAACATCCCGCCGCAGGGTCAGCGCCTGCTCGGCGTCGGTGTGCTGCTCGGCCTGGTCGTGCAGGCGCTGGCGATGATCCCCTATCTGCGCGAGACCGGGTTCCGGATCCGGCCGCGGTTCGACTGGCGCGGCCACGGTCTGGGCAAGGCGGCGGCGCTCGCCAAGTGGACGTTCCTGTTCGTGCTCGCCAACCAGGCCGGCGCCATGATCGTCACCCAGCTCTCCACCGCGGCCGGCAAGGACTCCGGCATCTCGGGCACCGGGTTCGCCGCCTACGCCAACGCCCAGCTGATCTGGGGCCTGCCGCAGGCGATCATCACGGTCTCCCTGATGGCCGCCCTGCTGCCGCGCATCTCCCGCTCGGCCTCCGAGGGCGACGGCGGCGCGGTGCGCGACGACATCTCGCAGGGCCTGCGGACCACCGCGGTCGCCATCGTCCCGGTCGCCTTCGGCTTCGTGGCGCTGGGCATCCCGATGTGCACCCTGATCTTCGGCAGCTCGGGCACCGGCTCGGCCACCAACATGGGCTACATGCTGATGGCCTTCGGCCTCGGCCTGATCCCGTTCTCGGTGCAGTACGTCGTCCTACGCGCCTTCTACGCCTATGAAGACACCCGCACCCCCTTCTACAACACGGTCATCGTCGCCGCGGTCAACGCGGGCGCCTCGGCCCTGTGCTACGTCCTGCTGCCGGCCCGCTGGGCGGTCGCCGGCATGGCGGCCGCGTACGGCATCGCCTACGCCATCGGCGTCATCGTCGCCTGGCGGCGGCTGCGCAAGCGCCTCGGCGGCGACCTGGACGGCGCCCGGGTGCTGCGGACGTACGCCCGGCTGTGCATCGCCTCGGTACCGGCGGCCCTGCTCAGCGGCGCGGCCTGCTACGGCATCGGGCACACTCTCGGCCAGGGCGCCATCGGCTCCTTCGCGGCGCTGTTCGTCGGCGGGGCCGTACTGTTCGGTGTCTTCTTCGTCGCCGCCCGCCGGATGCGGATCGACGAACTCAACTCGCTCGTGGGTATGGTGCGCGGGCGTCTGGGCCGCTGAGGCAGGGGTACGCGCACAACCATCGTCCGCCGCCGTGTGTCGTGCATAGCGGCGGACTGTGGGCACAATTGGTTTTGGCGTCGGACAGCGTGCAACGGATGGGGAGGCAGGGACGACGGTGGCGGAACGGAGCACGGCTGCCGTCGACGTGGCAGACAACAGCGGCGAGCAGTCGCTGACCGCGAAGGCGGACCAGTCCACGGCCGACGGGGTGGCCAAGAACCCGGAGCGGGACACGGACGGCAGCGAGGGGCAGGGGAACGCCGCAGAGGGCTCTCTCAGGCACACCGCGCCGCCCGAACTGCACAGCGGTCACAAACTCGCCAGACGCTACCGGCTGGAGGAGTGCGTCACCCGACTGGACGGATTCAGCAGCTGGCGTGCGGTCGACGAGAAACTGCGCCGCGCCGTCGGCGTCCATATCCTGCCGGCAAACCACGCACGGGCCCGTTCGGTCCTCGCCGCGGCCCGGTCCTCCGCGCTGCTCGGCGATCCGCGCTTCGTCCAGGTCCTCGACGCCGTCGAGGAGAACGACCTCGTCTACGTCGTCCACGAATGGCTGCCCGACGCCACCGAGCTGACGACGCTGCTCACGGCCGGACCGCTGGAGCCGCACGACGCGTACCAGATGGTCAGTCAGGTGGCCTCCGCCATGGCCGCCGCGCACCGTGAGGGCCTCGCCCATCTGCGGCTGAACCCCAATGCGGTGCTGCGCACCTCGACCGGCCAGTGGCGTATCCGCGGCCTCGCGGTGAACGCCGCGCTGCGCGGCGTCAGCTCCGACACCCCGCAGCGCACCGACACCGAGGCGATCGGCGCCCTGCTGTACGCGGCGCTGACCCAGCGCTGGCCCTACGAGGACGATGCCTACGGCCTGTCGGGCCTGCCCAAGGACGTCGGCCTCGTCGCACCGGACCAGGTGCGGGCCGGCATCCACCGCGGTCTGTCCGAGCTGGCCATGCGGGCGCTCGCCAACGACGGGGCCACCGCGTCCCGGCACGAGGCGCCGTGCACCACGCCGGAGGAGCTGGTGAAGGCGATCGGCGAGATGCCGCGCATCCGCCCGCCGGAGCCCGCGTTCACCACCCCGCCCGAGTACCAGCGCACGACCTATCAGCAGGGCACCTACGGCCGTCCGGCGCCGCACCCCGGCGCCGCCCAGCCGATCGTGGCTCCGCCGCCCCCGTTGCAGAGCCGTACCGGCAAGGCGCTGAAGTGGGCGGTCTCCGCCCTTCTCATCGCCGCTCTCGGCCTGGGCAGCTGGCAGTTGGCGGACGCCCTGATGGATCAGGGCGGCAAGTCCAACGACACCAACAAGAGCCGCACCACGGACGGCGGTGACAAGACCGGCAAGCAGCCGCCGGCACCGATAAAGATCCAGGGCGGCCAGGAGTTCGTCGCCGAGGGGGATCCCCAGAGCGCCGACAGTGTCGCCAAGACGTACGACGGCAATCCGTCGACCTACTGGAAGACCAAGTCCTTCAACGACGGTCCGCCCATCGCGCCGTTGAAGCCGGGTGTCGGCATCGTCTACGACCTCGGCTCGGCCACCTCGCTCGACACGGCCACGCTCAGCCTGCGCTACGGCGGCGACCACACCACGGTCGAGCTGTACGCCGCGGACTCGCTGACCCCGCCGTCGCTGGACTCGATGACCCGGATCGGCACGGTCACCACCACGGGCACCACCGCTACCGTGAAGGTCACCAAGCAGCTGAAGACGCGGTACGTCCTCGTCTGGCTGACCGCGCTGCCGAACTCCGGCTACGACTCCACGCTGTACTCCAGGGCGGGGTACAAGCAGGCCATCGGCGAAGTGCAGTTCACGGGCTGACGTCTCACCCGGACCGGAGGGGGCAGATGGCGCAGGACGCCGGATACGACGGGGTGAGCGACCAGGAGCTGCTCGCCCGCCATGTGCAGGGCGACCCCGACGCCTTCGGAGAGCTCGTACGGCGGCACCGGGACCGGCTCTGGGCCGTCGCGATGCGCACGCTGAGGGACCGCGAGGAAGCCGCCGACGCGGTACAGGACGCCCTGGTGTCGGCCTACCGGGCCGCGCACACCTTCCGGGGCCAGTCGGCCGTGACGACCTGGCTGCACCGGATCACGGTGAACGCCTGCCTGGACCGCGCCCGCAAGGCGGCCTCGCGCAAGACCGCCCCGGTGGACGACACCGAGCGGCTGGAACAGCTGCTGGAGCCGCACGAGTCCGCGTCCGCGCCGGCCGAGCGCAATGATCTGCACCGCCAGCTCATCGAGGCGATGGGCACCCTGGCGCCGGAGCAGCGGGCCGCGCTGGTCCTCGTGGACATGCAGGGCTACCCGGTCGCCGAGGCGGCCCGGATCCTCGATGTGCCGACGGGCACCGTGAAGAGCCGGTGCGCCCGGGGCAGGGCCCGGCTGCTGCCCCTGCTCACCCACCTACGCCCCGGCCGCCGCACGGAAGAGGGCCATGGGACGGAAGAAAACAGTTCTGGCCGGAACCGGGTGGAAGGGACATCCGTCCCATCGGCAGCGGGGGCTTCCGACGCGAGTCTCCCGGAACCGACCGATTCAGCCGTAGCGAAGGGCGGAGGTGGGCGAGCGTGACATCGACGACGGACACGGCCGGGCACCCGGACGTCACCGAGATCTCCGACCTTGCCGAGGGGCTTCTCCCGCCCGGGCGCGGCACGGACGTACGACGCCATCTGGGCGCCTGCGAGCTGTGCGCGGACACCTACGCCTCGCTGGAGGAGATCCGGGGACTGCTGGGATCCGCACAGGCGCCGGAGCCCATGCCGGTCGACGTGGCCCAGCGCATCGACGCCGCCCTGGCCGCCGAGGCGCTGCTGGACGCTTCCCGGCCGGACCCCACCGGCCATGTTTCACGTGAAACATCGACGCCCGGCGAGTACGGAACCGCCGGTCCGGCCGACGGTCCCGTCGATGACCCCGTCGGCCGTCCCGTCGATCGCCCCGCCGGCCGCCCGCAGGCCGCGACCGGGCCGGGCCGGAAGAAGCACGGGCCCGGCCGCCGTCGCAGGGCCTTCGTGCTGGGCGGTGTGCTCGCCGCCGCCGTCCTGGGGGCCGGCGCACTGGTGCTCCAGTCGCTGGGCGGCAACACCTCCTCCACGACGGCCAGGGGCAAGCCGAGCGCGGCCGCCGGCGCGTTCTCCGGAAGCAGCGTCCAGAACCAGGTGCGGGATCTGCTGAGCACGAAGAAGAGCCCTCAGCAGGAGGACGGCCAGCGGCAGCGTTCCGGGCAGAACACCCCGCAGACGAGCGAGAGCGCGCACACGCTCCTCCAGCCCCAGGTCGCGGTCCCCGAGTGCGTCCGACAGGCGGTCCCCGGGGGTGGGCAGGCCCTGGCCGCGAAGACCGGTACCTACGCCGGGAAGAGCGCCTATCTCGTCGTCCTTCCCGACCCCCGGGACAACGCACGCGTCACGGCCTATGTGGTCGACGCCGCCTGTGTCGGACAGCAGCCCGTCTCCGCCGGCAAGGTTCTGCTGAAGCAGCCCGTCGCCCGTCCCTGAAGCCCGAGCCGTGGCCGGCCGTCCCCCGCACGCGTGTGCCCGGACACAGTGGGAATGCGCGCCCCGTAGGATCCGTTGGGTGGGGTGGGAGCTCCGGAAGGGACTTCCCCCGGTCGACTGACGCAGACCAGAGACGAGGAATCTAGCCGTGAGCGATGTCCGTAACGTGATCATCATCGGCTCCGGGCCCGCAGGCTATACGTCGGCGCTGTACACCGCGCGCGCATCGCTGAAGCCCCTGGTGTTCGAGGGCGCCGTCACCGCCGGTGGCGCGCTGATGAACACCACCGAGGTGGAGAACTTCCCGGGCTTCCGTGACGGCATCATGGGCCCCGACCTCATGGACAACATGCGGGCGCAGGCCGAGCGCTTCGGTGCCGAGCTGATCCCGGACGACATCGTCTCGGTCGACCTCACCGGGGAGATCAAGACCGTCACGGACACCGCGGGCACGGTGCACAAGGCCAAGGCCGTCATCGTCACCACCGGCTCCCAGCACCGCAAGCTCGGCCTCCCGAACGAGGACGCGCTGTCCGGCCGCGGTGTCTCCTGGTGCGCCACCTGCGACGGGTTCTTCTTCAAGGACCAGGACATCGCCGTGATCGGCGGCGGCGACACCGCGATGGAGGAGGCCACCTTCCTCTCGCGCTTCGCCAAGTCGGTGACGATCGTCCACCGCCGGGACACGCTGCGCGCCTCCAAGGCGATGCAGGAGCGCGCCTTCGGCGACCCGAAGATCAAGTTCGTGTGGGACAGCGAGGTCGCCGAGATCCAGGGCGAGCAGAAGCTCTCCGGCCTGAAGCTGCGCAACCTCAAGAGCGGCGAGCTGTCCGAGCTGCCGGTGACCGGTCTGTTCATCGCGATCGGCCACGACCCGCGCACCGAACTGTTCAAGGGCCAGCTGGACCTCGACGAGGAGGGCTACCTGAAGGTCGCCTCCCCCTCCACCCGCACCAATGTGACCGGTGTCTTCGCCGCCGGTGACGTGGTCGACCACACCTACCGTCAGGCGATCACCGCGGCCGGCACCGGCTGCTCCGCCGCTCTGGACGCCGAGCGCTTCCTCGCCTCTCTCGCGGACGAGGACCAGGCCGAGCCCGAGAAGACCGCCGCGGTCTGACGCGCCTCTCAGCTTTCTCCCCCTCCCCGCCCCACGATCAAGCTAAGGAGCCCAGCGTGGCCGCCCTGAAGAACGTGACCGACGCCTCCTTCGACGAGGACGTCCTCAAGAACGACAAGCCCGTCCTGGTGGACTTCTGGGCCGCCTGGTGCGGTCCGTGCCGTCAGATCGCCCCCTCCCTGGAGGCGATCGCGGCCGAGCACGGCGACAAGATCGAGATCGTCAAGCTCAACATCGACGAGAACCCGGCCACGGCCGCCAAGTACGGCGTCATGTCCATCCCGACCCTGAACGTCTACCAGGGTGGCGAGGTCGCCAAGACCATCGTCGGCGCCAAGCCCAAGGCCGCGATCGTCCGCGACCTCGAGGACTTCCTCGCCGAGTGATGTTTCACGTGAAACATGAAGGGGCCGACCTCCACGGGTCGGCCCCTTCGTTCGTATCCGCCCCCTGACGCACCACGACGGCAGACGCGGTGCCAGGACCCGCGAGCCCGGCATGATCCACACGAGAGGCTAGAGCGGCCGCAGCGCCGGTTCCTTCTGGACCGCGCCCAACAGCCGGTCGATCGCCATCTCGACGTCTTCCTTCCAGGAGAGCGTCGATCGCAGCTCCAGCCGCAGCCGGGGATGCACGGGATGCTGCCGTACCGTCTTGAAGCCGACGGCCAGGAGATGGTCTGCCGGCAGCAGACAGGCGGGCTCCTTCCAGCGCGCGTCCCCGAACGCCTCTATGGCCTTGAAGCCCCGGCGCAGCAGATCCTTGGCGACCGTCTGCACCAGCACCCGGCCGAGCCCCTGTCCCTGGTAGCCGGGCTTGACGAAGGCCGTGATCAGCTGGACGGCGTCCGGTGAGACCGGGCTCGTGGGGAAGGCGGCCGAGCGCGGGACATAGGCGGGAGGAGCGTAGAGCACATGGCCCACCGGTGCGTCATCGACGTAGACCACACGGCCGCAGGAGCCCCAGTCGAGCAGGACGGCGGAGATCCAGGATTCCTTCTCCCCGGCTGCCTTGCCGTCCTTGATCGCCGCCTCACCGCTCACGGGGTCCAGCTCCCAGAAAACACAAGAGCGGCAGCGCTGGGGAAGGTCCTGGAGGTTGTCCAGCGTGAGCGGCACCAGCCGACGCCCCATGAAGGCCCTTCCTCGCTTCCCTCACCGGCCGCCGCGGCGCGAGCGGCCGTTCGAGCACTGCGCTCCCTGAGCACTGGCATCGTATCCACCATGCGATTCGCTCGATACCGCCGCAAAGCAAAGAGCGGGCCGTGTTCCGGTACACACCGGACACGCCCGCTCCTCGCCTGATCCCAGGGGATCGAAGCGACCGGGATCAGTCGTCCTGGTCCTCTTCGGAGCCTTCCTGAAGATCACTCGGCAGGACCCGGCCCTCGCCCGGGGCGAGGGTGCCCAGGATCCGCTGGAGGTCGTCCATGGAGGCGAACTCGACGGTGATCTTGCCCTTCTTCTGCCCGAGGTCGACCTTCACCCGGGTCTCGAAGCGGTCCGACAGCCGGGTCGCCAGCTCGTTCAGCGCCGGGGAGAGCCGGGATCCGGCCCGCGGTCCCTTGGGGCGCTGCGGCTTCTGCGGCCGGGAGCCCATGAGGGTCACGATCTCCTCGACGGCCCGCACCGACAGCCCCTCGGCCACGATGCGGTGGGCCAGCCGGTCCTGCTCCTCCGAGTCCGCCACGGACAGCAGCGCCCGCGCGTGTCCGGCGGAGAGCACTCCGGCGGCGACCCTCTTCTGCACGGTCGGCGAGAGCTTCAGCAGCCGCAGGGTGTTGGAGACCTGCGGACGGGAGCGCCCGATCCGGTCAGCCAGCTGGTCGTGCGTGCAGTTGAAGTCCTTCAGCAACTGGTCGTAGGCGGCGGCCTCTTCCAGCGGGTTCAGCTGCGCACGGTGCAGGTTCTCCAGCAGCGCGTCCAGAAGGAGCTTCTCGTCGTCCGTGGCCCGGACGATCGCCGGGATGGCCTCCAGACCGGCCTCGCGGCAGGCGCGCCAGCGGCGCTCGCCCATGATCAGCTCATAGCGGCCGGGGCCCAACTGCCGCACGACGACCGGCTGAAGCAGACCGACCTCCTGGATGGAGGTGATCAGTTCGTGCAGGGCGTCCTCGTCGAAGACCTCGCGCGGCTGGCGCGGGTTCGGCGTGATCGCGTCCAGCGGGATCTCGGCGAAGTGGGCGCCCAGCGGAGGCGCGGGCGTCTCCCCGGCCGGGGCCGCCGATCGCTCCTCGGCCTCCTGGGAGGGCGAGGGCAGCGCGGCCACCTTCGCCGCGGCAACCCCGCGCTCCGCCGTCAGCACCGGAGCGCCCGCGGGAGAGGCGGACGCACCGCCGCTCAGCGCGGCCGGTACCGGGTTCTTCTCGACCGGGGCAGGAGGGATCAACGCGCCCAGTCCTCGGCCCAACCCCCTCCGTCGCTCACTCACTGGATCCCCTCCACCATGCTCGGGTCGCTCTGGGCGCCGATGTGGGCCTGGCTCGCGTCATAGCTGATGCCAACGCCCCTCAGCGCGATTTCTCGGGCCGCCTCAAGATACGAGAGGGCGCCGCTCGATCCAGGATCGTAAGTCAGCACCGTCTGCCCGTAGCTCGGCGCCTCGGAGATACGGACCGAGCGGGGAATGCTCGTCCGCAGCACCTCTTCGCCGAAGTGGCTGCGCACCTCTTCCGCGACCTGGGAGGCGAGTCGCGTCCGGCCGTCGTACATGGTGAGCAGGATGGTCGATACATGCAGGGCGGGGTTGAGGTGCCCCCGCACCAGATCGACATTGCGCAGCAGCTGGCCCAGGCCCTCCAGCGCGTAGTACTCGCACTGGATCGGGATGAGCACCTCTTGGCCCGCGACCAGCGCATTGACCGTCAACAGGCCGAGCGAGGGCGGGCAGTCGATGAGGACGTAGTCCAACGGCTGCTCATACGCCTGGATCGCGCGGTCCAGGCGGCTTTCGCGGGCCACCAGGGACACCAGCTCGATCTCCGCACCGGCGAGATCGATGGTGGCCGGGGCACAGAAGAGTCCTTCGACGTCCGGCACGGGCTGGACGACCTCGGCGAGCGGCTTGCTCTCCACCAACACGTCGTAGATCGACGGAACGTCGGCGTGGTGGTCGATCCCGAGGGCCGTGGACGCGTTGCCCTGCGGGTCCAGGTCGATCACCAGCACCCGGGCACCGTGCAGAGCCAGCGAGGCGGCAAGATTGACGGTCGTCGTCGTCTTGCCCACGCCACCCTTCTGGTTGGCGACCACCATGACGCGGGTCTGCTCCGGTCGCGGCAGACCTTCGCCGGCACGGCCCAGAGCCTCCACGGCCAGTTGGGCCGCACGACCGATGGGGGTGTCGTCCATCGGGGGCGGTGTTTCACGTGAAACATCCGCACCCGTCGACTCGGTTCGGGGACCGGGGACCGGATCGGTCATCGGTCCCGCGATGTTGGCGTCGGACCGCAAGGATTCACTCTCCTCGACTTCAGGCTCGCAATGAACAGAGCCTCCCATGCCTTCGGGGTCGTGAACCAGCGAGGCCGGGTCTTCTGTGGAGAAATCCACCTCTGTGGACAACTCCGTGCCCCTTGCGGGGGCCGGAGCCGGTCTGACAGAAGAGCCCGAGCCTCCTCCGAGAGAACCGAGGGGCTTCCGGTCGCGGGGTTCGGCCGCGCGGCCGCGACTGATGATGCCGTGCAACAGTGAGCGACGTTTCACGTGAAACAACGATGCACAGCACCGGCGACCGGGTCCTCGCGACACTCCGTCGTACGTGGGCGGGCAGCTTGTGGGAGTACGGCCAGTCGGCTCAGCGGCGCCGGCGGGCCCGGCCCGTGCGCGCGGCCTTCGCCCGCTTGGCGGCGAAGCGCACCCCGCCGGGGCTCTCCCCGACCTCGACCCGGACCACCGTCGACAGCGGGTCCACGATGCCCTCGCCCACATGGAGGATCGAGGTCTCCACCGCACCGAGCTTGCTCAGCGCGGTGGCCGATGCCTTCAGCTCCTCCTCGGCGGTGTCGCCCTTGAGGGCCAGCATCTCGCCGTACGGGCGCAGCAGCGGGACCCCCCAGGTGGCCAGGCGGTCCAGCGGGGCCACGGCGCGGGCGGTCACCACATGGACCGGCGCCAGCGTGCCCAGGACCTCCTCGGCACGTCCCCGTACGACGGTGACATGGTCGAGGCCGAGCATCTCGACGACCTCGGTGAGGAAGTTGGTGCGCCGCAGCAGCGGCTCCAGCAGGGTGATGTTGAGGTCCTCACGGACCAGGGCCAGCGGGATGCCCGGCAGCCCGGCGCCGGAGCCGACGTCGCAGACCGTCACTCCCTCGGGAACGGCCTCGGAGAGCACCGCGCAGTTCAGGATGTGCCGCTCCCACAGGCGGGGTACTTCCCGCGGGCCGATCAGACCACGCTGCACACCCGCCTCCGCGAGCAGCTCCGCGTAGCGCACCGCATCGGCGAAGCGATCACCGAATACTTCGCGCGCCTGCTCGGGGGCGGGGGGAAGCGCCGCTGCCTCCGTCACGGGGACCGTCCTTCCGTACAGCGCCGGTGCTTCGCGCACCGGCCACCAGAACTACCAGGCTGACAAAGTTCGGCCCCGCCTGCTCAACAGACGGGGCCGGTGGAACAAAGGGGGGCCGATCAGGCGGGCAGCACGACGACGAACCGCTGCGGTTCCTCGCCCTCGGACTCGCTGCGCAGCCCGGCGGCCTTGACCGCGTCGTGCACGACCTTGCGCTCGAAGGGCGTCATCGGCCGCAGCTTCACGGGCTCGCCGGAGCTCTTCGCATCGGCGGCGGCCTTGGCGCCCAGCTCGGACAGCTCGGTCCGCTTCTGGGCCCGGTACCCGGCGATGTCCAGCATCAGCCGGCTGCGGTCACCGGTCTCCCGGTGCACGGCCAGACGCGTCAGCTCCTGAAGCGCCTCCAGCACCTCGCCGTCCCGGCCGACCAGCTTCTGCAGATCCCGGCCGCCGCTGTCGCTGATGATCGACACGGAGGCCCGATCGGCCTCGACATCCATGTCGATGTCGCCGTCGAGGTCGGCGATGTCCAGCAGACCCTCCAGGTAGTCCGCCGCGATCTCGCCCTCCTGCTCGAGGCGCGAGAGGGTGTCTGCACCCTCGGCAGCGGCGGAGGTGGTGCCTTCCGTCACGGGCTGGGCTCCTTCTTACTTCTTGGACGGGGACTTGGGCCGCTGCGAACCGCCCTTGCGCTGGCCGCTCTGGGCCTTGCTGCGGGCGCCCGAGCCGGGCTTCGAGCCCTGCTGGGCAGCGGCGGACTTGCTGTCCTGCGGCTGGTCGCTCTCCTCCGACGAGCCGGGCTGCTCGGAGGAATCGGAGGTCTCAGAGGAGTCGGACTTCTCCAGGGAGAGGGAGTCGCCCGTCTGCTTGGTCCCGCCGGACTGACGCTGGGCCTTGCTCTGGCGCTTGGGCTGCTGGCGACGCTGGACGGTACCGGCGGCGGTGGTCACACCCTCCTCGGTCCCTTCCTCGGTCTCGGTCGCCACGCTCTTCGCCACGGTGCCGTCCGCCTGAGCGGCGAGGCCGGCCTTGTGCAGGGAGTTGATGAACTTGCGCTCGAACTCGTTGCGCTCGCGGCCCTTGGCGACGATCGCCTTGATGATCGCCTTCTCGCTGCGGCGGCCGACCTTGCCGTGGTGCGTGACGTGCTTGGTCAGGCGCTCCAGGTACGCGGCCTGGGCCTTGGAACCCGGGGTCGGGTTGTTGCGGATGACGTACATCTGCTGGCCCATGGTCCACACGTTGGTGGTCAGCCAGTAGATGAGGACACCGACGGGGAAGCGGATACCGAAGAAGGCGAACATGATCGGGAAGACGTACATCAGCATCTTCTGCTGCTGCATGAACGGCGTCTTCACCGTGGTGTCGACGTTCTTCGTCATCAGCTGGCGCTGCGTGTAGAACTGCGACGCCGACATCAGGACGATCATGATCGCGGTGACGACGCGGACGTCGGTCAGCGAGGCGCCGAGCTTCGCCACCGTGTCGGCGCCGTCCAGGAACTTCGCGGCCAGCGGGGCCCCGAAGATGTGCGCCTGGCGGGCACTGGCGAGCAGATCGGAGTTGATGTAGCCGATCTTGGTGCCCGAGGCGATGCCGTTGAGCACGTGGTACAGGGCGAAGAAGAACGGGGACTGCGCCAGGATGGGAAGGCACGAGGAGAGCGGGTTGGTGCCCGCCTCCTTGTACAGCTTCATCATCTCTTCGGACTGACGCTGCTTGTCGTTCTTGTAGCGCTCCTGGATCTTCTTCATCTCAGGCTGGAGCGTCTGCATCGCACGCGTCGCCTTGATCTGCTTCACGAAGAGCGGGATCAGGCAGATGCGGATCAGGATCACCAGGGACACGATGGACAGGCCCCAGGCCCACCCGGTATCAGGTCCGAAGATCGCCCCGTACACCGTGTGGAACTGGACGATGACCCAGGAGACGGGCCAGGTGATGAAACTGAACAGGCTGGCAATCGTGTCCACTAATCATGCTCCTTGGGCATGGGACGAGTCTCTGCGGCCGGGCTCGGAGGAAGCTCGGAGACAAAGTCCTCGGGCTTCGCTTCGGTGGCCGGTTCGGCGGCGGAGGACCCGCCCCGGCGTGCGCGCCAGGCGTCGCGCAGCATTTCGTGCCACCGCGGACGCTTGCGCGGCGGGACATGGTCCACGCCGCCCAGCGACCACGGATTGCACCGGAGGATGCGCCAGGCGGTGAGTGCCGTGCCCTTGATCGCACCATGCCGGTCGATGGCCGTGTAGCCGTAGTGGGAGCACGACGGGTAGTACTTGCAGACCGGCCCGAGCAATGGACTGATCGTCCACTGGTACAGCTTGATCAGAGCCAGCAGCGGGTACTTCATCGCGTGCCCCCTCCCAGCAGCCGCCGTAGAGCGGCATCCAGGTCTTGGGCCAGCTGTGCATGGTCGGCGTCGCCCGCCCCGGGCAGCGCTCGTACCACTACCAGGCTACCGGGGGGAAAAAGTACGACGCGGTCCCGCATCAGATGACGCAGTCTGCGCTTCACTTTGTTGCGCACGACCGCGCCACCCACGGCCTTGCTGACGACGAAACCCGCACGCGTCGGAGGAGCGCTCTCCCCAGGCGCGTGCGGGTCCGTGGCACCGCTACGAAGGTGGACGACGAGGGTCGGACGACCGGCCCGGCGGCCTCGTCGTACAGCGGTCGCGAAGTCCTCGCGCCGCCTCAGCCGGTTCTCGGTGGGCAGCACGATGTCATGACCTGACCGGGATCAGGCGGACAGACGGGCGCGACCCTTGCTACGGCGGGACGCGAGAATCGCGCGGCCGGCACGGGTGCGCATACGCAGCCGGAAGCCGTGGGTCTTCGCGCGACGACGGTTGTTCGGCTGGAAGGTGCGCTTGCTCACTCGGGGGCTCCAGAAAGAATCGGTAGTGGCGGGGTGCCGTCCTGGCTGTCACCGTGCGCCCACGAGTAGCTCGCGTCACGCCCGATTGCACCGCTTCCCGATCACCTGACGCGATCTGTGCCCATCGGAGGCAGGCGGCAGCAGCCATCGACAACTCGACCTGGTTACGGTACGCGGGGCTACGCCATCCGGTCAAACCGAGTGTCGCTGGGAGACACTGTCCACAGGCTGGGGACAACAACTTGAACCCTACCGGCCGCGCTGACTACCGTGGCTGGACTCCGATTCGTTCTTTTGTCCCCCGCCCCGGCGGGTTTGCCCCGCCGACCACCCGACATTCACCCCCGTGAGAGAGCGTGCCCTGTGGCTGACGTACCTGCCGATCTTGCCGCAGTGTGGCCACGCGTACTGGACCAGCTCCTCGGGGAGGGCCGCGGACAGGGTGTCGAGGTCAAGGACGAGCACTGGATCCGCCGCTGCCAGCCGCTCGCGCTGGTCGCGGACACCGCCCTGCTCGCCGTACCGAACGAATTCGCGAAGAACGTCCTGGAGGGCCGTCTCGCCCCGATCGTCAGCGAGACGCTGAGCCGCGAGTGCGGCCGCCCCATCCGGATCGCGATCACCGTCGACGACTCCGCGGGCGAGCCCCCGGCGCCGAGCGCCCCGCAGCCGGCCCCCTCGCGCTACGAGGAGCCCGAGCTGCCCTCCGGCCCGTCGTACGAGGGCTACGGCCGCCACCGCGCGGACCAGCACCAGGGCGGCGAACCGGCCTCGCGCGGCGACCAGTTGCCCACGGCCCGCCCGGCCTACCCCGCCGAGTACCAGCGCCCGGAGCCCGGCGCCTGGCCGCGCGGCGGACAGGACGACTACGGCTGGCAGCAGCAGCGGCTCGGCTTCCCCGAGCGCGACCCGTACGCCTCGCCGTCCTCCCACGGACGCCCCCAGGACCCCTACGGGCCGCCGGTCCACGACTACCGCCAGCAGGGCATGGACCGGCCGTCGTACGAGCAGCGGGGCGGCGAGTACGACGGCCCGCGCGAGCGCGGGGACCGCAGTGAACGCGGTGAACGGGGCGACCGCAGTGAACGGGGCGAGCGTGGGGAGTACGAGTCCTCGCGCCCCGACTACGACAAGCAGCGCGCCGAGTACGACAAGCCGCGGCCCGACTACGACAAGCCGCGCTCCGAGTACGAGCGGTCCGAGTACGACCGCTCCGACTACGAGCCCTCGCGCACCGAGTACGACCAGCGCGACCCGGTCCGCCGTGAGCTGCCCGAGCAGCCGATGGGCGGCGGTCCCGCGCACCGCGGCGGCACCGGCCGGCCGGACGGCTCCCCGGCGGGGACGCCCGGGCCGCAGGCCGCCAAGCCCGGGCCCCCGAGCGGTCCCGGTGAGCCGACGGCACGGCTGAACCCGAAGTACCTCTTCGACACGTTCGTCATCGGCGCGTCCAACCGGTTCGCGCACGCGGCCGCGGTGGCGGTCGCGGAGGCGCCGGCGAAGGCGTACAACCCCCTGTTCATCTACGGGGAGTCGGGGCTCGGCAAGACCCATCTGCTGCACGCCATCGGGCATTACGCGCGCAGCCTCTACCCGGGCACGCGGGTGCGGTACGTCAGCTCGGAGGAGTTCACCAACGAGTTCATCAACTCCATCCGCGACGGCAAGGGCGACAGCTTCCGCAAGCGGTACCGCGAGATGGACATCCTGCTCGTGGACGACATCCAGTTCCTCGCGGACAAGGAGTCGACGCAGGAGGAGTTCTTCCACACCTTCAACACGCTCCACAACGCCAACAAGCAGATCGTCCTCTCCAGCGACCGGCCGCCCAAACAGCTCGTCACGCTGGAGGACCGGCTGCGCAACCGCTTCGAGTGGGGCCTGATCACCGACGTGCAGCCGCCCGAGCTGGAGACGCGGATCGCGATCCTGCGCAAGAAGGCGGTCCAGGAGCAGCTCAACGCGCCGCCGGAGGTGCTGGAGTTCATCGCGTCCCGGATCTCGCGGAACATCCGTGAGCTGGAGGGCGCGCTGATCCGGGTGACGGCGTTCGCCTCGCTCAACCGGCAGCCGGTGGACCTGGGGCTCACCGAGATCGTGCTCAAGGACCTGATCCCGGGCGGCGAGGACTCCGCGCCGGAGATCACGGCCACGGCGATCATGGGGGCGACCGCGGACTACTTCGGGCTGACCGTCGAGGACCTGTGCGGGACGTCGCGGGGGCGGGCGCTGGTGACGGCGCGGCAGATCGCGATGTACCTGTGCCGGGAGCTGACGGATCTGTCGCTGCCGAAGATCGGGGCGCAGTTCGGGGGCCGGGACCATACGACGGTCATGCACGCCGACCGGAAGATCAGGGCGCTGATGGCGGAGCGGCGGTCGATCTACAACCAGGTGACGGAACTGACGAACCGGATCAAGAACGGCTGACCGCCGCCGGGCCCCGCCGGCCGGCGGTCGAGGGCGTCTTCGGGACCGAGGGTCTCGGGGGCGCCCTTCGTGTGCGCGGGCTTCGTGTGGGCGCCCTTCGTGTGGGCTCCCTTGGTGTGGGCGGCTTCCGGGCGGACGAGGGGCCCCCGGGCCGGGCCCCGTGCGGCGGCGCCGGATCGCTCGGCCCCTCAGCACAGGCCCTGGTCGTCAGAGATCCTGGTCGTCAGAGATCCCGGTCGTCCGTCTCCCAGACGCCCTCGTGGCGGACGCAGCCGCCGTCGGCCACGACCCGTCCCTCGCCGGTGTGCCGGCCGGGGCTCAGCGACAGCGTGACGCCGTGGTCGTCGGTGGTGTGGATCACTTGCCGGCCGGTTGCCCGGCCGCTGACCGGGTCGGTCTCCGGCTCCGTGGTCACCTTCCATCCCCGCTCGGACCACCGTCCGCGGAGCGCGGCGATCGCCGCGCGATACCCGGCGTCGCCGTCCGGGAAGTCCGGGGCCCAGGAGACGGACGGCTGGTCCCGGCTGATCCCGCCGTCGTCGACGCCGAGGTCGTCCACACAGGACGCGGACGACCTGGTTTCGTCCAGGCTCACGGAGTCCGGGTCCGAGCCCAGGAAGCGGACCGTGTCCTCCCCGGCGGCCCGCGTATCGCGCACGTGGGCCAGGAAGTCCGCCTCGGAGCTGACCGGGCCGCCCGCCAGGGCCGTGCAGCCTGCGGCGAAGCACACGAGCAGGAGCGCCACGACGGCCCCGGCGGCGCTCAGCCCCACGGCCTTGGCCCAGGGGCGGGAAGCGGGAGCGGGAACGGCGGGCGGAGTCGGCGTCATGGAGCGATCCAAACGCCGCCGACAGGACCGTCGGCAGCGTCGCCCTACTCAGTTCTCGTACTCAGAACGGCCGGAGCCACCCGGTCACGGCCGCCTTGGTGGTCCGCCGAGCACCCCGCGGTCGTCGCCGGCTGTTCGATTTCTCGTCGGGTTACGGCCGCCCTCCACAGATTCGGCGACTTTCTTTCGTCCACACGGTGGGGATGGTGGAGTTGTCCCGAGGTGTGTCCACAGGCAGGGCGGCGAGATCGCGTCGGTGCAGCTCAGGTGGCTGTGGAATCGTGGACGAAGATGATCCACAGGCTGTGGACGAAGAAATGATCCACAGGGTGTGCATGAAGTTGTCCACCGGCAACCCACAGGCTGGGGGCGGTTGTCCCCAGTGTGACGGGGCTTCTCCACATCGCTGTCCACTGTTCGGCAACGCGACGCACCCTCTCACCGCGTCGAGTGAAAGGCGTCACACAAAGGTGCCGGGTTGGGGTGTGGGAAACCTGGGTATTCCTGGGGACACAGCTGGGGAGAACTGCCCTCGTCCTGTGGGCGAGGTGTGCAGAACTTTCCGTTCTCCACAGATACCCCGGGTTGTCCACCGCCTCCATGCACAGGCCCGGTGGACAAAAAACATGCGCTGAGCTGGGCAAACGTGGTTATCCACGGTATCCACAGGCCCTACTACTACTCCCAACTAGAGAGAGCTCGGCAATCGCTTTGAAGCGGGGGCTGTGCACAACTCGCTGTTTCGAGCCCGACTGCCGCTCGGACCGACTTGACCCCGACGGGCACCTACTGTCAGTGCGGTGCGTCAGACTGGTCCCCGGTGTCCTTCCCTCCGCAGTGGGCGGTGACACCGAGTCGGAGGACTCAGGAAGCAACAGCAGGAGGGCGGCTTACGGTGAAGATCCGGGTGGAACGCGACGTACTGGCGGAGGCAGTGGCCTGGGCGGCACGCAGCCTGCCTGCCCGTCCGCCGGCGCCTGTGCTCGCCGGCCTGCTGCTGAAGGCCGAGGACGGCCAGCTGAGCCTGTCGAGCTTCGACTACGAGGTGTCCGCTCGGGTGAGCGTCGACGCCGAGGTCGAGGAGGACGGCACCGTCCTGGTCTCCGGCCGGCTGCTCGCCGACATCTCGCGTGCGCTGCCCAACCGCCCGGTGGAGATTTCCACAGACGGTGTACGGGCGACCGTGGTCTGTGGATCGTCCCGGTTCACGCTGCACACCCTCCCGGTGGAGGAGTATCCGGCGCTGCCGCAGATGCCGAACGCGACCGGCACCGTGCCCGGCGAGGTCTTCGCCGCCGCCGTGTCCCAGGTGGCCATCGCCGCGGGCCGCGACGACACGCTGCCCGTGCTCACCGGTGTGCGCATCGAGATCGAGGGCGACACGGTGACGCTGGCGTCCACCGACCGCTACCGGTTCGCGGTCCGCGAGTTCCTGTGGAAGCCGGAGAACCCGGAGGCGTCCGCGGTCGCCCTGGTGCCCGCCAAGACGCTGCTGGACACCGCGAAGTCGCTCGGCGCGGGCGACAGCGTGACGCTGGCCCTGTCGGGCTCCGGCGCGGGCGAGGGCCTCATCGGTTTCGAGGGCGCGGGCCGGCGTACGACCACGCGACTGCTCGAGGGCGACCTGCCCAAGTACCGGACGCTGTTCCCGACGGAGTTCAACTCGGTCGCGGTGATCGAGACGGCGCCGTTCGTGGAGGCCGTCAAGCGTGTCGCGCTGGTGGCCGAGCGGAACACCCCGGTGCGGCTGAGCTTCGAGCAGGGCGTGCTGATCCTGGAGGCCGGTTCCAGCGACGACGCACAGGCTGTGGAGCGGGTCGACGCGCAGCTCGAGGGCGACGACATCTCGATCGCCTTCAACCCGACGTTCCTGCTGGACGGCCTGAGCGCGATCGACTCGCCGGTGGCGCAGCTGTCGTTCACCACGTCCACGAAGCCCGCGCTGCTCAGCGGCAGGCCGGCGCTGGACACGGAGGCCGACGAGGCATACAAGTACCTGATCATGCCGGTGCGGCTCAGCGGCTGACCGCAGCCGGCGTCGTCCACAGGTGTGCACAAAGCCGGGCATCCGTGAGGGCGTCCGGCACCTCCGCAGGGTGGCGCCGGATGAGCGCCGGAGCCCACAACTGTGCGTGAACGGGGCCGTCTAGGCTCGGGGCGGCACTCTCGTGCCCCAGACGCCAGCAGCGACCCTAAGGAACACAACTGATGGAGCTCGGTCTCGTCGGCCTCGGCAAAATGGGCGGCAACATGCGCGAGCGGATCCGCCGCGCGGGCCACACCGTCGTCGGATACGACCGCAACCCCGACATCGCGGATGTCCACAGCCTGGAAGAGCTTGTGGGCAAGCTCAGCGCTCCGCGCGTGGTGTGGGTGATGGTCCCGGCCGGCGAGGCCACCCAGTCGACCGTCGACCGGCTCGCCGAGCTGCTGGAGCCGGGCGACGTGGTCGTGGACGGCGGCAACTCCCGCTGGACGGACGACGAGAAGCACGCCGGGGAACTGGCCGCCAAGGGCATAGGTTTCGTGGACTGCGGCGTCTCCGGCGGCGTCTGGGGCCTGGAGAACGGGTACGCGCTGATGTACGGCGGCGACGCCGAGCACGTCGCCCGGGTGCGGCCGGTCTTCGACGCGCTCAAGCCGGAGGGCGACTTCGGCTCGGTGCACGCCGGCAAGGCGGGCGCGGGCCATTTCGCGAAGATGGTCCACAACGGCATCGAGTACGCCATGATGCAGGCGTACGCCGAGGGCTGGGAGCTGCTGGAGAAGGTCGACTCCGTCACGGACGTCCGTGAGGTCTTCCGCTCCTGGCAGGAGGGCACCGTCATCCGCTCCTGGCTGCTCGACCTCGCGGTGAACGCCCTGGACGACGACGAGCACCTGGACGGCCTGCGCGGTTACGCACAGGACTCCGGTGAGGGACGCTGGACGGTGGAGGCCGCGATCGACAACGCGGTGCCGCTGCCGGCGATCACCGCGTCGCTGTTCGCGCGGTTCGCCTCCCGTCAGGAGGACTCGCCGCAGATGAAGATGATCGCCGCGCTGCGCAACCAGTTCGGCGGCCACGCCGTAGAGAAGAAGTAGTCCGAAGCAGTCCGGGGGGCGCCCCGCGATCCACAGCCCGTTCGTCGCGCGGAAGCGGAAGGAGGCCGGCGTACCGCCCATGCACGTCACGCATCTCTCGCTGGCCGACTTCCGCTCGTACGAACGGGCCGAGGTCCCGCTCGACCCGGGCGTCACGGCCTTCGTCGGGCCCAACGGCCAGGGCAAGACCAACCTGGTGGAGGCGGTCGGCTACCTGGCGACCCTGGGCAGCCACCGCGTCGCCTCGGACGCGCCGCTGGTGCGCATGGGCGCCGAGCGGGCCGTGATCAGGGCACAGGTCCGCCAGGGCGACCGGCAGCAGCTGATCGAGCTGGAGCTGAACCCCGGCCGCGCCAACCGCGCCCGCGTCAACCGGTCCTCGCAGGTCAGGCCCCGGGACGTGCTGGGCATCGTACGGACCGTGCTGTTCGCGCCCGAGGACCTCGCCCTGGTGAAGGGGGACCCCGGGGAGCGGCGCAGGTTCCTGGACGAGCTGATCACCGCGCGCTCCCCGCGGATGGCCGGGGTGCGCTCCGACTACGAGCGGGTGCTCAAGCAGCGCAACACGCTCCTGAAGTCCGCGGCGCTCGCGCGCCGGCACGGCGGGCGGACCATGGACCTGTCCACCCTCGACGTGTGGGACCAGCACCTCGCGCACGCCGGTGCCGAGCTGCTCGCCCGGCGGCTCGACCTGATCGCCGCGCTGCGGCCGCTGGCCGACAAGGCGTACGAGCAGCTGGCCCCCGGCGGCGGCCCGCTCGGGCTGGAGTACAAGCCGTCCGCGCCCGGCGAGGCCCACACCCGTGAGGACCTGTACGCGCAGCTGCTCGCCGCCCTGGCCGAGGCGCGCAAGCAGGAGATCGAGCGGGGCGTCACGCTCGTCGGGCCCCATCGCGACGATCTGGTCCTGAAACTCGGCCAGTTGCCCGCCAAGGGGTACGCCTCGCACGGCGAGTCCTGGTCGTACGCCCTCGCCCTGCGCCTCGCCTCGTACGAGCTGCTGCGCGCCGAGGGCAACGAGCCCGTGCTCGTCCTGGACGACGTCTTCGCCGAGCTGGACGCGCGCCGCCGCGAGCGGCTGGCCGAGCTGGTCGCGCCCGGCGAGCAGGTGCTGGTCACCGCCGCCGTGGACGACGACGTCCCGCCCGTACTGGCCGGGGCGCGGTACTCCGTCTCGGGCGGGACGGTGGAACGCGTATGAGCGGCGGGAAGGACGGCGCCGAGAAGAGCGGCGAGCCCTCCGGGGTGGACCTCGCGCGCGTGGCGCTGCGCGCCGCGAAGGAGCAGGCCCGCGCGCGCGGCGACGCGGCCCGGCAGAAGAAGCAGGCCCGGCGGGGCGGCGGGCTGCGGTCCGGGGCGCGGGCCGACGGCCGCGACCCGATGGCACTCGGTTCGGCGATCAACCGGCTGATCACCGAGCGCGGCTGGGAGACCCCGGCGGCCGTGGGCGGCGTGATGGGCCGCTGGCCGCAGATCGTCGGCGAGGACCTGGCCAAGCACTGTGTGCCGCAGCGCTACGACGAGGACGAGCGGGTGCTCGTGGTGGCCTGCGACTCCACGGCCTGGGCGACCCAGCTGCGGCTGCTCGCGCCGGCCCTGGTCGCCCGGCTCAACGAGGATCTCGGCCATGGCACGGTCCGGCTGATCAAGGTGCACGGCCCCGGCGGCCCGGCCCGCCGCTACGGCCCGCTGCGGGCTCCGGGAAGCATGGGTCCGGGCGACACCTACGGGTGACGTACCTCACGTCGCGGCATCGCGTCACACCCCTCTGGCCTGCGGGTTCGCCCCGCGCACGGCCGTCGCCGCACGGGCGCGGGACGCGTACCGACCCTGGAGTAGCCAAGGGTTGACGGCCCGAAGCTCTGAGTGCCGCTGTGAGGCTCTTGGAGCCCCCTTCCGTATATCGGTACCCGGCGGAGACCGGTTCAGGGCGGCACATGGGGACTCAGGTACCCGCAAACCCCCATCGATGTCAGCGCTACCGGTAGACTGGAAGCCAATCCCGCCCCAACGTGGGGACCGCCCGGGAAAAGCTGAGCAACGCTGATTCAAGGCTTACCAACGCAACATGCCGCAGCCGCTCCGGCGACCTTCCCCCGAGGGGATGCCCCCAGGAGCCCGGCTCGTGCTGTGCCAGTGCCAGAAAGGGCGCTTCGTGGCCGATTCCGGCAACCCCAACGAGAACATCCCGTCCACCGACGCCGGCGTGAACGCCGAGGTCCCCGCCCCGACGGCCTCGTACGACGCCAGCGCCATCACCGTGCTCGAAGGGCTGGACGCGGTCCGCAAGCGGCCCGGCATGTACATCGGCTCCACGGGCGAGCGCGGACTGCACCACCTGGTGTACGAGGTCGTCGACAACTCGGTCGACGAGGCGCTGGCCGGTTACGCGACCCTCATCGACGTGACGATCCTCGCCGACGGCGGCGTCCGCGTCGTCGACAACGGCCGCGGCATCCCGGTCGGCATCGTGCCGTCCGAGGGCAAGCCGGCCCTGGAGGTCGTGCTGACCGTGCTGCACGCGGGCGGCAAGTTCGGCGGCGGCGGCTACGCCGTCTCCGGCGGTCTGCACGGTGTCGGCGTGTCCGTGGTGAACGCCCTGTCCGGCAAGGTCTCCGTCGAGGTCAAGACCGACGGGTACCGGTGGACGCAGGACTACAAGATGGGCGTGCCCACCGCCCCGCTGGCCCAGCACGAGGCCACCGAGGAGACCGGTACGTCGGTCACCTTCTGGGCCGACCCGGAGATCTTCGAGACCACCGAGTACTCCTTCGAGACGCTGTCCCGGCGCTTCCAGGAGATGGCCTTCCTCAACAAGGGCCTGAACATCAGGCTCACCGACGAGCGCGAGTCGGCGAAGGCGACCAGCGGTGCGGACGAGGCGGGCGCGGACGAGAAGGCCGAGGTCAAGTCGGTCACGTACCACTACGAGGGCGGCATCGTCGACTTCGTGAAGTACCTCAACTCCCGCAAGGGAGAGGCGGTGCACCCCACGATCATCGACCTGGAGGCGGAGGACAAGGACAAGAGCCTGTCCCTCGAGGTCGCGATGCAGTGGAACAGCGGCTACAGCGAGGGCGTGTACTCCTTCGCCAACATCATCCACACGCACGAGGGCGGCACCCACGAGGAGGGCTTCCGCGCCGCGCTGACGTCGCTGATCAACAAGTACGCGCGCGACAAGAAGCTGCTCCGGGAGAAGGACGACAACCTCACCGGTGACGACATCCGCGAGGGTCTGACCGCGATCATCTCGGTCAAGCTCAGCGAGCCGCAGTTCGAGGGCCAGACCAAGACCAAGCTGGGCAACACGGAGGCCAAGACCTTCGTGCAGAAGGCGGTCTACGAGCACCTGAACGACTGGCTGGACCGCAACCCGAACGAGGCCGCGGACATCATCCGCAAGGGCATCCAGGCCGCCACCGCGCGTGTCGCCGCCCGCAAGGCCCGTGACCTCACGCGGCGCAAGGGCCTGCTGGAGTCGGCCTCCCTGCCGGGCAAGCTGTCCGACTGCCAGTCGAACGACCCCATCAAGTGCGAGATCTTCATCGTCGAGGGTGACTCCGCCGGCGGTTCGGCCAAGTCCGGCCGCAACCCGCAGTACCAGGCGATCCTCCCGATCCGCGGCAAGATCCTCAACGTCGAGAAGGCCAGGATCGACAAGATCCTGCAGAACCAGGAGATCCAGGCGCTGATCTCCGCCTTCGGCACGGGTGTGCACGAGGACTTCGACATCGAGAAGCTCCGCTATCACAAGATCATCCTGATGGCGGACGCCGACGTCGACGGACAGCACATCAGCACCCTGCTGCTGACCTTCCTGTTCCGCTTCATGCGGCCGCTGGTCGAGGCCGGGCACGTGTACCTCTCCCGTCCGCCGCTGTACAAGATCAAGTGGGGCCGGGACGACATCGAGTACGCCTACTCGGACCGCGAGCGCGACGCGCTGCTGGAGATGGGGCGCCAGCGCGGCAAGCGCGTCCGCGAGGACTCCATCCAGCGCTTCAAGGGCCTCGGCGAGATGAACGCCGAGGAACTGCGGGTGACCACGATGGACCAGGAGCACCGCGTGCTCGGCCAGGTCACCCTGGACGACGCCGCCCAGGCCGACGACCTGTTCTCGGTGCTGATGGGCGAGGACGTCGAGGCGCGCCGCCAGTTCATCCAGCGCAACGCCAAGGACGTCCGCTTCCTCGACATCTGAGTCGGTCTCAGCTGACCGCACAGGGAAGGATCTTCACCAGCAATGGCCGACGAGAACACTCCAGTCACCCCCGAAGAGGGCGGCGAACTCGCCATGCGTGTCGAGCCCGTCGGGCTCGAGACCGAGATGCAGCGCTCGTACCTCGACTACGCGATGTCCGTCATCGTCTCCCGCGCGCTGCCCGACGTCCGGGACGGCCTCAAGCCCGTCCACCGGCGCGTGCTGTACGCGATGTACGACGGCGGCTACCGCCCCGAGCGCGGCTTCTACAAGTGCGCCCGTGTCGTCGGTGACGTCATGGGCAACTACCACCCGCACGGCGACTCCTCCATCTACGACGCCCTGGTGCGCCTCGCCCAGCCGTGGTCGATGCGGATGCCGCTGGTGGACTCCAACGGCAACTTCGGCTCCCCGGGCAACGACCCGGCCGCGGCGATGCGCTACACCGAGTGCAAGCTGGCGCAGCTGTCGATGGAGATGGTCCGCGACATCGACGAGGAGACCGTCGACTTCACGGACAACTACGACGGCCGCTCCCAGGAGCCGACCGTCCTGCCGTCCCGCTTCCCGAACCTGCTGATCAACGGCTCGGCCGGCATCGCGGTCGGCATGGCGACCAACATCCCGCCGCACAACCTGCGCGAGGTCGCGGCCGGCGCCCAGTGGAGCCTGGAGAACCCCGAGGCATCGCACGAGGAGCTGCTCGACGCGCTCATGGAGCGCATCAAGGGCCCCGACTTCCCGACCGGCGCCCTGGTGGTGGGCCGCAAGGGCATCGAGGAGGCGTACCGCACCGGGCGCGGCTCGATCACGATGCGCGCGGTGGTCGAGGTCGAGGAGATCCAGGGCCGGCAGTGCCTGGTGGTGACCGAGCTGCCGTACCAGGTGAACCCGGACAACCTGGCGCAGAAGATCGCCGACCTGGTGAAGGACGGCAAGATCGGCGGCATCGCGGACGTCCGTGACGAGACGTCCTCGCGCACCGGCCAGCGTCTGGTGATCGTCCTGAAGCGGGACGCGGTCGCCAAGGTCGTGCTGAACAACCTGTACAAGCACACCGACCTCCAGACGAACTTCGGCGCCAACATGCTGGCGCTGGTCGACGGTGTGCCGCGCACGCTGTCCCTGGACGCGTTCATCCGGCACTGGGTGACGCACCAGATCGAGGTCATCGTGCGCCGGACCCGGTTCCGGCTGCGCAAGGCCGAGGAGCGCGCGCACATCCTGCGCGGTCTGCTGAAGGCCCTGGACGCCATCGACGAGGTCATCGCGCTGATCCGGCGCAGCGAGACCGTCGATGTCGCGCGCACCGGCCTGATGGGCCTCCTGGAGATCGACGAGATCCAGGCCAACGCGATCCTGGAGATGCAGCTGCGGCGCCTGGCGGCCCTGGAGCGGCAGAAGATCGTCCAGGAGCACGACGAGCTCCAGGCGAAGATCCACGAGTACAACCAGATCCTGGCCTCCCCGGAGCGTCAGCGCGGCATCGTCAGCGAGGAGCTGGCCGCGATCGTCGAGAAGTACGGCGACGACCGCAAGACCAAGCTGATCCCGTACGAGGGCGACATGTCCATCGAGGACCTGATCGCCGAGGAGGACATCGTCGTCACCGTCTCGCGCGGCGGTTACGTCAAGCGGACCAAGACGGACGACTACCGGGCGCAGAAGCGCGGCGGGAAGGGCGTGCGGGGGACGAAGCTGAAGGAGGACGACATCGTCGACCACTTCTTCGTCTCCACCACGCACCACTGGCTGCTGTTCTTCACCAACAAGGGCCGGGTGTACCGGGCCAAGGCGTACGAGCTGCCCGAGGCGGGCCGGGAGGCGCGCGGCCAGCACGTGGCGAACCTGCTCGCCTTCCAGCCGGACGAGGCGATCGCCGAGATCCTCGCCATCCGGGACTACGAGGCGGCGCCGTACCTGGTGCTGGCCACCAAGTCCGGCCTGGTCAAGAAGACGCCTCTGAAGGATTACGATTCGCCCCGCTCCGGCGGCGTGATCGCGATCAATCTGCGGGAGCGCGAGGACGGCGGCGACGACGAGCTGATCGGCGCCGAGCTGGTCTCGGCCGACGACGACCTGCTGCTGATCAGCAAGAAGGCGCAGTCGATCCGCTTCACCGCCACGGACGAGTCCCTGCGCCCGATGGGCCGCGCCACCTCCGGCGTCAAGGGGATGAGTTTCCGCGAGGGCGACGAGCTTCTCTCGATGAATGTGGTGCGACCCGGTACGTTCGTGTTCACTGCCACCGACGGCGGGTACGCGAAGCGGACTCTCGTCGACGAGTACCGCGTCCAGGGCCGCGGCGGCCTCGGCATCAAGGCCGCCAAGATCGTGGAGGACCGCGGTTCGCTCGTCGGGGCGCTGGTCGTGGAGGAGACCGACGAGATCCTCGCGATCACTTTGTCCGGTGGTGTGATTCGCACGCGAGTCAACGAGGTCAGGGAGACGGGCCGTGACACCATGGGCGTCCAACTGATCAACCTGGGCAAGCGCGATGCCGTGGTAGGTATCGCACGTAACGCCGAGGCGGGGCGCGAGGCGGAGGAGGTCGACGGCGGGGACGCCGACGACATCACCGCCGAGGAGACCCAGGCCACCGGCACGGACGAGGGTGAGGCGCCCTCGGCCGAGTAGCACGAGGAGTGAGTCATCGTGAGCGGAGCCACGGGCGCCGGATCGGCCGGTACCTCCACGGGTACGGAGACGGACGGCGGCGGCCGTGGCTCCGCCGCGCATGCGGGGACGGCCACCGACCCGCAGACGACCAACCTGAAGCCGGTGCGGCCGTCCGCGGCGGACGCACCCGGCACGTCTGCACCCCAGGGGGGAACTGTGACGGACACCCGAGGCCCGGCCGCGGCCGGCGAGGCGCAGTCGGCGTCCCCGCTGCCCGGGGAGCGGCGCCCCGAGCAGCCCGGCGGTCCGTACCACCCGCCGCAGGCGTACCCGGCGCAGCAGGCGTCCGGCGGGGTACGGCGTCCCCGCACCGGGGTGCGCACCGCGCCGCGCACCCGTAAGGCGCGGCTGCGGGTGGCCAAGGCCGACCCGTGGTCGGTGATGAAGGTCAGCTTCCTGCTCTCCATCGCGCTCGGCATCTGCACCATCGTCGCCTCGGCGGTGCTGTGGATGGTCATGGACGCGATGGGGGTGTTCTCCACGGTCGGCGGGACGATCTCGGAGGCGACCGGCTCGAACGAGGCGAACGGCTTCGACCTCCAGTCCTTCCTCTCGCTGCCGCACGTCCTGATGTTCACGACGATCATCGCGGCCATCGACGTCGTCCTGGCCACCGCGCTGGCCACGCTCGCGGCCTTCATCTACAACCTCTCCGCGGGCTTCGTCGGCGGCGTCGAGCTGACCCTCGCCGAGGACGAGTGACGCTCTCCGGCAACCGATTTTGGGACTGACGTGGTCGTGCGCTAATCTTCAGGAGTCAGCGCGCGGGACATACACCGCACAGCGCGGCGGGGCTATAGCTCAGTTGGTTAGAGCGCATCCCTGATAAGGATGAGGCCACAGGTTCAAATCCTGTTAGCCCCACCAGCACGAAAACCCCCAGCTCTCAACGGCTGGGGGTTTTCGGCATGTCAGGGTGGTCCATCGGGGGTCCTGTGGAGATCGTGGAGCGGGAGCTGGCCGAGCCCTGGGAGGGGTTGCTGGTCTCGCCCGTCGGGGGCGGTGCGGCCGGGGTGCTGGTGCTGGCCGGGTCCAGTGGGCGGATCATGCGGGAGCGGGCCCGCCTGCTCGCCCGGCAGGGGATCACCGCGCTCGCCATCCGCTGGTTCGGGGGGAGCGGGCAGCCGCCCGGGATCTGCGAGGTCCCGCTGGAGACCTTCACCGACGCCGTCGGTCTGCTGCGCGACACGGGGGCCCGGCGGATCGGCGTGCTCGGGGTGTCCAAGGGGGCCGAGGCGGCCCTGCTCACGGCCGTCCGCGACGACCGGGTGGACGTGGTGGCCGCCCTCTCGCCCAGCTCGCTGGTCTGGTGCAATGTCGGGCCCGGCCGGGACGGCGCCGACCGCCCGTACCGCTCGTGCTGGACGTGGCGGGGCCGGCCGCTGCCCTTCGTGCCGATGGACGGCTCCTGGACGCGGGCCGAGCCGGAGGGCGAACCCGTCGCCGTCCGGGGCTGGTACGAGCGCAGCGAGCGGACCTTCGCCGGTCTGCTCCCGGCGGCGGAGATCCCCGTCGAGGCGGCGCGGGCCGAACTGATCCTGGTCGCGGGCGGCGACGACGCGATGTGGCCCTCGGAGCCCTACGCCGAGCGGCTGGCCGAGCGCCGGCGCGCGGCCGGGGCGGGCGTCCGCCTGATCACCCGCGCCGACGCCGGCCACCGCCCCTTCTTTCCCGGTGAACTCCCCTCGCCGCCGTCCCCGGTCTTCCGGTACGGCGGTACACCGGAGGCCGACGCGCTGCTCGGCGCGGCCGCCTGGCCGCACCTCTTGGACGCGCTGCGGGGCTGAGGGGTTACTCGGTCACCTCCGCGGACTCGTAGGCGGTCTGGCCGGGGGCCGCGCAGACGAACCAGTTGGCGGTGGGGAAGCCGCGGACGGACCGGATGACCGAGTCCGAGGAGCGGACCGGGGTATCGGCGGGCGCGAGACCGGCCGTGGTCGCGCTGCCGTCCTTCCAGTGGCAGGTGACCTGGCGTGCCGTGGTGGCCACCATGCCGACGACCAGGTTCTGGGTGCCGGAGCCGGGGGTGAGGGCCTTGGTGAAGACGTGGATCTCGGTGCCCTTCGGGTGGGGCAGGCCGGCGACGGTGTCGGAGGCCACCAGCCCGAAGGTGGGGGCGCCGGCGCCCTTCTGGAAGCTGCGGAAGATGAAGTAGCTCGTCCTGCCGATCAGGTCGGAGGGGCTGCCCGAGGTCACCGGCGTGAGGCCCCAGTCCGCCATGGCCCTCATCTGCCGGACGGCCTCGCTCCGGTCGCGGGGCGCCGGCCACACCTTGGCGTTCACGTTCCATGTCGTGCCGTCGCGGGTGCCCTCACCCACCGTCGACATCACCGGCTCGTCCACCAGTTGCCCGCCGACCCCGGTATCCGCCGGTGAGGCCGACCCACGGTCGGGCAGCACCCGCACCGCCCCCGCCGTGCCCCCCGCCACCACCGCGGCCGCGACCGCCGTCACCGCCCACCGCCGTGCCCGGAGCCGCCGGCCGCCCTGTACGACCGCCGCGACGGGCGCCGGGCCGGTCTCGATCTCCCGCGCCGCGTCCGCGAGGAGGAGGGCGATCCTGTCCTGTGCCATGCCGTGCCCGTTCCCGTCCGTGTGCGTCATGCCCGCCCTCCCTGCGGGACCGCGTCGGCCAGCGCCGGGATCAGGCGCAGCTTCGCTATCCCCTTGGCCGTGTTGCTCTTGACCGTGCCGACGGAGCAGCCCATCGCCTGTGCGGTCTGGGTCTCCGTCAGGTCCTCCCAGTAGCGCAGGACCACCGCCTGGCGCTGTCGCGCGGGCAGCTGGGCGAGCGCCCGGAGCAGCACCTCGCGGTCGACGGCCTGGGTGATCCGGTCGCCGCGGTCGGCCTCCTCCCGCACCAGGCCGGAATCGTCCTTCGGCGCCAGGAACTCCTTGAGCCTGCGCCGGTGCCTGCGGGCGTGCAGGTTGATCATCACGCGCCGGACATAGGCGTCCGGGTCGTCCGCCGTGCCGACCCTGCGCCAGGCCGTGTAGGCCCGCTCCAGCGTGGACTGGGCGAGATCCTCGGCGGAGTGCCGTTCCCCGGTGAGGAGAAAGGCCGTGCGCAGCAGCCGTGACCAGCGGGCGGTCATGAATCTGCCGAACTCTTCGTCCCGGTCCTGTTTTCCGTCCTCCATGGACACCTCCTGAACACCCGGAGGAGTCCATGGGCGGGGCAGACCGTTGCCTCGGGCCTCGCGCACGAAAAGACCCGATCGCTGGCGACGGGGGATGCACCAGCGATCGGGCTATGGCCAAGGGTAACAAGGTTGTCGGTCGTGTGGAGCCAAGTCGGAGGGAAAAAAAGGAAGTTGGCCGATCAGTGGTCACACGGCGGGTCGTAGGACAGGCGCGGGAGGTACTCCTGCCACTTGGCGGGGGTCAGGACGTCCCGGGTGACGGAGCAGATGTGGTCGATGGCCGTGGCGGCGTCCAGGTCCCACAGGCGGACCGTGTCGGGGCCGCTGGAGACGCCGAGGACGCGGCTGCCGGGGCTGAAGGACAGGAAGGTGCCGGTCTTGGCGTTGGGCGTCATGGACTGGCCGATCGGCCGCGCGGCGGTGGGGTCGGTGACGTTCCACAGCCGGACCGTGTTGTCGTCGCCGCCGCTGGCCAGCGTGTTGCCGTCCGCGTCGAAGGTCAGCGAGGTGACCGCCTCGGTGTGGCCGGTGAGCGGGTCGCCCAGCGGTCTGGCCGAGGCCGGGTCGGCGACGTCCCACAGCCGGACCGTGTCGTCGTCGCTGCCGCTGGCCAGTGCCTTGCCGTCCGGGGTGTAGGCCAGCGCGTTGACCGGGCCGGTGTGCCGGGTGAGCGGGGCGCCCAGCGGTTCTACGGCGCCGGGGCCGGTGAGGTTCCACAGCCGGATGGTGCTGTCCGCGCTGCCGCTGGCCAGGGTGTGCCCGTCCGGGCTGAAGACGAGCGCGTTGATGTAGCCGTGGTGGCCGGCGAGCGGCGCGCCCAGCGGGGCGGGGCGGGCCGGGTCGGACACGTTCCACAGCCGTATGGTCCGGTCGTCGTTGGCCGTGGCCAGGGTCTTCCCGTCGGGGCTGAAGGCGAGGGCGTTGGGCCCCATGAAGCGGGTCCGCAGCGGCAGCGGCGGGCCGGGCAGGAAGGGGTGGGACGGGTCGGAGACGTTCCACAGGTACACCTTCTGCTCGCCCGTGAGGACGGCCAGGGTGCGGCCGTTGGGCGAGAAGACGAGGGTGTCGGCGCCGTTGCCGCTCATGAACGGCGGGCCCAGCCGCACCGGCCGCCCCGGGTGCGCCACGTTCCACAGCCGCACCCGCCCGTCGCGCGCGGTCGTGGCCAGTATCCGCCCGTTGGGGCCGAACGCCCCGCTGCGGCCGATCATGTCCGAGGTGGGGATCGACCACAGGCGCACCTTGGCGTCCCCGCTGCCGGTGGCGAGGGTGCGCCCGTCCGGGCTGAAGCCCAGCGCGTACATCTCGCCGCTGCTGCCCGCGAGGGGCTCGCCGATCTGCGAGGGGGAGTCCGGGTCGCTGACGTTCCACAGGCTGGCCGTGCTGTCCGCGCTCGCGGCGGCGAGCCGCCCGCCGTCGGGGCTGAACGCCACCGACCAGACGGGCCCGGTGTGCCCGGTCAGGGGCGCGCCGAGCGGTTTCGCCGCGGCCGGGTCGGCGATGTCCCACAGCCGTACGGTGTCGTCCGCGCTGCCGCTGGCCAGGGTGTGCCCGTCCGGGCTGAACGCGACCGAGTGCACGATGTCGGTGTGGCCGCGCAGCACGCCGAGCGGGGCCGGCCGGCGCGGGTCGGTCACCTTCCACAGCCGGATCGTCCGGTCGTCGCCGCCCGCCGCGAGGGTGTGCCCGTCGGGGCTGAAGGCGACGCTGCGCACGGCCGCGGTGGGCCCGTGCAGCACGGCGAGCGCGGTGGGGTGCGCGGGATCGGCGACGTTCCACAGCCGTACCGTGCCGTCCTCGCCCGCGGAGGCGAGGGTGCGTCCGTCGGAGCTGAAGGCGACCAGGTAGATGGTGCCCGAGTGGCCGGCCAGGGGCGCGCCGAGCGTGGTCGGGCGGGCGGGGTCGGCGACGTTCCACAGCCGGATCGTGCCGTCGTCGCCCGCGCTGGCCAGCACCCGTCCGTCGGGGCGGAACACCGCGCTGCTCACCCAGCTGGAGTGCCCGGTCAGGGGCCCGCCGAGGGGGCGCGGCCGGGTCGGGTCGGATACGTTCCACAGCCGTACGGTCCGGTCGTAGCTGGCCGTGGCCAGGGTGTGGCCGTCGGGGCTGAAGGAGGTCAGGTAGACGGCGCCGGTGTGGCCGGACAGCGGGGTGGCCAGCGGCGCGTTCACGATGGAGATCAGCCTGCTGTACGTCCCCTTGTCGTCGGGGCGCAGCTGATGGGCGACCAGGTCCAGCTGGGCGGCGAGGGAGGGGTCGGTGCGCTGCACCCGGTCCGCCTCGGCGAGCACCTGTTCGAACACGGCGTCGTCGCGCTGCTGCCAGGCGATCACCGCGGAGCCGCCCGCGACCAGCGCGAGCACCACCAGGGCGGCCACCGCCGCCCGGCTCAGCCACACCGTGCGCTTGCGCAGCCGTACCGAGGCGGCCAGGAACTCCACCGCGCTGCGGGTCAGATACGTGTCACCCGCCGAGCGCGCCCAGGCACGGGCCTGTTCGAGCCGGGAGCCCCGGTACAGCAGCGAGCTGTCCCGCTCCGAGTCCTCCCAGGACCGGCCGTCCTCCTCCAGGCGCTGGCGCAGCAGATGGTCGTTGCGGTTGTCGTCGATCCAGTGCCGCAGCCGGGGCCAGGCGTGCAGCAGCGCCTCGTGGGTGATCTCCACGGTCTCCGCGTCCAGCGTCACCAGCCGGGCCCGGACCAGCGCCTCCAGGGACTCCTCGGTCTTGCCGGGGTCCGCCGATTCCTGGGCCAGCTGCCGCCGGGTGCCGCGCCGCCGGGTGGCCACGGTGTCCTCGCCGAGCCGCACCAGGCGCAGCAGGAGCAGCCGGGCGGCCGTACGGGCGGCGGGATCGAGCCCCGACCAGGCGCGTTCGGCGGTCGCGGCGACGGCGCCCTGGATGCCGCCCGCCGCGCGGTAGCCGGCCAGCGTCAGCTTCCCGGCCTTGCGGCGCTGCCAGGTGGCCAGCAGGGCGTGCGAGAGCAGCGGGAGCACGCCCGCGTCGTGCGCCCCGCGCGGGCCGTCGGCGCTCACCTCGCGCACGATCAGCTCGGCGAGGCCGGGCTCCAGTTCCAGGCCGACCGCCTTGGCCGGACCGGTCACCGCGTCCCGCAGCTCGCCGCTGGTCAGCGGGGAGAGCACCATGTGCCGGTGCTGGAGCGCGTCGGCCAGTTCCGGGTAGCCGAGGCACTGTTCGTAGAAGTCGGCGCGTATGCCGAGCACGACCAGGACCGGGGCGGGCCCGGACGCGCCGAAGGGCGGGGTGCAGGAGGCGTGCAGCAACTGGATGAAGGTACGGCGGTCCGCCTCGTCCGGGCAGAGGGTGAACGCCTCCTCGAACTGGTCCACGATGATCACCGGCCGGACCCCCGGCGGCGCCTCCCGGCGCGCCCACTCCGTGACCGCGGCCCGGGCGCCGCGCACGATCCGGGGTGTCTCGGCCCCCATCGTCACGGCGCCCTCGGCGGCCTCCTGCCGGGCCGTGGCCGCCCGCTCGGCCGCGCGCGCCTCGGCGGCCACGGGCGCGAGATCGGGGATACGGCGGATCAGCTCGGCGAGCGGATCGGCTCCGGGCACCAGCTGGACGACGAGGGCGCGCTGCCCGGGCTCGCCGTCCGGCCGCGGGGGGTGATCCGCGTCGGCCAGGGCGCCGCCCGCGATCGCCGGGACCAGGCCGGCGTTCAGCAGCGAGGACTTGCCCGCGCCCGAGGCGCCGACGAGCATCACCAGGCCGCCGGTACCGCCCGCCGTGCGCAGCTGGGCGATGATCGCGTCGGTGCTGCGCTCCCGGCCGAAGAACCAGCGCGCGTCCTCCTGCCGGTAGGGCGCGAGACCCCGGTAGGGGCACACCCCGCCGGTGATGGGCGGGGCCTGGGCGGGCGGGCGGCCGTTCTCCTCGGCGGGCGAGGCGGCCGGCGCGGCGCGGTCGCCCACCGGGTCGGCCAGCGCGCGCTCCCACTGGCGCTGCCAGTGGGCGAGGTCGTACAGGCCCGTGGAGACCGGATGCGGACGGGCGCGGCGCGCCTCCGGGATCAGGATCTGGAGCACCGCGGCGAGGGCGGTGAACTGGGCCGGCACGTTCTTGGCCCGTCGCCAGTCGCTGATCCGCTGCGCGGACACGCGGACCGGACGGCCGCGTTCGTCGACCCGCTGTAGCCGGCCGACCGCCTCGGCGACGCTTTTCAGGGGCGGGTTTCCGGCCTCCTTGTAGAGCAGCGCGAGGCGCTCGGCGAAAGCTGTGCGTGCCCCTGAGTCGGAACCCAAGGTCCCACCCCTCACTTCCCCCCGCCTGCGTACGTCCGGACCGGAAAACTCACCTTATACGGCTGACCTGCGGAGAAGCCGCGCTCCGGAGACCAGGATCTCCTCCCCGGTGGCCACAACTGGCAGGATCGCAACCCCGGTAGCGGAACCGTCACACACCGTCCGGACAGGCCAACGGCCCGGCGCTCGGAGAGACACCCCATGGCGTTGCACATTTTCGGTCGACTTCCATCGAAACCCGCGAGCGGTCAACGATCCCGCGTCTGATCCGCCCGCCCCCGGCCGACCTACCCCCACCCCCCACTCCCACACCCCCACGACCTTCCCGCTCGCGCCGCTTCCCGCCTCTTCGTCGTCTGTCATCACCTTTCATGCTTCGATCCGCGCCCTCACGCCGACGAGGCGCGGATCGACGTCCCGCACCGCCCGGCACCGGTCCCCACGAGGGGAGGGACCGGTGCCGGCGGGCAGGGGACATTTCCGTCGCGGTACACCTGGATAACTGACGGGCCGTCAGTTACGGTCGCGGGCACCGGCTCTTCCCGAAGGGGTGCGCGCCATGCCCGAACCTTCCCCGTGCCCGCCTCCGTCCGGCGCTCCGCGCTGGGTCGCGATGGTCCGCGGCACCGCCCGGGACTCCTGGGTCCCGGCCGCTCAGTCCCCGTACCGGACACCCGTGCTGTACGCCGTCGGCGAGATGACCCGGACCGTCCGGGCCCGCGGCGAGGAGCTGACGCTCGCGCTGTGGGGGCCGGACGGCGGGGGCTGGCGGCTGTACGACGCCCCGGAGGAGAAGGCGGCGGCCGTCGTGCGGCCGGCCGCACGGGAGGAACCGGCCGAACCGGCCGAGTCACGCGAGTCGCACGAGCCGTCTGGGTCGCGCGCAGCACCGGAAACCCCCGAACCGGACAAGCTCGCCGAACGCATGACGAACCGTCGTCACCAGGTGCTCACCGCCGCGCTGAGCCGGGCCGGCCTGTACGACCTCGCGCCCGAGGACGGCGCGGCCGTGCGGGCGCTGGCCGCCCGGCTGGACGAGCCCACGGTCCGCCGGGTCGCCCACTGGCTCACGGCCGCGGCCGGTGCCGGGGCCGCCGGTTGAGCGCCCGCCCGGCCGGGCAGTGACGTCCTGGAACTCGAAGTGCCCAGGGCTGGAGGACGTATGAAGGTCACCGTCGACCGCGCCGCGTGTTACGGCTCCGCGGAGTGCGCGTTCCGGGCACCGGCCGTGTTCGCCTTCGAGGACGGCTACGGCGTGGTGCTCCCCGGCAAGGAGGACGCCGCCGGCGAACCGGGGGTCCGCGAGGCGGCGGAGCGGTGCCCCTCGCAGGCGATCGTGCTCGGGGAGTAGGCGGGCCCCGCAGGCGTACGACGGCTACGGCGCCGGATACGTCCAGCCGAGGCCGGCCAGCGCGCGCGCCCTGGCCTCCGCGACCGCCGCGCGGGCCGTGCGCTCGGCGGGCTCGGTGTGCGAGGACTGGCCGGTGACCTGCCCCTCCCACTTGCGGTAGAGCAGCCCGGCCTCGGCCGAGAACCAGCCGCGGCTCACCGCGTCCAGCGCCAGCAGCAGCCCCGTGTCCTCGGAGGCGGGCAGCGCCATCCAGCCGCCGAGCGCGGTCAGCAGCTCCCGGCGCACGCACAGGGTCGCCGGATGGACCGGGGGCCGGAAGTCGTTCGCCTTCCAGTGCCGCAGCACGGTGCCGCGCTCCAGCGGACCCTCGGCCGGGTCGCCGGGGAAACCGGCCGTGGAGCCGTCGGGCAGCAGGTCGAGGACCCGGCAGGTGGTCCAGCCGAGGCCGGGACGCGCCTCCAGCACGGCGAGATCGCGGGCGAGCGCGCCCGGGGTGAGCCGGTCGTCGGCGTCCAGGACCTTCACGTACGCGCCCCGCGCGTGCGCCAGCGCGATCGTGCGGGCGACCCCCGGACCACCGGGTCTGCCCTGGTGGAAGACGACGCGCGGGTCCTCGGGGACGTACGGGCGGACCTCGTCCGTCGTGCCGTCCTCCTGGATCACCCACTCCCAGCGCGCGCCGCCGGGCAGCTCCTGCTCGCGCAGGGACGCCCATGCCTCCGGCAGGAACCGGGCCGAGGGGGCGTGCACGGCGGTGACGACGGTGACAACGGTGGCGCGCCGGGTCACGGCAGCACTCACCACCTCTCCAAGACCTCTCCGGGATGTCGCGGCCATCGTCTCAGGCCCCGCCGGGGGTGGTTTCGGCACCCGGGAGAACGCGCGAGACCCCCGGCCGTGTGGCCGGGGGTCCTTCCGTGTCGACCGTGCGTACGCAAGTCGCCGAGTTGTCGAGACGTCGCGGTGCCGAGGGGGAGAGGAGGGGCGGTTCAGCAGTCGAGCGACGCGGAGGGCTCTCTGGCCTCTGTCTCCTGTGTGCGTTCCGTCTCCTGCGCCTCGCGGGCCTTCTGTGTCTCGCGGCCCTCCGGTGTCGCCTCGCTGTCATCGAGGGCTCGGTGCCGGCAGCTGGGGGATTTCCCGTGGGCCTCGGCCCGGATCCGCTGTTTCATCGTGGGGGGCAGGGCCTTGGTGGAGGACCAGGACCAATGCCGTGGTGCCGGGATCGCCGGGGCCGTGCGGTGCGCGGTCTCGGTGCGGGGGCTCTCGGTGTGCGGCGCGGCGGCCGCGGGGGCGGTGGCGGCGCTCACGAGTCCGAGCGTCGTGCACAGCGCGAGAAAGGCGGTGACGATGGCAGTCCACAGCTTCATGACCTTGTTCCGGTCCATGGCCCCTCACTTTCGGGTTGGGCGATTTGCGTACTTTCCTCATGATGTGTATGTGGACCGCGAAGTGGTGGACCGACGCCCGTGGCGCGGCATTGTTCTGATGAACACCACCCGGATGGCCGTAAGAAGGTCGGAAAACCCCTAAATCGCGGTCAGCGTGCGCGAAGGGGGAGCAAAGTGACCGTCCGTGGAGGTGTGATCACCCTCCGATCGGAACGGCCTCCGACCTGGGCTATTGCGCTGACAGGGACCGGAGTTGGGGCCGGACGCAGGTCACCGATCGATATCGGCCGGTGTGTATAGTCGGGCGCCAGAGGTCCCCTACGTCAAGGAAAGACGAGGTCGCGCGGTGAAGAAGCTGCTCCTGGTCGCACTGGCCGCCATCGGCGGGCTCCTCGTGTACCGCCAGATTCAGGCGGATCGCGCCGAGCAGGACCTGTGGACGGAGGCGACTGACTCCGTGCCCACGGGTTCGTGAGTCCGATTCCCGATTTTCAGCAGGCCCCGGTCGCACCAAGCGGCCGGGGTCTTTGCTTGCTGTTGCGCGGTCTTTGGGGGTGCGATAGGCGGGGCCGCCACCGGCCGGCCGGGGCGGGGTCTTTCGGCCGGTCCCGCGCATTGCCCTGAGGGCACGGCGGCCGCCGGGGCAGGATGGGCCGCGAGGACGTGACGTCATAGGGGGTGCGCGTGCGGCGCAGGCACGGGGCGTGGGACCACGGGCGTACGGCGTGGATACGGGGCCGCGGGCGCCCGGCCGCCGCGCTGCTGGCACTGGGACTGTGCGGAACGGGCCTGCTCCCGGCCGCCACCGCGTCGGCCGCCACCGGCCCCGGGGCCTACGCCTTCGCCCCCGGCGCCCGCACCGTCGAGGGCACGGCCTCCGCCACCGGCGCCCCGCTTCTCGACCCCGGCCGCGTCTACCGCGGCTCGCTGCCCGCGCACGGCCGGCTCACCTACCGCCTCGACCTCGCCGACGCCACGGCCACGGCGTACGTCCCCGTCACCGCCGTACCGCCCGCGCACACCGGCGTCACCTCCACCGACGGCATCCGGGTCACCGTCCGGGACACGCACGGCACGGCCTGCTCCTTCGCCACCGCCCGCTTCGGCGCCGGACTCAGCCCGCGTCCGGTCACCGCGCTCGGCAGGCGCGAGGCGGGCAGGGCGCTGTGCCGGGGCGCGGGGACGTACTCCGTGCTGGTCGAACGCCTCGACACCCAGGGGACGTCCGCGCCCTGGGACCTGGAGCTGGCACCCGTCACGGAACCCCGGCTGGCCTCCCCCGGCCCCGGCGACGCGCCCCGGAGCTGGGACTCCGCCTCGCCCGAGCCGGTCACCGGCGCGGCCCGCGAACGGGCCGGCGGGGCGGGCTTCACGGCGGCCCGGGTGCTGGGGCCGGGGGTCTGGCGGACCACCCTGGTGCCCGGCCGGACCGTGTTCTACAAGGTGCCGCTCGACTGGGGCCGCCGGCTCCGGGCATCCGCCGAACTGGGCGGCGCGGCGGGGCACGGGTACGTCGGCGGCGCCCTCGACCTCTCCTTGTACGACCCCGTGCGGGGCCTCGCCGACGATGTCTCCCTCGGCTACACCGGCGTCCGCAAGCCCGTCGCCCTCGCACCGCTGCCGCCCGTCGAGTACGCCAACCGCTACGCGGCCCCCGCCGCCGTCGGCGCCCTGCGCTTCGCCGGTGACTACTACCTGGTGCTGCACCTCAGCGACCAGCTCGCCGGCCCGTTCGGGCAGGGGCCGTACGAGGTGACGCTGCGGGTCGGCGTGGACGGCCGGGCGCACGCCGGGCCCGGGTACGCCGGGCGCCCGACGCCGGACGGGGTCTTCACGCCGACGGCGCAGGACGGGGCGGCGATGCCGTTCGGTGACGGCGGTGACGGCGGGGGCACCGGGGGCGGCGGCTCACTGGAGATGGAGGCCCTCGCGGCCGGCGGGATCGGGCTGGGGACCGCGCTGCTGCTGGTGCTCGGCGGATGGACGCTGGCGGCCCGGCGGGCTCAGACGCGGGTCAGCGCCCAGAAGCCCACGGCGTAGCAGGCCAGCGCCAGCAGCAGGATCGGGACGACGGCCCTGGCCGGGGGGCCGGGACGGCGGCGGGCACGGCGGCCGTGGGTGGCCGGGGTGCGGGGGGCCGTGGCTGGGGAAGCAGGGGAAGCCAGGGAGGCCGGGGGAGCCTGAGGGGTTTGGGAGGCCGGGGCGGTGTAAGCGGCGGTGATGCTGTCGCCGGGCCGCGGGGGTGCGGGGTGCGCCTGCTGTGCGAGGTGCGCGGGGTGCGCGGGCGGTGGGGCCAGGAGCCGTAGGACGGTGTGGGAGTGGGGGGTGTGGAAGGGGGCGGCGGTACGGCCGGCGGGGGCGGCGCGGGGTCGGCGGCCGGGGGCGGGAGGCGGAAGCTTCCGGTGTCCGACAGGGAGCCGGTGTCCGGTGCGGAGCCGGTGTCCGCGTCCGGCGGCGGGAGGGTGCCGGGCCGCCGCGCGCTCTTCAGCGGACCGTTCGGACCAAAACCCGGGGGCAGGGGCGGAAGTTGGTCGAAGATCTCGATCGGCTCGTCGTCCAGACACGGCTCCGGCAGGAGTTCGATGACCGGGGCGAGCGACTTGCGGGCGCCCGTGGCGGAGCGGTACCGGGCCTCCGGATCGGGCTGGAGCAGGGTGGCGACGACCTCCCACAGCGGCCCGGGGATGCCCTTGGGCGCGCCCGGGGTGCCGTGCTCGGTGAAGTACCGCACGAGTTCCCCGGCGTCGGGTTTGGCGCCCTCGAGCAGATACACGGCGACGAGGCCCACCGCGAACAGGTCGGCGGTGAAGTGGGGCTCGGCGCCCTCGAGTTGCTCCGGGGCGAGATAGCCGGGCGTGCCCACCACGAGGTTGGTCTCGGTCAGGCGCGGCTCGCCGAACCGCATGGCGATGCCGAAGTCCCCGAGCCGCAGCCGGGGCCTGCCGGTACCGGTCGCCTCCAGCAGGATGTTGGCGGGCTTGATGTCCCGGTGCACGACGCTCTCCGCGTGCACGGCGGCGAGTCCGGACAGCAGCTGGTCGAGCAGGACGCAGACGAACGCCGGCGGCAGGGGGCCGTAGTCGTTGACGAGGCGCACGAGGGAGCCGCCCGCGACCAGGTCCATGGTGAACAGCACCTGGTCGTCGTCGGCGGCCCAGCTGGCCGGGGCGAGCACATGGGGATGGTCGATGCGCAGGGCCTGTTCCCGCACGAAGCGCAGGAGGGAGTGGGCGTCGCGCTGCTGGAGCACCTTGGCGGCCACATAGCGCCTGCGCCGGTGGTCCCAGACGCGCCATACGTCGCCCGCGCCGCCGCGCCCGATCGGGTCGGCCAGTTCGTACCGGCCGTTGAACATCTCACCCATGACTGCCGCAGCTCCTCCCCCTCGGGCCCCTGCCCCTCCCGGCTTTCCCCGGCGCCGGGCGGGCGCTCAGTTCTGGTGCGACTGGTAGTGCGCGACCGCGTCGGAGGTGCGGCCGGCACCGTAGACCCGCAGGAACTCGGCGAGTTCGGGCTGGGTCGGGGCGAGCGCGTCCGCGGCCTCGATGATGTCGCCGGCGGCGGCCACCGAGCGCAGCAGCGACTGGATCTCGCGGACGACCCGCTTGACGGTGGGCGCGCCCGAACCGTTCGTCGTGTGCGTGGTGTTGCTCAGCACCGAGCCTCCCTGGGACTTCTTGATCTCGTCCATCCGCTCGGTCGCCTCGGCCGCGCTGACGCTGCCGTCCGCCACCTGTGCCGCCAACTCCTGGAGCAGCTGCACCCGCTGGACCACCGCGGGGTTGCCGATCTTGGCGCGCTGACCGCTCATCAGCTGCGAGAGCATCGGGGCGGACAGCCCCAGAACCGCCGCGAGCCGGGCCTGGTTGAGCCCGAGATCGTCGATCAGCTTACGGAAGAGCGCCCCCAGCGGCTCCCCGTACCAGTTCCGCTGAAGCTCTCTCGCTCTTGCGGTGGCTTCCTGCTGTGCGGCGTCCATTGCGTCTCCCCATCGCTTCCCCTGAATACCGCGGTTCGCTGTAGCGAACCACGGTTGAGCATCTTACGGAGCGTGGTCATCCGGGGGGACCCCCAATCTTTTTGCGGGATACGGGGGGTGACCCGGTACTCTTGTCCTCGGCACCGGCGGGAAGACCCCCTCCGGAGGCCACCCCTTCCCGGGGCCTTAGCTCAGTTGGTAGAGCGCCGTCTTTGCATGGCGGATGTCAGGGGTTCGACTCCCCTAGGCTCCACTCCTTGAGATGCCCCCTGACCTGCGGAAACGCGAGTCAGGGGGCATCTCCGTGTTCCGATCAGGACCCGGACACCGCCGCGAGCCGGGCCCGCGAGGCAGGACACCGGGCGTGCCGTACGGGGGATGCCCCCGCGCGGGTGTGTGCCGGGGGCATCCGGTGTCAGGTGCTGGTGGCCGGGTTCACGTCGGGTGGACCAGGGTCTCCTGGGTGCCGAGGTGGGTGGTGCTCGTGTCGGCGTACATCGTGGTCTCGCCGTCGGACCAGCGGATGACGAGGTCGTCGGTGCGACCGTTTCCGGTGAAGTCACCGGTCGTCATGGCCGAGTCGTGCTTCCAGAGATCGCCGGGGTCCAGGACGCGCTGCTCCTGGCCGAGGCCCGACGCGGTGGTGCCGACGTAGTTGTCGAGTTCGCCGTCGGTCCAGCGGACCATGAGGTCCCACTTCTGGTTGCCGGAGAACTCGCCGCTGGTCAGCAGGGTGGCGTCCCTCCATGTGTCGTCGCGGTCCTTGAGCTTGTGCTCCTGGCCGAAGCCGCCCGCGCCCACGCCGGTGTAGAGGGTCACTTCGCCGTCGATCCAGCGCACGACCAGGTCGGTGACGTACCGGGAGGCGCTGAAGCGGCCCGCCGCGATCTGGACGGCGTTCTTCCAGAGGTCGTTCGGCTTGATCATCTGGGTGCCGGCCCCGTCGAGGCCCTTGGTGCCCACATCGCCGTAGAGGGTGACCTCGCCGTCGGACCAGCGCACCAGCAGGTCGAACCGGTCCGACCCGGTGAAGTCGCCCGCGGTGATGGTCATCGCGTGCTTCCAGGTGTCGTTCTTGGCCAGCAGTTGCCGCTCGCCGGTGAAGTGGCCGTCGCCGTCGCCGTCGTAGAGGGTGGTCTCGCCGTCGTCCCACACCACGATCATGTCCGCGTGGCCCTTGCCGCCGAAGTCACCGGAGGCCATCAGCCTGGCGTGCTTCCAGGTCGACCCGGAGCCCATGGAGTAGGGAAGGGGCGGCTGCCGGTACGGGCCGTAGTCGGGGTTGCGGCCCTCCTGGGCGTCGGCGTAGAGCCGGAAGAAGCGGTCGCCGTACAGCGGGCTGTAGGTGATCTCGTTGTACCGCGGATCCGTGTGGTCCCGCACGTCCGGGCCGCCCTGGAGGAACCCGCCCACATTGCCGATGATCGTTCCGCTGTCGCCGGAGGCGTCGAACGCGGAGAAGAACGGCCCGCCGGAGACCCCGCCCCACATGCCGCCGCAGAAGATCTGCATCTGGTAGTAGCCGGACAGTGCCGTCGTGCGGACGTCGGGGCAGCGGACCGCCGTGTCCTCGGGGTTGTGCCCGGTCATCGGGTAGCCGACGACCGTCACCTTGTTGGCATAGCCGGGCGTACGCGCCAGGGTGTTGGCTCCGCCCACCACGTCCTGGACGTTCTTGCCGCCGTTCGGCTTCAGGCTCGCGAAGGCGTAGTCCAGGTCGGAGTTCTTGGACTTGTCCGACGCGTACTGCTTGTCGCGGAACCACTCGTCGACCGCCCACACCCCGTAGCGCTGCTGCGCCGCCGTCCCGGTGTGGTCGTACATCGGCACGAACATGGACCTCGAGCCGACACAGTGCCCGGCGGTGAGGATCAGGTCGTGCCCCCCGCTGCGCACCACGCTGGCCGTACAGCGGTGGCCTTGGAGGCCCTTGTCGGTGCTGAAGATCGTGCCGACGGTCTTGATGCCCTGGAAGTGCTGGGCGGTCAGCCCGGCGGCGGAGCGCTGCCTCCTTGGCGTCGCGAAGCCCTTCGGTGGGGCGGTGGCGCGGCCCGAGGGGTCGGTGGCGGAGGCCATGCGCTCGGGGGTCCAGAAGCTGATGGCGGCCTCGGCCGTCCAGCCGGCGTCCGGGGCCGGCACCGGCGTGTCCGCGGCCGAGGGGCCGGCCGGGAGCGTGGGCGTGGCCGGCGGCCGCGGAGCGGGGCCGGTGCTCCGCGGGAGCCCCGACGCGGCCGGCGTGGGCGTGCCGGGTGCGAGGGGCGCGGTGCCGGCCTGTGCCACCGCGGCGTTGCCCAGCAGCAACGCGGCACTCAGCGCCACGACGGCCCCGAGGCGTATTCGTGTATCGGGCAAGTCAGGTTCTCCAACCGTGGCAGGCCGGACGGCGACACGAGGAGCCCGAGGACATGCCGCCGCGGCGGAGCGGCAGGCGCCGCGCTGCTACGGAGTCCGCAGTGTGGTCTTCCGCCGGCGGCCCGCGCCGCGCGCACGGCGCACCACAGCACCTTTGGCGCGATTCCCCCCGTGCCGCCGTGCGGCGGCTGTCAACCGACCGTGGTCAGCGGTCGCAGCCGTCATGATCGCACGACGGCCGCGCGCGTGCCCCCGTTGAACGCGCGTGCTCCCCGTCGAACCAGGGGCGTGCTCAGTGCAGTTGGGGCGCGCCCAGCAGCGGGACGCCGGGGCCGCACACCTGCGCCCGCACATGGTGCCCCCGCGGGTCGGTCAGCCGCACGAGGGAGCCGTAGTCGTGCGCGGCGGGGTGCGGTGGCGTCACGGAGATGCGGGGGTCGTTCTCCGCCAGGATGTCGCAGCTCTCCGACGGGGAGCCGACCGCGTCGTAGAAGACCGGGAACCCGATGCGGTGGCCCGGGTTCAGGACCAGGTGGACCGGCGCGGACTTCTCGGGCTTCGCGTCGGCCGACGGTCCCTTGCCGACCCAGAATTCGAGCCCCGGGTAACCGTCGAAGGCGCAGGGCTTTGATCCCTTGTGCGCGGCGCTGAGCATCGCCGTCGGCGTATGGCGCGGCCTGCCCGGCAGCAGGGTCATCTTCCAGCCCAGCTGGGACGATCCGCACGCGGCGGGGCGAGCGTCCGAAGGGCCCCCGGACGACCGGGTGGCGGTGTGGTGCTGCTGGGTGCCGCAGGAAGCGGCGCCCAGCAGCACCACCAGGCTGAGAGCGGAGACCGCACGTGTCCGCCGTGCCACGAGACTTCCCCCTGGTGCGGACATTCCTGCGGGACCCCGTGTCACCGCTCCTGCCTCACCGCACAGAGAGATGCGGCCCCTCCCGGAGAGGTTCCCGGAGCCCCGGTCAGCTCCCCGTCCGTGCGCGTGGTGCCGTCATGGCCGGGCCGTCGACCCGCCGGCGGAGGGGGACGCCTCGGTCGCCTGGTGTGCGGCCGTCCAGGAGGCCACCCCCGCGGGCCCCGCCTCGGCCGGGGCCCGCAGTGGTGGCCGCTACGCCTGCAACTCGTCGGCCGCCCGCCATGCCTGGTCGGCGAAGCGCGCGGCCTGGGGGTGGGCGCCGTGGGACGGGTGGGCGAGATAGGCGGGCACGGCGGGGGCGCCCGTCAGCGGGACGAGCCGCACGGCGGGGTGGGTGTAGCGGCGGGCGGCGGAGACCGGCGCGGTGCCCACGCCGAGGCCGACGGCCACCTGCTCCAGCCATTCGTCGAAGTTGCGGCACTCGGCGCCGACGGACGGTTGCCGGCCGGCGGGCCACATGTCGGGGAAGGTGGTGCCGCTGACGGTGTTGATGATCAACGGGAAGTCGGTGAGTTCCGCCCAGTCGAGCTCGGTGCGTTCGGCCAGCCGCCAGCTCGCGGGGACGGCCGCGATGCGCTCCTCCTCGTACAGGCGCAGACCGCGCAGCCCCTTCGGCACCGACGCGGTGCGCAGCAGGCCCAGGTCCGCCTCGCCGGTGTCGAGTCCGGCCTGGGGGGTGTCGCAGCGGATGAATTCGACACCGACCCCGGTCTCCTCGCCGAACCGGGCGGCGAGCCGGGACAGCCCCTCGGGAAGTCCCCAGCTGAACCCTATGCGCAGTTTCTCCCCCTTCTGTAAATCGCGCAGCGTCGAATCGAGCTGGCGCAGCAGGGGGGCGAGAGCTTCCTGGAGGGTCTTCCCTTTCTCGGTCAGCTCCGTTCTGCGCGTGCTGCGCTCGAAGAGCTTCACACCCAGGGATTGCTCCAGTGCCCTGATGTTGCGGGTCAGGGTGGGCTGGGTGAGATGCAGACGGCGACCGGCAGCCGTGAATCCCCCTTCCTCCGCCACGGTCAGAAAGCATCGCAGGTGGCGCAGATCGATGTTCATTCCTCGAGTGTATAGGTGATGCATCAATGTTATTTCTCCACCCCGGGTGCAGTGTCTAGTCTTCTTGGTGTCGCCGAGCGGGCGGGTGCCGGATAAGCGTGGTCACCTGGTCGCCGGTGTGTAGTCGAACTTTCAACGGGGGTTGATATGCGAGGAGCGTTCGTGCGCGCCGTGGACCGGCCAGGCACTGGAACGGCCAAGAGAAAGTAAAGCGACGCGTGGTCGACCGGACTGTCCGTATGGTGTCCGTGGCCCGAAATCCGCTTCTTTGCGGCCCTTGAGGGCCTTTCCTGCAACAGCAGTCTGCCGCGCTGCCCATCGGTGGCGTGGAACGTCCGCATGGGCATTCCGGCATTAAGTGATACGTCGGCTGTCATGCGCTGTGCCGGCCCTGCGCCATTTTTTCACTGCCGTTCAGGCAGTTATCACCTTCATTGTCTCCGCTGCCGAGATTCCGGTGCGCCGATCGACTTTTCCCTGCCCTGCGGCAGGTCCGTCGTGCGGTGCTGCCCGTATGGGCTCCAACGGAATTCTCGTTCTGCTGCCGTAGATCACTGAGAAGGATTTTCGCTGTGCCTGTAATCGATACGAGCAATGGTCCGCTCGAACACGTCCTCATCGACGGCGACCCGGACCTCGCGCCGCTGGTCTTCCTGCACGGCGGACTCGGCTGCCTCGCGGCCTGGGGCCGCTTTCCCGCCCTGCTGGCGGAGGCCACCGGGCGCCGCGCCCTGGTCTACTCCCGCCACGGCAGCGGCGGCAGCGGTCCCGACCCGCTGCCCCGCACCCCCCGCTATATGCACGAGCACGCCCGGACCGTGCTGCCCGAACTGCTGGCCGCGCTGGGCCTGCACCGTCCCGTCCTGGTCGGCCACAGCGACGGCGCCTCCATCTCCCTGCTGCACGCCTCGGCGCACCCGGTCGAAGCGGTCGTCGGGATGGGCCCGCACATGTACTTCGAGGACGAGAACCGCGTCGGCATCGAGAACGCCCGCGCCGCCTACGAGGCCGGCCCGCTCGCCCGCAAGATGGCCATGGTGCACGACGACCCGCAGGGCGTCTTCGACCGCTGGAGCGGCGTCTGGCTGTCGCCCGCCTTCCGCGACTGGTCCATCGAGGACGACCTCGACGTCACCGCCCCCGTGCTGATGATCCAGGGCGACGCGGACGAGTACGGCTCGCTGGCCCAGGTCGACGCCGTCGAGCGCGCGGTCGGCGGCCCGTTCAGGCGGCTGGTGCCCGAGGGCTGCGACCACTACCCCCACCTGGTGTGCCCGGACCTCGTCGTCGAGACCGTCCGCGGCTTCCTCGCCGAGCACGCTGGGCACGCCGGGCACGCCGAGCCCGCCCGGTCCGCGGAGGCCGTCCGATGACCGCGGGAACACCGGTACGCCTCGACGCCCTGCTGACCCGCTCCGCCCGCCGCCACCCCGACCGCACCGCCCTGGAGGGGGCCGGCGAGCAGTGGTCGTACGCCCGGCTCGACCGCGCCGTCGACGCGTTGGCGCACCGGCTGCTCGCCACCGGCGTGGCACCCGGCGACCGGATCGGCGTGTACGCGCCCAAGACCCCGGCCGCGGTCATCGCCCTGTACGCGGTGCTGCGGGCCGGCGCGGTCGCCGCGCCCCTCGACACGGCCGACCCGCCGGAGCGCACCGCGCGCATGATCCGCAACGCCGGGCTGTCCCTGCTGCTGACCTGCGATCGTGCCCTGGCCGGGGCCCACCGCGCCGCCGCCCGTGCCCGCGAGGGCGTGCCGGGCGCCGAGATCCCCTTCGAGCACGGCCTGCACGGGCTGCGGATCCTCGACGCCCAGGAGCGGCCCGCGCCGCTGCCCCCGCCCACCGATGCCGGCGGCTACATCCTCTTCACCTCGGGCAGCACCGGCTGGCCCAAGGGCGTGCTGCTGTCGCACGAGAACGTCGCGCACTACGCGCTGTGGGCCGCCGGGGAGTTCGGCCTCACCCCCGAGGACAGGATCGGCTCGCAGGCCGCCCTCACCTTCGACCTGACGACCTTCGACCTGTTCAGCGCCGCCGCCGCGGGGGCCTGCACGGTCCTGATGCCGGACGTGCTGCGCGCCTTCCCGCGCGACGTCGTCGGCTGGCTCACCGAGCAGCGCATCACGGCCTTCATGGCGGTGCCGTCCCTGTACCACAACATGCTTCAGCAGGGCGGCATCGCCGACGCCCCGCCGCCCGAGCTGCGGATCGCGGCCTTCGGCGGCGAGGCGTTCGCCCCCGACCTGCTGGAAAGGTATCTGCGGCTGCTGGACGGCGTGCCCTTCTACAACCTGTACGGGCCCACCGAGACCAACGCCTGCACCTACCACCGGGTGCCGGCCGACTGGACCGCGGACCGCGAACTGCCCATCGGGCGCGGCATCGACGGTGTGCACATCGAGGTGCTCGACCCGGCGGGCCGGCCCACCGACGGGGAGGGTGAGATCCACATCGCCGGGCCGGTCGTCTTTCAGGGGTATCTGCGCGGCGGCGCGCCCGACGACCCCACCGTCACCGTCACCTGCCGGGACGGCGTGGCCCGCCGGGCCTACCCCAGCGGCGACATCGGCCGGGTCACCTCCGACGGCGTGGTCTTCCTGCGCGGACGGCGCGACAACCAGGTCAAGCGGCGGGGCCACCGCATCGACCTGATGGACGTCGAGAACGCCGTCCTGGAGCTGCCGCACGTGACCACCGCCGCGGTCGTCGCCAAGGAAGACCCCCACTCGGGCCAGATCTGGGCCTACGCGCAGACCGACGCGACCGAGCGGGAGGTCCTGTCCGCCCTGCGCGACGTACTGCCCAAGCGGATGCTCCCCGACCGGGTCGTCCCGCTCACCGCCCTGCCCACCACCAGCAGCGGCAAGGTCGACCGCCGCGCCCTCGGCGCCGCCGGCCACACCGCCGCCCCCGCACTCCTGGAGGAGATCACCGCATGAACAGCGTCGACGAACTCTGCACCCTCATCGGCAGCCGCATCACCTGGGGACGCGGCCAGGACGCCCGGTCCCTCGACGCCGACACCCCGCTGCTGGAGATGGGGCTCGTGGACTCGCTGGCGATCATGGAGATCGTCACCGCGCTGCACAAGGAAGCCGGCATCGTGCTGCCCGACACCGCGATCGTGGCGGCCAACTTCCGCAGTCCCAAGGCCCTGTGGGCGGCCATCGAGAACCTCTCCGGCGAGGACCGCAAGTGAGTGCGGCGGCCCTCGCGGCGCTGCGCACCGGGGCGCCGGAGACCGAACGGCTCGTCGACAGCTGCCGCGACCTCGCCCTGCCGGTGGTCGAGCGGATCGCGGACGAGGACTTCACCACCCAGTGGCAGGCCATGGCCGACCTCGGTGTGCTGCGGCTCGCCGCGCCCGGGACGGCGGCTCCGGGCCCGGTCACCCGCTCGCTCGCCATGATCGAGGGCATCGGTCTCGCCGGTGCCGATCCGGGGCTGGTCTACGCGCTGGCCTCGCAGGTCTTCGGGATGCAGTTCCCGCTGCGGGACGCCCTCGGCGCGGACGCCTGGCGCCCGGTCGCCGACGTCCAGGAGGGCGGGAAGCTGCTCTGCCACGCGCTGACCGAACGCGGCGGCGGCAGCGACCCGTTCTCCATGGGCACCCGGGCCCGGCGCGAGGGCGACGGCTTCGTGCTGGACGGCGCCAAGACGTTCATCACCGCCGCCCCGGTGGCCGACTGGGCGATCGTCTTCGCCCGCACCACCGAGGGACGCTCGCCGTTCGCACTGTCCGCGTTCCTCTTTCCGCTCGACCTGCCGGGGATCCGCCGGGGCGAGACCTTCGCCAAGACCGCGCTGCCCACCGTGCCGATGGGTGAACTCCTCTTCGAAAACGTCCGGTTGCCGGGCGGCGCGCTGCTCGGCGAGGAGGGCTCCGGCCTCGCGGTGATGGCCTCCACCACCGCCTGGGAGCGCTCGGTCATCCTCGGCTACGCCCTCGGCCCGATGCAGCGCCTGCTGGCCCGCACCGCCGACTGGGCCGCCGGCCGCGAGCACTTCGGCCGCCGGATGGGGGCGAGCCATCAGGTCGCCGCCCGGATCAGCGACATGGCCATGGCGCTGCACCGCTCCCGTCTCCAGCTCTACGCGATGGCCGCCCGGCTCGATGCCGGTGTCCCCGCCCGGCAGCTGGCGACCGAGGCGGCCCTCACCAAGATCTCCGTCTCCGAGGACTACGTACGGATGACCGAGCACGCCACCGCGCTGTCCGGCGTCCGCGCCTTCCTCCCCGGTTTCGACCTCGCCGCCGACCTGGCCGGCCCCATGGCGGCCCTCACCTACGCGGGTCCGAACGACCTGCTGCGGGTGGGCGTGGCACGGCAACTCGGTCTGCCGGTCGAGAACTGACCGGTGGAGACCCGGCCGACCGAGACCGGACAGGCCGAGACCCGGCCGGCCAAGACCGGACAGGCCGCGAACCGGCCGACCGAGACCCGACAGGCCGCGAACCGACAGGCCGACCACCGACCCGAAGGACTTCGATGACGACCCCCACCCCGACCTCCGCCCCACTCGACAGCCTGCTCAAACTCGCGGCAAGCACCGGTGAGCGGATCGCCCCGCTCGCGGCCGGCACCGACGCCGGCCACGACAACGGCCACGAGGCGTACCGCGTCCTGCGCGAGTCCGGACTGCTCGCCCTGCTCGTGCCGCGCGAAGCGGGCGGCGCCGGCCTGGGCTTCGGCGACTACTGGCGGGTGCTGGCCGAACTCGGCGCGCACCACGGCGCCGCCGCCCTCGGCCTCAACATGCACCACGTCGTCATCGGCGCGCTCGCCGACGCCGCGGGCACCCGGCTGCCCCCGGCCGCCGAGACGTTCCGCGCCTGGATGCTGGACGAGGTCGTAGGCGGCCGCAAGCTGTTCGCCTCCGCCACCTCCGAGGCCGGCCGCGGCGCCAAGCTCCGCGGGATGCGGACCCGCTACCGGCTGTCCGACGACGGCACGCACTACATCCTCAACGGCACCAAGCACTTCGTGTCGCTGGCCGGCGCCGCCGACTACTACGTCGTCGCGGCGGCGGCCGACAACGGCGACGAGGAGACCGGCGAGGCATCGCACTTCGTCGTCGCCGCCGACGACCCGGGCGTCGGCTTCGGCACCGCGCACCACATGTCGGCGATGTACGGCACCAGCACCGCCCCGATGACACTGGACGAGGTCCGGGTGCCCCGCTCCCGCCTCTACCTCGGCGTCGAGGGCATGTCCCTGTTCAAGGTCGTGCGCGAACCGCACTGGATGATCGCCGGCTACACCGGTGCCTACCTCGGGATCGCCGAGGCCCTCTTCCGGCACACCGTCGACCATGTCACCGCCTCCCCCGCCCGCGCCGACTCGCCCGTCGTCCAGCAGGAGCTGGGCCGGATGTCCGCCCGGCTGCGGGCCGCCCGCGCCCTGGTGCACGAGGCCGGTGACCTCGTCACCGCCGAGCGCGGCAGCCTGGAGGCCAATGCCATGGTGCACGCCGCCAAGTACGTGGTCGGCGAGGTCGGTCCGCGGCTCGCCCAGGACGCGCTCAGGCTGTGCGGCTCGGCCGCCGTCAGCCGCAGCCATCCGCTGGAACGGCTGATCCGCGAGGCCCAGTTCGCCCACGTGATGCCGGCCAAGCCGCAGGAATGCCTGGAATACCTGGGCAAGGCCGCGGTCGGCGTCAACCTCTACGACGCCCGGGCGTTCGCATGGTGACCCCCGTCCAGGACGACCGCGCCGTCACCGACCGTGCCGTCACCCAGGACGCCTTCCGGGCCCTGATGGGCTCCCACCCCAGCGGCGTCGCCGTCATCACCACCGCCGACGCGCAGGGCACGCCGTACGGCTTCACCTGCACCGCCCTGTGCTCGCTCTCCCTCGACCCGCCGCAACTGCTGGTCTGCGCGGCCAACGGCGGGAGCACGCTGCCGGTCCTCACCGCGCGCGGTGCCTTCACCGTCAACCTCCTGCACGGCAGCGGGCGGCGCGCCGCCGAGGCGTTCGCCGGACCGGCCGCCGACCGGTTCCGCACCGTCCCGTGGCGGCCGGCGCCCGCCACCGGCCTGCCGGCACTGACCGAGGACGCGCACGCCACCGCCGAGTGCCGCGTCGCCCGGCTCGTCCCGGCCGGCGACCACACCATCGTGATCGGCGAGGTGCTGGACATCCAGACCCACGCTCCGGCCGCCGAAGCGGCGCCGCTGCTGTACGGCAGGCGCCGCTACGCCACCTGGCCGGCCTGACCAGAACCCGCGCCACCGGCCGGCCCGTCCGCGGCCGCGCCCACCCCACCCCCCATGTGAGGAATCAGCATGTACCGCACCCTGATGAAGTCGAAGATCCACCGTGCCACCGTCACCCAGGCCGACCTGCACTACGTCGGCTCGGTGACCGTCGACGCCGACCTGATGAGGGCCGCCGACCTGATGCCGGGCGAGAAGGTCGACATCGTCGACATCGACAACGGCGCCCGGCTGTCCACGTACGTCATCGAGGGCCCGGCCGGCTCCGGCGTCATCGGGATCAACGGCGCCGCCGCCCGGCTCATCAGCCCCGGCGACCTCGTCATCCTCATCGCCTACGCCTCCATGACGGACGCCGAGGCCGCCTCCTTCGTCCCCCACGTCGTCTTCGTCGACGAGCACAACGGCATCTCCGGTGTGGGCGGCGACCCGGCCGAGGTGCCCGAGGGCTCGGGCCTCAAGCGCGGCGACCTCGTCGCCGGCTGATGGCCGGCGCACGCCCCGCGAAGGGGACACCATGACGGTCTCCGTGGTGAGCGGCGGCACCCGCGGCATCGGACGGACGCTGAGCCTGCGCCTCGCGGCCCTCGGCCACCGGGTGATCGCCCTCTACCGGGGCGACGAGGCCGCGGCACAGGACATCGCGAAGGCGGGCGAGGGCCGGATCGAGCCGCTGCGCTGCGACCTCGCCCGGCCCGCGGAGATCCGGACCGTCTGCGACCGGATCACCGGCACGTACGGCGCCCCGTCCGTGCTGGTCAACAACGCCGGGGTGAACCGCGACCGGCCGTTCTCCGCGATGACCGACGAGGACTGGGACACGGTGCTGGCCACCAACCTCTCCGGCCCCTTCCACCTCACCAGGGCGCTGGCGCCCGCAATGGTCCGGGCGGGCGGCGGCAGCATCGTCAACGTCGCCTCCACCACGGCGATCCGGCCCCGCCGCAACGGCGCCAACTACTGCGCGAGCAAGGCGGGCCTGCTCCAGCTCACCAAGTGCCTGGCCCTCGAACTCGCCCCGCAGATCCGGGTGAACGCCCTGCTGCCCGGATTCACCGACACCGAAGAGGTCACCGAGCGCTACCGCCTCGACGACCCGGAGCGGCTGACCGACGTCCTGGACGCCATCCCCGGTGGCCGGCTCGGCACGGCCGAGGACATGGCCGACGCCCTCGAATTCCTGGTGACCGCGCGCAGCGGCTACGTCACCGGACAGCAACTGGTCGTCGACGGAGGCCACTTCATGGGCTGACCCCCCGCCCGGCCCGGCCGGCGGATCCCCCACCTCTTCCCGCACCTCTCAGGAGAAGACGCGCATGCGACTGACCCAGCAACAGGCCGACCAGTACCACGAGCAGGGATTCCTGCTGCTCGACTCGCTCCTCGCACCGCAGGAGGTGGAGTCGCTGCGCGCCGCCTTCGAGCGCGACGCGCGCACGCCCGGTCCGCAGGTGGTGACCGAGGACGGCGGCACGGAGGTGCGTGCGGTGTACTCCTCGCACCAGCGGCAGCCGGAGTACGCCGGTCTGATCCGCGACCCGCGCCTGCTGGAGCCCGTCCGGCAGCTGCTCACCGAGGACGTCTACGTCTACCAGTTCAAGATCAACGCCAAGCCGGCGTTCGGCGGCGACAAGTGGGCCTGGCACCAGGACTTCCTCGCCTGGCGGCTCGCCGACAACCTGCCCGCTCCGCGCCAGGTCAACATCGGTGTCTTCCTCGACGACGTGAACGAGTTCAACGGCCCGGTCATCTTCCTGCCCGGCTCGCACCGCGAGGGGCTCGTCCACGAGGGCCGCTCCGCCGCCACCCGCTCCGAACAGCACCTCGACCCCGACGACATCTCGCTGTCGCCGCGCCAGCTCGCCGAGCACGTCGACCGGCACGGCATGACCAGCCCCAAGGGGCCGGCCGGTTCCGTGGTGCTGTTCTCCCCGGAGATCGTGCACGGTTCGTCGCCCAACATGTCGCCGTACGCCCGCCGGCTGCTGATCGTCACCTACAACGACACCGCCAACCCGCCGCGGCCCACCGGCGAGCCCCGCCCGGACTACGTGGTGTGCCGCGACACCGAGCCGCTGCGTCCGCTGGCCGCCCCGTTCTCCCGGACCCTGAGCGGGGTGACGGCATGAGCGGGCGCACCGGACGCGCGGTCGTCCTGGAGGAGTTCGGGGAGCCGCTGCGGCTGCGGGAGTTCCCGCTGCCCGCGGCGCCCGCCGGCGGCATGGTCGTCGCCTGCGGATACGGCGGTGTGTGCGGCACGGACCTGCATCTGCGCGAGGGCCACCTGGACATCCCCGTCCCGCTCGTCCTCGGCCACGAAGGGCTCGGCGTCGTACGGGAGCTGGGCGAGGGCAGCCACCAGGACGCCACCGGGGCACCGCTCACGGCGGGCGACACGGTGATGTGGGCCTCCTCCATCGCCTGCGGAGTCTGCCCGCCCTGCCGGCTGCACCGCGAGCCGACCCTGTGCGAGCGGCGCCGCACCTACGGCGTCAACCGGGCCCTCGCCGACGGCCCGGAACTCTCCGGGGCGTGGGCCGACCACATCGTGCTGCAACCCGGCACCACCGTGATCAAGGTCCCGGACGGCACCGACCCGCTCGCCGCGATGTCGCTGGCCTGCGCCGGGCCCACCGTGGCGCACGCGCTGTACGAGCGGCGGCCGGTGCGGCTGGGCGAGACCGTGGTGGTGCAGGGCAGCGGCCCGGTCGGGCTGGCGGCGGCCGCGTTCGCGCAACTGGCCGGTGCCGCCAGGGTCGTGATCGTCGGCGGCCCGGCCGCCCGGCTGGAACGGGCCGCCGCGGCCGGCATCGGCGACGTCCATCTGGACATCGCCGGCGCCGCCGACCCCGCCGAGGTCCTGCGGGCGGCCCGGGCCGCGGTCGGCGGGGACGGTGCCGACCTGGTGATCGAGTGTGCGGGCGTCCCGGCCGCCGTCGGACAGGGCCTCACCCTGGCCCGCCGGGGCGGCAGTTACCTGGTCATCGGCCAGTACACCGACGCGGGAGACACCCTGATCAACCCGCACCAGATCGTCCACCGGCAGCTCGACGTCGTCGGCTCCTGGGCGTTCACCGGCGCCCATCTCGTCGAGTACGTCCGCCTGTTGCCGACCCTCACCGCCCGGTTCGACCTGGCGAGCCTGGTGACGCCGTTCCCGCTGGAGCGCCACGCCGACGCACTCGCCGCGGTCGCCGACGGATCGGTGATGAAGGCGGTGCTCACGTCCTGACCAGGGCGATGCGCACATCCTGACGCGGGGCACGTCCTGACCCTGCGCGCCCGCCCGCTCACCGTCCCCGCCGCCCCGCGCGGTGCGCCGGGGACGGTGAGCGGCGCCGGTTCACCCGGTGAGCGTCTTCAGCGCGTCCTGCGTCGCCCGGTCGTCCGGCAGATAGGCCAGCAGGTGGTGGCCCGGCTCGTCCACCGCGGCGAGCTTCACGTACCGCAGCCGGAGGTCCCCGGCCTCCGGGTGCCGGAAATGGCGTACGGCGGGGTGGAACGCCGAGGTCTCCCGGCGGCCGTACCAGCGGGCCGCGTCCGGATCGGCCAGCAGCTCCTCGGTGATCTCCGCGTACCGGGCGTCCTCCGGGTGCCGGGCGGCCTTCGCCCGGAACTGGCCGAGCAGACTGCGCGCCTCCTGCTCCCAACTGGCCAGCAGCTGTCGGCTCGGCGGCCAGCGGAACACCAGCCACAGCAGATTGCGCTGCTTGGGCGCCAGCCGCGCCAGATCGGTGAGCAGCGCCGTGTACCCCGCGTTCCAGGCCAGCAGGTCCCAGTGCGGGTCGAGCACCGCGGCCGGGTTCGGCGCCAGCGACTCCACCAGCGACAGCAGGTTCCGCGACACCCATCCGGGCGGCCGCTCGGCCGGCCCCGGGTGCTCCACGAACGACAGCACGTGCGCGGTCTCGTCCGCGTTCAGCCGCAGCGCCCGGGCCACGGACCGCAGCACCTGCTCCGAGGTGCGGACCCGGCCCTGCTCCAGCCACGCGTACCAGGACCGGCTGACCCCGGCCAGCGCGGCGACCTCCTCGCGCCGCAGCCCCGGCGTACGGCGCCGCGGCGAGCCGGGCAGCCCCACCTCGGCGGGCTTCAGCCGCTCACGGCGGGAGCGCAGGAAAGCGCCCAGTTCCCGGCGTGGTCCCTCGGGTCCGCTGCCGTGCACGCCCCCGCACCTCCCCGCGCCGCTCCCAGGCTGTGAGCAAGGGTAATCGGCTACGGCGTCGTCCCGGCCGGCCGCGGTGGTGAGCTGGATCGTGCCCGACCACACCGGCGGGCACGGCACAAGGAGCCCCATGGAGACCGCCGATTCACCCCGCACCCCCACGCGCCCCGCGCCCGGCGCCGATGGCGACCCGGCCGCGCGGGCGATACCCGCTGCCTCGTTACGCCTGCTGCGCACGGCCGGCTTCGTCAGCAACTTCGACCGCTTCTGCATCACCCCGATGCTGCTGCTCATCGGCAACCGGCTCGGTGTCCCGCTGACCACGGCGATGCTCGCGGCCAGCGGCTACTTCCTCGCCTACGGCCTGATGCAGCCGGTCTGGGGCCTGGCGAGCGACCGGCTGGGCCGGGTGCGGGTCATGCGGATCTCGCTGGTCGGGGCCGCCGTCGCCGCGTTCGGGTCGGTGCTCGCGCCCGACGCGACGGTGCTGATCGTGGCGCGCGTCGCGGCCGGCGCGTGCTTCGCCGCGTCCATCGCCGCGTCCATCACGTACGTCGGGGACACCGTGCCCGCCGCGGTCCGCCAGCGCCCGCTGAGCGAGCTGATGACCGCGTTCGCGCTGGGCACCGCCGTGGCCACCGTCGTCGCCGGGGCGCTCGCGCACTACGTCGGCTGGCGGCTGGTCTTCGCCCTCCCCGGTGTGATCGCCGTCTACCTGGTCGTCGCCCTGCGCCGGCTGCCGGAACCGCCGCGCGCGGCGCCCGGCGCGCTGCTCGCCCCGTTCAAGGTGGTGCTGAGCTCCCGCTGGCAGTGGTACGTCATGGCCGTCGCGATGCTCGAAGGGGCCGTCCTGCTGGGCTTCCTGACGTACATCGCGCCCGCGCTGGAGGCCCGGGGCGCCTCGGCGACGCTGGCCGGGGCGGTGTCCGCGCTGTACGGCGTGGGGTCGATGTCGGCGGCGCAGATGGTCAAGCGGCTGGTGGGGCGCTGGACGCCGGTGCGGCTGATCGTGGTCGGCGGGGCGCAGATGGCGGTGGCGTTCGGCCTGGCCGCGGCCAGCCTGTCGGTGCCGGCGCTGGTGGGCTGCGCGCTGCTGCTCGGCGGCGGCTGGTCCTTCATGCACTCCACGATCCAGTCCTGGGCCACCGCCCTGTCCCCGGCCGCCCGGGCCACCGGCGTCGCGATGTTCGGCGTGGCCCTCTACGTCGGCAGCGCCCTGGCCAGCGCCCTCGCCGCCGGGGCCGCGGAACGCCACGCCTACCAGGGCATGTTCCTGACGGCCGCGCTCCTCAGCGTCCCGCTGACCGTGGCCGCCGCCGTGGGCCGCGCACGGTACCGGAACTGACCGGTCCGCGCCCGCCGGGTTCCGCCGACCGGGGGGCTCGGCGGGGGTGGCACGGGGTGTCGGCCGCGGGGAGACGCGCGCCATCCCTTAGCAAGGGGTCGTGAGATTTTCTTCGGATGCGATGAGAGCACGACCGCGGGGCCGCGTCGGTGCCGTGCTGACGGCGCTGCTGGCGGCCCTGTTCGCCGCTTTCCGCCCGGCCGTTCTCGCCGCCCTGTCCGTGCGTGCCGCCGCACCGGCCCGGAACACCGGCCGCCGGGGGCGGCGCGCCGGCTCCCTCCGAATCGGCGCCGGCACCAGCGGCGGCACCTCGGCCGGGGCGCTCGCGCCCGACCGGCGTGTCCTCGCCTCGCCGCCCCGGTCGCGGTCGCCGTCGGGCGGGGCCCCCTCCCCGGTCGCAGGGCGGGCGGATTGCGGTGATCCTGTCAGGGAGAGCGTGGCTGGCTCCGCACGGCCGCTGTGCGTCGCCGGCCGTTCCGTACAGGAAGGCGGCGCCCATGGCGATGGCATCCGACAAGACGCAGCACGGGCACGGGGAGCCCGGTGCCGGTCGTACGGCCGACAGCGCTTCCCTGGCAGCCGGGATCATGCTGATGCTCAGCGGGCCGCTCAGCATCCTCATGGGCGCGGCGGGCATCGCGAACGACAGGCTGTTCACCACGTCGACCGGATACGCCTACAACTTCGGCCTGACGCCCTGGGGCGTCATCCACCTCGTCATCGGCATGGTGCTCGTCGTCGCGGGCTTCGGTCTGCTCGCGGGCATGAGCTGGGGCCGCGGGCTCGGCGTGGTGGCGGCGGGCGTCAGCCTGATCACCCAGTTCATGTTCGTGCCGTACTACCCGGCGTGGGCGATCCCCGTCATGGCCCTGGACCTGCTGATCCTGTTCGCCCTGACCAGGTCGCACATCGAGCGCGCCCGGTAAGGGCGAGTCCACGGACCAGGAGTACGGCTGCGTGACCGCCAGCGCATCGACTGACCGGCCGGCCGCGGCGTCGACCGACCCGCGGCGACGGACGTTTCACGTGAAACGGGCCCCCTTCGCCGGAAGGGAGCCCGTTCCCGGGTGAATGATCAGGGCTGGTCCTCGTCGCTGCCGTCCACCGGACCGAGGCCGCCCGGCTCGGGGACCTCCGTCGCGGCCGGCGGCTCCACCAGCCACTCGGGGTTGGCCTGGCGCTCCCACCACTTCCATGCCGCGAAGGCGCCGCCCGCCACCACGGCCGCCAGCGCCACCATCTTCGCGGCCCGGCCGGCCCGGCCCCGGCGCGCGTTGCGCCGGGCGAGCTTCTGGATGTCCCGCGCGGAGACCTGGCCGCGCAGCGCGGCCACGGCAGCCGCGCCCCGGGCCGCGGCCTCGTCCGCCACCGGTCCGGCGACGGCCACCGCGTGCTCGATCCGGGGGCGCGAGTAGTCGGCCGCCTGCCGGGCGGCCTTGCGGGTGCGGCAGGCGGCCTCGTGTGCGGCGAGGTCCACCTTCGGCGGGACATAGGTGCGGCGGGCCTGTTCCAGGCGCGGGGCCAGCTGGGCGTGGTACTGCTCGCGGGCCTGCTCTGCGGCCTGCGACACCACGGGCGCGAGCCGTACGCGTGCCTCCTGCGCGTAGAAGGCGGCACGCTCCTTGGCCGTGTCGGCGTAGGGCGCCACCACTTCCGCGGCGTGCAGCACGCTGTCCTTCGCCGATCCGGTCGCGGCGCGCACGCTGTCAATGCGGGTCACGGGTTTCCTCCTCCTCGGTGGCGTACGGATTTCGACTTTCCACCCTTTTACGGATCATGCCTGCCGACCGTCCTCGCGGCGCGCGCGGACGGGCATTTGGGTGCCGCGAACTCCTTCGGTTGGCCGACTGGCGCCGAGCGGGGCCACCCATGCGAGGATCGGAGGTCGCAGGAAGACGACATAGGACGACGGAAGGCAGATCGTGGCTGAGCAGCTTTACGCCACCCTGAAGACCAACCACGGCGACATCGAGGTCCGGCTGTTCCCGAACCACGCGCCGAAGACGGTCAGGAACTTTGTCGAGCTGGCCAAGGGCGAGCGCGAGTGGACCCACCCCGGGTCCGGCAAGAAGAGCAACGACCCGCTGTACGACGGCACGATCTTCCACCGTGTCATCAGCGGCTTCATGATCCAGGGCGGCGACCCGCTGGGCTCCGGCATCGGCGGCCCGGGTTACAAGTTCGAGGACGAGTTCCACCCCGACCTGTCCTTCAACAAGCCCTACCTGCTGGCCATGGCCAACGCCGGTCCGGGCACCAACGGCTCGCAGTTCTTCATCACCGTCGCGCCGACCACCTGGCTGACCGGCAAGCACACCATCTTCGGCGAGGTCACCGACCCGGCCGGCCAGAAGATCGTGGACGAGATCGCGGCCGTGAAGACCGGTCGCAACGACCGTCCGGCCCAGGACGTCGTGATCGAGTCGGTCGTCGTCGAGACCCGCGAGGGCTGACACGACGCCCCACGGGGAACCAAACGCCCCGCTCGTCCGTAAGGATGGGCGGGGCGGGGTATGTGCCGGGGGAGTGCCAGAAAGAGCGAGGGGATCATGGACCACGTCGCAAGCAGCGCGCCGGACGCCCGGAGCGTGCCCGTGTGCTACCGGCACCCGGACCGTGAGACCGGGGTGCGCTGCACCCGCTGTGAGCGCCCCATCTGCCCCGCGTGCATGGTCAGCGCCTCCGTCGGCTTCCAGTGCCCCGAGTGCGTCCACGGGGGTGGACCCGCCCACCCGCACGCACCGGGCGGCGGGGGCGCCGGACGCACCATGGCCGCGGCCCGCCCGCGCACCATGGCCGGCGGCACCATGACGGCCGATCCCCGGCTGGTCACCAAGGTGCTGATCGGGATCAACATCGCCCTGTTCCTGGTGCAGCTGGCCGTCGGCGAGAGCTTCACCCAGCGCTTCGAGGTGATCGGGCAGGCGTACACGCCCCTGATCCCCGGGGTGCAGGGCATCGCCCAGGGGCAGTACTACCGGCTGCTGACCGCGATGTTCCTGCATGCCGGGTTCACGCATCTGCTGTTCAACATGCTCAGCCTGTGGTGGATCGGCGGTCCCCTGGAGGCGGCGCTCGGCCGCGCCCGCTATCTCGCCCTGTACGCCGTCTCCGGTCTCGCGGGCAGCGCGCTCACCTATCTGCTCGCCGCCCCGAACGCGCCCTCGCTCGGCGCCTCCGGAGCGATCTTCGGCCTCTTCGGCGCCACCGGTGTGCTGATGCGGCGGCTCAACTACGACATGCGGCCGCTGTTCGCCCTGCTGGTGATCAACCTCATCATCACCTTCACCCCGGGCTTCAACATCGCCTGGCAGGCGCACGTCGGCGGCCTGGTCGCGGGCGTCGTCACCGGCTACGCCATGGTGCACGCCCCGCGCCGTCACCGGGCGCTCATCCAGTACGGCACCTGTGCGCTGGTGCTCGTGGTGGTGGCGGTTCTCACCCTGGTCAGGACGGGCCAGCTCACTTGATACCGAACCGTTGTCCACAGCGGGTGCCGGATCTTGTGCACACGGTGCGGTATCAGCTGGGCCTGTTACCGCTCGGATGTGTTTTCGCAGGTCGCCCTGGGTGCGAACGGGTGTGTGACCACCGGTACGGCAGTCGTACTGGCGTCAACGCCCGATGAGTTATCCACAGATCGTAGTCTTTTCCCCAGGGTGCTGTGGAAATCCTCGGTCCTGTGGATAACTCAGGGGAGCCGCGTCACTTCCACTGCGTGGAGACACCAAAACCGGCGGCGATGAAGCCGAAGCCGACCACGATGTTCCAGTTGTCCAGCGCGTCGATGGGCAGCGAGCCGTCGGTCACATAGAAGACGACGATCCAGGCCAGGCCGATGACGAACATGGCCAGCATGACCGGCGCGACCCAGCCGTGGTTGTTCAGCTTGATCGCCGCGGCCTGCTTCGCCGGCGGCGGCGTGAAGTCGGCCTTCTTGCGGATACGTGACTTCGGCACGAGGGTCTCTCCTGTCGATGCGCTGCGTGGCCGCGCAGGTAACTGGTCGGGCTCGGGCAGCGTACAAGTGGCCAACATGACGACTCTGTGTGCTCCCCCGGGCGTCCGTTAGCGTAGTGCTTCCGTGGCGCCGAAGGAGAGCAAGGGTACGTTGAGCAATTCTGCCGACTCCCCCGGTACGGGAGCAATGGGTTCCGGCTCCCGTCGCGGTCCGCGGGTGCGCCCGGTGCGGATGCTCACCGCGGCCGTCTTCGCGCTCGCCGGCCTGATCTTCTTCACCAGCTTCGACACGGCCAAGGGCACCGACATCCGCCAGGACGGCTCCCTGCTGAAGCTGTCCGACCTGATCCAGCAGCGCAGCCGCAAGAACAAGGACCTGGACGAGTCCAACGCCTCCCTGCGCGACGGCGTGGAGTCCCTGGCGAAGAGCGACGGCGGCAGCACCAAGGCCCAGGACCGGCGGCTGACCGGCCTGGAGAAGAGCGCGGGCACCCAGGAGCTCACCGGCAAGGCGGTCACCGTCACCCTGAACGACGCCCCGCCCAACGCCACCGCCAAGCTCCCCGGCTACCCCCCGCCGCAGCCCGACTACCTGGTCATCCACCAGCAGGACCTCCAGGCCGTGGTGAACGCCCTGTGGCAGGGCGGCGCCAAGGGCATCAAGGTCATGGACCAGCGGCTGATCTCCACCAGCGCGGTCCGCTGCGTCGGCAACACGCTGATCCTCCAGGGGCGCGTCTACTCACCGCCGTACAAGATCACGGCGATCGGGGACCCGGGGCGGCTCCAGCAGTCGCTCGCGGACAGCAAGGCGATCCAGACCTACATGGTCTACGTCAACGTCTACGGCCTCGGCTGGAAAGTCACCGACGACGGCACGGTGACTCTTCCGGGTTACTCCGGCACAGTGGACCTGCACTACGCGAAGCCCGTGCAGTAGCCGCCCGCCCAGGAGCCGCCGGTGCGCCTGATCGTGAGGACCCTCAGCGAGCTGTGCGTCACCGCGGGCACCCTGATCGTGCTCTTCGTCGCCTACGTCCTCTTCTGGACCGGCGTACGCGCCGACGGCGCCATGGACGACCAGATCGACCAGCTGCACCGGCAGTGGTCGACGGGCAGCGTGCCGGCCGCGACGGCCACCGCGGCTCCGGCGGACCCCGCCGCCGCGCCCCCGCCCCCGGCGCCGTACCACTACGGCAGGCCCTTCGCGATCATGTACATCCCCCGGCTCGGTTCCACGTGGAACAAGCCCGTCCTCGAAGGCACCGGCCGGGACGTGCTCGCGAAGGGGCTCGCGCACTACGGCGGCACCGCCCGGCTCGGCCAGGTGGGCAATTTCGCGGTGGCCGGGCACCGGCGCACGTACGGCGATCCGCTCAAGGACTTCCCCCGGCTGCGGCCCGGGGACGCGGTGGTGCTCACCGACGGGACCACCTGGTTCACGTATCGGATCGACAAAGGGCCCTACAAAACCGTCCCGACGGACATCGGCGTCATCGACCCTGTGCCAGAGAAGTCCGGTTACCCGCGTCCGGGCCGCTATCTGACCCTGACCACGTGCGATCCCGAGTGGGGCCACAGTCACCGGCTGATCGTCTGGGCGCATCTGGACTCCACCCGGCCCGTGGAGTCAGGCGAACCGGACGCGCTGCGCCGCTAGTCTGGTGACGTACGGCGTGTGTCTGGTGCCGTAGGGATACGGAAGGGACGGCAAGGACGGCATGTACGGCTGGTTCTGGCGGCATCTGCCGGGAAACGTGTGGGTGAAGTTGCTGGTCTCCGTCGTCCTGGTCCTGGCGGTGGTCTACGTCCTGTTCCAGTACGTCTTCCCGTGGGCCGAGCCGCTGCTGCCCTTCAACGATGTGACGGTGGACAACCAGTGAGCGCGCGCATTCTCGTCGTGGACAACTACGACAGCTTCGTCTTCAACCTCGTCCAGTACCTGTACCAGCTGGGCGCCGAGTGCGAGGTGCTGCGCAACGACGAGGTGTCGACCGCCCACGCGCAGGACGGCTTCGACGGCGTCCTGCTCTCCCCCGGGCCCGGCGCCCCCGAGCAGGCCGGCGTCTGCGTGGACATGGTCCGGCACTGCGCGGCCACCGGGGTGCCGGTCTTCGGCGTGTGCCTGGGCATGCAGTCGATGCAGGTGGCGTACGGCGGCGTGGTGGACCGGGCGCCCGAGCTGCTGCACGGCAAGACCTCCCCGGTCGAGCACCGGGGCAAGGGCGTTTTCGCCGGGCTGCCCTCCCCCTTCATCGCGACCCGCTACCACTCCCTGGCCGCCGAGCCCGCGACGGTCCCGGCCGAGCTGGAGGTCACGGCCCGTACGCACGACGGCATCATCATGGGCCTGCGCCACCGTGAGCTGCCCGTCGAGGGTGTGCAGTTCCACCCGGAGTCGGTGCTGACCGAGCACGGGCACCGGATGCTGGCCAACTGGCTGGCGGAGTGCGGCGACCAGGGTGCCGTGGCGAGGTCGGCGGGGCTCGCCCCGGTGGTGGGCAGGGCCACGGCGTGACCGCCCTGCGCCCCGAGCGCGAGGACGTGTACGGCGGCGGGGAACCGCACGCGTCCCCCGGCGGTGCGCCCTGCGAACCTCCCTCCGACGCGGAGACGATGGCCCTGCGGGTCGCCGATCCGTCGTCCGCGGGGCCCGCAGGGGCCTCTGGAGCCCCGGCGGACCCCTCCGGCCCCGTCCCCGCCCCCGGCGGCCGTGCGGCCCGCAGAAAGGCCGCCAAGCGGCGCGGCGGGCGCCGTGGCGGCCGGCAGGACCCGGTGGCCGCGCGTACGGTCTCCGGTGCGCCCGCGGCCGGGGACCCCCGGCCTGGGCCGAGGACGATCCGGACCGGCCGCTGACCCGCGTCGAGGCCCGGCGGCGGGCGCGGCTGGCCAAGCCGGGGCCCGGCGTGATCGCGAGCCGCGCGATCGGCGAGGTGTTCATCACCACCGGTGTGCTGATGCTGCTGTTCGTCACCTACCAGCTGTGGTGGACCAACGTCCGCGCGCACGCGCAGGCCGGCAGCGAGGCCCATCACCTCCAGGACGACTGGGCGAACGGCAAGCGCAATCCGGGGGTCTTCGCGCCCGGACAGGGCTTCGCCATCCTGCACATACCCAAGCTGGACGTGGTGGCGCCGATCGCGGAGGGCGTCAGTACCACCAAGGTCCTCGACAAGGGCATGGTCGGGCACTACGGCGAGGCGCCGCTGAAGACGGCGATGCCGGACGCCAGGACCGGTAACTTCGGGCTCGCGGCACACCGCAACACCCATGGGGAGCCCTTCCGTTACATCAACAGGCTCACCCCCGGCGACCCCGTGGTGGTGGAGACCCAGGACACGTACTACGTCTACAAGGTGACGTCGACCCTCCCGGTCACCTCGCCGTCCAACACCAGCGTGCTGGACCCGGTCCCGCCGGGCTCGGGCTTCACCAAGGCCGGCCGCTACATCACCCTGACCACCTGTACACCGGAGTTCACCAGCAAGTACCGGCTGATCGTCTGGGGCAAGATGGTCGAGGTACGCCCCCGCAGCAAGGGCAAGCCGGACGCGCTCATCGAGTAAGGGCTAGGAACCACTGTGGCAGCGACCGCCGACGAGACCGAAGAACACACTGCCGCGCCCGACCCGGAGCCCGCCGGACGGCGACGTCCGGGCAGGATCGCGCAGGCCGTCAGCGTCTTCGGTGAACTGCTCATCACCGTGGGCGTGTTGCTCGGCCTCTTCGTCGTCTACTCGCTGTGGTGGACGAACGTGCTGGCGGACCGCAAGGCCGACCGGGAGGCCGACAAGGTGCGCGAGCACTGGGCGCAGAGCCCGGACCCCGGGCCCGGCGCCCTGGACACCAAGGACGGCATCGGCTTCCTGCACGTGCCCGCGATGGACAACGGCTCGGTCCTGGTCGAGAAGGGCACCAGCACCGACGTCCTCAACAACGGTGTCGCCGGCTACTACACCGACCCGGTCAAGTCGATGCTCCCGATGACCGGCAAGAAGGGGAACTTCACCCTGGCCGCCCACCGCGACGGCCACGGCGCGAAGTTCCACAACATCGACAAGCTCGAGAAGGGCGACCCGATCGTCTTCGAGACCCGGGACGACTGGTACGTGTACAAGGTCGCCTCGATCCTCCCGGAGACCTCGAAGTACGACGTCGGCGTCGTCGACGCGGTGCCCAAGGAGTCCGGCTGGAAGAAGCCCGGCCACTACATCACGCTGACCACCTGCACCCCCGTCTACACCTCGCGCTACCGCTACGTCGTGTGGGGCGAACTGGTCCGGGTGCAGAAGGTCGACAGCAAGCGGACGCCCCCGGCGGAGCTGCGCTGAGCGCACCCCGGGAACACGAGTGGGCCCCCGCCGGAATCCTCCGGCGGGGGCCCGCTCGCTCGTACGGCCGGGTCAGCCGTCCATGCCACCGAAGAGGTTGCCCCCGCCGTTGTCCCCGTTGTTGCCCTGGTTGCCCCCGCCGATGGTGGTCACATCGATGGCCTGGCCCTGGTTGACCTGGGTGCCGGGCGGCGGGTTGGAGTTGATGACCAGCGCGTTGTCGTCGTTCGAACCCGTGACGTTGCCGAGCGACAGGCCCGCCTGGGAGAGCATCTGCTTCACCTGGCCGAGCTTCTTGCCCTGGATGCCCGGGACCTGGACCTGGCCGCTCTGCGCCTTGCCCACGTTGATCGCGATCGGCGTGTTCTTGGCGACCTGCTGGCCCGCCGGCGGGTTGGTCGCGAGGACCTTGCCGTCGTCGTCCTGGTTGTCGGTCGGCTGGTCGTTGCAGGTCGGCACCAGGCCCATGCCCTGGAGCTCGGCCTTGGCGTCGGCACAGGACTTGCCGATGACATCGCCCGGGATGGTCACCTTCTCCTCCGCCTTGGCGACGGTGAGGGTGACCGTGGCGCCCTTCTCGACCTCCGTGCCGAGGTCCGGGCTCTGCCTGATGACCGTGCCGGCCGGCTGGGTGGAGACCTCGTCCTTGCGGTTGACCTTGAACTGGTACTTGTCCACGGTCAGGGCCGACTGGGCGGCGTCGAAGGTCTGGCCCAGGACGTTCGGCACGGCGACCTTGGGCGCGCCCGTGGAGATCACCAGGCCGACGGTGGTGTTCTTGTCGACCTTCGTGCCCTTCGCCGGGTCCTGCGCGCACACCATGCCCTTGGGCTCGTTCTCGCAGCGCTTGCGGTCGGAGACGGTGACCTTCAGGTCCACGTTCGCCGCGGTGTTGCGGGCGTCCTTCTCGGACATGCCGACGAAGCTGGGCACCGTGGGCTTCTCGTTGACACCGTGCCCGCTGAACGCGTACTTCCCGATCAGGATGGCGCCGATCAGCACCAGGACACCGGCGACGATCAGCAGGATCGTGGAGGTGTTCGACTTCTTCGGCTGCTGGCGGCGCCGGTCGGGGCGGTCGTCGTAGCCGAAGCCGCCGTCGTCCCCGTTCATCGGCGGGAGCATGGCCGTGGCGGCCGCGGGCGAGTCCGAGCGCAGCGCGGTGGTCGCCTGCTCGTCGCCGTAGCCGGCGTAACCGACCGCGCCCAGCGCGGCGGTCGCGCCGACCGGCTGGCCATCCAGGCACGCCTCGATGTCGGCCCGCATCTCGTCGGCCGACTGGTAGCGGTAGTTCGGGTCCTTGACCAGCGCCTTGAGGACGATCGCGTCCATCTCGGGGGTGATCTCGGGGTCGAAGACGGAGGGGGCCTGCGGCTCCTCGCGGACGTGCTGGTAGGCCACGGCCACCGGGGAGTCGCCGACGAAGGGCGGCCGGACGGTCAGCAGCTCGTAGAGGAGGCAGCCCGTGGAGTACAGGTCGGAGCGGGCGTCGACCTGCTCGCCCTTGGCCTGCTCGGGGGAGAGGTACTGGGCCGTGCCGATGACCGCGGCGGTCTGCGTCATCGTCATGCCGGAGTCGCCCATCGCCCGGGCGATGCCGAAGTCCATGACCTTGACCTGGCCGCCCCGGGTCAGCATGACGTTGGCCGGCTTGATGTCGCGGTGCACGATGCCGTTGCGATGCGCGTACTCGAGGCCCTGGAGGATGCCGATGGTCATCTCCATGGCGCGCTCCGGCAGCAGCTTGCGGCCGGAGTGCAGCAGCTCACGCAGGGTGGAACCGTCGACGTACTCCATCACGATGTACGGGATGGAGACCCCGTCGATGTAGTCCTCGCCCGTGTCGTAGACCGCGACGATGGCGGGATGGTTGAGCGAGGCGGCCGACTGGGCCTCCCGGCGGAACCGGGCCTGGAAGGACGGGTCGCGCGCGAGGTCGACGCGCAGCGTCTTCACCGCCACCGTGCGGCCGAGCCGGGTGTCATGCGCGAGGTGGACCTCCGCCATGCCACCACGGCCGAGCACGTGGCCCAGCTCGTACCGGCCGCCGAGGCGACGCGGCTCTTCCATAGCTACCTACCAGCCCTCTCCGTCGGTCCCGGCCGTCACATCGCTGTGCGCCGAGGCTGCCGTCCGGGCCTACGGTACCCGGCTCCCTTTGTATGACCTGGCCAAGCCCGGATCCCGATATCGGACCGGTACCGCAACGTGCGTCCTTGTGAAGTGGATGTGATGGTCGTCACTTCCGCTCGTCACTTCTTGGAGTTGATGACCGCCTCCATCACGTTCTTCGCGATCGGTGCGGCCAGGCCGCCGCCGGAGATGTCGTCACGGTTGGCGTGCTCGTCCTCGACGACCACGGCCACGGCCACCGGGGAGCTGCCGTCGGGCAGCTTGGCGTAGGAGATGAACCAGGCGTACGGATTGGCGCTGTTGGCCACACCGTGCTGGGCGGTACCGGTCTTGCCGCCGACCTTGACGCCGGAGATCCGGGCGTTGGTACCGGTGCCCTTCTCGACCACGGTCTCCATCATCGACTGGAGGACCTGCGCGTTCTGCGGAGACAGCGGCCGGCTCATCTCCTGCGGCTTGGTCTTCTCCACCGGGTCGAGGTTGGAAGCCTCCAGCTCGTCCACCATGTACGGCTTCATCAGCTTGCCGTCGTCGGCGACCGCCGAGGCGACCATGGCCATCTGGAGCGGGGTCGCGGCGGTGTTGTACTGGCCGATGGAGGACAGCGCGGTCTGCGAGGCGTTCATGTTGTCCGAGAACACCGAGGCGTTGGAGCGGACCGGGGTGAACTGCTGCGCGTCGAAGCCGAACTTCTTCGCCTCCGCCAGCATCTTGGCGTTGCCGAGGTCGGCGCCGATCTTGCCGAAGACGGTGTTGCAGGAGTACTGGAGCGCGACCCGCATGGTGGCGTTCTTGCAGGGCAGATTGCCCTCGTTGGGCAGCGGGGTCGTGGTGCCCGGCATGATGTACGGCAGCGGCGAGTCGGTCGGCTGGTCGGCCGAGGTGTACTTGCCGTTCTCCAGCGCCGCCGCCGCGGTGACCACCTTGAAGGTGGAGCCCGGCGGGTAGGTCTCGCGCAGCGCCCGGTTGAGCATCGGGTCGGCCGGGTCGTTCTCCTTCAGGAGCTTGTTCCTGGCCTTGGCGTCGTCGTCGGTGTTCCCCGCGAAGGACGAGGGGTCGTACGACGGGTACGAGGCCAGCGCCAGGATCTTGCCGGTGGCCGGGTCGAGGGCGGCGACCGCGCCCTTGCCGCCGACCCCCTTCAGGCCGTTGTACGCGGCCTTCTGCGCGGCGCCGTTGAGCGTGGTGACGACATTGCCGCCCTGCTTCGGCTTGCCCGTGATCATGTCCAGGGTGTTGCGGAAGAAGAGCCGGTCGTCGTTGCCGGTGAGGATGCCGTCGTCCAGGTTCTCCAGCTGGGTGCCGCCGAACGCCTGGGAGGAGAAGCCGGTCACCGGGGCCCACATGGGCCCGTTCTTGTACGTGCGCTTGTACTTGAAGTCGCCGTGCTTGACCTCGACCGAGCCGGTCACCGGGTTGCCGTCCACGATGATGTCGCCGCGCGGCGCGGAGTAGCGCTCGATGGCGACCCGCCGGTTGAGCGGGTCGGTGCGCAGGCTGTCGGCCTTGACGTACTGGAGGTAGTTGTCGCGGACGAGCAGGGCCAGCACGAGCAGGCCGCAGAAGATCGCGATCCGGCGCAGGGGCTTGTTCATGACGGGCGGACCACCTGGGTCATCTCGGCGTCGGGGTTGGCCGCGGGGGCGGGTGCCGGGCGGCGGGCGGTGTCGCTGATGCGGATCAGGATGCCGATGAGCGCCCAGTTGGCGATCACGGACGAACCGCCGTACGCGAGGAACGGCATGGTCATACCGGTCAGCGGGATGAGGCCCATCACACCGCCGGCCACGACGAAGACCTGGAGCGCGAAGGCGCCCGAGAGGCCGATGGCCAGCAGCTTGCCGAACGGGTCGCGGGCGGCGAGGGCGGTGCGCACGCCGCGTTCCGCGATCAGGCCGTACATCAGCAGGATCGCCATGAGGCCGGCCAGGCCCAGCTCCTCGCCGAAGGTGGCGAGGATGAAGTCCGAGTTGGCGGCGAACTTGATCAGCTCGGAGTGGCCCTGGCCCCACCCGGTGCCGAGGGTGCCGCCGGAGCCGAAGGCCCACAGGGCCTGCATGGCCTGCTCGGAGTGGCCGCCGACGCCCTGCTGGGAGAGCTTGTACTCCTTCAGCGGGTCGAGCCATGCCTGGACACGCATCTTCACGTGCGGCTCGAAGCTCGCCACGCCGACGGCGCCGACCGCGGACATCAGCAGACCGAAGACGATCCAGCTGGTCCGCTCCGTGGCGACGTACAGCATGATCACGAACATGCCGAAGAACAGCAGCGACGTACCGAGGTCGGTCTCGAAGACCAGGATCAGGATGGACATCGCCCAGACCACGAGGATCGGACCGAGGTCGCGGCCGCGCGGCAGGTAGAGGCCCATGACCCGGCGGCTGGCGAGGGCCAGCGCGTCGCGCTTCACCATCAGATAGCCGGCGAAGAAGATGGCCAGCACGATCTTGGCGAACTCACCGGGCTGGATGGTGAAACCGCCGACGGAGATCCAGATCTTGGCGCCGTAGACGTTCAGGCCGAGGCCCGGGACCAGCGGGAGCAGCAGCAGGAGCAGCGCGCTCATCATGGAGATGTAGGTGTAGCGCTGGAACGTGCGGTGGTCCTTGAGGAAGTACAGCACCGCCACGAACAGGGCGATGCCCATCGCCGTGTACATGAGCTGGTTGGTCGCCTTGCCGCCCGCGACATGGATCTGCTGGAGCGCCTTGGACTGGTCCAGGCGCCAGATGCAGACCAGGCCGAGCCCGTTCAGCAGGGTGGCCAGCGGCAGCAGCAGCGGATCGGCGTACGGGGCGAACTTCCGTACGACGAGATGGGCCACGCCGGCCAGCAGGCCGAGTCCCAGGCCGTAGCTCAGCAGCCCGGCGGGAACCTGGTTGTCGATGGCCAGGCCCACGTTGGCGTAGGCGAACACCGGGATCAGCACCGCGAAGACCAGCAGGGCCAGCTCGGTGTTGCGGCGGCTCGGCGCACCGATCGCGCCGATGGTGGACGTGTGGTGCGTCGGCGAGTTAGTCGTACTGCTCATCGTGTGACAGGGCCTCTCACGGCTTGCCTACTGCTTACCGCACAGCGAGACGACCTTCTGCTCATCCTCCGAGAGGGTGGGGCCGGGGCTGGGGGTCGCGGACGGGGTCGTGGACGGAGACTTCGAAGATCCCGGTGTGCCCGTGGTCGGGGACGCCTTCGGGTTCGCGGTCGCGGTCGTCTGGGTGAAGGCGGCGGTGCTCACGGTGCCGGTGGCGCCGCCCGCGTCGGGCTTGGTGCCGCTGGTCTTGCCCGTGTGCGGCTTGCCCGGCTGGGTGCGCTCGGCGTCCTGGCGCTCCGTCTCCTTCTTGCAGGCGGACGCCTGTACGGCCAGTTCCTGGATCTTCGACCGGGCGTCCTCGAGGCCGCCCTCGGCGATCGTGGCCTTGACCTGCTTCTGCTGGTACGACGGCAGGTACTTGAGTTCGATCTCCGGGTGGTCCTGCTGCATCTTCGACAGCGACACCCAGGCCAGGTCCTGGCTGATCCCGCGGTACAGCGCGACGTGCTCCTCGCTGGCGCCGACGTAGTACTGCGTCTGCGTCCAGCGGTAACCGCCGTACAGGCCGCCGCCGATGACCGCGAGGGCGAGGGCGCTGTACAGCGACGCCTTCAGCCATCTGCGGCCCTTGCGTTTGGTGAAGTCGCCCTCGGCGTAGTCGTCGAAGCTGCCCGTGGGGACGTAGCCGGTGCTGTCGCCGGAGCCGGGCGGGCCGAACTCGCCGCCGCCGTGGCCCTGGCGGCCCAGGTGGGAGGCGCGGCCGGCCGGGGTCTGCATGATCCCGTTGTCGTGCAGATGGCTCTGGTTCTCGGCGACCGCGCCGACCACGACCGGCTGGTCGGACAGCTGGCCCGCGAGCGTGTCGCCGGTGTCCAGGTCGAGGACGTCGGCCACGATGACGGTGATGTTGTCCGGGCCGCCGCCGCGCAGCGCGAGCTGGATCAGCTCCTGCACGGTCTCCTGCGGGCCCTGGTAGCTGGCGAGGGTCTCCTCCATCGTCTGGTGGGAGACGACGCCGGACAGGCCGTCGGAGCAGATCAGGTACCGGTCGCCGGCGCGCACCTCGCGGATGGACAGGTCGGGCTCGACGTGGTCACCGCTGCCGAGGGCACGCATCAGCAGCGAGCGCTGCGGATGGGTGGTGGCCTCCTCCTCGGTGATCCGGCCCTCGTCCACGAGGCGCTGCACCCAGGTGTGGTCCTGGGTGATCTGGGTGAGCAGACCGTCGCGCAGCAGATAGGCGCGGGAGTCGCCGACGTGCACCATGCCGAGCCGCTGCCCGGTCCACAGCAGCGCGGTCAGCGTGGTGCCCATGCCCTCGAGCTGGGGGTCCTCCTCGACCATGGAGCGCAGCTGGTCGTTGGCGCGCTGCACGGCCACGCCGAGGGAGGTGAGGATGTCGGAGCCGGGCACGTCGTCGTCGAGCGTGACCAGGGTGGAGATCACCTCGGAGGAGGCGACCTCGCCGGCCGCCTGGCCGCCCATGCCGTCGGCGATCGCGAGCAGGCGGGGGCCGGCGTAACCGGAGTCCTCGTTGCCCTCGCGGATCATGCCCTTGTGCGAACCGGCGGCAAAGCGCAGTGACAGACTCATGCGCACCTCGCCCGTCGGCTCCGAATGCAGCCGGTCGTGTCGAGCCACACTGCCCACCCTCCGGTCGGGAGCGCGCCGGGGACCGGAAGACGGTCCGCCGCCGCGTGCTCGCTCCGCTCGCGCTCACTCATGATGTAGCACTACTTCCGCAGCTCGATGACGGTCTTGCCGATGCGGATCGGCGCGCCCAGCGAGATCGGCGTGGGGGTCGTCAGCCGGGACCGGTCCAGGTAGGTGCCGTTGGTCGACCCCAGGTCCTCGACGATCCACTGGCCGTCGCGGTCGGGGTAGATCCTGGCATGGCGGCTGGAGGCGTAGTCGTCGTCCAGCACGATCGTGGAGTCGTGCGCCCGGCCCAGCGTGATGGTCTGGCCCTGGAGCGCGACGGTGGTGCCGGTGAGGGTGCCTTCGGTCACGACCAGCTTGCTGGGGGCGTTGCGCCCGCGCCGGCCGCCGCCACCGCCCTGCTGGCCGCGCTGCTGCGGGGGCGCGGCCTGGGCCTGCTGGCGGGCGGCCTGGCGGCCGCTCGGGGGCTGGGCCCGCGCGGCCTCCCTACGCGATCCGCGCTGAGTGACGCGCGTACCGAACAGGTCGCTGCGGATGACCTGCACGGCCACGATCACGAACAGCCACAGTACGGCCAGGAAACCCAGCCGCATGACCGTGAGGGTCAGCTCTGACATTGCCCCCGCTTCACCCTTCGGCTTGCCTATAGATAACGGTGGTGCTGCCCACGACGATCCGCGAGCCGTCGCGGAGCGTAGCGCGGGTGGTGTGCTGCCCGTCCACCACGATGCCGTTGGTGGAACCGAGATCCTGGATCGTCGAGGGCGTTCCGGTCCGGATCTCGCAGTGCCGGCGGGAGACGCCGGGATCGTCGATCCGCACATCGGCCTCGGTGCTGCGGCCCAGCACCAGGGTCGCCCGGGAGATCTGGTGGCGGGTGCCGTTGATCTCGATCCAGTAGCGGGTGCGTCCGCCGCTCATCGGGGCGGCCGCGGGGCGCTGGGTGGCGGGCTGCGGGTAGCCGTAGCCGCCGGGGCGGGCGCCGGGCGGCGGGGCGGCGGGCATGGGGGGCGCGCCGGCGGGCGGATAGCCGTACCCGTCCTGGTCCTGTGCGCCCGGTCCCGGGCGGCCCGGGGCGGCCGCGGGGCCCTGGCCCTGCGCGCCCTGCGCCGAGGGCCCGGCCTGCTGGTCGCTGGAGGAGGCGAGGGTACGCGAGCGCACCCGGTAGAGCCCGGTGTCCAGGTCCTCGGCCTTCTCCAGGTTCACCTTGATCGGGCCCATGAAGGTGTAGCGCTGCTGCTTCGCGTAGTCGCGCACCATGCCGGCCAGCTCGTCGCCGAGCTGCCCGGAGTAGGGGCTGAGGCGCTCGTAGTCGGGCGCGCTGAGCTCCACGATGAAGTCGTTGGGTACGACGGTGCGGTCACGGTTCCAGATGGTCGCGTTGTTGTCGCACTCCCGCTGGAGCGCGCCGGCGATCTCCACGGGCTGGACCTCGGACTTGAAGACCTTGGCGAAGGTGCCGTTCACCAGACCTTCGAGACGCTGCTCGAACTTCTTCAGGACTCCCATGGGGCACCTCCTCCGTCCCTTGTCGGTTCCTTGCCCTGCTCTGTGTGGTGCGTGTGGTGCTCTGTGCGTTGCCTTGCCCGGTACCGCCGGTACTGCTTACTGATCGTATCCACGCCCCGGGTAAACAGCCGGTTCCCCCAGCGGCTCCGCTTGGAACTCCTCCCCGGCATGGATCGTAGAGCCGGGCGAAGACCAGTGTCCCGCACCGGGCCCCGCCCCCGCCCCTCTCCTGGGGAGATGGCCGGGACCGGTACGAGGTTGATACGTGAACCGGGACTCCTTGATACGCGGTGAAACGGCCGGGCGCTGTGCGGATGGTCACGGGTGTGGGGACGGTCACGGTGCGGGAGGGGTGAGGCGGGGGTGGGAGGTGAGTACGGCGACGGGGGCGGCCGGGGCGCCGACCGGAGCGCGGAGGGGCGTGCGCGCGGTGCGTGGGCGGGGCGTGCGGACGGCGCCCGGTCGACGGCGGTCTTCCGCCGCGGTCCTCCCGTGGTCATCTTCCGGCGGTGCTCCGCGACAGGGGCGGGCCGGACCCGGCCGGTGCCGGGGGCCGGCCGCGCGCGGGCTGGTCAGGGGCCCTGGGGAAGGGATGTGAACCCACCCCGTACGACGTGCTAATGTTCTGCATGTCGGAAGGGGCCAGCCCGAAAGGGCAGAAGCCGGAAGACACACCCAATGCGCGGGTGGCGGAATAGGCAGACGCGCTGGATTCAGGTTCCAGTGCCCGAAAGGGCGTGGGGGTTCAACTCCCCCCTCGCGCACAGAGGGAATGGGCGGCATCGCGATGGCGATGCCGCCCATTCCTCTTTTTCGTGTTCCTCGTGATCCCCGTGTTCCTCGTGTCTCTCGTGTACTTACGTGGTGACACCCGTCTTCTTACGTGGTGACACCCGCCCCCGCCGGGCGTGGCGAACGAGGCCCGGCCGACGGGGAGTCGCCCGGGCGCGGCCGTGTGAGCAAGCTCTCAGCCGATGGTCGCGGCCGTCGGCTCCCGTCGTTCCTGATACCTCCCCTTGGTGTCGCGCACTTTGCTGAGGGGGGCGGGAGGTGGTGGGGCGGGGCGGGGGTTCGCATGCTGGAAGAGCGTTCCCAGCGCGCTTCCCGTGCGTTCGACGAATGAGAGGAACCCCATGTCTTCGCCCGCCGGCACGATGCCGTCACCGGATTTCTCCCCCCGCGAGCGGGAGGTGCTCGCCTCCCTGTGCGACGGGGAGACCTACCCGTCCATCGCCCGCCGGCTCGGCATCAGCCGGCACACGGTGGACACCTATGTGCGCCGGCTGCGCAGCAAGACGGGCGCGGTGAGCCGTTCGCAGCTCGTCGTCGCCGCGGTCAGGTGCGGGGTGTTCGACGTGCACACCCCGGCGGACCGTGGCTGAACGGATCCGGGATCAATGGGGGCGTTGGGCCGTGCGGAACGGTTCGCGGTCCGGCCGCCGCCCGTGGGCCGGGGCGGCCAGGGAGAGGGCGATGAGCCGGCTGCCGGCGGCCGCGGTGACCGTCGTCCGGGCGCCGCGCGGCAGATAGAGGACCTCGCTGGTCAGCAGCGGCAGGACCAGGGGCCGTTCGGGCTCCTGTGCCGTGGTGACGGACCAGTGGGTGCGGCCCGCGGTCTGCACCACCAGGGTGCGGGTCGGCGCGGGGCCGTCGAGCGACGTGCCGGAGGTTTCGTGCACGGGCACGCCCAGAGCGGACGTCAGGCTGCGCGCGAGGTACGCGGACAGCCGGCGGTCGGCCGCCGGGGAGGCCCGGTCCATCGTGTCGTACACGGTGGGTTCGTGCTCGGGCCACAGCAGGGCGGGCGAACGGTCCGTGCAGGCGCGGAGGAAGAGCACGACCTCCTCCACGTACGCCTCCCGGGACCCTGGAACGTCCGTGCCGTCGTACGCACTTCCCCAGAGCATGCAGGCTTCACCATCGTCGTCGTGACTCGCGGCCGTCCCGCGCTCCTCGCCCGTGGGCGGGAGCGGAGACACTTTCGTGCAGCATGCCGTATCGGCGCGCGCACCGTCAGTCACGGGTTCGCGTGACCGTCCACCTCCTCCAGCAGCCCGGAACGGACCGCGGCGACGCCCGCCTGGAAGCGGCTCGACACGTTCAACTCGGAGAGGATGTCGGCGACATGGCGGCGTGTCGTGCGCAGCGACATGCCGAGGCGCCGCGCGATCGCCTCGTCCTTGAGGCCGTCCGCGAGCAGCCGCAGGATCGTGCGGTGCAGTTCCCGGGAGACCGCCTCCATGGCGCGCCCGGTGGCGTCGACGAACGGCCTGGCGTGGGTCCAGGCCAGCTCGAAGACGTCGTACAGGTAGGCCACCACCGGCGGTTCGCTGATCAGGATCGCGCCCTGGCCGTCGTGTCCGGGCGCGGGGATGAACGCGGTCTCCCGGTCCACGATGATCAGGCGGCCGAACAGTTCGTGCAGCGTGCGGTACTCCGCGCCCCGGGCGGAGAGCTCCGCCACGTATGCCTGGCTCGGGCCGTTGAAACGCGCCGTGTGGTGGTAGAGCGTGCGGATGCGGACGCCCCGGTCGAGCATCGCCCGGTCGCGTCCCATGGCCTCGGCCATCGCCGCCGGGACCCGGGAGCCGCCGCCCGGCTGGCAGGAGACCAGTTCGGTACGGCAGCCGTCGCTCAGCCGGTTGAGCCGGTCGCGGACCTCGGCCACCGTGGAGATCTCCTGGAAACCGCCGCCCCAGGAGCGCGATTCCCGCTGGAAGACCAGGCTGAAGGGATCGACGCTGCTCCTGATGTGCGCGATCGCCTCCTGGCGCTCACGGATCTGCGCCTCCAGGGGCGCGGTACGACGGCTCGCCGCGGCCTCGGCGGGTACGACGGTCAGCCGGGACCCCGGCAGCGGCTCCTCGGCCACCAGCCCGGTCTGGAGGAGGCGGGAGAGGGCGAGGCGGACGTCGGCAGGGTCGGCGGGCAGCTCGCGGGCGATGGTCTCCGGGTCGTGCGCGCCCGCTCTCTGGTTGCGGACAAGCCAGGCGTAGACCCTTAAGTCCAGCGACTCCGACTTGAGTTCATCGGGGGTCGATCGTGGGCAATGAGGAGCTATGTCCATGTTCGCTCCGTCCTCCCCTTGCTGCCTTGCCGTTTGATGAGGCATCGGAAACCTGGCGGACGACATTGAGTTTTCCGAGACTGAGATCACCGTAACGTCCTTGTGTTTGGAACGGAGTTCGCGTCATGAGGCGCTTCCTCATTGCTGTGACCGGCCTGTTGGCCGTCTTCGCCCTCGGAATGACCTCCTCGCACCACGGCACCCCGGAGCGCGGCACGCAGGTCCAGGCGTCCTGCCATGCGCTGCCGCCCGGGATGAGCGGAACGTGTGGTGACAGCTCCTGGGGTGGGTGAGTGCATTTCCCGGGGGTTGGTTGCTCCGGGCCCGGGAGGAAGATCGGGATAGGACGCTAGCCAAGTATTTCGGTGACCGATGTAATCTGGAGACATGGTCACCGACACGCGACCGCACCCCTCCGTACGGCGCTCGCTCGCGCTGCTGACCTCGGAGCGGCCCCGCCCCGAGGCGATCCGCGCGCGGCCGAACGGCTGGTGGCTGGCCGTGGCCGCGGTGTGCTTCGGCGCCTTCATGGGCCAGCTGGACGCCAGCATCGTCACGCTCACCTACGGCGGGCTGCGCACCGGCTTCAACGCCTCGCTCGCGGCCGTCGAATGGGTCTCGCTGGCCTATCTGCTGGCCCTGGTGGCACTGCTCGTGCCCGCGGGCCGCCTTGCCGACGCCCACGGCCGCAAACTTCTCTACCTGTACGGCTTCGCCGTCTTCACCCTCGCCTCCGCGGCCTGCGGCTTCGCGCCCTCGCTCGGGGCGCTCGTGGCGTTCCGCGTGGTCCAGGCGGCCGGCGCGGCCATGATGCAGGCCAACAGCGTGGCGCTGGTGACCACCAGCGCGCCGCGCGAGCGGATGCGCAGCGCGCTCGGCGTGCAGGCCGCCGCGCAGGCCCTGGGGCTGGCCCTGGGACCGACGGTCGGGGGCGCCCTGGTGTCCACCCTGGGCTGGCGCTGGGTGTTCTGGGTGAACGTGCCCGTCGGTGTCGTCGCGCTCGTCGGCGGCCACTACCTGCTGCCCCGCACCCGGGCCCGTACCCGGGTCACCCGCTTCGACTGGCCCGGGCTCCTGCTGCTGGCCCTCGCCACCACCGGTGCCCTGATGGGCGTCTCCGCGGCCTCCGGGCTGCCGGTCCCCGGCTGGGGCGTGGCCGCGCTGTTCGCGGGCGCGGCCGGCGCGGGATGGGCCTTCGTACGGCGCCAGCGGCGGGCGGCCGCGCCCCTGCTCGACCTCGCCCTGCTGCGGGTACGGGCGGTGGCGTACGGCCTGGTGGGCGCCCTGAGCGGCTATCTGGTGCTGTTCGGGCCGCTGGTGCTGGTGCCCGTCGTGCTCACCGCGCGGGGCGTCTCCGAGCTGACGGCGGGGCTGGTGCTCACCGCGCTGCCGGCCGGGTTCGCGCTGGCCGCGACCGGGGGCGACCGGGTGCTGCCGCGCGGCCTCTCGGACCGGGCGCGGTGCCTGGCCGGTGCGGGGATCTTCACCCTGGCGTCGGCCGCGCTGCTGGTGGTGCCGCCGGGGATCGGCGCGCTGGTGCCGGTGCTCGCGGCGACCGGGCTGGGGCTGGGGGTGTTCACCCCGGCCAACAACGCGCTGATCATGGGCGCGATACCCGCGCGGTCGTCCGGGACGGGCGGCGGGCTGGTGAACATGACCCGGGGGCTGGGGACGGCCCTCGGGGTCGCGCTGGTCACGCTCGCCCTGGAGGCAGGGGGCGGCGGGAGCGCCGGGGCGGGCGGGGGTGCGGCGGCCGCGGTGGTGCTGGTGGTGGCGTCGGTGGTCGCGGTGGGGGCGGCTTGGTTCGGGCCCCGGGAGAGGGCGTAGGGGGCAGGGGGGGTGTGAGGCCGTGCCGGGGGCGGGGGCGTGAGGGGCGGCTCTCCGAGGTCCCTTGGGGGCCCTTGGGGGTTCCCTCGGGCTCCCTCGGGGGCCGGACTTCGGGGGGTCTCGCTGGCGGGGCTGCCGGGAGGGGCGAGGCCGGTCTCGGGGGCGTCCGCGCTCTGGACGGCGGGCGGCCTTGCCCGGATGCCACCCGGCCGGTCGGTCTCGGGGGCCGTCCGGGTGCTGCACGGCGGCCCGCCGTGCCCGGATGCCGCCCGGCTACGCTTTCGGCATGTCCGCGCAGTCACGCTCCGACGTCTCCGCGCCCGGCCCTGCCGCGGCGGCGGGGTCCGGCCCCGCCGCCCAGGCGCCCGAGGCGCGTCTGCTCACCGAGGCCGTCACCCGGCTGCGCCGCGCGCTGCGCTCCTCGATCCGCACGGACTACCCCTGGGAGACGCTCCCCATGGCGCAGGTCGAGCTGCTCCAGGTGCTCGGCGAACACTCGCCCGCGCGGATCAGCGACCTCGCCGCCCGCCGGCGCCTGGCGCCGAGCACGGTCAGCGGGCTGATCGGTCAGATGATCAGCGCGGGACTGGTCGCGCGGGACGTCGACGCCGCCGACCGCCGCGCCTCCGTCGTCACCCTCACCGACGCGGGCCGCGAGAAGCTCGCGGCCTGGACCACGGCGCACGAACGCCGCATCGACGCCGCGCTCGGCGCGCTGGACGACGACGCCCGCGAGGCCATCGGCAACGCCCTGCCCGCGCTGTTCCAGCTGGCGGAGAACCTGGGCGGGGAGCCGGGGGACGGCACGCCGGAGCGGTGAACCGGCTGCCGGGACGTTGGACTCGTCCACGACGGACGGGGTTGACGGACCGGCGGGCGGGCGGACCGGAGGGCGGCCGGACAGAACGGCCGGCGGGCCGCGGCGAGCGGGTTGTCCACAGCCGCCGGGTTGTCCACAGGGCTGACGCGGATTCCGGCAGCGGCTGTACGGTCTTGCCGAGTCGGTGTTCGTCGCGATGCGTGCGGTCGTGCCGCGTGCGGTCGTGAGGTGTACGGGGGAGGCGGTCGCTGTGGCCGGAAGCGGTGCGGGCGTGGTGAGCGAGCCGCGGCAGGAGGCGCGCGCGGAGCTGGGGGAGCGGTCCGCGGGCGGGGCGCGCAGGCTGCCCCGGGTGCGCGGATTCGCCGAGTGGCCCCGGCGGGGCTCGCCCAAGGCGGAGGGCAAGGCGCTGCGCAGGAAGGTGCCGCGCGGCGACCACGCCGTTCTCGCACCGGACGCCGCCCGCCCGGACGCGGTGAGCGCCGTCGCCGGGTCCAACGCCGGCCGGATACCCGAACTGACCCCGATCCGCGTGGGCCGGATGGCGGCCACCCCCTTCGCCTTCCTGCGGGGTTCCGCCGGACTCATGGCGTACGACCTGGCGCGCACCCCCGTCACCGGGCTGGGCGCACAGCTCTGCGGCGACGCGCACGCCGCCAACTTCGGGCTGTACGGCGACGCCCGCGGCGGCCTCGTCATCGACCTCAACGACTTCGACGAGACCGCGCACGGCCCCTGGGAGTGGGACCTGAAGCGGCTCGCCACCTCGCTGGTGCTGGCCGGCCGCGAGGCCGGTGCCGACGAGGACACCTGCCGTGCCGCGGCGCGGGACGCGGCCGGCGCCTACCGCCGCACCATGCGGCTGCTGGCGAAGCTCCCGGTGCTGGACGCGTGGAACGCCATCGCGGACGAGGAACTGGTCTCCCACGCCGACGCCCACGACCTGCTCGGCACCCTGCGACGGGTCTCGGAGAAGGCGCGGGCCAACACCAGCGGCCGGTTCGCGGCGAAGTCGACCGAGCCGCACCCGGACGGCGGGCGCCGTTTCGTCGACGCCTCCCCGGTGCTGCGCCGGACACCGGACGGCGAGGCCGCCGCGGTCGCCGCATCCCTGGAGGAGTACCTGACGACCCTGTCCGAGGACCGCCGCCCGCTGCTCGCCCGGCACACGGTCCACGACGTGGCCTTCCGGGTGGTCGGCACCGGCAGCGTCGGCACCCGCTCGTACGTGGTCCTGCTCCTCGACCACCGCGGGCATCCGCTGGTCCTCCAGGTGAAGGAGGCCCGCCCCTCCGCGCTGCTCCCGCACCTGGCCGCCGCCGGCTTCGGGAACCCGCCGGTCGCGCACGAGGGCCGCCGGGTGGTGCTCGGGCAGCAGCGGATGCAGGTGGTCAGCGACACCCTGCTGGGCTGGACCACGGTCGGCGGGCGGCCTTTCCAGGTACGGCAGTTCCGCAACCGCAAGGGCAGCGTCGACCCGGCCGCCCTCGCCGCCGACCAGGTCGACGACTACGCCCGCATGACCGGCGCCCTCCTGGCCCGCGCCCACTCCCACAGCGCCGACCCCCGCCTGATCGCCGGCTACTGCGGCAAGAACGAGGACCTGGACGACGCCATCGCCGCCTTCGCCCTGGCCTACGCCGACCTCACGGAGTCCGACCACGCCACCCTGCTCACCGCGATACGCGCCGGCCGCATAGCGGCGGAGCTGGGCGTATAGGCGGGGACCCTTTGGGAGGGGGCGCCACCGCAGCCCCCTGAGGGGCGCGGGGAAACCAGCAACGACCCACAACGCACCCGCACCCGCCGACGCACCCGCCCCGGAACGAGGCGTCACCCCCCGCCACCAGCGCACTTCCCCACCGACCCGCACCGATCCGGACGGCCCCCCTCCGCCCCCGCCCCGCGCCGAGCGCAGCGGCTACGCTGGGGCGGGTGACCACCCCGGAAGCCGAACAGCCCCAGGCCCCCCGCCCCGAGGCGCGGCTCGAACAGGCCGTACGGGCCGCCGAGCAGGCGTTGATCGAATACGAGATCGCCGTGGAGACCTTCCGCGTCGAGGTCGAGAACTTCTCCCGGCTGCACGAACAGCGACTCGGTCCGCTCTATCTGCGCCTGGAGGAACTGGACGCCGAGATCGCCGAGGCGACGGCCGCCCGCACCGGTGACCCGGAGGACGTGCGCCGCGCCCAGGAGGCCCGCGCCAACGTCCTGCCGCTCGCCGGCGTCGAGGAGCTGATGCACGGCTGGATGGACGGCCAGGGCCTCTACCCCGAGGCCGCCGCCATGCTCACCGACCAGGCGGTACGTCCCCCGGAGCGGGTACGGCCCAGCGAGGAGGCCCGCAAGCTCTACCGCGACCTCGCCCGCAAGGCCCACCCCGACCTGGCGCAGGAGGAGGACGAGCGCACCCGGCGCGAGGAGTTCCTCACCCGCGTCAACGCCGCCTACGCCCGCGGTGACGAGGCCCTGCTGAAGGAACTGGCCGAGGAGTGGGCCGCCGGACCGGTGCCGCCCGAGCGGCGCCCGAGCCCCGCCGAGGAGCTGTACGCCCGCCTCGAATGGCTCTCCCAGCGCAAGGAACTGCTCAACCTGGTCGCCCGCGAACTGGAGGACGGCGCCATCGCCGGCATGCTCCGCCTCGCCCCCGACGACCCGGACGCGCTGCTGGAGGAGATCGCCGGCAAGCTCCGCGCCGACATCACCCGGCGCGAGGAGGAGCTGGCGGCCCTGCTGGCGCAGGACTGAGCAGGACTGGGCAGAAATGAGCAGGACCGGGCCGGGCCCGCGGTCGGGTAGCGTCGGAGCCATGAATTTTGGAGCTGGTGTGCCCACCGTCGGTGTCACGGACCTCAAGGACGACGCTTTCCTGCTGGACGTCCGCGAGGACGACGAGTGGCAGGCGGGCCACGCCGAGGGAGCGCTGCACATCCCGACCAGTGAGTTCGTGGCCCGTTACGGCGAGCTGACCGAGGCCGCCCCGCAGGACGGCCGCGTCCATGTGATCTGCCGCTCCGGCGGCCGGTCCGCCCAGGTCACCATGTATCTGGTGCAGCAGGGCATCGACGCGGTCAACATCGACGGCGGCATGCAGTCCTGGGCCGCCGCGGGCCGCCCGGTCACCACCGACGACGGCCGCCCGGGCCACGTGATCTAGAGCCTCTCGTTCGGATCATGCCGGGCGCGCGGGTCCTGGCACCGCGCCTCGCGGCACCGGACCCCGCTCCCTGATCCGGCCTGGTCCAGACGAAAGACCCTGGCTTCTCCGGCGGCCACCGGCGGTCAGCCCAGCGGGTGCGCCGCCAGCAGGTCGCCGAGCCGCTCCTCGTACGCCGCCGCCGGACCGAGCGCCAGTTCCAGGTGCTTGGCCCAGGCGTGGTAGCGGTGCAGGGGGTAGTCGGTGTCCGCGCCGAAGCCGCCGTGCAGATGCTGCGCCGTCTGCACCACCCGGCGCACGCCCTCCGCCGCCCAGATCTTCGCCACCGCGACATCCCCGGCGGCGGGCAGCGCCCCCGGCGCCCCGGAGGCGATCCGCCACGCGGCCTGCCACAGGGTGGCCGCCATGGCCCGCAGATCGATGTACCGGTCGGCGACCTGCACGGCCACCGCCTGGAAGGTCGCGATCGGATGCCCGAACTGCTCGCGCCTGCCGGTGTATTCACCGGTCATCTCCAGCACCCGCTCACCCAGCCCGAGCGCCTGCGCGCAGGTGCCGGTGGCGAGCAGCGCGTGCAGCCACTCCCAGGCGCCCTCGGTCTCGATGACCTCGCCCGCATCGAGGCGCGCCCCCGCCAGCCGCAGCTCGGCCAGCCGCTCCCCGCTGGTGGACACCTGCTCGACGAGCAGCACCCCGTCCAGCCCCCGGGGCAGCAGCGCGAGCACGCTCCCCCCGGCCGCCGCGCCCTCGAGGTGCGCCGGTACGACGACGAGGTCCGCGTCGTACGCCCACGGCACCGCCGTCTGCACCCCGTCCAGCACCCAACCCGGGCCCTCACGGCGCGCGGTGACGGCGAGTTCGGCCGGGTCATGGCCGCTGCGGCCGCTCGCGGCGACGGTCAGCACCAGCTCCCCGCGCCCGGCACGCTCCAGCAGTCGCTCCCCCGACTCCTTGCTCCCGTAGGCCCCTACGACCGCCGCCGCCGCGCTGTGCTCCAGCAGCGGAACCCGCGCGAGGACCTTCGCCGACTCCCGCAGCACCAGGCACAGGGCGATCGCGTCCAGGCCCGCCCCGCCGTACGCCTCGTCGAGCAGCAGGCTCAGCAGATCCGCGCCGGCCAGCCGGGACCACAGCTCCCGGTCGAGGCCCTCGGCGACGGCGCCCGGGGTCAGCGCCGGGCTGGGCACCGCGTCCGGCGCGACACCGGCGAACACCCCCCGCGCCGCCTCGGCCGCCGCCTGCTGCTCCTCGGTGAAGGTGAAGTCCACGGCCTGTCCCTCCGACGGTGCGGCGTCATCTGACGGGCCGTCAAGATAGAACAGGTTCTAGAAGAAGGGAACCTCCCTCAGCGGTCGAAGTCCAGCTCCACCTGTTCGGTCAGCGGATGGGACTGGCAGGCCAGTACGTACCCGGCGTCCGTCTCCTCCTCTTCCAGGGCGAAGTTGCGGTCCATGCTGACCTCGCCGGAGACCAGGAAGGCCCGGCAGGTGCCGCAGACGCCGCCCTTGCAGGCGTAGGGCGCGTCGGGGCGGTTGCGCAGCACGGTCTCCAGCAGGGACTCGCCTTCCCGCACCGGCCAGGTGCCGCCGCGTCCGTCGAGGCGGGCGGTGACGGTGCTGTGCGCGGCCCCGGGCACGCTGCCCGCCGCGGTCGGACCCGCGTCCACGTGGAAGATCTCCTGGTGGATCCGGGCGCGGTCCACGCCCAGCTCGCGCAGCGCCCCCTCGGCGCCCTGCACCAGCCCGTAGGGCCCGCACAGGAACCATCCCGCCACCCGCCCGGGCGGCAGCAGCGCGGGCAGCAGCGCGGTGAGGCGCCCCTGGTCGAGCCGGCCGGACGGCAGGCCCGCCTGCTGCTCCTCCCGGGAGAGCACGGTCACCAGCTGAAGCCGTTCCGGATAGCGGTCCTTCAGGTCGGCGACCTCTTCCAGGAACATCGTGGACGCGGCCGTGCGGTCGCCCCGTATGAGGCAGAACCGGGCCGCCGGCTCCCGCGCCAGCAGGGTGGAGACGATGGACAGCACCGGGGTGATGCCGCTGCCGCCGACGATCGCCGCGTACAGCCCCGGCGCCGGGTCCAGGGTGAAGCGGCCGGCCGGGGTCATGACCTCCAGCTCGTCCCCGACGTTGATCTCCTTCAGCGCGTAGGTGGAGAAGGCGCCGCCCTCCACGAGGCGCACCCCCACCCGCAGGCTGCTCGGGCCCTCGCCGTCCGGGGCGGGGGCGGGGGAGCAGATCGAGTAGGTCCGCCGCACCTCCGTGCCGTCCACCCGGCGGCGCACCGCGAGGTGCTGGCCGGGCGCGTGCCGGTACTCCGCGCGCAGCTCGGCGGGGACGGCGAGGGTGAGGGCGACGGAGTCGTCGGTGAGCCGGTCGACCGCGGCCACCTGGAGCGGGTGGAAGCGCGCCATCACAACTCCTTGAAGTGGTCGAACGGTTCGCGGCAGGACAGACAGCGGCGCAGCGCCTTGCACGCGGTGGAGGAGAACCTGCTCAGCAGCTCGGTGTCGGCCGAGCCGCAGTGCGGGCAGTCGACCGGCTCGGCCTCGGCGGTGCCGCCGGTCCCGGTGCGGGTCGGGCCGAGGGCCAGCGGTACCGGACCGGGGGTCCCGAGCGTCCTCGGGGGAGCTATGCCGAACTCCCGCAGTTTGCGGCGGCCTTCGGGGGTGATGTCGTCGGTCGACCAGGCGGGCGAGAGCACCGTACGCACCGAGACCTCGCGCAGGCCGTGCTCCCGCAGGACCCGTTCGATGTCGAGGGACATCGCCTCGATGGCGGGGCAGCCGGTGTAGGTGGGGGTCAGATCGACCTCGGCGGCATCGGTGCCGCGCAGGCGCAGCGCGCGCACCACGCCCAGTTCGTGGAGCGTGAGCACCGGAAGCTCGGGGTCGGGGACCGAACCCGCCAGCTCCAGCAGCTCCGCCTCCAGGGCGGTGGCGGTCACCACGACGCCCCCGGATGACTGCGGTGCAGATGCTGCATCTCGGCGAGCATCCGTCCGAAGGACTCGGTGTGCACGCCCTGGCGCCCGGCGCCCGCCGACCAGGCCCCGGTGCGGGGCCCCTCCGGGACGGTCAGGGTGGCCCGGCCGAGTACCTGGGTGACCGACTCCAGCCAGCGGGACTCCAGGACTGCCCGGTCGACGTCCAGCCCCTCCACGGGCTGGAACATCTCCCCGGTGAACCGCCACAGCGCGTCGCAGGCGCGCCGCATCCGCTCATGGCTGGTCTCGGTGCCGTCGCCGAGGCGCAGCGTCCACTGCTCGGCGTGGTCGCGGTGGTAGGCGACCTCCTTGACCGCCTTCGCGGCCAGCGGGGCGAACGGGCCGTCGCCCGAGGCGAGTTCGGCGTGCAGCAGGTGCTGGTAGGTGGAGAAGTACAGCTGCCGGGCGATGGTGTGGGCGAAGTCGCCGTTCGGCTGCTCGACCAGCTGGAGGTTGCGGAAGGACCGCTCCTCGCGCAGGAAGGCCAGTTCGTCCTCGTCGCCCGCCAGGGACAGCAGCACCCGGGCCTGGCCGAGCAGGTCGAGGGCGATGTTGGCGAGGGCGACCTCCTCCTCCAGGACGGGGGCGTGCCCGGCCCACTCCCCCAGGCGGTGGGAGAGCACCAGGGCGTCGTCGCCGAGCGCGAGCGCGGCGGTCACCGGGACGGTGGCGGGGCCGGTGGCGGTCACAGGTGCTTCACCCCTTCCGGGATCTCGTAGAAGGTCGGGTGCCGGTACGGCTTGTCGGCGGCCGGCTCGAAGAAGGGGTCCTTCTCGTCCGGCGAGGACGCGGTGATCGCGGCGGCCGGGACGACCCAGATGGAGACGCCCTCGCCGCGGCGGGTGTACAGATCGCGGGCATTGCGCAGCGCCAGCTCGGCGTCCGGCGCGTGCAGGCTGCCGGCGTGGGTGTGGGACAGGCCGCGGCGCGAGCGCACGAAGACCTCCCACAGGGGCCAGTCGGTGGTGCTCATGCTCGCTCCGCTCCCGTCGTCCGGTGTCCGGCGGCTCCGGTGCCGCCGCTGTGCTTGGCCGCGTGGGCGGCGGCCGCTTCCCGTACCCACGCGCCCTCGTCGTGGGCGCGCTTGCGCTGGGTCAGGCGCTGCTCGTTGCACGGCCCGTTGCCCTTGAGGACCTCCCAGAACTCCGTCCAGTCGATGGTGCCGAAGTCGTGCTTCCCGCGCTCCTCGTTCCACGTGAGGTCCGGGTCGGGGAGGGTGAGGCCCAGGGACTCGGCCTGGGGGACGCAGATGTCGACGAAGCGCTGGCGCAGCTCGTCGTTCGAATGGCGCTTGATCTTCCAGGCCATCGACTGGGCGGAGTGCTGGGACTCGTCGTCGGGCGGGCCGAACATCATCAGCGAGGGCCACCACCAGCGGTCCACCGCGTCCTGCGCCATCGCGTGCTGCTCCGGGGTGCCCCGGCTCAGGGCCAGCAGCAGCTCGTAGCCCTGGCGCTGGTGGAAGGACTCCTCCTTGCAGACCCGCACCATGGCGCGCGCGTACGGGCCGTAGGAGCAGCGGCACAGCGGCACCTGGTTGGTGATCGCGGCGCCGTCCACCAGCCAGCCGATCGCCCCGACGTCGGCCCAGGTCAGCGTGGGGTAATTGAAGATCGAGGAGTACTTCTGGCGGCCGCTGTGCAGCTTGTCGAGCAGTTCGTCCCGGCCGGTGCCGAGGGTTTCCGCCGCGCTGTACAGATACAGGCCGTGCCCCGCCTCGTCCTGGACCTTGGCCATCAGGATCGCCTTGCGGCGCAGGGAGGGCGCGCGGGTGATCCAGTTGGCCTCCGGCTGCATTCCGATGATCTCGGAGTGCGCGTGCTGGGCGATCTGGCGGACCAGCGTCGCGCGGTAGGCGTCGGGCATCCAGTCGCGCGGTTCGATGCGCTCGTCGGCGGCCACCGCCGCGTCGAAGGCGTCCTGGTACTGCACCTCGTCCCCGGTGGTGTTCCGGGCGCCGTCCGCCTCCGGGCGGGCCGTGCCCTGCGCGGCTGCTGTGGCCATGCGATCCCCCTGACCTCGGGCTCTGCGGCGGGAGTCTCCCGACCGATCGTTCGGTCCGTGCGTCATCAATGGTTGCCGGGCCGCCGGACAGTGTCAACCGCTGTGGAAAACTCCGCGCGCAACCTGTGGACGAGCGGTACCTGTGGACGAGCGGGGGCGGTGGGCGAGCGCGATCCGCGGGCGCGGGGATCCGGGCGGCGGTGTCTGTGGACGAAGCGTGCGGGGACGGCGGGGTCCGGGCCCCGGGGCTGCGCTCGGTGGCCGGGGCTGAGTACCGTTCCGTGCATGTGCCGCGACGGGGGCGCTCGCGTACCGCGCGGCGTCCGGGCCGGGCGGCCGTATCGAAGGGGCCGGCTGCTGGGGGCCGGCCCGGTGGGCCGACCCACGACTGAGCGGGAATTGGGGGACGGGGCGGAATGGACGCGTACGACGAGGACCCGAGGGCCGCGCGCGGCCCGGACGGGCCGGCCGGGGCGCGTCCCCCGGAGAAACCAGAGGCTCCGGAGCATCCGGGAGACCCCGAGAACTCGGAGACCCGTGGGGGTCCGGAGATCTTTGAGAGCCCGGCGGCCCCTCAGCGCCCGGAGGCTCCTGCGAGTCCGGAAATCCCTGCGAACCCGGAGGCCCCCGAGAACGCGGGGCGTTCGGAGTCCCTGAGGAACTCCGAAGACGCTCCGAACCGCCCGGACCGCCTTCCGGAGGGCGAACGCGTCGGCGGATCCGCCGAGCGGGTGGCGGATCAGGGGTCACCGGACGAGGAGCCGGGCCACGGCCCGGCGGACGAGAAGCCGACGGGCCACCAGCCGACGGGCCACGAACCGGAGAGCCAGAAGCCTCTTCGTCACGAGGCGACGGGCCACGAGCCGACGGGCCACGAGCCGGAAGGTCAAGAGCCCTCTCGTCCCGAGCTGACGGGCCAGGAGCCCCCTCGTCACGAGCCGACGGGTCAGAAGCCCCCGAGCCACCAGCCCCCGGAGCCGGCCCCGGCCCCGGCCCCCGACCCGACCTCCGGCCCGGCCCGCCGCGGTCTCGCCGCCCTCTCCCCCCGCTATCAGGCCGGCGCCGCGCTGGCGGTCGCCGTCATCGTCGTCGGCGTCGGGGTGCACCTGCTGATGGTGTTCCTCAGCCTCGCGCCGCAGAACACGGTGTCGAAGCAGCACGGCAAGGCCATCGACGCATGGGTCTTCCCGGAGTTCGAGCAGAACTGGAAGCTGTTCGCCCCCAACCCGCTCCAGCAGAACATCGCCGTGCAGGTGCGCGCCGATGTGCGGATGAAGGACGGCAGTGTGCGCACCACCGGCTGGACCGACCTGTCCGCCCAGGACGGCGCCGCCATCAAGGGCAACCCGGCGCCCAGCCACACCCAGCAGAACGAGCTGCGCCGCGCCTGGGACTTCGTCACCGCGACGCACACCGCGGACAACCGGCCCGTCGGCATGCGCGGCGCGCTGTCCGAGGAGTACCTGCGCCGGATCGCGGTGATGCGCCTGTACCGCACCGATCCGACCAGCCGGATCGGCGTCGTCCAGCGGGTGCAGATCCGCTCCTGCACCATCAATGTGCCGCCCCCCTCCTGGAGCGGTGAACAGGTGCCCGACAAACCCGTCTACCGGCTGCTGCCCTGGTGGACGGTGAGCGCCGCCGAGGCCGCCGGAGGTGTGCGGTGAACCAGCCCTCCCAGGCCCTGTCGCGCGGGCTCGCCCGGATCACCGAGGCGGCGCTCGGGCCGTACCAGAGCGCCGTGATCCGGATCGGCTTCGCCGGCACCTGGCTGTTCTTCCTGCTGCGCGAGTTCTCCCACCGCCAGGAGCTGTACGGCCCCGACGGTCCCTGGGACTGGAACATGGGCCGGCGGCTGACCCTGGACAACCACGCCTTCACGGCCCTCATGTGGTCGAGCGGGCAGCTGTGGTTCGAGTGCTTCTACGTGCTCGCGATCCTCGCCAGTGCCGCGCTGCTGCTCGGCTGGCGCACCCGTACGGCGTCCGTGCTGTTCATGGTGGGCGTCCTGTCGCTCCAGAACCGCAGCGTCTTCGTCGGCGACGGCGGCGACAACGTGCTGCACCTGATGGCCATCTACCTCGTGTTCACGCGCTGCGGGCAGGTGTGGTCCCTCGACGCGCGGCGCCGGGCCCGCGAACGGCGGACCTCCACCGACCCGACCGGCCTCGTGCTGTGGACGGTCCTCGGGTTCGTCCTGGTCACGATGACCGCGGCGGGCACGCTCTTCGACGCGACCTGGCTGATCCCCGCCCTGCTGTGGGCGGCGTGGGTGGGCCTCGCCCTGTGGTGGCTGGTCCAGCGCCTGGCGCGCTCGGCCGAGCCGCGCATCCTGCTGGACGTGATCGCCAACGTCCTGCACAACGGCGCCCTTGTGGTGATCATGGCCGAGGCGTGCCTGATCTACGCCACGGCCGGCTGGTACAAGATCCAGGGCTCGCGCTGGCAGGACGGCACCGCCGTCTACTACCCGCTGCACCTGGACTACTTCTCGCCCTGGCCCGGTCTCGCCGATCTGATGTCCGCCAGCGGCACCATCATGACGGTCGTGGCGTACGGCACCGTCATCGTGCAGGTCGCCTTCCCGTTCACCCTGCTCAACCGGCGGGTGAAGAACGTGCTGCTGGTGCTGCTGATCCTGGAGCACTTCGTGATCGCGATCGCGCTCGGGCTGCCGTTCTTCTCGCTGGCGATGATCACCGCCGACGCGGTCTTCCTGCCGACGTCCTTCCTGCGCCGGCTCGGCGCCCTGGCCGCCCGCGCGCGGGGACGGTTCGGCCGGGGCGGCGGCGAGGACGGTGCGGTGCCCGCGCCCCGCTCCCCAAAGGACAGCACGCCCGGCCGCGTAGGGTTCACGGCATGACCGACCCGCTGACCCGCTGGCGCGAGCACGCCTCCGGTGCCGTGCTGCTCGACGGCTTCCACGCCCTCAAGCACGCGCTGCGCTTCGGGGCCGAGGTGCCGGTGGCGGTCACCACCGACCGGCGGGCCGCGCTCGCCCTGGCCGGGGAACTGGCCGGGGACGTACGGGAGGCCCTGGACGGACTGCTCGTCGAGGTGCCCGAGCGGACGTACGCCGCGCTCGTGGCCCGCCCGCATCCGACCGGCGTCGCCGCGCTCGCCGTACGACCCGCGCGCGAGGCCGGTCTGGAGGCGCTCGCCAGGATGCCGCGCACCGCCCCCGTGGTGGTCCTCGACAACCCCCGCAACCTCGGCAACGCGGGCGCCGTGATCCGGCTGGCCGCCGGCTTCGGGGCGACCGGCGTGGTCACCACGGGCACGCTCGACCCCTGGCACCCCACGGTGGTGCGCGGCGGGGCGGGCCTGCACTTCGCGACCGCCGTGGAGCGCCTCGGCGCCGACGAACTGCCGCCGGGCCCGCTGTTCGCCCTCGATCCGGAGGGCGAGGACATCCGGGGCACCGAGCTGCCCGACGACGCCGTCCTCGCGTTCGGCTCGGAGCGCACCGGCCTCTCGGCGGAGGTACGCGCGCGGGCCGACCATCTGCTGCGGCTGCCGATGCGCCCCCAGGTCTCCAGCTACAACCTCGCCACCAGCGTGGCGATGACGCTGTACCACTGGAGCGCCGGCGCGGGCGCACCCGCCGCCTAGGCTCCGCGGCCGTCGGGAGGAGAAACCCGCTCCTCCCGACGGATTTCGCTCACTGGCCCTGGTGGCGCACCTCGACCACGCGGAAGCGGTTCGCCACGAAGGCGCCGTCGCACAGGGCCGCGTTCGCCGCCGGGTTGCCGCCCGAGCCGTGGAAGTCGGAGAAGGCGGCCGTCTGGTTCACGAACACCCCGCCCGTGAGGTTGAAGGACAGCTGGGCGGCCTCCTCCAGGCACACCTCCTCGATGGCCCGCTCCACCTCGCTGTCGGTGGTGTACGCGCCGACCGTCATCGCGCCCTTCTCGCGGACCGTGCGCCGCAGCAGCTCCACCGCGTCGGCCACCGAGTCGAGGGCGACGGCGAAGGAGACCGGGCCGAAGCACTCGCTCATGTAGGCGGCCTCGGCGTCCGGCTTGGCGCCGTCCAGCTTGACGATCACCGGGGTGCGCACCACCGCGTCCGGGAACTCCGGGTTGGTGATCTCCCGCGAGGCGAGGGCGACCTCGCCGAGGCCGGCCGCGGCCTCCAGCCGGGCCTTGACGTCGGGGTTGACGATCGCGCCCAGCAGTCCGTTGGCCCGGGCGTCGTCGCCGAGCAGGCCGTCGACCGCGCGGGCGAGGTCGGCGGTGACCTCGTCGAACGTCTTCGGGCCCTGGTCGGTGGCGATGCCCTCGCGCGGGATCAGCAGGTTCTGCGGGGTGGTGCACATCTGGCCGCTGTACAGGGACAGCGAGAACGCCAGGTTGGACAGCATGCCCTGGTAGTCGTCCGTGGAGTGCACGATCACCGTGTTGACGCCGGCCTTCTCCGTGTAGACCTGCGCCTGGCGGGCGTTGGCCTCCAGCCAGTCGCCGAAGGACGTCGAACCGGTGTAGTCGATGATCCGGATCTCCGGGCGGGTCGCGAGGGCCTTGGCGATGCCCTCGCCGGGGCGCTCGGCGGCCAGCGCGACCAGGTCGGCGGCGAAACCGGCCTCGGTGAGCACCTCACGGGCGATCCGCACGGTCAGCGCGAGCGGGAGCACCGCGCGCGGGTGCGGCTTGACCAGGACCGCGTTGCCGGTCGCCAGGGAGGCGAACAGGCCCGGGTAGCCGTTCCACGTCGGGAAGGTGTTGCAGCCGATGACCAGGCCGATGCCGCGCGGCACGGGCGTGAACTTCTTGGTGAGCACCAGCGGGTCGCGCTTGCCCTGCGGCTTGGACCACTCGGCGCCGAGGGGGGTGCGGACCTGCTCCGCGTACGCGTACGCCACCGCCTCCAGGCCGCGGTCCTGGGCGTGCGGGCCGCCCGCCTGGAACGCCATCATGAATGCCTGGCCGCTGGTGTGCATCACGGCGTGCGCGAACTCGTGCGTCCGGTCGCTGACGCGCTTGAGGATCTCCAGGCAGACCACGGCACGCACCTCGGCGCCCGCGTCCCGCCAGGCCGGCTGCCCGGCCTTCATCGCGGGCAGCAGCACGTCCAGGTCCGCGTGCGGGTAGCTCACGTCCAGCTCGATGCCGTACGGCGAGATCTCACCGCCGACCCAGTCGTCCGTGCCCGCCTGGCCGAGGTCGAGGCGGGTGCCGAGCAGGGCGTCGAAGGCGGCCTTGCCGGCGGCCGCGTCCAGGCTGCCGTGCTCGCCGTACGCCTTGGGGTGCTCGGGGTGCGGGGACCAGTACGCGCGGGTGCGGATCGCTTCCAGGGCCTGATCGAGAGTGGGCCGGTGCTTCGCGATCAGCTCGGGGGCGGTCAGTTCGGCGGCCATGCGGGACCAACTCCTCGTCTGGAGAACTCGCCTTCGAGTTCAGGACCTGGCGGAAAGAGCAGCGGGATGGGACGGTCAGGGCTAGAGTAACCGAACGATCGGTCGGTTCAAGGGGGTCCGCCGCATCTGTGGAAAACCCCGTGCGGGAGGATCGCGCACATGACAGCACTCGACCTCAGCAGCCCCGTGGCAGTCGTCGGCACCGGCACCATGGGCCAGGGCATCGCCCAGGTCGCACTGGTCGCCGGCCACCCGGTGCGGCTCTACGACACCGCACCCGGGCGGGCCCGGGAGGCGGCCGCGGCGATCGGCGCGCGCCTGGACCGGCTGGTGGAGAAGGGCCGGCTCGACGCCGCCGCCCGGGACGCGGCCCGCGCCCGTCTCGAACCGGCCCAGGCGCTCGCGGAGCTGGCCGACTGCGGCCTCGTCGTGGAGGCCGTGCTGGAGCGGCTGGACGTCAAGCAGCAGCTCTTCGCCGAGCTGGAGGACGTCGTCGGCGAGGACTGCCTGCTCGCCACCAACACCTCCTCGCTGTCGGTGACGGCGATCGGCGGCGCCCTGCGCCATCCGGGCCGCTTCCTCGGCCTGCACTTCTTCAACCCCGCGCCGCTGCTGCCGCTGGTCGAGGTGGTCTCCGGCTTCGCCACCGACGTCACCTCCGCGACCCGGGCGTACGAGACCGCCCGCGTCTGGGGCAAGACCCCGGTGGCCTGCGCGGACACCCCCGGCTTCATCGTCAACCGGATCGCCCGGCCCTTCTACGCCGAGGCGTTCGCCGTCTACGAGGCCCAGGGCGCGGACCCGGCCACCATCGACGCGATCCTGCGCGAGTCGGGCGGCTTCCGCATGGGCGCGTTCGAACTCACCGACCTGATCGGCCAGGACGTCAACGAGGCGGTGACGCACTCGGTGTGGCAGTCCTTCTTCCAGGACGTGCGCTTCACGCCCTCGCTGGCCCAGCGCCGCCTGGTGGAGTCCGGCCGCCTGGGCCGCAAGGCCGGTCACGGCTGGTACGAGCACGGGGAGGGCGCCGAGACGCCCGAGCCGCACACCGCCGACAAGGAGCGGCCGCCCGCCTACGTGCTCGTCGACGGCGACCTCGGCCCCGCCGCCGCACTGCTCCCGCTGATCCGCGAGGCGGGCATCCAGGTCCGCACGGAGGACGGCGACGAGGACGGCCACCTGGAGCTGCCCGGCGGCGGCCAGCTGGTCCTCGCCGACGGCCAGACCTCGGTGGAGTTCCGCGACGTCGTCTACTTCGATCTCGCCCTCGACTACCGCAAGGCCACCCGTATCGCCCTGTCCGCCTCCCAGGACACCGCGCAGGCGACCCTCGCCGAGGCCATCGGCCTGTTCCAGGCGCTCGGCAAGGACGTCAGCGTCATCGGCGACGTCCCCGGCATGATCGTGGCGCGCACGGTGGCCCGGATCATCGACCTCGCCCATGACGCGGTCGCCAAGGGCGTCGCCACCGAGGAGGACGTCGACACCGCGATGCGCCTCGGCGTCAGCTACCCGCTCGGCCCCTTCGAGTGGGACCGCAGGCTGGGCGACGAGTTCGCCTACGACGTCCTGGACGCGATGCACGAGCGCGACCCCTCCGGACGCTACGCGCCCTCCCTCGCGCTCTACCGCCACGCCTACGCCGACGAGAAGCGGGAGGGCACCTCATGACCACGCCCCGGCGCGACACGTACACCCCCGAGACGCTGCTCTCCGTCGCCGTCCAGGTCTTCAACCAGCGCGGTTACGACGGGACCTCCATGGAGCACCTGTCCAAGGCGGCCGGCATCTCCAAGTCGTCGATCTACCACCACGTCAGCGGCAAGGAGGAGCTCCTGAAGCGGGCCGTCAGCCGCGCCCTGGACGGCCTTTTCGCCACCCTGGAGGAGCCGGCGGCACGCGAGGGGCGGCCCGTGGAGCGCCTGGAGCACGTCGTACGGCGCATGGTCGAGGTGCTCATAGCCGAGCTGCCCTACGTGACCCTGCTGCTGCGGGTGCGCGGGAACACCGCCACCGAGCGCTGGGCGCTGGACCGCCGCCGCGACTTCGACCACCGGGTCGCCGAGCTGCTCAAGGCGGCCGCCGCCGACGGGGACGTACGCCCCGACGTGGAGGTGCGGCTGGCCACCCGGCTGGTCTTCGGCATGATCAACTCCATCGTGGAGTGGTACCGGCCGGAGGCCCGCGGCGCCTCGGGCCGCGAGGTGGCCGACGCGGTCGTCCAGCTGGTCTTCTCCGGACTGCGCCGGGCCGCCTGACGTTCCGGTGATCTGACGAAAACGGCCGCCTGTTCAGAAAATCCGGAACAGGCGGCCTAGGCGTCCAATCCGGAACGGCCTAGGCGTCCGGTTCCAGGTCCTCCTCCTCGAACACCAGCAGCGTGCGGGTGCTCAGCACCTCCGGGATCGCCTGGAGCCGGGTGAGCACCAGCTCCCGCAGCGCCCGGTTGTCGGGCGTGTGCACCAGCAGCAGGACGTCGAAGTCGCCGCCCACCAGCGCGATGTGCGAGGCGCCGGGCAGCTGGCGCAGCTGCTCGCGGACCGTGCGCCAGGTGTTCTGGACGATCTTCAGCGTGATGTACGCCGAGGTGCTGTGCCCGGCCCGCTCGTGGTCCACGCGGGCGCCGAAGCCCCGGATCACCCCGTCCTCGACCAGCCGGTTGATGCGCGCGTAGGCGTTGGCCCGCGAGACGTGGACGCGTTCGGCGACCGACCGTATCGAGGCGCGGCCGTCGGCCTGGAGGATGCGCAGGATGTCCTGATCGATGGCGTCCAGTGGCCGCGCCGGCGGTGGCAGCGCCTCCTGCGCCGGCTCGGCCATTTGTTCAGGTGCCATGTCCCCCCGCTTCATCGCCGTGGACGTCCTGCGTTCATTGCAGGCTGTGGAGAACCGTTTGTCCACAGCCTGGAGGTGCCTGTAGCCAAAATGTGCCGGCGACCGAACAATCGGTAGGTGAGGCGGGTCACAGCCGACCCGTCTCCCGTAGCCGCTCCCACGAGGAGGTGCCGTCATGACGGTTCTGGAGCAGCGGGGTGCGTACCGGCCATCGCCGCCGCCCGCCTGGCAGCCCCGTATGGACCCCGCGCCGCTGCTGCCCGACGCCGAGCCGTACCGCGTCCTCGGCACCGAGGCGGCCGCCCAGGCCGATCCCGGTCTGCTCCGCAGGCTCCACGCCCAGCTGGTGCGCGGCCGCCGCTACAACACGCAGGCCACCGCGCTCACCAAGCAGGGCCGCCTCGCCGTCTACCCCTCCAGCACCGGTCAGGAGGCATGCGAGGTCGCCGCCGCCCTGGCCCTCGAAGAGCGCGACTGGCTCTTCCCGAGCTACCGCGACACCCTGGCCGTCGTCGCCCGCGGGGTGGACCCGGTCGAGGCCCTCACCCTGCTGCGCGGCGACTGGCACACCGGCTACGACCCGTACGCGCACCGGGTCGCCCCCCTCTCCACCCCGCTGGCCACCCAGCTGCCGCACGCCGTCGGCCTCGCCCACGCCGCCCGCCTCAAGGGCGACGACGTGGTCGCGCTCGCCATGGTCGGCGACGGCGGCACCAGCGAGGGCGACTTCCACGAGGCACTGAACTTCGCCGCCGTCTGGCAGGCACCCGTCGTCTTCCTGGTGCAGAACAACGGCTTCGCCATCTCCGTCCCGCTGGCCAAGCAGACCGCCGCGCCCTCCCTGGCCCACAAGGCCGTCGGCTACGGCATGCCGGGCCGCCTGGTCGACGGCAATGACGCGGCCGCGGTGCACGAGGTGCTCACCGACGCCGTACGGCACGCCCGCGCGGGCGGCGGACCGACGCTGATCGAGGCGGTCACCTACCGCATCGAGGCTCACACCAACGCCGACGACGCCACCCGCTACCGGGGCGACGCCGAGGTCGAGGCATGGCGCGCGCACGACCCGGTGCGCCTGCTGGAGACCGAGCTGACCGAGCGCGGCCTGATCGACGCGGCCGGCCTGGAGGCCGTACGGGAGGACGCCGAGGCGATGGCCGCCGATCTGCGGGAACGCATGAACCAGGACCCCGGGCTCGACCCGATGGACCTCTTCGACCACGTCTACGCCGAGACCACCTCCCAACTGCGCGAACAGCGGGACCTGCTGCGGGCCGAGCTGGCGGCCGAGCAGGACGGCCCCGACCAGCAGGAAGGCGACCGCCGATGACCACCGTGGCCGTCAAGCCCGCCACCATGGCCCAGGCCCTCACCCGCGCGATGCGCGACGCGATGGCCGCCGACCCCACCGTGCACGTGCTCGGTGAGGACGTCGGCACCCTCGGCGGTGTCTTCCGTGTCACCGACGGACTCGCCAAGGAGTTCGGCGAGGACCGCTGCACCGACACCCCGCTCGCGGAGGCCGGCATCCTCGGCGCCGCCGTCGGCATGGCCATGTACGGCCTGCGCCCGGTGGTGGAGATGCAGTTCGACGCCTTCGCCTACCCCGCGTTCGAGCAACTGGTCAGCCATGTCTCCCGGATGCGCAACCGCACCCGCGGCCGGATGCCCCTGCCGATCACCGTCCGCATCCCCTACGGCGGCGGCATCGGCGGCGTCGAGCACCACAGCGACTCCTCCGAGGCGTACTACATGGCCACCCCCGGCCTGCACGTGGTCACGCCCGCGACCGTCGCCGACGCCTACGGACTGCTGCGCCGCGCCATCGCCTCCGACGACCCGGTCGTCTTCCTGGAGCCCAAGCGGCTCTACTGGTCCAAGGACACCTGGAACCCCGAGGAGCCGGCCGAGGTCGAGCCGATCGGGCGCGCGGTGGTCCGGCGCACCGGCCGCAGCGCCACGCTGATCACCTACGGCCCCTCCGTGCCCGTCTGCATGGAGGCCGCCGAGGCCGCGCGGGCCGAGGGCTGGGACCTGGAGGTCGTCGACCTGCGCTCCCTGGTGCCGTTCGACGACGCGACGGTCTGCGCCTCCGTGCGGCGCACCGGACGCGCGGTCGTGGTGCACGAGTCCACCGGGTTCGGCGGGCCGGGCGGCGAGATCGCGGCCCGCGTCACCGAGCGCTGCTTCCACCACCTGGAGGCCCCTGTGCTGCGCGTCGCCGGGTTCGACCTCCCCTACCCGCCGCCCATGCTGGAGCGGCACCATCTGCCCGGTGTGGACCGCGTCCTGGACGCCGTGGCCCGGCTCCAGTGGGAGGCCGAGGGCTGATGGCACAGGTACTGGAGTTCAAGCTGCCCGACCTCGGCGAGGGGCTGACCGAGGCGGAGATCGTGCGCTGGCTGGTCCAGGTCGGTGACGTGGTCGCCGTCGATCAGCCGGTGGTCGAGGTCGAGACGGCCAAGGCGTCGGTGGAGGTCCCCTGCCCCTACGGCGGCGTGGTCACCGCCCGCTACGGCGACGAGGGCACCGAACTCCCGGTCGGCGCCCCGCTCCTGACGGTCGCCGTCGGCGAACCGGACGCGGAGTCCACGGCCGGTTCGGGCAATGTCCTGGTCGGTTACGGCACGTCCGAGGCGCCGGGCCGACGCCGGCGGGTGCGGCCGGTGGCCCTGACCGGCGGCGGCGCGGGCGGAAACGGTGCCACGGGCGGGAGTTTCGCGGTGGACGGCGCCCAGGCCGCGGGTTCCGGTGTGGACGGCGCCCAGGCCGCCGCTGGTTCCGGTGTGAACGGCACGGCCGCCGCGCCGGCTTCGAGTCTGCCCGCCACCGCGCTGCTGTCCGACGGGCCGGTGCCCGTGATCTCCCCGCTGGTGCGCAGACTCGCCCGCGAGGGCGGACTGGACCTGCGGAGGCTGGCGGGCTCCGGACCGGAGGGGCTGATCCTGCGCGCCGACGTGGAGCGCGCCCTGCGCACCGGAGCGGACCGGGAGAGCGGTCGTACGGCCGAGGTTCCTGTCCCGGCCGCGTTCGTCCGGGCCGCTGCCTCGGCCTCGGCCTCGGGCGAGGTGCGTGTTCCGCTCAAGGGCATCCGCGGTGCCGTCGCCGACAAGCTGTCCCGCAGCCGCCGGGAGATCCCGGACGCCACCTGCTGGGTGGACGCCGACGCGACGGAACTGATGCGCGCCCGCACCGCGATGAACGCGGCGTCCGGTGCGAAGATCTCCCTCGTCGCGCTGCTCGCCCGCATCTGCACCGCGGCCCTCGCCCGGTTCCCGGAGCTGAACTCCTCGGTGGACACCGAGGCCCGCGAGATCGTCCAGCACCCGTACGTGCACCTCGGGTTCGCGGCACAGACCGAGCGCGGTCTGGTCGTGCCGGTCGTCCGGGACGCCCACACCCGCGCCGCGGAGTCGCTGACCGCCGAGTTCGCCCGGCTCACCGAGGCGGCCCGCGCCGGGACGCTGACCCCGGGGGAACTCACCGGCGGCACCTTCACGCTGAACAACTACGGCGTCTTCGGCGTCGACGGCTCCACGCCGATCGTCAACCACCCCGAGGCGGCCATGCTCGGCGTCGGCCGGATCGTCCCCAAGCCGTGGGTGCACGAGGGCGAACTGGCCGTACGCCAGGTCGTCCAGCTCTCGCTCACCTTCGACCACCGGGTCTGCGACGGCGGCACGGCGGGCGGCTTCCTGAGGTACGTGGCGGACTGCGTGGAACAGCCGGCGGTGCTGCTGCGCACCCTGTGACCCCCCGGGTTGCCGCCGGCCTCGGTTCCCTGTGACCGGCCCGGCCCGCATACTCGGGGAGTGACCGACAACGCCACCGCCGGGCCGGCGGCCGCCCGCGCGGCCGACGCGGCGCCGGGGCCGTACGACGCCGTCGTGCTGGCCGGAGGTGCCGCACGGCGGCTCGGCGGCGCCGACAAGCCCGGCGTCCGGGTCGGCGGCCGGGCGCTGCTGGACCGGGTGCTCACGGCCTGCGCGGCCGCCCGTACGACCGTCGTCGTGGCCGCGCCCCGGAGCACCGCCCGCCCGGTGCGCTGGGCGCGCGAGGAGCCGCCCGGCGCGGGACCGGTCGCCGCGCTGGCGGCCGGGCTGCGGCACACCACGGCCGAACACGCCGTCGTCCTCTCCGCCGACCTGCCCTTCCTGCGTGCGGACACGCTGCGGCGGCTGCTGACCGCCTTGGGCGAGAGCGGCGCCGACGGCGCGCTGCTCACCGACGCGGACGGCCGCGATCAGCCCCTCGTCGCCGCGTACCGCACCGCCGCGCTGCGCCGCGAACTGGCTGCCCTGGCCGCCGCGCACGACGGCCTCACCGGGCTGCCGCTGCGCCGCCTCACCGGCGCCCTCCGCCTCACCCGCGTCCCGGACCCGCACGCCTCCTTCGACTGCGACACCTGGGACGACATCGTCAACGCCAGGGCACGCATCAGGGAGCATGGGCACGTGTTGGATGAATGGATCTCCGCAGTCAAGGACGAGCTGGGCATCGACCTGGACGTCGACACGAACGTCCTGCTCGACCTGGCCCGGGACGCCGCGCACGGGGTCGCCCGGCCCGCCGCCCCGCTGACCACCTTCCTCGTCGGCTACGCCGCGGCCCGGGGCGAGGGCGGCCCCGAGGCCGTCGCCGAGGCCGCCCGCAAGGCCGCCGCGCTGGCCCTGCGCTGGGAGGAAGAGGCGGCGCGGGCCGGGGAAAGCGGGGGCCCGAGCGCCCCGGACGCCGGATGACCGCGCCCGGCCTCCGGGACGGGGCACCCGTGGAGGGCAGTGACGACCTCGATGTCGAGGAGGCCCTGGCCCTCGTGAGGGACGCCAAGGACGACGGCACCGGCACGGCCCGCGACCCGCGGTCCGCCGAGCCGCACGGCCACGCCCCGGCGGAACGGCACCGCGCCACCCCCTGGCCCCAGGCCCGCGAGACCGCCGCCCGCGCCGCCCGGGCCACCCGCGCGCCCCGGACCGCCACCACCGCGTCGGCCGCCCCCCGCCGCGCCCCCGTCTCCGTGCCCCTCGGCGACGCCCTCGGCCTCGTCCTCGCCGCGCCCCTCGACGCGCTCAGCGACCTGCCCTCCTTCGACACCTCCGCGATGGACGGCTGGGCGGTCGCCGGACCCGGGCCCTGGACCGTACGCGAGGAGGGCGTGCTCGCCGGGCACGGCCAGTCCGAGCCGCTCACCGACGGGGAGGCGGTCCGCATCGCCACCGGCGCCCGCGTCCCCGCCGACACCACCGCCGTGCTGCGCACCGAGCACGGCCGCACGGACGCCCAGGGCCGGCTGCACGCCACCCGCGAGACCGTCCACGGCCAGGACATCCGCCCGCGCGGCCAGGAGTGCCGCAACGGCGACCAGTTGCTGCCCGTCGGCACCCAGATCACCCCGGCCGTCCTCGGCCTGGCCGCCGCCGCGGGATACGACACCGTCACCGTGGTCCCCCGGCCCCGCGCCGAAGTCCTCGTCCTCGGGGACGAGTTGCTGACCGAGGGGCTGCCGCACGAGGGGCTGATCCGGGACGCGCTCGGTCCCATGCTGCCGCCCTGGCTGCGGGCGCTCGGTGCCGAGGTCGTCGCGGTGCGCCGGGTCCGCGACGACGCCAGGGCCCTGCACAAGGCGATCACCGCCTCCACGGCCGACCTGGTCGTCACCACCGGAGGCACGGCCGCCGGGCCCCTCGACCACGTCCACCCCACCCTGGAACGCATCGGCGCCGAACTCCTCGTCGACGGCGTGCAGGTGCGCCCGGGGCACCCCATGCTGCTGGCCCGCACCAGGGACGACCAGCACCTCGTCGGCCTCCCCGGCAACCCCCTCGCCGCCGTCTCCGGCCTCATCACGCTCGCCGAGCCGCTGCTGCGCACCCTCGCCGCCCGCCCCGCCCCCGAGCCGTACACGCTGCCGCTGACGGAGACCGTGCACGGGCACCCGTACGACACCCGGCTCGTCCCCGTGGTGCTGCGCGGCGACCGCGCCGTACCGCTGCACTACAACGGCCCGGCCATGCTGCGCGGCATCGCCGCCGCCGACGCGCTGGCCGTCGTACCCCCGGGCGGGGCCCGGCAGGGCGCGGAGACGGAGCTGCTGGACCTGCCCTGGACGACCGCGGGGATCGGGGTTTGTTTCACGTGAAACGTGCGGACAGCGGCACCCTCGGCACCTCCGACAGCACCCCCGGCCGCACCGGGACCCCGCGGGACGACGCCCTCACGGCGGACGAGCGCCCGGTCACCCACCAGGTGAAGCTGCCGGTGAAGGTGGTGGAACGGCCGCTCCGCCAGGTCGCCAAACGGCTGATCGTGGCGCTGCTGGTGCTGGTCCTCACCGCGCTGGTCGTCTACGCCGACCGCGCGGGCTACCGCGACAGCGCCGACGACTCCGTGGACCTGCTCGACTCGTTCTACTACGCCACCGTCACCCTCTCCACCACGGGATACGGCGACATCACCCCGGTCAGCGACAGTGCCCGGCTGACCAACATCTTCGTCATCACCCCCCTGCGCGTGCTGTTCCTGATCATCCTGGTCGGCACCACGCTGGAGGTCCTCACCGAACGCACCCGGGAGGAATGGCGGCTGAAACGCTGGAGGTCCGCCTTGCGCGAGCACACCGTCGTCGTCGGCTTCGGCACGAAGGGGCGCTCGGCGGTGCAGACCGTCTGCGCGACCGGGCTGAAGAAGGAGCAGGTGGTCGTGGTCGACCCCAGCGCCAAGGTGATCGACGCGGCGACCGCCGACGGCTACGCCGGGGTCATGGGCGACGCCACCCGCAGCGACGTGCTCAGGCGGGCCGAGGTGCACAAGGCCCGGCAGATCATCGTGGCCCCGCAGCGCGACGACACCGCCGTGCTGGTCACCCTGACCGCCCGTCAGCTCAACCGCAGCGCGAAGATCGTGGCCGCGGTGCGCGAGGAGGAGAACGCCCCGCTGCTGCGGCAGTCCGGTGCCGACGCCGTCATCACCAGCGCCAGCGCGGCCGGCCGGCTGCTCGGCCTGTCGGTCCTCAGCCCCGCCGCCGGCATGGTCATAGAGGACCTCATCCAGCAGGGCAGCGGCCTGGACCTCGTGGAGCGGCCGGTGGTGCGCGCCGAGGCCGGCAAGGGGCCGCGCGAGATCGACGACCTCGTGGTGAGCGTCGTACGCGGGCACCGGGTGCTCGGTTACGACGACCGGTCCATCGGCACCCTCCAGCTGACCGACCGGCTCATCACCATCGTGCGCGCCAGCCCCGGCACCCAGATCACCCCGCACCCGCGGCCCCTGCCCCGGGACTGAGGCGGGGCGGCGAGCGCCGCGGCCGACCGGCGGGTCAGGGGGAGTAGCGTCGCGGACATGCATGCGATCACGATTCCCGAACCTGGTGGTCCCGAGGCGCTGGTGTGGGGCGAGGTCCCCGACCCGGTGGCCGGCGAGGGCGAGGTGCTGGTCGAGGTGGTGGCCGGCGCCGTCAACCGCGCCGACATCCTGCAACGGCAGGGCTTCTACAACCCGCCGCCCGGCGCCTCCCCCTACCCCGGCCTGGAGTGCTCCGGCCGGATCGCCGCGCTCGGCCCCGGGGTGTCCGGCTGGGCCGTCGGCGACGAGGTGTGCGCGCTGCTCGCGGGCGGCGGCTACGCGCAGAAGGTCGTCGTACCGGCCGGACAGCTGCTGCCGGTGCCGGAGGGCGTCGACCCGGTGCGGGCCGCCGCGCTGCCCGAGGTGGCGTGCACGGTCTGGTCCAACGTGTTCATGATTTCCCACCTGCGGCCGGGCGAGACCCTGCTGGTGCACGGCGGCTCCAGCGGTATCGGCACCATGGCGATCCAGCTGGCCAAGGCGGTCGGCGCCAGGGTCGCGGTGACCGCCGGGACCAAGGAGAAGCTGGAGCGCTGCGCCGAACTGGGCGCGGACATCCTGATCAACTACCGGGAGCAGGACTTCGTCGCCGAGGTGAAGGAGGCCACCGGCGGCGCGGGTGCCGACGTCATCCTCGACAACATGGGCGCCAAGTACCTCGACCGCAATGTGCAGACCCTGGCGGTCAACGGGCGCCTGGCGATCATCGGCATGCAGGGCGGCGCCAAGGGCGAGCTGAACATCGGCGCGCTGCTGCACAAGCGGGCGGCCGTGACCGCGACCTCGCTGCGGGCGCGGCCGGTGGAGGAGAAGACGGCCATCGTCGCCGCGGTCCGCGAACACGTCTGGCCGCTGCTCGCCGCGGGGCGGGTACGCCCGGTGGTGGACCGTGAGCTGCCGATGGAGCGGGCCGCCGAGGCGCACCGGGTGGTGGAGGAGAGCGGCCACATCGGCAAGGTGCTGCTCGTGGCCCCGTAGCGGACCGCCCGGGCCCGGGGCTCAGCCCCTGCGCAGCCGCAGCCCCAGGAAGGCCAGGCCGAGACCCAGGCCGATGAGGACGAGCCCGCTGCCGAGCGGCAGGATGCGCAGGGTCGGCTCGCCCGCGGTCTCGGTCTGCCGGGCGGCGTTGCGGTCGGCCGACTGCCCCGGTGTGGGGTCGAGGCCCGCCTCCTCGGTCGGCCGGGCGGCCGTCGGGGTCTCCGCGGTCTCCGGTTCCGCGGGCCGCGCGGCGGCGGAGTCGGGGACGGAGTCCTCCTCGCCCTCCACCTGGGCCCAGGGCCCGTCCTGCCGCCCCGGGCGCAGCCTCCCCTCACCGGCCCCGCTGCCCGCCCGGGAAGGCTCGCCGGACGGCACGCTGTACGAGGCGGAGGCCGCGCCGGAGGGCGCGTCCGGGTGCTGGGGGCCGGCGCCGTCGTGTCCCGGGCGGTCCTGGTGATCGTGTCCGGAGTGACCGGAAGCGGCGGCGTTCGCGGCCGCCGCGGATCCCCCGGCACCGCCCGGGTGGCCGGAGGGTGCGGACGAGGGCGCGACCGAGGGCGTGGCGGCGGGGCGGCCCGCGGTGGGGGAGTGCGGGCGGCCGGCCTCGGCGGCGCACGCGGCGGCGGTGCCGTAGGCGGGCAGGGCCGCCGTGAGGACGAGCAGCAGCCGCAGACAGGGGTGGGTGAGTCGCAGCCATGGAGTCACGTCGGTGACCTCCCGGAGCCCAGCTGGCGTGAGCGCGTGATCGATGATGAACCGACGGGAACAGCGTCACATCGCGGGCCTCCTGGGGCATTCCGGATTGGGCCGACGGGTCTAACCCGCGGATCCGCTGCGCCGGGGGGCGCCACGGTGGTGAGGTGGGCGGGTGCGAGAGAATGACGGCATGGAGATGCCGAGGAACGAACGGTCGCCCAAGAATCCCCAGATCCTCGTGGTGGGCCAGGACGGGATGGCGCTCGGCGGAGGTGGCGGGGACGACGATTCCCGCGAGATTCCGGTCACCGAGCAGGTCGAGCAGCCCGCCAAGGTCATGCGGATCGGCAGCATGATCAAGCAGCTCCTGGAGGAGGTGCGCGCCGCTCCCCTCGACGAGGCCAGCCGGGTCCGGCTGAGGGAGATCCACGCCAGCTCGGTGAAGGAGTTGGAGGACGGTCTGGCGCCGGAGCTGGTCGAGGAACTGGAACGGCTGTCGCTGCCGTTCACCGACGACGTCACCCCGAGCGACGCCGAGCTGCGTATCGCGCAGGCCCAGCTGGTGGGCTGGCTGGAGGGACTCTTCCACGGGATCCAGACCACGCTGTTCGCCCAGCAGATGGCCGCGCGGGCCCAGCTGGAGCAGATGCGCCGGGCGCTGCCGCCGGGTGTGGCGGGCCCCGAGGGCGACGACCAGCACATGGGCGGGCACTCGGGCGGCCCGTACTTGTAGGTCCCGGACACTCGTAGCTCGCGGACACGCGCAGGTCCCGTACCCGCGAAAGGGGCCCGGCGGTCGGTCACCGCCGGGCCCCTTCTCCTAACGCGCGCCACCACCGCGCTCACACGCTGGTCACTACTGCGGCGGATTGCCCGTCGACACGCTCAGCTCGATGGTGCCGGGGTTCTTGGCGTTCACATCCGTGCCCTCGGAGGGGAACTGGTCCATGACCGTGCCGTCGCCCCAGGTGTTGTCGTCCACCTTCTTGACGTGCAGCGTCCAGCCCGCGGCCTGGAAGCACGCCTTCACGGAGTCGATGTCCTTGTAGCGGAAATCGGGCAGCTGGATCTTGTTCGGGTCGTCGTAGGACTCGTTCGGCTGCGTGCACTTGGTCTTGTCGATCACCCGGGTGGTGTCCGGGCCCCGGTAGCCCACCTGGTGGGTGGGGGACGACGAGGCGCTGGCGCCACCGTGGCCGCCCGTGTCGTCACCGTCGTCGCCGCTGTTCATGGTCAGCGCGACGCCCAGGCCGACGACCGCGACGAGCGACACCCCGATCGCGCCGATGATCACGGCCTTGCCGCTCCTGCCGCCGCCCGAGCCGGATCCCTGCCCCGCCGTCTGCGGCGGCTGCCCGTACGGCGGCGGGGTGCCGGGCCCGTAGCCCACCGGAGGAGTCTGGTAGCCCGCCTGCTGCGGATAGCCGTAGGACGGCGCGGGCGTGGCCGGCGCCGGCGTGCCGGGGCCGTACGGACCGGGCTGGTACGGCGTCTGCACCGGTCCGGGCGGCGGCTGCCGGTTCTGGTCGACCGGCGGGAACACCGCGGAGCCGACGCCCGCGCCGCTCTGCTGCGGACCGGCGTCCGGCACGATGTTCGGCGCGGCCGCCTGGAGGGAGGCGGCGACCCGCAGGCACTCCTCGCGCATGGCGTCGGCGGTCGGGAAGCGCTCGTTCGGGTTCTTCCGCAGGGCGCGGGCGACCAGCGCGTCCACCGCCGGGGGCAGCGAGCGGTTGACGGAGGACGGAGCGACCGGCTCCTCCTGCACATGCGCGTAGGCGATCGCCAGCGGGGAGTCCGCGTCGAACGGCAGCCGCCCGGTCACCAGCTGGAAGAGCATGATGCCGACCGAGTACAGGTCGGAGCGGGCGTCCACGCCGCGGCCGAGGGCCTGCTCGGGCGAGAGGTACTGCGGGGTGCCCACGACCATGCCGGTCTGCGTCATCGAGGTCACGCCGGACTGCATGGCGCGCGCGATGCCGAAGTCCATGACCTTGACCACACCGCGCTTGGTCACCATCACGTTGCCGGGCTTGATGTCGCGGTGGACCAGCCCCATCTCGTGGCTGATGTCCAGCGCCGCGAGCACGTCCGCGGTGACCTTCAGCGCCTGGTCGGCGGGCATGGCGCCGTACCGCCGTATGTCCTCTTCCAGGACCGAGCCGAGCGGGCGGCCCTCGACGTACTCCATGACGATGTACGGGGTCGCGAGGCCGCCCAGGTCGTCCTCGCCCGTGTCGAAGACGGAGACGATGTTGGTGTGCGTGAGCTTCGCCACGGCCTGGGCCTCGCGGCGGAAGCGCTCGCGGAACGCCTGCTCCCGGCCCAGCTCGGTGTGCAGCGTCTTGATCGCGACCTGGCGGTCCAGCACGGCGTCGTACGCGAGGTGCACCGAGGCCATGCCACCCTCGCCGAGCAAGTCGCGCAGCTGGTATCGGCCACCGGCCAGACCCTGCCCCGAGTACCGGCCGTGTGTGCCGTCCTGGCTCATCTCTCCGCGTCCCCCATCGGCCGTCCGGCACATCGGCTCGTCGCACGGGCCTTGATCGAATGTGTCATTCCCGGCCAAGTCTGCCCCAGGGCACCGACACGTCAAGCTCGGTGCCCGTTCCGTGACCGTACGGGCAAGAAGCGTCGCGCAAGCGTTACAGGGGGCGTGCGAGCAGCACACAGAATTTGCACGACGGCCCGTGCTGAGGGTTTCATGGCCGGTCCGTCGCAGAGTCGGTCCCGGTTCCGGTTCCGAACCGGCGGCCCCCACGGAGGCTGTAGCGTGGCCGACGGAGACCGTGACAACACCGCGCGCACCGCGGGCAGAAACGACGGCGAGGACTGATGGCACAGACGCACAGCGCCCAGGGCCCGTCCGACCCGGAGGCGTCTGGCGGCGGCGGCATCTCGGACGGGCCGGAGAACTGGGGCAACGCGGGGCTGGTCGGCGACGGCCGGTACCGGCTCACGCACCGCCTCGGCCGGGGTGGCATGGCCGAGGTCTTCGCGGCCGAGGACGTCCGTCTGGGCCGTACGGTCGCGGTCAAGCTGCTCCGTGCCGACCTGGCCGAGGATCCCGTCTCCAAGGCGCGGTTCACGCGTGAGGCACAGTCGGTCGCCGGGCTCAACCACCACGCGATCGTCGCCGTGTACGACTCCGGCGAGGACGTCGCGGGCGGCCACTCGGTGCCGTACATCGTGATGGAGCTGGTCGAGGGCCGCACCATCCGGGATCTGCTGATCAACGCGGAGGCGCCCGGCCCCGAGCAGGCGCTGATCATCGTCTCCGGCGTCCTGGAGGCGCTCGCCTACTCGCACCAGCACGGCATCGTGCACCGCGACATCAAGCCCGCGAACGTGATCATCACCGACAGCGGCGCCGTCAAGGTGATGGACTTCGGCATCGCCCGCGCCCTGCACGGCGCGCAGTCCACGATGACGCAGACCGGCATGGTCATGGGCACCCCTCAGTACCTCTCCCCGGAGCAGGCGCTCGGCAAGGCCGTCGACCACCGCTCCGACCTGTACGCGACCGGCTGCCTGCTGTACGAACTGCTCGCGCTGCGGCCCCCGTTCACCGGTGAGACACCGTTGTCCGTGGTCTACCAGCACGTCCAGGACACCCCTGTCGCGCCGTCGCAGGTCCTCCAGGCGTGCCCGCCGGAGCTGGACGGCCTGGTCATGCGCTCGCTCGCCAAGGAGCCGGACGACCGGTTCCAGACGGCGGAGGAGATGCGCGGCCTGGTCCAGTACGGCCTCCAGATGCTCTACGACCAGGGCGGCCACACCGGCACCTGGAACACCGGCCCGGTGGCGGTGCACGACACCCGGCACACCCCGGCGGGCGGCTTCGCGGGCACCACCGCGATGTCGCACCCGATGGCCGGCTCCGGCACCACGCAGATCCCGCAGCCGCTGCTGCCGCAGGGCTACGGTCACGGCGACGACGGCGGGTTCGAGGGGCACGGCAACAAGGGCAGCGGCCGCGGCAAGCTGTGGATCCTCGCCGTGCTCGCGGTCATCGCCATCGCGGCGGGCGTGGCGCTGGCGCTGAAGGGCGCGGGCGGCGGCAGCGGCGCCGGTACGGACACCAAGCCCCCGGCGACGCACACCAAGAGCACCGACGACGACTCCGCGAGTTCGAGCCCGAGCGACGACAGCACCGGGCAGCCCACGGACACCTCGACCGACGACGGCTCGGGCAGCGGTTCCGGGTCGGGCTGGACGCCGTCGTACACGCCGTCGTACACCCCGACCGACCCGGAGACCACCGGTCCGACGAACCAGCCGACGAAGACCCCGCCCACGTCGACGCAGCCCACGGACCCGACGGACGGCGGCAACCAGGACGGCGGCGCCGCGGACGGTGGCACCGACACGGGCGCCACGGGCGGCACGGACACCGGCAGCACGGCCGGCAACACCACCGACGGCAACGCGGCGGCCGGTGCGGCGGGAGTGCCCACCGGGTGAGCGCCGGCGGGGATGCCCGCCAGGAGGATATTCGCGGGGCCCGGGAAACCGGGCCCCGGTCGCATTCCGGGCCGCCGGAGAAACCACCCTCGGTCGCCGGCAGGGACGCAAACCCGCTCACCCGGTGAACGCGTCGCACACCGCGTCGTACTCGCGGGTCCACCACACCACGAGCGCCGAGGCGGCCGGGAACTGGCAGTCGGCGCGGGTGTCGCCGCGCTCGTAGTGCCAGCGCAGCATCCAGAAGTCGTTCAGGCGTTCCCACCACACCCGGCGTACGGCCGCCGCCAGCTCCTCGGGCGTGGCATCGGCCGCACGCCGGTACGCGCGGGCGTACGCCCGCACCTTCGGCAGGTCCAGGGCGCCCGCGGGCCGCACGAAGAAGATCGCCGCGGCGCGCACGGCCTCCTCGGCGCGGGGCTGCACGCCGAGCCGGTCCCAGTCCACGATGGCCGCCGGGGCGCCGTCCTTGTAGAGCAGGTTGAACGGATGGAAGTCGCCGTGCACCCAGCCCACCGGACCGCCGGGCGGCGGGCGCCGCTCCGCGTGCCGTTCCAGCAGCTCACGCCGCTCCCGGAGCCGGAGCCGGGCCAGCGCGTCGAAGGCGTCGGCCGGGCGGTGCCGGCGCACCCGGGCGAGCAGCTGGTCGATGAGCGCGAACGTGTCGGCCGGGTCGGCGCTCTCCACGGGATGGGGGCCGGTGGCCGGGCGGGTGCGGCCCTTGGGCGGCATCACGCGCTCCAGGCAGGCGTGCACGGCGCCCAGCAGCGCTCCGAGGCGCGCGCTCTCCGAGCGGGTCAGCTGGCCACCATGGCGGTGTCCGCCGTCGACCCAGGGGTGCAGGGCGTAGGCATGGCCGCCGACGACGGCGACGGTACGGCCCTCGCGGTGCGCGAGCGGTACGGCGACCGGCACGCCGAGGGCGGCCAGGCGCTGGGTGGCCCGGTGCCGGCGTTCGATGGCGGCCGGGTCGGCGGTGTCGGGGTCGAAGTGGTGCTTGAGGAAGTACCGGCCGCGCGTGGTGCACAGCCGGTAGCCGCGGTTGAGCAGCCCCTGGTCGACCGGTTCGCAGGCCAGGGGCGTCCCGGCGGCGTCGTACAGGCGGAGCAAGGCGCCCAGAGGGGGCGCGTGGGGCATGGGGGGTGGTACACAAGAGCGCGGCACGCCGCAGATGCTAGGCCACGAAAAATACCCTGTGAGCTGGGCTTTTCACAGTCAGTCATCGATAGTCGCAATCGGTCACAGGTGAACTCGGCCGAACGGTGAATGTCCGCGGTGTTCGCGCAGGTCTTGCGCCCTTTTCAGGGTTTCGGAGTTTTCCCCCCGCAAAGCACCGGGCCGTTCTTGGCCCGGGAACTCTTCCCGTCACCTGGGTGAGCGGGATAACGTTCGTCTGCTTCGGCCTTGCCGCAAGGCTGTGACCAGCGCGCTTCCGCATCTCCTCGATTTACTTGGAAATCCAAGCAAAATCGCAGGTCAAGCGGGGTTTCACAGAAATGTGGAGCACTGGGTAACGTAATGGTCGCAGGGCGCTCGCCGGGGCACCTGTCACGCCTGTTCCCGGCCGAGTGGCACCCACCCCGTGCCCGGTGGTCGAAACAGGTGAGCCGCACTGGCCTACCGGCAACCCCGGGGGCCGGAACGACGGAGGAGCACACGTGACCGTGGACAGCAGTGCCGCGCGCAAGCGCAGCGCCGCAGGCAAGGCCGGCACCACCGGCAGCAAGGCCGGTTCGGCCGGGACCGAGTCCGGAGCCACCGGCGCCAGCGCCAAGCGCACCACCAGCACGACCCGGGCCCCGCGCGCCGCGCGTGCCGGCGCGAAGAAGGGCGCCGAGCCCGAGCTCGTGCAGCTTCTGACGCCGGAGGGCAAGCGGGTCAAGAACGCCGAGTACGACTCCTACGTCGCCGGCATCACCCCCGAAGACCTGCGCGGCCTCTACCGCGACATGGTGCTCACCCGTCGTTTCGACGCCGAGGCCACCGCCCTGCAGCGCCAGGGCGAGCTGGGCCTGTGGGCCTCCCTGCTGGGCCAGGAGGCCGCCCAGATCGGCTCCGGCCGGGCCACCCGGGCGGACGACTACGTCTTCCCGACCTACCGTGAGCACGGCGTCGCCTGGTGCCGCGGGGTGGACCCGACCAACCTGCTCGGCATGTTCCGCGGTGTGAACAACGGCGGCTGGGACCCCAACAGCAACAACTTCCACCTGTACACGATCGTCATCGGCTCGCAGACGCTGCACGCCACCGGCTACGCGATGGGCGTGGCCAAGGACGGCGCGGACTCCGCGGTCATCGCCTACTTCGGCGACGGCGCCTCCAGCCAGGGCGACGTGGCCGAGTCGTTCACCTTCTCCGCGGTCTACAACGCGCCCGTGGTGTTCTTCTGCCAGAACAACCAGTGGGCGATCTCCGAGCCGACCGAGAAGCAGACCCGGGTGCCGCTCTACCAGCGCGCCCAGGGCTACGGCTTCCCGGGCGTGCGCGTGGACGGCAACGACGTGCTGGCCTGCCTCGCGGTCACCAGGTGGGCCCTGGAGCGCGCCCGCAACGGGGAGGGCCCGACCCTGGTCGAGGCGTTCACGTACCGCATGGGCGCCCACACCACCTCCGACGACCCCAGCCGCTACCGGGGCGACGAGGAGCGGCAGGCATGGGAGGCCAAGGACCCGATCCTGCGCCTGCGCCGCCATCTGGAGGCGTCGAACCACGCGGACGAGGGGTTCTTCGAGGAACTCGAGGCCGAGTCCGAGGCGTTGGGCAAGCGGGTGCGCGAAGCGGTCCGTGCCATGCCCGACCCGGACCACTTCGCCATCTTCGAGAACGTGTACGCGGACGGGCACGCGCTCGTCGACGAGGAGCGGGCCCAGTTCGCCGCCTACCAGGCGTCGTTCGCGGACGCAGAAGGGGGTCACTGAGATGGCCGAGAAGATGGCGATGGCCAAGGCCATCAACGAGTCGCTGCGCCGCGCCCTGGAGGCCGACCCCAAGGTCCTGGTCATGGGCGAGGACGTCGGCAAGCTCGGTGGCGTCTTCCGGGTCACGGACGGCCTCCAGAAGGACTTCGGCGACAGCCGGATCATCGACACCCCGCTCGCCGAGTCCGGCATCGTCGGCGCCGCGATCGGCCTGGCCCTGCGCGGCTACCGGCCGGTGGTGGAGATCCAGTTCGACGGCTTCGTCTTCCCGGCCTACGACCAGATCGTCACCCAGCTCGCCAAGATGCACGCGCGCTCGCTGGGCAAGGTCAAGATGCCCGTCGTCGTGCGCATCCCCTACGGCGGCGGCATCGGCGCGGTCGAGCACCACTCCGAGTCCCCCGAGGCCCTGTTCGCGCACGTCGCCGGCCTGAAGGTCGTCTCCCCGTCGAACGCCTCGGACGCCTACTGGATGATGCAGCAGGCGATCCAGAGCGACGACCCGGTGATCTACTTCGAGCCCAAGCGCCGCTACTGGGACAAGGCCGAGGTGGACTCCGAGGCGATCCCGGCCCCGCTGCACAAGGCCCAGGTGGTCCGCGAGGGCACCGACCTGACCCTCGCCGCCTACGGCCCGATGGTGAAGCTGTGCCAGGAGGTCGCCGCCGCGGCCGCCGAGGAGGGCAAGAGCCTGGAGGTCCTGGACCTGCGCTCGGTCTCCCCCCTCGACTTCGACGTCATCCAGACGTCGGTGGAGAAGACCCGCCGCCTGGTCGTCGTCCACGAGGCGCCGGTGTTCTTCGGCTCCGGCGGCGAGATCGCCGCCCGGATCACCGAGCGCTGCTTCTACCACCTGGAGGCCCCGGTGCTCCGGGTCGGCGGCTATCACGCCCCGTACCCGCCGGCCCGCCTGGAGGAGGAGTACCTGCCGGACCTGGACCGCGTGCTCGACGCCGTCGACCGCTCGCTGGCGTACTGAGGGAGAAGGTCGTGACGACGATGACGGACGCGTCCGTACGCGAGTTCAAGATGCCCGACGTGGGCGAGGGTCTGACCGAGGCCGAGATCCTCAAGTGGTACGTCCAGCCGGGCGACACGGTCACCGACGGCCAGGTGGTGTGCGAGGTCGAGACTGCCAAGGCGGCCGTCGAACTGCCCATCCCCTACGACGGCGTGGTCAGCGAGCTGCGGTTCCCCGAGGGGACCACGGTCGACGTGGGTACGGCGATCATCACCGTGCAGGTGGGGGGCGGGGCTCCGGCTCCGGTTCCCGCACAGGCCGAGGCGGCGGCGCCCGCGGCTCCGGCGGCCCCGGCTCCGGCCGAGGAGGCCAAGCCCGCGGCGCGTCAGCCGGTCCTGGTGGGCTACGGCGTGTCGACCTCCGCGACCAAGCGCCGCCCGCGCAAGGGTCCCGAGGTCACCGTCCCGGCGCCCGCCCAGCCCGAGCTGAACGGGCACGCCCCGGCGGCGGACGCCTCCCGCCCGCTGGCCAAGCCCCCGGTGCGCAAGCTGGCCAAGGACCTCGGCGTCGACCTGACCGCGGTCACCCCGTCCGGCCCGGACGGGATCATCACCCGCGAGGACGTGCACGCGGCGGCCACCCCGGCGGCTTCGGCCGCGTCCGCGCCGGTGGCGGCTGCCCCGGCCGCGCCCGCACCCGTCGCGTCGTACGACGGCGCACGCGAGACCCGCGTCCCCGTCAAGGGTGTGCGCAAGGCGACCGCGGCGGCGATGGTCGGCTCGGCGTTCACGGCCCCGCATGTCACGGAGTTCGTGACGGTGGACGTGACCCGCACCATGAAGCTGGTCGAGGAGCTGAAGCAGGACAAGGAGATGCAGGGCAGGCGGGTCAACCCGCTGCTGCTGATCGCCAAGGCCCTGCTGGTCGCGATCAAGCGCAACCCGGACGTCAACGCGTCCTGGGACGAGGCCAGCCAGGAGATCGTGCTCAAGCACTACGTCAACCTGGGTATCGCGGCGGCCACCCCGCGCGGCCTGATCGTGCCGAACATCAAGGACGCGCACACCAAGACGCTGCCCCAGCTGGCCGACTCCCTCGGCGAGCTGGTGTCCACGGCGCGCGAGGGCAAGACCTCCCCGTCCGCCATGCAGGGCGGCACGGTGACGATCACCAATGTCGGCGTCTTCGGCGTCGACACCGGCACGCCGATCATCAACCCGGGCGAGTCGGCGATCCTCGCCATCGGCGCGATCAAGCTCCAGCCGTGGGTCCACAAGGGCAAGGTCAAGCCGCGCCAGGTGACCACCCTGGCCCTGAGCTTCGACCACCGCCTGGTCGACGGCGAGCTCGGCTCCAAGGTCCTGGCCGACGTGGCCGCGATCCTGGAGCAGCCGAAGCGGCTGATCACCTGGGCGTGACCGGCCCCTCCCCATGACGTCCGAAGGCCCTGTGGATCGCTCCACAGGGCCTTCGTCATGCCGCCGTCCCCGGCGAAGGGTCAGCGCACGTCGACGTAGTCGTAGGCGTCCGCGACCGAGGAGGTGCTGTTACCGGCGTAGTGGAAGCGCCAGGTGCCGTCCACCGAGGCGGTGACGGTGGTCTTCAGGTAGCCGGTGGACGAGCTCTTGATCGTCTTCACCGTGCTGTAGGTGCTGCTGTTGGCGGGCTTGAACTGCAGCTGCACGGACTGGCTGCCGTAGCCGTAGTACTTCATGTACGACCAGCTGGCACGGTTCAGGGTGCCGGAGACCGTGATGGTCCTGCCCTTGGAGACCGGCTCCGGAGCGGCGTTGAAACCGCTGAAGCCGGCGGCACGCTTGACCCAGCGGTTCTTGTAGACGTCCGTCTCGACGTAGTCGTTGTTGTTGGCGACCGCGAGCACGGCCACGTTCCACTTGCCGTTCAGGGCGCTGTCGTACAGGTCGGTGCCCGGCGTGGCGGTGATCGTGATCTTGCAGGTGGCGCTCGTGGCGCTCCAGTTGTCGCAGGTGGCGTCGGAGTCCGTGTAGAGCGCGGCGTCCGCGTCGCTGTCCAGGCTGGTGCCGTGCCACAGCATGGCGTCGGCGGTGGCGATCCCGGACGGGGCGGTGGCCGTGACGTAGATGGTGAAGGTCTTCTTGCCGAGGCCGACGACGACGTCCTTGTTGCCGTTGTCGGTGACCTTGGTGATCTTGACGTTGCCCTGGGACTCGTCGGCCGGCGCGTTGCGCCCGACGGACGGCTTCGAGGCGAAGCCGTGCGGAATCTTCGGGCTGTCCGCCGCCTGCGCGGCGGGAGCGAGAAGCGCGGTGAGCGCCACGGCGCCGGACATCGTCGCGGCGGCCAGGCCGGCACGAATACGCATCTGTGTTCCCCACGTGGAGAGAGCCGCGCGCACGATGCATGGGGGGTATGCGGGCTCTGAACGATGTAGTGAGCCTGTTGGCTCGCAAGAAAGACACGTGACACCTACGAACGGTTGTACGGACCGCCGCCTTTCTTCGAACCGAATACAGCCGCCGTACGACACGGGCCCTGGATATGGCGGGAGTTCGCCGGTGGAGCGGAGGGAAAGGGTGCGCTTGCCGCAATTCGACCGTGAATTGGGCGGGGACGGAGGCGGGGGCGGGGCGGGGACGAGGGGATAGGCGGAGAGGAGATAGGGAGAGGACGGGATAGGGGGATAGGGAGAGGGGTGGGGAAAGGGGGAGCGAAGCCGATCCCTGAGCCTTTCCCGGCCCGGGCCCTGACCTGGTGTCAGGGGTGGGTCAGGGGCCCGCCAGGGGTGTCACGGATGGTGAGGGCGCGGTGGCCGGCGGCAGGCTGGGGGCATGACGAAATCCATTGCCGCCGGGGCCGGTTCGGGTCCTGTTCGCCGTTCCGCCCTCGGGCGGCGCGTGTCCGTCCGTCGCGCCGCCGCCCTCGCGGGTGCGGCCGTCCTCGCCGGTACGGCGGCGGTGTGCGCGCCCGGTGTCGCGGTCGCCGCGCCCCGGCCCGCCGTCTCCGCCGCGTCCGCCGTGCCCGTGACCGGCTTCCGGGACTGCCCGTCCCTGCCCGGCGGGGCCGACCCGGCCCGCTGGAGATGCGAAGTGCACTCCGCGGCACCGGTGCTGACCATCGGAAAGGTGACGGTGCGGCTCGCCCCGATCACCATGACGCACGCGGAAGGTCCCCTGCCGGACGGCGGCGACGGACAGGTGTGGGGCGCGATGCACAGCGCGCCGACGGCCGTGCCGGGTGTCCGGGGCCTCGCGATACAGCCCGAGTACGGAGGCCGGTCCGACTTCTACACCGGCACGTTCAGTCTCCGCTTCCACCTCCTCGGCCGCCTGTGGGGACCGGACTGCGCCATCGGCGCCACCGCCCCCGTCGACTTCCGGCTGAAGCGCTCGGGTCCCTCCACCTGGGTCTCCCAGGACCCGCCGCTGATCGAGTTCTCGGCCTACGACGACACCTTCGCCGTCCCCGCCGCCGAGCACTGCGGCCCGCTCGCCCCGCTCGTCGACCACCGCCTCGGCCTGCCGGCGGCCGCGGGGAACCTGATGACGTACGACGCGTCGTACACCTTCAGGACCTACGACCGGCTCCCCCGCATACCGGCGCGGTAGCGGGGACGGCGCGCCGGGCCACGGCTCACCGGCCGGGCTCGGGCCGGCGGGCGCGGAGGGCGTTGAGCAGGGCCGCGCCCCGTTCCGCGTCGTCCACACTCACCGCGAAGTCGGAACGCCGGCCCCGGGGGCGTACGACCAGACAGTCACCGGCGCGCAGCATGACCGTGGTGCCGAGGCCGCTGAACCGGTAGCCCCAGCCGCCGACCTGGGAGGGCAGGCGCCGTTCGGCGCGGGCGGATTCGAGGGCGTCCGGGGTCCAGCGGCGGACGGGCCAGCCGAGAGGGCCGAAGGAGACCTCCAGGCCCGCCTCCGAGACCTTCGCCCGGACCGAGGAGAAGACGCCGCCCGCGAGGGCGACGGCGGCGCAGGCGGCGCACACCGGCCAGAGCGCCGCGCCGGGCGCCAGTCCGAGGACCAGCCCCAGTCCCGCGCCGACGGCGACCAGAGCCGCCACCGCCGAGAGCGACTGGAGCCAGGGGTTGGCCGTGCGGGAGAACCAGGCCAGGCGTTCGTCCCGGGCCAGGTCCAGCTCCGGGGCCCCGGCCCGGGGCGCGGTGGCGGCGGTGGTGGCCCGGACGGTCAGCCGCCAGGCGAGTACTCCGGCCGCCGCGGCGAGGGCCAGGGTGACGGCGATCCACCAGACGGGCTGGCGGGCCTGGTGCCAGTCCGCGCGGTCCAGGTTCGCCCGCACGACCGAGACCTGGGCGCCGACGAGGACGACGGCGGTGGGGGCGAGGGCGATGGGCAGCCAGGAGCGGGGTCCGGGCCAGGAGCGGCGCCGGCGCACGCTCAGGGCGAGGGCGAGCACCAGCCAGACCGCGGCCGGTATCAGGGAGGCCGACCACAGCGGCATCGAGCCGTCGGGTGCCGGGCCGCCGCTCCAGTGGGTGGCCAGCCGGTCCGGGAGCCGGTCCCGCTGGAGCCAGGGAAGCCCGGCGACCAGCGCGGCGACGGCCGCCGTACCGCCCACCAGGGCGCAGCGCCCGGCACGGCGCCGGCCGCGTCCCCCGTCGTGCCCGTCCGTCATCACAACTCCCGGATCATGTCGATGAGATCGGTCCGGCTGTACCCCAGCCGGGATGCCTCGGCCACCAGCTCCCGCACCTTGATGCGGAGTCCCGAGCGGGGGGCCGCGGCGCCCTCGGCGACGGTGATGCCCCGGCCCCGGCGGAACTCCAGCAGGCCCTCGTCGCGCAGGTCGCGCAGGGCCCGCAGGACCGTGTTGACGTTGAGGTCCAGGGCCGTGGAGAGATCGCGGGCCGAGGGCAGGCGCTCGCCCGCCCGGCATTCGCCCTCGGCGATGGCCCGTCGGATCGCCGCCGCGACCTGCTCGTGCAGGGGGCGGGTGTCGGTGGTGTCCAGGCGCAGCAACATGGTGCTAATGAAGCTAGCACCATTCACTTCATCGCGGCACCCCGCCCGGACCCGCGGCCCCGGCGGCTCCCCGGGCGCGGTGGCCCGCCCGGGCCCGGACAGCACGACGGGCCCGCCGCTGGGTGCGACGGGCCCGGGTGTGGAGCGGGTGAGCCGGTGAACCGGCGTCGGTGTCAGGCGTCAGGCGTCAGGCGCCCGGCGTCAGCCGAGCTTGGCGAAGCCGTAGTTGAGGAGCTTCGTGGCGTCCGACTCGCGCTGGGGGATGGAGGTGGAGGACAGGACGGTGCCGATGACGGTCTTGCCGTGGCGGGTGGCGGCGAAGACCAGGCAGTAGCCGGCCTCGGGGCCGGATCCGGTCTTCACGCCGATGGTGCCGCTGTAGCTCTTGAGGAGGCCATTGGTGTTGACCCAGGCCGTCATCGTGCGGGTGCTGCCGGTCTTGGTCTTCGTCTTGGCCGTGTACGACTTGGTCTTGACGATGGTGCGGAAGGTGGAGCTCTTCATCGCGCTGCTGGCGATCTTCGTCAGGTCGCGCGGCGTCGAGTAGTTCTTGCCGTTGCCGATGCCGTCGAAGGAATCGAAGTGCGTGTTCTTCAGGCCGAGGCTCTTGGCGGCGCTGTTCATCTTGCCGATGAAGTTCGACACGCGGGCGGTGCGGGTCGAGCCGGAGCCGTACTTGTCCGCGAGGGCGTAGGCGGCGTCGCAGCCGGACGGCAGCATCAGCCCGTACAGCAGCTGGCGGACGGTCACCTTGTCGCCCACGATCAGGTGGGCCTGGGAGGCGTTGTTCTTGACGACGTAGTCGCTGTACGCCTTCTGGACCGTCACCGTGGCGTCGAGGTTCAGGTTCTTCTGCGCCAGGACGACCTTGGCCGTCATGATCTTGGTCGTGGACCCGGTGGGCCGCTTGGTGTCCGCGGCCTTGGTGTAGAGGGTCGAACCGCTCCCGTTGTTCATCACGTAGCCGCCCTTGCCTCCGATGGAGGGCGCGGTGACGGCCTGTGCGGGCGCCGCGGTCAGGGCGCCGGTGGCGATCAGCGCACCGGAGGTGATCGCGACGGCGGTGGCTCGGCGGAGGCGGATGCCCTGGATGCCGGTAATCAAAGTGAATACCCCGATTGTCTGGAATGCCCCTGGATGCGGCCGAGTTGAGGTGCTCAGAGAAAAAGGCCGCATCTGTCTGACACGTAGGTAGCACAGAAGGTTGTGCGGCAAACGGGGGGAGATCGGTGTCACGTCCGCATCGTGGACGCCGGCGTGTGTTGCGTACCTGTTGTATCTATCCTGTGGGCATGAAGACGGCCGTCCCGCACTCCGCCCCGCCCGCCAAACAGCCACCCGCCGCCGACCGCGTCTACGCGCACGTCAAACAGAGCGTCCTCGACCGGAGCTACGAGGGCGGCACCCTCCTCACCGAAGGCGAGCTGGCCGAGGCCGTGGGCGTGTCGCGCACGCCCGTGCGGGAGGCGCTGCTGCGGCTGGAGGTCGAGGGTCTGATCCGGCTCTACCCGAAGAAGGGCGCCCTGGTGCTGCCCGTCTCCGCGCAGGAGATCTCCGACGTGGTGGAGACCCGGCTGCTGGTGGAGGAGCACGCGGCGCGCAAGGCCGTGCCCGCCCCGCCGGGCCTGCTGGAGCGGCTGGCCGAGCTGCTGGAGCGGCAGAAGGCGCAGGTCGCCGCCGGGGAGCTGACCGAGGCCGCGGTGACCGACCGCTGCTTCCACGCCGAGATCGTGCGCAGCGGGGGCAACGAGATCCTGGCGCGCCTCTACGACCAGCTGCGCGACCGCCAGCTGCGGATGGGCGTCGCCGTCATGTACTCCCACCCCGACCGGGTGGCCACCACGCTCGCCGAGCACGAGGAGATCCTGGAGGCGTTGCGGGCCGGGGACGCGGAGGCGGCCGTCGGGGTCGTGCACCGGCATGTGAGCCGGGTGTCGCTTCTCGCGCGGGGGGAGGTCCGATGAACAAGCTCACCCTTCCGGGTGACCCGCCGGGCGGTGCGCGGGCCGTCGGCGTGTGGTCCATAGGCGTCGCGGTCTACTTCGTCGCCGTCATCTTCCGCACCTCGCTGGGCGTGGCGGGTCTCGACGCGGCCGACCGCTTCCATGTGAACGCCTCGGCGCTGTCCACCTTCTCCATACTCCAGCTGCTGGTCTACGCCGGCATGCAGATACCCGTCGGCCTGATGGTCGACCGCCTCGGCACCAAGAAGGTGCTGGCCCTGGGCACCGTCCTGTTCACGATCGGCCAGCTGGGCTTCGCCTTCTCGCCGTCGTACGGCACCGCGCTCGCCTCCCGGGCGCTGCTGGGCTGCGGTGACGCGATGACGTTCATCAGCGTGCTGCGCCTGGGCACCCGCTGGTTCCCGGCCCGCCGCGGCCCCCTGGTCGCGCAGCTCGCCGCCCTGGTCGGCATGGCGGGCAACCTCGTCTCCACCCTCGTCCTGGCCCGGCTGCTGCACAGCATCGGCTGGACGCAGGCGTTCGCCGGCAGCGCGCTGGCCGGCGTGGTCGTCCTCGTCCTGACCCTGCTGTTCCTGAAGGACCACCCCGAGGGCCACGAGCCCGCGCCGTCCGCGCACCAGGGCTCCGCCTACGTCCGCCGGCAGATCGCCGAGGCATGGCGGGAGCCGGGCACCCGGCTCGGGATGTGGGTGCACTTCACCACCCAGTTCCCGGCGATGGTCTTCCTGCTGCTGTGGGGCCTGCCGTTCCTGGTCGAGTCGGAGGGGCTCAGCCGGGCCACGGCCGGTGAGCTGCTGACCCTCGTCGTGCTCTCGAACATGGTGGTGGGGCTGGTCTACGGCCAGGTCATCGCCCGGCACCACACCGCCCGGCTGCCGCTCGCGCTGGGCACGGTGGCGGCGACCGCGCTGCTGTGGGCGGCCACGCTGGCCTACCCCGCGCCGCACGCCCCGATGTGGCTGCTGATCGTCCTGTGCGCGGTGCTCGGCGCCTGCGGGCCCGCCTCGATGATCGGATTCGACTTCGCCCGCCCGGCCAATCCGCCCGAGCGTCAGGGCACCGCGTCCGGGATCACCAACATGGGCGGTTTCATCGCCTCGATGACCACCCTGCTCGCGATCGGCGTGCTGCTGGACGCGACGGGGGACGAATACCGGGTGGCGTTCAGCGCGGTGTTCGTCCTCCAGGCGATCGGCCTCAGCCAGATCCTGCGGCTGCGGGCCCGGGCGGCCCGCCGTGAGCGTGAGCGGCTGGTGGCCAGCCGGGTGGAGACGGTGCACGTACCGGCGTGAGCCGGCCGCCGGGGTCCGGGGTCAGCGCAGGTCGGGTACGAGGGTGAGGTACGCGATGCCGAGGACGCCCCGGTAGCTCATCCACTGGCGGCGGCGCCGGTCCAGGCGGGCGCGGGTCTCGGGCGCCAGCGGATGGCCCGGGTGCCGGGCGAGCCAGACCTCCAGGCCCGCCTGGTAGCCCGACTCGAACTCCTCCCACTCCTGGAGGCTCGCCGTCTCGGTCCACTCCGGGCGGAAACCGGCCTCGACCGCGAGGTCGAGGAGCCCGCCGAGGTCAGAGTGGTCGTCCGGGGTGGCGCCCGGCCACATGCCGGACAACTCGGCCCCGGTGGGTGGCCGCTGCCAGAAACCCTCGCCGACCAGCACCCGGCCCCGGTCGGTCACCAGGCGGCGCAGGGCGCGCAGGGCCTCGGCGGTCGGCGGCTCGGCCTCGCTGAGGGCCTGGGTGGCGCCGAGGCAGAGCACCAGGTCGGCCGGGCCCCGCTCGGTGCCCACGGCGGACTCCTCGGCGAACCGCACCCGGTGGCCGAGCCCGCGTTCCTCGGCGTTCTTCCGGGCGCGGGCGAGGTCCTCGGCATTCAGATCGACGCCGGTCCCGGTGGCGCCCGGTACGGCGTCCAGCACCCGGAGCAGCAACTCGGCCCAGCCGCAGCCGATGTCCAGCACGGTGCGGGGGCGGTTGGCCGCGAGCCGCTGGACCAGGGCGGTCGCGCGGGCTTCCGAGAGGGGACCGTGGAAGGTGAGCCGGGCGAGCCTGGGCAGGTCGATGGTCATACCGGTGAACGCTAGAAGGTCGCCCCGACCGCCACCACCGAATTGCCGGCGCCCCGAATTCCCCTCCGGGGAAAGGGCGGTCGCGGCATCACGGGACCATGGCAGCACGGCGTCACACGGTCACGGCAGCACCGGATCACGGCGCCGCGGGGCCCTGATGGCACGGCGTCACAGCGTCACGGCGTCACCGCGAAGTTCCGCAGGATGGCCTCCGCCAGTTCCTGGTCGCCCTCCGTCTTGACGCGGTCCGCCACCGCCTCGGGGGTCACCCGCCCGCAGGCCAGCCGCACATAGGTCTCCCAGTCGAGGGTGAGGGAGGCCACCGGGCCGAGCGCCGGGGCGGTCTCCAGGGTGCCGCGGCCCTGGATGTCGACGCGGATGGTGCGCAGGAACTCCACGGGGCCGTGCACATCGAAGACGACGGCCGAACTGCGCGGCGCGTCCGCGTCCTTCGCCACGATCTTCGGCAGCGCGTCCAGCAGGAGGTCCCGGGCGACGTGCGCGCCGGGCGAGTCGAGGTTGCCGGGGCGGCCGAGGGCCGTACGCAGATCCTGTTCGTGCACCCAGACGTCGAAGGCGCGCGTCCGGTAGGCGTGTTCGAGGGTGATCTCCCTGCCCATCGGGCCGCGCACGGTGGCGCCGGGCTCGCGGTTCTCGTTGCGCATCTGGCGGTTGCGGCGGATGACCGTGTACTCCAGTTCGGCCGTCATCTCCGGCGCCGTGTGGTGGCGGCGGACGTCGACCTGCATCTCCATGTAGCGCTGGTGCTCGTTGGCGACGTGGAAGAGGTCGCGGGGCAGCGAGTGGATGGGGCGCGGGTCGCCGAGCAGTTCGCAGTCCAGGCCGATGACGTGCGAGACGACATCGCGTACCGACCACCCCGGGCACGGTGTCCGCCGGTTCCACTCGGACTCGGCCAGTGGCTGCACCATCTCTGATATCGCGTCGACGGAGTGCGTCCAGGCGTCGGCGTAGGGCTGGAGGGTGGGATGCAGACTCACGGAACGGGACCCCTCGGCGGTCGGTACACGGGCGGGTTGCGGCGGCGGTGCCAGCGGGCGGCGGCGGCACGTCGGCGGGTGTCTGGGAAGCTAAGTTACGCTGCTGGCAGGCACCCCGGCAGTGCTTTCGCGTGACGATCGTAGGCCCGTATGGACGACTCGAATGCCAGGACGGTGGTAGTGTGCGCGCCTCTCTGATCCAGATCGGCGTCGACGAGGGCGAAACGCCCGCCTCGCGCAGAAAGCGCGCGGCCGCGCTGGTCCGGGCCCAGGCCGGGGCCGATCTGGTGGTGCTGCCCGAGCTGTGGACCACCGGCGCCTTCGCCTACGAGGACTTCGGCCGCGAGGCCGAGCCGCTGCGCGGGCCGACGTACGAGGCGATGGCCGAGGCCGCGGCCGACGCGGGTGTCTGGCTGCACGCCGGGTCGATCCCCGAGCGCGCGGCGTCCGCCGACGGCTCCGGGCCGGACGACGGGACCCTCTACAACACCTCCCTCGTCCTCTCCCCCTCCGGCGAACTGGCCGCCGCCTACCGCAAGATCCACCGCTTCGGCTTCGACCAGGGCGAGGCCGTGCTGATGGGCGCGGGCCGGGAGCCGGTGACGGTCCCGCTGCCCGGCACCACGCTCGGCCTCGGCACCTGCTACGACCTGCGCTTCCCCGAACTCTTCCGCGCGCTGGTCGACGCCGGCGCCGAGCTGCTGGTGCTCCCGGCGGGCTGGCCCGAGCGGCGACGCGCGCACTGGACGCTGCTGGCCCGGGCACGGGCGGTGGAGAACCAGGCGTTCGTGCTCGCCTGCGGAACGGCCGGGACGCACGCGGGAGTTCCGCAGGCGGGTCACTCGATCGTGGTGGACCCCTGGGGCGAGGTGCTGGCCGAGGCCGGCGCCGGCGAGGAGGTCCTCACCGTCGACCTCGACCCGGCGAAGGTGGCGGAGACGCGCGAGCAGTTCCCCGCGCTGAAGGACCGCGTCCTCGGGCTGGCGCCGCCCCGGCGTTAGCCGGCCCCGCCCCGCGCACCGGACCCGCGGGCGGTACGGCGTCCCCGCGGGCGGCACGCGCCCCGGCGGCATGCCGGTCGTCCTCCCGCCGGGTCAGTCGTCCTCCCGCTCCTTGTCCGCGAGGTGGATCACGCACACCGCGACCGCGATGATGAGCGCCGGGTCCGCGTCCTCGCGCACGACGTCCACGCCGTAGGTCTCCCGCAGGTGCAGCCAGCGGCGGGAGATCACGGCCAGCACCTCGCCGTCGTACTCGACGACGAACTCGCGGTCGAGGATCTTGCCGCTGACGTCCAGTTCGGAGCCGTCGGCCAGCGCGACGCGGTAGTGGTTGCGCAGCAGCGACAGCCGCTTGCGCTTGATGGTGGCGAGGCCCTCGCCGTCCCGTTCGATCACCATCGTGTCGCGCAGGGCGAACATCTTCTGGTGGATGTCGATCAGGACCCGGCCCTGGGCGTCCTTCAGCTCGAAGGTGTCCCGCAGCCGCATGGCCTTGCCGTCGACGAGGAAGACCTTGCGGCCGTGCTCGTCCTCGATCCAATAGTCTTCGCCGATGCCGAGCAGCCGGTCGCGTACCAGGAATCTCATGTCCTGAGCCCTTCCCAGGTTCGGTGGATTCATCACGGGCGCGTGGGGCGATTCGCGGCGCGCGGACCGCTTTTCCACAGGCGGTGCGGGCGAGTTGTCCGGGTTATCCACAGGCCGAGCGGGATGCCGGGGGCCGGTGGCACTCTTGAGCCATGACCGATTCCGCACCACCCCGGCGCCCCCGCGTCCGTGCTCCCGAGCTGACCGGCAAGGGCGGCTGGCTGAACACGGGCGGCCGTGCGTACACGCTGTCCGACCTGCGCGGCCGCATCGTCGTCCTGGACTTCTGGACCTTCTGCTGCATCAACTGCCTGCATGTCCTGGACGAGCTGCGCGAGCTGGAGCACCGACACCCGGACACGGTGGTGGTGATCGGCGTGCACTCCCCCAAGTTCGCGCACGAGGCGGAACACGCTGCGGTCGCGGACGCGGTGGAGCGGTACGGCGTGGCCCACCCGGTGCTGGACGACCCCGAGCTGGCCACCTGGAAGCAGTACGCGGTGCGCGCCTGGCCGACGCTCGTGGTCGTCGACCCGGAGGGGTATGTCGTCGCCCAGCACGCGGGCGAGGGCCATGTGCACGCCATCGAGCGGCTGGTGACGGAGCTGGCGGCCGAGCACGGGGCGAAGGGCACGCTGCGCCGCGGTGACGGCCCGTACGTACCGCCGGAGCCGGAGCCGACGACCCTGCGCTTCCCGGGCAAGGCGCTGCTGCTCCCGTCCGGGAACCTCCTGGTCAGCGACACCACCCGGCATCAGCTGGTGGAGCTGGCGGCGGACGGGGAGACCGTCGTACGGCGCATCGGCCAGGGCGGCCGGAGGCTCGTCGACGGCCCCGAGGACCGTGCCCGCTTCCAGGAGCCGCAGGGGCTCGCCCTGCTGCCCGACGGCAGCGTGGTGGTGGCGGACACCGTCCATCACGCCCTGCGCCGCTTCGACCCCGGAACGGGCCGCACCACGACCCTCGCGGGCACCGGGCGCCAGTGGATGCAGGGGGCCGCCACCTCGGGACCGGCCCGCGAGACCGACCTCTCCTCGCCCTGGGACGTCGCCTGGTGGCAGGGCCGGGTGTGGATCGCCATGGCGGGCGTCCACCAGCTGTGGACGTACGACCCCGAGGACGGCACGGTCGCGGTCGCCGCCGGGACGACCAACGAGGGACTGGTCGACGGCCCCGCCGCCGAGGCGTGGTTCGCCCAGCCCTCCGGGCTCGCGGCCACCGCCGACCGGCTGTGGCTCGCCGACTCCGAGACCAGCGCCCTGCGCTGGGTGGACCCGGACGGGGCGGTGCACACCGCGGTCGGCACCGGCCTGTTCGACTTCGGGCACCGGGACGGCGCGGCCGGACAGGCGTTGTTCCAGCACCCGTTGGGCGTCACCGCGCTGCCGGACGGCTCGGTCGCGGTCGCCGACACCTACAACCACGCCCTGCGCCGCTACGACCCGGCGACCGGCGAGGTGACCACCCTCGCCACGGATCTGCGCGAGCCCAGCGACGCGGTGCTCGTCGGCGAGGACATCGTGGTGGTGGAGTCGGCCCGGCACCGGCTGACCCGGCTGCGGCTGCCGGAGGAGGCGGTGCGTGTGGAGTCGGTGGCCCACCGCACCCGGCGCGCGGCGACCGAGGTCGCTCCCGGCCGGCTGCTGCTCGACGTCGTCTTCCAGGCCCCGCGGGGCCAGAAGCTGGACACCCGCTACGGCCCCTCCACCCGCCTGCTGGTCTCCTCGACCCCGCCCGAGCTGCTGCTCCGGGGCGAGGGAGCGGGCACCGGCCTGAGCCGGGAACTGGAGCTCGACGCGGCCGTCCGGGAAGGGGTGTTGCACATATCCGCGATGGCCGCGTCCTGCGACGACGACGGGGAGAACGAGTACCCGGCCTGCCATGTGCACCAGCAGGACTGGGGTGTCCCGGTCCGCCTCACCGAGGGTGCGACGGACCGTCTGCCGCTCGTCCTCGCGGGGATGGACGAGCAGGAGAGCGGGTCTCAGACGCCGTAGCCGTCGGTGTAGCCCTCACCGGTGTGGTGATGGCGGTGGGGTCCTCCTCCACGATCGGCGTCGCGGGCGGTACGACGACCCGCCGGCGCCGTGCGATCCCGCTGAACGTGGCGACGCCGATCAGTCCGACGGCCATCAGGATCAGGCCGACGACCGTGAGGTTGACGCCGTGCATGTGCCAGTCGGTCGCGAACGTGAGGATGGCCCCCACGGCGATGAGGATGATGCATCCGCCGAGCCCCATGAGGCTTCGCCTCCCCTTTCGGTTCCGGAATCTCCGGTGCCGTCCGGATACCCCGCGCGGCCCCGAGTAGCCCTGCGCACGGCGGCAGTTCGCGATCCGTCTCTCCGAAAGGCCGTTCGCGGGCGGCCTTTCGGAGGACCGGGGGCCTATCCCTCCAGGAAGGCGGTGAGGGCGTTGGCGAGGAGGAACGGGTCGTCGGCGCCGCACAGTTCGCGGGCGCTGTGCATGGAGAGGATCGCCACGCCGATGTCGACGGTGCGGATGCCGTGCCGGGCCGCGGTGATCGGGCCGATGGTGGTGCCGCAGGGCATGGAGTTGTTGGAGACGAACGACTGGAAGGGGACACCGGCCTTCTCGCAGGCGGCGGCGAACACCGCGCGGCCCGAACCGTCCGTGGCGTAGCGGTTGTTGACGTTCACCTTGAGGATCGGGCCGCCGTTGACGCGCGGGTGGTGCGTCGGGTCGTGCCGCTCCGCGTAGTTGGGGTGCACGGCGTGCCCGGTGTCCGAGGAGAGGCACACGGTGCCGGCGAAGGCGCGGGCGCGGTCCTCGTAGCTGCCGCCGCGGGCGAACACCGAGCGCTCCAGGACGGAGCCGAGCAGCGGGCCGTCCGCGCCGGTGTCGGACTGCGAGCCGTTCTCCTCGTGGTCGAAGGCGGCCAGCACCGGGATGCGGGTGAGCGGGGTGCCGGAGGTCGCGGCGGCGGCCAGCGCGGCGGCGCCCGCGTGCACGGAGAGCAGGTTGTCCATGCGCGGACCGGCGACCAGTTCGCGGTCCCGGCCGAGGTAGGCCGGTGCCTCCACCGGGTACGTCATCAGGTCCCAGCCGGCCACCGAGTGCGCGTCCAGGCCGGCCTCCTGCTCCAGGAAGGAGATCAGGTCGCCGTCGAGCACCTCGTCGCCGAGGCCCCACACGGGCTGGAGGTGGCGCTGCTTGTCCAGCTTGAGGCCCTCGCTGCTGACCGAGCGGTCCAGGTGGATGGCGAGCTGCGGCACCCGCAGCAGCGGCCGGTCCACGTCGACCAGGACGGTGGAGCCGTCGCGCAGGGTCAGCCGGCCGGCCAGGCCCAGATCGCGGTCCAGCCAGGAGTTCATCAGCGGGCCGCCGTAGATCTCCACGGCGACCTGGCGCCAGCCGTGCGCGCCGGTGTCCGGGCGCGGCTTGATCCGCAGGTTGGGGGAGTCGGTGTGCGCGCCGATGATGTGGAACGGCGTGTGCGGCGCGGCGTCCTCGGGGACGTACCAGGCGATGATCGCGCCACCGCGCAGCACGTACCGGCCGCCGCTGGTGCCGTCCCAGGCGTCCGTCTCGGCGACCTGCCGGAAGCCGGCCTTCTCCAGCCGCTCGGCGACGTTCGCCACGGCGTGGTACGGCGTGGGGCTGGCCGCGAGGAAGGACATCAGGTCGTCGGTGTGGCCGCGGTCGAAGGCGAGAGGGGCGCGCGCAGCGCTCGCTGGAGGGGTGACGGCGTGCGACGGGCGGGATGGGGCGCTCATGGCATTCACCTTAACGACGGGCACGGGCCCGCTCCCGGTAAGGGGAGCGGGCCCGTGCACGGAAACGGCAGGGACGTCCGGAACGTCCGGCACCGGCGCCGGGAAAGGGCGCCGGTCCGGGGCGTCCTAGAACGCGGCCTCGTCCAGCTCCATCAGGTCCAGCTCGAGGCCCGTGGCGAGCTTGCGGGCCAGGGTGACGCCTGGCAGGACGTTCGCGGCGAAGAACTTCGCGGCGGCGATCTTGCCGGTGTAGAACGCCTTGTCCTTCGCGGAGGCCGTGGCGAGCTTCTCGGTGGCGACGGCGGCACCCTTGAGCAGCAGGTAGCCGATGATGACGTCGCCGGAGGCGAGCAGCAGGCGGGTGGTGTTCAGGCCGACCTTGTAGATGTTCTTGGCGTCGTCCTGGGTGGCGGCGAGGTCGGTCAGCATCAGGCCGACGATCGCCTCCAGCTCCACGGCGGCCTTGGCCAGGTGCTCGCGGGCGCCGGACAGGTCCTCGCCGCCGGTGCCGAGCGCCAGGAACTTCTTGATGTCCTCGGCGAGCGAGTTCAGCGCGGCGCCCTGGTTGCGGACGATCTTGCGGAAGAAGAAGTCCTGGCCCTGGATCGCGGTGGTGCCCTCGTAGAGGGTGTCGATCTTGGAGTCCCGGATGTACTGCTCGATCGGGTACTCCTGGAGGAAGCCGGAGCCGCCGAACGTCTGGAGCGACTGGGCCAGCTGCTCGTACGCCTTCTCGGAGCCGTAGCCCTTGACGACGGGCAGCAGCAGGTCGTTGAGGGCGTGGTCGGCGGAGGCGTCCTCGCCGTTCGCCTCCTTGACCTGGATCGCGTCCTGGACGGAGGCGGTGTACATCACCAGGGCCCGCATGCCCTCGGCGTACGCCTTCTGCGTCATCAGCGAGCGGCGCACGTCGGGGTGGTGGGTGATGGTGACCTTGGGCGCGGCCTTGTCCATGAAGTTGGCCAGGTCCGGACCCTGGACGCGCTCCTTGGCGTACTCCAGGGCGTTCAGGTAGCCGGTGGACAGCGTGGAGATCGCCTTCGTGCCGACCATCATGCGGGCGAACTCGATGATGCGGAACATCTGGCGGATGCCGTCGTGCTTGTCGCCGATCAGCCAGCCCTTGGCGGGGTGGCGGTCGCCGAAGGTCATCTCGCACGTGTTGGACGCCTTCAGGCCCATCTTGTGCTCGACGTTGGTGGCGTAGACGCCGTTGCGCTCGCCCAGCTCGCCGGTCTCGAAGTCGAACTCGTGCTTCGGCACCAGGAACAGGGACAGGCCCTTGGTGCCGGGGCCGGCGCCCTCGGGACGCGCGAGCACGTAGTGGAGGATGTTCTCCGACATGTCGTGCTCACCCGAGGTGATGAAGCGCTTCACGCCCTCGATGTGCCAGGAGCCGTCCTCCTGCTGGACCGCCTTGGTGCGGCCGGCGCCCACGTCGGAGCCCGCGTCGGGCTCGGTGAGCACCATCGTGGAGCCCCACTGCTTCTCCACGGCGATCGAGGCGATGTGCTTCTGGACCTCGTTGCCCTCCTCGAAGAGGATGCCGGCGAACGCCGGGCCGGAGGAGTACATCCACACGGCCGGGTTGGCGCCCAGGATCAGCTCGGCGTAGGCCCAGATCAGGGAGCGCGGCGAGGTGGTGCCGCCGATCTCCTCGGGCAGGCCGAGGCGCCAGTACTCGGAGTCCATGAAGGACTGGTAGCTCTTCCTGAAGGAGGCCGGGACCGGCGCCGTGTTGGTCTCCGGGTCGAAGACCGGCGGGTTGCGGTCGGCGTCGGCGAAGGACTCGGCCAGCTCGTTCTCCGAGAGGCGGGTCATCTCGTCCAGGATGCTCTTGGCGGTCTCGACGTCCATCTCCTCGAACGGGCCGGTGCCGTACACCTTGTCGCGCCCGAGTACTTCGAAGAGGTTGAACTCGATGTCGCGGAGATTCGACTTGTAGTGCCCCATGGCGACGGCTCCGTTGAGGGATCGGCGAGGCACTGACTCCTCGCATCTGTTTCACGTACCAATAAGTAGCTACGATGATGCTACCCGCCGGTAATAAGACGCAACCCCAGTCCGGCCAAGTGTGAGAAGGGTCTACTCCTGTGGGCCTTTCGGGTCCATCCCTGCGACGGCGCGGATCTCGGTACGCTTGCGCCCATGTACGGATACGGCCAGCCCATGGACGGCGGCGCCGCGCAGCAGCAGTACACGTCGGGGCAGCAGCAGATGGCGGGCGGGGCCGGCGGGTACGGCCAGCAGCCGCCGCTCTATCCGGAGCCGTCCCCGCCCTCGCTCGCGGACGCGGTGCGCGCGTTCACCACCGGGCAGATGTCCCCCGAGGACTTCCAGCAGATCTTCGCGACGTCGAAGGTGTACTGCCCGCGCGGTGACACCCCCGGCTTCCTCGCCCTGCACAACACCCAGCAGCCGGTGATCCCGATGTTCACCTCGCTCAAGGAGCTGCGGCGGTACGCGGGCAAGGAGTCCAAGTACTTCGTGATCACCGGCGCCGAGGTGATCGACCTGCTGCCGACCGGCTACGGCTTCGTCCTGGACATGGAGGGCGAGCACCGGATGGTGTTCGACGCGAAGGCCGTCGAGCAGATGGTCGATTTCGCGATGCGCCGCATGTACGGCTGACCGGACGGCCGGCCGGACGTACGGACGTACGGCAGATCGGCTGAGACTCGTCGTCGCGCGGGCCCGGAGGGAATGCCCTCCGGGCCCGCTCTGTTGTGGGTGGCAAGAAGTTCAACGCTCAACTAAAGTGAGCGTACGAAGGAGGTAGCCACCATGCCTGCAGTGACCGTCGAGAACCCGTTGACGCTGCCCCGTGTGACCGCTCCCGCCGATGCCGTGGCGCGCAAGGTGCTCACCGTCACCACCGCGCCGAGCGGGTACGAGGGCGAGGGCTTCCCCGTGCGCCGGGCGTTCGCGGGGATCAATTACCGCCATCTCGACCCGTTCATCATGATGGATCAGATGGGCGAGGTGGAGTACGCGCCGGGCGAGCCCAAAGGCACCCCGTGGCACCCGCACCGCGGCTTCGAGACCGTCACCTACATCATCGACGGGATCTTCGACCACCAGGACAGCCAGGGCGGTGGCGGCACCATCACCGACGGCGACACCCAGTGGATGACGGCGGGCGCCGGGCTGCTGCACATCGAGGCGCCGCCGGAGCACCTCGTCGTCTCGGGCGGCCTCTTCCACGGGCTCCAGCTGTGGGTGAACCTCCCGGCCGCGGACAAGATGATGGCCCCGCGCTACCAGGACATCCGGGCCGGCAGCGTCCAGCTGCTGACCTCGGCGGACGGCGGCGCGCTGCTCCGGGTGATCGCCGGTGAGCTGGACGGCCACGAGGGTCCCGGCATCACGCACACCCCGATCACCATGGTCCACGCGACGCTCGCGCCCGGTGCGGAGATCACGCTGCCCTGGCGGGAGGACTTCAACGCCCTGGCCTACGTGCTGGCGGGCCGCGGCAGCGTCGGCGCCGAGCGCCGTCCGGTCCACACGGGTCAGACGGCCGTCCTCGGCGCCGGGTCCTCGCTGACCGTGCGCGCCGACGAGCGGCAGGACGGCAACACGCCGGACCTGGAGGTCGTACTCCTCGGCGGCCGCCCGATCCGCGAGCCGATGGCCCACTACGGCCCCTTCGTCATGAACACCAAGGACGAGCTCATGCAGGCGTTCGAGGACTTCCAGAAGGGCCGCCTCGGCACGGTTCCCGCCGTCCACGGCATGACGGACGAGGGTCCCGCGTCCTGACCCTCCCGAACGGGGCGCCCCCGCGGCCGACGAAGTCCGCGGGGGCGCCCGCACGGTCGGCCGGCGCTCACCCGCCCGGGCCCGCACCGCGCGACACCCGGCGGCCGGCGTGATCGGCTGGGGGACGTGCATCTGTTGCCCGAGCCCGTACGGCGGCTTGCCGCGTGGTGCGCCGTGCTGCTGCTGGTCGCCGGGGTCGGATGGGTCGGGGTGCGGCTGTGCGGCGAACTGCGTACGGCCGTCACCGCGGTCCTGCTCGCCCTCCTCGGCACCGCCCTGCTCGGCCCCCTGCACCGGCGGCTGGTGCGGGCCGGCGTACAGCGCTCGGTGTCCGCCGGGCTGACCTGCGTCGCCGTCGTGGCCGTCGTCGGCGGCGCCGTCTACATCGTGGTCGCCGCCCTCGTCGACAGCGGCGACGAGATCATGGCCTCGCTGCGCACCGCCGCCAAGAGCGTCTCCCGGCACTTCGGGGCCGCCGGAACCGGCCTGGAGGACCTCACCACCAACTCCGGGGAGCTGCTGCGCCGGTTCGGCGGCACGGCCGCGTCCAACGTCATCAGCGGGGTGAGCGTCGTCGGCGAGAGCATCGCGCTGGCCGTCCTCGCCCTGGTCCTGGTCTTCTTCTTCCTGCGCGATTCCCACCTGGTGGCGGGCACCCTGCGGTCCCTCGCGCCCCGGGGCACCGGCGACACCCTCGAAGCCGTCGCGCGCCGCGCCTACCGGGCCGTCGAGGGCTTCATGCGCGGCACCACCCTGATCGCCCTGATCGACGCCGTCTGCATCACCGTCGGCCTGCTGATCCTCCGGGTGCCCGGCGCCCTCGGGCTCGGCGCGCTGGTCTTCGTCGGCGCCTTCATCCCCTATCTCGGCGCGTTCATCTCCGGCGCGGTAGCGGTGCTCGTCGCCCTCGCCGACCGGGGCTTCGTCATCGCGCTGTGGACGCTCGGGGTGGTGCTCGCGGTGCAGGTGCTGGAGGGGCATGTGCTCCAGCCGGTGATCCAGAGCCGTACCGTGCAGATGCATCCCGCGGTGGTCATGGTCGCCATCACGGCCGGTGCCTCCGTGGCCGGCATCCTCGGCATGCTCCTGGCCGTCCCGCTGACCGCGGCCGCCTTCGGCGTCCTGCAGGAACTGCGCGAACGCTACGGCCCCTCGGCCGCGGTCGGCTCCCCGGCGACCGGCACCCCGCCGCCCGGCACCCCGTCACCCGGTGCCCCGCCGCCCGGCTCGCCCGGCCCTTCGTAGAGCTCGAACCAGATGCTCTTGCCCTCGCCCCGCGGGTCCACCCCCCACGCGTGCGCCAGGAGCCCGATCAGCAGCAGTCCCCGCCCGGAGGAGGCCAGTTCGCCGGGCCGGCGCTTGTGCGGAAGGTCGTCGCCGCTGTCGAAGACCTCGACCCGCAGCCGGCGCCGCCCGTCCTCCTCGACGACCTCGACCAGCAGCAGCGCGTCCGCGTCGGTGTGCACCAGCACGTTGGTGACCATCTCGGAGACCAGCAGCTCCGCCGAGTCGACCTGGTCGGGGGAGGCCCAGTCGTGCAGCAGATCGCGCACGTTCCGGCGCGCCACGGCGATCCGCTCGGGCTCGTCCTGGCCCACCGACAGCAGCATGCGCCGCACCCGGGGCCGTACCGCCACCGTGTCGTCGCACCCGCAGCCCGGCCCCGGGCGGCACAGCAGCAACAGCGCGATGTCGTCCTCGCGCCGGTCGGCCAGCGGCCCCGTGGTGTGGTGCGAGGACGGCCCGTGCACACCCTGCACCAGCGCGTCGGCCAGCGACTCCAGACCGCCCTCCTGGCCCTCCAGGATCGAGCGCAGCCGCAGCCAGCCGCTGTCCAGATCGTGGCCGCCGGTCTCGATCAGCCCGTCCGTGCACAGCATCAGCGTCTCCCCTGGCTGGAGCGCGAACCGGGTCGTCGGATAGTCGGCGTCCGGGTCGATGCCCAGCGGCAGCCCGCCCGCCGTCGGCCGCAGCATCACCGTGCCGTCGGCCATCCGGATCACCGGGTCCGGGTGTCCCGCGCGGGCGATCTCCAGCCGCCCGCTCGCCGGGTCCACCGCCACGTACAGGCAGGTCGCGAACCGCGGGTCGGACACCTCCTCGTCGTGCGTCATCCCGTGCAGGAAGCGGGAGGCACGCGAGAGCACGGCGTCCGGGCGGTGCCCCTCGGAGGCGTAGGCGCGCAGCGCGATCCGCAGCTGCCCCATCAGCCCGGCCGCCCGTACGTCGTGCCCCTGCACATCCCCGATGACCAGCGCGAACCGGCCGGCGGGCAGCGGGATCATGTCGTACCAGTCGCCGCCCACCTGGAGCCCGCCGCCGGTCGGGATGTAGCGGGCGGCGATCCGCACCCCCGGGACCTCCGGGCCCAGCGAGGGCAGCATCGAGCGCTGGAGGCCCTCCGTCAGCTCCCGCTCCGACTCGGCGGTCTCCGCCCGGGACAGGGCCTGCGCCAGCATCCGGGCCACCGTCGTCAGCACCGCCCGCTCGTCCGGGGTGAACCCCACCGGATAGGCGAAGCCCGCCATCCAGGCGCCCATCGTGCGCCCGCCCACGGTCAGCGGCAGGAACGCCCACGAGCTGCGCCCGAAGGGCCGGGCCAGCGGCCAGGTCACCGGATAGCGGTCCCGGTACTCCTCCGGCGAGGAGAGGTACACCGCCCGCCCGGTGCGCACCACCTCGGCCGCCGGGTACTCCAGCCCCAGCGGCATGCTGGTGAACGGGCCCATCTCGTCGGACTGGTGCCCGTGGTGGCCGATCATCGTCAGCCGGTCGCCCTCCACCCCGAACACCACCAGGCCGTTGGGCGAGAACCCCGGCATCGACAGGCCCGCCGCGACCCGCAGCACCTCCGCCGTGGACCGCGCCTCGGCCAGCGCCCGGCCCGCGTCCAGCAGGAACGCCTCCCGCGAGCGCCGCCAGGGCCCGGTGACCGCGCTGCGGCCGCCCGCCGGGTCCGGGCCCGGCTCGGCGACCTCCTGGAGGGTGCCGGTCAGGACGTAGGCGCGCCGCCCGGTGTCGTACGACGGTTTCGAACGGCTGCGTACGACGCGCAGGACGGTGCCCTCCTCGTCCGTGATCCGCACCCGCACCTCGGCGAGCGTGCCCTCGGCGACCGCGAGCTGCACCACCGCGGTGATCTCGTTCCAGTCGGCCGGATGCAGCCGGGCCCGGGTCTGGGCCTCGGTGAGGGTGGCCGGCGCCGCGGGCAGCCCGAGCAGCCGCGCCGCCTCCGCGTCCACGGTGACCAGCTTGTCCGCGGTGTCCCAGTGCCACAGCCCGGTCGCGAGGGCGGCGAGGACGTCTCCGACGGCCGGGAGCGGCTCACCTGTACGCATTGTCCCCATTTAAGAAGATGCGCTCGATGCGTGCCACCGTAGGGCCGCGGGCCGTAAATCTGTGGGGAGCCGATCTTGGGGTGGCCGGTACCCTTGGATCAGCCGGGGCCGGCAACCCGGGCGATCACCAACTCGAAGCTCCCACGAAGGACGATGAACGACGATGCATCGGTACAGGTCCCACACCTGCGGCCAGCTCCGCGCCTCTGACGTCGGCACCGACGTCCGGCTCAGTGGCTGGCTGCACAATCGGCGCGACCTGGGCGGCATCCTCTTCATCGATCTGCGCGACCACTACGGCATCACGCAGCTGGTCGCCCGCCCCGGCACCCCCGCCTACGAGGCCCTGGACAAGCTCTCCAAGGAGTCCACGGTCCGCGTCGACGGCTCCGTCGTCTCGCGTGGAACCGAGAACGTGAACGCGGACCTGCCGACCGGCGAGATCGAGGTCGAGGTGAGCGAGGTCGAGCTGCTCGGCGCGGCCCAGCCCCTCCCCTTCACCATCAACGCCGAGGACGGGGTCAACGAGGAGCGGCGCCTGGAGTACCGCTTCCTCGACCTGCGCCGCGAGCGCATGCACCGCAACATCATGCTGCGGACGGCGGTCATCTCCGCGATCCGCCACAAGATGACCGCGCTCGGCTTCAACGAGATGGCGACGCCGATCCTGTCCGCGACCTCCCCCGAGGGCGCCCGCGACTTCGTCGTCCCCTCCCGCCTGAACCCCGGCCGCTTCTACGCCCTGCCGCAGGCCCCGCAGCAGTTCAAGCAGCTGCTGATGATCTCCGGCTTCGACCGCTACTTCCAGATCGCGCCCTGCTTCCGCGACGAGGACGCCCGCGCCGACCGTTCGCCGGGCGAGTTCTATCAGCTCGACGTCGAGATGAGCTTCGTCGAGCAGGAGGACGTCTTCCAGCCGATCGAGAAGCTCATGACCGAGCTGTTCGAGGAGTTCGGCGGCGGCCGCCATGTCACCTCCCCCTTCCCGCGCATCCCGTTCCGCGAGGCGATGCTGAAGTACGGCTCCGACAAGCCGGACCTGCGCGCCAAGCTGGAGCTGGTGGACATCACCGATGTCTTCGAGGGCTCGGAGTTCAAGGCGTTCGCGGGCAAGCACGTGCGCGCCCTGCCGGTGCCGGCGGTCCAGGACCAGCCGCGCAAGTTCTTCGACCAGCTCGGCGACTTCGCCGTCACGCTGGGCGCGAAGGGCCTCGCCTGGGTCCGCGTCGGCGAGGACGGGACGCTGACCGGCCCGATCGCCAAGTTCCTCACCGAGGAGAACGTCGCCGAGCTGACCAAGCGCCTCTCGCTGGCCCCCGGCCACGCGATCTTCTTCGGCGCGGGCGAGTACGACGAGGTCTCCAAGATCATGGGCGCGGTCCGCGTCGAGGCCGCCAAGCGCGCCGGCCAGTTCGAGGAGAACGTCTTCCGGTTCTGCTGGATCGTCGACTTCCCGATGTACGAGAAGGACGAGGAGACCGGCTCGATCGACTTCTCGCACAACCCCTTCTCGATGCCGCAGGGCGGCCTGGAGGCCCTGGAGACCCAGGACCCGCTGGACATCCTGGGCTGGCAGTACGACATCGTCTGCAACGGCGTCGAGCTGTCCTCCGGCGCGATCCGGAACCACGAGCCGGACATCATGCTGAAGGCGTTCGAGATCGCGGGCTACGACCGCGAGACCGTCGAGGAGAAGTTCGCGGGCATGCTCCGCGCGTTCCGCTTCGGCGCCCCGCCGCACGGCGGCATCGCTCCCGGCGTGGACCGTATCGTCATGCTCCTCGCGGACGAGCCCAGCATCCGCGAGACGATCGCCTTCCCGCTCAACGGCAACGCCCAGGACCTGATGATGGGCGCGCCGACCGAGCTGGACGAGTCCCGCCTGCGCGAGCTGCACCTGAACATCAGGAAGCCGCAGCCGAAGTAGTACCGCTGTCGTGAAGACGCCCGGAGTCCTTTGGGGTTCCGGGCGTCTTCACGTCACCGGGCGTCCGCCGCCGAGCCCTCTTCCCCCTACCCCTCGTCCTCTTCGTCTTCCTCGTCTTCCTCGTCTTCCTCGTCCGGCGAGGCGCCGTCCTCCAGCAGCCGCTCGGCGATGTCGTCCGACCAGTGCTGGGCCCAGGCCCGCAGCCCGGCGATCTCCGCCTCGTCCAGGCCGTACCGGGTGAACTGGGTGTCGGGGTAGAAGTCGGTGCCGGTCAGCCGGGACTGGAGGGTGGGCAGGTCGAAGGCGTCATCGGTGTGCCGGCGGCCCAGTTCCTCCAGGTCGGGCAGCGAGAACCGGGCCGCCGCGGCCCGCGCGTCGATCAGGTCGACGGCCGCGCCCCGGTCGTAGAGCGCGCGGATCTTCGTACCGACGGCGTCCTCCAGGCACAGGGCGGGCCCGTACCCGGTGAGGTCCGGCGGCCCCCACAGGCTCTCCTTGTGCAGCGCGAGGACCTGCGGCTCCCCGGTCGGCGGGTCGGTGACGGTCAGCCGGGCGGTCCGCGCGGTCGCGTCCTGTGCCCGGACGGTACGGCCCCTCGCCTCCAGGGCGGCCGCGACCGCGGCGGCGATGTGCGCCATGCCCTCGGCACTCTCGGTCGCGAGGTCGACATCCGCGTGCGGGCGCCGGACGAGTCCGTGCGCCTGGAGCGCGTATCCGCCGGCGAGGACCAGACCATGCGGTCCGCCCGCCGTGACGGCGTCCGCGATCAGCCGCCGGTGGGGTTCGGGAAGGTTCACGGGATCCGCACTCTGCCAGGGGGAACGGGGTGATGGAGACGGGCAGGGCCCGGAAGCCATGATGGCGTTCCGGGCCCTGTGTGTCGTGACGACTCGGCTCAGGCGGTCGTCTCGGCCTTGTCCTCGCCGCCGAAGCGCTCCTTGTAGGCGGCCAGGTCCTCGTCCGTCAGCTTGGCGAACAGGACCGGCGGGACGGTGAAGGGGGTGCCGGCCGGGACCGAGGCGAGGGACCTGGCCTCGTCCGCGCTCACCCAGCTCGCGGTGTCCGACGCGAGGGCGAAGGCACCGCGCATGGCCGCGGCCGTGGCCGGGATCAGGGGCTCGGAGACGACCGCGTAGAGGTGGATGAGGTTCATCGCCGTGCGCAGGGTGAGGGCCGCGCCGTCCTTGTCGGTCTTGATCTCCAGCCAGGGGGCCTTCTCCTCCAGGTAGGAGTTGCCGGCCGACCACAGCGCGCGCAGGGCGGCAGCCGCCTTGCGGAACTGGAGGGACTCCATCTGCGACTCGTACTCCGCGAGGAGCCGCGCGATCTCCTCGCCGAGCTTCGCCTCCGCCTCGCCCGGCTCACCGCCGGCCGGGACGTCGTCGCCGAAGCGCTTGCGGGAGAAGGACAGGACGCGGTTCACGAAGTTGCCGAGCGTGTCGGCCAGGTCCTTGTTCACCGTGGCGGTGAAGTGCTCCCAGGTGAAGGACGAGTCGTCCGACTCCGGGGCGTTGGCGATCAGGAAGTAGCGCCAGTAGTCGGCGGGCAGGATGGACAGGGCCTGGTCGGTGAAGACGCCCCGCTTCTGCGAGGTGGAGAACTTGCCGCCGTAGTACGTCAGCCAGTTGAACGCCTTGACGTAGTCGACCTTCTTCCACGGCTCGCGCACGCCCAGTTCCGTGGCCGGGAACATCACCGTGTGGAACGGGACGTTGTCCTTGGCCATGAACTCCGTGTAGCGCACGTCGCTGTCGGCGTCGTACCACCAGGACTTCCAGTCCCGGCCTGCCTGGTCCTGGTCCGCCCACTCCTTCGTCGCGCCGATGTACTCGATCGGGGCGTCGAACCAGACGTAGAAGACCTTGCCCTCGGCCGCCAGCTCGGGCCAGGTGTCCGCCGGGACCGGGACGCCCCAGTCCAGGTCACGGGTGATCGCACGGTCGTGCAGGCCCTCGGTCAGCCACTTGCGGGCGATGGAGGAGGCCAGCTGCGGCCAGTCGTCCTCGTGCCGGGCGACCCACTCCTCCACCTCGTGCTGGAGCTTGGACTGGAGCAGGAAGAGGTGCTTGGTCTCGCGGACCTCCAGGTCCGTGGAGCCGGAGATCGCGCTGCGCGGGTTGATCAGGTCGGTCGGGTCCAGCACGCGGGTGCAGTTCTCGCACTGGTCGCCGCGGGCCTTGTCGTAGCCGCAGTGCGGGCAGGTGCCCTCGACGTAGCGGTCCGGGAGGAACCGGCCGTCGGCGGGGCTGTAGACCTGCCGGATCGCCCGCTCCTCGATGAAGCCGTTCTCGTTCAGCTTGCGGGCGAAGTGCTGGGTGATCTCGCGGTTCTCGGCGGAGGAGCTGCGGCCGAAGTAGTCGAAGGCCAGCGCGAAGCCGTCGTAGACCGCCTTCTGGGCGTCGTGCGCCTGGGCGCAGAACACGTCCACGGGGAGACCCTGCTCCTTGGCGGCCAGCTCGGCGGGGGTGCCGTGCTCGTCGGTGGCGCAGATGTAGAGGACGTCGTGGCCGCGCTGGCGGAGGTAGCGGGAGTACACGTCCGCCGGGAGCATGGACCCCACCATGTTGCCCAGGTGCTTGATCCCGTTGATGTACGGAAGGGCGCTGGTGATGAGGTGTCGAGCCATCGCGGGCTGCTCCCAGGTCGGGTTGTTTTACGAACCTTGAAATGGTAGCCGAGACGGGTGGGCCGCCCGCTTCCCGTTTTACAGGGTGGGAAGGGGGCGGCCGGTGGCCGGACGGGGTTGCGCCTCGTGGCTACGGGCGCCAGGTGGCGAGGACGCCCTCGTAGAGTTCCGTGTCCGTCAGTTCGCGGGGGGCCGGGCCCGCGTGGAAGAAGGCGGTGTTGGGGGTCTTCAGCTTGCGGAGGTAGTCGAACGCCTTGTTGTCCAGGTCACCGAACGCCACGAAGGAGAAGAAGACCGTGGGGTGGGTCTTCGCGGCGGCGGTCAGGGCCTGGGTCGCGGGGGTCTTGGCGTCCGGGGCGCCGTCGGTCTGGAAGACGACGAGGACGGGGGTGCCGGGGGCGACGTTCGCGTCGTAGTGGGCGAGTACGGCTTCCACGGCGGCGTGGTAGCTGGTACGGCCCATCCGGCCCAGGCCCGCGTGGGTGTCGTCGATCCGCGTGGCGTGGTCCGGGTTAAGGGTGAGGTCGGTGGTGCCATCGACCTCGGTGGAGAAGAAGACGGTGTGGACCGTGGCCTCGGGGTCCAGGTGCGCGGCGAGGGCGAGGGTCTGGTCGGCGAGGGCCTGGGCGGAGCCGTCCTTGTAGTACGGGCGCATGCTCGCGGAGCGGTCCAGCACGAGGTAGAGCTTCGCCCGGGTGCCGGTGAGGTCGGTGTGCGCGAGGGGGGCGGTGGCGGCGGTGTAGGCGGTGGCGAGGGTGGGGGCGGCTTCCTGGACGGCGGGGAGGGGGGTGGCGGGGGTCCGGGTGCCGTCCGGTGTGCTCTCGCCGGTGTCCTTCCCGTCCGCGCGGGGGGTTTCGGGGGTGGGGGTTGCCGGTGGGGCGCCTTCGCCGTCGGCGGCTTGCGGGTGGTGGGGGGCTTCGGCGGGGGCCGGGGAGGTGTGCTCGGTGGCGGGAACGTCCGCCGTCGCCTCCGGCTCGGACCCGGGGGTGGCCGCCGGGTCCGAGGGCTCCTCGTCCGTGGGCGCGGTGGGCGCGGCGGCGGCCTCGTGCGTCTCTTCGGCGACCGGTTCCGGGGACGCTTCGGCCTCCGCCGTCTCCGTCGTGGGCTCCAGGCCGGAAGCCGGCTCGGAGGCCGGTTCCGTCTGCTCCACGGTCTCCGGCTCGGCTTCGGCCTGCGGCGCGATGTGCGCCTCGGCCTTCTGCTCGGCCTCGACCGGCACGTCGGTCGCTGCCGCCTGGGCTTCCGCTCGCGGCTCGGTGTCGGCTTCGGCCTCGACCGTCGCTCCGGGCCCGGCCTCCGGCTCGGCGTCGGCGTCAGCGGTTGCCGCAGACGCGGTCCGCTCCTCGGCCTCGGCGTCGGCCGCTTCCGCAGCGTCGGCCTCCGGCTCGTCCTGAGCCGCCGCCTTCGGTTCGGCTGCGGGCTCAGTGGGTGCCTCGGTGTCGGTCTGCGGCTCAGCCTCGGCGTCAGCCGACACCGCAGCCTCGGCCTGCGGCTCGGCGTCCGGCGCGGTTGCGGGCTCGGCGGGCGCCTCGGGCTCGGCTTCGGCCGTCGCCTCTTCAGCCTCGACCCCGGCCTCCGCCTGCGGCGCGATGTCCGTCTCGGTCGCGGTCTTCTCCCCGGCCTCGACCGGCGCTTCGGTCGCAGCCTCAGCCGTGGCTGCCTCGGCCTCCGGCTCGGCCTCGGCGTCAGTGGTTGCCGCAGACGCGGTCCGCTTCTCGGCCTCGGCGTCGGCCTCCGGCTCGGCCTCGGCCTCGACCGGCGCTTCGGTCGTGGCTGCCTCGGCTTCCGCTCGCGGCTCGGCGTCGTCGGCGTCAGTGGTCGCCGCAGACGCGGTCCGCTCCTCGGCCTCGGCGTCGGCCTCCGGCTCGCCCTGAGCCGCCGCCTCCGGCCCGACCTCGGCCTCGATCTGCTCCTCGGCCGCGCCGGCCGCGTCCGTGGCCTCGGCCTCCCGCTCGTCCTCGGCCGCCGCCTTCGGTTCGGCTTCGGACCCAGCGGTCGCCTCAGGCTCGGTCTGCTGTTCGGCCTCGGCGCCGGCCGCTTCCGCAGCGTCGTCCTCAGCCGCCGTCTCGGTTCCGGCTACGGGCTCAGCGGTTGCCTCAGTTTCGGTCTGCGGCTCAGCCGACACCGCACCCTCGGCCTGCGGCTCCGCTGCGGGCTCGGTCTGCTTCTCGGCCTCGGCCCCAGCGGTTGCCTCAGGGGCGATCTGCGGCTCAGCCTCGGTCCTCTGCTCGACCTCGGCCTCAGTAGCCACGGCAGGCGCAGCCTTGGCCACAGCCTCGGGCTTCACCTCCGCCTTGGCGTCGTCCTCGGCCTTCTTCCCGGCCTCGGTCGCAGCCTCGGCCTTCACCTCAGCCCCGGCCCCCGTCCCCTCGTCAGGTTCGCCCGCCTGACTCGGTACCCGTACGCCGTCGAACGCGGCGGCCACCAGGTCGTGTTCCTCGGTGGTCGGCGTGTCCTGTTCGAGGGACGGGGACTCGCGGGGTTCCGGGATGGTCGGGGTCGGTTCCGGTTGGGTCGTCGCACCCTCTGCCTCGGCGGCCCGGGGCTTGCGTGAGCGGCCGAATGCGTTTCGCAGGAGAGTGAGAATGCCCATGTGTGTGCAACCCTTCGCTGAGGTGACACCGTCAATCGCTGGCCAGGACGGACACGTAAGGTTAGCGGCCCTGGATGCGGTGCCCGTTCCGCGTCCGTGCCTACGCGGTGCCGTCCACGCGCGACAGGAAGGCGTGCAGCGCGCGGTTGAACTCCTCGGGACGTTCCAGATTCGGCAGATGCGCCGCGCCCTCGACCACCTCGACGACCGAGTCCGGCACCGCGTCGCCCAGAGACTCGGCGTCCGAGACGGGCGTGTAGGTGTCGTCGGCGCCGACCACGACCAGCGTCGGGACCGCGACCCGGGCCAACACGGGCCGGTAGTCGGGACGTTCGGCGCGGCCGCGCAGCGACGCCGCGGCACCCTCCGGCGGCGTGGCCGTCATCATGCCGTGGACGTGGGCCTTCACCCGGTCGTCGGCGTAGGGCGCGACCATCCGTTCCAGCACCTCGTCGGCGTACCCCCGCATGCCCTCGGCGAGCAGCCGGTCCGCCATCGCGCGCCGGGCCCGCTTCCCCTCGGGCGACTCCGGGGTGGCGAAGGTGTCCGCGAGGACCAGGCCCCGGACGCGGTCGCCGAAGCGGTCGCAGCACTCCATCGCGATCTGGCCGCCCATCGACAGGCCCGCCAGCACGAACGTCTCCACGCCCAGGAAGTCCAGGAGCCCGGCCAGGTCCTCGGCATGACGGGCGAACGGGACGGTACCCGGGGTCACCGGTGAGGCGCCGTAGCCGCGCAGATCGGGGGCGATCACCCGGCGCCCGGCCGAGAACCGCGTCACCTGCGGGTTCCACATCGTGCGGTCGAAGGGGTGGCCGTGGACGAGGAGGAGTGGGGCCCGATGGGAGGTTTCGGGGCCTTTGTCGGTGTAGGCGAGGTAAGGGGGCATGTGGGTGACCCTAGGATGCTCAACTCCTCGGTGCAATAAGATCTTTGCCCTCGGTGCAATCCAGGACCGCGCCGGGAGAGCAGGGCAACAGGGGGATCTGTGAACGACTACCGGCACATCGCCGACCGGATAGCCACCGACATCGCCAACGGACGGCTGCGGGCGGGCCAACGGCTGCCACCACAGCGGGCGTTCGCGCGGCGGCACGGGCTCGCGCCCTCCACCGCGGGGCGCGTGTACGCCGAACTCGTGCGCCGGGGGCTGGTGGTGGGGGAGGTCGGACGCGGGACGTTCGTACGCGCCGGGGCGCCGGACGGGCAGCCGGGGCGCGCCCTGACCGAGGCGGCGGGCGACGAACCCGTGAACCTGGAGCTCAACTACCCCTGTCTGCCGGGGCAGTCGGAGATGATGAGCCCGGCCCTCGCCTCGCTCGCGCGCTCGGACGCGCTGGGCGGCGCGCTGCGGCCGGCCTCGGTCGCGGGGACGCCGGCCGCCCGGGAGGCGGTCGCCGGGCTGCTCGCCCAGGGCGGTGTGCGCGCCGACCCGGAGCGCATCCTGTTCACCGGCAACGCCCGGCAGGCCATCGCCGCCACGCTCGTCTCCCTCGTCCGGCCCGGCGGCCGCATCGGCGTCGAACCGCTGACGTATCCGCTGGTCAAGGAGATCGGCGCCCGGCTCGGCCGGACCCTGGTGCCGCTCGCCATGGACGCGGAGGGACCCCGCCCGGAGGCCCTCGCCGCCGCCCACCGCGCGGCCCCGCTGTCCGCCCTCTACCTCCAGCCGACCCTGCACAACCCGACCACACTGACCATGGGCGCGACCCGCCGGGCCGAGCTGGCGGACGTCGTCCACAGGCTGGGGATACCGGTGATCGAGGACCGGATCTGGTCCTTCCTCCACCCGCCGGACGAGGGCGGCGCGCCCCCGCTCGCGGCCCTCGCCCCCGGTCTCGTGCACCTCGTCGACGGGCTCTCCAAGCGCGTCGCCCCCGGGCTCACCGTCGGCTTCGTCGTCGTACCCGGGGACCGGACGGAGGCCGTGGCGCGGGCGATCCGGTCCGGGGGCTGGAGCGCGGGCGCGTTCGCGCTGGAGGCGGCGGTGCGCTGGATCGGCGACGGGACCGTGGAGCGGCTGGTGGCGGCCAAGCGGCGGGACGCCGCCCGGCGCCGGCGGCTGCTGGCCAAGGGCTGGACGGGTTCGCCGTACGGTCGGACCCGTCCTCCTATTTCGCCTGGTGGGAGCTGCCGGCGCCGTGGCGGGCCGACGCCTTCGCGGCGGCGGCCCGGGAGCGCGGGATCGCGGTCACGCCGGGGTCGGCGTTCTCGGTGGGGCCCGGCGGGGCGCCGGGCGCGGTCAGGCTTGGACTCGGGTCGGTTCCTGAGCCGGAGCTGGCGCGGGCTCTTTTGGTCCTCGCAGACGTCGCACGAGGCGGGCGGGCCGCAGGTTCCGGGTCAGCCAGGTGGTGAGGGCCACCGTGAGGCCGAGGGCCAGCAGCAGCCAGGAGACGGTGCGCAGGGTCCCGGTCAGGGCGTCGTAGACGGCGCCGGCGGCCGGGTGGGGCACGTCGGCGGGCAGTCCGGCGAGGGTCAGGGAGCGGCCGACGGCGACCGCGAGTCCGAGCAGCGCGCCCGCGAGGGCGGTGCCGAGGGCGGTCGCGGCGATGGCCCGGCGGCGGCGCACGGCCAGGGCGATCCCCGCGGCGGCGAAGACCACGGCCGCGAGCGGAAGCCAGAATCCGGCGACTTCGAGCACGTGGAACCCCTTTCGTAGCGAGGTCAGTTCGTCGGCCGGGAGCACGGCGACCGCGGTGTGCTGCACCGGGATACGGGCGGCGAGCGGTATGTGCTCGTCGCTGAGCTGCTGTTTGACCTGGGCGGTGACGGGGGCGAAGTCCACGGTGACCGGCCCGGCGGCCGCGTCGTCGCGGTCCTCGCGCAGGGCCCGCAGCACCGCGTCGTGGGTGACCCGGTTTCCGGCGTCCCAGGCGAGCCTGAACGCCTGGGTCTGGGTGAAGGAGCGCACGGCGTCGTGCACGAAGGGCCGTACGGAGCCCCGCAGCGGGCCGGTGTCCAGCCCCCGGCCGGCCTCGCGGAGCAGGCTGTCGCCGACGGCGTCCGCGACGGCGTCCCGCACGTCCGGGTCGGTGGCGAGCGGGGCCATCGTGGTGACGTACCGGCCCGTGTCGGTGAGCCCGTACGCCGCCCAGAGCGCCAGCGCGCCGAACGGCAGGAGCAGGCAGGACAGGGTGAGCAGGACGGCAGACAGGGCTCTCCTCAGGCGTGACGGCACCCTCTCAGGCAACGGCCCGCGGGCCCGGCACGCGACCGGAGTGCGTCCGCTCGGGCGATCCGGGTGGATCGCGCCCGCCTCAGCGGATCCGCCGTCCGAAGGCGTCCTCGCGGGTGTAGTACCGGTAGAAGAAGACGACGAAGGTGGCCCCGGCGATCAGCAGGGACATCAGGATGGAGCGCAGGATCGAGTGGTCGCTCTGGCTGTAGAGCCAGCCGAAGGCGATGCCGGTGAACGCCGTCCACAGCAGCGCGTGCACCTCCCGGATCATCCGGGGAGCCAGCGTCAGCAGCGCGACGCAGACCGCGGCGAAGACGAGGGCGCTGACGAACCCGAGCAGCAGGTTCCAGCCGGTGATGGGACCGCCGGCGCGGTTGTCGGCCGCGACCCAGTAGCCGTAGACCAGGGCCAGCGCGACGGGGACCGCGATCCGGGCCATGCGATGGGTGCGGGCGTCGAGGATGTCGGGTGTCCGCCGCTGGTCGGGGGAGGTGCCGGCCTGCACCTCGGGCGCCGGGCCGCGCCGGGGTATTCCGCCGGATGTGGGTGCCGCGTGAGCCATGAGAGCACTCCTCTCTCCTCGCCCCCGGTTCCGCTATCCAATGCACACCTGGGGGCACGCTCCGGCAACTCGGCCGGACCTCCGGGCCCGGAATCACGGGGATCACGGGGTGTCCGGGCCCCTGGCGCCGGATAACCCCGCCGGTCTGCCGTGTGTCTGCCCGGAACCTGGAGACTCGGACGCCGTGAGCAGGAGAAGGCCCGAGCCGTGAACAGGGTGAGGTACCCGCGGTGGCGCCCCCGGGGCGTCTGCGGGCGCGGCTACGGCTGGCTGCTGCCGTCGCTGCTGCTCGTCGGCATCGCGCTGCTGGACTTCAACACCGACGCCGAGTTCCGCATCGTCTCCTGGATCGTCCTGGTGCCCGGCCTCGCCGCCGCGGTCTGCGGAGCCGGCACGACGGCGGGGTTCGCGCTGGTGTCGCTGGCCGCGTACGTCCTGCTGGACAACGCCTGGCCCGACCAGTACAAGGCGGGACTGCCCGACTTCGTCCTCGTCGCCCTCGGCGGCCTGCTGGCCACCCTGACGGCGGCGCTGCGCGTGCGGCAGGAACGGCACATGCTGCGCATGGAGGACGTCGCCGAGACCACGGTACGGGCCGTACTGCGCCCGCTGCCCGAGCGCTGGGCCGGTCTCGAACAGGCGGGCATGTACCTCGCCGCGGATGTGGAGGCGCAGGTCGGAGGCGATTTCTACGACATCCAGCCCGGACCGTACGGCATCCGGGTGCTTCTCGGCGACGTCCAGGGCAAGGGGCTCGGCGCGGTGGACGCGGCGGCCGCGCTGCTCGGCACCTTCCGGGAGGCCGCGTACCACGAGAAGGACCTCGGGACCGTCGCCGAGCGGCTGGAGATCCGGATGCTGCGGCACCGGGTGCACTCCGCCGCGATCGGCCGCCGGGACGTGGACCGGTTCGCCACGGCGGTGCTGGCCGACTTCTCCTGGGGCGAGCGCGGGACGGTCGACGTCATCAACTTCGGGCACTCGGCGCCGCTCGCGGTCGGGCCGCGCGGGGTGCGCGAGCTGCCCAGCGGGGACGGGGCACCGCTCGGGCTGAGCGAGCTGGTCGGCGGGCTGCCGCCGGCCCACCGGGTGCCGCTCGCCGAGGAGGAGACGCTGCTGGCGGTCACCGACGGGGTGACCGAGGCCCGCGACGCCGGGGGCGAGTTCTACGACCTGATCGGCGACGTCGCCCGCGCGGTCGCCGCCGATCCCCGCTGCGCCGAACCCGGCCGGCTGGTCCGGCGGGTGCGCGACGGGGTGCTCCGGCACAGCCGGGGCCGGCTGGCCGACGACACCACGGCCCTCGCGATCCGCCGCCTCCCGGAGACCGAGGAGTGCCCGGGGACCGAGCCGCTGCCGGAAGTCGGGGCGCCGCCGGGGAACCGGATCTCCTGAGGGGGCAGATCCGAGGGGACCGGAGGGCAGCCGGAAGCGCCCGAACGGTGATGTTCCCCGGGCGAAGGCGCGTCGCGGGGGTCGCAGCGGCTACGGTGCTGACGGGAGAGAGCGGATCCACAGGGACCGCAGGGCCTACAGGGGGAGGGACCATGCCCGGAACCGTGCTGCTGCTCGCGGCCTCGCCGCTGGGCCGGGGACGCCTGGTGGACGCGGCCGCCGTGCTGCCGGTGCTGGCCGCCGTCGCCCCCACCGTGCTGTCCGGCACCGACACCGCCAACGTCGTGGAACTCGCGGACCCGGTGGAGCCCCAGGGCGTCCTGACCCGGCTGCGCGCCGCCGCGGCCGCGCCGGGGCCGCTCACCGTGTATCTCACCGGCCAGCTGCACCTGGACCGCAGGCAGCGGCTGCCGCATCTGGCGCTGGCCCGCACCACCCCGGCCACCGTCCGCTACACCGCGGTGCCCTGGCACTGGATCCGTGAGGAGCTGCGGCTGCGCGCTCCCGGGCAGACGGCCCTGGTGGTCGATCTGCACGCGGACCCGGAGGTCTGGCGGCACCTGCACGAACACCCGCTGGACTGCGGGCGCACCACCGCGGTCTACGGCCGGATCGCCCCGCCGCACGGGCGCCGGGGCCCGGCCGAGCCGTCGTACATGAAGACGGTCGCCACCCTGCTGCGCAGCGGCCACCGCCCCGCGCTGGACGACCTCCACCAGCAGGCGCTCGCCCGCATCCCGGAGGAGACCCCGGCCAACATCCTGCTGGCCCCGGTCACCGCCGCGGCCCCGCAGCCGTATCCGGCGATCCCGCACCCGGCGCCGGGCGGGGGCCCCGGGTTCGGGCCGGCGGTGGGCGCGCAGCAGACGTACGGCGGTCCCGTCGGTGCGGGTGCGGGTGCGGGCGTGAGCATGGGTGCGGGTGCGGGTGCGGGTGCGGGTGCGGGTGCGGTCGTGGCGCCGGACGCCCTGCTCGACATCCCCCGGCAGCCCGCGTCCCCCGCCCTGGAAGACCCGGCATCGGAAGAACCGGCGCCGGAGGACCTGGCCCCGGAGGACCCCGCCGCCGACCCCCACGCCGCCATCAGTACCGCCGTACAGGCCGGGCGGCACGAGGAGGCGGACGCGATCGCCGCCCGGCACCAGGAGGCCGCCGCGGACGAGCACGGTCCCGCCTCCGAGGACGCCCTGCACTGGGCCGAGGTGCGCGCGGATCTCGCGATGTTCGCGGGGGACGCGGCGCGCAGCTGCCAGGGGTGGATGGAGATCGCCGGGCACCGGCTGGCGGCCGGCCAGGAGGCGGACGCGCCCGCCGTGGAGGCCGCGGCGGACCGGGCGCACCACCAGTGGGGCCGGATCGGCGAACCGGCGCGGGCCCGCGAACTGGGGCCCGCGCTGGCCGAGTTGCGCGCCCGGGTGCCGGGGCGCCGGCGGGGCGCGCTGGCGGATGTACGGCGGCAGCTCCAGGAGCTTCAGGAGATCTGAACCGCCGCCGTACGGCGACTACTTGGTGAAGGTGAAGTACTTCCAGGCGCCGTGCGTGGTGGAGTTCACGCTGTCGCCCGAGGTGCCGTTGATGTACGACGAGCGGACGCGGAAGTGCCAGCCGACGTCCTTGCCGTGGTCGCCGGTGATCTGGACCGGGGACGTGCCGTTGGGCGCCAGCCGGAAGTACTCGGCGTCGCCCGGGTACCACTTGCCCTGGTAGTACACCTCGAACTCGAACTTCTGCGACCGGCCCGGGTAGTACGTCATCTTGGTGTCGACGACCGGGTTCTTGCTCTGGTGGAAGAAGTAATAGGTGTGGCTCCAGGCGGACTTGGACGTGTACGAGCCCGACAGCGAGGTGGAGACGCTCACCCGGTCGTACGCCGTGCTCGTCGCGGTCGCCGACCGGTAGCGGGCGTCGCCGGCGAACTTCGCGGTCACCTTGGTGTCCCGGTACAGGTTCATCCAGACCGAGAGATTGCCGTGCGAGTCCACCTTGCCGGACTTCACCAGCTTGTTCGGCCGGTCGCCGCCGTAGGGGTCGGCCCAGATCTCCACCGAGCGGTTCTTGTACGTCGCACCGAGGTGCGCGGTGAACTTCACGGACTTGCCGTAGTCGTACGTCTTGCCGTTGCCGCTGATGCCGATCGACGGCTTGGCGCGGGAGACGTCGACCGTGCCGGAGCCGGAGCCCGCGGTGTGCTGCGCGTCGCCCGCGTAGGCGACCGTGTACTTCACCTTGCCGCCGGCCGGCGGGGTGTCGGTGAAGGAGAAGGTGCCGTCGGCCTTGACCGTGACCGCCTTCAGGGCCTTGCCCTTGGGGGACTCCAGGTCGGTGCGGGTGACGGACAGCGGGGTGCCCGCGGGCAGCGCGACCGTCGAGGTGACCTTGCCCTTGACGGTGAGCTGCTTGGCGCGGGCGGCGGTGGCCGGGGCGCCCACGGTGACGGTGGTGACCGCCTTCGCGGGCGCGCTCAGGACGCGCAGCGTGTAGGCGCCCAGGCTGTTGTACGACACCGCGAACAGCCGGGAGGCGTCCGGCGCCCAGGCGAGCGCGGAGTCCGCGAGCTCGTCCGCGCCGGACGAGGTGCCCGTGTTCGGGAAGTCGTACGTGCGCACCGCGCTCTCGGCGCCCGGCCGGTAGATGAAGATGTCCGGGTTGTACCAGCCGTCGACGCCCGCCGCGACCGTGCCGTCGGGTGCGATGGCCACCGCGTTCGGGTAGGTGTCGCTGGCGTAGACGCCGTCCGGCGTGAGGTCGGCGGTCTTGAACACCGGGTGGTGGTACGGGTATCCGCTCGCGGTGACGACGTCCTTGCCGTCGGGTGTGACGGCGAGGTCGCGCAGGCCGCCGCCCGCCTGGGTGCTCGCGAGCCGGGTGGGCGTGCCGGTGGAGACGTCGTACGAGACGACCGTGCCGGAGCTGTCCCCGCTCTCCCCGGCGACGAGCGTGTCCGAGCCGGGCGCCGCGTCCAGGAACGGCCCGGCGTACCAGCCGCTGCCCTGGCCGAGGGTGACCTCGTGCTGCTCGGAGGCGAGGTCGACGGAGCCGATGTCGCCGCTGCCGCCGGTGCCGTAGCCGAACCAGAGCCGGCCGCCCGCGACCGCGACACTGAGCGGCTGACTGCCCACGGCGTACGGCGTGCCGGGCGTGTCCGTGGCCGTGTCGATGACCGCGATCCGGTCGGCGCCCTTGACGGCGGCGTACAACGTGCCGGAGTCCGGCGACAGTTCGAGGCCGGTGACGCCCGGCAGCGAGGTCAGCTGCTTGCGCACCGCGCCGCTGTAGTCGGTGACGACGATCTTGCCGTTGGCCGGGTCGCTGATGAAGACCTGCTGGTGGAGCCCGTCGACCACGACGTCGCCGACATGCTTGACCGGCAGGGCGGTGGCGGTGTCGGCGGACGCCGGAGTGGCGGCGAGGGCCGCCGAGCTGAAGAGGACCGCCAAAGTGGTGGCGGCGGTGAGAGTGCGCATACGCACGCTGATTCGAACCCCCCGGAACGAATGAAGACAGGAACGCCTCCGGGCACGGCGGCGCGAGCCCCCAGCTGTGCGAGACCTGTGTGCCCGGTGTGGCGAGTATGCGAAGAGTAGGTCATGCCTCCGACAACAGGGCCAGCGCCCCCGAGACCAGGGTCCGCACCCCCGGGGCGACGGTGGACGGGTCGGGGGCGAAGTGGGGGCTGTGGTTGCTGGGGACGGCGGCGAGCTTCTCCGGGAGGGTGTCGCCGGGGGCGTCGTTCCAGGCGTCGTGGGGCGTGGTGGTGACGAACCAGTACGCGTAGGGGACGGCGCCGTCCAGGGCGAGTTCGGGGAAGTCCTCGCTGCCCATCGCCGGGCCGGGGTCGAACACCGTCGCCGTGCCGAAGAGTTCGCCGTGCACGGCGGCCACGGTGGTGTCGGTGGCGGCGTCGTTCACGGTCATCGGGAAGGTGGCGCCGAGGGTCACCTCCGGCTCGCGGGGGCAGCCTGCGGCCAGGCACTCGCCCTGGGCGATGCGGCGGATCGCGGCCAGCATCCGCTGCCGTACCGCCTCGGACTGGGTGCGCAGGTTCAGGGCGATGCGCGCCTCGTCGGGGATGATGTTGTGCCGGCTGCCCGCCTCGATGCGGCCCACCGTGAGGACGGCGGACTCGCCCGCGGCGACCTCGCGCGAGACCACGGTCTGGAGCCGGGTGACCAGATAGGCGGCGGTCACCACCGGGTCCACGGTCGCCTCGGGGCGCGAGCCGTGGCCGCCCCGGCCGTACACCACGATGTCCACGTCCGTCGCCGCGGACATGATCAGTCCCGGCGCGTGCGGGTACAGGCCCGCCGGGCCGGGCGCGGCATGCTGGCCGAGCAGCACGTCGGGCCGTCCGAAGCGCTCGTACAGGCCGTCCGTGAGCATCCGCCGGGCGCCCTGCCCGGACTCCTCGGCGGGCTGCCCCACCACCAGCAGGGTGCCGCGCCAGGTGTCCCGGCCCGCGGCGAGCGCGGCGGCGGCCCCGGCCAGCCAGGTGACGTGCAGGTCGTGCCCGCAGGCGTGCATCACCCCGTCGGCGGTGGAGGCGTACGGCAGTCCGGTCGCCTCGGTGACGGGCAGCGCGTCCATGTCGGCGCGCAGCAGCACGGTGGGGCCGTCGCCGTGGGCCAGCCGTCCGACGACGCCGGTGCCGCCGACGCCCTCCGCCGTCTTGAACCCGGCGTCCGCCAGCCGCCCGGCCAGCGTCCCGGCGGTGCGGTGCTCGCGCAGGGACAGCTCGGGGTGCCGGTGCAGGTCCCGGTAGAGGTCCTCCAGGCCGGGGAGCGGGAGGTCGGCGGTGAGGTCCCGCGCGGTGCGGGCGGCGGCGGAGGCACGGGCGGCGGCAGGGGTCATGCGGGCAGGCTAGGCGGGTGGCGGGGATTTGGACACCGGTGGTTTCCCGCGGTTCTGGTCAGCGGCCGGCCGGGGCCGAGGCGGTGACCCGCTCCCCGGGGGCCGCCGGGGAGCAGGCGCGGGCCGGGCACGCGTTGGCCGCGAGGATCAGGGACGTCGCGGCTATCACGGCGGCCGCGACGGCCCTGCGCGCGGTGGAGTGTCCGTAGGGAGCGGATGGACGTCCGTACACGGCGACCTCGCAACACGACAGCGGCGTATTAAGCAGGTTTAATACGCCGTTTAACCTAGAGGCATTCCGAACCGAACGGCAAGGTCCACCGGGCCAGTTGGGGGTTGCTGCGGTGCGCGAGCGGGACGATCCGGAGACGGTGGGGCGGCGGGTGCAGCGGCTGCGCGCGGAGCGCGGCCTGACCCAGCGGCAGCTGGCCGAACCGGCCTACACACCGGCGTACATCTCCACCCTGGAGGCGGGCCGGGTGCGCGCCTCCGACGAGGCGCTGCGACACCTCGCGCGGCGGCTCGGGGTGAGCTTCGAGGAGCTGGCCCTCGGCCGCCCCGCCCATCTCGCCACGGAGCTGCGGCTGCGGCTCACCGAGGCCCGGCGGACGCTGGCGGACGGGCGGGCCGAGGAGGCGGCACAGCGGTATGCCGGGCTGCTGGCCGAGGCGGAGGCGCACGGTCTGCCGGGCGAGCAGGCGGCCGCGCTGCTGGGCCTCGGCGAATGCGCCCTGGAGACAGGGGAGCTGGCGAGCGCCCACGCCCACTTCGAACGCGCCGAGGAGCGTCTCGCGGACGCCTCCCCCGCGGCCCGCGCCCCCGCCGTGCGCGGCCGGGCGGTCGCCCACTATCTGGCGGGCGAACTCCGGTACGCCGTCTACCTCCTGGAGACCACCCTCGACGAGCTCAACCGGGGCGGCCTGCACGACCCGGACGCGCTGCTGCTCCTGTACGCCAGCGTCATCGGCCCCTACCTGGACATGGGCGCCCACGCGCGCGCCGCCCAGGCCGCCGAGTACGCGCTCGCGCTCGCCCCGCGCGCCGGGGACCCGGCGCTGATCGCCCGGATGCACCGTTCCGTCGCCCGCACCCTGCTCGCCGAGGGCCGCCCCGCCGAGGCCGACGCCTCCCTCGCCAAGGCCGCCGAGCTGTACCGCCAGCTCCAGCTGCGCACCGAGCTGGCCAACTGCCACTGGATGCGCGGCTATGTGCACGCACAGAACAACCAACTGGAGGCGGCGGAAGCCGAGTTGCGGCAGGCCCTCGCCATGCTCTCGCAGACCAGCGCCGCCCTCTACCGCAGCCAGGCCGCGGTGGAACTGGCCGATGTGCTGCACCGCCTGGACCGCTCCACGGAGGCCGCCACCCTCCTGGAGGGTGTTTTGGGCGACTTCTCCTCCGAGCGCGGCGCCATGCACGCCGCCGCCGCGCACCGCCTCCTCGGCATCATCGCCGAGGACGCCCGCGACACCGAGTCCGCCGAGGAGCACTACGTCCGCGCTCTCAGCCTCCTGGAGCGCGCGGGCGCCGCGGGCGATCTGGCCGACCTCTGCCGCCTCCTGGGCGACCTGCTGCGCCGCACCGGCCGCACGGAGGCCGCGCTGGACGCCTACCGCACCGGCCTGGGCCACCGCACCACCCCCGGCACCACCACCCTGGGCCCGGCCCCGGCCCAGCCGCCCCTCTGAACCCCGCCCCGGCGACCCCCGGCCCCTACACGCCCCCCGCCCCTACACGGCCACCCGCCCCTGCCTGCGCACATCCGCCAGCCGCAGCGCGCCCACCTGCACGGCCGCCTGCGTGGCGTCGTTGGGGACATCGCCCAGACCGCCGTTGGTGAAGGCGAAGGCGTCGTCGCCGACCCGGACGGTGGCGACGTCCAGGGTGAGCCGGACGTCCTGGCCGTCCTCGGTGGTGGCGGAGACGGTGATGTGCAGGCCCTGGCGGGCGTCGCCGACCTCCGGCAGGGCGAGGTCCGAGACCTGGACGTCCTCCTGGACGTTCTGCTGGGTGACGGCGTCGAAGCGGGCGCAGTTCTCCGGCATCGTGCGCAGCCAGTTCAGCGCGGCGTCCACGTCGGAGGGGCGGCGGGCGCCGATCTGGTAGCGGAGCTGGGCGTCGGTGTCGGCGTCGTCCAGGCCGACCGCGACCCGGGCCGGGCCGCCGAGGAGCTGGTCGCTGTAGAGGGCGTCGAGGAGTTTCTGGCACTCGCCGGCCGAGGTGCGCGCCTTCAGCATCCCGTCCCGCCAGGTCGCCGCGCCGCGCGTCGCGGTCCAGGGGGCGCCGAGATCGCTCTGGCCGAGGAGCGCGGCCTGCGCCTGTGCGTCGGTGAGCGAGGAGCCGTCGGGCCGCACGGGAGCCCGGGAACTGCGGGCCGGCCGGTCGATCGTCGGCAACGGCTGCGGCGCCGTCGCCGGCTGCTCCAGCGTCAGCGCCGCGCACCCCCCGACGCCGAGCAGCCCGAGCCCGGTCAGAAACCTCGGCAGGCGGCCGCGCGGGCGTATCCCCTCGAACATCACGGTGCCTCCCGGTCCTGGTGCCTCCTCCCACGGCACCACCACCCCGCCCGCCCCACCAGCGCGGAAGGCCGGACGGGTGAGGCGTGCGAAGGGGACCGGCGAGAGGTGCGAACGGGACGGGCGCGGCGCACGAAAGGCTCCGCCGGCGCGCCCCGCGCGACCTGGCTGAACTACTGTGTGAGCCCCTCGCGCCCCCGGCGGGCCGAGCCGTGCCCCTCCGCCACGAAGGAGCCCCCATGTCCGGCCGTCCCGTGCCCGTGATCATGGACTGCGACACCGGGGTCGACGACGCCCTCGCGCTGCTGTTCGCCGTGCGGCACCCCGGCATCGAGCTGCGGGCGGTGAGCTGCGTGGCCGGGAACACCGATGTGGACGGGGTGGTGCGCAACACGCTGACCGTCCTGGAGCAGGCCGGGGCGCCGGAGATACCCGTGGCGCGCGGGGCCGAGCGGCCGCTGCTGGAGCCGGCCCGGCCCGCCACGCATGTGCACGGGGCGGACGGCATGGGGACCTGGGGCTGCCCGCCCCGACGCGGCGGCCCGCCGACGTGGACGCGGTCACCCTGCTGCGCCGCGAGATCCTCGCCTCGCCCCGCCCGGTCACCCTGGTCCCCACCGCGCCGCTGACCAACATCGCGCTGCTGCTGCGCACCCACCCCGAGGTGACCCGCAACATCGAGCGGATCGTCTTCATGGGCGGCGCGGTCGAGGTCGGGAACGCCACGCCCGTCGCCGAGTTCAACGTCTGGCACGACCCGGAGGCGGCCGCCGTGCTGCTCACCTCCGGGGTGCCGGTCACGATGTACGGCCTGGACGTGTTCCGGCAGGTGGTCGTGGCGGCCGAGGAGGTGCGCCGGCTGCGGGCGAGCGGGGACCGCGGGGCGCGGCTGGCCGGGGAGCTGCTCGCGCACCGTCCGGCGGCCCAGGGCGAGCCGCCCGAGGCCGAGGAGGCGGGCGGGCTCGGGGACGCGGGCGCGGTGTGCGCGGTCGCCGACCCGGGCGGCCTGACCACCCGGCCGCTGCCGGTCGAGGTCAGCCTCGCGCCCGGGCTGGGACGCGGGCAGACGATCGTCGACCGGCGGCCCCGCCCCGGCGAGGCCGAGATCCATCACGGGGTGCGCGAACGGCCGGTGATCGACGTCGCGTTGGCGGTCGACGCGCGCCGGTACGCGCGGCTGTACCTGGAGACGGTCGGGCGGCCCTGACGCCGGGTCCGGTTTCCAAGGTTCGCTTTCCGGGCAATGTGGACAGATTCTCTACGTCGCGTCCGCTTCGTCCGTCGTACCGAAGGGAACCCGTATGGCAGACCTCTCCTCCAGGAGCCCCGACTGGTGGCGGCAGGCCGTCATCTACCAGGTGTATCCGCGCAGCTTCGCCGACGCCGACGGGGACGGACTCGGGGACCTCAAGGGCATCACCCGGCGCCTGGACCATCTCGGGGCACTCGGCGTGGACGCCCTGTGGCTCAGCCCGTTCTACCCCTCCGAACTCGCCGACGGCGGGTACGACGTCGCCGACCACCGGGACGTCGATCCGCGCCTGGGCAGCCTGGACGACTTCGACGCCCTGGTCGCCGAGGCGCACCGGCTGGGCCTGAAGGTCGTGGTGGACCTCGTGCCCAACCACACCTCCCACCAGCACCCGTGGTTCCAGGAGGCGCTGCGGGCCGGGCCCGGGTCCGCCGCCCGCGAGCGGTACGTCTTCCGCCCCGGCCGGGGTAGCCGGGGCGAACTCCCGCCCTCCGACTGGCAGTCCGTCTTCGGCGGCAGCGCCTGGCACCGGGTGTCCGACGGCGAGTGGTACCTGCATCTGTTCGCCGCCGAACAGCCCGACCTCAACTGGGACAACGAGGAGGTGCGCGCCGACTTCCGCACCACCCTGCGGTTCTGGTCCGACCGGGGTGTGGACGGCTTCCGGGTGGACGTGGCGCACGGCCTGGCCAAGGAGCTGACCGAGCCGCTGCGCGACATCGGCGACATCGGCGCCTCCGGGGAGACCGCGCTGCTGCGCGTCCCGCCCGGCGACCACCCCTACTGGGACCGCGACGAGGTGCACGAGATCTACCGCGACTGGCGCAAGGTCTTCGACGCCTACCGGCCGCCGCGCAGCGCCGTCGCCGAGGCATGGGTCCCCGGCCCACGGCGTGCCCTGTACGCCCGGCCCGACGAACTCGGCCAGGCGTTCAACTTCGAGTACCTGGAGGCCGGCTGGAGCGCGGCGGAGCTGCGCCGTGTCATCACCGCGGAGCTGGACACCGCGCGGGCCGCGGGCGCCGCCGCCACCTGGGTGCTGTCCAACCACGACGTCGTACGGCACCACTCCCGGCTGATGCTCCCGCCCGGCACCGACCCCGGCGCCTGGCTGCTGTCCGGCGGTCACGCGCCCGCGGTCGACCGGGAGGCGGGCCTGCGCCGGGGCCGGGCCGCGACCCTGCTGATGCTGGCCCTGCCCGGGTCGTCGTACCTCTACCAGGGGGAGGAACTCGGCCTGCCCGAGGTCGCGGACCTGCCCACCGAGGTGCTCCAGGACCCGATCTGGGAGCAGACCGGGCATGTCCGCAAGGGGCGCGACGGCTGCCGGGTGCCGCTGCCGTGGACGGCGGACGGGCCGTCGTACGGCTTTGGACCCGGCGGGGCCTGGCTGCCGCAGCCGCCCGGCTTCGCGGCGTACGCCGTCGAGGCGCAGAGCGGGGTCGAGGGCTCGACGCTGGAGCTGTACCGCACCGCGCTGCGACTGCGCCGCAAACTGCTCGACGGGGAGTCGCTCATCTGGTCGACCGACTCCCCTGAGGGAGTCATGGACTTCAGCCGCTGCGAGGGCTGGCGGTGCGTCGTCAACCTGGGGGCACAGGCGGTGCCGATGCCCGCCGGGGACGTGCTGCTGAGCAGCGCGCCGTTGCCCGGGGCGGGGTCCTGCCGCCGGACACCACGGTCTGGCTCGGCTGACCGGCGGGGCGAAGGGGCCGGTCACCGGCGGGCCGGCCCCATTGCCGCGCTTTGGTGTACATGACACACGGTTGGGGAAACGTTGACCGGTCCCCGGGAGAAGGCGGGTGGAACGCGGCCCTAGATTCCCCGTATGCCCCCACAGCCACCCCCCAGGATGCCCGCGGCCCGCGCCCCGGGCGCGCTGCCCGTGCTGCCCTACCGCAAGCCCACCAAGGGCCGTGACTACTGGGTCCTGGACGACGTCCTGCCCGACGCGGACGCCGTGCGCGCGCGGTGCCTGGCCAAGGACGACTGGGTCGAGGGGTACCCGTACACCTCCGAGACCTGGCCGGGGCTGCGCGCCATGCCGGGCCTCGAACCCGCCGAACTGGCCGTCATCGAACGGCTGGTGCGCAAGGCGACCGGTGCCAGGGAGCTGTGGGTGCAGAAGGCGCCCGGCGGCGGCACGCTCAACCACAACTGCGTCCAGGTCGTCGGCGCGGGCGAGAGCGAGCCGCGGCCGCACACCGACTCGCGCGCGCTGTGCCGGTACGCGGCCGTGCTGTACCTCAACCCGGGCGTCCCCAAGGACTGCGGCACCAGCTTCTACCGCCAGCACCTGCCCGGCGGCCGGCTCGGCGGCAATGTCGTGCAGGCCCCGCACACCAACCTGGTCGAGGCCCTCGGCACCCGGTTCGTCGCCCCGGACGCCTTCGAGGAGGACGTCCGCGTCCCGCACAAGTACAACCGCCTCCTGCTCTACAACGCCAACCTCGTGCACAGCGCGACCGGTTACACCGGCGCCACGCTGGAGGAGAAGCGCATGACGGCCGTCTTCTTCTGGATGGCCTGACGGCCGGCCCGCCGGTCCGGGGTGCGCCCGGGCCGGGGGTGCGGTACGGATGGTGGGCGTGAGCGTTGTCGCCATCGTGGGCGCCGGTCCCGGACTCGGCGCCGCCGTCGCCCGGCGGTTCGGGCGCGAAGGGTACGCCGTCGCCCTCGTCGCCCGCGACCAGGACCGGCTGGACGCGCTGGTCCGGGAGCTGGCCGGGGACGGCGTCACCGCGCGCGCCTTCCCCGCCGACGTCCGCGAGCCGGAACGGCTGGCCCGCGCCCTCGCCGACGCCGCGCGGGAGCTGGGCGCCGCCGAGGTGCTCCAGTACAGCCCGGTCCCGCACAAGGACTTCATGCGGCCCGTCCTGGAGACCGGCCACCGGCAGCTGACCGGGCCCATCGAGTTCTCCGTGTACGGGCCCGTCGCCGCCGTGCAGCAGGTGCTGCCCGGGATGCGGGCCCTGGGGCGCGGAACCATACTGTTCGTGAACGGCGGGACGGCCGCCGTGCCGCAGGCCGAGCGCACCGGTACGTCCGTCGCGTTCGCCGCGCAGAGCGCGTACGGGCATCTGCTGCACGAACGCCTTGCCGCCGACGGCATCCACGTCGCCCAGCTCGTCGTCCCCGGCGCCATCACCCCGGGCCACCCGCGCAAGGACCCCGCCGTGCTCGCCGAGAAGCTGTGGGGCATGCACCGGGAGCGGCGCGGGTTCCGGCACTTCGCGGACGACCTCGACAGCCGATGACGCCGCTGAGCCGCTGACGGCGCCGACGCATCACGCGAAGGGGTGACGGCCTCTCGGCCCATCCTGCGTGAAGAGCATTTGTAGGCGAATATGGGGACGTTGGCCGTTTTGCTCCTCTCCAAGGGGGCCTTTCATGGCTGTCGAGATTCCGTCGCTGATCAAACCCTCCGCACTGCGGGCGAGGGCCGGCCTGCTGGGCGAGTGCCTGGCGGAGTTCCTCGGGACGTTCGTCCTCATCTGCTTCGGCTGCGGTGTCGTCGCGATGGCCGTCGCCGCGCTGCCCGGCTCGGGCCGCGCCGCCACCCCCACCACGATCTTCCTCGCCGCCGGCGACTGGCTGCTGATCACCTGGGGCTGGGCGATGGCCGTCGTCTTCGGCGTCTACGTGGCCGGCGGCGTCAGCGGCGCCCACATCAACCCCGCCGTGACGCTCGCGATGGCGGTGCGCCGCGGCTTCCCCTGGGTGAAGGTGCTGCCGTACTGGTTCGCGCAGCTGGTCGGCGCCTTCACCGGCGCGGCGCTGGTGTACCTGGTCTACCACCAGGCGATCGGCGCGTACGACGCCGCCGCCCCGGGCCCGAAGGTGAACGGGCATACGAACGCCTCGTTCTCCATCTTCGCGACCTTCCCCGCCGCGTACTTCCACGGCGGCATCTGGGGCCCGCTGATCGACCAGATCGTCGGCACGGCGTTCCTGGTGATGTTCGTCGTGGCCGTCATCGACCTGCGCAACCAGGCCGTGCAGTCCAACCTCGCGCCGCTGATCACCGGCTTCATCGTGGCCGCCATCGGCATGTCCTTCGGCGCCAACGCGGGCTACGCCATCAACCCGGCCCGCGACTTCGGCCCCCGCCTGCTCACCTACGCGGAGGGCTGGGGCAGCCTGGCCTTCCCGGGCAGCCTGGCCGGGGCGTTCAGCGGCTACTGGTGGATTCCCATCGTGGGCCCGCTGGTCGGCGGCGTCATCGGGGTCCTGGTGTACGACCTGTTCATCGGCGACGTCCTGATGGCCCGGCTCGCGCGCAACGAGCCCCCCGAGCCGGGCCGGGCGCGCCCGGAGCCGCCGCGGTAGCCCGGCCGGGACGCGCCGGTGCGGGGTGCGGGCGCGAGGCGCGGGGCGCGGGGCGCGGGGCGCCTCAGGCCCTGGGCTCGGTGAAGCGGATGCGGTTGCCGAAGGGGTCCCGCAGCCCGCAGTCGATCCCGTACGGGCGCTCGGTGGGCTCCTCGGTGAACTCCACGCCCTGGTCCAGCAGCGCCTTGTAGGTGCCCCGGCAGTCGTCCGTGGTGAAGATGAGCCAGCCGCCCATGACGCCCTTGGCGACCAGCTCGCGCACCTGCTCCGCGGTCTGCTCGGACATCGCGGGGGCGCCCGGCTTCTCCAGCAGGATCTGCCGCTCGGGGTGGCCGGGGACGCCGACGGACTGTGTGATCGCGTTGAACATGACGTCCACGCTAGCGAGCGCGGGGCGCGAAAACTTATCCGTAACTGCTCAACCGGGCCGGGTCCAGGCCATGGTGAAGCACGTCGGCACGGCGGCGGCCACCGCCTTTCCGCGGTACGCGCGCGGCGAGCTGCCGACGATGTCGCGGAACGTGCGGCTGAAGGTGCCCGGACTGCCGAAGCCGACCTCGAAGGCGATGTCCGTCACGCGCCTCTCGCTCTCGCGCAGCAAGTACATCGCCCGCTCCACCCGGCGGCGTTGCAGATAGCGGTGCGGTGTCTCGCCGAACGTGGCCCGGAAGGTGCGCGCGAAGTGGGCCGGTGACACATGCGCGACACGGGCCAGCGCGGGGACGTCCAGCGGCCGCGCGTAGTCGCGGTCCATGGTGTCCCGTGCCCGCAGCATCCGGCGGTTGCCGTCCTCGGCGGCGCGGCTCATGTCCCCATTCTCCCCTCCGAGCAGGCCCGTTGGGACGGCCTCCGCGGTGAGGGTCTGGTGATGTTCTCCCTTCGCGAGCCCGCCTTCTTCACCCGACTGCGCGACGCCGGCCGGGTCCTGGTCGCCGGGGCGGGCGGGGGCTTCGACGTCTACGCCGGACTGCCCCTGGCCCTCGCGCTCCGGTCGGCCGGCGCCGAGGTCCATCTGGCCGGCCTGTCCTTCGCGGACCTGTACGGCCTGGACCGGGGCTCCTGGGTCGCGGAGGACGTCGTCGCCGTCCGCCCGGACACCCCGCTGCACGGCGACTACTTCCCCGAGCGCTCGCTGGCCCGCTGGCTCCACTCGCGGCAACTGCCCGCCACCGTGTACGCCTTCCCCCTCACGGGTGTCCGGCCGCTGCGCGCCGCCTACCGGGCCCTGGCGGAGCACCTGGGCGGCGTGGACGCGATCGTCCTGGTGGACGGCGGGACCGACATCCTGATGCGCGGGGACGAGCACGGGCTCGGCACCCCGGAGGAGGACATGGCCAGCCTGGCGGCCGTCGCCGGGCTGGCGGAGGTCCCGCACCGGCTCGTGGCCTGCGTGGGCTTCGGCGTGGACGCCTACCACGGGGTGAACCACTCGACGGTCCTGGAGAACCTGGCCGCCCTGGACCGCGACGGAGGCTACCTGGGCGCGTTCTCCCTTCCGCGGGAGAGCGACGAGGGCGCCGCCTACCTCGACGCGGTGGCCCATGCCCAGCGTTGCCACGCGAGCCACCCGAGCATCGTGCACGGCAGCGTCGCCGCCGCCGTGCGGGGCGAGTTCGGCGATGTGCGCTTCACGGAGCGCACCCGCGGCAGCGAACTGTTCGTCAACCCGCTGATGTCGCTGTACTTCTGCGCCGACCTGCCCGCCCTCGCCCGCGCGCATCTCTACCTCGACCGGCTGGAGGACACGGTGCTGATGCGCCAGATCGGCTCCGCCATAGCCGGCTTCCGCGAGGAGCTCCCCCGGCAGCGGCCGCCCCGGGTGTTCCCGCACTGAGCCCGGCGGCACCCGGGCCCCTGCGCCGGTGCCCGGTCACGACGGGTCACAGCGGCTGGGTCGGCCAGTTCAGCAGCCGGGCGCCGATCACCGCGGTCTGGAGCATGTAGCGGTGCGCGGGGTCGGCGGGGTCGGCCGCGGTGAGCTGGTGGATGCGCTCCAGTCGGTAGGTGAGCGCGCGCACGCTCAGCGAGAGCCGGCGCGCGGTCTCGGCGGCCACACAGCCGGAGTCGAAGTAGGCGACCAGGGTGTCCAGCAGCGGTACGGCGCCGCCCCGGGCCGCGGTCAGCGGGCCCAGGGTGTGCTGCACCAGGTCGGCCATCGCCTGCCGGTCGCGCGCGAGCACCGGGTAGACCAGCAGGTCGGCGGCGTGCAGCACCGGCCCGGGCAGCCCGAGCCGCTCCGCCATCTCCAGCGCCGCGAGCGCCTCCTCGTACGACTGCACGACGCCGCCGGGGCCGGTCTGCGGGCGTCCGACGGCCACCCGGCCGCCCTCGGTGGCGGCGGACGCCTGCCGGGCGAAGTAGTCGAGGACCTCGCCGGTGTCGCCCGGCGCGACGCACAGCAGCCGGCCGTTCTTGGTGGTGAGCAGGATGCTGTGGGAGTCGAAGCGGGCGAGCACCTCGGCCTCCACCCGCCGGGCCACGGCGCCGCCCTCGACGTAGGACCGGGGGCCCTCGGCGACCGCGACGGCGTGCGCGCGCGAGAGCCGCAGCCCGAACCGTTCGGCGCGCTCGACGAGCCGGCCCAGGTCGCTGCGGCCGTAGAGCAGGTCGTCGATGAACTCCCGGCGGGCCGCCTCCTCCCGGCGTACCGTCAGCCGCTGGGCGCGCTCGTACCCTTCGGCGAACACGTCGACGGCCTGTTCCACGGCGGCCAGTGCCGCGAGGGTGCTCTCGGTCGAACCGGGTCCCACCGGCCAGGCGGCGCGGGCGGCGGCCAGATGCGCGACGACCAAGGCGCGCAGTCCGAGCCCCGCCTCGGCGGCCTGTTCGCCCAGCGTCCGGCGGGACTTCAGCTCCTCGCGGGTCAGCCGCCGGCCGGTGCTCGCGACCTCGGCCAGCACCCCCGCGAAGCCCTCCAGATAGCGCCCGGATATCCCCTGCTCGCTCACCCTGCCCCGTTCCCCCGTGATCTTGACGCGCCGGTGACGCTTTCCTAGCGCATTTCCGGCATGAAGACAGTAGTGAACACTGCCGGAAACCGGCAATGCGGAAACGGTCCTCCCGGCCGCACCATCCTCTGCGGGGAGCACTACGGAGGGTTCCGGTGCCGGGCATCGCGGGGGGATGCCCGGCACCGGCGCCTCGGGGGAGCTCCGACCCACCGTCTGACGCAAGGACGTATGCCATGGAAGCCCTCGGCGTGCTCGTCGCCGCCTGTGTGATCATCGCCGTGCTGTTGCTGCTCGGGTTCTCCCGGCTGTACCGCAAGGTCGACCAGAGCCAGGCCCTGATCGTGTCCAGGACGCGGCGGGTGGACGTGTCCTTCACCGGACAGGTCGTGCTGCCGATCCTGCACAAGGCCGAGGTCATGGACATCTCGGTGAAGACCATCGAGATCAGCCGCTCCGGCCGGGACGGGCTGATCTGCCGGGACAACATCCGGGCCGACATCCGCATCCTGTTCTTCGTCAAGGTCAACAAGACCGTCCAGGACGTCATCAAGGTCGCCCAGTCCGTGGGCACCGAGCGGGCCAGCCACCAGGACACGCTCCAGGAGCTGTTCCACGCGAAGTTCTCCGAGGCGCTGAAGACCGTCGGCAAGCAGATGGACTTCACCGACCTGTACACCAAGCGCGAGGAACTGCGGTACCACATCATCGAGTTGATCGGAGTCGACCTCAACGGCTACCACCTGGAGGACGCCGCGATCGACTACCTGGAGCAGACGCCGCTGACCCAGCTGGACCCGGCCAACGTCCTCGACGCGCAGGGCATCCGCAAGATCACCGAGCTGACCGCCGTCGAGCATGTGCGCACCAACGAGGCGAAGCGCACGGAGCAGAAGGAGATCACCCGCCAGGACGTCGACGCCCGCGAGGCCATCCTGGAGCTGGAGCGCCGGCAGGCGGACGCCGAGATCAAGCAGCGGCGGGAGATCGACACGTCCCGCGCCCGCGAGGAGGCCGAGACCGCCCGGGTGATGGAGGAGGAGCGGCTGCGCGCGCAGACCGCGTTCCTGCGCACCGAGGAGCAGCTGGGCGTGCAGCGGGAGAACCAGGCCCGGGAGATCGCGGTCGCCGCGAAGAACCGCGAGCGGGTCATCGCCGTGGAGAACGAGCGCATCGAGAAGGACCGCCTGCTGGAGGTCATCGCCCGGGAGCGGGAGACGCGGCTGACCCAGATCTCCGCCGAGAAGGAGGTCGAGGCGGAGAAGCGGGAGATCGCCGAGGTCATCCGGGAGCGGGTCGCGGTGGACCGTACGGTCGCCGAGCAGGAGGAGTCCATCAAGAAGCTGCGCCTGGTCGAGGAGGCCGAGCGCGAGCGGCAGGCCCTCGTCATCGCCGCCGAGGCACAGGCGCAGGAGAAGCTCGTCAAGGACATCAAGGCCGCGGAGGCCGCCGAGCAGGCCGCGACGCACCGGGCCGCCGAGGAACTCACCCTGGCCGAGGCCCGGTTGAAGACCGCCGACCTCGACGCGCGGGCCAAGCTGCGGCTCGCCGAGGGCGTGCAGGCCGAGTCGGCCGCCGAGGGCCTCGCCGCGGTGCAGGTGCGGGACAAGGAGGCCGAGGTCACGGTCAAGGCCGGGCGCGCCCAGGCGGAGGCCACCGAGGCGCGGCTGCGGGCGGAGGCCGAGGGCACCCAGGCGAAGGCGCTCGCGGAGGCCGAGGGCGCCCGGGCCAGGGGGCTGGCGGAGGCCGAGGGCGCGCAGGCGGCGGCCGCGGCGACGGAGGCGCGGCTGCGGGCCGAGGCGGAGGGCGCGCGGGCGAAGGCGCTGGCCGAGGCCGAGGGCGCCAAGGCGGCGGCGCTCGCGGAGGCCGCCGGTATCGGCGAGAAGCTGAAGGCCGAGGCGGCGGGCCTCACCGAGAAGGCGGCGGCGATGGCCGCGCTGGACGAGGCGTCGCGCGGGCACGAGGAGTACCGGCTGCGGCTCCAGGCGGAGAAGGAGATCCGGCTGGCCGGCCTGGAGACGCAGCGGCAGGTGGCCGAGGCGCAGGCGACGGTGCTGGCCACCGGCCTGGAGAACGCCGACATCGACATCGTCGGCGGGGAGTCCGTCTTCTTCGACCGGCTCGTCTCGGCGGTGTCCTTCGGCAAGGGCGTCGACGGCTTCGTGGCCAGCTCCCGCACCGCCCAGACCCTGGCCAAGCCCTGGCTGGACGGGTCGGGGAGCTTCACGGAGGACCTGGGCCGGGTGCTCGGGTCGGTGGGCACGGCCGATGTCCAGAACCTGACGGTGTCGGCCCTGCTGATGAAGCTCGTGAACGGCGGCGGCGCGGAGGCGACCCAGTTCCGCCAGCTGCTGGAGAAGGCCGGGGAACTGGGGCTGGCGGACACGCCGGTCGCGTCGCTGAACGGCGCTGCCCGCAACTGAGGTGCCCCGTCGGGGGCGCGGGGCCGCCGCATCGGCACGCGGCCCCGCCGCGTGGGCGCGAGCGGCCACGACGCACCCGCACCCCGCGGCGAACCCCGCGCCCCTGACGGCGAACCCGCGGCCCACCCCCGAACCACGAAAGGCGACCATGGCCACCGAGACCGTCGACGCCGGAACGTACGACGTCCTCCGCGACCGGCTGGCCGCACACGCCGCCGAACTGGCCCGGCGGGCCGAGGAACTGAACGCCCGCCGTGCGCGGGAGTTCGGCTCGCCCCCCCTCGAACTCGCCTCCACCACCAGCCTCAGGACCCCCACGCGAGCCTCCGGCAGGACATCGTGGCGGTCGGCGACCGACTCCTCCTCGGCAGCCGGACCCGCGGCAGCGAACCCGTCCTCGCCCTCTACGACCGCGCGGGCAACCGCCTCCCCGAGAGAGACGGCTTCCTCGACGACCCCGCGTTCGTCCGCGAGTTCACCGCCCTGACCCGCTACTACCGCGACGCCCACCTCCTGCGCCTGCGCCGCACCGACGGCCGTCTCCTCGCGGTGTTCCGCACCGGCGAGAAGGCCGACGACATCCGCGCCCTGCGCTGGAACCTGACCGAGGACGGCCGCGCCGAGTTCCTGGACGCCCGCGGCGAGCGCGACGACGCCGTACCGCCGGCCCAGGACGTGACCTGGACCGGCACCGGCCGCGCCGATCACGTGCTGGGCCGGGAGCCGTACGTCGCCGTACCCGGCGGGCTCGGCGTCGCGGCCCTCGGCGGCACCCTCACCGTCCGCGCCGAGGACGGCGCGCGGCTGTACGCCGAGCCCGTCGCGGAACCCCTCCAGTCCCTCGCCGACGCCGCCGTGGCGTACGCGAGCGTCGGCCCCCTGACGCTGCTGCGCGTACGGCCGTACAAGGAGGACACCGATCGCCACCTGGTCTTCAACGCCCTGACCCGGACGGTCGTCCGCCTCGACGGCCTCGGCCAGGCGTGCCGCCGGCTGCCCGAGGAGCAGGGCGTCGTCTTCCCCGGCGGGTACTGCCTGGCGAGCGGCCAGCACAAGACGTACGAACTCGACGTGACGGGCCTCGAGTTCGAGCAGGAGGTCCGCGCGCCCAACGGCGAGGACGTGCTCTACGCGTTCCGGGACCGGGCCGGCGGCGGCACGCTGCTGCTGTCGTACAACACCCTGCGCAAGGAGGTCGCGACCCCGCTGCCCTGCCAGGGCTGGGCGTTGTTCGAGGACGGCGCGCTGGCCGTGCTGCGCGCCGGGGGCGACGAGCCCGCGCACACGCACCCCCTCCAGTGGTGGACCTCGCCGTACGTCTCCGACACCCACGCCGCCGCCCTGCGCACCGGCACCGGCCCGCTCGCCCGCGTCGGCAACGCCGACCTCGTGCGCGGCCTCGCCGACTGCCTGTCCGTGGCCCGGCTGGTGGCCGACGGCATCACCACCGGCGAGGGCTACCGCGCGCTCACCGCCGCGTGCGTCCGCGCCGCCGACACCCACCACTGGCTCACCGACCCCGAACTCGGCTCCGTCCACGAGCCGCTGGCCGCCCTGCGCGAGACCGGCGAGCAGGTGCTGGCCGAGTTCGAGACCGTCCGCGAGCTGACCCGGCAGGCCGCCGAGGCGCTGGACGAGGCCGCGGAGCGGATCGCGTCCGTGGTGCGCCGGCTGCGCGGAGAGGCCCCGCGCGAGGCCGCCGCCTGGGTGCGGGGGCTGACCGAACTCCGCCACGCCCACGGCCACTTGCTCACCCTGCGCGAGCTGCGCCACGTGGACACCGAGCGGGTGGCCGCGCTCGCCGCCGAGGCGGAGTCCGACCTGGCCGCCTTCGGCAGGCGCGCGGTGACCTTCCTGTCCCGCGAGGACGCCTTCACCGCCCAGCGCGCCGAGGTGGAGCGGCTGGTGGCCGACGCGGACGCGATCGGCACGGTCGCCGACGCCGGGCCCGTCGCCGAGCGCCTGGACGAGCTGGCCGACGGGCTGCGCACCGTCACCGAGGTGGTCACCGGCCTCGACATCGCCGACGCCACCGTGCGCACCGCCGTACTGGAGCGGATCGCCGACGTCCTGGGCGGCGTCAACCGGGCGCGCGCCACCCTCGACGCCCGCCGCCGCTCCCTCAAGGACCGGGAGGGCCGCGCGGAGTTCGCCGCCGAGACCGCCCTGCTCGCCCAGGCCGTCACCGCCGCCCTCGCCGGCGCCACCACCCCCGAGACGTGTGACGACCAACTCGCCTCTGTGCTGGCCCGGTTGGAGGACCTGGACGGCCGGTTCGCCGAGTTCGACGACTTCCTGACCGAACTCGCCGGCCGACGCACCGAGATCTACGAGGCGTTCGCCGCCCGCAAGCAGTCCCTCGCCGACGTCCGGGCCCGCCGGGCCGAGCAACTCGCCGTGTCGGCCGGGCGGATGCTGGAGACGGTCGCCCGGCGCGCGGCCCAGCTCGCCGACGCCGACGCGGTCACCGCCTACTTCGCCTCCGACCCGCTGGTCGCCAAGATCGTCCGCACCGCCGGCGAACTGCGCGACCTCGGCGACAGCGTGCGCGCCGAGGAACTCGACGGGCGTCTCAAGGCCGCCCGCCAGGAGGCCGCGCGCGCCCTGCGCGACCGCGGCGACCTGTACGCCGACGACGGCCGCACCCTGCTGCTCGGCGGCCACCGCTTCGCCGTCAACACCCAGCCGCTGGACCTCGCCCTCGTCCCGGCCGGCGACGGCCTCGCCCTCGCGGTCACCGGCACCGACTACCGCGCCCCGGTCACCGACCCCGGCTTCGCCGCCACCCGCCCCTACTGGGACCGGCACCTGCCCTCCGAGTCCCCCGACGTCTACCGCGCCGAACACCTCGCCGCCCGCCTCCTCACGGCGCACGGCCCGGCCGCCCTCGCCGCCGCCGACGACCTGCCGGGCCTGGTCCGCCGGGTCGCGCAGGAGTCGTACGACGAGGGCTACGAGCGCGGCGTCCACGACCATGACGCGACCCTGATCCTGACCGCGCTGCTGCCCCTGTACGACGCCGCGGGCCCGCTGCGCCACGAGCCCGCCGCCCGCGCCCGGGCCCAGCTCTTCTGGGCCCACGGCACCACGGAGCCGGCCCGCGCCGCCTGGACCCGCCGCGCCGTGTCCCTGGCCCGCGCCCGGGACGCCTTCGGGCCGACGGCGGCCCTGGGAGACCTGGTGGCGGAGCTCGCGGCGGCCCTCGCGGAATGGGAGGCGGCCGGCGCCCGCGCGGGGGCGGCTGATGCCCGCGAGGGGGCGGGCGGGGGCTTCGACCGGTGGTCCGCCGAGGCGGCCGCCGCCTACCTCCTCGACGAACTGACCGGCGGCACCGGCCCCGAGGACTTCGTGCTCGGCGCCGCCGCCCGCGCCCTGCTCGACAAGTTCCGCCGGGCGCTCGGCGGTTCGGACTACGGCCGGGACCTGGAGGGGCTGACCGACCTGCGCGCGCGCCGCCAGGCGGTCGAGGCATGGCTCACCGCGTACGCCACCGCGAGCGGCAGCGACGCCGCCCCGGGCGAACTCGCGGAGGCGGTCGCCGCCGAACTGTGCCCCGCGCTGCCGCGCTACGACGGCGACGCCCCGCTCACCGCGACCGTGGACGGCCTCCTCGGCGCCCACCCCCGGGTGGCGGGCGGCCGGCTGGAGCTGCGCCTGGACGAGTTCCTGGCCCGCACCGCCCGGCACACCGCGCACGACGTACCCGGCTTCCGCGCCTACCAGCGCCGCCGCGGAGCGCTGCTCGACGCCGAACGCGAACGGCTGCGCCTGGCCGACCACCGGCCCCGGGTGATGCCGGCGTTCGTCCGCAACCGCCTCGTGGACGAGGTCTACCTCCCGCTGATCGGCGACAGCCTCGCCCGCCAGCTGGGCACCACCGGCGCCACAAAGCGCACCGACACCGGCGGCCTGCTCCTGCTGGTCTCGCCGCCCGGCTACGGCAAGACGACGCTCCTGGAGTACGTCGCCGACCGGCTCGGCCTGATGCTGGTCAAGATCAGCGGCCCGGCGCTCGGCCACTCCGTCACCTCGCTGGACCCGGCGGACGCCCCGAACGCCACCGCGCGCCGCGAGATCGAGAAGATCAACTTCGCGCTCGCGGCGGGCAACAACACCCTGCTCCACCTGGACGACATCCAGCACACGTCGCCCGAACTCCTCCAGAAGTTCATCCCGTTGTGCGATGCGACCCGGCGCGTGGACGGCGTGTGGGACGGCGAGCCGCGCACCTACGACCTGCGCGGCAAGCGGTTCGCGGTGTGCATGGCGGGCAACCCGTACACGGAGTCCGGGGAGCGGTTCCGCATCCCCGACATGCTCGCCAACCGCGCCGACGTATGGAACCTGGGCGACGTCCTGACCGGCAAGGAGGACGCCTTCGCGCTGAGCTTCGTGGAGAACGCCCTGACCGCCAACCCGGTCCTCGCCCCCCTCGCGGCCCGCGAGCGCGCCGACCTGGAGCTGCTGGTCCGGCTGGCCGCGGGCGACCCGACGGCCCGCCCCGACCGGCTGTCCACCGCCCTGCCACCGGCCGAACTCGACACCGTGCTCGCGTTGTTGCGCCACGTCCTCGCCGTCCGCGACACGATCCTCACCGTCAACGCGGCCTACATCGCCTCCGCCGCCCAGTCCGCCGACGCGCGCACCGAGCCGCCGTTCCGCCTCCAGGGCTCGTACCGCGACATGAACAAGATCGCCCAGCGGCTGCGCCCGGTCATGAACACCGCCGAGCGCGAGGCCGTCGTCCAGGACCACTACACGGCCGAGGCCCAGACCCTGACCACGGGCGCCGAGGCCAACCTCCTCAAACTCGCCGAACTACGGCACGCGTTGGACCCCGCCCAGTCCTCCCGCTGGTCGGACATCAAAGCCGCCCACCTCCGCACCCGCACCCTCGGCGGCCCCGACCAGGACCCCCTGACCCGCGCGGTCGCCGCGCTGACGGTACTGGCGGACCGGGTGGCGGCGGTGGAATCGGCGATCATCCGGGCGACCGGCAACGCCCCCGGCTGACGCGTCCGGCCGGCGTCGGCTCGCGCCACCGGTGGCGGTGCCTTTTTCGGCCTCGACGTCCACTCCCTGTGGGCGCTGCTCGCCGTCCGCCCGAACTTGCTGCGCGCCCGGTCGGCGGCCGGGGCGATCCTGCGTGAACGCCTGCCGGTGATGTTGGATGACTCCCGGCTTTCGCCGCAGACTCGGCGGGAGCTGGAGGGCATCCGGTACGCGATCCGCCTCTCCGAGGCGTGAAAGGGGACACCCGTGGATGACCAGGACCTGGCGGACGTGGCCCACTTCCTGTGGGAGGCGGGGACGTTGAAGGCAGCCCGGCGAACAGGCTGGTGGATGGCGGGTGTTCGCGATCCCGAGAGCGTCGCCGAGCACGCGTGGCGTACGTCGGTCATCGCCTCGGTCATCGCCACGCTGGAGGGCGCCGACGCCGCGCGCGCCGCGCACCTGGCGGTGTGGCACGACTCGCAGGAGACGCGTACCGGTGACGTGAACCACCTGGGGAAGAAGTACGCGCCCCCGGGGGACCCGGCCGCGGTGACGGCTGACCAGACGGCGGGCATGCCCGAGGTCCTCCGCTCCGCGATCCGTGCCGTCGTCGCCGAGTACGAGGCGCGTGAGACACCGGAGGCCGTCTGCGCCCGCGACGCGGACAAGCTGGAGTGCATGCTCCAGGGCCTGGAGTACAAGGGGCAGGGGTACGAGGCGGCTCAGCGGTGGGTCGACAACAGCCGGTCCCGGATCGTCACCGAGTCCGGCCGGCTGCTCGCCGACCAACTGCTGGCCCAGGCCCCGCTCGACTGGCTGCGCGCGGCCATGGGCGAGCACGGCTGATCAGGAACGCGCGTTCTTCACGGCTTCCCAGGTGTGGTGTTCGGCGTGACCGTCGAAACAGACAGCAGGCTTCACCGTCGGACCCTGTTGCGACCACCGGGCAGTCCGGCAGGGCGACCAGCTCCGCTTCGGCCCTTTCGCGCCAGCGAAGCCACGTCGCGGTCCCGTATTCGCCGGTGTCGCTGAACAAGCCGTAGTGCTCACCGCCGTCGTGCGAGGACAACTGGCACTGCACCGCCATGTCGACGTGTTCAGTGGCGGACTTCTCCCACGCTTCCTGCACCAGGTCCAAGGGCACCCGGCGCGAGTGCCTGCACCGCGTCACGACATCACCCGCCGAGATCCGCTGGAGTTCTGCTCCGCGCACATGGGGCACGCGCATGGTGGCAAGCGGCCGGAGTCGTCCGGCACCACCGGGTCGTTGCCCACGCGTACCTCCGTGGTAGGTCCCCACGTCCGGCCGGAGTCGTGCGAGACCCGCAGCGTCATCCGTACCTCGTCCTGTCCGTTCGCCATGGTCAGGAGCATCCCGATCCACAGGCTGGACGAGAAAGGCCAAGCGGGATACCCAACTTGGGTAGCATCACCAACGGTTGACCAAGCACAGCGGTCCGTAGTTCTCACGCCGGAGCGTGCCCGATGCCTGAGCCCCGCCGTTCGAAGGAACTCCCGGCCAGCCTGCTCACGGACCCGGCGATGATCGAGGCATGCCAGGCCAGAGACTTCAGCCGCATCTTTTGGCTGGTCAAAGTACGGGCAGGCATCTACCCGTCGATGATTGCGCGACGTTGCGATCTCACCCCGAGCCGCGTCGGCGAGGTTATTACCGGGCGGCGACAGCTGCTGCACATGGACGTGGTCGAACGGATCTCTGACGGACTGCGCATCCCGGGCCATCTGCTCGGTCTGGCCCGGCGTTCGTGGGAGACCCCACAGACCCTGACCGTCACACCACGAGAACCCTTCGAGGAGCCGACGTCCGTCAATGTGCGGTCGGCCGCGAGGCTACCCGGGGCTGACGTGGACAGCATCCTCGCCCTGGCAGCCGAGCGGGACCTCAGCCCGTCGATGCTGGACGCGCTGCATTCGTCGATCTCGGATTATTGGCGCCGGGACGACGAGCACGGCGGCGAGACCTTACGGCCGGCGGTCGTCGGCCAACTCCGCTATGTCATCGGCCTGCTCAAAGAGCAGCGACCCGCACCCATGCGGGACGGCCTGCACAGCATCGAGGCTGAGCTGGCCCGGCTCACCGGGTGGACCTACTTCGACGCTCGCCAGTACAACCAGGCACGCGCCTACTTCACGGAAGCCCTCGGGTTGGCCAAGACCATCGACGACCGTCAGTTCACGGCCAATGTCCTCGCCTGCATGAGCCTCCAGGCCACATATCAGGACAAGCCTGGGGACGCTCTCGCCCTCGTCGCAGCAGCCCAGGACCAAGCCCGAGGAGCGGAGGAGACGACACCGCGCGTGCTGGCCATGCTCGCGATGCGCGAATCGTTCGCGCACGCCACCCTCGGGAACCACAGTGCCACCCATGCCGCGATCTCGGAGGCCCACACTCACTTCGGCCGGATCAGCGCCGACGATCCAGATCCGGCCTGGGCCACCTACTTCGACGAGCCGAAGCTGATCGTGGACACGGGTATCGCACATGGCCATTGATCGAACCACCGGGGCCGTGCCTTCCACGCCTTCTGGCTCGCCCGCACTCAGCTTCAGCGTGGCAAGCTTGACGAAGCCTGCCACACAGCCATCGGTGCCCTCGTCCCGGCGGCGGCCGTCAGCTCGCAACGAGTCGTCGGCCACCTCCGGGAGTTCTACGAGCAGCTGGAGCCCTTCCGTCGGGAGCCGACCGCGATGGCGTTCGAGTCCCGGCTTCGGGAGATGCTGTCGTGCCAGGTCAGCGGGTGGCCTCATCCATGAGCACGTAGAGCAGGCCGACGAGGGAGCCGCTGCTGACGATCTCGCGGCGGTCGATCATGCCCCGCACGTCGGCCAGCGGGATCCACTCGATCCGGTCCGACTCGTTCTTCTCGGTCGGTGGTCCTTCATACGTTGCTCCGTCGGCCCGGAAGACATGGTGCTGGGAGTCGGTGATGCCGTTGGCCGGCTCGGCGTAGATAAGGGGCTTGATGGAACCAGGACGCCATCCCGTCTCTTCCAATACTTCGCGAGCCGCGGCTTCTTCCGGGGTCTCGCCCTCTTCGACCAGACCCATGGGCAGCTCCCAGGCCCACGAGTCCGTGATGAAGCGGTGTCGCCACATCATGAGAATCTCTTGGCGTTCATTGACGACGGCGGCCACGGCCAGGTGCCGAAGCCGGACGACGTGGTACTCCCACCTGCGCCCGTCAGGCTGTTGGACATCGACGAGGCATAGATTTACCCAGGGGTTCGTGTAGATCTGTCGCTCACCGTGCGTCTTCCATTCCATACCTGCGACCCCTCTCGATCGGCCTCCAGGATCTCAGAGCGCGTGGGAAGACTCCCGCGTGTCCCGGCGGCGGGGTCAAGAGTTCGTGAGCTGGGGCTCGGTTGGATTCAGGGTCGCAGCCCGCCCGAGCGCGCACCCTTCAGGGTCTCGATGAAGGAGGTGAAGACGGGGAGGGGGAAGGTGAGGGTGGCTCGGGTGGGGGTCTTGGAGTCGCGGACGGATACGTGGGTGGGGGTGTCGGTGATCTCCACACACGCGTTGCCGTCGCCCGGGCCCGAGTAGGACGACTTTCGCCAGTTCTCCATAGGGGGCATCACAGCTCCTTCGCCAGCCGGTTGATGAAGTCACGTGACCGAGAGGGGTCGAGGGACGCGGTTTCCACCTTACGGAAACTCGTTCGGTAGGCGTTGAGTTGAGCCTCGGAGTCGATGAAGGCCGAGCCGTGCAGCGTGTCGCGGAGCACCGTATCCAGCTTGGGTAGAGGGCCGCAAACGTGCGTCATCGTGCTGGAGGCTCTGGCGAAGTCGTCCAGGTCGAAGGGGATGACCCGCACGGTGACATGGTTCGACTCGGACAACTCCAGGAGTTGTTGAAGTTGGTGTCGTGAGGCGGCGCGGTCGCTGACCCTGATGCGCAGAGCAGCCTCGTGGATCACCGTCTCGTACGGTTGGGCGTGTTGCTGGCGCCGCATGCGGTGGCTGACACGCACATCCAGCTCTTCTTGGGTGAGCTCGGGAACTCGGGCGGAGAAGACCGCGCGAGCGTAGTCCTCTGTCTGAAGCAATCCCGGTACGTAAAGGACCGACACCTCGCGCAGGAGGCGGGCGTGGTGCTCCAGTTCGGCGAGGTCCAGGAACGACGTCGGCAGCAGCCCCTCATACTCCTCCCACCAGCCGTGCGTCCGTTCGGTGGCCATCGCCACCAGCGCGTCGATGAACTCGTGATCGGTGCAGGCATAGTGCGAGGCCAGGCGCCGGAGACGCTGTTCCCCCACGCCCGCGACACCGGACTCGATCTGACTGATGGCCGGACCGGAGACCCCGAGTAGCGCGGCCGCTTCCCGGACCGCGAGCCCCGCGGCCTCGCGAAGCCTGCGCAGTTCCAGCCCCAGGCGCAACTGGCGTGCGGTTGGTTCGCGCCTCAGAACCATCGGGTTCTCCTTGCTTCAACGCATCTGCTGATACCGCTCGTTCGGGGGCAGATTACGCGATTCGCTTGCTCCGGCTTACGCGTTAGCCCTACCTTCGGTGACGTACCGCACACGCAGCGGAAGTGCACCGCACCCTGCGGCAATGCCACCCTGCGCGCGTTTCAACCCCCCACTTACTCCCCGGAGTTGATCACCCATGCCCGAAGGCGAGTCCTGGGACTACACCCTTTGCATCCCCAACGACCCAAGGGCGGTCACGGTTTCCCGTCGAACTCTCCGCCTGATCCTGACCCTCCACGGTCTGATCGGCCTGGTGGACATCGCGGAGCTGCTGGCGGCGGAGCTGGTCTCGAACGCGGTCCGTCACACGAAGGGACCGGCGGCGCTTCGGGTGCGCCGTACCCCGGAGGGGGCGGTGTGGATCGGGGCGTGGGACACGGATCCGCAGTCGCCGCCCGTGGCGCAATCGCGCGCCGAGGTAGCCGAATTGGAAGGTGGCCGGGGGCTCGGGCTCGTCATGGCGTGTGCCGACCGCTGGGGGTGGCAGCCGTCGGCGCGGTTCGGGGAGCGGGGCAAGTTCGTGTGGTGTGAACTCGGTTTCAGGGCGTCCGTCGCGCTGAGTCCGGTGTGAAGCCCCCGGGAGTCCAGCGGGTGGCCTCAGGCGTGGTGATGGTCGGGCTCCCCGCGCCCGCCGCTCCCGCGCCCACCGTCTCCGCCGCTCTCCGGCGCCCCGCCCATCGTCCGCAGCATCGCCGTGCCGCCCGTGCGCAGGAAGCGGAGGAGGAGGGAGGCGGCGAGGAGGAGGAAGGCGATGTTGAGCCAGGTCGTGTAGTTCCAGCGGATGCCCTCCTCGGGGAGCCTCGCCGCCGCCTGGTCGGGGATGAGGCCGAGGCCGCCGAAGAGGAACTCCACCACGTAGCCGGCCACCACGATGGCGGCGAAGAAGGTGGCGAGCAGGAAGCCGGCCATGCGGGCGCCGTAGTACTTCCGGTAGATGTTGAGGATCGGCAGGATCAGCAGGTCGGCGTAGATGAAGGCGATCACTCCGCCGAAGCTGATGCCGCCCTTCCACAGGACCACCGCCAGCGGCACGTTGCCGATGGAGCAGACGAACGTGGCGACGGCGACGAGGGGGCCGATCAGCGGGCCGACCAGCTTGGCCGCGAGGGGGTGGCCGGCCAGGAAGAAGGTGTGCCAGAAGTCCTCCGGCACCCAGGCGGCGATGGCGCCGGCGATCAGCAGCCCGGCCACCAGGTCCCGCAGGATCGCGGCCCACTCCATGACGAAGATGTGCGACACGGAGGTCAGCCCCGCGCGCGAGAGGAGCCGGCGCAGGAAGCCGCCCTCGCCGCGGACCGACATGTCCATCGCCGCGTGGCCCTCCATGGACCCGGCGACACCGCGCTCGGCCTGCTCCCTGGCCGTGCGCAGCAGCCGTTCGCGCAGGAACACGCGGAACAGCGCCGCGAGGACGACGATCATGATCGGACCGCCGGTGAACTCCGCCGCCGTGAACTGCCAGCCCATCAACAGGGCGAGGATCACGCCGAGTTCGATGACGAGGTTGGTCGAGGCGATCTCGAAGGCCATCGCCGCCGTGAAGTTCGCGCCCTTGCGGAACAGGGAGCGGGCGAGGGCGACGGCGGCGTAGGAGCAGGAGGACGAGGCGGCGCCGAGGCCCGCGGACAGGGCGAGCGTGCGCGGGCGGTCGTCGCCGAGCAGCCGTACGACCGTCTCGCGGCGCACCACCGCCTGGACGACGGCCGAGAGGGTGAAGCCGAGGATCAGCGCCCAGGTGATCTCCCAGGTCATCGATCCGGTGATGAACAACGCGTGTCCGATCGCGTGCATGCGGCGCACTTCCTTCACGCTTCACGGTGGTGTGGTCCCGCCACTCGGGCGAGAGTACCCCCATGGGGTATTCCGAAACGCGGGGAAGGTCCCGTTCGGCGATCGGTATCCTCCCGGCATGGAGATCCGGGTAGAGGTCGTACGGGAGCCGTCCGAGGAACTGGTCGACGCCTTCGGGAGGCTGCTTCCACAGTTGTCCTCGGCCGCCGCGCCGCTGGACCGCGCCGCGATCGAGCGGCTGGTGGCCTGTGACGCCAACACGGTGCTGGTCGCCCGCACCGCCGAGGCGATCGTCGGCACCCTGGTCCTGGTCCTGCTGCCCCTGCCGTCCGGGCTGCGCGGCCGGATCGAGGACGTGGTGGTCGACGGCGCGGCGCGCGGCCGGGGTGTCGCGGGGCTGCTGATCGAGGAGGCGGTCCGGCTCGCCCGCAAGGCCGGCGCGCGCACGCTCGACCTCACCTCCCGCCCGGACCGCGCCTCCGCGAACCGCCTCTACGAGCGGATCGGCTTCCGGGCGCGGGAGTCCACGGTGTTCCGGCTCGGCGAGTAGGCGGCCGCCGCTCCGGCGCGAACGGCCCGCCCGTGTCAGCGAGCCGGCACGATCCGGCGCAGTGCCGCGCGGGCCGGCGGGGCCCAGCTGGGCTTGCCGCCGGGGCGGCCGCGGCGGCCCGCCTCGCCGATGAGGAGACAGCCGAGGGCGCGCAGGAGGGCCCAGCCCCGGGCGCGGCGCAGGGTCGCGGTGTCCGGAGCGGGCCCCGGTGCGGGAACGTGCCCGGGATCTCGCGCCGCCCGGTACCCGGGCCGGTACGCGGTGTGGAAGCGGTCGAGGGCGCCGTCCGGCAGCAGGGTCCAGGCGGCGGCGAGATCGCACGCGGGGTCGCCCGCGCAGAGGTCCCCGAAGTCGATCACGCCGCAGAAGGTGCCGTCCGCGGTGAGCACGTTGGCCGGGTGGAGGTCGCCGTGCAGCCAGACCGCGGGCCCTGACCAGGCGGGGGCGGCGACGGCGTCCGCCCAGAGCGAGCGCATCGCCCGGACCGTCTCCGGATCGGGCAGCAGGCCCTGTTCGACCGCCGAGGCCAGCCCGTGCTCGAACCGCCCGGCCAGCGGCGCCAGCGGGCCTCCGCGCTCCCGGCCGGTGGGCGCGTCCTCGGGGGCGGGCCGGTGCAGGGCGGTCAGGAAGGCGCCCAGCGCGTCGGCCGCCGCCGGGCCACGCGTCGCGGGGGCCTGGTCACCGGGTGCGCCCGGCACCCAGGTGGTGACGATCCAGGGCCGGGGAAACCGCGCCGAGGGGGCGCCGAGGCGCTGCGGGACGGGGACCGGCAGGGGGAGGCGCGGGGCGAGGACGGGGAGCCAGGTGTGCTCCTTGAGGAGCAGCGCGTCCGCGGTCGGGGTCGCCCAGGGCAGCCGCACCGCGAGGTCGTCGCCGAGCCGCCACAGCTGGTTGTCCCAGCCGCGCGCGCCCAGCCGCAGGGACCGCTCGGCGAGGTCCGGGTGCTGGGCGCGCAGGAGGTCGCGGACCGTGTCCGCGGTGAGTTCGGGGCCGTCGGGGGTCATGCGGGGCAACCGTAGCCGCCCCGCGCGGGGTGCCGGAGGGGTCAGGAGGGCTGGGACGTCAGCAGGGGGCGCAGGGCGCCCGTGCGCAGCCGTTCCACCAGGGGCGGGGCGATCCGGCGCAGCACCAGGACGGTGACGAGGGAGACGACGCTGCCGACCAGGGCGCCCACGGCGACGTCGTGCGGGTAGTGCGCGCCGACGTACACCCGGGAGGCGCCCATCGCGATGGCGGTGACCAGCGCGAGGCCGCCGAGGCGGCGGCTGATCAGCAGCAGGGCCACCGTGAAGGCGAAGGCGACGGTGGTGTGGTTGCTGGGGAAGGCGTAGTCGTCCGGCGCGGGACACGCCTCCAGCAGGAAGTCATGGGGGAGCGCGCGGCACGGGCGGGGCTCGTCGAAGACGTTCTTGATGCCGCTGTTGACCACGTAGGCGAGGACGACGGCGACGGGTGTCGCCAGTACGGCGGCCATCACGGTGCTGCCCTGGCCTCTGGCCCGCCACCACGCCACCAGCAGGTACACCGCGAACAGGCCGATGCCGATGGCGCTGAACACCGACACCGGTTCGTTCAGCCAGTGCGTGTGCCGGGCGAAGTCGGTGACGTCGGTGTACAGGCCGCCGTCTATCGCCGCGCCGTCGAGCGCCTGGGTGGTCGGGGCGGAAGTCGTCATCAAATGGGTCTCCGGGCCGTGCTGCTGTGCCGCGGGCTCCGGGAAACGGGCGCGGGCACCGATCGGACGTACGGATGAAGCGCGGACGTCCCCGAGGTGAACGTCTACAAGTATGTAGACGATATCAGGTGACCGCGCGGGGTGCCGCCCCACCCTTGCCGCCCGCGGATGCCGCCCCCGGCGCGCACCCGTGCCGCCCCATCCGTCCCGCCTGACCCGAACGGCCCCGCCCTGCTCGCGCCCGCGTGCGCGAGGCGGTGCGCTGGTGATCTGTACGGCGAGGAGGTGCCAGTGACGAACGGTGCGACCCCCGACCACCCCGACGACCCGGACCGCTCCACCCGCCCTGGCGACTCCGGCGACCCCGGCCGACCGAGCGGGCCCGGTGACTCCGGCCGCTCTGGCGATTCCGACGGCTCCGGTGACTCCGGCCGCCCGAACCGGCCCGGTGGCCCCGGCCGGCCGGGCCGCCCTGCCGATCCCGACCGCCCCGGCGACCCGGACCGCCCGAACCGGCCCGGTGGGCCCGGTGATTCCGGTCGCCTCGACGACCCCGATGCCCCTGATCGATCCGGCGTCCCCGACCGGTCCGGCGTCCCCGACCGCCCCGGTGACCCGGATCGCTCCACCCGCCCTGGCGACTCCGGCGGCCCTGGTGACTCCGGCCGACCGAGCCGGCCTGGCGACTCCGGCCGCCCTGGCGATCTCGGCGGCTCCGGTGAATCCGGCCGCCCGAAGCGTCCCGGTGGCCCCGGCCGGCCGGGCCGCCCTGCCGATCCCGACCGCCCCGGTGACCCGGATCGCTTTACCCGCCCTGGCGACTCCGGCGGCCCCGGTGACTCCGACCGACCGAGCCGGTCTGGCGACTCAGGCCGCCCTGCCGATCCCGACCGCCCCGGCGCCCCCACCAACCGGCCCGCTCCGAGCCCCCGGAACGACACGACCGGCCCGGCGGTCCGGACCGGCCCGGCCGCTCCCACCCCTCCGAGCTGGAGGATCTCCGGGCCCGGCTCGCCGCGCTGGAAGCGGAGCGGCACGCGCGGCAAGGGGAGGGGGCGCGGGCCCGGCGCCGGCCCCTCTCCGCGCTCGCCGCCGTGCTCCTCGTCATCGGCTGCCTGCTCGCCCCGCTCGCCGTCGTCGCCACCTGGGCCGCCGACCTGGTCGGCGACACCGACCGCTATGTCGCCACCGTCGCCCCGCTCGCCCGCAACCCCGCCGTGCAGGACGCCGCCGCGAACCGGGCCACCGACGCGCTGATGGACCGGATCCAGCTGCCCACCCTGCTCTCCGACGTGGCGCCCAAGGACCGGCCCCTGCTGGAGAAGGCGCTCGGCGGGCTGGGCGGGGGGCTGGAGAACGCCGTACGGGGGTTCGTGCACGACCAGGCCCGCAAGGCCGTCGCGTCCCCGGCCTTCGCCACGGTCTGGACCGACGCCAACCGCCGGATCCACGCCTCCCTGGACAAGGCGCTGACCGGCACCGGCGGCGGCGCGGTGCAGCTGAAGGACGACACCGTCACCCTCGACCTCGCCCCGCTGATCGAGGACGTGAAGAAGCGCATGGTCGACGCGGGGATGACCTTCGCGAGCCATATCCCGGTCATCCACGCCCAGTTCACGCTCCTGGAGTCCCAGCAGGTCGGCAAGGTGAAGACGTACGTACGGCTGCTGCGGATCGCCGGCAACTGGCTCCCGGTGCTCGCCGTCCTGCTGATCGCCGCCGGTGTCCTGCTGTCGCTGCGCCGCCGCCGCGCCCTCGTCGCGGGCTGCCTCGGCGCGGCCGTCGCCACCGCCCTGCTCGGCATCGGGCTGCGCGTCTTCCGCGTGTTCTACCTGGGCCGGCTGCCCGCCGACGTCTCCCCGGGCGCGGCCGGCGCGGTCTACGACACCCTGACCCGCTTCCTGGAGACCGCGGTACGGATGGTGATCGTGCTCGGTGTCGTGATCGCCCTGGGCGCCTGGCTCAGCGGGCCGGGGCGGCGGGCCGGTCTGGTGCGGGGCCTGTGGAGCGACGGCATCGGCGCGGCCCGCGGCACCGCCGACCACGCGGGGCTGCGCACCGGCCCGGTCGGCCCGTTCACGCGCCGGCACCGCGCCTGGCTCACCTGGATCCTGGTCGCCGTGGCGGCGCTGGTCTGCCTGCTGTGGCCGTACCCCACGGGCTGGGTGATCCTCGGGATCGCCCTGTGCCTGCTGTGCGCGCTGGCGGTGGTCGAGTTCCTGGCGGCGGATTCCCCGCACCGACTTCCGAGGGAGAGCCCCGCACCGCGTTCCTGACCCATCGGCTTCGGGGGCGCCGGCCACCCCGCTGCGCACAGCCGACCGAGGAAGATCACCCCTCTACAAGCTGAACCGAGGGCTCCGGAAGCCGACTTGTCCAGACACCTTCCCTCACCTTCCCTCCATGGTCCGCTCCACCGGCGTTCTTCCGGGCGTACCCGCGCGCCCCTAGATTCCTGCTGTCATGTACGCGCCCCGGTTACGGTCAGGGGCTCACTTCCAGCAGGAGAGCGCATGGTCTCGCGTCGTACCGCTACCGCCCTCGCCACCACCGCGGCCGCCACGCTCCTCGGGTTCGCCGGATACACGGCCCCCGCGGCCGGCGCGACGGGTACCGGCACCGGCACCGGCCTGTCGGTGTTCGCCTGGAACGTCGACCTCCCCACCGCGATCGTGGACAGCACCCAGAACCAGAAGGCCGCCCAGCGCACGCCGGTCATCGAGTCGATCGTCCGGGGGCACGGCGCGGACGTGGTGGTGCTGGACGAGGTCTTCAACAACACCTCGGCCGCCGATATCGCCGGCAAGCTGTCGGACCTGTACCCGTACCACACCCCGGTGGTCGGCCAGACCTGCTCCGGCGGCGGCTGGACCGGCGTCAGCGGCGACTGCTCCAGCTCGCCGTTCGTCATCAACGGCGGCACGATGATCCTGTCCAAGTACCCGATCACCGCCCAGTACGCGCACGTCTTCGCCAACTCCGCGTCCGGCACCTGGGACTACCGCGCCAACAAGGGCGCGGCGCTGGTCCGGATCGCCAAGGGCGGCACGCAGAGCTGGGTGGTCGGCACCCACCTCCAGGCCGACGAGTCCGGCACCTCCACCGACACCACCCAGGCCACCCGGCTCGCCCAGCTCCGCGAGCTCCGCTCCTGGGCGGACTCCGTCGCCGGCACGAGCGGCCCGGTGCTGATCGGCGGCGACCTGAACGTGGAGTACTACGGCGGCCGGGCCCGCGGCGACTACGCCAACGCGCAGACCGCGGTGAACGGCGTCCTCGGCACCCCCGCCACCGACCCGGGCCAGACCCTGCGCACCATGGACTGCCCGGTCTCCGCCTGGTGCCAGCGCACGGCCGTGGCCCAGGGATACCCCACGGACTACCGCGACGACATCGACTACCTCGGCTACCTCAACGCCCCGGGTCGCCCGGTCCCTTCGGCCGTCTCCCCGGTGAAGGTCGACTTCGACCCCCAGTCCGGCTGGACCACCGGCCAGACCGACACCAACGCGCCCAGCGACCACTACCCGATCGAGACGACGTTCCAGCTCGGCTGACCGGGAAGAGCGGACGGGAAGAGCGGACGGGAAGAGCGGACCGGGAAGAGCGGCGGGTCCGGCCCTCCGCCGCGTCGGCGGCCTCGGTCGCCTGCCCCACCGCGCACCGCAACACCGCGCACCGCAACACCGCGCATCACTCACCGGAGAACCGGTGGCCTACCCCGTCCCGGTGGGCCACCGGCCTTTTCCCCGGGGCGCATCGGCCCCCTTTCTCCAGGGCGGCCGACCGGTTCCGCGGGCTAGGATCCCGGTCATGGCCCTGACGGTGGACGACGTGGAGCGGTTCGAGGCGTCCAGGCACCGTCTGGAGGCCATCGCCTATCGCCTGCTCGGCTCCGCGAGCGAGGCGGAGGACGCGGTACAGGAGACGTACCTGCGCTGGCAGGCCGCCGACACCGGGCGCGTCGAGGTGCCCGAGGCATGGCTGACCAAGGTGCTCACCAACCTGTGCCTCAACCAGCTCACCTCCGCCCGCGCCCGCCGCGAGACCTACGTCGGCGCCTGGCTGCCCGAGCCGCTGCTCGCCGGGGACCCGATGCTGGGCCCCGCCGACACCGCGGAACAGCGCGAGTCGGTGTCGTACGCCGTCCTCACCCTGCTGGAGCGCCTCACCCCGAACGAGCGCGCGGTGTACGTGCTGCGCGAGGCGTTCGACTACCCGCACCGGGAGATCGCGGCGATCCTCGACCTCACCGAGACCGCCAGCCAGCAGATCTTCCACCGCGCGAAGAAGCACGTCGCCACCGGCCGGGCCCGCGCCGAGATCGACGAGGCGGCCGCGCGGCGGATCGTGGACGAGTTCCTCGCCGCCGCCACCAGCGGCCGCACCGAACCGCTGGTACGGCTGCTCACCGAGAACGCCATCGCGGTCGGCGACGGCGGCGGCAAGGTCCCGGCCCGCGCCAGGGCGTTCGAGGGGGCCCGCGCGGTCGCGACCTTCATGCGGGGCCTGTTCAAGCCCGGCAAGGCCAAGCGCGATCTGGCCGGCGGCTCGCCCGACCTCCATGTCTCCCTGGTCAACGGCGCCCCCGCGCTCGTCGTGGTGCTCGACGCACGGGTCATCGGCATCACCTGCCTGGAGATCACCGGGCAGGGCATCGCCGCCTTCCGCAGCCAGGTCAACCCCGACAAGCTCGTGCGCGCGAGTCGGCGCTGGGCGGCCTGCGAGCACGGCGACCCCGTGCTGAAGGTCTTCTGACACTCCGCGATGAGCATGTGACGCGGGTCACGCCCTGCTCCTGTCAGGAAACGGCGGGCCGCCCGGTTCAAGGGGCGAACCGCTTGGGATCCCTCCCATGAGCGACAGGAGCAGGCCATGCAGCACCGCGTCATCGTCCTCGGCGCCGGATACACCGGAGCCATCGCCGCCGGCCGCCTCGCCCGCCGGCTGCGCCGCGAGGACGTCGCCCTCACCCTCGTCAACGCCGAAGCGGACTTCGTCGAGCGCGTCCGGATGCACCAGCTCGCCGCCGGACAGGAACTCCCGGCCCGGCCCCTCGCCGCCATGTTCACGGGCACCGGCGTCACCCTGAAGCTCGCCCGGGTCACCGCCGTGGACGCCGACCGCCACACCGTGACCGTCACCGGGACCCGGGGCACGGCCGAGGAACTACCGTACGACACCCTCGTGTACGCCCTCGGCAGCGGATGGCACGACCAGGGCGTCCCCGGTGTCGCCGAGCACGCCCACGACATCGCGGGCCGCCCCGGCGCGCTGCGGCTGCGCGCCCGGCTGGCCCAACTGGCGGCCGGCGCCCCCGTGGTCGTGGTCGGCGGCGGGCTCACCGGCCTGGAGGCCGCGACCGAACTCGCCGAGGCCCGCCCCGACCTGGACGTCGCCCTCCTCGTCCGCGGTGAGCTGGGCGACCGGCTCTCGGTCAAGGGCCGCCGCCATCTGCGCGCGGTGTGCGACCGGCTCGGCATCACCGTGCGCGAGCACACCGCCGTGACTGCGGTGGCCGCCGACCACGTCACCACCGCCGACGGCACCACGCTCCCGGCCGCGGCCACCGTGTGGACCGCCGGCTTCGCCGTGCACCCGATCGCGCGGGCCACCACCCTGGAGACCGGCGCGAACGGTCAGATCGTCGTCGACCGCTCGATGCGCTCCGTCTCGCACCCGCGGGTGTACGCCATCGGCGACGCGGCTCTCGCCCTGGGCCCCGGCGGCAAGCCGCTGCGGATGTCCTGCGCCTCGGGGGTGCCCGTCGCCTGGCAGGCGGCCGACGCGATCGCGGCACGGCTCAGCGGCGGGAAGGTGCCGGTGACGCCGGTGCGGTACTTCCAGCAGTGCGTCTCCCTGGGCCGCCGGGACGGTCTGATCCAGTTCGTCACCGCCGACGACCGCGCGGTCGACCGCGCCCTGACCGGCCGCCTCGCCGCCCGCTACAAGGAGGCGGTCTGCAAGGCCGCGACCTGGGGCGTCGCCCACCCGCTGCTGGTGCCGGGCCGGGCGCGGCGGGTGGTGCCGGAGGCGGGCGCGGCCGGCGCGGAGGCCGTCGGGACGGTGGTCTGAGCGTCCCGTTCCCCGCGAACCGCGCCTGTGAGCGCGGGAGTCGGCGCTACTTCCCGGCCGTACGGAGGTAGTCGATCCCGGTGTCGATCGCCGCTCTGAGGTGGGTCGAGTCGCCGGTGGACATCATGAGGGAGACGCCGCCCTGGATACCCGCGAGCAGGGCGGCGGAGGCCCGGTCGACGTCGAGGCCCAGGGAGACCAGGCCGGCCGCCCGGAGGGCTCGCATGCCCTCGGCGAGGTGGTGCTGCCACTGGCGCATCAGCTCGGTGACGATCGCGCGGGCGCCGGGCCCCCGGCGGCCGACCTGGAGGAAGAGCGAGCCCAACGGGCAGGTGTCGCCCTGGCGTTCGTACCGCTCCACGACCACGTCGCGCCAGCGCTGCCAGGACTCCCAGGAGTCGAGACAGCTCAGATGCGGCTGCTGGTCGGCGAGGACGCGGTCGGCCTCGAACCGGGCGACGGCGAGCAGCAGTTCGTCCTTCCCCTCGGGGAAGTAGTGGAAGAGCTGGCTCTTGCTGGTGCCGGTGCGGGCACGGATGTCGTCCAGGGTGGCGGCGGGGCCCTGCTCGCGCAGCAGCCCGGCGGCGCCCTCGATGATGCGGGCGCGGGTGGCCCGGCCCTTCGTGGTGAGTGTCTCCGGCACCTTCGGCTCCTTCCGCTGAGGCCACCGTAGCCCCGCCCATTCTGGACTTGCTGGTCCAATTTTGGCGGCGCACAGTGGGCGGCACACCGCGAGACAAGGGAGACCGCGTCATGAACGACACCACAGGCGGCCGGCTGGCCGGCAGGACCGCGCTGGTCACGGGCTCGACCAGCAATATCGGGCGGGCGATCGCGGAGGCGTTCGCGGCGCAGGGCGCGCAGGTGATCGTCTCCGGCCGGGACCGGGTGCGGGGCGCGGAGGTGGTCGAGGGCATCCGGGCCGCGGGTGGCCGGGCCGACTTCCTGGCGGCGGACCTGGACGGCGGCGCGGAGGCGTCCCGCGACCTGGCCGAGCGGGCCCGCGCGGCGCTGGGCGGCCGGATCGACATCCTGGTGAACAACGCCGGCGTCTACCCGGGCCGGGACACCGCCGGCACCGACGAGAAGACGTTCGACCAGGTCTACGGGGTGAACGTCAAGGCGCCCTTCTTCCTCACCGCCGCCGTCGCCCCGTGGATGGCGGAGGCGGGCGGCGGGGCGATCGTCAACCTCGGTTCCTGGATCGCCCGTCTCGGTGTCCCGGTCGGCGCGCTCTACAGCTCGACCAAGGGCGCGATGGAGACGCTGACGCGGGCGTGGGCGGCGGAGTTCGGGCCGCGGGGCGTGCGGGTGAACGCGGTGTCGCCGGGGGTGATCCTGCCGCCGTCCCCGGCGGGCACCGCGCCGCATCCCGGCGAGCTCATGATGCGGGGTACCCCGGCGGGCTCGGTCGGGACGCCGGACGCGATCGCGCATGCCGTGGTGTGGCTGGCGAGCGACGAGGCGGCGTTCGTGCACGGGGCGGTGGTGGACGTCGACGGGGGCCGGACCGGGGTGGCGGTCGTCGCGGCCTGAGTCGTACGGGGGTGGCGGTCGTCGCGGCCCGAGCCGCACCGGGGGCGCCCGGAAAGCCTGCCGTCACACGGCGGCCGGCCCTGGTTCACCGGCCCTTGACGCGGCTTCACACCGGCCGCACTCGCGCACTACGTTAGAGATTGAACGACCGGTGCCACCCTGGGCCGAGCCGTGGAGAGGCGGCCGCGTGCGTTCCGTCCCGAGCGCGCAAGGAGCCGCATGCTGCCCTCGTCCTCGCCACCGACCGCCCGCCATGTCACGGGTGTCGACCGACTGCTGACCGCCGCCGTGCGGCTGTCCGGCACCCTTCCGGCGACCCGCTCCACCCTCGGGGTGGTCCGGGGCCGGCACCGCTCCGAACACGAACGTACGACCGCCTTGCGGGCCCGGCTGTCCGAACGGGGCGTCCCCAGCGTGGAGTTGAACCCGGTGCCGGAGCCGGGCGAGCGGGGCGGCGTCCAGCACGGGCTGCCGCCGCGGTCGGTGGGGCTGCTGGTGCACACACCGGGGGTGCGGCCGGAGCAGGCGATGCGGGCGGCGGCGTTATGGCGGCTGCCGCTGCTGATCGACCGGCCGGACGGGGTGGCGGGCGCGGGGGCCTGCCACCAGGACGTCATCGGTATCCACCTCGCGGGCCGCGGCTACGAACTCGCCCTGCGGCAGGTCGACCTGGCGTCCCAGAACGCCGATCCGGGTCCCGTCCGTCTCATCCTCGACAACGAGAAGATCACCGTGCCGGACGGCCGCCGCCTCGGCGTCACGACCACCGGGGCGGGGCTGCTGGAGGTGCGGGGAGAGTCCTTCGGGGTGCGCCGGGTACGCCGCCTGCGCTTCGAACGGGCCTGGGGCACGCACCGGTTGGACGTGGACGGGGTCCCGGTGCGGGAGGTGCGGGCACCGCTGCGGATGGAGGTGGACCCGGGGCGGCTGCACCTGGTGCGGGCCTGAGAGGTTCAGGCCCGAGGGGCTCAAGAGGGGCCGCCCCGCCTCCACGAGCGGGGAAGGGCGGCCTGCGTGGCGCTGCGACTGCTTACGAGGGCGGGAACGTCGGCGGGTGGAATGCTATCGCAAAGAGCATGCATGTCATGGCCACGTAAAAAAGTTTGCTCAAGAGGGTTTCTTTCTAAGTGGCTGTGCAGGGTGAACCGCGCTGCGTAAGAGCGGCCGAGAGGGGCGCTCCGCAGGAGCGGGGGACGCCATTCATATCCCACGGAAGGGCTCTGGATCAACGCGCGCGTGCGGTGCTCTGAAAGGGCCGGTCAGTTCGCGGCGGTTCGCCCATTGGCGCGCAGGACGGCGAGAGTGCGCGAGGCGCGGTCCGCTTCGGCGTGAGCGCCGATCCGCATACTCAATTGGAAACTTTCTTTGGCATATGCCAAAGCCTGCGCCGCGCGGCCGGTGTCCATATGGGCCAGGGCGGCGTCATGGGCCGCGTCGACCACCTCGCCCGCGGCGTCGATGCGCCTGGCCAGCGCGAGAGCGGCGACATGCAGCGGTATGGCCTGCTCGCTGCGGCCGGCCGTGCGATGCGCCCGGCCGATCCGGTTGAGGGCGATGGCCTCCCTGCGCCGGTCGCCCACGCTGCGGAAGAAGTCCAGGCTGTGATGCGAGAGAGTCAGCGCCTCGTCGGCTTTCCCCAGGTCGATCAGGGCGTTGGCCAGGTTCATCCGAAGCGTGGCCAGCTCTCTTCTGTCGGACCTTCTCAGTGCCAGTCGGATGGCTTTACGGTAGGCGTGTTCGGCGCCCTGTGGATCCCCTGTTCTCGTGGCGAGTTCGGCCATGTTGTTGAGTGTGCTGAAAATTCCACGCTCATGATTGATGGCCGTGAATTGCCTCAGGGCGGAGTCGAAATAATCGCGGGCCGAGTCGATTTCCGAGAGGTGGAGATGGGTGACGCCCAGGATGTTATGGCTGCGCGCGATCTGGAGCACATTGCCTGTTTGCATCAGGGAATCCGATACGCCTTCTTGCAGGGACTTGATCACCCCGTACCGGCCCAGCTGCCACAGCGATATGCACATCTGGTCGACGCATTCGATCTCCAGTTCCGCGTCTCCCAGCGCACGGGCCAGCTCCCGCGCCTCGCCCGCCACCGAGATCGCCTCCTCGTAACGGGAGTGATGACTGTGCGCGACGCTGAGGTCGAGCAGGGCGCGCGCCTGTGCCCCGCTGTCCCCGCTGGTGGACCAGTGGTCGACCGCCCGCCGCAGCAGTGACTCCGAGGTGGCCAGGTGCCCCCGCATGTAGAGGAGTCCCATCAATACATGCACGGACAAGGCGAGTTGCCGCTCGGTCCCCTGCGTACTGATCCAGCCCAGCGTGTCCGCCAGGTTGCCGCTTTCGGTGATCAGCCATTGCTCGGCCGCGGGTACGTCATCGATCGCGGGAAGGGTAATGAAATCGTCGGCGTCCAGACTGGTACGGGAACGGTAGGGATGCACTAGACGGTCCGCGCGGTCAGCCGCCCTCATATAGAACGCCGCCAGCCGTTGCGTCGCCGCCCGTGACCGCGTTCCTTCCGCGTCGGTCAGCGAGCGGGCGTACTTGCGCAGAAGATCGTGCAGGGTGAAGCGGTGCGGGGCCGGTTCGGAAACCAGATGCTGGGTGAGCAGCTGCTCCAGTGCCCGTTCCGTCGCGCCGAGGGAGAGACCTGTCAGTGCCGCGACCGCGTGCGCTCCGAACTCCATTCCGGTGTGGAGGCTGATCCGCCGGAACACGAGTTGTTCCTCGGCATTCAGCGCCCGATAGGACAGAGCGAACACATGCTCCAAAGTCCGTTCCCCGTCACGGAGTTCGTCCAGACCGCCCGCCCCCGCGGTCAGCTGGTGCAGCAGGTCCGCCGCGGTCCACGACGACCTGGTCAGCAGCCGGCTCGCCGCGATCTCCACCGCCAGCGGCAGATGCCCGCAGATCCGTACGATGTCCGCGATCTCCGCCGCCCGGGACCGCCCGCCCGTGCCGAGGCGCCGCTCGAAGAGGGCGATCGCGTCGGCGTGGGGCAGGACGTCGAGCGAGACCTGCCGCGCGCCCGGCAGACCCGTGAGCCGGCGGCGGCTGGTCACCACGACCGCCGTCGGCGAGGCCCCGGGGAGCAGCTGCCGTACCTGCTCCGAGCAGACGGCGTCGTCCAGGATCACCAGCATCCGCCGGTCCCGCGCCGACGACCGCCACAGCGCGGTGAGTTCCTCGATGTCCTGCGGCAGCTCCCTGCCCTCGGGGCCGAGCACCCGCAGCAGCGTGGTGAGCGCGCGCACCGGGGCGCCGGCCGCCCCGTCCGCGTCATGGCCGCCGAGCCGTACGAAGCAGCGGCCGTCGGGATAGCGGTCCGCCACCTCGTATCCGAGGTGCACGGCCAGGGCGGTCTTGCCGACGCCCCCCATCCCCTCGACCGTCACCACCGCCCCCGGCTCGCCCCCGCCCTCGCACAGTGCCGAGGTGAGCCGCCGCAACTCCTCGCGGCGGCCGATCCAGGGGACGTCCCGGGGGAGGTTGTCCGGCGCGGGACGGCTCGGCCGGGTGGCGGGGCGGCGGGGGTCCTGGCCGTGGAGGGCGCCGGCCGGGGTGCCGGCCAGGATTCCCTCCTGGATGCGGCGCAGGCGCCGGCCCCCGTCCAGGCCGATGTCCCGGATGACGCGCTGCCGGGTGCGTTGCAGCAGCCTGGTCGCCTCCGCCGTACGGCCGCCGCCGTGCAGCGCGACGGCCAGCAGCCCCACCAGGGCCTCGTCCACGGGGTGGTCGGCGACCAGGGGCGCGAGGACCGGCACCGCCTCGGTGAACTGCTGCGCGTTCATGAGGAGTTCGGCGCGCGTCATGGCGGCGACGAGCGTCGTCTCGCCCACCGCGCCGCGCAGATGCTCCGGCCAGGAGCCGGTCATCCCGGCGAGCGGCTCGCCGTACCGGTGGGCCTCCGCCCGCTCCAGCAGCCTGAGGGCCGCGTCGTCGTCGCTGCCCTTGAGCGCGCGGGCCTGTTCGACACAGCTGGTGTAGGCGCGCAGGTCCACCCGGTCGGGGTCGACGTGCAGGACGTACGAGTTGGTCCCGCTGGTGATGGTCGGCGCGTCGGGGGCGGCGGTCCGCAGGGCGCGGCGCACCCGGGAGATATGGGTGTGCAGGGTCTCGCGGGCGGTGGCCGGCGGATGGTCGTCCCAGATGCGGTGGACCAGGCTGTCCACGCTCACGGACCGCCCCGCGTCCCAGGCGAGGGAGGCGAGGAGCAGGCGCGTCTTCGTGGGGCCCAGCGGCCCGCGCCGCCCGTCGACGAGGACCTCCACGGTGCCCGAAAGCCGTATCTCGAACTCCACCAGAGTCCTCCCGCCGGTAGGACCTGTACGGGCCGGGCCTACGAGGGTGTCATGACCCTGATAACGCTGGCTATGCGTACGCCGCGCGATCCCGAATTTGACCGATAAACAAGATTTTTTCCCCGGCCCGGCGCCCGGGAACAGATGCTTCTAGGGGAGGCGGTCGGCATGCGAAATCCCGGGTGGAGCAGGGACGAGGTACTGCGGTCGGCGTTGGCCGCGTGCGCGGGAAGTCAGGGCTCCCTCGCTTGGCGGGAGTTGGCTCAAGTCGTTCGGATCGCCGATCGTTTCGACGAGGGCCTGGAGTCGTTCTGGCCGCCACAGGATTCCGGACACGCCTCCCTGCGCGCCGCATGCCACCGTCTTGCCCGCGAACTGGACAGGCTCGCTCGCTGTGATGCCGAGACCGACGGGGCGGTGAGGGACTGGTTGACGCGGCACGCGGAGCATACGGTCCCCAGGATCGGCTCGCCGCCCATGGTGAACACCATCGGCGGCGACGCCGTACTGCACGGGTCCAGTGTGCAGGCACGTGACATCTCCGGCGGGGTCCACATCCATCCGGAGCCCAGGCCGACCGACTGGCGGCGTCCCCGGCCGCGTCAACTCCCGCCGATGACCGCGAGTTTCCTGGGGCGGGATGCCGACCTGCGGCGGCTCGACGCACTGCGCGCCCGCTACCCTGCCCGCGTTCCTCAAGTACTGGTGGTCAGCGGACTCGCCGGCGTGGGGAAGACGGCTCTCGCCGTACGTTGGCTGCGTCGGCAGATCGACTCCTTCCCCGACGGCCATCTCCATGCCGACCTGGGTGGACACTCCGTGGGCGACGGATGTGGTCCCGTGTCCGCCGACGCGGTCCTGGAAGCCTTCCTCGTCGCGCTCGGGGTGCCCTCGATACCGTCCGGCACGGCACAGCGGTCCGCCCTGTGGCGTTCGCTGACCGAGAAGCTGGAGCTGGCGGTGCTGCTGGAAGACGCCGCTTCGGCGGCCCAGGTACGTCCTCTTCTGTCGGCTGGTCCTTCCGTACTCACCGTGGTGACCAGTAGGACCAGCCTCACCGCACTGTGTGCCGAAGGCGCCCGGGGGTACCGGCTGGAGGGTCTCTCGATGGGTCCGGCCCTCGAACTGCTGGCCCAGGGTGGCGGCGCGCGCGTGCGTCGGGAACGCCGAGCCGCACGCGAAGTCGTCCGGCTGTGTGGTCGACTTCCGCTCGCAGTCGGCCTCGCCTCCGCCCATCTCGCGCTGAGACCTCACCGGTCCGTGTCCACGCTCGCCCGGTATCTGTCCCAGGAGCCTGGCGCCGTCGACACCCTCCGAGTGAACGGTGAGTCCGTGATCCGAACCGCGCTGGACATGTCGTACCGCCTGCTGCCACCGGACCCGGCAAGGCTCTACCGCAGGATGGGCCTGCTGCCGACGGATCGCTACGACTTCGTCCTGCTGGCCGCGCTCCTTCCCGAGGATGTGCTGTCGGCTGTCCCCGGGCACCGGCACGAGTCCGCGGTCCGGGTGGCCGATGCCGCTGTGCACACACTGGTGGAGGCGAACCTCCTTGAGGAGACCGGCCCGGACGTGTACGAGTTCCCTACCCTCGTACGATCACACGCGCGTCGGCTCGGCGAGACGAGTGCGGACGCCGAACGACGCGATGTTCTGAACCGGCTCGCGGACTGGTGCCTGGCCACTGCCGCCGTGGCGGAGGACATCCTCGTCCCTGGCCACCGGCTGCCGGGGTACGACGACCTTCTGCTGGCCGTTGCCCCTACCGTGCTCAACGGCCCGCAGGGGGCGCTGAGATGGCTGGACACCCGGCGAAGCGCCTTGATGGAGGCTGTGCGGCACTGTGCCCGGGAGGGGCGGCACGCACACTGCTGGCGTCTGACGGACGTCATGTGGCCCCTGTTCCTCCGCTTCCGCCCTTCGGGGTTGTGGATCGAGGCCCATCGCCTTGGCCTCGACGCGGCCCGGCGGTGCGGCGCACGAGCGGGCGAGGGCCGCATGCTCACCTCGGGCGCCATCGGCCTGCGGGCGGCCGGTCAGTACGCGGAGGCCGCCCAGTGGTATCAGCAGGCGCTGGACATGGCAACCGCCGACGGCGATGCGCGGCTACAGGCACAGGCGGTCAACGGGCTCGGGCACCTCTGCCTTCTCACCCACCGGCTGGACGAGGCCCGCGCGTACTTCGAGACGGCACTGAGCCTGCGAGAAGCGATCGGCTACCGGCGTGGGGCCGCGCTCTCCCGGCGTCGCCTCGGGGAAGCGCTTTTGGCCGGCGGGGACCTGCCGGGCGCTGCCCGCTGCCTCCGCCACGCACTGGAAGAGCTGCGGTCGCTCGGCGAGGACTACGAAATGACCCGGGCCCTCGCCCTTCTCGGCCACGCGCGCTGCCTCGCCGAGGACCACAAGGGGGGCGTACGACTGCTGCGGCAGGCTCAGTCGGGATTTCACGCCGACGGAGCGACCCACTCGGAACACTGGGAGGGGCGCTGCCTGGAATGGCTCGGTGCGGCGGCCGAGTCGCAGGGCGACCGCGCGGAAGCGGCCCTGCTCTACAAGGCCGCCCGAAGGCTCTTCCGGAGGCTGGACCTCACCGACGCGGGGCGTCTCGACGAGAGGCTGCGTCACCTGTGATGAACGCCGTGCGGGGTACACCGCGACAGCGGCGCCGGACGCCATCCGTGCGCGACCGGCGCCACGTCCCGACCGGCTACAACCACTCCGCCGAGTCCGGGGAGACCACCCACCGCTCCAGCGGCGGAGGCGCGGCCAACGGGCCGACAGCAGGCGGCAAGGCGGGCTCACCCAGGTGCAACAGACGGTAGACGAGCGAGCGCATACGCCGGTGGAACTCCCCGGGTACCGAGGAGAGCGACGCGGCCACTGCGCGGTACTGGTCCGGACGGCGCCGACCGGCCGCGTACTCCAGCTGCACGCCCAGCGGATCCATGGGGGAGAGCACGGGCGCGACGGCGGCCAGGAGCGCCACCGGTGAGGACGGTGCCACCTCGCGCTCCGGGTCCTGGGTGAGCAGAAGGGTCGCCTCGGTGAGGGAGCCGTACGCGGTCAGGGAGCCGTGGTCGCCGATGATCCAGTCGGCCGCGACCAGCAGGGGTTGCCAGTCCGCCTCCGGGGGAGGATCGCGATTCCCCGCTCGCTGCACGAAGCCAGCCAGGCGTGTACCTGTCGGTCGCCGTGCCCGGCGAACACATTGGGATGGATCAGCAGAGCGATCCGGTAGCGGTCATCCTGAGACTGCTCCAGCAGCTGTGGCAGCAGCGAGCCGAGCCGACCGAACGTGGAGGTGGTGCCCCAGGTCGAATTGACCGCCACGAGTCGCTGGCCGGGCTGGAGCCCAAGCGCACGGCGGTAGTGCTCCCGACGCGGCAGGGCGGCCGTGATCCGGTCCACGCAGGGGTCGCCGACCACATGCGCGAAGGGCAGTGCCGTGGGGCAGGAACTCCCCAGTTCCTTCAGATCGCGCCTGTGTGCGTAGGCGATCGCGGTGGGGACCACGCGGCCTTCGTGCACCAGATGCCGGGGATTCAGCATCCCGGGCCACCGTCGCTCGCCGGGTTCGAGAACGGAGGTATCGGTCAGCGGCTTGATGTGTCCTGCTCCGTGCGAGATGCGGACGACCGGTGCCTGGAGTTCATGCAACCCGCGGGAACCCGCCGCCAGTGCCAGATCGAACTCGGCGCGCCGCGCCTCGTCCCAGTCCAGCGCGGTGATGCCCTGGCGCTCCAGATGACGGGAGACCCCGCTGCTGAACGCATGCGGCGCGATCGTGAAGACCATCTGGACACGGATGTCGCGCTCCAGAAGGCAGTAGACCTCCTTCAGCCGTTGGCCGAACGTCAGGGTGTGCACCACGACCAGCACCCTTTTGCAGCGCGGCACGGTCGGCCAGTGACCCTGCTCGATCAGCGCGGGTCCCGTGGTGCGGAGGGCCACACGTTTCTCTTCGACGTGCGCCGGTGGACACACCCGCCGGCCGGACGGTCGTGGCGCGGGCAACGGGTCCACCGGCCGGGCCCAGCGGAGGGGCACGCGGCGCGGGGAAGCTCTGTCGATCATGGTCGGCTCCAGGGAGGTTCGTTGTACGGTCCGGGGCCCGGGCGTGTGCTGACGGCAGGCGAACTGCTCCGTCGGTGCGCGCGTCGGCCACTGGGACCGGGCCGCGGCGAAGTCCCGCCGCTCGCTCCCGTTTCGGTGACCGGTCGAACGCTTGGTCACTCTAAGTAAATGCGCGGCGTTTCACCGCGCATTCGACAGCAGCTGGACCAGTAGGGTTCCTACCCGTCGGGCTCTCATGGCCCATGAACGGCAATTCTGGGAGGACGGATCGTGCGCAGACCACTCGGATGGCCTAATCAGAACGTGTCGCCGTCATGAGCGTCGGTGGGATGGGAATTCCACGACTTCAGGAACTCTCTTACATCGAGACGGCGGCGCTCGCGGTGGCCCGAGGCGACTCGTTCGAGCAGATCCGGGTGGCCATGGTGAACCAGGCCGAGAACGTCGCCCGGGAAGCGGATCTGGACGGTTCGTTCGTCACCGCGAAATGGGATGCGATGCGCTCGGATCACCGGTCACATGTCCACAACACGGTCGACGTCCTGAAAGAGCTGATGCGCCTCGGCTGGGTGAAGCATCATGTGCTGCCCTCCACGCCGCAGTCCGCCTTCGCGCATGGCCATGTGGTCTTCGAGCTGACCGAGCGGGGCTGGGAGTGGACTGCGGCCGTCACCCAGGACAAGCGGGCTGGCTACAACACCTTGGTCGGTGAACTCCTCGCCGCGCACCCACAGTTCGAGGGGTTCCTGCGAGTGGTCGGGGCACGGCCGGACAGTGTGTCGGACCAGCTGACGGTTCCGCTCCTGCGCTGGGAGGAGGGAGTCCATCGCAACGTCGACGAGTTCTTGCCGGCCTTCGTGGCGCACATGGTCGACTGCCTGCGGCGCGGCGGACTGGGGTGGACCGCAGAGCCGGAAGCTGTCGAGACCGCCGTACTCGACTATGCGACGACGGCCATGCGGCGGGTCGAGACGCGGATCAAGCGGTGGGAGGCCCAGCGCCTCGCCGAGGAGAGGAAACGAGCTGCCGGAGCGCTCGAAGAGCGGGAGCAGGGGAGGACGGCCAAGGCGCCGCCGGCGCTGACGCGCAAGCGGATCGCCTCGTTCTGCGAGGAGGCGGCGGTCCGGTTCGCTTTCGCGGCGGCGGGCTGCCCGATGGACTACATCAGCCATGAACTGCTGCGTCGCTGGAGTGGTTTCATGGGCCTGGCCAACTTCAGCTACTACGCGCCCGGCCCGTCCGCCTTGCGGCTCTGGGCCACCGGGAGCGTCACGGGCAGCGGTCCACAGGCCGAGTTCCGGCGGTCGGTCGGGCAGCCTGTGCGGAGCGCTCTGCTGACGGCCCTGCCGCGCATCTGCCAGGAGGAGGCGGAACGCTCCGCAGAAGCAACCGGGTACTGCGCGGTGTGGCGCGTCCGGGCAGCCGCCTGCTGGCAACAGCGCATCAGCAACGCCGAGTTCGACGCCGCGGTCTGTGACGCCTACCGCGGTCATGTCGAGGGTCTTCCCTTCCGGCTGCATCTGGACGAGGCGTCCGCTACCAGGACCCCGGGGTCCACCCGGCCGCTCGTGGTGAAGACCCATCCGGGGGTTCGCCGGGTCTTCCACGTCATGCGCCTCTTCGAGAAGCAGCGGGAGGTCGCGGCCCCGTGACCACAGCGCGCACAGCTCCCGGGATCGTGTGGATCAAACGCGAATGGCGTATGCGGAAGAATCCGTTTCCGTCTACGGGGATGGCCGGGTTCGGCCGTCAGGACGATCGTGAGAACGGGCTTCTCTATGAACCCGGAGTGCATGCCGAGCAACTGCAGGAGGCAGTCGAGAAGTTTATCCTCGGCATGTCGTACTCCGGTCTCAAATTCGGCTACTTGTGGTCGGTCGGCATCGTACCGGGTGACTCCGACGCACGCGGATTTGGAAAGTCCGTCCTCATGCAGCATCTGGCGAGGGAGGTCAACAAAGATTTCGGAGAATGGGCCTATCTTCAAGCCGGCCTGGATGAGGAGGACGCCTCCGAGGTACCGGTCTGCTGTCTGGTCACCGGCTTCGACACGGCCAATGTGCGGTCCCTCGGGGCCGCGCTGTTCGCCGCGGTGGAGTACGCCGTCACCTATTCCGCAGGCGGGGAGGAACGGCCGTTGGCCGAACGGCTGCGGGAGCAGCTGGTCCAGCGGGTGGGCAGCGACGACGTACGCGATCTGGTGAAGGCGGTCACGGACGAGCACCGGTCGATCAAGGGCCGTACGCTCGGGCCGCCCGACGACAAGCTCATTGTCGCGCTGTGCGAGGACGGCGGGGAAGCCGCAGCCGAGCACCTGCGGCTGGTCACACCGGTGTCACGCAGCCGCAACGGCGCCTCCTGCATGGCCACGTTCCTCCTCTTCGCGGCGGCGGCCGGAATGAAACACGTGCTGGTCTTCTGCGATCAGCTGGAGGATCTGGCGAGCACGACGACGGCCAGGGCGAAGCGCATTCTGGAGGTCGAGAAGTTCCGCGACGTACTCGTGGAGACACTGCCGATGGCCGACATGGTCACCATGGTAGTGACCATGCATCCCCGGGCCTCCCTGGCGATCGGCACGGCCTGGGCCCTCGCCGATCTGCCCCCTTTCGAACTGACCGAGGCCAACAGGCAAAGCACCGTCAGGTTGCCCGCCCTGCGAAACGCCGCCCAGGCCGCTCAGCTCCTCAGGCCCTATCTGACAGCGGCCACCAAGGAGGGAACGGTCAGGGAAGAGGGGGACGAGCTTTTCCCGTTCACCCCCGACGCCATCGCCTGCCTCTTCGACCGTTCCACGCGCAAGCCGCGTGATGTCCTGCGCAAAGCGCACATCGTCACTTCTGCGGCAGCGGCCGAGAACCTGTCTCGCATCGATACCGCGGACGTCCTGAGGTATCTGGACACACCGGTGCCGCCTCAGCCCCATGAGGCCGGTCTCACGGGGATTACGAGCGCCATCGACTGGAGTCAGGAGTGATCTCAAGGTCGCGCAGGCGGACGGGCCCTGGCAGTTTGCCGTTCTTCGGCATCGACAGCTTGTGTACGGCGCTGCCCTCGACCCAGTAATTCCACGCCTTCACATAGAGACCGGTCTGGGGGCGGGTCGTCCTTCGGCGACGGCTGGAGCGACCGGGAACGCTCATCGCGTTGCGCAGGGCGAGGCGAGCGTCGCCCGCGTCGCCCTGCGAGAGGTCAGCTCCGGAGGCGAGCCCGGACAACGACTCCTCGACCTGTGTCGCCGAGGTGCTCCCGTCCACGGTGACGCAGTACCCAACGGCATCGGCGGTGGGCAGGATATGAATTTCGGCTCCGAGCCGGCGCCCGACGGCGGCTGCGCGCCGGTACCCGTCCGGGTCCTTCGCGAGTGCCTCGAGCATCTGATCGTTCGACATCCGGGACTTGGGGCCCGTCCACGGAGCGTTCGGCAGGTTCAGATAGAGGTGGACGTGGCGCACGGTGGAGGCGAGCAGCGCCGCGTCCTTCTCACCGCTGAGTGACAGGGTGTCCGCCGCGCTGCGCCGACGCCCGGTGTCGAGGACGGGCAAGGTCTCCCGGGACATGTTCTCGAAGACCATCATGGGAACTGCCGCCAGCCGCCAGCCTCGGTCCGCCACCCGCCCGCCCCAGACCGGGGCTCCGGGGCCGGCATCCGTTCCTCGTGCCGTGCATCGGTCGCCCCGCACAACTCCCGTCCGCTCACCGGCCGTTCCGGCGCACGGTGAATCGGTGGAACCGCCGCGCGACCGGTCCCCCCGTCCGTCCCGCAGGCCCCTCGCGTCCCTCCGAAACGGCCCCCGGGGACTATCGCGAGCGGTCGTGGGCGGGGGTGACCGGCCGCGCGGACCCGCGGCCCGCGAACTTCTTCACGGCCGCCGGGGTGACGGGCGTGAAGAAGTTGACGAGGTTGCCGTCGGGGTCGCGCAGCAGCAGTGAACGGTTGCCCCAGGGCATCGTGGTCGGCTCGGTGACGAACTCGGTGACGAAGCCGGACAGGTCCCGGTGGACGCGGTCCACGTCGTCGACCAGGAATTCCGTGATCACGCTGTGGTTGTCGGCCGGGCGGGCCGAGCCGGGCGCGAACAGCGGGACGGTGCGGGTGCCGGCGATCGCGAGCGTGGCGCCCGCGGGCCTCAGTTCGGCGAAGTCCTCGGTGGCCCAGTCCGCCCGCACCCCCAGGGCGCGTTCGTAGAAGGCGACGAGACGTGCCACGTCGCCGGTGATGATGCGGATCGAGACGAAGTCCATGGGTTCTCCCTGGCTGGGCTGGAGGCGTGCTGCGTCCCGCAGGCTAGGAGAAATAGGGGACAGAATCGGTCCGCTATCGGGTTTCACGGCGTTAGATTGTGCGCATGCCCCGACCCACCGGCCGCGTCCTGACCCTGCTCGACCTGCTCCAGTCGGGCGGCACCCGGACGGTGGCCGAACTGGCCGACCGCCTCGGCGTCGAGGGCCGGACCGTGCGCCGGTACGTGAACCAGCTGATCGACCTGGACGTGCCGGTGGAGTCGGTGCGCGGCCGCTACGGCGGCTACCGGCTCGCCCCCGGGTACCGGCTGCCGCCGCTCATGCTCAGCGACGAGGAGGCGCTGGCCGTCCTGCTCGGCCTGATCGCCGGGCGCCGGGCGGGGCTGACGACGGCGCAGCGCACGGCGAACGAGACCGCCGCGGCGAAGATCCGGCGCGTCCTGCCCCGGCACGTCGCCGCCCGCCTGGACACCCTCCTGGACGCTTTGGCCTTCACGGACGAGCCCGGCACGTCCAGGGCCCCGGACCCCCCGGACAGCGCCGTCCTCCTCGGCCTCGCCGACGCGGTGCGCCACCGCAGGCCGGTCTCGATCCGCTACACCGACCGCGAGGACCGCCGCAGCGAACGCACCCTGCACCCGTACGGGATCGTCGCCCACGCGGGCCGCTGGTACGTCACCGGCGAGGACGCCGCACTGACCGAGGACCGCACCTTCCGCCTGGACCGCATCACCGCCACGCGCACCCTGCCCGGCACCTTCGAGGCGCCCTCGGGCCCCGACCCGGCCGAGCGCGTCAGGGCCGCCTTCGCCACGGCCGAGTACCGCCACCGGGTCACCCTGCGCGTCCACGGCGCCCCGGCCCGGATCCGCACCCGGCTCCCCGCCACCGTCGCCACCTTGAACGACCCGGCAGCGGACGCGGGCGCGGACCCGGACGCGGACCCGGGGACCGAACGCTGGCTGCGCGTCGAGCTGCGCGCCGAACGCCTCGACTGGCTCCCCCCGCTCCTCGCCTCCCTGGACCGCCCCTTCGTGATCGAGGGCCCGGACGAACTGCGCGCCCTCATGGCGGAGTTCGCCGAGCGGCTGACGTCCCGCGCCCACGCCCGACCGGGCCCGCCGTGATCCAGGGCATGCCGCCTGGCGCGCCCGGCCGCGCGGCGCCCCTCCCCCGCCGCGCCCGGCCGCGCGATGCCCCTCCCCGCCGCGGCCTCGTCACCACCGATGCCAAAAAAGACGCGTCCTCGGACCTGTCGAAGGCCCGAGAACGCGTCCACTCGTCTCGTCAGCGTGTTCCCGCCACGGGTCGGCACTCCAAGGCCCGTCCCGTCAGCGCGTACCGGCTACGGGTTGGTCCTGCGGGGCCGGCGCGCCTGCGCCCCGCCCCGGCCGTTCCCGCCGCGGCCGGCGGCACCCTGACCGCCCTGGCCGCCACCGCTCTCGCCGCGCACGGCGGCACCCTGGCCGCTCCTGCTCCGGCCCGCGCCCTGCCCGTTCGCGCCGCCGCGGCCGGTCGCCTGGCCCGTGGCGCGTCCGGCGCCGCCCTGGCCGCCGCGGCCCCGGCCACGGCCCCGGCGACGGCCGGTGGAACCCTCGCCGCTCTCGCGGCGGTCGTCGGCCGGTACGGCGAGGACGACCGGTATGCCGGAGGGCGTCCGGGCGCCGGTGATGCGCTGGAGCTCGTCCTCGCCGGGGCGCACCCGGGCGGTGCGCGGGGTGATGTCGGCGTCGGTCATCAGCCGGTCCATCGCGCGCCGCTGGTGCGGCAGCACCAGGGTGACGACGGTGCCGGACTCGCCCGCGCGGGCGGTACGGCCGCCGCGGTGCAGGTAGTCCTTGTGGTCGGCCGGGGGGTCGACGTTCACGACGAGGTCGAGGCCCTCGACATGGATGCCGCGGGCGGCGACGTTGGTCGCCACCAGCGCCGTGACCTGGCCGTTCTTGAACTGCGCCAGCGTACGGTCACGCTGCGGCTGGGACTTGCCGCCGTGCAGGGCCGCCGCGCGCACCCCGACGGACAGCAGGTGCTTGGCCAGCCGGTCCGCCGCGTGCTTGGTGTCCAGGAACATGATCACGCGGCCGTCGCGGGCGGCGATCTCGGTCACGGCGTCGTGCTTCTCGGTGTCCCGCACCTGGAGCAGGTGGTGCTCCATCGTGGTGACCGCGCCGGCGGACGGGTCGACCGAGTGCACGACCGGGTCGTGCAGGTAACGCCGCACCAGGAGGTCGATGTTGCGGTCCAGGGTGGCCGAGAACAGCAGCCGCTGACCACGGGCCGGGACCTGGTCGAGCAGTGCGGTCACCTGCGGCATGAAGCCCATGTCGGCCATCTGGTCCGCCTCGTCGAGGACGGTGACGGCGACGTGGTCGAGACGGCAGGCACCGCGGTCGATCAGGTCCTTGAGGCGGCCGGGGGTGGCGACCACGACCTCCGCGCCGGCGCGCAGCGCGCTGGTCTGGCGGCCGATCGACACACCGCCCACCACCGTGGCGAACCGCACGTGCAGGGCGCGGGCGTACGGGGCGAGCGAGTCGGTGACCTGCGTGGCCAGTTCCCGGGTCGGTACGAGGACCAGGGCGAGGGGCTGCTTGGGCTGGGCCCGCTGCCCCTGCAGCCGGGCCAGCACGGGCAGGCCGAAGGCGAGCGTCTTGCCCGAGCCGGTACGGCCCCGGCCCAGGACGTCGCGGCCCGCGAGCGCGTTCGGCAGGGTGGCCGCCTGGATCGGGAAGGGCTCGGTCACGCCCTCGTCGACCAGTGCCTTCAGCAGCTGCTCGGACATGTCGAGATCGGCGAACGCCTCGACCGCGGGCAGCGGTTCGGTGACCGTGGTGGGCAGGGCGAACTCCTGCCGGCGCGCGGCGGGCCGGGCGCTCTGGCCGGTCTTGCGGCCGCCGGTGCCGGGACGGGGGCGCGCGGACCTGCGGGGGGCGCGGAGGTCACCGGTGGTGCCGTTGGTGCGACGGGTGCGGTTCATGGGGGAACCCTCCTCGATGCGGCGTATCGAGGAATTCCGTCCGGCGGTGCCGACCGCGTGAGGATTCGCAAGAATGAGCCGAAGAAATGGTGAAGAGCCGGGCCGCTCTTGGCGCTGGAGACGTCCGCCTTGGCACTGGAGTCGTCCAGGAAAAGGCCGGGGCCCGGAAAAAGACAATGAGCTGGGGCCCGCACCCCGAGAGCGCGGGCCCCAGCCTCATGATGTGCGAGCCGCTCGGCTCGCGACGACGCGTGTCAGCGTCAGGCGACCGGAACGATGTTCTCGGCCTGCGGGCCCTTCTGGCCCTGCGTGACGTCGAAGCTGACCTTCTGGCCTTCCTGAAGCTCACGGAAGCCGGAGGTGGCGATGTTCGAGTAGTGGGCGAACACGTCAGCGCCGCCGCCGTCCTGCTCGATGAAGCCGAAACCCTTTTCCGAGTTGAACCACTTCACGGTGCCAGTTGCCATGTGAATCTCCCTTTGGGGGCAGTGCCGGACTTCGCACCTTGCGAAGCCGAGTCGCCGCTGTGATCACCCCTCCGGAAAGATCCGGAAAGCTCTGCAAAGAAAAAATTCTCTGGCAACCAAAACTGCAACGCGTATCACGCTAACACACGTCCCCTGGCGGCACCGTGGGGTTTTCCGGCGGTCCGGCCGATTCTCGTCCCACCGTGCTCAGCAATTCTGCACCGGCGGGACTAGATATCGGTACCGCGCGCGTCCAGCTTCCGACGCAGTTCCTGGTTCAGCCGGCGGGCGTCCGTCAGCTGGTCCTCCAGCGAGACGATGCGGCACGCGGCCTCCACCGGAGTGCCCTGGTCGACCAGCTCCCGGGCGCGGGCGGCGACGCGCAGCTGCCGACGGGAGTAACGGCGGTGCCCGCCCTCCGAACGCAGCGGGACGATCAGTCCGGTCCGGCCCACGGCCCGCAGGAAGGCGGGGGTGATGCCGAGGACGGCGGCGGCCCGCCCCATGGTGTAGGCGGGGTAGTCGTCGTCGTCGAGATTGCCGACGCCGGGGGCGCTCTCAGCGGGCATTGACACCTTCGTTCCAGGGACTGCGGCGAGGGGCCCGACGCCCGCCCACCATGGATCCGGCGCCGTTCACCTCGTAGGACCACATTAGTGCCGCCGTACGAGGAGATGTGTCCCGGCCGCTGCACTTTTTCGCGCGTGCCGGACCGGCCGGGCCGCACGGCCCCGCCGCGGGGACCGGCTCGGGAAAACACCCTTCTGGTGCACAAGCCGAGGTGATACCTTCGCGAAGGAATTTTTATCAGCGCCCGGCACCCCGCCGGGCCCCGAGGGGAGGTTCCGACGATGACGGTGCTGGCAGGAACGGGGAGCACGGCGCTGGCCGAGGACCGGGGGCAACCCGCCCACCTGGTCTTCTGCGATGTCGACGAGACGCTGATCGACCGCAAGAGCATGTTCGACTTCCTGCGCTTCCGGCTGGTGCGGCGGCACGGGGACGCGGGGGAGGAGCGGTACCAGCGGATCGCCGGGGAACTGCGGGAGCGGGCCGCGCGGGGCGCGCGCCGCGAGGACGTGAACCGGGCCTACTACCGCGCCTACGCCGGGGAGGGCGTGGCCGAGACGGCCGCCCTCGGCAGGGAGTGGTTCTCCCTCGCCGCCGCGGACCCCGGGTTCTTCATCGCCTCCACTGCGGCCGAACTGGCCCGGCACCGGGCCGCCGGCGCCGAGATCGCGCTGGTCTCGGGGTCCTTCGCGCCCTGCCTCGACCCCCTCGCGGAGCACATCGGCGCCCGGCACGTCCTGTGCAGCGCGCCCGTCGTGCGCGAGGGCCGCTACACCGGCGAGCTGACCGAGCCGGTGATCGGCGAGGGCAAGCGGGCGGCGGCACTGCGGCTGCTCGCCGGGTATCCCGGCGTCGACCCGCGCGACTGCTACGCCTACGGCGACCACCCCTCGGACGAGCAACACCGGCACGACTCTTCCTGACGTCGGACCGCCGCTTACAATACATTCCCGAAGGTATCTTTCAAGGAGCGCCCGGAGGATGGACAGCATGGCCGTGGAACCCAGTGCCCCCAGGCCCCTGCCCGACCGGGGCACCGCCCCCCGGCACCGGGACACGGGCCTCAAGCAGCAGCGTGCCGTGCGGACCCGGGGCAGGTGCTCGACGCCGCGGCGGAGGCGTTCGCCACCCGGGGCTTTCCCACCGTGACCGTGCAGGACGTGGCCGAGCTGGCGGGGGTGACCAAGGGCGCGGTCTACTTCCACTTCGCCAACAAGGAGGCGCTCGCCCTGGCGGTCGCCGAGGAGTTCTACCACCTGCTCGGGATCATCGGGCAGGAGGTGAAGGACGCCGGCCTGCCCCCGCTGGCCGCGGTGGCACAGCTGCTGACGCGCACCGCGGTCGCCTTCCGCGACGAGACGATGGTGCAGGCGGGCGCGCGGCTCCAGATCGAGCGCTCGCTGATCGGCGCCGAGCTGCCGATGCCGTACCTCGGCTACACCGAGTCCGTGACCGGCTGGCTCCGCCAGGCCCATGAGGCGGGGCAGCTCCCCGGGTCCGTGAACCCCGAGGCCACCGCCCGGGTCCTCGTCTCCGCCTTCTTCGGCGCCCAGCACATGTCCTGGGTGCTCAACGACCGCGCCGACATCGCCGAGCGGGTGCGGGAGATCCTCGCGGCGGTGGTGCCGGCGGCGTCGGCGGGGAAGGCGTAGGGGGAGAGAGCCGGGAAAGCCGAGAGGGCGGCGGGAGCGGCGAGGGGGACGGGGCCGCCCCGTTCGGCGGGTCCGGCCCGGATCGAGGGAGGTTCCCATGAACCCTGGCATCCCCGCCCCGCGGACCGGTCCGCGCGCCCGCCCGCGTCATGCCTGAGCTGCCGGACGTCGAGGGGTTCCGCCGGGTGCTGGAGTCCTGCGCCCGGGGCCGCGTCGTACGGCGGGTCGAGGTCCGCGACACCGGTGTCCTGCACGGCGTCGGCGCGCGCGGGCTGCGTGACGCGCTGGAGGGGCGGCGGTTCGCCGAGCCGGAGCGGCAAGTGGCTGCTGGCCCGGACCGACGGACCCACCCTGCTGCTGCACTTCGGCATGACCGGCCTGCTGCTGTGCGACGACCCGGACGCCCCGGCCGCTGGCCCGGACGCCGCGCCGGACGCCCCGGCCACCCCGCCCCAGGCCCATGACCGCGTCCTGTTCACGCTGGACGACGGCCACCGCCTCCGCTACCGCGACCAGCGCAAACTCCGCGGCCTGTGGCTGGCCCACGACGAGTCGGACCTCGACCGGCTGCTCGCGCGCCAGGGCCCCGACGCGCTGACGGTCGGCCGGGACGACCTCGCGGCCGCCCTCGCCACCCGCCGCGGCCGGCTCAAGACCACGCTCACCGACCAGTCCGTCCTCGCCGGCCTCGGCAACCTGCTCGCCGACGAGATCCTGTGGCGGGCCCGGCTGCGCCCCGACCGCCGGGCCCGCGATCTCACCCCGGCCGAACTGCGCCGCCTGCACGCCCGGATGCGCGCCACCCTGCGCTCCGCGGTGCCCGCCGGCCGGGTCCCGCCCAGCGCCTCCTGGCTCACCGGCCACCGCGACGACCCGGACCCGGTGTGCCCGCGCTGCGGCACCCCGCTGCGCCGCACGCGCATGGGAGGCCGGGGGACGGTGTGGTGCCCGCGGTGTCAGGGGGACGGCGACTGAGCCGCTCCCGGCGGCCCGGCCCCGAAGCCCGGCGTACAGCCGTCGCCCTAGTCCCCTTCCGGGTAGTCCGGGTAGAGGGCCGGCCGGGCCTCACGGGCGAAGAACGTCTTGGCCCGTACGACCGCCCGCTCGTCGTCGAGCACCTGCCCCGGCTCGGTGCCGTTGCCGAGCAGCACGCCGCCGAAGTTCATCCCCAGATAGGCGGCCGAGTGGTGCAGGGTGAGCTCCAGCGGCCGGGCCACGTTCTCCTCGCGGTGCGCCATCGCCGTCACGCCCCACAGGGTGCGCCCGGCCATCGCCGCCTTGAAGCCCGGGTCCGGCGTGGACAGCCACTTCGACCAGTAGTCGAGATAGCGCTTGGCGTACGAGGACACGGAGTACCAGTACAGCGGGGAGACGATCACGATGTCGGTGGCGGCGAGCGTCGCCTGCCGCAGCGTCTCCTCGTTCTCCTGCTCCGGCCAGGGCATGTCGGCGTGCCGGGTGTCCACGAAGTCGGGCAGCGGCAGCCGCGTCAGATCCAGCCAGCGCCGCTCGGTCGCCGCCGGCAGCTGCTCGGCCGCGGCCCGGGCCAGCAGCTCGCTGTTGCCGCCCTGCCGGGCGCTGGCGAGAAGGAAGAGAAACGAACGGTCCACGTGAACCCCCCGAGTGCGTACGGCCGAGTACCTCAGGTGCAACTCCACGCGCCGACACGGTATTTCCCGCCGCCGTCATCGCGCCCCGGCCCACGGGAGCGGCTGCCCCGCCCGCCGGAATCGCGACTGACAGATCGCCAAAGCGGTGCTTATGTTGCTCGCGATGAAGAACTTCTCCTCGTACGGATTGGGGGAATCGTTCGCTCAGGGTGAGTGCTGATGGCACCTCACCTCGCGGACGACCTTCCGCCCCACCTGCTGATGTGGCAGCGCGTGCGCGAGTACGCCGTGCCGCCGTCCATGATCGAGACCGCGACCGCACGCCGTGCGGCCGGCGACTGGGCGGGGGCCTGCGCCGCCGCCCGGATCGACACCGATCTCGATCTGCGCGCCGTGCGCCACCGCCACGGCACCGAACTCACCGCCCGATTGCGCGCGGACCTGCGCCGGCTGGCCCCCGATCTGCTGCGCTGGCACATGCCCCGGATCGCCCCCGACGGACTTCTCCGCCCCGGCCTGACCCTCCGCCCCACCCCCTGCCGCACCGTCATCGGCCTCTTCCCCCGCCCGACCCACCCCACGGACGACGAGGACCCCGACCACACCCCGGACACCCCACCGTCCTGGGCGCGGGTGGTCACCATCGGCTGAGGGGGACTCCGTGGTGCGCGGAGCTTTCCCGACAAGGTGAGTCAGTCATCGCAGAGTTGACGCGAACTTCCCATGAGGGGACAAAGTCCCTATACACTCCGCAGACCTTGTTCGGCTCTCGCGCGGCAGCTGTCGGTCGTGACGTGGTGGCGGCCGATCAAGGCGGCTCCACTGTCTGTCAGTCGAGGGGAACAGCGGCACGTCATGACCGACCGCGGTGAGGTCCTGGACATCAAGATTGCCGACATCAAGGCGACTGCACCCCGGTTCCACCATCAGAGCGTCGCCCTCGCGCATGCCCTGGCGAAGCTGAAGCAGGGCCTGGAGACAGCCGGTTCGCCGTGGGGCGGCGATGAGCAGGGCGAGAAGTTCCACCAGGCGTACGGCCCGCACGTCCAGCGGATCGAGCATGCGACGCGGATCCTGGCCGATGGCCTGGCCGGCATCCACGAGGCGATGACCGACATGGCCGACGGCCATATCGCCAACGAGGAGTTGATCCGGGACATGTTCCGCGGCGTCCGCATCGGGCACGGCGGCACGGGCGACGGCGGGTGAGCGCCGCGGACAAGGCCCGTGAGGTCGTACAGGACCTCACCGGCACGTGGTGGCCCGCCGCCGACGAGGGCGGACTGCGGGACGCGGCGAGGGCGTGGCGGGGCTTCGCCGACGACGTCGACGATGTCACCGTGGCCGCCGACAGAGCGGCCCGGTCGCTCATCGAGCACAACAAGGGGGAGGCCGTCTCCGCCTTCGCCGATCCGTTCTGGCGCCGCTACCACCGGGACGGCAGCGGCTGGCTGAAGGACCTGGCCGAGGCCGCCCGCGCCATGGCGAAGGCACTCGACACCTATGCCGACTCCGTACACAGCGCGCGGAAGAAGCTGGAACACGAACTGGAGATCGTCGGGGCGACCCTCGTCGCCGGCACCGCGCTGGCCCTGTTCACCGCGGGCATCTCGGAGGGCGCCGCGGTCGCCGCCGCGGCCACCGTCGCGGACGTGGCCGCCGGTCTCGGCGTGGCCGTGACCGAGGAGATCGCCGCCATCGCGGGCACCACATTGGCCACCGCGGCCTTCGCCGGTGTCGAATCCGTCACCGTGGACCTGGCCGTCGCCCAGCCCGTCTCCGTCGCGCTGGGCGAGAGCAAGGGCTTCAGCCTCGACGAAGCCGCCGACGCCGGTCTCTACGGCATGGCCTTCGGCGGGCTGTTCGGCGCCGGGGCGGGCACGGTCAGGGCGGCGACGGAAGCCGGTGACCTCGGCTCCTTCTTCGCCGGTCCGGCCGGGTCCTCCCGGCCGGGTGCCGGGCTTCCCGGCGAACTCGACGCGCTCGGTCCGGACCAACTGCGCCTGATCCGCCAGGACGACGACTTCGGCGGCACCCACAACTCCGTGGGGCTGAGGAAGTCCCGCTTCGATCCGGACAGCGGAATCGTCCCGGCGGACCCGGACGGCGGGATCACCCCTCTCCAGCATGTGCTCGGCGGCAAGAACAGGGCCGCCAAGGAATCCAGCCAGTACACCTCCTTCGCGCCGAAGGACGGCACCGGCAAGGTGTACGGGAGCCAGGAGATCGACCTCGACTACCAGCGGCTCCAGAAAGACATCGACGCGGGGCATGTGCACGGCGTCGAGGTCCTCCCTCCAGCACAGGTCCAGCGATCCATCGGCGACGAGATCGACCGGGCCGCCGGACACCCTGTCGAGGTGCCGCCCACGCTCAAGCCGCACGAGGTCCCCGACTTCGTCGACGGCCTCGGTCTGAGCAGGGGCAAGTCACGTAAGGTGACCGACAGGGTGATGGCCCTGCTCAACACCCGCCGGGACGGCGAGTGGCTGATCAGCGGTGTCGTACCGAAGGAGTACGTCACCGGTCCCTACGCCACCTCGCGACCCTGACCCCGGAAAGGAGCGCCCCCGTGCCCGACGACGCCCCCTGGGAGCCGGATCCCGTGCTGAGGGATCTCCTGTTCACCGACTTCGACGGCGCGCCCGCCGACCCGGACGACGTCATCGCGGACGCCCTCGACGGCGGTTACCGGGAGCGCACGGCGGGCCTGGTGACGATCCTGCGCGACGAGCACGCCGACCCCGCCGCGCGCTTCCTCTCCTGCTGCGCGCTCGCCTCATGGGCCGACCCGATCGGCTACGCGACGGTCGTGGACGCGGCCCGCGCGCCGGACGAACCGGCGTGGCGCGGTCAGTCGTACGACCGTTTCCACAGCCAGGACGACACGTTCGCGCAGCTGGCCGAGGCGGTGGGCCGCAGCCGTGACATGGTCGACGAACGGGGCACCGCGGCCGAGCGCGTCGAGGCCGCGCGCGCACTGATCCGGATCGCGGACCGTGTCCAGCTCGACCGGGGGGCGAACGACCTGCTCTACCCGGAGATCGTCTCGGCGTGCGACGACGACCTGGTCGCCGCCGTCGACCGTGGCATCGACCGCCTCGCGGCAGGCAACCCGCCCGACTGGGACCTCGGCCTGCAACTCGCCCTGTTCATCAACGCGCTTGCCGCGTCCCGGCCGTCCTGGGCCGCCGGCGCCCGCGACCGCCTGTCGGCCGCCCACCCCGGCGATCGCGCCCTGCGCGAACTCACCGAGTCGGGCGGCAGCTCGCTCTGGCTGCTGTAGGCCAAGCCCTCGGCCTGACCCTCCCCTCTCATCGCCGGCGACCTCAACTGGCAAACAGCAGACCGGCCTTACCAACCCCGCCCCGGCACCGGTCAGCCTGGCGCCCCCCTGGTGCCCCCGCCGCCCGATGCCCCAAGCTGACCCGCATGGACTCGCTGCCACTGCTCTCCACCCTGGCCGGTGCCGCGATCGGCATCGTCGCCACCGTCGTCGCCGACCGGAACCGGTGGAAGCACGACGACGCCAAGGAAGCCCTTCGGCTGCGGCTCGACATCTACACGCAGTACACCACCACCGTGAAGGTCCTCGGCGAGACCCTGCGCGCCCTGGCCCAGCGGGAGCACCCGTCCGACGACGAGCGGGCCCTCGCGCTGCGCGAGGCGTTCCGGGACTCGGGCATAGGCATCGCCTCGGAACGGATGTGGCTCATCGCCCCCCAGCCTGTCGTCAAGGCGTCCAACGGCGTCTTCCACTGCCTGCGCCGCATCTGCGACGGTTACGTCGCCGGCACCGCGGTCAGCAGCCCGGAGGACCGCGCCCGCTGGGAGGCACGCGGCCTGGCCGCGGCCAGGATGCGCAAGCTCATGCGCGAGGACCTCGGCGTCGGCCCCCTCACGGAACGCCACAGCCCCCTGCTCGACGACCACGACGAGCCCACCGGGCAGGGAGAGTGAGGCCGCGGAGTCGTCGTAGTACCTGAGGTGCTGACGCCCCGTCAGGCCGCAGCGACAAAGGAAACCCCCACATGCCCGCAGCCCCCGCACCCCCGCCCGGACCGAGAGGCCCCCGGCCGGTACCGAGAATTCATCGGTGAGCTTTGTGCTCTCGCTGACGAGGCTGCCGGGCACTGCCCGACCGGCTGACATGACGTGGTCAGTGGGTGCCGGTGACCGGTCGGCGGTCGGAGCACATGGAGTCGGGCTGTGCGTTCGCGGCCTGCCAGCCCTTGATGTCCACCCGCGTGCCGGGCCCGACGGCGTCGTACAGCTCCTTGCCGGTCTCGTACGGGAGGACGAGGGAGCCGGAGGTGTTGCGGGCGACGCTGAGGAAGGTCTCGGAGGGGTCCAGGGCCCAGAACAGCAGCCGCTCGTGGTGATCGCGGTCGGTGAAGGTGACCGCCCACCGCTTGAGCGGCGATGCCATGCCGCTGCCGGCCGGACCGGGCATGGCCAGCGTGCGGTACTTGGCGGTGACCGTGACCCTCGTCTCGCCGATCGGGCAGACGGGCACGGGCACGGCGATGCCGTACGGCGTCCCCTTGACCTCCACGGATTGGGAGTTCAGGTCGACCGTCACCCGCTGGACGGGCGGAGGGGACGGGACGGGCCGGGGGGTGTGGGACACGGACGTCACGGGAGGCGCGGCCGGCTTGGCGGGGGAGTCGAGGACGCCGGTGGTGACGACGGTGAGGGCCGCCGCCGCGACGACGGTGACGGAGAGCGCGGCGCGTCGGTTGCGGCGCCGGCGTACCGCCTGGTCTCTGACCTGCGCGCCCGAGGTCGGGACCGGTGCCCTGCCGTCTTCGGCCAAGCGGCGGAAGCGGGCGGACAGTTCCGACTCGGTCAGCGACTGCGGGGGCTGCTGCTCAGGCACAGGCTTCCTCCGTCGGGTGCGGTGCTTCGCTCACGAGGTGAGCGGCGAGTGCGGTGCGGCCGCGTGAGAGGCGCGCCTTTATGGTGCCGGGAGCCGCGCCGGTCTCGGCGGCGATCTGCTCCACGCTCAGATCGCACAGGTGATGCAGCACGACGGCGGTCCGCTGGGCTTCCGGCAGGCACCGCAGAGCGGCGACCAACGCCACGTGGTCCGGGCTCGGTTCGGCCACCGGCCGCGGGGCGTGCTCGCCCCGGACCAGCTGCCACCAGTGGCGCGCTCGCCGCCACCGGCTCATCGCCAGGCGGTGTGCGACCGTGCGGAGCCATGCCTCGGGATCCCGGTCGCCGTTCAGGACGGACGCCCGCCTGTCCCAGGCGCGGATGAACGCCTCCTGGACCACGTCCTGGGCCTCTGCCTGGTCGCCCGTCAGGGCGTACAGCTGGCCGACCAGCCGCGGATAGGCAGCCGTGTAGAAGAGGTCGAACTCGGCTTCGGTCACCTGGTGGTGCTCTCTCGCTGCGGCGCGGGGCGGGTGGTGTACCGCCGCCGTTGCGACGGGGGTCATGCGGTCGTGGTGGCGCCCGCGGCGCTGTGGTCGAGCCACTGCTGCCAGGTCAGGTTCCAGTCACCGTAGCCGTTCCCGGCGGCGACCGTGTCCTTGTCCGACCCGGTGACCTTGATGACGTCGCCGACCATGACCTGGCCGTAGAAGCCCTTGGCGGTGGTGGTGGCGAGGCCGACGCAGCCGTGGGTGACGTTGCTGTGCCCGGCCGCCGTGTCGGCGTGCGGGTTCTGGTGCACGTAGGTACCGGACGTCGTCAGGTGCAGGGCCCAGTAGTAGTAGCCGTGGTACGTGTCGTTCGGGCCCATGCCCACGGTGCGGGAGTCCATGAACACCTTGGGCTGCTTGTCCATCACGACCATCGTCCCCTTCCAGGTGTCCAGCCCCGGCTTCCCCGCGGTGATCGGGACGCGGTTCGTCCTCCCGCCGGTGTCGACGGTCATCATGTCCGTCTTCGTGTCGACGGTGGCGATCAGCGAGCGGCCGATGGTGAAGCGGCTCACGCCGTGCGAGCCCCGGCGCAGAGTGACCTTGGTGCCCGGCTTCCAGTACGTGCCACTGGGGCGGAAGTCCACCCGCTGCCCGTCCAGGAGGTTCCTGTCCCGCACCCAACTCCAGGCGCCGGTGGTGCCGGAGGAGGTCTGCACGCGCAGCCAGCTCTCCACGGCCTTGCGATCGGCGGTGGGGACCGGCCGGGGGAAGGTGACGGAGATCGGCATGCCCACACCGACCGTGTCCCCGTCGGATATGTGCACCTGCGCCCGCGCGAGCACGGCGGGCTCCGGCACGGACGGGGCGGACCGGCCGCCGGACGGGTCGCCCTTGCCGTCCTTGTGGCCGCCCCCGGCCTTCGCGGCCGCCGCGGCGGACGCCTCGGCGTCCGGTGTGCCGGCCGTCCGAACGCCGGTACCCGCGTCCGCCGAGCAGCCGACGGCCGAGAGCAGAGCGACACAGGCCGCGACAGCGGCCCCGAGACGGCCGACGGCCCGCCCGGCCGAACGGTTCGAGTGCATGAGGAACTCCCCGTGAGCTGTGGTTGTCGACTCCTCTACGCACGGGCTCGGCACCGGGTTGCATCGCATCGGAAACTTTTCCGGCCCGCGCCGCTTCACGGGCAGGAACAGCAAAAAGGCCCAGGTCTCCGACCTGGGCCTCAATCATGGAGCGGGTGACGAGAATCGAACTCGCGCTCTCAGCTTGGGAAGCGACGGCGCTTGGGCGGGTGCTATGCCTCTGACCTGGGCATACGTCATCTCTTCGGGTGGTCGTGCGGGTCGGTTTGCGCCGCTGTTGACCGCTGCTTTCCGCTCTTAAGGGCACGCTATGGGCACGACGTCGCTGAGCTGTCTGGCTAGGGGCGTGGGTGGTGCTTGCGTCGGCCGATCACCGCTGTTTCCCGGGCGGCTCGACAGCCTCGGTCGCGATTGCACATGTCGCAGGAAGTTGTCGGTCCCGGCACCCGTCGACGGTGACCATTTCGCCGACGAGCAGGGTGTCCATGCAGCCGATGTTCCCGACGCGAACGGCCGCGAGGGGGTGCGACGGTACAGCAACTCCTCAGCCGGTCCCGGGTGTTCGCGGTTTGATCAGCACCATTGTCAGAGGGGTGCGGCAGACTGTCGGTGATTCCTGTGGGAGCCGAGGTGAGGAGCTGACTGGTGAACACCCCCAGGCAGTCTGGCCTGTTGATCCGGTACGCCCTGGATACTCTCGGGGAGCGTAACGCGCATCACGAGTTCGAACAGCTCTGTCTCGACGTGGCCCGTCTGGTGCTCGTGAGCAATTTGGTGCCGGCGACCGGCCCCGTGAGCAGCGGGGGCGATCAGGGTCGGGACGCCGAGAGTTTCTGGACGAACCTTGTCGCGTCACCGTCGCCGGTCTCGGCTTTCGCGCGCCTGGCTTCCAGGGAGAAGGTCGTCTTGGCCTGCACGATCCAGAAGGACCGCGTCCCCGCCAAGATCAGACGGGATTTGGCCTCAATCTGCGGTCAAGGCAGTCCCGTACACCGCGTGTTGTACTTCACAGTGGCCCCGGTGCCGGTCAGCACACGACACACGCTGGAGGACGAGGCGCGCGATGTCCACCAGGTCAAGCTGGAGATCTTCGATGCAGTTGCTCTGACAGATCTCCTGACCAGGCCCGAGCTCTACTTCCTGGCCGAGCGATATCTGAGTCTTCCGCCGCTGCCGGGTATGAGCACCGCGTCCGTCGGCGACCTGTCGGTGGCGGTGCCCGAGGACTTGGTCGAGCACCGGATCCGAGGGCGGGAGGTGCTGCTGACCGCGTTGGAGGAGCGGGTGGCGAATGCTGGCGGGCGATTGGTCCTATGCGGGATGGGCGGCACCGGCAAAAGCACGGTCGCGCTGGCGCTCGCTCGACGGGTCGCCGCACAGCGGACAGTGTGGTGGGTCGACGCCGCGACCCCGTCTGCCTTCGTGGCGGCGTTGCGAGAGGTCGCCGTACAAGCAGGGGTGGAGCGCGCCGAAGCGCGTGAGGTGTGGCGCAACCACGAGGCGGCCCGGGATGTGCTGTGGGACGCTCTGAACAGCTCGACCGCTGGGCCCTGGCTGCTGGTCGTCGACAACGCCGACGACCCGGCCGTGGTGCGGGACTGGATCAGGCAGCCGGTCGCGGGCAACATGGTGGTGGTGACGAGCCGCGACCAGAACTCCGGCTCTTGGTGGACGTCGGCGGCGGTCCATGCCGTTGCCCCGATCTCCGAGGCCGAAGGCGCCGAGATGCTCCGTGAACTGGCGCCGGACGCCGGCTCTGAGCGCGATGCAGTACACCTGGCGCGGCGACTCGGCGGCCTCCCTCTCGCTCTGCTACTCGTGGGCAAGTATCTGGCGATGACCAGCGGCGACCTGGTGCTCCCCGAGTCGGAGGTTCCTCGGACATTCACTGCGTATCGGGACGCACTGGACGCGGAGTTCGCCGAGGCGGTCGCAGCGCTGCCACACGATCCACACGGCCCGCTTGCCCGTACATGGGAGATGTCGCTGGATCTACTGGAGATGCGGGGCATAATGGCCGCGCGGCCACTGTTCCGGCTGATCTCGTTCTTCGCACCTGAGCCGCTGCCGGTCGCCCTGCTTCGTAGGAGCGTGCTCGCTACCGCAAACGACTTCAAGGACTTGTCCTCTCCCGGGCTCGAAGCTGCGGTACGCGGTCTGCTGGGGTGCGGACTGCTGCACCGTCGGCGCTTCGAGGGGCTCGGTTCGACGGCCGAAACTTTGATCGTCCACCCGCTCGTCCGGGAGATCACCCGTACCCAGCCGGCCGCCGTCGAGGCGGCACCGTTGTACACGACGCTGTCGACCGCCCTGCTCGCGATGGTGGCGAAGGGGCTCGACCCGGTAGCCCCGGCGAACTGGCCTATGTGGCGGCTGCTGCTGCCGCACTGCGTCCACGTGGCGGCAGACACGACGCACGCTGCCTGGCTGGAGCACCGGATGCGAGGCGATCTCGCGAACCGGGCGGCGGTGTACGCGCAGCAGTCAGGCCAGTGGTCAGTGGCGGAGGAGCAGTTCAGCCATGCCCTGACCGCGTACGCACGCACCGCTCCCGATGACGGTCCCAGAACCGTCCTGGCGGCACGGCACAACTTCGCCCTGCTGAAACGCGATCAAGGTCGTCTCGACGAAGCGGAGGCAGACTTCGGTGACGTTCTGCGCACAGCGACGCAGGTCCTCGGTCCGGATCACGAGAACACGTTGACCGTTCGCCACGAATTGGTCCGGATTCGCCTCCAGCGGGGAGACGTCGAGGGCGCGCACGCGGAGTTCTCTGGACTCGTTCCGCATCTGACCGCCGTCCTGGGCCCCGAGCATTCGACCACCCTCGCGGCGCGCCACGAACTTGCCAGAGCGCTGCGTGGCCAAGGAAACCTCGCCGAGGCCCGCAGCTCGTTCGAGCAACTGCTCCCCGACATGGCGAACGCGCTGGGCGACACCTCTCCCACCACGCTCATCGCCCGCCACGAACTGGCGGACCTGCTGCTCGAACTCGGTGAGGTCGAGCAGGCCCTCGTCGAGTTCGAGGCGACTCTCCGCCTGGAAGGACAGACGCTGGGCCACGATCATCCGAGCACTCTGGTTACCCGGCACAACGTCTGCTACGCGTTTCTGCATCTCGGTCGGTTCGACGAGGCGGAGGCAGAGCTGCGCGATATCCACGCGACGTGGGCCCGTATTGCCCCCCGAGGGCATACGTCCTCCCACCGGGCCCGGGGTACTCTCGCTGGGTTGCTCGCCGAGACGGGAAGGCCCGCCGAGGCCGAGGAACATTTCCGTGCTGCGGCCGAGGCATTGGCAGCAGCGCTTGGTCCCACTCACCCTGAGACAGTCGACGCTCGCCTGGGCCACGCCGACACGCTTCGTCTGCTCGACAGACACGTCGAGGCCCAGGCCGTGCTGCAGTCCCTGTCGACCTATCTCCTTGCCTCCCACGGCACCGGCCACCCCATTCTGCTCTCGGTGCGTCGACGCCTGGCGGACCTGTACTTCGAGCTAGAGCAGGACACCGCCGCCGAGCATCAGCTGCGGCTCTTGGCTGAGGCGCAAAGCGACGTCCTGGGCGCGAGGCACCCTGATACCTTGAGAACGCTCAGTCAGGCGGCGGCGGTCGCTCTGCGTCAGGGCCGAGTAGGCCTTGCCGCTCGCGAACTGGATGCCCTGGTCGACCCACTGGCCTCGCACCTCGGCAGCGACGACGAGGAAACCCTGAGCGCCCGGCTGAACTTGGCCTACGCGTATCTGCTCCTTGGCGAACCCGCAGCGGCAGATCGGCAACTGATCGATGTCGTGATGGTGTACGAGAATGGTTGTCGCGCCCCGGACGGGCTGTTGGCATCTGCACGGGACATGCAACGCCAACTCGGCTAAAACTGCTCTGAATTGGTTCCAGGCATGGTTGGCATGAGCAGTCGGCACGGCCACGGCCACGCCAACGTCCTCGTCGCCCAAACCCTCGCCGAGGGCAGCGGCAAGTGATCAGGCTGGGACGCTGAGCCTGTCGGTCAAGCTCAGCGTTTCGGCATGGTCCGCCTCGCCTGTGCTGCTTCGGGGGCGTCGCTTGGGGGCGGATCGTCGGCTACCAGCGCCCTAGACGTAGCTGGGGACACTCTCGTAGTACCGGTAGTGATCCGCGTCATAGGCGTCGTGACCTCTGTTGACCTTCCTGAAGGTGATCTCGAAGTTGTCGTACTGGCCGTCGTCATAGGAGACGCCATCGTCGCCGAGCCGCTGACGCAACGTGTACTCGTCCATCGGCCGCTCGATCTCCTCAGGCTGCCAACTGCGGTAGCCGTACAGGTAGTCGAGATACCAGACGAATCCGCCGTGCTTGTCGTCGTAGAAGACACCCCGCGGGCGAATCTCGTGCCCAACGGGCAGTGAGATCGAGGCGACCCTGTCCAGGCGTTCGTCGATCCAGCTGAGCGGGAATCCGACCGCGCTCCCGTGTCGGTTGGCGACACGGAGGTAGAAGCCCCGGGTGATGCCAATGAACCGGTTCGGCTCACTGGTGGCGAAGACCTTCCAACCGCTGGCTTCGGCGCTCACCGGGAAGAACCGCTGGGCCACCGCCCAGCCTCGGGGACTCGCGAGCATTCGTTCGAGCTCCACCCCGTCCCACACGTGGGTGTGCACGCCCTTGGTTCGCTCGATCGATTCCAGCCTCGTTACCAGAGCGCTTGAAGGTTGGGTGGAGCAGACGAGGAGGAACCCATCAGCGTCATGCTGAGAAACGGCATCCACGATGCCGCCAATGCTCCCAACGTCCTCACCGTTGACCGAACGTCCGGCACCATCCTTGGCGTGGGCCATGTGCTTGCAGGAGATCACCCATCTCCGTGTCTTCGCCCCGAGCAGGGCATCACCTGGTTCTTCCAGGAGGAGATCGCGTCCGCCGTCGGCTCCCCGACCGGACCACTTGGCTCTGTAGCCGAGAGCCAGGGCGAGCTCTCGGACTAGTTGCTCCAAGCCCTCGCCATCTGGCGCCAACTCGCGAAAGTCGAGCATGGGTGCTCCCTGTCAGTGAAGTGCGGTGTCGATCAGTATGGGCGGACGCCCTGCGCTGAGCGGGCGGGGCTGGGCAGCGCTGGGCTTGTTGGTTGAAGGACAGGCTTACCAGCCGTCACTGACACGGCTGATCTGTCGCTTTGAGTAGTCAAGTGGCGGGCTCCCGCCGGCTGTGCTCCGGTCGATCGCACCCAGGCCGAAGTCGCCGGGCAATCGCAGGCCCTCACGATCACCACAGCCAGAGAGCGCAACCGGTGAGTCGAGAGTGGTTCAGTTCAAGCGTCGCGGCGAGGGCCCGGCCACTGGCCCTACTTGGCTGGCGCGCTGCTGCGGGCACACAACCATGCCGGTGAGGTGACCCCTGACATGCTGGCCGGTGATGTGGTGAAAGCGGCCTTAGAACAACCCGAGGCCCCCGTCCTGATAGGACGAGGGCCTGGCGGCTGCCGTGGCACGATCACCGGCTGACCGCCAACGGCGGTTTAGCCCCCTTACAGAAAGCCAGACCACGAAACTTGTTGCGGATGACCGTCAGTGGCTGGCGGGCGCGGGTGTAATGGAGCTTGTTGGTCAGCAGGTCCGCCACCTGTCCTGGGCGGGGGAGACCCACATGCCGGTGCCCGTGGGTGGTGCCGAGGGCTGGGTGCCAGAACAGGCCGCGCTCGGGCTGCAGGTCGCCGGTCTGCACGGTCAGGGAGTAGGCGCTCCACTCTGGCGCCGAAGCCGGCCTCTGCGGCGCGGTGGTGGGGTTGAGCAGGTAGCGCAGGAAGACAGCCAGGTCGTCGAGGACGGTGAAGGTGCCGGCGATGCCGCACAAAGTCGCGGCCGTCGCCGTCGCTGCCCAGCACGCAGGGCCCCTTGGCCTCGACGGCGCTGACCAGCCCAGTGATCACCGAAAAGAGTGACCGAGGTCCGCTCTGTTGACGAAGAGGGTGGAAGTGCCAGGAAGAGCTGCAGGCGTCCGAGTGATCGTTGTGCTCGGATGGGGCGTGCTCGCGTATCGTCCGTGGGGTGATTGATGCCACCGTGGCGGCCCGAAGCGATATCGCCGAGAGCGTGCTCGGAGAGTTGATCGATGCCTTCGGCCTCGGAGAGGTGCGAGAGCGCCGCTATCTTGCTGACGGGCTGATGAACGCGAACTGGAGGCTGGACACCCCGGTCGGGCAGTTCGCTTTGAAGCGGGTCACGGATGTCTCGCTGGAGCGGGTGCAGCGCAATCTTGGCGTGCTGGCGACCCTCAGTGCTGATGGTGTTCCGGTGAGTGCCCCTGTCCCCACGATCTCGGGGTCGCTGGTGGCGCAGGTCGAGGGTGCCGCCTGGTGTCTGTTCCCGTGGGTGGCCGGTTCTCATCTCCGAGGTGTTGATCTCATCTTGTCCCAGGTGAGCGCACTGGGCACCCACCTGGGACGTCTGCACATGAGCCTGGGCAGGGCTTGCGGTCGAGGGCTGCTGCCCGGGGTGCCAGAGACGATCACCGTAGACGTCACGTCGCCGGAGCGGGCGGTGGAGAAGGCCGAGCGGCTGTCCGCAGCCGTACGCGACAAGGGCACAGGCAGCGACTTCGACAAGGAAGTCGCTGCTGCCTTGGACCACCGGCGGGCCCTCGTCCTCAAGTACGCCGATCATCGTCCGCGATCTGTGACGCCTGAAGGTGGTCACGGGTGGACGCATGGTGACGTGCAGTACCGGAATCTGCTCTGGCAAGGCGGGGAACTTGCCGGCGTCCTGGACTGGGACCGGATCGCGGTGCGCCCGTACGCGGAAGAGGTCGTACGGACAGCGCAGGTGCAGTTCGGCGTGGGCGGGGTGTTCGACCTCGCGCGGGTCTCCGCGTTCGTCGAGGGGTATCGGTCGGTGGTGCCGCTGGAGCCGTCTGCGCTGGTGGATGGTGCTCGTCGGCTGTGGTGGAAGCGAATGACGGACTTCTGGCAGCTGGAGTTCCACTACGACCGCGGTGACTTCTCCTTCGATGAGCTGTTCACCGCGGACGAGGCGTTGCTGCACTGGTGGACAGACCGGCTGGATCAGGTCGAGGGCGCGTTCGCCGCAGGGTAGATCCCGAGGCGTTCGAGGTCCGGTAGACGGGGGCGGGTGAAGGCGGTCGCTCGTTGCCGAGCTTCCTTTCCCAGGGTGTGGTGGTCGGCGGCGCGGAGGGCCTCCGCCCACTCCTCCGCGCCGGCCTTGGCGGAGAGCACGATCCCCGTGTTGCCCAGGGCTTCGGGGATGCCGCCCCGGTCGGTGCCGATGCTCGGGGTCCCGTGCAGTGCAGCTTCGATGATCACGCGGGGGAAGGCGTCCTCCACCGTGGAGGGCACGAGCAGGAGGCGGTGGCTGCGGTAGAGGGGACTCATGTCGTAGACCCTGGGCATGTAGGTCACGTTGGGGTAGCTGGCGAACTCCTCGGTGGTGTTCCACCAGCCTTCCACCAGGGTGAAGCGCTGCTCGGGCATGCGTCGGATGAGCTGGTGAAGGAGGTCGGCGCCTTTCGCCGGGATCGGGTTGACCATGAGCACGGCGTTGGTTCGCTCGCGGCGGCGCTGCCCCGGCTCCGGCAGTGTGAAGGGCGGGTACAGGACGGACAGCCGGGTGCCGTCGGTCCGGGGCGCACGTCGGAGAACGAATTGGGAGACGGCCAGTCCATGGTGCGGGCGCCCGGTGAGCACGCCGAGTCCCGTCTTGGAGACTGAGTGCAGGATGCCTGCGACGAGGGCGCTGGGCCGGGCTTGGGCGGCGATGCCGGCCGCGCCTTCCTGTGAGGTGAACACTACGTCCGGCCGCACCCGGGCCAGAAGGCGCTGCAGAACTGACGTGATCTTCTGCTGCGGCACTGCGATGCAGTCCATTCCGTTCCACCTGTAGCGCAGCTCCTCCTGGGACTCCTCGTACGCGGTGTCGTGCTCGTCGAGGAAGGTCCGCACCTGGGTGACCTGTGGGGCCCGGTCCCAGGGCGCTTGGTGGGAGCCGAGGTAGACGGTGCGCCATCCGGCTGCCGCGAGTTCTTCGGCGAGGAGTTGCTGGGTGACCTCGGCTCCGCCGATGAGGAACGGAGGCGGGGTACGCCGCCAGGCGAAGAGGGCTGTGGGCATCGGCCGGTCACCTGGCCCAGTACGTTACGAGGGCTTCCACCGCATGCGCGACGGCATCCGGGCTGGCGTCGGCGGGGATGACGGTCACTTCCCGCGACAGAGGTGGCTGAGCTGCGGAGACGAAGTAGTCCCGCGTGTGGGTGAGGAACGCCGGCTCGTGGAGGAAGTACTCGGACTCCGCCGCCGTATGCCCGGCTGCCTTGCGGCGCAGGGCCAGTTCTTCGGCCGGCACGTCGAGGTAGAGGGTGTGGTGGGGGCGCAGGAAGGGCAGCTCCTGGAGGCGGTCGCGCAGGCGGTGGTGGATGTCGTAGCCGAACAGGGCGTCGAGCGCGTGGGCGTGGGCCAGGAGGGTGTCCACCGAGCGGTCGAGGAGGACGACGGGCTTGGAGCTGGCGAGTGCCTGGCGCACGCGAGCGCCTTCGATGCCCATGAAGGTCTCGAACGCGGCGAGTTGTTCGGCCGCGGATGCGGTGTGGGCGGGCGGGATGTCGGTGCGACGGGCGATGTGTTGGACGTAGCAGTCCGAGACGAAGGCCCGCTCCTGGATGCTGCGCGTGCACAGGTGGCGAATGGCGGTGGACTTCCCGGCGTACGACGGCCCTTCGAGCGCGATGATCTTCACAGCGACTCCGTCCGGTAGAAGCGCTCGGCGAATGCGCCCGTGCTGCTCAGGAGGTCGGCCGCTGTGGTCCAGGCGTGCCGGATCGGCCGGTACATCTTCCGCGCGGGGTGCATCTGCGAGCCGTGCATGTGCAGCAACGTGACCTTGTCGAGCACGACGTCGGTGATGTCGACAAGCTCGGGGAGCAGGGAGGAGCGGGTGCGTGCTCGGAAGAGGTGCTGGTCGCAGCCGGCCAGGGCGTAGGTGGGCCAGAAAGCGAGGTCTTCCCAGAACCAGCGGCATCCGAGTCGTACGGCTGCCGCATGTACGAGGAGGTGGTCGGGGTGGCGGGTGACGGAGGCCGGGGCGAGGAGTTCGGCGTCGGGGTGGGCTTCGGCGATCTCGCGGAGCTCGTCCGTGATCCGGTCCAGACGGTCCTGGTCGAAGGGGCGGTACGGGGGTTCGGCGTCCCTGTGGCCGAGGAGGATCCGGTCGGCCGCCAAGGGTGCCAGGGCGGCGGCGCCTTCCCGGTTGCGCAGGTCGGATACGGCGGACTCGGTGCCGTAGGTGCCTTCCAGGGTCGGGTGGACGCTGGTGGAGCGGGTGAACACCGTGGTCACGGTGAGCGGTCGGGGATGGGCAAGGAAGGTGCCGGAGGCGGACAGGGCGAAGTCGTCGTGGTGCGGTTCGATGACAAGCACCGGGCGGCCGGCCGGGCGGCGCATCTCGATGAGGTAGCGATGCCTGCTGTGCGGGGCCTTGAGCTCGATGATCCGGTGGTTGTGGGCGCGGTGGCGCTCGGCCAGGTGCTCGGTCCACCGCTGGTGGGCGTGCAAGAGGCCGTTGGGGAAGGTGTAGATCCCTTCCGCGTCCGGTACGGGCAGCGTCGCGGTCATGATGGGCTCCGGGGTCATCGGACGGTGGTCTGGTACCAGTGACGCCACATGCGTGGGGAGTTGAGCCGCAGCCGGGCGGTGACGGGGTTCTGCCACCACAGCATCCGGAGGCTGGACCACTGGTCGTAACGGCGGGTGGAGGGGCGTACGCGCAGCTCGTCGAGGATCACGACCGGTGCGTTCGTGCTGCGGCCGTGGGCCGTCAGGCGGCGGAAGAACTCGACGTCTTCGCTCATGAACAGGTCGTCGCGGTATCCGCCGACCGCCCGGAAGGCGGCGGCCGTTGCGAACTGGGCGACGCCTTGCGCGCCGCCGTGCGTTTCCCGGTAGTGGTCCCAGTAGGCGCACAGCAGCCGTGCGCCGAGCCGCTTGGGGGTGTACAGGGGCGGGATGGCACCGCCGACGGCGCCGTTGTCCATGGCGGTGGCCGCGGCGGTGATCGCCTCCATGGGCAGGGCGACGTCGGCGTCCGTGAAGAACAGCCTGCGGCCCTCGGCGGCAGACGCTCCGGCGTTGCGGGCCCGGCCGATGTTGCGGACGGTCTCGCTGATCACCCGGACGCCGAACGAGGCGGCCATGTCGGCGGTGGCGTCGGTGGAGGCGTTGTCCACCACGACCACCTCCCCTCGTTCGCCGCTCGTCTCCTGCCAGCGTTCGAGGGAGGCGAGGACGGTGGGCATGTAGTGGGGCAGGTAGGCGGCTTCGTTGTGGGCAGGAATGACCACCGTCAGTCCAGGGCTGGTCATCGGGGTGTCCCTTCGCTACGTGGCGTGCGGAAGAGGTGCGGTGTCTGACGGGCCAGGTCGGCCAGGCGGTCCGACCACAAGCGGCGGCTGGTGCCGGGCGTGGCGTGAACCCAGCAGCGCGCCGTGTGGACGACCACCCACGCCGAGAGCCGGGTGTCGTTCAGGGGCGCCGCGTAGGCGTCGAGCAGGGTGCGGCGGTCCCATGGGGCGTGGGCCGCGGTCATGACGAGGGCGTGAGCGACGTCTGCCTCTCGCCGACCCGGGGCGGCATCGGTGAAGTCGACCAGGTAGCGCGTGCCGTGCGGGCCGGAGAGGACGACGTTGTCGAAGTGGATGTCGCCGTGGCACCACACGGTGGGTGCTCGCTCCGGCGTGTCGGCGATGACGGCGAGGGCGGGGCCGATCTGGTTGAGCAGGTCGGGTGGGCAGCGGCGGGCCAGGGAGGAGACCGAGTCGAAGAACGGGCGGCGGGGCACCGCCTGCTCGACCGGGGCTCGGTGGAGGCGTGCGAGGAGGCCGCCGAGGTCTTTGAGGGCTTGGGCATGCGGGATGCGGCCGGAGCGCACGGCGGCACCGAGTGTGTGTCCGCCGAGGTCAGAGGTGATGAGCGCGGTGGCCCCCTCGCGGGAGATAGTGCCGCTGCCGAGCACCTGCGGGGCGGGCACAGCACTGCCGGCTGCGCGGATGGCGGCGGCCTCGGTCAGTGCGTTGCGGCGGGCGGTGTGGTCGTACAGCTTCACGATCACGCTTCGGCCATCGCGGAGGCCCACCCGGAACACAGCCGTCCGCGAGCCCGCCGACAGGCGCCCCGCAGTCCGGGCGGGTGTCCCGAGGAGGGTGCTGCACGCGCGGGAGACCATGGCGGGCGGCGTGGTCATCGAAGCCCCGCCGGCTCGGGATGGGCAGCGCCCAGCGCACGGACATGCCGCAAGGCCCGCTTCAGAAGCGTGCGGTACTCCCGCACGTCGTCCGTACCGGGACACGTCGCCTGCCAGGGCTTTTCCGGGCCGACGAAGTGGATGAGGCGGGCGGCCGGGTCCGGGCGTAGGGGTCGGGTGACGACGCGGCGTACCCAGTCGCCGCGTTCGAGGTATCGGCCCACCTCGAACCGGTTGTACGCGGCCTCGGCCGCCCGCACGCGGCCGACGTGGAGGAGCCACAGGTTCAGGGCGTCCTGGTCGTTGTGGAGGATGTGCTGCCGGTGTCTGGCCAGGGCCTGCTCGACGCCGTGGCGGATCCGTGGCAGATCGGCGGTGTGAGCCCACAGGAGACCGGCGTTGTAGTAGGGGCGGTCCCGCAGACGCGGCCAGCGTTCCGCGACGCCCGGCAGGGCAGGACAGCGGCCGACTGCCGGGTTGAACTCGTCACGTACAGCGCCGACCTCGCCAGGGCGGAGAGCGTCGAGCGGGGCGGTCAGGTCGCCGCGGACCAGGACGTCGGCGTCCACGTAGATCAAGTACGGGCGGCGGACGAACTCGGGACTGAACTCGAAGCGCAGATAGGTGGTGACCGTGATGTACGAGGCGTCCGCCATCCGCGCGGAGCGCAGCGGGGAGCGACGGGCCAGGGCGAAGGAGCCGAAGCCGACCCGTTTGGCGAGGTGGGCCAGGAGCTGCACCTGGGACGCTCCGAGGTCGAAGGTGAGGAAGCGCAGCGCCGCGGCCTTGCGGGCGCTGGGGCTGAGGCTGTCCGCCAGGGAGGTGATCGTGGCGAGGCCGGGGGTGAGGTAGTGCCGGTCGATGCAGATGCCGAATGCGTACACGGCGGGTCCGCCTTCCGGGCGTGGTCTGGGGAAGTGATCTGGTGATGAGCTGTGAGTCGTGAGCTGCCGCCGCCCAGCGGCTGAGCTGGCAGCGAAGCGCAGGGGGCTAGAACGCGCGGTCGGCCTCGTCCGGGCTGGCGTCCGGTTGGCTGACCGTCGGCCGCTGGCTGGTGGCGAGGTCCTGATGGTCGTTGGTAATCAGCGTGCCGAGGGTGACTGCGGCAGCGAGGTGGCCGGTGAACCACACGCCGACGCAGAACCGCTGGACGGAATCGACAGCCCCGCCACGGGCCTTGTGGCGGCTGCGCATCAGGTGGTCTTCTCTCGGCTCAGGCGTTCTGCGCGTCTCGATGACGTCGAGGGTGCCGGGCTCGTCCGTCTCCCGCTCAGTCGTGGGGCTGCCCGACTCCGGACGCAGGACCCAGTCGGTGCCCTGCCTGATGTCGGTGACGATGGCGTGACGTCCGTTAGCGTCCGAGACCAGGTCACCGACCTCCGCCCGTGCCCGGGTCACGAGGCGGCTCCCGGCACGAGGTCTCCCCACAACCACCAGCCCGAAGAGGCTTCGAGCAAGATGCGGCGGCGTTCGTGCTGCCCCGGGGTCTGGCGCGCCGACGGCGACGTCGCCTCGGCGAGGAAGCCGCCCCGGTCACGGATGAGGACACCGAGCGTGGCGAACTGACCGGCGTCTTCGGCGAGGTGGGAGGTTGCGGCGACGACGATGCCGCGGACCAGACCGGAGGACAGTGCGCTCGTGACAGCGGCCCAAGCCGGGCGGGCGTCCAAGGGCACGCTCGGGTCGTCATCGGACCAGGTGCCGGCCACATGCCAGTGCCGGACGTCGGCGTAATGGCGTGCACGCCGCTCGGCCTCGCGGACAGCGGCCGACTCGGCCGCACAGGAGTAGACGGCAACCGGCACGTGTCCGATACCGCCGGAAGGGGATTTCGGCATGCGCTCAGCGTGCTGTCGATCCCGTGCGCGGGACAGGCACGGCTCGTGGCGGCGCCAGGAAGTCGTGCGGCGATGGGCTGCCACGCACCGTGCTGCTGCGCTGCCGTCCTGCGGCAGGACTGCCATGGAGCGTGGCAGTGGAGCTGATGGCGGCTTCGTGGACTGCTACAGGGCGTGGTGGTGAAAGCGGTCAGCGCACGGCGAGGGGCACACCGGCCGAGTGAGCGAGCCCGCGGAGCCGTGCGACGGACACTCCGGCGAGGCGAGAGATGATCACTCCGGGCAGCATTTGGTGCCGCACCCACCCGGGCGCCATGCCGCAGACCTTTTCCAGGGTGTCGGCAGCCTGATCCCACCTACGGCACTCCACGTGCGTCAACGCCACGTCGAGGCCGTAGCGGGCCCGAGTGGCGAGCGGCACCGTGTCGTCCAGCCGGATGGTGTCCATGAGCCGGAGCGCACCGCTGGTGTCGCCGAGGGCGACGGCGATGCTCATCGCCTGCGTGGCAGCGTAGAGCGGCCCGAAAGGCTGAGCATGCCGGCCACGAGCATGCTCCGTACCGAGGCGGGCGCCGACCGCATGCGCCTGGGAGAGGTACTCCCGCGCGGTGTCCGGCGAAGCGCCGCCCCGGGACGCGGCCACAGCAGCATTCGTGACGAGCTGCCCGTACACCGACAGCCGGTCTGGATCGTGCTCGGACATCTTCGGCTCGATCCGGTCGGCCTGGGCCGCGGCGAGCGCGAAGCCCTGGGCCGTCCGCCCGTCGCGGAGATTCACCCACGCCGTGGTGGCTGCGAGGTGCGCATCCCGCAGATCGTCGCCAGCCTGGACGGCGATCTGCCTGCCGTAGGTGAGCGCCGCATAGGCCAGGTCCCGTGAACCCCACACGTTCGCAGCCATCCCGGCAGTCTGGAAGACATCGGCCAGGACGCCGGCCGCGGCCTCCCGCTCACCAGTGTCCGCAGCGTCGTACCGAGCGCGGGCTTCGGGCAGCAAGGCGCCGAGCAGCGCACCGAGTTCCGTGTAACGACCCGCCCAGTAGGCCGCATCAGCACGCCGAACGACAGCACGCAGCTCCTCCACGGTGCCCGGCTCACTGTCGGTGGGAATGCCGATCGCGGCGTCGTGCGTGGCGGCAGACAGCGCGCGCAGTGCTGCGCGCTCGTCTCGGTCCATGGCGCGACGGGGCGCTTGCTGGCCGAGAAGGACGGCGATGTCCGTCCCGAGGGCGGAGGCGATGGACAGCAGCGAAGGAAGGGAAGCGGTGCCGCCCCGTTCCAGCTTCCGCACGACACCCACGGAAACGTCGGCAGCTTCTGCCAACTGCTCCTGTGTCATCGGGCCGCGCAGCCTCTTGATGCGTTCAGCGGTGCTGTACTCGGACCACTGCATGGCAGCAACTCCTCCCCGACCGGCCAGGCACGGACCGTACCCACTCCTTTACGATCGGCAACACCCATCAGTACCGTCGGCACAGTGAGTTGGCGGGAAGTCGCCGCTAGACGGAAAGCGTGGCGCTCACTCCGAACAATGCCTCAAGCTCGGCCACCGTTGCGGCCTCATCCCTCGCAAGGACGGTAGTGATGCCCAGGGCTTCGGCAGGTGGCAGGTTGCGAGGGTGGTCGTCGACGAACACGCATGCCTGGGCAGGTAGCCCGAGACGTTCCAACGTCAGCTCATAGATGGCAGGGTCGGGCTTCGCGATGCGGACCTGCTCGGAGATGACGTGCACATCGAACAGTTCCCAAATCCCTGCCTGCGCGTACGGGTTGAAGGGGTGTGTGCCGAAGCTGTTCGACAGGAGAGCGAGACGGTACCCCACGCTCTTGGCAGCTCGTGCAAGCGCGGCCATGCGCCGAGCTGGGGGCACTGCGGCCCAGGCGCGCCCCATCAGGTTGTCTGGTGCGACATGCGCACCGAGAAGAGCCGCAGTACGCCTGTTCCACTCCGTCTGGTCGATCTCACCGACTTCCAGCGCCGCATACAACCGCCGGCCTTCAGGGTGGTCGTTGAGAGTGGCACGCCATGCTTCTGGGGGAAGCCCTTCCGACTCGCACCAAGCGCGGTGCACGGAACGCGGGTCAGCGGTCAACACCCCGGCGAAGTCGAGGATGAGCCCATGCTCGGCTTGACGGTCCGTGGTATCCATGGGCTGCGGCATGCTGAGTGCTCCCTCTCCTTCGGCCTCACAGAGACGCTACCGCGCACCGAGTACGCGGATGCCGCCAAGCCTTGCACTTCGTCCGACGACTACGGCCCAACTGATACGTTCCCTGGCCGTGCTCCAAGCTGCGGGATGTACGCATGCCACTGGCGGAGGTCGTTCAAGCGCGTCGCCACCAGTGCGTCACTTTGCAAGCCGCCCAATCACCCTTTCGTACTTCCGAAAACGACCACCGGCGTGTCCGGCATGAGAGATCATCTGATGACATGAGTCAGAGTGAGTCGCATGGGTAAGCGCCAACGCCGTCGCCAGCGGGAACAGGCACAGAAGAAGCTGACTGCCCCATCCCCGCTGATCATCGAGTTCCCACCCGGCGAGCCGCGCATCCGCGCCGTCATCAAGGCCGACTGTCCCAAGCAGGCACAGGAAGTTGCCGCCCAGTACTGGGAGATCACCGAGGAAGGCACCTGGGCCCGCACGGTAGGGAGCATTGGCGACCAGCAATGGGTTGCAGCGACGGCCACGTCCGTCTCCCACGCCGTTCTGCTCAAGTCGCTCTGCCGGAACTGTGATGAACCCATCCGAGTCAGCAACCGGTCGTGGGCCGTCAAGGTCGGCGGCAAGTACTTGGACCGGCTCAACGACAGGTACCTCTGTCCAGAGTGCAGCGACGTCCAGCGGCAGGACGAGGAACGTGAGCGCGAGCGGAGACTGCAGGCGGCGCGCGCCGAGAAGGAACGGGAGAAGCTGAAGGCCGAGGAAGAGGCGCGGACCATCGCCGAGGCCCTCGCCGACGAAGAGGCGAAGGACGGATCAACGAGCCGTCTGCCCTACGGCCGTCCGACTGCTCTCGCCCTGTACCTGGTCCTGGTCAATCACGCCGCCTGCAACCCTGGCAATCCCCTGCCCAGCGTGGCCGACCTGGGCTCGCTCGGATGGACAGGCGACACAGAAAGGGACACGGAGGCCCTTCTCGATTTGTACCGCGCCCACCTGGTCGCCATCGCCTCGGAGACGCCGAGGAAGGCATTCGACGTCTCCGAGGAGGACGGAGAACTCCGCTTCTTCGGCCCGGAGGTGAAGTGGCGCCTGGTAGGCGGAAGCCCGACGTCCATAGCCAACGCGCGGGCTGTCAGGGCACACTTCATGACCGCTCCCGGCCAGGAAGCTCACGACGACCGTCAGGCACTGGCCGAGCTCGTCGACCGCATGGAGATCATCAACGTCATCTCCTACCTCGATGGGCTTCTGACCAAGAAGTACGACTACCCCGCCGTGCCTGAAGGCCGGCGCCAGGAACTGGCCGACATCGTCAGGAAGGGATTCGCGGCGGGATACACGTCGGGCCAGATGATCTGCTTCGCCTGGCGGGCAGCGGACTCGGCGGCGGCTTGGAAAGAGCGCAACGCGCACATGGGCCCGCCCGAGGCGTCCTCTGGTGCGGTCACCATCCTCAACAACAAGATCGACACCGCGATCGAGGTCCACCATGCCATCCCGGAGTACGACCCGCCGCGCTGGCACCAACAGCCGCCTGCGCTGGCAGTGCTCAGGCAGTTGAACGCTGAGGTCAAGCGAGTGCGGGACCGCTCCGTGATCAGCGCCTGCCCCCAGTGTGACCACCAGGGGCTGCGCGAGACGGACACGGGAGCCATGGTCCGCTGTATTCACACGGCGACCGTCCCTGAGCAGGCTGAACCACAGGAGGATCCAGCCGAAGCCTGATCAGCGCCGACGGACGGTGCCGTTCGCTGCCCCGCTCGCGGGTTGTGCGGTGGGCGCCGGGGAGGGGGCGCGGTGCTTATCTCGGATGGTCGTGTCCTGGGGGTTTTCCGGGGCGGCGGGCAGGTGGGCGCTGCGGCGCAGGCGCCAGACGAGGACATCGCTGATCGAGGTCGCGGTGTCGAGCTCGCGCCGCCGGGCGGCGTCAGCCAGCAGGGCTGCCGGGTCGTGGCCGGCTCTGCGGGCGTCGTCGAGGGTGGCGACCAGGGCGGGCCAGCCGGGTTCCGCCTGGACCTGTGCGGCCAGGTCCGGTAGCACTTCGTGCAGGAGGTTGGCTTGCCGCTGGCGAACACGCGGGGCCAGGCGTTGGCCTCGCTGGCGGAGGGCGGCCATGGGCTGGTCTGCGGCGGCTTGGTAGGCGGCGTGTAGGTGTTCGGCCGCCTGCTGGGCTGCTGCGGCCTGCTGGGCGTGGTGCTTCTTGGCGTGCCAGTTCGCTGCGGCGATGGCGAGGAAGAGGGCCATGTCGATGAGCATGGCGGTGGTGGCGCCGTCCTCACCGCGGCCCAGAGCGGGTCCGCTGTGGACGAGATCGCGGGCGGCCTGGCGCAGGGCGCGGTCGTGTCCGCGCTCGGCCTTCACACGGGAGCGGCTGGCCCGCTCGAACACGAACGCCGCCTCCCGGAGTTCAGCGCGGGTGTGGGCGGCGGAGGTCTTGGCCAGCGCGTCCAGGACCTCACCCGCCGCAGCGATCTGGGCCGCTGCCGCTCCGTCGTCGCCTTGGTCGATGATCAGTAGCGCCTGCCAGGCGGCGGCGGAGGCCCGGCGCCGCGCGAACGCGGGACCGGTCACGTCCGGCAGGGCCGGCTGCTCCGGCCCGGATCCATCCGCCGAGGCGGCAGCCTCCGCGGGCAGCGTCCAGCGTTCGCGGATGCGGGGCAGGGACAGATCGGGTGCGAGCGTGGAGCCCGCGTAAAACACCGGCTCCTTCTCACCGTTGCGGTCGTCGGGCAGCGCGACCTTGTAGCCGAGCAGGTCCCCGGAGGGCGCGACGCGCTTGCGGATCAGCAGACCGGCGGCGGCCAACCGGTCGAAGAACTCCTCCTCGCCCGTCGTGTCGGCCACCGCCCGCCGCACGGTCTCCCGCAGCTCCTCGCGCGCCGGACGCTCCCGCCCCTCGCGTTCGGCCTTGTGCCGCTCCGCGCTGGTGGCCCGCTTGGCGGCGGTGCCGTCCCCGGGCGCGACCTGGTGCAGGCCGAGTTCCTTTTCGATCAGCCGGCACTCGGCCTGCGCGCGTTTGCCGGAGCGGTGGTGGTCGGGGCGGCGGCCGTCCTCCCGGATGAGGGTGGCGATGATGTGGATGTGGTCGTCGGCGTGCCGGACGGCCGCCCAGCGGCAGCCGGCCCCGTCGCCAGGGTCGATACCAGTGGCGGCGACCATACGGCGGGCGATGTCGCCCCACTGCTCGTCGGGCAGAATCGGGTCGCCTGGAGCGGCGCGCACCGAGCAGTGCCAGACGTGCTTGTCGGGACGCCGGCCCGCGTCGAGCAGCGACAGCGTTTGATCGAGGAGGTGCTGGAGGTCCCTCTTCGTCGCCGAGGGGTCGCGTCCGGGGTCGGGGGCCATGCCGTCGAAGGAGGCGACCAGGTGCGGGTCGATGTGCTCCTCGTGGGTGCCCTTGCCGTACAGGTAGTGCAGGAGCCCGAGGGTGTTGCTGCCCTGCTGGTGGATCCGGGGGATCAAGCCGCTTCGCCCTCCTGCCTGTTGGTGATCCTGTCGGCTGCCCGTTGGACGGCCTGCGCGGCACGCTGCAGGTCGGAGAGGGCAGCGGCGAAGTGCGGTGCGTCGGCACCGGAGTTGAGTGCTTTGACGGCCTGGTTGACGTTGCTGCCCGCCCAGCCGAGCTGACGGCGCACACCGAAGAGGGCAGTCAGGATGTCCCGCTCGGTGGCGATGGCCGCTGCGGTGCGGGCCTGGTCGCGGGCAGCGGCCAGGGCGGAGTGGGCCAGGAACCCGGCCACGCTCATGCCGACGTGGTCGGCGCCGGACTGGATGATGGCGAGTTCTTGTTCATTGAGGCGGACGCTGTGAGCGGGGCGCTGCTTCTTGTCACGCGGACGCGACTTCCCCTTCCTGGCCTTGCCTGGCTGCTGTCCGCCCTCGGTCGCAGCCTTCCCGTCCGGCGCCCCCTGGTGCCGGACGGACCCCGCCACCCCCGGGGCGGGGTCGGGTTCGGGCGCTCCCCCTGCGGGGGAGTGTCCGGACCTCCAACTTGCTCCGCCCGCATCCGAGGTGGATTTCACCTCGGCGGAAGCGGGGAAAGGGCTTGGCACGGTCTTCGTCATGTGGTCCTCGTGGCGCGGAGGCGGTGCCATCCGGCTCCTCATCGGGTCTTCTTCGTCGTCCGGGGCAGGTGCGCGAGCGTGGGATCGGCGTGGAGCCGGGCCTGGAGGTCACTGAACAGCTCATTGCTGACCTTGACGCCGTGTTCGCGCAGGTGCGGGCGTATGGCCCGGCGGGTCATGCGCCCTTCGGCGAGGGCGGCCTGACGGGCGACCTCAATCACCCCTTGCGGGATCTCCTGGTGGCCAGCAGAGCGGTCCCCAGGGCGCAGAGCTGGATCAGCCCGCTGGTCTGGAGGCGGAGCGGCGTGGTCCGCGGAGAGGGATACGGCCGCCTTGTCGGTGGCCCGCCCGGCGTGGTCCGTGATCAGCGGGTGGTCCCGAGCCGGTATTTGATCCGTAGGTGCACCTTGTACCGGCTGGGCGGGATCAGACGTGTCGGCTGGTCCTTCAGCCTGTACGGCCAGCTGGTGGTCCGTGGGCTGCGAGGACTCGGCGGAGGCTTGGCCTGCGGCTTTGCTGGTCCGCAGCTGGGGAGCGGCCTCCTGCGGACCACAAATAGCCGCCTGCTCCGGGCGATCCGGGGCTGGCTCGGTCCGCTGGTCCGGAGCCTCCAAGGCATGGTCCGCGGGGGCGGGCTTCCTGCGGCCCGGACCAGTCTGATCCGCTGGTCCGCAGGTGTTGTCGTCACAAGGTCGCTGGTCTGCGGTCCCCTTTGTGGTCCGGAGCAGCGGGGTGCTCTCGGCAGAGGGCGCGGCCCGGTCAGCGTTGACTGCGGCGCCGAGGTGGACGGCAAGGGCCGCAGCGAGAGGCGGGACGGCGGACACTGCGATCACCAGGAGGGGACCGGTCGTGAGGTGCCCGGTCGACACCAGGTGCCCGACCGCGTTGAGGAGGACGGACACCCCCACGGTGATAAGGGTCAGGGCGCGCCCCAAGTTTCGGCTGGCGCCTGCCGCGAGCCAGGCGAGGCCGGCGACCAGGGCCAGGACGTCGATGCTGACGGGAAGGGACCACGCAAGTCTGTGACCCCAGCCCACCGAGCGACCGAGGTCGGCCAGGGTGTCGGCGCTCGCGGTCATGGCGACGGCAGCGACCAGGGCAGCGCCCGCGACGATCGTGATGCGCTGCGCTTTGGAGGCGGACACCGGCGCAGGGATTCCGGCGGGATGGTCTGCGGGCAGGAGTACTCCTTGTCTCCGGCGGTCAGCGGCTGTAATGGGCCGTGCGACGGCGGGGTGGGTCACGTCACCTGCCGCTGGTTCATCCGGGCAGCGGCGAGGTCCACACGCGAGGGGTGCGGAGTGGCGCGGACGGCATTGCCTCGGGCGGTGCCGCCGAGGTCCAGGCGCCGCTGGCGGCACGGCTCGCCCACGCGAGCCTGGCACCACCCGCAGGGGACGCTGAGCACGTCGGGACGCCCTTCGGCGACAGCGGCCTCGCGTGCCGCACGGGTTGGCCGGTAACGGGCCAGCTCGGCTCGGACGGCCGGCGGGAGGCACGATCCGTTGGCGCGCAGGCGTGTCTCGATGTCCGGACGTTTGTCGGTCCTGGTGATCTGCCGGTATGTCGCGGGTGCGGTCTGCCCGACGGCGACGGCGTGTCGGGTGCCGACCAGTTCGGCTCGTCAGGCGTCGGGGTCGTCGGGGTCGGCGGCCGGTGTGGGGTCGGTGTGCCGGTCGAGGCGGTCACGCCGGTGGGCACGCCAGGCTCGGGCGATGTCCACGGGCAGGATCGGATAGGGAGAGTCGAGAACGTGCGTCCGTACCACGCGGCGGACGTCCCAGCCGTGGTCGGTGGCGAGCGGTACGTCGTGGAGCAGCTCGTGCCACTGGGCGATCTGGTCGCGGGCCTCACCGGTGCCGGTTCGGGCGGTCCGGGGGTCGAGGCGGCCGATGTAGGCGAGGATGGCGGCGATTTCACGTCCAAGGGCGGGTTACTCCGTTCCGGTCGGTTCGTCGAGGGCGGCGAGCAAGGCGGCGGTGTGGGCCTCAGCGCGGGTCATGCCGGTCGCTGGGGTGGGGCCGCCGCCGGGCAGGGCGTAGAGATTCGGGCGGCTGGCTGCGGGGGAGTGCTCGCGGGCGATCCACGCGCGCCAGTCGGCAGCCCATGCGGCGGCGGTGCGAGGCACCCACGCTGCCCGGTACGAGCGCCACTTCGCGTCGGCCGTTTGTAGGGCATGTTCGCCGAGCCGGTCGATGTGACCGTGGTGCTGTAGCCAGGCCCGGGTGGCTTCGTCGATCTGCCAGTCGGTGGCGGCGATGAGCTGGGCAGAGCTGCTGCTCTTACCGTTCACCTTCGGTTCACTACTGTTCTGGGGGCCGGAATCCGTGCCTCCGACGGGTCGGGATCCGTACACCCCCGGGGTTGAATTCCGTTCCCCGGGGCCGGATTCCGGTCCCCTTTCGAATAGGTCGGCAGGGTCAGATGCCGGCACCCCAGGGGTCGCATTCTGATCCCCCAGCAGAGTCGGATTCTGTTCCCCCTGGGCGGCCCGTTCCGAAAGAAACCGGGCGGCGGCCGGGAGGTGGTAGTACGTCTCTCCCCGAGGCCCTTTGCGACCGACGAGCTGCACCAATTCGCCATCGGCGACCAGCTTGGCCAGGGCGTCACGTACGGCGGTACGGGAGGCGTTGGCGCGTTTCATGAGGGCGGGCACGGACGCGTACGCGATGCAGCGCCGGTCGCAGCACCGGTCGGCGATCAGGGCGAGGACCATGCGGGCGGTGCCCTTGCTGCGGCTGTGATCCCACACCCATTCGCGGGCGTCGTAGCTCATGGGGAGGCGGCTCCAAGGTCGAGGGGGCAGGCGCGAGCGCCCTGAGCGGGCGATACGCGAGTAGGCGTGGCGCCCAGCCTCGGGCCGGAAGGCGCAAGTGGAGGCTGGTGGCATCGCATCGCCAAGACAGCCACACCGACGCCGTGCAAGTCCAGCAATTCCTCCGGGGAATCAGACAGCTGACGGCGAACACGTCCTGCGCGGAATTACTAAAACGATAGACCGGAAGCGGCGGTTGACCAAAAAGTTGTGCCGCAGACGGAGCCAGAAGGATCACATCGGGAAACCGTTGACCCCTGCGGAAGCGCAAGCTACAACACAACACCCCACGTCGCAGTGCCTTATCAGGCTGGCGTCGTCATCGCCTGACGGACCCTGAGAGCAGCTCAGGGGGAAGCGCACCTACGCACGTCGGGCGCAACATAGCCGACGATCGCCGGTTAACCAAACCGGCGAATGCAAGTTACAACGGAGCCATGGCAGCACGGTCTCTGGAAATCGGTTCTGCAGGAATGCGGACCGCCCGCACCATCGAAATCCTCCGCGCCGAACGCGGCCTCGCCCAGCGCGAGCTCGCCAACCGAGTCACGTCCCTCGGCCGCCCGATGTCCAACACGATGCTGTCCCGCATCGAACGGGCCCAGCGCCGCTGCGACGTCGACGACCTCGTTGCCCTCGCCCAGGCACTCGGCGTGTCGCCCCTGGCCCTCCTCCAAGGGATCCCCGCCGAATAGGGCCGCGTGCTGCCGATCCGAACGGACTCTACGAGCAAAGGACCCGACCGCCCTTGCGCCGCCCCGCAATACCCCCTGCCTTTGCCTGCTCCTGCGATGCCCCGAAGGAGGCGACCGCGAATGGCTGACCGCCTCCTGACGGTTGCCGAGGCCGGCGAAATGCTCGGCACAGGCGAGCGCTTCATCCGCCGCCTCATCGCCGAGCGCCGTATCCGCTACGTGAAACTCGGATGCCCAGTACGCATCCCGGAGAGCGCCGTCGCAGAGTACGTCGAGGCGCGCACGGTCGAGCCGCTCCGCCGTACCCGCATGCGTTATGGGAGGGCAGCCTGATGGCACGACGCAGGACACAGCGCCGACGCGAATTCGGCACGGTGCGCCAACTGCCGTCGGGCCGGTGGCAGGCCCGTTACCTGGGGCCGGCCGGACAACGCCACAAGGCTCCCGAGACGTTCGACTCGAAGACCGAAGCCCAGGACTGGCTCAACCTGGTCCGCGCCGACATCGAGCGCAATCACTGGCGGGACCCGGACGCCGGTGCCGTCAATTTCGAGAACTACGCCCTGCGGTGGCTGGAGGAGCGCGGGCTTGCGCCCACCACCGTCGACCGCTACAGCGGTCTGCTACGGCTGCACATCCTGCCGACGTTCGGCGGCAAGGACTTGGACGAGATCACACCGCCCTCGGTGCGTACCTGGCGAGCCGAGCGGCTCAAGGCGACGGGTGCCACCACGGTGGCCAAGTCGTACCGGCTGCTGAAGGCGATCCTGCAGACGGCCGTCGACGACGACCTTCTGCGCAGCAACCCCTGCCGCATCAAGGGGGCCGGCAAGGAGGAAGCCGACGAGCGCCCGACCGCTACCGTGGAGCAGGTCTTCGACCTCGCCGATGCGATGGGCCCGCGTTGGCGGCTGATGGTCCTTCTCGGCGCCTTCGCCTCACTCCGCCCCGAGGAACTGGCCGAACTGCGCCGGCACAGTGTCGATCTCGACGAGTGCTCTCTGCGGATCACACACGCGTCCCCGGAGCTGACGAACGGCAGACGGGTGACTGGGGATCCCAAGTCGCGCGCGGGCAAGCGAACCGTCTACCTGCCGGACTTCGTGCTGCCGGAGCTGCGCCGACACCTCCGATGGTTTGCGGAGAAGGAGCCGGACGGCCTCCTCTTCGTGGGAGAGAAGGGGGCGCCGTTCCGCCGGTCGACCTTCGGCCGCAAGTGGCGCAAGGCCAGGAGGAAGGTCGGCATGCCGGACACCTTCCGCTTCTACGACCTTCGCCATACCGGCAACACCCTCGCCGCGGACACCGGTGCAAAGCTGAAGGACCTCATGGTCCGCGCCGGCCAGTCCTCGGAGCGGGCCCAGTTGATCTACCAGCACTCGACGGCGAAGCACCAGCGCAGGCTCGCTCAGGGGATCGATGCCGAGGTGCGGCATCAGCTGAGTGAGGCAGCTACCGGGCAGGCGGGAGCCAAGGAGGCGTAGCGGCGTTTCCGACAGTCTCCGGAGCACCGTGCGCCCCTTGTGCCCCCTTGAGGGACGGCCCTGAATGAGATCAGCTTCTCCTGTATGTGATGACAGGGGAGTTGTGGTCGGCGGTGTACGGCCCAACTGGAGGGGGAGCGATGGCGATCAAGTTAGTGTCTGTTTCGCCCGTGCAGGACGAGCTGATCGACAAGGTCATAGCCCTGGGTGATCGCTACACGAAGACGCTGGGGCTTCTCACACCTCCCGCTTACCGGAAGGCCGCGGAGGACGGCGGCCTTCTGGCCGCGGTCGAAGGGGACGAGGTGCTCGGATACGCGCTGTTCGGGCTGCCGAAGAGGAGCGCGCGTATCCGGCTCGCACACCTGTGTGTGGCGGAGGAACAGCGCGGCCGGGGAATCGCCCGCCGGCTGGTGGAGGGCATCAAAGAGCGGTACCCACAGCGGCTCGGGATCAAGGCCAAGTGCCGACGGGACTACAACCTGAGCGGGATGTGGCGGAGTCTCGGCTTCGTCCCGGATGGCGAGGTGCGAGGCCGCGGCCGTGACGGCGAAATCCTGGACGGCTGGTGGTTGGACCTCGGCCATCCGGACCTGTTCACGGAGATGGAGAGCGACGCGCTCCTGGTGGTCACGGTCGACCACGGAGTCTTCGCCGATCTGCGCGGCCTCGCTGACACGGCCGACGCGGAGGAGTCCCGCGCGCTGGAAGCCGGCTGGATGGCGGACCTCGTCGAGCTCGCCTACACCCCCCAGCTGGTCCATGAGATCCGGGACCTCCCGGACACGGCAGAACGCCAGCATCAGCGGGCTGCGCTGACCGGCCTGCGCAAGCTCTCCCCGGACTTGGCGGCCGTGGACGAGCGAAGCCGCGAACTTCTCCAAGCGGCTACGCAGGCCATGCCCGACCTGACCGACGACACTGAGCTTCGGTCCCGCTTGCGGTATGTGGCCGAGACGTCGTGCGCCGGTCTGCAGGTACTGGCGACCCGTGACCCACTGCTGTCCCGTCTGGGCGACGTGGCCTGGGAGGTCGCCCGCGTCCGGGTCGTCTCACCTTCGACCGTGACGCTGCACGTGGACGAGTTGCGGCAGGCCCAGGTGTACCGTCCGGCAGATCTGATGGGGACGGAGTTCCGGTCGGGAGAGGTAGCACCAGGTGCGGAGGACGAACTCGTCGCGTTCTTCCACCAATCGGGTGGGGACGACGGATCGGCCTTCGCCGAGCGGCTGCGGTCGCTGAACGGAGGCACGGTCGCCTGGCGCCGCGAGCTGCTCCGGGATGGTCAGGGCCGCCCGGTCGCTCTCTACGCATGGGCACTGGACGGACGAACCCTTGTCGTCCCCGTCCTCCGCACGGCCGGCCACCCACTGGAACAGACTCTTGCTCGGCAGCTGCTCTTCCTGATCAAGCGGCTCGGCCGGGACTGCGGTGCGGAAATCATCCGCATCAGTGATCCGCATCCCTCCGAGGCTGCCAGGTCCGCGGCCGGCGACGACGGGTTCTTCGAGCATGACGGCAGGCTCGTCGCACTCCTCGTGAATGTGTGCGGGACGGCAGCCGAGGTGGAGGCTGTGGCCGGCGGCCTCGCCCGCGTGCTGACCGTCGATACGACCACGCTCCACCCCGGCATGCCCGCCGAGGTAGCAGCCGTGGTGGAGCGTGCGTGGTGGCCGGCGAAGGTCATCGACTCGAAGCTGCCGTCCTTCCTCGTGCCGATCAAGCCGCGCTGGTCGACCGAGCTGTTCAACGTGCCCGCCATGCTCATTCCGCGCAGTGACGTCCTGGGCATCAGCAGAGAGCACGTCTATTACCGCTCCTCGGGCCGCCGCGGAGAGAGCGTTCCGGCTCGCCTGCTCTGGTACGTCAGCGAGGGCAACTCTCCGGGCGAAGGCCAGATAGTGGTGGGCAGTTCGCGACTCGACGAGGTGCTCATCGACACACCGGGCACCCTCTTCTCTAAATTCGAACACCTAGGCGTATATGGTCGGGCTGAGGTTCAAGAAGCTGCCGACGCCTCCGGCCGAGCCATGGCACTGAGGTTCTCGGACACCGAGATCTTCCCGAAGCCGGTGACGCTGCGGCGATTGACCTCCTTGGCGAAGGACCTGGGACTACCGTTGTCGCTGATCTCCCTGTCGAAGATCAGTAACGAGCTGTTCCAGGCGGTCTATCAAGAGGGGCACCGAACGACGTGAACGATCCGGAACGCGCGATGCTGCTGTCCGTCCACCCGCGCTTCGCCACCGCGATCCTGGCCGGCAGCAAGACGGTGGAGGTCCGCCGCCAGCGCGTCGCCGCGCCGCCCGGAACCCCGGTTCTGCTGTACGCGACCGCGCCCACCATGGCTCTGGTGGGCATGGCGCGCATCGCCTCGGTCCATGTGGGCTCCCCCAAGGAGGTGTGGTCGGCGCATCGTGCCCAGACAGGGATCACTCGACGCGAGTACGACGCCTATATGGACGGCGCCACCCAGGCGAGCGGTCTGACCCTGGAGGACCCCCTGCCTTTCGACGAGCCGGTGCCCCTCAGTGCACTGCGCGCTGCGGGGACCTTCCATCCGCCGCAGAGCTATCGCTACCTGAGAAGTGCTGATCTCCATCAGGTATCAGAGGCCGGGCCCGCCGTAGGCAGCGCACTTCGGAAGGTGCTGCCGGACGCGGTTTACGCGTAGCGGACCGAGGCTCCGAGCGATTGGTCGTCGGAGCCCGTGCGGTGCTGGTCAGCCGCCGAACACCGCTTGGTATGCCGTCTGTCCCTGCTGCGCCAACATGGTGAGGCCGGCCGTCGTAATCGTGATCGCACTCAGAGCCTCCTGCACGCGCAGATAAGCGGCCCTGATCCGTCCGGGCTCCGGCTGCTCGACAGACGTGGCTTCCTCCAGCACCTCGACGTCCTGGATCAGGGCGTCCTGCTGTTCCGGCGGGGCTCCGAGCGCCGGAGCGAACTGCCGTACCAGGGCGGCGAACTCGGCTAGCGCGGAAGCGTCGAAGCCGATGGAGTTGTTCTGCACCACGTTCTGCTGGGACCCGGCAACGATGCCAGAGGAGTTGTTGAAGGTGTAGGTGTCGCCAGCGCGCTGCTGGCGGCTCAGGTAGTCGCTCACGGTTCCTCCGGACAGTACGCAGTCGGTGCCCGAGTCGGTGACTTCGGCCTTGATCGAACTTGTGGCGCTAGGGTCCTCGGGCGCGCGGCGGATGAGCCCTCTCTGGTTGAGGTGCTCCAGCGCGCCGAGGATCTCGTCCACGGACAGGGAGTCACCCGCGAAGTACGAACCTGGTACCTCCACAAAGGCCATCACCTCAACGGGGTTACGACCCCGCCCCGTCTGGAACAGCCAGCACAGCAAGGCGTCGCAGGCGTGGATGAAGCGTGCGACCGAGTCGGTCTGCAAGGTCCTCAACCGTCGAGCGACCAGCGAGCCATCGTCAGTGAGGAAGACCTGGGTGTCATTGCCGGAGAGGTCCGGGGAGATCTGGACGAGTCCCTGCCGCTCCAACTGCAGCGCCATGGTCTTGGCCTCGGAGGCGGGAAGCCCTTCGGAATCGACGTACGTGGAGACGTCACCAGCCACTCCTGGCTGAAGGGCGGCTAGATCGTCGAGCCACACCAGCAGGCGTGAAAGGTGCGGGTCCTTCTCGATGCCGGCAGCCGCAGATGAAGTGGCCGGGACCTCTGGAGCGTCCACCTGGACGGGGACACGGATGGGGTGCTTACGGGCCGCGTGCTCGAATTCCTTCGCGATGTCTCGCTGCATCTTCTCGATGGCGCGCCTATTGATCTCGAACCCGGCCATGCGCCGCCTCCTGTCGTCACTGACATCAAGAAGCCTAAAGACCACCACTGACAACGGGGCGCGGAAGAGATGGCGGGCCTCGCGAGAGCGAGTCGGCGAAAGGTCGCCCGGGCAGTTGATCGTGACGCCTCCGCGCGACGTGAAGTGGCAGCTTCGCAGGAGCGACTTCGCAGGCGTCCGCGCCGTAGTGGCGCAGGTCATACAAATGGCGTCTCGTCATTCGAGACGCCAGAGGGTTAGTCGCTTGAAGTGGCGCCTGAGTACCCCTGAATTGGCCACTTGACCTCGACATAGGGCACGCCACGCCCCAATTGGACTAGACAACAAAAAACCCCCGGGCCTCTGGCCTGGGGGTTTCACATGGAGCGGGTGACGAGAATCGAACTCGCGCTCTCAGCTTGGGAAGCTGATGTTCTACCATTAAACTACACCCGCGTAAGTACGGACAAAGCTTCCGAGAACGGTCCCTGTCCGACGTTCGCTCACTGTACCTCATCGCAGGCTCCCGGTGCTCACGGCCCGGGGGCCTGAGCGTGTTTCAGGGCGGGGATCCGGCTGCGGGCGGGGGGAGTTGAGGCGTACGGTTGGGGTACTGGGAGAGGCACCGGGCGAGACCGGAGTGCCGCCTGGAGGGTCGTCTCTTTGATCCCGTAATGTGCCGTTTGTCGTCGGGTTGGTCAGCCCGACGAGGCTCTTGGGGAAGGGACTTAAGGGACTTGATGGAACACACCGTCGTCCGCTGTGCCGATGGGCACGTCTTCAGCGCCGCTTCGTTCCCGATGCAGCAGGCCGAGCGGCTCGGCCCCGGTCGGCTCATGCGGTGCCCGCGATGCGCGCGGCTGCGCAGCGTCGTACCGGTCGCCCCGCGGAAGCAGGGGGTAGGCGCCAAGGTCACTACGCACGCGGGGTAGCCGCGGCGTCACCACGGGCGCGCGGAGTCGTCACGATTGTCATGGCTCCGCGCGCCTTGCGTATCCTCGCTACGTGCTTCTCTCAGACAAGGACATCCGGGCCGAGATCGACGCCGGGCGAGTGCGGATCGATCCCTTTGACGAATCCATGGTGCAGCCGTCGAGCGTCGATGTTCGGCTGGACCGCTATTTCCGGGTGTTCGAGAACCACCGGTACCCGCACATCGACCCCTCCGTCGAGCAGCCCGACCTGACGCGGCTGGTGGAGCCGGAGGGCGACGAGCCGTTCATCCTGCACCCCGGTGAGTTCGTGCTCGCGTCGACGTACGAGGTCATCTCGCTGCCCGACGACCTCGCCTCGCGGCTCGAGGGCAAGAGCTCGCTGGGCCGGCTCGGTCTGGTCACCCACTCCACCGCCGGGTTCATCGACCCGGGCTTCAGCGGTCACGTCACCCTGGAGCTGTCGAACCTCGCCACCCTGCCCATCAAGCTCTGGCCGGGGATGAAGATCGGCCAGCTGTGCCTGTTCCGGCTGTCCTCGCCCGCGGAGTTCCCGTACGGCAGTGAGCGCTACGGCTCGCGGTACCAGGGCCAGCGTGGGCCGACCGCCTCGCGGTCCTATGTCAATTTCCATCGGACCCAGGTGTGAGGGCAGCCGGAACATGAGCGACGTGCGGGAGAACCTGACCTACGAGAGGTTCGGCGGCGCCGTCCGCGAGCTGGCGGGGACCATCGCGGACGACGGCTACGAGCCGGACATCGTCCTGAGCATCGCCCGCGGCGGTGTGTTCGTGGCCGGCGGGCTCGCCTACGCCCTCGACTGCAAGAACATCCACCTGGTGAACGTCGAGTTCTACACCGGCGTGGGCACGACCCTCGAAATGCCGGTCATGCTCGCGCCCGTCCCGAACGTGATCGACTTCTCCGACAAGAAGGTCCTGATCACCGACGACGTCGCCGACACCGGCAAGACGCTGAAGCTGGTCCGCGACTTCTGCCTCGACACCGTCGCCGAGGTGCGCTCCGCGGTGATCTATGAGAAGTCCCACTCCCTCGTCAAGTGCGAGTACGTCTGGAAGCGCACCGACGACTGGATCAACTTCCCGTGGAGCGTGGAGCCGCCCGTCGTGAAGCGGGACGACCAGGTGCTCGACGCCTGAGGGACAGCGGCAGCACAAGGACACGGGAAAGGGCCCCCGGCGGCGGAGACCGCGCCGGGGGCCCTTCTCTCATGTCCGACGGTCTAGAACGTCCCCAGCTTCACGATCGACAGCAGCGCGATCAGCTGGATCGCCGACGCGCCCAGCGCCTTCGGCCAGGGCAGGTCGTGGGAGCGGGAGACCATCATGGTGAGCAGCGCGCCCGCGGCGAGCCAGGTGGCCCAGCCGAGTATCTGGACGAAGCCCGCGTCACCGCCGAAGAACATGGCGAAGATCAGCCGGGGCGCGTCCGTGAGCGCCGTGATCAGCATGGACAGGCCCACCGTGGGCTGCCAGGCGCCGTCGCCGCCGAGCTGGCGGGCCAGGGTGTGGGTGACCACGCCGAGGATGAACAGGCCGAACACCATCACGACGGCGGTGATCAGCACGATCGGCACCGCGTTGGACAGCGTGGCGCCGATGGCCTCCTTGCGGGCGTCGTCGAAGCCGAAGACGGCGAGCAGGCCGTAGAGGAACGTCACGATCAGGGCCGGGCCCCACATCGTGTAGTCCCGCATGCGCAGGAACGTCGGGTCGGGGGACAGGACGATCCCCCGCAGCAGTTCCTTCCAGTGCAGCGGCGGGCCCACCGGCGGGGCGGGCGCGGCGGCGCCGGCCTGGTACGTCGAGCCCTGGGTGTAGCCGGCGGCCTCGTCGATCGAGAATGCCTGGGTGTGGCCCGGGTTGTTGGCCGCGTACGGGTCCGGCGCGCCGCTCCCGTAGCCGTCGTCGAAGTACTCCGGGCCGTCGTTCGCCGAGCCCTGGTGGCCGTACGGCCGGCCCTGCTGCGGGTACCCCTGCTGCCCGTACGACTGCTGGCCGTACGACTGCCGGCCGTGCGGCGGTTGCCCGTACGGCGGCTGCGACGGCTGCGGCGACGGGTAGCCGTACGACGGCCGTCCCGCGCCCTGCCCGGGCGCCTGGGGCCCCTGCCGCCCGCGCGACGACGGGCCGCGTCGCCCGTCCGACGGGCCGGGGCGGCCGTACGACGGTCCCTGCGGCGCCTGCTGTCCCTGGGGGGTGCGGTCGTCCCGGCCCCCGCGTCCGATCCTGAATCCAGCCACGTCATCGAACGTACCTGGTCCCGGAGGGTCACGTGCCGGGCCCGGCGGTCCGGGCCCGGCATTGCGGCCGACCTGTGACATCCCCTAAGGGACCGTCAGCCCTTTCACCAGGGATGGTTCCGGGTTTGAACCGCCCCGGCCCGGCTCAGCCCGCCCCGGCCCGGCTCAGCCCGGCTCAGCCCGGCTCAGCCCGGCTGGCTCGGTCCGGCTCGGTCCGCGAAGACGCAGCCGCACCGCGGTGCCCCGGTCGGGCCGGCGGGCGAGGGCTGTACGGGAGTCCCGGCGGACGCCGGTAAGTGTGTGCGGCGTGTGGCGAGTTACCGGGTGCCCCTGCGGCGGGAGCGGGACGGGTGGCGCAGGATGGAGGCATGAGCGTAGTGAAGATCAATGTGCTGACCGTGCCCGCCGAGCAGCGGGAGGTCCTGGAGAAGCGGTTCGCCTCGCGGGCGCACGCGGTGGAGAACTCCGACGGTTTCGAGTGGTTCGAGCTGCTGCGCCCGGTCGAGGGCACCGACCAGTACCTCGTCTACACCCGCTGGCGCGACGAGGCGTCCTTCCAGGCGTGGATGGAGGGCCCGATGAAGGCCGCCCACCAGGGCGGCGCCACCGAGGGCGACCGCCCCAAGCCGGCCGCCTCCGGCTCCACCCTGTGGTCCTTCGACGTGGTGCAGCAGGCGGCCCCGAAGACCGCGTGACGCGGGGCGCCGGACCTCGTCGGCACCGCCGAGGCCCGGCGCCATGCCCTCCGCGCGGTCGCGGTCCTTGAGGAACGCCGACGCCCCCTGCCTGTGCGAAGCAGGGGGCGTCGGCGGGTCTCAGGGGGCCGTCAGGGCCGTCACTTGACCGGTTCGGGCTCCGGGGCGGGCTCGGACTCGGTCTCGCCCGCCGGGTCCACCGGGGTGCGCACGGAGTCCAGCAGGAGCTGGGCGACGTCCACGACCTGGATGGACTCCTTGGCCTTGCCGTCGTTCTTCTTGCCGTTGACCGAGTCGGTCAGCATGACGAGGCAGAACGGGCAGGCCGTGGAGACGATGTCGGGGTTGAGGGAGAGGGCCTCGTCCACGCGCTCGTTGTTGATGCGCTTGCCGATGCGCTCCTCCATCCACATCCGCGCGCCGCCGGCGCCGCAGCAGAAGCCGCGCTCCTTGTGGCGGTGCATCTCCTCGTTGCGCAGGCCCGGGACCTTGCCGATGATCTCGCGCGGGGGCGTGTAGATCTTGTTGTGGCGGCCCAGGTAGCACGGGTCGTGGTAGGTGATGATGCCCTCGACCGGGGTGATGGGGATCAGCTTGCCCTCGTCCACCAGGTGCTGGAGCAGCTGGGTGTGGTGGATGACCTCGTAGTCGCCGCCGAGCTGCGGGTACTCGTTGCCGAGCGTGTTGAGGCAGTGCGGGCAGGTGGCGACGATCTTCTTCGCCGATTTGGGCTTGCGGGACTCCGCGGTGGCCTTGCCGTCGTCGTCCAGCTCCTCGCCGAACGCCGTGTTCAGGGCCATCACGTTCTCCATGCCGAGCTCCTGGAACAGAGGCTCGTTGCCCAGGCGGCGGGCGGAGTCACCGGTGCACTTCTCGTCGCCGCCCATGATCGCGAACTTGACGCCCGCGATGTGCAGGAGTTCGGCGAACGCCTTCGTGGTCTTCTTGGCGCGGTCTTCCAGCGCGCCCGCGCAGCCGACCCAGTACAGGTACTCGACCTCGGTGAGGTCCTCGATGTCCCTGCCGACGACCGGGACCTCGAAGTCGACCTCCTTGGTCCACTCCAGGCGCTGCTTCTTGGCCAGGCCCCAGGGGTTGCCCTTCTTCTCCAGGTTCTTGAGCATCGTGCCCGCCTCGGAGGGGAAGGCCGACTCGATCATGACCTGGTAGCGGCGCATGTCCACGATGTGGTCGACGTGCTCGATGTCGACGGGGCACTGCTCGACGCAGGCGCCGCAGGTGGTGCAGGACCACAGCACGTCCGGGTCGATGACGCCGTTCTCCTCGGCGGTGCCGATCAGCGGGCGCTCGGCCTCGGCCAGGGCCGCGGCCGGGACATGGGCCAGCTGCTCCTCGGACGCCTTCTCCTCGCCCTCCATCGTCTTGCCGCCGCCGGCCAGCAGGTAGGGCGCCTTGGCGTGCGCGTTGTCCCGCAGCGACATGATCAGCAGCTTCGGGGAGAGCGGCTTGCCGGTGTTCCAGGCGGGGCACTGCGACTGGCAGCGGCCGCACTCGGTGCAGGTGGAGAAGTCCAGCAGGCCCTTCCAGGAGAACTGCTCGACCTGGGAGACGCCGAAGACGTCGTCCTCGCCGGGGTCGGTGAAGTCGATCGCCTTGCCGCCCGAGGTCATCGGCAGCAGCGCGCCGAGCGAGGTGCCGCCGTCGGCGTTGCGCTTGAACCAGATGTTCGGGAACGCCAGGAAGCGGTGCCAGGCCACGCCCATGTCGGTCTTCAGGGCGACCGTGATCATCCAGATGAAGGAGGTCGCGATCTTCAGGGCGGCGAAGAAGTAGGTGAGGTTCTGGAGCGTGCCGACGCTCATGCCCTTGAACCAGGCGACGACCGGATACGAGATGAAGAACGACGCCTCGTAGCCGTCGACGTGGTGCTGGGCGCCCTCCAGGGCGTGCAGCGTGAAGATGCAGACGCCGACGATCAGGATGACGGCCTCGACGAAGTACGCCTGGCCGAAGTTCGAGCCGGCGAAGCGGGACTTGCGGCCCGGCTTGTCCGGCTTGCTCAGCTGGCGGATCACGATCAGCACCAGGATGCCGAGCGTGGTCATCGTGCCGAGGAATTCGACGAAGATGTTGTACGGCGCCCAGTCGCCGATGACCGGCAGAATCCAGTCCGCCTTGAAGAGCTGGCCGATCGCGTTGACGATCGTCAGCAGCAGGGAGAAGAAGCCCACCGCCACGAACCAGTGCGCCACGCCCACGATGCCCCAGCGGTTCATCCGGGTGTGGCCGAGGAACTCCTTGGCCACCGTGACGGTGCGCTGCACGGGCTCGTCGGTCCTGGTCCCGGCCGGTACGGGCTGGCCGAGACGCATGAAGTTGAAGATCTGGAGGAGGGCGCGGCCGAACAGTGCCACGCCGACCACGATCAGGACCAGCGACACGATGATCGCGGCGAGTTGCATTGGGGCTCCTGAGGGCGGCCTCGAATTGACCGAGCGACATTACTAAGCGGTAACTTATGTAGTCCTCTGAGACTACCCCTATCTTCCGTCGCGATGCAGGGGAGCGCGGGGTGATATGGGTCGCTGAGGGTCGCCCATGGTGGCGCGCTGATCACCCCGAGGGCAATCTGATCGTGTTATTCATCCCGAATTGCTACTTTCACCCCTACCTTAGAGCCGTGCTCTACGGGATCGCCGCGGCCTCCGCCGCCCTGCTGCTCACCGCCGTCCTCGCGGCGCTGTTCCGGCTGCCCGCCCTGCGGGCGGGGGTCGTCGACCGACGCCGGCAGCGCCCCCTGCCGCTGCTCGGCGGCCTCGCCGTCGTCACCGTCACCTCGCTGGTCGCCTGGACGGGTGAATGGACCCGGGTGGCCCCGCTGGGTGACGGTGTCGGCGGGCTGCTGCTGGCCGCCGTGGCGGTCGGACTGCTCGGCCTGGTGGCCGACGTCTGGCGGCTGCGCGGCCGGGTGATCGCCGCCGGTACGGCGGTGGCGGCGGCCTGCGTGGTGCCGTACGACGAGACGGGGCCGGCCGGGGGCGCGCTCGCCGTGGCCGGGATCGTCGTCGTCACGCTCGCCTTCCGGGGGCTCGACCACGCGGACGGCCTCGCCGGGACCGTCGGCGTGGTCACCGCCTTCGGGGCCGGGGTCTGCGCCGCCATCGAGGTGATGGACGGGCTCGCCGTCCTGCTCAGCGTGTTCGCCGCCGCCCTCACCGGCTTCCTGATGCACAACTGGCATCCCGCGCGGGTCGGACTCGGCGCCTGCGGCTCGCTGTTCACCGGCTTCCTGCTGTCCTCCGGGGTCGTCTTCACCCGCGCGGGGTACGCGATCGGGCCGAGCACAGCCGTGCTGTTCTGCTTCGGCGCCGTCGCCCTCGCGGACACCGCCCTGGTGGTCGTCGTACGGCTGCTCGGGCGCCGGCCGCTGCTGCGGCGCGGGCCGGACCACCTGGTGCACCGGCTGCGGCGGTTCGGGCTCACCCAGCCGGGGGCCGTGGTGGTGCTCGGGGTGGGCGCCTTCGCCGCGGTGTTCACCGGGGTGCTCGTGCATGGCGGGTGGGCGGGCGAGGAACCCGCGCTGTGGGTGGCGGGAGGAGCGGTCGTCCTGGTGCTCATCCTCCTGCGGGCGCCCGTTCGGATTCCGGTCCAGCGACCGCGTCGTATGGCATCGACGCAGGTCAGCAGTCGGTTGCGTGTAAGGAACGGATAAGACTTGAGTCCCCATGACTCAGGTCTGTTGACCCCAGCGGCCCGCTCGTGCACACTTGAGTCCGTTGCACTCAAGTCAGCTGGAGGAATCAACCATGGCACGTGCGGTCGGCATCGACCTGGGCACGACTAACTCCGTCGTCAGCGTTCTGGAGGGCGGCGAGCCCACCGTCATCACCAACGCCGAGGGTGCCAGGACCACGCCGTCCGTCGTCGCCTTCGCGAAGAACGGCGAGGTGCTGGTCGGCGAGGTCGCCAAGCGCCAGGCGGTCACGAACGTGGACCGGACCATCCGCTCCGTGAAGCGCCACATGGGCACGGACTGGAAGATCGAGCTCGACGGGAAGCAGTTCAACCCGCAGCAGATGAGCGCGTTCATCCTGCAGAAGCTGAAGCGGGACGCCGAGTCCTACCTGGGCGAGAAGGTGACCGACGCGGTCATCACCGTCCCGGCGTACTTCAACGACTCCGAGCGCCAGGCGACCAAGGAGGCCGGCGAGATCGCGGGCCTGAACGTCCTGCGCATCGTCAACGAGCCGACGGCCGCCGCGCTGGCCTACGGCCTCGACAAGGACGACCAGACGATCCTCGTCTTCGACCTCGGCGGCGGCACCTTCGACGTGTCCCTGCTGGAGATCGGCGACGGCGTCGTCGAGGTGAAGGCCACCAACGGCGACAACCACCTCGGTGGTGACGACTGGGACCAGCGCGTCGTCGACTACCTGGTCAAGCAGTTCCAGTCCGGTCACGGCGTGGACCTGTCCAAGGACAAGATGGCCCTCCAGCGCCTCCGCGAGGCCGCCGAGAAGGCCAAGATCGAGCTGTCCTCGTCCACCGAGACCTCGATCAACCTGCCCTACATCACGGCGTCCGCCGAGGGCCCGCTGCACCTGGACGAGAAGCTCACCCGCGCCCAGTTCCAGCAGCTGACGGCCGACCTGCTGGAGCGCTGCAAGACGCCGTTCCACAACGTCATCAAGGACGCGGGCATCTCCATCAACGAGATCGACCACGTCGTCCTCGTCGGTGGCTCCACCCGTATGCCCGCCGTGGCCGAGCTCGTCAAGGAGCTGACCGGCGGCAAGGAGGCCAACAAGGGCGTCAACCCGGACGAGGTCGTCGCCATCGGCGCCTCGCTCCAGGCCGGTGTCCTCAAGGGCGAGGTCAAGGACGTCCTGCTGCTCGACGTCACCCCGCTGTCCCTCGGTATCGAGACCAAGGGCGGCATCATGACCAAGCTGATCGAGCGCAACACCACGATCCCGACCAAGCGCTCCGAGATCTTCACCACGGCCGAGGACAACCAGCCGTCCGTGCAGATCCAGGTCTACCAGGGCGAGCGCGAGATCGCGGCGTACAACAAGAAGCTCGGCATGTTCGAGCTGACCGGTCTGCCGCCGGCGCCCCGCGGCGTCCCGCAGATCGAGGTCTCCTTCGACATCGACGCCAACGGCATCATGCACGTCACGGCGAAGGACCTCGGCACCGGCAAGGAGCAGAAGATGACCGTCACCGGCGGCTCCTCGCTGCCGAAGGACGAGGTCGACCGCATGCGCGAGGAGGCCGAGCGCTACGCGGAGGACGACCACAAGCGCCGCGAGGCCGCCGAGAGCCGCAACCAGGGCGAGCAGCTCGTCTACCAGACCGAGAAGTTCCTCAAGGACAACGAGGACAAGGTCCCGGGCGAGGTCAAGACCGAGGTGGAGTCCGCCATCGCCGAGCTGAAGGAGAAGCTCAAGGGCGAGGACACCGCCGAGATCCGCACCGCCACCGAGAAGGTCGCGGCCGTCTCGCAGAAGCTCGGCCAGGCGATGTACGCCGACGCCCAGGGCGCGCAGGCCGCGGGCGAGGGTGACGCCGGCGCCGGCCAGGCCAAGGCCGACGACGACGTCGTGGACGCCGAGATCGTGGACGACGAGCGCAAGGACGGTGCCGCGTGACGGAGGAGACCCCGGGCTTTGAAGAGAAGCCCGACGTCCCCTCCGGCGCCACCCCTGACGACGCCGAGCCGAAGGCCGCCCCCAAGGAGGGGGCGGCCCCGGCCGGGGACGCGAACGCAGACGCCGGGCTGGTCGCCCAGCTGGACCAGGTCCGCACCGCGCTCGGCGAGCGCACCACGGACCTCCAGCGGCTCCAGGCCGAGTACCAGAACTACCGCCGCCGGGTCGAGCGGGACCGGGTCACGGTCAAGGAGGTCGCCATCGCGAACCTCCTGACCGAGCTGCTGCCCGTGCTCGACGACATCGGCCGCGCCCGGGAACACGGCGAACTGGTCGGCGGCTTCAAGTCGGTGGCCGAGTCGACGGAGACCATCGCGGCCAAGCTGGGCCTCCAGCAGTTCGGCAAGGAGGGCGAGCCCTTCGACCCGACCATCCACGAGGCCCTGATGCACAGCTACGCGCCGGACGTCACCGAGACGACCTGCGTGGCGATCCTGCAGCCCGGGTACCGCATCGGCGAGCGCACCATCCGCCCCGCGCGGGTGGCCGTGGCCGAGCCGCAGCCGGGCGCCGGGAAGCCGGAGAAGGCGGGCAAGGCCGAGGGCGCCGAGGAGAAGTCCGAGGCGGCCGACGACAAGGAGAACGGTGGCCCGGAGGAGGGCTGACGTAATCACAGCGGACGGGAAGGAGGGACGTCGGGGATGAGCACCAAGGACTTCATCGAGAAGGACTTCTACAAGGTTCTCGGCGTCCCCAAGGACGCCACCGAGGCCGAGATCAAGAAGGCGTACCGGAAGCTCGCGCGCGAGTTCCACCCGGACGCCAACAAGGGCAACGCCAAGGCCGAGGAGCGTTTCAAGGAGATCTCCGAGGCGAACGACGTCCTCGGCGACCCCAAGAAGCGCAAGGAGTACGACGAGGCGCGCGCCCTGTTCGGCAACGGGGGCTTCCGCCCCGGGCCGGGCGCCGGCGGCGGCAACTTCAACTTCGACCTGGGCGACCTCTTCGGAGGCGGCGGCACCGCCCAGGGCGGCGGCTTCGGCGGCGGGCTCGGCGATGTCTTCGGGGGCCTGTTCAACCGGGGCGGCGCGGGCGGGGCGACCCGTACGCAGCCGCGCCGCGGCCAGGACGTGGACACCGAGGTCACCCTCAGCTTCACCGAGGCGATCGAGGGGGCCACGGTCCCGCTGCGGATGACCTCCCAGCAGCCCTGCAAGGCGTGTTCCGGCACCGGCGACAAGAACGGCACGCCCCGGGTGTGCCCGACCTGCGTCGGCACCGGCCAGATCGCCCGGGGCTCGGGCGGCGGCTTCTCGCTGACCGACCCCTGCCCCGACTGCAAGGGCCGCGGTCTGATCGCGGAGCACCCCTGCCCCGACTGCAAGGGCAGCGGACGCGCCAAGTCCTCGCGCACCATGCAGGTCCGCATCCCGGCGGGCGTCACCGACGGGCAGCGGATCCGGCTGCGCGGCAAGGGCGCCCCCGGCGAGCGGGGCGGTCCGGCGGGCGATCTGTACGTGACCGTGCACGTGGGCGAGCACCCGGTGTTCGGCCGCAAGGGCGACAACCTCACAGTGACCGTCCCGGTCACCTTCACGGAGGCGGCGCTCGGCGGCGAGGTGCGGGTGCCGACCCTCGGCGGCCCGCCGGTCACCCTGAAGCTGCCCCCGGGCACTCCGAACGGCAGGACCATGCGGGCCCGCGGCAAGGGCGCGGTCCGCAAGGACGGCACCCGCGGCGACCTCCTGGTCACCGTCGAGGTGAGTGTCCCCGAGGACCTGTCGGGGAAGGCTCGTGACGCACTGGAGGCGTATCGCGAGGCGACCGCGGGCGAGGACCCGCGGGCGGAGCTGTTCGAGGCCGCGAAGGGAGCTTGAGGGTGATGGAAGGCCGCCGGCGCAATCCGTACGAACTGACCGAGGAGACCCCGGTCTACGTCATCTCGGTGGCGGCCCAGCTCTCCGGACTCCACCCGCAGACCCTGCGCCAGTACGACCGCCTGGGCCTGGTCTCCCCGGACCGCACCGCGGGCCGGGGCCGGCGCTACTCGGCCCGTGACATCGAACTGCTCCGCCAGGTGCAGCAGTTGTCGCAGGACGAGGGCATCAACCTGGCCGGCATCAAGCGCATCATCGAACTGGAGAACCAGGTCGTCGCGCTCCAGTCCCGCGTCGCGGAGCTGGAGTCGGCCCTGGACGGCGCGGCGGCCACCATGCGCCAGCGCGAGGCCGCCGTGCACGCCTCCTACCGGCGGGACCTGGTCCCGTACCAGGAGGTCCAGCAGACCAGCGCGCTGGTCGTGTGGCGGCCCAAGCGGTCTTCGCAGCCGGGCGACTGACCGCCCGTATCACCACGCACGGCGAAGGGCCCGCGGACGCATCCCGTCCGCGGGCCCTTCGCCGTCCGGGACCCCGCGGGCACGGCGGCGGCCACAACCCGTTCTTTGCCGCCTCGTGAACTTCCCTTGGATGGACGGTCCGTAAAGGGTGTTTGGAGAGGTTTCCCCATTGCTTTCACATGTTGGACGGCGCGTAGTGTTGCCCACTCGTTAAGCAAGGGTTCTTGACGCCGGATGTCGGCTCCGCGTTGTCTTTTGGGACACCTGGGTCCTATAGCAGCGCCCACGTCCGAAACACACGTGAAGTGAGCCCTCGTATGCGCCGTATCGCCCTGTCCGTGGCCGCCTGTGCGGCGACCCTCTCGCTGGCCGGCTGCGGCGTCCTGAACGCGACGGGGGACAGCACGAGCGCGAGCCCGGCCAAGGGCAACGACCTCACCGTGGGCCTCCTGCTGCCGGAGAAGACCAACACGCGCTACGACAAGTTCGACTACCCCATCATCAAGAGCAAGGTCTCCGACCTGACCGGGAAGCAGGGCAAGGTCGAGTACGCGAACGCGGACGCGGACGCGGGCAAGCAGTCCGGCCAGATGCAGAAGATGATCGACGACAAGGTCGATGTGATCCTGCTGGACGCCGTCGACGCGCACGCCATCGCGGGCGAGGTGAAGAAGGCCGAGGACGCGGGCATCCCGGTCATCGCCTACGACCGCCTGGCCGAGGGTCCGATCAGCGCGTACGTCTCCTTCGACAACGAGCTCGTCGGCGAGGTGCAGGGCCGCTCGCTGCTGGACGCGCTGGGCTCGAACGCGAACACCGCGAAGAAGATCGTGATGATGAACGGCTCGCCCACCGACCCGAACGCCAAGCAGTTCAAGGAGGGCGCGCTCTCCGAGCTGAACGGCAAGGTGACCATCGCGGCCAGCTACGACACCACGGACTGGAAGCCGGAGAACGCCCAGGCCAACATGGCGAAGGCGATCGGCCAGATCGGCGCGGGCAACATCGCGGGCGTCTACTCCGCCAACGACGGCATGGCGGGCGGCGTCATCAAGGCCCTGAAGGCCGCGGGCGTCACCAGCCTGCCGCCGGTCACCGGCCAGGACGCCGAACTGGACGCCGTGCAGCGGGTGGTGGCGGGCGAGCAGTACATGAGCGTCTACAAGTCCTACCCGGACGAGGCCGAGGCCGCCGCGCAGATGGCCGTCTCCAAGGTCCAGGGCAAGGACATCCAGTTCGACGCCCTCACCGAGGACAAGGTGGACAGCCCCACCACCAAGAACATCCCGGCCAAGCTGGTCCAGGTGAGCGCCCTGACGCGCAAGACCATCAAGGACACCGTCGTCGCGGACGGCATCTACACCGTGGACGACATCTGCACCGCCAAGTTCAAGGCGCAGTGCGCCGCGATCGGCCTGAAGTAGCGGGTCGCCGCACCGCGCCTCTCCGGCGGGTGCGGTACGGCGTGATCAACGATGTCCTCGTCCCGAGGGCGTCGCCACCGTCATCTTGTTGCAATGCGAGGGGCGGAGCCTGGGGGATACCCGGACGCAGTGGTCGTTAACGACCACCGCGCCCGGGGGAGCCGTGTTGCGGACCCGGTCGGCGCCACGCATAGTTGCGCTGCGGAAGTGGCAGCACACCGGGGGTGGAATGCGCGATGGCCGGGCGGAGGGCGGAGCAGCATCCCCACGGTGCCGACCGGCTGTGCGAGGCCGGGGACCGCGTCTACTCACGGGCGGTGCGCCGGGGCCGGGTGCCCCGCGTCGAGGCGGAGGCGGTGCCCTGCCTGCTGGAACTGGCCCTGCTGCACCCGGACCCCGACGACATGGACTGGCTGGTCCCCACCTCCCCGCAGGAGGTCATGACCCGGCTGCTGCGCGGGGTCCACGACGAGGTCAGTGAGAGCCAGCGCCGGGTGGGCTCGGCGGTGGCCGCCTTCGAGTGGTACGCCGGCCTCGGGCGCTTGCAGGCGCTCGCGGCACCGGCCGGGGGCAGCGCGGTACGGGTGCTGGACGGGCTGTCCCGGATCCAGGCCGCGATGGACGAGGCGACCGAGGCGTGCACCACCGAGGTGCTCACCGTGCAGCCGGGCGGCATCCGGCGCGAGGCCGAGCTGACCGAGGGCCTGCACCGGGCGCTGGCGCTGCGCGGGCGGGGCGTGCGCATGCGGGACCTGTACACGCATGTGGCCCGGCACGGCCAGGGGTTGCTCAACTACCTGGAGCTGATGGGCGACACGGTGGAGGCCCGCACCCTGGACGAGGTCATCGACCGGCTCATCCTCTTCGACCGCACGGTGGCCTTCATCCCGGCGAACGCCGACCGCACCGTGGCCCTGGAACTGCGCCACCCGGCGCTGGTGGAGTACCTGGTGACCGTCTTCGAGCGGCTGTGGCGCCTCGCCATCCCGCTCACCGCGCCGCTGCCGGACACCGGCATCGAGGGCATCTCGCACCGCGAGCAGTCCATCGCGGCGCTGCTCGCCGAGGGCCACCAGGACGCGGTGATCGCCGAGCGGCTCGGCATCAGCGTGCGGACCTGCCGCGCGCACATCGCCCGCCTCTCGGAGACCCTGGGCGCGGCCAGCCGTACCCAGCTCGGGGTGCGCATCGCCCAGGCGGGCCTGGACGGCAGCGGCAGGGGGCTGCCGGCCGCCCGGGACGCCTCGTTATGAGCCCGGCGCCCCGTCCGCCCGGCGCAGGACGTCCGACCGCCCGATGAGACAGCCCGGTCGGGCCCGGCCGACGCCCCCGAGGGCGGCGGTCGGCTGGAGCAGTCCCAACCGCTCCGGGCAGGGCGCGCCGTGGGCGGCGGCGGCGTTGAACCGCCCCGCGCGCAGGGCGCGTTCGTCCGCCGCGCGGCCCCGCGCGCACAGCTCCTCGACGCCGTGTTGCGCGTGCGGTTCCCCCGCGGTCATCGGTTCAGAGGTCCCGGTCCAGCATGCCGGACTGGGCGATGAGGAAGCCCAGTTGCGCCCGGCTGCCGCTGCCGAGCACCTGCGCCAGCTTGGCGATGTGGGCGCGGCAGGTACGGACGTTCATCCCGAGCCGGCGCGCGATGGCCTCGTCCACATGACCCTCCACCAGGAGCTTGGCGATGGAGTGCTGGATCTCGGTGATGCCGTCGGGCGCGGTCTCGTACGGGGCGCCCGCGGTCAGCGGGACCGCGCGGTTCCACATGAACTCGAAGACCTTGATGAGGTAGCGGATGAGCCCGGGGTTGCGCAGCTCCAGGGCGACCTGCTGGTCGTCGCGGGTGGGGATGAACGCGACCGACTCGTCGCAGATGATGAGCCGTTCGACCAGTTCGTCGATGGTGCGGTACTCCACCTTGCCGCTGGTGAGCTGGGCGACGTAGCCGATCTGCTTGAGGTTGTAGCGGACCGTGTGCTGGTACAGGGTGCGGATGTGCACGCCCCGTTCCACCAGGGCGGTGTCGCGCTCCAGGCCCTGGCGCACGTTGCGCTCGGTGAAGTGGTTGCTCGGCTGTACGGTGAGAACCGAGGAACGGCATTCGGTGGTGGCCAGGTCGAGCGCGGCGTTGATGCGGTCGCTGCCCTCCAGGACGGTGATCGAGTCGGTCACGGAGGCCGTCTGCGTGCTCAGCGCGAGAAACGGCTCGAAGATGTCGGAGAGTTCGACGGCCCAGCGCCGGCGATCTGCTATCTCGCGTTCGAGCGGCGAGAGCCGCTGGGCCAGCGCCACGGCCGGGGGCACCGGGCGCAGCCAGTCGGGATCGTCCGGATCCGGGTGGAGCAGGGCGAACTCCATCAGGCAGGGAGCCGATGCCGCGTCGGAACGGGAGACACGTCCGGTGCGCAGGGCGGTGGCGTAAAGTCGGCCCCCTTCCTCGCACAGTTCGGTAACCGCATGGGGATGTACCGTATTGTGCCGATTTGTAGTCAAATCTCCACCCCCCAGGGTCCTGAACATGCAGGAACATGATGCACTGATTGTGTGGTCATGATGTGCCCGAATGAGCCATCGTCTTATCCGACGGGGGAAGAAGGGGACCTTCAAGTGAGGACGAAGTCGACCATGGGCAAGAAGATGATTCGCTCGGGGCTGGTCGCCACCTTCTCCGCCGTTGTGGCCCTTGGCGTGCTGAGTGGCCCCTTCGGTGCGAAGAGTGATCTGCGCGCAGACACGAAGTGGCCCTCGGTGGCGACGCTCGACGCGAGCAGCTCGGTGCGAGCGGACACGAAGTGGCCCACGGACACCAAGTGGCCCTCGGCGGCAGCGACGGGCGGCGGGACGAACGTCGTGGCCGCGGACGCCGCGTGGCCGACGGACACCAAGTGGCCTTCGGCAGCCGGGAGCTGATGTGACCACGCCACCCGACGACCGCTCCTTCCGCCGTGAGATGGCCACCGCCTACCGCTCCGGCTGGCACTTCATCGATCTGGTGACCGCGATTCCCCACCCCGGGGACTCGCTGATGGTGACCGTCTTCGGTGAGCCGGTCGTCGTCACGCGCGACGACGAGGAGGACGTCCGGGCCTACCGGTGCCTGCGCAAGCCGCGCGGGGCGCCCCAGCCGGTGCGGTGTGCCATACGGTACGGAATGATCTTTGTGAACCTGGACCAGCGGGATCACCGGCTCACCGAGCCGGTGGAGTCCGACCTGAGAACCATCTCGGCCACCCCCCGCAGTGCCTGACGCGATTCCCCCGTCGTAAAAGATCGCTCAGGCGCTTCCCCCCGCAGCGGCGTCACCGTGACCTGAACACGGTGACGCCGCTGTTGTTCGTGCCGACATTTCGGGGTATGCCCCGGCTCACGCAGTGGCCGGAACGAATCGAACGCGGCCGTCGCGGAGTCGCTCGTCCTCCCCATCCCGTTCACCCCCGCCCCAGCGCCCTCTCCAGCGAGATCTCGATCACCACGCGGGCCGGGTTCGGCGCGGGCTCGCGCGTGTAGCGCTCGGCGTAGCGGCGCTCCGCCTCCCTGACCCGCTCCGGGTCCGCGGACACGCGCGCCCGCCCCTCCAGGGTGGCCCAGCGGCGCCCGTCGACCTGGCAGACGGCGGCGAGGGCGCCGTCCGGGCCGGCGGCGCGGACGTAGGCCGCCTTCGCGCTGGCCCCGTTGCAGATCACCCGGGCAAGGCGCGCCCCGGGGTCGTACGTCACCCCGACCGGCACGACGTGCGGGGTGCCGTCCGGGCGGATGGTCGTCAGGGTGCACAGATGCCGCTCCCGCCAGAAGCCGAGATACGCGTCGTCCGGGGAACCCGGATCCACGGAGTGGTTCGCCATGCCAGGAAACCTAGCCCCAGAGCGGTGCGCGAGCAGCCTTGAGTGGAATAGACTCAACTTTATGTACGCTGGTTAAGTCAGCAGGGGATGTGGAGCGCGTCTGCACGTCCGCTCCACAGGAACATCGGGTTGTGAAGGCACGTCGAGGAGGAGAACGCGAAGGTGGACGCCGAGCTGACCAACAAGAGCCGGGACGCGATCAACGCGGCCAGCAACCGGGCCGTGACCGAGGGGAACCCGGACCTGACCCCCGCGCATCTGCTGCTGGCGCTGCTCGAGGGGGAAGGCCCCCGGCAGCCGAGCGCGAACATCACCGACCTGCTCGCCGCCGTCGAGGCCGACCAGGCCACCGTGCGCGTCGGCACGGAGAAGCTCCTCGCCGCGCTGCCCAGCGTGGCCGGCTCCACCGTCGCGCCCCCGCAGCCGAACCGCGACCTGCTGGCCGTGATCGCGGACGCGGGCGAGCGGGCCAAGGACCTCGGTGACGAGTACCTGTCGACCGAGCACCTGCTGATCGGCATCGCCGCCAAGGGCGGGGCCGCCGGTGAGCTGCTGCGGCGCGAGGGCGCCGAGGCGAAGAAGCTGCTGGAGGCATTCAAGAAGGCCAGGGGAGGACGCCGCGTGACCACCGCCGATCCGGAGGGCCAGTACAAGGCCCTGGAGAAGTTCGGCACCGACTTCACCGCCGCCGCCCGCGAGGGCCGGCTCGACCCGGTCATCGGGCGGGACCAGGAGATCCGGCGGGTCGTGCAGGTGCTGAGCCGTCGTACGAAGAACAACCCGGTCCTCATCGGCGAGCCGGGCGTCGGCAAGACCGCCGTCGTGGAGGGGCTCGCCCAGCGGATCGTCAAGGGCGACGTGCCCGAGTCGCTGAAGGACAAGCGCCTGGTCGCGCTGGACCTCGGCGCGATGGTCGCCGGCGCCAAGTACCGCGGCGAGTTCGAGGAGCGCCTCAAGGCCGTCCTCGCCGAGATCAAGGACTCCGACGGCCAGATCATCACCTTCATCGACGAGCTGCACACGGTCGTCGGCGCGGGCGCGGGCGGCGACTCCGCCATGGACGCGGGCAACATGCTCAAGCCCATGCTCGCCCGCGGCGAGCTGCGCATGGTCGGCGCCACCACCCTGGACGAGTACCGGGAGCGGATCGAGAAGGACCCCGCCCTGGAGCGCCGCTTCCAGCAGGTGCTGGTCGCCGAGCCGACCGTCGAGGACACCATCGCCATCCTGCGCGGGCTCAAGGGCCGCTACGAGGCGCACCACAAGGTGCAGATCGCGGACAGCGCCCTGGTCGCCGCGGCCACCCTCTCCGACCGCTACATCACCTCCCGCTTCCTGCCGGACAAGGCCATCGACCTGGTGGACGAGGCGGCTTCCCGGCTGCGCATGGAGATCGACTCCTCGCCGGTGGAGATCGACGAACTCCAGCGCTCCGTGGACCGGCTGAAGATGGAGGAGCTGGCGATCGGCAAGGAGACCGACCCCGCCTCGCTGGCCCGCCTGGAGAAGCTGCGCCGCGATCTCGCCGACCGGGAGGAGGAGTTGCGGGGCCTGACCGCCCGCTGGGAGAAGGAGAAGCAGTCCCTCAACCGGGTCGGTGAGCTCAAGGAGCGGCTGGACGACCTGCGCGGGCAGGCCGAACGCGCCCAGCGCGACGGTGACTTCGACAAGGCCGCCAAGCTGCTCTACGGCGAGATCCCGCAGCTGGAGAAGGAGCTGGAGGCCGCCTCCGAGGCCGAGGAGGAGGCCGCGAAGGACACCATGGTCAAGGAGGAGGTCGGCGCCGACGACATCGCCGACGTCGTCGGGGCCTGGACCGGCATCCCGGCCGGGCGGCTGCTGGAGGGCGAGACCCAGAAGCTGCTGCGCATGGAGGACGAGCTGGGCAGGCGGCTCATCGGCCAGGGCGAGGCGGTGCGCGCGGTCAGCGACGCGGTACGGCGCTCCCGGGCCGGCATCGCCGACCCCGACCGGCCCACCGGGTCGTTCCTCTTCCTCGGCCCGACCGGCGTCGGCAAGACCGAACTCGCCAAGGCGCTCGCGGACTTCCTCTTCGACGACGAGCGGGCCATGGTCCGCATCGACATGTCGGAGTACGGCGAGAAGCACAGCGTGGCCCGGCTGGTCGGCGCGCCCCCCGGGTACGTGGGCTACGAGGAGGGCGGCCAGCTGACCGAGGCGGTGCGCAGGCGCCCGTACAGCGTGGTCCTCCTGGACGAGGTGGAGAAGGCCCACCCGGAGGTCTTCGACGTCCTGCTCCAGGTGCTGGACGACGGCCGCCTGACCGACGGCCAGGGCCGCACGGTCGACTTCCGCAACACCATCCTGGTGCTCACCTCCAACCTGGGCAGCCAGTTCCTGGTGGACCCGGTCGCGAGCGAGGAGGAGAAGAAGGAGCAGGTGCTGGAGGTCGTCCGGGCGTCCTTCAAGCCGGAGTTCCTCAACCGCCTGGACGACCTGGTGGTGTTCTCCGCGCTGACCAAGCCCGAGCTGGAGCGGATCGCGGGGCTCCAGATCGAGCGGCTGGGCCGGCGGCTCGCCGAGCGCCGGCTCGCCCTGGACGTCACGCCCGAGGCGCTGGCCTGGCTCGCGGAGGAGGGGATGGACCCGGCGTACGGCGCCCGGCCGCTGCGCCGGCTGGTGCAGACCGCCATCGGCGACCGGCTCGCCCGGGAGATCCTGTCCGGCGAGATCAAGGACGGCGACACGGTCCGCGTGGACCGCTTCGGCGAGGGCCTGCTGGTCGGCCCGGCGACGGGGAAGACGCTCTGACGGACGGCTGATCCTGTCAGCCGAAGGCTGACAGGCCCCGTCAGGGCTTGCCACCCCCCTCCCCGCATGGGGGAGGATGGCGGAATCCGTACGAAGGGAAAAACACGGTGAGCATCGACCCGTCCTCGATTCCGAACTTCGGGGGCCAGCCCGAGCCGCAGCCCCAGGGACCGGGCGGCCCCGTCCTCCCGGACCAGGACCTCGTGAAGCAGCTCCTGGAGCAGATGGAGCTGAAGTACGTCATCGACGAGGAGGGCGACCTCGCGGCGCCCTGGGAGCAGTTCCGCACCTACTTCATGTTCCGCGGGGAGGACGAGCACGCGGTCTTCTCGGTGCGGACCTTCTACGACCGCCCGCACCAGATCGAGGACAAGGCCCAGCTCCTCGAGTCGGTCGACGACTGGAACCGCCGCACCCTGTGGCCCAAGGTCTACACCCACACGCACGACGACGGCACGGTCCGCCTCATCGGCGAGGCCCAGATGCTGATCGGCACCGGCGTCGACCTGAACCACTTCGTCTCCTCCACGGTCAGCTGGGTGCGCGCCGCGATCGAGTTCGACAAGTGGCTGGTCGAGCAGCTGGGCCTGGAGCCGGACGCCGAGGGCACGGAGAAGCCGCAGGACGGCGAGGCCGACTCCGGCGAGTGACCGGCACGGACCGCTACAGCGGCGCGTTCCCCAGCACCAGCAGGTACGCGCCGTAGAGGTACGACAGCCCGGCCAGGGCCGCGACCGTCACGGCCGCGTGCCAGGGCCGGGCTTTCGCCGTGCGGACCAGCGCGCGGGCCGGCGGCAGCAGCAGCGGGAAGGCCGGCAGCAGGAAGCGCGGCTTGGACTCGAAGATGCCCGACCCGCCGAGCACGACCAGCAGCAGCACCCCGCTGTAGACCAGCAGCGCCGGCGGCGGCCGGTCGAGCGCCAGCAGCACGAACAGCAGCACGCCCGCGGCCACCAGCAGCAGCGCCATCGGGAACACCACCCGGCCGCCGTGCAGCAGCAGGGCGCGCACGAAGCGCAGCGAGCCGCGCCCGAGGTCGAACCGGGAGCCCCAGCGCGCCTGGACGTCGAAGTAGCCGCCCAGCAGATCGCCCCGGCGGCGGCCCACCCACAGCAGGAACGCGGTCCAGCCCAGCGGGGCGAGCGCCGCGCCCGTCCACAGCCTGTGGGAAACCCGGCCGCGCCGCCGCCACACCTCGTGGCCGGCCGCGGCGAGCACCGCGGCGGCCACCGCGAACCCGTTCGGCCGGGCCAGCCCCGCGAGCGCCGCCAGGCTTCCCGCCCACAGCCAGCGCCCGGTCAGCACCGCGTACAGCGACCAGGCCGCGCACGCGGCGAGCACCGGCTCGGTGTACGCCATCGACAGCACCACCGAGTGCGGCAGCAGCCCCCACAGCAGCACCAGTGCGGTCCCCACCGCCCGCCCGTACAGCAGCGTCCCCACCGCGTACAGGCCCGCCGCGGCCACCAGCGCCGCCGACCAGGACACCAGCAGCCCGGCTGCGCCCCCGCCGAGCGTGCTCACCTCGCTCACCGCCCGCACCAGCGCCGGGTACAGCGGGAAGAACGCCAGATCGCTGTAGCCGTGCCGGCCCAGCGCGTGGCCGTACCCGTGCGCCGCGATGCCCAGGTACCAGACCGAGTCCCAGGAGCGGCCCAGCAGGGCCAGCACCGGCCGGCCGGCGGCCTCGGCGAGCAGGGCGAGGACGGCGGCACCGGCGAGCCGCGCGCCGAGGAAGAGTCCTACGGCGACGCCGCCCGCCCGGAGCGGGGAGACGCGGGCGCGTTCCCCGGGCGCGGGTTCGGGAGCGGTGACGGGCGGCGCGAGAACGGTGCTGACGTGGGTCACACCTCCGCACCTTGCAAGGGCCCGGCCCCGGATGCGAGCAGGGCGCGGCCAACCGGCGGCGCGCCGTCCCTCACATGGCCCGCAAGCGCTCCGCCGCCTCGCGCAGCACGTCCTCGCGCTTGCAGAACGCGAACCGCACGAACGGGGCGCCGGCCTCGCGGTCGTCGTAGAAGACCGCGTTCGGGATGGCCACCACACCGGCGCGTTCGGGCAGGGCGCGGCAGAAGGCGAAGCCGTCCTTCTCGCCGAGGGGGCGGATATCGGTGGTGACGAAGTAGGTGCCCGCCGGCCTGAACACCTCGAAGCCCGCCGCCGTGAGCCCCGCCGACAGGATGTCCCGGCGCTCGCGCATCGAGCGGCGGAAGTCGTCGTAGTAGGACTCGGGCAGGGCGAGCGCCTCGGCCACCGCGTACTGGAAGGGGCCCGAGGAGACGTAGGTGAGGAACTGCTTGGCCGCGCGGACCGCGCTGACCAGGGCGGGCGCGGCGGTCACCCAGCCGACCTTCCAGCCGGTGAACGAGAACGTCTTGCCGGCCGAGCCGATGGTCACCGTGCGCTCGCGCATCCCCGGGAAGGAGGCGAGGGGGAGGTGCTCGGCGTCGTCGAACACCAGGTGCTCGTACACCTCGTCCGTCACCACCAGCAGGCCCCGCTCCACCGCGAGCTCGGCGATCGCGGTCAGCTCGGCGCGGGTGAGGACGGTCCCGGTGGGGTTGTGCGGGGTGTTGACCAGCAGCAGCCGGGTCCGGTCGGTGACGGCGGCGCGCAGCTCGTCCAGGTCGAGCCGGAAGCTGCCCTCGTGCGGGCGCAGGGTCACCGGCACCCGGCGGCCGCCCGCCAGCGCGATGCTCGCCGCGTAGGAGTCGTAGTACGGCTCCAGGGCCACCACCTCGTCGCCCGGCTCCAGCAGCGCGAGCAGCGCGGCCGCGATGGCCTCGGTGGCGCCCGCCGTCACCAGCACCTCGGTGTCGGGGTCGTACGACAGCTGGTAGCGGCGCAGCTGGTGCGCGGCGATCGCGGTGCGCAGCTCGGGGACGCCGGGGCCCGGCGGGTACTGGTTGCCGCGCCCGTCGCGCAGCGCCCGTACGGCGGCCTCCCTGATCTCCTCGGGGCCGTCGGTGTCGGGGAAGCCCTGGCCCAGGTTGATCGACCCGGTGGCGACGGCGAGGGCGGACATCTCCGCGAAGATCGTCGTACCGAACTCGGCGAGCCTGCGGTTGAGGAGGGGGCGCGCGGTGGAGGTCATGGCCGCCATCCTGCGCCCAAGCTCTGGAGTTCCTCAACTCCGCTTTGGCTCTCGTCCGGGGCGGGCATCTCCGGGGCACCGCGCGTGGCGCGGGGAGGGACGAGGCGCCCACGGGGGGTGGCTTCGGGGGACCGGAAGAAGGTGGCGCCATGAATCCGTTCGTCGTCGGACTGGTGGGAGTGTTCGTCCTGTTCGTCGTCATCGCGCGGGTGTCCGGCAAGGGCGGCAGGCGGGGCGGGGGCAAGGGCAGGGCCGCGCGGCGGGGCGGCGGCGTGGCCGGGAGCGCGGGCGGCGGCAGCTGGTGGGCCGGGGACTCCGGCTCCTCGTCCGGCGGGCACCACGGGCACCACGGGAGCCACGGGGGCCACCACGGCGGGCACTCCTGCGGCGGCGGCCACTCCTCGTGCGGGGGCACTCCTCGTGCGGCGGCGGGTCGTCCTGCGGGGGCGGCGGTGGCTGCGGGAGCAGCTGAGGCGGCCGGAGCGGGGGGAGCGAGGGGAGCGGGCGGAGCAGGCGCGGCGGGCGGATCGGGCGTGGCGGGCGGTGGCGGGGAGCGGCCGCTGGGGCGAGGGGTGCGGGCCGCCGCGCCCACGCCCGGCGTGCGCCGTGGTGGAACAGTTGAGCTGTGAGCCCCCGGGGGATGGAATGCCCCCGAAGTTGGGTAAAAACGCTGTGGCAGGGCCTCTGTTCATGATTCCCTCTAAAACGCCAATGCAGCCAACGCAGCCCCCAGGACGTCTCGCGGACGCCTCGTACCGGCCGGGCCGGCCGGGCTGACACGGCCCTCTCCCCTCATTCGCGTGTTAGCGGAGCCGATCCATGCTCACGACCCTGAACACCAGTTACAGCGATACGCGCGCTGCCGACCTCGCCTGGGCCCTGGGGCGCGACCCGCTCCCCGCCCTGGCCACCCTCGACCTTGAACTGACCGGCGCCAAGCTCCAGTTGAGACTTCTCGGCGCCTCCCACCAAGTGCTCCTGGAAGAGGAGCGCGGCCAGTGCTCCGAGACCGTGGCCTGCATCCCCGGCTCCAGCACCCCGCTGCCGCTCGGCGTCGCCAAGCGCGTCGGCGACTGGGAGTACGAGTTCGCGGCGCGCGTCGAGATGCTCACCCCGGGCTCCTTCGCGGGCCGCGCCCAGGAGTTGCTCGCCCTCGTCTCCGAGCACCCGCACGGACTCGCCGGCGTCTTCCCCGGCAGCCCGCACGCGTTCACCGCGATGCTGGCCCAGCGGCACGTTGACCATGTGCACTGGCGCACCTGGCACGCCTACCCGCAGGACGGTCAACTCGTCGCCACCCGAACCCGGGTGGGCGCGCGGGTGCGCGGCGGACGGCGGGGCCAGGGCGTCCGCGCCGCGTAGCGCGAGGGCGCGTCCGCCGCGTGAGCCGGGATGCGCGAGGGCGTCCGCCGCACAGCCCCGGTTGCGTGAAGGCGTCCGCCGCACAACCCCGGATGTGCGAGGGCGTCCGCCGGATAAACCCGGATGGGGTCAACTGCCCCCGGTTCCACACGTGTGGGTGACGAAGCGTGCCCGTCGCGTGACGTAACGTCGCAGCGTGATCGAACCGCAGGCCCCCGCGCCCCCGGGCGCCCCGACCTCCCGGACCGGCCCCGCGCGGCTGCCCGTCCGGCCCGGCACCGGGCGGTTCCTGGTCCTCGCGTGCGTCTTCGTCTGCGCGGCCTGCGGACTCGTGTACGAGCTCGAACTCGTCGCGTTCGCCTCGTACTTGATCGGCGACTCGGTCACCCAGGCGTCCGTCGTGCTGTCCGTGATGGTGTTCGCGATGGGCATCGGCTCGCTCGGCGCCAAACGGCTGCGCCGGCACACGGCCGTCGGCTTCGGCGCGGTCGAGACGCTGCTCGCCCTGGTCGGCGGATGCAGCGCGATGGCCCTGTACGCGGTGTTCGCCTGGACCGGCGGCTGGGGCGGCCTGTGGGCCGAGGGCCCGCGCTGCCTGCTGGTCGCCTTCTCGCTCGCCATCGGCCTGCTCATCGGCGCCGAGGTCCCGCTGCTGATGGAGCTGATCCAGCGCATCCGGCGACAGGACGCGCCCGCCGCCGTGGCCGACCTGTTCGCCGCGGACTACGTCGGAGCCCTCGTCGGCGGCCTCGCCTTCCCCTTCGTACTCCTGCCGTTCCTCGGCCAGTTGACCGGCGCGCTGCTCACCGGCACGGTCAACCTCGTGGCGGGCGGCGCCCTCGTCCTCGGCCTCTTCCGGCGCGACCTGACCCGCCGGGCCCGCTGGACCCTCCTCCTGGCCGGCCTCGCCGTTCTCGCCGTCCTCGCCTCGGCCGCCGCCCTGTCCGCCGACTTCGAACGCGCCGCGCGCCGGGCGGTGTACGGCGCGGACGTCCGGGTCGCCGTGCAGACCGGGGTGCAGGAGGTGGTCCTCGCGGGCGGCACCGGCGGCCGTCCCCTCGACCTCTACCTCGACGGCCGGCTGCGCGTCGGCGGCCAGGACGCCCGCCGTTACCACGAGGCCCTGGTCCACCCCGCCCTCGCCGGACCGCACGCCCGCGTGCTGATCCTCGGCGGCGGCGACGGCCTCGCCGCGCGCGAGGTGCTGCGCCATCGCGGGGTGCGCCGCGTCGACATCGTCGAACTCGACCCCGGGCTCGCCCGGTTGGCCCGCAGCGACCCCGGCCTCGCCGCCGCGGGCGGCCATGTCTACGCCGACCCCCGCGTCCGCCTCACCATCGCCGACGCCCTCAACTGGCTGCGCACCGCGCCCCGCGCCTCGTACGACGTGGTGATCGCCGACCTCCCCGACCCCGGCATCACCGCCAGCACCAAGCTGTACTCCGAGGAGTTCTACGGCCTCACCCGCCGCGTGCTCGCCCCCGGCGGGCGCCTCGTGGTGCACGCCGGCTCCTTCACCACCCGCCCCCGCGTCTTCTGGACGGTCGCCGCGACCCTGCGCGCCGCCGGACTCGCCGCCACCCCCTACCGCGTCCTCGGCCGGGACCCCGGCTTCCCGGCGGGCCCCGACCGCTCGGCGGGCACGCCCGAGGCCCCGCACGACTGGGGCTTCCTGCTCGCCGCCGCGGGGCACGCGCCGCCGCCCCTGCGCCTGGACCCGGCGGTCCCCGCGGCCACCCTCACCCCGGCCGCCCTCGCGGCGGACCGGCGGGCGGCCGAGCGGGCCCGGATCACCGGGCTGCCCGTCTCCACCCTGATCCACCCGCGGTACTGAGCAGGCGCGGGTCCCGGCGAGGGTACGATCCGCCTCCTCCTGGGTAGGCTCAGCCGACATGGAGCACCAGGTATTCGTCCCGGCCCCGGCCGACCGTCTCGCCACGGCACTCGCCGACCCCGCGCGGGTCGCCCGTGCCGTCCCCGGGCTCCAGCAGGACGCCGGCGCGCCCCCCGTCGCCGGGCGCCTCAAACTGCGGGTCGGCGGACACTCCGTCACCTATCGCGGCACCGCCCGGGTGCTCGCCCGGCAGGACGGCACGTACACCGTCGAGGGCGACGCCACCGAGGCCCGCGGCACCGGCGCGGTCAAGCTCGCCCTCACCCTGCGCCTCGCGGACGCCGAGGGCGGTACGACGGTCACGGCCGAGGGCGGCGCGGACGCCTCCGGCCGGATCGCGGAGCTTCCCGCGGAGACGGTCGCCGCGGCGGCGACCCGGCTGCTGACCCGGTTCCTGGAGGCGCTGGGGGAGCCGGCGGAGGAGCCCGGGAAGGACGCGGAGGCGCCGGCGGCCGGGCACGCGTCCGTCTTCGACACCGAGATTCCGCCATCCTCGCTCGGCCCCGACGCGGACGACGCGGACGACGCGCAGGAGAGCGCCGCGGGCGCGCAGGGCCCCGGGGACGATGTGGAGGGCCCCGCGGACGACTTCACCGACACCGGCGTCCCGCCCGCCGAGGCGGCCCACGCCCGCCGCACGATGATCGGCCGCAGCGCGGAGGAGGTCGACCACGCACCGCCCCGCGGCCGCTATGCCCCGGTACCGGCCCCGCAGGCCGTTTCGGCCAACCAGGCGCTCAAGTGGGCCGCGCCGGCGGCGGCGTTGGCGGTGGCGTCGGCGATCGTGGTGGGACGGGCGCTGCGCAGGCGCCGTTGAGTTCGCCAGGCTTGTCCGGCTTGTCCGGCCTTCTTCGTGGCCGGGCGCGCCCGGGGGACGGAGCCGCTATCGGACACGGCCCCGCCCTTCCGGGCGCCGCCCCAGTACTGTCGTCCCGTGAGTAACGAAGACATCACGCTGACCGCGGGCGACGCGGAGGTGATCGTGCGGCCCGGGAACGGCGGCCGCATCGGCGGACTGAGGGTCGGCGGCACGGAACTGCTGCGGCAGGGCGACCGCTTCGGCTGCTTCCCCATGGTGCCCTGGGCCGGACGCGTCCGCGACGGCCGTTTCCTGGACGGCGGCATCGTCCGCCAGATGCCGCTCAACTCCCCGCCGCACGCCATTCACGGCACGGCCCGCGACGGCGCCTGGCGCACCGCGCGCGTCACCGCTCAGGAGGCGGTGATCACGCACGAGCTGACCGACCCCTGGCCGCACTCCGGCCTCGTCACCCAGATCGTCGCGCTCGCCGAGGACAGCCTGACGCTGACGATGGCCGTGGAGACGTACGACGACTCGTTCCCGGCGCAGATCGGCTGGCACCCCTGGTTCCACCGCACCCTCGACGGCGTGGACGCGGCCCTGGAGTTCACGCCCGCCTGGCAGGAGGAGCGCGGCGCCGACCACCTGCCCACCGGCAACCGGATCGACCCGGAGCCGGGCCCGTGGGACGACTGCTTCGGGATGCCCGACGGCGTCGACGTCACCCTCACCTGGCCGGGCCGCCTGGAGCTGAAGGTGGCCTCCCGCGAGCAGTGGGTGGTGGTCTACGACGAGCAGGCCGAGGCCGTCTGCGTGGAGCCGCAGACCGGGCCGCCCAACGGGCTGAACACCTGCCCGCGCCTGGTCACGCCGCTGGAGCCGCTGGAGGCGACCACCACCTGGAGCTGGCGGCGCCTTTAAGCTGGGCGGCATGAGCGACGTGCGTAGCGAGCTGCTTCAGCAGATCAAGGACAAGGCCGTGGTGCACGGCAAGGTGACCCTCTCCTCGGGTCTGGAGGCCGACTACTACGTCGACCTGCGCCGCGTCACCCTGGACGGCGAGGCCGCCCCGCTGGTCGGCCAGGTGCTGCTGGACCTCTGCGCGGACCTGGAGTTCGACGCGGTGGGCGGGCTCACCATGGGCGCCGACCCGGTCGCCGCCGCCATGCTGCACGCCGCCGCCGCGCGCGGGCGCCGGCTGGACGCCTTCGTGGTCCGCAAGGCCGCCAAGGCGCACGGCATGCAGCGCAGGGTCGAGGGCCCGGAGATCAGGGGCCGCCGGGTCGTGGTGGTCGAGGACACCTCCACCACCGGCGGTTCACCGCTGACCGCCGTGGAGGCGGTGCGCGAGGCCGGTGCCGAGGTCGTCGCCGTCGCGACCATCGTGGACCGGGCGACCGGCGCCGCCGAGAAGATCGAGGCCGGCGCGGGGGTGCCGTACCGTTTCGCCTTCTCGAAGGATGAACTGGGTCTGGACTGACACGCCCCTTTGACCTGGACTTGGGGGGCGACGTGCGTCACCTCCCGTCTGGAAGGATGGGGGACCGACGACGACGTCACCCACCAGGTCTAGGTCAGGGCCGTACGCAGAACCCACCCGCAACACAAGGAGCGGACAGATGCCCATCGCAACCCCCGAGGTCTACGCCGAGATGCTCGACCGGGCGAAGGCAGGCAAGTTCGCCTACCCGGCCATCAACGTCACCTCCAGCCAGACCCTGCACGCCGCGCTGCGCGGCTTCGCGGAGGCGGAGAGCGACGGCATCGTCCAGATCTCGACCGGTGGCGCCGAGTTCCTCGGCGGCCAGTACAGCAAGGACATGGTGACCGGCGCGGTCGCGCTCGCCGAGTTCGCGCACATCGTCGCGGAGAAGTACCCGGTCAACATCGCGCTGCACACCGACCACTGCCCGAAGGACAAGCTCGACGGGTACGTCCGTCCGCTGATCGCCCTGTCCAAGAAGCGCGTCGACGCCGGCCTCGGCCCGCTGTTCCAGTCGCACATGTGGGACGGCTCCGCCGAGACCCTCGCGGACAACCTGGAGATCGCGCAGGAGCTGCTGGAGCAGGCCCGCGCCGCCCGGATCATCCTTGAGGTGGAGATCACCCCGACCGGCGGTGAGGAGGACGGCGTCTCGCACGAGATCAACGACTCCCTGTACACCACGGTCGACGACGCGATCCGCACCGCGGAGGCGCTCGGCCTCGGCGAGAAGGGCCGCTACCTGCTGGCCGCGTCCTTCGGCAATGTGCACGGCGTGTACAAGCCGGGCAACGTCGTGCTCCGCCCCGAGCTGCTGAAGGAGCTCAACGAGGGCGTGGCCGCGCGGTTCGGCAAGGAGTCCCCGTTCGACTTCGTCTTCCACGGCGGCTCCGGCTCCAGCGAGGCGGAGATCCGCACCGCGCTGGAGAACGGCGTGGTGAAGATGAACCTGGACACCGACACCCAGTACGCCTTCACCCGCCCCGTCGCCGGCCACATGTTCGCCCACTACGACGGCGTCCTGAAGGTCGACGGCGAGGTCGGCGACAAGAAGTCCTACGACCCGCGCACCTGGGGCAAGCTGGCCGAGGCCGGCATGGCCGCGCGCGTCGTGGAGGCCACGCGGAACCTGCGCTCCGCGGGCAACAGGATCAAGTAGGCGTACGTACGCGTTCACGGCGGGCTCGGCGGCTTCCCGGCCGCCGGGCCCGCCGTCCGCTGTATATGCCGGGGCCGCCGTCTCGCTGTATATGTGGGGGCATGCCCGAAGTCCGGATCGGCTCGTCCCGGGGTACGTGGATTCTGCTCACCACGGTGCTCGGCTCCAGCATGGCCCTGCTGGACTCGACCGTCGTCAATGTGGCGCTGCCCCGCATCGGCCGCGATCTGAACGCGAGCCTCGGCGCCCTCCAGTGGACCGTGAACGCCTACATGGTCACGCTGGCCGGGCTGATCCTGCTCGGCGGCTCCCTCGGCGACCGCTACGGCCGCCGGCGGATCTTCGTGCTCGGGGTGGTCTGGTTCGCCACCGCCTCCCTGCTCTGCGGCATCGCGCCCACCTCCGGGCTGCTGATCGCGGCGCGCGCCCTCCAGGGCGTCGGCGGGGCGCTGCTCACCCCCGGCTCGCTCGCGCTGATCCAGGCGTCCTTCCACCCCGACGACCGCAGCCGGGCCGTCGGCCTGTGGTCCGGATTCGGCGGGATCGGCGCCGCGGTCGGCCCGTTCCTGGGCGGCTGGCTGGTCTCCGGGCCCGGCTGGCGCTGGGTCTTCCTGCTCAATGTGCCGCTCGCCCTGCTGTGCGTGCCGGTGGCCCTGCGCCATGTCCCGGAGTCGGCCGACGAGGGCGCGCACGGCCGCTTCGACGTCCTCGGCGCGGTCCTGGGCGCGCTGGCGCTGGCGCTGCTGACCTACGCGCTCATCGAGGCGCGGGAGGGTACGGCCGCGGTGGTGGTGAGCGCGGTGCTCGGCCTCGCCGCGGCGGCCGCGTTCGTGTACGTCGAACGGCACCGGCCGCATCCCATGCTGCCGCCGGACATCTTCGCCTCACGGCAGTTCACCGCCGTCAACCTGGTCACGCTGTGCGTGTACGCGGCCTTCGGCGGCTTCTTCTTCCTCACCGCGCTCCAGCTACAGGTGGCGGTCGGCTGGTCGCCGCTGGTCGCGGGGACGGCGCTGCTGCCGACCACCATCCTGATGCTGCTGTTCTCCTCCGCCTCGGGCGCGCTGTCCGACCGCACGGGAGCGCGGCTGCCGCTCACCGTCGGGCCGCTGCTGTGCGCGGCCGCGATGCTGCTGATGCTGCGCGTCGGACCGGGGGCGAGCTATCTGACCGACGTGCTGCCCGCGCTGCTGGTCATGGGCGCCGGCATGGTCACCCTCGTCGCCCCCCTCACCGCCACCGTCCTCGCCTCCGTCGACACCGCCCGGGCGGGCGTCGCCAGCGGCATCAACAACGCGGCGGCCCGGGCGGCGGGCCTGGTGGCGGTGGCGGCGCTGCCGCTGCTGGCCGGGATGGGGGCGGACGCGTACCGCTCCGCGGCGGCCTTCGACGCCTCCTTCAACCGGGCGATGCCGATCTGCGCGGGGGTCCTGGTCCTGGGCTCGGTCCTCGCCTTCTTCCTGGTCACCGGGCGCCCGACGCCGGGATGCCAGCACCCGGAGCGGCATACGCACTGCTCGCTGACGACTCCGCCGCTGGAGGGCGAGCGGGCCGGCCCGTAGCAACCCCTCGGGGGCTACGCCGGACGCGCACGCCGGTACGCGAGACTGAACCCATGACCATTCACGAGAACCTGCTCGGCGGGCCGCCCCCGACCCACCTCCCCGACGACCCCGAACCCCGGGAGCAGCTGGCCCAGGGCACCGCGCCGGCGGACGTCGCCGCGCAGCACCCCACCTCCTCGCTCGCCTGGGCGCAGCTCGCCGACGACGCCTTCGAGCGCGGCTCCGTCGTGGAGTCGTACGCCTACGCCCGTACGGGCTACCACCGCGGCCTCGACTCGCTGCGCCGCAGCGGCTGGAAGGGCCACGGCCCGGTGCCCTGGGAGCACGAGCCCAACCGCGGCTTCCTGCGCGCCCTGCACGCCCTCGCCCGCGCCGCCCAGGCCATCGGCGAGCAGGAGGAGTACGAGCGCTGCAGCCAGTTCCTGAAGGACTCCTCGCCCACCGCGGCGTCGACCCTCGGCTGAGCCACCGCGTCACCTGTGTGGCCCGTCTGGCAACAGGCGGGCCTTGCCGTACCGGGGGTGATTGCGGAGGATGCGAGTGGGGACCGGGGCCCCCGTGCCGGCATCGGCAGGGGCGGACCGCTACCCGTAGCAACACAGGAGACAGCGATGTCCCAACAGGCTCACCCCCACGAGGCCGCTGAGCCCGAGACCCCGCATCTCGACTTCGCGGGCACCACGCCCTACGAGGACTACGTCCGCGCGGACCTGCTCACCCACCTCCAGCACACCCTCTCCGACGACCCCGGCGAGATGGTCTTCCTGGTCACCACCCAGGTGATGGAGCTGTGGTTCACCGTGCTCGTGCACGAGTGGGAGACCGCCGCGAAGGCGCTGCGCTCGGACGACATCCCCACGGCGATCGCCGCGCTGAAGCGCTCCGTGCGCGAGCTGGAGGCCCTCAACGCCTCCTGGACCCCGCTCGCCGGTCTCACCCCCGCCCAGTTCAACTCCTACCGCGCGGCCCTCGGCGAGGGCTCCGGCTTCCAGTCGGCGATGTACCGGCGGATGGAGTTCCTGCTCGGCGAGAAGTCCGCGTCCATGCTCGTCCCGCACCGCGGCGCCCACCGCGCGCACGCGGAACTGGAGAAGGCGCTGCACGAGCCCAGCCTCTACGACGAGGTGCTGCGGCTGCTGGCCCGCCGGGGCCACGCGATCCCGGACGAGGTCCTGGGCCGCGACGTCGCCCGGCGCCATGAGCCCGTCGCCGCTGTCGAACAGGTCTGGACGGAGATCTACTCCGGCGCCCAGGACGGCGAACTCGTCCGCCTCGGCGAGGCGTTGACCGACGTGGCCGAGCTGGTCTGGCGCTGGCGCAACGACCATCTGGTCGCCACCCGCCGCGCGATGGGCTCCAAGACCGGCACCGGCGGCTCCGCCGGGGTGGCCTGGCTGGAGAAGCGCGCCCGCAAGAACGTGTTCCCCGAGCTGTGGACGGCCCGGTCCTATGTCTGAACTCACTTTGCAGGCAAAGGAGTTGGACGCGGCCGACGCGCTGGCGCCGGTGCGGTCCCGGTTCGTCCTCGACGACGTCGTCTACCTCGACGGCAACTCGCTGGGCGCGCTGCCCGCGCATGTCCCGGACCGGGTCGCGGACGTCGTGCGCCGCGAGTGGGGCGCGCTGCGCATCCGCTCCTGGGAGGAGAGCGGCTGGTGGACCGCGCCCGAGCGGATCGGCGACCGGATCGCCCCGCTGGTCGGGGCGGCGCCGGGGCAGGTCGTGGTCGGCGACTCCACCAGCGTCAACGTGTTCAAGGCGGTCGTGGCCGCGGCCCGGCTGGCGGGCCAGGGGCGCACCGAGATCCTGGTGGACGCCGGCACGTTCCCCACGGACGGCTATATCGCCGAGTCGGCGGCCCGCCTCACCGGCCACACGCTGCGCGCGGTGACGCCCGCCGAGGTGCCGGCCGCGCTCGGGCCGCGTACGGCGGCGGTGCTGCTCAACCACGTCGACTACCGCACCGGGCGGCTGCACGACCTGCCCGCGCTCACCGCGGCCGTCCACGCCGCGGGCGCGCTCGCGGTGTGGGACCTGTGCCACAGCGCGGGCGCGCTGCCGGTGGGGCTCGACGCGCACGGCGTCGATCTCGCGGTCGGCTGCACGTACAAGTACCTGAACGGCGGCCCCGGTTCACCGGCGTTCCTGTACGTCCGCCGCGCGCTCCAGCCCCGCTTCGACTCCCCGCTGCCCGGCTGGAACTCGCACGCGGAGCCCTTCGGGATGAGGCCGTCGTACGATCCGGCGCCGGGCGCGGTGCGCGGCCGGGTCGGTACGCCGGACATCCTGTCCATGCTGGCGCTGGAGGCGGCGCTGGACGTCTGGGAGGGCGTGGACATCGACGCGGTCCGCGCGAAGTCGCTCGCGCTGACGGACTTCTTCCTGGCCTGCGTGGCCCGGTACGCCGGGGACCGGGTGGAGTCCGTGACGCCGACCGCGCACGGCGAGCGCGGCAGCCAGGTCGCGCTGCGCTGCGAGAACGCCGGTGACGTCATGAAGCGGCTGATCGAGGCGGGTGTCGTGGGCGACTTCCGCCCGCCGGACGTCCTCCGCTTCGGCTTCACCCCGCTGTACACGGGCTTCGCGGACGCGGAGCGGGCGGCGAGGGTGCTGGGAGCGGTGCTCGGGTAGTCCCACCGGTCCCCGCTCGCCCGCCGGGTCCCGACCCGTCCGCCGGTCCTCACGCGCCCGCCCGCCGTCGTCGGCCGCGGGCGGGTGGGGGCTGGTCGCGCAGTGGGGGAGAGGGGTGGTGGGGGCCGGGAGGGCGGACGCGGCGCCCTCCCGGCCCTCACCCCACATCCCCGCACGTCACGTGCCTGATACCGTTCCCCGCCAACGGCCGACGACGACCCCCGCCTGGTCCGTCGCCCCCGAAAACGTTCCGTCGTGGAGAGGTTGGAGCATGCCGGACGACGCCGCCGCAGCCCGCGCCGCCGCCGAAGAGGAGTCGGCCTTCTCGCACGCCCCGGTCGACCCCGACGCCACCGCCTCCTACGGCTCCCACCCCGACCAGGTGATCGACTTCTACGCCCCCCGTACGACGGGGGACCTCCCGGCCCCGCTGGTCGTCGTGCTGCACGGCGGAGCCTGGCGCGCCCGCTACGACCGTCGGCACGTCACCCCCTTCGCCGGCTTCCTGGCCGACCGGGGCTTCGCCGTGGCCAACGTCGAGTACCGCCGCGGCGGCGACAGCGAGCCCGAGGGCGACACCCCGCCGGCCGGCCGCTGGCCCGACACCTTCGAGGACGTCGCCGCCGCCCTGGACGCCCTCCCGGACCTGGCCCGTACGGCGCTCCCCGGGGCCGACGCCCGCCGTACCGTCCTCACCGGCCACTCCGCCGGCGGCCACCTCGCGCTGTGGGCCGCGGCCCGGCACGTCCTGCCCGCGGACTCCCCCTGGCGCCTGCCCGAGGCCGCCTCCCTGCGCGGCGTCGTCGCCCTCGCCCCGATCGCCGACTTCACGACAGCGGAGGAGCTGGCGGTGTGCGAGCACGCCTCCCTCCAACTCCTGGGCGGAGAGGCACAGTTCGAGGACCGTCTGCCCTACGCCGACCCCTCCCGCCTCCTCCCGACGGGCATCGCCACCACCGTCGTCCAGGGCCGCGCGGACCTCGTCGTCCCGGAGGCGGTCGCCGAGGCGTACGCGGACACCGCGGCGAAGGCGGGCGAGACGGTGGGCCTGACCCTGCTGGCGGACGTGGGCCACTTCCCCCTCATCGACCCGTCGGCGGACGCCTGCGCCGTGGTCGCGGAGGAGATCGCCCAACTGGCCTGGTGACCGCCCCGGAAGGGGAACCCGGGCATACCCGCGGTGCGTGGGTGACGGTCTGCGGGGACCTCACCGAACCGGACACGGAGGCACTGGCGCCGCTCGCGCGGGGGCTGGGCAACGCGGAGACAGCGGGGCGGCCGGTGGTGGCCGAGCGGACGGTGAAGAGCCATGGGGGCCGCATCCTGGTGAAGCTCGGACTGCGGGGCCGCGCCCAGGCGGCGATCTTCGCGTACGAGTCGGGGCTGATCCGGCCGGGGACGCGGTGCGGGCCGTATGCCCGTGTAGTACCTGAGACGGAGGCCGGAGAACCCGACTCCAAGCTGACGACCGGCCGCCGTACGGCGCCTACCGTTTCCTGTGTGACCGAGACGACGCCCCCGCACCCGACCCCGCAGTTCGGGTCCGGCCGCCCGCGCAGCCCGGAGTTCCGGCTGGCCGCGGATGCCCTCGCCGGGCTGCGGCAGGACCTGTTCCATGACGCCTTCGCCTACCGGCCGCTGCCCCCGCTGGGCCCGGACAGCCGCCTCGTGCGCCGCCGCTCGGGCCGGCTGCGGGAGTACGCGCCCTGGGCCCCGCACGCCGTGGTGGTCCTCTTCGGCGTGCTGGCGATGTGGATCACCCTGTTCCGCGCCGGCACCTCCACCGCGGCGTCCCTGATCGGCGGACTGCTGGTCCTGGTGCCGGTCCTGCTGACCCTGGTCCGCCCGGCCGGGGCGTTCTGGCTGTCCCTCGCGGCCTGCACGGTCACCGGGATGGTCAGCGAGGGCGACTGGACGAACGGCACCTGGACGCCGGGTGGTTTCCTCTCCCACCTGGTGGTGCTGACCGTGGTGGCGCTCCGCACCCGCCCGCGCACCGCGGCCTGGATGTGGGCGGCGACCGGCGTGTACGGCCTCTTCGCCGCGAGCCTGTTCGGCCATCCGTACGGCCAGGAGGACATCGCCCAGATGATGTTCCTGTCCGCGCTGGTCCTGCTGGTGGTCGCCGTGCGGCACGTCCGCAAGGAGGCCGCCCTGGAGGTGACCGCGCAGCAGACGGTGACCGAGCACGAGCGCTCGCGGCGCACCCTGCTGGAGGAGCGCACCACCATCGCGCGCGAGCTGCACGACGTGGTCGCCCACCACATGTCGGTGGTCGCCATCCAGGCGGAGGCGGCGCCCTACCGGGTGGAGAATGCGCCGCCGGAGCTGGAGAAGGCGTTCGTCACCATCCGGGAGAACGCGGTGGCGGCCCTGACCGAGCTGCGCCGGGTCCTCGGCGTCGTCCGCGCGGAGGACTACGAGGCACCGGACGCCCCGCAGCCCACGCTCGCCGACCTGGACCGGCTGCTCGCCAATGTCCGTGAGGCCGGGCTCGCCGTGGACAAGACGGTGACCGGCGCGGTGCGCGAACTGCCGCAGGGGGTCGAGCTGTCCGCCTACCGGATCGTCCAGGAGGCGCTGAGCAACACCCTGCGGCACGCGCCGGGGGCGAGCGCCCGGGTGGAGGTCTCCTACGTCCTCGGCGGGCTCGGCCTGCGCGTGCTCAACGGACCGCCGCCCGCGCCGAGCCTGCTGAAGCCGTCACCGGGCGCGGGGCACGGCATCACGGGCATGCGGGAGCGTGTCACCATGCTGAACGGCGAGATGACGGCGGCCCGCACGACCGAGGGAGGCTACGAGGTGGCGGTGTTCCTCCCCGTGGCGGCCTCGGCGGCCGAACCCGAGGGCGGCGCATGACGATCCGTGTCCTGATCGCGGACGACCAGATGATGGTCCGCGAGGGCTTCTCCGTCCTGCTGAACGCGATGCCGGACATCGAGGTCGTCGGCGAGGCCGTCAACGGCCGCGAGGCGGTGGAGCGGGTCCGGCAGCTCGCCCCGGACGTCGTCCTGATGGACATCCGCATGCCCGAGCTGAACGGCATCGAGGCGACCCGCGAGATCGTGGCGGCCGACGCCGGGGCGAAGGTCCTCGTGCTGACCACCTTCGACCTGGACGAGTACGTCTACCAGGCGCTGCGCGCGGGCGCCTCCGGCTTCCTCCTCAAAGACGCCTCGGCCCGCCAACTGGCCGACGGGGTAAGGGTGGTGGCCGCTGGTGAGGCGCTGCTCGCCCCCTCCGTCACCAAACGCCTGATCTCCGAGTTCTCCCGCCTGGCCGAGGTCCGCCGCCCCCTGCCCGCCGCGCAGAGCGGTGCCTACGGCGACCTCACCGACCGCGAGACCGAGGTCCTCGTCCTCATCGCCCAGGGCCTGTCCAACGCGGAGATCGCCGAACGCCTGGTGGTGGCCGAGTCCACCACCAAGACCCACGTCAGCCGCATCCTGGTCAAACTGGGCCTGCGGGACCGCACCCAGGCGGCGGTCTTCGCGTACGAGGCGCGGCTGGTGACGCCGGGATGAGCGCGGAAGCGAGCGCCCACCGGGATCAGGGGCTGGAGCTGGAACTCGTACCGCATGTCGGCGTCGGGCCGTTCCGGTTCCGCATGCCGGTGGGGCAGGCGCGGGACGCCGCGGCCGGGTGGGGCGTGTTCCGGGTCGCCCCGGCCCCCGGGGCACCGGCGCAGATCCACCTCACGCACGACCCTTCGGGGCTGGGGGTCTCCCTCGGGTTCACCAAGGGGGCGCTGAGCGACGTGGAGGTCTTCCGGTTCCGGCAGGAGGAGGCCGGCGCGCGGGTGCTGCTCGACGGGCTCGATGTCTTCCGCACGCCGAGCGACGACCTTCGCGGCCGGCTCGCGGAACGGGGCCATGCCGTCGGGGAGGACGACGGCCTCGGCTTCGACGCCCTGCCCGGCCTCGATGTGATCCTGGCGCACGAGAGCGGCCACCGGCACCCGGTGGACGAGGAGGGCCGTCCGCTGCACTACGACTACGTGCTGCTCGCCGAGCGGCTCGGCTGATCTGGTCGCAGGGGGACCGGTGGGTTAGCGTCCCCGCATGGCAGGCTCCAGCGCACTCGCTTTCGATCCCTGGGACCCGGCGTTCGTGGCCGATCCGTACCCGGCGTACGCCGAGCTGCGGGCACGCGGACGGGTGGTCCGGTACGCGCCCACGGACCAGTGGCTGGTGCCGCACCACGCGGACGTCTCGGCGCTGCTGCGGGACCGGCGGCTCGGGCGGACGTACCAGCACCGGTTCTCGCACGAGGAGTTCGGCAAGAGCGCGCCGCCCGCCGCGCACGAGCCGTTCCACACGCTCAACGATCACGGGATGCTGGACCTGGAGCCGCCGGACCACACACGGATACGGCGGCTGGTGTCGAAGGCGTTCACCCCGCGCACGGTGGAGCGGCTGAAGCCCTATGTGCAGGGCCTGGCCGACGAACTGGTCGCGGACCTCGTCCGCGACGGCGGCGGCGATCTGCTGGCGGACGTCGCCGAGCCGCTGCCGGTGGCGGTGATCGCCGAGATGCTGGGCATCCCGGAGGCGGACCGGGGGCAGCTGCGGCCCTGGTCGGCGGCGATCTGCGGGATGTACGAGCTGAACCCGTCCGAGGACACGGCGGCGCGGGCGGTCCGCGCGTCGGCCGAATTCTCGGACTACCTGCGGGAGTTGATCGCCGAGCGGCGCAGGCGTCCCGGCGACGACCTGATCTCCGGGCTGATCGCCGCGCAGGACGGCGGCAACGGAGCCGGCTCCCGGCTGACCGAGCAGGAGGTGATCTCCACCGCCGTGCTGCTGCTCAACGCGGGCCACGAGGCCACCGTCAACGCCACGGTCAACGGCTGGTGGGCGCTCTTTCGCAACCCCGGGCAGCTGGCCGCCCTGCGCGCCGACCACTCCCTGATCCCGACCGCGATCGAGGAGCTGATGCGCTACGACACCCCGCTCCAGCTCTTCGAGCGCTGGGTCCTGGACGACATCGAGATCGACGGCACGGTGATCCCGCGCGGCGCCGAGATCGCCCTGCTCTTCGGCTCCGCCAACCACGACCCCGCCGTCTTCCCCGATCCTGCCCGCCTCGACCTCAGCCGCGCCGACAACCCCCACATCTCCTTCAGCGCCGGCATCCACTACTGCATCGGCGCCCCCCTCGCCCGCCTCGAACTGACCGCCTCCATGACGTCCCTGCTCCACCGGGCCCCCACCCTCGCCCTGTCGAACGAACCCACCCGCAAACCGAACTTCGTGATCCGGGGCCTGGAGGGGCTGCGGGTGGAGGTGCGGTGATCACTCGCCCGGCTGCGCGGACGGCCGTTCTGGCATGTGCCCGACGGCAACCACGCCGAGAAGAAGCCCTTCGGTGCCAAGCTCTCCCTCCCGGAACCGCTGGGGACCGAGATCGACACCGAGGACCTCAGGCGCTGCATCGACCGAGTCCCGGCCTCACCCCGCCACATCTCTCCGCCGCGCCGGTCGCCACCCCGCCGTACACCACCCCCGCGACCCGCCGGGGGCGGGAAGGACGTCCGCCGGCGGCGTGCTACCGCTCCTTCGTCTCCTCCAGCACCGTCCTGCCCACCAGCGCGTACCGCTCCGGCGCCCGCCGCTTGAGGTACTGCGCGTACGCCACCCCCACCACCGCGATCGCCCCCACCAGCCACGGCGTGGCCCGCAGCACCAGCGACCCCGACTCGCTGCCGGCCGCCGCCCCCATGTTGGACACCAGCAGCACCACGACCCCGAGCATCGCCACCCCGCCCACCAGCGGCGCGGCGAACGTGCGGAACCAGTGCCGGCTCTCCGGGTGGTGCGAGCGGAAGTACGCCAGCACGGCGAACGAGCACACGGCCTGGACGACGAGGATCGCCATCGTGCCGAGGATCGCGAGCAGCACGTACGTGCCGGTGTACGGGTCCTTCCCCGCGATCCAGAACGCGCCGATCAGCACCGCCGCCACCCCCGTCTGCACCAGCCCGGCGATGTGCGGCGAGCCGTGCCGCGCGTGGGTGCGGCCGACGGTGCGTTGCATGGAGGGCAGCACGCCCTCGCGGCCCAGCGCGTACAGGTAGCGCGCGGCGCAGTTGTGGAAGGCCATCCCGCAGGCCAGCGACCCGGTGATCATCAGCCACTGCATGACGTCGACGGCCCAGTGGCCGACGTACCGCTCGGTGGGGACGAAGAACATCGAGAGGGGGTTCGCGGAGGACGCCGCCCTCACGGCCGCCGCCTCGCCGTTGCCGCAGATGGCCATCCAGGAGACGAGGACGTAGAAGACCCCGACGCCCAGGACGCTGACCATCGTCGCCTTGGGGATGATCCGCTTGGGGTCGCGGGACTCCTCGCCGTACATCGCCGTGGACTCGAAGCCGACCCAGGACCAGAAGGCGAAGAACAGGCCGAGCCCGGCGGACGTGCCCTTGAACGCGTTGACCGGATCGATGGGCGCGAGGCTGAAACCGTGCGGGCCGCCGCCGTGCAGGGCGACGGACACGGCCATCGCGGCGAGCACCGTGACCTCGGTCGCCAGCAGCACCACCAGCAGTTTCTCGGCGACGCTGACCCCGAACCAGGTGCCGGTGGCGTTGATCGCCAGCATCAGGATCGCGAAGGACCACCAGGGCAGGTGCACCCCGGTCTGGTCCCGGAGGGTGGTCGTGGCGAAGGTGGAGAAGATCCCGATGAGCGCGGGTTCGAAGACGACGTAGGCGAAGGTGGCGAGCAGTCCGGAGGCGAGCCCGATCGTGCGGCCCAGGCCGTAGGAGATGAATCCGTAGAAGGCGCCCGTCGACGTGATGTGCTTCGCCATCGAGGTGAATCCGACGGAAAAGATTGCCAGTACGACCATTGCGACGAGATAGCTTGCGGGCGCCCCGATGCCATTGCCGGACGACACCATGAACGGCACGTTCCCGGTCATCGCGGTGATCGGCGCGGCCGTCGCCACGGCCATGAACACCACACCGAGCAGCCCGACGGCGTTGGGTTTCAGCCGATGAATCGTTTCGCCTCCGTCGGTCCCCGCCGCCGGTACGACACCCTCGTCCACTGCCATGAATGACCCCCTCCGGGTCCGTTCCCTGGGTCCTGATGGAGCAGGATGCTGGACGAGAAGGGGGCACGGGAAGGGGTCGGGACGGTTAAATATTTGTCACTAGACCATTAGGGCGATGCGTGAGGGGTCAGCCGCGGGCGGGCAGCACCAGTCCCCACGCCCCCTCGGCCACCCGCCAGGTCCGGCGCCGTACGGGTCCCGTCACCTTCGCGTCGGCCCGGTAGTGGAAGTCGGGGCCGGTGACGGTGACCGTGCGCCCGAAGGCCCGCAGGGGGCCCCTCTCGGCGCCCGCCGAGAGGGGGTGGACCTCCAGTGCGGCGAGGCCGCCGGTGGCCGGGGCCAGGGAGAGGGACTCCACCGGCTGGTCGAGGTCCACCAGCGCCTCGCCGTCGACCTCCACCCGCAGCCGGGTGGGGCCGGGGGCGGGTATCGCGGTCAGCCGGGTGGGGCGCGGGCTCAGGGTGCGCACCAGGGACCGGTACCAGGGGCGGCCGGCGGCGGCCATCGGCGCGGGCGCGGGCACCCGCGCCGGGGCCGGGGGGATGGCGAGCCCGCCGAGCACCAGTCCGCCGCTGTCGTCGGCCAGCAGGTCCAGGCGCCGCTCCGCGCCGTCCAGCACCGCCCGCGCGGCCGCCACCGCCCCGGTCGGCACCCCCAGGGACGCCGCCAGGGCGAGTCTCTCGCCCACCGGCACCACCGACAGCACACATCCGGCCAGTTCCCGCTCCCGGTGCAGCAAGGTCACCGCGCGCGTCAGCGCCGCGTCGTCGCCCACCACCACCGGCCGGCGGGAACCCCTACGGCCCAGTGCCCGGGCGAATTCCTCCGGCCCCTCCGGAAGGCACACCTTGGCCGCCGCACCCGCGCTGAGCACGTCTTTCGCGATCCGTACGGACTCCCCGTCCGTCTGCCGTGCCCCCGGATCGATGATCACCAGCAGCTGATCGGACATCGCGAAAGTCGCCACCTCGGTCCTGCCTCGCTTCCTCGGGTAGCATCTTTGTGCAAGAGCCCCTTGCGCTATTGCGCCAGGGGCTTCGTCTATTCCGGGGCATCCGGTCCGACGGTTGTGCGGCCAACGACGGTCGCGGTGGCACGCGGCGCTGAACCTTACGCCCGTGCCCCTGACCTTGGACATGCCCCGCCCGGAAGGGGTGTACGCGCGTGCCCGCACTTGTGCTGCTCGGTGCTCAGTGGGGTGACGAGGGCAAGGGGAAGGCCACCGACCTGCTCGGTGGATCGGTGGATTATGTGGTGCGATACCAGGGCGGCAACAACGCCGGCCACACGGTCGTCGTCGGCGACCAGAAGTACGCCCTCCACCTCCTGCCCTCCGGCATCCTCTCTCCCGGATGCACGCCGGTCATCGGCAATGGTGTCGTCGTCGACCCCTCGGTCCTGCTCTCCGAGCTGAGCGGTCTGAACGAGCGTGGTGTCGACACCTCCAAACTGCTCATCAGCGGCAACGCGCACGTCATCACGCCGTACAACGTGACGGTCGACAAGGTGACGGAACGCTTCCTCGGCAAGCGGAAGATCGGCACGACCGGGCGCGGTATCGGCCCCACCTACGCGGACAAGATCAACCGCGTGGGCATCCGGGTCCAGGACCTGTACGACGAGTCGATCCTCCAGCAGAAGGTGGAGGCCGCGCTCGACGTCAAGAACCAGGTCCTCACCAAGCTCTACAACCGCCGCGCCATCGCCGTCGACCAGGTCGTCGAGGAACTGCTGGGCTACGCCGAGCAGATCAAGCCGTACGTCGCCGACACCGTGCTGGTCCTCAACCAGGCCCTGGAGCAGGACAAGGTCGTGCTGTTCGAGGGCGGCCAGGGCACGCTGCTCGACATCGACCACGGCACGTACCCCTTCGTCACCTCCTCCAACCCGACCGCGGGCGGCGCCTGCACCGGCGCGGGTGTGGGTCCGACGAAGATCAGCCGGGTCATCGGCATCCTCAAGGCGTACACCACCCGGGTCGGCGCCGGCCCGTTCCCGACCGAGCTGTTCGACGAGGACGGCGAGGCGCTGCGCCGCATCGGCGGCGAGCGCGGTGTGACCACCGGCCGTGACCGCCGCTGCGGCTGGTTCGACGCGGTGATCGCGCGCTACGCGACCCGGGTGAACGGCCTGACCGACTTCTTCCTCACCAAGCTGGACGTGCTCACCGGCTGGGAGCAGATCCCGGTCTGCGTGGCGTACGAGATCGACGGCAAGCGCGTCGAGGAACTGCCCTACTCCCAGACCGACTTCCACCACGCGAAGCCGGTCTACGAGAACCTGCCGGGCTGGTCCGAGGACATCACCAAGGCGAAGACCTTCGCCGACCTGCCGAAGAACGCGCAGAACTACGTCAAGGCGCTGGAGGAGATGTCCGGCGCCCCGATCTCCGCGATCGGCGTGGGCCCGGGCCGGGACGAGACGATCGAGGTCAACTCGTTCATCTAGCTTTCCCCGCGTATCTCCGTCCGGTAAGCCGGAGTTCGACCCGTCTTCACCGTGCGGCAGCGCCCGCCGGATCCGCCTTCGGGCGGGACCGGCGGGCGCTTCCGTATGTCACCCCACCTGACTCATCCTTGACCTGGACATGGTCATTTCCTGGTTTGCGGTGCTGAACGGCGCGAGCACGATCTACGCGGGTAGCCTCCGCATGGACGCCCCCTGCTCGCGCCAACTCCAGTCTCAGGAGCCTTGAATGACCCACAGTCCCATGAACCGCCGGGAGTTCGTGAAGAAGTCGGCCGTCACCGGCGCCGCCGTCGCCGCGGCGGGCGCGGTGGGCAGCGGCACCGCCGAGGCGGCCGAGAAGGGTCACGGCCACGAGAAGGCGCCGCGCACCTGGTCGTTCTCCATCCTGGGCACCACCGACCTGCACGGCCACGTCTTCGACTGGGACTACTACGCCGACGCGCCCTACACCGACAAGGCCGGCAACTCGGTCGGCGTGGCCCGCGTCGCCACCCTCATCAAGCAGCAGCGCGAGGCCAAGGGCGAGCACCGGGTGCTGCTCGTCGACGCCGGCGACATCATCCAGGGCACCTCGCTCGCCTACTACTTCGCCCGGGTCGACCCGATCACCGGCACCGACGGCAAGCGCGGCCCCAAGCACCCCATGGCCGTCGCCATGAACCACATGCGCTACGACGCCGCCGCCCTCGGCAACCACGAGTTCAACTACGGCATCGAGACGCTGCGCAGGTTCGAGGACCAGTGCGACTTCCCGCTGCTGGGCGCGAACGCCCTGCACGCCAAGACGCTGCGCCCGGCCTTCGAGCCGTACACCGTCAAGTGCATCAAGGTCCCCGGCGCCCCCGACATCAAGGTCGGCATCCTCGGTCTGACCAACCCCGGCATCGCGATCTGGGACAAGGACAACGTCGGCGGCAAGCTGGTCTTCCCGGGCCTGGTCGAGCAGGCGAAGAAGTACGTGCCCCGGCTGCGCGCCCTCGGCTGCGACGTCGTCTTCCTGACCGACCACTCCGGCCTGGACGGCTCCTCCTCGTGGGGCGACGAACTCCCCTACATCGAGAACGCGTCCAACCTGGTCGCCGAGCAGGTCCCGGGCATCGACGCGATCCTGGTGGGCCACACCCACGTCGAGGTGCCGTCGTACACCGTCAAGAACGAGCAGACCGGCGAGGACGTCCTCCTCTCCGAGCCGTACTGCTGGGGCTACCGGCTCAGTGTCTTCGACTTCGAGCTCGAACTGCACCACGGGCAGTGGAAGGTGACGGGCAAGAAGGCGCAGACCCTCAACCCCAACGGGGTGGCCGAGGACCCGCAGATCAAGAAGCTCCTGGAGGCCGATCACCAGCTGGTGGTGAAGTACGTCAACACCCCGGTCGGCACCTGCACGACGGACCTCTCGGCGGCGGAGTCCTGCTGGAAGGACGTGCCGATCATGGACTTCATCCACAAGGTCCAGACGGAGACGGTCAAGACCGGCCTGTCCGCCGCCGACGCCGCCCTCCCGCTGATCTCGGTCGCCGCGCCCTTCAGCCGCACGGCCGACATCCCGCAGGGCAACGTCACCATCAGGGACATCGCCGGCCTCTACATCTACGACAACACCCTCTACGCCAAGAAGCTCACGGGCGCCCAGCTCAAGGACTACCTGGAGTACGCGGCCAAGTACTACCACCAGGTCCCGGCGGGCACGAAGGTCGACACCGCGACCCTCACCAACGCCAACAGCTTCTGGGACTACATGTACGACACCGCCGCGGGCGTCGACTACGACATCGACATCGCCCAGCCCGAGGGCTCCCGCATCAAGAACCTCAGCTACAACGGCGCCTCCGTCGCCGCCGACCAGGTCTTCGTGGTCGCGGTCAACAACTACCGCGCCAACGGCGGTTCGGGCTACCCGCACATCGCCTCGGCGGAGATCGCGTACAGCTCCACCAACGAGATCCGCGACATGATGATCGACTACGTCACCGCGACGAAGACCCTCGACCCGGCCGGCTTCGCGGTCACCAACTGGAAGCTGACCCAGGCGGGCACGCCGGTCTTCTAGTCCAGCCAGGACGCAGGACGCAGGAACGCAGGACGTCAGGGCACCCGCGCACCCGTCATGGGTGGGCGGGTGCCGTGCGTCGGGGACGCCCGCGCGCCGCCCGCCCCCGGTCAGCTGAAGACGATCATCGAGCCCTGGGCCAGCGCGCGGGTCGCGGCGGCGTGCAGGCCCAGCCAGACATGGCGTTCGCGGGAGAAGGGGTTCGGGTCGTGAGGGGTGGGGGCGGCCGGTTCCTCCAGTTGGGTGGGGGCCGCGGGCGGGGCGGGCGGAGCCGGGGGGTTGGCCGGGTCGATGCCGATGACCGGTGCGACGTACTGGAGTTCGCGCAGCAGCGCCTGGGCGGAGCCCAAGGGGCCGCCACCGGCCAGCAGTTGCTCGTCGGACAGCGGATGCGGGAAGTCGACCGGGACGTAGGCGCCCGCGTGGTCGTAGTGCCAGACCAGGTGCGACTGCTGGGCCGTGGACTCGAACATCTCCAGCAACTGCTCGTAGTCCCCGCCGAGTTCGTCCACCGGCGTCACCGGCAGCCCGCAGACCTGGAGCAGATAGGCGCGGCGCAGGAAGTGCAGGGCGTCGTAGTCGAACCCGGCGACCGGCGCGACCTCGCCGGACAGGCCCGGCATGTACTGGTACACCGGCACCGGCGGCAGCCCCGCCGCGGCCAGCGCGTGGTCGTAGTGCGCGAGTTCCTCGGCGAACGGATTGTCCGGCGTGTGGCACAACACATCGACGAGCGGTACCAGCCACAGGTCACAGGCCAAGGAAAGCTCCTCACGCAAAGGGTGGTCCGGGAAGCGTAATCGGTGCGCGTGCGGTCCCATACCCCCACGTCCGGTCAGCTGTCGGACAGATCTTCCAGCAGGGCCAGCGAGTGGGCGTTGGCCGCGGCCACCAGCGCGCGGGCGGCCTCGGTGTCGCGCCGGGCCAGGGCCTCGACCAGGTCCGTGTGCCCGGCCCACAGCCTGCCGCGCAGATCGGGCAGGCGGCGCAGGTGCTGGACCGCGCAGACCCAGGACTGCACGCGCAGCCGGTGCAGGAAGTCGCCGAGGTAGGGGTTGCCGAACAGGACGCTCAACTCGCGCCAGAACCGCAGGTCGTAGCCGATCAGCACGGTGAGGTCGCCCGCGGCGGCGGCGCGCAGGGCCTCCTCGCCGCGGCGCCGGACGGTGGCCAGCAGGGCGAGGGTGCGCGGATCGTCGGGCGGGGTGCGGAAGGCGGGGTGCCCGGCGGCGAGGCCCTGGAACATGCCGTCCGTGACCAGGCTGCGGGCCTCGATCATGTGCCGGTAGTCGGCGAGCGAGTACTCGGGCACCCGGAAGCCGCGGTGCTGGTCGGCCTCCAGGATGCCCTGCGCGGACAGGTCGACCAGCGCCTCGCGGACCGGGGTGGCGGAGACGCCGTACTGGTCGGCGATCTCCTTCACGGTGAACGCCCGGCCCGGCCGCAGCCGCCCCGCCAGCACCTCGTCACGGAGGGCGTCCGCGATCTGCTGGCGCAGGGTGCTGCGGGTGACGACGCCGTTGCCGGGCATGGCCGGTCTCTCCTCACGCGTTCGGGTGCGGTGCTCGCACGTATGGGCGACTCCGCGGAGTCTTACGAGCACGTCACCTTACGCGTTCGGCCTCTGCCGACGGCAGCGGTCGACCGGTTACGCCGTGTACTCGTCCGCCACGGACAGCGCGGCGTCGAGGGCGGCCAGGCCCTCCTTCAGCTCCGCCTCGCTCGTGTTGCACGGCGGCACCACATGGGTGCGGTTCATGTTCACGAACGGCCACAGGCCCTGCTTCTTCGCGGCCGCGGCGAAGGCGGCCATCGGCGCGTTCGCCTCACCGGCCGCGTTGTACGGCACCAGGGGCTCCCGCGTCTCCCGGTCCCTGACCAGCTCCAGCGCCCAGAACATGCCCACGCCGCGGACCTCGCCGACGCTCGGGTGGCGCGCCGCCAGCTCGGCCAGACCGGGCGCCAGCACGCTCTCGCCGAGCCGCTTGGCGTTCTCGACCACGCCCTCCTCGGCCATCACGTCGATCGTGGCGACGGCGGCGGCGCAGGCCAGCGGGTGCCCGGAGTAGGTCAGACCGCCCGGGTAGGGGCGCTTGCCGAAGGTCTCCGCGATCTTCCCCGAGATGGCGACCCCGCCGAGCGGCACATAGCCGGAGTTCACGCCCTTGGCGAAGGTCATCAGGTCCGGTACGACATCGAACAGATCGGCGGCGAACCACTCGCCGGTACGGCCGAATCCGGCCATGACCTCGTCCAGGACGAAGACGATCCCGTACGTGTCGCACAGCTCGCGCACCCCGGCGAGGTAACCCGGCGGCGGCAGCATGATCCCGGCGGTGCCGGGGATCGTCTCCAGGATGATCGCGGCGACGGTGCCGGGACCCTCGAAGGCGATCGTCGTCTCCAGGTGCTCCAGCGCCCGCGCGGTCTCCTGCTCCTCCGTCTCGGCGTAGAAGCGGGAGCGGTAGGCGAACGGCGCCCAGAAGTGCACGACACCGCTGGTGCCGCTGTCGGAGGGCCAGCGGCGGGGGTCGCCGGTGAGGTTCACGGCCTGCTGGGTGCCGCCGTGGTACGAGCGGTACGCCGAGAGCACCTTCGGGCGGCCCGTGTGCAGCCGGGCCATGCGCACCGCGTGCTCCACCGCGTCGGCGCCGCCGTTGGTGAAGAAGATCTTGTCCAGGTCGCCGGGGGTCCGCTCGGCGATCAGCCGGGCCGCCTCCGAGCGCGCCTCGATGGCGAACGCGGGCGCGAAGGTGGTCATCTTCGCCGCCTGCTCCTGGATGGCCGCGACGACCTTGGGGTGCTGGTAGCCGATGTTGGTGTAGACGAGCCCGCTGGTGAAGTCCAGGTAGCGCGTGCCGTCGTAGTCCCAGAAGTACGACCCCTCGGCGCCGGCCACGGCGAGCGGGTCGATGAGGTCCTGGGCGGACCAGGAATGGAAGACGTGCGCACGGTCCGCGGCCTTCACTGCGGCGCCGGCTGCGGGATCGGTCTGAGGGGTCATGCGGGCGAGCGTAAATGTCCGGGATGCGGACGCGGTATCGGCGTCCTGTTCCGTGGCCGGGCCCAATCCGCGACAGGTTGTCGACAATGAACCGGGCGGGGGCGCGCGGCCTGTTACCGAACCGTGGACGGCTGGGCCTCCGGCACCTTGTACGACCGGATTATTCTCGGGCCGTTGCCACAGCTGACGGGGCGGGAAGGCGGGCGGTCATGGAGGAACTCGGTCCGGGGGACCCCCACAGGATCGGGGGCTACCGGCTGCTGGCGCGGCTGGGCGCGGGCGGCATGGGCATGGTGTACCTGGCCCGCTCGGACCGGGGCCGCACGGTCGCCGTGAAGCTGGTCCGCGAGCAGCTGGCCGCGCGGGAGGAGTTCCGGGCCCGGTTCCGGCGCGAGGTGGGCGCCGCGCGGCGGGTCGGCGGGCACTGGACCGCGCCGGTGCTGGACGCGGACACCGAGGCGGCGGTGCCCTGGGTGGCCACCGGGTACGTGGCCGGGCCGAGCCTCCAGCAGGTCGTGGGGCACGATCACGGGGCGCTGCCGGAGCGCTCGGTACGGATTCTCGCGGCGGGGCTCGCGCACGCGCTGAAGGACATCCACGCGGCCGGGATCGTGCACCGGGACCTGAAGCCGTCCAATGTGCTGGTGACCATCGACGGGCCGCGCGTGATCGACTTCGGTATCGCGCGCGCCCTGGAGACGGACACGCTGGGCGGCGAGGGGCTCACCACGACCGGGTCGCTGGTCGGCTCGCCGGGGTTCATGGCGCCGGAGCAGGTGCGCGGGGACCAGCTCACCCCGGCGTGCGACGTCTTCTCGCTCGGCTCGGTGCTGACGTACGCGGCGACCGGGCGGATGCCGTTCGGGAACGCCGGCAGCGGGGCGCACGCGCTGATGTTCCGGATCGCCCAGGAGGAGCCGGATCTGGCGGGGGTGCCGGAGGGGATCGCCGATCTGGTGCGCCGGTGCCTGCGCAAGGACCCGGCGGCCCGGCCGTCCCTGGACGCGCTGCTGGAGCGTACGGGGGCCCAGGACACGGTGTCCGGCGGCCGCTCCCGCGACCCCTGGCTGCCGGGCGCGCTGGTGGCCCAACTGGGGCGGCACGCGGTGGGGTTGCTGGAGGTCGAGGAGCCGGAGGAGAGTGCGGGCGGGGCCGAGGGGGCGGGCTCGCGGCCGGGTGCCCAGGGCGCCGGAGCACGGGACGGTGGTGCGGGGGACGGCGGCGGGCGGAACGGCGGTGTGCGCGACGGTGGTTCGCCCGAGCACTCCGCCGTCTCGGACGGGGGCGGGGCAGCCGCCACGAAGGTGAGCGGGGCCGGCTCCGAGCGGCTGCCGGCGCGGGCGGGGGAGGAGCCGCCGCTGCCGGTGACGGTCCCCGGCGCGTACGGCGATCCCCGGCAGGAGGCCCAGCCGCACCCCCAACAGGGCGCCCGGCAGCCGTACTTCGCGCAGGGCACCGCCTCCGCGCCGCCGCGGGCACCGCAGTCCTTCGGGTACGGGTACCCCCGGCAGTCGTACCCGCCGTACCCGCCCTACGGCGCGGAGCCCGAGCCCGAGCCGGAGCGGCGCAGCGGGCGGTCCACCGCCCTGCTGGTCGTGATCGCGCTGATCGTGGCGGTGGGCGCGGGCGGGTCGGTGTACGCGCTGCTGAACAGCGGGGTCGAGAGCGGCGGGAGCGGCGCCGCCCCGGCACCGGCCTCGCGCTCCGCCTCGCCCACCGGTTCCGGGGAGCGGGGTCCGGACCCGGCCTCGCCCTCCGCCTCCGGCGCGGGTGCCGTACCGGACGCCTACGTCGGGACCTGGGCGGCGACCATCGACAACGCGAGCGGCGCCAACACCCGCCGGCTCACCATCCGGCAGGGGAAGGTGGGGGAGGACGTACTGACCCTGGTCGCGGAGGGCCCGGCGGACGGCGGTGGGAAGTACCACTGCGTCTTCGCGGCCGAACTCAGCCAAGCCCCCTACTCCGGCGGGCCGTTGGAGATCGGCCCGTCCGTCGTGACCAGCGGCGAGCCCCTCTCCTCCTGCTCCCCGGGCGACCCGACGGAGGTCAGCCTGCTCCCGGACGGCCGGCTGCAGCGGGCCCGGCAGGGCGGCGGGGAGACCCTGACGTACACCCGTCAGTGACTGACGCGCACCGGCCAGTGACCGACGCGCACCCGTCGGTGGGCGGACGGCACGGACCGGCGCGGACGGCGGCGGCCCCCGCCGGTCACCGCGGCTCCGGCGGGCGCTGTCTCGGCATGTTCGGGCGGGTGCCCCCCGCCGGCGGCAGGACGAATCTGGCGGCCTGCCCCACCGCCTCCTGCCGCGGTACGTACGCCACCGACGGCGCCCCCACCGGCGCCGCGCCCGCCCGGAACGCCACCATCCAGTCCGCCGTCTCCGCCCGGACCAGCTCCGTCATGTCCTCCGAGAAGCGACGCAGCAGGACCACACACCGCTCCGCCGCCTCGCTCGCCGTGCCCTCCGTGGGGCCCAGCACCTCCCGCACCCCCTCCACCGCCCAGTCGAACTGGAGCGCCTGGAGGCGCCGCTGCACCGCCTGTGCCGTCGCCACGTCCCGCATCCAGCCGGAGGTCACCCCGAAGTACCGGTCCGCGCCGGCGCACGCGGCCGCGAGGAGCAGGGCCAGACACCCCCAGGGCGCCACGCCCGCCGCCACCTTCGTCAGATCCAGCAGCGGCAGCGCCGCCCCGGTCACCGCCCCCACTGCCGCCCCGGCCCGCAGCACCCGCGCCCCGCGCCGCTTCCACACCCGGTCCCGCAGGTACCAGTCCGCCGTCCGCAGCGCCCCGTGCTCCACCCACCGGTACAGCTCGTCCAGCCGCTCGCCGGGCTCGCCCCAGTCGCCGGGCGGCAGCGCCCGCCCGGTCAGATCACCCGGCCGGGGTCCGGCCGAGCCCTCGCCCCGCCCGTCCTGAGGCGGCCCCTCGGGCTGCATCTCCGGCTGACCCACCCGGCACTCCCTACTGATCACGACCGGTCACGTAGCGTGACATTCCCTGCCGACGTGCGCCACCCTTCCTACCGCCCAACGGGTGGCCCGGTCGTGACTTTCCCGGCTATTCCGCCCGGAAGGGGGCCTTGATCAGCTATAGATCCGCCATCTCTCTCACTCGAAAGAGTGGCGGTGTGATGGCCGCCTGGACCACGTAGGCTCGTGCCAAGGAGAAAGACACAGAGGAGCTGATCGTGATCCCCGGTGGTGGCCAGCCCAACATGCAGCAGTTGCTCCAGCAGGCCCAGCAGATGCAGCAGGATCTGCAGCGGGCCCAGGAGGAACTGGCGAACACAGAGGTCGGCGGGCAGGCGGGCGGCGGCCTGGTCAGCGCGACCGTGACCGGCGCCGGCGAGCTGCGCGGCCTGAAGATCGACCCCAAGGCGGTGGACCCGGAGGACACCGAGACCCTCGCCGACCTGATCGTGGCCGCCGTACAGGCGGCGAACGAGAACGCGCAGGCGCTCCAGCAGCAGAAGCTCGGCCCGCTGGCCCAGGGCCTGGGCGGCGGCACGGGCATCCCCGGTCTGCCGTTCTGACCCCGGTCCAACTAGCGTACGTACCGAAAGGTCTCCAGGAAGGGCAGTCCGTTGTACGAAGGCGTGGTCCAGGACCTCATCGACGAACTGGGGCGGCTGCCCGGCGTCGGTCCCAAGAGCGCGCAGCGGATCGCCTTTCACATCCTCCAGGCCGAGCCGACGGACGTGAAACGGCTCGCGCACGCGCTCCTGGAGGTCAAGGCGAAGGTCCGCTTCTGTGCGACCTGCGGCAATGTCGCGCAGGAGGAACTGTGCAACATCTGCCGTGACCCGCGCCGCGACCCCTCGGTGATCTGTGTCGTGGAGGAGCCGAAGGACGTCGTCGCGATCGAGCGCACCCGCGAGTTCCGCGGCCGCTACCACGTGCTCGGCGGGGCGATCAGCCCCATCGAGGGTGTCGGCCCCGACGACCTGCGTATACGAGAACTTCTCACGCGGTTGGCCGACGGGACGGTCACGGAGCTGATCCTGGCCACCGATCCGAATCTCGAGGGCGAGGCGACGGCCACGTACCTCGCGCGCATGATCAAGCCCATGGGCCTGAAGGTCACCCGCCTGGCCAGCGGCCTCCCGGTGGGTGGCGACCTGGAATACGCGGACGAGGTCACCCTCGGCCGCGCCTTCGAGGGGAGAAGACTCCTAGATGTCTGACGCCACGCTGCACGCCACGTCGCAGAATCCCGACGACTTCGCGGTACAGGTCGCGGACCAGGTCGAGAGCTTCCTGGTGGCCGTCACCGAGGTGGCGCGGGGCGACGAGCCCGGCTCGACCGTGCCCTTCCTGCTGCTGGAGATCTCCCAGCTGCTGCTGGCCGGCGGCCGGCTGGGCGCCCACGAGGACATCGTCCCCGACGAGCGCTACGAGCCCGACCCGGGCCCGGAGCCGGACGTGGACGAGCTGCGGGAGAACTTCGCCCGGCTGCTGGAGCCCGTCGACGTCTACTCCGAGGTCTTCGACCCCTACGAGCCCCGCAGGGCCCCGGTACCGGCCCGGATCTCGGACGACCTCGCCGACATCATCACGGACCTGCGCCACGGCATGGCCCACTACCGCGCGGGCCGCACCTCGGAGGCCCTGTGGTGGTGGCAGTTCTCCTACTTCTCCAACTGGGGGCCGACGGCCTCCGCCGTGCTGCGCGCCCTCCAGTCGGTGCTCATCCACGTCCGCCTCAACCAGCCCCTGGAGGAGCTGGACGGCCTGGACACCGACCAGTCCCCCCTGGGTGACGAGACCCTGGAGTTCGAGGCGGGCCGGGTGATGGCCGAGGAGATCGGCGGACCGCTGGGGATGCGGCCCGGTTCGTGACGCCGCGGCGGCCCGGAGGCGTACGGCCGCGGATGTGACCCGGGGCACGTTCCGCGTGGGCCGGTCCCGGGTGGGCAGAAGGCCATCCGGAAGCGGGCGGCCGGGGTCCCATGGGCGTATGTCTCACCATGCGGGAGCAGGGTGGTGGATGTCGGACGCTCGTTAAACTGAGCCGACACAAACGAACCGAGCGAGGAGCGCACGTGGGCCTTGTCGTGCAGAAGTACGGAGGCTCCTCCGTAGCCGATGCCGAGGGCATCAAGCGCGTCGCCAAGCGGATCGTGGAAGCGAAGAAGAACGGCAACCAGGTTGTCGTCGTCGTTTCCGCGATGGGCGACACGACGGACGAGTTGATCGATCTCGCCGCGCAGGTCTCTCCGATGCCTGCCGGGCGCGAATTCGACATGCTGCTGACCGCCGGAGAGCGGATCTCCATGGCGCTGCTGGCCATGGCGATCAAAAACCTGGGCCACGGGGCCCAGTCCTTCACCGGCAGCCAGGCCGGCGTCATCACCGACTCGGTCCACAACAAGGCCCGGATCATCGATGTCACCCCGGGCCGCATCCGGACCGCGCTGGACGAGGGCAACATCGCGATCGTCGCCGGTTTCCAGGGCGTCAGCGCCGACAAGAAGGACATCACCACGCTCGGCCGCGGCGGCTCGGACACCACCGCCGTGGCCCTCGCCGCCGCCCTCGACGCCGAGGTCTGCGAGATCTACACCGACGTCGACGGTGTGTTCACCGCCGACCCGCGGGTGGTGAAGAAGGCGAAGAAGATCGACTGGATCTCCTTCGAGGACATGCTGGAGCTCGCGGCCTCCGGTTCCAAGGTCCTGCTCCACCGCTGTGTGGAGTACGCGCGCCGCTACAACATCCCGATCCACGTACGCTCCAGCTTCAGCGGATTGCAGGGCACGTGGGTCAGCAGTGAGCCGATTGGGGACCAGAAGGTGGAGCAGGCCATCATCTCCGGTGTCGCGCACGACACCTCCGAGGCCAAGATCACGGTCGTCGGCGTGCCGGACAAGCCGGGTGAGGCCGCCGCGATCTTCCGGGCCATCGCCGACGCGCAGATCAACATCGACATGGTCGTGCAGAACGTGTCCGCCGCCTCCACCGGCCTGACGGACATCTCCTTCACGCTGCCGAAGACCGAGGGCCGCAAGGCCATCGACGCCCTGGAGAAGGCCCGCGGCGGCATCGGCTTCGACTCGCTGCGCTACGACGACCAGATCGGCAAGATCTCCCTGGTCGGCGCGGGCATGAAGACCAACCCGGGCGTCACCGCCGCCTTCTTCGAGGCGCTGTCCGACGCGGGCGTGAACATCGAGCTGATCTCGACCTCCGAGATCCGCATCTCGGTCGTCACGCGCAAGGACGACGTGCCGGAGGCCGTGCGCGCCGTGCACACCGCCTTCGGACTCGACTCCGACACCGACGAGGCCGTGGTCTACGGAGGCACCGGCCGATGAACGCCAAGCCGACGCTCGCGGTCGTGGGAGCGACCGGAGTGGTCGGCCGGGTCATGCTCCAGATCCTTTCCCAGCGCAAGGACATCTGGGGCGAGATCCGTCTGTTCGCCTCTCCCCGCCCGGCCGGCCGCAAGCTGGCCGTGCGCGGGGCGGAGGCGGAGGTCTCGGCCCTGACCGAGGACTCCTTCGACGGGGTGGACATCGCCCTGTTCGACGTCCCGGAGCCGGTCGCCGCCGAGTGGGCGCCCGTCGCCGCCGCGGCCGGCGCGGTGGTCGTGGACAACTCCGGCGCCTTCCGCGCCGATGAGGACGTCCCCCTGGTGGTGCCCGAGGTCAACGCCCACCGGGCGCGCAACCGCCCGCGCGGCATCATCGCCAACCCCGGCGCCACCACCCTCACGATGATCGTCGCCCTCGGTGCGCTGCACGCCGAGTACGGGCTGCGCGAGCTGGTGGTCTCCTCCTACCAGGCGGTGAGCGGCGCCGGCCGGGCCGGTGTGGAGGCGCTGCGCGCCCAGCTGTCCCAGGTGGCCGGCACCGAACTGGGCACCGCGCCGGGGGACGTACGACGCCTCGTGGGCGATGCCACCGGCCCGTTCCCGGATCCGGTCGTGCTGAACGTCGTACCGTGGGCCGGCACCGCGGCCGAGGACGGCTGGTCCTCCGAGGAACTGCGGGTGCGCGAGGAGACGCGCCGCATCCTCTCGCTGCCGGGCCTGCCCATCGCCGTCACCTGCGTCCGGGTGCCGGTGGTCACCGCCCACTCCCTCACGGTCCACGCCCGTTTCCAGGGGGCGGCCGGGGTGGACGGCGCCCGCGAGATCCTCGCCACCGCGCCCGGCGTGGTGCTGTGCGACGATCCGGCGGCCGGCGAGTTCCCCACCCCCGCCGACGTGGTGGGCACCGACCCCGCCTGGGTGGGGCGGCTGCGGCAGTCGCTGGACGACCCGGCCGCGCTCGAACTCTTCGTGTGCGGCGACAATTTGCGCAAAGGCGCCGCATTGAACCTCGTGCAGATCGCGGAGCTGGTCGCCCAGGAGTCCGCCGGGTGAACCGTGTGGCCGCTTTGTAGGATCTGTGTGCGAAGCGTGTCCGGCGGCATGGTCCAAACCGCTTGAGCCGGCCCTCTCGGCGACAGAAGATGTGCCTCCCCGCCCTCCGCAACCACGCGGAGGGCGGGAGCGTCTTTGCGGTCACTCTTCGGGGCGTGGGGGCGTCGTGAGCGGACCGGGCGAGGGGATGCCCGTCCACATCGGACATAGGGGAAGAGCGGGTTGCATGACGGCACTTGAGGCACCGCCGGCTGTCGCACATGTGACGCCCGGCGCGTACAACCCTGGCGGGGGCAGACGTGTCCAACAGGCGTGGCAGAGGTACTGGAACTCACAGGGGGACGCGGCAGCGCGGCCCTTCGGCCGCCGCGTGCGGCGTTGCGCCCCCGCACGCCCGGCGGCATGCCGGTGATCGCGCCCATGCCAGCCGCGCGGCCAGCCCGCATACCCGGTCAGCGTGACGGCGCCGACGACAGCACGGCCACGGAGGCCGTCACCGGCACCACCGTGGACCATCTGACCGAGACCTACCGGGCGCACTACCGCTCGCTGCTGGGTCTCGCCGCCCTCCTCCTCGACGACACCGCCTCCTGCGAGGACGTCGTCCAGGAGGCGTTCATACGGGTCCACTCGGCGCGCAAACGCGTCCGCGACCCGCAGAAGACCCTCGCCTACCTCCGGCAGACGGTCGTCAACCTCTCCCGCTCCACCCTGCGCCGCCGCATCCTCGGCCTGAAGCTGCTCGCCAAGCCGATGCCGGACATGGCGAGCGCGGAGGAGGGCGCGTACGACCAGCTGGAGCGCCGCGACCTCATCAAGGCGATGAAGGGGCTCCAGCGCCGCCAGCGTGAGGTCCTGGTCCTGCGCTACTTCGCGGACATGACCGAGGCCCAGGTCGCCGAGTCGCTCGGCATCTCCCTGGGCTCGGTGAAGGCGTACGGCTCGCGCGGCATCGCCGCCCTGCGGGTGGCCATGGAGCAGACGACATGACCGACGGCCCGCACCGCACCGCCCCGACCACACCTCACCGCACGCTGGGAACGAAACTGTGAACCACGGCCCCGACGACAGGAGCACCGAGGGGCTCGAACCCGAACACGACCGGGAGAGCGCCGGTTTCCCCGGCTCCACCCGCGAGGGCACCGGCCCGGGGGCGGAGGGCGAGTGGCTCGCCCGGACGCTCGGCGGGCTCGGCTCGGAGGAGGCGGAGGTGCGGCGGCTGCTGCACTCCGCGGTCGACGGCATGGAGCCGGGCGCGGGCACGCTGGAGCGGCTGCGCCGGGCGGTCCCCGCGCGCCGGGCCCGCAAGCGGCAGGCGGCCGTGGGCATGGCGGCGGCGGCCCTGTTCTTCGGTACGGCGATCCCGGCGCTGGTGCACGTCTCCGACTCCGGCGGCTCCGACCCGGACACCGCGATGGCCGGCCAGTCCTCGCAGGCGCACTCCGGCACCGGGCACGACAAGGACAGGGGCGGCCCGGCGGGCGGCGGCAGGGGCACGGACGGCAACCCGGTCCAGCCGGGCAAGGGGCCCGGCAAGCCCGGGGACAAGGCCGGCGCGGGTGCGGGCGAGGCGGGCGCGGCCGGTGGCGCGAACCCCTCCGCCACCCTGGCCGCGGGCGTCCCGGCGTGTACGCCGGCCCAGCTGGGCTCGGTCACGGGCAGCGCCGCCGCGCCGGACTCCACGGGGATCGTGTACGGCGCGTTCCGCGTCACCAACACCTCCACCGGGCCCTGCGCGGTGAGCGGGGCGGGCGCGGTGGGCGCGAGCGCGCTGGGCGCGGCGGACCCCGCGAAGATCGCCGTCGTACGGCATGCGGCGGGCGACGCGGCGACGGGGCTGCCCGATCCCGCCCAGGAGGCCACGGGCCTGGTCCTCCAGCCCGGCGCCGCCTACCAGGAGAAGTTCGCCTTCGTCCCCTCCGAGACGTGCCCCACCCCGGGCGGCCCGGCCGGCGGTACGGACGGCGGCGCGACCCCGGACCCGTCCCCCACCCCGAGCGACGGCACGGCCGACGCCGGCAGCGCCTCCGGCACCGCCTCCCAGCTGGGCACGGGCGGCACCACCGCCGACGGCAGCGTCGTGGTCACCCACACCCCGGCCTCCGGCGGCCCGACCGCCTCGACGAAGGTGCCGGGAGAGTGCGCGGGGACGGTGTATTACACGGGGGTACTGGCGGATTCGTAGGAGGGCCGGACAGAGGGCCGCCTTTTACTGCGGGCAGTCGTGCCGCTGGGGCGGCGGCACGGGTGGGCGCTGGGGGTACCCCCTCTGGGGGAGGCACCCGGCCGGCGCCGGTGAGCTGTCCCAACCCCCGGCCCACCGCAGCACCGGTCAGCTGTTGGACACCGGAACCGGCACGGCCTCCTCCGGCGCCAGGCCCAGCGCGGCGTCCCGCGCGGCCTCGACCTCGCGCCGCAGCAGCCGGAACCACATGAACACCGTGAACCCGGCGAAGACGAACCACTCGCCGGTGTACCCGAGGTTCTGGAACGCCTTCAGGTCCAGCCCGGTGCCCTCCGGAGCCGTCGCCGGCACCGCCTTCATCCCGGCGCCCGCCGTGTCCAGCGTCACCCACGCGTCGTACAGCCGGTCCGGCACCAGGTTGACCAGCGCCGCCGAACTGATCGCCGACGTCTGCCCCGCGGGCAGCCCGCCCTGCGCGCTGACCCCGTTGTCCCCCGGTGTCTCGGACGCCTGCAACGCGCCGACGACGGTCACCTCACCGCGCGGCGCGGCGGGCGCCTTCGCCGCGGACGCCGTCCCGGGCAGCCAGCCCCGCACCACGGGAAGCGACTTCCCGGTGTCGGTCCGCAGCAGCGTCAGGACGTAGAACCCGTTCTTGTCGTCCAGCTGCCGGCCGGGCACGAGCAGCTGCGTCCCGTACCGTCCGTGCGCGGACACCCGCCGCCCGGACGTCGCCTTGTTCACCGGCAGCATCGAGTCCAGCGGGCGGGCGGCCTGCGTGGCGTCGGACGCGGCCTGCCGGTTCGCGGCGTGTTCCTCGTGCACCCGCCCCTCGAACCGGCTCAGCTGCCAGGACCCCATGAAGATGCAGAAGGGGATGGCGAGCAGCACGAAGACGTTGATGCCCCACCAGCGCGGAGTCAGCAGAAACCGGTACACGCCCCCACGGTACGGCGCCCGCCCCGCCGCCCCGCCCGCGGGGCGGCCCTCACCCGCACCCGTGTGGTGCCCGGGGCGGGAAAGTTATCCACAGGCTGCGCCCACCCGCCACACAATTGTCGCCGCGGCCAGGCAGTATGGGCGCATGACTGGGGCCAAGACTGAGAGCACGACGCCGAGCGCACCGCAGGCGCCGGGCAGCGCGGACATGCCGGACTGGGAGAAGCGGTTCAGGGCGCCGCGGGTGTCCCTGCCCGACTGGGCCGAGGACGCGCCGGACCGCTCGCTGTTCGTGTCGAACGCGACGGGGACGTACGAGCTGTACGCGTGGGACCGCGCCACGGGCGAGCAGCGCCAGGCCACCGACCGGCCGAACGGCACGACGGACGGCACGCTCTCCCCGGACGGCGCCTGGATCTGGTGGTTCGACGACAAGGACGGCGACGAGTTCGGCGTCTGGCGCCGCCAGCCCTTCACCGGCGGCGCCGACGAGCCGGCCGTCCCGGGTCTCGCCCCCTCCTACCCGGCCGGCCTCGCCCTGGCCCGCGACGGACGCACCGCCGTCGTCGGCCGCTCCACGGACGAGGACGGTACGACGATCCATCTGGCCCGCGCGGGCGCCGACCCGGTGGAGATCTACCGGCACCGCGAGTCCGCGGGCGTCGGCGACCTCTCCCACGACGGCTCCCTGATCGCCATCGAGCACACCGAACACGGCGACGCGATGCACGCCGCGCTGCGCGTGCTGCGCCCGGACGGCTCGGCGGTCGCCGAGCTGGACGACACCAAGGGCGGCGCCGAGGAGCTGGGCCTGGAGGTCCTGGGCTTCGCCCCGGTCGACGGCGACACCCGGCTGCTCATCGGGCACCAGCGCCGGGGCCGCTGGGAGCCGCTGGTGTGGGACGTGACCACCGGGGAGGAGACGGACCTCGCCCTGGAGCTGCCCGGCGACGTCAGCGCCGAGTGGTACCCGGACGGCTCCGGCCTGCTGATCGCCCACAGCTTCGAGGCCCGCAGCGAACTGTTCCGGTACGACCTGGCGAGCCGTGAGCTGACCCGTGTCCCCACCCCGCCCGGCACCGTCTCCGGGGCGACCGCCCGCCCGGACGGCAGCGTGGAGTACCTGTGGTCCTCCTCCGCCGAGCCGTCGGTGGTGCGGTCCACCTCCGGCGGTGTGGTCCTGGACCCGCCCGGCATGAAGTGCCCGCCGTCGGTGCCGGTGGAGGACGTCTGGGTGGAGGGCCCCGGCGGCCGCATCCACGCCCTGATCCAGAAGCCCGCGGGCGCGAGCGGCCCCCTGCCCACCGTCTTCGACCTGCACGGCGGCCCGACCTGGCACGACAGCGACTCCTTCGCCTCGGGCCCCGCCGCCTGGGTCGACCACGGGTACGCGGTGATCCGCGTCAACTACCGCGGCTCCACCGGGTACGGCCGCGCCTGGACCGACGCCCTCAAGCACCGGGTCGGCCTGATCGAGCTGGAGGACGTGGCGGCGGTCCGCGACTGGGCGGTCTCCTCGGGCCTCGCCGACCCCGACCGGCTGGTCCTCACCGGCGGCTCCTGGGGCGGCTATCTGACCCTGCTCGGCATCGGCACCCAGCCGGAGGCGTGGACGGTCGGCATCGCGGTCGTCCCGGTCGCGGACTACGTGACGGCGTACCACGACGAGATGGAGGCGCTGAAGGCCATGGACCGCACCCTCCTCGGCGGCACCCCCGAGGAGGTCCCGGAGCGCTTCGAGGCGTCCTCCCCGCTCACCTACGTCGACCAGGTCAAGGCCCCGGTCTACATCTCGGCCGGGGTCAACGACCCCCGCTGCCCCATCCGCCAGATCGACAACTACATCCACCGCCTCCAGGCCCTCGGCGCCCCCCACGAGGTGTACCGCTACGACGCCGGGCACGGCTCCCTCGTCGTCGACGAGCGCATCAAGCAGGTGGCGCTGGAGCTGGACTTCGCCAAGCGGCACCTCCCGGCGTAGCCGTCCCGCCCGCCCCGCTCCCCTCCGGCCGTCCGGCCGGAGGGGTCAACGCAGGGCGGCCAGGCCCCGGCGGGTGACGGCGACCACCACCCGGTCCCCCTTCGCCAGGACATGATCGGCGGGGGTGTCGCTGCGGCCCGCGAGCGCCAGCACCCGCCAGGAGCCGGGGCGGAACGCCTGGTCCACCGTGCGGCCCTCCAGCATCGGATGGCCGTCCACGTCGACGGCGGCGAACAGCAGCACCTGCCGCTCGACGGCCACCGCGCCGAGCACCTGCCGGCCGAGCATCGCCCCCGCGAAGGCGGGCGCCGCCAGATGCGTCACGCTCCGGCTCCGGGTCAGGGCGTGCGGGTAGGCGGCGCGCAGGGTCCGGTAGACGGCCGTGGCGAAGTCGTCGTCGTACAGCCGCAGCACCACCCGCAGATCCGGCCGTACCGTCCGCGCGTACAGCGCCGCCTCCAGGTTCGTGGTGTCCGCGCTGGTCACCGCGAGCAGGGCCTGCGCCCGGTGGATCTTCGCGGACTCCAGCACCCCCTCCTGGGTGACGTCCCCGAGCACCACCGGCACCCGCAGCCTGCGCGCCGTGGCGAGCCCCCGTGCCTCGGGGTCGGACTCGACGCACACCACGGGCACGTTCAGCTCCCGCAGCCGGGTCAGCACCCGGGTGCCGATCTTGCCGAGCCCCAGCAGCACCACATGCCCGCCGAGCCCGCGCGGCGGCCGGCGCAGCGAGGTGGCGGTGCGGAAGGTGCCCAGCGCCTCCAGGACCGCGGCCAGCAGCACCGGCAGCAGCAGCAACCCCACCAGCGCGGACAGGAGTTGGAGCAGCTGTCGGCCGAGCGGCGCGCCGACCGCCGGGTCGTCGATGGCGAACATGTCGAGCAGGGTGAGGTAGAAGGCCCGTACCGGATGGATGCCGGTCACCGCCCACAGGGCGATCGCCAGCGCGAGCACACAGCCGACCAGGCCGGCCAGCGACCAGCGCAGCCGCCGCGAGAACAGCGAGTTGAGCCAGGGGATGACGCCCGCCCCGCGCGCCGCCGACTCGGGGCCGCCCGCCGTCGACACCTGCTCCAGCACGATCGCCGTCCGCCCGGCCGCGCCCCGCACCTCCTCGTCGGCCGGGAGCAGCCGTGGTTCCTGGTCCCCGCCGGTGGGGTCGTTGACCGAGAGCAGGGCGAGGGTGTGCAGGCCGGAGTCGGTGGGCAGCGGCCGTTCCACCGCCCGCAGCAGCAGTCCCTCGGTCTGCACGACCTTGCTGGTGCCCGCGAGCGCGGTCGCGGCCAGTGCCGGGGCGGCGGTGTCGGCGTCGGACAGCACGGTCGTCGACGCCTCCGCGTACGCGTCGCCCCCGCCGTCGTACGCCAACGCGGCCGCTTGGTCGAGGAGTTCCTCGATGTGCTGGCCCAGCCGCCGGTTGTAGAGCCGCAGGACGAGCCGCAGCCGGGGGTTGAGCCGGCGGGCGGTGAGCGCGGCCCGGATGTTGGTCTCGTCGTCGTCGTGCACCAGCGCGAGCGCGGTGGCCCGCTCCACCCCGGCCTCGGCGAGCACCGCCTCGGTCAACTCCAGCGCTTCGAGGACGGGTTCGCCGACCGGCGAGGCCGCCGTGGCCGCCCCCGGCACGGCGGGCCGGCCGCCGACCGCCGCGTTGACCATCCGGTCGAGCAGCGCCGCCGACGCGGCCCGCGCCCGGCCGACCACCGGCGGCCGCGCCGCACGCTCGGCCGGCGGCACCACGAGGGTCACCTGCTCGCCGTACACCCCGCGCAACTCGGCCGCCAGCCGGTGCGCAAGCCCGTCGTCCCCGCACACCACCATGTGGGGTGCGCCGGGTCCCCCTTGAAACGGAACACTCGCCACGAGGGGAAAGACTGCCTCAGGAGGAGGACTGGTTCCATGGGCGGCCGAACGCCCGTGTCGCACACCGGCGTTCGGCCCCGGGAAGGGCCCCGTGAAGGGCCCCGTGAAGGGCCCCGTGACGGCTCCACGGCTCCCCGGCGGTCCCCGTCAGCGGTCGGCCGCGGCCTTCTCGGCCTCGTCCGGGGTCCTCTCGACCTCGGCCGCGGCCTTCTCGAAGTCGAACCGCGCCAGATCCGCCAGCCACACCCGGGCGTTGCCGTCCGAGGGGGCCCGCCAGTCGCCGCGCGGGGAGAGGGAGCCGCCGGCCGAGACCTTGGGCCCGTTCGGCATGGCCGAGCGCTTGAACTGGGCGAACCCGAAGAAGCGGCGGCAGAAGACCTCCAGCCAGCGCACGATCTCCGCGAGGTCGTACGCCACCCGCTTGGCCTCGGGGAAGCCGGGCGGCCAGGCGCCCGACCCCGCGTCGTGCCAGGCGTGCCAGGCCAGGAAGGCGATCTTCGAGGGCCGGAAGCCGTGGCGCAGCACCTGGAAGAGGGTGAAGTCGTGCAGCGCGTACGGGCCGATCTTCGACTCGGTGGACTGCATCTCCTCGCCCGGCACCAGCTCCGGGCTGATCTCGGTGTCCAGGATCGCGGCCAGGATCTCGCCGGTCTCCGCGTCGAACTGCTCGCTGCTGATCACCCAGCGGATCAGGTGCTGGATCAGCGTCTTGGGCACCCCGGAGTTGACGTTGTAGTGGCTCATCTGGTCGCCGACGCCGTACGTCGACCAGCCGAGCGCCAGCTCGGAGAGGTCGCCGGTGCCGAGCACGATGCCGCCGCGCTGGTTGGCCAGCCGGAACAGGTAGTCGGTGCGCAGGCCCGCCTGGACGTTCTCGAACGTGACGTCGTACACCGGCTCGCCGGCGGCGAAGGGGTGCTCCATCTCCTCGAGCATCAGCCGCGCGGTCGGCGTGATGTCCAGCTCGGCCGCGGTGATGCCGAGCGCCCGCATCAGCCGGTGCGCGTTGTCCTTGGTGTGGTCGCTGGTGGCGAAGCCGGGCAGGGTGAAGCCCAGGATGTCGCTGCGCGGGCGCCCGGCGCGGTCCATCGCGCGGGCGGCGACGATCAGCGCGTGCGTGGAGTCGAGACCGCCGGAGACGCCGATGACCACCTTGGGCCCGCCGATCGCGCCGAGCCGCTGCTGGAGCCCCTCGACCTGGATGTTGTACGCCTCGTAGCAGTCCAGGGCGAGCCGGTCCGGGTCGGCGGGCACGAACGGGAAGCGCTCCACGCGGCGGCGCAGCCCCAGGTCGGCGGCGACCGGCGGGTCCAGCAGGAAGGAGACCGTGCGGAAGTCGCCGGTGCGCGCGGCATGGGTACGGCGGTTGTCGTCGAAGCTGCCCATCCTGCTGCGCTCCTGCCGCAGCAGGTCGAGATCGATGTCGGCCGCCGCGAACTGCTCGCCGAGCGGGAAGCGCTCGGACTCGGCCAGCAGCGCCCCGTTCTCGTAGATCATCGTCTGTCCGTCCCAGGACAGGTCGGTGGTCGACTCGCCGAGCCCGGCCGCCGCGTAGACGTACGCGGCGAGGCAGCGGGAGGAGGCCGAGCGGCACAGCAGCTTGCGGTCCTCGGCGCGGCCGACGGTGATCGGGCTGCCGGAGAGGTTCGCCAGCACGGTCGCCCCGGCGAGCGCCGCCTCCGCGCTCGGCGGCACCGGCACCCACATGTCCTCGCAGATCTCCGCGTGCAGCACCAGGCCCGGCACGTCGTCCGCGGCGAACAGCAGGTCCACGCCGAACGGCACGTCCGCGCCGCCGAGCCGGATGGTGCCGCCGCGCTCGTCGTCGCCCCCGGCGATCTGGCGGCGCTCGTAGAACTCCCGGTAGTTCGGCGGGTACGACTTCGGGGCAACGCCGAGAATCCGGCCGCGGTGCACGACGACCGCGCAGTTGTAGATCCGGTTGCGGTGGCGCAGCGGGGCGCCGACGACCAGCACCGGCAGCAGGTCCGCGGAACCGGCGACCACCTCCGCCAGGGCCGTCTCGACCGCGTCCAGCAGCGGGTCCTGGAGCAGCAGGTCCTCGATCGAGTAGCCGCACAGCACCATCTCCGGGAAGACGGCGACGGCGACGCCCTCCTCGGCGCACCGGCGCGCCTGGCGCAGGACCGATACGGCGTTGGCGCCCGGGTCGGCGATGACGGTGTGGCCCGTGCACGCGGCGACGCGCGCGAAGCCATGCTGATAGATCGACCAGAAGTTCACAGGGGGAAGCCTAGAACTTCTGCTCTACGGCGGTCGCGGGCGCTCGCCTTTGCCCCGAACCCGGACGTACAGTACCCCTAGGGGTATTTCTCGAGGAGTGAGCGTGGAACTGGAGCTTGAGGGCGCGTCCCTGAAGGCCGTCCTGAACCGGCTGCGGCGCGCGCAGGGCCAGATCTCCGGGGTGATCCGGATGATCGAGGAGGGCCGCGACTGCGAGGAGGTCGTCACCCAGCTGGCCGCCGCCTCGCGGGCGCTGGACCGCGCCGGGTTCGCGATCATCGCCACGGGGCTCCAGCAGTGCGTGGCCGACATCGAGTCGGGGCGCAGGAACGGGGAGGACGCGGAGGCGATGAAGGCGCGGATGGAGCGGCTGTTCCTGTCGCTGGCGTGATCCGCTGACCGGCCCTCGGGTCCTTTCGGGTCACTGGGGCCTCGTACACCCGCGCGCGGGCCGTTCGGCCCTTGTCCGCCCCCGCTCGCCCTGACTTCACTGGTCCGTCGGCCCCCGACCACCACCGGCAAGGCGGAACGCCCGATGACCAGTGACACGACCACCGGCGCCACCCCTCGGCAGCGGGACCGGCGCGGCAGCCGGCCCGCCCCGCCCGAGGCCACGACCACCGCCTCCCGCGCCTTCGCCTGGCTGCTGATCGTGACCGGCGCGCTCGGCATCCTGGCCTCCTTCGTGATCACGATCGACAAGATCCAGCTGATCCAGGACCCGCACTTCACCCCGTCCTGCAACCTCAGCCCGGTGCTGTCCTGTTCCAGCGTGATGCGCAGCGCCCAGGCGTCCGTTTTCGGCTTCCCCAACCCCCTGCTCGGCCTCGCCGCCTACCCCGTCGTGGTCACCACCGGCTGCGCCCTGCTGTCCGGCGCCCGCTTCCGGCGCTGGTTGTGGCTCGGCCTGAACGCGGGCACGGCGTTCGGCGCGGGCTTCTGCATGTGGCTGATGAGCCAGGCCCTGTACGACATCGGCGCGCTGTGCCTGTGGTGCTGCCTGGCCTGGGCCGCCACCATCGCGATGTTCTGGTACACCACCGCGCACAACCTGATGCACGGCATCGTCCGCGCGCCCCGCGCCGTGGTGGCGGGCGTCCTGGAGTTCCACTGGGTGGTGCCGCTCACCTGGTACCTCGGCATCGTGATGCTGATCGCCACGCGCTGGTGGGACTACTGGGTGTCGCTGCTGTGAGCCGGCTGTCTCCGACGCCGCTGTCTCCGACGCCCCTTTCCCCTCCCCTTTCCCCGCCCCCTTCCCCGACCCCGCTTTCTCCGCCCCGGCCTTCTCCGACCTGGCTCTCTCCGCCTCGGCCTTCTCCGCCCCGGCCTTCTCCGACCTGGCTCTCTCCGCCCCGGCTTTCCCTGACCCCGTTTCCGAGGCGGCCGGGGCCGACCGGCCCTGCCACCGCCCGCCCCGCCCCGGTTAGCGTCGCGCGATGGAGCGCAAGAACATCCCCGACCCGGGCTTCGCGGGCGACGACGGCTCACCCGAACCCCGCCTCGCCGCCGCCCTGACCGCCTGGTCCAAGGCCCCCTCCGTCTCGGCGGAGACCGAACTGCTCGCCCTGCTCGCGGACGCCCGCCTGCTGGTGCCGATCGTCGCCGTGCTCGGCGAGCGGGAGACCGGCCCGGACGGCCGCGAGGGCGAGAAGACCAGCGACATGGCGGTGGCCACCCTGCGCCTGCCCGACGGCCGCCGCGGACTGCCGGCCTTCACCGGCCTGGACGCGCTGGCCCGCTGGCGCCCCGACGCCCGCCCCGCCCCGGTCCCGGCCTGCCAGGCGGTCGAGGCCGCCTGGCACGCGGGCGCCGAGACTCTCCTGATCGACCTCTCCGGCCCGGTCTTCTACGCACTCTCCGGCGCCGCCCTGCGCGCGGTCGCCGAACGCCGCCCCCATCTGCCCCCGCCGCGCGACCCCGAGATCGCCGGGGCCCTGTGTACGATCCTGGCCCGCCATCCCGCCGTGAGCCGCGCCCATCTGCTGCCGGCCGCCGGTGACACGGACGCCCGGCTGGTCGTCGTACCGGCGTCGTCCGAGGCGGACAGCCAACTGCCCGCCGCCGCGCACAACGTGGCCGAGGCGGTGCGTGACCTGGCCGCCGACCTGGCGGCGGACCCCCTGCTGCGGGTGCGCCTGGACCGGGGGCTGGACCTCGCGGTCGTACCCGGGGACCGGGCGGTCTTCGGCACCCCGCTGTACCGCCGCCACTGATCGCCGTCACTGACCGGGGCCCGTCCGGCAAGAGGGGCCACCCGGCCCTACCGGCGGCCGCAGCCGGGCCTGTTGGGCCCTATCGGCGGAGGGTCCCCCCGGGCTGATCATGTGGCGGGCCGGGAAGCGCCGGGTCCACCACCCGCACGCGTGGCGCTTCCCGGCCCGGCTCCGACATGCACAGCTGGGAGGGACGCCGTCCGGTGGACGAGGCACAGATACACAAGGTGATGACCGAACGGCCGGGCGCCGAGGTCACCGCGGCCGGCCCGCGGCCGCCCGCCGTACGACGCGCACGGCCCACCTGGATCCAGTGGCTGACGACCACGGACCACAAGCAGATCGGGACGATGTACCTGGTCTGCGCGTTCGCGTTCTTCCTGATCGGCGGCGTGCTGGCGCTGCTGATGCGCGCCGAACTGGCCCGGCCCGGGCTCCAGATCATGACGAACGAGCAGTTCAACCAGGCGTTCACCATGCACGGCTCGATCATGCTGCTGCTGTTCGCGATGCCGCTGTTCACCGGCTTCGCGAACTGGATCATGCCGTTGCAGATCGGCGCGCCCGACGTGGCGTTCCCCCGGTTGAACATGCTGGCCTTCTGGCTGTTCCTGTTCGGCTCGCTGATCGCGGCGGGCGGCTTCCTGACGCCCGACGGCGCGGCGGACTTCGGGTGGTTCCTGTACGCCCCGCTGTCCGACGCGGTGCACTCGCCGGGGCTCGGCTCCGACCTGTGGATCATGGGCGTGGCGCTGTCCGGCTTCGGCTCGATCGCGGGCGCGGTCAACTTCATCACCACGATCATCTGCATGCGCGCGCCCGGCATGACCATGTTCCGCATGCCGATCTTCGTCTGGAACGTGCTGCTGACCGCGCTCCTGGTCCTGATCGTCTTCCCGGTCCTGGCCGCGGCCCTGTTCGCGCTGGAGTGCGACCGCAAGTTCGGCAGCCACATCTTCGACGCGGCCAACGGCGGCGCCCTGCTGTGGCAGCACCTCTTCTGGTTCTTCGGCCATCCGGAGGTCTACATCCTGGCGCTGCCGTTCTTCGGCATCGTCTCCGAGGTCATCCCGGTCTTCTCCCGCAAGCCGATGTTCGGCTACATGGGCCTGGTCGCCGCGACGATCTCCATCGCGGGCCTGTCGGTCACGGTGTGGGCCCACCACATGTACGTCACGGGCGGCGTGCTGCTGCCCTTCTTCTCCTTCATGACCTTCCTGATCGCGGTGCCGACCGGGGTGAAGTTCTTCAACTGGATCGGCACCATGTGGAAGGGTTCGCTCAGCTTCGAGACGCCGATGCTGTGGACGACCGGCTTCCTCATCACCTTCGTCTTCGGCGGTCTGACGGGCGTCATCCTGGCCTCGCCGCCGTTGGACTTCCACGTCTCCGACTCGTACTTCGTGGTGGCCCACTTCCACTACACGATCTTCGGTACGGTCGTGTACGCGATGTTCGCCGGATTCCACTTCTGGTGGCCGAAGTTCACCGGCAAGATGCTGGACGAACGCCTCGGGAAGATCACCTTCTGGACGCTGACGGCGGGCTTCCACCTCACCTTCCTCGTCCAGCACTGGCTGGGCGCCGAGGGCATGCCGCGCCGGTACGCCGACTACCTGGCCACCGACGGCTTCACCGCCCTCAACACCATCTCCACGATCGGTTCGTTCCTCCTCGGCCTGTCCGTCCTGCCGTTCTTCTACAACGTCTGGAAGACCGCCAAGTACGCCAAGCCGGTGGGCGTGGACGACCCCTGGGGCTACGGCCGCTCCCTGGAGTGGGCCACCTCCTGCCCGCCCCCGCGCCACAACTTCACGACCCTGCCGCGCATCCGCAGCGAGTCCCCGGCCTTCGACCTGCACCACCCGGAGATCGCGGCCCTCGAGGCGGAGGCGGGGGCGGGGGCGGCGGTCTAGGGCTCTCCTCCCGGAACCTGCCGGGGGCCGGCGCACGGCCACCGCCGAGACGGGGAGGCGCCCCGCCCACGCGAATCCGGCGGGTGACGACAACCCCGCGGGGCCCCTCGACCCTGACAAGACCCGAAAGAGAGACCCGCGCCATGGCGCATCCCGTACCGGCCCTGGCCACCGCCGCGGTGACCGCCGCCGGCTGTGTCTGGTACCTCCCGGCCCTCGCCGACCTCCGCGCGGGCGCCGACCGCCCGGTGTCCCGCCGGCTGCGGGCGGCGTCCTGCGTGACGGCCTGGGCGACAGCCGCGGCCGTCGCCGTCCTCCTCCTCACCACCGACCCCTGGACGTGGCCGGCCGCCACCGCCGGGACGGGCACCCTCCTGGCCGCGGCCCTCCTCGTCTCCGCAGCCCTCCACCACTCCCGCGAGAGACGCGAAGCCGCCGCCCACTGGACGGAACTGACCCCCGCCCAGACCCCACCCGCCCCCGACCGCACCCGCTACGTGGTCGCCGTCCTCCTCACCACCGGCCTGACCACCGCCGCGATCACCGCCGCCCTCCGCCTGGCCGAGCACCCCGAAACCCCGACCGCCTGGCTGACCACGATCACCATCCCCGCCGCCGTCTTGACCCTCTTCCTCACCTTGGCCACCACCCACACCCACCACCACCGCCACCCGCACTGACCCCGGCCCAGGGCCGGCCTGCCGTCTGAGTACGCGTACTCAGACGGCAGGGGGCAACTACGGATGCGGCGCTCGGCGTGGTGTCAGTACCGTGCTCTTCGACCGCCGCAGCGTCGCGGTCGTACGCGCACCGCAATCCGGCGGCATACCGCGTGACATGGGGGAGGGGCCACGCATGTCGTGGGACGAGTGGGAGCAGCTCAAGGCCGTCGCGGCGGAGCGGCACTCCACGCGGATGAGGCTCGACCAGTTACCCGGCGACCGGAACGGCACGAGCCAGAGCGGTGATGGCGCATCCGGCAGGCTCCGCTCCGACAAGAAGGCGTGGTCCGCGGCCGGACAGGGCGTGGGTGAGCTGCGGGACGACGTCGGCAAGGCGCTGACGAAGCTGGAGCACGGTCAGACCGGCCTCGGCAAGGGTTCCGGCTGTTCGACCGAGTCGGCCCAGAAGGGCGTGTACGACTCCTGGGAACGCCGCGTGAAGGACATCGGCGACCTGTGCGACGGACTCGCCGGCGTGCTGGAGAAAGTGGGGAACGACCAGCTCAAGAACGACGAGGCCATCAAGGCCGAGATCGATGGGCTGAAGGTGCGCTCCGGGATCGCGTCCGCCGCCGGCGGCGCGGGCGAGGGCCGGTGATCCGGACGCATGGACATCAAGAAGCTCCAGGCCGTCGACCCCGCCGCGTACGCGGACGCGGCGGACGGATACCTCGCGATAAGTGACATGGCCGACGCGGCCAAGGACCGCATCGACAAGCACATCGCCAAGGTCATGGAGAAGGCCAACGAGGGCGAGGCGGCGGACGCGGCGCAGAAGCAACTGGCCAAGCTCTCGCGGAATTTCTCCTACACCACGGTCGAATGCGGTCTGATGTGCGGAGCACTCAACGGTTTCTCGTCCGAGATCGCCGCCCCTCGTCGCCGCCTGATCGAGGCGCTCGATGACGCGAAGTCGCTGTCGTACACCGTCGACGCGAACGGCAGCGTCTCGTATCCCGCCGGCGGCGAGAACGAACTGACGGGAGAGAAGGTCGCTGGCGGAACGGTGGCCGGTGTCACCGGCTTCTTCGGCCACGGTCTCGGTCCGGACATGTCCGGCCTGCTCAGCCCCAATCCGCACCGTGCGAAAGCCCAGGACATCGCCGACCGCATCGCCCACGCCGTGCAGGAAGCCACGGAGATCGACGACCGCTACAGCAAGGCGTTGAAAAAGCTCGAGGCGGCACCGGGGCTGACGGTCGACACCCAGACGTGGACGGACGTGGCCGGCGATGCCGACGCGGTGGATTCGGCCGCGAGCGAGTACATCAAGGAGCACCTTCCACTCGATAAGTCGCCTGCCGACCGTAAGAAGTGGTGGGACGGCCTCAGCGACGAGCAGCGCGATGAGTACAGGCGGGCCTTTCCCGAGATCATCGGTAATCTGGACGGCATTCCGTCCGATGTTCGGGACGGTGCCAACCGCGAGAACCTGGACATTCTGATCGGCAAACTCTCCGGCGAGGACAGTGAACGGGCCAAGACGCAGCTGGACGCTCTCCAGAGCATCCGGCAGCAGCTTCAGGACAACGCCGCGAAGCAGTTGGTGGACCCCAAAGAGCCGCCCATGTACCTGCTGGGGATCGGCGACGAGGGACTCGGCCGCGCAGTCGTCGCGTTCGGGAACCCCGACAAGTCCAAGAACGTCTCGGCGTACGTTCCCGGTCTCGGTACCGCCCTGGACAAGGGTTTCGCCGGGGGCGATGTGAAGCGCGCGTACGACACCGCGGTCGACGCCCGGAACATCGATCCGTCCAGCGCGTCCATCGTGTGGCTGGGCTACGACCCGCCGCAGCTCGATGCTCCCCAGGATGCCGCCACCTTGTTGTCCGACGCGGATGTGATGTCCGCGCACGACGCGGAAGCGGGCGCACCGGCGTACAACTCCTTCATGGGCGGACTCGCCGCGACGAACGATCACAGGGACCCGCACCTGGTCGCGATCGGGCACTCCTACGGTTCCCGCCTCGTGGGCGCGGCAACGCAGGAGCCAGGAGGAATCCCCGGAGCCGACGACATCATCCTCGTCGGGAGCCCTGGTACCGGCGTCAATCATGCGGAAGATCTCGGGGTCGGGAAGGACCATGTGTTCGTGGGCGCGGCCGCGAACGACCCCGTCACCCACCTGCCGTCGAAGAAGGAGGCCGTGGCGGGCACCGTCGGCTACCTCGGTGGTGGTCCCATCGGCGCATATGTCCTCGGGGACATCGCGGACCAGGGGGACGACGACCTCTGGTTCGGCAAGGACCCGGCCAGTGAGGCGTTCGGTGCCAGGCGGTTCAAGGTGTCGGACGGTCCGGTGCCGTTGCTCGACGGGCAGGGGCTGACACCGGCGCATTCCAACTACTTCAACCCTGCCCGGGACAAGGACCCTGTGTCCGCTGCCAACATCGCGGCCGTCGTCGCGGACCGTCCTGACCTCGTGACCTGGGACAAATACCGATGAAAACCCGTGTTGCGGCCCTGGTGGCGTCGACCCTCGTCATGTCCGGCTGTGGCCTCGTCGGTGGCAGCGGAAGCGAGAGAGGGACGGCGGACGCGCCGAAGGAGAAGAACATGAACATGCAGGAGGCGGCCGACCACGCCGAGGGGATCATCGACGCGACCCTCAAGGCGATCAATCCGTCGGTCGAGGTCATGCGGGGGCCGTCGAGCGACTCCAGCTGCACCGACTTCAAGAACGACGGCACTGGTACCGGTTCGGTGAGCCGCCGGCGTTACGTGATGACGATCATCTCGCCGGAGCGCCGCGGCGGCTTCCTCGGTGTCGTGGAGCGCTTCTGGAAGAAGGAGGGGTACAGGATCACGTCTGTCCGGAACAGCGCCGACATGCCGGCGATCTTCGCGTCCGCGCCCGACGGCTTCGAGATTAGCCTGGAGTTCGGCTACAAGGGCCAGGCCGGCTTCCACGTGACCTCCCCGTGCGTCACCGAGTCGAAGGTCACCGAACCTCCTCGCAAGCCCCTGAACCCGGCCTCCCCGGAATCCAAGGGCCTCCCGTACCTCCACTCCGACTTCTGGTCGACGCGTCCCTAGCCCTCGGCCTTCGAACCACCGGCGGCTAAGCCGCATTCCTCTCCAGAAACCACTCAGGGGCCCGACCCGCTAAGCGGATCAGGCCCCTGAACTGGTACTACGGCGTCGGGGTGGCGGGATTTGAACCCACGACTTCTTCGTCCCGAACGAGGTTCGGTCAAGATCGAGACCTGCCTGTTTGGCTTTTCCGCAGGTCAGGGCGTTGGGATCAATGGTCCTCGCGTAGTTTAGGGAGGGCTTGGGGAGCGGGTCGGCTCCCAGATGGCTCCCACGTGATGCGCCGAAGGGCACTAGGTCACGGAAGAAGCTCAAGCGTGGCGTCCACGGATCCGTTCAGGCACTCGAACGCGACATCCGAGCCTGGCTCGCCGACTGGAACGAGCACCCCAGACCGTTCATCTGGACCAAGACAGCCGACGAGACCTCGGCAAAACCGCCGCCTACTGCCAATGAATCCCTAACTCAGGGCACTAGCAGTCGTGCGGAGAGTGGCGTATTCGATCCGGATCAGCTGTTGATCGATCAGTTCAGGTTTCACAATCGGGAGCTGGATATCGCCTGTCAGTGGTGGGAAGTAGCGTGCGGGCATGGCAGTAGTCTCTGCCGAGTTACCGGCCAGCGATATAAACGGAACGGCTGTACCAGAATGACTCCGGACCTCTTCAGCGAGACCAGCGAACGGACCACCGTCCCGAGCGTGCCCACTCTCGGGGCGCAGCGGAACAGGTGGATGCAGCAGGCGTCCTCCGCACCGAACCCCCTTTGCGGGAAGGACGAGATGTTCCCGCTCACCCTTGAGCTCGTCCGCCGGATCGGCGATGGTGAGGCCACGGATCTCGACGCGCGGCCACAGCTGTCAAGTGTAGAGTCGTCGAAGTCCTGGCGGAAGTACTCGTACGTTTTGCGTGCGATGGGGTTGGTCCAGAATCGAAAAGGGATTCTTCAACTGACCTCCGAGGGGTCCGAACTGCTCGCGGACGAGTCGCGCTCACGTCTCGCCTCTTTGATGGCCGAGCGGATCCGGCTGTTCGCCGAGGTGCTCAGGCTCCTCGTGCGCGAACCGCTGACGGTCGAAGAGGTCAATGCCGAGTTGATCGAGTCGTACAACCTCGACTGGACGACCGTCAACAACACGCGCCTCCGCATGACCTGGCTCGAAGTCCTGGGTCTGACCGAATGGCTGGGAGAGCGGAAGCAGAGCGCGACCGCTGAGGGACGATCGCTCTTCGCCACTTGGGAAGTCGTGACGCCTTCGGCCCTGGCCTTGCCCGACTCGGGCGAAGTGGTCGACATTCCCGAAGCCCCGGAGGAGATCGCTGCCCTCCTCGCGCACTTGGCCGTGACCGACGGCGCCCAGGAGGCCAGGAACACCTACAACATCTGGGTTCCGAGCCCGAAGGAGGACCCCAACAAGATCGAGAACCTGCGTACGTGCATCGCGGCCGCAGAGGACCAGATGGAGAAGGACGCGCTGCTGAGCTTTATCGCGAACCGGTTCGGGCTGAAGCGCAGCAGCGTCGACTCCATGCTGCCGTTCATGCGGGCCGCCGGGCTGCTTCTGGAGGTCCGCCGCGGGGTGTTCACCGCAACGCCGGCCGCCAAGGCGTGGCTGCGGTCGGGATCGGACATCGACTTCATCCGGATCCTTCACGCGAACATGAAGTTCGTCGGCGAGCTGATCCGTGCGGCGAAGGTCAATGTTCCGAGGAACGACGTGTACCGGGAAGGCATCACGTACGGCTTGAACAAGGACAAGGTGCGGTGGCTCACGGCCTTCATGCTCGAATCGGGCCTGCTCATCGAGACGTCCTGGTCGTCGGTCCAGGCCACGGCGACCGGGCTACGTCTCATCGAGACACTCCCCCTCGCCGAACCGCACCTGCCGGAAGCCGCCGGGGAGCTGGAGCTGTCGCCGGACCTGGCGCAAAGCACACCGGGTCAACCGGGTGAACTGGATGAACTTTCGCTCATCGTGGAATCACTGAAGCGCAGCGCCGTCGCCCCGGGCGCCGACGGCGCGGCACCAGGTGTGGCGTTTGAGGTGTACATCGAGAGCGCGTTCAGGCACATGGGCTTCCGTGCCCAGCGCATCAGCGGTTCCGGTGACACCGACATCCTCGTGCAGTGGTACGACGGCAACGGGTCGTTGCGGACCGCGATCGTGGAAGGAAAGTCGACGTCATCCGGTCGGGTCACGCACAACAACGTGAGCGATGTGGCAATCGACACGCACAAGGAGAAGCGTTCCGCGGAGTACGTCGCGGTCATCGGCCCCGCCTTCAGCGGTGACACGATCAAGAACATGGCCAAGCGGAAGCAGTGGGCGCTCATCACCGCCGACGAGTTGGGCCAAGTCGTCAGCTCCGCCGAGGCCCTCGGCCTGCGGCCGGCGGATGTCGGGATGCTGTTCGAGGTGCCGGACGGTCTGTCCAGGCTCGCCGGGCTCATCGACACGCGGCAGCGTGAGCTCGACATTCTGTCCCTCGTCATCTCCCGACTCAAGACCGAGTCGGAGACGGAGGAGGCCGTTTCGGCGCGCGATGTCTCGCTGATCGAGCGCGGGTCGCCGTTGGCGCCGAACATCGACGAACTGCTCCACACGTTCGGGCTGTTCGACCGCCTCGATCTGGACATCGTGCGGAGCATTGAGGACGTGCAGGACCCGCGCTATGCGACCTACCGGATCGGTGACGCGCGATCGGCGGCGAAGCGCCTTCGCGCCATCGCGGCTTCGATTGAGAGGGGCCTCTAAGAATTGTCGTCAAATGTCACGCCCACATCAGGAGTGAGGCGAGGGTGACGGCTGCTTGATAGGACTCGGCGGTCTCGCCACGAACTCGCTTACGTCTTCCGTGGCCACGGCTCCGCCAACGGCGCTGCCCGCCACGTCGGCGCGAAGCTGGTGGACGTGGCCCGCCGAGCCGACGTCTCCGCGGCGATGGTCTCCAACGTGCTGAACCGTCCAAGGGCAGTCACGGGGGGAACGCGCAGCAGGGTGCAGAAGGCCATCGCAGAACTCGGCTACGTCCGCGCCGGCCAGTCGGCAGAGACAGCGGCGCACTGGCGGCGGACGTGATTCGCGACCTGGCTGTTCCAGTCGGCCACGACGGGGTGGTACCCGAAGAAGGCCCCGCAGGGGGCGCATCCCGCGTGCCGGTGATGGCCGATCCGCGGCCGGGAGTGCCAGTGTGGGGCAGGAATGCTTCGGGCCGAGCGGATGCGTGCTGGCTCCCGATCGCACGCGGCCTCACGCCGCACGGACTCAGGTACTCCCACAAGACCGTCATGAAGGAGCTTGGGACCCCGCCCAAGCTCATGGACGAGCGGATGGGGCACGAGGCCGCTCGGTGCCGCCGCCACGTCAGTCGAACTGGCCCGAGAACCTTCATGGCAGCGAGATTTCCATGATCTACTCCCTGTTCACTCCCGAACGGGCACCGGAGAACAAGTCAGGCCCGGTTTCCATTTCTGGAAACCGGGCCTGACTTGGTGTTTCAGCTGTCGGGGTGGCGAGATTTGAACCCACGACCTCTTCGTCCCGAATGCGGTTCGGGCAGTGACTTTACCTCTGGAGATGACGTTTGCCCAGGTCACGTCCTTGGTGCCGGGCGGGCTCGCGGGGTGTCGCGGGGGCTGGGGGAGCAGGTTGGCTCCCAAATGGCTCCCTGTGAGGCGCGGTGGGGCAACGAGGAGCCACGGAGACCATGTAGCTGAAGATGATGCTCTCTAGGAGTCTTTGGTAGCGCATTGCTGGGCGGTTCCGAGCGCTGCTTCGACGTCCGGAACCACCTGGTCAGAAGAGGTTCTGAGTGCTGGCCGATCCGCCCCGGGGTGCGCTGGTCTGCGCGGTCCGCTCACGCAACGCTCGTGTAAATAGCATGTGTGAAGTCTTGCCGGAGGGTTGGTCGACCTCTCACGCTCTTACCACCATTCAGGGACGCTGGCCGACGCACTGCACCAAGTCCCCAGCAGGGACAGTTCCGCTGAGGCGTCGCTACTCTTACCCAGGCGCTTATGTCGAATAACCCCGGTCAGCGCCCATACGAGTTCGTCATCACCTGCGAGCACTGCAAGCTCGCGAAGGCTACGCAAGTGGGCGACAGCGGCTGCAGGTGCCGATTCCAGCGTTTCAGCTGCTTGCAAAGCTGTCCACCTGCGTAGGGTGTTGACAGGAACCCAGGGGGAATCGTCGTAGGTCCAGGTGAGTTGGGCGCGAAGGTGGGCGATGGCCTGTGCATCACCGTCTTTCGGGGCTGCGGAGTAGGCACGCCAGGGGGCTAGGGGGCCGGCCAGGGTGTGGGTTTTGCCCTTCTGGTGCGCCTTGAGAACCAGCTCGTCCAAGTCGTCTGGCAGATAGGGCTGGAGCATGGCGATCAGGGTGGGAAGCCGGGTGTCGGCCCGTGCCCGAACTTCGATGCGCCAGCGCTTCGTATCAGCCGTGAGAGTTACGTCCTGGCAGTTCATCGTCTGCAGCGAAGTGATGACCATCTGTTCGGCTGTAAGGCCCAGAGTTTGCCATAGGCCGTCGGTTCCGAAGCCGGCGAACCCCAGCTCGCCCAGCGCCTGTAGCAATGCGAGCTGACAGGCGTAGACGGTTTCATAGCCTTGGAAGATGCCATCGATCACGTCGGTCCAGGCTACGGTGCGGGTGTTGGACTTCCGCTCGATCACCGCGAATTTCTCTTCGTAGCGGACCAAGGCGTGAGCGCGACCGGTGCGTAGATCGTTGTCCAGTCCGTCTAGGAGGCCATGCAGAGCTGGTTCTTGTTGGACCGCCGCAACAAGTTCGGTGGCGTTCTTGTGTCGGAGGTTCGTGTATGCGGCGGATTTGCGGCCGCATGCACGTAGCAGCACGATGGCAAGGACCTGGCCCGGCCCTTCGACCAGAGATGACGCGATGCCGAACAGTGCTCGGCCGGCCTGCCGGGAGTGGGTGGCGTTGTCTACGGCGTGGATTGCTTCCATGGAGCCGTCGAACAGTTCCCAGACCGCCCGTCTAAAGTCTTCCTCGAAGGAAGGCGTCGCGGCCAACTCGCGTAGAGCGGTTGGGTTGGAGCGGAAGACCTCATAGGCGCGACGCAGAACGTCGCGAAACTGATCGATGTCGAAGAGGCTTTGAGCCAGCACGTGGTTCGTAGCAAACAGAAGTCCCGAGCCAACAACTCCGCGCGAGGATGTCAGGTCTTGCAGTTTGCCACGGCCAACGGCGTCGAGGGCCAGAAGGTCAGGTGCTTCATAAGCCCGTAGTGTTCGGGTCAGCAGCCCGGCTTGGATCTGAGCGACATCCCGCTCTCTGGTCAGCACATTCAACGTCTCAGCGATGGTATTGGCCTGTTCCGCGAGCTGTGCAGAACGGTCTATATGGCGTTGCGCTACAGAGCCATAGTTCTGTGCCTGCAAGGGGGTAGCTGCCAACAGCGCTGCGAGGTAGGCATCGATCATGGACTCCAGCTCACTGACAACCGCACGCAGGCCCTTGACCAGCGCTCTCAGCGGGCGTTTTGCCTCTGAGTTCTGCACCATGGCGCGCAACTCGACGAACTCGGAGACGGCGGTCTCGAGGTCCCGCGTTCCCTGGCCGTTCGCCGCTGCCGCTGCTGCTGTCGCCTTAAGGAAGGCGCTCATCCACGTACCGAGGCGTCCGAACAGGTCAGCGTGCAGGAATTCGGTCGTGCCGAGCAGCGCTTCGGGCGCTGGGGCGACTGTCTGTGCGAGCAACACCTGCGCGCGAAGTGCGGCCTGCCGACGTGCGAGGCTGTTCGAGTCGATCTCCCATGACTGGGGCCTGCAACCGCAGTCGGGACAGTCGACTCCTCGGATGCGATTTATCCCACATCGCGCGCAAGTAATCTGAGAATAGGACAGTTTGAAGGCGTATGAGGTCATCGTCTCTGCCGTTCTGCACGAAAGCTGACCGCCGCTATGGGGTCCTAGACATGCTCTCGCACCGTTCTGCTCCGAGGCATCTGAGTTCGGGTTGGAATCCGCGTGACCCGATAGCCGTAAAGGGGGTATTTTTTTACCAAAAGTCCCTAATAGCAGCTCGGGCCATGCACGCCGAAGGGCTCGCAACGAGCGACGGGGTCTTCGACACAGTGCTAGTTAGAGGTGAAGCCTTTCCGCGGTGGCGCCGGATGCCGCCTCCTCACTCGAAGACAAGCTCGCGGAAGGTGTTGCGAACATCGCTCAGAGGCTGGCGGTCACGGGTGTAGTAGACCTTGTTGGTCAGTAGTACCGCCCACCGTTCTTGGTGCGGGGAGATCCACATGCCGGTTCCGGTGAACCCGTAGTGGACCCAGACACTGTCTGTGGACGCGGTTGCCGGAGCGGGGTGCCAGAACAGACCTCGTACGGGTGTCAGGGCACCGGTCTGTGAGGTCAGGGACTTCGCGGTCCACGTGGGGCCGAAGCCTGCTTGCCCCGTTCCAGTGCCGATGCCCAGCATGTAGCGCAGGAAGGTAGCGAGGTCGTCGAGAACGGTGAAGGTGCCGGCGATGCCGCACGCACCGCCAAGGAGCCGGGCGGAGAAGTCGTGGGCCACGCCTTTGAGGTGGGTGTCGGTGTCCTGGTCGAGTTCGGTCGGGGCACAGCGGGCCGCGATCGCATCGGGCAGTGGACCGAAGCGGGTGGAGTTCATGCCCAGTGGTTGCCAGACGCGGGCGGTGGCCAGCTGGTCCAGGGGTTGGCCGGAGAGGTGTTCGGCGAGGTAGCCGAGGATGAGGGCGGCCCGGTCGGTGTATTCCACGGCCTCGCCGGGGCGCCGGGGCAGTTGCTCGTGCAACACACCGCGGCGGATGTCGTCCCTATCGGTGCCGTAGAGGTTCTTCAGTTGCGCCCGCAAGGGGAGGCCGGCTGTGTGCGTCAACAGTTGCCGCGCGGTAACGGCTCCGAGCGGATGGCCGGTGACCTCGGGCCAGAAGCCGCCAAGCGGCTGGTCGAGGTTGAGTGCACCGTCTTCCCACAGAGCGCCGATGGATGACCAGACGGCGAGGATCTTGGTAAGGCTGGCGGCGTCGAAAACGGTGTCGGTGCGCATTGGCACGTCCGGCTCGCCGGGATCGAGGACGCCAGTGGTGCCGTGGGCGCGGATGGCATGGGCGTCGCCGACAGCCCACACCGCGCCGGGGTACACCTTGTCGCGAACGCCCTCGTCGAGCAGGGCCGCGATGCGTTCGATGTCGTACGTCATGGTCTCCCTCTTCGCTGCGGCATCCCGCCGGCCAGCGTAGTGACGTTCACGGAGCGGGGCGGGCAGCGACGTGGCGGACCGCTCGGTGGCCGTTCAGACGAGTTGGCGGCCGAGCTCGGTCAGGGACCGTGCGGTCACCGAGAGCGGATAGCGCGCGGCATTCGCGTAGCCCGCCTGCCTCAGGGCGGGCAACAGGCCGGGGGAGGTGCTCAGCCGGTCGAGGTCACGGGCCAGGACGGCAGAGTGGGTGAAGTCGGTGGCGACGCCGGAGGCGGCGAGGGCTTCGCTGAGGCCGGGAACGGGTTGATAGAGGACGGGCAGCCCGCAGGCTTGGGCCTCCAGTGCGACCAGGCCCATGGCCTCCAGGGTGGTTGACGGCATGACCAGTACGTCGTGCTCGGTGAACGCTCTCCACAGCTGTGGACGGCGGAGCCAGCCGAGGTAACGGGCTCTCACGCCAGCCCGTTGCAGTAGCGGGGCCAAGGCATGGAACTGGGCTCTGGGGGCAGCGATGCTCAGTTCAACACCTGGCACCGGGGCCACGCTTTTGACCAGGGCCTCGACACCTTTCTCGGCGGTCAGCCGTCCTGCGTACAGCAGGCGTAGGTGGCTGGGGGACCTGCGGATGGGTCGGACCAGCGGGTCGGTGAGCAGGTGGTCGGGGATCCCCCAGGGGATGTGGGTGATCTTTCGTCGGTCGACCTGTGGGGCGAGTTTGAGGAGATGATCGGCCATGGCCCCCGTCGGAACGACGATCGCATCGGCCGCCCTGGCGGTCTCACGTAGGACCTGGAGCTGGTCGCGGTGGGCCTCGGCGAAGATCAGGTCCGTGCCGTGGACCAAGGCGATACGGGGATGCAGGGGTAGCGCCCGCATCAGGGCGGGAGCCGCACCGAACGCGAGGTGCTGCAGATGAAGTACGCCGATCTGGGCCGGATCGATCGCCATCGCGAGAGCCCTGCGAAGGGCCGCAACGTAGCGGCCGAAAGCGGAACCCTCCAAGCACTTCCCCGACACGGGCAGCAGGTCGAGCCCAGTGGGGAGAAGGCGCCTGGGATTCGAAGGGCCCAGCATGAACGCGCGTGCAGGAATGAGGGGGCGGTCGCCCGTGTAGAGGTCGAGGAAGAGCTCGACGCTGCCGCCAGGGCTTCCAACGGGTAGGTCCAGGACAGTGGCGGCCAGCGGCCCGGTGGTCGAGCGGGAGCTCACAGGACACCTCCGGGAATCTCTTCATAGAGGCGGGAGATGCCGATGCCTTCCGTCGACGCGTACTTGGAGTGCTGCTGCTGGTAGCTGGACGAGGCGCCGAAGGCCGTGAGGAAGACGAGCTTCCCGAAGGTCATCCCCGGGTACACGCGCACAGGCCGGGCGGCACGGATTTCCAGGGTCCAGCGGATGGCGTGGCCCTGGTGTCCGAGCGGGGCTGAGACGTGGACCCAGATGCCAAGGGTGCCGATGGTGCGGTCGCCGTTGAGCATCTGTGCGTACGTCTCCGAACCGGTCTTCTCCAGCGTGACGCCGAGGTAGAGCGTCCCGGGCTGTAGCACCAGGCCGTTGACCGGGATGGGCTGCTCGATGAATGCGGTAGGGGTGGCGGCGTCAAGGTCACCGTCGCAGACGCGGAGTGTGTCGCCGAGACGCCAGTCGTAGGCGTTCGGGGAAACCCGGGCGGGGTCGTACGGCTCGATGGTGATCTCACCGGTCTGGACGGCGGCGGCGATTGCGGGGCCGGTGAGGATCACGAGGCCACCGTCCGAAGTTTTGCAAGGTCGCGCCAGTAGGCCGACGGTCTGGGGCCCACGGCGGCCTGGTACTTGCCGCGGTAGAGGTCGATGGCGCCGGTGGAGAGGAAGAACATGATCTGCCCGATCTTCATGCCCGCGTACACGCGTAACGGACGGATCGGGGAGAGCATCAGCGTCCACTGGCCGTGAAAGCCAATGTCTCCGATCGGGGCGGTGATCTCCACGAACAGGCCCAGTCGGCCGACCGAGGAGCGGCCGAACAGCAGCGGCACGAAGGTGTCGGAGCCGACGTGCTCGACCGTGTGGCCGAGGTAGAGCTCGCCGGGCTGGAGCACGTATCCGCCCTGGCCGATCTCGACCTCGTGGGTGAGGTTGGGGCGGTGGGCGTCGATCTCGGCGGCGGTGTAGGTCAGCAGCGTCGGACCGAGACGGACGTTGTAGCTATTGGGGTTGACCTGGTCCGGCTCGAAGGGGTTGATGACCAGGCGGCCGTCGTGGGTCGCGGCTGTGATCTCGGGTCCGGTGAGGATCATTGTTCGCCTCCTTCGATGAGGCTGGCGGTCGAGGGGAAGGGCGTGGCGAGGACGCTTCGTGCTGCCTGCCCCAGCCGGAGTCCGGCTTGATGCGTGCGTCCGCTGAGGTAGCTGTCGGCGAGGTAGTCGGTGGTCAGCACGCTGCGTATCGTGGACGGCAGAGGTTCGGGCGTGATGACCAGCGGACCGACGCGTTCGGTGAGATGGTCGAGCAGCTTGTCGTGGCCCTGGGTGTACTCGCCGGGGAGGAAGGCGTGGACGAGCTGGTTGTCGAAGGGCTCGATGGACAGCAGGTCGCCGAGGGTCAGGGTGTGGCCGAGCGGGGTGGAACGCAGGGCGGTCTCGTTGAGGATGACCGCGTCCGCGCCGAGACCGGAGTGCAGTCGGCCGGCGATCTCGGCCAAGAGGCGGCGCCGGTCCAACGGGGCGTTGCGATAGGGCTCGTTCACCGTGCCGAGTGGGCTCGCCAGCGTCCGTGCCACGAGGCTGATCTCTTCATGCAGTGCGGTGAGGCCCTCGGGGATCGCGACCGAGTCCGGGAAGGTGCACGCGCGGGCGCCCCAGCCGCTGCCGACGGGCTCCGCGGTGGCGTATCCGAGGCCGAGCTCGTGGCCCTTTACGACGAGGGTGTCGCCGATGCGCACGGGGCCGTAGGTGTCGCTGTGACAGTGGCCGGAGAAGATGACGTCCACGAACGGGCACGCGGCGGCGAGCTTCAGGTCCTCGTCGAAGCCGGAGTGGGACAACACGATCCAGGCGTCGGTGCAGTGGTGGTGCTCCAGCATCACCTTCCGCAGGGCCTGGGCCGGATCGGTGACGCGATGGCCAGCGCGCTGGTCGAGGGGAACCGCGTTGAACGCTTGCGGCCCGATCACCGCGGTGACGGCAACATGACGGCCACCGATGCGTCTGATGCGTACGCGGTCGAATAGGGGCTTGCCGTTCTCGTCGACCGCGTTGGCGCACACGGTCATCTCGTGCAGCGCCGACTCGAAGTACGCCGGCCAGCCGTGGTTGCCCGGCGCGAGCAGGTCGTAGAGGCCGGTGAGGACCTGGTGCTCGATCCGGCCCTTGCCCAAGCGGTAGAAGCCGCTGCCCTCGAAGAAGTCACCGCAGTCCACGATCAGGCTGTCGGCCCTGGTGGTGTGGAGGTGGGCGAGCATCCCTGCGGCCGAGTCGAAGGCGGAATGCACGTCGGTCGTGGCGATGATCCGCCGGAGCTGTCGGCTCACGGGGTGACCTCGCAGATGTCGGCGCCGAGGGCGTGCAGCTTGGTGGGCAGGTCGGCATGGCCGCGCCGGAGCTGTTCGAGGCCGCCGAGCGTGGTGACGCCGCGAGCGGTGAGGCCGGCGATGAGCAGGGCGGAGCCCGTACGGATGTCGGTTGCCTCCACCCCGGCGCCGACCAGTTGCTGCGGGCCGGTGAAGCGGCACTCGGTGGGCGAGACCTCGTGGATCTCGGCGCCCAGGCGGGCGAGTTGCGGTAAGAGGTTGCCGTGGCGACCCGGGTTGATGGTGTCAGCGAACAGATGGGTACCGGGGCGGGTGAGGGCAAACGCCATCAGCGGCGGTTCGAAGTCGGCGTCCAGGCCGCCGGGGGAGAGGGAGGCGATGGCTCGCAGCGGCTTGTCGGCAGGGTGGGAGCCCCGAGCCTGCACCGCGAGCACGTCGCCCTCGGTCTCGGCGGGTACGCCGAGCGATCGCAGGGCGGCGACCAGGGGAGCAACGTCATCGCCGCGTACGCCGCAGATGCGCGCGTCGCCGCCGGTCGCCGCGACCGCACAGGCCAGCGTTCCGGCCTCGATCTTGTCGCCGGGCACTCTCCAGGTGATGGTCCCGGTGGGGGCAGCCGGGGGTGCCGCGAGCGTCAGTACGGACTCGCTGACCCGGCACTCCCATCCGGCCACCTCCAATGCTTCGACGATGCTGAGCACTTCCGGTGACAGGTTCGGCTGGCCAAGACGCAGCGGCCGTCCGGCTACGACCGCACGCAGGAGAGCGGCGATGCTCGCGCCCCGAGAGCGGAAGGGCAGCATGATCGAAACCGTGCCGGTCGGGGCGGATGCCGCCTCCACGAGGTAGCCGTGGTCGTCGACGGTCATGCGATCACCGAAGCGCTCGTAGACCTTGAAGTGCTGCTCCATCCCGCGCTGCCCGATGCGGCAGCCGCCCGGCCAGGGGAGCCGGGCTCGCCCGTATGCGCCCAGCAGCGCGGGTACGAGGTAGTACGAGGCCCGGATGCGGGCGGCGGTGTCGGGGTCAGGGCCCGGCTGGATCTTGTCGCTCGGCAGGATCACCACGGTGTGTGGATCGCTGACGGGGCGGGCCGTGTGCCAGCCGGCCTGCTGAAGCAGGGTGAGCATGGTCTCGACGTCGGTGTTCCTCGGAACGTTGCCCACATGCACCGGCCGGTGCATCGCCGCAGCGGCGGCCAGCAGGGGCAAGGCCGCGTTCTTGGACCCGTCGACACCAACGGAACCGGTAAGGGGGCTGCCGGGCCGGATGGCGACTACTTCGGCTGCGACTGGGGGAATCCGTACGGCTGTCAACAGTCAACTCCTCTGCAAGGGAAAGCGTTCGGAGGGCTGAGGCGGTGCGCTGACCTTGAACTCGGCCCAGCAGCGCTTGCCTCGTGGCACCTGATCGAATCCGTGGCGATCCGCGAGCGCGGCGACGAGGAACAGGCCCCGTCCTCCTTCCTCGTCCGTGTCGGGCAGACCGACCTGCGGGACGTCGGGGCTGGTGTCTGTCACCTCGATCAGCAGCCGCACGTCGCTCAGGCGCGCGCCAGCCGAGATCGGCCCGTGTCCCGCGTGCCGTACCGCGTTCGTGATCAGCTCGGCGGCCACCAGCTCCGCCGTGTCCAGGAGTTCGGGCCCCAGGAACGCATCCCAGGTCCGTATCGCGCCCGCGAGCTGCCGCCGTGCGGCCGTAGCCGCAGCAGGTGTGCCGGAGACGGGGAAACGGACTTGGTGCACTTCCATGAGTGACCTCCTGGATCGGTGCGGCTCCTCCACCGAACCGCGCCAGGCACAAGCCGAGCCAGGCCGTGTGCCGGGGCTGCATCACTTATGCAGGAGCTGCATCACGGTCAATCGCCCCTCGGCTACGCTCGGTTGAACGGGCAGGATCGGCGGCGGCAGGAGGAGCCGTGGCACAGATGGCCGAGACGCAGAACGAGGCGAGACGGATCGGCGAAGTCATCCGTCGGGCGCGCGTGTTACAGCGGCGCTCGCAGAAAGACGTCGCCTCCACACTGGGGTATCACCAGTCGAAGGTGAGCCGCCTGGAGAGTGGCCGGGGTACCGACGATGTCCGCATGCTGCGCGAGGTCGCGCAGGCGCTGAACATCCCGTTGCACCACCTTGGCCTCGCTGCCGCGCCGAACACGACCTCGGACCTTGAGGCAGAGGACATGCACCGCCGTACCCTTCTTGCCGCAGGCGTCGCCGCGCTCGCGGTTCCGACTTCGCCCGCCGCGACGCATCACGACCTGGTTCGGGTCTTGTTGCCCGGCGCGAGCCCAACGGCCACGGGCCAAGCCTTGGACATCAACGGGCTGCGTGATCGGACACGGACCGTACGGCGGCTGTTCTGCACGTGCGACTACACGGAGCTGGAGCGGACCCTGCCGGGGCTGATCGCCGACCTGCGCCATGTAGTCGGCGGCTCATCCGGCACGGCCGAGGCGTCCGGGTTGCTCGCGACCGCGTACCAGACGTCAGTGAGCCTCTTACTGAAGCGAGCCGATCAGGGCAACGCCTGGCTCGCGGCCGGTCGCGCCATGGCCGAGGCGGAGCGGTCCGGGGACCCCGTTGTCCTCGCCGCCAGCGTCCGCGTTCACGCTCACGTCCTCATCCGCGAGAAGCACACCCCACAAGCGGTGAACATCATCCGCCACACCGCCGACCAGCTCACCGGCGCCTACGACCAGCGGTCGCCGCGCTACCTGGCAGCGGTCGGCCTGCTGCTGCTCCGCGGGGCGACCGCAGCCAGCAGAAATGGCGACCGCGACACCACCGAGGACTTCCTCACGGAAGCCCGGGAGGTCGCTCGCTACGTCGCTTTCGACCGGCCCGATGCCTGGGCGAACTTCAGCCCCACCAACGTCGCCCTCCACCAGGTCAGCGCGGCTGTCTCCTTCGGTGACGCAGGCATCGCCCTGGAAGCAGCCCGGCCGCTCATGCGCCGGCACATCCCGGTCCCCGAGCGCCGTGCCGCCCTGTGGGTCGACGCCGCCCGCGCCTACAGCCAGCAGGGCCGTCTCGCCGACGGCTACCAGGCGCTGCGCATCGCCGAGAGCTGCGCGGCCCAGGACATCCGCCGCCCTGCTGTCCGGGAGCTGGTCGCCGACATGGCCGCCCGCGACCGTCGCCGTACCCTGCCCGCACTGCACCACTTCAGCCGTCAACTGGGAGTCCCCGCGTGAGCGACCAGCCGGACCAGCAGACCAAGAAGCCGTTCCTGTACGTCGTGGTGTGCGCGGCCGGAGTCGCCGGCGACGTCGGCAAGCTGATCACTGCCGCGCAGGAGGCGGACTGGGATGTCGGCGTCGTCGCCACCCCGCAGGGACTGGGCTTTTTGGACGCGACGGCCATCGAGACCCAGACCGGCTATCCGATCCGCTCGGCGTGGCGCTCCCCCGGTGATCCGCGCCCGCTGCCGCCCGCCGACGCCATCGCGGTGGCTCCGGCCACCTTCAACACGGTCAACAAGTGGGCGGCGGGGATATCCGACACGCTCGCCCTGGGCATCCTGTGCGAGGCGCACGGCTTCGGCATCCCCACCGCCGTCCTGCCGTACGTCAACTCGGCCCAGGCCGCCCACCCCGCGTACGGGCAGAGCCTCGACCGCCTGCGCGAAATGGGCATCCTGATCGGCTCGTACGAGCCTCACCGACCGAAGGCCGGCGGTGGGGCCGACCGCTACCGCTGGGAGGAAGCGCTGGAGCTGCTCACCCCCAAGCTGCCCCAGCGGGTGTGATCAGCGGCGTCGAACGCGCGGCGTCTGCGAGGACGGGGCAGCCGTTGCCGTCCGTATGGGTTCGTCAGGGCGCCACGCTGCGCTGCGGGCCTGCGCTGCACGGGCGCGTGCGCTCGGCGCCGGCCTTGCGGTGAGACGCTGGACGCGCCAGGTCAGGACCCGTGCCGGGTGGCGAGCATCGTCCAGGGCGCGCTGGCCGGCTGCCTGCTGGAGGAGTTGCTCGGGGTCGTGTCCTGCGGCCTCGGCCTCGGCGAGTGTGGCAGCGAGGGCGTCAAAGGCCGCGTCCTTCAGCACCTGCTCCGCGTGTTCGGGCACGGACCGTCGGATGACGTGGACGTGCCGCTCGACCGCCTGCTGCGGCGGTCGGCGCTGGGCCAGGGCGGCCAGGGGCGCGGCAGCCACCTGGTCGTAGGCCGCCTGGAGGTGGATGACGGCCTGATGGGCGGCTGCGACTTGCTGATCGTGGTGGCGGAGCTGGTGCCAGCGGGTGGCGGCGATGACGACGAGGATCGCGGCGTCGAGGAACATCGCCAGGGCAGCTCCGTCCCTGGGGGCCGTCTCGCGGAGCATGGCTCGTACGGCGCCGCGCAGGGCGCGGGCATGGTTGTGTTCGGCTCGGATGCGCGAGCGGGTGGCGCGCTCGAATTTGATGGCCGCCTCTCGGAGCTGAGAGCGGATGGGTGTGGGTGCGAGGAGGGGGAGGGCGTCCAGGGCTTCGCCGAATGCGGCGAGGTGGGCCTGGGCGGCTTCATCGTCGGCCTGGTCGAGGTGGTGGGGGATGCGCTCGGTGGCCGCAGTGGCCTGGTGCCAGGGGTTGGGCCTGCGTCGGCCCGGCTGATCGATGGGCTGCGTGGCGGTGGCTTCGAGGCGCTCGCGGATCTTGGGGAAGGACAGGTCCGGGGCGAGTTCGGAGCCCGAGAACCAGACGGGCTCGTTGCCGGCGGTGGTGGTGTCTTCGCAGGCGACCTTGTAGCCGCGTACGTCGCCGGAGGGGAAGTACACGACCTCGACGAGCACTCCGTCGACGTGGCTCAGCAGGTGTACGAACTCCTCGGTGCTGGTGGCAGCGGCTACTGCGGTGCGGACAGTGGAGCGCAGACGTTCTCGGGCGGGCTTCTGCTGGCCTTGGCGGTGGGCCTTTTCCTGCTCGGCGCGGGTCGAGCGCTTCGCGGCGGTGCGGTCACCGCGTACGACTTGCCGCAGGCCGTATTCCTTCTCGATGGAGACGAGTTCGCGGTCGGCGGTGACGTAGTCGTTCCAGTGGCGGGCGGTGCGCAGGTCGCGGCGGACTTTGGTGGCGGCGATGTGGATGTGGTCGGGGGCGTGGCGGACGGCGACCCAGCGGCAGCCGTCCGGGTCGCCTTCCGGCGCGATGCCGGTGGCGGCGACGATCCGGCGGGCGATGTCGGCCCACTCCTCGTCGCTGAGGATGCGGTCTTCGGGTGCGGCGCGTACCGAGCAGTGCCACACGTGTCGCTCGGGAGCGCGGCCGAGCCGTGTGGCCTGCTTGACGTGCAGGTCCAGGTCCGCCACCAAGAGGTTCCTTGTGGCGTCGACGTCCTCGGATCGGCCTGGGTCGGGGGCGAAGCCGTCCCAGGAGGCGACCAGATGCGGGTCTGTGTGGTCCTTGGCCCTCTTCGTGTCGAACAGGTACCGGATGAGGCCGGCGGTTTCCTTGCCGCTTCGGATGTTCGCGATCATCAGGCCGTCTTCTTGGCGGCTGCCTGGTTTGTGGCTGCCGCGATGTGGCGGACGGTGGCGCTGACCATGTCCAGGGTGCGGTCGACCTGGCTCAAGAGGGCGGGGTCCCCAGGGTGTGAAGGGCCACCAGAGTTGAGCTTCCTGGCGATCTGGTTGATGTTGTGGCCGATCTTGGCGACCTCGCCACGGAGGGCGGTCAGCTCGTCGATGTAGTCGTCGATCAGGGTGCGCTGGCCGGGCAGGGCGAGGTCGCCGTGGACGTGGGCCATGACGACGGCACCGACGTAGTGGGCGCCGGTGATGTTCAGCGACCTGGCCGTGCGGAGGATGTCGGCCTTCTCGTCGACGCTGTAGCGCACGTCGACACGCTCCTTGCGCTGGGTGTCTTTGCGCTGGCGGCGTCGGGCGACGCGGTGCAGCGCGGCGGCGTCGGCGGCTCGCGTCAGCGGAACGGCGGCGGTGTCGACGGGCTGTTCCCCTCGGGCACCTCCTGGTGCCCGAGGGCCTCCGCCACCCCCGGGGCGGAGGCTGCCTCGTTGGACCGGCCCTTGGACGGTCCAACGGCATACCTTGCTGGCTGGGTAGCCATGGTCGTCATCGCCTGCTGGGTGGTGGGGAGTTCGTCGTGCGGGTCGTGCATGGGGAGGTTCTCCATGGAGCGTTGGTGGTGCGGGGTGATGTCGAGTGGACTCGTTGCGGGTCGAGCACCCGTCCCTGCGCTGACCTGCGCAGGGACGGGTGGTGCGAGTCGAGTGGGAGGGCGACGGGAGCGGTCGCAGGCTCAGAAGGCGCCAGCAGGGACCTTGGCCGGCTCGGTCTGCTCCTGAGTGGCGGCCTCGTCGAGTTCGGCCTGCAGGGCTTTCTTGATCGTCTCTGCCTCGGCCTTGCCGATGGTGAGGCCCTCGCCGCGGATCGCATCCTCGATGTGGCGGCGTGAGGCGCGGCCGCCGCGCCCTAGCGGCGCGCTGCGGGCGATGGCGAGGAGTTCGTTGGACACCGTGCGGAGCTTCTGGACTTCCGGCTTGGCAGAAGGCTGTGGGAGCTTCGGCGCGTTGGCGGCGCCCTGCGCCACGTCGGCGGAAACCCGAGCCACGTCGATGTGGCCGTCTGTCACTTCGAGAGCGAGTGGGTCCGGGCGATCGAGGGCCTCTTCGACGGGGGCGGCGGTTCGGGCGCCATCGGTGACGTCGTGGCTGTGGTCGGCAGAAGTGTGGCGTACGACGGCGCCCACTTCCCGGGCGCCAGGGGTCGGACGGCGGCGGATCACGATGTAGAGATGGACGGCGCCGGCCAGGGCGAGCGGAGCGATGGCGGACAGGACGCCGACGGTGATGTCGTCCAGGTGCAGTCCGTCCGGGCGGGTTTGTTGGTTGAGGCGGACCGCGTGCAGGGCGTTGGCCCAGATGCTCGTGGCGGTGGCCAGTCCGACGAGTGCCCACACGTAGAGGCGCGAGAGCAGCGGTGCGGTGCGCAGGATGAGCAGGGCGCCGACGCCGATGGCGATGAACCCGTCGATCACGAGCGGGAAGGCGTAGGTGAGCATTCCGCAGATGTGGATGGCGACGGCCATCTGACGGAGTGCGTCGTAGGAGAGGGCGAAGCCGATGGCGCCGAGCAGGGCGATGCCGAAGCGGATCGCGGAACTGCCCGGTATGGCGGAGGGTGCGGTGACGGCAGTGCGAGGAGTCAAGCGGAAGCACTCCATGTGGTGTTGGGCGGCGCTCACGGGCGCAGGAGGAAGGGGCCGCTGTGAGGTGCGGTGACTCGTACCACCCGTTGCGTGCCTGGTCAGGGCAGGTACGAGAGGCATGACGATGTCGGGTTGACCCGTTGCGGGCTGATCACCCGTCCCCGCGCTGACCTGCGCGGGGACGGGTGTGACGGGTCGAGCCGGGTCAGGCTGCGGTGCTGGTGGCGGAGCCTGCGGCCTCGCCGGGCTCGGCTGGATTCGCCGTTTCGGCTGCCGGTGCGGGGCAGTAGCGGGCCCAGGCGTCGAGGAACTGGTTTCGGGCATAGCCCTTGGCCTGGCCACCGCCGGGGAACCGGTGATTGCCCGGGCGGATGCCGTAGCCCTCCAGCAGAATCCCGAGGCGGCGCGAGGTCAGCCCGGTAGAGCCGTACTCGGCCCATGGCGCTTCCTCGTCGCTGTTGAGCTCTTCGAGTAGACGGCTCGTGCGCAGCGCGGCAGGGTTGCGCTCGGCGGTGAAGACCCGGCGGATGTCGATCAGGATGCGGGTGCGCAGCCCTGTGTCCGCGTCCTTGCCCGACTCGTGGGCGGTCATCACCCGGCAGGCCGTTCGGGCCAGCATGGGCCAGTCGCCTCCGGCGAGGTCGGCGACGATCACCAAGGGCTCCCAGGTGTCGGCGGCGCGGTCCTCTACCGGCATGCCCGGCTCGGCGTCCATCGCCTCGATGTGCCGGGGCTGGAGCCAGGCGGTCAGGCGGTCGCGTACGGCGTGCAGGGCGGGGGTGTCACGCCCTGTGCGGAACGCCGCGACGGTTTCGCCGGGTGCTCGGCGGCGCATCCGGATGACCACCGACCGATCCATGATCGTGTCGGGGAGGTCACCGATGCCCGCCAGGGCGGCCATGGCGAAGGTCGGGAAGGCGACCGGTGTGTGTTCAGGGCCGGTGACACGCAAGGTGGGCCGGTTGCGCTGGTGGCCGGCGTTCAGCAGGCCGCGCAGGTCCTCGTTGCGCTCAGCCGACTTGGCGGTGCCGAACAGCGTGTCGGCCTCGTCGACCAGGAGCGTGGGCGGATCCTCGGCGGTGATCGAGCGGAAGATCGCCGCAGGGCTGGCGTTGACCGTGATCAGCGGTGCGTGCACGGTCTCGGTCACCACGTCGAGCAGCCGCGACTTGCCGCACCGCTTGGCCGGGCCGACCACCGCCAGGCGCGGCGCGTGCTGCCACGCGGGCTGCAGATGGGTGGCCGCCACCCAAAGGGTTACCGCGGTGAGGGCCTCTTCGCTCGGCATCACGACGAACTGCTTGATCCGGGCCCGCAGGTCATCCAGTATCTGAGCCCCCTCGGACGCGGGCACGACTTCGAGCTCGTCGTCGCGGGCCGCGTCTGCGGGTGGCGCTGTGTGGGTCGGCTGGCCGGTTGCGTCGGCCAGCGTGCCGTCGGCCTGGAGGGATGGCGCATTCGTGTGGGGTTCGGTCATACTGGGCTTCAGCTCCTCTGCTCGCGGGCCATATGGGACGGCAATCCCGGCCACGCGGGTCGATCGCTAGGGATGGCGGTTGAGAGGTTTGCGCTTGGCCCCGGTGACAGCCGGGGGCTTTTTGCATGTGGTGCTACGCGGGGACTTCTAGTGCTGGTGGGGGCGGGGCTATCAGCATGCCACACGAATTGCCGATTGCAGAAGCCCTATGCATGATGCAGGAAGATGTTATTGTGGGCAGGTCGCTGCATACGGCAGTGACTCGCTACGAACGGAAGGAGGTGGCCGTGGCAGACGAAGACGCCCCGCAGGGCGTGCTGCTCAGCGGTGAGGCGAACGTCGCGGTGCGCATCAAGCTCGAGCGCGAGGCGCACGGCTGGAGCACCAACGCTCTGTCCGACCGCCTGAACGAGGCCGGCTTCGACATGAACCCGTCGGCGGTCTGGCGCATCGAGAACGGCAAGCGCCGCATCAACCTCGACGAGGCCATCGGCTTCGCCGAGGTCTTCGGCATCGACCTGCGCAACCTCGTCGGCCCCCCGCAACTCGCCGCCCAAGCTCGCGCGATGGAACTCATCGACGCCATCGTGGACGCGTACCGCGGGACCCAGCGCGCAAACGCCGCCTTCACCCAGGCGCGTGACGCCCTGGACGTGTACCTCGCTGAACACCCCGACATCCGCGCGGAAGCGGACGTGATGGTCTCCAACGCCATGGCCGAGGTAGCTACCAAGCATCTGCTGGAGTCGTACGGACCGTCGTCCGCCGAGCAGCGCGAGGACACCGGCTCCTCAGGCGAGGCGTAGCCGCCGACCCTCATTCACCCCGTCCTGGGCCCGCAAACCCCCAGCGCGGACACCTCACCACATCCCTAGCGATCGACCGGCGGGCCGGTGTTGCCGCACCACGCCTGCCAGAAGAGGACTCATACCTTGCGTCAATCCGCGATACTCCCTGCCTCCGCGCCGACTTCGCACTCGGAGGTCGCTCTCCCGCGCCTGTACGTCCCAGAGGAGGTCGCCGCCGTCCTCGGCTGCTCCGCCTGGTGGGTCAAGGACCGCGCCCGTCGACGCCTCATCCCGTTCACTCGCGTCGGCCGCGCCTACCGCTTCACCGGCGAGCACCTCGCGGAGATCATCCGCATGCACGAGGCACGCCCCGCCTCCGCGCGGCAGCAGCTGACAACTGCCTCCGCTCCCAAGTCGCCAACCCGCAAGCTCTCTCCTCCGTCTGCCGTGCCCACGGCCTCCCTGCGCGCCCGGCCACCACGCCGAGCACGCCAGAGCCAGTTCGGCACCGCGGCTTAGGGCGACGACGAGGAAGGGGAGGAACACGTGGGTTTCGCGGAGAAGCGCGGAAACTACTGGCGCGGCCGATACAAGACCGCGCCCGGCAAGCACCTCACGGTCGTCGACGAGACGGGCAAGGCGATCAGGTTCGCCACCAAGGGCGAGGCCCAGCGCGCCGCGAGCGAGGCCGAGAACAAGTACCGGCGCGGCGACTGGCGCGACCCGGCGCTCGGCCAGGAGACCTTCGGCGAGTACGCCAACCGCTGGTACGAGGGCCAAGACCTGGCCGCCTCGACCATGCAGAACTACAAGCGGCACATCGAGGAGCACCTGCTTCCCGACTTCGAGCACAAGGCGCTCTCCGGCATCCTGCGCACGGACGTCGACCTCTGGGAGAAGAAGGAGAAGGCCGCCTACGCGGCCTCCAGCGTCAAGACCTGGCGCTCGACGCTCCACCTCATCTTCGAGGACGCGATCGACGAGGGCCTGATCACGTCAAACCCGGCCGCCAGGCGACGCGGACGCGGCAAGCGCGCCGGCCGCTCCCGCGACCGTGGTCCCGAGAAGGTCGTCACCGACGCGCTCGGCATCCTGCTGACCGCCGAGAGGGCCGCCCTGCTCTCCGGCCGCGACGACGAGTTCGTCGCCGTGGCCCTCAAGGGGTACACCGGCATGCGCTGGGGCGAAATCGTCGGCCTGGAAACCGAGTTCGCCCGACCTGGGGCTATCCGCGTCGAATGGCAGCTGTACGAACTCGACACGGGCGAGCTGGTGCGCTGTCCGCCCAAGGACGACAGCTACCGCACCATCGACTCGATGGACTGGTTGTCGGCGCTGGTGGCCAACCACATCGCCCGTACGAAACCCACGCCGTGCCCGTGTCACGGGAGGACCTACCTATTCCGAGGGCAGGGAGCGGCTCGCACCGGTGGCCACCAGGGCGCCAAGCTCGTCGACGTCGCGCGCCGCGCCGGAGTCTCCACGGGCACGGTGTCCAACGTTCTCAACCACCCCAACCGCGTCACCGAAGCCACCCGAGCGAAGGTGAAGCAGGCCATCGCGGACCTCGGGTTCGTACGAGGGGGAGCGTTGCCGGAGCACGCTTCCCACTGGCGCCGAAACGGCTTCGCCACCTGGCTGTTCACCCCGGCGGTCTCCGGCTGGTACCCGAAGAAGGCCCCGCAGGAGGCGCGGCCCGTTCCCTTGCTCGGTGAGCCGTGGCCAGGAGTGCCGGCGCGGGGGCGCGGCGCCAGCGAGCGGGCCGACTCCTGCTGGATCCCGATCGCCAAGGGCCTCACCCCGCACGGCCTGCGCCATGCCCATCGCACGATGATGGAGGACCTGGGAACCGAGAAGGTCCTCATGGACGAACGCATGGGCCACCTCGACGGCTCGGTCTCGGCTCGTTATGCCCACGTGACTCCTGGCATGCGCCGGAGGCTCATGGTCGGCTTGACAGAGCAATGGGGAGCTGCGCTCGACGCTCGGCTGTCGATGTGCCCGTCGTCGCCAGTTAGCGTGCTCGATGGACTTCTACGGGTGCGCGGGGGAGTGCCCCAGCAGTAGCAGCCGCCATTCGAGCGTGCCGATGACGAATGAGGACCCCGGTTGGGATACAGCCGGGGTCCTCGGCGTCCACGTCGGATTCCTTATAGCCAGCCCCTCCCCGGTGTGTCGTCTGCTCCGTGCGTGATGTCAGTGGGGTCAGCAAGACTCTCGTCATGATTACCGTGCTGAAGGGGACGACCGCGCTCGTGGGTGTCCTACTGCTTCTCTATGTTTGGGAGTTGTGGCGCCGGAACGTATGGCCACCCTTGCGGCAGCAGACCATAGAGCGGGTTCGCAGGCGACGGGACGCCTTCGCGCAGGAGCGAGCCTCGATCTTCATGGAACACACCCGTGCGATGGTTGTTCCGGTCACAAGCGGCCGTGTTCCGGACGACTTGAAGGGACTGGCTCCTCAGTGTGTGTTGCTGTGGTGGCAGGGCTTCCTGGCGCAGGTGCCGATGATGCTGACCCTATGGGTGGTGGTGGCCCTCGCCGTCACGGGCGGTTCTCTCCTGAACGGGATGGTCGACGCGCTGCGATGGACAGCAAGCAAGGTGGCGTCTGCCGCGACGTTGCTCGGGCACATGCGGGACAGCCCGCCCAGCCTTGCTTTCGGATTGCGGGTCGCGCTGTCGCTGTTCCTCGTCGTCACAGTGTTTTTGGCCGTGCGTGGCGTCAGCCTTTCGTTTCCTGAAAGCGAACGAGCGAAGCAGGAACGCGAGCGACGGGAGAGGAAGTGGGCAGAGCGGGGCGGCTTTCTGCCAGTCGTGGTGCTGCTGGTGTCAGCCGCACGGTGTAGTCGTGCACATCAGCAGTGGTTGCAGGGGACTGGTGTAGCTGGAGTCCCGAGGGTCTCGATGCGGTCTGCCGAACGAGTCATCTGGCGGGCGTACAAGACGCGCTATCCCGCGCCGGAATCTGTTTGGCACAGCACGTTCGGCCTCGTGGACATCAGCAGTCAACACCGCAGAGCCCTTAAGTCGCATGCTGCGCAAGTGGTCGGCGCACTACGGGCCGCTGAGGCTCGGCAGGACGCCGACCCAGCCGAGGCATCAAGGGAAATGGCCGTAATGCTAGTGATTATCGCGGAGCGATACGCGGAGGGCCGGCTCGGCCAGCTTCTCGATGACGACCGTCTAGACCCAGACGTCTCGGCGACTCAAGGTGAGTACCTACGGCTCCTCGCTCTCGGCGCTGGGGTCGTCGCTGCGATGGCTGCGGCGGTCTCCTTCGGGATCCCCTCTGACGCCTTGGGGCCGCTGCTCGGCTTTGTCGTTACATTTGGCGCGGTCATCTTCCTCAGGGGACGGATTCCCACTCCTGCTGATCTTGTCGACATCCTTCGTGGCGCGGACCGGCGGTGATGCGCAAGCGCACTTCGTCATGACGGCTGGTAGGTCGGAGGCGCGGTATAGAGCTGGCTTGCAGCGAAGCAGATCGGTGCCGCCTGGTCGAGGCGGCTGACATGACGGAGCGGGGCAGCTGTTTGGGGGCCGAATCCCGAAGTCGGCTCCCAAACGGCTCCCAAGACGACCTCGGAAACCACTCAGGGGCCCGACCCGCAAAGCGGATCAGGCCCCTGACCTGGTGTTACGGCTGTCGGGGTGGCGGGATTTGAACCCACGACCTCTTCGTCCCGAACGAAGCGCGCTGCCAAGCTGCGCTACACCCCGGTGTCACTGCTTGTCGCGGCGACGTCGTTTACTTTAGCCCACCGGGGGCCAGGAAACGAAATCCGGTTCACAGGCGGCGGCTGATCGGGGTCGGGCGGGCGTGGTCCAGGGCCACGAGGGCGGCGGCCAGGGCGTAGGTCGCCAGGCCCAGGAGGAGGGCGTTGGCCAGGGTGTGGCGGTAGCCGTGGGCGGCGGGGTTCAGGAAGGAGTAGAGGTACGGGGTGCCGCGGGCGAGGGTGAAGGCCAGGTAGGCCAGGGGGTAGAGGAGCCAGGTCGTGGCCTGGGGCAGGTGCAGCCGGGGTGCCGGGGTCAGGCACAGCCAGTCCAGCAGGGCCGCCGCGGGAGCCACCGTGTACAGGAGCTGGAGGGTGATCCACTGCGTGTGCCAGCGCTCCGGGGGCGTCGTGGACGCCGTCATGGAGAACGGGGTCCCGGCCAGCAGCAGGTGGTAGGTCAGCGCGGAGACCAGGGCGTACAGCAGTGCCGCGCCGCACAGCCAGGAGTGCGGGTCCCGGCGGGCGCGCCACGCGCGGGACGCCGACAGGAGCATGGTCAGGGCCAGGATCGCGGCCGCCTGCACACCGAAGTAGCTCAGCGCGTGCGCCGGGGTGCTCCGCAGGACGGCGAGGGCCACGCCCGCCGCCGCGAGCAGCGCCGTCAGCAGGCGGTACGCCGCGGCCCAGGGGCGGTGCCACGGGGCCGGTACCGCCCTGGCCGGCGCGGCGGAACGCGGGAGCAGGGGGGACGCCGGGACCGGGGGCAGGCCCGGGATCTCCCTGGGTATCTGGGCGGTCATGCCCTCACGCTAGGAAGGGGAGCGCGTGAGGGCCATGTGGGCTACGCCAGGCGGGTTACCGGGTGCGTCGCCAGGGAGCCAGGCAGGTCACCAGGCCGGTCACGACCTCGGCACCAGCGTCAGCAGCGTCGCCTCCGGGGGCACGCGAAGCGCACCGGGGTGTAGCGGTTGGTGCCGCAGCCCGCCGAGACGTGCAGGTAGGAGGTACGGCCCTGCGCCGTGTGCGTGGACAGGCCCTTCACCCGGTCGGTGTCCAGGTCGCAGTTGGTGACCAGGGCGCCGTAGAAGGGGATGCACAGCTGCCCGCCGTGCGTGTGGCCGGCCAGGATCAGCGGGTAGTCGTCCGCCGTGAAGGCGTCCAGGACGCGCAGGTAGGGGGCGTGGACCACGCCGAGCGAGAAGTCGTACGACTCCGTCGGCCCGCCGGCCACCTTGGCGTAGCGGTCGCGCTTGATGTGCGGGTCGTCCAGGCCGGTCAGCTCGATCGACACGCCGTCGATCTTCAGGGCGCCGCGGGTGTTGGTCAGGTTCACCCAGCCCGCCTCGTCGAAGCCGTCCCGCAGGCCCTCCCACGGGTTGTGGATCGCGCCGACCGCCGGCGCGTTGCCGTTCAGACCGTGGCGGCCGCTGGTCTTCTCCAGCAAGTAGCGGGCGGGGTTGCGGAGTTTGGGGCCGTAGTAGTCGTTGGAGCCGAAGACGTACGCCCCCGGGAACTCCATCAGCGGGCCCAGCGCGTCCAGCACCTCCGGCACGCCCTCCGGGTCCGACAGGTTGTCGCCCGTGTTGATCACGAAGTCCGGGCGCAGGCCCGCCAGCGAGCGCAGCCACCGCTGCTTCTTGCGCTGGCCGCCGACCATGTGGATGTCGGAGACCTGGAGCACGCGCAGCGGATGCATGCCCGGCGGCAGGACGGGGACGGTCACCCGTCGCAGGCGGAAGGAGCGGGCCTCGAAGCCCACCGAGTACGCCAGACCGGCGGCGCCTGCCGCCATGATTCCCAGGGGAATTCCGTATCGCGCGCGCATATGACCATCGTGTCAGACCGCGGGCGCCACCCGGGACCGGCCGCCCGCTAAATCGGCAGGCACCGCCCGCCCCGCACCTGAGACAATCGACCACATGACCACCACGCTCAAGTCGAAGCTCCAGGACGACCTCAACGCCGCGATCAAGGAGCGCAACGAGCTCCGCTCCTCGACGCTCCGGCTGACCCTCTCCGCCATCACCAACGAGGAGGTCGCGGGCAAGGCGAAGCGGGAACTGTCCGACGACGAGGTCCTCAAGGTGATCACCCGCGAGGCGAAGAAGCGCCGCGAGGCGGCCGACGCCTTCGCGCAGGGCGGCCGCGCCGAGTCGGCCGAGCGGGAGAAGGCGGAGGGCGAGGTGCTCGCCGAGTACCTGCCCCAGCAGCTGTCCGACGACGAGCTGAACACGATCGTCGCCCAGGCCGTCGAGGAGGCCAAGGCGTCGGGCGCCGAGGGGCCGCGTGCCATGGGCGCCGTCATGAAGATCGTCAACCCCAAGGTGGCCGGCCGGGCCGAGGGCGGCCGCGTCGCCGCCGCGGTGAAGAAGCTCCTCCAGGGCTGACCCCGGGACCGGGAAGGCAGTACGACAGTACGACGATGGGGCCGCACCCTCGGGAAAGAGTGCGGCCCCATCGTCGTACTGTCCGGAAGACCTAGCGGCGACCGCCGGTCCCTCCGACCGCCCGGCCGTTCGCCCCGCCGTTCGTCTGCCCCTGGATGACGTTGCCGGGCGCGGACGGCACCGTGCCGCCGATGTCGCCGGGGCCGCCGCCGTTCGCGCCGCCGGTCAGACCGCCGAGCAGGCCGCCGATCAGCTGTCCGTGGCCGCCGCCGTCGGCGCCGCCGTGCTGACCGCCGTTGCCCCGCCCCTGACCCTGGCCCTGGCCCTGGCCTTGTCCCTGGCCCTGGCCCTGGTGGTTGTCGCCGGAGCCGTTGTCGTCCGGGATGTCGACCAGGTTGAAGTTCTCGGTCGGCTTGCCCTCCAGGGCGCCGTTCATCATGTCGCGCCAGATCGGGCCGGGGACCTCACCGCCGTAGACCTTGTCGTGCGGGATGCCGCCGATGGTGATGTTGACCATGTGGCGCCGGTGCTGCGGGTCGCCGACCCAGACCGCGCCCGCCATGTTCGGGGTGTAGCCGACGAACCAGGCGGCGAAGCGCTCGTCCGTCGTACCGGTCTTGCCCGCGCTCGGGCGGTCGCCGAGGCCGGCCTCCTGGCCGGTGCCGTCCTCGACCACGCCCTTCAGGAGCGTGCTGACGGTGTCCGCGGTCTTCTCCGACATCGCGCGCGAGCAGGTCGAACGCGGCACCGGCAGGGACTTCACCCGGCTGCCGGTCGTCTGGGTGACCGACTCGATGGAGACCGGGGTGCAGTACATGCCGCGCGAGGCGAAGGTGGCGTACGCGCTCGCCATCGTCAGCGGGGACATCTCCTGGGTGCCGAGCGCGATCGAGGGGGCCTGGTCGATCTGGCGGCCGTCCGCGCGCGCCACGCCCATCTTCTTCGCCATGTCGATCACCGGGCAGATGCCGATGTCGCTGATCAGCTGCACGTAGTAGGTGTTGACCGACTTGGCGGTCGCCTCCTTCATGCCGTACGGCCCGTGCTCCGACTCGTTCTCGTTGGTCAGCTTGGCGGGCTTGGCCGGGTCGTTGCGCCAGGTCTTGCCGTTGCAGGCGGCCACCGGGCTCGGGTACGGCATCTCGTACGGCGAGGAGTACTGCTGCCCCGGGGACTTGCCGCCCTCGATCGCGGCCGCCGCGACGATCGGCTTGAACGTCGAACCGGGCTGGTAGCCCGCGCCGCCGCCCATGCCCTGGTTCACCGACAGGTTGATCTGCGTCTCGTTCGTGCCGAAGCCGTACGGCCGGGACTGGCCCATGGCGAGGATCTTGCCGGTGCCCGGCTCGACGATCGTCGCGGCCGTCGCCACCTGGTCGGACTTGTAGACGTGCTCCTTGATGGAGTTCTGCACGGACTGCTGGGCCTGCGGGTCGAGCGTCGTACGGATCGTCAGACCGCCCTGGTTCCACAGCTTCGCGCGCGCCTCCTTGGTCTTGCCGAAGACCGGGTCGGTGAGGAAGACCTCGCGCACGTAGTCGCAGAAGAAGCCGGCGCCCTGGACGGCGGTGATGCAGCCGTTCTTGGGCTGGCTGGGCTTGAGGCCGAGCGGCTGGCGCTTGGCCTCGGCGGCCTCCTGCGGGGAGATGTCGCCCAGCTCCGCCATGCGCTGGAGCACGGTGTTGCGGCGCTTGGTGGCCTCCGCCTCGTCGTTGACCGGGTCGTAGCGGCTCGGGGACTGCACGATGCCGGCCAGCAGCGCGGACTCCTGGAGGGTGAGGTCCTTGGCGTGCTTGGAGAAGTACCGCTCGGAGGCGGCCTCCACGCCGTATGCCTGCTCACCGAAGAAGGTGATGTTCAGATAGTTCTCGAGGATCTTCTTCTTGCCGAGCTGCTCCTCGATCTGGATCGCGTACTTCAGCTCGCGGACCTTGCGGCCCATGGTCTGCTGGGTGGCCTCGGCGACCTTCGTCGGGTCGTCGCCGGCCTCCTCGATGAAGTAGTTCTTCACCAGCTGCTGGGTGAGCGTGGAGGCGCCCTGCGCGACCCCGCCCTCCTGCGCGTTCTTGTTCAGGGCGCGCAGCACGCCCTTGAGGTCGATCGCGCCGTGCTGGTAGAAGCGCGAGTCCTCGATCGCGACGATCGCCTTCTGCATGTACGGCGAGATGTCCTTGAGGTCGACCACCGTACGGTCCCTGCTGTACACGCTCGCGATCTGCGCGCCCTTGGCGTCCAGGATCGTCGTGCGCTGGCTGAGCTGGGGACTCTTCAGGTTGGCCGGGATCTCGTCGAAGCTCTGGACCGAGCCCTTGGCCGCGAGGCCCAGGGCGCCGGCCGCGGGCAGTGCGATGCCGGCCATCACGGCTCCCGCGAGCACACTGACACCGAGGAACTTCGCGGCCTGCTGCAACGGCGACAGACCACCGCCCGAGCGCTTCTTTGGCATGGGGGCAGCCTAATCCGTACTCCTGAGCGTTTTGCGGGAGCGGCCCGCCTTCGGGATGTTCCGCGACCGGTGCGAGCCCCCGCGTGCCGCCTGACCTGGCTACGTTTCCATTTCCCGGACAGGTCCGCAGCCCTTGGCCTAAGCTGCTCCCAACTGTCACAGCGGTGCGGCCCCGTACCACTTCGTCCGGCGTCCCGAATCGTTGCGAACCATCCGTGTCGTGCCCCGAGACGTGCCCGATTGCGCCTCGTGTGTCACCTGGCGCCCGCTGTGGCGCACCGTAACTGTCCTGGTTTGCCGGGATGGCCGCATATGTCGCCAGCTCACTCCCGCGGGTGATCTGCCGCTTACCCATAGTCCGTTCGGGCCATTCAAGATTGGGCCCGACGGGGGTGTTGCGCTGTGCCCACCTTCCGTAACGTCCTCAACTGGCTGCGGTGAATATGCCGCTGCCGCCGTGGGGGAGCCTCGATTCGGGAGAGGACGGCGCCGGTATGGGCTGGGTAACCGACTGGAGTGCGCAGGCTGCCTGCCGCACTACCGATCCGGATGAACTGTTCGTGCAGGGAGCAGCGCAGAACAGAGCCAAGGCGGTGTGCACCGGATGTCCGGTACGCACCGAGTGCCTGGCCGACGCGCTGGACAATCGCGTCGAGTTCGGCGTGTGGGGAGGCATGACCGAGCGGGAGCGCCGCGCACTGCTGCGCCGCCGGCCCACCGTCACCTCCTGGCGCAGGCTGCTGGAGACGGCCCGCTCGGAGTACGAGCGCGACACCGGCTTCGTACGCCTCGACAGCGACGAGGTGTACGAGAACTACGCGGCCGTGAGCTGAGGGCCCAGGCTCCGGCACGGCCCGGCCCCGGGCAGGGGCCCAGGGTGGCCGCGTCCGTTACGAGGGTTCCGGGCGCTCCACGGGCGCGCCCGCCGCGAGGCGGTCGCCGATGTCGCGCAGGCCCGTGAGGTCGTGTACGTCGCCGGGCAGGGCGGGTACGTCGACCACCGCCACCTCGGGGTGGCGGGCGGTGAAGCGGTCACGCGTGCGCTGCTCGCGTGCCAGGAGATGCATGCGTTCGGCGTGCAGCCTCAGCAGGCCCTCGGTGAGCCGGTCGACGGAACGTTCCTCGTCGGTGGGGGAGCCGTCGTGAAAAGCGCCGGATGTGTCGGTACCGGTTGCGCCCTCGGATGCGTGAGGTTGTGAACTGCCGTACGTGTCGGGAGTGTTACGAAGTCCAGCTTTCCCGTCCCCCTGATCCACAATGCCGGGGTCCGCAAGATTTTCCGCGGCGTCCAGCGCCCGCTCGGCCGACAGCCGGCCCGCGCCGCTGCCGTGCACCCGGTTGAGCACCAGACCCACCAGCGGCATGTCCTCGGCGGCCAGCCGCTGCACGAAGTACGCGGCCTCGCGCAGCGCGTCCCGCTCCGGGGCCGCCACCACCAGGAACGCGGTGCCGGGCGCCTGGAGCAGCTTGTACGTGGCGTCCGCGCGGGTGCGGAAGCCGCCGAAGGTGGTGTCCATCGCGGACACGAACGTCTGGACGTCCTTCAGGAGTTGGCCGCCGAGGAGCTTGCCCAGGGTGCCGGTCATCATCGACATCCCGACGTTCAGGAACGCCATGCCCGCGCGGCCGCCCAGCTTGGCGGGGGCGGTGAGCAGGCGGATCAGCCGGCCGTCCAGGAACGAGCCGAGCCGCTTGGGGGCGTCCAGGAAGTCCAGGGCCGAGCGGGAGGGCGGGGTGTCGACGACGATCAGGTCCCATTCGTCCCGCGCCCGCAGCTGGCCCAGCTTCTCCATCGCCATGTACTCCTGCGTGCCCGCGAAGCCCGCCGAGAGCGACTGGTAGAAGGGGTTCGCCAGGATCGCGGCCGCCCGCTCGCGGTCCGCGTGCGCCTCCACGACCTCGTCGAAGGTGCGCTTCATGTCGAGCATCATGGCGTGCAGCTCGCCGTCGCCGTCGGTGCCCTTGACCCGGCGGGGCACGTTGTCGAGGGAGTCGATGCCCATCGACTGGGCCAGCCTGCGGGCCGGGTCGATGGTGAGCACGACCACCTTGCGGCCCCGCTCGGCCGCGCGTAGGCCGAGGGCCGCGGCGGTGGTCGTCTTGCCGACGCCGCCGGAGCCGCAGCACACCACGATGCGTGTCTTCGGGTCGTCCAGCAGCGCGTCGACGTCGAGCGCCCGGGTGGCCGCCAGCCGCCGGGCCGCCGCCTCCCGCCCCTCGGCCGCGCCACGCCCCTCGCTTCCGTCTCGGGTTCCGCTTCCGCCTCGGCCCTCGCTCCCGGCGCCGGCCTCGCCGCCGTCACGGACCTCGCGCCCGCCGTGGCCGTCGCTCCCGTCGCCGTCCACGCTTTTGCCGCAGCCCTCGTCCTGCCCCTCGGACGCCGTCTCGCGCCCCGCGGCCGTGCCCTGCTCCTCGGCTGTCATGACACCTCCTGCTCGCGCAGCTCGGCGGCGAGTTCGTAGAGGCCCGCCAGGTCCATTCCCTCGGCGAGCAGCGGCAGTTCGTGCAGCGGCAGGCCCAGCTCGCCGAGCACACCGCGCTGCTCCTGCTCCAGGGCGTGCCGCTCGGCGTACTCCGCGGCCTGGGCGAGGAGCGGGTCCACCAGCTTCTCCGCGTTCCCGCCGCGCCGCGCGCCGCCGAGCCCGGCGGCGGACAGGGAACGGGCCACGGCGGTGTGGTCCACCGTCCGGGCGAGTTCCAGATCCGCGGCGTCCAGCACCTCGGGGCGCACCATGTTCACGATGACCCGGCCCACCGGCAGCCGGGCCGAGCGCAGTTCGGCGATGCCGTCGGCGGTCTCCTGGACCGGCATCTCCTCCAGCAGCGTCACCAGGTGCACCGCCGTCTCCGGCGACTTGAGGACCCGCATCACGGCCTGCGCCTGATTGTGTATCGGGCCGATCTTCGCCAGGCCCGCCACCTCGTCGTTGACATTGAGGAAGCGGGTGACGCGGCCGGTCGGGGGCGCGTCCATGACCACGTAGTCGTAGACGAACCGGCCGGCGCGGTCCTTGCGGCGCACCGCCTCGCACGCCTTGCCGGTCAGCAGGACGTCCCGGATGCCGGGCGCGATGGTGGTGGCGAAGTCGATGGCGCCGAGCTTCTTCAGGGCCCGGCCGGCGCCGCCCAGTTTGTAGAACATCTGGAGGTAGTCCAGAAGGGCCAGTTCGGGGTCTATGGCCAGTGCGTACACCTCCCCGCCCCCGGGAGCGACGGCGATCTTCCGCTCCTCGTACGGCAACGCCTCCGTCTCGAAAAGCTGTGCGATGCCCTGCCGGCCCTCGACCTCCACGAGAAGCGTCCGCTTCCCCTCGGTCGCGAGGGCCAGCGCGAGTGCGGCGGCGACCGTCGTCTTGCCGGTCCCGCCCTTGCCGCTGACGACCTGGAGCCTGCTCACGTCTTCGAGACTAACCACTCCGGCCGACCGTCACGCGGGAGGCTGTGGATAACGGGGAGACGACGAGGGAGTGATCGGTCACAGCGGATACAGTCGGCCCATGACCAAGTGGGAATACTCAACCGTGCCGCTGCTCGTCCATGCCACGAAGCAGATTCTGGACAACTGGGGCGAGGACGGCTGGGAGCTCGTCCAGGTCGTGCCCGGACCGAACCCCGAGCAGCTGGTCGCCTACCTGAAGCGGGAGAAGCAGGCATGAGCGCGGTCGAGGAGAAGCTGGCCACCCTGGGCCTGAGCCTGCCGGAGGTCGTACCGCCGCTGGCCGCCTACCAGCCGGCCGTGCGGTCCGGCGTCTACGTGTACACCGCGGGCCAGCTGCCGATGGTGGAGGGCAAGCTGCCCGTCACCGGCAAGGTGGGCGCCGAGGTCACGGCCGACGAGGCCAAGGACCTGGCCCGCGTCTGCGCGCTGAACGCGCTGGCGGCCGTGAAGTCCGTCGCCGGCGACCTGGACCGGATCGCGCGCGTGGTCAAGGTCACCGGGTTCGTCGCCTCCGCGGCCGACTTCACCGGCCAGCCCGGTGTGATCAACGGCGCCAGCGAGCTGCTCGCCGAGGCCCTCGGCGACAAGGGCGTGCACGCCCGCAGCGCGGTCGGCGTCGCGGTGCTCCCGATGGACGCGCCGGTCGAGGTCGAGATCCTGGTCGAGCTGGTCCCGTAACCCGCCCCGACCGGCCCGTACGGCCCGTACCACCCCGGCATACGGCCCGCACCACTCCGGCGCCTCGGGTACCTCTCGAACATTCGCCCTACACGGGATAGCCTCCGGCCATGGCGAACGGTCAGTGGTACCCCCCGGAGTGGCCGGACCGCATCCGCGCGCTCGCGGACGGCACCCTCACCCCGGTGTCCCCCAAGCGCGCGGCGACGGTGCTCCTGCTGAAGGACACCGAGGCCGGACCCGCCGTCCACATGCTGCGCAGACGCGCCTCCATGGCCTTCGCCGGAGGCGCGTACGCGTATCCGGGGGGCGGCGTCGACCCGCGCGACGACGACACGCGGATCCGCTGGGCGGGCCCGTCGCGCGCGTGGTGGGCCGAGCGGCTCGGGGTGGACGAGGCCGGCGCCCAGGCGATCGTCTGCGCGGCGGTCCGGGAGACGTACGAGGAGGCGGGCGTCCTGCTCGCCGGGCCCGGCCCGGACACGGTCGTCGGCGACACCACGGGCGACGACTGGGAGGCGGACCGTGCCGCCCTGGTCGCGCGCGAGCAGTCCTTCGCCGAGTTCCTGCACCGGCGCGGCCTGGCGCTGCGCTCGGACCTGCTGGGCGCCTGGGCGCGCTGGATCACCCCGGAGTTCGAGTCGCGCCGCTACGACACCTGGTTCTTCGCGGCCGTCCTCCCGCAGGGACAGCGCACCCGGAACGCCTCCACGGAGGCCGATCGCACGGTGTGGACCCGCCCGGCCGAGGCCGCCGCCGGGTACGACCGGGGCGAGCTGCTGATGATGCCGCCCACCATCGCCGCGCTGCGCGAGCTGCTGCCGTACGGCACCGCCGCCGAGGCCCTCGCGGCCGCCGCCGCGCGCGATCTGACGCCGGTGCAGGCCACCGCCCGGCTCCAGGACGGCGAGATCGTGCTGTCCTGGCCGGGGCACGAGGAGTTCACCAAGCACGTTCCGTCGAGTCCGGCGCCCGCCGACGCGACCGGGGGAGGCCGCGCATGACCGCCGCGAGCGCGCTGCCCGGCCAGCCCAGGGGCGCGGTCGGCTCCGGGCCCGCCACCACCCGGGCCGTCAACGTCCTCGCGCCCAACGCCTCCGCGATGACCCTGGACGGCACCAACACCTGGATCCTCGCCGAGCCGGACTCCGATCTGGCCGTGGTGATCGACCCGGGCCCGCTGGACGAGGGCCATCTGCGCGCGGTCGTGGACACGGCGGAGAAGGCGGGCCGCCGGATAGCCCTGACCCTGCTCACGCACGGGCACGCGGACCACGCCGAGGGCGCGGGCCGCTTCGCCGAGCTGACCGGCACCCGGGTGCGGGCCCTGGACCCGGCGCTCCGCCTCGGCGACGAGGGCCTGGCCGCGGGCGACGTGATCACCACCGGCGGCCTGGAGCTGAGGATCGTACCGACCCCCGGGCACACCTCGGACTCGCTCTCCTTCCACCTCCCGGCCGACCGGGCGGTGCTGACCGGCGACACCATCCTCGGGCGCGGTACGACGATGGTGGCGCACCCCGACGGGCGGCTCGGCGACTACCTGGACACCCTGCGCCGGCTGCGCTCCCTCACGGTGGACGACGGCGTGCACACCGTGCTGCCGGGGCACGGTCCGGTCCTGGAGGACGCCCAGGGCGCCGTGGAGTTCTATCTCGCCCACCGCGCCCACCGGCTCGCCCAGGTGGAGACCGCCGTCGAGAACGGCCACCGCACCGCGGCCGAGGTCGTCGCCCATGTCTACGCCGACGTCGACCGCTCCCTGTGGCCGGCCGCGGAACTCTCGGTCCTGGCCCAGCTGGAGTACCTCGGCGAGCACGGCCTGATCTAGGACGCCTCTTCCGGCGCCGAACCTTTCACGCCGTGCACGCGCGCGTACTCGGCGGCGAGCCAGGGGCCCAGGTCGTCCACGTGGCCGCGCAGCACCCGCGGGTCGCCCACGGGCTCGCTGCCGTACTCCGCCGCCGTGCGCAGCTGTGCGGCCCGCTCCGGGTAGTACGCGCCGCAGACCTCGGCCATCTCGCGCAGGTCGCTCGTCCAGCCGTTCCAGCGCGTCATGACGAGCGTGAAGCCGGTGCGGACGAGATGGCGGGACATGAAGCGCACCAGGTGCCGCCGGGCCGCCTCGTCGTCCCCGGCGGCCGCGATCCGCGTCCGCCAGCGGGGCAGCAGCAGGGCGAGGTCGCCGTTGGTCTCGCGGGCCAGCAGGGAATCGGGGCGGTAGCGGGGCAGCAGCCCGGCCAGGTCGTCCCCGAGCAGCGGGGTGCACAGGCAGGCCAGGAACCAGCCCATGTCGTACCGCTCCGGCTCGCTCAGCAGCCGCTCCCGGCCGTACAGCAGCGTCCCGGCCCCGTCGATCTGCGGGAACCGCCGGTCCAGGGCCGCGCCGAGGGCTCGTACGGCGGCACGGTCGGCGTCGGCCGGTTCCTCGCGCAGGACGATCAGCAGGTCCAGGTCGCTGCGGCCCGCCCGCGCGGTGCCCCGGGGGATCGACCCGTAGAGGTACGCCCCGTCCAGACGCGCCCCGAAGACCTCCGGCAGCCGCTCCCGTACGGCGGCCACGACCGGCCGGAACGCGGCGGGTACGCGCGCCAGGGAGCCCTCGCGGACGAAGAAGCCGTCGGGGTCGAGGCCGTGCGGGCGGGGTGGGGCGGGCGGTCCGGGCATGGGGCCCATGGTGCCGTGCCGACCGGGCCGGGGCAGCCGGTTTACGGCGGGAGGGACGACTCAGGGCGCGGCCCCTGAGGAGCCGCGCCCTGGACGTCGTACCGGGAAGGACCGCCGCGTCAGCGGGACCGCTTGGCCAGTCGCTCCACGTCCAGCAGGATGACCGCGCGCGCCTCCAGGCGCAGCCAGCCGCGCTGGGCGAAGTCGGCCAGGGCCTTGTTCACGGTCTCGCGGGAGGCGCCGACCAGCTGGGCCAGCTCCTCCTGGGTGAGGTCGTGGACGACGTGGATGCCCTCTTCGGACTGCACGCCGAAGCGGCGCGACAGGTCGAGCAGGGCGCGCGCCACGCGGCCGGGGACATCGGAGAAGACCAGGTCGGACATGGCGTCGTTGGTCTTGCGCAGCCGGCGGGCGACGGCGCGCAGCAGGGCGCCGGCCACCTCGGGGCGGGCGTTCAGCCAGGGCTGGAGGTCGCCGTGGCCGAGGCCGAGCAGCTTGACCTCGGTCAGCGCGGTCGCGGTGGCCGTGCGCGGGCCCGGGTCGAACAGCGACAGCTCGCCGATCAGCTCGCCGGGACCGACGACGGCGAGCATGTTCTCGCGGCCGTCGGGGGAGGTGCGGTGCAGCTTGACCTTGCCCTCGGTGACGACGTACAGGCGGTCGCCCGGGTCGCCCTCGTGGAACAGGGAGTCGCCGCGAGCGAGGGTGACCTCGCTCATCGAGGCGCGAAGCTCCGCGGCCTGCTCATCGTCGAGCGCCGCGAAGAGCGGGTTGCGCCGCAGAACGTCGTCCACGAGTTCTCTCCTTGTCGACCTGCTCAGGGGATCTTGCTTCCCCTGTGTGCCAGGGACCGTGTTCTCATTTTGCCGGACGGTCCAAACAGTGTGATCTGTCACAAGGATGCCGCACGGGTGTGCCGGGGTAAGCGTCAGGGGTCCAATCGGGCGCCGATCTTCGGGGTCCGGGGCGGATGTCGGTGCCGGGCTCTAGGCTGGCCGGGTGTCCAAAACGCCGGTGAGAGCACAGGCCAAGGGGGCTTAGCGGGTGGTTGTACGTCGCGATTCCGCTGTGGGCGAACAGGGTCCCGAAGGCAGTAGGAAAAGTAGAAAAAAGGCTGACATGGCGGAAGAGACCGGTTCGGCAGGGAAGGCAGGGTCTGCCGGAAAGGCGGCATCCGCCGCGAAGGCGTCTTCCGCGAAGAAGGCCGCCCCGGCCGGAAAGTCCGCTTCCGCCCGGAAGGCCACCCCGGCCGGCACGTCCGTTTCGGGCCGGAAAGTGACCCCGGCGAAGAAGGCCGTGGCCGCCGACGGCGCGGTCCCGGTGAGGAAGGCCGCGCCCGCCAGGAAGGTCGCCGTCGAGCCGGCGGGCAAGGAGTCGCGGACCGCCCTGGTCCGCCGGGCCCGCCGGATCAACCGCGAGCTGGCCGAGGTGTACCCCTACGCCCATCCGGAACTGGACTTCGAGAACCCCTTCCAGCTGCTGGTCGCGACCGTCCTGTCGGCCCAGACCACCGATCTGCGGGTCAACCAGACGACCCCCGGTCTCTTCGGCCGCTATCCCACCCCGAGGACCTGGCCGCCGCCGACCCGGAGCGGGTCGAGGAGATCCTGCGCCCCTGCGGGTTCTTCCGGGCCAAGACCAGGTCGGTCATAGGACTGTCCAAGGCCCTCGTGGAGGACTTCGGCGGGGAGGTGCCGGGCCGTCTCGAGGACCTGGTCAAGCTGCCCGGCGTCGGCCGCAAGACCGCCTTCGTCGTGCTCGGCAACGCCTTCGGCCGCCCCGGGATCACCGTGGACACCCACTTCCAGCGGCTGGTGCGCCGCTGGCGCTGGACCGGGGAGACCGACCCGGACAAGATCGAGGCCGCGGTCGGCGCGCTGTTCCCCAAGAACGAGTGGACCGACCTGTCCCACCACGTCATCTGGCACGGCCGCCGCATCTGCCACGCCCGCAAGCCCGCCTGCGGCGCCTGCCCGATCGCCCCGCTCTGCCCGGCCTACGGCGAGGGCGAGACCGACCCGGAGAAGGCGCGGAAGCTGCTGAAGTACGAGAAGGGCGGCCTGCCGGGGCAGCGGCTCAACCCGCCGCAGGCGTACCTGGACGCGGGCGGCAGGCCCGCCCCGCCGCTGGGGGCCGCGTGACGGAACGAACCCGGCGCTCCCGGCGCCGGACGACAGGAGATGACGGGGGTGGGCGATGACCTGGGCCAGTGAGGCGCGAGGCGACGCGGTGATGCTGAACGGCCGGGGACTGCCGGACTGGCTGGCCCCGGTGGCCCGCGCGGCCGAGACCATCGAGCCCCGCCAGCTCAGCCGCTTCCTGCCGCCCGAGAACGGCTCGGGCCGCCAGTCGGCCGTGCTGATCCTGTTCGGCGAGGGCACCCGCGGCCCCGAACTGCTGCTCATGGAGCGCTCCGGCTCACTGCGCTCGCACGCGGGCCAGCCGTCCTTCCCGGGCGGCTCCCTCGACCCCGAGGACGGCGATCCGCTCGGCGAGGGCCCGCTGCGCGCCGCCCTGCGCGAGGCCGAGGAGGAGACCGGGCTCGACCCCCGCGGTGTGCAGCCGTTCGCCGTGCTGCCCCGGCTGTACATCCCGGTCAGCCGCTTCGTCGTCACGCCCGTCATCGGCTGGTGGCGCGAGCCCAGCCCGGTCGGCGCGGTGGACCCGAACGAGACGGCGCGGGTCTTCACGGTCCCCGTGGCGGATCTCACGGACCCCGCCAACCGCACCACCGTCGTCCACCCCAGCGGATTCCGGGGTCCGGCATTCCAGGTCGAATCGGCCCTTGTCTGGGGTTTCACGGCCGGGGTGATCGACCGGCTGCTGCACTACGCGGGCTGGGAGCGCCCCTGGGACCGGGAGAAGCTGTCCCCGCTCGACTGGAGCTCATGACAGGGTGATCCCCGTGCTGTCTCTTTCCCGGGGACGCAGGGTCCCTGAAGTCCCCACGGGGGCGGGCCGGACGCCTTGTTGGAGCCGCGGGAAGCGGAATGGAGTAGGCGAGGGTCTTTAGCGGTGAACGTGCTGGACATCCTGTTGCTGGTCGCTGCCGTGTGGTTCGCGGTGGTCGGCTACCGCCAGGGCTTCGTCGTGGGCATCCTGTCGGTGATCGGCTTCCTGGGCGGCGGCCTCGCGGCGGTGTACGCGCTGCCCGTCGTCTGGGACGCGGTGACCGACAACGCGGAGGTGGGCACCACCGCCGCCGTCGTGGCCGTGGTCGTCGTCATCGTCTGCGCCTCCGTCGGCCAGGCCCTGACCACCCATCTCGGCAACAAACTGCGCAAGCACATCACCTGGTCCCCGGCCCGCGCCCTGGACGCCACCGGCGGCGCGCTGGTCAACGTGGTGGCGATGCTGCTGGTCGCCTGGCTGATCGGCTCCGCCCTGGCCGGCACCACCCTGCCGACCCTCGGCAAGCAGGTGCGCGGCTCCAAGGTGCTGCTCGGGGTCTCCCGGGCGCTGCCCGCCCGGGCCGACGGCTGGTTCGCGGACTTCTCCTCGGTCCTCGCGCAGAACGGCTTCCCGCAGGTCTTCAGCCCGTTCTCCGACGAGCCGATCAAGGACGTGCAGCCGCCGGACCCGGCCCTCGCCGGCAGCCCGGTCGCCACCCGCGCCCAGCGCTCCATCGTCAAGGTCACCGGCACCGCGCAGAGCTGCGGCAAGGTCCTGGAGGGCACCGGTTTCGTCTTCGGCGACCGCCGCGTGATGACCAACGCGCACGTCGTCGGCGGGGTGGACGAGCCGACCGTCCAGATAGGCGGGGTGGGGCAGCGCTACGACGCCAAGGTGGTGCTGTACGACTGGAAGCGCGACATCGCGGTACTCGACGTACCGGACCTGAAGGCGGACGCGCTGAAGTTCGCCGCGCCGGACGCGGCCGGGGGCGACGGCGCGATCGTGGCCGGGTTCCCGGAGAACGGCTCGTACGACGTGCGCGCGGCCCGGGTGCGCGGGCGCATCTCGGTCAACGGCCCGGACATCTACCACCGGGGCAGCGTGCGCCGCGATGTCTACTCGCTGTACGCGACCGTCCGCCAGGGAAACTCCGGCGGACCCCTGCTCACCCCTGACGGCAGGGTCTACGGGGTGGTGTTCGCCAAGTCCCTGGACGACGCCGAGACCGGTTACGCGCTGACGGCGGACGAGATCCGGCCGGACATCGCCCGCGGCCGCACGGCGAACGAGCAGGTGGGTACGGACAGCTGCGCGCTGTGAGCCGCGGTGCGGTTCAGTTGCGCGGGTGACGCAGGCGCACCGAGACCCAGCGGGCCCGGCGGCGCAGGATGCGCGGAATCCCCACCCGCAGTTCGCCTTCCGCGAGTTGCGGGGTGCCTCGCTGAGGCGTGCTCAGGCCGGTGGCCGAGCGGCGGTTGCGGGGTGCGTCACTGTAGTCGTGCGTCAAGCCCATACCGGTCCGTGTGCCCCCGCCCCAAGGTCGATAACCGCTTGGACGGCGGCCAATTGGCGTATGCGGCAGGCATGTGGCCGAACGGGTGACAAGTGGCGGGGAACCGGATACTCCACGCATCGGTTCCGCGCCGCGTCGTCACCGGTCGGGCTCGGGGTCCTTCAGCCAGTTGATCAGCTCGGTCGAGAACGCCACCGGGTCCTCCTCGTGCGGGAAGTGGCCCAGCCCGTCGAACAGCCGCCAGCGGTACGGCGCTTCGACATACTCCCCGGAACCGGCGGCGCTGCGCGTGCGGCTCACCGGATCGAGTGAACCGTGCAGATGCAGCGTGGGCACCCGCACCGGGCGCTTCATCCTGCGGTAGAACTGCACGCCGTCCGGGCGCGCCAGGGAGCGCACCAGCCAGCGGTACGGCTCGACGGAGCAGTGCGCGGTGGAGGGGATGCACATGGCGCGCCGGTACCTGCCCACCGCCTCGTCCTCCGGCTCGCGCGGCCCGGACCAGTCCCGGATCAGACGGCCCACCAGCTCCCCGTCGTCCGCGGTGAGTTGACGCTCCGGGACCCAGGGCCGCTGGAAACCCCAGATGTAGGAGTTGGCGGCGGTCTGCCGTGCGTCGCGCAGCATCGCCGCGCGCCAGCGCCTCGGGTGCGGCATCGACACCACCGCGAGCCGGCGCACCAGCTTGGGGCGCATGGCCGCCGCGGTCCACGCCAGATAGCCGCCGAGGTCGTGCCCGACCAGCGCGGCGTCCGGCTCGCCGAGGGAGCGGATGACACCGGTGACGTCCAGGGCGAGGTTGGCCGGGTCGTAGCCGCGCGGGGTGCGGTCGCTGCCGCCGACGCCCCGCAGATCCATCGCCACCGCCCGGTAGCCGGCCTCCGCGAGGGCGACCAGCTGGTGCCGCCAGGTCCACCAGAACTGCGGGAAGCCATGGAGCAGCAGCACCAGGGGGCCGTCACCGAGTTCCGCGATGTGGAAGCGGGCGCCGTTCGCGGCGACGTCCCGGTGGATCACCTGGTGTCCGGGCAGCCCGATCCGTACCAGCGAGGCGGGAGCGGGGTCATGAGCGGGGTCCGTCATGACGACGAGCGTGCCACAGCCTCGATGGCCGCGGGGCTGCGGTCCTCGGGCAGCTCCGGGCGCGGGTGCGGCTTGGCGTTCCCGAGGACGCTCGCCGATTCCTTCACGGACGCGGCGACCTTCTGCGGCCCCCGGCCCTTCTTGGCCTTCTTCGCGAACACCACACCGATCAGCGCGAGCAGGCCGGCGACGAGCACGTTCGCCGCGAAGGACAGCACGAAGCAGATCGCCAGGTTCCAGTGGGACCAGGTGCGGATGCCGTACGCCAGGGCGAAGTTGAGCATCGGCAGGGAGAACACCAGGACCGCGCCCGCCATCGAGAACGCGCCACCGCTGGTCGCGCCGCGCTTCACGTCCTGCTTGAGCTGCGCCTTGGCCAGCGCGATCTCGTCGTGCACCAGCGCCGACAAATCGGTCGTCGCCGAGGCGAACAGCTGGCCGATGCTGCGTTCGGCGCCGACCGGGCTGCCGTCGGGTGCGCTCATCGCGTTCTCCCTTACGAGTTCTTTCGTGTCCCCGGGCCTGCCGGGCGGGCCGCCGCCCTGCCCCGGGTCACCGTCTTGATTTGTACCGTCTCGTCAGATCATGCCGGACGGCCGCCCTCGTCGCCTGCCCCGCCCGGCACTTCGGCACGCCCGTCGCCCGCCGCGGCCGTCCGCTCGGCGGCGAGCCGCCGGTGTTCGGCGGCCCTGCGCTCCAGAATGCGGGCCATGCGCAGGTGGTACGCGGGGTCGTCCTCCTCGTAGATGTCGGGGACGCCGTCGAGGTCGTCGTCACGGTCCTCGGCCTCGCACAGCCGCCGGTACTTGGCGTTGCGTATCTTCAGCAGCACGGTGGCACAGATCGCGGCGATCAGGGACCCGGCGAGGACGGCGGCCTTGGTCTCGTCGGTGAGGAGCGCGTCGCCGTCGTAGGCCAGTTCGCCGATGAGCAGCGAGACCGTGAAGCCGATGCCGGCGAGCGAGGCGACCGCGAAGACGTCCGCCCAGGCGAGGTCCTCGCTCAGCGAGGCGCGGGTGAAGCGGACGGTCAGCCAGGTGCCGCCGAATATGCCGAGCGCTTTGCCGACGACCAGGCCCAGCACCACGCCGAGCGTCTCCGGTCGGGTGAACAGGTCGCCGAGCGCCCGTCCGGACACCACCACACCGGCGCTGAACAGCGCGAACACCGGTACCGCGAACCCGGCCGACAGGGGCCGCACCAGGTGCTCGACGCGCTCGCCCGGGGAGCGCCGCTCACCCTCGCGGGTGGTGCAGCGCAGCATCAGGCCCATGGCCACCCCGGCGATGGTGGCGTGCACGCCGCTGTTGTACATCAGCGCCCAGTTGACGAGGGCGAGCGGCAGGTAGACGTACCAGCCGCGCACGCCCTTGCGCAGCAGCAGCCAGAAGACGGCGAGGCCGAGGAACGCGCCGCCGAGCGCGGCGAAGTTCAACCGGTCGGTGAAGAAGATCGCGATGATCAGGATCGCGAAGAGGTCGTCGACGACGGCGAGGGTGAGCAAAAAGGCGCGCAGGGCGCTGGGCAGGGAGGTGCCGATCACCGCGAGGACGGCGAGCGCGAAGGCGATGTCGGTGGCGGTGGGCACCGCCCAGCCCTGGGTGGAGCCGTGTCCGGCGAGGTTGGTGACGGTGTAGACGAGCGCGGGTACGGCCATGCCGCACAGGGCGGCCACCACGGGGAGCACGGCCGCCTTGGGGTCGCGCAGGTCTCCGGCGACCAGTTCGCGTTTGAGCTCGATACCGGCGACGAAGAAGAAGATCGCGAGGACGCCGTCGGCGGCCCAGTGGGCGATCGACAGGTTGAGGCCGAGGGCGGCGGGGCCGAAGCTGAAGTGGCCGACCGTCTCGTAGCTGTGGCGCAGCGCCGGGACGTTCGCCCAGATCAGGGCGGTCACGGCGGCGATGAGCAGGAGCACTCCGCCGACGGTCTCCGTGCGCAGGGCGTCCGCGACATAGGTCCGCTCGGGCAGGGACAGGCGTCCGAGGGCCTTGCGGGCGGGGTGCGGGGTGCGGGGCGCGGTCACGATGGGGGACCTCCGGAAGCGGGCAGGACGACGTACCTGCCGACCAGACTTCCCGGCGCACCCCATGTGGATCTTGTTGACTTTTTGACGCTTTGGTTACTTTACCTAACTTCTCGGCCGGGGGAAAGGCGAGCGGGAGCGGCAGGCCCCTGACATGCGCGAAGGGCGCCCGGCGAGTGCCGGGCGCCCCTTGTCCGTCGTACGGGCTCAGTCCTCGCTGGGCGCGGCGGGGAGCCTGGACTGGATCAGGTCCATGACGCCGGAGTCGGTGAGGGTGGTGACGTCTCCGAGCTGGCGGTTCTCGGCGACGTCCCGCAGGAGACGGCGCATGATCTTGCCGGAGCGGGTCTTGGGAAGCTCCGCGACCGGGAGGATCCGCTTGGGCTTGGCGATCGGGCCGAGGGTGGCGCCGACGTGGTCGCGGAGGGTGCCGATGAGGGTGTCGTCGTCGGCGGAGGCGGTGCCGCGCAGGATGACGAAGGCGACGATGGCCTGGCCGGTGGTCTCGTCGGCGGCGCCGACCACGGCCGCCTCGGCGACCGCCGGGTGCGACACGAGGGCGGATTCGACCTCGGTGGTGGAGATGTTGTGGCCGGAGACGAGCATGACGTCGTCGACGCGGCCGAGGAGCCAGATGTCGCCGTCGTCGTCCTTCTTCGCGCCGTCGCCGGCGAAGTACTTGCCCGGGAAGCGGGACCAGTAGGTGTCCTTGAAGCGCTGGTCGTCGCCCCAGATGGTGCGCAGCATGGAGGGCCACGGCTCGGTGAGCACGAGGTAACCGCCTCCGCCGTCGGGAACCTCGTTGGCCTCGTCGTCGACGACGGTGGCGCTGATGCCGGGCAGGGGGCGCTGGGCGGAGCCGGGCTTGGCCTCGGTGACGCCGGGGAGGGGGGAGATCATCATGGCGCCGGTCTCGGTCTGCCACCAGGTGTCCACGACGGGGGTGCGGTCGGCGCCGATGTGCTTGCGGTACCAGATCCAGGCTTCGGGGTTGATGGGTTCGCCCACCGAGCCGAGGATGCGCAGGCTGGAGAGGTCGAACTTGGCGGGGATGTCGTCTCCCCACTTCATGAAGGTGCGGATCGCGGTGGGCGCGGTGTAGAGGAGGGAGACCTTGTACTTCTGGACGATCTCCCAGAACCGGCCCTGGTGGGGGGTGTCGGGGGTGCCCTCGTACATGACCTGGGTGGCGCCGTTGGCGAGGGGGCCGTAGACGATGTAGGAGTGGCCGGTGACCCAGCCGACGTCGGCGGTGCACCAGTAGACGTCGGTCTCGGGCTTGAGGTCGAAGACGGCCCAGTGGGTGTAGGCGGCCTGGGTGAGGTAGCCGCCGGAGGTGTGCAGGATGCCCTTGGGCTTTCCGGTGGTGCCGGAGGTGTAGAGGATGAACAGGGGGTGTTCGGCGTCGAACGCCTCCGGGGTGTGCTCGGCCGACTGGGTGGCGAGGAGGTCGTGCCACCACACGTCGCGGGTGTCGTCGAAGGCGACGTCCTGGCCGGTGCGGCGGACCACGAGGACGTGTTCGACGGTGCCCGCCTTCTCCACGGCCTCGTCCACGGCGGGCTTGAGGGCGGAGGGCTTGCCGCGGCGGTAGCCGCCGTCGGACGTGATGACGACCTTGGCGTCGGCATCCTTGATACGGGTGGCGAGCGCGTCGGCGGAGAAGCCGCCGAAGACCACGGAGTGGGCGGCGCCGATCCGGGCGCAGGCCAGCATGGCGATGGCGGTCTCGGGGATCATCGGCATGTAGACGGCGACCCGGTCGCCCTTGCGGACGCCGAGGTGGAGGAGGGCGTTCGCGGCGCGGGAGACCTCGTCCTTCAGCTCGGCGTAGGTGAGGGAGCGGCTGTCGCCGGGCTCGCCTTCGAAGTGGATGGCGACCCGGTCGCCGTGGCCGGCCTCGACATGCCGGTCGACGCAGTTGTAGGCGACGTTGAGCGCGCCGTCCTTGAACCACTTCGCGAACGGGGGGTTCGACCAGTCCAGCGTCTCGGTCGGTTCCTTGGCCCAGGTCAGCCGGCGGGCCTGCGCGGCCCAGAAGCCGAGCCGGTCAGCCTTGGCCTGCTCGTACGCCTCCGCCGTGACGTTGGCGTGTGCGGCCAGGTCGGCGGGGGGCGCGAACCTGCGTTCTTCCTTCAGCAGGTTGGCCAGGCTCTCATTGCTCACGACATCCGCCTTTCGAGGGTGTCCGATGTGTCCCAGGCCACAGCTCATCAGACGTGAGGGGCCGGTGACAAGGGTCGTCGGAGAAATTGGTTTAGACCTGTGCGGTCGGGAGGGGAGAGGGGTGGAGTAACGCTTCGTAAAGGATCGGCAATGCCACGTAAAGATCATTCATAGCTTTCCGGGGCAAATGGTCCAGACGATCCCTCGCAAGGGCGAATAAATCATTTGATCGGCTTGTCATACTCACTCCTTCTCGGGTCCGTGTGATCTTGGGCGGTGCCGTCGGTTCAAACCCGGCGGATCACCACAAAAGCCCTCGTCAGCGTTCGTCTGAGAGAAGGAAGAAGGTGGGCGGAACATGGCCGCCAACCAGAGGATCGCCGTCGGCGTGGTCGCCGCGGCCTGTGCGGTCTCGCTCGCGGCGTGCGGGACCGGTACCCATGGTGCGCCGGAGGGGACGTCCGGCCCGCGGAAGGGGGCGCCCGCGGCACCCGCGCCCCAGAATGTGCTCCGGCTGCTCGGCGACGGATCGACCGCGTACACCGGTACGCAGCCCCGTCTGCCCAGGCCCGAGCGGCTGAAGCCCGGTCAGAAGCCTCCGCAGTTCGTCGTGTTCTCCTGGGACGGCGCGGGCGAGGACAGCCAGAAGCTGTTCTCGCACTTCCGCAAGGTCGCCAAGGAGAACAACGCCAATATGACGTTCTTCCTCAGCGGCGTTTATCTGCTGCCGGAGGACAAACGCGACCTCTACAAGCCCCCGCAGCACTCGCCGGGCAGCTCCGACATCGGCTTCAACGACCAGCAGGGGATCAGCGACACCGTCAAGCAGGCCCGGCTCGCCTGGCTGGAGGGCAACGAGATCGGCACCCACTTCAACGGCCACTTCTGCGGTCCCGACGGCGGGGTCGGCACCTGGTCGGTGGACGAGTGGAAGAGCGAGATCGCGCAGGCCAAGCAGTTCGTGGAGAACTGGAAGACCAACTCCGGCATGAAGAACGCGGCTCCGCTGCCCTTCGACTACGACAAGGAGCTCATCGGCGGCCGCACCCCTTGCCTGGAGGGCCAGAAGAACTTCGTGCAGGCGGCCCGCCAGCTGGGCTTCCGCTACGACTCCAGCGGGATCGACAACCAGCTCTGGCCGAAGAAGAAGAACGGCCTGTGGGACCTGTCGATGCAGCTGGTCCCCTTCCCCGGGCACAACTTCGAAGAGCTGACCATGGATTACAACTACATGATCAACCAGTCGGGCACCCAGACCCAGGGCGATCCCGACAAGTTCGGCACCTGGGGCGACGAGGTGCGCGACAGCCTCCTCCAGGGCTTCGACCGGGTCTACGACGGCAACCGCGCGCCCCTGGTCATCGGCAACCACTTCGAGTCCTGGAACGGCGGCACGTACATGCGCGCCGTCGAGGACGTGGTGAAGAAGGTCTGCGGCAAGCCCGAGGTGCGCTGCGTCTCCTTCCACCAGCTGGCCGACTGGCTGGACGCGCAGGACCCCAAGACCCTGGAGAAACTGCGGAGCCTGAAGGTCGGCGAGGCGCCCAAGCCGGGCTGGGCGTCCTACCTCTCCGGCCGCCCGGCCCCGGCGCCCAAGGGAGTCCCCGGGGCGCCGGCCGTCAAGGGGTAGAGACTGGACGGGAGTTGTGAGGCGGGATGGTCAGGCGGGCGTCGTAACGCCCGCCTCGGCATCCGCCTCGACACCCGCTTCGAGGCCCTCGCCGAGCACGAAGCCGGGGTCGACCTGCGCCGCCAGGTCGGCCCCGGTGCGCTCGTTGCCCCAGGACTCGGCGTTCTTCAGATGGAAGTGCACCATCTGGCGCGTGTAACGCTCCCGGTCGCGCCGTTCGTACGTGGCGTCCGCGGTGGCCCGAAGGGTCGCGAGTGCACGGGCGTTGGCCTCCTCCAGGAGGTCGAACCGCGGCGGCCGGCCCTTCTCCATGGCCCGCACCCAGTCCGAGCGCCCGACCGTGACCAGCAGGTCGTCCCCGACCTCGGCGCGCAGGAAGTCGATGTCGTCCTGCTCCTGGATCTTGTTGCCGACGACCTTCAGGGCGACGCCGAAGTCCCGGGCGTACTCCTTGTACTGACGGTAGACGGAGACCCCTTTGCGGGTCGGCTCGGCGACGAGGAACGTCATGTCGAAGCGGGTGAACATGCCGGAGGCGAAGGAGTCCGAGCCCGCGGTCATGTCGACCACCACGTACTCGTCGGGGCCGTCGACCAGGTGGTTCAGATACAGCTCCACCGCTCCGGTCTTGGAGTGGTAGCAGGCGACGCCGAGATCGGCATCGGTGAAGGGGCCGGTGACCATCAGGCGGACGGCGCCGCCGTCGAGCTCCACCGGACGCGCGCAGGCGTCGTAGACCGGATTGGGCTCGCGTACCCGCACCAGCCGCGAACCCCGGCCCGGCGGGGTCGTCTTGATCATGGTGGCGGCGGAGGCGATGCGCGGGTTGCTGCCGCGCAGGTAGTCCTTGATCAGCGGCAGCCGCTCGCCCATCGCGGGCAGCGCGGCGGCCTCGGCCTCGTCCAGGCCGAGCGCGGGGCCGAGGTGCTGGTTGATGTCCGCGTCGATCGCGACGGCGGCGGCCCCGGACGCGGCGAGATGACGGATGAAGAGGGAGGAGAGCGTGGTCTTGCCGCTCCCGCCCTTCCCGACGAAAGCAATTTTCATGTTCACCAAGCGTAGTTGCGTGATAGCTGTAGGTGGCATGGTTGAGTGAAGAAGACCACTCCTTCGAGGGGTCTGCCGATCGGGTGCGTACTGTCGTACTCATGAGTACGACAGGCGCGACCGCCGATCCCCTCGCGGCCCTGGGCGCACTGCCCGGCGTGCCCGAGTCCGTGGAGTCCGTGCGCAAGGCCGTGGACCGGGTCTACGGGCACCGGATCATGCGCCGCCGCAGCAACGCGATCACCTCCGAGGCGGCCCTGCGCGCCGCCCGCGGCTCGGCGGCGCTGTCCGGCGCGGACTGGGCGCTGGAGGAGGTGCGGCGGCGCACCGACTTCGGCACCGAGGCCGAGGCGCGGATCATGGGCGCGGCCCTGCGGCTGACGGCCGAGGCGGGCCAACTGCTCTCCATCTGGCGGCAGTCGCCGCTGCGGGTGCTGGCCCGGCTGCACCTGGTGGCCGCGGCGAGCGACGAGAGCCGGGTGGGCCGGCCGCGCCAGGACGGCGAGGCGGTGGACGAGCCGCTGATCGGGCTGCCGCTGCCGGACGCGCGGGAGGTCTCCGGACGGCTGGACGGCCTCGCGGACCTGATCATCGCGGGCAGCTCCGCCCCGGCCCTGGTGACGGCGGCCGTGGTGCACGGCGAGCTGCTCGCGCTGCGCCCCTTCACCTCGCACAACGGGCTGGTCGCGCGCGCCGCCGAGCGGATCGTGCTGATCGGCAGCGGCCTGGACCCCAAGGCGGTCTGCCCGGCCGAGGTCGGCCACGCGGAGCAGGGGCGTGCCGAGTACCTGGCGGCGCTGGAGGGCTATGTCTCGGGCACTCCCGAGGGCATGGCGGCGTGGATCGCGCACTGCGGGCGCGCGGTCGGGTTCGGGGCGCGGGAGTCGACGGCGGTGTGCGAGGCGCTGCAGCGCGGCGCGGCCTGAGGTTTCGCGTCCGGGCGCGGACAGAGATGCGGCGGTACGAGAACTCGTACCGCCGCTGGCATGAGCACCGGGTTACCAAGCGTCCTCGATGAATGGCCCATCAGGACGGGGACTTTGCCCGTACCTGGTGCGGCTGGCCCGTATTCGACGGGTCGACGTCGCGTGGGTGCCCGGTGTTCATGCAGTGGTCCGTGGGCCAAATGCGTAGTGACTGGGGATCCTCTCGGATGTCCATGGTCGCGCGGGCCGCTGACTTCTTTGTACCGCTGGGCGGGGACAAGCGGAACCCCTGCTCGCACTTCTTTACTTTCGGGTGCGGGCAGGGGTGAAAAGGGCGCTTGGTGGCGCGCGGTGTGTGAGGTCCGTGCGGTGCGTACGGACCTCGGGCGGGTCCGCCGGGCGGGGCTCGTCGGGCGCGGGGTGCGTCAGGTGCGTCAGACGGTGCCGCGGCGGCGGTTGGCGTACCAGACGAGTCCGGCCGTCGCGGCCGCGGCTCCCACGGCCGCCGCGGCGACCAGCGCGGGGCGCGGCGGTACGGAGAGGGTGGGCAGCCGCTTCTTGAGCGGCACGGGGCGGCGGAACTCCAGCACCGGCCAGTCCCGCGCGACGGCCTCGCGGCGCAGCGCCCGGTCCGGGTTGACGGCGTGCGGGTGACCGACCGCCCGGAGCATCGGCAGATCGGTCGCCGAGTCGCTGTAGGCGAAGCAGCGGTCGAGGTCGTAGCCCTCGGAGACGGCCAGTTCGCGGATCGCCTCCGCCTTGGTCGGGCCGTAGGCGTAGTACTCCACCTCGCCGGTGAAGCAGCCGTCCTCGCCGACGACCATGCGGGTGGCCACCACCCGGTCCGCGCCCAGGAGTTCACCGACCGGCTCGACCACCTCGGCGCCCGAGGTGGACACGATCACCACGTCCCGGCCGGCCGTGTGGTGCTCCTCGATGAGCGAGGCGGCCTCGTCGTAGATGATCGGATCGATCAGGTCGTGCAGGGTCTCGGCGACGATCTCCCGCACCTGCTGCTGGTTCCAGCCCCGGACCATGTCCGAGAGATAGGCGCGCATACGCTCCATCTGGTCATGGTCCAGACCGCCGACCTGGAACACGAACTGGGCATAGGCGGTGCGCAACGCGGCCCTGCGGTTGATCAGCCCGCCTTGGTAGAAGGACTTGCTGAAGGTGAGTGTGCTGGACTTCGCAATGACCGTCTTGTCCAGGTCGAAGAAGGCCGCCGCGCGCGGCAAGGAGTGGTTTTCCACGTCCCCGAGCATAGGCGCCCACCATTCGGCGTAAGGTGGGGCGCGTGGGTTTGCCTGAGAAGGCTCTCGGGTACACCATGGAAGTCACGGATCGTTCGCGACCGTGCTAACCCGGTCCGGCTCCTCCCCCCCGAGTCGGCCGTGGGGACGACCCCCGCTCTCCCCCCGGCGGGGGTCGTCGCATGTCCGGACGGGTTTTTCCGCCTCTTTCCTTCCCTCGTACGGCCGAGCGGCCGGCGCTTCCGCGCCGTGGCCGCCGCTTCCGCGCACCCATGATTCGTTACTCCGGGTGATCGTAGGGCTGCGCTGAGGATGCCGCACAGGGGTCGGTACAGGCGTCACCGGTTCGGGTGACGGAGTTATTCACAGGGCCTGAGTTGTCCACGGTTTTCCACCAAGATCCACACGATTTCACGGATCGCCGCACCGTGTTTCCCATGCGCTCCCGCCGCGGCGAGTTCACGGCCGGTTCCGTTTGCGGGAGGCGTATGGCCGATTCCGGTCGGCCTTCACACAGTCGTTCATGTCGCCGTTCATAGGGAAGCCGTCCGCCGGTTCTCCACATGTCGGGAAATCGCGCGGCCGAGGGGCCGCGCGGCGAAGGGGGAACACCGTGTCCGCAACCATCACCCATGACCCGCCGCCCGCCCGCGGCGGCGGCCCGCTGATCGTCACCGAGGACGCCGCGCTGCTGGACGATCTGCTGCGGCTGTGCGCGGCCGCGGGCGCGACACCCGAGGTGCACCACGGCGTCCCCGACCAGGGCGGCACCTGGGCCGCGGCCCCGCTCGTGCTGGTCGGGGACGACGCGGCGCACCGGCTGCTCGGGGCCGCCCGGCGGCGCCAGGTGGTGCTGATCGGCCGCGACCGGGAGGACCCGGACGTATGGCGGCGCGGCATGGAGATCGGCGCCGACCACGTCCTGATCCTCCCCGAGGGCGAGCAGTGGCTGGTCGACCGGATCGCCGACGTCGCCGAGGGGGTCGGCCGGCCGGCCCTCACCGTCGGCGTGATCGGCGGCCGGGGCGGGGCCGGCGCGTCCACCCTGGCCTGCGCGCTCGCCGTCACCGCCGCCCGCGAGGGACTGCGCACCCTGCTGGTGGACGCCGATCCGCTCGGCGGCGGTCTCGATGTGCTGCTCGGCGGCGAAGGCGCCGAGGGCCTGCGCTGGCCGGCCTTCGCCGCCTCCCGGGGCCGGGTCGGCGGCGGCGCCCTGGAGGAGTCGCTGCCCGCGCTGCACTCCCTGCGGGTGCTCAGCTGGGACCGGGGCGACTGCGTCGCCGTGCCGCCCCAGGCCGTGCGGGCGGTGCTGGCCGCCGCCCGGCGCCGCGGCGGCACCGTCGTGGTCGATCTGCCCCGCCGCCTGGACGACGGGGTCGGCGAGGTCCTCGCCCAGCTCGACCTGGCCCTCCTGGTCGTCCCCGCCGAACTGCGGGCACTCGCCGCGGCCGGCCGGATCGCCGCCGCCATCGGCGTGGTCGTCCGCGATCTGCGGGTCGCGGTGCGCGGTCCGTACGCGTCCGGTCTGGACGACCGCGAAGTGGCCCGCCTGCTCGGTCTGCCGCTCGCGGGAGAGGTGCCGGTGGAGCCCGGGCTGCTGCGGCCGAGGGGCGGCGGCAGACCGCCGGGCGCGAGCGGACGCGGCCCGCTGGCCCGGTTCTGCGCCGAGTTCTGGGAGCGGGCGCTGGTGGAGTCCGGGGGCGCGCGATGAGCTTCGGAACGCTTGATCAGACCGCCCTGCTCGACGGGGTGCGCCGGCGGCTCGCCGAGAGCGGCGCCGAACCCACCCCGGCACGGGTCGCGCAGGCGCTGCGCGCACAGGGGCGGGTCCTCGGGGACGCCGAGGTCCTCGGGGTGGCCGAGCGGCTGAGATCCGAACTCGTCGGCACCGGGCCCCTGGAGCCGCTGCTCGCCGACCCCGGGGTCACCGACGTCCTGGTGTCCGCGCCCGACCGGGTGTGGGTGGACCGGGGCGGCGGCCTGGAACTGACCCCGGTGGCCTTCCCCGACGCGGCGGCGGTACGACGCCTCGCGCAGCGGCTCGCCGCGGTGGCCGGACGCCGGCTGGACGACGCCCGGCCGTGGGCGGACGCTCGGCTCCCGGACGGCACCCGGCTGCACGCCGTGCTGCCCCCGGTCGCCGTCGGCTGCACCTGCCTGGCCCTGCGGGTGGTACGGCCCCGGGCCTTCACCCTCGCCGAGTTGGTGGCGGCCGGCACCGTCCCGCCCGGTGGCGACCGGATTCTGCGCGCCCTGCTGGCCGCCCGGCTGTCCTTCCTGGTCAGCGGCGGCACCGGGACCGGCAAGACGACCTTGCTCAGCGCCCTGCTCGGCCTGGTCGGCGCGGGGGAGCGGATCGTGCTCGCGGAGGACTCCGCCGAGCTGAGACCCGACCATCCGCATGTCGTCCGGCTGGAGACCCGGCCCGCGAACCAGGAGGGCGCGGGCCTGGTCACCCTTGAGGACCTGGTCCGCCAGGCCCTGCGGATGCGGCCGGACCGGCTGGTCGTCGGAGAGGTGCGCGGACCCGAGGTCGTCCATCTGCTCGCCGCGCTCAACACGGGCCACGAGGGCGGCTGCTGCACGGTCCACGCCAACACCGCCGGGGACGTCCCGGCCCGTCTGGAGGCGCTGGCCACGGCCGCGGGCCTCGACCGCGCCGCCCTGCACAGCCAGTTGGCGGCCGCCCTGTCCGTGGTGCTCCACCTGGTGCGGGACCGCTCCGGCCGGCGCCGGATCGCCGAGGTGCACGTCCTGGAGCGGGACGCCACAGGTCTGGTGCGGACGGTGCCCGCGCTGCGGTGGGGGGAGCGGGCGTTCGTGCGGGAGGCGGGGTGGGGGCGGTTGGCCCGACTGCTGGGTGGGCTGGGGGAGTTCATGCACGAGGGCGGGGGCGGTGGTGGCGACGGCGGCGGATGGGGCGGAGGCGAAGGTGCCGGGTCCGGGGGCCGTGATGGTGACGGGTTCGGGGGCGGCCGAGAGGACGGGACGACCGGTGCCCGGGGCGGAATCGGAGGTGGCCGGGGTGGCGGATTCGGAGGTGGTGAAGGTGAGGGGTGAGATGTCGATGGGGGCCGCGCTGATCTGTCTGGCCGCGCTGGGGTGGCTGCTGTGCGAGCGGTACCACGGGGTGCGGCGGGCGCGGCTGCTGCTGGCCGGGGACGGAGGGCCGGGGGCCGCTCCGCCGGTCCAGGATCAACTCCTCTCGGCATTACGGCGGTTGCGCGACCGCTGGGGAGCCGAGTGGTGGGCCCTGGTCGCGGGGCTGCTGCTCGCGCTGCTGGGCGGCTCGGTGATTCCGGTCGTCGCGGGGGCGGCCGGGGTGCCCGTGCTGCGCCGGGTGCGGCGGGCCGGGGAGGCGAGACGCGCCCGGGAGCGGCGGGTGGACCAGGTGATCGCCCTGTGCGGGGCGTTCGCCGGTGAGGTGCGGGCCGGACGGCAGCCCGGCGAGGCGCTGCTGCGGGCGGCGCGGGACTCGGGCGGGCTCGGCGAGGCGCGGGCGGCCGTGGTCGCGGCGGCCCGCTTCGGCGGGGACGTGCCCGGCGCCCTCGCCGTGGCGGCCCGGCAGCCGGGCGCCGAGGGGCTGCTCGGGCTGGCCGCGTGCTGGCGGGTGGCCGTCGACCAGGGCGCGGGACTCGCGGCCGGCCTGGACCGGCTGGACGGCGCCCTGCGGGCCGAACGGGACCAGCGTGCCGACCTGCGCGCCCAACTGGCCGGCGCCAGGGCCACCGCCGTCCTGCTCGCCGCTCTCCCCGTCCTGGGCCTTCTCCTGGGCGCGGCCATGGGCGCCGCCCCGCTGCGGGTCCTCCTGCACAGCGGCCCCGGCCTGGGCTGCCTGCTGATCGGCGCGGTGTTCGAGGCGGCCGGGCTGTGGTGGTCGGCGCGGATCGTGCGGGGAGCGGAGGCGGTGTGAGGCGCGGGTCTGGACGTGGAGGGAGACGTGAGGGCGTGAGCGGGGATGTTGTGCACAGGCTGGGGACGGCCGTGGCGGTGGCGGTGGCGCTCGGCTGGGGCGGCCGGCTGGTGGTGTCGGCCCGGCGGGTCCGCCGGGCGCGGCAGCGGGCGGCCGGACTGCTGCGACCGGAGCCCGCGACGCGGAAGCCGCGGTCGGCGGTCGTGGACACGGTGCGGCGATGGCTGCCGCTCGTGGGTGCGGCGGGCGGGGTGTGGGTGCTGGTCGGCGGGCCCGTCGGGGCGCTGCTGGGCCTCGGCGCCGGGGCCGTGCTCTGGCGCTGGCGAGCGGGCCAGGCGGCGGCGGGCGGGGCGGCGGCCGTCGATACCGCCGAGGCCGCGCGCCGGCTGCCGCTCGCCGCCGATCTGCTGGCCGCCTGTATCGCGGCCGGCGCCGGGCCCGTGGTCGCCGCGCAGGCGGTGGGCGAGGCCCTGGGCGGGCCCGTCGGACAGGCGCTGGCGCGGGGCGCGGCGGAGGTACGGCTCGGCGGCACACCGGCGGACGCGTGGCGCGGGCTGGCCGCGCTGCCGGGCGCGGGTGCCCTGGCGCGGCTGCTGGAGCGGGCAGGCGAGTCGGGGCTGCCCGCCGCCGCGCCGGTGGCCCGCATCGCCTCGGACACCCGCGCGGACTGGGGCCGCACCGCGACGGCACGGGCCAGACGGGCGGCCGTAATGATCTCCGCGCCGGTGGGGCTGTGCTTCCTGCCCGCCTTCGTCGCGATCGGCGTGCTGCCCGTGGTGATCGGGCTGGCGGGCGGCGTGATGGCGGGGAGGTGAGGAGCGGCGACGGATACCGAGGACGGATACCGAGGACGGACAACGTGAGAACAGACCAGGACCTGAGGGGAGTCGAGATGAAGAGGAAGATCGTCGAAGTGCTGGCCGGGGTGCGGCGGGTGTGCCGCCGGGACTCCTGAATGGTGACCTCGGAGTACGCGATGGGGATCATCGCGGCCGTCGGATTCGCCATGCTGCTGTACGAGGTCGTCACCAGCGGCGAGGTCCGGGCGGAGCTCCAGTCCATCGTGAAGAAGGCCCTCAGTGCGCGGATGTGAACGGGGCTCGGGCCGAGGCTCGGACCGGGGCTTCGTGACGGCGGAGGCGGCCATGGCGCTGTGCGTGCTGGTGGCGTTCACGATGGCGCTGGTCTGGGCGCTGCTCATGGCGGCGGCGCAGATCCGGTGTGTGGACGCGGCCCGCGTGGGCGCCCGGGCCGCCGCCCGCCAGGACCCGCCCGCCTCGGTGCTGTCGGTGACCCGTCAGGCAGCACCGAGCGGGGCCGGGGTGACGGTCGGACGAGAGGGCGACCAGGTGCGCGTGACGGTGGTGGCGAGGCCGCCGGTGCTCAGCGGTCTGCCCTTCGAACTCCGCGAGGAGGCGGTGGCGTTGGCCGAGGAGACGGTCGGGGGGAAGGGGGCGGGGCCGTGAGGTGGCGGAGGGCGCGGGTGCGGGTTCGGGTGAGCGGCCGGGGCGGGTTGCGGAGGTGGGCCCTGGCGCGGCGAACGGGGGGCCGGTACGGCTCCGACCGGGGTTCCGCCACCGTCTGGAGCCTCGGGGCGATCGCGGTGCTCTGCGTGGTGTTCGGCGCGGTGCTGGCGCTGGGGCACGCCGTCACCGTCCGGCACCGGGCGGCGGGCGGCGCGGATCTGGCGGCGCTCGCGGCCGCGGACCACTGGGCGGACGGCGGCGAGGCGGCCTGCGTCCTGGCCGGCCGCGTGGCGACGGCCCAGCGGGTTCGGCTGGTGCGCTGCGCGGTGGAGGGCGAGATCGCGGACGTGACCGCGGCGTCGGGAGGCGGTCCGTTCACGGCGGAGGTCCGCTCCAGAGCGGGCCCGGCGGACCCACCGGCCTTCGCTTTCGCCCCGCCGCCTTCCGCCCTGCCGGCACTTGGTCCGAGGTCTCCGCAGCCCGCCCCGGGGAGCCGGTGACGAGGGCGTCGGGCGTTGGGGGCCGGGCGCCGGGCGCCGGGCGTCGGGTGGAGCGGCCACCGGCACTTGAACCACTGACCCAGGGCCTGCCCGCTGCTCCAGGGCCCACCGACTCTCGGCCCGGCGGCGCCTCCCGCCCGGCGGGACCCCCGGCCCCTGGCCGAGCCGCCTGCCCTCGGCGACCTCCGGCCCATCTGCCCTCGGCAGCCTCTGCCCGACCGGCCTCCCGGCCCAGCGACCGGCCTCCGGCTCACCGGTCCCCAGCCCCCAGCTCCCGGCCCGGTGCCCCGGCCCCCGCCTCCGGTCCCACGCGCGTCGGGCCGCCCGCGCGTCAGCTCCCCGTCCCCCGGGCGTCAGCCTCCCTGCCCCCGTCCCGAAGCCGGCGCCGTTTCCTTCGGCGGGGCGGTCGGTTCCGGTGCTTCGCGCAGCAGGGTGGTCAGGAGGCGGACCGCGCCGCGTTTGTGGAGGGGGTCGTTGCCGTTGCCGCACTTGGGGACTGGATGCAGGAGGGGCAGCCGGCGTCGCACTCGCAGGAGGCGATGGCCTCGCGGGTGGCGGTGAGCCAGGCGCGGGCGGTGTGGAAGGCGCGCTCGGCGAAGCCCGCGCCGCCGGGATGGCCGTCGTACACGAAGACCGTCGGAAGGAGGGTGTCGGGATGCAGCGGGACGGAGACGCCGCCGATGTCCCAGCGGTCGCAGGTCGCGAAGAGCGGCAGCATGCCGATGGAGGCGTGCTCGGCGGCGTGCAGGGAGCCGCCGAGGATCTCCGGGCCGATCCGGGCCTCGTCCAGCTGGTCCTCGGTGACCGTCCACCACACCGCGCGGGTGCGCAGCGTACGAGGAGGCAGGTCGAGCTTCGTCTCGCCCAGCACCTCGCCGGTGATCAGGCGCCTGCGCAGGAAGGAGACCACCTGGTTGGTGACCTCGACGGAGCCGTAGCAGAGCCGGCCCGTGCCCCAGGGGATCTCGGTGTCGGTCTCCAGGACGGAGATGGCGGTGGTGTCGCGGGCGACCGTCGAGTACGGCGGGTCGGCCTGTTCCACCAGGGCGACCGAGTCCGCGAGGTCGAGGGAGCGCACCAGGTAGGTGCGGCCCTGGTGGAGGTGGACCGCGCCCTCGTGGACGGCGGAGTGCGCGGCGGCCTCGTCGACCGTGCCGAGCAGGCGCCCGGTGCCCTCCTCCACGATCTGCACCGGCCGCCCGCCCCCGCCGCGGATGTCGGTGAGGTCGGCGGCCCGCTCCCGGCGGGTCCAGTGCCAGGCCCGGGTCCGCCGGCGCAGCAGCTTCGCGGCCTCCAGCTGCGGCAGCACGTCCGCGCAGGCGGGACCGAACAGTTCGAGGTCCTCCTCGGTCAGCGGGAGTTCCGCGGCGGCGGCGCACAGGTGCGGGGCGAGCACGTAGGGGTTGTCGGGGTCGAGCACGGTCGACTCCACCGGCCGGTCGAACAGGGCCTCCGGGTGGTGGACGAGGAAGGTGTCCAGCGGATCGTCCCGGGCGACGAGGACCGCGAGAGCCCCCTGCCCGGAGCGGCCCGCGCGGCCCGCCTGCTGCCACAGGGAGGCCCGGGTGCCCGGGTAGCCGCAGATCACCACCGCGTCCAGCCCGGAGACGTCCACGCCCAGCTCCAGGGCCGTGGTGGCGGCGAGTCCGAGGAGTTCCCCGGAGTGCAGGGCGCGCTCCAGGGCGCGGCGCTCCTCGGGGAGGTAGCCGCCGCGGTAGGCCGCGACCCGCCGGACCAGGGAGCGATCGACCTCGGCCAGTTTCTCCTGGGCGATCACCGAGATCAGCTCGGCGCCGCGCCGGGAGCGCACGAAGGCGACCGAGCGCACGCCCTGCACGGTCAGGTCGGTCAGCAGATCGGCGGTCTCGGCGGTGGCGGTGCGGCGCACGGGCGCGCCCTTCTCGCCGTGCAGGTCGGTGAGCGGGGGCTCCCACAGGGCGAAGACCAGCTCGCCGCGCGGGGAGGCGTCGTCGGCGATCTCCACCACCGGCAGGCCGGTCAGCCGCCCCGCGCCGACGGCGGGCTCGGCGGCGGTCGCGGAGGCCAGCAGGAAGACCGGGGAGGAGCCGTAACGGGCGCAGACGCGGCGCAGCCGGCGCAGCACCTGGGCGACGTGCGAGCCGAAGACGCCCCGGTAGGTGTGGCACTCGTCGACGACGACGTACTTCAGCGACTTCAGGAAGGAGGACCAGCGCGGGTGGGAGGGCAATATCCCGCGGTGCAGCATGTCCGGGTTGGTGAGGACGTAGTTGGCGTACTGGCGCACCCACTCGCGTTCCTCGTACGGGGTGTCGCCGTCGTACACGGCGGGGCGGACCGCGGTGCCCAGAGGTTGTGAAAGTTCCTTCACCGATCGGCACTGGTCCGCCGCGAGCGCCTTGGTGGGGGAGAGGTAGAGCGCGGTGGCCCCTCGGCCGTTCGGCGCCTTCGAACCCTCCAGAAGGGTGGACAGCACCGGGACGAGATAGGCGAGGGACTTGCCGGAGGCGGTGCCGGTGGCGACGACCACCGAATCGCCGTCCAGGGCGTGCTCGGCGGCCAGCGCCTGGTGCGCCCAGGGGTGCTCGATGCCGCGCTCCCGTACGGCCGCGATCACCTCGGACCGAATCCGGTCAGGCCAGACGGCATGCCGACCCGTGCGCGGGGGCAAGTGCTCCGTATGAGTGATGCGCGCAGCCCGGCTCGGGCCGGAGGCGAGTCTGCCCAGGACAGCGCCCGGCGACGGGCGGGACGCCGGGTCCGGCACGGGTTGATCGGATCGGTGATTCTTGGCCATCGGCACCGAGTGTGTCACTGGCGTGACGGACAATGGGGTCAAGGCGTCGTGCACGCAGGCCGGTAAGTGATTGAATGCCATCGCGGCTGGCGTTGCGTCCCAAGGGCCGCAAGCCAAGGTGCCCGAGGGGCGACCGCTCGATAGCAAGGTGCTGGAGGATCCGTGGACCTGTCCCTGTCGACCCGTACCGTCGGCGATCGTACGGTCGTCGAGGTCGGTGGCGAAATCGATGTATACACCGCGCCCAAGCTGCGCGAGCAGCTGGTCGAGCTGGTGAACGACGGCAATTTCCATCTTGTCGTCGACATGGAGGGCGTGGACTTCCTCGACTCCACCGGACTCGGCGTGCTGGTCGGCGGCCTGAAGCGAGTGCGTGCCCATGAGGGCTCGCTGCGCCTGGTCTGCAACCAGGAGCGCATTCTCAAGATCTTCCGTATCACCGGCCTCACCAAGGTGTTCCCGATCCACACCTCGGTCGAGGAAGCGGTGGCGGCCACCGACTGACCTTGTCCGGTCGACCCCGTCGCGGCCTGTCCGCGGCGGGGCCGCCGGTCGGTCATGCCTGATTCCGGCCGTTGTACCCCGTCTCGCACCCTGTAGGGGGCCGCGCCGGGTGTGCCCCGGCGGATCCGGGTAACGAAGTTCATGAGGGGCGGGCCCGGCGAGCCCGTCCGACCGCAGTCCCGTAGTCGTGAGGGGGATGCATGGCCACCGTCGAACTCCGCTTCAGCGCGCTGCCCGAGCACGTCAGGACCGCCCGGCTGGTGGCGGCCGCGGTGGCGCGCAGGGCCGGAGTGGACGAGGCCGTCCTGGACGAGGTGCGGCTCGCCGTGGGCGAGGCGTGCTCCCGTGCCGTGGGGCTCCACCAGGTCGGCGGCATCGACGCGCCGGTGAAGGTGGCGCTGATCGAGGAGGAGAAACAGTTCTCCATCGAGGTCGGCGACGAAGCCCCGCACGCGGTCCCCGCCGAGCGGGTGGCCGGGGGCGCGGCGGCGGACGCGGACGTGGAGGCCGAGGAGGACGAGATGGGCCTCGCGGTCATCAGCGGTCTCGTGGACGACGTCGAGGTCACCACCGGGCAGAACGGCGGACTGATCCGCATGACCTGGCCCGCCGCCCCGCCGGCGGTCCCCGTCGGCTGACCGCGCCGCCCGCGGCCGGCGCCGCCACCCGAAGAACCCGAACGCACGATCAGGGCCCTGCTCCGGCAGGGCCCTGATCGCGTTCCGGGCAGATCGTTTCCGGCCGCCCTCCGGGGCGCCCCGGAATTCGTGAAGGAATTCACGATCAATAGCCCTATCATTCGATCAAGGTTCAATGAGACCGACGGCGTCCGTCAATGCTTTTGAGGCATTACCTCTTTCGGGTTCGCGAACCGGTGCGTGCAGGCCAATTCCGTTTACCGTGCTCTTTTGACATCACTCAGGGGTACCTACAATCCGTCCACATCTTGAGCTCAGCCCAAGCGTCAAGGAGGACGAATGGCGGGGCTTTCTTACCCCTCTGAGTTGGACCACCCCACATACCTCGCGGCCGCGGTGCTCACCAACGGCAACAGGGTCATCGTGGCCGTCATCGCGGCGGTAGCCCTCGCCGCGCTGGTGGTCGCGGGGATCCTGGTGCGCCAGGTGCTCGCCGCGGGCGAGGGCACCGACAGCATGAAGAAGATCGCCGAGGCGGTCCAGGAAGGCGCCAAGGCGTATCTCGCCCGGCAGCTGCGCACGCTCGGCGTATTCGCCGTCGTCGTCTTCTTCCTGCTTCTGCTGCTGCCCGCGGACGACTGGAATCAGCGTGCCGGGCGTTCGGTGTTCTTCCTGATCGGCGCGGTCTTCTCGGCCGCCACCGGTTATATCGGCATGTGGCTCGCGGTACGAAGCAATGTGCGGGTCGCCGCGGCGGCCCGGGAAGCCACCCCGGGCGACGGCGAACCCGAAAAGGATCTCACCACCGTCTCGCACACCGCGATGAAGATCGCATTTCGCACGGGCGGTGTCGTCGGCATGTTCACGGTGGGCCTCGGCCTGCTGGGCGCCTCCTGTGTGGTGCTCGTCTACGCCGCCGACGCGCCGAAGGTCCTGGAGGGCTTCGGCCTCGGCGCCGCCCTCATCGCCATGTTCATGCGTGTCGGCGGCGGCATCTTCACCAAGGCCGCCGACGTCGGCGCCGACCTGGTCGGCAAGGTCGAGCAGGGCATCCCGGAGGACGACCCGCGCAACGCCGCCACGATCGCCGACAACGTGGGCGACAACGTCGGCGACTGCGCGGGCATGGCGGCCGACCTCTTCGAGTCGTACGCCGTCACCCTGGTGGCCGCGCTGATCCTCGGCAAGGTCGCCTTCGGCGACTCCGGGCTCGCCTTCCCGCTGCTGGTGCCCGCCATCGGCGTGATCACCGCGATGATCGGCATCTTCGCGGTCGTCCCCCGGCGCGCCGACCGCAGCGGCATGACCGCGATCAACCGCGGCTTCTTCGTCTCCGCGGTGATCTCCCTCGTGCTGGTCGCCGTCGCCGTCTTCGTCTACCTGCCCTCCAGCTACGCCGACCTCGGCGGAGTGACGGACGCGGCGATCAAGGCCAAGGACGGGAACCCGCAAATCCTCGCCCTGGTCGCGGTGGCCATCGGCATCCTGCTCGCGGCCGTCATCCAGCAGCTGACCGGCTACTTCACCGAGACCAACCGGCGCCCGGTCCGCGACATCGGCAAGACCTCGCTGACCGGACCGGCCACCGTCGTCCTGTCCGGCATCTCGCTCGGCCTGGAGTCCGCCGTCTACACCGCGCTGCTCATCGCGCTCAGCGTGTACGGCGCGTTCCTGCTCGGCGGCACGTCGATCATGCTCGCGCTGTTCGCGGTCGCGCTGGCCGGCACCGGCCTGCTGACCACGGTCGGGGTGATCGTCGCCATGGACACCTTCGGACCGGTCTCCGACAACGCCCAGGGCATCGCCGAGATGTCCGGCGACGTCCAGGGCGCGGGCGCGCAGGTGCTCACCAACCTGGACGCGGTCGGCAACACCACCAAGGCGATCACCAAGGGCATCGCGATCGCCACCGCGGTGCTCGCGGCGGCGGCGCTCTTCGGGTCGTACCGCGACGCGATCACCACCAATGTGCAGGACGTCGGGGAGAAGCTCAGCGGGCCCGGCGCGCCGCTGAGCCTGTCCCTGGACATCTCGCAGCCCAACAACCTGGTCGGCCTCATCGCGGGCGCCGCGGTCGTCTTCCTCTTCTCCGGACTGGCCATCAACGCCGTGTCGCGCTCGGCGGGCTCGGTGGTGTTCGAGGTGCGGCGGCAGTTCCGGGAGAAGCCCGGGATCATGGACTTCACGGAGACGCCCGAGTACGGCAAGGTCGTCGACATCTGCACCAAGGACGCCCTGCGGGAACTGGCCACGCCCGGACTGCTCGCGGTGATGGCGCCGATCTTCGTCGGGTTCACCCTCGGCGTCGGCTCGCTCGGCTCCTACCTCGCCGGCGCGATCGGCGCGGGCACGCTGATGGCGGTGTTCCTCGCCAACTCCGGCGGTGCCTGGGACAACGCCAAGAAGCTGGTGGAGGACGGCCACCACGGCGGCAAGGGCAGCGAGGCCCACGCCGCCACGGTGATCGGCGACACGGTCGGCGACCCCTTCAAGGACACCGCGGGGCCGGCGATCAACCCGTTGCTGAAGGTCATGAACCTGGTCTCGCTGCTCATCGCGCCCGCGGTGATCAAGTTCTCCTACGGCCACGACAAGAACCTCGGCGTGCGGATCGGGGTCGCGATCCTCGCGCTGCTGGTGATCGGCACGGCCGTGTACATCTCCAAGCGGCGCGGCATCGCCGTCGGCGACGAGGAGGAGGGCCCCGAACGGGTCGCCAACTCGGCCGACGCGGCGGTGGTTTCGTAGGTTTCGCAAGACGACCTGCGCACAGAGCGGGCGGGCGGTGCGTCCTCGGGGCGTGCCGCCCGCCCGTTCGTGTGCGCGGGTACGGCTCCGTCCGGGTGCGCGGGTACGGCCCCGTCGTGAGCCTTCTCTCGCGCAAAAAGTACTAAAAGGTACTTAAGGAGCGATCGGTGTGCGGGGGGTGTGCGTCCGCCGTGTAGGGTCCGGGGCCCGAGAGCCATGGAAGGGACCAATCCGGTGAACAAGAAGCTCGCGGCCGCACTGTCCGGCGGTGCGGTACTGGTGGCTGCGCTGTCGGGATGCAGCAGCAACAGCGCCCCCAAGGGGCCCGACCCCAAGCTGGTCTCCTGGGCCAAGTCGGTGTGCGACGCCGTGCCGGCGCAGGACGCGAAGATCAAGGCGGCCAACTCGGCGATCTCCACGACGGCCGCCGACACGGCCAAGCCCGAGACGCTCCAGAAGACCGACTCCCAGGCGTTCCAGGACATGTCGGACGGCTACAAGGCGATCGCGACCGCGGTCAAGGGGGCCGGCGCGCCTCCCGGGGTCTCCGGCGGCGCCAAGCGGCTCGGCGATGTCGTCAAGAGCTTCAACAGCCTCTCGGCCTCCTACGCCGACCTGAAGAAGCAGGTCGACCACCTGGACACCAAGGACCAGGCGAAGTTCGCCTCCGGGCTGCACGACGTCGCCCAGCAGATGACCGAGCTGGAGAAGAAGCACCAGAGCGGCACCGCGTCCCTCAAGGCCCTCCAGCAGGGCGAGGTCCAGGACGCCATCGCCCAGCAGCCCAGCTGCAAGAAGGTCGCCGCCACGACGTCGTCCTCGCCCTCCGCGGGGTCCGCGGCGGGCTGAGCCGCGCCCGGCGCGGCGGGTGGGGGACGGCCGGGTGCGCCGTCCCCCTCGACGCGCGGGACACCCGGCACGCGCGGGACACAATGGGACCGTGACTGACTCCGGACCTGCCCCCCTGCCCGCCGCCGACCGTCCCGAGGCCGCCGCGCGGCTGCGGGACGCGCTGCTGGCCGCCTCCTTCACCGCCGACGGGCTGCTCGAACTGCTCGGCGCGCCCGCGTACGCGGCGCTGGCCCGCAGCGAGACCGTGCCCGCGCTGCGGGCGACCCGTGGCGACACGCCGCTGGAGACCCTCGTACGGCTCTTCCTGCTCCAGCAGCCCGTGCCCCGCGCGCGGGTGGCCGCCGTCCTCCCCGTCGACGAGGCGGTCCAGACCGGGTGGCTGGTGCCGGTGGGCGCCGACGAGGTGGCCGCCACGGTGGATGTACGGCCGTACGGCGGTCCCGGCGGCGAGGACTGGTTCATCGTGTCGGACCTCGGCTGCGCGGTCGGCGGCGCGGGCGGCATCGGACAGCGGGCCGAGGGCGTCGTCCTGGGGGTCGGGGGCGCGTCCACCACGCTCGCCGGGATCACCGTGCGCACGCCGGTCGCCGCCGCCCTGGACCTCGGCACCGGCTCGGGCATCCAGGCGCTGCACGCCTCCCGGCACGCCACGCGCGTGACGGCGACCGACCTCAACCCCCGCGCGCTGCATGTCACGGCGCTCACGCTGGCGCTCTCCGGCGCGCCCGCCGCCGAGCTGCGCGAGGGCTCGCTGTTCGAACCGGTGCGTGACGACGAGAAGTTCGACCTGATCGTCTCCAACCCGCCGTTCGTGATCTCCCCGGGCGCCCGGCTCACCTACCGCGACGGCGGCATGGGCGGGGACGACCTGTGCCGCTCGCTCGTCCAGCAGGCCGGGGAACGGCTGAACGAGGGCGGGTTCGCGCAGTTCCTCGCCAACTGGCAGCACGTGGCGGGGGAGGACTGGCAGGACCGGCTCAGGTCGTGGGTGCCGCGCGGCTGCGACGCCTGGGTCGTGCAGCGCGAGGTGCAGGACGTCACGCAGTACGCCGAGTTGTGGCTGCGGGACGCCGGGGACCACCGGGAGGACCCGGCGCAGTACCAGGCGCGGTACGACGCCTGGCTCGACGAGTTCGAGGCGCGCAAGGTCAAGGCGGTCGGTTTCGGCTGGATCACCCTGCGCAGGACGGACGCGGCCGAGCCGTCCCTCACGGTGGAGGAGTGGCCGCATCCGGTGGAGCAGCCCCTCGGGGACACCGTCCGGGCGCACTTCGAACGCCTCGACTACCTCCGCGAGCACGACGACGCGGCGCTGCTCGGCCATCACTTCAGGCTGGCCGGCGAGGTGGTGCAGGAACAGGTCGGGCTGCCCGGCGCGGAGGACCCCGAGCACGTCGTGCTCCGCCAGCACCGGGGGATGCGCCGCGCCACCAAGGTGGACACGGTCGGCGCGGGCTTCGCGGGCGTCTGCGACGGCACCCTGAGCGCCGGCCGCATCCTGGACGCCATCGCCCAGCTGATGGGCGAGGACTCCGTCCGCCTCCGCGACCGGACCCCGGCCCAGATCCGTCTCCTGGTGGAACAGGGGTTCCTGGAGCCGGTGGTCTGAGGGGGCGGCTCCCCGGGGCACCCCGGCTCCACCCGCCGATGGCAAAACGGCCGGAAAAATATCTGTCCGGCACGGGGGAGCCGTGCCCGGGCTCCCCGGCCCCCCTGAGCGTCGTACCGCCGGCCTCCCGTTCACCGCGATGTCGCCCGGTCGTCGCCCCCGCGTGTCAGGGTCCACGCGCTGGGTGGAGCCGGAAGGGACGGGGCGGGGATGGAGCGGGGGCCGGCGGTTTTTGTCGGGGTGGTGTTTGTCCTGTTCGGAGGGGCTCTCCTGGTGTGGACCGGGGTGCGGCTGCGGCGTGGTGAGGCGGTGGCCCTCGGTGTGAACCGGGTCGCATCGGCCGCCCTCGCGAGCGCGGCCGGAACCCTCGCGCTGGCCCTCGGCGGCTACTGCCTCACGCGCCTCTGACGTCGGCGGGCGTCCGCTTCCCGGTGTGCCGCGAGAGGAACGCGAGAGGAAGAGGAGCGTCACGCTCCGGACGGACCCGGACGGGGTACCCGGTACTCCGGGCGGCAGGAATGCCGGTAGTCGGGTTACCGTTCGAGTGGCCGTTGTGGGCTTTTCCCGTTTGACACGGGGGCGGGATGTACCGTCACACTCCGCAGCGTCACACGTGCCAGCAGTACGCCGCGACCCCGGGACCAGGGCCTGGGGAGGCCACAGCGTCGACCGGAGAGAAGAGCGAAGTTGTCCCCGACCAGCGAGACCGCACAGGGCGGCCGCCGACTCGTCATCGTCGAGTCGCCTGCCAAGGCGAAGACGATCAAGGGCTACCTCGGCCCCGGCTACGTAGTCGAAGCGAGCGTCGGGCACATCCGTGACCTCCCCAACGGCGCCGCCGAGGTGCCCGAGAAGTACACCGGCGAGGTGCGCCGCCTGGGCGTGGACGTCGAGCACGACTTCCAGCCGGTCTACGTGGTCAACGCGGACAAGAAGGCGCAGGTCAAGAAGCTCAAGGACCTGCTGAAGGACTCCGACGAACTCTTCCTGGCCACCGATGAGGACCGCGAGGGCGAGGCCATCGCCTGGCACCTCCAGGAGGTCCTCAAGCCGAAGATCCCCGTCAAGCGGATGGTCTTCCACGAGATCACCAAGGACGCGATCCGCGAGGCCGTCGCCAACCCGCGCCAGCTCAACCAGAAGCTGGTCGACGCCCAGGAGACCCGCCGCATCCTCGACCGCCTCTACGGCTACGAGGTCTCCCCGGTGCTGTGGAAGAAGGTCATGCCCCGGCTGTCGGCCGGCCGTGTCCAGTCCGTCGCCACCCGGCTCGTGGTCGAGCGGGAACGCGAGCGCATCGCCTTCCGCTCCGCCGAGTACTGGGACCTCACCGGCACCTTCGGCACCGGCCGCGCGGGCGACTCCTCCGACCCGTCGTCGCTGGTCGCGCGCTTGCAGACCGTCGACGGACGTCGGGTCGCGCAGGGCCGTGACTTCGACTCCGTCGGCCGGCTGAAGTCCGCGAACACCCTCCACCTGGACGAGCCGACCGCCCGCGCGCTGGCCGCCGCCCTGGAGAACACCCGCTTCGCCGTGCGCTCGGTGGAGTCGAAGCCGTACCGCCGCTCGCCGTACGCGCCGTTCCGTACGACGACGCTCCAGCAGGAGGCCAGCCGCAAGCTCGGTTTCGGCGCCAAGGCGACCATGCAGGTCGCCCAGAAGCTGTACGAGAACGGCTACATCACGTACATGCGTACGGACTCCACGACGCTGAGCGAGACCGCCATCACGGCCGCCCGCGCCCAGGTCACGCAGCTGTACGGCGCCGACTACCTGCCCCCGCAGCCGCGTACGTACGCGGTGAAGGTGAAGAACGCGCAGGAGGCGCACGAGGCGATCCGTCCCTCGGGTGATCGTTTCCGCACCCCCGCGGAGACCGGCCTGACCGGCGACCAGTTCAAGCTGTACGAGCTGATCTGGAAGCGGACCGTCGCCTCCCAGATGAAGGACGCGACCGGCAACAGCGTGACCGTGAAGATCGGCGGCACCGCCGCCGACGGCCGGGACGTGGAGTTCAGCGCCTCCGGCAAGACGATCACCTTCCACGGCTTCCTCAAGGCGTACGTCGAGGGCGCCGACGACCCGAACGCCGAGCTGGACGACCGCGAGCGCCGGCTGCCGCAGGTCGCCGAGGGCGACGCGCTGTCCGCCGAGGAGATCACGGTCGACGGCCACGCCACCAAGCCCCCGGCCCGCTACACCGAGGCATCCCTGGTCAAGGAGCTGGAAGAGCGCGAGATCGGCCGCCCGTCGACCTATGCGTCGATCATCGGCACGATCCTCGACCGCGGCTATGTCTTCAAGAAGGGCACGGCGCTCGTGCCGTCCTTCCTGTCCTTCGCCGTCGTAAACCTTCTGGAGAAGCACTTCGGCCGGCTGGTCGACTACGACTTCACCGCCAAGATGGAGGACGACCTCGACCGCATCGCCCGCGGCGAGGCCCAGGCCGTGCCGTGGCTGAAGCGCTTCTACTTCGGCGAGGGCACCATCACCGGCGCCGCCGCCGACGCGGGCAACGGCGACGGGGACCACCTCGGCGGCCTCAAGGAACTGGTCACCGACCTGGGCGCGATCGACGCCCGCGAGGTGTCCTCCTTCCCGGTGGGCAGCGGCATCGTGCTGCGGGTCGGCCGCTACGGCCCGTACATCGAGCGCGGCGAGAAGGACACCGAGCAGCACCAGCGCGCCGACATCCCCGACGACCTGGCGCCGGACGAGCTGACCATCGAGCTGGCCGAGAAGCTGCTGGCCGAGCCCAGCGGCGATGTCGAGCTGGGCGACGACCCGGCCACCGGCCACCAGATCGTCGCCAAGAAGGGCCGCTACGGCCCGTACGTGACCGAGATCCTCCCCGAGGGCACCCCGAAGACCGGCAAGAACGCGGTCAAGCCGCGCACCGCCTCCCTCTTCAAGTCCATGGCGCTGGACACGGTGACGCTGGACGACGCGCTGAAGCTGATGTCCCTGCCGCGTGTCGTCGGGAGCGACGCCGAGGGCCAGGAGATCACCGCCCAGAACGGCCGCTACGGGCCGTATCTGAAGAAGGGCACGGACTCGCGCTCGCTCCAGGCCGAGGACCAGCTCTTCACCATCACGCTGGAAGAGGCCCTGGCGATCTACGCCCAGCCGAAGCAGCGCGGGCGGGCCGCCGCCAAGCCGCCGCTGAAGGAGCTGGGCGAGGACCCGGTCTCCAAGAAGCCGGTCGTGGTCAAGGACGGCCGCTTCGGGCCGTACGTCACCGACGGCGAGACCAACGCGACCCTGCGCTCCGGCGACAGCGTCGAGGAGATCACCCCGGAGCGCGGCTTCGAACTTCTTGCCGAGAAGCGCGCGAAGGGTCCGGCCAAGAAGACCGCCAAGAAGGCGCCGGCGAAGAAGGCCGCCGCCAAGAAGACGGCGGCCAAGAAGACGACGGCGAGCGCCGCGAAGAAGACGACGGCGAAGAAGACGACCGCCAAGAAGGCGACGGCGACCAAGTCGACGGCTTCCGGTTCGGAGGACTGAGCCCGACCCGGCTCACAGGGCCGAGACCTCGGTCGTCTCCTCGCGCCCCACGCCCGCCCCGGCATCACTTTGGTGTCGGGGCGTGCGCATGCCAGGAGTGCGGGGTGTGGTGTCGGCGCCTGCGGATAGGCTGAACGCATGACGCGAGCCGAGCAGCCAACGGCCCACACGCCAGCACCGGACGACGCCCTGGTCGCGGACTCCCGCGAACGCGCCGTGCGTTCCCTGTTGCGCCGACCGCAGTTGCGGCGCCTATGGGGCGCGCAGTTGGTGAGCGGGGTCGGCGACACCCTCGCCCTCCTCGTCCTGGTCGTCCTCGTCCTCGAGGCGGCGATCGCCCAGGGATCGTTCGGCGGCGGTTACCGGGGCGTGGCGTTCGCGGTCGCGACGGTCTTCGCGGCCCGCGGCCTCGCCGCCCTGCTCTTCGGCGCGGTCCTGCTGGGCCCGCTGACGACGCTCACCGCCCAGGAGGGCCCCCTCGACCGCCGCTGGACCATGGTCGGCGCCGACGGCCTGCGGGCCGCGCTGCTGATCGTGGCCCCCCTGTGGATCGACTGGACCCCGGCCGACGCGCCGGCCGTGCTGCTGGTCACCGCCTTCGTCACCGGCGTCGCCGAACGGCTGTGGACGGTGTGCCGGGAGAGCGCGGCCCCGGCCCTGCTGCCCGCCCCGCCGCCGGAGGGCGCGACCGTGCGGCCGCTGCCGGACCACCTGGACGCCCTGCGCCGCCTCGCGCTGCGCACCGGCTTCCTCGCCGTGCCGCTGGCCGCCGCCGTCCTGGTCCTCGCCGCCCTGCTCAACAACCTGCTGGGCACCGGCCTGCCCTGGTTCGACCAGCACCACGCGGCCCTCGCGTCGTACGTGGCGGCGGGCCTGTTCGCCGCCTCCCTCTCCCTGCTGACCTTCCTGGAGCTGCCCGGCACGCGCACCCCGCGCCCCCGGTCCCCGCTGGAGGGCCTGCGCCGCCCGCGCACCGGCGCCGGTGTCGACAAGGGGCGCACGGGCGCGATCCCGCTGCTCGTCCTCGCCTGCGCCGCCGTGGCCGGTGTCATCGCCGCCGCCGTCTCCGTGTGCGTGCTGCACGCGACCGACCTGGGCGGCGGCCCGGTCCTGTTCGGCCTGCTGGTGCTCGGCCTGACCGGCGGCGTCGCGGCCGGCATCCGTACGGCCCCCGCGGTGCTGCCCTCGCTGTCCCGCCGCCGGCTGCTGGCCCTCGCGATCGCCTTCACCGGCATCGCGCTGCTGGCCGCCGGGCTGGTCCCGGACGTCACCACGGTGCTGCTGATCCTCACCCTTGCGGGCCTCGGCGCGGGCGTCGCCGCCAACACCGGGCACGCGCTGCTCGACCAGGAGACCGAGGACTACCGCAGGGCGCGGGTCACCGAGCACCTCCAGGCCGTCGTCCGCGTCTTCATAGCGCTCGGCGCGGTGATCGCCCCGGTGGTCGCCGGGCTGATCGGCCGGCACCGGCTGGAGAACGGCCGCTTCGTGTTCGCGCACGGCGGCGCCTCGTTCACCCTGATGCTGGTCGGCGCGCTGCTGCTGCCGGTGGCCGCGCTGGTGCTCGCCAAGGTCGACGACCGGTCCGGCATCCCGCTGCGCCAGGACCTCAAGGACGCGCTGCTCGGCGGCGACGACCCGGTCGAGGCGCAGGCCCAAAACGGCTTCTTCATCGCCCTGGAGGGCGGCGACGGCGCCGGCAAGTCCACCCAGGCCGAGGCCCTCGCCGAGTGGATCCGCGGCAAGGGCCACGAGGTCGTGCTCACCCGCGAGCCGGGGGCCACCCCGGTGGGCAAGCGGCTGCGCTCGATCCTGCTGGACGTCTCCTCGGCCGGCCTGTCCCACCGCGCGGAGGCGCTGCTGTACGCCGCCGACCGGGCCGAGCACGTCGACACCGTCGTACGCCCCGCCCTGGAGCGCGGCGCGGTGGTGATCTCCGACCGCTATATCGACTCCTCCGTCGCCTACCAGGGCGCCGGACGCGATCTGTCCCCGACCGAGATCGCCCGCATCAACCGCTGGGCGACCGACGGTCTGGTGCCGCACCTGACCGTGCTGCTGGACGTCGCCCCGGAGGCCGCCCGCGAGCGGTTCACCGAGGCGCCGGACCGGCTGGAGTCGGAGCCCGCGGAGTTCCACGCGCGCGTGCGCTCCGGTTTCCTCACCCTGGCCGCCTCCGACCCGGGCCGCTATCTGGTGGTCGACGCCGGACAGGAGCCCGAGGCCGTCACCACCGTGATCCGGCACCGCCTCGACACCGTGCTGCCGCTGTCCGAGGCCGAGATCGAGGCCCGGGAGGAGGCGCGCAGGAAGGCCGAGGAGGAGGCCCGCCGCAAGGCCGAGGAAGAGGCCGCGCGCAAGGCCGAGGAGGAGCGCCTGGAGCGTGAGCGCCAGGAGGAGCTGGCCCGGCTGCGTGCCGAGGAGGAGGAGCGCAAGCGCCGCGAGCTGGAGGAGGCGCAGCGCCGCGAGGCCGAGCGGCAGGCCGAGGAGGCCCGCCGGCGGGCGGCCGAGGCGGCCCGGCGCGCCGAGGAGGAGCGGCAGCGGCTGCTCGCCGAGGAGAAGGCCCGCGCCGAGGAGGAGGCGCGCCGCAAGGCCGAGGAGGAGCGCCGCCGCGAGCAGGCCGAGGAAGACGCCCGGCTGCGCGCGGAGGAGGAGGCCCGGCAGGCTCGTATCCGCGCCGAGGAGGAGGCCCGGCTCGCCAAGGAGCGTGCCGAGGAGGCGGCCCGGCGCCTGGAGGCGCAGCGCAAGGCGGAGAACGCCCTGCTCCGCGCCGAGGCGGCCCGCCGTCAGGCCGCCGAGGCGGCCGCGGCCGCCGATGTGGCGGCCCGCAGGCCCGGCAGCCCCCAGCCCAAGGCCCCCGGCGTGACCTCGGACGCGGCCACGGTCACCACCCCGGCGGTGTCGCCGGGCCCTGGCACGGAGGAGACGGTGCCGACCCCGGTCGTCTCGCCGGACCAGGACGAGCGGCCCTTCGGCCGCGAGACCCGTGACGCCCGGCACGCGCCCTCCGAGGCCGAGACGACCGCCGAGCTGCCCCAGCCGCCGGCCGCTGCGGGCGCCGCGGACGAGACGGCGGTGCTGCCGCAGGTGCCCGCGAGCGCCGCCGACGAGACCGCCGTACTGCCGCAGGTGGGCGCGGACGAGACGGCCGTACTGCCGCCCGTGCGCGACGACGGCCCGGCCGACCGGATGCCGCGCGGCTTCTTCCGCGACGAGCGGGCCCCGGGCCCCGACGGCTCCGAGGACCACACTCGCGAGATGCCCCAGCCCGGCGCCGGGGACCGCACCCGCGAGATGCCCCGGCCCGGCGCCGAGGGCACCGCCCGGCGCCGCCCGCGCCCCGACTGGGCCGAGGAGACCCCGCTGGACGATCTGCCGTCGCTGGCCGACGAGTTGCTGGGGTCGTACGACGACGAGGACGAGCCCCGCAGGGGCCGCCGGGGCTGACCCCGGACCTCTTCGGGACGGCGCTCTCACCCTGCCGCGGCAGGGTGAGAGCGCCGTCCGCGTTTCCGGCCTGGTCCCGGTTGTCGTACCCCACCCGCACAATGGAGGTCGGAACGCGGAGTGTGACGGAAGGGCGGCGTGACCCATGACCGTGTGGGACGACCTCGTCGGGCAGGAGAAGGTGAGCGCGGTGCTGGGCGCCGCCGCCCGGGACGCCGACGCCCAGGTCACCGCCGCCGCGACGGACGAACCGCTGCCGGAGACGTCCCGGATGACACACGCGTGGCTGTTCACCGGGCCGCCCGGCGCGGGCCGCAACCAGGCGGCGCGGGCCTTCGCCGCGGCCCTCCAGTGCGTGAGCCCCGACCGCGCCCTCGGCGGCGTCCCCGGCTGCGGCTTCTGCGACGGCTGCCACACCGCGCTGCTCGGCACCCACGCGGACGTCACCGCGGTCGCCGCGGTCGGCGCCGAGATCCTGGTGAAGGACATGCGGGACACCGTCCGCAAGTCGTTCACCGCCCCGGCCAACGGCCGCTGGCAGATCATCCTGGTCGAGGACGCCGAGCGGCTGAACGAGAAGTCGGCGAACGCCGTGCTCAAGGCCGTCGAGGAGCCCGCCCCCCGCACGGTCTGGCTGCTCTGCGCCCCCTCCATCGAGGACGTCCTGCCGACCATCCGCTCCCGCTGCCGCCATCTGAACCTGCGCACACCGTCCGTGGACGCGGTCGCCGACATGCTCGTACGACGCGACGGCGTGGACCCCCAAGCAGCGGCCGACGTGGCCCGCGCCACCCAGGGGCACGTGGACCGCGCCCGGCGCCTGGCCACCGACCCGGCGGCCCGCGAGCGCCGCGCCGCCGTCCTGAAGCTCCCGCTGCGCCTGGACGAGGTCGGCGCCTGCCTGCGGGCCGCCCAGGAACTGGTCGACGCGGCCGCCGAGGACGCCAAGCAGCTCGCCGAGGAGATGGACGGCAAGGAGTCCGAGGAGCTGAAGGCGGCGCTCGGCGCGGCCCAGGGCGGCCGGCTGCCGCGCGGCACGGCGGGCGTGATGAAGGACCTGGAGGACATGCAGAAGCGCCGCAGGACCCGTACCCAGCGCGACAGCCTGGACGTGGCCCTCGGCGACCTCACCACCTTCTACCGCGACGTGCTCGCCCTCCAGCTCGGCTCCCGCGTCGCGATCGCCAACGCCGACGCGCAGGACGCCCTGGACCGGCTGGCCCGCGCCAGCTCCCCGGAGTCCACCCTGCGCCGCATCGAGGCGATCGCCGCGTGCCGCGACGCGCTGGACCGCAATGTGGCTCCGCTGCTGGCGGTGGAGGCGATGACGATGGCGCTGCGGGCGGGGTGACGGAGGCGATGGCGGGGGGTGGTGACGAAATCGGTGGCGTCATGAGCGGGCAGATGACGGGGCCGGTGGCGCTGGCGGCAGGCCGATGACGGGGCCGGTGGTGCTGGGGGCAGGGCCGATGACGGAGTCCGTCCGGAGCCCCCTCCCGAGGCGCGTCCCGGGCCGCGTCCCTCGTACGGGGCGACAATCCCGACTCCCCGCATCCGTCGCGTCGCCCAGCGTTACGCTCGCCTGATGCACTCCAGGCCCTCACCCTCCCGGCCGCGCGGCGGGCATCCCGCGGCCCGCGCCCGCTTCACGGCCGTCGCCCTGATGACCGCGGCCCTCCTCGTGTCCGCGTGCTCCCCTGGCAGCAGCTCGATCAAGCAGTCCCCGGCGGCGTCGGCGCGGTCCGACGTGGCGGCGAGCGCCCCCGTCCTGGCCCCGCTGCCGCGCGCGATTCCGGCTGCGCTGGCCCCGTACTACACGCAGCGGCTGACCTGGCGCGACTGCGGCGCCCCCGGCTTCCAGTGCGCCACGATGAAGGCGCCGCTGGACTACGACCGGCCGGGCGCGGGCGACGTACGGCTCGCGGTGACCCGCAAGGCCGCCACCGGCAAGGGCAAGCCGCTCGGTTCGCTGCTGGTCAACCCGGGCGGCCCGGGCGGCTCGGCGGTGGGCTACCTCCAGCAGTACGCCGGTGCCGGCTACCCCGCCGAGGTCCGCGCCCGCTACGCCATGGTGGCGATGGACCCGCGCGGCGTCGCCCGCAGCGAGCCCGTCGAGTGCCTCGACGACCGGCAGATGGACACGTACACGCAGACCGACGTGACCCCCGACGACCGGGCGGAGCAGAACGCGGCGGTCGCCGCGGACCAGAAGTTCGCGCAGGCGTGCGGGGCGCACTCGGCGCGGCTGCTGCGGCATGTCTCCACGGTCGAGGTGGCCCGGGACATGGACGTCCTGCGCGCGGCGCTGGGCGACGCGAAGCTGAACTACGTGGGGGCGTCGTACGGCACCTTCCTCGGGGCGACCTACGCCGGCCTCTTCCCGAGCCGGGTGGGCCGGGTGGTCCTGGACGGCGCGCTGGACCCCTCGCTGGACTCCCGCACCGTGAACCTGGAGCAGGCGCGGGGCTTCGAGACGGCGTTCCAGGCGTTCACGCGGGACTGCCTGCGCCGCACGGACTGCCCGCTCGGGGGCAGGGCTACGACGCAGGCGGGGGCCGCCGACCACCTCAGGGCCTTCTTCCGCAGGCTGGACGGCCACCCGGTGGCGACGGGCGACGGCGACGGCCGCAAGCTGGGCGAGGCGCTGGCCACGACGGGCGTGATCGCGGCGATGTACGACGAGGGCGCCTGGAGTCAGCTGCGCGCGGCGCTGACCTCGGCGATGAAGGGCGACGGCGCGGCGCTGCTCGCCCTCTCCGACAGCTACTACGAGCGCGACGCCAGTGGCCACTACAGCAACCTGATGATGGCCAACAACGCCGTGAACTGCCTGGACCTGCCGCCCGCCTTCACCGGCCCCGAGCAGCTGCGGCAGGCGCAGGCCGCGTTCGAGAAGGCGTCACCGGTCTTCGGCGAGGGCCTGGCCTGGTCGTCGCTGAACTGCGCGTACTGGCCGGTGCGGGCCACGGGCGAGCCGCACCGCATCACGGCGAAGGGCGCGGCGCCGATCGTGGTCGTCGGCACCACCCGGGACCCGGCCACCCCCTACCGCTGGGCCCGGTCCCTGGCCGGCCAGCTGTCCTCCGGGCACCTCCTGACCTACGCCGGCGACGGCCACACCGCCTTCCTGCGCGGCAGCACCTGCGTCGACTCCGCCATCGACACCTACCTCCTCCACGGCACCCCGCCCACCCCGGGCAAACGCTGCTCCTAGCTCCCCGTACCGGCCCCGGACCCCGGCCCCGGGGCCGGTGCGAAGCACCCCCGGAACCTGTGTAGACTTACCGACGTTGCCAACCGCACCCTAGGTGCACGCAGCACGCCGCTTTAGCTCAGATGGCCAGAGCAACGCACTCGTAATGCGTAGGTCTCGGGTTCGAATCCCGAAAGCGGCTCCACTGGAACCCCAGGTCAGAAGTTCACTGACCTGGGGTTTTGTCGTTCAGCGGAGGCGAGGGCGACGCCGGGAGCGGGCCGCACGACTGTCGGCGGTCTCAGTCCTGGTCTCAGTTGGTCCCGCATCGGGGTCGGCCGGCGCGGGCACGAAGAACTCGCCCATGCGCCGCATGGCGTCCTTCGACAGGTGCGATCTGCCTTCACGTACCGCCGCGTCTGGCTGATCTGGGTGTGCCGCAGGATCTCCATGATGGTGGGCATGTCCGCACCCAGCTCGTTCAGGATCGTTTCCGCGGTGTGCCGGCTCCCGTCGTACAGACGGCGGTCATCGATGCTCGCCTCCACGAGCAGTTCCTTGAACTCCTCGCTTGTAGCCCTTGTGCGTGGTGCAGTCCGGCGGGCACGGCTCGAAGCGGTGCAGGCGCGACCCGCATGCGTGCGGGGCCGCGCAGCCGTGCCGCCAAGTGAGGCGCTGAAGCTGCCACTCCAAGCGGAACAGCTCCGCTTCCAGGTCGACGTACGGCCGGCGCGGCCCGACGTCTCCCCCTGCCGGAACCCCATCCCGACACCAATGATCCACCGCATGCAGGAAGGTCGCTTCGAGGAACGCCGAGGAACGCCTTGGCCGGCTTCCGATCGGCTGCTGGCGGGCGGCGGGTCGGGAACCGTACCGCGCCGGTACGGCGACCGTGTCGTACCGGCCCCGCCGTGGTCGTCCACCGTGCGGACCGGGTGCCGCTGCGGAGGCCGGCCGACCGCGCGGTGTCCCCGCCGTGCGGGGCGCCCCGGACCTCGGCCAGGCGGCTGCGACGGTGAGGGCGCTGCACGTGGATCGGCACCAACACCCTGCTGGCGCGGGGCATCCCGCCCGAAGCCGGCCGCCCCGTGCGTGCCGACCTCGGCTCGGACGTCGTCGCGGAACGGGACGCCGTCAGGGACGTATCCCCGCCGTGCCCCGGCGCGACCTCCAGAATCCGGACCGACGTCCGCCGGCTCCGCGCCCCGCCCCCCTACCCGGACACTAGGCCCCCCGCGCCCCACCCCCCTGTCGAGCGCGACCCCACCCAACCACGATCCGCCCCAGGCACGATCCGCCCCAGTCGCGATCCGCCCCGGGCACGATCTGGCCGAGCGCGACCCGACCCAGGCACGATCTGACCGAGCACCGGGAGTGTGGCCTTGAGTGTCGCCGACATCACCACCGCCGTACTGGGCGACATCGCCGTCATCCTGCTGGTCTCCACGCTGCTCGGCGCGCTGGCCCGGAGGGTCGGTCAGCCCGCGGTCATCGGGCAGATCCTGACCGGCATGGTGCTCGGCCCGACCCTGCTGGGCCGGCTGCCGGGGAACCCGACCGGCCGGCTGTTCCCGGCGGCGGCCCTGCCGTACCTTTCCGTCCTCTCCCAGGTCGCCATCGTCACCTTCATGTTCGTGGTCGGCTACGAGCTGAGCCTGCGGTCGCTGCGCGAGAGCGGCCGGACGACCCTGTCGGTGGGGGCCGTCGCCCTGACCGTCCCGATGCTCCTGGGCACGGGCGCGGTCACGTTCGTGCCGTCCGCGTTCTCCGCGGTCGGCGAGCACCACGTCGACTCGCGTTCCTTCACGCTCTTCATGGCCGTCACCGTGTCGATCACGGCGCTGCCGGTGCTGGCCGCGATCATCCGGGACACCGGGATCGCCGGGACGCGGGCCGGTGTCGTCGCGCTGTCCGCCGCCGGTCTCATGGACATCGGCGCGTGGACCGTGCTCGCCATGGCGATGCCCGGCGCCTCGCACGGGCCGCCGGTCTGGCGGACCGCCCTGCTGACCCTGGCACTCGTGCTGGGCGGCCTCGTGGTGGTCCGTCCGCTGCTGAACCGGTGGCTCGACCGGCCCGGCGGGCTGTTCGTGCCGCAACTGCCGCTGGCGATCGTCCTGGCGACGAGCTGTGCCTGGGCCACCTCCGAACTGGGGCTGCACGCGGTCTTCGGCGGCTTCCTGGCCGGGCTGGTCATGCCGCGCCGCGGCGGGGCGCCCGACGCCGATGTGCTGCGGGCGATGGAGGGTGCCACGGATCTGCTGCTGCCGCTGTTCTTCGTGGTGACCGGGCTCTCCCTGGACATCGGCGCGCTCGACCGCGCGAGCGTGCCCCTGCTCGGCCTGCTCCTGCTGATCGCGATCGCCGGGAAGACGGTGCCCGGCTATCTGGCGAGTCGGCTGGGCGGTCTGGAAAGGCGGGAGTCGGCCGTCGTCGCGGTGCTGCTGAACACTCGCGGACTCACCGAGCTGATCGCGCTGAACGTCGGCCTGAGCGCCGGGATCATCCACGACCGGCTCTTCACCCTGCTGGTGCTGGTCGCCCTGGTGACGACGGCCATGACCAGCCCGCTGCTGACGCTCCTCGCCCGGCCGCGCCGCCCGGCGTCCCCCACCGGCGAGACCGTCCCCTCGGTCGGCAGCAAGGAGGCATGAGCCGAGGCCCGCCCCCCTCGCACGGGCCAAGCGCTCCTTCTGGCGACTGGCCGTCAAAGGCGGGCAATTCCCGCGCCGGACGCGGGCTTTGGCCGAAGGGCCGGTCCGGCTTCGGGCGCGGCTCGCGCCAGATCCCCGCCACCCGTCCCGCCGCCCGGGCCCGAGTCGGTCGGTCACGACCGGAGCCGTGATTCCCCTGTGTCCGGCAAAGTACCGCAAAAAGGATGTAAAGGGGTTGGGGGAGGGCGAACCGGCGGGGGCGGGGCGGCATCTTGGTGAACGATGGGCGGCACCGGTCAGGAACGCGCCGCCGCCGGCCTGATGGGGTGTGGACGTGGTGCAGCCGAGGATCGCCGTCGCCGTGGTGACCATGGGCAACCGGCCCGCCGAGGTCGACGCCCTCCTGGAGTCCGTGGGCAAGCAGGACCTCGCCCCCGCCCGGATCGTGATCGTCGGCAACGGCTGCCGGCTCCCCGAGTTCGCCCGCCGCCTCTCCCTGCCCGGCGAGGTCACCACCATCGACGTGCCGGAGAACCTGGGCTGCCCCGGCGGGCGCAACGTGGCCCTCGCCCGGCTGCGCGAGTTCGGGGACGTCGACGTCGTCGTGGAACTGGACGACGACGGGCTGCTCGTCGACGCCGACGTGCTGCGCCGGGTGCGGGACCTGTACGCCGCCGACCCGCGCCTCGGCATCGCCGGTTTCCGCATCGCCGACGGGCACGGCGAGACCCAGCAGCGCCATGTGCCCAGGATCGGCGGCTCCGACCCCCTGCGCGGCGGCTATGTGACCGGATTCCTGGGCGGCGGCCACGCCCTGAGCACGGCCATGCTGGCCGAGACCGGGGACTGGCCGGCCGAGTTCTTCTTCGCACACGAGGAGACCGACCTCGCCTGGCGCGCCGCCGACGCCGGCTGGAAGATCCGCTACTGCCCGGAACTGCTGCTCCAGCACCCCAAGACCTCCCCGGCCCGGCACGCCATCTACTACCGCGTCAACGCCCGCAACCGCGTCTGGCTCGTACGGCGCCGGCTGCCGCTGCCGCTCATCCCGGTGCACCTGGGGGTGTGGATCCTGCTCACCCTCGCCCGCACCCGGTCCGTGGCCGGGCTCCGGGCATGGTTCGGCGGGTTCGTGGAGGGGGTCCGGGAGCCGGCCGGTGAGCGCCGTCCGATGCGCTGGCGGACGGTGTGGCGCCTGACCAGGCTGGGGCGCCCGCCCGTGATCTGAGGGCGCGGGGACGCGGGCGCGGGGGCGGGACGGGGTCCCGGTCGTTCACCTCCGCCGACCGGGACCACCCACGTCCCCGGATCCGACCTGCGGCGACACTCCCCCGAGTGACGCGACTGACGCGCGCGCCGTCGGGCCGGTTCCGATGGAATGATCACATCAAGTCTCACCAACGGATCGCTAACATGTGGCCGAGGGGCGTCGGTGCGGGACAGGTGAGGTGACCGGATCTCGCCCGGCGGCAGCGGCGGCAGGCCGGTGAGCGCACCGGTCTCCGGACCTCCGGATAGCCGTTGACCAGGGATGAAAGCCCTGCGGACGGAGTCAGGGGACCGGCCGCGGAAGGTGACGGGAAATCGTCGCCCGCGGGACGGATTCCCGCCAGGAGTACGGCGGGCGCGCGCCCGCCACGGAGCACGGTCGGCCCCGACCGCGCGGGAAGGCAGTGGAGCGGCGTGAAAGGGCGGTGCGAGCTGCGGTTCGGACTGCTGGGTCCGCTGGTCCTCTACGACCGCCCGTCGCACGGCGATCAGGGCGACGACACCCCCGGCGACGACGCTCCCAGGGACGACACCCCCGGCGACGACACCCCCGCCGGGAGCACCCTCGCCGGAACCGCACCCGGCGGGCCCGCACCCGGCGGGACCGCACCCGACAACGCCCTCCGCGCCATCGGCAGCCCCAAGATGCGTGCCCTCCTCGCCGCGCTGCTGCTGGAGCCCGGCCGGGTCGTGTCGGTCGAGTCGCTGAAGGACGCGCTGTGGGGCGGGGCGCCGCCGGCCTCCGCGCAGGCGTCCCTGCACAACCATGTCACCCGGCTGCGCCGGCTCCTGGACGATCCCGAACGGCTCAGGTCCGTGCCGCCGGGCTATCTGCTCCGCGTCGACCGGGGCGAGCTGGACGTGGACGTGTTCGACGCGCTGGTCGCCGCCGCCCGCGCCGCGCACGCCCGGCAGGACTGGCCCGGCGTCGTACGGTCCTGCACGCAGGCGCTCGCGCTGTGGCGCGGCACCCCGCTCAGCGGACTGCCCGACCTCGGCGGCCACACCCTGGTCCCCCGCCTGGAGGAGGCGCGGCTGATCCTGCTGAAGTGGCGCTACGACGCCGAACTCGCCCTCGGCGGAACGCGGCTGACGGCACTCGTGCCCGAGCTGTCGGCCCTCGTCGCCGAGCATCCGTTCCGCGAGGCGTACCACCGCCAGCTGATGCTCGCCCTGCACCGCACCGGCCGCCAGGCCGAGGCGCTCGCCGTCCACCGCGATCTGCGTGGCCGCCTGATCGAGGAACTCGGCGTCGAACCCGGCCCCGCCATCCGCGAGGCCCATGTCGAGGTGCTGCGCGGGAGCGGCGGGGACGACGCCTGGCTCCCGGGGGACGAGGGGCACCAGGGGCGCGACGGGCACGAGGGAGAGGGCGGGTCCGGGGACCGGGCCGGGGCCGGCGATGAGCCCTGCCGGCCGACCGAGACCCCTCGCGGGGCGAAGGAGAAGAAGGAAGCGAAGCGGGCGCAGGAAGCAAAGGAAGCGGAGTCGCCGGAGCCCTCGCCCCCGCGGAGGGGGAACGGCCACGACGCCGACGCCCCCTCCCCGCACCGCCCGCCCCCCGCCCAACTCCCCCCTCCGCCACCGAACTTCACCGGCCGCACCCCCGTCCACCGCGCCCTGCGCCACGCGCTGACCGAACCGCCCGCGCCGGGCCCGGCCGTCGCCCTGGTCTCCGGCATGGCGGGCGTCGGCAAGAGCGCGCTCGCCCTGCACGTGGCGCATGAGCTGCGGGAACGTTTCCCCGACGGTCAGCTCTACGTCAACCTGCACGGCGCCACCCCCGGCATGCCCCCGCTCGCCCCCGCCCAGGCGCTCGCCACCCTGCTGCGCGACCTCGGGGTCGAGCCCCGCAATGTGCCCGAACACCCGGACGCGGCGGCCGCGTTGCTCCGCTCCCTGCTCGCCCCCGCCCGCATCCTGCTGGTCCTGGACGACGCGGCCGACGCCGCCCAGGTGCGCCCCCTGCTCCCGGCCGGCCCCGGCTGCGCGGTGATCGTCACCAGCCGCTCCCCGCTGACCACCCTCGACGGCGCCCGGCGCTTCCCGCTCACCCCGCTGGCCGGCGAGGACAGCGCGGCCCTGCTCCGCGCGCTGAGCGGCCGTCCGGGGCTGGACGCCGGACACGCCCTGGTCGAGCTGACCGGCGGACTGCCGCTGGCGCTGCGCGTGGTCGCGGCCCGGCTGGTGGCCCGGCGCACCCTCACCCCGGACGTGCTCGCCGGACAACTGGCGGCCACCGGAGGCCGGTTGCGGCAGCTGGAGTACGACGACCTCAGCGTCCGGCGCTCCCTCGCCGTCGCCCATGACGCGCTCGCCGCCGCCGAACGCGAGGCCGACCGGGACGCGGCCCTCGTACTGCGCCGGATCGGCGCGCTCGACCTGCCGGCCTACGGCGCCCCGCTTCTCGCCCGCCTCACCGGCATCGACGCGCGCCGTGCCGAGGCCGCCCTGGACCGCCTGGTCGACGTGGCCCTGCTGGAGGAGACGGCCTACGGCCGCTACACCCCGCACGACCTGGTCCGCGAGTTCGCCCGCGAACTGGCCGAGGGGGACGGCGAGTTCGGTACGGCGGCCGGTCCTTCCCCGGCCGGCCGGGCTCCCGCCCGTGCCCGGGAGGAGGCGCACCCCGACCTCGTCGCCCTGCGCTGGTACGCCGCCGCGGCCGAGCGCGCCCTCGTCGCCATCACGGAACCCGGTCTCGACCTGGACGACCGGCTGCGGCCGACCCCCGCGCAGCCGCCGGAGCACGCCGCCGACGTGGCCGGGCTGCGGTCCTTCGAGTCGGCCGGGCAGGCGTTCGCCTGGGGCGAGACGGAGCTGGAGAACGTGGTCGCGCTGGTGGCGCGCAACGCCGACGCCGACGATCCGCGCAGGCTGGCCCATCTCTCCGTACTGGCCCGCGTGCTGTTCCCGTATGTGCAGCGCAGCGGCCGGGTCGCGGAGATGGAGGTGCTCGGGCGGGCCGCGCTCGGGGCGGCACGGCGGCTCGACGACGAGGAGGCACAGGCGTACGCCCTCGGCGATCTCGCGGGCCTGCACTTCCTGACCGGCCGGCACAACGAGGCCCTCGCCCTGACCGACCGCTGCCTGGAGAGCTGGCGGCGGCTCGGGGTGCCCAGCCGCGTCCGGCGCTGCCTGAACAACCGGGGGCTGCTGCTGGAGGGGCTCGGCCGGTACGCGGAGTCCGAGGAGGCGCTGCGGCAGAGCCTGTCCTGCGCGCGGCTGCTGGACGACCCCGTCGGCGAGGCCGTCACCCACAGCCATCTCGGCAACCTCTACGAGCACACCGATCCGCGCGCCGCCATCGAGCAGCACCGGCGCTCGCTGGCGATCGGGGAGACGGCCGGCGCCGTCATCGTGCGCCACTCCGCGCACTGCAACATCGGCTACGCCCATCTCACCCTCGGCGAACCGGCCGCCGCCGCCCGGCACTTCGAGCAGAGCCTCAGCATCCTCGGCGGCCACGGCGACTGGCACGGCGAGTCCCGGACCCGGCTCGGCCTGGTCCGCGCGCTGCGGGAACTGGGGCAGGGGGAGCGGGCGTACCTCGAGTGCGGCGAACTGCTGCGCCGCGCCGACGCCCGCGCCGACCGCTACACGGGCGGCCTGGCCCGCCACCAGCACGGCCTCCTGCTGCACGCCCAGGGCCGTCACCAGGAGGCCCGCACCGCCTGGCACACCGCTCTCACCGCCCTGACCGGCACGGACGAGCGATCCGTACGGACCGAACTGCGGGAACTACTGGCCGGGTGAACCGGCACAGGGCGGGGGCCGGTCGGCTGTTCGCCCGTACGGCGCCGCCGTCACCCCGCGTGGCGGCGCGCCCGCGCCCTCCTCCATGCCTACTTGGCGTCCGCGTAGCACTCCACCACCGCCGTCGTGAACGGAAAGCGCACCGGTGTCTCGCCGAAGGTCAGCCGGCCGGCGAGGGCGGACGCGTCGTGGATGGCGGCCACCACGGTGTCGGCCTCCTCGGCGGGGCAGTGCACGATCACCTCGTCGTGCTGGAAGAAGACCAGCTCGGCCCGGAGCCCGGCGCAGGACCGGCGCAGGGCGGCGAGCATCAGCAGGGCCCAGTCGGCGGCGCTGCCCTGGACGACGAAGTTGCGCGTGAAGCGTCCCCGCGCGCGGGAGTTGGTGGAGGCGTAGCCCGGGGCCCAGGCGGTCCGGCCGTCGGCCGCGGTCTCCGCCTCGTCCTCCCCGGGGCCGACGGGGATGCCCGCCTCCTCCGCCGCGTCCTCGCCGGCTCCCGCGGCCGGCGGGCAGGTGCGGCCCAGCCAGGTGCGCACCAGCCGGCCCTCCTCGCCCGCCCGGGCCGCCTCGTCGACATAGGCGACGGCCTTCGGGAAGCGGCGGCGCAGCGCGGCGAGGTTCTTCAGCCCGTCGCCGGAGGTCTGTCCGTAGACCGCGCCGAGCACGGCGATCTTGGCCTGGTCGCGGTCGCCGGAGAAGGCCCGCTCGGACACCGCCTGGTAGAGGTCGCTCGTCCGGCCCGCGACCTCCATCAGACCCGGGTCGCGGGAGATCGCGGCCAGCACCCGCGGCTCCATCTGGTCGGCGTCGGCCACCACCAGCCGCCAGCCGGGGTCGGCGACCACGGCCCGCCGGATCACCTTGGGGATCTGGAGGCCGCCCCCGCCGTGGGTCACCCAGCGCCCGGTGACCGTGCCACCGGACTGGAACTCCGGGCGGAAGCGGCCCTCGCGCACCCAGTCCTGGAGCCAGGACCAGCCGTGGGCCACCCAGATGCGGTACAGCTTCTTGTACGCGAGCAGCGGTGCGACGGCCGGGTGGTCGAGGGACTGGAGCTCCCAGCGGCGGGTGGATCTCACCTTGATCCCGGCCTGCGCGAAGGCCCTGATCACATCGGCCGGCAGATCGGGCCGGACCCGGCGGCCGAACGCGGCGGAGACCTCGTCCGCCAGCTCCGCGAGACGGCGCGGCTCGCCCCCGCCCGTGTACCGCTCGCCGAGCAGCTCGCGCAGCAGTCCGCGGTGGACCTCGGCGCTCCAGGGCAGCCCGGCCCGGTTCATCTCGGCGGCCACCAGGGTGCCGGCGGACTCGGCGGCGGTCAGCAGCCGCATCCGGCCGGGATCGCCCGCCTTCTCGTGCCGTCGCTGCTGTTCGGCGTAGACCGCGAGCAGGTCGGCCAGGGGGAGCGCGGCGCCGGTGGACTCGAACAGCGTGGACTGGGCGCCCGGATCGGCCGCCCGCTGCGGCGGATCGGGTGGCACGGGGCCGCCCCGGAGGCGGGCCAGGGCGGCGGCGGCCGAGCGTGGTTCGCCGTGCCGCCCCTCGTGGCCCAGCAGCAGGGTCTCGGCGACCTCGATGTCGTAGCACCGCTCCACTCGCACCCCCGTGGCGAGCAGGCGCGGATAGACGTCGGCGGTCGACCGCCACACCCAGCGCGTCACCTCCGGGCGGCTCCGCACCGCCCCGGCGGGATCGCTCTCCCGCCGCACCGGTCCGGCGGGCAGCCCGTCCGGGCCGAGGGGGGCGACGTCCACGCCACCGTCCTCGGCCGGAGCGAGCGCCCACCGGTCGGTCATGACCGCGAGTGTGGCAGGCGGCACTGACAATCGCCGCGACCTGCGGTTTCAGTCCTCGGTGGGGGTCTGCGAGTGCTTCTCCAGGAGCAGGGCGAGGACCCGGTCCACGTACTCCTCGGCCGCGGCCTTGGTGACGCCGAGCCCGCTGAGGACGCCGGTGCCGTTCTCGTGCTCCAGCAGGGCCAGCAGGATGTGCTCGGTGCCGATGTAGTTGTGCCCGAGCCGCAGCGCCTCGCGGAAGGTGAGCTCCAGGACCTTCTTGGCCTCGGGGCCGTAGGGGACGAGGTCGGGGACCTCCTCGGCGGCGGGCGGCAGCGCGGCGGCCGCGGCCCCGCGCACGGCGTCCAGCGTGACGTCCTGCGCGGTGATCGCCTTCGCCGCGATGCCCTCCGGCTCGGCCAGCAGCCCGAGGACCAGGTGCTCGGGGCGGCCCTCGGGATTGCGGGCGGCCACCGCCTCGTTGTGCGCGGCCATGACCACGTTCCGCGCGCGCGGGGTGTAGCGGTTGAAGCCCTGGCTGGGGTCGAGGTCGGCGGACTCCTTCGGCACGAACCGCTTCTGGGCCGCCTGCCGGGTCACGCCCATGCTCTTGCCGATCTCGGTCCAGGACGCGCCCGAGCGGCGGGCCTGGTCCACGAAGTGCCCGATCAGATGGTCCGCCACATCGCCGAGGTGATCGGCCGCGATCACCGCGTCCTGGAGCTGGTCGAGGGGTTCGGGATGAACCTTCTTGATGGCCTCGATGAGGTCGTCGAGGCGCACGGATGCCGTGATGTTCGGGTTGGTCGCCATGTGTCAACCGTAGGTTGCATCCCGAGCGGTGTCAACCGATGGTTGACACTCGCGAGAGGGGTGGACGGCATGGATTTATCCACAGGCTGTGGACGGTGTGCGGCGCACTGTCGGCGGGGCGTGGCACGATCGGCGGTGTGACCAGTTCCGCCAGCACCGTCGAACGGGCCTTCCGGGCCGCGCTCTACGACGACACCGACACCGGCCTCGACACGGGCGCCTCCCTGCTCGCCGCCGACCCCGCCGCGGACCCCGAACTCGCGCGGCGCGGCGAGGAGTTCATGGCGACCGCGTGGCGGCGCGGCTGGGCGCCCGCCGATGTCGTACGACTGGTGCGGCGCGAGCTGGAGCAGCCGCACGCGCTGCTGGCCGCGGCCCTGATCCGGGCGCAGTCCGGCGCGGACCGGCCGCGCGGGCGCCGCTGGGCCGCCCAGCTCGACGAGCTGCCCGAGGGCCCCGCCGCCGGGGCCGACCGTTTCTCCCACGCCACCACCGTCCTGGAGCTGTACCGCCTGCTGCTGCGCCTGCCCTCCCTCGAACCCCTGGAGGAGGAGACCCGCCGCCCGAGCGACCCCGCCGCCGCCCGGCTGCTCGGCCGCATCCGTGCGCTGCTCGCCAAGGCCGAGGCGACCGGCTACCCGGAGGAGGCCGAGGCCCTGACCGCCAAGGCGCAGGAGCTGATGGCCCGGCACAGCGTCGACGAGGCGCTGCTCGCCGCCGCCGCGCCCGCGCCGGACACGCCCGGAGCCTGCCGGATCGGCGTCGAGCCGCCGTACGAACAGGCCAAGGCCGTCCTGCTGGACGCCGTGGCCACCGCCAACCACTGCCGCGCGGTGTGGAACGAACCGCTCTGCTTCTCCACCGTCGTCGGCTTCGAGGGCGACCTGGAGGCGGTCGAACTGCTCTACACCTCCCTGCTGGTGCAGGCCACGCACGCGATGGCCAAGGCCGAGGCGGGCCAGCGGGCGGGTGGGCGCAAGCGCACCAAGACCTTCCGGCAGTCCTTCCTCGCCGCCTACGCCCACCGGGTCGGCGCCCGGCTCGCGGCCGCCGCCGAGAGCCAGGTGACCCAGGACCTGTTGCCGGTGCTGGCCACCCGCGAGACAGCCGTCACCGGCCGGATGGAGCGGATGTTCCCGCAGACCACGACCACCCGGCTGCGCGGGGTGAGCGACGAGGCGGGCTGGACGGAGGGCGCGGCCGCCGCGGACCGCGCCCAGGTCAGGGCGCGGCCGCGGCTGGGGTGAGGCGCGGCCCGCGCGCCCCCGGAGGCTCAGTCGCCGGCCTGCTGGAAGGTGCTGACGGAGGCGTTCGGCTCGGTCGCGGCGCCCTGGCCGGCGATCGGGCCGTACTTCCAGGGGAAGCTCTGCACCGCGTCCCCGCCCGGCAGGGTGATCTTCAGTCCGGTGGCCGCGAGGCTGCCGGCGTCGCCGTCCTTGCCGCGGACATAGCTGATGGTGAAGGTCGCGGCGTCGCCCTTGGCGAGCTTCAGGCTCTGCGCCTTCGCGCCCTTCTGGGCGGACAGCTTCGCGCTGGTGCCGCCCTTGACCAGGGTGACGCCGGGGAAGTTCTCCAGCGTGCAGGTCTTGCTCTGGTTGGTGATGCTGACCGGCACCTCGCCGGTGTCACCCGCCGCCGGCGCCACGCTCGCCGCCCCGACCTGGAGGGACACCCCGCCGATCTGGCAGGCCGAGCTGTTCTTGCCGCCGCTGCCGCTGTTCCCCCCGCCACCGCATGCGGTCAGCAGCAGGGCGGCGGCAACGGCGGAGACGGTGAGCGGAAAGGCGCGCATGAGCAGGTCCCATCGAGGTCGTGACGGTGCTCCTGCATCATCGCGCCTGGACGGGGGCTCCGTTCGCGCGCCCCTCGCAAATCACCGCTTCAGGTGTTTCCCGCGGCGTCCGTGCGAGAGCCGCGCCGTCCGTACGGGAAAGGGCGGTCACTGCGCGGCGGCGCTCGGCAGTCCGGACGGCAGCTTGCCGCCCTCCGCCTTGGTGTACGTCTCCTGCCCCACCTTGCCCGACCAGGTCACCTTCATGGAGGTGCCGTCGATGGAGTCGACCATCCCGGTGGTGCGGTCCTTGCTGCCCTTGGCACAGGTCAGGTGGATCATCTGCATACCGGACTCGGTGCCCGCGGTGCCGCTGCACACGGTGCCGCCGGTCGCGAAGATCCCGGCCTGCTTGCCGTTGATCACCAGGGCCACGATGGTGCCGCCGCTGGTGGCCAGCCAGCTGCCCTGGAGCTTGCCGGAGGCGCCGGTCACACCGGAGCCGCCGGCGGAGGCGGAGGGGGCGGAGCCGGTGCTCGCCGCGTTCGACGGGCTCGCGGAGGAGTGGTCGGTGCCGCCACCGCCGCCGCACGCCGTCAGCGCCAGCGCGCCCACCAGTCCCGCGGCCAGGGCCGCGATCCGCACCCGTGTACCGGTCGAAGCAGTCGCCGAAGTCACGTCAGGCTCCCCAAGAAGTAGGCGTCCGCCGCCCTCGGCCGGACGGCCCGCAGCAAGCTATCAGCAGACCCCGCCGGGAACTCCGGTGCGCCAGGACTTCCTTGCCAGGCGTGCAACAGTAAGCGCGCGGAATGCGTCTCTTACTTGTGCACGACAAATCCGGCCCCGGTGATCCGGCTCCGCCGGCACCATGGATGATCATGGTCGGGGACGGAGTGGCATGTACCGGCCACCCCGGGGCAAGCGCGGGGACGGCTTCGGTGGAAACGGCGGCATACGGCCGCACAACGTCAGGTAAAGCGCACGTCAAGGGTGTAATGGTGAGAACACTCGCCGTGCACGTGCATCTGCCCGTGCGGTTGCACGTGAGGCGAGGGTTATGATCCAGGTCAGTTGACCACCGCATCGATGGCCTCACCAGCCAGTGCACACCGGGGAGCGACCTGTGGACCGCGACGTAGACGGCGTGTTCGGGGGGTACGACGTGTACAACGGCATGGCTGCCACGCAGCTGGACGGAGTGGCCTGGCAGAAGAGCAGGCACAGCAACTCGCAGGGCTCGTGCGTGGAGTTCGCGCGCCTGCCGGGGGGCGAGGTCGCCGTCCGCAACTCCCGTTTCCCGGACGGTCCCGCACTGGTCTACACGCGGGCCGAGATAGAAGCGATGCTGCTGGGCATCAAGGACGGCGAGTTCGACCACCTGATCGCCGGCTGATCCCGGTGGGGCCCGCCGGTTCCCGCGGATCAGACGCGGGCGGGCGCGTGAAGGGGCGACGCGCGTAGACGTCAGGCCGGGCGTTCCACGTGGAACATCGCCCAGACGGCCTTGCCCGTCAGCGGTCCGGCCAGCGGATGCCAGCCCCAGCCGTCCGCGAAGGAGTCGACCAGGAAGAGCCCTCGCCCCGACTCCGCCGAGAAGTCGTCGGAGTCCCGTGGTACCGGCGTCTCGTGACTCGGGTCCCGCACCGCGCAGACCAGCCGCTCGTCCCATCGCATCAAGTGCAGCCGTACCGAGGCGACATGCTCCTCCGTGCACCCGTACTCACCGGGCATCGCATGCCGCAGCGCGTTGGTGACCAGTTCGGAGACGACCAGGCAGACATCGTCGAAGCGCTCGTCGACGCCCCACTGTCCGAGCATGTCCCGGGTGAACCGCCGGGCCTCGCGCACCGCTTCGTACCGCGCCGGCAGAGCACAGGACGCGGCGTTGGACACGGCCGCGGGATCCAACGGCGGAAGGCCCTGCCGTAACGGCTTGAGCATGGTCGATCCATTCGTCCCCATGCGAGGCACTCCCGGGAATTCGCGGTCGTTGCGATGCAGCGGTGGCGCGGGACCATGGTTTCGGATGGGAAGAGCAGATGCAAGGGCAGATGCACGTGCACGCGACCGAAATAGGCAGGCCCGTACCACTTCTTGGCCATTTTTTCTGCCATCTTCCTGACGGTTACCGTCAATGGTACGGACCACCTCCTCGTCCGGCCTGACGGAAACGGCCCCGCTCTCTCCGTTTCCGTAACCGTACGAGTACTGCGCGGAGCGTTTTAGTGGCAGACTTCGGCCCCTGAAGACGGTTGGGGAGGCTGGCGAACGTGAGCGCGGGAGAGCCCGGATCGGTGGTGCGGCGGATGCTGCTCGGCTCGCAACTCAGGCGACTGCGTGAGGCGCGGGGGATCACGCGCGAGGCGGCGGGATATTCCATCCGAGCGTCCGAGTCGAAGATCAGCCGGATGGAGCTGGGCCGGGTGAGCTTCAAGACGAGAGACGTCGAGGACCTGCTGACGCTGTACGGCATCACGGACGAGGCGGAGCGCCAGTCGCTGCTGTCCCTCGCCCGCGAGGCCAACGTCGCCGGCTGGTGGCACAGTTACAGCGACGTCCTGCCCAACTGGTTCCCCACCTACGTGGGCCTGGAGGGCGCCGCCACCCTGCTCCGCGCCTACGAGGTGCAGTTCGTGCACGGTCTGCTCCAGACCGAGGAGTACGCCCGCGCGGTGGTCCGGCGCGGCATGAAGGGCGCGAGCGCCGACGACGTCGAACGCCGGGTCGCGCTGCGCCTGGAGCGCCAGAAGTACCTGCTCTCCGAGAACGCGCCCGAGTTCCATGTCGTCCTGGACGAGGCCGCCCTGCGCCGCCCCTACGGCGACCGCGAGGTGATGCGCGGCCAGCTCCAGCACCTCATCGACGTCTCCGAGCGGCCCAACGTACGGCTCCAGGTCATGCCGTTCAGCTTCGGCGGGCACTCCGGCGAGAGCGGCGCCTTCACCATCCTCAGCTTCCCCGAGTCCGACCTCTCCGACGTGGTCTACCTGGAGCAGCTGACCAGTGCGCTGTACCTCGACAAGCGCGAGGACGTCGCCCAGTACGAGCAGGCTCTGAAGGAGTTGCAGCAGGACAGCCCGGGTCCCGACGAGAGCCGGGATCTTCTGAGAGGACTCCTCCAACTCTCCTGACCCGCAAGTAGGATGACGTGTGATCAGACTCAGACCGTGGCCGGGATACGGCTCCGCTAGTGATTGAGGGATCACATGTCGTCCTACTTCAGCGACCTGGCCCAGCAGTACATCGACGGCGAATGGCGACCGGGCAGCGGTTCCTGGGACGTCATCGACTTCAACCCCTACGACGACGAGAAGCTGGCCTCGATCACCGTGGCCACCGTCGACGAGATCGACCAGGCGTACCGGGCCGCCGAGCGTGCCCAGAAGGCATGGGCGGACACCAACCCGTACGCGCGGCGCACGGTGTTCGAGCGGGTGCTCCGGCTGATCGAGGACCGCGAGCAGGACATAGCCGACCTGATCATCGCGGAGCTCGGCGGCACCCGGGTGAAGGCCGGCTTCGAGCTGCATCTCGCCAAGGAGTTCCTGCGCGAGGCCGTCCACCTGGCGCTGCGCCCCGAGGGCAGGATCCTGCCGTCCCCCGGTGAGGGCAAGGAGAACCGTGTCTACCGCGTGCCGGTGGGCGTCGTGGGCGTGATCAGCCCCTTCAACTTCCCCTTCCTGCTGTCGCTGAAGTCCGTGGCCCCGGCGCTCGCGCTCGGCAACGGCGTGGTGCTCAAGCCGCACCAGAACACCCCGATCGCGGGCGGCACCCTGATCGCCAGGCTCTTCGAGGAGGCCGGGCTGCCCGGCGGGCTGCTGAACGTCGTCGTCACCGACATCGCCGAGATCGGCGACGCCTTCATCGAGCACCCCGTCCCCAAGGTCATCTCCTTCACCGGCTCCGACCAGGTGGGCCGGCACGTCGCCACCGTGTGCGCCGCGAACTTCAAGCGCTCGGTGCTCGAACTGGGCGGCAACAGCGCGCTGGTGGTGCTGGACGACGCGGACCTCGACTACGCGGTGGACGCCGCGGTCTTCAGCCGGTTCGTGCACCAGGGGCAGGTCTGCATGGCCGCCAACCGGGTCCTCGTGGACCGCTCGGTCGCCGACGAGTTCACCGAGAAGTTCGTCGCCAAGGTGCGCACCCTGAAGGTGGGCGACCCGCGTGACCCGGAGACCGTCATCGGCCCGGTGATCAACTCCGCGCAGGCGAACGCCGTGTCGGGCGTGGTCGAGCAGGCGCTCGCGGAGGGCGCGACGGCCCTGCTGCACGGCGGTACGGCCAACAACCTGGTCGAGCCCTCGGTGCTCACCGGTGTCCCCGCCGGCTCCCCGCTGCTCCAGCAGGAGGTGTTCGGACCGGTCGTCTTCCTGGTGCCCTTCGACGGCGAGGAGGAAGCGGTGCGGATCGTCAACGACACGCCCTACGGCCTCAGCGGCGCCGTCCACACCGGGAACATCGAGCGCGGCGTCTCCTTCGCCAAGCGGATCGACACCGGCATGTTCCATGTGAACGACGGCACCGTGCACGACGAGCCGATCGTGCCCTTCGGCGGCGAGAAGCACTCCGGTGTCGGCCGGCTCAACGGCGAGACGACGCTGGAGGCGTTCACCACGGTCAAGTGGATCTCCGTCCAGCACGGCCGCAGCGCCTTCCCGTTCTGATCGCCACCGGATCGTCCCGGCCTCCTCGCCGCGGGCCTTCTAGGACAGGATCTGACCTAGAGGGCCCGTAGCTTTTCCGGTGTCGGGGCGAACGCCACGGCGAACAACCGAGGAGAGGCGGCCGGTCATGGTCACGCATGTGTCCGCGGAGGCACGGGGCGACGAGCGGGGAGCGCTGCTGGCGTTCCTCGAGGAGCAGCGCGGCGGTATCCGCCGGTCGGTGCTCGGGCTGACCGAGGAACAGGCCCGCAGCCGCCCGAGCGCGAGCGAGCTGTCGCTGGGCGGGCTGCTCAAGCATGTGGCCGAGGTCGAGCAGATGTGGCTCGTCCTGGCCGGGCAGGAGGCGCCGCCGGTGCGCCGGGACGAGTCCGACTGGCACGAGAGCTTCGAGCTGGTCGGCGAGGAGACGGTCGCCGCGCAGCTCGCCCACTGGGAGCGGATCGCCGCCGATACGGAGAAGTTCATCCGCTCCGCCCCGAGCCTGGACGACACCTTCGCGCTCCCGCCGCACCCCTGGTTCCCGCCGGAGGGCCGGGTCTCGCTGCGCTGGCTCTGCCTCCACCTGATCCGCGAGACCGCCCGCCACGCCGGTCACGCGGACATCATCCGCGAGTCCCTGGACGGGAAGACCGCGTTCGAACTGGTGGCCCTGGAGCGGGCGCGGGGCTGACCGGAACCCGCCGCCGGCCACCGACCGGCCGCCGACCACTCAGCCGCCACCGGGCGCCGAGCCGCCACCGGCCGCCGGGCCGGTGGCGACCACCGGACCTCCCGGTGACGGTGTCCTAATGGTGGAAGCTGGTCGCCGCCTCCTTGTCCCGGGTCAGCGGATGCGGCTGGCGGCGCAGCTCCGGCAGGAGGCGGGTCAGGTCGTCCAGGAAGAGGTCGGCCAGGTCGTGCGAGAAGCCGTTGCGGCAGACGATGCGCAGGACCGAGAGGTCCTCCCGGTTGGCCGGGAAGGTGTACGCGGGGACCAGCCAGCCGCTCTCGCGCATCCGGCGGGAGACGTCGAACACGTCGTACGCCGTGACATGGTCGGCCGTGGTCACCGCGAACACCGGGAGCTCGTCGCCCCGGGTCAGCAGCCGGAAGTCGCCGAGGCCCTCGATGCGGTCGGCGAGGGAGCGGGCCACGTCACGGGTGGACTGCTGGACCGCGCGGTAGCCCTCGCGACCCAGCCGCAGGAAGTTGTAGTACTGCGCGACGACCTGCGCGCCGGGGCGGGAGAAGTTGAGGGCGAAGGTCGGCATGTCGCCGCCCAGGTAGTTCACCCGGAAGACCAGCTCCTCGGGCAGCGCCTCCCCGTCCCGCCACAGGGCCCAGCCGACGCCCGGGTACACCAGTCCGTACTTGTGCCCCGAGGTGTTGATGGAGGCCACCCTCGGCAGCCGGAAGTCCCACACCAGGTCCTCGTCCAGGAAGGGCGCCACCATCGCGCCGGACGCCCCGTCCACATGCACCGGGATGTCCAGCCCGGTGCGCTCCTGGAGGGCGTCCAGGGCCGCGCACAGGTCGGCGATCGGCTCGTAGGACCCGTCGAAGGTCGAGCCGAGGATGCCGATGACGCCGATGGTGTTCTCGTCGCACAGCTCGGCCGCCGCCTGCGGGTCCAGGTGGTAGCGGTCGCCGTCCATGGGGACCAGCCGCGCCTCCACCTCCCAGAAGTTGCAGAACTTCTCCCAGCACACCTGGACGTTGATCCCCATCACCAGGTTGGGCCGCGCGCCCGGGTACCGGTCGGCGTTGCGCTGCGTCCAGCGCCGCTTCAGGGCCATCCCGGCCAGCATGCACGCCTCGCTGGAGCCCGTGGTCGAACAGCCCACCGCGGCCGCCGGATCCGGTGCGTTCCACAGATCCGCGAGCATCGCCACGCAGCGCCGCTCCAGCTCGGCGGTGCGCGGGTACTCGTCCTTGTCGATCATGTTCTTGTCCTGGCACTCCGCCATCAGCACCCCGGCCTGGGGCTCCATCCAGGTGCTGACGAACGTGGCCAGGTTCAGCCGGGAGTTGCCGTCCAGCATCAGCTCGTCGTGGACCAGCTGGTACGCCGTCGCGGGCGGCATCGGGGCGTCCGGAAGCCGGTGGGTGGGCGGGGCCTCGGTCATACCGCCGACCGGGTTCGCCTCCCCGAAGAACGGGTTGACGGACAACACCCGCTCCTGATGCTTCTGCGGACCTTTGTGCAGGGCCATGGCTGCCTCCTCGCCGCCACCTTATGCAAGGCCGCACCGACCCGACATCCGGAACGACCCGGACGCCTACCCTGACCCCCGTGCCCCGGCATCAGGGACGCCGCGGGCTTGCACCTCACGTGGCGTGAGGCCGCAGGCTGACCGTCGTACCGCACAACGAACGGAAGGAAGCGGACAGTTGAGCTACTCCGTGGGACAGGTCGCGGGGTTCGCCGGTGTCACGGTGCGCACCCTGCACCACTACGACGAGATCGGCCTCCTGGCGCCCGGCGGACGCACCCATGCGGGTCACCGCCGCTACACCGACGCCGACCTCGACCGGCTCCAGCGGATCCTGTTCTACCGGGAGCTCGGCTTTCCGCTCGACGAGGTCGCGGTGCTGCTCGACGACCCGGACGCGGACCCGCGCGCACACCTGCGCCGGCAGCACGCCCTGCTGACCGCCCGGATCGAGAAGCTGCGCCGCATGGCCGAGGCCGTGGAACACGCCATGGAGGCACGCAGGATGGGCATCGATCTGACACCCGAGGAACGGTTCGAGGTGTTCGGGGACAACGACCCCGAGCAGTACGCCGAGGAGGCGGAGGCCCGCTGGGGCGGCACGGCGCAGTGGGCCGAGTCCCAGCGCCGCGCCGCCGCCTACGGCAAGGAGGACTGGAAGCGGCTCCAGGCCGAGGCGGACGACTGGCAGAAGCGCTACGCCCGCCTGGTGGCCGCCGGCGAGCCCGCGACGGGGGAGGCGGCCAGGGCCCTGGCCGAGGAGCACCGGCAGCACATCGGCAGGTGGTTCTACGACTGCCCGTACCCGATGCACCGCTGTCTCGCCGAGATGTATGTCGCCGACGAGCGCTTCACCGCGTTCTACGACGCGCAGCACCCCGGGTTCGCCGCACATCTGCACGAGGCCATCCTGGCGAACGCCGACCGGCAGACCTCCTGAGCGGCCGGCGCGCTCCCGAGCACGGTCCTGGCCCGGGTCACTCCCGGGCCAGGACCACCGCCGTGCCGTACGCGCACACCTCGGTCCCCACGTCCGCCGCCTCCGTCACATCGAAGCGGAAGGCGAGCACCGCGTTGGCGCCCCGCGCGCGTGCCTGCTCCACCAGGCGCTCCATGGCCTGGTTGCGGGTCTCCACCAGTGTCTTGGTGAGCCCCTTCAGCTCGCCGCCGATCATCGACTTCAGCCCGGCGCCGATCTGGCTGCCCAGATGCCGGGAGCGCACGGTGAGCCCGAAGACCTCGCCGATCACCTGCTCCACCCGGTGGCCCGGCACGTCGTTCGTCGTCACGACCAGTACGTCCGGCTGGGGTCCCTGACCGCCGCCGAAGTCGTCGAGTCCCATGGATCACCGCTTTCCCGCCGTCGTCCCGGGGCCCTCGGGGGAACCCGGGACGGTCACGTCACGTTGATAGCTTTGTGCGGCCCTACCCGGTCACCGTAGCCGCCCCTTCTCCCCCCTTCAGGAGCCCGGACCCGTGATGACACTCGCCCTAGGCCCGAGCTGGCTCGATCCCAACTATCTGCTCGACACGTACAGCGTCTGGGGTCTGCTGCTCATAGTCTTCGCCGAGTCCGGCCTGCTCATCGGCTTCTTCCTGCCCGGCGACTCGCTGCTGTTCACCTGCGGTCTGCTGATCACCTCGCACCAGCTGGACTTCCCGCTGTGGGGCGCGATCGCCCTGATCTGCGTCGCCGCGATCCTGGGCGACCAGGCGGGCTACATGTTCGGGAAGAAGGTCGGCCCGTCCCTGTTCAACCGGCCGGACTCGCGCCTGTTCAAACAGGAGAACGTGGTCAAGGCGCACGAGTTCTTCGAGAAGTACGGCCCCAAGTCGCTGATCCTGGCCCGCTTCGTGCCGGTGGTGCGCACCTTCACGCCGATCATCGCGGGCGTGAGCGGCATGCGCTACCGCTCCTTCCTGACCTTCAACATCATCGGTGGCGCCCTGTGGGGCGCGGGCGTCACCCTGCTGGGCTCCTGGCTCGGCAACATCGGCTTCGTCAAGGACAACATCGAGGCGATCCTGATCCTGATCGTCCTCGTCTCGGTGGTCCCGATCGCGATCGAGTACCTCCGGGCCCGCGGCAAGAGCAAGAAGGCCGCCGGGGAGCAGCCCCGCCCCGCCGCCGAGGCGCCGCGCTTCCCGCAGCCGCCGGTCATGGACGACGCCACGACCCGGCTGCGCCGCATCGAGCCGGACGAGCGCCACGGGCAGCAGCAGTACGGCGGCCAGCAGCCGTACGGCGACCAGGGGCACGACCAGGGCTACGGCGGCCGGCAGTACGGCGGCCCCCAGGGCTACGGCAACCCGCCCCAGCCTCAGTACCAGCAGCCCCCGTATCAGCAGCCTCAGCAGCCCCGGTACCAGCAGCCCCAGCAGCAGGACTGGAACCCGCAGCAGGACTGGAACCAGCACCAGCCCCAGCAGCCGTACTACGACCCCCGGCAGTACCCGCAGCAGCAGGGCCAGAGCCAGGACGACCGAGGCCAGAACCAGCACCCGTACCCGTACGACTACCGCGAGCAGTAAGCCGCTCAGAATCCCCTGGTCCGCTTCGCCGCCCGGCGCTTCCCGGGGGAGCCGACCCGCAGGAACAGCCGGAAGATCTCCGAACCCAGGTTGACCCCGATCGCGATCGCCATGGCCAGCGACGCCGCGTTGGCCAGTGACACCAGCCCCTTGTCCACGTTGTTCTGGGCCATGTTCAGCAGCCCGAAGTACGTGGCGGAACCGGGCAGCAGGGGCCCGATCGCGGCCGTGGTGTACGGCAGCGCGGAGGCGAAGCGGTAGCGGGACAGCAGCTGCCCGAACAGCCCGACGAGGCCCGCGGCGACGGCCGTGGAGGCCACCGGCGAGATGTCGGCGACATAGTGCATCGCGCCGTACACGCTCCAGGCGACGCCCCCGTTGAGCGTCACCCAGAGCACGGTGGACCGTTCCTGCTGGAGCAGCACCGCGAAGGTCAGCGACAGCAGCATGGAGGCCACGATCTGGATCAGGGGGCGCTCGGAGATGTGCAGCGCCGCCTCCGGGTTGAGCTTGCCGCCCACCTTCACGCCGAAGTACAGGACGAGCAGGACACCGGCGACGATGCCCACGAAGAAGTACAGAACCTCCAGGAGACGGGCCGAGGCGGTGATGTAGAAGCCCGTCAGGCCGTCCTGGACGCCCGCCACCAGCGCCCGTCCGGGCAGCAGCGCGAACAGTCCACCGGTGATCACCGCGGACGCCTTCACGTCCACATGGGCCAGCGAGAACGCCACCCCGATCGCCGCGGGCGGCATCGCGGCCACCGTGAACTGGTAGAACTCCGGCAGCCCGCGCCCCGCGCACAGCCAGGCGAGCCGGTCGCCGAGCATCGCGCCGACCGCCGCCGCGAAGAAGACGATCAGATCACCGCCGACGAGCATCGAGGCGGCGCCCGCCAGCAGCCCGCTGGCCAGGGTGAGCGCCCAGCCGGGGTAGGGGTGCCGGTTACGGCGTATCTCCGCGAGGCGCCGGTACGCCTCCTCCAGGGAGACATGGGTCTCGGGGTCGGTCAGGTCGTCCACCAGCCGGAAGACGGCCGCCAGCCGGGTGTAGTCGGTGCCCCGGCGCCGTACCGTCCGCGAGGCCGTCACCGGGTCCTCGACCAGGGACGGCTGGTGCGAGATCGACAGCAGGGTGAAGGTGACGTTGGGCTCGCAGCGGTCCAGGCCGTAGGACCGGCACACCGCGAACATCGCGGCCTCCACGTCCTCCGCGCCCTCGCCGCCCGCCAGCAGCAGCTCGCCGATACGCAGGGTCAGGTCCAGCACGCGCGGGACGGCCGGGCCGCTCTCCTCCTCGTGCTGCACCGGCTCCGGCGCGGGCCGGTCCGCCACCGACATGCGCAGCATGGTGCGCATCCGGTCCTGCCAGGGCGCGTCCTTGACCAGGCTGACCAGGGGCACCCCGGTGGCCGGGGTGAACGCCGTCAACCCGCCCTGGGGGCCGTACGTTCTGGGCGTGCTGAACGCCGACCCCTCCGGCTCACCGGCCGGCGGCTGCGGCGTGAGCAGCCCCTGCGGCACCTGGAACTCGGAGGTCGTCTCCGGCTCGCCCCCCGTCCTCGGGACGTCGAGTCCCTTGGGGATGGCGAACTCCGATGTGATCTCCGGGTCGTACCGCGCCTCGTCCGACCGGGGCTTGCGGTCGTCCGCCTCCGTCACCTCGCACCGTCCCTGAACGACACCTTCCGCTGGCCTCAGTATGCGCATGCACCCCACGCGGGCATGCAAACGGGCCGCACACGAAGCGTGCGGCCCGTTGTGCGAACCGGGGGGTCAGTGACCGCCCTGCTCCTCGAAGCGCTTGTAGGACCGCTCGATCTCCTGCTCGGCCTCCGTGCGGCCCACCCAGTTGGCGCCCTCGACGGACTTGCCGGGCTCCAGGTCCTTGTAGACCTCGAAGAAGTGCTGGATCTCCAGGCGGTCGAACTCCGACACGTGGTGGATGTCGCGCAGGTGCTCCACCCGGGGGTCGGTGGCCGGCACGCACAGCAGCTTGTCGTCGCCGCCCGCCTCGTCCGTCATCCGGAACATGCCGATCGCGCGGCACTTGATCAGGCAACCCGGGAAGGTCGGCTCGTCGAGGATGACCAGCGCGTCCAGCGGGTCGCCGTCCTCGCCGAGGGTGTTCTCGACGAATCCGTAGTCGGTCGGGTAGGCGGTCGAGGTGAAGAGGCGACGGTCCAGACGGATCCGACCGGTCTCGTGGTCCACCTCGTACTTGTTCCGCGAACCCTTCGGGATCTCGATCGTGACGTCGAACTCCACCGGTGGCTCCTTCATGATCAGCACATAGTTCTGGTGGTTAAGTGTCCCTCACGCAGGTGTGTGATCGCGAAAGGGGCTGGTGGTCGTGCCGGAGCTCGGGCCTTGGCGGGCCGCGGGACCGCGGGTGAGGCGGATCGCGAGCGCCGTACGACCGCGTCTCGCGCATGCCGTGAGCACGGCGAAACCGCAGGTCACGCGCTTGGTGTCCACGGTGCGACCGCTGCTCGCCGACCTCCCCCGTCCGCGTTCCCTCAGCACGTTGCGGTACACCGCGGGCGCCGTCACCGCCGGCCTGGTGCTCACCGGCGGTGTGGTGGCCCTGGCCGGGCCCTGGGACGCCACCGGTCAGCGTACGGCCGAGCGGGACCGGGCGGCCGCCCTGGGGCACGCACGTGGCGCAGATCACGGACCGGGCCCCGCGGCGGGCGGCCCGCGGCCCGCGCCGAGCGCGCCGGCCGTCCTGGCGGGCCTGGGCGCCGCGACCGGCCCCGTCGGCACCCGCCAGGCCCCGGCGGCGGGCGGCACGGCCCTGGCGGACGTCCTGGGGCCGCTCCTGGGCTCCGCCGCGCTCGGGGACGGCCACACGGCGGTGGTGGTCGACGCGGCCACCGGCAGGCGGCTGTACGGCGTCAATCCCGACAAGGGGCTCACGCCCGCCTCCACGACCAAGCTCGCCACCGCCGCCGCCGCGCTGAACGCGCTCGGCCCGGACCACCGCCTCACCACCCGGACCGCCCTCCTGGCCGGCGACCGCGGACTCGTCCTGGTCGGCGGCGGCGACCCCACGCTCACGGCGCACGCCAAGGCCGACGGGTGGGCGAGCCTGCGCACCCTGGCGACGCGCACCGCGGCCGCGCTGCGGGAACGCGGCGTCCACAAGATCGCGCTGTCGTACGACACGACGCTCTACGCCGGGCCGGCCCTGCACCCCATAGGGGTCAACGACAACCTGGCGCCGGTCAGCGCCCTCGTCGCCGACGAGGGCCGTACCGACGGCTCCGCCAGCGGACCCGTGCGCCGGGTCGCCGACCCGGCGCAGGACGCGGCGCGGAAGTTCGCGGGCTTCCTCAGGGCCGCCGGCGTCGACGCGACCGGCCCCGCCCCGGCCAAGGGCGCCGCGCACGCCGAGACCGTCGCGAGCGTCTCCTCGCCGCCGCTGGCCACCCTGGTCGAGCGCATGCTGACCAACAGCGACAACGACATCGCCGAGGCCCTCGCCCGGCAGACCGCCCTCGCGAGCGGGCAGCCCGGCAGCTTCGACGGGGGCGCGAAGGCGATCGCCGGGCAGCTGCGGAAGCTGGGCCTGCCGCTCACGGGCGCGGCCTTCCACGACGGCAGCGGGCTCGACCGCGACGACCGGCTCACGGCCGACCTCCTGACCGCGATCCTGGTCAAGGCCGGCACCTCGGGCCACCCCGGCCTGCGCCCCCTGCTCACCGGCCTGCCCATCGCCCACTTCACCGGCACGCTGACCAGCCGCTACGCCGACGGCGCGGCCGGGCTCGTGCACGCCAAGACGGGCACCCTGACCGGCGTCAACACCCTGGCCGGCACGGTCGTCGACCAGGACGGCCGGCTGCTGGCCTTCGCCTTCCTGGCCTCCGGCACCACCGATCCGATGGCCGCCCAGTCGGCCCTGGACAAGACGGCGACGGCCCTGGCGGCGTGCGGCTGCGGCTGATCCGGCGAGGGCCCACCGCCGCGTCGCGGCGGGCCCGTATCGGCCCGGTGTCCCGCCGATCCCGGCGCCCACGGCCTGCCCCAAGTGGTAACGCTCACGTACCGTTGACGCATGACAGGCTTCGGAGGCACCGCATCCCCCGGGATGGTCGACTGGAACCTCGCGGTGGCGACCGCGACTCGGCTCGTACGGCCCGGCCCCGACATCTCGCGGGACGAGGCCCGGTCCGTCGTCGCGGAACTGCGGCGGCACGCGAGGGCCTCGGAGGAGCACGTAAGAGGCTTCACCCGGCTGGAGACCGAGCAGAGCCACGACACCCCCGTGCTCGTCGTCGACCGCCCCGGCTGGGTCCGGGCCAATGTCGCCGGCTTCCGGGAGATCCTCAAACCGCTCCTGGACAAGATGCAGGAACGCCGCGCGGGCAGCCCGGGCAGCGCCGTCCTCGGCGCCGTCGGCGGCAAGGTCACCGGCGTGGAACTGGGCATGCTGCTCTCGTTCCTCTCCTCCCGCGTCCTCGGCCAGTACGAGACCTTCGCCCCCGCCGGCCGCGATCTGCCGGCCGGCGCGAACGGCGGCGGCCGGCTGCTGCTCGTCGCGCCCAACATCGTCCACGTGGAGCGCGAACTCGACGTCGAACCGCACGACTTCCGCCTGTGGGTGTGCCTGCACGAGGAGACCCACCGCACGCAGTTCACGGCCGTGCCCTGGCTGCGTGACCACCTGGAGGGCGAGATCCAGTCTTTCCTGGCGGAGACGAACGTCGACCCCATGACCTTCCTGGAGCGCATCCGGGAGGCCGCCCAGTCCCTCGCCGGGGGCCGCCCCGAGGCCGAGGAGGACGACGGCGGCCGCTCCTTCGTGGAGCTGGTGCAGACCCCCGCGCAGCGCGAGGTCCTCGGCCGGCTCACCGCCGTGATGTCCCTGCTGGAGGGCCACGCCGACTACGTGATGGACGGGGTCGGCCCGAGCGTCGTACCGTCCGTGGCCGAGATCCGGGAGAAGTTCCAGCAGCGGCGCGCCAAGGGCGCCTCCCGGCTCGACCAGGCCCTGCGCAAACTGCTGGGCCTGGACGCCAAGCTCAAGCAGTACCGGGACGGTGAACGCTTCGTACGAGCCGTCACCGACCAGGTCGGCATCGACGGCTTCAACCGCGTGTGGACCTCGCCCAACACCCTGCCCACCAAGGCGGAGATCGCCAAACCGGCGGACTGGATCGCGCGGGTGCACCGCAAGGCAGAGTCGTGAAACGCACGCCGGGGTCGTGAATCGAATCCGGCCGACGGCAGTCGAACGCCCCTCCAATCACCCGTCCGAGGGACCGTGGCTCATGCGTAGGCGTGCAATGCTCGGGGAACGGCCCGCTTCTGTCACCATCGACACACTCTGAGTGACCGAATCGGGCTCACCCCCCGGATACTTCATGAAGGGAACCGGACAATGGGTCCCCATCCTGCGGTCGCGGCGATACGCCTGGCGGTCCGCCGCGTCCTCCACGACATCCTGAACACCCTCCCGACCTCCGGCGAGCGCCCGGACCGGCTGGCCGAGCGGCTCCCCTCCCCGCTCGGATCCACCCTCGTGTCCGCGCCCGAGCGCCCTCTCGTGCTCGTCGCGTGCTCCGGCGGCGCCGACTCCATGGCCCTCGCCTCCGCCCTCGCCTTCGAAGCCCCCCGGCTCGGCCTGCGCGCCGGCGGCATCACCGTCGACCACGGCCTGCAGCCCGGCTCCGACCTGCGCGCCGACGAGGTCGCCCTGCGGATGCGCGGCCTGGGCCTCGACCCGGTCGAGTCCGTCTCCGTCGACGTCGGCCGCGACGGCGGCCCCGAGGCCGCCGCCCGGGACGCCCGCTACGCCGCCCTGGACGCCGCGCTCGACCGCCACGGCGCCGCCGCGGTCCTGCTCGGCCACACCCGCGACGACCAGGCCGAGACCGTCCTGCTGGGCCTCGCCCGCGGCTCCGGCATCCGCTCCCTGTCCGGAATGGCCGCGGTCTCGGGGGCCGGCGGCCGTTACCGGCGCCCCTTCCTGCACCTCGACCGGCAGACCGCCCGCAAGGCGTGCATGGTCCAGTCCCTGCCCGTCTGGGACGACCCCCACAACACCGACCCCGCCTACACTCGCTCCCGGCTGCGCCACGAGGGCCTGCCCGCCCTGGAGAAGGCCCTCGGCAAGGGCGTCGTCGAGGCGCTCGCCCGCACCGCCCAGCTCTCCCGCGACGACGCCGACGCCCTCGACTCCTGGGCCAGCCAGGCCGAGGCGTCCGTACGGGACGCGGCGGGCCTGCTGGAGTGCGCCAAGCTCTACGCCCTGCCGCCCGCCGTGCGCCGCCGGATCCTGCGCCGCGCCGCCATCGAGGCGGGCGCCCCGGCCGGTTCCCTGTTCGCCCGTCACATCGAGGAAGTCGACCGCCTGATCACCGGGTGGCGCGGCCAGGGAGCCATCAATCTCCCGGGCCGGGTCGTCGCCCAGCGGCAGGGTGGCAGACTGGTGATTCGGCAAGGCTGAATCCCGACCGTCCGGAGCGACCCTCCGGCGGCCGGCACGGGGCAGCCGGAGGCCGTGATTGCGGCCGTAAGTGCGGGACGACCGAAAGTGATGCGGGTGGACGCGAAAGACATGGGTGCCGACCTCGAGAAGGTGCTCATCACCAAGGAAGAGATCGACGCCAAGCTGGCCGAGCTGGCTGCGAAGATCGACGCGGAGTACGCGGGCAAGGATCTGCTCATCGTCGGCGTCCTCAAGGGCGCGGTGATGGTCATGGCCGACCTCGCGCGGGCGCTGTCCACCCCGGTCACCATGGACTGGATGGCCGTGTCCTCCTACGGGGCGGGCACCCAGTCCTCCGGTGTCGTGCGCATCCTCAAGGACCTCGACACCGACATCAAGGGCCGTGACGTCCTGATCGTCGAGGACATCATCGACTCCGGCCTGACGCTGTCCTGGCTGATCAACAACCTCGGTTCGCGCGAGCCCGCCTCCCTCAAGGTGTGCACGCTGCTGCGCAAGCCGGACGCCGCCAAGGTCGCCATCGACGTGGAATGGGTCGGCTTCGACATCCCGAACGAGTTCGTCGTCGGTTACGGCCTGGACTACGCCGAGAAGTACCGCAACCTGCCGTTCGTCGGTACGCTCGCGCCGCACGTCTACGGCGGCTGAGACCCGACCCGGCGCGTGGGCTGAGCCACTCGGCCCAAGCCCGGCGAGGTGATCGGGAACCCCGGCGGGTCCCGTGCCGTTGAAGCATGCAGAGACGGGTTTCCCTGACTCTCGAAACGGCTTCGCGCGGCTTCGGGCGCCAAGGCTGGGGTACCGTCGGAAGAACTGTCTTATCAAACTCACTATGGCAGGAGGGACGGGGCGGCACCGCTCCGTATGGATGGACGTGAAGCGATACTTCCGTGGGCCGGTCATGTGGATCGTGCTGGCCGTCCTTGCCGTGGTCGTGTTGATGCAGGTCGTCGGCTCGTCCGGCGGCTACAAGTCGGTGGACACCGGCCAGGTCGTCGCGGCGATCAATGCCAACAGGGTCCAGTCGGCCAAGCTGACCACCGGCGACGAGCAGACCGTCAAGGTCACGCTCAAGGACGGCCAGAAGGTCGAGGGCAGCTCCAAGATCCAGGCGAGCTACATCGGCGACCAGGGCGCTCAGCTCGCCGACAATCTCCAGACCAGGTACCAGAACAAGCAGATCCCCGACGGCTACACCATCTCGCCGTCGAAGCAGAACCCGTTCGTCGGTGTCCTGCTCTCCCTGCTGCCGTTCGTACTGATCGTCGTCGTCTTCCTGTTCCTGATGAACCAGATGCAGGGCGGCGGCTCCCGGGTCATGAACTTCGGGAAGTCCAAGGCCAAGCTCATCACCAAGGACACCCCGAAGACGACCTTCTCCGACGTCGCCGGCTGTGACGAGGCCGTCGAGGAGCTCCACGAGATCAAGGAGTTCCTCCAGGAGCCGGCCAAGTTTCAGGCCGTCGGCGCCAAGATCCCCAAGGGTGTGCTGCTCTACGGCCGCCCGGGTACCGGCAAGACCCTGCTGGCGCGTGCCGTCGCGGGCGAGGCCGGGGTGCCCTTCTACTCGATCTCCGGTTCGGACTTCGTGGAGATGTTCGTCGGTGTCGGCGCCTCCCGCGTCCGCGACCTGTTCGAGCAGGCCAAGGCGAACGCCCCGGCGATCGTCTTCGTGGACGAGATCGACGCGGTCGGCCGCCACCGCGGCGCCGGCCTCGGCGGTGGTCACGACGAGCGCGAGCAGACCCTCAACCAGCTGCTGGTCGAGATGGACGGCTTCGACGTCAAGGGCGGCGTGATCCTGATCGCGGCGACCAACCGGCCCGACATCCTGGACCCGGCGCTGCTGCGTCCCGGCCGGTTCGACCGCCAGATCGCCGTCGACCCGCCGGACCTCCAGGGCCGTCTGGAGATCCTCAAGGTCCACCAGAAGGGCAAGCCGGTCGCGCCCGACGTCGACTTGGCCGCCGTCGCCCGCCGCACCCCCGGCATGACCGGCGCCGACCTGGCCAACGTGCTGAACGAGGCGGCGCTGCTCACCGCCCGCAGCGACCAGAAGCTGGTCGACAACAAGGCGCTGGACGAGGCGATCGACCGCGTGGTCGCGGGCCCGCAGAAGCGGACCCGGATCATGTCGGACAAGGAGAAGAAGATCACCGCGTACCACGAGGGCGGTCACGCCCTGGTCGCGGCGGCCTCGCCGAACTCCGACCCGGTGCACAAGATCACGATCCTGTCCCGCGGCCGCGCCCTCGGCTACACCATGGTCCTGCCGGACGAGGACAAGTACTCGACCACGCGCAACGAGATGCTCGACCAGCTCGCCTACATGCTGGGCGGCCGGGCGGCCGAGGAACTGGTCTTCCACGACCCGACCACCGGTGCCGCCAACGACATCGAGAAGGCCACCAACCTGGCCCGCGCGATGGTCACCCAGTACGGCATGACCGAGCGGCTCGGCGCCATCAAGTTCGGCGGCGACAACAGCGAGCCCTTCCTCGGCCGTGAGATGGCGCACCAGCGCGACTACTCGGAAGAGGTCGCCGCGCTGGTCGACGAAGAGGTCAAGAAGCTGATCGAGACCGCGCACAACGAGGCGTGGGAGATCCTGGTCGAGAACCGCGACGTGCTCGACCACCTCGTCCTCCAGCTGCTGGAGAAGGAGACGCTGGGCAAGGAGGAGATCGCCGAGGTCTTCGCCTCGATCGTCAAGCGCCCGGCGCGGCCCGCCTGGACCGGCTCCTCGCGCCGTACCCCGTCCACCCGCCCGCCGGTGCTCTCCCCCAAGGAGCTGGCACTGACCAACGGTGCGAACGGCGCGACGGCCGCGATCAGCACGGTCAAGTCCACCGCCACCGAGTCCGCCCCCGTGACGGACCAGACCCCGGAGGAGCGCCCGGAGAGCTGACCGCACGCCGGTCGCTTCCCGGCCACTCAGGCCCGGAATGAACGCCGCGCCCCCCAGGTTCTAGCCTGGGGGGCGCGGCATTTTCCGTATGCACGCACCTGGGACGACAGGAACGAGGCACCAGATGACCGACCCGGTGACGCTGGACAGCGAGCGCCCCGTCGGCGAGTTCGACGAGAAGCGCGCCGAGAACGCCGTACGCGAGCTGCTGTTCGCCATCGGTGAGGACCCCGACCGCGAGGGGCTGCGCGAGACGCCGGCCCGGGTGGCGCGGGCGTACCGGGAGATCTTCGCCGGACTGTGGCAGAAGCCGGAGGACGTGCTCACCACGACGTTCGACCTGGGCCACGACGAGATGGTCCTGGTGAAGGACATCGAGGTGTACTCGACCTGTGAGCACCACCTGGTGCCGTTCCGGGGCGTCGCCCATGTCGGCTACATCCCGTCGGTCTCCGGGAAGATCACCGGCCTGTCCAAGCTGGCCCGCCTGGTGGACGTCTACGCCCGCCGGCCGCAGGTGCAGGAGCGGCTCACCACGCAGATCGCGGACTCCCTGATGGAGATCCTGGAGCCGCGGGGCGTCATCGTGGTCGTCGAGTGCGAGCACATGTGCATGTCGATGCGCGGCATCCGCAAGCCGGGCGCCAAGACCATAACGTCCGCGGTGCGCGGTCAGCTGCGGGACGCGGCGACCCGCAACGAGGCCATGAGCCTGATCATGGCGCGCTGAGCCGAGGCCCCGCGGCGGGGTCCGGGGGACCGGCGGTCACGCCGCCGGTTCCGCGCCCTGGTGGTGGTCCTGGTCGTCGTCCTCGGGGAGCTTGCAGACGCGCTCCAGGAAGATGGCGGCCGCTATGACGGCGAGTCCGGCCAGGACGGAGAAACCGGCGTAGAACGCCTGGTCGCGGCGGGCCGGGAGGTCGAGCAGCTCCAGCAGGAACACGCCCGTGCCGCCGTACATCCCGGCGACGAGGGCGGCGACCAGGGCGCTGGCCTGGGCGAAGACGACCGCGCGGGCCGCCATCAGCGGGTCGACGCCCTTCGCGCCGGGGCGCCGCTCGCGCTGGGCCTTGAAACGGGCCCGCAGCGAGAGCGCCGTGGCCAGCAGGACCACGGCGATCAGGGCGAGCACGACGGGTGCGGCCAGGGGGACGCTGGGCAGGGTCCCGATCGAGTTCCAGAGGCGGGCGCCCGCCCAGGACAGGATGCCCGCCACGACGAACACGCCGGCCAGCACCCTGATGCGCAGCTCTCTCACGGTGTCCCTTCAGTTCCCCCGGACCGGGTCCCGGATGATGCCCGGATGATCGACTGCCGAGTCGTCGTTGACCTTAACGACTACTCGGGCAGTCGGAGTTCCAGGTCCGCGCGCGGCTCGACACCTTCACGGGTGACGGCGGCGAGCAGGTCGGCCACGGTGCCGCGGCCGGGCACCTGGGCACCGGGGTCCACGTCGTGCCAGGGAGCGAGCACGAAGGCGCGCTCGTGGGCGCGCGGGTGGGGCAGGGTCAGCTGCGGGTCGTCGGAGGTGACATCGGCGTAGGCGACGATGTCCACGTCCAGGGTGCGCGGGGCCCAGCGCTCGTCGCGGACGCGGTTGAACGCCTCCTCGATGGCGTGCCCCCGCTCCAGCAGGGAGGACGGCGGCAGGGTGGTCTTCAGGGCCACCACCGCGTTGAAGTACGACGGCTGGCTGCCGGGCTCGACGCCCCAGGGCTCCGTCTCGTAGACCGGCGACACGGCCTTCACCCGGACGCCGGGCGTGTCCTCCAGCGCGTCCACGGCGCCCTGGAGGGTCTCCAGGCGGTTGCCGAGGTTGGAACCGATGGAGATCACGGCCCACTTGGGGTTCTGGAGGGTGGTGTCCGCCGCGTCCACCCGCTCGACGACCGAGGCGGGCACCGGCTGGACGGTCGGGTCACTGTGACCCTGGACGAAAGGTCGGGTCATACTCGGCTCCGGATGATGGTGACGGTCACGTCGTCGAAGGGGACGGTGATCGGGGCGTCCGGCTTGTGGACGCACACCTCGACCTCCTCGACCCCTTCGTGTTTCAGGCAGGTCTGGGCGATCCGCTCGGCGAGGGTCTCGACGAGGTTCACCGGCTCGCCCTCGACCACGGCCACGACCTCCTCGGCCACGACGCCGTAGTGCACGGTCTTCGTCAGGTCGTCGTCGGCCGCGGCCGGCCGGGTGTCCAGGCCCAGGACCAGGTCCACGAGGAAGGTCTGGCCCTCCTCGCGTTCCCTGGGGAACACGCCATGGTGCCCGCGAGCCTTCAGGCCGCGCAGCGCGACACGATCCACGCGAATCACTCCTGCAATCGTCGGGAACGACCGGTCGTACCGCGTGCGTGCGAGACACCGGTCGCACACGAATCTACCTGCGGGCACCGACAGCACCGGGCCCCAGGGGCGCGGGCGCGGCCGGCAGCGGCCGGATTCACCGCCCGTTTTCCCCGGTGAACGCGGTCGCGTCGGGGCTGGTAGCCGCTCATACCCCGGGGTAGGTGATTCCAACCACTTCCGGGAACCGCCCGGCCACCCCCCTTCCCCTACCCGCTCAGCCGAGGGGGCCGTCGTCCGGATTCAGCCCGTTCGCGCCGTCGTCGTCGGCCTCGTCGTCGTCGCTCTCGGCGAGCACGGGGGAGGCGTGGTGCGACCAGAGCTTCCAGCCCTCGGGTGTGCGCCGGAACACGTTGGTGGCGACGACGAGCTGACCGACCAGCGGCCCGAGCTCGTCGCCCTCCGCCGGGGCGGGTCCGCCGCTGAGGATGTTCTCGGTGCAGGTGACCAGCGCGGTGTCACCGGTGACGGAGACATGGACGTCGGTGAGGAAGAACTGGATGTAGTCGGTGTTCGCCATGATCAGGGCGTACGACCTGAGGACCTCGCCGCGCCCGGTGAGCACCGGCCAGCCCGGGTGCACGCAGGAGATCACACCGCTGTCCGCGGGGTCGTGGTACTCGTCGTCCACGCCCAGGTCGGCGGGGGTGAGCCAGAGGGCCGAGACTTCCTCGAAGTCGCCGCGCTCCAGGGCCTCGTAGAAGGCGGTGTTGGCGGCTTCGACCTGTTCGACGTCGGTGTGCGGGGCGCTCACCGGGCTCCGTCCGTCGTACGGTCCGCCTGCCGGGCCGCTTCGACCGCGCGGGCGACCCGCACGGCGTCCGCCGTGGCGCGCACCTCGTGGACGCGTACGGCCCAGGCGCCGGCCTGCGCCGCGAGCGCGGAGACGGCGGCGGTGGCGGCGTCGCGCTCCCGGGCGGGCGGCGGCGCGCCCCCGGGCCCGGCGAGGACCCGGCCGAGGAACCGCTTGCGGGAGGCGGCCACCAGCAGCGGATGGCCGAGGGCGGTCAGCCGGTCGAGGCGGGCGAGGAGGGCGAGGTCGTGCTCGGCCTCCTTGGAGAAGCCGAGGCCGGGGTCGAGCACGATCCGGTCGGGCGCGATGCCGCCGGCCAGTACGGCGTCCACCCGGGCGCGCAGTTCGTCGACGACTTCGCCGACGACGTCGTCGTACACCCCGTGGACGGTGGCGCCCTCCAGGAGGCCGCGCCAGTGCATGACGACGAAGGGGGCGCCGGCGTCGGCGACCACCGGGATCATCTCGGGGTCGGCGAGCCCGCCGCTGACGTCGTTGACGAGGGCCGCGCCGGCTTCCAGGGCCCGGGCCGCGACCGAGGCGCGCATGGTGTCGACGGAGACCACGACACCCTCGGAGGCGAGTCCGCGCACGACGGGGACGACCCGCCGCAGCTCCTCCGCCTCGTCCACCCGGGTGGCGCCCGGACGGGTGGACTCGCCGCCCACGTCCACCAGGTCGGCGCCCTCGGCGACCAGGTCGAGGCCGTGCTTGACGGCCGCGGTGGTGTCGAACCAGCGGCCGCCGTCGGAGAAGGAATCGGGGGTGACGTTCACGACCCCCATGACCGCGCACCGGTCCCATGCCGGAAGGCCCGCCACTCGGCCGCGCCCGCTGTGGTTGTTCATACGTTCAGCGTAGGCCCCGGGCAGCACCGCCACGGCCCGGAAGGCCGGGGCGGCGCCGGGGGGATCACGCCGCTCGGGCGTCCCGTTCGGTCACCGAGTGGGCGCACGCGCGTTCGGCGGCCGAGCGGCGGCGGCGCAGGAAGCGGGGCAGCGGCAGGGCCAGGGTGACGAAGCCCTCGGCCTGCATGGTGGCGAAGCCGATGCGGGGCAGGTCGCTGGTGGCGCGGTAGACGATGAAGCGCGGCTCCCAGCGCGGCTGGAACTTGGCGTTGAACTTGTACAGCGACTCGATCTGGAACCAGCGCGAGAGGAACACCAGCAGCCCGCGCCAGGCGCGCAGCACCGGGCCCGCGCCGATCTTCTCGCCGCGCGCGAGGGCGGAGCGGAACATGGCGAAGTTCAGCGAGACCCGGGCGACACCGAACCTGGAGGCGGCCTGGAGGGCGGCCACGATCAGCAGCTCGTTCATGCCGGGGTCGGCGCTGCGGTCACGGCGCATCAGGTCCAGCGAGACGCCGTCCTTGCCCCAGGGCACGAAGTGCAGGATCGCCTTCAGATCGCCGTACTCACCGGGTTCGTCGTCGGCCTTGTGGGCGGTGGCTATGAGGCAGTCGCCGTCGGACGGGTCGCCGATGCGGCCCAGCGCCATGGAGAAGCCGCGCTCGGTGTCGGTGCCGCGCCAGTCCTCGGCGGCCCGCCGGACGCGCTCGAGTTCCGCGTCGCCGAGGTCAGAGATACGCCGTACCCGGGTTTCGTAGCCGGCCCGCTCGATGCGCTTGACCATCTGCCGGACGTTGCGCATGGCGCGCCCGGCGAGCGAGAAATCCGCGACGTCCACCACCGCCTCGTCGCCCAGTTCCAGGGCGTCCAGGCCGGTCTCGCGGGTCCACACCTCGCCGCCGGTCTCCGAGCAGCCCACGACCGCGGGGGTCCAGGAGTGCGCCTTGGCCTCGTCCATGAAGCGCTCGATGGCGCCCGGCCATGCCTCGACGTCGCCGATGGGGTCGCCGCTGGCGAGCATCACACCGGAGATGACGCGGTAGGTGACCGCCGCCTTGCCGCTGGGCGAGAAGACGACCGCCTTGTCGCGGCGCAGCGCGAAGTGGCCGAGGGAGTCGCGGCGGCCGTGCTTGACCAGCAGCTCCCGCAGTTTCACCTCGTCGTCCGCGGTGAGGCGGGCGGCCGGGTGCTCGGGGCGGAAGGCCAGGTAGATGGTGGTGACGGCGGTGAGCCAGCCGAGGGCGCCGAGCGAGAAGGCGACGGTCCAGGAGGTCGCGCCCTGGTAGTCGACCGGGCCCTCGAAGCCGAACAGGCCGTAGACGACATGGGTGAGCCGGTCGGCCAGGCTCGGGTCGCCCAGCGTGCGGTGCGGGTGGACGCTGACGATGACCAGCCCGAGGATCAGCGAACCGGCGCTCATCAGAACGAAGTTGGCGAGCGCGCGCCAGCGGCTGCGCGGGTCGGGCAGGGCCGCGAACTCCCGGCGGTGCCACACCAGCGGCACCAGCAGCAGGATCGTGATCAGCAGGCCGATCAGCGAGTGCCGGTAGGCCAGTTGGGCCACCGCACCGGCCGGCAGGAGCGCGACCGCGGCGCGCCATGCCCGGCGCTTGCGCCGCCGGAGTCCGTGCGCGAGCAGCAGCAGCAGCACACCGGCGCTCAGCGAGAGTGCCGCCGCGAAGGGCCCGAAGGACCCGGGCAGCACCTCGGCGATGGCGTGCATACGGCTGTGCCGGAAGCGCGGGAAGACCCCGGCGGCGATGTCCAGGAGCCCGACGAGGGCGACCGCCCTGCCGACCAGGCCGGGTACGGCCTCGGGGCGCGGGCCGCGCAGTATGCGCCGCGCCCGGCTTGATCGGCCCGGAACCCCGCCCGACATTTCCCCATCTATCCTGACAGACATCGCATCCCGTAGTTCTGCGAGAGACCTTGAACCCGGGCCCGATCGGGCATCCGGTGACATTGCGCCCTCTAGGACGGTGTCTTGGGGAGAGAGGTTCACTCCCCACCGGAAAGTCGGGCCAAAGGCCGAGGAAAGCTCCGGGCAAACCCACGCCACGAGGCGTGGGGGCGCACGGGCCTAGAGCGCAGGCAGGAACAGTCCATGGGTCTCACGAGCAACAAGGTGCTGCTGCTGGCGATCGTGCTCGCCGTGGCGCTGTTCGCGGGCACGGTGTGGCTGTGGCCGCGCCTGGCCCGGCAGCACTGGCGGACCATCGGCGGACGGGTCGGGCTGCTGCTCGCCACCCAGGTCGCGGTCTTCGCCTCGGTGGGCCTCGCCGCCAACCAGGCATTCGGTTTCTACTCCACCTGGGCGGACCTGTTCGGCCAGGAGGACGGCCAGGGCGTGGTCGTCGACCACATAGCGGACGGCGCCGGCAGCCCGATCCGGGTGGTCTCCGCCTCGCGGGTGCCCGGGGTGAGCAGCGGGCTGCCGCAGGTGGCCGGGCAGGTGCAGAAGATCGACATCCTGGGCCGTTCGACGAGGATCGCCGCGCCGGCGTTCGTGTACCTGCCGCCGGAGTACTTCCAGCCGGGCCAGCGCGACCGCAAGTTCCCGGTCTCGGTCGTCCTGACCGGCTACCCCGGCACCGCGCAGGCGCTGGTCGACAAGCTGAACTACCCGAGCACGGCGCAACGCCTCGTCAAGGGCGGCAAGATGCAGCCGATGATCCTGGTGATGCTGCGCCCGTCCGTGGCGCCGCCGCGGGACACCGAGTGCGTGGACGTGCCCGGGGGCCCGAAGACCGAGACGTTCTTCGCCAAGGACCTGCGCGAGTCGGTGATGAGCCGCTACCGGGTGGACCCCACGCCCGCGAGCTGGGGCATCATCGGCGACTCGACCGGCGGGTACTGCGCGCTGAAGATCGCCATGCACCACCCGAAGTCGTACGGCGCCGCCGTGGGCCTGTCGCCGTACTACAAGGCGCCGATCGACCCGACCACCGGTGACCTGTTCCACGGTGACAAGAACCTGCGCAATCGTGCCAACCTCTTCTGGGTGCTCAAGCACCAGGCGGCCCCCGAAACGTCACTGCTCGTCACCAGCAGCAAAATTGGTGAGCACAACTACAAGGACACGCTTCGGTTCATCAAGAACGTGCAGGAAACGAACGTGACCAGGATTTCTTCGATCATCCTCCCGAGCGGCGGTCACAACTTCAACACCTGGCGCCGGGAGATCCCGGCGGCGTTGCAGTGGCTCGGCGCCCGGCTCGTCTCCCACTGAACGCCTCGGTCCTGACGCCCTGTGAGGCACGCCGTATGGCCGTGTTTTTGCGGGGCGGGGGCCCATCGGTCGCCTACGCGCGGTAAGTTTCTGGCCATGCCACGTGGACGCCACCGCCATTCCCCGCCTCTGCACCGGCTGTTGCCTCCCTCCGCGATCGCCGGCGTCTCCGTCGTGTGCGCGCTGGGCCCCTGGGTGTTCTCCGAGGCCGCGGTCGTGCGCGCGCTGGCCGGGGCCGCCGCGGCGACCGCCCTCGCCGGTGCGTTCGTGATGCGCCGCTGGGACATCCACGCGGGCAAACAGGTCGCCGACCTCACCCGCGCCCGCGCCGGTGACGAATGGCGCTTCGAGGAACGGGTCGCCGAGCTGGAGGCCGACCTGGAGGAGTCGCGCGAACTGCGCGGCAAGCTGGAGCAGCGGCTGCGCGCCAAGCGCGCCGAACTGGCGGGCCTGCGCAATGAGCACGCCGCCCTGCTGCGCCGCTACGCCACCGCGGAGACCGAGCGTGCCAGCGCCCTGGAGGGGCGCCGCCTGCTGGAGATCGAGTCGGGCGCGCCCGCGCTGGAGCCGGCCGGGCGTACGGCGCCCTCGCTGCCGTCCCGCGCGGCCTCCCCGGCGCTGCCGCCCGCGCGGAGCGCCGAGCAGGCCACCGCCGGGGACAAGGAGACGGAGAAGGCGTACGACGTCTTCTCCGCCGAGGGCGCCAAGCTGTACGGGCAGGCGCTGCGGGCGCTCGCCGCGTTCGACCGGGATGCCGCGGGGAGCACCGGCGCCGCCACCGTCACCGCCACCACCTCCGGGTCCGAGCCCGTGTCCGAGTCCGGGACGGCGGGCGAGGACGAGGCCGGTGCCAAAGGGGACGGCGCCGAGGGAGACATAGCCGGGCGGGACGAGGCGAGGACCGAGGCGGCGCCGCAGGACGGGGCCGCGCCGGCGACCGAAGGTGCCTCGGGTGCCGAGGGCTTCGACAACGCCGAGGGCGCCGGGGACGTGCCGGTCGGTGGGACGGCGGCGCGGGACCGGTCGCCGGCGGCCGACGGGCATACGACGGCCACCGAGTCCGCCGCGGCCGACGAGTCCGCCACGCCGGAGCCCACCGGATCATCCCCGGAGACCGGCGAGACCCCGGAGACCGGCGAGACCCCGGAGACCGGCGAGACCCCGGAGACCTCTGAGAACTCTGAGACCACCGAGACCACCGAGGCCCCCGTGGGCCGGGCCTCCGCCGGGCACTTCACCGTGCCGACCGCCGTGGCCGTCGTACCGGCCACGCCCGCGCGGCGCCCGCTGACCGGGGGTGGTTTCGACTTCTTCGGCACGCAGAAGGCGACGCCGAAGGCCGCGCTGGACGCCGTGCAGAACGAGGACCTGGCCGATGTCGTCGGCCAGGAGGCGCTGGCCGTGCACAAGGCCGAGGCGGAGGCGGAGTTCAAGCCCGCCGACGACAGCGCGCGTGGTGTCGGCCAGGTCATCGACCTGACGGCGCACGACGAGACCGAGGTGATCGACGTCCAGGGGCTGCGCAGCGCGGCCTCCTGACGACGGCACGTCCCGCGTAGGCCCGGCCCCCGCCCAGGGGAGCCGGGCCTTCGCGCGTCCCGGCATGGGGGAAACTGGGGGGCATGAGTCCTACGACGCAGACCACGGTCGGGATCGGCGGTGCCGCGGAGAGCACCGACATGGTGCTCAACATCGGTCCCCAGCACCCGTCCACGCACGGCGTGCTGCGGCTCAGGCTGGTGCTGGACGGTGAGCGCATCGTGCGGGCCGAGCCGGTGATCGGCTATATGCACCGCGGTGCCGAGAAACTCTTCGAGGCGCGGGACTACCGGCAGATCATCATGCTGGCCAACCGCCACGACTGGCTGTCGGCGTTCTCGAACGAGCTGGGCGTGGTCCTCGCCGTGGAGCGGATGCTCGGCATGGAGGTCCCGGAGCGCGCGGTGTGGACGCGCACCCTGCTCGCGGAGCTGAACCGGGTGCTCAACCACCTGATGTTCCTCGGCTCCTACCCGCTGGAACTGGGCGGGATCACCCCGGTGTTCTACGCGTTCCGCGAGCGCGAGGTGCTCCAGAACGTCATGGAGGAGGTCTCCGGCGGGCGCATGCACTACATGTTCAACCGCGTCGGCGGCCTCAAGGAGGACCTGCCGGCCGGGTGGACGGCCCGCGCCTGTGCCGCCGTCGCGGCGGTGCGCTCGCGCATGGACGTCTTCGACGACCTGGTGCTCGGCAACGAGATCTTCCGGGGGCGCACGCGCGGGGTCGGCGCGCTCGCCCCCGAGGCGGTGCACGCCTACGGGGTGAGCGGGCCCATCGCGCGCGGCTCGGGCGTCGACTTCGACCTGCGCCGCGACGAGCCCTACCTGGCGTACGGCGAGCTCCAGGACACGCTGAAGGTCGTCACCCGGAGCGAGGGCGACTGCCTGGCCCGCTTCGAGGTGCTGCTGGCGCAGACGCACAACGCGCTGGAGCTCGCGGACGCCTGCCTGGACCGGATCGCCGAGCTGGCGCCCGGGCCGATCAACCAGCGGCTGCCGAAGGTGCTGAAGGCGCCCGAGGGCCATACGTACGCCTGGACCGAGAACCCGCTCGGCATCAACGGGTACTACCTGGTCAGCAAGGGCGAGAAGACCCCGTACCGGCTCAAGCTGCGCTCGGCGTCGTACAACAACATCCAGGTGCTGACCGAGCTGCTGCCCGGGACGCTGGTGGCGGACATGGTGGCGATCCTGGGCTCGATGTTCTTCGTGGTCGGCGACATCGACAAGTAGTCGACAAGTAGTCGACAAGTAGTCGACAAGTAGTCGACAAGCAGCGGACGGGCGGCAGCGGCCCATTCAGGCCAGCGGGTCCGCGATCTCCACCGCCCGGAGCAGCCAGCCGAAGTCGCCGAGGCCGCCCCGGGCGGTGAGTTCGGCGGCCTCCCCGGCGCTCGCCAGGGCGCGCACATAGGCGGCGGGATCGCTGGAGGCGAGCGCGAGCGGGGGGCGCCCGCCGGTGAGGCCGAGGGCGTGCAGGGCGGCGCGCTGGGTCAGCAGGCGCGCGGGGGCCGGATGTTCGTCCGCCGCCGCGCACGCGTCCAGGGCGACATGGGCCGTGAGGTCGCAGCTCCCGTCCGGTACGGGCGTCGTCTCGCGGCCCGCGCGGAAGCCGGTGAGTGTGCCGAACGGGGGGCGCGCCCCGGCGGTGTGGGCGTAGTCCACGGCCACCGCGAGCCCGCGCGCCACCCGGCCCGTGACCGCCGCCCACGCCCGGTCCCGGGGCAGCCCGATCTCCGCCCTGGTGCCCTCCTCGGCGCCCAGCGGCCACCAGCGCGCCAGCCAGTCCGCGTCCGCGCCGGTCACCGGGGCGCCGAGGCGCTCGGTGCCGTCGTCGCCGACGAGCACGTACCGGGGCACCCCGGCGGGGTCCGTCTCGGCCACGTCCACGGGCACGTTGTCCAGCCACTCGTTGGCGAACAGCAGCCCGGTGATCTCCGCCGGGGGCCCGGCACACCAGCGGACGCGTTCGTCCAGGCCCGCGGGGCGGCCCGCGATCTCCACGGCGTACGGCCGCACGCGCGCCGCCACCTCGCGCGGCAGGGCGGCGAGCACCCCGGCGACCAGTTCGCCCCGCCCGGCCGCCATGTCCACGAAGTCCAGCGCCGCGGGCCGTCCCAGCGCCGTGTCGACCCGCTGGAGCAGTTCCGCCACGGCCCCCGCGAACAGCCGCGAGGCGTGCACGGACGTACGGAAGTGCCCGGCGGGGCCCTCCGGGCGCCGGTAGAAGCCGGCGGGGCCGTACAGGGCCTCCTCGGCCGCCGCCCGCCAGCCGCGCGGGCTCCCGGGCGCCTCCCGCCGCTGCCCCGGTGTCTCCTGCGTCACCGCACCAGAGTAGGCCAGAAGATGATCATCACCTCCACCTTGGGGAGTACGCGCGCCGGGCCCGGATCGGCCCTCCGGTTGACCCGGTCGGGCATTCCGTTTCCCTACGCTGGGTTACGTGCAGCGCCTCTACGACTTCCTCCGCCGCCACCCGACCGGGGTCGACTCCTTCTGGGCCGTCGTCCTGTTCGGGCTGTCGACGCTGAGCGAGGTCAATCTCCAGGGGGCGCCCGACCACCGGGGATCGCTCGCCGCGCCCGTCGTGGTCTCCGCCGTCCTGTGCGTCGTCGTCGCGCTGCGCCGCCGGCTCCCGGAGCAGATGCTGCTGCTCGCGCTCGCCACCGGCCTCGCCCAGCTGGTGCTGGACGTGGAGACGACCGTCGCCGACTTCGCCCTGCTGGTGATCACCTACACGGTCGCCACCATGGGCGCGGGCTGGGCCTCCCGGCTCGCCCTGGTCGCCAGTTTCTGCGCCGCGTCCATGGCGCAGCTGCGCTGGCCGGCGCAGCACTCAAGCTTCCTCGGACAGGTCGCCATCGTGGTCTTCCAGACCGTGCCGTTCTCGCTCGCCTGGGTGCTCGGCGACTCGATGCGCACCCGGCGCGCCTACTTCGCCCAGCTGGAGGAGCGCGCGGCCCGCCTGGAGAAGGAGCGCGAGGCGCAGTCGAAGGTCGCGGTCGCCGCCGAGCGCGCCCGGATCGCCCGCGAACTGCACGACGTCGTCGCGCACAACGTGTCCGTGATGGTGGTCCAGGCCGACGGCGCCGCCTACGTCCTGGACGCCGCCCCCGACCAGGCCAGGAAGGCCCTGGAGACGATCTCCTCGACCGGCCGGCAGGCCCTCGCCGAGATGCGCCGCCTGCTGGGCGTGCTGCGCACCGGGGAGCACCAGGAGAGCGGGGAGTACGTCCCGCAGCCCGATGTCGAGCAGATCGACGAGCTGATCGAGCAGTGCCGCCGCTCCGGCCTCCCCGTCGACTTCGCGGTGGAGGGCACCCCGCGCCCGCTGCCCAGCGGGGTGGAGCTGACCGCGTACCGGATCGTGCAGGAGGCGCTCACCAACACCCGCAAGCACGGCGGCCCGAAGGCGGGCGCGAGCGTCCGTCTGGTCTACTTCGACGACGGTCTCGGCCTCCTCGTGGAGGACGACGGCAAGGGCGCCCCGCAGGAGCTGTACGAGGAGGGCGGCGCCGACGGCCGGGGGCACGGCCTGATCGGGATGCGCGAGCGCGTCGGCATGGTCGGCGGCACCCTGGACGCCGGGCCGCGTCCCGGCGGAGGGTTCCGTATCAGCGCCCTTCTGCCGCTCAAACCGGCGCACTGAGTCACCGAAGACGGATGGAAGAAGGACCCCGATGACGATCCGCGTGATGCTCGTCGACGACCAGGTGCTGCTGCGCACCGGGTTCGGGATGGTGCTCGCCGCCCAGCCGGACATGGAGGTCGTCGCCGAGGCGGGGGACGGCGTCGAGGCCCTGGAGGCGCTGCGCTCCACCGCGGTCGACGTCGTCCTGATGGACGTCCGTATGCCCAAGCTCGACGGCGTGGAGGCCACCCGGCGCATCTGCGAGCAGGCGGACCCGCCCAAGGTGCTGATCCTGACCACGTTCGACCTGGACGAGTACGCCTTCTCCGGGCTGAAGGCGGGCGCGTCCGGCTTCATGCTCAAGGACGTGCCGCCCGGTGAGCTGCTCGCGGCCATCCGCGCCGTGCACAGCGGCGACGCGGTGGTGGCGCCCTCCACCACGCGCCGCCTGCTGGACCGGTTCGCGCCGATGCTGCCCTCCGGCAACCGGGACCCCAAGCACAAGGAGCTGGAGCGGCTCACCGAGCGGGAGCGCGAGGTGATGGTGCTGGTCGCGCAGGGCCTGTCCAACGGGGAGATCGCGGCCCGGCTGGTGCTGTCCGAGGCGACCGTGAAGACCCATGTGGGCCGCATCCTCACCAAGCTGGGCCTGCGGGACCGGGTGCAGGTGGTGGTGCTGGCCTACGAGACCGGCCTGGTGCGGGCCGGCGGCGGCCGCTGAGCCGCGGCCGCCCGGCCCCGACCCGCCCTCGGCCCCGACCCGTCCCCGGCCCCGACCCGTCCCCGGCCCGTCCCCGGCCCCGACCCGTCCCCGGCACCCTCAGCCCCGTCCCGGCAGCCGCCGTACGAAGTCCCGTACGGCGGCCCGCACTTCCTCCGCCGTCCACTCCAGGCCGGGCGCCCGCACGGACACCTCCGTGCGGGCCATGCCGGGGCCCGCGTCGCCCGACCAGTGGCCGGGGAAGAGGGCCACCGAGGTCTCCTCGGCCTGCCGCAGCGCCGCTTCGGCCACCACCTCGGGCTCGTACGGCAGCCAGAGCTGGAACTCGTGGGTGTGCGGCACCTCCGGATGCACCCGCGCCCAGGGCAGACCCGCCTCGGCGAACCCCTCGCGCAGCGCGGCGGCGACCACGCGCGCGTGCCGGACGTACTCGGGCAGCCGGGGCAGTTCGCGCTCCAGGCCGATCAGCGCGGACAGCGCGGTCGGGAACTGCTGGAAGATCTGCCCGCCGTAGCGGTGCCGCCAGGTCCGCGCCTCCTCGACGAGCGTGCGCGGCCCGGCGAGCGCGGCGCCGCCGAGGCCGTCGAGGGACTTGTAGAACGACACGTAGACGCTGTCGGCCAGGCCCGCGATCTCCGCCAGCGGGCGCCCGAAGTGCTCGGCGCACTCCCACAGACGCGCGCCGTCGAAGTGCACCACCGCGTCCCGCTCCCGTGCCGCCTCGACCAGTGCGGTCAGCTCCTGCCATGTGGGCAGCACGAACCCGGCGTCCCGGAGCGGCAGTTCGAGCATCAGCGCGCCGACGGGCTCCGCCAGGTCGCGTATCTCCGCGGCCGTCGGCTGGTCGATGCCGCTGCCGACATGCACCGGGCGCAGCCCGCTGACCTGGCTGAGGGCGTCGCGTTCGTGCACCTCGGGGTGGGCGAGGGGGTGCAGGGCCACCGCCGGGTTGCCGGTGCGGGCCGCCCAGCAGCGCAGCGCCACCTGCTGGGCCATCGTGCCCGACGGGAAGAACGCGGCGTCCTCCGTGCCCAGCAGCGCGGCGACCCGCTCCTCCAGGCCGGCGACGATCCGGTTGCCGTAGATGTCGGCGGGCTCGTCCAGGTCGTAGACCCCCGCCCCCGCCTCCGCCAGGTCCGCGAGGCGTGCGCGCAGCGAGTCGCCCGCGGGCGCGTGGCTCAGCCGGCGCGCGCCCTGCCGCCGTACCGCCGCCCACCGCTCCCTGGCCGTAGGCTCCGTCCGCTCCTCGGTGGTGGGTTCCGTGTCCTGCCCAGATGTCTCGGTCATGCCCGGGATCATGCCGCGCCGGGGCCGCTCGGGGCACCGGGAATTCCGCGGCCCGGCCCGGGCGTGTCAAAACCCACAGCCTGTGGACAACCGGTCGGCGCCGGACCGAGATAGCGTTAACATGACGAGAAATCGTCCGGTACATCGTCCGGTACCCGAAGCGGACTGGAACGGGAAGGCCGCCGTAGCGTGAGCACAGTCCACCAGCAAGACCACCGGGACCGCCCCGCGCGGCTCACCGTCGGCGTCGTGGGCGCCGGCCGGGTGGGCCCCGCGCTGGCCGCGTCCCTCCAGCTCGCCGGGCACCGTCCGGTGGCCGTCTCCGGTGTCTCCGACGCCTCCCGCAGGCGCGCCGAGGCCCTGCTCCCGGGCGTGCCCCTGGTGCCGCCCGCCGAGGTCCTCCAGCGCGCCGACCTGGTGCTGCTCACCGTCCCCGACGACGTGCTGCCCGCCCTGGTCACCGGCCTCGCCGAGACCGGTGCCGTACGGCCCGGGCAGCTGCTCGTGCACACCTCGGGACGGTACGGCGCCAAGGTCCTCGACCCCGCCCTGCGGGCCGGCGCCCTGCCGCTCGCCCTGCACCCCGCGATGACCTTCACCGGCACCCCCGTCGACGTGCAGCGCCTGGCGGGCTGCTCCTTCGGCGTCACCGCGCCCGAGGAACTGCGCCTCGCCGCCCAGGCCCTGGTGATCGAGATGGGCGGCGAGCCGGAGTGGATCAGCGAGGAGAACCGCCCGCTCTACCACGCGGCCCTCGCGCTCGGCGCCAACCACCTGGTCACCCTGGTGGCGCAGGCCATGGAGCTGCTGCGCACGGCCGGCGTCGAGGCCCCCGACCGGATGCTCGGCCCGCTGCTCGGCGCCGCCCTGGACAACGCCCTGCGCTCCGGGGACGCGGCCCTGACCGGGCCGGTCGCGCGCGGGGACGCGGGCACCGTCGCCGCGCACCTCGTCGAGCTGCGCAGGCACGCCCCGGCGGCCGTCGCGGGGTACGTCGCGATGGCCCGCGCCACCGCCGACCGCGCCCTCGCGCACGGCCTGCTCAAGCCCGAACTCGCCGAGGACCTGCTCGACGCGCTGGCCGACGGCACGGCCGCGGGCGCACCGGGCACGGACAGCGCCGCACGAGGCACGGACAGCACGGACAGCACGGACAGCACGGACAGCACGGACACCACGGACAGCACCGAGAGCGACGACCACGACGGCACCGACGGCCCGACCGGCACCGAGGGGAACGACCGATGACCACCGCCCTGCTCCACACCGCCCAGGAGCTGCACGCCCGCACCCGCGAGGGCCGCCGTGCCGTCGTGATGACCATGGGCGCCCTGCACGAGGGTCACGCCACCCTCATCCGCGGTGCGCGCGAGATCGCGGGCCCGGACGGCGAGGTCGTCGTCACCGTCTTCGTCAACCCGCTCCAGTTCGGTGCGGGCGAGGACCTGGACCGCTACCCGCGCACCCTGGAAGCCGATCTGAAGATCGCCGAACAGGCCGGTGCCGACGCCGTGTTCGCGCCCTCCGTGGACGAGGTCTACCCCGGCGGCGACCCCCAGGTCCGTGTCACCGCGGGCCCGATGGGCGAGCGCCTGGAGGGCTCCTCCCGCCCGGGCCACTTCGACGGCATGCTGACCGTCGTCGCCAAGCTGCTCCACCTCACCCGCCCCGACGTCGCCCTCTACGGCCAGAAGGACGCCCAGCAGCTCGCCCTGATCCGGCGCATGGTGCGGGACCTGAACTTCGGCATCGAGATCGTCGGCGTGCCGACCGTGCGCGAGGAGGACGGCCTCGCGCTGTCCAGCCGCAACCGCTTCCTGTCGGCCGACGAGCGCCGTACCGCCCTCGCGCTCTCCCGCGCGCTGTTCGCGGGCTGCGACCGGCACGCCGCGCAGGAGGCGCTGCGCGCGCGGGCCCTCGAAGTGCCCGCCACCCAGGCGCGCGCCGAGGCGCTGAGCGCGATAGGGGAGTCCCGCGCGGCCGCCGACGCGCACGCGGTGGCCATCGCCGCCCCGGGCGGTCCGGCCGCCGTCCGCGCCGCCGCCCGCCAGGCCCTGGACGAGGCGTCCCGCTACGACCCGCCGCTCGAACTGGACTACCTCGCCCTGGTCGACCCGTCCGACTTCACCGAGATCGGCGACGACTTCACCGGCGAGGCCGTGCTCGCCGTCGCGGCCCGGGTCGGCGCCACCCGGCTGATCGACAACCTCCCCCTCACCTTCGGCACCCTCGGAGCCGCCTCGTGACCAGCACCGGTATACGACTGCACGCGCCCGCCCCCGGCTGGGCCATCGCCGCGGACGTCGTCGTCGTCGGCTCCGGCGTGGCCGGGCTGACCGCCGCCCTGCGCTGCGAGGCCGCCGGGCTGACCACGGTCGTCGTCACCAAGGCCCGCCTGGACGACGGCTCCACCCGCTGGGCCCAGGGCGGCATCGCGGCCGCCCTCGGCGAGGGCGACACTCCCGAACAGCACCTGGACGACACGCTGGTGGCGGGCGTCGGCCTGTGCGACGAGTCGGCCGTACGCCTGCTGGTCACCGAGGGCCCGGGCGCGGTACGACGGCTCATCGAGACCGGCGCGCACTTCGACGAGTCCTCCGAGGGCGGCCTCGCGCTCACCCGCGAGGGCGGCCACCACCGGCGCCGGATCGCGCACGCGGGCGGCGACGCCACCGGCGCCGAGATCTCCCGCGCGCTGGTCGAGGCGGTCCGCGCGCGCGGCCTGCGCACCATCGAGAACGCGCTGGTCCTGGACCTGCTCACGGACGCCGAGGGCCGCACGGCCGGCGTCACCCTGCATGTCATGGGCGAGGGCCAGCACGACGGCGTGGGCGCCGTGCACGCCCCCGCGGTGGTCCTCGCCACCGGCGGCATGGGCCAGGTGTTCGCCGCGACCACCAACCCGTCCGTGTCCACCGGCGACGGTGTGGCCCTCGCGCTGCGCGCGGGCGCCGAGGTCAGCGACCTGGAGTTCGTGCAGTTCCACCCGACCGTGCTGTTCCTCGGCACCGACGCGGAGGGCCAGCAGCCGCTGGTCTCCGAGGCGGTGCGCGGCGAGGGCGCCTACCTGGTCGACGCCGACGGCGTGCGCTTCATGGCCGGTCAGCACGAACTGGCCGAGCTGGCGCCCCGGGACATCGTCGCCAAGGCCATCACGCGGCGGATGCTGGAGCAGGACGCCGAGCACATGTTCCTCGACGCCCGCCACTTCGGCGCCGACATGTGGGAGCACCGCTTCCCGACCATCCTGGCCGCCTGCCGGGCCAACGGCATCGACCCGGTCACCGAGCCCATCCCGGTCGCCCCGGCCGCCCACTACGCCTCCGGGGGTGTGCGCACCGACGACCACGGCCGCACCACCGTGCCGGGCCTGTACGCGAGCGGCGAGTGCGCCTGCACCGGCGTGCACGGCGCCAACCGCCTCGCCTCCAACTCCCTCCTGGAGGGCCTGGTCTACGCCGAGCGGATCGCCGCGGACATCGCCGCCGAGCGCGCCGCGGACGGGCTGCACGCGCGGGTGCCCGAGCCGGTCCCGTACCCCGACAGGCCGGCGCACCCGCTGCTCGCCCCCGAGTCCCGGTTCGCCATCCAGCGGATCATGACCGAGGGCGCGGGCGTGCTGCGCGGCGCGGAGTCCCTCGCCGGGGCCGCCGAGCAGCTCCAGAAGCTGCACACGGACGCCCGGGACGCCCTGGACGTGCACGGCAAGACCGCCGAGCCCGGCGTGGACACCTGGGAGGCCACCAACCTCCTGTGCGTGGCCCGCGTCCTGGTCGCCGCCGCCCGGCTGCGCGAGGAGACCCGCGGCTGCCACTGGCGCCTGGACCACGCCGAGCGCGACGACGCCCACTGGCGGCGCCATATCGTCGTCACGCTCGATCCGGACCGTTCGCTGGCGGTGCGCCCCACCGACACCGCAGACTTCCCCCCTACCCGGTCATACCCAGCGCCACAGGAGCAGTGACAGACGTGAGCACCGACGACCTTCCCCTCGTGACGACCGGCGGCTGCGGCGACGGCTGCGGCTGCGGCGCGGAGCACGACGAGGAGTACCTGGAGTGCGGGCTCGACCCCGTGCTCGCCGAGCTGCTGGCCGCGGACGGGCTCGACCCGATCGAGGTCGAGGACATCGCCACCGTGGCGATCCAGGAGGACCTGGCCGGCGGGGTGGACGTGACCACGGTCGCGACCATCTCCGAGGAGGCCGTGGCCACCGGTGACTTCACCGCGCGCGAGGCGGGCGTCGTGGCCGGGCTGCGCGTCGCCGAGGCCGTGCTCTCCGTGGTCTGCACGGACGAGTTCGAGGTCGAACGGCACGTGGAGGACGGCGACCGGGTCGAGGCCGGGCAGAAGCTGCTGTCCGTCACCACCCGCACCCGCGACCTGCTCACCGCCGAGCGCAGCGCGCTGAACCTGCTGTGCCGGCTGTCCGGCATCGCGACCGCCACGCGCGCCTGGGCGGACGTCCTGGAGGGCACCAAGGCCAAGGTCCGCGACACCCGCAAGACGACCCCGGGCCTGCGCGCCCTGGAGAAGTTCGCGGTCCGCGCGGGCGGCGGCGTCAACCACCGCATGTCCCTGTCGGACGCGGCCCTCGTCAAGGACAACCACGTGGTCGCCGCGGGCGGCGTCGCCGAGGCGTTCAAGGCCGTACGGGAGTCCTTCCCCGAGGTGCCGATCGAGGTCGAGGTCGACACGCTGCACCAGCTGCGCGAGGTCGTGGACGCGGGCGCCGACCTGATCCTGCTGGACAACTTCACGCCCGGCGAGTGCGCGGAGGCCGTCGGCATCGTCGGCGGGCGGGCGCTCCTGGAGGCGTCGGGGCGCCTGACGCTCGCGACCGCGCGCGGCTACGCCGACACGGGCGTCGACTTCCTCGCCGTCGGCGCGCTCACCCACTCCTCGCCGATCCTGGACATCGGCCTGGACCTGCGGGAGGCGGAGTAACGGCCATGCTGCTCACGATCGACGTCGGCAACACGCAAACCGTCCTCGGCCTGTTCGACGGCGAGGACATCGTGGAGCACTGGCGCATCTCCACCGACGCCCGGCGCACCGCCGACGAGCTGGCGGTGCTGCTCCGGGGCCTGATGGGCATGCATCCGCTGCTCGGCGACGAACTGGGCGACGGCATCGACGGGATAGCGATCTGCGCCACCGTCCCGTCGGTCCTGCACGAGCTGCGCGAGGTCAGCCGGCGCTACTACGGCGACGTCCCCGCGGTCCTGGTCGAGCCGGGCGTCAAGACCGGCGTGCCCATCCTCACCGACAACCCCAAGGAGGTCGGCGCCGACCGCATCGTCAACTCGGTCGCGGCGGTGGACATGTACGGCGGTCCGGCGATCGTGGTCGACTTCGGTACGGCGACCACCTTCGACGCGATCTCCGCGCGCGGCGAGTACGTGGGCGGGGTCATCGCGCCCGGCATCGAGATCTCCGTGGACGCGCTGGGCGTCAAGGGCGCCCAGCTGCGCAAGATCGAGGTCGCCCGGCCGCGCAGCGTGATCGGCAAGAACACGGTCGAGGCCATGCAGGCGGGCATCGTGTACGGCTTCGCCGGCCAGGTCGACGGGGTGGTGGGCCGGATGGCGCGCGAGCTGGCGGACGACCCGGACGACGTGACGGTGATCGCGACGGGCGGCCTCGCGCCGATGGTGCTCGGCGAGGCGTCGGTGATCGACGAGCACCAGCCGTGGCTGACGTTGATCGGGCTGCGGCTGGTGTACGAGCGGAACGTGTCGCGGCTCTGATCCTCCCCTCTGAAGCCCCGGTCCCGCCGAGGCTTTAGAGGGAAACCCCCGCGACACATCATCCCGTTGTGTCACTTTTGTCCGATTAGCGGTAGCGTCGCCGCATGCCCACGCCATACGGATCCCGCGGCGGCATGGCGTTCGGCGCGGAGGAGCTGCGTGTGCTCCGCCGCGCCCTCGCCCTCGCCCTTCACCCCGGCCGCACGTCCGCCGAGGACGTCCAGGACTGCCTCCGGCTCGCCGAGTCGCTCGACGAGGCGATCCACGAGGGGGTGAGACTGCGCGCCTTCCTCCTGGCCGATCTGGACCGCTACCGGGCCGCGCTGCCCGGAACCGCGGCCGGCTACTTCGCCCTTCTGGAGGAGGCGCTGGGCGCCGCGTACCGGCCGGTGCCGGACGACCTCGCGGCGCTGCGGGCGCTGCGCGGGAACCCGAGGGCCGCGGCACTCCTCGAACGCTGCCGGACGCTGGCGGAACAGGACGTACGGGCCCGGTTCGCCCAGGGCGCGCGCAGGGTCCCGGCGCCGGCGGTACCGCCCGCGCGGACCCGCCTGCTGGCCCTGGCGGGCGGCGCGGCCCACCGGTCGGGGACGCCGACAAGGAGCCCCCCAAGCCCGCCCCGAAGCCGGCCCCCGCCGAACGCCCCGACCCCGCCACCACTCCCAAGCGCCCCATCCCCACCCCCGGCGAGGTCTTCCCCCGCCGCAAGCCCCCGGCGCCGCCGCACCAGCTGGTCTGCTGACGCGGAAAGGGCGCGCCGAGGAGCCGGACGCCTGCGACCTGCACCGGCTCGCCCGGACCCACCCCGCCCGATTCGCCCGGTAGGGCATGGCTACTCTGGTCCCATGGACTATGTCTCCGCGCTCGTGCCCCCGGTCGTGATGGCCGTGTTCTTCATCGGTGTGGTCCGGGTGATCGTGAAGACCCAGGGCGGGGCGGCCAAGGCCAAGGAGGACGCGGCCGTCGACGCCGCGATGGCGCGGGCGGAGGCGGCGCGCGGCGGGTCCGCCGCGGCCGACGTCTGAGCGGACCCGGGGGATCGCCGCGGGCCGGGGGAGGGTCCCGCTTTCCCCCGGCCCACCCTTTTTGTCCATGTTCGTAACGTTTCGCCATGTCCGGCACGCTATTGCGCCGATCTCCCACTATTGTTCTGAGCTGTGCCTCGCCCCTTGGGAGAACTCGAAGACGCGGTCATGACGCGGGTGTGGAAGTGGAACCGCCCGGTGACCGTTCGAGAAGTCCTGGAAGACCTCCAGCAGGAACGCACCATCGCGTACACCACCGTGATGACGGTTTTGGACAATCTCCATCAGAAGGGCTGGGTCCGCCGCGAGGCGGAAGGCCGGGCCTATCGATATGAGGCCGTCTCCACCCGCGCCGCCTACGCCGCCGCTCTCATGAACGACGCCTGGTCGCAGAGCGACAACCCCGCCGCCGCGCTCGTCGCGTTCTTCGGGATGATGAGCGAGGAACAGCGCCAGGCCCTTCAGGACGCCGTACGCATCGTCCAGGGACCGGAAACCCGGCAAGCCCCCGAAGCCGCGGAACCGAAGCCCGCGCCGGCGGAGCGACGGGAGAACCCCGGCTCGGCGGAGGACGCCGCCGGGCGATAGCGTCCGCTCATGTCCGAGCAGCGTCCCGAAGTCTCCGCAAAAGCCATCACGGTCCGCCGGGCCAGGACCGGCGATGTGCCGGCCGTGCGCCACCTCCTCGACGCCTACGTCCAGGGCCGCATCCTGCTCGACAAAGCGACGGTCACGCTTTACGAGGACATCCAGGAGTTCTGGGTCGCGGAACGGGACGACAACGCCGAGGTCGTCGGCTGCGGCGCGCTGCACGTCATGTGGGAGGACCTCGCGGAAGTCCGCACTCTCGCGGTGAAGCCCGGCCTCAAGGGCGCGGGCGTCGGCCATCAGTTGCTGGAGAAGTTGCTGCACACGGCGCGTTGGCTCGGTGTTCGCCGGGTATTCTGCCTGACCTTCGAAGTCGACTTCTTCGGGAAGCACGGCTTCGTCGAGATCGGTGAGACACCGGTCGACACCGATGTCTACGCGGAGCTCCTGCGTTCCTATGACGAGGGCGTCGCCGAGTTCCTCGGACTCGAACGAGTGAAACCGAACACCTTGGGCAACAGCCGGATGCTTCTGCATCTCTGAGCGTCTTTGCCCGGTGACTATGCGCAGTGCCCTATGTCCGAAACGCGTATCTTTCCGGCCCGTGCCCCCTCCTCAGTCCTCTCCCAGGGGTTTGTGTTTTTCCCGCAAAAGCGGTTTGCTTTCCGACGTACTGCAGTACTGCATATAACAGGGGCGGCGAAACGGGCGGACGCGCGCACCCTGACCCTCAACGTTATCGATGAAAGGAAATCCGGTGGCACAGAAGGTTCAGGTCCTTCTTGTCGACGACCTCGACGGCGGCGAGGCGGACGAGACGGTGACGTTCGCGCTGGACGGCAAGACGTACGAGATCGATCTCACGACCGCCAATGCGGACAAGCTGCGCGGCCTTCTCGACCCCTATGTCAAGGGTGGTCGTCGCACCGGTGGCCGTGCCTCCGGTGGACGCGGAAAGGCGCGCGCCGCCTCCAACGGCAACCAGGACACCGCGGCGATCCGCGCCTGGGCCAAGGAGAACGGCCTGGAGGTCAACGACCGCGGCCGTGTCCCCGCCTCCATCCGCGAGGCATACGAGAAGGCCAACGGCTGATCAGCCGAATCGGTCGAATATCGGTACGGCCATCAGTACGGCACTACGGCGAGAGAGGCACCCCGCCGCATTCCCGCCGCAGCCGGACCCGGTGACACCACAACGCCACCGTGTCCACCAGCCGTACGAGATCCGGGGCGCTCCCCTCGCGTCCCATGCCCGGCATCACGGGCAGCGAGGCATCGGCCTCGCCTTCCGGTCCAGGGGGCCGCAGCCACACGGCGGCCCCCTTCAGGCTCCCGGACGGCGGCGGGCCGCCGGGCGGCAGCGGCGCCTCCATGACGCCCCCCGCCCCCAGGACCCGCAGATCGAGCGCCACCGCGCTCCACTCCAGCCAGTCCAGCAGCCCCGGCACCTCCTCCGCGCCGCCCGCGGCCACCAGCAGCCGCACGCGGTCGCCCCGCAGGGCCACCGGCGACCCCGGTGCCAAATGCCGCAGCGCCCGCGCGCCCGCCTCGGCCGGCACGTCCAGGACGTCGAAGCGCAGCCCGGTCGGCAGCCCCGGCGGAGGCCCGGGCACGGTCGCCCAGCCCAGCTCCTCCTCGTACCAGCGCCGCACCGCGCACCGGCCCTCCGGCCCGCGCACCCGCGCGCCGGGCGCTCCCGGTTCGACGGGGCGGCGGGGAAGGGGGACCGTGGAGGTCGTGGAGACCGTGCCAGCCATGCCGGGTGCAACCGGCGGGAAGGGCGGCAAGTTACGCTGAGTGCCCCACCGATCGCACATCGTGCCGAAAACGGAGGCGTCCGGTGGCGGGGGGAGCCGCAAGGTTGTTCGCCCATAGCGGAGGGAACCGGTGCCTTCGGCATGGAGTGTCCGTCCCTGCGGGTAAGACATGCCTAGTGGGAGGGGGCGACGTGCGGGCGCGGCGGCTTCCCGTTCGCCATCGGCGTAGTGGCGAGTGGGGTAACTGCCTGGCCTGCGGGAACATCGTCTCGCACCATCGGGTTGGAGCAGATGTCGGCGTTCGGGGTCAGGAGGCCAAGGACGGTGTCGGCAGTTGGAATGAGCGGTCCCCGCTTGCGGGACTAAGCTGCGGAAGGACAGGGAGGGGAAGTTCCCCCCACTGCCTGACCGCTCTGAGGAGCGATTAACGATGTTCGAGAGGTTCACCGACCGCGCGCGGCGGGTTGTCGTCCTGGCTCAGGAAGAAGCCCGGATGCTCAACCACAACTACATCGGCACCGAGCACATCCTCCTGGGTCTCATCCACGAGGGCGAAGGTGTCGCCGCTAAGGCCCTGGAGAGCCTCGGCATTTCGCTCGAGGCGGTCCGTCAGCAGGTGGAGGAGATCATCGGTCAGGGCCAGCAGGCCCCGTCCGGGCACATCCCCTTCACCCCCCGTGCCAAGAAGGTCCTGGAGCTGTCGCTCCGCGAGGCCCTTCAGCTGGGCCACAACTACATCGGCACGGAGCACATCCTGCTCGGCCTGATCCGTGAGGGCGAGGGCGTCGCCGCCCAGGTCCTGGTCAAGCTGGGTGCCGACCTCAACCGGGTGCGGCAGCAGGTCATCCAGCTGCTCTCCGGTTACCAGGGCAAGGAGACCGCCACCGCCGGCGGCCCGGCCGAGGGCACCCCCTCGACCTCCCTGGTCCTGGACCAGTTCGGCCGGAACCTCACCCAGGCCGCCCGTGAATCCAAGCTCGACCCGGTCATCGGGCGCGAGAAGGAGATCGAGCGGGTCATGCAGGTGCTGTCCCGCCGTACCAAGAACAACCCGGTGCTGATCGGTGAGCCCGGCGTCGGCAAGACCGCCGTCGTGGAGGGCCTCGCCCAGGCCATCGTCAAGGGCGAGGTGCCCGAGACGCTGAAGGACAAGCACCTCTACACGCTCGATCTCGGCGCCCTGGTCGCCGGCTCCCGCTACCGCGGTGACTTCGAGGAGCGCCTGAAGAAGGTCCTCAAGGAGATCCGCACCCGCGGCGACATCATCCTGTTCATCGACGAGCTGCACACGCTGGTCGGTGCGGGTGCCGCCGAGGGCGCCATCGACGCGGCCTCCATCCTCAAGCCGATGCTGGCCCGCGGTGAACTCCAGACCATCGGTGCGACCACGCTGGACGAGTACCGCAAGCACCTGGAGAAGGACGCCGCCCTGGAGCGCCGCTTCCAGCCCATCCAGGTCGCCGAGCCGTCCCTGCCGCACACCATCGAGATCCTCAAGGGCCTGCGCGACCGGTACGAGGCGCACCACCGCGTCTCCATCACCGACGAGGCGCTGGTCCAGGCCGCCACCCTGGCCGACCGCTACATCTCGGACCGCTTCCTGCCGGACAAGGCCATCGACCTGATCGACGAGGCCGGCTCCCGGATGCGCATCCGCCGGATGACCGCGCCGCCGGACCTCCGCGAGTTCGACGAGAAGATCGCCGGCGTCCGCCGGGACAAGGAGTCCGCGATCGACTCGCAGGACTTCGAGAAGGCCGCCTCGCTGCGCGACAAGGAGAAGCAGCTCCTGGCCGCCAAGGCCAAGCGCGAGAAGGAGTGGAAGGCCGGCGACATGGACGTCGTCGCCGAGGTCGACGGCGAGCTGATCGCCGAGGTCCTCGCCACGGCCACCGGCATCCCGGTCTTCAAGCTGACCGAGGAGGAGTCCTCCCGCCTGCTGCGCATGGAGGACGAGCTCCACAAGCGGGTCATCGGCCAGGTCGACGCCGTCAAGGCGCTGTCGAAGGCGATCCGCCGTACGCGTGCCGGTCTGAAGGACCCGAAGCGCCCCGGTGGCTCGTTCATCTTCGCCGGCCCGTCCGGTGTCGGTAAGACCGAGCTGTCCAAGGCGCTCGCCGAGTTCCTCTTCGGCGACGAGGACGCGCTGATCTCCCTCGACATGTCGGAGTTCAGCGAGAAGCACACGGTCTCGCGTCTCTTCGGTTCGCCCCCCGGCTACGTGGGCTACGAAGAGGGCGGCCAGCTCACCGAGAAGGTGCGCCGCAAGCCGTTCTCCGTCGTGCTGTTCGACGAGGTCGAGAAGGCCCACCCGGACATCTTCAACTCGCTGCTGCAGATCCTGGAGGACGGTCGCCTGACCGACTCCCAGGGCCGGGTCGTGGACTTCAAGAACACGGTCATCATCATGACGACCAACCTCGGCACCCGGGACATCTCCAAGGGCTTCAACCTGGGCTTCGCGGCCTCGGGTGACACGAAGTCCAACTACGAGCGCATGAAGAACAAGGTCCAGGACGAGCTCAAGCAGCACTTCCGGCCCGAGTTCCTCAACCGCGTCGACGACGTGGTCGTCTTCCCGCAGCTGACGCAGGAGGACATCCTGCGGATCGTCGACCTGATGATCAGCAAGGTGGACGAGCGCCTGAAGGACCGGGACATGGGCATCGAGCTCTCCCAGTCCGCCAAGGAACTGCTGTCCAAGCGGGGCTACGACCCGGTGCTGGGCGCCCGGCCGCTGCGCCGCACGATCCAGCGCGAGATCGAGGACAGCCTCTCCGAGAAGATCCTCTTCGGCGAGCTGCGCCCCGGCCACATCGTGGTCGTGGACACGGAGGGCGAGGGCGAGAACGCGACCTTCACCTTCCGCGGCGAGGAGAAGTCGGCCCTGCCGGACGCTCCGCCGATCGAGCAGGCCGCCGGCGGCGGTCCGAACCTGAGCAAGGACGCGTAAGTCCGCGACGCTCCCACCGAAGGGGGCCGGTGCTTTCGAGCACCGGCCCCCTTCAGCTTTCTTCCACGGTGACGTGGGCGTGCGGGAAGAGTTCCCGGCAGCGGGCGGCCGAGAGGAAATGCCCGGGCTGACTCGACAGGGTCACCGAACGCAGTCCCGTCAGCCGGGACACCAGGGGGGAGAAATCCTCGTCGCCGGCCAGCATCCGCACCTCCAGTGCCTCGATACCGGGAAGTTCCGGCATACGGGTGAGCGAGCGAGAGTATTCCCGGACGATCCTTCCGTTCAGATGGAGGTCCGTCAGGGCGGGGAGTTCCGCGACTTCGTGCCAGTCGCCCACCGTCGGTTCCGTCGTCAGCGGCCCGAGACTCAATGTGCGCAGCCCACTCCAGTGGCTCAGGCCGCGTAATCCCGTGCTGTCGGTACTGGATCTGCCGAGGGCCAGGTATTCCAGTGCCGCGTCGACCGGCAGCGCTTCGGTGAGGTTCCAGCCCGGCAGCCGCTGGCTGACGGCGACCGTGGTGAGGGACCGCAGAGACCTCAGTCCCGAGATATCGGCGAGGGGGGAGCAGCTGAGCACCGTGAGCGGCAGAACGGAAAGCCGCTCCAGACCGTGTGCGGCCGGGCAGTCGTCCAGCCACAGTGCGCGCAGCCCGCCGAAGGGCAGAAGCACGCCCAGATCGGTGAGGTCGGAGATGTCCGACAGGATGAGCGACACCGTCGTTTCCGGCATTCCCGCTTCCAGGAACTCGTCGACCCGCCGCGCGCCCTGCAACCGCAGCCACGGCCACGGGCGCATCCGGGCCAGTGCCGCGCACTGTTCGGCGGAGGTGCAGGTCAGGCGGAGCGTACGGCGGTCCAGCTGATCCAGCACCTCGGTCGCGTACTCCTCGGTGTTGAACCGGCCCCAGGTACGGGCCAGTTGCTGGCGTACATCCAGATCGGGATGCTCCCGGAATCGCCGCAGCACCCCGAGCGCGCCTTCGGGCTCCAGTTCACCGAGGAGGGACGCGGTGACCGTCACGGCCCGGGCCTCTTCGTCGGTCAGCCCGTCCGGGCCGGGCAGCAGCTCCAGGACGAGCGGGCCGGCCTCGGCCAGCGCCTTCGCCCCCTTCGTCGTCTGCGGGGGGATCAGCGCCCCCGCGCGGTCCTCCACCTCGCTGCGCACGTCTGCCTTCAAGGCCGCCACATGCTCCAGACAGGCCAGCGCCAGCAAGGTCAGCCGGGGAGTCCTCCGCTCCAGCAACCGCGCCAGCAGCCAGGCCCGTTCACCGGACCGGGCATGGGCCACGGCCATCCGGACGACGTCCTCCCACTGCGTGTCGTCGGCGTTCTTCAGCAGGACCTCCAGATGCCCCTCCTCCACCGCGTACCGGGCCCCCAGATAGTCCTGGAACGTCCGGTGGATGAAGTCCACGACACCCTCGGCGGGCTGGCGCAGCAGGCCGCTCCGCAGCAGCAGCCCGCGCAGTACGGCGGACGCGTCGCTCCCCGCCGAGGCCACCGCCGGCAGACACCGCCCCACGATCGCCTCGGCCCGGTCGGTGCCCATCTCCGTACGGCCGCTGAGCACCAGCGCGTACGCGAGCCGCTGGAGCAGCTCCAGCTGGACCTCCTCGCCCAGGTCGACGCTCATGCCCCGCTCCCGGTCCCGGCGCGCGAGCAGCATCGTGAGGGCGGCGTCGTACAACTCCTTGCGGCCGGTGGGGAGATAGCCCCGGCGTTCGCGGTGCAGGGCGCAGATCAGGCCGCACATCAGGGGGTTGGTGGTGAGCCGGGCCAGATCGCGTTTCGTGCGCAGCGAGTCCAGCAGCGGGGCCTCGAACTCGGGCGCCCGGGCCGCCTCGTGCCAGCGGTGGACGAAGGTCGCCACCTCCGAGCGCCGCATCGGGGCGAGGGTCAGCTCCCGGAAGCCCTCCTGGGCCAGCCAGTCGGGGCGCACGGCGGTCGGGCGGGAGGTCAGCAGCCAGTGGTTGCCGGGGCAGGCCGCAAGGAGCGCGCGCAGCCAGTCGCGGGTGCGATGGCGGTCGGCGGCCGGGATCTCGTCCAGGCCGTCCACCAGGATCAGGCCCCGGCCCGCCGCGAGGACCCGCTCGGCCCAGCCCTGCGGCGGGGGCAGCGGGCAGCTCACGGCCTTCAGGAAACCGTCCGGGGCGGGCAGCGTCCCCGCCCGGATCAGGGTGCGCAGCGGCAGGACGTAGGGGACGCGGCCGCCCTCGCGGGCCGCCGTGACCGCGAGCCACTGCACCAGCGTGGTCTTGCCGGAGCCGGCGTCGCCGCGCAGCAGCACCCGGGAGTCGGCCAGCAGCGCCTCCTCGGCCCGCAGCCGGCCGGTGGCGGTCAGCGGGTGCTCGCCGGGGACCGGGTCGGGCGGCGCGTCCTCGACCGCCGTCGCCTCCAGGCTCAGATAGGCGACTTCGAGGGGCCAGCGGTCGGGAGAGTCACGCAGGTCGATGCCGTAGATGGTGATGTGGTTGTGGTGCTCGGCGACATACGGCAGATAGCGGCGTTCGAAGGCGGTGTCGCGCGCGTCGGGGCGCGGCACGCGGACGATCAACTCGTCCACCCTGGCGATCAGTTCGGCCTGTGCCCGGCTCTGCTCCACGAGCGTGCGGGTGACAAAGGACGAGCGCCGGGTGAAGAACTCCAGGATCTGAAGGCAGCACCACTGCGTCGCCGAGTCCAGGAAGTGGCAGGAGTCCACGGAGAGGCCGTCGGGGGCGGCCGCGGAGCGGAGCAGTTCGCGGGCCAGTTCCCGGTGGCCGAGCCGTACGGCCTGGACGTCGTCCATCTCCAGGTCGCCCAGGGCCAGCAGCCTGCGGGCGAGCGCGCCGACGACGGCGAACTGCTCGTCGGCGGGGAACGGCGCGGCCCCCGGTGATTCCACCGCTCTGGCGACGATCTGCCCGGCGAGCTTGAGGACGTCCTTCTCGCCCAGCGTCCGCTTCTCGCCCCGGAAGGAGACCAGCGCGGACAGCCGTACCGGCTCGTCGACCAGGCCCGCTCCGGGGCCGTCCGCCGCGAGCAGTCTCCGCACCAGCGGGCCGATCGCGGCGGACGCGAGTTTGCCGCCGAGCACCGTCGGCTCCATCCGCCACCCCCGTGGTCGTACGACCGTCAGAAGACTACGGACGGAGCCTAACTGCCCTACGAGAGCTGGCCGTTGTAGTCCGGCAACTTGAAGGTGCGGTCGGCGTGGCCGCCGGACAGGTCGGTGGCGCTGTTGCCGATGTTGGCGATGATGTCGTAGCCCTTGTTCTCGATGTCGACGCGCTGGGCCGTCTTGTAGTCGGCGACGTTCTTGAAGAGGTCGAACAGGCCGCGCACGTAGAGGCCGGAGACCTGGTAGCCGTCGTACTCCAGGTTCCACCTGGTGGGCGCCGCGATGATGCCCGGGCGGGCGGTCACGAAGAAGAGCGCGACGCCGTGGTCCTGGGCGTACCGGGCGACGTCGAACACCGGCTGGTTGGCCTGCTGGGGGACGGTGAGGCCCAGGTCGGTGTCCAGGGTGGTGTTGTCGATGTCGAAGACGATGGCCTGCTTCTCGCCCGGCTTCGCGGCGGCGATGCGCTGCTCCAGGTACGGCAGGGCCGGGGCCATGACCGTCCGGCAGTCGTTCTGCCAGGTGGCGAAGTCGACCTTGCCGGTCGTGGCGCTCGCCGCGGCGGCGGTGGCCGGGGCCGTGGCGGCGGTGGCCGGGGCCGCGGTGGCGTCCGCCGCCCGGGCCGGGGCGGCCACGGCGGCCAGGGCGGCCACGGAGACGGCGGTCACGGTGAGGCGGCGCGCCAGGGGGCTGCTCATCGGTGGGGGTTCCTCTCACGTCACGTACGCGGTGCCGGATGGCAGGTGCATGATCTGTGGTGCGGATGGCGTGAGGGGAACCGTAGGGTTACCGGACGGTAGGTGGATAGGGGTCTGCGTCACATTCCGCGCCCCGCCGGGGCGCGGGGCCGGTGACATGCCGCACAGGCGATTTATCCCTTACTAGCCCCGATAGTGGGATTGGCCGGGCTGGTAAAGGGCTGGCAAAGGGCTCGTAGATCCTCGGTTTTCGATGGAAACAGGCAGTTCGAGCCGGGAGATGCCGGGTAGGCGCGGCGGCTGTCAAGAGGGCGGGTAGTTTTCGGGGCATCTACTACCGGGCGCCGTAGATGCCCCGCTTTCGCCCGGCTGGGGCGATCGGTTACCAAGGGATGGCCGCCGCGGCGAACGCCTGTCCGCCGGGCGGCCGATCTGTCCCCGAGTTCACGAGGTCTCGATGTTCAAGCGCTTCACGTCCCGTGCCACCCGTACGTCCTCGCTCCGTACCCGCGCCGCCTTCCTGGCCGCCGGTGTCGCTGTCCCGGTCGTGCTGGGCGCCGGAGTCGCGAGCGCCGCTCCGTCGGCGGCCTCCTGGGTCGACCCGGTGAAGAAGTACGCGCTCTCCGCGGGCTTCAACCAGTCCGGCGCCCACTGGGTCGCCAAGCACAGCGGCCAGGACTTCGCCGTGTCCACCGGTACCGAGGTCTTCTCCGTGCACGGCGGCACCGTCGTCAAGGCCGGCCCCAACGGCGCCGGTGACGGTCCCGCGTACGGCAACGCCATCGTGATCAAGCACGAGAACGGCGTCTACTCCCAGTACGCGCACCTCTCCCGCGTCGACGTCAAGATCGGCCAGAAGGTGAAGACCGGCCAGCACATCGCCCTGTCCGGCTCCACCGGCAACTCCACGGGTCCCCACCTGCACTTCGAGATCCGTACGACCCCGAACTACGGCTCCGCCCTCAACCCGGTGCCGTTCCTGAAGGGCAAGGGCGTCCGCGTCTGAGCCGAGCGGGCCGCGTGAGCCGCCGAGTGAGCTGTCCGGGCCGTCCGGGTCGAGTGAGTCGACGCGGGCGGCTCAGTCGTCGGCGTGGGCGTGCTCGTGCGCCTGGGTGACCAGATCGAGGGCCACCTCCAGCACGGCCTGGCGGCGCTTCTCCACGTCGCCCACCAGGTCCTGCATCACGAACATCCCGGCGTGCAGGGTGAACATCGCGCTGAGCGAGCGCACCTGGTCGACCAGTTCGGCGTCCGGGTCCATCAGTATCTCCCGCAGCCCGTGCATGCGGTCCTTGAAGGTCTCGCCGATGCGCAGCTCCCGCACCGTCGCCTGGTTCTCCTGCATGAAGCGGAAGAGCGGCTCCGCGTGCGAGAGCGCCTCGCTGTAGCGGCGCAGGATCTCCCGCTTCGTCTGAAGGGTGTGCGGCTGGCCGCGACCCCACTCGATCAGGTCCGCGATCGGCTGCGTCAGGTCCTCGAAGAGGCTGACGATGATCTCTTCCTTGGTCTTGAAGTGGTAGTACAGGGCCGCCTTGGTGACGTCGAGGCGCTCGGCGATCTCGCGCAGCGAGGTCTTCTCGTAGCCCTGCTCGGCGAAGAGTTCGAGCGCGACGTCCTGGATGCGCTGGCGGGTGTTGCCGCGGCGCTGCTGCTTGGTGCCGTCCATGGTGACGCCCATCCTCGTACTCCTCGCGCTCCTGCGGAAACTTACTTGACGCCCGGCTAGTTTGCCGTCTACCTTGCGAAGTGTACTAACTAGCCGGGCGGCAAGTAAGTAGTCGCCGAGGGGGAGTAGGGAAGAGATGGCGGACACGGTGGAGAGCCCCCAGGGGGGCAAGAAACAGCGGAGCGTGCGCGTCGTACTGCTCGCGCTCATGATCGCGATGATGCTCGCGATGCTCGACAACATGATCGTGGGTACGGCGATGCCCACCATCGTGGGCGAGCTGGGCGGCCTGGAGCACCTGTCCTGGGTGGTCACCGGCTACACCCTGGCCACCGCGGCCTCCACCCCGATCTGGGGCAAGCTCGGTGACATGTACGGGCGCAAGGGCGCCTTCCTCAGCTCGATCGTGATCTTCCTGATCGGCTCCGCGCTCAGCGGCATGGCCCAGAACATGGGCGAGCTGATCGGCTTCCGCGCCATCCAGGGCCTCGGCGCCGGCGGTCTGATGGTCGGCGTCATGGCGATCATCGGCGACCTCGTGCCGCCGCGGGAGCGCGGCAAGTACCAGGGCATGATGGCCGCCGTGATGGCGCTCGCGATGATCGGCGGTCCGCTGGTCGGCGGCACCATCACCGACAACTGGGGCTGGCGCTGGTCCTTCTACATCAACCTGCCGCTCGGCGCGGTCGCGCTGGTCCTGGTCAGCGCGGTGCTGCACCTGCCGCGCAAGCGGGCCAAGGCGGGCATCGACTACCTCGGTGTCGTACTGCTGACCGTCGGCATCACCTCGATCGTGCTGGTCACCACCTGGGGCGGCAGCGAGTACGCCTGGACGTCCGCGCGGATCATGGAGCTCATAGCCATCGGCGTGGTCGCGCTGGCCGGGTTCGTGTTCTGGCAGACGAAGGCCGCCGACCCGGTGCTGCCGCTGCACATCTTCCGCAACCGCAACTTCACCCTGATGTCCGTGATCGGCTTCATCACCGGCTTCGTGATGTTCGGCGCGACGCTGTTCCTGCCGCTCTACCAGCAGGCGGTGCAGGGCGCGTCGGCGACCAACTCCGGTCTGCTGCTGCTGCCGATGCTCGGCGCGATGCTGGTGACGTCGATGGTCGCGGGGCGGGTCACCACCAACACCGGCCGCTACAAGGTGTTCCCGATCGCCGGCGGTGTGCTGATGGTCGCGGGCCTGTACCTGCTGTCCCTGATGGACACCGGCACGAGCCGCTTCACCTCCGGCGTCTACATGGCCGTCCTCGGCCTCGGCATGGGCTGCCTGATGCAGATCACCATGCTGGTGGCGCAGAACAGCGTGGAGATGAAGGACATGGGCGTCGCGTCCTCGTCCACGACGCTGTTCCGTACGCTCGGCTCCTCGTTCGGCGTCGCCATCATGGGCGCGCTGTTCAACAACAAGGTCAAGGACGTCATGGCCGCGCGGGCGGGCTCGCTGGGCAAGGGCGTCACCGAGCAGTCCGCCCAGCTGGACGCCAAGAGCCTGGCGAAGCTGCCGCCGCTGGCCCGCGAGGCGTACCAGCACGCGGTCTCCGCCGGCACGCACTCCGCGTTCCTCCTGGGCGCCGTGATCGCCGTCCTGGTCCTCGTCGGCGCGCTCTTCGTCAAGGAGGTCCCGCTGCGGGGCGGCCCGCAGGCGGCGAAGCCGGAGGAGCCGGTCGCTCCGCTGGTCGAGGCGATCTGACCGGGTCCCGGTACGACGAAGGCCCCCGGCGGGTGTCCGCCCCGGGGGCCTTCGTCATGTCCGGGGGTTCGCGGCGGGGGCGGGCGCGGTTCGGCCCGTCGTCGGCCGCGGGCCGTCGTGGGCCGGTCGCGCAGTTCCCCGTGCCCCTTCGGGGCACGTCCTGGGCCCGCTCAGCCCGCTCCCCCCGACAGGGGCAGCATCGGATGGCTCCCCGTGTTCGTCGGTGCGTGCTCCGGCAGCCACAGCACCGCCACCGCGCCCTCCGCCGGGAGGTCCGGGGGGAGGCCGGTGGGGCGGATGTTGCGGAAGGTGAGGCGGGCGCCGAGCACGCGCGCCTGGCCGGCGGCGATGGTCAGGCCGAGGCCGTGGCCCTGTCCCGCGCGGTCCATGCTGCCGGTGCGGAAGCGGCTCGGGCCCTCCGCGAGGAGCGCCTCGGGGAAGCCGGGACCGTGGTCGCGGACCCGGATCACCCGGCCCTCGACGCTCACCTCGATCGGCGGCCGCCCGTGCCGCGCGGCATTGGCGAGCAGGTTGAACAGCACCCGCTCCAGCCGGCGCGGGTCGGTCGTCACCTCCGACTCGTGCACCACCCGTACGACGATCTCCGGGTCCTTCGCCGCCACCCGCCGCGCGACGAACTCGCCCAGCAGGATGTCCTGGAGCTCGGCCCGCTCCGAGGCGCTGTCCAGGCGGGCCACCTCCAGCACGTCCTCCACCAGCGTGCGCATCGCCTTGGCCCGGTCGAGCACCAGCTCCGTGGGCCGGCCGGGCGGCAGCAGCTCGGCGGCCGTCAGCAGACCCGTCACCGGGGTGCGCAGCTCGTGCGCGATGTCGGCGGTGACCCGCCGCTCGGCCTCCAGGCGCAGCCGCAGCGCGTCCGCCATCGCGTCCACCGCCCGCGCGAGATCGTCGGTCTCGTCCCGTACGACCCCGCCGATGGCCTCCCGCACCCGTACCTCGGTCTCGCCCCGCGCGACCTGGTGCGCCGCGGCCGCGGCCTTGCGCAGCCGGCCGGACAGCTGCCCGCCGATCAGCACGCCGAGCGCGCTGCCGCCGAGGACGACCGCGATGGACCCGATGACCAGGGCCTGGTCCAGGTCCTTCATCACGTCCATGGAGCGGTCCGGGAAGTGGCTGTGCAGCGAGAGCACATGCCCGTCCTTGGCCGGTACCGCGGCCCAGATGTCCGGCGGACCCGAGCTCCGGTCGGAGACATCGCTCGCCCGGCGCCCGGCCATCACCTTCTCGCGCAGCGCGGGCGGCATCTCCGGGTCGTCGATCTTTATGTTCGGGAAGTTCGTCCGCCCGGACAGCTCGTAGTTGCGCTGGGCCAGCTGGACCCGGTCATTGGCCAGGTCGCGCGCGTTGTCCAGCATCGAGACCCGGGCCGCGTTGTGCACGACCAGGCTCAGCGCGATCGCCACGAGACCGGCGACCAGCGCGATCGCCGCACTGAGTTTCCACCGGATCCCGGTGTGCAGGCCCACGCGCTCCATGCGCCGGACCGGGTGGCGCCAAAACCCCCGCATACCGCTCCGTTCAGGCCCTCAGCTTGTAGCCGAAGCCGCGGACCGTCTCGATCCGGTCCTGGCCGATCTTCTGTCGCAGCCGCTGCACATGGACGTCGACCACGCGGGTGTCCCCGCCCCAGCCGTAGTCCCACACGCGCTCCAGGAGCTTGTCACGGGAGAGCACGGTCCCGGGCGCGGAGGAGAACTCCAGCAGCAGCCGCATCTCGGTCGGGGTGAGGGCCACCGGCTGTCCGCCGCGCAGCACCTCCATGCCGTCGGTGTCGATCCGCAGATCGCCGAAGGTCAGCGTGCCGCCCTGCATCGCGGACGCGGGCTCCTCCGGGTGCGCGGAGCCGCCGGCGTGCCCGAAGCGGCGCAGCACCGCCCGGATCCGGGCGACCAGTACGGCACCGTCGAACGGCTTGGTCACATAGTCGTCCGCGCCGGCCTCCAGGCCGAGGACCACGTCGATGGAGTCGGCGCGCGCCGACAGCATGATCACCGGCACGGTCGACTCGTCCCGGATCCGGCGGCACAGGCTGACCCCGTCGAGACCCGGCACCATCACGTCGAGCAGGGCGATGTCCGGGCGGTTCGCCCGGAACGCGGCGAGGCCCGAGAGCCCGTCGGGCATGGCGGTGACCGCGAAGCCGTCCCGCTCCAGGGCGAGCTGTGTGGCCTCACGGATGACGTCGTCGTCCTCGACGAACAGGACGTGGGTCTGGTCTGCCATCCCGGTGCTCTCTGTCCTCGTTGATCACTGGTGGTCCGGTGGAAGGGCGGTTCAGCTGTCCGGCACGGGCGTCGGGGCCTGCCCGGCCGACTTGCTGTACTCGTTGCGCACGCTCTTGCCCGGCGCGAACCGTCCCGCCTTCCATCTGTACGGCGTCACGATCTCACCGGACGGGCTGGAGATGGGATCGCCCTTCTCGTAATACTGCCTGGTCACCGACAGCCGGCCCTGGTCGATCTCGGCGTAGACCGGCGACTCCTCGGTCCGGAACACGTTCTTGAAGCTGCCGGAGTCGTCCCGGTACACGTACGAGCCGACCCCGACCGCGTCCGCACAGGTCAGTACGTTGATCACGACGTCGTCCACCGGGGACGCGGTCAGATCACCGTACGAGACGTCCACCGGGTACTCGTTGCCGCTGCACGGCTTCAGCTCCCGCTTGACGGCGGCGGACACCGCCGGATCGCTCTTGAGCAGCTGTACGGCGTCCACCTTGCGGTACTTGTCCGGATCGCTCGGCGAGGGCGCCGGCGACGCCACGGCGCCGGCCCCGGCCACCGCCGAGGCGTGTGCCGGGCCCTCGTCCCGGGCACCCAGGCCGCCCGTGCCGCACGCACCGACGAAAAGGGCGAGGGCGGTGACCGAGGCCACCGCCGCGATCACCGCCAGCCAACTCCCACGGGTCGGTGTCGACCCGGGCCCTGTCAGGCCGCGCAACGCTCCCGCTCCTCACGCTCCAGCGCCCGTGCGTCCAGGTCGCGGGCCTCCAGCTCCTCGCGGAGCCGGGCGAGCGCCCGGTGCAGCGTGCTCTTGACCGTACCGGCCGACATGCCCAGGGCCGCGGCCGTCTCCTCGGTGGACATCTGCTCCCAGTGTCGCAGCACCACGACGCTGCGCTGCTTGGGTGCCAGAACTTTCAGGATGTCCATCAGCAGGGCCCGGTCGGCGTGCTGCTCGGTGGAGTCCTCCACGCAGGCGTCCGGCAGCTGCTCGGTGGGGACCTCCTCCAGCTTGCGGGCCCGCCACCACTCGGTCCGGGTGTTGATCATGACCCGGCGCAGGTAGGCGTCGGCGAGCCGCTTGTCGGCGATGCCGTCCCAGCGGCCGTACGTCCGCACCAGCGCGGTCTGGAGCAGGTCCTGCGCGTCCACGGGGTCCGGCACCAGCCGGCGCGCGCTGCGCAGCAGCGCGTCCTGTCGCGTGCGGACGTACTCCTCGAATGCGAGCACCTCGCCCTGCGCCATGTTCAACCGCCTCCGTTCCCCGTGTGCTTCGGCCCCCGCCGAAGTCCCGCTGTCCTGCCGGCCCGTGGTCTGTCGGGCACGGAAATGAAGGTAGGCAGTCGTTGTCACGAGGCTGTGCGGACCAGCCTTCGGCTAGCAATCGGCTATCCGTCGGTTGTGTAACGGCCACAGGAACGGGGTAAAGAGTGCGGTGCTTATGTCCAGTTATGGGGCTTTTGCTGTAGCTCGGTTGGGCGAAGGCTCCCGTAACAGAGGCGGCGACGCTGTGATCTGGCTGAGCGTCAGGTCAACGGCAGCCGGTACAGACCGCCGTGCAGCGGCTCCACCAGCCCGTCGGTGACCAGTCCGTCCAATGCCCGGGCCCGCTGCACCGGCTCGTGCCAGACCCGGTCGAGCACCGCCTGCGGCACCGGGGTGTGCGCCTCCCGCAGTACGGCGAGCAGCTTGCCGCGCACCTGCCGGTCGGTGCCGGCGTACGTCTGACCGCGCCGCGGCGGCCCCTGGTGCTCCGGCTTGCCCGCCTGCCGCCAGGCGCACTGCGCGGCGATCGGGCAGCGCGCGCACCCCTCGTTCTTCGCCGTGCACACCAGCGCGCCCAGCTCCATGGAGGCGGCGGCCCAGCGCGCGGCCGTCCCCTCGTCCTCGGGCAGCAGCTCCCGGGCGAGGCGCCGCTCGGCCGCGGTCGTCGCGTTCGGCGGGTACTGCACCCCCGTCACCGCGCGCGCCAGCACCCGTCGCACATTCGTGTCCAGCACCGGGTGCCGCTGCCCGTAGGCGAACGAGGCCACCGCGGCGGCCGTGTACTCGCCGATGCCGGGCAGCGCGAGCAATTGCGCGTGTTCCGTCGGCACGTCGCCGCCGTGCCGTTCCGTTATGGCGACCGCGGCGCCGTGCAGCCGCAGCGCGCGGCGCGGATAGCCGAGCCGGCCCCAGGCGCGCACCGCCTCGCCGGGCGCCTCCTTCGCCAGGTCGGCGGGGCGCGGCCAGCGGGCCAGCCACTGCTCGTAGACGGGCAGCACCCGGTTGACCGGGGTCTGCTGAAGCATGAACTCGCTGACCATCACGCCCCACGCGCCCGCCTCCGGGCGGCGCCAGGGGAGGTCGCGGGCATGGGCGTCGAACCAGGCGATCACGGGGGCGTGGATTTTCTCGGTCATGGCCTTCCGATCCTGCCACGCCGCACGGGGTGGCGCGGGTGACCAGGCCGTCACCCAGCGTGCCGATCACTGAAGAACCGTGCCTGCGGGGGCAGTTACCGGAATGATGATCCGGAAAAGTTGGTGCGCGGACGGCGGGTGAGGCAAGGCCGCGCGCCGAACTCTCGTAGAGTTCAGGCGTGGGATCTCTGCGCAATCCGGTCGGGCCGCTTCCCTCCTCCATCTACTGGCGCAGGAGGGCCGTAATGCTGTCGGTGGTCGCCGTCTCGGCGCTGCTGATCGCGTGGATCGTCACGGCGGGGGGCGGTGGCGGCGGCAGGAAGGGCAGCAGCGCGTCCGGCGGCAAGAACCCCACGAACACGATCACACCCGGCCCTTCGGGCTCGGGCCCCGCGTACAGCCAACACCCGGGCGGGCGGGACGAGTCGGGCGGGTCGGACGCGGGCTCCGGGTCCGGCGGTTCGGCGGGGTCCGCCGGTGCGGGGTCCGACGACGGCGCCGGCGGCGGGAACGGCGGCTCCGGCTCGGGCGGCGGAGCGGGCTCCGGCGGGTCCGGCTCGGGCGGCGGGGCGGTCGTCGCGGGCGACGCGCTGCCCGGCTCCTCCGACCTGGCGAACTGCTCCTCCGGCGCGGTGTCGTTGGGCCTGCGCAGCCTGCGCAACTCCTACTCGCCGGACCAGACGCCGGCGTTCGAACTCACCGCGAAGAACACCTCGTCCGCCGACTGCAAGGTCGATCTCGGCCCGAAGAACGCGGTGTTGACGATCACCCCGGCCGACGGCGACAACACGTTCTGGTCCTCCGCCGACTGCCCCGACGGCGCGGGCAGTCTGTCCTTCCGGGTCCCGGCCGGCAAGACCATCACGTACACGGTCAAGTGGGACCGCCGCCCGAGCGCCGCCCACTGCGCGACGCCGTCCGGCGGCGCGGCCAAGTCGGGTACGTACCTGCTGGAGGCGAAGACCCCGGGGTACGGGAAGCTACAGGCGTCGTTCGTGCTGTCGGCGGACTAGGGTCTTTCGTTTGGATCAGGCCGGATCAGGGAGCGGTGCCAGGGTCCGCGAGCCCGGCATGATCCACACGAGAGGCCCTAGGGCTTCGCGGAGCGGACCGGTGATTCCCGGAGCCGTCGGCCCCGGGAATCAGACGTACCGCTCCAGGATCGAGGACTCGGCCAGGCGGGAGAGCCCCTCCCGCACGCTCCGGGCCCGCGCCTCGCCCACGCCGTCGACCGTCTGCAAGTCGTCCACGCTCGCCGCCAGCAGCTTCTGGAGCCCGCCGAAGTGCTCCACCAGCCGGTCGATGATCGCCCCGGGCAGCCGCGGCACCTTGGCCAGCAGCCTGAAGCCCCGCGGGGACACCGCGGAGTCCAGGGTCTCGGGCGACCCGGTGTAGCCCAGCGCCCGCGCCACCGTGCCGACCTCGATCAGCTCGGACTGGGTGAGCGCGTTCAGCTCGGACAGGGCCTCCTCCACCGTGCGGGAGCGCTTCGCGGTCGGCTCGGGCACGTAGTCCCGTACGACCAGCTCCCGGTCCGGCTCGACCCCCGCGATCAACTCCTCCAGCTGGAGCGCGAGCAGCCGGCCGTCGGTGCCCAGCTCCACCACGTACTCGGCGATCTCGGTGGCGATCCGGCGCACCATCTCCAGGCGCTGCGCGACGGCGGACACGTCCCGCACCGTCACCAGGTCCTCGATCTCCAGCGCCGACAGGGTGCCCGCCACCTCGTCCAGGCGGAGCTTGTACCGCTCCAGCGTGGCCAGCGCCTGGTTCGCGCGGGAGAGGATCGCCGCCGAGTCCTCCAGGACGCGGCGCTGACCGTCGACGTAGAGCGCGATCAGCCGCATCGACTGGGAGACGGAGACGACGGGGAAGCCGACCTGCTTGCTCACCCGGTCCGCCGTGCGGTGCCGGGTGCCGGTCTCCTCGGTGGGGATGGTCGGGTCCGGGACCAGTTGGACGCCCGCGCGCAGGATCTTCGAGAGGTCCGAGGACAGCACGATGCCGCCGTCCAGCTTGCACAGCTCGCGCAGCCGGGTCGCGGCGAACTCCACGTCCAGCACGAAGCCGCCCGTGCACATCGCCTCGACGGTCTTGTCGGAGCCGAGCACGATCAGGCCGCCGGTGTTGCCGCGCAGGATCCGCTCCAGGCCGTCCCGCATGGCCGTACCGGGTGCTACGGCGCTCAGGGCAGCGCGCATCAGGCCATCGGCACCGGCACTCCCACCGGACTTTCCGGGAGCTGCTGCCCGGTCGTTGGCTGCCACTGCACTCCTCCGGTCGGGGGTTCTCACGCGCACCCGTGCCCGCACTCGGTTCGTACGGACGGGCGAGACCTGGGCAAAGTCTACCGGCGCTCCTCCGGCTCTCGCGGGGCCTCTCGGCGACGGGAGCGGGGCAGGACCCGCAGCGCGTCTCCCATGTCCGCGACTTCCAGCACCTTCATGCCCGGCGGGGTCTTCCCCGGATCGCCCGGCACCAGCGCGTGCGTGAAGCCGAGCCGGTGCGCCTCGGCGAGCCTGCGCTGCACGCCCGTGACCCGTCTCACCTCGCCCGCGAGACCCACCTCGCCGATGGCCACCAGGTTCTTCGGCAGCGGGGTGTCGCTCGCGGCGGAGGCCAGCGCGAGGGCGATGGCGAGGTCGGCGGCGGGCTCGGACAGCTTCACGCCGCCGACCGTCGCCGAGTAGATGTCCCGCTTGCCGAGCGCGCTGATCCGGCCGCGCTGTTCGAGCACGGCCAGCATCATCGACACGCGGGAGGTCTCCAGGCCCGACGTCGTCCGCCGGGGGGAGGGGATCTGGGAGTCCACGGTCAGCGCCTGCACCTCCGCCACCAGCGGGCGGCGGCCCTCCAGGGTCACGGTCAGGCAGGTGCCCGGCACCGGTTCGTCGCGCCGGGTCAGGAAGAGGCCGCTGGGGTCGGCGAGGCCGGTGATCCCCTCGTCGTGCAGCTCGAAGCAGCCGACCTCGTCCGTCGCTCCGTACCGGTTCTTCACACCGCGGACCAGGCGGAGCCGGGCGTGCCGGTCGCCCTCGAAGTGCAGCACCACGTCCACCAGGTGCTCCAGCAGGCGCGGGCCGGCGATCGCGCCGTCCTTGGTGACATGGCCGACCAGCAGCGTGGACATGCCGCGCTCCTTGGAGGCCCGGATCAGCGCCCCGGCCACCTCGCGGACCTGGGCCATGCCGCCGGGCGCGCCGTCGATCTCCGGGGAGGCGACCGTCTGCACCGAGTCGAGGACCAGCAGGGAGGGCTTGACCTCGTCCAGATGCCCGAGGATGGCGGAGAGGTCGGTCTCGGCGGCCAGATACAGCTCGTCGTGCAGCGCGTTGATCCGGTCGGCGCGCAGCCGCACCTGGCTCGCCGACTCCTCGCCGGTGACATAGAGGGTGCGGTGCTCCGCGCTCGCCGCCTTGGCCGCCACGTCCAGCAGCAGGGTGGACTTGCCGACGCCGGGCTCGCCCGCCAGCAGCACCACCGCGCCCGGTACGAGCCCGCCGCCGAGCACCCGGTCCAGCTCGGGCACCCCGGTGGAGCGGGCGGTGGCCTGCCGGCCGTCCACCTGGCCGATGGGCAGCGCGGAGGTGACGACCCGGCCGGGTGCCGTGGTGCGGACCGCGGGCGCGCCGTACTCCTCGACCGTGCCCCACGCCTGGCACTCGGGGCAGCGGCCGAGCCACTTGGCCGTCTGCCAGCCGCACTCGGTGCAGCGGTAGGACGGACGGTCCTTGGTGGTCTTGGTACGGGCAGCCATGCGGAAACCGTAGCCCGCGGCACTGACAACCGGGCCGGGGGCCGCCAAGGGGGTGGACGGTATCGGCCGGCGTCCCGCGGATTCCGGACCCGGAGCAAACGGTTCCTGTCCCCTTATGAGGGATCGTTTCACCCGTACGGATTAAAAGTGCTCAAGGCTCCAGAAGGGGCGCGCCGCCGACGCCTACGGTCGCACGGGTGATGAGCAGCAGCCCGGAGACCACCACCCGCACCACCGGCGCGCACCGGGCGCACGGCGCGGCGCGCGAAGCACGAGAGGCGCGCGAGGGGCGTGAACCGCGCGAGGGTGCGCGGATGCCCGGTGTGTTCGAGTCATGTGAGGCGCATGAGCCACGTGCGTCCCGTGAGGCGCGGGACCGTGCCGCCGCGCGGACCATCGCCCGGCGGGCGTCGACCCGCTCCGCGTCGTACGCGTCGTACGAGTCGTACCTGGACGGCCTGTTCACCTACTGCCTGTCCATCCTGTGCGACCACGACGCGGCCACCGCCGCGCTCGGCGACGCCCTCGCCCTCGCCGAGCGGCGGGCGCACCGCGGGCCGGGGACCGGCGGCGAGCACCGGGCCTGGCTGTACGCGCTGGCCCGGTGGGCGTGTCTGCGCAAGCTGGCCGAGACGAAGCAGAAACGTCAGGCCACGCACGCGGCGGGCCGCATGGACAAGGGCGCGGGCAAGAGCGGGAAGGGAACCGGCCCCGAGTCCGCCGAACCGGCCCTTCCCCCGGACCTCCAGGAGCGCCGGCACCGCGAACTGACCCTGCTCGCCTGGCCGGAGGCGGCCGGCACCACGCCCGAGCAGCGCGAGGCGCTGGAACTCGCCGTACGCCACCACCTGACCGCCCCCGAGGTCGCCGCCGTCCTCGGCGTCGCACCGGCCACCGCCCGCGATCTGCTCGCCACGGCCGCCTGCGAGGTCGAGCGCACCCGGGCCGCGCTCGCCGTGGTGGAGTCCGGCGGCTGCCCGAGCGTCGCCCACCTCACCGGCGACAGCAGGCTGATCCTCAGCACCGCGCTCCGCCGCGAGCTGGTACGGCATGTCGACGACTGTCCGCGCTGCCGGCGCAGCGCCGAGCGCGCGGCCCCCGGCCGCTGGCCCGGCACCTCGGTCACCCCCGCCGAGCTGCCGGTCCTGGAGGCGCCCCGCGCGGCCCTCGCCTCGCGCTCCCGGGCCAAGGTCGCGGACGCGCCCCGCTTCGACCGGCGGGGCTTCCCGATGGACCCCCGGGACCGCGCGGCCCGCCGCGACCGGCTGCGCGCCCGCGCGGTGACGACGACGGTCGTGGCGACGGTGGTGGCGGCGCCGGTGCTGGCCCTGTGGGCGGCGTACCGGGGCGCGCCGACGGGGGAGCCGGACGGCCGTCCCGGCACCGCGCGCGAGGACCGGGGCCCGGACGCGATCGGTGGGACCGGCGCGGGCGGCGGGTACGAGAACGCGGGCAGCGCGAGCGTGAGGCCGGGCACGGGCAAGGACGGCGAGCCGGACGTCTCGGTGGAGGTGACGAGCGTCGCGCCCGGTACGGCGGACGGTTCGGCCGGGAGTCTGTCGGTGACCGCGGCGAACGACGGGGACACCACGCTGATCACCCTGACCGCGACGGGTCCGGACCCGGTCCGCTGGTCCGCCGCGACCGGCTCCGCCTGGCTGTACCTGAGCCGGTCCGCGGGCACCCTGGCGCCCGGCGGGAGCGTGACCCTGAAGGCGTACGTCGACCACCTGCACGAGCCCAGGGGCGCCTGGCAGGCCCGGATCTCCATCGCCCCGGCGGGCGCGGTGGTCACCATCACGGGTTCCGGCCCCGTCCCCACCCGTCCGACGCCGACGTCCCCGGCCACCCCCGCCCCGACGTCCCCGCCGACCTCTCCGCCCCCCGCCCAGCCAACCCCTTCCCCGACCCCGACCGATCCCCCGACCTCCGCGTCTCCGACCCCGACCCCCACCCCGACGGACAGCGAGACCCCGACCCCGACGGGAAGTTAGGGGCGGGGTCGGCGCGGGGGGCTCCGCCGGGGCACCGGGACCGGGTTTTGCTCGGGGGGTTCTGGGTGACCCGTCGGCCGGCCGAGTCGGGCGGGTTAGGTAGTCAGGTCAGGACGCCGGGTCCGCCGGGTGGGGGGCCAGCATCGGGAGCTGTGCGGACAGGCGCTGCTCGCAGAGCTCGGTCAGCCGGTCGTAGCCCTCCTTGCCCATCAGCTCCGTCAGCTCCGCGCGGTAGGACACGTACACCGGGTCCCCCGCACCGTGCGCCGACGTGGCCGACGTGCACCACCAGTGCAGATCGTGCCCGCCAGGACCCCAGCCCCTGCGGTCGTACTCGCCGATGGAGATCTGGAGCACCCGCGTGTCGTCGGGCCGGTCGATCCACTCGTACGTCCGCCGCACCGGCAGCTGCCAGCACACGTCCGGCTTCGTCTCCAGCGGCTCCCGGCCCTCCTTGAGCGCGAGGATGTGCAGCGAGCACCCCGCGCCGCCCGCGAACCCGGGCCGGTTCTGGAAGATGCAGGACCCCTCGAAGGGCCGCGTCTGCCGGGACCCCTCCTCGTCCTCCGAGATCCAGCCGTCCTTCGTGCCCTCGGCGTGGTGCTGCCAGATGTCCGGCGTGAGCCGCGCCACGTGCCCGGCGACCCGCTTCTCGTCGTCCTCGTCGGAGAAGTGCGCCCCCAGCGTGCAGCACCCGTCGTCCGCGCGCCCCGCCTTGATGCCCTGGCAGCCGCTGCCGAAGATGCAGTTCCAGCGCGAGGTCAGCCACGTCAGATCACAGCGGAAGACCTGCTCGTCGTCCGCCGGGTCCGGAAACTCCACCCACGCGCGCGCGAAGTCGAGCCCCTTCTCGTCGCTCACCTTCGACCCCTTGGCAGCTTTGGCGACCTTGCGAGCCTTGTCCGTCTTATCGGCTTTCGCGGACTTCGCCTTTTTCGTCTTTGGCACCCGTCCAGGGTAAGTGCCCCGCCCCCGGTCCGGGGACCGTGGAGCCGCGTTCTGGCAGTAGCGTTCCGTATATGAGACTCGGTGTCCTGGACGTGGGTTCGAACACGGTGCATCTGCTGGTGGTGGACGCCCACCCCGGCGCCCGCCCGCTGCCCGCGCATTCGCACAAGGCCGACCTTCGGCTCGCCCAACTCCTCGACGCCAGCGGTGCCATCGGCGACGCCGGCATCGAGAAGCTCGTCGACGTCGTACGGGACGCGCTCCAGGCCGCCGAGGACAAGGGCGTCGAGGACCTGCTCCCCTTCGCCACCTCCGCCGTCCGCGAGGCGACCAACGCCGACGAGGTCCTCGCCCGCGTCGCCGACGAGACCGGCGTACGGCTCCAGGTCCTGTCCGGCGCCGAGGAGGCCCGCCTCACCTTCCTCGCCGTACGCCGCTGGTTCGGCTGGTCCGCCGGGAAGCTGCTGGTCCTGGACATCGGCGGCGGCTCCCTGGAGATCGCGTTCGGCATCGACGAGCAACCGGACGCCGCCGCCTCCCTGCCGCTCGGTGCGGGCCGCCTCACCGCCGGCCGGCTCCCCGGCGACCCGCCCGCCCCGGACGACGTACGCGCCCTGCGCCGCCACGTCCGCGCGGAGATCGCCCGCACGGTCGGCGAGTTCGCCCGCTTCGGCGCCCCCGACCATGTCGTCGCCACCTCCAAGACCTTCAAGCAGCTGGCCCGCATCGCCGGCGCGGCCCGCAGCGCCGACGGCCTCTACGTCCAGCGCGAGCTCAAACGCGAATCCCTGGAGGCATGGGTCCCCCGCCTGTCCGGTATGACCATCGAGCAGCGCGCCGAGCTGCCGGGCGTCTCCGACGGCCGGGCGGGCCAGCTGCTCGCGGGCGCCCTGGTGGCGGAGGGCGCGATGGACCTCTTCGGCGTGGAGAGCCTGGAGATATGCCCCTGGGCACTGCGGGAGGGCGTGATCCTGCGGCGCCTCGACCACATGGGTTCCGCCTGAGCGACCGGACGGCGCGCGGGGCGGGCGCGAGGGCGGGCGGGGCGGGCGCGAGCCGCCACGACGCACCCGCACCCGCTCAAATGGCAAACCTCACAACGGCGAACAGGCACCCGACTCGCCCACCGTGGAACCCCTTAAGGTGACGGACGTGGCTGAACCAACGACCGTCCCCGTAGCGCTGTCGACAGCCTCCGTCTACCCGGAGTCCACGGCGACGGCCTTCGAGATCGCCGCGCGCCTCGGCTACGACGGCGTCGAGGTCATGGTCTGGACCGACCCCGTCAGCCAGGACATCGACGCGCTGCGCCGCCTCTCGGACCACCACGGCATCCCGATCCTCGCCGTGCACGCCCCGTGCCTGCTGATCACGCAGCGCGTCTGGTCCACCGACCCGTGGACCAAGCTGCGCCGCGCCCAGGCCGCCGCCGAGAAGCTGGGCGCCTCCACCGTCGTCGTGCACCCGCCGTTCCGGTGGCAGCGGCAGTACGCCCGGGACTTCGTCGCGGGCGTGTGGCGGATGGCGGACGAGACGGACGTACGGTTCGCGGTCGAGAACATGTACCCCTGGCGCTACCGCGACCGCGAAATGCTCGCCTACGCCCCCGCCTGGGACGTCACCCAGGACGACTACCGGCACTTCACGATCGACCTCAGCCATACGTCGACGGCCCGCACCGACGCCCTGGACATGATCGGCCGCATGGGCGACCGGCTCGGCCACGTCCACCTCGCCGACGGGCGCGGCTCGGCCAAGGACGAGCACCTGGTGCCGGGGCGCGGCGACCAGCCCTGCGCCGAGCTGCTGGAGCACCTGACCGTCTCCGGTTTCGGCGGCCATGTCGTCGTCGAGGTCAACACCCGGCGGGCGATGTCCGGCGCCGAGCGCGAGGCCGACCTCGCCGAGGCCCTCGCCTTCGCCCGCAAGCACCTGGCCGCCGCGGTCCGCCTCCCGCGCCGGTGACCGGCCCCACCGCGCCGTCCGCCGCCGGGCCGCCCGCCCGCCGCCGCGGCCGCCCCTCCCGCGCCGAGTCCGCCGGCACCCGGGACCGCATCCTCGCCGCGGCCCGCGAGGAGTTCTCCGCCCGCGGGTACGACAGGACGTCCGTACGCCGGATCGCCCAGGCCGCCGGCGTGGACTCCGCGCTGGTCCACCACTGCTTCGGCACCAAGGAACAGGTCTTCGCGGCCGCCGTCGAGGTCGCCTTCGCCCCCGCCCTCGCCGCCCCCGACACCCTCGCCGAGGGCCCGCCGGACGGCGTGGGGGAGCGGCTGACCCGCTTCGTCCTCGGCGTCTGGGAGAACCCCGCGACCCGGGCGCCGCTGCTCGCGATCCTGCGCTCGGCCGTCACCGACGACACCGACCCCGCCGTCTTCCGCCGCCTGGTCGCCGCCCAGCTGGTGCGCCGGACCGCGGCCCGGCTGGACCTGCCGGACGCCGAGCTGCGCGCCGAGCTGGCGGCCGCGCAGCTGGTGGGTACGGCCCTGCTGCGCCACGTCCTCAAGCTGGAACCGCTGGCCTCGGCGGACCTGGAGGAGATCATCGCGCGGGTGTCACCCGTCGTACAGAAGCACCTCACCCAGCCCTGAGACGCGGCCCGAGCACGGTCCGACCAGGGCCCGAACAGCGCCCGGCCACGGTCGCCGGGCGGGCGCCGATGAAATGCCCGTCCCGCATTCCGGACAAGCGTGTCCATTCCTTGGAGGGCGGGCGTAGGCTCGGAGAAAGCCAGAACTGTTCATCGAGGAGCGAGCGACGATGCCCGAGCTGAGGTCCCGCACAGTCACCCACGGCCGCAACATGGCGGGCGCCCGCGCCCTTATGCGTGCCTCCGGTGTACCCGGCGCGGACATCGGCCGTAAGCCGATCATCGCCGTCGCCAACTCCTTCACCGAGTTCGTGCCGGGCCACACCCACCTCCAGCCGGTCGGCCGGATCGTCAGCGAGGCGATCACCGAGGCCGGCGGCATCCCGCGCGAGTTCAACACCATCGCGGTGGACGACGGCATCGCCATGGGCCACGGCGGCATGCTCTACTCGCTGCCCTCCCGCGACCTGATCGCGGACTCCGTGGAGTACATGGTCGAGGCCCACTGCGCCGACGCCCTGGTCTGCATCTCCAACTGCGACAAGATCACCCCGGGCATGCTGATGGCCGCCCTGCGCCTGGACATCCCGACGGTCTTCGTCTCCGGCGGCCCCATGGAGGCCGGCCGCGCCACCCTGGTCGACGGCACCGTGCGCACCCTCGACCTGATCGACGCCATCTCGGAAGCCGCCAACGACAAGGTCTCCGACGCCGACATCCTGCGCATCGAGGAGAACGCCTGCCCGACCTGCGGCAGCTGTTCCGGCATGTTCACCGCCAACTCGATGAACTGCCTGACCGAGGCCATCGGCCTGTCCCTGCCCGGCAACGGCTCGGTCCTCGCCACCCACACCGCGCGCAAGCAGCTGTACGTCGACGCCGCCCGCACCGTCATGGACGTGACCCGGCGTTACTACGAGCAGGACGACGAGACCGTCCTGCCCCGCAATGTCGCCACCTTCCAGGCGTTCGAGAACGCCATGGCCCTGGACATCGCGATGGGCGGCTCCACCAACACGATCCTGCACCTGCTGGCCGCCGCCCAGGAGGCGGGCGTCGCCTTCGGCCTGGAGGAGATCGACGCCGTCTCGCGCCGCGTCCCCTGCCTCGCCAAGGTCGCGCCGAACGTGGGCAAGAACCGCACGTACTACATGGAGGACGTGCACCGCGCCGGCGGCATCCCCGCCCTCCTCGGCGAACTGCACCGCGCCGGCCTGCTCAACGAGGACGTGCACGCCGTGCACAGCCCCTCCCTCGCCGACTGGCTCAAGACCTGGGACGTGCGCGGCGGCTCCCCGTCCCCCGAGGCCGTCGAGCTGTGGCACGCGGCCCCCGGCTGCGTCCGCTCCGCCGAGGCGTTCTCCCAGTCCGAGCGCTGGGAGTCGCTGGACGACGACGCCGAGAGCGGCTGCATCCGCTCCGCCGAGCACGCCTACTCCAAGGACGGCGGCCTCGCGGTACTGCGCGGCAACCTCGCCGTCGACGGCTGCGTGGTCAAGACGGCCGGCGTCGACGAGTCCATCTGGACCTTCGAGGGGCCGGCCGTGGTCTGCGAGTCCCAGGAGGAGGCCGTCCAGCGCATCCTCACCCAGGAGGTCAAGGAGGGCGACGTCGTCGTCATCCGCTACGAGGGCCCCAAGGGCGGCCCCGGCATGCAGGAGATGCTCTACCCGACCTCGTACCTGAAGGGCCGCGGCCTCGGCAAGAGCTGCGCGCTGATCACCGACGGCCGCTTCTCCGGCGGCACCTCGGGCCTCTCCATCGGCCACGCCTCCCCGGAGGCGGCCTCGGGCGGCACCATCGCCCTGGTCGAGGACGGCGACCGGATCCGCATCGACATCCCGAACCGCACCATCGAGCTGCTGGTGGACGACGCCGAACTGGCCCGCCGCGAGCAGGCCCTGAACGGCGTCTTCGCCCCGAAGGACCGCGACCGCAAGGTCACCGCCGCGCTGCGCGCCTACGCCGCGATGGCGACCAGCGCGGACAAGGGCGCGGTGCGGGACGTGAGCAAGCTGGGCTGACCGCCCGTACGACGCCCGTACGACGAAGGGGCCGCCCCCGTGGGGAGCGGCCCCTTTCGCCCGACCGGGAATCGTTTCACCAGGCCGACGGGTCCCGCCCGTCGAGCGCGGACACCGACCCGTCGGGAGCGGCGGCGAACACCTGCGGCGCCGCGAGCACCGGCGCGGCCCGCAGCGCCGCGATCCGCGCCGTGCCGTCGCCCGGCCGCGCCGGTGTCTGGCCCGCGAGCCGTCCGCCGCGCGCGTCCACGGCGAGCAGCCGCCCGTCACCGGCGGAGAAGTACAGGTAACGGTCCCCGGCGACCAGCGCCGAGCCCCTGCTCACCGAGGTCTCCAGGTGCCACAGCCGCTTGCCGGCCGCGGTGTCCACGGCGTCCAGGCCACCGTTGACGTCCAGCAGATAGACCACGCCCTCGCGGACGACGGCGTGGACGTCCGGCCGGGGCGCGGGCAGCGGCACCCGTCGTACGGCCCGGGACGCGGCGTCGTAGCGCACCACCGCGTCCGTGTCGCCGTACACCGGGTCGGCGGACACGAAGAACACCGTGCCGTCCGCGGCGCCGACCGGCCGCAGCAGTCCGGTCAGCCGGGTGTCCCAGCGCACCGCGCCGGTCCTCGGATCGAACGCGACGACCCGCGTACTGCGGCCGTCGGCGGAGGCGGTCGACGCGTAGGCGGCGCCGCCGCCCGGATACGAGTCGACGCCCGGCCGCCCCGTTCCGGGCAGCCGGTGGCTCCAGCGGGTACGGCCCGACGCGCTGTCCACGCCCGTGACCGTGCCGTCGGCCGCGGTGACCAGCAGTGTCCCGTCCGCGTACTGCGTCCCGGCACCGGTGGGCAGCGTGCGCCGCCAGTGGGTACGGCCCGTGTCCGGGTCGAGGGCCACCACGTCCCCGGCCTCGTCGCGCACCTGCACCAGGCCGCCCGACACCGCGGGCGCCGCGCTCCAGTGCGCCCCCGTGAAGGGATGCCGCCACAGCACCCGGCCGCCGCGCGGATCGAGCGCGTACGCCTGCCCCCCGCCGGCGCACAGCAGCCTGCCCGCCCCGAAGGCGCACCGGGGCGCGTCGCTCTGCCCGGCGACCGGCGTCGTACGCCACCCCGCGAACCCGACCGCCGCCGTGCGCGGAGCCTTCGCCGCGGGGGCGTCGGCACCGGGCCACTGCACCCAGGCGAGCGCCCCGCCGACGGCCAGCGCGAGCACCCCGGCCGCGACGGCGGCGACGCGTCCGGGCCGTACCCGCCGCTTCGAGGGGGCCGGCCGCGGGTGCTCCGGCGCCTTCGCGGCGGGCCCGTCCGCGTCCGCCGAACCGGCCTTGCGCTGTGCCGGTATGAACGCCTGGGTGTCGTACGACGCCGCCACCGACCGCAGTCGGCGCATCAGCTCGTCCGGCGTCGGCCGCTCGTCCGGGTCCTTGGCGAGGCAGCGCTCGATGAGCGGCGCGAGACCGGCCGGCACCCCCGACAGATCGGGCTCGTCGTGGACGACCTGATAGGCGACGACGTACGGGCTGTCGGAGTCGAACGGTCCTCGCCCGGTCGCCGCGTGCACCAGCACCGAGCCCAGCGCGAAGATGTCCGCGGCGGGGCCGACCTCGCGCGGCCGCCGGAACTGCTCGGGCGCCATGAACGGCGGCGTGCCGATCAACTTGCCCGTCTCCGTGCGCAGTTCGCTGTCCTTGGGCCGGGAGATGCCGAAGTCGATGACCTTCGGGCCGTCCTCCGCGAGCAGCACGTTGCTCGGCTTGAGATCCCGGTGCACCACGCCCACGCGGTGGATGTCGCGCAACGCCTCCGCGAGTCCCGCCATCAGCCGCCGCAACTGCCCGGCGTCCAGCGGCCCGTGCTCCTTCACCTGCTCGGAGAGGGTCGGCCCGGGGATGTACAGGGTGGCCATCCAGGGGCGCGCCGCCTCCGGGTCGGCGTCCACCACGGGCGCGGTGAAGGCACCGCTGACCCGGCGCGCCGCGGCCACCTCCTGCCGGAACCGGCCCCGGAATTCCCGGTCCCGCGCGAACTCCGCGTGTACGACCTTCACGGCGAGGCGCAGCCCGGACGTGCTGCGGGCGAGGTGCACCACCCCCATGCCGCCGGAGCCCAGCCGCGACTCCAGGTGGTAATGCCCGGCGTATTCGGGCATATCGGCCTCCGCGCCCGTTCCGGTGCTGCGCTGTGGCGTCATCGACTGGACCGCCCCCCGTGCTCCTCGTCCGCGCGCGACGCACGGAGCCTAGTCGATGGCTCGTACGAGACCGAGGCGGCTTGCTAACCTCCGTTCGCATTCGACGGTCCCCGCCTTCCGGCGGGACTTCACGGGGGAGAATCCGCATGTCCGTCCGCTATTACTCCGTCGCCCCGGGCGTCCGCGTCAACGTCCGCAGCGGCCCCGGCACCGGCTACGGCATCACCCGCACCCTCCCCGAGGGTGCCAAGGTCCCGATCTACTGCCAGACCACGGGCACCAAGGTCGCCGGCACGTACGGCACCTCCGACATCTGGGACAACATCAGCGACGGCGAGTTCGTGGCGGACGCGTACGTCCACACGGGCAGCGACGGCTTCGTGGCGGACCGCTGCGGCTGACACACCGCCGTACCCGTATCCGGACCGAGCCCGTATGCGCGCCCGTATCCGGGTCCGAGCCCGTGCCCGCCGCCGCCCCGCCCGCGAGCCCTCCGCGCTTCGGCGCCATAATCGTCCCGTGAGCGACGAAACCGGCGCCCCGGGCGCCCCGGAGGGACCCGTGGGCGGGCCCCGGCCCGAGCCCCTGCGCTTTTTCGGCACGTCCTGGGTGAACCACGACGACGGCTACGCGGCCCGCCGCGCCGGTGTCGCCGTCGGCTCCCTGGCCGCCGCGGTCGCCTCCTGCCTGGTGCTGCGCTTCGCCTACCAGGGCCTCCAGATCGCCGACACCGGTGCCTTCGTGACCGTCCTGGTCGTCGCCATGTTCGCGATCTGCACCGCGCTCGCCTTCGGCAACACCCTGACCGGCTTCGGCAAGCGCCAGGACCCGCAGCGCCAGGCGTCCCTGCGCGGCCTGCTCGCCATCGGGTTCGTCGGCACCCTCGCCGCCTACTTCGTCCGCTCCCTCACCGAGGCCCCGGGCGAGAAGCTGCACCGCGAGGAGTACGACAAGGCCCGCGCCGAACACACCGCCCGCACCACCCGCCGCTCGGGCAACCCCTCGAGGAAGAAGCGCCGCCGGGCCTAGAAGTCCGGGCAAAGCCGCTGTCGGGCGCGGCGCCCAACGGCGACCATGGCCCTATGACGACCACGCGACCCGTCGACCCGGCCCGTGCCCACTCCTTCAACGCGGCCGCCGCCCAGTACGCGGCCAACCGCCCGTCCTACCCGCCCGCCCTCCTCGACACCATCGAGAAGGCCGCGGACCGGTCCCTGACCGGCGCGCGGGTCGCGGACGTCGGCGCCGGCACCGGAATCTCCACCAGCCTGCTGCACGCCCGCGGCGCGGACGTCCTCGCGGTCGAGCCCGGCGCGGGCATGGCCGCCGAGTTCCGCCGCGGCAACCCGGACATCCCCCTGGTGCGCGGCAACGGCAACGCCCTCCCGCTCGCCGGCGCCACCCTCGACTTCCTCACCTACGCCCAGTCCTGGCACTGGACCGACCCCGCCCACTCGGTGCCGGAGGCACTGCGCGTCCTGCGGCCGGGGGGCGCGCTGGCGCTGTGGTGGAACACCGACGCCCCCGACATCGAGTGGATCGCCGAGGCCGAGGCCCGTGAGGGCCGCCGCTTCGGCTTCGACCCCGCCGAGCGGCACCACAAGGCCGATGAGCGCCTGGACCTCGCCGACCCCAGCGGCCGTCTGGACTTCGCCCACCACAAGGTCCGCTGGAGTCGCCGAGTCTCCGTCGACACCCACTTGGCCAACATCGCCAGCCACTCCCAGTACCTCGTCATCGACGCCCCCGCCCGTGACGCCTTCCTGGCCGAGGAGCGGACCCACCTCCTGCGGGCCTTCCCCGACGGCGTGGTCGAGGAGACGTACGACGTACTCATGCTGGTGGCCAGGAAGCGGTGACGGGACGAGGAGGGGAAAGGGGACGGGAAAGGGGACGGCGGACGGGGCGGCCGCGGTGGCCGGCCCGTCCGCCGGGGAGCTTCAGCGCCGCGAGGAGCCCGGCGCGGGGTTCAGCAGGGGAAGGTGCCGCTGTAGAGGGCGTGTCCGTACGAGGAGCTTCCGGAGCCGAAGCCGTAGATGCCGTCGTCGCTCCACACCGCCTCGCGCGAGCCGTCGACGCAGGTCGAGGCGGGGGCGAGGGCGAAGCCCTCCAGGTTGTCGACGGGCATGACGGCCGGGTTCGTGTAGGTCACGTCCGGGACGATCGCGCCGGTGGCGTCGACCTTCAGGAAGGTGTGCGTCTCGCCGCAGGCGTTGTCGCAGGTGGCGACGATGCGCTGGGTCCCGGCGTCGAAGGTCACGTCCACCACGGACGCCTTGCCGGTGGAGATCGTGCCGAACGTGGTGAAGGTGCCGTCGGAGTTCAGGCCGTAGGCGTGCAGCGTGCCGTCCCACTCCAGACCGGCGAAGAACAGGCCCGAGCCGTGCAGGGGGTAGTTCGCCGGGTTGTAGGCGGCCCCGGTGAGCGGGTCGGTCCAGCGGTTCGCGGTCAGCCAGCTGTCCGGCACATAGGCGACGCCCTCGAAGCCGAGGTTGGCGTCGTCCTTGCTGCCCGTGTCGAGCTGCGGGAACTGCGAGGTCATGTCCCACTGGTGGACCGGCGTGAGGGTCGAGCCGGCGGCCGTCGGGTCGAACTCCATGATCGTGTCCTTGGGGACCGTGTTCTTGGCGTTGTCGCGCTCGGAGGTCACATAGAGGTGCCCGTCGGCGCCGACCGTCAGCCCCTCGGAGTCCGGCTCGCCGGAACCGCCCAGGAAACGGATTTGCTTGCCGGTCGCGCTCCACGACGCGTCCGGAATCCATTTGCCGTTGCTCTTGACCAGCTTGAACAGCCAGTTCTTGTTCTTGGCGGCCCACAGCACCGAGGGGTTCGCCGGGTCGAACGCGAGACCGCTCACATCACGCCCCTCGGGGCCGGTGGACGTGGTGAACGCGCAGACGTTGTCGGCGATCGTGACGTCGAGCCCGCCCGGCCACGCCGAGGTGCCGGCCGGGGTGGAAGCCGTACCGGTGGGCGCCTCGGGGGCGCAGCCGCTGGTGAGCGACCCGCCGCCGCCCAGGAGCCGGCCGCCGCCGGTGCCGCCGCCACCGCCGCCGCCCGGGCAGGAGTTCGCGCCGCCGAGCGTCGCGGACGCGGCGGTCTGGAAGGCGCCGGTGCCGTTGGCGCAGCGCTCGTCCGACGGCTTGGCGCCGCCGGCCGCCCAGGTCACCGAGTCGACGGTGGTGCCGTTGCCGTCGGTGAGGAAGACCGAGTCGTTGTCGCCCAGGCCGAGGGCCGAGCCGAACGTCGCGTAGCCGCCGGCCGGGATGCTGGTCGTGCTCGGCGAGGAGGACGAGACGGAGGCCGGGGAGTGGCTGGTGTCGTTGTCCACGTACTTCCACGACCCGATGCTCACCGCGCTCGAACCGCCGTTGTACAACTCCACGGTGTCCGCGCCGTCCGAGGTGACCTCGTTGATCCGCACCTGGCTCGCGGCCGGGAGCGACGCGGGGCAGCCCGGGGCGTTCGCCGCGCCGAACGTGCTCGCCGCGGTCGTGGTGACCCACGCGCCGGTGCCGTCCCCGCCGCACCGCGCCATCGCCGGCTTCGCCTTGCCGGTGGCCCAGTCGACCCGGTCGACCACCGTGCCGCCGGAGGTGTAGAGCACCAGCTTGTCCGAGTCGCCCAGGCCCTTGGGCGAGTCGAAGGTGACGAAGCCGTGCGCCGGGACGGTGCCGGCCGACGGGCTGAACGACTGCGGCGAGAAGCTGTCGTCGGACACCTTCCAGCCACTGATGCTCACCGAGGCCGAACCGGTGTTGTACAGCTCCACCGTGTCGCTGTTCGACGAAGTGACCTCGTTGATCCGGATGTTCTGGTAGCCGGCGGGGTCCGCGGCGGCCGCGGGCTGAGCGGCGGCCACCCCTGTCACGAGCAGTCCTGAGAGCGTCAAGGCAGCGGCGCCAAGGGAGGCGACGCCGGGACGCGAGGGTGAAGTAGACACGAGGCGGGACTCTGGCGGCACCACCTTGAGACAGCGTGTACGCCAGCTGAATGCCACCTGCTGGCCACCGGAACGCCAGACGCGCCGCGCGCCGGCCACCCGCACGACCGCGCCCCCCCGCACCCGTTCCGCAGGCCGGACATAACCCCCTGCCGGACACCCCCGGTGCCAGACTGAGCCGCATGACCCAGAAAGTCGCAGTACTCGGCACCGGCAAGATCGGCGAAGCCCTGCTCAGCGGGATGATCCGAGGCGGCTGGGCCCCAGCCGACCTGCTCGTCACCGCGCGCCGACCCGAACGCGCCGAAGAGCTCCGCGCCCGCCACGGAGTCACCCCGGTCGGCAACACCGAGGCCGCCAAGACCGCCGACACCCTGATCCTCACGGTCAAGCCGCAGGACATGGGCGCCCTGCTGGACGAACTGGCCCCGCACGTCCCCGCCGACCGCCTGGTCATCAGCGGCGCCGCGGGCATCCCGACCGCCTTCCTGGAGGAGCGCCTCGCCAAGGGCACCCCGGTGGTCCGCGTCATGACGAACACCCCGGCCCTCGTCGACGAGGCCATGTCCGTCATCTCCCCGGGCACCCACGCCACCCAGGAGCATCTGGCCATCGCCGAGGGCATCTTCGGCGCCGTCGGCAAGACGCTCCGTGTGCCCGAGGGCCAGCAGGACGCCTGCACCGCGCTCTCCGGCTCCGGCCCGGCGTACTTCTTCTACCTGGTCGAGGCCATGACCGACGCCGGCATCCTCCTCGGTCTGCCCCGGGACAAGGCCCACGAGCTCATCGTGCAGTCCGCCATCGGCGCCGCCGTGATGCTCCGCGACAGCGGCGAGCACCCGGTGAAGCTCCGGGAGAACGTCACCTCTCCCGCCGGTACGACGATCAACGCCATCCGCGAGCTGGAGAACCACGGTGTCCGCGCGGCCCTCATCGCCGCCCTGGAAGCCGCCCGGGACCGCAGCCGCGAGCTGGCCTCCGGCACGAAGGACTGACCTGGCCGGGAGGGACCGGCCGGTGGTTGACACACCTCGGGGCGATCCGTAAGGTACTCCGAGTTGTCCGACGTGAGCGCCGACTCCGGTCGGTCCCCGGGCAGCCATTCCGTGAGCACCACCCATTCCGATGCCTCGGCGTCGAACACTTTGGTGTGCGTATTTGCGAAATGAGGAATCCGCGTTCGAAAGAACGAGGCCCCCGATTAGCTCGGGAGCCGGGAATCCGCTAATGTCTCACTCGTCGGAACGGCCCAACGGCCGGGAAGACAAGCCCCGCTGACTGGGGGTCAGACGCCGAAAGGATCTGATAGAGTCGGAACCGCCGGAAAGGGAAACGCGAGAGCGAGAACCTGGAAAGCACCGAGGAAATCGGATCGAGAAAAGATCTGATAGAGTCGGAAACACGAAGGGAAGCCCGGAGGAAAGCCCGAGAGGGTGAGTACAAAGGAAGCGACCGTTCCTTGAGAACTCAACAGCGTGCCAAAAGTCAACGCCAGATATGTTGATACCCCGTCTCCGGTCATCATGATCGGGACGTGGTTCCTTTGAAATAAACACAGCGAGGACGCTGTGAACGGTCGGACTATTCCTCCGACTGTTCCGCTCTTCGGATGTGCACCGGCTGAAATATTTTTCGGCCGAGTAAACATTCACGGAGAGTTTGATCCTGGCTCAGGACGAACGCTGGCGGCGTGCTTAACACATGCAAGTCGAACGATGAAGCCCTTCGGGGTGGATTAGTGGCGAACGGGTGAGTAACACGTGGGCAATCTGCCCTGCACTCTGGGACAAGCCCTGGAAACGGGGTCTAATACCGGATATGACCATCTTGGGCATCCTTGATGGTGTAAAGCTCCGGCGGTGCAGGATGAGCCCGCGGCCTATCAGCTTGTTGGTGAGGTAACGGCTCACCAAGGCGACGACGGGTAGCCGGCCTGAGAGGGCGACCGGCCACACTGGGACTGAGACACGGCCCAGACTCCTACGGGAGGCAGCAGTGGGGAATATTGCACAATGGGCGAAAGCCTGATGCAGCGACGCCGCGTGAGGGATGACGGCCTTCGGGTTGTAAACCTCTTTCAGCAGGGAAGAAGCGAAAGTGACGGTACCTGCAGAAGAAGCGCCGGCTAACTACGTGCCAGCAGCCGCGGTAATACGTAGGGCGCGAGCGTTGTCCGGAATTATTGGGCGTAAAGAGCTCGTAGGCGGCTTGTCACGTCGGTTGTGAAAGCCCGGGGCTTAACCCCGGGTCTGCAGTCGATACGGGCAGGCTAGAGTTCGGTAGGGGAGATCGGAATTCCTGGTGTAGCGGTGAAATGCGCAGATATCAGGAGGAACACCGGTGGCGAAGGCGGATCTCTGGGCCGATACTGACGCTGAGGAGCGAAAGCGTGGGGAGCGAACAGGATTAGATACCCTGGTAGTCCACGCCGTAAACGGTGGGCACTAGGTGTGGGCAACATTCCACGTTGTCCGTGCCGCAGCTAACGCATTAAGTGCCCCGCCTGGGGAGTACGGCCGCAAGGCTAAAACTCAAAGGAATTGACGGGGGCCCGCACAAGCGGCGGAGCATGTGGCTTAATTCGACGCAACGCGAAGAACCTTACCAAGGCTTGACATACACCGGAAAGCATTAGAGATAGTGCCCCCCTTGTGGTCGGTGTACAGGTGGTGCATGGCTGTCGTCAGCTCGTGTCGTGAGATGTTGGGTTAAGTCCCGCAACGAGCGCAACCCTTGTCCCGTGTTGCCAGCAGGCCCTTGTGGTGCTGGGGACTCACGGGAGACCGCCGGGGTCAACTCGGAGGAAGGTGGGGACGACGTCAAGTCATCATGCCCCTTATGTCTTGGGCTGCACACGTGCTACAATGGCCGGTACAATGAGCTGCGATACCGTGAGGTGGAGCGAATCTCAAAAAGCCGGTCTCAGTTCGGATTGGGGTCTGCAACTCGACCCCATGAAGTCGGAGTCGCTAGTAATCGCAGATCAGCATTGCTGCGGTGAATACGTTCCCGGGCCTTGTACACACCGCCCGTCACGTCACGAAAGTCGGTAACACCCGAAGCCGGTGGCCCAACCCCTTGTGGGAGGGAGCTGTCGAAGGTGGGACCAGCGATTGGGACGAAGTCGTAACAAGGTAGCCGTACCGGAAGGTGCGGCTGGATCACCTCCTTTCTAAGGAGCACTTCTTACCGGACTTTGTTCGGTCAGAGGCCAGTACATCGGCGAATGTCTGATGCTGGTTGCTCATGGGTGGAACGTTGACTACTCGGCCGGTTATCCGGGTCGGGGGCTGTTAGTACTGCTCTTCGGAGTGTGGAACGCATGATCCTCGGACGGGTTCTGGTCGGGCACGCTGTTGGGTGTCTGAGGGAATGATCTGATCTTCTCCTCAGTCGCCGGCCCCAGTGCACTCGGACTCGTTGATGGGTTCGGGGTGATGGGTGGCTGGTCGTTGTTTGAGAACTGCACAGTGGACGCGAGCATCTGTGGCCAAGTTTTTAAGGGCGCACGGTGGATGCCTTGGCACCAGGAACCGATGAAGGACGTGGGAGGCCACGATAGTCCCCGGGGAGCCGTCAACCAGGCTTTGATCCGGGGGTTTCCGAATGGGGAAACCCGGCAGTCGTCATGGGCTGTCACCCTTGCCTGAACACATAGGGCAAGTGGAGGGAACGAGGGGAAGTGAAACATCTCAGTACCCTCAGGAAGAGAAAACAACCGTGATTCCGGGAGTAGTGGCGAGCGAAACCGGATGAGGCCAAACCGTATGCGTGTGAGACCCGGCAGGGGTTGCGTGTGCGGGGTTGTGGGATCTCTCTTCTACGGTCTGCCGGCCGTAGGGCGAGTCAGAAACCGTTGATGTAGACGAAGGACATGCGAAAGGTCCGGCGTAGAGGGTAAGACCCCCGTAGTCGAAATGTCAGCGGCTTGCTTGAGAGACACCCAAGTAGCACGGGGCCCGAGAAATCCCGTGTGAATCTGGCGGGACCACCCGCTAAGCCTAAATATTCCCTGGTGACCGATAGCGGATAGTACCGTGAGGGAATGGTGAAAAGTACCCCGGGAGGGGAGTGAAATAGTACCTGAAACCGTGTGCCTACAAGCCGTGGGAGCGTCGGAATGTGCTTGCACATTCTCGTGACTGCGTGCCTTTTGAAGAATGAGCCTGCGAGTTTGCGGTGTGTTGCGAGGTTAACCCGCGTGGGGAAGCCGTAGCGAAAGCGAGTCCGAACAGGGCGTTTCAGTAGCACGCTCAAGACCCGAAGCGGAGTGATCTAGCCATGGGCAGGTTGAAGCGGAGGTAAGACTTCGTGGAGGACCGAACCCACCAGGGTTGAAAACCTGGGGGATGACCTGTGGTTAGGGGTGAAAGGCCAATCAAACTCCGTGATAGCTGGTTCTCCCCGAAATGCATTTAGGTGCAGCGTCGTGTGTTTCTTGCCGGAGGTAGAGCACTGGATAGGCGATGGGCCCTACCGGGTTACTGACCTTAGCCAAACTCCGAATGCCGGTAAGTGAGAGCGCGGCAGTGAGACTGTGGGGGATAAGCTCCATGGTCGAGAGGGAAACAGCCCAGAGCATCGACTAAGGCCCCTAAGCGTACGCTAAGTGGGAAAGGATGTGGAGTCGCACAGACAACCAGGAGGTTGGCTTAGAAGCAGCCACCCTTGAAAGAGTGCGTAATAGCTCACTGGTCTAGTGATTCCGCGCCGACAATGTAGCGGGGCTCAAGCGTACCGCCGAAGTCGTGTCATTGCAGCATATAGCCCCAACGGGTGCTGTGATGGGTAGGGGAGCGTCGTCTGCCGGGTGAAGCAGCACCGGAAGGTAGTTGTGGACGGTTGACGAGTGAGAATGCAGGCATGAGTAGCGATACACACGTGAGAAACGTGTGCGCCGATTGACTAAGGGTTCCTGGGTCAAGCTGATCTGCCCAGGGTAAGTCGGGACCTAAGGCGAGGCCGACAGGCGTAGTCGATGGATAACCGGTTGATATTCCGGTACCCGCTGTGAAGCGTCAAACATCGAGCATCGTGATGCTAAGGCCGTGAAGCCGCCCTGATCTCTTCGGAGTTGAGGGGAGTGGTGGAGCCGCCGGACCAAGCGGTTAGTAGGTGAGTGATGGGGTGACGCAGGAAGGTAGTCCATCCCGGGCGGTGGTTGTCCCGGGGTAAGGGTGTAGGACGGTGTGTAGGTAAATCCGCACATCATGTGTCTGAGACCTGATGCCGAGCCGATTGTGGTGAAGTGGATGATCCTATGCTGTCGAGAAAAGCCTCTAGCGAGTTTCATGGCGGCCCGTACCCTAAACCGACTCAGGTGGTCAGGTAGAGAATACCGAGGCGTTCGGGTGAACTATGGTTAAGGAACTCGGCAAAATGCCCCCGTAACTTCGGGAGAAGGGGGGCCACGCTCGGTGATGGGATTTACTCCCTGAGCTGGGGGTGGCCGCAGAGACCAGCGAGAAGCGACTGTTTACTAAAAACACAGGTCCGTGCGAAGCCGTAAGGCGATGTATACGGACTGACGCCTGCCCGGTGCTGGAACGTTAAGGGGACCGGTTAGCTCCATTTCGGTGGGGCGAAGCTGAGAACTTAAGCGCCAGTAAACGGCGGTGGTAACTATAACCATCCTAAGGTAGCGAAATTCCTTGTCGGGTAAGTTCCGACCTGCACGAATGGCGTAACGACTTCTCGACTGTCTCAACCATAGGCCCGGTGAAATTGCACTACGAGTAAAGATGCTCGTTTCGCGCAGCAGGACGGAAAGACCCCGGGACCTTTACTACAGTTTGATATTGGTGTTCGGTTCGGCTTGTGTAGGATAGCTGGGAGACTTTGAAGCTCATACGCCAGTGTGGGTGGAGTCGTCGTTGAAATACCAGTCTGGTCGTGCTGGATGTCTAACCTGGGTCCGTGATCCGGATCAGGGACAGTGTCTGATGGGTAGTTTAACTGGGGCGGTTGCCTCCTAAAGAGTAACGGAGGCGCCCAAAGGTTCCCTCAGCCTGGTTGGTAATCAGGTGTTGAGTGTAAGTGCACAAGGGAGCTTGACTGTGAGACCGACGGGTCGAGCAGGGACGAAAGTCGGGACTAGTGATCCGGCGGTGGCTTGTGGAAGCGCCGTCGCTCAACGGATAAAAGGTACCCCGGGGATAACAGGCTGATCTTCCCCAAGAGTCCATATCGACGGGATGGTTTGGCACCTCGATGTCGGCTCGTCGCATCCTGGGGCTGGAGTCGGTCCCAAGGGTTGGGCTGTTCGCCCATTAAAGCGGTACGCGAGCTGGGTTTAGAACGTCGTGAGACAGTTCGGTCCCTATCCGCTGTGCGCGTAGGAGTCTTGAGAAGGGCTGTCCCTAGTACGAGAGGACCGGGACGGACGAACCTCTGGTGTGCCAGTTGTCCTGCCAAGGGCATGGCTGGTTGGCTACGTTCGGGAGGGATAACCGCTGAAAGCATCTAAGCGGGAAGCCTGCTTCGAGATGAGGACTCCCACCCACTTGATGGGGTAAGGCTCCCAGTAGACGACTGGGTTGATAGGCCGGATCTGGAAGCCAGGTAACTGGTGGAGGTGACCGGTACTAATAGGCCGAGGGCTTGTCCTCAGTTGCTCGCGTCCACTGTGTTGGTTCTGAAACCACGAACAACCAAAGTGCCGGTTGTCAGTTTCATAGTGTTTCGGTGGTTATAGCGTTAGGGAAACGCCCGGTTACATTTCGAACCCGGAAGCTAAGCCTTTCAGCGCCGATGGTACTGCAGGGGGGACCCTGTGGGAGAGTAGGACGCCGCCGAACAATTTTTAGGGAGACCCCCGCACCATTGGTGCGGGGGTTTTCTGCGTTCAGGGGCAATTCCGGCAGTATCCTCGCAAGAGTTCGGCACGTTATCAGCCCATGACGATGTCCCGTTATCAGTCCTCCGTCGTTCACCCCGGTGTCCTCGCCCTCAAAGAGCACATCGAGTCCGTCCGTACCGAGGTCACCGGCCACCCTCTCTACACGAGCTTCCGCAGCCGCCGGGACGTCGCGGTGTTCATGGAGCACCACGCCTTCGCCGTATGGGACTTCATGTCGTTGCTGAAGAGCCTTCAGCGGCAGCTGACCTGCACCAGCGTGCCGTGGGTGCCCCAGGGCCCGACCGCCTCCCGCAGGCTGATCAACGAGATCACGCTGGTGGAGGAGAGCGACGAACTGGGCGACGGATTCACCTCCCACTTCGAGCTGTACCGGGCCGCGATGGACGATGCCGGCGCCCACCCCGGACCGCTGGACGCCTTCCTCGACCTGCTCCGGTCCGGCACCCCCGTCCCCAAGGCCCTCGTGGCCGCGGGCGCACCGCTTTCCGTGCGGGAGTTCGTCGGCGCGACCTGGAACGTCATCGAGACCGCCCCGGTGCACGTCCAGGCCGCCGTGTTCGCCTTCGGGCGCGAGGACCTGATCCCGGAGATGTTCGAGCAGGTCGTCCGGATCGACGACCGCGACGCACGCCTCGCCCGGTTCAAGGACTACCTCCACCGGCACATCGAGGTCGACGCCGAGGCGCACACCCCCATGGCCATGCGCATGCTGGTGGACCTCTGCGGCGACGACAGCCGCAAATGGGAGGAGTGCACCTACGCGGTGCGCGAGGCGCTGCACGAGCGGGCCGGGTTCTGGGACGCCATCCTGCGGCAGATCCGCGAAGGGGCCCTGGACGGCGGCTTCTAGGCCGGCGAAGGGGTCCGGCTAGCGGCTCTTAGGCTGTGGCCATGCGCTACGACCTGATCATCTTCGACAACGACGGCGTCCTCGTGGACAGCGAGCCGATCTCCAACCGGCACCTGGCGGCCTACCTGACCGAGCTGGGGATCGAGACGTCCTACGAGGACTCCCTGCGCGACTACATGGGCTCGGCGATGCACCGGGTGCACGATCTCGTCCTGGAGCACACCGGACGGCGGCTGCCGGCCGATTTCGACGACGTCTTCCACGCGCGCGTCTTCGCCGCGTTCGAGCGGGAGTTGGGGCCCGTGCCCGGCGCCGCCGGGATACTGGAGAAGCTGGCCGCGGACGGGGTGCCGTACTGCGTGGCCTCCTCCGGGAGCCATGAGCGGATCAGGGTGGGGCACCGCGTCACCGGGCTCGACCGGTGGTTCCAGGAGGAGCGGATCTTCAGCTCGCAGGACGTCGGCAAGGGCAAGCCCGCCCCCGACCTCTTCCTGTACGCGGCCGAGCGGATGGGCGTCGACCCCGAGCGGTGCGCGGTCGTGGAGGACTCCCCGCTGGGCGTCCAGGCGGCCGTGGCGGCCGGGATGGATGTCTACGGGTTCACCGCGATGACCCCGGCCGAGCGGCTCACCGGCGCCACCCAACTGTTCGCTTCCATGGGGGAGTTGCCCGACCTGCTGAAATGACCCGCGGTATGACCCGTGCCATCCGCCGGTGCCTGACATCTGTCATGCCGTCGTCCGGACGAACGTTTCTACCGGCGCACCCCCGCCGGCCGCGAAGCTGAGGGCATGACGATGAACACGGGGAACCACAGCCGGAACGCGCAGCAGAACCCGAGCATGCTGGACAACCTCCGGCCGCTCGTCCTCGACGTGGTCGTGCCCATCGGGGCGTACTACGTCCTCAAGGACGCCCTCGGCGCGAGCACCGTCGCGGCGCTCGCCTGGAGCAGTGTGGTGCCGGCGGCGCGCACCGTGTGGAGCCTGGTGCGCGAGCGCCGGGCCAACGCGCTGGCCTGTCTGATCCTCGTGGTCAACCTCGTCTCCCTGCTGGTGAGTACGCTCGCCGGGGACCCGCGGCTGATGCTCGCCAAGGACGGCGCGGTCAGCAGCACCGTCGGCATCGGCATCCTGCTCTCGGTCCGGCTCGGCCGGCCGATGATGACCGCCGCCGTGATGCCCTTCCTGGTCAAGGGGGACGCGGTGAAGGAGGCCGCCTGGCAGCGGCTGACCGGCGGCGCCTCGGTGCGCTCCGCGGCCTTCCGGCAGCGGGAGCGGACGTTCTCCCTCGTCTGGGGCGTGGCCCTGCTCGCCGAGTGCGTCGCCCGGGTCGTCGGCGCCTACACCGTCCCCGTGGACACCATGGTCTGGCTCGGCACCGTCGTCCTGATCGCCACGATGGTGGTCGCCTTCCGGATCAGCGGGGTGCTGGCCGCGGGCCCGATGGAGAGGCTGCTGGAGGCCGAGGTCGCCGCCGGGACCGACTCCGCCGAAGCTGAAGGAAATTCACCTTTGGCGATGTCTACCCACAAGTAAGCCGGGGCCCTACGCTCGCCGCCATGACTGAACTGCTGCGGCGAGGCAGGGCCTCTCTGGCGTTCGCCTTCTTCGCCCAGGGCGCCGCCTTCGCGCTGCTGGTGACGCGCATCCCCGCCATCCAGGACCGGTACGGCATCTCCGATGCCCTGCTACCGGTCTTTCTGGCTGCCGTGCCGGTGCTCGCGGGCGTCGGCAGTGTCACCACCGAGCAGTTGGTCAAGCGGGTGCGGCCCAGCCGGCTGCTGCGCTGGTCCCAGCCGGTGGTGCTGCTCGCGCTGCTGGCCGCCGGGGCGGGCGGGCAGGGGCAACTGGCCGCGGTGGCGTTGGCGTTGGGTGTGTTCGGGCTGTCGGTCGGCATGCTGGACGCCTCGATGAACATGCTCGGGGTCAGCCTCCAGCGGTCGTACGGCCGCAGCATCATGCTCAGCTTCCACGCCGTGTACAGCCTGGGCGGCATCGTCGGGGCCTCGCTCGCGTGGGCCGGGGCGCACTGGCAGCTCGCGCTGTGGGTGTCGTACCTGCCGGTAGTGGCCGTCCTGCTGCCGGCGACGCTCCTGGGCAGCCGGTGGTACGTCGACGGGGACGCGGCGGCGCCGGCGGCACAGGGGGGCGGCGGGGGCGTGGTCTTCAAGCTGCTGCTGCCGCTGTGCCTGGTGATGACCTTCGCGTACATCGGGGACTCGACGGTCTCCAACTGGAGCGCGAAGTACCTGAAGGACGTGCTGGGCAGCTCGGAGCAGCTGGCGACGGTGCCGTACAACGTGTACATGGTGACCACGCTGGTCGGGCGGTCCCTGGGGGACCTCGGGGTACGGCGGTTCGGCGCGGCGGCGGTCGTACGGCTCGGGGCGCTGGTGGCGGCCGGCGGGTTCGCGGTGGTGGCCGTGGCGCCCGGGGCGTGGGTGGGGATGCTCGGGTTCACCCTGCTGGGGCTCGGGCTGTGCGTGCTGGTGCCGCAGACCTTCGCGGCGGCGGGGCGGCTGTTCCCCGGGGCGTCGGACGCGGCGGTCGCGCGGCTGAACATCTTCAATTACGTCGGTTTCCTGGTCGGATCGCCGTTGGTGGGCGCGGTGGGAGACGCGTGGAGCTATCGCGGGGCGATGCTGCTCCCGATGGTGTTGGTGCTGGTGACGCTCGTGTACGCCAGGTCGTTCGCGACAAGTCCGGGCCGATACGGTGGCGGGCATGAGCGGCCGCGCACAGCTGATGTGGGACGAGGCAGTAACGGGCTATGACTTCGGCCCCGGGCATCCGATGGACCCGGTACGGCTGGCGCTGACCCGGGGGCTGGTCGGTGCCCTGGGGGTCGACCGGGAGCTGGAGGTCGTCGCGGCGAAGCCGGCCGGGCGGTCCACGCTGCGGCTGGTCCACCGGGACGACTACATCGAGGCGGTCAGGGCCGCGTCGGCGGACCCGGCGGGCGCGGACCCGGCGTACGGGCTCGGGACGCTGGACGATCCCGCGTTCGCCGGGATGCACGAGGTGTCCGCGCTGATCGCGGGGCAGTCGGTGGCGGCGGCGGAGTCGGTGTGGCGGGGGGAGGCCCTGCACGCCGTGAACTTCACCGGCGGGCTGCACCACGCGATGCCGGGGGCCGCGTCCGGGTTCTGCGTCTACAACGACGCGGCGCTCGCCATCGCCCGGCTGCTGGAACTGGGCGTGGAGCGGGTCGCGTACGTGGACGTGGACGTGCACCACGGGGACGGGGTGCAGGCCGCGTTCTGGGAGGACCCCCGGGTGCTGACGATCTCGGTGCACGAGCATCCCCGCACGCTGTTCCCGCAGTCCGGGTGGCCGCAGGAGACCGGCGGCGGGGCGGGGGAGGGGGCGGCGGTGAACCTGCCGCTGCTGGCCGGGACCGGGGACGCCGGGTGGGTCCGGGCCTTCCACGCGGTGGTGCCGGAGCTGCTCGCGGACTTCCGGCCGCAGGTGCTGGTCTCCCAGCACGGGGCGGACACGCACTTCGAGGACCCGCTCGCGCATCTCGCGGTCTCGCTGGACGCGCAGCGGGCGGTGCAGCTGGCGTGCCATGAGCTGGCGCACGAGTACGCCGACGGGAAGTGGGTCGCGCTGGGCGGGGGTGGTTACGCGGTGGTGGACGTCGTACCCCGCTCCTGGACGCATCTCGTGGCCATCGCGGCGGGGCGGCCGGTGACGCCGGAGACGGTCATCCCCGAGGGCTGGCGCCAGGAGGTCTACGCCCGCACCCGGCAGCTCGCCCCCCAGCGGATGACGGACGGCCGCTGGCCGGTCCCCTGGTCCTCCTGGGAGGGCGGCTACGACCCCGCCGACCGGCTGGACCAGTCCATCCTGGCGACCCGCCGCGCGGCGTTCCCCCTGCGGGGCCTGCTCCCCTAGCGGGTCCCGGGAACGCCCTGAGGGCTCTGAGGGCTCTGGGGGCCCGGGGGGTCTCTTAGGCCAACCGTGCGCAAATCCCCCGGTATTTCCCTTACCGGCCCGGCCGATGGGCCACCATCGCAAGCGTGTTGACCTACCTGTCCGCCGCCCGGCTGGCCGGGGTCGTCGAGACGCCCCGGGAGCGGAGCCTGCGGAGGTACCGTCAGTTCGCGGCCCGCGATCCCCGGGTGCTGCTCGGGATCGACCCGTACGGGGCCTGGGGCGAGGCGGAGTTGCTCGGGCTGATGGCGGACAGGTGCGGTGTTTCGGCCGATCCCCGGCATCGCGCGGGGCCGGATGTGATCGATCCGGTACGGACGCTCGCCGCGCTGGACGCCTTCGCGGAACGGCTCGCGGCGGCCGCGCGGCGTCACGCACCGGTGCTGTTCGGCACCGGGCACCCCCGCTCGCTGCTCGGTTTCTACGCCGCCCTCGCGGACGCCCTCTCGGCGGCGGGATGTGAGGTCCTCACTCCCGCGCAGGGTCGCTGTGTCGACATATTGACCCAGTTCGGTCTACGCACGCACCGCGTGGACTACGTACGACGCGTCGCGTTGGTGCGGGAAACCGAGGGCGGGCGCCCCGGTTGTGAGCCAGGCGCGCACTGCCATTCGCCGCTGCCGGTCAGGGTCGTCCTGGAGGCCGCCGCGGCCGCCGGCGGCCCACTGCCCGAGCTGGTCGTCGGCGACCACGGCTGGCTCTGCGGCGCAGGTCAGCTGGGGTTCGAGGCGATCGGCCCGGCCGACTCCGACGATCCCGCGCCGTTCGTCGGGCAGGCCGAGGGCACCGTGCGCGTCGTCGTACCCCTGGACGACGGAGTCCGGTCTAGTCACTACCTGCCACTCACCCGCTACGTACTCAAACGCGCGCGTCTGCCACAGTAGGCCGCCGATGCGTGCACCTCTTCCCCACTCGCATCACCCGCCCCTAGTCTGGGGAGTGAGCACGCAGCGACGAAGAGTCACCGGAAGGGGAAGCCGGTGGCCGTCGAGTGCGGAAGGTGCAGGTGTGTCATGGCTGCAGCTGGCGAGAGGCCACTGAACGAGGTTCAGTTCCTGACCGTGGCGGAGGTCGCCACGGTGATGCGAGTGTCGAAGATGACCGTGTACCGCCTGGTGCACAGCGGTCATCTGCCCGCGATCCGGGTGGGGCGGTCCTTCCGCGTCCCCGAGCAAGCGGTCCACGAGTACCTCCGCGACAGCTATGTGGGGGTGGAGACGGCCTGACGATCCCCTCCGGGGATACCCGGAGACCCTCGATTACGACCTCAGCGCTCGGTTGGGTAGGCTAGCCCCTCGTAGGTCGTGTGGGCCCATGGCGCCCAAACAACCAGTGATGAGAAGTGAGCGAGGGTAGTCGTGGGCTCTGTTATCAAGAAGCGGCGCAAGCGGATGGCCAAGAAGAAGCACCGCAAGCTGCTCAAGCGCACGCGCGTTCAGCGCCGCAACAAGAAGTAAGCGGCGACGCGAGAGCGTGTTCTGTGGCCCCCCATCGGCAATGATGGGGGGCCACAGGTGTATCCCCGGCCAAGCGGTGGTGATCCGGCCGACTCCGGCCGGGGAATTTCCGTCACCTCGCGCATCGGGCAGTCGTCACAGCGCGACGTCCACCCGCTAAGTTGGCCCCCACGGGGAACGCGGACGTGAGGTAACGCCGGAAGGAAGGCGCTGATCTTGGGGAGGGTCGTGCTCGTCACCGGGGTCGCCCGGCAGCTTGGCGGCCGGTTCGTGCGGCGGATCCAGCGGGACCCGGAGGTCGAGCGGGTGATCGCGGTGGACGCGGTGCCGCCCGCGCACCAGCTCGGCGGCGCCGACTTCGTCCAGGCCGACATCCGGCAGCCGACCATGGCCCGGGTGCTCGCCGAGACCGGCGCCGACACCGTCGTCCACCTCGATGTCACCGGCACCGCGCTGGGCGGCGGCAACCGCGCCACGGTCAAGGAGACCAACGTCATCGGCACCATGCAGCTGCTCGGTGCCTGCCAGAAGTCGCCGGCGGTGCGGCGGCTGGTGATCAAGTCCAGCACCAATGTGTACGGCTCCGCGCCGCGCGACCCCGCCGTGTTCACCGAGACCACCCCGGCCAAGTCACTGCCCAGCGGCGGGTTCGCCAAGGACACCGTCGAGGTCGAGGGCTATGTGCGCGGGTTCGCCCGGCGGCGGCCCGATGTGGCCGTGTGCGTGCTCCGGTTCGCCAACATCCTCGGTCCCGCCGCGGACACCCCGCTCGCCTCGTACTTCGCGCTGCCGGTGCTGCCGACCGTGTTCGGCTACGACCCGCGGCTCCAGTTCGTGCACGAGGACGACGTGGTGGAGGTGCTGCGGCTCGCCGCGCACGAGCCGCGCCGGGGCACCCTCAACAGCGGCACGTTCAACATCGCCGGGGACGGGGTGCTGCTGCTCTCGCAGTGCTCCCGGCGGCTCGGGCGGCCCACCGTGCCGCTGCTGCTGCCCGCGGTCACCTGGGCCGGCTCCCTGGTCCGTACGCTGGGTATGACGGACTTCTCACCGGAGCAGTTCAGGCTGCTGACCCATGGGCGCGTCGTGGACACCGTCCAGATGCGCGACACGCTGGGGTTCACGCCCCGCTTCACGACGGCGGAGGCGTTCGCGGACTTCGCCCGGGGCCAGGGCGCGGGGCTGCTGCCGCCGGAGGCCGTCGCCGGAGCCGTCGACCGGATCGCCGCGCTCGCCCTGCCGGGCGGCGGCCGGCCCACGACGCAGAGCGCCGACCGAGGAGCGCGGTAACGATGGCGGACGCCAAGGTCATTCCCTTCGACGACGACCGGTCCCGGGGGAGCGGGAGCGGGCCGCAGCGGTCCGGCAGACGGCGGGGCGCGGGCGGCCGGCGCGGCGGCCGCGGCGACGCCGGGGCCGCGGAGCCGGCCGAGGTGCAGCGGCTGCCGGGGGCGGGACCGGCGGCGGAGGGCGGCCCGGCGAGCGAGGACGAGCGGCCGGCGAAACCGCCCGTACCCGCCGACGAGGGCGGTCTGGAGCGGCGGGTGGCGGCCGGACTGTCCTTCCTGCGGCGCCGGCTGACCGGGGATTACGAGGTCGACGACTTCGGGTACGACGCGGAGCTGACCGACCAGGTCCTGATGTCGCTGCTGCGCCCGGTGTACGAGAAGTACTTCCGGGTCGAGGTGAAGGGCGTCGGGAACATCCCGGACAAGGGCGGGGCGCTGATCGTCGCCAACCACTCCGGGACGCTGCCGCTGGACGGGCTGATGATGCAGGTCGCGGTGCACGACCACCATCCCGCGGGCCGGCATCTGCGGCTGCTCGCGGCGGACCTGGTGTTCGTGCTGCCGGTGGTCAACGAGCTGGCGCGCAAGCTCGGGCACACCCTGGCGTGCGCGGAGGACGCGGAACGGCTGCTGGAGCAGGGCGAGCTGGTCGGGGTGATGCCCGAGGGGTTCAAGGGCATCGGGAAGCCCTTCAGCGAGCGGTACAAGCTCCAGCGGTTCGGGCGGGGCGGGTTCGTGTCGACGGCGATGCGGCAGGGCGTGCCGATCATTCCGTGCTCGATCGTCGGCGCGGAGGAGATCTATCCGATGGTCGGCAACGCGAAGACCCTCGCGCGGGTGCTGGGCATCCCGTACTTCCCGCTCACCCCCACCTTCCCCTGGCTGGGGCCGCTGGGCGCGGTGCCGCTGCCGACGAAGTGGACGATCCAGTTCGGCGAGCCGATCCCGACGGACGGGTATCCGCCGGAGGCGGCCGAGGACCCGATGCTGATGTTCAACCTCACGGACCAGGTGCGGGAACAGATCCAGCACACCTTGTACAAGCTGCTGGTACAGCGGCGGTCGGTCTTCTTCTAGCCCGCGGTACGACTGCTCGGACGACTTCTGGCCCGCTGTACGGCGACGAGGGTGCCCCCGCTCGGGTGGGGGCGCCCTCGCTGTCGTACTTCCCTAGTTCGCCTGGTCGTTGTCGATCCCCAGTCCCGGGAGGAGGCCCGGGAGGAGCGGGGGGAGGGTGACGTCGGGGGCGGTGGCCGGGGGTTTGGTGGTGGACGGGGTGCCGCTGTCGCCGCTGGACTTCGGCGGGTCGAGCAGGCCGCCGGTGTTGCCGCCGAGCAGACCGTCGTCGGTGCCCTCGCTGGCCGTGCCGCTCGGGTGCTCGGTGCTGGGGTGACCGGCGGACGGGGTGCTGTGGCGGGGCGTGGTCGACCGGTGGGTGCCGGGGGACGCCGGGCCGGAGCCCCGGTGCTTGCCGTTGCCGCCCTGGGAGGGCTGCTGCGGCAGCAGGGACTGAAGCGGGGCGACTTCCTGGTCTATGGCGTCGAACACCGACGACACCTGCTGTTTGACGTCCCCGAGCTGCACCGGCAGCTTGTCGCTCAGCGCGCTCCATGCCTCGCGGTGGGACCGGGAGAACGCGGACAGCGCCTGGATCGGGCCCAGCTGGTCCGGATCGGCCTCGTAGGCCGCGTGCAGCAGCCGGTGGCCCTCGGTGACGTCGTGCTGCATCCCGGACAGGGTGCGGCGGATCTCGCCGATGGACTCGTGGTCGAGATGGCCGCCGCGGCCGCGCTCCATCAGCCGGCGGGCCTCGCCGAGCCGGGTGGACGCCTGGTCGAGGTAGACCTGGCCGCGCTGGTCCTCGCCGTTGCTCAGGTAGTCGAGCTTGAAGTCCTCGATGCCGCGTTTCAGCCCGTAGAGCGAGTCACCGGGCAGGGCGTGGGAGCTGGCGGCGGCGACACCGCCGAAGGCTCCCGCGGCCACGCCCACGCTGAGTCCGCCGGCCGCGAGGCCCTTGGTCAGCCTGGTCCGCGGCCGGAGCTTGCCCAGCGGGCTCGCCCGGTGCGCGCCCTTGGCCCTCCGCTGACCCGGTACGGTCGGCTCCGCCCCGGTCCCCTCCTGGAGCATGGCCTCCATCGCGGCCACCAGCTGTGCGCGCTGGACGACCTTGACGTCGGGATCGAGCTGCGGCCTGGGCAGCGCGCCGAGTCCGTCCGCGAGGGCCAGTAGACGGCCCCGCTCGGTCAGTTCCTCGGTGGTCGGCGGGGAACCCGCCGGTTCCTCGGTCTGCTCGGCCGCCGTGTCCCGGTCGGGCTGCTCCTCCAGGGCCTGGGCGAAGGCGTTCGCCCGCCGGTGCGCCGATACGTTCGCGATCACTGGCGGCACCTCCTCTCGTCATGACGGTCGACTCCCCAGGGGGTCCTGAGGGTTGCACGCCCCCGGCCGTTCCACCCGATCGAGCGATGGGCCGGCCGGGAGGTGACCACAGGGAGCCTGTATCCCGCACAACGACTGGCGCGGCACTTGGGTTACGGACCCGGATTGATCCGTATCGAAAGTCAACGTGCCTTTACGGAAGGTGAGTTGGCGGTCGCCCACCGTGGCGGGCCCGGGCGGGTGCGGTCAGCGGGCGTCGTCCGGCAGCAGCCGGGCGAGTGTGCGGACGGCACGGTACTGGAGGGTCTTGATCGCGCCCTCGTTCTTGCCCATGACCCGGGCGGTCTCCGCGACCGACAGGCCCTGGAGGAAGCGGAGCGTCACGCACTCCTGCTGCTGCGGGTTGAGGCGTCGTACGGCGTCCAGCAGCGCGGCGTTCGACAGGGACTCCAGGACGGAGTCCTCCGGTGAGCGCTCGACCTCGTTGGCGTCCAGCATCTCGCCGGTGGTGACCTCCAGCCGGAAGCGGCTGGACTTGAAGTGGTCGGCGACCAGGTTGCGGGCGATCGTCACCAGCCAGGCGCCGAAGTCGCGGCCCTGCCAGGTGAAGGTGCCGATCCGGCGCAGGGCGCGCAGAAAGGTCTCGCTGGTCAGGTCCTCGGCGGTGGCGCGGCCGCCCACCCGGTAGTAGATGTACCGGTAGACGGTGTCGCTGTACTGGTCGTACAGCCGCCCGAATGCCTCGGCCTCGCCCGCCTGGGCGCGTTCGACCAGATCCATCATCCGGGCGCTGTCGCTGTCGGCGGCCGGACGGCGGGCGGTGGTGGCGCCGCCGGAGCCGCCGGCACCGCCGGCCCCCGCGGGGCGGGCGCGTCTGGCGATGGCGGCGCCGCCGTCGGCCAGTGCGTAGCACGGGCCCGTGGGTGCGGCGATGGCGAAGGCGGCGAAGGCAGGGACGGTGAGCGCGGTGGGGACGAGGCCGCGCAGCGTCTCTTTGACCGTTGCGACAGTTGCGCGCAGCGTAGCCAGGCCCGAGGCGTCAACCCCGACGTGTGGGTACACGGGACTCCCAGAGGCAGAGCTTTCATCACGTGCAGTGCGGAACCGTTCACCCGTCGTGGCGACGGAGGGGTACCGGTTTGCGTCTGAGGAGAATAACGCTTCGTGCAGGCCCTGCTACACCGAGTTGCTCAAATCACCGATTGCGTCGCATCTGTAACCGATTGTTGCCCTATCCCGTTCCGCAACCTGATCACTTCTTGACCGAAAAAGGGCGTGTTTCGGTGAACTCCAGGACATCTTGAAATGGCCGCGGCATAATTCCGGGCGCGAGGACCTATCGGCGCCGGCGACTCAGGGCGATCGCCGCCGCGGTGCCACCGGCCACCGCGCCGACACCGGCCGCCGCCGGGATCCCCACCTTCGCCGCCCTGCGTCCCGTGCGGTAGTCCCGAAGCCGCCAGTCCTTCTCCCGCGCATGCTTGCGCAGCTTCGCGTCCGGGTTGATGGCGTACGGGTGGCCGACGAGCGAGAGCATCGGGATGTCGTTGTGGCTGTCGCTGTACGCCGCGCAGCGGGCGAGGTCCAGCCCCTCCGCCGCGGCCAGCGCGCGCACCGCCTCCGCCTTCGCGGGCCCGTGCAGCGGCTCGCCGACCAGCCGGCCGGTGTAGATGCCGTCCACCGACTCCGCGACCGTCCCGAGCGCCCCGGTCAGGCCCAGCCGGCGCGCGATCACCGTGGCGATCTCCACCGGCGCCGCCGTGACCAGCCACACCTTCTGCCCGGCGTCCAGGTGCGCCTGGGCGAGCGCGCGGGTGCCCGGCCAGATGCGGTCGGCCATGTACTCGTCGTAGATCTCCTCGCCGATGGTCTGGAGCTCGACGACGCGATGGCCCTTGACGATGGACAGCGCCGAGTCGCGGGCGTCCTGCATGTGCTCGGGGTCCTCGACCCCGGCCAGCCGGAACCACGCCTGCTGCCAGGCGAACCGTGCCAGGTCGCGGGTCTCGAAGAACTTCCGCTTGTACAGGCCGCGCCCGAAGTGGAAGATCGCGGCGCCCTGCATCACGGTGTTGTCGAGGTCGAAGAAGGCGGCCGCGCTGGTGTCGCCGATCACCGGGAAAGCCGGTTCCTCCGCGTCGGGCCGCGCGGTCTCCTGCGCCTCCTCCGAGGATTTGCGGGCGGCCTCCGCAGAAGCCTCGCCTGCCAACACGCTCCGCGCCGTGGCGGAGCGCCTACGGGGAGTGAGCCATCCGAGAGCGGCCATGTCGTGAGCATAGCCAGTCTGTTCGGTGCATCCGGAGCCGAGAGGTTCAAAGGCCGTGAACGGTGGGTGAGGCGAGGGTTGAAGCCGATGCGCGGGGGCCGCGCGGGAGAATGGCCGGTATGAGTCCACTCTTCCGACGTAGCGGCGACAAGAACCCGCGGCCCGGGCCCGGCGAGCGGCTGGTCACGCTGATCCGCAAGCCCGGCTGCCATCTGTGCGACGACGCGCAGGCCGTGATCGAGAAGGTCTGCGGGGAACTCGGGGTGCCCTGGGACCAGAAGGACATCGGCGAGGACAAGGCGCTGTACGACCAGTACTGGGAGCAGATCCCCGTGGTCCTCGTCGACGGGGAGCAGCACACCTTCTGGCGCGTGAACGCCGACCGGCTCCGCAAGGCACTGACCGAGTAGTCCAACTGGTCCCGAAAGTCGCTTAGGATCTACGGGCGGTTTGGTCTCGGGGGCGGGATTCGTGAGGAGCGTGTGCGGTTTTGCCCCCAGTAACGAAGGCACGCCGGTGTGTGCCCGCTGGTTCCCGCCAACGGCGCGAAAGGTGCGTGACCCCGGTCACTTCTGCCGGGCAAATCGGACACCATCTTTGTGCACGCGTTCACAAAGACATAGCCTGCTGTCGACGGGGCGGTCTGGGGACGTATGGCCGCCCGCAGCCCCGCTCTACCATCAGGAGCACCGTGGCAACTGGCCGAACACACCGACCGGCGACCCGCAGCCGAGGAATTCCCGAGGCCACCGTCGCCAGGCTTCCGCTGTACCTCCGAGCCCTGACCGCGCTGTCCGAGCGCTCGGTGCCCACGGTCTCCTCCGAGGAGCTGGCCGCGGCCGCGGGGGTCAACTCCGCCAAGCTGCGCAAGGACTTCTCGTACCTGGGCTCCTACGGAACGCGCGGTGTCGGCTACGACGTGGAGTATCTCGTCTACCAGATCTCCCGCGAACTCGGCCTCACCCAGGACTGGCCGGTTGTCATCGTCGGTATCGGCAACCTCGGCGCCGCCCTCGCCAACTACGGCGGGTTCGCCTCCCGCGGGTTCCGCGTGGCCGCGCTGATAGACGCGGACCCGGGCCTGACCGGCAAGCCGGTCGCGGGCATCCCGGTGCAGCACACCGACGACCTCGAGAAGATCATCAAGGACGACCGGGTCTCCATCGGCGTCATCGCCACCCCGGCCGGCGCCGCCCAGCCGGTCTGCGACCGGCTCGTGGCCGCCGGGGTCACCTCCATCCTGAACTTCGCGCCGACCGTGCTGTCCGTGCCGGACGGCGTCGACGTGCGCAAGGTCGACCTGTCGATCGAACTCCAGATCCTCGCCTTCCACGAGCAGCGCAAGTCCGGCGAGGAGACCGCGGCCGGCGACGGCGCCCAGCCCGCCGTCACCCCCCGCGACGACGCCGACCAGGGGCCCGACGGGGACGTACCCGCCGTGATGCCCGCATGAGCCTCCTCGTCGTCGGACTGAGCCACCGCAGCGCCCCGGTCAGCGTGCTGGAGCGGGCGGCGCTGACCGCGGACGCCCAGACCAAGCTGCTGCACGACACGGTCGCCGCCGAGCCCGCCACCGAGGCCGCGGTGCTCGCCACCTGCAACCGCATCGAGCTGTACGCCGACGTGGACAAGTTCCACGCGGGCGTCGCCGAGCTGTCCACGCTGCTCGCCCAGCACAGCGGCGTCGGCCTGGAAGAACTGACCCCCTACCTGTACGTCCACTACGAGGACCGGGCCGTCCACCACCTCTTCTCGGTGGCCTGCGGCCTGGACTCGATGGTCGTCGGCGAGGGCCAGATCCTCGGCCAGATCAAGGACTCCCTGGCCCGCGCCCAGGACCTGCACACCGCGGGCAAGCTGCTGAACGACCTGTTCCAGCAGGCCCTGCGGGTCGGCAAGCGCGCCCACTCCGAGACCGGCATCGACCGCGCGGGCCAGTCCCTGGTCACCTTCGGCCTGGAGCAGCTGGCCGCGGGCGGCGACGTCCAGCGGTGGGCGGCCGGCCGCCGGGCGCTGGTGATCGGCGCCGGTTCGATGTCCTCGCTGGCCGCCGCCACGCTCGCGCGGGCCGGGGTCGCCGAGGTCGTCGTCGCCAACCGCACCTTCGACCGTGCCGAGCGCCTCGCCGAGATCCTCCAGGAGGCCGACGACAACGCGGTGGCCGCCCGTGCGGTACGGATGAACGCCGTGCCGGACGAGCTGACACGTGCCGACGTCGTCGTCTCCTGTACCGGGGCGACCGGCCTGGTGCTCACGGCGGAGTCGGTCGCGCAGGCGGTCGAGGGCCGCACCGGGCAGCCGGCCGTCACCGAGCCCGTTTTCACGGCCGTGAAGCCCGGGGCCCCGGTGCCCGCAGCCGACGAGAACTGCCCCCTCGACCTGGCCGCCGCCCAGCCCGGCTTCTCCGTCCTCGGCGAGGGCGCCGTGGCCGGCATGGACGCGGCCACCCTGGAGCAGCACGCGACCTGGGCCGCCGGGGGCACCGTCGACCGGCGCCCGGCGAGTGGTCGTACCACCGACACCCCCGAGGCGGACGCCGAGCTGATCACCGCGCTCGCCGCGACCGCCGCCACCGTGGGCCGGATTCCCGAGCGGCGCCGCCCCGAGCCGGTCGCCGAGCGTCCGGCGCCCGTCGTCTTCCTCCTCGACCTGGCCATGCCCCGCGACATCGACGCCGCCGTGCACCGCCTCGCCGGGGCGCGCCTGGTGGACATCGAGTCGCTCGCCGAGGCATCCGCGGACGCCCCGATGGCGGCCGACGTGGACCAGGTGCGGCGTATCGTCTCCGACGAGGTCGCGGCCTTCGGGGCGGCCATGCGGGCGGCGCACATCACGCCCACCGTGGTCGCGCTGCGCACCATGGCCGCGGATGTCGTCGCCGCCGAGATCGCGCGGCTGCACGGCCGCCTGCCCGACCTGGACGACCGCCAGCGCGGCGAGATCCGCCAGGCCGTGCACCGGGTCGTCGACAAGCTGCTGCACGCGCCGACCGTACGGGTCAAGCAGCTCGCGGCCGAGCCCGGTGGCACCGGGTACGCGGACGCGCTGCGCACCCTGTTCGACCTCGACCCCGAGACGGTCGCCTCCGTCTCCCGGGCCGAGGACAGCACAGAAACGAAGGACCGACCGGCATGAGTGACAAGGCACTGCGACTGGGAACCAGGCGGAGCAAGCTCGCCATGGCCCAGTCCGGTCAGGTGGCGGAGGCCGTCCGCCGGGTGACCGGGCGACCGGTCGAGCTGGTCGAGATCACGACGTACGGCGACACCTCCCGCGAGCACCTCGCGCAGATCGGCGGCACCGGCGTGTTCGTCACGGCGCTGCGCGACGCGCTGGTGCGCGGCGAGGTCGACTTCGCCGTTCACTCGCTCAAGGACCTCCCCACGGCCGAGCCCGAGGACCTGGTCCTGGCCGCCCTGCCGGTGCGCGAGGACCCGCGGGACGTGCTCGTCGCGCGCGACGAGCTGAAGTTCACCGACCTGCCGCGCGGCGCCCGCATAGGCACCGGCTCCCCGCGCCGCATGGCCCAGCTGAACGCGTACGCCCGCGCCCACGGACTGGACATCGAGACGGTCCCGATCCGCGGCAACGTGGACACCCGCATCCGGTACGTCCGCGACGGCGAGCTCGACGCGGTCGTCCTGGCCGCCGCCGGACTCCACCGGATCGGCCGTATCGAAGAGGTGACCGACTTCCTGTCGGTCGACACGGTTCTGCCCGCCCCCGGCCAGGGGGCCCTGGCGATCGAGTGCGCCGCCCAGCGCGCGGACCTGATCGCGGCGCTCGGCGAGCTCGACGACCCGTTCACGCGGGCCGCCGTGACCGCCGAACGGTCACTGCTCGCCGCCCTGGAGGCCGGTTGCAGCGCACCTGTGGGTGCGCTGGCCGACTTGTTGGGGGGCGGCCAGTTTGTCAAGGAAATGCGCCTGCGCGCCGTCGTCGGGACCACCGACGGCACCCGCATGGTGCAGTTGTCCACCACCGGTCCCGTGCCCCAGACGCACGAGGGTGCGCTGGCACTCGGTAGCGACCTCGCCACCGAGATGCTCGCCCAGGGCGCGGCCGGTCTGATGGGGGAGCGAGCACATTGAGCCCCACCGCCCTTCCTGCCGCCGGTCCGGAACACGGGCACGTCACCTTCCTCGGTGCCGGACCCGGGGATCCGGGACTGCTGACTCTGCGCGCCGTGGAGGCACTGTCGAACGCGGACGTCCTGATCGCCGAGCCCGAGGTGCTCGATGTGATCCGGACGCACGCGCGGCAGGGCGTCTCCGTCGTGCACACCGACGGGGACCTGTCCACGTCGCCACCGGGCACGCCGCAGCTCACGGTCGTTGACGGCACGTCAACCACCGCCGCTGCCCCGTCTCCTGCCCGGGATGCCGCTCATCTTGTCATGGAGGCCGCGCGGGGCGGCAGGCGGGTGGTGCGTGCGGTCCCGGGTGACCCCGGGCTCGACACGGACGCCGCCGAGGAGATGCTGGCGTGCGCCGCGGCCGGGGTGCCCTTCGAGGTCGTACCCGGCGTGGCGGCCGCGGTCGGTGTGCCGGCGTACGCCGGTGTGCCGCTGCGGGACGCGGACGGCGCGGACGTCCGGTTCGTGGACGCCCGTACCGCCTCCGACCGCTGCTGGACCGAGGTCGGCGCCTCCGACGGCACGGTGGTCGTCTCCACCACCCTGGACGCGGTGGCCGCCGCGGCGGGCGAGCTGGTCTCGGCCGGCCGCAAGCCGGACACCCCGCTGACGGTCACCGTCGCCGGTACGACGACGCGCCAGCGCACCTGGTCCGCGACGCTCGGCACCATCGCGCAGACGCTGAAGCAGGCGAAGGTGCTGCCCTCGCCGGACGGCGGCCGCCCGGTGATAGCCGTGGTCGGCGAGCGCTCCGCCGCCGCCCGGCGCGACCAGCTGTCGTGGTTCGAGTCCAAGCCGCTGTTCGGCTGGAAGGTGCTCGTGCCGCGCACGAAGGAGCAGTCGGCGGCGCTCTCCGACCAGCTGCGCTCCTACGGCGCGGTGCCGCACGAGGTCCCCACCATCGCGGTGGAGCCGCCGCGCACGCCCCAGCAGATGGAGCGCGCGGTCAAGGGCCTGGTCACCGGCCGCTACGAGTGGATCGCCTTCACGTCGGTCAACGCGGTGAAGGCGGTGCGGGAGAAGTTCGAGGAGTACGGCCTCGACGCGCGGGCCTTCGCGGGTATCAAGGTGGCCGCGGTGGGCGAGCAGACGGCTCGCGCGCTGATCGCCTTCGGAGTGAAGCCGGACCTGGTGCCGAGCGGCGAGCAGTCGGCGGCCGGTCTCCTGGAGGACTGGCCCCCCTACGACCCGGTCTTCGACCCGATCGACCGTGTCTTCCTGCCCCGCGCCGACATCGCCACGGAGACCCTGGTGGCCGGGCTGATCGAGCTGGGCTGGGAGGTCGACGACGTCACGGCGTACCGCACCGTGCGCGCCTCGCCGCCGCCGGCCGAGACCCGCGAGGCGATCAAGGGCGGCGGCTTCGACGCGGTCCTGTTCACCTCGTCCTCCACGGTCCGCAACCTGGTCGGCATCGCGGGCAAGCCGCACAACGTGACGGTGATCGCCTGCATCGGTCCCGCGACGGCGAAGACGGCCGAGGAACACGGCCTGCGCGTCGACGTGATGGCCCCGGAGCCCTCGGTCGCGAAACTGGCCGAGGCCCTGGCCGACTTCGGCGCGAAGCGCCGGGACGCGGCGCTGGAGTCGGGCGACCCGGTGACCCGCCCGAGCGAGCGCCGGCCGGGGGCGCGGCGGCGTCGTTCGACGACCTGATCCCACACGGATGTCAAGCGTCCCGCACCACAGCGCGTGGTGCGGGACGCTTGGCGTTTCCGGGGCTGAGCGGTGGTCGGAGAAGTGCTCTCCCCTCGCCGTCCGAGATCAGTACGCTGGCGCCATGGTTGACGTGGGGGTGGGCGAGCTGCGTCGCAGCCGCGACAGACTGGAGAAGCAGGCGAGGGCCGCCGAGAGCGCAGGGGAGTTACCGGCGAGCGGGCTGCTGCTGTTCTACGCGGCCGAGTGCGGCCTGAAGGCCGAGTTGCTGCACAGCGTTCTTCATTGCAGAGACACTGCGGGCCTGCCGGGTGATCTGCGCTCGCACGATCTGCGGCGCTTGGCCAAGGCGCTGAACCTGAAGGACCCCGGGACCGGTCCCGACCCGCTGAGATGCCGACGGCACAAGGGCGCCGCCTGGATCGAGAGCCGCGAACTGCATGAAGCGTGGCGTTATGGTGCAGAGCTGCGTGCGGATGATCAGAAAGCGGCGCTGGATGCCCTGAAGTCGCTGCTGAACGACGTCAGGAAGAGGATGTGAGCGTGATGGCCGAGAGGCTCTTCACCTGGGTCGATGTGGATGCCCACCTCGCGGAGGCCGCGGTCGCGGGTGAATGGCCGGACTGGTTGCTGGAGGCCGACGCCTGGTGGGACGGGCTGGAGCTGTCTGTGCGGCCCGGAACCACGGAGGCCATGGTCCGGGATTGGCTGGACGCCCTGTTCGGCCTGGGCTCCACCGCGGAACACGACGGCGGCCTCGAACTGGGGCTGGACCGGCCGAGTTCCCACGCCCCTGACGCCTTGGAGGTGAGGCTGGTCGCGGCCGGGCAACGCGAAAAGGTGACGCGACGGCCTCGTCTCGGCGAGCGGCGTGTCGTGCGGGAACTGGGCGAATCGCTCGCCCGCCCCCTGAGCGCCGAGTTCCCCGGAGACAAGCAGCTGATCGCCTTCCACTCCTTCAAGGGCGGGGTGGGGCGCACCTTGCACGCGGTGGCGCTGGCCGACCATCTCGCCATGCGGGGACAGCGTGTTCTCCTGATCGACGCGGACCTCGAGGCACCTGGCATCACCTGGATGTACCAGGCACAGCATGGTCGCTGCGACATCGCGTACGAGGACCTGCTCGCCCTGCTGCACTCGGCCCAGCAGGGGGACGCGACGCGGGCCGTGGAGATCGCCGCGGCCTTTCTGCCGAACCAGCGGGTGTCGAAGTATCCGGGGACGGGATGGGTGACGGTGCTGCCCGCCGGCCGACGGACGCGGCTCGGTCCGCCGCGGATCGCCCCCGCGGACCTGCTGACCGAAGACCGGTCACCGTACTTCCTGAGCGAGTCGCTCGCCGCGCTCGCCGAGGCGGCCGGGGCGGACACGGTCGTCCTCGATCTTCGTGCGGGCGCGTCCGAGCTGGCTGCCCCGATCCTGCTCGACCCCCGCGTCATGAGGGTGTTCGTCACCACCGTCAGCAGCCAGTCCCTGCAAGGCACCGAAACGCTGATCCGCCAGTTGGGCGGGCAGTCACCGGCTGTGGCGGGGGTCGACCCCGCGCCCGGCGCCGTCATCACCCAGTACCGGCTGGACGTTCACGACGGCCACGCCGAGCAGGCGCGGACGCGGCTGTCCGCCGCCTTGTCCACGACCTTCGCGGTGCCGGAGACGGCCGGCGCGGGCACGCCCTCCCCGGACGAACTGGCGGTGGACGAACAGGTCCTGACCGAACCGGTGTTGAGCCCCTTCCGTGAGGAACTGCTCGCCCTGCCGCAGAGCTGGGACGCGGTGGTGGAGGTCGTACGACGGTGCGGCCTGCCCGAGCTGCTGGAAGAGTTCGCCCCCGGCCTGACGGTCGCCGGTGCGCCGGAAGAGGAGCCCGGCACGCTGGACGACCGCCGGCGTGCTCTGGCGGCCGACGCGGGTCGCTTGATCTTTGCCGAGCAGCACGGCACTGACCTGGGCCTCAAGTTCCTCACCACCGAGCCGGTGCGCCGGCTCATCGCCGACCACAGCACTGATCTCCCCGTGGCGGTCGTAGTAGGGGCCAAGGGGTCGGGCAAGACGTTCACGTTCGCCCGTATGTGCGCCCAGAAGACGTGGGAGCGCTTCGCCGCCGAGAACGACCAGCACGTCCAGCGCTCCGCGCGCGTGGTGCCCGTGCTGGACCCGGCGAACATCGCCGAACAGGGTGACGCGTCGCCCCAGCAGCTGCGTGACGCGGTGGCGGGCGGTGTCGGCATCACCGCGGACGAGATCCGCGCACATCTCAGCGCGGGTCTGCGCCACGAACGGGCGGTAGAAGCCGAGTTCTGGCGCGACCGTTGGCTGGAGTGCCTGGCCCGGGCGGCGGGCGCCGACGGAGGCGTTCCCGCCGAGGACTTCCTCATCCGGACCAACCAGGCCCCGGACGCGGTCCTGTTCGTTGTCGACGGCTTGGAGGACTGGCTGGAGACGCTGGACTCCGAGCCCAAACGCGTTGCCCTGCGGGCGCTGTTGATGGACGTTCCCGCCTGGTTGCGCCGACTGCGCAGCCGGTCGCTCGGCCTTGTCGTCTTCGTCCGGCAAGACTTGGTCCGTACGGCCATCCGGCAGAACCTCGGGCAGTTCCTCGCCCGCTACTCAGCTTACGAACTGCGGTGGGAGGCCGAGGACGCGCTGCGACTGTCCCTCTGGGTGGCGGTGAACGCGGGAGCGGTCACCGAGCCGTCCCGTCCGATCGCGGACATGGGCTTCGACGAGATCGTCCGGGCTTTGCTGCCGTTGTGGGGGGCGAAACTGGGCACGGAGTCCTCACGGGAGGCCTGGACCGAGCGTTGGGTACCGGCGGCACTCGCGGACTTCAACGCAGAGATCCAGGCGCGGGACATCGTGCGCTTCTTGTGCGAGGCGGCCAAGGTGTCCGTGGGCGACGGCCGCTGGTCCGACCGCGTGCTGACCCCGGCGGCCATGCGCAGGGCGCTGGTGGCGTGCAGCCGTGCCAAGGTCGAGGAGATCGGTCAGGAGAATCCCCGGTTGGGGGAGCTTCTTCAGCGCATGTCGAGTTTCTCGGAGTCGGTGAAGATGCCGTTCGAGGCGTCCGACGTCGCACTGGAGTCGGACGAGGCGCAGGACCTCGAAGAGTGGGGCGCGCTGGCCAAGGACGCCGACGGCCGCTACCGCATGCCCGAGATCTACCGGCATGCCCTGGGCTTTCGTACGCAGGGAAGGGCGCGGGTGGTCAGAGGGCTGTGAGGAGCCGGAACTGATGGACAAGGCCGCTCTGCCCGCGCTGCGTGGCGACGTTGATCACCGAGTACTGGGCGACGCCGGGCGGACGCGCCGGATCAGCAGCATGGCGCGGCTCGGGGCGGCCGGCCACCTTGCGCACCTCTCGGCAGGAGTGATCCCTGAGTAGGAGTGGCCCGCACACGCGTATTCGGGTGCGGGCCACGGCAGTTCACGCCGTCAGTGCTTCGACGCGTAGGGCAGGAAGCTCGCCCAGGTGGTGGGGGTGAGGGCGAGGCGGGGGCCGGTGGGGTTCTTGGAGTCGCGGACGAGGATCTGCTCGGGAACGGCAGCTACTTCGACGCAGTCCGGTCCGTCGGGCGTGCTGTAGCTGCTCTTTATCCACTCCAGCTTCATGTCTCTCCAAGCACTTTCTCGATGCGGGCCGACGACTCTCGGGGGTTGAGAGCCTGTGCCCGGATGATTCCATAGCGCATCTCTAGGAGCTGCACCTCTTTCGGGTTGGTGATCACCCGGCTGATGTGCTGCACCTCCAAGTGTCCGACGGTGGTGCCGTCGTTGAGTCGGAGCAGCCTGAACGAACCGTCGAGACCGGAGTTCTCCTCAAGGCTCAGGGGAAGTACCTGTAGGTCGACGTGAGGTAACTCGGCTACTTCCAAAAGCCGTTCGAGTTGGCTACGCATGACCATCCTGCCCCCGATGGGTCGACGTAGCGTCGATTCGCACTGCACGAAGCTGAAGGCAGGCCGGGGCGACGTGTCGTTGATGATCTGCTGACGGGCCAGCCGAGCGGCAACCCGCTGCTCCAGCTCGTCCGCCGTGAAGGCCGGGCGACGCGTGCGGAGTCCTGCCCTTGCGTATTCCTCCGTCTGCAACAGCCCATGTACTGCGGAGTTGTTGTAGGCACACAGCTCGGTCGACTCCGCCTCAAGTTTCTTCAGATCCCGTACCTTCTTGGGGTACCGGACCTCCTCCAGGTCCGTCCTCATCGCGGAGATCTTGCCGCTGGCGCCCAACGCCTCGTCCGCCGCGTCGAGATACTCGGGACGAGGGATCCGCCGTCTCCGCTCCACCGAGGAGACGAGTTCCTCCCCGTACCCGATCAGCGTGCCGAACTCGGCCTGGGTGAGGCCCGCCGCCTCGCGCCACAGTTTGAGTTGCCGGGCTACCGTACGAATGACGGCCCCGGCCTCCTCGTCCTCCAGTTCCGCGTCCCAGTCGCTCACGTCTGCCCGTCCTCCCGCCGCTCCCTGCCGGGCCCAACCACGGACGCGGGCCTCCGGTCACGCCGTACAGCCCGGACGGATCCGGACAACTCACGGACAGGCACTGGTCGCACGGGCCACCGATATTCACAGGCTACGCAGGTGCGGACACGCTGCGTGATGTGAATCAGGAATCTCAGCAGACCGCGCTGGCGCAAAAGCCACCGCGCCAGTTCTCCGTACCGCTGTCGGCCACCCGCAGGGGCGCCCGCCTGGCGAGGCTCCTCGCGGTCGAGCAACTGGATTCGTGGGGAGTCCCGTTGGACCCGGCCCGGCTGATCGTGGCCGAGCTGGCGACGAACGCCGTGCTGCACGGCAGGGTCCCGGGCCGCAGCTTCCGCCTGACCCTGGCGGTACCGGCCCCGGGCCTCCTGCGCATCGAGGTCACGGACACCCGCGCGGAATCCCTCCCGGTCCGCAACCCCGCCCCCTCCGAATCCGGCTACGGCCTCCTCCTGGTCGACACCCTGTCCACCCGCTGGGGCATCCGCCGGGGCCCGGTGCCGTGCAAGACGGTGTGGGCGGAGTGCGTGTTTTCATGAGGCGGCCAAGAGAGGGGTGTTCCCGGCTGTGGATCTGGACGAGTACCGGACGGCCTACCTCCTGTACGCGCCCGCCGAGAGCCCTGCCGGGTGGCACCTCGATCCGACCACCTTCGGAACAGCCTTGGAGGCGGCGTTTGCCGAGGTGCGCCATGAGGCGCGACGGGGGCGTCTGTTCCGTCTTGTGTTCTGGGCTATGACGGAGGAGGGAACCGGGTTCACCGGCTCCGCGAGCAACGAAGGCCGCGACACCGTCCTCCTCGACGACAGCACCGCCGACGAGGCCGCCGCCTTCATCGCCTGGCTCCGTGACGACTTCCTCCCCGCGCCAGACCTGATCCGCTTCAGTTCGGAGCCGGCCGTGGAGAAGGGGATCGAGACGGATTGGCGCGTGCCCGCGAACGGTGATCGCTCGTGCATCGCCGAGGAACTCAAGCGTCATGTCAGTGCTGTGATCACCTGAGGGGGACGGATGAACTACCACGACAAGCACGGCAAGTTGGTGCGAGACCGGATCCCGCAGATCATCCGCGACAGCGGGGCCGAGCCGCTCTTCCACATCGCGGATCGGGCGGAATACCGCGACCGGCTGCGGGACAAGCTCCGCGAGGAGGTCGCCGAGTTCCTCGCCGCGGATGGTGACGCGGCGCCTGAGGAACTCGCGGACGTGCTGGAGGTCGTATACGCCCTTGCCGCGAACCTGGAGGTCGGCCGGGACCGACTGGAACAGCTCCGAGCGGCGAAGGCGGCCGAGCGCGGCGGATTCTCCGAGCGGATCGTCTGGAGGGGGAACTGCTGACAGGGGGCCGAGAGCGGGCTGGCCGCGCCCGGCGAGTGTGCTGGTCGGGACACGGCGGTGTCCGGCAGTCCGCTGCTCGGGCTGGCCGGTCTGTTGAGAAGGTGAGAAAACCGGGTGGAGGCCGCCCGTCGTCCGCGCGAGGATCTCTCACGAGCCGCCTGCCGAAAGGGCAGTCATGGGGGACACTCCGCCGACGGGGCTCATCCGTCTCGCCGATGACGAGGGGAACAGCGTCAGGGTCGATGTGCTGGGGGTCGACCCCCGGTGGGCCGGGGGATCGATGCGGAGACCGTCGTCAGGACGCCGTTCGTGTCCGGAGGCGGTGGTGGAGGACGTGGCCGGATCCATGGTCACCGGGCGCGTCCCGGTCGTACCGCCGGACGACTGGATCGCCGACCATCGGCGACGGCTGCGGGAAGTCATGGAGCACTGGGGGCCGTTGATGTCGGGGTGAGGGCAAGAAGTGGCTAGCTGACGGGCGGGTGGGTGCCCGCAGGCCCAGGTGGCTTACGCGGTCGTGCAGTTGAGTGAGCCCGAGGCCAGATGCGTCTTCGGTCGGTCGGCGCGGGCCAGGCCAGGCCGTAGCCGCGATTTGTTGCCCGCGCTGCAGATCGTGCCGTCCGGGATGTAATCCCTGTAGAGCGAGGGCGCCGCTGCTCATGATGGCGTCCTGGTGGCAGAGGCAGGGGTGCGAGCCGGGAGCATGGCGATGCCGTGGGCCGACGGGGTTCCCGAACCGAGGCGGATGTGGGGGCGCCTCCGCATGTGGAGGGCAGGGGTGTGTCAGTCGTATGGGAACGGCCTGGACAAAGTGCGGCCCGGGCGGGGCGGCAGGGCCGTCCCGCCCGGGCCGGGCGTACGCGATCCGGTGGTCGGCGACTACGCCGCCGTGCCGCCCGCGAAGTCGCCGCTGAACGTCGTCTCGATGGTCTGCGCCACCGGCTGGGCCACCCCGGTGCCGGTCATGATGATGCCCAGCTCCCGGTTGCTGCTCAGCGAGTTGCTGCTGATGTTCATCGACCCGGCCTCCACCGCCTGGGTGGACAGGCCGTAGTCGGCGACCATGGCCTTGGCGTGGATGTAGAAGCCGTTCGGGTCCGAGTAGCCGACGACCGTGCCGCCCGCGGCCTTGACCGCGGCGACCTCGCTCGCATAGCCGGAGGGGTCCTCCAGTACGACGCGGACCTTCACGCCCGCCTTGGCGCGCGCCACGATCGCGTTGACGACCGTGCTGTCGCTGAACTCCAGCTCCTGCACGTCGAGCGTCTTGGTCGCGGCGTTGATGAAGGACACCAGCCTGGCGCGCGAGTCGGTGGGGGACCACAGCAGGTGGTCGCCGTCGGCGGGGGTGACCGCGGTGCCGGCGTAGTCGGCGTCGAAGACCTTCTCGATGGCGGCGACATCGCGGGTGTCGTCGGTGAAGACGCCGTAGTCCCGGCTGGTCGCGTAGTACTGCGAGGTCAGATTGCCGGTCAGGACCAGGGACTTGGTGCCGTCCACGGTGATCGTCTTCTGGTGCGTGTACACGTAGGACGAGGAGGACCAGACGACGCCCACGCCCGCGCCGGTCAGCGTCGTGTACGCCGCGTTGTCCTCGCTCTTGTGCTGCCGGTCCAGGACGACCCGCACGGCGACGCCCTTCTTCTCCAGTGCCACCAGGTCGTTGACGGCCGTCGTGTCCTCCAGCTCGTACATCGTCATGTCGAGCTTGCTGGTGGCCGAGTTGATGAAGTCGTAGATCGCCGGCTGGCCGGTGCCGGCCTGGGAGAAGGCGAACGCCGAGTACGTCGCCGCGTTCGCGGGGACGGCGGCGACGGCGACGGCGGTACCGGCGGCGAGGGCGACGGCAGCGCGGGTGAGGGCCTTCCGCAGCATGGTGCGACTCCTTTTGGGAGGCAGGGGAGTGGTGTCGGGTGCATGACACCACGCGCGTAGAACGCTGGGGAGGCGGGCGGATCCAGAGATGGCCAGGGGGGCGCAAAGACTCGGTATCGGGGTTCCGGTTTGCCCCTCAATGCCAGGCGGCGGGGCCGACAGGGCGTCGGTAAGGAGGGGGAGCGGGCGGGCGTAGCGTAGAAGACATGACGAAGTACGGATCTTTCCCCGGTACGCGTCCCCGGCGGCTGCGGACCACGCCCGTCATGCGGCGGATGGTCGCCGAGACGCGCCTGCACCCCGCCGACCTGATCCTCCCCGCGTTCATCCGCGAGGGCGTCGGCGAGCCCGTCCCGATCGCCGCGATGCCCGGCGTCGTGCAGCACACCCGCGACAGCCTGAAGAAGGCCGCGGCGGAGGCCGTCGAGGCCGGGGTCTCCGGGATCATGCTGTTCGGCGTGCCGGAGGACGGCAACAAGGACGCCCAGGGAACGGCCGGTACGGACCCCGAGGGGATCCTCCAGGTCGCGCTGCGCGACGTACGCGCCGAGGTCGGCGACGACCTCCTCGTCATGTCCGATCTGTGCCTGGACGAGTTCACCGACCACGGGCACTGCGGGGTGCTGGACGCCGAGGGCCGGGTCGACAACGACGCCACCCTGGAGCGGTACGCCGAGATGGCCCAGGTGCAGGCCGACGCCGGCGCCCACATCGTCGGCCCCAGCGGGATGATGGACGGCCAGATCGGCGTCATCCGCGACGCGCTGGACCAGATCGGCCGCGAGGACGTGGCGATCCTCGCCTACACCGCGAAGTACTCCTCCGCCTTCTACGGCCCCTTCCGCGAGGCCGTCGCCTCCTCGCTCCGCGGCGACCGCAAGACGTACCAGCAGGACCCCGCCAACTGGCGCGAGTCCCTGCGGGAGTTGGAGCTGGACCTCGCCGAGGGCGCGGACATGGTGATGGTCAAGCCGGCCGGGCCGTACCTCGACGTCCTCGCGCGTGTCGCGGACGCGGTGGACGTGCCGGTCGCCGCGTACCAGATCTCCGGCGAGTACTCGATGATCGAGGCCGCGGCCGAAAAGGGCTGGATCGAGCGGGACCGGGCGATCTTCGAGACCCTGACCGGGATCAAGCGGGCCGGGGCGCGCAACATCCTCACGTACTGGGCGACCGAGGTGGCGCAGAAGCTGCGCTGAACCGGGGGGAGTGCGGGGCGGCCGTGGCGCGGGTCCGGTGGTAGTTGAGGAATCAATTAACTTGGTCCGCTGTTCACGGCCGTATGAAGCGCATCGGATTCCTCTCCTTCGGCCACTGGGCCGACAGCCCGCACTCGAAGACCCGCAGCGCCTCGGACACGCTGCTCCAGTCCATCGACCTCGCGGTCGCCGCCGAGGAGCTGGGCGCCGACGGGGCCTACTTCCGGGTGCACCACTTCGCCCGCCAGCTGGGCTCGCCCTTCCCGCTGCTCTCCGCGATCGGCGCGAAGACCTCGCGCATCGAGATCGGCACCGGCGTGATCGACATGCGCTACGAGAACCCCATGTACATGGCCGAGGACGCCGGCGCCGCCGATCTGATCTCCGGCGGCCGGCTCCAGCTCGGCGTCAGCCGGGGCTCACCGGAGCAGGTCGTCGACGGCTGGCGGTACTTCGGATACGCGCCGGGCGAGGGCGAGACCGACGCCGACATGGCCCGCAAGCACACCGAGGTGCTGCTGATGGTGCTCCAGGGCAAGGGCTTCGCCGAGCCGAACCCGCGCCCGATGTTCGCCAACCCGCCGGGACCGCTGCGCATCGAGCCGTACTCCGAGGGGCTGCGCGAGCGCGTCTGGTGGGGCGCCGGTTCCAACGCCACCGCCGTCTGGGCCGCCGGGCTCGGCATGAACCTCATGAGCTCCACCCTCAAGGACGACGAGGGCGGCGCGCCCTTCCACGTCCAGCAGGCGGCGCAGATCCGGGCCTTCCGCAAGGCGTGGGCCGAGGCGGGCTGGGAGCGCGAGCCGCGCGTCTCCGTCTCGCGGAGCATCTTCGCCCTCACCGACGACCGCGACCGCGCCTACTTCGGCCGTGACGGCGACAGCGCCGACAGCATCGGCCACCTCGACGCCGACACCCGGGCGATCTTCGGCCGTACGTACGCCGCCGAGCCCGACGCCCTGGTCGGGCAGCTGGCCGGGGACGAGGCGATCGCCGAGGCCGACACGCTGCTGCTGACCGTGCCCAACCAGCTCGGCGTGGACTACAACAGTCACGTCCTCGAGAACATCCTCACCCATGTCGCGCCGGCGCTCGGCTGGCGCTGACCCTGACCGGCGGGAGCGGCCGTGGGCAAGATCCTGATCATCGGCGGGACCGGCTACACCGGCGCCCACGTCGCCGCCGAGGCCGTCGCCCGGGGCCATCGGGTGACGTCGTACGCGCGGTCGGCGCCGAAGTCCCCGGTCGACGGGGTGTCGTACACCCAGGGCGCGGCCGAGGACGCGGCGCGCCTGGTCCCCGGACGGGACGCGGTGGTCGCGGCCCTGTCACCGCGCGGCGACCTGGTGGGCCGGCTGCTCGCGCTGTACCAGGACATCGCCGCCGCGGCGGACGCCGCCGGCGCCCGGCTGATCGTGATCGGCGGCTTCTCCTCGCTGCGCCCCGCACCGGGCGAGCCCCGGTTCGCCGAGGGGGACGTACCGGAGCGGTTCCGGTCCGAGGCGCGCGAGATGGACGCGATCCGGCAGTGGCTCACCACCGCCGCGCCCGGCTCGCTCGACTGGACCCTGATCTCGCCCGCGGCCGGCTACGGCGCCTGGGCCGCGGGTGCGCGCACCGGCGCCTACCGCGTGGGCGGGGAGGTGGCCCTCCACGACGCCCGGGGCGGGTCGGAGATCTCCGGCGCCGACTTCGCGCTGGCGGTCGTCGACGAGATCGAGCGCGACGCGCATCCCCGGGCGCACATCTCCATCGCTTACTAGCCCCGCGTCCGCGAGGGCCGCGGGGTCACCAGCTCGCGATGTCGGACGGGTCGGTCACCCAGTAGGTGACCTTCAGGGAGCTGTCGTAGTACACGCCCTTCGAGGGCAGGGTGACGTTCGCCGTGGCGCCGCCGTCGCTGTTCGGGGTCATGCCCTGGAAGTGCACGGTCAGCTTGTGGCCCGTCTGGCCGCCGTCGCCGCTGCCGTCGGCGGCGGACAGCAGCACGCCCGCGTAGCCGGACTCGCCGGGCGCGAGGGTGGTGACCGCCTGGGGCTGGGTCGACTCGTCGGCGCCGGGCGCCCACTGCATCCCGTCGAAGCGGAGCACCGGGTAGTACGTCAGGTCGCAGTACTTGGAGCCGGTGTTCTTGACGGTGAGCATCATGTGGTTGAGCGGGCGGGACAGCACCTGCGCGGTGACCTTGGTGTCGGAGCCGTTGCACAGGACGCGGTTCTTCGGGTCCCAGGGGTTGCCCGAGCTCTTGGAACCGCCGGTGCCGCCGGAGGCGTGGGTTCCTTGGGTACCGCCGGTGGCACGGTGGGTGCCGGCCGAGGTCTGGATGCCGTGGGCGGTGGAGCCGGTCGAACCCTGCTGCGTGTGCGCGTCGGTGGAGGGGGCGCCGGCGCTCACGCTCGCCGCCGGGGTGTGCCGGGCGGCGCCCTCGTCCTTGGTGCCGGTGCCGCTGTCGCACGCCGTCAGGGCGAGCGCGGCGAGGGCGGCTCCGGCCGCGGCGAGCAGGGGGGTACGGGTGCGGAGGGCAAGGCGGTTGCGCATGGCGCTTCTCGCTTCCGGGTCGTGGAGTGCTTGGATGTCCACAGCCTGCGGGCCCGTTTGTCCCGCCCGCCAGCCCCGCCGGCCGATCCGGGACGCTGGAACGGCCACATAGGTGTTGACCTGCAAGAACGTCCCTTCCCTGGAACGGGGGAATGGGACAGGGGAGGGGACGGAACGTGTCGGAAAGCACCGGGGGGACCGGGTTCGCCGAGCGGTTGCGTGAGCTGAAGAACCGCTCCGGGCACAGCTACGGCATGCTCGCCAAGCGGCTCCACATGAGCACGTCGACGCTGCACCGCTACTGCAACGGGGAGGCCGTACCGACGGACTACGCCCCGGTGGAGCGGATGGCGCGGCTCTGCGGAGCGTCGCCGGAGGAACTCGTGGCGCTGCACCGGAGTTGGGTGCTGGCGGACGCGGGGCGGGGGAAGAAGGCGGGGGAGGAAACTCCCGCGCCCGCGCCGGCATCCGCTCCGGCGCCCGCGTCGGACTCGGGGCCGGAACCGGTATCGCACCTGGAACCGGAACCGGAACCGGCATCGGACCTGGAACCGGAACCCGCGTCGAAGCCGACCCCGGCCCCGGAACCGGCATCCGACCCGAGGTCCACGCCGACTCAGGACCCGGACCCGGGCCCTGGCCCGGCAGCAACCCCGGCTCCGGCAGCCGCCGTTCCCGTCCCCCGCCCCCGTCCCCACTCCCGCGCCCGCCGCACCGTCCTCATCGCGGCCGTCACCGGAGCCGCCGTACTCGGCGCCGTGGCCCTCGCGTTCGGGCTGCCCGACGGCGGGAGCCACGACCAGGGTGCGGCCTCCGCCGGGACCAGTGCCCCGGCCCGGGACCGCGCGCCCGCGACCGGCACCGGTACCGCCTCCCGGGGCAGCGGCTCGCCCTCCCCCTCGGGCCCCGCCCGGCACGCCTCGCCCTCCGCCGGTCACGGCGGCACCGGGGGACCGGACGCCGCCACGAGCGGACCGCCGGGCGGGGCGACCGCCGACGACAAGGAGTCCACGGCCGTCCCCCTCGCGATCACCACCCACCCGTACTCCTGGGAGAGCCCCTGCTCCCAGCACTATCTGATCGACCGGCCGCCCGCGGACGTGTCCCCGCCGCCCGTCGAGAACGACGCGCCCGCGTGGGTGGCCGTGCACCAGGCGGTCTCGGCGGGCGAGCAGTTCGTCACCCTCACCGTGCAGGGCAGCGGCAGGCAGACCGTGGTGCTGGAGGGGATGTCGGTCCGGATGGCGGGCAAGCGCGCGCCGCTCGCCTGGAACGACTACGCCATGGGCTATCCCGGCGTCGGCTGCGGCGGCGGGGTGCCCACCCACTCCTTCACCGTCGCCCTGGACGCCGTACGGCCGGCCGTCCAGCCGGTGGCCGGGCAGCGCGGCTTCCCCCTCAGCGTGAGCGAGTCGGACCCCGAGGTCTTCTACGTCACGGCGAACGCCTCCGCGTACGACGTCAGCTGGTACCTGGAGCTGTCCTGGTCCAGCGGCGGCCGGCACGGCACCCTGGAGATCGGCGACAAGGGCCGCCCCTTCCGCACCAGCGGCAGCAACGGGCGCCCCGCCTACGCCTTCCCGCTGGGCGGCGAGAAGTGGGCGCCCGCGCGGTAGGGGCCGGCGGCCGTCGTCAGCGGCGGGTCAGTCCCACCAGAAGAACCAGGTGGTCTCCCCGATCAGCTCCTTCGCGTAGGCGCGGAGGGTGTCCGCCCCCTGCGTGATGTTGTCCGGGCAGAACGCGAAGTGCTCCGCCGCCACCGCCTCGGCCTCGGCCAGGTCGGCCGGCGGGGCCGCCACGGACAGCAGCAGGGCGTCGAAGCCGAGCGCGACGACCCGTATGCCGAAGCGGTCCTCCCAGGAGCGCAGGACCGCGCACAGCCGCGCCACGTCGTTCTCGTGGTTCAGCGGGCCGCTCCAGCCGATCGCGGCCGGGATGTCGGCGGAGCGGCGGGCTGGGACGAGGGCGAGGTGCGGGGCCGGGAAGACGGACTGGCCCTGGTCGGCGGTCAGTTCGTCGGCGGCGTGCGCGGCGCGGGTGCCCGGGTCGGCGGTGAGCTTCCCGGGCGGGGCGAGTCCGGGCCACTTTGGCCCGAACGGCTCGATGAGTTCAGCGAGTTCGCCGTCCGGCTCGAACTCCTCGTCGTCCTCCCAGTACTCGGCGAGGACCTCCTCCGGATCGTGGTCCCCCGGGTAGGACACGTCGTCCGGCATCAACTCCCAGTTCTCCGGACCGCCTTGGGTGCCGTCGGTCTCCACCAGCACCGGCAGCAGCCCGGCGCGCGCGGCCGGGACGCCGAGGGCGGTCCAGGTACCGGGGCCGGCCGGTTTGTCCGCGACCCAGAGCAGGGGCTCGTGGTGCGGGCCGTTCTCGGTCGTGTCGAGCAGCCTGCCGGGCGGCAGTTGGAGCCCCAGGCTGCGGCCGCTGGGATCGGTGGCCAGCCGGGGCAGCGGGTTGGGAAGAGTCGCCATGAGGGTGACTGTAGGGGGAGGGTCTGACAATGCCTCCCCCGCACGGCGCGGCGCCGGGCCCCGCGAGCCCGGCCCGGTGCGGACGAGAGGCTCTAGGCCAGGGTCGTGATGCAGAACGGGTGTCCTGCCGGGTCGAGGAGTACCGTCCAGCGCTCCTTGCCCGGCTGGAACTCCGGCTTGGTGGCGCCCAGTTCGAGGAGCCGTCGCTCGGCCGCGGCCAGGTCGTCCACGCCCAGCTCGATATGGGCCTGCTTGGCCCGGGCGGGGTCCGGCCAGGTGGGCGGACGGTAGTCGGCGACCCGGGTGAAGCCGAGGCCGGGGGTGCCCTCCGCGCCGACCATGACGAAGTCGTCGGTGGCGAAGAGGGTGCGGTAGCCGAGCAGCTCGCCGTAGAAGCGGCCGAGTCCGGCGGGGTCGGCGCAGTCGAAGGTGACGGCGGCATAGCGGATCGCGGGAGTGTTCTCCGTAGTCATGACAGGGACGCTACGACGTGACCAGGACAGGTACGGTCCTGGTTGTGCCGCCGCCGTACGAGACTTTCCCCGGGACGCCCCTGTGCTAGCCACGTCCGCCCGCCTCCTGGGCCTGCTGAACCTCCTCTCCTCCCGCCCCTCGTGGACCTGCGCCGAACTGGCCCGGTCCCTGAAGGTCACCGACCGCACGGTCCGCCGGGACATCGCCCGCCTGCGCGAACTCGGCTACTCCGTCGACTCCGAGGCGGGCCCCTGGGGCGGCTACCGGCTGCGCGCCGGCTCCCGGGTGCCCCCGCTGATCCTGGACGACGAGGAGGCGCTGGCCGTCGCGGTCGGTCTCGGCGAGGCGGCCCTGAACCGCGCCCTGGGCAGCGACCAGGCCGCGCTCTCGGCCCTCCTGAAGCTCCGCCAGGTGCTGCCCCGCCGTATCGCGCAGCGCCTGGGCGAACTGGACGACGCGCTCGTGCTGCTCCCCGGCGCGCGCGGCTCGGGGGTCAGCCCCGCGCTGCTGCTGGAGCTGGCGGCCGTGTGCCGGCGGGCGGAGCGGGCCCGGCTGGCTTACACGGACGGGGAGGGCCGGGCCACGGTCCGGGACATCGACCCGTACCGGCTGGTCCACACGGGCAGGCTCTGGTACCTGGTGGCGCGGGACGTGGCGCGCGGCCAGTGGCGCACCTTCCGCGCGGACCGGGTCGACCGCGTCCAGCCCACCGGCCGGCCCGCCGACCTCAGCGACCCCCCGGACCCGGCGCACCTGGTCTCCCGCAACATCGCGAACGGCCCCTACCCCCTGTCCGCCACCGTCCGTCTCCCCGTCCCCCTCGACCAGGCCCTCCGCCTGGTCCCCGCGACCGTCGGCACCCACCGCCCGGACGGCCCCGGCGCGACCCTGGTCGACATCGGGGGCGTCGACGCGGACGGCCTGGCGCGCTATCTGCTCGGGCTGGGCACACCGCTGCGGGTGCTGGCACCGGACGAGGTGCGGGAGGCCCTGGTGCGGCGGGCGCGGGAGGTGGCGGAACAGAACGCCGGCGGCTCCGGTGCGGAGGCCGCCGGCGAACCGGTCACCAAGGCCCGCCCGGGGCCTTGACCGGGGTCAGAGCTTCTCGGGGGTCCTGATGCCCAGCAGGGACATGCCCCGGTGCAGGGTGCGGGCCGTGAGGTCGACCAGGAAGAGGCGGTTCTCGACCTGGGCGGGGGTGTCGGCCTTCAGGACCGGGCACTGGTCGTAGAAGGTCGTCAGGTGCGAGGCCAGCTGGTACAGGTAGGCGGCCAGCTTGTGCGGCTCGTAGGAGGCGGCCACGTCCAGGACCGTCTCGGCGAACTGGTCCAGGTGCAGGCCCAGCGCGCGCTCCGCCGGGGCCAGGGCCAGCTCCGGGTGGGCGGCGGGGCGGGCCTCGCCGGCCTTGCGGAGGATGGACTGGACACGGGCGTAGGCGTACTGGAGGTAGACGGACGTGTCGCCGTTCAGCGAGACCATCTGGTCCAGGTCGAACTTGTAGTCCCGCACCGCCGACGTGGACAGGTCGGCGTACTTGACCGCGCCGATGCCCACGTACCGGCCGTTCTCCTCGATCTCCTGCTCGCTCAGGCCCACCTTCTCGGCCTTGTCCCGGACCACGGCCGTCGCCCGGTCGACCGCCTCGTCCAGCAGGTCCTGGAGCTTGACCGTCTCGCCCGCACGCGTCTTGAACGGCTTGCCGTCCTTGCCCAGCACGGTGCCGAAGGCCAGCTGGACGGCGGTCACGTCGTCGTTCAGCCAGCCGGCGCGGCGGGCCGTCTCGAAGACCATGCGGAAGTGCAGGGCCTGGCGGGCGTCCACCACGTACAGCAGGGTGTTCGCCTTGAGGCCGAAGACGCGGTCGCGGATGGCGGACAGGTCGGTGGCCGCGTAGCCGTAACCGCCGTCGGACTTCTGGACGATCAGCGGGACCGGGTTGCCCTCCGGGCCCACGATGTCGTCGAAGAACACGCAGAGCGCGCCCTCGGAGCGGACCGCGACACCGGACTCCTCCAGGAGGCGGCAGGTCTCGGCCAGCATGTCGTTGTACCCGGACTCGCCGACGATGTCGGGGTCGCGGACCTCCATGTCCAGCTTCTCGAAGACGGAGAAGAAGTAGATCTTCGACTCGTCCACGAACTTCTGCCAGATGGCGAGCGTGTGCGGGTCGCCGGCCTGGAGGTCGACCACCCGGCGGCGGGCGCGGGTCTTGAACTCCTCGTCGGAGTCGAAGAACTTGCGCGCGGTCTTGTAGAGGCGGTCCAGGTTGGACATCGCCTCCTCGCCGGAGGCGGCGGTGTCCTCGGCGGACGCCTTGTGGTCCAGCTCGTGGGGGTGCTCGTCCAGGTACTGGATGAGCATGCCGAACTGGGTGCCCCAGTCGCCGATGTGGTGGCGGCGCACCACGGTCTCGCCGGTGAACTCCAGCAGCTGGACGACGGAGTCGCCGATCACCGCGGAGCGCAGGTGGCCGACGTGCATCTCCTTGGCCACGTTCGGCTGGGCGTAGTCGATCACCGTGGTGCCGGGGTGCGCGGCGAACGGCACGCCGAGGCGGCCGGTCTCGTCCGCGTAGCGCGCGGCGAGGTTGCCGGTGATCGCCCGGTCGGCGACGGTGATGTTGAGGAAGCCGGGTCCGGAGACCTCGACGTCCTGGATGACCGCACCGGTGGTCACCCGGGAGACGACCTCGGTGGCCAGCTCCCGCGGGTTCGCCTTCGCCTTCTTGGCGAGGGCCAGGATCCCGTTGGCCTGGTAGTCGGCCCGGTCGCTTCGTCGCAGCAGCGGGTCCGCGCCGGCGGCCTCCGGCAGGGTGGCCGAGAGGGCGGACGCGAGCTGCTGCTGGACGGAGTCGCTGAGGGACGTGACCGAGGCCATAGGTGAGGTGCCGTTCTCCTCGTGGGGATGGATCGTCACGCCCAGTATCCCATGGGGGTCCAAGCGAATTTTCCGGTCCGCCGGTGAACGCGCGTCCGGTCAAGCGCGTCCCACGCGTTGAAAAGGCGTTTTCATGGATGTGCTCCCGACTGGGACAATGGAGCGGTCAGCCGTACGACCGTCACGGCTGCCCGATGGAGAAAGAAGGACGTGCCGATCGTGGCTCAGAGCACCGAGACCACCGACTGGGTCTCCCGTTTCGCGGATGAGGTCATCGAGGAGTCGGAGCGCCGGGCCCCGGGCAAAGCGACATCACTCGCTACCGCTCCGGTGGTCGTCGTCGCGTCCGGCCTCTCCCCGTCGGGCCCCATCCACCTGGGCAACCTGCGCGAGGTCATGACCCCGCACCTGGTCGCCGACGAGATCCGCCGCCGCGGTCACCAGGTCCGGCACCTGATCTCCTGGGACGACTACGACCGCTACCGCAAGGTCCCCGCGGGCATCGCGGGCGTCGACGAGTCCTGGGCCGAGCACATCGGCAAGCCGCTGACCTCGGTGCCGGCCCCGAAGGGCTCGGCGTTCCCGAACTGGGCGGAGCACTTCAAGGCCGCGATGGTCGAGTCGCTGGCCGAGATGGGCGTCGAGTTCGACGGCATCAGCCAGACCGCGCAGTACACCTCGGGCGTCTACCGCGAGCAGATCCTGCACGCCATGAAGCACCGCGGCGACATCGACGCGATTCTCGAGCAGTACCGCACCAAGCCCAAGGCCAAGAAGCAGCAGCAGAAGGCCGTGGACGAGGCCGAGCTGGAGGCCGAGGAGGGCTCCGGCGCGGCGGCCGAGGACGACGGCTCCGCGGGCGGCGCCGGCTACTTCCCGTACAAGCCGTACTGCGGCGACTGCGGCAAGGACCTGACGACGGTCACCTCCTACGACGACGACACCACCGAGCTGTCGTACGTCTGCACCGCGTGCTCCTTCACCGAGACCGTCCGGCTGAGCGAGTTCAACCGCGGCAAGCTGGTCTGGAAGGTCGACTGGCCGATGCGCTGGGCCTACGAGGGCGTGATCTTCGAGCCGAGCGGTGTCGACCACTCCTCGCCGGGGTCGTCCTTCCAGGTGGGCGGCCAGATCGTCGGCATCTTCGGCGGCGAGCAGCCCATCGGCCCGATGTACGCGTTCGTCGGCATCTCCGGCATGGCCAAGATGTCGTCCTCGCGCGGTGGCGTGCCCACCCCGGGCGACGCGCTGAAGATCATGGAGCCGCAGCTGCTGCGCTGGCTGTACGCCCGCCGCCGGCCCAACCAGTCCTTCAAGATCGCCTTCGACCAGGAGATCCAGCGGCTCTACGACGAGTGGGACAAGCTCGCCGCCAAGGTCGCCGATGGTTCGGCGCTGCCGGGTGACGTGGCCGCGTACACCCGCGCGGTCGGCACGGCCGCCGCCGAGCTGCCGAGGACGCCGCGCCCGCTGCCGTACCGCACGCTCGCGTCCGTCGCCGACATCACGGCCGGGCACGAGGACCAGGCGCTGCGCATCCTCTCCGAGCTGGACCCTGACAGCCCGCTGTCCTCGCTCGCGGAGGCGCGGCCGCGCTACGACAAGGCCGAGGCGTGGATCAACACGCACGTGCCCGCCGACCAGCGGACCATCGTGCGCGAGGAGCCGGACGCCGAACTGCTGAAGTCGCTGGACGAGGCGTCCCAGCGCTCGCTGCGGCTGCTGCTCGACGGCCTCGCCGAGCACTGGTCGCTGGACGGCCTGACGCACCTCGTCTACGGCGTGCCGAAGGTGCAGGCCGGGTTCTCGGCGGACGCGACGCCCAAGGAGCTGCCGCCGGAGATCAAGACCGCCCAGCGGACGTTCTTCGCGCTGCTGTACCAGCTGCTGGTGGGCCGCGACACCGGTCCCCGGCTGCCCACGCTGCTGCTCGCCGTCGGGCAGGAGCGGGTGCGGGCGCTGCTCGGGCAGTGACGTAGGCACACCCGAGGCACACAGGAAAGGGGCCCTCCGGCGGGAGGGCCCCTTTTCCGTTGCCGGCGCGCGGGTCGGGCGAGGGCCGTGCGGGACGCGGACCAGGACGGTGCCGGCCGCCTGGCGGGGCCGCGTGGGCCGCTCCGGGGAACGGCCCGCACGGCGTCAGGCGATGTGGTCCTCCTCCAGCTCCGCCGAGTGGCGCTGCTGGAGGCGGGCGGCGAGGGACTTCAGTTCGGCGGGGCTGAGCTGGGTGCCGTACGTCGCCTGGATGTTCTCGCCCAGGATGTGGGGCGTCGGGTAACTGCCGTCTATCGACTGCCGGAACACCTGGTAGAAGGCGTCGTCGTCCGGTTCGGCGGGAGTGGGGGCGGGGGCGGGGGTGCCGCCGCCCTCGCCCAGTTCGCGGGTGCGGTGGGGTCCGGCCGGGATCGGGAAGCTACCGGTCTCCTCGGGGGCGGGCTGCTGGAACCGCTCCGGCGGCTGGCCCTCGTACCAGTCCTCGTACTGCTCCTCCGGGTCGTACTGGGGGTCCGGGGGCGGCTCGAAGGAGGGGTCGTACCCGCCGTGGTACTCGACCTCCCGCGGCGACTGGAACCAGGGGCTCTGCTCGTCCTGCGGGGGGACCTGGGGCTGCTGGGCGGGCTGGGGCGCGGGCGCGGATGCCTGTACGGCGGCCGGGGCGCCCGGGGCCGCGGCGGGCGCGGGAGCCGGAGCGGGGGCCGGGCCCGCGGGGGCCTGGGCGGCCGGGTTCGCGGCGGCGGCCGGGTCCGGGGCGGTGGCCGCGACCGGAGTGGTGGCGTCGGCCGGGCCCGTGGCGGTGGCCGGCGCGGTGCGCGCGTCCGTCGCCGGCATCGCGCCCGTCGTCGCCGCCGCTCCCGCGGTCAGTTCCGGCGTCGGAGCCGGCGGCAGCAGCACCGGCTCGATGCCCGCCGCCAGCAGGCCCGAGGGGGCCGTCTGCGCGAGCGGGACGCCGTAGCGCGCCAGGCGCAGCGGCATCAGGGACTCCACCGGGGCCTTGCGGCGCCAGAAGCGGCCGAAGCGGGAGTGCAGCCGGGCCTGGTAGACGAGGCGCTCCTGCTCCAGCTTGATGACCTGCTCGTAGGAACGCAGCTCCCACAGCTTCATCCGGCGCCACAGCAGGAACGTGGGCAGCGGGGAGAGCAGCCAGCGGGTGAGCCGGACGCCCTCCATGTGCTTGTCGGCCGTGATGTCCGCGATCCGGCCGACGGCGTGCCGGGCCGCCTCGACGGCGACGACGAACAGGATCGGGATCACCGCGTGCATGCCGACGCCGAGCGGGTCGGGCCAGGCGGTCGCGCCGTTGAAGGCGATCGTCGCCGCCGTCAGCAGCCAGGCGGTCTGGCGCAGCAGCGGGAAGGGGATGCGGATCCAGGTCAGCAGCAGGTCCAGGGCCAGCAGGACGCAGATGCCCGCGTCGATGCCGACCGGGAACACATAGGCGAAGTTCCCGAAGCCCTTCTTCAGGGCCAGTTCGCGGACGGCCGCGTAGGAACCGGCGAAGCCGATCCCCGCGATGACCAGGGCGCCGCCCACGACCACGCCGATGAGTATCCGGTGCATCCGAGTCAGCTGCGGTGGCGCGGCCACTCGTACTCCCCTCCCGTTGCCTGTTGTTGCGCGCAACAGGGTGGCACACACGTGCGGCGCACGTGGTGCCGGTAGGCGTAAGCCCGTTCGGTCAGCTCTTCTTGGAGCTCGCGGAGGGCGAGGCGCTCCCGGAGGGCTTCGTGGACGGGTCGGCGGACGAACTCCCGGACCCACCACCGCTGTTGGCCGAGGAGACCGAGTCCACGGTCTCCTTGAGGGCCTTCTGCGCGGACTTGGCGAGGTCGTCGGGGTCGGGGGTCTTGTCGCCCGCGAGACCCGCGCCGTTGAAGTCGAGGGTGACGACGACGTTCTCGACCCGCGCCACGAGGGTCTCCTGCTTGAAGAGGCCCTCCTTCTTGCTCAGGTCGTAGCGCACGGACGTCGCCTCGTCGCCGGTGCCGGACACCGCGGAAACCTTGGCGTTCTTGGCGCCGCTCACCGACTGGGCGTCCTTGACCTGGTTGGTGAAGTACGTGTGCGCCTGGGCGTCGGCCGAGCCGCGGGCGGCGTCGGAGTCGAAGCGCAGCAGGGAGACGTTCAGCCAGCGGAACTGGGAGCCCTTGACGCCGTTGTTGCTCAGGCTGCTCCAGGAGCAGGAGGCGCGGGAGGACGGCTCGTCCGAACCGCCCTTCTTGCCCGAGGTGTCGGCCTTGGGAACCATGTCGCCCAGCGTCTTGGAGGACAGGGCCTTGCACGCGTTCGGCAGCGTCTTGTACGCCCCCGGCGCCGCCGTCGGGGACGAACTGGCGGACGGCGACGTGCTGTCGCTCGCCGATTTGGAGGCGCTCGCGCCGTCGCTCTTGGGCTTGGAATCGCCGGAGTCCGAGGAGCAGGCCGCGGTGATCAGTACCGCGGGGACCGCTGCCGCGCAGACAAGGGCACGGCGCAGACGCACCTTTCGCTGTTCCAGCCGGTCACGGTCGTCTCGCTTGGCTCGCTGCATGGTTCCTTCACTCATGACGCTCGGTGTGCGTGCGGGTTCCTGCGGGGCCCCACCGTACGCGGTGAAAAAGCTGTGCGGTTTCCGTTCGAGATCTTTGCGGGCGGGGGCGCGAGGGGCCGGGAAGTGGATCAGCTGCCCAGCGCGTCGTCCAGCTTGGCGGCCAGATTCCGGGCCCTGTCCTGCATTTCCTTGCTGTCGGGCGCGGCGCCCGCGGCCATCGGCTGCTCCTCGTACTGGATGGTGACGACGACATTGGACGTGCGGAACACCACAGTCACCGTCCGCTGTGCGGCCGTCGAGCCGGAGGCGCCGAGCTTGTCGTCCAGATACGCCTCGTCACCGAGGTCGGAGAGGGTGCGCGGCTGGAGTTCGGGGCCCGCCGCGCCCGGGGGGGAGTCCGAGCCGGAGGGGGAGTCCGCGCCGGAGGGGGCGGAGGTGCCGGATGGGGAGCCGCTGGGCGAGGGGGAGCCGGAGGGGGAGGCGCCGGGGCTCTCGCTCCGTGTGCCCGCCGACGGGGTGTCGCTCGCCACGGGGAGGTCGGCGGCCGTCTCCTTCTGCTCGAACAGCTCGCGCGCCTGGTCGTCGTCGCTGACCGTGTTGTCGTACGAGACCACGCGCTCCATGTCGACCGAGAGGCGGTCGGTGGAGTCGGCGGAGGGGACCTTCCAGCGGCAGCCGACCTTGCGGTCGGTGTCGTAGGTCAGCTCGGCCTCGCCCTGGTACGCCTTGTCCCGCTGGTCGGGGTCGGCGATCTGCCTGATCCCGGGCAGCAGCGCGTCGAGGGTGCCGTGGCCGACCGCGCCGCAGGGCTCGGGGAGGGTGCTGTAGCGGCCGGGCTGGGCCGCGGCCGCGGCGGTGCCGGCGTCGCCGGGGTTGGCGTCGTCCGCCGCGCCGCCGCCGCCCGAGCCGCCGGAGCAGCCCGCGAGCAGCGCCGCGAGCAGGGCGGCGGTGCCGGTTACGTACGCCTTCCGCTGCACGGGCGGGCTCCTTTCGACGGCTGCGCTCCGATGGATGCGCGCGATGGTCGCCTCAGTGTCCCCGCTGGTTATTCGCTTGCTGCGGCGGGGGCTGGCCTGGAGACAATGTGTATCGCACGCGCCGCCGTGGATGCCGGTCCGCGGTCCTCTTTCGACGCGCTTGGCGCTGCTTTTCCTTTTTGATGCTTTTAAGCATTTTGTTGTCGTTTTCTGTTGCCGAGTCCGGGGGGACGAGGAAGTCATGTCGTACGTGGAGATGCCGGGCGCGCGGATACCGATCCGGATGTGGGCCGACCCGGCGACGGTCGAGGACGGCGCCCTGCGCCAGCTCCAGAACGTCGCCACGCTGCCGTGGATCGAGGGCCTCGCCGTGATGCCGGACGTGCACTACGGCAAGGGGGCCACGGTCGGCTCGGTGATCGCGATGCGCGGCGCGGTGTGCCCGGCCGCGGTCGGGGTGGACATCGGCTGCGGGATGTCCGCGGTGAAGACCTCGCTGACCGCGGACGATCTGCCGGGCGACCTGTCCCGGCTGCGCTCGAAGATCGAGCAGGCGATCCCGGTGGGCCGCGGCATGCACGACGACCCGGTCGGGCCGGGCGGCTTCCACGGCCTTATGACCAGCGGCTGGGACGAGTTCTGGGGGCGGTTCGACGGGGTCGCGGAGGCGGTCCGCTTCCGGCGGGAGCGCGCCACCCGGCAGATGGGCACGCTCGGCAGCGGCAACCACTTCGTGGAGGTCTGCACCGACACCGCCGGCGCGGTCTGGCTGATGCTCCACTCCGGTTCCCGCAACATCGGCAAGGAGCTGGCCGAGCACCACATCGGCGTGGCCCGCGGGCTCCCGCACAACCAGGACCTCGTCGACCGCGACCTCGCCGTCTTCGTCGCGGACACCCCGCAGATGGCGGCGTACCGCAACGACCTGTTCTGGGCGCAGGAGTACGCCAAGTACAACCGCACCCTGATGATGGCGCTCCTGAAGGACGTGGTCCGCAAGGAGTTCAAGAAGGCCAAGCCGATGTTCGAGCCGGAGATCTCCTGCCACCACAACTATGTGGCCCAGGAGCGGTACGACGGGGTGGACCTGCTGGTCACCCGCAAGGGCGCGATCCGGGCCGGCTCCGGCGACCTCGGCATCATCCCGGGCTCCATGGGCACGGGCTCGTACATCGTGCGGGGCCTGGGCAACGCCGGCTCCTTCAACTCCGCCTCGCACGGCGCGGGCCGGCGCATGAGCCGCAACGCGGCCAAGCGGCGCTTCACCGCGAAGGACCTGGAGGAGCAGACGCGGGGCGTGGAGTGCCGCAAGGACTCCGGGGTGGTGGACGAGATCCCGGGCGCCTACAAGTCCATCGACCAGGTCATCGACCAGCAGCGGGACCTGGTGGAGGTCGTCGCGAAGCTGAAGCAGGTCGTCTGCGTGAAGGGCTGAGGCCCCGCGGCCGCCGGGGGCCGGAACCATACCGGCCCCTCCGCTGTCCTCAGGGTGCGGGCACCAACCGTGCAGCAGCGTCGTGGGGAACTCTCTGGGGAGGGACGGCCGATGAACCGAGTGCGCAGAGGCGGGGCGATCCGGGCCGCGGGTCTGGTGGTGATCGTGGCGGGCCTGCTGGTGGGCTGCTCGCAGAAGTACGACGACGAGCGCGGCAAGGGCGACGCGCCCGTGCGGGGGCGGGCGGGGGACAACACGCCCGCCGAGGTCTACAACATGCCCGACGGCTTCGGGAACCTCGCCACCAAGTGCGTGGGACACGGGTTTCGCGCGTATGTGACGACCAACGCCGGCGCGCCGTCGAACGTGCAGATCGTGGAGGACAAGGCATGCGCCGGCTGAGCGCGCCGCTCGCCGTCGCGGGGGTCTGCGCGGCGCTGCTGCTCAGCGGCTGCTCCCGGCAGCACTACGAGGAGCGCGGCAAGGCGGACGCCCCGGTGGCGGGCCGCGCCGGGGAGGACTCGCCCGCCGAGGTCTACAACTTCCCCGACGGGTTCGGGAACCTCGCCACCAAGTGCGTCGGTGCGGGCAAGCGGGCCTACGCCACCACGAAGTCCGTCCGGCAGAAGGACGACGACGATGTGGAGATCCTCCCGGCGCACGCGGTGATCGTGGACGACCCGGCCTGCCGGGCGGCCCGCTGACCCGGTGCGGCTACTGGCCGTGCCGCACGGCGTAGATCATGACGAACGCCACCAGGTGGATGCCGAAGAGGAAGTAGGCGAGGAAGTACCAGACCTTGCGCTCGTCCCGCTTCTCCTGGGCGAGGCGGCGCCTGTCGAACTCCTCGCCGGGGGTGAGCGGGGCGGGCGTCCCGGCGGCGTCCTCGGCCATCACAGCTCCCGGTGGATCTTCGCGTTGGACGCCTGGGCGCGCGGGCGGACGACCAGGAGGTCGATGTTGACGTGGCTGGGCCGGGTCACCGCCCAGGTGATCGTCTCCGCCACGTCGTCCGCGGTCAGCGGCTCGGCCACGCCCGCGTAGACCTTCGCGGCCTTCTCCGCGTCACCGCCGAAGCGGGTCAGCGCGAACTCCTCGGTCCTGACCATGCCGGGCGCGATCTCCACGACGCGCACCGGGCTGCCGACGATCTCCAGGCGCAGGGTCTCGGCGAGCACATGGGCGCCGTGCTTGGCGGCGACGTAGCCCGCGCCGCCCTCGTACGTGGCGTGTGCGGCGGTGGAGGAGACGACGACCACGACGCCGTCGCCGCTCGCCTCCAGCTTGGGCAGCAGGGCCTGGGTGAGGTTCAGGGTGCCGATGACGTTCGTCTCGTACATCGTGCGCCAGTCGGCCGGGTCGCCGGTGGCCACCGGGTCGGCGCCGAGCGCGCCGCCCGCGTTGTTCACCAGGACGCCGATGGTCTGGAAGGCCGTCGCGAACTCGTCCACGGCGGCGCGGTCCGTCACGTCCAGCGGGTACGCCGTCGCCGCGTGACCGGCCGCGTTGATCTCCTCGGCCAGGGCCTCGATACGGTCCTTGCGGCGGGCGGTGAGCACCACGCGGTAGCCGGCGGCGGCGAGCTGCCGGGCCGTCGAGGCGCCGATGCCGCTGCTCGCACCGGTGACGACGGCGATGCGGGAGGCGGCGGACGGGGCGGACGTGGCCATGGACTGCTCCTCGGGTGTGTCGGACGGCTCCGTCCCAATGTAGGCGAGGCTCAGCCGCCGTTCCTCGGGGCCCACATGATCAGCGCCATGCCGCCGAGGCAGACGAGCGCCCCGGCGATGTCCCAGCGGTCCGGCCGGTAACCGTCCGCGACCACGCCCCACAGGATCGACCCGGCCACGAAGATCCCGCCGTACGCCGCGAGGATGCGCCCGAAGTGCGCGTCCGGCTGGAAGGTCGCGACGAACCCGTACGCCCCGAGCGCGATCACCCCGCCGGCCGCCCACAGCCACCCCCGGTGCTCCCGCACCCCCTGCCAGACCAGCCAGGCCCCGCCGATCTCGAAGAGCGCGGCGACGACGAAGAGGGCGGCGGAACGGAGGATCGTCATGGCCGCAGCTTGGCATGCCGGGGCCCCGGCATATCCCGGCCCGGGAACCGGCCGCGCTGCTGCCGAGGACGGAGCGGCGGGAGGAGGCGGGTGTCGTCCCCTTCGCCGACCGACTGGCGGCGCTGGGCCGACCGGACCCCCACCCCGTTCGGTGAGAAGACGGTAGGCGACCGGCGCCGGTTGCCCGTGTGACGGTGAGAGCGCGGTAAAAAGGGTGATCGTAGCCCCGGCCTCCCCCGCCGAACCCCCGGCGGCCTTGGCAGACTGGTTCCGTGCCCCAGACTGTGCTGCTCGCCGAAGACGACCGTGCCATCCGCCACGCCCTCGAACGTGCCCTGACCCTGGAGGGGTATGAGGTGACGGCGGTGGCCGACGGCGTCGAGGCGCTCGCACAGGCCCACAAGACGCCGCCGGACGTCCTGCTGCTCGACGTGATGATGCCGGGCATCGACGGCCTCCAGGTCTGCCGCGTGCTGCGCGCCGAGGGCGACCGCACCCCGATCCTCATGCTCACCGCCCTCGTGGAGACCGCCGACCGGATCGCGGGCCTGGACGCCGGCGCCGACGACTACGTGGTCAAGCCCTTCGACGTCGAGGAGGTCTTCGCCCGGCTGCGCGCCCTGCTGCGCCGCACCAGCCCGGTCCCCGCGGGCCCGGCCGGCGGCGACGGCGGCGGCCGGGGCGAGCCCCAGCTCTCCGACCGGCAGGTCGAGGCCGCCGGCATCCGCATGGACCTCCAGGCCCGCCGGGCCTGGCGCGGCAAGCGGGAGCTGGAGCTGACCCGCACCGAGTTCGAGCTGCTCGAACTGCTGGTGCGCAACGCCGGGATCGTCCTCGACCACTCCACGATCTACGACCGCATCTGGGGCTACGACTTCGGCCCCGGCTCCAAGAACCTCGCCGTCTACGTCGGCTACCTGCGCCGCAAGCTGGACGAGCCCGGCTCCCCGCAGCTGATCCACACGGTGCGGGGCGTGGGTTACGTGCTGCGGGAGGACTGAGTGGGCCGCCTGCGCCGGATGCTCGCTCGGCGCCGGCCCAAGCTGGTCTCGCTGCGCACCACCTTCGCCATCTCCTTCGCCGCCGTCACCGCGGCCGTGGCGATCCTCGTCGGCATCGTGTCGTACGGCTCCGCGGCCCGGCTGGTCCGCGTCGACCAGCAGTCGGTGTTCAGCCAGGTCGTGCAGGACGTACGGGACGAGGTGCGGCAGCACCGGATGGGGCCGGAGGACTTCTCCTCCTCCCGGCCCGGACACGATCTGGTGCGGCCCGCCCGTACCGATGTGCAGGTGCTCGGCGCGCAGGGCCAGATCGTCGACCACGGCGACCCGTCGCTGCCCGTCACCTCCCACGACAGGTCGATGGCGCTCGCGCGCACGGCCGGGAAGGCGGTCGAGCACAAGGACGTCCAGGTCGGCGACGACCTCTACCGCATCGCCACCGTCTCGCTCGGCGACGGGCGGGGCGCGGTGCAGGTGGCGCAGGAGTTCAGCGACACCGAGGACCTGCTGCGCACGCTCCAGCAGCGGACGCTGATCCTGATGGCGGCCGTGGTGGTCGCGGCCGGGCTGTTCGGCTGGTGGCTGGCCCGCCGGATCACCCGGCGCCTGGTGGTGCTCACCAACGCCGCCGAGGACGTCGCCCGCACCCGGCGCCTCGGCATCGAGGTCCCGGTGGCCGGGCTCGACGAGGTGGGGCGGCTCGGGCGGGCCTTCGACCGGATGCTCGGGCGGCTCGCGCAGTCGGAGGAGGACCAGCGGCGGCTGGTCCAGGACGCGGGCCATGAGCTGCGGACGCCGCTCACCTCGCTGCGCACCAACATCTCCCTGCTGCGCCGCATCGACGAGCTGCCCCCGGCCACCCGGGACGACCTGGTCGCCGACCTCACCCAGGAGGCGCGCGAACTCACCGACCTGGTGAACGAGTTGGTCGACCTCGCCGCCGGCCAGTCCGACACCGAGCCGCCGCAGCGGGTGGATCTCGCCGACATCGCGGAGGACGTGGTGGGGCTGGCGTCGCGGCGTACCGGACGGCAGATCGTGCTGCGCGTGAGCGGCGACACGACGACCGACGGGCGGCCGGGGATGCTCCAGCGGGCCATGTCCAACCTGGTCGAGAACGCGGCCAAGTTCGACCGCGCGGGCCGGGCGCCGATCGAGGTCCACGTCATGGGCCCGGCCCGGCCGGGAACCGTGCGCGTCGAGGTCCTGGACCGGGGGCCCGGGATCGCGGAGGGCGACCTGATCCGCATCTTCGACCGCTTCTACCGGGCCGCCGACGCGCGGTCCCTGCCGGGGTCGGGGCTCGGCCTGTCCATCGTCCGGGAGGTGGCGATGGCGCACGGGGGCGCGCCGTTCGCGTACCGCCGGGAGGGCGGGGGCGCGGTGATCGGGTTCACGGTGGGCGGGGGCTAGAACCGGGTCGGGGCCGGTCGGGGCCGTCGGGCCCCGGCCGGCCGCCGTGCCTCGGTGCTACGACCGCTCCCCGATCACCGGCAGGGTGAGGAACCCCTCCGCCCGCGCGCTCGCCAGGCCGATCCGCGGGATGTCGCTGGACTTGGCGAAGAGCAGGAAGCGGGGCTCCCACACCGGGCGGTACTTGGCGTTCGCGCGGTACAGGGACTCGATCTGCCACCAGCGGGAGAAGAAGGTGAGGACCGAGCGCCACAGCCGCAGCACCGGGCCCGCGCCGAGCCGGGCACCGCGCTCGAAGACCGAGCGGAACATGGCGAAGTTCAGCGAGACCCGCTGGACGCCCAGGTCGCCCGCGCGCAGCAGGAGTTCGACGACCATGTACTCCATCAGGCCGTTCTCGCAGTCGCGGTCGCGGCGCATCAGGTCCAGGGAGAGGCCGTGCTCGCCCCAGGGCACGAAGCTGAGCAGGGCGCGCGGCTGGTCGTCGCCGTCGCGGCACTCCAGCATCACGCAGCGGCCGTCCCCCGGGTCGCCGAGGCGGCCCAGGGCCATGGAGAAGCCGCGCTCGGTGGCGCCGTCGCGCCAGTGGTCGGCGCGGTCGATGAGGTGGGTCATCTCCTCGGCCGGGATGTCCTCGTGGCGCCGGATGCGCACGGTGTAACCGGCCCGCTTGACCCGGTTGTGGGCCTGGCGGACCACCCGCATCGGGCGTCCTTCGAGGGTGAAGTCGGCGATGTCCACGATCGCCTCGTCACCGAGTTCGAGGGCGTCCAGGCCGTGCCGCGCGTAGACGGTGCCGGCCTCCTCGCTCGCGCCCATGACCGCGGGGACCCAGGCGTGCCGGCGGGCCTCGGCGAGCCAGGCGTCGATGGCGCCGGGCCATGCCTCGGGGTCGCCGATCGGGTCGCCGGAGGCGAGGGAGACGGCGCCGACCACGCGATAGGTGATCGCGGCCTTGCCGCTGGGGGAGAACACGGCGGCCTTGTCGCGGCGCAGCGCGAAGTAGCCGAGGGAGTCGCGGGCGCCGTGCTTGTCGAGCAGGGCGCGCAGCCGCTCCTCGTCGGCGGCGGTGAGCAGCTGCTTGCCGCGCGGGGAGCGGAAGCAGGCGTACAGGACGAGGCAGAAGGCCGCCGCGAGCAGGACGTTGACCGTGATGTCGGTCCAACGGGGCGCGTGCACGTGGTCGATGCGGTCGGCGAACATGCCGACGCTGATGCCGCGCAGGTACGTGTAGACGATCTCGTCGGTGAGACCGGCGCCGGGCAGCTTGTTGGTGGCGTGCACCAGCAGGGTGCCGAGGCCGCCGGTGGCCAGCAGTCCGCCCGCGCCGACGGCCAGCGCCAGCTTCGGGTTGGAGGGGTCGCCGACCGCGTTGAACTCGCGCCTGCCGATCAGCAGGGCGGCCACGAACAGGCCGGTCAGACCGGCGGAGACCCAGTTGAAGACGTGGTCGGCGTACCGGTCCTGGGTGATGAGCCCGACGACGTACACCGCGAACAGCGGCCCGGCGAGCGCGATGTTGGTCAGCCAGGCGGCGCGCTTGCGGCGCCGCATCACCAGCATCAGGAAGATCGCGAGGGCGGCCGAGACCAGGCCGCCGGTGGCCAGGTACGGCGTGAAGAACGCGCCGACGTGATGCGGGTGCTCATGGTTGAAGAGCTTGCTGGTGTTGTGCTCGTGGACCTCCTGCCGGAACGGCAGGGAGAGGACCGCGAGGACGTTGAGCACGGCGATCAGCCGCAGGTACCACACCGTGGCGGAGGCGGCGGCGGCGCGCAGCCGGGGGCCGGGCGTGAGCGGCGGGAACTCGCGGCGCGGGGCACGCTCGGCGGGGGCGTGCGCGGAGGGGACGGTCGACTGCGGAGCGGGCATGGTGACTGGTCACCTTGAGGAAGGGGGACGGGGACGGACGGGGCGAGCCGGGGACAGACGGGGCTCACGCATGCGACCCTACAGCTTGTAGGGGAAAGGTGCCGGTCTGTCCATCGGGACAGGAGCGTACCGGGACCGCCTCTTACCCGGTCCTTTCCGAGCCACGCCGGGCGGAGGCCAGCAGCCAGGCCAGATTGCCCACCGCGGCCCCGGCCGCCACCGCCGCGACGATCACCCCGCCGGTGGCGAGGCCGTCGCTGAACAGATGCGGGCGCCGGTCGAGGCTGTGCAGCCCGAAGCCGCACAGCTCGTACACGCCGACGGCGGCGACGAAGAGGCTGACGACGAGTACGGCGAGGGTCGGTGCGAGGCTGCGCGCGCAGACCTCACCGCTGGGCGCCGTCTCCGTGTCCTGCATGAATCCCCCGTTGACGTGGTGGAACAGGTGTATGAACGGCCGTGTGGCCCGGGCCGATGGGGAACCTACAATACGTAGGGTCCACCCGGGCCGACGCCATACGTGGGTACGTGAGTGCGGACCGGGGGCGTCGCGGGCCGGGACCGCGGGCGGGGCCGCTCCATGATGACGGAGGACGCGGACGCGGCGGGGCACGGCACGCGGGCGGCCGGTGTCCGGCGGGGGAGTACGACGCGGTGATCCGGGCCGGGCCCTCAGCTCACCCTCGTACCGTTGTCCGCCGTACCGCTGTCCGCCGTACCGTTGTCCGTCCGCTGTCCGGGCAGGCGTGGTTCGCCGCGGAAGACCTGGCGGGTGTGCCAGTCGCGGTGGACGTCCGCGACGGGGCGTCCGCCGGGCCGGGGGCCGAGGAGGCGGCGGCCCGCGAGCGCGGTGACCTGGTCGCGGGCGGCGGGGCTGTGGCCGGCGAACCGCTGCGAGACCAGGACGCGCCGGCCGTCCCCGATGCCGAGGACGCCCCGGTCGAACAGCTTGTGGTGCAGCGAGCACAGGCACAGCCCGTTCTCGATCACATCGGGCCCGCCGAACGCCCACCAGCGCACATGGGCCGCCTCCAGCCCGACCGGCACCGCCCCGAGCCGGCCGTCGTAACCGCAGAACGCGCACCGGTACTCGTAGGCGGTCAGCACCAGTTCCCGCATCCGGGGGTCGCGCCGCCCGCGCGCCGCCGAGAACCCCTCGGACCGGGCCCACTCCAGCTCCAGGCCCGCCGCCTCGCACAACTCGCCGTGCAGGGAGGGCGGGAAGTGCAGGTCGAGCAGCAAGCGCACGATTCTGACCAGGAGTTGTGGATCGCGCCGTAGCGCCGCGCGCAGGTCCGGCGCGAGCCGTCCGGTGGCGCCGGACTCCCGCAGGTCACGCACCCCGGTGCCCGGGCTGCCGGTTCCCCGGTCGGTGCGCACCTCCCACACACCGTCGGTGGCCAGGTGGTGGAAGGGGTACGCGGGCGTCGTCCGGTTCGGCGGGCCGTACTCGGTCAGCAGCCGCTGGAGGTCGCCCTCCACCGCCGTGTACCGCAGCCCGCCCTCGGCGTCCTGCTGGAACCGGCCGAGCGCGTACAGCAGCAACAGCGGCTTGTGCGGCGCCCGCACCCCGCCCCTGGCCCACTGCCTGAGCCCGCCGATGTGCGCCAACCAGTCCATGCGGCCCGATCGTAGACGGCCCGCGCCGGGCCCCGCCCGGCGGCTCAGCTGGGCGCGAACCAGGCCATGCCCGCCAGCAGCGCCAGCACGAACAGGCCGGTGCCGCCCAGGACGGCCAGCACGCGGGAGCGGCGCAGCAGCGGCAGGCGCGGCCGGCGGTTCGCGGACCGGTGCACGCTGGTCTGCCACTCGGTGTCACCCGCCGGCGCGTGGCCGCCGTCGGAGCGGGCGGGGGAGCGGGGGTGTGGCGGGCGGGGAGAGCGGGGGCGCGGCGGGCGGGGGCGTGCCGGGCGGAGGACCGCGTGGCGGGGGCCTGGGGGCGGGGGATCTCAGGGCGGGGGATCTCGTGGCGGGGGCGAGCGACTGCTTCGAGCGGCCGTGGCCCTGGTGCGCGACCGGCAGCGGCTCCGGCGCGCCGCGCCAGGAGCCGCGCCCGAACCAGTCCGCCACCTCCTCGGCCGTGGGCCGGCTCTCGGCCTCCTTGGCCAGCAGGCCGAGCAGATAGCTCTCGAAGGCGGGCGACAGGTCGGTGCGCAGCTGCCGGGGCGGGACCGGGGCGGCGTCGAGGTGCTGATGCAGCACCGCGAGCGGGCTGTCCGCCTGGAACGGCGGCCGGCCGGTGAGGAGTTGGTAGAGCACACAGCCCAGCGAGTACACGTCGGACGCCGGGGCCGCGGTGCGGCCGAGGGCCCGCTCGGGCGCGAGGTAGAGGCTGGTGCCGACGATCTGCCCGGTCGCGGTGAGCGCGGAGTTGGGGTCGTCGAAGAAGCGGGCGATGCCGAAGTCGCCTATTTTCAGGGTGTCGTCGGCGGTCAGCAGCAGATTGGCCGGTTTGATGTCCCGGTGCACGATGCCCTGCCGGTGCGCGAGGGCCAGTCCGACGGCGGCCTGCGCGGCGATCCGGGCCACCCGCTCGGCGGACAGCGGCCCGGAGGCGCTGAGCACATCGTCGAGGCTGCCGCCGTCGACCAGTTCCATCACCAGGAACAGCCGGCCCTCGAACTCGCCGAAGTCCAGGACCCCGACGACGTTCGGATGGCTGAGGCGCCCCGCGGTCTGCGCCTCCAGCCGGAACCGCGAGGACGCGGTGGGGTCGGAGTCGTGGGGGAGCAGCAGTTTCACGGCGACCGGTCTGCCGAGCGTCTCGTCGAAGGCCCGCCAGACCTCCCCCATCGCGCCCCGCCCGATGGTGTCCCGCAGCCTGTATCGGCCCGCTATAAGCACTTGTTCTTCATCCTCATGCCTAAGACGTCTGGATCGCCGCAGGCCGTGACTCACCGCGGGAGCGGATCAGTTGGGAGGGTGCCGCAGCGGCCCAAGCGTATCGGGCCCCGGGGACGTCCGGATGCGCTCGGGCGATCGCCGTACGGGAGGGGGCCCGGGCGGCCGGCCCGCTCGGCCGGGTGTCCGGCGGCGGGCGACTGGCCTGACGGAGGCCGGTGGTGTGAGGATGACGCAATGCATCCGCGTTCGGAGATGAAGGTGCACGCCACCCGTCACGAAGAGACCTTCGTGATCACCCTGCGCGGCGAGGTGGACTGGGACGACGCCGAGGACTTCGAGGCCGCCCGGGAGACGGCCGACCGCGCCGCGCTGCCCGTCACGGCGATCGACCTGTCCCGGGTCACTTTCGCCGACAGCATGCTCCTCAACGCCCTGCTGGCGCTGCGGCGCCGGCACACGTCCGACGGGCGCGACCTCGTCCTGCTCGGCCCGCTGCACCCCGCGGTGCGGCGGCTGCTGGTCGTCAGCGGGGTCCTCGACCACTTCACGATCTCGGACACCGGCGCCACTCTCGGGACCGATCGGACGGAGCCCCATGAAGACGAGGACAGCGGGTAGCCGAGAGGCGTACACGAGAAGTATTTGTGATCAAAAGGAACTTACGCCCTATCGGAGACACTTCCATGGTCATCCCGCTCGGAATCCAGGCGATGGATGAACCCCGCTCGGCGCCCTCGCGCTACAGCGCCGCCTGGGGCGCGGCGGGGATTCCCCTCGCCGACGCCCGCGGTGCCGTACGCATGCTGCTGGCGCGCGCGGGCCACCACCCCGACCAGCGGCCGAGCCAGGACGCCCAGCTCGTCGTGAGCGAGCTGGTCACCAACGCGCTGAGACATGCCCCCGGCCCCGGCGCGCTGCTGCTGGAGCTCTCCGCCGACGCAGCCTGTCTGACCATCGCCGTCCACGACAGCTCCTGCGCGGAGCCTCTGCCGCGGGAACCCGATCCGCGCCGCGCCGGCGGCCACGGGCTGCGTCTCGTCACCCAGCTGTGCGAGCAGGTGCGGACCGTTCCGTCGGAACAGGGCAAGCGGATCGTGGCCCGGCTGCTCCTGGACGGCGTGGCAGAACCGGGGAGCTGAGGGCTCGGGCCCCGCTCCCCGGTCCGGCGCTGTTCTTCCCGCTCTCCGGTCGGCGCTCTCCGGTCTCCGGTCCGCGCTCTTCGGTCGGCGCGCGCCGTTCTCAGCCGATGGTGAGCATGCCCTCGCGCAGGCGGCCCAGGCAGCGGGAGAGCAGCCGGGAGACGTGCATCTGGGAGACGCCGAGGCGCTCGCCGATCTCCGCCTGGGTCAGCTCCTCGACGAACCGCATGTGGATGATCCGGCGGTCCCGGTCCTCCAGCCCGGCGATCAGCGGCGCCAGCGCGTGGAAGTCCTCGACCAGCTCCAGCGCGGTGTCCTCCGCGCCGATGAAGTCCCGCAGGACGGCCTCGCCGTCCTCGCTGCCGTTGAGGGTGGCGTCCAGCGAGGAGGAGTTGTAGCCGTTCGAGGCGAGGCGGGCCTCGCGCACCTCGTCCTCGGGCAGGCTCATCAGCTCCGACAGCTCCTTGACCGTCGGCTCGCGGTCCAGACGGCCGCGCAGCTCCTCCGTCGCCCGCGCCAGCTGCACCCGGGCCTCCTGGAGCCGCCGGGGCACGTGCACGGCCCAGGTGGTGTCCCGGAAGAACCGCTTGATCTCGCCGACGATGTAGGGGATCGCGAAGGAGGTGAACTCCGCCTCACGGGACAGCTCGAACCGGTCGATCGCCTTGATCAGACCGATCATGCCGACCTGGACGATGTCCTCCATCTCCTCCGGGCCCCGGCTGCGGAACCGGCCGGCCGCGTAGCGGACCAGCGACATGTTCATCTCGATCAGCGTGTTGCGGGCGTAGCTGTGCTCGGGCGTGCCCTCCTCCAGCGTGGCCAGCTGCGCGAAGAAGAGCCGCGACAGGTCACGGGCGTCCTTGGGCGCGACCTTGGAGGGGTCGACGACATCGGGCAGGCCGGAAGCCCGCGTGCCGGTTGCCGTCGTGGTCATGACTGCCATGGTGTTCCCTCCCGAGACCGAAATCCGTGACCGCTCTTCGGGGGCGGGTCACGACGTTGGCGCGTCTACCCCGTCGTACGACGTCTACACCAGGTCCGTCAGGTCCGTGCCGGCGGCCGGCGCGGTGAGGTGGTCCAGGACGTTGGTGACGTGCAGCAGCCGTTCGAGGATCTCCGGCCGGTCGTCCAGGTGCAGGGTGGCGCCGAGGGCGCTGGTACGGCGGTGGATCATCAGCAGCGCGGACAGCCCGGAGGAGTCGATCCAGGTCAGCGCGCCGAAGTCCAGGCGGACCGCCGCGGGCGGGGTCCGGGCGGCCGTCAGATGCCGGACCACCTCGTCCACGAACTCCTCGCTGGTGTCGTAGTCGAGCTCTCCGCCCACCCGCACCACGAGCGTGGCCTGTTCGCGCCGGGCGGCGACGGTGAACTCGGTCGGTGGGGTCGTGGTCATGAGGGGGCGCCGGGCACGGGGACGGGAGCGGAGCCGGCCTCGGGTGCGGACTCGGGGCCGGTGGCGGACTCGGAGGCGGGGCCGAGTACGGAAGCGGCGGGCCGCGCGCCGAGGGCCGAGGCGCCGAGCCGGGTCAGGCGCCGGGCGCGCGGAAAGTCGTGGAGCTCGTCGGCCAGGATGTCCAGCGCGGCGACCAGGGAGTGCGCGGGGACGTGCCGGGCCTGAAGGATGTCGGCGGTCCAGACGAGGAACGTGGTGAACAGGTCGGCGTCGTCGACGTAGAGGGCGGTGGCCAGGAAGCCGACGATGTGGGCGAGGTCCTCCGCGGTGCGCTCGCGCTGCTCGTCACCGTAGCCCCGCAGGGCGGGGAAACGGTCCTCCAGCTCGGTCAGGGTGTGCTTCACGAGCCGGGGACGGGACTGGAGGACCAGCGTGTACTCCTGGTCGGCCAGGTGCGGCAGGTCGTCCACCGCCTGCCGGCCCGTCGCCGGGACGGGCCGCGGCACGCCCGCGTCCAGCACGGCCGCCGCGCCGCGCGCGTCGGCCGCCCAGCGGTCGGCGCCCAGCCTGCGGGCCCAGCGGCCGCCGGGGCCGAAGGCTCGGCCACCGACGAGGACGGGGACCCCTATGGCCCGGCAGGCGGTGATGGCGGCGTGGGCGGCGGGCAGATGGGTGGGGATCGACCCCGACAGGAGGACGGCGTCGGGGTTGGTGAGGTGCAGATGGGCGACCATGTGCGGGGTCGGGGTCTGGGCGCCGAGATAGTCCACCCGCCAGCCGCGCAGGGACAGCACCTCCGCGAGGAGCCGGGCGGGGAAGGCGTGCCAGTCGCCGTCCACGCAGGAGACCGTGACCCGGCCGCGGTGCGTGGGGCGGGGGCCGCCGCCCTGCCGGTGGGCGAGGGAGGCGACGATCCGCTCGTTGACGGCGGTGGCGGCGTGCTCCTGGGCCACGCTGATGCGGTCGGCGGCCCATTCGACGCCGACCATCTCCTGCACCGGCGCGATCACCTCGAGCAGCAGCGTCTCCTCGTCCACTCCCTCGGCCAGCGCCGTGTGCACGATTCCGGCGGCCGTGTACTCGTCCGCGTCGATCGCCGCCCGCCACAGCCGCCGCACCAGAGCGGCCGGCTCGGTGGAGTGCTTCACTGCTCGTCCCTCTCGCTGTCCCCGTGCCCGGTCGCGACCGCGGGCGGGCCGCCCCGGCGGGCGCTGAAGGCCACCAGGGCCATGTCGTCGTGCCGTCCGGCGCCGATCCACTGGGCGGCCAGCATCTGCACCCGTTCCACCACCGCTTCGGCCGGCATGCCCACGCATTCGGCCAGGGCCCGCCGCAGGCGCCGTTCGCCGAAGAGCTCGTCGCCCAGCGGGCCGCCGCGGGCCTCGGTGATGCCGTCGGTGTAGAGCAGGCAGGTCTCTCCCGGCGCGAGCACCGTGCGCACCGTGCGCGCCGTGACCTCCGGCAGCGCACCGACCAGTGTGCCCTGGGTGGCGGCCTCCTCGACCGTGCCGTCCGCGCGGACGATCAGCGGCGGCAGGTGCCCGGCGCTGGTCAGACGCAGCCCCACCCCGTCGTCCAGGCGGCGTACGGACGCGAGCACCAGGGTGGCGAAGCGGGTGTGGTGGGAGCTGAGCAGCGCCCCGTTGAGCAGTTCGAGGACGCGCTCATGGTCCTCGGCGAGCGGCAGCAGGGCGTGCAGGGTGTTGCGGATCTTGCCGGTCAGGACGGCCGCGTCGAGTCCCTTGCCCGCGACGTCGCCCAGCACCACCAGGGTCTCCTCGGCGGGGCCGGTGCCCGGGTGGACGTCGTAGAAGTCGCCGCCGACCCGCTCGTGGTCCCGCGACGCCCGGTAGCCGCCGGCGTACTCGACGCCGTGCACGCTGCGCAGCGTCGGCGGCAGCAGTTCGTGCATCAGCGTCGCCGTGATCGCCGCCTGTTCGGTGTACAGGCGGGCCGCGGACAGGGCGGCACCGGCGCGGGCGGCGAACAGGCGGGCGAAGACCTCCTCGCCCTCGGTGAACGCCTGCTCGGTGCTGGACCGCAGCAGGATGAGGGCTCCGGCGGGCACTCCGTGGCCGGGCAGCGGGGTGACGATCACGGAGCCCACGGGTCCGGCGAAGTCCTCCGGTACCACCCAGCCGGGAATGTCCGCGGGGTTGATCCAGCGGGCCGGCACGGGCGGGAAGCCCTGCAACGCCTCGCCGAGTCCGGGGACTTCGGCGACGTTCACCTTCTGTGTGGTCTGGGTGACGGGGCCGCCCTTGCGCGCGGAGGTCACGGGATAGCGCTTCCCCTGGGCGGGAGCGACGAGTACGGCGGCCTCCGCGAGGTGTTCCGCGGCCATGGCCGCCGCCATCTCCATGCAGCGCGGCACGTTCAGCGTGGACAGCAGTGCGCTGGACGCCTCCGAGAGGACCTCCGAACGGGTCCGGGCGTCGCTCAGCGCCATCTCGGCCAGGCGGCGGTCGGTGTCGTCGACCAGCCACCACACGATGTCGCCCGCGCCGGCGGGCGTCGGATGGGCCTCGAAGAAACGGTCGTTGATACGGCCCGTCGTCGTCCCGGCCGGGGCGCCGGGCGCCTCGTCGCCGATGCGCCGGTGGGCCTGGGCGAGCCAGGACGGCACGCGCTCGTGCAGCTGGTCGCCCGCCGCGGCGCCGGGCAGGAGCAGTCTGGCCGCCTCGTTCACGCGGACCAGGCCGCCGTGCCGGTCGACGACCAGTACGGGATAGGGGGCCTCAGGCCACGCCGTACCGGCCTGGTCGTCGAAGGGGCGGGCGGGAGAGCCGCGGGAAAGAGACACGAGTGAGGGCACGCACCGTGCGCACCTCACCACCTTCCTGTCCTCGGTTGCAGTACGGCAACAGTCCCCCATCGACTCCGCCGTTGCAACCCACCCCGGTGATCCTGCTTTCCGGGGCGGGGGCGAAACGGAGCCGAGGGGGGACTGCTCACCGGCCGAGGGGCCGGATCACCATCGGTACCAGCGGCCGCGGCCGCCGCCCGCCGAGGTGGAACGCATGACGAAGCCCAGAAGCCACACCACCAGGACGACGACGGCGACCCACCAGAGGATCTGTACGGCGAAACCCGCACCGAAGAGAATCAGGGCGAGAAGAAGAACGAGCAGCAAGGGAACCATAGTCACTACCTCCTGCACCTCCGTTTGCCCCCCGCCGGTTTCCGCATTCCTCGATGACGCCTTGTTTGTGAGGAGAATGCGGGGGAACCGGGGTTTTGCCGCGACAGTGGCCGACCGAACTACGAGGAGGCGCGTCCATGAGTGCTGGCGAGAAGGCCAAGGCGAAGACCGAGCAGGCCCAGGGCAAGGCCAAGGAGGCTCTGGGGCGGGTCACCGGCAACGACCGGATGGCCGCCGAGGGCAAGGCGGACCAGGTGACCGGCGATGCCCGTGAGGCCAAGGAGAAGACCAAGGACGCGTTCAAGCACTGAGGGGACGCACCTCGGCGGTGGAAGAGGGAGGCACTTTCCCGGGCTCGACCCGGGAATGGCCTCCCTCTTTCGTGTGATGCCTTTGCAGTATCTTTTCCCCGGCCGCCGTCAGGAGACGAGAATGGAGATACCGTCTCCGAACAGTTTCAGCCCGAGGACGAAGAACAGGACGGCCATCACCGCGACGTTGTGCTGAGCCGCCCACTCCTTCCAGTCGCCGAGTGTCGCCTTGGCCCGCTCTCCGCCGAGGAGGAAGACCGCCAGCGGTGCCAGCAGGCCGCAGGTGGCGATCACCACGAAGACCGCCAGCGACGCGATCTCCTGCCCGACCGGCAGTCCGGCCGAGCCGATGGTGGCGCCCGCGGCGATGGTCAGCGGGGCGTTCTTGGCGTTGAGCGCGGCCAGGGCCAGCCCGAGCGCGAAGACCTTGACCGGGGTGAGGCGGTCGATCGCGCCCATCCATTTCGGCAGCCGGGCCTGCGAGGGGTCCTTCGGCCGCCGGTGCCATCGCCGGGCGCCGAAGAGCAGGAGGAACAGGCCCAGAGCGAGCTTGAGGGCTCCTGCCCAGGCAGCCGGGTGACCGTGCGAGGAGGCACCCGCGGGCGAGGCGATCACCAGCATCACCGCGCCCAGCGCCGAGAGCCCCAGGATCCAGCCGAAAGTGAAGAGGACCCCGTTCAGGCGGCCACGGGGCGTGGCGAGGATGAGGATGACCGCGATGATCGGAAGCGGGCTGACGGCCACGGCGGCCGCGACACCCAGCACATCACCGAGAACGTGGCCCATGGCTGCCTCCGAGCGGCGATCCGGGTACCCCCATTTTCCCGCGCCTGGCCGGATCTGTCCCCCGGACATGACGAGGGCGGGACCCGAAAGCCCCGCCCGAATCCGCCGAAACCCCGGTTCAGGGCCACACCAGGCAGTACGCCTGATGCCCCGCCTCATGCAGCCGGTGGGAGAAGTCCTGCCATTCGTGCAGCAGTTGGTACACGTTGAACGCGTCCCGCGGGCCGCCCCGGTCCGGCACCGTCGACCAGATGAAGGCCGCGGCGCCGACGGCTTCCTCGCCGATGCCGCGCAGGGGGTCGACCACGGTCATCGGGAGCCTGACGACCGCGTAGTCGGGGTGCAGGACGACCAGTTCGAGGGGCGGGACCTTGTGCAGGGGGATGCCCTCGATGCCGGTCAGCACCATCGCGGCCATCGTCTCCGGCTTGATCTTGGTGAACATGCCGTTCATGCCCAGCTCGTCGCCGCCGAGTTCCTCGGGGCGCATCGAGATGGGGACGCGGGCCGCGGTCGCGCCGTCCGGTGCGCCGAAGTACTTGTAGGTCACCCCCACCCGGCCACCACCCCCGCCGCTCGTCCCGAGGGAACCGACCCGGTCGGCCCGGGGGGTACGCCGACGACCGCCCGCGCGGCCGGTCCGCCGCTCCGGCGAAGGGGCCGACGCGTCCGATGAGCCCGGGGAGGCCGAGGAGCCCGGGGAGGCCGAGGGGAGATCGCGGGGGAAGTCCGACGGGACGCCGCCCGCACCCGGGCCCGCTCCCGCACCCCCACCCGTGTTCCGGGGAAGGTCCCGGGAGGCGTCGCGAGGGACGTCACGCGGAAGATCCCGGGAAGCGTCCCGGCGGAGATCACGCGGAAGATTCCGGGGAGTGTCCCGGGGAAGGTCGCGCGGAACGTCACGGGGGAAGTCCGACGACGGGTCCGCATTCCGGGCGGGATCCGCCGGCCGGTCCCCGCGGAGATTTCCCCGGAGATCCCTCGGGGGCTCACGCGGGAAGTCCGCCGGGCGCTCGCCCCGGAGATCTCCCCGGGTGTCCTTCGGGAAATCCATGGGCCGCTCGCCCCGGAGGTCCCGCGGGAAATCCATCGGCCGGTCCATCGGCCGCTCGCCCCGGAGATCTCTCGGAGCCTCGCGCGGGAAGTCCTTCGCCCTGTCGGCGGTCCGCTCCGCCTGCTGGTCGTGCAGGCGTTCGCTTTGCCGGTCGTACCGTTCGGGCTCACCCGGTGCACCCTGTGTTCTACGTGCTTCGGTCGTTTCCTCCGCTTCGCGCCGGTGCCTTCCCCGCCGGGCACGTCGAGGACCGACGTCATCGGTCCCCTCGCCCAGTCCGCCACCGCGATGCATATCTCCACCCGACTGCTTTTCTAGGACGCGTGGCCCCCGCCGCGCAACCCGATCATCGTGTCAGTGACCTCCCCCACGGCCGCCCGCCGAAACGTGCGGTGGAACAACAGTCCACGGGGATCCGCCCGGTCCCTGATCCTTCCGTGCCCAGGAGCTGTGTGTCAGGTCTCAGTCTCGCAGATGGCGGACCGCGGCGGCGCGGAACCGCGGGCGGCCCGTCATCGCACCGGGCGGGCGGCCTACCCTGAGGAGGTCACCTTGCAACCGGAGTCCGAGAGGCCGGAGAAGCCGCACGTCATGAGTGCCCTGAGCGAAACGCCCTATCCCTACGAAGCGCCCGCCTCCCAGGCGCTCTTCGACCGCGCCTCCGTCGTCACGCCCGGGGGTGTGAACTCCCCGGTGCGCGCCTTCCGCGCCGTCGGCGGCACGCCCCGCTTCATGGTGTCCGGCCGCGGTCCCTACCTCACCGACGCCGACGGCCGGGAGTACGTCGACCTCGTCTGCTCCTGGGGTCCGATGATCCTCGGGCACGCGCACCCCGAGGTCGTCGCCGCCGTCCAGGACGCCGTGGCCCGCGGTACGAGCTTCGGCACGCCCGGCGAGGGCGAGGTCGCGCTCGCCGAGGAGATCGTCGCCCGGATCGAGCCCGTCGAGCAGGTCCGGCTGGTCAGCAGCGGTACCGAGGCGACGATGAGCGCCATCCGGCTCGCCCGCGGCTTCACCGGCCGCTCCAAGGTCATCAAGTTCGCCGGCTGTTACCACGGCCATGTGGACGCCCTGCTCGCCGCGGCGGGCTCCGGTGTCGCCACGTTCGCGCTGCCGGACACGCCCGGTGTCACCGGCGCCCAGGCGAGCGACACGATCGTGCTGCCGTACAACGACCTGGAGGCCGTGCAGGAGGCGTTCCACCGCCACCCCGGCGAGATCGCCTGTGTGATCACCGAGGCGTCGCCCGGCAACATGGGCGTCGTGCCGCCGGCCCCCGGCTTCAACCAGGGCCTGCGGGACGCCTGTCACAAGAACGGCGCCCTGTACATCTCCGACGAGGTCATGACCGGCTTCCGCACCAGCCGCGCCGGCTGGTACGGCGTCGACGGGGTCAAGCCCGACCTGATGACCTTCGGCAAGGTGATGGGCGGCGGCTTCCCCGCCGCCGCGTTCGGCGGCCGGGCCGACGTCATGGCGTACCTCGCGCCCGCCGGGCCCGTCTACCAGGCCGGCACCCTCTCCGGCAATCCCGTCGCCACCGCCGCCGGCATCGCCCAGCTGCGGCTGCTCGACGAGGCGGCGTACGACACGGTGGACGCCGTCTCCGCGCAGATCCAGTCGCTGGTCACCGAGGCGCTGAGCAAGGAGGGCGTGGCGCACCGGGTGCAGAACGCGTCCAACATGTTCTCGGTGTTCTTCACCGACCGGCAGGTGCGCACCTACGAGGACGCCAAGCGGCAGGAGTCGTACCGCTTCACCGCGTTCTTCCACTCGCTGCTGTCGAACGGCGTGTACCTGCCGCCGTCGTCCTTCGAGTCCTGGTTCGTGTCCACGGCCCACGACGAGCGGGCCGTGCAGAAGATCGCCGACGCCCTTCCGGCGGCGGCCCGTGCGGCTGCGGAGGCCACCGCGTGACCATCGGAAACAGTGTGAGCGGCAGCGACAAGGACGTCACGGTCGTCCATCTCATGCGGCACGGGGAGGTGGAGAACCCGGAGGGCGTGCTCTACGGCCGGCTGCCCGGCTACCACCTGTCCGAGCTGGGCCGGAAGATGGCCGACCGGGTCGCGGAGCACCTCGCCCCGCGCGACATCACCTATGTCTGCGCCTCCCCGCTGGAGCGGGCGCAGGAGACCGCCACCCCGATCGCCAAGGCGCAGGGCCTCGACCTGGACACCGACGCGCGGCTGATCGAGGCCGAGAACGTCTTCCAGGGCAAGACCTTCGGCGTCGGCGACGGCGCGCTGCAACGGCCGGGGAACTGGAAGCACCTGGTCAACCCGTTCCGCCCGTCCTGGGGCGAGCCGTACGTGGACCAGGTCGTGCGGATGATGGGCGCGCTGAACGCGGCCAAGGACCAGGCGCGCGGCCACGAGGCGGTGCTGGTCAGCCATCAGCTGCCGGTGTGGATCGTCCGGTCGTACGTGGAGCGGCGGCGGCTGTGGCACGACCCGCGCAAGCGGCAGTGCACCCTCGCGTCGCTGACGTCCTTCACCTACCTCGGCGACAAGATCGTGTCGGTCGGCTACAGCGAGCCCGCCATCGATCTCGTCCCCGCGCATCTGCGGGCCGGTGCCCAGCCGCAGAAGGGCGGCGGCCAGGGGAAGGCGTTCGGCGCCTGACGGTCCGTTAAGAGACGCTTGGACTCTTTTGCCTGGACTATTACTAAAAACATATTAATTGAAGGAACCTCCCCGTTCGTCGTGCCCTCTCTCTGGGTGACCACCATCACCACGCGCGACGAATCGGGGATCCTTCATGCGCACCGTCTCCCGGAACCTCTCCCGCAGGGGAATGCTCGGCCTCGGCGCGGGCGCGGCGGCCGCCGCCGGCCTGTCCGGCTGCGGCGCCCTCAAGTCCTCGGACGGCGACGGCCACCCGGGCGGTTCCCGCCAGGTGCAGGGCGGCAAGGACCGGCCGGCCAAGCTGATCGGCGACGGCTCCACCTCCTTCACCGGCAAGCAGCCCGGCCACGCGAAGAAGCCGGAGCCGCTGGAGCCGGGCCAGACCCCGCCGCAGTTCGTCATCTTCTCCTGGGACGGCGCCGGCGAGGTCGGCAACGGCCTCTTCCCGCGCTTCCTGGACCTCGCCAAGCAGCACGAGGCCCACATGACCTTCTTCCTCTCGGGCCTCTACCTGCTGCCCGAGTCGAAGAAGCGGATGTACGAGCCCCCGAACAACCCGCGCGGCGCCTCCGCCATCGGCTACCTCACCGACGAGCACATCAAGGCCACCCTCACCAACGTCAACCGGGCGTGGCTGGAGGGCCATGAGATAGGCACCCACTTCAACGGGCACTTCTGCGGTGAGACGCACGGCTCGGTGAAGTGGTGGACGCCACAGCAGTGGAAGAGCGAGATCGACCAGGCGAAGTCCTTCGTCAAGGAGTGGAAGACCAACACCGGCTGGCACGACCTGCCCGCGCTCCCCTTCGACTACGACAAGGAGCTGGCCGGCGGCCGCACCCCCTGCCTGCTGGGCCAGGACAACCTGCTGCCCACCGCCCGCGAGCTGGGCTGGCGCTACGACGCCTCGTCCCCGGGCGGCCGCCAGGTGTGGCCGGTCAAGCGCCAGGGGATCTGGGACTACCCGCTCCAGGCCGTGCCGTTCCCCGGGCACAGCTTCGAGGTGCTGTCCATGGACTACAACATGCTGGCCAACCAGTCCCAGAACTCCACCAAGGCGCCCGCCTACAACTACCCGGGCTGGCGCAAGCAGTCCGCGGCCGCGTACATCGCCGGCTTCCAGCGGGCGTACGAGACGAACCGCGCGCCGTTCTTCATCGGCAACCACTTCGAGCAGTGGAACGGCGGGATCTACATGGACTCCGTCGAGGAGGCGTTCAAGCACGTCGCGGCCCAGCGGGACAAGGGCGCCGATGTCCGGATGGTCTCCTTCAAGGAGTTCACGGACTGGATCGACGTGCAGAAGCCCGAGATCCTCGCCAAGCTGCGCACGCTGGACGTCGGCCACCAGCCCACGGGTGGCTGGAAGACGTTCCTCGCCTGAGCCGACCCCGGCCGGGCCGCCGCCCGGAATGTCCCGTGTAAATACGCCCTGAAATGCGGTTTTCCGCCCCGCAGGGGGGTGCGCGAGAACCCCGGGACCGACATGCGAAACTTTTCACATGAGTACCCGTAGCCGCGCCGTCCTGCTCGGCGCCGTGGCCGTCACCGCGGCCCTGTCCCTGTCCGCGTGCGGCAAGGGCGGCACCTCGGGCGGCGGCGGCAACACCAACTTCGTCACCGGCAACAACGGCATCGACACCGTGCCGGTGAGCGAGCGCACCGCGGCCCCGGACCTGTCCGGAAAGACGATCGACGGCAAGTCGGTGGACGTGGCCGACTACAAGGGCCAGGTCGTCGTCATCAACGTCTGGGGCTCGTGGTGCAGCCCGTGCCGCGAGGAGGCCCAGTACTTCGCGAAGGTGTCGAAGGCGTACGAGGGCAAGGGCGTGCGGTTCGTCGGGATCAACACCCGCGACACCAGCACCACCCCGCGGTCGAGTTCGAGAAGGCGCACGGGATCACCTACCCGAGCCTGTACGACCCCACGGGCAAGCTCATGCTGCGCTTCAAGAAGGGCACCCTGAACCCCCAGCTGATCCCCTCCACGCTCGTCATCGACCGGCACGGGAAGGTCGCGGCGCGGGCCCTGGAGGCGCTGGACGACACCACGCTGCTGAAGATGCTCAAGCCGGTCGTCGCGGAGAAGTGACGTGAGCGCGACGCTGACCCTGGCCATGGTGGGCCAGAACCAGACGGTGATGCACGGCGCCCTGCTGATCGCGCTGCCCGTCGCCCTGTTCGGCGGACTCATCTCGTTCTTCTCGCCGTGCGTGCTCCCGCTGGTCCCGGGCTACCTCTCCTACGTCACCGGCGTGGCGGGCACCGACCTCGCGGAGGCCAAGCGCGGCCGGATGGTCGCCGGCGCCTCGCTGTTCGTGCTCGGCTTCAGCGCGGTGTTCGTCTCCGGCGGCGCGCTCTTCGGCTTCTTCGGCTCGACCCTCCAGGACTACAAGGGCCCGCTGTCCAAGGTGCTCGGCGTGCTCATGATCCTGCTGGGCGTCTTCTTCATGGGCCTGATGCCCTGGTTCACCCAGCGCGAGTTCCGCTTCCACCGGCGCCCGACCACCGGACTGGTGAGCGCGCCGGTCATAGGTGCCCTCTTCGGCATCGGCTGGACTCCCTGCCTCGGGCCCACGCTCTCCTCGGTGAGCTTCCTGTCCGTGCACGAGTCGAGCGCCGGGCGCGGCGCGCTGCTGATGGTCGTCTACTGCCTGGGCCTCGGCATCCCCTTCGTGCTCACCGCGCTGGCCTTCCGCAAGGCCCTCGGCGCCTTCGGCTGGGTCAAGCGCCACTATGTGTGGGTGATGCGCATCGGCGGCACGATGATGATCGCGACCGGTGTGCTGCTGCTGACCGGCGCCTGGGACAGCCTGGTGCAGCAGATGCAGACCTGGTCCAACGGCTTCACTGTGGGGATCTGATCGATGAGCAACACCGAAACCGACAAGGGCCAGGACCAGGAGGAACTCGGCGCCGCCGGGTCCCAGCTGTCCACCGCTCCGCGCGAGGAGCCGCTCACCGGCGTGCCCGCCCTCGGGGTGATCGGCTGGATCCGCTGGTTCTGGCGGCAGCTGACCTCCATGCGGGTCGCGCTGCTGCTGCTCCTGATGCTGTCGCTGGCCGCGATCCCCGGTTCGCTGATCCCGCAGTCCGGCGCGGACATCAACAAGGTCGCCGACTTCCAGCAGGCGCACAAGACGCTCGCGCCCGTCTACGACAAGCTCGGCCTCTTCCACGTCTACAGCTCGGTGTGGTTCTCCGCGATCTACATCCTGCTGTTCATCTCCCTCATCGGCTGCATCGTGCCGCGCGCCTGGCAGTTCATCGGGCAGCTGCGCGGCCGGCCCCCGGGCGCGCCCAAGCGGCTGACCCGGCTGCCCGCGTACACGACCTGGCGGACGACGGCGGAGCCCGAGGAGGTCCGCGCGGCCGCGCTCAGGCTGCTCAAGCGGCGCCGCTTCCGCGCCCACGCCGAGGGTGACGCGGTCGCCGCCGAGAAGGGCTATCTGCGTGAACTGGGCAACCTGGTCTTCCACATCGCCCTGATCGTGCTCCTGGTCTCCTTCGCCTGGGGCCAGATGTACAAGTCGGACGGCACCAAGCTGATGGTGGAGGGCGACGGCTTCTCCAACGCGCTGCCGATGTACGACGACATGAAGTCCGGCAGCATGTTCCGCAGCGACGACCTGGTGCCGTTCAGCTTCGACCTGAAGAAGTTCACCGGCACCTACGAGTCCAGCGGCCCCAACCGCGGCACGCCGCGCACCTTCCAGGCGACGATCGACTACAGCGTCGGCGCCTACGGCAAGCGCAAGAAGACCACGATCAAGGTCAACGAGCCGCTGCACATCGGCGACTCCAAGGTCTACCTGGTCAGCCACGGCTACGCTCCGGTGGTCACCGTCCGCGACGGCAAGGGCAACGTCGTCTACCAGGACGCCGTGCCGCTGCTGCCGCTCGACGGCAACGTCACCTCCAACGGTGTCGTCAAAGTGATGGACGGCTACAAGGACCCGCGGGGCAAGAGCGAGCAGCTCGGCTTCCAGGCGTTCTTCGTGCCGACCTTCGACCCGAAGTCCGGCACGATGATGTCGCAGTTCCCGGCGCTGCTGAACCCGCTGCTCGCGGTCAACGCCTACCACGGCGACCTGGGCGTGGACGCGGGCATCCCGCAGAGCGTCTACCAGCTCGACACGAGCCACATGAAGGCGTTCAAGGACGGCAAGGGCCAGCTGCTGAAGAAGCTGCTCAAGCCCGGCGACACCATGAAGCTGCCGAACGGCGCCGGTTCCATCACGTTCGAGAAGGACGTGAAGCAGTGGGCCGGCTTCGAGATCGTCCAGGAGCCGGGCAGCGTCTGGGCCCTGACCGGCGCCCTCGCCGCGATCTTCGGTCTGGCCGCGTCCCTGTTCATCCAGCGCCGCCGCGTGTGGGTGCGGGCGGTGCGCGGTGCCGACGGTGTGACCGTCGTCGAGATGGCCGGGCTCGGCCGCAGCGAGTCCGCCAAGCTGCCGGAGGAGCTGGGCGATCTCGCCGGGATCCTCTACGACCAGGCGCCGGGGGCACCCGACCCCGACGACGCCCCCGCAACCTCCCCCGACCCTCACGTCGTACCTGCCGAAGGGGCTGAGAAGTGACTCTCGCCGCCGCAACAGAGCTGGCCACAGCGACCAACGAGCATCTCGCGAGCATGAGCAACACGCTCATCTACTCCGCGATGACCGTGTACACGCTGGCCTTCCTCGCCTATATCGCCGAGTGGATCTTCGGCAGCCGCAGCAAGGTGGCCCGCACGGCCAACGCGCTCACCGCCGAGGACAAGCGGCAGGCGGGCCCCGCCGTCACCGTGCAGAAGGCCGGCGGCACCGCCGTACTGGAGCGTCCGAAGGTCGTCGTGCGCGCGGCGGCCGGCGCCCGGGACGTGCCGGACGGGCCCGGCGCGCACGGCGGCGACGTCCAGGGCGACATGTACGGCCGGATCGCGGTCTCGCTGACCGTGCTCGCCTTCGTGGTGCAGCTCGCCGGTGTGGTCGCCCGCGCGGCCTCGGTGCGGCGGGCGCCCTGGGGCAACATGTACGAGTTCAGCATCACCTTCACCACGGTGGCCGTCGGCCTGTACCTGGTGCTGCTGGCGCTGAAGAAGAACGTGCGCTGGCTCGGCCTGTTCCTGACCACCACGGTGCTGCTGCTGCTCGGCCTCGCCGTGACCGTGCTCTACACGGCCAGCGACCAGCTGGTCCCGGCCCTGCACTCGTACTGGCTGTACATCCACGTCTCCACCGCGATCTTCTGCGGCGCGGTGTTCTACGTCGGCGCGGTCGCCACCATCCTGTACCTGTTCAAGGACTCCTACGAGAACAAGCTGGAGGCCGGGATCAAGCCGGGCTCCTTCGCCACCTCGGTGCTGGAGCGGCTGCCCGCCTCGGCCTCCCTGGACAAGTTCGCCTACCGGGTCAACGCGGCCGTCTTCCCGCTGTGGACGTTCACGATCATCGCGGGCGCGATCTGGGCGGGCGACGCCTGGGGCCGCTACTGGAACTGGGACCCGAAGGAGACCTGGTCCTTCATCACCTGGGTCGCCTACGCCTGCTACCTGCACGCCCGCGCCACGGCCGGCTGGAAGGGCCGCAAGGCCGCCTACCTGGCGATGATCGCGTTCGCCTGCTGGCTGTTCAACTTCTACGGCGTGAACATCTTCGTCACCGGCAAGCACTCCTACGCGGGCGTGTGAGCGAAGGCTCGCCCACACTGGAGTCATGAGCGGTTCCATCGCACAGGGCACCAGTCAGACCCACGGGAACACGCACATACTCCATTTCCTGGTGCGGCTCCCGAGGCCCATGGAAGACGTCTGGACGGCGGTGGCCACCCCCGAGGGGATCGGGGCGTGGTGCACCGCCGTCGGCGTTCTCGAACCCCGGCTCGACGGCGCGGTCGCCCTGCGCGGGCTCGGCGCGGGGCGGGTCACCGCCTGGGACGTGGACCGGGTCGCCGAGTACACCCTCGACGAGGGCGGCGGCGGGCGGCTGCGGTTCCATCTGGAGCGGGACGGGGCGGCGGAGTGCGTGCTGCGCTTCACCCACGAGTTCCAGGGCGAGGGGCCCTCGGACACGGACTGGCGCCATCGATTCGAACAACTGATCGCCATGCTGGGCCCGGTGTCCCGGACCTGGCCCGGTCGGCCGTCCCGGACCTAGCTCCGTCGGCCGGAGCCCGGCCCTCACGCGGGCGGCAGGCAGTCCTTCCCCGGCGGCTTCCCCTCCGGCCAGGCCAGCTGCACGAACTGCGAGTCCCCCTCCGGGGTCAGGCGCACGATCGGTACGGCCTTGTCGTACGGGTTGCCGTGCTCGTCCAGGCAGATCCAGCCGCTCGCCCCGGCCACCTTCAGCGAGCCCTTGACCTGCGGCCACTGGAGGCCGACGTCCCCGAGGGTGGGGATGCTCCGGCCCTCCGGCACGGCCTCGCGGATGCCGTGCACCGCGAGCTGGAGCGCGTCGTAGCCGATGATCAGCTGGCCGTCGTCCAGGGCGACCGGCCCGATCGGACCGGCCGGCTGGTGCGCGGCGGTCTTCAGCAGCCGCTGGAGGGTCTCGTAGTCCGCCGTGGAGCCGCCGGTCCTCGGGGGGTTCTTCAGCCAGGCGTCCGGATGGGCGAGCGAGGTGAAGAGCACGGTGAGGTTCTGCCGCAGCGCGTCGCGGTTCAGCTCCTTCTCGTAGGTGAGGTAGGACGCCTCGTCGCCGGTGAGGACCTGGAAGGAGCGGTCCATGCAGCCGCGGTCGCCCAGCGCGTTGACGAACTGCCGCAGCTGGGTGTGCCGCCCCGCGAACAGGATCGTGTGCGTGTCCCGGGGGGTGTCGCACACGATGTTGGTGATCTGCCGGAAGGTGTTCGCGGTGGTGCCCTCCTGGCTGCGGTCGGCGGGCGGGGTGAAGGGCTGCTCCAGGACCGGCTGGTACGGCGAGCCGTTCATCAGCGTGGCGAACGACTGCTTCAGCGAGTTCGTGTACGGGTCGCCCGGCTTGTCGTAGACCAGCATGGCCTTGTTCTCGTTGGCCCGGTCCGCCTTGGCCTTGGTGTACGAGGCGAGCGCGCGGGCCTCGTCGGTGTTGGTCGGCGCCACCCGCGCGAGCCCCGGGTAGGGGTCCGCCTTCTTGCCGCGCTGCCCGTTGGCCAGCTCGTCGGCGGTGATGGAGGAGCCGATCACCGGGATGCCGAGCTTGGTCAGCGCCGCCACGGCCGCCTGGTTGGGGTCGGTGCTCTGCCCTATGCCGGCCACCGCCCGCAGCCGGTCCGCGCTGTGGGTCATCCGCTCCAGCTGGTCCACCGTGGGCCGCCAGCTGTCCTCGCCGGTGCCGGAGTTGGCGAGCACCAGGCGGATCTGCGGGGACTGCCCGTTGGCGTCGTGGTTGGCCGCGTACTGGGCGAGATAGGCGCCTTGGAGCTGATGCTCTATGTCGTTCAGATTGGTCGGCGAGGTGGAGGTGAACGGCAGCATCAGCGCCACGGTGACGTAACCGCCGCTCCGCAGGCCCTTGTTCTCCCGGCCGATCGCCTCCACCACCTGGTGGAAGCGGGGCTGCCCGAAGTCGTACACGCCGCTCGCCACGCCCACGCACTCGTCGCTGCCCGCGGGCCGGGACACCCCCGGCGCGCACCGCCGGTCGTCGTGCGTCAGGGCGCGCACCCCGAAGACCCCGCCCGCCACCAGGACCGCCGCCAGCAGCAGGGACAGATACCGGCGCAGCGGGATCTCCCACACATGCTCGCGTACCCAGGTCCCCATGCCCCCCGCCATCATGCCTCCCCGCGAGCGTCGTCCTCAGAGTCCTCAGAGTCCTCCGGGCCCTCGATCGGGCGCCCGGCCAGCGCGGCCGCCGGCCAGTCCCGGGAGGCCCGCCACAGCAGCGCGCCCGCAGCGGGGCGCAGATTGGACAGCTGCTCCAGCTCGAAGCGGAGCCGGTCGCACACCTTGGGGTCCGGCAGCACCAGCGGATCGGTCAGCTCCCACAGCGCGTGCAGCAACCGCCGCACCCGCAGGTGCAGTACGGCGTCCACACCCTCCGGCACCGGATGGCCGGCGTCCGTCGCACCGAGCGCGACCGCGGCCCGCCGGTCTCCGCGCCCGCCGGAGTCGCGGCCCGCGGCGTCGTGCGCGTGGAAGTAGGGCGCGGACGCGATGAAGCGCAGGGTGCGCAGCCACACCCGGGTGTCGGCCCCGGCGAAGTCGTCCCGCAGCCGGGCGACCGCCGACTCGGCGTCCCCGAGCGCGAGTTCGTGGTAGAGCCGGTACGGCGCCTGCTCCGGCTCCGCGTAGTGCTCGATCAGCGTCTCGTGCGCCCGCCGCCACGACGCGTGGTCCGCGTCGCGCAGATGCAGCCGCAGCAGCAGCAGCGTCCGCACGAACGGGTCACCGACGAACTGGCCCGGGGCGACGGGCAGTCCCTCCTCGGCGAGCAGCGTCTGAAGGGCCCGTACGTCGGCGGGCCCGAACGTGTCCGGCAGCAGTGCCGAGGCCAGGGCGCACGCCGAGCCGTGGTCGTGGGCCGCGGCCAGCACGGTCAGCTCCTCCATGTATGCGGCCGGCACCAGCCGGTCCAGCAGCGCCTGGTGGACCGGCGAGCCCGGCAGGTTCTCGGCCGGGCGGAACTCCGCGGCCAGCAGCTCGCCCAGCGAGGTCACCTCGGGCAGATGCTGGGCGGCCGACTCGGCGAGCAGCACCACGCCCAGCGGGTTGCCGCCGGTCAACCGGTGGGCGGCGGCCGGGAGATGGGAGGGCACGGCGGTGTCCGCGCACAGCGCGCCCACGATGTGCAGGGTGTCGTCCGCGCTCAGCGGCGGCAGCGCGACCAGCAGCGCCCGTGAGGAGGGGGCCGCGTCCGGTGTCCAGCCGGTGCGCCGGGCGACCTCCGCCAGCTGCCTGCGCACGGCGCCCGGTAACGCGGCGCGGCCCTCGCCGCGCCGGGCGGCCACGAACACCACCCGGTCGCCGGTGCCCTCGGCGCGGTCGCGCAGCACGGCCGCGGTCAGCTCCGGACCCGGGGTCGTCTGCGCGTTGTCGAGCAGCACCAGGGGCCGGCCCAGGCGCTGCATCTTCGCCATGAAGCCGCCGTACGCCTCGCCGAGGTCGGCCAGCAGCGCCCGCACCAGGTACCGCTCGGCGTGCTCGCGCGAGCCGCCGCCGTCCCGGAAGTGCTGGGACAGCAGGATCAGCCCGCGCTCGGCGTTGCCGCCCGCGTTCGGGTACGACCGGTACCACTCCGACGCCTTCTGGTGCTTGTGGCCGGTGAACCCCTCGGCGACGGACTCCAGGGTGGCCTCGATGGCGCCCGAGACCAGCGGGCCCGCGCCGGTGGCGGCCGCGACCACCTTCGCCGCGACCTTGCCCGCCCATCTGCCCGCGAACGCGCCGAACCGCGCGCCCCGCTCGTTCAGCAGCAGGATGCGCTCGACCTCCCGGCGGATCCGTTCCGAGTCGGCGTCGTCCCAGCCGCCCGCGGCCACCGCGACCAGGCCCGACATCAGGCGCGGGAAGGTGATCCGCCCGGCGCCGGTCACCGGCTCCGCCAGCTGCTCGGCGATCACCAGCAGCGCCTGCGCCGACGGCGACCAGGAGTCGGCCGGCCGGCCCGCGGGCGGTCCGGCGAACTGCGTGGCCGAGCAGTCGATCGAGGCGACCGGGGTGTGCCCCCGGTAGGCGTCCTGGAGCGCGTCGAGCACCGCGCTCTTGCCCAGCCCCCGGGCGCCGGTGAGCACCACGAAGGGCGGCTCGTCCGGGTGCTCCAGCGGATGGGCGCGATGGCGTCCGGGGACCAGGCCCACCAGGCGCGGCGCGAGTCCGGCCGGATCGGCGTCGAAGAGCGCCCCCCGCCCGTGCAACCGTGTGCGCACAGCATCGCCCCCCTCAACCACAGTGTAGAAAGGGGTAGTTGCTCCGTGCCAGGGCCAGTGGTGCCCGTTTGGATAACGATGTGTGCGCACGGCGGTGCGGTGCGCTCACGAGACCGCGGACAGGCTGCCGTGGCCCGCCGAGGCGATGTGGTCCCGCAGCCGCTCCACGTACAGCCGCATGTTCTTCGCGGCGACGTCGGTGTCCGGGTAGCGGCTGGCCAGCCACAGCCCCTCGTGCTGCCGGTTCACCCAGACGCACACCTGGTCGCCGTACGACACCCGCAGCAGCGCGTGCGCCCGCATGTCCGTCCACCGGTCGGCGCCGGGCACCGCCCGGGTGTCGACGTACGACACGATCGAGTACAGGTCCGGCGAGGTGGGCCGGAAGTCCGCGCCGAGCAGCGCGAGCACCCGGGCCAGCGGCATCCGGGCCAGCTTGCGGGCGGCGCCCAGCTCCGTCCGCACCGCGCGCAGGACGTCCGGGAAGCCGCGGGTGCCGGTCAGCGGCACCTCGATGGGGGCGCCGCCCACGTACCAGCCCACCGAGTCGGTCCAGCGCGAGCGGACCCGGGTGTGGAAGGGCACGACCGTCCGGTACACCGACTGCCCGCCCAGTTCCCGCACGGCGAGCGCGGTGGCCGCCAGCACGCCGACCAGGCTCCCGCCGTAGGGCCGGCAGTACGCCTCGAACGCGGCCGCCGCCTCCGCGTCCGCGAGCGGTTCGCACAGCATCGCCTGCGGGGGCAGCGGCTCGCCGGGGGTGAGGCCGAGGTCGACCGGGAAGGCCGGCAGGGTGCCGCCGCCGCGCCGGATGAACTCCCGCCAGCGGGCCACGATGTCGTGGTCGCCGTCCAGCCGGTCCGCGTCGGCCCGCTCGATCTCGCAGAAGTCGACGTAACTGGCCGCGGGGGCGGGGCGGTCGGCGGCGCGCCCCTCGGTGAGCGCGTCGTACAGCTCGTGCACCTCGGCGGCGATCCGGGTCAGCGAGTAGGCGTCCACATTGCTGTGGTCGAAGGCCATGTAGACGCTGGTGGAGTCGGGGCGTACGACGGCGGTGTAGATGAGGTTCGGCCAGCGCAGGGCGTCGGCGACGGTGTCGAACCGGTCCTGGAGGTGCGCGGTGAGCCGGTCGGCGTCCTCGAACTCCCCGGCGTCCTCGCGGTGCAGGGAGACATCGGCGGGATCGAGGGTGAACCGGCGCAGCTCCTCGCCCGCCCAGCGGAAGCCGCTGCGCAGCGTCTCGTGCCGCAAGGTCCAGGCGCGCAGCGCCTCCTGGAGCACGTCGAGGTCGACCCGGCCCGGCAGATCGAAGGCGGTGCCGAGCCAGGTCGGCACGAACAGCCCTTCCTCCCGTACGCACTTGGCGGTCCGGATGTGCGACTCCTGGATGTAGGCCGGCGGCCGGGAGTCCTCCGGCAACCGTGTCGCCGCCGCCACGGTGGCCGGGCTCAGCGTCCACTCGACGAGCCGTCCCGGCCGTACCCCGCAGCGCTGGATGTCAGTGATTCGCACGCGTCTCCCATCGAAGAAGGGGCCCTGCTGAATAGGGCCCCCCTCCAAGGCAATGCCGTGGGAGGCGGCGGAGACATGCCTGTCGCCGCCATTTCAACGGAACGGGTGGCAGGCCGAACGGGGGACTGATTAACCGACAGTGACCATGCCGGGGGCCGGCCGGGGGTCGACCCGGGGGCCGGCCGGGGCCGAGCGGGGATCGACCGGAGGTCGGCCGGAGGTCAGCCGTTGATCATCCCGATGACCGCCCGCACCGCCTCCGCCACCGGCTGCCCCACCGCGCCGACCGTCGACGCGATCCCGGCGACGGCCATCAGCGCCCGGTGCCGCTCCCGCGCGGGTACGGCGGCATCGGCGGTCGCGACCGGCGCCGACTCGTCCAGGAGCGCGGCGCTGGACTCCGGCACCCGGGCGCGCAAGTCGGCCACGAGGCCCCGCAGTTCGGTGAGGGCCGCGGTCAGCGCCGGGTCCGGTGCCACAGGCCCGCCGCCCTGGTTCTTGACGATGCCGGTGTTGCCCGTGCCGCCGTGCATGGTCACGTGGTCGCCGTAGAAGTAGCTGTCACCGCTCATGAGCTGATCCCCGTGTTCCCGCTGCCGCCGTACATGTTGACGTTGTCCCCGAAGTAGTAGTTCTTCGGCGAGACCGTGAGGCTCTGCACCGTCACCCGGAACTCGGTCTCCGGATGCTCGATGGCGTACGAGAGCTGCTCCACCAGCTGGTCCAGCCGGCGCGGGTCCGGGCTGGTGACCAGCGCGGTGGACGCGCCCGAGGTCTCCACCGCGAGGACGTGCTGCGGCTGGGCGGTCAGCACGCCGAGCATGTCGACCAGGAAGAAGATCTCGGCACCGATGGCGAGGAGCCACACGAAGACGACGTAACCGGCCGCGCCCGACTGCCCGTCCGACCCGCCCAGCGCCAGCGCGGGCAGGCTGGGCAGCATCACCAGCATCGCGACGACGAGGGTCCCGGCGCTGTACCGCAGGAACCGCAGCACCGCCTCCTTGCGCCGCGGGCGCAGCATGACGGAATACACGCGGGCGATGTTGGCCAGCGGGTACACGGCCCGGCCGATCCACAGGATCCGCTTGCTGACCCGCAGGTCGAGCAGCCTCGGCACCGCGTGCGGCGAGGGCGCGGGCACGTCCGGCATGGGCGGCGCGGCAGCCGGGGCGGGCGGGGCGGCCGGTGGCGCGGGTGGTGCGGGTGGCAGGTCCTGGGCGGGGCGCTCCGGCCCCGTGCCGTACTGCATCTGTCGTCCCCCAGAGGTCGGGCAGGAACTGACTGCTCGGTGACGACCATTAACCCGAGCCGCACGCGGCACTGGCAAGTGGTTAAGCACACCGCGAACGGCACCGGGCACGACGCCCGGTCCGCCCGTCACCGGGCCCGGTGACGGGGGCCGGGAGACCCGTGGCGGATACTGGGACGCATGGCTTACGACGATCTTCGCTCCCTGCTCCGGGCCCTGGAGCGCGAGGGAGACCTCAAGCGCATCAAGGCCGAGGTGGACCCCTACCTGGAAATCGGGGAGATCGTCGACCGGGTGCAGAAGTCCGGCGGCCCCGCCCTGCTCTTCGAGAACGTCAAGGGCTCGGCGATGCCGCTGGCCATGAACGTCTTCGGCACCGACCGCCGCCTGCTGAAGGCGCTCGGCCTGAAGTCGTACGGCGACATCTCCGACAAGATCGGCGGGCTGCTGCGGCCCGAGCTGCCGCACGGCTTCGTCGGGGTGCGCGAGGCGTTCGGCAAGCTGGGCGCGATGGCGCACGTCCCGCCGAGGAAGATCAAGGAGGCGCCGGTCCAGGAGGTCGTCCTGCACGGCGACGACGTCGACCTCGACCAGCTCCCCGCGCTCTTCACCTGGCCCGAGGACGGCGGCTCCTTCTTCAACCTGGGCCTGACCCACACCAAGGACCCCGAGAGCGGCGTCCGCAACCTCGGCCTGTACCGCCTCCAGCGCCACGACAAGCGCACCATCGGCATGCACTGGCAGATCCACAAGGACAGCCGCAACCACTACCAGGTGGCCGCGCGCCGGGGCGAGCGGCTGCCGGTCGCCATCGCCTTCGGCTGCCCCCCGGCCGTCACCTACGCCTCCACCGCGCCGCTGCCCGGCGACATCGACGAGTACCTGTTCGCCGGGTTCCTCGCGGGCAAGCGGATCGAGATGGTCGACTGCAAGACCGTGCCGCTCCAGGTCCCGGCCAACGCCGAGGTCGTCCTGGAGGGCTGGCTGGAGCCGGGCGAGATGCTGCCCGAGGGCCCCTTCGGCGACCACACCGGCTTCTACACGCCGCAGGAGCCGTTCCCCGCGCTGACGATCGACTGCGTGACGATGCGCAAGCGGCCGCTGCTCCAGTCCATCGTGGTCGGCCGCCCGCCGACCGAGGACGGCCCGCTCGGCCGCGCCACGGAACGCTTCTTCCTGCCGCTGCTGAAGATCATCGTCCCGGACATCGTGGACTACCACCTGCCCGAGGCCGGCGGCTTCCACAACTGCGCGATCGTCTCGATCGACAAGAAGTACCCGAAGCACGCGCAGAAGGTCATGCACGCCGTGTGGGGGGCGCACATGATGTCCCTCACCAAGCTGATCGTGGTCGTGGACGCCGACTGCGACGTCCACGATCTGCACGAGGTCGCCTGGCGCGCCCTCGGCAACACCGACTACGCCCGTGACCTCACGGTCGTGGAAGGCCCCGTCGACCATCTCGACCACGCCTCCTACCAGCAGTTCTGGGGCGGCAAGGCCGGGATCGACGCCACCCGGAAATGGCCGGAGGAGGGCTACACGCGCGACGGCGGGTGGCCGGAGATGGTCCTGTCGGACCCGGAGACGGCGGCCCTGGTCGACCGCCGCTGGAAGGAGTACGGCCTGTGAGCACGGCCGCCGCGATGCCGCAGCCGGGACGCACCAAGGCGTTCTTGCGCCTGGTGATGATCGAGCACTCGGTCTTCGCGCTCCCCTTCGCCTACATCGCCTCCCTGACGGCGATGTACACGCTGGACAAGAACATCCACTGGGCCCGGCTGCTGCTGGTCACCGTCTGCATGGTGGGCCTGCGCACCTTCGCGATGGCCGTGAACCGGATCATCGACCGGGAGATCGACGCCCGCAATCCGCGCACCGCGCACCGTGAGCTGGTGACCGGCGCGATGTCGGTACGGCACGCCTGGACCGGCGCGCTCGTCGCCCTCGTGGTCTTCCTGGGCGCCGCCGCGCTCCTGAACCCGCTGTGCCTGGCCCTCGCGCCCATCGCGGTGATCCCGATGGTGGTCTACCCCTACGGGAAGCGGTTCACGAACTTCCCGCAGGCCATCCTGGGTATCGCCCAGGCCATGGGCCCCATCGGCGGCTGGCTCGCGATCTCCGGCAGCTGGTCCTGGGACGCGGTGATCCTCGGCCTCGCCGTCGGCGTCTGGATCGGCGGCTTCGACCTGATCTACGCCTGCCAGGACGTGGAGACCGACCGCGCCATCGGCGTGAAGTCGGTCCCGGCCCGCTTCGGCATCCCGGCCGCGATCCGGGGCGCCCGCGCCTGCCATACGATCACCACCGCGCTGTTCGTCTGGTACGCGCTCGCCACCCACGCCGGCGCCTTCTTCTGGCTCGGCCTGGTCATCGTGGCCGGCGCGTTCGTCTACGAGCACCGGATCGTGCGCCCGCACGACCTGACCCGGCTCAACCGGGCGTTCTTCAGCGTCAACGGTTTCATCGGGATCGCCCTTTTCGTGTGCGCTCTGCTGGACCTCCTGGTCCGGGGCCTGACCGTCTGAAGCGGTGCGCGGGCCCGTCTGTTGCCCCCACCCGTCCTGAGCCCGGGTGGGCACGCCGGTACGCTCAAGGTGTGAACGCAGGAGAAACGCGGCGCGTGCCTTGGATCGTGGGGGTGTCCGGTGCTTCCGGGACGCCGTATGCGGCTGCCGTGCTGCGGGCGTTGCTGGCGGCGGGGGAGGCCGTCGACCTGGTGGTCAGCAGGGCCTCCCGGCTGACGCTGCTGGACGAGACGGGGATCTCGTTCCGGGACGCCCACTGGCAGGACGACCTGCGGGAATGGCTGGCTCGCGGGGCCGACGGCAAGCCCGGGACCTTCGCGGTGGACCTCGACGGGCTGCGGTACTGGAACGCGGGCGATCTCGCGGCGGGCCCGTCCTCGGGGTCGTACCCGGCCAAGGGCATGCTCATCGTGCCGGCCTCCACGGCCTGTGTGGCGGGGGTCGCGCTGGGCCTGTCCAAGGACCTGCTCCAGCGCACGGCGAGCGTCACCCTGAAGGAACGCCGCACCCTCGTCGTCGCCGTACGGGAGACCCCGCTGAACGGCCAGACCCTGCGGCATCTCGTCGCCCTGGACGACGCGGGCGCCTCGGTCGTCCCCGCCTCGCCCGCCTTCTACGCGGGCGCCACGCACATCCAGGACCTGGTGGACTTCGTCGCCGGACGGGTGCTGGACGCGGCGGGCGTCGAGCACGGGCTGTACCGGCGCTGGCGGGGCGAACTGGGCGGCGGCGCGGCCCAGTAGCGACCGGGTCGGCCGTGGCCGGGCAGGTGCTTTACCTTTCATCACTCCGGAACTCTTCAGCGGAAGGCTTCGATCGCATGGACGCGGTGGACAGGCAGCTCATCCAGGCCCTGAGAGAGAACGGCCGGGCCTCCTACGCGGAGCTGGGGCGCCTCGTCGGACTGTCGGGGCCCAGCGTCACCGACCGCATCAACCGGCTGGAGGCGGCCGGTGTCATCACCGGTTACCGCGCGACGGTCGACTCCGCCTCCCTCGGTCTCGGTGTCACCGCCCTGATCGGCATCTCGCTCTCCGACGCGGCCGACCACGAGGACGTGGCGCAGCGGCTGCGGGACCTCAAGGAGATCGAGGACTGCTGGTTCATCGCCGGCGACGACTCCTTCATGCTCAAGGCGCGCGCGGCCGACGTGGACGGCCTGGAGCGGATCATCCGCCGGCTCAGCGGGACCAAGGGCGTCTCGCGGACCCGTACCACCATCGTGCTGTCCACGAAGTGGGAGAACCGGGTCGGGGAGCTGCCCGAAGAGGTCTAGGGATACCGTAGGCCGAGCTGTCGTAGAAAGGTGTTGGCATGGACGTCGGGCTCAAGCGCGCGCTGGAGGAGAAGGTCCGCTCCGGTGAGCGGCTGACCCGTGAGGACGGCATCGCGCTGTACGAGTCGGACGACCTGGCCTGGCTCGGTGGTCTGGCGCACGAGGTGCGGACGCGCAAGAACGGCGACGTCGTGCACTTCAACGTCAACCGGCACCTGAACATGACGAACGTGTGCACGGCCTCCTGCGCGTACTGCTCCTTCCAGCGCAAGCCGGGGGAGAAGGACGCGTACACGATGCGCATCGAGGAGGCCGTCAAGCTCGCGAAGGCGATGGAGACGGAGAACCTCACCGAGCTGCACATCGTCAACGGGCTGCACCCGAACCTGCCGTGGCGCTACTACCCGCGGTCCCTGCGCGAGCTGAAGGCGGCGCTGCCGAACGTCTCCCTCAAGGCGTTCACGGCGACGGAGATCCACCACTTCGAGACGATCTCCGGTCTCACGGCGTCCGAGATCCTGGACGAGCTGATCGAGGCGGGCCTGGAGTCTTTGACCGGTGGCGGCGCGGAGATCTTCGACTGGGAGGTCCGCCGGCACATCGTGGACCACCGCACGCACTGGGAGGACTGGTCCCGGATCCACCGCCTGGCGCACGAGAAGGGTCTGAAGACCCCGGCCACGATGCTGTACGGCCACATCGAGGAGCCGCGCCACCGGGTCGACCACGTGCTGCGGCTGCGCGAACTCCAGGACGAGACCGGCGGCTTCCAGGTCTTCATCCCGCTGCGCTACCAGCACGACTTCGTGGACATGCAGGACGGCAAGGTCCGCAACAAGCTCCAGGCGCGGACCACGATGGCGACCGGCGCGGAGGCCCTGAAGACCTTCGCGGTCTCCCGGCTGCTGTTCGACAACGTCCCGCATGTGAAGGTCTTCTGGGTCATGCACGGCGTCCAGACGGCGCAGCTGGCCCTTCAGCACGGCGCGGACGACATGGACGGCTCGGTCGTCGAGTACAAGATCACGCACGACGCGGACAACTACGGTACGCCGAACAAGCTGACCCGCGAGGACCTGCTGGACCTCATCCGCGACGCCGGCTTCCGCCCCGTGGAGCGCAACACGCGCTACGAGATCATCCGCGAGTACGACCCCGCGGACCCGTCCCGCCGCGACTCCCCCCAGCCGATGCGCCTCTGACAACCCGCCCCACCGACCGGCCCCGCCCGGCCCCACCCCCAGGGACGCGACCTGGCCGCGCGCCCGGCGGTCGGTCGACTCTTGGGCCGAGGCCGCGTGGTCCTACCCAGGGGCGCGGGGAACTGCGCGATCAGCCAGGGGCGGGCGTTACTTGGCCGATCACCTGTCGTCCGGTCCGCGTGCCGGCCGTCGGCGACTCTTCGGCCAGGGCCGCGTGGTCCTGCCTGGGGGCGCGGGGAACTGCGCGATCAGCCGGGGACGGCCGGTACTTGGCGGACCGCCTGTCGTCCGGTCCGCGTGCCGGGCTGTCGGCGTCTCTTGGGCCAGGGCCGCGTGGTCCTACCCAGGGGCGCGGGGAACTGCGCGATCAACCAGGGGCGGGCGGCACTCGGCCGATCCACCTGTCGGCGCGTTCGCGCGGACCGAGCCCCGTAGTCGCAGGACCGCGCGGCTGCTCCCCACCAGGGCTATCTCGCCGATCCGGCCATCGCCGCCCAGCTTCTCGGGTAATGGATACGATGCGCCGGTGGCCCTTACTTTCACGCTGGAACCCCCCATCACCCCCGCCCTGCGCGACGACCTCCTCGGCCTCTGGGCGGACGTGTCGAACGCGGGCGGTGCCGTCGGCTTCGTCCCGCCGGTCCGCCGCGAGGAGATACGGCCCGAGCTGGTGCGCCACTTCGTGCACATGGCGGAGGGCCGTACCCGCCTCCTCGTCGGCCGGGACGAGCGCGGCACGACCGCCGCCGCCGCGTTCCTCACCGGGAACCCGCGGCATCTGAACGCCCACTGGCTGTCGCTGTACTCCGTGATGGTCCACCCCCGCCACCAGGGCAAGGGCTACGGCCGCGACCTGCTCGCCGCCGCCGAGGACGCGGCCCGCGCGACGGCCGGCATCGAGGCGATCCGCCTGTCCTGCCGGGGCGGCCACGGCCTGGAGCGCTTCTACGGCTCCTGCGGCTACAAGGAGGTCGGCCGCGTCCCCGGCGCCATCCGCGTCGCCCCCGGCGACGACCGCGACGAGATCTTCATGCTGCTGCCCCTCGGCTGACCGGCCCGCCCCGGCGACCCCGCCGCATGATCGCCCGCCAGACATGCTTCACTGGACGTTGACCCCTTTTGGAATCGGACGAGTGGATTGAGATGCTCCGCTACACGCTGATGCGCCTCGGTATCTTCGTGGGCTGCCTCTTGGTCGTCTGGGGAGCCGTCTACTCCGGCATCTTCCCGCGCGGCTTCGGCAGCTCCAACGGCCTGTGGATCGCCCTGCTCGCCCTGGTCATCTCGGCGCCGATCAGCTGGGTGGCGCTGCGCAAGGAGCGGGACCGGGCCTCGATGCACGTCGTCGGCCGGGTCGACCGGATGAAGGCGAACCTGGAGGCGAACCGCAGCCAGGAGGACATCGCCGACGACAGCGCGCGGGCCCACAGCCAGCCGTCGTAGGCGACCCCCGTCACCCGCCGCCGGTCACCTGCCACCGGGGTGTCAAGATCGTGAAAGGTCGGATACCGGCCCCGGCATCCCTCTAGTCTTGCCCCCATGGGTGGCGGCAGGACCAGGCGGATGCCGAGGGCGGAGCGCGAGCGGCAGATGCTCGACGCCGCCGTGGAGATCATCGCCCGGCACGGGTACACGGCCGCGTCGATGGACGAGATAGCCGAACTGGCGGGCGTCTCCAAGCCGTTGGTCTATCTCTACCTCAACTCCAAGGACGACCTCTTCACCGCGTGCATCCGCCGTGAGGCCGCCGCGCTGACCGAGGCCGTGCGCGCGGCGGTCCGGCCCGCGCTCCCCGCCGACCGCCAGCTCTGGGACGGCGTGCGGGCGTTCTTCACGTACACCGCAGGGCATCCCGACGGCTGGACCGTCCTCCACCTCCAGGCCCGCACCCACGGCCCCCGGTTCGCCGCCGAGGCCGACGCCGTGCGCGCGGAGATGACCGCCTTCGTCACCCGCCTGATCGCGACCGCCGCCCGGGAGTCCCGGGACTCCCGCGACCTTTCCGCCCAGGAGATCGAGGGCCTGGCCGTCGCCCTGGTCGGCGCCGCCGAATCCCTGGCCGACCGGGCCAACGCCACCCCCGGCGTCACCGCCGCCCAGTCCTCCGCCACCCTGATGAACTTCGCCTGGTCCGGCCTGGGCAACCTGATGTCCGGCAATCACTGGGCCCCGCCGGGGGTGGCGTCGCCGGCTGCCGTCCGTCGGTGACGAGCCTCCCGTCAGCGGGCCCCGTCCGCCGATTCGACGGCCGGGGCGGGAGCGGGGGCGGCCTTCGGGGGCCGGCGTTGCAGCAGGACGAACCACGTCACACCCGCCAGGGCCACCGCCGCCGCGATGTAGAAGTTGAGGCGCAGGCCCAGGAAGTACTGGGAGTAGTCGACGCGGAGGGACTCCTCGAAGATCCGGAAGGCGGAGTAGCCGGCGACGTAGAGGGGGAACAGGCTGCCCGGGCGGAGCCGGCCGGTGCGGCCGAGGCGGATCAGGAGGGCGGCCAGCAGGAGGTCCCAGATCAGTTCGTAGAGGAAGGTGGGGTGGAAGGCCGGGGACTGGAGGTAGCCGTCGGGGCGGTGGGCCGGGTCGATCTCCAGGCCCCAGGGCAGGCTCGTCGGACCGCCGAACAGCTCCTGGTTGAAGTAGTTGCCGACACGGCCGATCGCCTGCGCGATCAGCAGGCAGGGAGCCAGCGCGTCCATCATCCCGGCGACCGAGGCGCCCGCCCGGCGCAGCCGCCACACGCAGACCACCGTGGCCAGCGCGACGCCGCCCCAGATGCCCAGACCGCCGTCCCACACCGCCAGCGGCCCCCACCAGTGCGGCGGGATCTCCTTCGGCGTGGTCAGGTCGAAGTAGATCCGGCCGCCCAGGATGCCGAACGGCACACCCCACATCGCGACCTCGTCCACCAGCTCCGGGTCCCCGCCCGCGGCCTGCCAGCGGCGCCGGCCCACATAGACGGCGAGGCCGATGCCCACGACGTACATCAAGCCGTAGAAGTGGATGTACAGCGGCCCCAGGTGGAAACCGTTCACCGAGGGGGAGGGGATGGCGGCTAGCAGCATGGGGACGAGGGTACGTGGGCCGCCTCTTACCGAGCCGAGCCTCCGGGCGTCCCCCGCCCCGGGCCCGCCGGCCCGGCCCACCCCGACACATGCACCCGGTCCTCCCCGCCCCGCAGCTCGAACCGGCCGCCCTCCGGCGCCGCGCCGTACCGCACCGTCCCCGGCAGCAGCACCGGCGCCCGGAACTCCACCCGTGCCGCGTCGGCGTCCCCGAACTCCGCCAGGCAGCGCGCCGCCGTCCACATGCCGTGGGCGATCGCGCGGGGGAAGCCGAAGGGGCGGGCGGTGAGGCGGGTGAGGTGGATGGGGTTGCGGTCGCCCGAGACGGCGGCGTAGGCGCGGCCCAGACCGCCGGGCAGCGACCACCGCACGCGGAACGGGAGGGGGGCCGTCGGCTCCGGGGGAGGAGCCGCGGCGGCGCCGTCCGTCGTGCGGTGCCGGGACAGGTACGTGCTGCGGGACTCCCACACCGGCTCCCCGCCCAGCCGCGCCTGCGTCACCACCGTCGCCTCCGTACCGCGCCGGTGCGGGGCCAGCCCCGAGACGTACACCGTGAACTCGTACGGCTCCGGCACGGGCAGCGGAGCGTGCCGGACGAGCTCGATCGAGGTATGCACCAGCCCCGGCAGCGGGAGCGGGAAGCCCCGGGCGCCGAGCAGCCGCAGCGTCAGCGGGAACGCGAGGACATGGAGGTAGGGGAGGGGCAACTCCCGCGCCGTGGACGGGAAACCGCACACGCGCGCGTACCGCGCCAGCCGGTCCGGGTCCGCCCGCACCCCCCGCAGCACCAGCCGCGTGCCCGGGTACGAGGCCCCCGCCGATGGGCGCCTGCGCAGCGAGCGCACCGCGCCGGCCGCCAACTCCCGCATCAGCCCAGGCGACTTGTCGAGGACGGTCGACATCAAACCCTCCGAAGACGGGAACACATGCGTTACCGAGCGGTAAAGTTACCGCAGGTAAGCCCAGGTCGGCCAGTGGCAGTGGGCGCGACCGGCCCGCACAGCCCCGTCCCCGGACCACCCCCGGACCGTCCCCGGAACCGCACGAAGCCCCCACAACGGGCCCGTACGATCACTCGCCTGACCGGCGGTAACACCTCTCCCCAGCTCGTTCGCCGCGCGCCCGGCCGCCGGTGAACGCCTCGCCGCACGCCCGAGGAGCCGCTCGTGTCCCCCCTGCGCCCCCATGACCCCCCGCATCCCCATGACCCCCTGCGTCCCCACGACCCCCCGCACCCCGCCGACGCCCCGGTCCCCGCCGTCGACTACGACGGCCGGCCCCTCCTCGTCGCGCCCCACACCCGGCGCCTCGACGGAGCCGTACGGGAAGCGGTCGTACCGCCCCTCGCGGCGCCGGTGACCCACGGGTCCCTGGCCGACCTGCCGTTCGACAACGCGGCCGCGGACCCGGACGCCGTGGTGCTCAGCCGCAAGCTCAGAGACGGCCGCTGGAAGGACATCACCGCGGCGCGGTTCGCCGAGGAGGTGCTCGCGGTGGCGAAGGGGCTGATCGCGGAGGGGCTGGCGCCCGGGGACCGGATCGCGATCATGGCGCGCACGACGTACGAGTGGACGCTGCTCGACTTCGCCGCGTGGGCCGCCGGGCTCGTGACCGTCCCCGTCTACCCCACCTCCTCCCTCTTCCAGACCCGCTGGATACTGCACGACTCGGGTGCGGTCGCCCTCGTGACCGAGACCGGCGCCCAGGCCGCCGCGCTCGGGCCCGAGCTGCAACACCTGCCGGAACTTCGGCACTTGTGGGTCATGGAGAAGGGGCATGTGGAGCGGCTCGTCGACGCGGGGGCGCCGGTGCCGGAGGGCGAGGTCGGGGTGCGGCGCGGCATGCTCGGGCCCGCCACCCTCGCCACCCTCGTCTACACCTCCGGCACCACCGGGCGCCCCAAGGGCTGCGCCCTCTCGCACGGCAACTTCTTCGCCGAGGTGGACAACGCGATCGAACTGCTCCACCCCGTCTTCAGGCAGCACGACAGCGACCCGTCCGTCCTCCTCTTCCTGCCCCTCTCCCATGTGTTCGGGCGCATGGTCGCCATCGCCTGCGTCCGCGCCCGCGTCCGCCTCGGGCACGCGCCCAGCCTCAAGGCCGAGGAGCTGCTGCCGGACCTCGCCGCCTTCCAGCCCACCGCCCTGCTGACCATCCCCTACATGCTGGAGAAGATCTTCAACTCGGCCCGCGCGCAGGCGGAGTCGGGCGGCCGGGGCGCCGTCTTCGACCGTGCCGCCGCCGTCGCCCGGCGCTTCGGCGAGGCGCTCCGGGCGAGCCAGTCCGGCACCGGCGACGGACCCGGCCGCGTCCTGCGCACCCAGCGCGGCTTCTACGACCCCCTCGTCTACCGCCGTATCCGCACGGCGATGGGCGGCCGGGTGCGGCACGTCATCTGCGGCGGGTCCCCGCTCGGACGCCGCCTCGCCGCGTTCTACGCCGGCGCGGGCATCGAGATCTACGAGGGGTACGGCCTCACGGAGACCACCGGCGCCAGCACCGTCACGCCACCGCTCCGGCCCCGCCTCGGCACCGTGGGCTGGCCGCTGCCCGGCACCCGGGTGCGGATCGCCGCGGACGGGGAGATCCTGGTCTGCGGCGACCATGTGCTGCGCGGCTACTGGGACCCGGGGGCCGGCGGTGTCGTCCCGGTCACCCGCGAAGGCTGGCTGCACACCGGTGACTTGGGCGAACTGGACGATGACGGCTACCTCACCATCACGGGCCGCAAGAAGGAACTCCTCATCACCTCCGGCGGCAAGTCCGTCGCCCCCGCCCCGCTGGAGAACTGGCTGCGCCAGCACCCCCTGATCTCCCAGGTGATCCTGGTCGGCGACGGCCGTCCGTACGTCGCGGCCCTGCTCACCCTCGACGCCGAGGGCGTCACGCACTGGCGGCAGATGAACGGGAAGCACCCCGTGCCGCCCGAACTCGTCGCCGACGACGCCGAGTTGCGGGCCATCCTCCAGCGTGCCGTGGACGACGCCAACCGTCTCGTCTCCCGGCCCGAGTCCATCCGCCGCTTCACCGTCCTGCCGTACGACTTCACGGAGGGGGCCGGGCACCTCACGCCGTCCATGAAGCTGCGGCGCGCGCGGATTCTCGCGGACTTCGCCCAAGAGGTGGAGGGGCTGTACGACGGGGTGTGAGCGGCCGGGTCCCTGGAGAGCGGGCGGTTTCTCCTTCAACACTCCTTTTGTAGAAGGTACTTGGCAGGACCTTTGCTGTGAAAACCCGGATGCCGGGTGACAACGGGACGCGTGTTGACTGCACACTGACAACCACGGGGGCACGTTCCCCCCACTGGTGGCCGCCAGTCACGTCTGCACCGCGAGACCCGCGATAAGGAGCAGCATGTCTGCCACGATCCGCCTCACCGCAGCCACAGCCGTCGCCGCCGCCGTCCTGTCGGCCCTGGCGACCTCCCCCGCGGCCGCCGCCGCCGCGCCGGCGCTGCGCATGACCCCGGTCAGCGGTCACATCAGCAGTCACCACCTGGTCGGTGGCATCAGGAACAGCACCAGCTCCAACTGGGCCGGCTACGCCGCGACCGGTACGACGTTCACCAGCGTCTCGGCGAGCTGGGTGCAGCCGGCGGTCAGCTGCTCCAGCTCGACCACGTACTCGTCGTTCTGGATCGGCATCGACGGCGACGGCAGCAACTCCGTGGAGCAGACGGGCACCGAGGCGGACTGCTCCAGCGGCCGGGCGGTGTACTCGTCCTGGTACGAGATGTACCCGGCGTACCCGGTGAACTACAGCAACGCGGTGAGCGCGGGTGACCACTTCACCTCGACGATCAGCCGCAGCGGCACCTCGTACACGCTCACCCTCACGGACACCACCAAGGGCTGGACGAAGACCACCAAGAAGACGCAGAGCGGTCTGTCCAACGCGTCCGCCGAGGTCATAGCCGAGGCGCCGTCCAGCTCCTCCGGCGTGCTGCCGCTGTCGAACTTCGGCACCGCGAACTTCACCAACGCCACCGCCAACGGCCAGGCCATCGGCAACTACTCGCCCGACAAGATCAACATGGCCTCGGGCAGCACCACCAAGGCGACGACGTCCTCGCTCAGCGGCGGCGAGAACTTCTCGGTCGCCTTCAACCACAGCTGATCCCCGGCTCCTACTCCGACGAACCGGCCCCGGACACGCCACGGCGTCCCGGGGCCGGCCCGTGGCTGTTCGTTCAGCTCGCCCTGAGCCGCGCCAGGAACTCCGAAACCCCGTCGACCCGGCGGTACGGCTCGAAGGCGGGTGCGAGTTCACGCACCAGGGTGATGCAGCGGGGAGCGCCGATACGAGTGGCCAGGTCGAGCGATTCCCCGGTGACGGCGAGGGCCTGCTCGATGTCGTTTGCCTCCAGACATCCCCTGGCCTGGTAGGTCAGGAAGATTCCGCGGGTCTTGTCGCGGGCGCGGGGCAGCAGGGCGATGCCCTCGGCGATCCGTGCCGGCAGCCCTGGTCCGGGTGGTGGAACCGCCGAAGGCGCCGGGGCGTGAGGATTCGGAGCCGATCAGTACTCGTTCGGGGGCGGGGTGCTTTGCCATGAGCGGTGTCGCGTCGGAGCGTATGGCCGCCAGTGCCGCCATGGCCTTCGCGCCGTTGACGGACTCGTTCGGCGCGAGTTCCGTCAGGTCGGTGCGCCGTCCGTCTTGATCAGCTGGACGTGAGACTCCTGCATCCCCTCCGGGAGTGCGTCCGGGTCGAACCATTTCGCCTCCAGGATCTCGAAGCCGTCGAGCTTGAGAGTTCCGCCCACGTGAAGCGCCTCGTACGCGATTTCCGCGCGGAGCCTGTAACCGCTGGTCACCTGGACCAGGCGCCCGGGAACGACTTCGAGACCGGTTTCCTCCCGGACCTCCCGGACAACGGTCATCGGGAATTCCTCGCTCTTGACCGCGTAACCGGTCGGCAGCCCCCAGGGCCGGTCGGCGGGCCACATGCGGTGTTTCAGCAACAGGACTTGACATCGCTCGTTCCGCACCACGCGGACCTGGGCCGCTTCATCAGCGTCGACCCCGTCTTCGAGGCCGGAAAACGCAGGAGCTCGGTGGTTACACATACGCGGGCAGTAATCCCATCACGAACAGCGACCCCAGCGGCCTTTTCCTGCCGGGAGATGTGCTCGGGGGTGTTCCCGCACAAGACAACCAAGAAGATACGGCGGGGGGAGGCGGCGGGAAGCGTATTAACCCCTCCGTAACTGGTGGATCGAACTACGATCCCGACGAGGTTTACCCGGGCATCGACGTACCGATGCAATGGAAAGGTCGAGCGAAGTTCGTCCGTATCTTCGAAAGATACCTGGACGTGTCCCGTAATACCGACGGAACGCTGCCGGCATATTTCTACGACGGCTCGAATCCGCAGGCACTTTCCGGGCAGCTCGGATGGTATGCGCAGAGCACCTGCTATGAGATGAGGACATGCTCAAACGCCCTCATGGCGAAGTTTGCAAGCATGTCCATGGGTTATGGGGAATATATTCAGGCTATCGGGGCTGGTGGGCCCGATGGTCAGGGTGCCCAACGGGTCCCGCAGATGGACGAAGTGGTGATGTTGGATGGCTAAGCCGCTGACCGCGCCGGCCGTGTTGCGCGCGGCCATGGACCTCGGCGCTGTCCCTTCCCAGGCTGAAGTGTCACGAAGGGGTGAGGTGCGCTGGGAGTCTCAAAGGCTGGCGTACCTCGGGTGGGTCTCCAAAGACGCTGCGGGCATGCTGGCCTGGCACATGAACGTGGGCGACGCGAAGTTCGGCATGGCTCTGGAGAAGTATGGGCGCATGTCCATCCCGATTCGCAGTTCAAGTAACGAGATGCCCTGGCCGCAGGCTATGGACAGCTCGCTGGAGGAGTTTCTTCGGGAGGGGCTGGGTCGAGCGGCTCGGTTCGTAGACGATCGCACCGATCTTTGCGAGTTGCTTTCGTCGCCCGAAGACGTACAGCGAGGCGACCTTTATGTCTGGCTTCCCGTAGCCAACTATCCAGCTCGCCTTGTGCAGGCTCTGGTGCTGGCACGTGATATCGGTGACACTGGCTTGGAGTCGCGAATCCGGGGGCAGCTGGAACAAGGACCGATTCGCTTGTCGAACGGAAAGTCTATGGACGTTCTGGCATCGGCCAAGGGGTGGGCGAGTCGATATGCAAGTGCGCTGGGATTTACCATCCCAATCTAATCAACCATAAAGAGATACAACCTCATTGCGTTGTGTCTCGCAGGAAATGGGAGTCCCGCCGAAGAGATCCTTCGGCGGGACTTCTGAGGTGTTTGACGGCAACGCTGACGGAAACGTCAGCGGACGACGGCCGTGGCGGGTGGTTCTTCGGGTTCGTCGTCGGTCCGGCCGAGGGAGTTCCTTGATGACGGCGGGATCGAAGCCTTGCCCCAGGAGCACGATCGCGGTCGAGTGTCGGAGATCGTGGAAACGGATCGTCCGGAGTCCCCCGCCGCGGAGGAGGTGCCGAAAGGGGCGAGGCCGTTGTCCGTCCAACTCGTTGCGGGCGCCGGAGTCGGGACCTGGGCGGGGGCTTTCACCGGGTCGGAGGAGGCCAGGTAGCAGATGAGCTTGTTGATCAGCGACGTCTTGCTGAAGCCGGGCAGGCGCTCCCACTCGAACCAGACGTGTTTCCCGTGCCGGATGTTCGCCCGGGTCTGACGATCGATCCGCAGGTAGTGGACGATGCTCACCACGGCCTGCGGAGTCGCCAGGGCGAGGATCGCCCCGAGCAGGACCCGGGGGGCGATCTCGTTCACGGCCTTCGCTTCACGCCTTTCCCGTCGTAGATGAACCCGAGGAGCGTCGTCTGCTGGTCGGAGCAGTCTGCTCGGCCGAGCGCCGGACACACCCCAGAGCCACCACGACGGTGGCGAGCCCTTGGGCCAAGGCGGGGGAGAACCGATGCCCACCGAGGGCTGACAGTTGAAGATCCGAGCCCAGGGGGTCTCCGGTCTGCGGTTCCTTGATCTTCGGGGCTACGTCGGTGCCCGACATGCAGGCAGCAGATGTCGTCGGCCACCATCCGCGGAGCCGGTCGGAAGTGCCCAGCGGGCCACATGAGGTGTTTCGGCAACAGGACTCGTCCTTCTTCGTTCACCACGGCCACGTGGACCGGGTCACGCGCCGGCCGGGACGGCTACGCGTCGGGCGGACCGGTCAGCGGGAGCTCGGCCCACACCGTCTTGCCGACGATGCGTTCGCGCACGCCCCAGGTCCGGGACAGCGCGTCCACGACGACCAGACCCCGGCCGTGCTCGTCCCCGAAGGCGGCGCGCAGGACCTGCGGCCGGCGTTCGCCCCGGGTGTCGCTCACCTCGATGAGCAGGGTGTCCTCCGTGGGCAGCAGCGTCAGCCGCAGCTCGAAGTCCCGGCCCGGTACGCGACCGTGGGTGACGGCGTTGGCCGCCAGTTCCGAGACGAGGAGCTGAGCGGTGTTGTTCAGCGGCCCGTCATAGGGGTAACCCCAGTTGTCGAGCGCGGTTCCGGTGAGGCGTCGGGCCAGTCGGGCGCCGCGGGGAGTGGCGGACAGCCGCTGGATCAACTCTTTCAGGGGGGTGGAGATTTCCAGATTCACAACACCGAGCGTGGCCGGTTCTCCCTACGCTGACCAGGAGAAACCCGGCGACTCAGCGTAGTCGTACGGGTACGCGTCGGTGCGTGTACGGAGAGAGCGGAGGACGGAGTGGTAGACGAACAAGAGCGGCGGCCGGACACTCCTGGGCAGGAGAACGGGGCGGCGGGTGTCTTCGCCATGGTGGGCAGGCAGTTGAAGCTCCTGCGGGAGCGGGCGGGGCTCAGTCAGCCGGAGTTCGGGGCGCTGGTCGGGTACGGCCCCGACCAGATCTCGGCCATGGAGCGGGGCGTGCGGACCCCTAGGCCGGACTTCCTGGTCAAGGCGGACCCCATCCTCAACGCCAACGGGCTGCTGATCGCGGTCATTCCCGAGGTGGAGGACGCGATGCGGCGGGCTCGGACCCGGCACCCCGACTGGTACCGGGGCCAGGCTGAGATGGAGAAGGAGGCGGTGGAGCTGCACTTCTACGCCAACATCGCGGTGCCTGGCCTCTTGCAGACCGAGGCTCACGCGCGGGTCGTGTTCGCCAGGGGGCGGCCGTTCCTCAGCGAGGAGACCATCGAGAAGCGGCTGGCCGACCGACTCTCACGTCAGCAGGTCTTTGAGCGTTGGCCCGCGCCCATCGTCAGCTACGTCCTCGAAGAGGCGGTACTCGACCGGCCGATCGGCGGCTCGCGGGTCCACGCTGATCAGCTGCGCCGCCTGCTGACCATCGGGGACAGGCAGAACGTCGAGATCCAGGTGATGCCGACCGAAATGGAGGAACACCCCAGCCTGGACAGCGCGTTCAACCTTCTAGTTCCGAAGGGACACGAGCAGGTTGCGTACCTGGAAGCACAGGGTCACCCCCAGCTGATCATCAACCGCGAAGACGTCCGGAAGATCGCCGACCGCTATGGGATCATGCGCGCGATGGCACTGACTCCCAAGGGGTCCCGCGCTCTGATCGCGGAGAAACTGGAGAAGCTATGAACACCGAGAGCCGGGCCTGGTTCAAGTCCAGCTACAGCAGCCATGAGGGCGGCGAGTGCGTCGAACTCTCCTTCACCTGGCGCAAGTCGAGCTACAGCGGCGGCGCGGGTGGCGAGTGCGTCGAGGTCGCCGAGCACCCCGCCGCCATCCACATCCGCGACTCCAAGCGTCCCACCGCCCCCCACCTCACCATCCGCCCCACCGCATGGGTCGCCTTCCTCGACGCGGAGAAGACGGAGACGACATGAGCGCTGAGAGCCCGGTGTGGTTCAAGTCCAGCTACAGCAGCAATGATGGCGGCGAGTGCGTCGAACTCTCCTACGCCTGGCGCAAATCCAGCTATAGCAGCGGAGAAGGCGGCCAGTGCGTCGAGGTCGCCGAACACCCCACGGCCATCCACATCCGCGACTCGAAACTTCCCCTTACTCACCTCACTGTTCACCCCTCCACCTGGGCATCCTTCCTCACAGTTGCCCACGTACAGGCGAGGTGAGCGATTGACGGGTCGGCGAGGGGAGAGGACCGGTAGCGTACGGGGCGTTCTGTCCGCAACCAAATGCCGGGGAACCGTCCGGGACCGGATCGGTAACGCCCGCTCGTAGCCTGCCTTTCCACCCTCGCCGACTTCGTCATCCGAGCAGAGGTATGAAAGAAGACAACGACGTCAGCCGGATCTTCCTGCTGAACCCCGACCCGCGCCTCCTCGGAGAGGCACAGCGGGCCGGTGTTCAAGTGCGGGCGGCCTGGGCCGACACGCACGACGAGTCCGCGCTGCGGCCCCTCCTGAAGGAGGCCGCGGCGGCCGGGCTGTTCGTCAACCCCGCACGCGCGCTGCGGCTGCTCGCGGACCCGGACGCCGTACAGCGGCTCGTCCGGGACAACCGGCTGTCGCCGGACGCCGGGGCGGTCTCCGGCGCGCCCCGGCTGACCGTGGAGACGCTGAGCGTGCACGGCATGCACCAGACCGTGGGGATCACGGCCCGGATGCCGTACGGCCTGCTCTCCCCGGCCCCGCTGACGGAGGACACCGCGGCGGAGGTACGGGCCGTGGTGACCGCGCTCCTGGACCTGACCGGGTACCAGTACGGGCCCGCGCACACCGGGGTCACCCTGACCCGGCAGGGCCCGGTGATCACCTGCTGCCGGGCGGGGCTCGGGGACGATCCGATCCCCGAACTCCTCAGCGTGGCCGGGGGCTTCGACCTGGCCGCCGGGGCCGTACGGGTACTGGCCGGAAAGCTCGTCGAGGTCGCGCGGCCGGAACGATTCGCCGCCGCGGCCGAATCGAGCCGCTCACCGGGCCCCGAGCACCGGCTTCCCGGTGTCCGGTTCGTGCCGGCGCGGGGCAGCTGCCCGCCGGGTCACTTCGTGGTGCACGCCGACTCACCGGCCGGCGCCGCCCAGCGGGTGACCTCGCTGGGTGAGCTGGTCGCGGGCCAGGCGAGCTGATCCGGACCCCACCGGGACCGGATCGGTAACGAAACGGGAGGACCTCCCTTCACTGTTGATACGTCGCCGGAAGAAGGACGACGACGCCAGCGACGTCAACAGGAGGCGGAGCCAGGATGCTGAAGTTCTCGATCCTCGGGGCACTACAGGTCCGTACCGTGTCCGGCCCCGCGGAGATCTGTGGCGACCTCCAGCGCACCCTCGTACAGACGCTGCTCGTCAGCGAGGGGCAGCCGGTGTCCGGGGAGAGCCTGGTCGAGGAGATGTGGGGCGAGACCGTACCCGACAACCAGTCCAATGCCCTCCAGGCGCATGTGAGCAGGCTTCGGCGGAAGCTGAAGGTCCTGGAACCGGGGCGTCCGGTATCCCGGGTGACGATGCATCCCTCGGGTTACCGGCTGACCGTGGACGAGGGCGAGATGGACGCCGCCGAGTTCGTACGGACCGTACGGAAGGCGGAATCCGCGTCTTCGTACGACGCGGAGGGCACCGCCCGGATGCTCGGGCAGGCGCTCGCGCTGTGGCGGGGTCCGGTGTTCGGCGGGTTCCCCGGCGGGACCCTGTGCCAGCTCGCCGGAGCCCGGTACGAGGAGTACCGGATGCGGGCCATGGAGCTGCGGTTCGACGCGGAACTGCGGCTCGGACAGCATGCGGCGGTGCTCGCGGAGCTGGCCGAGGCGCACAGCCACTACCCCCTGCGCGAACGGTTCTGCGAGCAGCTGATGATCGCCCTCTACTGCTCGGGCCGGCAGGCGGACGCGCTCGAGGTGTTCCGCCGGATGCGCCGGCAGCTCGACGAGGAACTCGGCATCCAGCCCTCGCCCGCGCTACGCCGGGTTGAGAGCGCTATCCTTCGGCATGATCCCGCTCTCGTCAGGGATGCGCGTTCGACCCTCCTCCAGATCGCCTGAGGTGGTTAGCCTGTTCGCCAGGACCGAGGAAGACCCCAGGTAGCCGGAATCACCTCCTCCGTGTTGCTCGTTCGGGTACAACCTAGGATGGTCCCGAACATCTCGGGCCGGGCGGCGCGGCGGGGCGGAGGGGACGGGTTCGTGGAATCGGCGGCATCCGGTCGTCCTGTCGTGCGCTTCAACATCCTCGGCTCGCTCGAAGGCTGGTGCGGGGAGCGCCGGTTGAGGCTGGGCAGTCCGACCCAGGAACGGGTGCTGGTCACCCTGCTGCTCGAACCCGGCCGTATGGTGCCGATGTCCCGGCTGATCGCGGCGGCCTGGGACGACGAGCCGCCGCAGACCGCGAGCCACCAGGTCCGCAAGTGCGTCGCGGCCCTGCGCACCCATATCCCGGACGGCGCGGCCCTGATCGTCACCGACGGCGCCGGGTACCGCGCCGTGCTCGGTGAACACCAGCTGGATCTTCACGAGTTCACCGAGCGTTCCAGACAGGCCCGGCAGGCGGTGGCGGCCGGACGGCCCGAGGAGGCCGTCGGACACCTGCGCTCCTGCCTGGAGCTGTGGCGGGGCCCGGTGATGGCGGGCGCGGGCGGCGACGTGATCAGCGGGGCGTCCGCGGCACTCGAAGAGCGCCACATGGCGGTGGCCGAGCAGTATTTCGAACTCCAGCTGGAACTGGGCCAGTCCGCCGAGCTGATCGGGCCGCTGCGCGAGCTGGTCACCGCGCACCCGCTGCGGGAGACCCTGCGCGGCCGGCTGATGCTGGCGCTGTACCGGGCCGGACGGCAGGCCGAGGCGCTGGAGGAGTTCGGGCGGGTACGCGATCTGCTGGTGGAGGAGCTGGGCATCGACCCCGGCGCCGAACTCACCCGGCTCTACGAGGCGATCCTGCGCGACAGCCCCGAAGTCGCCGCCCGCGTACCGCAGTCGGTGGCCGACCGCGCCGCCCTGCTGGTCCCCGCGCCCTACACCACCCAGCACTCGGGCACCGAGCCCGCGCCCTGCACCCTGCCCTACGACCTGCCGGACTTCACCGGCCGGGACGAGGAACTGGCCCGGCTGGTCACCGTGGGCTGCGCCCCGGCCACCGGCGGCACCCGGATCGTCGGCGTGGACGGCATGGGCGGCAGCGGCAAGACCGCGCTCGCGGTGCACGCCGCCCATCTGCTGGCCCCCGAGTATCCCGACGGGCAGCTCTTCGTGGACCTGCGCGGCTTCAGCCCTGGCGAGAAGGCCCAGGAACCCGGCGCCGTACTGCACTCCTTACTGCACAATCTGGGCATACCGGACGATCGAATACCGGATGACCTGGAGCGCCGTACCACCTTCTGGCGAACCGTTTCCGCCCAGCGGAAGTTGCTGCTCCTGCTGGACAACGCCGCCGACGCCGCCCAGGTGCGGCCGCTGCTGCCCGCCTCCGAGGACTGCCTCGCCATCGTCACCAGCCGGGTCCGGATGCTCGACCTGGACGGCTCGGAGTGGCTGTCGCTGGGGCTGCTGTCGGCCGGCGACAGCGCCACCCTGCTCACCCGGATGCTGGGCGTCGAGCGCACGGCCGCCGAACCACGGGCCGTGGACCGGCTGGCCCGGCTGTGCGGGGGGCTGCCGCTCGCCCTGCGCATCACCACCGCGCGGCTGCGCAACCGGCCCCGCTGGACCGTGCAGTACCTGGTGGACCGGCTCGCCGACGAGACCCGGCGGCTGCGCGAACTGAGCGCCGGGGAACGCAGCGTGGAGGCCACGCTCCGGCTGTCGTACCAGGCCATGGACGAGGACCAGCGGGCCGCCTTCCGGCTGCTCGGGCTGCACCCGGGCAGCGCCATCGACGTGCCCTCCGCCGCCGCCCTGCTCGGCACCGACGGGCATGACGCGGAGGACCTCTTGGAGTGCCTCCTGGACGCCCATCTGCTGGAGCAGCACGAGGCGGGCCTGTACGGCTTCCACGACCTGGTGCGCACCTACGCGCTCAGCGTGCGCGAGGTGGAGGACGACGAGGAATCGGCCGTCGAGCGCCTGGTGGCGTACTACATCCGGAGCACCGACCGGGCCTGCGAGACCCTCTTCCCCGGCCGCAGCCGCTACGGCGAGATCCCGGCCACGAGCGACACCGCCGCGCTGCCCCGGCTGGACGACGGCGAGCAGGCGCTGCGCTGGTTCGACCGGGAGTACGAGGCGCTGCTCGCGGTGGTCGCCCAGGCCGGCACCCAGGGGCTGCACCGCCCGGCCGCCCTGCTCGCCCGCAATCTGCTCTTCTACCTCGATCTGCGCGGCCGTTACGAGGAGTTCCGGGTCGTCGGCCGGATCGGGGTGGCCGCCTGCCGCCAGCTGGACGACTCCGGGCTGCTCGGCATCAGCCTGTGCAACCTGGCCGTCGCGCACTGGTGGCTCGGCGACTTCCAGGACGGCATCACCACCGCCCAGGAGGGCCTGGAGCTGTCCCGGGGCAGCGCCCCCCGCTCCGAGGCGATGTGCCTGGACGTACTCGGGCTGCTGCACGGCTCCCTCGGCAACTTCGAGGAGGCCCGCACCTATCTGGACCAGGGCATCGGGCTGCACCGGCAGCTGGGCGTGGCCCGGATGGAGGCGGAGGCGCTGGTCAACCTCGCCACCGTGCAGATCTGGACCGGGCACTACGAGGAGGCCGCCCGCAACGCGGCCCGCGCCACCGAGCTGAACCGGCGCCTGGGCGAGCGCAACAACGAGATCCACTCGCTGACCTTCCTTGCCCTCGCCCACCTCGGCACCGGCGAGGACGAACGGGCACGCGCCTGCCTCGCCCAGGCCCTGGAGCTGTGCGACGAGTCCCGCAAGCCGGCCAACGTCGCGGTCGTCCTCGCCCACTGGGCCCGCGTCTGCCAGCGGCTCGGCGATGTGCGCTCGGCCGCGGAGCACGCCGAGCGGGCCCTCGACCTGGTCTCCGCGGAGGGCACGGCGCTGCGGCAGGCCGCGGTGTCCAACGTGGTCGGCCTGGTCCATCTGCGCAGCGGGGCACCCGAGCGCGCCATGGAACTGCACGGCCAGGCCCACGAACTGGCGTCCCGGCACGGCTTCCGGATCGAGATCGCGCACGCCCTGCACGGGATGGCGGAGGCCGCGCGGGCGCTGGACGACGGCAGGACGGCCGAACGGCACCACGCCGAGGCGCGGGCGCTGTACGACGCGATGGGGGTCACGGAGGCGGGACGGCGGCTGTAGGCCCCGGCCGGCCGCGATTCCCAACTCGTGTGCGCGTACCCGGTTTACGGTTCCCCGGAGCGGATACACGAACGGCACCGGTGGGTGTGGGACCCGGCCGGTGCCGTTGCGGCGCTCGTGTGGGGGGAGCGGGCTGTTCGGGAAAGGTGGGGGTATGGCACGCTGCTGCGGCCGTGCGCTGTACCGCGGAGGTGGTCAGGCGTGGACGACGCCCGGGCCGCGACCCTCGTCGGCGCGGACGGAGTGGCTGCTACTGGTGCTGTGCAGCCCGGTGGCGGGCAGCGCGGCGGCCGCACCCAGGGCGAGGACGCCCACGCCCGCCAGAGCCGCCAGAACCGTCTTCGTACGCAGTGCGATGGAACGCATGTGCAACCCCTTGTGAGAGACGGACCGGGTTCCGGTCGCCGGGTTCTCCCCGGCGCCACGACCGATATTTGGGGAATGCGGTCCCTATGCCGTCCCCACTGGTTACCGGGGTCGGGGAGGCCGTCGGGACCCCTGATCGGCTGCGCAGGTCAGAACGGGTGTCGGGGCGGGTGTCAGGGCGCTCTGACGACCCCGAGAAACGCCTGCGCGACCCGCGCGACACCCTCGCCGAGCGTGTCGTCGGGCAACGGGAGGTCCAGCATGGAGCCCTGTTCGAAGCGCAGTCCGGGGTGGTCGCGGCGGGCCACGGCGAGCATCGCGGCGGAGAGGTCGAGACCGAAGGCGTCCAGGCCGAGGGCGGCGAGATGCCCGGTGACCGCGCCGGGACCGCAGCCGAGGTCGGCGACGGCGGCTCCGGGGCCCACCTGCTCCGCGAAGGCGGCGAGCAGGGCGCGTTCCAGCGGCTTGTCGGCGAGGGGATTCGCGAAGTGCTCCGCGTAGTCCTCGGCGACGGTGTCGTAGAACTCGCGAGTGGTGCTCAGGAAGTCCGGGGAGTCCTGGTTTCTGGTCATGCCCCGGAACGTAGTAGTTCATGAACGGATCGCGAACCGCGGAGGAATTAGTTCCGTATGAAGGCTGGGCATGAAGACGGCGGCAGGAGCGGCATGAAGGGCGCGGCCGAAAAGGCAGGAGCCCCGTTGCCTGGACGGCGCGGGGCTCCTTGGGTACTGCTCTCAGGTTCTGCGATCAGGCAGTGATCAGACGGGGGTGACGTTCTCCGCCTGCGGACCCTTCGGGCCCTGCGTCACATCGAAGGACACCTGCTGGTTCTCCTCGAGGGAGCGGAAGCCGGTGGCGTTGATCGCGGAGTAGTGAACGAAGACGTCGGGGCCGCCGCCCTCCTGGGCGATGAAGCCAAAGCCCTTTTCGGCGTTGAACCACTTAACGGTTCCGGTAGCCATAAGCCCTCCTTGGGCTCAAAAGGGTTTGCCCTGCTCCAGAACCTGCAAGTGCGAAAACGTGCTGCACCACTGCATACGTCTGAAAACGACGAGAGCCCGCGGTCACATGCTCCGCAGGCTCTGTACTGCAAGGGAAACCAAACTGCAACTTGCGGCGAGCCTAGCATGCAGGCAGCCGAAAGCAATAGAGGGAAAGATCACTTCACTCAGATGTTTGAAAGCCGGTAACCCGTATGACGGTGGGGCCGGTCCGAGCACCGTACCAGCCGAGGGCTAGAGTCCCGCGATGTGGACATTTCTCGCACCCGGCCGCGCGTCGGCCACATCCAGTTCCTGAACTGCCTGCCCCTGTACTGGGGGCTCGCGAGAACCGGCACGCTCCTCGACTTCCAGCTGACCAAGGACACGCCGGAGAAGCTCAGCGAGCGGTTGATCCAGGGGGAGCTCGACGTCGCCCCGGTCACCCTGGTCGAGTACCTGAAGAACTCGGACGACCTGGTCGCCTTCCCGGACATCGCCGTGGGCTGCGACGGCCCCGTGATGTCCTGCGTGATCGTCTCCCAGGTCCCGCTGGAGGAGCTGGACGGCGCGAAGGTCGCCCTCGGCTCCACCTCCCGCACCTCCGTGCGCCTCGCGCAGCTCCTGCTCGGCGAGCGGTACGGGGTCCGGCCCGAGTACTACACCTGCCCGCCCGACCTCGGCCTGATGATGCGGGAGGCCGACGCCGCCGTACTGATCGGCGACGCCGCCCTGCGCGCCAACCTGCACGACGGCCCGCGCTACGGCCTCGACGTGCACGACCTGGGCACGCTGTGGAAGGAGTGGACGGGACTGCCGTTCGTCTTCGCGGTGTGGGCGGCCCGGCGGGACTACCTGGAGCGCGAGCCGCTCATCACCCACCAGGTGCACCAGGCGTTCCTGGAGTCCAAGAAGATCTCCCTGGAGGAGGTCGACAAGGTCGCCGAACAGGCCGCCCACTGGGAGGCGTTCGACGCGCGGACCCTCGCCAGGTACTTCACCACCCTGGACTTCAGCTTCGGTGACGCCCAGCTGGCCGCGGTCGCCGAGTTCGCCCGCCGCGTCGGCCCCACGACCGGCTTCCCGGCCGACGTGAAGGTGGAACTGCTCCGGCCGTAATCACTAGGCCGCGGTCCGGTCCACGGGGGAGAGGTGGAGGCCGTGCGGCCGCTCGCTGGGGACGAACCGGCGGCCATCGGGCCGTACCGGCTGCTGGGACGGCTCGGGGCCGGCGGATGGGACGGGTCCACCTCGGACGCAGCGCCGGGGGCCGCACCGCCGCCGTCAAGATCGTGCACCCGCACTTCGCCCTGGACGAGGAGTTCCGCGCCCTCCCCCACGCTCGGACCGAGCTCGCGCGGGGGGGACCCCCATCGCCGCGAGGTGGAGGCCGCGCGCCGGGTCGGCGGCGCCCGGACCGCGCCGGTGCTGGACGCGGACCCGGACGCGCCGGTGCCCTGGGTCGCCACCGGCTACGCGGCCGGCCCCTCGCTCGCCGCGGCCGTCACCGACGGGGGCCCGCTGCCCGGGCACACGGTACGAGCCCTCGCCGCGGGCCTCGCGGAGGCGCCGGCCGCGGTCCACGCCCGGGGCCTGGTGCACCGGGACGTGAAGCCGTCCCATGTGCTGCTCACCCTGGACGGCCCCCTGCTGATCGACTTCGGCATCGCCCGGGCCACGGACGGCACGGCGTCCCTCACCGCGACCGGCGCCTCGGTCGGATCGCCCGGCTACATGGCCCCGGAACAGATCCTCGGCGCCGGTGTCCTGGGAGCGGCGGACGTCTTCTCGCTGGGCGCGGTGCTGACGTACGCGGCCACCGGACAGGCGCCGGTCCCGGGCGACTCCTCGGCGGCGCTGCTGTACAAGGTGGTGCACGAGGAGCCCGAACCGGGCGCGCTGAGCGGCGCGTTGCGGGCGGTCGCCCAGGAGTGCCTCGCGAAGGACCCGGCGGCCCGGCCCGCCCCGGCCGAGGTGAGCCGCCGCCTGGCCCCCGAGGGCGCGGCCCGCCTGACGGCCGGGGGCTGGCTGCCGGGACCGCCGGTGGAGCGGGTCAGCAGGAGCGCGGTCCAGCTGCTCAATCTGGACACGGGGGAGCCGGTCCGGTCGGGGCCGGTGGCCTTCGAGGGGCTGTCGGAGGGCGGGACGGGGGTGGGGACCGGGACGGGAACGGCTGCGGGAGCCGGTGAGTTCGGGCCGGCACCGGTGATGGGTGGGCCGGCGCCGGGGATGGGTCCGGTGACTCCCGTGCCGCCCGTGACCGGCTTCCCGGCGCCACCGGCCTACGCGCCCGCGACCCCCGGCACGCCACGTCCCGGCACTCCGTCCCCCCGGCTCCCCAACTTCCGGCGCCCCGAGCGCCGTTCCCGGGCTCCGGGACGGGACGCGGCCCGGGAGGGTGTCGGTGAGCGTGGTGGTCGGCTCCGCCCCGGAGGGGCCCCGGGGCCGGCGGGTCAGCCGCACGGTGGCGCTCGCGGTCGCCGGGGCGCTCGCCCTCGGGACCGTCGGGGCCGGCGCGCTGCTGCGTCCGTGGTCCGGCGGCGGGCACGCGAGCGAGGCGGGCAGCGCCCCCCATCCCTCGGCCGGCTCCCCGACGACGGGCGCGCCCGCCCCCGGCGGCGGTGACCCCGCGCCCACCGGGAGCCCCACCGGCGGCGGCGCGATCCCGGCCCGCTACCCCGGCACCTGGGAGGGTCCGGCCACCGGCCTCGGCGGCACCCTGCCCATGGGCACCTTCCGGGTCACCGTCCACCAGGCCCGCGTGGGCGAGTCCCTGGGGCGGCTGCGCCAGACCGACCGGATCGGCGCCGTCTGCACCGGTCTGCTCACCCTGAAGAAGGTCACCGGGACGCGGCTCCTCGCGACCTCGGTGGGCGCGCAGGACAACCACCCCGGCTGCGACCCCGCCCCGCACCAGATCGAACTGACCCCGTTCGGCGACGACTTGAGGTACACCTCGGACAGTGAGTCGAAGGGCCACCCGGTGGCCGAGCTGACGAAGACCGGCTGACAGAGCCCGGTCCGGCCGGCAGACCTCGGACCGGCCCAAGAGACCTTGACCTCAAGCATGGTTGAGGGAGGAGCCTTCCGTCATGGACACCGAGACCGACACCGGAGAGACGCGGCGCCGGCTACGCGCCCTGACCGACCGCGCCGAGATCACCGACCTGATGGACCGCTATCTGCGCTCCCTGGACGACGGGGAATTCGACGAGGAGTGGGCCCGCGCCTTCCACACCGAGGACGTCACCGCGGAGATGCCCATCGGCACCGTCCACGGCCGCGCCGCCCTGCTGGCCCATGTCCGCCGGGGAATGGCCCTGTTCGACCGGACCGTGCACCTGGGCACCGACACCGTCGTCGAGATCGACGGCGACCGGGCCACCGCCCGCGGCGCCCAGCTGAACACCCACGTCCTCGCGGACGGCTCGGGCGGCGTCTTCGTCTCCGCGGGCCATGCCGACACCGCACTGGTCAGGACGGCCGACGGCTGGCGGATCTCCGCCTCGGCGCTGCGGGTGGTGTGGACCCAGGGCCCGCCGCCACGGCTGCCGGACGACTTCACCCCCGCCGCCCCGGCCGGGCACCGGGCAGGGCGGCCCGGATGAGCGATGCGCCGGTGTGGGCCGCCGCCGCGCTCTGGGGGGCGGCGGCGGGGGCCGTCCTGCCCAGGGCCGCCTTCCGGTTCGCCGTACCGGACGACGAACCCTGGCGCGCGCGGTGCCCGGACGGGCACGCGGTCCGCGGGTGGCTGGGGCGTACGGCGTGCCCCGGCTGCCCGGCCCCCGCCCGACTCCTCCTGCCCGTCCTCACCGCCCTGGTCTGCGCGGCCCTCGCCGCCGCGACCGGCCCCCGGCCCGAACTGGTGGTCTGGCTGCTGCTCGCGCCGGTCGGGGTGCTGCTGTGCGCGGTCGACGTCCGGGTGCGGCGGCTGCCCGATGTGCTGACCCTGCCGTCCGCCGCCCTCGCCCTCGCGCTGCTGGGGCTCGCCGCGCTGCTGCCCGGGCACGCCGGGCACTGGCCCACCGCGCTGTACGGGGCCCTCGCGCTCGGGGCGTCGTACACCGTGCTGCACCTGGTGAACCCGGCCGGAATGGGCTTCGGGGACGCCAAGCTGGCCCTCGGGACGGGGGCCGCGCTCGGCTGGTACGGCTGGCCCACGGTGCTGCTCGGCACGTTCGCCGCGGTCCTGGCCGGCGCGCTGTACGGCGGCGCGCTCGTCGCCGTACGGCGGGCCTCGCGCACGACGGGCGTCGCGTTCGGGCCGTTCCTGCTGGGCGGAACCCTTGTCGGGGTGCTGATCGGCGCGTATAGGGCGCTGTCGTAGGCTGGTCCGGTCCGTCCATAACCCTTGACGAAAGGGACGCCCCGGTGACCGAGAAGGCCGACCTCCAGTCCGTCCTCGACCGTGCCGCCGCCGGCGGGCGGATCACCCCGGAAGAGGCCCTCGCCCTCTACCGCGACGCCCCGCTACACGCGCTGGGCACGGCCGCCGACGCGGTGCGCCGCCGCCAGTACGCCGGTATCGAGCACATCGCGACGTACATCATCGAGCGCAACATCAACTACACGAACGTGTGTGTCACGGCGTGCAGGTTCTGCGCCTTCTACGCGGCCCCCAAGGACACCGCCAAGGGCTGGACCCGCGACCTCGACGACATCCTGCGCCGCTGCGCGGAGACCGTCGAGCTGGGCGGCACCCAGATCATGTTCCAGGGCGGCCACCACCCGGACTACGGCGTCGAGTACTACGAGAAGCACTTCAAGGCCATCAAGGACGCCTTCCCCCAGCTGGTGATCCACTCGCTGGGCGCGTCCGAGGTCGAGCACATGGCCCGGATCAGCAAGGTGTCGGTCGAGGAGGCCATCACCCGGATCCACGAGGCCGGTCTCGACTCGTTCGCCGGTGCCGGCGCCGAGCTGCTGCCGGAGCGGCCGCGCAAGGCCATCGCCCCGCTCAAGGAGAGCGGCGAGCGCTGGCTGGAGATCATGGAGACCGCGCACAACCTGGGTGTGGAGTCCACCTCCACCATGCTGATGGGCACCGGCGAGACCAACGCCGAGCGCATCGAGCACCTGCGGATGATCCGCGACGTACAGGACCGCACGGGCGGCTTCCGCGCGTTCATCCCGTACACGTACCAGCCCGAGAACAACCACCTCAAGGGCCGTACGCAGGCGACGCTCTTCGAGTACCTGCGGATGATCGCCATCGCCCGGCTGTTCCTCGACAACGTCCGGCACATCCAGGGCTCCTGGCTCACCACGGGCAAGGAGGTCGGCCAGCTGTCCCTGCACTACGGCGCGGACGACCTCGGCTCGATCATGCTGGAGGAGAACGTGGTCTCCTCGGCCGGCGCCAAGCACCGCTCCAACCGGCTGGAGATCATCGACCTCATCCGCAAGGCGGGCCGGGTGCCGGCGCAGCGCGCGACGACGTACGAGCACCTGGTCGTGCACGAGGACCCGGCGAACGACCCGGTCGACGACCGCGTGGCCTCGCACATCTCCTCCACGGCGATCGCGGGCGGCACCGCGCATCCCGAGCTGAAGCTGCTCGACGCCAACTGAGCGCGCCGTGCTGACGATTCACGCCGACGCCACGGGGCTCGCGCTCGCCGTCGAGGGCGAGCGGATCGCGGCCACGGGGGAGCTCGGGGAGCTGGCCGACGGGTATCCGCGGGCGCGGGTGCGGCGCTGGCCGGGCATCCTCACGCCCGGGTTCGTCAGCCTCCACGGCCCGGAGCTGCTGGAGGAGGCGTACCACCCGGACCCCCGGGAGGCCGATGAGCTGGGCACCGAGCCGCTGTACGGCGACGCGCTCGCCCGGCTCGCCCTGGACGACGTCCGGTGGGGCGGGAGCGCGCGGCGGGGGGTGCAGCGGATGCTGGCGCACGGGACGGTGGCGGTGGCGGGCCCGCTCCGCCGGCCGGCGGCGCTGGACGCGGTCCGGCGCACCGGGCTCGGCCTGCTGCCCCGTACGGGGCCACCCGGCGGGGTGCCGTCCCTGGACCCCCTCGCGAGCGGGCTCCCGCCGGAGGTGCCGGAGCCCCGGAAACGGGGTTCCGTGGCGTCCTTCGCCGTGTTCGACGTGGCGGACGAGGAGGAGCTCTCCGAGCGGGGGGCCTCGACGTGCGTGGCGACGGTCGTCCGGGGCCGGCTGCTGTACCGGCGGCGGTGAGGCACACCGCCCCGCTCACGGCGCGCTCCACGACCCACCCGGAGCCGTCCGCCGGGACCTTGCTGCGACAATGGCCGGGTGACCCGCGCATCCCTGGACAAGCAGCCGCACGAAGTCGCCTCGATGTTCGACAACGTGGCGGAACGGTACGACCTGACCAACGACGTGCTGTCCCTGGGGCAGGACCGCCGCTGGCGCAAGGAGGTCGCGCAGGCCGTCGACGCCCGCCCCGCGCAGAAGATCCTGGACCTCGCCGCCGGCACCGCCACCTCCTCCCTGCCCTTCGCCCGCAGCGGCGCCTACGTCGTGCCCTGCGACTTCTCGCTCGGCATGCTCCAGGTCGGCAAGAAGCGCCACACCTGGCTGCCGTTCACCGCGGGCGACGCGACCAGGCTGCCGTTCAAGGACGACACCTTCGACGCCGTCACCATCTCCTTCGGCCTGCGCAACGTGCAGGACTTCGACACCGCGCTGCGCGAGATGTACCGCGTCACCAAGCCCGGCGGACGCGTCGTGATCTGCGAGTTCTCGCACCCGACCTGGACGCCCTTCCGGACCGTCTACACCGAGTACCTGATGCGCGCGCTGCCCCCGGTCGCCCGCGCCGTGTCCTCGAACCCGGACGCCTACGTCTACCTCGCCGAGTCCATCCGCGCCTGGCCGAACCAGCCCGGGCTCGCCGGACGGCTCCGCGAGGCCGGCTGGTCCAGGGTCGCCTGGCGCAACCTCACCGGTGGCGTCGTCGCCCTGCACCGCGGCTTCAAGGACTGAGCCGGCAGCGGGCTCTCACACCCTCACCGGCCGGTCATCTCGAACGCGTCCCCCGCCTCCCCCCGCTCCCGCTGGAGTCCGCCCGTCGGCGGCCGGGGGACGCGTGGTTCGCGCACCCCTCCGCCGCCCTCGCCGTCCGCGAAGTCGAACCACACGTACACCACCGACTCGGCCGGCACCTCCGCCCCGGGCGGCGGGTACTGGCGTACCACGTAGTCCACGACCGCCCGGTGGAACTCCGGGCGGTCCGGCGCGGTCAGGAGCAGCCCCCGGACCCGTGCGCTCTCCCGCGCGTCCACGGCCATCAGACCGACCAGCCGTGGCACACGCACATCGGGTGTCTTGGGTGTTATGTGCACAGATGTCACCCCCAGCGGTACTGGAAGGGTAACTCCGGTGCCGTGCGGCCGGAAGAAGTCGCTGCCTTACTGTGACAGACGGCTACCCTGCGTCACCGACAGGGGAGTCGAGGTCGAGGCGGAAGCAGAGCGCGCCGCCCTCCAGGACCGGATGCGGGTACGTCTCCGCGGCCCGCATGCCCAGGCGCCGGGTCACCGCGATGGACCGCTCGTTGCCCGGCCGCACCATCGCCACCACGTCCGGTACGCCCGCCTCCCGCACCCGGCGCAGGGTCTCGCGCGCGGCGGCGGTGACGTACCCCTTGCCCCAGTGCGCCCGCCCGAGCCGCCAGCCGATCTCCGTCGAGCCCACCGGGCCCCACTGCGGCAGCCAGGGCTGGGCGCCGGTGAAGCCGAGGACCTCGCCGGACTCGTCCAGGATCGTCCAGAGGCAGAAGCCCCGTTCCGCGTCGTGCCGCCGCTGGCGCGCGGTGAGTTCCTCGTAGACGGAGAGCGCGGCGGGCTTGCCGCCGTAGAACTCCATCACCTCGGGATCGGCGAACAGCCGGTGCCAGGCCAGGGCGTCCTCATGGGTCGGAACGCGCAGCCGCGGTGCGGGGAGAGGTCGGTTCACAGGGCAGCCCTTCAGCCGGGTGATCTATTCCGCTGAATAGACTGCCCATGTCCAGTGCCGGTCGGCACGCAGATTTCGAACTTGGGGAGATCCCGCCGTGACCGAGCCCCTCTCCGACCACTCCGCCGATGTGATCGTCGTGGGCGCGGGCCCAGCCGGCTCCGCGACCGCGTACCACCTGGCCAAGGCCGGTCTCGACGTACTGCTCCTGGAGAAGACCGAGTTCCCGCGCGAGAAGGTGTGCGGCGACGGCCTCACGCCGCGCGCGGTCAAGCAGCTCGTCGCCATGGGCATCGACATCTCCGAGGAGGCCGGCTGGCTGCGCAACAAGGGCCTGCGCATCATCGGCGGCGGCTCCCGCCTCCAGCTGGACTGGCCGGATCTCGCGGCCTTCCCGAACTACGGACTCGTGCGCAAGCGCGACGACTTCGACGAGACCCTGGCCCGGAACGCGCAGAAGGCGGGCGCGCGGCTGTACGAGCGCTGCAATGTCTCCGGGCCGATCGTGGACGAGCGCACCGGCCGCATCACCGGGGTGACGGCCAGGGTCGGCGAGGAGAAGCGCGAGGTCGGCTATCACGCGCCGCTCGTCGTCGCGGCCGACGGCAACTCCACCCGGCTGTCCCTCGCGATGGGCCTGCACCGCCGCGAGGACCGTCCGATGGGCGTCGCGGTGCGCACGTACTTCACCTCGCCCCGCCATGACGACGACTACCTGGAGTCCTGGCTGGAGCTGTGGGACCGGCGCGGTGCGCAGGAGCGGCTGCTGCCCGGCTACGGCTGGATCTTCGGCATGGGCGACGGCACCTCCAACGTCGGCCTCGGCGTCCTCAACACCTCCGCCGCCTTCAAGGAGCTGGACTGGCGCGAGATCCTCAAGGCATGGTGCGCGTCCATGCCCGAGGACTGGGGCTACACCCCCGAGAACATGACCGGCCCGATCCGCGGCGCCGCGCTGCCGATGGCCTTCAACCGGCAGCCGCACTACACCAAGGGCCTGCTGCTGGTCGGCGACGCCGGCGGCCTGGTGAACCCCTTCAACGGCGAAGGCATCGCCTACGCCATGGAGTCCGGCCAGATCGCCGCCGACGTCATCGTCCAGGCACACGCGCGGGCGACGCCGGCCCAGCGGGAGATCGCCCTCCAGCGCTACCCGCGCGTCCTCAAGGACACCTACGGCGGCTATTACAACCTCGGCCGCGCCTTCGTGAAGCTCATCGGCAACCCCAAGGTCATGCAGATCGCCGCCCAGCGCGGCCTGACCCACCCCGTTCTGATGAAGTTCACCCTGAAACTCCTGGCCAACCTGACCGACCCGACGGGCGGCGACGCGATGGACCGGATCATCAACGGGTTGACGAAGGTGACCCCGAAGGCGTGATCAGGCGCTGAGCGACGCCCTCCTTGGCGGACCGGCGGGCGTAGACCTCCTCCCGCCGGTCCCCCATCTGCCGCAGCGCGTCCTTTTTCTCCCGCTTGGTCAACCGATCGAGGTAGATGTACCCGTTGGTGTGATCCGTCTCGTGCGCGAGGCACCGGGCGAAGTAGCCCGTCCCCTCGACCTCCAGCGCGTTGCCGTCCCGGTCCCGGCCGCGCACGAGCGCCCGGTCGGGCCGCGGCACCGCCATCACCGCGCCCGGCACCGACAGACACCCCTCGCCCTCGTCCAGCAGCCGTCGCCCGTCGAGGGGTGATTCCAGCACGGGGTTGACGATGTGTCCGACATGCCGGTTTCCGCCGTCGTCGGGGCAGTCGTACACGAACAGGCGCAGATCGACCCCGACCTGATTCGCGGCGAGCCCGGCGCCCTCGGCGACGTACATCGTGCGGAACATGTCGTCGATGAGCGCCGCGAGGTCGGGCCCGAACTCCGTGACGTCGCGGCAGGGCTTGTGCAGCACCGCCTCGCCGACCTCGGTGATCCGGCGCACCGCGCCCCGGGCGGCCTCGGGGGCGTACCGGGGGAACTCGGCGGCGGGGGCGCCCTGTACGAACACGCGTGGCATCGCGTCTTCTCCTTCACTCGTGGACGAAACCGCCGTACGGCGGTCCGGCCCGAGCATGCCAGGGAACGCCGCAGGGCCGCTGCCCCCGAGCGGCTGCGGCCCTGCGTGAGGCGCGTAGACGCACCTCAAGTGTGTGAAACGGTACGGGATACCTCAGAGTACGCGCACGGCGCCCGTCGGCTGGTCGTACGACAGCGGGTGCTCCGAGACGCCGGAGGACGGGTTCTGCGCGCCGACGAACATGCCGTCGCCCACGTACACCGCGACGTGGTACGCGCTGCCCGCGCTGCCCCAGTACAGGATGTCGCCGGGCTGGAGGTCGCTCAGCGAGACCTGGGTGCCGGCGGTCGACTGGTCCTGCGAGACCCGCGGCAGGCTCACGCCGACCTGCTTGAAGGCGGTCTGCACCAGGCCCGAGCAGTCGTACGCGGAGGGGCCGGTGGCGCCGGAGACGTACGCCTTGCCCAGCTGCGACTTGACGAAGCTGATGACGGCGGCGGCGGAACCGGTGGCCGTGGAGGAGCCGGTGCTGCTGCCCGTGCCGGTGCTGGTGCCGGTGGAGCCGGAGGTGTCGTCGGCCGTGAGGGCGATCCGGGTCGTGCCGCGCGTGGCGCGCTCGGCGGCGGCCTTGCGGGCGGCCTCCTCGGCCTTCTTCTTGGCGTCGGCGGCCTTCTGCTTGGCGTCGGCGAGGTCCGACTTGGCCTGCTTCGCGGCCTTCGCGGCGGCCGCGTCGCGCTCGGCCTGGAGCTGGTAGTTCGCCGCGGCCTGCTGGGTGGCGTCCGCGGACTGGGCGGCCTGCGTGGCCAGGTCGGCCGTGAGGGTGGGCAGTTCGAGGGTCTGCGTCACCGGCTCGGCCGCGTTGGCCGGACCGGCGGCCCCGGCGACTGCCAGGGTGCTGAGGACGCCACCGGCAACTCCGGCCCGCATCGCGAGGGACGACGCGCTGCGGCGGGGCTTCCGGTGGCTGCGTATGTGAGCGGTGTGGGACATGGGAACAACCGGTATCAGCAGCTCCTCCACATCTTCAAGAAACGTGTGCTGCGCCACAGTTGCAGGATCGAGACCTCAAACCCCGGGCGTGTCGCCCTTTATTGACGCCGTAACGGACATTGCGGGCGCCCGTGATCAAGCCCTTGATCACGGTCTTTGATCATTACGTCCGAATTGCCCCGCGCTTACCACCGGTTGATGTGGTTGGCCAACCCCGGTTCCTGGGAGGCGGCTGTGTCTGTGACTGAGGTCACGGAACGCCCGCCGCGGGGCCGGCGTCCCGCGCGTGGGGGGAGTTCGTGAACACATGCACACGCCGACGTGTGTGCGAGATCCCCTATCAAGATCGGTTGCCCAGCGCCAATTTGCATGCAGGCGAACTCTCTTGATATTGAGACGACCTCTTTGGCCTGCGATGACAGGCGAAATTGTCACTTCTAGTGATCAACTGAACGCTTCGTGTATGAAGATCAGCCATCATCCGACTTCATGATCCTTCGTCAGGTGGTGGAGATCACAAAGCTTGTGGAATACCCCGTGTCGCAGATCACAGATCGGCGGGCATAGGATGCGGAGCAGTTGGGCTTGTGACCTGCTTCACATGTTCTCGATCTTCATCGGCCCAGCGAACCGCCAGCAGTCAGTGCCGACTGAGAGGAGCGAGGAGCGGTGAACGCCTATGCGCCCATCCTCGTACTGGGAGCCCTCGGGGCAGGCTTTGCGATCTTCTCCGTGGTCATGGCCACGCTGATCGGTCCGAAGCGGTACAACCGCGCCAAGCTCGAAGCCTACGAGTGCGGCATCGAGCCGACCCCCACGCCGGCCGGCGGCGGGCGCTTCCCCATCAAGTACTACCTGACGGCGATGCTCTTCATCGTCTTCGACATCGAGATCGTCTTCCTCTACCCCTGGGCCGTCACCTTCGACGCCCTGGGGCTTTTCGGGCTCGTGGAGATGCTGCTCTTCGTGCTCACCGTCTTCGTCGCGTACGCGTACGTATGGCGGCGCGGCGGCCTGGAATGGGACTGAGGGGCCATATAAGACATGGGACTCGAAGAAAAGCTGCCGAGCGGCTTCCTGCTGACCACCGTGGAACAGGCCGCGGGCTGGGTGCGCAAGGCATCCGTCTTCCCGGCCACCTTCGGCCTGGCCTGCTGTGCCATCGAGATGATGACCACCGGCGCCGGCCGCTACGACCTCGCGCGCTTCGGCATGGAGGTCTTCCGCGGTTCACCGCGCCAGGCGGACCTGATGATCGTGGCCGGCCGGGTCAGCCAGAAGATGGCGCCGGTCCTGCGGCAGGTCTACGACCAGATGCCCAACCCCAAGTGGGTGATCTCCATGGGCGTCTGCGCCTCCTCGGGCGGCATGTTCAACAACTACGCGATCGTCCAGGGCGTCGACCACATCGTCCCGGTCGACATCTATCTGCCCGGCTGCCCGCCCCGGCCCGAGATGCTGATGGACGCGATCCTCAAGCTCCACCAGAAGATCCAGTCCACCAAGCTCGGGGTGAACGCCGAGGAAGCGGCCCGCGAGGCGGAGGAGGCGGCGCTCAAGGCACTGCCCACCATCGAGATGAAGGGGCTGCTGCGGTGAGCGACGCGAACGGCACCCACGGCGACGGGGCGAACGGGGTGAACCCCGAGAAGGATCTCTCCGCCTCCAACCTCCCCGGCCAGCGCGGCCAGGGCGGCGAGGAGATCCGCGTCCAGCGCGGCATGTTCGGCGCGAACAACGGCGGCGACACCTCCGGCTACGGGGGCCTGGTCCGCTCGGTCCGGCTGCCCGGTCCGGCGAGCCGGCCCTACGGCGGCTGGTTCGACGAGGTCGCCGACGAGCTGGAGGGAGCCCTGGAGGAACAGGGCCTGCTGCCGGCCAACGCCATCGAGAAGACGGTCGTCGACCGCGGCGAACTCACCTTCCACGTCGAGCGCGAGCACCTGCTCCGGGTCGCCCGCACCCTGCGCGACGACCCCGCCCTGCGCTTCGAACTGTGCACCGGCGTCAGCGGCGTGCACTACCCGGGCGACAAGGGCCGCGAGCTGCACGCCGTCTACCACCTGCGCTCGATCACCCACAACCGGCTGATCCGCCTGGAGGTCGGCGCCCCGGACACCGACCCGCGCATCCCGTCCCTGGTCCCCGTGTATCCCACCAACGACTGGCACGAACGCGAGACGTACGACTTCTTCGGGATCGTCTTCGACGGCCACCCGGCCCTGACGCGGATCATGATGCCGGACGACTGGCAGGGCCACCCGCAGCGCAAGGACTACCCGCTCGGCGGCATCCCCGTCGAGTACAAGGGCGCCCAGATCCCGGCTCCGGACCAGCGGAGGTCGTACTCGTGAGCACTCAGTCCGCATCGGCACGCGAAACCACCGAGGGCACCGTCTACACGGTCACCGGTGGCGACTGGGACGAGGTCGTCCAGTCGGCGGCCCGCTCCGACGACGAGCGCATCGTCGTCAACATGGGTCCCCAGCACCCCTCCACCCACGGGGTGCTCCGGCTGATCCTGGAGATCGACGGCGAGACGGTCACCGAGGCCCGCTGCGGCATCGGCTACCTGCACACCGGCATCGAGAAGAACCTCGAATTCCGCACGTGGACGCAGGGCACCACCTTCGTCACGCGCATGGACTACCTGACGTCCTTCTTCAACGAGACCGGCTACTGCCTCGCCGTGGAGAAGCTCCTCGGCATCGAGGACGACATCACCGACCGCGCCAAGATCATCCGGGTGCTCCTGATGGAGCTGAACCGGATGTCCTCCCACCTGGTGTGCATCGCCACCGGCGGCATGGAGCTGGGCGCGACCACGATCATGATCTACGGCTTCCGTGATCGTGAAATGATTCTCGACCTCTATGAGCTGATCACCGGCCTGCGGATGAACCACGCGTACATCCGCCCCGGCGGACTCGCCCAGGACCTGCCGCCCGGCGCGGTCGACCAGATCCGCGAGTTCGTCAAGAAGATGCGCCGAAACCTCCCGGAGTACGACAAGCTCGCCACCGGGAACCCCATCTTCAAGGCCCGCATGGGCGACATCGGCTATCTCGACCTGGCCGGCTGCATGGCCCTCGGCGCGACCGGCCCGATCCTGCGCGCCACCGGCCTGCCGCACGACCTGCGCAAGAGCCGGCCGTACTGCGACTACGAGACGTACGACTTCGAGGTCCCCACCGCCGACAGCTGCGACGCCTACGGCCGCTTCCTGATCCGCCTCGAGGAGATGCGCCAGTCGCTCGGGATCATCGAGCAGTGCCTGGACCGGCTGGCGCCCGGCCCGGTCATGGTCGCCGACAAGAAGATCGCCTGGCCCGCCCAGCTGGCCCTCGGCCCGGACGGACTCGGCAACTCCCTCGACCACATCAAGAAGATCATGGGCACCTCCATGGAGGCCCTGATCCACCACTTCAAGCTGGTCACCGAGGGCTTCCGGGTCCCGCCGGGCCAGGCGTACGCGGCCGTCGAGTCCCCCAAGGGCGAGCTCGGCGTGCACGCGGTCTCCGACGGCGGCACCCGCCCCTACCGGGTCCACTTCCGCGACCCGTCGTTCACCAATCTTCAGGCCATGGCGGCGATGTGCGAGGGCGGCCAGGTCGCCGACGTGATCGTCGCCGTCGCGTCCATCGACCCCGTGATGGGAGGCGTCGACCGGTGACCACCTCTTCTTCGGAGCGGGGCGTCAGCCTGGGCATGCCCGAACCGCCCGCGCCCGCCTACCCGGACGACGTACGGGAGCGGCTGGCGGCGGACGCGCGCGAGATCGTGGCGCGCTACCCGGACTCCCGCTCCGCCCTGCTGCCGCTGCTCCACCTCGTGCAGTCCGAGGAGGGCCATGTCACGCGCACCGGAATGCGGTTCTGCGCCCAGACGCTCGGCCTGACCACCGCCGAGGTCACCGCGGTGGCCACCTTCTACACCATGTACCGGCGCCGGCCCTCCGGCGACTACCAGGTGGGGGTGTGCACCAACACCCTGTGCGCGGTGATGGGCGGCGACGCGATCTTCGAGTCCCTCCAGGAACACCTGGGCGTGGGCAACGGGGAGACCACCGAGGACGGCAAGGTCACCCTGGAGCACATCGAGTGCAACGCGGCCTGCGACTTCGCGCCGGTCGTGATGGTCAACTGGGAGTTCTTCGACAACCAGACGCCCGCGAGCGCCCGGGACCTGGTCGACGACCTGCGCGCCGGCCGGGACGTACAGCCCACCCGGGGCGCGCGCGTGTGCACCTTCAAGGAGACCGCCCGCATCCTGGCCGGCTTCCCGGACGAGCGGCCCGGGGCCGTCGAGGAGGGCGGCAGCGCCGGACCCGCCTCGCTGGTCGGCCTGCGCCTGGCCAAGGGCGAGTCCGCGCCCGCGCGCGTGGTCCATCCGCGCGGCGGCCCGCAGGACCCGCCGCGGGAGCCGGTGCCCGAGCCGTCCCCGGCCGAGCACCCCAGCTCCCATGACGCGCCGCAGGAGACCTCGGCCTCCGATCCCGCGCACCCGGCAGGGCCTGCCGCCGAGGAGGGGGAGTGATGACCGTGGCACCCGAACTGAAGGACTCCAGTCCCGAGAAGCTGCTCGCACCCGTGCTGTCGGCCTTCTGGGACGAGGACCGCTCCTGGTCCCTGGACGTCTACCGGCGGCACGAAGGGTACGAGGGGCTGCGCGCGGCGCTCGCCATGCCGCCCGACGACCTGATCGCCTACGTCAAGGACTCCGGGCTGCGCGGTCGCGGCGGCGCGGGCTTCCCGACCGGCATGAAGTGGCAGTTCATCCCGCAGGGCGACGGCAAGCCGCACTATCTCGTGGTCAACGCCGACGAGTCGGAGCCGGGCACCTGCAAGGACATCCCGCTCCTGTACGCGAACCCGCACAGCCTCATCGAGGGCATCGTGATCGCGTGCTACGCCATCCGGTCGTCGCATGCCTTCATCTACCTCCGGGGTGAGGTGGTCCCGGTCCTGCGGCGGCTGCACGAGGCCGTGCGCGAGGCGTACGCGGCCGGCTACCTCGGCGAGAACATCCTCGGCAGCGGCCTGAACCTCGAACTCACCGTGCACGCCGGCGCCGGGGCGTACATCTGCGGCGAGGAGACCGCGCTGCTGGACTCGCTCGAAGGCCGCCGCGGTCAGCCCCGGCTGCGTCCCCCTTCCCTGCCGTCGAGGGGCTCTACGCCTGCCCCACCGTGGTGAACAACGTCGAGTCCATCGCCTCGGTTCCCGCGATCCTGAAGAACGGGAAAGAGTGGTTCAGGGCGATGGGCAGCGAGAAGTCGCCGGGCTTCACGCTCTACTCGCTCAGCGGCCATGTCGCGAGCCCCGGCCAGTACGAGGCCCCGCTCGGCATCACCCTGCGCCAGCTCCTGGAGATGAGCGGCGGGATGCGCGCGGGCCACCGGCTGAAGTTCTGGACGCCGGGCGGCTCCTCCACGCCGATGTTCACCGCCGAACACCTCGACGTGCCGCTCGACTACGAGGGCGTCGGCGCCGCCGGCTCCATGCTCGGCACCAAGGCCCTCCAGTGCTTCGACGAGACCACCTGCGTGGTCCGCGCGGTCACCCGCTGGACCGAGTTCTACGCCCATGAGTCCTGCGGCAAGTGCACCCCCTGCCGCGAAGGGACGTACTGGCTGGTGCAGTTGCTGCGGGACATCGAGGCGGGCAAGGGCGCCAGGGGCGACCTGGACAAGCTCGCGGACATCGCCGACAACATCAACGGCAAGTCCTTCTGCGCCCTCGGCGACGGCGCGGCCTCCCCGATCTTCTCCTCGCTGAAGTACTTCCGCGAGGAGTACGAGCAGCACATCACGGGCCGGGGCTGCCCCTTCGACCCGGCCAAGTCGACGGCCTGGGCGGACCGCCCGGAGGTGAACGCATGACCGTGACCACCAGCGCCCCCGCGGGCGGCGGAGAGGCGGCCCGCCCGCCGGCGGACCTCGTCACGCTGACGATCGACGGCATCGAGATCAGCGTGCCCAAGGGCACCCTGGTCATCCGGGCCGCCGAACAGCTCGGCATCGAGATCCCCCGCTTCTGCGACCACCCCCTGCTCGACCCGGCGGGCGCCTGCCGGCAGTGCATCGTGGAGGTGGAGGGCCAGCGCAAGCCGATGGCCTCCTGCACCATCACCTGCACCGACGGCATGGTGGTGCGCACCCAGCTGACCTCCCCGGTCGCCGAGAAGGCCCAGCACGGTGTGATGGAGCTGCTGCTCATCAACCACCCGCTGGACTGCCCGGTCTGCGACAAGGGCGGCGAGTGCCCGCTGCAGAACCAGGCCATGTCGCACGGCAACGCCGAGTCCCGCTTCGAGGGCCGCAAGCGCACCTACGAGAAGCCGGTCCCGATCTCCACCCAGGTGCTGCTGGACCGCGAGCGCTGCGTGCTGTGCGCGCGCTGCACCCGCTTCTCCAACCAGATCGCGGGCGACCCGATGATCGAGCTGATCGAGCGGGGCGCGCTCCAGCAGGTCGGCACCGGCGAGGGCGACCCCTTCGAGTCGTACTTCTCCGGGAACACCATCCAGATCTGCCCCGTGGGAGCGCTCACCTCGGCGGCCTACCGCTTCCGCTCCCGCCCCTTCGACCTGGTCTCCTCGCCCTCGGTGTGCGAGCACTGCGCGGGCGGCTGCGCCACCCGCACCGACCACCGGCGGGGCAAGGTCATGCGGCGGCTCGCGGCCGACGACCCCGAGGTCAACGAGGAGTGGATCTGCGACAAGGGGCGCTTCGGCTTCCGCTACGCCCAGCTCAAGGACCGCCTCGACACGCCGCTGGTGCGGAGCGCCGACGGCGCCCTGGTGCCCGCGTCCTGGCCGGAGGCGCTGGAGGCGGCGGCGCGCGGTCTGACCGCGGCCCGCTCCCGGGCGGCCGTCCTGACCGGCGGCCGGCTGACCGTCGAGGACGCCTACGCGTACAGCAAGTTCGCGCGGGTCGCCCTGGCCACCAACGACATCGATTTCCGCGCCCGGGCGCACAGCGTCGAGGAAGCCGGCTTCCTCGCCGCCCGGGTGGCGGGCCGCGGCCGTGACCTCTGGGCCCCCGGGACGGAGTCCGGGGGAGGTACGGGGGTCACGTACTCCTCGCTGGAGAAGGCGCCCGCCGTGCTGCTCGTCGGCCTGGAGGCGGAGGAGGAGGCCCCCGGCGTCTTCCTGCGGCTGCGCAAGGCGTGGCGTCAGCACAAGCAGCTGGTGTTCTCGCTGGCCACGCACGCCACCCGGGGCCTTCAGAAGGCGGGCGGCACCCTGCTGCCGGCCGCGCCCGGCACCGAGACCGAGTGGCTGGACGCGCTCGCGAGCGGCGTCGGCCTGGAGGCCCCCGGCACCCGGGCCGCCGAGGCGCTGCGCGGCGAGGGCGCCGTCATCGTCGTGGGGGAGCGGCTGGCCTCGGTCGCCGGCGGGTTCACCGCCGCCGTACGGGCCGCGACCGCGACCGGCGCCCGGCTGGTGTGGATTCCGCGCCGGGCCGGGGAGCGCGGCGCCCTGGAGGCCGGCGCGCTGCCCGAGCTGCTGCCGGGCGGCCGCCCCGCGACCGACCCGCGCGCCCGCGACGAGGTGGCCGACGTCTGGGGCCTGTCCGAACTGCCGCCGGGCTACGGCCGCGACACCGAGCGGATCGTCGAGGCCGCGGCGGACGGCGCGCTCGCGGCCCTGGTGGTCGCGGGCGTCGAGGTCGCCGATCTGCCCGACCCGGCCCGTGCCCGCGAGGCACTGGACCAGGTGGGCTTCCTGGTCTCGCTGGAGCTGCGGCCCAGCGAGGTCACCGAACGCGCCGATGTCGTCCTGCCGGTGGCCGCGGTCGCCGAGAAGGCCGGCACCTTCCTCGACTGGGAGGGCAGGGTGCGCTTCTTCGAGGCCGCGCTCAAGCCGGACCAGATGACCCGCCGCCCGGCCCCGGCCGACGCCCGGGTGCTGCACATGCTGGCCGACGCCATGGACGTCCACCTCGGGCTGCCGGACCTGCGCACCATCCGCGCGGAGATCGACCGGCTCGGCTCCTGGGACGGCCCGTACGCCCCCGACCCCCGGGAGCCCGCGGGCGCCGTACCCCGCCCGGCCGCCGGGGAGGCCGTGCTCGCGGGCCACCGGCTGCTGCTCGACCAGGGCCTCCTCCAGGAGGGTGACGAGGCGCTGGCCGGCACCCGGCACGCCGCCCGCGCCCGGCTGTCGGCGGCCACGGCCGCCGAGGCGGGGGTCGCGGACGGCGAGCTGCTCGCCGTCACCGGCCCCGCCGGCACCCTCGAACTCCCGCTCCAGATCGGCGAGCTGCCCGACCGGGTGGTCTGGCTCCCGCTGAACTCCGTCGGCGGCGGTGTCGCCTCCGACACCGGGGCACAGCCCGGCGACCTCGTCCGCATCGGCCCGGCGGCCCCCGCCGGGGCGGCTCCCAAGGAGGTGGAGGCATGAGCTTGTACCTCGCCGCTGAAGACCTCTCGATGTTCGGCCGCGACCCCTGGTGGCTGGTCGTCGTCAAGGCGGTCTTCTGCTTCGCCTTCCTGATGGTGACCGTGCTGTTCTCCATCGTCTGGGAGCGCAAGGTCGTCGCCTGGATGCAGCTGCGCATCGGGCCCAACCGGCACGGCCCCTGGGGCATGCTCCAGTCGCTCGCCGACGGCGTGAAACTGATGCTCAAGGAGGACCTGATCGTCCGCCGCGCGGACAAGGTGGTCTACGTCCTCGCGCCGATCGTGGCGGCCATCCCGGCCTTCATGGCGATCGCGGTGATCCCGTTCGGCCCCGCCGACCACGAGATCTCCATCTTCGGCACCCGTACGACGATGCAGCTCACCGATCTGCCGATCGCGATGCTCTACATCCTCGCGGTCGCCTCGGTCGGCATCTACGGCATCGTCCTCGCGGGCTGGAGCTCCGGCTCCACCTACCCGCTGCTGGGCGGTCTGCGCTCCTGCGCGCAGATGATCTCCTACGAGATCGCCATGGGCGCGGCGTTCGCCTCGGTGTTCCTCTACTCGGGCTCCATGTCGACGTCGACCATCGTGGCCCAGCAGCACGACCGCTGGTACATCCTGCTGCTGCCGGTCTCCTTCCTCCTCTACATCGTCACCATGGTCGGCGAGACCAACCGCGCCCCCTTCGACATGCCGGAGTCCGAGGGCGACCTGGTGGGCGGCTTCAACACCGAGTACTCGTCCATCAAGTTCGCGATGTTCATGCTCGCCGAGTACGTGAACATGGTGACGGTCTCCGCCGTCTCCACCACCCTCTTCCTCGGCGGCTGGCGGGCCCCCTGGCCGATCAGCACCTTCTGGGCGGGCGCCAACCACGGCTGGTGGCCGATGCTCTGGTTCGTCGTCAAGGTGCAGCTGCTGCTGTTCTTCTTCATCTGGCTGCGCGGCACCCTGCCCCGCGTCCGGTACGACCAGCTGATGAAGCTCGGCTGGAAGGTCCTGATCCCGGTCTCGGTGACCTGGCTGATGCTCGTCGCGTCCGTCCGGGCGCTGCGCAACGAGCACTACGGCTTCGCCGACATCGCCCTCTACGTGGGCGGCGGGGTGCTCGCCCTGCTGCTGATCTCCTTCGTGGTCGACATCTTCCGCGAGAAGGCGCAGACGGCCGAGCGGTCCACCGCGGAGCAGGCCGGGTTCGACCCGATGGCCGGCGGATTCCCGGTGCCGCCGCTGCCCGGACAGGAGCTGCCGACGGTGCCCAGGCGGCGCCCGCGGCGCGAGCGGGAGCTGATTGTCAGTGGTGGGCCCGACACTGTGAGTGACGGTCCGTCAGAGGGATCTTCGGATGGAAAGGAGGCGTCCGATGGCTGAGGAACCCAAGGAGATCAAGCCCGGTTTCCAGAACCCCGTGGCCGGCTTCGGCGTGACCTTCAAGGCCATGTTCAAGAAGCGGCTCACCGAGCAGTACCCGGAGCAGAAGAAGACCACCGCTCCCCGCTTCCACGGACGGCACCAGCTCAACCGCCATCCGGACGGCCTGGAGAAGTGCGTCGGCTGCGAGCTGTGCGCCTGGGCCTGCCCCGCCGACGCCATCTACGTGGAGGGGGCCGACAACACCGACGAGGAGCGCTACTCGCCGGGCGAGCGCTACGGCCGCGTCTACCAGATCAACTACGCCCGCTGCATCCTGTGCGGGCTGTGCATCGAGGCGTGCCCCACCCGCGCGCTGACGATGACCAACGAGTTCGAACTGGCCGACTCCAGCCGCGCGAACCTCATCTACACCAAGGAGCAGCTGCTGGCCGGCCTCGACGAGGGCATGGTCGAGGCGCCGCACTCCATCTTCCCGGGCACCACCGAGGAGGACTACTACCGGGGCCTGGTCACCCAGGCCGCGCCCGGCACGGTCCGCCAGACCGCCGCCGCCACGGGCGAGAACGCCCAGGACGCCGAGGACGCCGAGGACGCCCAGGTCTCGGGCGCCCGGAAGGCGGCGGACCGGGAGGTGGACGCATGAGCGCGCAGCTCGCCGCCTATACGACCTCCACCGGTGAGGCGTTCCAGTTCTGGGTCCTCGGCACCGTCGCGGTGATCGGCGCCCTGTGCACCGTCTTCATGCGGAAGGCCGTGCACAGCGCGCTCAGCCTCGCCGGGACCATGATCGTCCTGGCGGTGTTCTACCTCGCCAACGGCGCCTACTTCCTGGGCGTCGTACAGATCGTCGTCTACACCGGCGCGATCATGATGCTGTTCCTGTTCGTGGTGATGCTCGTCGGCGTCACGGCCGCGGACTCGCTGAAGGAGACCATCAAGGGCCAGCGCTGGCTGGCCCTGCTGTGCGGGGCCGGCTTCGGCGTACTGCTGCTCGCCGGGATCGCCAACGCCTCCCTGAAGGACTTCGCGGGCACCGGCCAGGCGAACGCCAACGGCAATGTGGAGGGCCTCGCCGCCCTCATCTTCACCAAGTACGTCTTCGCCTTCGAGATCACCGGCGCCCTGCTGATCACGGCCGCCGTCGGCGCCATGGTGCTCACCCACCGCGAGCGCACCGAGCGCGCCAAGACCCAGCGCGAGCTGGCCGAACAGCGCGTCCGCGAGGGCAAGCACCTGCCGCCGCTGCCCGCCCCGGGTGTCTACGCCCGGCACAACGCGGTGGACATCGCCGGCCTGCTCCCCGACGGCACCCCCTCCGAGCTGACCGTCAGCAAGACGCTGCGCGAACGCGGCCAGATCCGGGACGTGTCCACGGAGGCCATCAACGATCTGCGGGCGCTGGAACAGCGTTCGAAGGACCGCCTGGAGCGGACGCCGATCGAACCGGAGACGTTCAAGCGGCCCGAGGAGGCGTCGAAGTGAACCCGGTCAACTATCTCTATCTCGCGGCCCTGTTGTTCACGATCGGCGCCACCGGCGTACTGATCCGGCGCAACGCCATCGTGGTCTTCATGTGCGTCGAGCTGATGCTGAACGCCTGCAATCTCGCGTTCGTCACCTTCTCCCGGCTGCACGGCAATCTGGACGGCCAGGTCATCGCGTTCTTCACGATGGTCGTCGCCGCCGCGGAGGTCGTGGTGGGCCTCGCGATCATCGTGTCGCTGTTCCGTACCCGCCACTCGGCCTCGGTCGACGACGCCAGCCTGATGAAGCTGTAAGGGGTCGGGAGAATCGTGGAGAAACTGATCGCGCTGCTCATCGCGGCGCCCCTGCTCGGAGCGGCCGTCCTCCTGGTCGGCGGCCGGCGCCTGGACCGCGTCGGCCACTGGCTCGGCACCCTGCTGTCGACCACGTCCTTCGTCATCGGCCTGCTCCTCTTCGCCGACCTGCTCGGCAAGAACGCCGCACACCGCACGCTGATCCAGCACCTGTGGACCTGGATCCCGGTCGAGGGCTTCCAGGCGGACGTCACCTTCCGCCTCGACCAGCTGTCGATGACCTTCGTCCTGCTGATCACCGGCGTCGGCTCGCTGATCCATCTGTACTCGGTCGGGTACATGGCGCACGACGAGCGCCGCCGCCGCTTCTTCGGCTATCTGAACCTGTTCCTCGCGGCGATGCTGCTGCTCGTCCTCGCCGACAACTACCTGCTGCTGTACGTCGGCTGGGAGGGCGTCGGCCTCGCCTCGTACCTGCTGATCGGCTTCTGGCAGCACAAGCCCAGCGCCGCGACGGCCGCCAAGAAGGCGTTCCTGGTCAACCGCGTCGGCGACATGGGCCTGTCGATCGCGATCATGCTGATGTTCACCACCTTCGGCACCTTCGCCTTCGGACCGGTCTTCGGCCATGTCGACGGCGCCTCCCAGGGCAAGCTCACCGCGATCGGCCTGATGCTGCTGTTGGCCGCCTGCGGCAAGTCCGCCCAGGTGCCGCTCCAGTCCTGGCTCGGTGACGCGATGGAGGGCCCGACCCCGGTCTCGGCCCTGATCCACGCGGCGACCATGGTGACCGCGGGCGTCTATCTGATCGTCCGCTCGGCGGCCGTCTTCAACGCGGCGCCGGACGCCCAGCTCGTCGTCACCGTGGTCGGCACGGTCACGCTGCTCTTCGGTGCGATCGTCGGTTGCGCCAAGGACGACATCAAGAAGGCGCTGGCCGGCTCGACCATGTCGCAGATCGGCTACATGGTGCTCGCCGCGGGCCTCGGCCCCATCGGCTACGTCTTCGCGATCATGCACCTGGTGACCCACGGCTTCTTCAAGGCCGGGCTCTTCCTCGGCGCGGGCTCCGTGATGCACGGCATGAACGACGAGGTCGACATGCGCAAGTTCGGCGGCCTGCGGAAGTACATGCCGATCACCTTCATCACCTTCGGCCTCGGCTACCTCGCCATCATCGGCTTCCCGGGCCTGTCGGGCTTCTTCTCCAAGGACAAGATCATCGAGGCGGCCTTCGCCAAGGGCGGCACCGAGGGCTGGATCCTCGGCGGCGCGGCCCTGGTGGGCGCGGCCATCACCGCGTTCTACATGACGCGCGTGATGCTGATGACGTTCTTCGGCGAGAAGCGCTGGCAGCCCGACGCCGAGGGCCACGAGCCGCATCCGCACGAGTCCCCGGCCGTCATGACGATCCCGATGATCGTGCTGGCCGTCGGCTCGGTGCTCGGCGGTGCCTTCTTCAGCATCGGCGACCGCTTCCTCAAGTGGCTGGAGCCGGTCACCGGGCACAGCGAGGGCCACTCCCCGGTCAGCGCCGGGGAGGTCACGATCGCCACGATGGTGTGCCTGGTCATCGGCGTGGGCATCGCCTGGGCGCAGTACGGCCGAAGGCCCGTCCCCGCCCTTGCCCCGCGCGGCTCGCTGCTCACCCGGGCGGCCCGCCGCGACCTCCTCCAGGACGACTTCAACCATGTGGTCCTGGTGCGCGGCGGCGAACACCTCACGCGCTCCCTGGTCTACCTCGACCACAGCGTGGTCGACGGGGTCGTCAACGGCACGGCGGCCGGCTTCGGCGGCCTGTCCGGGCGGCTGCGCCGGCTCCAGAACGGCTTCGCCCGCTCCTACGCGGTCTCGATGTTCGGCGGCGCGGCACTCCTGGTCGCCGCGACCCTGCTGATGAGGGCGGTCTGATACCGATGTCCTTTCCCCTGCTGACAGCGACGGCGGCGCTCCCCGCCCTGGGAGCCGTCGCCACGGCCGCCGTACCGGCCGCGCGGCGCACCGCCGCCAAGTGGCTGGCCCTGCTCGTCTCGCTCGGCACGCTCGCGCTGGCGATCACCGTCCTGGTCCGCTTCGACCCGGGCGGCGCCCGCTACCAGTTCACCGAATCCCACTCCTGGATCCGCGACTTCGGGGTGCGCTACGAGCTGGGCGTGGACGGCATCGGGGTGGCGCTGATCGCGCTGACCGCCGTACTGATCCCGTTCATCGTCCTGGCGGGCTGGCACGACGCCGACCCGCTGGAGACCGGCAGCCGCCGCTGGCGCCCCACCCAGGGCTTCTTCGCGCTGATCCTGGCGGTCGAGGCGATGGTCCTCATCTCCTTCGAGGCCACCGACGTCTTCCTGTTCTACATCTTCTTCGAAGCCATGCTGATCCCGATGTACTTCCTCATCGGCGGCTTCGGGGACCGCGCCCACGCCCAGGGCGAGGAGGCGGCCGCCACCCAGCGCTCGTACGCGGCGGTGAAGTTCCTCCTCTACAACCTGGTCGGCGGTCTGATCATGCTGGCCGCGGTGATCGGCCTCTACGTGGTCGCCGGGAACTTCTCCCTCCAGCAGATCGCCGAGGCGCGGGCCGGCGGCTCGCTGCACATGGCGACGAGCACCGAGCGCTGGCTGTTCCTCGGTTTCTTCTTCGCCTTCGCGGTGAAGGCACCGCTGTGGCCGCTGCACACCTGGCTGCCCAACGCCATGCAGGAGTCCACCGCCCCGGTCGCCGTCCTCATCACGGCGGTGGTCGACAAGGTGGGCACCTTCGCGATGCTCCGCTTCTGCCTCGGGCTGTTCCCGGAGGCCAGCAGGTGGGCGACGCCGGTGATCCTGGTCCTGGCGCTGATCAGCATCGTCTACGGCGCGCTGCTCGCGGTCGGCCAGCGGGACATCAAGCGCCTGGTGGCGTACGCGTCGATCTCCCACTTCGGCTTCATCATCCTGGGCATCTTCGCGATGACCAGCCAGGGTCAGTCCGGCGCCACCCTCTACATGGTCAACCACGGTATTTCCACCGCCGCGTTGATGCTGGTCGCCGGGTTCCTGATCTCCCGGCGCGGCTCGCGGCTCATCGCCGACTACGGCGGGGTGCAGAAGGTCGCCCCGGTGCTCGCCGGCACCTTCCTGATCGGCGGCCTGGCCACCCTGTCGCTGCCCGGCCTCGCGCCGTTCGTGAGCGAATTCCTCGTCCTGGTCGGCACGTTCACGCGCTACCCGGTGATCGGGATCATCGCCACCTTCGGCATCGTGCTCGCCGCGCTCTACACCCTGGTGCTCTACCAGCGCACCATGACGGGCCCGGTGAAGCCGGAGGTCTCCACGATGCCCGACCTGCGGGTGCGTGAGGTCCTGGTCGTCGCCCCGCTGATCGTGCTGCTGATCTTCCTGGGCGTCTATCCGAAGCCCGTGACGAACATCGTCAACCCGGCGGTCAAGCACACCATGTCCGACGTCCAGAAGAAGGACCCCAAGCCCGAGGTGGAGGCGGCCAAGTGAGCACCCCAGCCGTCCACAGCCTGTGGACAACCGCGGCCGACCGCATCCCCCAGATCGGCGCGCCGAAGATCGAATACGGGCAATTGTCGCCCACGCTGATCATCCTCGGCGCCGCGCTGGTCGGGGTGCTGGTCGAGGCGTTCGTGCCGCGCAGGTCCCGTTACTACGCGCAGGTGTTCGTGTCGGTCGTCGCCCTGTGCGCCGCGTTCGCCGCGGTGATCGGGCTCGCCGCCGACGGGTACGGCACCACGAAGGCGCACATCGCCGCCATGGGCGCCATCGCGGTCGACGGCCCCTCGCTGTTCCTCCAGGGCACCATCGTGCTGGCCGGTCTGGTGGGCCTGTTCACCTTCGCCGAACGCCGGCTCGACCCGGAGGCGCACGGCAACCGGGTGGACTCCTTCGCCGCGCAGGCCGCCGCCGTGCCGGGCAGCGACACCGAGAAGGCCGCGCTCAAGGCCGGGTTCACCACCACCGAGGTCTTCCCGCTGCTGCTCTTCGCGGTCTCCGGCATGCTGGTCTTCACCTCGGCGAACGACCTGCTGACGCTCTTCGTCGCGCTGGAGGTCTTCTCCCTGCCGCTGTACCTGCTGTGCGCGCTGGCCCGCCGCAAGCGGCTGATGTCGCAGGAGGCCGCGGTCAAGTACTTCCTGCTGGGCGCGTTCGCCTCCGCGTTCACCCTGTTCGGCATCGCGCTGCTGTACGGCTACGCGGGCTCGGTGTCGTACGCCCGTATCGCCCAGGTCGTGGACGGCTCGGTCACCGATGTGAACCCGGCGCTCGCCGACACCATGGGCAATGACGCGCTGCTGCTCATCGGCGCGGCCCTGCTGGTGATGGGCCTGCTGTTCAAGGTCGGCGCGGTGCCGTTCCACATGTGGACGCCCGACGTCTACCAGGGCGCGCCCACCCCGGTGACCGGCTTCATGGCGGCGGCGACCAAGGTGGCCGCGTTCGGCGCGCTGCTGCGGCTGCTGTACGTCGTGCTGCCGGGGATGCGCTGGGACTGGCGCCCGGTGATGTGGGCCGTGGCGATCGTCACCATGCTGGGCGGCGCGATCGTGGCGATCACCCAGACCGACATCAAACGGCTGCTGGCGTACTCGTCCATCGCGCACGCCGGGTTCATCCTCGCGGGTGTCATCGCGACCTCGAAGAACGGCGTGTCGTCGGTCCTGTTCTACCTGGCCGCCTACTCGTTCGTGACGATCGGCGCCTTCGCGGTGGTCACGCTGGTGCGGGACGCGGGCGGCGAGGCGACCCATCTGTCCAAGTGGGCCGGGCTCGGGCGGCGTTCCCCGCTGGTGGCGGCGGTCTTCGCGGTGTTCCTGCTGGCCTTCGCCGGTATCCCGCTGACCTCCGGCTTCGCGGGGAAGTTCGCCGTGTTCAAGGCGGCGGCGGCCGGGGGCGCGGTCCCGCTGGTCGTCATCGGTGTGCTCTCCTCGGCGATCGCGGCGTTCTTCTACATCCGCGTGATCGTGCTGATGTTCTTCAGCGAGCCGAAGCCGGAGGGGCCGACGGTGGCCGTGCCGTCCCCGCTGACGACGCTGGCGATCGGGCTCGGCGTGGCGGTCACGGTGGTGCTGGGCGTGGCGCCGCAGTACTTCCTGAACCTGGCGAACCAGGCGAGCGTGTTCGTGCGCTGAGGGCGCTTGGCCCCGGCTGGGCGCGCCCGGTCCCATGCGAAGGCCCCGGTTCCGTCCGCGGAACCGGGGCCTTCGGCGTTCCCGTCGCATGCGGCGCCGCCGCGGCTCAGCCCGGGGCGCCCGGGTACGGGCACTTCACGTCGGGGTTCCACTCGTAGAACAGGCCGCTGGGGTTGTTCTTGTAGAGCCAGGCGTGCAGCGAGTAGTGGGTCGGGATGGTCGAGTTGTGGTGCGCGGTGACCGGGCCCTCGAACTTCCGGCCGAACATCGTGGGCCGCGCGGTGTTCTTGCCGGCCTTCACGATCCACTCCACCCCGGTGAGCCTGCGCCCGCCCTTGCCGTCGTCCTCGTAGAGCAGGGCGGCGGGCCTGGCCGGGTCGAGCGAGCCGTAGTACTTGGGGTTGATGTAGTGGTAGCCCATGGCGCCCATGCTGTCGTTCATGTCCATGGTGCAGGGGTTGGGCCGGTATCCGGCGGCCACGGCGAGCGGCACGGACCGGTACTTCGCGGTGGCCGACACCGTCGTCGTGAGCTGTTTCCAGACGGAGGGGTCGACGGGCCCCCGGTCGGCCCGGGCGGGGGAGGCCGCGAGGCCGAGGCCGACGGTGGCGGCGACGAGGGCGAGGGCGGGTCTGGTCAGGCGAGCGGGCAGATGAGCGGGCATGGTGCGGGGCTCCTTGCTCCTGGGGGAGGAGACGGGGTCGCACCGAGAAGGATGGTCCGCGGCGGGGGTGGCGGGCCATCGGGAGCGGCCATTCGGGTGACAGTGGTGTGACGTAGAGTGATGGCCGGGCGCCTTGGGAGAGGTCCGGGGCCTGTCTTGCTCGCACATCCGTTCGCAGCCTGTGGATAACTCCGGGGCTGTCGGTGCGGACCCCTATCGTTGAGGCAGTGGTGGGCAGACGGCGCACGACGGCACACGGGGGACCGACGGGGGACAGGACGATGGAAGCGACGGGCGGGATCAGCGAGATGCCAGTGGTGACCGAGGGACCCGGCGCGGACGCGAGCGAGGCGCTGACCACGCTGCACCGGGTCTTCGGGTACAGCGCCTTCCGGGGCGAGCAGGAAGCGATCATCGAGCATGTGGTGGCGGGCGGCGACGCCCTGGTGCTCATGCCCACCGGCGGCGGCAAGTCGCTGTGCTACCAGATCCCGGCCCTGGTCAGACCGGGCACCGGCGTGGTGGTCTCACCGCTGATCGCGCTCATGCAGGACCAGGTGGACGCGCTGCGCGCCCTCGGCGTGCGGGCCGGGTTCGTCAACTCCACCCAGGACTTCGACGAGCGGCGCACCGTCGAGGCCGAGTTCCTGGCCGGCGAGCTGGACCTGCTCTATCTGGCGCCGGAGCGGCTGCGCCTGGACAGCACCCTGGAGCTGCTCTCCCGCGGCAAGATCTCCGTCTTCGCGATCGACGAGGCGCACTGCGTCTCCCAGTGGGGCCACGACTTCCGCCCCGACTACCTCTCGCTGAGCCTGCTCGGCGAGCGCTGGCCGGACGTGCCCCGGATCGCCCTGACGGCCACCGCGACCCGGGCCACCCATGAGGAGATCACCCAGCGGCTGAACCTGCCGGCGGCCCGCCACTTCGTCGCCAGCTTCGACCGGCCCAACATCCAGTACCGGATCGTGCCCAAGACCGACCCGCGCAAGCAGCTACTCGCCTTCCTGCGGGAGGAGCACCCGGGCGACGCGGGCATCGTGTACTGCCTCTCGCGCAACTCGGTGGAGCGGACCGCGGAGTTCCTGAGCGCCAACGGCGTCGAGGCGGTGCCGTACCACGCGGGCCTGGACGCGGGCACCCGCGCCGCGCACCAGTCCCGGTTCCTGCGCGAGGACGGCCTGGTCGTGGTGGCGACCATCGCGTTCGGCATGGGCATCGACAAGCCCGATGTGCGCTTCGTGGCCCACCTGGACCTGCCCAAGTCCATCGAGGGCTACTACCAGGAGACCGGCCGCGCGGGCCGTGACGGACTGCCGTCCACCGCCTGGATGGCGTACGGACTCAATGACGTGGTGCAGCAGCGCAAGCTGATCCAGTCCGGCGAGGGCGACGAGGCGTTCCGCCGCCGGGCCGCCTCCCACCTGGACGCGATGCTCGCGCTGTGCGAGACCGCCGGGTGCCGGCGCGGTCAGCTGCTCGCCTACTTCGGCCAGGAGCCCGGCGCGGCCGCCTGCGGCAACTGCGACACCTGCCTGACCCCGCCGGAGACCTGGGACGGCACGGTCGCCGCGCAGAAGGTGCTGTCCACGGTGGTGCGGTTGCAGCGCGAACGCGGACAGAAGTTCGGCGCTCTGCAGATCGTGGACATCCTGCTCGGCAAGCGCACCGCCAAGGTGATCCAGTTCGACCACGACCAGCTGTCCGTCTTCGGCATCGGCCAGGACCTCGCCGAGGGCGAGTGGCGCGGCGCCGTCCGCCAACTGCTGGCCCAGGGGCTGCTCGCGGTCGAGGGGGAGTACGGCACGCTGGTGCTCACCGAGGAGAGCGGCACGGTGCTGCGCGGCGAGCGGGAGGTGCCGCTGCGCAAGGAGCCGAAGAAGCCGGCCGTCTCCCGGTCGGCCTCGGGCTCCGGTTCCGGCCGGGGCGGCGGCAAGGCCAAGGCCGCCGTGGCCGAGCTGCCCGAGGAGCTCCAGCCCGCCTTCGAGGCGCTGCGGGTGTGGCGCACCGGGCAGGCCAAGGAACAGGGCGTGCCGCCGTACATCATCTTCAACGACGCCACCCTGCGCGCGATCGTCTCCCGCATGCCGGGCTCCCTGCGGGATCTGGCCGGCATCAGCGGGGTCGGCGAGAAGAAGCTGGCGACGTACGGCGAGGAGGTGCTCGCCGTGCTGGCCTCCCTGGACGGAGCCGCCCCGGCCGCCACCGCCCGGGCCGCCACCGAGCCGCCCGCGCCGGGCGAGGCCCCGGAGGACGACTGGCCGGGCCCGGAGGACGAGCCGGAGCCGGACGACTGGATATAGCCGGGCCCGGGGCCGGCGGCTCGCACGGCGCCGCCGGTTCCGGAACCGGTGCCTCAGGACAGTGCCTTGAGCCCCGGGGCGAAGGTGATCAGCAGCGGGAGGAGCGGGACCAGCGCGGCGACCGTCGTGGTCAGGGCGCGCTGGCGGCGCAGCAGCCGCGGGGGCGGTTCCAGCAGGCGGTCCACCCGCTCGCCCAGCAGCCGGCGGCTGGAGGCGCAGGACAGCACGCCCCGGTGCTGGTTCAGCTCGATCAGCGCCAGCGCGGTGGTCAGATGGCCGCAGCGCCGGGAGGCTGCGTCGTCCGCGGCCAGCTCCACCAGGCGGTGCGTCTGGTCCCGGAAGTGGGCGAAGAGCGGCACCCGGGGAAAGCCCGCGGCGAGCGCGGTGGACAGGTGCAGCAGCCAGTCGTGGTGGGCGCGCGCGTGGCCGCGCTCATGGGTGAGGACGGCGTCCAGCTGGTGGCCGGTCAGCCGGTGCAGCGCGCCGGTGGTGACCACCAGCTGCGGGGGATGCCCCGGCATCCACCAGGCGTCCGGGTACTCGTCCTCCAGCACCAGCATCGGGCCCCGCGCCATCGGCAGTCCGGCGGGCAGATCGGGGGCGCGTTCGCGCAGCTGGGCGCGGGCCTGGCCGCGGCTGCGGCGGGCCTCGACCAGTTCCCGGCCGAGCATCGCCGTGGTCCAGGCGGCGCCGCCGGCCAGCAGGACGGTGAGGACACCGGCCCACACCGGCGCGGCGGAGAGGTCGTAGGCGGCGGTGACGGCGGGCGGGGCGGGGGCGAACACATGCTCGCGCACGGTGTGGAAGACCGCCGCGGTGCCCAGCGTCAGCGCGGCCAGGCAGCACAGCAGCACGGTGGCGACCAGGCACTGCCACACCCACAGCGCGACCACGGGTTCCCGTTCGGGCCAGTCGGCCCGGGTCAGCGCGCGCGGGGCCGGCCCGGCCGCCGTCAGGGCGACGACGGTGAGCAGGAGCAGGCAGACGGTCATGCCGGGGCTCCGGTTCCTGGTCGGAGAGGGGTTCGCGGACGGGTGGCGCGAAGGGGGCGGCGCACGGGCGGCCGCCGTAGGTGGTGCGTGCTGTCGCCAGTATGACGAAGAGGGGCGCCGCGAGTCAGGTACCGGGAGCGAACCGTCCGCCCCCGGCCCGCCCCGCGGCGCCCAAAGGATCAGGCCGAGGGCACGATCCGGATCAGGCGGAGGGCACGATCCGGCCGGTCACCTCGCCGAGGCCCACCCGGGTCCCGTCCGGGCCCGGCGCCCAGGCCGTCAGGGTCACCACGTCGCCGTCCTCCAGGAAGGCGCGCTTGCCGTAGGGCAGTTCGAGGGGGTTGCGGCCGTTCCAGGTCAGCTCCAGCAGCGAGCCGCGCTCGCGCTGCTCGGGTCCGCTCACGGTGCCGGAGCCGTACAGGTCGCCGGTGCGCAGGGAGGCGCCGTTGACCGTCATCTGGGCGAGCTGCTGGGCGGCCGTCCAGTACATGGCGGAGAAGGGCGGCTCGGAGATCACCTCGCCGTTCAGGGCCACGGAGATCCGCAGGTCGTAGCCGCCGGGCTCGATGCCGGGCGCCGCGTCGTCCAGGTAGGGCAGCAGCGGGTGGGTGCGCTCGGGCGGCGCCACCCGGGCGTGCTCCAGGGCGTCCAGCGGGGTGATCCAGGCCGACACCGAGGTCGAGAAGGACTTGCCGAGGAACGGGCCGAGGGGGACGTACTCCCATGCCTGGATGTCGCGCGCGGACCAGTCGTTGAGCAGGAACAGCCCGAAGACGTGCTCGCGGAAGTCTCCGAGCGCGACCGGGGTCCCCAGCTCGCTCGGCACGCCCACGACGAAGCCGACCTCGGCCTCGATGTCCAGCCGGATCGAGGGGCCGAACACCGGCGCCGGGTCGGCGGGACCCTTGCGCTGACCGGAGGGGCGTACGACATCCGTGCCCGAGACCACGACGGTGCCGGAGCGGCCGTGGTAACCGATCGGCAGGTGCTTCCAGTTGGGGGTGAGGGAGTCTGCGGCGTCCGGGCGGAAGACCTTGCCGACGTTACGGGCGTGGTGCTCCGAGGCGTAGAAGTCGACGTAGTCCGCGACCTCGAAGGGCAGGTGCAGGCTCACCTCGGACAGCGGGTGGAACAGGGGCGCGAGGGTCTCGCGGTGTGCGGGATCGGTGACCCAGGAGGTGACCGCGGAGCGCACCTCGGTCCAGGTGGCGCGCCCGGCCGCCAGCAGCGGGTTGAGACTGGGCCGGGCGAGGAGTGCTTGGTGCGGCGAGCCGAGGGCCGCGGCCGCGGCGCCCGCGTCGAGGACCTGGTCCCCGAGCCGGACGCCCACCCTGCGCTCCGGGCTGCCGGAGGGCGAGAACACGCCATAGGGAAGGTTGTGCGGGCCGAAGGGGTCGCCCTCGGGGACGTCGAAGGGGGGCATCGGGGTACTGCCTCGCTCTCATCCAGGCCATGCGTGGCGATGCGTTGCACGTGATCGAGCCACACGTTACGGCCGGGACACCGGTCTTGGGCAGTGGCTGGGGGGTTGCCCCCGTAGTGCCTCAAGAGTTCGCAATGTCCGAAAGACCCTTGTCGGAGGCGGTAGTTCCGGCTTAGCGTCCTTCAGGGGAGACGGACGGGGTGGATCGGACGGGGTGGATCCGTTCCCCCGGGGGGACACGTGGGGGGACCCGTGGCCGAAGACACCGTCGGTGCGCCCGTGGAGGTGGACCGTGAGGTGCCGGGACTGATCGTCAAGTTCGGCGCCTACCCGCTGCACCACGGCGGGGTGGGCGCGATCCGCAGCCTGGGCCGGCTCGGCGTGCCCATGTACGCGATCACCGAGGACCCCTACACCCCGGCGGCCGCCTCGCGCTATCTGCGCCGGGCGTTCGTCTGGCCGACGACCGGCGCGGAGGACCCCGGGCACCTGGTCGAGGGGCTGCTGCGGATCGGCCGCCGGATCGGCCGCCCGGCCGTGCTGATCCCGACGGACGAGGAGGCGGCCGTCCTGATCGCCGAGCAGCGCGCCGCGCTGGCCGGACCCTTCCTCTGCCCGCGGGTGGACCCCGCGCTGCCGCGCCGGGTGGCCAGCAAGCAGGGGCTGCACGAACTGTGCGAGGCGCACGGGCACGGGCTCGCCAGCCCGGCGGCGGCCTTCCCGCGGTCGTACGAGGAGGTCGTGGCCTTCGCCGACACCGCGAGCTTCCCGGTGGTGGCCAAGAACCGGGAGGCGTTCCTGCGCCGCAGCCGGCCCGCCGTGGGCGGCACCACGCGGATCGCCTCCCGCGCGGCCCTGCTCGCCCTGGCCCGCGAGTGGGGGCCGGACCCCGGGGTGATCCTCCAGGAGTACCTGCCGCGCGAGCAGGCCGAGGACTGGATCGTGCACGCCTGCTTCGACCGGGACGCGGACCCGCTCGCGCTGTTCACCGGGGTGAAGGTCCGCTCCTGGCCGCCGCACGCGGGCATGACCGCGCACGCGTACGTCGTCGACAATCCGGAACTCGCGGGCCTGGCGGCGCGGTTCGTGAAGCGGATCGGGTTCAGCGGCGTCGTCGACCTGGACCTGCGCTTCGACCGGCGCGACGGGCGGTACAAGCTGCTGGACTTCAATCCGCGGATGGGCGCGCAGTTCCGGCTGTTCGAGAGCGCGGCGGGCGTGGACGTCGTCCGCGCGCTGCACCTCGATCTCACCGGGCGGCCCGTGCCCGAGGGGGAGCAGCGGGCCGGGCGGCGCTACGTCGTGGAGAACATCGACCTGCCGGCCCTGCTCGCCTACCGACGCGGCGGCTATACGACCCCGCACGCGCCGGCGCGGGCGAGCGGGACGGAGCTGGCCTGGTTCGCGGGGGACGATCCGCTGCCGTTCCTCACCATGCTCGCCCGCTTCGCGCGGCCGGGCGCGCGGCATCTGCGCCAGCTGTGGCGGGCCCACCGCCGCGGCACCACCCACTAGGCCACGAGGAAACGCGTCCTGGGGAGGGACTTCGTGATCCGACCGGTTGCAGTCATCGGGGCGGGGCCGTTCGGCCTGTCCACCGCCGCCCATCTGCGGGCGCGCGGCCTGCCCGTACGGGTCTTCGGCGACCCCATGGTCAGCTGGCGCGCCCATATGCCCGAGGGCATGCTGCTGAAATCGACCCCCGCCGCCTCCAGCCTCGACTGCCCGCAGCCCGGCCACACCCTCGCCGACTACTGCGACGCGGTGGGCATCCGCCGGCCGGCCGGCGACGCGGACGTGATCCCGGTGGAGACGTTCACCGGGTACGGCGAGTGGTTCCAGCGGCGGCTCGTGCCGGAGCTGGAACGGGTGCGGGTGGTCTGCGTCGAGCCGGCCGGGCGGGACGCGGGCCGGGGCTTCGCCCTCACGCTGGACTCGGGGGAGTCGTTCACCGCGCGGGCGGTCGTGGTGGCCACCGGGCTGTCCGGTCTGGCGCATCTGCCGGCCGGGCTGCGGCAGGCGGCCGGGGCCGGGCCCGCGCCCGACGGGCCCGTCTCGCACAGCTCCCAGCACCACGACCTCACGCGTTTCGCCGGCAAGGAGCTGATCGTGGTCGGCGCCGGGCAGTCCGCGCTGGAGACGGCCGCGCTCGCGGCGGAGGCCGGGGCCCGGGTGCGGGTGGTGGCGCGGGGGCGCGGCCGGGTCGCGTTCGGGGCGCCGCCCTGGGAGCAGCCGAGGCTGCGGCCCGAGTCGCCGTTCGGGCGGGCCTGGTCGCTGTGGGCGTTCAGCTACTGCCCGCACCCCTACCGCTTCCTGCCCGAGCCCACCCGGCACTTCCTGGTGCGCCGGGTGCTCGGCCCGCTCGGCGCCTGGTGGCTGCGGGAGCGGTTCGAGGGCGCCGTACAGGTGACGGAGGTCGAGCGGGTGCTGGGCGCGGCGGCGCGGGACGGCGGCCCGGTGCTGACCGTGCGCACCCACGGCGGCCGCACGGAGGCCCTCACCGCCGACCATGTGATCGCCGCGACCGGGTACCGCGTGGACATCGCCGCGATGGACTTCCTCGGCCCCAGCCTGCGCACCCACCTCGCCACCAGCCGCGGCGCCCCGCGCCTCGGCGCCGGCTACGTCTCCTCGGTCCCCGGCCTCTACTTCACGGGCCTGCCGGCCGCCTCCTCCTACGGCCCGGTGATGCGCTTCGTGTGCGGCACGGAATTCGCCTCGCCGCGGCTGGCGGGGCATCTGGCGGGGGCGCACGGGTGAGCGCGGGGGCCGGGGGGCGCGGGGGCGCGGGGGCCGGGGGCGGGGGCGCCGGACCGAGGGTGCGCGGGTGAGCGCCGGGCAGGGAGCCGCCGTACCCCCTCTGCCACCCTTCCTCCCCGTCGTCCCCCGCCCCATCAGGACGCCGCCCAAGCCCACTTGAAGCCGGCCCCCGCGCAAGTCCGGGCGATGACACGGGAGTCGGGGGAGGACGCGAGGGGCTGCGGAGGGGGCGGGTCCGTATTCTCGGATCATGGTTGCCTCCCCCGCGTACGCACTGATCGCCACCGACCTGGACGGGACGCTGCTGCGCGGCGACGACACCGTCTCCGAGCGTTCGCTGGCCGCGCTCGCGCGGGCGGAGCGGGCCGGGGCCCGGCATCTGGTGGTCACCGGCCGCCCGGCCCCCAGAGTCCGCCCCCTCCTGACCGCCCTCGGCAGTACCGGGCTCGCGGTGTGCGGGCAGGGCGCACAGGTCTACGACGCCGGGTCCGGCCGCATGCTGTGGTCGGTCCGGCTGGACCGGGAGCTCGCCGAGACCGCGCTCGGCAAGATCGAGGCCGAGGTGGGCCCGGTGTTCGCGGCCGTCGACCAGGACGGCACGGACGGGCTCACCCTGACCGAACCCGGATACCGGATGCCCCACCCGACCCTGCCCGCGGTCGGCGTGGCCCGGCGCGACGACCTGTGGCGGGCACCGATCAGCAAGGTGCTGCTGCGCCACGCCACCCTGTCCGACGACGAGTTGGCGGCGGTCGCCCGCTCGGTGGTGGACTCGCTGGCCACGGTCACCATGTCGGGACCCGGCACCGTGGAGCTCCAGCCCTGCGGGGTGACCAAGGCGACCGGGCTCGCGCTGGCCGCCGAGCGGCTCGGGGTCCCGGCGGAACGCGCCCTCGCCTTCGGTGACATGCCCAACGACATCCCGATGTTCCGCTGGGCGGCGCACGGCGTCGCGATGGCGAACGCCCACCCCGAGCTGAAGGCGGTCGCCGACGAGGTCACGACCGCGAACGAGGACGACGGCATCGCCGTCGTCCTCGAACGGCTGTTCCCGGCCGGATGACCGGGAACAGCGGTGGTGCCACGGGCCGCCGCGACGGCCCGGCGCCGGTCAGTAGGCGCCGTTGACGTTGTCGATCGAGCCGTACCGCGCGGCCGCGTAGTTGCAGGCGGCGGTGATGTTCGCGACCGGGTCGTAGATGTTGAACGACGTTCCGGCCACGTGGTACGCGTTGAAGGTCGGGTCGATCACCTGGAGCAGACCCTTGGACGGTATGCCCTTGGCCGCGTTGGAGTCCCACAGGTTGATGGCGTTCGGGTTGCCCGAGGACTCACGGATGATGTTGCGGTGGATGCCGTTGTAGGTGCCCGGGATGTGCTTCTCGGCCATGATCGCGAGGGACTCGCGGATCCAGCCGTCGAGGTTGTTCGGGTACCCGGCGGGCGTGGTGGCGGCCGAGGTCGTGCCGGTGGTGGCGGACGCGGTCGCCGCGCCCACGAGCGGCATGGCGAGCACGGCCGCGCCGGTGCCGGCGACGGCGATCAGGCGGACGAGACGGTTGGCGCGGGTGCGGCGCGGCTGAACGGCAGCAGACATGGGGACGTTCCTCTCCTACGCCTGCGAGGTGAGCTGTCGGGTTCGGGCGGGGAGGTGCCCGGTCGCGCCCCGTGAGAGGCGCGGCTTTACCCCAAGCCGTTCCGTGCGAACACGCGGTGCGGCGCGCTGTGTCACGCGCCGCACCCCGTGAGTCGTCCGGTCCGGCGACTTACCTGGGTCCCCCGCTCCTGCCGTACGAATGAGTTCGTCGATGGGTGTACGGGCGGCGGCAGGATGAGGCGTCCGCCCGATGGGTCGGGAACGTATGCGAGAGCACATGCCGGGAACAAGCTCTGAATTGTTATATCGCGGCATTTGGCCTTGATCATCAGCCTATGGGGTACTTGATCCTTTGCGAATGCCAATACTCAACTCGCTTACGCCGCACGGCGGGAAGGGGTGTCGAAGGGTTACCGGCGGGAAGGCGGTCAGGTGACCCACTTCACGAAATGGCAAACTGTGGAAAATCGGGCATGGGGGATTCGTCCCCCCGGCGGAGTCGGGTCGGTACTCCTTTCATCTCCGGGATCGTGATGAAGTTCCCGATTACCTGTTAAGTCGATAAATGTCCGTTGTCATCATCCGAGCGGGGGTATGCCGGTCATGACCCGATACCGCCCGGGCTGGACGGGTGGGCGCAGGGTGGGCGCTATCGGTGATCGAAACCGGACCGGATACGCTGACTTGAGTGATGGCAGCGACCTATCGACAAACCGCGTAATCGCCAGCAGACACCAGCAGACAGGAGACCCCTCGTGACCGTCGTCGGGCCGTTCGGGCTGAGCGTGCGGGACCAGGCTCTCGAAGCCGATGTCCAGGCCGGATTGGCGGCTGTCGAGGAGGGCCTGCTAGAGGCCACCAAGAGCGAGGTCCCGTTCATCACGGGGGCCGCCCAGCACCTCGTACGGGCCGGCGGGAAGCGCTTCCGGCCGCTGCTCGTGATGCTCGCGGCGCAGTTCGGCGACCCCTACGCGCCCGGTGTGGTGCCCTCGGCCGTGGTCGTGGAGCTGACCCATCTGGCCACGCTCTACCACGACGACGTCATGGACGAGGCCGCCGTACGCCGGGGCGTGGACAGCGCCAACACCCGCTGGGGCAACTCCGTCGCGGTCCTCACCGGCGACTTCCTCTTCGCCCGCGCCTCCCAGATCCTCGCCGACCTCGGCCCCGAGGCGGTCCGGGTCCAGGCCCTCGCGTTCGAACGCCTGGTCACCGGCCAGATCCTGGAGACCGCCGGACCGACCGACGGCCGCGACCCGGTCGAGCACTACCTGGACGTCCTCGGCGGCAAGACCGGCTCGCTGGTCGCGGTGTCCTGCCGGTTCGGCGCGATGATGTCCGGCGCCGACGAGACGGTCGTGGACGTGCTCACCCAGTACGGCGAGCGGCTCGGCGTGGCCTTCCAGCTCGCCGACGACTACCTGGACATCGCCTCCGACTCCCAGGAGTCCGGCAAGACCCCCGGCACCGATCTGCGCGAGGGCATCCCGACGCTGCCCGTGCTGCGGCTGCGCGAGCGGGCCGCCCGGCTCGGCCTGCCCGAGGACCTCGCCCTGTGCGAGCTGCTGGACTCCGACCTCAGCGACGACGCCCGGCACGCCGAGGCGCTGGCCGCGCTGCGCGCCCACCCGGCCCTGGAGCAGGCCCGCCGGGACACCGTGCGGTACGCGGAGGAGGCGCGCGCCGCGCTCGCCCCGCTGCGGGAGTGCGACGCCAAGGTGGCGCTGACGGAGCTGTGCGACGCGGTGGTGCACCGGGCCGGATGACCGGCCCGTCCCGGCCTGGGACGACCACCCGTTCGGCGTCCACCAGGTGGCCGTACCCCGGGTTCCGGCCGCATGCTGCCCTGGGGACGAGTTCGAGCCCCAGGACGAGTTCGAGCCCAGGGACGAGTTCGAGCCCCCTAGGGGTGCCCCCTACGTGTCATACCGCAGTCGTACGCCGAGTTGGCTCCGAGGGCTGACGCTTCCGCACCGCGGATTTGGTCGTATGGACACCACGGACATCACCACTCCTCACCGATTCGGGTGAGAATGGCGGCTCGGGTGGACCAGCGTGAGGGCAGCCGCCGCCGACGACGGAGGTAAGGCACACATGGCACCGTACGAATCCGACGACGCAGTGCGCGCCGAGCGGGACGAGGAGACGCGCTCGGGCCGCCGCAAGGCCGCGCGGTACGCCGTCCCGGTCGCGGTGGTCGGGGTGGCCGCGGCCACCATCGGGCTGGTCCCGGCGCTCGCCGACTCCGGCGACCCGGACCTGCCCAAGGTCACCGCGCAGCAGCTCATCAACAAGATCGCCCAGTCGGACGTGCAGCAGCTGTCCGGCACCGTGAAGATCAGCACCGACCTGGGGCTGCCGGACCTCGGCGGCCTGGAGAACAGCCTCGCCTCCGGCATGGGCCAGGGCTCCGGCGCGGGTTCCGGCTCCGCCGCCGACCCGAGCTCCCGGCTGACCGAACTGGCCTCCGGCACCCACACCCTGCGGGTCGCGGCCGACGGCCCGGACCGGCAGAAGCTCTCGCTCCTGGAGCAGGGCGCCGAGTACAGCGTCATCCACAACGGCAAGGACGTCTGGGGCTACGACAGCAAGAGCGACCAGGTCTCCCACGGCACCGCGTCCGCCGCCGGCAAGGACCGGGCCGAGCCCCCGGCCACGCCCAAGGACTTCGCCCAGCAGGCGCTGAAAGCGGTGGACGACACCACCTCGGTGACCGTCGACGGCACCGCCCAGGTCGCCGGGCGCGACGCCTACAAGCTGCTGATCAAGCCCCGCCAGTCCGGCACCACGGTCGGCGCGATCAGCATCGCCGTGGACGCGAAGACCGGCATGCCGCTGAAGTTCACCCTGACCCCGAGGAGCGGCGGCGCCGCCGTGCTCGACGCGGGCTTCACCCAGGTCTCCTTCGCCCGGCCGGCCGCCGCCACGTTCGCCTTCACCCCGCCGAAGGGCGCGAAGGTCACCGAGCGGCAGGACGGCGCGGGCACGGAGGCCGGCAGGCCCGGCCTCGGCAAGGGCCTGGAGGGCACGGACGGCGCCAAGGGCCTCGAAGGCGCCAAGGGCGCCCCCAAGGTGATCGGCAAGGGCTGGACCTCCATCGCCACCGTCGACACCGGCGCCAAGGGCGGCCTGCCCACCGGTGCCAAGGGCGGCGACCTCGGCGGCTTCCTCGGCTCGCTGGGCGACAAGGTCTCCGGGAAATTCGGCAAGGGCACGGTCTTCACCACCCGCCTGGTCAACGTCCTGATGACGGACGACGGCAAGGTCTACGCGGGCGCGGTCACCAAGGACGCGCTGGTGAAGGCGGCCGACGCGGGCAAGTAGGCCGCACCGCGCCGAGGGAGCCGACGGCCGCGGAGACCCGACGGCCGAGGGGCGTCGACGGGGGAGCGGCGTCGACGGGGGAGCGGGCGGGAGCCGACGGAAGTCGAGGGGGGAAGCCGATGGACCCGGTACGGCCCGGGGCGGCGGACGGCGTGATCGCCACCCGCGGCCTCACCAAGCGCTACCGGGGCGGCCAACTCGCCGTGGACGGTCTCGACCTGACCGTCCCGGCGGGCAGCGTCTTCGGCTTCCTCGGCCCGAACGGCTCCGGCAAGACCACCACCATCCGCATGCTGATGGGCCTGATCGAGCCGACCTCCGGCACGGCCCGCGTCCTGGGCCTGCCCATGCCGCGGGCCGCCCGGACGGTCCTGCCGCAGGTCGGCGCGCTCATCGAGGGCCCCGCCCTGTACGGCCATCTCTCCGGCCGGGACAACCTGCTGCGCCTCGACGCCGCCGACCCGACCGCCGACCCGCGCACCCGGGGCGCCCGGACCGCCGCCGCCCTGGAACGGGTGGGCCTCGCGGCGGCCGCGGGCAAGCGGGCGAAGGCGTACTCGCTCGGCATGAAGCAGCGCCTGGGCCTGGCCGCCGCGCTGCTGCGGCCGCGCCGGCTGCTGGTCCTGGACGAGCCGACCAACGGCCTGGACCCGCAGGGCATGCGCGAGATCCGCGCCCTGGTCAGGGAACTCGCCGCCGACGGCACCACCGTCTTCCTCTCCTCCCACCTCCTCGACGAGATCGAGCAGGTGTGCACCCATGTGGCCGTGATGGCCCGCGGCCAACTCCTCGCCCAGGGCGCCACGGCCGACCTCGCGGCGGGGGCGCGGGACCGTCTCGTGGTGACCACCCCGGACCCCGTGGACGCGGCCCGGGTGCTGAAGGAACAGGGCGCCGCCGAGGTCACCGCCGACGGCGAGCAGGTCACCGGCGAGCCGCCCGACCGCGACCTCGCCGAGGTGAACGCGGCCCTGGTCGCGGCGGGCGTGCGGGTCCGGGGGTTCACCCTCCGCCGGGCCTCCCTGGAGGACTCTTTCGTGGCGCTGACGGGGGAGGGTTTCGATGTCGCGCGCTGACACGGCGTCCACAGGGGGTGGGGCCGCCGCCCGGCCCCACCCCCTGTGGACGCTGGGCCTGCTGCGCAGCGAACTGCGCACCACGCTCCGCCGCTGGCGGGCGCTGGTGCTGCTCGGGGTGCTGGCGGCGGTGCCGGTGCTGATCGGGGTCGTGGTGAAGGTCCGGGCGGGCGGCGGTCCCTCCGGCGCGGCCGGGCCCGCCTTCCTCGGCCAGGTCACCGGCAACGGTCTCTTCCTGGTGTGCACGGCGCTGGCCGCGACCCTCCCGTTCTTCCTGCCGATGGCGGTCGGGGTCGTCGCGGGCGACGCGATCGCGGGCGAGGCCGACGCGGGCACCCTGCGCTACCTCCTGGTGGCCCCGGCCGGCCGCACCCGCCTGCTGCTCGTCAAGTACGCGACGGTCGTGGCGTTCTGCCTGCTGGCCACGCTGGTGGTCGCCGCCTCCGCGCTGCTGACCGGCGTACTGCTCTTCCCGGTCGGCGACCTGATGACCATCTCCGGTACGACCATCAGCTTCACCGACGGCCTGGGGCGGGCCCTGCTGATCGCGCTGGTGGTGGCCGCCTCCCTGGTCGGGGTCGCCTCCCTCGGCCTCTTCGTCTCCACCCTGACCGACAGCGGCATCGCGGCGATGGCGGCCACCGTCGGCCTCGTCGTCACCGCCCAGATCCTCGACCAGTTCCCCCAGTTGCACGCCGTACGGCCGTATCTCTTCTCCCATTACTGGCTGTCCTTCGCGGACCTGATGCGCGACCCCGTCTACTGGCCCGACCTCGTGCGCGGCCTCGGCCTCCAGGCCCTGTACGCGGCGGTGTTCGGCTCGGCGGCCTGGGCGCGGTTCACCACCAAGGACATCAGCACGTAGCCGAACCGGCCACCGCCGGCAGCAGGTCCTCCCGCCCCGGCGCCGCCACGAGTTGCAGCCCCACCGGGCAGCCGTCGCGGCCGAGCCCCGCGGGCAGGCTCAGCGCCGGATGCCCGCTGAGGTTGAACGCCCAGGTGAGGGCCGTGGAATAGCGGTCGCCCGGCCCGTCGTGGCCATGGGCGGCGCAGGGGGTGGTGGGGGTCAGCAGGAGGTCGGCGTCGCGGAAGAGGGCGGCGAGCCGGCGGTCGTTGGCGGCGCGGACGCGGGTCGCGGTGCGGAGGTCGCCGCCGCGCAGGGCGAGCCACGCGGGGGCCGGGTCCTCGAGGACGGGGGAGGGGCCGGGCAGGAGGTGTACGGCCTTCGCGTCCGCGAGCCGGCGGGCGGCGGCGTGGGCGAGCGCGACGGGCTCGGGGTCGGGGCCGGCGAAGCCGAGGTCCGGCGACCAGAGGGCGGTGGGCGTACGGCGCTCACGGCCACCGGGAGTTCCGGCTGTTTCGGCCGCGCCGCTCATCACCCGCCAGTACGCCTCCGCGTCCGCGGCGCACCGGGTCAGCACCCCGGGCACCGAAAGCCCCGTGCGGTCGGCGGAGGGCAGCCGCCCGTTGGTCGCCTTCAGCCCGACCACCCCGCACCACGCGGCCGGGATGCGCACCGACCCCGCTCCGTCGCTGCCGGTGGCCAGCGGCACCAGCCCGGCGGCCACGGCGGCGGCGGAACCCGCCGAGGAACCGCCGGGCGTACGGTCGTACCGCCAGGGGTTGACCGTACGGCCGTACCGCCCAAGTCCCCAGGTCTGCCAGGGGGTTCCCGGCCCCGGCACGGCGGTGGGCCCCACCGGCACGCACCCGGCGGCGATCAGCGGCCCCGCCGCGCGCAGCCCGTGCCGTCCCTTCACCCCGATCGGCACCCCGGCCAGCGGCGGCCGTTCCCCCGCCGCGATCCGCGCGTCCACCGCCCGCGCGCCCCGCAGCGCAGCCGCCTCCCACACCTCGGCGAAGGCGCACAGCACCGGGTCGACGCGCTCGATCCGCGCCAGCGCGGCGGTGACCGCCTCGACGGCCGTCGAGCGGCCCGCGCGCACGGCCGCGGCGATCTCCAGAGCGCTGGTCATGGTGCCGTCTCCCTCCCCCGGGTGGCGTCGTTGAACAGCACATCCGCGACCCCCGTCGCGGTTCCCGGCCGGACCCGGCGGGCCGTTGGGACGATGCTGTGACGTCGGCGTGACGCGGAGGCGGGCATGGAACGGACACACTGGTTCGCAGGACGCGTGCGGCCGGTGCGCGGCGCGGGGGAGTGAGGGAAGGACCGATGGCTCGACTGAGCTTCGAGAAGAAGCGGGTGCCGGGACCCGTGGCGCACCCGGCGGCGGTGCCCGTCCGGGTGTACGGCGCGGGCGGCGCGTCCGTCGGCGGAGCGGCGGTCGTGGCGGCACCGGGCGAGGACATCCAGCAGGCCGTCCTGAACCACCTCCAGCGCCTCGCCATCAGCCTCGGCACCCCCATCCGGGCCACCGTCCAGGACGACCGCGCCGGCTGCGTCGTCCCGCTGGAGGTGTCGGCGGACGGCTCCAGCCGGGCCACCGGCAAGGCGGTCCGGGTCGCCCAGCCGGAGGCACCGGAGTTCCTCCGGACCCCGAGGGGCGAGTTCGGCCCGGCACCGGTCATGGAGGCGGCGACGCCGGGTGCGCCGTCGCCGGACGAGGCCGGCTCCGGCCGGGCCACGGGCGCGCTCGTCATGGGCGGGGCCGCGTGCGAGACCGGGGCCGGGGCTGGGTCCGCTTCGGGGTCGGGGGCTGTGTACGGGTCGGTTTCCGGGTGCGCGTCGGGGTCCGGTGGGGTCGGGTCCGGGTCGGTCGCGGGTGTCCCGGAGACCGGTGGGGCCGGGGCCGGGCTCATGGCCGGGGCGGCGGTCGCGCCCGTGCCGGGCCTGCCCGGTTCCGCTGCGCCGGTTGCCGATGGCCCCGCGCCTGCCGCGGTCACCCCCGCTCCCTTCGCGGTCACCCCCGCTCCCGCCGTGGCCGCTCCCGCTCCCGCCGTGGCCGCTCCCGCTCCCGCCGTGGCCGCTCCCGCTCCCGCCGTGGACGTCCCCCGGCCGCTCGGCGCCGCGCCCGTGCCTGCTTCCGCGCCCGCGCCGAGGGTGCCCGAGGCCACCGGCTGGCCCACCGAGTCCGTCCCCGCGACCACCGCCACCCCCACCCCGCCGCGCGGCTTCGACGCCGTGGCCGAAGAGGTGCTCGGGGACGGTCCGGTGACCGAGACCGCGGAGGGGGCCGAACTGCTCACCGAGCCGATGACGCGGATCAACGAGGCCGTGCGCGCGGGCCGGATCGAGGACGCCGCGGAACTCGTCGAGCGCACGGTCGAGGAGGCGGCCGCCGTCCTCGGCGCCGGCCACGCCGAGGTGCTGCACCTGCGCGAACTGGCCGCCTACATCGCCTACCTGGCGGGCGAACCGGTCCGCGCCTGCCGGCTCTCCCTGGACCTCGCCCGGCTGCGCCGCACCGCGCGGGACACGGAGGCGGCCTACGGCAATGTGCAGAGCGCCGCGACCGCCTGGCGTGCCGTACGGGACCCGCAGGAGGGACTGCGCCTGGGCCGCGACCTGATAGACCTCTGGGCCGACCTCGCCGCCGAACCGGGCCCCGCCGCCGACGACCCCCGCCCCCTGGAATCCGCCCGCGCCCGCATGCTCCGCCTCACCGACCGGGCCTCCCGGGCCGAGCGGTCGGCCGAGCACGGAGCGGCGTAACCGCTCGGCGCACGAGGCGAAACGATTAGTCCCCTACGACCCCTCAGGCGCCGGAGTCACGAGACGCCGGGGTCACGCGTCCACCGGCGCCCCACCCTCGGTCTCCGTCCGGGGCGCGTCGAGCCTGGTCTCCTCAAGCACTCGGCTCAGGACAGCGGCAGGTCCACGAGCATCACGGCGTAGACCGGAGAGTCCGGGAACGGCTGGTCCTCCCCGACCTTCCGGGTACTGTCGGAAGTAAGCCATCGAAGGAGAGTCCATGTCCGACGAACACGGCATCGGGGACCGGCTACGCGAGATTCGCAAACGGCGGGGCCTCTCACAGCGCGAACTGGCGCAAGCTTCGAAGGTCAGCCACTCGTTGATCAGCAAGCTTGAACAGGGCGTCGTCACTGACACGCGCATGGAGACTGCCCGAAAACTGGCCAACGCCCTGCGGGTGCCCACTACTGCGCTCGTGACGCGAACGGCTGCCGAGCCTCACCTCGCGCCCGAGCCCTGGCAAGCTCTCCAACGCGCCGTGGAGCGTCCCGCCGAACAGCCCCACGAAGAGCCGACGACCAGAGGAGTTCTGGGCGGCCTGGAGGGCGTCAGAGCGGCCCACTTCGGCAAGCGGATGCGTGAAGCTGTGGACCTGCTGGTGCCGCTGCTGAGGGACGCTGAAGCCCTCGGAGACGCCCCAGCAGTGCGGGCCGCCCGTGCTCAGCTTCTCCAGATCGCCGGATCGACCTTGACGAGCGCCCGCCAGTTCGCTGCTGCTGAAACCGCGTTGCGTCGGGCCCTTGACGAAGCTCCGGATCGCCTCCGGGCCGCAAGCGTCATCACCACCTGGACATGGCTGCTCGTGCGGCAAGGACGATTCGATGCTGCCCGTGAGATGGCGGTGAAGTGGGCGGACGACACAGAGCCTCGGATTTCCCGGGCGACTGCCGAGGAGATCGCGGCTTGGGGATGGCTGCTTATCCAGGGGCATGCGGCGGCGCTCCGGGACAATCGGGGAGGGGAGGCCGCTGACATGCTGCGCCTCGCCCGGTCGGCGGCGGTCGCTACCGGCCCGCTGGACCACGGTGACGTACGGATCGCCACTTGGGGGCCCGCCACGGTCGCTTACAAGGCCGCCGAACAAGGCGTCGTGACGGAGCGGCCGGAGGAGGTCCTGGAGATCGCTTCCCGGCTGAAGGGCGGCAAGGGTTCCGAGTATCACCGGCACCGGCTCGATGTGGCGAAGGCGTACACGATGACGCACCAGCACGGCCACGCACTGGAAGTACTGGGGGAAGTGGCGGCCGAGGCACCGGAGTGGATTGCCGAGCAGCCCTACGCCCGTGACACGCTGGCTGACACGATCGCCCGCCGACGCACCCTCACGGATGAGACCCGTCAACTTGCTGACTTGGTGGGTCTCCCGATCTGAACTCCGCTTTTGATACTTCGACCTGACGGCCCGCCAGACTGTCATTGAGTCGCCGACGCAGCGTCGTCACGGTTGAGAGCATGAGTCCTCTTCCATGCTCCGTTGCCTGCGTGTGCCGGCCCCGGAAAGTCCCAGACGGGGGTGTCCGGTGACCATGACCACCAAGTCCCGTCCGACCGGACACCCCGGCTACAGCGAGACCTTGCCCAGACAGCCCGAGAGCGCCGTCACCGCCCGGCGCCTGGTGCGCACGGCGTGCACCGCGTGGGGACTGCCCGGGACGGCTGAGGACGGCGCTCTAATCGTCTCCGAGTTAGTAGCCAACGCCGTGCGGCACGCCCGGCGGGAATCCATCCGCGTCATGGTGGAGCGCATCGCGCCGGACACGGTCCGCGTGGCCGTGGCGGACTTCTCCCATGCGCTGCCCGAACTGTGCACGCCGAAGGACGACGATGAGGGCGGCCGTGGCCTGGCCCTCGTGGCGGAGCTGGCGGCTGACTGGGGCACGCACGAGCGGCGCTGGGGCAAGGTCGTGTGGGCGGAGCTGGAGGGGCGCGGATGAGCGACGACGAGACCTCCGGCCGCAGCCTGGCCCGGGCCCACCTGTCGCAGTTGATCGAGTTGTTCGGCACGGACGGGTGCCTGCGCATCAGCACCGGCTCCTCTGCGCCCGACCCGGCCGCCGTCACGGCAGAGCCGGAGGGCGACGAGCGGACGTGACCGCCCCGGCGCGCGGTGAAGGCCCGGCGGTGAACTCCGCCGAACCGGGCCCCGCCGCCGACGCCTCCCCCCTGGAATCCGCCCGCGCCCGCATGCTCCGCCTCACCGACCGGGCCTCCCGGGGCCGGCCGACCGGCCGAGCACGGAGCGGCGTAACCGCCCCGCGTACGGCTGCGGAAACGATCAGACGTCGACCGGGGACCCGCCCGGAGCCTCGGTACGGGGTGCGCCGGGCCGGGCCTGTGAGACCTTCGACTCCAAGGCGGCCAGGGCCTTCCTCGACCGGCGTGCCGAGTGCAGGGCGCTGCCCGTGAGCAGCAGCAGGGCCACCCACACCAGAGTGAAACCGACCCAGCGCTCCGGCGGCATCGCCTCGTGGAAGTAGAGGATGCCCAGCAGGAACTGGAAGACCGGGGCCAGATACTGGAGCAGGCCCAGGGTGGACAGCGGCACGCGGATCGCCGCCGCGCCGAAGCAGACCAGCGGCAGCGCGGTGACGACACCGGTGGAGGCGAGCAGCGCCCCGTGCCCCGCGCCCTCGGTCGTGAAGGTGGAGTGCCCCCGCGCGCCGAGCCAGAGCAGATAGCCGAGCGCGGGCAGGAACTGGATCGCGGTCTCGGCGGCCAGCGACTCGACACCGCCGAGTCCCACCTTCTTCTTCACCAGCCCATAGGTCGCGAAGCTGAACGCGAGGCAGAGCGAGATCCACGGCGGGCGGCCGTAGCCGACGGTCAGCACGACGACCGCGGCGAAACCCGTCGCCACCGCCACCCACTGCGCCGGCCGCAGCCGCTCCTTCAGCAGCAGCACCCCCATGGCGATGGTGACCAGCGGGTTGATGAAGTACCCGAGGGACGCCTCCACTACATGGCCGGCGTTCACGGCCCAGATGTACACGCCCCAGTTGACGGTGATCACCGCGGCGGCCACGACCACCAGGGCCAGCCGGCGCGGCTGGCGCAGGAGTTCTCCGGCCCAGGCCCAGCGCCGTACGAACAGCAGCGCCGCGGCGACGAAGACCAGCGACCACACCATCCGGTGGGCGAGGATCTCCATCGCCCCGGCGGGCTTCATCAGCGGCCAGAACAGGGGGACCAGGCCCCACATGCCGTAGGCGGCGAAACCGTTCAGCAGACCTGTGCGGTGCTCACCCTTGGACGTCCCGGGCACGGGCCCTCCCTCCGCTCCTCATGCGCCGACGTGCGCGCGGGCACGAAGGTAACGCCGCGCGCCCCCGGCTGTCATGCCCGTATCGCCATACGGTCATGACAGCCGGGGGCGCGGAGGGGACGGCCCCGGCCGGGTGCCGGCCAGGTGCCGGTCAGTCCTTGAACGCGGCCTCGACGGCCTGCGCCAGCGGGGTCGTCGGGCGGCCGGTCAGCCGGGAGAGGTCACCGGAGTCGACCACCAGCTCACCGCGCGAGATCGAGGTGTCCACCCCGGCGAAGACGGCGGCCAGCGGCTCGGGCAGCCCGGCGCCGGTGAGGATGCCGAGCATCACCTCTTCGGTGACCGCGTTGTACGCGATCTCCCGGCCGGCCGCGCGGCTCAGCTCGGCCGCGTACTCGGCGAAGCTCCACGCCACGTCGCCGCCCAGCTCGTACGTCCGGTTCTCGTGGCCCTCGCCGGTCAGCACCGCGACCGCGGCGGCCGCGTAGTCGGCGCGGGCGGCCGAGGAGACCCGGCCCTCGCCGGCCGCGGCCACGACCGCGCCGTGCTCCAGCACCGGGGCGAGCCGCTCGGTGTAGTTCTCGTGGTACCAGCCGTTGCGCAGCAGCGTGTAGGGCAGACCGGAGGCGAGCAGCACCTCCTCGGTGGCCCGGTGGTCGTCCGCCAGCGTGGCCTTCAGGCTGCCCGGGGCGCTGGTGTACGCGAGCAGCGCCACGCCCGCCGCCTTCGCCGCCTCGATCACCACGGTGTGCTGCCGCACCCGGTCGTTGTCGAACTCGTTGCCCGAGATCAGCAGGACCTTGTCGCCCGCGGCGAACAGGGTGTCGAAGGTCTCGGGGGCGTTGTAGTCGGCGACGGCCAGCTTGACGCCGCGGGCCGCGAGGTCCGCGGCCTTCTTCTCGTCGCGTACGACGGCGGTGATCCGCTCCGCCGGGACCTTCTCCAGCAGCTGCTCCACGACGTGGCGGCCGAGGTGTCCGGTGGCTCCGGTGACGACGATGCTCATGGTCTCTGACACTCCTTGCGAGGGGGTTAGAGCACTAACCATACGGCTAGCGCTAACTAAAAGAAAGTGCACCCTCGTCCGGACATCCCCCGGGCACGCGAAGAGGCCCGGGAACGGTCGTCCCGGGCCTCGTGGAGCGCTGTACGCGGAGCGGCGGGCGGTGTCAGCCGACGACCGTCCAGGTGTCGCCGCCCGCGAGCAGCGCGCCCAGGTCGCCCTTGCCCTTCTGCTCGACCGCGGTGTCGAGCTGCTCGGTCATCTGCTCGTCGTAGACGGGCCGTTCGACCGAGCGGAAGACGCCGATCGGGGTGTGGTGCAGGGTGTCCGGGTCGGCCAGGCGGGAGAGGGCGAAGGCGGTGGTCGGGGACGCGGCGTGGGCGTCGTGGACCAGCAGCTCCGCTTCGTTCTCCGGGGTGACGGTGACCACGTCCAGGTCACCGGTGAGCCGGTTGCGTACGACGCCGCGCGCCCCGTCGGCCCCGAACCGGATCGGCTGCCCGTGCTCCAGCCGGATCAGCGCCTCCTCGGCCTGCTGCCGGTCCTTGAGGGCGTCGAACGCGCCGTCGTTGAAGATGTTGCAGTTCTGGTAGATCTCGACCAGCGCGGTGCCCGGGTGCTCGGCGGCCGCGCGCAGCACCTCGGTGAGGTGCTTGCGGTCGGAGTCGATGGTCCGGGCCACGAAGGACGCCTCCGCGCCGATCGCCAGGGACACCGGGTTGAACGGGGCGTCCAGCGAGCCCATCGGCGTCGACTTGGTGATCTTGCCGACCTCGGACGTGGGCGAGTACTGGCCCTTGGTCAGGCCGTAGATCCGGTTGTTGAACAGCAGGATCTTCAGGTTCACATTGCGCCGCAGCGCGTGGATCAGGTGGTTGCCGCCGATGGAGAGCGCGTCCCCGTCACCGGTGACCACCCATACGCTCAGATCCCGCCTGCTGGTGGCGAGACCGGTGGCGATGGCCGGGGCGCGGCCGTGGATGGAGTGCATCCCGTAGGTGTTCATGTAGTACGGGAAGCGGGAGGAGCAGCCGATGCCGGAGACGAAGACGATGTTCTCCCGGGCCAGCCCCAGCTCCGGCATGAAGCCCTGGACGGCGGCGAGGATCGCGTAGTCGCCGCAGCCGGGGCACCAGCGCACTTCCTGGTCCGACTTGAAGTCCTTCATCGACTGCTTGGCCTCGGCCTTGGGCACCAGCTGGAGCAGTCCGTTGGCGATGTCAGTCATCGATGGCCTCCTTCAGCGCCGTGGCGAGCTGCTCCGCCTTGAACGGCATGCCGTTGACCTGGTTGTACGAGTGGGCGTCGACCAGGTACTTCGCCCGGATCAGGGTGGCCAGCTGCCCCAGGTTCATCTCCGGGACCACCACCTTGTCGTACCGCGCGAGCACCGCGCCGAGATTGCGCGGGAAGGGGTTGAGATGGCGCAGATGCGCCTGTGCGATCGAGTCGCCGGCCGCGCGCAGCCGCCGTACCGCCGCCGTGATCGGGCCGTACGTCGAACCCCAGCCGAGGACCAGGGTCCGCGCGCCGTGCGGGTCGTCCACCTCCAGGTCCGGGACCTCGATGCCGTCGATCTTGGCCTGGCGGGTGCGGACCATGAAGTCGTGGTTGGCCGGGTCGTACGAGATGTTGCCCGTGCCGTCCTGCTTCTCGATGCCGCCGATGCGGTGCTCCAGGCCAGGGGTGCCCGGCAGCGCCCAGGGGCGGGCGAGGGTCTCCGGGTCACGCTTGTACGGCCAGAAGACCTCGGTGCCGTCCTCCAGGGTGTGGTTCGGACCGAACGCGAACCGGACCCGCAGATCCGGCAGTTCCTCCAGGTCCGGGATGCGCCAGGGCTCGGAGCCGTTGGCCAGGTAGCCGTCCGACAGCAGCATCACCGGGGTGCGGTAGGTCAGCGCGATCCGCGCCGCCTCCAGGGCCGCGTCGAAACAGTCCGCCGGGGTCTTCGGCGCGACGATCGGCACCGGCGCCTCGCCGTTGCGCCCGTACATCGCCTGGAGCAGGTCCGCCTGCTCGGTCTTGGTCGGCAGGCCGGTGGACGGCCCGCCCCGCTGGATGTCCACCACCAGCAGCGGCAGCTCCAGGGAGACCGCGAGTCCGACGGTCTCGCTCTTGAGGGCGACACCCGGACCGGACGTGGTCGTCACCGCGAGCGAACCGCCGAACGCCGCGCCCAGCGCCGCGCCGATGCCCGCGATCTCGTCCTCCGCCTGGAAGGTCCGCACCCCGAAGTTCTTGTGCCGGCTCAGCTCGTGCAGGATGTCCGAGGCCGGGGTGATCGGGTACGAGCCCAGGAACAGCGGCAGGTCCGACTGCCGGGAAGCGCAGACCAGCCCGTAGGCCAGGGCGAGGTTGCCGGAGATGTTGCGGTAGGTGCCCACCGGGAAGGCGGTGGCGGCCGGGGCGACCTCGTAGGAGACCGCGAAGTCCTCCGTGGTCTCGCCGAAGTTCCAGCCCGCGCGGAACGCGGCGATGTTCGCCGCCATGATCTCCGGCTTCTTCGCGAACTTCGACGTCAGGAACTTCTCCGTGCCCTCGGTGGGCCGGTGGTACATCCAGCTCAGCAGCCCGAGGGCGAACATGTTCTTGCTGCGCTCGGCCTCCTTGCGGGAGAGGTCGAACTCCTTGAGTGCCTCCACCGTCAGAGTGGTCAGCGGCACCGGGTGCACGCCGTAGGCGTCGAGCGAGCCGTCGTCCAGCGGCGAGGCGTCGTAGCCCACCTTCAGCAGGGCACGCTTGGTGAACTCGTCCGTGTTCACGATGATCTCGGCGCCGCGCGGCAGATCGCCGATGTTGGCCTTCAGCGCCGCCGGGTTCATCGCGACGAGGACGTTCGGCGCGTCGCCCGGGGTGAGGATGTCGTGGTCGGCGAAGTGGAGCTGGAACGAGGAGACACCGGGCAGGGTGCCGGCGGGTGCGCGGATCTCGGCGGGGAAGTTCGGCAGGGTGGAGAGGTCGTTGCCGAAGGAAGCGGTCTCCGAGGTGAATCGGTCTCCGGTGAGCTGCATGCCGTCACCCGAGTCCCCCGCGAACCGGATGATCACCCGGTCCAGGCGGCGCACGTCCTTCGCCCCGCCCGGTGTGCGCTGCTCCCCGACGACTGATCCGTCGGCCTGCTCCGTTGGGCTGCTGACCTGGCTGGTCACTGAACTGGACCTCCTTCGAGGCGGCTGTCCGGGGCGCGTGGTCGTCCCACGGACCAATCCCAGGATCAACCCTACGTCGGTTAGGGTCGCCTTCCCGAGGTCATCCGGAGATTCGGATGGCGTTTCGAGTCGGCGTGTAGCGCTGACATGTCAGGGCTTCCTTCCCCGGTTCCCCCCTCGACTCTCCTGCCGGGCACCCCTCATTCCCACGGAAGCCGGAGCCTCTGACACGACCCTGACGCCGGGGCCCGCCCACCGCCTCCCGAGGGCCTCCGGTCAGGAGTTCAGATAGGTGAGCACGGCGAGCACCCGCCGGTGGTCCCCGTCGCTCGGCGACAGCCCGAGCTTGAGGAAGATGTTGCTGACGTGCTTCTCCACCGCGCCGTCGCTGATGACCAGTTGCCGGGCGATCGCCGAGTTCGTACGCCCCTCCGCCATCAGCGCCAGGACCTCGCGCTCGCGCGGGGTGAGCCGGGCCAGCACGTCCTGCTTGCGGCTGCGGCCCAGCAGCTGCGTGACCACCTCCGGGTCCAGCGCCGTACCGCCCTCGGCGACCCGCACCACCGCGTCCACGAACTCCCGGATGTCCGCCACCCGGTCCTTGAGTAGATAGCCCACGCCCCGGGTGGAACCGGCCAGCAGCTCGGTGGCGTACCGCTCCTCCACGTACTGCGACAGGACCAGCACCCCGAGCCCGGGATGCGCCTTGCGCAGCGACACGGCCGCCCGCACCCCCTCGTCGGTGTGCGTCGGCGGCATCCGCACATCCGCCACCACCACATCGGGCAGCGCGTCCTCGCCGGCCAGATCGGCGATGGTCTTCACCAGCGCCTCCGCGTCACCGACCCCGGCCACCACCTCGTGCCCCCGGTCGGTCAGCAGCCGGGTCAGACCCTCCCGGAGCAGCACCGAATCCTCGGCGATGACCACCCGCACCCTGTCCTCCACGATCCTTCGCCCCCGTCATGCGCGGTCCGAGGCGACGCCCGTCGGGGACGCGCCTTCCTACGAGGACCAAGCATTCCAGGAATCGGCACACAGCGTGCCAGGCCCTGTGGACAACTGCGTCGAGCGCCGGTATATCCGCTGATCAGAGGCTAGTTGGCCGCTGCTCGGCCCTTGATTCGATCGCTGTTCGGCCGTTGCGTGAGCGCCGGTCGGCCACCGGCCGGACACCGCTCAGCCGCGCCAGGGAAGTTCCGCTATCACCCGGGTGGGACCGCCCGCCGGGGAGTCCACCAGCAGGATGCCGTCCACCGCGTCCAGCCGGCCCCGCAGACCCGCGAGGCCCGAACCGGCGGAGGCGTCCGCGCCGCCCACCCCGTCGTCGGTCACCTGGAGCATCAGCCGGTCCTCCGAGCGCCACACATCGACCGAGGCGGAGCGCGCCCGGCTGTGCTTGGCGACGTTCTGGAGCAGCTCGCAGACCGTGAAGTAGGCGATGCCCTCGATGGCCGGCGCCGGACGGGACGGCAGGTCGACCTCCACCCGGACCGGCACCGTGCAGCGGGCCGCGACCGAGGACAGGGCGGCGTCCAGGCCGCGGTCGGTGAGGACGGCCGGGTGGATGCCCCGGGCCAGATCGCGCAGCTCCTGGAGCGCCGTCTTCACCTCGCCGTGCGCGTCCGCCACCATGCGCGCCGCCGCCTGCGGGTCCTCCCGCATCTTCTCCTTCGCCAGCCCCAGGTCCATCGCCAGACCGACCAGCCGGGCCTGCGCCCCGTCGTGCAGATCGCGCTCGATGCGGCGCAGGTCGGCGGCGGCCGTGTCCACCACGACGCCCCGGTCCGACTCCAGCTCCTCCACCCGCTCCGACAGCAGGGAGGGGCCGAGCAGCCCGCGCACCAGCAGCCCGTCCACCGTCGTCAGGGCGCGCACCAGCCAGGGCGTGGCCAGCGTGAACAGCAGCCCGACCAGCGCGGTCACGGTGATCTCGAACGGGTTGTCCAGATAGATGCGGTGGTGCTCGTCGCCGTACTGCTGGAGGCCGCCCACGCCCGCGTGCGCCGGGAAGACCCAGAACCACAGGGGGTAGGTCAGCAGGGTCAGGCTCAGCGTCCACAGGGTCACCGAGACCACGAAGGAGAAGACCGCCCAGGGGAACTGGACCAGGCAGTACAGGAGGCTCCGCCAGGAGGCGCCGTTCTTGAGGACCGCGCCCATCCAGGCCAGCGCGCCCGGCTTGCGCACCCGCAGCGGCTCCGGGCCGGGCACCTCCACGCCCAGCAGCGCCCGCGCCCGCACCCGCTCCAGTGCGCCGAAGCCCCGGGAGCCGGCCAGCGCCGCGGCGAGGACGGGCACGCCGAGGAAGGTCACCAGCAGGCCCGCGCCCAGCGACACCATCGTCACGGTCCAGGTGAACAGCACGATCGAGACCGGCAGGCCCAGCAGGACATAGCCCAGCTCCCGCCAGGTGCGGCCCTCGAACGGCGCCCGCAGCGCGGCGGGGAGCCGCGGGCGGCGGCCGGGGTGCGGGCCGTATCCGTACCGCCCCTCGTCGTCACCGGTGTCGTAGCCCTGGCCGTACCCGCCGTGTCCGTACTGAGTGGCCATCGATCTCGTCCCGTTCTCCTCGTCCAGTCGGCGGTTCAGCCGTATCTCAAGAGTCGTGGGCCGCAGGCTTCGGGACCATGGAGTCCGTCGGCGTCCTGAACCGGGGGTTTTCCCCACCCCCGTTCGGCCCTGCGGGCGTCGCCGGCCCTCCCGCGCGGCTACTTCTCCCGGTCCCGCCACGGCAGCTCGGCCGTGACCTCCGTCGGGCCGCCGGCCGGGGAGTCGACCACGAACAGGCCGTCCACCGCGCCGAGCCGGTCCGCCAGCCCGCGCATTCCGGTGCCGCCGTCCAGCCCGGCGCCGCCCCGGCCGTCGTCCTGGACCTGGATCAGCAGCCGGTCCCCGCTCCGCCACACGTCCACCGACGCGGAGCGGGCCGCGCTGTGCTTGCTGACGTTCTGGAGCAGCTCGGAGACGGTGAAGTAGGCGATGCCCTCGATGGCCGCGGCGGGGCGGTCCGCGAGGTCCACGGTCACCTTGACCGGCACCGTGCAGCGGGCCGCGACCGAGGACAGGGCGGCGTCCAGACCGCGGTCGGTGAGGACGGCCGGGTGGATGCCCCGGGCCAGATCGCGCAGCTCCTGGAGGGCCAGCTTCACCTCGCCGTGCGCCTCCGCCACCATCTCCGCCGCGGTGTCCGGGTCCTCCAGCAGCTTCTCCTTGGCCAGGCCGAGCCCCATGGCCAGATTGACCAGCCGGGCCTGCGCGCCGTCGTGCAGATCGCGCTCGATGCGGCGCAGGTCGGCGGCGGCCGTGTCCACCACGACACCGCGGTCCGACTCCAGCTCCGCTATGCGGCGCTCCAGTTCGTCGGAGGGGGAGAGCAGGCCGCGCACCATCGCCCGGTCCACGTTCGCCAGTCCGCGGGCGAGGTAGGGAAGCAGGGGCCACAGCACGAACAGCGAGACCAGCACCGTGCAGAAGGTGAGGATGCCCCAGGGCAGCCGGATCGCGTCGTACAGCAGAGTGCGCCAGCCCACCGGGTCCTTCAGGGCCGTCCACGCCCGCTGGAGCATGCCCCCGCCGCGGGCGAGCGGCAGCGGGGACGGCTCCTCGACCCGGACCCCGAGCAGCGCCCTGGCCCGCGCCCGCTCCAGCTTCCCCAGCCGCCGGGCGCCCAGCAGGGACAGCGCCAGCAGGGGCAGGCCGACCACGGTGACGCTGAGGCCACCGCCGACGGACAGCACGGTGATCGCGTAGACGAAGCCGAACACCGCCGTCGGCAGGTTCAGCAGGAGGTGCGCGATCTCCTTCCAGGTGTGGACGTCGTAGGCCGGCCTCGGGGGCGGGAAGCGGTCGGTGCCGCCGGACCCACCGGATATGCCGTGCCGGTCGGGGCCGTCGTGCGGATCAGGGCCTTCGTGCCGGCCGGCGGCGGAGCTGGGAGCGGTCATACCGGACAGCCTGCCGAATGCGGCACCTTCCGCGCCATGCGGTACGCCGCCCTCCGCCCACGGGGGAAAACCCCACCCCCGCCCTACCTCCGGCCTCACCCTCGCCCCACCCCCGGCCCCACCCGGCCCCGCCCTCGACCTCCGCCTCCGGCCTCCCGGGACGTCTCGGGGCGTGACTGCCTGCTTACCGCTTCTTTATCAGGGCCTAGACTCCCGTGCGTACAGGTCACGAGGTCAGGGAGCGAGGGACGGACGGTGCGGGAGACCCTGGGGGACTCGACCAACGCCGCGACACACGTCATCACCGCGGCCGGATATTTCCGGTCCTACTCGGCCGTGGGGCTGCTCGCCGTCGTCGGCGTGCTGTTCGTCGCGGTCGCGTTCGGCGCCGGACGGCTGCTGCGCCCCGTGGTGCCCACCCCGGAAAAACTCCTGACCTACGAGTGCGGCGTCGACCCCGTCGGCGAGGGCTGGGCCCACACCCAGGTCCGCTACTACGTCTACGCCTTCCTGTACGTGATCTTCGCCGTCGACTCCGTCTTCCTGTTCCCCTGGGCGACGGTCTTCGCCGCCCCCGGCTACGGCGCGACGACCCTCGTGGAGATGTTCCTCTTCCTCGGCTTCCTCGCCGTCGGCCTGCTGTACGCATACAAGAAGGGCGTCCTGGCATGGACGTGACCCCGGACCCCGTACCCCTCCCCGAGCCCAAGCGGCTGGGCGCGCTGGCCAGACTGGCGCCCGAGCCCATGAAGGTGGTCCTCAACTGGGGCCGCCGCTACTCGCTCTGGGTCTTCAACTTCGGCCTCGCCTGCTGCGCGATCGAGTTCATCGCCGCGTCGATGGCCCGGCACGACTTCATCCGGCTCGGCGTCATCCCCTTCGCGCCGGGGCCCCGCCAGGCCGACCTGATGGTCGTCTCGGGCACGGTCACGGACAAGATGGCCCCCGCCGTCAAGCGCCTGTACGAACAGATGCCCGAACCGAAGTACGTCATCTCCTTCGGCGCCTGCTCCAACTGCGGCGGCCCCTACTGGGACTCGTACTCCGTCACCAAGGGCGTCGACCAGATCATCCCCGTGGACGTCTACGTGCCCGGCTGCCCGCCGCGCCCCGAGGCGCTGCTCCAGGGCATCCTCAAGCTCCAGGAGAAGATCGCCGCCGAGTCGCTGGGGGAGCGGTACGGCCACGGCGGCCCCCGGCCCTCCGCGGCCGCGCTCCAGAGCGGTCTGGTGCGGCCGCCCGCCCCGTCCGGCGAGGAGGGCGCGCGATGAGCACGGCCGGCTGGCTGCCCGCCCCCGTCGAGGAACTGTTCGGCGCGGAGGCGGTGGCCGAGGAGTCGTACGAGGTCCTGACGGTGGACGTCCCGCCGTCCGCCTGGCTCACCGCGCTTGAGACCGCCCGTACGACGCTGACCTGCACCTATTTCGACTGGCTCAGCGCGGTCGACGAACCGGGCGCCGGCTTCCGGGTGTCCGCCCACGTCGTGGCCCTGAACCCGGTCCGCCGCCTGCTCGTCCGTACGACGGTGCCGCACGCGGCGCCGGTGCTGCCGACCGCCGTCGGGGTGTACGCCGGTGCGGCCTGGCACGAGCGCGAGACGTACGAAATGTTCGGAGTCACCTTCGAGGGCCACCCGGGGCTCGAACACCTGCTCCTGCCCGAGACCTTCGAGGGCCACCCGCTGCGCAAGGACTTCGTCCTCGCCGCCCGCGTCGCCAAGGCGTGGCCCGGCGCGAAGGAGCCCGGCGAGTCCGAGCACGGCGGTCCCAAGCGCCGCCAGATGCTCCCGCCCGGCGTCCCCGACCCGAACGAGTGGGGCCCTCTCAAGGGCCGGCTCCCCGCCGCCCCGGCCCGCCCGGCCCGTGCCGCGGGAGACCGTCCGGTACGACGCGCCCGCACCGCGGCCGAGGGCTCGACCGGTCAGCAGGGCCCGACGGAGGCGGCTGCCCCGGCCCGTCCCCGGCGGACGCGCAGCGCGAGCGAGGGCTCCGCGAGCCAGGCGGTGGGGGAGCCGGAGGAGTCGAAGGAGCCGGTGGCGGAGGGCGGCGCGGCGGGTGCCGGGCCGGGTCCCGTCGCCGGTGCCCCGGCCCGTCCCCGGCGGACGCGCAGCGCGAGCGAGGGCTCCGCGAGCCAGGCGGTGGGGGAGCCGGAGGAGTCGAAGGAGCCGGCGGCGGAGGACGGCGCGGCGGGTGCCGGGCCGGGCCCCGTCGCCGGTGCTCCGGCCCGTCCCCGGCGGACGCGAAGTGCGAGCGAGGGTTCGGCGAGCCAGGTGGCGGGGGAGCCGGGGGACTCGGCGGCCGAGGGAGATGCCGCGCAGACCGCGGCGGAGGGTCCGGCGGCGGCCGGGCCCACTCCGGCACCGGGCCGTCCCCGTCGTGCCCGCAGCGCGTCGGGGGGCTCCGCGTCCCAGCGTGCCCCGGAGCCCTCGCCTTCGGCGACCGAGCCGACGGCGGAGCCCGCGAGTTCCGGCGACGCCGACCGGTCCGCCGGCCGCGCGGCCCCGCGCGGCTCGGATGCCCCGTGGCACCACGCCCGCCCGGCGTTCGACAAGCCCGGACGGCCTGCCGAGCCGGAGCCCCGAGAGCCGGAGCCCCGCGAGGGGGCCGAGCGAGGTGCCGTAGAGCCGCACGAGGCGGCCGAGCCGCGGCCCGCCGAACCCGTCGAGCCGCAGCCCGCGTCTGAGCCGTCCCGCCCCGCCGAGCCTCCGGAGCCGAGCGCGCCCGCGAGGCCGACCGAGCTCTCGGAGCAGGCCGAGCCTTCAGAGGCCGCTGAGCCCTCAAACCCGACCGAGCCTTCAGCACCGGCCGATCCCCCGGAGTCGGCCGATTCGCCACCCGCGCCCGGTCAACCCTCCCCCGACCCCGACTCTCCCCCGACCGACCCCCCAGGAGGCCCGCAGTGAACGGCGCACTCGACGTCGCCCTGCGGCTCGTGGCCGTGTTCGTCGTCTTCCTCGTCCTCCCGCTGGTCGTGGGACAGACCGAGCACAAGGTGATGGCCCATATGCAGGGGCGGCTCGGGCCGATGTACGCGGGCGGGTTCCACGGGTGGGCCCAGCTGGTCGCCGACGGCGTGAAGTTCGCGCAGAAGGAGGACGTGGTGCCGGCGCAGGCCGACCGCCGGGTCTTCCAGCTCGCGCCGGCCGTCGCCCTGCTGCCGTACCTGCTCGTCCTGCTCGTCATCCCCATCGGACCGAGCGAGGGCGCCGTCGGCCAGGCCCTGGACGCGGGCGTGTTCTTCGCGCTCGCGGTGATGGGCGTCGGCGTGCTCGGCTCGCTCATGGCGGGCTGGGCGAGCGCCAACAAGTTCTCCCTGCTCGGCGGCCTGCGCACCGCCGCCCAGCTACTGGCCTACGAACTGCCGATGCTGCTCGCCGCGGCCTCCGTCGCCATGGCGGCCGGCACCGTCTCCCTGCCGGGCATCCTGCACGCCTTCCACTGGTGGTGGCTGCCCTGGCAGCTGATCGGCGCGGTCGTCTTCTTCGTCGCGGGGCTCGCCGAGCTGCAACGCCCGCCGTTCGACATGCCGGTGGCCGACTCGGAGATCATCTTCGGCGCGTACACCGAGTACACCGGTCTGCGTTTCGCCCTGTTCCTGCTCGCCGAGTACGCCGGCATCGTCGTGCTGTGCGGCCTGACCACCGTGCTCTTCCTGGGCGGCTGGCACGGCCCCTGGGGCGCCGACGGGCTCGGCTGGGTCTGGACGCTGCTGAAGGCCGCGATCCTCGCCTTCGTCGTCATCTGGCTCCGCGTCACCTACCCGCGGCTGCGCGAGGACCAGCTCCAGAAACTCTCCTGGACCCTCCTCGTCCCCCTGTCTCTCGCCCAGATCGCCCTCACCGGCATCGTCAAGGTGGTGATCTCCTGATGGCCTCGTCGTCCCCCTCCCACCGGTCCCGCATCCCCGGCTCCGGCCTCGCCAAGGGCCTCGCCGTCACCCTGCGCACGATGACGCGCAAGCACGGCACCGAGCAGTACCCGGACACGCTGCCCGAACTGCCGCCCCGCACCCGGGGCGTGATCGGCCTGTTCGAGGAGAACTGCACGGTCTGCATGCTGTGCGCCCGCGAGTGCCCCGACTGGTGCATCTACATCGACTCCCACAAGGAGACGGTCCCGCCCGCCGCCCCCGGCGGCCGCGAGCGCAGCCGCAACGTCCTCGACCGGTTCGCCATCGACTTCTCCCTGTGCATGTACTGCGGTATCTGCATCGAGGTCTGCCCCTTCGACGCGCTGTTCTGGTCCCCGGAGTTCGAGTACGCGGAGACCGACATCCACGAACTCACCCACGAGCGCGACAAGCTCCGCGAGTGGATGTGGACCGTGCCGGCCCCACCCGCGCTCGACCCGGGCGCGGAGGAGCCGAAGGAGATCGCCGCCGCCCGCAAGAGCGCCGAGAAGCAGGCCGCCGCCGCGGAGGCCGAAGCCGCCGAGGCCGCCGCCGCACAGGCCGAAGCCGCGCAGGCCGACACCGCGCGCACCGACCCCGAGGAGGGCGACGCATGAGCCCCGCCCCCGCCCTGAGCCTCGCCGCCGCCCCGCACGGGTCTCTCGCCGCCGCCCCGCACGGCTTCCTCTCCCCGACCGGCGTCGAGATCGCCTTCCTCCTCGTCGGCCTGGTCACCTTCGGCGCCGCGCTGGTCACCGTCACCACCCGCCAACTGGTGCACGCCGCCCTGTGGCTGGTGGTCGCGCTCGGCGGCCTCGCCGTGGAGTACCTGCTGCTCACGGCCGAGTTCATCGCCTGGGTGCAGGTCCTGATCTACGTCGGCTCCGTCGTCGTACTCCTGCTGTTCGGGCTGATGCTCACCAGGGCCCCCATCGGGCGCTCCCCGGACGCCGATTCCGGCAACCGCTGGGCCGCCCTCGCCGTCGCGGTCGCCGCCGCCGTCGCCCTGGTGTGGGTGGTCACCGACGCCTTCCGTACGACATGGATCGACCTGACCGGACCGGCCGCGGGAACGACCCATGTCACCGGCGCGACCCTGTTCCGGTACTGGGTGCTGCCCTTCGAGGCCCTGTCCGTGCTGCTCCTCGCGGCCCTGGTCGGCGCGATCGTCCTGTCCCGCAAAGCCAAGGCCGAAGCCGGGACCGACGCCGGTGACGAGGCGGAAGCCCGTACGCCGGCTCCCGTCCCCGGCCAGAAGGACGGCGCCCGCTGATGCACCTCGTCTACCCCGCCGTACTCTCCGCCCTCCTCTTCTGCACCGGCCTGTACGGCGTCCTCGCCCGCCGCAACGCGATCCTGGTCCTCATGTCGGTCGAGCTGATGCTCAACGCCGTCAATCTGAACCTGGTCGCCTTCGACGTCTGGCTCAGCCGTGCCGCCCGCGACACCCTGCACTCCGGCCAGGCGCTGACCCTGTTCACCATCGCCGTCGCCGCCGCCGAGATCGGCATCGGACTGGCGATCGTGCTCGCCGTGTACCGCAACCGCGGCACCTCCGACATCGACAAGCTCCGCGACACCGCCGAAGGCCGGGGCGACGCGGAACCGGGTGCCGTCGCGGCACAGAAGACCGAGGCCACCGCGTGACCACGACCACCCTCGCCGTACTCGTCCCCCTGCTGCCGTTCCTCGGCGCCGCGGCCGGGCTGCTGCTCGGCCGCACCGCCCCCGGGTTCGTGCGCCCGCTCGCCGTACTGCCGCCGCTGGCCGCCCTGGTGCTGGCCGCGCTGGTCGCCGTCCGCCAGGGCGGCGGACCGGCCCTGGACGCGCACACGGAGCTGACCCCCACCGGCTCGGTGCCCGTCGAACTGGCCCTGCACGTCGACGGCTTCGCCGCGCTCGTCGCGATCCTGGTCGCCTTCGTCGCGGCCTGCGTGCAGATCTACTCCACCGGCTATCTGCGCGACGACCCGCGCTACCCCTCGTACGCCGCTCTCGTCTCCCTGTTCACCTCCGCGATGCTGCTCGTCGTCTACTCCGGCGACCTGATCGTGCTGCTGGTCGGCTGGGAGGTCATGGGCATCTGCTCCTACTTCCTGGTCGGCCACTACTGGGAGACCCCCGAGGCCCGCGCCGCCTCCCTCAAGGCGTTCCTGGTCACCAAGCTCGGCGATGTGCCGTTCCTGATCGGCCTGTTCGCGCTCGCCACCGACGCCGGCTCCTTCCGCATCACCCGCGTCCTCGGGGCGGTCGCGAGCGGCGGCCTGCACCATCCGACCCTCGTCGCCCTGCTGCTGCTCGCGGGCGTGGCCGGCAAGTCGGCGCAGTTCCCGCTGCACACCTGGCTCCCGGACGCCATGGCCGGCCCGACGCCGGTCTCGGCGCTGATCCACGCCGCCACGATGGTCGCCGCCGGTGTCTACTTCGTCGCCCGTCTCCTCCCGGTGTTCGAGGCGTCCGGTGCCGCGATGCTGGTGCTGGCCGTGATGGCCGCCGTCACCATGGCCGGCTCCGGCCTCGCCGCGCTCGCCCAGGACGACATCAAACGCGTCCTCGCCTACTCGACCATCGGCCAGCTCGGCTACATGACCGGCGCCCTCGCCGTCGGCGACCGCGGTGCCGCCGTCTTCCACCTCCTGTCCCACGGCGCCTTCAAGGCGCTGCTGTTCCTCGCCGCCGGTGTGGTCATCCACGCCACCGGCACCAACTCGCTGGCCGCCATGTCCCGCATGCGCGGCCTGCGCGACCGGGTCCCGGACGCCTACTGGACGATGACCGTGGCCCTGCTCGCGCTCGCCGCGATCCCGCCGTTCAGCGGCTTCTTCTCCAAGGAGTCCGTCCTCGGCGCCGCCGAACACGCGGCCCACGGGGACACCGCGCACGTGCCCGGCGCGGCCGGCTGGCTCGTCCTCGTCGCCGGTCTGCTGACCGCCCTCCTGACCGCCGCCTACGCCACCCGGCTGTGGCTGCTGGCCTTCCACGGCCGGGGCGCCGAGGCCCCCGACCACGGCCGCCAGCCGCTGACCATGACCGTGGTCCTCTGGGTCCTCGCGGTGCCCTCCCTGGCCTTCGGCGGGCTCGCCTACCGGGCGCTGCCCGGCTGGTTCGACGGCATCTCCCTCACCCCGACCCCGCTCACCTCCATCCTCGGCACGGGACTCGCCGTGGTCGGCGGCCTCCTCACCTACGGCGTCTGGCAGCGCACCACCCGGGGCCTCGTCAGCCCCCCGCTCGGCGCGGTCGCCGCCCACCCCGAGGGCGACGCGGGACGGGTCGAGGCCGAGGCCATCGCCAGCCACACCCCGGCCTACGGCGACATCGCCTACGCCCCCGACCCCGCGGACCCCGGCCGGGCGCTGCTCGGCCCGCTGCACCGGCCCGCGGCCGCCGGCTTCCACCTCGACGCCGTCTACGCCGCGCTGTTCGTCCGCCCGGTGCTGGCCGCGGCGAGCCTCGTCCGCTTCCTCGACCGCGAGGTCGTGGACACCTACGTCGGCGCCGCCGGCGCGCTGCCCCGGTTGCTCGGGGCCGCCGTACGCCGCGCCCAGACCGGCAATGTGCAGACCTATGTGAGCGCGCTGCTCGCCGGCACCGTCGTCCTGGCGGTCGCCGTCGTCCTCGTCGCCACGGGAGCGTGAGCAGGCGTGATCGATATCAACGAGTCCGTGATGCGGGTCCTTCTCGCATTGATCGTCGTCGGCCCGCTCATCGGTGCCGTCGCCGCCCTCCTGCCGGCACCGCCCGGACTGAAGGGGAAGTCGCCCGAGCGGTCCGTGCTGCGCCACGGCGTCACCGTGACCGGGGTGATCCTCGCCGCCGCGATCCTGCTCGCGCTCGGCTTCGACCACCACCATCCGTCGAGGATGCAGGCCACGACCGACATCAGCTGGATTCCCGCGCTCGACGTGCGGATCCACCTCGGCGTCGACGGCATCTCGCTCCCCCTCCTCGTACTGACCGCGCTGCTGACCTTCCTGTGCGCGCTCTACTCCTACTTCAAGCCGCCCGCGGGCCCGTCCCCGAAGGCGTTCGTCGCCCTGCTGCTCCTGCTGGAGACCGGCACGCTCGCGACCTTCGCCGTGCTCGATCTGCTGCTGTTCTTCCTCGCGTTCGAGACCGTGCTGATCCCGATGTACTTCCTCATCGCCCGCTGGGGCGGTGCGGGGCGGACCCGGGCCGCGTGGAAGTTCATCCTGTTCACGCTGCTCGGCTCCGTCGTGATGCTGCTCGGCCTGCTCCTGATCGGAATCAAGGCGGGCACGTTCGACATGGTGGCACTCGCCACTGACAACGGCCGGTCCCTGACCACGTCCGTGCAGGTCATCGCCGTTCTGGCGATCGGTCTCGGGCTCGCGGTCAAGACCCCGATGTGGCCGCTGCACAGCTGGCTGCCCGACGCCCACACCTCCGCGCCGACCGTCGGCTCGGTGCTGCTGGCCGGTGTCCTGCTGAAGATGGGCACGTACGGGTTGGTACGGATCCTGCTGCCGGTCGCGCCGCACGGCTTCCACACCTTCGCGCCGTACCTCGCCGCCTTCGCCGTGGTCGGGATCATCTACGGGTCTCTGGCCTGTCTGGCGCTGGCCAGGCGGGGCGCGAAGGGCGACCTCAAGCGGCTGATCGCCTACTCCTCCGTCGGCCACATGGGCTTCGTCCTCCTCGGCATCGCCACCATGACCCCGACCGGTGTGAACGGCGCCCTGTTCGCCAACATCGCCCACGGCCTCATCACCGGCCTGCTGTTCTTCCTGGTCGGCGCCCTCAAGGAGCGCACCGGCAGCACCGACCTCGACACCCTGGCGGAGGAGACCGGCCTCGCCCTGTACGGCAAGGCGCCCCGCCTCGGCGGCCTGCTCGCCTTCGGTGCCGTGGCCTCCCTCGGGCTGCCCGGACTCGCCGGGTTCTGGGGCGAGATGCTCTCCCTGTTCGGCGCGTTCCAGCCCGCGGCGGGCCTCAGCCGCCCCGCCTTCCTCACCTTCATGGCGATCGGCGCGTTCGGCACCCTGCTGACGGCCGCGTACATGCTGATCGTGGTCCGCCGGGTCTGCATGGGCGGCGCCGAACGCGAGGTCCCGAAGCTCGCCGACGTCCAGGCTTACGAGTTCGCGGCCTGGACCCCGCTCGTCGCCCTGACCGTCGTCGCCGGACTGTGGCCGCGGGCGCTGCTCGGACTGACCGACCCGGCCGTGCACCAGCTGCTCGCAGGAGGCACCCGATGAGCGCCCAGCCCTTCGCCCAGCCGCTCGCCGAGGCCGCCGGGTCCGCCGCGCCGTTGGCCCACTCCCTCGCCCAGCCCTTCGCCCAGCCCCTCGCCGCGTCCGCCGCCTCACTGGTCCAGTCCGTCGACTGGCTCGCCGTCGCCCCGCCCCTGATCGCCGCCGTCGTGGCGCTCGGCGTGCTCGTCGCCGATCTCTTCCTGCCGGAGGACCGCAAGAACCTCCTCGGCTGGATCTCGGTCGCCTCACTCGCCGCCGCCGCGCTGATGCTGCTGCCTCTCCTGGACGGCGACCGCGCCACCTTCTGCCTGACCGGGACCGGCACCGGCGCCGCGCGCGCGTGCAGTTACACCGCCGACCACTTCACCCTCGTCATCCAGCTCCTGGTCCTCGGCGGCGCCCTGCTCGCGGCCCTGCTGTCGATCACCACCCTGGACGACGACCGGCGACGCGTCCCGCCCGGCGAGTTCTGGTTCCTGCTGCTGTCCGCCACGGCCGGCGCCGCCCTGCTGCCCGCCGCCCGCGACCTGGCCACCCTGATCGTGGCCCTGGAGGTCGCCTCCCTGCCCGCCTTCGCGCTCGTCGGCATCCGGCACGGCGACGGGCGGTCCGCCGAGGCCGCCCTGAAGTTCTTCCTGTCCTCGGTCACCGCCACCGCGGTCAGCCTGATGGGCGTCAGCTTCGTCTACGCCTCCACCGGAACCCTCTACCTCACCCAGGTGGCGCAGCGACTTCCGGACACCCCCGGCCAACTGCACACCCTGGCCCAGACCGGCGTCGTCCTCACCCTGATCGGCTTCGCCTTCAAGACGGCCGCCGTGCCCTTCCACTTCTGGGTGCCCGACACCTACGTGGGCGCGCCGCTGCCCGTCGCCGCCTACCTGTCCGTCGTCGGCAAGGCGGTCGGTTTCTCCGGCCTGATCCTCGTCACCGTGGTGGCGTTCCCGTCGTACGCCGACGTCTGGGGGCCCGCGCTCGCCGTCCTGGCCGCGCTCACCATGACCGTCGGCAACGTCGGCGCGCTGCGCCAGCAGGCCACGCGCGCCCGCAGTGCCGTACGACTGCTCGCCTGGTCCTCCGTCGGCCAGGCCGGCTATCTCCTCGTACCGATCGCGGCGGCCGGGTACGCCAAGGACCCGCAGAAGGCCATCGGTTCCACCGTCGCGTACGCCCTCATGTACGCCGCCGTGAACCTCGGCGCGTTCGCGGTGGCCGCCGTGGTGGGCCGCAGTCGCGCCGGGAACCGGATCTCCGACTACCGGGGCCTGTACGCCACCCATCCGGTGACGGCCCTCCTGATGGCCTTCTTCCTGCTCTGCCTGGCGGGCCTGCCGCCCGGGATCATCGGCCTGTTCGCCAAGGTCACCGTGTTCTCGGCGGCCGTCGACGCGGGCCTCGGCTGGCTCGCGGTCGTCATGGCCGTCAACGTGGTGATCGCCCTCTTCTACTACCTCCAGTGGACGGCCCTGCTGTTCCGCGCCCCCGAGGGCGAGGCCGTCCGGCGCCGGATCCCGGCCCCGCTCACGGCCGCGATCACCCTCGCCGGGGTGGCGGGCATCGCCCTGTCCGGGGCGCCCCAGCTGGTCCTGCGGTTCGCGGCCACCGGGCTCTTCTGAGCAGAGCTTCGGGGGACGCCGGCGGGCTCCTCCGAGGCGGTCCGCCGCCCTCTCCGGCAACGGCCCACCGGGGCCCCGCGAGCACGCGCGGGGCTCCCTTCACCCGTACGGCCGCCGTGTCCGCCCCCGCCCACCTGGGAACTCGTGACCGCCGCCTGGCGTTGACCAGTGCGGGAGGGTCCACTGGACCGAAGGGTCCCTGCTGTACCACTTGGAGGGCGTACCGTGCACCGCCGGCACAACGGGCTCAGGACCGCAGTACTCCTCGGGGGACTGTCGGCGCTCATCATCGTCATCGGCAGCTTCTTCGGCCGCACCGGGCTGATCGTGGCGGTCCTGATCGCCCTCGGCACGAACGCGTACGCGTACTGGAACAGCGACAAGCTGGCCCTGCGCGCGATGCGGGCCCGCCCGGTGAGCGAGTTCGAGGCCCCGGCGCTCTACCGGATGGTCCGGGAGCTGTCCACACAGGCCCGCCAGCCCATGCCCCGGCTCTACATCTCCCCGACGGAGGCCCCGAACGCCTTCGCCACGGGCCGCAACCCGCGCAATGCCGCGGTGTGCTGCACCGAGGGCATCATGCGCCTGCTGGACGAGCGCGAGCTGCGCGGCGTCATCGGGCACGAACTGAGCCATGTCTACAACCGGGACATCCTCATCTCCTCGGTGGCCGGCGCGCTCGCCTCGGTGATCATGTTCCTGGTGAACTTCGCCTGGCTGATCCCGATCGGCCGCTCGGACGACGACGAGGGCCCCGGCCTGCTCGGCATGCTCCTGATCATGATCCTGGGCCCGCTCGCCGCCACGCTGATCCAGCTGGCCATCAGCCGCTCCCGGGAGTACGAGGCGGACGCCTCGGGCGCCCAGCTCACCGGCGACCCGCTGGCCCTCGCGAGCGCCCTGCGCAAGCTGGAGACGGGCACCCAGCAGCTGCCGCTGCCCCCCGAGCCGCGGATCGAGACCGCGAGCCACATGATGATCGCGAACCCGTTCCGGCCGGGGCAGGGCCTGTCGAAGATGTTCTCCACGCACCCGCCGATGGCGGAGCGGATCCAGCGCCTGGAGGGCATGGCCGGCCGCGGTCTGTGAGGCCGGTACGACCTTCACCGGGGGCCGTACCGATCACCCCGGTACGGCCCCCACCAGGCCCGGCCCCGGTCCCGGGCACCGCCGGCCTCACAGGGCCAGCGCGAGCGCCGCCCCCAAGCCGCCGAGCACCAGGGCGAAGGCGGCCTGCGGCCAGCCGCCGTTCCCCCAGCGGAAGAAGCGGTCCAGGGCGAGCCGGCCGGGCCCGATGGCCGCGACCGCGAGGGCGACGACGGCGATGCAGATGTTGTACTCCACCCCGCCCTTGTCCACCCACACCCCGTGGGCGGCGCTCACGGTGACCATGGCGTTGATCATCACGCCCACGATCGCGGCGGCCACGAGCGGTACGAACAGCCCGGCGGCGAGGCCGAGGCCGCCGAGGAACTCGGAGAGGCCGCCGATCGCGGCGAAGAGCTTGCCGGGGCGGTAGCCGAGCGACTCGAACCCCTTGCCGGTGGCCGTCAGCCCCGGACCGCCGAACAGTCCGAAGAGCTTCTGGGCCCCGTGCCCCGCGAGAAACAGCCCGAAGGTCAGCCGGAGCAGCAGCAGCCCGCAGTCCGCCGCGCTCACCCCCGTACGGCCGGCCCCCTGCCGGGTGGCCGACGGTGAGGTGGCGGTCGTCGGGCCGATGTGATTCCTGGGCATCTGAGAACTCCGTACGGATGCCGGGATGTGCGCTTCCCCCAAGCCTGGACAGGCGTCCGTGCCCCCGTCGTCACCGCCCCCGTAGCGATGATTCCGGAGGTACGGCGCCCCCGCACATCGATCAGCGGCCGCCGAACCCCTGGTCCGAGCGGACGACCTCGCGGCCCAGCGGCATCAGCGAGATCGGGATGAGCTTCAGGTTGGCCCAGCCGAAGGGGATGCCGATGATCGACAGGAAGAGCGGGATGCTGGTGATCAGGTGCCCCAGGGCGAGCCACCAGCCCGCGAAGATCACCCAGATGACGTTGCCGACGACCGATCCGGCGCCGGCGCCCGGTCGTTCCACGGTGGTCCGCCCGAACGGCCAGAGCACGAACCCGGCGATACGCAGGGAGGCGACGCCGAACGGGATCGTGAGGATTAGGACGAAGCAGATCAGCGCGGCGATCAGATAGCCGATCGACAGCCAGATGCCGCAGAAGAGCAGCCACAGAATGTTGAGCAGCAGGTTGAACACCTTCATGATCGGCACCTCTCAGGTCACTGCGCCGGGTTTCCCTGCTGGCACAAGTATCAGCTGATCACACCCTACGAGCAGTACCGAAGAGCCTCTGTGGCGAGATCGGGAACGATCCGGGACGAACACCCGACCGACGGCCGGCAACCAGGCAGAGGTTTGCCGGCGTCCTGTTCACCGAGACGGCACGGACGCGCGCACGGCGGACTGCTGATCCTCACCAAGAACTCACGGACGAGGCTGTGCGCACTGGGCGCGAAAGGGCAGGGTTGGCGCTATGGGCATCATCGCTTGGATCATTCTGGGGCTGCTGGCCGGAGCCATAGCCAAGTTCCTGCTGCCGGGGCGCGACCCCGGCGGTCTCCTGGGCACGACCGTCATCGGCATCCTGGGCGCGTTCGTCGGTGGCTGGATCTCGTCCCGCTGGCTCGACCACCCGGTCAGCAAGCACTTCTTCGACGGCGCCACGTGGGTGGCGGCCATCGGCGGTTCGCTGGTGCTCCTGATCGCCTACCGGCTGGTCTTCGGCAACTCCCGCCGCAGCTGAGCACTGCCCCCGCAGCACGGAAGGGTGGGCGCCCGCAGGGGCCCCACCCTTCTCTCCGTTCGCCTCCCGGTTCCTACCGGTAGTTCACGAACTGGAGCGCGAAGTCGAAGTCCTTGCCCTTCAGGAGGGCGATCACGACCTGGAGGTCGTCGCGGCTCTTGGAGCTGACGCGCAGTTCGTCGCCCTGGACCTGGGCCTTGATGCCCTTGGGACCCTCGTCGCGGATGATCTTCGCCACCTTCTTGGCGTTCTCCTGGGAGATGCCCTCCTCGATGGAGGCGAAGATCTTGTACTCCTTGCCGGACAGCTGGGGCTCGCCCGCGTCCAGCGCCTTCAGCGAGATGCCCCGCTTGATCAGCTTGGACTGGAAGACGTCGAGGACGGCCTTGACCCGCTCCTCGGAGTTCGCCTCCATGAGGATCTTCTCCCCGGACCACGCGATCGAGGCGCCGACGCCCTTGAAGTCGTAGCGCTGGGAGATCTCCTTGGCGGCCTGGTTGAGGGCGTTGTCGACCTCCTGCCGCTCGACCTTCGAGACGATGTCGAAACTGGAGTCGGCCATGTCCTGTGGCTCCTTGTATCGGGGTGCGTGTCGGTGCGTACCGGCGTGCGCTGCGGCGGCCGCCGGGCCCGGCATCCTGCCGGGCCGCATCCGCCCCAGCCTAGTCACCCCGGGCCCCGAGGGCTGGAGATCAACCGGGTGGCGAAGCACCCCTGCGGATCGGGTATTGTTTACGTCGTTGCCAGGGAACACCGCCGAAAGCGGGTTCGATTGGCGGCAAACTTGGCGGTGTGCCCGAGCGGCCAAAGGGAGCAGACTGTAAATCTGCCGGCTCAGCCTTCCCAGGTTCGAATCCTGGCGCCGCCACAGTGAGGGAAACCCCCTCCTACCAGCCGATACGGCAGGTAGGAGGGGGTTTCTCATTGTCGGCACCCGTTCGATTCGGTGTGGACGAAGCCCGGTCGTGTCTCACCTCGTACCGCCCGTTTCCCGACGTCAGTCAGTGCGTGTCCCCCAGGTGTCCCCCGGGGGAGAGGATGATCACTCCGGCTCGTTCCACTCCCGGAGGGCCGCGTCGATCCGGCTGTTCGCCCGCTCCCGGGTCTGGTCCAGCACCTTGGCGTACACCTTGTGCAGCACCGCGATGCTGTGCCCGGCGCGACGGGCGCACTCCATCGCGTCCACCCCGGAACTGAGCCAGAACGACACCCCGGCGTGCCGAAGGTCGTAGGGGCGGCGGGCCAGCAGGGAGGCTGTCTCCGCCTCGCTCAGCACGTCCTGGCGCGCCTTCGCCCATACCTCCCCATATCCGGTCTCTTGCAGCAGGCCATTGCGGTTGGTCCGGAAGAGCCGGCCGTCAGGCGCGGTGCCCTGCGTGGCGATGTGCTCGCGCAGCATGCGAACGAAGTGCGGCGGGATGGGCACCGGCCGGGAGTCCTTCTTGGCCCTCGCCTTCAGGTGGCGGGTCTCATGCGCTGACCCGTCGTCCGTCCAACTCCGTCCGGCCCGGACAACGCCCTGTCGCAGGGTGAGCGTTCCCCACCCCGTCTCCGGAAGGTGACACTGAGCCGCACGAAGTGCGGTTGCCTCAGCAGGGCGCATGGCCGCGTAGTACAGGCACCCGAAGAAGGCTTCCAGATGCCGCCCGCGGAGCCCCTGTTCGCGAACCCCGGCCAAGAGGGCGCGCACCTGGCGGGGGTTCGCAACGCTTTCGGGGTCCACTTCCTCCACGGACTTCGGGGCGGTCCATTTCACGGTCGTCAGCGGGTTGACCGGTAGGGAGAAGTACTGCTGTTCCACTGCCAGCCCGAGGACATCGCTCAAGCATGCCCGTTTGCGCTTGGCCGTGCGCGGTGCCGCCGACTTCCCGTCCAGACGCAGAGCCAGGGCATCAAGGGCGAGGCGCACGGTCGCGGGGTCTTCCAGAGCGGACACCGACAGCGAATGCTTGGCGACCCACGCGAGGGCGCGGGCGACGTCGTCCGGCGGGGTCTCGCTCCACCGCTTCCGGTTGAACGCCCACCCGTAGAGGGCGCGTCGCATGAGGGCGGCATCGGGCATGCCCGTCTTCGTCTTCACGAGCGCCGGCGTGATGGTCGCCAGCGCGTCCGCGTAGTTCTTCCGCGACTTCGCCGGGGCCAGCGCCCATTTGCGGTCAACATAGGTGCGGCAGTGCTCGTACCAGGTGACGGAACCCTGCTTCGCCCGCAGTTCGGAGACGGGCAGCCCCGTCTCTTCATCGAACTGGTCGCCGCGTCGAATGGCGGACATCAGTTCCGAACGGCGCCCGTCCGCCTGAACTTTGAGGGTGTAGCTCTTGGAGTGCTTGTTCGCCCCGACCAGCCACCGGACGCGGTATGGCTTCGGGCGGTCCTTGCGGATCTCGATGGAGTAGAGGCGAACGTCATAGGTCAGCGACATGCAAACTCCAGAGGGGCCCGCTCGACGCGGGCCCCTCATGTCTCGTGTGCGAAGGATGGTCAGGCTGCGGTCTCGTGCTCCGCCCACCAGGCGTCCAGGTCGCTGCGGCGGCAACGGATCTGTCCGTTGGGCAGCTTGATGAGCTTGGGGGCCTGGCCGCGGGCGCGCATGCGGTAGAAGGCGGCGCGGCTCATCTTGATCTCGGTCAGCACTTCGGTGAGCTTCAGCTTCTCGGGGCGGGCCATGACGCTCCTCGGGGAGGTTGGGTGGACCGGAACGAGTTGGAGAGACATTGCTTTGAGTCGTGACTCATCGCGACTCAGAGCGGGTTGGCGGGGGCTTGAGTCGCGATGAGTCACGACTCAGGAAGATGTGGTTCGGACTGCTTGAGGGTGATGCCGGTGTAGGTGGCGACCTGTTGGCCGTAGGCGTCCCGGGGCCGTGTGCGGCTGAGCTGGGGGACCACGGAGAGGAGGTTGCGGCCGAAGACCTGTTTGGTGCCGGGCTTGACGCCGTTGTCCTCGGCCCAGTCCCGCCAGACCGACCACAGGGCGTCCACGGGCACGCTGCACGTGACCCCGGTGGTGCAGCGTTCGCGGACGAACGCGCTGGTGGGCGAGGCGGTGTCGCGCATGGTGGTGACCGCTTCGCGGCTGGAGGCGGGTTCCGTGATCCGGCGGGTGCGCTGGAGACGGACGAGTCCTTCCAGAGCCCAGTTGAGGATGCCGGGCATTTCGGCGATCAGCCGGTCGGTGAGGGTGGGGTCTTCCTTGCCCAGCCACGACAAGCGGGTGTTGAGCAGGACGAACCGGTTCGCGATGACGCCGGAGGAGTCGCCGAACTGGGGCAGTTCGTTGGACAGGATCACCAGCCGGGAGGGCAGCTTGCCGGTCCACGGCTCGCGGTACTTGCGGTCGATGTCGATGGTGTCCTCGCCCGAGATGGTCAGCAGCCGCTCCACCACCTGGGTGTTGTCGTTGCCGGACAGCCGGGCGTCGGAGATGACCGCCAGTGACTTCCCGATGAGCGTGGACAGGCCGAAGTTCGAGCCGAGACCGGCGAGGGTCGGCCCGGCCAGGTTCTCCTTGCCGACCAGCGCTTTCAGCACCCGGGCGATCGTGCCCTTCCCGGAGCGGGACGGCCCGACCATGAGCAGGATCTTCTGTAGGTCGGTGCGACCTGACAGGACGTAGCCGAACCACTCCTGAAGCGCGGTGATGGAGTCGGGGTCGTCGGGCCAGACGTCGGACAGGAAGCGCTCCCAGCCCGGGGCCGTGGCGTCGGGATCGTAGTCGAAGGGAACGGACACGATGTTGAAGAACCCGGCGGTGTGCGGCAGCAGGGCGCGGTCGCGGATACGGAGAAGGCCGTTCCCGCACGCGACGATCGGCCCGTCCAGCGGGGTACTCGCGCCGGCGCGGTCGACCCATGACGGGGTGTCGGTGTCGGTCGGCAGCAGGGTGATGGACCCGAGGGCATCGAGCAGGTTGCTGATCTTCTGCTTGGTGGGCGCCCAGTCGCGTTCCTCGGTCTCACCGTCCTTCGTCGGGGCTAGGTAGACGGCGTACTCCAGCCGCTCGTACATGGCCTTGCGGACCTGGGCTTCATCGATCTCACGCCAGCACGTGCCCTGCCACCGCATCCAGGACGCCCGCCAGCGCCGGTGGGTGAGCTGTCCGTCCTCGGTCTGCCAGTCGGGCAGGAGACGCCGGGCCACGGCGAGCGGGTTGGAGGGCGCGGGCAGTTCCTCGGTGTCGCTCATGCGGCGGCCCTCCCTTCCGCGTCCGGCGCGGGTGTGCCGGTGCAGAAGTGCTTGTGGGCGGCGTACTCGGTGACCAGGGCGGCTACGGCGTCCTGCCCTTGGGCGGTGCGGATCTCGCCGCAGGGGCAGGCGTAGGCGGCGGTCGGGGTGGCGGCGTAGCGCTTGGACCAGCGAGCGCCGTCGTAGGGGTGGCGGTAGACCGGCGGGGCGGAGATCCGGATACCGGGCCGCTCCGGCGTCGGGTCCCCGGTGTCGTGGCCGGCGTGGCCGGTCGGGTGCGGGTCAGGGAGAAGAGCAGTTCGGACGCCCTGACGGGCGGCGCCTTTCGGCTCGCCCACGGCCGTACGGGGCGCGGGCTGCTCGGCGGCGCGGGGCTGGTCGGGGGTGGGGGTGATGCTCTTCAGCGGGGGGCGGGAGGGGGCGTTCATGCCGCCCGCCCGCGGGTCTGGTTGTGGCGGATGGACCAGTTCAGAGCGCTGCGGAGGGTCGAGCGGCACTCGGCCGTCGGCAGTCCGGCCGCCTCCCCCGCCTCCTGAAGAGCGTCCTCGACCACATGCCGGGGGATGTCGCCCCACGCGACGAGGCGGCCCAGGGCGCGCGCGGCTCGGAGCAGGACCGCGTTCCGGGCCCCGGACGGGGCCGAAGCCACGTTCCGCGCCTCGTTAGTGAGTGCTACGTCCGCGTATCGGCGGGATTGCCCCGTAGCGGCCACGGAGGGCCCCTGAGGCGCTTTGGGGGCCGGGCGGAGGATGCTCAGCAGCCATCCGGGCACGGCGGCCGTCTCAGGCCCGCACAGCGCCTCGTACGGTCCCGCCGGGGTGGTGCTGCCCGCGGCGACGACGTAGCCGCCCCACGCCCGGGTGTCCACCAACTCACCAACAGTTCCTGCCGTGTTGGTCAGCCTCGCCCCGGCGGGGGCGGTGAAGTACAGGTGCGTTCCGCCGCTCGCGGTCCGGGTGCGGTAGGTGGCGGGGACGGCGTGGCCGGCGCGCTCGCAGAGCGCCAGGAAGGTCTCCGCGCCGCCAGGCGCGTCCGAACTGCTCTTGTCCTTGGGCACGTCCAGGTCGACCACGACCAGCCCGGAGGGGCCGGTGGCGATGCCGACGTTGAACGGCGCCCGGGACCAGGCGGCGCGGATGCGGTCGGGGTTGCTGGTGGCGCGCTGCTCCCACTTCAGGTGGCCGTTCGCGCACGGGCCGGTGCCGGGGCAGGACGCCTCCCCGTGCAGTGCGGGCCGCTTGGTGCCGGGGCGCAGGGGGAAAACGTGCCAGCCGCGTGCGGCGGCGTCCAGCGCGGCGTTCAGCAGCGCGGGACGGGCGTCATGGGTCATGCTGGTGACCTCCACTGTTCAGTTGGACGGGTGGAACGAGGGCGGCCCCGGACTTTGGCGAGAACGGGGGCCGCCCTTGGCGTGGTCAGGCGATGTCGAGGGCGAGCTGTGCCGGGGTGGGGTCGGCGGCTTCGGGCGCGAGGGTGGCGAGCAGCGCGCGGTAGGCGTGGATGGCCTGGTGGATGACGACGCCGTTGCCGAGGATCTTGAGCTGGTCGGAGCGGGACAGACCCAGCCCCGGATCGGTGACCCAGCCGGGATCGGCGCCCATCATCCATTCCACGAAGGCCGGGGACAGCCGGCGGTTGCCCTTGGTGCCCGGTTCGGTCGGCTCCGGTGCGGGGCGGCCGAGGACGGTTTCCCAGCGGTGGATGGCGGGCCCGTAGTCGGTGCCGTTGGTGGCCACCCACCGGCCGTCCAGGCGGACGGCCTGGCCGGGCAGGTAGTAGTTCCCGGCCCGGTCTCGCTGGTTCGGCCCGCCGTGCGGCCCGTCCGGCGCCTTCGGGGTGGGCAGCAGATTGACGACCACCTCGTTCAGCGGACGCGAGTTGGTCCCCAGCAGGTTGGAGGCGCCGGACTTCCAGTCCCGTGCCGCCGGGGTGGGCAGCAGGGTCACGGCCGTGCGCAGGTTCATCCCGCCCCGCCGTTTCGGGGAGATCCCCGGGCCGCCGGTTCCGTCGGCTGCGGCCGGGGTGGGCAGCAGCGTCAGCCGTCCGTCGGGGGCAGCAAGAAGACCACTTCGTCCTCCAGCGTGGGCCCGTGCCCGCCCGCCCGCCGTTTGTCCGGGTGCTGCGGCCCGCCGTTCCGGCCGAGCTGTGAGGTGGGGGTCTTCAGCAGCGGGATACGCGACGGCGAACCAGCGGTCCCGGCGGTGGCAGGCTCCGACCTCGGGATCTCCAGCTCGTAGGCACATCCACCGCGCGTCATACCCGATCGCGGCCAGGTCGGCCGCGACGACGTCGAGTCCCCGGCTTCGGATGGCGGCGACGTTCTCCAGGAACACGAGGCGGGGTCGAAGGTGGCGAATGGCGTGGGCGACGGTTTTCCACAGTCCCGATCGGTCACCGGCGATCCCTCCCCGAGGTCCGGCGTTGGAGATGTCCTGGCAGGGGAATCCGGCGGTCAGCGACGCCGGGCGCGGCAGCGTGGCGGCCAGCGCCGGCCAGTCGACCGACGTGATGTCACCGACGTTGCGGGCGTGCGGCAGCCGTGCGGCCAGCAGGTTCGAGGCGGCCGGGTCCTTCTCGGCGACCACGACCGTGGGCAGTCCGGTGACGGCTTCCACGGCCTGGTCCAGCGCGGCCGATCCGGTGCACAGGCTGACATTGCCGTCTTCCGGCACGGCGCGGTGATGGGTCATGCTGGGTGACCTCCACTGTTCAGTTGGATGGGTGGAACGAGGGCGGCCCCGGACTTTGGCGAGACATGGGGGCCGCCCTTGGTGCATCTAGAAGGGGGGTTCGGTGTTCCACGGGTCGCGGTAGGCGGCGCGGCGGCGCAGCAGACGGGGCATGCGCGGGAGCGGGAGCAGGACCACGCACCACGGGGTGGAGCAGTCGCAGCGGTACCAGTGGGTGCCGGCGTACTCGCCGGTGTCGTCCCCGTAGTCGAGGGCGATGCCGCCCTCGCCGTGGCAGTCGGGACAGTTGGGCCGGGCGGCGTCGAGCAGGGCCAACGCCCGGCGGGGACAGCCGATGACCCGCAAGCGGAGTCGCATCACAGCGGTCGGTCTCCTTCGCTCAGCCGTGGAAGTGGTTGCGCTTGATGACCGCGCGGCGGATGTTCACCGTGGTCCCCGCCTTGTGGTGGCCCTTGGCGGTGAGCGCCTGGACGGCGACGTATCCGCCGAGGAGGACGGCGGCGAGGGTGATGAGCTGGGTGATGAGCGCGGTCAGGGCGGTGATGAAGGTGGTGAGCATCAGCAGTCCGCCGCAGACGGCGAGGAACCCGACGCCGCCGACGGCGACGTTGACCGCCGCGCGGCAGACGGCCGGTTTGACGGCGATGGGTTCGGGTTGGGTGTGGGGGGCGGTGTAGCCGGTGACGATCCGGCCGTCCGGCAGGAGGATGCTCGCCGTGGCCGGGACGATGTCCGGCTGGAGCGGTACGAGCGGGGCCGGGACCACCACGGCCGGGGCGATGGGGGCGGGCTCACGGACCTCGACGGCCCTCACGACGGGCGCGGTGTGGTCGTTGTGCGAGTGCATACGGAATTCCTTCCGGGCATGGCTCAGGGAGGCGGAGGCACCCCCTGCCGGGGGCGTCCTGGAGGGGGTTTCGGGGGTGCTGACCTGCGGGCCTCCCTGCCTCCCTGAACGATCATTCGTGCAGGTCAGGGCCAGGGAGGCGAGTCAGGGAGGGGTTCAGGGAGTTCTCCCTGCCTCCCTGACCCGGCACGGTCCGGGTCCCTGCTGTCAGGCGGCAGAAGCGGAACCGGTGTCGCCGCAGTCGGCGAGGGCGCGGGCGAGGCGGTCGCGGCTGATGACCATCACGCCGTCGGACTTGTAGGGCTCGGCGCCGGTGCCGTCGAGAACGCGCTTGAGGTCGATGAACGACCAGCCGCCGTAAGCTTGCGGGTTGAGTCCGGCGAGCCGGGTGATGACCTCCTGCGTCCGTACCCGGGCGTCGGTCCCGACGGCGGCCGCGATGTCGGCAAGCGGGTCGCGTTCCTCCCCGCGGTCGATGCCGTGCAGGGTGGTGACCCCGTCGCGCAGGGCCTTGGCCCGGTCGGTGATGGCCTTGGCGTCCGTGTCGTTGATGAAGTGGGTGCGCACGGTGATGGAGGTCTGGCCCTTGGGGATCTCGATGCCGTCGGAGGCGACGACGAGGGTGCCCTTGTCGAGTCCCTGGCGCAGAAGGTGCGGGGCGGCGCCGCCGTTGACGGCCTTCTCCCCGAGTGCCATGACGGCCTGCGATTCGGTGCCCAGGGCGAGGGAGGCGCGGGTGTGGGCGCCCTCGCGGACCAGCTTGGGCAGGTTCTGGTCGGTGGGGTCCTGGGTGCCCTCCCACATCAGCACGTCGACCACGCGGCCCTGGTTGTGGACCTTGCGCACGGCCATGAAGTAGCGGGAGGTGGCCTTGGAGCCGCCGTAGGGGCGCTTGTCGTCGTCCACGGCCGGGCACATGAACGCCACCTGCGCTTCGTCCACCAGCCCGATGAGCGGGGTGAACACCGCGTCGGGATTGGCGCGGCGGGTCTCGATGCGGCGGTTCATCTCCTCGACCAGGCCCTCGACCATCTCGGTGGCCTCGATGACCTGCTCGTCGGCCGGGCCCTGGATGAGCACGGTGGCGATCCCGTCGAACATGGCCCAGTCGCCGGCGCCCTTGAGGTCCGCGATCCGGAACTCCACCGTGCGGTCCAGCGCCGCCCATAGGGCGAGGGCGCGCAGGGCGGCGGTCTTGCCCTGATTGGACAGGCCGGTGACGAGGAGGTGGCGCTGGTACAGGCTCAGGGCGGCGGCGTCGCCGCGCAGGTCCTGACCCCACGGAGCCTTGCCGGTCTTGTAGTTGGCGGTCAGGGTGTCGTCGGTCGTGAGCGGGGACGGGCCGATCGGCTCGTCCAGGGCCCCGGAGTCCGCGATCCACAGCCGGACCGTCCGCGCGGCCTGGGGGATGGTGACGAACACCTCGTGCTCGTGCCGGGACAGGTTCTCGGCGAGCTTGCGGCGCCTGCCCTGCACCTCGTTCGTGGACACCCCGGACGGCAGGGTCACGTCGACCTCGACGCCGCACCCGGCGATCGTGATCGGGGACAGCATGGAGGCGCCGGCGTCGCCCATCTCCGTGATGGCCTTACGCAGCGCGGGCACGCCGAGGTCGCGCAGGGCCTTGACCACGATCGACGGTGTGATCGGTTCGCCCTCACCGGAGCGGGCGTTGGGCGGCAGGGCCCACTGGGGGCGGCGTGCTGGTGGGCGCCGACGGACCAGAGGGCGAGCAGGGCGAGGAACGGTCCGATGGTGATCGCGGGACCCCACACCACCCGCACGATGGTGACCATGAGGTCGATGAACCTGACGACCGCCATCAGCGGGGTGACCACCTCGCCGGGGTCCTTGGTGGCAATGGCCATGGCGACGCCGAGCAGGACCAGGCCGCCGACGCCCATACCGGCGCTGATCCCGACGCCCTTGGCCGCGTCGAGGGGGGAGTGGAGCAGGTCCATGCGGCGGCGGTGGCGGGCTTCGCGGTAGCGCTGGCCGCGCTCTTCCCACTCGGCGGCGGCCTCGTGGTTGCCCGCGGCTTCCGCCGCGCGGAGCATGCGTTCGTAGCGGGCGGCCGTGCGGCCGTCCCAAGTGCGGCGAGCCACGATCCGCGCCCCGCCGGCCAGGTAGAGGGAGTGGCGGGCCATGGCGCGGGCGGCCGTGCGCGTGTTCTCGTGCGTGACGGCCGCCCGGACGGTGCGACCGGAGCGCACCCACAGCGGCACCGGGGGCGCGGCGGGCGGGTCGGGGACCACGGTCAGCTCGGTCACCGGACCGGCCTCGGGCTCAGGGTCGGGGGTGGGTTCCTTGTGCAGGGGTACGACGGTGCCGCTCATGACGGCAGACTCCTGACTGCCCCAAAAGGGGGGGCGGGAAGTTGAGGGGGGTGCCGGGGTGGCCGGGTCCGTGGCAGGGGCGGCCACCCCGGGGCGGTGGTGTGGGCGGGTCACGCGCCGGGGCGGGCGGCTACCACCACCGGGACTGCTTCTTGGGCACGATGTAGGGGCAGCCGTTGACCATGTGGTCCACGCACTCCGGGCAGTCCTCACGCGGGCCCAGGTGGCGGTGGGCGTTGCGGGAGTCGTAGGCGTGCCGCCAGCACTGCGGGCACTCGCCGGGAGGCGTGTCGTTGGGGTCCACGCTCACCACCACCCGGAGGACTTCTTCGCCGCGCGGTCGGCGGCGGCCTCGTTCACGACGCGCTGACGCTCGACCTGAAGCGCGGTGATCTCGGCGACGAGGCGGGTCTCGGCGCTCTGCCACGTGCTGTCCAAGGTCCGGTCGGCGCGGGCGGTGCCGTTGCCACGGTGCAGGCTGTAGGCGCCGGAAGCGACCGCGCCGAGCACAGCGCGCCGCTCGCGCCCGTCCAGCGGCCACACCTCCCGGTTACGGACCGCCTCAAGCTTGCGCTCCGCCTCGCGGATCGCCTTGTCCAGACGGCGGGTATCGGGCTTGCCCATGTCAGGCACTCCTCAGAGCTTGGGGGTCGGGGAAGGCACAGGGCACGCACGCGCCGAGCGAGGCGGGGATGACGTAGCCGGCGTCACGGCCGCAGGCCGGGCACATGCGGCGGGCGCGGTTGGCCTTGGCCAGGGCCGCCCACCGGGCCTCGGTCATGGGCCGCACGGGCTGGGCGAGGTCGACGCGGTAGAGGTAGGCGACCAGCGGCCCGCGCCGACGGCGCGGGCGCTCCAACTGGGCGGCCACCGACTGGCCACCGGGCCGCAGCCCGCGGGCGCGGAGCTGTCGGCGGGTGGCGTAGCCGTCCGGGGCGAGCCGCCACCGGAACACCGGAAGCGCGGCCATCACGCGGCCCGCTCGGCGAGCAGCGCGTCACGCAGCATCCGCGCGTTCGCCGGTGACGTGCGCAGCGCACGGCGCAGGCCCTCGGCCGTGATCTGCGCGTCCTCCCAACCCGTGGTCGCCTTCCGGGCCTGGGTCATCAACTGCTCCGGGGTACGGCGAGTGCGTGGCGTCTTCGCCACTTCCGGGACCCGGCCGGTCACCCGGCGGGATCGGGTCGACTCGGCCGCCGACGACCGGGCGGGAGCCGCCTCGATCGGCACCGGCCGCACGACCGGAGACGGCGGCGCGATCGGCTTGAGCAGGGTGGTCTGCTTGCCCAGATCGAACGGCACGGGATCGGGCACGACCAGCCGGGAAACGGTGACCGTGGCCGGGGTCGATTCCCGCAGGTCAGCCATAGACCGTTCTCGACCGTTCTCGGTCGATTCCTCCGCATCCGTCCCGGTGCTCTCGATCGAGGCGGGCGGGGTGGACCAGGCGGGCAGGGCCCATCCGTGGGCGGTGTCGGTCAGCGCGCGGGCGGTGTCCTTGCCCTGGTGGGCGCCTTCCAGTTCCGACCATGCCTTGGACAGCTTCTTCGCGGTCACAGCACGCACCCGGGCGACACGGGCGCCGGCCACGGTGACCGCGGTGAGCCGGGTCTGTTCGGTCCCGGCTTCGGCCCGCAGACGGGCACGCTTCAGCGCGGCCTCGTCCCGGGCCCGCTGCTGGATACCGCGGATCGATTCGAGTGCGGCCGGGGTGAGGGCGGTGCGCTCCCACAGGCCGTGGACCAGCCACAGGCCCTTGGCGGCGACCGGGAACCAGGACACGGCCAGCCACGCACCAGAGTGTGTGTCGGCGGTGAGCGCGTGGACGACGAGGACGCCGGAGGCGACCGCGCCGAAGCCCCATCCGACGGCGGTCACCGGGGTGCTGTGGTCGCCCTGCGCGGCGAGGCGGCGCTCGTAGGCGAGGGTGGCCAGCCAGCCCCCGTCGATCCCGAGACCGACGACCAGCGCGACCGGCCACGGCACCGCCGCGCCCAGCCACAGCATGACCACGGCCAGGGTGAGGACCATGGACACCGCCGTCATCGCGACGGCGGGCAGTGCGGTCTTGGCCTTCACACCGCACCCCCGCGATCGATCCAGGGGGTGTAGGTGACCGGCGCACCGGCCGTCCACTCGCGCAGCATGGCGTCAGCGGGACCCAGGTCGTGGCGGTCGGCCAGGACGCCGGCCAGGACGATCCGTGCGCGGCTCGCCCTGTCGTGCATGAGCACGTGGTAGGCGCGTTCGTCGGCGTCGGTCAGTCCCGGCAGGGGCAGGTCCAGCGCATCGTGCACCGCCCGCAGCAGGGACACGACCGGCTCCGGCAGGGAGTCGATCCGTACCGGCTCGCTCATGCCGCACCCCCGATTGTGAGCAGGGCGGCGAGGACGAGGAGGGCGCCGCCGGTGAGGGTGAGATCGACCGCGCGGCGCAGGCTGGTGAACTTGGCGACCGCGAGCCGGGACAGCCCCGCGACGTCGGCCGCGAGGTTCTGGGCGAGGGTGTCGGTGATCTGCTCGGGGGTGAGGGTGGCCCACAGCGGGAAGCCGTGGCGGCCGCTCAGGTGGGGGCGGACCGACCACAGCAGCAGTCCGGCCGCCACGAGCAGCAGGCCCATACCGGCGCCGCCGGCGACGCGGGCGGGCACGGTGAGGTGGAGGCCGTGGCCGACGCTCCACGCGCCGGCCAGGATCGCGCCGACGAAGGCCAGCAGGAGACTGGTCTTGCCGTCGGTCCGCGAGATCTCCGACTTCACCTCGGCGTGCGCGGCCACCAGGCTCTGTCCGGTCGTGGCGCTCATGCGGCACCCCCGGGCAGGCTCGCCGCGGCGGCGGTGCGGGTCGCCAGCGCCGCCCGCTCCGCCAGCACTCGGCGACGGGCCCGGCGGATACGGCGGGCGTCCAGCTCGCTCGGAGTGCGGTCGAGGGTGATGATCTGCGCGTCGAGCAGGTCGACGTCCGCCAGGATCAGCGGGATCTCCTGCTCGATCGCGTCCAGCTCCGCGCTGGTCGGTTCCATGAAGTCGGCGAACGCGGTCACCGCGTCCCGAACAGTAATCTGGTCCATTGGGTCGTGGTCTCCCTTGCAGGTGGAACGGCCCGAACAGCACCCCTCGGATTGCCCTCCGGGGGGTGCGCGCCGTTGATGGGGGAAGAGGCCGCACGGTGTGGTGCGGCGGGCCGCAGGGAGGCGGCCGGTGCCCCGGGCCGGATTCGATCCGGCGTCATCGCGACCCCGCCGAAGAGCGGGGCCGGGGCAGGTGGTGCGGGGCGGGTCAGAAGAGCTTGGAGGCTTCGCGGGTCAGCCGCTCGCACGCGGCGATGGCCGCCTCCCGGGCCCCGTTCAGAGCCTCAGGAGACTCGGCGCCGCGCAGACCGTAGGTGGCTGTCGCCGCGTCCTCCGCGACCCGGGCGAGCCCCGGAAGGAGGATGGACAGGGTGGTCAGAGGGGCGGTGATCGCGCTCCGTGTCGCGTGGCTCTCCGCCCGCGCCGCCTCGTAGCCGGCGTTCGCACCCATGAGGCGCAGGTCCTCACGGACCCACATCGCGCGGCGATGGTCGGCCAGCGCCACCGTCAACGCGGTCACGGCCGCCAGGCGGTCACGCCGCAGCGCCGACCGGTCCGTCCCCCGCTGCTGAAGCATGTACATGGTCACGGACCCGAGCAGCGTCCCCGCCACCGCGATCAGGCTCTCCCACATGAGCAACCCCCTTCGGAATGGAGCACCGGAATTTCCGACTCCCCGCACTCCCTCCCGTACGACCTGCGGCACGTCGGCCTGATCGGACGGGAGGGAGAGGCAGCCGGCCGCAGCGCCAGACGCCGCGAAGCCAGGAAGCGGACCAGAGCAGGAAGGGCGCCGCCGACTGGTCCGCGTGCCGGGGCGCCTTGGTATGTCGTCGGTCCATGACCGACCTCCCTCAAAACGCAGGGATCAGGGAGCGCGGCCCTATGCCGCGCAGTCCGTCTTTTCCACTCGGGGAGACGGGGCCCACCTATGCAGTTCTCAAGCAACGACCAACTCAGGGCCTGCGGCGCGCGCGGCCTGAGCCGCGCCTTCCGAACGGGCAATCCCGAATCAGAACCGCTCCGCCCTCAGGCGGTGCGGCGTTGCATCTACAGACTGGACCGGTGGACCGGTCCAGTCAAGTAGTGAGTTTGGGATTGATGGGGCCCTGTAGGCCGATTGTGCAGCTCAGCGCGCTCAGCAGGGCATCAAAAAAGCTGGACCGGCGGACCGGTCCAGCCTTGTTTGGCCCCTCGTCTACATCGCATACGTGTCCACCTGCTCGAAGAGTGAGGCAGGTGTGACTCCCTCCTCGCAGACCAGCGGGCGCCCTTCCTGGTCATGTGCCGTGTGAAGGAGGACCGCTACTGCGCTCCCCTCGGCGACCCGCAATCGCTCGGCCTCCACGTCGGTGGCCAGGCGTACGGTAGTGACATCCACCCCTTCCACCGGGAACCGTCCGGTCTGGCGGCGGACGTAGCGTGTCGTGCCCTCGGCGATCGGGGCGGTGTCGGACAGGCGGGGGGCCGCCTCTGTGATCTCGGGCGGGAACCAGGCTTCCACGCAGCTGTTCGGGCTTCCGTCCGGAAGTTGGAGGATGCGGACACGGCGGAGCGCCGGGGTCCCCGGGGCTAGCCCGAGGGCGTTGGCGACACGCACGGGAGGTTCGGCCCAGTCGGGCGTGCCGACCCGCAAGAACGGCATCCCACCCAAGATGCGGGCCGATCCGGCTCGACGGGCGCCGGCAGGGCGTGCCACGGGGGTCTCCGTGACAACGAAGCCGGTCCCCTGTTTGGCCACGACTACGCCGTCGTTGCGGAGAACGTCGACGGCTTTGATGGCGGTGGCCCGTGACACATCCCACTGTTCGGCCAAGTCTCGGCCGGACGGGATGGTCTCGCCAGGGGCGAATTCACCTGCGGCGATGCGAGTCCGAAGCGACTCAGCGATCTCCTCGTATTTCAGAACAGCCATGGCTTCTCCCACTTCGCGCGCTGGACTGGTCCACCGGTACACACGATACTGCGGGCATGTCGAATCTCGAATTGGCTCCCTCCGTGATGCGGTTCTATGGCGAGACAGCGAACGAGGACAGTCGCCTGCGCACCTCGGCAGACGGGCGGATGGAGCTGGTCAGGACTCAAGAGCTCCTACGACGGTTTCTGCCCCCTGCGCCAGCTCGTGTGCTCGATGTGGGTGGAGGGACCGGGATTCACGCCGAATGGTTGGTGGAGGACGGCTATGACGTGACACTGGTAGACCCGGTTCCCCGGCATGTCGAGCACGCGTCAGCCGTGTGTTCAGCGATCGTGGGAGACGCCCGCGATCTGAACGAGCCGGACGGCAGTTTTGACGTCGTGCAGCTTTTTGGGCCGCTGTATCACCTGCCCGACCGCGAGGACCGGCGTACCGCGCTGGCGGAAGCGCATCGCGTGGTCAAGCCGGGTGGGCTGGTCGCAGCGGCGGCCATCAACCGTTACGCCTCGCTCTTTGAGCATGTGACGTACGCCCAGCTCCACAAGGAGCGAATCCGTGACTCCGTCTCCAGGATTCTTGAGACGGCTGTCTATGACGGTGTGCGTGGGTTCACCCTGTCTTACTTCCACAAGGCGGAGGAACTGGTCTCGGAGCTGGTGGAGTCCGGGCTGACTGATGTGCAGGTCTTTGGGATCGAGGGCCCGGCGTGGTCACTCGTGAAGGCAGCCGAGCAGCAGCCGGGTGAGGGGCCCACGGATGAACTGATCGCATCGGCTATGGAGGCAGCCCGTATGGCCGAGCCATACCCGGAGTTGCTCGCCGCCAGTTCGCATCTGCTAGCCGTGGGACGGGCACCCGCCGTTTCAGCGGGGGCAAGCGCTGACTGACGGCAGTGGCCACCCCCTGCGGCCAACCTCCGGCCAAGATGAAGCAAGCGGGGCGTTGGGCAGAGACGTAAGGGCAGGTCAGGAGTGGTCGCACCCAGCGAAGCGGGATGGTCTTGAAAACCGTTGTGGTGCTCCCATCGCAGTGGACAACATCTACTGGTACTGCGCGACTGAGCCCCGCGGGCCTTTGCTCCTGCCTCGAACCGGTGCCGGATTCACAGAGATCAGCCACATGCCGTTCGAGAGGGGCATGTCGCGGCGGGGGCGGTCGGGCCTGCGGCTTTGCGTAGCCACTTTGGTGCGAGCCTCGAAGATCACGCCCCAGTCTCATGGTGCACCGGGTAGGTGTGCAGACTGCCTGTCATGCTCGCTGACGGAAGGGCTTCATCCCGAAGACGCGCAACCGATACCGCAGTCACGCATGGCTGACCTGGACAAACGTCCCTCTCTAACTGTGTCCGCAAGCCCACTAGCCAAGGCGCTGGACGTCAGTAACCTCAATGTAGATACTCAGTGCATCCGAGGTGGGAGATCAGCATGGCTAAGCGAAGCCGACGGTTGACGTCCGCCCTTGTTGGCGCTGGCTCCGTTCTGGACCTGAGGGGGGCAGGGACGTACCACGCCCTGCGGAAGCTGGGGCGCAAGGCCGGACAGGGGACAGAGTGGACCAAAGTGGGGAGCGACCTGAGGCGAGCGATGGAGACAGCTCGCGCTCAGTAGGCAGTCACCTAGAGCGTGCCCCCGACTCTTCGGACGTGGCAGAGGTCCAGCAGATTGCAGACCCCCGCGTTGTGGAGCCATTGGCTGACATCCAGCGGTCTATGCGTGTGGTGCGTCGTGAACTCACGCTTCGAGGGCCTCTGCCACCGCCTGAGATGTTGGCCGGCTATGAGGAGGCTCTGCCAGGTCTCGCTGACCGGATAGTCAGTATGGCTGAGAATGAGCAAAGGCACCGCCATGAGGTGGAGCGCACCGACTTGCGTCAAGCGTACCGAGTGGCGCGCGCGGGGCAGGTTTTCGGCCTGGTCGCCTTGGCGATCATGACGGCGTTGGCGGCGTATCTCGCCTACTTGGGGCATGCCGGATGGGCTGTCGCCGCAGCCGGCATTGACGTGGCCGCAGTCGTTGGTGTCTTCGTCACCGGGCAGTTCGGCTCTGGGGGCAGCCCTGACGAGAACGATGGTGGCAAGGATGCCGAACCGTCTAATGACGCAGACCTTGTCGGGGATGGCCAGAGCCGAAAGCCAATAGACGCGGGCCGCGAGTCCGACGCCGAGTGAGGCGGCGGCGAAGGCTAAAGCGCAGAGGCACTCTCCCTGCCGGTGCCCGCCTATCGGACACCGGCCGGGAGGGCGGCGGCCGACGAAGAACCCGAAACACCCAGCCCTATTCCCCCATACGTCCCCCAGCCACGGCAGGCGAGGGAAGAGGCGCAGGCCACGCATGGTGGACGGAGCCCGCTGTAAATCTGCCGGCTCAGCCTTCCCAGGTTCGAATCCTGGCGCCGCCACAGTAAAAGAAACCCCCTCTGATCGAGTTGATTACTTGATCAGAGGGGGTTTCTCGTTGTCGGGTCCCGTTTGGTCAGCGCCAGTCGATGTCGTGGCCGAGTCTGCGGTGGTGGTTGTCGTACTGGTCGACGGCGGAACACGCACGGCAGGTCGCCCGCCCGCGGCATCACTTCGCGGCACGGCCCGGGATCTACCACTAGAATCGAACGGGTGAGCGAATATCGATCGGCGGAACCAGAGCCAGAACCGGCACCAGGAGCGCAATCGGGACCGGAACCGGGGCCCGAGCCCGGTGCGGGTGCGGCGGATCCCGGGCCGGACGATGCTGGAGCCATGGCCGGGAAACGACCCATCGTCGTCCAGCTGCCCTCACCCAGCGGTGGGCGGCGGGTCCGGGTGGACGGGGAGATCCTGGGGCTGGCGCACAACGTGCGGGACCTGGTGGAGTTCCTGCGGCGGGCCGGCCTGGAGATCGAGCCGGAGCAGGTCGCGGACTCGCCGCTGATCGACTGGCGCGGGATCGGCCCCGAGTGCTGGGAGACACGGTCGCGCACCTGAAGCGGGCGCGACCGCCGACACACCCGACCGCCGCGCACCGGCACACCCGACCACCAGCCCCGACCACCAGCACTCCCGACCACCGGCACACCCGGAGCGGGCACACTGTCGGTATGTCCTCCCGCCGCAGAACCTGCCCCGTATGCCACCGCGAGATCGCCGTCGTGGCGGGCCGCTTCGCGCGGCACGATCCGCCCGCGGCCCGGGAGGGCGCGCGACTCGTCTCCTGCGAGGGGTCCCGGCGGCAGGCGCAACTCGGCGCGGCGCAGCCGACGTTGGACGGATACGTCGTCCCCGACTTTCCCGGTCAGCTGCCGCTGTTCTGAGGCGCGCTCAACTCCCGCCGCCCAGAGGTCAGTTCCCCGCCACCGACTTCACCGCGACCGACACCGGCGTCGAACCGCCCGTCAGTTCCAGCGTCAGACCGGCCGTCGCCGAGGTGTCCACCAGCTCCGCGAGTACGGCGGCCACATCGTCCCGCGGGATCATGCCGCGCCCGGTGTGCGCCTCCAGGCGGACCAGGCCGGTGCCGGCGTCATTGGTCAGCGATCCGGGCCGCAGGATCGTCCAGTCCAGGTCCTTCTGACGGGTGACGTACGCGTCGGCCTCGCCCTTTGCGCGCAGATAGGCGTCAAACACCTCGTCCCCCTGGTGCGCGGGGTTCGCGCCCATCGAGGACACCACCACGAACCGGCGTACGCCCGCGCGCACGGCCGCGTCCGCGAACAGCACGGCCGCGCCCCTGTCCACCGTCTCCTTGCGGTCCGTACCGCTGCCCGGACCCGCGCCCGCCGCGAACACCGCCGCGTCCGCGCCCCGCAGCAGCTCCGTGACGTCCTCCACCGAGGCGGACTCCAGATCCAGCACCACCGGCTCGGCCCCGGCCGACCGCAGATCGTCGCTCTGTTCCGGCCTGCGGATGATCCCCGCGACCTCGTACCCACGCGCGGCGAGCAGCCGTTCCAGCCGCAGCGCGATCTGACCGTGACCACCAGCGATGACAATGCGCATGCTTTAGACCGTACGCCCGGACATCCCCGTCTGCCGCACGGGTTGACCCCGGGCACCCGAACCGCGGGCGGCGCTACGGCACCTCGCCCCGCCCCTGCCGCGGCAGTCCCGGCTCCGCGGCCGCCGCCGAGTTGCAGTACTCCCGCACCGCGCTCGTCCGGGCCACCACCCGGGCGCGGTGGATCACGATCCGGCTGTACGCCAGGGAGAGCGCGCCCGGCAGATGGTCGCCGCGCACGGCCAGGAGCTCGGCCGGGAACCCCGCCTCCACCCGGACCCGGGGGAGGCCCAGCGCGGCGCGTGCCGTCGCGCTCACGGCGTCGTACGCGTCCTCGGAGCCCAGACCGTGGGCGGAGGCCAGCAGGTAGGCGGCCTCCAGGGGGTCGCCGCGGCCCACGGGGTTCGACACGTCCCGCAGCGCGCCGCTGCCGGCCGCCGTCCGCACCCCGGCCGCGCGCAGCAGCCGTACCGGGGCCGTGCCCCGCCGGTCGGTGCCGCCGCAGCCGCCCTGGGGCAGGCAGACGACCGTCACCCCGGCCGCCGCGAGCTGGTCGGCGGCGCGGGAGGCCGCGTCGGCGGGCAGGCGCGCGAGACCGGCACACGGGCCGATCGTCACGCCGGGGCGCAGACCACCCGCCATCGCCGCGAGCCGGGACAGCCGGGCCGGGTCGGCGGCGTCCGTGTGCAGGTCCACCGGCAGGCCGTGCTCCGCGGCCACCTCCAGGACCGCCTCCACGTACCCCGTGGGATCCGGGTCCAGGTCCGGGCAGCCGCCCACCGCCGCGGCGCCCATCTTCGCCGCGTCCCGCAGCATCGCGAGCCCGTCCGCCCCGGCCATCCCGGTCAGCAGCCGGGGCATCGCCACCGCGGTCAGCTCCGCGAGCCCCCGCAGCGCCCGCCGGGCCTGGAGCACGGCGTTCAGCGCGCCGAGGCCCTGTACATCGCCCACGCGGACGTGCGCCCGTACGGCGGTCGCCCCGTGCCCCAGCTGGAGCAGCGTCGCCTCCGTGGCCCGGCGCCGGACGTCCTCGGGGGCACAGGAGGCCGGGCCCGGCCCCTCGGCGGACAGGGCGGTGTCGCCGTGCGCGTGCGGCTCCGCCGGGGCGGGCAGCAGCAGATAGCCGGTGAGGTCCACCCGCTGGGCGCCCGCGCGGGCCGGCCCCTGCGCCAGGCTGCCCGCGGTGCCCACGGCCTCGATCCGGCCGCCGCCCAGCCGTACGTCCACGGTCCGGCCGTCGGTCAGCCGCGCTCCGCACAGCAGCAGACCGGCCGACGGATTCGGCGAGTTCGACGGCAGGTGCGGCTGCGGCTGGCTGTCGGGCATCGCGCTCCAAGGTCGGGGGAGGGCATGGGGCCTGTGACGCGGTGTGACCGGCGACCGGGGGCTCGGGGCGCCCCAAGATCACACAGGGCGTGTCGAGCCTAGGGTGACGAACGGCACAGGTCGCGGAGGAGCGGAATAGTCGTACCGGCGTGGTTCACGGGGGGTGCGCAGGCGTCGACGCTCCCTGTGGCCCCGGGGGCGCGCGGGTCCCGCCCGCGTTCAGAGTCGGCCGCGGTCCCCGCGACGGCAACTCTCCGTGACGAACCCTCGGGCCCGATCCACCTGATCCACCGCCTCCCCGACCCGCCGCCTCGTTCCGCTTCGCCGCACCACCGTCGCCGCGCCACCGCGCGCACCCGCCCCAACGCCCCGCCCCCGCGCCACCGCGCGCACCCGCCCCAACGCCCCGCCCCCGCGCACCCTTCCGCGGCCCCGCCCGCCCGTTCACGACCCCCGCCCGAGCGCCTCACAGCCGCCCCGCGCGGCCCCCGGAGTCCCGCCCGTCAGGCCCGTCGACAGGCGTCCCGGCCCTGCGTGGATATGGATTTGGGTGAACGGCGGCGGACCGTGTAATGTCTTCATCGCTCGCCCCAATAGCTCAGTCGGCAGAGCGTCTCCATGGTAAGGAGAAGGTCAACGGTTCGATTCCGTTTTGGGGCTCTGGTGTGAGAGGTTCCCGTCGCGAGACGGGATCCGATCTCATCAAAGCGGTGTAGCTCAGTCGGTAGAGCAAGCGGCTCATAATCGCTGTGTCACCGGTTCAAGTCCGGTCACCGCTACTGACAGTAGCCGATTGTGGGGTCGGTCCTTCAATCGGCTACTCTTTCTTGCGTTGAATAAGCCCATCCGTTCGTCTTAGGAGCACTCACGTGGCTGCCACCGACGTCCGCCCGAAGATCACGCTGGCCTGCGTGGAGTGCAAGGAGCGGAACTACATCACCAAGAAGAACCGGCGTAACAACCCGGATCGACTGGAGATGAAGAAGCACTGCCCGCGTTGCAATGCGCACACCGCGCATCGCGAAACGCGATAAATAGGCTCGTCCGCGAGGCCGTCCCCTTTCGAGGGGGCGGCCTCGCGGCGTTTTCACGGTCGGGCCTCCGGCCGGCTCCGGGCCCCGGCTAGTTTGGGACCCTCACATCCAGACATCAGGAGGTGCCGGGCCATGGCGCTCGACCAGTCCTTCGTGGGACGGACCTACCCGCCCACCGCGCCCTACGAGGTGGGCCGGGAGAAGATCCGCGAGTTCGCCGAGGCCGTGGGGGAGACCAACCCGGCGTTCACGGACCCCGAGGCCGCCAAGGCGCTCGGGCACCCCGATGTGATCGCCCCCCCGACCTTCGTGTTCTCGATCACGTTCCGCGCCGCAGGCCAGGTGATCGAGGACCCGCAGCTCGGCCTGGACTACGACCGGGTCGTGCACGGCGACCAGAAGTTCGCCTACCGCCGCCCGGTCCGCGCCGGCGACCGGCTCACGGTCACCTCCACCATCGAGGCGATCAAGTCCCTCGCGGGCAACGACATCGTGGACATCCGCGGTGAGGTGCACGACGAGGCGGGCGAGCACGTCGTGACCGCCTGGACCAAGCTCGTGGCCCGCGCGGCCGAGGAGGTTTGAGCAGCTGATGACGGCGAAGATCGGCTACGACGATGTCGAGGTCGGCACCGAACTCCCGGCGCAGACCTTCCCCGTGACGCGCGCCACGCTCGTGCGCTACGCGGGTGCCTCCGGTGACTTCAACCCCATCCACTGGAACGAGAAGTTCGCCAAGGAGGTGGGGCTGCCGGACGTCATCGCGCACGGCATGTTCACCATGGCCGAGGCGATCCGCGTGGTCACCGACTGGCTCGGCGACCCGGCCGCGGTCGTGGAGTACGGCGTCCGCTTCACCAGGCCGGTCGTCGTGCCCAACGACGACCAGGGCGCCCTGATCGAGGTCAGTGCCAAGGTCGCGGCCAAGCTGGACGACAACACGGTCCGGGTGGACCTCACCGCGACCAGCGCCGGCCAGAAGGTGCTGGGGATGTCGCGGGCGGTCGTACGGCTCGCCTGACGGTATGTAAGGGGCGTCCTCCCACAGGGGAGGCGCCCCTTGCGCGTACCCAGGGCTTCTCGTGCCCAGGGCTTCTCGCACCTGGGGCCGCTTGCGTCCGTTAGTAATTGAGTACTAACTTACCGCCCATGGCCAGGATGAGTGCAGAAGAGCGGCGCGAGAGCGTCGTCCGCGCGGCGATGGAGGAGTTCGGCAGGGGTGGCTACTACGGCACCTCCACCGAGGCCATCGCCAAGCGGGTCGGCGTGTCGCAGCCGTACCTCTTCCGGCTCTTCCCGGGCAAGCGGGCGATCTTCCTCGCGGCGGCCGAACGCTGCGTGGAGGACACCATCCGCATGTTCCGCGAGGCGACCGAGGGCCTGGAGGGGGAAGAGGCCCTGCACGCCATGGCGGGGGCCTACACCACGGCGATCGCCGAGCAGCCCGCGCTGCTGATGATGCAGATGCAGATGTACCTGGCCGTCGCCGCCGCCGAGCAAGAGGGCGACCGGGAGTTCGGCGAGGCCGTACGGGCCGGCTGGATGCGGCTGTGGGACGCGGTCGATCTGCCGCTCGGCACGTGTGTGAAGGACACGACCGAGTTCATGGCCTACGGAATGCTCATCAACTGCCTGGTGGCCATGGGCTTCCCGCGCGAGCACCGCGTGTGGGACAACCTGGACACGATCCCGTTCGAACGAGGGACGGGCGGGTCGGACGCGTAGCCCCGGCCCGCGGGAGGGGCACGGTGCGCCCAGGGGCGCACGCGTGTGCGTAAAAGTTAGTCATCGATTACTAACCAAACTCGAAACTGGGAACTCATTTCCCCGGGGGAGCGATGTCACAGCAGACCGATCAGGCCCACGAGGCCCGGCAGACCCGTCGGAGCGCCGTCTGGGCCCTCCTCGTCACCAGCGTCGCCGGTTTCATGGCGGCCCTGGACAACCTCGTCGTCACCACCGCCCTGCCCGCCATCCGCAAGGACCTCGGCGGGGCGCTGGACGACCTGGAGTGGACGGTGAGCGCCTACACGCTCACCTTCGCCTGCCTGCTGATGTTCGGCGCCGCGCTCGGCGACCGGTTCGGGCGCAGGCGGCTGTTCATCGCCGGGCTCACGGTCTTCACCGGCGCCTCCGCCGCCGCGGCGATGGCCCCCGGCATCGACTCCCTGATCGCCGCCCGCGCGGTGCAGGGCGTGGGCGCGGCCGTGATGATGCCGCTGACGCTGACCCTGCTGACGGCGGCCGTGCCCGCCGCCAAGCGCGGGACCATGTACGGCATCTGGGGCGCCGTCAACGGCCTCGCCGTCGCCTCCGGCCCGCTCATCGGCGGCAGCCTCACCGAACACGTGTCCTGGCACTGGATCTTCTGGCTGAACGTTCCGCTCGGCCTGATCGCACTGCCCTTCGCCCGCTTCCGCCTCGCCGAGTCCTACGGCGCCGGCGCCCGCCTGGACGTCCCCGGCACCCTGCTCGCCAGCGGCGGCCTCTTCGGGATCGTCTACGGCCTGGTCCGCGGCCCCTCCGACGGCTGGACGGACCCGGTGGTCCTGACCGCCCTGTCGGCCGGCGGCGCACTCCTGCTCGCCTTCGTGGTCTACGGCTCCCGCGCGGCCAACCCCATGCTGCCGATGCGCCTGTTCCGCTCCCGCGCCTTCTCCGGGATCAACGCGGCGAGCATGCTGATGTTCGTCGGCATGTTCGGCTCGATCTTCCTGCTCAGCCAGTACATGCAGGGCGTCCTCGGCTACTCGCCCACCGAGGCGGGGCTGCGGATGCTGCCCTGGACCGGTATGCCGATGATCGTCGCGCCCATAGCGGGATTCCTCTCCGACCGCGTGGGCGGGCGCCCGGTCGTCGCCGCGGGCCTCCTCCTCCAGGCCGCCGGCCTCGGGTACATGGCCTGCGTCGTCACCGCCCACGCCTCCTACGGGGTCCAGCTGCCCGCCCTGATCCTCAGCGGCATCGGCATGGCCCTCTACTTCGCCCCGGCCGCCAACCTCGTGATGTCCAGCGTCCGCCCGCACGAGCAGGGCATCGCCTCCGGCGCGAACAACGCCCTGCGCGAGGTCGGCGGCGCGCTCGGCATCGCCGTCATGTCCTCGATCTTCTCCGCGTACGGCGGCTACACCTCCGCCCAGTCCTTCGTGGACGGCCTGCGCCCCGCCCTGGTCACCGGCGCCGCCGTGGTCGCCGTCGCGGCCCTGGCGAGCCTCGCCATCCCGGGCCGGGCCCGCACCACCGGCCCGAAGCCCCTGCCCGAGACCTCCTCCGCACCGGCCCTGGAACCCACCTCCGGCTGACCTCCCGTACGACGACGGCTCCGACGGCGGGCAGCGCTGTCGGAGCCGTCTCGTAGTCTTGCCCCCGTGCACGTACTCCACGACGCCCCCCTTGCCCCGCTGACCACGTTCCGCCTGGGCGGTCCCGCGCTGCGCCTGGTGACCGCCGAGACGGACGCCGAGGTGATCGACGCCGTCCGGGAGGCGGACGACGACGGGACCCCGCTGCTGATCGTCGGCGGCGGGTCGAACCTCGTCATCGGGGACAAGGGATTCGAGGGGACCGCCCTGCGCATCGCCACCCGGGGCGTCGAGCTGCGGGGGACCACCCTGGAGCTGGCGGCCGGGGAAGTATGGACCGACGCCGTCGCGCGCAGCGTCGAGGCCGGGCTCTGCGGCATCGAGTGCCTGGCCGGCATCCCCGGATCCGCGGGCGCCACGCCGATCCAGAACGTGGGGGCGTACGGCCAGGAGGTCTCCGCGACCATCTCCGAGGTGATCGCCTACGACCGGCGCGCCGGTGAGACGGTCGCGCTGACCAACGAGGAGTGCGACTTCTCGTACCGCCACAGCCGCTTCAAGGCCGACCCCGAGCGCTATGTCGTGCTGCGCGTGCGGTTCGAGCTGGAGGACGCGGGCGGGATGTCCGCGCCGGTCAAGTACGCCGAGACGGCCCGGGTACTCGGGGTCGAGCCGGGGGACCGGGTGCCGCTGGCCAGGGCCCGCGAGACCGTGCTGACGCTGCGGGCCGGCAAGGGCATGGTGCTCGACGCCGCCGACCACGACACCTGGTCGGCCGGCTCCTTCTTCACCAACCCGATCCTCACCGAGGAGCAGTTCGCCGCGTTCCGGGAGCGGGTGCGCGAGCGGCTGGGCGACGGCGTCGAGCCGCCCGCGTACCCGGCCGGCGAGGGCCGCAGGAAGACGTCCGCGGCCTGGCTGATCGACAAGGCCGGCTACACCAAGGGCTACGGCACCGGCCCCGCCCGCATCTCCACCAAGCACACCCTCGCCCTCACCAACCGCGGCGAGGCCACCACCGAGGACCTCCTCACCCTGGCCCGCGAGGTCGTCGCCGGGGTGCGCGCGGCCTTCGGGGTCACCCTGGTCAACGAGCCGGTCATGGTGGGCGTCGGTCTCTGAGCCCCGACAGGCCCTAGTTCGTCAGCCAGGCGTCCACGCCCGCCAGCAGCCGGGCCTTGGCGTCCTCCGGGGCGGCCGAGCCGCGGATGGACTGGCGGGCCAGTTCGGCGAGTTCGGGGTCGGTGAAGCCATGGACATGGCGGGCGATCTCGTACTGGGCGGCGAGCCGGGAGCCGAACAGCAGCGGGTCGTCGGCGCCCAGGGCCATCGGGACGCCCGCGTCGAAGAAGGTGCGCAGCGGCACGTCCTCGGGCTTCTCGTAGACACCGAGGGCCACATTGGACGCCGGGCACACCTCGCAGGTCACCTGGCGGTCGGCCAGCCGCTTCAGCAGCCGGGGGTCCTCCGCCGCGCGCACCCCGTGCCCGATCCGGCCCGCGTTCAGATCGTCCAGGCAGTCGCGCACCGAGGCCGGACCGGTCAGCTCGCCGCCGTGCGGGGCGGACAGCAGGCCGCCCTCGCGCGCGATGTGGAAGGCCCGGTCGAAGTCCCGCGCCATGCCTCGGCGCTCGTCGTTCGACAGACCGAAGCCCACCACGCCCCGGTCCGCGTAGCGCACCGCGAGCCGGGCCAGCGTACGGGCGTCCAGCGGGTGCTTCATGCGGTTGGCAGCGACCAGGACCCGGATGCCGAGCCCGGTCTCCCGGGAGGTGCTGTCCACCGCGTCCAGGATGATCTCCAGCGTCGGGATCAGACCGCCGAGCCGGGGCGCGTACGACGTCGGGTCCACCTGGATCTCCAGCCAGCCCGAGCCGTCCCGCAGATCCTCCAGCGCGGCCTCCCGCACCAGCCGCCGGATGTCGTCCGGCTCGCGCACGCAGGAGCGCGCCGCGTCGTACAACCGCTGGAAGCGGAACCAGCCCCGCTCGTCGGTCGCCTTGAGTTTCGGCGGCTCGCCGCTGGTAAGGGCCTCTGTCAGCATCTCCGGCAGGTGCACGCCGTACTTGTCGGCCAGCTCCAGGACGGTGCCCGGCCGCATCGAACCGGTGAAGTGCAGGTGCAGATGGGCTTTCGGCAGCTCAGAGAGATCACGTACACGCTCCATTCCCAGATCCTGCCGCACACCTGCGGTTTCCCGGTAGCCGTTTCCCTATTCGTGGTCTTGTCCGAACATGCGAACGGCGCCTCAAGCGACTCACGTGAGCCGCTTGAGGCGCCGTGACGCAGGCGAACGACGTTTCAGCCGCGCGCCTCGTCTCAGTCGCGCGCCTCGGCCAGGAGCTTCTGGATCCGGCTGACGCCCTCCACCAGGTCCTCGTCACCCAGCGCATACGACAGCCGCAGGTACCCGGGCGTGCCGAACGCCTCACCGGGGACGACCGCGACCTCGGCCTCCTCCAGGATCAGCGCGGCCAGCTCGACCGAGTCCTGCGGGCGCTTGCCGCGGATCTCCTTGCCGAGCAGCGCCTTGACCGAGGGGTAGGCGTAGAACGCGCCCTCCGGCTCCGGGCAGAGCACGCCGTCGATCTCGTTCAGCATCCGCACGATCGTCTTGCGGCGGCGGTCGAACGCCTCGCGCATCTTCGCCACGGCCGTCAGGTCACCGGAGACGGCGGCCAGCGCGGCGGCCTGCGCCACGTTGGAGACGTTCGAGGTGGCGTGCGACTGGAGGTTGGTCGCGGCCTTGACGACGTCCTTGGGGCCGATGATCCAGCCCACCCGCCAGCCGGTCATGGCGTACGTCTTCGCCACGCCGTTGACCACGATGCACTTGTCGCGCAGCTCGGGCAGCAGGGCGGGCAGCGAGACGGAGACCGCGTCGCCGTAGACCAGGTGCTCGTAGATCTCGTCCGTGAGCACCCACAGGCCGTGCTCCAGGGCCCAGCGGCCGATCGCCTCGGTCTCGGCCTCGGAGTACACCGCGCCGGTCGGGTTGGACGGCGAGACGAAGAGCACGACCTTCGTCTTCTTGGTGCGCGCCGCCTCCAGCTGCTCGACGGAGACCCGGTAGCCGGTGGTCTCGTCGGCCACGACCTCCACCGGCACACCGCCCGCGAGGCGGATCGACTCCGGGTAGGTGGTCCAGTACGGCGCCGGGACGATGACCTCGTCGCCCGGGTCGAGGATCGCGGCGAACGCCTCGTAGATGGCCTGCTTGCCGCCGTTGGTGACCAGGACCTGGGAGACGTCGGGCTCCCAGCCGGAGTCGCGCAGCGTCTTCGCGGCGATCGCGGCCTTCAGCTCGGGCAGTCCGCCGGCCGGCGTGTAGCGGTGGAACTTCGGGTTCTTGCAGGCCGCGATCGCGGCCTCGACGATGTAGTCCGGGGTGGGGAAGTCGGGCTCACCGGCGCCGAAGCCGATCACCGGTCGCCCGGCGGCCTTCAGGGCCTTGGCCTTGGCGTCCACGGCGAGGGTGGCGGACTCGGAGATCGCGCCGACTCGGGCGGAGACCCGGCGCTCGGTGGGAGGGGTTGCAGCGCTCATGGAGCCCATGCTTCCAGACCGGAAATGTCCCGGGCACACGGGTTTCACAGTCTGAACGGCATCGGGTCGAGTCCTGAACACCTATCCGAATACCCGCCCCGGCCTGGACGATCTTCGCTCAGGGGAGCTCGGGCCGACACTTTCTGTTCGACGCCGGGCCCGGGACCACGTACACTCTCACCTCGTTGGCCTCCAGCGGCCCGTCACGATCGGTGCCACCGAGCACTCGGTCGGATGCGGTACGTTGGGGACACACAAAGGGTCGTAGCTCAATTGGTAGAGCACCGGTCTCCAAAACCGGCGGTTGGGGGTTCAAGTCCCTCCGGCCCTGCTACACACACCGCCAGGATGTGTGCGCTTGTACGTACAGCAATGCACCGCCGTGCGGCTCAGTAACCGGGCGCGGCACGGCCACGACCCGGGATCAGGTGAGGATTATGACGGACGCCGTGGGCTCCATCGATACGCCTGATGCCCAGGACGAAGTGCCTGAGGCCAAGAAGGCCCGCAAGGGCGGCAAGCGCGCCAAGAAGGGTCCGCTGAAGCGTCTGGCGACCTTCTACCGCCAGATCATCGCGGAACTCCGCAAGGTCGTCTGGCCCTCGCGCAACCAGCTGACGTCGTACACCACTGTGGTGATCTTCTTCGTCGCCATCATGATCGCGCTGGTGACCGTGATTGACTATGGGCTCAACCACGCGGCCAAGTACGTCTTCGGCTGAGCCAAGAGCGAAGGGCGCCGTGGCACCGGCGCCCGTTTTCGCATGTTCCACCCCTATGTAACCAGGAAGAAGCAGCCATCGTGTCTGACCCGAACCTGAACGACGACGCCACCGAGCCTCGCGGGAACGCTGCCGAGATGGTGGACGACGAGCTCGACATCGTCGAGGGCGCGGACGAGCAGGACGAGTTCGAGGCTGCCGAGGCCGAGGCGGGCGAGCCGGCCGAGGAGGCCGCGCTGCACACCGAGGACGCGGACGACGCGGACGAGCAGGAGGCCCCCGAGGCCCCCGCCGCCGACGCCGAGGACGAGGACGCCGAGGAGGGCGACGAGGACGCCGCCGCCGAGGCCGTCGAGGAGGAGCCGGCCGCGCCGGTCGACCCCGTCCAGGCCCTGCGCGACGAACTGCGCACCCTGCCCGGCGAGTGGTACGTCATCCACACGTACGCCGGCTACGAGAACCGCGTGAAGACCAACCTGGAGCAGCGCGCCGTCTCGCTGAACGTCGAGGACTACATCTTCCAGGCCGAGGTGCCGCAGGAAGAGGTCGTCCAGATCAAGAACGGCGACCGCAAGACGATCAAGCAGAACAAGCTGCCGGGTTACGTCCTGGTCCGCATGGACCTGACCAACGAGTCCTGGGGCGTCGTCCGCAACACCCCGGGCGTCACCGGCTTCGTGGGCAACGCGTACGACCCGTACCCGCTGACCCTGGACGAGATCGTCAAGATGCTCGCCCCGGAGGCCGAGGAGAAGGCCGCCCGCGAGGCCGCCGAGGCCGAGGGCAAGCCCGCGCCGCAGCGCAAGGTCGAGGTCCAGGTGCTGGACTTCGAGGTCGGCGACTCGGTCACCGTCACCGACGGCCCCTTCGCCACCCTCCAGGCGACGATCAACGAGATCAACGCCGACTCCAAGAAGGTCAAGGGCCTGGTGGAGATCTTCGGCCGCGAGACGCCGGTCGAGCTCTCCTTCGACCAGATCCAGAAGAACTAGTCCCTTCTGGACCACCGCTTCCGAACAGGTCGGACGGGCTGATCGCAGCCCGTCTGACCTGCTCGGTTTTTGGCCGCGCATCTATACCCGTTATCGTTGTGCGGTATGCCTGCGTCCGGGTTGTCCCCGGAAGCGGGCAGGACCCGAATCGAAAGGACCCGGAGAGCTATGCCTCCCAAGAAGAAGAAGGTCACGGGGCTCATCAAGCTCCAGATCCAGGCCGGTGCCGCCAACCCGGCTCCGCCGGTCGGCCCGGCGCTGGGTCAGCACGGCGTCAACATCATGGAGTTCTGCAAGGCCTACAACGCCGCGACCGAGTCGCAGCGTGGCTGGGTCATCCCGGTGGAGATCACGGTCTACGAGGACCGCTCCTTCACCTTCGTCACCAAGACGCCGCCGGCCGCCAAGATGATCCTCAAGGCCGCGGGTGTGGAGAAGGGCTCCGGCGAGCCGCACAAGACCAAGGTCGCCAAGATCACCGAGGCGCAGGTCCGCGAGATCGCCACGACCAAGATGCCCGACCTGAACGCGAACGACCTGGACGCCGCGGCGAAGATCATCGCCGGTACCGCGCGCTCCATGGGCGTCACGGTCGAGGGCTGACCACCACCAGCAGGTAATGCGGCCGTAGCCGGTCGCACGTGGCAGGGCCTGCTCGGCCCGGAGACCACGACTCCTTTCAGAACACACAGGAGCAAGTTGTGAGCAAGCGCAGCAAGGCTCTCCGCGCTGCGGACGCCAAGATCGACCGGGAGAAGCTGTACGCCCCGCTCGAGGCCGTCCGTCTCGCCAAGGAGACCTCCACGACCAAGTTCGACGGCACCGTCGAGGTCGCCTTCCGTCTGGGTGTCGACCCGCGCAAGGCCGACCAGATGGTCCGTGGCACCGTGAACCTTCCGCACGGCACCGGTAAGACCGCCCGGGTCCTGGTCTTCGCGACCGGTGACCGTGCCGAGGCCGCGCGTGCCGCGGGCGCCGACATCGTCGGCGCCGACGAGCTGATCGACGAGGTCTCGAAGGGCCGCCTGGACTTCGACGCCGTCGTCGCCACCCCGGACCTCATGGGCAAGGTCGGCCGCCTCGGCCGCGTCCTCGGCCCCCGTGGTCTGATGCCGAACCCGAAGACCGGCACCGTCACCCCCGACGTGACCAAGGCCGTCACGGACATCAAGGGCGGCAAGATCGAGTTCCGCGTCGACAAGCACTCGAACCTGCACTTCATCATCGGCAAGGTGTCCTTCGACGACGCCAAGCTGGTGGAGAACTACGGCGCCGCGCTGGAGGAGATCCTCCGTCTGAAGCCGTCCGCCGCGAAGGGCCGCTACATCAAGAAGGCCGCCCTCACCACCACGATGGGTCCCGGCATCCAGCTCGACCCGAACCGTACCCGCAACCTCCTCGTCGAGGAGGACCCGGCCGCCGTCTGAGCCCCGCGCTCACCCCGGTAGCCGCGTCCGGTACGCGTGACTGAAGGGCGGGCCCCGCAACCGTTGAGGTGCGGGGCCCGTCCTTTCTGTGTACGACCTGTTCGTCGTACGACTGTCGGTGGCCGGCACTAGGCTGCGCGCAGACGATTCGCAGGGGGTAGGACAAGAATGAAGAGCACGACGACCGTTCGCCGGGTGACCCTTTCCGTGGCCGTGGTGGCGGCACTGACCGGACTGGCCGCCTGCGGCTCCTCGGACTCCGGGAAGGGCGACAGCAAGGCGTCGGGTGCCGGCAAGGTCCACCTGAGCCCTGTCGCGGCCGTACTGCGCGATGTCGAGCAGTCCACGGACAAGGCCGAGTCGGCCAAGGTGCGCTCCACCACGTCCATGGGCGACATCATGGCGATGAACGCCGACGGCACGCTCGCGTGGGGCGACGGCCTCAAGGGCAACATGACCGTCACGTACACCGGCGGCAAGATGGCCGACGCGATGCGCAAGGCCGGCACCGCGCGCATGGAGGCCCGCTATCTGCCGGACGCCTTCTACGCGAAGATGAGCGACGCGTTCGCCCAGCAAGCCGGCGGCAAGCACTGGGTCAAGTACGACTACGACTACCTGGCCAAGGCCGGCGGCGCCTCCGGCGCGTACATGAAGGACCAGCTCCAGACCGCGACGCCGAACCAGTCGGTGAAGATGCTGCTGGCCTCCGGGGACGTCAAGAAGGTCGGCACGGAGACCGTCGACGGGCAGCACACCACGCACTACGCGGGCACCATGGACGTCGCCGCTCTCGCGGGCAAGGGCGGCAACCTCAGCGCCGGCCAGCTCACCGCCCTCAAGCAGCAGCTGAAGCAGTCCGGTGTCACGACGGACGCCATCGACATCTGGGTCAACGACCAGAACCTGCTGGTCAAGAAGACCGAGAAGGCGGCCACCGCCAACGGCACGCTGAACAGCACCGCCCACTACAGCGACTACGGCGTGGCGGTCTCCGCCGAGGCGCCGCCGGCCGCCGACACGATGGACATCGCGGACATGATGAAGTCCGGCGGCGCCAACAGCCCCTCGGGCGGCACCACGGCCGGCGGCACCGGCCTCACCTCCTGATCTCACCGGGACCGGGGCGTCGCGGGCTCGATTTGCCCCGCGGCGCCCCGGTCCCGTACTGTCATCCCCGAAGCCAAAGACCGCTGGTCGTTGCCGCGCGCTCGTAGAGGGCGCGGTGGCCGAAGGATCCACTGAAAAGTGGACGACCCGCGCAGGTGTCAGTGGAAGAACTCCCGGAGTGCGCGCGCCGAGCGCGTGTGCGGCCGGTCGAGTCCGCCCCGAGCGCCTGCGCCGGGGCGTTTGTTTTACCCAGTCCTCCTTCGGGTCCGCGCGGTCCGAATCACCCGGAAGGAGGCCGAGGCTCTATGGCGAGGCCCGACAAGGCTGCCGCGGTTGCGGAGCTGACGGACAAGTTCCGCAGCTCCAACGCCGCCGTGCTGACCGAGTACCGCGGTCTCACCGTGGCGCAGCTCAAGACGCTGCGCCGGTCGCTCGGTGAGAACGCCCAGTACGCCGTGGTGAAGAACACGCTGACCAAGATTGCGGCCAACGAGGCCGGGATCGCGCTGGACGACCAGCTCTTCGCTGGTCCGACGGCCGTCGCCTTCGTCACCGGTGACCCGGTGGAGTCGGCGAAGGGTCTCCGTGACTTCGCCAAGGACAACCCGAATCTCGTCATCAAGGGCGGCGTCCTTGACGGCAAGGCGATGTCTGCCGACGAGATCAAGAAGCTTGCGGACCTCGAGTCCCGCGAGGTTCTGCTCAGCAAGCTGGCCGGTGCCTTCAAGGGGAAGCAGTCCCAGGCTGCCTCCCTCTTCCAGGCGCTGCCGTCGAAGCTCGTCCGCACCGTGGACGCGCTGCGCGCCAAGCAGGCCGAGCAGGGCGGTGCCGAGTAATTCGGCTCGCTTTCTGACCCGCACCAACCGGCGCGGGTCGCAGCGGGCCGACGTACGCCCGCCTTACCCAGTACATCCGGCACCTGCCGATTGAGTGGAAGGACCGCCATCATGGCGAAGCTCACCCAGGACGAGCTGCTTGCCCAGTTCGAGGAGATGACCCTCATCGAGCTCTCCGAGTTCGTGAAGGCCTTCGAGGAGAAGTTCGACGTCACCGCCGCCGCTGCCGCGCCGGTCGTCGTCGCCGGTGGTGCCGCTGGCGGCGCCGCTGAGGCCGTCGAGGAGCAGGACGAGTTCGACGTCATCCTCACCGGTGCCGGCGAGAAGAAGATCCAGGTCATCAAGGTCGTGCGCGAGCTCACCTCCCTCGGCCTCAAGGAGGCCAAGGACCTGGTGGACGGCACCCCGAAGCCCGTCCTCGAGAAGGTCAACAAGGAGGCCGCGGAGAAGGCCGCCGAGTCCCTCAAGGGCGCCGGCGCCTCCGTCGAGGTCAAGTAACACCTCACGGGTCCGCAGGACTCGAACGCGCGCTGAATTCGGCCCTGTAGGGCTGTAACGCGAACGCACCGAAGAGCGATCATCCATCCGGGTGGTCGCTCTTCGGCGTATGCGGAGGGTGACCGCGGTTGCCTTGCGCTCGCGGTCGCGGGAGGTATGGTGATCTTCGTCGTGTCTCCCGGACGGCCCGGTTCCGGTGGGGAGCTCTTGACGAACCGCACGCAGCGCGCAATTCTCAGGACGCGTCGTCACAACGATCCGAATCCGAGGCATGGATCGACGGCGAAGAGGGCAGTATCAACGTGCGTTGAAGGGCAGCATGCCGAGGGCGTTGACAAGAGCGGTGAGCACAGCGAGGGTCTCGACAAACCCGCACTGGACATCAGTGTGCCAAGTGGCTACACTGACCCTTTGCGCTGCCTGTTAGCTGTCCCCTGCCCGTCACCAGGGGTCTGCCCTCACTCGAGCATCGATGACCGAAGCCCCCCTGACCTGGGGTTTCCGCCTCCGTGTTTGAGGGAGGGGCCGGTACGCGCGTAGTGAGTCCGAGCCCTCGGAAGGACCCCCTCTTGGCCGCCTCGCGCAACGCCTCGACCGCGAATACGAACAACGGCGCAAGCACCGCCCCGCTGCGCATTTCCTTTGCAAAGATCAAGGAGCCTCTCGAGGTTCCGAACCTGCTCGCGCTGCAGACCGAGAGCTTTGACTGGCTGCTCGGCAACACCGCTTGGCAGAGTCGGGTCGAGGAGGCTCTGGAGAACGGTCAGGACGTCCCCACCAAGTCCGGTCTGGAGGAGATCTTCGAGGAGATCTCCCCGATCGAGGACTTCTCCGGGTCGATGTCCCTGACGTTCCGGGACCACCGCTTCGAGCCGCCGAAGAACTCCATCGACGAGTGCAAGGACCGCGACTTCACGTACGCCGCTCCGCTCTTCGTCACCGCCGAGTTCACCAACAACGAGACCGGTGAGATCAAGTCCCAGACGGTCTTCATGGGCGACTTCCCGCTCATGACGAACAAGGGCACCTTCGTCATCAACGGCACCGAGCGTGTCGTGGTGTCTCAGCTGGTCCGTTCCCCCGGTGTCTACTTCGACTCCTCCATCGACAAGACGTCCGACAAGGACATCTTCTCCGCCAAGATCATCCCGTCCCGGGGTGCCTGGCTGGAGATGGAGATCGACAAGCGCGACATGGTCGGTGTGCGCATCGACCGCAAGCGCAAGCAGTCGGTCACCGTCCTTCTGAAGGCGCTCGGCTGGACCACCGAGCAGATCCTCGAAGAGTTCGGCGACTACGAGTCGATGCGCGCCACCCTGGAGAAGGACCACACCCAGGGCCAGGACGACGCGCTGCTCGACATCTACCGCAAGCTGCGTCCGGGCGAGCCCCCCACGCGTGAGGCCGCGCAGACGCTGCTCGAGAACCTCTACTTCAACCCGAAGCGCTACGACCTCGCCAAGGTCGGCCGCTACAAGGTCAACAAGAAGCTGGGCGCCGACGCCCCGCTGGACGCGGGCATCCTGACCGTCGAGGACATCATCTCGACGATCAAGTACCTGGTGCAGCTGCACGCCGGCGAGACCGAGACCACGGGCGACAGCGGCGACACGATCGTCGTCGAGACCGACGACATCGACCACTTCGGCAACCGTCGTCTGCGCAGCGTCGGCGAGCTCATCCAGAACCAGGTCCGCACGGGTCTGGCTCGTATGGAGCGCGTCGTGCGCGAGCGCATGACCACCCAGGACGTCGAGGCGATCACGCCGCAGACCCTGATCAACATCCGGCCGGTCGTCGCCTCCATCAAGGAGTTCTTCGGCACCAGCCAGCTGTCGCAGTTCATGGACCAGAACAACCCGCTGTCGGGTCTCACCCACAAGCGCCGTCTGTCGGCTCTTGGCCCGGGTGGTCTCTCCCGTGAGCGGGCCGGCTTCGAGGTCCGTGACGTGCACCCCTCGCACTACGGCCGCATGTGCCCGATCGAGACGCCCGAAGGCCCGAACATCGGTCTGATCGGCTCGCTCGCCTCCTACGGCCGGGTCAACGCGTTCGGTTTCGTCGAGACCCCGTACCGCAAGGTCATCGACGGCCAGGTCACCGACGAGGTCGACTACCTGACCGCCGACGAGGAGGACCGCTTCGTCATCGCGCAGGCCAACGCCCCGCTGACGGACGAGCTGCGCTTCGCCGAGGCCCGCGTGCTGGTCCGCCGCCGCGGCGGCGAGGTCGACTACGTCGGCGGCGCCGACGTGGACTACATGGACGTCTCGCCGCGCCAGATGGTGTCGGTCGCGACGGCCATGATCCCCTTCCTCGAGCACGACGACGCCAACCGTGCCCTCATGGGCGCGAACATGATGCGTCAGGCCGTTCCGCTGATTAAGTCGGAGGCCCCGCTCGTCGGTACCGGCATGGAGTACCGCTCCGCCGTCGACGCCGGCGACGTGGTCAAGGCCGAGAAGGCGGGTGTGGTCCAGGAGGTCTCCGCGGACTACATCACCACGGCGAACGACGACGGCACGTACATCACGTACCGCCTGCACAAGTTCTCCCGCTCCAACCAGGGCACCTCGGTCAACCAGAAGGTCATCGTCAACGAGGGCGACCGGATCATCGAGGGCCAGGTCCTCGCCGACGGTCCGGCCACCGAGAACGGTGAGATGGCCCTGGGCAAGAACCTGCTCGTGGCGTTCATGCCGTGGGAGGGTCACAACTACGAGGACGCGATCATCCTGTCGCAGCGCCTCGTGCAGGACGACGTCCTCTCCTCGATCCACATCGAGGAGCACGAGGTCGACGCCCGTGACACCAAGCTCGGCCCCGAGGAGATCACCCGGGACATCCCGAACGTCTCCGAGGAGGTCCTCGCCGACCTCGACGAGCGCGGCATCATCCGCATCGGCGCCGAGGTCATCGCCGGCGACATCCTCGTCGGCAAGGTCACGCCCAAGGGTGAGACCGAGCTGACCCCGGAGGAGCGCCTGCTGCGCGCCATCTTCGGTGAGAAGGCCCGTGAGGTCCGCGACACCTCGCTGAAGGTGCCGCACGGCGAGACCGGCAAGGTCATCGGCGTGCGCGTCTTCGACCGCGAGGAGGGCGACGAGCTGCCGCCGGGCGTGAACCAGCTGGTCCGCGTCTACGTCGCGCAGAAGCGCAAGATCACCGACGGTGACAAGCTCGCCGGCCGTCACGGCAACAAGGGTGTCATCTCCAAGATCCTGCCGATCGAGGACATGCCGTTCCTGGAGGACGGCACCCCGGTCGACATCATCCTGAACCCGCTGGGTGTGCCGTCCCGAATGAACCCGGGACAGGTCCTGGAGATCCACCTCGGCTGGCTCGCCAGCCGCGGCTGGGACGTCTCCGGTCTCGCCGACGAGTGGGCCCAGCGCCTGCAGGCCATCGGCGCCGACCAGGTCGCCCCGCGCACCAACGTCGCCACCCCGGTGTTCGACGGTGCCCGCGAGGACGAGCTGGCGGGTCTGCTCCAGCACACCATCCCGAACCGCGACGGCGAGCGCATGGTGCTCCCGTCCGGCAAGGCGCGGCTGTTCGACGGCCGTAGCGGTGAGCCGTTCCCGGACCCGATCTCGGTCGGCTACATGTACATCCTGAAGCTGCACCACCTGGTCGACGACAAGCTGCACGCGCGTTCGACCGGCCCGTACTCGATGATCACCCAGCAGCCGCTGGGTGGTAAGGCGCAGTTCGGTGGCCAGCGCTTCGGCGAGATGGAGGTGTGGGCCCTTGAGGCATACGGCGCCGCGTACGCCCTCCAGGAACTGCTGACCATCAAGTCCGACGACGTCACCGGCCGCGTGAAGGTCTACGAGGCCATCGTCAAGGGCGAGAACATTCCCGAGCCCGGCATCCCCGAGTCCTTCAAGGTGCTCATCAAGGAGATGCAGTCGCTCTGCCTGAACGTGGAGGTGCTGTCCAGCGACGGCATGTCCATCGAGATGCGTGACACCGACGAGGATGTCTTCCGCGCTGCGGAGGAGCTCGGCATCGACCTGTCCCGGCGCGAGCCGAGCAGCGTCGAAGAGGTCTGACGGGAGTCCGGCGGGGCCCTCACCCACAGGGCCCCGCCGACCCCCAGGCCCCCGTTTCAGACCACAGACTTACGACCCTGAGAGGGATTGACGCATAGTGCTCGACGTCAACTTCTTCGACGAGCTCCGGATCGGCCTGGCCACCGCTGACGACATCCGTCAGTGGAGCCACGGTGAGGTCAAGAAGCCCGAGACGATCAACTACCGCACCCTGAAGCCGGAAAAGGACGGGCTCTTCTGCGAGAAGATCTTCGGTCCCACCCGGGACTGGGAGTGCTACTGCGGCAAGTACAAGCGTGTCCGCTTCAAGGGCATCATCTGCGAGCGCTGTGGCGTCGAGGTCACGCGCGCCAAGGTGCGCCGTGAGCGGATGGGCCACATCGAGCTCGCCGCCCCCGTCACCCACATCTGGTACTTCAAGGGCGTCCCGTCCCGGCTGGGCTACCTGCTGGACCTCGCCCCGAAGGACCTGGAGAAGGTCATCTACTTCGCGGCGTACATGATCACGTACGTCGACGAGGAGCGCCGTACCCGCGACCTGCCCTCCCTGGAGGCGCATGTCTCGGTCGAGCGCCAGCACATCGAGAACCGCCGTGACTCCGACCTGGAGGCCCGCGCCAAGAAGCTCGAGACCGACCTGGCCGAGCTGGAGGCCGAGGGCGCCAAGGCGGACGTGCGCCGCAAGGTGCGCGAGGGTGCCGAGCGTGAGATGAAGCAGCTGCGCGACCGCGCGCAGCGCGAGATCGACCGCCTCGACGAGGTGTGGAACCGGTTCAAGAACCTCAAGGTCCAGGACCTCGAGGGCGACGAGCTGCTCTACCGCGAGCTGCGCGACCGCTTCGGCACGTACTTCGACGGCTCGATGGGCGCCGCGGCGCTCCAGAAGCGCCTGGAGTCCTTCGACCTCGACGAAGAGGCCGAGAAGCTCCGCGAGATCATCCGCACCGGCAAGGGCCAGAAGAAGACCCGTGCCCTCAAGCGGCTGAAGGTCGTCTCCGCGTTCCTGCAGACCTCCAACAGCCCCAAGGGCATGGTCCTGGACTGCGTCCCGGTCATCCCGCCGGACCTGCGTCCGATGGTGCAGCTGGACGGTGGCCGCTTCGCGACCTCCGACCTGAACGACCTGTACCGCCGTGTCATCAACCGCAACAACCGCCTGAAGCGGCTTCTCGACCTCGGCGCGCCCGAGATCATCGTGAACAACGAGAAGCGCATGCTCCAGGAGGCGGTCGACGCCCTCTTCGACAACGGCCGTCGCGGCCGCCCGGTGACGGGCCCCGGCAACCGTCCGCTGAAGTCCCTCAGCGACATGCTGAAGGGTAAGCAGGGTCGATTCCGTCAGAACCTGCTCGGCAAGCGTGTCGACTACTCGGCGCGTTCCGTCATCGTCGTCGGCCCGCAGCTCAAGCTGCACCAGTGCGGTCTGCCCAAGGCGATGGCCCTGGAGCTGTTCAAGCCGTTCGTGATGAAGCGCCTGGTCGACCTGAACCACGCGCAGAACATCAAGTCGGCCAAGCGCATGGTCGAGCGCGGCCGCACCGTGGTGTACGACGTCCTCGAAGAGGTCATCGCCGAGCACCCGGTGCTGCTGAACCGTGCGCCCACCCTGCACCGCCTCGGCATCCAGGCGTTCGAGCCGCAGCTGGTCGAGGGCAAGGCCATCCAGATCCACCCGCTCGTCTGCACCGCGTTCAACGCGGACTTCGACGGTGACCAGATGGCCGTGCACCTGCCGCTGTCCGCGGAGGCGCAGGCCGAGGCCCGCATCCTGATGCTGTCCTCGAACAACATCCTCAAGCCGGCCGACGGCCGCCCGGTGACGATGCCGACCCAGGACATGGTCCTCGGTCTGTTCTTCCTCACCACCGACGGCGAGCTGCGGGACGTCAAGGGCGAGGGCCGCGCGTTCGGCTCCACGGCCGAGGCGACCATGGCGTTCGACGCGGGCGAGCTGTCGCTGCAGTCCGCGGTCGACATCCGCTTCCCGGTGGGCACCATCCCGCCGCGCGGCTGGACCCCGCCGGCCCGCGAGGAGGGCGAGCCCGAGTGGCAGCAGGGGGACTCGTTCCGTCTGCGCACCACCCTGGGCCGCGCGCTCTTCAACGAGCTGCTGCCCGAGGACTACCCGTTCGTCGACTACTCGGTGGGCAAGAAGCAGCTCGGCGAGATCGTCAACGATCTGGCGGAGCGCTACCCCAAGGTGATCGTGGCGGCGACGCTCGACAACCTGAAGGCGGCCGGCTTCTACTGGGGTACCCGCTCGGGTGTCACCGTGGCCATCTCCGACGTCGTCGTGCCCGAGGCCAAGAAGGCCATCGTCGCGGGCTACGAGGCCCAGGACGAGAAGGTCCAGAAGCAGTACGAGCGCGGTCTGATCACCAAGGAAGAGCGCACTCAGGAGCTCATCGCGATCTGGACCAAGGCGACCAACGAGGTCGCCGAGGCGATGAACGAGAACTTCCCCAAGACCAACCCCATCTTCATGATGGTTGACTCGGGTGCCCGAGGAAACATGATGCAGATGCGGCAGATCGCCGGTATGCGTGGTCTGGTGTCGAACGCGAAGAACGAGACCATCCCGCGTCCGATCAAGGCCTCGTTCCGTGAGGGCCTGTCCGTGCTGGAGTACTTCATCTCCACCCACGGTGCCCGTAAGGGTCTGGCGGACACCGCTCTGCGTACCGCCGACTCGGGTTACCTCACCCGTCGTCTGGTCGACGTCTCCCAGGACGTCATCATCCGCGAGGAGGACTGCGGCACCGAGCGCGGCCTCAAGCTGGCGATCGCCGAGCGTGGCGAGGACGGTGTCCTGCGCAAGACGGGCAACGTCGAGACGTCGGTGTACGCGCGCTGCCTCGCCGAGGACATCGTGGTCGACGGCAAGGTGCTGGCCCCGGCCGGTACCGACCTCGGCGACGTGCTCATCGACGAGCTGGTCAAGCACGGTGTGGAGACGGTCAAGACCCGCTCGGTCCTGACCTGTGAGTCCGCCGTCGGCACCTGCGCGATGTGCTACGGCCGTTCGCTGGCCACCGGCAAGCTGGTCGACATCGGTGAGGCGGTCGGCATTATCGCCGCCCAGTCCATCGGTGAGCCCGGTACCCAGCTGACGATGCGTACCTTCCACACCGGTGGTGTGGCCGGTGACGACATCACCCAGGGTCTGCCGCGTGTCGTCGAGCTCTTCGAGGCCCGTACCCCGAAGGGTGTCGCCCCGATCTCCGAGGCTTCCGGCCGCGTGCGGATCGAGGAGACCGAGAAGACGAAGAAGCTCGTCGTCACCCCGGACGACGGCAGCGACGAGACGCCGTTCCCGATCTCGAAGCGCGCCAAGGTCCTGGTCCGCGAGGGCGAGCACGTCGAGGTGGGCCAGCAGCTCACCGTGGGTGCCACCAACCCGCACGACGTGCTGCGCATCCTGGGTCAGCGTGCCGTCCAGGTCCACCTGGTCGGCGAGGTCCAGAAGGTCTACAACTCGCAGGGTGTGTCGATCCACGACAAGCACATCGAGATCATCATCCGGCAGATGCTGCGCCGGGTGACGATCATCGAGTCGGGCGACGCGGAGCTGCTGCCCGGCGAGCTGGTCGAGCGTTCGAAGTTCGAGACCGAGAACCGTCGTGTGGTCCAGGAGGGCGGTCACCCCGCCTCCGGCCGTCCGCAGCTGATGGGTATCACCAAGGCGTCGCTGGCGACGGAGTCCTGGCTGTCGGCCGCCTCCTTCCAGGAGACGACCCGAGTCCTGACGGATGCGGCGATCAACGCCAAGTCCGACAGCCTCATCGGCCTCAAGGAGAACGTCATCATCGGTAAGCTCATCCCGGCCGGTACGGGTCTGTCCCGCTACCGCAACATCCGGGTGGAGCCGACCGAGGAGGCCAAGGCCGCGATGTACTCGGCCGTCGGCTACGACGACATCGACTACTCGCCGTTCGGCACGGGCTCCGGCCAGGCCGTTCCGCTGGAGGACTACGACTACGGTCCGTACAACCAGTAAGCGGGCAGTCTGAAGGGCGGCCACTCCCCATCGGGGGGGTGGCCGCCCTTCGGCGTGTCAGCGCCGGCGTTCCAGCCGCGCCTGCAGGTGATGCAGGCGGGTGTGGATGTCCGGATGGGAATCCAGCAACCGGGTGAGCACCGGCTCGTCCGCGCTGCCGAGGCTCCGGCGCTCGGGCCGTTGTACGGGCTCCCGTTCGCTCTCGTCGCCGAGCACCGCCATGAGCTCGGCGGCGAAACCGAGATCCGCCGCGTGATCGTCCGCCCGCAATTCCGAGCGCCGGGAGACCGCCGCCGCCAGGTACGGCGTGATCAGGGGAAACAGGATCAGTCCGTACGTCGCGGTGACCAGGGCGATCACGACTGCCCCGATGACAATCGCCGTGATCAGCGTTGCCCCGGCGGACATCCGGTCCGTCCGTTTCGCCAGCCGCCACAGGAGTCGCGCGGCGAGCCGGCCGGGTAGCGCGTACCAGAGGACCAGCAGGGTCGCCCACGCGTGCCCCCGGACTTGGTGGCCCAGCTCGTGGGCGAGCACACCGGCGAGCTGGGGCGGCGGGAGTGAACTCAGGGAGTGGCTGGTCACACCGACGATATGACCGGCCGTCGCCATGGCGTTCAGTTCCGGGCTTTCCTCGACCCACAGTTGGTAGGCGGCGCCATCCACTCCGGCCCGGGCGGTGACCTCGCGCCAGACGGCCCGCAGCGTGGGGGCCTCTTTCGGCGTGGGGTAGCGCAGTCCGAACAGCCGACGCGCGATGACCCGTTCGCAGGGCCGGTGGAAGAGGAGGAGACCACTGAGCGCCCAGCCCGCGAAGCCGAGCCACCAGGGTGGCCCTCCCAGCGCCTCCACGGTGCACGCGGTCGCGAGGACCACGGCCGCGCTGAGGAGCACCTGGGGCAGGTGCAGGGCCAGCCGGACGAGCGCGGTGATGTCGGCGCCCCGCTGTCGGGCGGAGATATGAATCCGGCCGGTCCGGAGCAACGGCGTGGCGGGCGCAGAGGCGGGGCTGGCCCCGTCGGCCGGAGTGGGTGCGGACTTCGCTGTCTCGCCGGGAGTGGGCATGGCGCTTCCCTTCGAAAGCTGACGGACACGGGACGGTTCAGCCGATGAGCAGCGAGCAGGGCAGAAGCACCACCGCGCAGGCGAAAGCGATCAGACCTGTACGGATCCATGCGTGTTTACGTGTCGTGATGCGGCTGGCCTCGGTGAGCGCGAGCAGCAGTGCGCCGAACGGATCGCGTCCGGTGTCCGTAAGAGCTTCGGGCAACTCGCCCGTGCGTGCGGCCCGGTGCACGTCTCCGAAGTAGGTGAGCGGCCGGCCGGGTTCCCAGCGGTCGGTGCCGTAGCGGGGGACCACCGCGAGGAGCAGCGCGAAGAGGGAGACGGCCAGGCAGCCGGCCCCGGCCCACCACAGCGGTGCGGCGGCCGCCGTCGGAGCCCGGTGGCCCCGGCCGGTCGGCACCATGGCGAGGATTCCGCTCGTCAGCCCGAGCACACCGACGAGCACGGCGGCCTTGGTGTCCGCGCGGCTGATCTCGGCCCGCACGTCGGCCAGTAGCCGGAGGCCCGCCTGCATCCGCGGGCTGTCCCAGGACCCGGTGGTCATGTGCCCTCCTGCGTGATGCCCTCGGCACGTGCGGGTTTCGTCAGTTCCACCGGTGTCCCGGCGGCCCGCTCGAACGGGTCCGTGGCCTTGAGCAGGGCCGCCATCCGCTCGGCGGCCAGGCCGCGGGTCGTCTCCAGCTGGTAGTCCTCCAGACGGCGGCTGTCGAGAACCTGCTTGATCAGCTCCAGTTGGTGATCCACCAGCTTCGTCTGTTCGCCGCTGAGGTGACCTAGGACGAGCGAGGTGTCCTCGGGATGGACGGCCAGGTGCAGGGCCAGCGCCCCGACACCGCCCTTGGCCAGCTGGCGCTCGTAGAAGCCGATTCGCTCGGCCCGGCGCTCGGCTTCGGACCGTTCGCGCAGCAGGGCCGCCTTGTGCTCCGGCTCGACGGCCGCTGCCGCGTGCCGCGCGTCGCGCAGCCGGGCCTGGTGGGACCGCTCGGCCGCGTCTCGGCGCAGCCGCAGGGTGCAGCGCACCCGTAGTCCCTCGGCCAGGCCGATCGACGGGCAGTGCTCCGCCGCCTGCCGCTGTACGTTCTGCTCGGCCTCGGCGCTGTCCTCGATGCGGTGGGCACGGGACGCGGTCCGCAGTCCCGGCAGCAGCTCCCGCGTGACGAGGGCGGGTACGTCTCGCTCCTGGCTCCTCACGAAGGCCTCCGGGTTCATGACGCGCCAGGTGACATCGGCGGTGGCCTCGAACTCGAAGCTGTCGACGAGGCTGGGCAGCGGCACCTGGAGCCGGAAGCCGTGCGGGTCGGTGTCCACCTCGTACAGGGCGGTGTAGCGCCGTACAGAGGTGGGCCGGTCGGGCGGGAGGTAGGTGTCGTACCGGCCGGCGCGGGTGACGCAGACCAGCGCGTGGTCGATGCGTCCTGTGAAGCGCCGTGTGACGAGCCGGAACCGGGGCAGTTGCCGGACCGTGCGGACCGGGTCGGGGTCCCGGGGGCCGGAGTCGGCGTTCTGGGGTGACTGGCGGAACCAGTCGAGCGGTTCGGCGGAGGGCCGCGCCGGCTCCGCCGAGCTGGTGGACGTCGGTTCGGGGAGTGTCTCTTCCATGATCGGTCTCCTGTGCTCGGGTCGCCGCCGCGCTCACGAGGAGCGGGGCAGGAGGTCCAGCAGCCGGGCGGCGGACGGCGAGGGGGAGGGCGGGGAATCGCGCAGGCTGCGTAGCCGGTGGCCGACCCGGCGGTCGTTGGGCGGCTCGGCGGTGACGGCCGGAAGGAGCGCGGCCAGGGCCGATTCGGTCTCCGGTTCGCCGTCCGCCCGGCGGACCCAGCCGGAGAGGACGTCCAAGGCGCCGTCATTGGTCGTACGGTCGGCCAGCAGCGCCTGCCAGAAGAGGGTGAGGTGGCGTTCGGTGTCCGGCTCGGCTCCCGCGCGGGCCTGTGCGTACCACTGGAGGACCAGCGGGCGGTCGTCGGGTTCCCCCGTCTGCCTGCAGGCCTTGAGGAAGGCGAGCAGAGCGTGCTCGCGTACCGTGCGTTCGCGGCCGAGGCATTCGGCGAGCTTGCCCAGTACGGGTTCGCGCACCGCGAGCAGCAGCAGTTCCAGGGCGTCGGCGAACTGGTGGGCGCTCTCCGGGATTTCCTCGTCCTCGTCGATGGGCTCGGGCTGTGGCTGCTGCCGGATGCTGTCCAGCAGGACGTCCAGGGTCTCCTCGGGCGCCGTGGGCCCGAGCAGGCTGTAGGCACGGATGGCGGTCCACCGACGGCTCTCGACGTCTCCGGTGCACCAGCCCCGCAGCAGCGGGCGGATGGTTCCGACCCCCAGCAGATCGGCCAGGGTGAGGGTGTTGGCGGCCATCAGCCAGGAGTCGGGGTCCTGGTCGTCCGCCCACGGCTCGATGAGGTGGGCCAGCGCGGAGGAGAAGTCGGCGGTGGCGAGGAGCGCGGTCGCCGAGGCGGCCCGGGTGCGTACCAGAGGGCGGCGGTCCTCCGCGAGCCGGCGGATCCACTCGACCAGCGCGGGCCGGGCGGAGGGATGCAGGTTCCACACCGTCTCCAGCAGTGTCCTGGCGGTGCGCTCCTCCTGGAACTCGGCGATGTACTGGCCGATGACGCCCCATTCGGTCACCTCGGCGTCGAGGTAGCCGCGGGCGTGTGCGGACCGGAGCCGGTCCTCCCGGGAGACGCCGAAGACCGGGATCACGGGCCGTTCGACGGGGTCGGCCGTGTGCTGGAGGCGGGCGTAGAGGACATCACCGAGTTCGGCGGCGACCGCGTAGGGCGCCTTGTCGAACACGGCGAGCGAGATCAGGAACGCCTTCTCCAGGAGCTCGTGCTGCCCGTCGGTGAGCCATCGGGTCACCTGTGCCCCGATGGCGCGTTCACTGTATTCGGCGAGCGCTTGTGCATCGGCCTCCCCGCGGTGTACGGCGACGAGCCGCTGGGCGAACTCCTCCAGCATGGCCGGCTGATGCTGCCCGGCGAGAAACTCCTTCACCTGCCGCAGGGCGCACAGTTCCTGCCAGCCCTCCTCGCCGATCTGGAGCGTGACGTGCGCGTGCAGCATCTCTTCGGGCGGAGGCGGCTCCCACCGTACGAACGGGACGTCGTCCAGGGCCGTCGACGGTTCGACCGTGATGACGAGATGGCCGCCGGAATGCTCCAGCTGCTCCCGCAGGCCCAGCAGTTGTGGCTCGCGCACGGGGTTGCTGCGGTCGGCGGTGAAGTCCTTCAGGAAGTAGCCCTCCGCGCGGTCCAGTCGGTCCGGCAGCGCGGACAGTGAGCGGGGCCGCTCCAGACTGCGCACCGGGCCGCCCTCCGTCGCACGGTGCAACAGCATCAGCGCGGCCGAGTAGCGGCCTGTGTCCCGTCCGCCGGAGAGGATCACGATCCGGTCGGTGCGGAGCCGGGCGAGAGCCTTCTCGAAGCTCGCACAGCCGCGGAAGACCTCGGCCAGCTTCGTGATCTCCTCCGGGCGGACCACTCCGGAGAGATGCTCGGAGCGCGCAGGGGCGCCGCCGAAGTAGTTGTGCACACTGCCGTGGATCGTGCCGCCGCTGACCCCGAACTGGTCGTGGCCGACCTGCGTGGCGGAGGCGGTCCGGTCCAGGGACATGACGAATGAGGGGCCGTGCTGGATCAGCGCCCTGCGGGCGGCCCAGGCCTCCTGGCGCTTGCGTTCTGGCGCCTCCGCCTGCTCCTCCTGTTCGGCGTCCTGCGCGGCCTGATCCGCGGCGGGCGCGGCGGCGGCCGCCGGCTCCTGGCTCATCGGCGGCCGTCCCGGCCCGGGAGACCGAAGTGGAGATCGCCGTGCACGGTGCCGCCGCTGACGCCGTACTGGTCGCCCGCGACACCGGTGTGATTGACCTGGGCGGTGGCCGTTCCGGCCGTGGGGGAGCTCGTGGCAGCAGCCTCGGCGGTCCGGGCCCCTGCCGGGACCTGTGCGCCGTGCAGCCACGCCACCGTGGGCCCCTCCTTGGTTTCCGCGGTCACCCGGTAAAAGTCCTCGGGGCGGACACCCAGCGGGCCGTGCCGGACCACGCCGTTGTAGACACCGTCCGATACACACAGCACGCTGTCGCCGTCCCGCTGCTTGAGCGCGTCCCGCAGCGGGTCCGCGTTCAGCAGCCGTACCGCGTGATTGAGGTCCGAGCCGACCCAGCCGTCCAGTTCGTCCACGGCGACGTAGCCGGCGGAGAGCACCATGCGCAGGCGCATCCGCGCGCTGTCGGCGAGCAGGCGGTTCTTGCTGTGCAACAGGGACGGCGTCTCGGTCAGCAGCGTCTTCACCAGGGCAGACACAGAGACCTGGGTGTCGATGAGGGCCATGACGGAGTCACCGCGGTCCGCGCGCAGCGCGGCCGCCTCGTCCACGCCGGCGTCGACGAGGGTGGCGTCGACGACGTCGTAGAGGATCCGGCGCAGGTAGGCCTGTTCCACATCGTCACGGGAGCCGAACTGCTCGATGTCGAAGAGCAGGATGGTGCGGTACACGGGATCGGACATGGCTGCCTCTCGCGTTCATCGGGTGTACCGGCACGTTGGCAGCACGAGGCCCTGCGGCGGCGGGACGGATGACGCGGAAGAAGTGTGACCGTGTACACAGACGAACTCCGGGCAGGTGTGCCCCGTATCCGTCAGGCCGTGCCCTCGCCGACGATGCGGCGCAACACGTCGGGCCGGAGCACCACGACGTGGCGGCGCCGGGTGGCGACGACCTCCCGGGTCCGCAGCTCCGCCAGGAACCGGGCGACCGCCTCCCGTGAGGAGCCGACCGAGCCCGCGAATTCGTGCTGGCTCAGCCCGATGGTGAGTTCGATGCCTTCATCGGTGCGGTGGCCGTGCGTGCGCACCAGTTCGAGAAGAAGGACGGCGATCCGTTCGCGCACGCTGAGCGCGGCCCACTGCAGGCGCCGGTGGTCGGTGGTGCGCTGCCGGTCGGTGGACAGGCTCAGCAGTTGCAGCGCCACCCGGGCGTTCTCGGCGAGGAAGGCGGTGAACCGGCTCTGGTCGATCACGACCGCCTGGACCGGCTCCAGCGCGGTCACAGTCGCCGAGCGATGACGGCCGCTCAGCGCCGCGCCCTCCCCGAGGATGTCACCGGGACCTCGCAGGGCGAGCAGCGCCTCGTAGCCGTTGGCCGCTGCCGCTGTGACCTTCGTCCAGCCGTGCAGCACAAGCAGCACATGGGCGGAGGGCTCGGCCTGGTGCATGAGGACGGCACGCGCCTGGTAGCGCAGCGGCCGGCCGAGGGCGAGCAGCGCGAGCCGGTCCTCTTTCTCCAGCCGGGCCAGGAAGGGCACCGCGTCGTCGAACCCGTCGTCGTCCCACGCGCGCGTACGTCCTGCGGCCATTCCGCCCCCTGGTGCCACTGAACCGCTTGCTCGAAGCAACGTGTCAACGTACTGGATGCGTCTGCCGGGTGGATGGGCGACAATCGGCCGGGGCGGCTCGAACGCTTCCGTGCCGGCCCGGATCGTCATTCGAAGATCGCGAAGTGTACGGCGGCTTGGCATCACTTGCCACCTGGGGCGGCCGGGTTCCATTTGTTTTGACCACAGCGAATGAGCTAGGTACCCTCAGACCTTGTGCCTGGGGTGTGCCCTGGCTGCTGTGCGTGCCTTGAAACCGTACGGCGAGCCACAACCGGCCACCGTGATTCGCGCCCTTCTCGCCTTGCGGCGGAAGCCTGGCGGATTCGACACACCCGACCGCGTGGGTCGGAGGCGTTCCAGGTTAGCTTTACCTATTCGGCACACAGAAACCGGAGAAGTAGTGCCTACGATCCAGCAGCTGGTCCGTAAGGGCCGGCAGGACAAGGTCGAGAAGAACAAGACGCCCGCACTCGAGGGTTCGCCCCAGCGTCGTGGCGTCTGCACGCGTGTGTTCACGACCACCCCGAAGAAGCCGAACTCGGCCCTGCGTAAGGTCGCACGTGTGCGTCTGACCAGTGGTATCGAGGTCACCGCTTACATTCCGGGTGAGGGACACAACCTGCAGGAGCACTCCATCGTGCTCGTGCGCGGCGGCCGTGTGAAGGACCTGCCGGGTGTTCGCTACAAGATCATCCGCGGCTCCCTCGACACCCAGGGTGTCAAGAACCGCAAGCAGGCCCGCAGCCGCTACGGCGCCAAGAAGGAGAAGTAAGAATGCCTCGTAAGGGCCCCGCCCCGAAGCGCCCGGTCATCATCGACCCGGTGTACGGCTCTCCTCTGGTGACCTCCCTCATCAACAAGGTGCTGCTGAACGGCAAGCGCTCCACCGCCGAGCGCATCGTCTACGGCGCCATGGAGGGTCTGCGTGAGAAGACGGGCAACGACCCGATCATCACGCTGAAGCGCGCGCTTGAGAACATCAAGCCCACCCTTGAGGTCAAGTCCCGCCGTGTCGGTGGTGCGACGTACCAGGTTCCGATCGAGGTCAAGCCCGGTCGTGCCAACACGCTCGCGCTGCGCTGGCTCGTCGGCTACTCCCGCGCCCGTCGCGAGAAGACCATGACCGAGCGCCTGCTCAACGAGCTTCTCGACGCGTCCAACGGCCTCGGCGCCGCTGTGAAGAAGCGCGAGGACACCCACAAGATGGCCGAGTCCAACAAGGCCTTCGCGCACTACCGCTGGTAGTCGCTACCCACATCGAGACCGAGAGAAGACTGAAGCCTTATGGCTACCACTTCACTTGACCTGGCCAAGGTCCGCAACATCGGGATCATGGCCCACATCGACGCGGGCAAGACGACCACCACCGAGCGGATCCTGTTCTACACCGGTGTGTCCTACAAGATCGGTGAGGTCCACGACGGCGCTGCCACCATGGACTGGATGGAGCAGGAGCAGGAGCGTGGCATCACGATCACCTCTGCTGCCACCACCTGTCACTGGCCGCTGGAAGACGTCGACCACACCATCAACATCATCGACACCCCGGGGCACGTCGACTTCACCGTCGAGGTGGAGCGCTCCCTGCGTGTGCTCGACGGTGCCGTGACGGTGTTCGACGGCGTCGCCGGCGTTGAGCCGCAGTCCGAGACGGTGTGGCGTCAGGCGGACCGCTACGGCGTTCCGCGTATCTGCTTCGTCAACAAGCTCGACCGCACCGGTGCCGAGTTCCACCGCTGTGTCGACATGATCGTCGACCGTCTGGGCGCTCAGCCGCTGGTCATGCAGCTGCCGATCGGTGCCGAGGCGGACTTCAAGGGCGTCGTCGACCTGGTGACGATGAAGGCGTTCGTCTGGTCCGCCGAGGCCACCAAGGGCGAGATGTACGACGTCGTCGACATCCCGGACACGCACACCGAGGCTGCCGAGGAGTACCGCGGCAAGCTGCTCGAGGCCGTGGCCGAGAACGACGAAGAGATCATGGAGCTGTACCTGGAGGGCGAGGAGCCTTCCGTGGAGCAGCTGTACGCCGCGATCCGTCGTATCACCATCGCGTCCGGCAAGAGCGAGGGCACCACGGTCACCCCGGTGTTCTGTGGCACCGCGTTCAAGAACAAGGGCGTCCAGCCCCTGCTCGACGCGGTCGTGCGCTACCTGCCCTCGCCGGTCGACATCGAGGCCATCGAGGGCCACGACGTCAAGGACCCCGAGGTCGTCGTCAAGCGCAGGCCGTCCGACGACGAGCCGCTGTCCGCGCTGGCGTTCAAGATCATGAGCGACCCGCACCTCGGCAAGCTCACCTTCGTCCGGGTTTACTCGGGCCGCCTGGAGTCCGGCTCTTCGGTGCTGAACTCCGTCAAGGGCAAGAAGGAGCGCATCGGCAAGATCTACCGCATGCACGCCAACAAGCGTGAGGAGATCGAGTCGGTGGGCGCCGGTGACATCGTCGCCGTCATGGGCCTGAAGCAGACCACCACCGGTGAGACGCTGTCCGACGACAAGAACCCGGTCATCCTGGAGTCCATGGACTTCCCGGCCCCGGTCATCCAGGTCGCCATCGAGCCCAAGTCGAAGGGCGACCAGGAGAAGCTCGGCGTCGCGATCCAGCGTCTGGCCGAGGAGGACCCGTCCTTCCAGGTCCACTCGGACGAGGAGACCGGCCAGACCATCATCGGTGGTATGGGCGAGCTGCACCTCGAGGTGCTGGTCGACCGTATGCGCCGTGAGTTCAGGGTCGAGGCCAACGTCGGCAAGCCGCAGGTGGCGTACCGCGAGACGATCCGCAAGGCCGTCGAGCGCGTCGACTACACCCACAAGAAGCAGACCGGTGGTACCGGTCAGTTCGCGAAGGTGCAGATCGGCATCGAGCCGCTCGAGGGTGGCGACACCTCGTACGAGTTCGTGAACAAGGTCACCGGTGGCCGCATCCCGAAGGAGTACATCCCTTCGGTGGACGCCGGTGCGCAGGAGGCCATGCAGTTCGGCATCCTGGCCGGCTACGAGATGACCGGTGTCCGTGTCATCCTGCACGACGGTGCCTACCACGAGGTCGACTCCTCCGAGCTCGCCTTCAAGATCGCCGGCTCGCAGGCTTTCAAGGAAGCCGCGCGCAAGGCTTCGCCCGTGCTCCTGGAGCCGATGATGGCCGTCGAGGTCACCACGCCCGAGGACTACATGGGTGAGGTCATCGGCGACATCAACTCCCGCCGTGGCCAGATCCAGGCCATGGAGGAGCGGGCTGGTGCCCGCGTCGTGAAGGGCCTCGTGCCCCTGTCGGAGATGTTCGGCTACGTCGGCGACCTCCGTAGCAAGACGTCGGGTCGCGCAAGCTACTCGATGCAGTTCGACTCCTACGCCGAGGTTCCGCGGAACGTCGCCGAGGAGATCATCGCGAAGGCCAAGGGCGAGTAACGCACCGCGTTCGCACGCTTTAGGCTTGACTCCGGAGCCTCAAGGGGCATTCAGCCGAAACCAGGATGAATGCCCCGGGTTCCGGGCTATCCAGCAAAGATCACCTGGCGCCGATGAAGTAAGGCGTACAGAACCACTCCACAGGAGGACCCCAGTGGCGAAGGCGAAGTTCGAGCGGACTAAGCCGCACGTCAACATCGGCACCATCGGTCACATCGACCACGGTAAGACGACCCTCACGGCCGCCATTACCAAGGTGCTGCACGACGCGTACCCGGAGCTGAACGAGGCCACCCCGTTCGACAACATCGACAAGGCGCCCGAGGAGCGCCAGCGCGGTATCACCATCTCCATCGCGCACGTCGAGTACCAGACCGAGGCGCGTCACTACGCCCACGTCGACTGCCCGGGTCACGCGGACTACATCAAGAACATGATCACCGGTGCCGCGCAGATGGACGGCGCGATCCTGGTGGTCGCCGCCACCGACGGCCCGATGCCGCAGACCAAGGAGCACGTGCTCCTGGCCCGCCAGGTCGGCGTTCCGTACATCGTCGTCGCCCTGAACAAGGCCGACATGGTGGACGACGAGGAGATCATGGAGCTCGTCGAGCTCGAGGTCCGTGAGCTTCTCTCGGAGTACGAGTTCCCGGGCGACGACCTGCCGGTCGTCCGTGTCTCCGCGCTGAAGGCCCTCGAGGGCGACGCGCAGTGGACCCAGTCCGTCCTGGACCTCATGAACGCCGTCGACACCGCGATTCCGGAGCCGGAGCGCGACGTCGACAAGCCGTTCCTGATGCCGATCGAGGACGTCTTCACGATCACCGGTCGCGGTACGGTCGTCACCGGCCGTATCGAGCGTGGTGTCCTGAAGGTCAACGAGACCGTCGACATCATCGGCATCAAGACCGAGAAGACCACCACCACGGTCACCGGTATCGAGATGTTCCGCAAGCTGCTCGACGAGGGCCAGGCCGGTGAGAACGTCGGTCTGCTGCTCCGCGGCATCAAGCGCGAGGACGTCGAGCGCGGCCAGGTCATCATCAAGCCGGGTTCGGTCACCCCGCACACCGAGTTCGAGGCGCAGGCGTACATCCTGTCCAAGGACGAGGGCGGCCGCCACACGCCGTTCTTCAACAACTACCGTCCGCAGTTCTACTTCCGTACGACGGACGTGACGGGCGTTGTGACCCTCCCCGAGGGCACCGAGATGGTCATGCCGGGCGACAACACCGAGATGACTGTCTCGCTGATCCAGCCCGTCGCCATGGAGGAGGGCCTGAAGTTCGCCATCCGTGAGGGTGGTCGCACCGTGGGCGCCGGCCAGGTCACCAAGATCGTCAAGTAAGTTCCGCTTGCTTGAAGGTCGCTGATCGACCTTTGGAGAGGCCCGTACGACTTCGGTCGTACGGGCCTCTTCGTCATGCTCGGCTCACCGCTCCGCTCAGCTCACCGTCCTGCTCTTGGCCAGGGTCACCACGGCGGTCCGGGTCGCCGTCACGGTCTCGCCGTAGTTCGGGTCGGTGGCCGTGGCCTGCGCGTCGACCTTCACCTGGCCCTTCTGGAACGGGGTCGTGCCCGTGGGGTCGGCCGCGGCCGTCCAGGCGGCCGGGGCACCCGGCACGCAGTCGACCGCCGTGGCGTACGAGCCCTTGATCAGGACCTTCTTGGCGACCTGGGTCACATTGCCGGAGACGTCCACCTTCACCGGCGCGTTGCAGCTGACGGTGCCGCCGATGGTGGCCTTGCCGTCCAGGGTGCCGGCCTTGCCCTTGACCGCCACGGAGACGCCGAGGTCCAGCTCGGTCGGCGGCGCCGGGTTGTCGATGTGCACCTCACCGCGGAGCGCGGCGCTGCCGCCCTCGCAGTGCTGCTCGTAGCCGGCGTCCAGCTTCCGCACGTACCCGTGCGGCCCGAAGGCCACGTCGGTGACGTGGAACGAGCCGGTCAGGGTGTTGCAGCCGCGGCCGTTGCCGTCCACGGAGAGGCCGGGCTCGGCCGCGGAGTTGAACGGGTAGCGGGTGGCGCCGGTGTAGTCGCCGGACGCGAGCGCCCGGCCGCCCGGGGCCGCCAGGTCCAGGTACCACCAGTCGCCGTTCGCCCCGCTGACATTGACGGATATGTGGCTGTGGTCGTCGGACGCGAAGACGTTCAGACCGTCCCCGGACGCGGGGGAGTAGGCGTACGACTGGCCCTGGCTGATGTAGTCGCCCTGGTCGCCGCTGAAGGCGAGCGAGCCGGCGGAGACGGTCTGCGCCTGCGCCGCGGGGGCGTTCAGCAGACCGGTGGTGGCGCCGGCGCAGGCCAGCGTCAGGGCGAGGACGGTGGTGATCCGGGCGCGGCCGGACCCCCGGGACCGGGACCGGCACCGGGACCCGGACCGGGACTCGGACGGGGACTGAATGACCATGGAACGTGACATGTGGTACCCCCCAGGTACACGTGTGCACAGGCGTGGCCGGCGTGGACAGGCGGAAGCGTGTCGCCTCCGTCGCTGGCTGTGATCGCTGTGGATCCTGTCACAGCCCACTGACAGCGCCCACCGGATTACCACCGGCGACGGGGCTGCCGGGGCCCCGCCCGGCCCCCTCCGCTCGGCTCCCCCCGGAACTCCCCGGACGTCCCGTGATCGTTCCTCTACGATGCGGCGTCATGTCCATACCCAATACCTGGGGCACCCCGTACGGCGGCCACGGTGCCCCGCCGCCCCCCGCGAAGGATCTACGGCCCCGGCGCGTCTGGTACGTCGTGGCGGCACTGCTCGGCGTCGTCCTGGTCGGCGCCGGCATCGCGTTCGGCGTGCTGGCGGTCAAGGACACGGTCCACCTGGTCGACACGGCACACACGTTCACCGGCGGCGAGCAGCGCACCTTCGGCTTCACGCGGGGCAGGACCCGGACGATCTACGTCTCCCAGTCCGCGCCGGGCCACGTCGACTGCCGCGTCCCCCGGGCCCTCGCCGACCCGCTGACCCGGCCGACCGGCACCTTCCGCATCACCCTCGGCGCCCGCTCCTGGGAACGCGTACTCGAACTCACCCCGAAGACCACCGGCGACTACCCCGTCGTCTGCACCTCGGACGCCCCGGCCGCCGAGTTCGCCCTCGGCGACAAGCCCCGGGTGCGGGGCATGGCCGTCGGCATGCTCGCGACCGTCGGCTGCCTCCTCACGGCGGCACTGGCGGTCCCGGCCATCTGCGTCGTGACCGCGGTCCGCCGCGGCCGGCATCGCCGCCGCCTCATGGCTCCGCCGGCACCGCCGATGTGGGGGCCGCCGCCGATGGGCCCGCGGGCGTGAGGGCGCGCGGGGACGCGACGACCCCGCCTGTCGGCAGGTCACGCTCTCGTGCCGGCTCACGGGGGTTCCGGGCACCGGTCAGTCACCCACCGGGACGGTGAGCTCGGCCCACACGGTCTTGCGCGGTACGGCGTCCGACGACACGCCCCAGCGGTCGGCAAGCGCCGCCACGATGAGCAGTCCGCGCCCCGACTCCTCCTCCGCGCCGGGATGTTGCGCCTTGGGCAGGCGTTCACGGCGGGTGTCGGTCACCTCGACGCGGAGCGTGTCGCCGACGACGTTCAGCGTGAGCTGGAAGTTCCTGCCGGGCACCCGGCCATGGGTCGCGGCGTTCGCCGCCAGCTCGGCGATCACATGCGTGGCCGCGTCCGAGATGGGCTCTTGCAGACGGAGGAGTACGCGCGGGCGATGTTCGGTGTGCATCGGCCCGCACATTCGCCGGACGTGCTGGAGGCAGGGGTGGCAGCGAGGACGGCTCGTCAGTCCATCTTCGAGCGAACTCCCATGCCGGAACTGAGCTTTGTCCAAAAGCAGGTGACACTCGAACGCCCCGTCGGAGGGGCAGTGGTGCTGCGTAGACAGCTTGAGCACCTCTTGGAAGTGGCTGAGCGGCCCAACGTGGAGTTCCAGGTGATGCCGACCGGACGATGGGATCACCCTGGACTGAACGGGCCTATCGAGTTGCTGAGATTCGCGGACGGCACCGCAATCGGGCGCTCCGACGGGGCGTACAACGGTCGCCCGATCCAGGACCCGAGGCAACTCCGGGTCCTCGAACTGCGGTATGGCATCATCCGGGCTCAGGCGCTCCCGCCAGAGGAGTCTCTGGCCTTCATCGAGCAAGAGCTGGGAGAACTATGAGCACCCCGGAACTCCACTGGTTCAAGAGCGGCTACAGCAGCGGCCCTGATGTGAACGACTGCGTCGAGTTCGCCCCCACCCCCACCACCATCCACATCCGCGACTCCAAGAACACCGAGGGCCCCTGCCTCACCGTCGCCCCCGGCACCTGGACCGCGTTCGTCAGCTACTCGGCCCGGACGCAATGAGTACAGGTACTCAACTGCTCTAGTCCCGGCGGCGGATGTGACGTCAGTGACGCGTTGTTATCTTGGGAGGCTCATAAGGAGTTCATATCCCACCCACAGGGTGGGGTGCGGGGGAGGACCACGGGCATGCCCTGGGACGAATGGGAGCAGCTGAAGGCGGATGCCGCCACGCGTTCCGGTTCCACTCGGATGCGGCTGAACCACGTGCCGGACGCCGGTGGTGACGGGGACCCGCTGAAGTCGGACCGGAAGATCTGGTCGGCCGCCGGCGGCGACGTCACGGGGCTGCGGACCGATGTGAGCACGGCGCTGGGGAAGCTGGAGCACGGGCAGTCGGGGCTGGGGGACGGCGCCGGGTGCGAGTCGGCCGCGGCGCAGAAGGAGCTCTACGACTCCTGGAAGAAGTACGTCGGCGATGTGAGCGGCCGCTGCGGGAAGCTCGGCGGCCTGCTGGAGCGCGCGGGGCGCGACCTGTCGATGACCGACGGGGATGTCCGCGACGGCTTGCAGAAGATCAAGACGGAGTACCAGGACACCGAGGCCGTCGGTGGCCGGGCGAAGGGCGAGTGAGCGGTTCATGGATCTCGCCGCGTTGAAGGCCCTCAAGCCGTCCGAGTACCAGGATGCCGCCGACGGCTACCGCGCCACGAGCCAGATGGCGGGCAAGGCCGGTGAGGCGCTGGACAGCTGCATTTCGGCGGGAATCCGCAACCAGCTCGGCGGCGAATCCGCGACGGCCGCTCTGCGCGAACTGAAGGAACTGGCCAAGGATTTCCGCTACGTCGAGGCCGAGTGCGCCTTGGCGGGCGCCGCGCTGGACGGCTTCGCCTTCGACATGGCCGCGGCCAAGCGGAAGCTGGAGGCCGCGCTGGAGGATGCCAAGGCGGCGGGCTGCACGGTCGGCGCGGACGGATCGGTGAGCTTCCCGGCCGGGGGCAAGGAGGCCGACGGCAAGGTGCCGGCGGGCGGCACGGTGCAGGTGAGCACCAGCCCGGCGGACCCGACGTCGGCCGCACTGGAGCGCCAGGCCGTCCATATGCATCCGAACCCGAACTTCGGCAAGGCCGTCGGTTTCGCCGACCGCATCGGCGACGCCCTGAAGGAGGCCACGGACGCCGACACCAAGTGGGCCCCGAAGCTGCGCGCCCTGAAGGCCGACGACGACTTGGCGGTCTCCGACAAGGACTGGACCGACGTCACGTCCGACGCGGCCGGGGTGCGCGACGCGGGCAAGAACTACTTCGACTCACTGCCTCGACCGCCCGAGCACGACGACCCCGAGAAGAACGCCGCTTGGTGGCAGAGCCTGACCGACGAGCAGAGATCGGACTACCTGTCGGCGCACCCCGACGCGGTGGGCGCGATGGACGGGCTGCCCGCCACCGCGCGGGACCAGGCCAACCGCACCGTGCTCGATGAGGCGCATGCGAAGGCCCGACTGCATTACGACACCTGGCTGAAGGAGCACCCCGAGCCCGAGCGGTATCAGCCCTATATCGACCCGTACACCGGGTCCATGCCGAAGGGCCTCAGCGTCGAGAGCCAGGAGTGGAAGGACTGGGAGGACGCCCGGAGGAAGGTCTGGGGTCCGGTCGGCGGGATGGAAGCGATCGAGAAGCGCTTCGACTACACCGACGAGAGCAAGCGCCCGTACCTGCTCGGCTTCGACGACAAGAACAACGGTCGCGTCGTCATCTCCATTGGCAACCCCGACACCGCGGACAACGTGGCGACCTATGTGCCCGGTACGGGCACCACACTGAGCGGCATCGACGGCGACATCCACCGCGCGGAGATGCTCCAGGACCGGGCGAGCCTCGTCGACCCGACCCACACGACGGCGTCGATCACCTGGCTCGGGTACGACGCCCCGCAGGGCCTGCTCACCGACGCGACCGACGCCAAGTACGCCGATGCGGCCCGCGAGCCGCTGAGCGACTTCCTCACCGGGATCGACACCGCACACCACGGTTCCGTGAACTCGACGGTCCTGGGGCACAGTTACGGCACCCTCGTGGCCGGTGAAACCTTGCGGGACCACCCCGGTCTGCCGGTGGACCGGGCGATCCTGGTGGGCAGCCCCGGGTCGGGCGTGGACCACGCCAAGGACCTGCACATCGGGGCGGACCATGTCTGGGCCGCGACCGCCAGGAACGACCTGGTGAACCTCGCCCCGCCGCCGGCCGGAACGCTGGCGCCTCTCAACCCCATGGCGTACTGGCGCCTCTTCAACGATCACTCGGTCATGTACGGGAACGATCCGACCTCGGACGAGTTCGGCGGGCAGACGTTCCATGTCGCCCCGGGCAAGCTTCCGGGCTCCGACGGCCTCATGCCCGCACACTCGCAGTACTGGGAGGGCGACTCCTTGAACAACATGGCAGAGATCGTGACTGGAGGAAACCCATGAGGCGGTCCCGGGCGATGGCGGTCGTCGCCTCACTGACCGCGGCCGGCGTGTTGGTGGGGTGCGGGTCGGGGCAGACGGGAAGCGGCACCGAGACAGGATCGAAGCGGGTCACCATGAACGAGCAGCAGGCAACCGAGCGCGCCGAGGACATCGTCCACCAGGCGGTGGACGGCATGTCCCCCAAGCCGACCCTCAAGCGCACCGGGCTGAACCCCGTCGGTGCCTGCCTGGCCGACGATCACAGTGCCGGCGAGCGTCGGCAGGTCACGCTCTCGTACCAGCTCACGGGGGTTCCGGGCACCGAGGCGAAGAAGCTGGTGCGCCAGGCCAGGGACGCCTGGGTGCGGCGCGGCTACACGTTCCAGAGCTCGGACGCCGACTGGTCGGACCCCTTCCCGACGGTGAACATGCGCACGGTCCCCGACGACTTCTGGATGACCGCGCTCACCGGCGTCGTCGACAAGGCCAAGGGCGAGGGGCTCGCCGCCATCACCGTCACGTCCCCGTGCTTCGGCGCGGGCGGCTCCGGCACGGCCGCCCCCTCTTCCTTCCGGCGCACCGCCGGTGACGAGCAGGCCGAACGCGTCGCCCGCGCCCACTCCAGCAGGCTGTACGACGCGCTCCAGGTACGGCACGCGGCCAGGGGGAGGGCGAGGGGCTCGCCACCTATCAGGAGGGCGAGGAGCGGTACGCCCATCACTCCTGGTCGACCGAGCCACTGACCGAGGACGCCATGGCCCGGGTGCTGGCACGGGCGCGAGCGCATTTCCAGGGCCTGGGCTGGACGCTCCCGCGGACACCCGCGGAGGCGGGTCCTCCTGTGCTCCTGGCCGGCAATACCGCGGACGGGAGCGTGGCGCGGCTCGCGCCGACGGCAGACGGGGTGCTCCGTGTGGCGATGACCACACCCGCGGTGCCCGGAGAGACCACCCTGCGCACCACGGGACCGGCATCGGTTTGACCTACGTCACTCCGGGGGTAATCTCTACGGCTCGATTGGCGGAGCCCCCCGCCCGTATGGCAGACTGTCGGAGTTGCTCGGTCGAGTGTTGATGCTGCGCGCCTCCCGCCGGGAGGACCGGAAGCGAGTCCCACAGTACTCGTCGCCCTAACTGCCCTCGGGCAGCACTGGGGCGGACGTACGGGAATCTTCCGGGAAGTGTGAGCGCAACACCGGCCAGGCGCCCGGTGGGCCCGAGGTCCCCGGTCCGCGGTTTCCGGAAGGGCCGTGTGCATTCCCAGGCAGGGATGTTCGAACAAGGGACATTTTTGTCAGCGGGAGCGCGACACGCCCGACCGCGTGGGTCGGAGAGAGCGGGTACCGGAAACCACCGGGTCCCAAGAGCGTTAGAAGAGACAGGACTACTGAGTAGCCATGGCGGGACAGAAGATCCGCATCCGGCTCAAGGCCTACGACCACGAGGTCATCGACTCCTCGGCGAAGAAGATCGTCGAGACGGTGACCCGCACTGGTGCGTCGGTCGCGGGCCCGGTGCCGCTGCCCACTGAGAAGAACGTGTACTGCGTCATCAAGTCGCCGCACAAGTACAAGGACTCGCGCGAGCACTTCGAGATGCGCACGCACAAGCGCCTGATCGACATCCTCGACCCGACTCCCAAGACCGTTGACTCTCTGATGCGACTCGACCTCCCGGCCGGTGTCGACATCGAGATCAAGCTCTGAGGGCTGGTGATCTGAGAATGGCTAAGCAGATCAAGGGCATCCTGGGCGAGAAGCTCGGCATGACGCAGGTGTGGGACGAGAACAACCGTGTTGTTCCGGTCACCGTCGTCAAGGCCGGCCCCAATGTCGTCACCCAGGTCCGCACGAACGACGTCGACGGCTACGAGTCCGTCCAGATCGCGTTCGGCGAGATCGACCCGCGCAAGGTGAACAAGCCCCTCAAGGGCCACTTCGCCAAGGCCGACGTCACCCCCCGCCGCCACCTCGTCGAGATCCGCACCGCGGACGCCTCCGAGTACACGCTGGGCCAGGAGATCTCCGCTGAGGTCTTCGAGGCGGGCGTCAAGGTGGACGTGACCGGCAAGAGCAAGGGCAAGGGCTTCGCCGGTGTCATGAAGCGTCACAACTTCAAGGGCCTCGGCGCCGGACACGGCACCCAGCGCAAGCACCGCTCGCCCGGTTCCATCGGTGGCTGCGCCACCCCGGGCCGCGTGTTCAAGGGCCTCCGCATGGCGGGTCGTATGGGCAACGAGCGGGTCACCACCCAGAACCTGACCGTCCACGCCGTTGACGCGGAGAAGGGTCTGCTGCTCATCAAGGGCGCGGTTCCCGGTCCGAACGGCGGCCTCGTCCTGGTCCGCACCGCGGCCAAGGGGGCCTGAGGTAACCGATGAGCACTGTTGACATCCTGTCGCCGGCAGGCGAGAAGGCCGGTTCCGTCGAGCTCCCCGCGGAGATCTTCGACGCCAAGGTCAGCGTCCCGCTGATCCACCAGGTCGTCGTCGCGCAGCTGGCCGCGGCCCGTCAGGGCACGCACAAGACCAAGACGCGTGGCGAGGTCCGCGGTGGTGGCAAGAAGCCGTACCGCCAGAAGGGCACCGGTCGCGCCCGCCAGGGTTCGACCCGCGCGCCGCAGTTCGCCGGTGGTGGCGTCGTGCACGGTCCCGTGCCGCGTGACTACTCGCAGCGCACCCCGAAGAAGATGAAGGCCGCCGCCCTGCGCGGTGCCCTCACCGACCGGGCGCGTCACAACCGCATCCACGTCGTCGCCGGCGTGGTCGAGGGCCAGGTCTCCACCAAGGCCGCGAAGAGCCTGTTCGGCAAGATCTCGGAGCGCAAGAACCTGCTCCTGGTCGCCGACCGCTCCGACGAGGCCGCGTGGCTGTCCGCCCGCAACCTGCCCCAGGTCCACATCCTGGAGCCGGGCCAGCTGAACACGTACGACGTTCTCGTCTCGGACGACGTGGTCTTCACCCAGGCCGCTTTCGAGTCCTTCGTGTCTGGCCCCAAGGCCGCTGACACCGAAGGGAGCGTGGCCTGATGGCCATCCGTCACCCCGCTATTGCCTCGAAGGCCGCCAAGGCGGCCAAGGCCGCGCGCGTCGCCAAGGCGCGTCGCCACGCCGCCGAAGGCAAGAACACCGTCGAGACGCCGCTGAGCAAGTCGTACACGGACCCCCGTGACGTCCTGCTGAAGCCGGTCGTCTCGGAGAAGAGCTACGCGCTCCTCGACGAGAACAAGTACACGTTTGTCGTCGACCCGAACGCCAACAAGACCCAGATCAAGCAGGCCGTCCAGGCGGTCTTCGACGTCAAGGTCACCGGGGTCAACACGATCAACCGCCAGGGCAAGCGCAAGCGCACGAAGACCGGTTTCGGTCAGCGTGCCGCCACCAAGCGCGCGATCGTGACCCTCGCCGAGGGCGACCGTATCGACATCTTCGGCGGTCCGACCGCCTAAGGGCGGTCCGGATCGTCCGATATCGGACGAGGACTGAGAAATGGGAATCCGCAAGTACAAGCCGACTACGCCGGGCCGTCGTGGCGCCAGCGTCGCCGACTTCGTCGAGGTCACGCGGTCCACGCCGGAGAAGTCGCTGGTCCGTCCCCTGCACAGCAAGGGCGGCCGTAACAACGCCGGTCGTGTGACCGTTCGCCACCAGGGTGGCGGACACAAGCGCGCCTACCGTGTGATCGACTTCCGTCGTCACGACAAGGACGGCGTGCCGGCGAAGGTCGCGCACATCGAGTACGACCCCAACCGCACCGCGCGCATCGCGCTGCTGCACTACGCCGACGGCGAGAAGCGCTACATCCTCGCCCCGCGCAACCTGCAGCAGGGTGACCGCGTCGAGAACGGTCCCGGGGCCGACATCAAGCCGGGCAACAACCTGGCCCTCCGCAACATCCCGGTCGGTACCACGATCCACGCGATCGAGCTCCGTCCCGGTGGCGGTGCCAAGTTCGCCCGTTCCGCCGGTGCCTCCGTGCAGCTGCTCGCGAAGGAGGGCTCCATGGCCCACCTGCGCATGCCGTCCGGCGAGATCCGCCTGGTCGACGTCCGCTGCCGCGCCACCGTCGGTGAGGTCGGCAACGCCGAGCAGAGCAACATCAACTGGGGCAAGGCCGGCCGTAAGCGGTGGCTGGGCGTTCGCCCGACCGTCCGTGGTGTCGTCATGAACCCGGTCGACCACCCGCACGGTGGTGGTGAGGGCCGGACTTCCGGTGGCCGCCACCCCGTGTCCCCGTGGGGCAAGAAGGAAGGCCGTACTCGTTCGCCCAAGAAGGCGTCGAACAAGTACATCGTCCGCCGCCGCAAGACGAACAAGAAGCGCTAAGGACGGGTTGAGATGCCTCGTAGCTTGAAGAAGGGGCCCTTCGTCGACGACCACCTCATCAAGAAGGTGGACACGCAGAACGAAGCCGGCACCAAGAACGTCATCAAGACCTGGTCCCGTCGCTCGATGATCGTCCCGGCCATGCTCGGCCACACGATCGCGGTGCACAACGGCAAGACCCACATCCCGGTGTTCGTCACCGAGTCGATGGTCGGCCACAAGCTCGGCGAGTTCTCGCCGACGCGCACCTTCCGCGGCCACGTCAAGGACGACCGGAAGTCGAAGCGCCGCTAATCGCGGATCGCATTCAGACAAGTAAGTAACTCTGAAGGGACAACCATGGAAGCCAGGGCCCAGGCGCGGTACATCCGCGTCACGCCCATGAAGGCCCGCCGTGTGGTGGACCTCATCCGTGGCATGGACGCCACGGAGGCCCAGGCTGTTCTGCGATTCGCCCCGCAGGCAGCCTCGGTTCCGGTCGGCAAGGTGCTGGACAGCGCCATTGCCAATGCCGCGCACAACTACGACCACACCGATGTCGACAGCCTGGTCATCTCCGAGGCTTACGTCGACGAGGGCCCGACCCTGAAGCGGTTCCGTCCGCGCGCCCAGGGCCGTGCCTACCGGATCCGCAAGCGGACCAGCCACATCACCGTGGTCGTCAGCAGCAAGGAAGGAACCCGGTAATGGGCCAGAAGGTTAACCCGCATGGGTTCCGGCTCGGTGTCACGACCGACTTCAAGTCGCGTTGGTACGCCGACAAGCTGTACAAGGACTACGTCAAGGAAGACGTCGCCATCCGTCGGATGATGACGTCCGGCATGGAGCGCGCCGGCATCTCGAAGGTTGAGATCGAGCGCACCCGTGACCGTGTCCGCGTGGACATCCACACCGCTCGCCCGGGCATCGTCATCGGCCGCCGCGGCGCCGAGGCCGACCGCATCCGCGGTGACCTGGAGAAGCTGACCGGCAAGCAGGTCCAGCTCAACATCCTCGAGGTCAAGAACCCGGAGACGGACGCTCAGCTGGTGGCCCAGGCCGTCGCCGAGCAGCTCTCCTCCCGTGTCTCCTTCCGCCGTGCCATGCGTAAGAGCATGCAGTCGGCGATGAAGGCGGGCGCCAAGGGCATCAAGATCCAGTGCGGTGGCCGCCTCGGCGGCGCCGAGATGTCCCGCTCGGAGTTCTACCGCGAGGGCCGTGTGCCCCTGCACACGCTCCGCGCGAACGTGGACTACGGCTTCTTCGAGGCCAAGACGACCTTCGGCCGCATCGGTGTGAAGGTCTGGATCTACAAGGGCGACGTCAAGAACATCGCCGAGGTCCGCGCCGAGAACGCTGCGGCCCGTGCGGGTAACCGCCCGGCCCGCGGTGGTGCCGACCGCCCGGCCCGTGGTGGCCGCGGTGGCGAGCGGCGCGGTCGCAAGCCGCAGCAGGCTGCCGGCGCCGAGGCCCCCAAGGCCGAGGCTCCCGCCGCCGCTCCGGCTGAGAGCACCGGAACGGAGGCCTGACCGACATGCTGATCCCCCGTAGGGTCAAGCACCGCAAGCAGCACCACCCGAAGCGTGACGGTATGTCCAAGGGTGGCACGCAGGTTGCGTTCGGCGAGTACGGCATCCAGGCGCTGACCCCGGCCTACGTCACGAACCGCCAGATCGAGGCGGCTCGTATCGCGATGACCCGCCACATCAAGCGTGGCGGCAAGGTCTGGATCAACATCTACCCGGACCGTCCGCTCACCAAGAAGCCCGCCGAGACCCGCATGGGTTCCGGTAAGGGTTCTCCTGAGTGGTGGATCGCCAACGTCAAGCCCGGACGCGTCATGTTCGAGCTGTCGTACCCCAACGAGAAGATCGCCCGTGAGGCGCTGACTCGTGCGGCCCACAAGCTGCCGATGAAGTGCCGGATCGTCAAGCGCGAGGCAGGTGAAGCGTGATGTCGGCCGGTACCAAGGCGTCCGAGCTGCGCGAGCTGGGCAACGAGGAGCTTCTGGCGAAGCTCCGCGAGGCCAAGGAAGAGCTGTTCAACCTCCGCTTCCAGGCGGCGACGGGACAGCTCGAGAACCATGGCCGTCTGAAGGCGGTCCGCAAGGACATCGCGCGGATCTACACCCTGATGCGCGAGCGTGAGCTGGGCATCGAAACGGTGGAGAACGCCTGATGAGCGAGAAGAACGTGACTGAGAACGCAGAGGCCCGCGGCTTCCGCAAGACCCGTGAGGGTCTCGTCGTCAGCGACAAGATGGACAAGACCGTCGTCGTCGCCGTCGAGGACCGTGTGAAGCACGCGCTGTACGGCAAGGTCATCCGCCGTACGAACAAGCTCAAGGCGCACGACGAGCAGAACGCCGCGGGTGTCGGCGACCGTGTCCTCCTCATGGAGACCCGGCCGCTGTCCGCGACGAAGCGCTGGCGCGTCGTCGAGATCCTCGAGAAGGCCAAGTAGGCAATTCCCGCAAGGGAATTCCAAAAAGTAGGTTCCTGCGGGGCGCCCCTCGCAGGACAGTTCCGCCAGGCTCCGGGGGCCGTTCAGCTGAGCGGCCCCCGGGGAACCGGCAGACATTCAGGAGATAGACGTGATCCAGCAGGAGTCGCGACTGCGTGTCGCCGACAACACTGGTGCGAAGGAGATCCTTTGCATCCGTGTGCTCGGTGGCTCCGGTCGCCGCTACGCGGGCATCGGTGACGTCATCGTCGCCACCGTCAAGGACGCGATCCCCGGTGGCAACGTGAAGAAGGGTGACGTCGTCAAGGCGGTCATCGTTCGCACCGTCAAGGAGCGCCGCCGTCCGGACGGCTCGTACATCCGCTTCGACGAGAACGCCGCCGTCATTCTGAAGAACGACGGCGACCCTCGCGGCACCCGTATCTTCGGCCCGGTCGGCCGTGAGCTGCGCGAGAAGAAGTTCATGAAGATCATCTCGCTCGCGCCGGAGGTGCTGTAAGCATGAAGATCAAGAAGGGCGACCTGGTCCAGGTCATCACCGGTAAGGACAAGGGCAAGCAGGGCAAGGTCATTGCCGCTTACCCGCGCGACGAGCGTGTCCTGGTCGAGGGTGTCAACCGGGTCAAGAAGCACACGAAGGCCGGTCCGACCGCCAGCGGCTCGCAGGCCGGCGGCATCGTGACCACCGAGGCGCCGATCCACGTCTCCAACGTCCAGCTGGTCGTGGAGAAGGACGGCGAGAAGGTCGTCACTCGTGTCGGCTACCGCTTCGACGAAGAGGGCAACAAGATCCGCGTTGCCAAGCGGACGGGTGAGGACATCTGATGGCTACCACCACCACTCCGCGTCTGAAGCAGAAGTACCGCGACGAGATCGCCGGCAAGCTGCGTGACGAGTTCAAGTACGAGAACGTCATGCAGATCCCCGGCCTCGTCAAGATCGTGGTCAACATGGGTGTGGGCGACGCCGCCCGCGACTCCAAGCTGATCGAGGGTGCCATCCGCGACCTCACCACGATCACCGGTCAGAAGCCGGCCGTCACCAAGGCCCGGAAGTCCATCGCGCAGTTCAAGCTGCGTGAGGGTCAGCCGATCGGTGCCCACGTCACGCTCCGTGGCGACCGCATGTGGGAGTTCCTGGACCGCACCCTGTCGCTGGCGCTCCCGCGCATCCGCGACTTCCGCGGCCTGTCCCCCAAGCAGTTCGACGGCCGTGGCAACTACACCTTCGGTCTCACGGAGCAGGTCATGTTCCACGAGATCGACCAGGACAAGATCGACCGCGTCCGGGGTATGGACATCACCGTGGTCACCACGGCGACCAACGACGCTGAGGGCCGCGCGCTCCTTCGTCACCTCGGCTTCCCGTTCAAGGAGGCGTGAGCGAGATGGCGAAGAAGGCTCTGATCGCTAAGGCTGCTCGCAAGCCCAAGTTCGGTGTGCGTGGCTACACCCGCTGCCAGCGCTGCGGCCGCCCGCACTCCGTGTACCGCAAGTTCGGCCTGTGCCGCGTGTGCCTTCGTGAGATGGCTCACCGTGGCGAGCTGCCGGGCGTGACCAAGAGCTCCTGGTAATCCCCACTTTTAGGGATTCCTGGACCTCTCGGTAAGCAACCGGGACGGCAGGGGCGCCGGCTCTCATGGCTTAGGCTAGGAGGGTTGGGCCTCTGCCGCCCTGACGACTTACTACGCCGTAGGTCCCCGCGCCGCACCCGTCCCGTCCCTGTACGGGGAGAGGGATGGCGCATATAGGAAACCCCGGCGAGAAAGGCCACAGGCCAATTCATGACCATGACTGATCCGATCGCAGACATGCTTACGCGTCTGCGGAACGCGAACTCGGCTTACCACGACTCGGTGTCGATGCCGCACTCCAAGATCAAGTCGCACATCGCGGAGATCCTCCAGCAGGAGGGCTTCATCACGGGCTGGAAGACCGAGGACGCCGAGGTCGGCAAGAACCTCGTCCTCGAGCTGAAGTTCGGCCCGAACCGTGAGCGCTCCATCGCGGGCATCAAGCGGATCTCCAAGCCCGGTCTCCGGGTGTACGCGAAGTCCACCAACCTGCCCAAGGTGCTGGGTGGCCTCGGCGTGGCGATCATCTCCACGTCGCACGGGCTCCTCACCGACAAGCAGGCCGGCAAGAAGGGCGTGGGTGGGGAAGTCCTCGCCTACGTCTGGTAGCAGAAGGGAACGGAGGAAACAGCTATGTCGCGTATCGGCAAGCTCCCCATCGCGGTTCCCGCCGGCGTGGACGTCACCATCGACGGCCGTACGGTCAAGGTCAAGGGCCCCAAGGGCGAGCTGACCCACACCGTCGTGGCACCGATCGACATCGCCAAGGGCGACGACGGCACCCTGCAGGTGACCCGCCCCAACGACGAGCGTCAGAACAAGGCCCTGCACGGCCTGTCCCGCACGCTGGTGGCGAACATGATCACCGGCGTGACCCAGGGTTACGTGAAGAAGCTCGAGATCAGCGGTGTCGGTTACCGAGTGACCGCCAAGGGTTCCAACCTGGAGTTCGCTCTCGGTTACAGCCACCCGATCCTGGTCGAGGCGCCTGAAGGCATCGCCTTCAAGGTGGAGACCCCGACCCGTTTCTCGGTCGAGGGCATCGACAAGCAGAAGGTCGGCGAGGTTGCGGCCAACATCCGCAAGCTGCGCAAGCCTGACCCGTACAAGGCCAAGGGCGTCAAGTACGAGGGCGAAGTCATCCGCCGCAAGGTCGGAAAGGCGGGTAAGTAAGCCATGGCATACGGGCAGAAGATCCTCAAGGGCGACGCTTACAAGCGCGCCGCGATCAAGCGCCGTCACATCCGGATCCGCAAGCGGATCGCCGGTACGGCGGAGCGCCCCCGTCTGGTCGTGACCCGCTCCAACCGCCACATCGTGGCGCAGGTGATCGACGACCTGAAGGGTCACACCCTCGCGTCGGCGTCCACGCTGGACACCTCGATCCGTGGTGGCGAGGGCGACAAGTCCGCGCAGGCCAAGCAGGTCGGGGCCCTGGTCGCCGAGCGCGCCAAGGCCGCCGGTGTCGAGGCCGTCGTGTTCGACCGTGGTGGTAACCAGTACGCCGGCCGCATCGCGGCTCTGGCGGACGCCGCCCGCGAGGCCGGGCTCAAGTTCTGAGCCGGTTCCGTAGCTAGCGGAAACAGAGAGAGGTAATTCCAATGGCTGGACCCCAGCGCCGCGGTGGCGGTGCCGGTGGCGGCGAGCGGCGGGACCGGAAGGGCCGTGACGGCGGCGCTGCTGCCGCCGAGAAGACCGCGTACGTCGAGCGCGTCGTCGCGATCAATCGTGTCGCCAAGGTTGTGAAGGGTGGTCGTCGCTTCAGCTTCACCGCGCTGGTCGTGGTGGGCGATGGTGACGGCACCGTCGGTGTCGGTTACGGCAAGGCCAAGGAGGTGCCGGCCGCCATCGCCAAGGGTGTTGAGGAGGCCAAGAAGCACTTCTTCAAGGTCCCCCGTATCCAGGGCACCATCCCGCACCCCATCCAGGGTGAGAAGGCTGCCGGCGTCGTGCTGCTCAAGCCCGCGTCCCCGGGTACCGGTGTTATCGCCGGTGGTCCGGTGCGCGCCGTGCTCGAGTGCGCCGGTATCCACGACATCCTGTCGAAGTCGCTCGGCTCCGACAACGCGATCAACATCGTGCACGCCACGGTGGCGGCCCTCAAGGGTCTGCAGCGTCCGGAGGAGGTCGCGGCCCGCCGCGGTCTGCCTCTCGAGGACGTCGCTCCCGCTGCCCTGCTGCGTGCGCGTGCCGGGGCGGGTGCGTGATGGCTCAGCTCAAGATCACGCAGGTCAAGTCCTACATCGGCAGCAAGCAGAACCACCGTGACACCCTGCGCTCCCTTGGTCTCAAGGGCATCAACACGCAGGTCGTCAAGGAGGACCGCCCCGAGTTCCGCGGCATGGTGCACACCGTCCGCCACCTCGTGACGGTCGAGGAGGTCGACTGATCATGGCGGAGCAGAACCCGCTCAAGATCCACAACCTCCGTCCCGCCCCGGGCGCCAAGACCGCGAAGACCCGTGTGGGTCGTGGTGAGGCGTCGAAGGGTAAGACGGCCGGTCGTGGTACCAAGGGCACCAAGGCCCGTTACCAGGTTCCGGAGCGCTTCGAGGGTGGCCAGATGCCCCTCCACATGCGTCTCCCGAAGCTCAAGGGCTTCAAGAACCCGTTCAAGACCGAGTACCAGGTCGTGAACCTGGACAAGCTGGCCGCGCTCTACCCGCAGGGTGGAGAGGTCACCGTCCAGGACCTCGTCGACAAGGGTGCCGTTCGCAAGAACAGCCTCGTCAAGGTCCTCGGCCAGGGCGAGATCTCCGTGGCGCTGCAGGTGACGGTCGACGCCGTCTCCGGCTCCGCCAAGGAGAAGATCACCGCTGCCGGCGGTACGGTCACCGAGCTCGTCTGAGTCCTTCGGACGACGCCTCGATGACGTAAACGAACCCGACCGGGGATACCTCACAATGAGGTATCCCCGGTTGGTCGTTCCAAGGGGGGCATGGTCGCCGGTAAGGTGGCCAGCACTGTTCTCATTCGTATTCGTCGAACCTCAGACCGTCACCCTTGACGCAGTTGCGCGGGGGTCGCAGGAGGCACCGTGCTCACCGCGTTCGCCCGGGCGTTCAAGACGCCCGACCTGCGCAAGAAGCTGCTCTTCACGCTGGGCATCATCGTGGCCTACCGCGTCGGTACCCACATTCCGATCCCCGGCGTCAACTACAAGGCCGTCCAGCAGTGCGTGAGCGAGGCCGGGGCCAACCAGGGCCTGTTCGGTCTCGTGAACATGTTCAGCGGCGGTGCGCTGCTGCAGATCACGGTCTTCGCGCTCGGCATCATGCCGTACATCACGGCCAGCATCATTCTCCAGCTGCTGACCGTGGTCATCCCGCGCCTCGAAGCCCTCAAGAAGGAGGGCCAGGCCGGCACCACGAAGATCACGCAGTACACCCGATACCTCACTCTCGCCCTGGCGATCCTCCAGGGCACCGGCCTCGTCGCCACGGCGCGCAGCGGCGCGCTGTTCAACGGCTGCTCGGTGGCCACCAGCATCGTCCCGGACCAGGCGATCTTCACGACCATCACCATGGTCATCTGCATGACCGCCGGCACCACGGTGGTGATGTGGCTCGGCGAGCTGATCACCGACCGCGGCATCGGCAACGGCATGTCGATCCTGATGTTCATCTCGATCGCCGCGACGTTCCCGTCCGCGCTGTGGGCCATCAAGAAGCAGGGCACCCTGGCCGGCGGCTGGATCGAGTTCGGCACCGTGATCCTGGTCGGCCTGGTCATGGTCGCGCTGGTGGTCTTCGTCGAGCAGGCCCAGCGCCGCATCCCGGTCCAGTACGCGAAGCGGATGATCGGCCGCCGGTCCTACGGCGGTACGTCCACCTACATCCCGCTCAAGGTGAACCAGGCGGGTGTGATCCCGGTCATCTTCGCCTCCTCGCTCCTGTACATCCCGGCCCTGGTCGCCCAGTTCGCGGGCGGCAACTCGGGCTGGAAGCAGTGGGTGCAGACGAACCTCACCAAGGGTGATCACCCGATTTACATCACCCTGTACTTCTTGCTCATCGTTTTCTTCGCGTTCTTCTACGTGGCGATCTCCTTCAACCCCGAAGAAGTCGCCGACAACATGAAGAAGTATGGTGGCTTCATCCCGGGCATCCGGGCTGGCCGACCGACCGCTGAGTACCTGTCGTACGTGCTCAACCGGATCACCTGGCCGGGTTCGCTGTATCTGGGTCTGATCGCTCTCGTACCGACAATGGCGTTGGTCGGCTTCGGCGCAAGCCAGAACTTCCCCTTCGGCGGCACCAGCATCCTCATCATCGTGGGTGTCGGTCTCGAGACGGTGAAGCAGATCGAGAGCCAGCTCCAGCAGCGCAATTACGAAGGGTTCCTCCGCTGATGCGTATCGTCCTCGTCGGGCCGCCCGGTGCCGGTAAGGGAACGCAGGCCGTCCGGCTCGCAGAGAAGCTGGCCGTCCCGCACATCTCCACGGGCGACCTGTTCCGGGCCAACATCAGCCGGCAGACCGAGCTGGGCAAGCTCGCGAAGTCCTACATGGACGCCGGCAACCTCGTGCCCGACGAGGTCACCATCGCCATGGCCAAGGACCGCATGGAGCAGCCGGACGCCGAGAACGGCTTCCTGCTCGACGGCTTCCCGCGGAACGTCGCACAGGCCGAGGCGCTGGACGAGCTGCTGCGTACCGAGCGGATGACGCTGGACGCGGTGCTCGACCTGGAGGCCCCGAGGACGAGGTGGTCAAGCGCATCGCCGGCCGCCGGATCTGCCGCAAGGACTCCGCGCACGTCTTCCACGTGGCGTACAACGCCCCGCGGCAGGAAGGCGTCTGCGACGTCTGCGGCGGCGAGCTGTACCAGCGCCCGGACGACTCCGAGGAGACGGTGCGTACCCGCCTGGAGGTCTACCACACGCAGACCGAGCCCATCATCGACTACTACAAGTCGCAGGGCCTGGTCCGCACGATCTCCGCGATGGGCCCGGTGGACGAGGTCACCGAGCGCGCGCTGGAGGCGCTGAAGAGCGAGCAGGCCGAGAACCACTGAGTCCGGCCGCCTTCCGGCCGCGGTGCCCTTCCGGGGGCCCCGCGGCCGTAGTGTTGTACAGGTACACCCAGCCGACGTGAGTGACGGAGAGCGCAGGCCCCCCATGGTGCAGATCAAGACGCCCGAGCAGATCGCCAAGATGCGTGCGGCGGGCCTGGTCGTCGCCGCGATCCACGCGGCCACCCGCGAGGCCGCGGTCCCCGGCGCCTCCACGAAGGACCTGGACGAGGTCGCCCGCAAGGTGCTCGCCGAGCACGGCGCCACGTCGAACTTCCTCGGGTACGGCGGCTTCCCCGCGACCATCTGCACCTCCGTGAACGACGTGGTCGTGCACGGCATCCCCGCCGACGACGTCGTCCTCAAGGACGGCGACATCATCTCCATCGACTGCGGCGCGATCGTGGACGGCTGGCACGGCGACGCGGCGTACACCGCCTTCGTCGGCTCCGGCCACGCCCCCGAGCTGGTCGAGCTGTCCCGGGTGACCGAGGGCTCGATGTGGGCCGGCATCGCCGCGATGAAGCTGGGCAACCGGCTGGTCGACATCTCCCGCGCCATCGAGACGTACATCCGCCGCCAGCCCAAGCCCGGCGGCGGCAAGTACGGGATCATCGAGGACTACGGCGGCCACGGCATCGGCACCGAGATGCACATGGACCCGCACCTGCTGAACTACGTCGAGCGGCGCCGGGGCAAGGGCCCCAAGCTGGTCCCCGGCTTCTGCCTGGCGATCGAGCCGATGGTCTCCCTCGGCACCCCGCGCACCGAGGTCCTCGAGGACGACTGGACGGTCATCACGACCGACGGCACCTGGTCCTCGCACTGGGAGCACTCGGTCGCGCTGACCGAGGAGGGCCCGCTGGTGCTCACCGCGGTCGACGGCGGCAAGGCGAAGCTCGCCGAATTCGGCATCACCGTCGCGCCCGACCCCCTCGGCTAGCCGGACCCGGCTCGCATAGCGATCACGCTTGCGGGGAAGACTGACTCGATTCGCGTTTCGCTGTCCTGCGACGTAGACTGACTCGTCGGCTCTCGTGCACCCGCATGTCCGCATGCACCCGTAAGGGACGCAAGGGAGTCGATCAAGGTAGTCGATTCGAAGGGCGAAGCGTGGCCAAGAAGCAAGGTGCCATCGAGATCGAGGGCACTGTCGTCGAGTCTCTGCCGAACGCCATGTTCAGGGTCGAGCTCCAGAACGGCCACCAGGTCCTGGCACACATCAGCGGCAAGATGCGTATGCACTACATCCGTATCCTCCCTGACGACCGGGTCGTGGTGGAGCTGTCTCCGTACGACCTGACGCGTGGCCGGATCGTCTACCGGTACAAGTAGATCTTGCCCGCGCATCGGGTCCGCCCGGTGCGATGGCACTGACCCGGAGAACCTCACCCCATGAAGGTCAAGCCGAGCGTCAAGAAGATCTGCGACAAGTGCAGGGTGATCCGCCGTCACGGTCGGGTCATGGTCATTTGCGAGAACCCGCGCCACAAGCAGCGCCAGGGCTGACGCACGACCACCCTCTCTGCACCTCTATCGCAGAGTCTTCGCGCGACGCGAGCTGAATTTGTTCATACGCAGATCCCGAGCCCTCTCATGGGCTCGACACCCCCGGCTCGGAGGCCGGGGACCCGGTTCGTACCTCGTACGGCGGCCGGGAGCCGGATCTGCGGAAGACCTCCGAAGATTCACCAGGAGCCATTGAATGGCACGCGTTTCCGGTGTTGACATCCCGCGCGAAAAGCGCGTGGAGGTCGCCCTCACCTACGTGTTCGGCATCGGCCGGACCCTCTCGAAGGAGACGCTGGCTGCGACCGGCGTCGACCCGAACACCCGTGTTCGTGACCTGAGCGAAGAGCAGCTGGTCGCGATCCGCGAGTACGTCGACGGCAACATCAAGACCGAGGGTGACCTCCGTCGCGAGATCCAGGCCGACATCCGCCGCAAGGTCGAGATCGGCTGCTACCAGGGTCTCCGCCACCGTCGCGGTCTGCCCGTCCGCGGTCAGCGCACCAGCACCAACGCCCGCACCCGCAAGGGCCCGCGTCGCGCCATCGCCGGCAAGAAGAAGCCGGGCAAGAAGTAGTCCGCAGCGGACCACATTCCACGGTCTTCGCTGTAGGACCGACCACCTCCCTCTAGGAGTTTGTAGATGCCCCCCAAGGGTCGTCAGGGCGCTGCCAAGAAGGTGCGCCGCAAGGAAAAGAAGAACGTCGCTCACGGCCACGCGCACATCAAGAGCACGTTCAACAACACGATCGTCTCGATCACCGACCCCTCGGGCAACGTGATCTCCTGGGCCTCCGCCGGCCACGTCGGCTTCAAGGGCTCCCGGAAGTCCACGCCGTTCGCCGCGCAGATGGCCGCCGAGTCGGCTGCCCGCCGCGCCCAGGAGCACGGCATGCGCAAGGTCGACGTGTTCGTCAAGGGCCCGGGTTCCGGCCGTGAGACCGCGATCCGCTCCCTGCAGGCCACGGGCCTCGAGGTCGGCTCCATCCAGGACGTCACCCCGACCCCGCACAACGGCTGCCGCCCGCCGAAGCGCCGCCGCGTCTGACGCGCAGCGCTCCGCTGGTTTTTCGCGGTTTCGGGCGGTACGGCCTCTGTGAGGAAGCCGTACCGCCCGTACCCTTGCAGTACTGAGTCGGGCGTCAAATAGCGGGCGCCCCTGACTGAAGGATTCATCCATGCTGATCGCTCAGCGTCCCTCGTTGACCGAAGAGGTCGTCGACGAGTTCCGCTCCCGGTTCGTGATCGAGCCGCTGGAGCCGGGCTTCGGCTACACCCTCGGCAACTCGCTCCGCCGTACCCTCCTGTCCTCGATCCCCGGTGCCGCTGTCACCAGCATCCGGATCGACGGCGTCCTGCACGAGTTCACCACCGTGCCGGGCGTCAAGGAGGACGTCACCGACCTGATCCTCAACATCAAGCAGCTGGTCGTCTCCTCGGAGCACGACGAGCCGGTCGTGATGTACCTGCGCAAGCAGGGCCCGGGTCTGGTCACCGCCGCCGACATCGCGCCCCCGGCCGGTGTCGAGGTACACAACCCCGACCTCGTCCTCGCCACGCTCAACGGCAAGGGCAAGCTGGAGATGGAGCTGACCGTCGAGCGCGGTCGCGGCTACGTCTCCGCCGTGCAGAACAAGCAGGTGGGCCAGGAGATCGGCCGTATCCCGGTCGACTCCATCTACTCGCCGGTTCTCAAGGTCACGTACAAGGTCGAGGCCACGCGTGTCGAGCAGCGCACCGACTTCGACAAGCTGATCGTGGACGTCGAGACCAAGCAGGCGATGCGTCCCCGTGACGCCATGGCCTCCGCCGGTAAGACCCTGGTCGAGCTGTTCGGTCTCGCGCGCGAGCTGAACATCGACGCCGAGGGCATCGACATGGGTCCGTCCCCGACGGACGCCGCGCTCGCCGCGGACCTCGCTCTGCCGATCGAGGAGCTGGAGCTCACGGTCCGCTCCTACAACTGCCTCAAGCGCGAGGGCATCCACTCCGTGGGTGAGCTCGTGGCTCGTTCCGAGGCCGACCTGCTGGACATCCGCAACTTCGGTGCGAAGTCCATCGACGAGGTCAAGGCGAAGCTGGCCGGCATGGGCCTGGCCCTCAAGGACAGCCCGCCCGGATTCGACCCGACCGCCGCCGCGGACGCCTTCGGCGCCGACGACGACGCGGACGCCGGGTTCGTCGAGACCGAGCAGTACTAGGAACTCGGGCCGCACGGTCCGTCTTCCGGGTGCGGGTGCGCTGTGCTCGATCGCGCAGTTCCCCGTGCCCCCTCCGGGAGCGCCCCTTCGGGGTTGCTCCCGGATCTCCGACGAGCAACCGCTCGCTCGGATACTGACTCCGGTACCTGACACGGCCGGGGCAGACACACAGGAGAAGAACTATGCCGAAGCCCACCAAGGGTGCCCGTCTGGGCGGCAGCGCCGCGCACGAGAAGCTGCTCCTCGCGAACCTCGCGAAGGCGCTCTTCGAGCACGGCCGCATCACCACCACCGAGGCGAAGGCCCGCCGCCTGCGCCCGTACGCCGAGCGTCTGGTCACCAAGGCGAAGAAGGGCGACCTTCACAACCGCCGTCAGGTGCTCCAGGTCATCACGGACAAGAGCATCGTGCACACGCTCTTCACCGAGATCGGCCCGCGGTACGAGAACCGTCCCGGTGGCTACACCCGCATCACCAAGATCGGTAACCGCCGTGGCGACAACGCGCCCATGGCTGTCATCGAGCTGGTCGAGGCGCTGACGGTGCAGCAGAAGGCCGTGGGCGAGGCCGAGGCCGCGACCAAGCGCTCCGCCAAGGACGCCGAAGAGGCCCAGGCTCCCGCCGAGGGTGCCGCTGAGGAGTCGAAGGACGCGTAAGCGTTCTGCCGGGGCCTGTGCGTCGGCGGCTGCGGCTGTGCCGTGGCCGGTCGCGCAGTCCCCGCGCCCCTTCAGGGCGTTGCGGGCCCGCCCCCTTCACCGGGGCGGGCCCGCTTTTTTTGTGGCTGAGAGGATCTGTGTGTGAGTGACGAAGCGCTGCCCGGACATGTCCGCATCCGCCTCGACCTCTCCTACGACGGCACCGATTTCCACGGCTGGGCCAAGCAGGCCGGCGGGAAGCGGACCGTGCAGGGGGAGATCGAGGACGCGCTGCGCACGGTGACGCGGTCGAAGGAGACGTACGAGCTGACCGTGGCCGGGCGCACCGACGCCGGGGTGCACGCGCGCGGGCAGGTGGCGCACGTCGACCTGCCGGCCGAGCTGTGGGCGGAACACCGCGAGAAGCTGCTCAAGCGGCTCGCCGGACGGCTCTCGAAGGACGTGCGGATCTGGCGGCTGGCCGAGGCGCCGCAGGGGTTCAACGCCCGGTTCTCGGCGATCTGGCGGCGGTACGCCTACCGGGTCACCGACCACCCCGGCGGGGTGGACCCGCTGCTGCGCGGCCATGTGCTCTGGCACGACTGGCCGCTCGACGTGGACGCCATGAACGAGGCGGCCCGGGCGCTGCTCGGCGAGCACGACTTCGCGGCGTACTGCAAGAAGCGGGAGGGCGCGACCACCATCCGCACGCTCCAGGAGCTGAGCCTGGTGCGGGGCGCGGACGGGGTCGTCACGGCGACGGTCCGGGCGGACGCGTTCTGCCACAACATGGTCCGCTCGCTGATCGGCGCGCTGCTGTTCGTCGGCGACGGGCACCGGGGCCCCCAGTGGCCCGGGGAGGTGCTGGCCGCCGGGGTGCGCGACTCCGCCGTCCATGTCGTACGGCCGCACGGGCTGACCCTCGAAGAGGTCGGCTACCCCGCCGACGAGCTGCTGGCCGCCCGTAACAAGGAGGCCCGCAACAAGCGCTCGCTGCCGTCGGCGGGGTGCTGCTGAGCCGCCCGCTCTACCGGTTCGCCGCCGCCGACGCCTGGGCCTGGCCGCGGCGGTGGATCTGCTGGAAGGTGAACTCCGCCACGTCGTCGCCGGCCTTGAAGACCGCGGTGTCCTTGGTGGTGACGTTCTTGCCGGTGGTGAAGCCGGCGAGGGTGAAGTAGGCGTAGCGGCCGTAGGCGTTGCGGGTCGAGCGGCAGGTCGCGCCGTCGCAGAAGGCGGCGACGCCCTTGCCGGACAGCGCGCGCACGATGCTGTGGTCGTCCGTCTGCCGCCGGGCCTTCGCGGCCTGGGCCTCGGTGTCGAACAGGGCGACGCCGACGGTGACCGCGATGTCGCCGTTCGTGTACGTGGCGCGCAGCACCCGGGTGCAGCCGTCGGCGGTGAGGATCTGGGGCAGCGAGCCGCCGGCCGCCGCCGCGCAGCTGGTGGTGTCGCCGGTGGCGCCCTTCTTGTACACCGTGCTGCCCAGGGTGAGCCGCGTGCCCGGGAAGAGGGTGGCGGGGCTCAGCGGGGCGGTGTCCTTCTTGGCGCTGGATATGAAGACCTTCGGGTCCAGCGGCGGCGGGGCGCTGGTGGGCGCGAAGGACGGCGCGGTGGGGGAGCCGCCGGGCAGCGAGGCGCTGGGCGCGTGGCTGGGGTGTCCGGAGGCGTCGCTGTGCCCGCCGGCGGAGACGACGGCCAGGGCGACCGCGGCGCCGATGGCGACCGTGGCGAGCGCGCCGCCGCCGATGAACAGCAGCCTGCGCCGCTTGCCGCGGGACTCCGAGGCGTCCGCGAGCGCGGCCCAGTCAGGTGTCCCCTCGTCGCCGCCGCCGCTCCAGGGCTGCTGAGGCTGCTGCTGGGGCTGCTGTGATTGCGGTTTCCAGGGATCCCACTGAGACTGGGGTCCCCCTGCCCATTACTCATGGGGCGCATCTTAGACGCGGGGGATCACGGCGCGTACCGAGCGGCGGCCCGCCGGGCGGCCTGCCTCGTTTTGACCCGTCCGGGGGCCGCCAGGTAACCTGCTTCTTCGTTGTGTATTGGCTTGCTCATTCTCACGGGACGGGCCCTTACACCGGTCCACCGGGCCGATGACCAGCGATCAGCACGCGGTTTGCGTCACCGCGGTGCGGTCGAGGCTGTCGTGATCGTTTCGGTGACCTGTTCAGGACCATTCACTCGAAGCGAAGGCTACGAACCGTGCGTACGTACAGCCCCAAGCCCGGCGATGTGACGCGCCAGTGGCACGTTATCGACGCTCAGGACGTCGTCCTGGGTCGTCTCGCCACCACTGCCGCGTCCCTGCTCCGGGGCAAGCACAAGGCGATCTACGCGCCTCACGTCGACACCGGTGACTTCGTCGTCATCATCAACGCCGACAAGGTGCACCTGTCCGGCAACAAGCGGATCCAGAAGATGGCGTACCGCCACTCCGGCTACCCGGGCGGTCTGCGCTCGGTCCGCTACGACGACCTGCTGGCGAACAACCCCGAGAAGGCCGTCGAGAAGGCCGTCAAGGGCATGCTCCCCAAGAACACTCTGGGCCGTCAGATGCTCTCGAAGCTGAAGGTCTACAAGGGTGACCAGCACCCCCACGCTGCCCAGCAGCCGGTGCCGTTCGAGATCACCCAGGTCGCGCAGTAATTCCGGCCACCCCCAAAGCTGAAGAGAATCTGAGGAGAATCGTGGCCGAGACCACTGCCGAGCAGCCGCTCGAAGAGCTTGACATCGACAGCTACACCACCGAGTCCGAGGTCCCCGTCGAGGGTGAGTACACCTCGGAGTCCATGGCCTCCCGCTTCGGCGAGCCCCAGCCGGCCGCCGGCCTGGGCCGTCGCAAGAACGCCATTGCCCGCGTCCGGATCGTCCCGGGCACCGGCAAGTGGAAGATCAACGGCCGCACCCTCGAGGACTACTTCCCGAACAAGGTGCACCAGCAGGAGGTCAACGAGCCCTTCAAGGTGCTCGAGCTCGAGGGCCGTTACGACGTCATCGCCCGCATCGCGGGTGGCGGCGTCTCCGGTCAGGCCGGTGCGCTCCGTCTCGGTGTCGCCCGTGCGCTGAACGAGGCGGACGTCGACAACAACCGTGGTGCCCTGAAGAAGGCCGGCTTCCTGCGCCGCGACGACCGCGCGGTCGAGCGGAAGAAGGCCGGTCTGAAGAAGGCCCGCAAGGCTCCGCAGTACAGCAAGCGCTAAACAGCGGGAGCTGCTGCTCGTACTCCGAACGCCCCGGCGGCACGCCACTCGTGCCGTCGGGGCGTTCGTTTATCCCAGCCAAGGGCGTATAACGACACAAGACGCTCAAAGGCTTGTGTGATCGGATGGCGAGGCGCCTCCCCTCGATGCGGCGCCCGTCCGTTTACGCCATCGACGCTTCCTCAGGAGGACAAGTGGGACGACTCTTCGGCACGGACGGCGTGCGCGGTGTCGCCAACGCGGATCTGACCGCGGAGATGGCCCTCGGCCTCTCCGTGGCCGCGGCGCATGTGCTGGCCGAGGCGGGTACCTTCGCGGGCCACCGGCCGAAGGCCGTGGTCGGTCGGGACCCGCGCGCGTCCGGGGAGTTCCTGGAGGCCGCGGTGGCCGCGGGCCTGGCGAGCGCGGGCGTGGACGTCCTGATGGTCGGCGTGCTGCCGACGCCGGCGGTGGCCCACCTCACCGGCGCGCTCGGCGCCGACCTCGGCGTGATGCTCTCCGCGAGCCACAACGCCATGCCGGACAACGGGATCAAGTTCTTCGCCCGCGGCGGCCACAAGCTCGCCGACGAGCTGGAGGACCGGATCGAGGCGGTCTACGAGTCCCACCGGCACGGTGAGCCCTGGGAGCGGCCGACGGGCGCCGGGGTCGGGCGGCTGCGCCCGTACGACGAGGGTTTCGAGCAGTACGTCGGCCATCTGATGGCGGCGCTGCCCAACCGGCTCGACGGGCTGAAGATCGTCCTGGACGAAGCGCACGGCGCGGCCTCGGGGGTCTCGCCGGAGGTGTTCACCCGGGCCGGCGCGCAGGTCGTCACGATCGGCGCGGAGCCGGACGGCCTCAACATCAACGACGGCTGCGGCTCGACCCATCTCGGTCAGCTGAAGGCGGCCGTGGTCGAGCACGGCGCGGATCTCGGTATCGCGCACGACGGTGACGCCGACCGGTGCCTCGCGGTGGACCACACCGGCGAGGAGGTCGACGGCGACCAGATCCTCGCGGTGCTGGCGCTGGCGATGCGGGAGCGCTCCGCGCTGCGGGCCGACACCGTGGTGGCGACCGTGATGTCCAACCTCGGCTTCAAGCTGGCGATGGAGAAGGCCGGTATCCAGCTGGTGCAGACCGCGGTCGGCGACCGGTACGTGCTGGAGGAGATGAAGCAGCACGGGTACGCGCTCGGCGGCGAGCAGTCCGGGCATGTGATCATCCTCGATCACGCGACGACGGGTGACGGGACGCTGACCGGGCTGCTGCTGGCGGCGCGGGTCGCGCAGAGCGGTCGTAGCCTGCGCGAACTGGCGTCCGTGATGGAGCGGTTGCCGCAGGTGCTGATCAATGTGCCGGACGTGGACAAGTCGCGGGTGCGGACGTCCGCCGACCTGGCCGCGGCGGTCTCCGAGGCCGAGCGTGAACTGGGCTCCACGGGGCGGGTGTTGCTGCGGCCCTCGGGCACGGAGCCGCTGGTGCGGGTCATGGTCGAGGCGGCGGACATCGAGCAGGCGCGGTCGGTCGCGTCGCGTCTGGCCGATGCGGTGAAGTCCGCGCTCGGATAGTCCCGGGTTCGGGGAGGGCGGGACTGCGCGTCGCGGGCCGCGGGATGGTTCGCGGCGGGTCGCGCCCACGCGGCGGAGCCGCATCTCCGCACAGCCCCGCGCCGCTAAGGGCGCTGCTGCCGCCGTTTCCAGAGGAACTGCTGGGCCAGCAGCGTCAGGGTGCCCGCCAGGGTGATGCCCAGCAGGTTCAGCAGCAGTTGCTCGGTCGAGCCCAGGGTCTGGGACATGTCGCCGTAGGCGAGGGCGACGGCCGCGTTGGCGGCGGCCGGGACCGTGGTGACCGAGATGGCCACGCCCACGAGGGCGGCCGACTTGGCGGAGGTCAGCGAGAGGGTGCCGGCCACGCCCGCCAGCAGCGCCACGATGAACGAGAAGGCGTCGGGGGCGTAGACGAACGCGGTGTTGGGGCGCCGGCCCTCCAGGGCGGAGCGGTGGAACAGGCCGACGGCGTCCATGAAGAGGCTGAAGCCGCCCGTCACCGCCATCGCCACCGCGAAGCCCACGAGCAGCGCGGTCCCCGAGCGCAGCGCCAGGCGCGGGTGGCGGCGGACCATGGCCGTGCAGATACCGGCCAGCGGGCCGAACTCCGGTCCCACGGCCATCGCGCCGACGATCAGGACGGCGTTGTCCAGCACCACACCGCAGGCCGCGATCATCGTGGCCAGCGTGATGAAGGCGAGGTAGGTGACCGAGAGGGTCGACTCCTCGTGGGTGGCCTCGGTCAGGCCCTCCCACAGCACCGCGTCCGCGCCCTCGCCCGGGGCGTCCCGCTCCGCCCGGTCGGCGCGCCGGGACAGCGACAGGTCGATGTTCTCCACGGCGATGGAGCCGGTGTCGTCCAGGCCCAGGCGCCGCAGCCCGGCGATGAGCGTGTCGCCCGCCTCCCGCGCGACATCGCACATCACCAGGTCACCGGCCGGATCGCGGGCGGCCCCCGCTATCACCGCGAGGTGTGCGGTGCCGACCGTTCCCTCGATCAGTCGCACCACCTCGTCGGTCCGTCCGGCCGGGCAGATCAGGCGCAGATGCAGCATGGCGCCTTTGTAGCAGGTGCGCCGTGCCCTACAGCTTGCGCAGGCGCAGGCGCTGGACCTTGTGGTCCGGGCCCTTGCGGACGATCAGGGTGGCCCGGCCCCGGGTCGGGGCGATGTTCTCGGTCAGGTTGGGCTTGTTGATCGTGCGCCACAGGGTGCGGGCGTAGTCCAGGGCCTCGTCCTCGGAGACCTGGGTGTACTTGCGGAAGTACGAGTCGGGGTCCTGGAAGGCCGTCTGGCGCAGCTTGCGGAAGCGGTTGAGGTACCAGCGCTCGATGTCCTCGCCGCTCGCGTCGACGTACACGCTGAAGTCGAAGTAGTCGGCGAGACCCACGCGGGTACGGCCGTCCTTGCCGGGCAGGGCGGGCTGGAGGACGTTCAGGCCCTCCACGATCAGGATGTCGGGGCGGCGGACCGTGAGCTTCTGGTCCGGGACGATGTCGTAGATGAGGTGCGAGTAGACGGGGGCCGTCACCTCGCTCTTGCCGGCCTTGATGTCGGCGACGAAGCGGGTCAGCGCGCGGCGGTCGTAGGACTCCGGGAAGCCCTTGCGGGACATCAGGCCGCGGGCCTCCAGCTCCCGGGTCGGCAGCAGGAAGCCGTCGGTGGTGACCAGCTCCACCCGCGGATGCTCGGGCCAGCGGGACAGCAGGGCCTGGAGGAGCCGGGCGACGGTGGACTTGCCGACGGCGACCGAGCCGGCGACGCCTATCACGAACGGCGTGCCGGACTGGGAGCCCTGCTCACCGAGGAAGGTGTTCAGCGCGCCTCGCAGCCCGTCGGTCGCGCCGACGTAGAGGTTCAGCAGGCGCGACAGCGGAAGGTAGATGTCGCGCACCTCGTCCAGGTCGATCACATCGCCCAGACCGCGCAGCTTCTCCACCTCCTCGGCGGTGAGCGGCAGCGGCGTCTTGTCGCGCAGCGCGCTCCACTCGGCGCGCGTGAGGTCGACGTAGGGAGTCGCCTCCGGCCTGTGCCGGTGGGCGCTCCGGGGCATCGAGGGGACCGGTGAGATCACATTCCATTGTTAACGGAGTTCGAACAGGGTGGCGGGGTGGGGTACGTCACGCCGACGGTGGCGTGCGTCACGCGGACGCGCGTCGCGCCCAGGACGCCCCCGCCCCGCACCGGCCGGCTCCTCAGCCGTTGGAGTTGATCAGGGACACCTGGCGGGAGTTCTGGAGAACGGTGCCGAACTGCGGGATGGCGTTGAGGATCTCCATCCCGACCTGCCCCGGCTTGAACAATTGGGCGCCCGCGGTGCCGATCCGCCGCCGACCGTCCGCCGCGATGCCGGAGGGCAGCACGGTGACGGTGCCGTCGCCGTTGTCCGCCCACGGGGTGCCGGCGATCAGGTCGGCGCCGCCGTCGTGGTCGAGGTCGGTGAGCAGCACGGCCGTACCGAAGTTGCCGTTCGGATCGCCGGGGACGTCGTGGTTGCCCGGGTAGAAGTACTGCGGCGCGGCGCTGGTGTCGACGCCCGACGCCGAGCCGTACAGGACGGTGACGGTGCCCAGGTTGTCGTACATGTGCCCCCACAGCCGCATGTTCTCCCGCGGGGCGCCGACGGCCAGGTCGAGCAGGCCGTCGCCGTTGATGTCGCCGAGGGCGACCGACTGGCCGAACTTGTCCCAGTCCTCGGAGTCGCCGGGGACGGTGCCCGACTCCTGGGTGATGGTCTGGACCCGGCTGGAGGGGCCCGAGGCGGCGCCGTAGGTGACGACGACCTTGCCGCCGATGGGGCCGTTCGCGGTGGTGCGGCCCCAGTAGACGCCCGTGACGATGTCGCCGCGGCCGTCGCCGTCGAGGTCGCCGATGGCACCGGCGACACCGCCGGGCATCCTCTGGGCGCCGGTGGCCGAGGGGCCGGTGGCGGTGCCCGGCACGAAGTAGTTGACGTCGTAGTAGGTGCCGTCGGCGCCCTTGGTCGGGTTCAGGCCGTTGACCACCAGGTCCGCGCGGCCGTCGCCGGTGACGTCCCCGGCGGTGAGGTTGATGATCCCGGCCTCCGGCGCGGAGCGCAGCGGCAGGGTACGGGTGGCGAGGGCGCCGGCCCTGCCGCCGCGGGAGATGCCCTTGCGGAAGGTGTAGAGGGCGGACCCGTTGGTGCCGACGGCCAGGTCGGTGCGGCCGTCGCCGTCGAAGTCGCCGGCCGCGAGCGAGGCGCCGAAGCGGTCGTGGGCGGCGGGGGCCGGGTCGGGGATCGTGGTGGCCGAGGCCAGGCCCTTCGCGGAGCCCCACATGATCTGCACCAGGCCGCCGTCGACGTCCGTGCCCACGTCCTCCATCGGGGTGCCGACGGCGAGGTCGGTGTAGCCGTCGTGGTCGAAGTCGCCCGCGGTGGTCGCGGCGCCGAACAGGTCGCCGTTCTCGGCCGCGCCCGGCACCCAGGAGGTGTCCTGGGTGAGGGTGGTGCGCCGGTCGGCCGAGACGCCCCGGGCGGAGCCGTAGAGGACGGCGACCGCGCCCACCCGCCACTTGCCGTTCAGCCGGGCGGCCGGGGCGGTGACGGCGAAGTCGCCGTACCCGTCGCCGTTGAAGTCGGTCGGGGGCCGCTTCCCGGCCGCCGTGCCTGAGCCGGCCGTCACGCCCGAGCCGGCTGCCCCGCCCGAGCCGGCCGTCACGCCCGAGCCGGCCGCGGTGGCGGGGCCGGTCAGCCCGACGGTCAGGCCCCCGGCCAGCGTCGCGGCGACGGCCGTGGCCAGGACGGTGCGATGTCTGCGCTTCACGCGTGTGTCTCCCGGGGTTCGCTTGCGGCGTTCGGCCGGTAGACCTCCGACCCGCTCGCACGGTTGTGCGCAAGGCCCATATGCGCCACGGATGTGCTCTGAACGGGCCCGGGATTTCCGAAATCGGGCACGCGGCGCCACTTTTGACGGCCGATCGGCCCGTAGGCTGCGGCTCATGTGCGGAATCGTGGGATACGTAGGGTCGCAGTCGGCGCTCGATGTCGTGATGGCCGGGCTGAAGCGACTGGAATACCGGGGCTACGACTCGGCGGGCGTCGCCCTGCTGGCGGACGGCGGTCTGGCCGCCGCGAAGAAGGCCGGAAAACTGGTCAACCTGGAGAAGGAACTGGTCGAACGGCCGCTGCCGGCCGGCTCGACGGGCATCGGACACACCCGCTGGGCCACCCATGGCGGCCCCACGGACGACAACGCGCACCCGCACCTGGACAACGCGGGCCGGGTCGCCGTCGTCCACAACGGCATCATCGAGAACTTCGCGCTGCTGCGCGCCGAACTCGCCGAGCGCGGCCACGAGCTGAACTCCGAGACGGACACCGAGGTCGTCGCGCACCTGCTGGCCGAGGAGTACTCGGCGACCGGCGATCTCGCCGAGGCGATGCGGCTGGTGTGCCGGCGTCTGGAGGGCGCGTTCACACTGGTCGCGGTGCACGCGGACGCCCCGGACGTGGTGGTCGGCGCGCGCCGCAACTCCCCGCTGGTGGTCGGCGTCGGCGAGGGCGAGGCGTTTCTCGCCTCCGACGTCGCCGCGTTCATCGCGCACACCCGCTCGGCGATCGAGCTGGGCCAGGACCAGGTGGTGGAGCTGCGCCGCGACGGGGTGACCGTGACCGGCTTCGACGGCCTGCCCGCCGAGGTGCACTCGTACCACGTGGACTGGGACGCCTCGGCCGCCGAGAAGGACGGCTACGCCTCCTTCATGCTCAAGGAGATCGCCGAGCAGCCCAAGGCGGTCGCCGACACCCTGCTCGGCCGGATCGACCCGTCCGGCTCGCTCACCCTGGACGAACTGCGGATCACCCCGGCCGACCTGCGCCAGATCGACAAGGTCGTGATCGTGGCGTGCGGTACGGCCTTCCACGCCGGGCTGATCGCGAAGTACGCCATCGAGCACTGGACGCGCATCCCCTGCGAGGTGGAGCTGGCCAGCGAGTTCCGCTACCGGGACCCGATCCTCGGCGGCCGCTCCCTGGTGATCGCGATCTCCCAGTCGGGCGAGACCATGGACACCCTGATGGCGCTGCGGCACGCCCGCGAGCAGGGCTCCAAGGTGCTCGCCATCTGCAACACCAACGGCTCCACGATCCCGCGCGAGTCGGACGCGGTGCTGTACACGCACGCCGGACCCGAGGTCGCGGTCGCCTCCACCAAGGCGTTCCTGACCCAGCTGGTCGCCTGCTACCTGGTCGCCCTGTACCTGTGCCAGGTGCGCGGCACCAAGTGGGGCGACGAGATCCAGGCGGTGATCAAGGACCTGTCGAAGATCTCGGACGAGGTCGAGCGGGTCCTGGAGACCATGGAGCCGGTACGGGCGCTGGCGCGCACCCTGGCCGGCAAGGACACCGTGCTCTTCCTGGGCCGGCACGTCGGCTACCCGGTCGCCCTCGAAGGCGCGCTCAAGCTCAAGGAACTCGCCTACATGCACGCCGAGGGCTTCGCGGCGGGCGAGCTGAAGCACGGGCCGATCGCGCTGGTCGAGGACGACATGCCGGTGGTGGTCGTCGTGCCGTCGCCGCGCGGCCGCTCCCTGCTGCACGACAAGATCGTCTCCAACATCCAGGAGATCCGGGCGCGCGGGGCGCGCACCATCGTGATCGCGGAGGAGGGCGACGAGGCGGTCGTCCCGTACGCCGACCACCTGATCCGCATCCCGGCCACGCCGACCCTGCTCCAGCCGGTGGTGGCCACGGTGCCGCTCCAGGTCTTCGCCTGCGAACTGGCCGCGGCCCGGGGCAACGAGGTGGACCAGCCGCGGAACCTGGCGAAGTCGGTGACCGTGGAGTGAGCCGCCGTCCCTAGTGGACCGAGAAGCCTCCGTCGACGTGGATCGACTGGCCCGTGACGTAGGCGGAGGCACGGCTCGCGAGGAAGATGGCGGCGCCCGCGAAGTCCTCCGCGAGACCGTTGCGCCCGGTCAGGGTGCGCGCGGCCAGTGCCGCGACCTTCTCGGGGTCGGCGGAGAGCCGCGCGTTGAGCGGGGTCATCACGAAGCCCGGCACCAGGGTGTTGCAGGTGACCCCGTACGGCGACCACGCCTCCGCCTGCGAGCGGGCGAGCGACTCCAGCGCGCCCTTGGAGACGCCGTACGCGCCGCTGCTCACGAAGGCCCGGTGCGCCTGCTGGGAGCTGATGTGGATGATCCGGCCGAAGCCGCGCTCCGCCATGCCGGGCCCGAACCGCTGCCCCAGCAGGAAGGGCGCCTCCAGGTTGACGGCCATGGTGGCGTCCCAGACGTCCTCGGTCAGTTCGCCCATCGGGGGCCGCAGATTGATCCCGGCCGAGTTCACCAGGATGTCCGGCTCCCCGAACACCTCCGCCGCCGCCTCGGCCGCGGCCCGCACGCCCGCCCGGCTGGAGAGGTCCCCGGCGACCCCGGCCGCCCGGCAGCCCTCCGCCGTCAACTCCTCCACGGTGGCCGTCCGTTGCGCCTCGCCCCGGGCCACGACCACCACGCGCGCCCCGGCCCGCGCCAGCGCCCCGGCGACGGCCCGTCCGATGCCGGAACTGCCCCCGGTCACCACGGCGACACGGCCGTCCAGCGAGAACAGGCCGGTGAGATAGCCCTGTTGGGGCGTGGTGCTCGTCATGCCGGAAGCGTAGAGGGGATGCGCGGGACGCCATCGGCCTAGGGTGCTGCCCATGAGCATCATCGGAGTCGGGATCGACGTGGCGGAGATCGACCGCTTCCGGGCGTCCCTGGAGCGGACCCCGCAGCTGGCCGACCGGCTGTTCGTGGCGGAGGAGTTGCTGCTGCCCAGCGGGGAGCGGCGCGGTGTCGCCTCGCTGGCGGCCCGGTTCGCGGCGAAGGAGGCGCTGGCCAAGGCGCTCGGGGCACCGCCGGGGCTGCTGTGGACGGACGCCGAGGTGTACGTCGAGGACAGCGGGCGGCCGCGGCTGCGGGTGCGCGGCACGGTCGCCGCGCGCGCCGCCGAGCTGGGGGTGCGGTCCTGGCATCTCTCCCTCAGCCATGACGCGGGCGTCGCCTCGGCCGTGGTGGTCGCCGAGGGCTGACCGGCCCCGGCGCGGGCGGGGGGCGTCGGCCGGGTCCGGGTGTGGGCGGTGGGGGTTACGGGGCAGACTCGGTGCCATGCGGAGTGCGTACGGCGTGGAGACGGTGCGGGCGGCCGAGCGGGCCCTGATGGCGCGGCTGCCCGAAGGGGCGCTGATGCAGCGGGCGGCTGCCGGGCTGAGCGCCGCCTGCGCCGACCTGCTGGGCCGGGTGTACGGCAGCCGGGTGGTCCTGCTGATCGGCAGCGGCGACAACGGCGGCGACGCCCTGTACGCGGGTGCCCGGCTGGCGCGACGGGGGGCCGGAGTGACGGCCGTACTCCTGTCGCCCGAGCGGGCGCACGCCCAGGGACTGGCCGCGCTGCGGCGGGCCGGGGGCACGAGTGCCGTGCCCGAGGCGGCCGGCGACGCGATCGGGCGGGCCGACCTCGTGGTGGACGGCATCGTCGGGATCGGCGGCACGGGCGGGCTGCGGCCCGACGCCGAGCGGCTGGTGGCGGCCGTGGCGCGGACCCGGGCCGCGGTGGTCGCGGTGGATCTGCCCAGCGGGGTCGAGGCGGACAGCGGCCAGGTGCGGGGCGCGGCCGTACGGGCGGACCTCACCGTCACCTTCGGCGCGTACAAGCCCGCACTGCTGGTGGACCCGGCGCGGGAGTACGCCGGGGTGGTGCGGCTGGTCGACATCGGGCTCGAACTGCCCGCCGAGCCCGAGCTGGAGGCGCTGCAACACGCGGACGTGGCGCGCCTGCTGCCGCACCCGGCCGCCGAGAGCGACAAGTACCGGCGGGGCGTGGTCGGCATCGCGGCCGGCTCCGCGCGCTACCCGGGCGCCGCGGTCCTCGCCGTCTTTGGCGCGCTGCGCGGCGGCGCGGGGGCGGTGCGCTACGTCGGCCCGGCCGCCCGGGCGGTCGTCTCCCGCTTCCCCGAGACCCTGGTCTCCGACCGGGGCCCGGCCGAGGCGGGCCGGGTGCAGGCATGGGTCACCGGTCCCGGCGCGGGCGACGACGCGGCGACCGTCGCCGAGGTGCTGGCCGCCGAGGTGCCGGTGCTGCTGGACGCGGACGGGCTGCGGCTCGCGGACCGGGACGCCGTACGGGGACGTACCGCGCCCACCCTGATGACACCCCACGCGGGCGAGGCCGCGGCCCTGCTCGGCGTGGCGCGTGAGGAGGTCGAGGGCGCCCGGCTGGCCGCGGCGCGCGAACTGGCGGCGGCGTACCGGGCGACCGTGCTGCTCAAGGGTTCGACCACGCTGGTCGCGGACGCGGCGGGCGGCGCGGTACGGGTGAACGCCACCGGCACCCCCTGGCTGGCCACCGCGGGCAGCGGCGACGTGCTCTCCGGCCTCGGCGGCTCGCTGCTGGCCGCGGGCCTGTCCGCCCTGGACGCGGGCAGCGTCGCCGCGTATCTGCACGGCCTCGCGGGCCGGTTCGCGGCGCGGGGCGCGCCCGCGGGGGCGCACGACGTGGCGGAGTGCGTGCCGCAGGCGTGGCGGGACGTGCGGGACTGAGACGGCGGGGGCGGGGCGGGGACGTGCGGGACTGAGGAGGCGGGGACGTGCGGGACTGAGGAGGCGGGGCGGGGCGCGGTGCCCGGGACGTCGTGGCGCCGGCGCCGGCCAACTGCCGTACCCGTACCGCCCCGTGCGCCCGCGCGGTGACCGTACCCGCACCACGGCCGGGAGCCGGGCGCGCCCTCTGAGAGACTGGGGGCGCCATGACTGAGACTCCAGCTGCGCCGACCGCCCCTCTGCGTGCCCGTGCCGAGATCGATCTGGGCGCGCTGCGCGCCAATGTGCGGACCCTGCGTGCCCGCGTGGGCGACGCGGCCGTGATGGCCGTCGTCAAGGCCGACGGATACGGCCACGGCGCGCTGCGCTGCGCCCGCGCGGCCGTCGAGGCCGGGGCCACCTGGATCGGCACCGCCCTGCCCGAGGAGGCCCTCGCGCTGCGCGCGGCCGGGCTGACCCAGCGCGTCCTGTGCTGGCTGTGGGTGCCCGGCGGGCCCTGGCGGCAGGCGGTCGAGGCCGACATCGACGTGTCCCTCAGCGGGATGTGGGCGCTGCGCGAGGTCACCGAGGCCGCCCGCGCCGCCGGCCGCACCGCGCGCGTCCAGCTCAAGGCCGACACCGGGCTCGGCCGCAACGGCTGCCAGCCCGGGGCGGACTGGGAGGAGCTGGTCGCCGCCGCCGTGCGCGCCGAGGCCGAGGGCCTGGTCCGGGTCACCGGACTGTGGTCGCACTTCGCCTGCGCCGACGAGCCGGGCCACCCCTCCATCGCCGCCCAGCTCACCCGCTTCCGGGAGATGGTGGCGTACGCCGAGGCGCGGGGGGTGCGCCCCGAGGTGCGGCACATCGCCAACTCGCCCGCCACGCTCACCCTTCCCGAGACCTACTTCGACCTGGTCCGTCCCGGTATCGCCATGTACGGCCTCTCGCCCAGCCCCGAGGTCGGCACCCCGGCGGACTTCGGACTGCGCCCGGTGATGAGGCTCAGCGCCTCGCTGGCCCTGGTCAAGCGGGTGCCGGGCGGGCACGGGGTCAGTTACGGCCACCACTACGTCACACCCGGCGACACCACCCTCGGCCTCGTCCCGCTCGGCTACGGCGACGGCATCCCGCGGCACGCCTCCGGCGCCGGGCCGGTGCTGATCGACGGCAAGTGGCGGACGGTCGCCGGGCGGGTCGCCATGGACCAGTTCGTGGTGGACCTCGGCGGCGACGAACCGCCGGTCGGCACCGAGGCCGTGCTCTTCGGCCCCGGCGACCGGGGCGAGCCCACCGCCGAGGACTGGGCGACGGCCTGCGGCACGATCGGGTACGAGATCGTCACGCGCGTCGGAACCCGCGTGCCGCGCGTCTACGTCCATGAGGTCGAGGGCAGCGACGCCGTCGACGGCATCGACGCCGTCAACGGGGACGCGCGCGGATAACCCGTCCGCGAACGGCCGCGAGCGCGACCGGCTGTCCCACATCAACGTGTAACACCGGTCACATCCGCACACCCGGACGGGTCAGTCTCGGCGAACATCGGTACGGCGCATCGGCAGGCGAGTCGGTACGACGGCGAGGAGGAGCGGCACGTGAGCGACAACAGGGCGGAAGCGGTGACGGACGCCGTCGCCTCGGCGGCCGGCAACTGGCGCAGGGCGACCGGCATCGCCGGTGCCGCGATAGGCGTCCTCGCCGCGGGCGCGGCGGCCGGTGTCGCCGTCGAGCGGATGACGGTGGGCCGCACGGTGCGCCGCAAGGCACGCCTCGCCCTGGACTCCGCGGGGCCCTACGGCACCCTGCGCGGCACCCCGGGCAAGGCGTACGCCGACGACGGCACCGAGCTGTACTACGAGGTCGACGAGGCGGAGCCGGACGCGGGCGCCCCGCCCTCCGCGCGCCGGCTCAGGCTCTTCGGCCGCAAGGCGCCGGCCCCGGTCACCGTCGTCTTCTGCCACGGCTACTGCCTCAACCAGGACTCCTGGCACTTCCAGCGGGCGGCCCTGCGCGGGGTCGTCCGCACGGTGCACTGGGACCAGCGCAGCCACGGCCGCTCCGGGCGGGGTGTGGCGCAGAGCCGGGACCGGGAGCCGCTGACCATCGACCAGCTCGGCCGCGATCTGAAGGCGGTCGTCGACGCGGCCGTGCCCGAGGGGCCGATCGTGCTGGTCGGCCACTCGATGGGCGGGATGACCGTGATGGCGCTCGCCGCGCAGTACCCGGAGCTGATCGCGGAGCGGGTGGTCGGCACCGCGTTCGTGGGCACGTCCTCGGGGCGGCTCGGCGAGGTGAACTTCGGGCTGCCGGTGGCCGGCGTCAACGCGATACGCCGGATCCTGCCCGGGGTGCTCAAGGCGCTCGGGCAGCAGGCGGAGCTGGTGGAGAAGGGGCGCCGGGCGACGGCGGAGCTGTTCGCCGGGGTCATCAAGCGGTACTCGTTCGCCGGGCGGGACATCGACCCGGCGGTGGAGCGGTTCGCCGAGCGGATGATCGAGTCCACGCCGATCGACGTCGTCGCCGAGTTCTACCCGGCCTTCACCGACCACGACAAGACGAGCGCGCTGGCCTGCTTCCGGCAGCTGCCGGTGCTGGTGCTGGCGGGTGTGCAGGACCTGGTCACGCCGAGCGGGCACAGCGAGGCCATAGCCGACGAGCTGCCCGACGCCGAGCTGGTGCTGGTGCCGGACGCCGGGCACCTGGTGATGCTGGAGCACCCGGAGGTGGTCATAGACCGCCTCGCCGATCTGCTCACCCGGGCGGGAGCGGTGCCCGCAGCGGCTACCGTAAGTTCCTATGGAACGTCCAGCAGCAGCACCGCACGACCCCGCTGAGCACGACCGGGCGGAGACCCGGCTGACGATCACCTCGCCCGAGCAGATGCGTGAGCTGGGCCGGCGCCTCGCCAAGCTGCTGCGCGCCGGGGACCTGGTGATGCTCTCCGGCGAACTGGGCGCGGGCAAGACCACGCTGACCCGGGGCCTGGGGGAGGGGCTCGGTGTGCGCGGCGCGGTCACCTCGCCGACCTTCGTGATCGCCCGGGTGCATCCGTCCCTCGGCGACGGCCCGCCGCTCGTGCATGTGGACGCCTACCGGCTCGGCGGCGGTCTGGACGAGATGGAGGACCTGGACCTCGACGTCTCGCTGTCCGACTCGGTGATCGTCGTGGAGTGGGGCGAGGGCAAGGTCGAGGAGCTGACCGAGGACCGGCTCCAGCTGGTCATCCACCGCGCGGTCGGCGACACCACGGACGAGGTGCGGCATGTGACCCTCACGGGGCTCGGCGCGCGCTGGGCCGAGGCGGGCCTGGAGACCCTCACGGCCTGAACCCGGCCCGTTTTCCGACAGGCCGTCGGCAAGATGTTGCGCGGCCATCCCGGGCGTGATGACATGGTGTCCAGCCCGTAGTCAGGCATGCCTCACTACGCCGCCGCACCTCAGGAGGCGCCCATGCCCGCCCCCCGCCCCCCGAAGGCCCCCGCGCCGGTCCCCATGCACGTCCTGCTGGCGTCCTGCGCCGCCGCGGCACAGGTCTCCAGCCCGCCGCGCCCCCCGGAGCCCCGCGCCCCCCGGCAGGCCGACAGCCCGAGACGAGCGGCGTAACCCTCCGGGGTCTCCAGGGCCGTCCGCCGCGAGACGCCGCCGGCCCCCGAGAGCGTCGGCGGCCCCCGGCGGAGCGCTCAGTGGATCACCAGGATGCGTTCGCCGATCGTCGCGAACTTCCACATCGCGTCCCCGTCCGGGCGGGTCTCGCGGATGCCGCCCGTCCGGGTGCCCGCGTCCGGCGCCGGGACCGCGTCGGGTGTGACGGGGGCGGAGAAGCCGATGGTGACGCCGTCGACCGTGGTGAAGCGGACCACGTGTTCGATGGGGATGCCGTCCGTGCCGGTGACGGCGTGCGAGCGGGAGGTCACCCAGTACGTGCCGACGGGCGGGTCGACCGTGCCGGGGCGGACGCGGAAGGTGCGCAGCACCCCGTTGCCCGCGCCGACCAGCCAGACCCGGTCGTCGTCCACCGAGTACACCACCCGTTCACCCTTGCCGGAACCGCTCGGCAGGGCGGTCGGGTGCCGCCGGTCCCGGGGCGCCTTCGTGGCCTGCGCGCCGGGCGAGCCGTTGGCCGCGGGGCGGATGCCCAGCCCCGCCGGGACCGTCGCGTACGCCTCGTACGCCAGGAAGCCGACCACGCCGAGGGCCGCCGCGGTCAGGCCGGCCACGATTCCCGAGCTGGTCCCTGCCACCTGCTTCCACCTCCGCCGTCCGCCGTGCGCGATATGTCGTACTTCGTACAGACCGTAGCAGCCGGTGACCGTCCGCCCCGGACGGCCGTGCGCGAGGCGCGGGCGCCGTAGGCTGTTCGCGTGCTCTTGCTCGCTCTGGATACCGCAACGCCCGCCGTCACCGTCGCCCTGCACGACGGCACGGACGTCATCGCCTCCTCGAAGCAGGTGGACGCGCGCCGGCACGGGGAGCTGCTGCTGCCGGCCGTCGACCGGGTCCTCACCGAGGCCGGCCTCACGCTGGAGGCGGTCACCGGGATCGTCGTCGGCACCGGACCCGGCCCCTACACCGGACTGCGCGTCGGCCTGATGACCGCCGACACCTTCGGCCTGGCGCTCGGCGTCCCCGTGTACGGCGTGTGCACCCTGGACGGCCTCGCCTACGCCGCCGACATCGAAAAGGGCCCCTTCGTCGTGGCCACCGACGCCCGGCGCAAGGAGGTCTACTGGGCGACGTACGCCGACTCCCGCACCCGGCTGACCGGCCCGGCCGTCGACCGCCCGGCCGACATCGCCGAGCGGGTCGCCGGGCTCCCGGCGGCCGGCGCGGGCGCCCTGCTCTACCCGGACACGTTCCCGAGCGCCCATGAGCCCGAGCACGTGTCCGCCGCCGCGCTGGCCGCGCTCGCCGCCGAGCGGCTGGCCGCCGGGGAGGAACTGCCCGCGCCGAGGCCGCTGTACCTGCGCCGCCCGGACGCGCAGGTCCCCAAGAACTACAAGGTGGTCACCCCGAAGTGACCGTCGAACTGCGTGAGATGCGCTGGTGGGACATCGATCAGGTCCTGGAGCTGGAGAAGGACCTGTTCCCGGAGGACGCCTGGTCCCGGGGCATGTTCTGGTCCGAACTGGCCCACTCCCGGGGCGCCGAGGCCACCCGCCGCTATGTCACCGCCGAGGACGGCACCGGCCGGGTCGTCGGCTACGCGGGCCTCGCCGCCTCCGGCGACCTCGCCGACATCCAGACCATCGCCGTCGCCCGCGACCTCCAGGGCTCGGGGCTCGGCGGCCGGCTGCTGACCGATCTGCTGGGGGCGGCGACCGCGTTCGAGTGCCACGAGGTGATGCTCGAAGTCCGGGTGGACAACATCCGCGCGCAGAAGCTGTACGAGCGCTTCGGCTTCGCCCCCATCGGGTTCCGGCGCGGCTACTACCAGCCGGGCAACGTGGACGCCCTGGTGATGCGCCTGACCGACCCTTCCGCATCTGTTCAAGGAACCGAGATCAATGGCTGACGAACCCCTCGTCCTCGGCATCGAGACCTCCTGCGACGAGACCGGCGTCGGCATCGTGCGCGGCACCACCCTGCTGGCCGACGCCGTCGCCTCCAGCGTGGACGAGCACGCCCGCTTCGGCGGCGTCGTCCCGGAGGTCGCCTCCCGGGCCCACCTGGAGGCGATGGTCCCGACCATCGACCGCGCCCTGAAGGAGGCCGGGGTCAGCGCCCGGGACCTCGACGGCATCTCGGTCACCGCGGGGCCCGGCCTCGCGGGCGCCCTCCTGGTCGGCGTCTCCGCCGCCAAGGCGTACGCCTACGCGCTCGGCAAGCCCCTCTACGGCGTCAACCACCTCGCCTCGCACATCTGCGTGGACCAGCTGGAGCACGGCCCGCTGCCCGAGCCGACGATGGCGCTGCTGGTCTCCGGCGGCCACTCCTCGCTGCTGCTGTCCTCGGACATCACCTCCGACGTCCGGCCGATGGGCGCGACCATCGACGACGCGGCCGGCGAGGCGTTCGACAAGATCGCCCGCGTGCTGAACCTGGGCTTCCCCGGCGGCCCGGTCATCGACCGGTACGCCAAGGAGGGCGACCCGGCCGCGATCAGCTTCCCGCGCGGCCTGACCGGCCCGCGCGACGCGGCGTACGACTTCTCCTTCTCCGGCCTCAAGACCGCCGTGGCCCGCTGGATCGAGGCGAAGCGCGCGGCCGGCGAGGAGGTCCCGGTGCGCGATGTGGCCGCCTCCTTCCAGGAGGCCGTGGTGGACGTGCTCACCCGCAAGGCCGTGCGCGCCTGCAAGGACGAGGGCGTCGACCACCTGATGATCGGCGGCGGGGTGGCGGCCAACTCCCGGCTGCGCGTCCTCGCCCAGGAACGCTGCGAGGCGGCCGGCATCCGGCTGCGCGTGCCGCGCCCCAAGCTGTGCACGGACAACGGCGCGATGGTGGCCGCGCTCGGCGCCGAGATGGTCGCCCGGGGCCGGGCCGCCTCCAGCTGGGACCTGTCCGCCGACTCCTCCCTGCCGGTCACCGACCCGCATGTGCCGGGCCACCACGACCATGTGCACGAGGTCAGCAAGGAGAACCTGTACTCATGACGGTCGCGCTGATGTGGGAGGCGCGCGCGGCCGAGGGCCGGGGCGGGGAACTCCTCGCCTGGGCCCGCGCCCAGCGGCTCGACGAAGAGCCGCTGCGCCGCGAGACCTTCCGCGCGCCGGGGGACCGGGTGCTGGTCATCACCTGGTGGGCGGAGCCGTACGACGCGGCGGTGCCCGAACTCCCGGAGCCGGAAACCCACTTGGTCACCAGGGCCGTGCACCGCTGGCGTTTCGAGCCGGTCGCGTCCGAGTAGGGGTGACTAAGTCCCCTTTGTTCCGGGCGAGTTTGCGGCCGCCGTCCGTATCGGTCTATGATCATCACACAGCGAACGGCCGGAAAGCCGGTACGAACGCAGTGCGTTGGTGGTCCAAGGAAAGACGTCCCGCTTCCTGCGGGGAGATGCAGGTGCAAGACCTGCCCGGCGCTCCACTCACACCCCGTCTCCGGTACTCCGGAGGCGGGGTGTTCGCGTTGCCCCGCCCGGTCGGACCTCGCTCACCGTCACCTCGCAGCGCAGCCGCCGCCTCGCGCCCACCGCGCGCACCGGCCCGGTCAGCCGCAGCCGCGCCCGGTGCCGTACGTCCGTGCTCGACGCGGCCAGGCGCAGCTCCAGCTCGCCCGGTTCCACGATCCGGGTGCCCGTGCGGTCCGGGAAGGAGGAGAGGTCGGTGTGGAAGCGGAAGGTGAGGCGGCGGGCCTCGCCGGGGGCCAGCTCCACCCGCCGGTAGCCGATCAGGCGGACGTCCGGCCGGGTCACCGAGGCCACCGGGTCGTGCAGATACAGCTGGACCACCTCGGCGCCCGCGCGCTCGCCCGTGTTGCGGACGGTGAGCGAGAGGTCGTACCCGCCGTCCGTCGGGATCTCCGCCCCGCCCCCCTCGGCGTCCTCCCAGGCGAACGTGGTGTACGAGCCGCCGTGTCCGAACGGGTACAGCGGGGTCGGGTCCAGGCTGCTGACCTCGCCGGCCAGGCCGAGCGGGGGCTGGAGGTAGGTCCAGGGCTGGCCGCCGGGCCGCCGCGGCACGCTCACCGGCAGCCGCCCGCAGGGGTTCACCCGGCCGGACAGCACCCCGGCGAGCGCCGGACCGCCCTCCTCGCCCGGGAAGAACGCCTGGACGACCGCGGCGAGCCGGCCCCGCCAGCGGCCCAGCGCGTAGGGGCGGCCGGTCAGCAGCACCAGCACCACCGGGACGCCGGTCGCGACCAGCGCGTCCAGCAGCCCGGCCTGGGCGCCCGGCAGCCGCAGGTCCTCCGCGTCGCAGCCCTCGCCCGAGGTGCCGCGCCCGAACAGCCCGGCCCGGTCGCCGAGGACGGCCACGCACACCTCGGACGCGGCCGCCCGCGCCACCGCCTCGGCGAAACCGGAGGTGTCCGGGTCGCGGACCCCGCAACCGCGCGCGAACGCGACCTCGGCGCCCGGGAGTTCGGACCGCAGGGCGTCGAGGACGGTCGGGATGTCGATGCCCGGCGGCACCCCGGGGTGGTGGGTGAGCACATGGGACGGGAAGGAGTAGCAGCCCAGCATCGCCAGCGCGTCCGCCGCGCGCGGCCCGACGACCGCGATCCGCGCGTCCGGGGCCAGCGGCAGCGCCCCGCCCGAATTCTCCAGCAGCACCACGGACTTCTCGGCGAGCCGCCGGGCCAGCGCCCGGTTGCCGGCCGAGTCCAGGTCGATCTCCTCGCCGGTCTCCGGCGTCCAGCCGGGGTCCAGCAGGCCCAGCTCGCACTTCTGGAGCAGCACCCGGCGCGCGGCCCGGTCCACCAGCGCCTCGGGAATCCGCCCGTCGCGTACGGCCTCCACCAGCGGCTTTCCGTAGCAGCTCAGGGTGGGCAGCTCGACGTCGACGCCCGCCTCCAGCGCGGCGTGCGCGGCCCCGGCGGGGTCCGCGGCCACCCGGTGCAGCGACTGGAGGAAGCCGATGCCGAAGTAGTCGGCGACGACCGTGCCGGTGAACCCCCACTCCTCGCGCAGCACTCCGGTCAGCAGCCGGGGGTCGGCGGTGGCCGGGACGCCGTCCGTCTCGGTGTAGGCCGCCATCACCGAGCGGGCGCCGCCCTCGCGCAGTGCCATCTCGAACGGCGGCAGCGTCACCTCCGCCAGCTCCCGGCCGCCCGCGCGCACCGGGGCCAGATTGCGGGCCCCGGCCGAGGACGCGTACCCGGCGAAGTGCTTGAGCGTGGCGATGATCCCGGCCGACTCCAGACCCCGCACGTACGCCGTGCCGATGGTGCCGACGAGGTACGGGTCCTCGCCGATGGTCTCCTCCACCCGGCCCCAGCGCAGGTCCCGCACCACGTCCAGGACGGGCGCGAGGCCCTGGTGGACGCCGGCCGCGCGCAGATCGCGGCCGATGCGCCCGCCCAGCTCCTCGACGAGCGCCGGGTCGAAGGTCGCGCCCCAGGCCAGCGGCACCGGGTACGCGGTCGCCTGCCACGCGGTGAAGCCCGCCAGGCACTCCTCGTGGGCGACGGCCGGGATGCCGAAGCGGCCGGCCCCGGCGATCCGGCGCTGGGCGCGGGCCAGTGCCCGCGCGCCCAGCGCCGGGTCCACGGGGGCGGTGCCGAAGGAGCGGGTCAGCTGGCCGAGGCCGAGGGTGATCAGCTCGTCCCAGTCGTGGGCCGCGGTCATCTCGCGCTGGAGCGGGGCGACCCCGTCGCCGTCCGTGGCCGCGCCCACCCAGACGCCGTACAGCTGGGCGGTCTTCTCCTCCAGGGTCATCCGGGCCAGGAGGTCGCCGACGCGGACGGCGGCGGGCAGGGCGGGGTCGCGCCAGGGGGCGGCGGCGGGCGCGGTGCCGGCCGCGGTGCCGGGGGTGGTGCTCATGAAACTCCTGTCGGGAAGGGGGCGCGGGTGGCGGTCACTTGCCGCCCACGCCCATCAGGCCGCCCACCAGGGCGCGACGGGCCACCAGATACACGGCGAAGACCGGGATGCCGGAGAGGACGACCGAGGCGAGCAGGGCAGGGATGTCCACGCCGAACTGGCTCACGTAGGTGAAGAGTCCGAGGGTGAGCACGCGCGGCCCCTCGGACTGGGTGAAGATCAGCGGGAAGAGGAAGCCGTTCCACGCCTGGAGCGCCGAGTAGATCCCGACGGTGCTGATGCCGCCCTTGGCCATCGGGATGACCAGCTGGAACAGCATCCGCAGCGGTGAGGCGCCGTCCAGCGCCATCGCCTCGTACACCTCCTCGGAGATGTCCCTGAGCGAGCCGGTGAGCACCAGGATGGCCACCGGCATGGCGAACGCGGCCGTCGGCAGCACGATCGCGAGCAGGCTGTCGTAGAGGTTCAGCTTGGCGATCATCAGGTACAGCGGTACGACGACGGCCTGCGCCGGGATCGCCACGCCCAGCAGGAACAGCCGGAAGGCCGCCCCGGACCAGAAGCCCCGGGTGCGCACGGCCACATAGGCGAGCGGTACGCACAGCACCAGCACGAGTGCCACGACGGCCACCGCCGCCAGCACGGTGTTCCCCAGGTAGTGGAAGAACCCGCTGTGCAGGACGGTGCTGTAGTTGGCCAGCGTCGGATGGGCGGGCGGCTTCAGGGCGTTGTGGCCCAGCGCCTCGTCCCGCGGGGTGAGCGAGGCCGTGATCATCGCGTAGACGGGCACGAGGACGACGACCAGCCAGACGGCCGAGCCGAGGCCGGCCAGCGGGTTCGGCCGCCGGGTCCAGTGGCGGCGGCGCCCGTCCGGCCGGGCCGCGGGCGCGGCGCCGGTCTGCACGGAGTGGGGCAGCGTGTCGGGTGCCACCGCGTCACATTCCTTCCCGGGTACCGCGCATCGCGCCGAAGCCGGACAGCCGCACCAGCAGCAGCGACAGCGCGGTCGCGGCCACCACCAGGAAGGAGGCGACGGCGCTGGCGTAGCCGAAGTCGTAGCTCTTGAAGCCGGCCTCGTACATCAGGTACGGCAGGATCGCCGTGTCGGTGCCGGGGCCGCCCTGGGTGAGGATCAGGACGGTCTCGAAGTAGGTGAGCGAGCCGACGACCATCAGCACACCGGAGGTGGTCGCCGTGTTGCGCAGCTGGGGCAGGGTGATGGAGAAGAACCGGCGGTAGCGGCCCGCGCCGTCGATGGCGGCCGCCTGGTGGAGGACGTCGGGGATCTGCCGGGCCCCGCCCTGGTAGATCAGGGTGTGGAAGGGGATGAACTGCCAGCCGCCGACGAACACGATCGCGAGGAAGGCCCCGTCGGTGGAGCCGAGGGTGTCGCCGCGCACGATCCCGAAGTTGGGGTCGAGCAGGGCGTGGAACAGCAGTGAGATCGCCGTCGAGGACAGCAGGAACGGCACGAAGAAGATCGCCGACAGGATCGCGCGGTTGCGCCGGCGGCCCGCCGCCCACACGCCGAGCAGCAGCGAGACGACCGTCTGGAAGGCCCAGCTGACCGCGGTGAGCAGCACGGTGACCGTGAGGGACTGGGTGAGTTGGCCGTCGTCGAACAGCTTGCGCCAGTTGGCGAGTCCGGCGGGACGCGGGTCGCCGAGGCCGTTCCACTCGGTGAAGGACAGGCAGAAGGCCAGCACCATCGGGAGGGCGGCGAAGAACAGGAAGAACAGGACGCCGGGCAGCGCGAGGACGGCGTGCGGGCGGCCCGCGTCCGCCCCGGTGCCCCGGCGGGGGCGGTCCGCACCGGGGCGCGAGCCGCCCCTGGCCGTGCCGACGCTCACTTCAGCCCCTGGAGCGCCGAGACGAACCGGCTCGGCGAGGACTTGCCGACGAACAGCTTGTCGACCTCGGTGAGCATCGGCGTCGACACGTCCGGGTCCACGGCCTGGTCCCAGCTCAGCGTGAACGCCGGGGCGTCCCGCACCATCGTGTACTGGAACGTGGCGAACGCCGGGTTCGGCGAGGCGTCGAGCAGGCTCTCGGCGTTGGTCGTGGCCGGGACGTCGCCGCCTGCGATCAGCGCCTTGGCGTACGTCTCGGAGGCGCAGTCGCGCAGGAAGGCGAGCGCCGCGTCCCGGTCGGACGTACGGGCGTTGACCGACCAGTAGTTGGTGGGGTTGCCGACGACGTCGCGGATGTCGCCTGCGCCGCCCTCGACGGCCGGGAACGCGGTCCAGCCGAGGCTCTTGCGGGCGAAGTCCGGGAACTTGCCGAGCTGGGTGGAGTACTCCCACGAGCCCATCAGGTGCATCGCGGCCCTGCCCCTGGCGAACACGGCCGGGGCGCCGCCGTTGGTGTAGGCGACCGAGCTGAAGCCCTTGCCGAAGGCGCCGTCGTCGACGAGCTGCCTGACCGTCTGGGCGGCCTTGAGGACGGCGGGGTCGCCCCAGCCGGAGGCGTCGCCGTTCTTGATCCGGTCGAAGACCTGGGGGCCGCCGATCCGGTCGACCAGGTACTCCAGCCACATCAGCTCGGGCCAGATGTCCGCGCCGCCGAGCGCGAACGGGGTGATCCCGGCCTTCTTCAGCTTGGCGTTGATGTCCAGCAACTGGTCCCAGGTGGTGGGCGGCCGGAGCTTGTGCTCGGCGAAGAGGGACGTGTTGTAGAAGAGGATCACGGGCTGCATGCCGCGCATGGGGATGCCGTAATTGTGCCCGCCGATGCCGCCGGCCGTGATCACCGAGGGCAGGAAGCCGCTCTTGAGGACCGGGTCGGACGTGATGGTGTCGGTGAGGTCCACCAGCTGCCCGGCGTCGCGGTACGCCTTGATCGAGCCGCCGCCCCAGTTGAAGAAGATGTCGGGCGCGTTCGGGGAGCCCATCGCGGTGCGCAGCTTCGCCGGGTACGCGGAGCCGGGCACCTTCTCCAGCTTGATCCTGCCCTTGGCCTTCTTCGCGGCGGCCGAGGAGTTGAACCGGTCGATCGCCGCGACCTGGACCTCGGCCGCGTCGTCGCCGTACACGAACGCGGTGAGGGTGCCCCCGCCACCCGGCCCCCCGGAGGAGCCGCAGGCCGTGAGTCCGGCGGTGCCGGCGGCGGCGAGTGTGGTGGCACCGGCGCCGAGCACCCAGCGTCTGCTGAACGCGCGCCCGCCGTTGGACGTGGTGGACTCCATGACCCTGGCCCTCGCAATGTTTCGAGTGAGGTTCCGAATGTTCCGGGAAGGTATGGCGGAACAGGGGCGTCGTCAAGGGGTCGCGCAGGGATTACGATCGCGGCATGAAGCCTGGTAAGTCCGTGGAAACGCAGAGCGCGACGCTCGCGGAGATCGCCCGTGAGGCCGGGGTGTCCGCTCCGACTGTTTCGAAGGTCCTCAACGGCAGAGCCGATGTCGCGCCCTCGACGCGCACCCGCGTCGAGGAGCTGCTGCGCGCCCACGGCTACCGGCGCAGGCGCGCCGAGGCATCCCGCTCCCCGCTGATCGACCTGGTCTTCCACGAGCTGGACAGCGCCTGGGCGATGGAGGTCATCCGGGGCGTGGAGAACGTGGCGCAGTCGGCGGGGCTCAGCGTGGTGCTCTCCGAGTCCGCCGGGCGGCTCACCCCCGGCCGCTCCTGGGCCGACCAGGTGGCCGCCCGCCGCCCGCACGGCGTGGTCCTCGTCCTGTCCGAGCTGGACGGCGCCCAGCAGGCGCTGCTGACCAGCAGGTCCATCCCGTTCGTGGTGGTCGACCCGGCCGGCGACCCGGGCCCGGACGTGCCGTCCATCGGCGCCACCAACTGGCAGGGCGGGCTCGCGGCCACCCGGCACCTGGTCGAGCTGGGCCACACCAGGATCGGCGCGATCAGCGGCCCGTCCCGGATGATGTGCAGCCGCGCCCGCATCGACGGCTACCGCGCCGCCCTGGAGACGGCCGCCCTGCCCGTCGACCCCTCGCTGATCGTGGCCGGGGACTTCCACCACGACGCCGGCTACCGCCTGGGCATGGAGCTGCTGCGCCGCCCCGACCGGCCGACCGCCGTCTTCGCGGGCAACGACCTCCAGGCGGTGGGCCTGTACGAGGCCGCGCGCGAGCTGGGGCTGCGCATCCCGGAGGACCTCAGCGTGGTCGGCTTCGACGATCTCCCGGTGGCCCGCTGGGTGGGGCCGCCGCTGACGACCGTACGGCAGCCGCTGACCGAGATGGCCGAGGCCGCGGCCCGGCTGGTGCTCGAACTGGGCGGGGCGCACGAGGAGCGCGCGGCCACCCGGCTGGAGCTGGCGACCAGTCTGGTGGTGCGTTCCAGCACGGCGGAGCCGCCTCGGCCGTCCGAGTGATCGAAACTTTCGGAGAGGCCGGCCGCCCGCGGCCGATGAGAATCTCCGAAGAAAACCCCTCGGTGCGGCTTCCGCTAACAGTCCCCTAATAATTCGGACTTACGTTCCTGCCGTGACGCGACACGAGGAGCACGGCCGGCGTTCGAGAGTGCTGCGGATCGCCGGACTCACCCTGGCGGCGGCCCTGGTGCTGGGGGCGGCCACGGCTGGCTACGCCTACTGGCGGCTGGACCACAACATCAAGGGCGTCGACATCGACAGCGCGCTCGGCGACGACCGCCCCGCGCACGCGATGCTCGCGCCCTCCCCGAGCGCCTCCACGGCCGCGGCCGCCCCGCTGCCGGCCGGTTCGCTCAACATCCTGGTGCTGGGCTCGGACTCGCGCAGCGGCACGGCGGACAAGGAGCTGGGCGGCGGCGACAGTTCGGGCGCCCGCTCGGACACCGCGATGGTGGTGCACCTCGACGCGGGCCGCACCCGCGCCACCGTGGTCAGCATCCCGCGCGACACCCTCGTCACCCGCCCCTCCTGCCCGCTGCCCGGCGGGGGTTCGACGGCGGTGGCGTACGGTTCCATGTTCAACAGCGCCTTCTCGGTGGGCGGTCCGGTGTGCGCGGTCAAGACCGCCGAGTCGATCACCGGGGTGCGCATGGACCACTTCGTCGAGATCGACTTCTCCGGCTTCGCCCGGCTGGTCGACGCGCTCGGCGGGGTCGACGTCACCACGGCCCAGGACATCGACGACGACAAGAGCCACCTCCACCTGGCGGCCGGGCCCCATCACCTCGACGGCAAGCAGGCGCTGGCCCTGGCCCGCACCCGGCACGGCATCGGCGACGGCAGCGACCTCGGCCGCATAGGTCTGCAACAGCTGCTGGTCAAGGCCCTGTTGGAGCGGATGTCCGGCACGCACCTGCTCACCGACCCGGCCAGGCTGTACACGGTCGCCGACGCGGCCACCAAGAGCCTCACCACCGACACCGGGCTCGACTCCCTGACCGAGCTGACCGAACTGGGCAAGAGCCTGCGGGGGCTGGACGCGGACCGGGTGCGGACCGTGATGATGCCCGTCGTCACGGCGCCCTCGGACCCCAACCGGGTGATCGCGAAGGAGCCGGACGCCGGGAACCTGTGGGCGGCCCTGCGCTGACCGCTCAGGGGCCCTCGGGCGGCCGGGCGGGCCCGCCGACCAGCATCGTCGGCGCCCCCGCGACCCGGGTGAGGAAGACGGTCGCCGCGTTCGGACCCTGCGGCTTGACCTTGCGCCGCAACTCCTCCGGCTCGACCGCCGAACCGCGCTTCTTCACGGTCAGCGTCCCGACCTCCCGCTCGCGCAGCAGGGCCTTCAACTTCTTCAGATTGAAGGGGAGTTGGTCGGTGATCTCGTAGGGGGTGGCGTACGGGGTCGGGTGCAGCCCGTCGGCGGTGACGTACGCGATGGTCGCGTCGACGAGCCCGCCGCCGACCTCCTCGGCCACCTCGGCGACCAGGTGCGCGCGGATCACGGCACCGTCCGGCTCGTACAAGTACCGCCCCACCGGCCGCACGTCGGGATCCGGCAGGCCCCGTCCGAGCAGGGTGCGCGGGCCGGGCAGCAGGGTGGCCCGCACCGCGCCCGGCGCCCCGGTCCCGAACCAGAGCACCGCCTCCTTCACATCGCCGCCGTCCGAGATCCACTCCGCCTCGGCCTCCGGCGGCACCGCCTCGTGCGGGACGCCGGGCGCGATCTTCAGCGCGGCGTGCGGCGCCCGGCGGGCGGCCTCCACGGCCCAGGACAGCGGCGGCGAGTACGCCTCCGGGTCGAAGACGCGGCCCCGGCCTCCCCTGCGCGCGGGATCCACGAACACGGCGTCGTACCCGGCGGTGTCCACCTCCGTGACATCCGCCTCCCGCACCTCCATCAGGTCGGTGAGCCCCAGCGCCTGGGCGTTCGCCCGCGCCACGGCCGCCGTCAGCGGGTCCCGGTCCACCGCGAGCACCCGGATACCGGCCCGCGCCAGCGCGATGGCGTCGCCGCCGATCCCGCAGCACAGGTCCGCCACCGAGGTCACCCCGAGATCGGTCAGCCGCCGCGCCCGGTAGGCCGCCACGCTCGCCCGCGTCGACTGCTCGACCCCGTTCGGCGTGAAGAACATCCGCTCCGCGTCCGCCGCCGCGAACTTGGCCGCCGCGCGCTGCCGCAGCCGGGCCTGGCCGAGCGCGGCCGACACCAGGTCGGCGGGGTGGTCGCGGCGCAGCCGGGTGGCGACGGCGAGTTCATCGGCCGGGGCGGTGCCGCGGACCTCTTCGAGGAGGGCCCGGCCTTCGGGGGTGAGGAGAGGAGCGAGGTCGTTCACCGGGTCATTGTGGGCCAGTCGGTGGATGGTGCGCGTCCGGGCGGCGCTGTCGCCCGGGGAGCGGGGGCGGGGCCTGCGAAGATCCAGCACCATGCGACTAGTAGTACAAAATGACAAAAGTCGGGCACGCGTCGCCCTCGGCTGTGCCGCCGCCGTCCTCGCCTCGACCGCCCTCGTCACCGGCTGCTCCGGTTCCGGCTCCGGACCGGGCACCGCCCGCCCGGCGGCGGGGCAGGGCGCGACCGGGCACGCCGCCCCCGACCCCCGTGCCGTCCAGGCCGCGGAACGCGCCCGCATGGCCGCCGCCGCGAAACGCTGGGGCCTGGACGAGGTCCCGATCGCGCCCCCGCCGCCGCCCAGGGTGAAGCCGCACATCACCGCGCGGGCCGGCTTCGAGGTGGACCACCAGGAGGACTGGGCCCTGCCGCCGGTCTTCACCACGGTCCCGACCCGGAACAAGGTCGTCTTCCTCACCATCGACGACGGCTCGGAGAAGGACCCGCGGTTCCTCCAGATGATGCGGGACCTGAAGGTGCCGTACACCGCCTTCCTCAGCAACTACCTGGTCAAGGACGACTACGGCTACTTCCGCACGGCGCAGTCCTACGGCAACACCCTCAACAACCACACGCTCACCCACCCCTACCTGCCGGGGCTGTCCTACGAGCAGCAGAAGCACGAGATCTGCGACATGCAGGACATCATGCAGAAGCAGTTCGGCAAGCGCCCGACCGTGCTGCGCCCGCCCTACGGCAACTACAACCAGGACACCCTGGTCGCCGCCAAGTCCTGCGGCATCAAGTACGCCCCGATCTGGAACGAGGAGGTGTACGTCGACCACTGGGAGTTCCGCGAGGACGACCAGCAGCTGCGCCGGGGCGACATCGTCCTCACCCACTTCCGCGGCCGCAGCGACTGGGACGGCACCATGGTCGACGACATGCGGCGCTTCCTGAACAAGGTGACGCGCGAGGGGTACGCGGTGGCCCGGCTGGAGGACTACCTGTGAGTCGGCCGCACGGTCCGCGCCGGCCGCGCAGGGCGCGGTGAGGTGTCCGGCGGGGCGCGGGTGAGGGGCCCCGGCGGCGGGGCGCCGGGGCGGTGGTGTGCGCGGGGCACGGGCCTGCCGTCCGTCGCCGCCGGGGTCCTCGCCGCGGCACTGCTGCTCGCCGGGTGCGCCCAGCCCGTCGTCCCCATCGAACGGCTCGGCAGGAAGGCGGCGGAAGGGGTGCGGCCGCACGGCCGGCCGCTCGCGGCGCCGCCGTCCGGCCGGCCGCTGCCCCCGGTCGTGGACCACGTCCCCACCCGCGACCGGGTCGTCTTCCTCACCTACGACGCCACCGGCCGCGACCCCCGCGGCGCCGCCGCGCCCCGCGGACTCCGTGTCCCGGTGACCCGGTTCACCCCCGCACCGCGGCCCCTGGCGGGAACGCCGTACGCCACCCAGCGCGCCGCGCTCTGCGCCCGCCGCACCCGGCTCCTGCGCCCGCCCCGGGGCGCGTACGACGCCACGACCCTGCGCGCCGCCGCCGACTGCGGCATCACCGCCGTCGTCCTGTGGCGCGCCACCCTCACCCCGGCGGGCCTCGTCTACCCCCGGGGCCCGCGCCGCCTCCGCCAAGGTGACATCGTCCGCCTCCTGACGGGCGTCCCCACGGCCCGCCTCCTGGACGCCATGCGCAGACGAAACCTGACGGCGGCCCGGCTGGAGGACTACCTCCACTGATCAGCGCCGGGCCGGCACACCCGGCGCCGGCCGAGCGCCGATATGCGCTCCCGCACCCGCGATTTCGGCCGACGCGCCGCACGGCATTGGCACTCCGCTTGACCGAGTGCTAATCCCGGTCATAGTCTCGGCTCTGGCACTCCCCACTGGAGAGTGCCAACAACGCGACGGGCAGGTCCGGCACCCGCGACGACGGATCGACCTGGTCGCCACCTCAGACAGTTAACCCCGTGAGATCTCCGAAGGGGGAGGTCGGATCGTGACGACCGCCAGCACCAAGGTTGCCATCAAGCCGCTCGAGGACCGCATCGTGGTCCAGCCGCTCGACGCCGAGCAGACCACGGCCTCTGGCCTGGTCATCCCGGACACCGCGAAGGAGAAGCCCCAGGAGGGCGCCGTCCTCGCCGTCGGTCCGGGTCGCTTCGAGAACGGCGAGCGCCTGCCGCTCGACGTCAAGGTCGGCGACGTCGTCCTGTACAGCAAGTACGGCGGCACCGAGGTGAAGTACAACGGCGAGGAGTTCCTCGTCCTCTCGGCTCGCGACGTGCTCGCGATCATCGAGAAGTAATTCACCCCGAGCAAACCTTTGCTCTGAGCTGCGCCCCTGGCCCCCGCGACCGATAACGAAGCCGGGCGTCCGGGGCGCAGTTCGTCTTTTACCCACAAGATTTCGAGAGGGCTCCCGCTGTCATGGCGAAGATCCTGAAGTTCGACGAGGACGCCCGTCGCGCCCTCGAGCGCGGCGTCAACAAGCTGGCCGACACGGTGAAGGTGACGATCGGCCCCCGGGGTCGCAACGTCGTCATCGACAAGAAGTTCGGCGCCCCCACCATCACCAACGACGGTGTCACGATCGCCCGCGAGGTCGAGATCGAGGACCCGTACGAGAACCTCGGCGCGCAGCTGGTGAAGGAGGTGGCGACCAAGACCAACGACATCGCGGGTGACGGCACCACCACCGCCACCGTGCTCGCCCAGGCGCTGGTGCGCGAGGGCCTGAAGAACGTCGCCGCCGGCGCCTCCCCGGCCGCCCTGAAGAAGGGCATCGACGCCGCCGTCAAGGCCGTCTCCGAGGACCTGCTCGCCACGGCCCGCCCGATCGACGAGAAGTCCGACATCGCCGCCGTGGCCGCGCTGTCCGCCCAGGACCAGCAGGTCGGCGAGCTGATCGCCGAGGCCATGGACAAGGTCGGCAAGGACGGTGTCATCACCGTCGAGGAGTCCAACACCTTCGGTCTGGAGCTGGACTTCACCGAGGGCATGGCCTTCGACAAGGGCTACCTGTCCCCGTACTTCGTGACCGACCAGGAGCGTATGGAGGCCGTCCTCGACGACCCGTACATCCTGATCCACCAGGGCAAGATCTCCGCCATCGCGGACCTGCTGCCGCTCCTGGAGAAGGTCATCCAGTCCGGCTCCAAGCCGCTGCTGATCATCGCCGAGGACGTCGACGGCGAGGCCCTGTCGACCCTGGTCGTCAACAAGATCCGCGGCACCTTCAACGCCGTCGCGGTGAAGGCCCCCGGCTTCGGCGACCGCCGCAAGGCGATGCTCCAGGACATGGCCGTCCTCACCGGCGCCACCGTCATCTCCGAAGAGGTCGGCCTCAAGGTCGACCAGGTCGGCATCGACGTGCTCGGCTCCGCCCGCCGCGTCACCGTCACCAAGGACGACACCACGATCGTCGAGGGTGCGGGCAAGTCGGAGGACCTGAACGGCCGCGTCGCGCAGATCAAGGCCGAGATCGAGAACACCGACTCCGACTGGGACCGCGAGAAGCTCCAGGAGCGCCTCGCGAAGCTGGCCGGCGGCGTGTGCGTGATCAAGGTCGGCGCCGCCACCGAGGTGGAGCTGAAGGAGAAGAAGCACCGTCTGGAGGACGCCATCTCCGCGACCCGCGCCGCGGTCGAGGAGGGCATCGTCTCCGGTGGTGGCTCCGCCCTGGTGCACGCCTCCAAGGTCCTCGAGGGCAACCTCGACAAGACCGGCGACGAGGCCACCGGTGTCGCCGTGGTCCGCAACGCGGTCGTCGAGCCGCTGCGCTGGATCGGCGAGAACGCCGGCCAGGAGGGCTACGTCATCGTCTCCAAGGTCAAGGACCTGGAGAAGGGGCAGGGCTACAACGCCGCCACCGGTGAGTACGGCGACCTGGTCAAGGCCGGCGTCATCGACCCGGTCAAGGTGACCCGCTCCGCCCTGGAGAACGCCGCCTCCATCGCCTCCCTGCTGCTCACGACCGAGACCCTGGTCGTCGAGAAGAAGGAAGAGGAGCCGGAGGCCGCGGGTGGCCACGGCCACAGCCACGGCCACGCCCACTGAGCCCCACCGCTCCGTACGAAGGCCCGGTACCCCCTCGCGGGGTGCCGGGCCTTCGCGCTGCCGTACGCCGTCGGGGTTGTCGCATCAGGCCCAGGTGGTCGCGCTGCCACCAGGTCTCGGTGATCTCGCCGTCGGGGGCGGGTGCGCGGCGTCCGAGCGGTCCCGGCCGACCAGGGTGCGCGTCGCCGTCCCCCTGATCCGGCACCCGCCCGCGTCCGCGCCTACTGGGGCCCGTACTTGCGCCCGGTGCGGGAGGTGACCCCGCCGAGGAGGCCGCGCGGGGTGACCTTCACCAGGCCCATCAGCGCCTTGTAACGGGGGTCCGGGACCGACAGCGACTTGCCGCGCGCCAGGTCGGCGAGGGCCGCCGCGACCACCTTGTCGGCGTCCAGCCACATCCAGCCGGGGATGTTGTCCGTGCCCATCCCGGCCCGCTGGTGGAACTCGGTGCGCACGAATCCGGGGCACAGCACCATCAGCCGCACCCCGGTGCCGGCCAGGTCCCGCGCCGCGCCCTGGGTGAACTGCACGACCCACGCCTTGGACGCGCCGTAGGTGCCCCGGGGCACGAAGGCCGCCACCGAGGCGACATTGACCACCCCGCCCCGGCCGCGCTCGCGCATCGCCTCGGCCGCCGCCGAGGTCAGCCGCAGCACCGCCTCGCAGTGCACCTTGAGCATGGTCAGCTCGTCCGCCATGGAGACTTCCAGATAGCGGCCCTTGTTGCCGAAACCGGCGTTGTTGATCAGCAGGTCGACGGGGTTCTTGCGGTCGCCGAGCCGGTCGGCGACGGTCTCGACGCCCTTGTCCTCGGAGAGGTCGGCGGGCAGCACCTCCGCCTCGATGCCGTGCCGGTCGTGCAACTCGGTCGCCTGTTCGCGCAGCCGCTTGGCGTCCCGGGCCACCAGGACGAGGTCATGCCCGTCAGCCGCCAGCCGCCGCGCGAAGGCGGCGCCGATCCCCGCGGTCGATCCCGTAATCAGAGCCGTTGTCATGACCCAAGGTTAGTGAGCGCGGGCGATCCGGACACGCGGTGTCCGCCATGCGGTGACGGGCCCTCAGCGGGCCTGTCCGGCGACGTACTTGCGGGCCGCGGCCAGCGCCTCCGGGTGCAGGTCCTCGGCCGCGGCGAGCAGCCGGGGCAGCAGCTCCCGCTCGGTGGTTGTCGCGCGGAACTCCATCGCCGCCGTCACCCCGTGGCCGGGGCGGTGCAGGATCTCGACCGGATCGCCCGCGCGTATCTCACCGGGCTCGATCACCCGGAGGTAGGCACCCGTCGCCGCCTTCCGGGTGAACCTGCGGATCAATCCCGGCTCGCCCAGATGGCCCTGGAAGGTGCGGCACGGGACACGGCCCGAGGTCACCTGGAGCACCACCGCCGGACCGATCCGCCAGCACTCGCCGATCAGCGCCCCGGAGACGTCGAGCCCGCCGGTCGTGAGGTTCTCCCCGAAGCAGCCGTTGGCCAGGGTGCGGCCCAGCTCGCGCTCCCAGTCGTCCAGGTCCTCGCGGGCGAACGCGTACACCGCCTGGTCGTCGCCGCCGTGATGCCTCAGGTCGCACACCGCGTCCCCGGCCAGCCCGCTGCCCGCGGTCCCCTTCGGACCCGGCGCGGACACCCTCACGGGCCCCTCGACCGGCCTCTTGTCGATGCCCGTCAGGCCGTCCGCCTGGCTGGTGTACGGCACCGGGCCGGCCTGCCCGACATTGACGGAGAGAAGCTTCATGCCCGCACCGTACGGGATCGTTACTCAAAGCGTCGAGCGAATTTTGGACGCCGTCTCCAAGCTGGCCTTATGCTTGCGGGGTGATCGAGGCCCGTCATCTCCGTGTCCTGCGTGCCGTCGCCGCCACCGGCTCCTTCTCGGCTGCGGGGCGTGAACTGGGCTGCACCCAGCCCGCCGTCAGCCAGCAGATGAAGGCCCTGGAGACCTCCGTCGGCACCCCGCTGCTGATCCGCGCGGGCCGCGAGATGCGGCTGACCCAGGCGGGCGAGGCCCTGGTCCGGCACGCCTCCGGCATCCTCGCCGGGCTCACCGCCGCCGAGGAGGAGGTCGCCGCCATCGCGGGCCTGCGGGCCGGCCGGGTCCGCCTGGTCTCCTTCCCCAGCGGCAGCTCCACCCTGGTCCCCACCGCCCTGGCCGCCCTGCGCGCCGCCCATCCCGGCACCCGTGTCTCCCTGGAGGAGGCCGAACCGCCGCGCTCCGTCGAGCTGCTGCGCGAGGGCGACTGCGATCTCGCCCTGGCCTTCCGCTACGAGGGCGCGGCCGTCACCGAGGACTGGGACGACCTGGTCGTCCGCCCGCTGCTGAGCGACCGCCTGGTGGCCCTGGTGCCGGAGCGGCACCGGCTCGCGCGCGCCGAGAGCGTCGCCATCGGGGAGCTGGCCGAGGAGCCCTGGATCGCGGGCTGCCCGCGCTGCCGGGGCCAGCTGGTGGAGGTCTGCCAGGGCGCCGGGTTCGCGCCGCGCATCGACTTCGCCACCGACGACTATCCGGCGGTCGCCGGCCTGGTCGGCGCGGGTCTGGGCGTGGCCGTGCTGCCGCAGCTCGCGGTGGAGTCGGTCCGGCCGCGCGGGGTGCGCACGGTGCGTCTGGAGCCGGCGGTGCGACGGGAGATCGTCGCGCTCACCCTGCCCGATCTGGCCCAGGTGCCGGCGGTCGCGGCGACCCTGGAGCAGCTGGCGCGGGCGGCCGGCCGCGCGGTGTGACACCGCGCCGCGCAGAAGACCGGTGAGCGCGCGGGAGAACCGGTGAGACGCGCGCAAGCCGCTCGGCGCGCGGATCCGGTGAGCCGCGCAGCGGACCGGTGAAGGACTCCGGGCGGCGCCAAGGCGTGAAACCGCGCAGAGTCGCGGGCACGCGCGCGGCGTGCCCGAGGTGGGGGGATATCGGCCGCACCCGACGGGCCCTGGGTGCAGAAACGTTCCTTCAGTGACTATGGGCGGTGTCGCCGCTGGTGGTGGAGGCCGCCACCAGGCGGTTGCGTGCCCGCCCCATCAGCTCCTCGCGCTCGTCCTCGGTCAGGCCGCCCCAGACGCCGTACGGTTCGCGCACGGCAAGCGCGTGCGCCGCGCACTCCGCACGGACCGGGCACCTCATGCAGACCTCCTTGGCCGAGTTCTCGCGAGCGCTCCGAGCCGCCCCGCGCTCGCCCTCCGGGTGGAAGAAGAGCGAGCTGTCCACCCCGCGGCAAGCAGCCAGCAGCTGCCAGTCCCACAGGTCCGCGTTCGGTCCGGGAAGGCGGGAGAAATCTGCCATTACGTGACCCCTTGTAGCCGTTCTGGGCGGATACGGTGCCAACGACCGTACATCTCCGGTCTAAGGAGATGTAAATATGACTCATTGCGAATCTAGCCCCGAACACTACGAAACGGGAAGAAAAGCAGCTGAATGGGGCATAGGTTGTGATGAAAAGTTGAGGGTCCGTTGGGCATGTCTGCACCGTGTCGGTGCCCTCACGTAGAGTGCCGATGACGGTGTGCAGCCCCGTAACTCTTTCGAGTGACCGTCGTTGAGAGTGCGGAGGCGGTTGAAAACACAAGCGCTCGGGCAGGCGTCCGAGACGGTCGACCGCACAGGTGAGATTCCGTACCAGCCTGGAGGCTCAAGGTGACGCGCATCAGCTGCGGAGGGCGGTCATGACATCCGTCCTCGTCTGCGACGACTCCCCGCTTGCCCGAGAAGCGCTCCGCCGCGCGGTCGCGACCGTGCCCGGTGTCGAGCGTGTGACGACGGCGGCCAACGGCGAGGAAGTCCTCCGCCGCTGGGGCGCCGACCGCTCCGACCTCATCCTGATGGATGTCCGCATGCCCGGCCTGGGCGGCGTGGAGACGGTGCGCCGATTGCTGTCCGCCGATCCCGGCGCACGCATCATCATGCTGACCGTCGCCGAGGACCTGGACGGCGTGGCCCTCGCGGTCGCCGCCGGCGCCCGGGGCTATCTGCACAAGGACGCCTCGCGCGCCGAACTGCGGGCCACGGTGACACAGGCCCTCGCCGACCCGACCTGGCGGCTGGCCCCGCGCCGGCTGCGCTCGGCCGAGATGGGCGCCGCGCCCACGCTCACCGCGCGGGAGATCCAGGTCCTGGAGGGCATGAGCCACGGCCGCTCGAACGCCGAGATCGGCCGTGAGCTGTTCCTCTCCGAGGACACCGTCAAGACCCACGCCCGGCGCCTGTTCAAGAAGCTCGGCGCCTCGGACCGTGCCCACGCGGTGGCCCTCGGCTTCCGCTGGGGCCTGGTCAGGTAGCACCCGGCGGGCCCCGCGCGCCCGTCGCGCGGGGCCGGGCGGACCCCCGGCTCCCGGGGGCCGTCGTGACGCCGCCGCTGGTGCCCGGGCTCCCCGCCGTTGCGGCGAGCGGATTCCCGGCAGGCTCCCGAGCGGCGCCGCGCGCCCCGCTCCCGGCGGCGCCGTCCATGTCGTACGCCCCGGGCGGATTCCGCGCCCCGGCGTGTTCGTGCGCGCCGGCGTCCGCCGCGGCCGGCCGGAAGATACCGCATACGCTCCGCCAGGACGTGCCGTACGGCGGCATGCAAGGCGGCCCACCGGACGGGCGCTGCTCGTTTCGGCGCGGATGCCGCATCCTTGAGGGTGTGGAGTCTCTCGGGGACGAGTCGGTCGAGCGGAAGGGGAGGGCGCAGGGGATGAGTGCCGGCGCACCTGCTCATAACGCTTCGGTGCACAACCATCAGCACGATGCGACGGACCGGACGGCCGCAGGGCACCATGGACCGATGCGCGACGACGAGGCGGGCACGGCCCAGGGGCCGATCGGTGCTCTCGTGCTTCGTGCCGTCGACGGGGACGAACAGGCCACGCACGACCTGCTCGCCCATGTCCACCCGCTGGCGCTGCGCTACTGCCGCACCCGGCTGTCGCGGCTGCCCGGCGACGCGCGCCACTTCGTGGAGGACCTCGCCCAGGAGGTCTGTGTCGCCGTCCTGCTCGCGCTGCCCCGCTACCGGGACACCGGGCGCCCCTTCGAGGCATTCGTCTTCGCCATCGCCTCGCACAAGGTCGCCGACCTCCAGCGCGCCGCGATGCGCCACCCGGGTTCGACCGCCGTGCCCTCCGACGAGATGCCCGAGCGGCCCGACGACTCCCTCGGCCCCGAGGAGCGCGCCCTGCTCAGCAGCGACGCCGAGTGGGCCAAGAAGCTGCTGGCCAACCTCCCCGAGAACCAGCGCGAACTGCTGCTGCTGCGCATCGCGGTGGGCCTCACGGCGGAGGAAACCGGACAGATGTTGGGAATGTCACCCGGAGCGGTCCGAGTCGCCCAGCACCGGGCCCTGAGCCGGCTGCGGGCGCTCGCCGAGCAGTGACGGCCTCGGCCCCGGCGGCTTCGTGAACACCGTATGAACAACCGTATGAACATACGAAGCCGAAGGTGATCTTCCGCCGTGGAATTTGCTGGCCATGCCTGCCGTTAGCATGGACATCCGCACCGAGCAAGGCCATTTGGGGAAGGTGTCATGACTGCCAACGTCGACGGAGTGCCCGGAAAATTCGCGACACTCGGGCTGACCTACGACGACGTGCTGCTGCTGCCGGGCGCCTCCGAGGTGCTCCCGAACGCGGTCGACACCTCGTCCCGCATCTCCCGCAACGTCCGGGTGAACATCCCGATGCTCTCGGCCGCGATGGACAAGGTGACCGAGTCGCGCATGGCCATCGCCATGGCCCGCCTCGGCGGCGTCGGCGTCCTGCACCGCAACCTCTCCGTCGAGGACCAGGTCAACCAGGTCGACCTGGTGAAGCGGTCCGAGTCCGGCATGGTCACCGACCCGATCACGGTGCACCCGGAGGCCACGCTCGCCGAGGCCGACGCGCTGTGCGCCAAGTTCCGCATCAGCGGTGTCCCGGTCACCGACCCGGCCGGCAAGCTGCTCGGCATCGTCACCAACCGTGACATGGCCTTCGAGAGCGACCGCAGCCGCCGGGTGCACGAGGTCATGACCCCGATGCCGCTGGTCACCGGCAAGGTCGGCACCTCCGGCCCGGAGGCCATGGAGCTGCTGCGCAAGCACAAGATCGAGAAGCTGCCGCTGGTCGACGAGGCGGGCGTCCTCAAGGGCCTCATCACGGTCAAGGACTTCGTCAAGGCCGAGCAGTACCCGAACGCCGCCAAGGACGCGGAGGGCCGTCTGCTCGTCGGTGCCGCCGTCGGCGCGAGCCCCGAGGCGCTGGAGCGCGCCCAGGCGCTCGCCGAGGCCGGCGCGGACTTCCTGGTCGTCGACACCTCGCACGGCCACAACAGCAACGCCCTGAGCTGGATGGCGAAGATCAAGTCCAGCGTCGGCGTGGACGTGATCGGCGGCAATGTCGCCACCCGCGACGGCGCCCAGGCGCTCATCGACGCCGGTGTCGACGGCATCAAGGTGGGCGTCGGACCGGGCTCGATCTGCACCACCCGGGTGGTCGCCGGTATCGGCGTCCCGCAGGTCACGGCCATCTACGAGGCGTCCCGCGCCGCCCGCCAGGCGGGCATCCCGCTGATCGGCGACGGCGGCCTGCAGTACTCCGGCGACATCGGCAAGGCCCTCGCGGCCGGCGCCGACACCGTGATGCTGGGCAGCCTCCTGGCCGGCTGCGAGGAGTCGCCGGGCGAGCTGCTGTTCATCAACGGCAAGCAGTTCAAGTCGTACCGCGGCATGGGCTCGCTGGGTGCCATGCAGTCCCGCGGCCAGGCTCGGTCGTACTCCAAGGACCGCTACTTCCAGGCCGAGGTGGCCTCCGACGACAAGCTCGTGCCGGAGGGCGTCGAGGGCCAGGTGCCCTACCGCGGCCCGCTCGCCAACGTGCTGCACCAGCTGGTCGGCGGTCTGCGCCAGACCATGGGCTACGTGGGCGCGGCCACCATCGAGGAGATGGAGTCCAAGGGCCGCTTCGTGCGGATCACCTCGGCGGGCCTCAAGGAGAGCCACCCGCACGACATCCAGATGACGGTCGAGGCGCCGAACTACAGCGCCAAGTAGTCCCACAGCGCGCCGAGGGCGGCCCCGGGAGCATCCGGGGCCGCCTTTGCCGTGCCCGTCGGCGATACTGGAAGGCGCTGAAACGCAACAGGAAAGGCCACAGACGTGACTGAGATCGAGATCGGGCGCGGCAAGCGCGGCCGCCGGGCGTACGCCTTCGACGACATCGCCGTCGTCCCCAGCCGCCGTACGCGGGACCCGAAGGAGGTCTCGATCGCCTGGCAGATCGACGCCTACCGCTTCGAGCTGCCCTTCCTGGCGGCTCCCATGGACTCCGTGGTCTCCCCGGCCACCGCGATCCGCATCGGCGAGCTGGGCGGCCTCGGCGTGCTCAACCTCGAGGGCCTGTGGACGCGGCACGAGGACCCGCAGCCGCTGCTGGACGAGATCACCGAGCTGCCGGCCGAGCGCGCCACCCGCCGCCTCCAGGAGATCTACGCGGCGCCCATCAAGGAAGAGCTGATCGGCGCGCGCATCAAGGAGGTGCGCGACTCCGGTGTGGTCACGGCGGCCGCGCTCTCCCCGCAGCGCACCGCCCAGTTCTCCAAGGCGGTCGTGGACGCGGGCGTGGACATCTTCGTCATCCGCGGTACGACGGTCTCCGCCGAGCACGTGTCCTCCTCGCACGAGCCGCTGAACCTGAAGCAGTTCATCTACGAGCTGGACGTCCCGGTGATCGTCGGCGGCTGCGCCACCTACACCGCCGCCCTGCACCTGATGCGCACCGGCGCGGCCGGCGTCCTGGTCGGCTTCGGCGGCGGCGCCGCGCACACCACGCGCAATGTGCTGGGCATCCAGGTCCCGATGGCCACCGCCGTCGCCGACGTGGCCGCGGCCCGCCGCGACTACATGGACGAGTCCGGCGGCCGCTATGTGCACGTGATCGCGGACGGCGGCGTCGGCTGGTCCGGCGACCTGCCCAAGGCGATCGCCTGCGGCGCCGACGCGGTGATGATGGGCTCCCCGCTGGCCCGGGCCACGGACGCGCCCGGCAAGGGCCACCACTGGGGCATGGAGGCGGTCAACGAGGAGCTGCCGCGCGGCAAGAAGGTCGACCTCGGCACCGTCGGCACCCTCGAGGAGGTCCTCACCGGCCCGTCCCACACCCCGGACGGCTCGATGAACCTCTTCGGCGCCCTGCGCCGCGCCATGTCCACCACCGGCTACAGCGAGCTCAAGGAGTTCCAGCGGGTCGAGGTGACGGTCGCGGACAGCCAGCACAAGCGCTGACCCGGGACGTCGTACGACGCGCAGGGGCCCGGCCGCCGACACGGTGGCCGGGCCCCTGCGCTTCCGGCACGCGCCCTCGGCCGAGTGATCCCGCGGGGGCCCGCACCGGTTCACAGCCGGTGCGCGGCCCCCGTCGGGGTCGCGCCGCGGGTGTCCAGGAGGAGCTGGGCCTTCACCGACAGGCCCTGGAGGTCGTAGGTGCGGTGCTGCTGGAGCAGGATCGTCAGGTCGGCGGCCGCGGCGGCCTCGTAGAGGGAGTCGACGCGCGGGACCGGCCGGTCCAGGACGCTCCAGGCGGGCACGTAGGGGTCGTGGTAGCTCACGGACGCGCCCAGCTCCATCAGACGGCCGGCGATCTCCCGGGCCGGGGCGCCCTGCTGGTCGGGGAGGTCCGCCTTGTAGGTCACGCCGAGCAGCAGCACGCGCGCGCCCCGGGCGGACTTGCCGTGCTCGTTGAGCAGGGCCGCGGCGCGCTGGACGACGTACCCGGGCATCCGGTTGTTGACCTGCTGGGCCAGTTCCACCATGCGCAGGGAGCGGTTCGCGTGTCCGGTGAGGTCCTGCGGGAGGGCGTGGCCGCCGACGCCGGGGCCCGGCCGGAACGCCTGGAAGCCGAACGGCTTGGTCTCGGCGCAGCGGATGACGTCCCACAGGTCCACGCCGAGTTCGTGGCAGAGCACGGCCATCTCGTTGACCAGCGCGATGTTGACGTGCCGGAAGTTGGTCTCCAGGAGCTGCACCGCCTCCGCCTCGCGCAGCCCGCGCGCCCGGACCACCTTGTCGGTGAGCCGCCCGTAGAAGGCGGCGGCCGACTCGGTGCAGGCGGGGGTGAGACCGCCGATGACCTTGGGGGTGCCGGCCGGGACGTGCGCGCGGTTGCCGGGGTCCACCCGGCTGGGGGAGTAGGCGAGGTGGAAGTCGCGGCCCGCGCGCAGTCCGGAGCCCTCCTCCAGGAGGGGACACAGGAATTCCTCGGTCGTGCCCGGCAGGACCGGCGACTCCAGGATGACCGTGGTGTTCGGGCGCAGCCGCCCGGCCAGGGTGCGGGCGGCGGTCTCGATCTGGCCGAGGTCCAGGCCGCCGTCGGCGCCGCGCGGGGTGGGCGCGCAGATCACCGCGGTGCGCACCCGGCCCAGCTGGAGGGGGTCGGTGGCGCGCCGGAAGCCGGCCGCGTGCATCCGGCGCAGCTCGGCGGGGCTCAGCGGCCCCTCCTCGGGGCCGGTGGCATAGCCGAGCGTGGGGATGCCGGCGGCCACCGCGGCCTGGGCGAGCGGCAAACCGTAGGGGCCGAGTCCGATGACGGCGAGGTCTGCGGGCATTGGCGTGGGCCGTCCTTCCCAGTAACCGAAGTGGAACGGATGCGCAACCGCTGTGGACAGGATGAACGAGCGCACTGTCACACTAGGAGTAAATATGACCGTTATGTGGGATTCTGTTCGTGTGTCTCCCGGGGGATGTGCGCTGGTTGTCCACAGGCCGCGGGCGCGTGGTGGCTGAAGTCGGCCATGCCGGTCAGAATTTGGGCATGAGGTGGTGGTGAACCGGGCCTCGCCCTCCGGGTGCGGCCGACGCGAGCGAGTCAGCGACAGCGGGAGGCAGCGGTGAGGACAGCGACCCTGGGACCGGTGCAGCGAGCCGAGGCACTGGCGGCGATGGCCGAGCACGAGCTGGACGTACTGGTGATCGGCGGCGGGGTGGTCGGCGCGGGCACCGCGCTGGACGCCGTCACCCGCGGACTGTCCACCGGCCTGGTCGAGGCCCGGGACTGGGCCTCCGGCACCTCCAGCCGCTCCAGCAAGCTCATCCACGGCGGACTGCGCTATCTGGAGATGCTCGACTTCGCGCTGGTCCGCGAGGCGTTGAAGGAGCGCGGCCTGCTCCTGGAGCGGCTCGCCCCGCACCTGGTCAAACCGGTGCCGTTCCTCTACCCCTTGCAGCACCGCGGCTGGGAGCGGCTGTACGCGGGTTCGGGCGTGGCGCTCTACGACGCGATGTCCATGGCCCGCGGCCACGGCCGGGGCCTGCCGGTGCACCGCCACCTGAGCCGCGGTCAGGCCCTGCGCGTGGCCCCCTGCCTGCGCAAGGACGCCCTGGTCGGCGCCCTCCAGTACTACGACGCCCAGGTGGACGACGCCCGCCTCGTGGCCACCCTGGTGCGCACCGCGGCGTCGTACGGCGCGCGGGTCGCCAACCGGGCGCGCGTCACCGGGTTCCTACGCGAGGGCGAGCGGGTCGTCGGCGCCCGGGTGCAGGACGTCGAGGGCGGCGGGGAGTACGAGGTGCGCGCCCAGCAGGTCGTCAACGCCACCGGGGTGTGGACCGACGACACCCAGGCCATGGTGGGCGAGCGCGGCCAGTTCCACGTCCGCGCCTCCAAGGGCATCCACCTCGTCGTGCCCAAGGACCGCATCCACTCCACCAGCGGGCTGATCCTGCGCACCGAGAAGTCCGTCCTCTTCGTCATCCCCTGGGGCCGGCACTGGATCGTCGGCACCACCGACACCGGCTGGGACCTCGACAAGGCCCATCCGGCCGCCTCCAGCGCCGACATCGACTACCTGCTGGAACACGTCAACTCGGTGCTGGCGGTGCCGCTGCGCCGCGACGACGTGCAGGGGGTGTACGCGGGGCTGCGGCCGCTGCTGGCCGGCGAGTCCGACGCCACCAGCAAGCTCTCCCGCGAGCACACGGTCGCCCATCCCGCGCCGGGCCTGGTGGTCGTGGCGGGCGGCAAGTACACCACCTACCGGGTGATGGCGAAGGACGCCGTCGACGAGGCGGTGCACGGCCTGGACCGGCGCGTCGCGGACTGCGTCACCGAGGAGACCCCGCTGCTCGGCGCGGAGGGCTACCAGGCGCTGTGGAACGCGCGGGCCCGCATAGCCGCCCGCACCGGACTGCACACGGTCCGGGTGGAACACCTGCTGAACCGGTACGGCTCGATGGCCGAGGAGATCTTCGACCTCATCGAGGCGGACCCCGCGCTCGGCGAACCGCTGCGCGCCGCCGACGACTATCTGCGCGCCGAGGTCGTCTACGCCGCCTCGCACGAGGGCGCCCGCCACCTGGACGACGTCCTCACCCGGCGCACCCGCATCTCCATCGAGACCTTCGACCGCGGCACCCGCAGCGCCCGCGAGGCCGCCGAGCTGATGGCACCGGTCCTCGGCTGGGACAAGGACCAGATCGAACGCGAGGTCGCCCACTACGAGAAGCGGGTCGAGGCCGAACGCGAGTCCCAGCTACAGCCCGACGACCTGACGGCGGACGCGGCACGGCTGGGCGCGCCCGACATCGTGCCGCTCGGCTGAGGGGCGCCGCAGGGGCTCGGCGCAGGGGGTTTGACCGGGTGTGACCGAAGGGTCGGCACCGCGGGTCGCCGGGGTCTCACGGGCCGTCATGCCGTCACGGCGAAGGGGGCCTTCGGGGAGCTTCGCGGCGGGCCGGGGAGGGGCCCCAGGGCGTGGAGCACTTGCCGGGTGAGAGACAATGGAGGCTCTGTCAGGGCGGGTTGCATGAGGGGACGCATGTCGGACGCGGAGCGGGCGGGGACATCTCGTCAGGAGACTCGGCAGGGCAAGAGCGGACGGCGTCTCCTCGCCGGGCGGTACCGGCTGGGAGACGTGCTGGGCCGCGGCGGCATGGGCACGGTCTGGCGCGCCGAGGACGAGACCCTCGGCCGTACCGTCGCCGTCAAGGAGCTGCGGTTCCCGACGAACATCGACGAGGAGGAGAAGCGGCGCCTGATCACGCGCACCCTGCGTGAGGCCAAGGCGATCGCGCGCATCCGCAACAACAGCGCGGTGACGGTCTTCGACGTGGTCGACGAGGACGACCGGCCCTGGATCGTCATGGAGCTGGTGGAGGGCAAGTCCCTCGCCGAGGTCATCCGCGAGGACGGCGTGCTGGAGCCCAGGCGCGCCGCCGAGGTGGGCCTCGACGTCCTCGACGTGCTGCGCTCCGCCCACCGCGAGGGCATCCTGCACCGGGACGTCAAGCCGTCCAACGTGCTCATCGCCGACGACGGCCGGGTCGTCCTCACCGACTTCGGCATCGCACAGGTCGAGGGCGACCCGTCCATCACCTCGACCGGCATGCTGGTCGGCGCCCCCTCCTACATCTCCCCGGAGCGCGCCCGCGGCCACAAGCCGGGGCCCGCGGCCGACCTGTGGTCGCTCGGCGGGCTGCTGTACGCGGCGGTCGAGGGCGTGCCGCCGTACGACAAGGGCTCGGCGATCGCCACGCTCACCGCGGTGATGACCGAGCAGCTGGACGAGCCCAAGAACGCGGGCCCGCTGCGGGACGTCATCTACGGCCTGCTCACCAAGGACCCGGACGAGCGGCTCGACGACGCCGGGGCGCGCGCCCTGCTGAACAAGGTCATCCACGCGCGCGAGCCGGAACCGCTGGACGCCACCCGGGTCGTACCGCTGCCGGCGCAGCCCGGCGGCGAGGGCAAGCGCGGCGAGGAGGCCGCGGAGAAGCTGCGCGGCGCGCTGCGTTCGGTGCGCAAGGCGGCGGCGGGGGCCGCGGCCGGTGCCGCGGCGGACGCGGCCCGGACGAAGAACGGCGATTCCGCGCCGGCTCCCGGTGGTGCCGGGGGCTCCGGCAAGGGCCCGGGGGCGGCCGCCGCGTCGGACTCCGCCAGGAACCCGGCCGGGAACCGGACGGGCAACGCCGCGTCGGCGAAGCCCAGTTCCGGCTGGCCCGTGATGCCGCCGCCGGACCTGGACCGGCCGGCCAGGCCCGCGCCGCGGGCCTCGCTCACGGACGTGGTGCCCAGGCGCACGCTGGTGATCGTGGCCGTGGTGGTGGCCCTCGCGGTGATCGGCACCGTGCTGGCCGTCGCCCTCAGCGGCGGTGACGACAAGGACGACAAGGGCGCCGCCCGGACCACGCCCGGCACCAGCGCGTCCGCCGGGGCGGGGCGGAGCAAGGGCCCGGCGGCCGGCACCCGTACGGACGGCGGGAGTTCGGCGCCCACCGCCACGGGGTCCGGCACCGGCAAGGACGCCGGCGCGAGCGCGTCCGCCGCCGGGAGCGCGCCCGCCGTCTCCACCCGCGAGGGCGACCAGGGCTACTCGATCGGGCTGCCCAAGGGATGGTCGTACCAGTCGCACGGATCGGCCGGCGACCGCTACACCGGCCCCGACGGGCAGAAGCTGCTCGTGGCCTGGACCGGCACGCCCAAGGGCGACCCGGTGGCGGACTGGAAGAGCCAGGAGCACTACATGGTGCGCTCCCAGTACCACCGGATCCGGATCGAGAAGGCGGACTACCGGAACTGGAACACGGCCGACTGGGAGTTCACCTACTCCGACGGCGGCACCGGCTACCGCACCATCGACCGCGGCTTCGTGGTGAACGACCACCTCGGGTACGCGCTGATGTACACCGCGAAGGCCGGCGACTGGGACGGCGACCTGCGCAAGGACACCTGGAAGACGCTGACCGCGTCCTTCAAGCCCAAGTCCTAGGATCCCCGGGGCGGTTCGTGGCGCCGGAATCGGGCAACCGCGCGGTGCGGGTTGCCTCCGGCACGTATCGTGAATGGTTGAGGACCGTACGGAGCCGGATGCGGGTGCGAAACGGGCCACGAGACGAACGGATGTGACCAAACCGGGCGGCCCGGGGAGGGGGAGGCGCGATGGACGACTACGCGGGCCGGGTGCTGGCCGACCGCTACCGCCTGCCGCTGCCGCCGTCCGACGCCTACGAACCGGCCGTCACCCGCGCCTTCGACACCTACAGCGGCCAGGAGGTGCTGGTCCGTCAGGTGCCGCTGCCCGAGGTCGTCGAGGCCGAGGTGCTCGACGCGGACGGGCTGCCCGACGGGTTCACCGCGCGCGGGCGCGGGGAGCGTTCCGAACCGGCCGCACGGGCGGCGACCCGCCGGCCCGCCGAGCCCGCGGTGCGGCGCGCCGTGGAGGCCGCGCAGGCCGCGGCCCGCATCCCCGACCACCCGCGCCTCGACCAGGTCTTCGACGTCTTCGCCGAGGGCGGGTCGCTGTGGATCGTCAGCGAGTGGGTCGCCGCCCGCCCGCTGTCCGCGCTCCTCGCCGAGCGCCCGCTCACGCCCTACCGCGCCGCCGAGGTCGCCTCCGACGTCCTCATGGCCCTGCGCGTCCTGCACGCCCACGGCTGGGTCCACCGCAATGTCACCGCCCGCACGGTCCTCGTCTGCGACGACGGCCGCGTCCTGCTGACCGGCCTGGCCGCCGGTGCCGCGGAGGAGGCGCTGTGCGGGTACGACCCGGTGCCGGGGGCGGAGGAGGACGGCGGCGAGGTCCAGCCGGGTGCCGCGCGGCCCGATGACATCGTTGTGCCGGACGCCGTGGACCCCGAGGCCGCGCGGCGCGCCGCCATCCAGGCACGGGCGGCCGGCGCACCCGGAGTGCCGGGGGTTCCAGGAGTGTCCGGTGCGCCCGGCGGGCCCGAGCTGCCCGGCGGTCCCCAGGCAGCCGGTACGGCGGGGCAGCGGGCGCTGGAGAGCGGCGCCGACATCCGTGCCGCGCGGGCCGGTGCCATCGCCGCGTACCGGGCGGGCGCCCGCGCCGCGGCCCGGGTGCAGGAGGCCCAGCAGGACGAACGCGCCGCACTGCCCGGCGCCCGGCGGCCCGCCGAGGACGACACGGCCGCCGGCCGGGCCGCCGGGAGCGGGAACGAGGGTACGGCCCGGCCGGCGCCGTACCCGCACGGGGCGCCGCATCCCCAGCGGCCCCTGGGGGTGCCGCACCCCGAGGTGCCGCCGTACCCCGCCGCGCCGGCGTCCCGTCGCCCCCCGGCGGACTCGCCGTACCCCGCCGTACCCGCCCCCCGCCCCGATGTCCCCCCGCCCGCGCGGACCGCCGGCCCCTACGGGGCGCCGGATTCCGGGGCGCGCGGTCTCGAACCCGCGCGGCACGACACCCCGGCCGCCGCCGTACCGCCGCGCGGGCAGGCCCGTTGGGACGAGGCGGCGCCCGCCACCGGCGCGCGGCAGCCCGCCGGGGCGCTCGCGGCCGAGCGGGCGCGGCAGGCGCGGATGGCCGTGGTGGGGCCGGTGACCGAGCGGTGGGCGCCGGAGCAGGCCGGGCCCGTGCACGAGAACTGGCAGCTGGCGGCCCCGGTCGGGCCCGCCACCGATCTGTGGGCGCTGGGCGCGCTGTTGTTCCGCGCGGTGCAGGGGCACGCCCCCTACCCCGAGGAATCCACCGCCGAACTGGTGCAGTTGGTGTGCGCGGAGCCGCCCGCGTACGCCGAGGAGTGCGGACCGCTGCGGCCGGTGGTGGAGTCCCTGCTGCGTCAGGACCCCACCGAGCGGCCCGGCTTCGAGGAACTCGGCGGCTGGCTGCGCTCGCTGGTGCGGTCCGCGCCCGAGCCGGAGGCCGGTACCCGGGTGGTGCCGGTGCCGCCCGACCCCCGGCGGCTGCCGATCGTCCGGCGCCGGGGCGAACTGGTGCGGCGGCGCCGCGCCGGGCTGCCCGACGCGCACGCCCGGCACAGGCGGGACCGCGAGGAGGGGAGCACACCGAGCCGGCTCGGCCGGACGCTGCTCGTGCTGATCCTCCTGCTGCTGGCCGGCGCGGTCGCGTACGCGATGCTGTTCATGCCGAAACAGCACGCGGGGCACGGGCCGAGCGGGACCGGCACCACCCCCTCGGCCGGCCGGTCGGCCCCCGCGTCCTCCGGCTCCCCGCAGGACCCCTCCGCCTCCGACACCACGGCGGGCGGCACCTCCTCCGTGCCGGCCGGTTTCACCCTGCGCAAGGACCCCGAGGGCTTCGACATCGCCGTCGCCAAGGGCTGGACGCGCACCCCGAAGAACGGCAGCGGCGAAGTCGTCTACGCACACGGCGACTTCGAGCTGATGGTCGTACCCGGACGGGACGGCTCCGCGGCGTACGGCAGCGATCCGATGGCCTATCAGCGGGACAAGGAGCGCGAGCTCCAGCCCTACCGGGACTCCAGCTGGGCCACCGCCACCGGGCTGCGCACCATCGAGGTGGGCGGACGGACCATGGCCGAGGGGCAGTTCACCTGGACCGACGGGCAGGGCCGCGATCTTTACGTACGCAACATGGCGATCCTGCTGAACGGTCGGTACCACATCCTCCAGGTCCGCGGCCCGGACGCCGACCGGGACGAGGTGAGCAGACTGTACGAGGAAGCTACCGCGACGTACCGCTACACCGGTTGAGCGTGGCGTACGCAACGGCCCCGGCCCGGCGCGCCGGTTCCCGTTCCCACGCGGAAATGACCATCGTCACAGTGAGGTTTCCTTGGGACCCCGCTTGTTCCCTGCGAACGGGCCGGTCCTTAGTCTGACCCCTGACAAGAGCATTGCGGGGCAACGTGAATCAGATGCAGGGCCTGCTCATAGCGGGCCGCTACCGGCTTGCCGAATCCATCGGCAGCGGCGGCATGGGCCGGGTGTGGCGCGCGCACGACGAAGTGCTGCACCGCACTGTCGCCGTCAAGGAGTTGACCGCCGCGCTCTACGTCTCCGACGGCGACCGGGTCGTCCTGCTGGCCCGTACCCGGGCCGAGGCGCGGGCCGCGGCGCGCATCAACCACTCCGCGGTCGTCACCGTGCACGACGTCCTCGACCACGACGGCCGCCCCTGGATCGTGATGGAGCTGGTCGAGGGCAACTCGCTGGCGGACGCGGTCAAGGAGCAGGGGAGCATCGAGCCCCGGGAGGCCGCGCGGATCGGACTGTGGGTGCTGCGGGCGCTGCGCGCCGCGCACTCCGCCGGGGTGCTGCACCGCGATGTGAAGCCTGGCAACGTTCTCCTCGGCAGCGACGGGCGGGTGCTGCTCACCGACTTCGGCATCGCCCAGATCGAGGGCGACTCCACCATCACCCGTACCGGAGAGGTCGTCGGCTCGGTCGACTACCTCGCGCCGGAGCGGGTGCGCGGCCACGACCCCGGCCCCTCCTCCGACCTGTGGGCGCTGGGCGCGACGCTGTACACGGCGGTGGAGGGGCGTTCGCCGTTCCGCCGCACCTCGCCGCTGGGCACCATGCAGGCGGTCGTCGAGGAGGAGGCCGCACAGCCGGTCAACGCCGGGGCGCTCGGTCCGGTCATCTCCGCGCTGCTGCGCAAGGAGCCGGAGCGGCGGCCGGGCGCGGAGGAGGCCGAGCAGATGCTCGCCGAGGCCGCGGAGGGCCGGCGGCCGAACGCCGCGCAGGCGTACGTGCCGACCCAGACCTCCAGCGTGCGCGGCCCGGGGGACACCGGCGGCTACGGCACCCTGGGCGCGGCGGACCGGTCCGCGACCGGCGCGGCCGCGGCGGCTCCGGCGGGACCCGGCACGGTTCCGGGTCCTCCGGCCACCGGGCCCACCGCCGTGGGTCCGGTGGCGGGCGGTCCCGGCGGCGGGCGGGCGGGCAGGCCCCGGCGCAAGCTGCGCACGCTCGCGCTGGTCGTCGCCGCCGCGGCGGTGCTCGGCGGCGGTGCCGCGGTGGGCTTCCAGCAGTGGAACGACGCGCGGCACGACACCGCGGCGCACGACGGCACGAAGCCCGGCCCCGCCTCCTCGGCGAGCCCCGGCGGCGACCAGGACACGGACACCGGCACGGTCCCGGACAGCTGGGAGACCCACCACGACCCGCTGGGCTTCAGCATCTCCCTGCCCAAGGGCTGGACGCGGCAGATCTACGGCATCAACGGCCCCCTGAAGCAGATCGACTACACCCCCGACGGCGGCAAGCACCTCGTCCGGATATCCATCGACACCTCGCCGGACTTCGCCGACGCCTACGCACACCAGAAGGACCTGGAGCAGCAGCTCCAACGGCTGGTCGACTACCGGCGGGTGACTCTCAAGCCGAACGTCTACCGCGACCGGACGGGCTCGCTGTGGGAGTACACCTGGACCGCGCTGGCCAAGGACCCGCCGTACGTGGCCGGACCGCGGCACGCCGTCGAGGAGACGTACTTCTCGCGCGACGGCGTCGAGTACGCCGTCTACATGTCCGGGCCCGCCGCCGACTGGCCGAAGACCGGCAAGCAGTTCAAGTGGCTGCTCCAGAGCTGGCAGCAGCCGGGTCGGACGAGATGACCGGCGCAGAGCCGAACGGGTGCTCTTTGCGACTGAAACGGCTGAAAACGAGTCACTGAACGGTGCGGCTTGGCCGATCGGAGCCCCGGAGCGGATGGGTCCGTTGCGGCATGATGGGCCCATGGGGACCGAGGGCGCCGACTTCCGGGTGATCGCCGGCCGTTACCGCCTCCAGGCGCGTATCGGGCGCGGCGGCATGGGCGTCGTCTGGCGGGCGAGCGACGAGCTGCTGGGCCGGCTCGTCGCGGTCAAGGAGATCCTCGCGGACGACGCGCTCCCGGAGGACGACGCGCGCCGCCGCCGCGACCGTACGTTCCGGGAGGCGCGCGCGGTCGCGCAGCTGCGGCACCCGCACATCATCGTCGTGCACGACGTGGTCGAGCAGGACGAACGGCCCTACCTGGTCATGGAGCTGATCGACGGCTGCTCGCTGGCCGACCGGATCGCCCGGCACGGCCCGGTGACCCCGGCCGAGGCCGCGCGGATCGGCGTCGCCCTGCTCAGCGCGCTGGACACCGCGCACGGGGCCGGGGTGCTGCACCGGGACATCAAGCCCGCGAACGTCCTGATCGAGTCCGGCACCGAACGGGTCGTGCTCACCGACTTCGGCATCGCGCAGGTCGCCGGCGCCACCACGCTCACCGAGACCGGGTCCTTCGTCGGCTCGCCCGAGTACACCGCGCCCGAGCGGATGTCGGGGGTGCGCACCGGACCGGAGTCCGACCTGTGGTCGCTGGGCGCGCTGCTGTGCACGGCGCTCAGCGGCGAGTCGCCGTTCCGGCGCGACTCGCTCGGCGGCATCCTGCACGCCGTGGTCACGGCCGAGATCCGCCCGCCCGTCGAGGCCGAGCCGCTGGGGCCCGTCGTACGGGGGCTGCTGGAGCGCGACCCGGACCGGCGGCTCGACGCGGCACAGGCCGAGCGGATGCTGCGCGTCTATCTGCGGACCGGGCGCACCCCCGAGACGCCGGACGCGCCGGGCACCTCGCGCGGGCACCGGCTCGGGGTGGGGCGCCCGCCGCGGACCGTACTGCTGCCGCCCGTACCGCCGGGCGCGCCGGGCCTGCCGGAGCCCCTGTCCACCGCGCCCGCGCTCACGACGGAGGCGCCGCCCGGCCGCTCCTCGACGCGCTCGGTGCTGGTGGCGGCCCTGCTGATCGCGGCGCTCGCGGCGGCGGCCGGGTCGGCCGCGACCCTGCTGTTCAGCCGGGACCACGGCGGGGGCGGCCCGAACCCGGGAGGCACGGCGACGACACCGGCGACCGGGGGCACCGGCGGTACACGGCAGGGCCCGTCGCCGTCGGCCACGACCCCGGCCCCGTCCCGGCCTGGCTCCCCGCCCGCGGGCCCCGGCACCGCGCCCTCCGGCTACCGCACCGTCCACGACCCGGCCGGGTTCTCGCTCGCGGTGCCCGACGACTTCACCCGCAGCCCGCAGGGAGAGCGGGTGTTCTACCTCTCGCCGGAGGGGACGTACCGCCTCGGCGTCAGGACCGGCGCCGCCCAGCCCGGCGGCCCGCAGGCCGTGATGAAGGGGCAGGCGGCCAACGGGGCGGTGTCGAACCCCGGTTACCACGACGGCCGGGTCACCCGCACCACGCACGCCGGACACCCCGCCGCGCTCTGGGAGTTCACCTGGAACGGCTACAGCGCGGCGCAGGGCGCGCGCCACACGTACGACCTGTGCTGGGAGGAGTCTGGGCGGCTGTACGACGTGTGGGTGTCGGCGCCGGTCGGCAAGGTGCGGGAGGCACGGGAGTACTTCGACGTCGCGCTGGACACGTTCTCGGCGCCGGCGTCCTGACCGTGTCCCGCAGGTGCGCCGCGTCACGGGTTCGTGACCGGTACCGCTTCCGAGTGGATCGGGCCCGCGATGGCGCGATATGGATGGTGCATGAGCAGTGACGGGGGAGCGGGCCGGGCGGCCGACGACACGACGAGCTTCGTCCTTCGGCCGCCGCGGCCGCGCACACGGCGGGACCCGCTCGCGGTCTCCGGTCCGGCCACCGGCGACGAGCCCCTGATAGCGGGCCGTTACCGGCTGACGGCCAGGCTGGGCCGGGGCGGCATGGGCACGGTGTGGCGGGCCCGGGACGAGACGGTGGACCGCGAGGTCGCCGTCAAGGAGCCCCGGATACCGGACCACCTTCCCGAACGGGAACGCGCCAACGCCTTCGAGCGCATGCGCCGCGAGGCCCGCGCCGCGGCCCGCCTCGACCATCCGGCCGTGGTCAACGTGTACGACGTCGCGGTGGTCGACGGCCGCCCCTGGCTGGTGATGGAGCTGGTGCACGGCCGCACGCTGGGCGAGGTGCTCGACGAGGGCACCCTGGACCCGCGTGAGGCCGCCCGGATCGGCCTGGAGGTGCTCGGCGCGCTGGAGGCGGCGCACGCGGCGGGCGTCCTGCACCGGGACGTGAAGCCGGACAACGTGCTGCTGGGCCGGCACGACCGGGTCGTCCTCACCGACTTCGGCATCGCGCGGATCGAGGGCGACACCCGGCTCACGGACACCGGCGGCTTCGTCGGCTCACCCGAATACGTCGCGCCGGAACGGGTGCTGGGGCAGCGCCCCGGACCCGCGAGCGACCTGTGGTCCCTCGGCGTACTGCTGTACACCGCGACCGAGGGCGTCTCCCCGTTCCGGCGCAGCAACACCCCGGCGACCCTCCAGTCCGTGCTCAACGCGACCCCGGCCCCGCCCGCGGCGGCCGGGCGCCCGCTGGCCGAGGCCATCGACGGGCTGCTGCGCAAGGACCCGGCGCGGCGGCCGTCCGCGCGGCGGGTGCGCGAGCTGCTGACGGAGGCGGCCGAGCCGCCGGCGCCCCAGCCGCCGGTCACCCAGCCTTCGGCCATCCAGCCGTCGGTCACCCAGCCGTCGGTCACCCAGCCCTCGGCCGTCCAGTCCTCGGCCACCCAGTCACCGGCACCGGCCCCCTCCCCGGTTCCCTCGGCGCGGTCCGCCGCGGCTCCCGCGCGCCGCCGGCGTCCCGGTCGTACCGCCTGGCTGGGGGCGGGCGCGGCGGTGGTGGCGCTCGCGGCGGGGGCGTACCTCGTGCTGGCCGATCCCTTCGCGGGCCCGCTGCCCGACGGGTGGGCGATGCGGCCCGAGGGCAGGCTGGGCGCGAACCTCGCCGTGCCCGCCGGGTACCAGGTGTCCCGGCCGGAATCGGACGACCCCGACAAGAACTGGGTGGCGTACACCGACTGGAGCGGCGCCGTCTCGATCACGCTCGACCTGTCCAGGAAGTCGGAGGACGACTCCGGGGAGATCAAGAACTCGGCGCGGTCCCAGATGTACGCGGACGACGAGGAGTTCCGCGCCGAGGGCGAGTACTCCCTCGACATGCCCAAGGGCGCGAAGACGCGTCCGGACGACACCGCGACGTACCGGGGCCGGGAGGCCGCGCGCAACACGGCCGTCTACACGACCGACGACAGCGAGGACCCCCGCCCCCGCGAAGTCCAGGTCTTCTACTACCGCACCCGCTCCGGCGATATGTACAAGCTGTTCGTCGAGTACCCGGGCAAGGGCGACTTCACGGAACGCGGCCGGCAGGTGGCGAAGGCGGCGATCGCGAACCTGGCGGTCCAGAAGCTCTGACCTGCCCGGCAACGCTCCGGGGGCGGCGCGCGGGTGGACGACCGGCTGCTGTACGAGGACAGCGTCGCGCCCTTGCACCGGGCCGGACAGGCCGTCGTATGGGGGGACGGGTACCGCGTCGACGAGCACCTCAGCCTGGAGCCGGCGCCCGGGCACACCCCGGGCTCCTCCGTGCTGCGGGTCTCCTCGCGGGGCGAACACGCCCTGTTCGTCGGCGATGTGCTGCACAGCCCGGTGCAGATCCTGCGGCCCGAGTGCAACAGCTGCTTCTGCCTCGATCCGTGGCAGGCGGCCGCGAGCAGACGGCGGCTGCTCCAACTGGCTGTAGAGGAGTGCGCGTTGGCGATCCCGGCGCATTTCCCGGGGACCGGTGTCGTCGAAGTGCGGTCGGAGAACGGCCGGTTCGGGCTGCGCCGGCGGGACGCCTGAACCGGCCGCTTCGACAACGGCGCGGTGTGCGCGGTACTGATGGGGCATGGCTGACGACGGCGAACACCCGCTCGGTGCACCCGCGGACGGCGCGCGGCTGATCGGCGGGCGCTACCGGCTGGCCGAGCGCCTCGGCACCGGTCCCACCGGAACCGTCTGGCGCGCCGAGGACGAGGGTGGCGCGGGGCGGGCCCGGGTCGCCGTCAAGGAGCCCTCGCTGCCCGGCGATCCGGCCGCGGACGAGGAGAGCGGGCGGCTCGCCCACCGGCTCTACCGGGAGGCCCGCGCCGCGACCCGGGTGCGGCATCCGTCCGCCGTCACGGTGTACGACGTCGTCACCGAGGCGGGCGTCCCCTGGATCGTGATGGAGCTGGTGGAGGGCGAGTCCCTGGCCGGGGCGCTGCGCCGCGGCCCCCTGCCGCCCGCCGAGGCCGCGCGCATCGGGCTCGCCGTGCTCGGCGCCCTGCGCGCCGCGCACGCCGTCGGCATCGTGCACCGCGACCTCAAACCGGCCAACGTGCTGCTGGAATCGGGTACGGGACGGGTCGTCCTCACCGACTTCGGGATCGGGGACGGCGGCGGCGCGGGCAGCGGGGCCGGGGGTGCCGGTGGCGCCGGGAGCGGCGGGGGCCGGCTCGGCGGGGGTGATCCCTTCGTCGCTCCCGAGCGTGCGGCCGGGCCCGGAGCCGGGCCCGCCTCCGATCTCTGGTCCCTGGGCGCCCTGCTGCGCGCCGCCCTCGGCGACAAGGACCCCGGCCCGCTCGGCCCCCTCCTGGACCGGCTGCACGCGGCGCGGCCCGAGGCCCGGCCGGACGCGGAGCGGGTGGCGGCGGAGCTGCGCGCGTACCTGGGCGTGGCGGACGTACCGGAACCGGCCGGCGAACCCTCCGGCGGACCAGGCGGGGAACCGGCCGGCGAACCCGCCGGTGACCCGGCCCGCGTACGGGGCGGGCGGGACCCCGGTGCCGCACCGGACAGGCGGGACCCCGGTGCCGTACCGGACGCGCGGCCGGACGTGTCGCCGCAGGCCGACCCCCGGCGGCCGGACCCCGCGTCGCGGCCCGGAACCGCGCCCCCTCGCCGCACCCCCTTCACCACGCTCGCCCTCTTCCTGGCGAAAAAACCCGCGGGCGACTGAACGGACGAGTGTTCGAACCGGCAACGCGCTGATCAGGCCGTTCATTGCCAGTGATCGCTGGCAGGGTGTGAGCGGTCGGTGAATCCCCGTTACCGACGGGTACACAAAGCGTTCGCCGCGGCATACCCTGCGCCTCATGACGGACACGCAGGCCCCGGACACTCGGGCGTCGGACATCGCCGGTACCAACCCCCTCGCGGCCTGCCCCGAGGGCGTCCGCACCGCCGCCGACGTGGTCACCCCGGAACTGGTGGCCCGGCTGACCAAGGGCGTCACCGGCTCCGGCCGGACCGCCAACCACACGCCGTTCACCGGCGAGAAGCTGGCCGATCTGCCCGAGTCCACCCCCGAGGACGTGCTCAGGGCCTTCGAGGCGGCGCGCGCCGCGCAGGCCGTCTGGGAGCGCACCCCGGTACGGCAGCGGGCCGCCGTCCTGCTCCGCTTCCACGACCTGATCCTCGAACGCCAGGCCGAGGTCCTCGACCTGGTGCAGCTGGAGACCGGCAAGGCCCGGCTGCACGCGCACGAGGAGGTGCTCGCCGTCGCCATCGCGGCCCGGCACTACGGCCGCAAGGCCCCGTCCTATCTGCGCGCGAAGCGGCACACCGGCGCCGTGCCGACCCTGACGAAGGTCACCGAACTGCGCCATCCGCGCGGGGTGGTGGGCCAGATCGCGCCCTGGAACTACCCCCTGGAGCTGTCCGTCGGCGACGCGCTGCCCGCCTTCGTCGCGGGCAACGCGGTCGTGATGAAGCCGGACACCGAGACCTGCCTCACCGCGCTGTGGGCCCGCGACCTGCTGATCGAGGCCGGGCTGCCCGAGGGCGTCTTCCAGGTCGTCCTCGGCGAAGGCCCTCTCGTGGGGCCCGAGTTGGTCAAGCACGCCGACTACGTCTCCTTCACCGGCTCCACCCGCACCGGCCGCGAGGTCGCCCAGGGCGCCGCCGCCCGGCTGATCGGCGTCTCCCTCGAACTCGGCGGCAAGAACGCCATGCTGGTGCTGGACGACGCCGACATCGAGAAGGCCGCGGCCGGCGCCGTACGCGCCTGCTTCTCCTCGGCCGGCCAGCTCTGCATCTCCATCGAGCGGTTGTACGTCCACGAGTCGGTCGCCGACGCCTTCCTCGACCGGTTCGCCGCCCGCACCCGGGCCATGCGGCTCGGCAGCTCCCTTGCCTACGGCGCCGACATGGGCTCCCTGGTCGGCGAGCGCCAGCTGGAGACCGTCGAACGGCATGTGCGCGAGGCCGTCGACAAGGGCGCCACGGTGCTCGCGGGCGGCGTGGCCCGGCCCGACATCGGCCCCTACTTCTTCGAGCCCACCATCCTCGACGGCGTCGAGGGCTCCATGGCGGTCTGCGAGGAGGAGACCTTCGGCCCGGTGGTCTCCGTCTACCGCTTCTCGTCCGACGACGACGCGGTCGCGCGCGCCAACGCCACGCCGTACGGCCTCAACGCCTCGGTATGGACGACCAGTTCGAGCCGCGGCCGGGACATCGCCGCCCGGCTGCGCACCGGCACGGTCAACGTCAACGAGGGCTACGCCCCGGCCTACGGCAGCGTCCAGTCCCCGATGGGCGGCATGAAGGACTCCGGCCTCGGCCGCCGCCACGGCTCCGAGGGCATCCTCAAGTACACCGAGGCCCAGACGGTCGCCCAGCAGCGGCTGCTGCCGATGGCGCCCTCGCTGGGCATGTCGGACGAGGGCTACGCCCGCTTCATGACCACGAGCCTGCGCGTGCTGAAGGCGCTCCGGTTCACGTAAGCCGCTTGGGGGCGCGGGGAACCGCGCGAGAGACCGCGGACGGCCCGCACCCGAAACACTCTGAGGAGAGACCCGTGCCCCAGGACTCCTACGACTACGACGTCCTCGTGGTCGGCTCCGGCTTCGGCGGCTCCGTCTCCGCCCTGCGCCTGACCGAGAAGGGTTACCGGGTCGGCGTCCTGGAGGCCGGGCGCCGCTTCACCAGGACGTCCCTGCCGAAGAACTCCTGGGACCTGAAGAACTACCTCTGGGCCCCCAAACTCGGCATGTACGGCATTCAGCGCATCCATCTGCTGGGCAATGTGATGGTGCTGGCCGGCGCGGGCGTCGGCGGCGGCTCGCTCAACTACGCCAACACCCTCTACGTACCGCCGAAGGCGTTCTTCGAGGACCCCCAGTGGAAGGACATCACCGACTGGCAGGAGGAGCTGAAGCCGTACTACGACCAGGCCACCCGGATGCTCGGCGTACGGCTCAACCCGACGATGACCCCCTCGGACGTCCACCTCAAGGCGGCCGCCGAGCGGATGGGTGTCGGCGACACCTTCCACTTCGCGCCGGTCGGCGTCTTCTTCGGCGACGGCAAGGACGCGGACGGCACGGCGAAGGCGTCCCCCGGGCGGCCGGTGCCCGACCCGTACTTCGGCGGGGCCGGTCCCGAGCGCAACGCCTGCACCGAGTGCGGCGAGTGCATGACCGGTTGCCGGCACGGCGCCAAGAACACGCTGAACGAGAACTACCTCCACCTCGCCGAGAAGGCGGGCGCGGTGGTCCACCCCATGACCACGGTGGTGTCCGTCACCGACGACTCACGCGGCGGGTACGCGGTGGCCACCCTGCCGACGGATCGTCAGAAGAAGGGCGCGGGACGGCTGTTCACCGCGCGCCGGGTCGTGATCGCCGCCGGTACGTACGGCACCCAGACCCTGCTGCACCGCATGAAGGCCAACGGCCAACTTCCCTACCTCTCGCCCCGGTTGGGTGTGCTGACCCGCACCAACTCGGAGGCGCTGGTCGGCGCGCAGACCGACAACCACCGCTACCGCAAGGCGCACGGCACCCCGCGGGCCGACTTCACCCGGGGCGTCGCGATCACCTCCTCGATCCACCCGGACGAGAACACCCATATCGAGCCGGTCCGCTACGGCAAGGGCTCCAACGCGATGGGCGGCCTGTCCATCCTCCAGGTGCCGTACACCGAGGGCTCCTCGCGGGCGCTGGCCTGGCTGGCGAACGCGGCCAGGCACCCCACCCTGGTGCTGCGCTCCCTGTCCAACCGCCGCTGGTCCGAGCGGAGCATCATCGGCCTGGTCATGCAGTCCCTGGACAACTCGCTGACGACGTACCTGAAGCCGGGCGGCGTCGGCAAGGGCCTGCTCACCGCGCGGCAGGGGCACGGCGCGCCCAACCCCAAGCAGATCAGGGCCGCCTCCGAGGCCGCCGCCGCGCTCGCCGCCGAGATCAACGGCTTCCCGGGCAGCAACGTCGGCGAGCTGATGGGCACCCCGCTCACCGCGCACTTCCTCGGCGGCTGCCCCATCGGCGACTCGGCCGACACCGGGGTGATCGATCCGTACCACCGGCTGTACGGGCACCCCGGCATCTCGGTCGTGGACGGCGCCGCGGTCTCGGCGAACCTGGGCGTCAACCCGTCGCTGACGATCACCGCGCAGGCCGAGCGGGCCATGTCGTTCTGGCCGAACAAGGGCGAGGAGGATCCGCGGCCGGCGCCGGGGGCGTCGTACGAGCGGCTGAAGCCGGTGGAGCCGCTCTCGCCCGCGGTTCCGGCGGAGGCGTTCGGCGCGCTGCGGCTGCCGTTCCTGGGGATGCCGACGGTGCCGCCGAAGGCCGTGTAGTCCGCCGGGGGGCGCGGCTCGGGTGGTGTGACCCGGATCACTGGTCAATCCCGGGCCCCGGCACAACCCTCCCGTGCCGTCGCCGATCAAACCTGCTACCGGATCAAGAAGACGGTGGTGAGGGACCTGCCTTCGGAGGGGGATGCAGGTCCCTCTTCTCATGCGCGAGGGCGCCGTGGCCTGTCGTGTTCCGCCATGGCCTGCCGTGTTCTGCGCGGGGACGGGGACCGGTGTTCCGCCGGCCGGCCCCGGGCGTCCCCGGAGCCGGCCGTTCTCTTGGTGACCGGGCTGCTGTCCCCTGCCGTCCGGTCACTTCCCTGGAGCGAGGTCCCACGGCGTACGGCACGACCCGTACGCCTCATCGCCCCAGCGAGCCACGCGTGGTTCTGTCGGGCCCGCCCCTGGCTGGCACGGACAACCCGCTAACGAAGGTGCCCGCGAGGCGGTCACGCGCCGTACGGGTGAGACGGGGGCCGAACTCACGTCGGATAATCAGCTGGCGCGCTCAGATGCGGCCCCGGCACAGCTCCAGCAGCGTCATGGCGAGCGAGGTGCCGGGCTTGCCCAGCGCCTCGCGGTAGTGACCGAGGACCTCCATCTCGCGGGAGAGGCTGACCCGCCGGCCGCCGGAGGAGATACGGGTCTGCTGGACCACGGCGGAGACGGCCGTCCGCTCCTGGATGAGGCCGATGATCCGGTCGTCGATCGTGTCGATGCGCTCCCGCGCGGCGGCGATGGCCGCCTCCGGCGCCGTGGCGGTCGCTTCGGTCTCTTCGGTCTCTTCGGTCTCTTCGGGGGTGGTGGTGCTCATGCTCATGTCGGGGCTCCTGATCGTTTCGCGCGGGTGCGGTGGGGGCGGATGCGGAGGCCCTGGAACGGCGTGACCCGGAAAAACGACAGGCGCCCCGGGCCTTGTCGGCCCGGGGCGCCTGGGGTGTCGCTTAAGCGTTCGGCTAAGCAGCACGACCATGGCAGCCGGCGGGCCGGGTGCCATAGGTAAAGACGAAGGTCGTGTGCTGAAGCATGGGGCCAGTATGCCACGGCACCGGTACGGCGGCCCCTCCGTCAGGTACCGCGGGCCCGTCCCGGCGGGCCTCCGGCTCGGCGGGGGGCTCGGCGCCCGCACCGTTAGACTCGTAGTACAGACCCCCGCCCGGACCACCAGAAGGCACCCCGTGTCATCAGCGACTCCCACTGCCCCCGACACCGTCCTGGTCGTCGACTTCGGTGCGCAGTACGCCCAGCTCATCGCCCGACGCGTCCGCGAGGCGCGGGTCTACAGCGAGATCGTGCCGAGCACCATGCCGGTCAAGGAGATGCTCGCCAAGAAGCCCGCGGCGATCATCCTCTCCGGCGGCCCCTCGTCGGTGTACGAGGAGGGCGCGCCCCGCCTCGACCGCGAGCTCTTCGAGGCCGGTGTCCCCGTCTTCGGCATGTGCTACGGCTTCCAGCTGATGGCGCTCACCCTCGGCGGCTCCGTCGACAACAACGGCGCCCGCGAGTACGGCCGCACCGACCTGCACGTCTCCAAGTCCTCCTCCACCCTCTTCGAGGGCACCCCGGACGAGCAGCAGGTCTGGATGTCGCACGGCGACGCCTGCTCCGCCGCCCCCGAGGGCTTCGCCGTCACCGCGTCCACCGACCTGGTCCCGGTCGCCGCGTTCGAGAACGACGAGAAGAAGCTCTACGGCGTCCAGCACCACCCCGAGGTCATGCACTCCACGCACGGCCAGCAGGTCCTGGAGCACTTCCTGTACCGCGGCGCGGGCCTGGAGCCGACCTGGACCACGGGCAATGTGATCGAGGAGCAGGTCGAGGCCATCCGCGAGCAGGTCGGCGACAAGCGCGCGATCTGCGGCCTGTCCGGCGGCGTGGACTCCGCGGTGGCCGCCGCCCTGGTGCAGAAGGCCATCGGCTCGCAGCTGACCTGCGTCTACGTCGACCACGGTCTGATGCGCAAGGGCGAGACCGAGCAGGTCGAGAAGGACTTCGTCGCGGCCACCGGCGTCCAGCTGAAGGTCGTCGACGCCGAGGAGCGCTTCCTGAACGCCCTCGCCGGGGTCAGCGACCCCGAGGAGAAGCGCAAGATCATCGGCCGGGAGTTCATCCGCGTCTTCGAGCAGGCGCAGGCCGAGATCATCGCCGACGCGGGCCCGGCCGTGGAGTTCCTGGTCCAGGGCACCCTCTACCCGGACGTGGTCGAGTCCGGCGGCGGCACCGGCACCGCCAACATCAAGTCGCACCACAACGTCGGCGGCCTGCCCGAGGACCTCGAGTTCCAGCTGATCGAGCCGCTGCGCAAGCTGTTCAAGGACGAGGTCCGGATGGTCGGCCAGGAGCTGGGCCTGCCGGACGAGATCGTCCAGCGCCAGCCGTTCCCGGGCCCGGGCCTCGGCATCCGCATCGTCGGCGAGGTCACCAAGGAGCGCCTGGACCTGCTGCGCGACGCCGACGCCATCGCCCGCGAGGAGCTGACCGCGGCCGGCCTCGACCGCGAGATCTGGCAGTGCCCGGTGGTCCTGCTCGCCGACGTCCGCAGCGTGGGCGTCCAGGGCGACGGCCGCACCTACGGTCACCCGATCGTGCTGCGCCCGGTCTCCTCCGAGGACGCCATGACCGCCGACTGGTCCCGGCTGCCCTACGACGTCCTCGCCCGCATCTCGACCCGCATCACCAACGAGGTCCGGGACGTCAACCGCGTCGTCGTCGACGTGACCTCGAAGCCGCCGGGCACCATCGAGTGGGAGTAAGCCTCCCCGGCCTTTCCTGAGGCTCAGGTCCGCCTGAGAGTCCGCACCGGCTCTCCCGGCTTCCAGACCTGGACGACCAGATGACGGTCGTCCTCCACAGAGGTCCGCACGACCTCTGTCAACTCGGTGCGGAAGAGGTGGAACGGCTCCGGCGGTTCCACCTCTTCCACATACCCGGCCTTCGCCGCCCCGTCCCCGACCTCGTGGGCCCGCCCGCCGATCCGCACGTCCCCGCCGGCCATCGTGGTGCCCTCGCCCGGATTGGCCTGGAGCGCGAACCGCGGGTCGCGCAGCAGATCGCGGGCCTTCAGCGAGCCCGGCATCATGCCGAGCCACAGCTCGCCGCCGTGGAAGCGCACCTCCAGCCCCGAGGGCCGGGGCGAGCCGTCCCGGCGCAGGGTGACGAGGACGTGGTGCCGGAAGGCGCCGAAGCGCCGCTCGACGGCCGCCGCGAAGTCCGGTTCGGCCGTGGTGAAGTCTGCCCAGTTCATACCGGTCGAGTGTGCTTGCCTGACCCGACATCTCCTGTCGCCTTTCCCATCTGCGCGCCATCTTTACGGAACAGCCCTGCCTTTTTGGGCTGACCGGCGGTAACTTCCGGCCCGTACCGCCCTACCAGCGCTGGAGGACCTATGTCCGGGCCCACCCCGCCGCTGCCGCTGTCCACCGACCAGCTGCAGTTCGCCATGCCGCCGATGCACGACTCGGTCGAGGACGAACGCCGGCACCGCAAGGAACGGCTCGCCGGAGCCCTGCGGATCTTCGGGCGGAACGGCTTCGAGGACGGCGTCTCCGGCCACATCACCGCCCGGGACCCGGAGTTCAGCGACTGCTTCTGGGTCAACCCCTTCGGCATGCCCTTCCGGCACGTCACCGTGGGCGACCTCGTCCTCGTCAACCAGGACGGACAGGTCATCGAGGGCCGCTACCACGTCAACCAGGCCGCCTTCACCGTGCACGCCCAGGTCCACGCCGCCCGCCCGGACGTCGTCGCCGTCGCCCACTGCCACTCCGTGCACGGCCGCGCCCTCGCCGCCCTCGGCGACCTCGTCGACCCCCTCACCCAGGAGAGCTGCGCCTTCTACGAGGACGCCGCCCTCTACGACGCCTACACCGGCGTCACCGTCGACGCCGAGGAGGGCCGCCGCATCGCCTCGGCGCTCGGCTCCCGCAAGGCGCTGGTGCTGCGCAACCACGGGCTGCTCACCGTCGGCGGCTCCGTGGACGCCGCCGCCTGGTGGTTCCTGTCCATGGACCGCTCCTGCCGGGTGCAGCTGCTGGCCCGCGCGGCCGGCCGCCCGGTCCTGATCGAGCACAAGCTCGCCGTCGCCACCCGCGAACAACTCGGCGGCGACCTCGTGGCCTGGATCAACTACCAGCCCCTCTGGCAGGAGATCACCCGCAGCGAACCCGACCTGCTCGGCTGAGCCCGGCAGCGATCGGGAGTGGTCGGGAGTGGTTGGGAGCGGTCGTCAGCGGTAGGGGGGCAGTTGGAGGTGACGGGGGCAGTTGGAGGTGACGGGGGCGGTTGGGGGTGGCGGGGGTGACCGGGGTGCTAGGCAGTGTCTTCAAATGATCACTGCTGAGGGATCATGGTGTGGTGATACGTCGTCATGAACTGTCTGATGCCGAGTGGGAGTTCGTCCGGCCGTTGTTGCCCGAGTCGTTGCGGGGGCGGAAGCGGCTGGACGACCGCAGGGTCCTGAACGGGATCGTGTGGAAGTTCCGGACCGGAACGGCCTGGCGGGATGTGCCCGAGCGCTATGGTCCGTGGGCCACGCTGCACACACGGTTTCGCAGGTGGGCGGCGGACGGGACGTTCGACCGGATGCTGCAGGCCGCACAGGCGAAGGCGGACGCGGCGGGAGACATCGAGTGGCTGGTGTCGGTCGATTCCACCATCGTCCGCGCTCACCAGCATGCGGCCGGAGCCCGAAAAGGGGGCTCCGCGACCCAGCCCTCGGCCGGTCCAGAGGCGGCCTGACCAGCAAGATCCACCTGGCCTGCGACGGCAGAGGCCGCCCGCTCGCCTTCGTCCTCACGGGCGGCAACACCAACGACTGCACCCGGTTCATCACCGTGATGGAAGCGATCCGGGTGCCCCGCCCGGGACCGGGGCGACCCCGCGTCCGGCCTGATCATGTCCTGGGCGACAAGGGCTACAGCTCAAGAGCCATCCGCAGCTGGCTCCGCCGCCACGGCATCCCGCACACGATCCCCGAGCGGGCCGACCAGGTCGGCAACCGGGCCCGGCGCGGCAGCCGCGGAGGCCGCCCGCCGGCCTTCGACCGCGAGGTCTACAAGCACCGCAACGTCGTGGAGCGGTGCTTCAACCGCCTCAAGCAGTGGCGAGGCATCGCCACCCGCTACGACAAGACCGCCCAGTCCTATCAAGCGGCCGTCACCCTCGCATCACTCCTGATGTGGGCGTGACATTTGACGACAGAACCTAGGGCGACCGGGGGGGGCTAGTTGGGCTGGGTGGTCTGGGTGGTCGCGTCAATACGCAGCCCGGCGATTCACTCTTCAGGATCATGTCGGCGGCCTCAGGCCGGTCCAGGTAGGGCACAATTCGCAGTTGACGTACGGGAGTTGCACGGCAGCGGGACGGCTCACCGAGGGGCCGGCGGCCGTGCCGCGAGGTCGCGGGGAAGGCGGGCGTCGGACGTGGCGGTGCAGGAGGCGAGAGAGGACGCGGACGCCGAGGGCGTCCACCAGGGCGGCTGCGGCTGCGGGGACTGTCCGCACGGCGCCCGCGAGGGACACCGGCGGGCCGTCGCCGCGTTCCTGCGCCGCCGCGACGAGTTCGCCGCCGGCCAGGGCCTGCCCGCCGCCGTGGCCTACTCTCCCTCGGCCTCCCGCCAGTGGGTCTCCGAGGAACTGACCCAGCGCGCGGAGGCCGTCGCCGAACGCGGCCGCGCCGAGGGCGAGATGTGGCTCACCCGCCTGTGGCTGCGCACCCTGTGCACGGTGTGGGGCGCGGTCGTCGCCCTGCTGCTCGGCGAGGCGCTGACCGCGATCGGCGCCGGCTGGACCACCGCCCGCACCGCCGCCCTGCTCGCCGCCCTCGTCGTGGCCGGGGCGCTGTCCGCCGCCTGCTGGTTCCACCGGGCGCGCGGCGGCGCTCTCGCCCCGGTGATCGGCGAGGACCATCGCATGTCCACCTCCCGTTCCGTCGCCGTCTGCTGGGTCCTGTTCATCGGCTACGCCGTCCTGCTGCTCGCCGCCCGCCTGGCCGCCGCCTCCGACCACGCCGAACGCGACGCGCTCATCGCGGGCCTCGACCTCGCCCGGGGCGCCGGCGTGGTGACCGTCCTCGCCGTGGTCTGCGGCATCGCCGTCCTGGTCCGCCGGGTGGTGGGGCTGCGCATCCTCGCCCAGCGGCTCCAGAAGGTCCCGGCCCACCGCCCGCGCGCCGCCGACCTGCTCACCGACGACTCCGGCCGGGGCGCCTTCACCGACATCCAGTACGTGGCCATCAGCGCCGTCGCCCTGGTCTTCGCCGCCGTCCGCCTCGCCCGCCGCCCCGACCAGCTGCCCGACCTGCCCTGGGGTCTCGCGGTCGTCGTCCTGATCTCGGCCGCCACCTATCTGGCGGGCAAGTACGCGGAGGGCGGCCGCGCGGTCGTCCTCTCCGTGGTCCGCGCCCGTGAACCCGGCGACCTGGACGGCCCGATCCGCACCGGCGACGACATCGAGATCCGCGGCACCGGCTTCGTCCCGCCCGGCGCCCAGACCGCCGAACGGCTCTCCCGCATGGTCGTCCGCATCGGCGCCGTCGACGTCCACGTCCCGCTGGTCCCGGTCACCGGCGGCTTCCGCAACCCCTCGGACACCGTCCTGACCGTCCCCGTCCCGGCCGACGTCGAGCCGGGCTCGGTGGAGGTCCAGGTGGTGACCGCGGCCGGAGTGCCGACCAACCGCTACACGGTCCAGATCACCGAGTGAGCGTCCGCCACTCGCGATCCTCCTCTCATACGAACGCCTGAAATCCGGAAAAACCCCTGGGCGATGATTGAGCGTCCCCTCCTTGTCATACATATGGTCGGGAGAACGGGCGGGTACGGCAGGGACAGCGGGCGAGAGGCGGCAGGCAGCATGACCGGTATTCGAATGGACACGCGCACCACCCGGCTGAACAGCCGCAACGGCTGGCGGGACACCGCCGCCCACTACGCCCTGCTGCCCCTGCGCGTCTTCCTCGGCGCCACCTTCCTCTACGCGGGCCTGGACAAGCTCACCGACAGCACCTTCATGAGGGCCGCCGGCGCCGGTTCGATCGGCGACACCATGCACGCGGCCCGCGGCACCGCCGCCCTCCCCGCCCTGGTCGACCTCGCTCTGAAGAGTCCGGTCGGCTTCGGCTACGCCATCGCCCTCGGCGAACTGGCCGTCGGCATCGCCACCCTCCTCGGACTGCTCGGCCGCCTCGCCGCACTGGGCGGCGCGCTGATCTCCCTCAGCCTGTGGCTGACCATGAGCTGGGCCACGACCCCGTACTACTACGGCAACGACCTCGCCTACCTGATGGCCTGGCTGCCCCTGATCCTCGCCGGTGCGCCGTACCTCTCCCTGGACGCCGCATGGCGCGCCCGGGGCCGGCAGCGGTCGCTCGGATATCTGTAGGTCGGTCGAGGAGGGCGCGGTCGGTCGAGGAGGGCGCGGTCGGTCGAGGAGGGGCTAGGGCGGTCGAGGGGGGCTAGGCAGGTCGGGGGGTGGGCAGGTGGGGCCGGGACCGGGGCCGTGGGGTCGATTGCGGAGCCGGGGCTCCAGATCCGGGGCTCCAGATGCGGGGGTGCAGACCCGAGGTGCCGACCCGAGGTGCAGATCCGAGGCGCGGGGTTGGCTCGCGGGCCGGCTGCCCGCGGGACACTTCCCGGCCTCTCTGGGGGCTCTCTCGGGCACCCGGGACCCGGGGACCCGGGACCTCGGGCCGACCGGCTGGGCGCCGCCGTGTCGTGCCGCCGTCGCCCCGTCGCCGTGCCGGAAGCCGTCGGAGCCGCCGGAGTCGTAGAACCGTCGCGGTCGCCGGCGGTCCCCGAAACCGTCGCGGTCGCCGGAACCGTCGGGCACCGCAGCGGCGCGCCGTCGCGTGGCCTCGGCCCGTCGGTGACTCCGGAGACCGTCGAGCCGGCAAGATCCAAACGAGAGGCCCTAGCCCCGCTCGGTCCCGCCCCGCCCCCGTATCACCCGGTTGAGCGTCGCCGTGGCCCCGGCCAGGCACAGGCCGCCCACCACCAGTGGGACGATCGCGAACCACGGGGTCTTCCACAGGCCGCCCGCGTCCCCGGCGTACACCACCCCGGTGGCGATCAGGAACAACCCGGCGACCAGCTTCCCCGGCCGGAACTCATGGCGCAGCACGGTCCACCTCCACCTCTCCGGCCCCGACCCCGAGGGTGAGGTCCAGGGTGCCGCTGTCCTTGCCGCCCTCGGCCGGCGGCAGGGTCACATCCCGGTGCCGTTGCGGCAGCACGTCCACGTCCTTTCCGTTCTTCTCTCCCGGCAACTTGATGTCGCCCACGCCCACATCGATGTTCATCCGCACGGTCGCGTCGGCCGGCACGATCACCTTCAGCCGGCCCGCCCCGACGTGCGCGTCGGTGCTGACGGTCTGCCCCTTGGCCGGACGTATCCGGGTCAGGTCGAGGGTGCCCCGGCCCGTGCCCAGTTCGTACGCCGGCCGGACCTGCGCCGTGGCGCCGGGTATCCAGGACGTCTCCCGCCAGTGCGTGGTGATGTCCCGGGGCATCGCCGCCGCCCCGCCGAGCAGAGCCGCCGTGACGATCGCCAGGAACACCGTCCCGGCGCCGGTGCGGCCGAGGAACGAGCTGACCGCGAGGCCCAGGCCGAAGACGGCCAGCGCACAGGCCAGTCCGGTCTGCAGGCTGGCGCCCAGCGGGTGGGTGTGCCACGTCAGCCCGGAGCCCAGGCCGCCCGCCAGCAGCGCCAGCAGGAACACCGGGCCGCCTATCCAGCGCGGCCCGCGCGGCGTCGGGGGCGCGGGGCTCGGCGGCTGCTTCGCGGCGCCGGGGTGGGTCCAGGGGGTGGCGAGGCGGACGTCGACGACCGAGAGCAGGTCTCCGTCCCTGATCCGCGCGTCGCCCGGCCCCCACAGATAGCCGGTGCCGCCGACATGGGTGCCGTCCTTGACGATCGGGTCCCGCCACCACGAGGGGTAGCTGAGGGCGACCGGCGGCGCCTGTGCCTCCGGCGGTGCGTCGGCGGCGGCCTGCGCGGCCAGCGGGTCGGGGTCCGGGGCGTCGCGGCGCCGCGACCAGTACCCGGCGCCCGCGAGCATCAGCGAGAGCACCGCGGAGAAGGCCAGCGCCCCGCCGTTCCGCAGCATGGTCAGGAAGGTCCCGCAGCCGACCAGGGCGAACAGCACGGCGGCCAGCGCCTGGCCGTCGACCCGGCCGGTCAGCAGCTTGCGCAGCTCGTTCTCCTCCTCGTCCTCGTACGGCACCAGCAGCCACACGAAGCCGTAGAAGATGAGACCGATGCCGCCGGTCGCGGACAGGACGGCCAGGGTGATCCGGAATATCACCGGGTCCATGTCGGCCTGCCGGCCGAGCCCCGCGCACACGCCCGCGATCATCTTGTACCGGCGCCCGCGCCGGAACCGGTCGGGCGCGTCCTCGGCGGGACCCGGCTGCCGCGTGGGCCCGTGCCGCTGTCCCTCCTGCCGTGTCTGGCCCTCTCCCTGTTCAGGCCCGGGCTCCTGCCGCTGTTCCTGCTCCTCTTCCTGTCGCAGCCCCTTCTCCTGCTCCGGTGCGGCGGTGTGGGGGCGGGAGCCCGCGCCTGTGTTGTCGGCCGTCTCCGCGTCGCCCGTCTTCTCTGTGTCTTCCGCGCGAGGGGCGGAGCCGTCGGCGGCCGCGCCCGTCCCTCCCGTCGCGGCGGGCGCGGCATCCGTCGGCCCGGTGCCCGGGGCCGGGCGCGGGCCGCCGGGTCCCGGACCCGTCGCGGCGTGCTCGTGATCCGTCATGAGTCCATGGTGACGGCCGGGGCCGTGCGGCGGCAGTCGGGACAACCCTGGGCGAACCCTGAGATCGGCCCTGACGTGGGCCGGGGGAAGCGTTCGAGTGGTGCGGACCGGCCGGAACCGGCGCGGGAGCGAGGCCCCCCGAGCCCGTCCCGGGGAAGATCAGGGACGTCTCGGGGACCGACCCTGATGCCCCGCCCCGGCCGCCCGTGTGACCATCGATGCCATGCCGGAAGCCGCAAGCCTGCCCCTCGACGACCCGCGGCCACCGCGCAAGCTCTACCGCAGCGGCGACGGACGCTGGCTCGGCGGAGTGGCGCGGGGCCTCGCCGGGCATCTCGGGCTGCCCGTCGTCTGGGTCCGGCTCGCGTTCGCCGGCCTGTTCATGGCCAACGGCCTGGGCGCGCTGCTGTACGCGGCGTTCTGGTTCTTCGTCCCGCTCGGTGTCGGTGGCGTCGGCGGACAGAAGACGTCGCCGGTCACCGCCGAGACCACGCCCGGCGGCCGCAGAAGACTCGTGGCCCGCAAGCCGGACCGCGGTCAGATGGTCGCGCTGCTCCTCATGGTCATCGTGTCCATGGTCTTCGTGGGCAGCGTCAATCTGACCGGCGCCGCCAAGGCGTATCTGGTGCCCGCCGTGCTCGTCGCGGCCGGTGTCGCCCTCGTCTGGCGCCAGGCGGACAACGCCCGGCGGGCCCGCTGGGCCGAGGTCGGCCGGCACCGCCGCACCCTCACCCTGGTGCGCGCGGCCGCCGGTGTCCTGCTGGTCACGGCCGGCGTCTCGGCGATCTTCGTCCTCCAGGGTTCGGCCGCCCACCTCGGCGCCGTCCTCCAGGCCGCGCTCGCCGTCCTCGTGGGGATCACCCTGCTCGCCGGTCCGTACCTGGTCCGGATGACCCAGGACCTCTCCGAGGAGCGGCTGATGCGCATCCGCGCCCAGGAGCGTGCCGAGGTCGCCGCGCACGTCCACGACTCCGTGCTGCACACCCTCACCCTGATCCAGCGCAACGCGGACAACGCGGGGGAGGTCCGCCGCCTCGCCCGCGCCCAGGAGCGTGACCTGCGCACCTGGCTCTACAAGCCGGAGGGCACCGGCAAGGACGAGGCCGACGAGCCGGACACGGTCGCCGAGGCGGTGCGGCGCAACGCGGCCGAGGTCGAGGACAAGCACGGGGTGCCCATAGAGGTGGTCGTCGTCGGCGACTGCCCGTTGGACGAACGGATCGGTGCGCAGATGCAGGCCGCGCGCGAGGCGATGGTGAACGCGGCAAAGTACGGTGGCGACGGCGGCGCCGTGCAGGTCTACGCCGAGGTCGAGGGCAGCACGGTGTTCGTGTCCGTGCGCGACCGCGGCCCGGGCTTCGATGTCGACGCGATACCCGCCGACCGCATGGGCGTCAGGGAATCGATCATCGGACGCATGGAGCGCCACGGCGGCACGGCCCGGCTACGGGCGGTGCCGGGGGGCGGCACGGAGGTCGAGCTGGAGATGGAGAGGGCGGAGAAGACGGCATGAGCGACGCGACCGAGGCGAACGGCGTGGCGGAGACCGCGGAGGCGGCCGCGACCGGCGGGCTCGCCGGCGGCGGGGCGGGCGGGCGGCACGTACGGGTGGTGCTGGTGGACGACCACCGGATGTTCCGCACCGGCGTACAGGCGGAGATCGGTCAGACCGCCACGACCGGTGTCGAGGTGGTGGGCGAGGCCGCGGACGTCGACCAGGCGGTCACCGTCATCACCGCGACCCGGCCCGAGGTGGTCCTCCTCGACGTCCACCTGCCGGGCGGCGGCGGTGTCGAGGTGCTGCGCCGGTGCGCGGCGCTGACGGCGGACGCCGAGCAGCCGGTCCGCTTCCTCGCCCTGTCCGTGTCGGACGCGGCGGAGGACGTGATCGGGGTGATCCGGGGCGGCGCCCGCGGCTATGTCACCAAGACCATCACCGGCACCGACCTGGTGGACTCGATCTTCCGGGTCCAGGAAGGGGACGCGGTCTTCTCCCCGCGCCTGGCCGGGTTCGTCCTGGACGCCTTCGCCTCCACCGACGCCCCGCCCGTGGACGAGGACCTGGACCGGCTCACCCAGCGCGAGCGGGAGGTGCTGCGCCTGATCGCCCGGGGCTACGCCTACAAGGAGATCGCCAAGCAGCTCTTCATCTCGGTGAAGACGGTCGAGTCCCATGTCTCGGCGGTCCTGCGCAAGCTCCAGCTGTCCAACCGGCATGAGCTGACGCGGTGGGCGACGGCGCGGCGGCTGGTCTGACCCCGGCGGAGCGGATCCCCGCGGCGGTCCGGGTCCGGGTCCGGATGCGGGCCCCTCACACCACCCTCGTCGCCCCCGCGAACGGCATCTGGTCGATCGGGGCCACCCGGACCGGGGCGGAGGGGTTGGGGGCGTGGATCATGCGGCCGTCGCCGATGTAGAGGCCGACGTGACTGATGCCCGAGTAGAAGAACACCAGGTCGCCGGGGCGCAGTTCGGAGCGGGGGACCCGGTGGCCCGCGTCGATCTGGGCGTAGGTGGTGCGGGGGAGGGACACTCCGGCGGAGCGGTAGGCGGCCTGGACCAGGCCCGAGCAGTCGAAGGAGTGGGGGCCGGTCGCGCCCCACACGTAGGGGCTGCCGAGTTTGGCGAAGGCGTAGGCGACGGCCGCCGCGGCGCGGGAGTCGGGGGCGGCGACGGCGCCGGCCTGTGCCAGCACCTGCCGGGCGCCGTCGGCCGACCGGGAGGCGTGTCCCGGGGTGGTGCCGTCGGTGTCGCCGCCGGCGGTCACCTGGTCGCGCTGTGACGGACTCAGCTCGGCCAGCAGCCGCCGGGCCTCGGCCAGTTTGCCGGTGACGGCGGTCTTCTGCCGCCGTAGCTCGTCCTGGTGGGACGTCAGGGACCTCAGCTCGACGCGGGCGGCGCCGCGCAACCGCTCGATCTCCTGGAGCTGCCTGCGCACCTGGGACACGGCGGCGGTCTGGCGGTCGCCGGCGCGTTCGGCGAGTGCGGCGTCGTCCAGGTAGCGGTCCGGGTCGCTGGACAGGGCGAGTTGCCAGGCGGGGGCGATGTCACCGGAGCGGTACTGCGCGGCGGCGATGGTACCGAGTGCGTCCCGGGCGGAGTTGAGCTTCCGCGTCTTGCGGGCGGCCTCGTCGCGCAGCGCGTTCAGCCGGCGTTCGCCCGCGTCCACCTGCTCCTTGGCGCCGTCGTACTTCTGCGTGGCGGTCTCGGCCTCCTGGTACAGGGTGTCCACCTCGGCCTTCACCTGCGTGGGTGTCAGCCGGGGCTCGGCCTGTCCGGTGCCGTCAAAACCCGTCGCGGTGGCCGCCCCCGCCATGGCGAGGATGGCCGCCGTCCGGGCCGTACGGCCCTTGAACGGGTGCTGCCGTGGCCTGCGATGCGCTGCCACCTGTGCCGTCACGTCCTTTCGTACGACTGAATACCGGTCGAGGCGTCCGAAGCGTTCCGATGCGTCCGGTGCATTCGTTGCGATCGGCGCACTGGATGCGACCGAAGCGACCGACGCGACCGACGCGACCGATGCGGACCCGGCGGTCGGGGCCGGGTGCCTGGGGGAGGACGCTAAGCCGGACGGTGACGAGTTGGTAACGCGGTGTGCGGAAATGGCTTCGATGGGGCGGCACTTGTCCGCATGTGACCGATGCGGAAGGTTCGGGGTGTCGTCTTCGCGCAGCGTGGTGACCGAAGGGCGAGAAGTGGTGAAAGGGGGAGCAGTGGGGTGCTATGCGGCGTGACGGTGCGGAGGCGGAGCTCGGGTGTCCCGGCTCCCGCGACGCGCACCTGGCCGTTGCCGACCGCGTGGGCGAGGGCGACGGCCAAGGCGGCGCTCGTGCCGGCCGAGGGGGACAGCGATGCGAGGAAGGCGGGCGGGTCGCGCCGCCGGATCCATCCGGAGATCGGCTCGCTCAGGCGGCCCCCGGCCCTGTGGGCGCCCCGGTTCCGGCAAGGCGTGGCGGCCCGCACCGCTCCATGACGCGGGAACGGCACCCTGCCGTCCTGGGCCCGGATACCGACGAATTAGGCTCCCGCTCCATGGACGTACTCATCCACCTCTTCGTCGGCCTGCACATCATCGGCATCGCCGCGTTGCTCGGTGGTTTCCTTACCCAGATGAAGGCGATGGGCCAGGGCACGGCGCGGTTCGTACCCGGGATGCTGCACGGGGCGCTGACCATGCTGGTCACCGGTGTGGCCCTGGTCGGGCTCAATCAGGCGCAGGGTGCCCAGATCAACACCATCAAGATCGGCATCAAGCTGGCCCTGCTGATCGTGATTCTCGGCCTCGTCTACGTCAAGCGCGACGAGGAGCGGATCGACAAGGCGCAGTTCGGGCTGGTCGGCGCGCTGACCGCGACGAACATCTTCATCGCGGTGCTCTGGACCTGACCTCGCCGGACCCGGCGCGGGCCGTGCGCACCGCGTCGGTGACCGTGCCGGCGGCCACCCAGAGCCAGCCCGCCACCGCCACCCAGACCAGCACCTGCCCCGGCACCCCGAGCCAGGGCACGCCCACCGCGGTCCCGACGGAGAGCGTCGCCGCGGCCGTCATCCCCAGCGGGAAGACCGTCGCCCACCGGTTCCGGTCGTAGCGGAGCCGGGGGCGGACCGACTCCGCGACCAGCAGGACGACGCAGGCCGCCAGGCACAGGGCGAGCAGCAGGACGGTCGTCGTGCGCAGGGTGTCGCGGTCGTCGTCGTTCCACAGGTACAGGCCGCCCGTGTCCCCGGCGGTGAGCAGGCCCGCCCCGGCCAGCGCCGAGATGGCGAGCGCCCCGCCCGCGACCCAGTGGTCCCCCGGCCCCTCCAGCACCTGCCGCACATCGAAGTGCGGCAGGGCGACGGCGTAGAGCACCAGGCCGAGCCAGAACAGCACCAGCGCGGTGTGCGCGAGCCAGGCCCGGTGCCCGGCCGCCGCCAGCGCCGCCGCGGACACGGCCAGCCCCTGGGTGGCCACGCAGCACAGGAACACCGCGCCCGGCATACGGGACTGCCAGTGCCGTACGACGACCGGGAGCAGCGCCGCCCAGAGCACCGCGGCGAGGGCCAGCAGCGCTTCGGCCGGCGGGTGAGGGCCCAGGGTCGCGAGGCGGGCGGCGAGTACGGAGGTCGCGGCGGCCGCGGTGAGCGCCGCGGGGCTGCGTGCCTCGGCCGCCCAGCGTCCCCGGTCGAGGGCCAGCCGCCCGACGAAACCGATGCCCAGCAGCACCCAGGCGGCGCCCGCCAGCGCCAGCGCCGCCAGGGAGAGTGTCTCGGCGCCGATCAGGTGCAGCCCCGTGGACACGATGCCGGTCGCCATCACGGCGGACCCGGCGGCCGGTGACCGGCCCGCCCACCACGTACGCAGACCGGACATGCGCCCGATGCTAGGCAGGGTCCCGAGCCGGGTGCCGCGGGCACGCGCGCGGGGGCACCAAAACCCCCCGAGGGGCCGGAGGGGCGTCGGCAGGGCGGACAGGAGGGTGACCCCGGGCGGAGCCCGTCCGGCCGCCCGCTCCCCGCTTCCCCGGGCTGCTCCCCGCTTCCCCTCCGCCCCCCCGCTTCCCCTGCCCGCTCCCCGCTTCCCCCGGCCCGCCCCCGCTCTCCTCGGGCAGCCCGCCGATCCCCCGTATCCCCGACCTTCCCCGTCCCCCCGACCCCTCCGCCTCCCGTTTCCCCGGGACTCCCAAGGGTTTCCCCCTCCGCGATTCCCCGGCTTTACCCTCAGGTTTCCGGGAGCGGGACCGGTTGTCGGCGGGGCACCCTAGACTCGGAAGGCGATGAGCAGCCTCTTTGACGACAGCTTCCTGGCGGATCTCCAGGCCCCGCGTGGGCACGAGGAGGAACATGCGCCGCCCCCCGAGGACGATCATGCTCCGGAGCCGATCCCGGAGGATCTGTTCGGGGGGAAGTTCGACGTGCCGCCGGACCGGGACACCCACTACCGCGACGGCGCCCCGCGCCCCCCGCTGGACGCGGCAGCCCTGCTGGAGGGGCTGAACGAGAACCAGCGCGCCGCGGTCACGCACGCCGGCTCCCCGCTGCTCATCGTGGCCGGCGCCGGCTCCGGCAAGACCCGTGTGCTCACCCACCGGATCGCCCACCTGCTCGCCGAGCGCGAGGTGCACCCCGGCCAGATCCTCGCGATCACCTTCACCAACAAGGCCGCGGGCGAGATGAAGGAGCGCGTCGAGCAGCTCGTCGGCCCGCGGGCCAACGCCATGTGGGTGATGACCTTCCACAGCGCGTGCGTGCGCATCCTGCGCCGGGAGAGCAAGAGGCTCGGCTTCACCTCGTCGTTCTCGATCTACGACGCCGCCGACAGCAAGCGCCTGATGGCCCTGGTCTGCCGCGACCTGGACCTCGACCCCAAGCGCTTCCCGCCCAAGTCCTTCAGCGCCAAGATCAGCAATCTGAAGAACGAGCTGATCGACGAGGAGGACTTCGCCGCCCAGGCCGCCGACGGCTTCGAGAAGACCCTCGCCCAGGCGTACGCGCTGTACCAGTCGCGGCTGCGCGAGGCCAACGCGCTCGACTTCGACGACCTGATCATGACGACGGTCAATCTGCTGCGCGCCTTCCCGGACGTCGCCGAGCACTACCGCCGCCGCTTCCGGCACGTCCTGGTGGACGAGTACCAGGACACCAACCACGCCCAGTACGCACTGGTGCGCGAGCTGGTCGGCACCGGCGCGCACGACACGGACGTACCGCCCGGCGCGTACGACATCCCGCCCGCCGAACTGTGCGTCGTGGGTGACGCGGACCAGTCGATCTACGCCTTCCGCGGCGCGACCATCCGCAACATCCTCCAGTTCGAGGAGGACTACCCGAACGCGACGACGATCCTGCTGGAGCAGAACTACCGCTCCACGCAGACCATCCTGTCCGCCGCCAACGCGGTCATCGAGCGCAACGAGTCCCGCCGCCCGAAGAACCTGTGGACCAACGCCGGACAGGGCGCGCGGATCACCGGCTATGTCGCCGACACCGAGCACGACGAGGCCCAGTTCGTCGCCGAGGAGATAGACCGCCTCACGGACGCGGGCGAGGCGCGCGCCGGTGACGTCGCCGTCTTCTACCGGACCAACGCCCAGTCCCGCGTCTTCGAAGAGATCTTCATCCGCGTCGGCCTGCCCTACAAGGTCGTCGGCGGGGTCCGCTTCTACGAGCGCAAGGAGGTCCGGGACGTCCTCGCCTACCTGCGGGTGCTCGCCAACCCGGAGGACTCCGTGCCGTTGCGCCGCATCCTCAACGTGCCCAAGCGGGGCATCGGCGAGCGCGCCGAGGCGATGATCGACGCCCTCGCCCAGCGCGAGAAGATCAGCTTCCCGCAGGCGCTCAAGCGGGTGGACGAGGCGTACGGCATGGCCGCGCGCTCCACCAACGCGGTCAAGCGCTTCAACACGCTGATGGAGGACCTGCGCACCGTCGTGGAGTCCGGCGCCGGACCGGCCACGGTCCTGGAGGCCATACTCGAACGCACCGGCTATCTCGCCGAGTTGCAGAACTCCACCGACCCGCAGGACGAGACCCGCATCGAGAACCTCCAGGAACTCGCCGCCGTCGCCCTGGAGTTCGAGCAGGAGCGCGGTGAGCGCGGTGAGGGCGAAGCGGCACCGGACGCCCCCGCCGCGGGCGGCACGCTGTCCGACTTCCTGGAGCAGGTCGCCCTGGTCGCCGACTCCGACCAGATCCCCGACGAGGAGGGCGGCGACGGCGTCATCACCCTGATGACCCTGCACACCGCCAAGGGCCTGGAGTTCCCGGTCGTCTTCCTGACCGGCATGGAGGACGGCGTCTTCCCGCACATGCGCGCCCTCGGGCAGGTCAAGGAGCTGGAGGAGGAGCGGCGCCTGGCGTACGTGGGCATCACCCGTGCGCGGGAGCGGCTGTACCTCACGCGGGCCGCGATGCGCAGCGCCTGGGGGCAGCCGTCGTACAACCCGCCCTCCCGCTTCCTGGAGGAGATCCCGGCCACGCATGTGGACTGGAAGCGCACGGGTGCGACGGCGCCGCTGTCCGGGCCCGCGTCCGGGGTGGCGGCCTCGCTGTCCTCGTCGCGGTCGCGTTCCTCGGCCTCGGGCGCGTCCGGTTTCGCCACGCGGCGCACCTCGGAGAAGCCGGTGGTCGGGCTGTCCGTCGGGGACCGGGTCACGCACGACCAGTTCGGACTCGGCACGGTCGTCGGGGTCAAGGGCACGGGCGCGAACGCGGAGGCGACGATCGACTTCGGCGACACCAAGCCGAAGCGGCTGCTGCTGCGGTACGCGCCGGTGGAGAAGCTGTAGGCGGACCCGGAAAGCACATACGGAAAAGGGCCCTCGCCGACCGGCGGGGGCCCCTTTCGTTCAAGGCTTTCAAGGCATTCAGGGCTTCCCTACGTGGGGTCGAGCCCGTGGCTGCGCAGCCACGGCAGCGGGTCGACCGCCGCCCCGCCCCCGGGCCGTACCTCGAAGTGCAGGTGCGGACCGGTGGAGTTGCCGGAGTTGCCGGAGTCGGCGATCGGCTGGCCGGCCTTGACGGTCGTACCGGGGGCGACGACATAGCGGGAGAGGTGGCAGTACCAGGTCTCCGTGCCGTCCTTCGCGGTCAGGATCAGCATGTTGCCGTAGGCGCTGTTCCACTTGGTGACGACGGTGCCGTCGGTCGCGGCCATCACCGTGGTGCCGTACGCGACGGGGAAGTCGATGCCGGTGTGCACGGACATCCAGTTGACGCCGGCCTGCCCGAAGTAGGCGCTGAGGCCCTTCTGGAGGACCGGCAGCACGAACTTGGGCCGCAGCCGTTCCTTCAGCGCGGCCGCCGCGGCCGCCTTCTTCTTCTCCTGGTCCTGCTGCTGCTTGAGGTCGATCCGCTCCTGGGTGCGGCTGGCCCGGTCGGCGAAGTCGTCGGCGCCGGCCGACAGCCCCCTGAGCTGCGTGTCCAGCGTGCTGTTGGCGGTCGACGGCTGGACCGCGTGCGTGTCCGAGGCGGAGGCGGTGGTCTCCGTGGAGCCGCCGCTGTGCAGCGCGCCGACGGAGGCCGCGGCGATCCCGGCGACACCCATCACACAGGCCGAGGGAACGGCGACGGTCAGCAGCGCGGAGCGCTTCGCGGGCGTACGACGCCGGGAACGCGCCCCGGCCCGCGCGCCCGCGCGCCCACCCGAGGGAGCCGGAGCCGGCGCGGACTCCTGCTGCTCCTCCAACAGGTACGGCGTGTCGGCGAGTTCGCCGGTCCCGTCCGGGTCCGCGAACCCCTCGAAGGTCGCGGTCTCCTGCTGGTCGAACGGCACGGCGTCCGGCTCGTACGGCGTACCGTCCGGCTCGTACGACGCGTGGTCCTGCGGGTAGGGCATGGCGTCCGGCTCGTACGACGCGTGGTCCTGCGGGTAGGGCATGGCGTCCGGCTCGTACGGCGCCGCCTCCTGCTCGTACGGGGCGGCCTCCGGCTCGGCGCCCGCGGCCCCGGCGGAGTTCCACTGCGTGGCGTCGTACGCGCCCGTGTCGAAGGTCTGGGTGCCCCACTCCCACTGCTGCGTGGCGTCGTGGGTGCCGGACGGGTCGGGGTGCGCGTCCCACTGGCCGCTCACCTCGTTGCCGGTGGCCTGCGCGGGGACGGTCCAGGCAGTGCTGTCGTAGGCACCCGTGTCGTAACCGGCCTGGTGCTGCGGCGCGTAGGCGCCGTAGGCCGGGGTCTGGACGGTGCCGGTGTGCCATGGGCCGGTGGCATATTCACCGGTGGCATGGGGATCACCGGGGAAGTGCCCGAAGAGCGGGTCCGGATCGAAGCCTGCGGCGGGACCACTGGTGAAACCGGTGGCGTCGTAGCCGCCGTACGTGGTGAAGTCGTCGTAGGGGACTTCCGGAGTGCCGTACGACGCCGGGGGCGCCGCGGAGGCGTCGGAAGCCGGGGCCGGGGTGGTCAGGGTCCCCGACGGGTGACGGTCGTTCACCAACTTCTCTTTCGCCTCGACAACAGGGGCTGCCAGAGCAGTGCGGCGACTGTACCCGGCGGTATGCGGGCGCGACAATCTTCGACCGGTTTCACCGAGCCGGAAACGGGCATTCGGCGTTGTTTCGGGGGGCGCTCGACCCGAGTTTGGCTTTCTGTTCGATGTGCGTTCGATGTCAGGCGGCTGTGAGACGGTGCTTCACGGCCCTCGCGGCGCGCTCGGCGGGCCTCACGCCACCGTCAGGCCGTTCGTGGGCCGCTCCCTGCTGTCGGCGAAGTCCAGCGCCTCGCGTATCCCGGCCGCCACCGCGGGGTGCACCGGCAGGGCGAGATGGCCGATGCCGGTCACCCGCACGTTGTGCGCGTCGAGGTCGGGATGGTCCAGGCAGGCCGTCTCCAGCGGGTCCATCAGCGGGTCCAGGTCGCTCCAGAAGCTGACGAACCGGGTGCGGCAGCCGGGTGCGGGACGGCCCAGCTCCTCGATGACCTGCGAACCGGGCCGCATCTGGCGCACGATGGGATGAGCGTCGGCCAGCGGCGCGACCCGGGTGCCGGAGTGCGGGGTGCCGAGGGTGACGAGGGTGCGTACGCGCAGGTCACCGCCCATGCACTGCACGTAGTACCGGGCGATCAGACCGCCGAGGCTGTGCCCCACGATGTCCACCCGGTCGCTGCCGGTGCGCGCGCAGATCTCCTCCACATGCCGGCCGAACAGCTCGGCGGCGGTGCGGATGTCGCAGGTCAGCGGGGAGTAGTTGAGCGATTCCACGCGCTGCCCGCCGTGCTGGCCCAGGCTGCGGCGCAGCAGGACGAACACCGAGCGGTTGTCGATGAAGCCGTGCAGCAGCACGACCGGCGGGCCGGGGCGGACGGGCAGCCGGGCGGTGCCGCCGGGCGCGGCCAGGGGCGCGAGCCGCTCCTGGAAGAGGCCGGTCGGATACAGCAGGACGTGTCCGGCCAGGATCGCGGCGTCCAGGGCGGTCGCCTTCAGCAGCGTCACCGACAGCCCGGCCAGTCTGCCGGGCCACAGGCGACGGCAGTATGCGTACGGGGAGAAGAGTGGCGCTGCTCCGGTGACCTTCATGGCCGACCTCCCGTCGGCACACCGGAGGACGGCTCCCTCCCCCGTGTGCCTGTATGTCCCACTCAATGAATTCCCCGTCGTCGCGCGCCGTAAAACAGCCGGGCGCGGGATGCTGGAGACAACGTCCTCTCACCCCGCGACGGGTGGCGGGGCGTGCCGAAGGTGCGGTACTTGTCGGAGGGCGGCGGCGAGCGCCTCCGCCGGCCGTACGGTGACGGCGCGGTCGCGTGACGCGGCCGGGGCCGGATGAGGGAGGCAGTGATGGGTGTGGCAGCCGGTCCGATCCGGGTGGTGGTCGCCAAGCCGGGCCTCGACGGCCACGACCGGGGCGCCAAGGTCATCGCGCGGGCCCTGCGGGACGCCGGGATGGAGGTCATCTACACCGGGCTGCACCAGACGCCCGAGCAGATCGTGGACACCGCGCTCCAGGAGGACGCCGACGCGATCGGCCTGTCCATCCTCTCCGGCGCGCACAACACCCTGTTCGCCGCCGTCATCGACCTGCTCAGGGAGCGCGACGCCGAGGACATCCTCGTCTTCGGCGGCGGCATCATCCCGGAGGAGGACATCCCGACGCTGAAGGAGAAGGGCGTCGCGGAGATCTTCACCCCGGGCGCGACGACCGCGTCGATCGTGGAGTGGGTCAGGCAGAACGCGCGTCAGCCGGCGGCGTCCGGGGGCTGAGGAGGCGCGGCGGGCCGGCGCGGCGGTGGGCCGGGCCGGGCGGGCGACCGTCCCCGCCGCGTGCCCGCAGGGACCGTGAGTTCGCCGGTCTTCATGGTGTCCGCCACCCGCCCCCGCCCCGCGTGCCGGTCCCGCCCCACACGTCGGCCGCGCCCTGCGTGTCGGTGGCGGCGCACTGAGGTGGCGGCGCCCCCGCGTGCCGATGGCGCCTCCGCGTGCCGGTGGCGCCCCCACGCGCCGGTGACGCCCGGCGAACGACGTCACCCCGCGCCCGAATCCTCCGCCGGTCTCAGCTCCTCGGCCATCGCCGCCCGCAGCCGCAGTGTGGTGACGAGCCGCTGGAACGCCTCCGCCCAGTAGCCCCCGGCGCCCGGCGCGGCGTCCTCGCGTTCGTCGGGTATCGCCAGCAGGGCTTGGAGCCGGGCCACCTCGGCCGGGTCCAGGCAGCGTTCCGCGAGACCCATCACACCGCTGAAGCTCCAGGGGTAACTCCCGGCGTCCCGCGCGATGTTGAGCGCGTCCACGACGGCCCGGCCCAGCGGCGCCGACCAGGGCACCGCGCACACGCCGAGCAGCTGGAACGCCTCCGACAGGCCGTGGGCCGCGATGAACCCGGCGACCCACCCGGCCCGTTCCGCCGGATCGAGCGTGGCCAGCAGCTTGGCGCGCTCCGCCAGGGACACCGCCCCCGGGCCGCCCGCCTCGGGCGCCGACGGGGCGCCGAGCAGCGCCCGCGACCAGCGCGCGTCCCGCTGCCGCACCGCCGCCCGGCACCAGGCCGCGTGCAGCTCGCCCTGCCAGCCGTCCGCCACCGGCAGCGCGACGATCTCCCGCGCGTCGCGCCCGCCGAGCCGGTCCGGCCAGGTGGTAAGCGGCGTGGCCTCCACCAACTGGCCGAGCCACCAGGACCGTTCGCCCCGCCCGGCCGGAGGGGTGGCCATCAGGCCGTCGCGCTCCATGCCGGAATCGCATGCGTGCGGCGCCTCCACCGCGATCACCGGACCGTCTCCCGAACGGTCCAGGGCCACACACGCCGTGGCCCGCACGGCCATCCGCCGGGCCAGCGCCGAGCCGGGCAGCGCGGACAGCAGCTCCGCCGCCGTGGCCCGGACATTGCGGCTGCGGTCGCCCAGCGCCTGCTCCAGGAACGGCTCATCCGCCGCGGACAGGCCCGAGCGCAGCGAGTCCAGGAACATCAGCCGGTCCTCCGCCCGCTCCGTCGGCCAGGTCCCGTCCAGCAGCTCACGGGCGTGCTCGGGGAGCGGGCCCGCAGCGCGCCCAGCAGGGCCACCCGCTCGGCGAACAGGCCCTCCTCCCACAGCCGTCGGATCGCCTCGGTGTCCCCGGGGTCCGGGAGCTCCGCGCCGCCGCCCGGCGCCGCGCGCAGGGCGAAGCGCCAGTCCGGGTTGAACCGGGCCAGCCACAGCGCCCGGGGCCCCGCGAAGGCCAGCGCCGCCGGGCGCAGATCGGTGCGGCCCCGGGCCGCGTCCAGCAGTGCGGGGAGCGCCGGCGCGGGGGCGGCGTACCCGTGTCCGTTGGCCGCCGCGAGCCACTGCGGGAGCAGCTCCATCAGGTCCGGGGAACTGCCCCGCCGCCCGCCGCCGGTGCCGCCGGAGCGGTCGGCCAGCAGCGCCGCCAGCCGGCCGGCCGCGGCCGCGGGCAGCGCCGGGCGGTGATCCTCGGGCGCCCGCTCCGGCCGCCGCCCGGCGGGTGCGGCCCGCAGCCCGGCCCGCCGCCGTACGGTCGCCTCGGCGGCCGCGTCCAGCAGGGCGACGGGGGCGGGACGGCCGGGCGCGAGCCACGCGGGCGGGCGCCGGCCGGTGCCGAGGAGAGCGGTGGTGACCAGGTCCTCCCAGCCGCTCACGGGGTCCGGGCGAGGCGCGCTGCCGCGCACGGCGTCCGGACGGGGTGCGCTGCCGTTCATCGCGGTGCCTTCCCTTCGTCTGCCCTTCGGGTGGAGTGGAGCGGGGCGGTCAGCACAGCGGCACCGCCTCCCCGCCGCCCTCGGGCCACGCCGTGAGCGGGGTGAAGCCCCGGTGGCCGCACTCGCCGAAGACCGTGACCGGGGCGCCGCCGGACAGCGCGAGCAGGCGCCACAGGCCGGGGCGGGAACGGGCGGAGGGGGAGAGCGGCAGGGCCGAGTCCGCGTCGGCGTCGGCCAGTTGCCACCGTTCGCCGTCCGGGACCGGGACGACCCGCTCCAGGACCGCCGGGACCGACTCCAGCCAGGGGTCCTCGCGCAGGGCGGTGCCGTACCGGGCCACCGCCTCGGCCGTGGTGACACCCGCGGGGCGCGGGCCGGCCGGGGCGGGCGCGGCGAACCGCTCGCCCAGCGCCACCCGGAGCCGCCCGGCGCCCGGATATGCGGACACCTCGGCGTCCAGGGCGAGACCCACCGGCAGGGACAGCTCCGGGGCCCGGCCGCCCGCGCCGTAGGACAGCAGCAGCCGGGTGCGGTGCGACGCGGTGCCGTACAGCCATGTCCGGCGCGTCGTCAGTTTGGTGTCCGCCGTGTCGTACTGGGCGAGGACCAGCCAGCGGTCCCGCTCGGGCGGTCCGTCCGCCGGGGCGGGCAGGCCGAGCCGGGAGCGGACCGTGGCCGCGAGGGGCTCCGGCAGCAGGTCGCGGCGCAGCCAGCCCTGGACGAGCAGATGCGTCAGCGCGCACTCCTCCAGCAGCCGGGCCGGCCAGCCCGCGCCGGACGCCGGTATCGCCCCCAGCTCCCGCACCCGGGCGGCCAGTCCGGGCGCCTGGGCGTCGACCATGCGGGCCGCGGTCTCCTCCCACAGTCCGTACCCCGCCTGTTCGGCCGCCGCGAGGCCGCCGCGCAGCAGGTCGGCGAGGCGCTGCTCCAGCTCCCTCGCGCCCGCGGTGACCCGCTCGGCCCGGCGCTCCGCGCGGCGCCGGGCCGCCTCCGGATCGGCGCCCCCACCGCCCCTGTCCGGCCGCTTGTCCTGCGTACGCTCGCGTCGGCCCGTGAGCCACTGCCCGGCCCAGTCCGGCGGCTCGGCGCGGACCGGTACCGAACCGTCGTCCCCCGCCCACAGCAGAAGCAGTCCGAGCGCGTGCTTGCACGGGAACTTACGGCTCGGACAACCGCACCTGTACGCGGGCCCGGTGAGGTCGACCACCGTCTGGTACGGCTTGCTGCCGCTGCCCTTGCACAGCCCCCACACCGACCCCTTCCCGCTCCCCGCCTCGGACCACGGACCGGCCGTGCCGAGCCTGCCGCCCGCCTTGCGTGACGCGGCGTCAGGCGCCAGTGCCAGCACCTGGTCCGCGGTCCAGCGCACCCCCTGCTCAGTCATGTCACCGACGGTAGATCCCCCCACTGACAATCGGCTCCGAGCGGGCGTCTGTGCTGGTCAGAGCGATTGTCAGTGGGGTGGTTCATCGTGGGGTGCAGATCCGAACCGGCCGAGCTGGAGGGGGCCTCAGCCATGTCAGCCAACCTTGCGTCCACGCGATCCACGTCCGCCGCACCGCACCCGGGCGAGCGCGCGACGGCCCTGCGGCCGCACGCCGAGGACGCGTTCGCGGACGAACTCGCCGCGCTGGCCGCGCAGGACGACCGGCCGCGCCCGGCCCGCTGGAAACTGTCGCCCTGGGCGGTGGCCACGTACCTGCTCGGCGGCACCCTGCCGGACGGCACGGTGATCTCGCCGAAGTACGTGGGGCCGCGCCGGATCGTCGAGGTCGCCGTCACCACGCTCGCCACCGACCGCGCCCTGTTGCTGCTCGGCGTGCCCGGCACCGCCAAGACCTGGGTGTCGGAGCATCTGGCCGCCGCCGTCAGCGGCGACTCGACCCTGCTGGTCCAGGGCACCGCCGGCACCCCCGAGGAGGCCATCCGCTACGGCTGGAACTACGCGCGGCTGCTCGCCCACGGCCCCAGCCGGGACGCCCTCGTGCCCAGCCCCGTCATGCGCGCCATGGCCGAGGGCATGACCGCCCGGGTCGAGGAGCTGACCCGGATCCCGGCCGATGTGCAGGACACGCTGATCACCATCCTGTCCGAGAAAACCCTGCCCGTCCCGGAGCTGGGCGAGGAGGTCCAGGCGGTCCGCGGCTTCAACCTCATCGCCACCGCCAACGACCGCGACCGGGGGGTCAACGAGCTCTCCAGCGCGCTGCGCCGCCGCTTCAACACCGTCGTACTGCCGCTGCCGGAGAGCGCCGAGGCCGAGGTGGACATCGTCAGCCGCCGCGTCGCGCAGCTCGGCCGCTCCCTCGACCTGCCGGCCGTGCCCGACGGGATGGCGGAGATCCGCCGCGTCGTGACCGTCTTCCGCGAACTGCGCGACGGCCTGACCGACGACGGCCGTACGAAGGTGAAGTCGCCCAGCGGCACCCTCTCCACCGCCGAGGCGATCTCCGTCGTCACCGGCGGCCTCGCGCTCGCCGCCCACTTCGGCGACGGCGTGCTGCGCCCGGCCGATGTCGCCGCCGGCATCCTCGGCGCCGTCGTCCGCGATCCGGCGGCCGACCGGGTCGTCTGGCAGGAGTACCTGGAGACGGTCGTGCGCGAGCGCGCGGGCTGGACGGACTTCTACCGCGCGTGCAGGGAGGTGAGCGCATGACCGGCGCGGACGGCGCCGGTCCGCTGCTGCTGGGGGTGCGGCACCACGGGCCCGGCTCCGCCCGCGCGGTGCGGGCCGCGCTGGACGCCGCCCGGCCCGCCACCGTCCTGATCGAGGGGCCGCCCGAGGCCGACGCGCTGATCCCGCTGGCCGCCGACCCGGAGCTGCGGCCGCCGGTCGCCCTGCTCGCCCACGCGGTGGACGAGCCCGGCCGCTCCGCGTTCTGGCCGTTCGCCGCCTTCAGCCCGGAGTGGGTGGCCGTGCGCTGGGCGCTGGAGCACGGCGTCCCGGCCCGCTTCATCGACCTGCCGGCCGCCCACACCCTCGCCTGGGACACCGAACTCCCCTCCGTGGAAGGGGAGGAGAGCGGGGAGGGCGAGGAGGAGCAGGCGCGCGTCGACCCGCTCGCCGCGCTCGCCGAGGCCGCCGGGTACGACGACCCCGAGCGCTGGTGGGAGGACGTCGTCGAACACCGGGGGCCGGGGGAGCGGGACCCCTTCGCCCCGTTCGAGGCGCTGGCCGAGGCCATGGGCGCGCTGCGCGAGCGGTACGGCGTGGGCGGGCGCCCGCGGGACCTGGTGCGCGAGGCGCAGATGCGGCTCCAGCTGCGTGCCGCGCAGAAGGAGTTCGGGGACGCGGTGGCCGTGGTGTGCGGGGCCTGGCATGTGCCCGCGCTGCGCGAGAAGGCGACGGTCACCGCCGACCGGGCACTGCTGAAGGGGCTGCCCAAGGTCAAGGCCGACCTGACCTGGGTGCCCTGGACACATCGCAGGCTGGCCCGGTCGAGCGGCTACGGCGCGGGCATCGACTCGCCCGGCTGGTACGGCCATCTCTTCCACGCCCCCGACCGGCCGGTGGAACGGTGGCTGACCAAGGTGGCCGGGCTGCTGCGGGAGGAGGACCGGATCGTGTCCTCCGCGCATGTCATCGAGGCCGTACGGCTCGCCGAGACCCTCGCGGTCATGCGCGGGCGCCCGCTGCCGGGCCTCGGCGAGACCACCGACGCGGTGCGGGCGGTGATGTGCGACGGCTCGGACGTGCCGCTCGCGCTGGTGCACGACCGGCTGGTGGTCGGGGACGTCCTCGGCGAGGTGCCGGAGTCCGCCCCCGCCGTGCCGTTGCAGCGCGATCTGGCGCGGCGGCAGCGTTCGCTGCGGCTCAAGCCGGAGGCGCTGGAGCGGGAACTGGAGCTGGATCTGCGGGGGGACACGGACGCGGGCCGCAGCAGACTGCTGCACCGGCTGCGGCTGCTCGGGATCGGCTGGGGGGAGCCGGGCCCCTCGCGGGGGAGCACGGGCACGTTCCGGGAGACCTGGCGGCTGCGCTGGGAGCCGGAGCTGTCGGTGCGGGTCGCGGAGGCGGGGGTGTGGGGGACCACCGTGGCCGCGGCGGCGCGGGCCAGGGCGGAGGCGGACGCGGCGGGCGCGGGGACCCTCGCCGACGTCACGGCGCTCGCCGAGCGGTGCCTCCTCGCCGGTCTGTCCGACGCCCTGCCCGCGGTCATGCGCGCGCTCGCCGACCGCGCGGCCCTGGACACGGACGTCGGCCACCTCGCCCAGGCCCTGCCCGCCCTGGTCCGCTCCCTGCGCTACGGCGACGTCCGCGGCACCGACACCCAGGCCCTGTCCGACGTCGCCGCCGGCCTCGCCGAGCGCACCTTCGTCGGCCTGCCCCCGGCCTGCACCGCCCTCGGCAGCGAGGCCGCGGAGCAGATGAGGGAGCATGTGGACGCGGTGCACACGGCGGTGGGACTGCTGGGGGAGTCGGCCGCCGCGGGCACCTCCGCCGACAGGGATACGGCGACCACCCCGCCCGCCGACCCCGGCGAACCCACCGCGACCGCGCCGGCCTCCGGCACCGGGGGAGACACGGCATCGGGCTCGGTCCCGGGCACCGGCGAAGGCGCGGCCTCGGGCTCTGCCTCCGGCGCAGGGGAAGGCGCGGGTCCGGCCTCGGCCATCGGGGCCGGACGGAGCGCCGCGGCCGTCTCGCCCTCCCGTGCCGGTGAAGGTGCTGCGGCGGTCTCGGTCCCGGACGCGGGTGACGGCGGAGGCGCGGCCTCGGGCTCGGTCCCGGGTGACGGCGGAGGCGCGGCATCGGGCTCGGTCCCGGGTGACGGCGGAGGCGCGGCGTCGGGTTCGGCCTCCGGCGCAGGGGAAGGCGCGGCACCGGCTCTCGGCGACCGCGGAGGAACGACCTCGGCCCCGGCCCCCGGCGACCCTGGACATACGACCCGGACCCCGGCCCCCGGTGCCGGTCCCGGCGCTGGGCTCCGGGGGCTGCGGCAGCGTTGGTGGAAGGTGCTCCGGGTTCTCGGAGAGCGGGAGGCCGTCGCCGGGGTGGTGCGGGGGCGGGCGGTGCGGTTGCTGATGGACGAGGGGGAGGTGGGGGCCGAGGAGGCGGCGCGGCTGATGGGGGTCGCGTTGTCGCGGGGGACGCCGCCCGCGGAGGCGGCCGCCTGGATCGAGGGCTTCGTCGGCGGCGGGGGCGGCATGCTGCTGGTGCACGACGAGCGGCTGCTCGGCCTGGTCGACACCTGGCTGACCGGGGTGCCTGCGGAGGCGTTCACGGACGTACTGCCACTGTTGCGGCGCACGTTCGCGGCGTACGACCCGGGGGTGCGCAGAACCCTCGGCGAACTGGTGCGGCGCGGACCGGGGGACCGGGGCGATCCCGTGGCGCGCGGACTCACCGCACCGGGCTTCGGCGCCGAGCCGGATACCGGCCGTGCCGACGCCGTACGTCCCGTGCTGCGGCTGCTGCTCGGGACGGCGACCGAGGAAAAGAGCCTGACGGGGGTGGGCGTATGACGAACGGGACGGAACCGGCGGAGCGGCTGCGGCGCTGGCGGCTCGTGCTCGGCGGGGAGCGGGCGGACGGCACCGGATGCGCGCTGTCCGGGCGGGACGCGGGCATGGACGGGGCGCTGGCCGCGCTCTACGGCAAGGCGGACAAACCGCAGCCGGGCCGGGAGCGCGCGGGCGGGCTCGGGGCCTCGGCGCCGTCCGTGGCCCGCTGGCTCGGCGACATCCGCACCTACTTCCCGTCCTCCGTCGTCCAGGTCATGCAGCGCGACGCCATCGACCGGCTCGGGCTCTCCGCGCTGCTCCTGGAGCCGGAGATGCTGGAGGCGGTGGAGGCCGATGTGCACCTGGTCGGCACCTTGCTCTCGCTCGGCACGGCGATGCCTCAGACCACGAAGGAGACGGCGCGGGCGGTCGTGCGCACGGTGGTGGACGACCTGGAGAAGCGGCTCGCGACCCGCACCCGGGCCACCCTGACCGGCGCCCTGGACCGCAGCGCGCGGGTCGGCCGGCCGCGCCACCAGGACATCGACTGGAACCGCACCATCGCGGCCAACCTCAAGCACTACCTGCCCGAGCACCGCACGGTCGTACCGGAGCGGCTCATCGGCTACGGGCGGGCCGCGCGGTCGGTGAAGAAGGAGGTGATCCTCTGCATCGACCAGTCCGGCTCGATGGCGGCGTCCGTGGTCTACGCCTCCGTCTTCGGCGCGGTCCTCGCCTCCATGCGGTCGATCAGCACCCGTCTGGTCGTCTTCGACACGGCGGTGGTCGACCTCACCGACCAGCTGGACGACCCGGTGGACGTCCTCTTCGGCACCCGGCTCGGCGGCGGTACGGACATCAACCGGGCGCTCGCCTACTGCCAGGCCCACCTCACCCGCCCCGCCGAGACCGTCGTCGTGCTGATCAGCGACCTGTACGAGGGCGGCATCCGCGACGAGATGCTCAAGCGCGTGGCGGCCATGAAGGCGTCCGGGGTGCAGTTCGTGACCCTGCTCGCGCTGTCCGACGAGGGCGCGCCGGCCTACGACCGGGAGCACGCCGCCGCGCTCGCCGCGCTCGGCGCCCCCGCCTTCGCCTGCACCCCCGACCTGTTCCCGGAGGTGATGGCCGCGGCGCTGGAGAAAAGGCCGCTGCCGATACCGGAGACGGCGTAACGAAGGGGGGAAAGGGGGAACCCGTGCGGCGTACGGGGCGTCGGAGGGGGCATCGGGTAGCCGGCACATCCGCCTGTCGCCCGGCCACCTCGCTCCGTGGGGCGGTCGCACCCGGTCGGCCGAATGCCATCGGACCGACCGGGCGGAGCCTCGCGGGTGGGGCGGGTGGTCCTCATTGGGGTGGGGATCAACCGTTCCGGCCCCGGCGCCATCGGGGTCGTCCGGGGGCCTCACCGGGTCAACCCCAGCCCGGTGAGGCTCTGTACCCGCAGGTAGGGTGAGGATGTTGCGGCACGGCGTGCCAGCGAACCCGGCATCATGTGACAGGTATCACCGCTCGCGTGTGACCCTCGATTTAGGGAGCCCCCGCAAGCGGCGATAACCTGCGAGACGGACATGCCGCGCGCTCGGACACCGTGTGCGCCCCCCTAGTGACAAGCGGACGTCACGTTGCCCTTCGCGGCACGCCCACGCATCCAACGAACCGCGAGATCACTGATAGGGACGGAAGCGCGTGGACCTGTTCGAGTACCAGGCGAGGGACCTCTTCGCCAAGCACGATGTACCGGTGCTGGCCGGTGAAGTCATCGACACGCCTGAGGCGGCGCGCGAGATCACCGAGCGTCTGGGCGGCAAGTCCGTCGTCAAGGCGCAGGTGAAGGTCGGTGGTCGTGGCAAGGCCGGCGGCGTCAAGCTGGCCGCCTCCGCGGACGAGGCCGTCGCGCGCGCGACGGACATCCTCGGCATGGACATCAAGGGCCACACGGTCCACAAGGTGATGATCGCCGAGACCGCCCCGGAGATCGTCGAGGAGTACTACGTCTCCTTCCTCCTCGACCGTGCGAACCGCACCTTCCTCTCCATCGCCTCCGTCGAGGGCGGCATGGAGATCGAGGAGGTGGCGGCCACCCGCCCCGAGGCCGTCGCCAAGACGCCGATCGACGCCATCGACGGTGTGACCCCCGAGAAGGCCCGCGAGATCGTCGCGGCCGCCAAGTTCCCGGCCGAGGTCGCCGACCAGGTCGCGAACGTCCTGGTCACGCTGTGGGACACCTTCATCAAGGAGGACGCCCTCCTGGTCGAGGTCAACCCGCTGGCCAAGGTCGCCTCGGGTGACGTCATCGCCCTGGACGGCAAGGTCTCCCTGGACGACAACGCCGAGTTCCGTCACCCGGACTTCGAGGCGCTGCACGACAAGGCCGCGGCCAACCCGCTCGAGGCCGCCGCCAAGGAGAAGAACCTCAACTACGTCAAGCTCGACGGTGAGGTCGGCATCATCGGCAACGGCGCGGGTCTCGTCATGAGCACCCTGGACGTCGTCGCGTACGCCGGTGAGAACCACGGTGGCGTGAAGCCCGCCAACTTCCTGGACATCGGTGGCGGCGCCTCCGCCCAGGTGATGGCGAACGGCCTGGAGATCATCCTGGGCGACCCGGACGTCAAGTCCGTCTTCGTGAACGTCTTCGGTGGCATCACCGCCTGTGACGAGGTCGCCAACGGCATCGTGCAGGCCCTGAAGCTCCTGGAGGACCGCGGCGAGAAGGTCGAGAAGCCGCTCGTCGTCCGCCTCGACGGCAACAACGCCGAGCTGGGCCGGAAGATCCTCACGGACGCCAACCACCCGCTGGTGCAGCGCGTCGACACCATGGACGGCGCGGCCGCGAAGGCCGCCGAGCTGGCCGCCGCCAAGTAAGCACGAGGACGAGGACACCGACACACCATGGCTATCTGGCTCAACAAGGACAGCAAGGTCATCGTCCAGGGCATGACCGGCGCCACCGGCATGAAGCACACCAAGCTCATGCTCGGTGACGGCACGAACGTCGTGGGCGGCGTGAACCCGCGCAAGGCGGGTCAGACCGTGGACTTCGACGGCACCGAGGTACCCGTCTTCGGCACCGTCAAGGAGGCCATCGAGAAGACCGGCGCCAACGTCTCCGTCATCTTCGTGCCGGAGAAGTTCACGAAGGACGCCGTCGTCGAGGCCATCGACGCCGAGATCGAGCTGGCCGTCGTGATCACCGAGGGCATCGCCGTGCACGACTCGGCGTCGTTCTGGGCGTACGCCGGCAAGAAGGGCAACAAGACCCGGATCATCGGCCCGAACTGCCCCGGCATCATCACCCCGGGTCAGTCGAACGTCGGCATCATCCCGGGCGACATCACCAAGCCGGGCCGCATCGGCCTGGTCTCGAAGTCCGGCACGCTGACGTACCAGATGATGTACGAGCTGCGTGACATCGGCTTCTCGACCGCCGTCGGCATCGGTGGCGACCCGATCATCGGCACCACGCACATCGACGCGCTCGCGGCCTTCCAGGAGGACCCCGAGACCGAGCTCATCGTGATGATCGGTGAGATCGGTGGCGACGCCGAGGAGCGCGCCGCCGCGTTCATCAAGGAGAACGTGACGAAGCCGGTCGTCGGCTACGTCGCGGGCTTCACCGCGCCGGAGGGCAAGACCATGGGTCACGCCGGCGCGATCGTCTCCGGTTCCTCCGGTACCGCGCAGGCGAAGAAGGAGGCCCTGGAGGCCGCGGGCGTCAAGGTCGGCAAGACCCCGACCGAGACGGCGAAGCTCGCCCGCGAGATCCTGGGCGCGTGACCTCTTCGGCAGAGCCGGGCTCCTCGCCGAGCTGAGTCTCTGACCCGTACGCCGGTAGGCCCGTCCCGTTCCCCGGGGCGGGCCTACCGGCGTTCTCGCGCGCGCACCGGCGGGGTGTGCGGGTCACCTCGGTGTGGGTTCGATCCGTTCGCCGCCCGCCGACGCCTCGCCGCGCAGCTTCGTCCGCAGGGCCAGTTCGTCGTGGGACAGGGGGCCCATCGGGACCGCGCGGGGGACGCCCTGCACGGCCTGGGCGGGGGCGATCGGGGCTTCGTAGTGGGTGGGGGCGGTGCGCAGCGTGAGTGCCGTCGCGCCGATGATCGTCACCGTGAAGGCGATCGCCGCCCGGGTCCAGAACACGTTGCGGCGTTCGCCGAGCGTGCGGACCGTCGGGGGGCGGGACGCGCGCAGGCGTTCGCGGGAGGACAGCTCCGCCAGCCGGCGGTGCAGCAGCGCGGTGTCCGCCAGCTCGGGGACCCGCGCCGCCATCGCCTCCCGCGCGTGCGTCAGCCGGTTCGCCGCCGCCGGGGTGCTCGCCTCCGTCTCCGCCGCCGTCTCCGGGAGGTCGAGGCCGACCCCGTCGTACAGCACGAGCGTGCGCCGGTACGACGGCGGCAGCGTGAGCAGCGCGCCCAGCAGATCCCGGTCCGCGGGGTCGGCCGGCGGCGGCTCCGGGTGCCGGTGGCAGGGGCGGAACCGGTGCCAGGGCGAGAGCGCGCAGTCGTACGCCACCGCCCGGACCCACCCGGCCGGGTCCCGGTCCCTGGCCACCTCGGGCCAGCGCTGCCAGGCCAGCTGGAAGGCGCGCTCCACCGCCTCCCGGGCCAGTTCGCGGCGCCCGCACAGCAGATATGCCTGGCGTACGAGGGCCGGGGCGCAGAAGGCGTAGAGCGCGTCGAAGGCTTGAGCGGGCGTCAGCGGCTCGGGCTTTCCGGGGCCTTCTTTCCCGGACGGTTCGTCAGGGGCCGCCGACGGGGCCGGCGCACCGAGGAACTCGGTGTACGCCCGGCCCTCGGCGCCGGTCGGCGCCCGGCGCCCCGACTCCCACGCACGCACCGTGGCGCGGGCCACGCCAAGGCGTCCGGCCAGCTGAGCCTGGGTCAGGGAGCGGGACTGGCGCAGGCGTCGGCGTTCCTTCGGCGACGGCAACGGGCTTGCGGAGATCTGCGTGCTCATCGCGCACCCTTTCGTACGATAAGTGACATAAACATATATTGGGCGACACTACGGTGGTTCACCTGTTACGCCGGGAAAGCGCGTGTCGTTGGGACCATGGCGGGGTGACCCAGATGACCGCGCGCCACCCGTCGCTCACCCCGCTGTCCACCCGGCTGCGCGACCGCTCGCCCGGCCTGTCCGCGAGCCTGCTGAACGGCGTGGTCGCGGCCGGACTCGGCCTCGGCGCGCTCACCGTGCTGGTCCTGGCCCTGTGGATCAGCTCGCCGTACCCCGACAGCGGGCCGAGCGGCGCCCTGCACATCGCCGCCGCGCTGTGGCTGCTGGCGCACGGTGTCGAACTGGTCCGCACCGACACCCTCTCGGGCGCGCCCCTCCCGGTGGGCGTCACCCCGTTGCTGCTGCTCGCGCTGCCCGCCTGGCTGCTGTACCGGGCGGGCCGGTACGCCACGGACGCCTCCGGCGAGCCCGACGGGCCGCCCCCGGTCCCCGTGCGCACGGCCTGGCTCGGTGTGGTCCTCGGCTACCTCGCCGTCGGCACCGCCACCGCGCTGTACTGCTCCGGCGGTGAACTGCGGCCGTCCTGGGGCTGGTTGACGCTGACCCTGCCCCTGGTCGCGGCGGCGGGCGCGGGCGCCGGGGTGTGGTCGGCGCACGGCTGCCCGCCCGGGCCGCTGCTGGTCGTGCTGAAGGTGGTGCCGGAGCCGGTGCGGCGGCTGGTGTTCGGCGCGGACGCGCCGGTCCGGGTGGATACGGCCGTACGGGCCGCCGGCGCGTCGGCCGCCGTGCTGGTCGGGGGCGGGGCGCTGCTCGTGGCCGTCTCGACGGTGTGGCACGGGGACGTGGCGCGGGCGTCGTTCCTCCAGCTGACGGAGGGGTGGACGGGACGGTTCGCGGTGCTGCTGCTCGGCATGGCGCTGGTCCCCAACGCCTCCGTGTGGGCCGCGTCCTACGCCCTCGGCCCCGGCTTCGTCCTCGGTGCCGGGCATCCGGTGCACCCGTTCGCCTCCGACCCGGCGCCGCTGCTGCCGCCGTTCCCGCTGCTCGCGGCGGTCCCGGACGCGGGCCCCGGCACCCGGCTGAACGGGGCGGCCGTGCTGGTGCCGGTGGCGGCCGGGATGGTGGCCGGATGGTTCGTGGCCCGCGCGGCGGTACGGCGCCGGGGGCACCAGGAGCCGCCCCGGGTGCGCTGGTCGATGGCGCGTACCACCGGCGTGACCCTGCTGACGGCCGCGGTCTGCACCCTGCTGCTGGCCCTGCTCGCCGCCTTCTCCGGCGGACCGCTGGGCGTCGGCGCGCTCTCCCGCTTCGGCCCCCTGTGGTGGCAGACCGGCCCGGCGGCGGGCGCCTGGACCGCGCTGCTCGGCATGCCGACGGCCCTCGTCGTACGGGCGTGGCGGCTGCGGGGCGCGGGGGCCCTGAAGACGGCGGCCGATGCGGCGAAACCGGCGGCCGGGCAGAAGCCCAAGGACCCGGAGAAGCCCAAGGACCCGGGCAGGACGATGACCGAGGGCAAGGCGAAGACCGAGGGCAAGGCCAGGCGTGAGGACGTCCTTCCCGACGAGGAGGACGCCTACGACATCCTCCCGGCCGAGCCTCCGGCGGAACTCCGTATCGAACTGCCCACCAAGGCTCCCACCACGGAAACCACGGAAACCACGGCGAACGCGGAAACCAGGGAAGCCCGGGAAGTCACGGAACCCACGGAACCCGCCGAAGCCGAGGACTCCGCCGAGGTCACGGAACCCCCGGAACCCCGGAGGCCCCCGAAACCTCAGAGCCCCCCAAAACCCCCGAGACGTCCTGACCCCGCCCCCGTCCTGCTCGCTACTCGTTCGCCGCCCCGAGCACGCCCCTCAACTGCTCCGGCAGCAGCGTCTGGCACGACTGCTTCGCCTCGTGCGTGAGCGCGTCGTTCACACACGTGAAGTAGTCGCGGTAGACGAACTGGACCGTGAACGTCGAGGCGACCAGCACCAGGGCCAGGGACGCCGTGACCAGACCACCGACGGCCGCCGTCGTCTGGGGGCGGCCGGGGGCCTGGGCCGGGGCCGGCCGGTCCGGGTCGGCGGCGCGGGGCTTGGCGCGCAGGGTGCTGATGCCCCAGTACAGCGCCAGCGCGCCCAGCAGCAGCGACACGTACGGCCAGCTGAACAGCGCGAAGAAGATGGCCCACATCCCGGACAGCAGCGCGTAGCGCGCCCGGCGCTGCACCGGGTCCGTGGGGTCCCAGCGCATGTTCGCACCGGGTCCGCCCCGGCCGCCGCCCTGCCCGCCCTGTCCGCCGGGCTGTCCCTGGGGAGCCGCGCCGGGACGCTCGCCGAAGCCGTCGGAGGACCGGCCGGGCTGCCGGTCGCTCCACTGACTGCCCCAGGCACCGCCGCCGTGACCGCCCTGCCCGCCCTGACCGTCACCGGAGCCGGAGGGACCGGACGCGCCGCCCGGGTGCCGCGGCTGCCACGGCCGGTCCGGCGTGCCCTCCGGCGGCGGCGCGAACGGATTGTCCTGCTGCCGTCCGCCCTCGTCACCGCGGCCGTCCCGCCCTTCACGGGAATCCCCGGAACCCCCGGATGCCCCGGACCCGGCGGAGCCGTCCGCCCCGCCCCGCGGAGCGTCGGGCGGCGTCGAGGGCCGCTCGCGCAGCAGCACTCCGTCGCGCTCCCCTCCCAGGGCCGGAGCTGGCGGGAACGTGAGGAGTCGCAGGCTGCGGACGGGCATCAAAAGAGCGTCTTCCCCTAGATCAACACGGCTGGTCGTCGTGAGCTTCCACCCCGTCAACGCGCCGCACGACGACCGCGTTCCCGGGGCTGCTCCGGTCGATTCCCTGCGAACGCTACCTCCCGGCCACGCACCCGTCCCGTGGGGGCCGTCCGCGGTGCCGGTATCGTTGCTGGCGGTCGGCCGCTTCGTAGACTTCCCCGTATCCCGGGGCGCGAAGCATTCGTACGACTGTACAAACCGCCGACGGCACAGACCGTTCTTGAGAAAGGGCCCCACCGTGGCCGCCAACCCCGTGGCCAAGCGCCTCGTCGTGCTGGTCTCCGGATCCGGCACCAACCTCCAGGCGCTCCTGGACGAGATCGAGAGCGCCGGAGCCGAGGCGTACGGCGCGCGGATCGTCGCCGTCGGGGCCGATCGCGACGGCATCGAGGGCCTCGCCCGCGCCGAGCGCGCCGGGCTGCCGACCTTCGTGTGCCGGGTGAAGGGCCACGCGAGCCGCGCGGAGTGGGACGCCGCCCTCGCCGCCGCGGTCGCGGCGTACGAGCCCGACCTGGTGGTCTCCGCCGGGTTCATGAAGATCGTGGGCAAGGAGTTCCTCGCCCGCTTCGGCGGGCGGTTCGTCAACACCCACCCGGCCCTGCTGCCCAGTTTTCCCGGCGCCCACGGGGTCCGCGACGCGCTCGCGTACGGCGCCCGGGTCACCGGCTGCACCGTCCACTTCGTCGACGACGGCGTCGACACCGGGCCGATCATCGCGCAGGGCGTGGTGGAGATCCGGGACGAGGACGACGAGAGCGCGCTGCACGAGCGCATCAAGGAAGTCGAGCGAAGGCTGCTCGTCGAGGTCGTGGGCCGGCTCGCCCGCCACGGCTATCGGATCGAGGGACGAAAGGTAGTTATCCAGTGACCGCCGAGAGCAACAAGCGGCCCCTTCGCAGGGCGCTCGTCAGCGTCTACGACAAGACCGGCCTGGAAGAGCTGGCGCGCGGGCTGCACGAGGCCGGTGTCGAGCTGGTGTCGACCGGTTCCACCGCCTCGCGCATCGCCGCCGCCGGCGTCCCGGTCACCAAGGTCGAGGAGCTGACCGGCTTCCCCGAGTGCCTGGACGGCCGGGTCAAGACCCTGCACCCGAAGGTGCACGCGGGCATCCTCGCCGACCTGCGCCTGGAGAGCCACCGCGCGCAGCTCGACGAGCTGGGCGTGGCGCCGTTCGACCTGGTCGTCGTGAACCTCTACCCGTTCCGCGAGACCGTCGCCTCCGGTGCCTCGGCCGACGAGTGCGTGGAGCAGATCGACATCGGCGGCCCCTCGATGGTCCGCGCCGCCGCCAAGAACCACCCCTCGGTCGCCGTGGTCACCAGCCCCGGCCGGTACGCGGACGTGCTCGCGGCCGTCAAGGACGGCGGCTTCGACCTGGCCGCCCGCAAGCGGCTGGCCGCCGAGGCGTTCAAGCACACCGCCGCCTACGACGTGGCCGTCGCCTCCTGGTTCGCCGCCGACTACGCCCCCGCGGACGACTCGGCCTTCCCGGACTTCACCGGCACCACCTACGAGCGCAAGAACACCCTGCGCTACGGCGAGAACCCGCACCAGGGCGCCGCGCTGTACGTCGACGGCACCGGCGGCCTGGCCGAGGCGGAGCAGCTGCACGGCAAGGAGATGTCGTACAACAACTACACGGACACGGACGCCGCGCGCCGTGCCGCGTACGACCACGCCGAGCCCTGCGTCGCGATCATCAAGCACGCGAACCCCTGCGGCATCGCGGTCGGCGCGGACGTCGCCGAGGCGCACCGCAAGGCGCACGCCTGCGACCCGCTGTCCGCGTTCGGCGGCGTCATCGCCGTGAACCGGCCGGTCAGCAAGGAGATGGCCGAGCAGGTCGCGGAGATCTTCACCGAGGTCATCGTCGCCCCGGACTACGAGGAGGGGGCCCTGGAGGCCCTCACCAAGAAGAAGAACATCCGGGTGCTGAAGGCCGAGGGCGGCCCCGCGAACGCGGTCGAGGCCAAGCCGGTCGACGGCGGTCTGCTGCTCCAGGCCGCCGACCGGCTCCAGGCCGAGGGCGACGACCCCGCGAACTGGACGCTGGCCAGCGGCGAGGCGCTGTCCGCCGAGGAACTGAAGGACCTCGCGTTCGCCTGGAAGGCGTGCCGCGCGGTGAAGTCCAACGCGATCCTGCTCGCCAAGGACGGCGCCTCGGTCGGCGTCGGCATGGGCCAGGTCAACCGCGTCGACTCCTGCAAGCTCGCGGTCGAGCGGGCCGGCGAGGAGCGCGCCCGGGGTTCCTACGCGGCCTCCGACGCCTTCTTCCCCTTCCCCGACGGCCCGCAGATCCTGATCGACGCCGGGGTCCGCGCGATCGTCCAGCCCGGCGGCTCCGTCCGGGACGAGCTGGCCGTCGAGGCGGCCCAGAAGGCGGGCGTGACCATGTACTTCACGGGCACGCGGCACTTCTTCCACTGAGCCGTCGCCCCGAGCGGGCACGCGTACGGCGGCCTCCGGCCCTCCCCCGAGGGGACCGGAGGCCGCCGCGCCGTATGCCGGGTCAGCAGGGACGCAGGGAGTAGATCGGGTCCCAGGTGGCGGTCCCGGCCTGGTAGGCGGTCGAGGTCCAGCGGACGCTGCCGTCCTTGTTGAAGAACCGGGCGACCGTGCCGGGCGTCTGGTTGTTGGTGAACGGGCCGTCACCGGTCCAGTTGCTCACCGTCCAGTCCTGGCACTTGTAGAAGTCGAACTTGGTGCCCCTGACGACCATGCAGAGATGGCCGTACCCGCAGGCCAGGTCCTTCGCGGCGAGCGTGCCCGCCGGGGCCTTCGTGAGGGTGAGGCCGTCGTAGCGGACCCGGTCCCGCGTGACCTCGAGGGCGGCCGGGTGTCCCGGCAGCACCTGGTCGGCGACGCGCTCGACGGCGGTGACCCGGGTGCCGTCGGGGGCGGCGGCGGTGGCCGCGGCCGTGGAGCCGGCGAGCAGGGCGGTGGCCGCGACGAGCAACGCGGCGGGCTTGGCGATATTCACTGTTCCCCCATGTGAACGAGCGAGGTGGTCGCTCCGCCGTGGCGGAGTGGTTCCACCGTCCCAGCCGGGCCCCGGGGCCGGTACCTCGGACGTCTCAGGGTGTGTACTCCGCGAGCCCCCGGGCCACCCGCGCGCAGTACGCCCGGTACGCCGCCGGGACACCGCCCGCGGCCTCGACCTTCTTGTACGACGTCCGGTACGCGGCCGCGTCCAGCACCCGCCGGTCACCGGGCAGGTCCGCCTTCAGGTGGGCGTCGATGAAGCACAGATAGCGCCCCACGGCCGGGATGGACACCGCCGGGGTCAGCGGGGGCGTGGGGGTCGCGGCGGCCGGGATACCGTCGTCCTGCATCCACCAGCGCAGCACGGACGGCGTCCACCGGGCGATGCCGTACTCCTGGGCGCCCGGGTCGGCGAGGTCCGCGTCGAAGCCGCTCTCGGCCCTCAGCATGGCCGCGATCAGCGCCGGGCTGACGTCCGGGCGGCGGCAGCCGTGGGCGGCGTCCACGATCAGCCGCCGGTAGCGCACCGGAACGCCCCGGTCGGTGCGCAGTTCGGCGGCCCCGTAGCGGGCCAGCGCCTTCTCGTCGGCGCCGCTCCCGCCGTCGAGGCCGTACCCGAGGACCACGACGGCGGCGGCCGCGGCGGTGACCGCGGTGGCCAGGACCGCCGTACGACGGCGGCGGCGGCCGGGGCGCGCGAGGCGGGGCGGCCGGGGTGCCCGCCCGGTGCCCGCGGCGGCCGTGACCCGGCGCAGCAGCGCCCCGGTGCCGATCCGGCCGGAGTGCGTACGGGCCAGGCAGTCCCGCACGATCTCCCGCCAGGCGTCCGGGAGTCCGGCCGACAGGCGCAGCTCTTCGGTGCCGCGCGCATAGGCGACGGCGGCGTCCCGGCGGGCCGAGGGGGTGCCGCCGGGCAGCGGGAAGGAGCCGGTGAGCAGGAGGTGGGCGAGCACGCCGAAGGCCCAGACGTCGGCCGACGGGCGGATCGGGCGGCCGCGGTCGCCGATCTCCGCCCACAGCAGCTCGGGCGGGGTGTAGTCGGGGGTGGAGAAGGCGGGCGTGTAGCCGTGGGTGCCCTCCAGCTCGGCGGCCATGTTGAAATCGGCGAGCCGCGCCGAACCGTCCGCCATCAGCAGCACGTTGGCCGGTTTGAGGTCGCCGTGCACCCAGCCCGCGCGGTGCAACTGGGCCAGTCCTTCGGCGATATGCGCGAGCAGCGCGGGCCCGGCGGCCGGCCGGGGCCCGGCGGCGAGCAGCGCGGCCAGGGAGCCCTGCGCGCGTTCCAGTACGAGGACGGTGGCGCCGTCGAGGGCGGGGCGCCCGGGGTCGTCGACGACGAGGGTCTCGTACATCCGGATCAGGCGCGGCTGCCGCAGCCGCCGTAACAACGCGACCTCGCGCTCGGCCAGTTCGCGCAGGTGGGCGAGCTGGCGGGGGTACCGGTGCCGGTGGGGAGGAACTTCAGGGCGGCGGTGCGGGGGAGCCGCCCGTCCGCCCCGCCGGCCCGGCGCGCCGCGTACACGCTCCCGAAGGCGCCCGTGGCCAGCGGTTCGCGGACCTCCCAGTCGCCGACCCGGTAGCCCCTGGGCACCGGGACGGCGTACGGCTCGGTCACCGGGCGGTCCGGCGCGCGGCCCCGGACCCGGACTCCGACCCGGACCCGGGCCCTGTGTCCGGTCCGGTGCCCGACAGCACGATCAGGTCGTCCTCGCGCACCAGGTCGAAGCGGAGCGCCAGCGAGACCAGCGACTCCTTCTTGCCGTTCAGCCGGGGGCCCGGATCCGCTGTCTCCGGGCCGGGTTTGAGCCGCAGTTTCACCGCGAGGTAGTCGATGTTCCACTGCACCGAGGTGCGCGAGGCGGCCGGCCAGGAGGGCGCGAGCCGGTCCACGACCTGGTCGACGGTGGGCGGCGGGGCGTGCGGGTTGCCGCGCAGCCGGGGCTCGCACAGGGCGGCCAGCACGGCGAAGTAGCGCTTGGTGCGGTCGACGGAGAAGGCCGGGGCGGTGGTGTCGCCGTCGGTCCCGCAGCCGTCGCGCAGATAGTCGTGGCGCGGCGCCCACACCTCGACGGCGAGCAGATCGCCGCCCGCGGGCAGCACGATCCGGGAGAACTCGAAGGGCACCGGCGCGTCCAGCCGGCCCGGACCGACCTTGATGTGCTCGCCCGCGCCCTCCGGGTTCTCCACGACGTACGTCTGGTGCGCGGACAGGTTGCTCAGCGTCCAGAACGCGCCCTGGGCGCCGAGTTCACCGGCCCGGCGCGAGACTCCCTCGTGCGGGATCGGCAGATCGTTCCCGGGCGCCCGCCCGAAGCGGAGGCGCTCGCCGGGGGCGAGGCGAATCTGGCCGCGCTGCTGCCGGTCCTCCGTGGTCGGCGGAGGTACGACGATGATGCTGTACAAGGTGCGTCTCCCCGTGCCTGACGGCTTCTCCCAGAGTAGGGCGACGCACGGGGGCCGTGTCCCCCTGGAAGGGTGAGACACGGCCCCGGATGCCGAATGGCGCGAAACGCTCGCGCCGCGGCCTCGCTCAGTAACGCGGGCGGCCGAACCACGCCTTGCCGTCGGCACCGCCGACGAAGCAGGCGATCAGGATGCCCAGCACGATGTGGAAGATGCCCACGACGACGAGGAACGGGTAGACGCCGAGCACCGCGGTCAGGATGCCGAACACCAGCGTCGTGACGCGCAGGTTGTTGCCGCCGGAGGAGAACTTCGTGGCCAGCACGACCGCCCACACCAGCCAGGCGAGCGCGAGCACCACGAAGGCCCACAGCACGCCCACCGGGTAGTCGGCGAGGCCCGGCACGGAGTTGTCGTGCTTGGCCTTGTTGACGGCCACGGCGGAGAAGGCGAAGAGGCCCACGCCGATGACCTGGAGGGCGACGATCACCCACAGCATCACGCGGGCCGAGTTGACCTTGCCCGGCATGGCGGTCATCGGGGCGGCGGCGTACGACTGCTGGACCGGCGGCGCGGCCGGGTAGCCGTACCCGGGCTGCTGCGGCTGCTGCCCCTGGGGAGCGCCGTAGGGGTTGTTCGGGTCGCCGTAGCTCATGGTTGGTCTTCCTCCGTTGTTCGAGCGAGTGCGGGGACGAGGCGCGGCACTGCACGGAGGAGAGTTTCTACAGATGCGGTCCGTCCCCCGATGAGCTGCCCGCTGCACTGTGCGTTCATGGTTCTTGACCAGATACTGACTTGTCCAGCCGGAATCCCCGGGTGTTGTGCAAGTGCAACATCGGTGATCACCCGGACATGTGCCCTGACACGCGCCCGACCCTGATGAGGACCCCGGTACGGACCTGGACGCGGACCCGGACGCGGACCCCGATACGGCCCCGGATTGGAACCCCGGGGCGGTCATCCTGGAGGATGGGGGTATGACCGCCCAGATTCTCGATGGCAAGGCCACCGCAGCCGCGATCAAGTCCGATCTGACCGCCCGCGTGGCGGCGCTGAAGGAGAAGGGCGTCACGCCCGGACTCGGCACGATCCTGGTCGGGGACGACCCCGGCAGCCGCAAGTACGTCGCGGGCAAGCACCGCGACTGCGCGGAGGTGGGCCTCGCCTCCATCCAGCGCGAGCTGCCGGCCACGGCCACCCAGGAGGAGATCGAGGCGGTCGTCCGCGAGCTGAACGAGGACCCGGCCTGCACCGGCTACATCGTCCAGCTGCCGCTGCCCAAGGGCATCGACGAGAACCGCATCCTGGAGCTGATGGACCCGGCCAAGGACGCGGACGGCCTGCACCCGATGAACCTCGGGCGCCTGGTCCTCAACGAGCCCGCCCCGCTGCCCTGCACCCCCAACGGCATCCTCACCCTGCTGCGCCGCTACGGCGTGGAGATCAAGGGCGCCGAGGTCGTGGTCGTCGGCCGGGGCGTCACCATCGGGCGCCCGATGCCGCTGCTGCTCACCCGCCGCAGCGAGAACGCCACCGTGACCCAGTGCCACACCGGCACCCGCGATCTGTCCGCCCACCTCAAGCGGGCCGACATCGTCGTGGCCGCGGCCGGCTCCCCGCACCTGATCCGCGCCGAGGACATCAAGCCGGGCGCGGCCGTCCTGGACGTGGGCGTCTCCCGCAACGCCGAGGGCAAGATCGTCGGCGACGTCCACCCGGACGTGACCGGGGTGGCCGGTTTCATCTCCCCCAACCCCGGCGGTGTCGGCCCGATGACCCGGGCCCAGCTGCTGGTCAACGTGGTCGAGGCGGCGGAGCGCAGTGCCGGCTGAGGACACGCGGGACGGCGAGGAGACCGTCCGCGACGCGATCAGCGCCCCCGACGCCGAGGGGCGCCCGCGGCGGGTCACCCGCCGCTTCCCGTTGTTCACCCGGGACACCGCACGGCCGGAGGGCGGCGGCCGGGCCGCGCCCCGTGACGCCCCCGCGCCCGCCCGGCAGTGGCCCCTGCTGGTGGTGCTGGGCACGGTCGCGCTCGGCCTGCTGCTGACCGCGTTCGACGTGTTCCGGGTCGGCACCCTGCTGATCGGCGCCGCGCTGCTGGCCGGCGCGGTGCTGCGCTGGATGCTGCCCGGCGTCGGCATGCTCGCGGTCCGCTCCCGCTTCACCGACATCAGCACCTACGGCGTCCTCGGTCTGGCGATCGTCCTGCTGGCCCTGATGGCCCAGCCGCATCCCCTGCTGGAGATCCCGTTCGTGAGCAACACGCTGCACTTCACGATGACCAAATAGGGGCGATGGTACGGCGGTTCGTCCCCACCCCCGATGAGGGACGAACCGCCGCCCGACACACCCTGGCGCCTGGCGAACGGCCTGAACAACGGCTGTGTTCGCGCTGTGGCACGGAAGTGACCGTTCCGCTGAACGGTGACCGTCCGGTACGAAAGTGGGGATGAGGGGGGAGACCATGCCTCGTTGGAAGACCTTGCCGAACGAACTCGACCCGGAGATCAAGGAGTTCGTCAGTCAGCTGCGGTGGCTCGTGGACCTCGGCGGGCTCGGTGACGCGGCCCTGGCCGACCGCACGGGCTACGGCAGGACGTCCTGGGCGGACTACCTCGCCGGACGGCGCCTCGCCCCCAAGGGCGCGGCCGTCGCGCTGGCGGAGGCGGCGGGGACCAGCCCGGTGCCGATCATCACGATGTGGGAGCTGGCCGAACGGGCCTGGAGCCGGGCGGAGTTGGGGCACGAATACGTGGCACGGGAACACCGGACCGAGGGCGGCACGCTCGCCGTCCCGAAGGTTCCGGCGCAGCCGACGGCCGGGGCGGCGGAGCGGCGCGGGGACACGGAGGAGCGCGGGAACACCGAGGGCGGCCAAGGCACCCAGGGCACCCAGGGCACCCAGGGCACCCAGGGCGGTCAGGGCGCCGGGGGTGCGACGGCCGACTCGTCCGGCGGCAACTCGTGGGGGCTGGCCGGGTATCAGGGGCCCTCGCGGGCGAGCGGCCGGCCGGGTGCGTGGCCGGAGCCGGCGCGGGTCCCGGGCGAGCCGGAGCCGGAGAACCCCCGGAGTCCTCAGGGCACTCAGGGCACTCGGAGTCCTCAGGACCCCCAGGGCACTCAGGGCTCCGACGCCGTACCGCCCTCCGCTCCCGCGCCCACGTCCGCCCCCGATCCCGCCCCTGACCCCAAGCCCGGGTACCGGCAGCCGGTGCTGATGTTCCTCGGCGGGTTCGTCACCGTCCTGCTGCTCATCCTCGGCGTCTTCTACCTCACCGGGGACCACGGCGGCGGCACGCACGAGGCGGCGGCCAAGAAGCCCGCCCGGAGCGCGAGTCCGCGGGCGAGCCTGCCGCCCGGGGTGAAGTGCTCCGGCGCGGACTGCGCGGGCAAGGACGCCGAGTCGATGGGATGCAGCGGCGACCAGGTGACCACCGCCCAGACCGTCACCCTCGGCACCACCGTCCTGGAGGTCCGCTACAGCAAGGTCTGCGGCGCCGCGTGGGGCCGCATCACCGGCGCGGTGCCCGGTGACAAGGTCGACGTCACCGGGGCGCGGGGCAAGGACCGCGAGTCCGGGGAGGCCACCGAGGCGGGCGACACCATCGCCTACACCCCGATGATCGCCGTGCCGGATCCGGCCCGGGCGAGGGCGTGCGCCACGCTCGCGTCGGGCCGTACGGGCTGCACGCGGTGAAGCCGAACGGATGAATTCCTGATCGGCAGGCATGCCCGGGCGGATCTTGGGCAGGCGAACCGGTACCCCCCACGGGAGACCGGTGCGCCGGTACCCCCACCGGCGGCCGTTTCCGTCCACCCTCTCCGGACGGACGGCCGCCTCTTTCCTGTCCTTTCCGTCCCCGCGCGATCTTCTGTGGGGTGAGCCACAGGGCCCCGCACGTCTCGCATGCCGGATGCGCGATAGCCTGACCGCTGGATCTCTCTTGATGCCAAGAGATCGATCATCCGCCCGGGGCAGGGACGCCCCACCGCCAGCTGTCATACGGAGAACGCCATGACCCGCACTCCCGTGAACGTCACCGTCACCGGCGCGGCCGGCCAGATCGGTTACGCCCTGCTCTTCCGCATCGCCTCCGGCCAGCTGCTCGGCGCGGACGTGCCGGTCCGCCTGCGCCTCCTGGAGATCACCCCGGCGCTCAAGGCCGCCGAGGGCACGGCCATGGAGCTGGACGACTGCGCCTTCCCGCTGCTCCAGGGCATCGACATCTCCGACGACCCGAACGTCGCCTTCGACGGTGCCAACGTGGCCCTGCTGGTCGGCGCCCGCCCGCGCACCAAGGGCATGGAGCGCGGTGACCTGCTGGAGGCCAACGGCGGCATCTTCAAGCCGCAGGGCAAGGCCATCAACGACCACGCCGCGGACGACATCAAGGTCCTGGTCGTCGGCAACCCGGCCAACACGAACGCGCTGATCGCGCAGGCGGCGGCGCCGGACGTACCGGCCGAGCGGTTCACCGCGATGACCCGTCTGGACCACAACCGGGCGCTGACGCAGCTGGCGAAGAAGACGGGCTCGACCGTCGCCGACATCAAGCGGCTGACGATCTGGGGCAACCACTCCGCCACGCAGTACCCGGACATCTTCCACGCGACGGTCGGCGGCAAGAACGCGGCCGAGGTCGTGTCCGACGAGAAGTGGCTGGCCGAGGACTTCATCCCGACCGTCGCCAAGCGCGGTGCGGCGATCATCGAGGCCCGTGGCGCGTCGTCGGCGGCGTCCGCCGCGAACGCCGCGATCGACCACGTGCACACCTGGGTCAACGGCACGGCCGAGGGCGACTGGACGTCCATGGGCATCCCGTCCGACGGTTCGTACGGTGTGCCGGAGGGCCTGATCTCCTCCTTCCCCGTCACCACGAAGGACGGCACGTACGAGATCGTGCAGGGCCTGGACATCAACGAGTTCTCCCGCGCCCGCATCGACGCGTCCGTCCAGGAGCTCTCCGAGGAGCGCGAGGCGGTCCGCGCGCTCGGTCTGCTCTGACCTTCGCCTCCGGCGGTTCAGCGGCAAAGCCACGTGGGCCCCGCTCCGGTTCTCTTCCGGAGCGGGGCCCACGCCTGTGCGGGCGCCTCGCAGGTGGTCAACGACCCGCGCCCGTCGGCACCTTCTCCGGGGCCGACGGGGCCGACGGGGCCGACGGCGCCGACGAGGCCGTGCGCAGGCCGTATCCCCGCACCACCAGCGCCGTGGCCACCAGCACCACCACTCCCACCACCCGCAACGCCGGCCCCATTCCCTGGAGCAGGCCGGCATGGCCCGAGAGCACCGTGCCGGTCACGGCGACGCCGAGGGCCGCGCCCGTCTCCCGGGCCGTCGTGCCGAGGCCCGAGCCCAGCCCCGCCTGGTGCGGCGGGAGGGACGTGACGACGCCCATGGTCAGGGGCGGCATGGACAGGCCCGCGCCGGTGGAGATGACCAGGAGCCAGCAGACGAAGAGCCCGTACGGCGTCGACCCGGACGCCGTGGACGCGCCGAGCAGGCCGAGGCCGATGAGCGCGAGCCCGGTGCCGACGAGGGTGCGGGGGTGGTCGGACCAGCGCTTGGCCAGGATCTGCGCCCCCGTCATCCCGATCACCAGCGGCATGATCGCCACCCCGGTGACGGCGGGACCGTACCCCTTGACCTCTTGCAGGTACTGGGAGTTGACGAAGAACAGGGAGAAGAGGCCGAAGAACGCGGTCGCCGTGCCGAGGGACGCCGCCCGCAGCCGGGGCGAGGCGAAGACCCGCGGGTCGAACAGCGGGCCCCGGGCGCGCAGCGCGTGCACCGTGAACGCCGCCACCAGCACCACTCCTGCGCCGAACGCGCCGGCGATCCGCGCCGACAGCCAGCCGTACGACGGCCCCTCGATGATCCCGAAGAGCACGGCCACCAGCCCCGCGACCAGCAGCACCGCGCCGAGCGGATCGGTGTGGCCCGCGGTCGCGCGCTCGGTGCGCGGGACGACGCGTGCCACCACCGCGATCAGCAGCGCCGCGAGCGGCACCATGGCCCAGAACAGCGCCCGCCAGCCGAGGAACTGACCCGCGAGCCCGCCGCCGAGATTGCCCGCGGCCCCGCCGAGCCCGATCGACAGCGTCCACGCGGCCATCGCGCCGAGCCGCTGCGCGGGCGCCGCCAGCCGCATCAGCAGGGACAGCGTGGCCGGGGTGATCAGCGCGGCGCCCGCGCCGGACAGCCCCCGGCCCACGATCAGCACGAGCGGCGCCCCCGCCAGGGCACTGGTCGCGGCGCCCGCCGCGAACAGCGCGAGCCCGGCGAGCAGCGCCCCCTTGCGCCCGTGCCGGTCGCCGAGCGCCCCGGCGGGGATCAGCAGTCCGGCGAAGACGATGACATAGGCGTCGACCGTCCACAGGATCTCGGCGTGCGAGGGGTGCAGCGCGGACGAACCCAGCTGCGGTATCAGCAGGTTGATCGCCGCCACCATGCTCTGCGCGACCAGGACACAGGCGCACAGGGCGAGCAGGGCGGGGCGTTTCAGGGCGTGCGAGGGCACGGCTCCTCCCGGGAGCTGGACGGTGAAAGGGATGCACGCTCACCGTAGGCTCGATCCTGACCTGCACTCCAGTGCAACTTATGCAAGGAATGAATGCGCATGACGCAATCAACTGGCCTCGACCTGAATCTGCTGGTCGCGCTGGACGTGCTCCTGGAGGAGCAGAGCGTGCGGGGCGCGGCGCGCCGGCTGCATCTGTCCGAGCCGGCCATGAGCCGCACCCTCGGCCGCATCCGCAAGGCGCTCGGCGATCCCGTCCTGGTGCGGGCCGGCCGGCAGATGGTGCCGACCCCGCACGCCCTGGCCGTCCGGGCCGAGGTGAGCGCCGTGGTGGAGCGGGCGCGCGCCCTGTTCGCGCCCGGCCGGGACACCGACCTGCGCACGGTGAGCCGTACCTTCGCGATCCTCGGCCACGACGCCATCGTGGCCACCCATGGCGCCGCCCTCCTCGCCCGCGCCGCGCGCGAGGCCCCCGGCATCCGGCTGCGCTTTCTGTCCGAGAGCCACATCGACGCCCCGTTCCTGCGCCAGGGCACCGCCGACCTGGAGATCGGGGTGATCGACACCACCGACCCCGAGGTGCGCCAGGAGACGGTCTACGAGGACCGCATGCTCGGTGTCGTACGCTCCGGACACCCTTTGCTGGAAGGGGAGTTGACCCCCGAACGGTTCGCCTCGGCGGCCGGTCACCTCATCGTGTCCCGGCGCGGCCGGCTGCGCGGCCCGGTCGACGAGGCGCTGGCCGGGCTGGGGCTGAGCAGACGGGTGGTGGGCAGCGTCGGCACCTACCCGGCGTCGCTGTTCGTGCTGCGCGAGACCGATCTCATCGGCCTGATCAGCCCCTGGGCCCGCCCGCTCGCCGAGCCTCTCGGGCTGACCGTCTTCGAGATCCCGCTGCGGCTCCCGGCCGCCCCGGTCGGCTTCGCCTGGCACCCCCGCCACGACGCCGACCCGGCCCACGCCTGGCTGCGCGAGCGGGTCCGCGAGCTGATGGAGCGGGGCGCCGGGCCCGCCGCCACGGGCTGTACCGGTCCGATGAACCGAACGCAGCGCCCGGGATAGACCGTTTCCGTGCGCTTTTAGCCGTCTTTTTAGTGACGCCGCGCACTTTCGATGCCCGATTCCGCATGCAAAGGGAGCTCCGGGGCAGGGGGCCACGGTCCCTGAGCCGGCCCTTTGCATGACACAGGGGCGTCGAACAGTAACGGAAGGCAACACCGATCATGGCGGAAAGCACGGCAGGACAGAACCAGGCGACCATCCACGCGGGAGGCGAGTGGCTGACGGCGATCTCCGGGGCGACCCGGGAGATCCTCGACCCCGCGGACGCCCGGCCGTTCGCCGTGGTCGCGGAGGGGGACGAGAAGGACGCCGAGCGTGCCGTGGCCGCGGCCCGGCAGGCGTTCGACCACGGCCCCTGGCCGGGCACCCCCGTCGCCGAGCGCGCCGCCCTGCTGCGCCGCGTCGCCGACCTCCTCGTACGCGATCGCGAAGCGCTCGGCCGCCTCGAGGCCCAGGACGCGGGCAAGACCGTGGAGGAGGGGCGCGTCGACATCGACTGTGTCGCCGACGCCTTCCGCTACTTCGCCGACCTGGTGGCCGCCGAGGCCCCCGGCCGCGTCGTGGACGCCGGCTCGCCCGACATCCACAGCGTCGTCGTGCACGAGCCGGTCGGCGTCTGCGCGCTGATCACCCCCTGGAACTACCCGCTGCTCCAGGCCAGCTGGAAGATCGCCCCGGCGCTCGCGGCCGGCAACACCTTCGTGATCAAGCCCAGCGAGATCACCCCGATGACCACCGTCGCGCTGGTCGGGCTGCTGGCGGAGGCCGGACTGCCCGCGGGTGTCGCCAACATCGTCACCGGTCCCGGCCACACCGTCGGCGCCCGGTTCGCCGACCACCCCGACGTCGACCTGGTGTCCTTCACCGGCGGACTGGTCAGCGGCACCAAGGTCGCCCAGGCCGCCGCGCCCAGCGTGAAGAAGGTCGCCCTCGAACTCGGCGGCAAGAACCCCAATGTGGTCTTCGCCGACGCCTGCGCCACCGAGGAGGGCTTCGACACCGCCGTCGACCAGGCGCTGAACGCGGCCTTCATCCACAGCGGCCAGGTCTGCTCGGCCGGCGGCCGGCTCATCGTCGAGGAGTCGGTGCGCGAACGCTTCGTCGCCGAACTCGCCCGCCGCGCCCAGCAGATCAGGATCGGCCGCGGCACCGAGGACGGCGTCGAGGTCGGCCCGCTCGTCTCCGAGCAGCAGCGCGCCAAGACCGAGGCGTACGTCGCCTCCGCGCTCGCCGAGGGCGCGATCCTGCGCTGCGGCGGCAAGCGGCCCGAACCCGCCCCGAGCGGCCCGAGTCCGGCTACTTCTACGAGCCGACCGTCCTCGACGGCTGCCACCGCGAGATGAAGGTCGTCCGCGAGGAGGTCTTCGGACCCGTCCTCACCGTCGAGACCTTCACCACCGAGGACGAGGCCGTCCGCCTCGCCAACGACACCGAGTACGGCCTCGCCGGCGCCGTGTGGACCACCGACCCCGGCAAGGCCCGGCGCGTCGCGGCCCGGCTGCGCCACGGCACCGTCTGGATCAACGACTTCCACCCCTACCTGCCGCAGGCGGAGTGGGGCGGCTTCGGCAAGAGCGGCACCGGCCGCGAGCTGGGCCCCGCCGGACTCGCCGAGTACCGGGAGACCAAGCACGTCTACCAGAACCTCGCGCCGAAGCCGGTGCGCTGGTTCGCCGGCTGATCCGACTCCGCCCGGCGGGCCCGGGCCCCGAGACCTCTCGACACCCCCTGGAGCAGCACCCCATGTCCCACACCCCCCACGTCTACGACTACGTCGTCATCGGCGGCGGCACGGCGGGCTCGGTGATCGCCTCCCGCCTCACCGAGGACCCCGATGTCACCGTCGCCGTCATCGAGGGCGGCCCCAGCGACATCGACCGCGAGGACGTCCTCACCCTGCGCCGCTGGCTGGGCCTGCTCGGCGGCGATCTCGACTACGAGTACACCACCGTCGAGCAGCCGAACGGCAATTCGCACATCCTGCACAGCCGCGCCAAGGTCCTCGGCGGCTGCTCCTCGCACAACACCCTGATCTCCTTCAAGCCGCTGCCCTCCGACTGGGACGAGTGGGAGCGGGCCGGCGCCGAGGGCTGGGGCGCGGTGCCGATGGAGGCGTACTACGCCCGGCTGCGCAACAACATCGTGCGCGTCGCCGACAAGGACCAGAACGCCGTCGCCAAGGACTGGATCGACGCGACGAAGACCGCGATCGGCGTCCCCGAGGTGATCGGCTTCAACGACAAGCCCTTCCACGAGGGCGTCGGCTTCCTCGACCTCGCCTACCACCCGGAGGACAACAAGCGCTCCTCCGCCTCCGTCGCCTACCTCCACCCGCACATCGAGGCCGGCGACCGCCCCAACCTCACGCTGCTGCTGGAGACCTGGGCGTACAAGCTGGAGCTGGACGGCAAGCGCGCCACCGGCGTGCGCGTGCGCACCAAGGACGGTGCCGAGCAGCTGATCAGCGCCCGCCGGGAGGTCGTCGTCTGCGCCGGCGCCGTCGACTCCCCGCGCCTGCTGCTGCTGTCCGGCATCGGCCCGAAGCGCGACCTCGAAGCACTGGGCATCCCGGTCGCGCACGACCTGCCGGGCGTCGGCGAGAACCTCCAGGACCACCCCGAGTCGGTGATCGTCTGGGAGACCAACCGGCCGCTGCCGGAGAACTCGGCGATGGACTCCGACGCCGCGCTGTTCGTGCGCCGGGACGACTCGCTGGACGCCCCCGACCTGATGTTCCACTTCTACCAGATCCCCTTCACCGACAACCCCGAGCGCCTCGGCTACGAACGCCCCGAGCACGGCGTGTCGATGACCCCCAACATCCCCAAGTCCCGGGCCCGGGGCCGCCTCTACCTCACCAGTGCCGACCCCGAGGCCAAGCCCGCCCTCGACTTCCGGTACTTCACCGACGAGGACGGCTACGACGCGCGGACCCTCGTCGACGGCGTGAAGATAGCCCGCGAGATCGCGCGGACCGAGCCCTTCGCGGGCTGGCTGAAGCGCGAGGTCTTCCCCGGCCCCGAGGTCACCGACGACGAGCAGCTCAGCGAGCTGCTGCGCAAGGCCCACCACACCGTCTACCACCCCGCCGGCACGTGCCGGATGGGCGCGGCCGACGACGAACTCGCCGTAGTGGACTCGGAGCTGAAGATCCGTGGTCTCGACGGCATTCGCATCGCGGACGCGTCCGTCTTCCCGACCATTCCCGCCGTCAACCCCATGATCGGGGTGCTGATGGTCGGGGAGAAGGCCGTCGATCTGATCGGAGGCGATCGCCGATGAGTACCACCACCCCCAGCGTCCCCACCCGCAAGCCCCCCACCGCCCAGGAGGACGCGCCCGTCTTCTCGGTCTCCGGTCTGTGGAAGGTCTTCGGCCCCAAGCCCGAGCGCGTCCCCGCCGACCCCGAACTCGGCGCCCTCGACGCCGCCGAGCTGCGCGCCCGCACCGGCTGCACCGCCGCCGTCCGCGATGTCACCTTCGACGTCCGCAAGGGCGAGGTCTTCGTGGTGATGGGCCTGTCCGGCTCCGGCAAGTCCACCCTCGTGCGCTGCCTGACCCGGCTGATCGAGCCGACCGCGGGCACCATCGCCATCGACGGCGAGGACGTGCGCGCCATGGACAAGTCCCGGCTGCGCGAACTGCGCCGGCACCGCGCCGCCATGGTCTTCCAGCACTTCGGCCTGCTCCCGCACCGCACCGTGCTCGACAACGTCGCCTACGGCCTGGAGATCCAGGGCGTCGGCAGGTCCGAGCGCCGCGAGCGCGCCGCCGAGATCGTCGCCAAGGTCGGCCTGGAGGGCATGGAGCACCGCCGCCCCGGCCAGCTCTCCGGCGGCCAGCGCCAGCGCGTCGGCCTCGCCCGCGCCCTCGCCGTCGACCCCGAGGTGCTGCTCTTCGACGAGCCGTTCAGCGCCCTCGACCCCCTCATCCGCCGCGACATGCAGGACGAGGTCGCCCGCCTCCACGAGGAGGAGGGCCGCACGATGGTCTTCATCACCCACGACCTCAGCGAGGCCCTCAAGCTCGGCGACCGCATCGCCCTGATGCGCGACGGCCAGGTCGTCCAGCTCGGCACCCCCGAGGAGATCGTCGGCTCCCCGGCCGACGACTACGTCCGCGAGTTCGTCCGGGACGTGCCGCGCGAGCAGGTGCTGACGGCCCGTACGGCCATGCGCCCCGCCGCCTCCGCGGACGAGACCGGCAGCGGCCCCGCCGTCCGCCCCGACGCGACGGTCGCCGAGGCCATCGAGGCCGTGGCCCGCGCCGGTGAACCGGCCCGCGTGATGGACCACGGCAAGTGCCTGGGCGTCGTCGACTCCGAGCAGCTGCTGGGCGTCGTCGCGGGTGTGGAGAACACGCCCGCCGCCGCGAGCGGCCGTACCGCCGCGGGCCCGGCGCGGGCGGCCTCGGCCACCGCGACCCGCAAGCGCGCGCAGGCGAAGAAGCCGGCGGCCTCCACCCCGGCGGCCTCCACGGCCTCCACCCCGGAGGCCGTCTGATGGCTACCCTCACCGTCCCCGCCCTGCGCACCAGGACCCCCGCCGTCCTGCGCAACAGAGCCGTCGGCAAGCTTCTGCTGCTCGCCCTGATCACGGTCGTCCTGCTCCCGGTGCTGCACGGCCACGCCTGGCCGCACCACCTCACGGTCAGCCTCACCAAGCCGCTGACCAGCGCCAGCAACTGGATCATCGACAACCGCGACACGCACCCCCTGTTCCTCTACTTCTTCGGCTACGTCAGCAACGCCGTCGTCCTTTCCGTACGCGCGGTCTACGTCGCCCTCCTCGCCCTCGGCTGGCCGGGCGTCACCGCGCTGGGCGCCCTCGTCGCCTGGCGGGTGGCGGGCCCCCGCCTCGCCGCCGGGACCGCCGTCGCGTTCCTCGCCTGCGGCGTGCTCGGCATGTGGGAACCGACGATGCAGACCCTCGCGCTGATGGTCGCCGCCGTCGTCGCCTCGGTGCTCGTCGGCGCCGCCCTCGGCCTCGCCGGCGGGCTGTCCGCGCGCCTCGACCGCGCCCTGCGCCCGGTCCTGGACACGATGCAGGTCCTCCCGGCCTTCGCCTACCTCCTCCCCGTCGTCCTGGTCTTCGGCATCGGCGTCCCCGCGGCCGTCCTCGCCACCGTCGTCTACGCCGCCCCGCCCATGGCCCGCCTCACCGCGCTGGGCCTGCGCGGCGCCGACCCCGAGGTCCTGGAGGCCGTGGAGTCGCTCGGTGCCACCCGCCGCCAGCGGCTGCTGACCGCCCGTATCCCGCTGGCCCGCAAGGAACTGCTGCTGGGCCTCAACCAGACGATCATGATGGCCCTGTCCATGGCCGTCATCGCCTCCGTCATCGGCGCCGGCGGCCTCGGTGACCGCGTCTACCAGGCCCTGTCCACCGTCGACGTCGGCCAGGCCCTCGCCGCCGGCATCCCGATCGTGCTGCTCGCCGTGGTCCTGGACCGGGTGACCGGCGCGGCCGGCGCCGCCGAGGAGCGCGGGCCCCGGACGATCGGCTGGCCGTACGCGCTCGCCGTCACCGCGGCCGCCGCCCTCGCCGCCCGGCTGCTCGGCGCCCTCGACTGGCCGACCGGCTGGAGCGTGCAGATCGCCGCCCCGGTCAACCGCGCCGTCGACTGGATGACCGGCCACCTCTACTCCGGCGTCCCGGTCATCGGCGGCACCGCCGACTGGGCCGCCCACTTCACCACCTGGGTCCTGGACCCGATCCGCGACGGACTCCAGTGGCTGCCCTGGTGGTCGCTGCTGCTGATCGTCGCCGCCCTCGCCTGGGTGATCGGCACCTGGCGCACCGCGCTGACCGCCGTGCTCGCCATGGCCGCGATCGGTGTGCTCGGCGTGTGGGAGCCCTCCCTCGACACCCTCTCCCAGGTGCTGGCCGCCGTCGCCGTCACCCTGGTGCTGGGCTTCGCCACCGGCATCGCCGCGGCCCGCAGCGACCGCGTGGAGCGCGCCCTGCGCCCGGTCCTCGACGTCTTCCAGACGATGCCGCAGTTCGTGTACCTGATCCCGGTCGTCGCCCTGTTCGGCGTCGGCCGCGCCCCCGCCGTCGCCGCGGCCGTCGTCTACGCGCTGCCCGCCGTCGTGCGCATCACCACCCAGGGCCTGCGCCAGGTCGATCCGGCCGCCCTGGAGTCGGCGCGCTCGCTCGGCGCGACCGGCCGGCAGCAGCTGTGGCAGGTCCAGCTGCCGCTCGCCCGCCGCGCGTTGCTGCTCGCCGTCAACCAGGGCGTGGTCCTGGTCCTCGCGGTCGTCATCATCGGCGGTCTGGTCGGCGGCGGCGCCCTCGGCTACAACGTCGCCTTCGGCCTCGCCCAGGGCGACCTGGCGACCGGTCTGGTGGCCGGTGCCGCCATCGTCTGCCTGGGCCTGATGCTGGACCGGGTGACCCAGCCGACCGAGCGCCGCTCGAAGAAGGGAGCCTGACATGCGGATCCGACTGCGTACGACGGTCCCGGTCGCGCTCGCCGTGCTGGGGCTCACCACCGGCTGCGGCGCCGCCGACATGACCAAGCAGGCCAGCCCGTTCGCGCACACCGGCGGCGGCAAGAGCGTCACGCTGTCCGTGCAGTCCTGGGTGGGCGCCGAGTCCAATGTGGCCGTCGCCCAGTACCTGCTGGAGCACAAGCTGGGCTACCGCGTCGACACCGTGCAGGTGGACGAGGTGCCCGCGTGGGACGCGCTGAGCCAGGGCCGGGTGGACGCCCTCCTGGAGGACTGGGGCCACCCCGACCAGGAGAAGCGCTACGTCGAGGACAAGAAGACGATCACCCGGGCCGGCGATCTCGGGGTGACCGGGCACATCGGCTGGTTCGTGCCGACGTACCTCGTCAAGCAGCACCCCGACATCACCGACTGGCACAACCTGAACAAGTACGCCTCCCTCTTCCGCACCGCGGAGAGCGGCGGCAAGGGCCAGCTGATGGACGGCTCCCCGTCCTATGTCACCAATGACAAGGCCCTGGTGAAGAACCTGAAGCTGAACTACCAGGTCGTCTTCGCCGGTTCCGAGGCCGCGCAGATCACCCAGATGAAGCAGTTCGCCAAGGAGAAGAAGCCCTTCCTGACGTACTGGTACTCACCGCAGTGGCTGTTCAAGAAGGTCCCGATGACGGAGGTGAAGCTGCCGCCCTACAAGGACGGCTGCGACGCGGACGCGGCGAAGATCGCCTGCGCCTACCCGCGCACCCCGCTCCAGAAGTACCTGAACGCGGACTTCGCCAAGTCGGGCGGCAAGGCGGCGGACTTCCTGAAGAAGTTCCGCTGGACCACCGACGACCAGAACGAGGTCTCCCTGCTGATCGCCCAGGACAAGATGTCCCCGCAGGCGGCCGCGGAGAAGTGGGTGGACAGCCACCCGTCCGTCTGGAAGAAGTGGCTGTCCTGAGCCGCTACTGACGCAGCCCGGCGGCGAGTTCGGCCGCCGCGGCCGCGGCCCTGCGCTGGAGCTGCGGGCCGAACGTGATCCGGGTGGCCCCGAGTTTGCCGAGCGCGGCGGGCGAGGGGCCGTCCGGGGTCAGCGGGGCCAGCGCGTTCAGCGGGCCCTCGATCCCGGACCGCAGCAGGGGCAGTACGTCCGCCGGGGCCATGATCGGATACACGCACTCGGCACCCGCCGCGACGTACGACGCGGCCCGCGCGATGGCCCGTTCGGGGTCCCCGTCCCCGTGCACGAAGACATCGACGCGGGCGTTCAGGAAGATCCGCCCCCCGGCCGCCGCGCAGAACTCGGCCAGGTACGCGGCGTGCTCCCGCGGGTCCCGGAGCGCACCCCCGCCGGAGTCCTCGATGTTGCAGCCGACGGCGCCCGCCTCCAGCAGCCGCTCCACCAGCTCCTTCGGCGCGAGCCCGTACCCGCCCTCGACGTCCGCCGTCACCGGCACGTCCACCGCGCGGGTGATCCGGGCGATCGCCGCGAACATCTCGTCCGCCGGGGTCTCGCCGTCCGCGTACCCGAGCGCGGCGGCGACCCCCGCGCTCGGCGTGGCCAGCGCCTCGAACCCCGCCTCCACGAGGGCCCGCGCACTGGCCGCGTCCCAGGGTCCGGGCAGGATCAGCGGATCTCCCTGGGGGCGCCCCCGGTGCAGCGCGCGCAGCGCCTCCACGGTCCCGGTCACGCGTGCTGTCCGGGCTGGTAGTGGCCCGGGGTCATCCGGGCGCTGACGCCGAACCGGTTCCAGGCGTTGATCACCGTGATCGCGGCGATCAGCCGGACCAGCTCGGGCTCCTCGAACTGCTTGGCGGCCCGCTCGTACACCTCGTCCGGCACGAAACCGTCGGTCAGCACGGTGATCGCCTCGGTCAGCTCGATCGCCGCCAGCTCCCGCTCCGTGTAGAAGTGCCGCGACTCCTCCCACGCGCTCAGCTGGATGATCCGCTCCACGCTCTCCCCGGCCGCGAGCGCGTCCTTGGTGTGCATGTCCAGGCAGAACGCGCAGTGGTTGAGCTGCGAGGCACGGATCTTCACCAGTTCGAGCAGCTTCGCGTCCAGCCCCTGCCGGGCGGCGATGTCCAGCCGCACCATCGCCTTGTAGACGTCCGGAGCGTGCTCGCTCCAGTTCAGACGGGGGGCGTGCTCGATGGCGTACTCGGTGTTCTCGTGCGTGTTCATGCCTCCACCGTAGAAGCGAGGCAGCCCAGGAGTATGGTCCATTTCCATGGCGGAATCGTGGGCCACTTTGGGCGTCGACCTGCATCTGGAACCGGCCGGCCCGGGCGGGCTGCGCCGGGGGCTGACCGATGCCCTGCGCGAGGCGGTCCGCACCGGCCGGCTCGCCCCCGGCACCCGGCTGCCCTCCTCCCGGAGCCTCGCCGCCGACCTCGGCGTCGCCCGCAACACCGTCGGCGAGGCGTACGCCGACCTGGTCGCCGAGGGCTGGCTCACCGCCCGGCAGGGCTCCGGCACCCGGGTCGCCGAACGCGCCGTGGTCCCGCCGAGCGGCCCCGCCCGCCGCCCCCGCGTGCCGGCCCGGCCCGCCCACAACCTCGTCCCCGGCACCCCCGACCTCGCCGCGTTCCCGCGCGCCGAGTGGGCGAGGGCCGCCCGCCGCGCCCTGACCGCCGCCCCCAACGAGGCCCTGGGCTACGGCGATCCGCGCGGCCGCGTCGAACTGCGCACCGCCCTCGCCGGCTATCTCGCCCGCGTCCGGGGCGTGCGCTGCGACCCGGACGACCTGGTCGTCACCGCGGGCTTCTCGCACGCCCTGCGCCTCCTCGGCCCGGTGCTGCGCGCCCGCGGGACGCGCTCGGTGGCCGTCGAGTCGTACGGCCTCGACGTCTACTGGGGCCTCCTTGAGGCCGCGGGTCTGGCGACCCCCGCCCTGCCCTGGGACGAACTCGGCACCGATCCGCGCCCGTTGACCTCCAAGGGTGCCGTACTCCTCACCCCCGCCCACCAGTTCCCGATGGGCCTGCCCCTGCACCCCGACCGGCGCGCGGCCGTCGTGGACTGGGCGCGGCGCACCGACTCCCTCGTCCTGGAGGACGACTACGACGGCGAGTTCCGCTACGACCGCCAGCCCGTCGGCGCCCTCCAGGGCCTCGACCCCGACCGTGTCGTCTACCTCGGCACCGCCAGCAAATCCCTCGCCCCGGGCATCCGGCTGGGCTGGATGGTCCTGCCGCCGGCCCTCACCCGCGAGGTGCTCACGGCCAAGGGCCACGCCGACACCGTGGGCGTCCTCGAACAGCTCACCCTCGCCGAGTTCCTCACCTCGGGGGCGTACGACCGCCAGGTCCGCGCCGCCCGCTCGCGCTACCGGCGCCGCCGCGACGCCCTCGCCGCGGCCGTCGCCGAACGCGCCCCCGGCGTCCGGGTCACCGGGGTCGCCGCGGGCCTGCACGCGCTGCTGCGGCTGCCCCCGGGCACCGAGTCCTCCGTCGTCCAGGCCGCCGCCTGGCAGGGGCTCGCCCTGCACGGACTCTCCTTCCACCGCCATCCCGAGGCCGTCGCCGAGCCGGTGGACGCGCTGGTGGTGGGGTACGGGACGCCGCCGGACAGCGCGTGGGCGGGGGCGCTGGAGGCGCTGTGCAGGGTGCTGCCCTAGGGAGCGGCCCGCGGGTCAGCCGGTGACCGGGCGGAAGACCAGGAAGAAGAACCGGGCGCCCGGCGAACCCAGCGGCTGCGCGGCGCACAGGGTCACCAGGCCCCGCGCGGCGGGAGCGTGCCGGGCGCAGCACCGGTCGTCGTCGGCGGCGGCGAGTCCCGCGTGCCGCACCGGCCGGGTGTCCCCGTCCTGCTGCACATAGGTGATGTCGTGGCGGCGGTAGATGGGCCCCACCACGGGGTCGTCGTTCACCTCCGCGTCCAGCTGCCGCAGATCGGGGTTGTCCGGGTGGGCCGCCACCGCCGCCCGCAGCTGGGCCGCGACCGGCGCCGCCCACCGCTCCGCCCAGTCCAGCAGATGGTGCTCGCGCGCCTCCTCGCGCAGCAGCATCCAGCGCATCACGTTCCGCTCGGGCACCGCGGGCTCCGCGCCCTCGGCGCGGGGGAACATGCGCAGGAAGTCGTCGTTCCAGGCGAGGAGGTTCCACGCCACGTCGTTGACGTAGCAGGGCACGCCGGACACGCCCTGGACGGCCGTGAACCAGGCCGGGTCGACCCGGGTACCGGCCTCGGGGTTCATGGGGACCGGCGGCTCGTGGCCCAGCGCGTAGACGTACAGCGCGCCGCGCTCCGGCTCGGCCATGCGCAGCACGGTGGAGACCGCGTCGAGGAACTCGGGCGCGGGGGAGGGCATGTCGCCCCGCTCCAGCTGTGCGTAGGTGCGCTCGGAGACGTACAGCGCGTGCGCCACCTGGGCCTGGGAGAGCCCGGCGGACCGGCGGCCGCGGCCGGTGCGGCGGGGCCAGCCCAGCTCGGTGGGGTCGATCAGCGAGCGCTTGTGCCGCAGCAGCGACCGCAGGGCTTCCCTGTCCATCCCCGACTCCCTCTCGGCGCGGGCCGCCACACCGGCGGCCCGGAAAATATCGGAAGTCTACGTTCCTGAAAATCCAGTTCCGGAAAATGAGGTTCCTGGTCACGGGCGGGCGGTTGGCGCAGGATGGTCCGCGGACCGGTTGCGCTGCGGGGGGCGCAGCCGGTCCGCCGCTTTTCCGGGACCTGTTCAGCGGGCGCCCCCGCCGGCCGGGCGCTCGCCCGCGGCCTACCGCGCGGTCTGTGACGGCCGCTCCGCCGGTTCCGCCTCCGGGGCCTCGCCGAAGCGGGCCAGGGCCAGGGCGCCGGCCACCGCCACCGCGAAGCCGAGGACGGCCAGCCAGGCCATGCCCTCGCGGGTGCGGTCGCCGAGCCAGACGACGCCGATCGCGGCGGGGCCGAGCGTCTCGCCGAGCACCATCCCGGCCGTCGCCGTCGTGACCGAGCCGCGCTGGAGGGCCGAGGTCAGCAGGATGAACGCGGCACCGCCACCGATCAGCAGGGCGTACGTCGCGGGGTTGGTGAGCAGCGCGGTGGGCGCGAGGCTGTCGATCAGCCGGACCGTCACCTCGACCACCCCGAACCCGCACCCGGCGCCGAGCCCGAGCACCAGCCCCCGCGCCGGACCGGACAGCCGCCCGCCCGCGAGCCCGAGCAGCAGCAGCCCGAGCGCCACCGCGAGCATCACCCACCGCAGGGTGTCCGACCCGTCCTTGCCGCCCTCCGGGCCGGAGGCCAGGCCCAGCATCGCGAGCCCGGCGCACACCACGCCCACCGCGCCCCACTCCACACCGCGCAGCCGCACGTCCAGCAGCCGCGCCGCGACCACCGCCGTCACCGCGAGGCTGGCCGCGAGGGCGGCGCCGACCGCGTAGATCGGCAGCGAGCGCAGCGCCACGATCTGGAACAGGAACCCCAGCCCGTCCAGCCCGAGCCCGGCGATGTACCGCCACTGCCGCAACGCCCGCAGCAGCAGCGCCGCCTCACCGCCACCACCGGGACCGGCCTGCCGCGCCGCCACCGCCTGCAACACCGTCGCGGTACCAAAACAGACCGCCGCGCCTAGGGCGCACACCATTCCAAAGAGCACAAAGGGACTCTAAAGGAGGCCCGCCACCGTCCTGTCATGCTCACCCCCCTTGGCCGGTTCTCATACCGGTCTCTAGGCTTGCCGCACCGCACATCGCACACGGGGGAGACACGAACATGGCCGAAACCAGGCGACGGCTGCGCTCCGGCGCGGTGGTCCTCGGCGGCGTCGGCCTGCTGGCCGCCGCGCTCACCGCCTGCTCGTCCCAGCCGGACAAGCGCTGCGTGGACCAGAGCAGCTACACGTACGCCAAGGGCTACAAGGTCGTCTCCGACAAGAACTGCAAGGCGGTCAAGTCGGCGGTCAACGGCGCCTGGTACTACGGCGGCAAGAAGAAGGGCTCCTGGGTGAGCGGCGGTTCCTTCACCAAGCCCCGCCACAGCTCGGGCCACTCCACCCACCACTCCTCGACGCACTACGGCTCCGGCTCCGGCGGGGTGCACCGCGGCGGCTTCGGCGGCGGCTCGCGCAGCTCCGGCGGCTGACCGGGACCGCCGTATGGAACGCCGTACCATCACCCCCCGCCCGGACTGGCAGCGCACCGTCGAGGAACAGGGCCTGATCTACCCGCTCACCCGCCATCCCGACGGGAGCCTGCGCCCCTACTGGGACGAGAGCGCGTACTACGTCTTCTCGCTGCCCGAGGTCGAGGCGCTGGAGGAGACGGTCGCCGAACTGCACGCCATGTGCCTGGCGGCGGCCGGCCACCTCGTGGAGCGGGGCCGCCTCGCCGACCTCGGCATCACCGACCCCGCCGTCGCCGCCGCGGTCACCGAGTCCTGGCACCGCCGCGCCGAACTCCCCTCCTTCTACGGCCGGTTCGACCTGCGCTACGACGGCACCGGCCCCGCCAAGCTGCTGGAGTACAACGCGGACACCCCCACCTCCCTGGTGGAGGCCGCCTCCCCGCAGTGGTTCTGGATGGAGGACCGCTTCCCCGGCGCGGACCAGTGGAACTCGCTGCACGAACGCCTGGTGGAGTCCTGGCGCAGGCAGTCCGCGCTGCTCCCGCCCGGCAGCCCGCTGCACTTCGCGCACTCCGCCGCCGACGAGCTGGGCGAGGACCTGATGACGGTCGCCTATCTGAAGGAGACCGCGGAGCAGGCGGGCCTGGAGACCGACTGGCTCGCCATGGAGGAGATCGGCTGGGACACCCTCTCCGGCCGGTTCGTGGACAACCGGCTGCGGTTCATCCGCGCCCTCTTCAAGCTCTACCCCTGGGAATGGCTCACCACCGACGCCTTCGGCGGCCATGTCCTGGACACCCTGGACAACGGCGGCGGCACCGGCAGCACCCTGTGGATCGAGCCCGCCTGGAAGATGCTCCTGAGCAACAAGGCCCTGCTGGCCGTCCTGTGGGAGCTCTACCCCGGCCACCCCAGCCTCCTGCCCTCCTACCTCGACGGCCCCCGCGAGCTCGCCGCCACCACCGGCTACGCCGCCAAGCCCCTGCTGGGCCGCGAGGGCGAGGGCGTCACCCTGCACCCGCCGGGCGGCCCGCCCGCCGTCCGCCCCGAGCCCTGCTGCTACCAGGGGCTCGCGCCGCTGCCCGCCTTCGACGGCAACCACGTCGTCCTCGGCGCCTGGGTCATCGACGGCGAGCCCGCGGGCCTCGGCATCCGCGAGTCGTCGGGCCCCGTCACCGACGGGTACGCGCGCTTCCTGCCGCACGTCATCCTCTGAACGGAGCCGTCCGCATCCACTGAGCGGGCCGTCCGCGCTCTCGCCCGCATGGTGGACGCCGGATCTCCGCCCTCCGGGCGGGCCGGTACGCTGAGCCACGGGCCGTGACTGGCGCGCTGGGATGGGACGGACCATCGGGGAGCGGCCTTGCTGGAAACAGTGCCGTGCGCCTGGGCCGAACGTGAACGCCGAAACGCACCCCGTCCGGAGGTCCCCATGCCAGAGCAGCCCCTGTCCACCGAGTCCACCGCCTTCCGCGCCGCCCTCGACGTGATCCGCGCCGTGGAGCCCCGGGTCGCCGACGCCATCGGCCAGGAGGTCACCGACCAGCGCGCGATGCTCAAGCTGATCGCCTCCGAGAACTACGCCTCCCCGGCGACCCTCCTCGCGATGGGCAACTGGTTCAGCGACAAGTACGCCGAGGGCACCGTCGGCCGCCGCTTCTACGCCGGCTGCCGCAACGTGGACACCGTGGAGTCCCTGGCCGCCGAGCACGCCCGCGAGCTCTTCGGCGCCCGGCACGCCTACGTCCAGCCGCACTCCGGCATCGACGCCAACCTCGTCGCCTTCTGGGCCGTACTCGCCGACCGGGTCGAGGTCCCCTTCCTGGCGAAGACCGGCGCCCGCCAGGTCAACGACCTCTCCGACGCGGACTGGGCCGAGCTGCGCCAGGCGTTCGGCAACCAGCGGATGCTCGGCATGTCCCTGGACGCCGGCGGCCACCTCACCCACGGCTTCCGCCCGAACATCTCCGGCAAGATGTTCGACCAGCGCTCCTACGGCACCGACCCCGCGACCGGCCTCATCGACTACGAGGCGCTGCGCGCCCAGGCCCGCGAGTTCAAGCCGCTGATCATCGTGGCGGGCTACTCGGCGTACCCCCGGCTGGTGAACTTCCGGATCATGCGCGAGATCGCCGACGAGGTCGGCGCGACCCTCATGGTCGACATGGCCCACTTCGCCGGTCTCGTCGCGGGCAAGGTCCTCACCGGCGACTTCGACCCGGTCCCGCACGCCCAGATCGTCACCACCACCACCCACAAGTCGCTGCGCGGCCCGCGCGGCGGCATGGTGCTGTGCGACGACTCCCTCAAGGACCAGGTCGACCGCGGCTGCCCGATGGTCCTCGGCGGCCCGCTGCCGCACGTCATGGCCGCCAAGGCGGTCGCCCTGGCCGAGGCCCGGCAGCCCGCGTTCCAGGACTACGCGCAGCGCATCGTGGACAACGCCCGGGCGCTGGCCGAGGGCCTGACGCGGCGGGGCGCGACCCTCGTCACCGGGGGCACCGACAACCACCTCAACCTGATCGACGTCGCCGGCTCCTACGGCCTCACCGGCCGCCAGGCCGAGGCCGCCCTCCTCGACTCCGGCATCGTCACCAACCGCAACGCCATCCCGGCCGACCCCAACGGCGCCTGGTACACCTCCGGCATCCGCATCGGCACGCCCGCCCTGACCACCCGCGGCCTGGGCACGGCGGAGATGGACGAGGTGGCCGGACTGATCGACCGCGTCCTCGCGGCCACCGAACCGGGCACCACCAAGTCCGGCGCCCCGAGCAAGGCGTCCCACGTCCTGGACGAGAAGGTCTCCGAGGAGATCGCCCAGCGCGCCACCGACCTGGTCGCGGGCTTCCCGCTCTACCCGGAAGTCGACCTGGGCTGATCGACGCCGTCGGGGGCCATGCCCCGGGGGCGCGGGGAACTGCGCGACCGGTCACCAGCGGTCCGCAGTCCCCGGCGTCCCCGCCCCCCGCCTCCCGGGACGTTCCCGCACCGCCCCCGCCTCCCGGGCCGATCCCACCCTCGGCCGATGAGAGAATGGGCGGCATGGCCCCCGCTGAAAAGCCCCGCGTGCTCTCCGGTATCCAGCCCACCGCCGGCTCGTTCCACCTCGGCAACTACCTCGGCGCCGTCCGCCAGTGGGTATCCCTCCAGGAGACCCACGACGCCTTCTACATGGTCGTCGACCTGCACGCGATCACCGTGCCCCAGGACCCCAAGGAGCTGCGGGCCAACACCCGCCTGGCCGCCGCCCAGCTCCTCGCCGCCGGACTGGACCCGGAGCGCTGCACCCTGTTCGTGCAGAGCCATGTGCCCGAGCACGCCGAGCTGGCCTGGGTGATGAACTGCCTCACCGGCTTCGGCGAGGCCAGCCGCATGACCCAGTTCAAGGACAAGTCCGCCAAGCAGGGCGCCGAGCGCGCCTCGGTCGGCCTGTTCACGTACCCGATCCTCCAGGTCGCGGACATCCTGCTGTACCAGGCCAACCAGGTGCCGGTGGGCGAGGACCAGCGCCAGCACATCGAGCTGACCCGGGACCTGGCCGAGCGTTTCAACGGCCGCTTCGGGCAGACGTTCACGATCCCGGCGCCGTACATCCTCAAGGAGACGGCGAAGATCTACGACCTCCAGGACCCGTCGATCAAGATGAGCAAGTCGGCGTCCACGCCGAAGGGCCTGATCAACCTCCTGGACGAGCCGAAGACCACCGCCAAGAAGGTCAAGAGCGCGGTCACCGACACCGACACCGTCATCCGCTACGACGCGCAGGCCAAGCCGGGCGTCTCCAACCTGCTCACCATCTACTCCGTCCTCACCGGCACCTCGATCGCCGACCTGGAGCGGGAGTACGAGGGCAAGATGTACGGCGCGCTCAAGACCGACCTCGCCGAGGTCATGGTCGAGTTCGTGACGCCGTTCCGGGAGCGCACCCAGCAGTACCTGGACGACGCCGAGACCCTCGACGCGATCCTCGCCAAGGGTGCCGAGAAGGCCCGCGCCGTCGCCGCCGAGACCCTCGCGCAGGCGTACGACCGCGTCGGCTTCCTCCCGGCGAAGCACTGACCGAAGCCCCGGCCGGTCCACCGACCGGGGCACCGAACGGCACGGCCCGCGCCGGGAGGCACGGAACCGGCGCGAGGGCGCACGACCGTTCGCACGTCCCTGTGGGCAGAGCGCTGCACATCACTTCCGTTGCGCCTGCCCACGGGACACCCATGGCCGTACAGTCGAAGCCGAAGGCCCGTACGAGTCGGCCGAGTAGACGACGGACGCGACGACAGGAGACGACGTGGGGACCGTAACGATCGGCGTGTCGATCGCGGTTCCGGAGCCTCACGGCAGCCTGCTCCAGGAGCGGCGCGCTGGCTTCGGCGACGCCGCGGCCCATGGCATCCCCACCCATGTCACGCTGCTGCCGCCGACCGAGGTGGAGCGCGCCACGCTGCCCGCCGTGCGGGCCCACCTGCGCGAGGTGGCCGCCGCCGGCCGCCCCTTCCCGATGCGGCTGCACGGCACCGGCACCTTCCGGCCCGTCTCCCCGGTGGTCTACATCCGGGTCGTGCGCGGCGCCGAGGACTGCGCCCGGCTCCAGCAGCGGGTCCGCGAGAGCGCCGGGCCCTGCGCCCGCGAGCTCCAGTTCCCGTACCACCCGCATGTCACCGTGGCCCACGGCATCGAGGACGCGGCGATGGACCGCGCCTTCGCCGAGCTGGCCGGCTTCGAGGCCGAATGGCCGTGCACCGGGTTCGCGCTGTACGAGCAGGGCGCGGACGGGGTGTGGCGCAAGCTGCGCGAGTACACCTTCGGCGGCTCCGTCGTACCTCCCCAGGCGGGCCCCGCCGGCATCGGCCGCGGGACCATCGCCAGCCGCTAGGGCCTCGGGCCCCGCTTCCGCGAGGGCGGCCCTAGAGGGGCAGCCTGCGGAACAGCGCGCGCGGGACGTGCCGCAGCGCGGCCGTCACCAGCCGCAGCACCCCCGGCACCCACACCGTCTCCGCGCCCCGGCGCAGGCCCAGTTCGATCGCGGTGGCGACCGCCTGCGGGGTGGTGGCGAACGGCTCGCGGGGCCGGTGCGCCGTCGCCCGCGTCCGCACGAACCCGGGGCGTACGACCATCACCCGCACCCCTGTGCCGTACAGCGCGTCGCCGAGGCCCTGGGCGAAGGTGTCCAGGCCCGCCTTGCTGGAGCCGTAGATGAAGTCGACGCGGCGGGCGCGTTCGGCGGCGGTGGCGGACAGGAAGACGAACGAGCCGTGGCCCTGGGCCTGGAGGCCGCTCGCGGCGACCAGAGCGGCGGAGACCGCCCCGGTGTAGTTGGTCTGGGCGACGTGCACGGCGCGCAGCGGGGCCCGCTCGTCGTGGGCCTGGTCGCCGAGGACGCCGAAGGCGAGCAGCACCAGGTCGATGGCGTCCTCGGCGAAGACCTTGCCGAGCGCGCTCTCGTGGGAGGCGGGGTCGAGGGCGTCGAAGTCGACCGTGCGGGTGTCCGCGCCCAGCGCGCGCAGGCTCCTCGCGGCCTGCTCCAGCGCGGGGGAGGGGCGGCCGGCCAGCCATACGGTGCGGGCGCCGCGGGCGATCAGCCGGCGGGCGGTGGCGAGCCCGATCTCGGAGGTGCCGCCGAGGACGAGCAGGGACTGGGGCAGGGCGAGAGCGTCCTTCACAGGCATGCCCGTGACCGTATCGTCCGCAAGTGCGCTCTTCGTCCCCGAACGTCACCTTGTGGGGTCGAAGATCACTCGAAGGTGTGATGGACGGGCTTCGGTGCGCAAACCGTTGCGGGTACCCGGACATGGGACGTCGCACACAGGGCAGGGACGGATCATGGACTGGCTCAAGAGACTGCCCGTCATCGGGCCGCTGGTGACCTGGCTGACGGCCACCCACGTATGGCGGGCGTACGAGCGGCTCGACCGGGTCAAGTGGTCCCGGCTGGCGGCGGCGATGACGTTCGTCAGTTTCCTGGCGCTGTTCCCGCTGCTCACCGTGGCCGCCGCGATCACCGCCGCCACGCTCAGCCCGGCCCAGCAGCGCAATGTCGAGCACAAGGTCGCCGAGCAGTTCCCGGGGGTCGTCTCCCAGCAGTTGGACATCACCACGCTGGTCCACAACGCGGGCACCGTCGGTGTCATCGCGGGTGCCCTGCTGCTGTTCACCGGCGTCGGCTGGGTCGGCCAGGTGCGGGACTGCCTGCGCGCGGTCTGGGAGTTGGCGGACCAGGAGCAGAACCCGCTGGTCGCCAAGGCGAAGGACGCCGGGATCCTGATCGGCTTCGGCGGCGCCCTGCTCGTCACCCTCGCCGCGTCCACGCTCGCCTCGGCGGCCGTCGGCCGGATCTCCGACCAGCTGGGGCTCGGCCAGCACGGCTGGGGCATCGCGCTGCTGCGCGTCGCCGCCTTCGCCGTCGCCGTGCTCGCCGACTTCCTCGTCCTGCTCTACGTGCTGACCCTGCTGCCCGGGGTGGAGCCGACGCGCCGCCGCCTGGTGATCGCGGCACTGCTCGGCGCGGTCGGCTTCGAACTGCTGAAACTGCTGCTCAGCGGCTATATCCAGGGGGTCGCCGCGAAGAGCATGTACGGCGCGTTCGGGGTTCCCGTGGCGCTGCTGCTGTGGATCAACTTCACCGCGAAACTGGTCCTGTTCTGCGCCGCCTGGACGGCCACCCCGAGCGCGACGGCGAAGGTCACGGCCGTGACCGACGGCGCATCAGGTCCGGCAGCGGCCACCGGCGGTTGACCAGGAACACCCCGCCCGCCAGCAGCACCAGCAGCCCGCCCGCGACGGCGAACGCGGTGCCGATCCCGCGGGAACCGCCGGTCCCGGCCGCCACCGGCCTGGAGCCCGCCTGCCCGGCGGGCGCCGACGCCCCCGGCGAGCCGCTCGGCGCCGTACCGGCGGCACTCCTCGGCCCCACCAGGTCGCCCACCTTCCTGACCTTGCCGGCTGCCTGGAAGCCCCAGTCGAACAGCTTCGCCGTCTCCTTGTAGACCTCGTTGTGCTCCTGCTTCCGCGGGTTCATCACGGTGACGAGCAGCACCTGCCTGCCGCGCTGGGCGACCCCGGTGAAGGTGGCGCCCGCGTGCGTGGTGTTGCCGTTCTTCACGCCCGCGATGCCCTGGTAGACCGGCACATCGGTGTCGCCGCTGAGCAGCCGGTCGGTGTTGCGGATCTCCCGGCCGTCGAAGTCGGCGCTCACCGTGGAGCAGTAGTCCCGGAAGTCCTTCTTCTGGAGCCCGGAGCGGGCGATCAGGGTGAGGTCGTACGCCGAGGACACCTGGTGCGGCGCGTCGTAGCCGTCGGGGGAGACCACATGGGTGTCCAGGGCCTGGAGTTCGTCCGCGTGCCGCTGCATGTCCTGGACGGTCTGGGCGACACCGCCGTTCATCGCGGACAGCACGTGCACCGCGTCGTTGCCCGAGCGCAGGAACACCCCGAGCCACAGGTCGCGCACGCTGTAGGTCCTGCCCGGCTTTATGCCGACCACGCTGGAGCCCTCGCCCATCCCGGCGAGGTCCGCCGCGGCCACCTTGTGCGCCGTCGTGCGCGGGAAGCGGGGCAGCAGGGTGTCCGCGAACAGCATCTTCATCGTGGACGCCGGGGGCAGCGCCCAGTGCGCGTTGTGCGCGGCCAGCACCTCGCCGCTCTGGGCGTCGGAGACGATCCAGGAGCGCGCGGTCAGCTCCTTGGGCAGCACCGGGACACCGGGCGCGAGGTTCACCTGGGTGCCGGGCTCGCCGAGCCGGGCACCGCCGAGCGTCGACATATGAGCCGGGGGTGTGGCGGCCGGGGCCGTGCCGGCGGCCGGGGCGGCGAGGGCGGCGGGCGCGGTGACGGCGAGGGACAGCAGCGTCGCGGCGCCGGTCAGCAGGGAGCGCCGGGCGGTGTTCGGGGGAGCGGGCACGACCGGGAACGTACCCGTGGCGGATCGGGCGGACCGGCCCCAGCCCCTGTCACGAAAGCGCACCCCGGATACTGGAGGTATGAAACTCAGCCGCCCGGTCTCCTGGTTCCTGCTCGCCTTCGGGGTGTGGAGCTGGTTCATCTGGGTCACTTTCGTAAAGAACCTGGTCAAGGACGGCAGTGGTCTTGCCTTCCACGACGGCCGGCCGACCGCCTACTTCTGGGTGCACCTGGTGCTGGCGATCGTCTCCTTCGTATTGGGGACGGTCATCGGGGTCATCGGGTTGCGCGGCCTGCGGGCCCTGCGCCGGGAACCGTCGCCCATGTGACCGGAATCTCCCCCGCCACCTGTGGAGACGCTGTGAAGGCACGGCGAACTCCCGGCGGAGACAACGTCTTGGGCAAGTTCTTCCACAACTGGTCAGAAAGCCCTTCCCACGCCGAAACACGTGTGATTGGGTGAGCCGCGTCACTCAGGGGAGTGGCGGGATTTGTGCTGACCAGGGGTAGGACCTCACAAGGGTCTGGGGAGGGCACCACCGTGCGATCTGTTCGCATGCGGATTGTCGTGACATTGCTCGTGCTGGCGATCGTGGGCATCGGCGGCTGGAAACTGCTGCCGTCACAGGAGAACAAGAACAAGACCATCACGGTCGGAACCACGGACGCGGTCACCTCGCTCGACCCGGCCGGCGCGTATGACGCGGGGTCCTGGGCCCTGTTCAGCAATGTGTTCCAGACGCTGATGACCTTCGAGCCGGACGGTGTGCAGCCGGTGCCGGACGCGGCCAAGAGCTGCGCCTTCGTCGGCAGCGACACCAAGACCTACCGGTGCACCCTGCGCACGGGGATCACCTTCCCCAGCGGGCGGGCGATGACGGCCGAGGACGTGAAGTTCTCCTTCGACCGGGTCAAGCGGATCAACTCCGACGTCGGCCCCTCCTCGCTGCTCGCCGACCTCTCCTCGGTGACCGCCGACGACCCGCGCACCGTCACCTTCCACCTCTCGGAGCCGGACGCCACCTTCCCGCTGAAGGTCGCCACCGGCGCGGGCGCGATCGTGGACCGGGACACCTACCCGGCGAAGTCGCTGCGCAAGGACTCCGCGGTCGACGGCACCGGTCCCTACCGGCTCACCTCGTACACCAAGGACGAGCAGGCCCGGCTCGCGCCGAACCCGACGTACAAGGGCTACCTCGGCTCCACCGGCCGCCCGGTCGAGCTGCGTTACTACAGCGACTCCGCGAAGCTGAACGCGGCGTGGAAGGCGAAGGACGTCGACGTGGCCTCGCGCACGCTGCCGCCGGACGTGCTCGCCGGGCTGAACCCGAGCGACCCCAAGGAGCGGGTGACCGAGTCCGACTCCTCCGAGACCCGCAACCTGTACCTCAACACCCGGGCCGGCTCCCCGCTGCACGACGTGCGGGTGCGGCAGGCGGTCGCCTGGCTGGTCGACCAGGAGCAGCTGGCGGCCACGGTCTACCAGGGCACGGTCGACCCGCTGTACTCGCTGATCCCGACCGGCATCACCGGCCACACCACGTCGTTCTTCGACGCCTACCCGACGCAGAGCGCGAAGAAGGCGCGCGCCCTGCTCACCCAGGCCGGGGTGAGCCTGCCGGTCCACTTCACCTTCGCCTACGGCAAGGGCCAGGGCCCCGGCGAGGTGGAGGCCGCGGCGCTGAAGAAGCAGCTGGAGGCGGGCGGCCTGTTCAAGGTCGACGTCAAGGGCTACGAGTGGACCGACTTCCAGGAGCGGATGGCCGCGGGCAAGCTCGACGCCTGGGCCGTCGGCTGGGTCGCGGACTACCCCGACGCCGACACCTTCGGCCAGCCGCTGGTCGGCACCGGCTCCACCATGGCCACCGGCTACAGCAACAAGACGGTCGACCAGCTCATCCGCAACAGCCAGCAGTTCGCCGACCGGAGCCGGGCCGCCTCCGACTTCCAGCAGATCCAGTCCACCATCGCCCAGGACGTCCCCCTGATCCCGCTGTGGCAGCGCAAGGAGTACACGGTCACCACGGAGGACGTGGGCGGCGGCCAGTACCTGATGGACGGCACGGGCGTGTACCGCCTGTGGCGGCTGGACTGGATCTGACCCCGGCGCGTCGCGGGCCGTCCCCCGAAGGGGGCGGCCCCGCGCCGTTCAGTCCCGGCTCTCCGTGCCCGGGGCCGGGCTCGGGGTCGGCAGCAGCCTCGTCATCCCCGGCAGGAAGTCCGTGAACAGTTCGTGGACCTCCAGGACCAGCGGGCGCAGGACGCGGAACCGGGAGAGGGTGACACCGCGGGAGGTGAGGCGGGCGCCCCGGCGGGCCAGGCGGTAGCTGCGTTCGCGGTGCTCGGTGCGGTCGAAGATCCAGTACATGATGAGGCCCATCTGGGCCAGCCACATCAACTCCGGCAGCACGTCCCGGAGTTCGGCCGGTACCTTGGCTTTGGAGCCGGTCAGCACCTCCCGGTGCACCTGGATCGCCTGTTCGCGCGCGTGCTCGCTCTCCTGGGAGAAGGGGCTCAGCGGGCTGTCCGGGTCGGCGGCGTTCTTGAAGAACTGCACCGCGAACTCGTGGTACGGCCGCGCGATGTCCAGCCAGGCGGTGAGGACGCCCGCGAGCCGGGCCTCCAGGTCCGTCTCCCGCTCCAGGATGCCCCGGACCGCCTGCCGGTGCTCGGCCGCGATCCGGTCGTAGAAACCCTGGATCAGGTGTTCCTTGCCCTCGAAGTAGTAGTACGCGTTGCCGACGGAGACGCCCGCCTCCTGGGCGATCGCCCGCATGGTGGTCTTGTCGTACCCCCGCTCCCGGAACAGCCGCATGGCCGTCTCCAGGATCAGCGCACGGGTCTGCTCGGACTTGCTGCTGGGGGTACCGGCCGCCTCGGGACCGTCGTTCTTCACGGGCACGCCACGAAGCCTAACGAGTGCCGTACGGGCGCCCGGCTCAGCCTGTGCGGCCCAACTCCGGGCGCCGGGTGTAGTCCGTCAGCCCGAGCACATTGCCCCAGGGGTCGGCGATCTCCACCGTCCAGCCGGTCGCCGTCTGGAACACCTCGTCCACCGGCTCGATGCCCACGGCCGCGAGCCGCCGCGCCGCCACCCGCGCGTCCGGCACCTCCAGCCACAGCCGCGGCGAGGGCCACGGCGGACTGCGATGGCCCAGCGCCTCCTCCACCCGCAGCAGGATTCCCGGCGTCTCCTTCCCCGCCGTGAGCAGCGCGATCCCGGCCTCGTCGAACCGGAACCCCACCCCGAACCCGGCCCGCTCGTAGAACCCGACGGCCTCCGCGAGGTCCCCGACGGGGAGCAGTACGTTGTCGAACCCGAGCAGTTCGTACGACTCTTCGCCTGACATGTCGTCAGATTAGAGCGCCGTCCCCCGGTATTCCGTGATGACCGGGCCGTCGGCTCACCCGCTGCTCGGCGAGCGGGCGTGGTCGGCCTGCCCCATGACCGCCGGGAACGTCTCCGGACCGAACGCCGGCACCGTCGTCCGGTGGTGCCGCCCAAAGACGAGGGCCGTTCCCCCGAACGGGGGAACGGCCCTCGTGTCGCGCCAGGCGTCGCGTCAGTAGCGGCGGGTGATCAGCGCCCGCTTGACTTCCTGGATCGCCTTGGTGACCTCGATGCCACGCGGGCACGCGTCGGTGCAGTTGAAGGTCGTACGGCAGCGCCACACGCCGTCACGGTCGTTCAGCACCTCGAGACGCTGCTCCCCGGCCTCGTCACGCGAGTCGAAGATGAAGCGGTGGGCGTTGACGATCGCGGCCGGGCCGAAGTACTGGCCGTCGTTCCAGAACACCGGGCAGGACGACGTGCACGCGGCGCACAGGATGCACTTGGTGGTGTCGTCGAAGCGCGCCCGGTCCTCCGCGGACTGCAGACGCTCGCGCGTCGGCTCGTTCGTCTCCTTGGTGATCAGGAACGGCATGACGTCCCGGTACGCCTGGAAGAACGGCTCCATGTCCACGACCAGGTCCTTGAGGACCGTCAGGCCCTTGATGGGCTCGACCGTGATCGGCTTCTCGGGGTTGATGTCCTTGATCAGCGTCTTGCAGGCAAGGCGGTTCTTGCCGTTGATCCGCATGGCGTCCGAGCCGCAGATGCCGTGCGCGCAGGAGCGGCGGAACGTGAGGGTGCCGTCGACGTCCCACTTGATCTTGTGGAGACCGTCGAGGACACGCTCCTTCGGGTCGATCTCCAGCTGGAAGTCTTCCCAGACGGCCTCCGCCGAGACCTCCGGGTTGAACCGGCGGATCCGGAAGGTGACCGTGATGTAGGGGGAGTCGGCGAAGCCGGGCTCGGGCTGGCCGGCCGCGTCCGCCTTGTCCAGAACAGGGGTAGCCATCAGTACTTACGCTCCATCGGCTGGTAGCGGGTCTGGACGACCGGCTTGTAGTCGAGACGGATGGACTCGGCGCCGTCGTCGCCCACCTCGCGGTACGCCATGGTGTGGCGCATGAAGTTGACGTCGTCGCGGTTCGGGTAGTCCTCGCGGTAGTGACCGCCGCGGGACTCCTTGCGGGCCAGGGCCGACGTGGCCATGACCTCGGCCAGGTCGAGCAGGTTGCCCAGCTCGATGGCCTCCAGGAGGTCCGTGTTGAACCGCTTGCCCTTGTCCTGGATGGACACGTTCTTGTAGCGCTCGCGCAGCTCGGCGATCTTCTCGACCGCCGTCTTGATCGTCTGCTCGGTGCGGAACACCATGACGTTGGCGTCCATGGTCTCCTGGAGCTCGCGGCGCAGCGTGGCCACCCGCTCGTTGCCGGTGGAGTTGCGCAGCCGCTCGATCTGCTCGACGACCAGGGACTCCGGGTTCTCCGGCAGCTCGACGAAGTCGGCCGTGTGGGAGTACTCGGCGGCGGCGATGCCCGCGCGGCGCCCGAAGACGTTGATGTCGAGCAGCGAGTTGGTGCCCAGGCGGTTGGCGCCGTGCACCGACACGCAGGCGACCTCGCCGGCCGCGTACAGACCCGGCACGACGGTGGTGTTGTCCGCCAGGACCTCACCCTCGACGTTGGTCGGGATGCCGCCCATCGCGTAGTGCGCGGTCGGCTGGATCGGGATCGGGTCCGTGTACGGCTCGATACCGAGGTAGGTGCGCGCGAACTCGGTGATGTCCGGGAGCTTGGCGTCCAGCTGCTCCGGCGGCAGGTGGGTGAGGTCCAGGTACACGTGGTCGCCCTCGGGACCGCAGCCGCGGCCCTCGCGGATCTCCGTGTAGATGGAGCGGGACACGACGTCACGGGACGCCAGGTCCTTCATGACGGGAGCGTACTTCTCCATGAAGCGCTCGCCGTCCTTGTTGCGCAGGATGCCGCCCTCACCGCGGGCACCCTCGGTGAGCAGGATGCCCATGCGCCAGATGCCGGTCGGGTGGAACTGGAAGAACTCCATGTCCTCCAGCGGCAGGCCCCGGCGGTAGCAGGCGGCCTGGCCGTCACCGGTCAGGGTGTGCGCGTTGGAGGTCACCCGGAAGAACTTGCCGGTGCCGCCGGACGCGTAGATGACCGACTTCGCCTGGAAGACGTGGATCTCGCCGGTCGCCAGCTCGTAGGCCACGACACCGGCGGACTTCCGGACGCCGTCGACCTCGGTGATCAGCTGGTCCAGGACGTAGAACTCGTTGAAGAACTCCACGCCCTCCTTGACGCAGTTCTGGTACAGCGTCTGAAGGATCATGTGGCCGGTGCGGTCGGCCGCGTAGCAGGCACGGCGGACCGGGGCCTCGCCGTGGTTGCGGGAGTGACCGCCGAAGCGGCGCTGGTCGATCTCACCCTTGGGCGTCCGGTTGAACGGCAGGCCCATCTTCTCCAGGTCGAGGACCGCGTCGATGGCCTCCTTCGCCAGGATCTCGGCGGCGTCCTGGTCGACCAGGTAGTCGCCGCCCTTGATCGTGTCGAAGGTGTGCCACTCCCAGTTGTCCTCCTCCACGTTGGCGAGCGCGGCGGCCATACCGCCCTGCGCGGCGCCCGTGTGGGAGCGGGTGGGGTAGAGCTTGGTCAGGACCGCGGTGCGGCTGCGCTTCGTCGCCTCGATGGCGGCACGCATGCCCGCGCCACCGGCGCCGACGATGACGGTGTCGTACTTGTGGATCTTCATGATTCTCGCAGCCCCGTGCCTAGCGGATGTTCGGGTCGAAGGTGAAGATCACCAGCGTGCCCAGCAGGATGGTCCACACCGTGGCGGTGTACAGCAGGGCCTTCAGCCACATGCGGGACGCGGCCCGCTCGGCGTAGTCGTTGATGACCGTGCGCAGGCCGTTGGCGCCGTGCAGCATCGCGAGCCACAGCATGGCCAGGTCCCAGATCTGCCACCAGGGGGAGGCCCAGCGGCCGGCGACGAAGGCGAAGCCGACCTTGGAGACGCCGCCGTCCAGGACCAGCTGGATGACCAGGTGGCCGATGACGAGGACGACCAGCACGATGCCGGACAGGCGCATGAACAGCCACGCCGCCAGCTCGAAGTTGCCGCGGGTGGACTTCGGGGTCTTCTTGGTCCGCTTGCGCGGAGCCTCGATCAGCGGGGCCGGGTTGTCCACGTTGTAGACGGCGGCACCCTCGACGGGGCCGACCCCGGAGGCGGTGGTCTCAGTGGTAGACATCGGCGTCAGCTCCCGAACAGAACACGAGCGGCGTGGCCGAGCACGGGGTAGATCGCGCCGAGCATGAGCACGATCCAGACACCCATCACGGTCCAGAACATCTGCTTCTGGTAGCGCGGGCCCTTCGACCAGAAGTCGACGGCGATGACGCGCAGACCGTTGAGCGCGTGGAAGAGGATTGCGGCGACGAGGCCGTACTCCAGCAACGCGACGATCGGCGTCTTGTACGTGGCCACGACCTTGTCGTAAGCCTCGGGGGAGACACGCACGAGAGCGGTGTCCAGCACGTGAACGAACAGGAAGAAGAAGATGAGGACGCCGGTGACTCGATGAGCCACCCAGGACCACATTCCTTCCCGGCCGCGGTACAGCGTTCCAGCCGGCACGGAAGAACCCTCCGGGAGCGGGGACTAGGGCCGCGCCGGCTTCACTGTCGGTCGGGCCCGGCCGGGTACGGTCCACCGGCCCCCAGCATGGTATCGGTGTGGCGGGGCGAGGCTTACGGGGGGCCTACCTGTGTGATCAAACTGGCACGCGGTTGGGCTAGCCGGGGCGGCTGCCGGGGTGGTTCTGCCCCTTATCTGCCGGGTGCGGGGGTGTTCGGGCTGGTCGCGCAGCACCCCGCGCCCCTCAGATACGTGCCCAATCGGCCCCTTGCGAGGCGGCGGAGTTCGTCCGCGACCATCTCGCGTTCGTCGTCGGGATCGTTCGCCGATCGTGACTGGATGGCTTCCAGGACGTAGTCGGCGCTCTCGGGCGGCGGGACGCCGTCCAGCGAAATGACGAACACATGTCCGAATTTGGATTCGTAGGCCGCGTGGGCGGCGTCGAGAGCCACGAGTGCCGCGGAGTACGTGTTCTCCGGCAGTGCCGGCAGGGCCTCGTGGGACAGCGCCTCCGCGATGTCCGCCGGCGGCAGGTCGTACGCCGCCTCGTCCGCCGCGGCCAGGAGGGCGTCCAGGTCGGGGTAGGGGCGGTGGGCCGCCACGCGGTGGGACCAGCGCGGGCTGTGCAGGCAGTGCAGGAGGAGGGCCCGGGCCTCGGTGGCGGACGCCGCGTTGAAGGCGTCGAGGGGCCGGGGCAGCTGTGGGAGGCGGTGGGAGGGCAGCGTGGGTCCTCGCGTCACAGATCGTGTGTGGCAGGGGTGTGCTGTGAAAGGTGTGTCGTCAGGTTATCGAGAGTGGTAACTCTGTGTCCGCGTGATGCCTGGATTTCACCCGGACGGGAGAGTTTGCGAACGCTCGGGTGACCGTTCGAGCGGCGGAGGGCCTTACGTTGGGCGAGTGACCCAGCACAGGCGCCGGGCGTCGGCGCGACAGGTGAAGCGGAAGCGGACGACGGCGGCCGCCGCGGTGGCCGGGGCCGTCGCCCTCGGGACGGGGATCGGGGTGTGGGTCTCGTCGGGCGGCGGTGACCAGGGCTCCGCCGGGCAGGCGGCCGTCGCCGAGACGAGTCCCTCGCCCACCCGGTCGTATCCGATGTCCACGGCGCCGCGGACGATCCCGGCGGTCCGCTCCCACACCCCGGCGCGCGGGCCCGGCTGGCGCCCGCGGCCCGGCGACCGCGTGGTGATCGCCGACGCGGGCCTCGCCGACGAGGGCAGGCTGATAGCCGGCGAGCTGGGGATGAGCTACGCGGGCCGGAGGAACGACACCCGGACGGGCGATCTGCGGCTGTCCCTGGGCGGCGGGGGCGGCGGGGGCGGCGGCCAGGAGTCGTACACCATGACCGTCCGGGGCGGCCGGGTCGAGATCGAGGGGCCGGGGCAGGCGGGGGTCTTCTACGGCACCCGGACCCTGAAGCAGGAGGTGCACGGGGGCGGTACGGCCCCGGAGGGCGTCGTACGCGACGAGCCGGCCAAGCCGGTGCGCGGCTTCATGCTGGACATCGCGCGCAAGCCGTACTCCGAGTCCTGGATAGAGGACCGGATACGGGAGCTGGGGGATCTGAAGTACAACGAGCTGGGGCTGCACTTCTCCGACGACCAGGCGTTCCGGATCGAGTCCGGCACCCACCCGGAGATCGTCTCCCCGGACCACCTCACCAAGGCGCAGGTCAAGCGGATCGTGGCGCTGGCGGACAGCCGGCACATCACCGTCGTACCGGAGATCGACTCGCCCGGACACCTGGGCGCGGTCCTCGCCGCCCACCCCGACCTCAAGCTGCGCAACGGCAACGGCGTGGTGACCAAGGGCGCCATCGACATCTCCAAGCCCGGCTCGGCCAAGCTGGTCGACGACCTGCTGAACGAGTACGCGGGGCTGTTCACCGGCGGCCGGTGGAACCTCGGCGGCGACGAGTACCAGGCGCTGATGGCGAGCGACCCCCGGACCGCCTATCCGCAGCTGGCCGCGGCCGCCCGGCAGAAGTTCGGCGCGAACGGCAACGTCGCCGACCTCACCACCCGGTGGCTGAACGACCGCGCCGCCACCGTCCGCGCCCACGGCAGGACCCTGCGCGCCTGGAACGACGGCTTCTACCGCAGCTCCACCGCCGTGCCGCCCGCCGGCGATCTCCAGGTCGCGTACTGGACCGGCAAGGAGATCGGCGCCCGGCAGCCGGAGGAGTACCTGAGCGCGGGCCGCAAGCTCGTCAACTACAACGACGAGTTCCTCTACTACGTGCTCGGCCAGCCGCAGACCTTCGTCTATCCGACCGGCCGGCGGATCTACGAGCAGTGGAACCCGCGGGTGGTGCGCGGCACCGCCGCCGTCCCGGCGCGGTACGACGGCCAGATCCTCGGCGGTTCCTTCGCCGTGTGGGGCGACCTCCCGGACGCGCAGACGCCGGACCAGGTCGCGGCCGGCATCCGGATGCCGCTGCGGGCCACCGTCCAGAAGCTGTGGGACCCGGGCACGCCCGCGCTGTCCTGGACGGACTTCACGGCCCTGGCGGACCGGCTGGGCTGATCCCCGGCGGGACTGTGTGAACCCTGTGGACGCGGAGTGATCTTCGGACGTATCTTCCAGTGTTCATATTCCCGGCGGGTGCGTGCATGTCGTGCGCGGCCCGCCGGTCGCCGTTTCGCACCCCGGGGGAATCCACACCATGGCCACGCCCATGCCCGTCCCGCCCCAGCCCGCGCCGCCCCTGGCGCCTTCGTACGGCCACCTGCCGCGCTCGCCCGCCGGGCTCGGCCTGGCCGCGGCCGTCCTGCTGGGGCTGGTCGCCGCCGCCGACCTGTTCGCCTGCCTCGCGGACCAGATGGAGGTGAACGCCGCCCAGGACATGATCGGCGGCGGCATCGGCCGGGGCATGATCGACCGGGCCCACCATGCCGACACGTTCTACAACGCGGCGAGCGTCGCGCAGGGGATCACCCTGGTGGCCACCGTCGCCGTCTACCTGTGCTGGCTGTGGCGGGTGCGGACGAACGCCGAGGTGTTCGCGCCGCAGGGGCACCGCATGAAGCGCGGCTGGGCCATCGGGGGCTGGTTCGTGCCGATCGGGAACCTGTGGCTGCCGCGCCGGGTCGTGGTGGACGTCTGGCGGGCGAGCGTCCCGCCGGGCGCCCGGGTGCGGGCCACCCCGGTCAACGCCTGGTGGACGCTGTGGGTGCTGAGCCTGCTCCTGGGCAGGTTCGCCGGCCGGCAGTACGACGACGCCCACGCCCCCGATGAACTCGCCGATGCCGCCCGGCAGATGCTGTTCTCCGACGCGGTGGACGCCGCGGCCGCGATCCTCGCCGTGCTGGTCGTCGTACACCTGACCCGGATGCAGCGGGCCAGGATTCTCGCGGGCCCCGCCGCCATGCCCGTCTTTGGCTGAAACTCGACCGCTGTGACACTTCCGCACGGTTGCACGCAGTAAGGGGAAGTGCGGGCTCCGTGCCGGTCGGCGCCCAGACCAGGGAGGCTTCATGAGCCTTGAGGAACGGATCGCGCGGGCCGACGAACGGGGGCTCGCGGCCAGTGGGTTGGCCTGTTTGGATCGGTGCCTGCCCCTGCTCGGCGGCGACGAGGAACTGCTGCGCCCGCTGTGGGGGAGCCTGGCCGACGGGTCGGACTGGGACGCTCCCCTGGAGAAGGCGCGGGGCGCGCTGCTCGGTCTCGGCGAGGGGGAGGAGACGGGCGGGGACGCGCACGCGGAGGCCGCGCGGCTCGTCGCCCACATGCTGGACACCGCCCCGGCCGGGCGCACCGCCGAGGCGGTACGGCCCTGGGCCGAGTCCTGTTCCGAGGTCTCCCTGCGCGTCCACCGGCTGCTCGACCCCGCCGCCGAGGGCGCCCCGGACCTCGTCGGGACCGAGGAGCCGGGGCCGCTCGTCGCCGCCGAGCTGCGCCGCCAGCTCACCGTGCTCGAACTCCTCGAAGGCCACGGCAAGCAGGGCCTGCGCCGCGCGCTCGACGTGTCGGGCGAGGGGCGCCGGGTGCTGCGCGCGGTGGTCTCGCGGCGGGCGCGGGGCAGCGCGGAGAGCGGGGTGTGACGGTCGTGCGGTGGCGGTGGGGCGGTCCTGCGACGGTTGGCGAAACGCTTCCTCAGAGGGTGACGAAAGCTCCGCCCCACTCGCTCTTCCTTATGTGAACGCCCATGTGACAGCCCAGGTGAGGGCTCATACGACGACCGCCGCCGCGACCGCCCCGGACGGGACGGCCGCGCGGGAGACCAGGCCCCGTGCCGCCGCGAAGCCCGTGCGCTGGGCGGCGGACGCGGTCGCGACCATGCGCGAGGGCGCCCGGGTGCGGCTCGACTACTCGGCGCGCAGCCTGCGGCGGGTGGACCGCCTGATCGAGGAGATACGGCGCGAGGGGGCGCCCATGGAGGCGGTCGCCCGCGTGCTGCGCGGCTTCGGCGCGTACGCGGGCGAGGTGGTCGTCCGCCGCACCGGTGCCGAGTGGTGGGCGACCGGCGGCGAGCACTGGGTGCGCACCCCCGACGGCCGGCTCTGGGACCCGATGGAGGAGGCCCGGCGCTCCTTCCTGGGCCATGGCTCGCTGCGGCTGCTGTGCCGGGACGCGACGGCGGACGGCTGAGGGCGCGGCGGTCGTCGTCCGCCGGTACCTGACGGGCCGTTCGCCGGGACGCGTCCGCCGGGGCGTTCGCTGTGACACTTCTGTGCGGGCGGACGCTGAGGAGCGTGGAGGGCGAAAGACACGGCCGGAGCGTGTCGCACCGTGCGGACGCGCCGGCGGCCATGAACTCGGCACGACGGGGACGGTCTTGGGCCAGGGAGGGCAGCCCCGCGGCCGGCGGCCGCGGGACGGTGAGCTGGGCGCGGCCGTCGCGCGGGCCCAGGACGGCGACGAGAGCGCCTTCGCGGTCGCCTACCGGATCGTGCAGCCCGGTCTGCTCGGCTATCTGCGCGCTCTGGTCGGCGAGGAGGCGGAGGACGTGGCCGCCGATGCCTGGCTGGAGATAGCGCGGGACCTCGGGCGGTTCAGCGGCGACGGGGCGGCCTTCCGCGGCTGGACCGCGGTCATCGCCCGGCACCGGGCCCTGGACCATCTGCGCCGCCTCCGCACCCGGCCCCGGACCACCGCGCTCGACCAGGACGCGCTGGACCGGGCGGCCCCGCACAGCACCCCTGAGCAGGCCCTGGAGTCGCTTTCCACCGCGCGCGCCCTCGCACTGGTGCGCTCCCTGCCCCCGGACCAGGCGGAGGCGGTGCTGCTGCGGGTGATCGTCGGCCTCGACGGCCCCACCGCCGCGCGCGTCCTCGGCAAGCGCCCCGGCGCGGTCCGCACCGCCACACACCGCGGCCTCGAACGCCTCGCCCGCGTCCTGGCACCGGCCCGGCGCCCGACGACCGAGGCCCCCGGCACACCGGGAGAACCGGAGTGACCACCTCCACCACCGAAGCCCGCCTCGGCGACGACCGGCACCCCGCGGCTTACCGCGCGACCCAAAGTGCGGACAAGTCGGGCGAAAGCGGCACGGGTTCACATCGAGGTGACCGTAAGAAGTGAGCCAAGAAGGCGGGGCGAGCCGATCCGTGGGCCGCCTAGGGCAACGGCCGGGGCCGCCACCCCTGGTCCGTCGGAAACGCAGCAAAGCTCTGAGCAGGCATTTTGACGTCTGGGCTAGTGCCCTCGCCTATTGACTGATCCAGTCGTTGGCCAGGTGTTTCTGCCTGTTTCTGGCCGCTGTTGGTTACACGTTGGTCATACAACCCGGGCGCCGGCTCGCTCTACGAGCGGTACCAGGCATTCTCGGGCCTGCCGCCTGATCGCCAGGATGATTCCTAGTACGACGCTTTCGGTCGAAGTAGACTTAGACGAAAAGCGTCGTACTGAGGATGCGGGAGGGTGAGTGAAGAAGGGACTGCCGGCCAAGCCGGACGATGTGGTCGACCGGGACCGGGAGTGGGGTCTGCTCGCGGAGTTCCTCACCGATGCGGACCCGGCGATGCGGCTCGGCATTGTGTCGGGGCGGCGGCGGCATGGGAAGTCGTACCTTCTGCAGGCTCTGTCCGAGCAGGTCGGAGGTCTGTACGTCACGGCGGTCCGGGAAGAGGGGCGGCTGCCCGCGATCCAACGGTTCAGTGACGCGGTTGCTACGCATGCCGGTCTGAGGCCGGGCAGTCTGCGCCTGACCGACTGGCATGACGTGTTGTCCAATGCCCTTGATGTGACGTCCCGCTCGAAACATCCGCTCCTGGTGATCGACGAGTTGCCCTATCTGCTCCAGCACTCGCCCGAGATCCCGGGACTGCTTCAGCAGCTTTACGACGAACGCCAGCGCGGCGCCCGGCGTGGTGCCGGGCCGGGGCCGCGGCTGATCCTGTGCGGCTCGGCGATGAGCGTCATGCACGAACTGCTCTCGGGAACCAAGCCGCTGCGGGGCCGGGCCGTGGTCGATCTGCGACTGGGCCCCTTCGACTACCGAGACAGCCGGGACTTCTGGCAGATCGCCGATCCGCTGACCGCGCTGAAGGTGCATGCGGTCCTCGGCGGAGCACCCGGCTACCGACCAGTGGCTGGCCGTCCGCATCCGGACGACGGCTTTGACACGTGGCTCACTCGAACACTCCTCGATCCCGGCCGAGCGGTGTATTCGCGTACCGAGACCGAGTATCTGCTGCGCGAGGACCCAAGGATCACGCAGCACACCCTGTACTACGACATCCTCACCGCGATCGCGAACGGCGCCACCACGCCCAGCAAGATCGGTGCCGCCTTGGAGCGCCCGCGCAATGCCGTCGCTCACCCCCTGGGCGTGCTGGAGTCCACCGGCTACATCCGCCGGGAACAGGACATCCTCCGCTCCAAACACCCAGTGATCACCCTTGCCGACCCCGTCATCCGCTTCAACCAGCTCATCACCCTCCCCCAGGCCGCCGCCGTGGAACAAGGCTTCGCCGAGCAGGTCTGGCAGCAGGCCGCCCCGACCTTCAACTCCAAAATCCTCGGGCCGCACTTCGAGGATCTGGTGCGAGATTTCACTCGCCGCTACGCGCACACCTTGCTTCCCGGTGGGCTGCCCGGGCCGGTCGGCACCACCGAGGTTGCCGACCAGGCCGCCCGGACCAAGCACGAGATCGATGTCATCGCGCTGGCAGCGGGTGAGCGCCCGCAGGCACCCCGAGCGAGGATCGCGCTGCTGGGCGAAGCCAAGGCGACCGCCGCGCGCCGTGGGACCGGGGACCTGGAACGCCTGGAACGCATCCGCGGCCTGCTCGCAGATCAGGGGCACGACACCGCTGCCACCACTCTGGCCCTGTACTCCCTGCACGGCTTCTATCCCGACCTGGTCGACCTGGCCAATCGTCGCGACGACATTCTTCTGGTCGATCTGCCAGCCCTTTACGGCAGTTGACCCAGCCGGCCGACGCTCCTGCCCCGCCGCGCGCAGATGCGGCCGGATCGGGCGCCCTCCATGCCAGGGCGGCAGTGTCCTCCTAAGCTGCGTGAGCTATGCCCCTGGTGTCCGCTGCGGACGTTGCCCAGACGGCAGGGGGTGGGCACACATTCGGTTACCGGGGGACGACTGACTGTACCGCCAGGGCTGCCAGACGTGTGAGACTCGCTACGTGGATCTGCATACGGGGGAGGGACGTTGGCGAGCACTCATCCCATCGCGGACCGGCAGGAGAGCGCTGCGGCCATGCGCGTGCTCAAGGCCATCGTCGTTGCACACCTCCGCAACCAGCGCGCGCAGACGCTGAGTCTGACAGTCTCGGTCGCCTTGGCCGTTGCCGGCCTGCTGACCGGCTCGGGTTCGCGGTACGGCACCGCCATCACCCTCAGCGGCACGCTGTGGGCCGCGCTCTACATGGGAGTGATGGCACCCTGGGCCGAGCGGTACCTGCGGATCGCCGCGACTCTTCAGGAGATGTTCGACGCCGATGTACTCGGCCTGCCGTGGAACAGCGTGGCGGTCGGGAACCGGATCGGCGACGACGAGGTGAGCCGGCTCAGTCGGCGCTTTCGCGGCGCTGAGGACCGGCTGCGGGGCTACTACCTCTCGGTGGACGCCGCCGCGCCTTATGACGTGCTCTTCTGCTTGGAACAGAACCTGGCCTGGGGGTCCCGGATCCGGCATCGCTTCGCTCAGCTGATGCTCGGCGTACTGGTGCTGTGGTCCGCGGCGGGTGTCCTGCTGACCCTCGCCACTGGCGGGACGTTGAGCCGACTGGTCACCGGGTGGTTCGTTCCCTCGCTCGGCCTGCTGCTCCTGTGCCTGGAGATGTACCGCACGCAGATGACGAGCATTCAGGAGAGGCTCCGCGTCCTCGGGCTGGTGCGTGGGGTCATCGACGACCCCACGTCACCGGTGATCACCACACCGGACGGGTTGACCTGCTTCGCACGCCAGGTCCAAGACACGCTCTACCAGATGAGACGGCTCCAGCCGCGACTGCCGGCCTGGTACTTCCGGCGGTACCACGACCAGGACAAGGGCGATTTCCAGATCAGGATGCGAGAGCTGGAATCGAGGTTCCCCCGGCCATGACCGTCCTGGAGGAGTTGACCAGTGAGTTCGGAGACGCCGAGGTTGCTTCGGAGATCATCGAGTCGTTGCGCGACAACGGCTTCGAGATCCGCAGCGGCACCATCGAGGGACGCAGCCACGGCTTCAGCGGGGCGCGGCTGGCGAAGGTGCTGGTGGTCCACACCAAGGGCAAGCCCGAACCGCAGTGGTGTGTGATCAAATTCTGTCCTTCGGTGCCGTCGAAGCATCAGCGTGAGAACCAACGGCATTCGGATGCTCTGCAGGAGGCGCCCGAGGAATTCCGCCGACAGCACCTCGCCAAGATCGCTTTTCCGACGGTCAATTGTCCCCAGGACGCTTTCGTCGTCGGTCAGTTCCTGGCCGAGGGCACTCCACTGGGGAAGGTGGATCCAGACCAACTCGCCGACGCCTGCAAGACGATCTGGCGCAAAATGCTCCGGGGCTGGACCGGTGACGACTACGACAGTGAGCCGACGACGGTGGCCGGGTTGCTGACGTGCGAACTGGGGGACGGCTTCAAGACCGGCGGATGGCTGCACAGCTGGGCGCGAAAGCGCGGTCTGCTCACGCCCGACCTCCTGGAACTGCCGGGTGAGAGCGAGCCGTTGCCCAACCCGTGGCGGCTGTTCGCCAAGGACATGCCCGCGACACGGCGAAGGATCCACTGTCTGGTGGGCCGGACACATGGCGACTTGCACGGGGACAACGTCCTCGTGCCCGCGTACGACGAGATCGTCGACGCAGGCCAGTTCCGGCTGATCGACCTGGCCACCTACGACGGACGGGCACCGCTGAGCCGAGATCTCGCCACCTTGCTGATCTCGCTCTGCTGGCGGGAGATCGGGGAGTCCCCTGCTGGCACCCAGTCGACGTTTCTCACCTATCTGGAGCGTGACAAGCGCGACAAGCGCCTCGATAGTGGCATGCCGAGCAGGGTGCGAAAAATCATTGACGCGCTCCGTGAGCCCGCATTCCAGTTCGTCGTGGACAGACACGGGGATCCGGAGCAGTGGCACACGCAGCTGAAGGTGTCCCTGCTCGCCCAAGCGATGCTGCACAGCGCCTACGAGAGCGGTACGCCGGATGGCCGCCGTTGGTGCGCACGGCTGGCTGGGCGGCTCACCCGGGTCCTGCTGGGGCCGCTGGCCACGCAGGCGGGACGGCCGGAGCTCTTCGACGCGGGAGCGGACCTCGAAACGAGCGGCACGGTGGCGACGCGGCAGGCCGGCCGACCGGCGCGGGGCACATCCGCCTTCGTCGACCGCAAGAATCCGCGCAGTGATCTCCGTGCGGCGCTGGACGATCGGACCACCTCCGTCATCGTGGTCAGCGGCCCGGCCGGGATAGGCAAGACGGCGCTTGTGCGGGAGGTGCTGGCCGATCTGGGCTGGACGGATCCGGACTACGAGCCCTCGGTGGTCCGTTGGCACGAGGCCACTCCGTACGGGGAGATCGGCGTGACGACCCTGATCGAGGACATCGAGCCACCCGGGTTGGGCCAGGCAGCCGGTTTGTTCGCACGAGCACGCCTGGAGATCGCCCTGGACGGCCTCGATGCGACCGGCGGCTTCCGGCGGGTGATCGTGATCGACTCAGCGGAGAACCTCCTCAGGGACGGGTACGTGCTGCGTGATTCGGAGCTCGACCTGGCGCTGGAGACTGTGCAAGGCCGGCCTGACCCCCTCGTCAAGATCGTCTTCGTGACGCAGCACATACCTGAGGCGACGACAGGTGTGGCCTGGACGGAGAAGGCGGTCCATATCAGCCTCAGCGGGCTCAAGCCGCCTTGGCTGCGGAAGCATTTCGCCCTACTCGACCCAAATGACATGTATGGCTTGGCCGCCCTGCCGGAGAACGACCTAGGGCGCGTTCACGGTCGTCTGGCCGGTAACCCGCGGCTCGCAGAACTGCTCTCCGCGGTCATTAGCAGTGACCCGCGGACGCTACAGATCCACGAGGTCGGAGCGTGGCTGTCCTCCGTACCGGCGAGTGAAGTACATCTGCGTTTGGTGCACAAGTTCGTCGATCACCTTCCCGCCGAACAGCAGCGGGTGGCCGAGGGGCTGGCGGCGCTTGGCATTCCAGCCTCTACTGAAACCGTCATCGGCATTCTGGAGCCGTATGTACCGGCGCCACGGATCGAGCCGGCCCTGCGAGCGCTCGTGGCGGCCGGTCTCGCCCTGGAACACCGCGACGGCCGCCGGTACCTGCGAAAGAGCGAGGTCGAGGCGGTCCTCAGCCGCTTGGCCCCTGGTGACCGGCGGGCGGACGAAGGCGAACCGCTGACCCGGCGCGCCCTCCTGCTGCGAGCGGCCGTGGTGCTGCAGGGCATGCAGAAGGACGACGACGACGTCCACGGCATGGTCGATCTACACACGCACTTCGCGCGCGTCGATGTCTGGCTTCGGGCCGGACTGTACGACTGTGCATACAGTGTCATCGAGTCGATGGAGGATCTGGTGGACCGCTGGGGCAGCGGGACCGAACTGCGGGCCCAGCGGGAAGCCGTGCGTGGCCGACTCGGTGACGATCGGGAAGCCGAGATGGTGAACCTCGCCGCGCTGGGGGATATCTACTCGTACAGTGACGATTTCGTCTCTGCCCGGTCGGCCTACCAGATCGCGCTCAAGATGGCCCAGGAGGACCAGGACCGTGAGGCGATACGCGGTATCCACATCGGCCTGGGCGCCATGTTCTGGGAACACGGCCACCTTGGGGACGCCGAAAAGCACTATAGGTGGGCGTTGGGGCTGGCGGGTGAGGATGACGACGAAGGTGGCGACCGTGCCGCCGCGTTGACCGGACTGGCCGACTGCCGACAGCGGCAGGGCAACTACCGGCGCGCGATCGAGGCCGCCTTGTCGGCTTTCGAAGCCGCCTACGAGGTCGATCCCGAACTGGCGTCCGGCACCGCGCTGAGGCTGGCCCGGTGGTACGCCGAGCTGAACGAGATCCCGGACGCGCTGACGATGCTGGCCAGGTGCGACGAACTGGTCACGGGCCGCCCCGATCCATCGCTCCAGGCTGACCTGCTCACCGCCACAGCCGAGCTGCACCTCTATCAAGACAGATACGGCGAGGCGCGACGGGTGGTCGAGCGGGCCATCGGCATCGCGCGCGACCACCGGGACCCGATCAGCCTGCGGCGGTCGCTCACCGTGCTGGCCCTCACGCATGTGCACTTGGGTGACCTCTCGGCGGCCCGGAAGGCGATCGAGGAGTCGGCCCGCTACCGGGTGGCGGGCAAGGAGACCGTGGAACTCGCGCTGAGGGGGATCATCGCCCACCGCTGCGGTCTCCCGGGAACCGCGAGAGATCTCTTCCAGCAACTCGACGACGAGACCGGCCAGCGCACCAGGGCGGACGTGCACGACCTGGTCGCGTGGGACTTCACGGGTATCGCCCGGTGCTATTCGGTTCTCGTCGACGACGCGGAACCCTCGCGGGCGCTGGAGGCGTTCCATCAGGCACGCCCTGAGCCGTCCGAGCAGACGCCTGGGCTGGATGGTCTGCTGAGGTTCATGGTGGAGATCCTGGCCAACGGCGACCCGCGCCTCGAACCGGTACTCACCCAGCTGGCACGCATGCGACCGGGCCGTGCCCGCTAGCTAGTTCTCGAACCAGCCCTTGTCCTGCGCCAGCATGATGGCCTCCAGCCGGGTACCGACACCGATCCGCTGGTAGAAGGCCCGGAGCAGCCGGTACATCGCCCGCTCCGAATAGCCGGTGTCTGAGGCCAGCCGGGACACGGTCCAACCGTCGGAGAGCCGACGCAGCCAGGCGATCTGATCCGCAGAGGGGACCGGGCCGCGCGGGGCCCGGCCGCCCCGGCCGGCTACCAGGAGATCGGCCACCTCGGTCGGCATCACCGCTTCGCCCTCGAGGGTCGCGGAGACCGCCCGCTGCAAGGCCGAGACCGTCGCCTCGCGCGCCACTACCGACCGGGCACCGGCCCGCATAGCCCGCACGCCCAGGGAGGCGCTTTCAGCGGACGGCAGCGCGACGACAAGCGGGCGGGGCCGTATGCGGCACAGAGCGGTCAGCTGGTCCAGATCCTCTGCGGTGCGCAGGGTCAACAGAACTACCCCGCCGGGGTGTTCACGCAACCAGGCTTCGGCGTTCTCAGGTTCCTCGACGAGGTGCCCCACGCTCGACAACGACGCTGCGACGCCATGTCGGAACACCGGCAATGGGTCCAGGACCGCGACATGAACGGTCGTCGTGATCTCTGTCCCTCCCTGTGACCGCCGCGCTACCGGCGGGAACGCAGCCGACAGCTTAGGGCGGGGCAGGAACCCGCCAGTAGCGGGTCATGGGTGCGCAAGATCAGTCATGGACCTGCAACGCTCCGCTCCCCTAGCGTCGGATCACCCATCCACGCTTGGGGGGAGGCGCGCGTGGTCTACTCCGACAACTCCGGTCGCCGCATCCGTCGGCGCATCAAGCGCCGCAGGCAACCGGCCGGCAGCAAGCCCGACGAGGCCAAAACCCGGTACATCCGCCAGATTGCTGAGGAAAACCCGAGATTCACGCCCGAAGAGGTGTACCAGTACATCTACTACAACCGGGGCCGCCACGACATTTCCAAAGACATGGTGCGCAGGGTCCTCGGCATGCCTCGCCCTAAATTCCCGTTGTGGCCGTTCGGCCGACGATGATGGCCTGGAAGCCCTACGGCTTCCCGAATGGAGCGGCAGACGCTCGCGACCCGGGTATGGATGTCACTGCACCCGGGTAGGTCGGGGCGAGCAGTGCCTGACGTGCGGCGAAAGCCGCTGACAGCCTGTTCCGATCTTCTGCTACGGGGCTGTCAGTTGTTTGTCGGGTTCACTGGCCAGACCGCACTACTGCCCAGCACCGCGAGCGCCGAGACGAAAGGGCCCGAGAGCCGACATTCCGGGACGGTCCAGTGCCTCGTACTGGACATGATCACGCTAGGCTCGCGCCAGGCGTCCGGCCGGTTGGTCACGCGTTGGCCACGTTGGTCACGGAGTATGTGTATCGCCGCAGTTCAGGGCCCTGAAACCGAAGCAACGGCCGGGGCCGCCACCCCCCACAGGAGAGGCCCCGACCGTCGCTCTGAGGGCCGCTGGGCGACCCGTACTCTCTACAGCGTCGTGGGTGCGTTTTCTGTCACACCTCGGGCGCGTTCTGTCCTCACCCGGTGCTCACCCTGCGCATACCCGCACCCGGTCACGAGTTAGTTGCATCTTCTACAGACATGGACGGGGCGCGGTTTCACGCCGTAACGTGCCATTCGCGCCGACCAGAAGACAGGCGTAAAGGGAGTGCGGTGCTGGGGGACGACGCGGAGCTGACCGCCGCGGTGCGTGCGGCACAGGACGGTGACGAGAGCGCGTTCCGCGCGGTGTACCGCGCGGTGCACCCACGGCTGCTCGGGTACGTGCGCACGCTCGTCGGCGATCCCGACGCCGAGGACGTGGCCTCCGAGGCATGGCTGCAGATCGCCCGCGACCTCGACCGGTTCAGCGGTGACGCCGACCGGTTCCGCGGCTGGGCCGCCCGGATCGCCCGCAACCGTGCCCTGGACCACATCCGGATGCGCGGCCGCCGCCCCGCGATCGGCGGCGACGAGGCCGAACTGACCGGCCGCGCCGCCGAGTCCGACACCGCGGGCGAGGCCATCGAGGCGCTCACCACCGGCAGCACGCTCTCCCTCATCGCCCGGCTCCCGCAGGACCAGGCCGAGGCGGTCGTCCTGCGCGTGGTGGTCGGCCTCGATGCCAAGACCGCCGCCGAGACCCTCGGCAAACGCGCCGGCGCCGTCCGCACCGCCGCGCACCGCGGCCTGAAACGGCTCGCCGAACTGCTCGGCGACGACGCGGAGACGGCGGGCGTCCTCGACGCGCTGCCACCCCAGCGGGACCCCGAGCAGACACCCCGGCCGGGATCGGGACGAGCGGCCCGGCAGGACCCCGAGCGAGAACCGCGTGCCCGCGCGGTGACGTCCGCCACTGTGACGCATACGCGCGCGCGGACGCAGAAGGACATGTGATGGCCGACGAGCAGGACACGTGGCTCAACCCGGCGACGGCGGAACGCCTGTTGGACGGGGAGCCCCTGGAAGCCGTCGACCCCGCCACCCGTGACCAGGCCGAGCGCCTCGGCCGGGTGCTCGACGCGCTGTCCGCGCAGGCCGCCCCGGCCGCCTTCGAACTCCCCGGTGAGCAGGCCGCCCTGGCCGCGTTCCGCAAGGCCCGCGAGGCCGCCGCCGACGAGCGCACGGCCGCGCTCGCCGCGACCGCTCCCGACCACCGGACCGGCACCGGCCCGCACGGACCCGGCGCGGGCACCCGCGGCCATGACGCGGGGCTCGTCCGCATCGGCGCCCCCACCCGGACCGGCGCCGCCGCCCGCCGCCCCCGCTGGGGCCGCCCGGTACGGCTCGCGCTGGCCGCCGTGGTGGCCGTCGGCACCCTCGGCGGGGTCGCCATGGCCGCCGGGGGAGTGCTGCCCACGCCGTTCGACGTGGGGAAACCAGGTCCCGCCGTCACCACCACCGCGGACAACTCCGCCCGTCCGCCCGCCTCGGCCACCCCGCAGGCGTCCGGCAGCCTCAAGGTGCCCGGCGGCGGCGTGGACCCGGGCCCGGGTCCGGGCCCGGGCGACGGCTCCGCCTCCGCCGGTGCGACGGACGGCCGTACGGCTCCGAGCACCCGCCCCGGCACCTCCGCCTCCCCGGGCGGCGGCGGCCGCTGGGACAGTGCCGTCACCGCCTGCCGCGACCTGCGCTCCGGCGGACTGAACACCGACCGCCGACGCACCCTGGAGAACCTCGCGGGCGGCTCCGCCCGGCTCGGCCAGTACTGCAAGCTCCTGCTGGCCGCGACCGATCACTTCACCGGCAACCCCACCCAGGGCAGGGGCCGCGACTTCGGCGGCCGGGGCTCGGACCAGGGCCGCGGCCAGGGTCAGGGCCAGGGCAGGGGTTCCGGCCGGGGCGGTGAGGGAAAGGGCGGCGACGACGAGAGCCACCCCGGCACGGGCCATGGCAAGGGCCGGGGCAAGGGGCACGGCGGCGACCCCTTCGGCAAGGCGCGCCTCCGGCACCACGGCCCGGGCGCACCGGGCCCCGCGCCGACGCACGCCCCCGGACACACCCCGCCGCACGCCCCCGGACACACCCCGTCGCACGCTCCCGGGCACACCCCGCCGCACACCCCGCGCGGCCACGGCCGGACCGTGTCCGTGTCCGCCACCGCCCCCCGGCCGGCTTCCGGCACCCCCGCCGCTGATCGATCTTGATCGCCAGTACCCCTCTGACCTGGCATTTTCAGAAGTCGCGAAAGTTTTTCCGCACAGGGTGTGACACTTTCGGCTCCCTCGACGCAGTACTGAGTGAGCCGACTGGTCATCGGCCGTAGCACTGAGCCGGGGTTCCCCCCGTACCCACGGCTCGTGCACCTGGCGCGGGCGGGACACGTTCCCCCGGTCCCGCCCGCGCCCCAGCTCAGCCGCCCGGCCTCACCGGTACACCACGACCTTGTCGCCCACCCGCACGTGCGCGAACACCTGGGCGATCGCCGCCTCGTCCCGCACGTTCACGCAGCCGTGCGAGCCCCCGGCATAACCGCGCGCCGCGAAGTCGTACGAGTAGTGCACCGCCTCACCGCCGCTGAAGAACATCGCGTACGGCATCGGCGAGCCGTACAGGGTCGACACCTGGTGGCGGGACTTCCGGTACACGGGGAAGGCGCCCTCGCGGGTCGGGCTGCGCCGGGTGCCGAAGCGCACGGCCATCTCGGAGACGGTCCGCCCGTCGACCATCCAGCGCAGCGTCCGGCTGGTCTCGCTGACGCACAGCACCCGCCCGGTCAGACACCGCGGATCGGGCGCGGCGGCGGGCTGGCCGCCCATCAGATACAGCTCCCACTCGCCCGGCGGACGGGTCATCGCCACCAGCCGCCGCCAGGTCGCGGCGTCCGTGACCCCGGTGACCGGCAGCCCGCGCTTGCCCTGGAAGCCCCGTACGCCCCGCTCGGTGAGATCGTCGTACGAACCCGTGGGCCCGTCGAACAGCCAGTCCAGCTGCCGCAGCCGCGCCTGGAGTTCCCGCACGCCCGGTCCGCTGTCGCCCGGCCGCCACGGCGCCCCCGGGCCCACCGCGGACACCGGGCCCCCGCCCGGCGGCCGGCCGTCCGCGCCCAGCGGCCGCACGGTGCAGCCGCAGAGCGCGGCGAGGGCGGCGAGCACTCCGAGCCCGGCGAGGGTCCTGCCCCTGGTCCTCATCCCCGGATGCTTCCCCACGTGACCCCCGCCGAACGACGAGGCATGGTGAGGAGGTACGGAACGTACTGCGGAGGCATCCATGGCGCGTGAGTCGGAGTCGGGCCTGCCGATCGAGCCGGTCTACGGGCCGGACGCGCTGACCGGCTGGGACCCGGCCGAGCGTCTCGGGGAGCCGGGGTCGTACCCCTTCACCCGCGGGGTCTACCCGAGCATGTACACCGGCCGCCCCTGGACGATGCGCCAGTACGCCGGTTTCGGCACGGCGGCGGAGTCCAACGCCCGCTACCGGGAGCTGATCGCCCACGGCACCACCGGACTGTCCGTCGCCTTCGACCTGCCCACCCAGATGGGCCACGACTCCGACGCGCCCCTCGCGCACGGCGAGGTCGGCAAGGTCGGCGTGGCGATCGACTCGATCGAGGACATGCGGGTGCTGTTCGACGGTATCCCGCTGGACCGGGTCTCCACCTCCATGACGATCAACGCCCCGGCCGCCCTCCTGCTGCTCCTGTACCAGCTGGTGGCGGAGGAACAGGGCGTCCCGGCCGGCCGGCTGACCGGCACGATCCAGAACGACGTGCTCAAGGAGTACATCGCCCGCGGCACCTACATCTTCCCGCCCCGGCCCTCGCTGCGGCTGACGGCGGACATCTTCCGCTACTGCGCCGCCGAGATCCCCGGTGGAACACCATCTCCATCTCCGGCTACCACATGGCCGAGGCGGGCGCGTCGCCCGTGCAGGAGATCGCCTTCACCCTCGCCGACGGCATCGAGTACGTGCGCACGGCGGTCGCGGCCGGGATGGGCGTGGACGACTTCGCGCCGCGCCTGTCCTTCTTCTTCGTGGCCCGTACGACGTTCCTGGAGGAGGTCGCCAAGTTCCGCGCCGCGCGCCGGATCTGGGCGCGGGTGATGCGGGAGGAGTTCGGCGCGAAGGACCCCAGGTCGCTGATGCTGCGCTTCCACACCCAGACCGCCGGGGTCCAGCTCACCGCGCAGCAGCCGCAGGTGAACCTGGTCCGGGTCGCCGTCCAGGCCCTCGGCGCGGTCCTCGGCGGCACCCAGTCCCTGCACACCAACTCCTTCGACGAGGCGATCGCGCTGCCCACCGCCGCCTCCGCGCGGCTCGCCCTGCGCACCCAGCAGGTGCTGGCGTACGAGACGGACGTGACCGCGACCGTGGACCCCTTCGCCGGGTCCTACGCGGTGGAGCGGATGACCGACGACATCGAGGCGGCGGCCGTCGGACTGATGGCCCGCGTCGAGGAGATGGGCGGCGCGGAGGCGGCGATCGAGCGGGGTTTCCAGAAGGCCGAGATCGAGCGCGACGCCTACCGCGTGGCCCAGGAGACCGACTCGGGGGAACGGGTGGTCGTCGGTGTCAACCGGTTCCGGCTGGACGAGGAGGAGCCGTACGAGCCGCTGCGCGTGGACCCGGCCATCGAGGCCCGCCAGTGCGCACGCCTCGCAGCCCTGCGCGCCGGCCGCGACCGGGGCGCGGTCGACGCCGCCCTGACCGCCCTGAAGAAGGCCGCCGGGGGCGAGGAGAACGTCCTGTACCCGATGAAGGAGGCGCTGCGGGCGCGGGCCACGGTGGGCGAGGTGTGCGGGGCGCTGCGGGAGGTGTGGGGGAGGTATGTGCCGACCGACGCCTTCTGAGCGGGCGCCCGCGTCGGCCGTCCGAGCTTCCACCCCGGCCCCGACCCGTTGTCGTACCCCCGTGCGACACTCCTTCCCATGTTCGGTGTCATCCATCTCCCCACCTATCTCGCGGGTGTGGCCCTGATCGTGCTGCTTCCCGGGCCCAACTCGCTCTACGTCCTGTCCGTCGCCGCCCGCCGCGGGGTGCGGGCCGGGTACACCGCGGCCGCCGGGGTGTTCTGCGGGGACACCGTGCTCATGACCCTGTCCGCCGCCGGGGTCGCCTCGCTGCTCCAGGCCAACGCGCTGCTGTTCGGGATCGTGAAGTACGCCGGAGCCGGCTATCTGACCTGGCTGGCGTTCGGCATGCTGCGCTCCGCCCGGCAGCTGTGGCGGACCCGGCGGGAGCGGGCGGTGGAGGAGACGGCCGCGGGCGCGGCCGGCGCGGCCGAGGAGCGCCCCTACCGGCGCGCCTTCGTGGTCAGCCTCTTCAACCCGAAGGCGATCCTGTTCTTCGTCGCCTTCTTCGTGCAGTTCGTGGACCCGGGCTATGCCTACCCGGCCCTCTCCTTCGTCGTGCTCGGGGTCTTCGCCCAGATAGCCAGCCTGCTCTACCTGAGCGCGCTGATATTCGGCGGCACCCGGCTCGCCGACGCCTTCCGGCGCCGCAAGCGCCTGTCCGCGACGGCCACTTCGGCGGCCGGCGCGCTCTTCCTCGGGTTCGCGGTGAAGCTGTCGCTGGCCTCGTAGCCCGGCCCCCGGGGCCCGGCGGGGGCGGGGTTCAGCGGACGCCGACGCCGTCGAGGTAGGCCGCCAGGTCCTCCGTCGCCGACTCGCCCGCCCAGCCGACGTAGCCGTCGGGGCGGACGAGGAAGACGCCGGGGCCGTACGACTCGGGGGCGGTCGGCAGGGTCCGTACGCCCGCGCGCGGGGGAGCGGTCGCGCCCAGCAGGGTCCAGTGCGGGCCCCGGAAGAGGTCGAAGAGGCGCCCGCCGGGCACCTCGGCGTCGGGTGCCCGGTCGCCCGCGCGCACCGGCCCCGGCTCGGTCCGGGTCTCGGTGCTGAGCGACGACTCCCAGTAGCCGACGCCGAGTTGGACGGTGGCCCGGCCCCGCTGGACCTCGCCGCGGTGCACACCGGTGGACAGCTCCAGCATGGCCGCGGCGTTCGCCCGCCGCTCCTCCTCGTACGTCTCCAGCAGGGACTCGGGGGCGTCCCCCGTCAGGACGGCCGCCAGCTTCCAGCCGAGGTTGTAGGCGTCCTGGACGCTGGTGTTCAGGCCCTGTCCGCCGGCCGGCGAGTGCACATGCGCGGCGTCGCCCGCGAGGAAGACCCGGCCCACCCGGAACCGGTCCGCGAGCGCCGCCCGGGGCCGGAACTCCGAGGCCCAGCGCACCTCGGCCACGTCCTCGGCGGCCAGGTGGGTGTACCGGGCGACCAGCTCGCGCACGCCGTCCTCGGTCACGTCCGGCTCCGAGCCCTCCGGCAGCCGCGCGGCCAGCTGGAACTCCTCGGTGCCGGCCAGCGGGCACAGCCCGAGGACGCTGCCGTCCGCCGCCGGGAAGGCGTGCCAGTACACCCGGTCCAGGCCCCGCACCCGCAGATCGGCCACCACGAACGGCGCCGGGTCGACGGTCTCGCCGGTCATGCCGACGCCGAGGGCCCGCCGGATGACCGAGCGTCCGCCGTCGGCCGCCACCACATGGCGCGCGCGGACCGTCGTACCGTCGGCGAAGGTCACGTCCACGCCGTCCGCGTCCTGTGTCAGGCCCGTGACCTCGCGGCCGAAGGCGACCTTGCCGCCCAGTTCGGCGAGGCGGGCGTACAGGATCTCCTGGGTGCGCCACTGCGGGATCATCCGCGGCGCGGGGTAGGGGGTGCCCGCGTCCGGCTCGAACCGCTCGAACATGGACTCCTCGCCGACCCGCTCGCCGTCCCGCCACACCATCCGGTCCGGGTAGGGCCCGCTCGACGCGAGGACCGCGTCGATGACGCCCAGATCGTCGAAGACCTCCTGGGTGCGGGGCTGGATCCCCTTGCCGCGCGAACCCGGGAACAGGGCGTCCTCGCGCTCCACGAGCCGGGCCGCGACCCCGCGCCGGGCGAGGTCGATGCCGAGGGCGAGGCCGGTGGGGCCCGCGCCCACGATCAGGACATCGGTCGTATCCATGGCCATATCTCCTTAACGCCGTTAAGTGTCATCGCTCATGAGCGTGCCCTTAACGCTGTTAAGCTGTCAAGTGTGAGTGCGGAACGACGATCGCCCCTGGACCGTGCGCGGGTCGCCGACACGGCGCTGCGGCTGCTGAACGAGGTCGGCCTCGACGGGCTGAGCCTGCGTGCCATCGCGAAGGAGCTGGACGTCAAGGCGCCCGCCCTGTACTGGCACTTCAAGGACAAACAGGCGCTGCTGGACGAGATGGCGACGCAGATGTTCCGGCGGATGGGGGCCGGTGCGGGGCTCGACCCCGCCGACACCTGGCGGGAGCGCCTGCTGAAGGTCAACCGCGGCCTGCGCGCCGCGCTGCTCGGCTACCGCGACGGCGCCAAGGTCTTCAGCGGCTCACGCTTCACCGGCACCGACCACGGCCCCGCCCTGGAGGCGAACCTCCGCCTGCTGACGGACGCCGGGCTGACCCTCGCCCAGGCCGTCGACGCGGGCCGCACGGTCCACGCCTACACCATCGGCTTCGTCACCGAGGAGCAGGGCATGCGCCCGCTCCCGGGTGACGAGAAGGCCCGCACCGACATCGCCGACCGCGCCCGCCGCCTGTCCGACTACCCCCTCGCGGCGGCGGCCGGCGAACTCCTCTTCGACGACTACGACCGCCAGTTCGAAGAAGGTCTGGCGGTCGTGATCGCGGGCGTCGGGGCGCGGTACGGGATCGCGTCCTAGGCGCCGGAGAGGTTCCGGGTCTTCAGGGCCCGCCTGAGCCGGGGGCCGAACGGTTTCTCCACGAAGCGGTGGATGAGCCAGGCCAGGGCCAGCATGGCCAGGACGGTCACCCCGAGGGTCGCCGCCGAGGGGAGTCCGAGGAAGCGGTGCAGGACCCGGATCGCGAACCAGCCCAGGTGCTCGTGGACCAGGTAGAAGGGGTAGGTCAGCGCGCCGGCCGTGGTCAGCCGGCGCCAGGACGCCCAGCGGGTCCAGCCCACGGCGACCGCGGCGACGACGGCGAAGGAGAGGGTGACGATCAGGACGACCACATAGGGGTCGCGGTGCAGATCGGAGTGGCCGGCGCGGTGCCACAGGCCCCGCGTGGCCTCGCTCTGGCCGAGCAGCAGGGACACCGCGACGATGCCCCACAGCAGCAGGTCGCCGCCGAAGCGGTGGATCAGATAGAGCGCGAGACCGCCGATGAAGAAGGGCGCGTACTCGGGCATGAGGACCTGGTCGGTCAGCGCGTTGCCGGTGGTGCGGCAGAGCACCAGCGCCAGGGTCCACACGGAGCAGAAGAGCACCACCCGGCGGTAGGTCACCCCCCGCACCACCACGAACAGGGCGAACAGCGCGTAGAAGCGGACCTCGGCCCACAGCGTCCAGCACACCCCGAGCACCCGGGTGGCGCCCATCGGCTGCTGGAGCATCGTCAGATTGACCAGGAACTCGTCCAGCCGGACCGGCGCGATGACGGCCGGCAGGACGAGGGACGCCCCGGTGACCAGGACCAGCGCCACCCAGTAGGCGGGGTAGAGCCGGGAGACCCGGGAGCGGAAGAAGTCCCCCAGGGTGCGGCCCCAGCTGCTCATACAGATCACGAAGCCGCTGATCACGAAGAAGAGCTGCACCCCGAAACAGCCGTAGACGGCCGCCCGGGACAGGGTCGGGAAGACCACGAACGGGCTCTGGTGCCAGGACTCGGAGATCGTGCCGCCGCGCCCGGTGTAGTGGTAGAGGCAGACCATCAGCGCGGCCACCAGCCGCAGCCCGTCGAGGGCGAGGAGGCGGCTGCCGCGTCCGGTGGGCGCGGGCGCGGCGGTCCCCTCCGGCGTGGGTATCGGGACGTCGTCGAGGGCGGGGGAGGAGGTGGTCATCCGCTCAGCTCCGTACCGTCCTGCGCAGGCTGCGCGCCTTCTTCGCCACCCTGCGCACGGTGGCGTTGCGCGGGATGAACGCCAGCTGCGCGGGAATCCCGCCGGGCAGCGCCAGCGAGGTGAGCCGGCGGCGCTTGAAGTAACGGGACGTCCGCGGGCCGAAGTTCGCCGCGAGCCACGCCTCCGCCTCGGCGCGCAGCCTCGGCAGGATCTTCGGCTGCATCGCGAAGCCCACCGCCCGCACCAGCGCGCCCAGCCGCTCCGCGTCCATGCCCGGGCGCCGCGCGGTGACCGCGGCCCCGTCCGCCAGATCGGGCAGCAGCGCGTCCACGACGGTCACCGGAATCCGGTTGCTGTTCTCGTACGGCGCGAGCCGCTCCAGCAGCAGCTCCGTGCCCACCCGGGCGACCGGCAGGCCGTAGAGCGCGGAGGCCGTCAGCAGGGCCGTGGAGAAGCAGCCCACGACCAGCGCGGGACGCATCCGCTGGTACAGCACCTCGGCGAGCACCGGGGTGTCCACGACGGTCAGTTCGACACCGAGCCGCTCCGCCTCCTGCTCCAGCGAGCGGGTGTAGCGGGCCAGCGCGGTGGGGTGCGGCTTGAACACGACGGTGGTGTGGCCCAGTTCGGCGGCGCCCTTCAGCATCCGCACATGCAGGTCCTCCTCCTGCTCGGCGGTGAGGATGTCCAGCGCCGACAGGTACTGCCCGAGCAGCAGCGCGGGCTCCTCGACGGTCGGCAACTCCTCGGCCACCGGCGCGAGTTCCGCGAGCACCTTGGTGAAGGCGGAGGTCGGCACCAGTTCGCCGGGCACCCCGAACTCGGTCAGCAGCAGCGGGGCGAGGCCCGGCACCAGGTCCAGGTGGAGCACCCGGTCGACCCGGGTGCCGACCAGCGGGTCGATCTTGTTGCGGGTCGGGCCGTAGGACATCAGGCCGTCGGCGTAGACCGTGACCGGCGCGCCGTTGAAGATCTGCCCGAGCGCCAGCGCCGGGTTGACCTGGATCGACTCCACAGCCAACTCGACGTCCTCGGCGCCCAGTTCCCACTCGTGGCGCAGGAAGCGTTCCCACAGCGGCATGTCGTCGACCCGGGGGGCCCAGCCGCCCGGGTGGAACGGGAAGATCGTCTCGTTGTACGAGATCACGTCGTCGAACCGGTCGCGCAGCCGCTCGAACCCGGGCATCTCGTCCGGGCCCGGAGCGGTCTCGGGCGTCGCCGCGTTGTTGCAGACCAGCAGGATCCGCCGGTCGGCGGAGTCGAAGCAGCCGGAGTCCAGGGCGGCGGCGAGGGTGGCGATGCCGTACAGCGTGGACGCCTGGAAGATCTGGGTGGTCACGCGGCGGCTCCCGCGGCGGCGGGGCGGCGGCGCAGCCGGCGCAGCTTGGTGGCGCGCAGCAGGTCCATGGAGTCCAGCGCCTCCTCCAGCACGTCCTGCGGCATGCGGCGCAGTGCGGCGGCACTCAGGGATTTCAGTTTTTTCGCCACCGCAGGCTCGAACCTTTCGATGGATCCCAGATGATGGGAAATGATGGCGCAATAGGTACGGACCGCCTTCGGCAGCAGTGCGTCCGCGTCCCGGTCCTTCGCGGTTTCCGCGATCACCTGGTCGAATGCCCGGATGAAATCGAGCTGGCGCACATCGCCGATCTGGGTGAGTGAGGAGGCGACCCCGCGCCGGTAGAACACGCCGAGCAGGCTCACCGCGGCGAATGATTCCGCCTCCCGGTGCAGCTTCCAGATCCACGGCCGGTCCTCGGCCGTGCGCAGCCCGTCGGTGAAGTGCAGCAGGCCCTGGTCGACCAGTCTGCGGTGGTAGGCGCCCGCCCAGGCGAACGCGTAGTCCACCGAGGTGGAGCGGTCCGCGGGCAGGATCGCCTCCCGCGGGCTGAGCACCTGGCCCCGCCGGCCGACCGGCACACGCTGCACCTGGCGGGCCCGCGCGGTGCACTGCACATGGTCGGTGCGGATGAAATCGACGCCCAACTCCTCGATGGCGCAGACCAGTTGGGAGAAGTAGCCGGGGGCGAGCCAGTCGTCGCCGTCCAGGAACGTCAGATACTCGCCGCGCGCGCGGTCGATACCGGTGTTGCGCGCGGTCGCCAGACCTCCGTTCTGCTCGTGCCGGACGAGGACCGCTCCGGGCAGCTCGCGCTCCGCGCGCGCGAGAATCTGGGGCGTCCCGTCGCGGGAACAGTCGTCGACGAGAATGAATTCGAAGTCCTCACGCGCGTTCGCCTTCAGGCTCCTGAGCGTGTCGGGTGCGTATTGCTGCACGTTGTAGAACGGCACGATGACGGAGAGCTTGACCACGTCAGGGACGTTAGGGGGGATGCCCGTCATTCGTCTTGACGCCTTGCTTGATACTGGGTGAATGGCACGTGGCGAAGCTGTGAACCGGGCCTTTTCCGGGGCCCGCCGCGAGCCGATTCGTCATTCGGCGATGTGCTGTTAACCGTTTGTTGCATTCGGGTTGGGCGGAACGGCGGAATGGCTTCCTAGCGTCTTGGACGTGCCAGCAAGTGCTACGAAGTCCCTGCGGGTCGCCGTCCTCGCGGACTCCGACACCCGATGGAAGTGGGGCGCGCTCACCGCGCGGCGACTCACTCCGGCGGCTGCCGAGGTCCGGCTCGACGGCTACCTCCTGCGCGGACGAGCCACCCCGACCGCCCGCCAGCTCCAGGAGGTCGGCGTCCGCGCCGACTCCCTCAGCGAGGTCACCGGCGTCGAGTTCCTGCACGCGATGAGCCAGGAGCCGTACGACGTACTGGTGGTGGCGCTCGTCGGCGGCGGAGTGCAGGCCATGCTGCACGGCCTGCGAGGCGCGTGGGGCACCGGCCCCCGGCCCGTCGTCGTCACCGGCTACGTCGGCGTCGTCTACGAGAAGCTCGCCGACGGCCTGCTGCTGCGGCACGGCGCCGACCTGGTCCTCGCCAACTCCCGCCACGACGCGGACCGGTTCCGCGCCGTGTACGAGGGGGTCGGCGCGGACGCCGGCTCGGTCACCGAGGTCGCGCTGCCCTTCCTCGGTGGGGCGCCGTACACCGGTGAACACGAGCCGTACACCGTGGTGTTCGCGGCCCAGCCGTCGGTCCCGGACAACCGCCGCGACCGCGCCTACCTCCTCGACCGCCTCATCCGGCACGCCCGCACGCACCCCGAGCGGGAGGTGCTGCTCAAACTGCGCTCCAAGCCCGGCGAACACACCACCCACATCGAGGAGCTGCCCTACCAGAAGCTGGTCCAGGGCAAGGACGTACCCGACAACTTCCGCCTGGTGTACGGCCACATGGGCGAGGTCCTCGACCGCACCGACCTGCTGGTCACGGTCAGCTCCACGGCCGCCCTGGAGGCCCTGCACCGCCGGGTCCCCACGGTCGTGCTGACCGACCTCGGGGTGCGTGAGGCGCTCGGCAACCACCACTTCACCGGCTCCGGCTGCCTCGCCTCCTGGGACCAGCTGGACGCCGGGCACCGGCCCGCCCCCGACGCGGAGTGGGTGGCCCGCCAGGGGGTCGCCGCCGAGGGCTCGTACGAGACCGCCTTCGACGCGGCCCGCGAGCGCATCACCACGCTGCTCGGCCGCCCCGGCGGCCTGCCGCCCCTGACCCCCTACTACACCCCCGAGACCGCGCCCGGCTATCTGCCCGGCATCCTCGCCCGCCACCACCTCGGCCCCGACGGCGCCCCGCTGCCCGGCGCGCCCACCGCCGACAAGGCGCCGGGGCCCGTGCGCCAGATCGTGCGCCGGGCCGCGCGCGGCGCCTACCGGCACGGCGTCCAGCGGGTCGCCCCGGTGATCCGGCGGATGGGGGAGCTGTGACCTCTCAAGGAGATCGGATGTCCCACCCGCAAGCGAGCCAGGGCGCGACGGTGCGCCGGGTGCTCGCGGTGATCCCCGCCCGCGGCGGCTCCAAGGGCGTGCCCGCGAAGAACCTCGCCCCGGTCGGCGGCGTCCCGCTGGTGGCCCGCGCCGTGCGCGAGTGCCGCGCCACCCGTCTGGTGACCGATGTCGTGGTCTCCACCGACGACCAGGCCATCGCCGCCGCCGCCCGCGCGGCGGGCGCCGAGGTGGTGCTCCGCCCGGCCGCCATCGCCGGGGACACCGCCACCTCCGAGGCCGCCGTGCGGCACGCCATGGACGCCCACGAGGCACTGCACGGCGCGGCCGTCGACGTCGTCCTCCTCGTGCAGTGCACCAGCCCCTTCATCGTCCGCGAGGACATCGACGGGGTGGCCGGCGCGGTGGTGGAGAACGGCGCCGACACCGCGGTGACGGTGGCCCCCTTCCACGGCTTCGTCTGGCGCGAGAGCGACACGGAAGGCGGGAGCGGCACGGGAGGCGAGCGGGGCACGGGAGGCGAGCGCGGCACCGCGGGCGAGGGCGGCGTCGGGGTGAACCACGACAAGTCGTACCGCCCCCGCCGCCAGGACCGCCCCCAGGACTTCCTGGAGACCGGCGCCGCGTACGCGATGGACGCGGCCGGCTTCCGCGCGCACGGGCACCGCTTCTTCGGCCGCACCGAACTGGTGCGCACCGACCCCGCGCGGGTCCTGGAGATCGACGACCCGCACGACCTCGCGCGCGCCCGCGCCCTGGCCCCCTCTTCGACGCGGACCGCCCCGGTTCGCTCCCCACGGCCGACGACATCGACGCGGTCGTACTCGACTTCGACGGCACCCAGACCGACGACCGGGTGCTGATCGACTCCGACGGACGGGAACTCGTCTCCGTGCACCGCGGGGACGGACTCGGCATCGCCGCGCTGCGCAGGAGCGGCCTGCGGATGCTGATCCTGTCCACGGAACAGAACCCTGTGGTCGCCGCCCGCGCCCGGAAGCTGAAGCTCCCCGTGCTGCACGGCATCGACCGCAAGGACCTCGCCCTCAAGCAGTGGTGCGAGGAGCAGGGCATCGCGCCGGAGCGCGTGCTCTACGTCGGCAACGACGTCAACGACCTCCCGTGCTTCGCCCTCGTGGGCTGGCCCGTGGCGGTCGCGAGCGCTCACGACGTCGTACGCGGCGCCGCACGCGCGGTCACCGGCCTGCCCGGCGGCGACGGCGCGATCCGAGAGATCGCCAGCTGGATCCTCGGCCCCTCTCTCGATTCCCTCCCCAAGTAAGGACCCCCTGATGAGCACCAACTCCCGTCTGCGTACGTTCGGTTCGCGCGAGGTCGGCCCCGGTCGTCCCGTCTACATCTGCGGCGAGATCGGCATCAACCACAACGGTGAGCTGGAGAACGCCTTCAAGCTGATCGACGTCGCCGCCGAGGCCGGCTGCGACGCCGTCAAGTTCCAGAAGCGCACCCCCGAGATCTGCACCCCGCGCGACCAGTGGGACATCGAGCGCGACACCCCCTGGGGCCGGATGACCTACATCGACTACCGCCACCGCGTGGAGTTCGGCGAGGACGAGTACCGCCGGATCGACGCGTACTGCAAGGAGAAGGGGATCGACTGGTTCGCCTCCCCGTGGGACACCGAGGCCGTCGCCTTCCTGGAGAAGTTCGACGTCCCCGCCCACAAGGTGGCGAGCGCCTCCCTGACCGACGACGAGCTGCTGCGCGCCCTGCGCGGCACCGGCCGCTCCGTCATCCTCTCCACCGGCATGTCCACCCCGAAGCAGATCCGCCACGCGGTCGAGGTCCTCGGCTCGGACAACATCCTGATGTGCCACGCCACCTCCACCTACCCGGCGAAGGCCGAGGAGCTGAACCTCCGCGTGATCAACACGCTGGAGAAGGAGTTCCCGAACGTCCCGATCGGCTACTCCGGCCACGAGACGGGCCTGCAGACCACGCTGGCCGCCGTCGCCCTCGGCGCCACCTTCGTCGAGCGCCACATCACCCTCGACCGCGCCATGTGGGGCTCCGACCAGGCCGCCTCCGTCGAGCCCCAGGGCCTGACCCGCCTGGTGCGCGACATCCGCACCATCGAGTCCTCCCTCGGCGACGGCGTCAAGAAGGTCTACGACTCCGAGCTCGGCCCGATGAAGAAGCTGCGCCGCCACGCCGGTGTCGTCGCCGAGGCGGAGATCGCGGCCGCCGCCGGCGAGCCGGTCACGGTGTGAATCCAGGTCACTGACGACGGGACGGTCGCACCCCGATGAGCCCCCGCACCGGCCGCACCGGCCACCCCACCCGCACGCTCGCCTTCGTGGAGAGCCCGGTCCAGCTGCTCAACGTGCTGGAGTGGGCGCATCTGCACGGGCTGCGCGGCGCGGACGCCCGTCCGGTACCGGGTGGGAGCGCCCGGCCGGGGGCGGGGCGCCGGGGGGTGCGACCGCCCCGCCGGACCCCGGCCCACCGGCCTCCGACGGGCCACCGGCACCGGGACCATCCCAGGGACCGGCACCATCCCAGGGACCGGCACCGGCGCGGGACCAGACACCGGCGTCCGTACCGGCCTCCGGCCCGCTCTCCTCCGTCCCCGCGCAGGTGCGGCGGACGGTTGCCGGGGCCACCGCCGTCCCGGCCGACGCCGATCTCACGGTCGTCGTCCTCGCCCCGACCGACCCCATGACCCGGGGCCAGCTGCGCCGCATGGCCGATCTGGCCCGGGACGAGGGGCACCGGGTGCGCTGGGAGGAGGCCCGCGGCGGCCCGACCGCGCCCTTCGCCACCATCGGCGGCCTCAGCGGCCTGCTGCGCCGCGCCGACCGCGTGGTCATGGGCGACCCCTTCTCCCGCTACGTCCAGCTGCTGCTGACCATCACCCGGGCGCGCGACCTGGTGGTGGTGGACGACGGCACCGCGACGATGGAGTTCGTCGCCCAACTCGCCCGCGGTGAACGCCTGGTGCGCTGGCACCGCAAGGGAGGCCGCCCCGGCCCCCGCGATCTGCTCTTCGCGCCGGTGTCCTCCTCGGCCCGCCGCCGGCTGACGCCCAGCGCGCGCCGCCGGGTGGAGGTCTTCTCCTCGATGCCGGTGCGCGAGACCCCCGAGGGCGTCACGGTCACGGCCAACGACTTCTCCTGGACCCGGGCCCGCTTCGGGCCGCCGCGGATCACCAGGAGCGCCGACATGGTGGGCACGTCCCTGGTGGAGACGGGCGTGGTCGACGGCGATGCCTATCTGGAGGCCGTCCGCACCCTGGCCAAGGCGCACGGCACCACCCGCTACTTCGCCCACCGCCGTGAGAGCACGGAGAAACTCCACCGCCTGGCCAGGGAGACCGGCCTGGAGATCGTCCGCCCGGACCTGCCCCTGGAGCTGATCGCCCGCCGCGGCCCCATCGGCCGTACGATCCTCAGCTTCCCCTCCACCGTCGTCCACACCCTCCCGCTGGCCCTGGCCGGCACCGGTGTCCGCGTCGCCGTGTGCGACATCGACCCGGCCTGGCTGACGGAGAACGCCTCCCCCCGCGCCCAGGGCTTCCTGTCGGGCGTGACGGGAACGGCCCGCGACGTCCACCGGCTGACATCGGTGAGCCTCGCGTAGCCCGCTCAGGGTGAGAGCTCGTTCAGAACCCCTACCCACCGCCCCGCCGCCTCACGGCCGCCTGGCCAGGATGAACGTCCGTGCCCTGCTCTCCCCCCCCCACGGGCTCCCGACACACGGGCGCGGCCAGCACCGGACCCGGTGACTCCTGTGCCCGCGGGAAGTCCTCGCTCGTCTCGGGCCCGGCTCGCGACCCTAGTGGCTGCGGGCCGAGTGGAGGTCCGGTTCGTGGACATGGCGAGCGTGACCCGGCCACGGCGTGGTATGCGTGGAAGAAGAAAAAAGTGGTTTTACCCAACACAGTCCACAGTCATGCGTCCAGCGGTCAGATTTTCTTCCCCTAACGGGCTGAACTTTTGTTGATCCAGGGGCAGTTGACCACCCGGGCGTCCTACCCTTCAGAGGGTGAAGCAATTGATGTCCCTAGAGCCCGAGTCCGGCCTCCCGGGGGATGTGCTCCCCGGCGTGCTGAGCGAGTCCCTGCACGCCGAACTGGTCGCCTTCCGCCGCGACTTGCACATGCACCCCGAGCTGGGCAACCAGGAGTTCCGCACGACCGCCGCGATCAAGGAGCGGCTGGAGAAGGCCGGGCTGCGCCCCCGCGTCCTCGCCACCGGAACCGGGCTCGTGTGCGACATCGGCGTAAAAGAGGGCGAGCGCCCCGTCGTACCGGTGCTGGCGCTGCGGGCCGACATCGACGCGCTGCCCATCCCGGACACCAAGACCGACTGCCCGTACCGCTCCACCGTGCCCGACCGCGCGCACGCCTGCGGCCACGACATGCACACCACCGTGGTGCTCGGCACCGGCCTCGTCCTCGCCGACCTGCACGAGAAGGGGCTGCTCCCCCGTCCCGTACGGCTGATCTTCCAGCCCGCCGAGGAGGTGCTGCCCGGCGGCGCCCTCGCCGCCATCGCGGACGGCGTGCTGAGCGGGGTCGGCCGGATCCTCGCCGTGCACTGCGACCCCCGCGTCGACGCCGGCCGCGTCGGGCTGCGGCACGGGCCCATCACCAGCGCCTGCGACCGCCTGGAGGTCGCCCTGGACGGCCCCGGCGGCCACACCGCCCGCCCGCACCTGACCACCGACCTGGTCACCGCCGCCGCCCGCGTCGCCGTCGACGTCCCCGCGTTGATCGCCCGCCGTGTCGACACCCGCGTCGGCCTCGCCCTCACCTGGGGCCGTATCGAGTCGGGCCACGCCCCGAACGTCGTACCGCAGCACGCCGAGCTCTCCGGCACCGTGCGCTGCCTGGACCTGGAGGCGTGGCGGCAGGCGCCCGACATCGTGCACGCGGCCATCGACGAGGTCGCCACCATGCACCGGGCCAAGTCGGAGATCAATTACGTACGGGGGGTGCCGCCCGTCGTCAACGACAAGGGCTCCGCCGACCTGCTGCGCCGCGCGATGGCCGCCCGCCGGGGCCGGGACTCGGTGGAGAGCACCGAGCAGAGCCTCGGCGGCGAGGACTTCTCCTGGTACCTGGAGCACGTCCCCGGCGCCATGGCTCGCCTCGGCGTCCGCCGCCCCGGCGAACGCACGGTGCGCGACCTGCACCAGGGCGACTTCGACGCCGACGAGCACGCCATCACGGTCGGCGTGGAGATGTTCACCGCGGCCGCGTTCCTGGACGACAACGACGGCTGACGGGACCGACGGAGCCGGCCCCGGGGAGACAGCCCGCGGCGGTGGCCGGCCCAGGCGGCGGGCGGGCAGCCCCGCCTGGGCCGGACGCTTCCACGGGTCCCGGCCCACCGCCGCCGCTCCGGCCCGCGTCTCGGCCGCACTCCGGCCCGCACTCCGGCCGCTTGCCCCGGCCTACGTCCCGGCCGCATCCCGGTCGTGCCCCTGCCGCCCCGCGCCCTTCCGTGCCCGTCAGCCCCACCGGTCCTGCCCCGCCGCCGCGCCCCCGCCCGCGCCTCGGGCCGCATCTCTGCCGCACCCCTCGCCCTGCGGTCTTCCCCGCCCGCCGGCCCCACAGGCCCGCCCGCCGCCGCGTCCCGGCCGCCACTCCGGCCGCGCCCCCGCACCCCCCGGGCCTTCCCCGCTCTCCCGCTCTCGCGCCCTCCCGTCCCAGGCCAGCCCTAGCCTCCCGCCCCGGCCCGCGCAACAGACCCGCAAGCCAATCGTTCGCCGGACGCAGCAGCCGCGTGAGAGGACTCGGGGAGCGAGTTCAGATGCTGTTTGCCTCGAATCGATAACGGCTTCGAGAGGGGGTTTTTTGCGACATCTACGCGCGTTACGATGCCGCGAAGCCGACGCCGCCGGGGTGTTCGGCTCAAGCGCCGACATGGCGCTCAGGTCAGGTGAAGGAGCCTTCCCGTGCGCCGGGTAGCCAAGCTTTCCGCTGCGTGTCTCGCCACCGCAGCCCTCGCCCTTTCCGCCACCGCGTGTGGCAAGACGTCCTCCGACGACGCCAGCTCTTCCTCTTCGGGTGGCGCCAAGGGCGGAATCAAGATCGGTCTCGCCTACGACGTCGGCGGCCGTGGTGACCGGTCCTTCAACGACTCCGCCGCGCGCGGTGCCGACAAGGCCGAGAAGCAGTTCGGCAGTTCCATCAAGGAGCTGACCGCGAAGACCTCGGACACCGAGGCCGACCGCGAGCAGCGCCTCCAGGACCTCGCGGATGCCGGTTACAACCCGATCGTCGCCGTGGGTTACGCCTACGCCCCGTCGGTGCAGAAGATCGCCGCGAAGTACCCGAAGACCAGCTTCGGCATCGTCGACTCGGTCGTGGATGGCAAGAACGTCGACAGCATCACCTTCACCGAGGAGCAGAGCTCCTACCTGGCCGGTGTCGCCGCCGCGCTGAAGACCAAGAAGACCCACGTGGGCTTCATCGGCGGCGTCGACAACCCGCTGATCAAGAAGTTCCAGGCCGGTTACGTGCAGGGCGTGCACGACACCAACCCCAAGGTGAAGGTCGACGTCCAGTACCTGAGCCACGGCCAGGACACCTCCGGCTTCTCCAGCCCGGACAAGGGCCAGCAGGCCGCCCAGGGCATGCTCGACAACGGCGCCGACGTCGTCTACTCCGCGGCCGGCTCCTCCGGCACCGGCGCCATCGAGGCCGTCAACGGCGTCAAGGGCGCCTGGGCGATCGGCGTGGACTCGGACCAGTACAACATCCCGGGCATGTCGAAGTACAAGAGCTCCATCCTGACCTCCGCGGTCAAGAACGTCGACGTCGGCGTCTTCGACTTCATCCAGTCCGTCAAGAACGGCAAGCCGCTCGCGGGCAACAACGTGTACTCGCTCGCCAAGGGCGGTGTCTCCCTGGCCACCAGCGGTGGCTACCTGAAGGACATCCAGCCCAAGCTGGACGCCGCGAAGCAGAACATCGTCGACGGCAAGATCAAGGTCAAGACCACCCCTTGATCCGGCCTGAGTGCCAGGCATCCGGCCTGAGCAGCAGGTAAGGGTCCGGCCCGACCGGACCTCGGCTCGGCGCGGGGAGCCGTTCGCGCTCCCTTCGCCGGGCCATAACAATGTGTCAACTCTACGCGTGTAGCTAAGAGTTGCCGCGCTAGCGTCGCCGACGCCTGCCCTCCCTCCCCTTACGCAGCCCCTTTCCCCGAGGAGAGTGCGCCATCAACGCGTCCAGCCCTCCCGCTGCCGTCGAACTGCGCGGCATCACCAAGCGTTTCCCCGGCGTCGTCGCCAACCGAGACATCGACATCACCGTCGCCAAGGGCACTGTCCATGCCCTGTGCGGTGAGAACGGCGCCGGCAAGTCCACCCTGATGAAGATCCTCTACGGTATGCAGCAGCCGGACGAGGGCACCATCACGATCGACGGCGACCGGGCCGTCCTGAGCAACCCCGGCGACGCCATCGCGCGCGGCATCGGCATGGTCCACCAGCACTTCATGCTCGCCGACAACCTCACCGTCCTGGAGAACGTCGTCCTCGGCGCCGAGAAGCTCCACGGCATCGGCGGCAAGGCCCGCGCGAAGATCAAGGAGATCTCCGACGCGTACGGCCTGAACGTGCGCCCCGACGTCCTCGTGGAGGCACTGGGCGTCGCCGACCGCCAGCGCGTGGAGATCCTCAAGGTCCTCTACCGCGGCGCCCGCACCCTCATCCTCGACGAGCCGACCGCCGTGCTCGTGCCGCAGGAGGTCGACGCGCTCTTCGACAACCTGCGCGAGCTGAAGGCCGAGGGCCTCACGGTCATCTTCATCTCCCACAAGCTGGGCGAGGTGCTGTCCGTCGCCGACGAGATCACCGTCATCCGGCGCGGTACGACGGTCGGCACCGCCGAGCCGGCCTCCACCACCCCCCGCCAGCTCGCGGAGATGATGGTCGGCAGCGAGCTGCCCACCCCGGAGACCGAGGAGTCCACGGTCACCGACGTCCCGATGCTCACCATCGAGGGCCTGCACCTGGGCCAGACCGACCTCGACGGCATCGAGCGCGTCATCCTCGACAAGGTCTCGCTGACCATCCACAAGGGCGAGGTCCTCGGCATCGCCGGTGTGGAGGGCAACGGCCAGTCCGAGCTGGTCGAGGCCATCATGGGCATGCGCCACCCGGACGCCGGGACCATCACCCTGGACGGCGCCGACATCTCCCAGCGCGCCACCCGGCAGCGCCGCGAGGCCGGCATCGGCTACATCCCCGAGGACCGCCACCGCCACGGCCTGCTGCTTGAAGCCCCGCTGTGGGAGAACCGCATCCTGGGCCACGTCACCGAGAAGCCCAACTCCCGCGGCGTCCTGCTCGACAACAAGGCCGCCCGTGCCGACACCGAGCGGATCGTGGCGTCGTACGACGTCCGCACCCCCGGCATCGACGTCACCGCGGCCTCGCTGTCCGGCGGCAACCAGCAGAAGCTGATCGTCGGCCGCGAGATGAGCCACGCCCCCAAGCTGCTCATCGCCGCCCACCCCACCCGCGGTGTGGACGTCGGCGCGCAGGCGGCCATCTGGGACCACATCCGCGAGGCCCGCCGCGAGGGCCTGGCCGTGCTGCTGATCTCCGCCGACCTGGACGAGCTGATCGGCCTGTCCGACACCCTGCGGGTGATGTACCGGGGCCGCCTGGTCGCCGACGCCGACCCCGCCACCATCACCCCCGAGGAGCTGGGCTCCGCCATGACCGGTGCGGCCACCGGCCACCTGGAGCACGCGGAGGACGACGCCCGATGAACAAGCTGACCTCACGGATCGACAAGGAGCGGCTGCTCCTCGGGATCGCGGCCCCGCTGCTCGCGATCGTCGCCGCGCTCGTCATCACCGCCCTGGTGATCCTCGCGACCGGCAAGAACCCGGGCCCCGCCTTCAGCGACATGATGACCTACGGCTTCGCCAGCGACAGCCAGGTCTACATCCTGAACAAGGCGACCACGTACTACCTCGCGGGCGTCTCGGTGGCCATCGGCTTCCGGATGAACCTGTTCAACATCGGTGTCGACGGCCAGTACCGGCTCGCCGCGTTCTTCGCCGCCGTCCTCGGCGGGGCGCTGACCCTGCCGGGCTGGCTCTCCATGCTGCTCATCCTGATCTGCGCCATGGCGACCGGCGCGGTGTGGGCGGCCATCGCCGGTGTCCTCAAGGTGACCCGGGGTGTCAGCGAGGTCATTTCGACGATCATGCTGAACTCGATCGCCACCGCGATCATCGGCTACCTGCTCCAGCCCGGCAAGCTCGCCCACCTCTACCAGGGCGGCACCGTCGTCGCGACCAGGCCGCTCCCGTCGGCCTCGCACTTCTTCCTGATCAACACCGGTCCGGGCGGCGACCTGGATGGCTTCATCGTCGTCGCCGTGCTCGTCGGCATCGCCTACTGGTTCGTCCTCGGCCGCACCCGCTTCGGCTACGACCTGCGCACCGTCGGCCAGTCCGAGAGCGCGGCCACCGCGAGCGGTGTCTCGGTGAAGAAGATGGTCGTCACCAGCATGATCATCTCGGGTGCGGCGGCCGGTCTGATCGGCATGCCGACCCTGCTCAACGAGAGCTACCAGTTCAGCAGCGACTTCCCGACCGGTATCGCCTTCACCGGCATCGCCATCGCGCTGCTCGGCCGCAACAACCCGATCGGTATCGCGCTCGGCGCCCTGCTGTGGGGCTTCCTGGAGCGCACCACCAACCACCTGGAGTTCCAGGGCTACGACAAGGAGATCCTCGGCGTGATCCAGGGCGTCATCGTCCTGTGCGTCGTGATCGCCTACGAGGTCGTGCGCCGCTACGGCCTCAAGCGCCAGCAGCAGAAGGTCGGCGCCGAACTCGCCGCCCAGGCCGCCGCCCCGACGAAGAAGCTGGAGGTGGCGTGATGACTGCCACGATGACCGACGCGCCGCCGCCGGCGGCGCCCAAGGCCGCGGGCGCCGGGGCGCCCAAGGGTTCGAGCCGCTCCCTCGGCCAGATCCTGGTGCTCGTCGCGGGCGGCCTGCTGCTCCTGGCCGCGGTCCGGGTGATCACCGGCTCGCAGGACCTGGACTCCGCGGGCCAGGTCAGCGCCGCCCTCGGGCTCGCCGTGCCGATCGGCCTCGCCGGTCTCGCCGGTCTGTGGTCGGAGCGGGCCGGCGTGGTCAACATCGGCCTCGAAGGCATGATGATCCTCGGCACCTTCGGCGCCGGCTGGGCCGGCTGGCAGTCCAGCCCCTGGCTCGGCCTGCTGTGCGGCATCGGCTTCGGTGTCCTCGGCGGTCTGGTGCACGCGGTCGCCACCATCACCTTCGGCGTCGACCACATCGTCTCCGGTGTCGCGCTCAACCTGCTCGCGCTGGGTGCCACCCAGTACCTCGCCAAGCTGAGCTTCACCGGCGACGCCGCGGCCAACGCGGGCGGCAACCCCAAGCAGTCCCCGCCCGCGGACGCCCTGCCGGACATCACGATCCCCGGTCTGTCCGACGGCCTCCAGACGCTGGAGCAGCACCACTGGTTCCTGGTCTCCGACCTCGCCGGCGTCATCGGCGGCCTGGTCACCCACCTGTCCGTGGTGACCATCCTGGCCGCGGCCCTGTTCGTGGGCAGCTGGTGGCTGCTGTGGCGCACCCCCTTCGGGCTGCGGCTGCGCTCCTGCGGCGAGAACCCGGTCGCGGCGGAGTCGCTGGGCGTCAACGTGTACACCTACAAGTACGCGGCCGTGGCCGTCTCCGGCGGTCTCGCCGGTCTCGGCGGCGCCTTCCTCGCGCTGGTCACCTCGCACACCTACCTGGAGGGCCAGACCGGCGGCCGCGGCTACATCGGTCTCGCCGCGATGATCTTCGGCAACTGGCGGCCGGGCGGCCTCGCGATGGGCGCGGGCCTGTTCGGCTACTCCGACGCCCTCCAGCTGCGCAACGGCGGTACGACCGTGCACGCGCTGCTGCTCCTGCTGGTCGTCCTGCTCGTCGCCCTGGCCGCCTGGAAGGTGTACCGCAAGGCCGCCTGGCACGGCGCGATCAGCCTGGTCGTGGCGGCGGTCGTCCTGGTCTGGTACCTGTTCACCGACGAGGTGCCGAGCGACTTCGTGGGCGCCACGCCGTACGTCGTCACGCTGCTGGTGCTGTCGCTGTCCGCGCAGCGCCTGCGGATGCCGAAGGCGGACGGCATGCGGTACCGGAAGGGCCAGGGCAAGTGACGAAGAACGCGGCCGGATTCGACTGGGAGGCGCTGCGCGCCGAGGCCCGGGAGGCGATGGCGCACGCCTACGCCCCCTACTCCGGCTACCCGGTCGGCGCGGCCGCCCTGGCCGACGACGGCCGCACCGTCACCGGCTGCAATGTCGAGAACGCCTCGTACGGCCTCGGCCTGTGCGCGGAGTGCGGCCTGGTATCGCAGCTCCAGCGCACCGGCGGCGGCCGGCTGACGCACTTCACCTGCGTGGACGGCGAGGGCGCGCTCCTCGTGCCGTGCGGGCGCTGCCGTCAGCTGCTGTTCGAGTTCGGCGGCCCGGAACTGCTCCTGGACACCCCCGCGGGCGTCCTGCCGCTGTCCGAGATGCTGCCCCAGGCGTTCGGCCCGGACCATCTCACCAAGTAATTCCCGTACGGCCCTCCTGCCGCGCCCGCGCGCAGGGGGGCCGTACTCCTTGCACCTCCCGGAAGGAAGCCACCAGCCATGGCCATGGACGCCATCTCCGTCATCCGCACCAAGCGGGACCGCGGCGAGCTGACCGACGCGCAGATCGACTGGGTCATCGACGCGTACACGCGCGGCGAGGTCGCCGACGAGCAGATGTCCGCGCTCGCCATGGCGATCCTGCTCAACGGCATGGACCGGCGGGAGATCGCCCGCTGGACGGCGGCCATGATCGCCTCCGGCGAGCGCATGGACTTCTCGGCGCTGTCCCGCCCGACCGCCGACAAGCACTCCACCGGCGGCGTCGGCGACAAGATCACCCTGCCGCTGGCCCCGCTGGTCGCGGCCTGCGGCGCGGCCGTGCCGCAGCTGTCCGGCCGGGGTCTCGGCCACACCGGCGGCACCCTGGACAAGCTGGAGTCCATCCCCGGCTGGCGCGCGCTGCTCTCCAACGAGGAGATGCTGAACGTGCTCGACGGCGTCGGCGCGGTGATCTGCGCGGCGGGCGACGGTCTCGCCCCCGCGGACAAGAAGCTCTACGCCCTGCGCGACGTCACCGCCACGGTCGAGGCCATCCCGCTGATCGCCTCCTCCATCATGTCCAAGAAGATCGCCGAGGGCACGGGCTCGCTGGTGCTGGACGTGAAGGTCGGCACCGGCGCCTTCATGAAGAACCTGGCGGACGCCCGTGAACTGGCCTCCACCATGGTGGGCCTGGGCACCGACCACGGCGTGCGCACGGTCGCGCTGCTCACCGACATGTCCACCCCGCTCGGCCTCACCGCGGGCAACGCGCTGGAGGTCCGCGAGTCGGTGGAGGTCCTCGCGGGCGGCGGCCCGGTGGACGTCGTCGAGCTGACCCTCGCCCTGGCCCGGGAGATGCTGGACGCGGCGGGTCTGAAGGACGCCGACCCGGCGAAGGCGCTGGCCGACGGCTCGGCGATGGACGCCTGGCGCCGGATGATCGCGGCCCAGGGCGGCGACCCGGACGCGGCGCTGCCCACCTCCCGCGAGCAGCACGTGGTCACGGCCCCCTCCTCGGGCGTCCTGACCCGCCTGGACGCCTACGACATCGGCATCGGCGCCTGGCGCCTCGGCGCGGGCCGCGCCCGCAAGGAGGACCCGGTGCAGGCGGCCGCCGGCATCGAACTCCACGCCAAGCCGGGCGACACCGTCACCGCGGGCCAGCCCCTGCTGACCTTGCACACGGACACCCCCGAGCGCTTCGACTACGCCCTGGAGGCCGTGTCGGGCTCCTACGACATCGCCGCCGAGGGCACGGCGTTCTCGGCGACGCCGGTGGTGCTGGAACGTATCGCCTGACCTGCGATTCCCTCATAAGGGCGAACGGGACCGGTGGACCTGCACCGGTCCCGTTCGGCATGCCGGGACCGGTGACGCACCGATAGGAGATCGCCAACGACATCGCTGACCTTGTGCAGCGGAGCCTGTACGAGGTGATCCCCAAGAACGAACTCGTCGTGGAAATCACCTCCAGGGCGAATGCCGGGAACGATCGGATCAAGAAGGCGGCCGGGTACGCGCAGGCGGGAGTTCCGCTCTGTCTCCTCATCGACGACTGGGCCCCGGGCGGACCCACGATCACGCTGTACGGCGAACCGCGGGGCGACGTCTACCGAGTCCCGCGCGCTGTGAAGTTCGGGGATCGGATCGCTCTGCCCGAGCCGTTCGACGTGACCATCGACACCGCCGAATTCCCGGTCGGCCGACCCTTACCCCAGCACCGCCGCCACCCCCACCAGCACCGGTACCGAGACCACCGTCGACAGCAGGATCGACTCGCGGGCCAGGGACTGGGCGACGTGGTAGCGGTTGGCGTAGGTGAAGAGGTTCTGGGCGGCGGGGAGGGCGGAGGTGACGACGACGTCGAGGAGGGGGGCGCCGTGCAGGTGGAAGAGGCAGACGGCGAGGGTCCAGGCGGCCAGGGGCTGGCCCAGGGATTTCAACGCCACCGAGAGCAGGACCAGTTGGCGGTCCCGGCCGCGCCAGGGGGCCGCGCTGCCGTGCAGGGACATGCCGAAGGTCAGCAGGGCCGCGGGGACGGACATGTTGCCGATCAGGGTGAGCGGGTCCATCACCGGGCCGGGCAGCTTCCAGCCCGCCGCGGCGACCACCACGCCGGACAGTGAGCCCACCGCGATCGGATTGCGCAGCGGGGTCAGCAGCCGCTGCCCGAGTGTGCCCTTCTCGCCCGTGCCGGACAGGTCGAGGACGGTCAGCGCGATCGGCGTGACCAGGACGACCTGGAAGAGCAGCACCGGCGCCACCAAAGACGCGTCGCCCAGCACGTACGCGGCGATCGGGATGCCGAGGTTGCCCGAGTTGACGTAACCGGAGCACAGCGCGCCGATCGTCGTACGGCCGACCCCCCACCCGCGGACCACCCCCGCCGCCACGAACACGGCCGAGACCGCCGCCGTGGCCAGCGCCGTCACCAGCAGGCGGGCGGAGAAGAGCACCGACAGGTCGGCCCTGGCCAGGGTGGTGAACAGCAGCGCGGGACCGGCCACCGTGAACGCCAGCCGGGTCAGTACGTCCATGCCCTGCGCGCCGAGCGTGCTGCGCCGCCCGAGGACGTAGCCCACCCCGATGACGATCGCGATCACCGCGAACCCGCTCAGTACCCCCGTCACGGCCTCAACCCTCCAGCGTGGCGGAAGAGTTGGTCAATGTGATTCATGTGATGCCGGTGGTTTCCGGCGGGGCGCGGCGGTGCGATGAGTTGTGCCCGCGGCGGCCGTCTATCCCGGTGTGGACACCGAGGAACCTCCCGTGCTGGTGCTGCCCCGGGCCGCCGGCCGCGGCGAGACACCGGCGCTCTGCGACGCCGTACGGTCCGCGCTGGAGCGCACCGGCGCCCGCGTCGTCATCTGCGACACGGCCGCGTTCGGACCGCCGGGGCTCGCCCAGGTGGACCTGCTGGCCCGCCTGGATCTCGCCGCCCGCCGCTCCGGCGGCCGCATCCGGCTGCGCGCCCCCGCCCCGGCGCTACGCGCGCTCCTCGCCGCCGTGGGACTCCGCTTCCAGCTGGAGGGGCAGCCCGAAGAGGGGGAACCAGCGCCGGGTGTCGAGGAAGCAGTGGAAACCGGTGATCCGGCCCTCTGACAGCTCCAGCACCTGCACCGCCCACGGGCTGAACCCGCCGTTCTCCGGGTCCGGCTTGTAGTGCGCGAAGGCGGGCAGTCCGTTCGCCCGCACCGGCACCAGCCGGGAACCGGCGCAGGACGCGCCGATCGTGGACATGAAACCGGTGATGTCGGCCGGGCCGCGCAGCCAGAGGTCGAACGGCGGCATCGTCATGGCCGCGTCCTCGTGCAGCAGCGCCGTCAGCGCCGCCATGTCGTACCCCTCGAACGCCTTCACATAGCGTTCCAGCAGCTTCTGCTGCTCCTCGTCCAGCGGATCGCAGACCTCGCCCGCGGTGCCCGCGGCCGCCCGCTCGGCCAGCGTGGCCCGCGCCCGCTGCAACGCGCTGTTGACCGAGGCGACCGAGGTGTCCAGCAGCTCGGCGACCTCGCTCGCCCGCCACGCCAGCACCTCGCGCAGGATCAGCACCGCCCGCTGCTTGGGCGGCAGTTGCTGGAGCGCGGCCATGAACGCCAGCCGGATCGACTCCTTGGCCACCGCCGCCTCCGCCGGATCGTCCACCGCGGGCAGCACCCGTGCGTCCGGCACCGGCTCCAGCCAGGTGTGGTCCGGACGCGGGGACAGCGCCGCCCGCGCGAGCGGGGTCGCGTCGGTCAGATCCATCGGCCGGGCCCGCTTGCCGCCCGCCGTCAGCATGTCCAGGCATACGTTCGTCGCGATCCGGTACAGCCACGAGCGCAGCGAGGACCGCCCCTCGAACCTCTCGTGCCCCCGCCAGGCCCGCACCAGGGTGTCCTGCACCGCGTCCTCCGCCTCGAAGGCGGAGCCGAGCATCCGGTAGCAGTACCCGGTCAGCTCGGTCCGGTGCTTCTCCAGCGCGACATCGATCCCCGCCGTCGCGGTGTCCTCACCCATCGCCCACCCACCCTGCGGCCGTCCCGTACGCGCCTTCACGCCCAGTACGTCGCAAGCTACCGCAGCCCACTGACAATGACCGCCGGAGCGAGAAGGAGCGAGAAAGTGACCGGATTGGGTCCGATCGTGATCGGTTCTGGATGCGCCGGAGGGGCACGGGACCGTACGGCCCGTACCCCTCAGGGACGCGTCAGATACGCGGGAGACTCAGTGCGCCGCGACCGGCCGCGCCGCCACCCGTGCCGCCCGCGAGCCCAGCACCGTGATGGTCACGACGCCCAGCACGGCCAGCAGGCCGACGGTCACCGTGCCCGGCCAGCCGTTCGCGTGGAAGGCCAGGGCGCCGACCGTGCTGCCGACGCTGGAGCCGATGTAGTAGGCGGACTGGTAGAGCGCGGACGCCTGGGCGCGGCCGTGGGTGGCGGTCTTGCTGACGGCCGAGGAGGCGACCGCGTGACCCGCGAAGAAGCCCGCGGTGATCAGCACCAGGCCGAGCAGGACGAGAGGGAGGGACGCGGCGAGGGAGAGCAGCAGGCCCGCCGTCGTCGTACCGCCCGCCAGGTACAGCGCGCCGCGGCGGCCGAGCCGGCCCACCAGGCGGCCCGCCGTGGACGCCGAGACGGTGCCCACCAGGTAGACCAGGAAGATCGAGCCCACGATGCCCTGCGGCAGTCCGAACGGCGCGCCCGTCAGGCGGTAGCCGATCACCGTGTACACACCGCCGAACACCGTCATGAACAGCGCGCCGATCGCGTACAGGCGGCGCAGCAGCGGGTCGGAGAGGTGGGTGCGGACCGTGCCGAGCAGCACCCGCGGGCGCAGCGAGCCCGCCGTGAAGTGCCGCGGCGCCGGCAGCAGCAGCCGGAACGCCACCGCGCACCCGACCGCGATCACCCCGATGACGCCGACCGACACCCGCCAGCCCCACATCTGCGCCACCCAGCCGGTGATCACCCGGCCGCTCATGCCGCCCACGCTGTTGCCCGCCACGAACAGGCCGATCGCGGTGACCAGCGCGCGCGGGCGCACCTCCTCGGCCAGATACGCCTGCGCCGAGGCCGGCAGCCCGGCGAGGGCCGCGCCCTGCACCGCGCGCAGCGCGACCAGCGCGCCGATCGACGGCGCGAAGGGCACCAGCAGACCGACGGCCACCGCGACCGCCAGCGAAGCCGTCATCACCGTACGACGCCCGAAGCGCTCCGACAGGGCGCTCATCGGCAGCACGAACAGCGCGAGCCCGCCGGTCGCGGCCGCCACCGTCCAGCTCGCCTCGCTCGCCGCGACCCCGAAGTCGTCGGAGATCAGCGGCAGCAGGGCCTGGGTGGAGTAGAGAAGGGCGAAGGTCGCGACCCCGGCGAGGAAGAGGGCGAAGCTCATCCGGCGGTAGCCGGGGCCGCCCGGGGTCAGCCGGGTGTCGGGGGAGGGGGTGCTGACGGGGGACGCGGCGTCCAGGGTGGCGGACGCCCCGGTACTTGCGGGAGACATGCTTCGACCGTAGGGACACTCCCCTCATCCGTCCAATGCATGGAATCGCCATAATCGTTCCCATGGAGCATCAGCGAAGGTCAGCGGCCCGCCTGTCACCATCCGGTGACACAGAAGACATGGCGCTGTTGCTGGCGCCCCGCCTCGCCTGCTTCGCCGGCGTGGCCCGCCACGAGCACGTCACCCGCGCCGCCCAGGAGCTGAACGTCCCCCAGTCCACCCTCTCCCGCGCGATGGCCCGCCTGGAGCAGGACCTCGGGGTGGAACTGTTCGCCCGCCGCGGCCGCACCCTCGTCCTCACCACCGCCGGCCGCACCTTCCTCGCCTCCGTCGAACGCGCCCTCGGCGAGGTGGAACGCGCCGCCGAGGAGGTCCGCGCCGACGCCGACCCCGCCACCGGCAAGGTCGCCTTCGGGTTCCTGCACACCATGGGCGCCGAGACCGTGCCCGGACTGCTGGGCGCCTTCCGTGCCGAGCACCCGCGCATCCGCTTCAGCCTCGTCCAGAACTACGGCGAGGCCATGCTGGAGGGCATGCGCGCGGGCCGCCTCGACCTCTGCCTGACCTCGCCCGTCCCGGACGCCCCCGACCTCGTCGTCCGCCGCCTGGACGAGCAGAAGCTCCGCCTCGTCGTGCCCGCCGAGCACCGGCTCGCGGGCCGCCGCCGGATCCGGCTGGCCGAGGCCGCCGAGGAGAACTTCGTGACCCTGGAACCCGGCTACGGCCTGCGGCGGATCACCGACGCCCTGTGCCGGGAGGCCGGATTCGCGCCCCGGATCGCCTTCGAGGGGGAGGAGGCCGAGACGCTGCGCGGCCTGGTCGCGGCCGGGCTCGGGGTCGCGCTGCTGCCGCCGCCGACGGTGCCGAGACCCGGCGTGGTGGAGCTGACCGTCACCGCGCCCCGCGCCGTGCGCGAGATCGGCGTCGCCTGGCCGGCCGACCGCCCGGACACCCCGCCGGTCGCCGCCTTCAAGAAGTTCCTGCTGTCGCGGCGCGGCAACCTGCTCCTCTCCTGAACCCCCTTACGGGGCCAGCTGGTTCACCGCCGCCGCAGCGACGTGCCGAACCCCACCGCCAGCGGCATCCGCAGCCCGATCGGCGGCGGCGCCGCCAGCGCGTCCTCGACCGGCCGGGACACCGGGTGCCCGAACAGCGCGCCCCGCATGAAGTCGGCGGCCAGGCACTCCACTTCGTCCCGGTGGCCGTGCAGCCGGTGTCCGTCGGAGTGCACCTCGAACCGGCACACCTCCCGGTTCACCTTCTTCGCCCGCGCCGCGAGCCGGAACGACAGCTCCGGGTCGCTGCGCTCGTCGTTCGTGCCGTGCACGATCAGCACCCGCCGCCCCACCAGCTGCTTCACCGGCTCGACGGGCGCGGCCACGTCCTCCTCGGGCAGCCAAGGGGCGAGCGCCACCACCGAGTTGACGGCCTCGTGCCCGCCCGCGCGCAGCGCCGCCCGGCCGCCCATGCCGACGCCGACCAGGCACACCGGGACATCCCCGTACCGCCGTACGATCTCGTCCGCCGCCCATTGAGCGTCGGCGGCCAGATGCGCCTCGCTGCCGTTCCAGCCCCGGTACCGGTAGCGGACGGTGTGGACGGCCAGCCCCTCGCCCTTTCCGGTACGGACCAACCGCCGGCCCAGCGAGCGCACGAACACCGTCGTCCCCATCGGAGACGGCCTGCGCGCGGAGACCTCCTCCCCGCCGGGCAGCAGCAGCACCGCCCCGCACACCGAGTCCGGTACCGTCCCGACCGCCCTGCCCAGCCCGGCCGTTCGGACCGGCGTCGCTTGCTGTCCCATGACAGAACAGTGTCAGAAGCCGCGGTGTACGAAACCCGTCCGCGCGGTCACCGTTGGGTCTCGACGTAAAGGAGACGGAAAGCAGACGGAAAACGTCCGGCCGCGTCCGCTCACCGGGCCGGAGCTTTCTACGCGCGTAGGCAGTACAGTGCGGAAATGACGAGCCAGACTGCACCGAAGGGGACCGTCCCGGCGAATGCCGCCGGGCATGTACCGACGCCGGACCAGATCCGCCGGGCGCCCAAGGTTCTGCTGCACGATCATCTGGACGGCGGGCTGCGGCCCAAAACCGTCGTCGAACTCGCCCGGGACGCCGGGTACCCGGAGCTTCCCGAGACCGATCCCGAAAAACTGGGGATCTGGTTCCACGAGGCCGCCGACTCAGGGTCGCTGGAACGCTATCTGGAGACCTTCCGGCACACCGTCGGCGTGATGCAGACCCGGGAGGCCCTCGTCCGGGTCGCCCGGGAGTGTGCCGAGGACCTCGCCGAGGACGGGGTGGTCTACGCCGAGGTGCGCTATGCGCCCGAGCAGCACCTGGAGCGGGGGCTGACCCTGGAGGAGGTCGTCGAGGCGGTCGACGAGGGGTTCCGGCAGGGTGAGCGGCTCGCCCGGGAGAACGGGCACCGGATCCGGGTCGGCGCCCTGCTCACCGCGATGCGGCACGCGGCCCGCTCCCTGGAGATCGCCGAACTCGCCAACCGCTACCGGGACTCCGGCGTCGTCGGCTTCGACATCGCCGGCGCCGAGGCCGGGCACCCGCCCACCCGGCACCTGGACGCCTTCGAGTACCTCAAGCGCGAGAACAACCACTTCACCATCCACGCCGGGGAAGCCTTCGGACTGCCGTCCATCTGGCAGGCGTTGCAGTGGTGCGGCGCCGACCGGCTCGGGCACGGGGTGCGGATCATCGACGACATCGAGGTCGGGCCGGACGGGTCGGTGCGGCTCGGGCGGCTCGCGTCCTACGTCCGGGACAAGCGGATCCCGCTGGAACTGTGCCCCAGTTCCAATCTCCAGACGGGGGCCGCGTCCTCCTACGCCGAGCATCCGATCGGACTGCTGCGCAAGCTGCTGTTCCGGGCCACGGTTAATACCGACAATCGTCTTATGTCGCACACCAGCATGAGCCAGGAGTTCGAGCATCTTGTCGACGCGTTCGGTTATACGCTCGACGACCTTCAATGGTTCTCTGTCAATGGGATGAAATCAGCGTTCATTCCTTTCGATGAACGTCTTGCGATGATCAATGACGTCATCAAGCCCGGATACGCCGAACTGAAATCCGAATGGCTGTTTCGCCACACGCCTCCCACCAGCGGTTCTGTGAGTTCCGGGGGGTGAGCTGACGCCGCTCGCGGTACGGAATGCGGACGCGCTTTCGCGAGGCGTCCGCATTTTGGTGATTGCGGGTCGGGGTGCGGCGCGTTTACGGTCATGGACCGCTCCTGAAGTTTTCCGTCTCCGCATTCAAGGACGCATTCACCATGAAGCAGTCTGCCGTCAAGACCCTCGGTGTCGCCGCCCTCGGTGCCGCCTTCGCCGCCGTCGGCGCGGGCGCCGCCAACGCGGCCCCCGCCGCTCCCGACGCCACGCAGGTCGCCAAGGCGCTGCCGGGGACCGTCGAGGGGCTCACCCAGGGGCAGGGCGCCGTGGCCTCCGGCGTGGCCGCCGCGAAGCCGGCCGTGCAGCGTGTGCTCGCGCAGGGGCCGACCGGGCTGCTCGGCGGACTGCCGCTCGGCAGCACGGGCCTGCCCACCCACGGCATGGGCGTCAACGGGATCCCGCTCGGCTGACGCCACCACCCCGACGCCGCCGCGGTGTTCCGGCTCCGACCGGAGCGCCCCGGCGGCGCGGTGCGTCACCAGTTGCCGACGCGGGCCTTGTCCTCGGACGGCAGCAGGATCCACAGGGCTATGTAGAGCAGGAACTGAGGACCCGGCAGCAGACAGGACAGCACGAAGATCACGCGCATCGTGGTGGCGGAGGTACCGAAGCGGCGGGCCAGGCCCGCGCACACTCCGCCGATCATGCGGCCGTGGGTGGGTCGGGCAAGGGCGGTCATGGTTTCCTCCGTGGTCGTCGGCCTGATCGTCGGTCTGCTCGATCAGCTGTCTACGACGATACGGACACGAAGGGGATGAAGCGTCACTCTAAGGAGCGATTCCGACCCTGGGAATCGTCGGGGTCCGCCCCTGAGAAAGCCCCTCCTGAAAGCTGACCGGCTCCGCCTCCAGACCCTCGTGCACCCGCTCCCACCTGCGCAGACGCGCACGGGCCGCCGGTACGACGAGCAGATGGGCCAGGATCGCCCCGGCCGTGTTCAGCAGCAGCGAGTCGACGTCCACCACCCGGCCCGGCACCCCGGTCTGCAGCAGGGCGATGCCGAGCGAGATCAGGCAGACCGCGGCGGCGGTGCGCAGCAGCGAGGCGAGCGGGGAGACGGTGAGCCGTCCGTGCGCCATCGGCAGCAGCACCCCGAGCGGCGCGAGCAGCGCGAGCCCCTCACCGAGCGGCTTCACCGCGCCCGGCCACCCGAGCGCCAGGTCGGCGCGGATACCGGCCAGGGGGTGCAGGTTGGGCGGTGTCACCCAGGGCACGTCCAGTGGCCGCAGCATCAGCCAGGCGACGAAGACGATGTCGGCGAGGAGGAGGATGCCCCCTGCCGTCCGGACGCGGATGGCGGCGACGCCGCCGAAGTCCTCTTGACCCTGCACGCCCCCCAAGACGCGCGGGTTCGTACGATCGGTTCCGCATCCGGATGTGAGCCGGTCCTCGAACGTCCGGTCGAGTCGAAGAAAGGGCCGCGCCGCGCGCCGCATGAAGCGCCCCGCCGCCTTGAGCCGGGCCACGGCGCCGATGAACTCCCCCCACGCCGATTCCCCCCGGCACCGGGCCGTCACTTTGCCCCCCCCGGACGGGTACGGCACCGGGGACGCGGCCGGTGACCTCGACGCAGGCGCCGCCGCCGAACGCCTTCGGTGAGCACGACAGGGGCGAGCCCGGTCGGGTCGGCCTAGCCCCTTCCCTCCGGGACCGCGCTCGTCGGTGGGGCTGTTGTGGCCGGGTGGTTGCGGACGTCGTCCGTGCAGGCGTAGCGGCGTAGCGGGGCGGGGGCGGGGCCGCCCAGGATGACGGAGCCGTCGCCCTCCGTCGCGGCCGAGTCCGAGAGGGTGCAGACCAGTTGGGCCAGGGCGGACGCGGGGAGGCGGGAGGGCGGGGTGCTCAGGCGGAGGGTGTCCTCGGGGTCGTGCGGGGCGGGCCCGGAGACGGTCAGGCCGCCCGGCACGTAGGTGGCGTAGCCCGCGGAACGCTCCGCCGAGGAGGGGGCCGTGGCCAGCTGGTCCAGCAGGCCCTGGGCCACCATCACCCGGCGGCGGGCGTCAGGGGTGCCCTCCGGGACCCGTACCGTGCGGTCCATGGTCACCAGGGACGCCCCGCACAGCAGGAAGACCTGGACGGGAACGCCCTGCTGCGTCGCCTGGCCCGAGCCCGTCAGGGAGCACGGGACCCGTGAGGGCGCCGGGCCGAAGTCGGTCGGCACCTGGGTGGCGCGGATGCCGCAGCCGGTGAGCAGGGCGCCCAGGAGGGGCAGGGCGAGCCAGCGGCGCCCGTGTCGTGGTCGTCGTACCGTCGTCATCGCCCCTCCTTCCCCCGCGTCGTGCTGCCGTCGCCGTCCTTCTTCGCATCCTTCCCGCCGTCTTCGTCCGGTTCCTCCGTCAGCTCCGACGCGTCCCGGGGCAATCGGAGGGTGAACACCGCTCCGCCCTCGGGGGAGTTGGCGGCCGTGATCTCGCCGCCGTGGATGTGCGCGTTCTCCATGGCGATGGACAGGCCGAGGCCACTGCCCTCCGAACGGGGGCGCGAGGCGCTGGCCTTGTAGAAGCGGTCGAAGACGTGCGGCAGGACGTCCTCGGGGATGCCGGGGCCGTGGTCGCGGACCTGGATGACCACCGAGTCGGACGCCTCGCGCACCGCGACCCGGACCGGCGAGCCGCCGTGCTTGAGGGCGTTGCCGATCAGGTTGGCCAGGATCACGTCGAGCCGGCGCGGGTCGAGGCGGGCGTGGATGCCGCGCGCGGCGTCCAGCTCCACCGCGTCCAGCCAGGCCCGGGCGTCGATGCAGGCGGTGATCTGGTCGGCGACGTCCACGTCGTCCAGGACCAGCCGGGCGGTGCCCGCGTCGAAGCGGGTGACCTCCATGAGGTTCTCGACCAGGGTGTTCAGGCGGCGCGTCTCGCTGACGACCAGGCGGACGGCGGGCTCGATCATCGGGTCCATGCTGCCCGCGTCCGCGTCCAGCTCCTCCTCCAGCACCTCCGTCACGGCGGTGATGGCGGTGAGCGGCGTCCGCAGCTCATGACTCATGTCGGCGACGAAGCGCCGGGAGGCGTCGTCCCGCGCGGCCATGTCCGCGACCCGCTTCTCCAGCGCCTCCGCCGCGTTGTTGAACGTCCGGGAGAGATCGGCGAGTTCGTCCGTCCCGGACACCCGCAGCCGGGTGTCCAGCCTGCCCTCGCCGAGGCGGCGGGCGGCGACGCCGAGGCGGTGCACCGGCTTCAGCACGGTCGTGGCGGCGGCCTGCGCGAGCAGCGCCGCGCCGATCAGCGCGAGGCCGGTGGCGATGCCCAACGACCAGGCCAGCGAGTCGAGATCCTTCGCCTCCGGCTCCAGGGACTTCGCCATGTAGCCGGTCGGACCGCCGCCGATCACCCGCGTACCGGCGACCAGGAACGGCGTGCCGTGCTCCACGACGCGCTGCCAGTACAGGTGGTACGACTGCTTGTCGGTGTCGCTGGTCTCCTGCTGCCGGCCCACCGCCGTACGCAACGACGCGGGCACGTCCTCCAGGGAGAACCCGTTGATGCCACCGGAGTTGCCGTACACCGTCTTGCCGTGCGCGTCCTGGCCGACCAGGAGCACGCTGAAGCTCTGGCTGCTGGACGCCATCTGCCCGGCGGTGCGCTGGAGTTCGTCCTGGGTCGGATGGACGGGCAGCGCGCCCGCGCGGTTCTGCATCTCCTGGCGGAAGTCGCGCAGCACCGCGTCCTGGGCGCGGGTGAGCACCGCCTCGCGGTTCAGCCAGTAGGCGATGCCCGACGCCGACACCGCGGCGGTGAGCGCGACCAGGCCGAAGACGACGACCAGCCGCAGCCGCAGACTGGTGAACCTGAGCCGGGACAGACCCCCCTTGCGCCCCGCGGACCAGCCGCGCGGCCCCCCTCGCGTATCGCTCACGAAGGAGTATCCAGGCGGTAGCCGACACCACGGACCGTACGGATCAGGGTCGGGGACGAGGGCACGTCCTCCACCTTGGCGCGCAGCCGCTGCACACACGCGTCCACCAGGCGGGAGTCACCCAGGTAGTCGTGCTCCCACACCAGCCGCAGCAGCTGCTGGCGGGACAGCGCCTGGCCGGGCCGCCGGCTCAGCTCCAGCAGCAGCCGCAGCTCGGTCGGGGTGAGCTGGAGGTCTTCGCCGTTCTTCGTCACGGTCATCGCCGAGCGGTCGATGACCAGGCTGCCGAAGCTCGCCGAGTCGCTGGACTCGCGCTCGCCGCGCCGCAGCACGGCCCGGATCCGGGCGTCCAGCACCCGGCCCTGGACCGGTTTGACCACATAGTCGTCGGCGCCGGACTCCAGCCCGACGACCACGTCGATGTCGTCGCTGCGCGCGGTCAGCAGGATGATCGGCAACTGGTCCGTGCGCCGGATGCGCCGGCACACCTCGAACCCGTCGATACCGGGCAGCATCACGTCCAGCACGATCAGGTCCGGCCGCTGCTCGCGCAGCAGCTTCAGACCGTCCTCGCCGCTGGCAGCGGTGGCCACACGGTGTCCCTGGCGCGTCAGTGAGAGCTCCAGGGCCGTCCGGATGGCGTCGTCGTCCTCGATCAGCAACAGGGAAGGCACCCGCTCATTCTGGCCCATGGACGGGCTGTCGTACGACCTGTCGGCCACAGCCCCGCAGTATCCCCACGACCTGCCCCGCACCACCGTCACCCCCCTGCCCCCTGTCCGCGCTAGCGCGACCGGCTGGGCACTTCCTGTGACGGCGCCGAGGGCCGGGGGCCCTGTGACAGGTCTGTGACAGTCGGGGGACACACCGATGAAGTCACCCCGGCAGGCTTTTCGTCACGGGCACGGCGAGCAGCCGGATCCGGCCGAACTGGCCGGAACGGCCCGGAGCACGACCGGGCGAAGGCCCGGAGCAGGACCGGGTGAAGACCCGGAGTACGGCCGGGTGAAGACCCGGAGCAGGACAGAAGCACCGGAAGTCCACGACGGGGAGCGCGAGATGAACACGCTGCACAGCATCAGCACCAGCGCAGTGGTCACGCGTCTGCACGACGTGCACCGGGGGTCGGAGAAGTCCGGTGCCGATGGGGGTACCTCCCGCGCGAGTGCGTTCGAGCGCGGGGGAGCACGGGGGTGTGCTCGCGGTGCCGGGCGTCAGCACGGCGGGTACGGGCAGCAGCCCTACATGTCGGTGATCGACGCGCGCACGGGGGACACGCACGGGGGAAGCGCGTACAAGGAGGGCACGGGGGAGCGTCGCTCGCTGACGGAGGCGGAGTTCACCGCCTACGTCCGGGAGCGCCGCGCCTCCCTGTACGCCACCGCCTACCACCTGACCGGCGACCGTTTCGAGGCCGAGGACCTGCTCCAGAGCGCGCTGTTCTCGACCTACCGGGCGTGGGAGCGGATCAGCGACAAGGCGGCCGTCGGCGGCTACCTGCGGCGCACGATGACGAACCTGCACATCAGCGCCTGGCGGCGGCGCAAGCTCAACGAGTACCCGACCGAGGAACTGCCCGAGACGCCCGGCGAGACGGACGCGATGCGCGGCACCGAGCTGCGCGCGGTCCTGTGGCAGGCGCTGGCGCGGCTGCCCGAGCTCCAGCGCACCATGCTGGTCCTGCGCTACTACGAGGGCCGTACGGACCCGGAGATCGCGGACATACTCAACATCAGTGTCGGCACGGTGAAGTCCAGCATCTGGCGCTCGCTGCGCCGGCTGCGCGAGGACGAGGTCCTCAGCTTCGGCCGTGACGAGGAGAACGCCTTCGGCGAACTGGTCGCCTGAGGTACGGGGGAAGCACGGGGGACGTAGGGGGAACACGGGGAACGGGGACCCGGGCCGCTGGGGGCGGCTCGGAAAGCACGGGGGAACGACGGGGGAACGACGGGGGAGTACGGGGCGACGGGGAGCACGGGGTAGCCGCTGTGGGGGTGGTGGCCCGTGGCCCGTCGGTCCGTCGGCTCATGGGGGAGGAGCGACGGGGGAATCAGGGGGATACGGGGGAAAGCGGGGAATCACGGGGGAGGAACCGGAGAGGGGCTGATCGGACCGGGGGGTCCGGGCGGCCCCTCTTTGCCGTTCCCCTTCGCCGTTCCCCGCGCTCTACCGTCCCGCTTCCCGGTGCCGTCGCCCGGCGGTGGTGTACTTGCCGGCCCACTCGGCGACCGTGAGCCGGCGCAGGGCCTCGTCCCGGTCGCACGGGTAGGCCCCCAGGGCCACCTGGCGGGCGACGATCGTGCGCTCGGCGCGCATCAGCCGCCAGCCGCGGCGCAGCAGGAACGGCACCGACTTGCGGCCCTCCTTCAGGTCGCGCACGAAGCGCCGCCGGAAGGTGGTGACCGCGCCGCGGTTCAGGCAGAGCGCGTCGGCGAGGACGCCGAGTTCCCGGCAGCGTTCGACGATCTCCGCGGCGAAGATGCCCTCCGCGATGAACAGGGGTGTACGGTCCAGCCGCAGCGTCTCCTCGCCGGTACGGGCGCTGAGCGAGATGTCGTACACCGGCACCGGCGTCGAACCCGTGGCGCACAGGCGGCTGATGGCGTCGAGCGCGACCTGCGCGTCCCAGGATTCCGGGTGGTCCCAGTCGATGTCCGAACTCCCCTCCACCAGAGGCAGAGTCGGGTCGTCGGCCTCTTTGTAGAAGTCGTCCAGGCGCAGGACGGGCAGCCCGGAACGGGCGGCGACCAGGGACTTGCCCGAACCCGAGGGGCCGCACAGCAGCACGACACGGGCGGGGGGCGGGGGATGAATGCTCACGGAACACCAGTTTGACGCATGGCGTGGCACCTGCCGACCCCGCGGTTCGCTTTTGAAGCGCGGGTCACTTCTCAACTACCCTGTGTCGCGACATCATTACCCTGCGCACCAGAAGGTGGCACCAGCGATGGCCCGACACAGCAAGCCCCAGCACCCCACCGCGCGCCGTGCCCTGTTCGCCCTCGTGACCGCCGGCGCGGCGCTGGGCGCGGGCGCGGCGACGGCCCACGCGGACACGGGCGCACCGCTCGTGCACGTGCCGTGGCGGCCGACCTCCCTGGGCAACATCGACCCCCAGGCGGGCCTCACGGTCCTCACCGGCACGCTCGGCTACGTCACCGGCCCGGTCGCCGGCCTCAAGCCCAACCCCCTCGCGGGCACCGGCGTCGACCCCCTCGACAACGGAGTGGGCACCCAGATCGCCGACTTCAAGCCGGTGGGCTCCCAGATGCTGACCGCCCCGATCGCCGAGGCCCAGTCCCTGGGCAGCCTCCCGGTGGTGGGCCAGGTGCTGTCGGGGCTGAGCCACTAGGGCGCCTTGCAACGGGGCGCGGGGAACCGCGCGATCGGCCGAGTGCGACCCGCACCCGGCCGACGGCGACGGTTCCCCGCGCGGACCCCGTCAGCAGCCAGTCGGTAGTCCGTCACCAGTCCGTCAGTACGACGAACCCGCGGCGCCCAGTGCGCCCGTCGTGTGCCACACGGTCTTCGTCTCCAGGAAGGCCGTCAGGCGTTCGGTGCCGGGGGTCGCCGTGAAGTCGACGTCCCGGGGGCGCAGGACGCGCTTCAGGTTGTCGGCGGCGGCGATCTCCAGTTCCTTGGCCAACTCCTCGTCCGCGCCCGCGAGATCGATCGCGTTCACGTCCTGGTGCGCGGCCAGCGAGGGGGCGATCTCGGACGGGCGGCCGGAGAGGATGTTCACCACGCCGCCCGGGACGTCGGACGTGTCCAGCACCTCGGCGAGGGAGAGCGCCGGGAGCGGGGCCTTCTCGGCGGCGATGACGACGGCCGTGTTGCCGGTGGCGATCACCGGGGCGAGGACCGAGACCAGGCCGAGGAACGACGACTCCTGGGGGGCCAGTACGGCGACCACGCCCGTCGGCTCCGGCGAGGAGAGGTTGAAGAACGGGCCCGCGACCGGGTTCGCGCCGCCGACCACCTGGGCGATCTTGTCGGTCCAGCCGGCGTACCAGACCCAGCGGTCGATCGCGGCGTCCACGACGGCGGCGGCCTTGGACTTCGACAGGCCCTCCGCCTCGGCCACCTCGCGCACGAACTGCTCGCGGCGGCCCTCCAGCATCTCCGCGACCCGGTACAGGACCTGACCGCGGTTGTACGCGGTCGCGCCGGACCAGCCGCCGAACGCCTTGCGGGCCGCGACCACCGCGTCCCGGGCGTCCTTGCGGGAGGACAGCGGTGCGTTGGCCAGCCAGTTGTTCTTCGGGTCCGTCACCTCGTACACCCGGCCGCTCTCGGAACGCGGGAACTTGCCGCCCACGTACAGCTTGTAGGTCTTGAAGACGGAAAGTCGTGCGTCAGACATCGAGGTACGCCTCCAGGCCGTGGCGACCGCCCTCGCGGCCGAAGCCCGACTCCTTGTAGCCGCCGAACGGCGAGGTGGGGTCGAACTTGTTGAACGTGTTGGACCAGACGACACCGGCGCGCAGCTTGCTCGCGACGGCCAGGATGCGGGAGCCCTTCTCGGACCAGATGCCCGCCGACAGGCCGTACTGCGTGTTGTTCGCCTTGGCGACCGCCTCGTCCGGGGTGCGGAAGGAGAGGACCGACAGCACCGGGCCGAAGATCTCCTCGCGGGCGATGGTGTGGGCCTGGGTGACGTTCGTGAAGAGCGTCGGCGCGAACCAGTAGCCGGCGTCCGGCAGTTCGCAGGCGGGGGACCAGCGCTCGGCGCCCTCCGCCTCGCCCGCGTCGGCCAGCGCGGTGATCCGGGCCAGCTGCTCCGCGGAGTTGATCGCGCCGATGTCGGTGTTCTTGTCCAGCGGGTCGCCCAGGCGCAGCGTGGACAGGCGGCGCTTCAGCGCGTCCAGCAGCTCGTCCTGGATCGACTCCTGGACGATCAGCCGCGAGCCGGCGCAGCAGACCTGGCCCTGGTTGAAGAAGATGCCGTTCACGATGCCCTCGACAGCCTGGTCGATCGGGGCGTCGTCGAAGACGATGTTCGCGCCCTTGCCGCCGAGTTCGAGGGTGAGCTTCTTGCGCGTGCCGGCCACGGTCCGCGCGATCGCCTTGCCGACCGCCGTCGAGCCGGTGAACGCGACCTTGTTCACGTCCGGGTGCGCGACCAGGGCGGCGCCGGTACGGCCGTCACCGGTCACGATGTTGACGACGCCCTTGGGCAGGCCCGCCTGGCGGCAGATGTCCGCGAAGAACAGGGCGGACAGCGGGGTGGTCTCGGCGGGCTTCAGGACGACCGTGTTGCCGGTCGCGAGCGCCGGGGCGATCTTCCAGGCCAGCATCAGCAGCGGGAAGTTCCACGGGATGACCTGGCCGGCCACGCCCAGCGGCCGCGGCTCGGCGCCGAAGCCCGCGTGGTCGAGCTTGTCGGCCCAGCCCGCGTAGTAGAAGAAGTGGGCCGCGACCAGGGGGAGGTCCGCGTCGCGGGTCTCCTTGATCGGCTTGCCGTTGTCCAGCGTCTCCAGGACGGCCAGTTCGCGGCTGCGCTCCTGGATGATCCGGGCGATGCGGAACAGGTACTTGGCGCGCTCGGCGCCGGGCAGCGCGGACCACTTCTCGAAGGCCCTGCGGGCGGCCTTCACGGCGCGGTCGACGTCCTCCTCGGAGGCTTCGGCGACCTCCGACAGCACCTCTTCGGTGGACGGCGAGACGGTCTTGAAGACCTTGCCGCCGGTGGCGTCGGTGAACTCGCCGTCGATGAACAGGCCGTAGGACGGCGCGAGGTCGACGACCGAGCGGGACTCGGGCGCGGGTGCGTACTCGAATGCGGATGCGGATGCCATGGTGATCAGTCCACCGTCACGTAGTCGGGGCCGGAGTAACGGCCGGTGGCCAGCTTCTGACGCTGCATCAGCAGGTCGTTCAGCAGCGAGGAGGCGCCGAAGCGGAACCAGTGGTTGTCCAGCCAGTCCTGGCCCGCCGTCTCGTTGACCAGGACGAGGAACTTGACGGCGTCCTTGGTCGTGCGGATGCCGCCGGCCGGCTTCACGCCGACCTGGATGCCGGTCTGGGCGCGGAAGTCGCGCACCGCCTCCAGCATCAGCAGGGTGTTGGCGGGCGTCGCGTTGACGGCGACCTTGCCCGTCGAGGTCTTGATGAAGTCGGCGCCGGCGATCATGCCGAGCCAGGAGGCGCGGCGGATGTTGTCGTACGTCGACAGCTCGCCGGTCTCGAAGATGACCTTCAGCCGGGCGCTCGTCCCGCAGGCTTCCTTGACGGCGACGATCTCGTCGTACACCTTCAGGTACTTGCCCGCGAGGAACGCGCCGCGGTCGATGACCATGTCGATCTCGTCGGCGCCCGCGGCGACGGCGTCCCGCACGTCGGCCAGCTTCACCTCGAGGGCGGCGCGGCCGGCCGGGAAGGCGGTGGCGACCGAGGCGACCTTGACGTGGGAGCCGGCGACGGCCTCCTTGGCGACGGCCACCATGTCCGGGTAGACGCAGACCGCGGCCGTGGTCGGGGCGGTGCGGTCGGTCGGGTCGGGGTGGACCGCCTTGGCGCCGAGCGCCCGGACCTTGCCCGGGGTGTCCGCGCCTTCCAGCGTCGTCAGGTCGACCATCGAGATGGCGAGGTCGATGGCGTACGCCTTCGCGGTGGTCTTGATGGAACGGGTGCCGAGCGACGCGGCGCGCGCCTCCAGGCCGACCGCGTCGACGCCGGGCAGCCCGTGCAGGAAGCGGCGCAGCGTGCTGTCGGACGCGGTGACGTCGGCGAGCGCATGTGCGGGGGGTGCGGTGGTGGGCATGGTCACCAGACGAGCATATCTACGCGCGTAGCTGCTGTACACCCCCGGGGCGGATTCCGGGTCTCTCCGGTCCGTGCGGAGCCCGGAAGATCACGGATGGATACGGGTGCCGGGGCACATGGCGGCGCCCGCCGCGGCGTCATGCACAATCGGGCCATGACGACCCCGGACAACAAGCCACCCGCGTCGCAGCCTCCGGTACCCGCCGTGAAGGACCGGATCTACCGCTCGCCCATGGGGCTCGCGGGCGGCGCGCTGCTGCTCGCGGTCGTCGCCTGGCTGGGCTTCGACGCGCTGTTCAAGGGCCACGGCCGCACCCCGTGGCTCGCGCTGGCCTCGATGATCCTGGTGCTGCCGCTGGTGATCGCCTTCACGCTGCGCCCTGCCGTGTTCGCCAACGAGGACCGGCTGCGGATCCGCAACCCGTACCGGGTGATCACCGTGCCGTGGACCGAGGTGGAGGCGCTGCGCTCCAGCTTCACCAACGAGGTGCGCACCAAGTCCGGCGCCAAGTACCAGCTGTGGGCCGTCCCCGTGTCGCTGCGCGGCCGCAAGAAGGCCGAGCGGCGGGCGGCGGCCGCGGCACGGCGGTCGGCGACGGGCAGCGCGGGGCTCGGCGGCGGGATCGGCGCCCGGGGCGTCGGCTTCGGCACTCTCGGCGCCGGGGGCGACGGGCCGAGCCGCGCGGAGAGCGACAAGGTCATGGACGACCTGCGCGACCTCCTGGACCGGCGCGGGAACGAGGAGCCCGCCCAGGGCGGTACGACGATCCGCTGGGCCTACGAGGTGGCGGCGCCGACGCTGGCGGGCGCCGTACTGCTGGTGATCCTGCTGGCGACCGGCGGCTGAGAAGACGGCGGTACGGGCCGTACGGCGTTCGCGGCGCCGGTACGCGCGAGGGGCGCCCCCTGGGATCGGGACCGATCCGGGGGGGGTGCCCCTCGCTTTTCCGGTGATTTCCGGTGGCCGCGTTTCCGGTGTCTTCCGGTGGCCGCGGCGGTTTCAGATGCCGGCGGCCGCGGAGAGGTCGCGCTTGACGGCCTCCAGGAGCTCCTTCGCGCGGGCGTGCGCCGCCGGGAGGTCCGCGCGGTCCGGAACCGGTACGACGACCTCCAGGTAGCACTTCAGCTTCGGCTCGGTGCCGCTGGGCCGGACGATGACGCGGGCGCCGTCCAGGGTGTAGCGCAGGCCGTCCGTCGGCGGCAGCGTCTCGGTGCCCCGGGTCAGGTCCTCCGCCCGGGTGATGGCCAGGCCCGCGAGCCGCGTCGGGGGCTGCTCGCGCAGGCGGCGCATCGCGTCGGCGATCAGGGAGAGGTCCTGGACGCGCACGGACAGCTGGTCGGTGGCGTGCAGGCCGTGCTCGACGGCGAGGTCGTCCAGGAGGTCGAGGAGGGTACGGCCCTCCTCCTTCAGCCCGGACGCCAGCTCGGTGATCAGGAGGGCCGCGGTGATGCCGTCCTTGTCGCGCACGCCCTCGGGGTCCACGCAGTAGCCGAGGGCCTCCTCGTAGCCGTAGCGCAGGCCGTCGACGCGGGCGATCCACTTGAAGCCGGTGAGCGTCTCCTCGTACGGCAGCCCCGCCTTGCCGGCGATCCGGCCGAGCAGCGAGGAGGAGACGATCGACTCCGCGAAGGTGCCCTGGACGCCCCGGCGCACCAGGTGGGCGGCGAGCAGCGCGCCGACCTCGTCGCCGCGCAGCATCCGCCACTCGCCGCCGTCCTTGACGGCCACGGCGCAGCGGTCGGCGTCCGGGTCGTTGGCGATGACCAGGTCCGGATCGGTCGCGCGGGCCAGGCCGAACGCCAGGTCCATCGCGCCCGGCTCCTCCGGGTTGGGGAAGGCGACGGTCGGGAAGTCCGGGTCGGGCTCGGCCTGTTCGGCGACCAGCACGGGCTCCGGGAAGCCGGCCCGGGCGAAGGCGGCGAGGAGGACGTCCTTGCCGACGCCGTGCATGGCGGTGTAGACGGTGCGGGCGGTGCGGGGGGAGCCGGCGGCCAGTACGGCGTCCGTACGGGCGAGATAGGCGTCCAGGACCGCGTCGTCCAGGGTCTCCCAGCCGGACTCCGGGCGGGGTACGTCGTGCAGGGAGGCGATCGCGTCGATCTCGGCGGCGATGCCCGCGTCGGCCGGGGGCACGATCTGGGAGCCGTCGCCCAGGTACACCTTGTAGCCGTTGTCCCGGGGCGGGTTGTGGCTCGCGGTGACCTCCACGCCCGCGACCGCGCCCAGGTGCCGGATCGCGAAGGCGAGCACGGGGGTGGGCAGCGGGCGGGGGAGTACGGCGGCGCGCAGACCGGCGCCGGTCATCACGGCGGCGGTGTCGCGGGCGAAGTCGGCGGACTTGTGGCGGGCGTCGTAGCCGATGACGACGAGGCCGGCGTCGGGGCCGCCGTGGGGGGCGCCGTTCTTCTTCAGGTACGCGGCGAGACCGGCGGCGGCGCGGATGACGACGTTCCGGTTCATGCGCATCGGACCGGCACCGAGTTCACCGCGCAGGCCGGCGGTGCCGAACTGGAGGGTGCCGGCGAACCGCGCCGCCAGTTCCTTCTCGTCGCCGGCCTCGATCAGCTCGGCGAGTTCGGCGCGGGTGTCCGGGTCGGGGTCCTCGGCGAGCCATGCGCTGGCCCGCGCGATCAGATCGTGCACCTTGGGATCAACCTCTCCTGTGTTTGCCGATGTCCTGCCCGCCCGACTCGGTCGGCCGGATGGGTGACGGGTGGGGCGGGGCGGTGGGGATGGCTCCGGGGGCGGCCCGGGCCTTGCTCGTCCGGACCGCGCACGCCGTCCGCCGCCGGCGGGGACGTGATGCCGTCGGCGGGGACGTACACACGACCCGGTGCCCGCCCGGTCAGTCCACGCCGCCCGGCTCTCGACCGGGATGCACACGTGCCCCGCCGCCCGGCCGGACGGCCCGCGCGGCCCGGCTCTCGTCCGGGGCGGGCCCGTGGTCCGCCGTCGGGCGGGAACGTGCATGTGATCCGCTGCCCGGCCGGACGACTCGCGCCGCCCGGCCCTCGTCCGGACCACGCCCGTCAGCCGCCACCGGACTCGACACGCGGGTCGTCCGACGCGGGTCGTCCGACGCGGGCCGTCCGACGCGGGCCGGGACGCACGCCGCCCGGCGCCGGCCGGACATCTGCGGGGTCCGGCGCCGGCGGGGGCACGCGCGCACCGCCCCACCGTGGCCGCCGCGCCCCACCACGGCCGCCGCGCCCCACCGCGGCCCCGGCAGCCCCCGTGCTCCCGGTGCCCGGCCGGGCCCCGGCGTCCGGGTCGCCCGATGTCCGGACCGTCGGCCGGGGGCTACAGCTTGCGCAGCACCTGGGCCAGCAGCGTCCCCATGCGGGCGGCGGAGTCGCGGCCGGCCTGGAGGACTTCCTCGTGGTTGAGGGGCTCGCCGGTCATGCCCGCGGCGAGGTTGGTGACCAGGGAGATGCCCAGGACCTCGGCACCGGCCTCGCGCGCCGCGATGGCCTCCAGGACCGTGGACATGCCGACCAGGTCCGCGCCGATGACACGGGCCATGCGGATCTCGGCCGGGGTCTCGTAGTGCGGGCCGGGGAACTGCGCGTAGACACCCTCCTCCAGGGTGGGGTCCACCTCCTTGCACAGGGCGCGCAGCCGCGGCGAGTACAGGTCGGTCAGGTCGACGAAGTTCGCGCCCACGATCGGCGAGGTCGCCGTGAGGTTGATGTGGTCGCTGATCAGCACCGGCTGGCCGGGGCGCATGCCCTCGCGCAGACCGCCGCACCCGTTGGTGAGCACGATGGTCTTGCAGCCGGCGGCGACGGCCGTACGGACGCCGTGCGAGACGGCGGCGACGCCACGGCCCTCGTAGTAGTGGGTACGGCCCAGGAAGACGAGGGCGCGCTTGTCACCGAAGGTGTACGAGCGGACCTTGCCGCCGTGCCCCTCGACGGCCGGCGGCGGGAAGCCCGGCAGCTCGGTGACCTGGAACTCCGCGTCGGGAGCGCCGAGGGCGTCGACGGCCGGAGCCCAGCCGGAGCCCATCACGAGGGCGACGTCGTGGGTCTCGGCGCCGGTCAGTGCGCGCAGGCGCGCGGCGGCGGCGTCGGCGGCGGCGTACGGGTCGCCCTGGATGTCGTCCGGAAGAAGAGATGCGTTCACGTGGACGAGGGTAGCCGCTTCTCGCCTACGCGCGTAGATGACAGACCTCACGGGATTGGGATCGTTGTCTTGTCGTTTCCGACGATGGATTACCGCGGGTAATTCATCGGTGCGCGGGATGCGCGCCGGTCAGCAGGGGCGCTTGCGCAGCTCCATCACATAGTCGTGGGGCGCGCCGGCGGACTCCACGGCGTCGGCGATCTCGCCCAGGTAGCGGGCCGAGGGGAGGCCGCCCTCGTAGTCGTTGAGGACATAGGTCCAGGCCGGCTTCTCCCCGTCCAGGGTGTGCACGCGGACCCGGACCCGGCGGTACGTGCCGAGGTCCACGCCGTCCCAGCGGTCGAGGGACTCCTCGTCCATGGGCGCGATGTCGTACAGGCCCACGAACACCTGGGCCAGCGGCTCCTCGACGATCGTCGCCAGCGCGCCCTCCCAGCCGAACTGCTCCCCGCCGAAGGTCAGCCGCCAGTCGTTCAGCCAGCCCGTGGCGCGCAGCGGGGAGTGCGGGGCGCGGCGGGACATCAGCCGGGCGTCGAGGTTGCCGGCGTAGGCGGCATAGAGCGACATGGGGGAGAGGGTACGGCAGCGCTCCCACCCCGCCCGCGCGCCCCGGGAGCGAGCCCCGGGGCGCCCCTGAGGCTCCGGGCCGGGACCCATCGGGCCGCACGCCGGCGGGGGGCCTCGTCACCCAGGCGCTCGTCGGGCGGCCGGGTGGGATTACGTACGGTTCGTCATCCGGGGAACACGCGTCGGCGCACGTCGGGAGGGCCCCGCCGCCCCCGGGCAGTGGCACCTTGAAGCGTGCGGGACAATGGGGTACGTGACTCGGATCGTGATCATCGGTGGCGGACCTGGCGGATATGAAGCGGCGCTGGTGGCCGCGCAGCTCGGCGCGGAGGTGACCGTCGTCGACTGCGACGGCCTGGGCGGCGCGTCGGTACTGACCGACTGCGTGCCGTCCAAGACCCTCATCGCGACGGCCGAGGTCATGACGACCTTCGACTCGTCGTACGAGGAGCTCGGCATCATCGTCGCCGACGACACCCCGCCCCTGGAGCAGGCCGCCCGCGTCGTCGGCGTGGACCTGGGCAAGGTCAACCGACGGGTCAAGCGGCTCGCGCTGGCGCAGTCGCACGACATCACCGCCTCCGTGACGCGGGCCGGCGCGCGGGTCATGCGCGGACGCGGACGCCTGGAGGGCATGCAGTCGCTCGACGGGTCGAGGAAGGTCGTCGTCACCGCCGCCGACGGCACCGAGGAGACCCTCACCGCCGACGCCGTGCTGATCGCGACCGGCGGTCACCCGCGCGAGCTGCCCGACGCCCAGCCCGACGGCGAGCGCATCCTCAACTGGACCCAGGTCTACGACCTCGACGAGCTGCCGGAAGAGCTGATCGTGGTCGGCTCCGGTGTGACCGGTGCCGAGTTCGCGGGCGCCTACCTCTCGCTCGGCTCCAAGGTCACCCTCGTGTCCTCCCGCGACCGGGTGCTGCCCGGCGAGGACCCGGACGCCGCCGCCGTCCTGGAGGACGTCTTCCGCCGCCGCGGCATGAACGTCATGGCCCGTTCCCGCGCGCAGTCCGCCAAGCGCGTCGGCGACCGGGTCGAGGTCACGCTCGCCGACGGCCGCGTCATCACCGGCACGCACTGCCTCATGGCGGTCGGCGCCATCCCGAACAGCGCGGGCCTCGGCCTGGAGGAGGCCGGCGTCAAGCTGCGCGACTCCGGGCACATCTGGACCGACAAGGTCTCCCGCACCACCGCGCCCGGCGTCTACGCCGCCGGTGACGTGACCGGCGTCTTCGCGCTCGCGTCCGTCGCCGCCATGCAGGGCCGGATCGCGATGTACCACTTCCTGGGCGACGCGGTGGCCCCGCTGAACCTGAAGACGGTCTCCTCCAACGTCTTCACCGACCCCGAGATCGCCACCGTCGGCTACTCGCAGGCGGACGTGGACGCGGGCAAGATCGACGCCAAGGTCGTCAAGCTGCCGCTGCTGCGCAACCCGCGCGCCAAGATGCAGGGCATCCGGGACGGCTTCGTCAAGATCTTCTGCCGCCCGGGCACGGGCATCGTCGTCGGCGGTGTGGTCGTGGCGCCGCGCGCCTCGGAACTCATCCACCCCATCTCGATCGCGGTCGACAACAATCTGACGGTCGAACAGATCGCGAAAGCCTTCACGGTGTACCCCTCCCTCTCGGGATCGATCGCGGAGGTCGCGCGCCAGCTGCACACCCGCAAGGCGGGCGCCGAGGGCTGATGACCTGCGGCGACTTCCCGCTGATCGCGGGGAGTCGCCGGACATGCGGCTGGCATAGTCGGGCGGGATAGGTCGGGGGAAGGTCCTATACCACTTCGGGTTCGGCCATGCGAACAACTTCTGTTAATCGGCGCAAACTGCTGAAAGCAGACGGTCGCTGGGGTTACTGTCAGTTTCGTGTTCGCTGCTGAACGTCGCCAATTGATCCTCGAAATGGTGCGAGCGAACGGTGCCGTGTCGCTCCGTGAGCTCGCCCGCGTCGTCCAGACCTCCGAAGTGACCGTACGGCGGGACGTGCGGGCGCTGGAGGCGGAAGGACTCCTCGACCGCCGGCACGGCGGTGCCGTACTGCCGGGTGGGTTCACCCGGGAGTCCGGCTTCCCGCAGAAGTCGCACCTCGCGACCGCCGAGAAGACGGCGATCGCCGATCTCGCGGCCGGCCTCGTCGAAGAGGGCGAGGCGATCGTGGTCGGCGCGGGTACGACCACACAGGAGCTGGCCCGCCGGCTCGCCCGCGTGCCCGGTCTCACGGTGGTCACCAACTCCCTGCTGGTCGCACAGGCGTTGGCCCATGCGAACCGGGTGGAGGTCGTGATGACCGGTGGCACCCTGCGCGGCTCCAACTACGCGCTCGTCGGCTCCGGTGCCGAGCAGTCCCTACAGGGGCTGCGGGTGTCGAAGGCGTTCCTGTCCGGGAGCGGGCTGACGGCCGAACGCGGGCTGTCCACCTCCAACATGCTCTCCGCGTCCGTCGACCGGGCGCTCGTGCAGGCCGCCGCGGAGGTGGTGGTCCTCGCCGACCACACCAAGCTGGGGACGGACACGATGTTCCAGACCGTGCCGACGGATCTCATCACCCGCCTCGTCACGGACGAGCCGCCCGGCCACGACGACCGCGCCGCGACGGAGTTGCAGGCCCTCGCCGACCAGGGGGTGCAGATCGCCGTGACCGGGGCGAACGGAAGCCCGGGGGGTGACCAGGTCCCGCCGGCCCGCCGCCCCCAGCTGCCGGGACCACGCCGGGGCAACCCCCTGCGCTCCACCTCCGTCCTCTCCGACCAGCCCCAGCCTTCCGAACGGGCCAGGGTCGCCGACCTCCGCCGCAGGTGAGCCGCGCCGCGCTCGCCGAGCCGAGGGGCCGAGTCCTCGTCGGCGGGCGGGCCGAGCGACCCACCGGCGGGTTTATGACGCCGTGAGCCGTATACAGGCGTGACCGGTGCGGGCTGCTCCTGGTGGCCCGGGCGGGAACGCGCTGCCGGGAGCTGCCGATGCTGAGGGCTGTCCGGCCGGGCCGAGCCCGGCGGGGACCACTCGGCGCGGCCGGGTGACGTGGGCTGTACGACGGGATCGGCGGGCGCGGCTGAAAGCACGGGCTGCCGTGGCCCCGCGCTGCTCAGGCGGACCGGCACCGGACGGAACGGCCATGGGGAGGCTGCTTCGGCACACCGGCCGACCGGGCCGGGCGGAGGCTGCGGGGGCGGGGCGAGTCGCCTGTCCGCCGGGAGCCCGGCGCTCGCCGTTCCGGGCAGTCCCGAGCCCCCCTCGGCACACCCGGCCGTCGGCCGGCGCCCGCCCGCTTTGCCGACGCCTTCGCGCAACGCCTTCGTACGCCCCCTTCGTACGACGCCACGGCCGAGCCGGCGGGAGGCCGCCCCGCGCGGCCGGGCGCCCCCGCCGGGTCCGGTGAACGCCCGGTTCGTCGTCGGGGTCGGCCGGCCGCGTCCCGCCGCCGAGGACCCGCTCTCGCCGCCGTCGGAGCCCCGCTCCGAGTCCCGCCCCCAGCAGCCGCGCCCGCGCCCCGCACACGCCCGTCCGTGCCGTCCTCCACGCCCCGGAAGCCCCCGACGACGAACCGGCCCCCGGTGCACACGCACCAGGAGCCGGTTCAGGTCGTACAGGCGGACGTCAGTCCTTGATCTCGCAGATCGCCGCGCCCGAGGTGATCGACGCGCCGACCTCCGCGCCCAGGCCCTTGATCGTGCCGGCCTTGTGGGCGTTCAGGGGCTGCTCCATCTTCATGGCCTCCAGGACGACGACCAGGTCGCCCTCCTTGACCTCCTGGCCCTCCTCGACGGCCACCTTCACGATGGTGCCCTGCATCGGGGAGGCGAGGGTGTCGCCGGAGGCCACCGGGCCGGACTTCTTGGCCGCGCGGCGCTTGGGCTTGGCGCCCGCCGCGAGGCCGGTACGGGCCAGGGACATGCCCAGCGAGGACGGCAGCGAGACCTCGAGCCGCTTGCCGCCGACCTCGACGACCACGGTCTCGCGGCCCGTGTCCTCGTCCGCCTCGGCGTCGGCCGGCGCGGCGAAGGGCTTGATCTCGTTGACGAACTCCGTCTCGATCCAGCGGGTGTGGACCTTGAACGGCTCCGTGGAGCCGGTGAGTTCGGGCGCGAACGCCGCGTCCCGGACCACCACGCGGTGGAAGGGGATCGCCGTGGCCATGCCCTCGACCTGGAACTCGTCCAGCGCCCGCGCGGCCCGCTCCAGGGCCTCCTTGCGGGTGCGGCCGGTCACGATCAGCTTGGCGAGGAGCGAGTCCCACGCCGGGCCGATGACCGAGCCCGACTCCACACCGGCGTCCAGGCGGACACCGGGACCGGACGGCCCGGTGAACGTGGTGACCGTACCCGGGGCGGGCAGGAAGTTGCGGCCCGGGTCCTCGCCGTTGATGCGGAACTCGAAGGAGTGGCCGCGCAGCTCCGGGTCGCCGTACCCGAGCTCCTCGCCGTCCGCGATGCGGAACATCTCGCGGACCAGGTCGATGCCAGCGACCTCCTCGGTCACCGGGTGCTCGACCTGGAGACGGGTGTTGACCTCCAGGAAGGAGATCGTGCCGTCCTGGCCGACCAGGAACTCACAGGTTCCCGCGCCCTCGTAGCTGGCCTCCTTGAGGATGGCCTTGGAGGCGCGGTACAGCTCGGCGAGCTGCTCCTCGGACAGGAACGGTGCCGGCGCCTCCTCCACGAGCTTCTGGTGGCGGCGCTGGAGCGAGCAGTCACGGGTGGACACGACGACCACATTGCCGTGCTTGTCCGCCAGGCACTGGGTCTCCACGTGCCGCGGACGGTCCAGGTAGCGCTCCACGAAGCATTCGCCGCGCCCGAAGGCGGCGACCGCCTCGCGCACCGCCGAGTCGTACAGCTCCGGTACCTCTTCGAGAGTGCGGGCGACCTTCAGGCCGCGGCCGCCGCCGCCGAACGCCGCCTTGATGGCGATCGGCAGACCATGCTCCTCGGCGAAGGCGACGACCTCGTCGGCGCCCGAGACCGGGTCGGATGTGCCGGCCACCAGGGGCGCGCCGGCGCGCTGGGCGATGTGGCGGGCCGCCACCTTGTCGCCCAGGTCGCGGATGGCCTGCGGCGGCGGGCCGATCCAGTTCAGACCGGCGTCGAGGACGGCCTGCGCGAATTCGGCGTTCTCCGAGAGGAAGCCGTAACCCGGGTGGATGGCGTCCGCGCCGGACTCCCGGGCCGCGTTCAGGACCTTCTCGATGTCCAGGTAGCTGGTTGCCGGTGTGTCACCGCCCAGGGCGAACGCCTCATCCGCAGCGCGGACATGCAGAGCGTCCCGGTCCGGGTCCGCGTAGACGGCAACGCTCGCGATCCCCGCGTCCCGGCAGGCCCGAGCCACCCGGACAGCGATTTCGCCACGGTTGGCGATGAGCACCTTGCGCACGATTGAGGCTCCCTCCTTGAAACAAGCCGAGTTTAGGGACTGCCGACACGGCTTCTCGACCCGTCCCCAATGGTGAGCTTGCCCACACGGAGCGTGATGCGGGGCTCGCCCGACCCGCGAAAGTCCCCGTGGCACCGTGCTACGCAGGACTCCTCCGGAAAACCCTAGCCCTGTCATGTGGCCAAGGTCTCTGTAAGAGCGTGCTGCGGCCCACTCGGTTTCTTTGTCGAGTCCCTACGAATGGCCCAATGATTCTTTGCTGCCGCACGAACCCTTGTCCCCTGGTTTACCCGTTAGTAGCGTTCGCCCTGTCTCGGACTACTGCTGGTAACAGCGGTCAAGGTGGGGAGCGGGTGGGGCCGGTGGTGCGCAGAACCGTGGCGTGGGTGGTGACCGTCGTCCTCCTCGTGGAGGCGTTCGCCATCGGGGCGCTGAACTGGTTCCTCGGCGTGGTCGTGGAGCGGCAGAAGATGTCCATGGCCGGCGTGGACCCGCATCTGATGTCGACGTCCTCGAAGATCGGCGGCGTCGTCTTCGGCCTCTACTTCCTGCTCTGCGCCCTGGTCGCCCTGCTGGTGGCGGTCCGCGACCGCGCCCCCGCCGGCTTCGGGCGTGTCGTGCTGATCAGCGCGGCGGTCGTACACGGCCTGCTGGGCGCCTTCGCCTGGGGCCTGGTCAACGCGACGGCCTTCCTGGCGATGATCGTGATGCTCGCCCTCCTGGTGCTGCTCCTGGTGTCGTACGACCGTGACGGCGGCCGCGCCGAGGCCGCGCCCGGCGGGGACGGCCGGGACGGCGGGAGCGGGGGCGGCCCGAGGGCCGTCGACGAGCCTGTGGACGCCTCCCCGGTCCCTCCGGGGGAACCGGCGGCCGGGCGCCCGGCGGGGCCGCAGGACGGGGACGACGAGCCGCAGGACGCCGTCCCCGAGCGGCTCACCCGGCCGGTGCCCACAACTCCGTGATGCCGACGCCCAGTTCGGCCAGCAGTTTGCGCACCAGGGGCAGGCTGATGCCGATCACATTGCCGTGGTCGCCCTCGATGCCCTCGATGAAGGGCGCGGAACGGCCGTCCAGGGTGAACGCCCCGGCGACGTACAGGGGCTCGCCGGAGGCCACGTAGGCGGCGATCTCCTCGTCGCTGGGCTCGCCGAACCGTACGACGGTGGAGGCGGTCGCCGAGACGAAGCGCTTGGCGGCCGTGTCCCAGACGCAATGCCCCGTCTGGAGGATGCCGGCCCGGCCGCGCATGGACTTCCAGCGGGCGGTGGCCTCCTCGGCGTCCGCGGGCTTGCCGAGCGCGCGGTCGTCCAGCTCCAGCACCGAGTCGCAGCCGATCACCAGGGCGCCCTGCACCTCGGGCAGCGCCGCCACGACCGATGCCTTGGCCTCGGCGAGGGCGAGGGCCAGTTCGGCCGGGGTGGGGGCGGTGACGGCGTCCTCGTCGACCCCGCTCACGATGACCTCGGGCGTGAGGCCCGCCTGCCGGAGCAGGCCGAGACGGGCGGGGGACTGGGAGGCGAGAACGAGTCGCCTGCGGTGCGTCGAGGTCATGCGGTCAGGTTAGTCACCCGATTGCGGGCCCGCGCGAATCACCTGGCGGCGGCCCGCGCGAATCACCTGGCGGCGGGTCCGGCGCGGACCCGGTGGGCGCGGCGCGGGCGGTGGGCGCCGGCCGGAGCCCGGTGGGCTCAGCGCAGCCCCATCAGAGCGGCCACGATCATGGCCCCGGTCACCGCCACGGCCATCAGGATGCCGAGCCGCCGCAGCATGTCCTGCGCGTCGCGCAGCTCTTTCGGCGGTTCGTCGTCAGGGTCTGACCAGAGCATGCCTTAAGCGTGCGGCCTGGTCGGCGGGGGCCGCCTGAGTACGGGTACTCAAGTCGGCCCCCGGCGTCGTACCTCCGTACGCTGCCCCGCGCGCCCCTGAGGGCCTCAGCTGGGCCAGTAGGTGCGGGTCCAGGCCGCCGCGCCCGCGCGGGGGACGCGGGCGGCGGCGACGCGGGCCGGGTCGGACCACGCGTCCCTCGGGCCCCGCACGCCGGCCGGCGCGGCGGCCGCCGCCGCGGCGCGGGCGCGGACCACCGCCAGGGCGGCGGCCAGCTCCTCGGGGGTCGGGTTGCCTCGTACGACCTTGATCGTCATGTCGGCTCCTGTCGGTCGGCGGGCCTAGAGGGGGATGTTGCCGTGCTTCTTCGGGGGCAGTGATTCCCGCTTGGTGCGCAGCTGACGCAGGCCCCGGACGATGTGGGAGCGGGTGTCGGACGGCATGATCACCGCGTCGACGTAACCGCGCTCAGCCGCCACGTAGGGGTTGAGGAGGGTGTCCTCGTACTCCTGGATGAGCCGGGCGCGTACGGCCTCCACGTCCTCGCCGGTCGCGGCCGCCTCGGCGAGGGTGCGCCGGTGCAGGATGTTGACCGCGCCCTGGGCGCCCATGACGGCGATCTGGGCGGTCGGCCAGGCGAGGTTGAGGTCGGCGCCCAGGTGCTTGGAGCCCATCACGTCGTAGGCGCCGCCGAACGCCTTGCGGGTGATCACGGTGATCAGCGGGACGGTGGCCTCGGCGTAGGCGTAGATCAGCTTGGCGCCGCGCCGGATGATGCCCTCGTGCTCCTGGCCGACGCCCGGCAGGAAGCCGGGCACGTCCACGAAGGTGAGCACCGGCAGGTTGAACGCGTCGCAGGTGCGCACGAATCGCGCGGCCTTCTCGGAGGCGTCGATGTCCAGGCAGCCCGCGAACTGCATCGGCTGGTTGGCGACGACACCCACCGGGTGCCCCTCGACCCGGCCGAAGCCGGTGACGATGTTCGGCGCGAACAGGGCCTGCGTCTCGAAGAACTCGCCGTCGTCCACGACGTGTTCGACCACCGTACGGATGTCGTACGGCTGGTTGGCGCTGTCCGGGACCAGGGTGTCCAGCTCGCGGTCCTCGTCGGTGGCCGCGAGGTCCGCCTCCTCCGGGAAGACCGGGGGCTCGGAGAGGTTGTTGGACGGCAGGTACGACAGCAGCTGCTTGATGTACTCGATGGCGTCCTTCTCGTCCCCGGCCATGTGGTGGGCCACGCCGGAGACGGCGTTGTGGGTCCGGGCGCCGCCCAGCTCCTCGAAGCCCACGTCCTCGCCGGTGACGGTCTTGATGACGTCGGGTCCGGTGATGAACATGTGCGAGGTCTGGTCGACCATGACCGTGAAGTCGGTGATGGCCGGGGAGTACACCGCGCCGCCGGCGCAGGGGCCGACGACCAGGGAGATCTGCGGGATGACACCGGAGGCGTGGGTGTTCCGGCGGAAGATCTCGCCATAGGCGCCGAGCGAGGCGACGCCCTCCTGGATGCGGGCGCCGCCGGAGTCGTTGATCCCGATGACCGGGCAGCCGGTCTTCAGGGCGAAGTCCATCACCTTGACGATCTTCTGGCCGTAGACCTCGCCGAGGGCGCCGCCGAAGACGGTGAAGTCCTGGGAGAAGACGGCGACCGGACGGCCGTCCACGGTGCCGTAGCCGGTGACGACACCGTCGCCGTACGGCCGGTTCTGCTCCAGGCCGAAGTGGGTGGAGCGGTGCTGGGCGAACTCGTCGAGCTCGACGAACGAACCCTCGTCCATGAGCAGTTCGACCCGCTCACGGGCCGTCAGCTTGCCCTTGGCGTGCTGCTTCTCGACGGCGCGCTCCGAGCCGGCGTGCGTCGCCTCGTGGATGCGCCGCTGGAGATCCGCGAGTTTGCCCGCGGTCGTGTGAATGTCGATCCCTTGGATCTCGTGACGCTCTTCCGGCTCGGACATCGGGATGCGGCTCCCTGCCTGCTCAAAAGGGGGGACGGTTACTCGTTCGTAGAGTAGTGCTGGGGCTACCGATCAGCACTGCGTCGTTTGCCACACCTAGGGTGGCTTGCATGACGCCCCGAGATGCAGCAGACGACAACCCCGGCCGCTGGTCCGATCTGGACCGTCCGCCGCTGAACGCGAGTGCCCTGCGCCGCGCGCTGGTGCGCGAGGGCGGGCTGTGGTCCGGGCTGGAGGTGGTGGAGCGCACCGGCTCCACCAACAACGACCTCGTGGCGCGCGCCGCGGCCGGTCCGGTGGCCGAGGGCACGGTGCTGGTGGCGGAGGAGCAGACGACCGGGAAGGGCCGCCTCGACCGCCGCTGGTCGGCGCCGCCGCGCTCCGGCCTCTTCGTCTCCGTGCTGCTGCGGCCCGCGGAGGTTCCGGTGCACCACTGGGGGTGGCTGCCGCTGCTCACCGGGGTCGCGGTGGCGACGGGGCTGGCGCGGGCGGCGGGCGTGGACACGGCGCTGAAGTGGCCGAACGACCTGCTGGTGACGGTCGAGGGGGAGGAGCGCAAGGCGGGCGGCATCCTGCTGGAGCGGGCCGGCGAGGACGGCGTCGTCATCGGCTTCGGCCTCAACGTCTCGCTGCGCGGGGAGGAACTGCCGGTGGCACGGGCGGGTTCGCTGCTGCTGGCCGGCGCGGTGAACACCGACCGGGACCCCCTGCTGCGGGCGGTGCTGCGTTCCCTGGAGGACTGGTACGGCCGCTGGCGCGCGGCGCTCGGCGACCCCGCGGAATGCGGTCTCCAGGAGGCGTACGCGGCCGGCTGCGCGACCCTGGGCCGCACGGTGCGGGCGGAGTTGCCGGGCGACCGCGACCTGATCGGCGAGGCGGTGGCCGTGGACGGCGACGGCCGCCTGGTCATCGCGACGGCGGACGGGGTCCAGCCGGTGGGCGCGGGCGACATCGTCCACTTGCGCCCGGCGTGATCCGAACGAGGGGCCCTAAGGCCGGGGCGGGGTCCGGGTGCCCTCGAGGAAGGTGGTCAGGTAGCGGTGGGCGGTGCGCAGGCGGGAGGCCGTGTCGCCGCCGTGCAGGTTCACCGCGTGGGCGATGCCGCACATCAGCGGGACGAGGTCCGTCGCGGTGAGGTCGGCGCGGATCGCCGCCGCCGCGTGCGCCCGGTCGAGGAGTTCCGTGCCGGCCGTCGTGAGGGACCGCTTGAGCTCGGCCGTGCGCGGCAGCGCGTCGACCGCCGCCGCCGCGACCGGCGCCAGCGCCGCATCCGTGACCTGGGCCTCCACGACACGCGACAGGAATTCCTCCAGCGCGCGCAGCGGCTCCGTGTCGGCCAGCGCCAGCGCTCCGCGGCCGTGCTCCGCGAGCCCCTCCAGACAGGGCGCGGCCACGGTCTCCAGCAGCGCCTCGGGCGTCGCGAAGTGCCGGTAGACGGTCCCGACCCCGAGCCCCGCCCGCCGCGCGACGTCGTTGAGCTGGAGCGCGGTGCCCTCGTCCACCAGTTCGCGGGCTATGGCGACGATCCGGTCCCAGTTCCGGGCGGCGTCCTTGCGCAGCTGCGTGCTCGTCATAGGGGCAGTCCAGATCGCTCGTCTCGCGGCATCGGTTCGGCGTTCGATCGTACGTGGCGCGTTCGGGCCCGCGGGCCCGTGGGCGGCCCCCCGCACGGCCCCCCGCAAGGGCCGCCCACGGGTCCGGCCGTCACCGCCGGTGCCCCTCCTCGCCGAGGAACCCGGTGATCAGCTCCAGCCACCGCTGCGGCCGCTCCACGAAGGGCAGGTGCCCGGTGGCCAGTTCGACGGTCCGCGCGCCGGGTACGGCCGCGGCCAGCTCGCGCTGGAGGGCGGCCGGTATCAGGGGATCGGCGGTGGTGACGACGACCAGCGTGGGGACGCCGAGCGCACCGAGGTCGGCCCGGACGTCGACCCGGCGGACCAGGTCGACCTGGGCTCCGGTACCGGCCGGCAGCGCCGCCGCGGTCTGCTCGGCGGCCTCGCGCACCTGGGCCGGGGTGAGGGAGTTCAGCACCGGCGCGCTCACCGCCAGGTGGGTCAGGTACTGGGCGAGCAGGAGATGCTGCCCGGACTCGTACAGCTGCTGCCAGATCGCCGCGGCCAGGTCGGTGCGGGTGTCCGGGCGGGCGAAGGCCGCGCTCAGCACGAGCGCGGTGACCCGGCCGGGATGCCGGACCGCCGCCCTGACCGCGACCGGCCCGCCGAGCGAGTATCCGCAGAGCGCGAACGTGTCGAGCCCCTCCGCGTCCGCCGCGGCGACGAGCTGGTCCGCGAGTTCGTCGAGCCCGAGGGGCGCCGTCGCGGCGGGGGTCCGCCCCGAGCCGGGGTAGTCGACCCCGACGACGGTGTGCCGGGCGGCGAGTCCGGCCAGGAGCGGCCCGTAGTTGGCCTCGATGCCGCCGCCCGCGCCGTGCGCGAGGAGGAGACCGGGCCCAAAGCCGCGGACGGTGCGGGCGTAGGCGGCCGGGGCGGTGTCGGTCACGGTGACGTCCTTGTCGTGAGGGGCGTTGGCCGGCACGGCGGCCGGCGGGTCGGTCAGGGGGCCGGTCACGGGAGGGCGCCCACCGGTGCGTGGGTCTCGCTGAGCCGGCGTACGGCCTCGGCGAGCCGGGGGTCGGTCGCGTGCCGGAACGGAGCGACCGGGACCGCCCCGGGGCCGATGACGAGGCCGGTCCTGCCGGTCAGGGCGCCGTCGGTGGCGGCGGTGACCGAGGACCTGGCCGCCGCGGACGCCGGGCCGGAGGTGGAGCGGGCGAGCCTGCGCCGCACCAGCGGCCACAGCAGCCGCAGGGCGGGAGAGACGATCCGGGGATCGGTCAGGGTGCCGTCGGTCATGTCGGTCGCCGCGCCCCCGGGGTCGGCGGCGAAGACCGAGACGCCCGTGCCGTCCAGCCGGCCGGCCAGGTCCAGGGTGTACGCGAGGTGGGCGAGCTTGGCGCGTCCGTAGTGGTGGAAGCCGTAGTAGCCGCCGGGCGGTTCGACGGCGCCGAAGTCCCGCTTGGCGACGGCGACCGCGCCCGAGGTCACGTTCACGATCCTGCTCGGCGCGCCGGCCCGCAGGGTGGGCAGCAGCAGTTCCGTCAGCAGGTAGGGCGAGAGGTGGTTGACGACGAACGACGCCTCGACGCCGTCCAGGACCCGCCGCTCGGCGAACATCGCCCCGACGTTGTTGACCAGCAGCGTCAGGGGATTACCGGTGGCGGCGTGCTCGCCGGCGAGCCGGGCCGCGAGCGAGCGCACCTGGTCGAGCGAGGAGAGGTCGGCGCGCAGGAACCGTCCGGGACGCGCCGGGTTCACCGCGCCGATCCGCTCGACCGCCCCGGCCCCCCGCGCGTGATCGCGCCCGACGACGGTCACCGCGAACCCCGCGGCCGCCAGCCCCAGCGCCGTCTCCAGCCCGATCCCTCCCGTCCCACCCGTCACCACAGCTGTCTGCGACATGAGCGCGCCTCCACCCCGAGATTTAACCGGATAGATCATCCACTTGATGACGCCGAACGCTAGCACATAATCGGATTACCTATCCGTTTAATCTCCGGGCGCCTGCACCGCCCCGAAAGGGGCGCGGGGAACTGTGCGAGCAACCCCCACCGGCCCGCAGGTGCGCACGACGACTTCGCCCCCCAAGCTGATGGCGGGGGACTGGGGGCCGCAGGCCACCAGAAAGGGCGTCGGCGACGACCCCGGCGCACGACCCGGCACCGGACAACCAGACCCCGGCCGAACCCGACGGAGTGAGCTGGCGCACACCTGCCGTAGAGTTGAGGCCGGTCGTACCTGACCGCGGCAGATCGGAAGGGCAGCAGGCGTGACCGTCGACGACACGGGCCCCGGCGAGCAGGACCGGACGGACCCCAGCGCCGCCGACTCCGGCGAGGACCCGCTCGCGCTCCGTCTCGAACAGCTCATCCTGGGCGCCGAGCGCCGCTACACCCCTTTCCAGGCCGCCCGCAGCGCCGGCGTCTCCATGGAGCTGGCGTCCCGCTTCTGGCGGGCGATGGGCTTCGCCGACATAGGCCAGGCCAAGGCCCTCACCGAGGCCGACGTCCTCGCCCTGCGCCGCCTCGCCGGTCTCGTCGAGGCGGGGCTGCTCAGCGAGGCCATGGCCGTACAGGTGGCCCGGTCCACCGGGCAGACCACCGCCCGGCTGGCCGAGTGGCAGATCGATTCCTTCCTGGAGGGCCTGACCGAGCCCCCCGAGCCCGGCATGACCCGCACCGAGGTGACGTACCCCCTGGTCGAACTGCTGCTGCCGGAGCTGGAGGAGTTCCTGGTCTACGTCTGGCGCCGCCAGCTCGCCGCCGCGACCGGGCGGGTCGTCCAGGCCGCGGACGACGAGGAGATGGTCGACCGGCGCCTCGCCGTCGGCTTCGCCGACCTCGTCGGGTTCACCCGGCTGACCCGCCGCATGGAGGAGGAGGAACTCGGCGAACTCGTCGAGGCGTTCGAGACCACCGCCGCCGACCTGGTGGCCGCGCGCGGCGGCCGGCTCATCAAGACCCTCGGCGACGAGGTCCTGTTCGCCGCGGACGACGCGGGTACGGCCGCGGACATCGCGCTGCGCCTGGTGGAGACGCTGGCCAACGACGAGACGATGCCCGAACTGCGCGTCGGCATGGCCTTCGGCACCGTGACCACCCGGATGGGCGATGTGTTCGGCACGACGGTCAACCTGGCCTCCCGGCTGACCTCCATAGCCCCGCGCGACGCCGTCCTGATGGACAGCGCGTTCGCCAAGGAGCTGATCCGCGCCGGTGAGGCGCCCGCCTCGGAGGCGGAGGCGGCGGAGGCCGCGGCGGCCGCCGAGAAGGAGGGCGAGGAGCCGCCGTCGTACCGTTTCGCCCTCCAGCCGATGTGGCAGCGCCCGGTGCGCGGCCTCGGCGTGGTCGAGCCGTGGCTGCTCACCCGGAGGAACGGGGAGCAGTAGCCGGCCCCTGGCCCCCGTGACCGCCGAGCACGTCCACGTCCACACAGAGGGCGATGATCGGCAGGCACAGCCCGCCCGGAGCGGGCGCGGGGGCGCCGTGAGTCGGTGCGGGCGCCGGTGTCGTCGGCGGCGCCGGGTGCGCGGGCGGCGCGGGCGGTGCCGGGGCCGAGGGGCGGGGCGGGGCGCTCGGTGCGGTGCTCTTCCCGGGCGCGGGCGGCACTCCGCCCGCCGAACCGTCCGATCCGCCCGAGTCTCCCGAGCCGCCCGGGTTCCCTGGTGTCGTCGCGGCCCCGGTGGGCGTCGGCGCGGGAGTTCGTCCGGCCAGGTCGGCGGCCGTCGAGGGCGGCGCGAGCGGACCGGTGGCCAGGGTGCCGGTGTCGGTCGTGGCCGGAGCCTCGGGGCCGCCGGGCCGGGACGCGCCGGTGCCCGGTCCGGTGCTCGCGAGGGGGCCGCCCGGATCGAGCCGGGGTTCGGCCGCCGCGGTGCCGGGGGCGCCGACGCCGGACTCCGGGGACATGCGGACCAGGCCGAGCGCCCCGGCCGCGAGGAGGAGCCCGCCCGCGGCGAGCAACGCCCTGCGGGGACGGGGTTTACGGTGCCGTCCGCGACGTAGGCCGGCGAACCAGCCGCCCGGCGCGACCGGTTCCGCCGCCCCGGTCAGGCCCGTCCGTGTGCGTATACGTGTCTCCGCCATGCCTGCCCGCTCTCCCCCCCCCACGACTCCCGCGGCTCCCGCGGCTCCGCTCCCCGCGTCGCCGCGCGCTCCCCTCGCGCCCCCACCGCGCAGCGCACGCTATGCGCTCGTGTGGGTGATGTGGGGCGAGACGGCCGTGATGTCACTCGAACGGGCGTAGCGGTACGGGGTTTCCTGTGGTCGGGTGCGGCTGCGATGATCGGGCCGACAGGGGTTAACCCGCGTTAACACGTGTACCGGAGGATGCGATGAGCGAGGCGCGGTTCGGGGAGTTCGTGCTGGTACGGCGGCACGGATACGTCGCGGAGCTGGTCCTGGACCGGCCCAAGGCGATGAACGCCGTCTCCACGGAGATGGCCCGCTCGATCGCGGCCGCCTGTACGGCACTGGGGGCGGACCGGGACGCCCGGGTGACCGTCCTGACCTCGTCGCACGAGCGGGCGTTCTGTGTCGGCGCCGACCTCAAGGAGCGCAACTCCTTCAGCGACGCGGACCTGATGCGGCAGCGGCCGGTGACCCGGGGGGCGTACACCGGCGTGCTGGAGCTGCCGATGCCGACGATCGCGGCGGTGCACGGGTTCGCGCTGGGCGGCGGCTTCGAGCTGGCCCTGTCCTGCGACCTGATCGTGGCCGACCGTACGGCCGTGGTGGGGCTGCCCGAGGTGTCCGTGGGCGTGATCCCGGGCGGCGGCGGCACCCAGCTGCTGCCCCGGCGGGTCGGCGCGGCGCGGGCGGCCGAGCTGGTGTTCTCGGCGCGGCGCCTGGAGGCCGCGGAGGCCGGCGAGCTGGGGCTCGTGGACCACGTGGTCGAGGAGGGCCGGGACCGCGCGGAGGCGCTGGAGCTGGCGGCGCGCATCGCCGGTAACTCCCCGGTGGGCCTGCGCGCGGCCAAGCGGGCGCTGCGGCTGGGGCAGGGCCTCGAGCTGCGGGCCGGTCTGGAGGTCGAGGACGCCGCGTGGCGCTCGGTGGCCTTCTCCGGGGACCGCGCGGAGGGCGTCGCCGCGTTCAACGAGAAGCGGAAGCCTCAGTGGCCGGGGGAGTAGGGGCGAGCGCCCCTGAGGCGCACCCGGCGGGCACCCCTGAGGCGCCCCTCAGGCACCCCCGAGGCGCCCCTCAGGCACCCCTGAGGCGCGCCCCTCCGCCCCGGAGCGCGCCACTCAAGGTGCATCTCTGGCCAAAACCCCTATTCGCCGCACCGATATCCCCATCACCCGAATTCCTCCCTAATCTGGAGTAATGGGCGACGACGAGCGGCTTGCCGCAGTGGTGGCGTTGGCGCAGGGGATGGCCGCGGCGCGCACCCCCGAGGACTCGTGGCAGGCCGCCGCGCTCGGCGCCTGCCACGCGCTGGTCGGCAGCTTCGCCGCCCTGTCGGTGTGGGAGCGGGAACTGGGCCGGCTGCGGGTCCTGGTGAACGTGGGGGACCGGCGCCCGGACGAGGAGGAGTTCCCGGCGGCCGAGTCCTACCCGGTGCACCAGTTCCCGGAGATCACCGAGTTCCTGCACGAACGCTGGGCCGGGGGCGGCGGCCCGAACGCCTGGGTGGAGACCGCGGAGGGCACCGCCGCCGGCGTCCCCGGCTACTTCCACCAGCGCGTCGCCGCCCTGCGCCGGCGCGGCCGCGGCTGCTGTGTCGTCGCCCCCGTCGTGCTGCACGGCAGGGCCTGGGGCGAGGTGTACGTCGCCCGTGCCGTCGGATCGCCGGTGTTCGGCCGCGCCGACGCCGACTTCGCGACCGTGCTCGCCGCCGTCGTCGCCGCGGGGCTCGCGCAGACCGAGCGCCTGGAGGAGGCCCGCCGGCTCGCCTTCACCGACGCCCTGACCGGCCTCGCCAACCGCCGCGCCGTGGATGTGCACCTCGACGAGGCGCTCGAACGGCACCGCGTCGAGGGTGCCGTCGTCAGCCTCGTGGTCTGCGACCTCAACGGGCTCAAGCGGGTCAACGACACCGCGGGCCACGCCGTCGGCGACCGGCTCCTCGAACGCTTCGGCTCGGTGCTCTCGCTGTGCGGCGCGATGGTGCCGGGCGCGCTGGCCGCCCGGCTCGGCGGGGACGAGTTCTGCCTCCTCGCGGTCGGCCCGGCCGCCGACGAGGTGGTCAAGGCGGCCGACGAACTGTGCCGCCGCGCGGGCGAGTTGGAGCTGGGGGAGGGGGTCGCCTGCGGGGTCGCCTCGACCGACGACCCGATCGGCCCGGTGGCCGACGCCCGGCGGCTGTTCCGCCTCGCGGACGCCGCGCAGTACCGTGCCAAGGCGATGCGCGCCGACCGTCCCGTGGTCGCCGGCCGGGAGGGCCCCGACGACCCCGTGGTCCGGCTCGCCGACGAACCGCCGCCCACCCGCGCCGAGCGCCGCCGGTTCCGCGGCCGCAACCCCTGAGGGCTGCGACGAAGCCCACATCACCGGGTAAGGGGTGCACCCCGCCCCCACTAGTGACAGCGCTGCATTCAATGCGTACGCTCCTGAATATGGATATGCACACTGTGGTGGTGGGGACGTCCGGTGTCTCGGCGTCCGACGTTCTCGCCGTGGCGCGCGGCGCTGCCCGGATCGAGCTGTCGGAGGAGGCCGTGGCGGCACTGGCCGCGGCCCGCGAGATCGTGGACGCGCTGGCGGCCAAGCCGGACCCGGTCTACGGCGTCTCCACCGGCTTCGGCGCCCTGGCGACCCGGCACATCAGCCCGGAACTCCGCGCCCAGTTGCAGCGCAACATCGTCCGCTCGCACGCCGCCGGCATGGGCCCGCGGGTGGAGCGGGAGGTCGTACGGGCCCTGATGTTCCTGCGCCTGAAGACCGTCTGCTCCGGACACACCGGCGTACGCCCCGAGGTCGCGCAGACCATGGCGGACGTGCTCAACGCCCAGATCACCCCGGTCGTGCACGAGTACGGCTCCCTCGGCTGCTCCGGCGACCTCGCCCCGCTGTCCCACTGCGCCCTGACCCTGATGGGCGAGGGTGACGCCGAGGGCCCCGACGGCGTCGTACGACCCGCCGGCGAACTCCTCGCCGAGCACGGCATCCAGCCCGTGGAGCTGCGCGAGAAGGAGGGCCTCGCCCTGCTCAACGGCACCGACGGCATGCTCGGCATGCTGGTCATGGCCCTCGCCGACCTCGACACCCTCTACAAGTCCGCCGACATCACCGCCGCGCTCACCATGGAGGCGCTGCTCGGCACCGACAGGGTGCTCGCGCCCGAGCTGCACGCCATCCGCCCGCACCCGGGCCAGGGCGACGCGGCCGCCAACATGCTCGCCGTGCTGGAGGGTTCCCAGCTCACCGGCCACCACCAGGACGACGCCCCGCGCGTCCAGGACGCCTACTCGGTGCGCTGCGCCCCGCAGGTCGCGGGCGCCGGCCGGGACACCATGGCGCACGCCCGCCTGGTCGCCGAGCGCGAGCTGGCCGCCGCCGTCGACAACCCGGTGGTGCTGCCGGGGGGCACCTCCCAGGCTTTCGGCTCTGGGGGAGGCCGGGTGGAGTCCAACGGCAACTTCCACGGCGCGCCCGTGGCCTACGTGCTGGACTTCCTCGCCATCGCCGCCGCCGACCTCGGCTCCATCGCCGAGCGCCGCACCGACCGGCTTCTCGACAAGAACCGCAGCCACGGACTGCCGCCGTTCCTCGCCGACGACGCCGGCGTGGACTCCGGTCTGATGATCGCCCAGTACACGCAGGCCGCCCTGGTCAGCGAGATGAAGCGACTCGCCGTACCGGCCTCCGCGGACTCCATCCCGTCCTCCGCCATGCAGGAGGACCACGTCTCCATGGGCTGGTCGGCCGCGCGCAAGCTGCGCACCGCCGTGGACAACCTCACCCGGATCATCGCCGTCGAGCTGTACGCGGCCACCCGCGCGCTCGAACTGCGCGAGGGCCTGAGCCCGGCGCCCGCCTCCCGGGCCGTGATCGAGGCCGCCCGCGCCGCCGGCGTCCAGGGCCCCGGCCCGGACCGCTTCCTGGCGCCCGACCTGGCCGCGTCCGACGCCTTCGTGCGCGGCGGGCACCTGGTCGAGGCCGTGGAGAAGGTCACCGGACCGCTCCGGTAACCGGCCTGCTCCGGTCATCAGCCCGCTCCGGTAACCGGCCTGCTCCGTCTACCGGACCCCTCCGGCAACCGGACCGCTCCGGTCATCGGGGGACGCGGGGGCCCTGGCACTGTCCAGGGCCCCCGCGTCGTCACTTCAGCCTGGTCTCCTGGGCCTTCACGACCGCGGGCGTCACCCGGTACGCCTTCTCGGCCATCATCGCGCCCAGATTCGACGTGAAGTAGACGGACACGGTGGAGCCGTGCCGGTCCACCTCGGCGTGCACGAGGGCCGTGCCCGCGCCGTCGCCGTCGTCCTCCTGCCTCATGGTCGCGGCGAACGCCACCGACGCGTCCCCGCCGCCCACCGCCTTCTCCGCGGCGACCCGGGTGAACCGCACCGCGGTGCCCGCCTGCCGGCCGGTGAAGCCGCCCGCGCACGCCTTCACGGCGGCGGACAGCGACGTCAGCGCCCGCTCGGCGCCGTCCCCGTCGTACGAGGCGAGCGCCACCGTGGTGACGTCCCGGTCGAGGGACGTGCGCATCGTCTTCTCGAACTCGCCCTCGTCCAGGTCGTCCAGCGACGTCGGCTTGGCCGAGGGCCGCTTCTTCGCGTTCTCGGTGACCATGCGGTCGGTGCTCGCCGGGGCCTCGGTGGGCGCGAGCCCGCTGAGCACCCGGGTCAGCGGCCCGCAGGCCGCCTTGTCGGTGGTGATCCGCCGGCCGCGGGCCTCGGTCACCTCCCCGACCGCGTAGCCGGGCAGCTCGTGCTGAGTGACGAGCAGCTTCTTCAACTCGGCGGCGCTCAGCGCCTTTCGCGCGGGGCCCTGGTCCGCGGCGGCCTTCGACCCCCCGTCAGAACACCCCGTGACAAGGGCGAACGACAGCGCGCTCACGGCGACGGTGGCGCACAGCCGCCCACCCGATGATCTTTTCATGGGCGAACTATGTAAGCCCTGTGAAAGATCAGTCAAGGGAGATTAAAACCCCAGGCGTTCGCGGCGCACCGAATAGACCACGAACCCGGCGCCCAGCGTGAGGAACAGGGCGCCGCCGACGACGTACGGCGTGGTGTCCGGGCTGCCGGTGTCGGCGAGCCGGGCGTCGTCCACCGGGCCCGAACCGGCTCTGGTGGCCGCCGCCGTCACCACGTCCGCCTGCTCGGTGACGGGCGCGGAGAAGGTCGAGACGGAGCCGGCCGCGGTGTCCTGCGCCGGCCCCTCCTGGGACGCGTTCGCGGACGGGACGAACCACAGGGCGCACAGCAGAGTGCCCGCGGCGGTGGCGGTCAGCAGCGGACGGCGAGCGGATGACACGAAATATCGATCCCCTTGTGACGCTGGCGAATTGGCCGTGTGAGCCGATGTTAGTGAAAGTCGCGGGTCACGGGAAAGTCACGGGAGGTTTCGGCCGTACGCTCCCGCCATGAGCGATGAAGAGACATCACGTTATGTACGGCTTCGGGTGGAGCTGGTGGTCGAGGTCCTGGACGACGACGAGGTGACCAAGGCCGCGCTGCGCCGGCTCGCGGCCGATCCGGAGCTGCCGGAGTCCGAGCGGGACCAGGCCGAGGGCGCTGTGACGGAAGACACCGCGGAGGCCCTCGCCTATCTCGTGGACCCGTTCGACCTGGTCAGCGAGGTGCCCGGGGTGGAGCTCCAGCAGGCGTCCTGGTCGAGTGAGCGGATCGACTACGACCCGGACTCGCCCGAATGGGACATCGACGGCGATGATGGGGAGGACGACGAAGAGGACGGCATCGGCTGAGCGTCCAGGGGCACCTGAAACCCCGGACGGCGACCCGCCGTCCGGGGTTTCGCCGTACGAGGGGGCGCACGGACCGATCACACACCACGACCGCCCGGCGGCGTACCGCACGGGCCGCGGACGTGGTGTGCCCCACAGATCCGGTGGTTCCGGAACGGGACGAACCGGCCGTAGCGTTGAAGGTTCTTACGGGGACTCTCGGGGTTATCTGCGACTCGGCAACGATGGAGAAGCTTGTGATGACGGACGGTAAGCGGCGCAATGGCCTGGTGGCCGCGTCCGCTCTGCTCGGCGGTGTGCTGATGCTCTCGGCCTGTTCCGGAGGGGACAAGGCCGCGGCCCACGGCGGCGGCGCATCATCACAGGCCCAGGCCGACGAGGCGGCCGCCCAGAAGTCGTCCGAGGCGCAGATCGCCGTCACCCCGAAGGACGGCTCCGACAACGCGTCGATCAACAACTCCGGCACCGTCACGGTCGGCAAGGGCACGCTCACCGGCGTCACCATGACCACCGAGGACGGCAAGGCCGTCGCCGGCCAGCTGTCCGCGGACAAGCTGAGCTGGAAGCCGACCGTCCAGCTGGAGCGCTCCACCACCTACAAGGTCGCCGCGACGGCCAAGGACTCGCAGGGCCGCATAGCCCACGAGAACGCGTCCTTCACCACCGTCTCGCCGTCGAACAGCTTCATCGGCAGCTTCACCCCCGACAACGGCACGACCGTCGGCGTGGGCATGCCGGTCTCGATCAACTTCGACAAGGCGATCACCGACAAGGCGGCCGTGCAGAAGGGCATCACGGTCAGCACCAGCGGCGGCCAGGAGGTCGCCTGCCACTGGTTCAACGCCAACCGCATGGACTGCCGCCCCCAGGACTACTGGAAGGAAGGCTCCACCGTCACCCTGAAGCTCGCCCTCGACGGCGTCCAGGGCGCGAAGGGCCTTTACGGCGTCCAGCAGAAGACGGTCACCTTCCACATCGGCCGCAACCAGGTCTCCTACGTCGACGCGAAGACCCACCAGATGAAGGTCACGCAGGACGGCAAGGTCGTCAAGACCATCCCGATCTCCGCCGGCGCCCCCGAGCACACCACGTACGAGGGCCAGATGGTGATCTCGGAGAAGTTCAAGCAGACCCGCATGAACGGCGCGACCGTCGGCTTCACCGACGACGACGGCAAGGGCGAGTACGACATCAAGGACGTGCCGCACGCCATGCGCCTGACCACCTCGGGCACCTTCATCCACGGCAACTACTGGGGCGCCCCCTCGGTGTTCGGCAACGTCAACACCAGCCACGGCTGCGTCGGCCTCCAGGACGCCAAGGGCGCGGGCGACCCGAACACCCCGGCCGCCTGGTTCTACGACCACTCGCTGATCGGTGACGTCGTGGTGATCCAGCACACCGGCGACAAGACCGTCTCCCCGGACAACGGCCTCAACGGCTGGAACATGGACTGGTCGCAGTGGAAGGCCGGTTCGGCCGTCTGAGCCTGCCCCGACAGCCCCGTGAGTGCCGCCCCTTCGGGGGCGGCACCGCTGTTTTCCGGGGTTTCTTATCCATCTCTCACAGTGGGCTCAGGGTGCCGTCACGGTGCGTTTCTAACGTGCGGCGCATGTTCTTCACCTACCTGAGGCGCGAGCTGCGCCGCCGCCGGAAGGCGGCGCTCGTCGTCGCCTCCGGCCTCGCGCTGGGCATCGCGCTGGTCATCGTCGTCAACTCCGTGGCCAGTGGCATGGGCAAGGCCCAGGACAAGGTGCTGCAGTCGCTCTACGGCCTCGGTACGGACATGACGGTCACCAAGGCGGCCACGCCCACCGCCTCGGGCTCCCAGCAGCCCCGCTTCCAGTTCGGCGCGCACGGTGAGGGCGACAAGACCGCGCAGAGCAGCGACCGGGTCCGGGTGCAGGGCTTCAGCACCCTTGCCTCCTCGACCGTCTCCGAGGTCTCCGGCCAGCAGGGCGTCGCGGCGGCCGCCGGCGGCCTGAACCTCTCCGTGGTCAAGGTCAGCGGCACCTTCACCCGCGGCCAGTTCCAGCAGAGCGGCGGGGGCGGCGGCTACGGCTCCCGGCGCGGCGGCGGTCAGCCGCAGGGCGAGGTCAAGGGCGGCGGCGCCGACTTCGGCATCAACCAGTACTCGGTCTACGGCACCGACGTCACCAGAACCGGGCTCGGCCCGCTGACCTCCTCCAAGATCACCAGCGGCCGCGGCTTCACATCCATCGAGACGGACGCCAAGGTGGCCGTGGCGGACTCGGCGTACGCCAAGGAGAAGAACTACAAGGTCGGCTCCACCGTCACCATCAAGGGCACCCCGTACTCGGTGATCGGCATCGCCACCGCGGACAGCGGCGACCCGGCGGCCAACCTGTACATCCCGCTGGAGCAGGCGCAGACCCTCGCGGGCGAGAAGGACAAGGTCACCACGATCTACGTGCGGGCCACCGACTCCCAGAAGATCGACGCCGTCAAGGGCACCATCCAGAAGAACGTCTCCGGTACGACGGTCACCACCTCCGCCGACCTCGCCAAGACGGTCTCGGGCTCCCTGTCCACCGCCTCCTCGCTCGCCACCAACGTCGGCAAGTGGCTGTCGATCGCGGTGCTCGTGGCCGCGTTCCTGGTCGCCGGCCTGCTCACCTCCTCCGCCGTCTCCCGCCGGGTGCGCGAGTTCGGCACCCTGAAGGCGCTGGGCTGGAAGTCGGGCCGGGTCACCCGGCAGGTGGTCGGCGAGGCCATCGTCAACGGCCTGGTCGGCGGCGTCCTCGGCATCGCCCTGGGCCTCGCCGGCGCCTACATCGTCACCGCGATCAGCCCGACGCTCCAGGCCCAACTGGGCGCGGGCGGGGGCGGCTTCGGCGGCGGACACGCAGGTGGCGGCGGCTTCGGCGGGGGCGGTGGCGGCGGGTTCGGCGGCGCCGGCGGTCCCGGCCGGCAGGCCGCGAAGTCCCTGGAGGTGGCCCTGACCGCCCCGGTGAGCCTGACGACCATCCTGCTGGCGGTGGGCCTCGCGGTGGCGGGCGGCCTGATCGCGGGAGCGTTCGGCGGCTGGCGCGCCTCCCGGCTGCGCCCGGCGGACGCGCTGCGGCGGGTGGAGTAGCCGCGCCCCGCGCCAGTGCCCTCCCCGAAAAACCCTCCCAGGAGCCACCATGTATGAACTCAGGAACGTCACCAAGCGCTACACCCGGGGCAAGGAGAGCGTCCACGCCCTGGACGGCGTCGATCTGACCATCGGCGACGGCGACCGGCTGGTCATCCAGGGCCCCACCGGCGGCGGCAAGTCCACCCTGCTCCAGATGCTCGGCGGCCTGGACCGGCCCACCTCCGGCGAGGTCGTCCTGGACGGCACCGACCTGGCCAAGCTGAGCGAGGCCCGGCTGACCCGGGTCCGCAGCGAGAACATCGGCTTCGTCTTCCAGTCCTTCAACCTCATCCCCACGCTCACCGCGCAGGAGAACGTGGAGACCGCCCTCGTACCCCTCGGCATCAAGACGAAGCAGCGGCGCGAACTCGCCGCCGAGGCCCTGGAGTCCGTCGGCCTGGGCGAGCGGCTCGGGCATCTGCCGAGCGAGATGTCCGGCGGCCAGCAGCAGCGTGTCGCCATCGCCCGCGCGCTGGTGAAGAAGCCCAAGGTGCTGCTCGCCGACGAGCCGACCGGCAACCTCGACGAGAGCACCCGGGACGAGATCATGGACGTACTCGAACGGCTGTGGAAGGAGCACGGGCTGACCTTCGTCATGGTCACCCACGACTCCGCCCTCGCGAAGAAGGCCCCCCGGGTCGCCACCATCCGCAAGGGGAAGATCACCGTCAAGGAGAACGCGGGCGCCTGACGCCCGGCCGCGCGGGGACTACGCGGAGGTCCCCGCGCGGGTCGCGTCCGAGCCCCAGCTGGCCAGCAGCCGCAGGGACTCGGCGGACCCGGAACCGGGCTCCGCGTGATAGGTGACGAGGCACTGGTCGGTGCCGTCCGACATGCGGAAGGACTCGAAGTTCAGGGCGAGATCGCCCACCAGCGGATGGTGCAGCCGCTTGACGCCATGGCTCTTCTCCTTGACGTCGTGCGTGGCCCACAGTCTGCGGAACTCCTCGCTCTTGACGGAGAGTTCACCCACCAGGGCGGACAGCCGGGGATCGTCCGGATAGCAGCCCGCGTCCATCCGCAGCGCGCAGACGATGTCGATCGCCTTCTGCTCCCAGTCGACGAACAGATCCCGGTACTCGGGCTTGAGGAACACCAGCCGCGCCCAGTTGCGCCCGGCCACCGGCAGCTCCGCCCAGTCGCCGAAGACCGCCGCCGCCATCCGGTTCCAGGCGAGGATCTCCGAACGCCGGCCCACGATGTACGCGGGCACGCCCTCCATCGTGTCCAGCAGCTGGCACAGCACCGGGCGCACCTGCTGCTGGCGGGCCGCCGGCTTCTTCTTGTGCGACTTCGGCTTGGCCAGATGGGTCAGATGCGCGTGCTCGGCGTCCGTGAGGCGCAGGGCGCGGGCGATCGAGTCCCAGACCTCCGCCGAGACGTTGCGGCCGTTGCCCTGCTCCAGGCGCGTGTAGTACGCCACCGACACCCCGGCCAGCTGGGCCAGCTCCTCCCGGCGCAGCCCCGGCACCCGGCGGTGCCGGCCGAAGTCGGGCAGCCCCACGTCCTCGGGCTTGAGCCGGGCCCGCCGGCTGCGCAGAAACTCGCTCAGCTCGGCCCGCCGGTCCAGCGGCGGCCCGGTCACGGCGGCGTCCCGCGTCTCGTCCATACCGCAAGTATCCGTCGTCGCCGCTGGTCGTAGGCATGCCAGCCTGATCCCGCCAGTGGTAGGCACAGCAGTCGTACGCAAAGGCGTGTGCTGGGTGCGCTGCGGGATACGAGGCACTCTTGGGATGTGCCCGGTGGAAAAGCAGCCGGGCATGCGTAGACCTTGTGAGGGAGAACCCCGCCATGACCACTGTTGCCGCGTACGCCGCGCCCGCCGCGAAGGCTCCGCTGGAGCGGACCGAGATCGAGCGACGGGCGGTGGGCGAGTTCGACGTCCTGATCGACATCAAGTTCGCCGGTATCTGCCACTCCGACATCCACCAGGTCCGCGAGGGCTGGGGCAAGGCGTCGTTCCCGATGGTGCCGGGCCACGAGATAGCGGGCGTCGTCACGGAGGTCGGCTCCGGTGTGACGAAGTTCGCCGCCGGCGACCGCGTGGGCGTCGGCTGCATGGTCGACTCCTGCCGGGAGTGCGACAACTGCAAGGCCGGCCTCCAGCAGTACTGCGACCGGGGCCCCACCTGGACGTACAACGACACGGGCCGGGACGGGACGCCGACGTACGGCGGCTACTCCGAGAACGTCGTCGTGGACGAGAACTACGTCGTCCGCATCCCCGAGGGCCTGTCCCTCGATGTCGCCGCGCCGCTGCTGTGCGCCGGCATCACCACGTACTCCCCGCTGAAGCACTGGAACATCGGCCCCGGCAAGAAGGTCGCCGTCGTCGGCCTCGGCGGTCTCGGGCACATGGGCGTCAAGATCGCGCACGCGCTGGGCGCGGAGGTCACCGTCCTCTCCCAGTCCCTGCGCAAGAAGGACGACGGCCTGAAGCTGGGCGCCGAGCACTACCACGCCACCAGCGACCCGAAGACCTTCGAGGACCTCAAGGGCACCTTCGACCTCATCCTCAACACGGTCTCGGCCCCGCTCGACTTCAGCGCCTTCCTGTCCCTGCTGCGCACGGACGGCGCCATGGTCAACGTGGGCCTGCCCGAGGAGCCGGTGCAGATCACCCTCCAGTCCCTCTTCGGCAACCGCCGCAGCCTCAGCAGCTCCGGCATCGGCGGCATCCCGGAGACCCAGGAGATGCTGGACTTCTGCGCGGAGCACGGGCTGGGCGCGGAGATCGAGCTGATCGCCGCGTCGGAGATCAACGAGGCGTACGAGCGGGTGCTCGCGAGCGATGTGCGGTACCGGTTCGTGATCGACAACTCGACGATCTGACCTGCCCCCGCGCCCCTTCGAGGCACGTCTCGAAGGGGCGCGCGCGGTTCACAGCCGGCTGTACGTGTCGATGTCCTCGCCGAACTCCTCGATCGCCCGGGTGGTGAGGGTCGGGCGGGTGTCGGAGATGGCGGTCATGTAGTCCTCGGTGTCCGCCGGGCGCCCCTCGCGTTGGGCGACCTCGCGTTCGAAGGCGGCCTGCGCTCCCTTGCGGGCGGCGAACTCGATGTCCGCCGGGGTGAACAGCTCGCTGGCGGCGACCAGCCGGCCGACGTCCACCGAGCCGTTCACGCCCCGCAGATAGCGGGCCCAGATCGCCGCGCGGGCGGTCGGGTCGGGCGGTCCGATGGGGATGACGTAGTCGAACCGTCCCGGCCGCAGGAAGGCCGCGTCGAGGGACCGTACCGAATTGGTGGCGCACACCAGCAGCCGTGAGTCGGGCTCGCGGAAGACGGGGATCAGCTTCAGCAGCTCGTTGGTCACCCCGTGCCCGGGGTCCACCGCCTTGCCGGAGCGCGCGGCCGCGATCTCCTCCACCTCGTCGATGAAGAGCACCACCGAGTCCAGCTCCGCGAGATCCGCGAAGGCGTCCCGCAGCGCCGTGGCCAGCCCCTCGCTGGTGTCGGCGGCCAGCCGCGAGGGGAACAGCTCCACGAACGGCCAGCCGAGCCGGGAGGCGACCGCCTTGGCGAAGCTGGTCTTCCCGGTGCCGGGCGGCCCGAACAGGATGACCGACTTCGGCGGCACGACCCCGTACCGGTCGGCCAGCGCCGGTTCCGTCAGCGGCAGCACCACCCGCCGCTCCACGACCTGCTTCTCCCGCTCCATCCCGGCCATCGCGTCCCACAGCCCCTCGGGCAGCATGCGCCCGCCGAGCGCGGCGAGGACATCGGCGTTCGCGGCGCCGAGCGGTTCCAGCTTCTCGTGGTAGGTGAGGTCCGCGCGGCTGCGGTAGCCGCTGTTCGCCAGCGCCTTCGAACCGGCCGCGCCCGCCGGCAGCAGCGCGCTGATGTGCCGTACCCCCAGCGCCCGCAGCCGCCGCTCCAGCTCGGCGAGGAGCGCGCTGCCGATCCCGCGCTCGCGCCAGCGCGCGGCGAGCGCCATCAGCAGGATCCAGCCCCGCTTGCCCTGGGCCTGGGCCACCGCCATCCCCACCAGCTCGTCCCCGACCACCGCGACCACCGCCGTCTGCCCGGCCTTCGCCGCGGCCATCACCTCCGAGACCGGGAACACCGGGTCCTCGTCGGCCTGCCGGCACTGGTCCCAGATCTGGATCGCCTGATCGAGATCGTCGTCGTGATAGTCGCGCAGATGCCATGCGGGCATGGGGACACCACCTCACCGCCAAGGGGGTCTCCCATTGTCTCCGCGAGGGCGGGGGACGACATCTCCAGCCGGTCGCCGGGCCCCTCCCGCGGGCCCCCGCGGAAGGTGCGGGCGGATCAGCCGGGCAGGCTCGCCGGGCTGCCCCCGTTGGCCTCGAAACCCCCCACCGCCAGGGCGCGGTAGACGGCGAACTCGGCCGCCGGGTCGGCCGCCAGGGTCCAGGGCAGGGCGCCGACATGGCCGTCGACCTGTATCAGCTCATGCATGGCCTCCGCCCAGCGCTCGGCGCGGACCAGGAAGAAGACCAGCAGATGGCGGACGTACGGCAGCGTCGGATCGGCGGCGCCGGCCTCGTGCGCCGCGTGCTGGGCGCCCCGGACCGCCTTGGTGACGACCTCGCCGCGGTAGAGGCTCAGCACCAGGTTCACCTCGGGGAGGTGCTCGAACACCGCGAACAGCGGGAGCGCGGCGAGCAGCGATCCGCGCGGGGCACGGGCGGCGGCCGCCTCGGCGAAGGCGTACGCCTGCTCGCGCGAGCCGTGCCACTTCTCGCACCAGTAGGGGAGCGCGGCCAGATGCGCGCCCATGTGGTGCGGGGCGCGGTCGAGGACCTTCAGCCACAGCCGCTCGAACTCGTCGCGGGGCAGGGCCAGTCCGCGGCCGATCGCCAGCTCGATGATGTGCGGCACCGGGTCGGCGGGCGCCTGCCCGGCCGCCTGCCCGCACACCTCCCGGGCCTCCTCCAGCAGCAGCCGGAAGTCCTTGGTGCCGGCCGCCGACGCCCGCCAGGCCCGCTGCACCAGGAACTCCGCGTGCACGGCCGCACCGCCCGCGTCCTCGGGCCGCTCCGCCCGCCACACCCGCAGCCACTGGCCGCCCGGCGTCTCGTGCACCCCGCCGGGACGCTGTTCGACCTCCAGCGCGGCGGCGCCGCCGAGCGCCTGCACCCGCTGCCAGCGCAGCTCGCCCGCCGTCTCGGTGCCGGCCAGCAGCTGGGCCGCCGCCCGGTAGTCCTGGGTGCGCTGCACCAGCTCCAGCGCGTCCAGCAGATCCTGGTCCGGGCCGGGCAGCCGGACGTCCAGCTCCTCCTGGCGCACGAAGCCGTAGTCCGCGGGGTCGGCGGCGTCCGGGTGGTCCGGGTGCACCTGCTCGATCATCCCGCGCCTGCGCCGTACCAGCGGGAGCAGCACGAAGCTCAGCATGAGCAGTGCCATGAGCAGCCAGAGAATCGCCATGCCCCAAGGGTTCCAGACGCCACCGACAAATGCCCAACCCCGTCCCCGGCCTGTGGACAACTCCGGTCCTGGGCATGACAGCCGAGAGCCGGCCGGCACAGGGATATCCCTCCGCGCACCCCCGGCCCACCCCCCGCCCACCCCGCCGGGCCTCGGAATCCCGCCGGGCGCATTACGCTCGGTGCACATGAGCGACAGGCACATCAGTCAGCACTTCGAGACTCTCGCGATCCACGCGGGCAACACCGCGGATCCCCTCACCGGCGCGGTCGTACCGCCCATCTACCAGGTCTCGACCTACAAGCAGGACGGCGTCGGCGGGCTGCGCGGCGGCTACGAGTACAGCCGCAGCGCCAACCCGACCCGTACCGCCCTCGAGGAGAACCTCGCCGCGCTGGAGGGCGGCAGCCGCGGCCTCGCGTTCGCCTCCGGCCTCGCCGCCGAGGACACCCTGCTGCGCACGCTGCTCACCCCCGGCGACCACGTGGTGATCCCGAACGACGCCTACGGCGGCACCTTCCGCCTCTTCTCCAAGGTCGCCACCCGCTGGGGCGTGGAGTGGTCCGTCGCCGACACCAGCGACCCGGCCGCCGTACGGGCCGCGATCACCCCGCGGACCAAGGCCGTCTGGGTGGAGACCCCCTCCAACCCGCTGCTCGGCATCACCGACATCGCCGCCGTCGCCGAGGTCGCCCACGACGCGGGCGCCCGCCTCGTCGTCGACAACACCTTCGCCACGCCCTACCTCCAGCAGCCGCTGTCGCTCGGCGCGGACGTCGTCGTGCACTCGCTGACCAAGTACATGGGCGGCCACTCCGACGTGGTCGGCGGCGCCCTGATCGTCTCCGACCCGGCGCTCGGCGAGGAGCTGGCCTACCACCAGAACGCGATGGGCGCCGTCGCCGGCCCCTTCGACTCCTGGCTGGTGCTGCGCGGTACCAAGACCCTCGCGGTGCGCATGGACCGGCACAGCGAGAACGCCACCAAGGTCGCCGACATGCTCAGCCGGCACCCCCGGGTGACCAGCGTGCTCTACCCGGGCCTGCCCGAGCACCCCGGGCACGAGGTCGCCGCCAAGCAGATGCGCGCCTTCGGCGGCATGATCTCCTTCCGCGTCGAGGGCGGCGAGGAGGCGGCCGTCGAGGTGTGCAACCGCGCCCAGGTGTTCACCCTCGGCGAGTCGCTCGGCGGCGTCGAGTCCCTGATCGAGCACCCCGGCCGGATGACCCACGCCTCCGCCGCCGGCTCGGCCCTGGAGGTCCCCGCCGACCTCGTCCGCCTGTCCGTCGGCATCGAGAACGTCGACGACCTGGTGGAGGACCTGCGCCAGGCCCTGGGCTAGGGCCTGGCGTTTGGATCTTGCCGGGCTCGCGGGGTCTGGTGCCTGATCCGGCCTGATCCAAACGAAAGACCCTGGACACCGCGCGGGTGATCCGGGCCGCGCGCGGCCCGGATCACCAGCCGTCCACCGGTGGAGTCGTCTGCGAGGGCGGCTCCACCCAGGGGTGGGCGTACGCCGCCCACACTCCGAACACCACCGCCGCCACGCACAGCAGCGCCCACATCACCCGGCGCGCCAGCCGCCCGCGCCGCAGCAGCCGCTCGCCGCGCCGCACCGCGTCCGGGTACAGCTCCGGCGGCACCGGCACCGGCACCGGCCGCGCGCCCATCACCCGCCGTACGGCGGCCTCCCGCTCGGCCCGGTTCACCCCGGCCGCCCCGCGCCGTACGCCCGCCCGCTCCCGGCGCCTCGGGCCCTCATGACGGCGCCGCCTTCGCGTCCGCCGGGCGCGGACCGGCCGCCTTGGCCGGGTGCAGTACCCGGGACGTCGCCCGGTCGCAGACGGTGTGCACCCGTTCCGCGGTCAGCCCGAGCAGCGCGGCCGTCTGCTCCTCGGCGACCCCCTCGTACAGCCGCAGCACCAGGACCAGCCGCTCCTGCGGGTCCAGCCCGGCGAGCGGCCCGCACGGCTTGGGCCCCGCGCGGCGAAGGAGCCGGTGCCGGGGCCAGATCGTGCGGGCGAAGCGGACCGCGAGGTACTGGCGCGCGCAGTCGTACGGGTCTTCGCCGCGCAGCCGGTGCCAGCGGGCGTAGGTGTGGCCGAGCGCCAGCGTCAGCAGGCGCCGCGCGCGGGGGTTGGCGTCCGGGGCCTCGGCGGTGAGCAGCGTCGAGGCGAGCAGCAGCCGGCCGGCCGCGCCCGCGACGAACGCCTCGAACTCCTGGGCCCGCCGCGCCCCTCGGGCCACCTGCCGATCACGCAAGACGCCTCCCCGTCAGGGGGCCCGTCCGGTACGGGACAGGTGAATCGCGTACGACGCGGGACCCGGCTCTCATATGAGGCCAGCCGGGGCCCCGGGTCAAGACTCGGGAAGCTTCCCCTGGGTGCGGGCCGACAGGCCGAGGTTGAAGCGGGTCAGCAGGTCGCAGAACTGCTCGCGCTCCTGCGGCGACCAGTCCTCGGTCAGCTCCGCCATCAGCAGGCGCCGCGAGGAGCGCACCTCCGCCAGCCGGGCGGCCCCGCGCGGGGACAGCTGGAGCACCACCGCGCGGCCGTCCTCCGGGTGCGAGGTGCGCTTGACCAGGCCGGTGTCCACCAGCGGGGCCACCTGCCGGGTGACCGTGGAGGAGTCGATGCCCATGCCCGAGGCGAGCGCCTTGACGCCCATCGGGCCCTCCTTGTCGAGGCGGTTGAGCAGCAGATAGGCGGCGCGGTCCATGGAGTTGCGCGCCTGCCCGACACCGCCGAGCCGCGTCTGTTCCGCGCGGCGGGCGAACACCGCCACCTCGTGCTGGAGGGCGTCGAGAAGACCGGGATCACCGAGGGTCGTCATGTCCATCGACATTTCAGGTGTTGTGGGCATGGCCGGAGGCTCGCTTCATGAAGGGCTGCAAGGTTGGGGGACAGGGTACGCGGCCCGGCGCCGGGCCGTACCGGCGCTGCGCAAACCCGTCTTGGACCTTGGTCACCACCGTCGTCCGCCACCGCGAGCTGCGATGCTGGAGTCATGAACTACCGCACCGCCCACCCCTTGCGTTCGGTCACCCTGGACGACGTACGCGGGGCCCAGAAGATGCTCTCGGGCGTGGCGCGGACGACCGCGATGGAGGGCAGCCGGCACCTGTCCCAGCTGGTCGGCGCGCCGGTGCAGCTGAAGTGCGAGAACCTCCAGCGCACCGGCTCGTTCAAACTGCGCGGCGCCTATGTGCGCATCGCCGGGCTGCTGCCGGAGGAGCGGGCCGCCGGGGTGGTGGCCGCGAGCGCCGGCAACCACGCGCAGGGCGTCGCCCTGGCCTCCTCGCTGCTGGGCGTGCACGCCACCGTGTTCATGCCGCACGGCGCCCCGCTGCCCAAGGTCAGCGCGACCAGGGAGTACGGCGCCGAGGTGCGCCTCACCGGCCAGGTGGTGGACGAGACACTGGCCGCCGCCGAGGACTACGCGGCCCGCACCGGCGCGGTCTTCATCCACCCCTTCGACCACCCGGACATCATCGCCGGACAGGGCACGGTCGGCCTGGAGATCCTGGAGCAGTGCCCCGAGGTGCGCACGATCCTCGTCGGGGTCGGCGGCGGGGGACTGCTGGCCGGGATCGCGGTCGCGGTGAAGGCGATCCGGCCGGACGTGCGGATCATCGGCGTCCAGGCCGAGGGCGCCGCGGCCTACCCGCCCTCGCTGGCCGTCGGGCACCCGGTGGCGGTCGCGAACCCGGCCACGATGGCCGACGGCATCAAGGTGGGCAGGCCCGGCGTGGTGCCGTTCGGCATCGTCCGCGAGCTGGTGGACGAGATGCGCACGGTCACCGAGGACCAGCTGTCCGCCGCGCTGCTGCTGTGCCTGGAGCGGGCCAAGCTGGTCGTGGAACCGGCCGGCGCGAGCCCGGTCGCCGCCCTGATGGCGTCCCCGGACACCTTCGAGGGCCCGGTCGTCTGCGTGCTGTCCGGCGGCAATGTCGACCCGGTGCTGCTCCAGCGGGTGCTGCGGCACGGCATGTCCGCGCAAGGGCGCTATCTGGCCGTACGACTGCGGCTCACCGACCGTCCGGGCGCCCTCGCCACCCTCCTCGGGGTGCTGTCGGGGGTGGACGCCAACGTCCTCGACGTCAGCCACGTCCGCACCGACCCCCGGCTCGGCCTCAGCGAGGTGGAGGTCGAACTCCACCTGGAGACCAAGGGCCCGGCCCACTGCGCCGAGGTCGGCCGGTGCCTGCGCGACGCGGGCTACACGGTCCTCCCCTGAGGCCGTACGGCCAAGGAGGTACAGGAGGTACAGGAGGTACGACAAGACCCCCGGCGTCCGCTGCGGACGCCGGGGGTCCCGGGGTGGGTCAGGTCTGGGGGGCTCAGCCGTTGTAGGGCTCGGCCTTGAGGATGCGGACCGAGGCGGTCTTGCCGTTCGGCAGCTCGTACTCCGCGTCCTCGCCGACCTTGTGGCCGATGACACCGGACCCCAGCGGCGACTGTGGGGAGTACGTCTCCACATCCGAGCTCGCGTACTCGCGGGAGGCGAGCAGGAACGTCATGGTGTCGTCCTCGTCACCGTCGAAGGCGATCGTGACGACCATGCCGGGCGCGACGGCGCCGTCGGCGGAGGCCGGGGCCTCGCCCACCTTGGCGCTCTCGAGGAGCTGGGTCAGCTGCCGCACCCGCAGCTCCTGCTTGCCCTGCTCCTCCTTGGCCGCGTGGTACCCGCCGTTCTCGCGCAGGTCTCCCTCCTCGCGCGCGGCCGCGATCTTGGCGGCGATCTCCGTGCGCGCAGGACCAGTAAGGTACTCAAGCTCGACCTTGAGCTTGTTGTACGCCTCCTGGGTCAGCCAGGTGACGTTCTCGCTGGTCTGGGTCACAGGGTGCTCCTCGTCGGTACTGGGGATACAAAGCATCGCCCTACCCAGAAGAATGTTCCCTCTTGGATGGGCGAAACCACGAGCCTAACAATTCATCCGCGGAAGGGGGAGGACATAAGCCATCAGAATCACATCAACGCAGGTCGGACCGTCCGCATTCCGGGTGAGGGAGCGGCGGGGCGGCGCGTTCCGCGCGGTGGACCACTGGCCGGGGCGGGGCCCGGCGTGCGGTGCTCCCGGCGGGCCGGCGGTGTCAGCCGCTGTGGCAGCCCAGCAGCTCGGCCGTGGTGCCGCGGGCCGTCGTACGCAGCGTGACGACCTTGTCGATGCGGGTGGCCGAGCCGGTGAAGTGGAAGTCGGCGCGGCCGACCTCGGTACCGTCCGCCGACTGGGAACGCAGGGTGCAGTAGCCGTTCGCCCCGGCGTCCTTGTGGACCTCCAGGTGGGCCTTGACCGTGTCGTTCGTGGAGTCGAAAGTGATCACCTGGGCGCTGATCTTCGTCTGGGCGATGTAGTGGTACGCGAAGTAGCCGACCACGGCCACCAGGACGGCGCCGAGCACCACGGCGGCGGTCCTGAGTCTGCGGTCGGCACGCTCGTCAGAGGAGCGGCCGTAGCGGCCCGTGGGCAGCCCCGTGCTCGCCGTACTCATGATCGTCCTCTCCGCGGAATTAATCGCCCCCCGATTCGGTCACTATAGAAGCCTTCGATTGCGCCCTGAGCCTTGGGGGCGCCGACCTACCGAGGATTGAGTCTTGACTGACCAGCTGCGACTGATGGCCGTTCACGCGCACCCCGACGACGAGTCGAGCAAGGGCGCGGCCACCATGGCGAAGTACGTGTCCGAGGGGGTGGACGTGCTGGTGGTGACCTGCACCGGCGGTGAACGCGGCTCCATCCTCAACCCCAAGCTCCAGGGCGACCCCTACATCGAGGCGAACATCCACGAGGTGCGCCGCAAGGAGATGGACGAGGCCCGCGAGATCCTGGGCGTCAAGCAGGAGTGGCTGGGCTTCGTGGACTCCGGGCTGCCCGAGGGCGACCCGCTGCCGCCGCTGCCCGAGGGCTGCTTCGCCCTGGAGGACGTCGACAAGGCGGCCGGCGAGCTGGTGCGCCAGATCCGCTCCTTCCGTCCGCAGGTGATCACCACCTACGACGAGAACGGCGGCTACCCCCACCCCGACCACATCATGACCCACAAGATCTCCATGGTGGCGTTCGAGGGCGCGACGGACACCGAGAAGTACCCCGAGGACGAGTTCGGCCCCGCCTACCGGCCGCTGAAGCTCTACTACAACCAGGGCTTCAACCGTCCCCGCACCGAGGCCCTGCACCGGGCGCTGCTCGACCGCGGCCTCGAGTCGCCGTACGGGGAGTGGCTCAAGCGCTGGAAGGAGATCGAGCGGGTCGAGCGCACCCTGACCACGCATGTTCCCTGCGCGGACTTCTTCGAGATCCGCGACAAGGCGCTGATCGCGCACGCCACGCAGATCGATCCGGACGGCGGCTGGTTCCGGGTGCCGATGGAGCTCCAGCGGGAGGTCTGGCCGACGGAGGAGTACGAGCTGGCGAAGTCGCTCGTGGACACCTCCCTCCCCGAGGACGACCTCTTCGCGGGCATCCGGGACAATGCCTGACATGAGCGCAAGCGTGAGCCTGGCAGCGACGGACCTCGTCTCCCTCGCCGACCTCGACCAGAACAAGGTCACCCCCGGTGTCCTCGGCTTCATCGTGTTCGCGGTGATGGCGGTGGCGGTGTGGGGCCTGATGAAGTCGATGAGCAAGCACATGCGGAAGGTCGACTTCAAGGAGCCCGCCGAACCCGGCACGGACAGCCAGGCCGCCGACCCCGGCACGGACAGCCGGCCGGCCGACACCCCGGCCCGGCGCAGCTGAACCCCGGCCGACCCGGCCTTTGACCCCGGGCTCCGGCCCTCGGCCGACGGACCCGGGTCCCCGTCCCCGTGGACCTCGGCCCCCGAGCGCCCGGTCCGCGGGACTTCGCCGCTCGCGGCTCCGGCACCCGGAGCCGCGAGCGGCCACGGAAGTCAGCCGGTCCGCCGAATCCGTCGCCCCCGTCACCTCGCGGGCGCGGCGGTCCGCAGCCATGCGCTAACGGCGGGGGCCGAAGACTCTTGGCGGCGCGCCCCGCTTGAGCGGAGGGCGGAGGAGAACACGTCATGGCGGACGGCCCGGTCGTGGGCCGTCCGCCACCGCGGCGTGAGGTCAGAAGAGAGCCAGTGCCGAGGACGATGCCTTGAGGTCGCCCAGCTTGTCGTGCCAGAGGTGGGTGGGGTCGGCCTCGACGGCGGCGACCAGTTCCTTCATGGCGATCAGGGCGGGCGGCACATCACCGTCGTAGACGTCGCCCTGCAGCATCCGGATGATGTCGATGCGGTAGCGCGGGTCGTCGATGAAGGCCGTGAAGAGGACGTTCAGCCGGTAGTACATCGATATGAAGTCGTACCAGATGCTCACGCCCTGGCGCAGGGTGCTCACATAGGTGTCGAACCGCCCGGCGCTGAAGTCGTCCGCCGCGGCCGCGGCGATGATGTCCTTCGCGGCCAGGCGGGCGCTGTTCATGGCGACGCTCACCCCGCTGGAGAAGATCGGGTCGACGAAGCGGGCCGCGTCGCCGATCAGCACCAGGGCGTCTCCGGCGATCTTCCACATGCCGTAGCTGTAGTCGCCCTCGGTTTTGAAGGGGCGCAGCCGCGTCGCGTTCTTCAGCGCCCCGAGGAGCTCCGGCCGGGTCGCCACCGAGTCCCAGAAGAACGACTCCAGATCGTCCTTGGCCGCCTTGAAGCGTGTCTTCTGCGTGACGACCCCGACCGAGGTGATGGTGTCCGTGATCGGGATCTGCCACACCCAGGTGTTCTCCTGCGGCAGGAAGTGCACATGGATGTAGTCGGCGTCCTGCGGTCTGCGGGCCACCGAGGCCCGGTCGAGGCCCTCGAACCAGGTGTGCACCGCGTACTGGTCGAAGACGGGGTCCGGCACCTTCACCTTCAGCTGGCTGCCCACCAGGGTCTGGCGCCCGCTCGCGTCCACGACCATGCGCACCGGCACCGCCACCTGCCGGCCGCCGATCTTCGCCAGCAGCCGGGGACGACTCGGATCCGAGAAGTCGACCCGGTTGACCCGGACGCCCTGGAAGATCTTCGCGCCCTGTTCCTCCGCGTGCTCGAGCAGGATCTGGTCGAACTTCCCGCGGTCCACGTGGAAGGTGTACTCCCGGTCCACACCGCGCTGTGCACGCTCCTGGTACGCGATCTCGGCGACCCCCCAGCCGTGCGAGTTCGCCTGGAAACCGGTGGGGACACCGGCCCGGTGGTCGGCCGCCGTCCACGCGGCACCGTACTTGCGCGGGAAGCCGGCGGCGTCGATCTTGTCCAGGACGCCGATCTCCCGCAGCACCGGCATGACCGCCGGGACGAGTGACTCGCCCACGTGTTCACGCGGGAAGACCTGGCCTTCGAACACCGCTACCCGCAGGCCCGCCGCCGCGAGATACGACGCCATGGTCGAGCCGGCCGGGCCTCCCCCGATGACGCCCACGTCGTAGTCATAGGTCTCAGGCACGTCTCACTCCCATCAGGTCGAAGGCCGTGGTCAGCCGAGGGGCGACCGAGAGGCGGCGGCGCGGAGCGAGACGACCAGGTCCGTCACGCGCTCGAGGTTCTCGAAGTTGCGCCGGGACATCTCCGTGGGGGGCACCCGTACCCCGAACTCGCTGTGCAGGAAGGCGAGCAGCCGTGCCGTCTCGAGCGATTTCAGGAGCCCCGACGCCACCAGCGGCGTGGCCGGCTCCACGGCGATGCCCCGGTCGGGGATCAGTTCGGTGCCGACAAAGGCGATGAGCCTGCGCAGCACGGATTCGCGGTCGTTGTCCACTGTCATGTGCGGTCCGTCTCCGTCGTCGTCGCGCCAACGAAGGCCGAGCATGGCGGGCAGGTCTGGAGAATCGCTCGAGGTGGCGCGGGGCCCGGGAATCCACCCGGCGCCGCCATGACCGATCCTCCCTGTCAGGGGGTGCGGACCTGCGACTGCGTCGACTCCCACAGGGACCGCAGGGAGTCCGTCAGCCCCCGGCGGGGCGCCCAGCCGAGGCGCTGGGCGGCCGCCGAGATGTCCAGCAACTGCCAGTCGCCGCTGGCCCGTACGATCCGCCCGTCCGGATGGTCCTCCACCACGACCCGGGCGGCCGCACCGCTGATCCGGGCGAGCTGTTCCATCAGACCGCGGACGTCGACGGCCGTGCCGCCGCCCAGGTTGATCACGCCGAGACCGCCACGCCCCGCGGCCGCGGCCACCCCGTCCGCCACGTCACACACGTCCACGAAATCCCGGAAGACCCGGGCCGGTCCCGTGCGCAGCACCGCCGTCCGGCCCTGTGCGGCGGCGGCCCGCAGCCGGGCCACGGTCACCCCCGGCAGGCTGGTCGCCGGCGCGTTCGGACCGATCACGTTGGAGACCCGCAGCACGATGCCGTCGACCACGCCGGCGCGCGCGGCCTCCAGTACACACGTCGTGCCGCGCAGCTTCGTCCGTCCGTAATTGGTCTGCGGTCGCGGCAGAGTGGCCTCGTCGACGAGCGAGCCGTACGGCACCGGCCCGTACTCGTGGGCGGAGCCCAGGTGGATGAGCCGGGGCCGCCCCTCCCACGCGTCGAGTGCGGCGATCAGCCGCTCGACGAGCGTGACGTTCGACCGGGTCATCTGCTCCGCGTCGACGTTCCACACACCGCCCGCCGCGTTCACCACGACCGTCGGCCGGTGGGCCCGCAGCAGCGCGACCAGGGCCTCGGTGCCGGCCGCCGCGAGATCCAGGGCGGTGAACCGCGCTGCCTGACCCGTCCACGGCGGCCGGGTGCGGCCCACGGCGAGCACGTCATGGCCGAGCGCCGCGAGCCGGGCGCACACCTGCCGGCCGACGAACCCGGTCCCGCCGAGGACCAGCGCACGGGCCGCGCCGTCGCCCGCGCGCACCGGCTCACCGGACCGTCGCATCGGACCCCGTCCCCGTCCGGACCGCCTCGCGGTCGCCGCCCAGCAGCTGCCGGGCCTCGGCGAAGACGTCGAACTGTCCCCGCCAGTCCGCCCCGAAGGGGGCCAGCACCAGATGGTGCACGCCGGCGGCCCGATAGGCGTCGAGCCGCTCCGCGATCTCCTTCGGGCCACCCGCCACCGCGGCCCGGGCGGCACGGTCGGGATCGAGGCCGAGCCGCCCGGACAGGAACCCGGCCAGCCGCTCGGCGGCACGCGTGCCGTGCTCCCGCACCCCGGCGGCGATGACCAGCGCCGCCACCCGGGGCGCCGGCCTCCCGTACCGTGCGGCCAGTTCCCCCAACCGCGCACCCGCCGCGGCGAGTTCGCGGGGCGGGGTGGCAGCGGCCAGCCAGGCATCACCGTACTCGGCGGCCCGGAGCAGCGCCCGCTCGGTGCCGCCGCCGATCCAGAGCGGCGGCCGGGGGACGGCGGGGGCCAGCGTGACCTGCTCGGGCCGCGGCGCCGGTGCGTGCGGTTCCTCTGCCAGCAGACCGTCGAGCGCGGTCGGTTCCCCGGCCAGCAGTCCGGGCAGCGCGGCCAGGACGCGGTCGGTGCGCCGGCCGCGCCCCTCGAGCGGGACGCCCGCCGCCCGCCACTCCGCGGGCACGCTGCCGCCCGTGCCCACCCCGAGGATCAGCCGGCCCCCGGAGAGGTGTTGCAGGGTGGCGATCTGCTTCGCGGCCCACACCGGTTGGCGCAGCGCCAATTGCAGTACGCCGAGACCGACACGCACGCGCGTGGTGACGGCGGCGGCCGCCGCGAGCGCGAGTGTGCTCTCCAGCAGCGGCCGCCCGTCGGCGAGATGGTCACCGACCCACACGGAGTCGAAGCCGGCCGCCTCCGCGTGCCGGGCCGTCGCCGTGACCTCGGGGAGGTCGTCCCCGGCGATCGGCAGGGACACACCTGTTCGCAGACCCATGGGCTGTTCCTTCCACTCCGGTGTACGCCGCGGCCGACCCTGGCAGGCGCCGGTTGAGCACGGAGCGAGCGCGGCGCCCGAGGCCGTTCGAGGCGCTCTCCAGCCACCGTTGACGTCGCACCGGCACGCTGCCGGTGTCGGAGAGCGGCCGACGGCCCCGGCCGTCACGGGAAAGGAGACCCATGGGTACGGACGTGGTGGTGGTGGGCGCGGGGCCCGTGGGCCTGATGACCGCGGCTGAGCTGGCGTTGGGCGGGGCACAGGTCACCGTGCTCGAACGGGGCACGGAGCCGGCCGGCGACTCACGGGCCCAGGTGCTGCACGGCCGGACGATTCCCACGCTGGACCGCCGCGGACTGCTCGACCGGTTCACGGCGGCCGAACGGGAGATGAACGGGGGCGCGGGCCGCAGCCAGGACAGACGGGCGCTGCCCAAGGGACACTTCGCGGGCATCACCGGCCTGGACTTCCCGGTGCCCGGTGGCGGGCTGCCGGGCGCCGTCTTCGTGCCGCAGGCGGTGACCGCGCGGATTCTCGGCGAGCGGGCGGCCGAACTCGGGGTGGAGGTCCGTCGCGGCGCCGAGGTCGTCGGGGTCGAGCAGGACACCGAGGGCGTCGTGGTGCGCACGGCCGACGGCTCCCGGGTGAGCGCGGCCTTCGTCGTCGGCTGCGACGGCGCTCGCAGTGCCGTACGCCGCGGCGCGGGCATCGGCTTCTTCGGAACGGACGCGATCGCCTCGACGACGGCCGGAGAGGTGTTCCTGGGCGATCCCGCGAACGCTCCGGCCGGCTGGCACCGCACCGCGCGCGGCTGCACGGTGATCGCCGTGCACCCGGGGCAGGGGCGCAGCCGGGTGGTGGCCATCGAATTCACCGGGCCGCCCGCCGACCGTACGGCTCCTGTCACCCTGGACGAGCTCGCCCGGACCGTGGCGCGCATCCACGGCCGGGACATCCCCATGGCGGGGCTCGAGGCGGGTGCTCGCTACGGAGATGCCGCCCTGCTGGCCGACGTCTACCGCGCGGGCCGGGTCCTGCTCGCCGGCGACGCCGCGCACATCCACTACCCGGTCGGCGGCCAGGGGCTGAACATCGGGTTGCAGGACGCGGTCAACCTGGGCTGGAAACTCGCCGCGCACGTCACGGGCCGTGCCTCGGACGCCCTGCTCGACACCTTCGAGAGCGAACGCCGGCCGGTCGCCGACGCCGTACTGAACCACACCCGCGCCCAGCTGGCCCTGCTCGACCCGGCGCCGCGCGTGGACGCCCTGCGCGCCATGTTCAGCGACCTGATCGGCTTCGGCGAGGTGAACCGGTACCTCGCGGAGAAGATCTCCGCCGCGGACATCCGCTACGACACCGGCACGGCGGACCCGCACCCCCTGGCCGGCGGATGGGCGCCCGAGGCCGTGCTGACGCTCGGGGACAAGCAGTACAGGCTGGCCGAGCTCCTGCACGGGGGCAGGCCGGTGCTGCTACGGCTGGACGAAGGCGACACCGCGACCGTGTCCGCCTCCGCCCGCCTCGACGTGGTGCGGGCGACCAGCCCCCAACTCGCCGGTCTCACACAGCTGTTGATCCGCCCGGACGGCTATGTCGCCTGGGCCGCCGACACCGGTCTGCCCGCCGAGCGGGTCCGGTCCGAGCTGCACGCGGCACTGGCACGCCTGACGGGCGCATGACCGTACGACCGTGCCTCGAAGCCCTCGAAGCCCCGAAGCCCCGTAAACCCAGATCCGGAGGGAAAGTACCGATGACCGACGCCCCTTGGGCATCCCGGCTGCAGGACATGGCCGACCTGACGACACCGATGACGATCAGGGTGGCCGCCACTCTCCGCATCGCCGACCGCATCGCCGACGGCACCGACGGCCTGGCCGCGCTCGCGGAGCGGACCGGCGCGGACGTCTCGGCACTGCGCCGCGTCATGCGTCACCTCGTCGCCGTCGGCGTCTTCGCCGAGACCTCGCCCGACACCTACGCTCTCACCGACATCGGCAAGGAACTGTGCACCCAGGGCTCGGGTGACGCGCGCAGTTGGCTCGACCTGGAGAGCGCCATCGGCCGCGTGGACCTGGCTCTCACCGACCTCCTGGAGTCGGTGCGCACCGGCAGGCCCCCGGCGGCGCGCCCGAACGACACCTGGGAGGCGCTCGACCAGGACCCCGAGCTGTCGCGGACCTTCGACGAGCAGATGGCGGCGGGTGCCGCGGCCAAGGCGCCCGGCCTGGCCGGGACGTTCGACTGGTCCTCGGCCGGGCGGGTGGTGGACGTCGGCGGCGGCAACGGGACGCTGCTCGCCGCACTGCTCACGGCGCACCCGCACCTGCGCGGCACGGTCGTGGACCGGCCCGGGCCCGCGGCGTCGGCGGACGAGCGGTTCGCCGCGGCCGGCCTCGGCGAGCGGGCGGGAACCGTCGCCCAGAGCTTCTTCGACGAACTGCCCCCGGGGGCCGACGTCTATCTGCTCTCCGGTGTGCTGCACGACTGGGACGACGACCGGGCGGCCCGGATCCTCGGCCGGTGCGCCGAGGCGGCCGGTGCCACGGGCCGGGTGCTGGTCCTCGAGTCGCTCGTCGACCCGGCGTCCGCGCGCAGTTCGACGACCGACATGGACCTGCTGATGCTGGTCACCACGGGCGGCCGGGCCCGCACCGCGGCGGACCTGGAGGCCATGGGCACGGCCGTGGGACTGACGGTGAAGTCGGTGGCCCCCGTCGAAGAACCGCACAGCCTGCTGGAGTTCGTGGCCACGTCCTGACCGGACGCGCGGGAGGGGGCGGGCACCGCACCGGGTGCCCGCCCCCTCGTTTCCCGTGTCCGTCGCCGCACGGCCCGCTCAGCCGTGCGAGCCGGCGAAGGGGTCCACCCCCGCACCGGTACGCACCTCGGCGAGCCGTTCGGCGACGGCCGCGGCCGGCAGGCCGGCGAGCGCGTCGGGCACGAGGCTGTCGGTCCGGCGCACGCTCACCGTGCTGCCGCCCGCCGCGGGCCGCGCGCGGACCTCACCGCGTACCGAACGGCAGTACGCGGGCAGCCCCTCGGTCTGCTTCCACACGATCACGGTGTCCACGGGGCGCACATAGCAGCGTCGCAGCGCGGGCCCGCCCGGCGCCGTGCGCAGGTCGACGGACCGGCAGCGCTCGGCCTCGGCCACCACGGTCGCCGACGCGGAACCGGACAGTCTCCCGGGCCGGTGGGCCGGGCCCCACAGGGCGTCGACGGCCTCGAGCGGCGAGGCCGGCACGAACACCGAGGTCTCCTGCGTGAACTCGTGCTCCGTGAGGGCGTCCAGCTGTTCCGCGAACCGTTTCAGCCCGCGCAGCTGCTTGCCGATCCCCGTGTCCATGCGCCGCACCATCTGCTCCGCGGCCTCCGCGTCGTTGACGGTGAGGGTCCAGGCATGGCTCAGTTCCACGTCCGTACCGCCGTCGGCACCGGCCCGGATCGACCACTCGCCGTGCATGGAGGCCACCGGAGGAGCGGCGGCGAGCTGGTCGAAGGAGATCCGGCCGGCGTCCGCGTCGAGGGTGCGCGCCACCTGCCAGGTGCGAGGCGTGCCGCCGTCGATGACCCACCGCTGGATCACATCGTGATGGCTGTCGCCCTCCAGACGCTCGATGTGCACGACGGTGGGGGAGAGCCGCGGGGTGTGCGCGTTGTCGGCGACGAGGTCGTACACCACCTCCGGGGGCGCCATGACGGTGATGCGGTGGGCGAGCCGGCCCGGTGGCCGGGTGGCGGGAGTGGACGCGGATGCGGACATGGGCGCGGGTGCCTTTCGGTCTGGGGAAGAGAGGGAATCCGGTCTGCGGTGAACAGGAACGGGACGGAGGGCCACCGGTGCCCGGCTCAGGGGTGCTCGCCCTCGACCACCCGCACGGGAAGGCGGTCGTGCGGGTGCGTCCGCACGGACGTCAGGCCGGCCTCGGCGAGCATCGACGCGTAGGCGTGAGCGGAGTGCGTTTCGCCGCCCTCGGTGGTCGCCAGCATCAGCAGGCCGAGCATCTGCGCGTGGTACTCCTGGCGCGGGTCGGCGTCGCCGGTGGTGAAGCCGGCGATGACCACGCGCCCCCCGGGGGCCAGGGCCGGGGTGAGACGGCGCAGCAGGCCGACGCACCGGTCGTAGGAGAACATCAGCAGGAAGTTGGCCAGCACGATCACGTCGTACGGGCCGTCGAGCGGCACCTCGAAGGCGTCGCCCGGCAGATAGGAGGCCCGGTCCCCGAGCCCCTGCCGCCGGGCGTGCCGCGCGGCCACTTCGAGCACCTCGGGCCAGTCCTGGCACCACACGTGCCCCGCCGGCCGACGGCCCGCGAGGGTGAGCCCGAACAGGCCGTGCCCGCAGCCGACGTCCAGTACCCGCAGTCCGTCCCGTCCGGCCGCCCAGGGTTCCAGGACATCGGCGACGTGTGCGGCACCGGCCCGGGTGAGGCCGGTGAGATGGGTGGCGAAGTCGGTCCAGAACGGAAGCCCGGGCCGCTCCGCTTCGGCGTCGGCGACCGGACCGCCCTTGCGGACGACGTCGGGGAGGGAGCGCATGATGTCCCACTCCCAGCGGCTGCCGGCGACGTTGACGTTGCCGCCGAAGTACTCCTTGCTGGAGGTGACCAGCAGCCGCTCGGCACCCGGCACCAGCCGGAACGCGTCACCGGCCGGCTCCAGCAGGCCCGCCCCGCACAGCGCGTCCAGCAGCAGCCGGACGGCACGCGGGTCGGCGGAGACGGCGTGGGCGACCCGGCCCGCGTCGGCGGGGCCGTGTGCGAAGCAGTCGAAGATCCCCAGCTCGAGGGCGGTCCGCAGCAGATAGGTCGCCTTGAATCCGGTCATCATCCCGAGGAGGCGTTCGCGGGTGAGTTCCGCGTTCGTGTCAGCCATGCGCGGATGCTGGCACGCGGCGTTCGAGGAGGAATCGAGGTCGCCGGGGAGGCCGAGGACAACAGGGGGGAGGCCCTGGAGGCAACGGGGGCCGAGGGCAGCCGGGGAGGCCGGGGCGTGCCGGTCGGCCCAGCCAGGCTCGAGCCGGGCGCGACACCGAAGTGCGAGGGTCTGCGGCGCCGTCCGCAGGCAATTTGTCGCCGACACCCGGGAGTTCCGTTGCGCGTCCTCGCCATCTCGAGCCCGTCAGCCACCCACTTCATGCCCGCCGTGCCCCTGATGTGGGCGCTGCGCTCCGCCGGACACGACGTCATGTTCCTCGGACAGCCGGACGTGGTGGGCATGGCACGGTCCGCCGGATTGCCCACCGTCAGCGAAGGGGTGCTCTTCGACGTCGACGAACTGTTCCTGGGGCTGCCCGAGGGCCGGCGCCCGATCGACATCGGGCTGGCTCAGCTGCCGCCCGGCGGCTGGACGGCCGCCGCGCTCGCCTGGGTGTTCCACGCGAAGTACCTGCTGGACCCCTACCTGGACTTCGCGCGGCGCTGGAAGCCGGATCTGATCGTCACCGATCCGCTGGAGTACGCGGGCCTGATCATCGGGGGCGTCCTCGGCGTGCCCACCGTGCACCACCGGTGGGGACCGGAGCCCATCTCCGCCGCGGGCCTTGAGCTGGCCCGCAAGCTGCTGCACGGGCGCGCGGTCCGGCACGGCCTGGCGGGGCTGCCCGATCCCGCCGTACTGCTGGACCCGTTCCCGGCGGAACTGGCGCTGCCGGACCAGCCGGCAGGGCGGCCGATCCGTCCCGTGGCCTTCAACGGCGGGGGAACGGTGCCCTCCTGGGTGTGGCGGGCGGACCGCGACCGGCGCCGGGTGTGCGTCTCCTTCGGCCGTTCCATCCTGTCGCTCAACGGCATGACCCTGATCCGCCACGTGGTCGACGCCTTCGACGGCCTGGACGGGGTCGAGGCCCTGGTGACGCTGGAACGCGAACAGCACCCGGCGCTCGGGCCGGTGCCGGAGAATGTGCGGCTGGTCGAACCGCTGCCCCTTCGGGAGGCGCTGGAGATCTCGGACGCGGTGGTGCACCACGGCGGGGGCGGTACGACACTCACGGCGGTGCTGGGCGGGCGGCCGCATCTGCTGCTGCCCCAGATCATGGACCAGCATGTGCGGTGCCGGCGGATGGAGGAGGCCGGCGTCGCGGTGCGGCTCGGGGACGCGGCGAGCCAGAACGACCCGGCCGTCATCCGCGAGGCGCTGACCGCCCTGCTGGCCAAGCCCGGGTACCGGGAGACCGCCCTCGCGCTGCGTGACCGGGTGCTCGAACTGCCCTCACCCGCCGACGTCGCACGCGACCTCGAGGACATAGCCGGGCACTGACCGGCCCGCGCCCGGACCCGCCGCGGTGGGCGGCGCCTTCGCGGGGGTCCGGGCGCCGGGCCGTGCTCAGGCGGCCGGACCGGCCGGCTGCCGCTGGGACTTCTCCTTGATGAACAGGGACAGTACGGACGGTACGAGAACCAGGAAGGCGGAGATGAAGAACACCAGGTTGGTGGCCTGGACGAAGGTGTGGACCGCGGAGGTGTGCTGCTCGGGGGCCAGCTTGGCGAGGACCGCGGTGTCCAGCTCGCCGTTGACGTTGGCGGCGCCCGCGCTGCCGGTGAGGTGCCCGGCGAGGAAACGCGTGACGACCGTGCTGAACAGCGTGAAGCCGAAGGCGGTGCCCAATTGCTGGCTGAAGCGCAGCGAGGTGGTGGCGATGCCGAGGTCGTCGAGTTCGACGTTGTTCTGCGTGAACAGCAGGGCGAGGCCGAGGGACTGGCCCAGCGCGATCCCGATCACCGCCATGCCGATCCCGATGAGGACGAAGTCGGTGTGGTCGCCCAGTCCGCTGAAGCAGAAGAGCACGGAGGACTGGATGATCCCCGACGCGGTGAGCAGGTACTTGAACTTCCCGAAGAGCCTGATGATCCAGCGTCCGACGAGTGCGGAGAGGATCAGACCGCAGGCCATGCACAGGGTGAGCAGCCCGGCCCGGCCGGGGCTCAGGCCGCGGCCGATCTGCAGATAGCCGCCGACGTAGAACAACCCGCCGGCCAAGGCCAGTCCGCCGATCAGGGAGATCGGCATCATGATGCGGAACATGGGGTTGCGCAGCAGCGCCAGCGAGACGAGCGGTTCCTCGGCGGTGACGACGCGCCAGACGAAGCCGCCCGTCAGAAGCGCTCCCACGACGAACAGCGTGAGCACGGTCGGGGAGTCCCACGCGTACTTCTTGCCTCCCCAGTCGGCGATCAGCAGTGCGGCGGCCGCGGCGCCCGCGATCAGAGCGGCGCCGATGAAGTCGACCTTGCGCCGCTGGGTGTTCCGCGGCAGCCGCAGCATCGTGGCGGCAATCACGAACGCGGCGATGCCGAACGGCAGGTTGATGTAGAAGACCCAGCGCCAGTTCAGCGAGTCCGAGACGAAGCCGCCGAGGGTCGGGCCCAGGGCCAGGCCCACACCGAACATGACGGCGCCGAAGGCCGTCTTCGACGAGGTGGCGCCCTCGAGGTCGTCGGCGTCGGACCGGAACAGCACGCCCATGATGATCAGCGCGACGGCGGTGAGGCCGCCGGCGCCGACGCCCTGAATCGTGCGGAACACGATCAGCTGGGGCATGGTCTGGGCGACGCCGCACAGGCACGATCCGACGAGGAAGGTGCCGAGCGAGAACAGGAAGACGGGCTTGGGCCCGTGGACGTCGGCCAGCTTTCCGTACAACGGGACCACGATGCAGTCCGCCAGGGCGTAACAGGTGGTGAGCCAGGGCAGCCGGGAGATCCCGTGGACGGGATCGAGGTCGGCGACCATCTTCCACGAGACCGCCGAGACGATGTTGACGTCGAGCAGGGCCAGCAGCAGTGAGGCCAGGCAGGCCAGGGCCACCAGCATCACCTGGTTCTTCCCCATGAGCATCCGTGAGCCGTCGTAGATCGGCCGCGGTCCTTGCTGTGCGTCCGCCGAGGACGGTTGTCCATCGAGTCCGAGCTGTGTCATGGCACGAGCGTAGGGCATTGACTTTAGTAACTCAATGAATATGTGGACTATAAAGCTTTGCTCTCTCAGGCCAACTCGGTAGGGTGCGGGCATGAGCGAGCGACTTGGCCTGCGGGAACGGAAGAAGCTGCGGACGCGCGAGGCGATCTCGGACGCGGCCGTGAAGCTCTTTCTCGAGCGGAGTTTCGACAGCGTCACCGTCGCGGAGATCGCCGAGGCCGCGGAGGTCTCCTCCATGACGGTCTTCAACCACTTCCCGGCCAAGGAGGACCTCGTCCTGTGCCGGATCGACGACCACTTCGGCGAGGCGCCGGCGATCGTCCGCGCCTGCGGTCCGGAGGACTCCCCGCTAAAGGCGCTGCTGCGGCACTTCCTGGCCGGCCTGGCGGACCGCAACCCCTCCACGGGCCTGTGCGACGAGCCGGGGTTCCTCGCCTTCCAGCGCATGATCATGCAGACGCCCAGCCTCAAGCTGCGGCTGGTGGACCAGTGGCTGGGCAGCCAGAGCGAACTCGCCGACGCGCTCTCCGGCCGGCTCGGCGAGGACCCGGCCGCGATCGTGCCGAGGATCGCGGCGATGCAGATCACCGCCGCGCAGCAGGCGCTCGTCTCGCGCAACCTCGAGCAGGTGCTCGCCGGCCGCGGCCTCGACACGGTTCACCCGGAGGCCGTGGCCGAGGCGGAACGCGCCTTCGGTCTGCTCGAACACGGGCTGGGCCGGTACGGACTCGGGCGTCCCATGGCTTGAACTGCCGTCCAGGAGTGCTCGAACGACGCTTGGTTGGGTGGCGTCCACCAGCGGCGAGCGAGTTGGAGGACTCCGGTGAAATACGACAAGGACATCCGTATCGCGGGTACCGGCGTCTGGCTGCCGCCGCTGACCCCGCTGCGGCAGGCGGTCGCGGCCGGCCTCGTCGGCGAGCACCACCAAGCGCTCGGCTACGAGTCGGTCGCCGTGGCCGACGACGAGGCCGGAGCCGACATGGCGGTCCGTGCCGCGCGCACCGCCGTGCGGCGCGCGGGACTCGACCCGGCCGCCTACGACCTCGTGCTGCATGCCAGCTCCTGGTTCCAGGGGCTGGACTGGTGGCCCGCCGCGGCCTACGTCGCCGGACGCAGCGTCAGCCACCGGGCCGTCGCCGTCGATGTGCAACAGCGTTCCAACGGCGGCCTCGCCGCCCTCCACCTGGCCGCCGGGCAGCTCCAGTCGGGCGCGGCGGCCACCGCGCTGCTGACCACGGGGGACCACTTCGCCCCGCCCATGATCGACCGCTGGGCGACGCAGTTCTACACGATCTACGGCGACGCCGGGACCGCTCTGGTGCTGTCCACCTCCGGCGGCTTCGCCCGGCTGCTGTCCAGCGCCGCACACGCGGACACCTCGCTGGAACCCTGGAGCCGGGCCGACAGCCCGCTGACCCTGGCACCCGGGCAGCAGACACCCGTGCCGGTGCTCCAGCGCTTCATCACCCACAGCCGCGCCCCCGAGTCGAAGGGCTCGTGGGAACGGCTGGCGGCCGCCATGTCACGGGCCCGCGACGAGGCGCTCGCCGACGCCAATCTCGCCCTCGCCGACATCGACCGGATCGTCGTCCCCCATGTCCACCGCGGCGACGGCCGTAGCGAGAACTACGACGCGCTGGGCTTCACCGAGAGGCAGAGCGTCTGGGAGTTCGGCCGGCGCGTCGGACACCTGGGCGCGGGGGACCAGTTCGCCGCCCTCAACCATCTCGTCGAGGACAAGGCGCTCGGCCCGGGCGACCGAGTGCTGGTCACCGGGGTGGGCGTGGGCTACAGCGTCACGGCGGCTGTCGTCGAGATCCTCGAGACGCCCTCGCTCTGACCTCGCGCGTTTCCCGCGTCCCGCCGCCGGTGCGCGTAGCCGACGTGGCTTCGACGGGCTCTCGAGACGGCCGACCCAGACTCGTCCCGCAGCCGTGGGCAATCGAATACCGGGGGCGATCAATGGAAATCCAGGAGGACGTCTACGTCCGTTCCGTGGGCAGCAGCCTGCCGCGGAGTGTCAGCGTGGACTGGGCCATCGAACAGGGCCTGTACGATCCGGCCGCCGTGGAGATGTGCCGGCTGACGGCGACGTCCGTGGCCGAGGACGTCACCCCGGCGGACATGACCGTCGAGGCGGCGCGCACGGCGCTGCGGCGCGCCGGGGCGGACTCCAAGGAACTCGACGCGCTCATCCATTCCAGCGTGTTCCCGCCCGGACCGGCAGGCTGGTCGCTCGCCGGATACACGCTGCGCGAACTGGGCGGCAGTGCCCCCGTGACCGAGCTGCGCACCGGGTGCTCGGCGATGCTCAGCGCGATGGAACTCACCATCGGCCTGCTGACCGGCGCGGCGCGGCACCGCTCGGTGCTGCTGACGGGAGCCGACGTCTTCGGGCCGTGGATCGACCGCTGGGGCTCGTACTCCTTCATCGGCGGGGACGGCGCCAGCGCCGCGCTGCTCGGCACCGAAGGCGGTTTCGCCAGGATCCGGTCCGTGAACTCCCGTACGCTGCCGCAGCTGGAGATGATGCAGCGGGGAGCCGAATCGCTGTTCCCCGCGCCGTCCGCGGGCCGCATCGACGAGCAGGGACGCCTGGACCACTTCGTCGAGAACGTGATGTCGACCGTGGAAGCGGCCTCCCTGATGGCGGCCAACCACGCCGAGCTGACCCGGCTGTCGGTGGCCGAGGCGGGCATCGGGATCGGCGACCTCACCAAGGTCGTCTTCCACAACATGTCCCGGTTCGTCGTGGAGCAGTTCGTGATGGCGCCGCTCGGGCTGCCGATGGAACGCTCGTGCTTCGACCTCGGCGCGGTGACCGGGCACCTCGGGGTCAGCGATCAGCTGGTCTCCCTCGAACGGCTGCTGCTCGACGGACAACTAGCCCCGGGGGACCATGTGTTGCTGCTCGGCGGGTCGGCCGGGTTCGCCACGGTCGCCATCGTGCTGGAGATCCTGGAGCGGCCCGACTGGGCGCGCGGGGTCTGAACCCCGCCGCACCCCCGCGGCGGGGCCCAGCGGTGCGTCCGGCCCGCCGGGCCGGACGCACCGGTGTCATGCCGTGACCGGCCGGCCGTACAGCTCGAGGCATTCCTCGTACGTCGGGAGCAGGTCCTTGGCGACGGCTTCCTCCACGGAGGGCGCGGCCTCGTCGCTCTCGGACATCACCGCAGGCCCGGTCAGGCCCCAGGGCAGCGCGAGCCCCGGGTCGAGGGCGCTGACGGTGTACACGGCGTCGGCCACGTAGGGCTGGGAGCAGTGGTAGTTCATGACGGTGTCGTCGTCCAGCGCGAGGAACGAGTGCCCGAGCCCCTCGGCGATGTACAGGCTGGTCAGGGTGCGGTGATCGAGCCAGACCACCTCGTGGCGGCCGAACGTCGGCGAGCCGACCCTGAGGTCCACCACGATGTCGAGGACCGCGCCGCGCAGACAGGTCACCAGCTTCGCCTGGCTGAACTCCCCCCGCACCCCGTGGATACCGCGCAGTACCCGGCGGTGCGAGACGGACAGATTGCTCTGCGCGATGGTGAAGTTCCGGCCCAGGGCCTCGGACAGCAGATCCTGGCGGAACGACTCGTAGAAGGTGCCTCGGCGGTCCGGGAATCCCCTCGGTGTGACGAGGAAGACGTCCGGCAGCGCCAGGTTGCGGATTTCCATGCTGCGAGACTCCATGCGCCGGACGGTAGGGCCCCGGTCTCAAGGCCCGTTGGAGTCCGGCGCCCGGCCCGTCCGGGGCGCGGGGTGCCTCGAGCCCGTCTCCACCCGTAAGCCAGCCGGCGCGAGCAAGGTTCCGCGCATGAGAATCCTCGTTACCGGAGGAGCCGGATTCATCGGCTCCGCCTATGTGCGCACCTTGCTCGACGGGGGGTATCCCGGCTGTGCGGAAGCCGAGGTGACCGTCCTCGACGCACTCACCTACGCCGGCAACACCGACAACCTTCCCCTGGGACGGCCGCGCCTCGATTTCGTGCGCGGGGACATCACCGACACGGAGCTGCTGCGGTCTGTCGTCCCCGGGCACGACTGGGTCGTGCACTTCGCCGCCGAGTCGCACGTGGACCGGTCGGTGCGCGGCGCCGCCGCGTTCGCGCGGACGAACGTCCTCGGCACCCAGAGTCTGCTGGACGCCTGTCTGGCGGCCGGCGTGGACCGCTTCGTACACGTCTCCACGGACGAGGTGTACGGCTCGATCGACCGCGGTTCCTGGACCGAGGACAGCCCGCTGCTGCCCAACTCCCCCTACGCCGCCTCGAAGGCGTCCAGCGATCTGATGGCCCGCGCCTACTGGCGCACCCATGGGCTGGACGTGCGGATCACCCGGTGCTCCAACAACTACGGGCCGTACCAGCATGTGGAGAAACTCGTCCCGCTGTTCGTCACACGGCTGCTGACGGGCGGGACCCTGCCGCTGTACGGGGACGGGACCAACGTCCGGGAGTGGATCCATGTCGAGGACCACTGCCGCGCCGTCCACCTGGTCCTGACCGGGGGCCGGGCCGGCGAGGTCTACAACATCGGCGGCGGCACCGCGCTGACCAACCGGCGGCTGACCGAGCTGCTGCTCGGGCTGTGCGACGCGGGCTGGGACCGGGTGCGGCACGTCGAGGACCGCAAGGGGCACGACCTGCGGTACGCCATCGACGACGCCAAGATCCGGGCGGAACTCGGCTGGCGCCCGCGGGTGTCCTTCGAGGAGGGGCTGAGCGGCGTCGTGGAGTGGTACCGCGCGAATCCCGCCTGGTGGAAGTCGCTGGAGGCGGCGCGATGAGCGACATCGAGCGGCTCGAGCGGTCGGCGCGCACCCCCGACAGCGCGGTGACGCCCAACGCCGAGTTCGACGCCTGGTTCACCGAGCAGCGCCGCACCAACCGCTACGCGGTCGACCGCATACCGTTCTCGCAGCTGGTCGGCTGGAACTTCCGCGACGACACCGGTGACCTGGTGCACGAGAGCGGGAGGTTCTTCTCGGTGGAGGGCCTGCGGGTGGACACCGCCTGGGAGGGCACGGAGCACTCCTGGACCCAGCCCATCATCAATCAGCCCGAGATCGGCATCCTGGGCATCCTCGTCAAGGAGTTCGACGGGGTGCTGCACTGCCTGATGCAGGCCAAGATGGAACCGGGCAACCTGGACACCGTGCAGCTGTCGCCCACGGTCCAGGCGACCCGCAGCAACTACACCGGGGTGCACCGCGGCGCCCCGGTCCGCTACCTCGAGTACTTCAAGCCACCGCGGCGCGGACGGGTGGTCCACGACTCCCTCCAGTCCGAACAGGGCTCGTGGTTCCTGCGCAAGCGCAACCGCAACATGGTGGTCGAGGCCGTCGGCGACGTCCCCGAGCACGAGGACTTCCGCTGGCTCACCATCGGCCAGATCCACCGGCTGCTCATGCGGGACAACGTGGTCAACATGGACGCGCGAACCGTCCTGTCGACCATCCCGCTCCTCGCGCACGAGCCGCGCTCGTACCATGCCGACGAAGAGCTGCTGAGCCTGCTGACCGAGATCAGGTCGGTGCGCGAGCTGCGGCAGCGCAGCGTCCCGCTCGCCCACGTCGAGCGCTGGTACCGCAAGGACGACGAGATCGGCCACGAGGACGGCCGGCACTTCACGATCGTCGCGGCCGCCGTACGCGCCGCGAACCGCGAGGTCGCCCAGTGGACCCAGCCGCTGCTGGCCCCCGTCGAGCAGGGCCTCGCGGCCTTCGTCGCCCGGGACATCGACGGCGTGCGCCATCTGCTGGCCCAGGTCAAGACGGAGGCCGGCGGGCTCGAGGTCGCCGAACTGGCACCCACCGTGCAGTGCCTGCCGGGTCACGCCCGCGCGCTGCCAAAGGCGCAGCGCCCCCGCCGGCTCGAGTCGGTCCTCGAACCGGGCGCCGGACGCGTCCTCTACGACTCCGTCCAGTCGGAGGAGGGCGGACGCTTCCACCACGCGGACGCCCGCTACCGCGTGGTCGAGATGGGTGAGGACTTCCCGGTCGAGGAGGAGCCCGGCTACCTGTGGGTGACGGTCCGGCAGCTCAGCTCCCTGCTGAGGCACTCGAACTACGTGAACATCCAGGCCCGGACCCTGCTGGCCGGACTGCGCGGCTCGGAAGGGGAAAAGGCTCATGACACACGGCGGGCGTAGGACCGTAGTGGTGCTCGGCGGCACCGGTTGGGTGGGGCGGCACGTCAGCGCCTCGTTCGCGGCCGAGGGCTATGACGTGGTCACCGTGGCGCGGGACCCCGGCAAACGGCTGCCGTACGCCCGTTTCGTGCCGCTCGACCTGACCGCCGAGCCGGTGGAGCGGATCGCCGAGACCCTGCGCGCCGAGCGGCCCGCCGTCGTGGTCAACGCGGCCGGCCGGCCGTGGGGCAGCAGCGAGGAGGTGATGCGCACCTCGCTCCTCAAGCTCGCCGAGCGGGTGCTGACCGCGCTCGCCTCTCTCCCCTTCCGGCCCCGGTTCGTCCAGGTGGGAACGGTCATGGAGTACGGGCCGACCGCGCCCGGCGTGCCGATCGGCGAGCACACCGAGCCGCGGCCGGCCGGTCCGTACGGGGAGATCAAACTGGCGGCCTCCACGGCCGTGCTCGAGGCCGCGCGCGCCGGCCGCCTCGACGCGGTCGTCGTACGGCTCGTGAACGTCGCGGGTCCCGGTACCGCCCCGGCCAGTCTGCTCGGCCGGGTCCTGGAGGAACTCCTCGCCGCGCGCGCGGAGAGCCGTGAGGCCGAACTGGTGCTCGCACCCCTGCGGGCCGAACGCGACTACATCGACATCAGGGACGCGGGCGATGCCGTACTGGCCGCCGCCCATGCCACGGTCGGCGGGCGGGCCGTCAATATCGGCAGCGGCAGCACGGTGCCCGTGCGCCGACTGGTCCGCCGGCTGATAGCCGTCAGCGGGGTGCCGACCAGGCTGGAGGAACGGGCACCGGACGTCGGTGGACCGGTTTCCCCCGGCGCGGGCGGCGACTGGCTCGCCATCGACCCGGAACCCGCGAGGCTGCACCTGGGCTGGAAGGCGCAGCGCCCCCTGGAAGGCGCGCTGAGCGACGACTGGCACGACCGCGTCCGCCGCTCCGGCCGCCTCTGACGCGACCCCTGCCGCGCACCGCCACCGCCCCGCACCAACCAGCACGCCGCACTCCACCACGCATCCGAGGAGGGACGTTCCATGAGGGTGCTGTTCCACACCGCCCCGATCCGCGCCCACACACTCCCACTGGTCCCGCTGGCCTGGGCGCTGCGCGCCGCCGGCCACGACGTGCTCTTCGCGTCGGCCGGCGAGGGCACCGTGGTGACCGAGGCCGGACTCTCCATGGTGGACATCGCACCGGGCTTCGACATCCGTCCGATGTTCATGCCGCTCTTCCGACGCCACCAGGGCCTCTACGAGTCCCGCGCCACCAGCCCGGCCGAGGCCGACACCATCGCCGAGATCTTCGGCACGGCCAACGGCGAACTGGCACCCGGCCTGGTCGAGGCCGCCCGGCGCTGGCGGCCGGACCTGATCGTGCACGACTCCAGTGCGACCGCGGGCGCGATGTGCGCGGCGCTGCTGGGCATCCCGGCGGTCCAGCACGATGTGTACCTGGAGAGCTCGCGCGGGCAGCGCGAGCGCATCGCCTCGTACATGACCGACACCTTCGAACGGTTCGGCGTCGCCGGGCTGCCCGCCGACCCGGTCGCCCTCCACATCACGCCGCCCAGCGTGGAGCCCGAGGGCCAGTACGGCTGGGCCATGCGCAACCTCTGCTACAGCGGCGGCGCCGAGCTGCCCGACTGGCTCACGGCGCCCAAGCAGCGGCCGACCGTCGCGGTCACCATGGGGCTCACCTGGGGTGAGATCGGCCCGGTCGAGCGGATCATCACGGCGGCCGGCGAGGTGGACGCCGACTTCGTGCTGGCGATCAGCGGCTACGACCTGTCCAAGTACGGGACGCTGCCGTCCAACGTCCGTGCGGCGGGCTGGATTCCGCTGTCGGACCTGCTGCCGCGGTGCACGGCCGTGATCCACCACGGCGGGGGCGGGACCTCCCTGACCTCGCTGGCGCTGGGGCTGCCCCAGCTCGTCTTCGCGGGCGGGATCGGCCACTACGCGGCGGCCGCGGCGATCGGCCGGCGTGGCGCCGGGATCTTCGCGGACGCCGACGCCATCGAGCCCGAACTCTTCCGCCGCTGGCTCAAGGACGACGCGATCCGGCGGGCGGCCGCCGAGGTGCGCGCCGAGGTGGCCGCGCTGCCCTCGCCGGGGGAGATCGCCGCCCGGCTCGGTGCCATGGTCGCCGGGGGAGGGGACGGCCGTGGCTGACCTTCCGGGCGGCGCAGACCGGCTGCGGGTCGGGGTGCTGGGCTGCGCGAGCATCGCCGAGCGCCGCATGCTCCCCTCGATGGCGCACGAGCCGCTGATCGAGATCACGGCCATCGCCAGCCGGGACGGCGACCGGGCCAAGGGCTTCGCCGCCCGGTTCGGCGGCGCACCGGTCGAGGGCTACGAACGGCTCCTGGAGCGCCCCGACGTCGACGCCGTCTATCTGCCGCTGCCACCCCAGCTGCACGCGCGGTGGACGATCCGGGCCCTGGAGGCGGGCAAGCACGTCCTGTGCGAGAAGCCCTTCGCCACCGGCCTCGCCGAGGCCGCGAGGGCGGTCGCCGCGGCCAGGGAGCGACGGCTGCTGCTGATGGAGAGCTTCATGTTCCTCCACCACCCCCAGCACGCCGCCGTGGCCAGGCTCGTCGCCGAGGGCGCCATCGGTGAACTCCGCCTGTTCGAAGGGTATTTCACCATTCCCCGGCTGCCCGCGGAGGCCGGCGCCCCGCCCCGGTACGCCAGCACCGTGCCGGAGGTGGCGGCCTATCCGCTGCGGGCCGCGCGGCTGTTCCTCGGGGACGGTCTGCGGGTCCGGGGCGCCGAGCTGCGCCGGGCGGAGCGGGGCGGGCCGGCCATCGCCGGGTCGGCCCTGCTGGTCTCGGAGCAGGGCGCAACGGCGCACCTCGCCTACGGCGTCGACCACTCCTACCGCAGCGGGTACGCGCTGTACGGCAGCGAGGGGCAGCTCCGCCTGGAGCGGGCCTACAGCACGCCCGACGAGCACCGTCCGGTGGTCCGGATCGAACGGCGCAGCGGTGTGCGGGAGATCGGACTCGAGCCCGCGCGCCAGTTCACGCGGATCGCCGGCGCGTTCGCCCGTACGATCCTCGGCGGCGGCGACCCGGTACCGCACGGCGAGGACATCCTGTGTCAGGCCGAGCTGGCCGACGCGGTGGACCGGGCCGCCGCGAACCACTCCTGAGCACGCGCCCTGCGGACCGAACGAGGTCATACGCAACCGGCGCCGCGGGACCGCTCGGGTCCGCGGCGCCGGGTATCGGCTGTCCGGCAGGTCCTCAGGGCCGGTGTGCCTGCCCGACGGGCGGCGAGGACAGGGACCCGCTGTGCGCCAGGGCGGGCGTCCGCAGCTCCGGGTGCGGGCGGGTGAGCAGGGCCCCGCCGGCCGGGGACGACCGGACCGGCCACGCGCCGTCCGAGGTGTCGCCGTTCAGCAGGTCGCGCTGAAGGCGCTGCAACCGCTCGGAGGGCCGGATACCGAGCTCACGGTCCAGCACCTTCCAGAGCGACTGGTACGCCTGGAGCGCCTCACCACGCCGGCCGACCTCCTGGAGGGCCATGATGAGCTGGGCGTGGAACCACTCGTTGAGCGGATAGTCGACCACCAGCGAGCGGAGTTCGGGAATCAGTTCACGGTGCGCCCCGAGTTCCAGATCCACCTGGCAGCACAACTCCAGGGTGGTGATGCGCAGTTCCTCCAGGTGCACGATGTGCCCTTCGAGCAGCCGGCCGCTGCACACGTCGGCGAGGGTGCGCCCGCGCCACAGGGACAGGGCCTCGCGGAGCGTGCGGGACGCCTCCTCCAGGTACCCGCCCGCGAGTTGTTTCCGTCCCTTTGCCACCAGGCGCTCGAAAACCTGTGAGTCCAGCTCGCCCTGCTCGACGTGCAGGCAGTAGCCGGGTGACTGGCTCACCAGAAGCCGCTCCGAGGCGTTCTCGCCGAGCACACGGGTGAAGAGTTTCCGCAGTTGGTAAATGTACGTCTGCATGGTTGTCATCGAACTGGGCGGAGGATTCTCGCTCCACAGTTCGTCGATGACCGCCGCAGTGTCCACCACCTGGTTTGCGCGGAACAATAGAAGGGCCAGTGTGCGCCGGGTCTTGGGTGCCGTGGGGGTGCACACAAGGTCCTCGTGCGCGATCCTCATGGGTCCCAGTACCTTGAATTCCATTGAGCCCCCGAACTCTCGATGGTTTCGCGGAGATATGGCCTCCGGGGGACACTCTTGTTCGCCGCCTACGGGAAAGACAAGGGGGTGTGTGTCGAAGGATGTAGCGTCCCGGTCCCGGGGGCCTGGAGCGTCTCGAGTTCGCCCATTCTGATCGGCATGCGGTGCCAAGTGTGACGTACGCGTGCCAAGTCGGTCGTGGTAGCGGTATCGTCCCGATGGGATCGGCGAGACTAGATCCCCATGGTAAGAGTTCCTGACCCACTTCCTGAAGAGACGGCAAAGTTTTGGTAAGCGTGACGTCATCTTTTTGAATCTGGGTTGACTTGCGGCACGTCACGGGGGTGGCCAAGTGTCAAGTGTCGGCAGTGTGAAATCTGACGGAAATGCCCCGATACGCCTGCTTCTCCTCGAAGGGGGAAGTGTTTACCTGGCCGGATTGATTTCCATTCTTGGCTGTGAGTCGGGTGTGGAGATCGTGGCCCAATGCGAGAATCTGATAGAGGCCCTCAAGGTTCTTCCGCAGACGCTGCCGGACGTGGTATTAGTCGGCGTCGAGCGCGTAACCCGCCAGACGGAACGGCATATCGCGATTCTGCTCGATGCCATGCCGCGGGGGCAGGTGGTGGTTCTGGGGTATGACGACGATTCGTCGGTCAGACAAAGGCTGGTACGTCTCGGAGTGCGGGCCTACCTTTCCAAGGCGGTCCCCTTTCGGTATCTCGTGTCGGTCGTCTCCATGGCGCACTTCTATGAACTCCACTCGACCCAGGAGCGGTCTTCGGGAGAAGCCGCCGGAGATGATCACCCGATGGTCCTGTCGGAGCGCGAGCGGGAAATCGTGGCTCTGGTCGCACAGGCCATGACGAATGCCCAGATCGGGCGTGAGCTCCAAATCGCCGAGGGGACCGTGAAAAGGCATCTCAGTAATGTGTTCACCAAGCTCCATGCGGTGTCGCGCATCGACGCGGTGAACAAGGCGGCCGCGGCCCGTCTCATCGACGGGCACCAGCTCGTCGACGGAGGCACCGCCCCGGCGAGATGACCGGTGTGCGGGGCGTGAACGGCCGGACACCGTACGGCCGTTCACGCCCCTGTACGGCCACCCGGCTCAGCCGGGCCAGCCGCCGGCCACCTCGATCACGTACTGGCCGTACTGGGAACCGCCCATTTTCTCGCCCAGCCGGCGGCAGGCGTCGGCGTCGATGTAGCCCATGTGCAGGGCGATCTCCTCGATGCAGGCGATCCGCACGTGCTGCCGGCTCTCCAGGGTGTGCACGTACTGACTGGCGGCCAGCAGCGACTCCGGCGTACCGGTGTCCAGCCAGGTGAAGCCCCGCCCCAGATCCACCAGCCGGGCACGCCCCTGGGCCAGGTACGCCAGATTGACGTCCGTGATCTCCAGTTCGCCGCGCGCGGACGGCCGGATGTTCTTGGCTATGTCGACCACGTCATTGTCGTAGAAGTAGAGCCCGGTGATGGCCCGGTTGGACTTCGGGACGTTCGGCTTCTCCTCGATCGACACCAGCCGGCCCTCGGGGTCCACCTCGCCCACCCCGTAGCGCTGCGGGTCGTTCACGATGTAGCCGAACAGCGCGCACCCCTCCAGGTCGCGTGCCGTCTCCTGGAGCAGCGCGGAGAAGCCCGGCCCGTGGAAGATGTTGTCGCCCAGCGCGAGGGCCACCGAGTCCGGGCCGATGTGCTCGGAGCCGATGAGGAACGCCTCGGCGAGCCCGTTGGGACGGTCCTGCTGCGCGTAGCTGATGTTCAGGCCCAGCGAGCCCCCGTCACCCAGCAGGCGCCGGAACTGCGGCAGATCGGGCGGTGACGAGATGACGAGGATGTCCCTGATGCCGGCGAGCATCAGGGTCGCCAGCGGGTAGTACACCGTGGGCTTGTCGTAGACGGGGATGAGCTGCTTGGAGACCGCGAGCGAGGTTGGATAGAGTCGCGTTCCGCTCCCGCCCGCGAGCACGATTCCTTTCATGTCCGGTGCCCCTGACCGTGGTTGAGGGTTTTGCCTACGGCACCCATCACACGTGCCGGGTCTCGTGACCACCTCGTGCCGCGGTGGAGGCCGCCCGTGACGCCGCCCGGCCGCGGCCCTTCCACCGAACGTAGACGCGCTCTTGAGCACCCCTCGCCACGCTGGCTGCGAGCAGGCCGGCCCGGTCACCCGGTGACACGTCCGGTCACGCACCCATGGGAGGTAGACATGCCGAGCGACACCAGGGCGCTCATACTGGAGTCGGTGCGCAAGTATCACCAAGAGGTCTCGCAGCGACCGGAGTTCGTGCCCGGAGTGACCCCGGTGTGGCCGTCCGGCGCCTCGCTCGTCGAGGAGGACCGGGTGGCGCTGGTCGAGGCGGCGCTGGACATGCGGATCGCGGCGGGCGTGACGTCACGGAAGTTCGAGCGGAAGTTCGCCCGCGCGCTGGGCCTGCGCAAGGCGCACCTGACCAACTCGGGCTCCTCCGCCAACCTTCTGGCCCTGTCGTCCCTGACCTCACCGCAGCTCGAGGACCGCAGGCTGCGGCCGGGGGACGAGGTCATCACCGTCGCGGCCGGATTCCCGACCACCATCAACCCCATCCTGCAGGCGGGGATGGTGCCCGTCTTCGTCGACGTGGAGCTGGGCACCTACAACACCACGCCTGACCGGATCAGGGAGGCCATCGGCCCCCGGACCCGCGCGATCATGATCGCGCACGCGCTGGGCAATCCGTACGAGGTCGAGGAGGTCGCCTCCCTCGCGGAGGAGCACGGGCTGTTCCTGATCGAGGACAACTGCGACGCCGTCGGGTCCACCTACCGCGGCCGGCTCACCGGCACCTTCGGCGACTTCGCCACGGTCAGCTTCTATCCGGCGCACCACATCACCACCGGCGAGGGCGGTTGCGTCCTCACCGACAACCTCGTGCTGGCCCGCATCGTGGAGTCCATGCGCGACTGGGGCCGGGACTGCTGGTGCGAGCCCGGCGAGGACGACACCTGCCGCAAGCGGTACGCGTACCAGCTGGGTGACCTGCCGCCGCGGTACGACCACAAGTACACGTTCTCGCACGTGGGTTACAACCTGAAGGGCACGGACCTGCAGGCGGCGCTCGGGCTCAGCCAGCTCAGCAGGCTCGACGAGTTCGGCGCCGCCCGGCGCCGCAACTGGCGCCGACTGCACGAGGGGCTGGCCGACACCCCGGGGCTGCTGCTGCCCAGGGCGACGCCCGGCAGCGACCCGAGCTGGTTCGGCTTCGCCCTCACCGTCCTGCCCGAGGCCCCCTTCGAACGGTACGACCTGCTGCGTTTCCTGGAGGCGCGGAAGATCGGCACGCGCCTGCTGTTCGCGGGCAACATCACCCGGCACCCCGGATACCTCGACCAGACGTTCCGGATCGTGGGCGACCTGGCCAACAGCGACGTCATCACCGAGCGGACCTTCTGGATCGGCGTCTATCCGGGACTGACCGGCGAGATGGTGGACTATGTCGCCGAGTCCATCAGGGAGTTCGTGGCCGGGCGCGGCTGAGCCGCGTGAGCACGGGGAGGCCGCCTCCCCGTGCTCACGGTTCGCTCACAGCACCAGATCGATCCCGTACCCGGCGAGCCACTCGTTGAGCCACAGCGCCATCTCCAGCCCGCCCCGGTCGTACGGGCGGCTGACGTCCCGGACGGAGCGGCCCAGACAGCGCCTCACCCGGTCCATGTCCAGCAGGGGCAGCACGGGTGAGGACGGATCCGCCACGATCTCCGCCAGCTCCGCGCGCAGTGCCCGCTCGTAGGCGGGGTCCTGGGTCGCGGGATACGGCGTCTTGACCCGGCCGACGACCGACGCCGGCAGCAGATCGGCCGTGGCGGCCCGCAGCAGGCTCTTCTCCCTGCCGTCGAAACTCTTCATCTCCCACGGCACGTTGAAGACGTACTCCACCAGCCGGTGGTCACAGAACGGCACGCGCACCTCGAGGCCGACCGCCATGCTCATCCGGTCCTTGCGGTCGAGCAGCGTCTGCACGAACCGCGTGAGGTTGAGATGGCTGACCTCCCGCATCCGCCGTGCCCGCCCGGTCTCCCCGGGCAGCCGGGGCACCTCGGCCAGCGCCTGGTCGTAACGCGCGGCCCGCCGGCCCGGCACGTCGAGCTTCTCCACGAGTCCCGAATCGAGCAGCCCGAGTCCGCCGAAGTAGCGCGCGGACCCCGCGGTCAGCCAGGGAAACGTCTCCGCGTCCAGTGCCCGGGGGTTGCGGAACCACTGGTAGCCGCCGAACAGTTCGTCCGCCGACTCGCCCGACAGGGCCACGGTCGACCGCTCCCGCACCGCCTTGAAGAGCAGGTAGAGCGAGGGCCACATGTCGCCCCAGTAGGCCGGCGGCAGATCGGTCGCCGCGAGCACCGCCCGCCGTACGGCGGGCGAGGTGAGCTCGGCGCTGTCGATGACCACCTCGGTGTGCTCGGCACCGACGTGCCGGGCCATCTCCCGGGCGAACGGGGTGTCCGGGGACGCGCGCACCGCGTCCCCGGCGAAGCGTTCCGGTGCCCCCGCGAAGTCGACCGCGAAGGAGCGCACGGGACCGCGGCCCTCCGCTTCCAGAGCCCGCGCGGTGAGCGCGGTGACCGCCGAGGAGTCCAGGCCCCCCGACAGCAGCGTGCACAGGGGTACGTCGGCGACGACCTGGCCCGCCACCGTGTCCTCCAGCAGCCGGCGCACCGTGGCGATCGTGGTGTCCAGGTCGTCGGTGTGCTCATGCGACCGGAGCGCCCAGTAGCGGTGCCGGGTGGTCCCGCCCGCCCGGACCCGCAGCAGCTCGCCGGGGCGCACCTCGTGCATCCCCGTGTACACCGCCTGGCCGGGCGTCCTGACCATGTCGAGGACCTCGTACAGGCCGTCGGCGTCCACGCGGCGGGACACCGCGGGGTGGGCGAGGATCGCCTTCGGTTCCGAGCCGAAGATCACCCCGCCCGGGGTCGGCCAGTAGTAGAGCGGCTTGACCCCCATCCGGTCGCGCACCAGCAGCAGTTCCGCCCGGTCCGGGTCCCACACGGCGAAGGCGAACATGCCGGTGAGCCGCTCGGGCAGCCGCTCGCCCCACTGCAGATAGCCCCGCAGGACGACCTCGGTGTCGCTCGCCGTGCGGAACACATGCCCGTGGCCCTCCAGCTCCCGCCGCAGCTCCCGGAAGTTGTAGACCTCCCCGCAGAAGCTCAGGCAGGCCAGGGTGCGTCCGGAGGCGTCCGCCACCATGGGCTGGACGCCTCCTTCGAGGTCGATGACGGACAGCCGGCGGTGGCCGAGCACCGCGTGGCGGTCTCCCCACATACCCTCGGCGTCCGGGCCGCGGCAGGCGAGCGTGCCGGTCATCGCCCGGACGATGTCGAGGTGCTGTGGAAGCTCCGACCGGAAGTCCACCCAGCCGCTGATTCCGCACACGGGATCAGACCTTTCCGGAGGCGGGCTCGGCGATGTGGCCGTTGACCAGGTCCAGCATCAGCCGCGGGGTCAGCTCCTGGGAGACGATGTCGTCGGGCAGGGTGACGCCCACGATCTGCTGGATGCCGATGACGGTGTTCAGGAGGGCGAGCGAGTCGTAGCCGAGGTCGTCGAACGGGACGTCCAGGATGTCGCCCTCCAGGTTGACGTCCTCGTCCTCTCCAGCGCTCTCGCGCAGAACCCGGACGAGGTCGTTGAGCGTGAACTCGGACATGTCTCTCCTTCTTGTCGCCGCGCCCGGCGGTGCGGAGCGCGGGGGTGTGGGATGTACCGGCCCGCGGGCCGTGCGGACGGCCCGCCGGAGTTCGGGTGGGGCGGGGCGTCCGGATCAGTCCGCCCGGCGGAGCACCAGCGCGGAGTTGTGGCCGCCGTAACCGCGGGCCAGGACCAGCGCGTGCCGCAGCGACGCCGTACGGGGCTCCCCTGTCACGAGGTCGATCGCGTCGGCGTGGGCCGGGCGGTCGATGCCCACCGTGGGCGGGATGACGCCGTCCCGCAGGCCGAGCAGCGCGGTGGCCACGTCGAGCGCGCCCCCGCCGGCCAGCAGCCGACCGGTCATGGTCTTGGGCGCGGTCACGGGCACCGCCCGTGCTCCGAACACCGCCGCCAGCGTGTCGGCCTCGATCCGGTCCAGCTCCGGGACCCCCGCGGCGTCGGCGTACACGACGTCGATGTCACCGGGCCGCAACGACGCCTCTGCCAGGGCGAGTTCGATGGACCGGGCGAGGCCCGGCGGGCGCCCGGAACCGGGCCTCGGGTCGAAGGTCGCGGCGTACCCGACGACCGCGCCGTACGGCGTGGCACCGCGTGCCCGCGCCGTACCGGGGTCCTCCAGGGTGAGGATCGCCCCGCCCTCGCCGGGCACATGGCCGGCCGCGTCGTGGTCGAAGGGCACATAGGCGCGGCGCGGATCCCGCACGGTCGTGAGCCGTCCCGACCGGGTCATGCACAGCCAGCCCCAGGGGCACATGGCACTGTCGACACCGCCCGTGACCATGTAGGACGTGCCGTCGCGCACATGGCGGCGCGCCTTGGCCACCGCGTCCAGCCCGCCGGCCTGCTCGGCGACCAGGGTCGCGCTGGCCCCGCGCATGTTGTGCCGGATGGAGATCTGGCCCGTGTTGACCGGGTAGAACCACGCGAACGACTGATAGGCGCTGACATGGCTGCCGCCCCGGCTCCACAGCGCCTGGAGTTCGCGCTGCCCGAACTCGAAGCCGCCGCCCGACGCGGCGGTGACCACACCGGACGCGTAGGGCACGAGGTCCGCCGGGGCGACGCCGCTGTCGGCGAGGGCGGCGTCCGCCGCCACCAACGCCAGCCTGGTCATGCGATCCGTCTGCGGCAGCAGCCGGCCGGGCAGCGACTTCTTCGCGTCGAACCCCTTGACCTCGCCCGCGAGCCGAGCCGGATACCCGTCCGGGTCGAACAGGGTGATCCGGTCGATACCGCTCTCGCCCCGCAGCAGCGCGCTCCAGTACCCCTCGGTGGTCAGGCCGTTGGCGGCGATGACGCCGATGCCCGTGACCACCGGCGGCCGCCCGGACGACCGGGGCCCGTCCTGCTTCCGGCCCCCGGTGCCGGTCACCACCGGCGCCGTCACGCCGCGCTCCCCTCGGGCTTGGTGAGCACGATGGCGCTCTGGAAGCCGCCGAAGCCGCTGGCGACGCTGAGCACGACATCGGTGTTCTGCTCCCGGGCGACCAACGGCACATAGTCGAGATCGCAGTCGGGATCCGGTTCGTGGAGATTGGCGGTCGGCGGGATGACGGAGTGTTCGATGGCCAGAGCGCTCGCGGCGACCTCCAGGGAGCAGATCGCGCCCAGCGAGTGCCCGATCATCGACTTGATGGAGCTGACCGGCGCGCGGTACGCGTGCTCGCCGAGAGCCCGCTTGAACGCGGCCGTCTCGTGCAGGTCGTTCTGCTTGGTGGCCGAGCCGTGGGCGTTGACGTAGTCGATCTCCGACGGGTCGATCCGGGCCAGGTCCATCGCCTGCCCGATCGCCGCCGCCAGTTCGGCGCCGTCCGAGCGCAGCCCGGTCATGCTGTACGCGTTGGAGCGGGTCGCGTGCCCGGACACCTCGGCGTACATGTGCGCGCCGCGCCGCAGGGCGTGCTCCAGTTCCTCCATGACGAATATGGCCGCTCCCTCACCGAGTACGAAGCCGTTGCGTGTGCGGTCGAAGGGCCTGGAGGCGGTCTCCGGGCTGTCGTTGCGGGGGCTGGTCGCCTTGATGGCGTCGAAACAGGCCACGGTGATGGGGGAGATCGCGGCGTCCGACGCGCCACTGATCATGACGTCCGCGGCACCGTCCCGGATGAGGTCGGCCGCGTGCCCCACCACATCGATCCCGGAGGTGCAGCCGGTGGACAGCACGCCCACCGGCCCCTGCGCGTCGGCCAGCCAGGCCAGCTCGGCCGCCATGGAGGAGGGCAGGAAGTAGTCGTAGAGATAGGGCGAGCCGTGTGCGGCGTCCACCTGCCAGATGCGGCCCTCGTCGCTGACCACCGCGTACTCACGGTCGAGGCTGGTGGTCATGCCGCACGCGGTGCCGACCATCACCCCGGTGCGGTACGCGTCGAACTCGCCCAGGGCGCCGCTGTCGGCCAGCGCCTCCCGGGCGGCGACCACTGCGAACTGGGTGGTCCGGTCCCACTTGCGGATCTCCCGTCGGCTGAGCCCCGAGCGCACGGGGTCGAAGTCGACCTCGGCGGCCACGCGCGAACGGAAGTCGGCCGCGTTGAACAGCGAAATGGTGCGGGTGGCCGTGCGCCCGGCGGTCAGCAGTTCCCAGTACTGCTTGGTACCGATGCCGCCGGGAGCGACCACACCGATGCCGGTGATCACCACACGTCGGTCATCGCGTCTCGCTGACACAGAATCCCCCTTGGTCGCCGTCGGTGACCGGCGCTCCCCGGATGAGCGGACAGGGCCGGATGGCCTCAGCATCCGGACGGCCACTCGAGCCGATCTGGAAGAACGATGGATCCATTCGCTCTCGAGCGCCGCCGGTCACAGTGGTCCCCGCACATTCGCGCGGGAGGGCTGGGAAGGGAGGCAGCGGTGCGCGAGGAACACCGGCTGACGGTCTGGCGGGTACTGGCCGTGGGCCTGATGGGCGCGGGGATGTCCCATTGGACGGACCACTGCGTGTGGGCGGCGCTGTTCGACGAGTGGCACGACGAAGTCCGTCCCGGGAGCCCCTCGCCGTACGCCGGACGAACGTGGAGGGCGGGCGAGACCAGGGCGGGCCTCGCCCCGGACGGCGCCCCGCGGGACGGATGACACCGCCCCCGGGCGCCGTACGCCGGCAGCGTGCCGGACCGGTCACTCGGCCGTCCGGCGCAGCAGCTCCTCGCGCAGGTCCCGGCGCTGCACCTTGCCGGTGTTGGAGCGGGGGATGCCCTCGACAAGGTGCACCTGCCGGAGGTGCTCGTAGTACGGCAGCTTCGCGTTGACGAACTCGGCCAGCTCGGCGGGCTCGGCACCGCCGGGGCCGGCCACGACGAGCGCGTGCGCCACCGCCCCGCTCACCGGGTCGGGCATGTCGACCACCACACAGTCGTCGACGGCGGGGTGGCGGAACAGCACCCGTTCGATCTCCGAGGGGGACACCAGCCAGTTGTCGCACTTGAACGTGTCCTTGATCCGCTCGACCACGAAGAGGTAGCCCTCCGCGTCGACCCGTCCCACGTCACCGGTGGAGAACCAGCCCTCGGCGTCGACGTCGCGCGAGAGGTCGCGGCCCAGATAGCCCCGCATCAGCTGGGGCCCCCTAACCTGGATCTCGCCCTTGGCGTCGACGGGCAGCACCTCACGGGTGTCCACGTCGACGATCCGCACCTCGGTGCCCGGCACCAGGACGCCGGACGAGCCCGCTTTGGGCCGGTCGAAGTCGTCGAAGTGCGTGGACGGGGACGTCTCGGTGAGCCCGTAGCCCTGGAGCACGGGAATGCCGAAGTGCTGGCTCAGCGCGGAGGCCGAGGTCGGCGGCAGCGCCGAGCCGCCGGAGAGGATCGCGCGCAGCCGCGGGGCCTCGAGCTCGTTGAGGCCGGGGTCGGCGGCGAGCCGGGTGAGCCGCATCGGCAGGCTGTAGAAGTGGGTCGCCCCGTAGCGGGCGGCGGCCGTGACCGATCCGGCGATGTCGGTGCCGGACCACAGCACGTGCGTCGCACCGGCGCAGACACCGATCGTCAGATGCATCAGATGGAACGTCGGCAGGTAGTTGAAGAGCACCGACGACTCGGTGACCCGGTGCCCGTACGCGCTTTGCGCCGCGTTGACGGTGAGGTTGGAATGGCTGAGCCGGACGGCCTTCGCCGCGCCCGTGGTGCCGCTCGTGAAGTGCAGCCCGGCGATCCGCTCGGCCTCCTGGGCGTCCGTGCCCTGTTCCGGGTCCTCGGTGAACTCCGGTGCCGCGGCCATCAGTTCGGCCAGCGTGGGCACGGCGTCCGCGCTCTCGTCCAGGCTCTCGGCGCGTTCCGTCAGCACCACGTGCCGCAGCTCCGGCAGCCGGTTCCGGATGGCGGCGAGCGCCGGATAGAGCCCGGGGGAGACGATCAGAGCCCGGCACGCGGACGTGCCGAGGACGTGCAGCAGCCGCTCCTCGGTGAGCAGGGGGTTGACGACCGCGGCGACGTTGCGGGAGCGGGTGATGCCGAAGTAGCCGACGGCGAAGACGGGATCGAGCACCGCGGCGATCCCGATCACCTCGTCCGGGCCGCCCACCAGTTCGCGCAGCGCCGCGGCACACGCGCTCACCCGCGCGTCCAGCTCCGCGTAGCCGATGTCGCCCGTCGCACCGCGCAGCGCCGGCTTCCCGGGATGCCGGGCCGCCGCCCGGCTGAGCAGGCTGTCGACGCGAGGTCCGCCGAGCATCGCGGAGAGGGTGTTCAGGGGCGCGGCCCGCGTGGTGCTGTCGGCCTTGGTCACCGGTTCGGTCATGGCCATCGTGGATGTTCCTCCTCGCAACCGCCGTCAGATGCTGAGCGCGACTGTGGCCCGCGCGCTTCGGCTGCGGCTCGAGTGGCGGGCGAGTGGCGCTCTCCAGCGAGATTCCGGGCCGCGTCGAGCCACGCCACCGAGCCTGACCGGCAGATGCCGCGTGCGCCGTGGGCGCCGTACGACCGCGGTCGGGTCGCCCGACCGCGTACGACGGCGCACGAGCGCGTGCGGCCCCGCCGTACCAAGCCGACCAGAGGGAGGCCCGGATGGGCTCGGGGAAGACACCGGACACCGAGGTGCTCGTCGCGGGCGCGGGACCGGTCGGGCTGACGGCCGCCCATGAGCTGGCCCGGCGCGGGGTGCGTGTGCGGGTCGTGGACCGCGCCGAGGGACCGGCGGTCACGAGCCGGGCGACCGCCACGCACGCCCGTGCCCTCGAGGTCTACCACCAGATGGGAGTGCTGGAGGACGTGCTGCGGCTCGGCCGCCGCGTCGAGAAGTTCACGATGCACCAGCGCGGGCGGGCCCTCGCCCGGCTGGACGCCGACTTCTCCCGGCTGCCGACGCGCTTCCCCTTCACTCTGCAGATCGACCAGGTGCTGACCGAGCAGGTGCTGCGCGAGCACGTACGCGACCTCGGAGTGAAGATCGAATGGGGCGTGGGGCTCGAGCAGGTCACCTCCCACGACGACCACGCGGCCGTGACACTCAGGCGCGCGGACGGCACCGCCGAGCGGCTGACCGTACCCTGGCTGATCGGCGCGGACGGTGCGCACAGCACCGTCCGCCGAGCCCTCGGCATCGACCTCGTCGGCGAGAACAACGAGACCTGGCTGACGGCGGACGCCGTACTGGACACCGACCTGCCACCGGACAGCCTCCACTGGATGCACACCGGCAACGGCACCATCCTCATGGTTCCGTTCCCCGAGCCCGGCAAGTGGCGCCTGCTCGACACGGTGGACGTCGACCGCGCCGACGAACCCGAGGTGATCGCCGAGCGGTTCACCCAAAAGATCGCCCGCGGGACCGGCCGGGCCCTCACCGTGCGCGAGCTGACCTGGGTGTCCGTCTTCACCATCCGGCAGCGGATGATCCGCACCATGCGCTCCGGCCGCTGCTTCCTCGCCGGCGACGCCGCGCATGTGCACAGCCCCGCCTCCGGGCAGGGGATGAACACCGGCGTCCAGGACGCGCACAACCTCGCCTGGAAACTCGCCGCCGTCGTGCACGGCCACGCGGCCGAGGCGCTGCTCGACAGCTACAGCGCCGAGCGCGTGCCGGTCGGCGAGAAGCTGCTGATGTCCACGAAGACCGCCACCGGTCTCGTGGCGCTGCAGAACGCCGCCGCGCGGGCCCTCCTCCCGGCCGGCCTCGGCCTGCTCGACGCCGTCCGGCCGGTCAGGCGGAAGGTCGAACGCAAGGTGCAGCGCGTGATGTCCGGGCTCGCGCTCGCCTACCCGGACAGCCCGCTGACCTTCGCGGCACAGCGGCCCGACGGCATCGCCCCCGGCGCCCGGGTGGGCTGCACCGCGCGCACCGAGCGGGACTCGGCCGGCTGGCGCGCCCTGTGCGAGGAGTTCACCGACCCCCGCTGGGTGCTGCTGGTCCGCCCGTCCGCCGGCGCCTCTCCGGCCGGCCGGGCCGCACTCGAGCGGATCGACCGCCGCTACGGCGCGGAGGTCCGCGTCCGTACGGTCGGCGCGAGCGGCTGCGCACCGGGCCCGCACCCGCTGGCCGACCCGGACGGCGCACTGTGGCGGGGGCTGGGCGTGCCCGATCCCGGCTACGCCCTCGTCCGGCCGGACGGCTACCTCGCGGCCAAGGGCGGACTCGGCGCGGCGGACGAGCTGGAACACCTCCTGCGCCGGGTCCACCTGCTCCCCGGGGACGAGGACGCCGACGCGCATCCGGCGGGCGACGGGCCGGGCGCCGTCGTCTAGACCCCGGAACCCGACCGGCCCCGGACCGGCCCCCGACCGGCCCCGGACCAGCCCCCGACCGGGCCCGGACCAGCCCTCGACCGGGCCCGGACCGGTCGGCCCACGTCGTACCGAACAGAGCCGATCCAGGAGCGAGAGCGGAGCCGCCGTGCGCATCATCGACCTGTCCACCCCCGTCGACGCCGGCGTGTGGGAACCCAACCCCGTCGTCCACGAGGTCCTGTCCCCTGCCGAGGGTGCCCGGCACATGGCCGAGGGCATGCGGGAGAACTGGGGGATCGACTTCGACCCGGACCAGCTGCCGGACGGGGAACTGCTGTCGCTCGACACCCTGACCCTCACCACGCACACCGGAACCCATGTGGACGCCCCCTCCCACTACGGCACCCGCGCCGACTACCGCACCGGCGCCCCCCGGCACATCGACGCCATGCCGCTGGACTGGTTCGTACGGCCCGGCATGGTCCTCGATCTCACCGACGCGCCGGTCGGCGCCGTGGACGCGGACCGGCTGCGGCGCGCGTTCGACGAGGCCGGCCGGGAGCCGGCGCCGCTGGACATCGTGATGCTGCGCACCGGTGCCGACCGGCTCGCCGGCACCCCCGAGTACTTCACCGACTTCACGGGCCTCGACGGCTCCGCGACCCGGCTGCTGCTCGCCCTCGGCGTGCGCGTGATCGGCACCGACGCCTTCAGCCTCGACGCGCCCTTCGCCCACATGATCGAGAAGTTCCACGAGAGCGGGGACCACAAAGTCCTGTGGCCCGCCCACTTCGCGGGCCGGGAAAAGGAGTACTGCCAGATCGAGCGGCTGGCCAACCTGGACGCGTTGCCGGCCGCGACCGGCTTCACCGTCTCCTGCCTGCCGGTCCGTATCGTCGGGGCCGGTGCCGGCTGGGCGCGGGCCGTGGCCCTGGTCGACGAGGGATGAGCCGTCCCGCCCCCGGCCCCCGCCCCGTGGCACTCCTGCTGCCGGGACAGGGGTCGCAGTACGCGCGGATGGCCGCCGGACTGCTCCCGAGCGAGCCGGTCTTCGCCCGCGCCATGGACGAGGTGTTCACCGCGCTCGGCGACCGAGGCCGCGCCCTGCGCGTGCAGTGGCTCGCCGAGCGGCCCGAACCGCCCTGCGACGACGCGGCGTTCGCGCAGCCCCTGCTCTTCGCCGTGGACTACGCCCTGGGACGGCTCGTCCTCAGCTGGGGCATCCGGCCGGTCGCCCTGCTCGGGCACAGCGTCGGCGAGGTCGCGGCGGCCGTACTGGCCGGCGTGTTCCGCCTCGAGGACGCGGCGCGGCTGGTGGCGGACCGGGTGAGCCGGGCGGCGCGGGCCGAGGCGGGCGGCATGCTCGCCGTCGCGGCGACCGCGGCGCGGCTCGAGCCCTACCTCGGCGACGGTGTGGTGATCGGCGCGGTGAACGCGCCGCTCGCGGCCGTCCTCGCCGGGCCCGAGATCCCGCTCGCCAAGGCCGCCTGGCGGCTCGCCTCGGACGGGTTCGCCTGCCGCAGGGTGGCGTCCGCCACGGCGTTCCACAGTCCCCTGATGGAACCGGTGCTGGAGGGCGCCGAGCAGCTGATCGCCGCTGCCGGGCGCCGGGCACCGGCACTGCGGGTCCACTCCGGGTACACCGCCGTCCCGCTGAGCGCCGAGGAGGCGGTCAGTCCCGCCTACTGGGCGTACCAGCCCGCCCGGCCGGTGCTGTTCTGGCCGGCCCTGGACACCCTGCTCGCGGAAGGCGACCGGTTGTTGCTGGAGGTGGGCCCCGGGCAGGGGCTCGCCACATTCGCCCGGCGCCACAAGGCCGTCCGCACCGGCCGCAGCACGGTCGCCGCCCTCTCCCCGGCCCGGCCCGGCGGCGCCGAGGCGGACCGGCAGGCCCTGGAGAGGGCGCGCGACACGCTCCGGACCGAGGGGTACGGGCTGGACGGCTGATCCGGGCGCCAGCAGGCCCTGGGCCCCGGACCGCGGCGCGCGGTCCGGGGCCCAGGGCCGGTAAAACGGCCCTCACTCCTGGCCGGACTCGGCGAACTCCTTGAGCAGGGACAGCGTCGCCATGCTGTTGCCGCCGGCCGCCGCCCGGATGAAGTCCCGCGCCGTGGCGACCGTCGCCTCGGGTCCCAGCACCTTCGTGACCGCCGCCTCCTTGACGACGACGGTGTGCCGGGACGCGACGCGCACGCCGCCCTCGCCGGCCGCGCGCACGGTCCACTCGCCGGTGTGCGTGGCCATGAGGGACGGGGGGACGAGCTGCTTGTAGACGATGCGGTGCTCGTCCGGGAAGCACACCCGTACCGATTCGGTGCGGTGCGTGGAGCCGTCCTTGGCCAGCGTGTCCATCACCATCAGCTGCACGTCCGGCACGTCCTCGGCGAGGTCGAGCCGGGTGACGTGCGGCAGCCGCTCCGGCCACTTCTTCGCCTGGTACAGGAAGTCGTACGCCGCCTGCGCCGGCGCGTCCACGAGCACCGAGTCCTCGAAGGAGAACAGCAGTTCGCCGAGGTGCTCCCAGCCCTCCGCCAGCCCCTTGATGTTGCCGAGCTCCGTCCGGCTGTTGCGGTCGGTGGCCCGCTCCACCCACGCCACGTTCTGAGGAGTGTCGCCGACCGCCTCGAAGTCGTGTGTCAGCACCAGCCGCGCCCCGCCCCCGGGCCGCTCCGTGACCGTCCAGGTGCCGCCCATGGCGGCGACCGGGGGTGTCGAGACCTCCTGCCGGAAGGTGACGCGGTGCGCGGCCTCGTCGAGTTCACGACGCGAGGTCCAGGACTTCACCGCCTCGTTGGCGGTCGCCCAGATCCGGAGCCGCTCGGCGCCCTCCTCCAGCGCCTCCCGCTCCACGTGCACGGTCGGGCCGAAGAAGTCGGGCCAGCGCCGCGCGTCGGCGATGACGCGGTAGACCGTCCCGGCCGGAGCGTCGATGTCGATCTCGTGCGACGTGTGGTGCTTTCCGTGCGCAGCCATTCTGGCGTCCTCTCCGCGGCTCCCGGCCGCCGGCATCAGTAGATTCCCAGCCCGCCGCAGACGTTGAGCGCCTGGGCGGTGATCGAGGCGGCGTCCTCGGTCGTCAGGTAGTCCACGAGACCCGCGACCTCCTCGGGGGTCGAGTAGCGGCCGAGCGGGATCTTCGCCCTGAACTGCTCGTGCACCTTCTCCTCGGTGGTGTTCCAGGTGTCGGCGTACGCCTGCCGGACCCGCACGGCCATGGGCGTCTCCACATAGCCCGGGCAGACCGCGTTCACGGTCGTACCGGTGGGCGCCAGCTCCTTCGCCAGTGCCTTGGTGAAGCCGATGACCCCCGCCTTCGCGGCGGAGTACGGCGCACCCAGCGGAACCCCCTGTTTGCCGCCCGTCGAGGCGACGCTGATGATGCGTCCGGGACGCTCCGCGCCGATGCCGCCGTGCGCGAGCGCGGCTCGGGTCACCCGGAACACGCTGTTGAGGTTGGTCTCGATCACGTCGTCCCACAGCTCGTCGGTGATCCGGGCCGTCACCCCGCCGCCGTTGCGCCCCGCGTTGTTGACGAGCACGGTCAGCGGGCCGAACCGGTCGACGGCCGCCCGCACCAGCGCGTCCGCGGCACCCGGGTCGCGGACGTCGGCGGCGATACCGTCCGCCTCGAGCCCCTGGTCGCGCAGCGTGCCGACCGTCTCCTTCACATCGGCCTCGGTGCGGGCGCACAGGAAGATCCGGGTGCCGCGCGCGGCCAGCTTTCGTGCGACGGCCAGACCGATCCCACTGGTGCCGCCCGTCACCAGGGCGATGTCTGGGGTGGCGTCTGTGCTCATGGATTCCCTCCGGGCAGGTGTCGGTGCACGTCAGCGTCGTGCGCTCGCCTCGAGCGAGGGCGGAAGGCCGATCGAGGGGCGGGTGTGGGCACTCCCACGCCCGCTCCAGTACCTCTCGAGTCGGCGCTGTCAGGGTGACGCCAGATCATCGGCATCGAACCGAGAGGGAGGGCTCGATCACATGCCGCTCGCGGAGCACCGCACGGGCACGTACGACGACACCCAGCTCTACCTGGAGATCCAGCACTTCTACGGGAGGCAGATGCGCCACCTCGACAGCGGGGCCGTCGAGGAATGGGCCCTGACCTTCACCGAGGACGGGGTGTTCGCGGCCAACGCGCACCCCGAACCCCAGCGGGGCCGCGCGGAGATCGAGGCCGGCGCCCGCAGGGCCGCCGCGCAGCTCGCCGCCGAGGGCATCCAGCGCCGCCACTGGCTCGGCATGCTCCAGGTCGACCCGCAGGACGACGACACCGTCCTCGCCCGCACCTACGCACTGATCACCAGCACCGCACAGGGCGGACAGGCCGAGATACGGCTCAGCTGCACCTGCGACGACGTGCTGGTCCGCGAGGACGGCCGGCTGAAGGTCCGGCACCGCCAGGTCTACCGCGACGATCTGCCGACCGGGAAGGGCGAATGACCCCCATGACCACCGACACAGAGACCGGCACCGGCACGGCCGTGCCCGAAGCCGTCCTGCGGATGCGGGAACTCGCGCACAGCGCGGCCTGCGCCGCCGCGATCCGTGCCGCCGCCCGGCTCGGCGTCGCCGACGCCGTCGGGGACACCCCCGTCGCCGTCGCCGACCTCGCCCGCACCGTCGGCGCGGACGCCGACGCACTGGAGCGCCTGGTACGCGCCCTGCGGTGCTACGACATCTTCACCCTGACCGCCGACGGCCTGGTCGGCCACACGGCCTTCTCCCGGCTGCTGCGCGAGGACGCGCCCCGCGGACTGAAGTACAACGCGCTGTGGGCCACCGAGCCCTGGTCCTGGGAGGTGTGGGGCCACCTCGACGAGGCCGTACGCACGGGCAAGAGCGTCTTTCCCGGGCTGCACGCGAAGGAGTTCTTCACCTACCTGCACGAGGACGCGCCCGAGTCCTCCGCCGTCTTCGACAAGGCCATGACCCAGTCGAGCCGGCTCTCCGCCCAGGCCATCGCGGACGTGCTCGACATCGCGGACGCCGGCCGGGTCGCCGACATCGCCGGCGGCCAGGGACACGTCCTGAGCACCCTCATGGAACGCCATCCGTCGCTGCACGGCATCCTGCTCGACCTGCCGGACGTCGTGGCCGGCGCCGACCCGCGGCTGCGCGAGGGGGGTGCGCTGGCCGGCCGGGCGACCCTGGTGCCCGGCGACTGCCGCCAGGAGGTCCCCGTCGAGGCGGATGTCTACATCCTGAAGAACATCCTCGAGTGGGACGACGAGAGCACGGTGCGCACACTGCGCAACGTGGCCCGGGCGGCCCGCCCCGGCGCCCGCGTCGTCGTCATGGAGAACCTCGTCGACGGCAGCCCGGAGATGAAGTTCACCACCGCCATGGACCTGCTGCTGCTCCTCAACGTGGGCGGCAAGAAGCACACCCGCGCCGGTCTGCTCGGCCTGATCGAACAAGCCGGGCTGCGCGTGGACGGGATCCGCCCGGTCAACTCGTACCTGCACCTGGTGGAGAGCACGGTATGCGCGTCCTGATCACCGCCTACATCCCCAGTCACTTCATGCAGATCGTCCCGCTCGGCTGGGCACTTCGCGCCGCCGGGCACCAGGTCGTCGTCGCCGGCATGGCCGATGTGGTGGACGCCGCCGTCACGGCGGGCCTGCCCGCCGTACGGATCGGCACGGACGGGGGCTTCAGCGCACACGTCAGGCCCGGCCACATGAGCAAGGACGCCGCCCCGGCGAAGATCCTGACGGCGCGTGAACTCGCCGACCGCAGGCCCTGGGCGGACATGGGCCACTGGTGGCGGCTGCTCGTGCAGGACACCAGCCACCTGTTCACGGACTTCGCCCGCCGCTGGAAGCCGGACCTGGTCGTCTCCGAGATGGACTACAACGGGCTCATCACCGCGGGCCTGATCGGAGTGCCGGCGGTGTTCCACCGCTGGGGCCCGGACCTGCTCGCGCCGATGATCCACCACCACGCCACCGACGCGCTGCGGGAGTTCTGCGTCAAGGCCGGGCTGCCGGACGGCTTCCCCAGCCCCGACCTCACACTCGACCCCTGCCCGCCGGACCTCCAGTTCGCCGGCCTGCCGGCGGCCACCCCCGTCCGCTACGCCCCGTACAACGGGGTCGGGGAGATGCCCGAGTGGGCGCACGCCCCCCGCCGCGGCCCGCGCATCGTCGTCTCCCTCGGCATGCTCGGGGCACAGACCATGCGCGACGAGTGGAGCGAGGCCCTGGTCGCCTGTGTGGCGCGGGCCGTCGCCGGGCTGCGGGGCGCCGAGGTCGTACTGCCGCTGGGCACCGCCCACGCGGACCGGCTCGGCACGCTGCCGCCGTCGTTCCGGCTCGTCGACCCGGCGCCGCTCAACCTGTTCGTCGGCGACAGCGACCTGGTCATCCACCACGGCGGCGCCGGCACCTGTCTGACCACCGCCCATTTCGGTGTGCCCCAACTCGTCCTGGCCCAGCAGCATCCCGCCTACGTGGGCTGCGGCGAACGGGTCGCGGCGACCGGCAGTGGCCTCGCGCTGGACCATCACGCGGTCACCGACGACGGCCTCGCCGTCGGCGCGGCGATCGACGCCCTGCTCGGTGACGCGCGCTACCGGCTGTGCGCGGCCGAGGTGGCGGCCGGCATGGCCCGGCTGCCCTCCGTCAACGACACGGTGGCCCGGCTGGAGGAACTCCCGGGCCGCTGAGCGGCCCGCCGCGGTGAGGGAACAACTAGTGCGCGAGGAGCAGATCCCCTTGTCAGTCGTCAGTGACGGTCGTCCCCCCGAGCAGTCGCCCGCCGCGGAACCTGTGGCCATCGTCGGCATGGCCTGTCGGCTGCCCGGAGACATCAACACCCCGGACGAGTTCTGGGAGTTCATCCTCGCCGGCAAGGATGCCGTCGGCGAGATCCCGCCCGCCCGCTGGGCGGCGTACGAGCAGCGGGGGCCCGAGTACGCGCGAGCCGTGCGCCGCACCACCGCACGCGGCGGGTTCCTCACCCGCCCGCAGGGCTTCGACGCCGAGTTCTTCGGCATCACGCCACGCGAGGCGGAACTGATGGACCCGCAGCAGCGCATCGTGCTGGAACTCTCCTGGGAGGCTCTGGAGCACGCGGGCATCGCGCCGCACACGCTCGCGGGCCGCGACGCCGCCGTGTACATGGGCGTCGGCTCCGACGACTACGGGCGCCGGCTGCTGGAGGACCTGCCGCGGATCGAGGGCTGGACCGGCATCGGCGCCTCCTTGTGCGCCGTCGCCAACCGGGTTTCGTACACCCTCGACCTGCGCGGCCCCAGTGTCTCCCTGGACACCGCGTGCTCCTCGTCGCTGGCCGCCGTCCATCTCGGCTGCGCGGCGCTGCGGGCCGGCGAGACCGGCCTCGCCCTCGTCGGCGGGGTCAACGTGATCGCGGCTCCGGGCCTGTCCATGGTGCTCGACGCGGCCGGCGCCACCTCGCCCGGCGGCCGTTCCCGGCCCTTCGACGCCGACGCCGACGGGTACGGGCGCGGCGAGGGCGCGGGGATCGTCGTACTGAAACGCCTGTCCGACGCGCACCGGGACGGCGACCGCGTCCTCGCCGTGATCCGGGGCAGCGCCGTCTCCCAGGACGGGCGGACCAACGGGATCATGGCGCCCAACGGCGAGGCCCAGCAGGAGGTGGCCCGGCTCGCCCTGGGGCGGGCCGGTGTCTCCCCGGCGAGCGTCGACTACATCGAGGCGCACGGCACCGGCACCCGGGCCGGCGACCCCATCGAGGCCGCCGCCCTGAGCGCCGTGTTCGGGGCCGGCCGGGCACCGGACCGGCCGGGGCTGATCGGCTCCGTCAAGAGCAACATCGGTCACCTGGAGGCCGGCGCCGGCATCGCCGGTGTCATCAAGACCGTCCTCGCCCTGACGCACGGGGAGATACCCCCGCAGGCAGGCTTCCTGACCCCCAACCCGGCCATCCCCTGGGCCGATTCGGGGCTGCGCGTCGCCGCGCACCGCACCCCGTGGCCCGACGGCGACCACCCGCGCCGGGCCGGCGTCTCCGCCTTCGGCTACGGCGGCACGGTCGCCCACGTGCTCCTCGAGGAGGCGCCCCCAAACGGCGGCACGTCCAAGTCCCCCGGCGGCGCCCGGGACACCGCACCCCCTTCCACGGCCCAGCTGTACCCGGTCTCCGGCGCGTCCGCGGCAGCGGTGCGCGCGTACGCCGGCCGCCTCGCCGACACGGTGGACCGGGACGGCGGAGCCGCCGAACTCGCCGATCTGCGGCACACCTTGTGGCACGGGCGGACCCATCTCGCCCACCGGGCCGCCGTGGTCGCCAAGGACGCCGCGTCCCTGCGCTACGAACTGCGCAAGCTCGCCGCGGGTCAGCCCGCCGCCGGAACCGTCACCGGCAGCGCCCCGCTCACCGGACCCGCCGACGCCGTCTGGGTGTTCTCCGGACACGGCGCCCAGTGGAGCGGCATGGGTCGCGAACTGCTCACCGAGGAACCGGCGTTCGCCGCCGTCATCGACGAGATCGAGCCGGTCTTCCAGGAAGAGCTCGGCTTCTCCCCGAGAGCGGCGCTGCTGGACGGCGACCACGGGGGCGTCGACCGCGTCCAGGCGCTGCTGTTCGCGGTGCAGACGGGCATCGCCGCCGTGTGGCACGCCCAGGGCCTCGCTCCCGCCGCCGTGATCGGTCACTCCGTCGGAGAGGTGGCCGCGGCCGTGGAGGCGGGCGTGTTCGGCCTCGCCGACGGCGCCCGCCTCATCTGCCGGCGCTCCGCGCAGGTCGGGAAGGCCGCGGGCGGCGGCGCCATGGCCATGGTGCCGCTGCCCTTCGACACCGTACGCGCGATGCTCGCGGACGACGGCGATGTCGTCGCGGCCATCCAGTCCTCGCCCGGGTCCACCGTGGTGGCCGGCACACCCGACGCGGTCCGGGCCTTCGGCGAACGCTGCGCCGAACAGGGCACGCCGGTCCGGCCGGTCGCCTCCGACGTCGCGTTCCACAGCCCGCAGATGGACCCGCTGCTGCCCGGCCTGCGGCGCGCCCTCGGGGACCTTTCACCGTCCGCGCCCAGGCTCACGGTCTACCCCACGGCGCTGGACGACCCGCGCGCCGATCCGCCGCGCGACGCCGAGTACTGGGCGGCCAACCTGCGCAATCCGGTACGGCTCGCGGATGCCGTCACCGCCGCGGTCGAGGACGGCCACCGCCTCTTCCTGGAGGTGTCCGCCCACCCCGTGGTGTCACACTCCATCGGCGAGACGCTGGAGAGCCTGAACGCGACGGACGGCTTCGTCACCGGCTCGCTGCGCCGCGACCGGCCCGAGCGGGCCACGCTGCTGGGCTCCCTCGGGGCGCTGCACTGCCACGGCTGCCGGGTCGGCCTCACCGCGCAGGGCACCGCAGGCTCCCGGGTCGAACTGCCCGGCGTCGTATGGCAGCACCGCGACCACTGGCGTGAACTCCCGGCCGACGACGCCTGGCGCGCCCAGGGGCACGACGCCGGCACGGGCACGCTCCTCGGATCGCCGGTCGACGTGGCGGACGCCGCCCCGCTGCGGGTCTGGCGCACCGTCCTCGACCTCGACAACCGGCCCTACCCCGGGCGGCATCCGGTGCGCGGCGTCGAGATCGTGCCCGCCACCGTGCTGCTGCGCACCCTGCTCGTCGCCGGCGCCGCCGGAAGTCTGTGCGACGTCGCCTTCCTCACCCCGCTCACCCCGGCCGCACCGCGGGAGGTGCAGGTCCTCGTACGGGACGGGGCGGCGTCCATCGTGTCCCGGCCGTACGACGCCGGCGCCGAGCCGTCCGCCACCGGCGCCGCCTGGCAGACCCACACCACCGCGCTGGCCGGCGGGCCCCCCGCCGCCCGGCCGGACCTCGACCTGGGCGCCGTTCGCGCGCGCTGCACACGCGCACTGCCCCCGGGGGCCGCCGCCGAACGGCTGCGCACGACCGGCATCACCGACACCGGCTTCGCCTGGGAGACACCGGAACTGGCCGTGGCGCCCGGTGAACTCCTCGCCCGGATCAGGGTCGTCGACGTGTCCGGCGGATCGGGGACGTCCAGGGTGTCCGCCACCTCCGGCGCGGACGCGTCCGCCGGCGACTGGCCCGCCGTGCTCGACGCGGCCCTGTCGGTGGCGCCGATGGTCTTCGACGGCGAACCCGGCCTGCGCCTCGTCTCCCGGCTCGCCGGACTCGCGCTGACCGCCCCGCCGCCCGAGCGGCCGCTCGTCCACGTCAAGGTCACGGCGGGCGAGGAGACGTGTGTCGACATCGTCGTCACCGACGACGAGGGCCGCGTCGCGGGGTGCCTCACGGGCCTGCGCTACGCCGCACTCGACGGCGCCCCCTCGTCCGCCGGTCTCGGCCCTGGCACCCTGGTGCACCGGATGGACTGGCGGCCGGTCACCCGCGCCGCACGGTCCGCGCCGCCGCGCACGCTGGTCGTCGTCGGCGACGGAATTGGTACCGGCGCGCAATGGGCACGACAGGCCGAGGCGGCGGACACCCGCCATGTCCTGCTGGCCGGTGTGGAGGAACTCGGCGCCCTGGTCGCGGACTTGGACGACCGTGACGCCGTACTGCTCTGGACGGGCGCGGACGAGTCCGGCGATGCCGGCCTGACCGACCCCGGCCTGACCGACCCCGGCCGGACCGACCCCGGCCGGACCGACCCCGGCCGGACCGACCCCGGCCGGACCGACCCCGGCCGGACCGACCCCGGCCCGACCGACGCCGACCGGGCCGAGGAGCGGGCGTGGACCCTCGTGCGTGCCGCGCAGATCCTCGCCGGCGCGGGCCGGCTGCGCCTGCCCAAGCTGTGGCTGGGCACGGTGGGGCTCCGCGAGGGCGCGGGAAGCCGGGCGCTGTGGCAGGCCCCGCTGTGGGGCCTCGGCCAGATCGTCGGAGGCGAACACCCCGAGTTCTGGGGCGGCATCGTCGACCTCGACCCCAGCGGCCCCGACGCCGAGGCGGGCGCCGCCACGCTCCTCGACGTGCTGGGCGGCGGGGGTCCCGCCGAGGTCTTCGCCCCCCGGGCCGGTGAACTGCTCGCGGCCCGGCTCGTCCCGGCCGACGACGCGCCCGGGCGGGCCCCCCTGGTGTGCCGGCCGGACGCCACCTACCTGATCACCGGGGGCCTCGGAGTCCTCGGACGGTACGTCGCCGAGTGGCTGGTCGCCCGTGGCGCCCGCCGCCTGGTCCTGGCCGGCCGGACGGCCCTGCCGCCCCGCAGCACCTGGGACACGGTGACCGACCCGGCGTGGCGCGAGCGGATCACCGCGGTCCGCGCCCTGGAGGCGCGCGGCGTCACCGTGCGCACCGTGGCCGTGGATGTCGCCGACGCCGCGCGGCTCGCCGCCGTGCTCGACACCGACGCGCTGGGGCTGCCCCCCATCAGGGGTGTCGTGCACGCGGCAGGCGTCCTGGACAACCGGCTCCTCGGCGGTCTCACCCGCGACTCGCTGCACGCGGTCATGCGCCCCAAGGCCGTCGGCGCGCTGGTGCTGGACCAGCTCTTCCCGCCCGGCAGCGTCGACTTCATCGCGCTGTTCTCCTCCGTGGGGCAGCTGCTCGGTCTCACCGGCCAGGCGAGCTACGCGGCGGCCAACGGGTTCCTCGACGGTCTCGCGCGGCGGCGCGCCGCCGCGGGCCACGACGACATGCTCAGCCTCTGCTGGACCTCCTGGCGCGGCGCCGGCATGGCCGTCAACGACGTCGTGGACGAGGAACTGCGCAACGTGGGTGTCAGCGACATCTCGGCCGAGGAGGCGTTCTGGGCGTGGGACCAGGCATCCCGGTACCGGTATCCCCAGGTCGCCGTCTTCCGGACGCTGCCCGACGCCGACGGGACGGTACGGCTGCCCGTGCTCCGCGAGCTCGACTTCGGCGCGGCGTCCACCGAGGCCGCCGCCGCACCGGACGACATCGCCACGACCCTCGCGGCCGTCACCGCGGAGGAACGCCGCGCCTGGATGCTGGGCGAGGTCGGCGCGCAGGTCGTCGCCGAGACCCGGACGGACGCGGAGCACCTCGACGTCAACCGTCCCTTGACGGCTCTGGGCGTCGACTCGGTGATCACCCTGGCGATCCGCAACCGGCTGGAGAGGCGCCTCGGGCTGAGCCTGCCGGCGACCCTGCTGTGGCAGCTGCCCACCGTGAGCGCGATCAGTGACCACCTCCTCGACCTGCTCCTGCCGCCCGGGGCGACGGACGGCGACCCGGTCCCGGCACCCGCGGGGACTTCCACAGCGGACAGCAGAGGGTGAGGCGGCACGGACATGCGCTACGACGATCTCTTCATCGCCGGGGTCGGCTCCTTCCTGCCCAAGACGGTCGACGTCGACGAGGCCATCACGGCCGGCGCGTACGACGTGGAGGAGCAACGGGACAGCGGCCAGCGGTCGGTGACCGTCGCCGGCCCCGACGACTCCCAGCCGGAGATGGCGACGCGGGCCGCGCGGGAGGCCCTCGGGCGGTCCGGCCGCGCCCCCGCCGACGTGGCTCTGCTGCTGCACGCGGTCACCAGCCACAACGGCCTGGACGGCTGGAACGCGGCGGCCCATCTGCAGCGGCGGGTACTGGACGGCGGCGGAGTCTCCTTCGAGATACGGCAATTGTCGAACGGGGCCCTGGGCAGCGTCGAACTGGCCGCCGCCTATCTGGCGGGGGCACCCGGCCGGGACGCCGCGATCATCACCGCGGCCGACCGGTTCGCCGAGCCCGCCTGGGACCGCTGGCGCTCCCAGTGGGGGCTGGTCTTCGGCGACGGGGCGAGCGCGGTGGTGCTGTCGCGCTCCGGAGGGTTCGCGCGGGTACGGTCCGCCGTCACCGTGTGCGACACGGAACTGGAAGTGCTGCACCGGGGCACCCTGCCCTTCAGCGCGGCCCCGACCGAGGACCAGTACCCCATCGACTTCCGCGCCCGCACCCTCGACTCGTCCCTGATCATGGGCTTCGAGGAGGCGGAACGCAGAATCACCGCCGGACTGCGCGCGGCGGCGGAGCGGGCGCTGACGGAGGCCGGCACCACGGCGGCCGACGTGCGGCACTGCGTCGTGCCGCACTTCGGCCGGGAACTCCTGCGCAAGCAGTGCCTGGAGCCGCTCGGGATCGAGCTGGAGCGGACCACGTGGGAATGGGGTGCCCAGGTGGGGCACCTCGGCGCCGCCGACCAGTTCGCCGGGCTCGCCTACCTCACCGAGTCCGGACAGCTCGCCCCGGGCGATCAGCTGCTGCTGGTGAGCATGGGCGGCGGCTTCAACTGGACCTGTGTCGTCGCCGATGTCGTGACGGACCCCGACTGGGCGCTGTGAGGCTCGCGCGCGAGGACAGCTGCGAGGCTCGCGCACGAGGACAGGCGAAGGCGGGACACGACAGCAGGGGCGTGACGGCCACCGGCCCTCACGCCCCTGCGGCCGTACCCGCTCAGCCGGCCGCGACCAGCCCCTCGATCGTCCGCACCGCGTCCGCCGGGCTGGGCAGCTCCGCGATCTCCGACCGCAGCAGCCGTGCCCGCTCGCCGTACGACGGGTCCTTCAGCATGGCCGCGGCGGCCTGGACCACCGCGTCCGCGCTCGCCTCGGCGAACGGCACCTGCCGGGCGGCACCGGCGGCCGTCAGCAGCCGTGCCGACTCCCAGACCTCGGCGATCACCGGGATCGCCAGTTGCGGCACTCCGGCGGTGAGCGCCGTGAGGGTCGTACCGACGCCCCCGTGGTGCACGACCAGGTCGCACGAGGGCAGGATCTGGCCCATCGGCAGCTGGGCGGCGGCCCGTACCCCGTCGGGCAGTGCTCCCAGATCGCGGACGACGGAGTCGGCGGCGCCCACCACGACCTCCGCCCCGAGCTCCGGAAGGCGGTGCGTCAGTTCCTCCAGCATGGAGAACCCGCCCCGGATCGGCGACCGGTTGAGCGGCACCCGGGTCCCGAACGTCAGGCACACGCGAGGACGTTCCCGCGGCACGAGCACCCAGCCGGGCAGGTTCTCCATCCGCCCGTTGTAGGGAACGAACCGCATACGCAGGGAGCCCGGGCGGTCCTGCGGACGCAGTCCGGGCGGGCACAGGTCCAGGGAGAGCAGGGCGGGGGGCAGATCGGCGCGCCCCGACGCCGCCAGTTCCGGGCGCAGTTCGTCGACGCCGGCCCGGGTGATGGACGGCGGTGAGCTGAGCCGCATGCCCTGCTCGACCCAGGGGAGGGACAGTTCGGCGGCGATCAGCGGTCCGACGAAGCCGTAGGTCTCGGTGACGATCAGGTCGGGCCGCCATCGCCCGGCGAGGGCCCGGACCCCGTCGAGGAGCCGGACGGCCAGCCGGGCGTAGCCCCGGCCGATGTGCGGCAGCAGGTTCTCCTCACCGCGCGGCATGGGCACCGCGTTGCCTTCACGGTCGTACGACAGCACCTCGGGCATCTCGACGGCGGGATGGCACTCGGCGAAGGGGAGCCCCGCGTCGGTGATGACACCGGCCATGTTCGCCGGCGCCGTCACGAGCACCTCGTGGCCCGCCGACCTGAGCGCCCACGCGATCGGGACCAGCGGCAGCACGAGCCCCTCCGAACAGGAGGCCGTCACTAGGATTCTCATGCCGCGATTGAAGACAGGCTCCCTGGAGTCTCGCTCGACGACCGCCCCGAACCCCCGGCCGCTCCCGTCTCCCGCCGTCCGTCCACCGGTATTCGAGCCGACGTCGAACACCGCCGTACACGCTCGGCCGGACCCATCAGACCGCGCCGTAAGGGGAGGCGGATGCGCGTTCTCGTCACGATGTTCCCATGGACGTCCCACTATCTGGCCATCGTGCCGTTCGGCTGGGCCTGCCGGCTCGCCGGGCACGAGGTGCGGGTGGCGACCATGCCGACCATGATGCCCGCGGTCCTGGAGTCGGGCCTGACCGCGGTACCGATCGGTCCCGCCGGTGGTCCGGCGGAGGCGTTCGAGCGCGCGGGCATCGATCCCCGGCACAAGCCCCCGCGGCCCCGCCGCGCCGCCGGCGAGGACGGCGGACGCGACGACGCCGCCCAGGACACGCTGAGCCCCTGGCCACAGGACTGGCCCGCCCACCCGGAGCGGCTGAGCGACGCCCAGCGCCAGGCCGTCAGCCGTATCGGGCTGTTCGCCTCGGTGATCGGCGACTCCCAGGTCGAGGACCTCGCCGCGGTCATCAGGGACTGGCAACCCGATGTCCTGGTCCACGACAGCACCCAGTTCGCGGCGCCGGTCGCCGCCGCGCTGACCGGCACCCCGACCGCCCGCTATCTGCTGGGCACACCGGGCATGCTCCGGGTGGACACGGCCTACTCCGCCGAACCCGTCCCGGAATACGCGGAGTTGTTCACCAAACGCGGTCTCGTCCCGCGTATCGAGCCGGACGTCTGGATCGACCCCTGCCCGCCGAGCGTCCAGTACCCCTACCCGCCGGACGCCGACGTCCTCGCCATGCGCTTCGTCCCGTACAACGGCACGGCGACGGTCCCCGGCTGGCTGCACGCGGCACCGGCTCGCCCACGGGTCTGCGTCACCTGGGGGTTCACCGAGGCGGAGCTGTCCGGGACCCGGATGCTGGGGCTGCTCCGGCAGACCCTCGACGCGCTGTCCGGCCTGGACGTCGAGCCGGTCCTGGTGATCAATCCCAAGCTCCGGGAGCTGCTGGGCGAGCAGCCCGACGGCGTACACACGGTGCTGTCCACGCCGCTCGGGCTCGTGCTGGCGACCTGCGCGGCCGTCGTCCACCACGGCGGCGCCGGAACCGCCATGACCGCGTCCGCGCTGGGCGTGCCCCAGCTGGCGATCACCACACCGCCGCACTACGCCCTGCCCGGGTTCCGGGTCGCGGGCACCGGCGCCGGCCGTCATCTCAGGGTCGACGAGATCTCCGACGGAGCCGCGGGCGTGACGGAGATCAGGGAGCACGTCTCCGCCCTGCTCACCGATCCCGGCCACCGCGCCGCCGCGATTCGGCTGCGCGAGGAGATCGCCGCACTGCCGTCGCCCGCGGCGGTGGTCGAGTCCCTGGCCCGCCGGGTCGCCCCCGGAGACCACCGCAGCGAAGGGGCCCTGTCATGCGCGTCCTGATCACGCCCTTTCCCTGGGTGCCGCACTACTACCCGATCGTGCCGTTCGCCTGGGCCTGCGCCATGGCGGGGCACGAGGTGCGCGTCGCCGCCATGCCGTCCCTGACCGACGTGGTGCTGCGGACCGGGCTGCCGGCGGTACCCGTCGGACCCGACCCGGCCGAGGCGTTCCGGCGCGCGGGCGTGAACTTCACCCCGCCCAAGGGAACGCGCCACGCGGAGCCGCGGCGGGAGGCATGGCCCGAGGACTGGCCCGCCCACCCCGAACGCCTCAGCGAGCGGCAGCGCGACTACTTCCGCAAGATCGGACTGTTCGCCTCGCTGATGGCCGATGCCCAGCTGGACGACCTGGTGGCGTTCGGGCGGGACTGGCGGGCCGACGTCGTCGTGCACGACGGAACGCAGTTCGCCGGTCCGGTGGCGGCCGAGGCGCTCGGCCTGCCCAACGTGCGCTATCTGCTCGGCTATCCGGGGCAGTTGCGGGTCGACACGAGCTACGGGACCGACCTCGTCCCCGAGTTCCCGCCGCTCTTCGAACGGTTCGGCGTCGCGCCGCGCCCGGAGCCCACCGCCTGGCTCGACCCGAGCCCGCCCAGTGTGCAGTACCCCTGGGCGCCGGACGCACGGGTGCTGAACATGCGGTACGTGCCGTACAACGGCCCCGGCGAGCTGCCCGCCTGGCTGAACGAGCCACCGGCGCGACCCCGCGTCTGCATGACCTGGGGGCACACCACCGCCGAATGGGAAGGCCCCGCCCTGGTCGGCTTCATCCGCCGCACCATCGAGGCGATACTCGCCCTGGACGTCGAACTGGTCCTCGTCCTCAGCGAGACCCTGCGCGACCTGCTCGGCGAGCAGCCCCCCGGGGTCAGGACGGCGGTCGGCGTGCCGATGAACGCGGTGCTGCCGTCCTGCGCGGCCGTCGTCCACCACGCGGGGCCGGGCACCACCATGGCCGCCGCCGCCCTCGGCGTACCCCAGCTGATGATCACGAACCATCCGCACAACGCCGCGATGGCCGCCCGGGTCGCGGCGGCCGGCGCCGGACGGCACCTGCTGATCGAGGAGGTGCCGGAGGGGACGGAGGAGACCCGGGCCGAGGTCTCGGGACTGCTGGAGAAGCCGTCCTTCCGGGAGGGCGCCGAGCGGCTGCGGGCGGAGATCGCCGCACAGCCCTCGCCGCTGGACGTCGTGACGAGGGTCGAGGAGCTCGTGCGATGAGGTACCGCACCCTCGGGAGGAACGGGCCGCGGGTCTCGGCCGTCGGACTCGGCTGTCTGGCCCTCACCGGCGGATACGGCCCCGTGGACCGCGGCGAGTGCGCGAACACCGTCCGCGGCGCGCTCGACCTCGGCGTCACCCTGTTCGACACCGCCGACTTCTACGCCGACGGCACGAACGAGGAACTCCTCGGCAGGGCCCTGGCCGGGCGCCGGGAGGAGGCCGTCCTCGCCACCCGCACCGGACTGCGCCCCCGGGTCGCGGGAGGGCCGCCGACCGTCGTCGACGGCCGCCCGCACACCCTGAAGAGCGCCTGCGCGGCATCGCTGCGCCGCCTGGGAACGGATCACATCGACATCTACTACCTGGGACGTGTCGACCCACGTGTCCCCGTGGAGGAGAGCGTCGGCGCCCTCGGGGAACTGGTGACCGAGGGAAAGATCCGGCACGTCGGGCTCTGCGAGACTTCCGCGGACGAGCTGCGCCGGGCCCACGCCGTCCATCCGGTCACGGCGCTGGAGAGCGAGTACTCGCTGTGGGAGAGACACATCGAGGACGACGTCCTCCCGGCGGCCACCGCGGCAGGCGTCGGACTCGTCGCGCACACCCCGCTCGGCAAGGGGTTCCTGACGGGATGCCTCGTCGACCCCGAGGATCTGGGGGAGGGCGACTACCGGCGCAACCACCCGCGGTTCCAGGGCGACAACTTCCGGGCCAACCGGCGTATCGTCGCCCGGGCCGAGGAAGCGCTGGCCGGCACGGGGGTCTCCCTGGCCCAGGCCGCCCTGGCCTGGCTGCTCGCACGCGGCCCGTGGATCGTCCCCATCCCCGGCACCCGTAGCCCGCGGCACCTCGCGGACAACGCGGCCGCGACCGAACTCCGGCTCCGGGATGACCGGAGTGAGCGGCTCATGGAACTGCTGTCACCCAGACTGATCTCAGGAAGCCGGCAGGCGGTGCGCCGGTAAGTACCCGACGGAAGTGGATCGGTACATGGACGGCTTGCAGACGACACCGGCTCGGCGCGTCGAACTCGAATCCGCCGACGGCACCCGCCTCGTGGCGACCGACCGCGGGAAGGGACCGGCGATCCTCATCGTGCACGGGGGTGCCAGCACGGCGACCTCATGGGAGTTCGTCGCCGCGCAACTCGCCGACGACTACCGGGTGTTGTGCCTGGAGCGGCGCGGCTACGGCGTCAGCGACCGGGGCCCTTCCCCGCACTCGATCGCGGCGGAGACCGAGGACGTCGCCGCTCTCGCCACGACCGTCGGCGAACCGGTGCTGCTCGTGGGCCACTCGTCCGGCGCGGTGGTGGCCCTGGAGGCGGCCCTGGCCGCGCCGCGGGCCTGTGCCGGACTGCTGCTGTACGAGCCGCCGGTGGCCGTCGACCGCCCGCTCGGCGGTGCGGCGCTGCGCCTGGCCAGGGCCCAGCTCGACGAGGGCAAGCCGGAGCAGGCGATGGCCACCCATCTCCAGCGGATCGTCGGGATGTCCCGGCGGTCGGTCCTGCTCATGCGGACGTTGCCGCCGTTCCGGCAGATCCTCGGCATGCAGGCCGAGGCGCAGATCCGGGACGACGAGGCCATCGAGGCGCTCGGCGTGGGCCTGGACCGCTACGCCTCGCTCGACGTTCCGGTGCTGCTGCTGGGCGGCGAGCGCAGCCCGGCCCATCTGCGCGCGCGGCTCGACGCGTTGGCGAAGGTGCTGCCCCGGGTCCGCGGAACGGTGATCATGCCCCGGCAGGGGCACATGGCGAACTTCCGGGCGCCCGGCGAGGTCGCGAACGTCGTGGCGGGCTTCGCCGCCGATGTCCTTGGCTGACACCCAGGAACTCGCCGTCGCACGGCTTCCACTCCATCACCATCCCCGACGAGGGAGGACAACGTGACGCGGCCCGCTGTCGAGAACGACCCGCCGCCGGCCCCCGCCGACGCACGCGGCCGAGTGGCCGAACTGCACGGGCTGCGCGCCCACGCGCTGGCCGGGCCGGACGAGAGGGCGACCGAGGCCCAGCACGCCAAGGGAAAGCTGACCGCCCGCGAACGCATCGCCCTGCTGCTGGACGAGGACAGCTTCCACGAGGTGGGCCAGCTGCGCCGGCACCGCGCGACCGGCTTCGGCCTGGAGGCCCGGAGGCCCCTGACCGACGGTGTGATCACCGGCTGGGGCACGGTGTTCGGCCGGCTGGTGTTCGTCTACGCGCATGACTTCCGCATCTTCGGCGGGGCGCTGGGCGAGGCGCACGCGGAGAAGATCCACAAAATCATGGACATGGCGCTGGCGGAGGGCGCGCCGCTGGTGTCGCTGAACGACGGGGCCGGCGCCCGCATCCAGGAGGGCGTCTCGGCCCTCGCCGGCTACGGCGGCATCTTCATCCGCAACACCAGGGCCTCCGGCGTCGTCCCCCAGATATCGGTGATGCTCGGCCCGTGCGCGGGCGGTGCCGCCTACAGCCCGGCGTTGACGGACTTCGTGTTCATGGTCCGCGACACCTCGCAGATGTTCATCACCGGCCCGGACGTGGTCAACGCGGTGACGGGCGAGGAGATCAGCCAGAACGGCCTCGGCGGCGCGGACGTCCACACGCGGACGTCCGGCGTGAGCCACTTCGCGTACGACGACGAGGAGACCTGCCTCGCCGAGGTCCGCTACCTGCTGTCCCTCCTCCCGCAGAACAACCGCGAGAGGCCGCCGGCCGCGGCGACCGACGACCCGGCCGACCGCCGCTGCGAGGAACTCCTCGACCTGGTTCCCGCGGACGGCAACCGCCCCTACGACATGCGCGCGGTGATCGAGTCGATCGCCGACGACGGTGACTACCTGGAGATCCATGAGCGTTGGGCCACCAACATCATCGTCGCCCTGGCCCGCCTCGACGGCCAGGTCGTCGGCATCGTGGCCAACCAGCCCCGCTCGCTGGCCGGCGTCCTCGACATCAACGCCTCCGACAAGGCCGCTCGCTTCGTCCAGCTGTGCGACGCCTTCAACATCCCCCTCGTGACGCTCCTCGACGTCCCCGGCTTCCTGCCCGGCGTCGACCAGGAACACGGCGGCATCATCCGGCACGGCGCCAAGCTCCTGTACGCGTACTGCAACGCCACCGTGCCGCGCGTCCAGCTGATCCTGCGCAAGGCGTACGGCGGCGCCTACATCGTCATGGACTCGCGTTCCGTGGGCGCGGACCTGTCCTATGCGTGGCCCACCAACGAGATCGCGGTGATGGGCGCCGAGGGCGCTGCCAAGGTCGTCTTCCGCCGCCGGATAGCGGAGGCCGCCGACCCCGACGTGATGCGCGCCCACATGATCAAGGAGTACAAGGCCGAACTGATGCACCCGTACTACGCCGCCGAGCGGGGCCTGGTCGACGACGTGATCGATCCCGCCGACACGCGCCGGGTGCTGATCCGCTCCCTGCGCATGCTGCGCACCAAGCACGCCGACCTCCCGGCACGCAAGCACGGCAACCCGCCCCAGTGAACTCATCTACTCCGCAGTGGAGTTGCTCCCATGAAGACCGTGCCGAACACGATGAACACGATGAACACGCCGAACGCGGTGGTACGCGTCGAACGCGGCGGACGGATCACGGACGACGAACTCGCGGCCCTCACCGTGGTGCTGCTCGCCCGGGCCGCCGGCAGAAGGAGCACGGCCGCCCGCGACGACCGCGCCGAAAGCGCCCCACCGCGCTGGGAACGCCTGGAGCGGCACGCCCTCTACCGCCTCCCCGGCAGCTGGCGCGGCGGCTCGGAGACCGGGGGCTGAAGACGTGAGGGCGGCACCGCCGCTGCCGCGCCAGCTGGTGTGACCTCGCCTTGTCTGCCGCAGAGGCGGGTGCGGATGGTCAAGCGTCGACAGCGGGGCGGCTTCTCGGTGCCTTACAAGAGCCCGAGATCGACCGTGACGGAGAAAGGCGCGGTGGCCTTCACCGTGCCGGTGAACATCTCGCCGTTTCCGCTGCGCCCAGCCTACTGTTGCGAGGTGCCAGGTCGCCTGACTCGGGAGGGCGAGGGGCCGCCCGCCACGTGATGGCTCACCAGTGCAATTCGGCCACACGAGAGGGGCCCGTGAGGGTTTCGCCGGTCGTGCCAGGTGCTGTGAGAGGCTGGACCGTATGAACCGGTTGGCTGGTGTGACCTCGCCTTATCTGCTGCAGCATGCTGACAATCCGGTCGACTGGTGGCCCTGGACGCCGGAGGCGTTCGAGGAGGCCCGGCGGCGGGATGTGCCCGTGCTGCTGTCGGTGGGCTACTCGGCCTGCCACTGGTGTCACGTCATGGCCCACGAATCCTTCGAGGACCAGGACACCGCCGACTTCCTCAACGCGCACTTCGTCAGCGTCAAGGTCGACCGCGAGGAGCGGCCGGATGTCGATGCCGTGTACATGGAGGCCGTGCAGGCCGCCACCGGGCAGGGCGGGTGGCCGATGACCGTGTTCCTCACGCCGGACGCCGAGCCGTTCTACTTCGGCACCTACTTCCCGCCCGAGCCCCGGCACGGGATGCCGTCCTTCCGGCAGGTGCTGGAGGGGGTCCGGCAGGCGTGGAGCACCCGGCGGGACGAGGTCGGGGAGGTCGCCGGGAAGATCGTGCGGGATCTGGCGCAGCGGGAGATCGGCCACCAGGGGGCCCGGCCGCCCGGCGAGCAGGAACTCGCCCAGGCGCTGCTCGGGCTGACCCGCGAGTACGACGCGCAGCGCGGCGGATTCGGCGGCGCGCCCAAGTTCCCGCCGTCCATGGTGCTGGAGTTCCTGCTGCGCCACCACGCGCGCACCGGCGCCGAGGGCGCGCTCCAGATGGCCCAGGACACCGGTGAGCGGATGGCTCGCGGCGGGCTCTACGACCAGCTCGGCGGCGGATTCGCCCGTTACTCCGTGGACCGCGACTGGGTCGTGCCGCACTTCGAGAAGATGCTGTACGACAACGCCCTGCTGTGCCGGGTGTACGCGCACCTGTGGCGGGCCACCGGATCCGAACTCGCCCGCCGGGTCGCCCTGGAGACCGCCGACTTCATGGTCCGTGAACTGCGCACGGCTGAAGGGGGGTTCGCCTCCGCCCTCGACGCCGACAGCGACGACGGGAGCGGGCGGCATGTCGAGGGGGCGTACTACGTCTGGACGCCGGAGCAGCTGACCGGCGTACTCGGCGAGGCCGACGCCCAGCTCGCCGCGCAGTTCTTCGGGGTCACCGAGGAGGGCACCTTCGAGCACGGCCAGTCCGTCCTGCAACTCCCGCAGGACGAGGGCGTGTTCGACGCCGAGAAGATCGCCTCCGTCAAGCGGCGGCTGCTCGGCGCCCGCGCGCGGCGGCCCGCGCCCGGCCGGGACGACAAGGTGGTGGCCGCCTGGAACGGGCTCGCGATCGCCGCGCTCGCCGAGACCGGCGCCTACTTCGACCGCCCCGACCTCACCGAGGCCGCCCTCGGCGCCGCCGACCTGCTCGTGCGGGTGCATCTGGATGAGCACACCCGGCTCACCCGCACCAGCAAGGACGGCCGCGCCGGCGCCAACTCCGGTGTCCTGGAGGACTACGCGGACGTCGCCGAGGGCTTCCTCGCGCTCGCCTCCGTGACCGGCGAGGGCGTCTGGCTGGACTTCGCCGGACTGCTCGTCGGCCATGTGCTCGCCCGCTTCACCGATCCGGAGACCGGCGCGCTCTACGACACCGCGGCCGACGCCGAACGGCTCATCCGCCGCCCCCAGGACCCCACCGACAACGCCACCCCCTCCGGCTGGTCGGCCGCCGCGGGCGCGCTGCTCGGATACGCCGCCCAGACCGGCTCCGAGGTCCACCGGACCGCCGCCGAGCGGGCGTTGGGCGTCGTGGGAGCCCTCGGCCCGCGCGTGCCCCGTTTCATCGGGTGGGGGCTCGCGGTCGCGGAGGCGCTGCTCGACGGGCCCCGGGAGATCGCGGTCGTCGGCCCGTCCCTCACCGACCCGGCCACGACCGCCCTGCACCGTACGGCACTTCTGGCAACCGCCCCGGGCGCGGTCGTCGCCGTCGGCACCCCGGACAGCGAGGAGTTCCCGCTGCTCGCCGGCCGCCCGCTCGTCTCCGGACAGGCGGCCGCCTACGTCTGCCGCGACTTCACCTGCGACGCCCCGACCACCGACCCGGACCGGCTCCGCACCACCCTCGAAAGCCACTGAACCCGGCGGGAGAACGGGAGGACGGGAGGGCGTCACGCGCCGCTGAGGATCACCCCCCTCGGCGCCAGCGTCGCGATGCCCTCCGGGGGCCCGCCGGAACGGCCCGGCCGCTCGACCGCTCTCAGCCGTCCTGAGCGCTCCCCTGAGCACGCATGCTCAACGCCCGCTCCACGACCGCCTCCAGCTGGTCGTGATGCGCCCCCTTCCAGTACGCGCGCCCGCAGGACGCACACTGCGCGAAGACGTCGTACGACCGCTCGGTGCCGCCCTTGAGCTGGTCGGCGACCTCCTCCTTGGTGGCGGCCCGCAGCAGCCCGTTGCAGGCCGTGCAGCGGGTCCAGGGGCGCAGTTCGGGGGCGAACCGGCCGAGGACGTCCCGGAGCTGCTCCTCCGGCTGGGTGCTGTAGACGTAGGCCCCGGCCCACAGCTCGCGGCGGCGCAGCAGCCCCCGGTCGCGGCTGAGCATCACCCGCCGCTCGGCCGCCGAGCGCGCCGCCAGCGCCGGATCGCCGATGTCGGTGGACTCGTACGCCGTGTCGACGCCGAGCAGCCGCAGCCGGCGGGCCAGGGTGCCGAGGTGGACGTCGAGGAGGAAGCGGAGCGGCGCGCCGGGCACCCGCTGGGGGCGCGCCACCGCCCGCACGCGCACGCTCTCGCCCGCGCGCGGGATGTGCGAGACCGGAACCTCGCGGCCGTCCACGAGCAGCGCGCCGACCTCGGTCAGCGGCACCCCGAGGGACTCGATGACATGACCGAGCGTCGAGACGCCGTCGGTGCCGAGCGCGGTGGCGCCCGCGCGCCGGGCCGACGGGACGAACAGGTGCAGCTCGGGGGCGACTTCGACGCGGATCTCGGTTCCGTTCACCTCGTCAGCATGGCACGCCGGGAGCGAGCGGTCTCACTGGTCTCCGGCGCCCGGCGGACCGTGCTCCAGGACGTCCAGGGCGCGGTCGACGAGGTCTCGCGGGTCGTCCCGGTGGCCGTGCTCGGCCCAGTACACGAGGGTCTCCAGCAGACCGCCGATCAGCGACATGACGTAGACCCGCACCGCCAGGTCGCCGGGGTCGCGGCCGGTGCGCTCGGCGACGGCCCGGCACAGCAGGTGGCCGGTCGCCGACATGCTCTCCGTCATCCGCGAGCGCACCGCCGGGACCTCGACCATCAGGCGGGTGCGCAGCCGGGAGAGCTCCGGGTCCTCCTCCAGACCGGCCCGGACCGCGTGCCGCAGCGCGTGCCGGACGGTGTCGGTCCACGGCTCTTGCGCGGGCCGCCGCCCGATCTCCGCCAGGATCATCGCGTCGAACTCGTCGGTGAGGACGATGTCCTCCTTGGCCGGGAAGTACCGGAGGACCGTCGACGGCGACACCTCCGCCCGGTCGGCGATCCGGTCGATCGTCGTGGCGTCGTACCCCTGCTCCTCGACCAGGGCGTACGTCGCCCTGCGGATCGCCTCCCGCGTCTTGATCTTCTTGCGCTCCCGCAGACCGGGGCGGGGGCCTTCGGTGCCGGCGCGGGCGGGGGAGGTGCTGGTGGGGCGTGCGGCCGTCATACCGGTCATTCTCCGGGACCGGCAGCGGCACCGGCATCAGCGGCGGCGGCATCGGCGACGGCGGCCGGGGCGGCCATGTCTCTCCCGGCATGAAAAACGGCCACGGCTCGGATGAGCCGTGGCCGCGGAAGCGGACGGGGTCACGCGTGCTGGTACGCCACCAGCGAGATCCCCACGTAGTGCACGACGAACGCCGCGAGCGTGAAGGAGTGGAAGACCTCGTGGAAGCCGAACCAGCGCGGTGACGGGTTCGGCCGCTTGAAGCCGTAGACGACGCCGCCCGCGCTGTAGAGCAGCCCGCCGACGATCACCAGGACCAGGACGGCGATGCCGCCCGTGCGCAGGAAGTCGGGCAGGAAGAAGACGGCCGCCCAGCCCATCGCGATGTAGCAGGGCGTGTAGAGCCAGCGCGGGGCGCCGACCCAGAAGACCCGGAAGACGATCCCGGCCGCCGCCGCGGCCCAGATGCCCCACAGCAGCCACTGGCCCTTGGCGCCGGGCAGCAGCAGCATCGTCAGCGGGGTGTAGGTGCCCGCGATGATCAGGAAGATGTTGGCGTGGTCGAGCCGGCGCAGCAGGCCGTCCATCCGCGGGCCCCAGTTGCCCCGGTGGTACAGCGCGCTGACGCCGAACAGCAGGCAGGCCGTGAGGACGTAGATCCCGCAGGCGATACGGCCTCGGGTCGAGTCGGCCAGGGCGGTGAGGACGAGACCCGCGACGAGTACGGCCGGGAACATGCCGAGATGCAGCCAGCCGCGCAGCCTCGGCTTGATCGGGTGCGGCAGGGAGAGCGCCAGGGGACCGCGGCCGCCGGCCGGCGTGTCCTTGGGCGCGTCGGGGACGGACGCAGTCATGCGCCGCATGGTACCTACGCCTCCGTAAATCGGATGTGAGGGGCGTGCCTTGGTCGGGTGAGCGCAAAAAGACGTTCAGCTGAAATCCAGACAGACGCAAAGAAAATGCAAACGCCGCTGGAAGCGTGGCTCACCTCACTTCGCTCACCTGTGAGACCCCCTGGACAGATGGGCGGACCGGGCGGATGATCAAATGAGTGCAGTCGGCACCGGATGAGCGTCAGCGAAGCGTCCGGGTCGCAGCCCCCACGGGGCAACAAGGACAAAATCCCTCACTTAGGAGCAACCGTGGCGCGCGACAACTCGGCTACCAGCGTTCCCACCCGCCACCAGGAACTGATCTCGTGGGTCGACGAGATCGCCGAACTGACGCAGCCGGACAACGTGGTCTGGTGTGACGGATCCGAGGCCGAGTACGAGCGCCTGTGCGAGGAGCTCGTGGCCAAGGGCACCTTCAAGAAGCTCGACCCGGTCAAGCGCCCGCACTCCTACCTCGCCGCCTCCGACCCGACCGACGTGGCGCGCGTCGAGGACCGCACCTTCATCTGCTCCGAGAAGGAGGAGGACGCGGGCCCGACCAACAACTGGAAGGCCCCCGCCGAGATGCGGGAGATCTTCGCCGGCGACAAGGGCCTGTTCCGCGGCTCCATGCGCGGCCGCACCCTGTACGTCGTCCCGTTCTGCATGGGCCCGCTCGGCTCCCCGCTGTCCGCGCTCGGCGTCGAGATCACCGACTCCGCCTACGTCGCCGTCTCCATGCGCACGATGACGCGCATGGGCCAGGCCGTCCTGGACGAGCTGGGCGAGGACGGCTTCTTCGTCAAGGCCGTCCACACCGTGGGCGCCCCGCTGGAGCCGGGCCAGGCCGACGTGCCGTGGCCGTGCAGCCAGACCAAGTTCATCTCCCACTTCCCCGAGGCGCGCGAGATCTGGTCGTACGGCTCGGGCTACGGCGGCAACGCCCTGCTCGGCAAGAAGTGCTACGCGCTGCGTATCGCCTCCGTCATGGCGCGTGACGAGGGCTGGCTCGCCGAGCACATGCTGATCCTCAAGCTCACCCCGCCGCAGGGCGAGTCCAAGTACGTGGCCGCCGCGTTCCCGAGCGCCTGCGGCAAGACCAACCTCGCCATGCTGGAGCCCACCGTCTCCGGCTGGACCGTGGAGACCATCGGCGACGACATCGCCTGGATGCGCTTCGGCGAGGACGGCCGCCTGTACGCGATCAACCCCGAGGCGGGCTTCTTCGGCGTCGCGCCCGGCACCGGCGAGCACACCAACGCCAACGCGATGAAGACCCTGTGGGGCAACGCCGTCTTCACCAACGTGGCGCTCACCGACGACGGCGACGTCTGGTGGGAGGGCATGACCGAGGAGACCCCCGCCCACCTGACGGACTGGAAGGGCAACGACTGGACGCCGGGCGCCGAGGCCCCCGCCGCCCACCCCAACGCCCGCTTCACCGTGCCCGCGTCGCAGTGCCCGATCATCGCGCCCGAGTGGGAGGACCCCAAGGGCGTGCCGATCTCCGCGATCCTCTTCGGCGGCCGGCGCGCCAGCGCGGTGCCGCTGGTCACCGAGTCCTTCGACTGGGACCACGGCGTCTTCCTCGGCGCCAACGTGGCCTCCGAGAAGACCGCCGCGGCCGAGGGCAAGGTCGGCGAGCTGCGCCGCGACCCGTTCGCCATGCTGCCGTTCTGCGGCTACAACATGGGCGACTACATGGCGCACTGGATCAACGTGGCCAAGGACAAGGACCAGTCCAAGCTGCCGAAGATCTACTACGTCAACTGGTTCCGCAAGAACGACGAGGGCAAGTTCGTCTGGCCCGGCTTCGGTGAGAACGCCCGCGTCCTGAAGTGGATCGTGGAGCGCCTGGACGGCAGGGCCGCGGGCGTCGAGACGCCGATCGGCGTGCTGCCGACCAAGGAGGCGCTGGACACCGACGGGCTCGAACTGTCCGACTCCGACCTCGACTTCCTGCTCACGGTCGACAAGGAGGTCTGGCGCGAGGAGGCCGCGCTGGTGCCCGGCCACCTCGACACCTTCGGCGAGCACACCCCGAAGGAGCTGTGGGACCAGTACCGCGCGCTGGTGGAGCGCCTGGGCTGAGCCCCGACAAGCTCCGCGGCCGGTCCGACTAGCCCTGACCAGCAATAGTCGTCACGAAGGCCGGCCGCGGAAACCCGCTGAGGGCCCCGCACAACGGCGTGCGGGGCCCTCGGGCGTTCCCGGCCCTCCGGTGCGCTGCCGCCGGCGGTCCTCCAGATACCGCGTGTGCGACTCCCGCCTCCGCGCCTCCCGCTGCCGCGCCTCCGCGTCCCGCAGCGCCGACGCCGGCCGCTCGGCCTCCTCCGCCGGCCGACCCGGCCGGCGCTCCCGACGCCGCTCCGGCGGCTCCGCGCCCGGGGTCAGCCGGGTCCACCAGCGGGCCCGCGCGAAGGCGTCCAAGGCGTCCACCGTCTCCGGCACGTCCTGCCGTACCGTCCGGGCGACGGCCTACACCCCCTCCGGGTCCCGGGCGAGGGCACTCGGCGGCCCAGCCGGGCGCCAGCAGCGCGCCCAGCAGCCCGGTCGGTCCGCCGAGTACGGCCGCGGCTTCCGACGGCAGCTCGACGCCCGCGAGACACCCCTCCAGCTTCGCCAAATCGGCCCGGATGTAAGCCAGTTGGTCCGACGGGCTCGGGAAGCCGGGCGGCACCGGCCGCTCCGGCGGGGCGAGCAGCGCGCCCACGCCGTACGGCCCCGCCATCACCAGGCGAGGGGTCCTCCCGGAACTCCGCCTTCCCGGGCGCGGCCGGGGAACGCCGGGTGACGGGTCGGCCCCGGCACTGCGACGCGTGCGGGGCACCCGGTCCGCGCGTCGCTGCGGGTGCGCGCGGACCGGGGCCGATCAGGGGTGCCCGGGATCAGCCGGTGGCGGTGAGTTCCCTCGGGCCGGCGGCCGGCGCGGCCGGCGCGGCCGCGTGGGCGTCCATGCGCTCGGCGGCCAGGATCGCCACCGCGGTGTCCGCGCGGGAGGCGGCGACCACCAGGGCGCGCCCGGCCAGGGTGTGGGCGCGGCGGTGCAGGGCCGCCGGATCCCCGGGGGCGGCGCCCGGCTTCGCCCGCTGCGGCTTGCTCCCGCGCAGCCGGCACACCTGCGCCACCAGCCGGTCCGCGGCCGTGTCCAGGTCGGCCGAGGGGGCCTGCGCGCGCAGCTCGTCGGTGACCGCGAGCAGCGCCGACAGATGCCCGGCGAGCTGGATGTCCAGCTCTTCCTCGCGCGAGCGGTGGGGGAAGTCGGAGGTGCCGGCCGTCGTGCTGTGGACCGACTTGGTGCGGATCGGTTCGTACATGGGACGGCCTCCTGTGCTCTGGCAGGAAACCATCCTAGCTTGGATTTCGTCTAAAGTTGAGTCGGGTCACAGATTGAAGCGCGTCGACTACGGACCGCCGTCCGGACCGCCGTCCAGGGCGGCTCCCGTCTACGGCTGCCCGTAGCCGTCCAGGAAGGTCCCGATCCGCGTCACCGCGTCCTTCAGGTCCCCGACGTTCGGCAGGGTGACCACGCGGAAGTGGTCCGGCTCGGGCCAGTTGAAGCCCGTGCCCTGCACCACCATGATTTTCTCCTGGCGCAGCAGGTCGAGGACCATCTGCCGGTCGTCCCGGATCTTGAACACCTGCGGGTCGAGCCGCGGGAAGAGGTACAGCGCGCCCTTCGGCCGGACGCAGCTCACGCCGGGGATCTGCGTCAGCAGCTCGTACGCCGTGTCCATCTGCTCCTTGAGCCGGCCGCCCGGCAGCACCAGGTCCTGGATCGTCTGGCGTCCGCTCAGCGCGGCGACCACGCCGTGCTGCCCCGGCATGTTGGCGCACAGCCGCATGTTCGCCAGGATCGTCAGGCCCTCGATGTAGGAGTCGGCGTGGGCGCGCGGTCCGGAGATCGACATCCAGCCCACCCGGTAGCCGGCCACCCGGTACGCCTTCGACATGCCGTTGAAGGTCAGCGTCAGCAGATCGGGGGCGATCTTGGCGGTCGGGGTGTGCGTGGCGCCGTCGTACAGGATCTTGTCGTAGATCTCGTCGGAGCAGACCAGCAGGTTGTGGCGGCGGGCGATGTCCGTCAGCCCCTTGAGCATGGCCTCGTCGTAGACCGCGCCCGTGGGGTTGTTCGGGTTGATGATGACGATCGCCTTGGTGCGGTCGCTGACCTTGCGCTCGATGTCGGCGAGGTCGGGCATCCAGTCGGACTGCTCGTCGCACCGGTAGTGCACCGGCGTGCCGCCGGACAGGGAGACCGCGGCCGTCCACAGCGGGTAGTCTGGCGCCGGTACGAGGACCTCGTCGCCGTCGTCCAGCAGGCCCTGCATCGCCATCACGATCAGCTCGGAGACGCCGTTGCCGATGAAGACGTGCTCGACGTCCGTGTCGATGCCGAGGGTCTGGTTGTGCATGACGACCGCGCGCCGGGCGGCCAGCAGCCCCTTGGCGTCGCCGTATCCGTGGGCCGTGGAGACGTTGCGGAGGATGTCCTCCAGGATCTCCGGCGGGCACTCGAAACCGAACGCCGCGGGGTTGCCCGTATTGAGCTTGAGGATGCGGTGTCCCGCCGCCTCGAGCCGCATGGCCTCCTCGAGAACCGGGCCCCGGATCTCGTAACAGACGTTGGCGAGCTTGGTCGACTGGATCACCTGCATACGCGCGAGCTTAGGACCCCACGGCCGCTCATGGGTGGTGTTTTCCACCACGCGAGACGCGGTTTTGCCCCGTATTGCCCCGCGACCACCGGGACACCCACACGCCTCCCGGAAATCCGCCGCCCTCTCTATCGAACATACATACGACTCAGAACCACCCGGCCCGGCCCACATACCGCACGGCCCGACCGGCACCCCGCCCCGCGCCCTCCATCGCCCGGCCACCCCCGACCGCCCGCACCCCGGCGCCGACGCCACCCCGCACTTCCCCCTCCGGCAAAGGCCGCACCCACGCCATGCACCCCCGCCCACCCCCTCCTCAAGTCGGCAAGGAATCAAGAGAGTTGATCACAGGCGTCGCACAGGGAAACCCCTACGACCTGATCCGGCGTCTTGTTCCCGCCCCTCCGCTGTGCCGAGAATGCGCATGACAACACAGCGGGCGGCCGGAAATCCCTCCGGTCGCCCCCGCCGTAAGAGGGGACCCCCACATGAACAAGCCTCTCCTCGCCGCGCTGTCCGCCCTGGCCCTGGCCGGGCTCGGCGCGGCTCCCGCGGTCGCCGCCACGCACGCCGACTCCCCTGCGTCCAAGGCCAAGACGCCCGCCGTCACCGTCAACTTCGCCGGCACCGTCTCGCTCAGCGACTGCTCCGGCTCCGTCATCCGCTTCCCCAACTCCGCCGACAGCGACCCGGCGCTGGTGCTGACCAACGGCCACTGCCTGGAGACCGGCTTCCCCGACCCCGGCGAGGTCATCACCGGCCAGTCCTCCAGCCGTACCTTCGGCCTGCTGAACGCGAGCGGCAGCAAGATAGCCACCCTGCGCGCCAACCAGGTCGTCTACTCCACGATGACCGACACGGACGTCACGATCTACCGCCTCAGCACCACCTACGCGCAGATCAAGAGCTCGTACGGCATCAGCCCGCTCACCATGAACGACACCCACCCGACCGCGGGCACCGCCATCAAGGTCGTCTCCGGGTACTGGAAGACCACCTACAGCTGCAACATCGACGGCTTCGTCAACCAGCTGAAGGAGGGCGACTGGACCTGGAAGGACTCGATCCGCTACACCTCCAGCTGCAACACCATCGGCGGCACCTCCGGCTCCCCGGTCATCGACACCAGCACCGGCAAGGTCGTCGCCGTCAACAACACGGGCAACGAGGACGGCGAGCGCTGCACCGTCGACAACCCGTGCGAGGTGGACGCGAACGGCAACGTCACCGTCCACAAGGGCACCAACTACGCCGAGGAGACGTACGGCATCCCGGCCTGCTTCACCACCGGCAACAAGCTGAACCTCGGCGCGGCCGGCTGCACCCTGCCCAAGCCGTAAGGCGCGGACGCACGGCGGGTACGGCGCTCACCCGGGCGCCGGCACCTGCGTCCGGCGCACGGACCGCCCCGCGAGTACGTCCGTCCGCGCGCCGTCCTCGATGACGAAGCGGCCGTCGATCAGGACGTACGGAATGCCCGTCGGCGGCGTCCGGGGCGCCTCGAAGGTGGCGCCGGACGCGACCGTCTCCGGGTCGAACAGCACCAGATCCGCCCGGTACCCCTCGCGCACCAGGCCCCGGTCCGGCAACCGCAGCCGGGCCGCGGGCCGCGCGGTGAGACGCGCGACGCACTCCTGAAGCGACAGCACGCCCGACTCCCGCACATAGTGGCCGAGATAGCGCGGGAAGGTGCCGTACGCCCGCGGGTGCGGCTTCGCGCCCCGCAGGATGCCGTCGGAGCCCCCGGTATGGGCGCGGTGGCGCATCAGGGCGCGCACGTTGTCCTCGTGGCCGACGTGCTGGAGGACGGTCGTACCGAGCCGGTCCTCGATCAGCAGCCGCCGGGCCACCTCCCACGGCGACCGGCCCCCCGCCGCCGCCAACTCCCGGACCGTGCGCCCCACATACGCGCCGAGCGCCGGATCGGTCACCCCGGAGACCTCCACCGTCTCCCACTCCACCGGCACCCCGTGGCAGCCGTCCGAGCCGGTCACCTCCAGCTCCCGCCGGACGCGCTCGGCCGTCACCGGGTCCGCGAGCCGGGCCAGCACCCGCGCCGGACCGCCCGCACCCGCCCAACTCGGCAGCAGCGCCGCCAGGGTGGTGCAGCCGGGCGTGTAGGGGTACGTGTCGAAGGTCAGGTCCGCGCCCGCGTCCAGGGCGCGGTCGAGCAGGGCCGTCAGCTCGTCGGCCCGCCCCTCGTTCACCCCGAAGTTCATGGTGGCGTGCGCCAGATGCAGCGGGCAGTGCGCCGCCCGGGCCAGCGCGACCATCTCGGCATAGGCGTCCAGCGCACCGGCGCCGTAGGACCGGTGGTGCGGACAGTAGTAGCCGCCGTACGACGCCACCACCCGGCACAGCTCGGTCAGTTCGGCGTCGTCGGCGTACATCCCGGGGGTGTAGGTGAGCCCGGAGGACAGCCCGACGGCCCCCTGCTCCAGCCCCTGCGCCACCAACTCCCGCATCCGGCCCAGCTCTTCGGCGGTCGCGGGCCGGTCCTCCCACCCCATGACGAGCGCCCGGACCGTGCCCTGCGGGATCAGGTAGGCGGCGTTCACGGCGATCCCGCGCCCCTCGAACCCGTGGTCCAGCCGGTCGAGGTACTCCCCGACCGTGCGCCACCCGAAGTCGATGTCCTCGCCGTACCCGTTCCACCCGGCGATCGCCCGGCGCACCTGCTCCAGCGTCCGCTCGTCCACCGGCGCGTACGACAGCCCGTCCTGGCCGATCACCTCCAGGGTGACCCCCTGCGCGGTCTTCGCGCTGTGCTCGGGGTCGCGCAGCAGCGCGAGGTCGGAGTGGGCGTGCATGTCGATGAACCCGGGGGAGAGGACCAGCCCCTCGGCGTCCAGCTCCCGCATCGCCCGCGGCCGTTGGCAGCCGGCCGCCGCGGCCTCCTTGACGATGGCGACGATCCGCCCGCCGTCGACGACCACATCGGCCCGGTACGACGGCCCCCCACCGCCGTCGACCACCTCGGCGTCCCGCACGACCAGGTCTTCCATGCCGGCCTCCCCGACCGCTCCAGAAGCTTTCCGCCTCAGAAGTAGGTGCGGATGTAGTCGACCACCGTGCCGTCCGCCTGCGCCACCGGGATGAGCTGCCACTTCTCGAAGACGGTGCACGGATGGGACAGGCCGAAGCCGATCCAGTCGCCCACCCGGAGATCCGCCCCGTCACCGGTGCGCAGCCACAGATGTTGGTCGGACAGCGCAGTCACCTCGATCCCGGCCGCCGGCCGCTCGGCACCGTCCTGGCGCACCACCCGCGCCACCGGCAGATCGAGGTCGTACGAGACGTCCCGCTTCCCCGCGTTCGCGAACGCCTCCGTCGCCGAGGGCCGCGAGACCACCTGCGCCCACAGCCGGAACGCGGGCTCCAGCGCGCCCTCCCCGGGCACCCGGTTGAACGGGGTGAGCTCGCTGTAGTGCACATCGTCGTGCGAGACGTACGCACCGGAGCGCAGCAGCTTGAGCACGGGGACGGACAGCGCGGGGATCGCGGCGAAGACATCGGCCACGACGTCGAACCACTCGCTGCCACCGGCGCTGACGACGATCTCGTCCACACCCTCGAACAGCCCGTCCCGGTCGAACCCGACCGCGAGGGAGACGAGTTGCTCCAGCCAGCCGCGCACCCGCTCCGGGTCGGCGTCCGGCACCTGGGCCTCGTACCCCGCCACCCCCACGAGCCGCAGCGCCCGCGCCCGCCCGACCGCCTCGGCGACGGCCCGCGCGTCCGCCGCCGTACGGACACCCGTACGGGCCCGTTCGCCCGCGCCCAGCTCCACGACCACGTCCACCGGCCGGGCGGCCCCCGCGAGGGCCGCGTCCATCAGCTCCACACCGCGCACCGAGTCGACGTAGCAGACGAAGCGGAAACCGGGGTCGGCGGCGAGCTCACCGGCGAGCCAGCGCAGGGCCGCGGCGTCGACCAGCTCATTGGCGAGGAAGATCCGCTGCACGCCGAACTCCCGCGCGACGCGCACCTGGTGGGGCACGGCCAGGGTGATGCCCCACGCGCCGTGCTCGATCTGGCGCCGGAACAGCTGCGGCGCCATGGAGGTCTTGCCGTGCGGCGCGAACGCCAGACCGTGGCGGGCGGTGTACGTCTCCATGAGCGCGAGGTTGTGCGCGAGGCGCTCGGCGGACAGGACCAGCAGGGGGGTGGTGAATCCGCCGTCCGCGTCGAACAGGTTGCACCGCTGGGCGGCCAGCTCCCGGACGGTGAGACCGCGGGCGCCCGGCGGGAGGCCCTTGAAGCGGTGGTCGACCCGTTCCTCGGCCAGCCGGTCGAGCGCTTCGGTGTCCATGGGAGCCCTTCGTCGTCCGGCGCGTGCTCTGTTCGTTGCATTCTGTGCAACGCTCATTGCATGCAGTGCTCACTGCTGTCTAGCATCTCGCCGACAACGGGTCAACGGAGTGATACCGCCGACGCTGGGGGGGTGCGGGAATGGACGTCGTCGCACTGGGCGAATCCATGGCCACCTTCGTCCCCACCCGGCCCGGCCCCCTGGCCGACGTGCCCGCCTTCTCCCGCGCCGTCGGCGGCGCGGAGTCCAACGTGGCCTGCGCGATGGCGGCCCTCGGCCACGCGGCCCGCTGGGTGAGCAGGGTGGGCGCGGACGGGTTCGGGCAGTGCGTGGTGGCGGGCGTCGCGGAGTACGGGGTCGACGTGTCGGCGGTCCGCCGCGACCCGTCCCGGCCGACCGGCGTCTACTTCCGCACGGCGGCGGACCGGGACTCGGGGCGCACGAGGTGGCGTACTACCGGGCGGGCTCGGCGGCATCCGCGATGTCCCCGGACAACACGGACCTCACAGCGGTGCTGGCCGGACGAGTCCTGCACCTCTCGGGCATCACCGCGGCCCTCTCCGCCGAGTGCCGCGCCCTGATGCGGGACCTCACGTCCCCGCGCCCCGCCCGCCCGCTCGTCTCCTTCGACGTCAACTACCGTCCCGCGCTCTGGCGTCACGACACCGACGGACCACGCGTGCTGCTGGAACTGGCCCGCCGGGCGGACATCGTCTTCGTGGGCGAGGACGAGGCGGCACAGGTGTGGGGGGTGACCGGGGGACCGGGGGCGATCAGGAGGATGCTGCCGGAACCGGGCGTGCTGGTGGTGAAGCAGGGGGCACGGGGTGCGACGGCCTTCCGCCGGCGGGCGGGCAGCCGTACCGGCCCCCGGCCCGCCCCGGCACAGGGCATCTTCGAGCCGACCCGGACCACGGACGCGGCCGGCACCTTCGAGCCGAGCCCCGCCGTCACCGCCGTATCGGCCATCGGCGCCGGAGACTCCTTCGCCGCCGGCTACCTCTCCGCCACCCTCCGCGCCCTCCCCCTCCGCCGACGCCTGCGGTACGGCCACCTCCTCGCCGCCGCCACCCTCACCGCCGCCACCGACCTCGCCCCACCCCCACCCGCGCCCATGCCGACCGGCTCGCCGCCCTGGACGACACCGCATGGGGAAGACTGCGACTCGCCCCCGGCTGGACGCAGACCGCGCGGGCCCCGAGGAGGCCAACACCCCATGAGCCAGACCGTCGACCGCGCCCTGAGCATCCTGCCGCTGCTCGCCGAGGGCCCCGCCGACCTCGGCCGGGTCGCCGACCGGCTCGGCGTGCACAAGTCCACCGCCCTGCGGCTGCTGCGCACCCTGCACGAACACGGCCTGGTCTACCGCCAGTCCGACCACCGCTACCGCCTCGGCGCCCGCCTCTTCGCCCTCGCCCAGGAGGCGATGGAGAACCTGGACGTCCGCGAGATCGCCCACCCCCACCTCGTACGGCTGAACGAACAGTGCGGCCACACCGTCCACCTCGCCGTGTACGACGAGCCCGAGGTCCTCTACATCGACAAGGTCGACAGCCGCTACCCGGTGCGCATGTACTCCCGCATCGGCAGGCCGGTCGCCCTCACCGTGGCCGCCGTCGCGAAACTCCTCCTCGCCGACCTCCCCGAACCCGAACGCCGGGCCGTCGCGGAGAAGCTCGAC